>NZ_AP028990.1:427500-4773722 GCF_037076485.1 Agarivorans sp. OAG1
CTCCGGGGATAACAGGCTGATACCGCCCAAGAGTTCATATCGACGGCGGTGTTTGGCACCTCGATGTCGGCTCATCACATCCTGGGGCTGAAGTCGGTCCCAAGGGTATGGCTGTTCGCCATTTAAAGTGGTACGCGAGCTGGGTTTAGAACGTCGTGAGACAGTTCGGTCCCTATCTGCCGTGGGCGTTTGAGAATTGAGGGGAGCTGCTCCTAGTACGAGAGGACCGGAGTGGACGAACCGCTGGTGTTTGGGTTGTTATGCCAATAGCATTGCCCAGTAGCTACGTTCGGAACTGATAACCGCTGAAAGCATCTAAGCGGGAAGCAGGCCTCGAGATTAATTCTCACTAGGACTTTAAGTCCTCTGAAGGGCCGTTGGAGACTACAACGTTGATAGGCAAGGTGTGTAAGTGCTGTGAGGCATTGAGCTAACTTGTACTAATTACCCGTGAGGCTTAACCATACAACACCTAAAGGGTGTTGCTTATAGATACTTTATTTTAGAAACCATGAATACTTGTTAGTGCTCATGAGATGTTTCAGCTTTTTCGAATGTTAAAGACAACAGTTTTTGCCTGGTGGCAATAGCGTTGTGGACCCACCTGACTCCATGCCGAACTCAGAAGTGAAACGCAACTGCGCCGATGATAGTGTGGGGCTTCCCCATGTGAAAGTAGGTCACCGCCAGGCGCCAAATTAGAAACCCAGCTTATAGCTGGGTTTTTATTTCGCTGATATAGCTCAGTTGGTAGAGCGCACCCTTGGTAAGGGTGAGGTCGGCAGTTCGAATCTGCCTATCAGCACCATATTCAATTAAGCCCGGCACTATTGCTGGGCTTTTTTGTTTTTATCGGCCAATTATTGGTCGGTTTATCTGATTAGGTTGGGGCTAATAGCTTCAACTCTAATGACCCAAGCGTGAAATTAGCCTCTTTTTAGCTGTTTTTTACTTGCAGCTTGCGTGGTAACTCTTTGTTTATTATTGTTTTTTTAATTAAATTAAACAAAATTTAGACAATCCTACCAATTAAAAAATTAGGGTGTTATAATTTCGCGCCCTTTAATTAGGCAGCCAGAGATCTCAGCGCTAATTGCTGGGGTCAGTTGTAATATATAGCGGAGCACTGAAATGATCCAAATGCAATCTACTATGGACGTGGCGGACAATTCCGGCGCGCGCCTTGTACAGTGTATTAAGGTCCTAGGTGGTTCGCACCGCCGTTATGCACGAATTGGCGACATCATTAAAGTTACTGTTAAGGAAGCAATTCCTCGCGGTAAAGTTAAGAAAGGTGACGTTATGAATGCTGTGGTAGTGCGTACTAGAAAAGGCGTTCGTCGTCCTGATGGTTCTGTAATTCGTTTTGACCGCAATGCAGCGGTTATCTTGAATGCAAACAATCAGCCTATTGGTACTCGTATCTTTGGTCCTGTGACACGTGAACTGCGAAATGAACAGTTCATGAAAATTGTGTCTCTAGCGCCAGAAGTACTTTAAGGAGTCCAAAATGGCTAATAAAATCCAAAAAGGCGATGAAGTAATAGTTATTGCAGGTAAAGACAAAGGCAAACGCGGTAGCGTAACCAAAGTTTTACCTACTGGAAAACTATTCGTTGAAGGCGTGAATGTAATCAAGAAGCACCAAAAGCCAAACCCACAATTGGGTGTTGCTGGCGGTATTGTTGAGAAAGAAGCGGCCCTTGATGCATCAAACGTAGCGATTTTTAACCCTGCCACTGGCAAGGCTGATCGCGTTGGTTTCCGATTTGAAGACGACAAAAAAGTTCGTGTATTCAAATCGTCTAATGAAATTGTAAAGTAACTGGAGTTAACGATGGCGAAACTGCATGACCTATATAAGGAAACTGTAACGCCTGAACTCTTAAAGGAGTTCGGTTACAAATCCATCATGCAAGTCCCTCGGATTGAGAAAATCACCCTTAACATGGGTGTGGGTGAAGCGGTTAATGACAAGAAAGTACTAGAGCACGCAATTGCTGATCTAGCGGCTATCTCAGGTCAAAAACCACTTACTACCAAAGCTCGTAAATCTGTAGCAGGCTTCAAAATCCGTGATGGATACCCAATTGGTTGTAAAGTGACTCTACGCGGTGAGCGTATGTGGGAGTTTTTAGAGCGTTTGATTTCGATCGCTATTCCTCGTGTTCGAGATTTCCGTGGTTTGAATGCTAAGTCATTCGATGGCCGTGGTAATTACAGCATGGGTGTACGTGAGCAAATCATCTTCCCTGAAATCGATTATGACAAAGTTGATAAGGTTCGTGGTATGGATATTACTATCACTACTACTGCCGAAACCAACGAGGAAGGCCGCGCTCTGCTGGCTGCCTTTAACTTCCCATTCCGTAAGTAAGGTAGAGTTAGTTATGGCTAAACAATCAATGAAAGCTCGTGAAGTGAAACGTGAAAAAGCCGTTGCTCGCTTCGCGGAAAAGCGCGCTGCGCTTAAAGCGATTATTAGCAGCGTGAACAGCTCTGATGAAGAGCGTTGGGACGCAGTGTTAAAATTGCAATCGTTACCTCGTGATTCAAGTCGGTCTCGTCAGCGTAACCGCTGTAACGTAACTGGCCGCCCACATGGCTACCTACGCAAATTCGGCTTAAGCCGTATTAAATTGCGTGAAGCTATGATGCGCGGTGAGGTTCCTGGCCTTAAGAAAGCCAGTTGGTAATCCACTTAATTACGGAGTAAACGATTATGAGCATGCAAGATCCTATTGCAGATATGTTGACTCGCGTTCGCAACGGTCAATCAGCAAATAAAGTATCTGTTGTTATGCCTTCATCTAAAGTAAAAGTGGCAATTGCTAACTTGTTGCAAGAAGAAGGTTACATCACAGGATACGCTGTGACTGGTGACGTGAAAAAGTCATTAGAAGTTACCCTCAAGTACTTTGAAGGTAAAAAAGTTATTGAAAAGATTGAACGTGTAAGCCGTCCAGGCCTACGCATTTATAAAGGTGCTAAAGACCTACCTAAAGTTATGGGTGGCCTTGGCGTTGCAATCGTTTCTACATCTAAAGGCGTTATGACTGACCGTGCAGCACGTAAAGCTGGCATGGGCGGTGAAATCGTCTGTTACGTAGCTTAACCGGAGGTAGGTAATATGTCTCGCGTAGCCAAGGCTCCCGTTACAATTCCTGCTGGCGTTGAAGTAAATATCAACGGCCAAGAATTAACGGTTAAAGGTAGCAAAGGTACATTGACTCGCGTTTTTAATGACGCAGTTGTTGTAACGAAAGAAGAAAACGAATTGAAATTTGCTGTAGTTGAAGGTGGTTCTTCAGCTCAAGCAGGTACAGCTCGTGCTCTTAGCAACAACATGGTTGTTGGCGTTACAGACGGGTTTGAGAAAAAACTGACACTATTAGGTGTTGGTTACCGTGCCGCTGTTAAAGGCAAGGTAGTTAACCTAACTTTAGGTTTTTCTCACCCTGTAGATTACACCTTACCAGAAGGTGTTACAGCAGAGTGTCCATCACAAACTGAAATCGTACTGAAAGGTGCTGATAAGCAAGTTGTTGGTCAGGTAGCAGCAGACATTCGCGCGTTCCGTCCACCAGAGCCTTACAAAGGTAAAGGTGTTCGTTACTCTGACGAAAATGTTCGCCGTAAAGAGGCTAAGAAGAAGTAGGTTAACACTATGGAAAAGAAAATTGCTCGTCTGCGTCGTGCAACACGCACTCGCAAAGCTATGCAAGAGTTGGGTAAAACCCGCCTGGTGATTCACCGTACTCCGCGCCATATTTACGCGCAGGTGATTGCACCTGATGCACAGGTTATTGCCGCAGCATCAACAGTAGATAAAGCCGTTGCTAACGGTCTTGAAAGTTTAAGTAATGTAGCTGCCGCTACTGCAGTAGGTAAAGCAATCGCTGAACGTGCTGCTGAAAAAGGCGTTACATCTGTAGCTTTTGACCGTTCAGGCTTTAAGTACCACGGCCGCGTTGCTGCGCTTGCAGAAGCAGCACGTGAAGCTGGTCTTCAGTTCTAAGGAGTGAGTCATGTCTAAATTTGAAGCACAAGCCGGTAGTGATCTGAACGAAAAGCTTATCGCTGTAAACCGTGTGTCAAAAGTAGTTAAAGGTGGTCGTATCTTCAGTTTCACTGCTCTAACAGTAGTGGGTGACGGTAACGGTCGCGTAGGGTTTGGTTATGGTAAAGCACGTGAAGTTCCTGCTGCTATTCAAAAAGCAATGGAAAAAGCGCGTCGTAACCTTACTAGTGTACAGCTGAGAGGCACTACACTGCAGCATCCTATTAAGGGTCGCCACTCTGGGTCGCGTGTTTACATGCAACCTGCATCAGAGGGTACTGGTATTATTGCCGGTGGTGCGATGCGTGCTGTTCTAGAAGTTGCGGGTGTGCAGAACGTATTGTCTAAGGCATACGGTTCTACTAACCCAATTAACATTGTTCGCGCTACTATCGACGCTCTTGAGAATATGCATTCTCCACAAGACGTTGCTGCGAAGCGTGGCCTAAGCGTCCAAGAAATTCTGGGGTAATAAGCCATGTCGAACAAAATTAAAGTAACACAGACTAAAAGCGGTATCGGGCGTTTGCCTAAGCACCGTGCGACTTTAACAGGTCTAGGTCTTCGTCGCATTAATCACACTGTTGAACTAGAGGATACTCCTTGTGTTCGCGGTATGATTAATAAAGTTTCTTACATGGTTAAGGTTGAGGGAGAATAATCATGCGTTTGAATACTCTTTCTCCAGCTGCTGGCTCTAAGCCAAATGCTAAGCGTGTAGGTCGTGGTATTGGTTCTGGTTTAGGTAAAACCGGTGGTCGTGGTCACAAAGGTCAGAAGTCTCGTTCTGGCGGTAGTGTTCGTCCAGGTTTCGAAGGCGGTCAAATGCCATTGAAACAACGTTTGCCTAAATTTGGTTTTACTTCACGTAAATCAATGGTAACTGCTGAAGTTCGCACTGCTGAGCTAGCTAAAGTTACTGCTGACGTGGTAGATTTGGACGCTTTGAAGGCGGCTGGTCTTATTACTCGCAACATTAAGTTTGCAAAAGTAGTACTATCTGGCGAAGTTAAAGCACCAGTTACCTTACGTGGCCTGCGTGTAACTAAAGGCGCACTGGCAGCTATTGAAGCTGCTGGCGGTAAAATCGAGGAATAGTACAAAACATGGCTAAGAATCCAGGAACAGCATCAGCAAGTGCACAAGGCGGCTTAAGCGAGCTTAAGAGTCGTTTATTATTTGTGCTTGGAGCCATTATTGTGTTCCGAGCCGGCTCCTTTGTGCCGTTACCTGGGATTGATGCCGCTGTACTGGCCGCGTTGTTTGACCAGCAGAAGGGTACCATTCTGGAAATGTTTAATATGTTTTCAGGTGGTGCACTTTCACGTGCGTCTATTTTCGCGTTAGGTATCATGCCGTATATTTCGGCATCGATTATCATCCAGTTATTGACTGTTGTTCACCCAACGCTTGCCGAACTTAAAAAGGAAGGCGAGTCGGGTCGACGTAAAATTAGTCAATACACGCGTTATAGCACACTGGTTCTAGCAACCTTCCAAGCTATTGGTATTGCTACTGGCTTACCAAATATGATGGCTGGTCTGGTAATTAACCCAGGCCTACCATTCTATTTCACTGCTGTGGTTAGCTTGGTAACGGGAACTATGTTCCTAATGTGGTTAGGTGAGCAAATTACTGAACGCGGTATTGGCAACGGGATCTCGATTCTGATTTTTGCTGGTATTGTGGCAGGATTGCCTTCTGCAATCGGTCAGACGGCTGAGCAGGCGCGTCAAGGAGAGTTACATTTGTTGTTACTCTTGTTCATCGTTGCTCTTGTATTTGCGGTGACCTTCTTTGTGGTATTTGTAGAACGTGGACAACGTCGTATCGTTGTTAACTATGCAAAACGCCAACAAGGTCGCAAAGTGTTTGCTGCGCAAAGCACACATTTACCACTTAAGGTAAACATGGCGGGTGTTATCCCAGCTATTTTTGCTTCAAGTATTATTCTGTTCCCTGGCACATTAGCTCAGTGGTTTGGTCAAAATGAAGGCTTGTCTTTCTTATCTGACTTATCGCTAACGCTACAACCTGGGCAACCGTTATATGTGTTCTTGTATGCAGCAGCCATTATCTTCTTCTGCTTCTTCTATACTGCGTTGGTATTTAACCCTCGCGAAACAGCAGACAACTTGAAGAAGAGTGGCGCGTTCATTCCAGGTATTCGTCCTGGTGAACAAACCTCGCGATACATTGACAAGGTGATGACTCGTTTAACCCTAGCTGGTGCTTTGTACATCACGTTTGTATGTTTAATTCCTGAGTTTATGATGATCGGAATGAACGTTCAGTTCTACTTCGGTGGTACTTCGCTACTTATTGTAGTGGTGGTTATCATGGACTTTATGGCTCAGGTCCAAACCCATTTGATGTCTCATCAATATGGTTCGGTTCTGAAAAAAGCTAATCTTAAAGGTTACGGCCGATAGGCCGCCCTTGAGATTGGACTTTAACTTTTGCGGAGATAGCAATGAAAGTACGTGCATCCGTTAAGAAAATCTGCCGTAACTGTAAAGTTATTAAGCGCAACGGTGTTGTGCGTGTAATTTGCAGTGAGCCAAAGCATAAACAGCGCCAAGGCTAGTTAGTAGATTTCAAGACAATATTATTTGCAATGTGGTCATCTGTTGAGTATCCTTACGGGCTTTTCACAGATGGCCTTCGTTTAACACGAAAAATAGGAGTGTGCCAATGGCCCGTATAGCCGGCATTAACATTCCTGATCAGAAGCACGCAGTTATTGCTTTAACTGCAATCTTCGGCATTGGCTTAACCCGTTCACAGAAAATCTGTGCGGCAGCTGGTATCGCTGAAGATGTAAAGATCAGAGAACTTGACGAAACACAAATCGATAAACTTCGTGACGAAGTAGCTAAATTCACCGTTGAAGGTGATCTACGCCGTGAAGTATCTATGAACATTAAGCGCCTGATGGACCTCGGTTGTTACCGTGGACTTCGTCATCGTCGCAGTTTGCCCCTTCGCGGTCAGCGCACTAAAACTAATGCGCGCACCCGTAAAGGTCCTCGCAAACCTATTAAGAAATAAGGGGTGAGTGATAATGGCTAAAACTCCGACTCGCGCTCGTAAACGCGTAAAAAAACAAGTTGCTGATGGCATGGCTCATATCCATGCGTCTTTCAACAATACTATCGTGACTATCACTGATCGTCAGGGCAACGCGCTTTCTTGGGCTACCGCAGGTGGTTCAGGTTTCCGTGGTTCTCGTAAGTCTACTCCGTTCGCTGCACAGGTTGCTGCTGAACGTGCTGCTGAAGCAGCTAAAGACTACGGCCTTAAGAACGTAGAAGTGTTTGTAAACGGCCCAGGTCCTGGTCGTGAGTCTTCAATCCGTGCATTACATGCTGCGGGTTTCCGTGTGACTAACATCACCGACGTGACTCCGATTCCACACAATGGCTGTCGTCCACCTAAGAAACGCCGCGTGTAGTTTCTGGATAGATTGGAGAAAGAAAAATGGCAAGATATTTAGGTCCAAAGCTTAAACTTAGCCGTCGTGAAGGTACCGATCTTTTCTTGAAAAGTGGCGTACGTGCGATCGACACAAAGTGTAAGCTGGATACAGCACCTGGACAACACGGTGCACGTAAAGCGCGTCTTTCAGACTACGGTTTACAGCTTCGTGAGAAGCAAAAAGTTCGTCGTTTATACGGCATTCTTGAAAAGCAATTCCGCAACTACTATAAAGCTGCTGCTCGCCTTAAAGGCAACACCGGTGAAAACTTGTTGCAATTGTTAGAAAGTCGTTTGGATAACGTTGTTTACCGTGTAGGTTTTGGTGCAACTCGCGCCGAAGCTCGTCAGCTAGTTAGCCACAAAGCTATTCTAGTAAACGGTAAAGTGGTAAACATTCCTTCTTACAAGGTACTACCAGAAGACGTTATCAGTGTTCGCGAAAAATCTAAGAAGCAAGCGCGTATCGTTGCATCTTTAGAAATCGCTGGACAACGTGAAGCGGCATCGTGGGTAGAAGTAGACGCAACTAAGATGGAAGGCACTTTCAAGCGCCTACCTGAGCGCGCTGACTTGTCTGCGGAAATTAACGAACAGCTGATCGTCGAACTTTACTCTAAGTAAAGTTGAATTATAGAGAGGACACAATGCAGGGTTCTGTAACAGAGTTTCTAAAACCAAGGCTAGTTGAGATCGAACAAGTTAGCCCAACTCGTGCAAAAGTTACGCTTGAGCCGTTAGAGCGTGGTTTTGGCCACACTTTAGGTAACGCTCTTCGTCGTATTCTTTTATCTTCTATGCCAGGTTGTGCGGTAACTGAAGTAGAAATCGATGGCGTGTTGCATGAGTACAGCAGTAAGGAAGGTGTTCAAGAGGATATCTTGGAAATCTTGCTTAACCTAAAAGGTATTGCTGTAAAGTTAGAAGGTAAAGACGAAGTAACCTTAAGTCTTACCAAGTCTGGAGCAGGTCCTGTGGTTGCAGGCGACATTCAGCACGACGCTGATGTCGAAATCACTAACCCTGAGCACGTTATTTGTCACCTTAGCAGCAACGCTGAAATCAGCATGCGCATTAAGGTAGAACGTGGTCGTGGTTACGTACCAGCTTCAGTTCGGGTTCACTCTGAAGATGAAGAGCGTCCAATTGGTCGTTTGCTAACAGATGCTGCTTACAGCCCAGTAGAGCGTATAGCTTATACTGTTGAAGCTGCACGTGTAGAGCAACGTACTGACTTGGACAAATTGGTTATCGATATGGAAACCAATGGTACTCTTGATCCAGAGGAAGCTATCCGCCGCAGTGCAACAATTCTTGCAGAGCAGTTGGATGCCTTCGTTGACTTACGTGACGTAAGTGAGCCAGAAGAAAAAGAAGAGAAGCCAGAGTTTGATCCAATCCTGCTTCGTCCTGTCGATGATCTAGAGTTGACAGTACGCTCTGCTAACTGTTTGAAGGCAGAAGCGATTCATTACATTGGTGACTTGGTACAACGTACCGAAGTTGAGCTACTTAAAACCCCTAACTTGGGTAAGAAGTCGCTTACAGAAATCAAAGATGTATTAGCATCACGTGGTCTATCTCTAGGTATGCGCCTAGAAAACTGGCCACCTGCTAGCATTGCTGATAAGTAGTCACTGGTTTTAACGTCTTAATATAGAAGGATAAGGTCATGCGCCATCGTCAGAGTGGTCGTCAATTGAACCGAAATAGCAGCCATCGTCAGGCTATGTTCCGGAATATGGCCAGTTCATTGGTTCGCCATGAAGTTATCAAGACAACATTGCCTAAAGCCAAAGAGCTTCGCCGTGTTGTTGAGCCATTAATTACATTGGCTAAAAATGACAGTGTAGCTAACCGTCGTCTAGCTTTTGCTCGTACTCGCGATGCAGAAGTTGTTGGTAAGCTATTTGCTGAAATCGGCCCACGATTCAAAGAACGTGCAGGCGGTTATACTCGCATTTTAAAATGTGGTTTCCGTGCTGGCGACAATGCTCCTATGGCATACATTGAATTATTGGACCGTCCTGAAGTTGAAGAAGTAGTTGAAGAAGCTGCTGAGTAAACTCAGACACCAAGCTTAAAAAGCCGGACTTAGGTCCGGCTTTTTTTTGTCTAAAATTTGCTATTGCTGAAGGAAGAAAACGAGGTAGTTACAAACGTTTATTGTGGTCGAAGTAGTAAGAAATACGTGCCCGAGGGTTCAGGTATTCAAACACTGCATCGGGCAATGCGCTTGGCTTTAAGGCTTTCTCTATGGTTAAGCCAGCAGCTTCTAAATCGATAATTGGCGCTTCGGTACGTGGAATATTAGCGTCGTAAACTTGTACCGCTGGAAATAATAAACGCTCAGAGTTAACCGACATCACCAAGCCAATTTGGCCTGAGCTAAGCTGTACTACGCTGCCTGGTGGGTAAATGCCCAGCAAGCGGATCAGAATGCCTAAATCGGCTGTATTTAGTTGTTCTTTACGCTGTTTATAAAGATATGAAATAACAGTGAAAGGAATGCGAGTTTGCTTCACATCTCGCGGATGACACAAGCTGTCGTATTCATTTACCACTGAAATAAGCTGAGACAAACGGTCGATTTGTTCACCCTTAAGCTTTTTGGGATAACCACTTCCATCTAAAAACTCGTGGTGTTGCTCAGCAATTAACTTAACTTTGGCCGGTAGCGTTTCAGAGAGCTTTAGAAAATCAGCACCGTACTTGGTGTGCATTTTAAGTAAGTTTGCTTCTTGAGCAGTTAGCTTGCCCGGCTTACGTAAAATCTTATCTGGGATCTTCATTTTACCCACATCGTGGAATAATCCCGAAAGACCCAAAATCTTAATATCACGCTCGGAAAAACCGGCTGCTTTAGCCAGCATCATCGCAAGGATAGATACGTTGAGGCTATGGTAATAAAAGCTATCAGCATCTTTGCTGTCGTTCATTAGATGAAGTACAACGTTTTCGCCGGACAGTAAGTCATCGGCTAAGTTGTTAATTAGGCTAGTTGCATCGTCTACCGCATTTAGCGGGCGGCTTTTAAGCTTAGACATTACCGCCCGCACTTGCGCCATAGAGCGATCGAACTCTTTTTCTACTTTTTGCAGATTGCGGCGGTAGTTTTTAAGTTCTTCGATACGGGCGCGCTTCTCTTCCCAAAGGGCTTTTTCTGCTTTCTCTTGGGCTTTGGGGTCGGCCTTTTTACTATCGCCATTTTCTTGGTCAACGGGCAGCGGTGGTTTGTCGCTCTTTTCTGGAACAACAATGACATGTTTTAAACCTAGGTTATGAATAACCTCAATTTGGTCTTGGCTTTTAATTTTGAAGCTGGTGAACATAAATGGGTGCTCGCCCCACTTAACAGGAAGCTTTACGTAAACTCCTATCTGTAAGCGTTCAACATTTAGCTTTAACTCTGCCATTTTTCCTTTCTACTTCATCCGTCTAGCCTGCATTATGAAGAATTTGGCACACAAAATCAGCTGCTTTTAACAAGTTCTAGACATACACTACAATCTAACTAAAATAGGTATCTAGATGTCTAGACATACATTGCCTGTTGTTAGCAAGGAACCTTTATATGCCAATTTGTATTCCTGATCAGTTACCCGCTGCTGAAGTATTGCGCAATGAAAACATATTTGTAATGCCAGAGAGCCGTGCTGCTCACCAGGATATTCGTCCCTTGGAAGTGGTATTGCTTAACTTGATGCCAAAGAAAATCGAGACTGAGAATCAGATCCTTCGCTTGCTTTCTAACTCGCCGCTGCAAGTGAACGTAAAGCTATTACGGATTAATCACCGCGTGTCTAAAAATACTCCGCAAGAGCATATTGATAAGTTTTATCGAGATTTCGAGAAATTGCGAGAGCGCAATTTTGACGGCCTAATTATTACTGGTGCACCGCTTGGTCAAGTTGCATTCGAAGACGTTTATTACTGGGACCAAGTAAAAGAAATCATCGATTGGTCGACAACTCACGTAACTTCAACGTTGTACTTATGTTGGGCGGCGCAAGCTGCTTTGTATCATTTATATGGATTAGAAAAACAGACGCGTGAGAAGAAGTTGTCAGGGGTGTATTGGCATCAAACTAAGCATAAGCATAACCCCTTAGTGCGCGGTTTTGACGACGCCTTTTTAGCACCTTTGTCACGTTATGCTCACTTCGATTCTAATTTGATCACCGAAGAAACTGACTTAACAGTATTGGCCGATAACCCCGAAGCCGGTAGTTATTTGTTTGCCAGTGAAGATTTCCGTCAAGTATTTATTACTGGGCATCCAGAATACGCCGCCGACACCTTAGATAACGAATATCAGCGTGACAGCCAAGAAGGTTTGAATCCTCAGTTACCAGAGAATTACTACCCGCAAGATGATTGTGGCAACTCACCTTGTGCTACATGGCGCAGTCATGGTCATTTGCTTTACAACAATTGGCTAAATTACTGTGTGTACCAAATCACGCCGTACGACTTAACAGAGCTAAAACCAAAATCCGATAATATCTTGAAATAATTTCATATAACTTTATCGCAGCTAAGCCTTTAAAGGCAGTGTGCTACACTGCCGTGTCGAAATACCAGCGAAAGAAATAGGATGTTCCCGTGTCAGCAAGGCCTCAATTAGAAAAGCAACTTTCTCAACGCATCATGATTATTGATGGCGGCATGGGAACCATGATTCAATCTTACAAGTTGGAAGAGGCTGATTACCGCGGAGAACGCTTTGCCGATTGGCATACCGATGTGAAAGGTAACAACGATATGTTGGTCCTTTCTCAGCCTAAAATCATTGCCGATATCCACCGCGATTATCTACTTGCCGGCGCTGATATTCTCGAAACCAATACCTTTAACGCCACCACTATCGCCATGGCCGATTATGACATGGAAGCTTATTCTGCTGAGATAAACCGAGAAGCAGCCAGAATAGCCCGTGAGGTGGCCGATGAAGTTACCGCGCTAAACCCAGATCGCCCGCGTTTTGTAGCGGGGGTGCTAGGGCCAACTAACCGTACCTGTTCTATATCTCCTGATGTGAACGACCCAGGTTACCGAAACGTTACTTTTAACGAGTTAGTAGAAGCTTACGAAGAGTCGACTAAGGCTTTAATTGAAGGCGGTAGCGACCTGATTCTTATCGAAACTATCTTCGATACCTTAAATGCTAAAGCCGCAGTGTTTGCGGTTAAATCAGTTTACGATGAATTGGGCATTGATTTACCCATAATGATTTCCGGTACTATTACCGACGCGTCAGGGCGTACCTTAAGTGGCCAAACAACCGAGGCATTTTATAATTCCTTGCGTCACGCCGAGCCAATTAGCATGGGTCTGAACTGTGCGCTTGGTCCTGATGAGCTACGCCAATATGTAGAAGAGCTAAGCCGCGTAAGCGAGAGCTATGTGTCGGCTCACCCTAATGCAGGTTTACCCAATGCTTTTGGTGAATATGATCTAGAAGCCCAAGAAATGGCTGAACATATTGGTGAATGGGCTCGCGCTGGTTTCTTAAACCTTGTAGGTGGTTGTTGTGGTACAACGCCAGAACACATTAAAGCGATGGCCGATGCGGTAGAAGGAGTTACGCCGCGCCAATTGCCAGAAATAGACATTGCCTGTCGTTTATCTGGACTAGAGCCTCTAACCATTACCCCTGAAACCTTGTTTGTAAATGTGGGTGAGCGTAACAACGTTACTGGCTCGGCCATGTTTAAGCGCTTAATTAAAGAAGAAAACTACGATAAAGCCATCGAGGTTGCCTTGCAGCAGGTAGAAAACGGCGCGCAAATCATCGATGTGAACATGGATGAAGGCATGCTTGATTCTAAAGCTGCCATGGTGCGCTTTTTAAACATGGTTGCTTCAGAGCCAGACATTGCCAAAGTGCCGGTAATGATCGACTCATCAAAGTGGGACATTCTTGAAGCGGGTTTGCAGTGTGTGCAAGGTAAACCTGTAGTTAACTCCATCTCTATGAAAGAAGGGGTGGAGCCTTTTATTGAGCAAGCCAAAATTCTTCGCCGTTATGGCGCTGCCGTGATTGTGATGGCTTTTGATGAAGTGGGGCAAGCTGATACGCGAGAGCGTAAGTTCGAGATTTGTAGCAAGTCTTACGATATTTTGGTGAATCAAGTAGGCTTCCCACCAGAAGATATCATCTTCGATCCTAATATCTTTGCTGTAGCTACCGGTATCGACGAACATAACAACTATGCGGTTGATTTCATCGAAGCGGTTAAAGACATCAAAGATAACTTGCCTCATGCAATGATCTCGGGCGGCGTCTCAAATGTAAGTTTCTCATTCCGCGGAAACAACCCTGTACGTGAAGCTATTCACGCGGTATTCCTGTATTACGCCATTAAAAATGGCATGGACATGGGTATTGTAAATGCAGGCCAGCTAGCCATTTACGAAGACATTCCCAAAGAGCTTAAAGACAAAGTTGAAGCGGTTGTACTAAATACCCATGACAACGCAACCGAAGAGCTGTTAGAGATTGCCGAGAAGTACCGTGGTGACGGAACTCAGCAAGAAAGTGCTCAAGATTTAGAGTGGCGGACGTGGGACGTAAACAAGCGCTTAGAGCACGCTTTAGTTAAAGGTATTACCGAATTCATCGAAGAGGATACGGAACTAGCTCGCCAAGCTGCAGAGCGTCCGCTGCATGTGATTGAAGGGCCATTGATGGATGGTATGAACGTAGTGGGCGACTTATTTGGCGCCGGTAAAATGTTCCTTCCGCAAGTGGTTAAATCGGCGCGAGTGATGAAGCGAGCAGTGGCCTATCTGCAACCTTATATCGAAGCAGAAAAAGGCGAAGGGCAACGCTCTAACGGCAAGATTGTTATGGCCACTGTTAAAGGTGACGTACACGATATTGGCAAAAACATTGTTGGTGTGGTGCTGCAATGTAATAACTTTGAAGTGATTGACCTAGGTGTGATGGTGCCTTGCGATAAAATCTTAAAAGTAGCCAAAGAAGAACAGGTAGACATGATTGGCCTATCTGGCTTGATTACACCTTCGCTGGATGAAATGGTGCACGTTGCTAAAGAAATGCAACGTACTGGCCTAGATATCCCACTGCTAATTGGTGGCGCGACAACTTCTAAAGCACACACCGCAGTAAAAATTGAACAAAATTATGAGAAGCCAGTTGTTTACGTATCTAATGCCTCTCGTGCAGTAGGTGTGTGCCAAAGTTTGTTATCAGACGAGCTGCGTCCAGCCTTTGTTGAAAAACTGGATAAAGACTACGACATTGTGCGCGAGCAGCATGCACGTAAGCGACCTCGTACTCCACCAGTTACTCTGGAAGCCGCACGCGCTAATGCAGTAAGCATTGACTGGCAAAATTATACGCCACCCGTGCCTAAGCAGTTGGGCATTCAGCAATTTGAGAATGTATCAATTGCCGAGATAGAACCTTATATCGATTGGACACCATTCTTTATGACCTGGTCTTTGGCCGGTAAATATCCACGTATATTAGAAGATGAAGTGGTAGGTGAAGAAGCCAAACGTATCTTTGCTGATGCAAAGGTGATGTTAGAGCGTTTTAAAGCCAAGGACGAAATAAAAGTGTCTGGTGTATTTGGGCTATTCCCTGCTAACAGCGTGGGCGATGACATCGAAATTTATCGCGATGAGTCGCGCAGCGAATTGCTGGGTGTAAGCTCTCAGCTTCGCCAGCAAACAGAAAAGAAAAAGGGAGCCAACAACTGTTTGGCCGACTTTATTGCGCCTAAGTCTTCTGGCAAGGCAGACTATTTTGGCGCATTTGCCGTGACCGGCGGAATTGGTGAAGACGAATTAGCTGAAGCCTACAAAGAAGATGGCGATGATTACAACGCCATTATGGTGAAGGCGGTAGCCGACCGTTTAGCCGAAGGGTTTGCTGAATATTTGCATGCACAAGTGCGTAAAGAGTATTGGGGTTATGCTGCCGATGAAGCGTTAAGCAACGAAGAGCTGATTCGTGAAAACTATCAAGGTATTCGTCCTGCGCCTGGTTATCCGGCATGCCCAGAGCATACCGAAAAAGGCTTAATTTGGGAGCTACTTGATGTTGAACAACGCATTGGTATGCAGTTAACCGAAAGCTACGCAATGTGGCCTGGTGCAGCGGTATCTGGCTGGTATTTCTCGCACCCAGAGAGTCGTTACTTTGCAGTAGCGTCTATTCAAAAAGATCAGGTTGAAGATTATGCCCAGCGTAAAAACATGTCCTTGGAAGACGCTGAGCGTTGGTTAGCGCCTAACTTGGGTTACAACAACTAAAACAACTACATATTTCTGCTCTGAGGCGCTGCTCTCGGAGCGGAAATTTCTTGAATTAAAGGCGATTCCCCCCTACAATTTGCGCCGATTTTATCACTGAGAATCTTCTATGAACCCGGACCCCGACAGTCGAAACTTTTATTGTTTTTTAAATCTTATACAAAAAATTTCCTTCGTGTAGTCCGTCTCGTTGATGTCAGGCTCTATGCGATAGCTGGAGCAGTACATGGCACAACTTCAACAAAAACTAGAGCTAGCCCTAGTTAATCTCGATAAACCAACTCTTCGTTCTACCCTTGATGAGTATCACTTTGCAGATATTGGCCAAGCTTTAGCAGAATTCGAACCTAAAGAAGCGTTGCCGCTAATCTCTATGTTCTCCTTGGGTGATCGCGCCAAGGTTTTTTCTTATTTGCCGCCTTACTTGCAAGCCGATGTTGCCGGTTTGATGAAGCGCCATAAATTGGCTGCCTTATTTTCACGTATGGACGCCGATGAGCGGGCCGATTTATACAATGATTTAGACGAAGAGCAGCGCGCCATGGTGTTACCGGGTTTAGCGCAAGCCGAACGTGAAGATTTACGTAAGCTGTCAAGTTATGCAGAAGGTACAGCAGGGGCGATAATGACCTCTGACTACGCTACCTTAAAAGAGCATTGGTTAGTTAGCCGAGCACTTAAGCAGCTGCGCTTAGAAGCGCCAGATAAAGAAACCATTTACCAAACCTACGTGATTGACGGCCAACGCCGTTTGCGCGGCACTGTGTCTTTACGTGAGTTGATCTTGGCCTCTCCAGATACTCAAGTACGTGAGTTAATGCGTACCGAAGTGGTATCGGTAACCGTTGAAGAGAGCCAAGAGCAGGCCGCTAAGCAAATTCGTCATTACGACTTACTGGCTTTACCGGTGGTTGATGAGGTGCAAAAGTTAGTGGGCATCGTGACTTACGATGATGCGATGGATGCGGCCGTTGAAGAAGCCACCGAAGATGCGCAAAAAAGTGCCTCGGTAGGCAAGTTAGATGAAACCGTTGATCGCGTGAGCATTTGGGAGCTGTATCGTAAGCGGGTCATGTGGCTGGTATTACTGGTGTTTGGCGCAATGTTCTCGGGGGCTGGTATTGCTCACTTTGAAGATACTATTGCCAGCCATGTCGCCTTAGTGTTCTTTTTACCTTTGCTTATTGGCAGTGGCGGTAATGCTGGCTCGCAGGCAGCTGCGCTTATGGTGCGTGCATTAGCAACCGGTGAAGTAGACAAAAATGATTGGTCCAAATTATTTGCGCGAGAGCTACTGGTTGGTTTGGCCTTGGGCTTAACTATGGCGGCGGCAGTATACAGTGTTGGTGTATTTCGTGGTGGACCAGATGTCGCCATGATCGTTTCAATGTCGATGATTATTATTGTACTAGTAGGCTCACTAGTCGGTTTGAGTCTTCCATTCTTGCTCAACAAGATGAAGATGGACCCTGCCACAGCATCGGGACCTTTAGTGGCAACTATTGCTGATGTATCTGGGGTATTGGTGTATTTTGGGCTGGCCAGCATGGTGCTAGGTTTATAAAGCTGCCATAGCGAAGAAATAAAAAAGCGAGTGCTAACACTCGCTTTTTTATTGCCTTATTAAGGGCTATTTAGCTTTCTTTTCGCTGCTATTAGCTGGTTTTATTAAGCCAACACCTTCGCGAATAATCATTAGGCCTACGCTGACTAGCTTCACACAAACCCAAAGGAATACAACTAATACAATAACCTTAATAAAGGTTTGAAATATCTCGAAAAATTCTTCGCTTACTTGCTCGTTAATCGCGTCGGTATCTGCCATTAGCCATTCAAAGAAGCCTTGCATAAATGGGGCATCATGAGGCAGAGATACTAAACTGATGGTTTGAGGTAATACATAGGCTATTACTGCAATACCCACCACAATAAGCACAATGGCAATAATCAATCGTGAGCGGTCTAACGCCGTGTTCATATACATCCTTGAATCTTTATTAATAGTTTTATTGTTAGTTACCTTACTGTACTAACAAAATTGGTCAAGTGGCTTAATTAGCCTGCTCGATGCCAAAAGCGTGTTGTTGCTCTTCTAGCTGTTCTTGCAGGTCAAACCAGCTTAGCTCAGTTTCTTCGAGTTCGCTCTTAAGTTCTGCTTGTTGTTTTAATAATTTTTGTAGCTGATTTTTGTTATCGGCTTCGTACAGTTCTGGTTCAGCCATTTTTTGCTCGATGCCATCAAGCGTTTTTTGGGCTTTAGCACTGCGCTTTTCTAAACTTTCTAATTCTTTACGAATGCCTTTAGTTTGCTGACGAAACTCGGCTTCGCGACGTTTTTGTTCTTTGCGTTGGTTTACCGGGTTAGCGCTATTTGCAGCACTCGCACTGCTGTTCTCTAATCTATTGGCTTGGGTAAGCCACTGCTGGTAATCATCCAAGTCGCCGTTAAAGGGAGAGACCTGTTGGCTATCTACCAAGTAAAACTCATCGGTGGTAGCACGCAGCAGGGCTCGGTCGTGCGAAACAATAATCATTGCTCCGGTAAACTCTTGCAGTGCCAGCGTTAGCGCATGTCGCATTTCTAAATCGAGGTGGTTGGTTGGCTCATCCAGCAGTAGCAAGTTAGGCTTTTGCCACACTACCAAGGCCAATACTAAGCGGGCCTTTTCGCCACCGCTAAAGGGGGCTACTTGCTCGAGCGCTTTATCTCCTTGAAAACCAAAGCTGCCTAAATACTTGCGTAGTTCAGCCTCTGTCGAGTTTGGTGCTAAGCGTTGCAAATGCTGCATAGGTGTATCGTCGGGGCGCAGTGTTTCAAGCTGGTGCTGAGCAAAATAACCCACTTTTGCCATTTTGTTTATTTCAACCTTGCCAGCGAGTGCTTTAAGTTCGCCTGATAACAGCTTAATAAAGGTTGATTTACCAGCACCATTACGCCCCAATAGGCCAATTCGGCTGCCGGGAACTAAGTTAAATTTAACCTGTTCTAAAATGGTTTTGTCTTCATAACCGGCGCTCACCTTTTCCATAGTGAGCAAGGGAAGTGGCAAGTTGTCGGGTTCTCTAAAGTGGAAGCTAAACTGCGAGTCGACATGTGCTTGGCTTATCACTTCCATTTTCTCTAGCGCTTTTAAGCGGCTTTGCGCTTGCTTAGCTTTGCTGGCTTTATAACGGAAACGATCCACAAAGCTTTGCATGTGGGCGCGCTCGCGTTGCTGTTTTTCATACATAGCTTGTTGTTGAGCTAACTGCGTCGCGCGCATTTGCTCAAAGTCGGAGTAACCACCGGTATATTCGTTTAGCTTTTGATGCTCAATATGCACGATGCGATTAACAATGTTATCGAGGAAATCACGGTCGTGCGAGATAAGGATTAATGTTCCGGGATAGCGCTTTAGCCATTGCTCTAGCCATACAACGGTGTCTAAGTCTAAGTGGTTGGTTGGCTCATCCAGTAACAATAAATCAGAGCGAACCAGCAGCGCTTGGGCTAAGTTTAGGCGCATTCGCCAACCACCAGAAAAATCACTCACGCTTTGTTGTTGGCCGGCTTCGCTAAAACCTAAACCAGCCAGTAGCTCGGCAGCTTTGGTTTTTATCTGGTAGCCGCCAATGGTATCCATTTGGGTGTGCAAGGTAGCGATAAGCTCGCCCTCGTCTGATTCTTCAGCAGCGGCGATATCTTGTTCCAATTGGCGAAACTCTTGGTCACCGTCAAGCACGTAATCAATAGCGCTGCGTTGTAGCTCTGGTGTTTCTTGGGCTACGCTGGAAATTTCCCACTTGCTCGGTACTTTTAGGTCGCCTTCATCAACTTGCAGCTGATTTTTAAGCAAGGCGAATAGCGAAGACTTACCGCAGCCATTTTGACCGACTAAACCCACTTTTTGACCAGCGTGAATAGTGAGGTTGGTTTCTGCTAATAGAAATTTGCTGCCGCGCTGCAGGCTAATGTTGTTGGCTACGATCATGGTTGTTGCTATGTGCTGCTAAAAGTATGCAATAATGCCGCTATGATAACCGATGCGGTGAATGCCGCATAGCAACATGGTAGTGCAAACTAGAGTTAACTATGGCAAGACATCGTTTTATTGCTGGCGCAGTATGCCCAGAGTGTAGTGAGCAAGATTCTATTCGTTTAATCGTTGAGCAAATCGACGGTGAAGAGCGCGAGCATATTGAGTGCGTAAGCTGTGACTACCGCGCCGAGCGTCCCAAGCAAGCTGCAGAAAAAGCCGAGCAAGATATCATTGGTTTGTTTAAGCCTTAATGAGGTTTTAGCCTTATCGACTTAAGCTATTTGCGGCCCTATTAAGGCATAGCATACCCGTTGATTTAGGTAAGCAGTGATCATAATGCTTATTTTAGTCCAGTTAGCTCATCTGACTTTATGTGAGAGATTTACCCAGTATTGTTAAGCTGAAATCTTGCTGATCCATTCGGGCTACATTAGGCAGTTGACCCCAACGTTGATATTCAAGTTTTTCGAATAGGGCTAGGCTAGGGGTATTGTGACTAAATATGAAGGCAAGTAGGATTTCTATTCCTAGCCCTTGGGCTAAGCTTTCGGCCTCAATTAACAACTTACCGCCTAAACCTTTACCACGCTGGCTTGCTGCTAAATACAAGCTTATCTCAGCGCTATGTCGGTAGGCTGGCCGACCATAAAAATCACTAAAGCTTAACCAAGCAATCACCTCTCCTGTTTGTTCTAGCACATATAAGGGGCGCTTAGGATTTTGGTGCTGTTCAAACCAAGCCTGGCGCGACGCAACAGTTTGAGGCTCCGTATCAGCTGTTACTTTGCGTGAGGCAATAGTAGAGTTATAGATCTCAACGATGCTGGGCAGATCGGCCTGCTGGGCTAAACGAAATGAATGAGACATGGCCGCGCTTAATAGTGAGGAGGGGGCGTTTCTTGCTCTTGCGGAGCAACGGCTGCACTGCCATCACCTTCAAACAGTTTGGCGCGAATCAATTTAAACTGGTGCTCTAAGATCTCTAATTGGCTTTGTTGGCTTTGCAATGCAAGGTTTAGTTGCTCGATAGTGTCCTCTTGAAAGGCTAATTTTGTTTCTAAACGCTCGATAACACTTTCTAATTCTTGCTGATTCATACTACTTTTTAACCTGCCAAATTTCGACCAATCCACTGGAGCTTGCGCTCGCTAGTTGGCCATTATCAAGCATCGCTGCACTATACACAACTGCGCTTTTGGGGCGGGTTTTCTTGGTAGGGGTGACCAACCAATCTTGCAAGGCTTGGCCGCTTGCTACATGCCACAAGCTAAGTTTTCTTGCCGCAGAGCCGGTGATTAGCCACTCGCCATTATTAGTAAAGCTGACATAAGAGAATATGTTTTGCCTGGCCGTGAGCTTGAGCTTACTCACTTGCTCGCCGCTAGGTAAGGCCCACACTCGCGCAAGTTTGCCGTTGTCAGAAGTAAAGGCATACTTTCCATCAGACTCTAAAGCCACCGATGAAACGCGTCCTTGATGAGGGAAACGCAAAATAACTTGCGCGGTTTGGGTATCCCAAAATAGAGCTTGGTAGTCGTTGCCGCCGGTGAGCGCATAGCGCCCGTTGGCCGACAGCGCAACAGCGTTGATTTTTTCACTGTGGCCTAAAAATTCTAAGCGGCGGCCAGATACTAGGTTAAGGTGAATTACTTTACCGTCACCTAGGCCAATAAGTACCTGCTGACCATTACTCGATAAAGCGATATCACGGATGCTTGATTCACTGAGTTTCCAATAGCCTAGGGCTTGTCCACTATTTATGTCCCACACCACAAAGTCATCGCGACTGGCGCTAATAGCAAACTGTTGGCCTTCGGCAATTTTAACTAGAAATACTTGGTTATTTTGCTGGTTTTGATGATCCCATTGAAACAGCTGACGTTGTTGCTTTACATCCCAAAGGCTTAAACCATGATGGATAGAAGAAACTAAACTCAAGCTACCATCACTCGAAAAATCGGCAGCATAAGCGCCGTCGGTAGCTTGTTGCCAGCTACTTAGCGGGGGAGCATCGTCACTACAACTGCTGAGCAGCAAAGCGATGCCATAAATCACAAACAACTTAATAAATGTCATTTTTTTACGTTTTTTTACGGAACTGTCACTAGGTTGTGTTGACTAATAGGGTTAGTATAAGGGCTTTGTCGGCTAAGTGTTTAATTATTCATAATGATCTTGCACGCAATGCCACAGATTTAATGCGACTCTATTGGAGATAAATGAATGAAAAAGTATTTTGCCGTGTCGGTTTTAGCCGCCTCGATTTTTGCCGTAACAGGCTGTCAGGAAGAAAAAGCTGAAGCTCCAGCGGCAGCGCAAGTTGCCTTAGAAAATGTAGACCAACAGCAAGCATACGCGATCGGTGCGTCTGTTTCTCGCTACATTGCGACAACTCTAGAACAGCAAAAAGAGCTTGGTCTTGAATTAGACAACGCATTGGTTCTTAAAGGTATGCAAGATGGACTTAGCGGCGAAGTTGCTATGTCTGAAGAAGATATTCAAGCTTCTCTTAAAGCACTAGACGAAAAGCTAGCGGGTTTAGTTGAAGCAAAAGCTGCTGAAGATGCAGCAGCTGCTAAAGCAGAAAGCGATAAATACCTAGCTGATAATGCTGCGCGTGAAGGCGTAACGGTTACTGATTCAGGTCTTCAATTTGAAGTACTAACTGATGCAGAAGGCGATAAGCCGAGTGCAGCAGATACTGTAACTGTTCACTACAAAGGTACCCTAACTGACGGTTCTACTTTTGATAGTTCTTACGATCGCGGCGAGCCAGCAACATTCCCACTTAACCGTGTAATTCCTGGTTGGACAGAAGGCGTTCAGCTGATGTCTAAAGGTGCGAAGTACAAATTCTTCATTCCTTCTGAGTTAGGTTACGGTGAAAACGGTGCTGGTAGCATTCCACCAAACTCTATCTTGGTATTCGAAGTTGAGCTAATCGACATCGAGAAAGCTGATGCTCCAGCTGAAGAAACGCCAGCTAGCTAATTAAGCGTTAAGCTAAACAAAAAACGCAGCACTAGGTGCTGCGTTTTTTTATGGCTAAGCAAAAATAAAAAAGACCGTCATAGGCCTTTACTTAAAATTATTCTGCGGCTGCGCTTTGCTGGCTATGTTGGTAAAGATGATCCAGTAGCTCATCTTCGATAGCAAAGCGAACTTCCATCTCTTGACCCAGTAGTGATAAATCTTTATCAAAACTACCAAATTCTAAATCTTCGTTAACCTCAGCGTACTTATCATTAAAGGCTAGGGCAGTGTCGGTTGTTTCGGTGATTTGAGGGAGCAGCTTTTCTCCTGGAAGAGTATCGCCATCGTTGGCACATTCACTAACGATTTGCTCGTAGATTTCAAAATGCCCAGTGGAGGCGTAGTCAACTAACTGTTGGCAAAACTGGGTAATTTGAGGCAGTGCAGGTAATGAGCGTTCGTCACTGTCGTAAGGTGGCAGCCCTGCTAATTCACAATAAGCGATGAGCAATTGTTTTCTGGCATCTAGCCAAGCATCAATAACTTGACTGGCGCCTCCCCATTTGGCTTGAGCTTGTTCTAGTTTGCTTAGCATCGCCCTTGCTCCTAGTTCCCTAATTTATGTAACTATAACTAAATAAAATCGCGGCTTTCGTCAACCGATATTTAGTTTAAGTGCGGCTTGGCTAAACATTTGTCAGTCGGGAAAAGCTTGTTATGTAGTGTAAGCTTGGTCATTATTCGCTAATTGAGCAAGCGCGCGATAAAAAGGATCAACCGTGAATAAGCAATTTGGCTGGTGGTTTTTCACCTGTGGTAACCAAATATTAGTTATTCCTCAAGGGGAGCGGATCCCCTATGGCGATGTTGAAGATTTACCATTGCCTGACTTGGATTTTTCCAAAGTTGAACGTTTTTCCCATTATCAGGGGGAAGCATGTTTACGGCTTGAACTTGCCGAGCCTATTGATTTAGGCATGGGTGAGTGGATAGAACTACGTGCCAGCATGGCGGTATTAAATAGCCAGCTGTTTGACTTAGTGGGAAAAGCCCAACAATTTGCCTTGTTTCTTAAAACGCATCGTTTTTGTGGCAGTTGTGGAGAGGCTTTAGAGCGAGTGGACTGGGAACTGGCAATGCAATGCCAACAGTGTGGCTTTCGCGCTTACCCACGTATTTCGCCGAGCATTATTGTTTTAATTAGCCATGGTAATAAAGTGCTGTTGGCTAATCATCGGCGTCATCAAAAACAAGAACAACCGATTTACACAGCCATTGCTGGCTTCGTGGAAGCGGGCGAAACCCTTGAGCATACTGTTCACCGTGAGGTACGCGAAGAGACAGGCTTACGGATAAAAAATCTGCGTTATTGGAAAAGCCAACCTTGGGCATTCCCGCATTCTTTAATGGCCGCTTACTTTGCTGAATACGATGAAGGCGAAATACAGATAGACCGTCGAGAATTAGCCGACGCACAGTGGTTTGATGTAAGCCAACTGCCACATTTGCCACCACCTGGCACCATTGCTCGCGAAATGATTGACCATTGGAGTGAGCAAGTTACCCACAATTAGTGATAATCCGGTACAGAATTACCCATTGCTAGTGCTAAAGGCTTGAGTTGTTAAGGCAGCTAGTTACAATGCTCTAGCTAAAATTTTAGATAATTGGGAAAGGTATGTCGGAACTCAAAAACGATCGCTATTTGCGCGCACTGTTAAAGCAGCCAGTTGATGTGACACCAGTTTGGATGATGCGTCAAGCTGGGCGTTACTTACCAGAGTATCGCGAGGTTCGCGCTGGCGCCGGTGATTTTATGTCGGTATGCCGTGACGCCGATTTAGCCTGTGAAGTGACCTTGCAGCCTTTACGTCGTTTTGATCTAGATGCCGCCATTTTATTTTCAGACATACTTACCATTCCCGATGCTATGGGCTTAGGTTTGTACTTCTCGACTGGAGAAGGCCCTAAGTTTGAACGCCCTGTTACTAGCAAAGCGCAGGTAGAGGCCTTAGGTGTGCCAGATCCTGAGCAAGAGCTGGGTTACGTAATGAATGCAGTTCGCACCATTAAACGTGAGCTAAAAGGTGAAGTTCCTTTGATTGGCTTCTCTGGTAGTCCCTGGACTTTGGCAACGTATATGGTTGAAGGCGGTACAACCAAATCTTTTGCAGGTATTAAGAAAATGGCCTTTAGTGAGCCAAAGACCCTGCATATGTTGTTAGATAAACTAGCTGACTCGGTAATTCTATATCTGAACGCCCAAATCGCTGCTGGCGCGCAATCTGTGATGGTATTTGATACATGGGGCGGGGTGTTGTCGCCACGTGATTACAACGAGTTCTCTTTGCAATACATGCACAAAATCGTGAGTGGTTTAACCCGCAATGTAAACGGCCAAGCTGTGCCGGTGACTTTGTTTACTAAAAATGGCGGTCAGTGGTTAGAGCAAATTGCTGCTACTGGTTGTGATGCAGTTGGCCTAGATTGGACCATTAATATTGCTGATGCTAAAAAGCGCGTAGGCGACAAGGTTGCCCTGCAAGGTAATATGGACCCATCAATGTTGTATGCGCCAGTAGAACGGATTCGTGAAGAAGTACAAACTATTCTGGCAGGCTTTGGTGAGGGGAGTGGCCATGTGTTTAACTTAGGCCACGGTATTCACCCAGACGTAAACCCAGAGCATGCTGGGGCATTTATTGATGCTGTGCATGAGTTTAGTGCCAAATACCATAAATAGATTTTTGTGTGGTTTCGCCCACATATTACAAAGTTAAATAACACATATAAGCAGTACGCTTAGTTGTTACACTGAAAATCGCTCGCTATTGCAAGTTAATTTGCTATAGTGAGCGTCTTAGAACTCTTTACGGATGAAGTTCGTTTATACCCGTAACAGAGAGCTTGATGTTATGAAATCCCCACTGCAAATAAGCATTGTTGTTGTATTAGTGCTGATCGTTGTTGTCACCTACAAACTAAAAAGTGTTGGTGAATCGAATCTACATCCTTATATTTCTTCGCATTTTTCTAAAAGCGAACCAGAAAATCTTGCGCAACCTTTACGCTTAACGCAGACTGAGCGCATTAACTAAACAAATAGCGCTGTAATTGTTTTGATGTTTTTAAGCTTTCTGCTCATTGGTGCCATTGCTGGCTTGATGTCGGGACTGTTTGGTATTGGCGGCGGTCTAGTTATTGTACCGGTGTTAATTGGTAGCTTTGGCGCAATGGGCTTTGCCAGTGATTCAGCCATTCATCTCGCAATTGGTACCTCTTTAGCGTCGATTATTGTTACCGCAAGTAGTGCCAGCTATGCTCATTACTGCCGAGGCTCGATCGACTGGCAAGTAGTGAATCGTTTGGGCATTGGTTTAATTGTTGGCTCAATGTTTGGCGCTTGGCTTGCCACGCAATTACACGCCAATCACTTAAGTGCTTATTTTGCCGGCTTTTTGTTGTTTATGGCTGCTTACATGGCGTTTGGTCGCACTCCTAAGGCACAAAAAAGTTTACCTGGGCCGCTTGGTACAGGACTGTTAGGCACACTGGTAGGAAGTATTTCAGCAATGTTTGGCATTGGTGGCGGTACCATAACCTTTCCTAGCCTTAGCTGGTTTGGTGTGCCGGCTCCCAAAGCCGTGGCAATTTCTGCGGTATGTGGCTTACCCATTGCGCTGGTAGGCACGATATCTTATATCTACAACGGTTGGCATATTGCCGAACTACCTAGCTGGAGTTTGGGTTATGTTTATTTGCCGGCATGGTGTGGCATAGTATTAACCAGTTCTATTTTTGCTCGTTTGGGCAGTCGTTTGGCGTATCGCTTGCCAGCGCGACGCTTGAAACAAGCCTTTGCACTATTGTTGCTAATAATGGCAATTAAGTTACTCATAGAATAAGGTTTTATGTATGAAGCAGTTGATGTTGGGCATATTGTTTTCCTTGAGTAGTATTTATGGCGCTTATGCAAACGATGAGGTATCTCAAGAATATTTAGGCGAAGTGCTGGTGGAGTCTCGAGAAGGCCTTTATCAAGATCCTCCCGAGCAAGATTATGCGCGTTTAATCGCTTTTGGTTTAGACACGCGTTATAGCGTTTTTGTGAGAAGTTGGTTGTACTTTGAGTTGCAAATGGTGACCCAAAAAATAAGCCTACAGCCAGACGATGAAGCAGCTAAAGCGCGCCAACAAATTCTTTTCAACTTACGCCGTCAAATTGATTTAGAATAAGCCCGATTTCAACAAGGAGTATGCATGTCGTTACTGTTAGCTATCACCATTTTGGTGTGTGATGTATTTGCCATCGTAAAAATCATAAAAAGTAGCGCTGAAGTAGGGCGTAAGTATTTGTGGGTATTTTTGATTTGCTTGCTGCCATTGGCTGGCTTTTTACTGTGGTTAGTTAAAGGGCCAAAAGATTAAGCCGATTTAACCTGCTCTAATAATTGCTGCATTTGTTGGTTGTTATAATCTAGCACCACTAATTCGGAGCGAAATAGAGCAGGCAGTTCTACTATTGTAATTGCCACTAATAAGCCTAAACCAAGCAGCCCTGCGCCTAAAGTTACTAGTAGTATTGCAATTACTGATATCAGTAAGTTAACCGCACCACGTAGCCATTTCCCCAAGTAAAAATGATGCAAGCCAGCCAATAACAGGTAGTTAAGCACTGCGTAACTGTCGGGATCTTTCACTTGTTTTTGCCAGCGCTGATAAAAATGCTTGCGTTGCTTTTGGGGCAACAGAGCAATTTGCTCCCGCAATTGCTCTTGCCGCTGTTCGACTTGCTCGCGATTCAACACCTTTAACGACCTAAAGTGACAATTACCGTTTCGCGGCTCCAAAAAAGCCAGAAACGGCGATTTTCGATTACCTGAAATACCAACTGCCAGCCATCAGCGGCTTCTTTATTTAAGGTAGCTTCTACTTTTTGTAAAGGCATACCCGATGCGCCTAAAAACAGGGTGCCAAGAGCGCCTTCGGTAATTGCTAAAACTTTGTATTCTTTAAACGCCATGATTTCTCTCTTCATTTAACTTTAGCGTCGACTATAAGCTATGCTTAAAAGCAAAACCATCATTAACCACTAAACAAAAGCTATGCTAATGTTAATTAACGGATGTTGTTTTGAACAATATGTTTTTAAAGGGATTGTTAGGCAGCGTCCGGAACTGAGTACATAGGTAGAAGCGCTTTAGCTAGGCTAAAGTTGCTATTTGTTGGTTTATTTGTTGCTATTGTTACGTAAATGGCTAAGCCTTAGGGACCTACTATGAAAGTAACCATGCTTTATTACGATGAGGATAACCCGTTGTTGTTGCAACAGCAGGTATTGTCGGGGCTAAACCAAAGCAGTAAAGGCCGGGTGATTATTCCTAATGACGATAAAGTGGGTAAAATTATTATCGCTATTCTTGATGGGGAGGTAAAAGTGCTTAACTCTCTGGGAGATCGCGCGTTTGCGGCTTTTGACTTAGAAAAGCAAATTGCTTTTGAAGGTGACTCGTAAACACAGCTAAAGGCAGCGAGCCTTCGCTGCCTAACGTTTCTAGCTAATAACCCTTCGAAAAATCTACTCTATCGGTTAATTCTTCCCCTGCTAAATAGTTCTCCAACTTGCTAGCAAATAGCTCAATGATATCGCTCACTCGGCTGGGCGCTGCAATATGGGGCGTAATAATACAGTTGCTTTGTGACCATAAAGGGTGGTTTTTAGGTAATGGTTCTGGGCTAGTCACATCCAAAATAGCGGTAGCTTTGGGCTTGGCTTTTAAAAAGGCGAGCAGTGCCGCTTGATTTAGTGTGTCTCCGCGACCCACATTAAAAAACACCACCTCATCGGCCAAGCTGGAAAAAAACTTCTCGTTTAATACACCAAGGGTTTGCGGAGTATTAGGCAACACCGCAACCACTACTTTAGCGGTGGCACATATTTGTTTATGTTGTTCAAAGTTGGCCACTTGGGTAAACGGTGCTTTGGCTGCGCCGCTATGGCTTAGAGCAACCGTGCGCATACCAAAATGATTAGCGGTGGTTGCTAAGTGTTGGCTAATGTTGCCACTACCAACGCTGCAAAATGTAAGACCTTGTAAACTAAGGCCTGGTTGGGATTTCCATAGCGCTTGCTGTTGTTGATATTGATAAGTTTGATGCTGCTGAGTGTGGGCTAATAGGTAAGAGAATACATATTCGCTCATCAAGGGGCCAAATACACCGCGGCTATTGGTAAGTATGTAGTGTTGAGGTAGGTCTTTTTTTAGTAGCGCATCGACACCCGCAAAACTAGAGTGTAACCATTTCAAGTTTGGCATTTGGGTGACGATCTTGGCTGCCTCGCTAGGCGTAGCTAATAGGATTTCATTCGCCAAAGCCGCTTTGTTCAACAAGCTTGCTTGTTCTGCGTAAAACCATTGGCATTGAGGGAAACGCGGGCTTAAAGCCTCTACATACCGCTGAGCTTGAGGAGTTACAATGGTAATTTGCATAGGGCACCTTGTGGTTGAATAAGACTAAACTTCGCTAAGCAAGCGTGCTGGTGTTAAGCTGCATAGCAAATTAGCCCTGATTATCTTAATCGTTTTATTGAGTGCGGAGCAAACCATGCTTACCCCTTGTGATATCGACCGTTTAGCCCAGTTAAGCAGTAAGCAACAATCACTTTATTGTTTAGCTTTATGCCAACGCATGGCGCCAAACTACTTATTGTTTTGCCAAGCTGTAGAGCTGGAACACGACAGTGACTTTAACAAATTACTCAGTCTATTTTGGGAAAGCGCACTTCACCCTAAAACCAAAATTAACTTTTCTGCTCAGCGTGAGCGCTTTGATAGCTTAATCCCAGACCCACAGAGTTACGACATGTATGGCGTTTATCCTGCCTTAGATTGTTGTGTGGTGGTGGAGTGCCTATTTAATGCTTTACTTGAACCAACTGGTCAAGAAGCTGAACAAGCTAGTCAAACCTCATTAGCTAGTGTTTTAAGCTTGTTAGAGCTGCAATTTGGAGAACAAACAGAACAAGAGATCTTGGCGCAAGATTTAGTGATACAAGAGTTGGCTTTTCAAAGTGAATTACTTGACCTAATTGAGCAACTTGAACTAGGCAAAGCGTCTATGCAAGCCTTGAAAACGCTGGCTGCTAACCAAGGTGTGAGCAATTTAGGGATCTGTTTAGAAGACAATGCTTAAGGAATAATCCTCTTTTAAGCGGTGTTTTTGTGACTGTTTACGCATAAATTGGTTAAAGCCCCGCCAAACAAGGCTCTAAAGAAGAAAAACTCTTTGCGCAGCGTTTTTTTTTCTCTTAAAGTGAAGCTGGATTATTTAAAAACGAACATAAAGGATTTAGACATTATGAACAAAACTGAACTAATTGATGCTATTGCTGAAAAAGCTGACCTATCTAAAGCTCAAGCTAAACTAGCACTAGAAACAACTTTAGGTGCAGTAACTGACGCGCTTAAAGAAGGCGACCAAGTTCAGCTAATCGGCTTTGGTACATTCAAAGTTAATCATCGTGCAGCGCGCACTGGTCGCAATCCTCAGACTGGCGCTGAGATTCAAATTGCAGCAGCCAATGTACCTGCCTTTGTAGCTGGTAAAGCATTAAAAGACGCTGTTAAATAGTTTCTTTAAAACCAGCCCTCAACTCTGAGGGCTGGTTTTCTTCAATATCTCCTTTCCCATCTCTAGACACTTTCAGTAAGATACCTGCAATACCTACTCAATTGGCTAGCGCCTAAATTGAATTAATCTTGTAACTCTTAGGAAGTGTATGAAAGCCTTATTGGTCGTGGCACACGGAAGCCGCCGTCCTCAATCAAATCAAGAAGTGGTTGGGCTGGCAAAACAGTTGGCTGAAAAGCTAAGTCATTACTCTCAAGTACATGCGGCTTTTTTGGAATTGGTTGAGCCCACGATTCCACAACAGATAGAACGTTGTTACCAGGCTGGCGCTAAGCAAATAACTTTGTATCCGCACTTTTTAGCCGCTGGTACACATGTGGTGAATGACCTGCCACGCATTATCGAACAAGCCACTAACGAGCACCCAGGCCTAACTATAGAGCTGTTGCCACATTTGGGCGGCTTTGATGGCTTGGCCGAGTATATTAGCCAAGCGCTCTAGTTGATATTGGTTGAGTTGAGTTCGCTCGGCTTGGCCTTATAGTTTGCTTAAAGCAGTAAGCCACAGCTTCAAGTTCGCTGTGGCAACTTAGCCGAGCTTTTATACCAAAAGCTTTATGTGGCCTGTCTAGTTGGGTTTACTTAAGCCGTATGCTTAGACTCTGAAAAATCGCGTAATCGCTCTAGCAACTGAGATAAATAATGCGGGTGTGCCAAGCGCAGTAAATCATTCCAATTGCGATAGGTGAGTGTTTCTTTTAGCAGCAACACTACTTTGGTTAGCGGGGCCGATCTAAGTAGCTCTGGGCGATACAGGTAGTCTCCTCCCTCTTGTACAAACCAAGAGCTCGATTCGAAATGCTCAAAAAGCTGCTGGCGCTCGGCTGTTTCTCTTAGTACGGCCAGTTGGTTTAGCTGATCAAGTGAGCGAATGCTTAGGCTTATGCCGGCTAACTCATCAATGTGATGTTGCTGTGGCAAGCTGCGCAGAGAGAACAAATGTTCCATTAAGGCTTGCGATGCATTAGACGGGGTTTGGTTGGACGGGTAGGGAACTACGTTGTCGATACTCATCGGCTATCTCCTAGTTTCAACCTCCTTGTTGATTAATATTGCAGCGTTATTGAGTGAATGATAGCGCTTTCAAAAACTCAATCAAGCAAATCACGGTTATTGCTGGTATGTAAAAAATGAATAAGTTAATTAAACCAAAGAAAACTTTTACAAGAAAAAGTATATAAGACTAAGGTCGAGGTGTAGATGTAATAAACTTCGTCTAGGCTGTTTGTTTATCATCTCTAAAATAACTAGAAACACCAGTTGCAGGGAGCACACAATGCAAGACTACCAAGCCAAAGACATGGAGTTGTCATTATTACCCACAAGAAGACGACGCAATAGAAGAAATTCTCTGGCTAAATCGGATCTAGATGTAAACGTTTCCACTAAGCTTAGAGACAATCAGCAAGTTAATAAAAGAGCATTTTCCACTGTCTCCGAGAGTTGTATTGTTCAGTGCTTAGACTGAGATCTAGGTCTGCTAACTAAGTAGCGGCTACGTTTGCTGATAATACTTGGCAAAGCGGCTGCGTTTTGTTGTAGTGTGGCAACGTTTATTTTGAGAGATAGTTATGAAAGTTGCTAAAGACACAGTGGTTCGCTTTGAATATACCTTACATGAAACCGATGGTGCTCTATTAGAGAGCACTAATGGCGAAGCTGTAGCTTATTTACACGGGCACAAGTCGATGATTCCTGCCATTGAAGAGGGCTTAGAAGGTAAAGAAGCCGGTGCCGAAGTTGCCTTGAGCTTAGCCCCAGAAAATGGCTACGGTGTGCGCAACGAAGAAGCCGTGGAGCGAATTTCTGTTAAGCACTTACAGGGCGCTAAAAACTGGAAGGCCGGTATGCCAGCTGTGGTGCAAACAGAGCAAGGCCCACGTCAAGTTACGGTAGTTAAGGTTGGCAAGTTTATGGCGACTATTGACACCAACCACCCCTATGCAGGCAAGCATCTAGACTTTGCTATTAAGTTAGTTGAAGTGCGAGCCGCCAGTGAAGAAGAGATCTCTCATGGCCACGCCCATGGTGCTGGTGGTCATCAGCACTAAACGGTCTACTCGCGCAGCAATGCTGCGCGAGCGTTAGTTTAAGCGGGTTGTGGCTGGCGTTGTTCCTCAGTGATTAGTTGCTGATTGAATGCACACAACAGGGCTTTAAGGCTGGCGGTTAGTATGTCTTTATCAATTGCTACACCTAGGTAGCGTTTGCCCGCTATTTTGGTTTCTATGTAACATACTGCTTCTGCTTCAGCGCCTTTACTCAAGGCATGTTCGTTGTAGTCTAGAACTTCTATCTGTTGCTTAATCTCGGCAGCTAATCCATTCACAAAGGCAGCTAAAGCGCCGTTACCACTGGCTTGAATATCACAGCGCTGCTGCTTGCGCTCAATCAGTACTTGGATCTGCTCTTGTTGTTGGTAGTTAACCTGATAATTAGTTAACTTGTAGCCCTGCGCTTGCTCCAAATAGTGATTGTTAAACAATCTCCAAATTTTCTCAGGACTGATTTCTTCACCACTTTTTTCTGCATCGGCTTGCACTATCGCGCTAAATTCAATTAAGGCCCAACGAGGTAACTGAATGCCGTAATCCTTATCTAAAATGTAAGCAATGCCGCCTTTACCCGATTGACTATTAATGCGGATCACTTCCTGGTAATCGCGGCCCAAATCAGCTGGGTCTATAGGTAAGTAGGCAACATCCCAGTGTTGATCGGCTTGTTGAATGTCTAAACATTTCTTAATTGCGTCTTGATGGCTACCCGAGAAGGCAGTAAATACCAGCTCGCCAACATAAGGGTGGCGTGGGTGAACCGGCAATTGGGTGCAAAACTTCACTACTTGGACTATTTCGTCGATGTCGGCTAGATCTAGTTTAGGATCGATACCTTGGCTATAAAGGTTCATTGCCATGGTTACGATGTCCATGTTACCAGTGCGCTCGCCGTTGCCTAACAAAGTCCCTTCAACGCGGTCAGCTCCGGCTAGTTGGCCCAACTCAGCTGCTGCAATGCCACAACCTCTGTCGTTGTGAGTATGCTGGCTAATAATAATGTCTTCGCGATGGGCAATGTGCTGAATAAACCATTCGATCTGGTCGGCATACACATTGGGAGTAGACATCTCAACGGTAGCGGGCAAATTAAGAATGATTTTCTGCTGTGCTTTGGGGCGCCACTGGGCCACAACCGCGTTGCAAATCTCTACGGCGAAGTCTAGCTCAGTGCCGGTAAAGCTCTCGGGGGAGTACTGAAATTGCCAATTAGTGTGTGGATTTTGGTCGGCATGTTTTTGTAGTTCTTTAGCGCCTTGCACTGCAATATTAATGATGCCAGCTTTGTCTAATTTAAATACCTTGTCACGCTGCACTTTGGAGGTGGAGTTGTACAAATGCACTATGGCATTTTTTGCTCCCTTCAAGGCTTCAAAAGTACGGCTAATCAAGGCCGGACGAGCTTGAGTTAATACTTGAATCGAGACATCATCAGGTATTTGATTTGTTTCAATTAACCAGCGTACAAAATCATAGTCTGTTGTAGAGGCGGCTGGAAAGCCCACTTCTATTTCTTTAAAGCCTAGTTTTATTAGCAAAGCAAACAAACGCTGTTTTTGCTCTACCGACATCGGCTCGATTAGGGCTTGGTTGCCATCACGCAAATCTACACTACACCATTGTGGAGCTTGATTAATGCTGTTGTTTGGCCATTGGCGATTGGTCAACGCGACCGGTTTAAACGAAGCGTATTTTTTGTGATTAAACTGAGACATTGCGACATCCTTGATATTGGAAAGAAAAATAGAAAAGCCAGTTTGCAGCCAGCGCTTGGCTAATTAATGCGCTGACTGTGGCTTAGTCGCAGAGTGAAAGTCATAGTGTTTATCCCAGAAAAATAATATGGATAAAGTGTAAAGAATAACCTAGGGAGAGTGCTTGCTAAGATTGTTGGGTATGAAGTATTTTGAGCAATTATTGCTTACCTTTTAACAAAGATAAGCAATAATTGTCTCTATAGGGACTTTATTGTAGCGTCGAGAAGATTACTGAACAGTTTTGTTGTAAACACGAACCGCTTCATCGGAGTGGTTAAATAAATAACACTCCGACAGTTCACAGCTAAGCGTAATGTCGGTAAAGCGAGCAACTTGGTGATCGCCATTTACGTGAACTTTAATCCCATCAATATCACCTAGTTGACCGAATAAGTAGGTAGCATTACCTAGGCGTTCACTTACTTCGTTTTTGAAGCCAAGTTTTAGTGCTCCAGTATCATCTAGACGCAAGTGCTCGGGACGTATGCCCAACTTGAGTTCTTCGCCAACGGTTACGCTGTTATCGCGAACTGTAATAGTAATGTGTTGGCCATCTGCCAATTGGATATCAGCTTGGTCGCCTTCCAAGGCATGAACTTTACAAGGCATAAAGTTCATCTTTGGTGAGCCAATAAAGCCAGCAACAAACAGATTCTCAGGGTAGTTGTAGAGCTCAAGTGGCGAGCCTACTTGTTCAATATTACCGGCCCGTAGCACCACTATTTTGTCGGCTAGAGTCATTGCTTCAACCTGATCGTGGGTTACATAAATCATCGTGGTTTGAAGTTCTTTATGTAGCTTGGCTATTTGTAAACGCATTTCAACCCGCAATTCAGCATCTAGGTTAGAAAGAGGTTCATCAAAGAGGAAAACACGAGGATCACGAACGATCGCGCGTCCAATCGCAACCCGCTGACGCTGACCACCAGATAGCTCTTTAGGGGTTCTTTGTAACAAGTTTTCCATCTGCAAAGTTTTTGCAGCCATGTTCACTCGCTTATCGATTTCAGCTTTTTCTACGCCGTTCATCTTCATGCCAAAACCCATGTTCTCGGCAACCGTCATGTGTGGGTAAAGGGCATAAGATTGGAATACCATTGCAACCCCGCGCTCTGCGGGGTCAACATTGTTAACTACTTGATTGTCAATGCTTAACTGGCCGCCTGAAATGTCTTCTAGACCAGCAATCATACGCAGTAGGGTAGACTTACCGCAGCCCGAGGGCCCAACAAATACTACAAACTCTCCGTGTTTAATATCTAGGTCAACGCCGTGAATCGTTTCAATTTTGGCGTAGCGTTTCACTAAGCCGGTAAGTGTTATATCTGCCATTTTCTATCCCTATCTTTGGTTGCTTTTAAATCTTAGCAACGGAACAAGTATGATGTTGATCATAAATCTTACTTTACCTTAACATTCTCCTTGTGAAAACGTTTACTTGTCACAATTTTTGATCTAAGTTTGATTATAACAATAGTTAATTGACTGCTCGTAAGGGTGGTTAAAATTGCTGAAATGCGATGTGTATCAAGGGTAAACCGCTATTTATAGCTATATTGTTTGATACCTGCAGGCAAATAAGGAACATGGAATGGCGTCGAGTTCTTCAAATAAATCTCCAGAAAATGCTGTTAATTCAGCCTCTGAGTTGGTTGCGGGTAAACGATTACGCGCTAGTGATGTCGCACCTTGGATGTTTTTAGGTCCGGCATTAATTATTTTTTCCATTTATGTGTTGTTTCCAGTTTTAGAAAGTATCTGGCTCAGCTTTTTTGAATGGGATGGCCTGGGTGAAAAAACCTTTATTGGGTTTGGAAACTACATTGAATTGTTCGACAGCGATCAGTTTTGGACAGCCTTAACTAACAACATTATGTGGATGGTGTTGTTTATGTTGGCGCCGCCTATGGGCTTAGCTATTGCACTATTTCTTAACCAGCAGGTTTACGGAATTCGCCTGGTAAAAGCTTTGTTCTTTTTTCCCTTTGTTATTTCGCAAGTAGTTGTAGGTTTGGTGTTCTCTTGGTTCTACGACCCAAGCTTTGGTGTTTTGAATAGTGTGATCACTTTCTTTGGTGGCGATCCGGTTTCTATTCTAGCCGACGAAGACTTGGTGACTTACGGCATTATCGCCGCCGGGCTTTGGCCTCAAATCGCTTATTGCATGATTTTGTACCTCACAGGCCTCAATAACTTAAATCATGAGCAACTTGAAGCTGCGCGTTTAGACAACGCCAAGGGCTGGAAAATGCTGTGGTACATCGTGTTACCGCAATTAAGGCCAGCAACGTTTATTGCCATTGTGGTAACCGTGATTGGCGCGCTACGTTCATTCGACTTAGTGGCCACTATGACCGCGGGTGGGCCGTGGGGCAGCTCAACAGTATTAGCATACATGATGTATGAAGAATCAATTTTCAACTATCGCATGGGTTACGGCGCAGCGGTGGCTGTAGTGCTATTTTTAATTATGGATATCTATATCGCTTACTTCTTGTGGCGGATGATAAGGAGTGAGAAATAATGTACCCACGTCCTATAGAAAAGGCGTCTGCCTTCACTAACATTAGCTACCGTGTGGCATTGCCCATTTCGATTGTATTGTGGCTGCTGCCATTGCTAGCAGTAATGGCAACCTCGGTGCGTTCGCTTAACGATATTAACCAAGGTAATTACTGGGGCTGGCCAAGTGAGTGGATGTTAATTGAAAACTACACTCAGGTATTTACTTCAACGCCGATGTTCCAGTACCTGATGAATAGCTTAATCATTACTCTACCAGCAGTAGCCGGTTGTGTAGCATTGTCTACCATGGCGGGGTTTGCTCTGGCTAAATACAACTTTAAAGCCAACATTTGGATCTTTGCCACCTTTATTGCGGGTAACTTTGTGCCGTTTCAGATTTTGATGATTCCGGTGCGCGATTTAACCATTCAGTTTGGTTTATACGATACTCACTGGGCGCTTATTTTATTCCATGTGGCCTTTCAAACAGGGTTTTGTACCTTGTTCATGCGTAACTTTATTGTTGGCTTACCTACTGAGTTGATTGAGTCTGCGCGGGTAGAAGGCGTGAGTGAATTTAAGATTTTTTGGCACATTGTATTGCCATTGGTAAAACCGGCTACAGCAGCGTTAGCGGTACTGGTGTTTACCTTTATTTGGAACGATTTTTTCTGGGCCTTAGTACTGGTGCAAAGCGATGAAGTGCGACCAGTTACCGCCGGTCTCAGTGCGTTGCAAGGTCAGTGGTTGGCATCATGGCAGTTGATCTCAGCTGGTGCAGTAGTAGCGGCCTTACCTCCGGTCATACTATTTTTTACCATGCAACGTCATTTTATTGCTGGGTTGACCCTCGGGGCAACTAAAGGCTAAACACACCCTCAAGCAATAATGAGGGAAGTAAATAAATCCTGCTCAAGGACAACAAAACTAAAGGAATGTAAATGATGAGTAAACTAAAACAATGTGGTCAAGCCTTAGCGCTAGCTACTTTAATTGGTGGCTATGCTAACGCTGGCGAACTGATTATTAACTCTGACGCTTCTGACCCTGCACCTAAAGCCGCATTTGCAGAAATCATTGCTGAATTTGAAAAAGAGTACCCAGACATTAAAGTGAAGTACAACTTGTACGATCACGAAGCCTACAAAACTACCATTCGTAACTGGCTAGTAACCTCGCCGCCAGATGTTGTGCATTGGTATGCAGGTAACCGTATGAAAGCCTTTGTTGATAAGGGCTTGTTTGAAGATGTGAGTGACCTTTGGCAACAAAACGACATGGCTGCAGATTTTGCAACAGCTGCGCCTGCGATGACTATTGATGGTAAGCAATGGGGTGTTCCTTATACCTACTACCAATGGGGCATTTACTACCGTAAAGACATTTTTGAAAAATATGACATCGAAGAACCCTACCTATGGGAAGAGTTAGTTGAGGCGTCTAAAATTCTTAAAGAGAATGGCGTAGCGCCTATCGCTATTGGTACTAAGTACCTTTGGACTGCCGCCGGTTGGTTTGATTACATGAACCTTCGCGTAAATGGTTTAGATTTCCACATGGAATTGATGGATGGCAAAGTGCCTTACACTGATCCTCGTGTTGTGAAAACCATGGAAAAATGGAAAGAGATGATTGAACCTGGTTACTTCTTAGAGAACCACGCATCCTACTCGTGGCAGGAAGCACAGCCGTTCTTATACAACGGTGAGGCGGCTATGTACTTAATTGGTAACTTCATTACACCTAACTTCCCAGATGAAGTGAAAGATAAAATGGGCTTCTTCCAGTTCCCTATTATCGACCCAACGGTAGGTGTAGCAGAAGATGCACCGATGGATACCTTACATATTCCAGCTAAAGCCAAAAACAAAGAAGATGCTAGAAAATACCTAGCGTTTATGGCGCGTCCTGAGAATCAAACCAAAATCAACAAAGCCTTATTACAAATTCCACCTAACAAAAAAGCTAAAGCTGAGGACAATGAGTTCTTAAATAAAGGTGTGGCAATGTTGGGTTCAGCTTCTGGTACGGCACAATTTTACGACCGTGATACTGATCCTGCTATGGCTAAAGCCGGTATGAAGGGTTTCCAAGAGTTTATGGTACACCCAGATCGCTTAGATAAGATTTTAAAAGGTCTTGAGAAAACACGTCAGCGTACGTTTAAGTAATCCCAGATAAACTTCCTTAACTACATATCCATAATAAAAAGCCCTGTTTAACAGGGCTTTTCTTGTTTAGAAGTTAAAGGCTGCACCAATATACAGGCCCTTAGTAAAATCTAAATCGGGTTCGTTAGCGTAACGGAATTGAATGGCGCGATAGCCAAGGTATACATCTGCCTGCGGCATGATTGAGTAAGCAATCTTGGCGTCTAAATCGTAGTAACGGTTTAGCTCGCTGCTGGTTAATACCGAAGGAGCATAATAAGCGCTGCCCGATATTTTTAGGTTTTGGGCAACGGCAATGCTGTAATCGCCTCCAATGGCAAAGGCATGTGGGTTTTCACGGTGGTTAGCCCACAGCTTGGTAAATTTTGCGCCAATGGCAAATTTATGGATGTCTTGTTGGTGAGTCGCTTTTATGCCGAAATCTGCTAAATCACCCTCTGGGCGAGAGTACATGTAGTTAGCTGACATCTCTGCACCAGGTGCAATTTGCGTTGCAAAACCAGTTTCAAAAACGTCGTTATTGAGATCAAACTTAATTGAACTCGCCAAGGCTGCGGTACTACTTACAGCGAATAGACTCGCCGCTAACAAAGAACGCTTAAACATAATTCTCCTACAATAAGCTCTAATCAGACAAAAACGCGGCGATCATACCATTTATCTAAGTTATTATCTGATTACATTGCATTTATCGAATATAAAATCTAACAAACTTAAATCTTCCGGTTATTTAAACAAGCTGCTTAAGCGCTGCGTTAAGCTTTTAAAACAAAGTAAATCACTTATCTGTAGCAAAAATCAGTGACGATGCTAATTGTGGCCTATAGTTAGGCTGCAGCAAGATGACTTGCATTTGTCACTAAATGTTTGAAAAGGAGAGCAAACATGCCGTTGTTTAATCGATTAATTGCCGAAGGGATCGGCACGTTTTGGTTGGTATTAGGTGGATGTGGTAGCGCTGTTTTAGCCGCAGCCTTTCCCGAAGTAGGTATTGGTTTAGTAGGAGTCTCGATAGCCTTTGGTTTAACCGTGCTGACTATGGCTTTCTCTATTGGCCACATTTCCGGTTGCCACTTAAACCCTGCCGTTACCATAGGTTTAACGGTTGCTGGGCGTTTTTCTAAAGTAGATGTGTTTCCTTACATTTGTGCCCAGTTACTGGGTGGCTTTGTGGGGGCGATTATTTTGTATTTAATTGCCAGTGGTAGCGGTGATTACGACCTAGCAAGTCATGGTTTGGCCAGCAATGGCTACGACATGCACTCACCGGGTGGTTATACATTAGTGGCCGCATTGGTATGTGAGATAGTGATGACCTTTATGTTTCTATTCATTATTTTAGGTGCCACCGATGAACGCGCACCAGCGGGGTTCGCCCCTATCGCAATTGGCCTGGGTTTAACTCTTATTCATCTGATATCTATTCCGGTTACTAATACCTCGGTTAACCCAGCACGAAGCACCGCCCCTGCGCTAATTGAGGGTGGCATTGCCTTGGGGCAACTTTGGTTATTTTGGGTAGCGCCTATTATTGGGGCTGTGTGTGCTGCACTTATGTACAAGCAAGTGTCGGCTAAAAACTAGCTGTTTATTCGGTTCAACACTTTAAAGCCTTTCTTATTTGAAAGGCTTTTTTATTGCGCTCGGTTTAGGGCTTAAACGCAGTATGAGTCAGGCTAAGGCTCTGTTATCATTCTGTTAATGAAACTAAAGTATGACTTTAGGTTTCAGCGACACAACATAATAATAATCACTAAAGTACTACCTACACATAAGGATTTATCATGAGAAAAGGATTGCTCTGTTTTACTGCGTTATTGGCGAGCTGTTTTTCTATTAATGCTATTGCAGAAGGCAAGGTTTATAAGCTTAAGCTAGCTGAATCTTGGCCAACTAAATTCCCGTTGCTTGATACTGGGGTGCAACGTTTTGCCAAAATGGCCGAACAGATGTCGGATGGCCGGCTGGTGATTCGTGTTGATTCTGCCAATAAGCACAAAGCGCCTTTGGGTATTTTTGATCTTGTAAAAAGCGGTCAGTACGACATGGGCCACTCGGCGTCTTACTACTACAAAGGTAAAGTGCCTAACACCATGTTTTTTACCACCATGCCTTTTGGTATGACGGCGATGGAGCAACACGCTTGGTATAGCTATGGTGGTGGCAAAGAACTAATGGCGAAGGTGTATGAGCCTCATAACTTGCTAACCTTTCCAGGTGGCAATACTGGGGTGCAAATGGGCGGCTGGTTTCGCAACGAAATTAACAGTGTAGATGATCTACAAAATCTGAAAATGCGTATCCCAGGTTTTGCTGGTGAAGTGCTGGCTAAACTAGGCGCTACGCCAGTGAACATTCCGCCAGCTGAGTTATATACCGCACTTGAGCGCAATACTATTGACGCCCTTGAGTGGGTTGGGCCTTCGCTAGACTTACGCATGGGTTTTCACAAAATTGCCCCTTATTACTACACTGGTTGGCATGAGCCAGGTTCAGAGAACATGTTTCTTATGAATAAAAAGAAGTTTGAATCTCTACCAGCAGATTTGCAGGCCATTTTAGAAACGGCAATGCGCGCCACAGCCTTCGATATTTATGTAGAAGCCACAGCAATGAGCACCAATAACTGGGCAACCATGTTGCAAGAATACCCAGACATTAAAGTGCGCACCTTTCCTAAAGAAGTTCTCACTGCATTGAAAAAAGCCAATGATGAGTTGCTAGCGGAACACGCCGCTCGTGATCCATTGGCTAAAGAGATTATCGAGTCGCAGCAAAGCTTCACTGAAAAAGCGCGTGCTTACACACTTATTTCTGATCTTGGTTACCTAGAGAGCACTAAAGATTTGTAAATAGCGGATAATAAAAAAAGCGGCTTAAGCCGCTTTTTTTGTACTTGATATTGGTTACTGGTTAATTTGAATAACAATGTTACCAGTAGCACCTGCTTGCATAACTGCTTGATGGGCTAAAGTGGTGTCGGCCAACTTAAAGCTTTGGCTTATTACTGGACGTACAAAACCGGCTGTGGCACCTGCATATATTGCCGAGTGTATTTGAGTGAGCTGTTTGCTATCGGCATTTGCTAGCGCCATACCCATTACGCAGGCGTCTCGCGCCATTAAATCGCGCGGATTAATTTCTACGCTGCCGCGACTACCTATTATTACTACTCTTCCACCTTTATTAAGCAAGGGGAGGTCATCGCCTAGGTTTTGATTTGCCAGCATCTCCAAAATGACATCAACCGCTCCGGCTTGTTGTATTGCTTGGTAATGTTCTATTTGGTGGTGATTGGCCACAAGGTCTGCACCTTGTTGTTTCAATAAGGCTAAACCTGCGTCACTACCTGCAGTAGCAAACACTCTGCATCCTGCCGCTTTGGCTAATTGAATTGCCGCCAAACCTACTCCGCCACTAGCGCCATGAATCAATACTGTTTCAGCTGCTTGAACCTTGGCGCGAATAAACAAAGCTCGCCAAGCTGTTGCGTAAGGTGTGCCCAAACAAGCGCCTTGTTCAAAGCTTAAGCCATCGGGAAGGGCGTGAACTTGCTGTGGGCTAGCTAAACATAATTCAGCACTGGCGCCACTTATGGTGCCTGCACAATACACGCGTTGCCCTAACTCGAAGCCTGTTACCTTAGCGCCCAACTGGACAATAGTACCTGCGGCGTCTTTTCCCGGAGTATGGGGAAACGTAGCGGTGTAATTGTTAGTACCAGCAACGATGTAAGTATCTACAGGGTTCACGCCAGCGGCCTCAACCTTTATGAGGATCTGCTCGGCATTTGCTTGTAAGTCGTCAATTTGGTTAAGGCTAAGTGTGTCGCCATGATGTTGAGCTTGGATAGCTTGCATTGTTACTCCTTTTATTTAGGGGCGTTGTTTTTTCCTAGCGTAGCTCAATTAATTGCAGGAAAAGCTGAGAGAAGTAACAGCTTAATGATCTTTTTGCTGTTAGTTAGCAAAGAATTTTTGAATGGCGTGCTAAGAAAAATGTAATGAAAGTGTTTTCAAAGAGGTGGTTTGGTAATTTTATTACCAAAAACTAAATTTAATAATTCAAAAATTAAATTTCATAATACTAAATGTGCGTTGTGTCGCATAAAATTAAAACCGTAAGAGAAAGTTAGTAACAAAAAAAATTTGCCAGAGGTTATTTTCTTTCAGAATCAACTTAAACATAAAGGTGAACATATTATGGAATTATTCGGATTATATTACGCTCTTCGCGCTAAAAACGTTAACAACGAACAAACAGTAGCTCAACGTAGCCGCTAGTTAAACAAGTAACAATAGGAAACAAATTATGTACGATTTATTTGGATTAGTAGCCCTTAACTACTTTGGATACAACAAAACTGAAGAACAAAAACTTCAAGAACGTAGCCGCTAAATTTAACACTAATATAGAGAGAATGATTATGATGGATTTTATGGGTTGGGTTGCACTAAGCTACCTACAAAACAAAAAAACTGAAGAACAACGCATTGCTGAATTAAGCCGTTAATTTCAGAACAACGCTAAACCGAAATAGTTAAATAGAAATAGTTTTACAGTAAGAATGATGTAATCGCCGATCAGGCGAACCGGCTCTCCTCAACCTCCCTGAGGAAGCAAATACAATCCCTAGTAGTATTTTTCAATCAACAACTAGATTTGAATCTTCCCACAACTAATTACTTGAACGTTACAACGTAGATCCCGATTAGCTATCCAACTCGAGATACTCTTTAAAAGCCTCAATTCGAAACAGTTTTTTTTCATGGCGGTACGAATTTTTCTTCGATTTAAGAAAAATTATATTGTTTGCTCGCAAAACCAGTAATCCGGCTGCTTAGCTTGACCTAGTTGTGGAAAACTACACCTAGGAGGCGAGCCTATGTTGAAATCAACACAAACTATCCCATGGTCGTACTTAAGACGTTTATGCTTGCTTAGTCTTGTTATGAGCTTGGCATTGCCTTTATATCGGTGGTGGCTTAATGACCGGCCTAAAGTTGTAGAGCAAGATCGGGTAAGCCAGGATGCCAGTGCCTTTTTAGGAAAGTGGCAAGGCAGTTGGAGTGGTGTGGTGGAATTTACCATTGATTTTAAACACCAGCCTAACGCGCAGCAGATTGAAGTGGTACTGCAACATGTCGCCAACGCTGCTTTGGGTATAGACGACAAGCCTCGGCACTTTATTGCTGATTTTAAACAGGGTGAAGTGTCTTATCGCGATACTGACTACCAAACTCGATATTGGTTTAAAGGAAACGAGTTATGGGCTGAATTAACGGGTAAACAGCACGCTATCACTGTTATGAGTCGAGCAAATTGAGCGGGGGGAACATGCATAGCTTACGTGGTTTCGATGGGATGAGAGCCCTAGCTTGTTTAGCGGTACTTGCGCATCACTTAGCACAACGCTTAGATTCTCATCACTGGTTAGTTAAGGGCTTGCATGCTGGTGAGTTGGGTGTGAGTTTATTTTTTGTGTTATCTGGGGCTTTGCTAGCTTACCCATTTTGGCAAGCGCATTTTTCTGCTCAAACTCTGCCACGCATTAAAGAATACGTAAAACGAAGAGCCGCTCGCATCATTCCTGCGTATTACTTGGTGCTGCTTGTTAGCGTTTTATTAAACATGCTAATTGCGCCTCAAGATTATGCCTTGCCACGTCTATTAGCTGGCTTAAGCTTCATTGCGCCTTATCACTACATTAGTTTTTTCCCGAGCGATATAAACGGTCCGTTATGGTCAATAGGTTTAGAGGTGAGTTGTTACTTATTGCTGCCGCTTTTATTAATGCCGCTGTGGCGGCGTAAAACAGCAAGCCTGAAAGTGGCAATAGCCTGGGGAGTTGCGTTGCTAATCGTAATGCAGTTATTGCATTACTTAATTGTTCTACTTTTTATGACCGACCAAGAAGGTAAAGGTTGGCAGTACGGAATTATTGGCGGAGCAAAACAGTGGCTGCCTTACTGGAATGTTGCCAGTTTTATGGGGCAGTTTTTGTGTGGTGTTATCGCTGCTGCGGGTATTGCTTGGTACGAAAAGCAACAGCAGTTGAGGCATTATTATTTTGATCTGGCTTTTCTCGGTGCCTTTGGTTTGGCTACTTGGATGAGCTTAAATTATTTGGTTCCTGGGGCGCCTAGCCAAAGCCTTGGCCAAGCGTATTTGGCCCCATTGTTTTCGATGTTGTGTGCGGTCGCTTTGCTGGCTGCGCATTTTAGCCGTTACTGCAGTAGGTTGTTAGATAATCGCTTGTTCTCCCACATCGCAACCTTATCTTTTGGTATTTACCTTTGGCACTATTTGATTATGGAGACAATTCGTATTTTATGGGTGCCGGAATACCATTATATGGGCATGGAGGATATCGCCTTTGGTTTGCAAATTGGGGCATTGGTAGTGTGTTTGTCTTGGACTATTGCCGCTTTAAGTTTCTACTTGTTGGAAAAGCCGATACTCAACTGGGCTCGTGGCTTAAACAAGATGAATCGCAGCGCCTAGGGGCTGTTAACGCTATCTCTAGTAGTGATTATGCTCTGCTCCCATGGCTTAGTTGTTATGTTGGCCGTTATTATCAACGGCCTAGCTCATGGCAATCTTGGTATACATGGCAATCAACGAGGTGATCATTCACCATGCCGACTGCTTGCATAAATGCATAACAAATAGTGGGGCCGACAAAATTAAATCCCGCTTTTTTTAGCGCCTTCGACATCGCTTGTGATTCGGCAGTTTCTGTGGGGATGTCGGCCATGCTGGTCCAGCTATTCTGAATGGGTTTCCCGCCAACAAAACTCCACAGGTACTCACTAAAGTCGATGCCTTGTTCTTGCATCGCCAAGTAGCTCTTAGCGTTGCGGATCACTGAGTTAACCTTGAGCTTGTTGCGAATAATGCCGGGGTTTTGCAGTAGTTCTTCAACTTTAGCTTGGTCAAACGTAGCGATCTCGCTAGGCTCAAAATCCGCGTAGGCTTGATAGTAAGTCTGCTGCTTACGCAGGATGGTAATCCAGGATAAGCCCGCTTGCTGCCCGTCTAAGCAAAGTTTGGCGAATAAGTCCTTAGCGTCGTAGACCGGACGACCCCAAACTTGGTCATGATATTGCTGATAGAAGGGGTCATCCCCGCACCATGGGCAGCGTTGCTGTTGGCTCATTATCCATCCTCATCTTCGGGTTGCGGCATGCGCTCTTCCGGAATGGGTTCGAGAACAGGCGCGGGGTCTGTAGCCGGCTGAACAGCTGTTGCTGGCTCTGCTGGAGCCGCTTCGCTTGTGGCTGCAGGCTCTTCAACGCTTGCTTCTTGGTTTGCGCTGTTTTGACTTGGCTCGGTGGTCGTTTCCGGTCCAGCGGCTTCAGTTGCTGCTGGCGTTTGCTCGATTTGCTGCTCGCTATCTATCGCAGGCTGTTCTGCCTGGCCTTCAGCCATGCCTAATTGTTCAGCATTTTGCGCGGCCACTTGTTTCTTAATCTGCTCGCCTTCTTGTTCTAGGTCTTCAATGGTCCGACGCTCACCTAGGTTGAAGATGGCAAAACCAGCACTCACCACCTGGTTCTGAGCACGGCCGATCACCACTGCATTAAAGGGCGAGAAGACCTCTTCTACATCATCAGTAATGGGGTTGGAGATAGTGCCGAGTAGTTGGCCTTTGTTAACTCTAGCACCCAACTCGACCCTGTTTAACAGGATGCCGCCATCACGGGCTCGTAACCATTGCGAGGCATAAAACACCGGCTGCGGTGAAGACCAAAAGAACGAGCGTGGCAACATGTTCACAGAGCTTAAATAACTCTGCACCGCTTTAACTCCTGTATCTACTTGCTTCTCGTCCACAGTGTAGGGGCCACCTACTTCCATCACTACCGTAGGAATGCCAGCTGCGGTAGCTGCACCGCGCAAGCTGCCCGAAGGGGCAATGCTTTGTAGCACCGGAATGGCACCAAATTGGTTGGCTAACTCAGAGACTTCTGGAATGGTTAAATCTGCGCGAAGCTGAGTGAGGTTTTCGCGAAACATCGATCCTGAATGCAAATCAACCAAGCTGTCGCAGTGTCGAATAATGCTATTGAAAAGGCTGTAGGCGACTCGCGAAGCGGTTGAGCTGTTTGGGCTACCTGGGAATGCACGGTTTAGGTCACGACGATCAGACATATAGCGATCTTTGCGAAACAGACCATCAATATTTACCACTGGCACAGAGATAACCGTACCTTTTAGTTGCTCAGGTTCCAGCTGCTTAACCACCCGGCGCGCTATTTCTACGCCGTTTACTTCATCACCGTGTACCGCCGCAGTGATACAAACGCGTGGACCAGGCTCTTTACCGTGTATAACTACCACTGGGGTGGCTAGCTCAAAGCCGCCTGGCAGGTGGCCAGAGTACCAGTCTAGGGTGGCGCTACTGTTTGGACTAAGCTCGGTATTGAGTAAAGACAGTGGCCCCCAAGTTTCTTCCTGTGGCGGTTCTTCGGTAGTTTGGCTGGCGCTGGCTTGGTCTGTTTTACCAGCTACGATAGGAATGATTGGCTTAGGTGGTTCGGGTAAAGCCAGTTCTGCTTGCGGTTCGCTACCGCTGCCTGCTTCAGCTTCAACTGAATCATCTTCTGTGTTTGGCTCTGTTAAGTTCGAGTCTACTTCTACTTGCTGATGGCTAATCTCTGTTGTGGTTTCTTCTATGTCAGAAAGCTTTTGATCGTAGAGTTCTTCATATTGATTTTCTTGTTCTGTCGCAGCGGCACTGAAACAGAAACATAACAAAACCAAAATTAAACGGCGTGACATAGCGTCTCCAAAGTTTGAACAAGCGACAATAATTATCAAGCCGCGAGTGTAGCAATTAAAAGTGTAAACCAGAGTTAGCTGAGCTGCGCCTGTATTAATACATTACGTGGACTGGTTTTAAAGGGAAAAAGTTCCATTAATCCAACTTGATAGCCCTGTTGTTGAAGAAATAAACAACGGTCTAACAATAGCCAACGCTCCATAATAGGACGAAATAGCAGTTGTACTAACTCGAGTTGCCTTACTAACAAGTGGCGTTGTTGGCCTTTTTCCAGGTAAAGCTGTTGATCAAAAGTATCGGGAAAGCCTATTTGATGTTGTTGACAAGCCCACCGCGCAAAGTCTGCAAACTGGGCATCTTGACTGAACCACTGCTTACCAACAGAAGGCAGCGCTTGGTAGTGTTCGGTGTTAGTGAGCTCTTCGCGTAAGCTTTGATAACTGAGTCGCCAGTGTATTTCGCGCTGACGTAGAGTTTGTACTCGCTGCCCAGAGGTGACTGATTGAGCCACCGCCAATCGCAAATCTGTTTTGCTTAAGGTAAGCGCACTTTGCTTAGCCAGCTTTGATAAAGGCTGGTAGTGAGAGCTGTTGATTAAATGATAACAACAGGGGCAAATACTAAGTTTTTGTGGTTTATGATTTGCGGCTAAGCGCAGTAGCTGCAGATGTAACTCCCCACAGGCATGCAAGGCTACCGCATGTTGATTACTTTTGAGGTGCTGTTGGGCGCTTGGCTCAAGTACATCGCAGTGATGAAACTGTTGCGGCAGTTTAAGTTGATTAGCTTGTTGCTGGCCGCTGTCACACAAACTTGCTTGCCACTCTAAACTGGTTATTGGCAATTGATGGTGAAAGCTAATTAAACGCCCTAAATGCCCTTTGCCGGCGCACCACTCCAGTATTGGTAAGTTTTCACCTTGTAGCTGTTCGCTAAAGGCTTGAATTTGTGCTGCCTTTCGCCCCTTTATTCCATTTGTAAACCAAAAAGGGGTCTCCAAATCGGCGTTTTTTGCCGCTTGGGGTTGCCATAGTGCTAAACATGGCTTTAGCTCGGGGAAGTACTTAGCAAACAACTCAACCGCTTGTTCTGGGGATTGTTCAAGTTGTTGAATTTGCGTTGTGTTTAAGTTTTTTACTTGGTCCACTAGCGCGTGGTTTTGCCAAGGTAAACTGTGTTGCTGAAAAGGGCTGAACTGCCAGTATTGCTGGTAGCTTTGGAGTAATTGGTCGTGCTGGAGAAAAAACGCTTCGAGTGATTGATTAAACATAGCGAAAGATTAAGACAACCCTTGATAGCGACCACTTTTGTGATTAAGTGCAATTACTATGTTTAAGGCAAATGCACCAGCAATAGACCACATTAACACACTAAGTGGCACTAAGAAGTAAGAGGCGGTTACTATCACCACATCTAAGCCCATTTGCACATGTCCAGCACGAATCGCAAAACGCTTTTGTAGATAAAGGGCCAAGATGTTCACACCGCCCAAACTACCTTTATGGCGAATTAGAATAAGCATGCCAGTGCCGATTAAAAATCCACCACTCAGTGCCGCATAAATCCTATTGAGTTGGGCGATGTCGATGACTAGATGCATGTAATCGGTAAACACCGACACTAAAAGTACACAAGCTACGGTTCTAAAAGTAAAGGCTGCCCCCATTTTGGCAAAGCCTAGTACAAAAAAGGGCAGGTTTATGAGCAGGAACATTTGCCCAAAAGACAAATTCATAAATTGGCTGGCAAGTAAGGCTAAACCGGCGGTACCGCCAGTAAGAAGCTGGGTTTCTTTAAAAAAGAATACGCCTAAGGCCACCATGGTAGTGCCAATAAGCAAGGCTAATATATCTTCTAGCCAATTATGCTGTTCCATAAATATCTCTAGTTAATACCGACAAGTGAATAATAGCATCGCTGTTTGATAATTGAGATAAAGAACTGCCTGGGGGATATAAAACAAAAAAAGCCACTGCAAATTTTATTTACAGTGGCTTGATATATCGCTTGTTGCCAAGCGGCTTGGTTTACTTAGCTTTTTTCGCGGGCGATTGCGCGGTAACCAATATCGTTACGGTGGAACATGCCATCCCAAGATACTTTTTTCACTAGCGCATACGCATTTGCTTGGGCTTCGGTAACGTTGTTACCTAGAGCGGTAGCACACAATACGCGGCCGCCGTTAGTTACAATGTTGCCGTCTTTTTCGCTAGTACCTGCATGGAACACTTTAGCGCTATTGGTTTCTTCGCTAAGGCTTGGCAATGTGATTACGTCACCTTTAGGGTAAGAGCCAGGGTAGCCAGCAGCAGCTAGCACTACGCCCATTGCTGCGCGAGGATCAAACTCGGCAGTTTTAGTATCCAATTTACGGTCAACAGCAGCTAAACACAGTTCAACAATGTCAGACTGCATACGCATCATAATTGGTTGGGTTTCTGGGTCGCCAAAGCGGCAGTTGTATTCGATGATTTTTGGCGAACCGTCGGCCATAATCATCAATCCAGCATATAGGAAGCCAGTGTACTCATTGTCTTCAGCGGCCATGCCTTTAACCGTAGGCATGATCACTTCATCCATTATGCGCTGGTGGATTTCTGGGGTAACCACTGGAGCTGGCGAGTAAGCACCCATGCCGCCAGTGTTTAAGCCGCTATCGCCATCGCCAACACGTTTGTGGTCTTGGCTGGTGGCCATGGCCAATACGTTGCTGCCATCTACCATTACGATAAAGCTAGCTTCTTCGCCATCTAAGAACTCTTCGATCACTACGCGAGAACCGGCTTCGCCAAAGGCGTTATCGGCAAGCATATCTTCAATAGCGGCAATTGCCTCGGCTTCGGTCATGGCTACAATTACGCCTTTACCTGCAGCTAAACCATCGGCTTTAACCACAATAGGTGCGCCTTGCTCTTTTACGTAGGCAATCGCTGGGGCAACCTCAGTAAAGGTTTGGTAGTAACCAGTCGGAATGTCGTGACGGGCTAAAAAGTCTTTAGTGAATGACTTAGAGCCTTCTAGTTGAGCAGCTTTTTCAGTAGGGCCAAAGATTTTAAGGCCTGCGGCTCTAAAGGCATCAACCACACCAATAACCAATGGCGCTTCTGGGCCAACAATGGTGAGTTCAACCTGGTTTTGCTGAGCAAAGCTAAGTAAAGCAGCAATGTCTTCTACGCCAATGGCTACGTTTTCTAGCTTAGGCTCTAGTGCAGAACCGGCGTTACCTGGGGCAACAAATACTTTTTCAACTAAAGGAGATTGCGCAGCCTTCCATGCTAGAGCATGTTCGCGGCCACCGCCGCCAATCACAAGTACGTTCATGTTTGTCTATCCAATACTGAGTAAACGGGGCTTGGCTTACCAAGCCGAAATACAAAACAGCCAGCGCGAGGCTGGCTGTGGTTTTTTAGTGGTAGAAGTGGCGCATGCCAGTGAACACCATGGCCATGCCATGTTCATCGGCTGCTGCAATCACTTCGTCATCACGCATTGAGCCACCAGGCTGAATCACACAAGTGATGCCAGCTTCGGCTGCTGCGTCGATACCATCGCGGAATGGGAAGAATGCATCCGATGCCATTACGCTGCCTGCTACTTCTAGCTTCTCGTCGGCGGCTTTAATGCCAGCAATTTTAGCGCTATATACGCGGCTCATTTGGCCCGCGCCCACGCCAATAGTCATGTTGCCTTTTGCGTAAACAATGGCGTTAGACTTAACATACTTGGCTACCTTCCAGCAGAATAGTGCATCACGCAACTCTTCTTCGCTAGGCTGGCGCTTGCTCACAACACTTAGTTCGTCTTGAGTTACCATGCCTTGGTCGCGATCTTGAACCAATAAACCGCCGTTTACACGCTTAAGCTGCAAACCGGTGGTTTTAGTTGACCATTCGCCACACTCTAATAAACGTACGTTTTTCTTAGCAGCAACAATTTGTGCAGCGGCTTCAGAAATTTTAGGGGCAATGATTACTTCTACAAACTGGCGAGACACAATGGCTTCAGCAGTATCGGCATCTAACTCGCGGTTAAAGGCAATAATGCCGCCAAAGGCAGAAGTTGGGTCGGTTTTGTATGCGCGCTCGTAAGCTTCTTGAATATCGCCACCTAGCGCTACGCCACAAGGGTTTGCGTGTTTTACGATTACACAGCAAGGCTCGTCGAATTCTTTCACACATTCTAGTGCTGCATCAGTATCGGCAATGTTGTTAAACGACAAGGCTTTACCTTGAAGTTGAGTGGCAGTAGATACTGAAGCTTCTTCAATGTTGTTTTCAACATAAAAAGCTGCTGCTTGGTGGCTGTTTTCGCCATAGCGCATGTCTTGCTTTTTAATGAACTGGCTGTTGAAGGTACGTGGGAACTTGCTGTCTTCGTCGCCTTCTTTGTTATCGCCGTAGCTAGGTACCATAGTGCCAAAGTAGTTGGCGATCATGCCGTCGTAAGCTGCAGTATGTTCAAATGCTGCAATGGCTAAATCAAAGCGAGTAGCGTGAGTTAGCGACTTATCGTTGGCTGCCATTTCGGCGAGTACGCGATCGTAGTCTGATGCATTAACCACAATGGTTACGTCTTTGTGGTTTTTAGCCGCACTACGCACCATAGTTGGGCCACCGATGTCGATGTTTTCTACTGCATCTTCAAGGCTACAATCTGGGTTGGCTACTGTTGCTGCAAAAGGATAAAGGTTAACAACAACCATATCGATAGCATTAATGCCGTGGTTGTTCATCACTTCATCATCGGTACCGCGTCGACCTAAAATGCCACCGTGTACTTTTGGATGTAAAGTTTTAACACGTCCATCCATCATTTCTGGGAAGCCAGTGTAGTTAGATACTTCAATAACTTCGATGCCGTTTTCGGCCAGTAATTTTGCGGTGCCACCAGTAGATAAGATCTCTACACCTTGTTGGGCTAAAGATCGTGAGAATTCGATAATGCCTGTTTTATCTGAAACACTAATCAGTGCACGTCGAATCGGTCGAGCGTTTTCCATTGGGGTTTTATCCTCATTAGCAGTTACATGCGCTAGCGGTACAAGTTGCCCGAAAAATAAACAACTTAGGTTTGAGGCGCGCATTTTACAGCAAAAGTGTGAAGAATGCGCCGTTTTTAACTGAGAAATGTTGGTATGGAGGGCAAATAGAACGAAACAAAAGCTTAAATTGACCGTTACGCCAAGCGCTTAAATAGTGATAGTTGACCACTTGGTAAGCAAAAACTACGACTTTAGCTGGAGTATAAGCTTAAGTGACTGTTTTTCACTTTTACCCTTACCAACTAGAGCCTTATCAATCTACCTTTGAGCTTGAATCGATGTGCAATGTGGATGAGTCAGCTGGTGGCAGTTGAAAACGAAAGGTATTGCGGCCGTTTTGCTTGCTCAAGTAGAGGGCTTTATCGGCCAAATCTATAATCTCTGTTAAACCTATATCAGCACTTTCGGCAATGGATACGCCCACACTAATAGTGATGTGATTTTGCTTTTCTACCAAACTAAACTGGTGTGGAATTTCGGCCTTGTTAATGGCCTTTACTAGTCGCTTGGCAGAGAATTCCGCATAGTCGAAATCACTATTGCTCAAAATCGCAATAAACTCCTCACCGCCGTAGCGAGCGATAAGATCACCTGGTCGTTTACAAATACCCGTAGCAATTAAGGTTTGAGCCACTTTCTCTAAACATACGTCGCCAGCTGGGTGGCCATAGTGGTCGTTGTATTGTTTAAAGTGGTCAATGTCGATAAGCATAATAGTAATGGGGTAGCCACCACGCTGGGCGCGTCGCCATTCTTGTTCAAGAAACTCATCAGCACAGCGGCGGTTAGGAATGCCGGTAAGGCTGTCGGTAACTGCCAGTTTTTCTAGCTCGCGATAGGCGGTGCGTAGTTCTTGTTGCGAGGCTTCTAAATCTGCTGTGCGCTCTTTTACTCGATCTTCTAGTACCATTCTTGCTTGGCGCAAGTCTTGTTTGGCGTTGCGTTGGCTAAAGTAGAGTAATAAAAATAAGCTCACCGCTACTAGCAAAGAGCTGATGATACCCAGCAGCACGATGTTGCGGGTTCGATAATAAATTTGAAAAGCTTCGGCTTTGTCTATCTCGGTGGTTAAACCAAAATCATAAGTGGGTTGCCATGTCCAGGCTCCCACTACCTGTATCCCCCGATAGTCGGGATAGCCCTTTAGGTCGTAACTGGTAATTCCTTGGATGGCGCTTTGGGCCATCAAGGTGAGGGTTTTACTGTTCTCGTTGTTGGCTGAGCTGGGGTCACTGATATGCAAATTGTTGATGGCATCTTGTCCTGGCTCAAGCAAGCCTAAGCGATGCAGCTGTTCATTAAAGCGACTAGCCGAAAGCATTAGGCCATTGCGATCAAAAGCGTACGTTTCACCAGAATCCCAAATTCGACCCAATTGAGTAATTCGACTGAAATGGTCACTTTGGTTAACACTCACAATAAGTACCGCTTGTAACTGCTTATCTGCATTAAATACCGGGGCACTAAAGTACATGTTGTTACTGTGCTTAGTTTGTTGTGGCAAGCCGGTAATAAACAAGGTTTCGCCGGTGAGTACTTGCTCCATTTTGCCGGTTTTAAATTCAAACAAGGGGTGAGTTTGGTGGATGTCAATAGACCTATTGGAATAGAGCACTTGCCCGTTTAAGTCACTCAACCAATAAGCTTTATCTTGATAGGTCTCCATCATCAGTCCAAAGCTTCGCTTAATGCTGGCTTCTGCGTTGGCGCGCATGATTGAGGGGCTGTCTGGCTGACTAATTATGCTAGCAGAACGCACTACAGATTCTGACTGAGCAGCATTGCTCAATTCCAAAAGCCGATGTTGAATCCAGATATGATGGGCTTCTTGAGTTGCTCGTAGTACCGTTTGCAGCGACTCTTTAACCTTGTGTTCTACTTCTTGTTCAATGTTTTCAAGCGCGGTAAAGACAATCGCCAAAATTGCCAAGCTGAATATAGACACCATTGCCACAACGGTTCCGAGCTTAATGTATTTTGTCTTAAACTGAGGTGGAACGGTGTTTCTGTCGGCCATTTGACTAGTTGTTTATGTTTGCTTGATTTTTAACCAGTATGGACGGCTTAGCGAAATGACTCAACTGTATAGAAGAAAATAACTTTTATATCAGCAACTTGCGAAGCTGTTGCTGTGGTTTTTGTTAATTATTTTTGCTGTGATTCAAGTTGCTCTATTTCTTTCCATAGTTCGTCAGCATCGGCACTTAACATCGAGTAAGTCATAATGTCGCCACGCCGCTGAGCCAGCATTGCAGACTCCAACAATGCATCGTACTTTTGGCGCTTGCGCTTAAGTGGGTTAGGTTTTAGAAAACTAAACATAGACACTCCTTTGTTATCAACAATAGAACGCTTTAAGGCAGTAAATAGTTCTCAAGTATGCGGGAAAAAGATGACTTTTTTATGAGGACTGGTTATTGCGGTTTAAAATAACTGGTCCTTGTCCTTCGCTGGCGAGCTGGTCATCGGGGTTATAAAGCGGGCAGCTTTTCATGGATAAACAACCACATCCGATGCAGCCAGTGAGGGAGTCGCGTAAATTCTCCAACTGTTTGATACGTTGATTTAGTATCTCGCGCCATTGCTGCGAGAGCGCTTCCCAGTCGGTTTTATTAGGGGTTCGTTGATTGGGTAGTTTGGCAAAAGCTGCTTTTATCTCTGCCAAACTTATCCCCATTTTTTGAGCAGCCTTAATGACCGATACTCGCCGCAGTACATCGGGATGATAGCGCCGCTGATTACCGTGATTACGCCAACTGTTAATTAAACCTTTAGTTTCGTAAAAGTGCAGCGTAGACACCTTAATGCCACAGCGTCTAGCCACAAAACCAACAGACAAGGCCTGTTTAGGTCGATCTTGCATAGCTACCTCCTACAAATTTTAAAGATTAGGCAAAAAATCTCTTTACCTCAACTTAAGTTGAGGTTTTAGGCTGATAAGTACAGAAACAATAAATAGCTTTAATTAGCGCTAAAAGCGCAAAGGAGAACATGATGCAATTAGAACATCTGAACTTAGTGGTAAATGACATGCAGCAAACCTTAGCTTTTTATCAGGCTGCTTTTCCTCATTGGCAAGTGAGAGGAGAAGGTAAGCAAACTTGGTATGGGGTAGAGCGGCATTGGTTACATTTTGGCGATGATGACCAATACCTCACGTTTAACGATCAAGGGTATGGGGAGAATCGGCCGCTCGAAGGAAATCAAGTAGGTATGGCGCATTTTGCTTACATTACGGCTGATTTAGACGGCTTAATCACTCGTATGTTAAATGCAGGCTTTCAGATTCACCATGAAGGAGCCCAAAGTCGCCATCGCCGTAATGTGTATTTTCGCGATCCGAATAACTTTGAAGTGGAGTTTGTTGAGTATTCTTCAGACTTGCCGGAAGAGCGTAATCGCTACGAGTAGCGCAAGGTCAAAATCACTATCCCCAAAAGCCTGATTTTTATCAGGCTTTTTTGTTTCTTTCATAAAACTCTTGACCCTCTACCTAGCTACAGGGTTTATCATAAAAGAAATGGAGGATGGCTATGTACAAGATTGGTGAGCTAGCAAAGCTAAGTGGTTTAACGGTGGAAACCTTGCGCTTTTACGAACGCAAAGGTTTGTTGGTGCCGACTGCCCGTGGCGAGAACCTATACCGCATGTACAGCAAGCAAGATTTAGCGCGTTTGAGGTTTATTCAGCGCGCTAAACAAGCCGGTTTATCAATTAAAGATATATTGGAGCTACTTACTCTGCGAGAGCATGCAGAAACTGCCAGCTGTAATGATGTAAGCAATGTTGTAGGGCAAAAACTGGCTAAGGTGCAGCAGCAACTAGCAGAGCTAAAAGCCTTTGAAACAACCCTTAAAACTCTTCACGATGCCTGCTGTGGCGGAGAAGAAAGTGCACGTTCCTGTTCAATACTAAAGGCCTTAGATGATGCTATTGAATAACTTTATAAACCTTTTCTTAAGCGCAGCCCCATGGTTGTTTTTGGGCTTTGTGATTGCAGCTAGCCTTAAGTTAGGCTTACCTAGCCGTTGGTTAGCCAAGCACTTGGGTAACAGCAAAGCCAGCACCACAGTTAAAGCCGCATTTATTGGTGCGCCGCTGCCTTTGTGTTCTTGTGGGGTTATTCCCGCGGCAATGGGATTGCGCCGCGCTGGCGCGTCTAAAAGTGCCACTACCTCATTTTTAATTGCTACCCCAGAAACTGGAGTAGACTCAGTAGCCGTATCTTATGCCCTGCTAGGGCCGGTAATGGCGGTTGTGAGGCCAATCGCGGCAATAGTAAGTGCTATTGTAGCCGGCTTATTGGTTGGCAAAGGCGAGGACGAGCCAGCCAGCGCTACTGAAGTTAAAAGCTGTTGTAGTGGCAAAAGCAGCTGTGCCAGTGAAGCCAAGCCTTCGCCAGCGCAGAGCAGGGCAAAAGTTAATACCAAGCAATGGCTGCATAGTTTTGTAGAGTTAGTGGAAGATAGCTACTTGTGGCTAGTGTTGGGCTTAGTCTTTGCGGCACTCATTCAAACTTACTTACCCGAAAGTTTTATGACTCGATGGGGGCAAGGATGGATCACCATGGTGGTAATGGTATTGGTGGGGATCCCCATGTACATTTGTGCCACTGCTTCAACCCCCATTGCTGCAGGTTTAATTATTGCGGGTATATCTCCAGGAGCTGCTTTGGTATTTATGTTGGCTGGCCCAGCCACTAACATCGCAACACTAATGTTGGTTCGCCAAGAAATGGGCATGCGAGCATTGGTCGCTTATTTAGTTGGGGTGGTTGCTAGCGCTATGGCATTTGGTTGGGGATTAGACTGGGCAATTGCTCAATGGCAGTGGCAAGTAAATCCGGTGGAGTGGCAAGAGCATCAATTAGTTACTAGCTGGTGGGTCTTGAGTAGTAGTGCTGTGATTGCAGCATTGATGGCTGTTGCGGGGATTAAAGATGCACGGCAGCGCTGGTTTAGCGCTACCGTATAAAACTAAAGACTTAGCTTTTTGGTACGCGCTTAAACATTGCACCGTTGTTTAGGCGTAAATTCTCACCATCACTCACTAAAGGCTTTTCTAGCGCTTGAACAAATTCCATTTCAATTTTGTTTGCCATATCGTCACACAACATGCGGGTCATGCCTATTGGTTGGGTAACGTTGAGTTGCTTTCCATCCCACTCTGCCTGGCCAAAAAAGTTATTGCAGCCTGTGGTGCCAGAAATTTTAAAGCCATTTTCATTTTCTTCTAAGGTAAATGCTGGCAGCTTAATATCTGCAATGTTGTAGAAATCACCCGTCATATACCAACGGCTATCTGCTAAGTCCATGCTTGGCTCCGATTGTTTACTGGCACAGCCGGCTAAACCTAGGGTTAAAGTTAAGCCAATAAGTAGCTGTTTATTCATGGTTGTTACCTCAAGTAAGCACAAAAACTATTTCAGGCTATTGTAGAACACAGCGGCCAAGAAAAGTTCGATTATTGATAAATTTAATGTTTTTTTGAGCAGACGTTTTGATCAACACAAGCAGTAACTATTAGGCTATTTGCTGCTAAGTTCGCTTCAAATGCGAGATGTTTCACACTTATTGCTCAGTTCTCGTCCTATGCTCTGCTCATCAATCATTGGACGACATTAAGTAGGTAAACATGAACCAGCAAGCGAGTGTATTTCATCTTGGCTTAAACCCAGAGATGCTAAAAGGCGCAACTTTAGCCATTATTCCTGGCGACCCGCAGCGCGTAGAACGTATTGCCTCGTTATTAGAAGAACCGGAGTTTTTAGCCTCGCAGCGTGAATTTACCTCTTACCTAGGTAAATTGGGCGGTACACCCGTTGTTGTATGTTCAACCGGCATTGGCGGGCCGTCTACTTCAATTGCGGTTGAAGAGTTGGCACAACTAGGTATTCGCACCTTCTTGCGGGTAGGAACTACCGGCGCTATCCAGCCACATATTAATGTGGGTGATGTAATTGTAACTACCGCTTCGGTTCGCTTAGACGGCGCCAGCAGCCACTTTGCTCCCATGCAGTTTCCTGCGGTTGCCGACTTTTCTTGTATGCAAGCTTTAAACAGTGCGGCATTAGACGCCAAGGCAACCTGCCATGTGGGTGTAACTGCTTCTAGCGATACCTTTTACCCAGGCCAAGAGCGTTACGACACGGTGTCTGGCCGCGTAGTTAAAGCCTTCCAAGGTTCAATGGAAGAATGGCAAGCCATGGGCGTACTTAACTTTGAAATGGAAAGCGCCACTTTATTTACCATGTGTGCCTCGCAAGGCTTAAAAGCAGGCTGTGTAGCAGGTGTAATTGTGAATAGAACCCAGCAAGAGATCCCAGACGAAAGCCTGATGAAAAACACCGAACACCAAGCAGTAAACATTGTTGTTGAAGCCGCACGTAAGATGCTCGGCTAAACACAAAGTGCCAATACATTTTGTCTGATGTATTGGCAGTCCTTTCCAAATTTGTGCCCAGTAAATCGCTAAGGTCTACTGGGCTTTTTTGTTCGCTTTAACGGAGTTATCGGCGATCTCTGTAAAAATAATAGCATTTAAATCAGCGTCTTAATTTGTAGAAGTGTAACTTAAGCGCTTGCTTTGATGGGTTTTGATGTTTAGCGTATTGCTCTTCAGTATTTATCTAAAAAATGTAAAGTAAAGATCTTGAAGCGTTCTCAAGCTAGAATAAAAAAAACTTTGTCGGTGGCGTCTACAATTTAATGCTATTTAATTCTTACGCTTTTGTTTTCCTATTTTTACCCATTGTATGCTTAGTGTATTTTTGGATTGGAAACCGAGGGCATCATCGGGTTGCTGTTTCTTGGTTGGTGGGGGCATCTTTATTTTTTTACGGATGGTGGAACCCAGCGTATTTGGGACTCATTATGGGGTCTATGTTGTTCAATTACGCAATAGGGGTGCAGCTTAATCATCGTGCAAGTGGCCATTCGAATAGAAAGCTGATTCTGGTTTTTGGAATAACTTTGAACCTAGCTTTATTGGCTTATTATAAGTATGCCAATTTTTTTGTAGATAACTTCAACCTCGTTATTTCAGGCAATATTCATTTAGAATCGATTGTTCTTCCTTTGGCTATTTCTTTTTTCACTTTTCAGCAAGTCGCCTACCTTATAGATGCTTATCGTGAAGAGACAAGAGAGTATAATTTTCTTCAATACTGCTTATTCGTGACGTTTTTCCCTCAGCTTATAGCAGGCCCTATTGTTCACCACAAAGAAATGATGCCGCAGTTTTTGGATGATAGTTGCTACCAATATAACCCTAAAAAAGTTGCTACCGGATTGTGTTTGTTTATTTTGGGCTTAGCTAAGAAGGTGCTGATTGCAGATGAGTTGTCGGTTTATGTGTCTCAGGTATTTACTGCAGCAGAACAAGGAGTTGTATTAGCCCCTATTGAAGCTTGGTATGGAGCCTTAAGTTATACATTTCAGCTGTATTTTGATTTCTCTGGCTATGCAGATATGGCTATAGGTGTAGCTTTACTGTTTGGTATATCCCTTCCATTTAACTTTAATTCTCCATATAAATCGTTAAACATTATAGAGTTTTGGCGAAGATGGCATATTACTCTTTCTCGTTTCTTACGAGACTATGTTTATATACCTTTGGGAGGTAATCGCTTAGGAAGCTTCAGAAGATACCAAAATTTGCTAATAACTATGTTACTCGGAGGTTTGTGGCACGGGGCTGGTTGGACATTCATTATTTGGGGGGGGATGCACGGTGTGATGTTGGTTGTTAATCATCAGTGGCATCAATTAACTAGGTTTAAAGCAAATTATTATTTACCACGACAGGTGAGTATAGGTATCAGCTGGCTTATTACTTTTACATGTGTAGTGTTTGCATGGGTAGTATTTCGTGCAGAGTCTTTAGAGGTAGCAATGCAGATATGGAAATCTATGCTAGGGTTTAGCCCATTTTATGATAGTAGTGGGAGCTTATTTTACAATGACCTATTCAGAAAGCATTTTTCTGTAACTAAATGGATATTGGGGTTAACTTTTGCTGTATTGGTTTTACCAAATAGCTTGCAGATTGTCGGTTTACTTCCCGGTGCCGATAAAGTTAGATTCCGAGCTAACTTTGTTTGGGCTGTTTTGATTTCAATTCTTGCACTACATGTCATTCTTAATATGAATAACGTTAGTGAGTTCCTGTATTTTCGGTTTTGATTATGGCTAGCTTTCATCGTTTTAATTGTATTGTAATTTTGTCTATTGGTTTTTTCAGTATTGTATTGGTGGCGACTAGTGCATATTTGGAATCACCGACCATAGGCAACTTAACTCGAACTGCCGGATTCAGCGAGAATGATTTTGGATGGAACCAGCCCCAAAATTTTTATCGCGATGCACTTTTTCAAAAAAATAAGAAAAGCTACCAATTCTATAGTGACGTAGTCGTGCTAGGTGATTCATTTTCACAGGACGACCTTAATAACAACTGGGTGAACTACTTTGTTGAAGCTACTGGGCTTACCGCACAAGTGCTACACTTTAATCAGGGGGGAGCCAGTCGACTGCTATCTAGCCCATTGTTTCTGGAAAAACCACCAAAGCTATTTGTTTTTCAAAGTGTAGAAGCAAGCTTATATAAACGTTCCTCACAAAAAGACTGTCAGTTCCCACAGAAAACTTCTCACTCAGAGTTACCAACAATTCAACTAGACAATAATCGCCACTATTCAACTTATTCTGTAGCTAGAGAGGTTAATCACTTTAGCTTAGATTTAGATCAGGCTAGCCATTATCTATTAAAAGCTTTATCCCGAACGATTGGGCTAAACGTTAGCGACACTGTTGCTCTTGAGGTTACACGCCTGGGGCTGTTTTCTAGCCAGGTGAAAAATAAGCTGCTGATACATGAAAACGACTTCGACAAGCAATATTTGGAGGCTGAAGATCTTGAACTTATGGCCTGTAATTTATTAGCTATTCAGAAAGCTGTCGAGAAAAATGGTAAAACTCGATTTGTGTTAATGATCGCACCCGACAAATTATCAGCTTATTCGAAGGTTCTTGCTGATCAGCAATATGCAAACTTCAGCCTTATTCCCTCATTGGGTAAATACTCTGAGTTATCGATGCTTCGATTGGATAGTTTGATTCAGGACGAAGTTGAACGTGGAACTGTTGATATTTACTTGCCGAATGACACACACTGGGGATCTGAAGGATATAGATTTGCAGCAGAACAGTTAATCGATTATCTAAATTCGAGTGCTCATAGACCTTAGCTTAAGGAAGTGAGCTGCCAGGAAAATGAATGATTTAAGCTCAAGCTAATACATTTTAATAGCTAGAAAAAACAAAAAGCCAAGGTGAGAATACTCACTTTGGCTTTTTAATCAATACCTTATGAACAGGTGTTTAGTTCATGCCGTATTTTTTCAATTTCTTGCGTAAAGTACCGCGGTTGATACCTAACATGATTGAAGCGCGGGTTTGGTTGCCGCGAGTGTATTGCATAACTACGTCAAGCAACGGAGCTTCAACTTCAGATAGTACTAATTCGTACAATTCAGACACATCTTCGCCATTTAACTGTGCGAAGTAGTTGCGCAATGCTTGCTCAACTGAATCGCGTAATGGACGTTCTTTCACTTCAGTGCTAGTTGCACTGCTAGTCATAGTAGAAAGTGTGTTTGTGGTGGTATTTGAATCAAACATACTTGACGCTCTTTTTAATTAATTAATGATCACAACTATTCGAAAAACTGTTCAATCGCGGACGTTTGTACCAGGGCTGATTCAAGCTGGTTAAACTGGCTACGAAACTCATCCGTGTCCGCTAATTGCTTCAAGTACCACCCCACATGTTTGCGAGCGATACGAACCCCTTGGTACTCCCCATAATGTGAATATAGGTTGTCTAAGTGGTGAAGCATTACTTCCTTCACTTCTTCGGCTTTGGGTGCATCTAAATGCTGCCCGGTGCTTAAAAAGTGATTAATTTCTCTGAAAAGCCAAGGGTTACCTTGCGCTCCTCGACCTATCATGATGGCGTCCGCGCCGGTGTAATCCAAAACATGCTTGGCTTGCTCCGGTGTGGTGATATCACCATTTGCCACAATAGGTATCGAAACCTCTTGTTTTACTGCTTTGATGGTGTCGTACTCGGCTAAACCTTTATACATACACGCTCGCGTCCGACCATGTATGGCTAAAGATTGAATACCGGCAGCTTCTGCAAGCTTGGCAATTTGCAAAGCATTGCGATGTTCTGGTGACCACCCAGTGCGAATCTTAAGTGTCACAGGTACATCAACTGCTTGTACAACAGCATCAAGAATTTGTTTAACTAACTCGGGTTGCTGTAATAGCGCCGAACCAGCTAACTTTTTGTTTACCTTTTTAGCGGGACAACCCATATTGATATCGATGATTTGCGCGCCATTTGCCACGTTATGTTGGGCGGCGAGAGCCATCAATTCTGGATCTGAACCTGCTATTTGAACGCTGCGTATGCCACATTCATCTAGGTGAACCATACGGTTTAGTGATTTTTGGCTGTTCCAAACCCGTGGGTTACTGGACACCATCTCCGAAACCGTAAGCCCCGCACCTAAACGCCAACATAAGCGACGAAAGGGTTGATCGGTAATTCCAGCCATAGGCGCGAGTATCACCGGATTGTCCAGCTTGTAACTGCCTATTTGCATGACTGTCGTTCTTCTCAATCTCAGGGCGGCGTAGTTTACGACTTTTTAGGCACGCTGAAAAGGCTATATTTTGAACATTTTTCAAAAAAAAAGCTGGATTTTTAGCTACAGAATATGGCAGCAAACCCTTTAGTAGAGGGTTTGTGCCACATTATTGGTGAACTTAGCGCTTTGTTCCGCTTAATCGACACCATTCTTGATCAAGAACAACCGGATCCATATTGCACTGTGTTTGATAGGCGGCAACTACTTCATCGCTTTGTTCTTCTAAAATGCCTGATAGGGCAATTGAACCTTGCGGCTTTAAATAGGCTAGGATGATTTCGCTGAGCTCTTTAAGTGGGCCAGCCAATATATTGGCAACTACAATGTCTGCTTGGAAATCTTTAGGCTGGTCTTTAGGTAGGTAGAGTTCGAGCTTGTCGGCCACGCCATTGCGTTCGGCATTGTCGCGGCTAGCTAAAATTGCTTGTGGGTCAATGTCTATCCCAACCACCCGTTTAGCGCCTAACTTAATCGCGGCAATGGCTAATATGCCGCTGCCACAGCCAAAGTCCACGACGGTTTTGTTGCTAAGGTCGAGTTGGTCTAACCATTTTAAGCAAAGTGCTGTGGTTGGGTGAGTGCCTGTGCCAAAGGCTAGGCCCGGGTCTAGCATTACGTTTACCGCGCTGGGGTCGGGTACGTCTGTCCAGCTAGGGCAAATCCACAAGCGTTCGCCAAACTGCATCGGATGAAAGTCTTTCATCCATTCGCGTTCCCAGTCTTTGTCTTCTAGTTGGTCTAGTTTGTAGTTGCCTTCCTCTAGAATAAGCGCTTCGGTTAAGAAGTTAAGGATAGGCGACATATCGGTAGCGGCATCGTATAGGCCCTGCACATCGGTATCTCCCCATAACGGCGTTTCACCTAACAAGGGCTCAAATACAGGCGTGTCGTGGCGGTCTAAGAATGTCACGGCTTGGCAGCCGGTTTCCATTAAAATGTCTCCAATGGCGTCGGCAGTATCTTTAGTGGCGTTTATTTTTAGCTGGATCCAAGGCATTGTCCGCTCCTCTTCTAGATTAGGCGGCAAGTGTACTGCGTTAGATAAGGCTTATCATCTAAAAATTGAAATCCCTTAATGCGGAGAGAGCGCAACTAGCATTTGTTGTCTCTAATGGGAGAGCTTGTTTATAAGCCAAGGCCGCTATTTATTGGCTTGAGTAAACAAAAAAGGCTAGGGATAAGCTAGCCTTTTTTTAAACAGATTTTTGCTGGTTAATTGGCAGGGCTTAAGCCGCGATTGCGATACTGCGCGCGCTTGTACAATAAAACTAAACCACGACATCCCGCTAAAGCTGCAACAATTAGCGCAGGTGTATTAAACATAAGACTTAATACTAGTACGCTGCAGGCAAGGTATAAAAAGGGAATAAATTCGTAAACTGGCTCGGGAATCGCCTTGGTTTTGCGGGCAAATGATTTTTTGTACTTATCGTAACGGCGGTAGTTTGAGCGAAGCACCCAAATAAGCGCGCCCATACAAAATAGCAATGCACCACCAACATGAGCTAGCCAAGGTTCAAGCAATAGCATTGACCCAGTACCGGCAGATAAATATCCGCTTGGCAAAATCTCGTATATGGCACGTGGCAGCATAAGCCCTCCCTGTTACATCTAGCAACCTTCCATTAACATAATTAAGCATAGACTCAATTACGAGAGTTAGCCAAATTGTCTGTTTGTATGTTTATTAGTAAATAAAGCTAGTTGCTGGTTTTCACTGTGCTGGGCACTTTTTGCCAAGTATGCCGACGGTAACGATGACGCATGTAGAGTAAGGAACAGCCTCGGTATAAACACAGTGCTGCAATGGCGTAGGCGGCAATTGATTGCTGTGTAGATGCTAAGGAGAGAGCCAAGCCAATAAACAAAAAGGGCATAAATTCGTATAAAGATTCAGGAATATTGAAGCGTTTACCAGCATGCTCCGCTTGGTCTAAACGTCGAAAGTTAGAGCGCATTACCCAAATAAGCGAGCCAAGGCAAAATAGCAACACACCACCTGCTACTCCCAGGGTAGAGTCTATCCATATTACCGAGCTTGAGCCGGCAGCCAAGTAAAGGCTCGGCAATATTTCATAGATTGGTTTAATAATCATGGCATTGCACTCAATTCCGTTCTAGGTGTTGGCTAAATTATCACTTCCCAAAGCATAACTTTGCTCTAACTAAGATGGTTTAAGTGTAAGACAAATTTTGGAAACTGCAGGCTCAAGCCATGGCCCAACTAGATATTGCTGTAACAACTTGCTTACATTTGACGTCTCAAAATAAGGTAAACCAATGGGTTTACTTTGTTGTTTCTTGGAAGTAAACTCCTCGGTGTAATTTAAGAGGGCGCCACGTTGAGCACACGAAACAAGGTTATTAGTTTTTGTTTGGGAGGATTAATGAGTACACCATTCGCTTCAGCCTTAGAGGCTGACAACACGGTATTTACCACCCAAGTTAATAATGGTAAGTACCAAAATGCACAGCCTACGCCAGCTAATGCCTCGGCTTGGGGTATTTTGTGGCGTTATGTGAGTGAGCAGCGAGTAGATGCCACGCCAAGTAATGGCATTCCGGTGATGCCTTTGAGCGCCTCTCAGCTTGACGCTTTGCCTGCTGATCAAAGCAGTGTTATTCGCTTTGGTCATTCGAGTGTTTACATGCAGGTGGCTGGGCAACGCTGGTTGATTGATCCGGTATTCTCGCAGCGAACATCTCCTATTAGTTTTATTGGCCCGAAGCGTTTTCATCAACCCCCGCTCGAGCTCAGTGAGTTCGACAGTATTGATGGGGTAATTATTTCCCATGATCACTACGACCATTTAGACAAGCACAGCATCAAGCTGTTAAAAGACAAGGTTCAGCATTTTGTGGTGCCTGAAGGGGTTGATCAACACCTGCTAGATTGGGGAGTGGATAGCCAAAAAATTCAACGCTTGCGCTGGTGGCAGTCGGCCAATTTTGGCGATTTAACAGTGACAGCCACGCCAACACAGCATTTCTCTGGTCGTGGCTTATTTGACGCCAACCAAACGCTTTGGGCATCTTATGTGATTGATGCGCCGGAGCAGCGAATATTTTTTAGCGGAGACTCTGGTTACTTCGATGGTTTTAAGCAAATTGGTGAGCGTTATGGCCCCTTTGATTTAACCATGATGGAAACCGGCGCTTATGACAAAGATTGGTCAGCAGTACACATGACGCCAGAGCAAACCTTGCAAGCTCACTTGGATTTAAAAGGGAAGGCCTTAATGCCGGTGCATAACTCCACCTTTGATTTGGCTTTTCACTCTTGGTATGAACCGCTTGAGAGAATTAGTCAGCTAAGCGAGCAAGCCAATGTGCAACTAGTGACACCTAAAATAGGTGAGGTGTTCACTGTTGGGCAAAGCCAAGGTACAGAAGCGTGGTGGCGCGTTCTCAAATAACCTGAACTCGGGATAAGGAAATGACGATAGCTTTGCAAGACTGTACCTAACCCAGTTTCATGTTTCTGGCGAGATAGTTTTGCTTAGTTCAAGGCGAAGCTGCGCGCCAATAGCTAGCCTATTGCAAGTGGCTTCAACACCGAAATAAGTAAAAATAGCTGTTAGAAACCAGTTAATTATCCCTAGCTCAGGTTAAATAGTCTCGCCATACAAAGAAAAAAGGCCTTAAGTATTCTTAAGGCCTTTTATAGTTTTACAGCTCGCGAATTACATACCGAGTTTTTTCTCTAGGTAGTGAATATTCGCTCCACCAAACTGGAAGTTCTCGTCTTGCATGATTTTCTCTTGCAGCGGAACGTTGGTTTTAATGCCGTCGATCACCAGCTCAGAAAGGGCGTTCTTCATGCGCGCTATGGCAATGTCACGGTTCTCGCCGTAGGTAATTAGTTTACCAATCATCGAGTCATAGTATGGTGGAACTGAGTAACCCGCATATACATGTGAATCCCAACGAATGCCCATGCCACCCGGTGGGTGGAAACGGTTAATGCGACCTGGAGATGGAATAAAGGTTTCCGCATCTTCAGCATTAATACGACACTCAATCGCGTGGCCGGTTAACTTCACTTGCTCTTGGCTAAATGACAAAGGTTGTCCAGCAGCAATGCGTAACTGCTCTTTAATCAAGTCGATGCCGGTAACCATTTCAGTTACTGGGTGTTCAACCTGAATACGGGTGTTCATCTCAATGAAGTAGAACTCGCCATTTTCATACAAGAACTCAAAGGTACCTGCGCCGCGGTAGTTAATCTCGATACATGCACGTGTACAGCGTTCACCAATGTTGCGACGCATGTCTTCAGTAATACCTGGTGCTGGAGCTTCTTCAACCACTTTTTGGTGGCGACGTTGCATTGAGCAGTCACGTTCACCTAGGTGAATAGCGCCACCTTGGCCGTCTGATAATACCTGAACCTCTACGTGGCGAGGATTCTCTAGGTATTTCTCCATATATACGATGTCGTTACCAAAGAATGAGCCAGCCTCGGTACGGGTTAAATCGATAGAGGTATGTAGCTCGTCTTCACTGTAAACAACACGCATACCGCGACCACCACCGCCGCCAGCAGCTTTAATGATAATCGGGTAGCCAATGCGTTTGGCAATGGCCGCATTTTGTTTTTCATCGCTGCCCAGTGGGCCATCAGAACCCGGTACACAAGGTACACCGGCTTTTTTCATGGCTTTAATCGCTTCAACTTTATCACCCATCATGCGGATGGTTTCAGCTTTAGGACCGATAAAGATAAACCCGCTTTTCTCTACTATTTCAGAGAACTCAGCGTTTTCAGATAAGAAACCATAACCCGGGTGAATGGCCACGGCATCGGTAACTTCGGCAGCAGCAATAATGCGCGGAATGTCTAGGTAACTTTCAGTTGCCGCAGGCTTACCAATACAAATTGATTCGTCGGCTAACAATACGTGTTTAAGATCACGATCGGCTGTTGAGTGCACAGCTACCGTTTTAATGCCTAGCTCTTTACATGCACGTAAAATACGCAGGGCAATTTCACCACGGTTAGCAATAACTACTTTATCTAGCATACAAATGCCTCTTTATTCGATGATGAATAGCGGTTCATCAAACTCAACGGCGTCACCGTCTTCAACCAAAATGGCTTTAATCACGCCAGATTTGTCGGCGTCGATTTGGTTCATCATCTTCATGGCTTCAATGATACATAGGGTGTCACCTACGTTAACTTGTTGGCCTTCTTGCACAAATGGTTGTGCTTCTGGAGATGAAGAGCGGTAGAAAGTACCTACCATTGGCGATAATAATTGGTGGCCAGAAGCTACTTCGCTAGCAGCTGGAGCAGCAGGTGCGGCGGCTGGAGCTGCTGCAACTGGGGCCGGTGCTGCAACAGGCGCTGGAGCGTATACGGCTTGAGCTGCACCGCTGAAGTTACGGCTGATACGCACTGCCTCTTCACCTTCGGTGATTTCTAGTTCAGCAACACCAGATTCTTCAACTAATTCGATTAATTTTTTAATCTTGCGAATATCCATAAGGGCTCTCTTTATCGTATTAGGTTAATTAAATAGCTATTTCTGCAGCTTGTTTAGCGCTGCAGTTAAAGCAAATTGATATCCTTGACTACCTAAACCACATATCACTCCCTCTGCTTTGTCGGCAAGGTAAGAGTGATGACGGAAGGGTTCACGTGCATGCACGTTAGATAGGTGAATTTCTATAAACGGAATGTTCACACCCAGTAGCGCGTCGCGCAGCGCTACGCTGGTATGAGTAAAAGCCGCAGGGTTGATGATGATGAAATCGATCTCGCCCATGGCTTGATGAATGCGATTAATAAGTTCGCCTTCGACATTGGACTGGAAATCTTGCAGATTTACGCCCAGGTCATTGGCTTGCTGGCGTAGCTGTTCAACAATGTCGTCTAAACTCTGGTGACCGTAGACTTCAGGTTCACGTTTGCCCAATAAGTTTAGATTTGGACCATTGAGTAACAAAATAGAGAATTTATCAGTCATTTTCGTTGAAAAACCAGCTTAAATTATAGAACTTGTCGATTTCTTAAGATTAGCACATTTATCAAAGATAAATGTGCTATGTCATCGACATTTTCGACAATTATAGGGTTTTCGCAGAAAATGGCAGCATTTTTCTGGTCTAATCAGTTGGTTTCGGCGAGAGGCTCGGTAGTTAGGTTACGTAGCCATTTTTTCTGGTTCATGCGCCAAAAACACAACATAGCTTTAAATACTTCTTCACTTAATGCGATACAGAAGGCGGTAATTAAGCTTACATCGAACACAAAAATGGCAATAGAAGTAAGCATTAAACCTACACCCCATTGGCAGAATGTATCCGACATTAAGCAAAAGCTATTGTCGCCGCCGCTGCGCAAAATACCGTTAATTAGCACCATGTTAAAAATACGTAGCCAAGTAGAGGCTGCCAGCACTAACACTAATTGTTGGGCAAGTTGCAAAGTTTCTGACTCTAAAGCACCAAACAAGTTCAATAAAGGATAGCTCAATAACCAAATAGCTACACCAATACCAATGGCGGCAATAGGGCTAACTAACAAGGCTAAGCGTGCATCTACCCAAGCTTGATTAAATTGGTTAGCCCCCAATTTATTGCCCACCATTATTGAGCAAGCTGCTGAGAATCCCATAAAACACGAGATGGCGATACCTTCTATTGGGCTAATTAGGCTCATAGCCGCCAATGCGTTCGTTCCCAATTGACCATACAAGGTGGCAAATACAAATACACCGCTCGACCAAATACTAAAGTTTATAACGAGTGGCACAGCAAGCTTGGCGTATTTGATTAGCTCAGCTTGTTTAAACTGCCAAAAACCAATTAAACATACTTTTAGTAATGGGTGTTTTTGCCACCAAAGGCTGCCCCACAATACAACGAGTTGCAGTAAACGTGCGATAACTGTCGCAACACCTGCGCCAACAATACCCATTGCTGGGATCGAGCCAAAACCAAAAATCAATACTTGGTTAAGCGCGATATTGGCAATAACAGCAAAAACACTAATGTACAGCGGCAGCTTGGTATTGCCACTTGCTCGCAGAGCTGACTCAAACACAATCACTGGCAAGGTGAACAGAATCATCAAGGCGGTTGCGCGAATATAATCGCTGCCAATAGCAACTAAATGAGCATCGCTGCTGCCCCATTGCATAATGGTGCTAGGGCTGAAAAGCATGAAGGCTAAGGTTGCCAGGGTAAAAATAAGTCCAGCATAAAAAGATAAAGCCACAGTGCGGCCAATGGCTGTCCAGTTTTTAGTGCCCCAGTGCTGCGCACTTAAAATGGCGCATGCTGTCGAGAAGCCATTTAAGATTACGATTGCCACAAAGAATGCGCGACCGGCATAACCTACAGCGGCGACTTCGGCATCACCTAAAGTGGCAACCATTAGTACGTCTACTAAGCCTAATAAGCTTAGTAATACTGCTTGTAAAGATATTGGCCAAGCTAGGCGCCAGAACTGCTCTAGCCATGAGCGATTCAAAGTAATAGGAGATGCGTACATAACAACCTCAAAATGTGACTTGCATCAGATAAAAGCTATCTAGTTATAAGTGGTGATAAATAATTATGGGCGCGATACTATCTTATATATTGGGCTTTCCACATAATTGAAGCTATCAAAAATATGTTCAAAACTATCATTTATGTCTGAGCAACATTGGCAAGATAAGTTCGAGATAGGCCCCGCCTGTGTTGAGCGCTTTTTAACCACCGAACGATTTTCAGAGTTAACTAAATTGCAGATTAACTTATCTGGGGTGTCGTATTTGCGAGGTGAGTACTTTGTTAGCCGCAAAGCTCCACAGGAACACACTTTGTTGTTTTCTATGGCGGGAGCGGGCAGTTTACATACTTCTGAGTTTAGTCAGCGCTTGGGACCAAACGACTTAGTTATTTTGCCTGCTGGGGTTAATTACTCGCTCAGCTTGGCTAGCCACTTTTGGCGGCATAATTGGTTTCAGTTTTCTGCAGACATTAGTTGGTATCGCTTTCCCAAAAATGCCAAAGTGCTGAAGATTAACTCTAGTCAAAATATTGATAAGTGCATGAAGTTGTTATTGGATGAGGAAACTAAAGCGAAGGCAGATCCTCTAGTAGAATCGGCCTTAACCCAACTTATCAAACGCTATTTATTGCAGTTGCTTAAGCCGCTAAAAAATGCCGAGCCAAGCCCATTGCACAAACTAGAGCAGCAATTGCGCTCCTCTTTACACTATCCATGGACAGTAGCCGAGATGGCGCAACGTTTGTCGGTATCGGAAGCGCACTGCTATCGCTTATTTCAGCAAGAGTTTAAATGCAGCCCCAAGCAGTATCTAAGCCGTTTACGTTTGGAGCATGGCAGTTATTTGCTGCGCGAAAGCCGCTGGTCGATAGACGTTATCGCCAGTCAATTAGGTTACCAAGATGGTTTTGCTTTTGCGCATCGCTTTAAGAAAAGCTTTGGGGTTTCTCCTGGACGTTATCGGCGCAGCTTCAACCAATAACAACTAGTTGGATTGGTGATGAGCCTTATTTACTCATGCTTTGCAAGCTGGCGGCTATTTTTGCACTGCTTACTCGCTTAAAGGTGTCTAAAGTGAGTGAAGCGACTTGCTGCAATTGTTTTTCTGTTGCGCCATTGGTGGAGTGAACATTTAAACCTTGTAACACCGTTGCCAAGTAGTGGGCGAGCGCTTCTGGATCGGCATCGGCGGTGAGATCTTTTTCTTCTTTGGCACGCTCGAAACGCTGTTGTAAGGCAATGCTGCCTTGAGCACGGCGCTCCTGCAACGCTTGTTTAATGGTACTTGCAGACTCACTACACGACAGAGCACCTTGCACAATCACACAGCCTTGCGGTTGCGAGGGATCGCTTAAATTAGCCACTGCACCTTTCAACATGTAATCCACAACGTCGTAAATGGTATCTTGCTCAAGGGCGGGATAGAAATAGGCTTGAGGACGAGATTCGTAAAGCTCTATGGCCTGCAAAAATAACTGTTCTTTATTGCCAAAAGCCGCATACATGCTGGGTTTATTAATACCCATGGCTTGGGTTAAATCATTTAACGATGCCCCTTCGTAGCCTTTTTGCCAAAATACTTCTAAGGCTTTTTCTAGCGCTTGGTTTGCGTCAAAGCTGCGTGGACGACCAATGTGAGAACAGCACTTGGGGGACATTTTTCTACCTCAATTTATCATTAAACTGATCATAGCTAAGCCACTCAGACCTGTCTAGATATTTAAATACCACTTGGTACAAAAAGATCTTGATCTCGATCATACTTCGTGATTAATATACCAGCCAGTACAAAACAAAATATCATCCATATATCAATTTATCATCACTTGAGGGAACGAAGATGGCATCAGTTTTTGATCTAACAAAACTCATCGCAGTAAGTGCTTTAAGCATTTTCCTAGTGGCTTGCGGAAAACCGGAAGCTGCGACCAATCAAGCACCTCCACCACCAAGTGTAGATGTAGCCGAAGTATTGCTTGAACGCATTACCGAAACCGATGTGTATACCGGTCGCCTGCAAGCACCACAAACCGTGATGGTGGTGCCGCGAGTATCGGGCTACATCGAACAAGTGCTGTTTAACGAAGGTAGCTTGGTAGAAAAAGGTGAAGTGCTGTTTAAAATCGACAGCCGCATTTTTGCTGCCGAAGTCGCTCGCCTAGAAGCAGAACTACAAAGTGCTAAAAGTAGCTTAGAACTGGCGCGAAAAGGGTACAAGCGGGCCCAAGCCTTGAACAAGCAAAACGCCATTTCTGATGAAATTTTAGATAATCGCTTTTCGGCGCGAGAGCAGGGTGCAGCAGCAGTGGCATCGATTACTGCAGCCTTATCTCGAGCTCGCTTGGATTTAGACTTTACCGAGGTGCGCGCTCCCATTAGCGGCCGAGTGTCTAACGCGCTTATCACCGAAGGTAACTATGTAAACCTTGGCGCTAGCCAGCTTACTCGTATTGTGTCTACCCAGCATATGCATGCCTACTTTGATGTAGATGAGCAAAGCTTTTTGAAATACCAAGAGTTAAGCAACGTATTGCCGCTGCAAGGCGCGCAAGAAACTGTAGCGGTAGTGCAAATGGCTTTGGCTGATGAGCAAATATTTAAGCACCTAGGCCAGATAGACTTTATCGATAATGCCGTAGCCAGCGGCACCGGTACTATCCGTTTACGTGCCAGCTTTGGTAATCCTAGTGGGGAATTACTGCCAGGTATGTTTGCCCGTTTGCAAATAGCAGGAAGTAGTTCTTATCAAGCGGTATTAATTGATGACAAAGCAGTCGGTACCGACCTAAACAACAAGTTTGTATTGGTATTGGACGAAAACAACCAGGTGCAATATCGCCCGGTCGTGTTGGGTGAGCGGATTAATGGCTTGCGGATTGTTTCCCAAGGTTTATCGGGTTCAGAGCGAATTGTGGTTAACGGTATTCAGCGGGTACGGCCGCAAATGCAGGTAACGCCAATTGCCACCGCGATGGCTAGCGAAGAGGTTGTTTCTGCCTTGCGTGAGTCTCAACAGTTACTTGACCAACAACATCAGCAATTAAGCCTTAACGCTAAGTTGTAAGTTCAACAAGGATAGATTCGCCCATGTTTTCTCAGTTTTTTATTAAACGGCCGATTTTTGCGGCCGTTATATCGCTGCTGATGTTTATTGGCGGTGCCATTGCCGTATGGCAATTACCCATTACCGAGTACCCAGAAGTGGTGCCACCAACAGTAGTAGTTACAGCTAACTACCCTGGGGCAAACCCTAAGGTGATTGCCGAAACCGTGGCTTCACCGCTTGAGCAAGAAATTAACGGTGTTGAAGACATGTTGTATATGTCTTCTCAGGCCACCTCTGACGGGCGCATGACGCTGACCGTTACTTTTGCCATTGGCACCGATATCGACCAAGCTCAAACGCAGGTGCAAAGTCGAGTTGATCGCGCCACACCGCGTTTGCCCTTAGAAGTGCAGCGCTTAGGTATTGTGACCGAAAAGTCATCACCCGATCTCACTATGGTGGTTCACCTTAGTTCACCAGAAGATCGCTACGACTTATTGTACCTATCCAACTATGCGGCACTTAACGTTAAAGACGAGCTAGCCCGAATTGAAGGTGTGGGTGCTGTGCGTTTGTTTGGTGCGGGTGATTACAGCTTAAGAATTTGGCTAGACCCTAACAAAGTGGCTGCTCTAGGTTTAAACCCCAATCAAATTATCGCTTCGATTAGAGAGCAAAACCAGCAAGCCGCTGCCGGTAGTTTGGGCGCACAGCCTAGCGGTGAGTCTGATTTTCAGATTTTGATTAACGTGAAGGGGCGTTTAAGTACCACCGAAGAGTTTGAGAACATCATCATTAAAGTGGGCGAGCAAGGCGAAGTTAGCCGCTTGCGAGATGTTGCTAGGGTTGAGTTGGGTGCTAGCAGTTATGCATTACGCTCGTTACTCGACAACAAGGATGCAATTGCTATTGGTGTGTTTCAAGCATCTGGCTCGAACGCTATCCAGATCTCTGAAGATGTACGTGCGCGTATGGCCGAGTTAGCGCAAAACTTTCCGGAAGGCCTAAACTACGACACCGTTTACGACCCAACGGTGTTTGTGCGTGGCTCTATTGAAGCGGTAGTTAAAACCTTGTTTGAAGCGGTACTACTGGTGGTATTAGTGGTGGTGCTGTTCCTACAAACTTGGCGCGCTTCTATCATTCCATTAGTGGCAGTACCGGTTTCTTTAGTCGGTACCTTTGCCTTTATGCACCTTATGGGATTCTCGCTCAATGCCTTGTCGTTATTTGGTTTGGTATTAGCGATTGGTATTGTGGTGGATGATGCCATTGTGGTGGTGGAGAACGTAGAGCGAAATATTGCCGAAGGTTTAAGCCCGGTAGCGGCTACCCAGCGCGCCATGAAAGAGGTGACGGGGCCAATTGTGGCAACTACCTTAGTACTGGCGGCAGTGTTTATTCCTACTGCTTTTATGTCTGGCTTAACCGGACAGTTTTACAAGCAGTTCGCTTTAACCATTACCATTTCTACCTTTATTTCAGCGATTAACTCATTAACCTTGAGTCCTGCTTTGTCTGCCTTGTTGCTAAAAGGTCACGACGAACCGAAAGACCGTTTAACTCGCATTATGGACAGCTTGTTTGGCAGGTTTATATTTGCGCCGTTTAATCGCTTATTTAATAAAGGTGCCAATGTATATGGTGGCATCATCAAAAAGACAATTCGCTTGTCGGCCTTGGTTGGCATTATTTATGTGGGTTTATTAGGGCTTACGGCTTATCAATTTGACACCACTCCTACTGGTTATGTGCCAGGGCAAGACAAACAATACTTAGTGGCGTTTGCTCAGTTGCCTGATGCTGCCTCGTTAGAGCGCACCGAAGCGGTAGTGAAAAAAATGTCTGAGATTGCCTTGGCGCAACCTGGGGTTGAACACGCGGTGGCGTTTCCTGGCTTAAGTATTAACGGCTTTACCAACAGCCCAAACAGCGCGATTTTGTTTACACCTTTGGCCGATTTTGACCAACGCCAAGACCCTAGCCTTTCGGCCAATGCCATCGCTGGTGCGCTTAACCAACAGTTTGCTGGTATTCAAGAAGCCTTTATTGCGATTTTCCCTCCACCACCGGTGCAGGGTTTAGGCACTATTGGTGGCTTTAGATTGCAGATCCAAGACCGCGCAAACCTTGGTTATGAAGAGTTGGCCAATGTCACCATGCAAGTGATGCAGAAGGCTTGGGCTACGCCAGCTCTTACCGGCATATTTTCAAGTTACCAAGTAAATGTGCCGCAGCTTGATTTGGATTTGGATAGAACCAAAGCCATGCAACAAGGGGTGGCGATAGATGAAGTATTTTCTACCTTGCAAGCTTACATGGGGTCAACCTATGTAAATGACTTTAATAAGTTTGGCAGAACTTATCAGGTGAATATCCAAGCCGATGAGTCCTTTAGGCAATCGCCTGAGCAAATTAGCCAACTTAAGGTGAGAAATGCCGATGGTGCGATGATCCCGCTAGGCTCCTTTGTTGATGTCTCTTATGTGGCGGGCCCAGACCGAGTGATGCACTACAACGGCTATACCACTGCCGAGATCAATGGTGGGCCAGCGCCGGGTTATAGCTCGGGTGAAGCGCAGGCTGCCATTGAGCAGATTTTGGCGGAAACTTTGCCCATCGGTATGACCTTTGAGTGGACCGAGCTTACCTATCAACAAAAGCTGTCGGGTAATACTGCAATGCTGATTTATCCCTTGGTGATTATTTTGGTATTCATGGTGTTAGCTGCTCAGTACGAGAGCTTGCGTTTGCCAATGGCGATTATTTTAATCATTCCTATGACCTTGTTATCGGCCATTAGTGGGGTATTGCTTTGGGGTGGAGACAACAACATCTTCACTCAAATTGGTTTGATTGTATTGGTAGGCTTGGCTACGAAGAATGCCATTTTAATTGTCGAGTTTGCTAAGGAGTTACAAGACCAAGGTCGCACAGTTATGGAAGCGGTATTAGAAGCATCACGCTTACGTTTACGGCCAATTCTAATGACCTCTATCGCCTTTATTATGGGGGTTGTGCCAATGGTGTTTTCTACTGGTGAAGGGGCAGAGATGCGTCAAGCGATGGGAGTGGCGGTGTTCTCTGGCATGATTGGGGTTACTATTTTTGGTTTGCTACTTACCCCACTATTTTACTATTTGCTGGCAAAGCGTAATCCTAAAACCAGTGAGCAAGCCGAGCCGCTGGCGCTAGACGCTGATATATTGGCTGCTAAGTAACACAGACAGTGGCAATTACTCTAAAGCGCCGTTACAGATTATGTAGCGGCGTTTTTGTATGGGGTGTTCAATGGCTTTTTGAGGCGAGCATTTCTTTTAAGCCGCCACCGTTTACCACCTGCTGGTAACCCATAGCTTGTAATACTTGTAAGGCGTAACCAGAACGATTACCCGAACGGCAATAAACAACGATAGGCTGGCTTTTATCTTTGGTGATGGCGGTGATCTGCTGGGCAATCACGGTGTGCGGAATGTTATGTGCGTTACTCAAGTGCCCTTGGCTAAACTCTCCTTCGCTGCGAACATCAATGAGTATCGCGTGTTGTTGCTCTACGCTTTGCCAAGCAAGATCGGAGCGCTCTGAAGCGTGGGCTTGAGACAATAGACCTATAAAACTGCAAAGCACTAGGCTTTTAAATACATTAATCATCTTCTTCTCATCCTTGTTCAGAAGCCAGTGTGGTGATGTGAAATTGCTTAATAGTGTATCGGTAATTGATGACGAAATTCTTGATCTGGTTAAACGATTTTTTAAGCTTGCTGTTAACTTTTGGATACAGATTGGTACCAAGTTGCATTATTTCTGGACAGAAAAAAGCCGCTAACTAAAGCGGCTTTTTGGTTTTAGCAATTAAGCTGCATTCGATTTTTCTTCTATTAGCTTATCAACCACTGATGGATCCGCTAGGGTCGAGGTATCACCTAGAGAGTCGGTCTCGTTGGTGGCAATCTTACGCAAAATACGGCGCATAATTTTGCCTGAACGGGTTTTAGGTAAAGCCTCTGCCCAGTGTAAAATGTCCGGCGTGGCAATTGGGCCAATTTCTTTACGTACCCAGGCTTTCACTTCTTTATGTAGCTCGGCGCTGGCCTCTTCACCGGCATTAAGGGTGATGTAAGCATATATGCCTTGGCCTTTAATTTCATGAGGAACACCTACCACGGCAGCCTCTGAAATTTTAGGGTGGGCAACTAGTGCGCTTTCAATTTCGGCGGTACCCATGCGGTGACCACTTACATTTAGTACGTCATCTACACGACCAGTAATCCAGAAGTAGCCGTCTTCGTCGCGGCGTGCGCCGTCTCCGGTGGTGTAGGTTCCAGGGAAGGTTGAAAAGTAGGTTTGTTCAAAACGCTCATGGTCACCATAAACGGTGCGCATTTGTCCTGGCCAGCTGTCTTTAATAATCAGGTTACCTTCGGCAGCGCCTTCTAGCTCATTACCTTCGTTATCTACTAAGGCTGGTTGCACGCCAAAGAATGGGCGAGTCGCAGAACCAGGTTTAAGTGCGGTTGCTCCTGGTAGTGGAGTAATTAAAATACCGCCGGTTTCGGTTTGCCACCAAGTGTCGACAATTGGACAACGCTCGTCACCAATGGTGCGGTAATACCACTCCCACGCTTCTGGGTTAATCGGTTCACCTACCGAGCCCATAATTCGCAGGCTACTGCGGCTGGTACCTTGCACGGCGGCATCACCTTGCGCCATTAGGGCGCGAATAGCGGTTGGAGCCGTGTATAAAATGGTCACTTGGTGTTTGTCACATACTTCGCTCATACGAGCTGAGGTAGGGTAGTTAGGCACACCTTCGAACAAGATGGTGGTGGCACCATTGGCTAATGGCCCATATACCAAGTAACTGTGGCCAGTAATCCAACCGACATCGGCGGTACACCAGTAAATATCGCCTGGGTGATAATCAAATACATACTTAAAGGTCATTGTGGCGTAAAGCAGGTAACCGCCCGTGGTATGTAATACGCCTTTAGGTTTGCCGGTAGAGCCAGAGGTATAAAGGATGAACAGCGGGTCTTCGGCATTCATTGGCTCTGGTGGGCAATCGGCAGCTTGGTTTTCGGTAATGTCGTGCCACCATACATCGCGGTTGGCATTCCAGTTTACTTCACCGCCGGTACGTTTTAGTACCACAACACTTTTAACAAACTCACAGTCTGGATTTTCTAAGGCTTGGTCTACGTTGGCTTTAAGTGGTACGCCACGCCCGCCGCGAACACCTTCATCGGCAGTAATCACGTATTTAGAATTTGAATCAATAATGCGACCGGCTAGTGCTTCCGGAGAGAAGCCGCCAAATACAATCGAGTGCACGGCACCAATACGGGTACAAGCCAACATGGCCACCGCTGCTTCTGGTACCATTGGCATGTACAAACACACTACTTCACCTTTTTTAACGCCTTGCTGTTTAAGCGCGTTAGAGAACTTACAAACTTGTTGGTACAGTTCGTTGTAAGTGAGCTTGCTGTCTTCTTCTGGGTTGTCGCCTTCCCAAATAATTGCTACCTCGTCACCGCGCTCTTGTAGATGACGGTCAATACAGTTGGCACTTACGTTTAGCAGGCCATCTTCAAACCATTTGATGCTTACATGACCAGGGTCGTATGAGGTGTTTTTTACTTTAGTAAAAGGCTGGATCCAATCGAGTAACTCGCTACCGTGCTTCCCCCAAAACTGATCAGGCTGGGTAATAGATTCTTGATACATATCTAGATATTGCTGATCGTTTAGTAAGCAGTTGTCTGCAATGTTAGCTTTAACGGGGTACAGCTTTTGTTCACTCATCTTCCTCTCCTTGCTTCCTCGATGTGAGGCGGGATATCGTCATTGACGTCTCGGATTTTAATCTAGACTCGCACTGACACAGGTTGTCGACAATTAGACTTTTGGTTAATTATTTGTGAAGAATAGTAAAATGCTTTATTAATCAAAGTGATTTTTTATGTTGTGCGATGAAACTGAGAGGCGGCTCACGGCCTGTGTTGGATTAATTTGCGAGCTAAAGCAACACTTTCTAATTAACGCTATTTTGCTTTGGTGGTTTTTGCAGCTAAGGGAGATAACTTTAGCTGTTAGTTTCGCTTAAAGGTGTTCGTTTAATAACTTGTTCAAGTGCGGGTACATTTGGGTTTTTTAACAAGCTCAAATGGGAAACACTATGAAAAAACTTCTCGTCATTGCCATGGTTATTGTTACCAGCGCGTGCTCAAGTATGGCCGACCGTTATGATCCAGATGTACATAATTCTGATGAAAGTGCGGTTCAGGTGACACGAGCAGTGGTTCTTAGTGTTAAGCAGGTAAGAGTAAAACCCTCTGATATAGATAAACAAGGCTTACATACTGGACTCGCTGTCGCGACTGCTGGCGGTCTTATGGCTGGTGCTGGGCGTAGTGAAAACGCACGTGATGCGGGAGCGGCATTAGCGGTAATTGGCTTAGTGGGCGCGGCAATAGAAGCCAATAATAATAAAGAGATAGAGGCTTTTCAGTACTTGGTGGAGTCTAACTCAGGTGAGGTGATGGAAATAACTCAAGCCGATGAAGTGGCTTTGAAGACCAACTCAAAGGTTATGATTACCCGCTACAATACCGGCAGAATTAAACTCACTGTTGATAACACTCAAGGTGAGGTGTTTGATAGAACTAGTGAAACTCAATATAACTAAGCTGAGCTCAGGTTAACTAGTTTTTAAAGAATCCCAGCTAGATGGCTGGGATTCTTGATTGAGTTACTCGCTGTAGTCTAAATCCATGCCTTCGGCGCTTAGGCTAAGAACTAGCTTACCGTTAACAATGTTGGCATTGTTCGGAGAGAAGGTGACTAAGTTTGATTCAAAGCCCCAATCGCCTTTGCCCCAGCGCTTTTGGTCAAAGTTGTCAAAATCGTCACGCCAAGTTAAGGCAAACTCTCCGTTATTTTGGTATTCGTAATACTCAATCCAATCTACAACTTGGTGAAGTGGCAAACTACTGGCTTTAAAGCGACCTACCCAGCCAATGGCTTCCGAAATCCAAATGTTCATGCGATAACTTTGTGGAATGTCGCGCATGGCGATAACTTGCTTTGAATTTTCGGCGGTGTCGTGGCGGATTGTTTCGCCATCTACTTCCCAAATAATCTCGTTTGGTGTCCAGGTTATGGCGTATTCAACAAACTCTTCTAGCTGTGGAACTTTGTGTTTCTTTTCGCTGTGTTTGCGTTTATTGGCTTGGCCAGTGATGAGGTTGGTTTGCAGCTGATGAGGCGTTTTACCAATGGCTTCGAAGTCTATTTCGCTCCACGGAATGCCATTGCCTTGCCAAGATTCGTTGTCGTAAGTGAAAAACGACGAAACTACTCCGGGCTCGGATACTAACTTCATGCGTACCACAAATTTGCCGTATAGCACTTTGTCGTTGCTGTAAACTTCGGCGCCAAATAGCGGCGTTTTACTGCTGTTTAGCGCACCGGTTTGGGCCAAGGTATCTTGGTTTGGTTGCTCTGCAAAGGCAGAGTAAGAGACTGAACTGGCAAGTAAAACTAATAGGGCGAGTTTTTTCATTTAACCTTCCAAACTGGAGAAAACTAGGGCTAATGTAGCCTTAAAATATACTTGGAACTAGCGGCTTTTCTCGGCAAATCACAGAGCTGTGATTAAGCGCTTATAGCTTAATTGAACGATGAAATCCCATTCATACTAGCGTTTATTTTATCAACAGGGTGGTTAAGCTGATATGGCTTGAGGCAGCGCACTGGTTGGTCTTGGGCCCAGTTGTAAACGCAAATAGATCATCGCTGCAGTTATCGCGTCGTCAATCGCTTGATGGCGACCAGATAGCGGAATACCTAAACTTTGACATATATGCACTAAGTCTTGGTTGGGGCTTATACCCACGTGGTCTACATGTACTTTGTCGGCAAACATTCGACCTACGTCGATGAGTGGATTCACCAATTTAAAACCATAACGTTGTTTGCAATGGCGGTTTAAAATCCGTTGGTCGTAGCCAATGTTGTAACCCACGATTGGCCGAGCGCCAATAAACTGCAGCAGCTTCGGCAAAGCCTCTTCAATGCTGCAGGCTTGGGCTAAATCACTGTGGCGAAGGCGATGCACTTTAATTGAGTCGCCAGCAAGTTTATCGGTAGCGCGAATTTTTATATCAAAACACTGGCTGGCCAAAATACGATTTTCACTGATGATGACCGCACCCATCGAAACGATGTCGGCCAGTTTGGTGTCTAAACTGGTGGTTTCTAAATCTAATGCTACATATTCTTTACCCCGATAAGGGGCAAACAACGTGGCGAATTCGCTGTCTTTATATTTTCGTTGGTAAAGCAAACGCTGCAACATTTAACCGCCTAGTAATCGCGAATATTAAAGTGTAGCGCTAATAGCTGCTTAAACTTTTTCACAACGTGTAAGCCATGGCGTAATAAATCTCGCTGACTGTGATTGAGTTTGTCTAGCTTAAGCACGTGATAGTCTTGGCCCTCTTCAGCGGGGAATAACTGTTGAATACGCAGTTTAAAAAACAGCAATAGTGCTTCTTTAAGGTTAGCTGCACTGTCCTCGTCTATCACTTTTAATGAGGCGAGCTGTTCTATGCGCTCTAAGGTATTGGTCGCGCTAATTGCATGTTCTAAGGCTAGGGCGCGCACCCCATGCACAATAGGAAAAATCCCGCCTTTCTTGATATCTAAGCCTGCTTGTTTGGATTTAATATTGCCAAACATGGTGAGTGGGGTATGAAACTTTAAGGCTGGCTGGGCAAAAAACGCCAAGGTAACGCTGCGATTAGCCATTTGTGCCATTAGATCTTTGCGTAATCTACGCAGAAGGCTTTTATTGCCTGCAATGGCGTGGGCATCTAATACTATGGCGAGGTTCATCATGGCATCGCCGTGGCCGGTTTCTATCCAATTGGCAATGGTTTTACTCCATTGGCTTTGTTGCTGCACCCATTCTGGGTTGTTAACCATAATGTTGCCGGGGCAAGGCGGATAACCTAACTCGAGCAGGTATTCGCTAAACTGATTTAGTTGCTGTTGTCGCTCTGGCCAATCATAACCATCTTCGATGACTAAGCCGTTATCTTGGTCGGTTTTAACGATTTGCTCGCCGCGACCTTCACTGCCCATCACCATTAAACATATGTGGTTGTGATGTTGGTGAGGGATGCTCAGTTCAAACACTCGGCTAATAATTTGCTCATTCATGGTGGCTAGCAACTTCATAATAAATAAGGTGCGAATGCCGTTATTGCAGAGGTTTTCTACTAGTTTATTGAGGGTGTGTGCCGCTTCGCTGAGTTCTTCAATACTTGAGGCGCGAGCAATGCGTAAAGCCAATACGTGAGAGTGGGTCGAGAACAAGCTAAGCAGATGCGCCATCTCAAGTATGCCAATGATCTTTTGCTGGTCTTTTACCACCACTCGCTCGATGCTGTTGCGCGTCATTAACAGCATGGCGTTAAACAAAAAATCGCCTTTGTTCACACTGATTAAGTTGAAGTTGGCTAACTGGCAAACCGGAGTATCGAGAGATTGCTGCACCAGTACTGCAGCATGGAGTAAGTCGGTACCAGTTAGCATGCCAAAGCAGCCGTCGTGATTGACCAGTAATGACTCAAGCTTTTGCTCGCGCATAATTAGGGTGGCTTGCTGCAGCGAGGTCTCTCCTTCAATGACCACTGCGGGTTGTACGTTGCGTTCATCAATGGTGGTGAGGATAAACTCTGCCAAGTTCTTATTGCCTTCGCGAGACTCTACCAGTTGGTGACGGGTGGCTAAGTCACGCTGAAAATAGTCACCAAAATCGCTGTTTTCACTCACTAAGCGGCGGAAGATTTGGCTAGGCAGGGCGTAACAAAGGGTTTCTTCTAGGGCGATGTAGTCATGTTTTGCATAGCCGCCAAATTGCGAGCGTACATCAAACCAGTCTTCTAGCGTGTAGTGGGCAAATACCTCATCATTATTGTCGGCGCGCTCTTCAACTTGGCCTTTAATAATAATGAACAAACTGGAGGCTTGTGCGCCCGCTGTAACTATTTTTTGCTGGCTTTGAAAATAGTGAATGTCTAGATTGCTAGACACCAGTTCACGCTGCTTGGGCTCAAGCTGATCAAAGGGCGGGTGCTGAAAATTAAAGTCGGTACTCATTGCCTCACCTAGTCGTGTTTAACTCAGGTATTTATCCGTATTTAGCATGATATTTTTTGCTTAGCGAACCTAGACGACTTTAGTCTAAACGCGGCCTTAAGCGGATTTTGGCAGCTAGAAAATGCAGTTTTTGTTAAGTTTAAATTCCCTGCTTTCCTAGGGGCTGTTGATCTTTGGTGTTGAAATTTTGTTCGAGCTAAGCGGGCTTTAATCGCGGCGAGCACTTAGAAGCCTAGTGGGCTAAGCAAGAAGTGCTTAACAAAGAGTAAAGTTCGCTTACCCGAACCCTGCGGGCAGCATTTCTTAGCCATTTATTCAGCGTTAGCGAGTGATTATTCAGCCCACTTAACTGCACACTCACTGCCTTGCCTAAATGGCTAAGAAATTGCTGCAAAAACCATCAGCAAAGATCAACAGACCCTAGTAATAGTTTGATAACTCTTTGTATTAATCACAGTTATCGACAATCTTTTTTGCTAGCGTAAGTTAAGTGAACGAGCTGCAGATAAAATGAGCAGTAAATCAATGTTTGTAGGCAGGTAGAAAAATGGATGTTGTTCTAGTTGTTGATAGTGGAGGCTGGGTTAAGCCTTGTATTAAATGGCTTAGTGATCACAAGGATAGAAAGAATAAATGCAAATAGTAAGTGAGGGCTGGTTAGTTATCCCGCTGTCGTTGGCGTACTTGGGTTTGCTATTTGTGATCGCCTATTTTACCGATCAAAATGCCAGTGCCCGTTTGCGCTGGCAACCGGCTTTTTATAGCTTTTCTATCGCTGTTTATTGTACCTCGTGGACCTTTTACGGCACCGTGGGCCAAGCCAGCGAGAACTTCTTATCTTTTATTCCCATTTACCTTGGTCCGGTACTGCTATTTCTGTTTGGTTGGAAACTACTCGCTAGAGTGGTGTTAATCGCTAAACGCGAACACATCACAACCATTGCCGACTTTATCGCAGCACGTTATGGCAAGTCACAAACCTTAGCAGTAGTTATTTCACTTATTTGTATTATTGGTGTTTTGCCGTATATCGCATTGCAATTACGCGCCATTGTGATGGGTTTAGACTTGTTTGGCGGCGATGCAATGCGTGAAGCCGTGGGCAAAGGCAGTAGCTCGCAAATCGCCTTGTTTGTGAGTATCGCCTTGGCGATATTCACCATGTTATTTGGCACTCGCCATATTGATGCCACGGAGCATCACCGTGGGGTGATTGTAGCGATTGCTTTTGAGTCGCTGGTTAAGCTGGTGGCCTTTGTTTGTGTGGGTTTGCTAGCGGTATCGATACTGTGGGATTTGCCGCTTAGCGCCCAGCAAGCGGTAAGTGAGTCCTTTAGCTTTAAATGGCAAGAGATTAGCGTTGCCGACGTGACAGATTTGGTAATTGCCACGCTGTTAGCGATGTCGGCAGTTATTTGTTTACCCCGCCAATTTCATGTAACTGTGGTAGAAAACAACCAAGTTAATGATTTAAAAACCGCGCGTTGGCTATTTCCTGCCTATTTGGTGTTGCTGGCTATTTTTGTATTACCCATCGCCTTTGCTGGTGATGTTTTGCTACCGGCAAATACGCCCGCCGATAACTATGTAATTAGTTTACCGCTTGCGGCAGGGCATGATTGGTTAGGCATGGTGGCATTTTTAGGTGGAACCTCCGCCGCCAGCGGCATGGTGGTGGTGTCGACCATTGCTTTAGCCATTATGGTGAGCAACGATTTAGTGTTACCGCTGCTGCTAAAACAAGGCGGTTTGAGCCGTCGCAATTTTGCTCAGTTTAGCGAACTACTGCTTAATGTTCGCCGCACCACCATTTTGGTGATTTTGTTGTTGGCTTGGGGCACCTTCTTAATGTTGGGTGAGCTAACAAACCTTGCTGATATTGGCTTCTTATCTTTTGCTGCAATCGCTCAATTAGCGATTCCACTTATCTTTGGTTTGTACTGGCGAGAAGGCAATCGAACCGGTGTTTATGCTGGTTTGTTAGTGGGCATGAGCTTATGGCTACTCAATTTACTCAATATGACCGATGGCCTAAATCCCTTGATTTTTAACCAATGGATTGCCGATTGGCTGACTGCACCGCAACTTGCTGGTCACGCGCTGATCTCCAATGAAAACTGGGGCATTGTGCTTAGTTTGTTGGGTAACTTGCTGGCGTATTTATTGGTGTCTAAGTTATCTAGCCCAGCCGTTTCCGAGTGGCTGCAAGCCAGTAACTTTGTTGGCCAAACCGGTAAAAGTGATGATGCCGGCGCGCTATACCAATCAAAGGTGAGTGTAGAAGAGCTTCACATGCTGGCATCGCGCTTTTTGGGGACTCAACGCATTAGCGAGGCATTTGGTAAATATGCGAGCTCTCGAGATCTGGACCTTAGCCCTAATCAACAAGCGCCGGTGGAGCTGATTGCCGAAACGGAACGCATGTTAGGTGGGGTATTTGGTTCATCGTCGGCGCGTTTAGTGCTGGGTTCTGCCCTGCAAGGTAAGCAAGTTCAACTTGAAGAGTTTGCCTCGATTGCCGAAGAAGCCTCGGAGCTACTGCAGTTTAATAAACACCTGTTACAAGGGGCCATTGAGCACATTGATCAAGGCATTGCCATTGTAGATAAAGAGCTAAAATTGGTGTCGTGGAATCGCCGCTATACCGAGCTATTCGATTTTCCTAATGGCATGATTGCAGTAGGTCGGCCGATTGAAGATCTAATTCGCCATAATGCTATCAATGGTTTGTGTGGTCCGGGTGATATTGAAGAACACGTAGAACGTAGGGTAGAGCATTTGCGTCGTGGCAATAGCCACACCTCTTCACGGATCAGGCGTGATGGTCGGGTGATTCAAGTGCAAGGTAACCCGATGCCAAATGGTGGCTATGTAATGACCTTTAGTGACATTACCACCTTTCGCCAAGCAGAAGACATGCTCAAACAAGCTAACGAGATTCTTGAGGCGCGAGTTGCCCAGCGTACTCAACAGTTATCGTCTATTAACCAACAGTTGGTGCATGCTACCCATGCCGCAGAGCAAGCTAACCAATCTAAAACGCGCTTTTTGGCGGCGGTAAGCCACGACCTTATGCAGCCGTTAAATGCCGCTAAGCTGTTTGCTGGCTCTTTGCTTGAAGCCGACTTAGAAAACGACACCAAGTTTTTGGCTGCAAGCATCGATAAGTCGCTGTATTCTGCCGAGGAAATCATTAGTGATTTGCTGGATATTTCACGCCTTGAGTCAGGTCGCGTGGTGGTAAGTAAAGAGCAATTTGAAATAGGCCATTTGCTTGACCATATTCATGCTGAATTTATCCCCTTAGCCCAACAACAAGCGGTAGAGCTTAAGTTACATACCAGCAAGCTTACTGTAAGCAGCGACAGCAAATTGTTACGCCGCATTTTGCAGAACTTTCTTACCAATGCATTACGTTACAACCCTAAAGGTAAGGTTTTATTGGGGGCGCGCCGCAAAGGCAATAGCTTACGTTTGGAAGTATGGGACAATGGCCCTGGTATTGAGCAAAGCAAACAGCAGCAAATTTTTGAAGAGTTTCAACAGTTACAAAAGTCTGGCCGAGCTAGGGAAGAAGGCTTAGGTTTAGGTTTAGCAATTGCCCAAGGCTTTGCCGAGTTACTGGAAATTCCCATTGGTGTTGAATCGGTACTTGGCAAAGGCTCGGTATTTTACGTTACTGTTCCTGTGGTTGAAGCAGCCAATATCTATAAAGCTAAGCAATTAGAAGGTGCTCCCATTAGCACTACTCAAGGCGCAAAAGTACTCTGTATTGACAATGAGCCCGACATTCTTGCCGGCATGGAAAGCCTGCTAAGCCGTTGGGGCTACGAAGTGATTTGCTGTGAAGATGCCGATACCGCCGCAGAAGTAATAGAGGGCGGTTGGGTGCCAGAATTAATTCTTAGTGATTATCACCTCGACTATGACAAAACCGGTTTAGAAGCGCTGCAGCGCTTAATTCATCAAGGGCAACTCTCTTGTCATGGCATTGTTATTAGCGCCGATAGGCAAACTGATCTAATCGACCGCGTACGCGCTCAAGGTTTTGCCTACTTAAGTAAACCACTGCGTCCATTGCGTTTGAAAAAACTCTGCCAGCAGCTGCTTAATAGCCAAAAAGGCGCTAATGATTGGCTAAAGCCGAGCTCTTAAGTGGACAGAATGGTTGATGTTTTAACGCGTACTTGAACAACAATAGTCTTACGATGTCGCTAATTTTTCATTTCTATAAACGGGAGGGGTAGCTTGATTAGGTGGGGAGTAAATAGTTTTCTTAGCACTAATATGCGGCTGATGGCCAATTGGAATGGCAGTGCTTGGCAGGTGTTCGATTGTTTTATAGTGGCTAAACCTAAAACCTTACCCGCTCCAACTTGTAAGTTATCTCCAACCGGCAGTTGGCAAATTTTTGAAACAGCTGAAAGAACCTTGTATTTGTCTTTGGTTAATCGTGAGTTGCTAGTTAGTTGGGCAGAACTAATTCCATTGATGGCTGAATATAGTAAAGGTTTTGTGCAAACGATGCTCCGCCAAGAAGTCCAGAAGCTAGTATTAGAGGCAGAGAGTCACCCTCAAGAAGTAAAACGAGCGCGCCAATTGGGAATTAGTGTTCATCAACTCTGGTGGTTGCAAGCGCTGGATCAGTATCCAGAAGAGCTGACTTATCACAGTACAACAAGCTCACATATAGCTGAATGGCGATGTGAGCAGCTCGAACCAGCATTTGCTAAGCCACTAGTGAGCCGTGATCTACGTACTCTTACTAAGCTCGGGTGGTTGTCGTTTGATGGAGAGCGTTATCATCGTACCAGCAAATTTATTCCTCCGGCCGCAGAGCATTTGACTAAGATGTTTTGAGTATGTGTAGTTTTCTTGGTTTGTTATACCTATCTCGACGCAGCAAAGAAGATCAAAGCCTCAGAAATATTAGTGGATCTATAAGAGGAAAACGGCATGAGAAACATAAAAACTCCCGGTGTGTATATTGTTGAAAAAAATGCGTTTCCAAATTCAGTCGTGGAAGTAGCAACTGCAGTACCGGCATTTATCGGCTATACCCAAACCGCTAGTAAAAATAACAAGTCAGTACTAAACAAACCTATTCGGATAAGCTCGATGGCTGAGTTTCAAAGTGTTTTTGGTTTTGGAGCTAGATTGCAGTTTGATTTTGCACAAGCCGCTGACGCTGCAAGCGCAGATATGTCTTTAGATGACAAGCACTATACAGTTGCAGCAAGCGGCAATAAGTATCGTTTGTACCAAAGTATGCAGATGTTTTTCTTAAATGGCGGTGGTCCTTGCTACATCGTATCGGTTGGTGATTACGCGACAGACATGGCTAAAGACGCAATGTTAGCTGGCATTACTTCCTTAGTTGAAGAGCAAGAGCCTACCCTGGTGGTGATTCCTGATGCAGTCAGTCTTGCAGCTGCCGATTGTTACGCGGTGCAGCAGCAAATGCTGATGCATTGTGGCAGTAAAATGCGCAGCCGTATTGCACTGTTAGATGTTCATAACGGATTTCAAGACGAAGAAGACAGTGTGGCAGCGTTTAGAGCTGTAATATCAAATAAAGAGATTGGTGGTTTTGGCGCTGTGTATTTCCCATGGCTAAACAGCACTTTGTTTAGTCATTCAGATGTTCACTTCGGCTTTTTAAGTGACGAAGGTAAAGCGGTATTGCAAGCGGCTATAAACGCAGAGCTTGGTGCACCTGATGCCACGTCAGATATAGGTAGAATGTTGGCAGGACTTACTGCTACCGAAACAGGTGATGACGATCCTACTCCCGAAGTTATTGATAAAGCCTTACGTGCATCCTGTATTACTTACCCAGCACTTGTTAAAGAAATTTGCAGTCAACTCAATTTGCTGCCTCCATCTGGCGCGATGGCCGGTTTGTATGCCATGACCGACAATATGCAAGGAGTATGGAAAGCGCCTGCGAATATTGAAGTAGTTGGCGTCACTTCACCTGCTTTGATTGTTTCCGTCGAAGAGCAAGAAAGCTTAAACGCAGATGGCAATGGTAAATCGATAAATGCGATTCGCTCATTTACCGGTCAGGGAACCTTAGTTTGGGGGGCTCGAACTCTGGATGGCAATAGCTTGGATTACCGTTACGTTAATGTGCGCCGCACCATGATTATGCTCGAACAATCGCTAAAACTAGCGGCTAAAGCATATGTATTTGAGCCAAACGATGCACAAACTTGGGTCACGATTAAAAGCATGATTTCTAACTTCCTTACAGGAATCTGGAAACAAGGGGGCTTAGCTGGATCGGTGCCAGCAGAAGCCTTTAGCGTGCATGTTGGCTTAGGTGAAACCATGACCAGTGAGGATATTCTTGAAGGGATTTTAAAGATTACAGTACTTGTTGCGATGACTCGCCCTGCCGAATTTATTGAAATTACTTTCCAGCAGCAAATGCAAAAATCTTAAGCTTAATTTATTGCCTAAAACACTAAGCCCGACCAGCGGGCTTTCTAATTTTTCAGAAGCTTTTTAAATCTCGTTATCTTCTGGGCTTGGCTCTAGCTCTAATTGCTGCAAGGCGATTACTGCTTGGGTGCGGTTTTTCACGTTAAGTTTGCGGAAAATCGCAGTAACGTGGGCCTTAATGGTGGCCTCCGATACATTTAGCTCGTAGGCAATTTGCTTGTTTAGCAGGCCTTCGTTAAGCATTACTAATACTTTGTATTGCTGAGGGGTAAGGCTGGCTAAGCGTTCGGCTAGAGGGTCTTCCTCAGCTTGAGCGCTAAAGCTTATGCCTTCTGGGAACCAGTCGTCGCCTTCAATAATGTGTTGAATGGCGGCAACCAATTGTTGTAGCGGGGTCGATTTAGGAATAAAGCCGGTGGCGCCAAGCTGCTTGGCTTTTTGTACTACGCTTACTTCCTCGCTGGCCGAGATCACCACAATTGGCAATTCAGGGTACTGGCCATGTAAGTGGGTAAATGCCGAGAAGCCATTGGCGCCGGGCATCTTCAAATCCAATAATAGTAGGTCGGGTTCGCGCTCTAGTTCGAGCAGTTTAAGTAGGTCGTTAACATTCTCAGCTTCTAGTAACTGAGCATCGGGAACGGCAGTTTGTACTGCCTGCTGAAGAGCACTACGAAACAAGGGGTGGTCGTCAGCGATAATGATCTTGTAGGTATCTTCCATAACCATGATTCATCTGCCTTTTTTTTGACCATAGCACCAAGCCCTGCGGGTTTCAATTTGCAGAGGGCTTAACTGTGAAGGCCGAGCAAAGTTCCCATTCCAAGTAGGGTTGTACCGCTAAATCTATTCACCCATTGTTGGTAGCGCTGTAGCTGAATTTGCACTTTATGATGCGATAAAATGCGCACCAATAGGTACCACAATAATGCGGTTTCTAGTAATAAAGCAGCTCCGAGTATCAGCTTTTCGCTGAGTAGTGTTTCACTACCAATAAACTGACTAAATACGCTTACTACAAAAACTAAAATCTTTGGGTTGAGTAGGTTACAAGCAATACCGCTTAGCACCACTTTTTTAGCGCGCTTAGGTTTGCCTTGGCTGGCGAGTTCCATCAGCTCGGAGCGACTAAATAAGGTTCTTAAGCCTAGGAATACCAAAAAGCCTGCGCCGCCCCAACGCAATACTTCAAACAATAAAGGCGATTGTTTAATGATGATAGATAAGCCGCCAATGGCTAGCGCGATATGGATACTAAAGCCTAGCAATACGCCCATTACACACAATGCTGCTTGGCGTTTTCCGCTGCTGGCATGGCGCAATACCATTACCATGTCTGGGCCAGGGCTTAACATGCCTAATAAATTGATTAATAAAAGTGCGCTTAATGCTTCTAACACGCGTTCATCCCTGAAAGTATTGAGATTTAAAAACTGCGGCTAGTGTAGAAGTTGCTACTGCTTATAAAAATGGAATTATAGATATTTCTAGTATTCCAATTTGGAATTATGTGTGAGTAAACAATTTAAAACTGTGAGCTGGAATTTTTCAGCGCAGATTAAATTGATATTGCGTAAGTAGAAGTGTTTGGGCTAATGCTAAATTTTGTCGTCTTAGTGTTAATATGCGCGGGTAGTTTAGGCAGTAAGGTTAAAGGAAGAGCATGCAAACGGCTGAAGTATCACTTAACAAGTACCTAATGTGGTTCGCACTGGTTTATTTAGCCAGTTCGTTAGTTTTTGGCACCGTAGTGTCGTGGTTGGATTTAGAGTCGAATAGTTTTTTGGGCATTATTGTCCTTATGCTGTCGGCCTCCATTGCGGTGCAGTTGTTCGTGAAAGACCATCAACGGGCACTTATGCGTGCAGAGCTACGCTACTTGAGCTTTTGGTCGTGGCTTGCGTCGGTGTTTATCTCTGTAGCAGAGCTATTAGCGGTATTTGCCTATTCGTTTTACGAGATTTATGGCGTTATCGCATGGCTAGATGTGCAACCCGAGCTAGCTGCTTTATTGTTTGAACTGTCGATTGACCTGCACGCACTTTATGCAATTATTGCCGTTGTATTGCTCATCTTCTGGGGGCTAACTCGTTTAGCCTATGGCTTTGCTAATAAAGCTTTCACTAAGCAAGTAAACACTTTGGCTTAACTGTTGTTTGCTGCTGGGTTTGTTTGAGTTTATTTAGGATAAGGGCAATGTCGACAGCCATTACCGCAGCAGGTGCCTCGTTTTAAGTGATACCAAGCGCTAAAAACCATTAAGCCATCTTCCATGCTGAAGTCTAGATGTTCTTGCAAGGCAGCTTGTTGGTTAGCTGGTGTTCGGTAGCGTGCCGCTAATTCGAGTAATTCATGATGAGGCGTATTGGCTATCAACAGCGTTAATTTCTCGGCCAACTTTTTGGACAAGCATGTTTGACAAAGACATGCCCGCTCATTGAGATCTGCACTTACTGGCAAAATAGCTGGCATATTCATACACCAGCATTGTTCATTAGCTGTGCAGCCGACTGAGGCTCCGCAGCCTGGGCAATCTGAAGGGACTTGTTGTGCCACGAGCATGTTTCTTGGTTAATGTCTTTTATTTGAGCATAAAGTATTTAGCCTTTGCTTCCTATGTGAGTTTGCATTTAGTGGCTTTGATTTCCAACAAAACTGACAGTCTCAGCAATAACCTGAGGGTCTTTTAGCAGGCGAAAGTGGCCTAGTCCTTCTGTTTGCTGGTGTTTTGCGTTTGGCCAGCACTGTTGAATTTGCTTAAATTGTTGTTGGCTAACTTCTTGGTCTTGGCTATCACTAATTAACAAACCTGGCGTAGCTTGCGGGGTTAAGCGCTCTACACTAAACAATTGCCAAGGATCGTCTCCCGCCAACAACTTCTGCATTTTTTGTCCCACTTGTTCTTTAAAGGTAGCTTTAAGCTTCTGACGTAAGTTTAGTAGATTGGCATAGGTGGAGAACATCTCTTCTACATCTAAATGAGGAGCCAACATAACTAGCTTGGTTGGAGCAAAACCACGTAACTGGGCTGTGGTAGTGGCCATAGCACCAAAGGAATGAGCAAGTACACAGTACACCTTGGCAACTTGCTGTTGAATGGCCATTAAGCTGTCACTAAATTCGAGTAAGTGGCTATGCGAATCTTGATGACTGCCGTGTCCGGGGGCATCAAATGTCGCAACTTGGTAGCCAGCATCAACCAAAGGTTGAACAAAATGGCGAAACTGCACGCCGCTGCCACTCCAGCCATGCAAGCAAACCACTAAAGGTCCTTTCCCCCATAAGTGCAAGGGTAGCTTATGTTGATTTACCTTGAGTGTGATGGTTTGCTCGGCACTTTGCCAAAAGGCTTGAGTATTAGGGCTAACCTTCCGCTTAAAAACACGAAACCATAACTTAGCCAATGTGTTTGCCGCCCAAGCTTGATTGACTAAGCCGGCCAGGTTAAATGCTAACCCTGCTGCTTGAAAACGTAAGGGCACCACTCGTTGGTGTCGTTTTTGTTTGTTACTTGGCTGCGGGGTATCACAGTTTAGTGAGTTGGCTTGATTTGGCTGAGTCATATAGTCTCTCCCTGAGATTTAGTCACTAGTATCCTATTTGCTGATAGGCTTAAAAAGTGTCATATTTGCCATTGTGATGGTGAAAATGGACAAGGCTATGAAAGCTGCAATTTTGTTAATGGATAACTGCTTTGGCACGGGTATTAATGGCATATTAGATGCGCTTATTGCGGCTAATTACAGCTTGATTAAATCTGGTGCCATGCCGTTGTTTGAGTGGGAGCTAGTGTCGCTAGATGGTAATCGGGTCACTCCCACCAATGGATTGCGCATTGAGGCCGATTGCGATTTAGCTAGTTTTATAGCGCGTTCTGAACAACCCGATATATGGATCATTCCTGGCATTTATCAATCGGCTAGCAACTTTGAAAAAGTGCAAACGGCGATGCGCCAAAGCGAAGTAATGATACCTGTGCTTCAGCAGCATGTAGCAGATAACAAAATGATTGTGTGTATGTGCACTGGCGCTTTTTTGCTAGCGCAAGCCGATTTGCTGGGCAAGAATCCGGCATTAATGCATTGGCGTAATGAGCATCATTTCCGCCGTGCCTTTCCGCACTTAAGCATTGATAGCCAGAATACCATTGCTGAATATGGCAATTTACTGTGTTCGATTGGTGGCAGTATGGCTTATGAGTATTTAGTACTGCGTCTAGTAGAGCGCTTTGCCGGGCATCAAACAGCCATTAACACCGCTAAATTGTTGATGATGGATCTTAATGCCCCGCCAGCTGCGCCTTATCGTGCTCACCAGTACCAACCAGAACATCAAGATGCCTTAGTGCAACAGGCTCAGCTTTACTTGCAGCGAAATAGCAGCCAAGACATTAGCATGGTGGAAGTGGCCCAAGAATTAAACATTAGTGATCGCCAACTAAAGCGCCGCTTTGCTGCGGCCTTAGATTGTTCCCCCTTGCAGTACCTTCAGCGGCTTAGAGTAAATCAAGCGTGCAGCCTACTCGAGGCGACCCAATTACCCAGCAATAAAATTGTGTTGGAAGTTGGCTATCAAGACGAAAGCAGTTTTCGTCGTTTATTTAAAAAACAAATGGCAATGACTATGGAAAGCTACCGGCAGCAATTTGGTATTCAACATCAGCAACATATGGCTGTTGGTTAGCAAAGCCATTTAATTTATGAGTAAGAGGGTAAGTAAGTGCTTACATGGCTAAGTCATTGCTTGATGGATTTGCTGTCTAAACCAAGTGTGAGCGGGATCGTGATGGTTGCGATGATGCCAAATCAACGAGTAGTCAAAAGGGCTAACCTCAAAGGGCAAAGCAACCATTGCTAAAGGGCGCTGTTTTAGCAGTTGTTTGGCGATTTTGGCGGGCAAGGTAAGAATGAATCTTGTCTCACTGAGAATTTGTACTGTGGCTGGATAGGAAGAGGCACGAAATTGAATTTGGCGCTGTAAACCTTGCTGGCTAAGGTGGCGGTCAATATGGCTGTTTTTGTCTGCACCAGTAGTAATGATGGCGTGTGGGTAGCGGCAGTAGTCGCTCATGCTGGGTTGCGCTATCGATAAATAGGGGTGTTGTTGGTGCATTAAACACACTAAGTGATCGGTGCCTAAGGTGGTAGCGTGTAACTCAGTGCTATCCCGGGGAGGCAGTGTCATGCCTAGGTCTACTTCGCCACTGTGTAATAGCCGATTGGTGGTATGGTCCCAGTTACATAGCTCAATGTTTAGCTGAGGTGCTTGCTGGTAGATGCCACCGAGAACTTTTGGCAGTAAGTGTTCACTTACATAGTCTGAGGTAGCAATGGTGAAAGTACGCTGGCATAAGCTAGGCTCAAAGGCTTGTTGGTGTAGCAAGTTTTCCACAGAGTCTAATAACGGTGCTACTTGGGCTTTTAGCTCAATGCCTTTGGGCGTTGCCTGTAGTTGTCCTTGCACTCGCACCAGTAAAGGATCACCAAATACTTCGCGTAATTTAGCTAAGTGTTTACTCATGGCGGACTGGCTTAGGTGCATTTTTTCTGCAGCGCGAGTAACACTTTGTTCTTGCAGTAAATAATACAATGCACTGAGTAAATTTAAGTTAATTTTTCCAAGTTGCATATTGAGCTCATCGTTAGTCTACGTGCCTAGCTTACTCGGCTATAGCGATTCTGTATAGCAAGCCAAAACTAATTTTATTTCATAACTAGAATGTGCTTTGTGCCACGGCTTAAGCCTTGCCTATTCTGGTTTTATGAGCCAAATCACCCTTTTAATCAGTAACATATTATTAACCTCAGCATAAAGATCGAGCAGCTCTCGAAAACGTGTTTTCATAAATTTATATTATGAAAACATAATCTTTAGCAGCTGGTCGCACGGTTATTATGTAAGCGCTTACATACGGAAGTGAACTAATTAAAGAAGTGAGATTAAAGATGCTAGTACATAAAAAATTGTCCATTACCCAGTTGATTCTGGCGACATTTTCAATGCTATGTATCGTATTGCTGGTGCTCGGTTTAGTTGCATGGAAACAAATGCAACAGGCAGAAAACACAATGGGTGAAGTGATCACTCAAGCTTTCCCTTTAATGGGACATACGAACCAGCTTGATCGTAGTTTAACCGCGGTTGAACGTGTGCTGAATAACACTATTCAAGAACGCGATGAGCAAAAAGTTAACCAGCTTATTGAGCAATACCATCAACGCGTGGCCGATTACCAAGCGGCAGAGCAAGTATTGGTAAATTGGTTATCGGAAAATGGCGTAGAAAGTGAAAACTTTAGCCTTGTTCAACAGCAAAATGAATTGTTATTCGAAGATGCAGAATACCTTATTGAGTTGCATCAAGATGTAATTTCTAGCGGCACTTCCTTAACTGAGCGTACTGCTAGCTTCCAAGGTATATCACTACGTATTAATTTATTGCTAGGTCAGCTGTTTGATGAAGAAGACCCTAGTATGCTTAAGATTTTGCTTGATGCAGTTAGTTCCGATCTCTCGGCTATGCAGTTGGCTACTATTAATGTACTTAACTCTACCGATCCTCGCGAAGTCTCAAAGGTGATTACCAGTAATCGTGAAACCAAAACTTTTGTGGAAGAAGATTTTGGTGATTTGATTATTGAGAAAGAACTAAAAGATGCACAAGGTGAGCATGAGCTAGTAACACAAATTCCTTGGTTACTTAACGAAGTGACCGAGTTTGGTGGCCTGTTAGGTCAGTACCAACAATACCTAATTAAGCAGAACAAACTGATGAAGCTTAAAGCCTCAATTACTGATCAGCTACAAGACGTGAATAGTAATTTAAGTGCACTTACTGCAGAGAGCCAAAGCGCCACCGAGCAGCAAATCGAAGAAGCTTCTGGCAGTATTTCTACCTTGATAAACAGTGGTGCGGTGGTTATTCCTCTTACTATTTTGTTCTGTATCGCCATGGGTTTAATTATTCAGCAGTTGATTAGAACTCCGCTGAAGCAATTGATTAATACCCTTAAGCACTTAGCGGATGGTGATTTAAGCCAGCGCTGTCAGTATCAAAGTGGCAACGAGTTTGGCATGTTGAGCAATCAGCTAAACCAAGTTATTGAACAGCAGCGAGACACTGTAACGGGCTTGCGTGAAAAGAGTGAAGCGCTAGGGCAAGCCTCTACCGTAAACCGTCAGCACGGTAGCGACATAATGAAGCAGCTGGATGAGCAGCGTAGCCAATGTATTACTGTGTCGGCCGCCATGACCGAAATGGAACAGGCGATTCAAGATGTCGCGCGCCGAGCAGACTCTGCTGCACAAGGTATGCGGGAGATCAGCGATAGCACGCAAGATGGCGTTCGTCTAACCGAAGAAGCCTTAGAAAACAACCAAGCTTTGGCCTCAAACATTGCTAGCTCAACCGACAGAGTGAAACATGTGAGCGAAAGCAGTAACGCTATCTTTGGCATACTAGAAGTGATTGAAGGCATAACCCAGCAAACTAACTTGTTAGCGCTTAACGCCGCCATTGAGGCAGCACGTGCGGGTGAGCAAGGCCGAGGGTTTGCGGTAGTAGCCGACGAAGTTCGCCAGTTAGCCCAGCGCACAGCTTCCTCTACCACCGAAATTCAAACCATGATTGGTGGTTTGCAGCAAGATACTGAGCTAGCGGTGAAGGAAATTGAGCAGTGTAATAAGAGCATGGAGCTAAATGCGAGTAACGTGAATGCGATTAACCAAAAAATTGGTGATATTGCTAGCCACATTGAGCATTTATCGCTGCTTAACGAAGAGATTAGTGTGGCAACTAACCAACAGCAAACCACCAGTGTGGATGTGTCTTGCAGTATGGAAACCATCTCTAGCGCTGCTCAGCAAAACCTTACAGTAGTAACTGAGCTAAACCGCTTGAGCGATGATTTGGAATCTGTAGCTAAAGAGCAGGTAGACTTAGTACAAGGTTTTAAATTTGCTTAAGCTTGACTCGCAATAATGAATAGTAAAAAGCCACCCTAGGGTGGCTTTTTTATGGCTTATAAACCGTTAAGGATTAAATGTGCGGTAAAGGCTTCGGCGTTCATAAAGCCGGTGACTCTTGCTTGTTTTAACTCTTCACCGCTTTGGTCAAACAGCAATATGGTGGGCAAACCTAGCACTTCATAATGATTGAGCAGCTTAATGGCTGTGGCATTAGTTTGAGTAACATCAGCTTGGATTAGCACCATCTTATCCAGCTTGGCAGCAACTTGCGGAGCGTGAAAAGTCTTATTCTCAAAATCTTTACAGGCGGTGCACCAGTCTGCATAAAAATCCACTAAAGCAGGTTTTCCTTGCTGTGCCGCTAGTTGCAGCTGTTGCTGCATTTCTTCTAGGTTGGCCACTTGAATAAACTCTCCCTGCTGCTGGGCTGGCGCAGGTGCAAACCATGGTTGAGCGGCCCACAACAAGCTGATTGCCATTATTGCTAGCAGCAATAGTTGCCTAAAGGTTTGCCAGCCACTTAATAGGGCTAAGCGGTTTTGATGATAGTAATAACCACTGGCGCCAATGACTAATGCTGCCCACAGGATGCGAATCGCTTCGGCAGATAAAAAACGCTCTAGCATTAAAATGGCAACCGCAAGCAGCATTACCCCAAAGAAGGTTTTTACGTGGTTCATCCACGCCCCTGCTTTTGGCAGTAAACGACCGCTGCTAGCGCCTAACAGTAACAAGGGTAAGCCCATACCTAAACTCAAGCTGTATAGGGTAATCGCGCCTAAGGCGAGATCGCCACTTTGCGCTACGTAAATCAGTACCCCAGAGAGTGGGGCGGCGGTGCAAGGAGAAGCAACTAGGCCAGATATCATGCCCATTATGGCAGCACCTGATAACGAACCTGCCTGCTGCTGGTTACTTAAGCTATTTAGCTTTTGCTGCAGGCTGCTGGGCAGTTGTAGGTTAAACAAGCCAAACATAGACAGCGCTAGCACCACAAAGAGCACGGCTAAGCCGCCTAATATGATTGGGTGTTGCAGCGCCGCTTGAAACTGTAAACCCGCGCTGGCCACCACTAAGCCTAAGGCGGTAAAGGTGGCCGCCATACCTTGCACGTAGGCCATCGATAAACTAAAAGCGCGCTTAGTGCTTAGCTGTTTACCTGCACCGGCAATAATGCCGGTAAGAATGGGATACATGGGAAATACACAAGGCGTAAAAGCGAGTCCAATGCCTAATACAAAAAACAGCAATACATTTAGCCAAATATTGTTGTTGGTGAGGCGATCGGCCAGCACCCATTGTTGGCTAATCGGTACCGAGCCTTCGTTGTTTGCAATTGGTGCTGCTGTTGTTGTTGTGCTGGGCGCTTGTGTTCCAGCATTAACAGCGGAAGATTGTGAAAGAAAAGCTTGCTTGGTTTCTGGTGGATAGCATAAACCGGCTTCGGCACAGCCTTGATAAGTGACCTGAATATTGTTGGCTTGATTTAACTCACTAAGCGGCACAGAGAAAGAGACATCTTGCGGGTAAATAAACACTTCACCAAAGTAAGCATCGTTATATAGCTTACCTTGTGGCAGAAGTTTGCTTAAATCAATCGACTGGCCGTCTGCCACAACTTTAAACTGAGCTTGGTAAAGATAGTATTGCTCGGCAACTTGCCAACTAAGGTGCAGGGCACCGTCTTGTTCAATAAAGTTGAAGGCAAAAGCGCTATCTACAGGTAAGAATTCATTTGCATTAGAACTAGGAGAGGCCTTTAGGCCGGGCAGTTGGTCGAGTAAGTTGTCGGCAATACTCGGTAAGCTCAAGCAGAGCAAAAATACTATTGTAAAGAATCGTTTAGCCATTTCAGGTAGTCACTCGCTCCTTGTTCAATGGGTAGCGCAATAAATTCTGGGCAATCATAGGGATGATGCTGTTTAAAATAACACTGTAAGGAATGTAAGCAGCGCAAATTGGTTTTAATTTGCAGCTGTACCTCACTACTGGATTCAATATTGTCTTGCCAGCGATAAATAGACCTGACTTGCGGCAAAATATTAACACAAGCCGCCAATTTTTTTTCTACAAGCTGCTGCGCAAAGTGCTGAGCAGCATCTACATTATCAAAAGTGGTGAGAACTAAATAGCAAGCGGTTTCCATATTGAGCCTCTGGTAAGCAGATGTCACTTTGAGTGTAGAAAGTAGCTATTGAAGCGCCATTAAATAAGCGAAATGTCCTGTTGTTTGCTGGTTTATTGAGCATAAGCCTTTAAATTTGCTCCAACTGCCCTCATATTTTACCCTTAAGGTGAAGCAGATTTTCAGCTTCTCCATGACTTTGAGGAACTACGCCTTGTTTTTATATGTATTTTTATTGTTTGCTGGCCTGTCTTACGCAGAGATTTATGTGTTAATTCAGGTGGGCAGCCAAATGGGCGCGTTAAGCGCTATTGCCTTAACCATTCTTACTGCATTGGTTGGTGCATCTCTAGTTCGTAGCCAAGGATTACAAACCGCTTTTCAGGCGCGTTCGGCAATGGAGCGAGGAGAAACCCCTGCTCAACAAATGATTGAAGGCCTAATGCTAATCATTGCAGGTGCAATGTTAGTGATGCCAGGCTTTATTACCGATTTCTTCGGTTTGCTTATTTTGCTACCGCCACTACGAGCCCTATTAGCTGCTCGAGTGTTAAAGTCTCAGGCCTTAAAAATGCAGTCTATGCGTTTTCAAACACCTGGAGAGGGCAATGTGAAAGACGCCAATCCACCTAGCGGCAAGGTTGATAACAAGCCAGGCAGCACCATTGAGGGTGAGTTTGAAAGAAAAGACGATTAATAACAAAATTTGGATATAAAAAAAGAAGGGCAATAGCCCTTCTTTTTTTATCGATAATTGTTGCTCAGGCAATTAGTGCCTTTGTGTTACCACACGAGGATTCAAGCCTTTGCTGGTAGACAAAAACGAATCAAACTCGTCGGAACGTAGATGCTCTTCGGCTTCTTTAACGCTACCTTGAAAAGGTAAGTAAACAGTTTTCTCTTTGCTTAGAAAACCACTTAAACGCTCAAATGCAATATAGATTTGCTGCATAATCAAGTGCTCCCGCTGTTACGCCAAATAAAACCAACATTTGTTATTAGTTTGTTATCTAATTGTTGGTATAACTGTCTAGTACGACCAGTCGCTGTGATCCTGCTCAAATTTTTGTCTGGGTTCAAGTGTTTTTTGTAAAATTTGTAACTGAAAATGTTTTCATTTTGATATTGGCCAAGTTTTTAAGACAAAAAACCAAAAAAAAATTGCTAGCAACCCTTGTATGCAGCGTTTACGCCCCCATCTTAAATTCAACATTAAAGCTTTGTGGCCCTTGGCTGCATTTTCATAGACAAAACACGATTGTTTTATTTAAGGAGAGATAGCAATGAACATCCGTCCGTTGCATGACCGCGTTATCATCAAACGTAAAGACCAAGAGAGTAAATCAGCTGGTGGCATCGTGCTTACTGGCTCTGCGGCTGAAAAGTCGACTCGTGGTGAAGTACTTGCTGTAGGCAAAGGTCGTATGCTTGACAATGGTGAAATCCAAGCCTTAGACGTAAAAGTTGGTGACACTGTTGTATTCAACGAAGGCTACGGCGTTAAAACTGAAAAAGTTGACGGCGAAGAAGTGCTGATCATGTCTGAGTCAGACATTCTAGCAATTGTAGAATAATCTCCCTTTTTTCTGGTTAAGAAAAAGCTGAACGAATATTAGGAAAGGTATCATGGCAGCTAAAGACGTAATTTTTGGAAATGATTCTCGCAGCAAAATGCTAGCGGGTGTAAACGTACTAGCAGACGCAGTTAAAGTTACACTAGGTCCTAAAGGCCGTAACGTAGTGCTAGACAAATCTTTTGGCGCACCAACCATCACTAAAGATGGTGTTTCGGTAGCTAAAGAGATCGAACTAGAAGACAAGTTCGAAAACATGGGCGCACAAATGGTGAAAGAAGTTGCTTCTCAAGCCAACGATGCTGCCGGTGACGGTACTACTACTGCTACAGTATTGGCTCAAGCCATTGTAAACGAAGGCCTAAAAGCCGTTGCTGCTGGCATGAACCCAATGGATCTTAAGCGCGGCATCGACAAAGCAGTTGTAGCAGCAGTTGAAGAACTTAAAGGTCTATCTGCTCCTTGTGCAGATACTAAAGCGATTGCCCAAGTAGGTACTATCTCTGCTAACTCTGATACTACTGTTGGTAACATCATTGCTGAAGCAATGGAAAAAGTAGGTAAAGAAGGCGTAATTACTGTTGAAGAAGGCCAAGCGCTAACTGATGAGTTAGACGTAGTTGAAGGTATGCAGTTTGACCGCGGTTACCTATCTCCTTACTTCATCACCAACCAAGAAAACGGCACTGTTGAACTAGACAACCCGTTCATTCTATTGGCTGACAAAAAAATCTCTAACATTCGCGAGTTGCTTCCTTTATTAGAAGCTCTAGCTAAAGCGGGTAAGCCATTGCTTATCATTGCTGAAGATCTAGAAGGCGAAGCGCTAGCTACTCTAGTAGTTAACAACATGCGCGGTATTGTTAAAGTATCTGCTGTTAAAGCACCAGGCTTTGGCGACCGTCGTAAAGCTATGTTACAAGACATCGCTATTTTAACTAACGGTACTGTTATCTCTGAAGAAGTTGGCCTAGAGTTAGAAAAAGCTACTTTAGAAGATTTAGGTAGCGCGAAGCGTGTAGTTATCTCTAAAGACAACACAACTATCATTGATGGTGTTGGTGAAGAAGCTGCTATTCAAGGCCGTGTTTCTCAAATTCGTCAGCAAATCGAAGATACTTCTTCAGACTACGACAAAGAAAAACTTCAAGAGCGTGTAGCTAAACTAGCTGGCGGTGTAGCTGTAATTAAAGTGGGTGCTGCCACTGAAGTTGAAATGAAAGAGAAGAAAGACCGCGTAGAAGATGCTCTTCACGCTACTCGCGCAGCAGTAGAAGAAGGTGTTGTAGCGGGCGGTGGTGTTGCACTAGTTCGCGCCGCAGCTAAAGTTGCTGGCCTAGAAGGTGACAACGAAGACCAAAACGTAGGTATTCGCTTAGCACTTCGCGCGATGGAAGCTCCACTTCGCCAAATCGTAACCAACGCAGGTGACGAAGCGTCTGTAGTCGCTAACAAAGTGAAAGAAGGCGAAGCTAGCTTCGGTTACAACGCTGGAACTAGCGTATACGGTGACATGCTAGAGATGGGTATTCTTGACCCAACTAAAGTAACCCGTTCTGCACTGCAGTTTGCTGGCTCTGTTGCTGGTTTGATGATCACTACCGAATGTATGATCACCGACAAGCCAGAAGACAAAGCTGCTGGTGGCGCTCCAGATATGGGCGGGATGGGCGGAATGGGTGGTATGGGTGGCATGGGCGGCATGATGTAATCATCGCTCCAGCTATTCATAGAAACTCATAAAGTTTCTTAAAGCCCGTAAGGCATTGCTTTACGGGTTTTTTTTATGCTTAAACCTTGGGTTTTTAGTATTGCGTGGGCTAGCTGTGAATGAGGTTGTTTCCACAAGACTAGGTGTTAGAGGGCCTGTGATAAAGAAATTGAGGTAACAAGTCGCTTAGCTACGAAAGAACTATCACCAATTTATTCAAGCCTTTTAAAGCTGCGTTAAACATTATTTAAACCAAGGGGCTTTTTTCTAGATGTGGTACTTGGCGAAAGGTAACAAAACGCTCGATAGACAAGCGTTTTGTTGTTACTCCATGAGGCTTAAGTCTTCGAGCACATGATGGGATATTCGTTCCACCAGTTGGTGAGATTTAGGCCGCTCCAGCCGTCACCTGTGTAAACACGCTCAACGTGCAATTGCATGATGTGGCAATTACCTTCAGGGTCTTGCATCGCTGCGTGGAAGACAGTTTTTTGCAACTGTGGTAAGCCGGTTAGAGGGTGGTTCTCTTGCGTCCAATTGCTGTTGGTACGTATGGGAGTCGATATTAGCTTGCCATAGCTTTCGGTGCGCCCAATCACCTTGGCTAGCTGTTCTTCAACTTGCTGTTGATGGGTCTTATCTTGGCTGCTGGCAGCTTTTGGCATACGTGCGTCTTTTAGCTCACTCTCTAGGCGCTGGCGCATGGTAGCCTCTCCAGCTGAGATTTTTTGTTCAAGTGCGGCTGATAGCTCTTGGTGGTTAGCGATGATGTCCTTGAGAACCTCTGAGTGACCATGTACGTTTTGCAAGCGTGGTAAAAGGGCTTTCAGTTGGGCATCGGCATCACGCATCTTATCGGCTTGCGCGCTACTGAAGTAGCGTTGCGCGGAGTTATCTTGGTACTCGGCCATTGCTGTCAGCATTGGTAGCAGATCTTTCTGGTAGTGTTTATCTGCATTCTCTTCTAGGGCTGCAAAGTATTTTTCGATAAAGCCTAAGGAGAATTGAATACTTTCATCATCGGCGTATAGCTCGCGGAACTCTGCGATGCCTTCAGTGTATTCGCTAGAGGGGCCAATCGCTTCCCATTGCTCGATGTAGCTGTCTGAGATGTAGAACTGGCTTGATAAGGTCATTAGTTGTCTATCTAGCTGTTGGAGCATCAGGCGTTGCTGGCGAACTTCTTGTGCTTCGGCATCGGCAGCATTGGCTTGTGCGTCCAAGCGGGCTGCTAGCTCAGTGTATAAGCTGAAATCATAGTCTGGATAATCAGTCTGAAGTTTTTGAAGTGTACGTTCATAGCGAGTGACCGTGTTGGACAAGGAGGCGAGTGGTGCTCCTTTAAAAATATCACGATGGATTTGCTGTAAGGCATTCTGTAAGTTCTTTACTTGGGTGTTAGCTTTACGGTCAATCGGCTCAAGTGGGTAGAATACTAGCGGTGGTAATAGCTCTATCTTTAGCTCGTTAGTGCCACGTTTATGATAGTTGTCCAATTGAGCAATATAGTGCTCTGCGTTGTCGGTATCTTGGGCGTTAATTGCTTTTTGCAGATCGCGTTGGCAGCGGGTGAACTGACGACTAAAGCCATCGTTACGAGAAGATTGAAGCTCGCTATCCAACTGGCTAAAACATTTGTTTAGAGCGTCGTTGGTTTTGTTACCAGTACTGCGCGCAGTTTTCTTCTTTTGCTTAGAGCTTTGCTCGGAGCTGTTAACAACTTGTTGGTCTACTTCAGCTTGCTTTGTGGTAGTTGAAGATGCAGTTACTGAAGCTGCGGTTGCACTTGCACTTGGCTCAGCCTGTGCAGTTTTTGCAACAAGCTGGTCGCGTAGGGCATAGCTGCTGCTTAAGTCATAATCGGGATCGGCTTTTTTAACGCGCTTAGCGTAGCCTTCAAAGCGCTCATTGTGCCGATTAACCGTCTTGTCGCTGCTTCCCTTTTGAATAGCTCGCTGCAACTGTCGCAGCTCATTTTGCATCTGCTCCAAGACTTTATGGTACTTAGTGTCTAGTGGTGCAACTTCAGTAATTAGCAAGAATTTGCCTAGTGCATCACCGCCTGCTTGCTCAAAATCTTGTTGGATTTCGTTTAGCTGACTGCTATACGCTTCAATATCAATATTGTTTTGCTGGTTGATGCTGGACTGTAACGTTCGCCAGCAGCGAGGGATGGCTGATTTAGCTCCTGCGAGTTTGTTTCCGCTAACCGCTTGTTCAGCTCGGTCGATACATTTGTTCATGTCGGCGTCGGTTGCCTGAGCAATAGGGGCCACTAAAGCGATACTCAATCCCAGAAGAGTGAATTGAGTAATATTTCTGCATTTCATCTAATGTAAAACTCCATTTTAGCATTGGCTGTTTTTTGTTCGGTGATTACATGATTAATTGGCTTACTAACAACAACTTACACCAAATATCAGTAAATACTGCGTAATATTGCATCAACTAGAGCCAAAAACAAACAGCTAAGTTCGAGTTATTGATGAAAGTGTTGGTGATTAGTGATGAGGGGAGTTATCTAAGCCAGAAATAGTGTTCTCGTTATCGTTCAAAACTTAGCTAGTTTGGCTTGATAGAGAGCTAAAAAGTGCTCTGAATAAACAAAAGAGCGCCAGCGAGTTAAGCCGCTTATCACTTTTCTGACTAACTTTCTTATGTTGGGGTCATCCACAGCCAATCAAAAATTAGTTTGTTGGTTTATTATTGATGGTTTGCTTTAATTGGCTTTCTTAACCGCTAAAAAGCTAAGGCTTTTTAGCTTGCCCTTTTTTATTGGCTAAAACTCCCGCATACTCAGGATACAACTGCAGCAAATGCGCTATGGTTTATGATGAAGTAACTAGATATAGCGCAGCTAACCACGTTAAGGAGAACGAGTTATGCGATTTTTGTTAGCATTAAGTTTATTGGTATGTTCCTCTTTCAGCTCTGCTGAATTACCCAGCCCACAAGACGAACCTATATTAACTATTGCCGGGCTTATTCTGCATGGAAATAATCAAGGCGCAGCTGACTTTGATCTAAAGATGCTACAGGCCTTGCCGCAGCACACCATTGTTACGCGCCATCCTTGGGTTGAAACCCGCCATCACTACAAAGGCCCAAAAGTAGCCGAAGTACTCGAGTTAGCGGGAGCTCAATCAAGCAAGCTTACCTTAGTGGCCTTAAATAACTATGAAGTTGAAATCGACTTTTCCGACATAGAGAAGTTTGAGCCTATTTTGGCTTGGTCTGATAACGATCGCCCAATGCGGGTGCGTGATAAAGGCCCGTTATGGTTAATGCTGCCGATAGACGACCACCCAGAACTACTGCAAATGCCCTATAACGATTTTATGATTTGGCAGTTGCGCAGCATTATTGTTAAGTGAGCCTAGCTATTGATGAATTGGCTTACCCAGCTTCCGCAAAAATATAAGAAGTTCTTAATTTCCTTAGTTGTATCGCTGTTTGTGGTTAGTGCGGTCATCAGTATTTATCAATTAAGGCAAATTATTCAGCTACTTGAGTCGCCTAAGTCGTCGACGTCTTGGTCAGTGGTTCAGTTGCAAATGGAGCATCGACGCTTTATTAATGCGCTGCAACTTTACCGACTTGGTGGCGTAAAGCATTCTGATTTAATGCTGCGTTATGACATTTTGTGGAGCCGTTTTCCGGTGCTGTTAGAAGGCCAAGAAAACGCCGGTTTTCACAATATAAAGTCTGCCAGACAACTGGTTAGAGAGCTGTTTCAAGAGGTTCAGCGCATCGAGCCTCTGCTACAAGCCTTACCGCCTAGTCACGAGAAGTTTGTACAGGTGATTGAACGGCTGAACATGTATTCTGCCCCTATCAATACCTTGGTGAATAAAGAGTTTCAGCGAAACAGCGAGTTTGATAAGAAAACTGACTTTAAGTTATTGCAACTACAGCTGATTTTGTCTTTTGCCATTGGTGCGCTGTTAATTAGCGGCTCCATTTTAATTGTGATGATAGTGCGTGAGAATCATATTAATCGCTATCTTGCTAATCACGATGTTCTCACCGGCTTACCTAACCGGGCCGGATTACGAGAATTTATTGCAAGCCTAGAAAACAATCGCCGAGATTACGCGATTATGGTGCTAGATCTTAACGGCTTTAAAGGCATTAACGATAGTTATGGTCACGAGTATGGCGACCGCATCTTAAATGTGGTGGCGCAGCGTTTAAACGGGCAAATGCGCCATTGTGATTACGCGGTGCGTTTAGGTGGTGATGAATTCGCCATTGTGCAAACACGAGTGCGTTCAAGTGAAGACTGCTCTGGCTTTGCGCAGCGTTTAATTAACGTGATAGAAAAGCCAATGTCTTTGGAAGACCGAGAATGCTTTGTAGGCACCAGCATTGGTATTAGCACCGCCTTAGACAGCCAGGATGATTGGCTCACCATATTAGGCCAAGCAGATACTGCGATGTATCAGGCTAAGCAGGAGTCACGGTGTAGCTCTTGGCAGTTTTTTGAAGGGCAAATGCAGCTGGCCAAAGAGCGAGAGCAGCATTTACTTAGCCAGTTTCGTGATGCTCTAGAAAACCAGCATTTGAGCTTGTTTTATCAACCTATTTTGGACTTGGCGAATGACAAAGTGGTGGGGGCCGAGGTGCAAGCGCGCTGGGAGCATCCGGTTTATGGTTGGGTAGAGCAGGCCGAGTTGGTGGACATTGCCCACGCTTGTGGCTGTGTAGTGGCGTTAGAATCTTGGGTACTTCGTGCATCTACTCAGCAGCTTAAACGTTGGCAGCATGGCTTAAATACCAACTTGCAATTGGCAGTGTCGATTTCTTCATCCACTTTACACAACGATTTATTAGTACTGGTGAATAAAGTATTAATTGAAAGCCGAATATTGCCGCATCGCTTAATCATTAACATTATCGATAGCGACCAACAAATGTTGTTAGATTGTGTGGATGCGATTCGAGAGTTACGCCGCATTGGAGTGAGTTTATCACTGGATAATTTTGGTAGTGCAGAATGTCCCTTGGAGTTGCTTAATCACCTGCCAGTACAGTACTTGCGCGGTGCTAAATCCTTAATGTCGGACCTGCTTAATGCCAGCGAAAAACAGCCCATGTTGATTGCCACGGTGATGTTTGCCAATCGCTTGGGGGTGAAACTAGTGGTAGATGGCGTAGAGAATCAACAGCATTTAGAGCAGCTTAAAGAGATTACAAAAGAAGTGTTGGTATTGGGAGCGGCTGTTGCTGCTTGGGCGCCAGCCGAAGAGTTCTCCCCCTACCTGAGAGCATTTGCAGAAAGCCCTAGCGAGTAAGCTGTTTAAAGTTGGCCAGTAAGCCGTGGATTTGCTCTAGTTTGGCAACCATTACTTTTAGTTGAGTCACAAAGTGCTCATCGTCTTGGCTTTCTTGTAGTAGTACCAAATCACTTGCTAACTCTTCCACATAGGGCAAAAACTGACGATCTTTGGCCTTAAATAAGCTGTCTTTAAACAATTCGGTATACTTGGCTTTGCCTTGCTCTTGTTGCTGCTGAATCACCGTGTCGGCATCAATGGCCTTGTGGTAGATGTCTTTGAGGTTTTCTTGTATTTGCTCAATGAGCTTGGTTTTATCCATGAATGTGGTCGCTGTATTTGGGTGAATGCGTGCTTAACTTAAAAAGGAGTTAAGCCTTGTTCTGTTGCTTTAGTTTAGCTCAAGCCAATATCTATGGGTGTTTTACTGCGTTTGCCTGCTTGCTCGCGGGCTAAGCGAGGAACTAAGAAGCCAGGTAAGCGTTGATATAAGTCCTGCATTATCGCTACTGCGCTTTGCTCGTCAATATCGTAATGGGCTGCACCGGCAACTTTGTCGAGCAAAAATAAATAGTAAGGCAAAATATTAGCCGAGAATAAGGTCTCACTTAATTGCGCTAGAATGCTGGCATCATCGTTTATATCCTTTAACAGCACTCCTTGGTTTAGCAAGGTAATGCCTGCTTCATGTAATTTGGCAAAGGCGCTGCTTAACTCTTGGTTTATCTCGTTGGGGTGATTGATATGGCTTACCATAATGGTTTGCAAACGAGTTTGTGCCAGTAGCTGAGTCAGCTCGTGAGTAATTCGGCTTGGAATTACCACTGGTAATCGAGTGTGAATACGCAGCCGCTTTAAGTGGGGAATTTGTTCTAGTTGTTCTATTAACCAAGCAAGCTGTTGGTCGTTAGCCATTAGTGGGTCGCCACCACTAAAAATCACTTCATTAATGGCTTGATCTTGTGCGATGTAATCTAGCGCTTGTTGCCAACCTTGTTTGTTTGGGCTGTTATCTTGATAGGGAAAGTGGCGACGAAAACAATATCTACAGTTAACCGCACAACCGCCACGTACAATAAATAATACTCGGCTTTTATATTTATGCAGTAAACCGGGTACAGCGGCTTGGTGCTCTTCTAAGGGATCTTCATTAAAGCCTGCTACTTCAATAAACTCAGCGTGCTGAGGCAAAACTTGCAGTAGCAGTGGGTCATTAGGATTGGCTTTTTGCATGCGTTTAGCAAAGCTTAAAGGCACACGCATTGGGAATAATTTGCGGGCTGCAATGTCTGATTGGAAGTTTTCTGGGTCTAATTGCAAAAATTGCAGCAGATCTTTGGGATCTGTGATGGCGTTTGCCAGCTCTTTTTGCCAATTACCCTGCACAGCAGCGTCGTTTCGCGGTATTATTCGCAACATTGAAATTGATATTACCTTGTAAGTAGAGGACCAAATGGCGTCATATAGTACCAGTGAATTCAAAGGCGGGCTAAAAATTATGCTCGACGGCGAACCATACGCAATTCTAGAAAACGAATTTGTAAAACCAGGCAAAGGCCAAGCATTTAACCGCGTTAAGTTACGCCGTTTATTAACCGGTAAAGTATTAGAAAAAACCTTTAAGTCGGGCGAATCTGTAGAAGCTGCCGACGTAATGGATTACGAATTAGCCTATTTATACAACGATGGCGAGTTCTACCATTTCATGAACAACGATACTTTTGAGCAAATTGCCGCGGACGAAAAAGCAGTGGGTGATACGGCCAAGTGGTTAGTTGAGCAAGACGTATGTGTTATTACTACTTGGAACGAAAATCCAATTGCTGTAATGCCACCTAACTTTGTCGAGTTAGAAGTGACAGAAACAGACCCTGGCCTTAAGGGCGATACTGCCGGTACTGGTGGTAAACCTGCAACTTTAAGCACTGGCGCGGTTGTGCGTGTGCCATTGTTTATTCAGATTGGTGAAGTGGTTAAGGTTGATACTCGCAGCGCCGAATATGTAGGCCGTGTAAAGTAATCACTACTTAAAAAATAGTAGGGAGCTTCGGCTCCCTTTTTTATTTGGTTTTTTGTTTAAGATCTAGTTTGTTCAACTAACTTTTTAGATGAAAAATATGTTTGCTAGTTGAATAAAATTTCCTCGTTAATCGCTTTGATTTAAGTCAATTTTAAACTTTGCGCAAACGCCATTTGTCTGCAATGCTTAATCAACGACCCACTTAATGACAAAAAGGTTATCAGTATGGAAGCAGTGATAGAAGCACCTGTAGGGCATGTAAGTAAGCGTTACTCCCATAAACTGAGTTTTGCAAAAGGCGCAGGTGATTACCCAACCGGGGTGTTTGAGCAGTTAGCTTGTAAAGAAGCAGAATTGGATATGCTTAAACAGCGAGAGATGCAGTTAGAATCAGAAATTCGTTTACTTAAACGTAACTGCCAACGAGACATGAAAGTAGGCTGAGCCCAACTCAGCGTATTTACTCTTTAAGCTAGTAAAAGTGTTATCTGTGATAATTGGTTTTTGACTGAGTGTATTGTTGCACTGGCCGCCCTTTTACTAGGCTTAACTTTATTTTATTCCTTCCGGCATCCGCAGCTAAAGCAGCTTTATCGCATTTCTTCTCTACATCTATTTTTCACCAAAATGACTAAACTTGGGTGTTGCTATAGGGAGTCAGTTTTCTTAACTCCTTTAGCAACGCTTAGCAGCAGTGTTACGCTGTTCTATGTTTTGGCAAGGTATATTAAGTACTAAGTCTTTTAAATTCTGAATCCAAGGAGTAGTTATGCTGCTTGTTGTTGCGTCACTGATATTGATCTTAATTGCTGTGGTGCATTCCTATTTGGGTGAAAAGTACATTCTTATCCGTTTGTTTAAACGTGAGAACATTCCGCATTTATTGGGCGGTGATCATTTTACCAAGGGCACTCTGCGGTTTTGTTGGCATATATTGTCTGTATGCGCACTGGGCTTCGCCGCTTTATTGTTTACCGCTTCACCCGCCGACACTTTGTTGTTATTGATTATTGGCAGTGTGTTTTTAGTGAGCGCTTTGCTAGCACTGTTTTTTACCAAAGCCAAACACTTGTCTTGGCTGGCATTTGGGCTGATTAGTACGATATGTTTTATCGAAGGGTTTAGCGGGTAGCAGCAATAAATTGCGAGCAGTTAGGGATGATGTAGTGGTGAAATAAAGTGGGCAATTAACTTAGCCCACTTTATTTTTAGCTATTTATACTAAGCCCAGTAACAGCAGTGTTGCGCAGGCGATTGAGCCAGCGAAGGCTACGCCATAGAACAAAGCTTTTACTAAGTTGCCAGCGTGAATGCCAAAGTCATGCAGGGTGTGATAGAGGCGATGCATACATAACCATAACGGCAGGCTAATCACTATCCAAATCACTGCTGCGCCTAACCAGTGTTGGGAGAACGCGAGGAGTCGCTCATAAGAGAACTGTTCGCCCGGAATAATCCCCATAGGCACCAGTAAGCCAGTAATCAAAATAGCGATAGGAGTGAATAGCGCAGCAACCATGCCGCCAGCGCCAAACATTCCCCAAAATACAGGTTCATTAGAACGTTTCATTGGTGTCTCCTAAATCAAAACCAAGATTAAGCCAGCTAAGCTAATCACAGCCAAAGCGCCGTACATTCCACTTACTATCCAGCTGTCGGGTACGCGCTTTTGGCCTAGCCAAATGTTGGCGGCTTTAGGGGCTAAGCTAAACCAGGTAATGCTGTGGTAAAGCGTCCAGGCAAGGCTAAGTATGTGAAATACTACCCAGCCTGGTTGGCTCATTGCATCTAGCCAACCGTTAAAGGCCTCGGCCCCTTGGCTTAAACGAAATAGACCAAACAGCAATACAAAGCTGTAAATGGCAATCACTAGGCTTGAGCCTTCACGGATGATGTACTTGGTATGAAAAGTATTTTTTAGCCACCAAGTTGCACCCATCTTACGTTCATAAGGTTTACGTTTGCTCATGCTTACTCTCCTGGCTTGAACATGGCTATCACATAGTCTTTAGCGCTATCTACTTTGCCTAGTTGAATAGCGGCGGCCGGATCGACGTCTTTCGGACAGACTTTTGAGCAGTAACCCACAAAGGTACAGCCCCATGCGCCTTCTTCAGCGTTGACTATTTTCATACGCTCGGCTTTGCCAGCGTCACGGCTGTCTTGGTTGTAGCGGTGTAATAGTGCGAGTGCGGCGGGTCCAGTGAAAGATTTATCCAAACCATATTGCGGACATGCGGCGTAACAAAGGCCACAGTTAATGCACATCGAGAATTGACGATATTGCGCCATTTGCTTAGGTGACTGGGTGTGACAGCCATCTTCTAAGGCGCGTGGATTATCGTTGATGATGTAAGGTTTTATGGCTTCTAACTTCTCAATGAAGTCGCTCATGTCTACCACTAAATCACGTTCGATAGGAAAGTTAGCTAGCGCTTCTACCTTCATGCCATTGGGGTAATCACGCAAGAAGGTTTTACAGCCTAACTTAGGAACGCCATCTACCATCATGCCGCAGCTACCACAAATAGCCATGCGGCAAGACCAGCGGTAGCTAAGGGTAGGGTCAAGTTCGTCTTTAATGTAAGCCAAGGCTTCTAGCAGCGACATTTCGCGGGTGTAAGGAACGTCGTAGCTTTGCCATACCGGCTCGTTGTCGCTTTCTGGGCGGTAGCGCAGAATATCGATTTTCATCGTTTCGGCCATGTTAATTTGCCTCCGCTTGTTTTTTGGCTGCTTCTTGGGCATCGGCGGCTGCGCCGTAAACACGTTCGGCAGGTTGAGATTTGGTGATCTTCACATCGCTGTAGCTAATCTCAGGTGCACTATCAGGGCGGTAATTAGCTAAAGTGTGTTTAAGGAAATTCACATCATCACGCTGCTCATAACCGTCAATACGCTGGTGCGAGCCGCGGCTCTCTTTGCGGTTAATCGCCGAGACCGCCATCGCTTCGGCTACGTCTAGTAAGTAACCAAGTTCTACAGCGTAGAGCCATTCGGTATTAAACACTTCGCTGTCGTCTACCAATTTAATGTTTTTGTAGCGCTGTTTTAGCTCGGCAATTTTATCGATTGTTTGTTGCATGGTTTCTGCGGTGCGGTAAATGCCCACGCCAGCTTCCATGGTACGACCTAACTCGTTGCGAATGTCTGAGGTTTTTTCATCACCTTGATTCGATTTTAAGGCTTGGTACTTAGCCAGCGTTTGCTCTGCTTGCTCAAGCAATGAAGCACTGTCGCTATGCTCACTCACAATGGCATTGCGTGCTGCCGATTCGCCCGCCACCTGACCAAATACGGTTATTTCGGTGAGTGAGTTAGAGCCTAAACGGTTGGCGCCATGCAAGCCAACTGATGAACATTCACCTGCGGCATATAAGCCTTTTAGTGATGTGGCACAGCGGCCGTCGGTTTCAATGCCACCCATGGTGTAGTGCACGGTTGGGCGCACTGGAATCGGCTCTTTAACAGGGTCTACGCCCATGTAAGCTTTTGCTAATTCGCAAATAAACGGTAAGCGTTCTAGTAAGTAGTCTTCACCTAAGTGAGTAAGGTCGAGGTTTACGTAGTCGCCATTTGGTCCTTCAATGGTGCGACCAAGTTGCGCTTCTTGCCAAAAACACTGGCTTAAACGGTCACGAGGTCCTAGCTCCATGTATTTGTTTTTAGGTTCGCCAACTGGCGTTTCTGGCCCCAGACCGTAGTCTTGCAAGTAACGGTAGCCATCTTTGTTGGTAAGAATACCGCCTTCACCACGACAGCCCTCGGTCATTAAAATGCCTGAGCCGGGTAAGCCAGTAGGGTGATATTGGACAAACTCCATATCACGCAGTGCTACGCCATGACGATAAGCCAGGGCCATACCGTCACCAGTCACAATGCCGCCATTGGTATTAAAGCGATAAACGCGACCTGCACCGCCAGTGGCAATAATCACCGACTTAGCTTGAATAAGCTTGGCTACGCCTTCGGCGATATCTAAGGCGATAACCCCTTTTACTTGGCCGTCTTCTACAACTAGGTCGAGTACAAAATGCTCGTCGTAGCGCTTAATGCTGGGGTATTTGGTTGAAGTTTGAAACAAGGTATGAAGAATGTGGAAACCACTTTTATCGGCTGCAAACCAAGTTCGCTCGATTTTCATGCCACCAAAACGGCGTACGTTTACACTGCCGTCGGGACGACGTGACCAAGGGCAACCCCAGTGCTCTAGTTGAGTAAGTTCTTTGGGAGCGCGCTCAACAAAAAAGTCCACCACGTCTTGTTCACACAACCAATCGCCACCCGATACGGTGTCGTTAAAGTGGTTATCAAAGCTATCGTGATCTTGAGCTACACCTGCAGCACCACCCTCTGCGGCAACGGTGTGGCTGCGCATTGGGTATACTTTTGAAATTAATGCTACTTCTAACTCGGGGTGTTGTTCTGCAACTTCAATGGCGGCGCGTAAACCTGCGCCCCCAGCGCCAACAATGGCGACATCAGTTTTGATTACTTCCACGCTTTTCTCCATACGAAATAAGCCTACAATGATTGTGCGGGTATTAGCTTTTTGATGCTTGACTAAAATCAAATATTGACGCTACTTTGTGCAAGCTGCTGAGATAATTTAGCTTTTGAGATATAACTCCCGCTTTTGTTAGCAAAGTGGTATAAAACCCCGCGACAATTTCTAACTCAATGCAGGAAAAAATTTGCATGTCTGAAACACTTTGGCAACCCTCTGCAAGTATTCAATCACTTCAGCAAAGAGCAAAAATCATTAACAAAATCAGATGTTTTTTTGCCAAACGTGAGGTGATGGAAGTAGACACTCCTTGTTTAAGCCAAGCCTGCGTGAGTGACGTGCACTTGCATAGCTTTAGTACAACTTTGTCAGGGCCGGCAGCACCTAAAACCATGCCTTTGTATTTACAAACCTCGCCCGAGTTTCATATGAAGCGTTTATTAGCTGCTGGCAGTGGCTGCATTTATCAGCTGGCAAAAGCTTTTCGTAATGAAGAGGCTGGGCGTTTTCATAACCCAGAGTTCACTATGTTGGAGTGGTACCGTATTGGTTTTGACCATTTTGCCTTAATGGATGAAATGGATGAGTTAATCACCGAGGTATTGGCTTGTGATAAGGCAGAGCGTTTAAGCTATGTGGAAGCATTTGAGCAACACCTTGGCATTAATCCCATTAATGCCAGCCAAGCTGAGTTTGTTGCAGTAGCCAAACGCCTATCGGTTGAAGATTTAGTGGCGAATGAGCCTGATCGAGACACCATTTTGCAGCTGTTATTTAGCTTGGGCGTTGAGCCTGAAATTGGCCAGCAGCGCCCTTGTTTTGTTTATCACTTTCCAGCATCACAAGCCGCGCTAGCTAAAATTTCAGCAAAAGACCCACAAGTAGCAGAGCGCTTTGAGCTGTATTTTAAAGGTGTAGAGTTAGCCAATGGCTTTCATGAACTCACCGACGCTAAGGAGCAAGCCGCGCGTTTTGCTAAAGACCAGCAGGTTCGGGAAAATATGGGCTTGGCTGCTGCGCAAGTGGATCAGCATTTCTTGGCTGCTTTAGCGGCAGGCCTCCCCGCTTGTGCAGGCGTTGCTCTAGGCATCGACCGCCTGTTGATGTTGGCGTTAGGCACACCTAACATTCAAGCGGTGCAAAGTTTTAGCGTAGACAGAGCGTAAATAAACGGGAGCAGCGCTCCCGTTTATTTGTGGTGTTATAGGAATATCATCATAGCCACATACAGCAGTGCCAAGCCGGTACAGCCAATAATCCCGCCTACTTTTATTAAGTCTTTGGTTTCAATAAAGCCGGTTGAGTAAGCCAAGGCGTTGGGCGGGGTGCTAACGGGTAACATCATGCCTAAGGAAGCCGACAGGGCGACAATAATTAGTAGGGTAGTGATGCCGCCGTCACCATCCAAACCATGCAAGCTGGTGGCAACTGCCGCCGCAATGGGCATAATTAAGTTAGCGGTGGCCGTGTTCGACATAAAGTTCGCCATCACCACACAAATAATCGATAGCACTACAATTACCGCTAACGTGGGCAGGCTAGCAAAATCGATAGATGTAGCTATTTTGGCAGCTAAACCACTTTTTTCTAATGCCATACCCATGGCGATACCACCGGCCACTAACCATAATACGTCCCAGTTAAATAGCTTGAGATCGTCTTTGCCAATAACTCCCGTTAAGGTAAACACCGCTAAAGGAATAATAGCCACTACGTAACTGTTCATGCCGTGCCACGCGGTGCTTAGCCACAATAAGATAGTGAGCGCAAACGTGGCATACACAATGTAAGCGCGGGTACTTCGTTGAAAATGGCCTTTCAGATTCAGCTCTAATACACCGGTTTTTGAGGGATAGAGCTTGCACAGTAAAAACCAGCCAATCGCTAGTTGAATGATCACAAAAGGAATACCAAATGCCATCCAAGAAGCGAAGGTAATTTGCCCTTCGGGAATGTATTGCAGGGCAATGGCGTTGGGTGGCGTACCAATTGGAGTACCTATGCCACCGGTATTAGCCGCTACTGGAATAGCTAAAATTAGGCCTTTCATGCCCAAGTCATTACGCGGTGCAGCGGCAATTAAGGGGCCTACAATGGCCAGCATCATCACGGTGGTTGCAGTGTTACTCATAAACATACTGAACACGGCAGTAATTAGCATAATGCCGAGCATGATCATTGGAATGCGTTTGCCAAATGGCTTGAGAAGTACGCGGGCTAAGTTGTTGTCTAGCTCAAACTTAGAAGCGCCAATCGCTAGGGCAAAGCCGCCCATAAACAGGATGATAATTGGCGATGAAAAGGCATTAAAGATACTGGTATAGGGCAGCAGTTCACCCATTGGTGCTGGGCCTGTATCGGCCACAATGGCACTAATTCCCTGGTTAGAGATAAGCACCAGTTCCAAGGTGATAATTAATAATGAAGTAGCAAACACCGGCACGGGTTCAAAAATCCATAACAGCGCCGCCAGTACAAAGATAGCAATGATACGGTGTTGAACCACGGTTAACTCTGGTAGTGGAATGGCACTGGTGGGAAGTGCCAGTATTAACAGGGGAACAATAAAACAAACCAGCAGCTTGAAATGTTTTTGCACGGCCATGATCGAGGGTCTCTGGGCTAATTAATTGAAATAGAGGTTTTTTATAGCCCTTAAGATAACAAAACCGTGCTCAGGGATTGAGAGATATATCTAATTGTGGGTAGGCTATCTCTATGTTATTCGCCTTAAACTTGTCATTGATCAAAGTGTACAGTTCATGGGTCATCGGTAAGCGGTAGCGCATTTCACTCACGTGAACACGCATTTCAAATTTCATTCCGTTGTTGGTGTATTCGGTAAAGTATATTTCTGGTGCAGGGTTGGCTAGTACCAAGCTGTTAGCATCTACCGCTTCTTGCAATAGTTTGTTTACTAGCTGGTTATCAGAGCCTTGTTTAACTTGCACCATTAGCACCACTCGGGTGATAGGATCGGTGAGCGACCAGTTAATAAATTGTTCCGTGATAAAGGCTTTGTTAGGCACGATAATTTCTTTGCGGTCCCAATCGACAATAGTGGTTGCGCGAGTTTCAATGTTAGAAATCGTGCCGGTAAGTTCGCGAATTGTCACGGTATCGCCAATTCGAATTGGCTTTTCAAACAGAATAATTAAGCCCGAAATAAAGTTAGCAAAAATCTCTTGCAGACCAAAACCTAAACCTACAGTAAGTGCAGCAACTAACCATTGAAGCTTTGACCACTCGATGCCCAACAAACCAAAACCACTGAAAATACTAAACAGTATCACCATGTAATTAATCATGGTGGTGATGGCAAAGCCGGTGCCTGGGTTAAGTGATAAATGCTGCAAGACCATCAGTTCTAACAAACCAGGTAAGTTGCGGATAAGCACTACTGCAAAAAAGAATACCAATAGGGCAGAGCCTAAAGAGCGCAGCGTAATGGCATCTACCGTGGCTACACCAGCGCGGCTAGAGCTGCTTTCCCACAATGTAATGTTGTCTAGAAACGAAAACGCACTGGTCATTTCCGACCAACTAAGCAGTAGAACTAATACTAGCGACAGTACCAAAGCAGCACGCAGTAGACCCAAAGACTGGGCGCTAATGGTGTCTAGGTCGATGACTGGTTCCTCGATTGAATCAATCACTCCTTCATTTGAGCTAGAAGGGTCGTCTTCTTCAGATTGGCGCTGGGCAATCATTTCAGCGCGGCGCACTTTTGCTCGGTCAAAAGCAATTCGGCGGCGTTGTAATAGCATCCAACGATGAATAAGCAAATAGCCCAATAAGAAAACCGCAGCGATGATGAAGCTAAGCACAACCTGCCAATAAACCGTAAATGCGGTGGCAAAAAAGCCTGCTGCAGAGGCCAGTGCTGCCATTAATGGAATGCTAATGGCGGCGCCCCAAATCAGCTTTTTCGCTAGTTGCGGAGCTTTAAAAATGTCTAAGTGATAGTTCACCGGAAGCTCAATGCGATAAATACTGTGAAAGCCGTAAGCTACCCACAATAACAATGCGATAAAGGCCAAACGTGCCAAGCCACTATAGGCCGGCTGACTGGTTTGTAATATGCACAGATTAAGGATGAACACTAAGGGCAAGCTTACGTAAACCACGCGGCGGATTAAGGTAATTGCTTGGCTGATGTTTACCAAAGGCCATTTGAAATGGGTATTTAGCAGGCCGTTTTTCTGGCAAAACTGCTGTAACAAATGGAATAGCCATAACACGATGGCAACGTTAAATAGGGCATCTCCCAAGTCGCGAGCGAAGGAAGACTCCCATTCATACATCAGGGCAAAACCCACACTGCCAATAAATAGCGCCACGGGAGTAGCAAATACTGCACTGACTAATAAATTGGCAAGGGTATAGCTAAATTTGTCGCGGGTAATGTTGCCGGTTTTTGAATCGATGCGCTGCAGGTAGCCTTTAAGCCAATGTTTTTTTAAGTAGTAGATGTAAGCAACACTGGCTGCCACTAGCAACAACCAGCCTAACCATAGCCAGGACAGCTTGGCGATGGCATCGCTGAGTTGTGAATATTGCTGAGCGCTAAATAACCATATCAAAGAGTAACGAATATCACTGAAAAAGCTTAAATCGATGGCTTTTACATCGGCCGTCCAAAACAGCTCTTGGTTAGCTTCTTGGTTAATGGTGTTCAGTTGGCTATTTAGTTTTGAGTAATCCAGTTTAAGTCGAGCTAACTCAAATAGTCTGGCGTCTAACTCCAATAGGTATTTGTCTGAAAGCTGCTGGTTAAGCTTCAAATGCTTGTTAAATATTCTGGCTTGTTCTTGATTTAAGGTGGCGATGAACTCGCGCTGAGCCTTTCTTTGGCTTTGATTACGTTGGGTATAAAGTAGATTTTGGTGACGATGTTTACTGATCCGTACTTCAATGATCTGTTGCTCTATTGGTGCAACTGCTTTGAATTTTGGCAAACTCGAGATCTGTTCTCGTAGGTATTCACCATAGGAGCGAGTGACCTTTAACCAGGATACTTGTTCTTTAAAATTGGCAAAGGTGAGTTTGATGTGTTCAAGCTCGTCGTTTACTTCTTCCTGTAGGTCGGCAATCTCTTCACTTTGTTCAAATAAGGCTGATAGCTCTGTTTGTAGTAACTGATTCTGTTCTACTAAGTTTTTCACTATCGGGTCATTAAGTAACTCGGGAGCGGCAAAAGCTAGCTGATCTGATAGCCGTTGAGCTTCTGCGCGATGCTCTAGTGACAAGCGATTTTTAACGCTTTCTACAATCCGCTTTTCAGCCAACTGGGTGCGTTGTAGCAAGCTTAATTCAAGCTGCAGCAGCTCGTTTCGGTGGTTAGCACTTTGTGCAGCGAGTTCTAGCATCGCTAACTGGGCGGTTAGGCTGGCTTCGTTAACTTGAGCACGAACTCGCTCGGCTTCTTCCACTTCGTTAAGCACGCCAAACTCAAGTTGCTCTAGCTTCGCGCGAACGGTGTTTAACTGTTCGCGCAGCGGTCCACTGCGCTGGTGGTTTTCGCTTACGTCTAAATCGATACGGTATTGGCGCTGTTTTAGCTCGTCAATTTGGCTATTGGTATTGCTGAGTTTAGCCTGCCAAATAGTGAGTTGTTCATTTAATTGATTCGAGTTTAGCTCAGCTAAGTTTTCAATGACCGGCGCTTGATATTGATTAAGTTGCTCTTGTTGCTCTTTTCGTAGGCGAGAGAAGTTGTTGATAATACCGCGGTAGTATTTGGCTTTTTCGCGGTAACTATTGCCCTCTTTTAATAGCGCTAAGGATTCTTCATAGATGAGTTGCTGTTGCTGGGTGTTTAAGTTGCTAGGCTGGGTATCTAGCGAGCTGATTAAGCCTTTGAGATGAGATTCTCCGCCCACGTTTGCTTGTGCCGCTAAGCAAAAAAACAGTAGCGATACGAGGAAACCGCGAGAGAAAATCGATAAAGTCATTGGTAAACAGCCATGGTTAAGACCGCATCATTGCGCTTAGCTTTGTTAGTTATTTTATATTAAATATTTGAAATAGCGTAATAATAAGCAGAATTGAATAAGCCTTGGTAAAGAATGACCAAGGCTTATAGTGGCTATTCAGCTTTAGTTGCAAAGTGAGTCCCCATTACGGTGGCAACTGTTGGCGCTAGAGATTGTTCAAATTCTATGGCGTCTTTGGCAAACAACATCACCACGGTGGAGCCTAGTTTAAAGCGGCCCATTTCGGCACCTTTATCTAGGCTAATGTCTTGGTCTTGATAATCCCAGGTGAATACTTGTTTTCCGCCTGGCGGCGTTACGGTGCCAGACCAAATGGTTTCTATGCTAGCAACAATAGTTGCACCTACTAATACCATGGCCATTGGACCAAATTCTGTATCAAAAATGGCAACAACGCGCTCATTGCGAGCAAACAGATTCGGCACGTTAGCAGCAGTGAGAGGGTTAACCGAGAAAAGTTGCCCTGGTACGTAGACCATTTTGCGCAATTTGCCTTTACAAGGCATGTGAATGCGGTGGTAGTCTTTGGGAGCTAGATAGATGGTTGCGAAGTCGCCGTCGCTAAATTCTTCTGCTAAGGCTTTATCTCCACCAAGCAGTTCACGGGCGCTGTAGTCATGACCTTTGGCTTGTATTAACTGACCATGCTGAATGGGGCCTAGTTGGCTTACTGCGCCATCCACCGGATGAGCAAGCTTGTTGTCGCCTTCAACAATAGGGCGGGTTCCAGGCTTTAACGGGCGAGTAAAAAACGCATTGAAGCTTGGGTAAGCATTGGCTTCGCTGTGAACCGCGTCGTTCATGTCTACTTGATAGTGGTTTATGAACTTTTTAATGATCCAATGACTCAACTTTCCTGCTTCAGCTTGAGCAAGTTTACCCACTAAACGGGATAAACCGTGTTGAGGGAAGCAGTACTGGGCGGCAACTTTAATTTTGTCTAACACGCTACGTTCTCGTTGTTTATTGGTTTAATTATTTCTTTCCGGGAATAACCCGAGAAGGTTTGTTATTTTCCATCGTTTCGAGAATACGCTGGTAGCTGTCGAAACGCTGTTGCAAAATTTTGCCTGAGTCTATCGCTTCTTGCATCGCGCAGCCAGGGTCTCCTTGGTGCTTGCAATCACGAAAACGGCATTGATTTAACCAAGGGCGAAATTCGATAAAGCCCCAAGCTACTCGGTCTTTTTCAAGGTGCCAAAGTTGAAACTCACGTACTCCGGGGGAGTCGATTAAGCGGCCGCCACATACTAAGTGATACAAACGAGCGGTAGTGGTGGTGTGCTGGCCTAGGCCTGATACTTCAGATACTTCTTTGGTATCGATGCTTTGCTCTGGCAGAAGACTATTTACCAGCGAGCTTTTGCCTACGCCTGATTGGCCAACAAAAATACTGGTTTTATTGCTTAATTGTTGGCTTAAATCATCAAGCCCTTCAGCTTGTTTAGTGCTGGCGTAAATAACTTTATAGCCAAGCTGCTGGTAATTTTTGAGTTGTTCTTCAATTACTTTGCGTTGCTCGGCATCAAGCAAGTCAACTTTGTTCAGCAGGATAATGGGTTCAAGATCTACATCTTCAACGGCAACTAGGTAGCGGTCTACAATGCTGGTGGAGAATTCGGGTAATACTGCAGAAACGATCACTACTTGGTCGATGTTGGCGGCAATGGCTTTGATACCGTCGTAAAAATCAGGGCGAGTTAGTACCGAACGGCGTTCGTGGCAGGCTTCAATAACCCCTCGAATACCAGATTGTTCTTCGTTGCCAGCTCGCCAAACAACTTCATCTCCAGTGACTAAAGAGCCTACTGAACGGCGCATATTACAACGGAATATTTCTCCATTGTTAGCTTCCACATCGGCATGTTGACCGAAGCGGCTAATGATAGTTCCCTCTTGTTGAGGACCTAATTGGTCATCTAACCATTGGTGGCTATCTTGTTTTTTTAAGCGCTTTTCTTGGTTGCTGCGCACACGGCGAAGCTGACCTTGGCTCAGTTTCTTTCTCTTTGTCACGAAAACTGCTATTCAAGTAAGTGTAATAAATCGCTATGATACCGCTTATCAAAGATTTGCGGAAAATATTTCCGAAATATAAATAGGGTCAACATGACTGTTAGTGAACAGAACTTAGTTTGGGTTGATATGGAGATGACTGGTCTCGAACCCATGACTGATCGCGTTTTAGAGATCGCGACGATTATTACCGACGCTCAATTAAACATTCTTGCAGAAGGGCCGGTGATTGCTGTTCACCAATCTGACGAAGTTTTAGCGGGCATGGATGAGTGGTGTACCAACACTCATACTGGATCTGGTTTGGTTGCTAGAGTTCGTGCCAGCAGTGTTGATGAGAAGCAAGCTGCCCAGCAAACGATTGATTTTATCAAGCAATGGGTGCCTAAGGGTGTATCTCCGATGTGTGGCAATAGCATTGGTCAAGATCGTCGCTTTATGCATCAGTACCTTCCTGAGCTTGAGCAGTTCTTTCATTACCGAAACATAGATGTAAGTACGGTAAAAGAATTGGCTCGCCGTTGGCAGCCAGAAATTTTAGATGGCTTTACTAAAAGCGGTACTCATCTAGCTTTGGATGATATTCGCGAATCAATAGCAGAAATGCAGCATTATCAAAAAACCTTCTTTAAACTGGGCGAAAACTAAACAAACAGTTTAAGAGCTGTAATTTTTTCTTTTGCAGCTCTTGCAAAGGCAAAATTTCCTCGTATAATTCGCAGCCCTAAACAACGTGAAGGCATGGCCTAACTTTGATTTAGCAAATTAAGCGGCACTAGCTCAGTGTGGGTACAAAGAGTAGCGCAACCTTCGGTTAGGCTCTCAACGCACTAAATAGTGATAAAGATTAAGCGGCACTAGCTCAGTTGGTAGAGCGCAACCTTGCCAAGGTTGAGGTCATCGGTTCGAACCCGATGTGCCGCTCCAAATTAAAACTTTAACTAATACCAAGTAGTTGAAGTTGAGCAGCACTAGCTCAGCGTGGAAGAACACAGCGCTAGATAGTGATAAAGATTTAAGCGGCACTAGCTCAGTTGGTAGAGCGCAACCTTGCCAAGGTTGAGGTCATCGGTTCGAACCCGATGTGCCGCTCCAAATTTAAAACTTTAACTAGTACCAAGTAGTTGAAGTTGAGCAGCACTAGCTCAGTGTGGATATAAAGAGTAGCGCAACCTTTGGCTAAGCTCTCAACACATTAAATAGTGATAAAGATTTAAGCGGCACTAGCTCAGTTGGTAGAGCGCAACCTTGCCAAGGTTGAGGTCATCGGTTCGAACCCGATGTGCCGCTCCAAATTAAAGCCCTGCATCATTGATGCGGGGCTTTTTTTTGCCTGCTGTTTTATGGTCAATCAAATACTCAAGCCGTTATTGGTGGATTAATACCAATTGTACTAAGTAACTGTTCAATCTATCTGGTTAAAACACTCGATCACTGCGTTAGAATTTTTGATTGTAGAATAACTACTTATCGAAAGTTTCTGTCTTATTCTCGAGTATTTTTCCTGGGTTATTTCAGATCACTTACTTAGTGTGATTGGTATAAGCTTGTGTTTAAGGTAAGCATTTTGTTGAGCATAAAAGGGTGGGTGATGAATCAAGTCGAACAAGTTAAAAAAGCTTTACGCGAATATGCTGAGCCAGAAAAAGCTGCTTATTTGCCGAAGTTTTTTCAAGCATTGCCAGGTGGTTATGGCGAAGGTGATCAGTTTTTAGGTGTTCGTGTCCCCAACACAAGAAGAGTTGCCAAGGCCTATCCTTTGCCTCTAGAGGAGCTTACAGACTTAATCTCCTCTGCCTTTCATGAGGAGCGCTTTTTTGCCTTGGTAGTCATGTGTCAGCATTATCAAAAAGCGAAAAATCATCAGCAACAACAAGCGGTGTTAGCGTTTTACCAGCGCTACATTAAGTATGTGAATAATTGGGATTTGGTTGACTGCTCGGCGCCTAAAATTGTTGGCCCTTATATCTGGCTGCATCAAGATTGGGAGCTGCTTGAGCAATTCGCTAGCAGCAGTAGTATGTGGCAGCAACGTATTGCTATGGTGAGTTGCTTTTACTATATACGCCAAAATGATGTTGATTTAACAATTACGCTAGCTAAGCGTTTTCGTACCCATGCTCACCCCTTAATGCACAAAGCGGTGGGGTGGATGCTGAGAGAGCTGGCCAAGCGAGATAAGCCAGCGGTAGAGGCATTTTTACAACAGCATCTTAGCGAACTGCCTAGAGAGCTGCTTCGCTATAGCATTGAGCATTTTGACGAGCCGCTTCGCCAATCTTATTTAAGCGGCTCTATCCTCGAATCTTAATTAGCTTTGATGTTGGGCGTACATGGCTGCGCCAACAATGCCGGCTTGGTTTAAACCCTGTGCTGGCAAAGCTTCAGCTTTTAGATTGAGCTGCGCTTGGTACTTTTCGAATTTTTTACTGGCACCGCCACCAATAATGAAGCAATCGGGCGACATTAAAAACTCGAGGCGCTGTAAGTAAAGGTTGAAGCGCTTGCCCCATTTTTTCCAGCTTAGCTCTTCTGCTTCGCGCACTCTGGCGCTGGCATAGTGCTCGGCTACTCGCCCTTCTAAAATAATATGGCCAAACTCGGTGTTGGGAAGCAATTCGCCATTTACAAACACAGCGCTACCTAAGCCGGTGCCAACGGTAATAATCACTACCACACCTTGGTGTTGGTGACCTGCGCCAAAGGCCATTTCGGCCATGCCGGCCGCATCGGCATCGTTCACGACATAACACGGGCAGTCGGTATATTCGGCGAATAAGGCTTCAACGTTGGTGCCAATCCAGCTTTTATCAATATTAGAGGCAGTTTGGGCAACCCCATGGTGAACCGTTGCAGGAAAGCCGCAACCAATAGGACCTTGCCAAGAGAAATGCTCAACCATTTGCTTTAAGCTTTGGGCTACTGCTTTGGGCGTGGCAGGCTGTGGGGTGGCAATGCGGTGGCGCTCGCTAATAAGCTCGCCAGTTGTAGAATCTACGATGGCTGCCTTTATGCCAGTGCCACCAATATCAACGCCAAGTAAGTGCATGAGCTGCTTCCATTTTATTTGTTCTTAAAAAGTGTAACAGAACTTATTCTACTGATGCATTAAGCATCACGAGTTAATCCTTTTTCTATAATACGGATCAAACGTGCGGTTTTGCGAGAAGCTTTTGCCGCTTTATTCTGTTGTTGCTCTATTGCCCAATTAACGTGGTGTTGGGCAACGGCTTCAAGCCCCTGCTTGGCTCTTAGCTCGTCAATAGCTTGTTGTGAATAGGCGGCGTTGCCTAAGGCAATCGCGATATTACGTAGCCACTGTTGATAGCCGATCCGACGAATAGGCGAGCCTTCGGTTTTCTTTAAAAACTCTTCTTCGGTCCAGGCAAATAACGCTAACAGTGTTGGTTGATCCAGTTGCTCTCGGGCGGCAAAGTCGGCTTCTTGAGTGAGCTGGGCGTAGCGATTCCAAGGGCAGGTAAGTTGGCAATCGTCGCAGCCGTAGATGCGATTGCCCATTAGCGGTCGTAATTCTTCATCTATGATCCCATCGTATTCAATGGTGAGATAAGAAATACAGCGACGTGCATCCACTTGGTAGGGTTCAACAATGGCTTGGGTGGGACAAATGGTGATGCAGGCAACACAATCACCACATTGCTCGTCTACTGGTTGGTCTATGGGCAGGGGTAAATCAACAAACAACTCACCTAAAAAAAACCACGAACCGGCATCTTGGTTGATGATTAAGCTGTGTTTACCAGTCCAACCTAAGCCTGCTTTAGTGGCTAGTTGGCGCTCCATTACCGGGGCAGAGTCGACAAATGGGCGCATATTTAGCTGCTGTTGGCAGTAATCATTAATCGCTTTTCCCAGTTGGTTTAGCCGCTTGCGCATTAGCTTATGGTAGTCACGACCCAGCGCATAACGACTAATATATGCCTGATCGCTGGCGCTGAGGCTTTGGGCAAACTTAGCGTCCTCTGGTAGGTAATCCATGCGCACCGAAATGATCCGTTGAGTGCCTTCATGCAGCTGCTCTGGATGTTTGCGAAGCTCAAGGTTACGGGCTAAATAGTCCATTTCTCCGTGGTAGTTTTTTGCCAGCCATTGCTCAACATCTTGATGATGTTGACTGAGATCCACATCTGTTATGCCGATCTGCTGAAAACCTAGCGATTTAGCGGTTAGCTTGATATGTTGAACCAGCTGTTTTAGGTCGATTTCGGATAGTAGGGACATGGCTCCAGAGCACCGATTGTTTTCGCACAGTTTACCACAGAGTTTATGGCGCGCCGAAGTGGTGAAACGCCAAGAAGCAGTGCTGGCTGAGCAGCAAGGTATTAGCTTGTATTCTTTGATGGAACAGGCGGGGCTGGCTGCCTTTAAACTGATGCAGTGCCAATGGCCCAATGCCAAGCGTATTTTGGTATTTGCGGGCGGTGGCAATAACGGCGGAGATGCCTTGGTGGTTGCGCGGTTGGCCAAGCAAGCTGGTAAAGAGGTAAAAGTGCTTGCCTTAGGTGATTTAGACCGAATGCCTAGTGAAGCACAACAAGCCTTAGCCGGCTGGCAAGCCGAGGGCGGACAGCTTGATCTTAGTAAACAATTTGATTGGCCTTGTGATGTGATTATTGATGGCGTGTTGGGCATTGGCTTAAACAGTGATGTGCGAGCGCCATTGCAAGCGCTGTTTGCTCAAGTCAATCAAAGCGGCGTGCCAGTGCTTGCCTTAGATTTACCTTCAGGTTTATCTGCAGATACCGGAAAGCTGTTAGGTAGTGCGATAAAAGCTAGTGCTACGATTTGTTTTATCGCTGCCAAACAAGGTTTGTTTACTGGGCAAGCACCTGAATATGTTGGCAAACTTGTATTTGCTGGCTTGGGGCTAAGTGATTTGTTCGGGCAACAAAATACTACTGAAGTTAGCCGCGCAGATTATGCTCAGTTACGCTCGATGCTTACGCCTAGGGCAAAAACAGCTCATAAGGGTAGTTGTGGCCGAGTGACTTTAGTAGGCGGTAATACTGGAATGGCCGGCGCTATACGTATGGCTGCCGAAGCCTGTTTACGCACTGGTGCTGGCTTGGTTAATGTATTTACTCAGGCGCAAAATCAGTCGGTGGTGAGTAGCGGGCGCCCAGAGTTAATGGTTGTAGCAGTTGAAAATCACGCTAACCTGCAGCTAGATACCTGTTTGGCGCAGGCTAGTTGCATGGTTATTGGTCCCGGATTGGGACAAGATGAGTGGGCGCAAGCGCTGTTTTCAGCTGTATTAAGTGAAGACAAAGCCTGCTTGGTCGATGCCGATGCACTTAATCTGTTGGCTAAAGCACCGATGCAGCATGAGCAATGGGTACTAACTCCACATCCAGGCGAGGCAGCGCGTTTGTTGAATTGCTCTGTGGCAGAAGTAGAAAGTGATAGAATTGCCGCTGCTCAAAACATACAGCGCTGTTTTGGCGGTGTATGTGTATTAAAAGGTGCCGGCACCGTTGTAGCAGGCGCGCAAGGACAAGTGAAAATTTGTACTGTAGGTAACCCCGGCATGGCTTCGGGCGGGATGGGAGATGTTTTGTCTGGTATAATCGGCGGCTTAATCGCCCAATTTGCAGCCAAGCACTCATTGTTTGATATTGCCTGCCTTGGGGTGTGTATTCATGGTATGGCTGCAGATGAAGCTGCAGAACAGGGAGAAAGAGGCATGCTGGCCTCAGATCTAATGCCTTTTATAAGACAACTAGTGAATCCAAAATTGTAATGAAAACGTGGCATATTGAATTAGCTGACGCAGAACAAACCGTAGCTTTAGGCGCATTATTAGCTAAAGCTTGTCAGCAGGCATCAGTTATTTATTTAGAAGGTGATTTAGGCGCTGGGAAAACCACTTTAACCCGTGGTTTTATTCAAGGTAAAGGCCACACTGGTAAGGTAAAAAGTCCAACCTACACCTTGGTTGAACCTTATGAATTAGGTGAGTGGCGAGTCAATCATTTTGATTTGTACCGTTTGGCCGACCCTGAAGAGCTAGAATTTATTGGTATTCGCGATTACTTTGCCGACGATTGTTTGTGTTTGGTGGAGTGGCCTGAAAAGGGGCTGGGCTTTTTACCAGCAGCAGACTTGTTGGTTGAGCTAGCTTATCGAGGCGAGCAGCGCAGTGCTCAAGTGAAAGCATTGAGCGAGCAAGGACAAAAAGTAGTGGAGTGGTTGAGTCAACATGCTGGGTAGTTTTAGATTAAGTCGCTGGATAGGCTTAGGATTGTATTTGCTTTGTGGGCTGGCAATGGCCAGTAGCGATGTATCTGGGGTGCGTGTTTGGAGCGGCCCTGACAATACTCGTATTGTATTGGATTTATCTGGCGCGCCACAGTTTAGCCATTTCAACTTAAGTAAACCTAACCGCCTAGTCTTGGACCTCTCCGCTAGTAAAATGCTCAGTGATTTGAGTAAAGTCCCCTTATCTGGCGACTTGGTTAAAAAAATTCGCCCTAGTACCCCAAAGGCTAAAGGCGATTTTCGCTTGGTTATAGAGCTTTCACAAGCGGTTAATCCTACGGTATTTGCTCTTAAGCCTACCGGAAATTATGGCCATCGCTTGGTAATAGACTTGCCAGACAAAGCTGGTAGCGCGCAAATTAAAAAGCAACAACAGCAGATTTCTAAAGCTAAAACGCAGCAACAGTTAGCGGGCAATCGCGACATTATTATTGCTATCGACGCTGGCCACGGTGGGGAAGATCCCGGCGCCATCGGCAACAAAAGAACCTACGAAAAACACATCACGCTGGCTATCGCTAAGCGTGCACAACGCCTGATTAATCAAGAGCCTGGTTTAAAAGCGGTGTTGATTCGAGAAGGTGACTACTTTGTTAATCTAAATAAACGCTCGCAAATAGCGCGCAAAAACAAAGCTGATTTTTTGGTGTCGATTCATGCTGATGGATTTACCTCCTCTCAACCAAAAGGCGCGTCGGTTTGGGTGGTATCTACTCGCCGGGCAAAAAGTGAAGTGGGTAGACATTTGGAGCAGCATGAAGCTGAATCTGACCTTTTGGGTGGTGTAGGTGAAGTAATGGGCAGTGTAGAAAATGACGCACATCTTAACTTCGCTTTGATTGATATGCAGATGGACTACTCAATGAACACCGCTTACGAGGTGGCGAAGAAGGTACTCAGCGAGTTGGGTAAAGTAACCTCGCTACATAAAAAACGTCCCGAGCATGCCAGCCTAGCAGTGCTTAAGTCACCAGACATTCCTTCTATTTTGGTGGAAGCCGGTTTTATTACTAATCACAAAGAAGAAAAGTTACTAAAAACCGGTAATCACCAAGAAAAGATTGCCAAGGCGGTAGTTAAAGGCATTAAAGCCCATTACCGCACTAAGCCTTTGGCGGGTACTTTGTATGCGCAAACCTATGGCGTGCGTAAGCATACCGTGAGAAAGGGCGAGTCTTTATCGGTGTTGGCTGCTCGTTACAATACCAGCGTTGCGGGTTTGAAAAAGGCCAACAAACTAACTTCAAATACCTTGCGTATCGGTCAAGTACTGACCATCCCAAATAGTTAATTCGATGCCTATTCAAATATTGCCAGCACAGCTGGCTAACCAAATTGCTGCCGGAGAAGTGGTAGAACGTCCTGCTTCGGTAGTTAAAGAGCTAATTGAAAACTGCCTTGATGCCGGCGCAACACGTATCGATATCGAAATTGATAAGGGTGGGGCAAAGCGCATACTAATTCGCGACAACGGCAGCGGCATTGCTAAAGAGCAGTTGGGTTTAGCGCTTAGTCGCCATGCAACCAGCAAAATAGACAGCCTTGATGATTTAAGTGCGATAGCCACCTTGGGTTTTCGCGGAGAGGCTTTGGCAAGTATTAGCTCGGTTTCTCGCTTAAGTTTAAGTTCTCGTACTGCTGAGCAAGAACAAGCTTGGCAAGCTCAAGCTGCTGGTCGTGACATGCAAGTTAGTTTGCAACCCTGCGCCCATCCAATTGGCAGTTCGGTAGAAGTGCTCGATTTGTTTTTTAATACGCCTGCACGGCGCAAGTTTTTACGCACTGAGAAAACCGAGTTTTCGCACATTGATGAGCTGTTGAAACGTTTAGCCTTAAGCCGCTTTGATGTGGCGCTAAGTTTAAAACACAATGGCAAATTAATCCGTCAGTATCGCATAGCCACAGACTTGGATAAGCAACTGAAGCGAGTAAGCACAGTATTTGGTGCCCCTTTTGCTAACCACTGTTTGCATCTAGATAATCAGCATGACCAACTACGTTTACACGGTTGGTTAGGTTTACCGGAAGTGGCACGTGCGCAAAACGACCAGCAGTATTTTTATGTGAATGGTCGGATGATGCGCGACAAGTTGCTACAACACGCTATTCGTCAAGCATTTGCGGCGTATTTACCCGATGAACAATATGCCAGTTATGTATTATTTCTGGAGTTGCCATTAGACCAAGTCGATGTGAATGTGCACCCGGCTAAACATGAAGTGCGCTTTCATCAAGCCCGTTTGGTACATGACTACATCGTACAAGTATTGGCATCAGCCTTGAGCAAAATACCGGCCCATAATCACACTGGCGAACTGCAGGTTTGCCAAGATGAACCGGTAAATGAAATGTTCGCTCCACCACTAGCGCAAGTTGCTCATAGCTACACCAGTGCAGCTCCTGCCACGCCTAGAGTGAGCGAAGGTCGTCAGAGCTACCAGTCTAGCTTACAGCGAGCTGATAAGCCGCGACCCTCAGAATTATCAGCTAATCATCAGTGGTTGAGCAGTTCTGCTGATTTTACTCGTGAAGCAACTAGAGCAGACTCTACTAGCCAAGTGAGTTCTGAGAGTGCTAAGCCACAGGCCGCTGCGCTTTATCCTTTGCATTTAGTTGAAAGCGCCTATTTATTAGCGCGTACTGGCGAGAAGTTGATATTGCTAGACCTTTGGGCTTGCCAGCAACACTTGGCCTATACCCAAGCAATGCAGCAGTGGCCGCAAGGATTAGATAGCGTTCCTTTGCTATTGCCGCTAAAACTAGCTTTAGATGAGCCGACGCATCTTTTACTAAGCCAACAACAAGAAGCACTGCGGCGTATCGGCTTTGTGTTTAATATTGCTAACAAGCAGCAAGTTATCGTGGCTCAAGTGCCAAAGTTGATACGCAAAGCTGACTTTGCTCAGTTAATCCCAAGTTTATTAACGGCAATGAGTCAGCTTCCGGATTCAGAATGGCAGCAAGCCGAAGCCTTGTTAAGTGGGCTAATTAAGCTACAAAGCAAACCTAAAGAGCACACTTGGCAACAGGCGATAGAGTTAAGCCAACAATTGCATAGTCACTATCCGAGTCAACTGCCTAAGCATCTATGGCGAGCGGTGGATTTAAGTGCCAGCATCGAGAGTTTCAATCATGACAACTAGCCTGCCTGTTATTACGTTGATGGGGCCTACAGCCTCAGGCAAAACCGCTTTAGCTATTCAGCTTCATCAGCAAATGGGCGCTGAATTGGTTAGTGTTGATTCTGCATTAATCTATCGTGGCATGGATATCGGCACCGCTAAGCCAACTGCCGAAGAACAGCAGCAAGCCCCGCATGCTCTAATTGATATTTGCGATCCTACTGAAGTGTATTCAGCCGCCGATTTTCGCCGCGATGTTCTCGAGCAAATTGATGCCATTCATGCGCGTGGTAATGTCCCGTTGTTGGTGGGCGGCACTATGTTGTATTTTAAAGCCTTAGTGGACGGCATTGCTGATTTGCCAGAAGCAGATGCAGCCTTACGCAATGAGATTCAGCAGCAAGCAGCAGATGGTTCTTGGGAAAGTTTGCATCAAGAACTTAGCCAATACGATCCCACCTCTGCAGCAAGGATCAATGTAAACGATCATCAGCGCTTAATGAGGGCGGTTGAAGTATATCGTTTAACCGGTAAATCTCTGACTGAGATTAATAATCAACCGGTTGCGGCCTTACCTTATAAAATCCACCAGTTTGCTATAGCGCCGAAAGAAAAAGCTCAACTGCACCATCTAATAGAAGTGCGATTTAAGATGATGTTGGAACTTGGCTTTGAAGCCGAGGTCAAATCGCTGATGCAGAGGGGGGATTTAGATTTAAGTTTGCCGTCTATGCGGAGCGTTGGGTATCGTCAAATGTGGCAATATCTAAGTGGCGAGATGGATTATGATGAAATGGTATTTCGTGGTGTAGTGGCTACACGGCAACTGGCTAAAAAACAAATGAATTGGTTAAAAAGCTGGTCAAATCTCACTTGGTTACAGAGTGGTGATCCAAGAAATAACAAAATAATTACTAATTCGCTAAGTGATACTTGAAATTGTCGCTATAAGGCTCCAAGTTAGTGGTATATAATCGAATTTGATCTATGCCAATTAATTAATAAGAAAAAAGGAACAATAACATGGCGAAGGGGCAATCATTACAAGACCCATTTTTGAATGCGTTACGACGTGAGCGTATTCCCGTTTCAATTTATTTAGTAAACGGTATTAAGTTGCAAGGCCAAGTTGAATCATTTGATCAGTTTGTCATCTTGTTGAAGAACACTGTCAGCCAGATGGTATACAAACATGCTATCTCTACTGTGGTACCAGCTCGCGCTGTTCCACACCATACCCCAGTATCTGACGACTCGAAGAACGACGAATAGCATTTGCGAAGGCTTATCAGCCTTGGTAATTGCCAAGGAGTAAAATAGCTTGTTTGACCGTTATGAAGCAGGTGAACAAGCCATCTTAGTACATGTAAATTTTAGTGACGAAGATGAGCGAGAAGACCTGGAAGAGCTGAAGATGTTAGTCAGCTCTGCAGGCGTAAATGCGGTGGCTACCATCACCGGTAGCCGAGTTTCTCCCCACCCTAAGTACTTTGTAGGTGCCGGAAAAGCAGAAGAAATCGCAGAATTAGTGAAAAGTGCCCAAGCGGATGTGATTATTTTTAATCACGCTTTATCGCCAGCACAGGAGCGAAACTTAGAAATGCTCTGTGAGGCGCGGGTTTTAGATCGTACCACCCTCATTTTAGATATTTTTGCCCAACGCGCGCGAACCCACGAAGGTAAGTTGCAAGTTGAGCTAGCGCAATTGCGCCATATGTCGACCCGATTAATACGCGGCTGGACTCACCTAGAAAGACAAAAGGGCGGTATCGGTTTACGTGGTCCAGGTGAAACTCAGTTAGAAACCGATCGACGTTTATTGCGCGCGCGTATTAAACAAATTCAACAGCGTTTAGAAAAGGTTGGTAAACAACGAGAGCAGGGCAGAAGAGCAAGGCAACGTGCCGAGTTACCCACTGTCTCCTTAGCTGGCTACACCAATGCAGGTAAGTCGACCTTGTTTAATCGAATTACTGAATCTAAGGTTTATGCCGCAGATCAGTTGTTTGCAACCCTAGATCCAACACTACGGAAAATCGATATTGAGGATGTAGGTAAGGTGATACTTGCCGATACTGTGGGCTTTATACGCCACCTTCCTCATGACCTAGTGGCGGCTTTTAAAGCCACCCTAACCGAAACCCGAGAAGCCCAGCTATTATTACATGTGATTGATTGTAGTGATGAAAGAATGGCTGAAAACGTTGAGCAGGTTGAGGTAGTATTAGATGAAATAGGGGCAGGAGAGATCCCTTTCTTGCAAGTCTACAATAAAGTAGATCAACACCCTGATATGAGTCCACGCATTGAGCGTGATGACCAAGGTTTACCCCAAAAAGTGTGGGTATCGGCGTTAACGGGAGAAGGTTTGCCTTTGTTGTTTAAGGCAATCAGCGAACGTTTGGTCGGAGATATGGTTAACCACACTTTACGTTTGCCTCCTAGCGAAGGGCGCTTGCGTAGTCGTCTGTATCAGTTAGACTGCGTAGCAGGTGAACGTTTAGACGATGAAGGAAATATCGTTGTAGATATCCGACTTGATGCTATTGCATGGCAACGGTTAGATAAACAGTTCGACCATAGTTTGGAAAGTTTTATTGCTCAATGTGAGTAGGCATTAACTTTAATTTCTGGAGACACAGATGGCCTGGAATGAGCCTGGCAACAAAGGTGGCGGCGGTGACCGTGACCCTTGGGGCAATAACAATAAGAATGGTAATCAGGGTCCGCCTGATTTAGATGAAGTAATTACTAAGCTAAGCCGTAAGTTTGGTGGCATTTTTGGTGGTGGTAAAAAGCCATCATCTGGTGGCAGCAGCGGTGGTGTGAGTGGTTTTGGCATTGCTGTAGTAGTGGTCATCTTGGCTGTTATTTGGGTAGCGAGCGGTTTCTACACCATTAAAGAAGCGGAAAAGGGCGTAATTCTTACCTTTGGTAAATACGATCCTGAATCAGGTTTGGTAGATTCTGGTTTGAACTGGAAAGCAACCTTTGTTCAAGAAGTGATTCCAGTGAACGTAGAGGCTATTCGTTCTTTACCTGCATCGGGCTTTATGCTGACTGAAGACGAAAACGTTGTACGTGTAGAGATGGATGTGCAGTACAAAGTGGTTCGTCCACATGCTTACCTGTTTAGTGTGACTGCGCCAGATGATAGCTTGGCACAAGCTACCGACAGTGCCTTACGTTACGTGATTGGTCACACCACCATGGATGATATTTTAACCACGGGTCGTGAAGTTGTACGTAGCGAAACCGAAGCCTTATTAAACAAAATCATCGAACCTTATAACTTAGGTATTGAAGTGGTTGACGTGAACTTCCTGCCGGCTCGTCCGCCAGAAGAAGTTAAAGATGCCTTTGATGATGCTATCTCTGCACAAGAAGATGAACAGCGTTTCATTCGTGAAGCTGAAGCTTATCAACGTGAAATTGAACCACGAGCACGTGGTCGAGTTCAGCGTATTGAGCAAGAAGCCCAAGGTTATCAAGAGCAGATTGTATTACGTGCACAAGGTGAAGTGGCTCGTTTTGAGCAATTGCTTCCAGAGTACGAAAATGCGCCAGACGTAACTCGCCACCGTTTATACCTAGAGACGATGGAAGAGATTTACGGTAAGTCGAACAAAGTGCTGATTGATGCTTCAAATAACAGCAACATGCTTTACTTGCCTATCGACAAGCTAATGGAGCAAGGCCAGCAGCCTACTCAACGTAAATCTAGCTCGGGCAATAAACCATCTACTATAAGTTCAGAGCCTGCTAGCTCGATTCCGTCACGCCCTTCGTCGATTCGAAGCAGTGACCGCTCTAGTTCGGGGAGAAACTAAGCCATGAAACAATTAGCTATTTTTGGCATTATTTTAGCCTTGTTAGTGGGTTACTCGTCGGTATTTGTAGTGAATGAAGGCGAGCGCGGTATTGTTATTCAGTTTGGTAAAGTAAAACGTACCGCTGATGGCGCAACCAAGGTTTACCCACCGGGTTTACAGTTTAAGGTTCCATTTATTGATTCTGTGCGTACTTTAGATGCACGTATTCAAACTTTAGATGGCAACGCTGACCGTTTTGTAACCTCTGAGAAAAAAGACTTAATCATTGATTCTTACGTGAAATGGCGAATCGCAGATTTTTCACAATTCTACCTATCAACAGGTGGTTCGGTGCTACAAGCCGAGTCTCTGTTAACGCGTAAGATTAACAATGGTCTTCGTAGCGAAATTGGTGCGCGTACTATTCGCGATATCGTATCTGGTGAACGTGGCCAAGTAATGGAAGATGCGCTTAAACGTATGGCGCGCTCTTCTGAGATTGGTATCGAAGTTACCGATGTGCGTATTAAGCAAATCAACTTACCTGATGAAGTAAGTAGTAGTATTTACCAACGGATGCGTGCAGAACGTTTAGCAGTAGCTAAAGAGCACCGTTCGCAAGGTCAAGAGCAAGCCGAGATTATTCGCGCTAATGTTGACCGCCGTGTAAATGTATTGCTGGCCGATGCAGATAAGCGTGGTCGCGAAATGCGTGGTGAAGGTGATGCAACAGCCGCTAAAATTTACGCAGACGCTTATACTAAGAACCCAGAGTTCTATAAGTTCTGGCGTAGTTTAATGGCTTATCGCACCAGTTTCGATAACGGTGGAGACGTAATGGTGCTAGAACCAGATAGCGAATTCTTCCGTTATATGAAAGAACCTGCGAAACAATAATACTGAGGGCCCAGTTAACGCTGGGCTTTTTTATGACAGATTCTGTATTACTTGCATTGGCTCTAGTGTGCCTTATCGAAGGCCTAGGGCCTTTATTGTTTCCTAAGCGTTGGAAACGTCTACTAAAAACTTTATCGGAAGCGCCGGCGAGTAATATTCGGCAAATTGGACTCGGCTTAGTGGGTGTTTCTATTATACTCTTGTATGTGATTAATCTTTGACCTTGGCACATAAAATCGGTATAACATGCACCCCTTGACTGTCCGATTTCTGCTAGAATCGCTTTTTAACTGAGACGACAAAAGACAATGGGAAAGAACGTAGTGATCCTTGGCTCCCAATGGGGAGACGAAGGCAAGGGTAAGATCGTAGACTTACTTACCGACAAATCAAGCTATGTGGTGCGCTATCAAGGCGGTCACAATGCTGGTCATACCTTAGTTATTGACGGTGAAAAAACTGTCCTCCACTTAATACCATCTGGTGTACTTCGCGATAACGTTACCTGTGTAATTGGTAATGGCGTGGTATTAGCACCTGATGCGCTATTTAAAGAAATGGCTATGCTCGAAGAGCGCGGCGTTCCTGTAAAAGAACGCTTGGTGATCAGTGAAGCTTGTCCTCTAATTTTGCCTTACCATGTTGCCTTAGACATGGCGCGCGAAAAAGCGCGTGGTAAAAACGCTATTGGTACTACTGGTCGTGGTATCGGTCCTGCTTATGAAGATAAAGTTGCTCGTCGCGGTTTACGTGTTGGCGATTTGTTCGACATGGAGCAATTTGCTACCAAGCTAAAAGAAGTGATGGAGTACCATAACTTCCAACTTAATCATTACTACGACGCGCCAAGCGTAAGTTATGAAGAAGTGCTTGAGCAAATGACCAAGATGGCGCCAGTAATTACGGCTATGGTAACAGACGTTACTGACTTGCTAGACAAGGCTCGTCGTCGTGGTGACTCAATTATGTTTGAAGGTGCTCAAGGCACTTTATTAGACATTGACCACGGTACCTATCCGTTTGTTACTTCATCAAACACTACTGCGGGTGGCGTAGCTACAGGTAGTGGTTTTGGCCCTTGCCATTTAGATTATGTTTTGGGCATTACTAAGGCTTACACCACGCGTGTGGGTTCTGGTCCTTTCCCTACAGAGCTTGATGATGACATCGGCCAACACTTAGGTGTGAAAGGTCATGAGTTTGGTGCAACCACTGGCCGTAAACGCCGTTGTGGTTGGTTAGACGCAGTAACTATGCGTCGCGCAGTACAAATTAACAGCCTGTCAGGTTTGTGTTTAACCAAACTTGATGTGCTAGATGGCTTGGAAGAGTTAAAGATTTGTACCGGTTACAAAATGCCTAATGGCGATGTGCTTTCAGTACCGCCTATGGCAGCTGAAGGTTACGAAGTGGCTGAGCCTGTGTATGAATCAATGCCTGGTTGGTCGGAGAACACCTTTGGTGTAACTGCTCGCGAGCAACTGCCACAAGCAGCATTAAACTACATAGCGCGCATTGAAGAGCTATTAGAAGTGCCGGTTGACATCATTTCAACTGGCCCAGATCGCGTAGAAACTATTATTTTACGCCATCCTTTTGCTTAATTAATGTTGAGCTAATAAAAAGGCTGCCCTTAGGCAGCCTTTTTTGTATCTATTTATTAAAACTAGCTAAGCGGCACGGTCGGCTGCGATATTGGCTAGGCTCATTAGTGCTTGTTTGTAGTCACTGTCAGCAATCAAGGCTAAAGCGTCAATCGCTTTTTGTGCTTCTTCTGCTGCGCGCTCTCGGCAGTAATCAAGTGCCTTGGTTTTGTCTAGAATCGCTAATATCGCGTCGAGTTGGTCGCGCGAGCCGCCTTGTTTAATGGCTTCGCTAATTAGCGCCTTATCGGCTGGCTCAGCTTGTTCCATAGCGTAGATAAGCGGTAGGGTTGGTTTACCTTCTGCTAGGTCGTCACCCACGTTTTTGCCCATCTCGGCTTGGTCTGCAACATAATCCAATACATCATCCATAATTTGAAATGCTGTGCCTAGGTATTTGCCGTAGTCTTGCATTGCAAGTTCTATCTCAGCGCTTTGTTCACCAATTACTGCTGCTAAGCGAGTCGCCGCTTCAAACAATTTGGCTGTTTTGCAATAAATAACTTCAAAGTAACGTGCTTCATCTGTATCAGGGTCGTTGCAGTTAATTAGCTGTAATACTTCACCTTCCGCAATTACATTGGTGGCATCGGCTAGTATGTCCATCACTTTAAGGTTTTGCAGTTGGGTCATTAACTGGAAAGAGCGTGAGTAGAGGAAGTCGCCAACTAATACACTGGCTGCGTTGCCAAAGCGTGCATTGGCAGTATCTTTACCGCGGCGTAATTCGGATTCATCAACTACATCATCGTGTAAGAGAGTAGAGGTATGAATGAATTCAATAATGGCCGCAAGTTTGATGTGTTGATCTTGCTGATAACCTAAAGCTCGCGCTGCCAATACGGTCAACAGCGGTCGGATCCTTTTGCCACCACTATTTACAATATAAAAAGAGATTTGGTTTATAAGAGCCACATCTGATTCGAGTTCTTTAAAGATAAGCTCGTTTACCGCAGACATGTCTTGATCAGACAGCTTTTTTATCGCATCCAATTGCATAATTTCTTATTAGAGGTTGTTGCCGATGATTCAGCAATATTATGGTGATAATTTAATGCTGTAATAGTATCTCAATTCCTTTGTTTAAGCAGCTTTCACCGCTTAAAATTCTTGGCCTTGCGTGATTTTTAAACTTTTTTGAAATTCCCCTTGCGGGAACAGATCTTTTTCCGTAGAATCCGCCGTCATTGTTGAGAATTATAGACACCTTGAAATATCAGGTGTAAGCGGAGTTTGAAGAAAATGTACGCGGTTATCCTAAGTGGTGGTAAACAGCACCGTGTGGCCGAAGGTCAAACACTTCGCCTTGAGAAACTAGACGTTGAGACTGGTAACACAGTTGAATTTGATAACGTATTACTAGTTGCTAATGGCGAAGACGTTAAAGTAGGCGCACCTTATGTAGATGGTACCAAAGTAACAGCTGAAGTTGTTTCTCATGGTCGTGGCGATAAAGTTAAAATCGTTAAGTTCCGTCGTCGTAAGCATTCACGTAAGCAACAGGGCCACCGTCAGTGGTTCACTGAAGTTCGCATTACAGGCATTAACGGTTAATTTAGAGGAAAATACTCATGGCACATAAAAAGGCTGGTGGTAGTACTCGTAACGGTCGCGATTCGGAAAGCAAACGCCTAGGTGTTAAGCGTTTCGGTGGCGAGTCTGTATTAGCGGGTAGCATTATTGTTCGTCAACGTGGTACTAAGTTCCACGCTGGCTCTAACGTTGGTATCGGTAAAGACCATACTCTTTTCGCAACTGCCGAAGGCAAAGTGAAATTTGAAGTTAAAGGTCCTAAAAACCGTAAGTTTGTAAGCATCGAAGCTGAATAAACGTCCAACTCGATATTTGAAAAGCCCCGCAACTGCGGGGCTTTTTTTTTCCAAGAAACCACTATTTCGCTTACGAAGTAGGCGTGGTGCATTATAGTTAAGCGATAATGCTGGAGTGAAAAATGAAATTTGTAGATGAAGCGGTAATTAAAGTAGACGCAGGTGACGGCGGCAACGGCACCATTAGTTTCCGTCGGGAGAAGTATGTTCCACGTGGCGGTCCTGATGGTGGTGATGGCGGAGATGGCGGCAGTGTATATTTAGTTGCCGATGAAAACCTAAACACCTTGATTGATTACCGCTTTGAACGTTTTCATAAAGCAGAGCGTGGCGAAAATGGCCAGGGTTCTAATTGTACCGGTAAGCGTGGTGAGGATTTAGAGTTGCCTGTGCCGGTTGGTACGCGAGCGCGTGATCAAGACACTGGAGAGATCCTTGGCGATCTTACCCAACATAAACAACGTTTGTTGGTAGCTAAAGGTGGTTTTCATGGTTTAGGTAATACTCGCTTTAAGAGCAGTACTAACCGTGCGCCTCGTCGTAAATCTAACGGTACTCCCGGTGAGGTTCGTAACCTTCAATTGGAGCTATTGCTACTTGCCGACGTAGGCATGTTGGGTTTGCCAAATGCGGGTAAATCCACATTTATTCGCAGCGTATCTGCAGCTAAACCTAAGGTGGCAGACTACCCATTTACCACACTTATCCCTAATTTAGGCGTGGTGCGTCAATCAGAAAACCGCGGTTTTGTTATTGCTGATATTCCCGGTTTGATTGAAGGCGCAGCAGATGGTGCTGGGCTTGGCGTACGTTTCTTGAAGCACCTAGAGCGTTGTCGTGTATTGTTGCATATGGTAGATGTGCTGCCGGCTGATGGTAGCGACCCAGCGGAAAATGCCATCACTATTATCAACGAGCTAGAGCAATACAGCGAAAAGCTATTCGAAAAACCACGTTGGTTGGTATTTAATAAAGTCGACTTAGTACTTGAAGAAGAGGCTGAAGAGATCCGCCAAAAAGTGATTGAAGCACTAGATTGGCAAGGTGAGGTTTTCTCAATTTCTGCTTTAGAAAACAATGGAACTAAAGACATTTGTAAAGCGATTGGTCAATTTATTGAAACCCTACCAGTGGTTGAAGAAGAAATGGCCGAGCGTGAAGAAGTTAAATTCCAGTGGGATGACTATCATCAACAACAAATCGACAAAGCAAACCAAGAAGATTGGGATGATGAAGACGACGATGATGATTGGGATGATGACGATTATGATGTAGAGGTTATCTACCAGCCATAGTAAGCTATCTGTAGTGGTAGTATTACTTGGATCGTTACATGTTACGCTCATTTAGAAACTCTCCGGAGCCTGTTCAGGCTCCGGTTCGTACTATTTCTCTAGAACAACAAACTCGAATTTGTCGTGTTGCAGTGCAAGCTGGCAGAATCATGCAGCAGCATGGCGCTGAAAGTAAGCTAATTGAAGAAACGACAGTCCGTTTAGGCAAAGCCTTAGGGCTGGATAGCGTAGAGTTGGCAATCACTGCTAATGCGCTGATCCTCACAGGTTTGTCTCAAGGGCGTTGTATTACAACTACTCGCCGGGTGTACGATCGCGGCATTAACATGCATATGGTATGCGAAGTGCAGCGGATCACCATTATGGCGGAGAAGCAGCTATTAGATGTTGATGACGTAGTTAAACGTTTAGAACGCTTGCAGCCATACAAACATAATCGCTGGTTAGTGGTGTTTATGATTGGTATGTCTTGCGCGTGCTTTAGCCGATTATTTGGCGGTGATTGGGCGGTATTTGCAATGACCTTTGTCGCCTCTGCTGTTGCTATGTTGTTTCGCCAAGAAATGGCGCATCGCCACCATAACCCCATTCTTAATTTTGGCATGACCGCCTTTGTTGCTACTACTATCGCGGGTTTAGCGGTGCGTTATGATATAGGCAATCAGCCACAAACGGTAATGGCAGCTTCGGTGTTACTGTTGGTACCAGGTTTCCCACTAATTAATGCTGTTTCAGACATGGTTAAAGGTCATATCAGTATGGGGATCTCACGCTGGTTTTTTGCCTCTCTGCTTAGTTTGGGCGTGGCCATGGGAATCGCATTGTCGATGTGGGCTACTGGCGTAAGCGGGTGGTTATAAGATGATTGAATTACTAGCATTACTACTCGAAGATGCGCTGTTTTCAGCGGTGCCTGCGGTTGGCTTCGCTATGGTGTTTAATGTGCCTACTCGCATGTTAGGTTTTTGTGCCATTGGTGGTGCGTTTGCACATAGCCTTAGAACTTTATGTATTTACTGGGGAGTACCACTCGAATGGGCAACCTTAGTGGCGTCTACCAGCGTGGGCTTAATTGGCGTTTATTGGTCTCGTCGTTATTTAATTCCACGGCCAGTATTTACGGTAGCCTCTATTATTCCGATGATTCCGGGTAGTTATGCATTTACTACCATGGTGGGCATTATTAGCTTATACAGCAATGGTTTTAGTGAACCTTTATTAGCTACCATTATCGAAAATGGTTTAAGAACAATGTTTATTTTAATGGCCTTGAGTTTTGGCTTGGCGATACCATCGGTAGTGATATACCGTGGTCGGCCAATCGTTTAGAGCCCTAAGTTTAAAAAAGGTAAAACAGTGAAAGTAGCAATGATAGCCGCAATGGCGAAGCAACGAGTCATCGGCAAAGATAACCAAATGCCTTGGCATTTACCGGCCGATCTTAAGCATTTTAAAGCGGTTACTATGGGCAAGCCGGTAATTATGGGGCGCTTAACTTATCAGTCAATTGGTCGCCCACTGCCGGGTCGATTAAATATAGTGGTAAGTCGCAATGTGGATTTGGTCATAGAGGGGGTTACGGTAGTTAACACCGTTCAGGCGGCTTTAGATTTAGTTAAAGACGAAGCCGAGGTGATGGTTATTGGTGGCGGAAATATTTACCAACAGTGTTTAGCGTTTGCCGATACCCTGTATTTAACTTTTATCGAGAAAGAGGTAGAAGGAGACGCCTACTTCCCAGATTACCAGCAGTATCAATGGCAACAACTTGCTAGCGAAAAGCACCTAGCTGATGAGAAAAATCCTTACAACTATGAGTTTGTTACCTTAGAGCGCGTTTAGTTGCTTATATTTTTGTCTAGGCAATCTTGAGTGTACATGCGCTGGTCTTCCCAGCGCAGCATAGATAAATGATTACCCCATACACAGCCTGTATCCAACCCAGATACTAAGTCGTGCTTACTCTTGCCCATTAGCGCAGCCCAGTGCCCAAATACGATATGCGTTTCTTTAAGGTGCTTTCCGGGGATTTCAAACCAAGGTTTTAGGTTAGGGTTAGTATTTTTGTTGGGAGGCAGCTTTGATTCAAAATCAAGGCTAGCATCAGGGAAACAATAACGCATCCGGGTAAACACATTGATAATGCACCGCAGGCGGTCATACCCCACTAGTTCATCACTCCAATGAGCGGGTTCATTACTGTACATATTCTTAAGTAACGATAAGTAGTCATTACCTGAAAGCTGTTTGTGAACTTCCTTGCCGAGTTTGAGTGCTTTGCTGACTTTCCATTTGGGGTAGATGCCCGCATGCACCATTACTACATCGAAGTCTGGGTGCTTCTTAATTAAGGGTTGTTGGCGCAGCCAATACAGTAATTCGTTTTTGTCGGGGGCTTCGAGTAAATCTTGTAGCTTGTCGCGACGTTTAGCCCGGTGAATACCGTTGGCTACCGCTAACAAATGCAAATCGTGATTACCCAAAACTATCTGTGCAGAGCTGCCTAGCTCCTTAACGAAGCGCAAGGTTTCTAGAGATTTAGGGCCTCGAGCAACTAAGTCTCCGGCGAGCCAGAGTTGATCTTTTTTAGTGGAGAATTTGCACTGTTTTAACAGTGCTTTTAATTCATCCAAGCAACCTTGGATGTCACCAACAAAATAAGTCGCCATGGCTCACCTATAATTAGTGAAGCTTATTTGGAAGTGATAAACGAAACGGTGGGATCTCCGCTTCAAACTCGTTACCAGCTTCGTCAATCAGGGTGTAACTGCCTTGCATTACGCCTACTTCGGTCGCTAACACTGCGCTGCTAGTATAGGAAAAAGGTTTTTCCGGCTTAAGGTGGGGTTGCTTACCCACTACACCGTCGCCTTTCACTTCATTTACTTTACCGTCGCCATCGGTGATTACCCAATGGCGACGCAATAGTTGTAGCGCTTCAGCGCTGCAGTTGCGAATAGTGATGGTGTAAAAAAAAGCGAATTGTTGTTTTTCTGGAACAGAGTGCTCAGGTAAAAAACCTGATTCAACTTCAATATCCAAATCATATTCTGGAGTATTACTCATCGCTGCTAGAAGCCTGCAATAACTGATTTTTATCAATGTAATTAGCAATATCACAAAATTGCTGAATAGTTAAATTTTCTGGTCGCAGCGTGGGCTTTAAATCGAGCTCGGCGAGGTGCTCAACCGTAAGTAAATTGCCTAATGCATTACGAATCGTTTTACGGCGCTGATTAAAGGCCTCTTTACACACTCTATCTAGGGTCGCCAATGAGTTCAGCGGATAAAGAGTCGTTTCGTAGGGCTCTAAGCGTACAACTGCTGAATCAACCTTTGGTGGTGGCGCGAACGCTTCAGGCGGTACTTCTAGCGCTGGCATTACATTACATTGCACTTGGGTCATTACACTTAAACGGCCGTACGCTTTGCTATCGGGGCCTGCAGCCATGCGTTTCACTACTTCTTTTTGCAGCATAAAGTGCATATCAGAAATAGCGCTAGTAAAGCTAAGCAAGTGGAAAATAAGCGGTGTAGAAATGTTGTAAGGCAAGTTACCGAATACCCGCATTTTTTGCTCAGGCTTGGCTAACTGCATGAAGTCGAATTTAAGCGCATCAATTTCATGAATAGTCAATTTACTTGCTAGAGTCGGGTGCTCGCGTAAGCGCTGAGCTAAATCGCGGTCTAACTCTACCACTTGTAGGTGGCCAGCAGTGGTGGCCACTGGCTCAGTTAAAGCACCTAAACCAGGACCAATTTCAACCAGGTTTTCTCCTGATTGCGGATAAATTGTCGCTACAATTTGGCTAATAATGGAGTCGTTGTTAAGGAAGTTTTGACCAAAACGCTTACGGGCGCGGTGCCCTTGATGAACTTGTTTATTCATGTTCTCGCTCTACCATATCAATGGCTTGTTCGATGGCGGTAATCATACTTCCATGATCGGCTTTCCCAGTTCCCGCTAGCTCTAAGGCTGTTCCATGGTCAACTGAGGTTCGTATAAAGGGTAGGCCAAGGGTAATATTTACTGATTGGCCAAAACCTTTATATTTTAGCACTGGTAGGCCTTGGTCGTGGTACATGGCTAATACTGCATCAGCTTCTGCCAGATACTTATCTTGGAAGAGTGTATCTGCAGGTAATGGACCGATTAAGTTCATGCCATGTTGTTCACGCATTTCATCAAGCAAAGGGATAATAATATCTAGCTCTTCGCGACCAAGGTGGCCATCTTCGCCGGCATGGGGGTTTAGGCCACAGACAAAGATCTTAGGCTGTTTAATCGCGAACTTGGTTTGCAGGTCGTGATGTAAAATGCTGATAATATTGTGTAGGCGCTCGTGAGTAATGGCTTTGGCTACATAGGCTAAGGGCAGGTGAGTGGTTGCTAAGGCAACCCGCAAGCCTTCGGTTGCCAGCATCATAACCACATCGGCAGTACCCGATTGCTGGGCAAAAAATTCGGTATGACCACTAAAAGACACGCCAGCTTTATTAATAATACCCTTGTGCACGGGACCAGTAACGACCGCAGCAAACTGGCCATTCATGTTGCCATCACTAGCAAATTTTAAGGTATTTAGCACATAGTGGCCGTTGGCCTCATCTAACTGACCTGCTACCGCCGGACTTGCCATCGCAATTGGCGCAACCGTTAAGGTGCCAGCCGCTTGAGGTTTAGCAGCTTGTTCTGGCTGAAAGGGGAGTAGAGTAATATCCATTCCCAACTCATTGGCACGCTCTTTTAGCAAGCGAGGATCGGCAACCACCACTAACTCCATTGGCCAATCACGCTGGCTAATGGCCAGCACTAAATCTGGACCAATACCTGCTGGCTCACCCGGGGTGATGGCTATTCTTGCAACGGCCTTACTCATGCATCACCGTCCAATATCTCTACGTAGGCTTCTTCGCGGAGCTCTTCTTGCCATGATTGAGTTTCTTCATTGAACTTACGATTGAAGATCATCTGATATGCACGGTTTTTGCTGGCTTTATTGGTAGTGTCGGTGGTGCGTTTGTCGAGTACTTCCATTAAATGCCAGCCAAAGGTAGAACGGAAAGGTTGGCTTAATTCTCCTACCTCCAAACGTGTTGCTGTGTCTCTGAATGCTGGTACAAATACACTAGGATCAGACCACCCCAATTCACCACCACGTACGGCCGAGCCTGGGTCTTCAGAGTATTGGCGCGCTAGCTCTTCAAATGTAACTTCACCTAAGATTAGTTGTTGGCGGAACTCAGATAATAAACTCTGCGCCTTTTTATCGCTTAGAATAATCGATGGTTTAATCAGAATATGGCGTGCGTTGACTTCCAAGGTTTCTACTTTTTGTAAACCTTCAGCGTCTAAAACCATAATAATATGTAGACCAGAATCTGTGCGAACAGGGCCCATTACTGACCCTTGGTGCTGGTTTCTTACCACACCCGCAAACAAAGTAGGCATCTCTTCAATGGTCATCCACCCCCAATCACCACCTTCCAAGGCTTTAGGACCTTGTGAATGAGTCATTGCCAATTGATTAAAGTTTTCACCATCTTTAAGCTGTTGAACTAGGCTCTCTGCCAGCTGTTGAGTGGCTTGTTCGTCACTAGAGATACGCAGTAAAATGTGACCAACATGATAGCGAACAGTGCCTTTATCTTGCTCTTCAATCAGTTTCATTAAGGCGTCAATTTCTTGCTCTGACACATTAACTCGACGCTGTACTTGGCTGCGACCTACTTCGCCAAGAACAATTTCGGTGCGAATATCTTCACGAAACTGGTTATAGCTAATGCCTTGCTTGGTTAAGTCATCTAAGAACTCTTCACGACTTTTGTTTTCACCAGCAATAATGTTATCGATGGTGTTCTCTAACTGGCTGTCGCTAATTTTAATACCCAGGCGGTCGGCCAATTGAAGTTGCAAACTCTCCAAAATAAGCCTGTCCATTACTTGTTGTTGTAATTCATCTTCAGGTGGTAGCTCTTGTTCTGCCCCTTTGGCATTGCGCAGAACTTTATTGGTGAGTTCTTCAACTTGGCTCTGAGTGATCACATCATTATTGACAATGGCGACAACTTTATCGAGCAATTGCTCTTGAGCCCGAACCAGCCCAGTAGCAAGCATAAACATACTTACACTAAGCAAAATTAATCTTTTCATTTCGTTCCTATCATTACTGCGAGCAAAACGCCGCTTACTCTACCATATTTGGGTTAAAGGTTTTAATTGTTGAGGTAAAAGGGGCGCCCGTATTTGAAATTGCCGCCTTCTAGCATTTCTTCTCGGCTACTGGTATCGCTGCCACCTAAGCCTTTAATTTCAAAGTCGAGGCGTAGCGAGGTGTCAAACTCGCCCACTCGGTCAACGCCTGAGGAGTCATCCACATAGGTGCTTTGTAAGCCTCGTTGATATGTAAGGCGAATGCCCCAACAACAAGAGTTATATTGAACACCCAAGTAGCTTTCGATACTGCGGTCTAAAATCATGTCGCGATAGTAACTACCCACAGCAGAAACGCTATCGGTAATTGGCCAAGCAACCTTAGTACCTACTTGGTTTACGTCGCTAACCATGGTTTCAGTGGCTTGCGAATAGCGGTAATTCATTTGCACCAGCTTTTGCGCTTCCGGGCGCCATTCTATAGCGGCATTGGCCTTGTTAAGTCGACCTTCCAAAGTGTCGATTTGAAAGCCGGTATGTCCGTACCAATCTTTTTGAATATTGGCGTCAGCTTCAAAAGCCAGCGCAGAGCTAGAGTTATCAGAAGGCTCACTACCCGGAATTAAGGTGGTACGGCTGGGTTCAAAGTAAATGATTTGACCTAGACTTAAACGCAATGTCTCTTGGTTACTGGGCGACAAAAAGCGCGAATGTACCCCAAGAGTGATTTGGTTCGCATCGGCAATCCGGTCTAAGCCGCTATAGCGTTTGTCTCTAAATAAGCCGTAGTAATCTTGTTGCAGGTTATCGGTATCATAAATGCCAATATCATCTTGATTGGTATAAGGGATATACAAGTATTTAATCACCGGTTCTAGGGTTTGGGTGTAGTTATCACCAAACCAAAGGGTATTTCGATCGAAGTTTAAGCCACCTTGAACACTCACTTTAGGTAAGGTGCGATTAACCGAGCTGGCTAAATAATCATACTCAAAGTTACTGCCTTTATCTTGGCTATAGTAGGTATGCATTAAGGCTAAGTCAGCTTTGAAAAAGCCTGCTGGCACCACATATGGCAAGCTTAAACTAGGTTCAAAATGCACCCGTTGAGCAGTGTATAAGCTACTGTCACTGTGGGTGAAATTACTGATTTCTGAATCAAAGCCAAACTGCAGCGTTTGCCAGTTTAAATCCCAGTCACCCACAAAGCTTAACTGCGGAAGTAGAGTATGTGGTTGCTCGGTGTTACCAAGTACTTGAAAGTCTTGCACTAACAGCTCTGTGTACCAGTTTTTGGTGTGATATCCCACATCACCCGTTTGCAGCAATTGGTTCTCGTTAACCTTTCCAAGCTTGTCGCCCAAATCATTAAAGTAGTTATCATCACTAATACGGGTGTAATCAGTATTAAAGCGCCAATGACGCTGGTATTGCCCTTTGTGGTCCCAGTGAAGTAAGTATCGATCGCGGTCTAGTTCACGGTCATTGGCTAGATATTCTACATTTAAGTTACCGTTGTTTTGCCCGAGCAAATACCTGAATTCAGTTTGCAGTTGTAAACCACGGCGTGTCATCAAACGTGGGGTAATAGTTGCATCAAAATTCGGAGCAATATTCCAGTAGTAAGGGGTGGAGACATCCACACCGTTTTTGGTTGAAGTAGAGATACTCGGAAATAAAAAGCCACTGTGGCGTTGGTCGCCGATGGGGTAAGAGAAATACGGTAAGTACATTACCGGCACGTTAAATAACCTAACAGTGGCATTTTTTGTGGTGGCCCACTGCTCACTTGAGTCGATATCAATTTTCTCTGCGCGAATTTCCCAAGTAACATCATCAGGGGGGCAAGCGGTATAGCTGGCATCTTCTAATGATAAGTTCTGCTCATCATTGATCTTCAGGTTGCTGGCTTCGCCACGACCTTGTTGTTCAAACAGTTGGTATTCAGCAGAGTTAAGCGAGGCTTGATGATCTTTTAAGTTGGCGTCAAAAGTATCACTTTTCACGCTCACTAAGTTATCTTGAAACTCAATGTTGCCGCTAGCTTTTAGGGTTTGCGCTTGCTCATCTAATACAGTGTTTTCGGCTTTTAATGCGCGAGGACCTTGAGAGAACTCAACATTACCGCTGAAACTGGCTTTATCACCTTGTTTCGCATGTAACTCATCGGCGGCAATAACATAAGGCGCGGTAGGATCTACCGGGCCGGATTTAACGCGTTCTGGGATGTGTGCTCGGCACTGAGGCATAGATAACGGTGTTTCTGCATAGGCACTGAGGCTGGAAAGCAACGCCGCTAATCCTAGCGATGTTTGCAGGCACCGTTTAGTTACGAACATATAAATGTGAACCATTCCCTGATATAAACAAATTCCAAGCTTGTAACGTCAACGTTGTGCTTAATGAATTCTGTGGTTAAAGTTAGCCGCTTATAATACTGGATTTATTGGTGAGCGGCTATTTAAAGGCTGTTATTAGTATAAGAAATTATGAGTAATTTAGTGCGCGAATCTGCTTTACAGCAATGGCTGTCAAAAACCTTAGACATTGTTTCTCCTGAGCTAACGATGATCAGTGGCGACGCCAGTTTTAGGCGCTACTTTCGTTTTCAACTTTCTAATGGTGACACTGCCATTGCCGTTGATGCGCCGCCCTCCACCGAGAAAAACCAACAGTTTGTTGATATTGCTAATGCCTTAAGTGCACAAGCGCTGCCTGTACCTAAGGTGCTAGCAGCAAATATTGATGCCGGTTTTCTATGTGTTGAAGACCTCGGCTCCACCATGCTTGAGCAAGTGCTAAGTGCCGATACTGCTTCTGAACTTTATAGACAAGCGCTTGCATTAATCGTTCAACTTCAGGCTACTAAGCGTGAAGATTTGGCAGAAATGGAAGAGTTTGACCAAGCATTTATTCAACGTGAATTAGATATATTTGCCGATTGGTTTGTTAAAGCAGAGTTGCAGGCGGGAGAAGATTGGCAGCAGCGTTGTGATTGGCAAGGCTTATGTAACAATGTCAGCCAAGCTATTTTAGAACAGCCTTATGCACCTATGCATCGTGATTTTCATAGTCGAAATTTGATGCTCAATCAGCAGCAAATGGTGATGATCGATTTTCAGGATATGGTTTGGGGGCCTATTGCTTACGATGTGGTTTCATTGCTGCGTGATTGTTATATTGCTTGGCCACCAGAGTTAGTGAGTCACTTGCAGCAAACATACCTCAACCAAAAGTCGGCATATTTGGTTGAGGGTATCGAACCGAGCACTTGGCAGCGCTGGTTTGATCTCACTGGATTGCAGCGGCATATAAAAGCGCTAGGGATATTTTGCAGATTAGATCATCGGGATGGTAAAACTGCCTATCGTGAAGCCATTCCTCAAACACTCGAATATGTACTTCAAGTGACCAAGCGTTATCCTGAATTACAGGCATTTCATCAGTGGATTAGTCCTATAGCAAAAGAGTTTAAAGCATGAGCCAAATTCGCACCGCAATGATTTTGGCTGCGGGACGCGGCGAGCGGATGCGTCCGTTAACTGATAATTGCCCAAAACCATTGTTAAAAGTTGCTGGTAAAGCCTTGATTAACTGGCATATCGACAAGTTGGTTACTGCAGGCGTAACACGCATCGTGATAAATACCGCTTATTTAGGCGAGATGGTTGAAGCACATGTGGGCCAAGGTGACAAATGGGGAATCGAGGTGCTTTATAGTCATGAATCTAGTGCCTTAGAAACGGCCGGGGGCATTGTTAACGCCTTACCCATTATCGCTAGCGAGCAGTTCTTGGTGATTAATGGGGATGTTTGGAATGATTGGGATTACCAAGCTATTTGCCAAAATAGTCAAACCGACAGTGATGCTCATTTATACTTGGTGGCTAATCCGAGCCACAATTTAAGGGGTGATTTTAGCTTGGAGCAAGGTTTGGTGATAGATAAGCCTGAGTTTACATTTAGTGGTGTAGCCATTTATCATCAACGCTTTTTTCAGCATGTGCCTAGCGGTAAACAAGCTCTTGCACCTTTATTGCGTGCAGCAATGTTAAGCCAACAAGTGAGTGGTCAACTACAAGGCGGCAAATGGGTAGATGTGGGGACACCTGAGCGGCTTCAACAACTAGACCAGCAATTAACCAAAGATAGAGAATAGTGATGCGAATTTGGGGAAAAGTATTAGGCGTATTTTTTGGCTTTATGTTTGGTGGGCCTTTTGGTGCCTTGCTTGGCCTATGGCTAGGCCATCGGTTTGATAAAGCGGTAGGCGGCAATTTTGCCTTCTCGGCAGCGAGTAGCCAAGCTGCTCAGCAAGCCTTTTTGTTCTCTACCTTTGCGGTACTTGGCCATATTGCTAAGTCAAAAGGCGTGGTGACTCAACAAGAGATTCAGGTCGCTAACTTTTTGATGGATCAAATGCGGCTGCAAGGCGAAGCTAGGCGCCAAGCTCAAGATGCTTTTCGCCAAGGCAAAGATGCAGATTTTCCCTTGGAGGAGCAAATTTCTCGCTTTGTTAGCGCGGTTAATGGGCGTCGTGATTTATTGCAAATGTTCATGGAAATCCAGCTGCAAGGGGTATTTGCAGATGGCGTAATCGACGATAGTGAACATGCTTTATTAAAGCGTGTAGCCAAGGCTTTAGGCTTCTCGGAAGCAGAGCTTCAGGCGATGATTTCACGCTGGGAAGCCGAGCTCAAGTTCCATCGCCATGGTGGTCAACGCCAAAGCGCGCAAAGTAGCGCTAAGCAGCTAGAAGAAGCCTACCAAATCTTAGGCGTTAACCAACAAGATAGTGACCAGCAAATCAAACGTGCTTACCGCAAACTAATGAGTCAGCATCATCCCGACAAGTTAGTCGCCAAGGGCTTACCACCAGAAATGATGGAGCTAGCTAAGCAGCGCACTCAAGATATTCAACAGGCTTACGAGTTAGTCAAACAACAACGTAAGAGCGCTAATTAGCGAATACTTGGTGGCGTGGTTTTCCTGCTACAAATGCTTCGATATTATCGATCAATTGGTCAGCCAAAACTTGCATGTTTTGGCTGCTCGCCCAGCCCACATGTGGGGTAAGTATAAAGTTATTTAGGCTAAGTGCCTGCATCAGTGGGCTGTCGTGCGTAGGTGGTTCACATTCAGAGACATCACTTGCCGCGCCAGCAATTTGCTTGTTTTGCAAAGCCTGCAACAAAGCCTGTTCGTTAACTATTCCGCCACGTGCAGTGTTAATCAGTAAGGCCGTCTCCTTCATCATTTCCAATTCTGGCTCGCCAAATAGATCCTTAGTCTGCGGAGTAAGTGGGCAATGGATGCTAATAACATCTGCACTGCTAACTGCTTCTTCAAAGGCAACTCTGCCGGGGCGAGGAGTTTGGCCTTTGTGCTCTGCCATTACCACCTCCATGCCTAAATTACTGGCTAATTGTGCTGTTGCTTGGCCCAAGTTGCCGCCGCCTATTATTGCCAGCGTTTGCTTAGCCAAGTTATCGATGGGGAAATCAAAAAAACAAAATTGCTTAGCGTGTTGCCAACGACCTTGTTGAATCGCCTGATGGTAGGCTAATACATTGCGCCTAAGATTAAACATCAGCGCCAAGCAGTGTTCGGCAATGCTTTGAGCGGCATAATTTCTTATATTACTAACGATTATGCCAAGTTCTTCGGCTACCGCTAGATCCACGTTGTTGGTCCCGGTAGCTGCAACCGCAATCATTTTTAGCTGTGGCAATTGAGTTAATGTATCCCTACTTAATTGCACTTTATTCACAATGATGATGTTTGCATCTTGGCAGCGCTCACGTACTTGTTGTGGTGTGGTGCTGGGGTACTCTTGCCATTGATGGGCAAAACTGGGACGTGCCAAGTTGATATGGCTAGCTAGGGTGAGGCGATCTAAAAAAACTATTTTCATGGCAAGCTATTAGCGAGAGTTTGTGGCCCTCAGCTTAGCAATATCTTGTGGTTGCCTCCAGCACCAGAAAGGAGTCTTAGCTTAATACCAGCCTAGTGCGTTAAACCAGCCGTAAACCGTTTTATTTAGTTTTGCACTGTTGGGCGCGGTATCGGCGGTGGCGGGTAAATGGGTTTGTCGGTAGTTTAGCTTTTGATTTTTGTTACTGGCTATTAAACGTTGCTCTCGGGCTTGTTGCTGCCAATGGTTATAGTGCTCGGCATAAATATCTAGCACTGGAATAGCCAGTGTTGCGGTTTGCTCCGCCAGTTTTTTATTCAGCGTTTGATTAGGGTAATAAGCACTAATGAGTACTATACCATCGGGTTGTTCTAGCTCGTCTTCGGCTAGCAATTCAACCAGCCATGCTCCCATAACACCCTGTGCAATAATCACTTGAAAACCAAACTGCTCAGCCTGATTTTGTTTAGCTGCTTGAATAAGCGCTTGTAAGCTTTGTTTGTATTGCTGCAGTTGCTCATCATTCTCGGTTTCTGCTTGCTGCATTAAACCTGACATGGGCTTAGGGGGTAAAATAGCCCCAGTTTCCCAGCCTAGTTTGGGAAGAGCTTGGCGAAGTGAATCAATACTGTTGGGAGCGCTTGGTGATATACCCCAATCGGGAAGTAAAATAATGGTGCCACGTTTTTGCGGGGTTTCTTCTTCTAGCCACAAACTAACAAACTGTTGTTGCTCTACATCCAGCTGTTTTAATTCACCATTTACTGGCCAATGGCTAAAGTCTTGAGGTTGAACCTCAGCAAATGCGCAGTTTATTGCTAATAAACTGGAGAGAAAGCAATACTTAGCAAGCTGCACAATTTGGGTTCCTTGGCGAGGTGTATGCTTAATGTATCGGACAATACTTAGCTTTGCTTTAACTAAAATGGCGGAGCACACTCAAATTCCATAAATTGCTCTGTTTCTGGATGATAAAAACCTAATTTGGCAGCATGAAGGTGTAAGCGTTCGCTTAGCGCTTTTGACTGTTGGCATGCATAAAATCCATCGCCAACAATGGGGCAGCCTAGTTGTTGCATATGCACCCGTAGTTGGTGGGTTCGTCCAGTGATCGGTTTAAGTTCAACTAAGCTTGTTTGAGGCCTTTGCTCAATAATCTGCCAGTGTGTTAAAGCGTCTTTGCCTTGTTCAAAATCTACAATTTGTTTGGGGCGATTAGGCCAATCACAACGTAGTGGCAGATTTACTTCGCCATGCTCTTGCTTTGGATGACCAAAGATCTCGGCGTAGTAGGTTTTAGTGGTGCGCCGTTGCTGAAACTGACGACTCAAGTGGCTTTGGGCTGGTTTGCCTAAGGCCATAACTATTAGCCCTGAGGTTGCCATATCTAGCCGGTGCACAACTTTAATGTCTGGCCAAACTCGTTGAGCGCGATCCCACAAGCTATCTTTCTCAAGCCGACCAGGTACCGACAGTAAACCACTGGCTTTGTTAAATACAATTACAGCTTCGTCTTGGTAAACAACACTAAAGTAGGGGGACATTGGAGGGCGATAAACAAAATCTGGCATCAGTACAGCTCTAAAAAATAAGGCCCTAGTGTAAGCTAAGGCCTGCTATTAAATAAAATAGAATTTCGATTTGCTAGTTGTGCGAAACCAATATTACCCGCAGCGCATCTAATTTTACTTGGGCTTTCTGTAGGTAGTCGCCAGCATTGTCACGTAAGCTTCGTAAGGTATCTAATTCATCTTTACGAATGCTTGGGTTTACTGCGCTTAAGGCTTCAAGGCGTTCAAGCTCGCCATTTAAGCTTTGCTTCATATGCTCATTCGCTTGTTCAACAATAGTTGCTAATTGTTGTTGGGCGAGCTCATTGGCTTGTGCAAGCAAAGGATGAATTTGAGTTTGTGAAGCACTAATCAACTTAGCGGCTAAGTGGCGGTTAACCGCAGAAAGCTGCTGATTGAACTGTTCAAAATCAACATTAGCAGACAAGTTTCCGCCGTTTTTATCCAGCAAAATACGCACCGGTGTAGCGGGCAAGTATCGCTCAATTTGGTACTCGGCAGGTGCGCTGGTTTCTACCACAAAGATCCCTTCAACAAATAAGCTACCTACTGGTAAGGCGCGATTCTTGAGTAAGGCTACTGACGTTGTGCCTAAGTCGGCCCCCAAGATAGTATCGATACAGCTTTGAATCAGCGGGTGTTCCCAAGACATAAGTTGAATTTCGTCTCGACTAAGCGCTGTGTCTCTGTCATAAGTAATGGTGCAACCGTCTTCCGGCAAGCCATTAATAGACGGCACTAGCATTTGTTCACTCGCATGCAGTACCAAGGCATTTTCACCTTTGTCATCTTGGTTGATGCCGATGGTATCGAACAAACGTAGGCTAAACGTCACAAAATGCGGGTCTTGCTCTGCTGCTTGAATTTTCTCAATGAGTTCTGCAGCTTTGTTACCACCACTTGAGTGTATTTCTAACAAGCGGTCACGACCGGCATCTAACTTGGCTTTTACTTCATGGTAACGCTTAGCTGTTTCTTTTATTAGTGTGTTTAGTTCTGCTTCGTCTGGCGTGTTTTGCCCAAGCAGGCCTGTTAAGGTTTCACCAAATTCAGCAAAGATGGCTGAGCCTGCTGGGCAGGTTTGTTCAAAGGCGTTTAAACCCTCATGGTACCAACGTAACAGTGTTTGTTGTGGTGTACCTTCTAAATAAGGAACATGAATTTGAATATCGTTTTGTTGGCCAATACGGTCAAGGCGACCAATTCGTTGCTCTAAGAGGTCAGGGTTCGTTGGCAAATCGAATAACACGATATGGTGAGCAAATTGGAAGTTGCGTCCTTCAGAGCCAATTTCTGAACACACCATTAATTGTGCACCGGCTTCGTCTTGAGCGAAATAAGCTGCGGCTTTATCGCGTTCAATTAACGACATGTCTTCATGGAACACGGTACCGCGAATACCTTCGCGAGTGCGTACCGCATCTTCAATAGCTAGCGCCGTAGCAGCTTTAGCGCAGATTAGTAACACTTTCTTTTGTTTGTGCGCCAGTAAAAAGCCAATTAACCAGTCGATACGTGGGTCGAACTTACACCAGCTGGCTTCCCCTTCGCTTTCACCTTCAAATTGCTGGTAGAGCTCTTCGGGGAACATTAATTGATTATTGGCACCAGCGTTACTGCCTTGCATCATTTGTTGTACTTTTAATGCAGTTTTATATTGGCTAGGTAAGCTGAGAGGATAGCTAGCCAATTGGCGCATCGGAAACCCTTCAATCGCGCTGCGGGTGTTTCTAAACAATACTCGGCCTGTGCCGTGGCGATCTAATAGATGTTGTAGTAACTCTTCACGCGCCTGTTGTTGCTGTTCATAACTTGAAGCGCTGTCATTTATGAGCGCGAGCAAAGGCTCAATATCATTTTCGCTTAACAGTTCACTAAGTTGATTAGCTTGCTTGGTGCTTAGTGGGCTACTGGCCAGCAAAGACTGGGCAGCTTCCGCTACCGGTTGATAGTGCTGTTCTTCATCTGTAAAGGCTTGATAGTCGTAAAAGCGGTCAGGATCGAGCAACCTTAAACGGGCAAAGTGACTTTGGTGGCCAAGTTGGTCCGGTGTCGCGGTAAGTAGCAAAACGCCGGCAATTTGTTTGGCCAGTGTTTCAATGATTTGGTATTCACGACTTGGTGTTGCTTCATCCCATTGCAGGTGATGTGCTTCATCTACAATCATCAAATCCCAATCAGCTTCGGCAACTTGTTCAAAACGTTTTTTGCTGCCGCGTAAAAAGCTAAGGCTACATAATACTAATTGTTCGGTTTCAAAAGGGTTGTCAGCTTCGGCATAAGCTTCAATGCAGCGGTCTTCATCAAACAAGCTAAAGTGCATGTTAAAGCGGCGCAGCATTTCTATTAGCCATTGGTATTGCAGCGCGTCTGGCACAATAATCAATACTCGTTTAGCTAAGCCTGCAATAAGCTGCTGGTGGATAATTAAACCGGCTTCAATGGTTTTACCTAAACCCACTTCATCAGACAGCAATACCCGAGGCGAAATACGTCGACCTACTTCGCTCGCTATATAAAGCTGGTGTGGAATTAGGCTAACTTTACCGCCCATTAAGCCTTTTAACTCAGACTGCTGTTGCTCAAAGCGTTTCACTAAGGTTTGGTAACGCACAACAAAACTATCAAAGCGGTCAACTTGGCCAGCAAAAAGTCGGTCTTGAGGTTTGTTAAACTTGAGGAAGTGGCTTAAGAACATTTCACGTAGCTGAACCGTTTCTTCAGTATCGTGACGAACGCCATGATAGACAATCAACTCATCCGCTTCTTCAATTTCTGTAATGGTCATCGACCAATCTTCAGTACTGGTTATGTCATCACCAACATTAAATACCACTCGAGTTACTGGTGCGTCCGCCATAGCATAAAAGCGATTCTCACCGCTAGCAGGGAACAACAAGGTAACCATCCTGCCTTCAATAGCAACTACGGTACCTAAACCTAACTCAGATTCTGAATCACTGATCCAGCGTTGGCCGATAGAAAATGACATCAGCAAGAGACTCCACAGGAAAAAGGGCGGCTATGGTATCCAATACACAGGTGAAGTAAACCCAGTATTACAACAAAACCAACATATATATGGTCACGGTAGCTAAGGCCCATAATAAAGCACTAAAACTAAACTATAGTTATTGGGCTCAAATCTGGCGAATTCAGTCAAAAAAGGTGCAATTTGTTTGCTATCTGAACACTTAAACGTGTTTCTGTGATTTTCTTCAAAAAACGCTTGCGCCGCGGGAATCGATCCCTATAATGCACCTCCACTGACACGGCACGCAGCGCGCTAAAGCGAAGCAAGGCTACGTCAGGGTTAGCAAGGCCTAGGGCTGAGTTAGCCGGTTGAAAAACTTCTTTTTAAAATGTTTTAAAAAGCGGTTGACAGCCACAGAGGAAAGCGTAGAATGCGCACCTCGCTTCGGCAAGAAGCAACGCTCTTTAACAATTTATCAAGCAATCTGTGTGAGCACTCACAGGGCCTTAAGCGAAAAAATTAAGCTTAAGTGAACTGGAGTCTTGCACTGTAAAACACAGTAATAATTTCAGTTTTTAACTTTGAGCGAAAAAACTTTTGATTGAAGAGTTTGATCATGGCTCAGATTGAACGCTGGCGGCAGGCTTAACACATGCAAGTCGAGCGGTAACATTTCTAGCTTGCTAGAAGATGACGAGCGGCGGACGGGTGAGTAATGCTTGGGAATATGCCTTTACGTGGGGGACAACAGTTGGAAACGACTGCTAATACCGCATAATGTCTTCGGACCAAAGGAGGGGACTCTTCGGAGCCTTTCGCGTAAAGATTAGCCCAAGTGGGATTAGCTAGTTGGTAAGGTAATGGCTTACCAAGGCGACGATCCCTAGCTGGTTTGAGAGGATGATCAGCCACACTGGGACTGAGACACGGCCCAGACTCCTACGGGAGGCAGCAGTGGGGAATATTGCACAATGGGCGAAAGCCTGATGCAGCCATGCCGCGTGTGTGAAGAAGGCCTTCGGGTTGTAAAGCACTTTCAGTCGTGAGGAAGGGGTATAGCTTAATACGTTATATCTTTGACGTTAGCGACAGAAGAAGGACCGGCTAACTCCGTGCCAGCAGCCGCGGTAATACGGAGGGTCCAAGCGTTAATCGGAATTACTGGGCGTAAAGCGTACGCAGGCGGCTTGTTAAGCCAGATGTGAAATCCCCGGGCTCAACCTGGGAATGGCATTTGGAACTGGCAAGCTAGAGTTTTGTAGAGGGTGGTAGAATTTCAGGTGTAGCGGTGAAATGCGTAGAGATCTGAAGGAATACCAGTGGCGAAGGCGGCCACCTGGACAAAAACTGACGCTCATGTACGAAAGCGTGGGGAGCAAACAGGATTAGATACCCTGGTAGTCCACGCCGTAAACGATGTCTACTAGTTGTCTGTGAGTTTAACTCGTGGGTAACGCAGCTAACGCATTAAGTAGACCGCCTGGGGAGTACGGCCGCAAGGTTAAAACTCAAATGAATTGACGGGGGCCCGCACAAGCGGTGGAGCATGTGGTTTAATTCGATGCAACGCGAAGAACCTTACCTGCCCTTGACATACTGAGAATTTACCAGAGATGGTTTAGTGCCTTCGGGAACTCAGATACAGGTGCTGCATGGCTGTCGTCAGCTCGTGTCGTGAGATGTTGGGTTAAGTCCCGCAACGAGCGCAACCCCTATCCTTATTTGCCAGCACGTAATGGTGGGAACTCTAGGGAGACTGCCGGTGATAAACCGGAGGAAGGTGGGGACGACGTCAAGTCATCATGGCCCTTACGGGCAGGGCTACACACGTGCTACAATGGCATGTACAGAGGGATGCGAACTCGCGAGAGCAAGCGGACCCCAAAAAGCATGTCGTAGTCCGGATCGGAGTCTGCAACTCGACTCCGTGAAGTCGGAATCGCTAGTAATCGTAGATCAGAATGCTACGGTGAATACGTTCCCGGGCCTTGTACACACCGCCCGTCACACCATGGGAGTGGGCTGCAAAAGAAGTGGGTAGTTTAACCTTCGGGAGGACGCTCACCACTTTGTGGTTCATGACTGGGGTGAAGTCGTAACAAGGTAGCCCTAGGGGAACCTGGGGCTGGATCACCTCCTTATTATGATGCTTAGGTTTTGTGACGTGTTCACACAGATTGCTTGATGAAAAAGAAAAGAGAGAAGTTCTAGTGTGGTGTAGAACCAACGAGAACAGCTACTGCAGTGTCCCGTTCGTCTAGAGGCCTAGGACACCGCCCTTTCACGGCGGTAACAGGGGTTCAAATCCCCTACGGGATACCATTCTCTCTCTTGGTTTGAGAATACAAAGCTAAGCATTTGTTTATATAGTGCTTAGCTTTGGTTTCTTCGAAACCATTGCTCTTTAACAATTTGGAAAAGCTGATAAAAAAATATCTCAAGAATATGAGTTTAATAACAAGTGTTCTTGGTATTCAAAAATAAGGTGATCGTACTCGAATGGCAGGATTTATACAGCCTGACCATTCAAGTGATTTAAGCGACAACATTTAGGTGTTGTATGATTAAGTGACTAAGCGTATACGGTGGATGCCTTGGCAGTCAGAGGCGATGAAGGACGTGTTAATCTGCGATAAGCCATGTTAAGTCGATAAAAGACGTAATAGACATGGATTTCCGAATGGGGAAACCCACTGCATTTTATGCAGTATCGCAACGTGAATACATAGCGTTGCGAGGCGAACCCGGGGAACTGAAACATCTAAGTACCCGGAGGAAAAGAAATCAACCGAGATTCTGGTAGTAGCGGCGAGCGAACCCGGATTAGCCCTTAAGCTTTTAGGTGATTAGTGGAACATTCTGGAAAGGATGGCGATACAGGGTGATAGCCCCGTACATGAAAATCTACTTTAAGTGAAATCGAGTAGGACGGCACACGTGATATGTTGTCTGAATATGGGGGGACCATCCTCCAAGGCTAAATACTCCTGACTGACCGATAGTGAACCAGTACCGTGAGGGAAAGGCGAAAAGAACCCCTGTGAGGGGAGTGAAATAGAACCTGAAACCGTATACGTACAAGCAGTGGGAGCCCCTTCGTGGGGTGACTGCGTACCTTTTGTATAATGGGTCAACGACTTAATTTCAGTAGCAAGGTTAAGCGAATAGCGGAGCCGTAGGGAAACCGAGTGTTAACTGCGCGCATAGTTGCTGGGATTAGACCCGAAACCCGGTGATCTAGCCATGGGCAGGTTGAAGATTGGGTAACACCAATTGGAGGACCGAACCGACTAATGTTGAAAAATTAGCGGATGACTTGTGGCTGGGGGTGAAAGGCCAATCAAACCGGGAGATAGCTGGTTCTCCTCGAAAGCTATTTAGGTAGCGCCTCGAGCGAATACTGATGGGGGTAGAGCACTGTTAAGGCTAGGGGGTCATCCCGACTTACCAACCCTTTGCAAACTCCGAATACCATCAAGTACTACTCGGGAGACACACGGCGGGTGCTAACGTCCGTCGTGGAAAGGGAAACAACCCAGACCGTCAGCTAAGGTCCCAAAGTGTATGTTAAGTGGGAAACGATGTGGGAAGGCTTAGACAGCCAGGATGTTGGCTTAGAAGCAGCCATCATTTAAAGAAAGCGTAATAGCTCACTGGTCGAGTCGGCCTGCGCGGAAGATGTAACGGGGCTAAACATACCACCGAAGCTACGGGAGCATGCTTGCATGCTCGGTAGAGGAGCGTTCTGTAAGCCGTTGAAGGTGAATCGTAAGGTTTGCTGGAGGTATCAGAAGTGCGAATGTTGACATGAGTAACGATAAAGGGGGTGAAAAGCCCCCTCGCCGAAAGACCAAGGTTTCCTGTCCAATGTTAATCAGGGCAGGGTGAGTCGGCCCCTAAGGCGAGACTGAAAAGTGTAGTCGATGGGAAACAGGTTAATATTCCTGTACTTCGTATAATTGCGATGGGAGGACGGAGAAGGCTAGGCCAGCGTGGCGATGGTTGTCCACGTGAAAGGCAGTAGGCGGTAAACTTAGGCAAATCCGGGTTTACATTACGCTGAGAGTTGATGACGAGTGTCTACGGACACGAAGTGGTTGATGCCCTGCTTCCAGGAAAAGTCTCTAAGCTTCAGATTATACGAAACCGTACCCCAAACCGACACAGGTGGTTGGGTAGAGAATACCAAGGCGCTTGAGAGAACTCGGGTGAAGGAACTAGGCAAAATGGTACCGTAACTTCGGGAGAAGGTACGCTCTTGATGGTGATGGGACTTGCTCCCTAAGCTGCTGAGAGTCGCAGATACCAGTTGGCTGCAACTGTTTATTAAAAACACAGCACTGTGCTAAATCGAAAGATGACGTATACGGTGTGACGCCTGCCCGGTGCCGGAAGGTTAATTGATGTGGTTAGCGTTCGCGCGAAGCTATTGATCGAAGCCCCGGTAAACGGCGGCCGTAACTATAACGGTCCTAAGGTAGCGAAATTCCTTGTCGGGTAAGTTCCGACCTGCACGAATGGCGTAATGATGGCCAAGCTGTCTCCACCCGAGACTCAGTGAAATTGAAATTGCCGTGAAGATGCGGTGTACCCGCGGCTAGACGGAAAGACCCCGTGAACCTTTACTACAGCTTGACACTGAACATTGACCCTACATGTGTAGGATAGGTGGGAGGCTTTGAAGCGTTGTCGCTAGATGACGTGGAGCCGACCTTGAAATACCACCCTTGTAGTGTTGATGTTCTAACGTTGGTCCCTTATCGGGATTGCGGACAGTGTCTGGTGGGTAGTTTGACTGGGGCGGTCTCCTCCCAAAGAGTAACGGAGGAGCACGAAGGTTGGCTAAGTATGGTCGGACATCATACGGTTAGTGCAATGGCATAAGCCAGCTTAACTGCGAGACAGACACGTCGAGCAGGTACGAAAGTAGGTCATAGTGATCCGGTGGTTCTGTATGGAAGGGCCATCGCTCAACGGATAAAAGGTACTCCGGGGATAACAGGCTGATACCGCCCAAGAGTTCATATCGACGGCGGTGTTTGGCACCTCGATGTCGGCTCATCACATCCTGGGGCTGAAGTCGGTCCCAAGGGTATGGCTGTTCGCCATTTAAAGTGGTACGCGAGCTGGGTTTAGAACGTCGTGAGACAGTTCGGTCCCTATCTGCCGTGGGCGTTTGAGAATTGAGGGGAGCTGCTCCTAGTACGAGAGGACCGGAGTGGACGAACCGCTGGTGTTTGGGTTGTTATGCCAATAGCATTGCCCAGTAGCTACGTTCGGAACTGATAACCGCTGAAAGCATCTAAGCGGGAAGCAGGCCTCGAGATTAATTCTCACTAGGACTTTAAGTCCTCTGAAGGGCCGTTGGAGACTACAACGTTGATAGGCAAGGTGTGTAAGTGCTGTGAGGCATTGAGCTAACTTGTACTAATTACCCGTGAGGCTTAACCATACAACACCTAAAGGGTGTTGCTTATAGATACTTTATTTTAGAAACCATGAATACTTGTTAGTGCTCATGAGATATTTCAGCTTTTTCGAATGTTAAAGACAACAGTTTTTGCCTGGTGGCAATAGCGTTGTGGACCCACCTGACTCCATGCCGAACTCAGAAGTGAAACGCAACTGCGCCGATGATAGTGTGGGGCTTCCCCATGTGAAAGTAGGTCACCGCCAGGCTCTCATTATCGAAAAGGGCTTCCCGATTGGGAAGCCCTTTTTGTTTGTGTTTAGCGTGGCCTGCTTTCAAAAGTAGGGCGGAGGTCGCTCGGAAAGGGCGAAGCGCTTTCAGGCCGAAGCGGAAGCAGCTATGCTGCGCACCTGACCACCGCCAGGCTCTCATACTAAGCCCTCGTCTAACGACGAGGGCTTTTTTATTGCCTGTGATTTAGTCCCTCAGGCATATCATCCCCTTCCCTATCTCTCATTTTTATAAAAGAGCGTTTTTATTATTGGCCGCGCTTGGCGTGTTTCTTGGCAAGGCTCGCCCGCTCGCTTAACTCGTTGATACTTAGTGGTGACATGTGTTCATCGTCTAAGTCTATGCAGATAGTGTTGAGGGACTTTTTCTTAAGTTAATGAAGTCTTTCTTAAGGTATTGGATTCTGGGAGGTGTACTAGGTGGGTAGTTTGGGCAATATCCGAAATAACAAAACCCTGTTGTTGCTAACAGGCTTTAGATTCTGACTAACATGATGGTGGTAGGGCTTATTATAACCTTAGCTCAGAAAGGTACTTTCGTATCAGTCAAACAACTCAGGGGGGGAGTTTCCGATTCTTCGACGACTGTGGAACTAATGATTATTCTGAGAGCAGGAAGCGTTGGCGCAATCCTTACCAAGAAGAGTTTTCGAGCTTACAACCGGTAAACTGAGGATGATTTAGCTTGAACAAAACTGCTAGTGGTGAGCAAAACTAGTTTTGCTCACCACCTACGCTTTTACTTAACTAGGCGTTTGAATCTTAATATAGGGTTTTAAACTCGGAACACTATTCAAACTAATTTGTTCAGGGAGGTTGTGTTGTGCTTTTATAAGCATATCTACTGCTGGTTTGATATCACCAAGCTTTACTAAAGCGTTAATTTGGTGAATATATAGTTGTGGTAAAGGAGTCTTTTCAATTTCTGCTTTATTCCATAGCAAGTACTGTCGTAGTGTTTCCTCACCGCCATTAGTTGCGGAAACAAGCCTATAGGATACACGTTCAAAGTTTGGATATATATCGTTAGCCAGTTTGTCATTAGCTTTTGCTTGTTCGTTTAAGCCTAGGGCTCGTAAAGCAACTGAGCGATTATAAAAATGTTCAGTTCTCGCTTGCCTCTTTAACAGCTGTTCTGACCATGCTAGGTAGCCTTTAAGTTCTTCTTTGAGATCTAAAGACAAAGCTGCGTTTAACCTAAATGACATAGCGTTGAATTCATAGCGAGTTTGCAAGGGTACTGGATTGATCACTTCTTCGAGCAAAGCTGCATTTGTACTACCGGTTCGTTCAAATTGGGTGATTTTATGGATGGCCTGTAAACCAGTTGCCATGAACACGATAGTGAAGCATGGAATTAGAACTCCAAATATCTTTGGGGCAAATTTAGCCGGGAACGTTTTGACTACAATTTCTTCATTTTTTAGAATCTGACTAATTAATGTGCAGAATAGAATCCATAAGACCGCAGAGTGATAAAAAGGCAGTTCAGTCATGCAGTGAAGTAGGCTGGGAAACAACATTGCAAAATAAAATAATCCCTTAGCCCAGCTTTGTTTGAGCATGCTCTTTATTATTAGGAAAGCCATCGCGAACAAAGCTGTGACTGGCAGAAGCCCACCTTCAACCGCCCAATAAGCTAGTTCGTTATGGGGGTGAGCTACATTAAAATGATAACCATCGATTAAGCCTTGTTGATTAAGTAAAGCTTGCGCCGCATGGTAAACACCATCATAAGCACCATAACCCCAGCCTAACAACGGTTGCTGCTTGAACAGCTGCCAACTAACCTCAAGCATTGTTACTCTATAAGCTGTGGTTGCGCCACCTAAGGCATCTCTTGCTTCGTTAGAATTGAATAGTTCGGGAAGCATAGGTGCTAAAACTCCAAACAAAATACAAACTAGCCACCATCTAAGGTGCGATAAATTTGCAGTTTTAAATAGGTAAGGAGCCATTAGCGGGAGTATAAGAAACAACGCTACTACTGTTGTTCTAGATCCTGTTAAGAAACATACCCATGTTGCTGTAAAGCTAGTTACAAGTATAAGTAAGAGCTGCCATTTTTCGTTTATAGCTTGTTGTGACAACAACCAAGCGGATATGGCTGGACCAAAAAGCACAAAGGTTCCTAATACATTGGGTTGCTGAAAAATGCCGGCAGCTCTGGTTGAATTAACATTAAAGCCGACCCAATTACCCTCTGTTAATAGGTACATTTGGGTTAATGCATAAAGGCTCTCGATTAAGACTGCTGCAACAATCACGTACATCATTTGGTGCCATTGCTTTTGGCTTATTTCGAGCTGAATAATGGAGAAGATAAGCAGTAAACCTGCTGCCAATCCGATTAAACGGTCTAAAGCAAAAGCGCCAAATTCAGCATTTGGATAAAACAGTGGGATCCATAAGCCAATAGCACAAATAGCTAAACCAATAAGTGTTTTGTTATAGCGCAAAGTTTGCGATTGACTTACTTTAATAAGGCCAAGGCCGATAAGAATGCTAGCAAAGCACCAAACAACCAAATTAAAAGGGAGGGCTAGACCTGTTCCACCTTGGTTGTGTTGAAAGTAGTGCATGCCTAGCAACAGCATTGCAGCAAATACATAAATAAAAGTACGCTCTAGGCTAAACTTCGATAGCATGTTACATCCTTGATAATCTGGCTTTTGGCCTTATTTTTGATTTATTAGCATTGGTTTTAAGAATCGGGCGGTATGTGAGCGCGGTTCATTAACGATATCTTCCGGAGTGCCAGCAACTAGAATCTCTCCGCCACCTTTGCCCCCTTCTGGCCCCAGATCGACAATCCAATCTGCGGTTTTAACGACATCTAGGTTGTGTTCAATTACAACAATAGTATTACCATGGTCACGTAAGCGATGAATAACTTCTAACAGCAACTCAATATCATGAAAGTGCAAGCCTGTGGTTGGTTCATCAAGAATATAAAGGGTTTGGCCAGTATCGCGCTTGCTAAGTTCGCGAGCGAGTTTAACTCGTTGAGCTTCGCCGCCTGATAAGGTAGTAGCCGACTGACCGAGTTTGATGTAGGTAAGGCCAACATCAATCAAGGTTTGCAATTTTCTGGCAATCGCTGGTACAGCATCAAAGAAGGGGCGAGCTTCTTCTACCGTCATTTCCAGAATTTGATGAATACTCTTGCCTTTATACTTTATCTCTAAAGTTTCGCGGTTATAGCGTTTGCTTTTACATACGTCGCAGGGCACATACACATCGGGTAAAAAATGCATTTCTACTTTAATAACGCCGTCTCCTTGGCAGGCTTCACAGCGACCACCTTTTACGTTAAAGCTAAAACGACCAGGTTTGTAACCTCTTGAACGGGCTTCTTGCGTAGCTGCGAACAGCTCACGAATGGGAGTGAAGATCCCGGTATAGGTAGCGGGGTTGGAACGCGGTGTTCTGCCGATCGGGCTTTGGTCTATATCAACCACTTTATCGAGTTTATCGAGGCCTTTTACCGATTTGTGCGGGGCGATATCTTCGCCAGCTGCACCGTTGAGCGCCTTTTGAGCAATTTTATATAAAGTATCGTTGATTAAGGTAGATTTACCGCTACCCGATACACCTGTTATACAGGTAAGCAGGCCTAGTGGGATATGCAAATCTACATTCTTGAGGTTGTTGCCACTAGCGCCGAGTAGGCTTAAGTAATCGCCTGAGCCTTCTTGTCGCTTGCTAGGTACTGCTATAGATTTACTGCCAGATAAATACTGTCCAGTAAGTGAGCTTGGGGTATCAATCACTTGTTGCATTGAACCTTGAGCAACAACTTCTCCGCCATGTACACCAGCGCCTGGGCCAATGTCTACAATATAGTCTGCGGCTCGAATGGCATCTTCATCGTGTTCTACCACAATTACGGTGTTGCCCAAATCTCGCAGGTGATTGAGGGTCGCGAGTAAGCGCTCGTTATCGCGTTGGTGTAAGCCGATAGAAGGTTCGTCGAGCACATACATAACGCCGACTAGACCTGCGCCAATCTGGCTGGCAAGTCTTATTCGCTGCGCTTCGCCGCCAGACAGTGTGTCGGCACTGCGATCTAACGAAAGGTAATCGAGGCCCACGTTGATTAAAAACTTAAGCCTCTCACAAATCTCTTTTAAGATTTTGTCGGCAATTTGTGCTCGTTGGCCTGTTAGATTAAGCGCTTCAAAAAACTCCATGGCTTCGCCAATGGACTTACAGCTCACTTCCGGCAGGTTAGTACTACCAATAAATACATTGCGAGCTTCTTCGCGCAACCGGCTGCCGCCACAGCCTGGACATTCTTGGTTACTAATGAATTTTGCCAACTCTTCGCGCACCGCGTTTGATTCGGTTTCTTTATAGCGGCGACGCATATTAGGGATGATCCCTTCAAAAGGGTGTTTGCGCACGGTAACATCACCGCGATCGTTCATGTATTTGAATTCAATACTGGTGCGCCCCGAGCCATGCAAAATCACTTTTTGGTGTTTGTCGCTAAGGTCTTGAAAGGGCATATCTAAGTTAAATTCGAAATGCGCTGCCAATGACTTGAGCATTTGGTAATAGTAGAAGTTACGTTTGTCCCAACCGCGGATGGCACCGCCCGATAAACTAAGCTCAGGATTTACAATCACCTTTTTATCGTCGAAGAATTGATCCACACCTAAACCATCACAGGTTTGGCAAGCCCCCGCTGGGTTATTAAAGGAGAATATCCTTGGCTCTAGTTCGGTCATGCTGTAGCCACATATTGGGCAGGCAAAATTTGCCGAGAACAGTTGGCGAGTTTCGCCGCTGTCCATGTCAACTAAAATGGCAGTGCCTTCGGCAAGCTCTAGGGCTGTTTCAAAAGATTCGGCCAAACGTTGGGCTAAATCTTCACTGGCGCGAACTTTAAAGCGATCAATCACCACTTCAATATTATGTTTTTTGTGCAGCTCTAGCTCTGGAGGATCGCTTAAGTCACACACTTCTCCATCTATGCGTGCTCGAATGAAACCTTGTGCCGCTAAGTTTTCCAGAGTTTTTACATGTTCGCCTTTGCGGTCTCGTATTATCGGGGCTAACAACATCAGCTTGCTATTTTCTGGCTCCTCAAAAACCTTATCGACCATTTGGCTAATGGTTTGTGCAGCTAGCGGTTCGTTATGATGAGGACAGCGAGGCTCGCCGACGCGAGCGTAAAGTAAGCGCAAATAGTCGTAAATTTCGGTAATGGTTCCCACTGTAGAGCGCGGGTTGTGAGATGTTGATTTTTGCTCGATAGAAATAGCTGGTGATAAACCTTCGATATGATCAACATCGGGCTTTTCCATTAATGACAGGAACTGGCGAGCATAAGCAGAAAGAGACTCTACATAGCGTCGCTGACCTTCTGCGTAAAGTGTATCGAATGCGAGAGAAGATTTCCCAGAACCCGACAAGCCAGTGATAACAATTAGCTTATCGCGAGGGAGGGTCAGCGAAATGTTCTTAAGGTTGTGGGTGCGGGCACCACGAATATCAATACTGTCCATTGTTAGCTGTTCACTGCTGCACTAAATCGCCCAGTATTACACATAATTTATTGAAATGCGCCGTTGAAAAGCCGAGCGCTAACTTATTACTTGCTGACCATCTTGCGCTGGTTTGCGGCTTGCTGCTTGTGATAGCATTGCCGGTTCTTTAATGACGTATTTTTGATGGTTATGAACCTAGACGAACGATTAAACCCTACAGAGAAGCGCGCGGCCTATTCATTGGCTTTGTTATTTGCCTTGCGCATGGCCGGTTTGTTTATGTTAATGCCAGTATTAGCCGTTTATGGCCAAGAGCTTGTGGGCTTTTCGCCTTTATGGGTTGGTTTTGCGATTGGTGCCTATGGCTTAACCCAGGCAATGTTTCAAATCCCCATGGGGTGGTTGTCCGACAAAGTTGGCCGTAAGCCGATTATCTTCCTGGGGTTAAGTATTTTTGCGCTTGGCTCAGTAGTGGCTGCTACTGCTGATTCTATTTATGGCATCGCGTTAGGGCGTGCCTTGCAAGGCATGGGCGCTATCGCTAGCACGGTAATGGCCTTAGCTGCTGACTTAAGCCGAGAAACCCAGCGTGCGAAAGTAATGGCCTTTATTGGTGTTAGCATTGGTTTATCGTTTGCTGCCTCACTGGTTTTAGGGCCAATTCTCTCGGCTTATCTTGGTTTGTCGGGTCTGTTTTGGTTGATTGCTGTGTTATCCGTGTTCGCGATGTTTGTGGTGCAGTTTGCTGTACCAAGTGGCGATTCTAAAGCGCCTAGTGGTGAAGTAAGTGCTAACTCTAAACAGATGCTTGAGTTGCTTAAACACCCTCAGTTGCTGCGTTTAGATTGGGGGGTGTTTACCTTACACTTAGTGCTTACCGCTTTGTTTGTTGTAATGCCGTTTCGTTTGCTTGACGCAGGCCTAAATGCCGAAAATCATTGGCAAGTGTATTTGCCAGCTGTTCTTATTTCTTTTGTATTGATGGTGCCCTTGTTGATCATTGCAGCGAAGCGCAATCAGCAGCGTGCTTTCTTCATATTTGCTATTAGTTTGTTGTTATTTGCCAACGCTTTGTTATTGATTAACGGTTCCTCGGTTTGGGGGTTGGGAGTAATTTTGGCAGTGTTTTTTGTTGGCTTTAATTATTTGGAAGCCAGTTTACCAGCGCTAATTTCTAATTTGTGCCCTCCGGGCAACAAAGGCGCGGCACTTGGCGTATTTTCTACTAGTCAGTTTTTGGGGGCATTTATAGGTGGCTCTAGTGCTGGCGTTTTGTACACGGCTGGCGGGGCAAATTTAGTAAGTTGGTTTGCGATCGCTTTATTGATTATTTGGATCGTCGTGAGTTTAGGATTGCGTGCGCAAAGTGGCATAAAAAGTTATTCATTAACGATATCATCTCCCGATCAACCTGCTAGCATTTTAGAAAAACTGCAGGTTTTACCTGGGGTTGTAGAAGCAGTTGTTATTGCAAGTGACAATACTGTTTACCTTAAAGTTAAAACAAAAGAATTTGAATTGGCTAGAGCATTGGATTTGGTGCGTGCAGCCTAGTATGATAGCGGGTCTTCCTCGCCACAACAGATAGAACATAGGAGCGATATACATGGCCACTCGGGGCATTAATAAAGTAATTTTGGTTGGTAACTTAGGGCAAGATCCTGAAGTTCGTTTTATGCCAAACGGAGGGGCCGTCGCCAATATTACTATTGCAACTTCAGAAAGCTGGAGAGACAAGCAAAGTGGTGAACAAAAAGAGCGTACTGAATGGCACCGTGTAGTGTTGTTTGGCAAGTTAGCCGAAGTTGCAGGCGAGTACCTTAAGAAAGGTTCGCAAGTTTACATTGAAGGTCAATTACAAACACGTAAGTGGCAAGATCAAAGTGGTCAAGATCGCTACTCTACCGAAGTGGTTGTGCAGGGCTTTAATGGCGTGATGCAGATGCTAGGTGGACGTCAAGGTGGTGGCCAAGGGCAAAACATGGGTGGTGGTGCTCCGCAGCAACAAGGTAACTGGGGCGGTCAACAGCAACAAGCTGCGCCTCAAGCAGCCCCTGCTCAGCAAGGCGGTTTCCAGCAACAAGCTCCGCAGCAAGGTGGTTATCAGCAACAGCCTAAACCTGCTCCGGCACCTCAACAAGCTCCACAGCAGGCAACTCAGCAGTTTAACGAGCCTCCTATGGACTTCGATGATGATATCCCGTTCTAAAAACAGGATTTCTTAGAAGTGTACGAATACTAATTAAGCCCTTACTTTTAAGGGCTTTTTTGTATCCGTAAGTTTTCAAAACACTACTTCAGGCTGCTGAGAAGTTGCTTTAGATGAATTACCGGAATGGCATAACTGATCGCGCTTGGGTCAGCCAACACGGCTTCTTTGGTCGTTTTGACAAAAACCTTATTGATGATGGCGATAACTTCGCCTGTTTCTGGGTGATAGAGGGGGCTGCCACTATTACCGGGATAGGCAGTGGCATCAAGTTGATAAATATTATAGGGTGATTTGAGACGTTTTAATTGAGCAAGGTTTAGTTCGCTGGCATTTCTCGCCGGTATAACCACGGGTGTAATACTTGAGATAATCCCGCGGTGCGTAACTGGATATAGGCCTAATACAGCACCTATTGGGAAGCCGGTGAAAGCATATAGTTCTCCTTCGCGAACTTTTTGGTTCGAAAGCGTTAGCGGCTTTAGGGCTTTGCCTTCAATTTTTAGTATGGCTAAATCGTGTTGTTCAATGCTAGCCACTACGCTGGCAATGCGCAGTTCTGGCGAGCGACCTTGGCCAACAAATACAACTAGTTTTTCGTTCTGTTGTTGGTTTAGGCTTTTGGGGATCACATGTGCATTGGTGGCGATAAGGTGAGAGCCAACAACAAATCCGGTACCGCGCAAGCTGGCTCTAGGAGAATTTAGTTTATTGTAGGTACCAATTCCTACAACAGATGGTTTGATTTTTTCTATAGTGTCTGCAAGTGCGCTGGAAGCTTCTACACTAAACAGAGATGAAAAAGAGGCTAGGATTACGATGAAGGCGAGTTTCATACTATATTCTTCCTTGAATGACCTTTTAATCTTAATTTTTACTATGCATTAGAGCAAGTTGCTATGTTGTTCGTGGTTATATGCAGGCGAATGGATGTCGTCAATCTTATAAGGCTAACTAGTTATGAGTTTTAATTACGAAGATGCTTTTTCTCGGAATATCGGTTGGGTAACGGAAGCAGAGCAACAGGTGTTACGTGGAAAGCGTGTTGCAATGGCGGGTGCCGGGGGCGTTGGCAGTGAGCACATTGTTACCTTGGCGCGCTTGGGGGTTGGCAAGTTTCACATTTCTGATTTTGACGAATATGAAGTTCACAACTTTAATCGTCAAGCTGGCGCGTTTATGTCTACCGTTGGCCAAGACAAAGTAAAAGTAATGGAAAACATCTGCTTAGATATAAACCCTGAAGCGGAGGTGAAGTCCTTCCCTGAAGGTATTTTTGAGCACAATGTTGATGAGTTCCTTGAAGGTGTGGACGTATATGTAGATAGCCTAGACTTTTTTGCCTTGTCTGCGCGAAAGTTGGTCTTTCAAAAGTGTTTAGAGAAAAAGATCCCCTTAGTTACTGCTGCACCGTTAGGTATGGGCTGTGCATTTTTGTGTTTTATGCCTGGTAGTATGAGTTACGAAGAGTATTTTCGATTTGAAGATGCCACTAGTGAAAACGAGCAATATATTAAGTTCCTAATTGGTTTATCCCCCGCGATGTTGCAGCGCCCTTATCTAGTTGACCCGAGTCGAGCAGATTTTCACGCTAAAAAAGGACCATCGATGCCTATGGCGGTGAAGATGTGTGGTGGTATAGCGGGTACGTATGTTTTAAAAATCCTACTTAATCGAGGAGATCTAATTACCGCACCTTACGGCTTGCATTTTGATGCTTATCGAAATCGATTTAAGAAAACGTGGCGACCAATGGGTAATCGTAATCCTTTGCAGCGAATGGTATTTAAGATAGCCAAAAAAATAGTTTTAAAAGAAGAAAGCTGAGCGCTTTTTTATGTCAGTAAGTTTTACACATCATAATTGATTTATTTATTTTTAGCACGCAACTCTTTGTTAATATTGGTTAATTATATTTGGCCCGAGTTTTGCTTTATGCACGGTCTTTATATCTAAACGCTATTACCAAATTGGATGGGTGAAATGAATAAATTGAAACTTACTTGCTTGGCTGCAGGCCTAGGATTTGCAAGTATTTCTGCTAACGCTGAACTAATCACTGAATGGAATTACTCGAATGATGCGGGTTTTAAAGAGTGGAGTTCAAACGCTGGCCAACTAGGTATTGATACCGGCGGCGCAACAGCCGATGAGTTTGATCCTCTTTTTGGTGGTGAGTTACCTAAAAGCCTTGCATGGGGTACACCATACGGCGCTGTAAACCCTCAACTTATCAAAAGTTCACTTGAGATTGACGACGCTCAGTCTGGTCAAGTAAGTACAAGTGTAGTTGACGGTGTTGGTGCATTGGATTTCGTAACAGGTACAGGCCTTACCCATGAAAACTGGGGTGTAACTGGCAATACTTTGTCTTCAGCAGTTTTGTTTGATGGCTTGTTCCTGCAACCTCTAGCTCCTTTTGTTGGCCCAGCACTACCTGCGCCGGTTCTTGAGTTTGATGTATTGTTTGAAGAAACGTACAACACTCCTACTAATGACATCTGTAAATACGGTGATACTAAAGTAGGTGAAGCTGGCATTAATGAAGCTGGCTGTGCTGATTTATTCACATTGGTACTAGATGACGGAGTTACGTTTACTGAAGTTGGCGATGATATCTACCTTCAGAACAGCTTCATTCTACCAATTCCTGGTTTTGACGATTACGTGTATACCTTAACTACTCGTCTTCAAGGCTTAACTGTATTAGATAATCTAGATTGTGGTCCTGACTCTACATGTATTGGTTTCTTAACTGAAGAAAACCAGAAGAACGAATTAAAGGCAGCTTTCGCTATTTCTGCTGCTCAAGTAACTGAGCCAGGTACTTTAGCTATCTTTGGCTTAGGTTTGCTAGGTTTGGCTTCTGTTCGTCGCCGCGCTTAATTAGCTGCTCTTATATAATTACTGCTGCGCTTTCGCAGCAGTAATTTTTTATTTCCTTCAAGAAACTCTCACTTCCAAAGCTCAAATTCTCAATCGTAACTGTCTTGTTCGAAGGTTCTGCTTTCTCATCTACCTTTATAGTGCTTAGCAACTTAACACCAGAATGTTGTTTGTTGGTCCAAGGTAAATCGTTAATTGGATTTAGTAAGGGAAATCTTCATACATTAAGCTTTAGAACAAGGATCTTAAGGATCTTTTACGGTGGTAAACATAATGGGTTTTTGTGTCAGTAATTTTTACATCCTATTTACTTCAATGATTTGGTTATTTCTTAAGCTACTGCTTTTAAAGGTTTTTTAAAGTTGGCACCTAGATTGCTTTGTATGACTTGTATTTCGAATCGTACTGACCAAATGGATGGGTGACATGAACAAATTAAAACTTACATGCTTGGCGGCTAGCTTAGGTTTTGCAAGCATCTCTGCTAACGCTGCTCTTATCACTGACTGGGATTACCTAAACGAAGCTGGTTTCGATCAGTGGACTTCTGATGCTGGTTCAATTGACCCAACGGGTATTGATGCAACTGGCGAAACTTTAGATGATTTTGACCCACTTTTTGGTGGCGAGCTTCCTAAGTCTCTTGCTTGGGGTGACCCGTACGCTGCTGAAAACCCAGATCTTAAGAAAAGTGCTTTGAATATTGAAGATTCTAAATCAGGTACTGTGACTACCAGTGTTGTAGATGGTGTTGGTGCTTTAGCATTTTCAGAAGGTACTGGCCTTGTACACGAAAACTGGGGTGTAACCGGTGATACTCTAGTAGCAGCTACATTGTTTGATGGTTTGTTCCTTGCACCTACAGCACCTGTTGCTTTCCCATTAGCTCCAGCACCTGTACTTCAGTTCGGTGTGATTTTTGAAGAAACCTACAACACGCCAACTAACAATGTTTGTAAGTACGAGCCAACTCAGTTGGTAGGACAAGCCGGTATTAACCAAGAAGGCTGTTCTGACTTATTCACTATCGTGTTGGGTCCAGATGTTACATACACAGAAGTGGGTGATGACATTTACTTAACAAATAGCTTCGTACTACCAATTCCAGGTTACGATGACTATGTATACACCCTAACTACTCGCCTACAAGGTTTAGAAGTATTAGGTGATATTGATTGTGGACCAAACGCAACTTGTATTGGCTTCCTTACAGAAGAAGATAAAACTAACGAATTGAAAGCTGGTTTCGCTATCTCTGCTGCACAAGTATCAGAGCCAGGAACATTAGCTATCTTTGGATTAGGTCTATTAGGCTTGGCAGCTGTTCGTCGCCGCGCATAATGCTTAATTAAAAGTCGCTAAGTTTTAGCATTGTACATCCAAAGCGCAGCCTAGTTCTGCGCTTTGTTTTTTCTGCAAGCCTGCCTTTTATAATTCTAAATTGTTTCTAAAATCTAAATGTTATGTTTAGAAAGTTTGAAGCTTTGAGAGCGCTTTATGATCCGAAACAAACATGTGAAAAACCTAGCAAGTATCCCTTATCTTGGGGCTGTTGTGAGAGGTGGCATTTCGTTATTGGTTAAGCGAGAAGCTAAGCTAATTGCTCAGCACTTTGCAGAGTATCTTCGCCCGGTAGTTGCTTATAAAACCGATACCGTACAAGAAGCATTTCGAATTCGTCATGACGTATACTGTGAGGAACTTAATTTTGAGCCAGTCCGTGAAAACGGTATGGAACAAGATGAGTTTGATGAATACTCTCGCTTTTGTTTAATCGAGCACAAACCTAGTACCAACTATGCAGGCTGTGTGCGAATAGTATCTCCTTCTAGTAAAGATGAGTTACTGCCCATCGAGAAGTTTTGTTCTAATGCTATTGAAGGTGCTAAATATCACCCTTCGCAATTTGCTAGAAGCGAAATTTGTGAAATATCGCGTTTAGCGGTTCGCCCACAATTCCGACGTCGTAAAGCGGATAACTTTGATGGTGCTGCCTCTGGTGCGATCAATGAGCAAACCTATTCTGAGGAAGAGTTACGTTGCTTTCCTTTTTTAGCTATTGGTTTGTATTTGTCTATTGCCGCTCTAGCTGTGCGAGCTGGCACCCATCACGCGTTTGTTATGATGGAGCCGCGTCTTGCTAGAAGTATGAGCTTTTTAGGTATTAAGTTTGAGCAGCTTGGTCCAGCTATTGAGTATCATGGCTTACGCGCGCCTTACTACATTAGTGCAGGAACACTTACACGTACTTTACCGGTAGGCTTTCAAGTCTTGATGCGTAACATTGATAAAGAAGTAGAAAAGGGTTGTCTAGCAGCTAGAAACAATGATGACAATGATGACTATATTAAAAAAATGTATTCACCGAGTTTCTATAAAAATGACTCTCCGAACATATCGTTACGAGAGAGCCATAAATGGTGTGAATCTAAAGGTTTATATTTGCCCCAATAAAGTCTTATTAGGGCTATATAGATTAATTTAGCTGAGCTTCTAGTTCAGCTTTTTTATTGGCTAACTCTGGCTCAATATTTATTAATCCATCGAGTAGCTGTTTAGCTTCTTTGGTTTGCTTATTTGCAATTAGTGCTTCTGCTAAATGCAAACCTACCTCATTACTAGCATCTTGCTTGTAACTATCTTCAAGCGCTTTAGTTGCTTCTACTACTTTCCCAGACTTAAGCAACATGTAGCCGTAGGTGTCTTTTACCTGTGGTATATCCGGTTTTAGCTGGTGGGCTTGCTTGGCGTAAGTTAAGGCTACTTCAAATTCGTTTAAGTCATGGTAAACCCAAGCGAGGTTGTTCCAGGCTACAAAGTTATCTGGCTGATCTTTAATGATCGCTTGGTACTCCTCAATTGCTTGCTGCGGGTTAGCTTTCATTTGCAGCTCTGCAAGTTGCAGTTGAAGAGGTTTTGCCGCTTCGCCATGAACATCGATAGCTTGCCTAATGAAAGCAACAGCTTGCTCGATTTTATCTGCTTCTTTGTATGATTTGATCAACAGGTTGGCGGTTTGGGTACTTGGATAAGCTTCATATAGTTTATTGAAAGTATCCGTTGCTGCAGGCCAGTTTTCTTGAACTAGATAAATGTAACCTTGCTGCTGCAAAACCGCAGGTGTGTTCATTTGATTCGCATCAAGGTTGTTTAGAGCATCTTGGCTGGCTACGGCATCACCCGCTTTTAGCTGCAATACAGAATGAACAAACAATAAACGTTGGTTATTTTTATATAGTTTTACTGCTCTATTGCTTAAGGCGACGGCTTCTTTCAAGTTACCAGAAGATTCTAAGATGTTGATGTTCTTAACATACGCCGGTAGCGAGAGAGGAGAGTTTTCTAGCCAAGCTTGATAACTTAAAATGGCCTTCTCTTGATTATCCGTTTCTAGGTACAAATCACCGATCAATTGCCAAACTCTGTCTTCGCGGGTTAAAGCATCAATTTGCTCAAAAGATTCAATGGCTTTCGGAAACTCTCGGGTAAACAAATAGTATCGGCCTAACTGTTCTTTCAACAATGAAGAATCTGGAGCCTCGGCAAGTTGTTTATCAAGAAGTGCCTTTACCTCCTCAGTCTTTTCTATCTGAGAAGCGTGACTCATTAGAAACTCAAAAACACGTAAGTTTTCGGGCTGCTCGGTTTTAACCTCGTAGGTTATCTCATAGGCTTTTTCTACTTCGCCTTTTTGCACATAAACCGATGAGCTAAATAGCTTTGCTGCTAGGTCATCAGGTTGGTCTTTTAATATTGATTGATAAGCTGCGAGAGCTTCATCGTAGCGCTCTTGCTGCTCAAGAATGGCACCTTTAAATAGTTTTACACTTTGATCTTCTGGGTGAGCATCTATCCAGCTATCCAGAGACTTTAGCACTTCATCAGCTTTTCCTTGGCGGAAGTAATGAGTCTGTAAACCTAAAAATGCTTGGGCATGAGCAGGATCTTCAGCTAGCACCTCTTCGAGTATGCTAATTCCATCTAAATCATTTTGTTTAAGCTTAAGTAAACCCAATTTGGCTTTTTCTGATAAGCCTCCTGAACTTGCTGCTTTTTCGGCAATTTGTACTGCTTCTTCGGTGCGGCCTAAACGGTTGAGCTGCATGCTCACTGTGCTTAAGAAGTCGCTGTCTTGGCCCTCAGCAACCGATGCTTGGTTAAGCTGATTGAAGGCGTTATCTAATTGGCCAATCCTAAATTGAGTGGTTACGTATAAACGTTGTGCCAGGGCATTTTGTGGATCTTTAGTAATCACTCTCTCTAGTTGAGTTAAGGCTTGTTCGTACTTTTGTAATTTGTAAGCAGAGATACCTGCAACAATTTGGGTAGCAGTGTTATGAGAACCACTTTGCAAGGCTTTAGTTGATAAGGTAAATGCATTCTCAAAATCTTCATCTTGAAAACGTACATAAGCTTTAAGTTGATTGCTAAGCATGTGGTTTGGTGCGATTTTCAAAATACTGTCTAAGTATTTCTCCGCTTCGCTAAATTGCTTATTTTTTACCAAAGCCTGTGCTAAATACAAAGTGAACTGAGCAGCATCTGGGGCCAGTTCCACTGCTTTGCTATATGACTCTACTGCTACTTCTGTGTCATTAGACATAGACGCAAGGTGGCCTTTTAGCAGCCATACATCGGTATTGTCTGGTACTTCTTGGCTTAGTTGTTCCAGTGTTTCGTTGGCAGCCCCAAATTGTTGATCTGCTGCTGAGATACTGGCCTTTACCATCCGCGAGTAGGTACCTTCAAAGCCAAGCTCTTGGGCCTGGTTTAAGGTGGTTTTAGCCGGATCAAATTGCCCATTTCTAAATAGCGAAAGGGCGTGAATTGCCAGTAATTCGGTTTCTAGCTCGGCCTCAAAAGGTCTATTTTGAGTAATCAATTCGCCTATTTTTTCCGGCTCATTTTGATTTAGATAGGTTCTAGCTAGTAGGGGAATGAGTTGCTGTTTTTCAGCGTTTAAGTCTAAGGCTCTAAGTAGCTCTTTTTCTGCTGCTGGATAGTTACCACGTTCTAGGTAAATTCCACCCAAATTCAAGCGTGCCTGTGCCAATGAGGCATCTTTTTTTATGGCATTTTTTAGTTCGATGATTGCAGCGTTCTGATCATTTTTTGCTAAGTATTCGGTAGCCTTAGATAAGTGCTGTTCTGCGGTGTCCCCACCACAGGCAGTTAATGCGATGGTTAAGGCACTAACTGCCAGAATTTTCTTCATTCCAAACCTATGATTACTCATATTATTCCCTGTTTGTTGGATTGATAAATCACATTAAAATAATACAGCTTAATTAACCCGATGTCTTACTTTGTAGCGTGTTTTGTTTTTATGTGGATTTTGACCCTTACTTTCTGTTCCAATATGCGGTTTAATTAGCATTAGAAAACTGTTTTCAAATTTAAATGGATGTATACATGGACGTGAGTATTGCCGTAATTGGTTTAGGTTATGTTGGCCTGCCGTTGGCTGTAGAGTTTGCTAAAAAACGCAGTGTGGTTGGTTTTGATATTAATCAAGGACGAGTGACTGAGCTTCAGCAAGGTGAAGACCTTACCCAAGAGGTTAGTAATCAAGAGCTACAAGACGTTGCTGGCAATATGTCTTACAGCTGCAACATTGAAGACTTAGCAAAATGTAACGTGTTCATTGTGACCGTTCCTACTCCAATTACTGAGCATAAACAGCCAGATCTAACACCTTTGGTACGCGCCAGCGAAACAGTTGCTAAAGTACTTAAACCTAATGACATTGTTATTTACGAATCTACGGTGTATCCAGGTGCTACTGAAGAGCAATGTGTGCCTGTTTTAGAGAAGAACTCGGGCCTTAAGTTTAATAGTGACTTTTATGTTGGTTACAGCCCTGAACGTATCAATCCAGGCGATAAGACTCACCGTGTTTCTACAATTAAAAAAATCACCTCTGGCTCAACCCCAGAAATCGCCACTATCGTCGATGATCTTTACGCTGAAATAGTGGTTGTGGGCACCCACAAAGCTAGCAGCATTAAAGTGGCAGAAGCGGCTAAAGTTATTGAGAATACTCAGCGTGATGTAAATATCGCGCTTATCAACGAATTGGCGCTCATCTTTAATCGCTTAGATATTGATACCGAAGCAGTACTAGAAGCCGCCGGCACTAAGTGGAACTTTTTACCATTCCGCCCGGGCTTAGTTGGTGGTCACTGTATTGGTGTCGACCCTTACTACTTAACGCATAAAGCTGAGTCTATTGGTTACCGCCCGGAAGTGATTCTTGCAGGTCGAAGAATTAACGACAATATGGGTCGTTATGTTGTATCACAGTGCATTAAGTCAATGGTGAAACGTAATATCTCGGTGGTAGAGAGTAAGATTTTGATTTTAGGTTTAACCTTTAAAGAAAACTGCCCTGATATTCGAAATACTAAAGTTATCGATATTGTTCACGAGTTTGCAGATTACGGTGTTCAAGTCGACACCTACGACCCATGGGCAGACAAAGAAGAATGCCATGAAGAGTACGGTATTGATTTAGTAGAAAGCCCACAGGCCGGTAATTACGACGCAATCATTTTAGCCGTTGCTCACCAGCAGTTTAAAGATATGTCAGTAGAACAAATACGTGCCTTTGGTAAAAAAGACCACGTACTTTACGATCTTAAATATCTATTGCCAGTTGGCGCCAGTGATTTGCGTTTGTAATGGGGACTGATACCGTGCAGCGTTTTCAACAAGTGTGTGAGCAACTTAAAGCCGAGCCTAAAGTTTGGGCAATTACCGGTGTGGCGGGTTTTATTGGCTCTAACTTATTAGAAGCCTTATTAAAGTTAAACCAAAAGGTAGTTGGTTTAGATAACTTTGCCACTGGGCATCAGCATAACCTAGACGAAGTAAAAGGTTTGGTAAGTGAGCAACAATGGCAGCAATTTCGCTTTGTAGAAGGCGACATTCGAGACCAAGCAACTTGTCAGGAGTTTCTGTCTGGTGCTGATTTTGTGTTGCACCAAGCAGCCCTTGGCTCGGTTCCTCGCTCGATAAATGACCCTATTACCACCAATGAAGTAAACATTTCTGGTTACTTGAATATGTTGCAGGCTGCTAAAGAGCAACAGGTATCTGCCTTTGTTTATGCTGCGTCTAGTTCAACTTATGGCGATCACCCAGATTTACCTAAAGTGGAAGATAAAATTGGTAATCCCTTATCGCCTTATGCCGTTACCAAGTATGTTAACGAGCTCTATAGTTCAGTATTTCAACGTACTTACAATTTCCCATCTATTGGCTTGCGTTACTTTAACGTGTTTGGTCCTCGCCAGGATCCAAATGGCGCATATGCGGCGGTTATTCCTAAGTGGACAGCGGCACTGATTGACGAGGAGCAGGTATTCATTAATGGCGATGGTGAAACCAGCAGAGATTTTTGCTTCATTGACAATGTAGTGCAAATGAACATTTTGGCTGCAACTGCCGGTTTAGAAAGCAGTGAAGTATTCAATGTAGCTCTGAATGACCAAACCAGCTTAACTCAACTCTATGACTTGCTGTGTGAAAACCTATCTAAGTACGGGGTTGTGCGCTCTGCCAAGCCGGAGTATCGCGATTTTCGGGCTGGTGATGTACGTCATTCGCGCGCTGACATTAGTAAGGCTGAGCAATTGTTGGGATATGCGCCAGAGTTCACTATTGGCCAGGGCTTAGCTATCGCCATGCCTTGGTATATTGAGCAATCTAAAGCGAACTAAAGCCGTAGATTGACAGCGCTGAAGATCTTTTTAAGGAAGAAAAGATTAAATAGTGGAAACCAGCAGTAAGCTTGATGCTGGTTTCTTTATTTTAGCCATTTGCTGAGGTTGTTTAGCATATCTAAATGAGAGATGCCGATACTTTACAGTGGCGTGAAATTCGCTCACTAGACCAACTTGTTGCTATACAAGAGCAGTGGCAGGCCCTTTGTCAGTTATGCCAAGCAGACATGTTTAACTGTCCTGGTTGGTTAGTACATTGGACTAATCAGTTTTGGGACAAGCACTGTGAGCTTTATTGTATGGCTGGGTTTGCCAATGAGAAGCTGGTGGTATTAGCGCCTTTTTACACACGGAGCAGCGCTAAGCTGTTGGGGATAAAACAGCTATTTTTACTTGGTCAGGGAGAACCTGAGCACGCGGAGGTAGCATCTGAATACCCTGATGTACTGCTAAATCAAGACTATCAGGCAGAGGCCTTAAAGGTTTTGTTAGCGTGGCTGTCTAAGATTAGCTTTGATGTGTTTGTTGCTCGCGCGGTAATAGAGCATAGCTTTTTGCATCAGCTGCTTAACAGCGTGCCTAACATTCAGCTTGCCGAGGCTCGTCGCTATTCTTTAGAAGTAAAACCGTGGTCTATAAAGCAGCTTAGCCGCAATGCTCGCTCGCAGTGGCGCAGAGCAGATAAAGCTTTAGCTGAGAAAGGGGCAGAGTTTAGGTGGTTAACAAGCTCTGAAATTGAACAGTATTGGCCAAGCTTGGTGGCGTTTCATCAGGCGAGGTGGCAAAACAAAGGCAAGCTTGGTGCATTTTCCGATCAGCGTTTTAGCCAATTTCATCAGCACTTTCGCCAGCAGCACCCTGATTCAGTCGCTATGAGTGGTGTGTTTATTAAGCAGCAGCCTTTAGCATTAAACTTCTATTTGCTAGAACAGCAGCAGTTACATTTTTATCAATCTGGCTGGGATGAAAAACAGTTTTCGCAATGTTCACCCGGATTCGCACTTCATGTATGGAGTATTTTAAACAGCAAAGCTGTGCTTTATGACTTTATGATGGGCGCCACCGCGCAAAGCTATAAAGCAAAGTTTTCATGTGACGAAACCAACTTGGTTAATCTGTCGCTGATTAATTCCCCATGGAGGGTAAGACTATTCAAGCTCGTCGACAAAATCCTTTAGCGGCAGACGTAACACCGCTAGGTAGAAGGCCTTTACCCATTAAGGAAAAAACAGCACCTTTGGCTTTCTTTTTCCTTTGCCTATACAGCATTGCTGTGCTGATTCGGCCGCATGAATTTTCGCTATCAACGGCTAATTTCATCATCATTAAGGTATTTGCCATTCTTTCCTTTGGCTTTACTTTGATTACCTTAAGGCCAATAAAGCTGCAGCCTCAACACTATTTGTTACTGGGCTTAGTGCCATTGATTATGATGTCGGCATTTTTAAATGGTTGGGGCACCGGGGGGATTTTTCAGGCGCAGCGCCTATTTGTAAGCTCCATTATTCCTTTTTTCCTTTACAGCGCGTTAATCGCTACCCCAGGTAGGCAGCGCTTACTCATGTATATATGCATCGCTGCAGCCTTGGTGATGGTATACAACGGACATATTCAACAAGCCTCATTTAACGGTAAGTATGGTATTGGCATTGGCGACAGTATTACTGTTGGCCGTGAAGAGATGCGCATCACTTACCTCGGATTCTTTAGTGACCCTAACGATTTAGGCATGTTCTTGGTAATGAATATGCCTTTTGTCGCTTACTTTTTTGGTCGAGGTGGTGCGGTTGTAAAAATAGCAATGCTGGCTATTTTAGTGGCGTTTGGCTACGGCGTATATATGACCGGGTCTCGGGGCACATTGCTGGGCTCTGTTGCGGTAATTGGTTTGTATTTCCTTATTAGTAATGCTGGTGCGCGGCTTATTTTATTTGCATGTTTAAGCGCGCCAATTGCTGCCACCTTATTGGCATCGTTTGGTGGCTTGTCATCGACTGAGTCCTCTGCTGCTGGGCGCTTAGACGCTTGGTACGATGGCATTCAAATGCTTATCCATAACCCTGTTTTTGGGGTAGGTATGGGTAACTTTATGGATCATCACGGCAAAGTGGCTCATAACTCTTATGTACATGTGGCTGCGGAATTAGGTGTGCCTGGCTATAGCCTATGGGGCGGTGCGCTAATTCTTAATATGCTGGTGGGTTACGCGATTTTGAAGCGATTCAATCGTTATCCCAACGACGATGATCCGCAAGACTTAGAAGTAAGCGAAGAGAAATCAGAGCAGTACAAAGAAGAAGCTAACCTGAATAAAGCGTTATTTTATTCGATGATTGGTTTTATGGTGACTGCCTTTTTCTTAAGTCGTCAGTTCACTCTGCTGATGTTTATTTTTATGGGGATGCAAACCGCTAGTCATTTACGCTTGATGAAGTTGCGCCCAGATTTAGAAGAAATGTTTTCAGCCAAAATGGTTTGGCGATGTATGGGTTATAGCTGGGCGGTAATCGTTGCTGTTTACATGACCTTAAAGGTTGGTTTATAGCCACCACAAATTGAATAACTCGGCTGAACACGGCCGAAGGCAAAGGATTAACTAGGTTAAAAATGCAATTATTTTACTACAAGGATGAAGTGGGCAATTTTGGTGATGACCTTAACCCATGGTTATGGCCCAAGTTACTTCCTGACTTTTTTAATGACGATTCTTCAGAGTTGCTGGTGGGCATTGGTACCTTGTTGAACCACCGGTTACCCAATGACAAAACCTTACACATTGTCGGCTCTGGTGTGGGCTATGGTCAACTGCCAGCGGTTACCGATAAGTGGAAGGTTCACGCTGTTCGTGGGCCTTACAGTGCTAAAGCTTTAGATCTTGACCCTAGTACCATTGTGACAGACTCAGCCTTATTACTTCGCAATGTGATGGAACCGACTCATAAAGAAAACGGTGATATTGGCTTTATGCCGCATTACTTGAGTTGTCGTAGTGCCGACTGGGAGAATATTGCCGAAGCTTGTGGCTTTAGGTTTATTTCTCCTGAGTGGTCGGTAGACAAGGTGTTTGCAGAGATGGCGCAATGCCGATTGATGCTAACAGAAGCGATGCACGGTGCTATTGTTGCCGATGCGCTACGCCTTCCTTGGAAGGCGGTTATCTTGGGTGACCATGTCAATCAGGTTAAATGGCAGGATTGGCTATCAACGGTGGATATGCAGTATCAACCGGAAAGTGTGCCTAACTACTTTTATAGTGCTGGCACGAGCTCGGTTAATGCCATTAAAGATGAAGTGAAGCGCCAACTACAAAGTGTCGGTTTTGGCAAAAGTTGGTATAAACCCAAGCCGCGCAACTCGAGCGCTAAGGTTCGTTCTGAAGTTTGTTCTCAACTGAGTGCTATTGCTAATAGCGCCCAAGGGGAGTTAAGTGGTGAGGCTATCCAGAACCAGTTGATTCTTAGACTTAATCAAAGCTTAGACGCTTTACAGGCGTAGCTAACCAGGAGGGTATAAGCGATGACAGTTGCAGTCAGCATTATCATTCCTGCCTATAACTCGGCGGCTTTTATCGACAAAGCCATCGAGTCTATCTTGGCGCAAAGCTTTGATGACTATGAAATCATTGTTGTAGATGACGGATCTAAAGATGATACCGTTGCGAGCTTGGAAAAGTATCGGGCAAAGATACAATTAATCAGCCAGCAAAATGGTGGCGCGTCTAAGGCAAGAAATACCGGTATTCAAGCGGCAACAGGAGAGTTTGTTGCCTTTCTCGATTCTGATGACTTATGGCGTCCACAGAAGTTGATGGATCAAGTTAACGCTATGCGTGCACAGCCTGACTGGGTGGCCTGTTATACCGAGACATCCTACAAGGCCGATGAAGAAACCCTCAACGCACAAAGTGAGCAAGCTCCGGAGTTAGTCTCTAAGGACTTACAACAAGTTTTTTTACATCCTTATTTGGTGACATCTTCATTTATGGTGCGCCGAGAAGTGCTTAATAAGGTGGGGTTGTTTGATGAAAGCTTAAAAACCGCTGAGGATATCGACTTGTACCTACGGATTGCAGAGCAAGGGCTAATCGGTTTATTGCAAAAAAGCTTAGTGTGGAAAGCCGATATAGAGGGAAGCTTAGGCAGTTTGTTATCGTCTTATCAAGACAACCTTGATGTTGTAGATGCGTTCTTAGCTCGACAAGGTAGTAATAGCGCCAGTTGGGGGGATCTGGTTGGTAAAGTGAAGGCCAAGATCTACCTAGATTGGGGGAAAGACTTATTATGGAATGAGCAATGCTTTGCTGCCTTTAAAGCATTGTCTCAGTCTTTAAGCTTGAAGTTTTCTGGTGCTACCGTTTGGCTAATGATAAAAGCGCTTATTAAAGCAGCGCTGAGCCCGCTGCGGGGCTCGAAGTAACATACCCTATGCTGGGTCTGTTGTACTTAACCGCAGAAGTGCAACAGACTTTAGCCGTTACGTTTAAGCATGCTAAGTACTTCTTTAATCGAAGCCCTATCTAATAGCAGCATCAAGCCCAAGTAAGTTATCCCACCCAAAGTGATTTGCAGCAGCAACGCCACTACGATGTCTGCTTCAATAAATGATTTAGCACCATAAACCACCGTAAACATTGCTGCGCCCGATAGCATTGGGGCTAACAGCAACTTTACAAATTGGCTGAATTGCGTATTTAAGGTTTGGCTATTTCGCCAAGCTACGATTAAGTAGGCAATTGGAAATCCACACAACCACGCTAAAGCTAAGCCAGTTGCACCATAGCGAGCTGCGATCATTATGCTTATAAACATAATCACCACCATAAAGCATAAGTTCACCAGCATGTGGTTCACTTTCTTCAAGCTTTTAAGAGCGGGGTTAAATAACTCTTCACTGAAGCGAAGTGGCATAATCATTAACATAATGGTGGTTGGTATTACTGCGCCTAACCATTTTTCGCCGAGTAGCAGCGGAATCACCAAATCGGTGACTGAAGCCAAGCCCCAAAAAATGGGCAAGGTTAAGCTAATGCATAAACGCTGTGCCTTCAGCACATAGTTGGCGATGAGCTTTGGTTGATCTTGTATTTGAGAAAATGCAGGGAAGGCCACTTGTCGAAGTAAGGGCATGATTTTCTTCTGCGGCATTAGTGCTACTTGCAAGCCAATGGCATACAGGCCCACCTCGGTTGGCGTCATTATCCTACCGGCAATTGCTACATCCATATGCATGAATACATAAAATAATACCGATTGAATAGACAACATACCGCCAAATTTAAGCATGGCGGTTATATCGTTTATCTTAAAGCTAGGTAGAAAATCAATCGGTTTGGCTGCAAAGGTCAGCGCGGCTCGCAAGCCAATAAAGATTATCTCGCCAATGACCAAAGACCAAAATCCATAGCCCAAATAAGCCATCACTAAGGTTGACACTGCCGCTACGATATTAGAGATAGCGGCAATAATCGATACTCGCTTAAACTCCATGTTCTTAGCTAGTAAGGCGGCAGGAATCACTTCTAAAGCTAAGATAATAAAACACCAAGCATTCACTTTTAAAATTTGGCTTACTATGTCTGATTTATAGTAGCTGCCGGCCACATCAGCTAAGGAATACTGCAGTGCGAAAAAGCCAAGGTGGCTAATAATAATAGCGCCAAATAGCTGCTTTAAACTCTGCTTAGTTAAGTTCTTCTCTTGAATAATTGACGAAGCGAATAAGGAGCCTAGCAATAAGTTAAGAAAACCAAACAGTACGTCCGACATAGCAACCAGGCCATAGTCGTCTGGGCTTAATAAGCGAATGACCCAAAAAGTCATAGCCCAGCGCAGTAATTGGGTAACAATTTTCCCCATGGCTACCCATTTTAAGGAAGATAGAACTTGATTTTTTAGCTTGGAATCTTTGGTCATGTTAAGGCTTTTGGCTCGCGAGGAACAAATTAGTGGTATTGCTTGGGATGATATAAACCTAAGCTAGACAACAGTTTTTTTAGCTGGTTTTTAAATAGCAAAAAGACTTTGGCCGGTGAACGTTTGAGGAACAACATAGTGGCCGAAAGGTAGTGATGAGCAGCAAAGCGATATCCCCGCTGTTTAGCCCAAACCACTATTTCTTTTAGCAGTGGGTCCTTGCTAATTAGAACTTCATTAATGAATGCTTGCTTGTGTTGCTGGTAAACCTCTAAATCAAAGTTATCTTTATATAGCTCAAGTTTACCGGCCAAATCTAAGGTCAGCAGGGTGCGTAAACACTTATCGCAGTGTGAACAATTGCCCGCTCTATCACCTTTCACGCAAACATCTAATACTTTGTATGAATCTGGGTTGCTACTAATACGCAGGGTTTTTTCTACGCGCGAGTGCTCGCTACCCACCGAGTGACATTGCAAGCTTTCAGTAGCCAAGAGCGGCATACTAAAAGCGTCGCTATATGCCATGTCGTAGCTCTCGCCAACAAATAAATCTTGATAGCTGTAGGCGGATGAATATAAAAAGTGGCCAATGAATTGTTGAAACAACATCGGGATAGCGGCATTTCGCAGAGTATGAGTTAACTGAAAATCCAAACTACGGCCATAGAAGTCATTCATATTTGAGTTAACAGTAATGAACGGAAGCTGCCAAGTATCGGCTGTTTCTTTTAATTGTTGGTAGCGTTCGCGAAATAGGCGTTCTTCTCCCGGCCCGTGAGAACCCACATTATTGTAAAGTAGATGAGTAATCTTGAGCGCTTTAGGAGGGCTATCTGAAAAGTAGTCGGTAATGGTGCAAAACGAATCTACGCCCGCAGAAAAGCCAGTGATAACGCCGGTAGCTGACGAGCTTTGTGTATTGCAGTGCTCGGCGGTAATGTTCACTCGCTGCAAATAAGGAATGGTTTGGGTCAGTATAGTTTGGTAAGCGCCATTTAAACTAAATAGTAAACGCTCAGACACGCTACCTTTAACATGAATGTTTTCATTGGCTAACATTGCTGGAAGTAATAAAGCCATTAAGGCTGTGTCACTGCTACTCGACAGTTCTTGTTGGGCAAGGTTGTCAACTTCAAACCAAAGTTGTTGATGACTTCCTTTTAGGTCGAAGTCCACTTGATAAACAAGCGCACTGCCTTTCGCCACAATAGTAACTGGACCGATGTCCATATCGCGTTTTCCTTAACACTACATCACCAAGCTCAATGCTGATTAGGCTAACGTATAAAACAACAAATTAGTAGTAATCTTGGCGTTTAAATTCACGCCTGTTTAGCGTTACTATAATGCCTAAGTAAAAGGAATTGCTCGATTAATGGAAGACCTCGCCAACCCAGTAGTAGATGTTTGTTGTTTACTTAAATGTTAGGGTAAGTAGCAAAGGTGTTTCATTGAACGTAGTTAATAACAGCGCTTGAGAAAAGCGAGTAAGCAACTTGCCTGTTCAATACTTTGAGCCTTGTACACATTAGTTATCATACGGATATGGAAGTCAACGATGGCCATTTACCCATCTTTTTTACGAAGCTGCTTAATGCCCGCCTACGAGGCGATTAAAGGCAAAGACTTGTTAAAGCATTTAGGTGCTTATGAGCAACGCCTTTCATGGACTAAAGAGCAGTTGTTAGCTCATCAATGGCAAGAGCTACAAAAACTGCTGCAGCATGCTTACCACAATACTCAGTATTATCCTCGGGTTTGGGCTGAAGCAGGCATTAAAGATCCGCGTGATATTAGCAACATGCGTGACTTTGAGGCTTTGCCGATAGTCACCAAAAACGATATTAAGCAGCACTATGCTGAGTTTGTTTCGAGCAAACATCCAAACAATATCCGTAAGTCCACCGGTGGCTCTACCGGACAGCCTTTTCACTTTGAGCTGGACCTCAACAGCAATACTCGCCGAGAAGCTGTTATGTGGCGAGGTTATGGCTGGCTAGGCGCAGGACTAGGTCAGAAAACCTTGTACCTATGGGGGGCCGACTTAGGCCAGCCTTCGCGCTTTAAAACCATTAAAAATGCGCTTTACCACGGCTTTTATAATCGAAAAATGCTCAATTCTTTTGCTATGACTCAAGAAAACAAACAAGAGTATGTTGATGATATTAATGCCTATAAGCCAACAGCTATGGTGTCTTACGTAAACCCGCTTTATGAGCTGGCTCGTTATATTAACGATCAAGGAATAAAAGTGTGGCGCCCCAGCACTATTTTAACTGGGGCTGAACCTTTACATGACTTTCAACGAGAAGAGATAGAGAAAGCTTTTAAAACGCCGGTGTACAACACTTTTGGTTGTCGAGAATTTATGTTGATGGCGGCAGATTGCCAAGAACAACGCAATTTGCATATGAACATCGACCACTTAGTGATAGAAACAATCGATAGCCAAGGACAGGTGGTAACAGAGACCAGTGGAGATCTCTTAGTTACCGATCTCTATAACTATGGGATGCCCTTGATTCGTTATGTAAATGGCGATCGCGCAACGATTAACCATCAGGCCTGCAGTTGTGGAAACCCTTTACCAATTATGTCTAGCATTGACGGGCGTAAGCTAGACATTATAAAAACGCCGTCGGGTGGCAGTATTCCTGGCGAGCTGTTTCCACATTTATTTAAAGAGTTTGTCGGCATTTCGCGCTTTCAAGTTGTTCAACAGCAACTTGAGCAAGTCACTCTAAAAATTGTAGCTAATGAGCAATTTAGCGAAGCAGATAAAACCGCTATTAGTGATGAAATAAACAAATATAGCAATGGTGAACTGATGCTTAATTTTGAGTTAGTGGATGATATTCCGTTAACAGCCAGCGGCAAACACAGGGTAACTATTTGTGAAGTCTAAGCCAGCAATGGTGATTATCACCAATTTATACCCTCTCCCTTGGGAACCTAATCGCGCTAAGTTTAATCATCAGCAATTTGAATTGTTAAAGTCTGAGTATCAGTTAAGCCTGTTAGTTCCGGTAGCCTTTCCTGAATGGTTTAAACATCGTAAGCAGATTAAACAATCAGAAGAGTTACGTTACGCTCCGTATTTTTACACACCAAAAGTGGGGCGTCGTTTCTATAGCGTGATGATGTTTTTGTCTTTGTTATTGCATTCTGGATTGTGGTTAAAACGCAAGCAAGTCAAAATCTTAATGGCAAGCTGGGCTTTCCCAGAAGCAGTTGCAACTAGTTGGTTAGCTAAACTGTTTAAAGCTCGCTTTTTCTTTAAGGTACATGGCAGTGATATTAACCAGTTAGCAAAAGATCCTGCACGTGCAAAACAAATAAAAAATGCCAGTCAAAGTGCATTGGGTATCTTGTCTGTATCGAAAGCTTTAGCTAAGGAAATGCAGCGGCTAGGGATAGAGCAATCCAAGGTTTCTGTTATCTATAATGGCGTCAATCATCAAAAGTTTGGTGGTGAAAGTGACAAACCAATAGCGCAAGACTACATCTTATATGTAGGGAACCTAAAGCCAGACAAAGGCGTTGTAGAGCTCTATGAGGGCTTTGCTAAAATTGCCGCTAAACAGCCGGCATTAAACCTGGTTTATGCTGGTACTGGTGCCAAACGAGCGACCATTGAGCAACAAGCGCAAGCTGATGGCTTAACAGAGCGAGTGACATTTTTGGGCTCTGTTGCCCACGCCGATCTACCAGCTTGGATAGGCAATGCTGAACTTCTCGCCTTGCCTAGCTACGCAGAAGGGGTGCCTAATGTTGTATTGGAAGCGATGGCGGCTGGCACACCAGTATTAGCTACTGAGGTCGGGGGCATTCCCGAGGTGATGGATACTCGCTGTTGTGGCGTGCTTATCCCGCCGAAGAGTTCGTCGGCGGTGGCTGAGGGGCTAGAGCTGATACTGGATAAACAGTGGGATAAACAGGCGATTAAGCAGCATGCTAGTCAGTTTTCTTGGTCGCTTAATCAACAACAATTTCTCGCAATGTTGAAAAATGGTGAAGTTTAAAAGATAAGTTAATAATTTGCTGGGGCTAAGCAGGTATTTTGTTACACTAACAAGCTTGCTTAAGCTCTTAGTATTGGCACAAATGGATTTGTAGTTAATGTTGAATAAGATCAAATATCTTATACGTAGTAAAGTTCTGCCTGATAGTTGGTTTCTGATTAAAAGAAGCCCACGCGAGGCTGCGCTTTATTTAACCTTTGATGATGGACCTTATCCAGAGTACACCACCGCTTTATTGGCGCTGCTTGCTAAGCATCAAGCTAAAGCAACTTTCTTTGTATTAGGGGCGCGAGCAGAAAAATTTCCTGAGCTCACACGCCAAATTGCTGAGCAAGGTCATAGCCTTGCCAACCATTCTTACAATCATCCCCGCTTTGATCATATCAGTGCCGCTGAGCGCAAGTTGCAGATAGAACAGACCAATAACGCTATTCAAAATCTTACTCAGCAACCGTGTCGCTTATTCCGCTCCCCGCAAGGACGTTGGAGCAGTTCTATACTGGTTTATTTGATTCGGCGTGGGATTACTGCGGTGCATTGGAGTCGCGACTCCTTAGATTACAAAAAAGAGCCTAGTGCAACACTAATAAAACGCTTTAACGAGCAACCAGTAAGCGCAGGCGATATTATTTTATTTCATGATGACAACAACCTTTGCATTGACGCTCTAGCGGAATTGATTCCCAAGTGGCAAGCGCAAGGTTTTGAACTTAAAGCATTGGAGAGCTGAGTTAAATGAACATTTTGTTCCACCACCGAACACGTGGCCGAGGAGCCGAAGGTGTACATATTCGTGGTGTGGTTAAAGGTCTACGTGAACTAGGCCACAAGGTAAGCATTTTATCTCTGCCTGGTGCTGATCCGGAAGAAGAGCTGGCGGTACCGAAACAGCAGCAAGCGGCTAAACCGCCTGCTAAAAAGAGCTTATTTTCTCGCCTAGCTGAGTTAACCAAACATACCCCGGAATTTGTGTTTGAACTGTTTGAGCTGGCTTTTAATGTGTTGGCTTGGTGGCGCTTACGTAAAGCGGTTAAAGAGCAGCAAATAGAGTTTGTTTATGAGCGCTATTCATTGTTTATGTTTGCCAGTGTGTGGTGGGCAAAGCGCCATAACATCCCGATTGTGTTGGAAATTAATGACTCCTGTTTAGTGCATCGTGTTCGTGAACTATTTTTTCAACGTTTTGCTCGCTCAATTGAGAAGTGGATTTTTAGTAACGCTACTGGTTTAGTGTTTATTTCTAGTCGCTTTCAACAAGTTGCTCAAGATGCTTACCCAAATATTGCTCCCTCAGTGATTTCGCCAAATGCTGCAGATTTAGATCAGTTTATTATCGATGATGCTGCTGCTTTAGCCTTACGCCAAAAGCTAGAGGTAGAAGATAAAGTTGTCGTTGGCTACGTTGGTGCTTTTGTACATTGGCACGGTATCGACTGGTTTGTTGATTTGATCGCTGAGCGCCTAAAAGATTATCCCAACATTGTTTTATTGTTGGTAGGCGATGGCGTTTGTTATCAAAGTATTAAACAACGCATTGCTGATGCAGGGGCAGAGAAGCAAATTATTATGCCCGGCAGAGTCGCCCATGACCAAGTGCCGACCTATTTATCTGCCATGGACTTTGGCATTTTGCCGGATTCAAATGACTATGGCTCACCGATGAAACTGTTTGAGTTTATGGCTATGGGCAAAGGTATGGTTGCTCCTGACTTTACGCCTATTGCTGAAGTTGTAGCCGACGGCGAAACCAGTTGGTTGTTTAAAGCAAACGACCGCGAATCTTGCGTAGAAAAGGTGCTCAGCCTTTCTTCTCAAGTGGAACAACAGCAGCAAGTTGGTCTGCAAGCTAGGGCTTATATCGAGCGAGAAAGACAGTGGCGTCATAATGCTGAACAACTATTAACCTTGGTGAAGTGATGGAAAATATCAAAGCTGATTTTCGTCGTAAGCAAGAAATCTTCAGATTAGATGGTGCGTCTGTAAGCATGCTGAGGATAGTGATGGCAGATGGTTCTAGCGCCAATATTATTTATCGCTGGATGCGTTGGTGCGCCAATCATAACTTGGGCTTGCTTGCCTATTTCTTCCAATGGCTGAATAAGTTTATGAATGGTTGCGTAATTGGCTCTGGTGCGGAATTTGGCCCAGGTTTTGTGATTATGCACCCAGTAGGCATTGTGATTAATTCTAAGGTAAAGGGCGGTAGTAACATTACTTTAGAAAGTGGTGTGGTGATTGGTGATGAAAAGGGCAAATCACCGCGTTTAGGCTCTGAGCTATTTGTCGGTGCCGGCGCCAAAATTATTGGTGACTTAGATGTTGCCGACCAGGTAAAAGTTGGCGCCAATGCTGTGTTAACTAAATCTGCAGAAGAAGGCGCAACCATGTTAGGTATTCCCGCTAAAGCATATCTCCGAAAGTCAGCCGAGATGGAGCAGTAAATGGAATTGTTATTTTGGTTGGCAGTGGGTTTAATTGGCTACAGTTATGCTGCTTATCCAGTTGTATTGCTAATGATTAGCGGTATTAAACAAGCGGTTCGTGATACCCGCTATCTCTGGCGTCGCCGAGAACGCCGTTCACTAGAAGCTAAAGAGTGGCCGTCTGTTTCAATTATTATTGCCGCTTATAATGAAGAGAGTTGTTTGCAGCAACGGGTAGACAATTTACTGCAACTTAGTTACCCCAAAGACAAACTTACCATTCACATTGGCTCTGATGGCAGCACGGATAAATCTGCAGAAATTTTACAAGCGGTGGAGGCGAGTAATTTTAAAGCCCATATCTTTGAGCAAAATCGCGGCAAGATAAATGTACTTAATGACTTGGTGGAATTGGCCGAAGACCCGATTTTAGTAATGTCTGATGCCAACACCCATTTTGAAGATGACGCTATCGAAAACCTAGTTAGGCACTTTGATAGTGACGACATTGGGGCTGTTTGTGGGGAACTGCATTTAGTTGATTCGGAGTCAGCTGATAACAAAGACGGCATCTACTGGCGTTATGAACAAATGCTTAAGTTTCATGAGTCGCGTTTAGGTGCTCTACTCGGGGCTAATGGTGCTATTTACGCTATTGCTAAACCCTTATATCAGGCGCTACCTGCCAACACCATTGTTGATGATTTCATGATTGTGATGAACGTGTCTAAGGCGGGGAAAAAGGTTTTGTATGAACCAAACGCGGTAGCGTTTGAAGAAGTAGCACCTTCACTACAGGATGAAGAAAAACGTCGAATTCGTATTGGTACTGGTAATTACCAAGCTTTTACTCGTTGTTTGTGGGCACTAAATCCACTGCAAGGAGCACGCTTTTTTGCTTACCTTAGCCATAAAGTGTTGCGCTGGTTTACCCCGCATTTAATGCTGATTGCCTTGCTGTGTAACCTAATGCTGGTGGCTAAGCCTTTGTATGCCAGCTTGTTGGCCGTTCAATTGGCCGGCTACTTGGTGGCAGCTTGGGGGAACAGTCGCAGTAAGCGGGGTAAAAGCGTACCTGGCAGCATTGCGTTTCTAACTTTTTTTGTATCTATGAATATGGCTTTATTAAAAGGCTTCTACTCATTCTTGTTTAAAAATGTGCAAGGCACATGGCAAAGGACATCACGGTGATAATCTTTTTAGCTTTAATAGTATTGCTGCTAGTTGGCGCAGCAGCGGTAACCTTAATTATTCGAAAGAAGCACATGCATTTATGGTTACCTCATTACCTAAAACAAAAGTTTAGAGCTAAGGCAAAATTTGAAGGGCCAACCCACGTATTGTTTTGTTTTGTCGATCACTATGAGCCGCAGTGGGGCAAAAATATTAGCCTTGAGCAAGAGCGAGCGCGTGTGGACCGCTGGTTTAATGAATACCCGGTAGTGGCTGGTAAACACCAAGATGCAGATGGTTGTCACCCTAAACATTCGTTCTTCTACCCAGAAGAAGAGTATCGCTATGAACACTTAGCAAAGGTAGCCGATATTTGTGCGCGTGGTTTTGGGGAAATTGAAGTTCACCTGCACCATGAAGACGATACCAGTGATAATTTACGTCAAACCTTGGAGGGCTTCACCGAGTTATTGCATGAAAAACACGGTGCCTTTGTACGCAGTGAAGAGACTGGCAAGCTGCAATACGCGTTTATTCACGGAAACTGGACCTTAGATAACTCCCACCCTGAGGGGAAATTATGTGGCGTAAATGATGAGTTGATTGTGCTACGGGAAACAGGTTGCTTTGTTGATTATACCTTCCCATCTGCGCCAAGTGTTACTCAGCCCGCGACGGTGAACGCGATTTATTATGCTAAAGATGATCCCCATGCACCAAAGTCTCACAATACTGGGAAAATGGTCAAAGTAGGCGGTCAAATGTGGGGTGATTTAATGCTAATTAATGGCCCGCTAGACCTTAACTGGAGAGCGCGTAAAAAAGGCATCTTCCCACAAATTGAAAACTCGGATATTCGCACCAGTATGATGCCGACTAAAGATCGTGTTGATTTGTGGGTTAAGGCAAATATTCATGTCGAAGGTCGACCTGAGTGGCGCTTCATTAAGATCCATACCCATGGTACCCAAGAAGCAGACATGCCCACTTTGCTAGGTAAACCTTTCGATGACATGTGTAGTTACTTGGAAAGCAAGTATAACGATGGTGAAAACTACGTATTGCACTATGTGTCGGCGCGTGAAATGTACAACATGGCTAAAGCTGCCGAAGCTGGTGAGTCGGGTAACCCAAATCAGTATCGAGACTATCTAGTTAAAGCGCCAAATTATAAAACTTTAGATGAGCATACGGATGCTGAATAAAGCCAAGATACGGCAATTTTTTTTCGGTAAGCGTAGTGTGTCTCAAAAGCGCTGGCAGCAACGTGTGCCTGGCATTTATGTATTCAATTATCATCGAATTGGCGATGCACGCTTTAGTGAGTTTGACCCTAACGTTTTTAGCTGTACCGCAGAGCAATTTGAACAACATTTGCTGTTTTATAAACAAGAGTTTGAAGTATTAGATGAAGCCGCGTTAATCGCTTTATTGGACTCGGGTGAAGCAATTACCAAACCCTATGCCTTAATCACATTTGATGATGGCTATATCGATAGCTACCAGCATGCCTTTCCTTTATTAACAAAACATCAGCTTAGCGCAGTGTTTTTTGTGGTGACTGAATACACCAATGGTGGCATTTTTGCCTGGTGGGACGAGGTCGCTTGGTTAGTTAAGCACTGTCAGTCTACTACATTAAAACTAAAGCACTGGTCCCACGCAGTGGACTTAAGTGGCAAAAACCAAACTCAAAATATTCGCAAACTGCTTTATGCCTTCAAGGAAGACCATAGTTTCTCCATGGAAGAGAAGTTAGATATGTTAAAAGCAGAGTGCAAAGCGCCTCCAATGCCCAGCTCACATAGCTTGTTTGCAAACTGGCAGCAGCTAAAGGAAATGGCAGAGGGTGGAATGACTATTGGCTCTCATACCCGCAGCCATCCGATTTTAGCGCATTTATCACTAGAGCAGCAGCGCGAAGAGTTAACCCAATCGCGAGATTTCATCGAAAGCAAACTGGGTACTGCGGTTTCTATGCTTGCCTATCCAGTAGGGCGAACTGACAGTTTTACTGAGCAAACCCAAGCGCTTGCACAAGAGTGTGGCTACCGTTTGGCATTCTCCTTTATGAATGGCATTAATACTCAACTAGATGCGCAGAGTGCTTACCAGTTAAAGCGGATCTCAGTAGACGGCAATAAAGAAGTTGATTCGCTGAAAGTACAAGTTATGGAGTTAAATACCAAGCATCGAGCTTAACTAGGCTTGCTCAACCCGTACATTTGCACTTAACTGAATAAGCAATTGTAAACGCCTTTTTCACATAGAGGATATGGAATATGCAAGGATTTGCTATTAATGCTTCAGGCATAGTCTGGCGGCCGTTAGTTGTTTGTTTACTGATTTTGGTGGCTGCTGTTAGCAATGTGGCAAAAGCAAGTGTTGAGCTAAATGTTAAAACTCTCCCCAGCACGAATAAGTTCCATTACATCGTTATTCCATTTCCTAATTTTACCGTCTCAGAACAACAGGGCTTTACTCTGAAGCAGCAGGGGGTAAGCCTTAAGTTTACCGCTCATGCCCATTTACTTTGGCCAAAACTTAAAAGCACTGCATTCTATCGAGGTGTATTGTTTAAAGTTGAAGGTTTGGAACAAGGCAGTGTAGAGCTCAGTTGGGGAGAAGGTTTGGCGAAGCCGGACCAAGCCCTAAGCTTTGAAGAAGCTCAGCTAGCAGAGCTGCACTACCCAGAAAATTGGCTCAATAAGGCGCTGTACTCCCCGCTAATTTATAACGCTAATAATATTGATTGGGGTTGGTTAGACAATGCCTATTGGCGTTACGCGGCTTACAGTGCCGATGAAGCTATTATTGAGCAGGTGAGTAAACCTAAAGATCCCGCTAAGAAAACCACATTACCCACTAATAGTGCAGCGCCCTGGTTGTATGACCGACCATTCACCTTCTATCAGCTGTATTTTAAGACTGCAGACCCAGTTTGGAAGAAAACAGCTCACCAGCAAGCACAGTTTTTTATGAGTCAGCTCGATGACAATGGTGATTTTGCACTAAAAGGCTCGGCCGATCTTAAATACATGTTAAGTAGTGGCCTGCTAATTGACTACCTTTTCTATCCACATCGGTCGACCAAGCTGGCAATTGAAAAAATGACTCAAAAAGGACTGGCTTGGCCAGCCCGCTATTCAACTCAATTAGGCTTTTGGACAGAACGTCATCTGTCAGTTGCTTTAAGTTTGGCGTTAAACCAATGGGAGTTACATAGCGATGAGCAGTCCTATAAGCGGGTAGAACAGCTACTTGAAGGTATCCGCGAGGATTTATGGGTGAGCGCTCCGGGGCAAGGTGGTTGTATAAAGCACAGTTTAAAAGCCCATTCTAATAAAAACAGTAAAGACATGGTGTGTTCTCCGTGGATGTCGGCATTGGTGGTAGAACAGCTGTGGCGTTACTTTTGGATGACTGATGATCAAAGAGCAGCGGATATGATTATCGACTTTTCTGACATGCTGCTACATCACGGTTTATATACAGTGGAGTACAAAGGTAAAACTTTGTACATTCCGGATTACTTGGTGTTTTTTAAGCAGTCTATTTTTCAAGATAGAAACTCATGGACCGAGCGACAACATGCTTGCGATGTAGCCGGTATGGTTTACAAAGGGGTGTATCTAAAACGACAGCGTCAACAAGATGAGTTCTTGCTAGAGCTGCTTGCTCAAGAATTGCTGAACACCTGTGAGGGCACAATGGACAAGAAAGGGAAAAAAGCCATGAGTAATCCCAACTGGTCGCTAAAACCTCTTAGAAAGTTTAACTGGTGGTTTGCCAGCAATGGCTCGTTAACCTGGTTGTTGAAACAATAATTGGGTGTCTTGGTATTTAAGTAATTGCATCGAGAGCGCCTGTTTGGCTTCACGACAGTCGTTGTCGACACACAAGGCAGAAGCGGCCACAATTGCGCTTTGGCGTTGCCCTGAGAGTATCTCGCTAAAACGTTGAGCTCGCAGAGCAGAACGATTTGATACCATGCCTTTAGCGCCTGCATAGCTATAAGCTAACACGCCAGGGCGGTTGGCTGCAGAGCGGAAGTAAACGAAGTTAATTGCTTGTTCTGTCTCTGAGCTATCAATTCGCAGATTCTCAGGTACTACTTCATTTAAGTAAAATGAGGCTTTGTTGTCTAAGCCTAAGCCACTAAACAAAAACACCCAATGATTGAGCTCTACTTGATTAACACTAAGGCTTTGTTGCTCAACAGATTGGTACTGAGCTACCTGAAGGGCTGGGTGGTAACTGGTTGTTGCTTTAGTATCTTGGGTGTTTAATTTATTGGCATCCCATACTGGCCAATCAATTAGGCTGGGTGAAAAAATCAATAGCGCCAAAATAACAAAGGCTAAACCGCGAACTGAAGGGCCTTCTGTTTGCTTTACTTTGGTTTGAGCTACTAACTCGCTGGACAACTTCCCACCAACGTAAAAAGCTAATAACAAGTATGGGATATATAAATACCAGCCAAGGTTGTTATGATCATAAATTATTTCGCTTTGCATCTGAGTTTCATGGCCAATCAAAATGATTGTGATGATCCGAACCCAGTTAACGATTAACGCGCCAAACATGCAAATAGCAAAAAAGATTAAAGCATTTTTAACACTGCGAATATTGAAATAGATATATAACAAACACAAAAACAAAGAAGTAATAAAGTAGCGTAAGCCACTACAGCCGTTAGCTATTTCGAATTGCCCTGAAGGAATTGACACTACATTCCCTTCAAAGTAACTAGGAACATGGGTATAGGCCATAACCATCTCTACAACGGTGGTAGATAAGCTTTGTAAAGGTGGTGACAAAATGCCCCAAATCGGAGTGGCAAACAGGAGCACCAAGGCATACACATAAAGGCTTTTGTGGTGTTTGAAGATACTCAATAAGCTAAATAGCAAAACAAAGGGTAACAGCGCTCTAACGGGCAAGCTAATTTGGCTTAAGTAAAGCAGCAACTCTATGGCTAAACTGGCAATTAACAATACCAACCACAAGCTAGCACCTTGACGAAACTGCAGTTGTTGACGGCAATCGTAAAGCACATACAGAGCAACAATTGGGATCAAGAATGCATGCGAGTAGGTGCCATCATCAAAGCTATAGCGCCAAATATCTAATACTACCGGCCAAAAGAGCAAGGCAATTAAGGCGGTAGTACCAAGAACAACAGCGGCTTGAAGTAAGCCGCTGTTGTTTAGTTTGTTGCTTGACTCTGTTGCTACCAAAGATTAACGCCCTTTTCCGAACAAAATAATCTCTGCAGTGCGCACTAGTATCAAAAGGTCGAGTAGGAAGCTTCGGTGCTTGATGTAGTAAAGATCAAATTTTAGCTTCTCAAGTGCATCCGCTTCAGTGCTTCCATAAGGGTACTTAAGCTGTGCCCAGCCAGTTAAACCTGGTTTAACGTTGTGGCGCTGGTTGTAATAAGGGATTGATAATACCAACTCTTTTACAAACGCAGGGCGCTCAGGACGAGGCCCAACAAAACCCATATCGCCCACCAATACGTTATAAATTTGCGGCAGCTCATCGACGCGGTATTTACGAATAAAGTTACCCACTTTGGTTACCCGAGGGTCTTCTTTTTGCGCCCATTTAGCCCCATCTTTTTCAGCATCGGTGCGCATACTACGGAACTTGTAAATGTTAAATGGTTGACCGTTTAAACCAATCCGTTCTTGCGAGTAGAGCACGGGGGCTCGAATGCCTTCCTCTAACTTAATCATGATGACGGTAATTAGCATCAATGGCCAAGTGAGGAACAATACGATCAGGCCTAAGAAGGTGTTACATACCCAATCTAAAGAGCTACGTAAATAGTTGGTAGAATGGAAACCATTGCTGTAAATAACCCATGAAGGGTAAATAAGGTTTACTGCAATTTGCCCTGATTCGCGCTCGATGAAGTCGATAATATCGGTGATTTCAACTCCACGCAGTTTACATAAAAATAAACTATCTACCGGCAAGTTGGCGCGCCGCTCATCGGCTGCAATCACTATTTCTTCTACGCCGTTGGCCAGTACAAATGACTCTAAGGGTTGATCAAGCTCGAGAATAGTTTCGCGTTGAATACCGTCATCAGAATCACCAGGCATACGAATGAAACCAGCCATTTCAAAGCTTACGCGGTCAGATTTACGGCGCATACGTTTTTCAATAATGCTGGCGCGTTCACCGGCTCCTAACACCAAAATTCGTTTGCGGCCCATATGCTCATATTGCATTTTAAGCGCAAAGTAGCGAATAGTGGTTAAGCCCATCATGACTGCGGCATATAGCAGTTCGCGGAAATTACCAGGAAGAACATCTAAAGGCGTAAGTACATAAATAACCGAAGATATGAAATAACCTAAGGCAATACTTACTAATAAACGGCGTATTACTCCACGAAAGGTTTCACGAATTTTCTGGTTATATAAGCCAACTGACAATATTGACAGTTGTATTGGAAAGGTAAATGCCAAACAGTGTAATAACAGTATTCCTTCACCATAGGCGGGGATGCCTTCAAAGCCGCTAAAGCGGAGAAGTTCAACACCAATGACAAAAACCCCGATGAGCACCAAAAATTCGGCAAGAATGATCGCTCTACTACCGGGATCTAGATTATGAAATTTCGAACCAGCCACGCTTCTTCCTTGAAACAAGATATTAAATATAGTTTTAAGACTAATCAGTATACCGAGATTTAAACGCAGAGCCACAAAAAATCGGTGTTACTTGTGCCCAGCTAGTTAAACCTAAGTTTGTTACCTGCACTTTACATTTCCAACAGCCAGTAGATAAATGTCGATATATTAAAACTATTTAGCTCAAGAGATTTACAACATGCGCGCTCGCACACTATCATGGAAAAAAGGACCACCTCAATCAATGTTATTTTGATGGACTCTCAGCGAAATGGACAGTGCTATGAAAAAACTCAACCAAGTAGTAATTAAATTGCTCTCGTTTATGGCGATAGGGCTTTTCCTAACCGCCTGCTCGAACAACCTACCTACTTTACCTGGCGCGTCGGTTCATCCGTCGCTTACTGCTAACCCAGCTGATTACAAGTATCTGATTGGCCCAGGTGATGAACTCAACATCTTTGTATGGCGTAACCCTGAAATATCGGGCACCTTCATTGTGCGTCCAGACGGCATGGTGTCTACCTCACTAGTTGAAGACTTAGAGGTATCGGGTAAAACACCAACTGAATTAGCTCGTCTGATTGAATCAGAATTAGCGGAGTTTATTCGTGATCCGATCGTAACTGTTACTGTTGAAGGCTTTATTGGACCATTTAGCGAGCAGGTTAGAGTAATTGGTGAAGCTTTCGAGCCTCAAGCAATTAACTATCGCGAAGATATGACGCTGCTGGATGTGATGATTCAGGTAGGAGGTCTAACAGAATACGCTGATGGCGATAACGCCCGCTTAGTTCGAGTGGTTAGCGGTGAGCAGCGTTCATATAAAGTACTTGTTGGTAAATTGATTCAAGACGGTGAGATTGAAGCCAATGTAGACGTTCTTCCTGGTGATATTATCATTATCCCAGAAGCATGGTTTTAGTCGGAGTAGTCGTATAAATGCAAGATTTAATTGAGGACTTTCTGCAATACCTGCGAGGGGTATGGTTAAAGCGCCGTTATATTTTAATCGCACTGTGGATTATTTGCCCTATTGGCTGGATAGCTGTGACATTGATGCCAAATCAATACACTGCCGAGGCTCGGGTTTACGCAGATACTCGCTCATTATTGCAGCCTCTACTTAAAGGTTTAGCCATTCAGACTGACCCCAGTCAAGAGTTAGCGATGATGGTTAAAACTTTGCTAAGTCGTAGCAATCTGGAAAAAATTGCTCGGGCTAGTGATGCTGACGTTAGGGTGAATAACAGCACTGAATATGACGCATTGCTAGATAGCCTAAAAGAGACTATCGAGATCGACAAAACGCGTCGAGAAAATCTCTATACCATTAGTTTCGAAGCCGACTCACCACAGTACGTTCGTGATGTAGTGCAAGCGGCATTGGACGTATTTGTTGAGAATACTCTAGGTGAAAAGCGCCAAGATACTGATACCGCCAACTCATTTATTAATCAGCAGATTGAAGAGTATGAGACGCGCCTGATTGAAGCGGAAAAACGCCTAGCTTCTTTCAAGCAGGAATACACAGCCTTTTTGCCTGGTAAAGAGTCTACTTACTACAGTAATCTTGAGAACGTTAAAAAGCAGTTAGAAGAGACTCGCTTACAACTTAGTGAGGCCGAAACCAAATTGGTCTCAGCCAGAGCGCAATTGGCTAGTGAAGAGGTATTGGCCTCCCAACAAACCGCGCGCGTTCGAACTGAGTTTGATGATCGTATTTTGGCAATGCAAACGCGCTTAGACGACTTGTTGTTGCGCTATACCGAGCGTCACCCTGATGTGGTGGAAGTGCAGCGTCAATTGGCTTCTTTGCAAAAGCAAAAAGAAAATGCCTTAACCACTGCAAAAACGCCTGCAGCTCTCGCCTCGGAATCGGTGATCTATCAAGATCTCAAGATTACTGTTAGTCAAATTGAAAACGATGTTGCTTCGCTTAAAGTTCGTGAGCAAAGACACAAAGAGAAAGTTGATAACTTAGAGGAGCAGCTACGCCAGGTGCCTGACGTAGAAGCAAAGCTTACTGGGCTTAACCGTAACTATGAGATTACCAAGTCTAAGTATGAAGACTTGTTATCGCGTAGAGAGAGCGCGCTTATTTCACAAAGTGCAGGCAAAACTACCGACGACATTAAGTTTAGGGTTATTGATGCTCCAAGGGTTCCCATTGAACCTTCTGGTCCGAAACGTCCGCTATTAATTGCCGGGGTGCTGATTTTTGCCCTAGCTGTTGGGGTTGGTTTGTCGCTGGCCTTTAGCCAAGTGAACCCAGTGGTTTCAAGTATTCAGCAATTATATCAGCAAACTGGCTATCCTGTTCTAGGAGTGGTATCTGCCACGGAAAGCTCTGGTTTGTTGAAAGTAGAAAAACGTAAGATGCGAGTGTTTGTGTTGTCTAACGCGGTTTTACTATGTGGCTTTGTTGGCTTTATGGTGATCAACCTATTGCCGAACTTACACAGTAAAATTATTACCGGTTTAGGTGGATTGCTATGAGTACCATAGAAAAAGCAATGGGCAAGCTTGCTAAACAAGCCCAAGCCAAGCAAGAGGGTAGTGAACAGCCTGAAGCTGCTGAGTCAAACCAAGCTGCGGCTAGCAGTGTGCCTTCTACAGAAAAGCGTGAAAAGCCGGTCTTGCAAATAGATTCCGCAGTGTTAAAACGTTTAGGCATGTTGTCAGATATTCGCTCTCGCGAAACCAGAATGCTCAGTGATGAGTACCGAAGCATTAAACGTAAGCTGATTAAAAATGCATTTGAGCCAGGTCTAATACCGAAAAATAAAAGTAACTTGATCATGGTTACTAGTGCTAACCCCGGGGAAGGTAAAACATTCACTTCAATTAATTTAGCGCTGAGCTTAGCCTTGGAAAAGGATAAAACAGTACTGTTAATTGATTCTGACGTGTTAAAGCCAACTGTGAGTAAAACCTTGGGTATTGGTCAACACATGGGCTTGATGGAGTATCTATTAGGTGAAACTGATGACATTGCTGATGTTATCTATCACACCAATATACCTAATTTAAGAATTATGCCGGCAGGCATGCCGCATCACTTGAGCAATGAGTTGTTGGCCAGTGACAAAATGCGCTCTCTTACTGAAGAGCTAAATAGCCGTTATTCCGACCGCGTCGTATTGTTCGACAGCCCACCGGTACTCGGGGTAAACGAAACGGTAGTATTGTCTAACTTCATTGGGCAAGCAGTGGTGGTAGTTGAACAAGACGGAACCAAGCTCGCTGCGATTAGATCTGCTGTATCGCAATTTAGCGATGAGCTGGCGATCGGATATGTATTGAATAAAGCAGTACACGGCAAAACAGGGACTTACGGATATGGCTACGGATATGGCTATGGTTATGAGGAAGAACGCAGCGCCTAGAGCAGTTGTTGCGCTTGCTATTGCTGTTGGAATATCAAGCTCGGTTAATGCCGCAGAGGTAGAGTTTCGTCCAGAAATCGGTGCGGAGCTAGTTTATACCGATAATGCAGGTCTTACCGAAGAAGCGCCAGAGTCTGGTGAAATTGGCGTGTTGTCAGCGGGCATTGTCTCTGAAGTTATTGGTAAAGACGGTGAGCTCTCCCTAGATTATCGGGCAAGGCAAACCTACCACTCTTACGATTCCGAAAAAAATAAGCTTTATCACGAGCTAGATTTTACTGGTGATAAAAAACTGGGGAAATCTGGCTTTAGTGTCGATGCTGTTGCATCTGTTGATATTCTGCCTGCTGAGGTAAGTAGCAATGCTATTACCGATGTGATTTCTGGAGACTTGATTCAAGGCAGCGAGTTAGGCCTAGGTTTAAACTATCAATCAAACCCCCGTAAATGGGTAGATCTAAACGCTCGAGTTGCCAGTAGCTTGTATCGTTATGAAGACGACCGCGGTAATAACAACGACTATGACGCGTCATTGCTGTTTAAAAATGGTCAAAAAGTAAATTCAGTATTTTGGTTAATTGATTCTAGCTACATTCGCCGTGAAGCGCGGGGGAACTCTTCAGAAACTGAAAATATTAAATATAAAGGTGAGTTGGGTTTGCAGCAGCGTTCAGGCTTCAGCCCTTTTATTCGCTACTATGCAGAGAGTTACTTGCAAGGTGTTAGCTCATCGGAAAAGGTAGGGGAGTCAGAAAGCTGGGGACCAGCAGTTCGTTACTTTCGCTCTCGTTTAAGCTACTTCGAACTGAGCTATAACTTTTCTCTAGATAAAGATAAAAACGAAGATTATGTGGGGGCTGCGGTTAATCTCGAGCCGAACCGCCGCACCAAATTGTTCTTTGAATATAGTAAGCGTTTTTATGGTGATGCCTATGAATTCACCTTCTTCCACCAAAAGCGCCGTATTAGTACCGACATTAGCTACATTGAAGAGCCCACTAGCTTCGATCGCCGTTTCTTTGTTGAAGGTGATAGTGTAGAAGAGCAAAAGCTTGATAAAACCTTTAGATGGAATACTGGCTTAGACCTTCGCCGCTCAGGGCTCGATTTTGAGTTACGCCACCAAACCCGTGAAGGTTTGCGTGACGTAACGGATTTTGTCAAAGACACAACTTATGGTGGCGGAGTTAGCTTAGACCATAAGTTGAGTCGTAAGCTGATCATTGCCTTTGCATTTGATTACGACCACTACACATTTGATCGCCTCAATGGCATCGACCAAGTGGATAAGTACAGTCGCTATGATCTGTCACTAAATCAAGACCTCATCGAAGGGTTCTTCCTCACTTATCGCTACCAATTTACTCATCGTAGCTCCAATATAGTGGGCAGAACCTATGACGAAAACCGAGTATCGATTAACGCGACTAAGCAGTTTTAAGTATGTATGAATCATTTTTTGGCTTAAGTGATAAACCATTTAAGCTTAGCCCCGACCCTAAGTTTTTTTTTGCTAGCCCTCATCATGATCGCGCCGTGTCTTATCTGCGTTATGGCTTGTCTCAAGGTGAAGGTTTTATTGTTGTAACGGGGCCAATTGGTACCGGAAAAACCACTATCGCCAGAAGCTTATTAGCCTCGGTGGACGACTCAATTGTGGCTGCTCAAATTGCTACAACTAAACTTAACCCCGACGAATTAGTTCGCTTAGTTGCAGCCCAGTTTAGTATTGATGTTGAGGGCCTAAATAAGGCCGATATTCTAAAGCGATTTGAACAATATTTGCTTACTTTAAATAAGCAAGGCAAACGCGCCTTATTAGTGGTAGATGAAGCACAGAATTTACCAGCAGAAACCGTTGAAGAACTGCGAATGCTGTCTAACTTTCAACTCAACGACAAACCTCTTTTTCAGAGTTTCTTACTTGGGCAGGAAGAGCTAAAACCGATTATTGAACTGCCAGAAATGGAGCAGTTTAGGCAACGGATTATCGCCTCTTGTCACCTAAAACCCTTGGATGCAGAGCAAACCCAAGGTTATATATTGCACCGCCTCAAGCAGGTGGGTTGGAATGAAAACCCTAAGTTAGATGATGATATTTTCCAGCAAATTGCTGACTTTACTAAAGGTATCCCACGAAAGATTAATATCTTTGCTGACCGACTGTTTTTATATGCGTTTTTGGAAGACTTACACGCGATTAGCCAAGCCGACGTAGCTGCAGTTATTGAAGAGATGGGCGGTGAGCTTTCTGGCTCTTTACAAGGTACACCAGAACAGCACGGTGTCTCGGATATTGATGCGGTGTTGGGACGCCAATATGAAGACGGTACCGGTGTTAATGCCAGTATTGGTAATGCTGCTATTGGTGATAGTCAGTTAAAAGCAAAACTACTAGATGTGTCTAGCTACCTAGAAGAAGTCGTGTTGCGAAAAATTAAAATCATTCGCTATCTAGATAAAATGATAGAGAAGAAGCGCAAAGAAATCGTCGAGTTAAGCGAAAATAGCTAAGTATTTCTCATTACCCGCTGTCACAAAGCCTAGCTTGGAAATGGAAGGTCACGTTTGAGTATTATTGTTGGTTTATTAGGCTACAGCATTGCAGCGGTGGTGTACCTGCTATTCAGTTTACTGTTGCTCACCACTAAACAAAGCGGCTTCCAGCGCCAAGCATTGAGCTTGGTGGTGTTTTTCACGCTGCTTTGGGCTAGCGCTGGGGTTGCTCAAATGTGGATAGCCCTTCCTCTTGGCTATTTGTTTGGTATCGAGAGCCTTCGTAATGCTCTGTGGTTCTTATTGCTTTATGCCACCATAGCTCCACGTTTCGAGCTTAGTAATTTTGTCCGCGGCCCTTGGCGAAAAAAAGGCTTGCTGCTTGGCCTGATATGTATCGCATGTCTACAAGTCAGCACTGCTTTGGCAGGCCAGCAGTTAAATCAGTTCTGGTTAGTAACGCAGCTATCACAAACTGTTATTGGTCTGTGGTTAATAGAGCAGCTGTATCGACGCATTGATGTTAGTGCTCGCCCCACTATTAAACCTATGTGCCTTGGTTTGGGCGGCATGTTTGCTTTCGACTTTGCGCTGTATGCCAACGCCTTAATTACTTCGGGGATCTCTTTTGATTTTTGGAGCCTACGTGGATTTGTCGCTATTTTGGCTGCGCCGCTGGTGTTATTAAGTGCGCGCAGGATCAAGCGTTGGTCCACCAAAATCTATGTGTCACGTGATGTCATTTACCATAGCACTCTGTTGTTAGTGGCCGGCGGCTATTTACTGGTAATGGCCTTAGTTGGTTATTACATCAGGTATGCTGGTGGTGACTGGGGCAGCATGGCGCAAAATGGCTTCTTTGCCTTAAGCGCGTTAATTCTAGTCAGCTTGTTTTTATCTGAACGCTTACGCAAGCGTTTAAAAGTGCAAATCACTAAACACTTTTTCGCCAATAAATATGAATACCGTGAAGAGTGGATGAAGTTTGCAGCAGTGCTTGAAGAAGACGGCGTTTCGCCTTATAGCATTGCACTTAAGGCAATTAACCAGCCTTTCGATTGTCAGTATGCTGGCTTGGCTATCGTAGAAAACGGCCGGTATGTGGTTAAAGCCACTTATAACATTCGAGATGATGACTCTCAGGCTCAGTTATGTTTAGACCACTTGGCTGGGCAAGCCATCGAGCACCAATGGATTGTCGATATTGAAGAGCTGAAAGAAGATACCAGTGTGGTGCCTTTTCAAGTCTCCACTAGCCAGTTACAGCAAATCACAAAATTTTGTTATGTCATTCCAATGAGCACCAGTGCTGGCTTTAAGGGGGTGATTTTGCTGTCTGCACCCTCTGCTATCCATAGTGTAAATTGGGAAGACCGAGATTTGATGCGCGCGATTAGTCGCCAACTGGCGGTATTTCTTAATTTACACCGTTCTAACTTGGCGTTGGCCGAAAGCCAACAGTTTGATACCTTTAATCGCATGTCTGCTTATCTGGTGCATGATCTTAAAAATGTTTTGGCACAATTGCAGCTGATGTCGAAAAATGCGGTTAAGCATAAACATAACCCTGAATTTATTGATGACGCGTTTGAAACGGTAGACTCTGCAGCCAATCGTTTGGCTAAAGTTGTGGCACACCTCAGCAAGAAGCAACGAGTGGATACGGTAGTGGCTCCTTTTCAGCTAAAAGCGGCACTTGAGCAGGTTGCGCAATCGCGTTCTATTAGTAAGCCTATTCCGCAGTTAGCGTTCACCTTAAGTGAGAACTTTGAACTGGTGGGTGACCAAGAGCGCTTTGTAAACGTGGTTTCGCATCTAGTGCAAAATGCGCAAGATGCTACGGCAGAAGACGGCTTGATCAGTATACGTGCTGGCAAGCAAGCCAATGAGTGTTTAATAGAAATACAAGACAACGGCGAAGGAATGAGCGTAGAATTTATTGATACACGCTTATTTAAGCCGTTTGATACTACCAAGGGCAATGCTGGCATGGGTGTAGGCGCTTATGACGCGAAGCGATTTGTCGAAGAACTTGGTGGGCATATACAAGTTACGAGTAATGTTGGCGAGGGAAGCTTATTTAAGTTGTACTTGCCCATTCACAAAATTTAGCTGGCCTAATGCGCCAGCAAAGCTGATGGAAGAAATAACATGGAAACGTTACTGGTTGTTGAAGACGACCCAGGTATTCAAAAACAGTTAAAGTGGAGCTTTAGCGACTACGAAGTCATTATTGCTGGTGATAGAAAGGAAGCCATCACTGCTCTACGTCGTTATGAGCCTAAAGTGGTGACTTTAGATTTGGGTTTACCGCCAGATGAGGCCAATGCCAGTGAAGGCTTGGCAACGCTAAAAGAAATGCTGGAGTTAAACCCAAAGCTTAAAGTTATTGTTATTACCGGTAACGAAGATAAAGAAAACGCTCTAAGTGCTATTGCCATGGGGGCACACGACTTTTATCAAAAACCGATTGATGATGACACCATGTCGGTGATTATCGCTAGAGCCTTCTGGGTTGCCAATATAGAGTTAGAAAACGAGACTCTGAAGGGGGCATCGTTAGATAACAACGGCTTTTTGGGTAACTCTCCGCAAGTTCAAAAAGTTTGCCGTATGGTGGAGCGTATTGCCCCTACCGAGGTAACCACACTGTTGTTAGGTGAAAGTGGTACGGGTAAAGAAGTACTTGCTCGCGCTATTCACCAGCAAAGCCCACGTAAAGATAAACCTTTTATCGCTATTAACTGTGCCTCTATCCCAGAAAACTTGCTTGAAAGCGAGCTATTTGGTTTTGAAAAAGGCGCATTTACTGGGGCACATAAAACTACCGAAGGTAAGATTGAGTGTGCCAATGGCGGTACCTTATTCTTAGATGAAATCGGCGATATGCCCTATCCATTACAGGCTAAGATTCTTCGCTTCTTGCAGGAGAAAGTGGTCGAGCGAGTAGGCGGACGTAAAGAAATCGCCGTGGATGTGAAAATTGTTTGTGCAACCCACCAAAACTTGCAAAACATGGTTGAGCAAAAAGAGTTTCGTGAAGATTTATTTTACCGAATCAGTGAGATCACCATTAATATCCCGCCGCTTCGTGACCGCGGTGAAGATGTGGTGTTGTTAGCGCGTGCTTTCTTGCAAAACTATAACAAGCAAATGCAGCGTAACATTAATAACTTTAGTGATGACGCTATTACAGCTTTAAGCAATCACCGTTGGCCAGGCAATATTCGCGAGCTGCAAAATAAGGTGAAGTCGGCAGTTATCATGGCCGACAATAAGCAGATTACTGCCGATGACTTGGCCTTGCCGATTGGCGATGAAGAGCAAGTTAAACTGGCGCTAAATCTTCGCCATGTGCGCGAAGCTGCTGAGAAGCAAGCAATTAATAAGGCCTTAGCGCTAAGCAATGGTAATATTTCTAATACCGCTGGTCTGCTTGGTGTTACTCGCCCAACCTTGTATTCTTTGCTTGATAAATACGGTTTAAAAACTGATTAAGGTCGGTTTATTTGTAAAGTGGCGAGAGCCGCTTGTTGTAGTTACTCAATTAGGCCCCACATGGACAAGTCACAAACAGAAATGAATATATTGGTCACCCCTGAGATGGCCAATTTCTCCGGTAAGATGCATGGTGGAGCCATGTTAAAAAAATTGGATGAAGTAGCTTACACCACCGCTATTCAATATTGTGGGAACTACGCAGTAACGCTATCGGTAGACCAAGTATTGTTCAAAAACCCGGTAGAGATTGGTGAGTTTGTTACTTTTTTAGCTTCGGTTAATTACACCGGCCGAACTTCAATGGAAATTGGCATTAAAGTGGTTGCTAAGAATCTTAAAGAGCAAACTGTACGCCATACTCACTCTTGCTTTTTCACTATGGTAGCGGTTGATGAGCAAGGCAACTCTGCAGAAGTGCCGCCGCTTGAACCAAGCACAGAAGTAGCCAAACGCCGATTTAATGATGCATTGCGCCGTCGTCAGCGGCGCATGGAGAAAGCATAAACAACTAAAAAGGCCTGCTATATTTTGCAGGCCTTTTTCTTGTTTGGAGGGGAGATTAATAGCCGTTTAGTCGGTCGAAGTACTCCGGCAAAAATAGCGATATTTGCGGTATGTAAGTAATTAAGATCAGGAAGAACAATAATAGGCTTAACCAAGGTAAGCATGCCTTAATCACCCAACCCATGCTCTTTCCAGTTATCCCTGCTGTAACAAAGAGGTTTAAACCAACTGGTGGCGTAAGCATTCCTATTTCCATATTCACTACCATAATGATCCCGAGGTGAATGGGGTCTATGCCCAGCTGTGTCGCAATAGGGAACAAGATGGGCGCCATGATAAGCAAAATGGCGGAAGGCTCCATAAAGTTACCAGCAATCAGCAACAAGATATTCACTACTACCAAAAATGCCCAAGGCTGAAGACCATAGGCCACAATGGACTCGGCAATCATGTGAGGAATGCGCTCGGTGGTTAATACATGCGCAAACAACATTGCATTAGCAATAATGAATAGCAGCATAATGCTCACTTTTGCCGCGTCTTTAAGTACTTGGCGCACTTCCGGATCACTAACTGACTTAAAGATACTAACCGGGAATAGCATTAAGTTACGGGCAACGGCCGCGCCTATGTTTTCGCCTTCATTCTGCCAAGCTTGGTGTTTAATTGGGCCAATATCTCGATAGCCATAAACCGAAACTAAAAAGGCATAAATTGCTGCCACTGATGCAGCCTCGGTTGGGCTAGCTACCCCGCCATAAATTGAGCCAAGAACAATCACAATCAGCATCAAGCCACCTGTGGCTTTAAGTGCCGAAATCGCCCATTTTTTGCAACCCGGATAGGCTTGAGCAGGCAAGTTTTTTACTCGCGCAACGATATAAATGGCAATCATTAAAATGGTGCCCATCATGATCCCAGGAATAAACCCTGCCATAAACATCCGCGAAGCCGATACTTCGGTAGCGGCGGCGTAAACTAGCATCACAATAGAAGGTGGGATCAAGATGCCAAGCGTACCGGCATTGGCAATCACGCCAGCTGCTAGTGATTCCGGGTAACCAGAGCGCACCATGCCTGCAATTACAATAGAGCCAATGGCGGCTACGGTAGCAGGGCTAGAGCCAGATACTGCCGCAAATAACATACAAGCCAATACCGAGGCCATGGCTAGGCCCCCACGAATGTGTCCCACACTATCCATGGCAAAATTAATTAGCCTGCGCGCGACACCGCCTGTGGATAAAAAGGCTGATGACAAAATGAAGAAGGGGATGGCTAACAAAGTGTAATGTTCAGAGGTGGCTTCAAATAGTTTTAATGCTACCGAAGCTAAAGAGTCGTTAGAAAACAATAGAATGGTTGTCATGCTAGCAAAGCCAAGCGCGATAGCGATAGGCATGCCAATAATCATGCAAACAAACAGTAGAATAAACAGAGTAAAAGTTGTCATGGTCAGTTCCTTTGCCGCAAGTGCTTATTGTTTTTTTAGTTCGTCGGCGAGTTGCATGCTTTCTTTGGCTTCATCGGCCAGGTGAAAGCCGTCTTGCTGGTTGGTTAGTACCTTCCAGCCCACTTCTAGGAAGCGAATGACCAACAGTACAAAGCCAATAAACAACACACTCATGGTTTTCCACTTTTCTATGGGTAGGTCTTCCATTTCAATGCCAATGCGCGCTAGCTTGCTTAAGTAAACCCAAGAGCCATACATAAATAGGCTGCAATAAAACAAACATAGGCTTAGCGCTATTAAGGTAAGCCACTTGCGTTGGTTAGGCGGTAACACCTTAACAAAGGCATCTACGCCAATATGAGCGCCTTCTCGTACGCCCCAGCTCGCGCCCAGTAATACTAACCATGCAGAGCAATACAAGGTGACTTCTTGTACCCAGTGAATGCCGGCGTTGAATACAAAACGCATGATCACTTCTACAAATACCAGTAGCGTCATGGTAACCAACAATAATGCGATGAAGTTTTCTTCAAAGCGGCGGAACCAAGCAACAAACTTCATGTGATGTCCTTATCCAAGAGCGTAAGTCAATGAATGAGCGCAGAGCGAGGGGACTCTGCGCTTGTTCACTTATTGGTTAGCAGCTACCGCAGCATCAATAATGTTTTTGCCAATTTCACTTTCGAATTGCTGCCAAACCGGTTTCATTGCTTCTACCCATTGCTGACGTTGCTCTGGGCTTAGAGAAATAATTTCTGAACGGTTTGAAGCCATGATGTTGGCCTTGTCTTTCTCAGCTTTTTGCGCCGCTATTTGGTTACCGTGTGCAACCGCTTCGTCTAGAGCTGCCTTTAACTCACTGCGTATGTCGTCCGGTAGCTCATGCCAAAACTCCGCTGAAGTAACAATTAAGTAGTCCAATACACCGTGGTTTGACTCGGTAATGCTGGCTTGTACTTCAAAGAATTTTTTAGAATAAATGTTGGACCAGGTATTTTCTTGGCCATCAATGGCGCGGGTTTGTAGTAGGGTAAAAACCTCTGAAAAGGGCTTTTTAAGCGGCACAGCTTCAACGGCTTCAAACTGAGCGGCTAATACATCGGAAGACATAATGCGGAACTTTTTGCCTTTTGCATCGGCAGGGGTGTAAAGCGGCTCGTTAGCCGATAGCTGTTTCATGCCGTTGTGTAAGTAACCTAGCCCTACTAAGCCTTTACTTTCAAGTGAAGACAACAACTCTTGTCCGGCACTACTGGCTTGGAAGCGCTCAACGGCCGCCATATCTTGGAATAGGAAAGGAAGGTCGAATACTTGTAGTTTTTTAGTGTATTTTTTGAATTTAGACAGCGAAGGTGAGATCAGCTCAACATCGCCCAGTAGCAGGGCCTCTAGCTCTTTCCCGTCTCCGTATAGCTGAGAGTTAGGATAAACCTTAACTTCTACTTTTCCGGGTAAGCGTTGGTCGACGAGTTCTTTAAATTTTAAAGCCATTTGGCCTTTAGGAGTATTTTCTGCAACAACATGTGAGAATTTCAGCTCGATGGGGGCGGCATTTACAGCGCTGGCAAATGCAATGCTTAAAGCGGTGAGCGTACTTGCTAATAGCTTCATTTTATTCTTCCTTGTGTAGGGTTGGTTGTTTACAACGCTACACCTTAGAGCAAGCAGTAAGCCAAGTTTTCAGGTTGGCTCTAAGTGGTTGAATAAATGGGCTTAGTTGATTTCTTCTTAATCGGTAAATCTATCTTCAGCTAAAGTTATGGGGGGATTCGCCCCCATCTAATAATGGAAAATGGGTCGGTTTCACCCCATTACTCGGGTTCGACTTGTTTGTAGTCGCCCTTGTCTAATTGATACTTTTTCATCTTTTCGTAAAGGGTTTTTCGGCCGATTTGTAGCTCTTCCTGCACGGTCTTTAAATGGCCTTTATGGCGCTGTAGTGCATCTTGCAGCAAGGTGCGTTCAAAACGATAAAGCTGTTCCATTAAACTCAGTGACTGCTGGTGGTTTTGACTCTCGCTAAATGCCGCATCTTCGCCCATCAATACCCAACGCTCAGCTAGGTTACGTAGCTCGCGAACATTGCCGGGCCAGTCATGGTTAACTAATTCGGCTAAACGTGACGGCGAGACTTCGGGGCTATTTAACTGATAGCGAGCAGCAGCTACCCGCAGAAAGTTTTCCAATAGTAATGGAATGTCTTCAGCACGTTCACGTAAAGCGGGTATGTGCACCTCAACAACGTTTAAGCGGTAATACAAATCGCTGCGAAACTCTCCTTGCTCGCCCAGATCTTTTAAATCACTTTTAGTGGCGGCAATAACGCGAATATTAAGCGCAGTGGCTTGGTTACTGCCTAGTGGCTCTACGCTGCGCTCTTCCAGCACCCTTAGCAGCTTAATCTGTAGCGCCATTGGCATGCTCTCTATTTCGTCGAGAAATAGGGTGCCGTGATTGGCAAAGGCAATTTTGCCAATGCGCTTTTTTTGTGCTCCAGTAAATGCGCCGGCTTCGTGGCCAAATAACTCGCTCTCAATCATTGTTTCTGGCACTGCACCACAGTTGATTGCCACAAAAGGCTGTTTGGCGCGCACGCTATGGTCATGTAAAAAGCGCGCAACCAGTTCTTTACCGGTGCCAGTTTCACCATGAATTAATACATCTGCCGGGGTATCTTTAATATGACTAAGAATTTTGCGCATGCGGGTGATTGCGGGCGTTGAGCCAAGTATCCGTGGCCCTGGGCCACTTTGAGCATCCAGTTCAGCTTTTAATTCGCGGTTTTCTAAGGTGAGGCGGCGTTTTTCTATGGCTCTTTGCAGAACATCTAACAAGTGGCTGGTGGAAAAAGGCTTCTCTAAGAAATCATAAGCACCATCGCGTATCGCCTTAATGGCCATAGATATATCACCATGGCCGGTAAGTAGAATAATCGGTAAATCGGCATCAATTTGATGGGCTTGTTGCATCATCTCTAAGCCGCTTAAACCTGGCATATTGATGTCTGAAATGATCACGCCTGGCCAGGTAGGTTTAATTTGCCGTAATGCCTGTTCGGCATTTTCAAAGCGCAGACATTCGTAGTCTTCTAACTCTAAAGTTTGTCCCAGAGAGCGCAAAATATCGGGATCGTCATCAATGATTATTACCGGTGTATACACAGTTACCTCTAGTGTTAACTATTAGCAGGTGGGGTGTGAGTGCGTAAACGAATAACAAACTCAGGGCCAATATCCGCTAAGTTACTCACGCTCAGTTCGCCTTCAAAAGACTCGATTAAACGTTTAGATATTGCCATGCCTAAACCCAAGCCTTGTTTTTTGGTTGTGAAAAAGGGCTCAAATATGCGTTGCTGCTGTTCCTCGCTCAACATCGGCCCGTTATCCCAAATAGCAATGCACTGCCAGTTGTCTTGCTGATATTGTCTAATGCCTAGTAGGGGAGATTGAATACCTTCTAGGGCATCAATGGCATTGTTAATAAGGTTTATCAGTACTTGCTCTAGTTGAATCGCGTCGGCTTTTACCCATTGCTCATCTTGGCCGCTAAATTCAATTTTAATGTTATTGGCGACAATTCGGTTGGCGAGAATGGATAGGGCAGCGTTAATCGAAACTGCGCTAGATACCGCACTGGTTTGTCCGCTGGATTTCCTCGAGAAAATCTTAAATTTAGCAATCATTTTACTCATCATTGAGGTGAGTTTAATGATGTCTTGTAAGTTGAGAGTCACTTGTTCATGTTGCTGTTTTTGTTGGAAGCGCAGGGCGTTTTCGGCATAGCTTTGCATTGCCGTTAAGGGTTGGTTTAGTTCGTGATTTATCCCCGCAGAGAGCTCGCCTAGGGTGGCAAGCTTAGCGGCTTGCACCAGTTCATCTTCAGTTTTTTTAAGGGTGTTGGCGGTGCGACGATAGTCATCAATAGCTTGCTGTAATTGTTGATTGCTTTGAGTAAGCTCGGCGGTGCGTTGCGTAACTCTTTCTTCTAATTGATGGTTGGCCTGGGCTTGCATTGCGCGGCTTAGTTGTAACTGTCGCCAATATAAATAAAGCAATACCAAGCCAAGATAAAATAGCGAACTTAAAAATAGCGCTTCAGCTATATCGCCTATATAACCACTATCTTTAGATAAAGCATATAAACGCCAACCGGCGGTGGGTAATACTCGGTTGGTGCTAATGTAGTCTACTCGTTGGCCACCATAATTGGGCAAATTAATACTGTTTGGGCGTAAGTCTTGCGCCATATTTTTTAGCTGGTGTTCGCCATATTGGCGAGAGTTAATTAGCTGCTGACGCAACGATTCTGGCAAAGCTTTAATGCTGCGGTAAAGCCAGTGAGCTTGCGAGGCATAAAAAACCACACCGTGTTTGTCGGTGAGTAGGTACTCAAAGTTAGGGTCTCGCCAGCTTTTATCAATAATGTTTAGCGCGACTTTTACCACTATTACCCCAACTACCCGTTGTTGTATTTTTACTGGCGCAGAAAAGTAATAGCCGCGAATGCCGGAGCGAGAACCTAAGGCAAAGTATTGCCCGTATTTACCTAAGATAGCGGTTTGGAAATAGGGACGGTAACTATAGTTACTTCCCACAAACGAGCGGGCACTTTGCCAATTACTCGAGGCCAAGGTGGTGCCGCTAGGGTCGAGTAAGTAGGTAACATCACTACCTTGTAGATCGTTGACATGTTGCAGGTAGAGGTTAAGAGCGTGACGACGCTGGCTGGTAACGTTAAGACTAAGTGGCTCGGACAGTTGCTGCTGAATCGCCAGCACCTTGGGGAAGTTGCGAAATCTATCCAGCTCATGCTGAATACTGCGTTGTAAACGTTGGCTTTCTTCAAGTAGTTGGCTTTGCTGTTGCTGCTTAGCTTGGTATTGCGCAGTGACACCCGCCAGCAATGACAGTAGCAACCAAGCTAGCACTAGCAGCAGCTTTTGCCTTAAAGGAATGTTGTTTTTTGAACGCTGTTCCATCGCGAACCAATTAACCAAGGGAATAAAATAAGCTTATATAACAATTGCCGATATTGCTGGTTGTTCAGTCACATAGTGCAAATTGTGAACGAAATGCTCGCTGCTAAGTGACCATATATTACCTACGGTTATAAAAAATCCCGTTTTATTCTTTATTGTCTTAGGTCGTGCTTGGGTAGACTAGCTGCAATTGTGAATCTAGGGTGCGATAAAATGCTGTTAAAGGAACTTTCGTCATTGGCTAGTCCATTGTCTGAGCAACAGGTTAGCCTGCTGCAACAGGCTACGGCTGAGCTGTCGGTAACTCAACTCGCCTGGGTAAGTGGTTACCTGGCGGGCGTAGGACAAAACGCGGGTCAATTGGCACCGCTTGCGCAAGCACAACCTGCAGGCAAACTAACTATTCTTTATGCTTCTCAAACGGGTAATGCCAAAGGTGTTGCCGAAGAGTTGCATGCTGCTGCTCAAGCTCAAGACATTAATGCTGAAGTTGTTAATGTGGCTGATTACAAAGCAAAAAGCTTGAAGAATGAAACCCACCTGTTAATTGTTGCCAGTACAAATGGTGAAGGCGAGCCACCCGATGATGCTATCGAGTTCCACGAGTTTTTAGCCTCTAAAAAAGCACCTAAACTGGATAACTTGAAATACAGTGTATTGGCTTTAGGCGATTCAAGTTATGAGTTTTTCTGCCAAACCGGTAAAGATTTTGATGAGCGTTTAGCGGCTCTAGGCGCAGAGCGTGTATGTGAGCGTGTTGATTGTGATGTTGATTACGACAAAGACGCTGCAAGCTGGACTGAGCAAGCATTAGCCGAAGTTAAGCAAACCTTAAGCGCAGAAGCGACTGGCTCGGTAGTTAGCTTGCCGGTAAACGCTCCAGCAGTTAGTCAATACAACAAAAAGAACCCTTATGCTGCTGAGCTGAGCTTAAGCCAGAAGATCACTGGTCGTGATTCAGCGAAAGATGTTCGCCATGTTGAAATCGATTTAGCTGATTCAGGCATTCAATACCAAGCCGGTGATGCCTTAGGTGTATGGTTTGAAAATGACCGTGAGTTGGTGGCTAAAATTATCGCGCGTTTAGGTTTAAAAGAAGACCAAACCGTTAGCATTGACGAGCAAGAGTTTAGCTTAGCCGACGCTCTAACTGAAAAGTTAGAAATTACTCAAACTAGTGGCGCGTTTGTTGAAGCTTGGGCTAATTGGTCTGCCAGCAAAAAACTACAAACTGTGGTTGCCGATAAAGACAAACTGCGAGAGTACGCCGCTAATCATCAAGTGATTGATGTATTGCTAGAGAAAAAAGCCAAAGTGGCTGCACAAGATTTTGTTGATGCTTTGCGTAAAATTACTCCGCGACTTTACTCTATTGCCTCTGCACAAGCAGAGGTAGAAGAAGAGGTTCATTTAACGGTTGGTGTAGTGAGCTACCAGCAAGGTGATGAACAGCGCTTGGGTGGCGCTTCTGGTTTCTTAGGCGCACGTGCTGAAGAAGGCGCTCAAGTTAAAGTATTTGTTGAACATAATGACAACTTCCGCTTGCCAAGCAGCCCTGATACGCCAGTAATTATGGTTGGTCCAGGTACGGGCATTGCACCGTTCCGCGCATTTATGCAACAGCGTGATGCCAGCGATGCTGAAGGTAAAAACTGGTTGTTCTTTGGTGATCAAACCTTTACTCAAGACTTCTTATATCAAACCGAATGGCAAGGCTACTTGAAATCAGGCTTGTTAAGTAAGCTAGACGTAGCATTCTCGCGTGACCAAGCAGAGAAAATCTATGTACAAGACCGCTTAAGAGAAAATGCTGAAGAAGTTTTCCAATGGTTAGAAGAAGGTGCCCACCTATACATTTGTGGTGACGCAAACCGCATGGCGAAAGATGTTCACCAAGCCCTTATCGATATTATTGCTGAGCAAGGCAAACAAAGTCCTGAGCAAGCAGAAGAGTATTTAAAACAGTTACGCAGCGCTAAGCGTTACCAGAAGGATGTTTACTAATGAGTTCGGATCTAATTGTTGAAGGCAAGTTGTCAGATAATGAGCGCCTAAAGCGAGAGAGTAACTTCCTGCGTGGCACTATTGAAGCTGACCTAAGTGATCGTATCACTGGTGGGTTTACAGCAGATAACTTTCAGTTAATTCGTTTCCACGGTATGTACCAGCAAGATGACCGTGATATTCGTGCAGAGCGAACCAAGCAAAAGCTAGAGCCTCTGCACAATGTAATGTTACGTGCGCGTATGCCTGGCGGGATTATTCAGCCTAAGCAGTGGTTGGCCATTGATAAGTTTGCTACCGACCACACTATGTATGGCAGTATTCGTTTAACCACGCGTCAAACTTTTCAGTTTCACGGGGTGTTAAAACCAAACATTAAATTAATGCACCAAACGCTTAACAGTATTGGCATTGACTCTATTGCAACCGCTGGTGATGTTAACCGAAACGTATTATGTACCAGTAATCCGGTTGAATCTGAACTGCACCAAGAAGCTTACGAGTGGGCTACTAAAATCAGTGAACACCTATTACCTAAAACTCGCGCCTACGCCGAGATTTGGTTAGATGGTGAAAAGGTTGAAGGTGGCGAAGAAGAGCCAATTTTGGGATCTAATTATTTACCTCGTAAGTTTAAAACGACGGTAGTGATCCCACCTCACAATGATATAGACGTGCATGCTAACGACCTTAACTTTGTAGCGATTGCTGATAACGGCAAGTTAGTAGGTTTTAACGTATTGGTAGGCGGCGGCCTTGCGATGACTCACGGTGATAAGTCTACTTACCCGCGTCGCGCCGACGACTTTGGTTTTGTTCCACTTGATAAAACCTTAGATGTAGCTGCGGCAGTAGTAACTACGCAGCGCGACTGGGGTAACCGAGTTAATCGTAAAAATGCTAAAACCAAATACACGCTCGACCGTGTGGGTAGCGATACCTTTAAGCAAGAAGTTGAAAAGCGCGCTGGCATTAGTTTCGAAGCAAGTCGCCCCTACGAGTTTACCTCTCGCGGTGACCGTATTGGCTGGGTAGAAGGCATTGACGGTAAATACCACTTAACGGTATTTATTGAAAACGGCCGCTTGCTAGATTACCCAGAAAAGGCCTTGAAAACCGGCGTTGCCAAAATTGCTGAAATTCACAAAGGTGATTTCCGCATGACCGCTAACCAAAACTTAGTTATTGCGGGGGTAGCGGCTAAAGACAAGGCCAAAATAGAAAAGCTTGCACGTGAACATGGCTTAATTGATGATAGTCACAGTTCGCAGCGTCTAAATTCTATGGCTTGTGTTGCGTTCCCAACGTGCCCATTAGCCATGGCTGAAGCCGAGCGTTACTTGCCTGGTTTGGTTGACGATGTAGAGCAATTGCTGGCTAAGCACGCAATGAACGATGAGCACATTATTTTACGAGTAACTGGCTGTCCTAACGGTTGTGGACGCGCAATGCTTGCCGAAGCAGGCTTGGTGGGCAAAGGACCAGGTAAGTACAACTTATATCTAGGTGGTAACCAAAGCGGAACACGTATTCCAAAACTCTATTTAGAGGGCATTGGTGAGCAAGAAATCTTGTCTGAATTAGACGGTTTAATTGCTCGCTGGGCTAAAGAGCGTGAGCAAGATGAAGCTTTTGGTGACTTTGTAATTCGTGCTGGAATTGTCGCTGAAGTAAAAGTAAGCGTTAGGGATTTTCATGACTAACTTAGATTTGGAGCAACTGGCTGCACTCCCTGTTGAGGCCCGTGTTGCTGAGTTATCTGAAGTAAATAAAGAACTTGAAGGCATGAGTGCACAACAGCGTGCGGCTTGGGCCCTAGAGAACTTGCCCCAGCAAGTGGTATTAACCTCTAGCTTTGGCATTCAAGCTGCGGTTAGTTTGCACCTGTTGACGCAAATTAAGCCCGATATTCCGGTGATACTTACCGATACAGGCTACTTGTTTCCTGAAACATATCGCTTTATTGATGAGCTAACTGAACGCTTAAACCTGAACTTACAGGTATATAAGTCGAAGCAGTCTAACGCATGGCAAGAAGCGCGTTTTGGTAAGCTTTGGGAGCAAGGTGTTGAAGGCTTAAAGCAATACAACACCTTGAATAAAGTTGAGCCTATGCAGCGCGCTTTTAAAGAGCTAGAAGTTAAGAGCTGGTTCTCAGGTTTGCGTCGCAGTCAGTCGTCTTCTCGTTCAGACTTACCTGTGCTGCAAATTCAAAATGGTGCTTTCAAGATATTACCCATTATCGATTGGAGTAATAAAGATGTGCACTATTACTTAAAAGATCACAACTTGCCTTATCACCCTTTGTGGGAACAAGGCTATGTGTCGGTTGGGGATGTGCAAACCTCACAACCCTTGCAAGCTGGGATGAGTGAAGAAGATACTCGCTTCTTCGGCTTGAAGCGAGAATGTGGCCTACACGAAGAAGTAGCTGGCAGCGGTATTTAGATTTGTCAGAGTTAAACCAAAACGCGGCTTTAGCCGCGTTTTTTGTTTTAATGCTTAGTGAAGCTCAAAATAGTTATGTAACAGTTGTTCTAAATGCTCTTGATAAGAAGCTATAGGCTGAGTGGTAATCAGCTTAGCTAGCTCATCACCAATGGGAGTGAAGCGATGGTAAAGCAGCCTGGCGCCTTTATAGCGAGGCTTTAAGGCATAGTGTGCTTGCCCATGTATCAATGGTGTGTCGTGATGTGATGAAGGGCGGATCTCGAGTTCCTTATCGAAAATTAACCCTAAGTCAGTTAACTGCAAAACATGGTGATAAGGCATGCGATGCTGTCCTAAGCTAATTTTGTCTAATTTGGCTCTTACCAAACCTAAATTACTAGCTGGCCTTGCAACGCCGGTTAAGATCTTGTTGTTAGTTTCTCCACCTACACTAGAGCTTAATTCACAGGCGGTTTGAAACCACATTGCTTCACGTTGCGTCATTAGTTTTAAGGTGCGCAGCGCTTTAACCGAAAAGCTACCAGGAGTAGCAAGCTCTTGGCTTAGAATATCGGCCCACAACATTTGCATTGATTTAACTTGGGTATTGCTAGCTAAGTGCAAAAACTCGGTCAACCAATCGGCGTCAGGTTCACTGCCTACGTCTTGTTCACTGGTTTTTTGTGCGGCAAAGTAGAAAATACTTTCTAGGTTTTTTTGTTGCGTAGCTAGTTCAACGGTAGTCCTAACCTTAGCGCGTTGTGACCAGGTAGAAGCAGCCTTTTCCTTATGTAATAGGGCATCTAAACCGCGCTGCTTAGCTATTTTGGCTAATTGCAGTTTACTGTTCTCAACTTGGCTGTTTTTGTTCTCGATGAACGGCTTATCTGACATGAATTACTCCTCGCTGCCTCATTTTTACTGAGGATTCACCGATAAAGCAAGTTTGCAATCATTGTTAAAAGTGTTAAATTTAGGTTAACTGGTGATAAGGGAGGTGGTTGTGTTAAAAAACCTTACCGTATGGACTAAACGACATAAAGTTCTAACTGTTTTAATGAGTGCCTACGTTGTTAGCTTGTTGGTGTTAATGACGATGTTTGAATAGGCGTAATTAAGTTTACGCCTATCAACTTTTCACTGTTGCTTAAGTTAGATATTCGCCTCAATCAAACCAATAACCTGATCGATTTCTTGTTGATTTAACTCTCCATCCTTAGCAAATAAAACGGTGCCGCTGGCATCAAGTAGAATAATGGCCGAAGACTTTGCTTTTAGCTGCCATAGCTTAAACAGCTCTCCTTTTTTATCTAGTACGAAGCTTGCTTTTGGAAAGGTTTTTTTGTTTTTCTTTAGTTTCCCTTTTACAAAACCAGAAGTGCCAAAGATGGCGTCATCTAGGTTTACTATGGTTACTGTTTGGTAAACATCATCGCCAAATTTGGCTTGCTTTACGGCTTCGATCATTGGTGCATTGAGTTCTTTAGCACTCGTTCGTCCGGCCATTGCTTGAATAAGCATCACCTTGCCGTTAAGTTGTTGAGTACTCCAAGCGCTATAACTGATATCGTCACCAGCAAGCTGTAGTTCCCCTGCGTTATCAATATCAATGCTAGGTAGGTTGCCGCCAGTATTTACGTTAAGTGCCATCGCCCATGCTGGTAGTAGGCTTAAAAGTAGTAATAGATGCTTCACGTGGTAATCCTTTATGCTTGGCTGAGTTTATCAGATCAGACCTGTGTGAAACATTTATAACAAAAAATCAACAAATCTTAATAGAGGGCATCGCTAATCAATTGTACTTCTGCGAGCAACATCTCTTTTATGAGCTCTGACGAACCTGAAACAAGGGTATGAGCACTATCTCCAATGATTATTGTAGGTCCTTCGATACCGCTGCTGGCATCAATGGTTAACCAAGCGGGTGAAGCACTTCCAACGCTGTCTGCCGGATATACCATATACAAAGGATAGTTGGGTGCCAGTTCACTTAATACTAGCGCGAGCAATAAGGCGCGCTCATCGCTATCGGCTCGGTTGTCTTTTAATACATCTACCGGAGAAGTAAAGCTGTAATTGTTCTCCTGTTTGCTGGGTATAGTAAGTAACCAAGCTTGAGCTTCTGCAAGTGATCTATTCAAATCTCCTTGCTGGGTGAAGTGCTCAATAATTGGATTTACGCGGTCGCGATTTTGGTAAAACAGCTGTGAGTAATTAGGGCGAACGCACGGGTACTGCGCCCCTTGTGGATGTAAGCACGGCAGTAACCCTAGGTGACGAAATGCATCGTGAGTATATTGTTCATAGGCATCCCACAGCATTTTTGAAGAGGGGCTGTCACTGTCACTACGCAGTGCTTGAAGGATGTCATCTAAACGGGTTTCGGGGTCGTCGACATACTGATTAATCATTGCAACAGCATGTTCTAAGCGTGGGCTTAAATAAGCGCTAATTGCCTGCGATGGGTAAGTTAGGCTGTAACTTAACCGAAAGGTTTCTACCTCAGACTGATGAATTAAATCTTCAGAAAATTGTAGTTTTAGCTGCTGATATTGACCTTGGGTATCAGACCATTGCCATTCGCCATAGAATGTATTGTCACCAAGTTGTTCATTGGCAGCAATGCTAAGAGACTGATTACTAAAAATTAAGCTGCTTAAACAAAGCAAGCCTAGTGCAGCAGTTCGACTCATAATCGCCTCTCAGTGCTAATTAGCTATACCTTAAGTAAATAGCACTGATTGGCGAGTTTGCTAAATTTTGTTAATTATTTGTTACTTTGGGCAAGCGCCTTTTTGATATGTATTTATCTCAGGATCGCCACAGGCAGAACAGGCATTACCGTACTCTTTCAACTCACCATCCACTTCGCCACATACTGGGTCATATTCCATAGTACAAATCTGTGGACGAGGTTCTTCACAGCTACCATCAACCTTGAGCATTGACTCTGGAGTTTGGCTACAGGCCATTAAAATAAGAGTAAAAAATGCGATAACAACGTGCTTAATCATGAGCAATCACCTAAACTTTTAAAGGCTTTAGATTGTAGATGATAAACTTATGGTGCGTCGACTGAAATACGCTTTTATTACTATGTTTCTGCTGGCTTTTTCTGCCACTGCTGGTCCTATTATTGTGCAAAAAAGCTCAGACCCAAATAAGGTTGATGCCTTTGAGCTACAAAAAGAGCTGCTAGAACAACATTTATGGCAGGAGCAGCTGCGCAATCAAGCTCAGCTGCAATGGTTAAGAGAGCTGCCCATAGGCTGTGTTTTTAACGCAACAGGCGACTATCAATGTGGTTTAAATTGGTATCGACCATACCGTTACCAGCAACAGCAGTTATATATCCAAATTCCTGATCCAGAAACAACCCGCAGAAATACACATTAGCTTCAATAATTTCTAGCGTTAAGTGCTATTCTAGGCGCTGGTTTTTGCTTTCAAACATATTGTATTTATGCATATTCATATTTTAGGTATTTGTGGCACCTTTATGGGTGGTTTGGCGATGCTTGCACGTGAGTCTGGAATGCGTGTAACGGGCAGTGATTTAAACGTATATCCACCCATGAGCACGCAATTGGAGTCCTTAGGTATAGAGCTTATTCAGGGTTATGATCCTGCCCAATTAGAGCCTGCTCCTGATCTAGTGGTAGTAGGGAATGCCATGAGTCGGGGCAACCCTTGTGTTGAATATGTTTTAGACAAAGGCCTCAAATATTGCTCCGGTCCAGAGTGGCTTAAACAGTATATTTTACCCGAAAAGTGGGTATTGGCAGTGGCAGGCACGCACGGTAAAACGACTACAGCAAGTATGCTAGCGTGGATTTTGGAAGATAACGATATGGCGCCCGGTTACCTTATCGGTGGCGTTCCGCGTAACTTTTCAGGGTCTGCTCGATTAGGTGATACGCCATTTTTTGTGGTGGAAGCAGACGAGTATGACAGCGCATTTTTTGATAAACGCTCCAAGTTTGTTCATTATCAACCGCGCACTTTGGTGTTAAACAACTTAGAGTTTGACCATGCTGATATATTTGACGACCTAGCTGCAATTCAAAAACAGTTTCATCACTTAATGAGAATAGTTCCAGCTTCTGGCCGAGTTATCGTACCAAAAAATAATGAAGCAATTCAGCAGGTTATTAAGCAAGGCTGTTGGTCTGATCTGGAGCAAACTGGAGACGGTGAAGCGTGGCAGTGGCACGCTAATAAAAGTGATTGTAGCGAGCTGGATATAGTATTAAATGGTCAATCCCAAGGTATTTTAAGTTGGGATTTAATTGGTCAGCACAATGCTGAGAACGCCTTAATGGCAATAGCCGCAGCTCGTCATGTTGGGGTTTTGCCTAGCCTTGCTATTGATAGCTTACAAACATTCTTACCACCTAAACGACGCCTCGAATTGTTATCTGAGAAAAATGGTATTCGTTTGTTTGATGACTTTGCCCATCATCCAAGTGCAATCAGTAGTACCTTAGCTGGTTTACGTGCCCAAGTAGGAAAGCAGCGGATTATTGCGATTTTGGAGGCTCGCTCTAACACCATGAAAATGGGCGTGCATCAAGAACGTTTAGCCGAGAGTTTACAAGTGGCCGACGTGGTATTTTTGTATCAGCCAGATCAAAGCAACCAATACATTGCGAATACAGCAGCCACGCTTAAGCAGGCGAAGGTCGCTAGCAGTGTTGCCGAGATAGTTGAGCAAGTAGCTGAAATGATGGCCGAAGGTGATCAGATTTTGGTAATGAGCAATGGCGGGTTTGAAGGTATACACACCAAGCTTAGTGCGTTAATCGAGCATTAAAAAAGGGCCCTTAGGGCCCTTACTACTTATTTACCCGGTGGGCGCAGTAGTGACAATACAAAGTCATTCAAGAAATCTACAACTTCTTGGCGCTCTGGGCTGTCTGGTCGATTAATCATTTGTACTGCTAGGTACAATCCTGCGTTAATCGCTTGAGCAGCTTGTAAAGCATTTAGCGCGCTACTGATTTCTTTGCTATCGAAGCCCGATTGAATGCTCTCGCCAATTTGTTGGTTGATTTTAGCCATTACAGCGCTAAAACGTGGCCATACGTCTTCACGTACTGAAGAGCTCCACTCTAGCCAAATGTGAGTCACATCTGAGTTGCTGTAAGCCAGTTCTACCAAAGCTGACAAATGATGCTGGATAGCTGTAATCGCATTTTCATCAGTTGGGTAAGTTTGCTCAACCAAACCTAACATAGTTTGCTCTACCTCAGATAGAACAGCATCCACTAGGTCTTCGCGGGTATTAAAGTAGTTAAAAACAGTTGCTACCGATACGTTTGCTAGTTCAGCGATTTCGGCGTGACCTGCACGACCAATACCACGACGGGCAAAAATTTCAACAGCGCATTGCATGAGCTGTTTACGGCGAACTTCTGGTGACAGCCGGGTACGGCGTCTTAAGGTGCTAGTTTGCATAGTTTGTTCTCGCGTTTGTTATTTCAATTATTATTTTTTATGAGGCATTTCTTGTTTACCATTTCAGATAAAAATCATCTAAAATGTGTCGTTCAGTGAAAAAGAACCGACGACATGCGAATGCCTTTCAATTAAATCATAGTGTATTTACAAGCTAATTAATAGCTATTGATATAAACAACTAATGATTTGTTTGTTAATTTATTGATAATTCGTATATTTGTTTTTCTTTTTTCATTCATGCTAGATAAGTTTTTGCTGAGATACTCAGCCAATTGATAGGTCGACATTATGAAACATCGCGTAGAAGAAATGATCAGCGAGCAGGAAATTGCTCAACGAGTAGCAGAAATTGGTAAGGAGATTGAACAAAAGTTCTCATCTGACCGCAAATTGGTACTGGTTGGCTTATTACGTGGCTCTTGTATTTTTCTGTCTGATTTGGCGCGTAAAATTGATCGTAGCTTAACGCTCGATTTCATGACGGTATCAAGCTACGGCAGTAGCATGGTAAGTACCCGAGACGTTCGTGTACTAAAAGATTTAGATGATGATATTAAAGGCTGCGACGTGATCATCGTTGAAGATATCATCGATACCGGTAATACCTTAAGTAAAGTGAGAGAAATGCTGTCTTTGCGTGAGCCAAACAGTGTATCTATTTGTACTTTGCTAGATAAGCCTTCACGCCGAGAAGTTGAAGTGCCTGTTGATTGGGCTGGATTCACTATTCCTGACGAATTTGTGATTGGCTATGGCCTTGATTTTGACCAGTACTACCGCAATCTACCCTATGTGGGCAAAGTGATACCGCTAGACTAAGTGGTTAATCATTGGGCCCTAAGGGCCCATTTTTTTATTGTTAATTTAAGTTGTGATTATGCAGGCGTTAGCGATTCAAGGTTTGAAGAAAACCTACCCCGGTGGGGTGCAAGCGGTAAAAGGCTTCGATTTAGTGGTTGAGCAAGGAGATTTCTTTGCGTTGTTAGGCCCAAATGGAGCGGGTAAGTCGACCTCGATTGGGGTGATTACCTCTTTGGTAAATAAGTCTGCTGGCTCGGTTAAGATTTTTGGGCATGACATTGATACCGATTTGGAAGCAGCCAAGTCTTATGTTGGTCTTGTTCCCCAAGAGTTTAATTTCAACCAATTTGAAACAGTGTTGCAAATTGTGGTGAATCAAGCAGGTTACTATGGCGTGCCGCGGCCTCTTGCGATGCAACGCGCAGAAAAGTACCTCGCCCAATTGGACTTGTGGGAAAAACGCAATGCCCGAGCGCGCGAATTATCCGGTGGTATGAAGCGCCGATTGATGATTGCGCGAGCCTTAATGCATGAGCCAAAGTTGCTTATCTTGGATGAGCCAACCGCCGGTGTAGACATAGAGCTACGTCGTTCAATGTGGGATTTCTTGAAGCAGCTTAATAGCCAAGGCATAACTATTATTCTAACTACTCACTACTTGGAAGAAGCTGAAATGCTGTGCCGCAATATCGGTATTATCGATAAGGGTGAGCTGGTAGAAAACACTTCAATGAAGCAGCTTCTCTCAAAGTTAAACCTAGAAACCTTTATTTTTGATATTGAAAGCCGCCAGCAAGCGGTGGAGCTAGCTGGTTTCGAATCACGCTTAGTTGACGATCACACCTTGGAAGTTGATGTAGAAAAAAGCCAAGGCTTAAATGCAGTGTTTCGCTTGCTGGATGAAACAGGTGTGGTGGTTCATAGCATGCGCAATAAAGCTAACCGTTTAGAAGAACTATTTGTCACCTTAGTTGCTCAAGGGAGGCAAGCATGAAGCTCGCATTGTATGGCACCGCTTTAAAAAGCATTTTAAGTAAAGAAATCATTCGTTTTGGTCGAATTTGGGTGCAAACCTTGGTACCGCCTGCCATTACTATGAGCCTGTATTTTGTTATTTTTGGTAACCTGATTGGTTCGCGAATTGGTCAAATGGGTGGCTATAGCTACATGGAATTCATTGTTCCTGGTTTGATTATGATGTCAGTGATTACCAACTCATACTCCAATGTAGCGTCTTCGTTTTTTAGCTGTAAGTTTCAGCGAAACATTGAAGAGCTGCTCGTCGCGCCGGTACCAAACTACATCATCATTTTTGGTTTTGTTGGTGGTGGTGTTGCTCGTGGCTTATGTGTTGGCTTTATTGTAACAATGGTATCGCTATTCTTTGTTCCTCTGCAGTTACACAGTGTTGCCGCGATTATGCTCACGGTGTTGTTAACCTCAATACTGTTTGCATTAGGTGGGCTTATTAATGCGATTTACGCCAATACCTTTGATGACATTAGCATCATCCCTACCTTTATCTTAACGCCGCTTACTTACTTGGGAGGGGTATTCTATTCAATTAGTTTACTGCCTGAGTTTTGGCAGGGAGTGTCGAAAATCAACCCGATTGTTTATATGGTTAACGCCTTTCGGTTTGGCTTCTTGGGCATAACCGATGTATCGCTGTATTTTTCATTTAGCATGATCTTGGGCTTTATCGCCATCTTGTATACCTGGGCGTATATCTTGATCAAACGCGGTTACGGGTTGAGAGCATAATGGAAGGCAACTCTCGTAGCGTTAGCTCTAACCAGCAAGGTATCCACGAAAACTTAAACAAGGTGGTACAGCGCCACCTTGATGAAGAGTTCAAAAAGCCTTATCGCCAGCATACTCTAGAAGCATTTTTGCAGTTAGAAAAGCAGGTAGAGGCGGCGGCGCGACCTCTGGTGTTTGATTCTTGCTGTGGTACGGGTGTGAGCACTGCAGCCTTGGCTGAATTGCACCCTGATGCTCTGGTGATTGGCATGGATAAATCTGCCCATCGGCTAACTAAGCACCAGGCGCATTTTGACCAAGCTGGGCAAAACTACTTGTTACTGCAAGTGGATTTAAACGACTTTTGGCGTTTGGCCGTGGAAGCTGGGTGGCAGCCTAGTCATCATTACATCCTATACCCGAATCCTTGGCCAAAGTCGCGACACTTGCAGCGTCGTTGGCACGGCAGTGCCGTGTTCCCTTATTTGCTTAAGCTTGGTGGGCAACTCGAACTGCGCAGTAACTGGCAAACTTACTTGGAAGAGTTTCAAGTAGCGCTAGAATTAGCTGGCCATTCAAGCCAGCTAAATAGCTTTAAAACCGGTACACCAATTACTGCTTTTGAACGTAAATATCAAAACAGTGGCCAGCAACTTTGGCAGCTGCGTAGCCACTTAGACTAGCTAATGTTTAGCGTGCTGCTGCGCTTCTAAATGGGCTATTCCAGCATCAAATAGTTGGTATAGCCCTTCCAGTACTTTACTCGCCTGCTGAAAATACTCATTCACCGAAATAGTCGGCTGAGGTTTGTTGATCAACTCAACCTCTATGGTATCAAGTAGCTGTTCCAACAAGGGCTGATAAGCTGGGTCATTGGGAATAAAGCTATGAGCAAAATGGTTAAGTGATTGCGAATCAATTTGGGCGATTTTATTGTGCAAGAAAGCCAAACGGATTCGCTCAACACTGCTGCTTTGTTTGGCGGCTGCCAAACCGCTGCCTAGCGCCCTTACTTGACCAATTGATTCAGCTGTTTCCAACAGTTCAAACCACAAAAAGTCGATGTTTTTATGTTGCTTACTTAGGCTAGATAAGCAGTAAAAGCTGGCTAGGTCTTGAGACAAAAACAGCAAGTTTTTGATCATCAAACTGTGTTGAGCAATGTTGTTCTCTAAGTTATTGCTTGGCCAATTTTGCTGTAGCCTTGGCCAGTGTTGATTAAAGCTATCCCAACGAGCTTGGCGCGATACAAAGCTGTCTTCGCTTAAGCTAAGGTGGGCGCTTACAATTTGCTTTTGTTGCGCATTTAATGCGGCAGATTGCTGTTGGTCGCCATTTAGAATGGCGCAACTTAGGCCGCGATGTTTTTGCAGCGATACCACCAAGTTCTTTAGCTGCTTTAATGCTGCAAGGCCTGCGTACTGCTGTTGAGTGCGGCGCTTGGCTAATAACCAAGAGATAGCAACTGATATTAGCAGTAGGCTAATTACGCTAGTGGCAATAATAACGCTAGTATTCATATTACGCTCCTTGCTGACTTAACACGCTAAGGTGTTTGGCAATGTCGGCGCTTTGCTCGGCGCTGGCGGTGTTTTCTCGGGCGGAGTCTGCTACTTGGTTGATGTGAGCAGAAAGCTCGATAGTTGCCGCGTGTTGTTGTTCACTGTTGCTCGCTATCATTTCTGTTTGGGCTTGAAGCTCTTGGTTTTTGGTGTAAATCAGCTTAAGTTGCTGGCGTGAATTATCCACAGTGTCTTGAATCTCTTGAGCTTGGGTGGTTAGCTGAGTAATGTGCTCGAGCACTTCATTAATGTTACGTTGTACTTCACGCATACTGTCGCTGATTTCGTTGGCAGATTGATGACTGCGGTTAGCAAGATTTCTTACTTCGTTGGCCACAATGGCAAAGCCGCGACCATGCTCACCTGCACGAGCGGCTTCGATGGAGGCGTTAAGTGCCAATAAGTTCGTTTGTTCAGCTATTTCTTCAATGGTTTTTGAAATGCTGCTTACGGTGTTCGATTTCTGGTGTAATTGGGTCACCTTCTCAAGGCTAACTTCTCCTTTAGCCACCATTTTTTCGGTACCTTGTTGAGCAACTAAAGCGGCCTCTTGGCCCAATTCCGAAAAGCGCTTGGCTTCAAAGCTGGCTTCCGCTACCAGCTTAACTTGCTCGGCAACATCCTTAATGCTTTCACTCATTTCTACTACCGCGCTGGCAGAGGCTTGGCTAGCATCTGCTTGTTGCACTGCGCCCGAAGCTACCGACTGAGCCTGCAATGACAATTCTTTTGAGCAGTGACTGATTTCGTCTAAGGCATCTTGCTGTTCTAATACTCGGCGTTGCTGTTCTCTTAGCAGTTCGAGTTGCTGGTGACGAGTGTCTTGGAATAGGTAGCTGGCTAAGCCTTTACTGTGTACCTTGTCTGGTTGCTCAATTTGTTGCATCAACAGTTTGAGCACACTTAAGGTGAGGCCACTTAAACACAAGCTTAAACAGACTAAAGCGAGGTTAGTGAGGCTTTGCTGCTGTTGTAGGTCAATAATGCTCAATCCTATAAGCACTAAAAAACCAAACAGAAAGCTATAAAAAATAGTGGCTGCACTACGCATTTAAACTCCTTTATACGTATCCGCATATTTACTTATTAGGAGTCAAAGCAAAGACTGTTCCCTTTTGAGTGTTTTGTTTAAAAGAGTCGCTGGTGGTCAGTTGGGTGAGTTGCAATATTTGCTGATGATAGTGGCGAAGTTGGCTTAGGTTTTGGCAGTGGGCAAGTGCTTGCCAATGTAAAATAATCTGTTCTACCTTGGCACAGTAGCGGTAGTTGTTTTGAGCTTGTAGCAACACCATTATTTCTTCAATTTGCTCTTTGGTGCCATCTAGCTCAGCAGGCGAAAACAGTGGGTCAGAGAGCTTCTGAGCCTGCATTCGCCAATGTCTTCTTGTCATATGATTGAGCGATTGCAGCAATTGTGTATGTTCAACCTGTTGTTGATTATCAGCTCGACGATGGCTGGATACTATTGATGGAATAGGTATTAATGCTAAGACAAATAACACCAGCAATACCAGATAAATACTTAGCACGACCGCTCCCTGCGCTACAAACTTCAATCTTTAGTTCTTTACAGCAAAAAACAAACCAAAGCTTTGGTAAGTCCTTAATAAGGCAAACTTATCGCTAGTTTTGATTTTATTGTTGGAGAGATATTTTGGTGATGTTGCGATGAGGTTAAATGTAAGGGTTTATTTGCTGTTTTATGACAAAAGGTACAAAAATGGCGCACGTAGATGGTGCGCCATTTTAAAGCCTGCACAGCTTTGGTGCTAAGCTAATTGAACTGGAATATCTTTGCTGGTTCTAACGATATCGTTGTTCTCGTTTAGGTAAACCAAAGAAGGTTTATGAGACTTAGCTTCTTCGTTGCTCATACCAACATAAGCACAAATAATGACTCGGTCGCCCACGGCTGCGCGACGTGCTGCTGCGCCATTTACTGAGATGATTTTTGAGCCGCGTTCACCAGAGATTGCGTAAGTAGAAAAACGCTCGCCATTCTCAATATTATAGATATCAATTTTCTCGTATTCGAGAATACCTGCTTGATCCAAAACATCCTGGTCGATAGCACAAGAGCCTTCATAGTTGAGCTCTGCATGGGTTACGCGTGCTTGGTGAAGTTTGCCTTTTAGCATAGTGGTTTGCATTGACGTTCTCTCTTTTAATCGACGAAATTAGTGTAGTTCAATCACGCAGTTATCTATTAGCCTTACTTCTCCGAGGAAGGCGGCCATTAGAATAACAGCAGAGCGAGATTGGGGGGATAGGGGGCTTAGGCTTTCGGCGTCTACGATATCGATACCGTCGCACTTAAATCCGTTGTTTTCCAGCGTTTGTTGGGCTGCTTTGCTAAGTTCAGCTTGATTGTAGTGGTTTAGCTGTGATGCGATGTTCCGCATCTCTTTTGCTAATAGTGGCGCGGTTTGCAGTTGCTCGCCGCTTAAGCGGTTGTTGCGTGAGCTCATGGCTAAACCACTCGCTTCTCTTACCGTAGCAAGGCCAATAATTTCAATTGGCAGTAACAGATCTGCGGTCATCTTGCGAATAAGCGCGAGCTGCTGATAGTCTTTTTCACCAAATACTGCCAAATGTGGCTGCACCAGATTAAACAGCTTACAAACCACAGTCGAGACGCCATCAAAATGACCAGGGCGTAATTCGCCTTCCAGAATGTCTGAAAGAACAGGCACTGTTACTTTAGTCTCTGCTTCCAAACCATTTGGGTAAAGTACTTCAGCGCTAGGGGTAAACACAAAATCAGCACCAGCTTGGTTTAGCGCTGAAATATCTTGTTCTAGGGTGCGAGGGTAGTTGGCTAAATCACTGCTGTTGTTAAATTGCAGCGGATTAACAAAAATAGACACCACCACTACATCGCAGCTTTTTTGGGCTTCATTAACTAGCGCAATATGGCCAGCATGCAGATTGCCCATGGTGGGAACAAAGCCAATTTTTCGACCTTTTAGGCGCGCGGCATCTAGGGCCGAGCGTAATTCACTCGGCTGTTCTACAACTTTAAGCATTAACTAAAACTCTGTGCTTCACCTGGGAACTCACCTGAAGCAACTTGCTCCAAATAGAGACTAATTGCACCGCGAATATCGCCGGTTTCAGCTAAGAAGTTTTTAGAAAACTTAGGAATGTGGCCCTTGCTAATGCCAAAAGCATCATGCATTACGAGGATTTGACCATCGGTTACGTTACCTGCGCCAATGCCAATTACCGGAATGCTTAAGGCTTCCGTGATGAGTTTAGCGAGTTCTGTAGGAATGCATTCTAATACCAACAATTGAACACCGGCTGCTTCTAGTTGCTTAGCATGCTGCAACATCTCTTGAGCTTGTTGCTCGCCGCGGCCTTGAACTTTATAACCACCAAACAAATGCACAGATTGAGGCGTTAAACCAAGGTGACCACATACTGGAACACCGCGCTCAACCAAGCCTTTAATGGTAGGGCTTAACCATTCTCCACCTTCTACTTTTACCATTTGCGCACCGGCTTGCATAAGCTTGGCGGCGTTTTGGTAAGTTTGCTCTGGAGTAGCGTAAGACATAAAAGGCATGTCGGCTACGATCATAGTTTTTTCGGTGCCACGAGCAACACAGCGAGTATGGTAGGCAATATCATCAATGCTTACTGCCAAGGTATCTTTGTGACCTTGCAGTACCATGCCTAGTGAATCACCAATTAACAGCATATGCATGCCTAACTCATCAAACAATGCAGCAAAGCTCGCATCGTAAGCGGTGATACAGGAGAATTTCTCGTTGTTTTGTTTAAACTTTTGTAAGTGAGAAACTGTAAATCTGCTCATAGTTCGTTACCGTTTGCCTCAAACTACGAGGCAAATTTGTTAGTGAATATTAGCTTTAAGCCCACTCTTGGGGGCATTTAAAAACTTGTAAGCCGTTGCTGTCGATAGATTCTGCTAACTGTTGCACCAAACTTCCGTCTGGTAAGCATAAATCATTGGCAATTTCAGCGAGCGGTAATAATACAAACTCTCGCTGCTTCATTCCATAGTGCGGCACGGTTAGTCGTGGTGTATCGATGATTTGTTTGCCATAAAGCAATATATCGAGGTCTAGGGTTCTAGGGCCCCAACGTTGTTCTTTACGTTCGCGACCTTGTTCTAATTCGATCTTTTGGCAAAGATCGAGTAAGTCGAGTGGTGCCAAATCAGTTTCTAGCTGGAGTACTGCATTCAGATAGTCCGGCTGATCTTGTGGCCCCATTGGGCGGCTTTGATACAGTGAAGAGCTAGCAACAACATCGAGTTCAGCCAAGGCCGCTAGAGCACGCCTAGCTGCGATGGCTTGATGGAGCGGGTTGACTAAATTACTGCCTAAGGCCAGGAAGCAAGTGGTCATTATTAACTGTCAGTCTTTTTTGGCTTACGCGGACGACGACGGCTTTTGCTGCGGCCTGAGTTTTTATTTAACTCGCGAACCATGGTATTGCGGCCTTGCTCGTTACTGCGTTGCCATTGTTGCCACCATTGGGCCAACTCGCCAAGGTGTTTGTCTTGAGTGGCTTTAGCACGCAACTCTAAAAAGTCGAAAGCAGCTCTAAAGCGCGGATGACCAAAGGTTTGGAAGGCGCGTTTACCAAAACGACGATCTAGGCGAGCCTGTAGCTGCCATATTTCGCGAATGCCAGTGGTGAAGCGTTTTGGTATCGCTACGCTCTTACACTGTTGGTCGAGCAACCAGTTCATCGCCATTGCCGATGCGTCATGCTCGCCTAAAGAAAGCTCTATGAGTAATTCGTCTTTCTTTATTTCTAATAGTGGCCACAGCAGTGCTGCAAATACAAAGGCAGGCGTTACTTTTTGGTCGCCACGTACCCGCTTATCGGTGCTGGCTAAGGCCATGAGCATAAAGCGTAGCTCTGGTGCGTCTTCATCCCATTGTTGTAACAAGGGTTTTAACAGCGGGAATAGCGGATAAAGTAGTTGAGTATCGGCCAGCATTTTGAAGGTAGATTTACCATCGCCGCCTAAGAATAGCTTTAAACATTCTTCAAATAGGCGCGCCGCGGGAATATCTTTCAGTAGGTGACCGTATTGTGCAATTGGGTCACAGCTTTCAGGCGCAATGCTAAAGTCCAGTTTAACCGCAAAACGCACCGCTCGAAGCATCCTTACTGGATCTTCACGGTAGCGCGTTTCTGGATCACCAATTAATTGTAAGCGGCGCTCCGCAATATCATTTATACCACCCGCAAAATCGACAACGGAAAAGTCGGCAATGTTGTAATACAGCGCATTTACGGTGAAGTCGCGACGCTCTGCATCTTCATCGATGCTGCCGTACACGTTGTCGCGCAGTAACATGCCTTCTTCACTGCGTTTTGATTCGGTATTGGCATTGGCGTTGTCATGATGACCACGGAAGGTGGCTACTTCAATAATTTCTCGGCCAAATAAAATGTGTGCCAAACGAAAACGGCGGCCAACTAACCGACAATTGCGGAATAAGGCTTTAATCTGCTCAGGGGTAGCATTGGTTGCAATGTCAAAGTCTTTAGGTTGCTTGCCTAGCAATAAGTCACGCACGCCACCGCCCACTAAATAAGCGTTGTAGCCCGACTTGTGTAAGCGATAAAGCACCTTAAGGGCGTTTTCGCTGATGTCTTGGCGAGAAATATTGTGCTCAGCACGAGGGATCACCTGTTGCTCCAAGCCTACTGGCTCAGCGCTATTTGGCTTGATGATCCGCTTATATACTTTGGCGAGTTTGCGTAAAATGGGTGCCCCCTTGAGCGCGCATTATCTACATGGTGAAAAATAAGGCGCTAATATAGCTTTTTTACAAAGAAATACAACTAATTCACTGGCTGTCTAGTGAGATTTTTGGTACTACAGAAAGCCGCCAATTTTCTAGAGCCTTGATTAGTATTTGCTCACAGCTTAGTTCAAGCCAGTCGGCTTCGCTCGTTTGCCCTAAATATCTTAAGGCTTGCAGCAGTAATTGCTGATTTTGCTTGCCCGAAATAGAAGGCGCGTGGTTTTGCTTACTGAGTTTATTGCCACTTTCATCAAGCACTAATGGAAGATGCAAATAATTTGGAGCAGGTTTAGCTAAAAGCTCAAAAATGGCTAACTGCCTACCAGTGGTAAGAATTAAATCTGCACCTCTTACAACTTCGGTAATCCCTTGTTCGGCGTCATCTAAACTCACCGCTAGATTATAGGCATATAGGCCGTCACGGCGTTTTATGATGAAGTCTTCTTTGGCTAAGGCAGCTGGAATATTTACTGTGCCGTAAGCCACATCTTCAAATTGTTCAATGGCCCGCGTGCTTTGTAATCGCACGGCTTGATCTTGGCCAGTTAACTGTAGATGGCGACAAGTACCAAGATAGTAGCCGCCGGAAGCTTTTATTTGTTTGCGGGTACATTGGCAAAAGTAAGCACTGTCTTGGTTTAGCCAATGGTTAATTTGATCTTGGTACGCTTCTAGGCGCTGGCTTTGATATAAGACTTCACCATCCCAATGTAGGCCAAACTGTTCTAGCTGTTGCAGGATAAGTTTACTCGCACCGGCTTGTTCTCTCGGCGGATCGATGTCTTCAATGCGAACTAACCATTGACCTTGGTGATGACGAGCTTGAAGGTAGCTGCCAACGGCGGCAACTAAAGAGCCTAAGTGTAAGGGGCCTGAAGGGGAAGGGGCAAAACGGCCTACGTAGGGCTTAGCGCTCATAGTAAAATTCTTACAATATAAAGCTAGGCAGATAGAGTGATTAGCTTATCTGCCTTGGCTTTAAACAAAAACTAGCCGACCAGTTGTTTCTCTTTGATCTCAGCTAAGGTTTTGCAATCGATACACAGATCAGCTGTTGGTCTAGCTTCTAAACGGCGAATGCCGATTTCCACACCACAGGCATCACAAAAACCGAAGTCATCTTCAATTTTAAGTAAGGTCTTCTCGATTTTTTTGATCAGCTTGCGTTCGCGGTCGCGAGTACGAAGTTCAAGGCTGAATTCTTCCTCTTGCGCTGCGCGGTCAACTGGATCAGGGAAGTTAGCCGCTTCGTCTTTCATATGCGTTACAGTGCGATCAACTTCTTCACGAAGTTGGTTGCGCCACGCTTCAAGAATAGTTCGGAAGTGGTCTAACTGAGCATCGTTCATGTACTCTTCGCCAGGCTGAGCTTGATATGGTTCAACCCCTGCGATAGAGAGCACACCTAGTGTTTTCTTTTTGCCGTCTGGCATACTTCTCTCCCAAATTCCGTACGACTTTTTTCGTTAAACAGTCGAGGATGTAAATTAGGCGGGTATCTATAGCAGAAAGGCTAACGTACCGCAAATGAATTGCCATGAATTTGCCAATTCTGCCTAAGCTCGGTAAAAGAAATTAGACTGTTTGCTGTTTTTTTGACCACTCCTCTAAAGTAGTAAATGTTTTGCTGATGTTGTCATAAAAATGTCACCGTCATCCCTATCATCTAGCCGTTATTTGCAAAATGTTCCAGTTTGCCATGAGTCAAACTTAGCTCAATTTCATGTAAATATTAATGTACAAGTCAGTATAGCAGTGACCGATCTAGTACACCGGAACGGCATGATCTAGCTTGCATTGCTGAGGGTTTAGTTTGGCTTTGTAAGCCAGCACTTCTACCCCTTGTTGCTTAGCTAATTCTAGTAATTCTGCGTAAGTTGGGTCGATGTGAGCAGCAGCTTGAACAGAATTTATTCCGCTGTGTAATACGGCAAACAACAATATCGCGCGATGACCTTGTTGCTTCATTTCAATAAGTTCTCGTAAATGCTTTTGACCGCGGGTGCTTACTGCATCTGGGAAATAGCCTTTACCGTTTTGCAGCAAGGTACAAGATTTCACCTCTATGTAGCACTTTTCACGCTTTGGGTCTTCCAGCAAAAAATCGATGCGGCTGTTTTCGCTGCCATATTTTACTTCGCGGCGAAGCTGAGCATAGCCGCTTAGCTCGGTAATAATGTTTTGTTGAATAGCTTGTTCAACCCACTCGTTTGCTTTGGCGGTATTCACACAAATAGTATCGCCATCTTTGGTTTGGCTGAGCTCCCAGCTAAGTGAGTACTTACGTTTAGGGTTGTTTGATTGACTGTACCAAACGGTGTTGCCAGGTTCGGCACAACCAGTCATAGCGCCTGTGTTGGCACAGTAAATGGTGGTTTCACTGCCGTCTTCAAGAACTACATCGGCGAGAAAACGTTTGTAGCGTTTGATTAAGGTGGCAGCTTTTAATGGTGATTCAAATGACATACAGCGTTGTTAAGCGAGTAAATAGTGAATGCATGCTAACACTTAAGCGCTAAGCTGGAGAATAAGTTTACTTGGGTCACTCTCACGCTTTGGGTACACTAGCCGGATTTAGTGTTTCGCAATAATGGAGCGGTTTTGAGCGCATTGCCTGTTACCCAGATATTCCTCGATTTACTGGCGAGTTTGAGCAATAAACAACAGTTCATAGTGTGCGCTCCACCGGGAGCCGGTAAGTCGACAGCGTTACCGCTAATGTTACTGCAACAAGCAAAGCTTAAAGGCAAAATTATTTTGCTGGAGCCACGGCGTTTAGCTGCGCGCAATATCGCAGAGTTTTTGGCAAGCCAATTGGGCGAATCGGTGGGGGAGCGAGTAGGCTACCAAATGCGCGGTGACAAGCGACATTCTTCTCAGACCCAATTATTAGTGGTAACCGAAGGCATATTAACCCGCTTGATTCAGCAAGACCCTGAGCTTGATGGCGTAGCGATGGTGATCTTCGATGAATTTCACGAGCGCAGCATTCATGCCGATTTAGGTTTAGCGCTTAGCCTAGAAGTGCAGCAGGCTTTTAACCCAGAGTTAAAGCTAATGATTATGTCGGCAACGCTTGAAAGTGATGCCTTGAGCAAGCTATTGCCCGAGGCGCAGATACTAGAAAGCCAAGGTCGCAGTTTTCCCATTACTTATAGTTATCACACCATTAAACGTGATTGGCAATGGAGCGAGCGCTTTGCTCAGTTAGTGGCAAAAGCCATGGCCGAGCAATCTGGCAGTGTGTTGGCGTTTTTGCCGGGTAATGCTGAAATTCGCCAAGTTGAGCAGCACTTGCGGCCATTATTGTCGGCCGAGTATCAGCTACATAGCCTTTACGGCAAGCTAAGTTTAGCCGAGCAACAAGCGGCTATTCGTCCGGCGCAATACGGTAAACATAAAATCGTGTTAGCCACCAATATTGCCGAAACCAGTTTAACCATTGATGGCATTAGTTGTGTGGTAGACAGCGGTTTAGAGCGCCAAGCAAGTTATCATGCCAATAGTGGAACCACGCGCTTACAAACTAAAATGATTTGCAAGGCATCGGCGATACAACGGGCAGGGCGAGCAGGGCGCTTACAAGCTGGTCATTGTTATCGCGCCTACAGCGAAGAGCAGTTAAATCATCGCCCCTTTGCTGCTAGCCCAGAGATCACTCGCAGTGAGTTAAGTCGTTTAGTGATTGAACTCCTGCATTGGGGAGCCAATGCCAGTGAATTGCAATGGCTGGACATACCACCTAGTGCTCACCTTGGGCAAGCCAAGCAATTGTTGAGTGATTTAGCTTTACTAAAGGATGGGCGTTTAAGTGATCGAGCGGAGCAACTAAATAGCAGTGGTGTTGGGCCACGAATGTTAGCCATGTTAGATCAAGCTCAGCAATGGCAGCAGCAACACAATGTTGAAGGATTGTTGTGGCGAGCTTGTGAGTTAGCGGCTTTGTTAGATAGCAATAACTCACATCAAAGTGATCAACTTAGCCAAGCATTTACAGCCTTAAAAGACCTTGCTAAGCAGCAATATCAGCAACAATTAAAACAACTTGCTCAGCGTTTTAAAGTTAAAGCTACTGGGGGCGTAGCGGAGCATTGGGATGGCTTGTTGTTGGCTCAAGCGTTTCCCGACAGAATCGCCTTAAAGCGCCAAGGGAGTAATTATACCTGCAGTGGTGGTTTTGGTTTAGCACTTGACGAGCAGCAACATCAATTGAGCAAAAGTGATGCCTTAGTGGTGTGCGATCTATATTGGCCTGAGGGACGAAACCAAGGCAAAGTTGCGCTGGCTTGCCAGCTAGATTTAGCGCAACTAAAAACCTTACAAGCAGAGCGCTTTACTAGCAGGTTACATTGCCAGTGGTCTGATTCAGCTAAACGAATCGTCGCCGAAAAACAGCAATGCTTAGGTGAGTTGGTGCTAAGTGCCAAAGCAGCTGAGCAGCTTGAAGCAGAACAAGTGGTAAGTGCTTGGCTTAAGCAGATTCGAGTTAAAGGCTTTGCTTGGTTGCCAATTGGCGATAAGGCCAACGCTTGGCTTGAGCGGGTGCGTTGTGCTCAACAGTGGTTTAGCGAACTGGCGATGGCAGATTTTAGCGAAGAAGCGCTGTTAGAGGATGCAGAGCAATGGCTAACTATGCACTTGGCGAGTTGCCGAACATGGCAGCAGCTTAAAAATATCGATTGGTTGGCGGCCTTAAAGTCGCGGCTAGATTGGCAGCAACAGCAACAAATCGAAAGTTTAGTGCCTAGCCACTATTTAGCACCTTCCGGCAATCGGGCGGCCATTCGTTACCAACTAGGGCAAGCTCCGGTTGTGGCCATTAAACTGCAGGAGATGTTTGGCCAACCGCAGTCTCCCCAGCTAGGCAATAAAGTTGCTATTACCTTAGAGTTGCTCTCTCCTGGCGGCAAACCCTTGCAGCTTACTCAAGATTTAGCCAGCTTTTGGCAGTCTGCCTATGTAGAAGTTAAAAAAGAGATGAAAGGGCGTTACCCCAAGCACCCTTGGCCTGATGACCCGGTTAGTGCGCAAGCCACTCATAAAACTAAACGTCAGCTTAATTTATCCAAGTAAGTAAAACCTTCAGCATTTTATAATCACTATATTGTAATGTTATTCGTGACAGTTTGTGATGTTGGCGATGCTATATCCAAACAATTTGTATCGGTATTATGTGCCGGCAGTCGCCAATCAACAGCGAGCTGCTTAACGCGTTATTAAGGAAGAGTTACTTCTTAATACGGTTTGGTTATCTCAATAGAGTTAACCAATGATGATTCTTTACAAATGGCGAGAATAAACACTATGAATAAAAAGACTATATTGAGCGCACTAATTATTTCTTCAGTTTCTGTAGGCGCTCACGCAGCTAACGCAGATGTAGATTGGTTTGTTGGTGGTGGTGTTGGTTATCAAGCTGACAATATCAAAGGTGAATATACTGGCGGAGATGATGACGCAACGTTTCAATTGCGTGGTGGTGCCATCATCAACGAAAATCACCGTGTGATGGGCACTTATGCTTACATGGACGAATTAAGTCAAAATACCTTTTTAGCATCTTACGATTACATCCATCCGGTTAGTGAGAAATTTAGTGTATTTGCTGGTGCTTCTATTGGTGCGGCAGACAGCGAAATTAATAATCAAAGCTCCACAGAATTTGTATGGGGCGGACAAGCTGGTGTGATGTATCGCATCAATAGTAACTGGAGTGCAGAACTTGCTTACCGTTACTTAGACCAAGATTATCAATCGCACGGAGTTAAAATAAACGATACGCAGCAAGTTTATATGTCGGTAGATTACCGTTTCTAATTTTGCTCAGTTTGGGCTGAGCATGGATGTTAGCCCTAGCTCTTATTTACAGTAATAACTAAATTTATTTGTCTTGCTTTCTGTTACGATTATTCTATTCATTTACTTCAATTGGAGTGCTTTTCTTTGTCTACGCTCCCGCTTATTTCAATACGTTCAAGGTTTTGCTTAGCTTTACTGCTATTTATGGTCGTTGGCTGCAGTTCACCAGAGAGAAATGCTGCTCAAGAATCTGAGTTAATGTATCCATTAGCCACCGCTGGGCTGCGATATTGGGATGGCGAAAGCACCGAAATTACTGAGCATAATATTGAGCAAGAGTATCAAAGTATCCTCGACAGCCGAGCGCGAAATAACGGTGTGGGAAGTGACATTTACCACTTGGCGTTGTCGGGAGGTGGAGTAAACGGTGCCTTTTCGGCTGGTGTCTTAAACGCTTGGACGGCCAACGGTGATAGGCCGGAGTTTGACTTGGTGACTGGGGTATCAACCGGCGCGATTGTCTCGGTTTTTGCGTATTTGGGCAGTGACTATGATTCAACCCTAAAAAATTATTATACCGAAACGCCAATGAGCAGTTTGTTTCAGGTTAAAAGCATTTGGAGCTTACTGCGTGGGGAAGCAGTACTTGATACCGCAGGCTTTGAGGATCAAGTACGAAGTTACATTGATGCCGACATTGTTAAACAGTTAGCAGAGCAGCGGGCTAAAGGACGTTTATTGGTTATTGGAACAACCAATCTGGATAACGAAAAAATGTCTTTGTGGGATGTGGGAAAGATTGCTCAAGTAGGCAGTGACGAGGCCATCACACTGATTCAAAATATCATTATTGCAAGTAGTTCTGTACCTGGTGCATTTCCAGCAAAAAGCATTGTTATTGATGATGGGCAGCAGCGCTTTGAAGAATTACACGTAGACGGTGGCGTATCTCGGCAAGTGTTTTTGGTGCCTCAATGGGCTTACTATAACCTACCCTTTGAACGTAATCCTCAGCATGTCTTTGTCATTCGCAATGGCTTGTTAAAACCACATTATCAAGTCACCAATAATAACCTTACAGATATCGGTTTACGTTCCATTTCAACTATCATCCGCAATCAAGGAATTGGCGATGTAGAGCATATTTATCACTTTGCTCAACACAATCAAATGAGCTTTAGGCTTGCCTATATAGATAATGACTTTTCTAAAATAAGTGATGAAGCTTTTACCAAAGAGTACATGACCAGCCTTTACCAATACGGCTACCAGAAAACCAGGGCTGAATCGTTATGGGAAGATGTACCTCCTAGCTTGCAGCATGTTCAATAAACCCGCCACCGCGCCAGCCAAAAATACGCGCTATGCAATGCGCGCCGTATAATGCCTACTGCGTCCTAATTTATGCGGTAGCTCGCTGACGGCGAGACAAAACTAGCTTGGTTATCCTCTAGCTTTTCCCATGAAGTGGTTTTTCTAGCTCTGCATTCTGCGGCAAGGTTGTCTGGCGCTTGTGCCACCCTCTCTTTACTCTGCCCTTGTAAGCTTCGCTGACTAGGATTAACTCTCACCTTGGGAACACTTTATTGCTCTTATAGTTATTATTAAGCCAATATTGCCTATGGGATGGGGTAGAGATCATAAATTAAGCGTTTGCTAGTTGATTGTATATTTATATATAAATAGTTTATTTACAAATGAATCCTTGAGGTTGGGTTTGCAGAGCAGGGAAGTGCAGTAAATGGATGCTTGGATTATTTACATCATTGGCAGTATCAACTTCATCAATTTCACCGCGGCATTCAGTATTTACTGTGTTGCGACTAAGCAAATGGAGTCTCGATGAAAACCGATAGTAACCGCGTTGCCATGGGTAAAATCTGCCTAATGTATTTCTTCTACAACTTTTTCTGGTCTTTAAGCTCCGGATCGTTGTTTTCAGTTTGGCTAAATGATCGCGTGGGTATTGATGGCTCGCAGATAGGAGTGTTGTTTGGTTTGCAAACCGGCATAGCCGTATTGTTTAAACCTGCCTTTGGTTACATATTGGATAAGTTAGGGCTTAAAAAGCACCTAATTTATTTTATTGCAGTACTGAGTTTAGCCATTGGGCCGTTCTATATTTATGTCTATGGTCCTTTGTTGGCAAACAGCGCAACCTTTGCACTTGGTATTGTGGTTGGCTCTGTGTATTTGGGAATGCTGTTTCAGGCAGGAAGTGGTGTGATTGCTTCTTACAGTGACCGCTTTGCTCGCTGCCACGCCAGTGACTTTGGTATTGTGAATGGTTTTGGCATTGCAGCTTGGGGCGTGTCGGCAGTGTTAGCTGGCTTTTTGTATAACATTAATCCAGATCTTATTTTCCACGCGTGCAGCGTTTCTGCAGTACTCATGCTGTTGTGTACCTTGCTGCTTAAAGTGCGCCACTTAGACGGCTTGGATAATGAGGTTATTTCCCAAGAGAAGATCCAAAAAGCCGATGTGATTGCTTTACTTAAGCAGCCAAAAATGTGGGCTTTTATGACCTATGCAGGCACCATTTCGGTGGTGTTTTGGACGTCAATGACCCAGTTTACTCGTTACTTTATAAGCTTCTTTCCCACCCAAGAAGAAGGTATTTCCTTTAGTTCTAGCATGGATGGCATAACCGCGATCTTTTTGTTTTTCTTCAGTATGGCGGTGCCATTGATCATTAAAAAGGTGGGGGCAAAAGGCAGTTTAGTATTAACTGCTGCGGGCATTTCTGCGGTGTTATTAATGATTGGTTACGCTGGCTTAGGCGAGAAGAATTTTTACTTAGCGCTGGTGGCTAAATTGCTATTTGGTATTGTGAATCCAATGCTCATTATTTCGGTATTTGCGTACACTGCCGAACAGTTCGACAGAAAAGTTAACTCCTTTACTTATATGTTTGGTTTTCAAGTAGTTAACAATGTAATGACCGCCATTGCGTCACCGGTTATGGGCAGCATGTACGACCAATATGGCTTCCCTTGGAGTTATATCTATTTTGGTTTGTTTGCCGCCGCTGCCACGGTGTTAGCCATGTTTACGCTTAGCACAAAGTCACAAGCGCCCGCAGCCAATAGCGCTATAGCTAATTAAATCTATCTGTTTTTGTTCTCCTTGTTTGGGGCCAGCTTTTGCTGAGCCCTTTTTTTGTAGCTGCTAGCTGGCGCACTCCCCTTTAATTTTCACTTGAAGCCAAGCCTTTGAAGAGGCTTATACGTTTGCTTAAGACCCGCTATTTATTTAGAGCAGGATCATATTTGGCGCTTTTTTCAATTGATCTTATTGCTTGGTGAATAATATATTTATATATAAATATATTATTTCTATTTGAAGCTTGAGGGCGAAATGACTAGAGAAGTGATTGAATTGAGCGGCTGCCGTTGGCAGATGGAGCGAATGCGGCCCGGTCAAGGTATAAAAGAAGGCTTACATTTGTTACCTGCTGAGTATCAAGGTACGCACTTTAGCTGGAATTTTGCGACCGTTCCTGGCGATGTTTATACCGATCTTTGGCGTGCTAATGAAATTGCCGATCCGTATTTTGGCCGCAATATGCATCGAGCTAAATGGGTGGCCGAGTATGAGTGGTGGTACTGCCATCGTTTTGCGGTTACTGAATCGATGCAAGGTAAAAAGATTGTACTGCAGTTTGAGGGTGTAGATTACAGCTGTGATGTGTGGCTAAACGGCACGCACCTTGGGCGCCACGAAGGCATGTTTTCTGCCTTTGAGTTTGACGTAAGTGATGTGGTTAGCTTTGAAGATTGGCGTGGTGGTGCCAATATGCTGATGATTAAGCTTGATCCTCCACCTAAAAATTACCGAAATTGTGGCGGTAAAAAGGTTAACTTTTCGGGCGACTATTTCTCTGGATTAGTGCCATTTGGCATTTGGCGCCCGGTGCGAGTGGTAGCATCTGAACAGCTTAAAATATCAAGCATCCGTAGTGATGTTCGACTTGAGAATAGCAACACTGCGCTTGTTAATGCCAGCTACGAAGTTACTAATTACAGCTCGGAGCCTAAGCAAGTTACCTTGCTTTCACAGTTGTCGGGCAAAAATTGTCAAACCGAAACAATATACCAACAGTCTGTTCATCAGCTGGCTCCCGGAATAAACACTTTTAGCCACACCATCAAGGTTGAAGATGCCAAGTTATGGTGGCCTTGGGATATGGGACAGCAACACCTTTATAACTTGCAGGTGGAAGTCCAAATTGACGATACGCCCGTCGACAGCTGCGCAGAAGTGATAGGCTTACGCGAGGTTAGCATGGCGTTTAATCCGGGCTATTCGCGCGAGCAGGCCGAGTTTCCATGGACCTTTGTTATCAACGGTAAAAAGCATTTCTTACGTTCGGCTTGTTGGGGAGGCCAACCTTCATTTCTATATGGTCAAAATAGCCTAAGCAAATATGAAGACCGCTTAGCGATGGTTAAACAGGCTAACATCAACAACTTGCGTATCTTTGGTTGGCACCCACCAGAAGTACCGGATTTTTACCGCATTTGTGATGAACTAGGTATCACCGTTTGGACTAATTTTACTTTGGCGACTCAGGCTTACCCTAAAGATCCTGAGTTTATTAGTGGGGTATTACACGAGTGTATCGAAACGGTTAAGCAGCGCCGTAATCATCCGTCGCAAATCTTTTGGATGGGCGGAGAAGAGGTCTTTTTCTCAGGGGCTCACGAAGAAAGTGGTAACAAAGCTTTAATGGAGCGTATTGGCGAAGCGGTAGCAGATCACACAAATGTTCCTTACGGTTTGGCATCACCACTTAGCTCAGAATCGGCAGTGAATATGGGCTTTAAGCCGAATGAATCTATCCATGCTAACGAACACTACTATCAAGGTGGGGCAGAGTTTATGGAGGAGTATTACCCGGCCTTAGATTGCGCGATTATTCCAGAGCTAACTGCTGCTTCCGCGCCGTCTATCCCAAGCCTCAAGAAGTTTATCCCAGAAGGTGAACTGTGGCCGATGGGCCCTAGCTGGGCCTACCATTGGGCAGACATAGATATCCTTAAAAACCTAAATTTTGAAGTGTTTAATGACTACAAAATGGGCTCTTTGGAAGAGTTTGTAGAAGCCACTCAAATTGCCCAAGGGACAGTGATTCAATTTGCGCTAGAAACCTATCGCCGCCGTAAGCCAAAAATGAGCGGGGTAGCAATTTGTCACTTTATTACCCACGTGCCAGATATTAAGTGGGGAGTGGTCGATTTTTATGGTGAAAAGAAAATTAGTTTTGATTACCTACAACGAACCTACCAACCATTGTTACCAAGTTTGCAGTTTGAAAAGCGCCGTTGGCAAGCGGGTGATGTATTTTCGGCCAGTTTGTGGGTAGTGAACGATTACCAACATGCCTATCAGCAGCTAAGTTATGAGTGGCAAGTTGTCTATCAAGGGCAGGTTTGTGCCAGCAACTGTATTAACTTGGATGTGCTGGCTGACAGCTCGGCTAAATTTTCTGAGCTGGAATGGCGCTTACCGAGTGATGCTAGCGGCGAATTTGAAGTGAGATTGGTGCTAAAAAATCAACAGGGAGAAAGTTTAGCAAGCAATGCTTACCGCTTGTTAGTGGGTGACCAGCTTGCCGCCAAACAGCAAAGTTTGGCCTATTTAGCCGAGGCACAAGCGCGCCTAGATAAATATGGCCACAGTGTTTACCGTTACTGGCCAGAGATGTGGGAGTTTAAATAAGCTCGCATATGGCATGGGCTTAAATTAGCTGTTCTTAGTGAGAGAGATGTGGCTTTTTAAGCCTAAGTGACAACCACAGCGGTGAGCGTTCATCGCTGTGGTTTTAGCGAGCGACTAACAACCCAATTGCTGAGTGATCTGCTTGGCAGTCGCCTGGGCTTTGCTTATTAGCTCTGAACTTTCCGAGTGCTCATCTGTAGCAGTTGAGTTGAGCGTAGTAATGGCTAAAGAGGCGATCACTAAACCTTCTGGCTCTCCCACCAATACTGCAGATTCATATACCCCTTTTGTGAGCTCATTGGCAGCAGAATAGGTTCCGTTTTGCTTGATTAAAGCGAGTTCCTGAATGAACAGTTTGCGTTGCGCGGCTTTCATTTGCTGGTAGTGCTGGTCGCGCTCCAAGATCATTGCTTGTACATCGGGCTTACTGTTTGCCAGCAATACACGTCCAGAGGCGGTGGCGCTGGTAGGAAAAAGCGAACCTTCGGCAATATTAATCGACACTGGGTCGTGGCTTTGAGCATGCACTATCACCATGGCTTGGCTTTGATACAACATGCTTAGGTGGCAAGAGTGACCAGATGAAAAAGCTAAGTCTTCCATGTGCGGCAGGGCGCACTGGCGCATTTTATCAATTGGAGAAATGCGGCGAGACAGGTTGTAAATTTTTAACGAGGCGCGATATTTACCTGATACTTCATCTCTAATTAAGTAGCCTCTTGCTTCTAAACCAACCAATACGCGATAGATTTCGTTGGCGCCTCTAGCCAGTGCTGTGGCTATCTCGGTTTGAGATTTTGGCAATTCTTGGCTAACCATGTATTCCAAAATATCTAAGCCTTTATCTAGCGCAGGCACAGCGTATTTGTTAGTAGCAGGCGATTTCTTATCCATTCGTCGTTTAACTTTTACAACCCAAAGTTTGCCTATGTTAACAGCGAGCTGATTTAAAGAAAAATAATCGCAGCTTTAGTCGTTGAGCTGATTTTTGTTGTGTAACAGCGAGTTGTTTAAATTGCGTTGAGAGGCGCGTTTAATTAATAGCTTCGCTTTTGTTTATCCAGAAACAAGCATCTGCGCAGCATGCTTACATTTGTGCTTAAAAAATTGGGCTAGTGGGAGTATCCTAACAGCACTTTTGGCCTGCCTTTTTCTCGCACTATCTATTGCAGGCCATCCCCTAAGGTTTGATTAAGCAGTAAGGCAGTATGAGTCCCAAGAAGCCCGATAGCTCGGCCAAAAAGCCAAGCCCCAAAAAAGCCTCGGCAAAAAAGCCGGCTAGCAAAAGTAAACGTACTCCAGCTAAAAAGACCACTAAACCGCGCTCAAGCGCTAAAAAAATTACTAAGCCTTCATGGGGAAAACGCTTGTGGGGCATTAGTTGGAAGCTAGCATTAGTTGGCATTGTCATTATGGTTGCCTGGGGTGTGGTACTAGACAGCAAAATTCAGCAGCGTTTTACTGGTGACAAGTGGCAACTGCCGGCAGCGGTGTATGGCCGAGAGCTACAGCTCTATCCTGGTTTACGCCTAAGCAGAAAAGAGCTGCAAGATGAGTTGGCGTTACTAAATTATCGCAAAGTAAAACGTGCTAAACGTGGTGGTGAATATGCGGTATCGGAAACCAAAATTGAGGTAGTACGCCGCCAATTTGAGTTTGCCGATGGGGTAGAGCCCGAATTGCCGATGCTGCTCACTTTTAGCCCTTCACGTTTGGCTAAAATTCAGCACCGTGATACCGGTGAAGAGATTGCTCAAACCCGACTTGACCCAGTATTGCTTGAGCGCTTGAATGTGACAGAGCAAGAAGACCGGCTATTTGTGCCTTTAAATGATATTCCAGCAAGCTTAAAGCAGGCCTTGATACTTACCGAAGATCGCCAGTTTTATGAGCATGACGGAGTGTCACCCATGGCGATTGCTCGCGCCTTAGTGGTGAATTTGCGTGCCGGACGCACGGTACAAGGCGGCAGCACGATTACTCAACAGTTGGCTAAAAACTTCTTTTTAACGCGCGAACGTACCTTATGGCGTAAGTTGCAAGAAGCCTACATGGCGCTATTAATAGACTTTCGTTACAGCAAAGATGAGATTTTAGAGAGCTACTTTAACGAAGTGTACCTTGGGCAAAATGGTAGCAATGCGGTGCATGGTATTGGCCTCGCCAGTTATTTCTATTTTGGCCGCCCGGTGAATGATTTATCGGTGGAGCAAGTGGCTTTGTTAGTGGCCATTATTAAAGGCCCTTCATATTACGATCCATGGCGTCATGAACAGCGCGCGGTAAATCGTCGTGACTTGGTTTTACGTATATTGGCCGAAGAAGGTGAATTGTCGGCCGAGCGTTATCAGCTAGCTGTGAAAAAGCCATTAGGCTTGAGCAAGCGTGGCAGTATGGGCTATCAGAAAACGCCAGGCTTTGTATCGCTGGTTCGCCGAGAGCTGCAGCAGCATGCTAACAACTGGCGTAATTACAATGGTGTGAAGGTATTTACTACGCTGGATCCGCTATCACAACGTCATGCTCAAAGCGCCGCGCAAAATGTTTTAGAGCAGTTAGACAAGGGCGCGAAAAAGCAATTGCAAACAGCCATGGTGATTAGTGAACGCCATACGGGCGCGATCCGCGCGCTAATTGGTGGCAGAGAAAAGAATAACCAAGGGTTTAACCGGGCATTGGATGCGCGCCGCCAAATTGGCTCCTTAGTTAAACCCTTTGTCTACCTCACCGCGATAGAGCAAGGACATCAGTTAGGCGAGTTGTTGGAAAACAGCCCCTTGGCGGTGCCTTTAGATGATGGCACCAATTGGCAGCCTAATAACTACGATAAGAGCTTTAGTGAGCCTGTGATGTTAGTGCGAGCCTTGGCTGAGTCACTTAACGTACCCACGGTGCGCTTAGGCCTTGAAGTGGGAGTCGATTCGGTAGTTGATACCTTAAAGTTGGCTGGCTTGGAGGAGAATACTCGCCCTTATCCGTCGATACTTTTGGGAAGCTTAAGCCTGTCGCCATTTCAAATGGCACAGCTTTATCAAACCCTAGGTGGGGACGGTGAGTATCGCCCACTTTATGCCGTGCACCAAGTGAACGATGGGCAAGGCAACGTATTGTATAAAACTGATAATGACGCAGAGCGCCGTTGGTCTGAAATGGCCAACTTTCTCACGCTGTATGGCATGAGCCAAGTGACTCGCAGTGGCACTGCGCGCTCGCTCAAGTGGCGCATTCCCAAGGTTGATTTGGCGGGCAAAACGGGCACCACTAACGATTTACGCGACAGTTGGTATGTGGGCATAGACCAGCGAGAGATTGTTACGGTTTGGGTAGGGCGAGATGACAACAAGCCGGCAGCAGTTACCGGTTCTTCTGCGGCATTACCAGTGTATGCGGCATATCTCAAAACCTCGTACCCACAGTCGCTACGAGCCATGCAACCCGATAACCTTAGCTGGGTACATTTTGCCAAAGCGAATGGGCATCCAACTTCTGCCGGCTGTGGTGAAACAAGCTTACTGCCTGCACCTAGCAGCCAAGCTGAATTAGCCGAAGGCTGTGTGCAACAAAGTGCAACAAAGGCCAAAACGTGGCTACAAAGTTTATTTAATTAAGGATCTGGAATGTTACAAGCAAACCAAGCGCAAATTATGTTGCAGCTACAAGACAACATGAACGCCAAAGTGAACCCAGAGTGGCTAACTACTCGTTCGCCATTTTTGCGTGCGGTAGTTATTGAAGGCGCAGAAGCCATTGAGCATCACGGTTGGAAGTGGTGGAAGAAACAAGACTGCGACCTAGAACAGCTACAAATGGAGCTAGTAGATATTTGGCACTTTGTATTGTCTGAGTTACTGCTGCAATCAGATGGCGAACATGCACCCGCTCAGGCTTATATTTTCGAGAATATCGAGCAAAGCACTGTACAGTTTGATGGCAAACAGTGGCAGTTTAGCCAACTTAACTTATTAGAAAAGCTTGAATTGCTTATTGGTTTAGCTGCCGCTAAGCGCACCAGTATTGGCTTGTTCTCGGCTTTGTTGGTGGATTGTAAGATGAGCTGGCTGGATCTTTATCAGCAATACGTGAGCAAAAACGTGCTTAATTTCTTCCGCCAAGATAATGGATACAAACAAGGTACTTACCGCAAAGTGTGGGATGGCAGAGAAGATAACGAGCATTTGGTTGAGCTAATGGCTAACTTAGATGCTTCGGCATTAAGTTTTCAAAACGACTTGTATCAAGCCTTACATCAACGCTACGGCCAATCTAAATAATGTAGCATTTGCTGCAATGTGGCGCAGTTTTGCGCCACATGTGAGTGCATTCGCATTGTGCAACAACTTCTCATTCTTCTGACTTCCTTATAAAAAACTAAATTTATGCGCGCCTTCTAGATTATTTCGCTATTGGTAGGCTTTTCATTAGCTCGAAACTGGAATTTTTAGTCTAATCAAAAAAGATATCAAAATTGGCCTCGTTATTGCTCCTTAGTATTTGTGTGGTTAACAGATGAACTTCACATTCACAATTTAAGTAGTAGAGGTAAATATTATGGCTGTTTCAAGTTTTAGAGGTGCATCAGGTGCGAGTTTTTGTCCAAGTAAGTCGAGCGATAAACGAACTCGCAACAATGCTAAATAATCTTTCATTCAGTGATTGTTTAGTTGTTTAAAAGCGCTTAATAATCTTAAGCGCTTAATCTCTACCCCGCATTTAAATCTCACGTGTCTTATTTTTTCTGTATCTAACTGCTAGAAAAACCGTAACTTTTCCTTTTTCTCTCACTTTTTTCTAAAAAAATTTAAATTTCTTTGAAATAACCTAGTAGACAGCTAGGTCTTCTTGGTCATGGCTATACAGAGTTAAGCCATTACTAGGAGAAATAAAATGAAAGCCGTTATGTCAGCAATGTTAAGCGTAGTTTTTGGTTCGTTCTTAATGTTTAGCGCTGCGAGTCAGGCGGCGGTTGGTCCCCTAAATGGGGCGCAAGGAAGCACTAATATCGGTACCAGTGGAATAGACCGTCATACCTGTCAACGCGAAGCATTACGTGGCGAAGTACAGTCGCCGTTTTGTTAAGTAGATAAGTTTTAGGAGAATGATGATGAAAGCGTTAACCACCAGTTTAGTTAGTGTAGTGTTTGGTTCAGCCTTAATGTTTAGTGCAGCAAGCCAGGCTTCTTTTACCCCAGCAAATAGCGCGCAAGGTAGTGTGCAAATAGGTACTAGCGGTATCGACCGTCATACCTGTCAGCGTGAAGCGCTGCGCGGCGAAGTTCAATCGCCATTTTGTTAATAATTAGGGAAGGAGAAGAATGATGAAAGCATTAAGTTCAGCAATATTGAGTGTAGTATTTGGTTCTGCTTTGATGTTTAGTGCAGCTAGCCAAGCCTCATTTACCCCTGCAAGTAGTTTGCAGGGTAGTGTGCAAATAGGCACTAGCGGTAATGACCGCCATACCTGCCAGCGTGAAGCCTTGCGTGGCGAAGTGCAATCACCTTTTTGTTAAGCACTGAGAATATTAAAAAAGGCGATGTAGATTTACATCGCCTTTTTTAATGGGGAGTTTAATACCAATCACACCAAGTCAGTGAACAGAAATAACGCAGAAAAATACTCGAGAATAAGGCAGGATTTTTCGACAAGTTGTTATTTTACAATCAAAAATTCTAACGCAGTTATCGAGTATTTTAACCAGATAGAATGAACAGTTAGCTAGTACGATTAGCATAAGCACCTGGTCGACAGCGATCGCTAAACTGAGTTTGCTCAAAGTACTCTACAGGGAGGCTTAGTTCAGCCTGATGGTGATTTAGCTGGTTATTGCGCTTGCTGGTAAACCGATAAACGTTATTGCTAGTGCTGCTGGCAGTGTTACTTTGAAAAACAGTTTCTTTTTGGACGGCTTCAAACATGACGAACTCCTAATTAATAGTTCGCGCCCTTGGGCGCTTTAGCGGTATTTGTTAGCCGCCCGCAAGTTGGCGATTAAATCGGCGGCAGAGTTAATTTATAATTTGGCCGTCTAGATGTCTAATTTTATTTTGCTACAAGTCATAACTAACAGTTATTTATCGCGCCACAGGGTAAACTATCTGCTTACTTATTAAAGGTGCTTGTTTAATGCTAAAAGTGTTCTACCTGTTAATTGCGTGGCTAGCGGTATTGCTGGGCACGGTAGGTATTTTTTTGCCTTTGTTGCCTACTACGCCTTTCATCTTATTAGCCGCGATTCTATTTTCTAAAAGCTCTCCTCGGTTTGCTGCTTGGCTTGAGCAGCATCGCACTTTTGGTCCTTTATTAAATGATTGGCAGCAACATGGTGTGGTAAGCCTTAAAGCAAAGTGCAGTGCTACCCTTATGGTGGCTATTTCGGCGGGTTTAATGTTGTGGATGGAGGTCCCTTGGTTTGCCCGTATTGCCGCAGGTACATGCCTGTTAGCAGTGATGGTTTTTCTTTGGACTCGACCTTCAGTAAAAAACTCTTCCCGCTAAGTTATTGCTTACTATACTCATTTTGTGAATTTTAAAATCATCAATAAGAGTCTGGATATGAAAAAACATATTTGTTTGTTGTTAGGCTTTATTGCTGCTGGGGTACAAGCTGGTAATGGCACCGAAGTGGCGAATATAAATTGTAATGGCACTTGGATACGCTCGGGTACCGATAAGCTGGAGTTAATTAGTGCTTGTGGCAAGCCTGAATATGAAGAAGTAGTAAGCGGCGATAACTTCAATAAGTTAGAAGGTGTGCTCTATAACATTAAAGGCAAGAAATACGTGGTGTATCTAAAAACTGGCCAGGTGGTGAAAATTGAATGGCTAAGGTAAAGCCGCACTCTTGGGCAAGTGCGGCAATACAGCTTATTTTAACTTGGCAAAACAACGCTCTGCTGCAGCGATAGTGGTATCAATATCTGCTTCGCTGTGAGCAAAAGAAGTGAATGATGCTTCAAAAGCTGACGGGGCTAAGTAAACCCCTTCTTCCAGCATTAAGTGGAAGAACTTTTTGAAACGTTCTGCATCACAGGCGCAAGCTTGGGCGAAGTTAGTCACGCTGCTTTCTTTGGTGAAGAAGAAGCCTAGCATTGCTCCTACTTGATTAACGGTTAATGGAATGCCTTGGCGATCTGCAGCCGCTTTGAGGCCTTTGGCCAAGCGTTCGGTGATTACATTTAGGTGTTGATGAACCGCAGGATCTTTTAGGGCATTAAGTGCCGCTAAACCAGCCGCCATAGCAATAGGGTTACCCGATAAAGTACCCGCTTGATACACCGGACCAACAGGCGCTAAGTGATCCATAATTTTTTGGCTGCCACCAAAAGCGCCTACAGGCATGCCGCCGCCAATCACTTTTCCTAAACAAGTTAGGTCGGGTTTTACCCCGTAATGAGCTTGTGCTCCGCCTAATGAAACCCGAAAACCAGTCATTACTTCATCAATAATAAATACCGCTTGGTATTTATCACAAATGGCGCGTAGCCCTTGTAAGAAACCATCTACAGGAGGGATACAGTTCATGTTGCCTGCCACTGGCTCAACAATGATACAAGCAATGTCTTCTGGGTACTCGGCAAATAAAGCTTCAACCGAGGCTAAATCATTATAGGTGGCAGTAAGCGTATGTTGAGCAAAGTCGGCGGGAATACCCGGCGAGCTTGGTTGGCCAAGGGTTAATGCACCAGAGCCTGCTTTAACCAGCAATGAGTCGGCATGGCCGTGGTAGCAACCTTCAAACTTAAGAATTTTGTTACGGCCGGTGTAGCCACGAGCAAGGCGAATCGCGCTCATGGTGGCTTCGGTGCCCGAGTTAACCATGCGCACTTGGTCCATTGATGGCACCAACTCGCACACTAGATTAGCCATATCGATTTCAGCAGCGGTAGGCGCACCAAAACTCAAGCCTTTAGCGGCTGCATCAACAACAGCTTGGTGAATCGCAGGGTGGTTATGACCCAAAATCATTGGGCCCCATGAGCCCACGTAATCAATATAGCTGTTGCCATCGGCATCGTAGATGCGCGCGCTGTCGGCTCGTTCAATAAAAACCGGTGTTCCACCTACGCCATTAAAGGCACGAACTGGTGAATTAACGCCACCAGGAATAGTTTGCTGGGCTTGGCTAAAAAGTTGTTCTGAACGAGACATAAAGCATCCTTTAAAATCTGAGTCACGCGCCACAAAGGCAGTAAATTGCGCTCACTATAACAAATAATCTATAGCCAAGTAATAATGCGTAGGAGCTGCATTTGGGCGCTGGTTCAGCTTGCGGGGTGTAGCTATTTAAACTAAAGAATTGGGCAGCGTTATCGAACTCGTTTCACCGGCAGAAAGTTAGTGCTATCGCAGAGAACTAACTGTAGTTTGTTGCCGAGGGGAAATCTGGGTAAACTGTCGTCTTTTCGCGACAGGTGTATACAAAGTGGCAAAGCCAAAGTTGTTAGTTGTAAGTTTAATCGGTGCCTTGGCTTTAACCAGTGTGTATGGTTTATCGGTTGTTGTTGAAGAAAAAGATCAACTAATTAGCCAATTAAAACAGCAGCTTAGTAACTCTCTTGAAAGCCAGTCGGTATTACAACAACGTTTATCGATGGTGCGCCTAGAGCAAGACACCAGCTTGGCAGAGTTAGCTCAGTTAAAACAAAGCATTAATCAACTGACCGAGCAAAAGCTTGCCTTAACTGAAGAGCTGTTGGTGTATAGAAAAATCATGGCCCCAGAACAACAAGCTGGTGGCATGAAAATTGAGCAACTAAACATTGAACCCATGCTTAGCCCCAACTATTACCGAATGCAGGTATTGTTGATGCAAGTAGCGCGCAATAAACGCTGGTTAAGTGGGGAGCTGCAGTTAGTGGTAGTGGGTAGTCAGAACCAAGAACCAGCGCAATATAATTTGGCAGATTTACAAAGTGAGGCCTCTCCTTTAGCGTTTAAGTTCCGTTATTTTCAAGAAGTGAATACCGACATTAAGTTGCCCGAAGGCTTTAAAGCAGAGCGGGTTGAGCTTACCGCCAAAGTTAAGGGCAATAAATGGAACAAAAAAGCCGAGATTATTTACAAACAAAATTGGCCTGTAGAATAAATACTTAGCGACGGCTTAGGGCTATGGATAAACCCTCTTAGGATAATACTTGAACAAATTACTCGGGTATTAGATAATCTGCGCCAGTTAACATTTTTAAGGAATAGATTGTGTCAGAACAAGCTGTAACTGAACAAGCCGCATTTCCAATTCAATTTACCGACGCCGCAGCGTCGCGAGTAAAAGAGCTAGTTGCTGAAGAAGAGAACCCAGCGCTAATGTTGCGTGTCTATGTCACAGGCGGTGGTTGTTCTGGTTTTTCTTACGGATTTACCTTCGATGAAAAAGTAAATGAAGGTGATACCTTAGTAGAAAAACAAGGTGTATCGATGGTTGTAGATTCAATGAGTTTGCAATATCTAGTGGGTGGTATCGTAGATTTCACCTCCGGTCTAGAAGGTTCACGCTTCCTAGTGAACAACCCTAATGCTAGTACAACCTGTGGTTGTGGTTCATCATTTAGCATCTAAGCTGGTTAGCAAAACACCATACAATTGTATCTTTTTGTAAGCCACCGTCTGGTGGCTTCGTTATTTTTCATACTTAGCTAACGCTTTGTAGCAAATTTGTCAGTAGTCTTCGGCAAAGCATATAGATTGTTTGCACTAACTTGTATACTGATTCACTTACTTGAATCATCGACAGGGAGTGTTTGATTGTGTCTGTTGCCGTAAAACAGTTTTTTGCTGCTCGCCCATATATCCTTTCTATTTTTATTGTTGCTGTAGTGGTGTTTTGGATGCTCTCTGGTCAAATGACTAATGCAGATGAAGCCAAGGCTGAACCTGAGAAAGCCGCTCACAAGCTAACCCGCGTGCAAGTGAAAACCTACACTGCCGAGACCATTGAACGCAGCTTACATTTATACGGGCAAACAGAGGCACGCCGTCAAAGTGTTATCTCTGCCGAAGTATCTGGTCGTTTGTTGGAGTTTTTGGTTGCCGAAGGTCGGCCAATTAAAAAAGGCCAAGCCCTTGCTCGTTTAGATATTCAAGATCGACGTTCACAGCTACTGCGTGCCGAAGCCTTGTTAGAGCAACGCACCATTGAGTATGCCGGGGTTAAGGCTCTTAGCAAGCAAGGTTTCCAAGGTAAAGCACGCTTAGCAGAGGCCAAGGCCGCGCTGGTGGATGCAGAATCCAATGTTAAATCGCTTAATTTAGCCATTGATAACACGCTGGTATTAGCCCCATACAACGGTATTTTTGAAGAAAATATTGTTGAGGCGGGTGCTTATCTAGGTATTGGTGACCCAATCTTAAGGCTTGCTGATACTCAGCAACTATTGGTACGTACTGATGTGTCTGAGCGCGATATCTCGCAGCTTTCTTTGGGTGAAAAAGCCTACGTAAACTTGGTTACCGGAGAAGAAGTTGAGGGAAGCATCGACTTTATTGCTACCTTGTCTGATCCCAATACCCGAACCTTTAAAGTAGAGGTGTTGCTCGATAACCAACAACAACAGCTGATGGCCGGTGTGAGTGCCAGTGTGCGTTTCCCGCTTGAAGAGGTTGAGGCGATAAAAGTTAGCCCTGCAGTATTAGCCTTAGATGAAGAAGGTAATTTAGGGGTTAAAACTGTTGTGGATGATTTAGTGCAGTTTGTACCAGCCAGTTTAGTGCGCTCAGATCCAGACGGTGCCTGGTTATCTGGCTTTAGTGGTGACAACGATGTGATTATTTTAGGCCAAGGTTTTGTGCGCGAAGGCGATAAGGTTGAGCCTGTCACCAAAGCGGAGTTGTTAGCGCAAGAGAGGGCTGAATAATGCACGCTTTTATTGAAGCCGTTTTATCGCGAACTCGAACCGTACTGTCTATTTTACTGTTCTTGTTTGTTGCCGGCATTATCACTTACAACAACATACCTAAAGAATCGGATCCCGATGTAGAGATCCCGGTTATTTACGTGTCGATCCCACACGATGGAATTTCGCCTCAAGATGCTGAGCGCTTGTTGCTGCGCCCTATGGAGCAGGAGTTACAAGGTTTAGAAGGCATTAAAGAAATGACCGCCACGGCCAGTGAAGGTCATGGCTCGGTGGTGCTAGAGTTTATTGTTGGGGTTGATATCGACCAAGCCCTGTCAGATGTGCGCGCTAAGGTGGATCAAGCCAAACCTAAGCTGCCTGCCGGTGGCGATGAGCCAGAGGTGCATCAAGTAACCTTAGCCACAGAACAGCCTGCTATTACGGTGTTGTTGTCGGGTGACTTGCCACAACGAGCCTTACTAACGATTGCTCGAGACCTGCAAGATCAAATGGAAACCATGAAGCAGGTATTAGAAGTTAACATTGGTGGAGACCGTGAAGACTTTTTGGAGATTACCGTAAACCCGCTTTTGATGGAGTCTTACGGCTTAGACCAAGCCGATATCTACAACTTGGTAAGCCGCAATAACCGTTTGGTAACAGCGGGTACACTTGATACTGGCAATGGCCGTTTTGCAGTAAAAGTACCTGCGGTATTTGAGAACGTTAAAGATGTTATTGAGCTGCCAATTAAGGTAGATGGTGACCGCATTGTTACCTTTGGTGATGTGGCCTCAGCCAGACGTACCTTTAAAGATGCCAGCACTTACGCGCGGGTAAATGGTAAGCCAACCATCTCTTTAGAAGTGAGCAAACGCCCCGGCGAAAACCTGATTGAAACCATTGAACAGGTAAAAGCGCTAATTGCTCAAGAACAAGCGTTTTGGCCAGATTCGGTGATTATTGATTATGCCGGTGATAAATCTAAAGATATTCGCACTATGCTGTCAGAGCTTCAAAATAACATTTTGTCTGCAGTCTTGTTGGTGGTGGTGGTGATTATTGCGGTAATGGGCGTGCGTTCGTCTCTGTTGGTGGGAATTGCTATTCCCGGCTCATTTTTGGCTGGTATTTTAATGCTGTCTTTAGGTGGGCTCACTATCAACATGGTGGTGTTGTTTTCGCTGATTATGGCGGTGGGAATGCTGGTGGACGGGGCCATTGTGGTTACCGAGTTTGCCGATAGGCAAATGAGTGAAGGCGTTCCTCGCCATCAAGCATACTCGCTGGCCTCACAGCGCATGTCGTGGCCAATTATTGCATCAACCGCAACTACCTTAGCGGCGTTTGCTCCCTTATTGGCGTGGCCAGGCATGGTGGGGCAATTTATGGGTTACTTACCCTTAACCTTAATTGCGACCTTAAGTGCTTCTTTGGTGATGGCGTTAATCTTTGTACCTTCTTTGGGCAATATTTTTGGTCGCCCACGTAAATTAACTGCCAAGCAGCAACAGGCACTAATTAAAGCGGATAAAGGCGAATGGCAAGGCCTAGAGGGGTTTACCGGTGTTTACTTACGGGTGTTGCACAAAGCGGTAAATGCACCGCTGCGCGTGCTGGGTTTGGGCATTGTTATTGCGATTGCAGTAATAATGGCTTATTCCAGTGCCGGTAAAGGGGTCGAGTTTTTTCCTGAAGTAGAGCCAGTGGGTTACAATATTATCGTTCGCTCGCACGGTGATTATTCTACCGATGAAAAGCTACAGGTAATGCTTGAGGTTGAGCGCCGCATCATTGATTTAGAAGACTACGATACTTTGTACACCAAAGTAGGTGGCGATCAGCTAGGGGATATTCGGGTTAATCTTAAAGATTGGAACGAACGTCGACCAGCTAACGAAATTATTGAAGACATGCGTTCACGCTTAGAACCTATTGCCGGCTTAGAAATTGAGTTTCGCAAAGACAAAGCGGGGCCGCCGGCGGGTAAAGATTTGCAGCTTGAGTTGAGCTCTCGCTTTCCCGAGCGCTTAGAACCCATGGCCAAGAAAATTCGAGAGTTGGTGAATGACAACCCGCATTTTGTTAATGCCGAGGACTCTACTACTAAACCGGGGATTGAGTGGCAGCTTAAGGTTGACCGTGCCAAAGCTGCTCGTTTTGGCGCCGATGTTACGTTATTAGGCAATACCGTACAGTTTGTGACTAATGGCCTAAACATTGGTGATTATCGCCCTGATGATGTAGACGATGAGCTAGAGATCCGAGTGCGTTTTCCAGAAGAGAATCGCAGTATTAGCCGCTTGAGTGAGTTACGGGTGAAAACGGCCTATGGCTTAGTACCCATTACTAATTTTGTAAGCTTAGAAGCTAAACCAAAACAAGATGTGATCAACAAGGTGGATGGTCGCCAAGTACTAACGGTAAGTGCCGACGTAGCGGCTGGGCAAAACTTAAGTATCGAGTTACCTAAGATTCAAGAGCAACTTAAGCAACTAGAGCTTGACCCCTTGGTTGATATTAAACTGCGTGGCCAAAATGAAGACCAACAAGAGAGTATGGCGTTTTTAGGCAGAGCCTTTATGGTGGCGCTATTTGTGATGGGTTTGATTCTTATCACTCAGTTCAATAGTTTTTACCAAGCCTTGTTAATACTCTCGGCAGTATTGTTCTCAACCATTGGTGTATTGCTTGGCTTATTAATCGCTGGGCAAGCATTTGGCATTATTATGAGTGGTTTGGGGGTAATTACCTTAGCGGGGATCGTGGTGAACAATAACATTGTTTTGATTGATACCTACAACGTTCTGCGTCGCCAAGGCATTGCTGCTCAAGAAGCTATTATGCGTACCGGTGCACAGCGTTTACGCCCAGTAATGTTAACCACTATTACAACCATCTTAGGCTTAATGCCCATGGTATTGGAGCTGAACATTGATGTGTTTGAGCGCAGCTTTGAAGTAGGTGCACCTTCTTCTCAATGGTGGTCACAACTGGCTACAGCAGTTGCTGGTGGCTTAAGTTTCGCAACACTGTTAACCCTTATTCTTACGCCGTGTTTGTTAATGCTTGGTGCTAAATTTAGCCGCAAAGATAAACAAGCTGCGATAGAAGAAGCGAAAGAGCAGGAGCTGTTGGGGGCATAGACGTTATTCGTCATACTGCTAGCCTCTAAAGTTTTGTGCAATACAAGGCTTTAGAGGCTACCCTCTAGCGCGTCATTTCTTCGCTTTATTAACGCGAAACGCGTTGTAGTATTGTTTCGAAAGCGGCGTGTTAAATTGCTATTAACTGTTTTGTTGAGTAAATACTCGACAGTTCTTCAAATAAATTCAAACTTGCAGTAAAAAATTTTCCTTTCTACTTGTGCCTTCGTGACTGTTAATCTCGACAATTTTTGGTTTTTTTTGTAAATGTTTACCCGCTTGTCACGGCTGGCTTTTCGTTTGGTTTAACTTAAATGTTGGTTAACAGGTTTTTTGAAAAGTTTATGATTTTAGTCGCTTATTTCGTTATTTGTCGCACTTTTGAGACAGTTGTGTGTGATTTGTCATTAAGGCATTCTGACTACGTATAGTAAATAACCTTATGTTTTTAACGCTTGGTTTGGTGATGTTCTCCATATTTCGTTGTTGTTTGTGGTTACGTTTACACCTTGCTGGGTTGTTGTATATTACAAAGGTTTCTAATCGTGTTAAGCACTACTAGTGTTTAGAAAAGCTTATAGAAACAGGATGTTTTATGGGGAATAAAACAAGGAAAATGGCGCCATTGTGTTTAGCCATAAGTTCGGTAATGGGCTTAGCTGCTCATGCTGCAAGTGAAGAAATGCTGCAGATAGAAGCCGAAGCTTATGTAGAGAGTGGTGGTAGCTTTGAAGACGGGCAAAGCTTTGCAGTGAGTGTATATCAACTCGATGGTATTACCGCGGTTAATTATGTAAACCGTGGTGATTACTTGGACTACGACATTGTGGTTGATGAGCCCGGAAACTATAGCGTTGAGTATTTTATTTCTACCGCTATTGAAGCAGGTGCTGAAATCGAAATACTGGTGAATAGCGATGGCTCTTGGTTACCACAGGGGCGTGCTGCTGTACCAGCAGAAGGTTGGAACACTTTTAACTCCTTGAAACCTAATCACCTTGTAGCATTGCCTGCGGGAAGTGTTCATCTGCAGTTAAGAGCAACCGGGGATGACGATTGGCAGTGGAATCTTGATCGCTTTGTATTGATTAAAGTGAGTGAGTTACCTGATATCGCTGAGCCAGACCTTCCCGAAGGAATGTTAAAAGTTAACGCTGTTGACTACATTTCTAGTGGTGGTGACTTCGATGATGGCCAAGCCAGTAGTGTAAGTAGCTATATTGCGCCAGGTGGTCTTTCGGCTATTAACTATGTAAATAGAGGCGATTTTGTTGAGTATCAAGTTGAATTGGCCGAACCAGGTGAGTATAGCCTTGAGTATCTAATTGCGACTGCTCAACAGCAAAATGTAGAAGTAGAAATTGCGCTAGAGCAAAACAATCAATGGCTTGTACAAGGCCGCACCTCTGTCGTTGCGGGGGGGTGGGATAACTTTGTGGCGCAAAAAGCCATGCATACTGTTAATTTGCCAAGTGGTGTAAGCAGCTTGCGCCTAACCGCAACTGGTAGCGCCGATTGGCAATGGAATCTGAGTAGCTTTACCTTAGAAAAAGTCAAAGATATAGAGCACCCGGTAGACCCTGAACCACCTATTGAACCTCCGGTTGAGCCTTTACCGCCAACAGAGGGCGCAATAAGTGCTGTTAACTACATAAATAGTGGTGGCTCTTTTGATGATGGCCAGATAAGTGCGCTTAATCGATATGTTACTGCAGCAGGTATTGAGGCAATCAATTATGTGAATCGCGGTGATTATGTTGATTATCAGCTAAATGTGGAGCAAGCCGGTTTCTTCAATATTGAATATCAAATTGCTACGGCGATGCAAGCTGGTGTCGCGATTGAGGTAGCTGTGAAAGAAGGCAACACTTGGAACACTGTTGGGCGTTCTAGCGTTTCTGGAAATGATTGGGATAGTTTTACAAGCTTAACCTCTGACTTTGCCTTTGAGTTGCCAAGCGGAGCTGTCACACTTCGTTTAAGTGCTGTGGGCAGTGCGGATTGGCAATGGAACTTAGCGAGTTTTTCTTTGCTAGAAACTGAAGAACCGAGCGAGCCAGTAGATCCTGATTTACCTGTTGATCCTAATGCACCAAGTTCGGTGTCTGGCTTAACCGATGTATCTCGAAGCGGTTACAGTGCCCAAGCATTAGATCCTGCCCAAGTCGCTGATTTACCAGTACCTGCTCCTGCAGGTGAGGGAATGGTATGGCTTAAGCAAGAAAAAGTATCTGATACATTTAACTATAACTTTGCTGAGACCAGCGCGCGAGCTTCGTTTGGTGAAGATGGGAAATGGTACAACTTCTACCACAATAATTGGAACGGCCCAGGTACGACCTACTGGCAACATAACCATGTGTCGGTTGATGGAGATAAAGGTACCTTGGTACTTAGAGCTTCGCGCAACCCAAGTACTGTTAAAATGGGTGTACCGGGTGTTAATGCTGGTTGTATTACCTCTAATGAGCGGGTGATTTATCCAGTGTTTGTAGAAGCCAGCGTGAGTGTTGCTAATATCGCCTTGGCGTCAGACGTATGGTTACTAAGCCCTGACGATACTCAAGAAATTGATATTATTGAGGCTTATGGTGGCGCTGCTCACTTCGAGAAGTTTATTCACTTAAGTCACCACTCTTTTGTTCGCTCACCGTTTACTGATTATCAACCGCGTGATAACAATAGTTGGTGGGAACGAGCAGGCGTAAACAGCTGGGGTGAGCATTTATGGAATGCTGGAAACCGCAAGTTTGTGCAAGTAGGTGTTAACTGGTTAGGGCCGAAACACTTTGAGTATTATGTGGATGGTGAACTAGTAAGAGTACTATTTGATAAAGCCTTTGCCACTAAAATCAATGGTACTTGGACATATAGTTACCCTTACCGAGATGCGCAAGGCCAGCTAGCATTTGACCAATTTGGATACCAAGCGGTGATTGAGCATGCTAAAAACAGTATTGATTTTTCATTTGAAACGCTAAAAGCAGCGAGCAGCGTGTCTAATGTGTCGGTGATTGATCCTGAGAACTATCAAGGGGGCAATGGGTTCACTAAAGCGATGGATATTATCGTTAATGTTGAATCGCAAAGCTGGCATGTTGCTGCAGGCCGTGTTCCGTCTGATGCTGATTTGCTTAATCCCGATAAAAACACCATGGAAGTAGATTGGATTCGAACCTATAAACCGAGCACTGAGCGCTAGGTTTAAGGGCGAACCTTAATGTTGAAGGAGGGATGTTATCCCTCCTTTTTATTTTGCGGGGTACAGGGCGCCAAGAATGGCTGGGCGACTTGCTCCGGTTACCGAGCTGGCGTTGCCAGTTTGTTGTAGTTTAAAACAGCGTGCTAACCAAGCAAAAGCCATCGCTTCTAAGGCTTGTTCTGGAATGCCTAGTTCTGAGGTGCGGCTGAGTGTTAACTTAGGTAATGCCTTGGTCAGTAACTCTAATAAAAAGCCGTTTTTGTCACCGCCGCCACATAAATACACCTTGCCCCTATCAGCATCAAATAACTCTTGAGCAATACTCTGAGCGCTTAGGTGGTGCAAGGTACATTGCACATCTACAGGTGCTATTTGGGCAAAGTCTGGCTGTGTAAGAAAGCTATCTAACCAAGCTAAATGAAAATACTCGCGACCAGTGCTTTTTGGGGCAGCTAAGGCAAAGTACTTATCTGCTAGCATTTGTTCTAGTAAGTTTTGCTGGCAGCGGCCGCTTTTCCCCCACTGACCATTATCATCATAATCCAAGCCATTAGGGTGATGACGTTTAAAGTGTTGATCTAAAAGAGTATTGCCTGGTCCGGTGTCATAGCCTAATAAGCTTTTCCCTGGAACTAAGCGGGTAACATTGGCAATGCCACCTATGTTAACAATAAAACGAGCTTCGTTAGCATGGCTGAACATTGCTTGATGGAAGGCAGGTACCAACGGCGCTCCTTGGCCGCCTAGCGCCATATCTTTGTTTCGAAAATCTGCCACCACATCAATGTTGGTTTGCACTGCAATGTGGCTAGGGCTGCCAATTTGTAGGCTAAAGGCTAACTCGGGAAAATGGCGTATGGTTTGCCCGTGGCTGCCAATAGCAGCAATGTCACTAGCCTTGAGTTTAGCCTGAGCAATAGCTTGAGTTGCGGTAGCTGCAAATAGCTGGGCAACCGCCACGCTAGCCTCTGCCATGGTGGCTAGTTCGTTGGCTGCTGGGCTGCATAAACCGTGCAGTTGCTCAAGTAAGGGTTGTGGTATTGGCTGTTGGCAATGGGCTAGCAGAGCAGGTGTTTGCGGGCTAAAATCAACCACCACGGCGTCTACGCCGTCCATGCTGGTGCCCGACATTAAGCCCACATAAATGTCTGTCATTTCTTTACCTAATTCATGGCTAGCAATACTCGCTTGGTATTGTCTAGCTGCTTGATTCTGGCCTTAGCAATCGGCAAGAAAATGTCTTTTTGCTTACCTTTTAAAGGCGTAGATGTAGGTAGTTTCACGGTACGTGGGTTTTTGTGTACCCCGTGCACTAAAAATTCGTAGTGTAAATGTGGACCGGTTACTCGCCCTGTCGCACCAACGGTGCCAATTTTCTTGCCCTGTTTAACCCGCTGGCCAGTTTTTACGTAGCGCTTATGCAAATGCAAGTACTTGGTGACGTAGGCGCTGCTGTGCTGAATAAACACATAGTTGCCGTTGTATTTGCTGTAACCCGATTTAGTGACTCTGCCATCGCCGGCAGCTTGCACTGGCGTTCCCACTTTGGCCGCATAATCAATGCCGTTGTGAGCGCGCACTCTGCCGGTTACTGGGTGTAAACGGCGGGGGTTAAAGTTAGAGCTTATGTATTTGAAGTTAACTGGCGCGCGCAAAAAGGCTTTACGCATTGGGCGGCCTTCTGGGGTGTAATAGTTGCCATCTTCGTGACGAACCGCTCTAAATACATCACCTTGGTTAATAAACTCGGCGGCAATAATATCGCCGTTTCCTGCAAATAGACCGTCGATGTAGTGCTCTTCAAACAGCACCATAAAGCTATCATCTTTACGAATGTCTAAAGCAAAATCGATATCCCAGCCAAAAATAGCCGCTAGCGCCATAATTTGGCCCTGACTGAGTTCAGCGCTAATACCGGCATTCCAGAAGCTTGAATTGATGGTGCCTTGGGCAAAGTTAGTTCTTACTTCTAGCTCTTGGGTATCTACTTTTACCGCGAAACCATCTTGCTTATCTCGCTCAATAATCAGTGTTTGATGTTTCGATTGTGGATAATGTAGCTCCATTAATCGATCTTGGTCATCGAGATAAAAATCCAGCGTATCGCCAGGGTGAACCGTACGCAGCTTTCTTGCTTCCCCGCCGAGTTGGTCTATGTCGTGTAAAGTGCGAGCACTTAAACCCACCCGCGAGAAGATAAGCGCCATGCTGTCACCCGATTTAACGGTTTGGCGTTTAAGGGTGTAGAAGTGCTCGGGTTCTTCAAGGGCTTGTTGCGGTTCTATCTCCAGTTGCAGGGGATAACGAACACCAAGGTTAAGTTCTTTGCCTTGCTGCAGTTGCGCAATTAACTCGGCGGCATCGCTAACCTTAACGGCATTATCGGTAGCGCTAGTTTGCGGATCTAATGAACTTGATTCATCAGCAGTTTGGGTAATTTCGCTTGCTGCATCAGTTGCTGCGGCAGGGGATTTAGCAGCAGTATCTATGCTTGTGTGTTGCTCTTCAGCTTGCTCAACCGCTTGGTTTGGAGAAAGCTCTGCCACTTGTTCCACTGCGGGTTGGCTAGCTGGCTGTTTCTCTTCTACTTGCTCAAGCTGAGCGGCTGTAGATTGTAGCTTGTCTAAACTGGGCTCGTTGGTGCTGGTGGAGTCTGTTGGTCGCACTTCTTGGATGTTGTTGGCCTTGGCTGAAAGATCGATAGTTTGTCGCTGGCTAGCACTCACCGACTTTTTTTCACTCGGGATGAGCAGTGCGGCTATTACCAGCATTATGGCAACAAACAACAGCCGACGATGACGTTTAGGTAATAAGCTTTGCAATCTACTTCCAACATACAAACACAGTGATTACCGCGATTGTAGCCAGATGCTAGTAATAATGCCAGATTCAGCGGCGCAAGCCGTGAGCTAAACAGGCTACAGAGCAGTTGCTGACCAAATTGGCGCAAGCTGGTTAATAGTAGTGCAAGCGATTGAATAAGCAACTTTTGGCTGTGCGAAGGCTTATCGAATGACTAAAGCATATTTGTTGGTTTGTTTGGGATTTAAAAAAGGTAAAGCGACATAAAATATCAAATACCTCTTTAGGGGTGGTTTTGTCTGTCGAAAATTTTATAAGATCTTTAGCTTGCTTAAAACTGGCACAACACTTTCATTACTTATATCGAAGATTTTTCTTCACTCGTATATGCTCTCGTCCCACTCAGTTTATCTGGGTGGGTTTTTTTTCGACTTTTTTCCAGCATGCTACAAAGTTGCTTTAGGCTCTCTAGAGTGCGAAGTGTTAAGCGATGGGCCTTATCTGGGTCTAGATGGTAAATGTGTTGCTGCTGCACAGCTTGAAGCTGTGGCCATTGCTTCCAAGAGTGTTCAAATTCCCATTGGGCAATAATAATGGCTTGAGGATCAGCTTCTAGTACCCACTCTTCTGACAGCAATGGATAGGGTGCCACCGCTTCGGCCATAATATTTTCTCCGCCACATAAGCGAATGCCATCATCAATCCAGCTTTTCGCAGATATGCTACGCAGCGGCGTGTGCCACATCTGATAAAACACACTCACTTTGCTTTTAGACTGATACTGCTGCGCCAATTGAGCTAGCTGTTGCTCGGCAAACTGGCTTAAGCGTTGTCCGGTTTCTTGCTCACCTAAAATACTACCCAGCTCTGCCAGTTGTTTAGGTAGGTTGTCTAGCCGTTTGGGTTTGGACACAAATACTTGAATATTTAAGGCGCGTAGCTTTTGCGCCAAACTTTGCTGATTTCCTTGTTGCCAGACCAAAACTAAGTCGGGCTTTAAGGAAATGATGCTCTCGAGGCTAATGTATTGATAATTGCCAATGCGTGGCAGCGCTTTAGCTGCTTCTGGATAGTCGGCATAATCTACTGTGGCAATCAGTTTATCACCGGCACCTAGGGCATAAACTTGCTCGGTTAAATGTGGGGCTAAAGAGATAATGCGTTGCGGTTTAGCGTAAAGCGCAGTGCTGAAAAAGGTCGCTAGCAACACGATGATGAGCTTAACGGTGTTGGCTCTTTTAGCCTTAAAGATAGATAACACGCGCAAGGTAGATTGGACTAAGAATAAGTAGGTACAGTAGCGCACTCATATTGAGTTTTAAGGCAAGTCTGTCTAATTCAGCCGCTTCTGGGTATTGCTGGCTTGGCCCAAAGCGGGCTTGTTCAACTTTTTGCTGTTGGTAATGGCGAGGTCCACCTAGCTCACTCTGTAAGCTACTTGCGCTTACGCTAATCAGCTTACCGCTGCCGATATAAGGCCAGCGGAAGCCTTCACTAAGCGCGGCCCTGTTACGAGAGAGTTTGCCATAACAGCAGATTATCAAGGCTAATAGTTGGAAGGGCAGGTAGCTAAATAGCTGATAGAAGCGACTTGCGGTATGACCAAACTGGCGAAATTGCACGAGTTTAGGGTTCCAAGCAAAGTGCAACTCGGTAACGATGCGGTAGATTAAGGCCGGTACAATGCCTGCCAACATAAACCAAAAAATCACCCCAAACCAATTGGCCGCTAGCCTCAGCAATAGCATTTCAGCAGATGCTTTAGCTACGCCAACTGCAGACAAACTTTCGCAATCGCGTAATACCCAAGGGCGTAAAATGTTGCGGGCGGGTTTGTGCAAATGTTTGTTGAGAAGATGAGTAATGCGATGGTAACTGTGCATTGGGGCTTGCCACTGAAGCAAGCAAAGTAGCAGCAAGCTGTCTACTAACACGGTGAGGGGATTAAGTTGGTTAAACAAGGCTAAGCCTAGGCTTAGTGGTAGTAAAATTGCCAGTAAAGCCAAACCGCCAGCAATGCGCTGCTGGCGAGGACCATTGCCGCTGCGATTTACTTTTATTGATAGTTGCTCGGCAAACCAACGAACTAGCAGCATTACCTGACCAAATCCGCGGCCTGGTATTAAACGTTCTAAGGCTATACCCAAAAAGGGTAGGCTGAGGCTAAGCCACTGCCAGGAGCTTTCGTCCATTAGTCAGTTAGCTTCTCTAACATGGCTAGTACCAGGGCAGTAGAGTGCTTAGCTGCTGTTTCTAAGAATTCATCAAATGACGATGGCGACTCTTTACCTGCAATGTCCGACAGCGCTCTAACCACTACAAATGGCACCTTGGCGAGATGACAAACTTGCGCAATAGCAGCGCCTTCCATTTCTACCGCGGTCATATTTGGGAAGTCGGCACGGGCTTTAGCGACACGTTCAGGATCAGCCATAAAAATGTCGCCGGTACAGATTTGACCACGCACAATTTGATGGCCTGAAAGCTGCTTAGCAGCCTGTTCGGCAATCTCGATAAGCTTAGCGTCAGCTTTATAGGCGGCTGGGTTAGCAGGCAGTTGGCCCATTTCGTAACTAAAGGCTGTAAGGTCTACATCGTGATAGCGTAATTCGTTAGAGATAACCACGTCGCCTACTTTTAAAGCGGGGTCAAAACCACCGGCAGAGCCAGTATTGATCACTTGAGTGGGTTGGTAGCGTTGCAGCAACACGGTAGTGGCAATGGCGGCAGCTACTTTGCCGATGCCAGAGCGGGTTACTACTACTGGGTGCTGGTTAATTTCACCACTATAAAATTCACAACCAGCAAAACTATAGGTATCACAGTTATCGATCATTTCGCGAAGTGCTACCACTTCTTGTTCCATTGCACCAATAATAGCTGTAGTCATAACCGTCTCTTTATCAAAAGGAAAAATCAGCGGAATATTACCATAAGCTAGTTTAAGGAACAGCTACAGATCGCGCACAAACACCCGTTGTGTTTTACGCTGTTTAAATTTGATGTGCTGGTAAAACTGATTTGCTTGTTCGCGGGTAGAGTCACAACGTACTCTAATTTCGCCTACGCCGCGGCTCGTTGCCCAATGACGGCATTGTTTAACAAGCGCACGGCCAATGCCTTGATTTTGTGAGTCTTGATCTACCACCATACCGCTAATCTCGGCAAAGGGGAGCGAGCCTAAACGCAAGGCAACAAATACGTGCACCCAACCTACTATTTGCTCTTGCTCGTTGAGGTAAACAAAGGCTTGGTGGGCAGGGTTTTCTAAAATAGCGTGAATATTAGGTAGTACAGTTTGTGCCGTTGGGTTGTAGCCTAGCTGCTTTGCCAGCATGGCCACGTCAACCGCGTCTTCTTCATGAATAGGGCGAATTTGCATAGCATTCCTTAATCGTAGTGGAACTAACAACTGGTTTGATAATAAACCATAGTTACCGACTTAAGCGGTTAACTGCAAGCAGCTTAGGTAAGATTTATGACTTTTTTAAGACAAAGTGTTCGATTATATTAACTAAGTTGTCAAAATAGGCCTGGCTTCATCGAACAAACCAATACGCAGCGAGTTAGATGATGGCCTCTTTCAAAGACTGTGCTTGGCAATACACTTCGCATAAAGCTTGCTCGGTGAGACTCAGCTCTTCAAATTCCCATTCCGTATAAAATTGCACAGCCTGAGGATGCTGCAGGCTAAATTGTGCTAGCCAATTGCTAAGTGCTTGTTGCAAGTGTGGCTTAACTTCTGCTTCGTTAAGCTGGGCAATGGAGAGAGCTTGAGTGTGGGCATTAATCTGTTGCAGCATATATGCTAACAGCGGCTCCACATCGCAGACTAGCGGGCAAACAAAGTAAATACCGAAGGCTTGCTTTGAGCTGCACTTACCTACTTTTACTTGCCAGTCATTGGCAAATTCAAACAGGCAGTAATGCTGGCCTATATTGGCCTGATCTGGCGCTGGTGGCGCGAGACTTTCACTCTCTTTTCGTTTTTGGCTTAACGAGTTTAGGTAGTCACCTAGCTTAGTGGATAAGCGCTTGGCAGTATTTAGGTCATCAGGCTCTAACTGCTTGCTTTGTAGCCAATAGTTAATTGCACCTAATATGGCCAGAGCCATATATTCTTGGCTAAAATGGCTGCTTAGCGGGCCTTCTATATTTCCTTCCATTAAATCTGCAAGGTGATGAAAATCTTCAATTGAGACCAAGCTTTGGATGGAGAAGTAAGAATGACCAAATTCAATAATTTGGTAGCCAAGTTGTAGCTGAATTTGCGGAACTATCACTGCGAGGGTGTTGTTTTCTATCACATTCATTCAGCAACTTTCCATGGTAATGCCAGCGCATTAAAGCATCGCATATCATGGGCTTAGAGTAAAATTAGTGAGAAGGGTAATGCTTGTCCAACTATCCTTAATATTTAGTTGAGTGAGTATCTTGCTCTTATCCCGCACTAATCTTTTTATAGCGGTGTTGTTGGCTACGATCCTAAAGCAGCGGATGCATGATCATGAGTGTTCACGTTGCCGCTGAATGATTTCTAACACGCCTAAATAGATCATTACTAAGCTTAAAAAGAATCCGATGTAGAGCATAGTATCCCCTTGGTATTTGCGTTTAATTATTATTGCTATTGGGTATTGCGGTCTCCATTTTCAAAACTGCGGGTAGCAAGCAACTCACTGCTAATAAGTTGCTTGCTCACTTCCTAAGAAAAGAGTGTTATTTTGAGAAGTCTACGTAGAAGGTTTTCTTCTCTAGGTATTGCTCAAAACCATATTTACCATCTTCACCGCCGGAACCACTTAGTTTGTAGCCATTGTGGAAGCCTTGATGTTGCTCGCCATGACCGCGGTTTACATATATCTCTCCGCATTCAAGGTCGTTTACCAAGTCCATGACTAGTTTGATTCGATCAGTGAAGATCATCGCCGACAAACCGTACTCAGAGTCATTGGCATAGTTAATCACTTCATCAAACTCAGTAAATTTAACTACGGGCAAAATAGGGCCAAAGATCTCTTCGTGAACGAGGCTCATCTCTTGGGTTACGTCGGTAAACACGGTGGGTTCAAACCAGTAGCCTTTTTCAAACTCCTCGCCGCTTAAGCGTTTACCACCAGTGACTAAGGTGGCTCCTTCTTCTATGGCTTTAGCAACCATGGCTTCCATATTGGCTAGCTCTTTAGCGCTTACTTTTGGCCCCATGTCACTATCTTCGTTCATTGGGTCACCTACCTTTATGGCTTTCACTTTGGCAAGCAATTTGTCCATAAACTCTGTGTAGATGGCTTCGTGAACATATAAACGTTCGTTACAAGTACATACTTGACCACAGTTATCGAACTTAGAATTTAGCGCTGCGTCTACTGCCGCATCTATGTTAGCGTCGTCGAGCACGATAAAGGGCGCTTTGCCGCCTAGCTCTAGTTGTACATGAGCTAGGTTGTCTGAGGCTGCTCGCACAATGGCTTGGCCAGCAGGAGTACTGCCTGTCATTGATACCATGGCTGTCTTTGGGTGGCGAACCAGTGCATCGCCCAAAGAGCGACCAGGACCGGTGACTACGTTTAACAAACCTTTTGGCAAGCCAACTTTGTCGGCCAGCTTTGCTAGTTCAAGTGTTGCTAATGGTGTTTCGGTAGTTGGCTTAACAATAATCGCATTACCCGCCACTAAGGCTGGGCCAATTTTTCGACCAGCTAGCGCTAGTGGAAAGTTCCATGCTGTAATCGCTACCACTACACCACGCGGCACCTTGTGGATCCAAATGTGCTCGTCAGGGTTGTCAGACTCAACAATGTCACCTTCAATGTGGCGAGCCCATTCGCAGGCGTATTCAATAAACGAGCAGGTTACGTCTACTTCCATGCGCGCCACTTTTAGTAACTTGCCTTGTTCTTGCACCAGCAACTCGGCTAAGAAGTCACGGTTAGCTTTAATCTCTGCCACTAACTCATACAGTTTTTCGGCGCGTTTGCGAGCAGGTAGCTTACGCCATTGCTTTTGTGCTGCTACTGCTGCGCTCATGGCTAGCTCTGCATCGGTTTCATTGCCATTCGCGACAGTGGCGATAACTTCTTCAGTTGAAGGGTTAAGTACCTCGGCGCGTGCTCCTGATTTTGCATCTAGCCAGCTACCATTGATGTACATCTGATAATTTTTCATGAACAACCTATTGTTTAAGCGAAGTAAATGGCCAGCTGGTCGGCTAGCCTTCCCATTAATTTACGAATTTAAAGCTTTGATGTTCTGAGCCATCACATTCACCCAATGACAAGTTTTTGCCATTTTTCTTGGAGCCTTTCGCCATTTCTAGGCATTCTCCAGTGGCGAGGTTTTTAATGCTGAACCAATTGTGGCCTTTGTTTGATAATAGCCAAGACTGGGCAGCCGATTGCTCATCACAGCGTTGTTGGCGTAAGTCTTGTTTGCCTTCTCGTGCTGCAACACAAAAATCATTTGCGGTGTTTTTGATGCTGACTTGCTGGCCCTGTTCACTCACTTGCTCGGTAAAAGTAAACTTCTGCTGTTGGCCACGATGGCTGCAGTAGCTTTGGCGATAACGCGCGCCTTTCTCTGAGCGAGGGTTTCTAATTTCAAAACACTTAGTGCTGTGGCGCAAGCTTAAACCAGCTGTATCGGTCGGGAGTTTTACTGGGCCAAGTTCCTGCTGGCTTACATCGGCTTTTACTGGCACGTAAACACGTACCCAATCCACTAGCATCTTGTTTCTGGTTTCATCGGCTAAATCTTCATCGCTAGCGATGTGACCAACACTTGAGCGCCAGTCGTGATCTTCCATGTCGATGATCATGAACATCTCACGGTCTAGGCCTAGATTTTCTGGGTCTTTAAGTGAAGTTTTGTTTAAGCGACGAACTAAACGTCCATCAATGTAAAACTCGACATTCCATGGATCTATCCAGTATGCGCCAAAGCGATGGAAGTTATCGCGATAAGGCGCTTCGTTTGGTAAAAAATGATGCTGTTGAGAGCCAATGTCTCGAATAATTTCGTTGCTTTCCTCATCACGAATAAATACATGGTAGTTGGTATTAGCATGGCGAGAATGCTTGTGGTGGTTGGCGCGATCGCTGCCGTATATCTCCAGTATATCTAACTCGCGCTTGTCATCGGCACTTAATAACCAAAAGTTAGACGATAACACTTGGTTAGCCACTTTAATTTTGGCTTCCATGTAAACTGGGTAGATGATTGGCGTTTTAGAAGTTACTACACCTAGGTGAACCTTATCGGTATCTGGTTTTCTGGCGGCTTTAATAACCAGTTTTCCATCTACTACATCAGAGTGGTCAGAACTCCATATGGTTAAGCCTGGCCCAGTCCAAGCATTATGGTAATGGTCGTTCCATTTTTCACTAAACTGTTGGTTTTTTCCTTGGTAGTTAAAATCGTCAGAAAAGGCGTCAATTAACTCCCAAGTATTCCCAAATCCAGGGTCTGCAGGTACGTCGTAGTCTGCCCAATCTTTGGCTTGAAGGGAAAAAATCAGGCTAGTGGCGGCAAGTAATAGAGTGTTTCTAAACAGCATTTTGGCTCATACAGTAAAAATTTGTAAACCAATTATGCCAGACATTTTTAACTTAAACTGCAAACTGGTTAACGTTTATTTGAATTGGTTGATAACTTAATTTCGTGCAGCTAGATTTGAATTAAAGCTTTCTAGGGAAAATACCAGTGCAATGAGGAGTTTATGAAGGGTGATTGAAGCCAACAAGAAGTGACATCGGAATACGTAGAAAAGGTTGTTCTGGCAGATAACAACAGCAAAGGTGGTGGAGAATGTGTTGAAGGGATTAAATCGAGCAATCAGCGTGGCTGATTGCTCTTAACAGCAAAATTATTTAGCCCAAATGATCAAACTGAATAATTTTTTACCGCGCTTAACTACTGAATACTTACCGTATAAGGCATCGCTGGCTTGCAAGGTTAGCTGAGGGTCGTTTAGCTTTTCGCCGTTTACAGACACTGCGCCGTTACCAATAAATTCGCGCGCCATTTTATTTGATTTAGCTAGCTCACTCGCTGTAAGTAGCTCAACTAAACCAGCTTCGCTTTGTTCAAGTTGAGTGGTAGGCAAACCATCTTGGGCTAGCTGCTCTAAATCTGACTCACTGAGAGAGGCTAAGTCGCCAGAGAATAGCGCTTGAGTAATTCGCATTGCTGAGGCTAAGCCTTCTTCACCATGCACTAAACGAGTTACTTCTTTGGCTAAAATACCTTGCGCTTCTGGGCGACCTTGGGCGGCTTTATCACGCTCTTCAATGGCGGCAATTTCGGCTACGTCAATAAAGGTGAAGTAACGCAAGAACGAATATACGTCGGCATCAGCCGTGTTAATCCAGAATTGGTAGAACGCGTAAGGCGAGGTGCGCTTAGGGTCTAACCAAATGGTACCCGTTTCGGTTTTACCAAACTTAGTGCCGTCGGCTTTGGTCACTAATGGCATTGTTAGGCCATATACTTTGTTGCTGTACATGCGGCGAGCTAGGTCGATACCGCCCGTGATGTTGCCCCACTGATCAGAGCCACCAATTTGTAAGGTGGTGTTTTCTTTGTCGCTAAGCTCGGCAAAGTCGTAAGACTGCAGCAACATGTAGCTGAACTCGGTGAACGAGATACCCGACTCATCACGGTCGATACGCTGTTTTACCGATTCTTTTTTGATCATAGCGTTAACGCTAAAGTGTTTACCTACGTTACGCATGAAATCAATTACGTTTACTTTGCCAATCCAATCTAGGTTGTTAATTACCTTGGCTGCATTTGCTTGGTCGCCAAACTCAATAAATTGGCTAACTTGCTTCTGCAGTTTGCCTACCCAGCCGGTAACTACGTCATCGCTGTTTAGTTTACGCTCTGCGGCTTTAAAGCTTGGGTCACCAATTAAACCAGTTGCACCACCCACCAAAGCTAAGGGCTTGTGACCAGCTTGTTGGAAACGCTTAAGCATAAGTAGTGGCACTAGGCTACCAATGTGCAGGCTGTCGGCTGTTGGGTCAAAGCCACAATACAGGGTGCGGGCTCCACTAGAAAGGTGTTCGGCCAGTTCTTCGTCGGCAGTGCATTGAGCAACTAGGCCGCGCGCCTTCAAATCTTCTAATAATGGATTAACCGTTGTCGTCATAATTTAACCTGTATGTATTTCTGTACCCGTTTGGGCGCTATGAACAATTTTCGAGCCGAAGATTCTACACTTAAGTCCTTACTAAAAAAACTGCTTAGTGGACTTAAGCGCGGTAAATACTCGGCTTACTTGATTTTTCCGCTGCTAAGCTCGTCGGCAAGATCTAAGGGCGCAACAATTGTGCCTTCACCGGCAAAGCTAGGAGCCACTGCTAGGTCAAAACCATCGTTGGCCATTCCAGGCAGCCACTTCTCGGTCAAGTCACTCAAACTAATGGCGAGGGCTTTAAAGTTGGCGTGGTCTTTACTGGCCCAGTGTTCGGCAAGTGCTTGCTCGCTCCACAGCAGTAATACTTTTTCGTCACCGGTTTCGATAATCAAACAACCCTGTTCGTCACTTAAGGTCCAAACCTGTTGGGCCTTACGGGCTTGTTCGATAAAGCTTTGATAACGCTGTTTAGTGGTTAGACGGTCATTTGCGTCGATTAATGCTTGAGAGCTCATGTTGATTCCTAGGTGCGACTGTATTAGCGGCACGCAGTATAGCAGCTTCAAGAGGTGCTGTTTATCTTTGCTGAAGGGGAATTGTGGGCACTGTTGTTGATCATCTAATGTTTAAATCTTGTGCTCTCTTGATCTACAACTAAGACCTAGTTGGCTCCTGCCAGTAAACTAGCCGCCGTTTTGGGTTTTTCCCACCTTATTTAAGAGTGAAAGCTGTGCAGCTAGATTTATATGTAAACACCTTAGGTCGTCATATTAAGCAACATTTTAGCGGGCGAGTGCGCAAGCTAAGTGTTGATGGTGATTTCACCTGCCCAAATCGCGATGGCAGTATTGGTAAAGGTGGCTGTACCTTTTGCAACGTAGATGCTTTTGTTAAACCGCAACAACAAATGATGTCGATTGGCGAGCAGCTGGATGCACGCAAGGCTGAGCTAAAGCATAAAGCCATCCGCTATTTAGCCTATTTTCAGGCCTATACCAGCACCTATGCCGAGGTAGAATATTTACGTGGGATGTATCAGCAAGCTTTAGCCGATGAGTCTGTGGTGGGTTTATGCATTGGTACCCGCCCAGATTGCGTACCCGAAGCGGTGTTAGAAATGCTGGCAGAGTATCAGGCTCAAGGTAAAGAAGTGTGGCTAGAGCTAGGTGTGCAAACTGCCCATGATGAAACTTTAAAGAAAATAAACCGTGGTCATGATTTTGCGGCGTTTCAAAAGGCTGTAGCTCGTGCCCACCAATACGGTTTAAAAGTATGCGCCCATCTTATTTTGGGTTTACCGGGCGAAGAGCCTGAACATTATATGCAATCACTTAAGGCGGTACTTGCCGAAGATATTGCCGGTATTAAGCTGCATCCTTTACATGTGGTTGAGGGCAGCACCATGGCTAAAGCGTGGCGAGCAGGCCGCTTAGATACCATGAGCCAGCAGCACTACGTTGAACAAGCGGTAAATCTTATTCGCCATACCCCTGAACATGTGGTTTATCACCGTGTAAGTGCCCACGCTCGGCCGCCGGTTTTGCTGGCGCCAAATTGGTGCCAAAACAAGTGGTTAGCCCTCACAGATATTGCTAAAAAGTTGGCCAGTGATGGCCCCCAAGGCAGCGCATTAAGTTACAATGTGATGCAGTAAATGTGAGCTAATTGCTTGTTTAGTAAATGATTATTTTCTTATGTCATATAATCAGGTAAAGTAGCAGCGGTTGCAGAAAAAATGGACAATCGATGCACGAAAACTTTTATCCAACAGTCTGGATGCAGGCAACAATAGCATTACTTAGCATACTGCTAGTCATTGTTATTGTTATGTGGGCCTTAGCTCGCAGAAAGGTGCGTGCTCAGCGCGCGGCAATGGTGAAGTCGCCGGCTGCTCAACTGATGATTGATCTAGAAGCCAAACAGGTTATTTTTGCTAATCCTCGTGTTTGTGAGTTACTGCAGCTTGCTAACAATGGTAAACATTGGCAGTTCTTCGATTCTGCCCACCTTGAGCAATTGTTAGAACTACTAAAGCCCCATCAGTCTTCGGCTAGTATTGAAGGTGTTCACTGGCTGGTTAATTTCCCCCAGCAAACTCGGGTTTTGCTTCTTTACGCTAGCTTAACTGCGCATAATGGCCGAGAGGTTTGGTTCATTAATGCTTACGAAAACGCCCAAGGTTATTCTTATTTAAATCGAATTGAGCAAGAGCAAAAACTGTTCGCTAACGTGCTTAATTCCATTCCAGAATTTATTTACTTTAAAGACGCTAATGAGCGTTTGCTGGGCTGTAATCAGGCATGGGCGGGCTTTCATGGCTTAAAGCCTGGTGAGCTTGCTGGTAAGAAGCTGAGTGATTTTTTAACCCGAAATGAGTTAGAGCGCAGCCAAACCTATGACAACCAAGTATTGGCAGGCGAGCCTTGCCAACATACCGAATGGTTTAGTGCCCCAGATAGCCGACAAATCCTGCTGCAAAACAATGTCTATCCGCTTAAGAACCAACAAGACGAAGTGACAGGTGTGCTTAACGTGTCTTACGACGTAACCAAGTGGCACGAGCTTAACCGTAAACTGGAACATGAAAACCAAAACCGAATCAGCTCCGAGAAAGAGTTGGGACGGCAAAATAACCTTATTCGCACCGTGTTTAACTCAACCCCCGATCCATTGGGCTTTATTGATGATAAAGGTAACTTTGTTGGCGGGAACGAACCTTTTGCCAAAATGTTTGGTTTTACCAGTGATGAGTTGCTGGGCAAACACCTTACCGAGGTTCTTAGTGAAGAACAGTTAGAACAACATCAGTTGCAAAACCGTCAAATTTTAGAAGATGGCAAGCCGATCCGGTATGAAGAATTAGTGTACTTGGATGATGGTCACCAGATTTGGTATGAGGTGATTAAAGGCCCTTATTTTGATGATGTGAGTGGCGAGCGCGGCATTATCTTCATCACTCGTGATGTTACCGAGCGTAAAGCCACCGAGCAGCAATTGGCCGACGCGATTATGCAGTTACAGGAACTCAGCTTTATCGACAGCCTAACTCAAGTAGCTAACCGCCGTAGTTTCGATGAGAAATTATTGCAGTTGTGGCTAACTCATCGTCGTGAAGGGGTAGAGCTAAGTTTGTTATTGCTGGATATTGACTGCTTCAAGCAATATAACGATAACTATGGCCACCAACAGGGCGACGAAGCTTTGCGCCAAGTGGCTAAGTTAATCAGTCGCTCAGTGAAACGTGGCTCCGATTTAGTGGCCCGTTATGGCGGTGAAGAGTTTGCCATATTGCTACCTAATACTGGCTGTGAAGGTGCTAAGCAAATCGCCGAAACCGTGTTGCGCAATATGAAAGAAGCAGAGATTCCTCATGAATTCTCAGATGTGAGCGACTTTGTATCGGTAAGTATTGGTGTGGCCAGCGTTATTCCTCAACAAGGTGTGGATTATGGCGAACTGGTAAGGGTGGCAGATTTACAGCTTTATCGTGCTAAACATCAGGGTAAAGCCCGCTACTGTAGCGCCGGAGACAGCGCTATAGAGGATACAAAAACAGCGCCCTAGCTAGGCGCTGTAACCTTGCTCAATACCTTTAGTTACAACACATACAGCATCATGCGCGTGTAGGCTTTCTAGGTGGTTTACCCTTACCCAAAAATCAACTAAGTCTGCTCGGTTATTCAAGCTGTGCTGCAAATGGCGAGCGGCATCTTCACAGAACATCAAGTTTTGCCCATTGAGGCGAGCAAATTCTTGTTCATCCTCGCGCTTAACCGCGGCTTGTACTGGGGTTTTTAAACTACTTTCCACTTCATCAATCAAACTGATAATGGGAATATCCTGATGTTCAGTGGCAATTTTAACTTTTAGCTGAGCGATACTACGCTGGCTGTGGGGGGTAGCAACAATGCCTTCACTGCTGCCAAGCCATTGATGCACCGCTTCACTTGAAACTTGCTCATCGGCAAATTGTTGTTTGAAGGCCTGCTGAATAAGCTGGCGTGATAGTGCGGCGGAGCAAGGGCAAGTGGATGAGTACGGAACCTCAACTTCAAGCTCAATAGTAGTTTGTTGTTGGTGACGAGTGGCAGTGATTGCAACAGGATAAGCCTTCCAACCAGTTTTGCCAGATAACAGCGATTTACGGCGCAAATGGTAGTCGAAGCTAAAGCGAACCTGCGCTTGCTCACTTAAATCTTGATGACTTTCAATAAACTGATCCAAAACGCGGTGTAATCCAGCATAATCCAATACGCCTTCGTTAGATAATTGATCCAATATCAAATATAAACGAGACATATGAATGCCCTTGGCTTGTGGGTCATCTAAGCTGACAAAGGCCTCAATGTTAGCACTCACGCGGCTAGCTGCTTGTGCTTCAAATGCCAGCATTATGGGCATTTCAATTTGGCTCATACCTACCCAATCGAGCTTTCCTTCGGTTTGGGCACGGCTTGAGTTTGCTACGTCAGGCATTGCAGTAGACATGCACTTAGTACTCCACAACAGGATGCGTGAGCTAGGGGCTGTTTATCTTTCGAGGTTAAATTTTGTTCGCGAAAAAATCGTTTTAGGCGCGGCAAGGAATGTGAAGCCTAGCATTCTAGGTAAACATGCCTTAACAAAGCATACAACGATTTTAGCCGAACCCTTCGGGCAGCGTTTGTGGCTTATTTCTACTGCGTTATCAGCTTCTCATGTAGACTAACTACACATTAAAGCTTCTGCCTTGTATAAATAAGCCACAAATGGCTGCAAAAATCAGCTCGAAAGAAAAACAGCCCCTAGGGCTCATTGCATTTATATGACACAAAAAGATGGGCTGTTATACCACAAAAGCTAGGTTAATATTAACCATCTTTATTTTATGGATTAGCTAGGGTCTGTTGATCTTTGGTGTTGAAATTTTGTTCGAGATAAGCGGGCTTTAATCGCGGCGAGCACTTAGAAGCCTAGTGGGCTAAGCAAGAAGTGCTTAACAAAGAGTAAAGTTTGCTTATCCGAACCCTTCGGGCAGCATTTCTTAGCCATTTATTCAGCGTTAGCGAGTGATTATTAAGCCCACTTAACTGTACACTCACTGCCTTGCCTAAATGGCTAATAAATTGCTGCAAAAACCATCAGCAAAGATTAACAGACCCTAACATTTACTTAGCTTGCTTCGCGCTATAAAAGGAACCTGGCTTAATGACGCCACTGAAAAATCTTGCCACCTATTACGTCCATTTATTATCTCGATTGGGCGTAGTTAAATTTACCATAAGCTTAGCTAGCGCCATTATTTTAGTGGCTTTGGCAATCCAAATGAGTGTTACCTTCGCGCTTACTGGCCAGGTGTCGTCGGTGGATTTAGTTCGCTCGGTGTTTTTTGGTTTAATTATTACCCCGTGGGCGGTGTTTTTTATGTCGGTGGTAGTAGAGCAAATTGAAGACTCGCGTCAGCGCTTAAGCAAGATGATCCGTAAACTTGAAAAAATGCGCTCTCGAGACCTGCAGCTTACTAATAAGCTCAAAGCCAACATCAGCCAGCTAAATAATGAGATTGATGAGCGCGAGAAAGCCGAAGCTGCTCGTGGCCAAGCCATGGCTAACTTAGAGCAAGAAGTAAGGCAGCGCCAGCAAGCGCAGCAAGAGCTAGAAGAACACTCTGCCTTGTTGCGTAGTTTTATCGATAGTTCTCCCGACTTGGTTTATTACCGTAACGAGCAAGGCCAGTTCTCGGGTTGTAACTTAGCGTTAGAGCAGTTGGTTGGGCGCTCTGAAAAGCAACTTATTGGCCTTACTCCCTACGATGTTTACCCGGAAGATATTGCCGATAAAATTGTTGAGACCGACCACCAAGTATTTGATAACGATGAACAGCTTACCTACGAGCAATGGTTAGAGTATCCCGATGGGCGCAAAGCGTTTTTTGAACTGCGTAAGGTGCCATTTTATGGGCGTAATGGTAACCGTTTAGGTCTGTTAGGCTTTGGTCGAGACATTACCGAGAGAATGCGCCATCAAGCTAATATTGAGAAGGCCAATCGAGATAAAACTCAGTTTATCTCGACGCTGAGCCACGAGTTGCGCACACCACTTAATGGGGTAGTGGGTTTAAGCCAAATGTTATTAGACACCCCACTTAATGATGACCAGCGCAAACACGTAAATACCATCTTATTGAGTGCGACTACCCTAGGTAATATTTTCAACGATATTATTGACTTAGATAAGCTAGACCGGCGCCGCTTTGCAGTATCGCTAGAGCCAATGGACTTTAAAGCCTTAGTCACCGACATTGAAACGCTTACTGAAATGCAGTTACAAAGTAAGGGCTTAGATTTTCGTTTCGAGCAAATTGGTCCTATCCCTAATAGCATCATGGGCGACCCAACGCGCCTGCGCCAAGTGCTTTGGAATTTAACCCACAACGCGGTTAAGTTTACCGAGCAGGGCGAAGTTGCTTTAACCATAAAATCCGAGCCTTTGTCTGAGCAAGAAGTGCAACTTGAATTGATGATTGAAGATACCGGACCAGGCATTCCTCAGGATCAGTTAGAAGAGATTTTTGCCATGTACTACCAAGTAGAAGGTAGTAAATCAGCAACCGGTACCGGCATTGGTTTGTCGGTCTCTCGCCAGCTAGTTCGGGCAATGGGTGGTGACATCAGCGTGAGCAGCAAAGAGGGTGAAGGCTCATGTTTTACCGTTACCCTAAAGGTCACCTTAGATGCTATTCCAGATGAAGCAGAACAAATTGATCATCCTCCATTAGATATTCTGCTGGTTGAAGACGTAGAGCTAAACGTCACCATAGCTAAAGCGCTTCTCGAAAAATTGGGTCACTATGTTGAGGTGGCGATGAGCGGTGAGCAGGCGTTAGAAGTATTTGACCCAGATAATTTCGACCTGGTTTTATTAGACATTCAGCTACCGGATATGACGGGCTTTGATATTGCCAAACGTTGGCAGGAGCAGTTCGCCGAGCAGCATTTGCCACCGTTGGTGGCCCTTACCGCCAATGTGGTAAACAGCAAAAGCGAATTTGCTAAAGCGGGCATGGTTGATGTTATTCATAAACCGATTAATCGCAATGCGGTAGTACATTGTTTTAATAGTGTGTTTGCGATAGGTGAAGAGCCAGAAGCAGAGCCTGTAGTAAACCCTAAACAGGCATTAAGTCGCAGCTCTATGCCGATCTTAGATTTAGATTTAGTTGAGCAGTTTTGCGAGACCATTGGGGTAAAAGTGCTTAACGATAGCATCAATTTGTTCAAGCAAGTGATGCCTGATTACATGAAAGTACTCGAGAGTAACTTGTTTGCAAAAGACCAGGATGGCATTGCCTCTGAGGCGCATAAAATCAAGGGTGCTGCGGGCTCGATAGGTTTAGCGAGGATCCAGCGTTTAGCCAACAAAATTCAATCGCCAGAACTACCGGCGTGGTGGGATAATGTTGAAGACTGGATCCACCAACTTAGTCACGATTACCCAGAAGATTTGAAGCTATTAGACAAGGCCATTGCCGACTTTAATAACAATCACTAGGCTAAGTTGACTAGTAGTAAAATCATTACTGGACAAAGTAGGCTAAGAATAAAGCCGCTGGCAATGGCTACCGGCACTAGTTGGTTGCCGCCAGCACGCTGCAGCATAGGCAAGGAGAAGTCCATGGCAGTTGCGCCGGCATAACCAATAGTGGCGGCGGGTGAGCGCTGCATTAAGACTGGAATTAATAGCAGTATAATTAGTTCGCGGCTTAAATCGGCAAAAAAGGCAGTACTACCAATTAAAGGTGTTGCTGCTTTACTTAACAAGGCGCCCGATAGTGAATACCAACCAAAGCCGCTGCTCATGGCTAAACCTAGGTTTAGCGGTAAGTCGAACAAGTAAGCAGTAATAGCTCCTGCAGGTAGGGAGCTAAGCACCATCACCACAGCAATAATTAGGCCGCGTCGATTAAGTAGCATCTGGCGAACACTAATACCGGCACTTCGCAGCTCTATGCCAATACAAAAAATTAGCAGAATAAGAGCGTATTCGGCCAATACTGACTGAGCGGGTAATTGTTGCTGGTAAGCCAAGCCCGAAACTAAACCGATTATCAACAGCGCGATAAGCAACGCAGGCTCTTTAAACATCGCGAGCTTGTTATTGCTTTTTTTGTGGATAGGTTCCGCGGCTGGCATCGCCAAATAGCGCCCCACAAAGTACAAGGCACTTAGGTTGAAGGTGAGCAATAAACTCACTAATACTGCGCTTTGGCTAAATAGCTGAATAATGTTTTGGCTAAGGTTATCAATAAAGGCCAAGCCATACCCCATCAGAAATAGAATCAGATATAGCATCCAGCTGCTTAGTCGGCGAATAGCAAGCAAGGCCGAGGGATGTTTTACGGGAATCATGTAACCGACAACTAATGCCCCTAAAATCATCAATAAGCTGCTATACATCTCTATTTCCTAATTCGCGCGGAGCTGAAATATAGCAAGGAACCGAGACTCTCACCAAGTGGAGTTTTGTAAAAAGGTTTTTGTTGAAGTTTTGGGTATGTAGGAGCCGTTAATTTGGCTTGATTAGGCTGTTATTGATTGGCTTTCTTATTTGCTTGGTGAGCGAAACGGCAGGCTTAGTAAACCTTTGAGTTGGCGGTTATCTTTAGCATTAGGCCAGTGACTGAGGCCAAATTTTAGCTGGCTATGTCCATCTTGCGGTTGAGCGACATAACTATGAAACAATCTATCCCAAACCGCCAAATTAAAGCCGTAGTTGGCATTATGTTCATGGTATCTTTGCGAATGATGTACTCGGTGCATATCAGGAGTGACAAGCAACTTTCTTAAAAATGCATCTAGTTTTAAGGGTAGCTTTAGATTGCTGTGATTGAACATCGCCATGCCATTTAGTATCACCTCAAATAAAAACACCGCCAATACCGGCACGCCAAGCAATGTAATTAAGCCTAGTTTTATCAGCATCGATAAGGCTATTTCGATAGGGTGGAAACGTAATCCAAGGCTTACATCATAGTCTGGGTCAATATGATGCATACGGTGAATTCGCCACAGCCAAGGCAGCGAGTGAAATAACCTATGTTGCCAATAAATTGCCAGATCGAGCAAAATTACACACAAAGGTACGGCAATGGCTGCGCTAAGGTTTAGCTGATTAAACAAGCCCCATTGCTGATGTTGCGCCCAACTAGCAAGCGCTAAAGTGGTGATAGGAAATAGCAGCTTTAAACACAAGCCATTTACTAGGATTAACCCTAAGTTGGCAGGCCAGCGCTGGGAGCGGGGGATAGTACGTTTGTGCCGTGGCCAAGCTATTTCTAGCAGCATAAAAAGGGCCAGCAGCCCAACAAATATCCCTAAACGCCAAAACTCGAGTGTTTGCATGGACCAAAGTATACTAAGCATTGTTAAAACAACAACCAAATCTAAGCTAAGATTAGCTTATTGTTAATAAGCTTTTTTTGAAATTGTTTGGAGTGAGCGATGGACGTGCAACAGTGGTTGAAGGATGCAGCTCAAGCCTTTGATATGCAACTAGGGATTATCAGCAATATCCAAGATAATCGTTACGTAGTGCTGGCGGCCTATTCTAGCCTTGATTTAGTGCGTGCTGGCGATGAGTTTCCGGTAGATATGACCTATTGCGCTGATGTGATAAGCCAGGAGAAGGTATTAGCTTATCACCAAGTGGGCGCCATGACCGAAATGTGCTTACACCCTTGTTATCAGGCTATGCATTTAGAAAGCTATATTGGCATTCCTTTAGTCAAGCATGGCGAAATTATAGGAACACTTAATTTCTCCTCTTTAGAACCAAAGAAACAAGGGTTCTCAGATAAAGATATGGAAAAAATTCAAGTGCTAGCCAATGAATACTTAGAACTGGCAGATTTAGCAGTTGATTAAACTTTCGAAAAAATTTACATTTCGTTTCCCTTTTTTGATAGCGATAACATTCTACACTTCTAAGGAAGGCTATTTTTTTTGATTGCTTTAGTATTATTCAAGCAGTGTTTTTCTACCTTTAGCCGTAATTTGGATGAGTGATTGCCAAGCCGTATGACAAGCCCTAAAGCCGATATAAGAACCATCAACATTGATGCCCTAAAAGAAGGTATGTTTGTTGTATCCATCACCAGCCAAACCGGCAAAACCAGCATTGCTCAATCTGGGCGTATTACTCAGTCTAAGCAAGTTACAGTTCTAAAGAATAAAGGGGTAAAAGTTGTAAATGTAGATTGGTCCAGAAGCGTGTTTGCAGAACAGGACTCGGAACAAAAATCTACCGAAATAAGCAGCTCAAGTAGCAAGCCGAAGAAGCGTAGCGGTGAAAGCGAAAAGCAAGCCGCTAAAAAGTTGTTTAACGAAGCTAAAAGCTTACAAACCAAATACTTTAAGCAGCTACAACAAGGCGAACCCATTGACATTGAACCAATGGAAAAAGCCGCTGAAGGTTTAATTGACTCCCTAGAAAACCAAAGCAACGCCATGTTGTGTTTAGCCAAAATTCGCGCCAAAGATAAGTATTTGATGGAGCACTCTCTTAACGTGGGAATGCTACTGGCATATTTTGGCCGTTCGCTTGGTATGAACCGAACTAAGCAAAAGCAATTGCTAATGGGCGGAATGTTACATGATATAGGTAAGATCAATACTCCCGATGAGATCTTGCACAAACCTGGCCGGTTAACTGACGACGAGTTTGTGATTATGCGAGAGCATGTGGTGCACAGCCACAATATTCTTAAAGAGCAAGAAGGCATTAGCAAGATCATGCTTGAAATTGCCAGTAATCACCACGAACGTTTGGATGGCTTGGGCTATCCCAACCAGTTAAAAGGCGATGAGTTATCGGCTTATACCCGTATGGCCAACATTGTGGATTGTTACGATGCGCTAACCGCCGACCGAGTGTACAAAAGTGGTATGCCGCCTACGGCTGCGTTCCGAATATTGTTATCGGGAGTTGGCACTCAGTTTGATAAAGCCTTGGTTGAAAAGTTTATCCGTTGCATGGGCGTCTACCCTGTCGGCACCTTGGTCAAACTAAAATCGGGTAAGTTGGGCGTAGTGGTTGAGCGTAATGAACTTAAGCCTCTACAGCCTGTGATTAAGCAAGTGTTTAATACCCTAACCAACACCCATACTGAGGTTAAGTTAATAGACCTAAGTAAGTATGCGCATGAAGAAATAGAAAGTGCGGTATCTGCGCGTGACTACGGAATATCCTTAGACAGATACTTGTCTGAATAGCCAAATATTAAACGGGATTAAGCGCAGACTTAATCCCAAAAATCTCTTTAAATAGTCGAAATTTTAGTGATGGTGCTTCATTTTGTGCATCACCTTTTTAACTGGCACTGTGAGCTGTTGCTGACTGCCATCGGAAAACACCAGCGTTAATTCCACTTCTTCACCTTCGGCGAATTTGTTCGCTAAATCAAATAGCATTAAATGCAAACCGCCCGGCTTTAACTCTACCTGTTTACCCGCTGGAACCTCGATCTTTTCCACTTGACGCATTTGCATAACATCACCGTCCATCAGCATGGTGTGTAATTCCACACGACCTGCTGCTGGCGTGCTGGCCGATACTAGGCTAACCGTTTGCTCACTGTTGTTGTTCATTTGCATGAAGATAGCGCTGGTGGGCGCATTAGGTGGAGTGGCTCTCGCATAGGCGTCGTTAACGGTAATAGCGGCATCATTGGCTGCTAGGTGAACGCTAAATAAAAGACTGAGAGCGAGCAAGATTGAGCGCATGGTTAATCCTTATTTTATTGAGGAAGCAATTGTTGAATTTTGGTGACTAAAGGCTCTGGGTCTATAGTGTGTGGTACTTTTGCCAGTAACTCGCCTTGAGCATTTAAGAAATAAAAAAATGAGTTGTGGTCAACGCTGTATTCCAGTTGTGAGTCGGGAATATCTACATACTTATAATATACTCCCAAGCTTTGGGTTAAGCCTAATAGCTGACCTTCCTGCGGGCTTAAGCCAACGATATCTGGGTGAAAATAACCTGCGTAGGTGGAAACCGTTTCTGGGTCATCACGTTTTGGGTCAACACTCACAAACAAGCTTTGCAGTTGCTGACGTTGTGGCTCTGATATTCCCTGCAGTGCTGCGCTAAGTACCGCTAAAGACGTTGGGCAAACGTCTGGGCAGTGGGTAAAACCAAAGTAAGCAATATAGAGTTGTTTATCGTTATTCAGTTCAGTAAAGCGCCCATCACTACTGGTAATTTTGAACAAGTTTGTGGGCACTGTAGCAATCACTTTATTGCTTACCGCCGCTTGTTTAGGGCTAGAGTCTGCAGAAAACCATTGAAAACTCATAACTCCGGCTAATCCACTAACAATAATTAGAGCAATCCATGCTAGGTATTTCATTGGCTATCTACCTCAAAACTAAGAGCAACAGGTTGGGTGGGATCTAAAGAAACAATTTCTGCTCGCCAGCGCATTTTTCCAGTGTTACAAATCGGCAGCAAAATATCCGATTGATAGTGGCCATGTTCGTTGGGCTCGAGCTGCAGCTTGATTTCCCCCATGTACATTTCTATCCCTTGTAAACGGAGTTCTAGGGTTGGAGGGTTTTCCTGGTTGGTGTTTAACTCAAGATGCTGGCTTAACATGGCGGGAAGTTGGTCACTAGGTAAAGTTAATTGCCATGTTTGCTCATCAACTTGCCACTCACAGCGACCATTATGCAATTGTTGGCAGTGCTCAAAGTCTAGTGCTTCAAGCTGTTGTTGCTGCCAATAACTTACACCGATGCCAAGTCCAAAAGCGCCAGCAATAACTGCTAATACCAGTAATAATTTCTTAGTTAAACCAACCAATTAACCATCCATTGCGTGCTTGGTTTCACGCCACCATTGCAAGTAGGGCTAATCTACTCCGCTTGAATTAATCTCACAAGCCTTAATAATTAAATAGCTGCAGAGTGAGAACTATTTCCGGTTCTTTGGGTCTGTTTATTAAAGGAGGTGTTATGCAAACGAAGCCTTTTAGATGGATACTGATATTGATACTCAGCGGCTTACTGAGCGCTTGTGGTATGCGCTTTGTGTATAACAACCTTAACTGGCTGGCTTACTGGTACATCGATGATTACATTGAAATGAACAGCGAGCAAAAAGCAGCTTTTAAGCCCATGTTAAAAAGCTGGCTGGTATGGCACAGGAATGAACAGTTGCCGGTATACTTGGCTCAGCTTCAGCTGTTTCACGCTCAAATCAATAGTGGTATTAGCCAACAACAATTATTAGAGCAAGTTGACGCTTGGCAAGAGCATTATCGAGTATTGGCTGGTCATGTGTATCTTGATGTAGCGCAGCTCGCACAAACTGCTTCTTCGCAGCAACTATCAGACTTTATGGCTAAGCTAGCCGAGCAACGCGAAGATAGCGACCGCCAACAAAGCCATTATGATTACCGTATTGAACACATTTCTAACAGTGTTGAGCGATGGCTTGGCGATGTATCTCCCAAACAACAGCTGGTAATAGAGCAGCTGGCTAAGCAGCTAATTGATACTCGCGCCGATTGGCACAACGTGCAAAGTCGCTGGCAGCAATATCTGGCTTATTCTTTAAGTGGACAAAATCAGTCGGAAAATTTTGAGCAAGAATTTTATGTATTGATGGTGAATTCAGAATCACTCTGGCCGCCGGGCTTAGCTGAACGTTTCTATCATAATCGGCAATTGTGGGCACAAGGCATGAGCGAAGTATTAGCGCTGGCCAATAAACAACAAAAGCGTCATATCTTAGCTAAGATAGACGCTTATATTGAAGATCTTCAATCACTTATAGAAGACAATCCACAACCTGCAAAGCCAGATGTGGTGGCAAAGCTAGTTAAGCAATTAAGGCTTACGCAGCCACTTTTAGTGGCGCACTGTTGTCTTCAAACTTCATTGGACGACCAACAGGCAAAATAGTACGGCCGTATTCAGCATTAAGTACTTGGGCCATTGCAAAATAGATAGCTGACAGACCACAGAAGATGCCTTCGTAGCCAGCAATAGTGCCAATCAATTCACTGCCAGTGAAATCGCGAATTGCCAATAGCGCAAACAAAATGGTCAAGCTGCCGAATACTACTTGTTTAGCTGTTGGGTAACGTAATGACCCCACAAACATGAACGCAGTGAACAAGCCCCAAAGTGCTAAGTACCAACCCATAAAGGTGTGAGGGCTAGGCTCGGCTAAGCCCATTTTAGGTAGTACCAACAAACCGACTAGAGTTAACCAGAATAAGCCGTAAGAGGTAAAGGCAGTAGTACCAAAAGTATCACCGCGTTTGAAGCACATAATCCCTACAATTACTTGAGATAAACCACCGTAGAAAATGCCCATAGCCAAAATCATTGCATCAATTGGAAAAAATCCGGCATTGTGAATGTTTAGTAACACGGTAGTCATACCGAAACCCATCAATCCAAGTGGGGCTGGGTTAGCGGTAGTAGTATTGCTCATAGTCGATGATTCCAAGTAAAAGGTTAAAAAAAGCACAGTGCTCCAAGGGCCGTGCATTATCTGAGCGAGCATACTTGATAGGTGTGATCTAGATCAACAAAACCTTGGTTTTTATAAATTGTATTACTAAATAAATTTTTCTATCGTAAAGCTTAAATTTTTAGCAAGTGTAAAGTACCGAAAATGCCGCATTGTATTGTTGAATATTCTCAAGACTTGAGTGAGCAAATTACTATTAGTGAGGTTTTAGCTAAGGCTTTTAATTTACTGAAAAATAGCGGTGAATTTGAGCCCGCGGCAATTAAGCTACGAGCCATTGCTTATCAAGATGTATTAAGTGGTTTAGACGATCACAGCTTCTTACATCTGCGTTTGCACATTCTTTCCGGAAGAACGACTGAGCAAAAGCTAGCCTTAACCACTGCGCTAGTAGAGGGACTCGGTGCAGAATTGCCCATGGTAAAAAGTATTAGCGCTGAAGTGTTAGATATTCAGCGCGAGAGCTACATAAAACGAATTAGTTAGCGGTTTAACCTAACTCAAATTTATCTAGTAGGGTGAGGCGAGTAAGGGCTAGCTGAGTGTGCTTGGCTTGCTCGATAAAGCGTAAGCAACCTATTTCACAAAACAGTAGATCTTTGGTCACCGGATAAAGAGTGAAGCTGAGCTCGTTGTCTTGTAGGTCTTTACAAAGCAGCTTAAGCCCTTGTTTTTCACAATAACTAATGCTGACATAGTCATGCTGATTACCGTAGTCACCAGCAAGATGACTTAAATTTTGAAGACTTTGCCGTTCACTTTTTGGGTTTGGATTCGTTTGTTCAAATAGCCAGATCCAAAAACTGCTAGTGGCGTAAAAGTCGTCCCAAATATTGTGCTCATGTTGCGGGTACCACGTGCTTTGTAGCTGAGCTTGCCGCTCCATTTGACCAAGCTTATGCGCTAGTTCTACAGAAAACTCTGCTGGGATTACTTCGTCTTTTAAGCCATGAGCTAACCAAATTGGTAGCTGGTTAAGTCGTTGGTATAGCTCTTCGCAAACGGGGCGAGCTGGCAAGTTTAATGACCACGGCGCTAAGCGATTAGGATCTCCCGCCGCCAATATACTTAAGGCAGCAAAGCGCTGTGGCTGTGCTAAGGCTAAATTGGTAACGCCAAAACCGCCCATGCTTAAACCCGTTAAATATATTCGCTGTTTATCGATGGAAAACTGCTGTTCTATTTGGTCGAGCAAGCTGATCAGCTCTGCGATGGCCCAACCGTCGCGACCTTCCGGCACATGTGGGCTAATACAAATAGCGTCTAGGTGATGTTGTTGTAAGTAGCTATTGGGGCCAAAATTGAGTAGCTTTTCAATCTCACCGCCTATTTCCCCACGACCATGCAGAAACAGGACTAAAGGGTAATGTTTAGCGCTATCTAGCGAGCTAGGCTGACTCAGCAAATACTGGTAGGAAGGTTTATTTTGATGAGTATGCTGCTGAACAGAGATGGAATGAGAATGCGCTGTGTTCACGTTAAGCTCCTTTAACTAAACCCTAACGTGAACCATCATAGCGAGTTGTGGCGACTAAAAATAGAGACGAACTACCGATTCCACCACACAAGCTGGGCGGCGACAGCCTTCAATTTCTACGGTAATTTCTTTTACTAGCTCTAAACCTCGCTTAATTGGTACAACCTTGGTTAAGCGGGTACGGGCTCTAATTCGATTATTTACCTTAACCGGGTAAGGAAAACGAACTTGGTTAATACCGTAATTCACCATCATTTTTGCTGATGGATAAAGCGGTTTGTCTGGGTCAACACTTTCGGTAAGTGCTGGCAGCAAGGACAAGGTTAAAAAACCATGAGCAATAGTGGTTTTAAACGGTGACTCTTCTGCGGCGCGCTGCGGATCGGTGTGTAACCACTGGTGATCTTTCGTGACATCGGCAAATTGATTAATTCGCTCTTGGGTGACATTGAGCCAATCACCAATGTGAATTTCTTCACCCAGTTGCATCGACAGCTCTTCTAATAAGGCTTCAGCTTTTGGATGTAACTCTATGGTTTCTTTAAAACTGGCTTGTTGCTCACCATTGGAGCTTAATTGGTGTTCTCTTACCCAGTTAACTAATTGACTATCATGAGCTTTATTTAGAAACTCGATCCAGTGATCGCGAATTGCAGGCGATAGCCAATCTTTCAATTCAAATGGGTTTTGGGCTAGCATTTCACGCTTTTTCTTAATAAAATCAACTACTTTCATATTTACTCTCTAATGCGTACCGGCCCAACAACTGGCATATTCTAAAATAATGAATTAGTCAGTCAAATATTTCTATAGGTAAAACGTAAGTGCTTGTAATTAAATATAGGCACTGCTTATTTAGTCGGCAAGAATGTGCTTAGTTAGCTAAGCACATTTGTTGGCTGAATTAACGCAACCATACTTGTAAATCGCGAACAATCCGGTTGCCGCTAAAAATTGGGTGTGGGTCTTCAATGGGATCTAGCGCAAAGTAGTCACGCTGCTCTTCTGGCAGAGCATGGTAGCTGCCCCATACTTGGTATAACCAGGCTTCGGCATCCCATTCTAAGTGCTGTTCTTGATAGTACTCTAAGGCCGTTTGGCCCGCAGCACTTTCTATTACGCCCAACAGGTAGTTCTCTACATCTTGTTTAATCTTTTGCTCTTGCAGGGCAAACTCTTCGGCGCCTTCTAGAGATACCGCATGTTCGGTGTCGGTTTCGCTAACTTTAGTGTGACGTTGCAACTTGAGCTGGCTAAGCGATAGCAATAAGTCGTGTTCATGTTCGCTGTTGTGAATATCAACACTGGCCTTGGATAGCAGTGCAGGGGCTTGGTTAAATAAGCTTGCTACATCGAGTTGTTGCGTTGGGTCTTTCGGGCTGAAGTCGGGATGCTGAGCATGAAATAGCTGCAAACCTTTAAGCAGGCGAGACTTACCACGTAACTCGCGAAAACGGCCGAGCAAAGTGAGTAGGCGCGTTTGCACAACGGCCAGCTCTTGGGTGCAGTCGTAAACCGCTTGGCTTAGGTTCAACACCAAGATCCGGCGAAGCTCGCGAATATCGCCAGCTATTTGGCTCAAAGTATCAAAGTTTAATAAGGCGAGGTTATTGAGCAGTTCGCTCACTTGCTGCTGAGCTAATTCATTTTCACGGATTTTGGCGCTTAAGCTGGGCACATAACCAAATTCATTGTTAATTCGGCTCCACAATACCCGCGAGCTATGGTGCAGGCTTTCGGTGAGGCTGTAGCTGTGTTCGCTTAAATCGCTGAGATAAACGTCGGCTGCAGCTAAATCGCCAATATGTAAGGCTTCTTTGTAGTGTGCTGCCAAGGTTTTAATAGTTTCTAAGCGCGAGCCAACATTAGAATCAATTTGCCGATTACGAGTATCACTTAAGGCTTCTTCCAATAATGAGCGCAGGTTAGAGCTTAAATGCAAACCTTCGTCGGCGGATGGGCGCCAAATAACGCCAGCTTTGAGTAAGGCATCAATCTGTTTACTGTCTAGCTTACTTTCATCTAGCTTGCCGTTAACGTAAGCATGCATCAGGTTTTCGCCGTGACGCGCAAGCAGCTTAAATAGCTTTAAGCCAGCCTGTTGCAAATGTTGGTTCACAGTAAGGGCTCCTGCTGGCCAATGGCATCCATGGCTTGTTGTTCTAAACCTAGACCTTCTGCTTCGTCAATAAAGCTAATCACTTCAAAAATGTAGTCCACTTTTGCTGTGGCAATGTAGATCTGTTTTTCTTGGTTTGGTCGAACTAAATAGCCTTGTTCACAGAGGCGCTTAAACACTTGCTTAAGTTGACCATCTACTTGGCTACTGGTTGAGCCAAACAACTTGTATTGAGATATTTTTGCCAGTTGTTCACGCAGCGCTGGGGTGTCTTCCACCACGGTTTGCAACTCGCTTAAACGCAGCGCCACTCCGGCACTAATGGGGCTATCTTGGCCTTGTGCTTCTTGGCTGAGGATTAACCACTCGGTGAGCGGCAGTAAGCTACCTGCTATTTCGCTAAATTGCTGGCTTATCACTTTGTGTTCATTGTCGCCTAGCTCGCGATAGGCACAAAAATACAGTTCGCCTTCACAAGCACTGGCAAGGCGACGATTAAGCACATGTAAGTGGCTGTCGATGCGCTCGCGGTTAGCTTCTTCGGCTAAAAAGTGAAAACCATCTTCGTCACTCACTTGGCAGATAAATTGGCCACTTAACAGGGCTTCTAAAATCCGCCCGGTTTCGCTCATGCCGGTGGCGCTTAATTTACTCATAGCTCAGCCTCCGCTTGTTTAGTACTGGCTTTTGCCGCTTGGGCTGCTTTTAGCTTTTCTTGTAAAGGATTAATTCGCGGCTGCACAACTTGCAGTTGGCGCTTGTCACGGTTGATGATGTAGCGGTGGGTGAACAAGTCCAATACTTCAGATTCTGGGTTAGGAAAAGCCCCCAGTATGCGAATTTGGTTATGGTCACAGGCATCAAAGATCTTTTTCACATTGCTTTGGTGCAAGGTGCCTAATTCATCAATTGGCCAGTGAATGTAAGTATCGGCATTACCACGCAATAGGCGGGTAAAGGCCAATAAGAACTTACACAAAATTAAGTAGGCCATGCCGTGGCTACTGGATTCATTAAGCTGGCGGTCGGTGCGGATCACTAGGTCGCTATTGCCCTCGCGCAGGGTTAGCTCAATCAGCAATAACCGAGATACCCCTTCTTTAAGTGCGCTGCGACCAATAATATCTAGGGCTACCCGCATGCTGGTGGCGTAGTCTTCGTCGGGCAATTGATTAAAGCCTTGCTGCTGCCAAGCTTGGAAGTTATCTACAAAGGCTTTTAGTTCATCCCAAAACTCTAGTTCGCTAATCTTAGAGCGAATTTTTACTGCTGAATCAGATACGCCATCTAGGCTTAAGTCTTCACCAATTTCGCGGGTAATGCGGCGGCTTTGGCTCAAAATTCGTTGGTCGATGTCGCTTAAGTTTTGGTAGAAGCTGCTAATGCTCATGCCTAGGTTGCGACCGTGGTCGATTAGGCCTTGCACTTTTTGCGGCACTAAACCGTTTAACAGTTCAGATAGGTGTGGCACTAACTCACGATAGGCGAGGGTGCTTTCTCCTTCTTCGTTGGTGCGCCGGCATGCGGCACGCGAACGCTCCCAAGTTTCGCTTAAGTCTGAGCCAGCTTGTTGCGCTAATAAGCTATCAAAATGGCGAACCGATTCATTTACTTGCTCAAGCTGCTGGTTACGCTGCACAATTTGCTGCTCGGCTTGGCGGGCTCGCTCGGCGGGTGTACCGGCAGCTTCTGCTGTTTGGTCTGCTTGGTTTTGTTTGGGTAAAGCCAATTGTTTGATTTTTCGCAACAGGTTTTGAGTTTGGCTGTATTGTTGCTGTAGCTGTTCTAGCTCTTGTTTAAGCTTGCTGAGCTCAGCTTGCTGGCTATCGCGCTGCTGTTTGAAGTGAGCCAGTTGCTCGTTAAGGGCTTGTTTAGCACTGCTTTGTGCTTGGCGAGCATTGGCAAGGGCATCGTTAAGTTGTGGTTTTTGGTTTAGCCACACTTGTTGATGCCAAATTTTGTATTCGCTTACTTCATCACGGTACTGCTCGGCGTCTTGAATTTGTTGATTAAGTTGGCGCTTTTGCTTGGCTAAATCAACAATTAGCTGGTCATCTAAGCCCTGTGCCTGCAACTCGCCGCGATACCATTGTTCCGACTGTTTTAGCGCTTCTTTCGCTTGTTTCTGGCGATTGCTAATGGCGTCTTGAGCTTGGCTTAGTTGCAAGGCTAGTGCATCAATCTTTTCTTCCCACCAGGCCATTTTTTCTAGCTTGGCTTCTTGGTGTTGTTCGCGTAACTCGTCTAGGTATTCTTGATGCTGTGTTTGCGCATTGTCTAAATAGGTTTTCAGCTTAGTTTGTTTTTCTAGTCCCACGCTTTGGCGCTGTTTAAGCGCGCTAGAAAAGCTCTCTTTGAGTAGCTGTTTTTCTTCTTGTAGACGTTTGAGTTGATCTTCACTGTTGTGGTGAGCTGCTGTGGCTTCGGCAACTGACAAATCTTGCTGCTGCACGGCTTTGTTGGCGTCACTTAAGTCAAGTTCAGCTTGTTTAAGCTGTTTCTGCGCTTCGTTAAAGCTTTGCTGAATTTGCTCAATTTGCTGTTTGATTTGCTCTTCGGTGGCGGCACATTCTGGAGCATCGATGGCTTTTAAGTCTAAGGCTAAGCCAAATACGCTTTGATGGTTGGTTTCGCTATGAGGTTTTAAATCACGACGATTGAGCAGCTCAGGGTTAATTAACTTACCAATGCTTTGCTCCCACTGTGGGTGCTCGCTACGTAGGTGCGCCAGTAGGCTGCCATCGGCCGGTTGCAGGCTGTCTTTTAGCCCACTTAGCTTTTGTTCTAGCTGGCGAGATTGTTGGCTGGCGTTGGCTAAGGTTTGGTCGGCTTGTTGGCGCTGCTGCTTTAGGCTGTGCAATTGTTCGTTGTGTTGGCGAACTTGCGCAGATAACAACTGTTGCTGCTGGTTGGCCTCGTCGAGGCGATTATCCATGATATTAAGCTGGCGGCTTTCTTCTTCGGTATAGCCCATTTGTAGGGTGCCGGCCTCTAGCTGCGCCAGTTCTAGCTGATTTTTATGCTGCTGTTGTTGGAAGCTTTGCTCAACCTGGTTAATTTGTTTTTGTTGCTGCTGTTGTTCGTTATTTAGCTCAGCTTGTTGCTGTTGTTTCTCTTGGTTGAGCTGTTGCTGCAGCTGATCTTTGTTTTTATGCAGCTTGTTTAATGCCGAGTTTAGCTGCTCGTTGATTTCGCTTTTGCGTTGGTTGAAATGAGCTTCAATATCGCTGTGTTGCTCGGTGAGCAGCTGGTGGCGTTCGCTAACTTCTCGCACTTGCTCACGCCAAAGTGGTAACTGCTCAACCGCGCTAAGTGCTTGCTCGATGTTTTTATCTTGCCAAGCTTGGTAGTCGTCTTCGATGTGATTAAGTTGCTTGTCGAAACTAGAAACATCGGCATTAGCACTAGAGACAGCTTGGTTAAGCTGTTCGCGTTGATTCTGCCACTCTTGCTCTAGTTCACTTAACTGTTGTTTTAATTGGTTAAGCTGGCGTTGGCTATGTTCACTTTGGGAAAATAGTTCCGCTTCATCGTTTTGCAGGTTTTTATCTAGCTGGTTTAACTGATCTTCGCTGCTAAGCAGTTGTTGGTTGATTTGCTCTAGTTTTACGAACTTAGGGCGAATCGCTTCAAACTGCTGAATCAATCGAGTTTCTTGGATCCAGGCTTGCGCTTTGTTAGCGTCTACCCAAGTTGGTTTTAAGGTAACGCCTTCTTCTTCCAAAATGGCGGCAATCATCGATTTGATGGTTTCCATTTTGCCTTCTTTGGAGTGCACTGCTTTGGCCAATTTTTCAATGTGGCGCAGGCCATGCTTTGGATCGCACATAGAAAACTGACGAGCAAAAGCTTTTAAATCGCTGTCGCCGGCATTTTGTAAGCTGCGATCGTTTTGAATAATGGCACGAAATTCTCTGGTATTAAGAAAGCGGGTAGTGGCTAGGGCAGCGCCGTTGAACTCTTGCTTCTTGAGTTTTTGGCCTAGTTTAGCGGGAGCCAAAAACCAAGTACCTTGCTCGTCTTGTTTGTCGATAAAATCTTCTAGTTCAAAAGGCTTACCAATAAAGCGGTATTTTACCCCTTGGTCTTCGCGACCCGATGACAAGACTACTTGGGCAACTTGGCCATTGTATTGCTGGTACTCGTAGATAATGTAGCTGGCTTCTCGTGGTAGGTACCAGCGCTCGAAACTGTCGCGGGTACTTGGCACTACGCGGCTGGGGTATTCGCCATAAAATACCGGAATAAGACGCTGTAATGTGGTTTTACCTGAGGCGTTAGTTCCACATATATTGCTGTGTTGGTCGAGTTTAAGTTCTACCACACCTTTTAGGTGAGTATCGATCAAGATGATCCGCAATAAGCCAGACAAAGTGCATCCTTTTAAATTAACTAAACGTAGCACCCACCACTGAAGCAAGTGCTGCTGCCATAATCAAACAACAAACCACAGGTGGGCTTGAACGCGGGCAGGGCAATAGCTCAGTTTAACTAAGAACGGACAGCGAGCGAAGCCTTGAGAGGTGTGTTTGCTTAAAAACTGTTAGTTATCACCAAAAAAATCAAATAGCGATGATTTCTTGACTAATCGTTTAGCTATTGCAGTTAGCTTATAGTTGTGGAATACTCCGCCGCCCTTGGGTTCTCTCACCCCCAATTAACAAAAAGATAGGTAGTTCTATAATGTGGTTTTTACAATTAACTGAAGCCGAGCGCCGCAGTGTTATTATTCTCGCTTTATTTCATATCGTTACTATTGCCGCTAGTAATTATTTAGTGCAATTGCCCTTCACCATATTTGGTTTTCATACCACTTGGGGCGCGTTTACTTTCCCATTTATATTTCTAGCCACTGACCTTACAGTTCGCTTGTTTGGTGCAAGCAGAGCTAGAAAAATTATTTTCACTGCAATGTTGCCAGCTCTAGTGGTGAGCTACATTGTGTCGGTACTGTTTTACCAAGGTGAATATCAAGGTTTAGCCGGCTTGTTAGCCTGGAACGCATTTGTTGCGCGTATCGCTTTGGCGAGCTTTTTGGCTTATTCGGTAGGTCAATTATTGGATGTAAAAGTGTTTGACCGTTTACGCCAGCTTAAGCACTGGTGGGTAGCGCCTGCGGGATCAAGTGTGTTTGGTAACTTGGTGGATACTTTCTTATTCTTTGCGGTGGCCTTTTATGCCAGCAGCGACGCGTTTATGGCTGAACATTGGGTAGAGATAGCGTGGGTAGATTATGGCTTTAAACTTGCGGTTAATCTTGCTTTGTTTGTTCCGCTGTACGGCATGTTGTTACACTTTTTGCAAAGCCGTTTAAAAGCTAATAAAGCACTAGCGTAAAGCTTGCTATTGTAATGCCAGTTTGTTGATGCTGGCATTACAACGAGATACGCCGTAGCTTAGTTACCCGTTTGTTGTTTTTGTTTGGCTGCGGCTTGCTGCAACATTTCCTCAAGTTTTTTGTGATGCCCCTTAGCCACTAAAGCGCTAGCCAGCGCGCTTTCACGAATTAATGTAGCGTTTAGCTCTTGGCTCTTTTTGCCAACCGGGGTTTTATAAAATGCGACTAACTGCTCTAGCTCTTCATCAGTAAAGTGCTTTAGATAAACCTCAGCAATCTTTGGTTTCATCTCTTCCCAAGTCAGATAGGTGTTTGCCCACTCGTCCAGTACTGGTCGAAAGTTCTCTAAAGGAGGGTTTTGACGAATTAGCGCTTGATTGAGGTTGTTACGAATTATCTGCATTTGCAATTCACTGTCGTTGAGCTCCAATAATTCATTAATGGGTGCTGCTTGCAGTGAACAACTGGCAAAAACAAGGGCTGCTGTCAGTAGCTTTTTCATAGGTTCATCCTTGAGAAAATTTAGCTGGTGGCTTAAAGGCCAAGCTATGATTCATTTATGCTTTTAGCCTACACCTTAAGTAAAGCGGGGGAAAGGATTGTAATGGCAGCTAAAGCTAGGTCTAAGGTAAAATAGAGAGTTTAGATATTCTATTAGGCGAGTTTTACAGCAATGGCAAAGGCAAAACCCCAAGTTAAGTTACACAGTTACGGTATTTACAATAAATGGGATAGCGATGCTAAAGCACTGCCGCAGGTTAGCCAATTTACCACTCAAGTTGAAGCTCAAATAGATGTTGAATTCGGCTTGATTATTAATATTAAGAAAGCCAAAGGCCAGAAGGTTCGCTATTGCATCTACCACCCCAATATCCCTGATGAAGATGGCGAGGTTATGGCGCCTTTTGATGGTGAAGAGTACATTCGCAGCAACGATTGGGATTTTTATTTAGGTGACACCATTTGGGCTCCTATTAGCAATAAGCTAGGAACTTGGCGCATGACCATTGAATTAGCTGGAGAGATAATTGCTGAGAAGTCATTTGAGTTGTACCAAGAGAGCTCCGGTGACCCCGCCCAGTTTTTCCGCAAACGTGGCATGTAAGTAACATCATCAACTTCTTAGTTGAGAGGGCAATTTAGCATCCAGTTGATGCCAAACTGGTCGCACACTCTAGCAAAACGCGCTTGCCAAAAGGTATCTTGTAAACCCATGGTGATGCTGCCGTTTTCAGAGAGTTTTTCGAACACTTGTTGTTGTTCGGCCAAGTCTGAAAAGTTTAAGTTGAGCTCGATATTACCCGCGCTTTTTAGCTGCTCTCCGGGCATGCCATCGGATGCCATAAACTCCAGTTCTCCGGCTTTGAAGTGACAATGCATCACTTTATTCAATAACTCATCGGGAATTGGCATGTCGGTTTGATTATCGCTAAAGCGCATTAATGCAATAACGTCGCCTTTAAAGCAGTGCTGATAAAAAGCTAAAGCTTGTTCGGCTTTACCTGAAAAATTAAGGTAGGGAATAATGGCTTGCATAGCTAAATACCTTGTTGTGATGGTAATAGAAAGGGGGAAGTGCCAACACTTCCCCCTTCGCGATTACTGTGACTAGTTATAGTCTTCGTCTATGTAGCGTTCTAATTGTTTCCGCTCGTTGTATTCGTCGATGCGGCGACGAGCACGTGCTTTGTCCCGCTGGTTTTTATGACTTTTTGCGTTATGGACCAGGTCTTCTTCATCCCATTCATCCATATCATCAAAGCGTGATCGTTTCATAAGCCTACTCCAAGCCTTACTTTATTGGGCCCAACATACCTAGTGTTTTGTGCCCAATGTGATTTCTTCTCGCGGCTGCGAGACACGCAAAATGTGCAGTAAAAAGTATAGTAGGTAAAATGAATATTTTATTACTGTAATGTGACGTTAGCCTGCCGCAAACAAGCTATGCCATAGCGCATAGGCAACTTTCCACTTGGCCGATTAAATCTTGGTTTTTAAGGCGCTTTTAAGCTTTATTTAGCACTATGCTTTAAGACTAAAAGTACAAATAAACTAAGATCTTTTGCTGATGTTTTGTTGCTTTTTTGAGAGAGAAGTAAAACTTTGAGCGGTTTTCTTTCTAATTGTTCGAATGATTTTTCACATAAAATTCAATTTTTTTCATTGTGGATTTAAGCGATGCTAGTTTCATCGACGTAATATCAGAAGATATTTAAGGGGACCGAGTGAGTATTCGCAATACCAAACAGACTTATGGATGGGTAGCCATTGTTATCCATTGGTTGGTGGCATTAAGTGTTTTTGCTTTGTTTGGGCTAGGGTTATTTATGGTTGATTTAAACTATTACTCTAGTTGGTACCAAACCGCCCCGATGATCCATAAAAGTGTTGGGATATTGTTGTTTATGTTGATGCTATTCCGGCTGATTTGGAGAATGTTGAATCCACATCCAGAGTCTCCAGCTAACCATAAAGCTTGGGAAAGGCAGGGAGCTAAAGTCGGCCATTGGCTGCTTTACGCACTACTATTTTGTTTAATGATTTCGGGTTACCTAATTTCTACCGCTGATGGACGTGCCATTGTAGTGTTTGAATGGTTTGAGGTTCCCGCCACTATTACCGGTATTGCTCAGCAAGAAGAGCTGGCTGGTGATATTCATGAGATTTTAGCTTGGGCACTAATTGTATTGGCTGCAGGTCATGCCTTTGCTGCTCTAAAACATCACTTTATAGATAAAGATAACACCTTAGTTCGAATGCTTAAGTCGACTAAATAACCTAAAGGGACAGACAATGAAAACACAACTTAAAGCCGCATTATTGTTAGCCAGTACTATGGGCTTAACCTTACCGGCTAGCGCTGCCGATTACACCATTGATACTCGCGGTGCACATGCTTCAATTAACTTTAAAGTTAACCATTTAGGTTACAGCTTTGTAGTAGGCCGCTTTGATACCTTTAGTGGTGACTTTAGTTACGACCAAGCGGCGCCAGAGGCGACTACCGTTAGCGTTAAAATTGATGCTACTTCGGTGAACTCTAATCACGCTGAGCGTGACAAGCACATTCGCAGTAAAGACTTCCTAGCGGTAGACCAATACCCAGAGGCAAGCTTTACAAGCAACAAATATGAAGCGAATGGTGACGAAGGTGGCAAGCTTTATGGTCAGCTTACGCTGCGTGGCGTGACGAAAGACATCGTGATTGATGTGACTAAAGTGGGTGAAGGTAAAGACCCATGGGGCGGTTATCGTGCTGGCTTTGTTGGCTCAACAGAATTAGTGATGAAAGACTTTGGTATTCCTACCAACCTTGGTCCTAAATCTACTACCGTAGCAATGGACTTAGTGATCGAAGGTATTAAGAAGTAAGTTTAAGGTTCTCGCTGTCAGCTATGGCAGCGAGTCTTTTCCTCCCGCCTATTTTTCACTCTTAATGAGCTGGTTTTCTGTACGTTTAACTTATTTATCTAGTTAACTATTGTTCGCTTTTGTCAAATTATTGAAAATGTTTTCAAGTTGTTGTTTGTAAACATTTTGTTGATCAAGCTATCAAAACAAGCATAAATTACTGATTGCTATCAAAATTTTGAACTTAAACCTAGTCAAGCGAAGCGCATAATATTACCCTTGTTGAGTTTATTCACTTCAAGGCTCAATAACGCCTTGATTTTACTCGGCTAGCAACTAAACACAGGGAGTGTTCGTTTGACTATCAGCATAGTGATTGGCTTTATTGCTTTAGCAGTTTTGGTGTACCGTTTGAGGCATATTCATTACACCTTTGTGTGTGAATTGCGTTCCGGAAAAGTCACCGTGGTTAAAGGTCATGTGCCAAGTTCATTCGTTCACGATTGTCGTCAAATGATGCGCGGCCGCAAGGTTGTTGGCTTGGTTAAAGGTATTAACAGTGACGGAAAAATGAAGCTGCGCTTTTCTTCTTCTATTGCTCAGTCTGACCAAATCTATTTGGAAAAACAATTTCCTCATAAACTGTATGACAGCAAATCTTCGGATATAAACGGTAGTGTCTCTTTAGACTAAGAATTTACAAAAAAGAAAAAAGCCCGGTGTATGCCGGGCTTTTTTTATTTGGCTTTAGAAAACATACTGAGTGGAGCGGGGGAGGCTTTTTGCTCCACTCCTTTGATGGGATCCCACACAGGCTTTATATACGAGCGAAGCTTAGCGGCAATACGCACTGCCATATTTGCCCCATTCACCGGAACGTATAACCAACGGGCAAATAAAAATACCTTACGTCTAAATACCCATAAGTACATCGCTTGTTCGGAATAGAAGCGGTATCCCCAGCGCTGTTCAAAAAGGCGCGAGGAGGCTTCGGTATATTTGGGGTGCCAACGGAAGAAGAAGAACTTCATGTCGTACCAAGCCATTCTGGTGCCTAGATTATCAAAAATAATGATTGATTCAGGCTGAGTGACAATTTTGTAAGCCTTTTGACGAAGTTGAATGCCTATATCGATGTGTTCGCGAATCACCATATCTGGCAGTTCAATGTCTTTTAAGGCTTTAGTGCTAAACAGCACGCCATGTAGCTCGAACATTTCACTTTCTTGGATACCTTGAGGAAGCTCCTCAGGTAATGAGCGGCGAAAAGACTTATGTTCAATAAGGTAATCTTCACCTTGATAATCAATGGTATGAACTGCATTTGTGAATAGGTGATTACGTAACTCCGCGCCTTTATCAACACCTTCTTTCTCGAGTGTTACCGGGTTTACCACCGCAATTTGTGGATCGCTGTTGGCTATCTCTAATAGCGGTGGAAGCCAATTGGCCGTTACGTTTGAGTCATTATCAAGAAACATTACGTATTCTGTTTCGATAAGAGGTCTCACTTTTTGCATTGCTTGAATTGGCGAGATTAAACCATAGCTAAGCAGTTCGGCATTATGGTGTTGAGCTAGCTCTTTTTCGATTTTTTGCTTAAGTGAAGACGGATAATCTAAGTCGATGACTTTTAGCTCAAAGCGTTGTTCGGTGCATAGGTATAAATTGCGAATACAATTAATAATGCCTGAGTAACGGTCTCGCGGGGTAATTACAACGGTTATCGAGTTCTTGTCCATGCTGCTCTCGCTTAAGCTTCCTTGAGAAGTTGGTTAAAAATACCTAAATAATTATTAATCATATGCTGGGTATCGAACTGTGAGCGAACACGCTGCTCCGCTGCCTCACCAAGTTTTTCGCGCAATGCTTCAGAATCAATTAGTTTAGAAATGGTGGCTGCTAATTGTTCTGGCTTTGCCGCCGGTACTAAAAAGCCGGTTTCACCATCTATTACAATATCGGGGATGCCGCCAACCTGAGTTGCTACTACAGGAGTATGGCGCAAGCCCGCTTCGATAAATACTAGACCAAAGGCTTCTTCTAACGAAGGTTGCACAAAAATGTCTGCAGCCTCCATCCATTCAGCAGTGTTGTTAATTTGCCCAAGGAAATGCACCCGTTCTTGCAGCCCTAATTTATCGCGATAGCGTAGCAGCGCTTTGCTCTCTTTTTTAGAGCCACTACCCGCTATAAATAACTGGCAGTTCTGCTGCTGTGGCAACAGCTTAAATGCCTTCAGCGTATCTTGATGGCCTTTAATTCGCCCTAAGTGACCGGCACTAAACAAAATAATCTGATTTTCGGGAAGCTGCAGGTTTTTGCGCGCTTGAGCAGGTTGCAAAGGAGCAATTTGGGTATCGACTCCCGCATGATTCGCTAAGCAGCGTTGTTCGCTTAAACCCAGGTTTTGCATAAGCAACTGCCTGCGTTGCTCGGAAACTGCAACAAAGCAGTTGGCTAAGCGCCTTAAAATGCGATTTATTCGATTTTCTTGGTAGTAGCGTAAAATTGAACGATGAAAAGTAAGTACAGTAGGCACATTGCACACTTTGGCTGCCAAACCTGCCCAAATCATACTGCGGTCGCAGTGGCAATGAACTAAGTTAATTCGGTGTTTTTTAATCAATCTGACTAAGTTGTAAAAAATACAAGGGCCGTCAAAGGCCTTAGTATGCAGCACTTCTAGCTGGTCGGGTTGTTGATCGCTACTGTGAGGCGTTTTAAAACTTACCGGCAGCACAAACACACCGTTGTCTCTTAATCCAGCTACGGTGGTAATGAATCTAACTGTGCGACCGCCTCGCTCGAGGCTTTGTACCACCTCAAGTACTCGCAATGAAGAATCCATTCTGTTAAACCCTTTGATAAAAATTAACAAATTCTTTGAGTTAGAGAGTGATCCTTCACCCCTAACTGGCTTATCATAATGCCACTAAGGATAGTCAAATAAGTAATGATATTGTGAATAGCGCGTTAAGTAAAAAGATATCTCATGTTGTGAGTAGTTTACAGGTGGGAGGAGCAGAACGCTTTGTTATTGATTTATGTGTAGAACAGCGTGCTCAGGGAATGGAGCCTGAAATTATATCCCTGGGGCATCATGATGACCCTCTTGTGGCGGTTGCTGAAGAGCTTAATATTAAAGTGACGGTAATACGCGGCATGAAAGGCCTTGTGCAATTGCGCTTGTGGCAAGCTTATCGGCGTCACCCAATTATTCACATGCATTCTCCTTCTGCAGTTATGTTGTCCCTACCTATCTTGCCTTTTTGTTTAGAGCGTAAAATTGTTTATACCCGCCATGGTGCAGCGCGATTAGCGACTAATCGTTGGCGTAAAGTGCACCGCTTTGCCCGCCGATTTATCGACAGCATTTGTTTTGTTTCGGAAGAGGGTCAGCAAATCTTTCACGAAGAGCACGGTTGGGAGCATGTAGATTCTTCGGTAATTGATAACGGTATTGCGATGCCGGAGGAGAAAGATATTGTTCCTCATCCGCAAGATGGGCGTTTGCGTATTGGCTCAGTTGGGCGCTTAGTAAGCCTTAAACACCAAATTAGTTTGCTTGAAGCAATCCGCTTATTGCCTAGTGATATACAACAAAAGGTTGAAGTGCACTTTTTTGGCACCGGCGACCAGTTGGCTCCGCTGCAAGAGTTTACCCAACAGCATTTGGCTAATGCCGAAGTTGTTTTCCATGGCATGGTAAGCGATCGCAGCAAAATCTATAACTGTTTCGAATTGCTGGCGATGACGTCAAGAACCGAAGGTATGTCTTTGGCCATTATGGAGGCATTGGCCTACAAGCGGGCAGTGGTTGCCAGCAAGGTGGGCGGAAATGGAGTGCTGGTGCAAGAGCAGCAAAATGGTTGGTTATTCGATTTTGATGATAGCCAAAAGCTGGCAGAGATCATCCAAACTGCACTCGCTGAACCGCAGCGACTCATTGAATTTGGCCGCGCAGGGCGGCAACGGGTTTTGGACGAATTTTCTTTGCAGCGCACCCAGCAGCAATATCAGAAGATTTATGAGGATTTTGGTACTAGCGTATAGCATTGGCTAATTTAAGCTATTGGCCTAACTCGATACTATTGTTATTGGTGTTTTTCTAGCAACTGGCTCTGTTGGCCAATGGCTAGGCAAGCTATTTGGTGAGGGCGCGCTTAGCGCCTTTTTTATTTTGCGGATTACCCATAAGCAAAATACTGCAGTAGCGAGCAGTGATAAAGCCACGGCCAGCGATTCCCATTGGTTTAGGCTCTCAGAGCTGGAAACTGTATTTGCTATGGCACTGCTGCTAAGTAAGCTAGATAAAAGACATAAGCGATTCATAAAGCACCTAGATTAAATGATAATCATTATCATTTAATCTAGGTGCTTTTGTTTTTATATGCAAGCCTTTTAGTTACATATCGCGATGGTGGACTTTGAACATGCGCTTCGCTTCAGTAATCACTAAGTCGCGAAGTGGGTTTTCCGGGGTGTCGTTACGCCATACAAATGATAAAGACCGTTCAATGTTTAGCTCAGGTACGTTTAGCCTAACCAGCTCACCTAACTCTAGAGCTTTTATTACGTCTAGGTAAGGCAGGCAGCTTAAATAGCTATTGTTGGCCACTAAGGAACGCAGCACCGGCACGTGCTCGTATTCCCGGTGAACCTTTAGCGAGTCAATGGTGCCTTGAATAGCGCTATCAAATACTCTTCGGGTGCCTGCTCCTTGCTCGCGCAGTACCCAACGAGCCTGCTCAAGCTGGGCAATACTCACTCGCTCTAATTTTGCATAAGGGTGGTGGGCGGCGGCAACAATCACCAAGTGGTCGTTACACCATACTTGGTGGGCAATTCGGTCATCGTCACAGCGTCCTTCAATCACTCCTAACTGGTAATCGTAGTTAATTAAGCCGTTAATCACTTCAGCGGTATTTTCTACGGAAAAGCTAATGCGTAGCTGAGGGAAGTTATTATCAATATTACTGATGAGATCCGGGATTAAGTGTTCAGCCGCGGTTTGGCTAGCGCAAAGCTGCAGTTCGCCACTTACTAGCTGCTGTTCGGCAAACCCTTCTTCAATTTGCATGGCGTCTAACAGTAACTGTTTGGCCTTTGGCCGCAGCCACAGGCCCCACTGGCTGAGCACCATCCGCTTGCCACGCCTATCAAACAGTGGTTTTCCTAATAGTTTTTCAAGTTGAGCCAACGACATGCTCGCGGCAGATTGAGTGAGCGCGAGCTTGTCGGCGGCTGCACTTACGCTGCCGTGGGTTGCAACGGCTTCAAATACGGTAAGTTGCTTTAAAGAATAGCGCATCGCTTACTCCAGAAATGTTTTTAAGAGGCTTTATTAGCTGCTAAGTATAGTAAACATAGGTGCTATAAGAAGTTTTGATATAGCTCATAAAAATTATCCGCTTACCAGCCCAATGCTTTCTCGATATTGTAATAACACGTTCAGTCATTAGCGACTCTAGTTGCTTGTTATTACAGGTTTTAGTGTAGATGAATCATATTCAAGTGGAGCGATTGCCAGCTCCTACAGTAGTAAGCAGTGAAAAGCCTAAAGAGAGCCTTTCATCCGCCGCGCTAAGCCCCGATCAAATGACCCAGTTTGCCGAGCAGTATGCTTATAAAAAGGCAACTAATACTACTGCTAAAACCTTGAGTTTAGCGCTTAGTGCTGGCGTGTTTATTGGTTTAGCTTTTGTTTTTTACATCACGGTAACTACTGGATCTTCAGGAGTGGGCTGGGGAGTTAGTCGCCTACTTGGTGGCTTGGCTTTTAGCTTAGGTTTAGTGATGTTGGTGGTATGTGGCGGTGAGCTATTCACTAGTAGCGTGTTGTCAATTATTCCGCGGGCCAATGGGCAGCTTAATACACGCGCCATGCTAGCCAACTGGAGCAAAGTATACCTAGGAAACTTTGTTGGCGCCTTACTGCTAGTACTGGTGGTGAGTGGTGCAAAGCTTTACCAGCTAGATCACGGTCAGTGGGGGCTTAATGCTTTATCTATAGCGCAACACAAATTGGAACATAGCTTTATGCAAGCGGTGATGCTGGGCATGTTATGTAACTTATTGGTGTGCTTAGCCGTATGGATGACCTTTAGCGCTAAAACCAGTGCCGCTAAAGCTGCCTTGGTGATATTGCCTGTCGCCATGTTTGTTAGCACCGGCTTCGAACACGTAGTGGCAAACATGTTCATGGTGCCACTCGGCATTGCAATTAAAGCCTGGGCTGAACCTAGCTTTTGGGCACAAGTTGGCGTTCAAGCTAGTGCATTTGATCACCTAACTTGGGCAAATTTTGCCTCACACAATTTAATACCAGTCACTATCGGCAACATTATTGGCGGCGCAGTGATTGTAGGCTTGGGTTACTGGTCGGTATATAGCCGCGGTAGTCAGCTTGAGCCTGTACGTCCTAAATTTTCTGTTTTATCAAATCAATATTCTGGTCCTGTTGGAGAACCTACTATGCAAAACTTAAAAACAATTACAGTCGCTGACATCATGTCTCCTGCCGACAATGCACTTAGCCCTGACATGACCATTGCAAGTGCTTGTGACGCGCTGGTAGCTCAAGAGTTATCTGGAGCGGTTGTGGTAAACGAAAACAACGAGCTACAAGGCTTTGTTTCAGAGTTAGAAATCTTAAGAAAACTGTGGCTAGAAGATTACAGCAAACCAAGTACAACAACCGTAGCAAGCATTATGCAAAAGGATATTATGACCGTGGCACCTAATCACAACTTATTAAAATTAGCTGAGTACATGAGTGTTGATGTTGCCCAAGTTTACCCAGTATCTGAGTCAGGTGTTTTGCTAAGCTCTACTCACCAACCTTTAGAAGAGCGTCTACGTAACAGTAGTGTTTACCGTCCTAAGATTTTCCCAGTAGTAGATAGTGGCAAACTCGTTGGTGTGGTTACACGTCACCAAGTACTTAAAGCCCTACGCCCAGCTTTAGGAGCCCCGGTAAAGTTAGAAGAGCCACAAGCTGAGGTGGCTGAATCAGTCGCGTAAGCTATATTGGTAGGCTAGTGATGCTAGCTTGATATAAATTACTCTTATGAGCAGCTGCCCTTACGCAGCTGCTTTTTTATGGACGGAAATCAACAAATCTAGCTTTTAGAACAAGCTTTAATCATCATTTTACAAATAGTTAAAGCAACTACAGTCCTATACTCATGCTGCTTTGCTCGTAGAGCCTACTTCTTTAACTATCTTTTACAAACTGAGTTATCACTTACCTAGCTAACAAGTAAGACCTTAAAACTGAATTTGCTATTTTCCAATAGAGGTAACTAAGGAATAGAAGCTATTTTTAGTAAAAACAATGGCTTAACTGGATTTTGGCTAGCCGGTAAAGCTTGCTTTGGCGAGCTTTGTGGCGACATCAGTGTTCGCTAGGTAGGCTGATTGTTTCGATTGTGCTGCCAGTATGGAGCTATTTATATTGGTATCATAAAAAATGATGATGTATCTAACTTTTTGTTTTTGTGAGAATTATTTTCTATTGCTAAGGGTTAGGCTCTTGGCTTAAGTATTCTCATGTTTGATTGAAGCAGTGTTTGAGCAAGTGCTGGTTTGCCCTAAGGGCTGCTATTGCGGTTTAGCTTAGCCCCCAAAAGGCTTTGTTAAGCAATGAATGGGGGGAATTTGGCTGAATGTAAGCCGTTTTAAAATACTTAGCTTGGTTTCAATTAGCTAATAAACGCACTTTGGTTAAGCTTTCGATATGTATCAGATTTATTGATTCATATGTAGGGTGCTATTTGAGGTGCTTGATGCCACATAGCTGCGAATAGTTTTAACCAAATTTTATCTGCAAAAGACTAAATAAGTGCCTTAAACCTTTGGGCTGTGAGCTACTTAAGTTGAGCATAAATACATAGCGCTAAAAGTGCTTGCTCAATTAAGCGTTGTTTTTGCAAAAATTAACTCATATATGGATGAATATCATGTAAAATCGGCGTTTGTTTTTTTAACATATCTGGCTCAAGGATGAATCGGCGGATCTCTCTACGTTATATTTTGTTTGTTATCTGCATGTTTGCGGCTTTGCTGCCGACCTTAATGGTTAGCTCTTGGGTTCAGCATCAAGTTCAACAAAATGAAACCGCCACAGTGCATGAAAAGCACTTACTTATCGCGCGCAATCTAAGTACTGCACTGGCTCGTTATGCCAACGATACAGCAGCTATTTTTAGCAGTGCTAACCAGCAAATCAGTCTTGAACATTTTCATAATGACTTATCACCACTACTTAAAGAAATAAACTTATACGCTTTGTTTGAGTGGCAGCAAGGGCGAGGCCAACGCTTCTATTATGGCGAATCAACCTTAAGCATTTTCAACAGTGTGCCAGCGCAGGTTCAAGTGGCTATGGAGCAAGCTCGAGCAAACAAAAACCAAGTGTATTTTAGTGGGGTAGTGGTAGAAGGGGTGCCTCAGCCGACCATCTTTTTAGCCGTTTACCAAGGCCAAGATCGTTTCTTGATGGGCGCTTTGGGCACCCAATACCTACTAGAAAGTCAGTCTGAAGTGCGATTTGGTGAGCTAGGACATGTGGCTATTTTTGATCAATACGGGCGAGTTTTAGCGCACCCTAACGAGCAGTGGAGTATTCGAGCGAAAGATCTTTCTGGCTTAGCGCCAGTTGTGTTGATGCGCGATAACAACTTTGGTGTGAGCGAGTTTTATTCACCCGCATTGCAAGCCGACATGATCGCTGGTTATGCCAAGGTCGAAAATACTGGCTGGGGGATTATTGTTCCTCAACCCCTCACCGAGCTTCAGGCCTACTCGTTAAAACTGCAGCGCTATGCATTTTTTGTCAGCCTGCTTTGTGTATTTGTGGTGGGCGTAATTAGCTGGTATTTGGCCTGTATGATTGTGCGGCCAATTAGCCAAGTGGTAGATACTGCCCAAGGTATTTCTCATGGTGAAATGGGCAAGTTTGTAAACCCTAAACGTTGGTTTATACCGGTTGAGATTGCCGCATTGATTGCCAAATTTAATGCCATGGCTGGTGAGGTTTATACCAGCAGGACCTTGTTGGAACAGCGGGTTAAACAGCGCACTGCGGCACTGAGTAAAGAAGTGGCGGTGCGTAAAAAGGCCGAAGAACAAGTATGGCAGCAGGCAAACTTTGACCCACTTACCGGCTTACCTAATCGGCGTATGCTCAATCGGCTTCTTAGTGATGCCTTAGCCACGCGTTTAGAAACCGAACGTGTGAGTTTAATGCTGTTGGATTTAGACCAATTTAAAGGCATTAACGATACTCTGGGTCACGACATGGGCGATATGTTGCTGCAAATTGCTGCTCAGCGTATTCAGCATTGTATATTGCAAGGTGAACATGTCGCCCGCTTAGGTGGTGACGAGTTTATTATCTTGCTCAAAGAATCCGGTGACGGTAGCAGGGTAGCGGAATTGGGTGATGCGGTACTTAAGACCTTGAGCACACCGTTCCAGCTGGGCATTGAGCGGGTGTATATTTCAACCAGCATCGGTGTGGCGTTTTCGCCAAATGATGGCGAGAAAATTGATGACCTTCTAAAACATGCCGACCAAGCAATGTATGTGGCCAAACAAGAAGGGCGTAACCGTTTAAGTTACTTCACTGCATCCTTGCAGGAGCAGGCTCAAGTTCGCCGTTTGTTAGCAAACGATTTACGCCAAGCGGTCGCTAAAAAGCAGCTGCATTTACACTACCAACCCATTGTGGACTTGAATACCGGTGAGCTGCTTAAGGCAGAAGTCCTAGTACGCTGGTTACACCCTAGCCAAGGCTGGATTAGCCCTAGTGACTTTATTCATGTCGCTGAAGAAACTGGAGTGGTAGTAGAAATCGGCAATTGGGTATTTAGCACCGCGGTTGCTCAACTAAAAGCCTGGAAAGAACGCGGCTTAAGTCCAATTCAACTAAGTATCAATACCTCTCCCAAACAATACTATGAAGCTGAGTGCGATGTTAATCAGTGGCTAAATGAATTGGCGGAAGCGGGTTTATCTAGCGCCGATGTTGTAATGGAAATTACCGAAGGTTTGCTGATGGAAAACAGCCCTGTAGTGAATGAAAAGCTATTAGCCTTTAGCAAGGCTGGCGTTGAGGTAGCCTTAGACGACTTTGGTACCGGTTATTCTTCACTGGCTTACCTGCAAAAATTTGATATTGAATATCTCAAGATTGATCGCATGTTCATTCATAACCTTGAGCAAGACGGTGATGACTTAATTGTGTGTAAAGCGATTGTGGTGATGGCGCATAAACTGGGCATTCATGTTATTGCAGAAGGTATTGAAACAGAGCACCAAGCTAACTTACTGCGTGAAGCCGGATGTGATTTTGCCCAAGGTTACTGGTTTGCTAAGCCCTTGCCTCATGAAGAGTTTGAACTCATGCTTAGTGAAAGCTCGGCTTGTTTGCTGCCACAAAAGCGTTAATAGCCGTTCAACATTTGGTGGCCATTAAGGCTTGAGACTTTGGTATTGCCCTTTACGGCAGTTTGTTACAATGACCACTTCTAGGCGCACAGGCTACTAATAAATTATGCTGGAAATATCTAATACCGTTAGTTTAGGTGAATGGGAAATTGAGCTTAGCGCGATTCGCGCTCAAGGTGCTGGCGGGCAAAACGTAAATAAAGTCTCTAGCGCGGTACATTTGCGCTTTGATATTCCCCATTCAAGCTTGCCTGCATTTTATAAAGAACGCTTGCTTAAACTCAACGATCAGCGCATAAGCAAAGACGGTGTATTAATCATTAAGGCGCAAAGTCATCGTACTCAAGAACGTAATAAAGAAGATGCCTTACAACGTTTAAAAGAGTTGATCCTAAGCGCGGGGGTTGTACAAAAAAAACGCCGTCCCACCAAGGCTACTTATGGCTCTCAGCGTCGCCGCATGGATAAAAAAACGCAGCGTGGCCAAACCAAGCAGCTACGTGGGAAAATTTCTTACTAAACGCGCATTTCTGCTATTTCATTTCTTGAGTTTTTTCAGCTCGTGACCTCGCTCGGAAAATCTTGGGAAACAGCCACAATCTTTTCCTTAGCGGCTGACGTCTGCAGTTTTTATGTGTAACGTTATCTAGCCATTCTTATCGAGGACACACTATGCCGCGCTTACTCGCTTTTGGTGAAGTATTGGTGGATTGGATCCCTTTGGAGTTTCAACGCCAAGGTAAAATAGATATTCCTATTTATGGGCAATATCCTGGTGGCGCGCCAGCCAATGTAGCAGTGGCCGTTGCAGGCTTAGGCCATCAAGCCTTAATGCTAGGGCAAGTGGGAGACGATGCCGCAGGCCACTACCTGCGAGATTGCCTAGTACGCCAAGCGGTAAATTGTGACTACCTGTTAAGCAGCAAACTCTACGCCACTCCTATGGCCTTTGTGAGTTTGGACGCAGAAGGGGAGCGCAGCTTTAGCTTTCAACGCAGTGAGACTGCAGATCTAAAAGTGCGCCTAAATGATTTCCCACAACAGGTACTAGAAGAGGAGGGTATTTTACATGTTTGCTCTAATACCCTTACCGAAAATGACATCGCAGAAACTACCTCTAATATTTTGTCTGCAGCTAAACAAGCTGGTTTGCTTATAAGCTTTGATGTGAATATACGCTTGCCGCTTTGGGCAAGCACCGAGCAACTTTTTCAGCGGGTGATAGATACGGCCGCGGCTAGCGATATGCTTAAGCTCAGTCAAGAAGAGTGGGATTACCTTAGTAAACTTGGCCAGGTAGATGATTTAGCAGCATTTCTTTTTGAGCGAGGGGTAAGCCTTATCCTGTTAACCGATGGTGCCGAAGATGTGCAGCTCCTAACGGCTAATTGGCAGACAAGCCTTGTTACACCCAAGGTTACTGTGGTTGATACCACCGGGGCTGGGGATGCCTTTACCGGGGCTTGGCTGGCTTCACTTATGCAGCAAAACATTTGTAAGCAGGAGTCGTTAGCACAGGCCATTGAATCACAAATTCCACTGCTAGATGCCTTACAAGCGGCAGTGGTCGCAGGGGCGCTAGCCGTTACCAAACGCGGTGCATGGAGCGCCTTACCCAGCGCTGCAGACATTCACGCATTCATTCAAAGCAAGGAGTAGTCATGCTTCCGGTTTTTCGTAGTTCTCAGTTTTTAGAGCAGCATGTAAGTGCGCTTAGTCAGTTTTATCAGCAGCATGCCATTGACCCGCAAGGCGGATATTTTCAAGCCATTGCCGCTAATGGGGAAGCCGAAGAAAAAGGCCTTAAGCAGTTGGTGAGCTCAACACGACTCGCTTACATATTCGCCCATGTTGGTTTATTGGATAATAATACCGAGTATTTGCAGCTGGCAGAACATGGCTTTAAGTTTGTTGAGCAACAGCATTTTGACTCACAACGCCAAGCTTACAATTGGGTACTTGATGGTGATAGCCCAATAGATAAAAGTAACCTTTGTTATGGTTTGGCATTTGTAGTGCTGATGTACTCAGCCGCCGTGAAGCTGGGACGAGCAGGTGCCAAACAACAGTTAGCCGCTACCTTTGATTTGATGGAACAGCGCTTTTGGCAAGCTGAATGGGGCTTGTACGCCGATGAAGCCAGTGCCGATTGGCGCGAATTAAGCGATTATCGTGGCCAAAATGCCAATATGCATGCTTGTGAAGCGATGATTGCTGCGTATGAGGCTACTCAAGAACAGCGTTATTTGCATCGCGCTATCACGATTGCACAAAACATTTGTTTACGCCAAGGCTACACCACAGACGGTTTGATTTGGGAGCACTATCAAGCAGATTGGCAGGTGGATTGGGACTTTAATCGCGACGATCCTAAAAACCTTTATCGCCCTTGGGGCTTCCAGCCTGGCCACCAAACCGAGTGGGCAAAATTGTTGGTGATGTTATCTCGTCATCATAAGGCTGGGTGGTTACTCCCTTGTGCAGAGAAACTGTTTGGCTTTGCCATGGAGAAAGCCTGGGATCACCAATATGGTGGCTTATATTACGGCATAGCCCCAGACGGCAGTGTTTGTGATGATGAAAAATACTTTTGGGTTCAAGCTGAATCTTTTGCCGCCGCCGCGCTGTTAGCAACAGCAACCGGCAAGCAGGAGTATTGGAGCGCTTATGACAGCCTGTGGAAGTATAGCTGGCAGTTTTTCTGCGAGGCTCAACATAAGCCTTGGTGGCGAGTATTAAGTAGAGAGGGGCAGGTACAAGATCCTCTTGTTGCAAGGCCCGGAGCAAAGATTGACTACCACACCATAGGCGCTTGCTTAGAAGTACTACGTGCCATGCAAGCTTAACCCTAGGCAATCCGCTCAAACTTCAATAGCCAACACCCTTTGGTTGGCTATTGGCATTCACCTCTGGATATTTTCATTTCTCGAAATATTGCTTCGTCTGTTAGAGCTTTTGTTTGCGTAGCTGCGCATGGGGAAACCGTTGCTCGTTTAGTAGCGGTGTTGCCTATACTAAAGGCACATCTTCTTGGCAGTACTCACTGCTCCGCTAAAGGGACTTAAGTCTTGGAAACCTATTACAGTCTTTGTTACTTGGCTGCCTTGGCTATGCTGATTGCTTATATCAATAGCCGAGTGGGGTCGGTGCAATCAACCATTACTATAACCGCTGCTTCTATTGTCCTGTCTTTGATAATGATTTTGCTGGGAGAAACTGGTGTACTAAAAAGCTTTCCGCAGCTTATAGCGTCTATTAATGCGATTAACTTTCAGAACCTGTTGCTGCATGGCATGTTGGGATTTCTGCTATTTGCTGGTGGCTTGGGCATAAACTTAAAACACTTAGCGAGCCAAGGCGTGGAGATTGCTGTTTTGGCGCTATTTTCAACCTTGTTATCGAGTTTCTTAGTGGCTGGCTTGTTGTGGTACTTATTGCCTTACATCGGTTTACCCTTGGATTTTATTTATTGTTTGTTGTTTGGCGCGCTTATTTCGCCCACCGATCCCATCGCAGTGCTGGCTATTGTGAAGAAAATGCATGCGCCTCAGCAAATCGCGATTCAGGTGGAGGGTGAGTCCTTGTTTAACGATGGCTTTGGTTTAGTGATGTTTGTGTCGGTATTTGGCATTGCCTTCTCCCATGAAGCCTTGAGTGTTCCCGCTATATCTTGGCTGTTTTTGCAAGAAGCGGGTGGCGGCATAATTTATGGTTTTGTTTTGGGTTTAGTTGCCAATTATTTAATTAAACATACCGACGATGATTCATTGGAGCTCTTGGTGAGTTTGGCTATTCCCACTGCTGGCTTTGTATTTGCTGAGCAATTGGGCGTGTCTGGCGCCTTAGCAATGGTTGTGGCGGGCATCTATATTGGCAATATCACCCGCGAGCAGCATTTTACTCAAGCCAGCAAACAAAGCTTTGACCACCTATGGCATGTACTCGAAGAGTTCTTGAATAACCTATTGTTTTTGATGATTGGCTTAGTGTTGATCAGCTTTGTTTTTCATCTAGAAGATTTGTGGTTAATGCTATTGGCCATCCCTTTGGTATTGCTAAGCCGTTTAGTGAGCGTTGCCCTTCCTTATTTAGGTTTTTCACTGTTTAAAAAGTACAACCCCATGTCACTACCAATTTTAACCTGGGGCGGATTACGTGGTGGTTTGGCTTTGGCTATGGCCATGTCTGTGCCTGCAGGCGTAATGGTATTACCGGAAAAGAACATTGATGTACGTGAGATGATTTTGGTGATGACCTATGCAGTAGTGGTTTTTTCTATATTGGTACAAGGAGCTAGCATTGTTCCTTTGATCAATAAGTCTAAATCTTATGAGCCTTAAGTGGCGCAGCATTTATTGCTGTTGCTTACTGTGGGGCTAAGTAACGCTGTTTGGTTTTTTCAACAAAACCTTCGTCGTGTAAAAGTTGGATCTGGATGGCGATTTGCTGAACCAGCTTAACATCGGTATTTTTGGAAGCGGCTAAAAATAACAAGTTAGTGACAACGGGATCGCCAATAATGAGTGGCTGCTCGGGAAATTGCTGGTTCCAATACCAAATAGACTCGGGTGTGCCATTAAACCAAGCATCAATGCGGCCTAGTTGCAGCATCTTGGCGGTGCTTGGCCCTATTTTAAGTTCGACTATTTGGCTATCTAAAAAATTTTTGTTTTTAAGTATTTGAGCTTGAGCCGAACCTAAACCCACCCCTACCTTGTTAAGTGTTTTTTTGGCTTGTTGGTAGTCATTAATACGCAGCTTAGTGGTGGCAAAGCTACGCTCTAAATCCATTATATAAGCTACCCAAGTAAAGTGCTCTTCGCGGCTAGGTAGCAAAGCCAGAGGCATGATAAATATGTTTTCGCCTTCGCGGGTAATCCGTTGGGCACGTTTCCAGGGGACTTCTTGCAGTAAAACTTGGTGTCCTAAGCGGGTGAATGCTTCGATAACCACATCTCCTACTATGCCAGCTTGTTTCGCATCAAGCATGGTTAGTGGAGGGGCATCGATGCTGTAAACAGTATAGGTAGCGGCCTGCAGGCTGTGGCTTTGCAAGATTTTAAACAATAGCAACAATGCCAGCATAAGGCGCATTAATTGGTGTCTCTCAAGATTAAAAAATGTTCTTATAAAAATAGCCTATGCTTTTAAAAACAGCGAGTTATTAAGGCTCTATGTATTCTTTAAAGCGATGAAGCTGCCAGTGCTAAGTTGCCTGACTAGGGTATAATCTTGCTAAGCGAGTTAACGCGGCTTTTGCTAGCTAAATTGAAGTTTTGATACAACAGGATGTTGCTAATGACTAAAAAGGGATGTTTGGTACTTGTAGCACTTATGCTGCAGGCCTGCTCGGCTCAAATTACCGCTCCAGGTTATGCGATTGAAGACTCGTGGACAAGCCAACAACTAGAAGATAGGCGCTGGCGTGCAGCAGATGAGCTAGAAAAAGACTATTTAAAACTCGCCTCAGAATCTGAGTTACCTAGCCAACCGGCAACAGTGAAAGTTGTTGGCTCCACGACCGAAGAGGCCATTCAAAGTTTAGCCATTAAAATCCACCTGATTGAACAAGCGCAGCATAGTGTAGACCTTGCTTACTACATATTTACTCCTGATCTTTCTGGCGATGCCATTTTAGGAGCGCTATGTGAGGCCGTAAAGCGCGGTGTTGATGTGCGCATTATGGTCGACAGTTTGGGCTCGCTAAGTATGGAACATGGCGATCTAAAAGGCCTGATTGAGTGTGCTAAAAGTGCTGGTTTTGTAAAGGCCCGCAATGGTGAAGTTACCATCAATCGAGCACGTGTTCAGGCGGTAGTGTTTAATGCTCTTACCCAGTTTGGTTCAGATGCAAATCGTCGTTCTCATGACAAACTACTCATTGCTGATGGTGCTTATCCAGATAAAGCTTGGGTAATGACCGGTGGCCGTAATGTGTCGTTGCATTACTACGGTTTAGACCATCATGGTGAGCTTGACCCTAATGCTTTTAAAGATTTAGAAGTGCTTATTCGTCCGTTAGCCGACGCCCATATAAAGAATTCTCCTGCACAACTAAGCGAGTATTATTACTCGGTGCTGTTCTCAAAGCCTGGCAATAAACGGCTATCAATTACATTTCCTTATAGCGCGAGGATGCAGCAGTCTTTAGATTCGCTAGCAGAGCTTAAAGGGAACGTCGAGTTTGCGGCGGCCTACCAAACCATCGACCAATATTTACAGGAAGGATTCTCTCCGGTTGATACTCGTTTTGCTCATGAACTTGATAACTTAAGCTCAACGGATTTAGTGAGCAACTACAGTAGCAACAAAAAGGCTAATGCTAATTCAATTAGTGGTATCTTGGCGCGCGCAGCATACGGTGATAATGACTTAACGACTATTCGTGTAGTGTCCCCCTACCTGTTTTTGCAGTCTGATCTGTTGAAAGATGAAGGGGTGTTAGAAGAAGATGTAAATACGGCCTTAGAGTGGCTGAATAAAGATCCTGAGCGCAAAATTGAAATCATTACTAACTCGGTTCTAAGTAGTGATAATTTCTTCACTCAAGCTGTGATTGATATGCACACTGTGCCGTCTATTTTAATGAGTGAAGAGATGCGCCAAACCTGGTTAGAGTCTGATTTAGATTTACACGAAAATAATCCAGAGTTTATCGCCTCGGCAGAATGGCAAGCCTTAGTTAATCACCCTCGAATTTTCTTTTATCAATTAGGTAAACCTGATGCGGTGTCTTTGGGGGGCGATACTTATTACGGCAAATTGCATGCGAAGTTTATTGTAGTTGATGAGTCAGCTTTTGTAGGAACCACCAACCTTGATTTCCGTTCGTTACTTTACAATAACGAAGTGGGCTTTTTCTTCCAGGGCGAAGAATTGATAGAGCGTTTAAATCAAGAGTTTGAGCTACTTAAGTCGCAGTCTTCTCGTTGGGGAAGTAGTGAATGGCTTGAAATTCGCCAGAAGCTACGAGACCAAGGTGGAATGAAAGGAACCACCACCAAAGGCCAGCGAGGTATTTATAAAACCTTGGATAAAACTGGCCTCAAGTATCAGTTTTAGTTGAAACAAAAAAACGGCCCCAAGGGCCGTTTTTAATCTGCAAATTATGGCTGTTTGGTAAGAATAAAACGGCCGTCGCTGCTTACTACAAAGCCATTACGTAAGTAGTTCTTACCTAAAATCATGCTATAGCTAAAGTTCTCTCGGTTTTGCAAGTTAACCCGTACTGTCTCTGTTACGTTTCCTAGTTTAACTTCCATCATTACAACCGGACGAGAGTTGGCTTTTTCGCCTACTCGCGCCTTAATGGTCATTTCGTCAACCACTTCTCGGGTGAACTCCTGCTCTAAACCGTCGCTATTGCGATAGGTGAACGTCACCATGGGTTTGCCATTTTTTTCAAAGCGTTTTATTTGCTCAGCATGCATCGAACTGACATCTGCACCGGTATCCAGTTTTACTGAAATCGATAAGTCTTCTACTTTGGCTTGTTCTACATAACCAGCGCGAATTACCGCTCTTTTATCAAAAATATTGTTGGTACGTGTATTCACCCATACCGGGCCATCAGCAAAACTCTCGCCGATGAGCAGCTCTTCAGGATCGTCTTTACTGGCTAGCTCTAGTGCAATGTCAGTTTGGTAGTTTTTGCCTGCTAGGGCAATTTTGGGAGTGATCACTGGGCGAGTAACTTCACCAACAACAATGTTACGGTCAATGGGCTGTTCAAATACATAAACCTTGTTGTAGATGTCAGTGGCTGAAAACGCTGCTATTGGTTTATTTTGCTCGCTTCGTTCTAGCGTTTTTAAGCTTTTCACCCTCATTAGAGAAGTATTAACAGCAAAAGAGGGTTCGGCTTTAAAAGTAACATCATCAATGGTGATCCGCTCTTCTGGGCTCATCATTAAAGGTGGCTTATTTGCAAAGTCCATGGCAGATTTAAGCGCTTTGTCAGCTAAAAACTCAGCACTTAAATCAATGAGGAAGTACTGGTTTAGTGCTTCGGTACCAAGACGCAGCTGAGTAGAGCGTTTAGAACGATCACGCAGCAATAACTCTATATGTTTTAGTTCTTGGCCAATACTAATAGGCATGTTCACCATTGGATGATGTTTATCGCCAATTTTCAACATTTTAAGTAGTGGTAGCGTATAAGCTTTGGATTTATTGTTTTTGCTTATTGCCTCAAAACTCACCTGCATCTTGTCTTTATCTACCTTTATACTCGCGGCATTTAGGCTGGTGCGTCGATTAGCCAAAGATACACTTATTGCTAAAGGAAGGTCGTCTAAATAGGCGGTTTCTTTATTGCTGATGATTTTTGCTTCAGGTTCTTGCTGCAAGTAGTCATAACTCGAGTCCACCCAAGCTTGCTCTCGCAAAAAGGTTTTGCCAATTAAGATGGGGTAGGAGAAGGCGCTGCGATCGGTAAGGTTTACCGCTGTGTTTACCGTAATATCACCCGACGACAAAGCAAGCTCAACTACTGGGCGGTAGAGTATGCCGTGGTCTCCGCGCCCTTGAATACCACTGAGCCTAGCAAGTGGTCGCTCTAAAGTAATTGCTTCACCAGTATACGGGTGAATTAAATCAAACTTTACTGTGGCATTGATATTGCGCTCAGGCGTATCAAAACTGTCTAGCCACCATTCGCTATCTGGATCGCCAAAGCTTTCTGCGATACTTTTAAGTAAGGCTTCGCCTTCTAAATCGGCAAATTTGGGGTTGCTACTTTGAATGCTAATGTTAAGTGCGTGAATCGAGGTGGTATCGGCACCTGTGTCAATTTTAGCGGGTACTCCCACTCCCTTGAGTGAGTCAACATTAGCATAGTAAATGAACTCGATTCGACCCATTACCAGTTTGTTGTCTAGATGGTAATGCGGTCCATTATTGTAGAAAGGACTTTGTTCTAGAGAGGTAGCTAAGCTGTGAGATTGAGTGGCGAATATACACAGCAAAGAGATGAGAGTTCTGGAAATAAATTTCATCATTGGCCTTTCTTTCAATAAAGTTATATTTGTTATAGCACTTAATGTCTTTAATCATAGCGCCATGTAGCAAATAAAGTGAGTTTTTTTAATAAGTTGCCGTATTTAGATAGCAAACTACTTGGTAGGTTCAGGATCATCAAAAGTAGAGTGCGAGCGGCTAAGATTAGTCGCTGAGATCGATGTATAGGTCGCCTTTATTACTTGGCTTACTATTCTTCGGAATTGCAGATTGATTGAGCTTGTCTCGAGCTTGGTTTAGGCGTGAGTCAAAAAAGCTGGCTTGTTGGGCAAGTTGGTCTAGCGGTTTTGGCTCGGCGTTTATCATTGCTTTTTGTGCATGATTGATAGCCTGTTGGCTATTGCTGGCATCGATACCCATTACCGATACCCCCATTTGGCTTTGCATAGCCCCCAAGCTGGCTTGATCGTTGGGTTTCAACAATTGGGTGATAGCTTGATTTAAACGTTGCTGAATAAGTTGTAGCTTTTTGGGCGCACTTAAGAAGCCAGAAATGGCTCCTTTGCCTAAAAAACCTATTGATATGGCTTGGTTGAGTTTTTTTAAATTACCCAGCAATAGCTGTTTAAGGCGTAGGCTTGCTTCTTCATTTTGATGTTCTAGTTTTAGCGCAAAAACGATTAACGTTTCTTGCCTTGATAGTTTCTTTTGAGCCAGTGCCAGTTGTTGAGCAAATTTAGCTTCGCTATTCCAAACCTGCTGTTGTTGAGGGGCTAATTCGGCAACCAGTTGATAAAGGGTAAAGCGTCTTTTAGGGGCATTAGTATGGATGCTTTTTAAACGAGCATCTAGCGGTACTCGCTGGCCACCAAGGCTTTTAATGTAGTGCTTAACCTTGCCGTTTTCATCGGCATCGGAGTGAATCACTTTACTAGCAAGCAATTGGTAACTGGTTTGTTGTAACGAGGTGCAAGCAGCTTGATTGAGCCAAATGATCGTATCATTTTGATTGCAGATAACCGCCGGAATGAGTTCTGCGCTTAAGTGTTCTTGAACTAGTTCTCGTTCTTCAGCTTTACTCAGTAACGGCAGAATAAATTCGATGGAGCCGTTTACTTGGTTTATTTGTTCTCGCCAAATTAATACTTGGCCAATATAGCGTTTACCTTTGATGTTAAAAATCAGGTTTAGCTCTAAAGTTTGTTGCTGGTTCTGAGAATCAAAAATCGCCCGCTGCAAATAAGTGATTTGCTCGGCTTCTAAACGGCTAATTAGCTGTTTTAAGCTTAATTGCTGTTCGCTGGGGTAAGCTAAGGCATCAATTAAAGGTCTATCGCAATGTACTTGGCTGCTGTTTCGAATCCAGTGCCAGGCGAGAGGAAAGCCCTGTAATTGCTTTATGAGATCTTTATCAGTCATACCAACACCATAGAGTCACCTTTAGCTTAACTGTTGATCTTATTTCTAAATGAATAACTCAATATAAACCTTTCAGCTTAAATATTAGGTGATGGATTTGTAAATACAAATAATTGCTGCGCTTTTAAGTTGTTTTGAAGGCGTGCTTTTTGCGGGTTGAGCATGATTTAGCTCAGTTAGTACCACAATAGTATGATTACCTTAACTGTTTTAATGCCTGTTGATTGCACCTTAGATTGGCTGATTGGTATAGTGCCGCTAATCAATAGTGATAGGTGGTTATGATTGCCACCAACATAGCAGTGTTGGGTTTGTTGCGAACAAGCTCAAAGGGAAAGGTCATGGACGCTGAAAATATAGATTTCTTGGTTCACCAAATGCTCGCTGAAGGCGGCTCATTTGATGAAGCATTCTTGGTGGATTTTTTAACCGAGCATAATGGAGAGCCCCCCTCTCAGCAGCTTATTGAGCAGGCTAAAGCCAGTGCTCAAAAACAGCTCACTAAAACTTATCAGCAGCAACATGCCATTGCGCAATTGCCGAACGGTTTCGCTAATTCCCTAAATGATTGGTTTGTGCAGTTGGCGCAATCCACAGAAGCAAGAATCGAGCGGCTTACTCAAGAAAAACAGCAAGGCTGGGAAGAAGGCCGTGAGGCTCTTATTGTTGCGCACCGCCAGCAACTTGATGAAGCGGCAAAGCTACAAACAAGTGCCGAGCAAGAATGCCAAGAGCTAAGAGCAAAATTAGAGCAAGCGGCAGCCAAAACTAGCGAGCTTTTTGGTGAGCTAGATAAATCTAAACAACAAAGTGAAGAGCAGGTTCAGCAGCTTAAAGACGCGCAGCGAGCCCTACATGATAGTGAACAAAGCACTCAAAGCTACCAGGAGCAGTATCAACAGCTTGAGCAACAAGTTCAAAGCCTTCAAGCTGAGCTACAAGTAGCAGAAAATGACCAACAAACCTTACAGACCTTGCAGGTAGCAAAGCTAGAACTTGAGCAGCAGCTACAAGAGAATCAACAAGAGCTAGAGGCTTACCAGCAAAATGGTAAAGAAGCCCAGCAACAGCAAACTGAAGTGGAACAGGCTTTGCGCAAGCAATTGGGAGAAATGAGTGAAGCTCTAGACAAAGAGTTAGCGCTAACCAAACAGCTTACCGAAGAACACTGTGATGTAAGTGAACGAATGACTAGCTTGGTGAAAACTAAGCAAGGCTTAGAGGCGACTAATCAAGAGCTACAAACAAGGCTTGAGCAACAACAGAAAGAATTGAAAGAGCAGGATACGCAAAGCCAAACATTACAGCAGCAAAGTGACCAACAGCGTAAAGAGCAGCAGCAACTAACTGAACAAGTCGAGCAACTAAGCCAAGAGTTAGCCGCAGCTAAGCAAGCTCATTCTGAGCTGCAAGAACAAGCTGCCGATGGCAGTGAATTAGCAGCCGCAGCGGAACGTGAAGAAGAGCTTTCTCAAAAGCTGATTGCATTAGAGCAGCGTTGTTTAGAAGATGCCCAAACAATTCAAGAGTTAACTCTGCAACAACAGATTGTGAACCAAGAGCTAGAAGAGTTGCGTGGTGATAAACAGGCTTTAGATACTGTGAGCCGAAGCGCAGAAGCTCAGCTAGAGCAAGTACTTCCAGAACTAGAGAAAACGCAGCAACAAGAACAAGAGCTGCGTGAGCGAGTAGAAAAAGTAGAATCAAAATACCTAGAAGCTACTTCCGAGTTAGATCAAATTCGTAAGCAACTTGCAGCAGCTAACTCTCAGCTTGAGTTAAGCAATAGCATGGCTGATACCGATAGCCGCTTACTGGACAAGGAACATCAACTTAAAGAGCTTAAGCTGCAATTGGTGACGCTCGAATCTAACTACCGTAAAGAGCAGCAGGGACACTCATTAACTAAACAAGCCTTGAGCCAGTTAGATGAACAAATCCTTGATGCTCAAATTGACAGCGGCAACTTGCAGGGCCAATTAAACGAGTTGGAAGACAAGCTAAAAGCCGGTGAGTTAGCTAATCGTCAGCTACAACGAGAAATAGCTGAAGCGCACCAAGATATTAGTCAACTTAGCCAAGCGAACGTAACACTCAATGACAAGTTGGAGTTAGCTTTAAAAGCCAAGGCTAAATCTCCCGCTTAGTTTTTTGCTTTATAAAAAAGGCTAGCAATTTGCTAGCCTTTTTCGTTTATAGCTGGTGGATATTCGCTGTTTGCTAAAGCCTTAAACACCCACCGCTAAACAGGACTCCACTAAACGCGGGATAAAGGTTTTGGCTAAACCTGCCACGTTTATTCTGCCACCACTCACTATGTAAATAGCGTGCTGCTCGCGCAGTTGCTCAAGTTGTAGTTGGTTAAAGCCGGTTAATGAAAACATGCCTTGATGCTGGGTTAGATAACTAAAGCGCTCGCTGCCCGATTGCAGGGCAAACTCCTGCGCTAAGCATTGGCGTAAATCACGCATGCGTTGGCTCATTTGATTTAGCTCTTGCTGCCATTGTTGGCTTAGCTGAGCATCGTTTAGGATCTCGGCAACAATAGCTGCGCCCCAGTTGGGTGGCATGGTGTAGCTGCGACGTGCAAGCTCAAATAGTTTTCCGCGGGCATTGGTGGCTTGTTGTAAGGTTTCTCCCACTACTATGGCTACACCACTGCGTTCACGATACAAACCAAAGCTTTTTGAGTTTGAGCTGGCAATCAGCAGCTCTGGAACTTGTTGAGCGAGATGTTGTAAGCCTTGGATATCTTCGATTAAACCTTGGCCAAAGCCTTGGTAAGCCAAATCAACAAAAGGCAAAAAGCCATTTTTGAGTGCAAGTTCAGTAATGCTTTGCCAAGCAGAAAAAGAGATGTCAGCGCCAGTGGGGTTGTGACAGCAGCCATGCAATAGCAATACGTCATCAGGCCCTAGCTTAGCGATTTGCTCTAACATAGCTGGCTCGTCAACTTGCTTGCTGTCAGGGTCAAAATAGGGGTAAAAGCCCACATCCAAACCTGCTGCTTGCATTATGGGTTGGTGGTTCACATAGCTGGGGTTAGACAGCCATACTTTGGCGTTCGGTTTGGCACTGGCGATAAGATCGGCCAGTAAACGTAATGCGCCACTGGCCCCTGGGGTTTGCATGGCTATCGCCCGTGAAAAAGCGTCGGAGCCCTTGAGCAATAAGCCTAACATGGCTTGGTTGTAACTGGCATTCCCCGCTAAGCCAATATAGGCCTGAGTGGTTTGCTGATCCAATAAACGTTGCTGAGCAATACTTACCGCTTTCATTACCGGCGTAGCGCCGTGTTCGTTACGGTAAACTCCGATGCCTAGATCAATTTTGTCGCTGCGAGGGTCATCTTTAAAGGCTAAGCCTAATGACAAAATAGGATCATCTTTTGCGGCTGGAAGATTAGCAAACATGGTTATTCCTTAAGGTGTAAAGCAGGCGCTTTGCTTGGCTTATATCCACTGGCAATCACAACGCCAATGACAGTGCTTATAATACCGAATATTGTTAGTGGGTCGAGGTTTTCAGCAAACAGCCAAAAGGCCAGCAGCGATGCTAATACTGGGGTGAGTGAGCCCAAGGCCGAACTTAATTCTGCACCTAAGCGGCTAATGGCAAAGCTATAACAACAGCTTGCTAGTAGCCCAACAATAATACCTTGAATCAGCATGTGACTGAGCAATTCGGCAATAGGAACGTGGCCTGCACCCCAGTTATGGTTTAGGGTGAGCCAAGTATAAATTATAAGTATGAGGGCATTAGGAACGGTAATTACCGCTGCTGTCTCTAGTGGGCTAAGACCACTTTGGCGGGCAGACAAAGTAAAAATTGCCCACAACAAGCTCGCGCATAAAAACATTGCTTGTCCAAGCAGCTGCTGGTTGCTGGATTGGCTAAAGCTGTTAGCTAACAGCAGCAATACTCCAACAAAGATGGCGGTTAAACCCATTTTCTTATAACGCTCAAAGGGCTGCTTAAATACCAATACCGCAATGGCGGTAACAAAAAGTGGAGCAACACCTGGCACAAGTGTGCTGCCTTGAGCTACCGGCGTATAAGACATCGCAACGGCGGAGCACAAGAAAAATGGCAATCCAGCTCCGGCAATCATTCCCAACAAATAAGGCCAAGCTACCCCAGTGATTTTAGACCAACGTTTTATCAACAGTGGGCATAGTAGGATTGCTGGAATGACATAACGAAACAAGCTTATTTCAAGCACGCTAAGCGGTGACAAAGCACTACTGCGCAAAGATAGAAAGTAAGTGGACCAAATAACAATGGTGGTAATTGCTGCAATAAAGCCTGAGCGCCTTTGTTGGCGGGAGCATAAGAGTGGAATAACCTGCAAATTAGCTAAGCCTGCTGGGGTGCTTGTTGTAGCCATGATTCATATCCTTATGGAGATAAGGTATTGTTGCTAATGATGGCTAGTTAAAGGAGGCTTAATAAATGAAGTTTGGCCTTATTGTTAGCTCAGATTGCTAATCTTTAAGAAAATGTTGGTTTTTAATACTGGTGGTGTGGGATGAATAAAGTTGATCGAGAGTTATTACATTTGATTCAGCGAGACTGTCGGCTTACCACAGCAGAATTGGCGGAACAGGTAGGCTTGTCGGCGTCTCCGGTAGCTAGGCGTTTACGCTTACTTGAGCAGCAAGGCTATATTGAGGCTTATCGCGCTCACCTCAACAAGGCCAAGCTAGGCCTGCAAATTACCACCTTTGTGCACGTGCGTTTAAAGGAGCACCAAGATGCACCGGTAATGGCCTTTGAAGCGGCAGTAAAAGACATGCCGGAAGTGGTCAGTTGCCATACTGTCTCAGGCGCTTTTGATTACTTGCTTCAAGTATTAACCGCAGACTTAGCGGCCTATGAAAAGTGGGTGAGGGAGCTACAACGCTTAACTATGGTAAGCCAGCTAGATAGTAGCTTTGCTATACGCGAAGTAAAAAATCATCAGCCTTTGCCGGTTTAAAGCTCTGTAAGATGGCTGATTGTTTGTAATCCTAGATAATAACTAACACCACAAGGCTACACTATTACGCTTAAGTTTGGGCGTGATAGTTAACAGCTACTATCAATAGCTTGTTGTGTGCTGAACAGACCTTACAAAAAAGGCGCAGAAGGTATTTACCTTCTACGCCTTTGTATATGGTGGCCCTTCACAGACTTGAACTGTGGACCTAACGATTATGAGGGCAAGCCGGACAACTTTGATAAAGTTTGATGAACATACTTAATTATATGATTTTATAGTATTTTATCGACGCTTGTCTTCACTCTCGTGCAATTCAAAATAGATGCTTATACCCTGTTTTTGATGGCCAATACGGCACAGGATTTTCCCCATGAGCGAATATATTAAGTTTACCAAACGTACGATTGATAACTTAGAGAGACCTAAGCGTCGCACACGATATCGAGATAAGTCGGTAAATGGACTTATTTTAGAGAAAATGCCAACTGGCATGTCTATTTTTCGAGTGCGAAAAAATCTTCATGGCAAAGATGTCACTGTTACTTTGGGCCGCTATCCAGAGCTCTCACCCGAGCAGGCTAAATCGCAAGCAAGCATTATTTTAGGGCAGTTAGCTACTGGAGTTAACCCAAATAATGAAAAGCGCAAGCAAGCGTCTTTAGGCGTAACTCTGCAAGAGGCGTTAGACCATTATCTAGAATGCAGAGAAGGAAAAATTCAAGCGCGTACTGTATAATGATGCTGTAATAACAGAACAGTGTGTATAATTTCTTTATATATTTTGCAACTAGCGCTTACATAGTGCGGTGGGCTACCGCACCTTTTCCAACACCTTCATAGGCAACTACTTTCAAGGTTTGTGCACTGCTAAGTGTCTTTAGAACTTCATTTGCTATGTGATTTGCCAACAATTCTACTGTCGTATCGGAGTCTATGATCTCTGTTTCTGCTTGAGCAATAGCGAGTTCGAATTTACCTTGTTCCGAAACATAACTGAACCCACAATGAGTTTCATCTGTGATTGCGTTTGAATGTTGACTCAGTGCTAAGTTCCCTATTTCTATTTTGTCTTCTAATGAAGCGAGATAAATGTCTTCCCATCGCTTAGCAAAAGCATGTTCACGTACGTGATCTCGTTTACCATCAATAATCAACTCAATTGATGAGCGGTGTCCGTGAGCTATACGCTGGCAATTCCCATCATGCTTTTTCAAGCCGTGCGAATAGTGGTAATACGCGCCGTCAATTTTTTCAGTGCGAAGTGTAAGATCTAACCCTTCGATATTTTCTGGTAAATGTCCTCTGAGCAGAAGATAAAGATGCTCTGTTACACTTTGTATCGTGACTTCATCGGTATTTATAAAACAGTACGCTTCATCTGGACAGTTTAAGTGGAGGCTTTTATCTCCGCGCATCAAATCTACACTGGTGTAGCCAGGTTTAGTTGTTGCTGAGCGGATTTGTGGATTGCGTTTTGGAACAAGTAACCGATGGTCGAGAAATTGGTCAACAAGATTCTTGATTTTTGATTTAACCCTACCAAAATCGAGAACCATACTCATTTCATTAAGTTGGCCAGAAAGGGCCACATCTAAAATCCAACTTTCCCCCACCATCCCACGTTTATCTGATAGATACGAAGCATCGATGACGGTTAGTGCTTTGACAAATAGATTCAAAATAAAACCTTAATGGTATTAATTATCATTTTTAAAAGACATTATACTCAAACCTTATAAACATGCATGAAGAATAGGCTAACTCTCGAAATTTATCAGGGCGTTGCTAACCAAGTCAGTAGTCATTTGCTTATCCACGATGCGGTTGGGGGTATCAGTCTATTATCATAGCTAAGCACATTCAGCCTTCATCTTGTTGATATATCGTTTAAAATCTAATAAAGAAAAGAGAAAAAGACTTCTCTTTTATTTAGTCAATGTAGATTGGGTAATCCTTACGCCAACCTTTCTGAATTTCATATAGACGCAATATATTAGTAGCAAATAACTGCTTCTCAGAAGTGGTGTTTTGGAAATCATTCCAACGCCTACTGTAAGGTAAGTCTTTGACATCAGGATTGCGGGCTAGACCTAGAGTCCAATACCCGTTATTGAAGTGGCAATGATCTTTAACAAGCAACAGCTCGTTGACAAAGAAATCAGGCGAAGGGAGTCTTTCTGAAGGATTAGAATTATTCCTTATTTTTCTAGTTTCGGTTTGAAATACACGTAACATGTGACGGCATAAGTAAGATAGACCGATAATAGAGGTACCGTGAGTAATGTAAGAACGTTTCATGTCACGAGACTTATTCGCCCAATCGACTTTAAAAACTTCTGAAACTGCTTGCCAAAAGTTATTAAGGATCTGTATAAACTCTACCCTTGTCTTGTCATCCAAGTCTTGATAAACACGCACGTCGAGGGTACTTAGAATTTGGCGCCGTACGTTGGTTACAAATTCTGTCATGGATGACTCAGCAATAATACCATCTTTATTGCCGTTGGATTTGATGAGTCCAAATAGGGGGGAGTTAGGATTACGAAAGCCTAACTCTTCGCACATTGAAAGAGGGAAGGCTTTCTCGGCCAAAGCTGGAGGCTTATAGATATCATCATATAAGGCTAAAGCATTGAGTTGCACTGATGTGAGCGGTTTACCTAAGTTCAAGATCAAGAATTGCTGAATATAGTCAGCTTGATTTTCCGATATGAAAACAGTAACAGGTAGTGGGTAACTCTTATGATGACAGTTCTTTACACCTCCTGAACGTTGTTGACCATCTACAATAGCGCCAGGCAGTTCACTGGATGGTTTCTCTGGATCGTAGGGTACTTGCAAGTAGCCAAACTCTGAGCCTGGCATTATTGGCTCAAACCTCACCGACTTATTGAATCCAATAACTAAGTTTGCCAAAATTGTCGAGTTTTTTGATTCAACATAATCAGTTATGGAATCTATGTGTTTAGGTAATTCGTTGCGTTGGTATCCGTGAATATATTCACCATCCCGAGTAATGTGTACAATCTTTGCTATGTCTCGGACCTTTTTCCCTTCCACCCAACCAGTGTATACAGTCACACCATTTACGACTTCTTGAATAGCTTTAATTTTTAAAACTTCTGACATAGTTTCTACTTAGCTGCAGGGTTGATGCTTTTTAGCACATTGTTTTTATGTTTAGTAACGATAGCCAAGTTGTGTATACCTCGGCGTCGATTAGATTGGTTCGAACGAAATATGATGTTCATCAATCCACCTTTACAAATTCCACAGGTGCATTGGCGCCACTCTCTTGCCAAAAGAAACTGATGGTATTTATCTTCATTGCGTTTTAACTGCATTTGCTTAGATTCTGTTGATTTGGACGGAAGATAATTTTCGTTCGTTACTCTTTCGTAGGCAATTAATGCTTTTAAGGTTACATCAAGATCAAGCCCGGTTTCATCATATTGTTGAAGTTTTTTAAGGCAGTCTATTTCTAATCGTTTAACACATTCATTCACCGATAATGCCGCACTTGATAGGTCAATATCAAAACCGTTGTTGTCTTGAAGTTCAGAGATGTACTGACGTAACTCATCTCTATACTTATCGATGTGCTTTTGGACATTATCATGATCATACTGTCTGACTCGGATCATCAAAGATTCACTAAAACGAATAGAGTTTGGATTGACTGAATAGTACTTACCTGCCTTCAGCCCTTGCATAAGCGGTGAGGTACTATCCGCACTTGTCACTCCGGCATTTATGTAAGCTGGAATGTTTTCAAAACGGCATATACCAAGTAAGTGAAACTGCGTGTCAGATTCTCGGATTCTGTTTAAGCACTCAAGGAGTTCGAGTAACTCATCTGTCTTAGATTTTATCATTCCGCCGATGGTTATTCGTCGGTATCCTATTTCTTGCAACTCTTTGACTGAACGAATAAATGAATTCTTGTCATACCCATGCGCAACACCATAAGCCTCAAATTGATAATTTTGGGATTTTACATAAAACTCTTTTGCATTTTTCAAGGTGATGTCAATGCGACGTTCGCTTTCTGCAATCAACTCGTGCAGGTCACATTTCTCAGCCGCAACATCCTTTGCTTCTTCATCTTTAAAATATGGGAAAACGATGTGGTCAAGCGAAATACCGTAATCAAATCCACCTCTATCATAGAATTCTATAAGTTCGTCGACTGTAAAAGGTGGTTCGTATTCATTGTGGTAGTCGAAAGCACCACAATCGCCCATTAGTCTTATCCTTTCATATTCTGAAGAATCGAGACGAAGGAATTTACGTGCGCCGCTGAAGTAGAAGTCCTCGGTCAATTCTTGATCGTAGTATTTACCACGTTTTTGCATTGTACCCACGCCAGCAAGCGAGACAAGCATACCATCATAAGGAAGTTCGGCCAGAATCTGATGTGGGTAGTGATCATCATCATACTGGCGATGATACTTTGTGCGATTGTTTGAGCGACCGTCGAAGTTTGGGTCAACGAAATCTTTATTGTCGGGAAAGTAAAAGCGGAACTTAGTCACGTTGAGCCTTTGTTAGTTTTATTTTGTGGTAAAGAGAACGAAAGCGGGTATCAGCACAAGCGTTGCCTTCTTCTTTATAGAGTTTGAATAGAAGAGTTTGACTGGCGTCATGGTGCTTATCGAGTTCTTTTTCAATAAATGTAAGGATGAAGCTATTATCACGTTTGACTCGAATTGGACGCTTCGGAGCGGACAAACTGCGTAAATCTTTAGTTAGGGTCTGGATAATACCATTGAAAGAAGCTTTTGTAAGTCTTAATTGCTCAACAAACAAATAGGTTGCAATGTAAATAATGTTTCTGTCAGTCAATGCTAGACCACATTCTTTAGCTTTGGGATGGTTCAGTATGTTTCGAGATACTTTAACAAACTGAGACTTAAACGGTTGTAGTGTCCTAGGTATGCTAGAGGTAATAATAATGATTTTTTCACTATTTAAGGCCTGACTATCTAAGGTATGTCTCAAATCTTCTTGAACCGCATTTATGTACTCTTTACTGAGACAAAACACAAATCGCTCTTCAGGGTGGGCTGCCACATATTTGCTAATGGATATCCCTGGTAAATGGGTGTCACACACCGAAGACCACCAAACAGGATGAGGGCTAGGAACTCGGTTGACGTTCGATGCGAATGTAGCATTATAACAGGGCAAGTTGGTGTTACTTTCTACCAACCCGAACCCTGCGGATAAAATACTTAGCTTGAATTCATTTTCTTTGGCAAGTTTTTTGGCAAACTTGAATGCCTGACCAGTGTATAGACTAGAAGATGAGTACCTCTCAGGAGTTTGGTTGAATGCTATTGACCAAGCATTAAGAGACTGATTTAAATCAGGAGTCTTATGGGTACTGATACACATCTTCTTCGATGCTGGGTTAGTTTTTTGTGCACTACAAGGCACCAATAAATGTATGTCTGGCATGAGTCTCTCCTACTAGCAAACGGAATTCTATCTTCTGCTCGCTCTATTCTCCACTCTAACGCGACTAGCTGATGGTGGTGAATTCGTATATGCTTTAGATTCGGGGGTGCTCATATGAAGCTTTTCTTTCCAGATAGTCAAGATTTCGTAAATCCAACATTCGATTTTGTTTCAGAAAGCAAAAACAGTTGTCATGTGAGGCAGCGAGATGACCTGTACGCACATGAAATTTTTAAACGTCCTTATGATGGATTATTAATTTCAAAAGCTATCGTGGAAGGAATACCTGGCCAGCCTAATACTGCTAAGTATAGCGAGGGCCAAAAGTATCGGCTTTTTCGCGAAGGTGCACATAGTTTTTTCCGCATGGGTAGTAGTTACCAAGTTATGGGAGATAGCGGAGCATTTTCTTATTTTAAAGAGGCAGAGCCTCCATACTCGGTAGATGATCTGATTGAATTCTATGTAAAAGCAGAGGTTAGCCAGGGAGTTTCCCTTGACCATGTAGTATTTGGGTATCGCGATGAAAATAGTAGGGATAAAAAGTCTCTACCGAAAGATAAGGAAGCGCGTGTCGAAATGACCCTAGAAAATGCGTACATTTTTAATAAGTATGCCAAAGGGCAAAACTTTACACCTTATGGAGTTGCACAAGGGTGGGACATAAATAGTTATGTTAGTTCCGTTATCGGTTTGCAAAAAATTGGCTATAAATTCATTACCCTTGGTGGTTTAGTTACTCTTGAATCCACACAAATCTGTATGTTGTTAGAACAGATTAACATCTACTTAAAGCGTGACACGAAAATCCATTTATTGGGTATCGGTAGGCTTGAGTTGGTAAATAAGTTGAAATCATTGAATGTGTTTAGCATTGATACCACAACACCACTTAAGCAAGCCTTTATGAATCGAAAGAAAAACTACCGGATGGGCGCTAAAACATACAGCGCATTGCGTGTCCCCCAATCGAGTGGCAACCAGATGGTCAAACGCGCAATTTCATCTGGTCGACTCGATCAACTACAGGTCAGAGCTCTAGAAAAGCAAGCAATGCAAGCTTTACGTGATTACGATATGAATAGTATTGATATAGAGACGACTCTAAAAAGAGTATTGACATATGAAAGTCTATTAATGAACCACCGAGAAACGTCCTATTCTGAATACAAAAGAACATTAAAGGAAAAGCCTTGGAGGTTATGTAGGTGTGCTATATGCCAGACACTTGGGATTGAAGTTATGATCTATAGGGGGGCGGAAAGAAATAAACGCCGAGGATTTCATAATCTTTATGACTTTTATAACAATCTACTTAGGAATACTCAATGATCAAGAAGATAGCGTTAAAAGTAGAGCAAGGCAGTGATGTTTCCTTATTTGTTACGACTATGAATATAACTGAAATAGAGTCAATTTGTACCATTTCAAGAATATTCCGAACAGAGGATAACTCACTAGGGGGGTATCAGCGACCAGAACTAAGTCAGCACGTAGATAATATAACCGCGTACATTGAGTCTGATAATTCAGTGATTCCTAATTCAATTATTATGTGCCTTAGGTCAAGAACGGAGGTCAAACTAAAAAGCAATGGTTCATATGAATTAATGATTCCCAATGAGTCTAATAGTGCGGTGCTGGTTGATGGACAACAACGAGTAGCTGCATTGAAGCAATCAGGGCGACAAGACTTTTACTATTCAGTCTGTATTTTAGCTTCTAGGGATACAGAGTTTGAACGACAGCAATTTTTGTTGATTAACTCCGCCAAACCGCTATCTCGTAGCCTTATTTACGAATTACTTCCCCATGCAAGCGGCGTATTTAATGAAGAGCTCACAAGGAAACGTTTACCATCGTTGATAACTCAACTACTGAACTATGAACCAAGCTCTTCGCTAAATGGCTTAGTTAAATTAACAACTAATCCAGAAGGATTAATTGCTGATAATTCTCTAATGAAGATGATTGATAATAGTCTTAGAGAGGGAGCATTGTATGATGTTTGTGAGATAAAAGAGGATGCACGCTATACCATTCATTGCGAAAAAGCAGTCGAGTTATTGAGTCTATTTTTTAGAGCTGTTCGAGAGGTCTTTTATGATGATTGGGGGAAAAAACCTAAAGAGTCGCGTTTATTTCATGGTGTTGGAATCATTGCTTTGGGGCAACTCTTTGATGAGATTCATTATTCCTATAAGAGAATCAAGCATCAGGATGTGTTTTTTGAGTATTGCGTTAAACAATTGTTCCGTATAAAACCATACTGCTCATGGAGCAATGGTTATTGGGAGTTTATGACCGATTCAGATGGAGAAAGAGTGGTACGAAAATGGAACCAATTGCAGAACTTAAGTCAAGATATATCGATGGTGACTCGTTATTTGGTCTCAATATACGACAAATTAGAAAGGGGAGGAGCGATTGTTAAGGATTAATGAGATTTTCGAAACGATACAAGGTGAAGGTGTATTTACAGGAGTTCCATCAATCTTTTTGAGATTGCAAGGTTGCCCTGTTGGTTGCGCGTGGTGTGACACAAAGCATACATGGGATATTAACTTAGAGCATCAGGTATCATTCGAAACAGTGAAAGCGAAATTGACTGATAGTGAGCAATGGAGCACAACATTGACGGATGAGGTCATAGAGGAGTGTCTTAATCGATACAAGGCCAAGCATGTTGTGATTACTGGCGGCGAACCCTGTATGTACGATTTAACTTCTTTGACGACTGCTTTAGAAAGAGAAGGGTTTAAGTGCCAAATTGAAACAAGTGGTACATTCGAAGTTAAAGCGAGTGACAATACCTGGGTAACAGTATCTCCTAAAGTGGGGATGAAAGGTGGATATGGTTTGAAGGCACAAGCTATTGTGCGCGCTAATGAAATTAAGCATCCTGTGGGAACTCAAAAAGATATCGTTGACCTCATTGAATTATTAGATGATTTTGCAACTAGCGAAGGTCTTATTGTTGGTCTTCAACCTATTAGTCAGAAACAAAGAGCGACAAAGTTGTGTATAGACGCCTGTATCAAAAATAATTGGCGTTTGTCAGTTCAAACTCATAAATATTTACATATTGCTTAAGGAGTCAACATGGAAAAAGCTGTTGTGGTTTTCAGTGGAGGTCAGGATTCGACTACGTGTTTAGTGCAAGCGTTAACTCAGTACAATGAAGTACATGCTATAACTTTTGATTACGGCCAGCGTCACAGGCTCGAGATTGAAGTGGCAAAATCGCTTTGCAAAGATCTTGGCATTGTGACTCACAAAGTAATGGACGTCTCTTTACTCAATGAATTAGCCATTAGTTCACTCACAAGAGATGAAATTCCAGTATCACATCAACTACAAAGTAACGGCTTGCCAAACTCGTTCGTGCCCGGCCGCAATATTCTGTTTCTTACGCTAGCGAGTATCTATGCTTATCAAATCGGTGCAACCGCGGTAATTACTGGCGTGTGTGAAACTGACTTTTCAGGCTACCCCGATTGTAGAAACGATTTTATTAAAGCTATGCAAGAGGCTGTAAAGCTAGGTATGGATTGCGAACAAAAGATAGTAACGCCGTTAATGTGGTTAGACAAAGCGCAAACATGGGGTCTTGCGGATCAATACGGTAAGTTAGAGTTTGTTAAGAATAAAACACTAACTTGCTACAACGGGGTAATTGGCAGCGGTTGTGGAGACTGCCCGTCTTGTAAACTAAGAAGTGCTGGCTTGGCGCAGTACCTAAACAATAAAGAACATTACTTAGAATCACTTAGGTTAGGTCAGTAAGTATTATGGTCACACTTTCTGACGAAGCCCGCACTGTTATGCGAGCCCTAAAAGAACAAGGTATCGAAACGCCTATTAATGCGCAAAATATAAAACGCAGTGACCAGCTAGCTACTATAGCCAATGCAACTAGAGATATACTGACTACTTTGTCACTGGACTTAAATGATGACAGCCTCGCTGGGACGCCAAACCGAATTGCTAAAATGTACGTAGATGAAATTTTTTCTGGTTTGAACTATGTGAACTTTCCCAAAATAACAACGATTGAAAATAAGATGAATATCGACGAACCAATTGTGGTGAAAGACATCTCATTCACTAGTACCTGTGAACATCACATGGTTGTCATCGATGGCATGGCAACAGTTGGTTATGTACCGGGGGTTAAGGTGATTGGGTTATCTAAGATAAATCGTCTCGTACAGTTTTTTGCGCAAAGACCTCAAGTACAAGAGAGGTTAACAGCCCAAATTCACGTTGCATTAAGAGCGCTACTCGATGTGGACGATATTTATGTGAAATTAAAAGCAACGCACTATTGTGTAAAAAGTAGAGGCATACAAGATTCAACTAGTTTGACGACTACAGTGAAGTCAGGGGGAAGGTTTAAATTGGAACCTTCAAATATATAATTGTTGGGGGAGCGGCAGCATTTCAATATAGCCTTGTTCGGAGAAAGTTACTGAGTTAGTCTCTACCTTAATTAGTCGGATAAGTGTATATAGATAGAGTATAAAGACTTTTAAATTTAATGGGCGGAGAAAGTTAACCTTGGTAAGGAGATCATTATGTATGAGCAAAATATAAAGGAAGTATTGATAAAAATTATACTGACACTTGAGAATGATCATCATGGTTGTAAGCAAGAAGCTTGCAATATAGCAAAAAGTGCACTTGGTATTGATTTTCAACACAATGACTTGAGAGAGATGATGAATAGCATTAGTGAGCACGATATTCAAAGAATTGTCGCTTTGCTAGGAGATTAATCCTCTTCTGATCGTTTCAGTTTATTGGTTTTGACTAGATCTGATAACTCTACTTGAAAACTAGATAGTTTCCACTTTAGTTCATTAAGGTTGCCGTGTATTTGTCTCCGCGCGGGCATTGTGAGAATTAAGTACATTTAATCAGAGTTATTCATTCCAGTACTATTTCCTTGTTTAATATGCCTATACAGCGTTGCAACACCAATCCCCACAGCCTTAGCTGCTTTTTCTTTACTTAGTCCTTTTTCAACATAGGTAATTGCTTCTTTACACTTTTGAATCGTTTCTAATGATTGCTGTTTGCCTTTGTATTTACCCTCAGCTTTAGCGCGATCAATACCGATGCGTTGTTTATCAAGGGTATCTTCACGTTGCATTTCAGCCACTGCAGCAAGCGTAGTTAGTACTAGCTTGCCCATTGAGCTGGTAACATCAATACCGCCTAAGTCTTCCACAAGCACTGATACACTCTTAGTTTTCATTAATCAGATGAAAGCCAACATTTCTTCAGTATTACGACCAAGTCGGCTCACCGACAAAACAATGATGATATCTCCGGCCGAGACTTTGTTAGTGAGTTTATTGAGTATTGGCCTATCGAGAGTTTTTCCACTCGTCTTCTCTTTAAATACTTCAGCATCTCCGTGAAGTGTTAGTAAGTGTTCCGCTTGTTGGTCAACATTTTGTTCCTTTGTAGAGGTTCTAGCATAAATGTACTTCATCGCAGGTACTCCAGATCTATCATTTAGGGGCTTATATGATAATCCTATCTTTTAGGCTGACTAATGAGTCATATGATAGCTTTCTGGTGTTCTCTTCTAAGACCATGCCCAAGTGATAGGCTTTTAAGGTGAATGTTTAGGAACAGATTAGAGCAAACAAATGTTGTTCTACCGGATAATTTAGCCACTTGCATAGGCTGCCTTATATAGCTCCTTTGATTTTTGATACTTTCATTCGAGGGAGTACTCTCCAATGTATCGCTTTGCATTTTAGACGCGCGAATTTGCAAATAAACCTGAGTTAATTTATGTGTAATATAAGGTACGTTAATGTGGGTTTTTTTGATTAATGTGGCCAATATAGACTCATTAATGTGGTTTATTACATATGACCGGGGAAGAGTTAACAGTTGAATTGTTCCAAGTTAGTTTTTGATAGGAGTATGTAATGGCAAACACTCAGATTAAAAAAGCAAAGATTACTTCAGAACGTGTTAAGCCTACTAAAGGTAGACCTGAAGTTGATGCCGCTGGGCGTGATCTTTTTCTCAAACAAGTGACTTCCGGTTTGTTAGAGGGACATCTAACCCAAGGACAGGCTTTAAAAGAATTGCGCCTTAGGGTGCTTAATCTAAAGCAAGAACAATACGCTAGTATGGTTGGGGTGAGTCGTAAGGTGCTATCGCAAATAGAAAATGATAAAGGGAATTTCTCTTTTTCGATCCTTAATAAAGTGTTTAGGCCGGTGGGGCTACAGGTTGGGATTATCCCTCGTCATCAGGATGTTCTGCGCGACGCCTTGCTTACGCCTTCAAATAAATACAAGCCAAAAGACTGATACTAAATGTAAACATGAAAGGCTGGGACTTGTAGCATATCTGCTATTGCATCATTAGGGAGTCTATTAGTGCTGTGGAAAGTACGTATATCTGAAGGATGTCAGCCTTTATTGATTTGCTACCATGATAGCAATTAATGCCAAAACAATGTTTAATTGTCATTATGGTAGCTATAAATGCCCATCTGTTGGCTTTTATCCTTCGTGTTACTGAATTAATGACTACTAGTGCTTTTAGTTTGTTACAAGGATAGCAAATAAGTCATGTATTTTGCTATAATTGCTATTATTGTGACAATTTTGAGGTGTGTGTGTTATCTCTTTATACCGCTTATGATTTGCAGATGGAGCTAAAAGAGTTTATCAAGTCTGCTCGGAAGAAAGATAAACTCAGTGTTCAAAAGATGGCCGATCTCTCAGGCGTACCTTACGCGACGATCCGAAAGTTTGAGTCATCTGGCAACATCTCACTACGTCAGTTCCTCATGCTTTATGAGGCAGTCGGAGACTTGAAAAAAGTGAAAGAGCTGACCAAACCGTCCGAGCCTGAATTTAAGTCAATTGAGGATGTGCTTCGACATGCTTAAATCTGCCCTAACCGTAAAACGAACACTTAGCACAGGTGAAAAGGTACTGGTCGGAAAGCTCGTTGAAAATAGTACGCAAAGCTTCTTTCAGTTTGATGAGTCTTATTTAAGTAATCACTCAACCTCCTTGGCTCCATTCAATTTAAAGGCTGATACAAGCCTGCAAGTTGCGCCTAGAGGGCCGCATTACGGTATTCATGGAGTTTTTGGGGATAGTCTTCCTGATGGTTGGGGCCTTTATCTCATGGATCGTGTATTTAGAAAGAACGATCATAACCCAAAGGAAGTCACCGCCCTAGAGCGTTTGGCTTACCTAGGGGACAGATGTATGGGGGCGTTGAGCTATGAGCCAGAATTAGATTTACTTGATGAGTTAAAGCAGTCGATTGATATCATTACCCTTGGACGAGCTGCGATTGAAGAGTTTGAAGGTACCGAATCTGCTTTGCTTGAACACTTGATGAAGACTGGTGGTTCGGGTGGTGCTAGGCCCAAAATGAACGTTACACGTTTATTCAATGGGCAATATTCAACATTAGATGACTCACCAGGAACAAAGCTTATCGTAAAGCTTACATCTGAAAAGTTTGACTTGAAGCACTCTGAATCATTAGTCGAATATTGCTACATGCAGATGGCCCGCGACGTCGGCATTGAAGTTCCTAACTTTGATTTGATAGATGTGGGTAATGGACGATTTTGGCTAGAACAGGAACGATTTGATTGCACCGAGCAAGACGGTCGAGTCCATATGATTTCTGCGTGTGGGTTGTTAGATGCACCGTTTCGAGAGCCTTCTTTGGACTATGTGGATTTACTTAAAGCTACGCGCATCATGTGTAGTGTCACTGAATCTCAGAAGCTCATTAAGCGCTGCATGTTTAACTATTTAACTGTTAACCAAGATGATCACAGCAAGAACTTCAGCTTCCTTGCCAGTGACACCGATAGCTGGACTCTATCGCCTTTCTACGACATTGTTTACAGCCCTAACTCTTACAAAGAGCATATGACGGCATTCGGTGGTAATGGGCGAACGCCAAAGAGCGCATTAGACCAGTTAGCTGCTCAGTCGGGATTATCTTCAAAGAAAGCAATTATGGTTATGGCTGAGGAAATATTTGAAACAACACGTTCGTTTAGTCATGAGGCCAAACATTTGGGCTTGTCACCTAATCTAATCAAAGAGATTGATAAGGATATGTTAGAAAAATTTAAAGCGCTATCAGTGTAGTGGATAAATCATATCTGCCATGGCTTTGGGGCCGATTTTGAGGGGGCGGGTACAGTAGCCGAGGTTATTCGAGCTAACTTTGTAATATAAAGTTCGTAACAAGCTTTTGTCCAAAAGTATGTTATGCCTGTTTTGCAAATCAGATTAAAAAGTATAACGGATTCAGTTTGCGCTAATAGGCTTTGATTCTGGTATACGAATAGTTGAGTTTTTAGTCGCGCAATTACTAACTAAAATCTCATTATTTAGAAAATTGAACTGATATCGATTGAACGATTTAGTTCTAAGTAAAAAGCTTTTTACAGCAACAATCAAACTCTAACACATGTAAATCGTTGAATAGCGTTAATCTGTTGAACGAGCTTTTTTGTCTGCAAATTCCTTATCGATTTTGGATACAAAAATAGACGACAGTTTTATCGCTGTTCTAACCGATTTGCACAATCCCCCCTGCACACCCATGAGAAAAACACAGTCAAATTAGTCCCAAGTAATGAGAAAAATGTGCTCAAGTTAAATCCTGGGGGGGATTGTGCAGGGGGATTGTGCAGGGCTATTTTTCAGCTGGAAATTTATCTTTTTCAAGGCCCCAAAAAAAAATTATTCGAATTAAGCCAAGAAACAGTTTGAATCGATAGATTGTGCTCAGGGTGATACTTCAATGAATAAAATCTATCGAGCTAAAAGCTCGATAGATTTTATGCGTCTTTCCTCGAGTTTGCCTATCCAGAAATGCGATCAATGCATCAGCGGGATAATAGATCCGCGAACCCACTTTTAAGTAGTGCAAGTCATAGCGTTTTGCACATCGCCAATTGGCTAAGGTGCTTATGCGAACCGATAAAACCCTAGCTGCCTGCGCGGGGGTGAGAATGTCTCCTGAATGAAAGCCTGCCGAGAGTAATGCATTTGTACCGAAAGTATTATTTTCCATGGGTGGTCCTTAGGTTGTTTTTATAAGGTCAAAACTCATGGGGTAATGTTTTGGGTTCTTCGGTGTGACACTGATCACAATTTTGGTTTGTTTACTATTTTGGCTTATTTAGTGGAAGCGCAGGCTTAACTAGTTTTTGCTGAGGTGGTTAGTGTATCTAGGCTTGAATGGAATAATGCAAATAAAGCTTATAGAGCCGTATCAACTCTATAAGCCCTCCTGGGTATTAATCTTACCTAATTTGGCTATCAAGATAAGCAATGACCGCTTCTGCAGGGTAGTAGATGCGTCCGCCAACTTTCATGTACTGCAACGTATAACGTTTGTTGCAGCGCCAAGTTGCTAATGTGCTCACTTGTAAAGATAAGATGTCAGCAGTCTGTGAGGGTGTTAGTTTTTCGCCAGCTGAATAACCGGCTTTAGCCAATATTTGAGTACCGAATGATTTTTCTTTCAAAACAAATTCTCCAATAGATTTTTAAGATTTGCTTATGAAAAGGGTAAATTCATCTGGCACACAGTGTGACTTTGATCACACTTTAGCCTAGAGGTTGAAAGTATTTGTTTTGAGCTTTTCGAGTGAAAAATAAGGAAAATCTCTCTATGATCTCACTAGGGTATTGGTATTGAGAATAGGTCTTTACGGGTGATGTACGGCACAGGGCCGGCACAGAAAAAAGGCGTAGTGGTTACTAACCTTCTACGCCTTTGTATATGGTGGCCCTTCACAGACTTGAACTGTGGACCTAACGATTATGAGTCGTGTGCTCTAACCAACTGAGCTAAAGGGCCAAATTGGGTGTTGAGAGCTTAGCTCAAACAACGAGGCTGGATTATAAAAAATCATATCAGCCTTGTCTATGCGTTTGAAACTAAGCGCTTATTTATTCGCCGTTTAGCTCGCCTATTCGTCTAAGAAGCTGCGTAGCTGCTCAGAACGAGAAGGGTGACGAAGCTTACGCAGTGCTTTGGCTTCAATCTGACGAATACGCTCACGGGTTACGTCAAACTGTTTGCCAACTTCTTCAAGAGTATGGTCGGTGTTCATACCGATACCAAAACGCATGCGCAGTACTTTAGCTTCACGCGGGGTTAGGCCTGCTAGTACTTCTTGAGTGGCAAACTTGAGGTTTTCGCCTGTTGCTGCATCTACTGGCATCGACAGGGTGGTATCCTCAATAAAGTCACCTAAGTGCGAATCTTCATCATCACCAATTGGTGTTTCCATGGAGATTGGCTCTTTAGCAATTTTAAGTACCTTACGGATCTTGTCTTCTGGCATTAACATGCGCTCTGCCAACTCTTCTGGAGTAGGTTCGCGACCCATTTCCTGAAGCATTTGACGGCTAATACGGTTTAGCTTGTTAATGGTTTCGATCATGTGAACCGGAATACGAATAGTACGTGCCTGGTCCGCAATAGAACGAGTAATAGCCTGACGGATCCACCAAGTCGCGTAAGTAGAGAATTTGTAACCACGACGGTATTCAAATTTATCTACGGCCTTCATTAGGCCAATGTTACCTTCTTGGATAAGGTCTAGAAATTGCAAACCACGGTTGGTGTATTTCTTCGCAATAGAAATTACCAAACGTAGGTTAGCTTCAACCATTTCTTTCTTAGCACGGCGAGCTTTTGCTTCACCAATGCTCATGCGACGGTTGATGTCTTTGATGTTGTTAATGGTTAGGCCGGTTTCTTCTTCAACACTTTTTAGTTTGAAGATACAACGGCGCACTTCTTCGTCTACTTCCATTAACGCCGGAGCGTAATCTTTAGCAGAGGTTTTGTGCTCGTTAAACCATTCTTCACTGGTTTCGTCTTTAGAGAAGGCTTTTACAAATGCTTGTTTTGGCATTTTGCCTTGCTCTACACACAGCTTAAGAATTAGGCGTTCTTGAGTACGCACACGTTCCATCATGGTACGCATGCTGGCTACTAGCTTGTCGAACAGTTTTGGTACTAGGCGGAAAGTATGGAAAATTTCGCTTAGCTCAAAAATCTCTTTAGTGGCACGGGCAGACATACGGCCGTGCTTTTCGATAGCTGCGTGAGTTTTTTCGTACTGCTCACGTAAGGTGTCGAAGCGCTCTTTTACCAATTCTGGGTCAAGACCAGTGTCTTCTTCTTCCTCGTCTTCATCTTCGTCTTCGTCTTCAAGATCTTTTTCTTCAAGCTCTGAGCCGATGTGCGTCGCAGTTGGTGCGGCTTCGGCTACTTCGTCTTCGTCGATGAAGCTGTTTACAATATCGCTAATTTTTAGTTCTTCTGCTTGGTACTGGTCGTACATTTCAAGCAAGATAGAAATGGTTTCTGGATACTCAGAAACACTGCGTTGAACTTCGTTAATACCTTCTTCAATGCGCTTGGCAATGTCGATTTCGCCTTCGCGGGTAAGTAGTTCAACGGTACCCATTTCACGCATGTACATACGCACTGGGTCGGTGGTGCGGCCTAATTCTGATTCTACCGTAGCAAGTGCTTGGGCTGCCGCTTCGGCGGCGTCTTCGTCGGTAGTATTTTCGGCCAACAATAAGTCATCGGCATCGGGTGCATTTTCATGTACCTGAATACCCATGTCGTTGATCATTTGAATGATATCTTCAACTTGATCGGAATCTACGATATCAGCAGGTAAATGGTCGTTTACCTCTGCATAAGTTAAGTAGCCTTGCTCTTTACCTTTTGCGAGAAGGAGTTTGAGTTGAGACTGTGGGGTTTGTTCCATAGATGTCATCCGAAGTAGATTAAGCTAGCAAAACCATAAACGTAAGCGCTGCAAGCGCAAACGAAGAATTATATCAAGTATGGGTTAAAATTTCTATATCAAGGGCATTTAACCAAAAACTTTTTGTTTATTCCTTAAACAAGCCAATTAAGGCTTTAATTCCACTACCAATTGCTGCATTTCGTATTTCTCTTCTACGCTAAGTGTACCTTGCAGTGACTTAACATTGAGTTGCTCGTAACGCTGCAACAGCAGTTGCTCCACAAAACTGGCAATAATATCTTGCAGCTCGTCTGGGTAGCCTGATTCGTCAATTTCTAAATTATAGCCTGCCAGTGCACTCAAATGTTTTTGCTCAGGCTGTTCGCGCCAGCGTTCGATTAGCTGGCCAGTGGTTATCTCGGGTTTTTTGTGTATTTCGCCAATGAGCGCTAATAACAGTGGCATGCCTTTAATGTTAACTTGCTTAAGCTGCTCTGAAGGCGGCAATTCGTTAGCAATATCAGGCCGTTGCAAAATCATCGCAATAGCTTTTCGCATTGGGGTGATTTTGAGTGTGTTGGCCTGCGTATTTTGGGGCTTGGGGTCGCTTGCGGCAAAAAACTTGGTTAAGCGGTTACTATCCCAGCGCAACCATTTGGCCAATTCGCCCTTGAGCATTTCGCGATAAAATTCAGCTTGAACCGGCTTAATTAGCTCAGAAGCGCGGGCTGCTAAATGGCTTTTTCCCGCATCTGTAGTGACGTCGATTTCTTGGCTTAAGCGCTCAAACAAGAAGCGCGATAGCGGCATGGCGTCGCGCATGCGTTGTTCAAAGCCGTCTTTACCTTCTTGGCGAACCAAAGTGTCTGGATCTTCCCCGTCGGGTAAAAACATAAACTTAAGTTCTACGTTGTCGCGTAAATGCGGTAGGGCATTTTCTAGGGCGCGCCATGCTGCGTCGCGGCCTGCACGGTCGCCATCGTAGCAACAGATAATTTGGTTGCTGGTTCTAAATAGCGTTTGTAGGTGCTCTGGGGTGGTAGAGGTACCTAGTGAGGCAACTGCGTAGTCAATCTCAAACTGGGCTAATGACACCACATCCATATAGCCTTCTACTACCAATATTTGTGGTATTTGCTTATGCGCTTGGCGCACTTCGTAAAGGCCGTAGAGTTCACGCCCTTTATGAAATACGCTGGTCTCTGGTGAGTTTAGATACTTTGGTGTGCCGTCGCCAAATACTCGCCCGCCAAAGCCAATATAACGACCACGTTTATCACGAATTGGAAACATCACTCTATCGCGAAAACGATCGTAGCGGCGGCCTTTGTCGTTTTCTATCGATAATCCGGCATCGACAAGTTGTTGGCTGGCCTGCTTAGAGCCACCAAGGGCTTTACCTAGCGCATCCCACTCATCGGGCGCATAACCAATGGAGAAGCGTTGTACCACCTCGCCACTTAAGCCACGGCTTTTTAGGTAGTCGATAACCTGTAGTTTGTTGGGGTTAGTACGTAGTTGCTGCTGAAAAAAGCGGCTGGCGTGGCCAATCAGTTCGTATAAGTCTTTACTGGCTTGGCGTTGTTGTTGGCTTTTTTCTTTATCAAATTTACTGTTGTTGCTGTTTTCTCGCTCTACTTCCACACCCATTTGGCTGGCCAAGTCTTCAATGGCATCTACAAACTCCAGTTTGTCGTATTCCATTAAAAAGCTGATGGCATTGCCGTGGGCACCACAACCAAAGCAGTGATAAAACTGTTTGTCTTGGCTTACGGTAAAAGAGGGGGATTTTTCATTATGAAAAGGACAGCACGCTGAGTAGTTTTTGCCGGCTTTTTTTAAACGCACACGTTGGTCGATAAGGCTTACGATATCGGTACGAGCCAATAAATCATCGATAAACTGTTGCGGTATTCTTCCAGCCATTCACTACCATCTTCAGCGAAAATTAAAAACAAACAAGCCGTGAACTCAATGAGAACACGGCTTGTTCGAGTATTCTAAGGGACGAGCTTAGGCTAGTTTACTGCGGACAGCGGCGCTAATAGCACCCATGTCTGCACGGCCTTGTACCTGAGGTTTCAGGATGCCCATCACTTTACCCATATCTTGCATTCCAGCAGCGCCTGTTTGAGCAATAGCAGCTTCGATTAACGAGGCTACTTCTTGTTCGCTAAGCGCTTGAGGAAGGAACGCTTCCAAGATTTCAATCTCGGCAAGTTCTTTATCAGCTAAGTCTTGACGTTCGGCAGCTGTAAATTGTTCAGCTGCGTCTTTACGCTGTTTTACTTGTTTAACAATGATGCTCAGGATCTGGTCATCATCTAAAGTAATGCGCTCGTCAATTTCTACCTGTTTAACAGCCGCAAGCAACATACGCAGTGTGCCAAGACGAAACTTGTCTTTGGCGCGCATTGCTGCTTTTTGCTCATCTTGTAAGGTTGCTTTTAATGACATAGGTTATTAACAGCGCTTAGTACAAGCGAACGCGACGTGCGTTTTCACGAGCCAATTTCTTAGCGTGACGTTTAACAGCAGACGCTTTAGCACGTTTACGAGCTGTAGTTGGTTTTTCATAAAACTCGCGACGGCGAACTTCAGAAAGAATACCTGCTTTCTCGCAAGAGCGCTTGAAACGACGTAGAGCTACGTCAAATGGTTCGTTTTCACGTACTTTAACGATTGGCATATGCCTATCACCTTCCGGTTTATTAACGGCCGAACAAAAATCAGCCTGAGTGTTTAAAAATGGTGCGGAATTTTAAGCCGAACTAGGGGGCAATGTAAAGCCTATTTGTAATCCTCTGGTGAAATAAGCCGCTAGCAAGTAATATAGCTGCGATTTTAAGCGGGCTTAAGCATTAAAAACACCAATTTTTAAGCCAGTAACTAAGCAGGAAAAGCAAGATTATGCGTGTACTAGGTATTGAAACGTCGTGTGATGAAACGGGCGTGGCCATTTATGATGACCAACAAGGTTTATTGGCCGACGTTCTTTACAGCCAGGTTAAATTACATGCCGATTATGGTGGAGTAGTGCCAGAATTGGCCTCGCGCGACCACATTCGTAAAACCATTCCTCTTATAAAAGAAGCGATGGCGAATGCCAACTGCACGGCAGATGATATTGATGCAGTAACATACACCGCAGGCCCAGGTTTAGTAGGGGCTTTATTGGTTGGCTCGCTAACAGCGCGCAGTATTGCGATGGCGTGGAACAAACCTGCTGTGCCAGTGCACCATATGGAAGGGCATTTGTTAGCCCCAATGCTAGAAGACAATCCGCCAGAGTTTCCTTTTTTAGCCTTGCTGGTTTCCGGTGGCCACACGCTATTAGTAGAAGTGGACGGCATTGGCGAATATCAAATTCTTGGTGAATCTATTGATGATGCAGCCGGTGAAGCCTTTGATAAAACCGCCAAGTTATTAGGTTTAGATTATCCAGGTGGCCCAGCTCTAAGCCGTTTGGCTGAAAAGGGCACACCAGGCCGCTTTACTTTTCCTAGACCAATGACTGATCGTCCTGGTTTAGATATGAGCTTTTCAGGCCTTAAAACCTTTGCTAAAAATACCATCGATGCTGAAGGTAAAGATGAACAAACCCAAGCAGATATTGCCTTAGCATTTCAACAAGCCTTGGTTGAAACCTTAATCATTAAGTGCCGTCGCGCCTTAAAGCAAACTGGCTTAAAACGCTTAGTGATTGCCGGTGGTGTAAGCGCCAATAAATCATTGCGTGAGCAGCTCGGTGAGTTACTAGAATCGCGTGGGGGTAAAGTGTATTACCCGCGGCCAGCATTTTGTACCGACAATGGCGCTATGATTGCTTACGCAGGTATGCAGCGTTTTAAAGCAGGGCAAACCGAAGGTTTATCAGTAAAAGCGATGCCTCGTTGGCCGCTTGATGAATTACCGCCCGCTAAAGTGATTTAGATGTTAAAAAAAGCGCCTTAAATAGGCGCTTTTTTATTGGTCTTTATTGACTACTTTGCTTTCGGTGTGATTGCGCAGACGAGTAATGTTGCCTTGGTGGCGAATAATAATAAGGCAGGCTAGCATCGCAACGGGGAGAGTGTATTCAGGTTTGATTAACCAAGTGTATAAAGGCGCTAAACTCACACTCACAATAGCGGCTAACGATGAATAGCCGCGCAGTTTTAAGGTAATAATCCAAGTTACTATCAGTAAAGCTGCTAAGTCTAAGCCAATTGGCAGTACGCCACCTAAGGCTGTTGCGACACCTTTGCCACCTTCAAAATGAAAGAAGATGGGGTACATGTGGCCTAAGCATGCAGCTATACCCACAAATCCTAATACTACTGGCGCTAGCCCTGCGTAGTAACCCACCCAAACCGGCACCATGCCTTTTAATAGGTCACATATTAATACTAATGCTGCAGGAATTTTGCCACCGATGCGGTAAACGTTGGTGGCGCCTGGGTTGTTTGAGCCATGTTGGCGAGGGTCGGGTAAGCGATAAATTCGACATATTAGTACGGCACTGGATATAGAACCCAGCAAATAAGCTGCCGTAATAAAAAATAAACCGAGTAAACCCATTAGCTTAGAAGCATTCCACCAATTGCCGAATTGCGGTATTATCGCGCTCTCTCAAAGGTCAAATCATACGCTGTTTTTTTAGCTAAGGCTAATAAGCACGTTTGCAGCACAGCAGCCAGAACTATGGATAAAGTATTTATTAAAGATCTCACCGTATTAGCCACCATCGGTGCTTACGAGTGGGAAAAAGAGATTAAGCAAAAGTTGCTTATCGATTTAGAAATGGCGTGGGATAACAAACCTGCCGCCCAAAATGATGATTTATCGCTAGCGCTCGATTACGCCTCGGTGAGTCAAGCGGTGAGTGATCTCGTTACTGGGCAAGCTCACGAGTTAGTAGAAACCGTGGCTGAAAAAGTGGCGAGCTTAGTGATTCAGCAGTTTTCTGTGCCGTGGATTAAGGTCACTATCAATAAACCCGGAGCCGTTCCATTTGCTAGCAACGTGGGTGTGCAGATTGAACGTGAGCAAAAGGATTACGCTTCGTAATGGCCGATATTTTTGTAGGCATTGGCAGTAACATTGAACGTGAGCAATACATCCAACAAGGTGTGGCTGCATTACGCGCACAATTTGGCGAGTTAACTTTAAGCCCAGTTTATGAAAGCCCAGCCTTGGGTTTTGATGGGCCCGAGTTCTACAATTTGGTGGCTAAATTTACTAGCCCTTTATCCTTACAAGCGGTGTTTGAAGCGATTAAACGGATAGAATTTGAACACGGGCGGGCAATGGATGCGCAAAAGTACTCGTCACGCACCTTAGATATCGATATTCTTTTATATAACCACTTAGTGGTAGATTCACCCTGTGTATTACCCAGAGCCGAGATAAGTAAAAGTGCTTTTGTATTAAAGCCGCTGGCAGATATTGCTGGCGAGTTGGTACATCCAACACTTCATCAAACTTACACGCAACTATGGCAAGATTTTGATCATAGTAGCCAAGTGCTCACTCTTGTAGAGAGTTTCAACTTTTAATTTTTTAGCAGCAAGGAACCAAGAATGAGTACATTTGAGACCATTTTTTTGGCTTTGATCCAAGGTTTGACCGAGTTTTTACCTATTTCCAGTTCTGCCCATTTAATTTTGCCCTCGCAGATATTTGGTTGGGATGATCAGGGGATTGCCTTTGATGTTGCGGTGCATGTAGGTAGTTTGTTTGCCGTATTGGGTTACTTTAGAAAAGAAGTATGGGCCATGCTTAAAGCGTGGCTAAGCTCGTTTACTGGTAACCGCAGCCCCGAGGCTGTGCTTGCTTGGTTAATTATCTTAGCCACTATTCCTGCGGTACTGTTTGGCGGCTTGTTTAAATCGTTGATTGAAGAGTACTTGCGCTCTGCGTATGTGATTGCGACAACCACCATCGTATTTGGTGCTTTGTTATGGTGGGCCGATTCGCAAGCTAAGTTAGTGCACGACGAGTACAAAATTGGCTGGAAACAAGCGCTGTTTGTGGGTGTTGCACAAGCCATAGCGATTATTCCTGGTACTTCGCGGAGTGGTATAACAATTACAGCAGGCTTAATGTTGGGCCTAACCCGCGAAGCCGCGGCGCGTTTTTCATTTTTAATGTCTATTCCAGTAATTGTTGGCGCTTGTGTTCTTATGGGCAAAGACATGGCTGATAATCCGGTGGATATTGATTGGTCGGCGATGTCGCTGGGTATATTGGTGTCGTTTATCAGTGCTTATTCTTGTATTCACTTGTTTATTAAGTGGGTTAACAAGGTAGGTATGAAGCCGTTTGTTATCTACCGAATGCTACTGGGTATTACTTTGTTTGCCTTTTTAGCCTTAAGTTAAACGACCTTTAGTTCGAACAAAAAAAAGCACGCCAATGGGCGTGCTTTTTTATTGTAATGAATTGCTTGGCTTGGTTACTGTTCAATCAGCTTATTGCTCAAGATGCTGTAAATAACGCTGTTTTTCTTGCTTAATCAGCTTAAGCCGCGCTAGGTGCACCTGTTCGCGAATCTCTTCACCTTTATAACCTTGTTGCACAATGGCTTGAATGTTCACACTGTTGGCTACCTCGAGTTGCGATAGCAAATAGTTGTAAGCAGGGTAATCGTTTTGTTCAAAACCTAAACGACCACGAATATCGGCCACGCCAGCTTCTAATATTTGGGTAAAACGTTCTGGCTTGCGCCAAGCATCGCAGCGGTTAAACAGCTTTAATACGGTTTCGGGACGAAGTTCCAAAGCGCTGTGAATGGTAATGTGGTGCTCAGCGACAAGTAGCGCTAAATCTCGGTACTCGTTAGGTACTTTGATGCGTTGGCAAAAGGCTTTGATTAACTTTACACCCTTAGGTCCGTGGCCTGGATGAGAAGGTAGCTTTTCTTCAGGGGTTAAGGCTTTGCCAAAGTCGTGGCACAAGGCTGCAAAGCGCACTAGGTCGCTATAGCCATGTTTAGCACTTTGCTCTATTACCATTAAGGTGTGAATACCGGTGTCTATTTCTGGGTGCCATTTGGGACTGGCTGGTACTCCAAATAAGTCATCCAGTTCTGGTATTAAGGCCGCCAGTGCGTCCGCTTCTCGCAATACCGCAAAAAATACTTGTGGTGATTGGCTGCCAAGCGCTTTTTCTAGTTCTCGCCAAATACGCTCTGGGGTTAAGCTCGCTAATTCGCCCGAGTGAGCAATTTCTCGCATTAACTCGATGGTTTCATCGGCAACTTTAAATCCTAGGTGATGGAAACGCGCGGCAAAGCGGGCTACTCGTAATACTCGCAGCGGATCTTCTACAAAGGCGGGCGATACATGGCGTAGTAGCTTCGCGTCTAAGTCGCGTTGGCCATCGTAAGGGTCAATTAGCTCACCATTTTCTGCGCGGGCAATGGCATTTACGGTAAGGTCGCGTCGTAAGAGGTCGTCTTCTAAGCGAATATCATCGGAAAAATCACAACTAAAGCCGGTGTAGCCTGTGCCTTGTTTACGCTCGGTGCGCGCCAATGCATATTCTTCTTGGCTGTGAGGATGCAAAAATACTGGGAAATCTTTGCCTACTTGGCTGTAGCCAAGATGCAGCATTTGTTCGGGAGTTGCGCCAACCACAACGTGATCGCGGTCTTTTACTTGTAAACCTAGTAGTTGATCTCGTACTGCTCCGCCGACTAAATAGGTTTCCACTTATCACTCCTCGTTAACTAATATCCACAAACGCCTTGCGTGGGGGTATTATACACCTATCAATGCTCAATAGGGCTTGGATTGCGACTTGTAATATAAGTGGCAGCCATAATCGGTGAAAGGATAGCGGTTTAATGTATTTGGATTACTTTGGCTTAAAGGAAAGTCCCTTTTCGATAGCGCCAAACCCTGATTTCTTGTTTATGAGCGAGCGTCATAAAGAAGCCTTGGCTCACCTTACCTTTGGTTTGGGCGAGACTGGTGGCTTTGTATTGCTTACTGGTGAGGTAGGTACCGGCAAAACCACGGTGTCGCGCGCCTTGCTTAAACAAGTGCCCGAAAACACCCAAGTGGCCTTGGTGTTAAACCCAAGCCTTACCGAACTAGAGTTGTTAGCCACAGTGTGTGACGAGCTAAGTATAGAATATGACCGTGACTCTTTTAGCGTAAAAGATTTTGGTGACGCGATTCGCCAGCGCTTGTTAGAAAACCACTTCCAAGGCGGCAATACTATGCTGCTGATTGATGAAGCGCAGCACTTGTCGGTAGAAGTCCTCGAACAATTACGGCTATTAACCAATTTTGAAACCGATACACGCAAGTTATTGCGGGTGGTATTAATTGGCCAACCCGAACTGCAGCAAAAGCTTAAGCAACCTGTTTTACGCCAATTGGCTCAGCGTATTACCGCTCGCTATCACTTGCTGCCATTAACCGTAAATGAAGTAGAAGCCTACGTGCGCCATCGCTTAATGGTGGCGGGGTGTGAGCGCCCTCTATTTGCTCCCTCGGTGATTAAGCAGTTGTTTAAGGCCGCTGACGGTATTCCGCGAGTGATTAACTTGTTATGCGACCGTGCGCTGTTAGCCGCCTACGGCCGCGACCAAATGCAGGTAGACAAAAAAGCGCTTAACCAAGCGATTGAAGAAGTGGCCTTGGGCGAGCCTAAGTCTCAAGGCTTTAACCTTAACTATGTATTGAGTGGTGCTTTATTAGGCTGCTTGATTGTGGCGGCTTGGTTTATCTTGCAGCAAACGCCAGCAGTTGAAATAGACAACCAGCCGATAGCTGCGCCAGTTGTTGAGCGCCCAGCCGAGATTGTTGCTGTAGAACCTGCTCCAGTGTTGGAACAAAGCGAAGATGACATTCAAGCAATTAAGCAAGAGTGGCAGCAACTACGAGCGAACAACAGTTTGCCAGCGCGCTCTTGGCAATTATTGTTGCGTACTTGGGGTTACGATGTGGCGAATGCGCAAGCAAACTGCAACCTAGTAACAAGCTTAGATTTATATTGTTTAAACCTTACAGGCGGCGAGCGGGCTTTGCGAGAAGTGAACCTTCCCGCGGTAGTTGAGCTAGAAGAAGACGGTCATTACTTTTATGCGGTGGTGCGCCATTGGGGGCCTAAATTGGAACTGTGGATGGGTGATCGCGCAATTATGGTTAGTCGATCTTGGTTTGGCCAACGTTGGAACGGTGAGTTTCAAGTTCTCTGGAAGCAACCCCCAGGCTTTACTGGGGTGCTTAAACAGGGCAACCAAGGCGAAGCCGTTTATTGGTTGGAACAAAGCTTGTCGTTAATTCAAGGGCAGCGTCCACGCAAAACCTTTAATTTTGATGCCCAGTTAAGCCGCCAAGTGCAGCAGTTCCAGCAGCAAAATCGCCTAAGTGCCGATGGCATAGCTGGTGTGTTTACTTTATTACGTCTTAACCAACAGATTTACGTTGATCAACCGCGCTTGCAGGAGTTGAACTAATGTCCAGTATTTTAGACGCACAGCGCCGCAGTCAGCCAAACGAAGCTGTTGCTTTAGTTGCGCCCTCGTCAGTTAATCCAGTATTAACCGCAGTGCTAAGTTCGGTTCTCACCTTATCTTTAGGCGCTGGTGGTTTTTGGCTGTGGCAGCAATCAAACAAGGATACCGCGCCGGCTAAAGTGGAGGCTGCGGTTCAGCCTGTAACTAAAGAGCTAGAAACTAAACCTATAATGCGGGTCTCTCGGGTGGTTGAGCCTAAGTTAGAGATTGAGCTGTTGCCTTTGCCTCAATTAGAAGGACTAGAAAAGGTTGATTTGCTAGCGCTACGCCAAAAGCAGTTTGAAACCTTATTAAATGCACCTATTCCGCAGTATCAAGCGCCAGAGCCAGTGGCTACGCCAAACGACCGCTCTACTGTGGTGGCCAGTAAGCCTGCGCCAGTGCAGCATTCAACACCTGCCAAGCCTAGCTCGGCAGAGGAAAAGGGCTTAGAGCAACGCTTTGCTGCGGCTGTGCAAGCAACCAATACCTTAAGCTGGGACGCTGAGCTTGACCCTAGTACTTATGACGACGCACCCATGGTTGGTGCGCTCGACCCAGAGGTGCAAAAATTGGTACCAGCCATTACCTTTAACTCGCACGTATTTTCGTCAGATCCGAACCGTCGTTATGTCACCCTTAATGATAAAGAGTTGGTTGAAGGGGATTTTGTTACCAAGAACATCGAGTTGGTGGCGATTCGTCTTGATGACATTGTGCTGCGGGTTGCCGGTAACTTATGTCGACTGAATGCTTTGTCAGATTGGGGTTAACAAAAAAGTGGGGCTAACAAAAAAGGCGCACTAAGCGCCTTTTTTAATGGGAAAATAACAGCGATTACATCCACTGATTATCGCGCTTTTTACGACGAGGGATCATTGGCAGCAATATACCTAGAATTAAACCAATACCCGCTACACCTGCGCCTCGCATAAACCACTGCATTTGCACCGCTTCATCTTTGGTGTCTAGCTCATGTTGGATGGCATTATTTTGCTGGCTAATTTGAGTAAGCTGTTCGTTCAATTGATCGTTAGTAAGCTGAAGTTGTTCAATTTGCTGTTGCTGGGCATCAATTTGCTCAGCTTGTTCGGCAGAGGCTGCGCCGCTGTCTTGCTGTTGCTGCTTAAGCGCAGTTTGGCTTTTTTCTAACTGGCTTTTCACTTGTTCTAATTGAGCAGCTAAGCCTGGAGAGCGATTAAGGTATTTAGCTTCTACCCAGCCTTCGCGGCCATTCTCTAAAACAATTTTGGCGTATTTGTTTTCTTGGTTGAATTCAACCTGATTGATTTTAGTACCTGCGTTAACGCTACCCACAATTCGAAATTGGTTGCTAGGACCTGAATGCATGAAGACATATAAGTCGTCAGAGATGTAACGAGTTTGAGCAAGAGCAGGGAAGGCGAGGGCAAGCGACAAAAAAGCAGCAGATAATGTTCTGACAATCACGGCGTATCTCTTTATTTAGAATAGTTTCGCCGTTAGTGTACGAAACAACGTTGCTAGTCTCAACCAGCAACGTTGTTAATGTGAGTAAAGTTAACTAGTTTAGTGGGTAACTAGTTAAAAATAGCCAACATAATGTAGTAAAACACGATAGACAGTGCTGCACCAGCAGGTAGTGTTACTACCCAAGATACTACAATACTACGTACTACACCGAGGTTAAGCGCGGCAATACCACGTGCCATACCCACACCTAACACCGCACCTACTAGGGTTTGTGTGGTAGAGATTGGCAAGCCAGTACCCGAGGCTACTACTACTGTTGTTGCAGCAGCCAGTTCAGCAGCAAAACCACGGCTAGGTGTAAGGTGGGTAATACCTTTACCAATAGTGGCAATTACACGGTGACCAAACAGGGCTAAACCGGCCACAATACCTAAACCACCTAGTGGTAAAATCCACCATGCTAGTGAGGCTTTAGCGGCAATTTCACCGTTGTTATTTACTACGCTAACTACTGCCGCCAATGGACCGATAGCATTTGCTACGTCGTTTGAACCGTGAGCAAAAGCCATACAACAAGCGGTGATTACCATTAGTACCGCAAATACTTTTTCTACGTTGGTGTAGTGCATTTGACGGTCGGCTTTAGGGTCGATTTTTAGGCGGCTAATAATCACTTTACCTACAATAGCAACCAATACGCCAACGGCTACTGCCCAAACGTAACCTTCAACACTGCTTAGCTCTAAACCAATGTGTTTAAGACCCTTTTTGATGGTTACTAGCGCCATCATAAAGCCAGCTAAGAACATGTAACCTGGCACGTAGCGCTTAGCGGCTTCTAGTGGGTTATCGTGTTCAAAAATAAGCTTCTGGGCGCTCACAAAGATTAAGTAAGCAAATACACCTGAAATAGCCGGAGTGATAATCCAGCTACCTACAATGCCGCCCACTTTGGCCCATTCTACAGCTTCTGTGCCTACACCTACTGCGGCGAAACCAACAATGGCACCAATAATAGAGTGAGTGGTTGATACCGGCCAGCCGTTGTAAGAGGCAATTAATAGCCACGTACCAGCAGCAAGCAGCGCGGCAATCATACCGAATACTAATAGCTCGGGAGTGTTAACAAACGCGCCAGAATCAATGATACCTTTACGTACGGTATTGGTTACCGCACCACCGGCCAAATAAGCACCGGCAAATTCAAAGATCATCGCGATAATAATCGCTTGTTTAATGGTAATAGCGTTAGAGCCTACCGATGTACCCATAGCGTTGGCTACGTCGTTGGCACCAATACCCCACGCCATAACAAAGCCAAAAACGGCCGCAATAATAATCAGCGTAGTGCCGTAAGTTGCAAGAATTTCCATTGGAGTTACCTAAGTATTTTCTTTGTTTAGCGATAGATCATCAGTTCTAAGCGAGCACCAACGCGCTGCGCTTGGTCGGCTAATTCGCCGATAGCTTCAATGATGAAATATAGGAACATTGCGTCGATAGGATCTAGTTTCTTCTCTAGCTTTTGTAATTTTCGACGAATTTTGATTTGCTGTGCGTCGGTATCGTCTTCGATGATATCGAGTTCGTGTACCATTTTTTTCACTAGGTCTACTTCACGGCCTTTAAAGCCTGTTTCTAGTAGATCTTCCAGTTCGTTGATCACTTCTTTAGCTTTACCGGTTGCATCTAAACAACGTGCTAAGTAAGTCATGAACATTTCAGCAAGTTTAGGTGGTAACTCCATCTTTCGGCCTAACATGCGACCTGAAATGTCTTTTGCTTTATTGGCAATTCGATCTTGGTGAGTAAGCAGCTCGAGTACGTCTGAACGTTCAACTGGCATGAAAATACCACCAGGTAGATTCAGGCGAATTTCACGCTTCATGCGATCAGCTTCTTTTTCTAAGTTTGAAATGTCTCTACGACGTTTTGCCGCAGTTTTCCAATCTTTATTAAGTACTGCTTCAAAAAAAGGTACAAGACCTTCACAGCATTCGTGTACTACATTGATATGCTCTTCTAGAGGTTTAATCGGCGATTTAGCGAACAAACCTAGAATTGTATTTCCGGACATAATCTCTGTTCCAATTAGCTATGCAAAGGATATATTTTTTGCGAGGCGCATGGTAACGTAGCGGAGCTTAAGTGCAAGCATTTATCTTACAATTTGTTGCTTTTTACTTGAGCTGAATCAAAGGTTTTGTATGAAAACTGAACAGAGGGAGCAGGTCGCTGCATCAGCCTACATGGATAAACCATGAACAATGAAATTGAAATCAAGCTCTTAGCTACACCTCAATGCGCGTCGGTGTTATTGGCTCGGCTCAATCAGTATAGTGTGCTGCAAACCGAAGTGAAAACCCTCACCAGTGTTTATTTTGATACTGATGACCGCCAACTGATGCGTTGGGGTATGGGCTTACGTATTCGCAGTGGCGATGGCGACAATGTTCAAACCATTAAAACCGATGGATTAAGTGTAGGCGGTTTACACCAGCGTCCCGAATACAATTGTGTGCTTCAATCTAACCAACCACAATTAGCCTTATTTGAAGAAGTTGAATGGCCAGCCGGCGCCGAACTTTCCAGTCTTAATAATCAGCTAAGCCCTTTATTTACTACCACCTTTGATAGACAAACTTGGTTGGTTGATTTACCTAACGATACCCTAATTGAAGTAGCTTTCGATCAAGGTTCGCTTACCGCAGGAAGCGAGCACGAAGCCATATGCGAAATTGAGCTGGAGTTTGTGAAAGGTGACATTAGTCAGCTTTTCGAACTCGCCAGCGACATTGCTTCAATAGAAGGTTTACGCTTAGCAAACATTAGCAAAGCTCAGCGTGGATATATGCTGGCTACCGCTCACGTACAACAAGTTAAAACCCTAAGCGCAGTTAAACTTAGTGATGCTGATAGTACTAGTGAATGCTTAAATCGAATTTTTGCTGGTGCACTCGAACATTGGCAATACCACGAACAGCTATTTGTGGAGCAGCGAAGTTTTGCCGCTTTGGAGCAAGTCTCTCTAGCGGTGCAAATGTTGTTTCAAGCCTGCAAAATGTTTAGTGAGCGCGATTTAGTAGAATGCGCTTGGCTTAATGAATTACGTTGGCTGCGCCGACAGTTTGCGTGGTTAACCCAAGCTGCCAGTTTAAATAAACTGACTGCTGAACGAGGTGCATTGATTAAGAAGTTACCTCAGCAACGCTCTTTGTTGAAAACCCTGCAACAGCGTCAGCATGATTTGCCGCAACCTGATGATGTTTATCAATTAATGCATAGCGCCCGCTATTGTAGTTTGATGTTAAAAATAACCCGTTGGCTTTATCAAGCTAAATGGCAGCACAGCCAAGCTCTGCAACAAGAGAATATTCAGCATTTAGCCAAAGCTATGTTGCAAACTAGTTGGGATTACTTGCAACAATCGCCTTTGGCTGAGCCCCAGCTTGATTGTAATGCTTATATGAAACAGGCCACTAAGCTGCGACGTAACCTGCTGGTGGGCATGTGTGTTGGTGAATTGTTTGATCAAGAGCTGCGCCAAGAATTCCGCTTGCCTTGGGTAGATATTTTATCGGGCATTGAAGAACTGAGTTTGTTTAAACCTATGCGAGAACTATTGCCCGAGCTGGATGCTGAGTTACAGCAAGCCATTGAAAAATGGGTGCAGCGTAAAGAGCGCTCCTTACTGGATGCCTTAGAGTTTTCTCGCCAGCAAGCGCTGCAACAAGCGGTGTATTGGTAAGTCGTGGACGGCTTTGCTTTAAAAAAACTACTCACCGTGCTGGCTATGCCTAGTACCTCACTATGGCTGCTGTTGTTGTTGGCTCTCTTTTTTGGACTGCGCGGTCATAAGCTACTAGCCCGCAGCTGCGCCGTAATTAGTTTGTTGCTGATGTTTTGTTTAAGCTTGTATCCGGTAAGCGGTGCACTTCTTTATCATTGGGAAAAACAATACAACGGATTACATTCTCTACCACCAGATACGCAAATAATTGTGGTGTTGGGCTGTTTGCATTATCAAGATGAAAATCAGCCGCTATCTAGTCAAGTGCTGCCTTGTGGCGCAGTTAAAGTTGTGGAAGCGGCTCGTTTATGGCGCCAACAACCGCAAGTGAAAATATTATTATCGGGTGGTGATAATGAAGGCAGTGGAGTACAGCATGCCGATATGCTTGCCAAACTGGCCTTGTCTTTAGGGGTGCCTGAGTCTCGATTAATTCGTAGTTATAAGCTTAAAGACACTGCTGAAGAAGCTGCTAACATTGCCAAGCTTTACCCGAATACTCAATTAACCTTAGTTACTCAAGCTTCTCATATGCCAAGAGCGATGCGCCTATTTGCCATGCAGGGGCTTTATCCTACTGCCGCTCCTACTTATTATCAGGTGAAAAACTGGCATGCAGGCTTTACCTGGCAAAGCTTTATTCCGCGGCTTAGCCATATAGGCAAGGCTGATACCGCGGCATACGAAGCGCTAGCTCATGTTTGGCTTAAGCTGCGAGGTAATTAATTAGACCGCGCTTCAATGAGACTTCTTTTGTAGTTCACTCAACTGTTGCTGAATATTGCTCAACTGTTGTTTGAGTTGCTGATGCTCTTTTTGTTGCTCTACGATCAACTGCTGAATTTGATGCTCTGAATTAGATTTTCCACGAAGTAAAAAAGTAGACATCAAACCTGATATCGCACCAAAAAAGCCAACGCCGGTTAAAATCATCACTCCAGCAATAATGCGACCGGCATCTGTAACCGGTACAAAATCACCATAACCTACGGTAGAAATTGTAACGATTGCCCACCACAAGGCTTCGCCTGCGCTGCTTATTTGGCTGCCTGCTTGGTCTTGCTCGGCCAGCAGTATGCCAATAGAACCCAGCAGAATTATCACCAGCAAGCTGAACAAAACGGTTGCCGCGGCGGATTCTACTCGACGATGTTTTAAGCTCGCTAACAAATGGCGCTGCTCGCTTAAGGCTTTAATCAGTTTTATTGCATGGAAAAAGCGCAATAGGCGTAGCGCTTCCACCATAGGAATGCTCGCTAGTAGGTCTATCCAATGATGTTTGCAATAAGCAAGTGGAGATTTGCTGCGAGCAGCACTCACAATAAAGTGCGCAATAAATACAACGCAAATAAGCGTATCTAGATTGATCAGTAAGGCTTTAAGTTGAGAATCTGCAGGGTAAAAGAACAAGCTGCTAACAATCACAATGGCTATTAGCGACAGAGACAGCATCACTAAGTCGAAGGCATTGATGTGCGTTTTCATTTATTAATTCCGAAGGATAAGAACGGCTGATTTTACTATACGCCAGTTTTATCAAACAACGGTTTTTGGTGCTTAAAAATGGCAGATGAAGTCAATTTTTGCTTGGTTTTTTGCTATCAGCTAATCACCAGTTTGATATGGCTTACACTCCCTGCGATCCAGCTTGTGCTTAAGCATGAATCATGATGATATTAAGCCAAATTTTGGATTCGGGTTTTCTTCATCATGCCAAGTACTCTTCCTGTCCCTAGCGAGCTTTCTACTATTGCTGAGCAATCTTGGGAGCGCCTTATCGAGTTAGCGCCAAATTTATTAGAGCAACTAGATCCCCAACAACAGTTGCAGAGTAAAACCGCCTTTGCTTTGAGTGATTTTATCGCCCGAAGCTGCATTAGCCAGCCAGGTCTTCTCTCTGATATTTGGCAACAGCAATTGTTAGAGCAGCCTTTAAACGAACAGCAAATGCGTGAGCAGTTAAGTGCCACGTTGGCCGAGCAAATTACCGACGACGGTGCCAAAAAGGTACTGCGTCAGTTCCGCCGCATGCAAATGGTGCTTATTGCTTGGCGTGATTTGCTTCTAAAGCAAGCCGTAACAGACAGCTTTGCCCAAGTGTCGGCTGTGGCTGATAGCTGCGTAGATTGTGCTAATCAATGGTTATACAAACGCTGTTGCAGTGAGTCTGGTACACCCAGTGATGCCGAAGGAAATGCGCAGCCATTAGTGGTAATTGGCATGGGCAAGCTGGGCGGGCGAGAGCTAAATTTTTCATCCGATATCGATTTGATTTTTTGTTTTCCCGAGAACGGAGAAACCCAAGGTGGCCGCCGTAGTATTGCCAATCAGCAGTTCTTTATTCGCATGGGGCAGCGGCTTATTCAACTGATTGATCAAACCACTGTAGATGGCTTTGTATTTCGGGTAGACATGCGCTTGCGGCCATTTGGTGAGTCTGGTCCCTTGGCGGTTAGTTACGCAGCCTTTGAAGATTACTATCAACATCATGGCCGAGATTGGGAGCGCTACGCCATGGTTAAGGCGCGAGTGATTAACCAAGACTTGCGCTTTGACCAAGATATTCAGGCCATGCTTAAGCCCTATGTTTATCGTCGCTACATCGACTTTAGTGCTATTCAAGCACTGCGCTCGATGAAGGCTATGATTAACTCTGAAATCCGTCGTAAAGGCTTGCGCGACAATATCAAACTGGGCTCGGGTGGCATTCGCGAAATTGAGTTTATTGTACAAACTTTCCAGCTTATTCGTGGTGGGCGCGAGCCGGTGCTACAAACCCGTTCACTACTACAGGCTTTGTCGCAGTTAAGTGAGCACGGTGAGTTGAGTGAAGCTCAAACCAAGATGCTGCGCGAACACTATTTGTATTTACGCCAAGTGGAAAACATTCTGCAGCAAATAGATGATCAGCAAACTCAAACCCTACCGGATACAAGCGGTGACCAGCAGCGCGTTGCTTGGGTAATGGGTCATGACAATTGGGAGAGTTTCTACCAACAATTGCAGCAAGGACTTACTCAGGTAAACGCCTGCTTCCAATCTGCCATTGGTGAAGAGGAACAAGAAGAGCACCAAGCAGGCCAAGAATATGATGATTTGTGGCATTGCGGCGCTGATAGAGAAGCCCTTGCTAGCTTGATGAGTAAACATGTTTGTAGCGAGGAAGAACAAAAAGCCCGCGTAGAAACCATGTACCACTTTATGCACGCCGTAGAGAAGCGCCAAATTGGTCAGCGCGGTCGCCAAACCCTAGAGCGGATGATGCCAAGTTTACTGCAGCAACTGTTTGAGCATCCTCAAACCAGTTTGGTATTGCCGCGGGTAATGGTATTGCTTGAGCGGATTCTATCAAGAACCGCTTACCTAGAGCTGTTAGCCGAAAACCCAGCTTCGTTGCAGCAACTATTAAGGCTTTGCGCAGGCAGCGCCATGTTGGCGCAAAAGCTGGCGAGCTTTCCTATTCTTTTGGATGAATTACTCGATCCTAAGCTACTGTACAACCCGGCCAGCGAAGACAGTTACGCCCAGCAGCTCCGTGAGTTTATGTTGCGTATTCCACCCGATGACATGGAACAGCAAATGGAGGCGCTGCGTCAGTTCAAACAAATTCAGCAGTTACGTATTACTGCTGCCGATATTGCTGGTGCATTGCCGCTAATGAAAGTGAGTGATCACTTAACCGCGGTAGCCGAAGTGATAGTAAACGCGGTGGTTGAGCAAGCCTGGATCCAGATGGTTGAGCGCCATGGTTACCCAGAGCATTTAGGTGAACAACAACGTGGTTTTGCGGTAGTGGGTTACGGCAAAATTGGTGGTATTGAAACAGGTTATAGCTCCGATCTAGATTTGGTCTTTTTGCACAATAGCGACAGTAGCACCTATACCAATGGCCCAAAGCAAATCGACAGTAAGCAGTTTTATCTAAAGCTTGCACAGCGAATTATGCACCTGTTTAATACACGCACCGCCTCAGGTGTACTGTATGAATTGGATATGCGCTTACGACCTTCCGGTGCTTCTGGTTTATTGGTTTCCGCCATTGAAGCTTTTGAGCAATATCAAGTGAAGGAAGCGTGGACCTGGGAGCACCAAGCGCTAGTGCGCGCCAGAGTAATTTATGGCGATGCAGAACTCGCTGAGAGTTTCGCCCAAGTTCGCCATAAAATTTTGGCTCAGCCACGCCAAGCTGCAGAGCTGGCCAAACAAGTGCAAGAGATGCGTAGCAAAATGCAGGGACACTTAAGCCGAGAAACAGAAGACGTTCTGGATCTCAAGCAATCTCCTGGCGGTATGGTAGACATTGAGTTCATTGCTCAATACCTAGTATTACTGCATACCCAAGAATATCCTCAGCTAAGTAAATGGACTGACAACGTAAGAATATTTGAAAGCTGTGCCGAGCTTGATTTGTTAAAGCCTGAACAAGCGCAGGGGCTAAGCCAAAGCTATTTGGATATTCGTGATGAGTGTCATCGCTGTGGTCTGCAAGGTTTGCCACGTTTGGCCAACAAAGCCGAGTTTAAGCAAGATTTAAGTGTAGTGACCGATACTTGGCAACAGCTGTTTACTTAGTACTAAACAACAGTTTTAAGGCTTAAAAAAGGCGCTGCGTTTAAGTTAAAGTCAGCGCCTTTTTATTAGTAAACGCCTTGTTCACCTTCTGGGCGAGATTTAAAGCGGCGGTGGATCCACATATATTGCTCGGGCGCGCGTAGAATAGCTTTTTCTACCACTTGGTTGATGGTGTGTGCATCTTGTTCATCATCACCTTGCGGGTAGTTATCTAGGGCTGGTTCAATAACCAAAGTAAAGCCTGAGCCATCTTCATTACGTAGTGCATAGGTTGGCAATACTTGCACGTTTTTCACTTTAGCTAAGGTGGCGGTACCGGTAATAGTGGCAGCTTTATCTTGAGCAAAAAACGGTACAAATACCGCGGCGTGGGTACCGTAGTCATGATCAGGTGCGTACCACACCGCATTGTCTTGGCGCAGAGCTTTAATCATACCGCGCACATCGGTGCGATCTACTAAGTATTTATTAGACTTAGTGCGACCGTGATATTGATAGTACTCATAAACCGAGTTTTTGTTAGGACGGTAGATCCCAACACCAGGATCCAAGGTGCCATAAGCGCGAGCATGGCTTTCTAAGGTCCAAAAGTGGGCACTTACTAATAAAATCCCCCCTTGTTGCTCACGCGCTTTTTTAAGGTGTTCAAGGCCTTCTACTTTAAAGTGTTTTGCAAAGCGCCATTGTGGCCAAAACCAAGCATTGGCGGTATCCACTACCGAATGCCCTAAATGCCGAAAACAGCCTTCAACCAGTTGCTCTAGCTCTGCTTCACTTTTGTCTGGAAAACAGATTTCCAAATTGCGGCGGGTAATATGTACGCGTGATTTCATCAATGCTCGGCCTAAGCGGCCGATTCCTAAACCCAAGTAATGCTGAACGCGATAAGGCAGCAAACTGATGCTGAACATAAAGCCAATTAATACCCAGGCCCCCCAGTTCTTTGGGTGAAAAGATTGTGCGTTAAGCTTGGGTGATGAAATTTTCGCCATATTTTACTTTGTCACTGTAATAATGTGTAAAGTCTACTGGATATCAAGAGATTATGCCGCAGACCATAAGTTTAACTATGATAAACTGTTAATAATTATTTTTCGATGAGAGTGAACAATGAGAATAACCCTCCCTGAGTTTGCCCAAGCTAAGGTGTTAGTAGTTGGCGATGTAATGTTAGACCGCTATTGGCATGGACCTACCGGGCGCATCTCGCCTGAAGCCCCGGTTCCAGTGGTTAAAGTTGAACAAATTGAAGAACGCCCTGGCGGCGCGGCTAACGTAGCCTTAAACGCCGTGGCCTTAGGTGCAGGCTCTACGTTATTAGGTATGAGCGGCGAAGACGAAGCAGGCATAGCCTTAGAAAATAAGTTGGCAGCGGTTGGTGTAGAGTGCCAATTTACTAAGTTTGCTGATTACCCAACAATTACAAAGCTACGGGTACTAAGCCGTCACCAGCAATTAATTCGTTTAGATTTTGAAGAAAATTTTCATGAAGTAGATAGTAAAGACTTAAGCGCTAGTTTTGCTGAACAGGTGAAGCAGCATCAAGTGGTTATTTTATCTGACTACAACAAAGGCGCATTAAACCAAGTTGGCGATTTAATTGCTCTGGCACGCGATGCCGGTGTTCCTGTATTGGTTGACCCAAAAGGCAGCGCGTTTGATAAGTATCGCGGTGCAACTTTGCTCACGCCTAACTTTTCTGAGTTTGAAGCGGTGGTTGGTCACTGTAAAGATGAAGACGAAATTATTAGCAAAGGCGAAGCGCTAATCGAGCAGTTAGACCTTGAAGCATTGCTTGTGACACGCAGTGAACATGGTATGACGCTTATCCGTAAGGGCCAACCAGAGTTGCATTTAGCCGCGCTAGCACAAGAGGTTTACGATGTAACCGGTGCTGGTGATACGGTGATTTCTACTTTAGCTAGCTCACTAGCGGCTGGCTCGAGCTTAGATGATGCTTGTGCCTTAGCCAATGCCGCTGCGGGCATTGTGGTTGGAAAACTAGGTACGTCTACGGTGTCTACCATTGAACTTGCCAACGCAGTATATGGTTCGCAGGAAACTGGCTTTGGCGTGTTAAGTGAACAACAGCTTAAGTTTTCTTTGGAGGCTGCTAAGCGTCGCGGCGAAACGGTGGTGATGACCAACGGTTGTTTCGATATTTTGCATGCCGGTCATGTGTCTTACCTTAATCACGCACGCACTTTGGGTGACCGTTTAATTGTTGCAGTAAACAATGATGATTCTGTGAAGCGCCTAAAAGGTGAAGGGCGCCCAGTAAATAGTGTAGATCGCCGTATGGCGGTGCTTGCTGGTTTAGGTGCGGTTGATTGGGTGGTTGATTTTAGTGAAGATACGCCACAGCGTTTAATTGCCAACTTATTGCCAGACTTATTGGTGAAAGGCGGCGATTACAAGCCAGAAGAGATTGCTGGTGGGCAAGAAGTGATTGCCAATGGCGGTGAAGTGCGAGTGCTTAACTTCGAAGATGGTTGTTCAACTTCAGAAATCATTAAGTCTATTCGTCAAAATCAAATCGACTAGTTTTGTCGTTGATTCAAAAAAGGCGCCAATTGGCGCCTTTTTTATTTCAAATCTTTACCAACGGTATTACTGGGGAGGCATTAAGCCAGAGTTAACCAGTGCTACGTCTTCTTCAGTTAAGGTGCCGGCTGCTTGTTTAAGCGCTAGCATGTTAAGAATGTAATCATAACGGGCGTTAGCTAAATCACTTTTTGCAGAGTACAGGTTACGTGTGGCGTCTTGTACGTCAACAATGGTACGAGTACCTACTTCAAAGCCTGCTTCGGTGGCTTCTAGTGCGCTTTGTGAAGACACTACTGTCTGCTCAAAGGCTTTAACCGAACCAATACTGGCACTTACGTTATTCACTACCGAGTTAACCGTGCTTTGCACTGTGCGGAAGGTTTGCTCTAGCGCTTCTGAAGAGGCGATGTAGCTAAACTGCGCTTGTCGTACTTGTGAATCAATGCTGCCACCTAAGTAGATAGGCCAGTTGAACTCAAGACCAATATTACCAGCATTTGAACTACCACCTTGAAGCGAATCATAGGCGTCGTTACCGTATTGGTTATTGTCATAACCAATACCTGCAGTTAGGTCTAAGGTTGGTAAGTGACCACTTTGTGCTAATTCGATTTGCTCTTGAGCAATCTCTTTACTAATGCGCTGAGCGTTTAGCTCTAGGTTGCGGTCGGTCGCAGTAGCTAACCAAAAGTCTGAGCCTTGCTCAAGTGGGTTTGGCTCAAAACGCTGGGTATTAAGAATGTTAAGCTCGCGGTGCTCTAAACCGGTTAGCTCTCGTAAGTCTTCGTAGCTGTTAGACAAGTCGTTACGTGCTTGAATTTCTTGGGCAAGGGTACGGTCATACTCAGCTTGGGCTTCGTGTACATCGGTAATCGCAGTAAGACCAACGTTAAAGCGTTGTTTAGTTTGCTCTAACTGACGACCAACGGCTGTTTTGTTAGCTTCAACAAAAGTAACGTTATCCATGGCGCGTAGTACATTGAAGTAGGCATTACTTACACGAATAATCAAGCTTTGTACGTCATTACCATATACGGCTTCAGAACGTGTCGCATTCTTTTCAGAGATACTTAAGCTGGTCCAGTTGGTTTTAGAGTAAAGCGACTGGCTAAGGCCAACCGATGCATTGGTGTTGGTAATGCTGTCGATGGTGTCGTTACTGGTAGTAGTGTATTTAGCACCGGCACCAAAACCAATTTGTGGAAGCAGTGATGCACGAGATTCGGTAATTTGCTCAAAGGCGATGTCACGCTGAGCTTTACTTTGCAAAATTACAGGATCTTTTTCTTGAGCGAGTTGATAAATTTGCAATAAATCATCAGCTTGGGCTTGGAATGCTAAAGAGCTCATTCCACAAGCTAATATTAACGATTTGATTTTCAGCTTCATTACGCCTTTCCTTTGGTCGCTGTGTTAGCGAGGTTATTTCGGGAATAGATATTTACTTTGTGTAGACTAAATCTTAATAGTTTAAAACTACCACAGTTTAATTAATGCTAGTCTATACCAGCTTTATTTCTAGAGTAAGACCTAGATAACAAAGAAAAAGCATAAATTTACGGTCAATCTTGTGTTTGATCAATAAGTTCTGACAATTTTTATACCAACCGTTACAAAAAGGAGTCTTGGTCAATATGACAAAGTTGCACAATAGTAGTCAATTCTCTCATCAAGATGTGGAAATCAAAGATGTAGAAGATGTATATCAAGGCTTCTTTAAGATGCAGCGCTATACTCTGCGCCATCGTTTGTATCAAGGCGGTTGGAGTAACTGGATTCAGCGTGAAATGATGGACCGTGGTCACGCTGCCGGTATTTTGTTATTTGACCCTAAGCTAGATCAAGTGGTGTTGGTGGAGCAGTTTAGAATTGGCGCTATTGAAACTGGTGCTAGCCCTTGGTTACTGGAAATTGTTGCCGGCATGCTAGACAGCGGCCAACCACCTTTAGAGGTGGCAGTGCGCGAAGCCGAAGAAGAGGCGGGCTTAAGCGTAAATCGGGTATTTTCTTGCAACAGTTTTTTGCCGGGCGCTGGTGGCTTAAGTGAACGTATTCATTTGTACATAGGTGAAGTGGATGCCAGCCAAGCGGGCGGTGTTCATGGTCTAGATAAAGAAAACGAAGACATATTGGTTAAAGTGGTGAGTCGTGAGCAGGCCTTTGAGTGGGTGCAGCAAGGTATTATCGACAATGCAGCAGCGGTTATTGCTATTCAGTGGTTGCAGTTGAATTTGCAGAAGGTACGCCAGCAGTGGCAAAATGATGGCGATGGTGATGCCCAGTAATACTGGCCCCACCCGTTATCGAGTCAATCTCGACGAATTGATGCAGCTATATGCTGCCAATTACAGCTTGATGACGCGTTTATTTCCAGGGCCACTTGAAGTGGGACAAATTTTACGTTTGATCCCCAAATTGGGTGAAGATTATTTACTGGAAAGCAAAGAACTTACTCGCTACACGGCGCTTTACGAGATAAGGCAAGCCAGTGCTCAAGCCTATAATTACCTGCAGCCGCAGCTGTTGGTGCGTTTGTATCACGATGCACGGTTGGCGGAAGTGTGTGCTAGTCAGCAGATTTATAAGCTTAAACCAAGGTATGATTACCCGAATAAAAAGATGCATCATCAAGATGAAAAGCATCAAACAAATCAGTTTCTTAATGACTGGTTAGTATTTTGTTTAAAACAGCGGATTAAAGTTGAGTTTGCTTAAGCAAACTACAAGAAAAAATTGTGGCATTTAATAAATTAAACATAAACACAGCACCAGACGGAAGTGTGCACTTATTGCAGGTTACCGATACGCATTTGTTTGCCGATGAGCAAACAGGCTTGTTGGGGGTTAATACCAACGACAGTTTCGGTGCAGTCATAGAAAACATTAAAAGTGACAATATCCCCTTCGATTATATTCTTGCAACGGGTGACTTATCTCAAGATCACACCAAGCGCTCTTATCAACGTTTTGCCGAACGAATTGCCGAGTTAGAACGTCCTTGTGTTTGGTTACCGGGTAATCATGACATGCAAGAAAACATGCTGACGCTTGAGCAGCATGGGGTGCTGGCTGCAAAGCAATTGGTGAGTGAGCATTGGCAAATCATTATGTTGGATACCCAGCTAGAAGGTGAGCCTCACGGAATTATGAGTCAACGTCAGTTAGATAACCTAGCTGAAGCCTTGGCTGAGTATCCCGACAAACATGTGTTGATTGCTATGCACCATCAAGCGATTCCGGTGGGCAGCAAATGGTTAGATCAACATAACCTTAAAAATGCTGATGAGTTTTTTGCGGTTATTGCTGATTTTCCAAATGTTCGTGGGGTGATCTTTGGTCACGTTCATCAAAACTATGAGTTCCAGTTCGACGGTATTGCTTTTATCGCAACGCCCAGCACTTGTATTCAGTTTTTGCCTTTATCGGCTAATTTTGCCTTAGATCATCAGCAACCTGGTTGGCGTTACTTGCAATTAACAGCTGAAGGACGCATTGCTACTCGCTTGCGGCGTCTATCTGAGCGCAGTTTTCTTCCTGATCCTAAATCGAAAGGTTATTGAGTGGAGCCACCTTCAGTATTATTGTATTTACACGGATTTAATAGCTCTCCTAATTCGGCTAAAGCGCAAGCAATGGCCCAATATCTTGAACCATATCAAGATCAAATTCAGCTGGTATGCCCGCAACTTGCTTGTTATCCCAACGATGCTTGGCAGCAGATTGAAGACATTCTCAATCAACACCGTGGCAAAAAACTCGGTGTAGTGGGCAGCTCTTTGGGCGGCTTTTTAGCAACCCGAGTGGCTCAGCAAACTACAGCTAAAGCGGTGCTGGTTAATCCAGCAGTTAAACCCTATGAACTGCTAAAAGACTATTTAGGCGAGCAACAAAACCCTTATACTCAGCAGCATTATCAACTAGAACAACAGCACATCGAGCAGTTAAAGCAATTAGAAGTAAGCCAATTAAGTTGTCAGCAGCGACTTTGGGTGATGCTACAAACCGCAGATGAAGTGCTGGACTTTAATTTAGCAGTCACAGAATATAAGGGAGCAACTTTCACCATTGAAGAAGGCGGCGACCACAGTTTTCAAGGATTTGAAAATCACTGTGCTGCCATTCTCGACTTTTTGGCACTTAGGTAACAATTTCTATCATGGCTGATCAATATAATTCAGACTCTATTGAAGTATTAAGTGGTTTAGACCCGGTTAAGCGCCGTCCTGGCATGTATACCGATACCACTCGCCCCAACCACTTAGCCCAAGAAGTTATCGACAACAGTGTCGATGAAGCCTTAGCTGGCCATGCGCGTGCTATTACCGTTACCTTATTTGAAGACCAGTCCATCGAAGTTATTGATGATGGCCGTGGTATGCCTACCGATGTTCACCCAGAAGAAAAAGTAAGCGGGGTAGAGCTTATTTTCACCCGATTACATGCTGGTGGTAAGTTTACTAACGATAACTACCAGTTTTCTGGTGGTTTGCATGGTGTGGGTATTTCCGTGGTGAATGCCTTGTCTTCAAGAGTTGAAGTTCAAGTGCGCCGCGATAGCCAGCTATTTGAAATGGCCTTTGAAAACGGCGATAAGGTTCAAGAACTAACGGTCACGGGTACGGTAGGCAAGCGCAATACCGGAACGCGAGTACGTTTTTGGCCAACAGCCAGCTACTTTGATAGCCCTAAATTTTCAGTCTCTCGTTTACGTCATTTACTGCGCGCTAAAGCGGTACTTTGTCCTGGCTTAAACATTAAGTTTGTCGACAAAGTTAACAAACAAAACGACGAGTGGTTTTTTGAAGACGGCCTAAAAGACTATTTAAGCCAATCATTTAAAGACTACATAAGCCTGCCAGAAGATCCTTTCACTGGTGCATTTTCGAGTAAGGACGAAGCTGTAGACTGGGCAGTAAGCTGGTTGCCAGAAGGTGGCGAAAGCATTACCGAAAGCTATGTAAACCTTATTCCTACAGCGCAAGGCGGTACGCATGTAAACGGCTTACGCCAAGGTTTACTCGATGCCATGCGTGAGTTCTGTGAGTTTCGTAATATTTTACCGCGAGGCTTAAAACTAACGCCTGATGATATATGGGATCGCTGTTGTTATGTGTTGTCGGTAAAAATGCAAGATCCACAATTTGCCGGACAAACTAAAGAGCGATTATCTTCGCGCCAATCAGCAGCCTTTGTGTCAGGGATTGTTAAAGATGCCTTTAGTTTGTGGCTGAATACCCATACCGATCAAGCAGAGCTATTGGCCGAAGTGTTTATTAGTAATGCCCAGCGCCGACTTCGCTCAACTAAAAAGATTGCTCGTAAAAAGGTCACTTCTGGCCCGGCATTACCCGGCAAGCTCACCGATTGTACGAGTCAAGACCCGTTAACTGGTGAACTGTTTTTAGTGGAGGGTGATTCTGCGGGCGGTAGTGCTAAGCAGGCTCGAGAACGTGAGTTTCAGGCTGTTATGCCACTGCGCGGAAAAATTCTAAACACTTGGGAAGTTGATGCGACAGAAGTATTGGGTTCACAAGAAGTTCACGATATCTCGGTTGCTATTGGTATTGACCCAGACAGTAATGACTTAAGTGGATTACGTTACGGCAAAATCTGTATTTTGGCGGATGCTGACTCCGATGGCTTACACATTGCCACGCTGCTGTGCGCCTTGTTTATGATGCACTTCCGACCGTTGGTTGAGCAGGGGCATATATACGTTGCTATGCCGCCTTTGTACCGAATTGATGTGGGTAAGGAAGTTTTCTATGCACTCGATGAAGATGAGAAACAAGGCATACTAGATCGCATTGAGGCCGAGAAAAAACGCGGTAAAGTTAATGTACAGCGCTTTAAAGGTTTGGGTGAAATGAACCCTTTGCAACTGCGTGAAACCACCATGGATCCAAATACTCGCCGCCTAGTTCAACTTACCGTTGAAGAGGAAGAAGCTACTGTGCAGCTGATGGACATGTTGTTAGCCAAGAAGCGCTCGGGCGATCGTAAACAATGGCTAGAGACCAAAGGCGATATGGCCTCAGACTTGGTATAGGGAACAGATTGAGCATGCGCGATTTGCGATTAGGTTTAGCCAGTAAAGCATTGCTGCTGTTATGCGGTGTTTTGTTAGTGACCTTGGTGGGCTTAATCAGCTTTAACCATGACAACTTAAAAAGCTTTTTCCAGCTTGGCCGTGCGCAAGTTATCGACAACCAACAATACCAGTTGCAAAAATACTACCGCGATGTGTTTGCGCGCTTACAAGGCGTAACCTCAAGCCAGTCTTACCGTTTTGATTCTTACCAACAAGAAAACCTCCCTGCGATATTCGATTCTTTCTGGCAAGACCTACGGGCTAATACCGAGCTACCAGTGCGTAGCATTGCAGTGGTAGACCCTCTAGAGGGTTTAAAATACGAATTTGGTTACATTGCCCATAGCGAGAAAGCGCTAGAGTGGATGCTAAAAGATCCCGACGACGTGCAAGCAAAATGGATACTCGATTGTCCCTTAAGCTGTCGCATTATCATCGCAACTGACCTAGATAAAATGGAAGAGCAGGGCAGCTATCGAATTTTCTACAGTATCGACTCCTTACGATTGCTGGAGCTTTTCCCGGCAAGCCAAGGCAGCCATCACTTTTTAGTTGAGCTTAACGACGATAACAGCCTTGAATTACTTTACGCAGAGTCGGCTTTTCGTGAAATGGTTCAAGACTTATTAGTAGGTTTAAACGCTGAAAATATAATACATGGGGTGGAGCAGTTTAATACTGAGATGGGCCTTACCGAGCTGCATGCTTTTAAGGTAAATAATACCAGTCAGCAAAAACCTGTTTACTACGCCATTGTGAACGACATAAATACTCAGCTAAATCAGCTTAAGCGTGCCGATTACAACAACCTACTGTTTGGTATTGGCGCGTTGTTTTTTGCCGGCGCGATTGTTGTATTTGCACTGAGTCCATCACTTAGGCGGATCCGCCGCACCATTGATAATCTGCCCTTATTAGCTCGCTCGTCACATAACCTTTTCCGTCGAAACCTAGAAAGCAACAGCAAGCGTTTCTTACAAGATGAATCTGACGAGCTTAATCACACCTTAATTCGTCTTTCCTACCAGCTAGAAGCTTTGGAGCAGCAGCTTAAAAGCCGCGCCGAAGAACTAGAGTGGGTAGCCAATTACGATAACTTAACCGATTTACCTAACCGCCGTAAATTTGAGCGAGTCATTACCCAAATGGTTAAAGAGAAGCGCTACGGCTGTTTGTTGATGGTGGATCTTGATAATTTCAAATATGTAAATGACATCAGTGGTCACGGCGCGGGTGATGAAATGCTGCGCCAAGTATCTTCAAGCTTGGAGCGCTTATTGCCAAACGATACTTTATTGGCGCGTATTAGTGGTGACGAGTTTGCAATTTATTTGGAAGGCACCAGCCTTGCCTATTCCGAAGTGGTGGCTCAGCGAATCATTAGCATGTTGGCGCAGGTGAGTGTACCAGGACATAACATTATTCATACCGCGTCGGCCTGTGTGGGCATCGTTGCCTTCCCTGAACATGGTAACGGCTTTGAAGACTTAATGGCCAAGGCAGATATTTGTAACAACCAAGCAAAAGAGCTAGGTAAAAACTGTGTGGTTACCTTCCAAGCAGAAAACAGTGATACAGAACTGGCTAAAAAACATTACTGGTTAGACTTAGCACAAAACGCCATTGAGCGTGACCGCCTAGAGCTGCACTATCAGCCAATCATGAATAACAAGCTGAACAAGGTTGAACACTACGAAGTGCTATTGCGAGTGCGTGATGAAAACGAGCAATTGCATTCGCCTTATCAACTTATTTTGGCTGCTGAGAAAAACGGCCAAATTGACAAAATTGATTTGTGGGTTGTACAGCAGGCCCTGCAACAAATGGAAACTAACCTGCGTAACGGCTTTACCGATAAACTTGCAATTAACTTGTCGGCACGCTCTTTCTGTAGCGAAAAGGTGATTGCGCGCATTGCTCGCGAGTTTGTTAGCCGCAATATCGCTGGTGATATGATTATCTTCGAAATTACCGAAACCGCCGCGCTGCCAAACATGAAGCAAGCAGAAGAGCATATTCGTCGTCTTAAAGCTTTAGGCTGCGCCATCGCGCTGGACGACTTTGGTGTCGGCTATTCATCTTTTCATTCGTTGAAGCATTTGCCCTTTGATTACCTAAAAATCGACGGCTCATTTGTCCGTGAAATTCTTAATCAGAATGAAGACAAAGTATTTATTCAAGCCCTGGTTGATATTGCCAATCAGCTTGGCCATAAAACGGTAGCCGAGTTTGTAGAGTCGGAAGCATTAAACAACGAACTTATCAACTTGGGAGTGGATTACTCGCAAGGCTATTACATCGGTAAACCAGCTAGCGCACGCTATTTCTGGCAATTTGACAAAGCATCAGCAGTGCTAGCTTTGCAAGGAACATAAAAGGTTATTAAAGCATGAGTGATGCCAATGAACTCAGTTTAGAGGGCGTAGAACGCCTATCAATGAGTAACTTCACTGAGCAGGCGTATTTAAACTATTCCATGTACGTCATCATGGATCGCGCCTTACCGCATATTGGTGACGGCTTAAAACCGGTGCAACGACGCATTATTTACGCTATGTCGGAGCTAGGTTTATCGGCCAATGCGAAATACAAAAAGTCGGCACGTACCGTGGGTGATGTACTGGGTAAGTATCACCCACACGGTGACTCGGCCTGTTACGAAGCCATGGTATTAATGGCTCAGCCATTCTCCTATCGCCACCCTCTGGTGGATGGGCAAGGTAACTGGGGTGCGCCAGATGACCCAAAATCCTTCGCGGCAATGCGTTATACCGAAGCCAAGCTATCTAAGTTCTCAGAAGTATTACTGAGCGAGTTAGGTCAGGGAACTTGTGATTGGATCCCTAACTTTGACGGCACAATGAATGAGCCTAAGACGCTGCCAGCGCGCTTGCCACACATTTTGCTAAATGGTGTTACCGGCATTGCGGTGGGCATGGCTACCGATATTCCGCCACATAATGTGAAAGAAGTCGCTAATGCTTGTGTGCATTTGCTAGATAATCCAAAAGCGCAACTTGAAGACTTACTAGAGCACGTTCAAGCACCTGATTACCCCACCGAAGCTGAGATTATCACGCCAGCCAAAGACATTCGTAAAATCTACGAAACTGGTCGTGGTTCGGTGAAGATGCGTGCAGTATTTCATACCGAAGATGGTGAGGTAGTGATTACGGCACTGCCACACCAAGTGTCTGGTGCCAAAGTCTTGGAGCAAGTCGCCGCGCAAATGCAGGCTAAAAAGCTGCCAATGGTGGTGGACTTACGTGATGAATCAGATCACGAAAACCCCACCCGTATCGTAGTGGTTCCTCGCTCAAACCGAGTAGATGTTGATCAGCTGATGAATCACTTGTTTGCTTCTACAGATCTGGAGCGTAATTACCGAGTTAACCTCAACATGCTGGGCTTAGATAATCGCCCACAAGTGAAAGGTTTAGTGCAAATATTAAGTGAGTGGCTACGCTACCGCCGTGATGTAGTGCGCCGCCGCCTCCAGTATCGTTTAGATAAAGTGCTGGCACGCTTACATATTTTGGATGGCTTGTTGATTGCCTTCCTTAATATTGATGAAGTGATTGAAATAATTCGTACCGAAGATGAACCTAAAGCCGCCTTAATGGAACGCTTTGGTTTATCTAATAAACAAGCGGAAGCGATTCTTGAAATCAAGTTGCGCCAACTTGCCAAACTTGAAGAAATCAAAATTCGCGGCGAACAAGCCGAACTTGCTGAAGAGCGTGATAAGCTTGAAAAGCTATTAGGCAGTGAGCGTCGTATGAGCACATTGCTTAAGAAAGAACTCATAGCCGATGCTGAAACCTATGGTGATGAGCGTCGTTCACCTTTAGTGGAACGCTCAGAAGCTAAAGCCTTAAGCGAAAAAGAACTCATGCCTAACGAAGCCATTACCGTGGTCTTATCGGAAAAAGGCTGGGCAAGAGCTGCTAAAGGTCACGACGTAGATGCGCAGGGCCTAAGCTACAAAGCGGGCGATAGCTTCCTTGGTAGTGCTAGTGGGCGAAGTAACCAACAAGCGGTATTCTTCGATACCGCAGGGCGAAGTTACGCATTAGATTCACATACTCTGCCGTCTGCACGTAGCCAGGGCGAACCTTTAACTGGGCGCTTTAATCCTGCACCTGGTGAAATGTTTAGCCATGTGGTGATGGCCGATGATGAACAGCGCTATTTAATTGCCTCGGATGCTGGTTATGGCTTTATTGGCAAATATGCCGACATGCTTAGCAAAAACAAAAACGGTAAGGCTTACCTAAATCTGCCAGCGGGCAGCAAGGTACTCGCGCCGATTGAAGTGCGCAGTTACGATACCGATAGCTGCTTAGCCATTTCCAACGAAGGGCGCATGTTAGTCTTCCCACTTACCAGCCTGCCAGAGCTAGCAAAAGGTAAAGGTAATAAACTAATAAGCATTCCAACGGCGCGGGTTAAAAATCGCGAAGAATACGTCACCCTGTTGCAAGTGGTGCCCGCCGATGCATCGGTCACCTTGTTTGCCGGTAAACGTAAACTTACCCTAAAACCTAGCGATTTAGATCATTACCGTGGCGAGCGAGGTCGTCGTGGTAATAAACTGCCGCGTGGTTTGCAACGTGTTGATGGCATTGAAATTGAGGCCATTGCCTTAGAAAATGACGAGCCAACAACAGATGACGCTTAGATTAAGTTTTTCAGCTTACACTTGTTCACCTAAATGACAGCGCGTATACTGCGGGCTGTTTTAATGGGGGTGCCATGTTAGCCGTAATTCGAATTTTGTTTATTGCCTTGGTAATGCTGACGGCATTTCCGTTTGTGATTTTGTACTGTTTAACGCGGCCTCGCCATCCCGACTTAGTGCATCAAATTGGTGTACTTATCGCAAAATGTGGTCGCTTTGTGGGTATTGAAGTAGAGCTTAGATATTTAAGCGATGATATTCCCGATAAAGCAGTGTGGATCGCCAACCATCAAAACAGCTACGACATGTTCACTCTGCCTTTTGCCTTGCGCAAAGGGGTAGTATCGATTGGTAAGAAGAGTTTGGCTAAAATTCCATTTTTTGGCCAAATTTACTGGATCACCGGTAACATTCTTATTGACCGTGACCGCCGTAGCAAAGCCGCTGATACGATTAAACAAGCCGCCGAAGCTATCGATAAACGCCATCTTTCGGTATGGATGTTCCCTGAGGGGACACGTAGCTACGGTCGCGGTTTACAAGCCTTTAAAACCGGCGCTTTTCATCTTGCCATGCAAGCTAAGGTACCAATGTTACCGATTTGCTGCTCGTCTACTCATGGCCAAGTAAAGCTGAACCGTTGGAATAACGGTAAAGTGATTGTAGAAGTGGGTAAGCCGATAGATGTGAGCCAATGGAAAGACAATTTACGTGCCGAAATTAGCCAGTTGCACGATACTATGGAACAACGCATCTATGAGCTGACCATGGAAGCGCGTGGCGAAGCCGCCGATTACCAAGAAGTTCATAAAAAACAAGTCGATTTAAATCAAGCCGCGGTGGGAGAGCAAGCATGAGCATGCAGCAAATTATCAGTGATTGGCAAGAAGAAACCGATCTGATTATCCAAGAGTTGTTGGCCGATGGCAGCGATCCTGACGCCGAATATACCATTGAGCATCACATCGCTAGTAAAGACTTTAAAGTGCTTGAAAAAGCTGCTGTAGACGTTTTTAAAGCAGGTTTTGAAGTAAGTGATGCCGAAGAAGCTGAATTAGAAGATGGCGGAAAAGTATGGTGTTTCGACGTGATTGTTGAAGCCTCTCTTGAAGCCGATGGGATTAAAGAAGATATAGAAACCTTAGCCAAAATCGCTGACAAACATAAAGTGATTTACGATGGTTGGGGTACCTACTTCGAATCTGGTGAAGAAGACGAGCAATAAGCTTTAACTATTCATTATTAAAAGGCGCATTTAGCGCCTTTTTTTTGACTACACTATTAACAACATAAGCTTAAAGGACTAGCTGTGACTTGGTTGCGCATTTTTCTGTGTTTGCTGCTTAGCTACCCAGCTTGGGCACAACAAACCCTCACTACCGCAAATGCGCATTGGCCGCCATGGCGAACCATTGAATCCGACGGTAGCTTGACTGGGATAGAAATAGAGCTGCTTAAGGTTTTAAGTGCGCGTCTGGATTTACAATTAAATACCAAAGGGTGTGGCTGGAAGCGTTGCTTAAAGCACATGCTGATGGGCGAAAGCGACGTAATGACCGGACTTTATAGAAATGCTGAGCGCGAACAGTATATGACGTTTGTGGAGCCTGCTTATCGAAGCTTTCAAAGTAATTGTTTTTACTTGAAGCGTGACAGCCAATTTGATCTAAATAGCTATCAAGACTTGTACTCCTTGACTATCGCGGTACAAAGCAAGGTGGCTTATTTCAAGCGTTTCGACCAAGACCAAGGGCTGAGCAAACATGAGGTTATTGATGACCTGTCGGCGTTTCGTTTACTCAAAGGTCAGCGAGTTGATGCCGTGGTGATGTCTTGCGTGGAAGGGGATTATTTCTTAAAAGAGCAGGGCATTGCTTCATGGTTTAAACATGCTGATTATCGCCAGCAAACACAGCGCCCTGTTTATTTGGCTATCTCAAAGCTGTCACCCTTAGTTGAGCGTCAGCAAGAAATCTCAAACTTACTGCAAGCGATGTTAGATAGTGGAGAGATAGACGCCTTGATAGCAGGAAAACAGCTAGCTGGCAGCAACTAGCTGGATGGTACACCAATCATACTAAGTAACTGTTCATTCTATTTGGTTACAATACTCGATAACTGCGTTAGAATTTTTGACTGTAGAATAACTACTTGTCGAAAAATCCGCCCTTATTCTCGAGTATTTTTCCTGCGTTGTTTCTGGTCACTTACTTAGGGTGATTGCTATTACAACTTACACTAAGCCATGTATTAGGCCAAACATTCCACCAAAAACACCGCCCCAAACGACCAGCCAGCCTAGGTGCTTGCGAATCATCTCTTGGATGATTTGTTTAACCAATTGCGGAGTGAGCTCAGCAAGCCGCTGCTCGATGATTAAGGTGATTTTTTGTTGCACATCACCTAGGTGTTCAGGTTGCTCTAATTCTTCTCTGAGTGCTTCGCTAAACTGCTCATCTTGGCTAATTTCAATAACAGCATCTTTGAGTTTTTCTACAAAAGGCTGCTCAAGTGGAGTGAGTGCCTCTTTGCCACCAACCATCGCTAGCATTCCGCCAAAAGATGAGTTTTCGATAGTATCTACCAAGGCATGATAAGCGGGGCTAAAGTCAGTTTTATCAATCACTGGGCGCAGATTTAATTGCACCGCTTTTCCACTCGCATCAGAAAGAAAACGGTCGATGTTTTCTGCAGTAAAAAACTGGGTCAACATTAACTGTTTAATGCCTGCTTTAAAGTCATCAAAGCGCGCAGGAATAACTCCAGAGCCATATAAACCGGGCACTTTTTCAAACAACATATGCACCGCTATCCAGTTGGTAAATGCGCCGGATAGAGCAAACAAACCAATCGAGAAGATTAAGTCATTGGCAGTAAAATAGCCTACAGCTACCAGTAGCAAAGTGGCTAAGTTAGTGAGTAAACTCTTGTTCATTGTTTATCCTTTCACAAATAAAAAAGTCCTCCACTGGAGGACTTTGTCATAAGTTACAAACTAAAGGGCGGCGATGGTCCCTTGCTGGGCCACTAACTTAGCCTTAGCACTTTCCATTTCGTCTAGTTTGGCACGTTCTTTAGCAATAACTTGCTCAGGTGCATTGGCGACAAACTTTTGATTTGATAGCTTGCCAGACACTTTTGCTAGCTCTTTTTCTAGTTTCTCAAGTTGCTTGCCAATACGTGCTAGCTCTGCATCTTTATCGATTAAGCCAGCCATAGGGATAAGTATCTCCATGTCGCCTAAAATTGCAGTTGCTGAGGCCGGAGCCGCTTCGCCTTCTGCCAATGCGGTGGTGCTTTCTAGTTTAGCTAGAGAAGCCAAGAACGGTGCATTATCGTTTAAGCGGCGCAAGTCTTCGCTTGAGGCGTTTTTCAATAGAACGTTAAGCGGTTTGTTAGGGCTAATGTCCATCTCACCGCGAATATTTCGAATCGCCAAAATAAATTGTTTAAGCCACTCTAAATCGGCTACCGCTGCTTCATCAATACGCGAGGCATCAAACTCTGGAATGCTTTGCAGCATAATGCTATCACTGGCCTGTGCTTTACCGGCCAATGGCGCAACTTGACGCCAAATAGTTTCGGTAATGTAAGGCGTGATTGGGTGCATTAAACGCAGTAAGCTTTCTAAAATGTTTAGCAAAGTAAAGCGAGTACCACGTTGCTGCACTTCGTTGCCTTTAAACAGCACTGGCTTAGTTAGTTCTAAGTACCAACCACAGAACTGGTTCCAGGTGAACTCGTAAATTAGCTGGGCAGCAATGTCGAAGCGGTAAGTATCTAATGCTTCACGGTAAGCTTTGATGGTTTGCTGATATTGGCCTTCGATCCAGCGGTCTGCTAGAGAAAATTCCATTTCTCCGCCCTGCTCTTGTGAAGAGAGGCCGCAGTCTTGCTCTTCGGTATTCATTAATACGTAGCGGCTGGCATTCCATAACTTGTTACAGAAGTTCCGGTAACCTTCAAGGCGGTTCATGTCCCAGTTAATATCACGACCGGTGGTCGCCATAGCGGCTAGGGTGAAACGTAAGGCGTCGGTACCGTGGGCTTCAATGCCGTTTTCGAAAGTTTTACGGGTATCTTTTTCAATCTTTTTAGCAAGTTGTGGCTGCATCATGTTGCCACAGCGCTTAGTCACTAGGCTTTCTAAATCGATACCGTCGATCATGTCTAGAGGGTCAAGTACGTTGCCTTTAGACTTCGACATCTTGTCGCCATTTTCATCACGAATAAGCCCCGTTACGTATACCGTTTTAAAAGGTACTTGAGGCTTGTTGTTTTCGTCTTTGATGAAGTACATTGTCATCATGATCATTCTGGCTACCCAGAAGAAGATGATGTCAAACCCGGTTACCAATACGTCACTAGGGTGGAAGGTAGCAAGGTTTGGCGTTTTCTCTGGCCAACCTTGAGTAGCAAATGTCCATAAACCTGAAGAGAACCAGGTATCTAGTACGTCGTCATCTTGGCGTAGATTTACTTCATCACCTAAGCTGTGTTTGCTACGCACTTCTGCTTCGTTACGACCAACATACACTTTGCCGCTTTCATCGTACCAAGCGGGAATGCGGTGGCCCCACCAAAGTTGGCGTGAAATACACCAATCTTGAATGTCTCGCATCCAAGAGAAGTACATATTCTCGTATTGTTGTGGCACAAATTTGATGTCGCCATTTTCTACTGCTTCGGTAGCGGTTTTAGCTAGCGGCGCGGCACGTACATACCATTGGTCGGTCAGCATTGGCTCAATTACTACGCCGCCTCGGTCACCGTAAGGTACAGTGTTGTTGTGGTCGGCTACTTCTTGTAACAGGCCTAACTCGTCAAACTTGGCCACAATGGCTTTACGTGCAGCAAAGCGCTCTAAACCTTGGAACTCTGCCGGAATATCCGTTGAATAAACTTCAGATGGCTCACCATTGCTAGTGAATACTTCGGCTGCGTCGCGAATGTCTGCATTCAAGGTAAGAATGTTGATCATTGGAAGTTTGTGGCGCTTGCCAACTTCACAGTCATTAAAGTCGTGAGCGGGAGTGATTTTTACACAACCAGTACCTTTTTCCATATCGGCGTGTTCGTCACCTACGATAGGAATACGGCGACCGACTAATGGTAGCTCGATGAACTTGCCAATAAGGGCGTTGTAGCGAGGATCTTCTGGGTTAACCGCAACACCCGTATCACCTAACATGGTTTCTGGACGAGTAGTGGCAACCACCAAATAATCTTTACCTTCACTGGTGGTTTCACCATCGGCTAGCGGGTAGCGCAGGTGCCACATGTGGCCTTTCTTTTCTTTGTTTTCAACTTCAAGATCAGAAATAGCAGTGTGCAGTTTTGGATCCCAGTTAACTAGGCGTTTACCGCGGTAAATAAGATCGTCTTCGTAAAGGCGTACAAAGGCTTCTTCTACGGCTTTAGACATGCCGTCGTCCATGGTGAAGCGCTCTCGCTCCCAATCGACCGAGGCACCTAAACGGCGTAGTTGCTTAGTAATTGTGCCGCCAGATTCTGCCTTCCAATCCCAAATTTTGTCGATGAAAGCCTCACGACCATAGTCGTGTTTGGTTTTGTCTTCTTCCGCGGCAATTTTACGCTCTACCACCATTTGGGTTGCAATGCCGGCGTGGTCAGTACCCACTTGCCACAAGGTGTTTTTACCTTGCATGCGTTGGTAGCGGATCAAGGTATCCATAATGGTGTCTTGAAACGCATGTCCCATATGCAAGCTGCCAGTGACGTTTGGCGGTGGGATCATAATGCTGTAGGCGTCTTTAGTGGTATCGCCATGCGGCTTAAAGTGGCCTTGTTGTTCCCATTCTTGATATAGCGCTTGTTCAATTGCGCTTGGGTTGTAGGTCTTTTCCATTGGATGTACTGACTCTATATAATTTCTGGGTTTGTGTACGCTGCGGTGTCTAATTGTAGACCCTGTTGGCGATACACTCGATAACGTTCTCTAGCCGCAGCCTTGCCGGTTTCATCTGCTGGCACAAAATCGATAATATGTTGAAAATTTCTAGCAAAATCTGGTGCCGTTTCAGTGAGGTTCACTAAACACTGGCGACGTTGCCTAGGTGCCTGCCACGATATTTCGACAGGCGCCCCTCCTTGGGGGCCTTCACCACTGAGGTTGTGCGGCACAAATTGCTCGGCTTCAAATTGCCAAAGCACTTCGTCAATCCGCTCTGCATGCTGCTTGGAAGAGGTATACACCTGTATGCGCTCCCCGTTTCGATAGTATTGTGCAAGCACATCGCACACTATTTTATCGAACGCTTCGCTGTCAGTGATGACAGAATCGGGCATGATATAAAATTTCGCTTTCATACGCTAGAGACTACTTGTTTGAAATATGCACGGCAATGCTTAGTTTTAGGCCTTTGAGCAAGAAATTTTGCTCTGAAAAGAAAAGAGGGAGCAAATGCTCCCTTCTAGTGAATAAGCGTATTGGCTTATTCTTCTATTTCTTGATCAGTTTTGCTAATTAAGAATTGAGTAAGCAATGGTACTGGGCGACCAGTTGCGCCTTTTTCGCCGCCGCTCTTCCAAGCTGTACCGGCAATATCTAGGTGAGCCCAGTTGTACTTTTTAGTAAAGCGCGACAAGAAACAAGCTGCAGTGATAGAGCCTGCGGTTTTACCACCAATATTGGCCATGTCGGCAAAGTTACTGTTTAGCTGCTCTTGATACTCTTCGCCTAAAGGTAGTCGCCAGGTTTTGTCACCACTTTGCTCAGCACAATTAAGTAAGTCGTGTGCAAGTGGGTTGTGCGGCGTCATTAAACCAGTAGTGTGATGGCCTAGCGCAATGACACAGGCACCGGTTAGGGTGGCTACATCAATCACTAGCTCTGGCTCGTAACGTTCTACATAGGTGAGCACATCACACAATACCATGCGGCCTTCAGCGTCGGTATTTAGCACTTCTACAGTAATGCCCGACATAGTGGTGATAACATCACCTGGGCGATAGGCGTTGCCGCCAGGCATGTTTTCACAACCGGCAAGAATGCCGGTAACTTTAAGCGGTAACTGTAATTCGGCCAGCGCTTTCATGGTGCCATAAACACCTGCAGCACCGCCCATGTCGTATTTCATTTCATCCATGCCTGCGCCTGGTTTTAGTGAAATACCGCCTGAGTCAAAAGTAAGCCCTTTACCCACCAATACAATTGGTTTTTGGTCTTCGCAGCCTGGTGCGCAGTACTCAATCACACTCATGATTGATTCGTTATCTGAACCACGACCTACAGCCAAGTATGAGTCCATTTTAAGTGCCGCCATTTGCGCTTCACCTAAGGTGGTTACTTTTACGTTGTCGTAGTTGCTTTGTAACTCTTTAGCTTGTTCGGCTAAATAAGCAGGGTTACAAATGTTGGGGGGTAAGTTGGCTAGGTCTTTAGCGTGTTTAACCCCTTGAGCTACTGCTAAACCGTGTTGAACGGCGCTTTCACCAATGGTGAGCTCACGGCGGGTAGGCACATTAAATACAATTTTGCGCAGTGGGCGACGGGTTTCTTCGCGATTGCTTTTCAGCATATCAAAGCTGTAGAGCGTTTCTTGAGTGGTTTCTACTGCTTGGCGAACTTTCCAGTAGGTGTTGCGAGACTTAACATGCAACTCTGGTAAGAAACATACTGCTTCCATAGAACCCGTTTCGTTTAGGGTATTAATGGTTTTGGTAATAATTTGACGGTACTGACGCTCGTTTAGTTCGCGCTCTTTACCACAGCCAACTAATAATACCCGCTCGCTTAATACGTTAGGTACATGATGCAACAACAGTACTTGGCCGGCTTTGCCTTCTAAATCGCCGCGACGTAATAAAGCGCTAATATAGCCGTCGCTAATTTTGTCGAGTTGTTCGGCAACGGGCGATAAACGACGTGGTTCGTACACACCTACAACTATACACGCACTACGTTGCTTTTCCGGGCTACCGCTTTTTACGCTAAACTCCATGAATACTCCTACAATCTCCAAAACTGGGTTAAGATAGCTAACCTGCTAGAACGGGTGGCCGATTCTATCTACTGTTTAAATAAATATGAGCTATACAGGCACATATTGCTATGTGAAACTGTAAAAAATAGAAAGTTTATCTGAATTTTTTGCTATTACCAGCAAAGTTCTATGTTTGAAGTGAATGACTGAGTGCTAATATTCCGTTACTTATTTAGAGAAACAGCAAAAACCCAACTGGCGGTGTTGGCTGTTTTGTTATTGATTTTTACCTCGCAAAAGTTTGTTCGAGTCTTATCTCAAGCTGCCGAAGGCAACGTTGCGGGTGAAATTATCGCCAAGGTCATGTTATTGAACATGCCTGCCTTTTTGATTCTTATCCTACCAATAAGTATGTTTATCGGCGTTTTGGTGGCTCATGGCCGTTTATACGCAGACAGTGAAATGGTGGTGCTACAAGCCTGTGGTTATAGTACCGCCCAGTTGCTGCGCGATACTATGGTGCTGGGTTTGCTGTCTACTGCGGCCGCAGGTTTTAACACCTTGTATTTAAGCCCATATACCAACGAGTTAGAGCAACAGCTATTTGACCAAATGGATGCTGAAGCTGGCATATCGGTGTTGGTTCAAGGGCGCTTTGAGTCTTTGGGCGGCGGGGTGGTGACCTTTGTGGAGCAAATTGAAAACAAAGGCCAACATCTTGAAAAAGTATTTGTAGCGCATACGCCTGCCGAGGGCAGCGATACTCGCCCTTCAGTGGTTATGGCGGAAGAAGGAGGCATTGAGCGGCGAACCGATGGCTCTCAATGGATGGTGCTAAGCAATGGTAAACGTTATGAGCAAGCACCGGAGGAACTGGATTACAGCATCCTACACTTCGAACGTTATCGAGTGTATTTACGCGAACAAGAAGGTAATCAATCGCAGCGCCGCTTGTGGTCTTTACCCACAAAACAGTTAATTGGCTCTGAGGACTTAACCCAAATTGCCGAGTTGCAATGGCGTATTTCTCTGCCGCTTACTATTCCTATTTTAACCTTAATGGTAGTGCCCTTAGCGGCAGTGAACCCACGCCAAGGCCGTTATGCCAAATTGCTGCCTGCTATTTTGTTGTACCTAAGTTATTACCTAATGCTGAGCGCTGCAAGAAGTGCGCTAGAAGAAGGTAAAATACCGCCAGAAGTCGGTTTGTGGTCGGTACATGCCTTGATGTTGTTTATTTCGCTCAGCTATTTGTTTATACGCAGTGAGTATTATTTGAAAGTTCGCGGAAAAGTTAAAGGAAAGGCCTGTGTTTCGGATTCTTGATTGGTATATAGGCCGCACCATCATCATGTCTAGCTTGCTAGTTCTTGTGACTTTGCAAAGCTTGAGCATGATCGTGAAATTTGTTGAGCAGCTGGGTAGCGTGGGGCAAGGCGATTACCAAATTGCCGATGCCCTTTGGTATGTATTACTTAGCGTGCCTCGCGAGCTTGAAATCTTCTTCCCCATGGCGGCGCTGCTTGGCTCATTGATTGGCTTAGGCTCTTTAGCTAGCACTAGTGAATTAGTGGTCATGCAAAGCTCGGGTTTATCACGGTTTAATATTGCGGTAGCAGTTCTAAAAACTGCAGTACCAATGATGATTGTGATGATGTTGCTGGGTGAGTACGTCGCTCCTCGCGCAGACATGGCCGCTAAAGAGTTGCGCTCCAGTAAAATGTCGGGCGGAGCCATGGTTGCAGTGCAGCGTGGTGTGTGGGCTAAAGATGGTGAAAGCTTTGTAAATATTGGCGAAGTACAAGAGAGTAAAGAGCTATTTAACATCACCATTTATCGCTTTAATGATGATGCAGAGTTGTACCAGCAGGTTGAAGGTGACCAGGCGGTTTATGATACCAACCGGTGGTTGATTAAAGACGCCAAAGTTATCGACTTTAGTGATGATGGGGTAATTGAGACTCGCTATGAGAACTACCCTTGGAGCAGCACCTTAACTCCCGATAAACTGAGTGTAGTAACCGTTAAACCTCACGATCTGTCTATCTCTGGCATGTACTCTTACATTGGCTACTTAAAGCAAAACCGCCAAGATCCAGCACGGTACGAGCTAGCATTGGCGCGTAAGTTAATGATGCCGGTACTTACCGGTATTATGATGCTATTGGCTTTGTCGTTTGTATTTGGCCCACTGCGTAGCTCGAGTATGGGAGCAAAAATCATGTTGGGTGTGGTGGCTGGTTTTAGCTATTACATCTTAGATCAGGTGCTTGGTTCAATGAGCCTAGTTTACGGGGTACATCCTTACATCAGTGCTTCAATACCTAGTGTACTCGTACTAGGTATTGCCTTCTTTTTGATTAATCGTAGAACCTAGCGTTACTTTTTAGGCAAGGTCACCACTTGGCATCTGCCCCAAATATCTTGGAAAGCAGTATTGTCTTTGGTGACTATTACCATCAAATTTCCTACCCCAAGTGCCGAAGTGAATAAACGAATAAGTGCTTGGGTGTAAGAAATGTTCGAGCCGTCTTTATTTTGCACCCGTAAACGCCAAGCTCGCATTCCAATGGTTTGGCCATGGTTATGCCAAAACCAAATATAAAACATGATTATGCTGCCCCAAATTAAGCCCTGAAACCAAATTTGACCAACTAGGTAAGTAGAGTGTTCAACCCCTTCAGGAAGCTTAATAAGTCCTATGCTGGTACCTATGGCTACTGCAGCTAAACCAAGCATGGTGGCTACCATGCCAATAGCAATGGCCATTAAAGCATCGTAAATATAAGCCCCTAAACGACGAAAGAAACCTGCGGTTGGCAGTGAAGTGGTAGCGCTAGCGTTAGCCATGGTTTTGTTGCCCCTAAGAAATTTCTTGTATGGTAGCAAATCTGCGCTGGCTGAGAATTAGTCTGAGCAGCAAAATCATCGACTTTCTTTAACTAACAGGCTGCTAGCACAATTCTTAAACACTTAGTGGGCTTTAAAACAAAAAGCGCTTGCCAATCTAAAAACGCAGCTTATAATGCCAATCACTTGCCAAGGCGGGTAAAAAAATGCCAGAGTGATGAAATTGGTAGACATAGGGGATTCAAAATCCCCCGCTAGTGATAGCGTGCCGGTTCAAGTCCGGCCTCTGGTACCATATTTAGAAAAAGCCGTCCTAGTGACGGCTTTTTTGCGTTTTAAAATCAACGTTTACCTCCGTTATTAGTCCCGAGACGTTTTTGTCGTCTTGTTAAATCCAGATCTTTATGTAACCCCTGATAAATTCCAAGGAACCCCATGTCAATGGAGACTTGAACGAATGGCCAGAACAGCTGTACCCCCTAACTAACACTCAAGCTAAGCAAGCCAAAGCCAAGAAGTAAGAGTATTCCTTGGCGGACGGAGGTGGTTTGCCATTGCGAATACGACCCAATGGCAGTAAATGGTGGTTTTTTGATTATGTTGCACCAGTCAGTGGCAAACGCTTTATAATTAGTTTTGGTCAGTATCCCGAAGTTTCACTTGCAGATGCCCGCCGGAAAGTAGCGGAAGCAAGAGCATTGGCGGCGGCAGGGGGAGATCCTAAAGTTCATAGTCAACATATGAGAAAAGAGGCAGAACAGGAATATAACCACACTCTAAAGGTGGTTGCTAAACACTGGTTTGAACGTTGGAAGCAGCAAAAATGCATTGGAGAGCTTACGGCTAACAAAGCGTGGCGCTTATTAGAGTTACATGTATTCACAATACTCATAATCCTTCTATAGATATACACTAGCTCCCCGAATTGATTCTCAACGTTATGAGTTCAATTACGCGTCATCAACCTATCCAGTTTCTGCAATTGAATTTCACTTTTCCTCAATTAATCACTATTTGACGCACAGCTAACATCAATCTACTTTTTGTTTTTTTCAATTGAGTGTCATTTGAAAAAAAAGGGAAAGTCTAAAATGATTGGCTCAGCCTCTTACAGAGCTCTATTGTTTGAGTTGGGCAAACTGCACTAGGTAAATAATTAAATATAATCAGTATGTTGATTACTGTTGTTAAAGTTAGAATCGTGAAAAGTGTACTAATTAACAGACGGTAAACGGGTATTTGAAGTATTAGAGGAGCTCGAGAAAAGGCTAGTAAAGCAGCAATACTTAGTTGGGGATATGCTTAGCGAAACCGATATTCGCACTTTTGTAACGCTAATACGCTTTGATGTTGCTTATTACGGTTTGTTTAAAACCAATCGCAAACAAGTTGCCGATTACCCCAAGTTAACAGCGTATATGCAGCGAATATTAGCCATTCCTGGTGTGGCTGAGGCGGTGAGTATCGACCATATTATTCGATTAAGGCTTTAAATCCTTCTGGTGTGCGGCCAATAGGGCCTGCGCATATTGATCGCATGATGGCGGCATTAGCCTAGTGTTATTGCTTAAACTGAGCAGGATTTATACACACCTATTTTGTAAGCGCTTCCTTTTATGTTGTGGCTAAAATACAGGGGTAATATAAAAATATACTCATAACTGTTGTATAAAGACCCTTTATTTAAATGGCTTTTCGGGTGGTTTTTCTTTCTTTTGGGTTTTCTTATTTTGTGATTTAGGTAGATTGAAAAAGAAAGCGCTTTCATTGTAACCTGTGCTCAGTTTAGATAAACAAGGTTGAGTGAGTAAATGAAAGCAACACACTATAGAACACTTGAGCGCACAGGAGAGCGTTGGGCAGAACAGGCGCCAGTGCAATTTAAGCCTCATTATAAAGTGCAGCAATCGATGATTGCGGTTAACTCGAAAGAAAAATTTCAAAGCCATATCGGTTTTGGTGGCGCATTTACTGAGGCGGCTGCCAGCACTTTCTATGAGATGCCAGAGGCCTTACAAGAGGAATTTATTAAGGCTTACTTTGATAAAGAACATGGCTTGGGTTACGTATTAGGGCGCGTGGCTATTCATTCCTGCGACTTTGCCTTAGGCAACTATACCTATATCGAAGAAGGGGATAGTGAGCTTAATAGCTTTGATCTTTCTCACGAAGAGCAATGGGTTATTCCCATGATTAAGAGGGCGGCTGAACAGGCTGGTGAGCCGATCACTATGTTGGCATCGCCTTGGAGTCCGCCGGCATTTATGAAATCTAACGGTGAAATGAATTACGGAGGAAAACTGTTGGCCGAATATCAGCAGTCTTGGGCGAATTATTACACCAAATTCATCGAGCAAATGGAGCTGCGTGGCGTACCTATTTGGGGCATTAGTATTCAAAATGAGCCAGAAGCCGACCAAATCTGGGACTCATGTTTTTATACCGCAGAGGAAGAGCGCGATTTTATAAAAGATTACCTAGGCCCAACTATGCATGCTGCAGGCTACCAAGATAAAGCGATTGTCATTTGGGATCATAATCGTGATGTTATGGTTCAGCGAACAGCCATTGTATTAAGTGACCCAGAGGCCGCTAAATATGTATGGGGCGTGGGCAATCATTGGTATGTGAGTGAAGATTTCGAAAACCTTTCTATGGTGCATCACCTTTACCCAGATACTCATATTATCTTTACCGAAGGTTGTGTGGAGCTAACCGATACCTCAGTAGATAAGAATGACAAAAGTGGCTACTTAGGCGCTTGGGGTAATGGTGAGCGTTATGGCAGAAACATAATTGGAGATTTTAATAATTATTCTGAAGGTTGGATTGACTGGAATTTGTTGTTAAATGAACAGGGTGGTCCAAATCACGTAGAGAACTTCTGCGAGGCTCCCATTATGTATAATCGCCAGGCTAAGTCACTGATTTATAATAACTCATACTACTACATTGGCCATTTATCTCGCTATGTTGAGATTGGCGCTAGGCGAATTAAAACTCAAGTGATCGGCGAAAATTTGCATGCGGTGAGTTTTGAAAATGGCAATGGAGATCGAGTCGTCGTAGTGCAAAATGAAGGGCATGTGGCCAAGCTTACTTTGGTGGTGGATGGCTTAGGTGCGGAGCTGTCTTTAGCGAATAACTCGATCAGCACTTTTGTGTTAAAAGCATAGTCACTTGTTGGGTTAGTGAGCTTTATCGCTGAGATGCATCCGGATACTAATTGGCACTTGATTGACTAAAACGCTCGATGTAATTCGGGCGTTTTGTACTTAAGCAAGTAATTGATTTTTCAATATTCTATTTATCCTCTACGCCAGTGCGTTCTGATAGTTGTCAGTCAACAACGAGTAGGAATATACCGATACACCTGCAATTTACTCACTGTTACTAAAGCAATATTTACTTATTTTAGTAAGCGCTTTCTATTTTTCCTCGCCTAGATTGTTAGTTTCTTCTTTCTTGTTTGTTCTATTTTAGGAAGGCGGTATTTTGTTCAAGTTGTTGTTAAATGTGAGTTTGTTCGCATATATGCAGAGAGGTTAGGCTAGTGTTGATTGTATGGTTTTAAGCCGATATCAACAATGCTATAAAGAAAGCGCTTTCAAAATTAACAAGACAAGGATGACAAAATGAATGTTAAGTTTTGTTGTAAGGTGGCGGCGCTTCCTGTGCCGTTATTGTTGCTTGCCTGTGGATCTACAGAGCAAGCTAAGCAATCGGCAGAGGCTTTACCACAGCCAATAGGCAGCCCGGCAGCCTATTGGCAATTGGTATGGAATGATGAGTTTGATGCCGATGAGATTGACCAGCGTAAATGGAATGTAGAAGAACATTGCTGGGGTGGTGGAGGCGCTAGCCAGCAATGTTATACCAAACGAAAAGCCAATATACAGGTGTCTGACGGTAGCTTAAAACTGCTGGCAAAAAAGGGCAGTTTTACTGGGCCTAGCTTACCCAGTGGTGATAAACGAATTACAAGAACACAAGCTTATACCTCGGCAAAATTGAGCACTAAAGGTAAGGTCGATTGGCGTTATGGTCGAGTTGAAGTGCGCGCAAAACTTCCACAAGGACAAGGTACTTGGCCTGCCATCTGGATGTTACCCTCTGAAGAAAAGTACGGACAATGGCCCGCATCTGGCGAGATTGATATTGTAGAGGCAGTAAACTTAAAAACGCCTAGCGATGCTAAGGGAGTTGATAGCTCTGCTTTAGAGGACCGTTTGTATGGCAGTTTGCATTATGGACGAGCGGTGCCTGAAAATTTACGTTCTGGAAAAGACTATCAGTTGCCTAATGGCATTAACCCGGCTGATGGTTTTCACACATACACAGTGGAGTGGGAAGAAGGAGAGATCCGCTGGTTTATTGATAATGTGCACTATGCAACTCAGCGACAGGATGAGTGGTATAGCCAATACCTCAACAATGGTCACTTGGTTACCGCCGAAGGAGCTGCTCCTTTTGACCAAGCATTTTACTTAGGCTTGAATCTCGATATTGGCGGCTCTTGGGCTGAAAACGCTAATGCCACAGGTGTAGATGGTGATATTTTTCCGCAGGCATTAGAAGTGGACTATGTGCGGGTATATCAGTGCACTGTGGAGCGAAGTAGTGGCAAAGGTTGCAATAGCGTACCGCAAGAAGCAAACCTAGTTGAAGGCTTTAGGCCTCCGATTACAGTAGCTGTGGATACGCAATTTGCAGAAGGGCCTCGATTTAGCTTATTTGATGATGAACTGGACTACAGCTTAATGTTGAACAGTTATGACCCAAGAAATGCGATGCGCTATCGACTAACTGCCGATCCTTACCGCGGGCAGGTGATTGAGATTAGTAAAGCAGGCAAAGCCGGTAATGTGCATTTGACCGCACCTGAAACCAACATGAACCATTGGCAGGAGGGTGGACAACTCATCTTTGATTTAAAGCTACTTAGTCATGCTAAAGGCGCTAAATTGTTGGTGAAAATGGATAGCGGCTGGCCTAATGCTAGCGATTATGAAGTAGAGTTACCAGCGCTAGATACGTGGACTGAAGTGAGGATAAACGTGGCAGATCTAGCCGCTCGTGGAAACAGCTTAGTGTCTGGCAAGTCGGTAGATTTGACCAAAGTGGTTAATCTGTTTGTTATCGAGCCAACAGCCAGTATGGATCTGCAAATTGACAAACTACGCTTTGAGTACCCTGAAGCAAGTTTGCCCTTTAACTTTGGCCAACGTGGCTTGGCTTACTACTTCTCAGATTTCGGCGGCAATAATAGTCAACTAATCCAAGATCCTAGCAAGCAGCGTAGCCGTGTGGCGCTTACTCGTAAATCAGCCAATGCAGCAGGTTGGGCAGGAACCAGCTTGGGAGAGGGAGCCGGTTTTAGCCAGGCTATCCAATTAGATGAGCTTAAGCCAACCATGAGCCTGTGGGTGTACTCTCCTGCTGCAGCAACCCCAGTAAGGTTAAAGATAACCGACAGTAAGCAGCCAGATAGTTTTGCCGAAGTTGAAGTGCTTACTCAAAGCCAAGGGCAGTGGGAGCAGCTAATATTTGACTTTAGCCAAGCCACGCCAAGTTGGCAGAGTGATACTCGCTACAACAAAGTGACTTTATTTTTTAACTACGGTGTACGCGGAGCAGAAGCTGGAGAACAAGTTTTCTACTGGGATCAACTCAAGGTAGGCAGCTAACATTGCTTGAATGCTATTAAGTAAAAAGGGGGGAGAAGCCTAAGCTTCTCCCCCCTTTTTTGTGCCAGTTTACATGGCTATTTTTTCTCAAATCGAATGTTATCTAATTTGAAGGTCATTTTGTCGCTTGGTTCAAATACCAATAGATTGCTGATTGCAGCAATATCAGCTTTCTTACCTGCTGCATGGCTATTTCCGCCAGCGAGAATATCTTTAATATTTAAGCGAACTTCTTTCCATTCACCCTCTGCTGGTAATGGTACTTCAACATCACTGGTGTGGGGCCAACCGCTATCGAGTTTCACCAGTAGTTTGGCGTTGCTGGCTTGCTCTTCAACTTTAATATCAAAGATGAGTTGGCCGCTTTCTAGCCAGTGGCTTAAATCGGTAAGAGGTGCTCTAAAGTAAATATTGCCGGCTCCACTGCTCTTACTCACTTTAATCACTTTACCGCGACTCGCTTCGTCAACTTCCGAATACTTAACTGTGTCTACCGGGTTGTAGCTTTCAAAGGCTAGAGACTTGTTTAGACTATCGCTGTAAATGTCTAATAGTGGGCCATCTGCATAGGCATCATCTACTGCCAAAATAGCTGGTGGTTTTACGCCAGCAACTAACACTGCATCGTCAGATCTTGCAGCACAACCTTTGCCTTTCCAGCGGTCCACGGTACAGCGATATACTTTTACTGAATCAATCGAGAAGGTTTGAGGGAAGATTGATTCATCAATGCCGCCTTCATTGGCCTTAGCTGCCCAGTTACCGCCTACGGCGAGGTTAAGCAGTAAGTGGAATTTTTGGTTAAACGGCGCTTCTGATTCTGCATTAACCAGCATGCCATCTTTCTCATATTGGCTATACCAGCCCTCGTGAGTTTGTGTTGCGTAGTGGTAGTTATCAACGTACCAGCGAATTTCACCTTCTTCCCACTCAATAGCATAGGTATGGTAATCATCTGCTGGGTTAGCACCATTCGGCAATTTTACACCTTGGCCTACGTGGGCGTTATCGGGCCACTTTTTACCAAAGTGTAGGGTGCCGTGAATGCGTGATTCAGGCTCGCCAATAGCGCCCGTTTCATCAGATTTAGCTTTTAGGTTTACTGCTTCCATGATGTCAATTTCACCCGATGCAGCCCAGCCGCCATATACCCAGTCGGACGGTAACATCCAAATAGCTGGCCAAGTCCCTTGACCCGATGGCAACTTAGCACGGATCTCAAAGCGACCGTATTTCCATTCTTTCTTGTTTAGGGTGCGTAAACGGGCAGAAGTGAATGGAAGGGTTTTGTTTAAGCCTTTTTTACCGTCGGGATTGTCTGGACCAGTGAAGTTTCCTTTCTTGGCAACAATGTTAAGTTTGCCATCTTCAACAAAGGCATTTACCTTGCGGTTGGTATAACACTGCTGCTCGTTATTACCACCACCCCAACAGTTTTCTTCAAAGCCCCATTTGCGGGTATCAATTTCGTCACCGTCAAATTCGTCACTCCAAATTAGTTTCCATTTGTCGCTTGGAGTGACTGGCTCGCCAGTAATTTGTTTGGCTGGTTTAGTTTGAACCAAGCCACTACTTCCGTCTGAAGAAGACGAAGTGGAACCACAAGCTGTAAGTGTGGTGGCTAGCGCTAGTGCTGAGAGTTTTCCAACAGAACTCGGCTTAATCATCATTATTCTTCCTTGCTAAGCTAAAATCATTTTGTAAGCGCTTTCTTTATAGCATTTGTGTGTATTGCTTTAAATATCGTCGTTTGGGATCTGCTTAATTGTCATTCATATTTGCGTATCGCTTCACAAAACCTAGTGTTTAAAGGGGTTTTGGGCGAGTTTGGCATAGTGTTGGTTTTGCTTGCTTAGTTGGCTGCGCTGCGTGTGCTGTTCTTTTTTACCCACTTTATTTAGCAAGCGCTTTCTTTTTGTTGGGTGTTCTGTAAGTGCAAAACCTTCTTTCGGTCGACTTATTCAGTAAACGTGTAGCTACACGAAGTGAGTGAACATGTACGGTGGTAGCATTTGGCTTTGTTGAGTGTGTGATAATGTGTTCAAAATATGCGCAAGTTTATTTTGTTAGCGTTTACTTTGTTGGCTATATCGCCGTTTCCGCTCATATTACTAGCAAGCTGCGGCGATATTTAGTAAAAAGTAACATGCATTGCGCTATGCGCATGAGTAAAGCAGGTATTGAACAGTAGGGTTAATGAGTTGATAACAATAAAGGAAGTGTCTGAGCTGGCCAAAGTGTCTCAGGCTACTGTATCAAGAGCGATTAACGGTCACTCTTCAGTAAAGGAAAAAAATCGCGTTAAAGTGTTTAATGCGATAGAACAACTCGGCTATAAACCTAATACTTTCGCCCAGGCTTTAGCGTCTAATCGCTCAAACAGTATTGGCATGCTGGTGGGTAGTTTAGATGGTCCATACTTTGGCCCCTTAATGCACAACACTGAAAACATTATTCGTGAAGAACGTCTGCACCTTATTGTTACCAGTGGCCAGGAATCTAAAACTAAAGAAGTTGATTCGATTGAGTTTTTGGCCTCGAAAAAGGTTGATGGGTTGATCATCCACTCAGACAAGTTGTCAGACAACGAACTAATTAAGATTGCCGAAGATACGCCTGCGTCGATTATCTTAAACCGCAATATTCCTGAGCTAGCAGGGCGTTGTATCTGGATTGATAATGAGTTGGGTGGCTATTTAGCGACTAAGCACTTAATCGATAGCGGCCATACCAAGGTTGCTTGCATCACTGGGCAAATGAGTAAAGTGGAAAGCCGCGATCGCTTGCAGGGCTATCGCAACGCCCTCGCCGAGGCGGGCATTGCCTATGATGCAAATTTAGTGATTGAAGGCCGCTTTGATCACGAAGGTAATCACGAAACTGTGCAGCGTTTAATGTCTCGCAATAAAGGCTTTACCGCTATCTTTTGTCAAAACGACAATATTGCATTAGCTGTTTATAATGTATGTAGTGATGCCAAGTTAACCATTGGTGAAGACATTTCAATTGTTGGCTTTGATAACGATACTTACAGCCAGCACATCCGTCCTCGTTTAACTACGGTTAGTTTTCCTATCGAACAGCTTAGTTACGAAGCTGCTCAAGGCGTGCTTGCCTTAATCAATGACAGAGCCCACGAAGTCACTGAGAAGTTAGCGCCAGAGTTAATCATTCGTAACTCAGTTAAGCAGTTGAATAGCGATAAAGCAGGGTAATCACTTAGCCAATAGCCTAAGTGATTAAACAGGATTTTAGCTGCCCCAAAGCTGGGCTTTTAGGTGGCTAAGTTGTTGCTGAATATCGCCAGAAACGGTGATTTTAGGTGAGTTGTTATCGTTAGTATCTTGGTTTTCTACAATCAGCACTTTGGCGTCTTGGCTTAGTGTATGAGTGTGGTAAACCCCTTGCTTAATGTTGTAAAGCTTTCCGGCTTGCATGTCGGTTGCAACAATCTCTCCGAGCTTTCCTTGAGTGGTTTCGGCGCAAAATAGAATGCACTTTCCTTCAAGTAAAACAAACACTTCATCGGTTGCTAAGTGACACTGAAAGTTGTCGATGAGCTCAGTTTCGAGCTCATCAATGTAGTTTAATATGGCGACTCGCCAGGTCTGAAAATCCACGACGGGAGCATATCCCGCCGCGTTGTAATCAGACACCTCTACTAGGTGGCTGTTCACTGCTTTTCCTCTTTTTTAACTCAGTAACATTTGGCTAGGCACCGATACAAATACTTTGGCTACTTCGCCACTGCGTTCAAAGATTTGTTTGCTGAGTTCTTCGCTCATTTCTAAGGACTCGCTCGACCATTGTTCACCATTTTTATAACTCACCACAAGCTGGCCTTGGCTTTGCTCTGTGCTGGCGTAAACAAATGGTACTTGGCAATAGGTGAAGGCTAATTGCTTTGCTTCTAGTGCTAGGCTTTGTGTATTGCCTTGTGGGTCAATGTATTGGTATTCATCGGCAGCGCTTAAGAACTCGCTGCTTTTAAGTAGTGAAGGTTTGATACTAATTTTACCTTGTTCTACCAGAATACCCAGCTCGCCAAAGCGGGTGAGAATTTCTTCCTTCACTTGCCCAGTCATGCCTGGTTGCTGTGCACCGGCTTGTTTAGGAGTATGCGAGTAAGGGTCGGTTGGGAAGGCGCCATACACCTCTGGCGATTTGTTAAAGCCAATGCCTGCACGCACTTTGTAGTAGTACTCAGCCAATTGTTGAGTTGCTAAGGAGTGCGGGTCAAGGTTGTAGGCGGCAAAGTAGTTCTCTTGCACCGCTAACAATAACTTAGACACCATATGCCAGTAAATCGAACCTAAGCCTTCATAGCCAAACATGGTGCCAGAGCGACCAGTAAAGGCTTGGTGGTTAAATACTTCTTCATAAATGGCAAAAATGTCTTGCCAAGCTTGGTCGGCGATCTCTGGGTAATCTGCTTTTGCAACCGCGATGGCTGCCGCTAATGCGCCGGCATTTTCGAAATCTGCATTGAAATGGTAGTGGCCTTGGTTATCTTGCTCAACAATACGTGGGTCGTTTTTCTCAAGCATGATTTGCAGAGCAGGGTTCCCCGCAACACGCGCAGCTACGATTCGGTTTTTGTTGGCAAAGCCCGCTAAATCACGATCGGGATATAACATAAAGGTGTTTTGATCGGCGCGGAACATGCTGCTGTTATATAACTTATCAAGCAAGTGAACGGCTTCGTCTGGCGTGAGTACTCCGGCAGACAATACCGCGACTTGGCCTTCTAGCATTGGGTAGAGGTAATCTACAGCCACTTCATCTTGTTTATAGTTAATGATGTTGTAAGCGTTGTACAAACCGTCGTTACGGTAGTTGCTGGCAATGCTCTTATCCATAATCTCTAGGCTTGGAGCAAGCAACGCTTGAATGTCTTTAGCGCTTACGGTTACTTTGCCTGAGAAGCCATGTTGGTATACATACTGGCGATAATCTGCTGCTGCCTTGGCTAAATCACGTAATACTTGGTTACGTTGGATCTCGCTTACCGGAGCGGCCGCTACTAGTTGGCTAGCCTCTTGTAAAATTTTACTGCTAGCACTTAACCACTCGGCGAGCTCTTTAGACATGGCGTATTGCTTGTTGTCGGCAAATAGTTTTTGCATAAAGGCAACATAACGACGCATGTAATAAAGGGTTACCATGGACAAGCCAGTACCCACAATCGCGTTGTTGGCATCGTTCCATTCTGGGCGTTGGGTATTTAACCAAATACCGCCGTCTAGCACTAAGTTTCCTAGCTTAGCGAGCAGTGGAACTAATAGTTTTTCAGCCAAGTTTGCTAAGTAGACTTCTTGGTTCTGGTCTAGTAATAATCGAGCATCGCTGCCCATTACGCTTTGGCGACTTTCAATGATTTTCTGTTTGTTTTCGTTAAATTCAACGGTGTTTTTGGCGTCGGCAAAAATAGCTTCTGCTGAAGAAATCTCGTAAGGCACATTGGCGTAGCTAAAGATCTCTGTATCTAGCAGGGCTTTTAGCTCTGCAGGTTGGTATTTGTCTGACTGCTCCAAAAACTTAAGCAAATAAATGATTTGGTGATCGCCCCAGTAACCAATGTTGCTCCATGGGTCGTCAGATTCCAATAACTCCCAATCTACCCCAGCTTTAGTTATGCGGTAAGGGTTGTAGCCGTCAATGGTTGAGGCATTCACAAACTTGGCAATAAAGCTCTTAATAAAGCTTGGGTAGCTTACACCTAGCGCTTCCCAGTTTTGGAAAATGTCACGCCAGTTACCTTGGTAAGACAACAAACGATTGCCTTGGTTATCTTTTAGCTTTATCTCGAAATGGTTCCAAGGGCGACTTGGGTCGCCGTGGCGACGGCCAAAAGTAAGCGGTAAGTACTCGTGGCACAAACGCAATAATTGCGGGCTATTTTGTTTAGCCGCTAACGACAGTAGCTCGTCGTAGTTGATCTTAGCTGGCAAGCTATTTAAGAAGCTTGCTTGGTCAAGCGCTACTTGGGTATTGGCATTTTTTAGGGTTTTCACAAAATCGGCACTTTCAACCCAGTACTGGTCAACAACCACACCACCGCGCATGTTGTTAAACAATACGTTGGCGTAGTGGTGTACGCTGGTCTCATCTTCGGCGGTTTTCTGGTAAGCATCGCTGCCAGCCATAAGCTTAAGCAGCTCTTGGTGGTTTTGTTCAACCGATGCCATAACCGCTTGCTCAAGTTGTTGCGGCTTGCTGATTTGCTGCTGCAACTCTGCTAACTGGGCGTGTGATTGGTCAACATCGGCGACAATGCTCCAGCTATCCTGAGTGGCGGCGGCAAGTGTTAGCTTTTTATGAATGAAATAAGAGCCCCTTACTCCACGTGTTAGTTGTTCGTCTTCTACTGAGCTGCCACGGCGAAATGCAGCTAACTGCTGGCTAGACAGCAGTATTGATTGGCAGTTTTCCGCTAGCGAGAATACGCTAGTTGCTAACAGTGATTCTGCAGGCTCTGCGCGGTCGCTCAATTTAGCGTATAAGCTGTAAGTGGCTAGGCTAGAGTTGGCTTCGCGCTCATTCCATTTGTAGGCGTCAAGTAGGGCGCTGCTGCCTTGCATAATTGAGAATGGCGTATTCGACGGCAGTAAGTTTTGAATGCCATCCACTAGCTCAATTTCACGTGTTTTATGAGTGGTGTTGGTGAGTGTTGCTTGACGAACAAAACCAAACTTTTCGCTGCTGCTCCATTGGTACTTAAAGCTTAAACCTAAATCAAAATTGAGCTCTTCAAAGATGATTTTGTCACCCGCAATATTTTTATAAATATTGCGACGCAATTGGTACAAACTATCGTGGTGTTGATTGAAGGGTTCCCACTGTTGGATGCCTGCTTCGCTCGTTACTTTTACAATAGTTTTGCTGCCGGTGTTTTCAGCATTCTCATGAATATAATCTACTGATTTATAGGGAAACAAAGCGTTCTCTGGGCGAATGCGCCCTGCCGATAAACAACCGGTTGAAGAGATGAATAACCAATGGTCGCTGGCTGAAACCACACTGATAAAAAACGGGGCCATCTGATCGACGTTTTTGATTTGGTAGTATTTATCACCATCAATAGAGACAAACTCTCCAGTGATGTCTTTTGTTAATGTATCCATGTTTTCTTCTTTCATTAGCTTAAAATCCATGTAAGCGCTTACTTTACAGCGCAAAAAAATTCTTGTTAAACGTTAAAGCAACGTATGAAGTGATCGTCGGCAATTTGAGTCACTTCTGGAAATGCTTGATTACACTTGTCCAAGGCATTTGGGCAACGCGCAGCAAATGGACAACCCACTGAGTTAGGGTGCCACATAGGAATGTCTCCCTTTTTCGCACCTAGTTCACGGCGACCACTTTTACTTGCCTCTGGCACCGCCGACAGTAATAGCTTGGTGTAGGGGTGCTGGGGCGTTTGGGTTACTTTGTCACTGTTACCCCATTCCACCATGTGGCCTACGTACATAACAGCAGTCTTTTCTGCAAAGTAGCGTGCGGTAGCAATATCATGAGTGATGTACATGAAACTGATGCCACGTTTGTCTTTTAAATCGGCCATGAGGTTCAAAATGCCCAAGCGCACCGATACGTCTAACATCGAAATCGGCTCGTCAGCTAAGATAACTTCTGGGTCAACCGCTAGTGCGCGAGCAATAGCAACCCGTTGGCGTTGACCACCACTTAGCTCATGGGGGTATTTCTCGGCGGTTTCCACTACTGGCGAAAGGCCTACTAAATCGAGCAACTCGTAAACCTTATTGCGTAGTTCTTTTTTGCTGGCGCGTTTGTGAATTAGCAAGGGGCGAGCAATATGGTGGTAGATTGAATGCACTGGGTTAAGTGAGCCAAAGGGGTCTTGGAAGATCATTTGTACTTGGCGAGCATATTCTAGCGAACCATGTTGTTTTACAAACTCATCCAAAGGCAGGCCCTTAAATAGGATGTCACCGCCATTTTTCTCATAGATGCGTGTTAGCACCCGAGCACCGGTACTTTTACCGGAGCCAGACTCTCCAACAATCGCTAAGGCTTGGCCCTTTTTAAGCTCAAAAGATACATCGTTAACTGCCCGCATTAGGTTATTTGGGTTAGACGATAAACCAATGGGAAAGTCTTTAATTAAGTTTTCGACCGCAAGTACGGTTTGATTTTCGCTTACTACGCTCATTTTTGAACCTCCAAAATATGACAAGCAGCATGAACACCGCTAGCTTGTGCGCGCAAAATAGGTTCATCGCTTTTACAGTTTTCTACACAATCGTTACAGCGCGCTTGAAAGTTACAGCCGCTAGGTAATTTGAGCAGGTTTACCGGGTCGCCTGGGATCCCGTATAAGCGCTCTTTTGGCCCATGAATGGTTGGGAACGACGAAACCAAACCTTTGGTATAAGGGTGGCTAGGCTGGTTAAATACCGTTTTGGCGTCGCCAATTTCAATCAAGTTACCGGCGTACATAACTCCAATACGGTCGGCTATTTCGCCCATTAAGCTTAAGTCGTGGCTAATGAATAAAATCGAAAAGCCAAACTTCTCTTTTAGATCGTAAAGCTCATTAAGGATCTCTCGTTCAACCACTACGTCTAGTGCCGTGGTTGGTTCATCCATAATGATTAGCTTTGGCTCTAGCGCTAAGGCGATAGCGATAACAACGCGTTGGCGCATGCCACCACTTAATTGGTGAGGGAAGCTTTTTAAGCGGTCGCCATGAATACCCACTACCGACAGCAACTCAGTGGCTTTTTCGTTAGCCTGTTTTAGACTGACTTGCTTGTGAGCCAAAATAACATCGATTAACTGCTCACCAATGGTGATTACTGGGTTAAGTGAGTTCATGGCACTTTGGAATACTACCGAGGTGTCATTCCAGCGAAATGCCCGTAGCTGTTTATCGTTCATTTTCAGCACGTCCTTGCCCTTATAAAGGATTTCTCCTTCAGGGATTAGCGCGGGTGCTTTATGTAAACGGGAAATCGCGAAGGCGAGGGTGCTTTTACCGCAACCCGACTCACCAGCTAGGCCAAGGGTCTCGCCTGGGGCAATGCTTAAACTTACATTGTTTACCGCGCGAGCAATGCCATTGGGTGAAACATAGTCAACGCTTAGGTTGTTAATCTCTAATAATGCTTGGCTCATGCTAAACCTCGACGTTGATTGGCTGCTTTTTGCAGTTTTTTCCATACTTTTAGGTGCGGACCAGTTTTAAGTTTTGGATTACTTACTTGGTCAATTGACATGTTAATTAGCGCTAGCGCTCCACCGGTAAAGGCCAGTGCTAAGGCTGGTACTAACATCTCCCACCATGCGCCGGTGTAGAGAGAAGAAGAAACTTGCGCCCAGTAGAGCATAGAGCCCCAGCTAACTTCGGTGGCGTCGCCTAAACCTAAGATACCTAAGCCTGCTTCAGAACCCATGGCGTAAATGACGGTACCCAAAAAGCCACCAAATACGATAGAAACTAAGTTAGGAAGAATTTCGACCAATATGATGCGAAGCTTGGACTCGCCCATTACCTCGGCCGAGATGATGAACTCTTTGTTTCGTATTGCCATGGTTTGGGCTCTGATAACCCTAGCGCCCCATGGCCAGGAGGTGACCCCCAGCAGCACGGTTATCACTAAGGAGCCCACTTGCCCAAGAAAGGCGGCTAATACAATCAATAAGGGCAGTTGCGGAAAAACCAAAAATACATTGGTGATGAAGTTTAACCATTCATCAATTTTGCCACCAAAATAACCAGAACTAACGCCAACGGCTACCGCAATGCTCATGGCAATAATACCGGCAGTAATCGCAACCGTTAGTGATTTACGGGCGCCAAAAAGCACTTGGCTAAAAACGTCGCGGCCGTTACGGGTTGTGCCCATAATGTATTCGGCACTTGGCGCTTGGTGAGGTCTGGATACACGTTTTTGTGGATCGTGTGTTGCAATTGCTGGAGCAAATAGTGCACCGAGCAAAATAATTGTAGCTAGTAATCCGCCAATAATTGCCGGTGGATTACCATGAAAAAAGGCTAAACACTTGGCTAATACTTGGCGCCACTTAGCTGAGTTGTGATGATGTTCCATAGTAAAACCTACTTCGAAATACGGGGATCAAGCCAGACATACAACAAGTCGGCGATGAAGTTTGCAGTAAGTACCGCAGTAACAAGAATGAGCAAAATAGCCTGAATAAGTGGGTAGTCGCGCGCCACAATACCTTTAAGCAAGATGTTGCCTAAGCCTTGGTAGTTAAACACCACCTCGGTCATGATTGAGCCGGCAAATGAGAAACCAATGGCCATGGCTATAGCGGTAGCTACCGGTAAGATCGCGTTACGCCCAGCGTAGCGATACATTACCCGAAAGCTCGATAGACCTTTGGCTTCTGCCATCGTCACATAGTCTTCACCCAGCACATTAATCATGGCGTTACGCATGTTAAATACCCAGGTGGCAATGCCTACCACAACCATGGAGCCCATGGGTAATATGGCGTGTTTAAGTACGCTACCAATAAACTCCCAACTAAAAGCAGGGTCTAAGGTAGGGTCGTAGGTATAAGCCAGTGGCAGCAGCTCTAACTGCAAACCAAAAAAGTAGAACAGCAATAATGCAGTTACGATGTACGGGAAATTACTAATAAAGGCGAGTACCGGCGGAAATACCTGACCAAAAAAACCTTCACGTCGATAAGAAGCGTAGGTGCCAATTGATACCCCGATAATTAGCGCTACAATCAATGAACCTAGGGCTAGGAACATGGTCCACGGCAGGGCCATACCTATCACTTCAGTTACTCCCACTGGGAACATTAATACTGAAGGACCTAAATCCAAGGTAAATACACTTTTAATGTAGGCAATGTATTGCTCAAAAACCGAGCCATCCATAAAACCATACATTTCTCTTACCGCGTCCATTTGCGCGGGATCCATTCTGCCTTGAGCTGCTGCAAATAATGCGTCAACTGGATCGCCTGGCATTAACCGGGGTAACAAAAAGTTAAAGGAGATGGCGATCAAGAAGGCTGTGAAGTAAAAGCCCAGTCGGCGTAATAAAAAACTCATAATATTTTCCAAAGTAAGAGAGCCAACCAGTGGCTCTCTACAGTTGTGTTACTTAAGGTGAAGATTGTTAATGATTAACACTCGTTTACCACCGTCGTACCATACTGGCTGTACATATGGGTTTTCTGCGTTTGGCCAACCAACAATTTTAGAGCTGTTGTATTGGAACCAAGTTGGGTTAGAAAATAGCGGAATGAAAGGTAAGTTCTCAGCGCTAAATACTTGCAGCTGCTTGATAATGTCGGCCTGTTCTGCAGTGTCGTTAGTTTTGCCAAAGCCATCAATTAGGGCGTCAATTTCTGGTGAGTGAACACCATGACCACCATGCCACGTTTTACCAATGCGCGAACTTGAGTAGTAATCTTGGTAAGCCAAAATAGGGTGGGTAGCTACTAGCGACCAGTTAATCGACATTTTGTATTTACTGTCTTTTAGTGACGAGTCATAGACTGCCCAATCAACGGTTTTTACATTGGCTTTAATGCCTACTTCTTCGAAGTATTCGGTAACCATTTGTACTACTTGGATCCAATCGGTCCAGCCGTTTACTACTTCAATATCAAATTCGATGCGCTTACCGTCTTTGGTTTGGCGGAAGCCATCGCCACTTTTATCTACATAGCCAGCTGCATCTAACATTTGGTTAGCTTTGTCTGGGTTGTAAGTGGTTAAGTCTTTGTATTTAGCGGTAACGTCAGCATCAATATAAGTGCTATATAGTTCACCAATACCACCGGCATTAAAGTTAACCGTTGGGTAACCATAGGCCGCGATATCTACAATCGCTTCACGGTCTAAAGCCATTGATAAGGCTTTACGTAATTCTAAATCGCTAAAAGGCGCTTCTTTTGTATTTACGTATAAATGAATAGCATCGTTAGCTGGGTACCAGTAATGGTGATTTTCTGGGCTTGCCGCAACAAAGGTATTGTCGATGTCAGCAATAAAGTTGGAACCCCAGTCAATTTCGCCTTTCATTAAAGCTGGCTGAATTTGCGAGTTATCGTTGTAAGAGCGGTAGGTAATACAATCTAGGTGAGGCAAACCTTCCAGGTAATAGTTGGGGTTGCGGCATAACTCCATTTGCTGGGTTTTTATATACTTCACTTCGGTCATAGGACCGCTACCAATAGGGTTGGGGTTTGTGAAGGTGGTTAAGTCACTTACTTTACTCCACACCTTTTCTGGAATGATATGGTATTTCTCTAGGTTCCAGATAAAGGTTGAATCAGCCTGGTTTAACTTAAACTCTACCGTTGTATCATTCGTTGCTTCAATGCTAATTAGGTTGCCGTCGGTCCAAATACCACGTTGGTCAAATGCACCATTTTCTTTGGTCATGGTGAAGCTATAAGCTACATCTTTAGCAGTAAGAGGGCTGCCATCAGACCAGGTTAAACCATCACGAAGGGTGAGCTTAATGGTTTTAAGATCGTCGGAATATTCAGCTGATTTAGCCAGGCGCCACTCAGTTTTACCGGTCATATTGTTGAAAACCATTAATGGTTCAAACATCACTCCATGTAACAAGTCTTTAGAAGTATAAGGGTTGTAGTTTTCTACAAAACCAGTACCAATAATCGGTACGGTAAGGGTTCCGCCTTGTTTAACATCGCTGGCTATTGCGCTTCCTGATGACAACATTAAACCGCAAATAATTGAAGATAAAACCGTTTTACTCTGCATTAGATAATCCTTTTTTATCGGCACTCTCGCTAGGTACGCTTTCTTATTAATCCTTAAGGTCCACACTATAAGTCTTAAAAACCAAAAAGAAAGCGCTTTCTTTTGTGGCACTCTATTTTAGAATCGAAATGTAGGCAATCTAAAGGCGGTTATTTTTCTACTTGGGTCACATTTAGCTCGGTTTTTACCTAATTAGGGGTGTTTACGAGTGGAAAATACACTATTCCCTTGGGGTTTAAGTCATGCGCGTTTGATCTTGATAAGCTTTTCATAGGATTTGTATTAACAATATTTTGAAAACGCTTACTTTTCGTGATGAGCCTCAATATTTTTAATTAAGCCTTGCGGTAACGCTGTACAGATTCCGTTAGCTGTTGTTTATTTATACGTGTAATGGCGATGTAGCATTGCGCTCTAAACAAATTCATGGACAAGAATACTGGCTGAAAAGTCATTTTTTTAGCAATAAAAAGTAAGCGCTTTCTTTTTTGGGAGCCGAAAATAATCCGTTTTTTAGTTAAAACATGATGTTAATAACTATCAAGGACACATGGAATGACAGTGACAAATAGCAAATTCAAACTGGCCAATACGGTATTAGCTGCCGCTTTGGCTCTTGCGTTAAGTGGTTGTGCTGACGAAGTAGTAAATGGCGAAACCCCCGCAAATCCAGTAGAGCCTACCGATCCAGTTGAGCCAACTGATCCAGTAGGCAACGACCTGCTGGTGTTTAATGATGCAGTGAACCCTTATTGGCCTGCATGGGACTGTTGTGGTGGCACCACACCAACGAATCCAATAGAGCTTAGTGACTACGGCATGGTCACCGAGTTTGCGATTAATGCTCAGCCAGCGGTTTTAGGTTTTGTACGTGATAGTGAGCGTGGTGCTCTAGATGCAAGTGCAATGGAAAGCACTGGTACTTTGGAGTTTGACCTTAAAATGACAGCCAGCCCAGGCGATGTGAACTGGGCGGTAAAATTAGAAAGTAATGGCGGCATTCAAAATGACGCCGGTGGTGAAGAAGTTGAAATAATGATCACCGCGCCGGTGTTAGATACTTGGCAGCACGTTAGTGTGAACCTTGCAGACTTAGCGACCCAAGGTTTAGACCTAAGCAGCATTGATAACATCTTAATCTACCCAGCTTGGGGAGAAGGTGAAGGCGCAGTTTACCGCGTAGACAATGTAGAGTTTGTGGCAGACGGTAATACCACCGACCCTGTTGATCCGGTAGAACCAACTAACCCAGATGCTGACAGCGGAACAAAACTATCATTAGATTTACCCATGACAGATTTTGGTGGTGCGGTAACCGAGTTAGCCGCAGCTAATCCAGCCTTAAATGGCATTACCGCTTACAGCACTAGTGCTACGGTAATTAAAACTACCAAAGCAGCGGCTGCAGAAGACTGGGCTGGCACCACACTGGGCGATACGGCCACCTTAGCCATTACCCAAGATCGCAGCATTATAAGTGTGTGGGTGTATTCACCAGAATCGGGCGTACCAGTGCTGCTTAAAGTAGAGAATGCAGACGACGATACACAAACTGCCGAGGTACTTGTTTACACTACTGTGGCGGCTGCCTGGGAAAAACTTAGCTTCGACTTTACCAATGTTGCAGATGGTACCCAGCAACTTAATCCAGAATATACCTTTAACAAAAAATCAATTTTCTTCGACTTCTTAGTGGACGCCAGTGAAGACAAAATTTTTTACTGGGATGACGTGACCTTTGTAGAACAAGAAGACACGACTGACCCAGTTGACCCAGTTGACCCAGTTGACCCGCCTGAAGGTGACTCAGTGGTAATTTTCAATGATGCCGCTAACCCAAGTTGGATCGCCTGGGATTGTTGTGGCGGTACCACACCAGCCGTGGTGACCGATAGCGATGATAGCTATGGAGCAGCCACCGAGTTTGAAGTCGTTGGCGAACAGGTTAATGGCTTTAGTAGCCGTGCCGATCACGGCGCTACCAACGGAGCGTCTATTGATGCGAGTGCTTGGGCAAACGGTGGGTCTATCTCTTTTGACTTGAAATTGACCGCTGAAGGTGGCGCAACCGATTGGAAGTTTAAAGTTGAATCAAACGGCGGAACTAACTTTGCTGAACTGAGCTTAGCCGAGCTTCCAGAGCTAGATACTTGGAAGCACTACAGCTTTGACTTAGCGGAGTTACAAAATGCAGGATTAGATCCAAGCGCTATTGACGTAGTGATGATTTTTCCAGCATGGGGAACAGGCATCGGTTCTAAATACTTAGTCGACAACGTTCAAGTCTCTTCCACTGGCGGTACAGAAGCGCCAATTGCTGGTGATGACAACACGGTAACTATCGATGAAGGCATAGACTTCGAAACCAAAACACTGAGTTGGGAAGTATTTGAAAACGACGACAACCCAGTTATTGAGTTTGTTGCTAACCCTGATACCTCTGGCATTAACGGCTCTGCTACGGTAGCCAAAATTACCGCTCGCGCAGCGGGAGCACCATGGGCTGGCACAGTGACTCGATCAGTAGAAGGTTTTGAGCTTAACGCTAGCAACAGCACTGTGAAAATGATGGTTTATAAAGACAAAATCAGCGCAGTACGCCTTAAGTTAGCAGCGGCTAACCAATGGGGAGCAGAGATTCTTGCGAGCAATACTAAGGTGGGCGAATGGGAAGAGCTGACTTTTGATTTTAGTCAGCACCCAGAGTTTGCCGCAGCTGCTGCACAAGGAGATATGGTTGAAGTTGTGGTATTCCCAGACTTTGATGACCCCATCGTAGAGGTTCGCCCTGCTGATACTGTTATGTATTTCGACAACATCAGCTTTAGCGCTCAACCGTAAGCTTAGATTGCAGGGGCATTTTGCTAAGTGCCCCTGCATTTATCCGTCACCGAGAATGCGCTAAACGTATTCTCATTTTCAAGGAAGTATCAGGTTAATTGTTTCAATTTAACTGGTGGAAAAAAGATGAAAATATGTAGTTTAAAATCAATTTTGCTGGCCGCCATGTCGGTATTAGTGGTGGCTTGTGCCGATGAGCCCCTGAATGATTTGGGTGATCCGGGAACTGGCCCTGGAACTGGCACCGAGCTTGCTCCTCAACCTGGCCCTGGTAGCGTTTATCCTAGCGCTCTAAACGGCGATGTAATTTTGGGTAACCCCGATTACTTAGCGATTTCTTATGGTGCTTGGCGTTCAACAGTACGCGAAAGTGGCGTTAATGTACCTACGGTTGATATGCATAAAGAAGATATGCAAATTTTATCGGCCATGGGCATAAAAATGCTCCGCACCTACAATACTCAAGGTTTCATTGGCCTTGATGGTAAAAGCAATACCGAGAACCTATTACAAGCCATTGCCGAGCTAATGGCCGAAGATGAATCTTTTGAAATGTACGTGCAGTTAGGGGTATGGATTGATGCCCTAAACTCATGGACTGATCAACCAGTGATTCACGACCAAGAGAACCCAGAAAATGCTTTAGAAATGGCTAAAGCCAAAGAGCTTGCCTTAGCTTACCCAGAAATCATCAAAGTGATTGCGGTTGGTAATGAAGCAATGGTTAATTGGGCGGAATACCACGTGGTACCTGGCATTATCCTTGGTCACGTTAACGACTTACAGCAATGGAAATCTGAGAACCCATCGGTAGCCAATATTTGGATTACCAGTTCTGATAACCATGCAGTATGGGCAGGCATAGACGACAGTGCCAATATAGGTGAACAAGCAGATCTTATCGCATTGATTGAAGCAGTAGACTATGTGTCTTTACATACCTATGCTCACCACGACACGCTTTACGACCCTACTTTTTCTGCCGATTGGAAAGTACCTGCCAGCGAGCAAGATTTAACCTTGCAGGAGCAAGTTGATTCAGCAATGGATAAAGCCTACTTGCATACCGTGTCACAAATTAAAGTGGCACAAGACTTTATCAATAACATTGATTCGAGCAAGCAAATTCACATTGGTGAAACGGGCTGGTCTACGGTTTCAAATGAAAACTTTGGTGCCGGAGGCACTCAAGCTGCCGACGAGTACAAGCAAAAAGCTTTTTATGATGCAATGCGTACTTTTTCCAACGATTTTGGTGCGTCATTGTTTTTCTTCCAAGCCTTTGACGAGCCTTGGAAGGGCGATGAGAGCAACCCTGGGCACTCAGAAAAACACTTTGGCTTAATTGATATTGACGGCAATGTTAAGTATCTGGCTTGGGATAAAGTAGAGACCTTAAACAGCGCTGGCTTAACCCGCGGTGATGTATCGTCGTTTACTGCTAGCTTTGGCGGTGACTTTGATACTTTAATGGCAACTATTTTACCACCTCCTTATGCACCAGTTGTTACCCCTCCTGAAGAAGGTGAGTTTGTAGTATTGAATACTGCCTTATACGAAGGTGCGGTTGCCTATGGTTGGGACAGCCCAGCTACCGCTTGGGCTGGCGTCGATGATGCCACTGGCGTATTAACCATTGCTTCAGATCCTGCTACTGCCAAAGATTGGGGTTGGGGCGCTGGCGTAGGTATTCCTGGACAAACTAGTAACCTTTCAAGCTCTACCCAAATCACTTTTGAAATTAAAGGCGACGCTGCTTATGGCTTCTACCTTGGTTTCCAAACTACGGCCTCGGGCGGCACTAATCATTGGGTTCGCTTTAACGATGGCCAAGGTTACACCCTAACTGACCAGTGGGTTGAACACACTATTAGCTTAAGCAGCTTCTCTAATTTTGCTGCTGCTGATCTTAGCGTGGTTAACTCACCGTTCACTATTGCGGATCTTTATGCTGAATCAGGTGGCAGTGCGCCAACCTTAAGCAACATAGAAATTCGTAACATTTCTTGGTTGGAGTAAAGCGCCTCTAACCATTAGCTAGCGTACCAGTCGTTAGCGCGTAAGCCAGAGGCGATGATTAAACCTGTTTGATCATCGCCTTTTTTATTTAGCCCTTTGCTCGGCTGCGATCTGCGTGGCTAGCAAAACGGCTCAGCTTAACTCAAGGATAGTAAGCAAGATGTTTTCTCAAGACGATGCAGTAAGCCGTTTTACAGTTGCTAAAAAAGCAACGCTGTTGGCCGGTTTGTTTTTTGCTGCTACTTCATCGGCGCAAGCCGGCTGGGAAGTACAGTGGATCGACACCTTTGATGGTAGCCGGGTAAATTGGAGTAATTGGACCGCTCAAACCCAAGCAAACTATAACAACGAAGTGCAATGTTATACCGACGATGATTACTCTGATGAGCGCAACTATGAGGTATCGGAAGGTAGCTTAAAAATTATCGCCCGCAAAAAGACTCAAAACTGTGCAACTTTAGGCGGTCAACAAAAAACCTGGACCTCGGGGCGCTTAAATTCAAAAGACAAACGAGAGTTTCTGTATGGTCGTATTGAATCGAGGATCCGTTTTCACAACCTAGAAGCGGGGACTTGGCCAGCGTTTTGGATGTTAGAAAACCGCATTGCCGAGCAGCCAATAAAGGGTGATGGCGATAATGTAAACTGGCCAAATGTTGGGGCTGGTGAAATAGATGTATGGGAATGGTTTTCTAATGAGCCAAATACCTATATTACCAACTTCTTTAATGTATCAGGCTGTGGTGAAGAGCATCGTTATACTTATCCAAACGGTGGTAGCGATGTATTAAATTGGCACAAATACGCCATGGAGTGGAGCGAAGACAAAATAGACTTTTACGTTGATGAGACCTTGGTAGTTAGCCAGGATATTAGTGGCTGCAACCAATATCAAGAGCCTATGTTTGTACTGCTTAATCTGGCTATGGGCGGCAATTTAGGTGGTTTTATCGACCCTAATTTAGCGCTTGCTACTATGGAAGTCGATTACATTGCCCATTGCCAATTTAGCGATAGCAGCGATGCTAGCTACTGTGATGAAAATGCGCCCCGAGCCGATGATTCTGAGCCTAGCGACAGTTTAGCCAGTGTTGAACTTAGCCTTACTCAAGCAGGTAATGATACTCGCTTAGTCGACCCTGCTGCCGGCATGGTTACGGTAACTGCCAACATTGAGCAGGGTGAAGAGCCACTCGACAATTACAGTTTGTATTGGCAAACCGATGAACTACCTAGTCCAATTATGCAGGGAACCACTTTGCAGTTTGACCCTGCGTCAATGCTTGATGGCAGCTACTCCCTGCAAGTAAGCCTAGAGCATAACGCTGATAGCCAACTTAGCACCCGCGATGGTTTAGATTTTACTGTGCAAGCAAGCAGTGAGCCTGCTGATGGTCAATCAGATGGTGATTCGGGTGGTGGCAGCTTTGGCTTAGCAACTTTGCTTGGTTTAGCTGGTCTGCTGGTTTTTCGTCGTAAACACTTCAAATAAGCGCTGATTTAAGCGCTATTTCATTTTTGGCTAAGCCTTTTTGCGCTTAGCCAAGCTTTACCTTTCGCCTTGCTGTCCCCAATCGGGTAGGCACTTTTGTACCTGAAATTTATTAAAATTAATAAGGATATTAGTGATGATTGAAATGCTCAAAATTTACTTTTTGGCAATATGTTGTGCCTTAATGCTGGGGTGTGGAGGCAGCAGCGAGACAGACCCCGAGCCACAAAACGCTTATCAAGTTGCTGTCACGGTAGTGGATGCAAATAGCCAATTACCATTAGCAGATGCTCAGATAAGCATTGCAGAGCAGGCTCAAACAAGTGATCAACAAGGTTACTCTAGCTTTGAGCTAGCTGCTGGTAGCTATTCCTTGAGCGTGAGTTTGGCTGGATATCAAACTCACCAACAATCTATAGAGCTTGGTGATCAAGGCTTAAGCGTAAGTATTAATTTGGAGGCGCTGCCAACAGTTAGTGGGCCTTTATATGTTTTTCACTCCGACAATGATAGCTCGTATAACATTGAACACTGGGGAGATAACTGGGGATCTGGCAGTGTAATTAGTGACCTTGATGATGCAAGTATGGGTCGCGTTGTTAATATCACCAGTGGCACCGCCTGGGGCAATAAAGCGTCTATTGCCTGGGGGAATGAGCCTGAAAATGCGGTAGCGATTGATGCTTATACCCACCTTAGATTTAAAATAAAAGCCAATTCATTTACTGCGGTAGAGGTGGTATTGCAGGGGCCAAGCAATCCTGAATCTAAAGTCGCTTACGCCTTGAGCAGCGGCACGCCATTGGATGATGGATGGGTAGAAATGGAAGTTCCTCTGCCCTATGGCTTTAGCCAGCTAACTTGGCTGGGCTTAATTTTTGATAGCGCAATTAGTGACAGCTTGTTGCTCACAGACATTTATATGTTAAGCCAAGAGTTAGTGACTAGCCAACCAAGTAGCGCTGCACCACAGCCACCTGCCTTAGCCGACAACGAAGCAGTAGTGATTTTTAGTGATAGCTTAAATGAAGACCAATATATATCGGTGTGGAACTCCAACTGGTGGAATGCGCCATTTTACTCGCCTGGAGTGATTGATGATAACAACTATGCCCGTTATGAGATTGCCGGATTGGGCGTAGAAGGCGGTGTTACTGGTATCGAGTTTGGTATTGAAAATGGCAGCGTTGATGCCTCTTCTCACGTGAATATGAACCTAGATTTGTATTTAGAGGCGGGCATTAGTCAACTGGAGATCCACTTAGTCTCCAGTGATGGCTCAGCTTTGTATAGCGTTATCTCTCCTCAAACTGAGCAATGGGTGTCTTATCAAATTCCTTTCGCGGATATGCAAGATGCTGATGGCGACGGTGACGGTGTATTAAACCCAGCCACGTTAACTATGGCCGGCATTAAGTTGTGGGGAGAGCAGGGTAAAGCAGTGTTCCTAGATAACCTGTACTTCTCTGGCCAGTCAAATACCTTCGAGTTAGCAGTAAGTGTTGTAAATCAGTCCGCTCAAGCCATTGCTGGAGCGCAGGTGAGCGTGGGTGAGCAAAGTGCAACTACTAACGCCAGTGGCGTGGCTTACCTTAGCCTTGCTGAAGGCGAGCACAAGGTTAAAGCCGATGCTAGCGGTTACGGAGCTGCGCAAAAAAATCAGCAGTTATTGGGAGCTGATGCCAGCCTAGAAATTGTACTAGCAGCAGAAAATCCGGGGCCAAGCGTTGCGGCTAACGTTCCTAGCGTGAGCGATGATGAGATATTGGTTTTATACAGTGATAGTTTACAAGTAGATAAACCGATTTCTTATTGGTCTGATAACTGGTGGAATGCGCCAAGCCATAGTGAGATTCAAGTAGCAGGTAACAATGTTGCTCGCTTACAGATTATTCCAGATGGCGTTGAAGGCGGCGTAACGGGCATTCAATACGGTATTCAAGATGGGGTTGTGAATGCATCTGGCATGACTGGCTTGCGCTTTGATATGTATGCTACCAGTGGTGTTAGCCAAGCGGTATTCCAGGTTGTCTCTGCCAGTGGCCCAGTTATCCATACCATGCTACCTGTGGCAACCGAGCAGTGGATTAGTGTTGAGCTAGTATTTGCAGATATGGTTCAACCCGGTGCTTTTGATGCCGCCAGCTTATCGCAACTTGGTGTGCAGCTTTGGGGTACCACCAGTGATAGCGTATACCTAGACAACATCTACTTTTACTAGCTTGCATCGCTAACTTAACAAAAAGGAAGCCTTGGCTTCCTTTTTTGGTTGTGTGGTTTGGGCGTTTAATCCTAGGGCAGATTAAGTGTGATGACACTTTCTGGAGCAAGTTCATTGAGTTTGTCCCAGCCTTGCTTAAAGTCGCTTTCACTAAAGAACAACTGGTTATAGCTGCCGTCGTTTAGAGCTAGATAAAGCCCTTTTTCTAAACGTTCTGCAAGCTCAACATTGTCTTTATTCACGTAGAAAAAGTAACGACAAGAGTATTTCAGAACCACGTTATCCAGTAATTCAAACTGATTGGGATGAGCAGCAAGCTCAGACCATACCTCATGCGCACCGCGTGAAAGGTAATCAAAGCGCCCAGCGGTCAGCATAGGCAACAAGCTGTGGTTTACTGAGGTAACTGGCTCGATGCCGTTATAACGCATTACTTTAGTATCGCTCCAGTAGGTTCCAGAGCCTGCGCTAAACTGGCGAAGTTGGCGTAAGCTGTTTATCTCTTTAAAGCGCTTACTGTCGCCTGCCTGTACTAACAAAAATCGATATTTGCCAAGGCCTTTTAATAAGTCGAACTTAACTGGGCGCAGCGCTTGATTACGCTGTTTAGTGGCTGTGGACCACATTACGTCTATGTACTGTTTGTCTTGTAGGTAGCGGCGCAAGCGTTCATTGCTTAGCTCTCGCTCATAGGCTTGAAGGTTGGCAATGCCGTATTCTTGTTCGGTTTTGGCTAGGGCAAGTGCCAGAACTTTTTCAAAATACTCTGAGCGTTGACTGAACTTAGGATAACTAATGGTTTGTGGGTTATCAGCCATAACACCATAGGGCAGCAATAGACCTAGTAAGAGTGCAGTAGCGAGTGTTGGCTGTGCCCTAGGCCGCATGAGTATTCGCATCATATCTAACTAAATTCAATTTTGTTTCGGCCATTCATTTTGGCCTTATATAACGCTTCATCCGCACGCTTAAACCAAGTATCAATGTTGGCCGAGTTTAGCTGTGCAACGCCAAAGGAGCTGGTTACTTGCTGTTGCTCTATTAACGGACTGTTCGCGATAAGTGATCTAATGTTTTCGGCTAAGACACAGGCCCCTTTTAACTGGGTATTAGGACACACAATCACAAACTCTTCGCCGCCCCAGCGGGCAAATACATCTTGGTCTCTAATAACCTCTGCTACTTGCTGACTGATAGATACTAATACTTGGTCTCCCACATCATGACCATGTTGATCATTTATTTGTTTAAAGTGGTCAATATCAAACATGATTAAGCTGGCTGCTTTAGATGAATGGGAGAACTCACTCATTAATGTGGAGAGGGTGCCACTCAAGCCGGCTCGATTAAGCAATTTAGTGAGTGGGTCGTGCTTAGCCATGGTTTTATATTTGTCACGTTCAATGCTCAAAAAGCTATTGATTTTATTAAGCTCTTCAGTTTGAGTTTTCGATATTAGGTATTTATTGCGCATTTTTCCGGCAAGGAAAATAGCATGTACCACTATGCTGGCAATCCATAGCGACAGCAGCAAAAAGTACAGATCTTTGGCTTTTATCCATTTACCACTAAAGCTAAAGGCATGCAGGGTAATTTCTAAATCTTTAAGTGAACGATTGTCGCCAGTCGCAATTTGTAAATACTCTACATTATCCAACCTAGCTGCTGTGTCTATACCATAGGGTTTGGCAAATACCCACCAAGAAGGCACATAAAACTGATTTAGCGCTAGCTGATATTGAGCGCGCCCAATGGTTGGGTTTATGGCTTGAATATTGGCGCGAGTATGGCTGATTCTGTCATTACCATTTGGTAAATCTTGCTCATTATTGAGCAGGTAAATCAGCACAGTGTCGCGCCTTAGATCAACGGTGGTTAAGTCTATCGTTAAAGTGTCAAACTTAGATAAGTCGGCATATTGTTTTAGCTTAGCTTTAAGTGGAATTAACATACTGCAAAATGGAAAGGTATGAGAGTTTACGGTTTTGCAGTGCAAAGTGACATTGGCATCGTTAACCATAAGAGTACCAACAGATGCCCCCCCATTTATGTCATCGTTAAGTGCTGTCGCATTAAAGTGCTGATCAATCGGGTAGTTTAGCGACATGTTCATACCAAACTGCTGCCACAACATAAGGCTTATGGTGAATACCACCAACAAGGGATAGTAGATTTCTTGTCGACAATACTTCATTACTTTTGTTACCTCTGGTATTGCTTGGCGCAGTAATGCTATCTGGTAGGCATCTCACAAAACGCGTTATTGATTAATATTTGCCTTGTATTTGGCAGCAGAATTATTACATTGATAAAAAGAAAGCGCTTACTTTGATGTGTTGAACGTGAAGTTTGTCGGTGTTTTTACTCTAAAATGCTAAGCGGAACACATTTATAGGTACTAAGTGGCAGGGCTGGAAGGCCCGTAGCACGCGGTGTGGCGTGCATTGCTAGAGATAAAGGGAACTGTTATGAAAACAATTTTGGCCGCAAGTATAGTGTTAGCCTTGACCGCTTGTAGTAATAATCAAAGCATGATTGTTGACTACGGAACTGACGATACCAAAGATATTCAGAAAATTGCGCCAGAAGAAGGTTATGCAGCCTTAAAGCAAGCTGCAATATGTTGTGAATCTTTAAAGCAGCTTGATTACCAATTAGTTACTGCGCCAGGCAAGTTAGATTTTACTATTACGGCCAGTGACCCGGTATTTAACTTTAGCTCTGGGCGCTCCTTTGTAAAGGCATTTGAGCTACCTAATGCGCAAGGAGCAACCAATATTGATGTATCGGCCCCTATAGTAAATAGTGTGTTTGTACCATCGATTTTGGTGCTTGATGAAGATCATCAACCTTTGCAGTTATTCGACGACACTACGATTAACTACGATCCCAGCTCTATTGTTAGCGTAGATCGTTATTACGGCAATATATTGCTGCCGAGCCGCTACGGAGACCAGCAAAAGGCGAAATACCTATTGGTGTTTACTACCACCGAAGCAATGCAGCAGCAAACTAAGCTGAACCCACCAGACAGTAAGGCCGCAGAAACTGGCAGAGTAGATGTAAATATGAAGATTCATATGAACAAGCCTGTACCACATACTGCCATTGGCGCCGCTCGCCTCGCTTTTGATTATGTCCCAGCAGAGAAGCAAAATGCTGATGCGCTTGCTGCTGCTGCGGTAGTTACAACTAGCAATAGCGCTGTAAAGGTAGAACCTAGTCAATCTAGTGTCGATAGTATTTCCGCTAACTCAGCCAGTAGCAATACGCAAATATCTAGCATAGAACCAGAGGTAGCGGCCATGTTTGAGCAACTTATTCAGCAAGCAGTTGCCGATGGGAACTATGATAAAGCTCTAAAAATAGTTAAAGACGCTGAGCAAGCAGGTTTAGTGAATGCCAATGAGGTTTTTGTTAAGGCTGTAAAAGCACAGTAAAGTTTAGTTATAACCTTCTTCACACTCTAGTTAACTGCGCCCGTTGGTAACGTAGAGTGTGAATTTGCTACAAAATTCTTAACCTATCTCCACTTAGCTTGGTTTTATTCATATAATTCTTTGATTTATATATATTTAATTCATTCAAATTCAAATAGTAAGCGCTTTCTTTTTGTGTGGAGGCGGTCACATTATGTTATTTGCTAAATATTTATACTAAAAATGAAAGTTTTTTAATGTGTTTTTACTGGTCTTTGTCTCATTAAGCCGTTTGTGGCTGTTTTGTGAGCTTTGTGCATTAGAGATTTTCATTTTTTTAGCCAAGAAAAGAAAGCGCTTACTTTTTGATGGTTGTTTTATATGGAAAATACTGACTTTTAATGGAGTTAAAATGAAATTGTCTAAACTATCGCTTGCGTGCTTAGCTGCAGTGTCTAGCTTGTCTCTCTCTGGTGGTGCTAATGCGTCTACCGAAGGTTTTGAGTTTCATGGCTACTTTCGTGCAGGGCTACTAACAAGTGCCGAAAACGATTTTAAAAAATCTAATTTTGCAGGCCAAAAAGAAACCTTAGGTCGTTTAGGCTTGGAAGCCGATAACGATGCTAGCCTTAACTTTGCTAATACTTGGGCCTTTGATGATGGCCGCTCAGTTAAAGTAAATGTTGGCTTAGGCGACTACGGCCAGGAGAGTTCTCTAAGCGCCAGCGCCGATGCCTTCCAAATGGGTTTTGGCCAGTTATTTATTGAGTTTGATGGCATGTCCTCAAGTGGCGTGTTCTGGGGAGGTAAACGAGAATACGGTAAAGATAACTACATCTTTATGACCGACTTTTTCTACAGTGATATGTCGGGTACCGGTGTAGGTATTACTGGCTACGAAGTGGGTGATGCACTGCTGGATTTTGCCTACATTGCCAGTGATCGCGTAGACCCTGATATTGACCGTTGGGCGACTGACGATGCAGGTAATTTAGAAAACCTTAATAACATCATGCATGCCTTTCAATTTGGTGTGACTTATGGCGCGCTTGAACTGTCTGCTATGTATAAAACCATGCCAGATAACTGGGATATGGATGGTAAAGAGTGGGCCGAAACGGGCTACGATTTAACCGCTATCTATACCCTTAATAGCTTCTTTGGTATTCCTGGTAATGGCTTCTCTAAAATTATTGCTCAAGCCGGTAAAGGTTTAGGTTCAGGCAACTTGCTAGCAGGTACTATCACTTCTTATAACGCTTACCACCCTGGTTCGCAGTTCCAAGGTGAACACCCAGATTGGACCTGGAGTTCAGCGTCTGCTGGTGGTGATGCCAACCGCTTGTTAACCATGGTTGATGAGAAAGATACCTCGGCGCGTTTATTATTGTGGGGCGGTTACACCCTAGATAATGGCATTGGCTTCTTCCCGTCTATTCAAGGCCAATACAACGACCACCACGAAAATGACCTAGGTAGTTACGACTACTGGATTTCTGCAATGGTTCGCCCAACGTTCCCTGTAAGCGACCACTTCTACGTACAAGGTGAGTTAGGTTATGTGCACAACAACTGGAGTGGTGCTACGTCTAACCAGTCTAAAATTACTGTTGCGCCAACCTTCATCTTACCTACCGGTATGGGACCTGCTCCAGAAATTCGTTTCTTAGCTACATATCTGCCTAAGTCGTGGACCCACACTAACGAATCGGGTGAGTCAGATAGTGACTTCATCTTAGGCTTCCAAGCCGACGTGTGGTGGTAAACCCTTTATAGCCTCTACTTAACTAGAGGCTAGCTAGTTCAAAACGTTTCCTTTCGTTCTTTACCTTTTTATTGGGGTAGGCGAGGCAATAACGCGGTTAGCTAGACAGCGAGCAATAGAGAGCTGAACAAGAGCTCGCTAGCTTAAGTAACCACGAATACTGTTTGTGTAGGACTGTATTTAGTAGCGCTTTTGTCTCGTCCTTTTTTAACTACTTGCCAACTTAGGAGTCAGATAATGGTTTTGATAGGAGTATTTATTTTACTGGTAATTAGTTATGTCGTTGTTATTGATATTGTCAACATAGTAAATTCTTGGTGATGTATGATTAGATTGTTCTCAAATAAAAAAGCCCGTAATACCTCGTTGGTAAGGCGTATGTACTTAGGCTTTGCGGTAATGGTGTCGCTGTTTATTGTTACTGTTGTTTTAATGCTAAATGGCACTAGTCGGGTTCACCAGCAACTACTGATGGTTAACTCCGATGCCCTTCCACTAGTCACCTATTCCAATCTCACCAGCGTAAACTTGCTGATTGCTGATAAAACTTTTAAAGATTTTCTTACCACAGAAAACAATGCCAAACAGCAAGAGTTTGCCGATAAATTCGAGCAAGACCATCAAGCATTTTTAGCAGCTCTGGCAAAGCTTAAGCAAGCTACACCTAAAGGTTCTTCACTAACTGAGCAACTGTTTGCATTAGAAGAACTAGAGCAACGTTATTTTGCCGAATCTAAACTGGCTATGGCTAACTATCGTAACCAACTTTCTGCTCAAAGTGAGCGCCGAATAACCGCTCGCCGTTTTCAACAACTACAAACCGAATTGCGCTTAGGCATGAGCGAGTTTGTAAATAGCCAAGATGATCTAGCCGTAAAACTAATGGCTAAAAGCTATTTTGAAAAACTAAAACAAACCGAAACCATTACCTCAGATGCCTTGGCTAGTGATGATGTAAAAGCTATTGCCGAGGCAATCAAAAACAATAAGCGAAGTGTTACTAGGCTTAACTTTTCTTACCAAGGTCTGGCCACACAATTGCCCGAACTTAGCCAGCATTTTGATCAAGCTACTGAACAGTTTATTCAAGACGTTGGCAAAAAGGGTGGGGTATTAGATTTACATCACCGCTCGGTTAAATCACGCAACTTACTGTATCAAAATATTGCAGTGCTGGCCGAAGAAGTAGATAGCGCGCTAGCCATTTTAGGCGAGTTTAGACAAGCGGCTAACGTACTAAAAGATAGCGCCATAGATAGCGCTGAAACTATTTACCGCGATAGTTACCAGCATGCTTTTGTTATTGGTGGCGTGGTGAGTGCCTTCTTACTATTTTTGGCTTGGATCCTCTCTCGTAACGTGCGCAAACCTTTAGCCAGTATGCTGCAGACCTTAGAAGCGCTTACTGCTGGTGATATGCGCCAGCGAGTGGACAATCACAGTTTCATCGAATTTGAACAATTGGGCGCGCACATTAATACCTTAGCGAGCCACTTGCAGAGCATTTTGCAAAAGCTAGGAGTAACTTCTACTAACCTGGCCGAGGTGTCTGCGCAAAACCAGTCTGCTATGTCGGAATCAAGTGATCGCCTTGGCGAGCAGCGCCATCAAACGGCTACTGTTGCGACCGCCATGACCGAAATGGAGCACTCAGTTAAAGATGTAGAGGCAAGTGCGAGAAGCTCGATGCAAAAGGTGGGCGATGTAGAGTCTGCTGTGCGCACCGGTAGTTTAGTAATGAGTAACAACACCGCCACTATTAATACCCTATCTGGTCAACTTAATGAGTCGGTAGATGCGGTTTCTGCGGTGCAGCAAATGAGTGTAGACATTGGCTCTATTCTCGACGTAATTCAGCAAATAGCGATGCAAACCAACTTATTAGCGCTAAATGCCGCCATCGAGGCTGCTAGGGCGGGTGAGCAAGGGCGTGGCTTCTCGGTAGTGGCCGACGAAGTGAGGGTGTTGGCGAAACGCACCACTGATGCAACCAGCGAAATTGAAGAAATGATCCAAGGTTTACAAGATAAATCAGAAGATGCTAACGCAGTGATTCAACGCTGTGTGAGTGAAATGCAAAACAGCGTGGAGCATTCAGAGCAAGCTAATAAAGCCATGAATGATATTCAAACCAGCATCGCCGAAATTAGCCAAATGAGCTATCAAATAGCTCATGCCGCTGAAGAGCAAACGACTACCGCCAATATGATTGCTCGTAGCTTGGAGGATATAAACAATGTTGCCGACTCCAATACTCACTCAATGAAGCTGGTAGCCAAAGTGAGTAATAAGCTCGACGAATTAGCCCATCAGCAAAATGAGCTGGTATTGGGCTTTAAAGTGTAAAGAGCGTCAGATAAAGCACAAGGATGTGCTGCGTTAAGTAAAGCAAGGCTCAGTGGTTGATAGCCTGAACTAAGCGTTATCAACTAGGGAAGCAACATGCAACAAATTGGTCATTACAAGGAGTGGGTTTTGAAATCGATTATTTGGCTGGGCTTGTTCGCATTGCTTGTGTCTCCTAGCTTGTTTGCCTACAACAGCTTTAGGGTTAAAAACCAACCCAACGAAACCATTAGTAACAATGCGCAAATCACCTATAAAGAACTGTTCACTAGTGCGGGAGTGCTTAAATCGAACATTCATGGCTTGGTAGGTTTGGTTAAGCATTACGGCATATTCAAACTTAGTTGTGCTGCCGAGGGTGGGGTAAGGGTCGAACACAACATTTTAAGCGCTCAACATAAAACCTTGTACCTCGATGGTAAGGCCTTAGCGGTGGATTTAAGCCACGGCTTGCCTGAACCGGTTATTGCTAATTTAAAAGTGGCTAATTCAGTCAGCTTCGCTCAAGAGATCACCAATACTGCTGGAGAGGTTATTCCGGCTAATCAGGTTATCTCGCTAGCAGGCTTTGAAGCATCTTATTATCGGGTGAGTTATTTGTGTAATGAGCAACAGAAAGTGACGGCTGCACTGCGATTGTAAAATGATTGTTCATGCTTAGTTGAGCAAAGGCTGTTTTATTGGTTGCTAAGTAATTTTTTGTTGCTGCACCGACAGAAAACCAATGATAGAAGTTGTAGGGTAGATTAGTAATATGTGGGGGATGCATACGCATAAATTTAGTTTGAATTGAGTAATCTGGGTGTAGTTTATTTATTATTTTAAGTTGACGATTAGTTTAAGTAACCCTGAATGTAACCCTTTGCCAACCTCATTGATTTTTAATGATTTAAAATCAATACGTTAATTGTATTGTTCAAGTCCGGCCTCTGTACCATATTTAGAAAAAGCCGTCCTAGTGACGGCTTTTTTGCATTTTGATGCCGGCGTTTTCCCTATGTGTGCCATCATTTAGCCCAATCGGATTTCAATCAAATAGCTTAAACAAGCAATCCTGTTTCACGTGCCTATTCGTGAGCGTTATCAATCAATGGCTTTGAAGTAAGCTCTGACTTCGCTTATTGTTCTTGTTTGGCATCGGTTGTTAAGAGGGCGCGGTTTGTTGGTTAATACCTTAGACAAGGTTTTGTTTGCGGTTCTGTTGTTGGGCTTTATGCAGTTGCCGCTGTTAAGCAATCATTACTTGCAGTTTGTTAGTGGCCAACATGATGTATTGCAACAGCAAGTGGACAACTTTCATCGGAATGCTGAGTTGCACCAATACCCAAGCATTGACGCGATGATTGATGACTTTAAAAATAATCCTAACTTGGCGGTGCGCACAGACGCTGAGCAAAAACAGCAAACCATGTATGAATACGAGGAGCTGAACCAAGCCATTATAGTCTTTGAGCAAGGCACTTATTATCAGAAAGCCAAATACATGTTTAGCCCTCAGCGCTGGGAAACGCTTGAAAAAGTGCTCGCTAACTTCAAACCTGGTATATCTTTAGAGCCATTATTATTAGCCTATAGTGGATTGGCCGCTTTGTTGTTTGGCGGCCTGCTGATGTGGCCGATTAGAAGGGCGAGGCGGACACTAAAGTCTTAATACCAATCGTACTAAGTAACTGTTCATTCTATCTGGTTAAAATACTCGATAACTGCGTTAGAATTTTTGATTGTAGAATAACTACTTATCGAAAAATTCGGCCTTATTCTCGAGTATTTTTCCGGCGTTATTTCTGATCACTTACTTAGTGTGATTGGTATAAGTGAGAAGTCGTTACCAGCAGATAGTAAAAAGGCTGCAATAAGCAGCCTTTGGGTTAGCCAAGTCTGATTAATTCTTTATAGTTTTGCCGCGGCTTCGAATACTGCATGAGTGTACGCGCCTTCCGGTTTTTTGGTGATTACCGGCGTCGAATCACTATCCAGTAAAACATTCACAGTGCGGTCAAAGGCTGCTGGGTCTAAGTAGCCGATACCTTTATCACTGCTGGCCAGTAATTTAGCTACCTCGTTAGCCATACGAATTTGGTGCTCCTCTGTTTGAGCGCCAGTATCATCGTAATCCAATACTATTAGGCCTGCTTCTTTAGGATTAGCTGCCGCCCATTCCCAGCCTTGAATCGTTGCTTTTAAAAACTTGGCATAAGTAGCTAGTTTTTTACTGTCTTTTAAGCTGTCTTCTAGTACATATAAGCCGTCTTCTAAAGTAGCAACGCCTTCTTCTTCATACTTAAACAGCATCAGTTCTTCATTGCTTAAGCCGCCATCTAACACTTGGCCATATTCGTTGTAAGTCATGGTTGAAACACAATCTGCTTGGCCTTGGAAAATAGGGTCTACATTAAACCCTTGTTTTAGAACTGTAACTCCATCTTCGCCGCCCGTTGTGTCGTAGCCTAGTTTAGACATCCAGCTCAAGAACGGGTATTCGTTACCAAAAAACCACACTCCTAACGTTTTGCCTTTAAAGTCGGCAGGGCTAGAAATTCCGCTAGATTTCAAACAGGTTAACATCATGCCCGATTTGCCATAAATCTGCCCTATGTTAACCAGTGGTAAGCCTTTTTCTCGTGTTGCTAATGCAGAGGGTAGCCAGTCGACCACTACGTCGGCTCCGCCACCGGCAAGCACTTGTGCTGGGGCGATGTCGGGTCCGCCTGGTTTAATGGTTAAATCAATTCCCTGGTCTTGGTAAAAACCCTTGTTTAGCGCTACGTAGTATCCAGCAAATTGAGCTTGAGTTACCCACTTTAGCTGTAAAGTCAGCTTCTCTGCTGCAGATGTCCCAAAACTAGCTGCAAGTAATGCAGCGCCTGATGCCAATGAAATCAGTTTCTTATTCATAGTTAATTCCCTTTATTGCAACAATGCCTGAGTGTGTAAATTAGCGCTTATGGCTTCCTCTAAAAGCGGGATGCCAAAACAGTAATGACCTTTCTAAAAGAGCCAAGGCTCCGTAACTTAAGGACCCCGCAATTGCCGCAACAACAATCGTGGCCCAAACCATATCCATGTTCATTCGGCCTACTTCAGTAGAAATCCGAAAGCCCATACCTACGATAGGTGTGCCAAAAAACTCAGCCACAATTGCGCCAATGAGTGCCAGTGTAGAGTTGAGTTTTAAGGCGTTAAAAATGAACGGTAAAGCCTGTGGTAGTTGGCTTTTTATAAAAATCTGTGACTTGTTAGCAGCGTAGGTATGCATGAGGTCGTTATGAATGGCGTCGGTTGACTGTAAACCCGCAAGCGTATTAATAAACATTGGGAAAAATGTCATCACTACAATCACTGCCGCTTTTGATTGCCAGTCAAAGCCAAACCACATCACCATGATGGGGGCGATACCAACAATTGGGATCGCCGACATAAAGTTCCCCAATGGCACTAAACCTGCTCGCAAAAACCGGCTTTTTACTGCCACTTGAGCAACTATGAATCCAGCGCTGCAACCAAGGAAGTACCCCGCCAAAACCGCCTTTAAATAAGTTTGTTTAAAGTCGGCCCAAAACATCGGTAAGTTGTTAGTTAAACTATAAAAAATATCGCTAGGTGCTGGCAGCAACACTGCAGAGACGGCAAAACCTACCACTATGCTTTGCCAAGTAAGCAGTAGCATAAAGGCAAACAAGCTAGGCACTAGTACCTTAGTAACGGCAGCGTAGCTAGGGCGAGTTTCGGCCAGTTGTGTCAGCTGACTGAGTAAGGCCGCAACAGCATAAGCAGATACCGCAAGCAGCATTAGCAAGGCTGGCGATTGCTGATAAAAACCTTGTTCACTGGTGCTTACTAGCGCTAGTTGGCCTGCCAATAGGCTGAGGTAAACGATGGTTAAAACATACTTAGGCATTGCTCAGCCCTCCGCGACGTTTTAGCAAGGCGGTTTCTGCTAGGTTAACTATCCATACTAGTAATGAGCCGAGGAGTGCTGCCATGATCAGTGCTGCCCAAATTTGTTGCGTTTGGCCATAGTAAGAGCCACTTAACAAGCGAGAGCCCAACCCACCTTGGGCACCTGTTGGCAGTTCGGCAACAATGGCACCTACTAATGCGGCCGCAATGGCCACTTTTAAACTGGCAAATAAGTAGGGCTGGGCCGAATACCATCTAAGCTTCCAAAACGTTTGTAGAGCGCTGGCATTGTAGGTGTGCATGAGTTCTACATGCAAAGTGTCTGAAGCGCGTAAGCCTTTTACCATGCCAATGGTGACCGGGAAGAAAGACAAGTACATAGAAATAACCGCTTTAGGTAATACCCCGGTGATATTAAGCGCGCCTAATACCACCACAATAATTGGGGCAATAGCGAGTATTGGAATGGTTTGGGAAGCAATAATCCAGGGCATTAAACTCGCTTCTAAGGTCTTGTTATGAACGATGCCAATGGCAATCACAATGCCTACAACAGAGCCCAAAAGGAAACCAAGCATGGTCGAGTTTAAGGTGATTAAGCTATGGTGAACTAAGGAGCGCTTAGAGCTAATTGCCGTATCAAAAACCGACTTTTTTAACTCTAAGGCTACTTGATGCGGAGCCGGCAGCATGGGGCGTTTTACTTGATAGGCTTGGCTAATAACTTGGCTGTATGACCACTGCTGTTTTTTACGTTCTAGCTGGTTGATTAGTTGGTTGCCATTCATCAGCAAGGCAGCGATATACCAAATGCTAATAATGGCTAAAATCATGCTGGCGAGCGGTAGCCAATTGGCGCGGAAGTTGAGGTTTTTCATATCACTACTCTCCCATGAATCTAATCAATGGCATGGTCGTTGGCTAGGGCGCTACGAATTTCGGCAGCCAATTGATGAAAAGCCGCTTGGTCGCGTAATGCCAGTGTTTTTAACCTAGGCAAGGGGCTCTCAATCACTTTTACTATTCGCCCAGGTCGTGGCGACATCACCACGATATGGGTGGAGAGAAGCACCGCTTCGTCGATAGAGTGAGTAACAAATACCACGGTTTTCTGTGTTTCCTGCCAGATGCGTAGTAACTCCATGTTCATGTGGTCACGGGTAATTTCATCTAGAGCTCCAAAGGGCTCATCCATTAGCAGTAATTGCGGATTAATGCATAAAGCACGGGCTATTGAGGCGCGTTGTTGCATGCCTCCTGATAGCTGCCAAGGAAACTTGTTGTGAAAGTCTTGTAGGCCAACCATTTTTAGGTTTTTATCAATCTGCTTTTGTTGATGAGCACCAGACTGACCCGATATCTCCATTGGCAGGGCACAGTTTTGTTGAATGGTGCGCCACGGTAGTAAGCCAGGCGCTTGAAATACGTAGCCATAAAGTCGATTAAGTCGGGCGTCTTTAGGAGAAGTGCCGTCTACTTTGATACTGCCAGAAGTGGCTTGTTCTAAGTCGGCAATTACCCGCAATAGGGTGGTTTTACCGCAGCCAGATGGGCCAATAAATGAAACGAAGTCGCCTTCGTTAATATTCAAGTTAATGTTTGAAAGGGCATTTACTGGGCCGTCGTTGGTAGTAAACACCAGCGACAGATCCTCTACCGAAATCATTGAACGTTTGAGTTCAGCAGCTTGGTCTATTGTCTGTTCATCCATGACTTGTTTAATTGCTAGCATTGTTGTCCCTCTGTCTTGCGATTAACTCGGTAAATAATTAGCGCTGTACTGGCACTGGAGTATTTGCCTTATTAAATTTTTCCACGGCATCAAAAATAGAAGGGAAAGCGGGTCGTTTTATGTAGCGCCCGGCTCCTTCCTCTACAAACAACTGACCATCTTTAAATACCACCTTACCTTGGCTAATAGTGATGTGAGGTGCGCCGGTTATCGTGCGCCCTTCAAAGATATTAAAATCAATTTTCTGGTTATGGGTGGCGGCCGAGAGAGTATGTTTTTTCTGCGGATCCCAGATAACGATATCGGCATCCGAGCCCACGGCAATGCTGCCTTTTTGCGGGTAAATATTGAATATTTGGGCCGAGTTAGTCGATGTAACCGCGACAAACTCTTGCTCGCTTAAACGGCCTTGATTAACGCCCGAATCCCAAAGCACCATCATCCGGTCTTCTACGCCGGCAGTGCCATTGGGGATTTTGCTAAAGTCATCTTTCCCAGCCGCTTTTTGCTCAGCACAAAAACAGCAGTGATCAGTGGCGGTAGTTTGTAATGTGCCACCCTGTAGTGCTTTCCATAATACCTCTTGGTGACCTTTAGGTCGGAAAGGCGGGCTCATAACATGAGCAGCCGCGGTTGCCCAATCAGTGCTTTGATAAACGCTGTCATCTAACTCTAAATGTCCGGCTAAACACTCACCGTAAACCCGTTGACCTTCATGGCGAGCCCTGGCTATTTCATCTACTGCTTCTTTACATGAAACGTGCACTAAATACAGTGGTACGCCTAAAGACTGCGCGATACGGATCGCCCTGTTGGCGGCTTCGCCTTCTACTTCGGTAGGCCGAGAGAGTGGGTGAGCTTCTGGGCCAGTCATGCCAGCTTCAAGCAGCTTTTGTTGCAGGTGATAGACAAGCTCGCCATTTTCCGCATGCACCGTAGGCATAGCGCCTAACTCTAAGCAGCGGTTGAAGCTGTTCACCAAGGTTTCGTCTTCCGCCATAATGGCATTTTTATATGCCATAAAGTGTTTAAAGCTGTTCACGCCATGTTCGTTAACTAACAGGCCCATATCTTGGTATACGCTGTCGTCCCACCAGGTTACCGCTACGTGGAAAGAGTAGTCAGCTACCGAGCGCGAAGCCCAATCTCTCCAAGTATTAAACGCTTCCATCAAGGGTTGCTGAGGATTGGGAATTACAAAGTCGATAATCATGGTGGTGCCGCCGGCCAAGCCAGCAGCAGTGCCGCTATAGAAGTCTTCGCTTGCCACTGTTCCCATAAACGGAAGCTGCATGTGAGTGTGCGGATCGATACCTCCAGGCATAACCAGCTTGCCTTTGGCGTCGATGACTTCGGCATCGTCGGGAACGCTTAGGTTCTCGCCTATTGCTTTAATCAAACCGTGTTCACAGTAAACGTCGGCAAATATGCTTTGATCAGCGTTTACTACCTTTCCACCTTTTATTAATAAACTCATGGCTCACAAACTCCATTTCGACTTGCTTAAAGACAACACCATGCATGAGGTGTTTATCTATCTCTTTTGAGGTATTTGTGTTTATGCAATCTGCTGACCATATGGACAGAAGTTGTGTTTGAGTGTGCTGTAAGCCGCGTACTTACTTGGCTTGAGAGCTTAAGGTGGCAGTGATTATATAGCTTGGCAAAGAAGGCTAACGCCTCAAGGCTGGGCGGTTAAGCCCAATATTAGTGCATAAAAACTGAGCAATTTACTCGGGAATTAACTGTTTTTACTGATGTTATTTGTATGCGTTTTATTTATTTTTAAATAAATCAATGGTTTATGTGTTTATGGTTTATATCCTGTCCGCGTGGTCAGTAGTTTGCATGTGTCCACCTCGTATAGAACTGATTTGTTACTTCACTGCTTAGTACTAGGCGTATTTTGGTTATTGGAGGCCATGATGAGTAGCTTTAAAATTAATAGTGACCGCTTGTGGGACAGTTTAATGGAAATGGCAAAAATAGGTGCCACAGCCAAAGGGGGGTGCAAGCGCTTAGCCTTAACTGATCTCGATAAGCAAGGTCGCGAGCTTTACATTAAGTGGGCTGAAGAAGCCGGGTGTACGGTAAGTGTTGATCAGGTTGGCAACATATTTTGTGTACGCCCCGGTGAGGATATGAGTTTAGCGCCTGTTGGAACAGGCAGTCACTTAGATACTCAACCTTCGGGTGGTAAATTTGATGGGGTTTTCGGCGTACTATCCGGCTTAGAAGTGGTGCGCTCACTCAATGATCTTGGTATTAAAACCAAACATCCTATTGAAATATCGGTATGGACTAATGAAGAAGGCTCGCGATTCGCACCAGCAATGATGGGGTCTGGGGTGGTGTCTGGCCGCTTTAGTCTGCAAGAGATATTGGACAGTCGTGATGTTGATGGTTTGCGTTTAGGTGACGAGCTGCAGCGAATAGGTTTTGCCGGAGATGTTCCAGTAACCGGTAGACAGTTCCATGCCTTTTTCGAAACGCATATTGAACAAGGCCCCTATTTAGAGGCGGAAGAAAAACAGATTGGCGTAGTGACCGGAGGTCAGGGGCAGCGCTGGTTTAATGCTACGTTAACGGGTCGAGAGTCACACGCTGGTACTACTCCAATGCACTTGCGTAAGGATGCGCTGTTGGCCAGTACTCAGCTCATTCAAAAGGTAGAAGACATTGCCAAAGCTCACCCTCCGGGGTGCGGAACCGTAGGCTTTGTTAATGTTACGCCCAACTCTAGAAATACCATTCCCGGTAAAATTGAAATGAGTATTGATTTACGCCATCCTTTGGATGAAGAGCTAAGTGCTATGGATAAAGAACTTAGTGATTTTGTTGCTGAGTTAGCCGCGCAAACCGAAGTAGCAATTGAGCTGGATCCGTTTTGGTATTATGAGCCTATCCACTTTGACAAAGCGTGTGTCGAAGCAGTAAGAAACGCGACGGCTAAACTGGGGTACAGCCATATGGATATTATCGCTGGTGCCGGACACGACGCCTGTTATGTGTCCGATTTTGCGCCTACTGGAATGATTTTTACCCCTTGTCTAGATGGGATTAGTCATAACGAAATTGAGAGCACGACCCAAGAAGAATGTGAAGCAGGCTGCTCGGTATTATTAAATGCCATGCTGACAATGGCAGAACAAGTTAGTGAAGATAGTACGATGCTGGCAAGTGATTTGGCTTGAACTTAAATTAACGAAAAAAGCTATCCAGAGTACTGAGTAATATTGCTTGCTCTGTTAGTTTGTTGTGATGTTAAGCTATTGTTTTATTAGAATAGTTTAACGCCACAACCTTTAAGTACCATGCGTGTGAGAAACTCAACGCCTTCCTCGTAGTCGCTTTCTTCCAACTTCTCTTTATCCATCATCATACTGCTTTGCATTGCATAATCGGCGTAAGCCTGAGTAGACGACCAAATCATAAATAGCAGGTGCTCTGGGTTGATGGGATCCATCCACTGCTTGGCGATCCATTCCCTAAATACCTGACAGGTTTTATCAAACTGTTGTTTTAGCTCGGTGGCTAATTGCTCACGCAAGTAAGGCGCACCATGCAGGATTTCGGCAGCAAATATTCGAGAGGCATTTGGGTGCTCTTTAGATAGCGTCATTTTTTGCAATATGTATTGGCGTAGCGCCAGCTTGGGGTGGTTATCGGCTGTCATCTCATCCATGTGGCTCATCCAAACCACCAGCAGTTGGCTTAAAACACCCTTATATAAGGCTTCTTTAGTTTTGAAGTAATAGAGCACATTTGCTTTGGGTAAGTTAGCTTCGGCTGCGATGGCTGCAATGGTAGTAGCGCTATAGCCATTTTGAGCAAATAGCTTTTCTGCTACCTCTAAGATTTGCTTCAAGTTGTCTTTGCGAATATCGGCGAGCTTACGGCGTTTTGCTTTGCCTGGCGGCGGAGTTTTCATACTAATTAGTTTCTCAATGTAAGAGCACTTATTGCACTATTATGTAGCTGTTTGCCTTTAAAGTGAGCAAGTAGCCTAACTAAAGCATACCGTGTAATTGCAGCAGTTGTAATAGTGCTAAGTTATTTTTAGCTGGAAAGTGACTTAATTATCCATAAAAAACAAATGGATATGATGATATTGATTGTTTCAAAGTGATCTTCTGACCGCGCGGTCAGGAGGTGGCATGGGCTTTGCCTTATTTTTATACAACTAGAGATGCACGTCTCAGTAATAAAAAAGATAAGGAGATCCCATGGTGATGAGTATGGAGAAGCCGCAAGGCTATTCGCAACAGCAGCTAGCGCTTGATCAAATGTTCAAGGACATTAACCCTGCGTTAAGTGCCCGCCAAGCCGGAATAGAAAGTTCGCGTTGTTATTATTGCTACGACGCGCCTTGCATAACCGCTTGCCCTTCAAAAATTAACATTCCTAGTTTTATTGCCAGTATTCATGCTGATGACTTAACTGGCGCAGCCAAAACCATTTACCAAGAAAACATAATGGGTGGCAGCTGTGCGCGGGTGTGTCCAACGGAAATACTGTGTGAACAAGCATGTGTTCGAAACAAAGAACAAGAACAGGCTCCGGTGAAGATTGGCCTATTGCAACGTCATGCGACAGACAATGCAGTATTTGTTGGTCATCCCTTTAAGCGTGAAGCTGCCACTGGAAAAACCGTAGCTGTTGTAGGTGCTGGGCCAGCCGGTTTAAGTTGTGCTCACCGTTTAGCGATGTTGGGTAATGATGTGGAAATTTTCGAAGCTGCATCCAAAGCGGGTGGCTTAAATGAGTATGGCATTGCCAAATATAAGCTCACCGACAACTTTGCCCAAAAAGAAGTGGATTTTATATTAAGCATCGGCGGTATTACCTTACATACCGAAACAGCTTTAGGAAAAGACATCAGCCTAGAGCAACTAAAAGACAAGTTTGATGCAGTGTTCTTGGCACTGGGCCTACAAGATGTGCAGTCATTAATGTTGGTGAACGAAGTTCATCCTCAAGTGATTAATGCTGTTGATTTTATTAGAGAGTTACGCCAAGCCAGTGACCTCAATCAACTCGATATCCCACCGGAAAGCGCAGTAGTTATTGGGGCGGGCAATACCGCAATAGACATGGCATGCCAGCTTAAACGTTTAGGCACCGAAGAAGTTACCTTAGTTTATCGCCGTGGTGAAGAGCAAATGAGCGCCACCAAACACGAACAACAAATTGCTAAAAATCATCAGGTGAGAATAAAAACCTGGGCCAAGCCCGAGAAGATTAACCTCGACCATGATGGCGTGCTACGCAGTATGACCTTTAGGAAAACCTATAGTGAAGACGGGCAATTAAAAGATAGCGAGCAAACCTTTGATATTGCTTGCTCTGCTGTATTCAAAGCGGTGGGGCAAAAATTTGCTTACCCCGAAAAAGAGCAGCTAATTCCCACCCTAAGTAACGGTAAAATCACTACCGTAGGCCAGCAGGTTACTAGCCTTGATGGCGTGTTTGCTGGTGGCGACTGCACCGCAGAGGGACAAGATCTTACTGTTGAAGCTGTTCAGCAAGGCAAGTTAGCTGCCTTAGCTATTCATCAACATATTAATTCGGTAGAGGTGTGAAATTATGGCTGACTTATCAATAGAATTTGCAGGAATTAAATCTCCAAACCCATTTTGGCTAGCGTCTGCTCCGCCAACAGACAAGGCTTACAATGTGGAACGAGCCTATGAAGCCGGCTGGGGTGGGGTGGTGTGGAAAACACTAGGCGAAGATCCTGCAGCGGTAAATGTATCATCTCGTTATTCGGCGATTTATGACCACAATGGCGAAGTGGCTGGCTTTAACAACATCGAGTTAATTACCGATCGCAGCTTAGAAGTTAACTTACGTGAAATTGAAGCGGTTAAAAAAAGCTGGCCAGATAGGGCGCTAGTAGTATCGCTGATGGTGCCTTGTGAAGAAGAAGCCTGGAAGAAAATTGTAAAACAAGTTGAGCAAACAGGAGCCGATGGTTTAGAGCTTAACTTTGGTTGTCCTCATGGGATGCCCGAGCGAGGCATGGGCGCAGCGGTAGGACAAGTGCCAGAGTACGTAGAAATGGTGACTCGCTGGTGCAAAATCTACAGTAGCATGCCGGTTATCGTAAAACTCACACCTAACATTACCGATATTCGTTTTTCTGCTCAGGCGGCAAAACGAGGTGGCGCCGACGCGGTATCGCTGATTAACACTATTAACTCAATTACTGGTATTGATTTGGACCAAATGGCCGCCAGACCGATTGTAGATGGTAAGAGTACTCATGGTGGCTATTGTGGCCCAGCAGTTAAACCGATTGCCTTAAACATGGTGAGCGAAATTGCTCGTGATCCGGAAACCGCGGGCTTACCCATCTCGGGGATTGGTGGTATCGGTAATTGGCGCGATGCAGCAGAGTTTATTTCTTTGGGGTCGGGCTCGGTGCAAGTGTGTACCGCGGCGATGATCTACGGATTTAGAATTGTTGAAGAGATGAAGTCGGGCTTATCTAATTGGATGGACAGCAAGGGTTATGAAAAAATCACTGACTTTCAAGGCCTAGCAGTTCCTAATACTACCGATTGGAAGTACCTCAATATGAACTACAAAGTTGTAGCCGATATTGACGAAGACAAATGTATTGGCTGCGGCCGCTGCTATATTGCCTGTGAAGATACCTCTCACCAAGCCATCAATAAAACAGAGCGCGCCGATGGCAGTGTTGCGTTTGAAGTAATTGAAGATAAATGCGTAGGCTGTAACCTTTGCCAAATCACCTGCCCAGTTGAGCAGTGTATTAAGATGGAGCAAAAGGAGGCCGAGAAGCCTTACATGAACTGGACGCAAGACCCGCGTAACCCTTATAAAGATGCTTCATAACGGCCTTAGTTTCAGCGCATAACTACTAGCCTCCAGAACTTTTGGAGGCTTGTTTCTAGATAGCTAACTTGAGGGCTGCTGAAGGGAGATAAAGCGGCCGAAGCCGCAATTAACAACTATGAACCTAATGCCGCTAAACCTTGCTCGGTTTGCTCCATAGCATTTAATCCCCAGTCAACGACTGCCTCGGCGGGCTCAATATCGTAGAGATTTTGGCCGCTGGCGTGGTTAAGTATTTTCGCCGCACGCCAAGTGGCTAAGCTTAATTGCGGCTCGGCAATGCCGTGGCTATGAATGCCAGCATTAACCATGTAAATGTGGTTGCGATTTGCACCAGGCCATTTCACGCTAAAGTCTGGGCATAGCTCGGGCAGGCCTTGCGGATTAAGTGGGATTTGCTTGGCAAGTTCACTTAAGCATGCCGGCAGAGCACGGCTATAACCGGTGCACAAAATCACTACATCGGCGTTTATTTGAGTATTGTCGTGGGTAAGACCGTGTTCCAAATGCAGCTTATAACCAAGCTCTGAATGTGCCATAGACATAAGGGTACGATTGGGTTGAATAGACCACCAACTCGGTTTATTGAGTACAAAACGGTCGTGGTATAAGCGTTGATAAATGCCTTGTAGGCAATCATTGGTGATGCCATCGCTGGTTAGCTTCTGTCGCGATACTTCACTGTTCTTGGTTTGCTGTGCCAGTTGGTAAAAACCATCTACGTAATCTGGCATGAAGTACTGGTCAGTAAAGCAGCTTTCATCTAAGGCTTCTATGTTAGAGCGGCGCGATATCCAATTAATCTCTTTAACCTCACCAAAGGTATTGTCGAAGATGTGTTGGAATACGTCTGCACCAGTTTGTCCGCCACCAATTACAGCTACTCGTTTACCGCATAAATTGGGTTTTCTTAGCGCTAATTCACTGGCATGAAAACAGCTGTTGCTTATGTGTGGTTCGCAAAACGCTGGTACTTGCGGTTGCATGCCAGTGCCTACTACCAAGTGTTTACTTTGATAACACTGATTGTCAGTCTCGATACTAAAAAGGTCACCATCAAACTCGATTGACTGAACGTTTTGGTCAAATCGGGTATTAGCCAAACTGTGGGCCGCCCAGCTTAAGTAGTGGGAAAATTCTAAACGCGATATTACCGATTGGCCGGAAGCAATAAATGGATAGAGTTTATGCTGCTCCACCAAGTAGTTTAAAAAACTATAGGGGTTGGTTGGGTCTATACCAGTAACTAAATCTTTTAAGTAAGAGGTTTGCATTTTTGCGTCGTTAAGCAACAAACCAGGGTGCCACGCAAACTCCTTCTTTCGTTCCAAAAATAGAGTGGAAAGGGCCGATTTAGTGCTGGCAAGCGCGGCAATACTAAGGTTAAAGGGGCCAATACCAACGCCTAATAGATCTACTTTTTGAGTGTTCATATTACTATCCCTAAATCGCATATTGTGTGAAAAAACGTTCGCGGTCACACTGTAATAGAGCCGCTCGCTTGTGAGGAAAATCAAACTCGAATTGCTTTTCTAAACCTAGTCTTTCGGTAATGCTAACTACGCGGTGATTATCGGCACGCGGCTCGCCCATGATTCGTTGGGTGTTGGGCTCATCTAAAAAGCAGTACTGCAAAATGGCCGAGCCCCATGTATCAAAGTACACGCCGCCTCTAAAGCTAAAATTGCCTACCAGTATGTGTACTCCTCGATCGTGACCTTGGCATTGATAATGCGGACCTAACCTGTCTTCTGGCGTCCAATACACCTCAAAATAACCAAAGGGAATGCCGTCAAATTCACCAATTACGGCGTATTGATGGGCGTCATCTTCCATTTTGCTTAGGTACTTAGTGTGGCTTTGAAGGCTGCCTTCTAACTCCCATACCGGTGAGATAATGGGGTGGTTGTGCCAGCGGTTAAAGCAGCTTAAATCTCGCTGTTTGTCTATCACCCTAAAGGTGACTTGTCGCTTAAGGTGATAAAAATAGCGGGTAAATACTTGCCCGGTTGGTTTGTTGGGGCGAGTAGGATGCTTTATGCCGTTAGTGGCCACTAAGGTTTGCGGCTGATGCGCTGCTTGCGGCTCTCGCCATAGTGGCGCAGTTTGCAAAAACTGACTTAAACTCAAAGCCTTATATTGAGACTTCGCAACTAATGCTTTGGCTGCTTTGGGGTAGTAGTTACTTTGTAAGGCTGCTACGTTAAGTTGGAACAAGCCATGTTCAGCTGCGCTCCACCATAGTAAGTCATCGGTTTTATGAATCGCATTTAGCTGCGCATCATCTTCTTCAAAACTGAGTTGGCACCAATCACCTACTTTTTCTATTAATCCTTGGCTTAGGCTTGTCCCGTTCTCTCGAATCTCGAACTTAATGGCATTATCCGAGATGCGTTCATCTGCGAAACAAAGGGTTCGGCCTCCGGCTAAGCTTTTAAAGCTTAATTGCTCAGCTTTTTGCTGTTTAAAAGGATTGGAAATAGAGCAATAAATCTGGCTCGGGTCAGCTAATGTGGCCTCGTTATGGTCGGCTAAAAAGCAATAGAAATTGCGCTTCCAGTGAAGGTTTGATGAGTTGAGTAAATAGCTGAAAAAAGAGTTATCTTTCGGGTTTCTGGCGCTAAGCTCACTAATTTTGTCGCGACATAAATCCCACAGTTTGGTTTCGTTAATTAGCTCGTCCGCTCCGATGGCAGCTATGGTGTTGAGTAAGGTATTGCCTATCAAATAATAAGCGTGATAAGGATTAACCTGCTCGGCTTCCATAAAGTACTCTGGTGCGCCATCGCTAAGTTGCTCTTTGAATAATGCTAATGCTTGGCTGGTTAAGCCTATACCTTGGCAATCTCTAAAGGCTGAGCCTGACGGTAAATTATCTTCAATTTTGACCAAGATATTTTGCTGGTGGGCCAGCAAAACAAAGCCATAATCTGAACGTGCGATACACAGTGGCTTGATTACATTATCCCAAAAGGTCGACATCCAACGCAGTGCAGCGTGCTCAAAACACAGTTGCTGTTGCTGGGCATAGCGCTTAATCCAGCTAACTATTTGCGGCTCGGTTTGGCTGGCGTTTACTTGGTTTATGCTAGCTAAACAATACACATTGGCTGCGTTTAACTGGCTTTTCTCTTGATTGGATTTATGGAAGGGATTTTCTCTAAAACTAATGAGTGGAAGATCTAACACCTCTCCATCTATGTCGTTAATGCTGGCCCAAAGCGGCTCTTCGATAAAGTAGCTGTTTGGCAAGCGTTGGCGTAACTCTGATCCGTTCTCACTGTTAAGTAGTTGAGAAAATTGAATGCCTCGTTTGGCTTCTTTGCTGCTTAATAGGCGTAAAGAATTGGTGAGCTTAACCGGTAATGAAACCTTTAACATCCAAGCTTGTTGTGGATGATAAATCGCACGGCTAGACGAGGTAGCTGTCCAGCCAGGTGAGCTTAGCGCTAAGTCTTTTACCACTTCGTTCAGGCTTAAAGCCTGCTGGCTTTCTCGCCAAGCTTTAGCTTGCAAGGGGTGCATTGGAAACGGCACCCATTGTTTATCGATAAATTGAATATCGCTCGGCTCTTTGGCGATCTTAACGCTGTTGCTATACAGTTGCTTGAGCTTTTCGCTTAGGTCGCCAACTTCACTTTCGCCTGCTAAGTGCGAGCTATGTACCGCAAACCATTCTATCGAGAATTGGCCAGCAAACTCTGGCAAATATTGGGTTTTCTCTTGCTGGTTAAGCGGCTCGCAGCTTTTACCTGCAGGGTGCATGCTGTGGCCACCAGTTAAACTTTGCTCCGACATGATAAATTGGTCTAGCGTGAGCGTAGAGCGCTCTGCTCGTGCCTGCTCGGCGCTGTTTATGTAGCAATTAGAATCTTGCACCCGCTGTAAAAATAAGGCTTTTTTGTCTTCGCTTAACTCAGGGTAAAGTGCATTTACAACCAGCGTAGTAGCTTGCTTAAAGCTTATTGGGCTTTGGCTTTGCGCCTCATGCAAAATGATTTCGCCGCTATAACGGTGGCGCCAGCTGGGCGATACGTAACGTAGCTTTAACTCCAAGCTGGCCTTAGTAGAAAGAGGAAGAAAGACCGACTCTCCCTCGAGATGTTTGTTGGCGGTTTCAGCCAAAAGGCTATTGAAAAAAGCCTGCTGACAAAGTGCATGGGTACTCATTTTAGTCGCTCCTGATTGGCTGATTTAGTTTCTCCCCAAGGGCTTACGTTTGCCGCGCCAAGCCACTCGAAGCTGTGGTCGCTCACATTGGAGCGGGCTTTTTCTCTTTTACTTATTGGGCTACCTAACACCAAAAAACCTACTGGTTGGTGCTTATTTTGTAGGCCCAATAATTGGCGCACATTAGGTAGCTCGACCGCATCAGTGCTATACCAAACTCCGCCAAACCCCAAAGCGTCTGCAGCTAACAAAATCATTTGGCACGCGGCTGCTGCAGAGAACACTTGGTCTTGTTTGGAGATGGGGCTAGGCTCGTTTATTTCGGCTGATACCAATACGATGCTGGGGGCTTGTTTTAAGTAGCTAGCAAGGCGTTTCGCTCGCTGTGGTTCTAGCTCACTATTGCTTTGTTGCCATGCGGTTTGTAGCAAGCTAATTAGCTCTTCAATGCGTGTTTGCTTAATCACTAAAAAGTGCCATGGCTTTAGCTTTCCGTGGTCGGGAGTGCTCATGGCCGCTTGTAATATATCGGTCATTTGCTGGGTATTAGGCGCCGGCAAAGACAGCTCATGAACGTGGTAAGACACACGTTGATTGAGAAATTGTTGGAGTGTATTCACACGCGATTCCTGTAGCTAAGAAGCAAGAGTAAAATGAAGTAGATGGAGCCGATAACCGATACCATAAGGCCAGCGGGTATTTCGTTAGGCGCCATTAATTCGCGGCCTAAGCGGTCGGCCCATATCAATAAAATGGCACCAGTAATGCCCGATGCAGGTAATAGATGCTGGTGGCGATATAAACCTAAAAGCCGCGCACAGTGCGGTGCTAACAAGCCGATAAAGCTAATCGCCCCAATACTGGATACACAAATAGCAGTGAGAACCGCCGAAATAGCCAATAACAAATAACGTTGGCGCTGTAACGCCAGGCCTAAGGTTTTAGGAATAACTTCGCCAAGCGGCATTAAATCTAACTGCCTTAATAGCGGGATGATGGCAACCAAGCAAAGTGCGATAACCGAAGCTATTGGGATAATTCGATCAAAGGTTGCCCCGTAGGTGGTACCCGCTAACCACATCATGGTGACCGAGGCGGTGGAGCTGCCAAAGGTGAGTAAAATCTGGGTGGCGGTGCCAGCAAAAGCAGTAATTACAATGCCAAATAAGGCTAGCTGGGCAACACTGAGTTGCTGTTTTAAGCCCCAAGAGAGTAAGCCAATCACCAAGCTTCCACCTACTAATGCGGCGAGGGTTAACTGCCATTGATTTGCAGCTGGAAAGTACACCAATACCACGGCAATCAGTAATACTGCCACCGCACTTACACCCGAAATATCTGGGCTGGCCATGGGGTTTTTAAATAAGGTTTGCAGCAAAGTACCTGCGCAGGCTAAGCCAAAACCACCTAAACCCGCCAACAGCACCCGCTGATTCACCCATATTGCGCCTACATCTTGTGGGCTGCGCAAACAAAAAAACAAACTTAAACCAAGCAGAGCACAAAGCGAAGCCAGTACCACGCGAGGTCGGGCATTAATGATTGGTGTTAAGCCGATGTTTTGGCTTTCCACGGCTGCAAGTGCTTTACCCGAGCGTTGAAAGAGCAGGAATACAAAGTAAGGCGCGCCAAGCAAGGCAGTAAAAGCGCCAGTTGGTAAGCGATACCCCAGAAACAGTAAGCTGCGCGAGCACCACTCTGCGGCTAATACTAAGGCTGCACCAATAATAACGGTGACTAACCATTGTAAAGCGACATTATTGTTTTCGCCCTTAGCGAGTCTTAATACCAAGCGAGTAAGGTGAGGCGCCATTAAGCCCACAAAGCCAATCATGCCAACGATTGATGTGGCTAACGCAGCTTGGCCAATGGCGAGCAGCAAAATAGTCCATCGCCAAGGTTTAACTGCTAAACCCAAGGCTGCGGCATTGGTATCGCCTAATAAAAATAGCGCCAGCTTAGGCAAGACCAAGAGGCTTAAGGCCAAAAATGCCAGCATGGGGAGCGCTGTTTGTTTTAGTACTTCTGGGTTGGTTTGCAGTACTTGGCCGCTGCCCCACAAAAACAAGCCATCGGTTTGATTTTCGAAGTACAGCATAAATAATGAAGATAGCGCGCCAGCGCTTAAACCCAGCGCCATGCCAATTAATACTACTGGCAGTTTGCCGCCTCCAATTAGCTGGCTAACCGCTAATACCGCCAAAGACAGCAACAGGCCACCAACTAAGGCACCCACCCATACTAGTTGTAGATTAGCCTCTGGCACAATTACCCGCACTAGCACTGCTCCAAGCAGCGCACCAGCGGCAATTCCTAAAGTAGATGGGGAGGCAAAGTCGTTATCTAAGCTGTTTTGAATTAAAAAACCGGAGCTTGCCAGCAGTCCGCCAGTGCATAAAGCCATTAGCGCGGTAGGTAGCCAAATGTTAGTCAGCATTGCGTCTGCCAAACCAACCGGTGCAATGGCGGGGCGGCTAAAATAGTATGCGCTTAGCAGTAACAGTAGCAAACCTAGGCTTGAAGAAAGAGATTTAACCACCTTGTTGCTCCTGCCAATCTAGTAGTGAATTAGCAAAGGATTCAGCCATTTTTATCGACGACAGTGGCCCACCAAAACTAAATAAAGGTTCAACTTCCGAAAACTGGTTCTGCTCAACAAAAGGCAATAAAGGCCACACCGGTGAATGCATCATGCGCTCGCCGTCTACTTGGTTACCCGCAAGCAGCAAATGGCTGTTGCTTAGCTTTGGCAGCTGCTCAAGTTGCAGGTGGATAAAATCTTTACCCGGCAAACCTTGCTGCCAAACATAATTGAGCCCTAGCTGCTGGCTTATCGCCCCTGCCAGGCTTTTATCGGTGAATACTCTTAAGCCGTAACCCATGCCAACAAACTTGGCGTAAGCAATTGGTTTATTGCTTAAACCTTGGTCTGCAAGTTGCTGTTTTAGCTCGGCTAAGCGCCGGTTCAAACGCTGTAAAGTTGCATCGGCGAGTTCAGTTTTATTCACTAACTTAGCAATGCCACTAAATACCTTTTGCGACTGCTCAAAGTAACTAAAGTCAGTTTGCTTAGCTGAGGGAAATTGCTGGTAAAGCAAAGTAGGAGCTATGTGCTCTAAGGCGTCTAAAATTCGGCGATGGCGAAATTCATAACCGATAATTAAGTCGGGCTTTAACCTCGCGATAGTGGCCAGATCTGGCTCTTGGCGACGGCCTATTTCAGTGACCGAGTCGGGCAGTGCAGGGTGGTTGGTTTGCCACTTTTTGTAACCTTTGGTTAAGGTCACTCCCACTGGCACAATATCTAAGCTCAGCAGCATTTCCGCTGCTGACCAATTAAGTGCCACTACCCGCACAGCAGGCTGCTCAAGGCTAACGCAATTGCTTAAACATACTCGCTGGCCCGCGGCATGAGCCGCTGTTGTGCTTAGTAAGGTTATGGCTAAAAACATGAGGCGAGTTGCTAGCAGGATCATTGCTGTTCCTCTGGCCATAGTATTTGTTGTTGCCCTAGTTGGTGGCTGGTAACCGGTGTTTGGTAAACTTCGCTTACGTCCTTGGCGTTAATCACCTGTTTTGCCTCACCACTATTCACAATGAGGCCATGATTTATCAAAATGGCTTGGTCGCTAAACTGCGCGGCTTGGTTTAAATCGTGGAGTACCCATACTATGGTTTTGTGGTATTTCTGGTTCAAGCGTCGAACAATTTTAAGCAGGCTCAATTGGTGAGAGATATCTAGCCAAGAGGTAGGTTCATCCAACATTAATACTTCGGTATCTTGGGCAAGTACCATCGCTAACCAAACACGCTGTAATTCGCCACCCGATAAATCGGTAAGCAATTGCCGAGCATAATGTTTAACCCCAGTTTCTTGCATCGCCCAATCAATGATTTCCTTATCTTTGCTAGAGATATTTTTGTACCAAGGGCGGTGAGGGTGACGACCAAAACACACTAAGTCGGCCACATTTAAGGTAGCAGGCACGGGGTTGCGTTGTGGTAACAAGGCTAGCTTTTTAGCTAGCTGAGCACGGCTATAGCTTGGTAAAGCTTGGCCAGCAAATTCCACATGCCCACTGGAAGGGGCTTGCAAGCCACAAAGCACCGACAAAAGGGTGCTTTTGCCTGAGCCGTTAGGACCAATCAGCGCGGTAACCGCGCCTTGCTGTATCGTTCCACTCATATTTTTGAGAATGGTATTTCCCCCCAGTTGGAGGGAAATATTATTAAAAGTAAACAAGCGCTATCCCCTAGAATTCAGCGGTGTAGCTAAGTGCGTAGGTTCTGCCTTGGCCTTTAAAGCTAAACAATTCTGGTGCCGAAATGCTGCTGTAAAGGATCTGCGCGCGTTGTGACCATAGGGTTTCGTAGTCTTTGTTGAAGAGGTTTTGAATACCAAAGTTAAGTTGGCCAACCGGCAAGGCGTAGTAAGCGCTTAAGTTAGCTAACGAATAACCCTTAAGCTCTCCGCCGTTGTCATCGCTGTAGTCAGCCAGCGTTTGCCATTGCAGTTCGGCGCCATAGTTAAAGTTGTCGTAACCACCGCGCAGTACGGCATTAGATGGGCTGGTTTCTTCGGCTGCTAGTGCGCTCCAAGAGCCGTCTGATTTAGTTTGGCTTTTGATTAAATGCGCTTGTACACCGCCGTACCAGTTTTCGGTGAACAGGTAGTTGGCTTGTCCTTCTAGTCCGTAGATGCGTCGTTCATCGTCGTTCACTACTACTGCTAGGTTGCTACGATCGTAAGAGGTGGTCTTATCCGACAATGAATAGTAAGCCGCTAATTGCACATCGTAGTTTTGTTGGGCGGTACGCCAACCTAGTTCGAGTGAGTTAGTTTTAACCCCTTCAAGGCGGTTATCGGCAACGTTAATGCTGTCAACCAAGCTTGGGCCGTCTCCATAGGTGCCACTGTAAGTACCATTGCCGTAGTATTTGGCTGGGTCTGGTAAGTTGAAACCTTGGCTAAAGTTGGCCCAAAGTTGCTGTTGGTCGTTAATTCGATAAATTGCACCTAGGTTAAACAGCAGCTCGTTGTAGTCGGTTTTGCCGCCTTTAATAGCATCAGGTGCAATTGCGCCGTAAGCGCCAATGCCTGCTAAGTGTTGTTGCAATACGCCTACGTTGTCGCCTACTTCATGCTCTATGTATTGGTAACGTAGGCCGCCAGATACACTCCAATCTTGGTTGATGTCCCAGTTCGCTTGGCCAAAAGCCGACAGCTTCTGGGTATCAATATCTGGGTAGCGCTGCAGGGTTTGTACTTGCTTAAAGTTCATGCCGCCAGAGGCTAGCGCGGTGTTGGTATCAAAGATTTTTTGCTTGGCAGAAAAAGACTCAGACTCGGCATCAATACCGTAGCTAATTTCCAGGCTATCAAAGTCTTTAGTGAACAGCAGTTTTGCGCCAAGTACATCGGTTTCTTGTAATGACGCGCCGTATAAGGGGTAACTATTACCGGGTAGCGGCGAACCAGTTACTTGATAAATCGATGGGAAGGGATAAAACTGCATCGACTCGCTGCGGTAATACGCCTGGGCCAGCATGGTTTGATTTAACAGGTTGTTGTGTCGGTATTGCGCATTTACTAGCACACGCTCGGTGGCGGGTTGCTCCTCTAGTTGCAGGCCTTTTTGAATGCTAATTAGTTCTGGTGCACCAAAAATACCGGCTAAGTTAGGGCCTAAATAAGTGCCGTACTCTGTATCTTGTTCGCTGTTGTAGTATTGGCCTGTAAGCGATAATAGCTGTTCGCTGGTGGGTTCAAATTCAAGATTACCCATGATATCGATGCTTTGATTAAATTGCAGATCGGTTTGGGTGATGTCTGGCAAAATCATTTGGCCATTGGCGTCGTAGGATGCGCCCCGCCCTTCGTAGGCTGCAGACAGTCTTCCTCGTAGTTTTTCGCTACCACCAGATACTGCTAACGCTAGGTTCTTGTTGAGATCCTCGCTGCTATTAAAACCAGAAGAACCGCCAACTCTTAGCTCAACTTTTGTTTCATCAGGCGTCGCTTTTTTGGTGATGATGTTGATAATACCGCCGGCTGCGCCTGCGCCATATATCGATGTAGCGCCCGATAGCACTTCTACGTGAGCAATATTGAATGGGTCTATGCTGTCTAACTGGCGGCTAATTGCGCGGGTTGAGTTAAGCGATACGCCATCAATCATTACCAGCGCAGAGCGGCCACGCAGATTTTGGCCAAAGTTGGTGCGTCCTTCGTTACCAAAATCAAAGCTAGGGATAAGGCGACCTAAGGCGGTTTTTAAGTCGGCACCGGTGTTTATTTCGCGGTTTAACTGGTCTTGCTCAATCACCCACATGGTGGCTGCGATATCTGAGATTGAGGTATCCACCCGGTTAGCAGTGACCACCACCGTTTCCAAGGTATTGGCTGCATGGCCACAACTGGCAAACAGCACGAGTGCTAGTGGTGTTAATTTGGTGCTTAAAGTGTTTAGTTTGTTCATTATCTTCCTTGAACCTTAGTTATTGTTGTTACGTAAGAGTTGCTTGCAGTTGAGCTTGTCGGTTTAGGTGAACGATCAATCCGATCATTGCCAAACTGAACAACCAAATTGGGGTGAGCAGGGGGATGCTCAGCAATAAACTGATACTCGCTACTGCGGTACCTAGCAGGTAGCCAGCGGTGTGAGCCCTGGCCAAATAGGCACTTCGTTTTGCTCTAAACGAAAGTGATGGATTGGCTTGGTAGGCTTGTTGGCTATACCAACTTGGCAGGCCTGAAATAGCAAAAGCCAAGAGGGCTAATGCCAGCAATAACAGCCACCAAGTGGCTACCGAGAGGCTAAGTAGCATGGCGCCGCTACCAAGAAATAGTAAAAAAATGCCGGGAATAAGCCGCGCGTAGCGGGAGATTACAGGCAGTAAGAAGAACTGATAAACAATCAGTGCCGAGCTTAAATACAGCAGTAGAGAGGCATATACCTTGCTGGCTTGTTCACCCTGATAACCAAAGTTAAATAGCTGGGGAAGAACATAATATTGAACAATGCTAACCAGTGAAGTGGTTAGCACCGCCAAGCTTAAAATACTTTTAAAATGCCAAGACTTAGATGAGGTTATAGCGTGATTTTGGGTTTGCTGTTGCTTAGCGCTAGACCACGGCGGGGTGGTGCTAAGGCTATATAACAAGGCAGGTAAAACCAGCACAATAGGGCTAAACATAAGCCAATTTGTGGCCAGAGGAAGTAAGGCCAAGCTAGGCCCTAATAACCTGCCAATGGTGATGGCACCGCTGGTTTTGGCCAGTTGCCCAAGGTTAGTTTTGTTTACCACGCTAAGGTGGCAGTGAGCCAAAATAACAAAAGCGCTGCTAAATACACCCAACAACAAACGGCTTGCACCAACCACTAGTAGCGAAGTTTGCTCGCTGGCAAAAAGGCTTAGCCAAAATAATACATTGGCTACCAAGAAGCCGCCCACAGCAATGCGTGTGCTAGTCCAAAGGCCTAATTGGCTAAGTCTATTTCCCCAAAATTTCACGCCAAACCAATAAGTGATTAGGTTCAGGTTTAAGATCAGGGTGACTAATCCTAAGTCTTTTTCGCTTTGGCTAAACCCGAGTAAGTTCGATAGTTCTGGCAAAAAAGCCAGCACCAAAGTTTGGTTTAAGCCCAAAAGAATGAGTAAGCAGCGATACAACAAAACTATAACTTAAATACAAATGATAATAATTTGCATTATCATTGTTTATTTTTGTGGCTCATGTCAATATATTGCTAACAAAAATAGCAACAAAAAATAAACTTAGTTTTACAAGGGGTTAGGATAAGTAATGTTCAATCAAGCTCAGTGGCAGTTGGCCAATATTCATTTGGTCGCAAAAATTTTGAGTGAATTACAGTTTGAAGAACGGCTTAAATTTAGCCTAGTGGCCGCTAGTAAACAGCAAGCTAAATCCTCGGATACTTTGCAATATGTTCTGGCTACGGCAAGTCGTAACTGGCGTTTTAACGCCAAGCAGACTATCTGGGGCATGTTTATTATTGAGCCATCAAGTATTGAATTAAGTGACGCAAGTGTCCCGCTTGCTAGTGAATTACTGTTGGATATTCAAAGCCAAATTCAGATTAGTGATATTAATTTGGCCGGGCTGTTAGAGGAGATACAACAAACCTTATACAGTGATGTGCTACGTTGGGAGCAGCAACAAAACATCAATGCGACCGATTTAGTATTGCTTAACGAAACCCAGCGACAAGTCTATTTAGACGCTCATCCTAAGGCCATTGCTAACAAAGGGCGTTTAGGCTGGGGTAGCCAAGAGCTTGCGAGCTATGCGCCAGAATCGGCAAGCGCAATTAAGCTGCATTACCTAGCCGTAGATAAAACGCTCTGCCAGGTAGGCTTTAAACCTGGCTTAAGCCAAGCAGCCCTACTTGAACAAACCTTGAGTGAGCAAGCATTTAGTTCTATGAATTCCAAACTGCCTAATGATTGGCAGAATACCCATTATGTTTTGGCAGTTCATCCATGGCAGTTTGAGCGCTTTATTCAGGTGCAATATGCGCAATACTTAGCCGAAGGCTCGATGATTTACTTGGGCGAAGTAGCCGGTTGCTGGCTAGCACAGCAATCTATTCGCACCCTAAGCAGCGACAACCCAGCCTTGGCTTTTGATGTGAAAACCGCCTTAACCATTCTTAATACTTCTTGTTATCGAGGGATCCCCGGGCAGTTTATTGCTCAGGGGCCACAGTTGTCTGAATGGTTAGCGGGGTTGAGCCAGCAAGACGCTTTGTTTGTAGAGCGCGGGCTGTATGTTCAACAAGAGGTGGCAGGCGTATTTTGCCCTCATCCTCAGCAGCAACAGTTGCAGGCGGGGGCTTACCGCTATAAAGAAATGTTGGGCTGTATATGGCGAGAGCGCGCAGAAGCAGTAATTCCACAGCAGCAGCGGCCGATGTCTATGGCCACTCTAATGCAGCAAGACAATGGGGGAGAAGCTGCGATTGTTGCGCTGATCAGCTTAGCTGAGATTAGTGCCGAAACGTGGCTGCGTAAGTTGTTTAAACACGTGGTAGTACCCCTATATCACTTAATGTGTCGCTATGGCGTAGCCTTGGTCGCCCACGGGCAAAACATTACCTTGGTACTGGATAAACACCAACCTGCAGGTTGCATTATTAAAGACTTTCATGGTGATTTGCGCTTAATTGACCAAGCATTTCCAGAGCTTGAAAGCCTAGATAGCGAAGTGAGAGCTAACTTAACTCGCTTGCCCGCTAACTATTTGATCCATGATTTGATTACTGGCCACTTTGTTACGGTGCTGCGCTTTGTTTCGCCTAAGTTGGTCAGTTTAGGTGTGAGTGAACAGCAGTTTTATAGCTGGCTTGCCCAAGAGCTTGCTAGTTATCAAGCTAGTCATCCAGAGCTAAAACAACGCTTTGAGTTGTTTGATATATTTAAACCAGAAATAGAAAAGATTTGTGTAAATCGGGTGCGATTTAAGATTGGGTATGGCGATAGTGATCAGCGGCCATTACCGGAAATTGGCGAGCCGATAGCAAATCCTCTGTGTTGCTCTATTAGCCCTGAGAATTGATTCTCAAGCTTTACTGGCATAATGCTTAAGGGCGAAGCTCGCTCTTAAGTGTTTGTTGATCTGAGGCTGGCTAAGCTGCAGAGACGTAATAGCCGCAAACCTTCCAATGACCGTTCTCAAACACCGGTGTCACGGTTTCTATCACCCTTGCGGTATGTTCAGCTTCTAGTTCGAATTCTATAATGACATAGTCTCCCACAGGAGCATGCGGTACTTTGCAAATGTGGTTGGTGCTTTTTAAGGTTCGGCAGGTGGTTTCTCCCACTTGCTGATTGACTAGTTTAATGCGTTTACTGAGCTCATCTAAGGAAATTTGTGAGCGAAAGTAGTCAGCTGTTGCCTTGTAGGCTTTTCCATAGTGGCTATTATCAATTAAATGTAACCAAGCTAAAGCTTCATTTACTGCTTCTATTTTTAACTCTTTGTTTATTTTCACCTTATTTCCTTACAAGGGCCTGTTGATCTTTGGTGTTGAAATTTTATTCAAGATAAGCGGGCTTTAATCGCGGCGAGCACTTTGAAACCTAGTGGGCTAAGTGAAAAGTGTTCAACGAAGAGTAAAGTTCGCTTATCTGAACCCTTCGGGTAGCATTTCTTAGCCATTTATCCAGCGTTAGCGAGTGATTATTAAGCCCACTTAACTTCACACTCACTGCCTTGCCTAAATGGTTAATAAATTGCTGTAAAAACCATCAGCAAAGATCAACAGGCCCTAAGTTGTTGCTTGGTTCTATTGGTTTTCTCCAATACGCCACAGCACTCCACTGGGATCGGTGAGGCAAAAATCACGCATTCCCCATGGTTGCTCACTGATTGGTGTGATGCTAAATGCCAATCCCGAGCCAGAGAGTTTGTCGCTAATGGTTTGATGCCAGTGTTCTAGGTCTTTAACCAGTAAATGCAACATCAAGTTGTCGCATAACTGCTTTTGGTAAAAGTTTTGCAGTAAAAAAGAACAATTTTGATGGTGGAAGTAGGCAACACCCTGCTCTTTTGAAGCCATGGTAAAACCAATGGTTTGGTAAAACTGGATGGAGGTTTCAAAATCCTTACTAGGTATAAATGCTTTTATTTCAATGGACTGTAGCGGCTTCATGGTTTTCCTTACTGCTAAGCAGGTCTAGCAGTTGTGGTTATTTAGTTAAGCTGCACTAAACATCTCTTGAGTTAAGTTTACCGAGCGACATAGTGATGGGATATCGGGCAGCAACAGGTTTGAGCCTACTTCTTCAATTAGGCCCTCGGTTTTAAGTTTTTTCATGGTTCTGGATAAGGTTTCTGGCGTCATGCCTAATTGAGATGCTAGCAGCTTTTTACTGCAAGGCAGGGCTATTCGGTTCTCTTTTACATACTGTTTCTTGTAGATCTCTGCCAGTTTCATCACTAAGCGCTGATTAGCATTTACCTGGGTTAAAATGTCGATAGTATTCATCAATTCGCCTATGCGGTTGCCCATAAAACCCAATATTCGTAGTGACAGCTCAGGGCATTGGTGAAGCGTACTAAAGACATGATCATAGGAGAAAGAGGAGAGAATGGAGTCTTGCTCTATACGAGCACTCATTGGGTATTTTCTTGGGCTTAAAAATAACGCAACTTCGGCAAAAATATCGCCGGCCATGAACACTTTAAACAGTTTTTCATCGCCATTAGGCATTAGTCGAAACAGTGATACTTTACCTTTTTCTATGCGATACATGTGGTTAGCTGACTGTCCTTGGCTAAATAACAGGTCGCCAGCTTTGCAATAAAGCTCTGTTCTTCCTTCAAGAAATAGCTGTTTTTCTTTGGTTTTTAATATGGATATCATCGACGCTGACATAACTAAACCTCACGCTTGATAATTATCAAGAAGATAAAACATTCACTTGAATTATATTGGGAATGATAATCAATATCATTTGAAAGGCAAGCGGTTTTGGAGGATATATGTTTGGTATTAGTCGAGAGTTTCAAAGGATTGTCTTAGTTGCAATAGCTGTATTACTAAGCCTGCTGATGTTCTCAGTCGCTGCTGTTTAGCCGCAGTTTGTCTCTTCTGTATAGCGATGTCGCTATGTAATAGCCATGTTTGCGTTTGCCTATTCGCTACAGCTCGGCCTGTGACATTTTAGCTAAAAAATAATCACTTTCTTATTAACAAAGTATTTGCAAAGCTAAAAGATCTTAATGATAATGATTTTCATTTGTATTTGTTGGCGGTGAAATGTGAATACTTGGCAAGGAATGATGAATATCGGCAATCAGTTTTTTAACCAACAAAATTGGCCTGAAGCTGAACGTTATTACGAAGACGCAATTTTTCTGCTTGAAGAGCGATTGGTTAAAAATCCACGTTGCGTCGAATCCATTCAAGGGTGGATTTGTGCTTATCACAACCTTGCCGAAATGTTTAACCGTGCCGGCAAGTTTGAAGATGCTCAACGCTGTTTGTTTATTCCGCATCAGTCGATGTTACGCATTTATCAAGATCAGCAAAGTGATGAGGATTTACAGCTGATTGCGCTTAAGGCAATCAAACTTACGCTTAATCCTTTGCTTGAGTTTGCCAAAGAACATCCACCCTGTGAGGCCTGTTTAGCCGAGCTTGAATCTCAACTTGAGCTAGCTTATGGCGATCAAAGAACCTACCACTAACCCTAAATGTAAAAGGACTTTTATGAAAAATCTTGCCGTAAAAACACTGGCAATAAGTGCTGCGTTGCTGCCTTGTATGGTGTTTGCCCATGCTGGTCACGATCATCAATCTAGTTGGTCAAACTTAGTTCACTTTCTATGGTTAGCCCCGATTCTTGTTGCGGCCGGCCTGTTGTTTATTATACGTAAAAAAGCAGCATCAAAAAAATAAGGAGATAAGCATGTTTTACAATGCTTTCGCAAGATTGGATGAAGTGTTTAGCTTTAACAAGGTGTCTGCACATTGCGATATTCCGTGCAAAATCTACGATCCTATTTCGGCTCAGTTAGCGGTATTAACCATGATCCGTATGGTTGATTTGCTTGAAGAGCTACAAGCTAAGTCTGAACTGAGTGCTAACGAACAAGCTCAATTTGGCAGACTAGTAGCGCAAAAAGAGGAACACGGTTTAAAAGTAAAAGAAGAGATCAGGGTGATTTGGGGAGACTACATCAAGCAGCCTCAGCTTGATGCTTACCCGCAACTACATGAGCTTAGCCACAGTATTATGCTGGCTGCATCTAAGGCTAAGCAAAATATCGATAAAGGTGCTTGTCTAGAGCTACTTGATAAAGTGAATCAATTTGCCGATATCTTTTGGCAAAGCAAAGGTGTAGCTACCTTTAAGGCAACTTGCCCTTATCCGCCAGCGCAACAGATCGTATACCCGGATTTGAAGGCGTAATTGTCTTGTTTGGTTTAAGCATTAACAAGATTAGAGGAGATAGTATGTCTCCTCTTTTACCCAAAAACAGCTATGTAATGTTTCACCGTTATTACCTGACTAAGCACTTTAAAGTGGGTGATGTAGTTAAAGTATTGCACCCTAAGTTTGGTCTAATTGTGAAACGAATAGGTTGTATCGACAGGTATGGCTTTATTTGGTTACGCGGCGAAAACCCTAGCAGTGTATCTACTGTTGATATGGGCCCTGTGCGTGCTTCGCGCATTAAAGGCAAGGTATTATTCTGGGTTAAACCGAGCTAAATAAGTTAGCAGTTTATATTATCGATAAATACTGTAGTTTCTGTTTGCTAACAAGGTTCTAAGGCTGGCACTATTAGGCGAGTTTGCTGACAATTCCTTTCTTTACCCCTATAAATCATACTGATATTGTTGTTATTTATTTGTTTAGCTTGAACTATGTATTAAGCTTGGCTTAACTAAGCGTGTAAACAAGCAAAAGGCATTGCTTTGATGCGGTATGAGCGTAGTGACGGTATTTTCTAGCAGGAGGGTTGGATGACCGAACAAGAATTACTATCCCGTGTGAATGAATTACCCAAAGTCTCCAGTGTGGTTCAAGAGCTTGTTAGCATGCTTAACGACCCTGATTGTGATTTTGCCATGCTGGCAAAAAAGATATCCATGGACCAAGTGATTAGTGCGCGAGTATTGCGTTTATCTAACTCTGCTCATTTTGGTCGCAGCCGCACCATTGCCTCGATTAATGAGGCGGTGATTCGTTTAGGCATTGCGCCGCTTAAAACTATGGTTGTGGTATCTTGGCTTACTAGTGCGTTTCCCCGAGTACCTAAGCTCGATATGCAAACCTATTGGAGTGATACCTTCGAGATTGCTAGCATTGCCAGTAAAATAGCCGAAAAAGTGCGTATCGATGCTAATGAAATGTTCACCGCGGGGATCTTGCATAACATTGGCGATTTAATGGTGTTTACTTTAGCGCCCGATGTTGCCGAACAGGTGGCCGCTCGAGTGGCAGAAGGGGAAGACCGCCAAGCTGTGCAGCAAGAGCTCCTTGGCACTACCACCGCAAAACTGGGCGCCGAACTAGCACGCGCTTGGAAATTTGCGCCGCGCTTAGTAGATACCATCGAGTTTCATGTAAATCCTGATGCCGCTAAAATTGAACCGCTACGTGCCTTGGTGCTTAATTTTGCTTGTCGCTTGCATCAAGATTGGGATCATTTGGAAAGCAAAGCTGCCAAAATTGATTATTTTGCCAGCCATGCAAATTCTGGCGCGCTGGTATTGCCATCCTCTTTTTATGTGTCTATCGACAAAATCCGCGGCCAAGGCCGAGAAATGGCGCTGCAAATGGCGAGCTAGTTCTAAAAGCGCTTATTGAGCTCGCTATTCTATGGTTTAATAGGCGCGTTAATTAGCTAGTGGATCCTTGTAGTGAGCGCATCAAACGAAAAACGTCTAAATAAATTTATCAGTGACTCGGGATTTTGTTCCCGTCGTGAAGCAGATAAATTGATTGAACAGCAGCGAGTAACCATTAATGGTCAAAAGCCTGAGTTAGGGACTAAAGTTCAACCGGGCGATAAAGTTGCAGTAGACGGTAAACTGATAAAAGCTATCGCTAGCAATAAATCTGATCGTGTTTACATTGCCTACAACAAGCCCATTGGCATCACCAGTACCACAGAGCGTCATGTTAAAGGCAACATTATTGATGCCATTGGCCACAAGCAGCGCATTTTCCCTATCGGCCGTTTAGATAAACCCTCTGAAGGGCTTATTTTTCTAACTAGTGACGGCGACATCGTAAATAAGATTTTGCGTGCCGAGAATGCTCACGATAAAGAATACGTGGTGACGGTAGATAAACCCCTAAGCGAGCGTTTTGTTGAGCGAATGCAACGTGGTGTACCTATTTTAGACACCGTGACTAAGCCCTGTAAGGTGAAGGTAAACAGCAAGTTTGTCTTTACCATTGTGCTTACTCAAGGCTTAAACCGCCAAATTCGCCGGATGTGTGAGTACTTGGGTTATGAAGTTACCAAGCTTAAGCGCACCCGTATTATGAATGTGCACTTAGATAAACTTCGCCCTGGCCAATGGCGCAACTTAACAGATGCAGAAATGGCCGAGATTAATCAAGCTGTAGCCCATTCAAGTAAAACCGCACCAGAAACCACAGCAGTCACCGAGAAAAAGGTGTTTGTGAATAAAGCGGCAAGCAACAAGGCGCGTGATAAGTTTAAAAAAGCGCGTAGCCAAGGGGCAAATAAAGCTACTTTAAGCCTAAAGAAAAAGTAATCTTAAGCGGATTAATATTCAGCAACTTAGAAGCTCATTATGATAGATAAACAAGCGCGGCAATACCTGCAAGAGATGGATATCGATGTGTGGCTCAAGCGGGCCACACCGGTAAGCAAAACTCTGCGAGCGTCGCCGTCTTGGCCGCTAGTGCTAATTATAGAGTCTGCAGTTTTAGAGCAGCATTTAGCGCTGTTTAAAGGCATTGTTGCGGCGATGAAGCTAGAGTGGGCCGATATTCATATTTGTAGTGCTGCGCATTTTCCTGAAGCTATCGATACTTGGGTGTTATGGGCCGATCCTTTGAGCACCGCACCTAAGCATTCTAAAATCTTGTTTTGCGACCCACAGCAGTTAGCTAGCGATAAACAAGCTAAGCGTATTTTATGGCAGCAGATATGTGCTCAGATCTTAAAACAAGCTTAAGCCCTCTATCGGTGATGGATGTGCCGATGATGCTAAACATAGAGCAACAAGCACATTCGCACCCATGGAGCCGCGCTTTACTCACCAGTAACTTCGGTGGTTTGTATCGAAACCTTGGTCTTTGGCAAGACGACCGCTTATTGGCTTACATTATTTTGCGGGTGGTGGCTGGCGAGGCTGAATTGATCAATATTGCGGTAACGCCCAAACAGCAAGGTAAGGGCTTAGGCACCCAGCTTATGCGGGCAATGTTAGCAATGGCAGACGAGCAGCAATGGCAACAGATTTTGCTGGAAGTTAGAGAAAGCAATGTGAGTGCTCAAAAGCTCTATCTGCGTTTTGAGTTTGAGCAAATAGATCGTCGCAAGGGCTATTATCCCTGTGATAAAAAAGGGCGGGAAGACGCCCTTATTATGCAACGTTTTTGTTAGGCTTTTTTTGCCGCAACCGATGTTGCGGCTCTCGTCATTACCAGTGCCACTGAAAATGAATACCCTGATAATTACTACCACCTTTAATTCTGCCAAACAGCGATGAATTCTCGAAAATACCCGAGCGGTGATGAATGTTATAACCCAGCCACATTTTTTCCATTTCCGGCTTCTTAAACAAGTCACCTAAGTTTACATCTAAAGAAAAGTCCAGATAGTTGAGCAACTTGCTTGGATTATAACCTTTACCTTCTTCGGCTAAGTCAACTTCTTCGATATAAGTAATGTTGGTGACATAAGAGAGGCCCTCTGCTACACCAAAACGCCAACGAATTGGCCAAGTGAAGGTGTAATAAGCTTTAAAGGCAATCACATACTCTAGGATTGGATCCTGTACCTCAGAGCTATGGTGATAAGCCAAACCTGGGGTTAGGTAAACGTCTATCGGGAAGCCGAGCAAGGTTTCACTGAGTAAGTGACCATAAAACACCGAGCTTAACTGGTTGTTATATTCATCTTTTTCGGCTTTAAAGTGGATGATATCGCCTAAGTTAGAAGGGGTTGCCCAAGCATGAGATACCCTCAAGTAACCTTTTGGCCAGTCGCCTTCAGTGGTTTGATACTGCTGGTTGAAAAAGCTAATGCCCAAAAAGCTTTCGAATTGAAAATCTTTGTCGATGATATCTACGTTTTGTACTTCTTTACCGTAATAAGTACCCCCTAAGCGACCTACAAGATAGAAGTCTCGCCATACGTGGTAGCGCATATCAATACCGGCTTTTAAATCCACATCAGCTTGGGTTTTAAAAAGCTCTAGGCCGTAGTAGCGGGTATTATACTCGCTGCTTTTAAGGTGAGCGGTGGCATAGGGCGCTAGATACCAGCGATTGTAGTGCTTCTGCCAAGTAAGGCCTAAGTTGCCGTGAAAATTACCGGAATCATCACTTAATAACTCGGTGTTAAAAGAATAATTGGGTTTGAAGCGCCATTGGCTGCTAACACCGTAATCTATGCCGTCGCCGCGAATTTGGTTTTGATACTCTGACGGAATGTCGAAGAAGCGATATCGGCCCATAACAGAGATATCAAAGTCGTCTTCTTTCCATATTTTGTAGCCAGCTTCTAAGCCGTCTAGATATACTCGGTCGCCTCGGTAATATAGCAGCGGCATAACATCAGCAACGGTATTGGTTTCTGAGCGAAAGGGGATAGTGGCATTTCTAAATCCAAAAGCGATGCCCCAATCGTCATCCATTAAACCGTCAACCATTTCACTGGCTTGGCTACTTAGGCTAAAACACCACAATGTTAAGACAAGAGAATATGAGAGTAGCGAGTTAAGGTGGCGTTTCACCGCTTGATTCTTCCATGTTGGCTGCTTTTCGAGCCAATATTGTCGCACGGGTCACAGATAAACTAAAGCTCGCTTCAGAAAGTGGCATGAAATTTCCTTTCTGCAAAGTATCTTGCGCCACCCAAATTTGATTCATTTCTAAAACCAAATAGCTAGAAACGTGGTGCTCAGGATCAAACATTACAAACAAAGATGGGTAGGTATTAAGGTTGAACTGGTCGGCAAAGCGCTCGTGGGTGCGGTCGGTATCAATGTTCACCTGTACTTTCACATAGTCTTCAAGCATCCGTTTGATCTGAGGATTGTTTAAATAGTCATATTCAAAAGCGATACAGCGTTGGCAGGCTTGCCTGCGCAAATACAAAAACAGCGGTTTTTCAGTGAGTTTTGATTCTCTAATGCCTTGATGGTAGCCCTGAATATCAAATAGCCAGCCATCTTTGGCGCTCACTCCGCGGCCATGAACGTGGTAGATAAAAATGTAACTAAGAGCAGCGCCACCTAAGGCTATCAATATCAAAGTAAAGAAGACTTTTTTGAATAGCTCAAAGCTCATCGCTTGCCCCTTGGTGAATTAACTAAGCATTTGTTTATAAAAGTACTTAGTTAGCTATCGGCCTAATAATAGTAAGCTTTAGTTTGTTGATAAATCAAGCTAGGGCTAGCTTGGACGATTTGCTTAAAAAAAAGCCTCGCAAATGCGAGGCTTTTTGCAGGAGAGCTTAGCTATTTAACAAATTCTAGAATTGTTAGTTGCTCACCTAGGTATGCAGTATTGTTACCAGGAACTGGATACAGCTGCGAACTACGAGATTGTCCATCGTCGTTGTCTGCTAGGGCAATGTTCCAGTCAATGGTTTTACCCGCTAAGCTGTCTACCGGCAGTTCAATAGAGAATTGCATGATAGTGCCATCTTCATTCCATTTGGCAACACGCTTACCAGGGAAGGTGTTTTTCTGGAAATCTTGACCCACTATGCTGCGCAGTTGTACAAACTCTTCACCAACTTTAATGAAAATTTCAATGTTGTCAGTTTGCCAATCATCGCCACTGGTCACCGTTTTGTTGTCATGGCGGTGAACAACACCATGCAAGGTGTTACCAGAGTAAGCTACGCGCCAGCTACCATGAATAATATCTTGGCTTGGCGGCGTTTGGTCTTGGGTATTTAACTGGTTAAAGGCAAACGGGTAGTGGTAAACATTTTCCCATTTTGATAGGTCAAAAGCGCTAGTGGCGTCAAAGCCTTCAATTGGCTCGGCTTTAAAGCTAACTACTTGGCCTTTCAATTTATCGCTAATTTCAGTGTTTTGAGCAGTAAAGAATACTTCACCAAAATCATGACCTTGCCAGCCGTTGTTAGTACCAGGCACCGGGTAAAGCTGCGCGTGACGACCAGCTTCTGGGCCAGCATCGTTATCGGCTAAGGCAATGTTAAAGCCTAAAGTTGTACCCGACAGAGTTTTGGTTTTCTTCGGCGTAATTGAGAACTCTAGAACAGTACCATCTTCGCTCCAGTAGTTTTTTATATCAGCTTGGAAGGCTGTAGGAGCAAACTCTTCGCCAACTAACGCACGAATTTGCGCAAACTCTTCACCAAAACCTAGGAATACCTCTACAGAGTCATTTTCCCAAACCTGCGCTTTGTTACCGGTAACAGTTTTGTCGTCTCTACGTTCTACACGCCCATAAAGGGTGTTGTCATCATAAAGTAAGGCAAAGCGACCCGAGATGTTGCTCTCTGCTGGTAAGGTTAAGTCTTTTCCACCTAACTGGTTGTAGGCGAAGGGGTAGAATACCGCGTCATTCCACTTGGCAATATCGCCATCTAGAGGCATTGCTTTTTTCGCTTCATTACTAATAAAGGCTTCGAAGCGGCGTCCTGTATCAGCTAATGGTGCTGGTGGCTCCCAATCAAATTTTCCTGCGGCTTTATCGGCAAATACTTTATTAACCGCTGTGTAAGCTGGTTTTTCTTTGTATTGCTTATCAAACATTAAGCCGTGGTCGTAACCTTTAAACCAATGCGGGATCCAGCTGTATTTATCGCTAATACCCCAAGTAGTGAAGAAGTTAACTTCATCGTAGTAAGCTGTTAGCTTAGCTAAGTCTTCATACATGTTGGCTTGTTGTTGCAACATCCGGTCAGTAGCGGGATCTTGCATACGAATATCAATTTCGGTGAAGTGAAACTCTAAACCAAGCTCTTGAATTCGCTCAATGTTGGCAGCAATGTCGGCAACCCGAGGCTGTACGCCAACTACCAAGTGGGCTTGAGTACCAATACCGTGAATAGGCACACCTTGCTCTTTCAGTTTTTTCACTAAGCGGTAAGCTGCGTTCGCTTTTGGTGTTTTACCTTCGGTAGAGTAATCGTTGTAAACCAAAATCGCATCAGGGTCGGCTTTGTGGGCAAACTCAAAAGCTTTGGCAATATAGTCTTCACCTAGCGCTTTGTACCATATTGTTGGGCGCCAGCCGCCGTTATCATCTAAGGCTTCGTTTACTACGTCCCAGTATTTCACTTTACCCTTGTAGTGACTTACTACAGCAGTAATGTGTTCTTCCATGATTTTTAGCATTTCTTCTTTAGAGAAATCGCCATTGTCTAACCAATCAGGGTTTTGAATGTGCCATACCAAGGCGTGGCCACGAACCATCATGTTATTTTTTTGAGCGAAATCTACCAGCTTGTCAGCTTTATCGAAGGTGAACTTGCCACGCTCTGGCTGCAAGTAGCTCCACTTCATTTCGTTTTCTGGGGTAAGTTGATTGAATTCACGAGCCAGTGTCTCGGCGAATTGCTTATCTTGAAGGTGGCGTGTTTCTAAGGCCGCACCGATGAAGGTGTCTTGACCTTTTACTACATCTCTTAACGGAGCAGCGTTTACTTGTAAGCTGCAAATTGCAGCAGCAAGCGCCGCCACTTTAAAAATTCCTGTCTTAATCGCATGCTGGCGCATGTTTCTCACTCCTTAAACCGTTCTTAGCTTAAGGCTACCTTAGCCCTCCTTTTATCTAGGGAGCACTGCGAAACTTGATAAATTCGTTGCGAAAAATCACTAATGTGAGCTCTCTCATGCTTGTATGATAATTAATGAATTTCTCAGTTGCAGATGAAACTTGCTAATGTTTGTTCCGCGCAGTCATCACTATTTGCTTGTTTAATAACGATATTTAGATTGAACTAAGGCTTGGTGTTGTTTTCTTCTGAGAGGGGAGTTGCAGCTTGTTCATTGTTTGCTTGCTCAGCTTCTAAAACGGCGCGCTTAGCTTTTGAAACATAGCGCGGTTTGTTGCTATTTTGCTTTTTAGCGTTGGCTTTTTTAGCTTTTTTCTTCAGCGTTTCGTTGATTTTCTTTTTGCGGTTCACGAGTTTGTGCCTGTACTAAATGATTGGGCAAGTTTAACAAATTGTAGCAATAAGTTCTTTAGCTTATGCCTGAGGAATAAGTTAGCACCAGCATCCATGCCGGTTTGCTAAATTGAATGCTTAGGCTGCCTCATGTATGGCTTGATGGGCTTGTTTTTGAAGCTGTTCAGCTAAATCGAAGGGCAGGCGCAGTGCGTAGGCTAGGCCATCTAAGTGCGCTTGCTCAGCTGCGTTGTCTAAGTTGATAGCAAAGCAAGAGGCTAAGTAGAGCTCAGATTTTTGTTCAATGGTCTCTACTTCACTGGCCAACTCGCCAACAGGAATTGGCTGACGCATTAGTTGATACAAGGTTGATTTTACTTGCTCGCTAAGCGCCATTTGTTCTAGCGCTTCAAATATCCGTTGTTGCTCTTGCTCGTCAATGTGCCCATCTGCCTTGGCGGATGCGATCATCGCTTTAAGTATCGTGAGCTGAAAATCGTTGTTATTGGCTATACTGGTAAAGCTGGATTGATCAATTTGCTCTAATTTTTGGCTAGTATGGTGGTTTTGCGAAGAGCTAGATTGCTTTTTCCAGTTACTAAAAGCGCTATAAGCTAAGCCGCCAAGTACCGCTGCACCGCCATAGGTTGCGGCTTTGCCAGCAAATTTTCGTGCGGATTTGTTACTTACTAATAAGGCCATTAAGCCACCCGCTGCAGCGCCTCCGGCTAATCCACCCGGAATTGCCCCCAATACTCCACCACCTTGCTGTGCGGTTTTGGGAGCATCGCCAGAAGCACCTAAAAATTGGTTAAGTAAATTGTTAATCATGCTAGTTTCTCCTCTTGCTTAGCTAGTCTTCTCCGTTAAGAAAACCAAGAATATGCAGCAAGCTGGTGAACAAATTGAAGATGGCAACAAACAACGAGGTTGTAGCCATGATGTAGTTGGTTTCTCCGCCATGAATGATGTTGCTGGTTTCATACAAAATTAGCCCCGACATCAACAGTACGAACATGGCGGATACACCTAAGGATAACGCCGGAATGGCAAAGAAAATTGCGCCTAAACCGGCAAGAAAAGCCACAATAATGCCCACCATTAAAAAACCGCCCATAAAGCTAAAGTCTTTTTTGCTGGTAATGGCATAAGCAGATAGCGATAGGAAGATCACCGCGGTAGCTACCATGGCTTGGCTAACAATCAGGCCGCCATTTGGCAGGCTTAAGTAAGCGGTAAGGATCGGCCCAAGGGTTAAGCCCATAAAGCCAGTTAGGGCAAAAATGCAAACTATGCCCCAAGCACTATTGCGCAGTTTCATGGTGGCAAACAGCAAGCCGAAATAGCCCACCAAAGTGATAATGATACCGGGGTGGGGCAGGTTCATTGCCATGGAAAATGCCGCGCTAGCGCCACTAAACATAAGTGTCATAGAGAGCAAGGCATAAGTATTGCGAATAACTTTATTGGTGGCTAATACGCTCTCATTAACATGGCTAGGGGTATTGCTAATAGGGTGATTGTTCATCTTGTCACTCCTTCCTCAGCAGTGTTTGTTGGGTATTCGGTGAACTCTACAAATTCGCTATTTAGTGGATCGTTATCGTCTTCATCGCTCAAGTTGTAATAGTCGGCAACACTAATGTCGGGAGCCCGAAGTGCCTTATTGCGCACCCGTGCGATACGCCGAGTTACCGAGCGACTAGCCCGGCTAGCTGCCCGGTCTATAGCAACATATATTTGAGCTTGAATGTCTTCTATCACCACATCGGCTTGGCCAGCTAACTTAACCAGAATTTGGCAACGCTTGCCGTTTGCCCCGCTGCTCTCTTTGCTATCTGACAGCTTGACCGCAATGCGCATAATGTTGTTGTACTGCGACCCAAGTGCAAAGTTAATCCGCCTTTTGATATAGGCTTGTAGTGGCTCATTCAGTGGAAAGTGTTGTGAATGCATATCAATTTTCATACTACCTGGCATAGTCTGCTCCTAAGCTGAATCAATACTTTGAATCACGAGTCACTACCTTAATGGGCTTTTATACTTAGGTATACTCGAATATACTTTCCTTATGGTTCGAAAAATACGAAGTGTTTGCTGTGATAAATTATAAACATCTGCATTATTTTTGGGTGGCTGCCAAGCAAGGCGGTATTGCTCGAGCCAGTGAATTACTGCATATCACGCCACAAACTATTAGCGGCCAGATAAGCTTGTTAGAGCAGCATTTTGGCAGCGCCTTATTTAGTAAAGTGGGGCGAAATTTAGAACTAACCGAAACCGGCCGTTTGGCACTTAGTTACGCCGACGAAATATTCACTTTAGGTGATGAGCTGGAAGATAGCCTAAGGCAAGGTTCGGCAGAGCGACCCCAATTGCTAAAAGTGGGCATCGCCGAAGTGGTTCCCAAAACCATTGCATACCGTCTGTTAGAACCGGCCTACAACATGGGTGAGCCTTTACGCATGTTGTGCAAAGAAAACACCCTAGAGAGTTTGTTGGCAGAGTTGGCCCTAAACCGTTTGGATTTAGTGTTGGCAGATGGCCCTGTGCCTCCCGGTTTAGGCGTGCGTGGTTTTAATCATGCGTTAGGGGAAAGTGGCGTAAGTTTTGTAGCCAGCCCAAGTATTGCTAAGTCACTACAAGCTAACTTTCCGGCCTGCTTAGATGGTGCGCCATTGCTGATTCCAAGTGAAATAAACCTTATGCATGTACGACTATTGCAATGGTTTGATAAGCAAAACATTCACCCGCAAATTATGGGTGAGTTTGATGACAGCGCATTGATGAAAACCTTTGGCCAAGCCGGCGTGGGGGCGTTTATTGTGCCTACGGCCATTGCCGATGAAGTGGTGAATCAATATGGGGTGGAATTAATTGGCAGCACCCAAGATGTACGAGAGCAGTTTTTTGCGATTACTGCTGAGCGCAGAATTGCCAATCCAGCGGTAGTGGCGATTACCGAGTCGGCACGCGAATGGCTAGCGTAGTATTTCTAGTTAAGCCAGCTTAGAACGCTTTTGTGCTATGTGCTCCAAATTGATTAATTTGAGTTTGTTTGCTGCTTTACTAAACCGCTAAATGTTACCGGGTGATTTACACTTAAGCATATCTCTGTATGCCTTAGGTTTATTGTATGTCGCGCCAAGTATTTCCCTTCTCTATTGTTCAAGATGGCAAACCAAGTAACGGGCTTGCCGAACTGAGCTTGCTTAACTCAAATACGCTTAGAGTGAAGATTGCCCCTGATACCGAGAGTTTAAGCAAACAGCAAATGCTAAGTGAGTTGGTGGTGTTGCCGCAATTAACGGTTGACCCGCTGTATAGCTCTACCGAGCAAATGCGCAGCGAGCACTTGAATATAGCGTTTAGCGAAAACGGCTTGAGCATTAGCACTGCCGAAGGTGAGCTGCTGCGCGTAGCGCAAACTGCTTTTAAGCAACAAGGTGATGATAGCGCGCTTAGCCAGCACTTTGTTAGCTCTGGTGAACAAGCTTTTTATGGCTTAGGTCAATATCCTGATGGGATCTTTAATTACCAAGATCAAAGCCGCGAGATTTGCCAATCTAATAAAGGTATAGCAGCCCCTTTGCTACTATCCACCAAAGGTTATGCAGTGCTATGGAACCAACTTGCTTTTACCCAGTTTACTAGCCAAGGAGAGGGCTTTAGTTTTAGCTCAGCCGCTGGAGAGTGCATAGAGTTTTACGTTATTTATGGCCCCGAGTTTGACCAAATTATTCAGCATTATCGAAAGCTTACTGGCACTGCGCCGCTATTTGGCCGTTGGGCTTATGGTTACTGGCAAAGCAAAGAGCGTTACGTAAATGCCGCCGAGCTAGTTGCCACTGCTAAAACTTACCGCGATAAAAAAATTCCCATCGATAACATCGTGCAAGATTGGAAATACTGGGGAGATTTGGGCTGGAGCGCAATGCAGTTTGACGAGCAAGTGTTTGGCGATGCTGCCACAACTATTGCTCAACTTCATGATATGCACTTCAAACTCATGGTGTCGATTTGGCCAATCGTTGGCAAAGGCAGTCCGGTGTTTAAGGCCTTGTTAGAAAATGGCTATTTATTTGAAACCGAACATTGGGCCGATGGCCATATTTACGATGCTTATAGCCAAGGCGCACGTGATATTTATTGGCAACACCTTAAAGCTGGATTAATGGATCTAGGAGTTGATGCGTTGTGGATGGATGGCACCGAGCCAGAGTTTATCTCAAGCCAAAATCCAAAAGATGGCGTGGAGTTTTGCCATCAGCAACGTGATACCGAGTTGGGATCTTGGAAGCAGGTGCTAAATGGTTATTCCTTAATGACCACGCGAGGAGTTTATGAAGCGCAGCGTCAGCAAATTTTACTAGGAGCAGAAGACAAACGTGTTTTCACTCTTAGTCGCTCCAGCTATTTAGGTCAGCAACGTTACGCCGCAGCTTGTTGGTCGGGAGACATTAGCGCCACTTGGCAAGTATTGCGTCAGCAAATTCCAGCAGGCTTAAACTTGTGTGCCGCGGGTTTACCTTATTGGACTACCGACATCGGTGGATTTTTTACCAGTGGTTTTGGTGCGAATTTCCCAGAAGGTGTAGACGATGATGCCTACAAAGAGCTGTATGTTCGCTGGTTCCAATATGGGGCTTTTTGTCCGCTATTTCGCTCTCACGGCGCCAATACACCGCGCGAAATCTATCAGTTTGGCGAGCCGGGTGATTGGGCCTTTGACGCCTTGTTAAAGTTCAACAAATTACGTTATCGCTTATTGCCTTATATCTATTCACAAGCTTGGAATGTTACTGAGCATGGCGGCACCATGATGCGTTTGCTGGCCTTTGATTTTAGGCAACAAGCACAGCTGCATAACATTAGCGATCAGTTTATGTTTGGCGACAGTTTGATGGTGTGCCCAGTTACCCAAGCTATGTTCCATCAACAAAGTTTGCAGCAACAGTTGATTGCTCCAGAGCACTTGCACACGGCGGAAGGCTTACAAGGTATTAGCGAGCAACACTTTTCTGATGATCAATTCAAACAGCTGGTTGCTACGCAAGTGGTTGAAAGCATCGATGGCAACTGGGCAGGTGGCCCGCCAGCGGGTTTGCCTTTAAGTGGTTATAGCGTGCGTTGGCAAGGGCTGCTCACCGCGCCGGTCGATGGCGAGTACAACTGGCTGATTCATGCTAACGATGGGGTGCGTTTCTATTTAGACGGTAAGCTGTTGATTGATAGTTGGCAAACTCAGGCGCAGCTTAACCATAAAGCGAGTTGTCATTTAAAAGCAAACCAACAATATCAACTGGTGGTTGAATATGCGCATTGGCAAGGTTCGTCAAAATGTAGCCTAAGTTGGGCCCATGCAGGTATCGCTCATCAGCAAACGCAGTTATATCCAGCTGAGCGAGAGGTGGTGCTACCTGCTGGCCTTGCTTGGTATAACTATTGGAACAAGCATTGTTATCAAGGTGGGCAAATTATTGCGATGGGCACGCCTATCGACATTATGCCCTTATTGGTAAAAGCCGGAGCCATTATTCCACATGGCCCTGAGGTGCAGTATCACGATGAATTACCGAGCGACCCGCTTACTATTGAAGTATACGCGGGTGAGGATGGCCGCTTTTGCTTGTATGAAGATGAGGGAGACAGTTATCGCTATGAGCAAGGGGCCTATAGCGAAATTGTGTTTGAATGGGATAACAGTAAGCGCTGTTTACATATTGCCAAACGCAGCGGCAGTTTTGCGGGTATGTTGCAACAACGTACCTTTAATGTTCACTTAATTAGCGCTTTTGATATTCAGCGACAAACTCTAGTTTATGTGGGAGAGGAGCAAAGCTTGCAGTTTTAAACAAAGAAATTACTAGGGGCTGCTTATATTTGCTGATGCTGCTCAGAAGGGGGGATAAGCTAACGAAATTTCAACATTAAAGGTCAACACCAAAGGTCAACAGATCCTAGTTTAGTGGCAAAACTGTGCAGCAAGTAGGCGCTTAAATCAGCAAAATTATCTATAGATTGTTTTTAATAAACTAAACAATTACTTGGCTTATTCTCTATACTATTTAGCATCACTGAAGTGGCAGGGTAGCAACTTCAGTTCATTTTAATAACCTAGAGAACATGGATATGTTGAATCAAAAAACCTTTGAGCGCGGTGCAATGGAAGCCGCCATAAAAATAGGTTTACTATTTTTGCTAGCTGCTTGGTGTATCGACATTGTGCGGCCCTTTATTACCCCGGTTATTTGGGCGATGATCTTGGCTGTAGCGCTTAATCCTCTGTATTTAAAACTCAAAAATGTGGTGGGTAAAGGTGGTGTCGCAGCCACCATTATTGTGCTGGTGTTTTTAGCCATAATTTTGGTACCTGGGGTTAAGGTGACTACCGCAGCTATCGACAGTTTAGCTGCTGTAGGTAAGCAAGTTCAGCAGGGCAGCTTTGAAATTCCTCCTCCTTCAAATTCAATCAAATCTTGGCCGCTAATTGGCGAAAAAGTACATGCGCAGTGGTCCTTAGCTGCCAGTGATTTGCAGCGCTACTTAGGTACTTATGCAAGCCAAGTGGGTGACGTGGCTGGCAAGGTTATTGGTTTTGCTGGTGGGCTTATTGGCGGCCTGTTGATGTTTTGCTTCTCGGTAATTATTGCCGGAGTATTTATGGCAAACGGTGAAAAAGCGGTACTGGGAGCGCAATCGTTAGCAAATGCCTTGGCAGGTAAGCATGGTAGTTACTTAACCAATTTAGCCAGCAATACCATTCAAAGTGTGGCAAAAGGCGTGCTTGGTGTTGCGGTTATTCAAGCTACTTTGCTATCAATCGGCTTTTTTGCCGTAGGCGTACCGGGGGCGGCTGTATGGTCGGTATTGGTGCTGATTTTAGCCATTGCCCAGTTACCGCCTTTTTTAGTGGTATTGCCGGTGGTTATTTATGTCTTTAGCCACGAGTCTACGGTGGTGGCAGGGATTTTTGCTGTATGGAGCATACTAGCGGGCTTTAGTGAAAATGTGCTCAAACCTTTATTGCTGGGGCGCGGCGTAGATGTGCCCATGCTGGTGATTTTGTTAGGTTCTTTAGGGGGAATGCTAATGTCTGGCTTTGTAGGCTTGTTCTTAGGAGCAGTAGTTCTAGCAGTTAGTTACCGTTTGTTAGTAGCATGGTTAGAGCTTAATTCTCAAGAGCAGGCAGATGCTAACGAATAAGTAGCAAAACAAAAATTAGCCTTAAGTAAAATAAATACGGAAATAAGAGAAACACGATGTCTGAACAAAATGAAGCCTCAGAAGCTGCGCCAAGCAACCCTTTACGTAAAAGTTCGTTGTTGGTATTTGCCCTGTGTATTTTGGTTTTTATTATTTATGTCGTAGGCGATAGAGTGACGCCCAATACCGACAATGCTCGAGTATTTGGTTTTGTGGTGCCGATTGCCGCCTCGGTATCGGGCAAACTGGTTGAAGTGAATGTTACGAACAACCAGTTAGTTGAAAAAGGCCAACCTTTGGCCAAGGTAGCTGAAGAAGAATACGTGCTGGCGGTCACTCAAGCCGAAGCCGCATTAGAGTTAGCCGGGCAAGAAATTGGCGCAGGAACTGCTGGCGTTTCGGCTGCGCAAGCGCGCTTACTTGAAGCATCCACCTCTTATCAAGCGATTCTTACCGATGCTAATCGTTTGTTTGCCGTAGAAGACCAAAATGTAGTGCCGCAGCAAAATATTGATAGAGCGCGCAGCGATGTGGCCAAAGCTAAAGCTTCAGTAGCCAAGGCCAACGCAGAGTTGGAGCAAGCTAAACAAAATCTTGGGGTGAGTGGCGAGCAAAACCCTAAGCTGCAATCGGCTTTAGCCAAGTTGGGCAAAGCCCGTTTAGATTTATCTAAAACCGTAATCGTTGCGCCTTCTGAGGGAGGGGTGACTAACTTACAGCTAGAAGCTGGTTATTACGCGAATAAAGGCCAACCGCTGATGACTTTTGTCACCACCAAAGAGGTGTGGATTGAGGCCTACATGCGAGAAAACAATATTGCCAATATTAAAGCGGGCGACCCAGTGGAAATTGCCCTAGATATTGCACCTGGCAAAATCTTCAAAGGCGAAGTGGTGTCAATTGGGTTTGCAGTTAATTATGGTCAATCTAACAACTTAGGTGCGCTACCTACTATTCCGCAAACAGCCGGTTGGTTGCGAGACCCGCAGCGCTTTCCGGTAATCATCAAATTCTCTGATGATACTGCCCATGGTTTACGACGAATTGGCGCACAAGCAGATGTAACGGTATATACCGAAGGCACTTTCATTATGAAAGCGTTGGCTAAGCTGGCCTTAAGGGTCAAAAGCTGGTTCTCTTATGTCTACTAAGGCCTTAAGCTTGCGGCTTGCTAATCCTCTAAAAGCGCACATGTTGCGCTTTAGCTTAGTGAGTGCCTTGGTACTGGTGCTGGCGGTAAGTCTAGAGTGGAGTATGTCATTTGTTACTGCCATTTTTACCGCTCAGTTGTTGTTGCCTGGCAAGCCCACGTTAAACTTGGCCTTAATTAAAACCTTAGCGCTAGCGGTATTAAGCTGTTTTTTGGTTGGGCTTGGGGTTGTGCTTATTGCCCAGCCTTATCCTTTGCTGCTGTTTATTATTCTTGCTTGGTGTTTGTTTTTTGTATTTTACCGAGCCAGTACCGGTTTAAATGAGTTAGTGGTGCTATTTCTGTTGGTGGCGCTGATCGCATTGCCGATGTTGGCCAGTGCTAGCAGGGCAGCAGCGTCCAGTTTTGTTGTCGACTTTATGCTGGCCTTTGTCTTGGCCTTGTTGATAGTGGCCTTTGTGCATTGGCTGATACCAGTGAAAGACGACTTCCATCAAGGAGCAGAAAAGCAGCAAGCGCCGATTCTAAAACATCAAGATGCCTGTCGTCAGGCAGTGGTTAGCACCATAGTTATACTGCCACTTATTATCTACTTCTTTGCTTTCGATAAACTCAGTGATTTGCTGGTGGTTATTTTTGTGGCTATTTTGGCGCAAAACCCCGAGTTAACTAAAGGTGCAAAAGCCAGTATAGGAATTATTTTCACCAACATTGTAGGTGGGTTAATTGCTGTGCTGGTATTTAATTTATTGGTTGCAGCGCCGCAGTTTAGTTTTATGGCGCTGCTAATTACCCTCAGTTTTATGCTGATCGCCCAAGCTATTTACCTGCATCCTAAAGGCGCGATAGTAGCAGCTGGCCTATCGGCTTATATCATTATACTGGGCAGTACTATTGGCAGTGATGGCGGCTTAGCTACCACTAAGTTTTATGCACGTATCTTCCAGTTAAGCATGGTGGGTTTGTATGTGGTGGGCAGTTTTTACTTAGTGCATAAGTTGGCTTGGCTTAAGCCGAATGAATGAGGTTTAACTAAAAACGCCGCTTAGGGTAAGCGGCGTTTTTGATTTTATTTAAAGCGTCTTGCCACCAAGCCAAAACAGACTAGTGCAAATAGGGCAATGCTGCCAGGCTCGGGAACCGAAAAGCGAATGTTATCGATAGCGCCAGAGCCGTTTAAGTGAATACGCATTGAGGCTACTTCGGCTACTGCAAAATCCAAGCGGTCCCAAGTATTGTCGCCGCCGGTATGCGGAGTGTAGAAATCAGTTGGGAAAATTTCGTTGTTTTGCGCATCAAACAAGTGAATGGCATTTTGTGCTGTGTAGCCATTCTCTGCCAGCTCAATGTCAAAAAAGTCGATACTTTCTAGGTATACCGAACTTGAGAAGTTAATGGTGAAGAAACCTGCAGGACGACGCCCTTCGTCATCTGGGTTGTTACAAATAAGGCCATTACACGAGTTTGGGTTCTCATGAATAATGAGTACATTGCCAGGGTTAGCAATACCTAAATTGGGTTGGTTAATATTACTAAAAGGCGACTCTAAATCTGGGTCTTGAGTATTGATAAGGCTGGTATCAAAAGCGACGGCCAAATTGTTTTGGCCTAAACGTACATTGGTTCCATCTATGCTAACACCATGACTTAACTGGTATTGACCATTAACAATTTCACCGTTGGCCAATTCATCAAAAGTAATCACACTGGCTTGGCTAACAAAAGTGCTAAGTAAGCCTACAACGGCGAAAAATACATGTTTGCGGTTCAAAACAATCTTCCTTGATATAAATGGTTCGACCAGTTCAAGGCAATTACTGTACCAAACTCGCAAGTCCATGGCCAGTATCGCTTTTCTTACTGTTTTTATTAACAATAAATACTGGGTGTAAAGAATACTGACGAATTAATCGCTGCTTTTGTGGTAATTGCTGGAGTTAATACTAAAGTGCTTGCTAGCTTAACAAAGAGGGAGTTGTTGTATTGAGTAATTCCCGCCTTTAAATGAGTAGCTACACGCAAAACTCTTACCTATTCGCTATCGAAAGCTAAGGTTTTCCAATAGTAACTAAAGCGCTGATTGTTTATCAAAGCTAGATCGGCGAAAATACCCGCCAATTACGATTAACTAAACGCTGGGTGATTGTGCTGTTTCGGCCAAATTGCCGCTTTGCTGCATCCTCGCGTTACCAAATTAGAAGAATTGATTCGATGTCTAACGCTTCACTCTTGCAAGATATTGCTAGCCGAAGAACCTTTGCAATTATCTCTCACCCGGATGCGGGTAAAACCACCATTACTGAAAAAGTATTGTTATTCGGAAACGCGATTCAAAAAGCCGGTACAGTGAAAGGTCGCGGTAACGCTACCCACGCTAAATCTGACTGGATGGAAATGGAGAAAGAGCGTGGTATCTCGGTTACTACCTCGGTGATGCAGTTCCCGTTTAACGATTGTATTGTTAACCTGCTAGATACTCCCGGACACGAAGACTTCTCGGAAGATACTTACCGTACTCTAACTGCAGTTGACTCCTGTTTGATGGTGATTGACGCGGCGAAAGGTGTAGAAGATCGTACCCGTAAATTAATGGAAGTCACTCGTCTACGTGATACGCCTATTGTTACCTTTATGAACAAATTGGACCGCGATATTCGCGACCCAATGGAAGTAATGGATGAGGTAGAGAGCGAACTTAACATGATGTGCGCACCAATTACTTGGCCAATTGGCTGCGGTAAATTGTTTAAAGGTGTTTACCACATTCTTAAAGATGAAGTGATTCTTTACCAAACTGGTAAAGGCCATACCATTCAAGACCAACAAATCATCAAAGGTTTAGATAACCCCGAAATAGATGCCGCTGTAGGCGATGAGCTTGCCGAAACCTTGCGTGATGAGCTTGAGCTGGTACTAGGTGCGTCTAACGAGTTTGATCTTGAACTGTTTTTGAGCGGTGAACTAACACCTGTGTATTTTGGTACCGCGCTGGGTAACTTTGGTGTAGACCATATGTTAGAAGGTTTAACCAACTGGGCACCAGCACCTAAGCCACGTGCTACTGATATAGGTGAAGTTACCGCTTCTGATGATAGCTTCTCTGGCTTTGTATTTAAGATCCAAGCGAATATGGATCCTAAACACCGCGACCGTATTGCCTTTATGCGCATTGTGTCTGGTGAATACAATAAAGGCATGAAAATGCGTCATGTACGCTTAGGTAAAGATGTAAGCATTTCTGATGCAGTAACCTTTATGGCTGGCGACCGCGCCGCTGCTGAAAAAGCGATTGCTGGCGACATTATCGGTTTACACAACCACGGCACCATTCAAATTGGCGATACTTTTACTCAAGGCCAAGCCATGAAGTTTACCGGTATTCCTAACTTCGCACCGGAAATGTTCCGCCGTATTCGACTAAAAGATCCTTTGAAGCAAAAGCAATTGCTTAAGGGATTGATTCAATTATCTGAAGAAGGTGCTGTGCAGTTATTCCGCCCTATGCGTAACAATGACCTAATTGTTGGCGCAGTAGGTGTGCTGCAGTTTGATGTGGTGGTACATCGTTTACGCACTGAATATAAAGTAGAAGCTGTTTACGAGGGCATTAGCCTTGCCACTGCGCGTTGGTGCGCTGGCGACGATTCTAAGAAGTTTGAAGAGTTTAAGAAAAAAGCTCACGATAACTTAGCCTTAGATGGCGGCGACAACTTAACTTATTTAGCGCCTACAATGGTTAACTTAAACCTAGCCACCGAGCGTTACCCAGACGTTAAGTTTATGCAAACTCGCGAGCACTAAGCCGCTTTTAAGCTAGTTTAATCGCCATAAAAAAAGGTCGCATAAAGCGACCTTTTTTGTGTCTAGTAGTAAGGTTCTATTCGCGCTCTTTAGTATATGGAACACCAATCGCTTTTGGTGCGATAGCTTTACCGATAAAGCCTGCCAGTAAGAACACGGTAAGTACGTAAGGTATCGCTTCAATGGCTTGCACTGGAATCGCGAAGTCGCCGATGGAGACGCCTTGTAAACGTATTGCCATGGCATCCAAGAAACCAAACAGTAAACATGCAGCCAATGCGGTAAATGGTCGCCACTTACCAAAAATCAACGCGGCTAACGCCATATAACCTTTACCGGCACTCATGTTCGGAATGAACTGGGCAGTTTGCGCCACCGACAAGTACACACCACCAATACCGACCAGTAAGCCACAAATAATTACCGCGCTGTAACGCATTCTCACTACTGATATACCGGCAGTATCAACCGCTGCTGGTGATTCACCCACCGCACGTAAACGTAGTCCAAAACGGGTTTTAAACATTACGTACCATGCTAAAGGCACGGTTATGATTAGCAAATACACCAAGGCTGAGTGGCCGCTAATTAGCTCTGAATACAACAAACCAATTACGGGTACATCGGCCATTGCCTCTGCACCCGGCAGTTGAATAGGCGCGAAGCGGGCATCGCCACTCAAAGCGGGGGTTTGACCGCCTTGGTGGAACCAGTGACGCCCAAGGGTCACCGTTAAACCAGCGGCTAAAATGTTAATCGCCATACCACTTACAACATGATCGCCACGGTGAGTAATGGTGGCAAAGCCATGTAATAGCGCTAATAGTACCGAGATGCCAATACCTGCCAGTAAACCTAGCCAAGCCGAGCCCGTTACATGCGCTGTTGCTGCACCAACAAATGCTGCAGCGAGCAACTTGCCTTCTAAGGCAATGTTCACAATACCCGAGCGCTCACAGAACATACCGGCTAGAGAAGCGAAGATAAGCGGCGTCGCAACCCGTATGGTGGCGTCTAACATTAAGATAATAGTTTCAAACATCTTAAGCGACTCCTTCTGATGGGCTTGCTTTTTTAGCAAAAAGCTTGAGGTAAGTACGTTCAAGCGATGGCTTAAACATGTGCTCTAAAGCGCCTGAGAAGAGAATCACCAAACCCTGCAGAACAACAACGATGTTACGGTCCACACCGTACTCAAAACTTAACTCTGCGCCACCTTGGTATAGGAAACCAAACAGTAAGCTGGCGAGCAATACACCAAGAGGGTGGTTACGGCCCATCAGTGCTACAGCAATACCGGTAAAGCCAAAGCCTTCTACAAAGTTTAATTTGATTTGGTGTAGTTCACCTTGCAAAACGTTAAGGCCAAAGAAGCCAGCCAGCATGCCCGATATCAACATCGCAATAATCACGATTTTAACGTAGCTAATGCCTGCATAAGTGGCGGCACTAGGGTTAGAACCTACTGAGCGTATTTCGTAGCCCCAGCGCGTATGCCAAATAAACAACCACAGCAACAAACAGCACAGTAAGGCGAAAATGAAGCTTAAATTGAGCGGGCTGGCAGACATGCTCACACCCACCCAGCTAAGCATTTCATGCATTTTGGGTAGCCAAGAAGACGCCGCAAAAACTCGGCTTTCGGTGGCCATTGTGGTCTCAGGTTTAAGAATATCAACCAGTAAATAGGCCATTAATGAGGCTGCAATAAAGTTGAACATGATGGTGGTGATTACGATGTGTGAACCACGCTTGGCTTGCAAGTAGGCAGGGATAAACGCCCAAGCTGCACCAAATAAACCACCCACAACAATGGCGACAGGGAATACCACATACCAAGGCGCAAACTCGCCTAAGGTTAAGCAGACTAAACCAACCCCTAAACCACCAATATAGGCTTGGCCTTCGCCACCAATATTAAATAAACCAGCGTGAAAGGCGATAGCCACGGCTAAACCGGTAAAGATAAATCCCGTGGTGTAATACAAGGTATAACCAATGCCTTCGGCATAGCCAAACGCGCCGGTCCACATCACCTTAATCGCATCGATGGGTGATATGTCGATATACATGAACAGCAAGGCCGACACTAAAAATGCGGCAAACACGTTGATTGCAGGTAATAGGGCAACGCTGACCCATGCAGGTACTTGAGCTTGGCTCATATTTCACCTCCCTGCGCGGCGTTTTTTATATGTTCTGGCACAATGTTGGCCATCATTAATCCTAAGGTTTGTTCATCCGCTTGTTCTGCGCTCACTTCACCTACAATCGCGCCATCAAAGACCACGATGATTCGGTCGGCTAAGTTGACAATTTCATCTAACTCTACCGAGACCAGCAATACTGCTTTACCTGCGTCACGCGAGTGGATGATTTGTTGGTGAATGTATTCAATAGCACCAATGTCTACGCCACGGGTAGGTTGGCCAACCAGGAGAATGTCTGGGTCTTGTTCCATCTCGCGAGCAATCACCAACTTTTGTTGATTACCTCCCGAGAAGTTGGCTGTTTTTAAGCTGGTATCTGCGGGGCGAACGTCCCACTTTTCCATGCTTTGTTGACAGCCCTGTTCAATCGCTTGCTTGTCTTGCAATACCCCTTTGTTGTATTGCGCAAGGTGGTGATAACCGAGTATATAAGCTTCTTTGGCGGCAAATTTATTGATAAGACCTTGCTTGTGTCGGTCTTCAGGAATGTGGCCTACGCCAATGGACCTAATGCTGCGCGGGTTGTAATGGCTTTCGGCATCAATGGTATGTCCGTTTAACGTCATACTGCCGCTGCTTGGGGTGATAATACCGCTTAATAAGCTAAGAATTTCTGACTGACCATTGCCTGATACGCCGGCAATACCCACGATTTCTCCAGCGCGAACATTAAACGAGATATCTTTTACGCGTTTAACCCCGGCACTATCTACGTAGCTAAGCTTGTTTACTTCAATCAAAGGCGCTTGTGGTTTTGCTTCACCGCGCTCTACTTGCAGTAATACCTTGCGGCCTACCATTAGCTCTGCAAGTTGCTCTTGATTGGTTTCAGCTGTTACTACATGTTCAACCATTGCTCCTTGTCGCATCACCGATACCTTGTCGGTAATGGCTAATACTTCACGAAGCTTATGGGTGATAATCATGATGGTGGTGCCTTGCTCACGTAACTTACCTAAAATAGTAAATAAGTGATCGGCTTCTTGCGGCGTGAGTACCCCTGTGGGTTCATCCAAAATGAGAATTTTGGCACCACGATATAAGGCTTTTAAGATCTCTACACGTTGCTGCAAACCTACCGCTAGCTCACCAACAACGGCATCTAGTGGCACATCTAAACCGTAGTCTTTGGCTAGTTGCTTAAGCTTCTTACGCGCTGCGCTTAAACTGTCTTCAAGCTTCCAGCCGTCTTCTGCACCAAGAACGATGTTTTCTAGCACTGTAAAGGTATCCACTAACATGAAGTGCTGGTGCACCATGCCAATACCCGCCTTGATGGCTTCTTGAGAATTATGTGGTTGGTAATGCTGGCCATGTACCTGCATAGAGCCAGAGTCGGCATGATAGAAGCCGTAAATAATACTCATTAGGGTGGATTTACCGGCGCCATTTTCGCCAATAATTCCATGAATTGTGCCTTTAGGAATGGCAAGGTCGATACTGCGATTGGCATGAACGCTGCCAAAGCGCTTATCGATTTTTTCCAGTTTAATGGCAAAATCAGCTGCGTGAATCAATTTCGATTTCCATTTCTAGCAAGTAAAAATACGCCAACTCGAGGTTGGCGCGTATTTTTAGCATTTAGTAGTTACAGGTGTTGTCCGACATGTAGTCATGAACAGTAATTTTGCCAGAAATAATATCGGCTTTAATTCCGTCTACGTATGCTTTCAACTCTGGAGTGATTAATGAAGCGTTGTGCTCGTCTTGCGCCCAATCAACAGAATCTTCCTTAAGACCTAAGGCTTTAATACCTGGCTGCCAAGTACCGTCCATGCCTTCTTCCCAAGTGCTGTAAGCAACGGCGCCCACTTTCTTAACCATTGAGGTCAACATAGTGCCTGGCTGTAAGTGGTTTTGGTTTGAATCAACACCAATGGCATATTTGCCGGCATCTTTAGCGGCTTGGTAAACACCTAAACCGGTTCCGCCTGCTGCTGCATAGATAACGTCTGCACCTTGAGAAAACTGAGATTTAGCTAGCTCTGAGCCTTTAGCTGGATCGGCAAAAGCAGCTGGCGTAGAGCCGGTCATGTTTTGCAGTACTTTGGTGTCGGCATTAGCATAAACCGCACCTTGCTCATAGCCACAAGCAAATTTACGAATAAGCGGGATATCCATACCGCCTACAAAACCAACGGTATTGGTTTTAGATACCTTGGCTGCTAATGCGCCAACTAAGAAAGAGCCTTCGTGTTCTTTAAATACCACCGATTGAACGTTGGGTTTATCAATCACCATGTCGATAATGGTGAACTGAGTATCAGGGTATTCGGCTGCTACTTTCTCAACGGCTGATGCCATGTTAAAGCCTACCGCAACAATTGGGCTGAATCCGCGACCTGCTAAACGGCGTAAACCTTGTTCGCGTTGCGCTTCATTCTGTGGTTCAAATTCGCGTACATCAACGCCTTTTTCTTTTTTAAATACTTCTACGCCATTGCGAAAAACAGCTTCATTGAATGATTTATCAAATTTGCCGGCAGTATCATAAACAACGGCTGGTTTAGCGGCTAACGCACTAAAAGAGGCAACTGCTAAAGCTGCAGCTGTAAGGTTGGTTGTGAATGTTTTCACGTCAAACTCCCTGTTTTTTATTGAAATATTTTATCTAGTTCGGTCAGCGTTACTGGAACAGGCCCAAGCAGTACACTTGCTTAAATGGCGAAGCTCACAGCCGATGTATTCATTGTTGATGAAGTGCATTTATCCAAGGATAGTAAACACCTACTTAAACTTACTAAGTGTAATCTACTATTGGGAATGTGTTGCACCATCGAGCATGACTTACTAGATATTGTCGGTGTCGCGTTTCGAATACTAACTATTTTCCCTGTAACCACTCTTTATATACAGTGATCCATTGGTAGAGTAGGATTAAGAATTACTGAATTCAATAAGCTATTCTCAGTATTTATCTTAATTTGTTGGGTATTTAAGAGATATTACCTATATATGTGGGTAAAATTACTATAAGTGACATGAAGCTCAGCAGAAGAGGTGGTCTATGGTAGCTCGAATAATCACGCTTTTTCGCCACTATATCGCTTGTTACGATAGTTGGCTCCTCAAAAATGGTTTGGACAAACCTTGTCGAAGTTGCATTCCTCAAGAGCACCCAAAACAGGACAAAGGCGAGTAATGGCCTGGTTTGATACCCATTGTCACTTGGACTTCACACCATTTAAGCAGGATTTACCCAGTTACTTAGCAGAGTTCAAACGCTGCAATATACAAGGCTGCGTAGTACCTGCTGTGGGCCCAGAAAACTGGCAAACCGTAGTCGACCTATCTTCCCTAAAAATGTTGAAAATAGCCCTGGGTTACCATCCATGCTTTTTAGATAAAAATGCCTTGCAGGGAGAACCTGAGTTATTGCTCGGCGAACTAGGGGCTTTAGACCAAATAGTCCAACAGCATCGAGAGCGGCTAAGTGCATGGGGGGAGTGTGGTTTAGACGGTCGTTTCCCCGAAACCAACGCCCATCAAGAGTTTGCCTTTAATTGGCAAATAAAGGCGGCCCAACAACAAGGTTTGCCCTTACTTATCCATTCGGTGCGACTGCATGATCGCGTTGCTCATCTACTCAAACAAGCTCAGTTTGACCAAGGCGGGATTATTCACGGTTTTAGTGGCAGCTATGTACAAGCTAGCCGCTTTGTTGATTTGGGTTTTAAAATTGGCGTAGGCGGAACCATTACTTGGCCACGTTCGGAAAAAACGCGCAAGGCTCTAAAACGCCTACCGCTAGATGCTTTGGTGCTAGAAACCGACGCGCCAAATATGCCTTTGTTTGAGATGCAACAACAGCACAATACGCCACTTAATCTCTCAGTTATTTTTGAGCAATTAGCAGCGCTGCGCAGCGAATCACCTCAAGAGCTTGAGCAGCGCCTATGGGATAACAGCCTACAAGTTTTAAGAATAGAATCTTAAAGCTCTATGGCTTTGCTGGCGCATAGACACTTAAGCTAGTTAGCAAGCCTACTCAGATTTATGCCTTAAATTTGTCGATATGGTCGGCATTAACGGCGGCGACGGCTGCGCTTACTAACGTGGTTCCACTTAGTGGTTGTTCACTAGCGCCTAGTCGCATGGCGGGTGTCTCACCGTTTTGGTCGGTGATGACGTAGTTAAATAGGGCGCGATTAATTTCAAATAAGGCGTCAACCGAGCTGGCACTTTTCAGCTGCTTCGACATGTTTTGCTCAAGGTGCTCAAAGAAGCTCTGGCAAGCTTGCGGACGAGGTAAGTCGATGGGAGCGGGGACTTGCTGGCCTGAACTAATGCCACAAAACGCACCAAAAGGCGCTGGATACCAGCGGTCATTCCACCAACCTACTTTGTTACCTGCAGCGCCCATATCTGATTGAGTTCGAGGATGCTGATAGATGTAATACACATCGGCAGATTTCTCACGTATTTGTTCAACACAGCTCATGAGAGCAGCACCGCGGATACTGCTTTCGTGCTCTATGTAGTGGTGAAAATGCTTAACTTGGTGGGTAAAACCGGATAAAAGTTGAAAGTGTGCGTAAGCACAAATTGCCGGTTGAATAATTTGAGTACCGCGTAGATGCGAGGTGGGACCGTAGTGTAAATCTTCAAAGTGATAACGGTTCAGAGTGAGCTGATAACGGCGCTTTAAGGCTTCTACAATGGGGCTATCTTGCAGCGCTGGTAGCCTCGTAGACGCTTGTTGTTGGTAGTAAACCGAATCATTAAGCTGCAGTTGCGTTTGGTTATGGGTATGCAGCAATACGTAACCTGATTGCGCCTCGCTAGAGCACAGCGCCCAAACACGCTTTTGCTCGGAAAACTCATGCACATTGCTTTCGGTATGAATCGCTAAAAACTGGCGTTTGAGAGCCATTACCTCTTGCTGGCGCGAATAAAACCGTAAACAGTGAAATAGGCGCTGTAGCAGTTGGTAATAGATTTTTGGCGCGATGCTAAGCTGCTGCATTATTTTCTGTGGGCTGTGGCCTAAGCTTAGAGAATTGAATAAACGGCACAGTTGTTCACTGCCTTTCACGTGTACTTGGGTAAAGACGCTTTGGCATTTTCGGCATTGGTAACGTTGGCTGTTAGCACCGGTTTTTCCGTAGCGTTTAACGCCAGTAGTTGGGCCTAGGAAAAAGCCAGGTTCGCAATTGCTGCAACCACAAGGGGCCTTGCTTAAGTGTAGCTTAGTGCGTTCTTCAACAATCAAGTTTACGCTGTGGCTGTCAACGAGAGGCGGGTAACTACCACACGCTTTGCAATGCAAAGCGGGATAACCCAATTGATGACTTTCGGCTAAATAGTCTGAGCTTTCGGTTAATCCAAAATTGGGGCAGCGGCAATTCTTACAGCAGTTAAACCGTTGTCTGTAGGCGAATTTTTGTTCTTTTTCAGGTTCAAGTGCTGCTGTCACTTTGTATTCCTTTTCAACATATTTAGTAACTAACTCTAGTTTGACTAATCTTTGACTATTATCCCGTGATCAGTCTCACGATTTTTAACAACTTAGAAACTTAAACTGCCAGCCATGAACTGAGGGGCAAAACAGCAATAGCGCTGTGCCTTTAGCAAGTTCCCACGTATTTAAAGGACGAAAGAAAATGTACGAAGTTATTATTGCCTTAATTACTGGCGCAGTGGTTGGCGTGGTTTTTAGTGCTATTAAACTGCCACTACCTGCTCCACCGGTGCTATCGGGCATCATTGGTATTTTGGGTATCTATTTGGGCGGCATGGCCTACCAAAATGTCTTGGAACGTTTTTTTTCGTAACAAATTCGTTAAGCAACTTGGCTAATCGCTTAGGTATAAGATTTGATATTTCCTATAGTTTGCTTAGTAAGGTTGTGAATCGATAGTCGCCTTAGGAAGAAGTATGGCATAAACACATTTGGTAAGTAAGGTCTCTGAAACGGCTAATAAGTCGATTAGATTTGATCTAGTTATCATTTAGGTCAAAAACCCTAGGTATGATCGCCGGCAGTAGAATCCATTGCAGCTCAGCCGGCATTAAGGTAGTTGCCTGATCAGATAGTTGAATGTAATGGAATACTAAACAGACACGTTGTAGAAGGCTTCTTGTGCTGGTGGCAAGAAGATAGAAACGATGTAAGTTTCACAAAAAAATAATTAAACATTAGGGACACGTATGAACAGTACAGTAATGAGCTTGGTCGGCGTACTCGCGCTACTGGGGATTGCATTCTTGCTTTCCGATAACAAAAAACGAATTAACAAACGTACCGTATTGGGAGCTTTTGCTATCCAAGCTGGATTTGGAGCCTTTGTACTTTACCTTCCATTTGGTCAAGACGTGCTAGCTGCTGTTTCAGGTGGTGTTCAATCGGTGATTGACAGTGCCCAAGCGGGTATTAACTTTTTGTTTGGTGGCTTAGGCACTGATGCAATGTTTGGTAACGGTGTTGGCTTTGTATTTGCCATTCGTGTATTGCCTATTATTGTATTCTTCTCTTCACTAATCGCGGTACTTTATTACCTTGGCATTATGCAGAAGATCATCTTGGTAATTGGTGGTGCTCTACAAAAAGCATTAGGCACTAGCCGCCCAGAGTCTATGTCTGCTACTGCTAATATCTTTGTTGGACAAACCGAAGCGCCAATTGTGGTTAAACCTTTCATTCCAAAAATGAGCGAGTCTGAGTTATTTGCCATTATGGTTGGTGGTTTGGCTTCGGTTGCAGGTTCTGTATTAGCGGGTTACGCGGGTTTAGGTGTAGAGCTTAAGTACTTGATTGCTGCTTCATTTATGGCAGCACCTGGTGGCCTATTGATGGCTAAAATCATCAAGCCTGAAACTAATGCTTCTGAGCAAGATATGGACGCTACTTTAGCCGAAGAAGATCGCCCAGCTAACGTTATCGACGCTGCTGCAAGTGGTGCTTCTACCGGTTTGCACTTAGCGCTTAACGTAGGTGCAATGCTACTTGCCTTCATTGGTTTGATTGCGTTGCTAAACGGCATGGTTGGTGGCATCGGTGGCTGGTTTGGTGTTGAAGGCCTAACCATTGAACTTATTTTAGGTTACATCTTCGCACCGGTTGCTTGGATTATTGGTGTGCCTTGGGCAGAAGCCATTCAAGCGGGTAGCTTTATTGGTCAAAAGCTTATCGTTAACGAATTTGTTGCTTACATTAACTTTGTTGATATTCGTGAAACACTGTCAGAGCACACTCAAGTAATTGTTACTTTTGCACTATGTGGTTTCGCTAACCTATCATCAATTGCAATTTTATTAGGTGGCTTAGGTAGCATGGCGCCATCACGCCGTGGTGATATTGCTCGCCTAGGTCTTAAAGCTGTAGCGGCTGCATCATTAGCTAACTTAATGAGTGCTGCACTTGCTGGTTTCTTCTTCAGCCTGCTATAAGCTAGTAAGGCTTCTTGGCAATATGCCAAGAAGCCCCTATTTCAGTTCAATCTATTGCTGCTCTGGCATTAGGTTTAATCTTAAACTTTGAGGAATAGTTATGTCTCAGTCTCTTACTGCTGTGGCGCGTCAAGCCCTTTCTTTAATGGACCTCACTACTCTTAACGATGACGATACTCGCGAGAGTGTGGCGGCTTTATGTGCTCAAGCTAAATCGGCTCAAGGCCAAGTTGCGGCTATTTGTATTTATCCACGCTTCATTCCATTTGCTCGTAAGGTATTGGCCGAACACGATGCTAGTGATGTGAAAATTGCTACTGTGACTAACTTCCCTTTAGGTGAAGATGATGTGGACTTGGCTGTAGCTGAAACGAAGGCCGCTGTAGCCTATGGCGCCGACGAAGTAGACGTTGTATTCCCATGGCGTGCCTTAATGGCCGGCAATGAGCAAGTGGGCTTTGATCTCGTTAAAGCCTGTAAAGCTGCCTGTGGCGAGATAAAGCTAAAAGTGATTATCGAAAGTGGCGAATTAAGCAGTCCTGAACTGATTGCTAAAGCCAGTGAGTTGTCGATTAAAGCGGGTGCAGATTTTATTAAAACTTCTACCGGTAAAGTGCCGGTAAATGCCACGCCAGAAGCAGCAGAAATCATGCTAAAAGCAATCGCAGAGTTTAACCCAGATTGTGGCTTTAAAGCCGCAGGTGGAGTTAAAAGCGCCGAACAAGCAAAAATTTACCTAGATCTTGCAACTAAAACACTTGGCGACGATTGGTTAAGCCAAGCGCATTTCCGTTTTGGCGCATCAAGTTTATTGGCTGCATTGCAAGCCACTATATCAGGTGATGAGAACGCTCAAGCTGGCGCTGGTTATTAGTTAATTCTTCGATAAGAGTTAAGGAATGCTCATGTTGTTACCCCAAGAAATTATTCGACGTAAACGCGATGGCCAAGCTCTGTCGCTGGAAGAAATCCAGTTTATGGTTGACGGTATTACCAACGGCCAACTAAGTGATAGCCAAATTGGCGCTTTTGCCATGGCGGTTTACTTCAACAGTATGAATGGTACCGAGGCTACTGCGCTTACCTGTGCAATGCGTGATTCAGGGCAAGTGCTTAACTGGGATCATCTTAATTTGCCTGGGCCAGTGGTAGATAAACATTCTACTGGTGGCGTGGGTGATTTAACGTCGTTACTCTTGGGGCCAATGGTCGCTGCATGTGGTGGTCATGTTCCGATGATTTCGGGGCGTGGATTAGGCCACACTGGCGGTACCTTAGACAAATTAGAGGCTATTCCTAATTACTCTATCAGCCCCACATCGCAGCAGTTTGAAAGCATTGTGAAGGATGTGGGTATTGCGATTATTGGCCAAACCGGTGAGTTGGCTCCGGCCGACAAACGCTTATATGGCATTCGTGATGTGACCGCCACGGTAGAGTCTATTCCCTTAATTACAGCTTCTATCTTGAGCAAAAAACTTGCCTCGGGCCTAGAAGCATTAGTGATGGATGTAAAAGCTGGCAGTGGTGCATTTATGCCTAACTTTGCCCAGTCGAAAGCCTTGGCCGAAAGCATTGTAGAAGTGGCTAATGCTGCGGGAGTTAAATGTTGTGCCTTGCTAACAGATATGAACCAACCTTTAGCACCCAGTGCCGGTAACGCGGTAGAAATTGCTGAGACCTTACGTTATTTAAAAGGCGATACTTCAGCGCATCGCTTACATCAGGTGACCAAGGCTTTAGCTAGTGAAATGTTGCTATCTAGCGGTTTAGCCAGCTCTCAACAAGAAGCCGAGGATAAACTTGCCGCTAGCATTAGCTCTGGTGCAGCTTTAGAGCGTTTTGCCAAAATGGTGAGTGCTTTAGGTGGGCCATGTGATTTTGTTGAGCGCAGCGAACATTACCTGCCTCAAGCTAAGGTTGTGAAGCCAGTATCCGCAAAACAAAGTGGCATGGTTAAGCAACTAGATTGCCGAGAGTTGGGCATGGCGGTAGTAGGCTTGGGTGGTGGCAGAAGTGTGCCGGGAGCCGCCATTGATCACAGCGTAGGCATTAGTGAACTAGTAGAGTTAGGCGATGTGGTAGACAAGGGACAAAACTTGTTGATGCTGCATGCCAACGACGAAGACGCTTGGCAAGCAGCAGCAAAACAAATTCAACAGGCGATTAAACTCGACGAACCTAGCTCAGCGCAGACCGATGTAAACCCTGTTTATCAGCGTATTGGTCCTTGTTAAGGAGACCCCTATGAAACGTGCAATTATATTAATGCTAGATTCCTTTGGCATTGGTGCCAGTGATGATGCCGAAAAGTTTGGCGATCAAGGTGCTAATACCATGCTGCACATTGCCGAGCAGTGTGCCCTAGGAAATGCCGATAAAGGCCGTAGTGGCCCGTTAACAATTCCTAATCTAAATCGATTAGGCTTGGGCCAAGCCTGCGGCGAAAGTGGTGGAGTATTTCCGCCAGGATTAGACGCTCAGGTCCAGCCTATTGGCAACTATGGTTATGCCGCCGAAATGTCTAGCGGTAAAGACACGCCAAGTGGTCACTGGGAAATTGCTGGCGTACCAGTTTTGTTTGATTGGGGTTACTTTAGCGAGCCTGAAAATAGCTTCCCACAAAGCTTACTAGACGAGTTAGTTAAGCGTGCAGATTTACCTGGTTACCTTGGTAATTGCCATGCATCGGGCACCGAAGTGCTGGAGCGTTTAGGTGAAGAACATATGGCTAGCGGTAAGCCGATTTTTTACACCTCTGCCGACAGCGTATTTCAAATCGCCGCTCATGAAGAAACATTTGGTTTAGAGCGTTTGCTTGAGCTGTGTGAAATTGCTCGTGAGCTAGTGGACCCTTACAACATTGGCCGAGTGATTGCGCGTCCATTTGTGGGCAACAGCGCAAAAGAATTTGCCCGCACCGGTAACCGCAGAGATTTATCGGTATTGCCGCCAGCGCCCACCTTGTTAGACCGTATGGCAGAAGCTGGCGGTGAGGTAGTGAGCATTGGTAAAATTGCCGATATTTATGCCCAGCAAGGCATTACTCGCAAGGTAAAAGCAACCGGCCTAGAAGGCTTGTTTGATTTAACCTTGAGTGAAATGGATCGCCAAGTGGACAACAGCATCATCTTCACTAACTTTGTCGATTTCGACTCAGCATATGGGCATCGTCGTGATGTACCAGGTTATGCTGCTGCGCTGGAATATTTCGATAAACGTTTACCTGAATTGCTGGATAAGCTTAGCGAGGACGATATTGTGATTCTTACCGCAGATCACGGTTGTGACCCAACCTGGCCGGGCAGTGATCATACTCGTGAACATATTCCTGTCATTTTCTACGGCAAAAATTTACCCGCTAAAAATGTTGGTAAACGCGATACCTTTGCCGACATTGGCCAAACCATCGCCGATTACATGAAACTGCCTGCTTTAGAGTACGGCACTAGCTTTTTACAAGAATAACAATGACGAGCAGCAGCAAGTTGCTAGCTGCTTGGAACAAACTTAATTAGGAGACTATATGGCAACCCCACATATCAATGCAGCACCAGGTGATTTTGCAGAAACCGTATTAATGCCGGGCGATCCCTTGCGTGCAAAACACATTGCAGAGACATTTTTAGAAGACGTAGTTGAAGTAACTGGCGTGCGTAACATGCTAGGTTACACCGGTACTTATAAAGGCAAACGTGTATCGGTAATGGGTTCAGGCATGGGTATTCCAAGCTGTTCTATTTACGCCCATGAGCTGTACACCCAATACGGTGTTGAGAACATTATTCGTGTAGGTAGTGCCGGTGCTGTAAGCAACGACATCAAATTACGTGATGTAGTGATTGCAATGGGCGCTTGTACCGACTCAAAAGTAAACCGTAGCCGTTTTAAAGGCCACGACTTTGCCGCTATTGCTAATTATGACTTGTTACGCGCAGCGGTAGATAGCGCTAAAGCACAAGGCATTGACGCTAAAGTAGGTAACATCTTCTCAGCCGATCTTTTCTATTCGCCAGAGCCTGATATGTTCGATGTAATGGAAAAACACAATGTTTATGCGGTAGAAATGGAAGCTGCAGGCTTATACGGCGTAGCTGCCGAGTGTGGTAAAGCTGCTTTGTGTGTTGTAACCATTTCTGACCATATTCGCAGTGGTGAGCAAACTACCGCAGAAGAGCGTCAAACTACCTTTAACGAGATGATCACTCTAACTCTAGAGTCGCTGCTTTAAGCTGGGCTTTTATCTTTAGTGTTATCGCTTCTAGCAGCAATGTCTGCTAGAAGTTTCTTCGCCTTTTTCGCTTCTTTTCGCTCAGCCCGCTTATTGATATTAAACAGCGTGGCAAGATGGCGTTTCCTCGATAATACCCGTGTTAACAAAAAACCAATGCTTATCGACATCAAAAACATAATCATGATTTTTGATTGGCCATTGGTGATGTAAGTATTCGCTTCGGCTAGTAGGGTTGTATGCTCTAGGGTAATACGCAAGTAGCCTAGGCTTTCACCTTGTTCACCTCTAATCTCTGCAATGTAAGGTCTACGACCTAAGCCCTCTAAGGGAGTATGGCTTTGACCAGCTAAAGGTAACAGCTGCGAAAGCGGTAAGGCTTGCTGCGATTCGGCTAAACGCAAACCTTGATGGTCATAGATGGTGGCATCTTTTACAAAATGTTCTTTGACTAAGGCATTAACCAATTCGCTCAGCTCAGCTTGGCTATTTTCACCAATGTAACCTGCGGCATTTAAGGCTGCTAACGAGGTAAGAGAGCGAGCCAGTTTCTCGGTTTGATTTTCAATTAACTGCTCACCATTGTGCTTTAGGGTCACATAGTAATAAAGTACCCAAACACAACACGCAATGGCGAGAAGCAATTGGGTGAATTGAATAATTCGATAGCGTCTTACTGCAGATTTGGCCACACGAACCTCTTTTTTATGCTTAAAGCCATTGTAGGTGCTTGCCAAACCAAAAAGCAATACGCTATCTTGATGCGCCGCAATTTTTAGAAACAAGGATCTCGTTTTGCAATCTCCACATAGTCTTGAAAGCTTACCGCAATCTTTAAGCCAATGGTCTGTGGCTTTAAAGCAGTTTCCCTACCGGGTTTGTCCTGAACAAGGGCTGGTTGAAACTCGCGAAGCTTTAACTGGTGCCTATATCTTGGTTTGGGCCAAAGAACTACTGATACCAGACTTTGCTGTATTGCGTCCCTTGGTTGATGAATCAACTGCCTTGAACTTTTGCGGGCTAATGCCTGAAGCGGGCAACATTTGCGTATTGTTGCAAAGCCAAGCTGATAGCCAATGGTGCAAGGAGAAGCTGGCGGGGCTTGAGTTTAACTTTGATTTGGTGGTACTAGATCAGCTACCAGATTTAAGCCAACCAGGCGTAGTGTTGATGGATATGGATTCCACCACTATTCAAATTGAATGTATCGATGAGATTGCGGTGTTGGCCGATATTGGCGAACAAGTGAGCGCTGTTACGGCAGCAGCAATGCGCGGGGAGCTAGACTTTGAACAAAGCCTACGTAGCCGAGTAGCGCTGTTAAAAGATGCGCCACAAAGCATCTTAAAGCAGGTTGCCGATAACATGCCGCTGATGCCTGGTTTACAGTGCTTAATTGACACCATCCACTCTGCTGGCTGGAAAGTGGCGATTGCCTCGGGCGGCTTCACTTATTTCGCTGAGCGTTTGCAGCAAGACTTAGGTTTTGACCACGTGCAAGCCAATGTTCTAGAAATTGAAAACGACACTTTAACTGGCCAAGTATTAGGTTCGGTGGTTGATGCTCAGGCAAAAGCCGATATTTTGATGCAGCTTAAACAGCAGTATTCTGCCAGCCAAACTATGGCGATTGGTGATGGAGCAAACGATCTTAAAATGCTAGCAGCGGCCGATTTTGGGGTAGCCATTCATGCTAAGCCTCTGGTGCAGCAGCAAGCGCAGATGTCGATTAAACACGGTGATTTAGACGGCGCGGTGTGTATTCTTCGCGCCGCTAAAATGCTAGCTGCTTAGTTTTAAAGGCTGGGGTGCAGTGCTTAAGTTAAAGCGCTGCATCAACTCATCGGTTACATCCGTCACTTCTATTACCCCTGCAACACTCCACAGCTCGTCTTCTAACTGCTTAGCGCGGTGAATCGCATAATGGCTAATGTAATCGAGTTCGCGTTGAATATATTCGGTATCTGGTCGGCCAACCCGTGATAACTGCAGGTTGAAGGCATGCACCTTGCCGCGGCCTAAACTTAGGCTAACAAACTCACGTAATTGCGGAACAGAATTAAAATTGCTGCTGCAGCGTACCGATAATAACTTGTCGTTCTTTCTAGCCGTTACGGTGATCACTTCAATGTGTTCTGGGTTATCACTAGGCGCATGACTACGCAATTGAGTGGCGAGAAATGACGCGAGGTTTTCGCTGGCTAGAAACTTACTTAAGTCGGCAGTATGGGCACTGCTATCAATGTTTAACCAATTATCACTTGCTTGGGCGAAGGTACCGTAATTCACACACTTAACCTCTAAGGCACCAGGCACTTTATGGATGAACATGGCGCGGCAAAATAGCGGCGCACAGAAAATTTGTCGTAGTGCATCGGACAAACCTGCAATGGCTTTGCCCTCGGGAAGTGTTGGTAACTTATCTAAGTTGTTGTCGATAAGTTGTTTGAAAAAGGCGCTGCCTTGGTGTTGTTGGCCTTTTACTTCGATGACTTTTAAGTTGTAAATGGTGTGGCTGTTATTACAGTTGGTGACCTCATAGGCTAAATGAGACAGCTCGAAACTCTTCACCAGTTTTTGAAACTGAGGTAGCGCCAAGTAGACGGTGTCTCCAACGCTATACTCTAGTGGCGTTTCTACTTCTATTTTCATTCCGCTGATGGAAAAATCGCTGGTCCAGCCGGTTTCGTTGCTACCCTGATGTTCCACTTCTATTAAGGAGCGATATTGGTAGCGATTTTCTTTACGCAGCTGCAAATACTTGTAATTTACCTGCTCAAACTTGCTGATTGGTTGCTTGCTCTGGTTAAACAGCGACAACTTGTTGGGGTTACCATCTAAGGGGTAATTTTGCTGGTAGCTTTCATCGATATGCTGGTTGGTGACATCACTTAACAAGCCAACCATGCTTAATCCATCTAAAGCTTTGGCGACACGCTCTCGTTCAATTGGCGAATCTTTTTTGGGTAAAGGAGAGCTTACCTCTGCATCGCTGGCTTGCGCAGGTTGATACTGAAACTTGAATACCTTCCAGCTGGGTTTGCGACAGCCAAAGGCGAAGTAAAGATCGCGCAGTTCTGGATGCTCGGCAAGCTCTTCGCTGCTGGCTGAGTAGAAAAATAAGCGATTGTTCGCAGTATGAGTAAAGCAATAGATCAGGCTTTCACCGCTGCTTAAGGCTTGGTAGCGCATCATCCTTGGTGGATGAAACAGTTGAGATAAATGACTGTGGTTAGTTTCATCGCGCCAATAAGAGAGCAGGTCGAGATTATTCTGCGTGGCTAAGGCATAACGCAGGCTTGCTGGCGTTTGGCCGCTAAAATACAAAGGCACGCTGCTTAAACGCGGCATTAAGTATTGTTCATAACCTTTGGTGATAACTGCTGCAGTAATGTTGTCGACGTCGACTTTGTAACGCCCACGATAGGAGCGTAAAAAGTTTTTGAAGAAGTTATTAAACTCTTCGCTTGGGTCAACCACGATCATTCTTACCCATTGCTGCTGACCCTTGCGGTCTATTCCGACCACTTTGTATTCGGTGCCAGCGCTTAATACGCGGTTTACAAACTCTTTTTCTAAGCCGGTGAAATACACGAAGTAATGTTCGTCTACAGAGAATTCTCGCTGGCTATCGACCTTAGCACGCAATCCAGAGACCGACATGTTGGAGGTTTTAGCATCAAATAGAGCACCGTCTACACCCGCCATTCGCAGTGGTGCAGTGAGGTGCATGCGCTCTTCACTTCTGCCGATATAGTGGCCTAAACGCACGGCGCGAGCGATGATATTTTTGGGGCGCCGCGCAGCGGCTTCTTGCGGGCTAATATTTTTCTTCTGCATTACCTTGAAGTTGTTCTCGGTGGTTTGCAGTTTCTCGTATATGCCTAGTGTGTATTGCTGGTTATAGAGTTTGAGCTGTTGCTTAAATACCTTAATGGCGATGTCATCGAGGTAGTGGGTTTTACCTTGGTAGTGGAACTCTTGGCATTCGCCGTCTACTTTTCCTCGAAGATCTACCAATCGTTGGCAAGGTGCGGATAGACGATTCATTTCCATTTTGAGCAAGAAACTTTCATTATTAGGAAGGTCTTGAGTTGCGCGCTTAAATACTTGGTTAAAGTCGCTGCTTCCCAATATTGGTAGTAATCGTTCTATTAAGGCGTAGTGCTTGCTTTCCGACATGTTGCTGGGTATTAATCCTTAATCATTGGTTTTACTGTCAAAACTCTGTCTCAATCTTTACAATCTTCTAGATCAAAGCAAAGATTGTGCCTTGAGAGAGATTCAAGGCAAGTACTTTTAACACTATTTTAGCATTATGTGACCGCTTGGAGGGTTAATGGCAAAAGCGAAAACGGCCTATGTATGTAACGACTGTGGTGCCGATTTCCCTCGTTGGCAGGGACAATGTGGTGAATGTAAAGCGTGGAATACCATTAGCGAAGTACGTTTGAGTGCCGCGCCCTCACGCAATGATCGTTTCACCGGTTATGCCGGCAGTACCGCAGGAAAAGTCCAAACCTTAGAGAGCATAGACCTTGCTGAGTTACCGCGGTTTTCCACCGGCTTTAAAGAATTTGACCGGGTTCTAGGTGGCGGTGTCGTGCCTGGTAGCGCCATTTTAATTGGTGGTAGCCCCGGCGCAGGTAAAAGTACTTTGTTGTTGCAAACCATGTGTGGCTTAGCGCAAACCATGGATACCTTATACGTAACGGGTGAGGAATCACTACAGCAAATCGCTTTGCGCGCGCAGCGCTTAGGTTTGCCTAAAGACAAGCTAAAGTTACTGGCCGAAACCAGCGTTGAGCAAATTGGCCAGGTGGCTTTAGAAGTTAAACCAAAGATGATGGTGATTGACTCTATTCAGGTTATGCACATGGCTGATATTCAATCAGCACCAGGTGGTGTTAGCCAAGTGCGAGAAAGTGCGGCTTGGTTAACTCGTTTTGCCAAGCAACATAATATAGCCATGTTTATGGTGGGCCATGTAACCAAGGACGGCTCGTTAGCTGGGCCTAAAGTTCTGGAGCACTGTATTGATTGCTCGATCATGCTAGAAGGTGATGCCGATGGCCGCTTTCGTACCTTGCGTGGTAACAAAAACCGTTTTGGTGCGATTAACGAGCTGGGTGTATTTGCTATGACCGAACAGGGCATGCGAGAAGTGTCTAACCCTTCGGCTATTTTCCTTTCGCGAGGGCAAGAAGCAGCGCCTGGCTCGGTCGTGATGGTAGTGTGGGAAGGTACTCGTCCACTATTGGTCGAGATCCAAGCATTGGTTGATTACAGCCAAATGGCGAATCCTAGGCGAGTAGCTGTAGGCCTCGAGCAAAACCGTTTGGCGATGCTGCTTGCGGTAATGCATCGCCATGCTGGTGTGCAAATGTCTGATCAAGACGTATTTACCAACGTGGTGGGTGGTGTACGGGTTGCTGAAACTGGCGCCGATTTAGCTTTATTGGTGGCCATGGTCTCTAGCTTTAGAAATCAAATATTACCGCAAGAGTTGGTGGTATTTGGTGAAGTAGGCTTATCGGGAGAGATTCGCCCCGTAAGCAATGGTCAAGAACGTTTGAACGAAGCTGCTAAACACGGCTTTAAGCGAGCGATAGTGCCTTTGGGCAATCGACCTAAGCAAGCAATAGCAGGGCTTGAGGTGATTGCCGTAAGTAAGTTGGCAGAAGCTTTAGAAGCGGTTTAATCCGCTTCTTGCTGTTGGTAAACTAAGTGTTCTAACTCGCGATGCAATAAGTCGTCATCACCTAGGTTTAACTCAATTAATCGTTTTAGGTGGCTGGCGCTTTCGATATCAATGTGCAAACAGCGTAAACCGATTTGCTGATTGCGTGTGTGTTTTACTTCTACATCCATGGTGATGCTCAGTTCTTCTACTGCAACATCACTCAGGCTAAAACTTAAGGTTAGCTGAGTGAGCTCTTCGTCCCAGTCATTTGGCAAGGTCACCAAGGCACCTTGTAACGATAAATCCAACAGTTGGCATGACCAAGATTGCTCCCCATGGTTTAGGTAGGCGGGGCGGTCAAAAAGAACTCGCAAAAATTGGCGACGCTCGTGCATGTCAAGGTTCCTGTTTATTCGGGGTACTTTAGCCTAAGCCTAGCGTAAATAAGCAAATTTTGCAGCTAAGTCGATGGTGTTTGCGTTAAGGCTTTAGCGATTATTTGCTGAGTGTGTGACGCCAAAGATTGTTCATCCATTTGCGCCACTTGCTGAGTAGAGATAGCAGGTAGCACCTGAATGTAAATAGGGTGATGGCCTGTAAGCTGTAAGCTTTTTTTAGGTAAGGCTTCGGCAGTGCCGTGAATAGCAATCGGCAATATCGCTACTTCGGCGTGTTTTGCTAAAGAAAACGCACCGAGTTTAAAAGGTTTTAGCTTGCCGTCGGCAGAGCGGCTTCCTTCAGGAAATAAATATACCGAGCTACCTTGTTTAAGGTGTTTTTCGGCTTGCTGGAGCATATTCTTGATGCTGTGTTTATCACCGCGTTTAAGTCCAATGTATTGATTAAGCCACATGTTCCAACCAACAAATGGCACTTTAAACATCTCGATTTTTGAGACCCATTTAAAGGGAATGAAAAGGGCAAAGGACAACAAAATATCTAATCCAGATTGATGATTGGATACGATGACATAAGCTTGTTTTTTATCGATATGTTGCAAACCCAAACGCCGTACTTGCCAATGAGGCACTATGATTAAATACAGGCTAGCCCAGGCGCAGGTGAAGTAGTGTAACCATAGTCGGCGTTTATCAAAGGCTGCTGTGAGCGCATAAATAATGCAGGCGATAAAGAAAAACAGTATCGAGCTGAGGGCAATAAAACCAAGAATAAGTAACGATAAAAGCTTGAGTAACACCTAGGCTCCTTGTAGTTCTGGGGCAAAGACTGAGTTTTTATAGCTTATTAATCAGTATATTAAGTGGTAATTATGCAACTGTCACGTGAGCAACTAACTATTCTGTTAATTCAGATCCGCGATGATACCGATACCCGCATCGAGGAATTAGCCAGTTTTAGCCACTTTTGCGGCGTAGCGGTAGAGCAGTTTAGAATTCTCAATGTTTTTGATACACCGGATTGTAGCGATTACGACTTGCAGGGCATAGATGCGGTGTTGGTTGGAGGTTCTAGCGAAGCTAGTGTGCTTGACCCGGAAAGCTACTCTTTTGTGACAGCCATTCAGCAGTTACTGTTGCGCTGTATTGAGCAACAGTTACCCACATTTGCTTCTTGTTTTGGTTTTCAACTTGCGGTGCTGGCTCTGGGTGGCAAGATTGTTCATCAAGAGCGTGACTTTGAAATGGGCACCTTAGCTATTTCACTCAGCGAATACGCTCAAGAGGATGTATTGTTTGGTAGTTTGCCCAATCCTTTTATGGCGGTATCTGTTCATCGAGATAGCGCCTTAAGTCTGCCTGAAGGCTGTGTTTCCTTAGCGTTTACAAAACACTGTGTGCACGCGTTAAAAGTATCATCAGCACCTTTTTGGGCGAGCCAGTTTCACCCTGAGGTAAATCGCAGTATCTTAGTTCAACGTTTAAGCCAGTTTCGTGAGCATTACACTCAAGGGGATAATCATTTGCAGCAAGTGTTAACAGCCGCGCAAGAGACGCCTGATAGCAATGGTTTGTTAAAGGCATTCATAGATAAGGTGGTACTAGCTTGAAGAAGTTCTTTTTAGCTCTGGTGTTGTGGCCTACGTTTATTGGCTTTGTATTAGCTAAACCAAACTTGGGAGGTTTTAAGCCTGAGCAGGTTTGCCAAGCAGCTATAGCCAGTTTGCAAGGTGTGGACGTAAAAATGGTCGATAATTACCGCAGCGCTCAGTCGCTCATGCAAATGCGAGTGAGGCACAATGGCCAAAGCCACAGCTACTATTGCCAGCTGGAAGGTGACCAAGTGTTATGGCGCAGGGCACAAGATAGCCGATGGCAAACCAGCACCACGGTGCGCTTTCACTACAATAGAAGTGCTAAGCAGTTATTTATTAAGCATTATTTGGCCGCTGCCCAGTTAGCGGAGTACCGTTACCGTGGCGAAGACTTTTAAAAGTAAGCTAATAAGCTCGTCGCAGTTTAAGAATTTATTGCTGACTGGCTAGATGTAAGTTTTGATAATGATCAAGATAACTAGTTAATGATGTTTTGGTTTTGCCTTTTAGTAGCTTAAAAATCTTGATTAGCTGGTTTTTTGCTTGTATTCTTGCGCGAAAATATATTCACGCTTAGTGAATATAACTACAGAATATACCAAATAGAGTGATTTTATATGCGAGACGCCAAGCCAGCATCTATGCCTAATGCCCCAACAAACCATCCTGCAGTAGGTTCTGCTTGGAAGTTTGTATTACCTTCATTATTGGGCATTTTCCTGTTTATGTTGCCGTTGCCTTACGATGGCTCGTTTACCATTCCGGTGGCGATTATGGCAAAAAGCTTGGTAGCAGCTTTAGGTGATAGCGCCTTGTGGCTGGTGGTTGGTTTAATCACCCTTAGTGCCCTAATGTCTACCTATACACTAATTGCTAAGCCAAATTGGCTTGGCAAAAATGCCTTGCTAACGTCATTGTTTCAGGTTTCTCTACCTTGGTATGTGGTAAGAATGGTGGGTTGGGTTCTGGTGCTGGTATGCGCTTTTGAATTGGGGCCTCAAGCTATTTGGTCGGGTGATACTGGTGGCCTCATTTTAGGTGACTTACTGCCTACCTTACTTAGCGTGTTCATTTTTGCTGGTTTGTTATTACCCCTATTGCTTAATTTTGGCTTGTTAGAGTTTGTAGGCACTTTGCTTAGCAAAATCATGCGCCCTCTATTCGGTTTACCAGGTCGTAGTGCCGTAGATTCAATGGCGTCTTGGTTAGGCGATGGTAGCGTAGGGATTTTGCTAACTAACAAGCAGTATGAAGATAAACACTATACCCAACGTGAAGGCGTAGTGATTGCCACCACCTTTTCTGCAGTATCTATTACCTTTAGTTTGGTGGTATTAGCGCAAGTTAACCTTGAGCATATGTTTGCTCCTTTCTATCTTACAGTGTGTATTGCGGGTCTTGCAGCAGCGGTTATTGTGCCACGACTTCCGCCGCTTTCTGGTTTTAAAGATCAATTTATTGATGGTAGTGAGCGCAAGCAAGACGACGAAGTTATTCCTGCTGGTTACAACACAATCACATGGGCTTGGCAGCTGGCACTTGTTCAAGCTGGTCGAGCGAGTCACCCTAAACAATTAGCCAAGCAAGGTGTGCATAATGTGCTGGACATGGTGTTGGGTGTATTGCCGGTGATTATGGCAGTGGGCTCGGTAGCCTTAGTGGTAGCAGAATACACTCCCATCTTTAGTTTTTTAGGTAAGCCATTCATTCCTTTGCTAGAGCTATTGCAACTTCCAGAGGCCGCCAGAGCGTCGGAAACCTTAGTGGTAGGTTTTGCCGATATGTTTATTCCGTCGATTCTTGCTGCGTCTATTGAAGCTGATATAACTCGCTTTGTTATCGCAGCGGTATCGGTAACTCAGCTGATTTATTTATCGGAAGTAGGCGCGATTATTATGGGCAGCCAGTTGCCAGTTAAACTGTGGCAGCTGTTTGCTATCTTCTTGATTCGTACTTTAGTCACCTTGCCGATCATTGCGGTAATGGCTCATTTATTCTTTTAATATGTAAGCCGCTTAGCGTGAGTTACGCGGCTTAGCTTTTACTGGAGAGTTGTATGCATTTTAGCGCTGCTGTGTTTGATATGGACGGTTTGCTGCTCGACAGTGAGCAAGTGTCTTACGATACCTTTTCTCATGCTTGTAGTGAGCTAGGTTTAGCGTTTAAAGAACAGGTTTACCTAAGCTGTATTGGTACCAATGCCGAGCAAATTAAAAAGACCATTTGTGAAGGATACGGCGAGGGCTTGGATTATCCAAGGCTGCGTGATTGTTGGTTGGATAAGTACCATGCCTTGGCTGTTGATCAAGCATTACCGATTAAGCAAGGTGTGGTAGATTTGTTGCAGTGGTTAACAAGCCAAGGCGTTCCATTAGCCGTTGCCACTTCTTCGGGTAAACCTACTGCTGAAGCTAAGTTGGGCAACGCAGACTTGCTGCATTTTTTTGAGAGTGTTTCTACCGGGTGTCAGGTGAATAATAGTAAACCGCATCCAGAAATTTTCTTAAAAGCCGCCAAGTCGCTAAATATTGACGCCAGTAAGTGTTTAGCCTTTGAAGACTCAGAAAACGGAGTTAGAGCTGCAGTAGCAGCAGGTATGCAGGTCTATCAGATCCCGGATCTTATTCAACCTAGTGACGAGCTCAAGCGCTTGGGACACAAGGTTCGCGACTCCTTAAGTGAGGTCTTGCTGGAGCTAAAATAGTCGAGTTCATCTAGCCAGCAAATATTTGACGCTATTTGCTGGCATCGTTTTTGCTCATTGAAGATTATTAGAATCAGTAATGAGCAAATTATGATAGAAATTCAGATCAGTAACGATGTGCAAGCTTGGCTTCCTCGTGAGTTACCTTCCCTTGAAAATGCCTCTGTTCGTCATAGCTGGAGTGCTCACGCATTTGCTGTAGATTCACACGAATGCTTAGCAGTACTAGAGCGTAACAGTGGCTACGTAATGCTATTTTTTGATTTAAATAAGCGTGATTACCAAAACTTTTCTCGAGTTTGGCAGCTACGTTTATTGACCGAGGCCATTGCCGTAGCCGATTTACAGGATGAAGAAATTGAAGCCTTGAAAAAGAATATGTTGGCTGATTTTCAGAATGTATTGGTTACCGATGGGGTAAACCACCCCGTAGCGCCGCAGCTAGATAAGCTTAAAAACTTAGTTCAAGTAATGGCTAAACGCGAAGGCAAAGTACCTAGTCAGCAAATGGATGAGTTTCGTTGGGGTGTAATTCTTAACGATTACGCTCAGCGTCAAAATGGCCTAAGCCCCTATCAAAAAATGCAAAGCCAATGGCAAGCTATGGCTGCCACAGCACAATTTCATCAAGTATCAGCTCAATCATCTAGTACCAAGCTTTTACACTAGTTAAAAATTGTGCAAATAACTTGCAGCCATAGCATAATTGCTGCTTAATCAGGGTTTAACTCATTGATTAAGTGGCTGCTGTGGCGCTAGTTTCCTCTCATTCTTCCCGTCTTTATTTTGGTTTAGCTTGCTCGGTAATGGCTTCGTGCATGTTTGCTTTTCTTCCTTGGTATATCCATCAGTTTCCTTTAAATGAAAACAGCGGCAACTGGCTAGCAGCTCAGCGTATTGTGTGGAGCTGTTTGCTGATGTTTGTAGGGTTAGCTTGCTTCAAGCAATTGCCTTTGCTCATTCAGCAGATGGCTAATTGGCGAGCTTGGCCACGTTTGATGCTGGCTGCTGTATTAGTTGGCTTGCAGTTTTGGTTGTTTATTTGGGCGCCAGCCAACGGCCAGACGCTACCGGTTGCGCTGGGTTATTTTTCGTTGCCTTTAGTATTGGTATTAGTGGGACGCTTTGTTTATAAAGAGCAGCTTAGTAGCCTGCAATGGGTGTCTGTAACAGTGGCAGCTGTAGGAGTTGCTTACGCTTACGTAATGGCTGATGGATTGTCGTGGATAGTGTTGTTGGTGGCCTTGGGGTACCCCTTGTATTTTATGTTGCGGCGTAAGTATCCCTTACCCAGCCATATTGCTTTTACTATTGATAACTTAATGCTATTGCCGCTTGCGTGTGCTTATTTGCTAATGGGGGATGGCGTGAGCGAAGCGCAAAGCCAGCTCTCGAATTTGTATAACTATGCACCTTGGCTGTATTACTTCGGGCTGGGGGTAGCGGGTACCATTCCTATGTTACTGTTTTTACTTGCCTCTAACTATTTGCCTCTAAGTTTGTTTGGCTTAATGGGGTATTTAGAACCTGTATTGGTATTTAGCGTGGGTTGGTTACTTGGTGAGCGTTTAAGTCCTGAGCAGTGGCCAACTTATATGTTGATCATTTTTGCCTTAGTGTTATTGGCAATAGATGGTCTGCGGCGCGGTGTTCGGCAAACTGCAAGCCGCAAAAAACTGCCTAAAACTTGTTAAGGTAGCGCTAAATTTGCAGTGATTGGGCGGTGATCGCCGCCTACTGAATCAAGTACCCTGGCGCTGGCAAAACTAAGATCTTCTGAAGCTAATACGTGGTCTATTCTTGCGCCGTGCCATGACGTGTATTTGGTGTAGTTAATTCCGCTGCCTACTAGGTTAATGCCATTGTTTAGACCGGCCAAATGCCGTTGATAAAGATTTTCTTGGACCGTCATATTAAAGTCTCCAGCAGCTATATAGCTGGTTTGCTGCTTAGCCCAAGATGCCACCAAAGAGGCTTGCATGTTGCGCGCAAAGTGCAAGTTGTTGAATGCTTCAGGCTCAAAACTTCGATGGATTAAGGCGTTAATGGTTGGCCTTGGGGTGTCCATATGGATATTGGCGATACTCAGCTCTTTACCTTCAATTGTGGTGTGATAAAACACCGCAAATTTACCGAATCCACCAAAGGTTTCACGCGATAAGCTGCCTTGATGTTCAATTGGCGTTCTGCTTACGGTGCAAAGGTGGTCGCAGTGGCTATACCAACTATCGTCAAAGACTTGTTGCACCCGCTCAGGCTTTGATTCTTGCATAAACACTATGTCGGGTTTTAGCTGTGCCACCAACTGGCGAATTTGCGGTGAACTTGCGCCATTGCCGTTGTTTAAAGACAAAATGGTGATGGCGCTAGCTTGCTGCTGAGACAACTTAAGCTGAAGATCTTGAAACTGTACAAACACCACCGCGCAGAGTGCCCAGCTTAGGTACTGCCATTTGCTTAGCTGACGGATAAACAAAATCGGCGTAAGGGCCAGTAAAATCGCCCACCAGCGCGGAGAGAATAGGCTTAAATAGCTTATGGATATTCCTAGAGGGGTATCTGGCAGATGCGGCAAGCTCAATATTGCTCCTGCTGCTAGCAGGCAGCAAATAGAAAGAGTAATAGAGAAGAATTTTACTAGCTTATTCATTAGCTTATTGTTACCTTCTGCGCCCTGTGAAATCTGGGCATAAGTATATACGCGGTAAGTGGCAAATTACCATGTCACGTCGTTTTAGCGTAACAAAGTTCTTGTAGTATGCGCAGTTATGGAAACGTAAACAATATGTAACAGCTGTGCCGCAGGCATTTCGCTGTTAATGGTGGTTTTGTTAACAAGTAGGTTGATTTCAAATGTTTTCTAAGCAAGGATCTGTTGCAGAAATTGGGTTCGGTATTAAGAACTTAAGCTTAAAAAAAACCAAGGCAGGTGGTGTGTTTCAGCTGTTACTAATATTACTGGGTGCGGTAGTGCTGTTTTTTAATCGCCGCGATAGTAGTCAAAGAGTGTGGGCTCGTTTACCCACGCTAAACGACTATCAGACTCGTTACCCAGAAAAAACTGAAGATGCTAATACGATTCGTTGTATCCATTGCGATAGCGACCAAACCTGGGAGTATGGTTTGGAAAGCCTGATGGATCACCGCCGTGAGTGTGTTTGTCTAGCCTGTGGACATCGTTTGTGGCGCAAAGAGCAAGAGAGCTTGGCTATTCAATAGCCTCTTCAGAACTCCTTAATCACTTCTTAAGATATTTAAAAATACCGGTGAATTAAATAGCGCTTGTCGTTCTATCCTACAGGTTACGTACTGATAGCGCTTACCTCTATGTTTGATACCTACATTACGGTTGTCACTTGGTGGGCCTATCGATTCGATGGAGTGTGGTACGTTTTCTAACATCACAAAAGCGATGTCGCGGCGAATTCTAATGCCTATATAGCTTAATGACTTGTTCATAATGAAGGCTTTAAACAAGTTTTCGTAAACTTGAGTGATGGCGTTTACTCGCCCTGTGTAAATGGAGTAAATATATAAGCTGGCTGGCTCATTGTTGCTGGCTAGCATTTCCTCGCATATATCGGTTTCATCTAAGCTTTTATCTAGTAGCTTTTCAAAGTAAGGCTGTTTTATCTTGAGAGCAAAACAATGCCCAGCGAGTTGACCGAGGTAGAAATAGTAACTTACCTCTGCAGCGGGATGGTTTTGAAGCGTCTCGAGCCAAGCGCTGTCCCACTGCTCATAGCCAAAGGTGAGGTTATCAATGTAATTGCTTAGGTGTTGTGCACTGTATTGAGTAAGGGGATGGGGCGGAGTAATTTGTTCAAAATTCTCTTCACTCTGCGGCAGGTAAGGGTGAGCACCTAAGTAGTGTTTAAACTTGGCTCGAGCTTCAAGGACTTTATTCATCGCTTGGTTGCTGGGAAGGTTTTTCGAGCTAAAGCTACTGGAAGTGAAAATTTTATAAGCTTCATCACCAAAGTAGCGAATAATTTCCAATTGCCGATTTAAACTCGGCTCTACTTTGCCCCGCTCCCAACGGCTCACCGCCAAGGCATCAAGCTCACTAAATTCTGGGCTAAAGGCCGCTAATACTTGGCAAAGCTGTTCTTGGGTTAGGTTTGCTTGGTTACGTTTTTGCTGCAAGTAGTCTGCAATGCTCTTGTAGTTAGCCATATAGAGTGTTCAAGTAATTGTTATTAAGTGCTTTATTTTAGCAGCACTTGTTGAATCGCCCAAAGGGGCTCGCTAGGCATTGATTATAAAAAAATATTTTTGACATGCTCTGATGCTAGCTGGTGCTTTGATTTATCTTAGCGACCGATTATTTAGCAACCACGAGAATCTTGAATGAACAAAGTCGGAACCTCTATTAGTGTCGTTTTACTTGCAAGCAGCATGCTTGCTGGCTGTGCCTCAACGGATGGTGAGCCAGATCCTAACCAAGGAATGAAAACCGGTGCAGTAGGTGGAGCCGTTGTGGGCTTGGTTATGGGCGCGGTTACTGGAGATGCAGAGTTGGCAGTGAAAGGTGCTGCTGTTGGTGCTGCGGCTGGTGGTGCTAGTGGTGCAATGCGCGATTACGAGAATAGCCAAGAGAATCGTCGAACCGACGTAACTGCAGAAGCTATCTCCCAACCAAACACAGTGATTATGAATGGTGACAATGCAACGGCCAATCAAGGTGAGCATTTGAACAAATTACTGGGTCAATGGCAGGTAAACGTTTGGGCGATTCAGCCTGATGGTAGCACCATCGAAGCTCAGGGGCTTGCTCGCGGTAAAATGATGGAAAGTGACGCTGCTACGGTAGAGCTAGAGCAGCTAGAAGTGGCAGGTGAACAGCTTGAATTTCAAGCTAGTACAACGATAAGTTATAACCTGCAACAGGGACATCAGTTAAGTGTGAGCGCTTCAAATCTTGAGAACGATGTTGTGTATGCCGGGGAATTTCAAGCGGCTATGAATCGTTTTAGCTACTATCCTTTGAGCCAAGTTAGTACAGCTAATATGCGCATGGAGTTGCGAGTGGTGAGCCCGCAGCTATGGATTGTTGAAACCTACTCACAGCAGGGTAGTGAAGAGAAAATGATCCAGTCTTATCGTTTTAGCAAGATCAGCTAATAAAATTATACTTATAAATTAACGTTAGTCGTGATTAGCCTATTTAAACGACGTGTTTAAATAGGCTGTTTTGGTGAGCTGGTTTCTACACGCTCAAATTGACTGGGCCAAGTTTGCTTTCTCCCCGCTTGCTTGGCTTGATATAAACCTTGGTCTGCCCGTTCAATCCAATCATCAATACTCTCACTTTCTTTGATGCTAGCTATGCCTGCACTAAAGCTAATCGACAGTTGGTTAGGCGCCAATAAACTAGAAATTTTAGCTACTAGCTTCTCACTAGTTTGGTAGGCAGTATCAAAGTCTGCATCATGCAACATGATAAGAAACTCTTCGCCTCCGTAGCGAAATACTCGGTCGTTAACGCGGGTGTTCTGTTGCAAAAAGTGGGCAAACCACACTAGTATTTGATCGCCTACATTATGGCCATGTTGGTCATTAATGGCTTTAAAATGGTCTAAATCTAAAAGGATAATGCTAGCTTTGATGCCGCTGCGTTTGTGTTGTTGGGTGGCTTTTAGCAGCTCATCAAACAAGGCTCTGCGGTTATAGCAACGCGTTAGGGAGTCTTTAAAAGCGAGTTCTTTGAGTTCGTTATTTTGTTTTACCAGTACCCGCGCTAAGCCCCAAGCAAAGATGTGTGAAGCCACTACGCCAATGCTAAATCGTATACCTTGATGAACACCTAAGTGATGAACACCAAGAATTATTGCCAGAATGCTTACAGCCAATACAAGGCGCTCTGCCATTTGCAGTGGTAAGTGGATAAAGCAGGCCAAAATTAATGCGGGAACAAAAAACTCGCCATGCATATTAGGTTGAGTTAGTGCTAATAAAACCGGGGGAATGGCTAGCAATAAGAACCATACGTCGGCAGTTTTGTAATGGTTGGATTCGGGTTTGGTGAATAAGAAGAATAGCGAAACTAAAATGGCCAAGGCGCAGGGTAGTACCACTAAACCGTACCAAAATACCCCATTAACTAAATGAGTAATTGAAAAATAAGCACTAGGAATGAAACCTGCCAAATGCATGACAAGGCTCATTTTTCTTTCTGTAAACTCTGCTGGAGACCAGTCAGACACCATCGCAAAAACCTATGCCAAAAGTTAAAATACGAGCTGGGAGCTTTCCTTATGTTATTAAAAGTAAACTCTTTTTGGCGGATCCGTCAAATCAAATTGACGCTTTATTTATGCTTAAAGCTTAGTGCTCTGCTGCCTTTTAGTTGGCTGAGTGCTTGTTGCAAAATAAGTTCAACAAAATCTTTTAGCACTGTACTTGATTGAGCGTTTTTACTAAAAGCTGCGTACATGGGACGCCATAAGGCTTGTTCAAACGACAACAAGTGCACAAATTGTTGCTGCGCATAATGCTCTACAGCCCAATAAGGCATCGCTGCCACTCCCATTCCTGCTGCGACCATTTGCAGTAACATGGCTGGGTTATCGGCGTGTTTCCATTGTTTTACAGCTACTTGGCTGGGCTGAAGAATGTAACGATATAAGTCTAAGCGTTGTGGCGTTACCGGGTAACTAATGATGGTCTCTTGGCTCAACTGGGAGGCTTTTACTGTCGCTTGGCTGCTTAAGCGGTGTTGAGCTGGACAAATAAGTACCATTTCATATTCAAACAAAGGCTCAAAGTGGATTTGCTCCTCTGGGCTTACTTCAGACGTTAGTAGAATGTCAGCTTCCCCACGTTGTAACAAGGGCAGGCCGTTATAGTCTTTATCTTGGCAAAAATGGCTATTTACCTCTGGCCAAGTTTGCTGAAATCGCTGCAAAGCTGGTAATAGCCATTGAAAACAAGCATGACAATCAACACTAATGTTTAAACGTGTTTGCTGTTGTTGGGCGGCGCTAAATTGTTGCTCGGTTTGTTCAATTAAAGGCAGTACTTGCTGAGCTAAATTAAGCAGTTGCTGGCCGTGTTGAGTAAGTTGCAAGGGCTGCTGCTTTCTTAACACTAGGTGACTATTGATGCGTTGCTCTAAGTCTTTTAGCTGGTGAGATAGCGCCGAATCTGTAATAAACAACTTAGCAGCAGCTGATTTTAAAGAAGAGCTAGCAGCAATAGCTTGAATGCAACGTAAATGCTTTATCTCTAACATTTATCTGACTAGCTCCTTTAAGTGTTTGGGCGAATTTGCAGCTTAGGTAGTTCAGGTTTGTTTGTACATATAAGTGCCAAGTTAGATGGCTTAACATGAATATTTTTCAATATAGGTATGGGGATCGCTTTAATTCTGTATAACCAGTTTTCACTGGATTAAGCAGAGTTGAGAGAAATTCAATTTAACTTGATGGCTTTTCAATTGTGTTGAGGCCTCGCTCTGGTCAATATGGATTTATACATCTAGACGGCTAAAAGGATATTGATATGAGCACTACTCACGTATTGGGTTACCCAAGAATTGGTAAGCAACGAGAACTAAAATTTGCTTTAGAGAGCTACTGGCGTGGTGACTCTTCGCAGCAAGAGTTATTACAAGTTGGCAAAAATATTCGCCAACAAAACTGGCAAGCGCAAAAAGACAGCGGTCAAGCTTGGGTGACCGTAGGCGATTTTGCTTGGTACGACCAAGTACTAAATACCTCATTATTGTTAGGTAACCTGCCTAAGCGTCATCAGTCTGAGCAAATTAACCTAGATAGCATGTTTGCAATTGCTCGTGGCCAACAGGGCTGTGGCTGTAATCATGCGGCATCAGACATGAGCAAATGGTTTAACACCAATTACCATTACATTGTGCCGGAGTTTTCTGAAGATAGCGTATTTAGCCTACAGTGGCAGCAACTGTTTGATGAGATTCGCGAAGCATTTGAGCAAGGCCATGCAGTTAAGCCAGTTATTTTGGGGCCTGTTTCTTACCTGTACCTAGGTAAAAATGACGACCAAGCAGCCAGTGATTTTGACCGTTTGTCGTTATTGCCACAGTTGTTAACGGTTTACCGCGAGATCTTCCAAGCTATTGCTGATTTAGGTGTGGAGTGGGTTCAAGTGGACGAACCTATCTTGGGCCTAGAGCTCGATTCGAAATGGCAAGACGCATTGTTAGCTGCTTATCAAACAAAGCTAAGCCCCACTAAGTTGCTTTTGACCAGCTATTTTGCAGATGTGTTAGACAATGCCGAGGTGATTAAGCAATTGGCGGTAGACGGGCTGCATTTAGATTTATCTGCTGCTCCACAACAGCTTGAGCAAGTGCTGACTTGGTTACCTGAGGCATGGATACTGTCTGCTGGTGTGATTAATGGTCGCAATGTATGGCGAGCAAATTTGCCAGAGATTATCGAGAACTATAGCTCACTTAAAGTTCGTTTAGGCGAGCGCTTGTGGCTTGCCTCGTCTTGTTCTTTGTTGCACAGCCCGCTTGATCTAGAGAGTGAAACGGACTTAGGTGATGCTAAGTATCGTTTGGCTTTTGCGGAGCAAAAACTATCTGAACTGCAAATACTGGATGAAGCGCTAAACGGTGAAGCTGACGCCCTGCGGCTATCTCGCCAATACAGCGCCGCTTTGCAAAACCTTAGCAAGAAAAACAACTCCAGCTTGCAGCAGCGAATTAGCGCCTTAACCCCGGCTGAGCGTGAGCGTACTTTAAATTTTGAACAGCGCCAAGAGATTCAGCAGCAAAGTTTGCAATTGCCACCCTTGCCAACCACTACCATCGGTTCATTTCCACAAACCAATGAAATTCGCCGTCAGCGTCGCGAATATAAAGCAGGACAACTAAGCCAAGCTGATTATGATGCTGCGCTTGCACAACATATTAAGGATGCCATTGAGCGTCAAGAGCGCTTAGATTTGGATGTGTTAGTGCATGGTGAAGCCGAGCGTAACGACATGGTTGAGTATTTTGCTGAGCTATTAGATGGCTTTATTGCTAGCCGCTTTGGTTGGGTGCAAAGTTACGGTTCGCGTTGTGTAAAACCAGCAATTATTGTAGATGATATCGAGCGCGCTAAACCTCTTACCATTGAGTGGAGCAGTTATGCGCAATCCTTAACTAACAAGCCGGTTAAAGGCATGCTAACTGGCCCGGTGACTATTTTGACGTGGAGCTTCGCCCGAGAGGATATTAGCCGCGCCCAAATCGCCGAGCAAATCGCTATCGCGCTTAATGATGAAGTGGCCGAGCTGCAGCAAGCCGGTATTCAAGTTATTCAAATTGATGAACCTGCTATTCGCGAAGGTATGCCGCTTAAACGCAGCCAATGGGATGACTATTTAAACTGGGCGGTATCGGCCTTTAAGTTGTCAGCCGCTAGCGCCAAGCCAGAAACGCAGATCCATACTCACATGTGTTACAGCGAGTTTAATGACATTATGCCGGCGGTTGCCGCATTGGATGCCGACGTATTAACCATTGAGACTTCTCGTTCGGCGATGAGTTTGTTGCAGGCCTTTGAGCACTTTGAGTATCCAAATGAAATTGGCCCAGGTGTTTACGACATTCATTCGCCTAACATTCCTAGCATCGATGATATTAAGGCGTTGATCGATAAAGCAGCACAATGGATCCCATTGCAACGCTTGTGGGTAAACCCTGATTGTGGCTTAAAAACCCGTAATTGGCAGGAAACTGAGGCAGCTCTAAACAACATGGTACTAGCAACCAAAGAGCTACGTGCTAGCTTTAGCTAAATTTAACCAGCAATAGCCCCTTTAATTAAGGGGCTATTTCGCCAATGACTTCGTTTTGATTAGCGCCTACACTAGAAATTACCCAGTTGTTTTGAGAGTTTCTATGCCAAAGGCAAAGTTCGTGTCTGGTGATATTTTTCGCCATATCGTTGTTATGTCCTCCACCAATGCCATTGGCTTAACTGCTTTATTTTTGGTTGATTTAGCCGATCTGTTTTTTATTAGCTTGCTGGGGGAGGCTGAGCTTGCTGCAGCGGTAGGCTACGCCGGAACTATCGCATTTTTTACCACTTCAATTTCTATTGGCTTATCGATTGCGATGACCGCTTTGGTGTCGAAAGCGATTGGCCAACAAGATAAAGCGCGGGCTAAGCAGTTAGTCACCAATATCTTATTTACTGGTTTTTTAATTAGTGCTGCTTTTGCCGCTTTGGCTTGGTATTTTGCGCCAGAGCTATTGAGCTTGATTGGCGCTAAGGCCAGAACCCATGAACTTGCAGTGCAATATTTAAGAATCTTGCTGCCTTCGCTACCGATTCTTGGTTTGGCCATGAGTGGTGGCGCTGCACTGCGCTCGGTAGGTGATGCTAAACGGGCGATGTGGTCTACCTTGGCTGGCGGCGGGGTAAATGCGGTACTCGATCCGATATTTATATTTGCGCTTGGACTTGGATTACCTGGTGCCGCTATTGCCTCGGTTATTGCGCGCTTTGTGGTTGCAGGTGTTGCCTTGTCTGGAGTGGTCTACAAGCACCAGTTGTTTGCTGGCTTTAGTTTGCAAAAGTGGTTGGAAGATCTGCGCGCTATCTTAAAGGTGGCCGCTCCTGCCATGATGACCAATGTAGCCACCCCTTTAGGCAATGCCTATGTTACTGCTTCTATTGCTATTTTTGGCGATGCCTACGTAGCGGGTTGGGCTGTGGTTGGGCGTATAATGCCGGTGGCATTTGGCATGATATTCTCATTATCTGGCGCCATTGGCCCTATTGTTGGGCAAAACTTTGGTGCAAACAATTACGCTAGAGTACATGAGGCCTTAAGCAAAGCGCTTTGGTTTAACGGTGGGTTTGTTGTTGCTGTGTCATTAATTTTGCTGTTAGGGCAAAACGTCATTGTGGATGTGTTTGGCGTGGGTGGCGAAGCGGCTACTGTTATTGGCTTCTTCTGTACCTGGATAAGCTTTAGCTTTGTATTTAATGGGGCGATGTTTGTGGCTAACGCTGCCTTTAATAATCTTGGTTACCCAAGCACCTCTACCATGCTTAATTTTGGTAAAGCAACTCTAGGCACAATCCCTTTTGTTTATCTAGGTGGACAGTGGTTTGGGCCGCTGGGCGTGTTGGGTGGCCAAGCAGTAGGAACAGTTGTATTTGGATTATTGGCATTGCGAATGGCTTTCTATATTGTGGCTAGAGTCACCAATAAGCATCAACGTCAATTGGCCGAGCAAGAGCAGCCATTAGAGCCCAGTGTGCCGCTTACGCCATTTTGTTCTAGTCGCGCTTATATGTGTGCGGAAGCTGATCTGGAAGATACTGTGTCTCCTACAGATACTGCAGCGGCTAAATCTTAAGCCACAGACAAGGGGCTTACATCAAATCGGTCGCCGAGTAAGTTTAGTAAGTCGGCTTGGCCGGCTATCACGGCAACAATAATTTTTCCCTGCTTGTGTTTGCTGGGGATCACCACTCTGCCTTGGCAATTCACAACTTGATCTTTTAACAGCATAGATTGCAGCTGATAAGGGTTGTCGCTTGGGTAAAAAAGCACGGTAACATCACTTAGGCCAACAGATTGAGTTTTCATGATGAGTCCTTCCAATTGTGTTTTGCCTCAATATAACGTTAGCACTGGCCGATTAGATCACTAGCTTTTAGGGGGAAGGCAGAAGGACTTGCTGTAAACAATCGTTGACTTCTTATTTCCTGTCGCTAATCTGACTGAAAATAAAAGGAATACCGATGATTAAACCAATCCAAGCCAAGATGCTAATGTTTGATTTAGACGACACCTTAGTGGATGACGGAATTGCTACCGAAACCGCCGCTAAAGCTTTGTTTGGTAAATATAATCCCTCGCAAGTTGATGACGCCTTAAGTCATTGGAAGCGTGCGCTAAAACTTCATTATCCAGCTTTTTTACAAGGTAAACTTAGCGCTGCTGAAATGCGCCAAGCCCGCGCGCGCGAGGCTTTGCAAGATAAGAGTTTAAGTGCTGAAGCTGCTGAGCAGGCTTTCGAATATTTCATGCAGCAATATATCGATGCAACAGTGTTGTACGGTGATACCTTGGCTTGTTTAGATCAGCTTAAGCAACAAGGCTGGCGCCTGGCGTTAGTATCTAATGGGCCAGAAGATATGCAACAGCGAAAAGTACGTGCAGCTGGCTTGTTCGATTATTTTGAGTTTGTTCTAACCGCAGAAGCGGCTGGTGTTGCTAAGCCTAAAGCAGAGATTTTTCAGCAAGCCGCGCAATTGGCCAAGCTTGAGCTTAGCCAATGTTGTTATGTGGGAGACAACTTGGTGAATGATGCTCAAGGCTCTAATGCAGCGGGGATGAACAGTGTGTGGCTACAAAGAAGCAAGAGCTGTGAACCTGAATATCTGCCATTGGAAAATGTAAACTGGACAATAGCCTCACTAAATCAATTACATCAGTGCATTGGTTTAGCTTAAACGTGTTGGTTGGCGGTTTTAAAGGAGTAGTGAAAGCAGTATGGCAATAGTTGGTTTATGGGACTGGTTGGCCGATAGCTTACGTTTTTACCGTCAGCACTTTGCTCAATTGGCATTAATGGTTTTGCCCTTTGCTGTTCCTTTTGCCGCACTGCAAAGCCAATATGTTCAAAACCCTAGCGAGCCTTCAACCGCAAATTACTGGATGTTTGTGATAATAGGTTTGTTAATGCAGCCTGTTTATCAAGGTGCAACCATTTTGTACATGCGCGCCCAGTTTAAACAGCAACCTTGGTCAATTGCTCGCTGCTTCCAAGCGTCGTTAAGTATTTGGCCTTTGTTGTTTACGGTAGTGGCAATTTGTTTTGCTTTGGTAATGCTTGGCCTGAGCTTTTTTGTGTTGCCTGGTATTGTTATCGCCAGTCGGTTGTTGGTGGCAGATTTACACTGTGTACTAAATAAAAGCAATCCCGTGGAAGCAATTAGCGCAAGTTGGCGGCAAACCGAAGCCTATAAGTGGCCTTTGCTAGCGGGTGTGATAGTGGTTGCAGGGGTTACAATGATACCGGTTTGGGCTGTGCATCATTGGCTATTAGACAATAACGCCAATGGCATATGGGTGTTTGTCAATCGAGTCTTTGGGCAAGTGCTCGAAGCTTTCTTTTTAGTATTTGCTTACCGTGCTTATAGCGCGATGAATGCCAGTGCAGAGTAGTTTAGCTATTTACCAAGCTGCTTATTCTTTTTAAGTGCTTATGTAAACTAGCCATCCGCTTTGTTGAGCAGAGCAGGGTAGGTGATTAGGCCGCGGTAAACTGTTGTTGCTTAGTTTGCAATTGGTAGCCTGCTGATTCTAAGCGTTGGCTCAATTGGCTCTGATTTAGCTCGTAAAATCTGCATAGTTCAGTAAAGCTAGAGAACTCATTTCTAATTTGCATGTTTACAATGCTTACCAAAATATTGATATCCATTTGTTGAACACGTTGTTGGTCTAACATGCATACTCCTTGGCTGGTTGAGGGCGGTTGAAGCCCCATTTGGTCCATGCTTTTTCGTGAAAGAAGTAAGCCACACTGTTTACAGCTGGCTCTACTATGGCGACCAAACCGCCAATCATCATGTCACCAGTTAATAACCAAGTGACCAAAAAAGCGATAGTGAAATGCATGCTGGCAAAAGTTAATGTTTTAATCATAGTGTTGTCCTCGTTTATTTCTATATCTAAATGATAATCATTATCATTTACTTTGCAAGTTATTTTTGTGCTTTTTTTATTCGACAGTTGATTGGGAGGCAAAAATTTAAAGCTGGCTAGGGAAGTAGCTAAATGCACCAGTCACTTCTAAAAATGAACAGACACATGTTGTGCTTTATCTTGCTGCAATTAGCGCGGTTGAACTGCTTTTTTACTAATAAAACCACAAACCTGTATCTTGCCTGCTTGTGTTAGCTGGCCAATCTAAAAGCGCGCTAAGCTGCTTAGTTGTTATATACTTAGGCTATTGTTAAGCGCCTAATAGTAAAGATAAGGCTGTATCAGGGATGAGCTATGTTTCGACGTTTTAGTATTTTTTGGGGGCTGCTGTTTGTAGTAGGTTGTTCAAGCGTAATTGTTAATCAGTTTGATCAACAATTTGGCGAAGCCTCGGTACAAACGCGAGTTTTTTCAGAGACCCATCCTCCTGCTGCAGAGTTCCTTGCAGAGGTAAAGCCAATTTTAGACCAGCGCTGTGTGATGTGTCATGCCTGTTACGACGCGCCTTGTCAGTTAAAACTTACTTCTGCCGCCGGGATTGACCGTGGGGTAACTACTGAGCGCGTGTACAATGCCAGCAGAGTGACTGCCGCTCCGACCACCCGTCTATATACTGATGCTAAGTCTACGCAAATGTGGCGTCAGAAAGGTTTTAACCCAGTATTAAATGAGCGCATTCAAAGCGAACAAGCGAACTTAGAAGCGGGGGTAATGTACCAAGCCTTAAAACAAAAGCGCGATTACGTAGACCCCGGTAACGAGATCCTAGATCCCGAGGCCTTTGATTTTGCTTTAGATCGAGCCCAGCAGTGTGTTGGAATTGAAGGCTACGCTAAGGTGCAGGCTTCACATCCTGAATGGGGAATGCCCTATGGGCTGCCGGCAATTAGCGATGCCGAGTTCGATACGTTAACTGCTTGGCTAGCCAGTGGCGCGCCGATGGCCGATGACTTAAGCGCACATAATCAGCTTGCTGAGCAGGTTGCTTATTGGGAGTCTTTTCTAAACGGTGACTCGCTCAAAGAGCAATTAATGGCGCGTTATATTTACGAACACTTGTTCATTACCCATTTATATTTTGGTGATGACCCAAATAGACGCCCTGCCTTTTTTAAACTGGTGCGTTCTCGAACCGCCCCAGGTACACCCATTGATGAAATAGCAACCCGTCGCCCTTACGATGACCCAGATGTAAGCCGCGTGTATTACCGCTTGGCTCCAGAGCGCGAAACCATTGTGGTGAAAACCCATATTCCTTATCGTTTAGACAAGGCTCGCCAGCAGCGCTGGACCGAGTGGTTTTTAGGTGACGATACTAACGTAGACAGCTTACCGAGTTACGAGCCTAGAGTGGCGGGTAATCCTTTTGTGGCTTTTCAGGATCTTACTGTGAACGGTCGTTATCGTTTTATGTTGGATGATGCCGAAACCTTTATTATGGGCTTTATGAAAGGGCCTGTTTGTCGCGGGCAGGTGGCTTTAAATGTTATTCAAGACCACTTCTGGGTATATTTCGCCAACCCTGATAATCGCTATGAACAAGAGCAAGCAGAGTTCTTAGTTGAACAGAGCGACCACTTAAGAATGCCATCGGTTGAGCAAAGTAATGTGCTGCCAATTAGCGCTTGGCTTAACTACTCTAAGCGTCACCGCAAATTTATGGATGCGAGTATCGACCATGTGAATCAATGGCTGAGTAAAGACAGCTCGATACTCAATTTAGATTTACTGTGGGATGGTGACGGGGTAAACCAAAATGCCGCACTTACCATTTTCCGTCACTTTGACAGTGCCAGCGTTGTAAAAGGCACCGTAGGCAGGCAGCCAAAAACCGCTTGGGTTATTGATTACTCCTTGTTTGAGCGAATTCATTACTTGTTAGTGGCTGGGTTTGACCCTTACGGAAACTTGGGCCATCAATTAGTAACCCGTTTATACATGGACTTTTTACGTATGGAAGGTGAGGGCAGCTTTGCCTCATTCTTACCAGCTGAAATGCGTTATGATGAACTACGTAGCTGGTATATAGGTGCAGACAAAAATATTATCGAATTTGTTGAGTCTCGCCCACAAGAGGCTTTCTTTAAAAGTGCAGTGGAATATAGCGGAGACGGACCATACAAACAGCAGTTGTTTGACATGATTGGTGAGAAATTGGCGCCTGTATTAAGCCAAAAACATCAAATTACCTGGCCGCAATATTCACGAGAAGTGACTGATTTTGCCATTCAAGTAGGTGCTTGGCGCGGTGGCGCGATTAAGCTGTTGCCGCAAGTGGTGTTTATTCAGGTTGACGACGTAGAGAAAGAGGAGCCTGAGTACTACACGCTATTGAGGCATAACGCTCATACCAACATTTCTAGCTTGTTCTTAGAAGATAATAACCGTTTGCCAGATCAAGACACCATATCTGTTTTGCCTGGCTTAGTAGGGGCTTATCCTGGTGCATTTTGGCAAGTAGAAAAGTCAGAATTGAAACAATTACAACAAACTTTGGTGCAAGTGTATAACGAACAAGGCTATCAAGCATTTATGAAACGATATGGCATTCGCAGAACCAATAACGAGTTTTGGCCATTTAGTGACCGCTTACATCAAGTTTACCTCCAAGCTGAGCCTTTGGAATCGGGCGTGTTGGATTACAGTCGCCTAGAGAACCGCTAGATTTATCTAACAAAAAGCCCAAGCAAAGTGCTTGGGCTTTTAAATTTTCCGTTTTGTTAGTTTGTTTTAAATCGCGATACCATTTCTTGTAAGCTTCCCGCTAAAGAGTTAAGAGCGGTTGCGCTTTGTTCTAGTTGTTGAGAAACCTCGTTTGCTTGACTTGAGCCGTCATGAATATCGGTGATGTTGCGATTGATTTCTTCTGCTACCAAGTGCTGCTCTTCTGCTGAGGCTGCAATTTGCGTGGCCATGTCTCGAATGGTAAGTACCGATTGCAATATAGCCTCAAACACTGTGCTGGTTTGGTTGGTGGCAGTTACCGAGGTGGTGGAGTGTTCAATACTGCTAGAAAGCTTAGTGGCTACATTGGAAGTTTGTTGGCGCAAGTTGCTCAATAGCTTGTCGATTTCTTCTGTAGATTCAGCAGTGCGGCCAGCCAGGGTTCTCACTTCGTCTGCAACTACTGCAAATCCTCTACCTTGCTCACCCGCTCGGGCGGCTTCAATGGCGGCATTTAAGGCCAACAAGTTGGTTTGTTCAGCAATGCCGCGAATGGTATCTAAGATTACAGTGATGTTAGCTGATTCTTGCGACAGTTCATCCATGGCTTGATTGGACTCATTCAAGGTGGTTTCTAGTTGGCTAACGGCGCGCACCGTATCTTGAATAAGTTGATGACCTTCTTCTACCTGTTGCTGGCTGTCGTCGGCGCTAGAAGCCGCTTGGCTACAGTTTGACGCCACTTCATTAGAGGTGGCTACCATTTCATGGAATGCCGTTGAAACTTGTTCTACAGCGGCTAACTGCCCCTCTGCAATTTGTTTCATGGTGCTGGACAGCTCACTAGCTTGCGCTGCGGAGTTATCTACTTGTTCACTATTGCCCTTAATGCTGGCAACCAGTGAGTTAATTGATTCGACAAAGCGGTTGAAGGCATTGGCCATTTGCCCTGATTCATCGTTAGATTGGATATCTAAACGCTGAGTTAGGTCGCCTTCACCAGATGCGATACCCTCTAAGCCTTCTGTGATGGTAATCATCGGTTTGGTGATCACGTTCATCAAGGTAAAACCTATCGCGATAAATACCACCATCATCAAAATGGCAACGCCTATTATCAGAGTGATTAGCGAGTTGGCTTGCTGATACACTTCGCTGGCAGGCATAAAGCCAATAAAGCGCCAGTTAAGATCAGGAGATAAGTACACGTTGGCTAACCACGTTTCACCGTCTTTTTCTATGGTGTGTAAGCCTGGCGATGCGCTTTGAATTGCCTGATAGCTTGCCACGTCACCAATCGCTTTAAACAGGTTTTCTTCATTTGATGGGTCAGCCAAAATCGTGTTGCTGTCTTCAATCATGATGATGTAGCCCTGTTCACCAAACTTCACTTTTTTAATTAGGTCTGTGAGTTTACTTAGCGTGACATCTACGCCAATAGTACCAAATGCTCCTTTGGCGCCTTCAAAACGCACCATGTAGTCCACCAAGGGGGTTTTAGAGATTAAATCTTGGTAGGCGGGAATACGTACCGGGGTTGTCGAGTTTATAGATAAAGGGTACCAAGGCCGCACTCTTGGGTCGTAGTCGGCAGAGTTTTTACCTAAGGGCCATTGAATATAACCACCATGGTCCATCGCCAAGTAGACATAGGCTAAGTCGGGCCGCGCTTCGCCAAATTCACGCATAAAGTGAAAGGCTTCTTGCTCTACGCCGCCAACTTTATCAGGAGTCATCATGGTACTAGGTTTGCCCATGTAGGTGGTTACACTATGGTCCAGTTGTCGGATGACTTTAGAGGTAGCGAGAAATTTAGCATCTTCGGCTAGGCCGTTCAGGTAGATGGAAAAGGTGGTGTCAATGTGCCCGAGCTCTGCAGTACTTCTTTGTTCAAAGTTGAGTTCAGCGCTATTGCGCACGCTCCAAACAGTGATGATGGAAATCACCAATACTGGGATAACCACCCCTGCGAGTAACAACAGCAAAAACTTTGTTCTTATTTTCATTTTTAAGTCCACTATGCGAGCGCGTATTAAGATAAATATAGTGGACTTAGACAGGAATTCTAATTTGCCTTGAATAACTTAGCGGTAAATGCGGTGTAAAGAACGCAGCTTAGCTTGCAGTTAACTAGCAGGTAATACCCACAATAAGGCTAACGGGATAAACACTAAGCTGGCGATGTTGCCCAGCATTACAATGGAGGCTACCCGTTGCGGTTCAATTTGATACTGTTCGGCAATAATAAAGTTGAGTACGGCGGGCGGTAAAGCTGCAAACAAAATTAAGCAAGATTGCTGCAAGCTATTGAGCGGCAAAATAGCAATGGCGATGAAGGCACACAATAGGCCACTAAGGGGGCAAGCGATAGCGCCAATCATGCCGATGCGCCAATCTTTTAAATCTACATCGATTAATCTTACTCCTAGGGTAAACAGCATTAGCGGAACTGAGATTTGTCCGAGCATTTCTATTGGCGTGGCAATGACTTTGGGTAGAGAGAGATCTAAGGCACCCCAAACTATGCCGGCAATGGCAGCAACAATCACCGGAATGCGCAATGTTGAAAGTAATTTTGCTTTGGTATCAATAAAATACAGGCCTACCGAAAAATGTAAGACCATTTCAACTACAAATAGAATCACAGCAATTGGCATGGCAGCTTCGCCAAAGGCTAAAATAATCAGTGGTAGCCCCAAGTTACCGGCGTTGTTGAACATCATTGGTGGCAAAAAGGTACGCGCTTTTAATCCTAAAGGCTTAATCAGAGGAAGCAATACTAGGCCGGAACCTAACACTACCCAAATTGATGCTAGTAGCAATTCGCTATAATCCGCTAGCTCTAGCTGGGTATTTGCTAGCACCGAGAAGATTAGGGCGGGGCAGAATATCTCCATATTCATGCGATTGGCAGCGCTAATGTCGGGTCGGTGTTTACGGCCATAAATTAGGCCTAACACCACAATAATAATTAGCGGTGCAACAATACTTAAGATTTGCCAAGCCACGGCATCAGTCCTTCATCGAGTGAGAATTAAGCTTATCAGAAAAGTGTGTTGGGGCTAGTTAACAATAAGTGTTATGGCTTTAACTGACTTGAATGGCTAGGCTAATAAAGAGTTCACCAAAGTTTGAGTCGATTATGTTGAAACAGCTCTACCTCGCTATGATCTTGCTTGTTATAGCTGGCCAAATGCCAACGGCGGCTATTGCCGAAGATGAGTTTGACATGGACATGGATATGGATATGGACTTTCCAGAGCCAGATTTCCCTGAGCCGGACTTTCCGGAACCAGAACAACTGCCTGAGTTAGAGCCTGAGCCTCCAATCACTGAAGTATTGCCCGAAGTTGATCAGCCAGAGGTGGAGCTACCGATTGCTCCGCCGCCAGAAGAGGTGATCCCACCTGAGGAAATATTGCCACCTATCATTGTGCTACCACCACCGATATATTGGTTAGATGATCCTTGGGACTATTGGTATCCACATGACTATCCGCGCCATTACTATCGCCCGGCGACTATTAGCGTGAGGGTGAATGGTGAGCTTAAGTTGCGGATTGTGGATAGCCAGCAGCGTACTTTAGTTAATCAAACCTTAGAAGCTGGCACTTACCAGCAATGGCAGGGGCAAGCTCCATTTGCTGTCACTGTTAGTGAGCCGGCGCAGATAGCGCTTAGTTACCAAGGTAAAGAAGTGGATTTAAGCGCTTACCAAGACACTGAAAATGCCTATTTTCAAGTGCCGCCTAATCGTTAAACTGTAAGGTCTTTTGATCTTTGCTGATGGTTTTTGCAGCAATTTCTTAGCCATTTAGGCAAGCCAGTGAGTGTGCGGTTAAGTGGGCTTAATAAACACTCGTTAACGCTGAATAAATGGCTAAGAAATGCTGCCCGAAGGGGTCGGATATGCGAACTTTACTATTTGTTAAGCACTTCTTGCTTAGCCCACTAGGCTTCTAAGTGCTCGCCGCGATTAAAGCCCGCTTATCTCGAACAACATTTCAACACCAAAGATCAACAGACCCTAATTACTAGAAATAAAAAACAGAGCTAGTGCTCTGTTTTTTTTGGGTTTAGCCTCGGAGTTTATTGGCTTGGTGGTGTGTAACCTTCAATATCCACTTCACCGTCTTCAAACAGGTACTTAACCATCTCTGCTTGCAGTAGCTCGCGGTCATCTTGATTCATCAAGTTAAGTTTTTTCTCGTTGATGAACATGGTTTGTTTTTTCTGCCACTCGGTCCAGGCTTCTTTGCTGATGTTGTCAAAAACGCGCTTGCCCACATCACCAGGAATCAGTTGAAAATCTAAGCCTTCGGCTTCTTTTTTTAAACGTTGGCAAAATACGGTTCTAGCCATAATAGGTCCTTTTTCCTTGCTTTGCCTAAGGGAGGCAAAGGCTAAATTAAAGTGCTTGTTGCGCTATTTTTAACAGCTTTTCTGTAACGGCAGCTAAGCCAACTTTGGGTGCTTGTTGCATGTTATACCAAAGTTGTTGATTGTCTGCCATGACTTGTAAGTTAGGCGCTTCGCTAAGCTCGATGAGCGAAGGTTGAATGTCTAAATGGTAGTGGCTAAAGGTGTGCCTTAGCGGCGAGAGCTCATAAATGGCATCGGCGCTCATTTGATGCTGATTTAACCAATCACTAATGCTGTCTTCAATGTTAATTTCAGGGAAGCAATATAGGCCTCCCCAAAGCCCTTGCATGGGACGTTGATAGAGCAAAAACTGCTGCTGCCAATGCAAAATCAGCATTTGAGTGGGTTTTTCTGGCAATACTTTTTTGGGCTTTTTACCGGGGAAGTCGCCTTGACGCTGATACTTAAGCGCTTGGCAGTCTTCGGCTACAGGGCAAACCTCGCAACTAGGTTTGCTGCGAGTACAGACCATGGCGCCTAAATCCATCATTGCTTGATTGTATTCGGTGGTTTGTTGCTCTGGCGTATTGGCTTCGGCCAGTTCCCATAGTTGGTTTTCCACCGGCTTTTTACCTGGCCAACCTGCTATCGCTTGGTGACGAGCGAGTACTCGCTTTACGTTGCCATCTAGAATGGCATGGCGTTGTCCTAAGGATAAAGACAATACCGCGCCAGCGGTTGAACGGCCAATGCCTGGTAGAGCAATAACTTGGTCGATATCTTCGGGAAATAGCCCATTATGTTGCTCGGCAATCTCTTTAGCGGCTTTGTGTAAATTACGCGCTCGTGCGTAATAACCGAGGCCGGTCCAAAGGTGCAACACTTCATCTGTGTCGGCTTTAGCTAAGTCACTCACCGTAGGGAAACGTTGCATAAAACGTTCAAAGTAGGGAATAACCGTAGCCACTTGAGTTTGCTGCAGCATGATTTCCGACAGCCAAACTTTGTAGGGTGTTTTGTCTTGCTGCCAAGGCAGGTGTTTACGCCCAGCTTGGTGATACCAAGTAACCACTCGGCTGGAAAAGTTTGCGAGATTGTTGGTCATTAAAAGTGCTTAGTTTAAATAGTGGGTTGGCAGCGAGGTTGTCGATTTCATGACTTCCATAGAAAAGGCAGAGCTTACATCGGTAAAAGCTAAGCGTTCGATCAGTTGCTTATATACTTTGTCGTAGTCGTCGATACTGGGCACTACAACCTGCAACAAGTAGTCGATACTGCCACTCATGCGGTGAGCTTCAATGATCTCTGGAATATCTTGAATGGCTTGCTTGAATTGATCCAACCATTGTTGGTCGTGCTGCGAGGTGCGCACACTTACAAACACGGTTACGCCTAGGTTGAGTTTAGCTCTATCGAGTAAGGCGACCTTGTGGCGAATAAAGCCTGCTTGCTCTAGTTTTTGCACTCTACGCCAGCAAGGGGTTGCCGATAAACCCACCCGTTCGGCGATGTCGTTGAGCGGGATGCTTACGTCTCGTTGCAGCAAATCGAGTATTAACTTGTCTTTACTATCGAGTTTCATTTTTCACACTTTGCTCAAATAATGAAAGTTGCTGCTATTTTCCCGCGCTTAAGCCTAAGAAACAACCGCTATCTTTGTGTGGCTACTCGTCCATTAGGCTTTGTTCTAACCAAAGCGCTTTATTGGGGCTAAATCCGCCAGCAGCGAGTAGTTCCTGTTTACTGGTGTGGCCACGTAAGTGCTCGATGATGGCGGATGTAGAGCGATGATTGGCTTGTAACCAACAATCTTGTGGATGATATTCCCCTTGATTTTGTGCTACTCCATTTAACAACACCGGCGCAAAACGCCAAGCATGACCAGGTACATATTCGCCTTGCAACTCAATGCTATTGTCGCCTTGCGTTAAGCGTATTTGATGATATATGCCGGGAGATCCTCCCAAACTAAAATCCACCTCAATTTGATGCTGCTTGCATGCGAGATTTAAGCTTAAGTGCTGATTGTCATGCTGCCTCTGGCATTTTGTAGAAGAGAGCTGCTTTGGTTCGCCGAGTTTATGGAGTAACCAAGATAGGGGATGGCTAGCTGTCTCTAAAAACCACTGTTCTAAAGTAAAGTTAAGCGGCAAGTTTACCTGTGAACTTAAGTGCGCCTTAACTGGTTGCTCGGCCTCCAGCAAGCTATTGATAAGCTGGGCGCTTGCTAAGTAATTAAAGGCATAGTTCACCCATAGGTTTTGTGGCCAGCTCGATAAGGGCTGGGTTGCACTTAAGCCCATTAGTGGCTTTTCACAAATGATGGCGGTGTTCTTAAAATGCTCGATAAGCGTTAAATGCGAGGCTGCGGGGCTGGCAATAATCACTAAATCTACCGGCGGTAGTTGGTTGATGTTATTGCAAGCTGCAGCAATGCCATGTTGCTTTGCTAGGTGCTGGGCTTTGTTTATGTCTAAATCAAGTAAGGCTTTAACCTCTACTTGGCTTTGCTGCAAAGCGCCTAAGTGCGCTAAACCCCAGTTACAGCCAATAATCGCTGCACTGTTAATGGCGACGGGCGTGTTGTTGAAAAGCAATTTACGAAGTCCTAATTGTTAACTTTGGCGGCAACCACAATAAAGCGAGCGCCAGTAGAGCCAGCTTGCACAAAGTGACTTTGTCCTGGGTGAATACAGTGGGAGTCTCCAACTTTAAGGGTTTGGGTTTGCTGCTCTTCTCCTTCAACCACGGTAATAACAAGCTCGCCACTGAGCAGGTAATAAAGCTCTTCGGTATGAGTATGTTGATGCAAACCGATACTGCCATTGGCTTCTAGGCTTGAATCCATCACCAGCTCTATACCACTGGCTAAAATGCCTTCGGCTTTGTCTGGCTCTTCACTGTAAATCCAGGTGCCATCTAAACGCCCTTTGCCTTGCATGCCCGCGGGAGCTGAAGGATTAAGGTGGGCAGGTTGATAAACTACGGTAGCCATATGCTGTGCTTGTTTAAAACTATAGCCTTGGCCCTCGTAGAGTGGAGTATCACCGCCATGAAACTCTTGGTCATTAAACTGCCGAGATTTTGGTTTGGAGGTCATTAAATTATCCTAAATGTTTTTGCTGAGTACATTCCATTAATGTTGCTTGATCAACAATCTGATGTTTTAACAGTAACGCTAGGGCCGCTGCCATTTTCTTGATTGGTATATAAAACATGGCAATCAAAGAATACACTTTTATCGGCTAAATCATCAGAAAAGAAGATGTAAATTCGATTCAATGCAGTCGATTTGTCCACAAAAAAGGGAGCGGCATCATTATTGGCAATGATCGAAGGTAAGGCCACAGAATCTATATCCAACCATGCTTGCACTTGAGTATTCAGTTGCTGAAAACTATCGCTGCCATCTACCGCGGGATAGCCTTGGTAAACAGGAAGTTGAGTACCCAAATAGTCTATTTCGCTGTTGCCATTAGTTTTATTTTGCAAGGCCGCTTCACTATAGACCAAATGCAAGCCTTCTCTCATTGCTCCACCAATAGTTTCTAATGTGGCAGCTTTACTATCGAAGCGTAAGTTGAGGAACTTCGGTAATGCTACTACACCTAATATGGCTAAAATCACAATAACCATCACTAGCTCGATTAGGGTAAAACCGCTTTGTTTGGAGATAGCCAACATTGTGAATAATCAACCCTCTTTGCTTGGGCTTTAACATCATTACCTGTTTATTATAGGAAACCTAATAGTGGAGGCGCTATGTTAGAACTTAGACCTTGTTGCGAGCACTGCGAAACACCCTTAGCAGCTAATGCAACCAATGCGATGATCTGTTCCTTCGAGTGCACTTTTTGTAAAGAATGTGTGGAAACCGTTTTAGCTAATGTTTGCCCAAATTGCGGTGGCGGTTTTTGTGCTAGGCCTATTAGGCCAGAAGCTGATTGGGTGAATGGCAATAATTTGAGCCATTATCCGGCGGGTAAGCGAGTGGTGATTAAAGCGGTAAACCTCAGTCAGCAAAAAAGTTTAGTTGAGCGAGTAGGGACGCTAGCGCCAAATAAACGTTAGGGGCTGTTTACCTTTCGAGCTGATTTTTGCTGCAAAACATTGCAAGCTTTAGCGTGCAAAGCTTGCACAACGGCGAGAACTTTGGATAATGCCAGCCCTGTTCTACATTTAGAATGTCCCTGCAATATCTAGTCTGGAAATATCATGAGCGAGCAAGACCAAAACCAAGCACCTGAGGCTTCTCAAGAGCAAGTTGAAGATAAACGTCTTCGTAAAATTCGCAGCTTTGTTAAGCGCGAAGGCCGTTTAACTAAACGCCAAGAAAAGGCATTAACAGAGTTTTGGCCGCAAATGGGCTTAGACCATCAAGCCAGCAACTACTCATTGGCAGAGGTTTTTGGTCGCGAGGCTAAAACCGTACTAGAAATTGGTTTTGGCATGGGAGCTTCTTTGGTAGAGATGGCCAAGGCCGCCCCAGAAACCAACTTTATTGGTATTGAAGTACATCGCCCTGGAGTTGGCGCTTGCATGGCAGATGCTGTTGAAGCGGGCATTACAAACTTACGCGTATTTGAACACGACGCAGTAGAAATATTGAATGACAGTATTCCAGACAATAGTTTAGATACTGTTCAATTATTTTTCCCAGACCCATGGCACAAAGCGCGTCACCACAAACGCCGTATCGTGCAACTTGAGTTTGTTGAAGTGCTACGCAAGAAGTTAAAGATTGGTGGTGTATTCCACATGGCGACAGACTGGGAAAACTACGCTGAGCACATGTTAGAAGTCATGCAGGCTGCATCGGGTTATAGCAATACCTCAGACACTAACGATTATGTGCCACGCCCAGAATGGCGCCCATTAACTAAATTTGAAAACCGCGGCCATCGCTTAGGCCACGGTGTGTGGGATTTGATATTCGCTCGTGAGTCTTAATTACCCGCTTAATCAGTAAAGCAATTGAGAAGGTCGTTTAGAAATAAACGGCCTTTTTGTGTTACCGCCCAATGCTGATCATGTTCATCTAATAGCTCTTGTTGCCTTGCCTTTTTAAGCGATGACTCAAGCTTGCTAAGCGGCAAACCACTTAAGTTAATAAACTCAGCCTTGGGAATATCTTCAAACAAACGTAGGCGGTTTAAGAAATACTCAAAGGCTAAATCATCTTGCTCCACTGCCCAGTGCTTAAACATAAATTCGCGCTCTGGTGCTAAATAACCCTTAGGGTGTTTAACTTTTTCTGTTCGTATGATGGCTTGTTGAGTTAGGTCGCTTATTTTGCCGTGCGCGCCACAGCCAATGCCCAGGTAGTCGCCAAAACGCCAATAATTAAGATTGTGTTGTGAGCGGTCGCCATTTTTACAGTAGGCCGAGACTTCGTATTGCTCAAAGCCTGCTTGTTGCAGTTGCTGGTGGCCTTGCTCAAAAATATCCCATAACAGATCCTCGTTAGGCAATTTGGGAGGGCGAGAAGCAAAGGCGGTATTGGCTTCAATCGTTAGTTGATACCAAGATAAATGGCTTGGGCCAAGGGCAAACGCTTGTTGTAAGTCGCTCATTGCTTGCTCGAGGCTTTGATTTGGCAAGCCGTGCATTAAATCAAGGTTAATGCGCTTAAAACCGGCTTGTTGGGCAAACTCAAAGGCTTTGATGGCCTCGTCACCACTGTGAATGCGGCCAAGCTTGGTGAGGTGCTCAGCTTGAAAGCTTTGTACGCCAATGGATAAGCGGTTTACCCCTGCTTGAAAATAACCAGCGAAGCGCTCTGCCTCGGCGGTGCCGGGATTGGCTTCCATGGTCACTTCGGTCTCAGGGCTTAAAACCAAGCGCTGTTTGATGCCTTGCAATAAATCGCTGATAGCTTGGGCAGATAGCAGGCTAGGGGTACCTCCGCCAATGAAAATACTGTGCAATGCTCGGCCATGTAAGGCGGGGAAACGGGCTAAGTCGGCATCTAAATCGGCCAACAGGGCTTGTATGTAGTCGGCTTCAGGTAAGTCTTGTTTGAGACCATGAGAGTTAAAATCGCAATAGGGGCATTTTTGCACGCACCAAGGCACGTGCACATAAAGGCTAAGTGCTGGGCTAAGCCTTAGCATGCTTGCGCTTCCATCTGCGCTAACAATTGGCGTAACGCAATGCCGCGATGACTAAGGGCGTTTTTTTCTGCTTTGCTGATTTGAGCAGACGTTGCTTGATGTTGTTCAACCCAAAATACCGGGTCATAGCCAAAGCCGCCAGCACCATGAATTTCTTCGGTAATGCTACCGCGCCATTTACCGTGGCAAATTAGCGGCGCTGGGTCATCGGCATGGCGCAAGTAAACCAATACGCAGTGAAATTCTGCGCCGCGCTGGGTTGGCGGTACCTGTTTCATAGCATCTAATAGTTTTAGCACGTTGTCGTAATCATTAGCATCTTCGCCAGCGTAGCGAGACGAGTATAAACCGGGAGCTCCATTTAAGTAGTCTACGGCTAAACCTGAATCGTCGGCAATGGCAGCGAGCCCAGTAATCTTAGCCGCGTGGCGGGCTTTAATAATGGCATTTTCTACAAAGGTGGTGCCGGTTTCGGCGGCGTCTTCTATGGCAAACTCACTTTGGGCAATAATTTGCTTGTTTAGTGGTTTAAGTAATTCCGAAAGCTCGGCCACTTTGCCGGGGTTGCCGGTGGCAAGTACAACTTTTTGCATACTGAGTCCTAGAGTAACAAGAGGCAGGTGTAGTTTAATCGAAGGGGCTGTGCTGAAACAGCCTTAACTAACAGTTAAGGCTGGGTATTTTAGATTGTTTAGGGGGTGTTGATCTTTGGTGTTGAAATTTTATTCGAGATAAGCGGGCTTTAATCGCGGCGAGCACTTAGAATCTTAGTGGGCTAAGCGAGAAGTGTTCAACAAAGAGTAAAGTTCGCTTATCTGAACCCTTCGGGCAGCATTTCTTAGCCATTTATTCAGCGTTAGCGAGTGATTATTAAGCCCACTTAACTTCACACTCACTGCCTTGCTTAAATGGCTAATAAATTGCTGTAAAAACCATCAGCAAAGATTAACAGCCCCTAATCTACGTAGAACTTTTGTTGAAACTCTAGTAGCTGTTGGCTTTTGCCATCATCAATGGTGAGCTTGAAACGAAAGGTCTCTTCGTTGCTGTGACGTAATTCGGCAATGTAGTAAATCGACTCGCCTTCGCGAATTTCTTTAAACTCTAGGTTTTTTTGATTACCAATTAAGTTACGTGCTGTTCCTGATATGTTTACTGCGACTGGAGCCTTGTTAGCTGATTTGTTGTCGAGCACGGTAATGTTAATCAGGCCGTTATATCGGCTACGCTGCAAACCGTAAATTTTGGCGACTTCTGCTGGAATAAAGGTGGAGTTAAAGGCCACATAGTGCACTTCATAGTTACCCAGTTGAACCTTTTGTTCCGCCTGACTGGGTAGAGAAAATAGCATTATGCTGGCGATCAAGTTGACCAAGAAAAACTTACTCATGAGGACGACCTTTTTTACATGCATGGTTTAAGTATAGAAAGATTCTGCGCGATAAAAGTTACAGCAAACCAGCGATTATCTCAGGGATTTGTTTTGGCTGAGCAATGCTAATGGTTTTGTGGCGACCTAGTTCTCCGCGAAGGATAGAGATTTGGGACTTGGCCACTTTACATTGTTTCGCTAAAAACTTGCTCAAGTGCTGATTGGCTTTTCCATCAACAGGTGGAGCAGTAATGGCGATTTTAAGCTCTTCACCGTGCAGGCCAATAATTGCCTCGCGGCTGGCCTTAGGTTGCACGTAAACCTGCAACAGCAGGTTTACGTCATCAAAGCTAACGGGCTTAGGCAATTACAATGAGCTCCAGAATGGTACCCAGCCAGCGATTAACAAGTTAAGAAAGTTAAGCGCAATAAATAGCACCAATACAGATAAATCCAATCCTCCCATGGAAGGAAGAATTCGGCGGATCGGTGAAAGTAGCGGTTCAGTTAATTGGCCTAATACATACTCTATTGGGCTGCGACCTTGGCTTACCCAGCTTAGGATTGCGCGCAGTAACAATACCCAGAACAACAACATTCCTGCTTCTTTTAGGGTGCTAAACAAGGCCAGAATCGCTACCGCAGTTAAATCAAAACCGCCACGTAGCTGCATTAAAATAGCCCATTTGGCAAAGGATATGACTAATGCCAAGAACACTGCTGCCCAATCTACTCCAGCGAATCCTGGGATAACCCGGCGTAGCGGAACGACAATGGGGTTAGTTGCTTTAACCACAAACTGGCTAAGCGGGTTGTAAAAATCGGCGCGCGCCATTTGTAGCCACACACGCAGTAAAACCACCATCAAGTAGAGGTTGAATACAACTTCAATCAAGTAACTAAGCGCTTGCATAAGGTCCTCAGAATAATTTAAAACAAACTTTCCATTTCGCGTCCGCGTTCAACGGCGGCGTCCATGGCATTGGCGACTACTTTACGTAAGCCTTGCTCTTCAAAAACACGAATCGCCTCGGCAGTCGTTCCTCCCTTAGAAGTAACATTGGCCCGAAGTGTCGCTAAATCAAGGTCTGGATTAGCTGCAACCAGTTCGGCACTTCCTAAAGCTGATTGTTGAACCAAGCTTCGCGCTTGTTCAGGGCTAAAGCCTAGTTGCTCTGCCTGCTGCTGCATAGCTTCCATGAATAGGAAAAAGTAAGCGGGGGCACTGCCTGCAGCTGCGATGATATGGTTGATATCATCTTCGTTTGCCACCCAGCAGGTTTCACCTACTGCTTGCATTAGCTGCTCGGCGCTAGCAATTTGCTCTTCGCTTACATCTGCTGGAGCAAATAAGCCCGTCATACCGCGGCCAACCAATGCAGGAGTATTAGGCATGGTGCGCACAATGGCAACCTGCTCACCCAGTAAACCTTTCAAGCGTTTAACGCTGACACCTGCAGCAATAGAGACAAACAGTTTATTGCTTAAGTCATTGCCTGCATCGGCAATGGCTTGGCAAACCACAGCCATAAGTTGCGGTTTTACCGCCAATACAATCACATCACTTTGGGCAATGGCTTGATTGTTATCGCCAGTTACATTTACTGAAAATTGCTGCTTAAGATTTTGCTGCTGCTCAGTATTAGGATCACTAGCGGTAATGTTGCTTGGGTTTGCGCCATTAGCGAGTAAGCCGCCAATCAAACTGCTGGCCATGTTACCACCGCCAATAAACGCAATTCGAGCTGTCATGTTCAATTTTCCTTATTATTGTTCTTATACCAATCGTACTAAGTCACTGGTCATTCTAGCTGGTTAAAAACCTCGATAATTGCGTTAGCATTTTTGATTGTAGAATAACTACGTATCGAAAAATCCTGTCTTATTCTCGAGTATTTTTCCTGTGCTATTTCTGATCACTTACTTAGTGTGATTGGTATTAGTTTCGTTGGCCAAATATCGCGCTGCCCACCCTAACCATGGTACTGCCGTTATTGATTGCCATTTGCATGTCGCCACTCATCCCCATGGAAAGAGTATCAACACTAGAATATTGTTGCTGTAATTCGCTAAATTTTTGTTGCATGGCAGCAAATTGAGTTGCCAGTTCTTGGCCTTGCTCAAGCTTTTGCGGAATGGCCATTAAACCACGCAAGGTTAAGGCTGGCTGTTTCGCAATGTGTGCAGCCAATGCATCTACATCTTCCAGTAACACTCCAGATTTAGCCGGTTCTTGGCTAATATTGACTTGAATACACACTTGCAAGGGCGCCATATTGCTAGGGCGCTGCGCTGCTAAGCGATCGGCAATTTTGGCCCGCTCTAGGGTTTGCATCCAATCAAAGTGCTCCGCCACAAGGCGAGTTTTGTTGGACTGCAAGGGGCCAATAAAGTGCCATTCTATGGGCTCTTTTAACCAGCTCTGCTGTTGGCTTTCGATGATTTTATCTACGCCTTCTTGCACATAGTTTTCACCAAAGCTGCGCTGGCCTGCCTGATAGGCGCTGGCAATATCACTCAAGGGTTTGGTTTTACTAACGGCTAACAAATCAACAGCATCAGTGGGGCGATGTGCTTTAGCTAACGCTTGCTGAATTTCTTGGTTAACAAATTGAAGTGCTTGGGTAATACTGCTCATAGACTCACATTGAGGAAACAATTAAATGGATGTTACTGAATTACTGGCCTTTAGTGTAAAACATAACGCGTCGGATCTACACCTATCTGCAGAATTGCCACCGATGATTCGGGTAGACGGCGAAGTACGTAAAATTAACGTACCGGCATTAGAGCATAAACAAGTTCATAGTCTGATCTACGACATTATGAACGATAAGCAACGTAAAGAGTATGAAGAAAACCTCGAGATTGACTTCTCGTTTGAGGTTCCCGGCGTAGCGCGCTTTCGTGTGAATGCCTTCCAACAAAGCCGCGGCGCGGCAGCGGTATTTCGTACCATTCCTTCAGAAGTATTGAGTTTAGAGCAACTAGGTGCACCGGCCATTTTTAGGCAGATCGCGGAACACCCACGTGGTTTAGTGCTAGTAACTGGCCCAACTGGTTCTGGTAAATCAACCACATTGGCGGCAATGATCGATTACATTAATGAGCAGCGCCACGAGCACATCCTTACCATTGAAGACCCGATAGAATTTGTGCACAAAAACAAAAACTGTTTGATTAACCAACGTGAAGTGCACCGCGATACTCATAGCTTTAACAATGCGCTACGTTCAGCGCTTCGTGAAGACCCGGATATTATTCTGGTTGGTGAATTACGTGACTTAGAAACCATTCGTCTAGCACTCACCGCGGCCGAAACGGGTCACTTAGTATTTGGCACCTTGCACACCACCTCAGCAGCTAAAACCATTGACCGTGTGATTGACGTATTCCCAGCAGCAGAAAAAGACATGGTGCGCTCCATGTTGTCGGAATCGCTGCGTGCGGTAATTGCTCAAACTCTGCTTAAAAAACTGGGCGGCGGACGAGTGGCTGCTCACGAAATCATGACCGGTATTCCAGCTATTCGTAACTTGATTCGTGAAGACAAAGTGGCGCAAATGTACTCGGTTATTCAAACCGGTATGGCGCACGGCATGCAGACCTTGGATCAAAACTTAAAAGAGTTAGTGAACCAAGGCATGGTGTCGTATGAAGACGCTAAACTTAAAGCTGCAGATCCGAATAACTTCTAGGAGGGTTTATGTTACTCGATGAGCTATTAAGCGATATGTCGGAGCGTAAAGCATCCGATTTATATCTATCAGTTGGCGTGCCGCCTAGCGCGAAAGTGAGTGGCCGTTTAATGCCGCTAACTGAGCAAAAACTAATGCCAGAGCATGTCATGGATATGCTGGCCGCCATTCGCTCAGAGGCTCAGCTAGAAGCCTTTGTTACTGGTCGTGAGGCAAACTTTGCCATCGCTCGCCAAGGCTTGGGCCGCTACCGTGTGAGTGCTTTTTATCAACGCGAACAGCCAAGCATGGTAATTCGTCGTATTGAAACTGATATTCCCAGTTTTGAGCAGCTGCAGTTGCCGCAAATTCTCAAAGAAGTAGGTATGTCGAAACGTGGTTTGATTCTGTTTGTTGGTGCGACCGGTGCTGGTAAGTCAACCACTCAGGCCAGTATGATTGATTATCGCAATCACAATTCCAGTGGGCATATTCTTACCATTGAAGACCCGGTAGAATTTATGCACAAACATGCTGGTTGTATTGTTAACCAGCGTGAAGTGGGCATTGACACGCCGTCGTTTGATGAAGCCTTGAAGAACTCATTGCGTCAAGCACCCGATGTGATTTTGATTGGTGAGATCCGTACCCGCGAGACCATGGAGTTTGCGTTGCAATTCTCTGAAACGGGTCACTTATGTATGGCTACCTTGCACGCCAACAACGCTAACCAAGCCCTCGACCGGATTATGCACTTAGTGCCAGAAGAGCGTCATCGCCAACTGTGTTTTGACTTATCATTCAACCTACGTGCGATTGTGGCTCAGCAGTTAGTGCCAACCAAAGATGGCAATGGCCGTCGCGGGGTATTTGAAATTTTACTTAATACACCTTTAGCCGCGGATCTAATTCGTAAAGGTGATATGCATAAGCTCAAAGAGTTAATGAGTAAATCCCGCGAACAGGGCATGTTAACCTTCGACCAAAGCTTGTTTGAATTGTTCGAAAGTGGCGTAATTGGCTATACCGAAGCTATTGCCCATGCTGATTCACCTAACGATCTTCGTTTGATGATTAAATTGCATGGCACCGAAAAATCGAATAATTTAGACAGCGGAATGTTAGACGGTGTTACCGTCGATTTTTAACAGTTGAAAGGAGCATTATGTTAGCGGTTATTTCACCAGCTAAAACCTTGGATTTTAGTTCTGAGTTAGCGAGTTACTCATCTTCTCGCCCTGAGCTGCTTGAGCATAGTGCCGAGCTAATCGATGTAGCTAGGCAGTTAAGCCCAGCCGACATCGCTAGCTTAATGAAAATCAGTGATAAGTTGGCAGGCTTAAACGCTGCCCGTTTTGCTGAATGGACCAAGGACTTACCAGAAGATTTGGCTCGCCCAGCGGTGTTTGCCTTTAAAGGTGATGTATACACGGGCTTAGATGCAGCCAGCTTAAGCGCTGAGCAATTAGACTATGCTCAGCAGCATTTGCGAATTTTGTCCGGTCTTTATGGTTTGTTGCGTCCCATGGATTTGATGATGGCCTATCGCTTAGAAATGGGCATTAAGCTTGCCAATGAAAGAGGGGCAAACTTGTATCAGTTTTGGGGTGAGATTATCACTGATAAGCTGAATCAAGCCTTAGCCGAGCAGGGCGACAACATTCTGGTTAACTTAGCCTCTAATGAGTACTTTAAAGCGGTTAAACCCAAGCTTTTAAATGGCACGGTTATTACCCCAGTGTTTAAAGATCAAAAGAACGGTCAGTATAAGATCATTAGCTTTTATGCCAAAAAAGCCCGTGGCTTAATGGCTCGCTATATGTTCGATAAGCAGGTCACCAGCTTAGAGCAACTGAGCCAGTTTGATTATCAAGGTTACTATTTTGATGAAGCTAGCTCGGATGCTAGCACTTTGGTCTTTTTACGTGACGAAGCTAAGACCTAAGGTGGTTTACAGCCTGAGAAAGCCCCACTTAGTTGGGGCTTTTTTTATGCGCATAATTGTTTACGGCGCAACCGAGGGAGATTAAGGCTTTTAGCCACTAAAACAAATCGTCTTTACTAGGCTTAGCTTTTCACTTATCAGTAAGGAAAGCTAATATGTTAGACGCAATCTTAGAGCACTATTCACAGTATCTTTATCTAAGTGCTGAAGTGACTAAAACCAATGGGCAGCACGTTAATGTGAGTGAGCTGTTCACGGTTAAATTTACCTTGCTCAATACCGCCCCAACCATTCGAAGCACCCGCCAAGCTAAAATAGTTTTTTTAAACCCGTACTTACAGATTATTAAGACTGACTATGCCGCACCTTGGGGGCCAGATAATGAAGCTTGGGATTCTATGGGCTTGAACTTTCGTCGAGATCTCAACCCCGGAGAAAGTGCTAACTTAGAAGTTGAATTTGTAGCCCTTCGTTCGATGGACCGCCGTAGATTCATTGTGGAAGAACCCTATACTTCGGTATCAGTTAAAGCGCCATTGGACGTGAATGAACTCTTTTTTGCACATCAACAGTTTGAGTTCTCACATGACATTCGTCACCGCTCACCTACAGATAGAGAGTAAGTGAAAAGTAAAACTATATGATGGTTTTAGGCGATTTACAGTAAAGGCCCGTAAAACTTTTAACTTTTTATTCACTTGAGTTTTTGCTCCAGCCTTGTCAATATCTCAAAAAAGCCTACCTAGAATAGGTTTAATTGGTAAATGGGTGACTTATTTTTTACTCAAGGTAATCGACATGAATAGTCGAGTTAGGCCATATGGAGATAATATGAAAAATAAGATTGCAGTGGTATTAGCGCTAGTTGGCGCAGCTTCATTATCAGGGTGTTCAACTCCTCCTGAAGGAGATATTAGGGTTTTGTGTCCGATTATCGGCGGTGCCTTTGGCTCTGTTGCTGGCGGTGGTGGCATGGTTGCCGGTGTTATCGGTGGCGCGCTGGTTTGTTCTAATCCAGATTTAGACGGTGATGGTGTGGCTAATAGCGTTGATGAATGCCCCGATACACCAGCAGGCGCAATAGTTGACGAACGCGGTTGCGAAATTGTTGAAGAAGTTGTTGTAGAAGAAGTGGTTGTTGTTGAGGAAGAGATTGTAGAAGAGGTGGTCGTGGTTGCTGCAGCAGCTGCAGTACTAATTCCTGAGTCTTGCGAACAATATGTCATGGTTGAAGATGACAAAGTGGTTGGCTTTGAACATATCTTATTTGGCTTCAACAAAGACGAATACGATGCTGATGAACAAGCTAAAGTTGATTGTATCGCTAAAACCGTTATAGCAAATGACTTAAAAATTGATGTAGCGGGTCATACCGACAACATTGGTAGTGACGAATACAATTATGAGCTGAGCAAACGCCGTGCACATAATGTTGGAGTTGCTTTACTTGCTGCAGGTGTAACCAGAGATGCAGCGGTTGAAGAAGGCAAAGGCATTGCTGCGCCAATTGCTTCTAACGCTACCGAAGAAGGTCGCGCGCATAACCGCCGTGTAGAAGTGCGAGTTTATAACTAATACGACGTTATAACAGTCACAAAAAAGCCACGCATTGCGTGGCTTTAATTTTTATTACTTAGCTATTTCTTCGCTTTTTTAGCTAGCTTCTTCGCGCGACCCTTAGCCTTTTTCTTAGCGGCTTTTTTAGCTTCCGCCGTTTTAGGTTTTTTCTTCTTAGCCGGTGGCGCTGCAACACGGTGAGTTGGACGTAAGCCATCAATTACTCGGCGTTTAATTGGCTCTTCGGTATAACGCTCTGCTTTGGCCAACGCTCCCATATCATGTGCTTCAACCAGGTTTACAGCCATGCCTTTGCGTCCAGCACGGGCGGTGCGGCCAATACGGTGTACATAAACATCTGGCGTGCGTGGCATGTCATAGTTAAATACATGACTAATTTCAGGTACATCTAAGCCACGGGCTGCCACATCGGTAGCGATGAGTATGTTTACTTCGCCCTCTCTAAAGGCTTGCATGGCTTGGTTGCGTTTATCTTGTGCCATTTCGCCACGCAAATAAGATGCTTTAATCTCATCGCTTTGTAACTGTTCCGCTAGGGCATATAGACGCTCACGGGTTTTTACAAATACTACACAACGCTCAATCTCTTCGTTAAGCAGGTAGTGACGCAACAATTGGTATTTATGGGCAGCATCATCACAAAAGTGCAAAATTTGTAGAATCTTAGCGCGCTCACGGCGAGGTGGCTCAACTTCAATTTGTACGGGGTCTTGCATTACCTTGTCGGCAAATCGCAATAATCCTGAGCCTTCTAAAGTGGCGGAAAACAAGGCGGTTTGACTACGCTCACTGGTAGCGTCGCTAATTGTTTCCATGTCTTTAATAAAGCCCATGTCTAACATTCGGTCGGCTTCGTCTAGAATCAATACCTCAATGGCTTGGGTATCAAACACCTTATAGGTGATGTACTCCATTAAGCGGCCCGGAGTGGCGATCACGATATCAATATTGCCTTTAAGCTGTTCAGCGTGAACATCGTATTTAACCCCACCTGTGATATCGATGGTAGTGAGTTTGGTGTGCGCTGTTGCTAAGCGAGCCTGTTCGGCGACTTGCATGGCAAGCTCACGGGTAGGCGTCAGAATTAATACTCGACCGGGCCCGGCTTTACGGCGAGGGTAGTCCAACAAATGTTGAATCGCTGGCAGCAAAAAGCCTAGGGTTTTGCCTGTGCCAGTAGGCGCAGAAGCCAGTACATCTCGACCATCAAGCATTGCCGGAATGGTTTGCTGCTGAATAGTTGTGGCTTTTTGTAAGCTCATATCGCTTACTGCAGCTAGGATCTGCGGGTCTAGGTCGAGGTCTTCGAAGGTCATAAATCTACCAAGTTGTGAGGCGCCATCGACTTGAACCAAAAGCGCGGGTCATTTACATTCGCGGCATAGTATAGCGCCAAACAGAGGCAAGCAAGAAGTGATCGATCATAATCAGCGTCCTGGATTCACCTTTAAGCGGTTTCATGTGGCGCACGATCAATGCGCAATGAAGGTTGGTACCGACGGGATCTTATTAGCGGCGTGGCTTAACCTGGCAAATGCTAAGCGTATATTGGATGTAGGAACAGGCACCGGATTAATTAGCTTAATCATGGCTCAACGTGGTGAAGGCAAGCTGAGTATTGATACCATTGATATTGACGCTGATGCCTGTGAGCAAGCTAAATCTAATGTGGCGAACTCTCCATGGGCAGGAACTATCAATGTAACTTTAAGCAGTATGCAAACTCACCAACCACCTTATGCCTATGATCTTATTGTTTCTAACCCGCCGTATTTTCCTGCCGGACAGCAATTCGATGAAAAGCGTCAGCTAGCTAGGCACAGTGGCTCGCTCAATGCAGGGCAGTTTTTTGCTGCCTTGAAAAAGTTATGCCATGCAAACACCGAACTAGCATTAGTGCTACCGTGTGATGTAGCAGAGTTGTGGCAACAGCAAGCCTTAAGCAACAATTGGTGTTTAATACATCAAGCTGAGGTGCAATCACTTCCCAATAAACCAGCCATTCGTAGTTTGATGCGCTTCTCTCAACACGCTTCGTTGTCACTTAAGCAAGAGCAAATCCTTATCTATCAGGAGGATAGAACTTACACTGAACAATATGTTGAGTTGTGTAGAGAATTGTACTTAAAAATGTAGATTTGTTTACTATTGAGTTGGATCAATTATCCTTTATGTAGATTTATTCACTGGTTTTATGTTTTAAAGCCATGCTATATACTCCATCGCTTAAAAATATAATCAATTGCAATCTACAACGGGGATAACACGTGACCAAACCTCTTGGATCATGGAATACAATCAGCTTAGGGATGATGGTTTTTGCCTTTTTTTTAGGCGCAGGTAATTTAATTTTTCCACCTATGGCAGGCATGTTAGCTGGCGACAATTTAGCGATGTCGATGCTTGGCTTTTTGGCCACTGCGGTAGGTTTACCTTTACTGGGTTTATTAGCAATTGCTAAAGCCGGTGGCGGTATTGTTCACCTTGGGCGTTATTTACCCTCAAAGGTGGCTAACTTTATTGCGCTCGCCATTTATCTAGTATTGGTTCCGATGTTCGGTATTCCCCGTACATGTTTGGTAGCTTATGAGCTTGGCTTGGTACCGCTGGTTGAAAGCGCTAGCCAACTCACTTTAATTGCTTACTCATTGTTCTATTTTGTGGCGGCTTTGTTTTTTATTCTGCGCCGTGGCGGTTTAATCGATACTGTTGGCAAAATAATCACTCCTTTGTTGGTAATTTGTATTGCGGTTATCGGTGTAAGTGTATTTAGTAATCCTTTTGCAGAGATTGCTGAAGCACAAAAAGGCTTTGCTGACATGCCTTTTGGTCAAGGTTTTATCGACGGCTACAACACTATGGACGCACTTGCAGCATTGATGTTTGGTGTGTTGATGATTGATGCGCTTAACGGTAAGGGTGTAAGCGGTAAAGGCGAACAATTTGGCTACTTGGTTAAGGCCAGCATTATAGCGGCAATTGGCTTAACCCTATTTTATGTAGTGCTGTTTTACTTAGGTGCTACCGCAACTGGCGTAGCGCCAGAGGCGCAAAATGGTGGCGAAATTATTGTTGCCTACGTAGCAGTATTGTTTGGCGCTAAAGGCCAATTATTGTTATCTACCATTGTAAGTTTGGCCTGTTTCACAACGGCTATTGGTGGTATCTCGTCGTTCTCAACTTACGTGAGTGATAACAGCAAGTTCTCTTATAAACTTACCGCTATTGCTACTGCTGCCTGCTGTGCATTAGTGGCTAACATTGGTTTGAACCAACTGTTGGTGGTTTCTATTCCAATTCTTATTGGTATTTACCCGGTAGCAGTGGCATTGATTGCCTTTAACCTGTTGGTGGATTGGTTTAATCGACCTCAAATGGCGGCTCGATTAATTATTGGTGTAGCGGCTATTTTTGGCGTGCTCGATGCAATCAAAGCGACTGGCGTGAACATGGAAGCCTTTAATGTATTACCGGGCTTCTCACAAGGTTTTGCTTGGTTATTGCCTACTCTAGCCGCAGTATTGGTTAGTGTATTTGCTCGCTCAAGTAAGCAAACAGTAGCCGAAACCGCATAAGTTTAAGCAGCGCCAACAACAGTTTGGCGCTGCTTTTCTTTAGTAAAAACAACATAACAGGTTAATACCTGTTTTTTTTGATTTTCTCATTGAGATCTTGGCGCGCAATCCCTCGTATTCCCCCGTCACGCGCAATACCATAGCCCGCTATTTGTTCGATTGTTGCAATGCAAAATGGAGTTTGTCATGAAAGAAGTCCCATTTAGGTGGATTGATCGCTTTAATATTCACCTTACCTTGCAGGAAAAGTTTCTACTTATGTTCGCTTTTCCTATGTTGGCATTGCTTGCGATCTTATTGATTGTGTCTAGTAATGTAGAGCAACATTTGCAACAGCTTGATCAGCAACAAGCCCAACTAGTAAATCAAATTATTCAAGCTGAGCCCGAGCAATTGCGTACTGTATTGTCAAAAGCTGGCTATGAATTACGTGGCAATCGAGTAAGCCCTCAGCATCAGCAAACGTCAATATTTGCGCTGTTTTCGGGGCTGCAATACGCCAGCGTTGCAGCGATATTGTTTGTTGCCGGTTTACTGTTTTACTACGTAATGACCTTTATTGGCGGGGCAATGTATCAAATTCACAATGCATTGGACTTGTTAGCCAAGGGCGATTTAACCAATCGTCTTAACTACTTTCAGGTGCGAGATGAGTTCAGCTCTATCGCCATTATTATCGATAAAGTAGCGGAACGAGAACACCAGCTGGTGAGCGAAACCAATGCCAGCAATGCCCTAGTTAAAGATCTTTGCCATCAACTCAGCCAAACCAGCGAGCAATGTAACTGTCTAAGTGTACAACAGCAGGATCGGGTAGATTCCTTAGCTAGTGCCATTGAACAAATGGTAGTAACCATTCGTAACGTGGCTGCCAATGCTAATGATACCGCCGAGCAAACAGGTCAAGCCAATCAAGCCACCAGTGAAGGGCAGCAAAAGGTAGAGTTAACAGTAGAGGCGATTGACCACTTGATGGGGGACGTACAGCGTGCCGAGCAAGCGGTCACTCAATTGGAAAAGCGCACTCAAGATATCGGTGCAGTGGTGACCACCATTAACTCCATTTCTGAACAAACTAATCTTTTGGCATTAAATGCCGCCATTGAAGCGGCTCGAGCTGGTGAACAAGGTCGCGGTTTTGCGGTTGTGGCAGACGAGGTGCGCAGCCTAGCTGGGCGAGCTCAGCAAGCCACTGTAGAGATTCAATCGATGATTGAAGAACTGCAAGCTACCAGCCTTGGTTTAAGCTCAACGGTTAAAGAAAGCGTACAACGTGGTGAAACCAGTAAAGAAATGATGGGCGGTGTGCATCAAACCATCGCGGATATTCATCAGCGTACCGATACGGTTTCGGCAAAAATTTCAGAAATTGCCACGGCCTCGGAACAGCAAGGGGTTGTTGCCACGGGTATCTCGGATGATACACACCAGCTGCGCGACCAAACCGTGTTAGTCACCGAGCTGGTTCAAGGCTCTGATCAGGCAATCAAGTCATTGTTAGAGCAGGTTGAGGTATTAGAGCTGCTTACTAAAGAGTTAAACGTATAAAGTAAATCAAAAGATGCTAATACGATTTATCGTAATAAGTCGCATTAGCAGGCTCGGTTTAAAGCTTGTTAAGCTTGTTGCAGTTCTGCCAATTCCTGCTTTAACTGGCCACACCATTGTTGAATACGCTGGTCGCTTAATTCGTATTGATGTTCATCGTCTAGCGCTAAGCCATAAAAGAATTCGCCGTCTTCGGTGAGTGCTTTAGAGGCTTCAAACTCATAACCTTGGTTTGGCCAAAAGCCAATAAAGTTAGCGCCAGAGGGCGCCAGTTGCTCAAACAATAATCCCATAGCATCTAAAAACCATTCGCTATAACCCACTTGGTCACCTAGGCCAAACAGTGCGATGGTTTTGTTCTTAAAATCAAGCCCTTCAAGGTTATCCCATACGGCTTCCCAATCTTCCTGTAATTCGCCATAATCCCAAGTAGAAATGCCAAGAATAAGCAGCGAATAGTCGTGCATTTGGCTTATGTCGCAATCTTTAATATTGAACATGTCGATATCATGGTCGGCAAATTCAGCGAGAATTTTCTCTGCTGCCATTTCGGTGTAACAGGTAGACGAGCCAAAGAACAGGCCAATGCGCATGTAAAACTTCCTTAAGCGTTGCAGTGTGCGCGGGCAGTTTATCAAAAGCGCTAACTAACACCAATAAGCCAAGTGTTAGCCCGATTAATTAGTGAGAAATATGCCAAGCAAGCAAAGCAAACCTAAAGCCAGCGAGATTGATAATCCACATATCAATCGCTTTATTGAACAGTTGTGGTTTGAACACAGTCTTGCAGAGAATACCCTTAATTCTTATCGCAATGATTTAAACCAGCTAGCGAGTTTTTTGTTGCAGAAAGAAGTCCCGCTAGAACAAGCTGAAGCCTTAGACTTGCAGGGCTTTATCGCTTACCGCTATGAGCAAGGGCAAAAGCCGGCTAGTGCGGCTAGACAACTTTCCACCCTGAAGCGTTTTTACCGCTTTTTAATTCAAGAAAAAAGCCGAGAAGATGATCCCTGCGCGCTGTTAGCACAACCTAAATTAGAGAAAAAACTACCGGGTACCCTAAGCGAAGCCGAGGTAGATGCCTTGCTAAATGAGCCGCAGCTGGATGATCCCATTCAACATCGTGACTTGGCCATGCTAGAAGTTTTATATGCCACTGGGTTGCGAGTGACCGAGTTAGTTAGCCTGCAAATAGAGCAAGTGAGCTTGCGCCAAGGTTTGGTAAGGGTTGTGGGTAAAGGTGGAAAAGAGCGCTTAGTTCCTTTGGGGGAGCAAGCGGTAGATGTATTAGAGCGCTACTTAAAGCAAGCGAGACCGCTGTTACTAAAACAAGAGAGCGATGTATTATTTCCAAGCTCTCGTGGTAGCCAAATGACCCGGCAAACTTTTTGGCATCGCATTAAGCGCTATGCCAGCTTAGCTGGGATTAACAACCACTTATCACCGCATACCTTACGTCATGCTTTTGCCACTCACTTGCTTAACCACGGCGCTGATTTAAGGGTGGTGCAAATGTTATTGGGGCATAGTGATTTGTCTACAACTCAAATCTATACTCACGTAGCAAACGAGCGTTTACGCAGTGTTTACCAGCAACATCACCCGCGCGCTTAGGCGACCTACTAAGCAGTTTATAACTAAATTTTTTGCATTTACCGCCTATAGGCGGTAAGTTTTGCAAGCTTTGCACGGTCTGCTTGTGTACCCCTAATTCGGAGAAAATTTAATGAAATTATCCAAGGCCTTATTGTTGTCGATGAGTTTATTCGGCCTAAGCTTAAACACTGCCTGGAGTGACGATGCCAGTGAGCAGCCTGAAACCAAGGTGGCTCAAGCAGACATGACCAACAAATTGGATACTACAAAAACCAAACAGGTGATTGAAGCGCGTTTGGGTGTAAAAGTAGATGCGGTAGCCGAAACGCCATTAGCTGGTATTTATGAAGTGGCCACCAGCCAGGGCATGTTTTATGTGAGCCAAGATGGTCGTTATTTAATTCAAGGTAGCTTGTTTGATTTAGTCAATCGAGTGAACCTAACGGATGCAAGCATGGCTAAGGTGCGAATTAAGCAGTTAGCAAGTTTTGAAAACGACATGATTGTATTCAAAGCAAAAGATGAAAAATACGTTGTAACAGTGTTTACCGATACCAGCTGTGGTTATTGTCGCAAGTTGCATAATGAAATGTACACTTACAAAGAAAAAAACCAGCAGACTCAAAAAGTTGAAACCTTAGCGGGTTATACCGATTTAGGCATTACTGTGCGTTACTTGGCCTTCCCACGCGGTGGAGTAGATTCACCCGTTTATGGTGAGATGCAAAGCGTATGGTGTGCTGATGATAAAGCCGGTGCCATGAGTGCAGCTAAAAACGGCAGCTCTGTGGCTAAAGCCAGCTGTGACAACACGGTGCTTAAACAGTACCAGTTAGGCGAAGCGTTTGGTGTTCGTGGTACGCCAGCTATGGTGCTAGAAGATGGCACTATGTTGCCGGGATATCGCCCACCGGCTGCCTTGTTAGAGTTTTTAGAGCGTAGCTAGCTTTCACTGCTGTAAATAGGCTCCTACTTTTGTTAAAAAGGGGAGCCTTTTTTATTTCACCATCCTAGAGAAACCTATACGTGTTATTACGCCGCCGCGAAAATCTCGATACCCAAGCGCTACCAGCCGAATGGCCAGAGCTGATAAAACAAGTTTATGTGCGACGCGGAGTAAAAACCGCGGCCGATGTTGAACGGCGCGCTCAAGCTCTTTTGCCATTTCAAGGTTTGCAAGGCATGGATGATGCGGTCAACTTACTAATAAGCAATCTGCAGCAACGAAAGAAGATCCTGATTGTTGGTGACTTTGATGCCGATGGTGCAACCAGCACTGCACTATTGATGGCTGGCTTACCGCAGTTTGGCTTTCGGTCTGTAGATTTTTTAGTGCCTAACCGTTTTGAGTATGGTTATGGCTTAAGTCCAGAGATTGTAGAGCTAGCCGCAGCCAAAGGTGCTGAGCTTATTATTACCGTGGATAATGGCATTTCCAGTATCAATGGCGTTGATAAGGCGCAGTCTCTTGGTATTCCGATACTTATCACCGATCACCACTTGCCAGGTGAGCAATTACCCAAAGCGGCAGCTATTGTTAATCCAAATCTGTCGGCCTGCGCTTTTCCAAGTAAAAACCTGGCTGGCGTAGGTGTAGCGTTTTACTTGCTTATGGCGCTGCGCAGCAAAATGCGTGAACAAGATTTATTTGCCCAGCAAGGCTTGGTAGAGCCCAATATTGCGAGTCTACTAGATTTGGTAGCGCTAGGTACTGTGGCCGATGTAGTGCCGCTAGACAGTAATAACCGAATTTTAGTGCACCAAGGGCTGCAGCGTATTCGAGCAGGTGCCTGTAGGCCCGGCATTCAAGCGCTTATTGAAGTGTCTGGCCGCAATAAAGCCAGTATGGTGGCCAGTGACTTAGGTTTTGCAATTGGTCCGCGCCTAAACGCGGTTGGTCGCTTAGACGATATGAGCTTAGGCATTCATTGTTTGCTTAGTGACGATATTCACCACGCGCGTCAATTGGCCAGCGAAATGGACAGCTTGAATAGTGAGCGCAAAGATATTGAAGCCAGCATGCAACAAGAGGCCCAGCAAAGCGTCAGCAAGTTGAGTTTAGATACTCAAAGCCTGCCCAAAGCACTATGTTTGTATCAGGCCGATTGGCATCAAGGCGTAGTAGGGCTAGTGGCTTCACGTATTAAAGAAAAATACTACCGCCCAGTGTTTGCTTTTGCGGATGGCGATAATGGCGAAGTAAAAGGCTCGGGGCGCTCGGTGGCTGGAGTGCACCTTCGTGATCTACTGGAACGCATAGATACCCAAAACCCAGGTTTAATTGCTAAGTTTGGTGGCCATGCAATGGCTGCGGGTTTGTCCTTATCGCAATCGCGATTTAGCGAGTTTCAAGCTTGTTTAGAAAACACCGCCAAAGATTTTATTGATGAAGAATGCCTCACTCACACCTTACTTAGTGACGGGGAATTAGCACCAGAGCAATTGGTGTTGGAGTTTGCCGAAATGCTGCGTGAATCGGGACCTTGGGGCCAAGGTTTTCCCGAGCCTTTGTTTGACGGTGAGTTTGAGCTCTGTGCGCAGCGAGTTGTGGGCGAAAAGCATTTAAAGATGAGTGTGAAGCTACCGGGCATGAGCCAAGAAGTGGATGCCATTGCTTTTAATGTGGATCGTAGCATTTGGCCAAATGCCAGCCTCAAGCATGTGCAACTGGTTTATAAGCTGGACGTAAATGAATTTAGAGGGCGGCGGAGCGTACAACTTATGGTTGAACACTTAGCCCCCTTATAAACCTTATAGGAGTAGATAGATGTCTGAATCACTGATTGTGGTATGCCCTAGTTGCCAAGCAGGCAATCGCTTACCTGTGGCGCGAGTTGCTGAGCAAGCCAAATGTGGCAAATGTAAGCAAGCCTTATTTAGTGGTGAGCCGATTGATGTTACCGAAACAAGCTTTAGTAAGCACCTTGGTGGCCAGTTACCGGTGGTTGTCGATTTTTGGGCATCGTGGTGTGGCCCTTGTAAAAGCATGGCACCGGCCTACCAGCAAGCTGCTCAGCAGTTTGCTCATCGCGCACAGTTTTTAAAAGTGAATACCGAGGAGCAACAAGCGCTAGCGCAGCGTTATCAAATTCGCTCTATTCCTACTTTAATGGTGTTCAAAAATGGCAAATTATTAAGCCAACAAGCGGGGGCATTGCCAGCTCAAGCTATGCAGCAGTGGCTTGAACAGCACATTTAACTAAATCCAATATCTTTAAAACTTTAGGGCTTATTCTTAGCTCTAAAGTTTTTGCTCTATCCTTCGCATTTTCTACAGCCTAATATTGTGTTGCTTGTCCAAATAGAGATAATCCAAAAAGTTATGTTTTTTAAGTGTTTGTTGTTGGCGAGTTATCTATTTGTTGTCAATAATTTATAAACACATCAACTAAAAATAAGCCAAACACACGGCTAGTGATTAAAGGATTGTTTATGCCTAGGGGAACCTCTCTTACTGGAAACGAGCGCAAGATGGTTGAGCATCAACACATCGTTTCAACTACCGATCCTCGAGGCGTAATTACCTACGCTAATCAAGACTTTGTAGACATTAGCGGTTATAGCAACGATGAGCTGGTGACTCATGGACACAACATTGTTCGCCATCCTGCGATGCCAAAAGTGGCCTTTAAAATGCTTTGGGATCGAATTGAAGGTGGCAAACCATGGATGGGGATTGTGAATAATCGCTGCAAAAACGGTGATAATTACTGGGTCGATGCATTTGTCACTCCCATGCTCTCTAGCAAAGGTGAGATAGAGGGTTACCAGTCGGTGAGAGTAAAACCTAATGCCGAGGCAGTAAAACGCGCTGATCGTTTGTATCAACGCATCAATCAAGGTCAGGCACCTATTTCCCGCTTGGAGCGAGGGATGAATATATTAAGTCGCTATAGCTTAAGTTTCGCCTTACCTGGATTACTGGTGTTGGCATTTTGCCTATTTAACTCGCTATTGTCTTTTGGCAGTGGGCTTATCGCCGGCATAGTGATTATTGGGCTAAGCGTGTTGTTAGCCACTATGCTAAGTGCATCGATCCGCAGTTTGGCCGCCAGTAGTAAACAAACTATTGATGATCCCGTAGCGCAATGGATTTACACCGGGCGCTGCGATGAACTGGGGCAATTGCAATTAGCCAATATTTTATTGGATCACCAACAACAAACTTTAATTTGGCGAGTCAGTGATTCTGCTCAGCAACTGGATAACGTGGCGGCTCAAGCATCTAGCGCAACCGAAGGTGTATACACCGATATGGACTCGCAGCAAAATGAGGTTGAGCAAGTCGCTAGCGCCATTGGCCAAATGGCGAGTAGTGTTGAAGAGGTATCGTCGAGCGTCCAGCAAACCGTGGAGCAAACCAGCCAAGCCGATCAGCAGGTGCGCCAAGGCCACCAAGAAGTTAACGACACCATCGCCCAAATAAACTTGCTGGCTAAAGAAATTGATACTGCCAGTGAAGTGATTGCTTCGCTAGCTCAAGAAAGTGAGCAAATTGGCTCCTTTGTAACGGTTATTCAAGGCATTGCCGAACAAACCAATTTACTGGCTTTAAATGCTGCCATCGAAGCAGCTAGAGCGGGTGAACAGGGGCGAGGATTTGCGGTGGTGGCTGATGAAGTACGAACCTTAGCCAGCCGCACGCAAAGCTCAACCGAAGAAATTCAAAGCATTGTAGCAACGCTGCAAACCGGGGCTGAAAGAGCGGTGAAAGTGATGCAACAAGGTAGCAAGGCCGCTCAGGGCAGTGTTGATCAAGCGGCCCATGCTGGCGATGCAATTATGCAGATTACCCAAACAGTGGAAGAAATTCGCAGCCGTATAAGTCAAATTGCTAATGCGACTGAGGAGCAGGCTTCGGTTGCCAGTGAAATTGGTGGCAATGTTTCTGCCATTAGCCAGCAAACTCAGCAAACCTTGCAGCGTTGCCAGCATACTAGCGAAGCTAATCATCTGTTGGCTGAACAAAGTGGCAAATTGCGGGCAATGGTCGAGTTGTTTGCTCGCTGATCTAGCCTATAAATCAACAATAGATAACTGGGCTTAGCTTTTTGATTTTGCTTTCATCAGTATTAGGGTGAGGATAATTTTGCTGGGCACCATTAACAGCAAGCCTAAGCCAATAATACCTGCGATTATTTGTACCCCAGTTACGCCCATGGAAACGCTGATGTTAGAGAACATAGCTAAAGCTACTCCCACTAGCACCAATAATAAACCTATGCATATAACGGCATATAATAGGTACTTTCCTTGTTGCTGAGTCATCATATAGCCCTTTTTAATAACGACTTAAGCCATTATTAAGCACATGCTTATATACAACCTTGCGTTAGCGCAGTTTATCGTCAATCTGCTGATTGTTTAGTTGGGTTACTTGCTTGAGAAACTTTGAGTAAGGGGGCGTTTTCGGGCCAGCTGAGCATGCCTTTTACCTGCCAAAAGCTACCAATACTGGGTGTTGGTTGTTGATTGAAGTTGATAGTGAGTAATTTACCTTCAACACTTTTAGCTAAGACCTCTTGCTGGTTATTGGTGGTGCCAATAACCAGAATATCGCCTTCAACCAAAGCTGATTGTTGATGTGCTAGGGCGTGTTCTAAAGACAGGCTATCTGTCTGCTTAAAAGGGCTATTAGGCGCCCAGGTGTAGTAACAAAAAAGGCCAATTAGTAAAGCCATTACAAAGGGAATGCGTTTATCGATTATTCGAGGATCTTTGGCCATTTAATGGTCCTTGTTCGTGTTGTTAAGCACTTGGCATTTCAGTGTTTTATCGCCCGCCAGCCACGTCGACAATACTACCCGTGATATAAGAAGCTTGTTCTGAAAGCAGCCAAGCAATGGCTTCGGCAACTTCGCTTGGCTGACCGGCGCGCTGCATTGGAATGGCGCTGCGGACGCGTTCAATCCGGTTAGGTTCGCCGCCATCGGCATGCATGTCGGTATCAATGAAGCCTGGCCGCACCCCATTCACTCTAATCTTTTGCTCGGCTAATTCTAGGGAAAGCCCTTTAGTGAGAGTATCAATGGCACCTTTACTGGCTGCATAATCGATGTATTCGAAGGGAGAACCTATGCGAGCTGCGGCCGAAGACACATTAACAATGGCCCCTCCAGCAGCACCATAACTGGTGCCCATGCGCTTAATGGCATATTTACAGCACAAAAAGGCACTGGTTACGTTAGTAGTTAGCAGCTGATTGATGCGGGCCTGATCCATATTCACCAACGAGCTTTGTGGTAGCAACATGGCAGCATTGTTCACTAAGGCGGTAATGGGGCCGAGTTGTTGGTCAATGGCAGCGAACAGTTTATCAACTTGCTGCTCTTGGCTTACATCAGCAGCATAAGCCATTGCAGGAACACCTAAAGCATGTATTTGCTTCAGTAGCGTGTTAGCAGCTGTTTGGTTTTGTTTATAGTTAATACAAACGGCATAGCCTTGTTGCGCCAGCAGCAAAGCGGTAGCAGCGCCAATGCCACGACTAGAACCGGTGACGAGTGCAACCTTATTCATCGTTGTCCCTGCTAGGTGAAGAAAGACCATGCTAGCAATATCACCCGCCTACAGAAAGCCTTTATGTTACGAATTAAATGACTATATTCCATACTATAGTGCGACAAACTTGCGCCCTAAGCGTTGGCTTTAAGCACTAATCTTTCTAGACTCTGGAATAACTTAACTATCACTCTTGAGATTATTTATGGATATTACCTTTGAATTAGCCAGTGCCTTAAATGTGCAAGCCTTACGTTTAGCCGACGAAAAACAAGTGAGCATTGCTGTTGCAGTGGTTGATGCTCACGGCGAGTTAGTGAGCTTTTCTCGTATGAATAATGTGGCTTTTCATGCCGCAGTACTAGCTCAGAACAAAGCGTATACCGCAGCGCGCGACCGCCAGCCAACAGCCAACTTAGCGGCATGGGCAAAAGAAACTGGTAAAGACATAGGGTATTGGACGGACCCTCGCTTTACCGGTATTCAGGGTGGGGTGCCCATTTACCAGGATGGAAATGTGATTGGCGCCATTGGTATTAGCGGCATGAGTGAGCAAGACGATGCTGCTCTAGCGCAAGCTGCAATAGATGCTATGGTATAACCAAGATCAAATTTTCATCACTGGCGTAAACCTTTGGTTTGCGCTATTGACTTATCTCTCATATCATCCCTGTTCACCTTAACATTAGTTATTATGCGGTATTAAGCAATCACTAATGATTATCAGTTCATCTGAAAGTTTTTTAGTAAAAACTCCGTCAACTGTTCGGTACGTTTAGAGTGTTTTGTTAATAATTTGTTTTTAGCAAAGTTTGATGTTTGATTCGCTAAATGTTGCTATTGGAGCGGCAAGAGAGCTCTGGTCATATTATTCATGATGGCTTGGTTAGCAATTATTTAACATTGTTGAGTCATAGTTGGCGACAGCATTAGTTATAAAAGGTAAACAGGGAAGTTATATGATTTTTCAAGTCAGCAAGCCTTTGGCACATTGTATTAGAGTTGCTGCGTTAGCTTGCTCGCCACTGTTACTTTTGGCATGTGGAGGTGGTGGAGATGAACCATCTGCTCAACAGCAAACTCCAGACACGGGGGCTGCTGCTGTGGCACAAGCCATTGTGCTGCGAGCTGGGGAAACAAACCTAGCCGAAGGCGCGACTAGCCAATTGGAATTGGACTTAGTTTACGACAATGGTGTTACTCGAAATCTCACCCCATTCAAGCTTAATTGGCAATGTAACTCTGAAGCAGTAAGCATTAGTGAATCTAGTTATGTGACAGCAAATTCAGAAGGTGAAGCAAACTGCAGCCTTGCTTGGTCGTCATTGAGTTTGGTAGTGGATTTTACGGTTCGCTCTGATGAGATTATTGCTGAAAGCCTTACTATTTCCCCAGTTAGTCCGGTTGCTCTAACGCTTAACGATCAACAAGCTTTAGAAGTTATCGCCAGTTTTAATGACGGCTCTCAACAAGCAGTGAGCAGTGATGCGCAGTGGCTTTGTGATAGCAATGTAGTGAGCATTAATGCTCAGCAACTTACCGCCGAACTAGCAGGACAAGCCACGTGCAGCGTTACTTGGCAAAACCTGAGTGCTGATCTTGAGGTTGTCGTGTCTGCGCCCGCTACCTTAAGCAGTATTAGCATTAACCCTGCAGGACCCATTGATATTCCTTTAGCATCGAAGCAAAGCTTACAAGTTAACGCTAGCTACAGTGATGGCTCTGTGAAAGCCTCATTAAGCGATGTGCAGTGGGCTTGCGATAGCAGTGTAGTATCAGTAGATGCTCAACAGCTTCTCGTCACTAATCAGGTTGGCCAAGCCATTTGCACTGCTAGCTGGCAAGGCCAGCAAGCAGATATTCAAGTTGAAGTATTAGCGCCAGCTGCCACTAACCACAAACTGTCTCTGGCATCGATAGAACACTTACGCTTTGCCGGGCAAGATTATAGCCGCTTTGCAAGTTGGGTCGACCAAGCGGTTGATGGTAATCCGGGGTATGGATTTTCGCCTACCGATGCGGTTTACATGTATTACCTGACTCAAGATAAAAAATACATTGAGTTAGCAATTGAAGATGTAGAAGAGCAAGTCGTTGCGGCAGAAGCCCTGATTGCTGCAAACGACAAACCAAAAACTTCGTTTGATTCTTATCTTTACGTAGGCGATTTTATCTCTGAGCTGGCTTACGTTTACGACTATGGTTATGACTTGCTTAGCGATAGCCAAAAAACGCGTTGGAAAAACTACGCTGAGCAGGCTATTTGGAATGTGTGGAACCATGCAGATGCACAGTGGGGCGGTAATAGTTTCCCTTGGAGCGGCTGGGCAACCACTAATCCAGGCAACAATTATCACTTCAGTTTCTTAAAAGCCACCATGACTTGGGGTTTAGTGGACGAAAACGAAACTTGGCTCAATCTACTCAGAGATGACAAACTGCCGAAGCTAGTGGAGTATTATGCGCAGTTTGCGGGTGGTGGTAGCCGTGAGGGGACTGGCTATGGAGTAGCTCAGGGTAAGCTATTTGAACTGTACATCATTTGGCGAGACTCTACCGGGGAAGACCTATCACTTGAGTCTTTGCATACAAAACAAACCATCGATTACTGGATCCACGCTACAACTCCAGACTTAACGCATTTTGCGCCAATTGGCGACCAATCTCGGGTATCTTTGCCGGTACTATTTGATTATCACGAAAGCTTAATACAGCGGGCTGCCTCGTTAAATATTGGCAGTGACGCAGCGAAGCGTGGCAGTTGGTGGTTAGCTAATAATTCAGTTAACCCGATGCGCTATGGTTTCAACTTGCATACTACTTTGTTACAGCAAGAGCTCAATCAAATAGTGCCAAGTGATTTGCTGTATTACTCTTCTAGCGCAGGCCACCTATTTGTTCGATCGTCTTGGGATGCCGATGCAAGCTGGTTATCTGCTGTGGCGGGTATTTACGATGAATCGCATGCCCACCAAGACCAAGGCTCATTCACCTTGTTTAAAAATGAGTTTTTAGCCGTAACCCAAAATATTTGGTCACACAGCGGAATTCATCAACTTAGTGATCAGCACAACATCTTACGTTTTGAAGAGGCTGGAGAAATCATTCCGCAGAAGCGCGGTACCGAGGGCAGTATGACTCATCAGGTTAATGGTGATGTTACAACCATAAATATGGACCTAACCGGTGTGTATCCCGCCTATGATTCAATTACCTCGTGGCAGCGTGAGATTCGTTTTAGTGCTGATCAAGTTATGGTCACTGACCAATGTGTTGTAGCCGACACAGTTTCTACTATTTGGCAAATTAACCTGCCAGAAGAGCCGATTGTACAAGCCGACGGTTCTATTATTGCGGGTAACTTAAAAATCACCCCAATAGCGCCTGCAACACCAAGTATTAGTATCATTAACTGGAATGACATTGATGCGGTCGAATACAAGGAAGACCGTTATAGGTTAGATCTAGAGGGTGGCGCTTGTAACTATCAAGTGCAATTGGATGTTCTAAACTAGAGCTGTGAGCAGATTTAAAAGGGAGCCTTGTGCTCCCTTTTTTGTATGCTAGTAGTATGACTTGTTAGAGGTTATCTTCGCTAGGCCTTTAATGATTCGGTAGATTGACCAAATCCAAACTCCTAACAGTACAAAATACCCTACGATTACAAATGCTAGTACAAAGCCAATAATCGATAGGCCAAACCCCCACCAAAAGGTTTTAATAATATTTGAGTAGTGATCCTCAAACAGGGTACCTGCTGCATCCGCTTTTTTCACCATGGCCCAAATAGCGCCCACGATCCAAAACAGACCGGTAAACAAACCTAGAATCATTAAACCATAGCCAATTAATGCGCTGGTTTTAGCGGCTTCATCGCTAGCAGATAGAGGCGCTTCAGTGACTGTATTTTGCATTTCTGACATTATTTACTCCTTAAATTGTCAGTGAGTTAGAACTGGTTAAATTGCCAAAGGCTTAGCGGGTATTTGAAAGTGCGAGATTGCTTGTTCTCGATTTACTGAATACCTCTAAAGAGGTGAATATGACATAGAGAAAAGTGGAAAGCTTTAGCAGATAAGCTAGTTTTGCGTTAAATAATATTAATATAATCTTTTATATATTAATGCTTTAGCTAAAAGATGGTGAGAGCGGCATCTAAGGCTATTTGTATCCAGATTCTCGTAAGCGCTTGTAAACCGTATTGCGACTGATACCAAGCTGTTGAGCTGTCTTGGATATATTGCAAGAAAGTAACTGATAAACCGCGACTATGTCATCACTATTTGGCGGTTTAACTTGTTCTGGCTCAGAGTTAGTTTGCGAAGAGCTTGGGGTAAACACTTCTACGTTAGTGACTTGGCCATCAAGGTCGGCAAAAAAGTCGTCGGGAAGGTGCTGTAAATCGATGGCTTGATTATCAGACATCGCTTGGGCGATTTGAATAACACTCACTAGCTGGCGAATGTTGCCAGGCCAAGGGTGCTGGCAAAAGCTATGCATTGCACGTTCTGTAATTAAGGCATCTTGCGGTGTTTCTGCATAGTAATTTAGCAAAAATTGGATAAGGTGTTGGCGATCACTCCGATGGCGAAGCGCCGGTAGTTCAATGTTTAAGCCGCTCACGCGGTAGTATAAATCTTGACGAAAACTGCCTGCTTCTACATCGTCTTTTAAGTTTCGGTTCGTCGCTGAAACTAGCTTAAAATCTACCGGGTAAGACTCGGTACTGCCCAAGGGGTTAACTCTGCGCTCCTGCAGCACCCTTAATAAGCGCGCTTGTACATTCAAGGGCATGTCACCAATTTCATCTAAAAAGAGGGTGCCTTTATCTGCCTTGCGGATCAGCCCTATATAGCCTTTGCTGCTAGAGCCAGTAAACGCGCCTTTTTCATAACCAAACAGTTCCGATTCCACCAACTCTTGGGGAATCGCCGCACAGTTTACCGTTACCATATTTTGTTTGCTGCGCTGGCTTGAGTGGTGCAGCGCTTTTACAAACACCTCTTTTCCTACCCCAGTTTCTCCGCGGATCAAAATGGGGATCTCTTTATCTACAATGCGTTTGCTTTGTGCCACGGCCTTAGCCATTACCGGGTCGCCTAAATTAAGGTCGTCGAGCAAGAATGCTTGTTTTTCTGAAAAGTGTTGCGCTTTGTTCTGCTCGGGCTTAAGCAAGGTTCTAAAATCTAATACTCGTGGTTTTGCTTGCTTAGGTTTATGTAAAACGCCATGCACCCTAAACTGCTGACGTGTAATCAACGGAACTTGAAAGCTCTCAGGCTGGTTAATCAGTTGGTTAACGCTTACTTCAAATAGCTCACTTATGTTCACCAGCTTTAAGTCGGTGGCTAGCACTAATTCTGCACGGCGATTGGCCGAAATCACTAAGCCGGTTTCATCAAATACAATCAGTGCCGACCATTGGCTATCAATGTTCTCCGGGCTGGTATTAAAACGCAGCAAAAAGTGCTCGCTATTGAAGTGGGAAATAATCAGTTGATTTTCAACCGCTTGCGACATGATCTTAACCATGCCTAGGGTATGAGATTCCGGCAGATAAGTATCGCTAGAGATATCAATCACCCCCACCATTTCCCTATCAACCCCATAAATGGGCGCTGCCGAACCAGTCATAAAGCGGTTGGCCACTAAAAAGTGCTCGTCATGATGAATTTGCACTACGCTACCGGTTTTTAAGGCGGTGCCAATGGCGTTGGTGCCTAGCACCGGTTCTTGCCAGCCAGTGCCTGGTGAGAAGATTTCTTGATGCTGCTGTTTAAAGCGTTGCTCCCCCCAACTTTTTAATACATAGCCTTGATGGTCTGCCAGCATAACTTGGCTATTGCTGTTGCTTAGCAAGTTCTCGTAATACGGCAGTACTTGATGGTGGGTTGTCTCAAGTAATTGATGATGCTGTTCCAATAGGCACGACAAATCCCCCGCAGACTTATGCTCTACGTTTGGCTCACTATGATGGGTTAAGCCAGATTCTCGACAGCGCTGCCAAGAACTCTTAATTAGGGCTTCATGCTCTATATACCACTGTGATTTCTCGCTCATCTCAATCCTTAAATCAGCATCACATTGTTTAGCAGTGAACAGTGTTAGGCAGGCACTTTCGCATACGAACATTAATTGGTCAAAATCGATTAACAAAATGTTCACATTGATCACACTAAATGAACATGTTTTTATTAAAGTAAATGCTGTTATGTTTATTAAGTTTAATTAAAACAATGGGTTAATTTTTATTGGTGAGCTTGGCATAACTCTGGCAATAAGCTTCGTAGATTTGCGAATTTGAACAGAGTGCGAACATTGTTCAGCACAGAACAATAAGGAGATCCCCCGCCTATGTCACTGACATTGGAAAACGTAACAAGGATGGTCGATGGCCAGTATTACATTAACCAAGCCAATCTCAATTTTGAGCCCGGCTCGTTTAACGTACTACTGGGCCGCACCTTATCAGGCAAAACCAGTTTAATGCGGCTAATGGCCGGATTAGATAAACCTAATACAGGCCGAGTGTTAATGAATGGCCTAGATGTTACCGGCGTATCGGTGCAAGAGCGCAATGTATCGATGGTCTATCAGCAGTTTATTAACTACCCCAACATGAGCGTTTACGACAACATTGCCTCGCCTTTGCGCTTAGCCAATGAGTCGGAAACCACCATTAAGAAGCGGGTAATGGAAACGGCCGAAATGCTGCGCATTACGCCATTTTTGTCTCGCTTGCCTTTGGAGCTCTCTGGTGGACAGCAGCAACGTACCGCTATGGCGCGAGCCTTAATTAAAGATGCAGACATCATTTTATTTGATGAGCCCTTGGTGAACTTAGATTACAAGTTACGTGAAGAGCTGCGCCAAGAAATGCGCGAGTTATTTGCGCAGCGCAATACCATTGCGGTGTATGCCACCACCGAACCTAATGAAGCACTCGCACTAGGCGGTACCACCACTATTTTGCACGAAGGCAGGGTGATTCAAAGCGGCCCAACGGCCGATACCTACCATTCGCCTTGCAATGTTACGGCAGCAGCTTTGTTTAACGAGCCGCCAATTAACCTTATTGCCGGCAAAATGAGCGCCACCGAAGTGACCTTTGATGACAAAGTGCACTTCCCGCTAAATGCCGACTTAAAAGCCTTGGGAGAAGGGAACTACCAGTTTGGCATTCGCCCTAGCCATTTAAGTTTACTGCCCAAAAATGATGACGATTTAGAGATTTCGGTTCAAGTTGAGCTAGCAGAAATCTCCGGCTCCGAAACCTTTTTGCACGTGCGTAACGAGCACTTCCAATTAGTGCTGCATCTCTCCGGCGTTCATTCCTACCACGTAGACGAAAAAATAAAAATTTATGTGCCAACCCATAAGTTGCATGTATTCGACCATGCCGGTGAGCTTATTCAAGCGTCAAGCCGTCGTATAGAGGATCATTATCATGGCTGAGATCCAACTTAAGTCTTTAGCGCATTGTTACGACAAACAGGCCGAACAACCGCAATATGCGATTCGCGAAATGAACCATGTGTGGCAAAAGGGCGGTGCATACGCCTTGCTGGGTCCATCTGGTTGCGGCAAATCTACCCTATTAAACATTATCTCAGGCTTGCTAGAACCCTCAGACGGTGAGGTCTTGTTTGATGGCGTAAGAGTAAACGACATTCCGCCGCAAGAGCGCAACATAGCCCAAGTATTCCAGTTTCCGGTGGTGTACGACACCATGACGGTGTTTGATAACTTGGCCTTTCCACTGCGCAACATGGGCGCTAGTAAAGCCAAGGTGCAGTCTAAAGTGGGCGAAATTGCCGAGATCCTCGATCTCACCGCGGTGCTCAATAAAAAGGCCGCCAACTTAAGTGCCGACGAAAAACAAAAAGTCTCGATGGGCCGCGGCTTAGTGCGTGACGACGTATCGGCCATTTTGTTTGATGAGCCACTTACGGTTATCGATCCCCACCTTAAATGGAAGCTGCGCCGCAAGCTCAAGCAAATTCATGAGCAGTTTAATATCACCATGGTGTACGTCACCCACGATCAGCTAGAGGCTTCTACTTTTGCCGACAAAATTGCGGTGATGTACAACGGCCAAGTGGTGCAGTTTGGCACCCCTCGAGAGCTGTTCGAGCAGCCTAATCATACCTTTGTGGGCTACTTTATTGGCAGCCCAGGCATGAATTTAATGGAAGTTGAACGCTGCGAGCAGGGCGTATGCTTTGGTGAGCAAAGTATTGCTTTAAATGAACACGAGCTAAACGCGGTTAATGCTAGCCAATCTACCAACTTAAAAGTGGGTATTCGTCCCGAGTTTGTGCATGTATGGGATAAACCCAATGGCGATGCCTACCAAGCAGAAGTACTGTTTGTTGAAGACCTAGGCACCTACAAAATCCTAAGTTTAAAACTGGGTGAGCAGGTGATTAAAGCCCGCTTGCAAGAAGACCAAAAAGTCCCTCATCAAACCGCCTATATCAGTTTTCCCGAGCAATGGTTGATGCTCTATATCGACGAATACTTGATCGCCAAGGAAGCACATCATGATTAAACCCTATACCAATAAAGCGTGGTACTTGGTACTGCCCGTGTTTGCGCTGGTGGCCTTTAGCGCCATTGTGCCCTTAATGACCGTGGTGAATTATTCGATACAGGATATTTTTGATGCCAATACCCGTTACTTTGTGGGCACCGAATGGTATCGCGAAATCCTTAACGATACCCGTTTGCACGACTCCTTAATTCGCCAATTTATCTTCTCTGGTTCGGTGTTATTAATCGAAATTCCCTTAGGTATTTTGGTGGCCTTAATGATGCCCTCCCGTGGCCCCGGCTCGGTAGTGTGTTTGCTGGTATTAGCCTTACCACTGCTGGTGCCACTAAATGTTGTGGGTACTATTTGGCAAATTTTTGGTCGCGCCGATATTGGCCTATTTGGTTGGGCACTTAATAGCCTAGGCATCGATTATAACTATGCTGCCAACCCTATGGATGCGTGGTTTACCGTATTGCTGATGGACGTATGGCATTGGACATCGCTGGTTGCCTTGCTGTGTTACTCCGGCTTACGGGCTATTCCCGATGCCTATTATCAAGCAGCGCGAATAGACCGCGCTTCCAACTGGGCAGTATTTCGTTTTATCCAGCTTCCCAAGCTTAAAAACGTATTGCTAATTGGCGTACTGCTGCGCTTTATGGACAGCTTCATGATTTACACCGAGCCCTTTGTACTTACTGGCGGCGGGCCGGGTAACTCCACCACCTTCCTCAGCCAAACCCTCACCAAAATGGCGGTAGGCCAGTTTGATATTGGGCCAGCAGGGGCGTTCTCGATCATTTATTTCTTAATCATTTTGTTAGTCAGTTGGCTGTTTTACACCGCTATGACTCATAACGACAGCAAGTAAGTACTGCGAAAGGATGCAATTATGAATATGAAAAAAACACTAGGGATGAGTGCCTATATCTTGTTCCTGCTGTTACCGATTTATTGGCTGGTGATTATGTCGTTTAAGAGTAATCAAGAAATACTCGGCGGGCTTAGTTTTTGGCCAGAGCATTTTACCTTTGCTAACTATTCCACCATTTTTAGCGACGCCAGCTGGTACATGGGTTATGTGAACTCGATTTACTACGTGTCACTCAATATGGTGATTACCTTAGCGGTAGCGCTGCCGGCAGCTTACGCCTTTTCGCGCTTTCGTTTTATTGGCGACAAACACCTGTTCTTTTGGTTGCTAACGAACCGAATGGCGCCGCCAGCGGTATTTTTGCTGCCGTTTTTCCAACTTTACTCATCGGTGGGTTTGTTTGATACCCACATCGCTGTGGCCCTAGCGCATTGTTTGTTTAACGTGCCGCTAGCGGTGTGGATCCTCGAAGGCTTTATGTCGGGTGTGCCACGCGAGATAGACGAAACCGCCTACATCGACGGTTACAGCTTTCCTCGCTTCTTCGCCAAAATTTTTATTCCGCTTATTCGCTCGGGCATTGGGGTAACCGCCTTTTTCTGTTTCATGTTCAGTTGGGTAGAGCTGCTGTTAGCTAGAACCTTAACCTCGGTAGACGCTAAACCGATTGCCGCAGTAATGACCAGAACAGTGAGTGCCTCGGGCATTGATTGGGGAGTGCTAGCGGCAGCGGGTGTGCTCACTATTTTGCCGGGCGTATTAGTAATTTGGTTTGTTAGAAACCACGTAGCCAAGGGCTTTGCCCTCGGACGGGTATAGGAGAAACAACATGAACTGGATGGCATGGACAACTCCATCAGCATTATTTTTTACCGGCATCGCCTGCATTTTGTTTGTGATGACCTGTTGGGAGCTAAAAAGCCCCTGCGTGGCGCGAAAAGGTTTTTTACCGATAGCTACTACCCGTGGCGATCGATTGTTTATTGGCTTGTTAAGCAGTGCGTTTATTCATCTTGGATTTATCGGGATGACCGAACTCAGCATTTGGCTGCCCTTTGCGGTAGCTGTGGTGTGGCTGTTTATCGTAATGAGATGGGGGTAAGCAACACAAAACTCGAGAGCAAAAATGGATGTGCAAAGGCATCAAGAGGTGCCTCAAAAAACAACATGCACTTTAAAAAAACAAAAGGAATGAAGAAATGCCCTACAACAAAAAATCAGTGTTTAAGCTAGCTCGTCTTAGTGTAGCAATGGTCATTGCCGGATGTAGTAGCTTAGCCTTAGCAGATCAATACAGTGATGCCGCTAAACAATGGGTGGGAGAAGAGTTTACGCCTTCTACCTTGAGTCAGCAGCAGCAAATGGATGAGATGGCTTGGTTTACAGAAGCGGCAAAACCATTTCGTGGTATGGAAATTAATGTAGCCTCAGAAACCATTACCACCCATGAATATGAAAGTAAGACCTTAGCCAAGGCATTTTTTGAGATAACCGGTATTAAGGTTAATCATGATTTGATCCAAGAAGGCGATGTAGTAGAAAAACTGCAAACGCAAATGCAGTCGGGTCGTAATATTTATGATGCCTACGTAAACGATTCAGACTTAATTGGTACCCACTTTCGCTACGGCAAAGTGGTACCCATTAGTGACTTTATAAAAGGCGAGGGTAAAGACGTAACCCTGCCAACCTTAGATCTAGAAGATTTTATTGGCTTAAGTTTTACCACTGGGCCAGATGGAAAAATCTACCAGCTACCAGACCAACAGTTTGCTAACTTATATTGGTTCCGCGCCGACTGGTTTGAACGTGCCGATCTAAAAGAGAAATTTAAAGCCGAATACGGTTACGAGCTAGGTGTACCGCTAAACTGGTCTGCCTATGAAGATATCGCCGAATTCTTCTCAGAAAAAGTAAAAACCATTGATGGCGAGCGTGTTTACGGCCACATGGATTACGGCAAAAAAGATCCATCATTAGGTTGGCGCTTTACCGATGCGTGGCTATCTATGGCGGGTGCGGGCGACAAAGGCATTCCTAATGGTGTGCCGGTAGACGAATGGGGCATTCGGGTAGAAGGCTGTAACCCTGTTGGCTCAAGCGTAGAACGTGGTGGTGCCACCAATGGCCCAGCGGCCGTTTATGCCACCGCTAAATATGTAGAATGGCTTAAAAAATACGCGCCACCCGAAGCCCCAGGCATGACCTTTGGTGAAGCAGGCCCAGTTCCTGCCCAAGGCAGTGTGGCGCAACAAATCTTTTGGTATACAGCCTTTACTGCTGACATGACCAAACCGGGATTACCGGTCGTTAATGAAGATGGCACGCCAAAATGGCGCATGGCACCTTCACCACGCGGTCCATACTGGGAAGAGGGCATGAAGCTGGGTTATCAAGATACCGGCTCATGGACGTTCCTAAATTCAACGCCGCTAGACAGACGCCAAGCCGCTTGGTTGTACGCTCAGTTTGTAGTGTCTAAATCAGTATCGCTTAAGAAAACCTTGGTGGGTTTAACGCCTATTCGTGAGTCGGATATTAACTCGCAAGCGATGACCGACGCCGCACCTAAACTAGGTGGTTTGGTGGAATTCTACCGCAGCGATGCGCGGGTACAATGGACACCAACCGGTACCAACGTGCCAGACTATCCAAAACTGGCACAGCTTTGGTGGCAATATGTGGCTGAAGCCGCCAGTGGTGAGAAAACTCCACAACAAGCAATGGACGGCCTAGCCGCTGCACAAGACAAAGTGTTAACACGCTTAGAGCGCAGCGGTGCGCAAGGTGAGTGTGGTCCTAAACTTAACCCTAAGCAAGATGCCTCTTACTGGCTAAACCAACCTGGCTCACCTAAAGCCAAGTTAGCCAACGAGAAGCCACAAGGTAAAACCATCGCTTATAAAGATTTAATCGCCCAATAAGCAAATCAGTAAATCAAAAGACCCAGCCTTCGCTGGGTCTTTTTGTTCGTGATTGGTTTCGAATAGTAAGTTGCTTGTTTTGGAAAGAAGAGCTTAGATAGGGAAGCAAGGGTATTTAAAGTGACTTTGTCCCTTTTATTTGTTGGTTAACATTAGCGACACAGGAGCAAAACCAACTGTTTTTTGTCCTGCTGAATTGGATTGTTAGGGCCTCAACTACTAATACTTTTCGTGATTCGTTAGAGCCGCTATATGCCTGACTTCATTGGCATTACTACGAATTCTCTTTGCTTCTTTTTCAAAGCTTTCAATTACTGCTTTAGAAGTAGGTTCTTCATTTAACTTGGTAATCGACATGATTATACTGAATAAAACCCATGAAGCATCAATTGCTAAATCAATAATATTATCGTCAAGGTGTGCATCACCGCATTCTCTATTTCTTACTTCTCCATGCCAGCTAGGATTTCTAATAAACATTGCTGTGTCACCTAATGGAACTAAATACCCATGAAATAACGAATGACGATAACTCATTAAGTCTTTTGCTGCTGTTGCAGCTATTTTCAAAACTTCGTTTGCTTTAGACGTTAATTCATTACTACCTTTTTCTAATATTTCGATCCACTTATGAGCGGAGCTTTTATCCGTTGAAGGTCTAACACCTTCAACTTGTTCATTTTGTAGAACCCATACAGCTCTTTCTAAATGTGACTCGAACATTCCCCAAGTAACAGCAAACACACCTATTTTTTGTTGTGTTTCAATAGAAACCCCAAGCTCTTTGATTTTCAGGGTCGCCAATAAAGCGTTTTTCGTATGAGTTGGAAGTTTCACCGAACTCTCCTTGACCTGCTTGTTAGTTTAAGATTTTAAGTGTTCGGCAAATTGGTCTGTGAACTGATATTTTGTGACGTTTTTACCAAATTCCGTTACATCAATAATTAGCCCTTTGGCTGCAAGTGACTTTAGCTGCTGCTCTAGCGAATCATGCTCTTCGAGGTAATAGGATAGATGTGGACCAGAAGCGTTAAACATCCAGCTTTTGCTCAAAACATAAAATTCACGGTGGTAACTAAAATCCGGGTTAGACAAGTCAGACTTCATTTCCGAGAGTAATTTTTCGTGCTCATTCCACAATTTTTTATAGAATGATTCCTCTGTTTTTTTACTCTCTTTAGCTTTGCGGATATCTGTATATTTATTACCAAAATAAGTTCCTGCAGCACCAGTGGCCGTACCTGCAAGAAAACCTATAGCCATGCTCATATAGTCCATTTATCACCTAGTAAACTAACGCTTAAAGCAGCGGCGCTTTTAGCGTCCGCTGCCTTTACTTGTTACATGCTTACCCATTGTTTGGGTCATTAGGGTTTGTGGGTGAATTTTTCGATGAACTCACTCCTTTTGCTATAGCAAAGCCAGAAACTGCTGAAAGTATTGGCAACCCCGCTTCCGCCGTAATAGTTTTGGTTAGCATCAATATTGCGAGAATAATTACTATAAAAACTGCAACAACTACCTGACCATAAGTTGACCAAAATTCGTTCCTTTTTTGGAGATAATCCGCATAAGCCTCATTCACATATACTGGTAGGTTAGAACGTATTTTGTGTGTGCTTAGGAAATCCAAATAGTATTCATAATTTACAAAACCTCGGGAGTCATCAGAAAATGCCTTCCACGCAAAGAATACAATTGCTCCCACAACAAGAAGACCAAGTACGGCAACGATTAGAACTAGCCAAAGCATATCTATCGTTATAGTAATCTCTTCCATTTAGTACTCCATTAGTTGCTTGGGCATGTAACAGCTTATTAATAGGAAAATTTCCTTGTTTAAACACGGGATTTTTCCTCTTTCACGCATTTGATAAATCCAAGATTACCATCTTTCCTAAACTACATCAGCCATCTAGTTTCAAAAGTAACAAAAACATCAGCACGAAATACGGAATGCATTTGGGGAAAGAAGGAACAGCAATTTACATGTGTAAAATCACAGTACTTTATTGGTTTGAACTTACTAAAGCTAAGAGTAAGCAGGAGGATGGTTGCTGCTCAGTGCCGCCGAAGCTACATGCGTTTAATCAAAAACAGTGCCGATGTTAACGCTAGAGATAAACCGTGGGTTTTGCTTTATTCGCTGATGTAAGCGCTCTAGTTGGATGGCGTCACTGTATTTGGGAAATACGTTTACGTCGGCTAGTTGATGATGGGCTATTTTCTTTTGTCGCCACTTGCTGCAAACAGAATGCAATAGCAGGCGGTCGGTTTCGCGTACAAAGGCTTTGGCGCGATAACGCCAAATTATCTTACGTAGTACTTGGCTTAATTGGCGGTTGTGCTGCTTTATCGCCAGTTGGTAGAGGTATTCGTAAAATGAAAGGTCTTCGTCACTTTTGGGGCTAAGTTTACTTAGTGCGGAAAACTCGACTTCTTGGGAGAACTGAAAGTGGGAAATGTTATTGAGCTGCAGAGCCATGTAGGTGCGGTGGCATTTGGAGCAGCGCCCACAGTTGCTGCTTGGGTCTTCCCAGCATACCCATAAGTTGTCTAAGGCTTCTGGGTAGTGTTTGATTAAGGCGATTTTAGCGGCTCGATCGGCTTCTAAGCCAAGGTGTGAAATTTGGCAGGACTCGCTAGACCATAAGGGATCTAACAACGGGTGGCTGTTAGAAGGGTTAATCGCATCGTAGGTAACTGCCCCACTAATTGCCATGCTTTTAGGATTGAGCAGCAAGCTAACACTGGCTAAAGACGCGCCAAAGTTGGCAAAGCGGGCTAGGCCTGTCCAACCGGTAAACTCTTTTAAGTTACTTTCTACGCAAATTAGCCTTTTGTTAAACAGCTTGGCGGTTTTTTGGCAGCGGGCGACCAGCTGTTGCCAGGCTGGCTGGGGCATGGAGAAGTCGAAGCCATTAATTAGCACTAAATTGTCTAGTTGCTCTTGGTGCTTAATCAGATTGTAGGTGCCATCTACTCCGCCAGAGAAAAAGGCGCTGTGGCCTAATTGACTAGCTGATGGCTTAAAGGTTTGGGTATTAGCGTTTACCTTAATGCACTTAAAAATGGGGTTCCAAGCGTGCATCATGGTTTGAATAAGCGGCAGTTTTTCTAACAAGCTTGCCGATACGTAATACCGGCGGTCGATCTCTATGTCTTCGCCCAAAAGCATGGCAGGAATGAGCGCGGAGCACAAAAATGGGCTGGCGTCGTTACAGGCTATTAAGCACTCACTGCTGGTTTTAAACCACAAGGGAAAAGGGCCCAGCATGGCCGATATTTTGTGGTAATTGTTATGCTTTTCTAAGTTGAGCTGGTGGATTTTCATCGATTTTAATGCCGCACGAATAATTGTTTTAGCTTGTGGGCATAGCCATGCAGGATAAGTTCGTCGGCTTGTTTGATTAAAGCGCGCATATCAAAATCATGTTTGATGTGCTGCAGCGCTTCGATCATCACTGTGTCGTCTACCGCGATGGCTTGGTCGAGGTTTTCCTCAAGAAACTGTACATCGTGAATGTTATAAAGCTTTTGGTCTCGCAGTTTTTGTTTAACTAATTGGTCGCTAAGCGGGGGAAAAGAGTCGGTCTTTATACCTAATAAACGCAGGCTGCTCATGGTGCGAAGGCATTTTTCACATTCACCACAGTTGTAGCCATGGTCGTGCCAGCAAACCCTTAAAATTTTTAAAAAGTCTTGGTCTTGAGTGAGTTGTTTAAGTTTGTCGATACGTCTTACCTCGGCGCCATGATGGACAATTTGGGTGTGGTGATTACTCCATAAATGGTCGGTAATGTAGTTAGAGCCTTCGGGAACATTGTTTTGGTAGGTTAATCCAGCGGCAATAAAACACTTCTTTACCCCCAAGGCGAGCGCAATGCTGGACAGGCCGCCACCAAAACATACGCCCCATTTTAATTGGTTGTGGTAACCCAAAAACCTAACGTTAGTTTCGACTGGATAAAGTAGCTTGTGGTGTTTTTCCAAATACTGTTGATTACACGCAAAGGCTTGTTGGTATAGCTCGTCGCTAGACAGCTGCATATCAATGCCTTTGGCAAATAGAAGGTAATCGATGTCTTGTTGGTTTTGTTGGTAAGTATGGTAACCGTCGACCCCTCCAGAGAAAAACGACACTTTATCATTGCAAGGAAACGGCTCTTCCTTAGCGGTGCCGCCCTTTATCTTAATATGGCGCATGTTGTGGCCAAGGTAGTCTTGCCAATAAGCAAAAATGTCCTGCAGCTGTTCGAGGTTGCGTAGCAAGGTAGGGGAGTAGGTTGCGCTGTCTTCTAGCTGCAAGTCTTGGTTTTTTGCCATGCAAATCAGTAAACAAGCGGCAATAAATGGGTCGGCACTTAAGCGAGGTTGTAGCGGGGCGGGGAATTTGTACCATAAGTCGAAGCCAGCGCAATCGGCCCGAAGAATAGCGTGGTCGGGTTGCTGCTCAATGCGGATTTGGGAAATCTTCATAAAGCCTCCTTGCTGACTAGGGTCTGTGGATCTTTCGAGCTGATGTTTGCAGCAGTTTGTGGCTTATTCATTCAGCCAGATGCTTTGATGTGTAGCTAAGCTAAATGAGAAGCCGATAACGCAGTAGAAACGAGCCACAAACACTGCCCGAAGGGTTCGGCTAAAACCGCTTTATGCTTTGTTAAGGAGTATTAGCTTAGAATAACTAGGCAGCACACTCCTTGCCGCGCCTAAAATAAATTTATCTCGAACAAAATTTAACCGCGAAAGTTCAACAGACCCTAATAAGCGTAGTGCGGGCAAGGAGATTTTAAAAATTCAAGTGCACAAAAATGGCTATTTAGCTGCTAGAGAGTTGCTGAGTGTAGTCTGCATTTGTTTACAACAAAGCAGTTATAGAGAGCCCAAGCGCAAGGCTAATTAGGTTTTTTAAGTTGCGCTAAAGCGCTCAAATAGCCGCAAAGTTTAAGTTAGCTATCGTTTAAGTGGGCCAAACAAACGGCTGTTGCACTGGTTCGGTTTTCCACTGCCAGCTTGGTAAACACCGCTTCAAGGTGTTTGTTTACGGTACGTGGGCTCATGTCTAAAATTTGCGCGATTTCTCGATTGGTTTTGCCTCTAGCTAGCCACAGCACTACTTCTGATTCGCGCTCGGTTAAACTGAAGCGCTGGCGCAAGGAGTCGCGCTGGCTTTGGTCGTCGTTATTTACCAAGCGAAGTAAGTGCTCACCCGGTGACGATTGCCCCAAGTAGCGAACTTGCAACGCTGTGTTGAGGTTTTTAAGCGACAACATGCTGTGTTTAGCAGGTGTATGGGCTAACCACTGCTTAAGTTGAGGGCAAATCACCTCAGCTGCTGTGGTGGATAAGTCCTGCTGCGATGCCAATGTTTCGCTTGCTTTGGCGCTTACCCAAATCATTTCGCCTCGGCTATTGGCGGTAAAGCTAGCTTGGCCTATTTCATCTAGGGCGCCATGGGCGCTGCGGGTGAGGCGAGCATTGCTAATATGTACTTTTATCCGGGCAAACAGTTCATCAAGTTTTACTGGTTTATTGATGTAGTCTACTCCGCCAGATTCTAGCCCCTTAACCACCGACTCACTGCTGCTTAATCCGGTCATAAAGATCACTGGAATATCGCTAAGTTGAGTATTTTTTTTAAGTTGCTGGCAGGCTTCAAAACCGTCCATATTTGGCATTAATGCGTCCATGAGTACTAAGTCTGGAGTAATGCGTTGGCTAATGTTGAGAGCTTGTTGCCCATCCATGGCAATTAACACGGTGTAGCCTTGTTCAATTAAAGCGGTGTTAAGCATCGCCACCGATTCGGTAGCATCGTCAACAACGAGGATTAGTCCCTTTGAGTTTGTGGCGTTCATTAGATTACGACCTTTTCACAATAAGCGGTAATGCTGGCAAATTGATACTGTTCTAATTCCTTTCTTAGGGCGCGAGTTATGGTGTGTAACGCGCTGTCTTTCTCTAGGTTTTTTATTAGTCTATCAATCCCTTGTACAAAGCCTAGTTGCGCCATTTCGGCGATTTCTTGCAGCTGTTCGCGTTGGCTTTGGTTTAGTTGAATGTTTAGCGCTTGCGGCTCGGGCGAGGCGCTTTGCGTACTGGTGTTTTGGTAGTTCCAATCTATGGCTAAGGCTTTGGCAACTTTTTCTAGTAGCGCGTTATCGCGCATGGGCTTAGCCAGGTAGTCATTGTGTAACGCTGGCTCGTGAATTTCTTCAGCGGCATTAAAATAAGGCGCTTCTGTGGCATCGGCCGAAACCATGATGATCGGTACATTAATGCCATTGCTGCGAAGTTTTTTAAGCAGTTGCCAGCCATTCATATCTGGCATGGAGATGTCGAGCAAAAACAGATCAATGGCGCTTAAGTAGGTATTGCTTAAACAACACAAAGCATCATTGGCTTCATGAACCACAAAACCCAGTGGCGATAGTATTTCTGATACTAAGTTACGGTGATTAGGGTCATCGTCTACCACCATTACGGTTTTGCTAGGGCCTTTGATAGAGTTTACTGGCGCTTGCACAGACTGCGGCTGCTGATCTTTGTTTAAGCTAGCCAGCATGATGCTCAGTTTAAAGCTGCTACCTTTGCCAATCTCACTGCTTACACTAATGTTGCCGCCCATTATGTCGGTAAGTAACTGAGTAATGGTTAAGCCTAAGCCGGTGCCGGGAGAGCTGGGTATGTCCCTTTTCTCTACTCGCTCAAAGGGTTTGAATATTCGCTCGATATCTTGTTCGCTAATGCCTACGCCGCTGTCGGTAATGGTGAATTCTGCGACTTGATTACGGTAATAAACGTCTAAGGTTACCGAGCCTTGTTGAGTAAATTTAACCGCGTTGGACAATAGGTTGATGAGTATTTGCCGCAATTGAGTTTCGTCTGCGGTTACCCAGTTGGGCAGGTAAGGGCTGGGATTGTAAACGAAGGAAATGCCTTTGCTTTTGGCTTGAAGGCTGAACATATCTACCAAGTCATCCAGCAATTCACCAATGGCCACTTCGTCACGTTGTAATTCGATGCGGCCTGCTTCGATGCGCGAGATATCTAATAGGCCTTCAATTATATCGGCGAGGTGCTCTCCGCTACGTTTGATAAGCGAGACTTTAGCGCTGTGCTCGGGCGCTAAACTTGGCGATTTTTCTAAGAGTTGTGCGTAACCCAGCACCGAGTTAAGCGGGGTGCGAAGTTCATGACTAATGCCAGTGAGATAGCGGCTTTTAGCTTGGTTGGCTGATTCGGCCGTTTCTTTGGCCTGCTGCAAGGCTTGGTCGGTCACCTCGTGGGCAGATATTTCGCGGCTAAGTAACTCGGTTTGGCGCTGCGATTCATCTAATGCAAACTGGCGGCTGTCGTTGGCTAAAACAAATAGCCAAACCAGCACGCCAACGATAATCATCAATAAGAAAAATACGTGGCTTAAGGTTGCTGAAACTGCCGCTTTAGTGGCAAATTCGGTTACCGGGATCCGCGAATAGACTAGGTAAAACAAGCTGGCAATGAGCAAGGCAATGAGCGCCATTAAGCCAGAGAAATTCAGCAGGCGAGTATTCATTAAGGATGACACGGCTTTAGGAAGCACCAGGCTAACAAATTGACTTAGTTGCTGACCAAAGCGCGCGTTTTCTTTGCATTGATCATGGCAGCGCGCATCTAGGGTGCAACATAGCGAACATATTGCGCCGCCATAGGCTGGGCAGCTGGCTAAGTCTTCTATTTCAAAATGGTTTTGGCAAACCGTACATTCTCCTTGGTGAGCCTGCAGTAGATTGGGCTCTCTAGCTAGGTAGTAGCGGCCTTTGGTTAAAATAGCGATGATAGGAGAGCACACAAAAGCGGTGCTTAAGCCGATGTAAGGCGCCAGCGCTTGGGCTGTGTCGCCGGCATTTCCGGTATAACAATAAATGCTCAAAACAGATGCAATCACCATGGAGCCAACCCCAACCGGGTTAATGTCGTAGAGGTGGGCGCGTTTAAACTCAATGTGCTTGGGGCTATAACCTAAGGGTTTGTTTATCACTAAATCGGCTACCAATGCGCCAACCCAAGCAACCGCCACATTCGAGTAAATGCCGAGGATGTCTTCTAACGCGGCATAGATGCCTAACTCCATAATCAGCAGGGCAATAATCACGTTAAATACCAGCCACACTACGCGACCAGGGTGGCTATGAGTTAAGCGAGAGAAGAAGTTTGACCATGCGATAGAGCCGGCATAGGCGTTCGTTACGTTAATTTTAAGCTGACAAACCAAAACAAAAATACCCGCCAAGGAGAGCGCAAGCAATGGGGATTGAGCCATATAAGAAAAGGCCACTTGGTACATTTGAATAGGATCTCCGGCCACATCTTCGGCCACTCCGGCATTAATGGCTAGTACCACTAAAAACGATCCTAAGAGTATTTTTAGTGCACCAACAATAATCCAACCTGGACCCGCCGATAACAAGGCTACCCACCAACAGGCTCGGTGTTTTTTCTTGGCCTCGGGCATAAAACGTAAGAAGTCTACTTGCTCTCCAATTTGCGCCATTAACGAGAAAAGGATCCCCGACGCTGCACCAAATAAATGCAGGTTAAACTCACCTGAATTGCCGCTCTCTAGCTTGCCTTCAAACTGTAGCCAGTTGTTAATAGCACTGGACTCATGCCACAAAATAAAAATAAGTGGAGCCAGCTGTAGTACCAGCCATATGGGTTGGCTCCACAGTTGAAAACGGCTAATAAAGGTGATCCCATGTGTCACTAAGGGGATTACTACAACGGCACTAATTAAGTAGCCAATGCTTAAAGGAATGTGAAATAACAGCTCTAAAGCCGAGGCCATAATGGCCGCCTCAATGGCAAAAAAGATAAAGGTAAACGAGGCATAAATGAGAGAGGTAATGGTAGAGCCTATGTAGCCAAAACCCGCGCCGCGCGTAAGCAAATCGATGTCGACGCCATAGCGTGCTGCGTAATAAGAAATAGGCAGCCCGCAGAAAAATATAATTGCCGAAACCAGCAATATGGCGATTAAAGAATTGTTGAAACCAAAGTTAAGAATTAGTGCACCACCAATGGCTTCTAGGGCTAAAAAAGATATTGCGCCCAAAGCGGTATTGGAGACGCGTGCAACCGACCACTTACGGGCATTTTTAGAAGTAAACCTTAGCGCATAATCTTCTAAAGTTTGGTTGGCTACCCAGCGGTTATAGTTTCTACGGGCTTTAAATACATGCTGGTCTTTCATCCCTTAAACGCCTTCCTTTGCGAATTCACAGGTTTTATAAGCATTTTTCGCGCCGTGGCTTTATCACCCTTTTGTTAAAATGGTTATTAAAATCAGACTGTTATGCTTGTTTAACTGAGTTATTTGTTGGTAGCGGTTTGCCACTCTCTTTAATATCTTGACCCTAAATCAATCTCTTATTCACCGCTATGCGTCAAATGACGTAGGTCGCTAGGGTGAACGGCGAATTTTGCTCAGCCTTGCAATTTCGCATCATGGTATTCACCAAGTACGGACACTTTGTCTTACACACTCAGTAGGGATACCACTATGCAAAATCTCAAGAAAACAGGCTTAAGCAATTCGCTACGCCGTAATCTGTTAAAAGGAATGATGGCATTGCCTGCCGCAATGCTGGTTTCACAACTAAGCTTTGCAGCAGCGCCTAGCACCGCTGAAGTAAATACTACCGGCTTAGCCGTAACCGACGACACGGTGAAGGTTGGTATTCTGCACTCGGTAACTGGCACCATGGCCATTAGTGAAACTGGCTCGGTGCAAGCCGAGATGCTAGCCATTGAGCAAATTAACGCAATGGGCGGCGTATTAGGGCGCCAGATTGAATACATTCAAGAAGATGGTGCCAGTGACTGGCCAACCTTTGCCGAAAAATCGAAGAAGTTATTAGTTAAAGATAAAGCAGCGGCGGTATTTGGTTGCTGGACTTCTGCTTCTCGTAAAGCGGTATTACCAGTGTTTGAGCAATATAACGGCATGCTTTACTACCCAACGTTTTACGAAGGTTTAGAGCAATCTCCTAACGTAATTTACACCGGCCAAGAAGCTACTCAGCAAATTATTGCAGGGATTGATTGGGTAACCGATACCAAAGATGCCAAGAGTTTCTTCTTACTGGGTTCTGATTACATTTGGCCACGTACTTCTAACAAAATTGCCCGCAAACACATTGAAAAACTGGGTTTAAAAGTAGTGGGCGAAGAGTACTACCCACTGGGTCATACTCAGTTCAACTCGGTTATCAACAAAATTAAGCTTAAAAAGCCTGATGTGATTTACGCCATTGTAGTAGGTGGGTCTAACGTTGCTTTCTACAAGCAGCTTAAGGCCGCGGGCATCGATATGAACAAAGAGAAGCCACTGGTACTAACTATTTCGGTAACCGAAGACGAGATCTTGGGCATTGGCGGTGAAAATATTCAAGGTGCTTACGCTGCCATGAAGTACTTCCAAAGCTTAACCAACCAAAACAATGAAGAGTTTGTAGCAGCCTTTAAAAAGCGCTGGGGCGACGACATTGTAATTGGCGACGTAACCCAAGCTGCCTACTTAGGCCCATGGTTGTGGAAAGCTGCGGTAGAAAAAGCCGGCTCGTTTGATATCGACAAAGTACGTGCTGCTTCGCCAAACCTAGAGCTAACCACTGCGCCAGAAGGTTATGTGAAAGTTCACGAAAACCATCACCTATGGTCTAAAACGCGAATTGGTCACGCTCAAGCTGATGGTCAATACGACATCGTTTATGAAACCGCAGACTTAATTGAACCAAACCCATTCCCTAAAGGTTATCAGTAACCGCTGTAGGTGGCTCAGCTCGCTGGGCCACTTGTTCTTTCGCTAGCTTTTAAGAGGGACTGAATATGTTTGCCGATTATACCAGCTCAGAGCTAACCGCCATTTTCGCCATGCAGGGATTTGCCGGTCTTATTTTGTTTTCTGTATTTGTTCTTATGGCCCTAGGTCTAGCCATTATATTCGGTCAAATGGGCGTAATTAATATGGCCCATGGCGAGTTTATGATCCTAGGAGCTTACATTACTTACCTTACTTCACAGCTATTTAGCAATTACCTTCCGGGTCTATTTGATGGCTACTTTTTTGTGGCAATGCTGCTGGCGTTTATTGTCACTGCAGCGCTGGGTGCGCTGGTGGAGTGGGCGATGATTCGCCATTTGTACAAACGTCCACTAGATACCTTACTAGCTACCTGGGGTTTAAGCCTTATTTTACAGCAGCTCTATCGCACTGTGTTTGGCGCTCGAGAAGTGGGAGTGAGCCTACCTGATTGGCTAATGGGCTCTTATGCGATTACCGACATTATTGAAGTGCCAATTAACGGCATATTTGTGATGGCATTAACCATCATGATCACCATTGGCGTGTACTTGCTAATGCAAAAATCTCGCTTAGGTAAACAAACCCGAGCGGTGGTACAAAACCGCGCAATGGCGGGCGCTGTTGGTATTAATACCGAGAAGGTTGACCGTTACACCTTTGCCTTAGGTTGCGGCATTGCCGGTATTGCTGGCTCGGCCTTTACCATGGTGGGTTCTACCGGCCCAACAGCAGGGCAGCTCTACATTGTAGACACCTTCTTAGTGGTGGTATTTGGTGGCGCGTCAAGCTTGCTTGGTACCGTTGCATCGGCCTTTACCATCTCACAAGCGCAATCAACCATGGAGTTTTTCCTTAGTGGTTCGATGGCCAAAGTTCTCACCTTATTGACCGTGGTAGGTATTTTAATGCTGCGCCCTCAAGGTCTGTTTTCGCTCAAGGTTCGTCGTTAGGGAGAATGATGATGTTATCTCAACTTAGTGCTACTGCAGCACAAAATACCAGTAAGGTTGATTGGTGGAAGTATCTACTGTTGGCCGCGATTATTTTCATTGTGTTGCCTTTGTCCTTGGATATTTTCCGACTCAACTTAATTGGTAAGTATTTAACCTACGCCTTTGTGGCGATTGGCTTAGTGCTGTGCTGGGGGTGTGGCGGTATTTTAAGCCTAGGCCAAGGCGTGTTTTTTGGCTTAGGTGGTTATTGTATGGCGATGTTCTTGAAGCTGGAAGCCTCAAGCCCCGAAGCCACCGCGATTCAATCAACGCCAGGCATTCCTGATTTTATGGATTGGAATCAGCTCACCGAGTTGCCCTGGTTTTGGCAGCCCTTCGATAGCTTAGCCTTTACCTTGGTGGCGGTGATTGCAGTGCCGGTTTTGTTCGCCTTTATTATTGGTGTAGCTATGTTTACCCGCCGGGTAGGTGGGGTGTACTTCGCCATTATTACCCAGGCCATTGCTGCCATTCTCACCATCTTGATTATCGGCCAGCAAGGCTATACCGGTGGGGTAAACGGCATAACCGATTTACGCACCTTTTTAGGCTGGGATATACGCACCGAGTCGGCGCAGTACCTTCTTTACTTCATTAATGCTGTGTTGCTGTTTGGTTGTCTGTTTGCTGCCTTATACATCAAGCGTTGTAAGTTAGGCCGTTTGCTGGTGGCGATGCGTGAGAAAGAAGATCGAGTGCGCTTTTCTGGCTATAACGTTGCCAGTTTCAAAATCTTCATCTTTTGTGTTGGTGCAGCCTTTGCCGCCATTGGTGGAGCTATGTTTACCCTGCAAGTGGGCTTTATGTCGCCCTCCTTTGTGGGCATTGTTCCTTCCATCGAAATGGTGATTTTTTGTGCCGTAGGTGGGCGTTTATCCTTGCTTGGTGCGGTATATGGCACTTTGCTGGTAAACCTCGCTAAAACCACTTTCTCTGAGTCTTTCCCTCAACTGTGGTTATTTGCCATGGGCGCGCTATTCATTGGTGTGGTGTTAGCCTTTCCCGATGGTTTAGCCGGTCTCTATCAATCTTACATTCAGCCTTGGTTTAAGCGCGTGTTCAAACCTAAAGCCAGCAAACCCGATCTGCCAAAGCAGGCGGTTCAGGCTGCAGAGCCTGAGGCAGATAGTGCTTCGCCATCTCTAAAGGAGAGCCCAAATGCCCCAGCCTAATTCATCAAAGAACAAAGATTTTGTACTCAGCGTTGAAGGTTTAACTGTGTCTTTTGATGGCTTTAAGGCCGTTGATGACTTGTCGCTATACGTTGAAGAGCAGGAGATTAGGGTGATTATTGGCCCTAATGGCGCCGGTAAAACCACGGTATTGGATTTGATATGTGGCCGAACTAAAGCCACCAATGGCTCGATTAAGTTCAAACAAAAAGAGCTTACCAAGCTGAAAGAACACCAAATTGTGCATGCCGGTGTAGGGCGTAAGTTTCAAAACCCTTCGATTTATGAAGATCTGAGTGTTTTTGAAAACTTGGAAATCTCTTACCCACGCGGTCGCAATGTGTGGGGAGCCTTGACCTTTAAGCGTGATGAAGCGGTGCACGCCAAGATCATGGAAATTGCCGAAATGGTGTTTCTTAGCGACAAACTTAACGACCAAGCCGACTTGCTTAGCCATGGCCAAAAGCAGTGGTTAGAGATAGGCATGCTGCTTATTCAAGATCCAGAGCTGCTGATGTTAGACGAACCGGTGGCGGGTATGTCGGTAGCCGAGCGCAAACAAACCGCGCAGTTGCTGCAAAGCATTACCAAGCAACGCTCGGTATTAGTGATTGAACACGACATGCAGTTTGTTGAAGACATCGCCGACCGAGTGACGGTATTACACCAAGGAAAGGTATTGTCTGAGGGCTCGATGCAGCGGGTGAAGAACGACCCTAAAGTGGTCGAAGTTTACCTAGGCCATTAAGGAGAAAGTGATGTTAGAACTAAGCGATTACCACGTGGCCTATGGCCAGAGCGAAGTAATAAGTGGCATGAATTTTAGCCTCAAAGAAAATGAAATTGTGGCGATTCTTGGCCGTAATGGCATGGGCAAAACCACTTTAATGAAATCGCTGATTGGCATGATTCCGAGCAAAAGTGGTGAAGCCAATTTAGATGGAGAGCCCTTAGCCGAGAAAAAGAGCCATCAGCGGGTGGCTTCTGGTTTGGGCTTTGTGCCACAGGGCCGGATGATTTTCTCCACCATGACGGTGCAAGAAAACATTGAAACCGGCTTAACCAGCACTGGTGAAAACAAAGTACCCGATGACTTATACAGCATTTTCCCTGTGTTATGGGAAATGCGCCACCGCCGAGGCGGCAACCTTTCTGGCGGACAGCAACAACAGTTAGCGATTGCTCGTGCTTTGGCGAGCAACCCCAGTGTACTGCTACTGGATGAGCCCACTGAAGGTATTCAGCCTTCAATTATTAAAGATATGGCAAAAACCCTAAAACAAATTCGCGACCAGCGTGGTTTGTCGATAGTGGTGTCGGAACAGGTATTGAGCTTCGCCCTTGATGTGGCGGACCGAATACTGGTGATTGAAAAAGGACAAATCGTGCATGACGTGCAGCGCGATGACGTTGATGAACAGCAAGTGGCCGCGTACCTGTCGGTATAGCTTGTTGGGGAATTTACATTCAAGGAGAAAGACCATGGCAGAAACAATTATCAAGATTGACTTAAACAAATCGGCGTATGAAAACGAGAAGTTACATAATCGCTGGCACCCCGATATTCCTATGGCGGCCACCGTAAAACCAGGGGACGATTTCATTTTGGAATGTGTAGATTGGACCGGCGGGCAAATCAAAAACGATGACGATGCCTCGGATGTGCGTGATGTTGATTTATCTCAGGTGCACTTTCTTTCTGGACCGGTTGGGGTAGAGGGAGCAGAGCCTGGTGATTTATTAGAAGTGGATATCTTAGATATTGGCACCTTTGATGATTCACAATGGGGCTTTAACGGCTTCTTCTCTAAGCAAAATGGTGGCGGCTTTTTAACTGAGCATTTTCCTGAAGCGCAAAAATCGATTTGGGACTTTAATGGTATGTTCACTAAATCTCGTCATGTTCCCGGTGTTGAGTTTGCGGGCCTGATTCACCCCGGCCTGATTGGCTGCTTGCCCGACAAAAAGATGCTAGATGAGTGGAACCGCCGAGAGAAAGAGCTGTTTGATACCGACCCTGAGCGGGTACCAATGTTAGCGGCACTGCCTTACGCACCTACTGCTCACATGGGGAAAATGAAGCCCGATGATGCCAAAGTAGCGGCCGAAGAAGGTGCTAGAACTGTTCCGCCGCGTGAGCATGGCGGTAACTGTGACATTAAAGACCTATCGCGTGGTTCTAAAATCTACTTCCCGGTGTATGTAAAAGGCGCGGGTTTGTCGGTAGGCGATTTACACTTTAGCCAAGGTGACGGCGAAATCACCTTCTGTGGTGCTATTGAAATGGCCGGCTGGATCCACTTAAGGGTTAATTTGATTAAAGACGGTATGTCTAAGTATGCGATTAAAAACCCTATCTTTAAACCAAGCCCAATTACGCCGCGCTACGATGACTACCTAATCTTTGAAGGTATTTCGGTTGATGAAGATGGCAAGCAACATTACTTAGATGCCAACGTGGCTTATCGCCAAGCCTGTTTAAATGCCATTGAGTACCTCAAGAAATTTGGTTATAGCGGCGCGCAGGCTTATTCATTGCTTGGTACTGCGCCAGTACAAGGCCATTTAAGCGGGGTAGTGGACGTACCTAACTCCTGTGCCACGTTGTGGTTACCTACCGATATCTTTGAGTTTGACATTAAGCCGAATGCAGATGGGCCAACTAAGTATTTAGATGGCAGTGTCGATATGCCTTTGGCTCCAGACTTAGATAAATAGGGAGGTGAGCTATGCCAGTTTATGACTATAAGTGTGCCGAACATGGTTTGTTCTACGAGCTAGCCACTATGGCAGATAGCGCTAAACCTGCTAAGTGCCCAAAGTGTGAGGCTTTGTCCGCTAGGGTTATCGTGTTGCCTCCTGAGATATTGGATATGGCAGCCGAAACCAAACAGGCGATTGAGCGTAATGAGAAAGCGCGGCATGAGCCGCAGCATTCAACGGTGGATACGCGGGCCGAAAATGCCGAAAAGCTTAAAAAAGGCTGCGGCTGTAAGCATACTAAGCGCGGTGGTTCTAAGCTGCTGTATACCGCTAATGGCGAGAAAATGTTCCCGTCTATGCGGCCTTGGATGATTAGCCATTAAGCTGGTATAGGGTAAACCAAGAAGCTGGTGAGGGCTGGCTTCTTGGTTAGGCTGTTTATTTGCGATGTTTAAATAATATACAGTGTGTATTTGGCTTAACTTGGTTTACACTAGCCACCCCAAGTGGCTATAGGAGCTGCAGGGCAAATGAGAGAAAGATTATGGCTAAGAAAAAAGTCGCTAAGTTGTTAGCGCATGAGCACGGTCGTGGGCAAATAAACGACAATGCAATTAAGGCGCTGGTTACCAGCCAGTTATTTAAAGCAAAAGTTGAACGGCCGAAAAAAGGCAAAGGTTCATATACTAGAAAGGGGCATAAGCTGAAGGGCAATGCCCCTTTCGACTTTTTGGGATTAACTCAAACTAAGCAGCTTCTAACAGGGTTTGCAGTTGCTTAAGTGAATTCACCTCATAGTGGGGCTCTATTCCCTCTGGCCTTTCTTCTCCGTGACGATTTAACCAGCAAGTTCTAATCCCCGCATTAATACCACCTTGTATATCCGAATGTGGATTATCTCCTACCATTAATACCCGATGTTTTTCCGGCTGCTGCATTTGGGCAAAGGCATGCTCAAATATATCTTTATGCGGTTTTGCAACGCCCACTTGCTCAGAGATAACCAAAGGTGAGAAATAGCCGCTCAAACCGGTGCGTTCTATACGAATTTTTTGCAGTGCGGTAAAACCGTTGGTAATAATGCCCATCTTCACTTTGCTCTTCAGTGCATCTAGCAAGTCTTTAGCGCCAGGTAATAGGCTGCATATATCTGCCATTGCCTCTAGGAAGGCGTCATTGAGCTCTTGTGGGTGTTGTTCAAGCTGCTTGCCCCAATACTCAAAGCGTTGCTGTTGAAGCTGCTCTGCATTCACCTGGCCGGCTTGATAGGCTTCCCACAAGGGCAGGTTGCGGGTTTGGTAATGTTGATAGTCTTGTTGCTCAAATTTAACCCCATAGCGAGAGAACATTAACTGTAAGCCGGCAAAAGCGTCAAAATGAAACAAGGTCTCATCGGCATCAAACAATATCCATTGGTACTTCATAAACAAATGGCTCGGTGATCAGTATAGTTAAACGCCTATGTTGGTAGAAGCTTGCAGCTAAGTCAAAGCGTGCGTTAGTAGCTTGAGTCACTTAGCTTTTTTAGCAGCAAAAACAAGCATAGAAAGTATTGGCCATTTTGCGCCGATAAGCGCTAGCAATTTAGATGCTCGCCAAAGCGGGTTATAGCTTGCAATTAAGCAAAAAAGGAGTACAATTCCGCGGCTTCAATTAGCGGGGATCCCATTTTGGGACCTTAAATTTTTTAACTAGTATGAGGACGATATGGTTACCATTCGTTTGCAACGTGGCGGCGCTAAGAAGCGTCCATTCTATCAAGTAGTTGTTACTGATAGCCGTAATTCACGTGACGGTCGCTTCATTGAAAAATTAGGTTTTTTCAATCCGATCGCAAAAGGTCAAGAAGAGCGTATTCGCTTGGAACAAGACCGCATTGATCACTGGGTTGGCCAAGGCGCTGCGGTTTCTAACCGTGTAGCTAAGCTAATCAAAGATTCAAAAGCAGCTTAATTTAGCCTTTTTAGTGGAGTTAAGATGAGCAATAAAGAACAGCCCATCGTACTGGGTCGCCTCGGTGCCGTTTACGGTATTAAAGGATGGCTAAAAGTTAACTCATTCACTGAAGATGCAGAAGCTGTATTTAACTATCAACCTTGGTTGATAGGCCGTTCTGGCGAATATACTTCAATTGAAGTGACAGAATGGCGGCGACACAGCAAATCTTTCATCGTTAAGCTTGAGGGCTACGATGTAAGAGAACAAGCACAGAGTTTAACCGGAATGGATATTGCGGCTTTGCCGGAAGTTCTACCGGAGCTTGCTGAAGATGAATATTACTGGCGTGACCTAATGGGCATGCAAGTGGTTAATCGCGGCGGCTATAACTTCGGGCATGTGACCGATTTAATGGAAACAGGCTCTAATGATGTTTTGGTTGTGAAAGCCAATTTAAAAGATGCCTTTGGCAAAAAGGAACGGTTAATCCCGTTCATAGAGTCTCAGATAATTGATAACGTCGATCGCGAGTCTCAAACTATTACTGTTGATTGGGACCCTAGTTTCTAGGTTCCTTTATGGCTGAGCAAACACCACAATTGTGGGTGGGAATAGTAAGTCTATTTCCAGAAATGTTTTCTGCCATAAGCGAGTACGGTGTAACTGGGCGTGCGGTAAAACGCGGCCTGATTAAGATTGAGTGTTGGAATCCTCGTGATTTTACTCATGACAAACATCGTACGGTGGACGACCGACCTTATGGCGGTGGCCCTGGCATGCTAATGATGGTGCAACCTTTACGGGATGCGATTCATGCTGCTAAACAGGCCGCTGGTGATGGGGTTAAGGTGATTTATATGTCACCGCAAGGGCGTACCTTGAAGCAAGATGGAGTAATAGAGTTAGCTCAACAGCAAAAGCTGATTATTGTTGCTGGTCGCTATGAAGGCATTGACGAACGCTTGATTCAAGCGGAAGTTGATGAAGAATGGTCGATTGGTGATTATGTGTTAAGTGGTGGTGAGCTGCCAGCAATGAATATGATAGACGCCGTCTCGCGGTTAATTCCGGGAGTTCTGGGGGATAAAGCTTCAGCTGAGCAGGATTCATTCTCTGATGGATTGTTGGATTGTCCACACTATACTCGTCCAGAAGTTTTGGATGGGCAAACAGTACCCGAGGTACTGTTAAGTGGTAACCATAAAAAAATCGAAGAATGGCGCTATAAACAGGCACTTGGGCGAACTTACTTGAGGCGACCGGAGTTATTGGAGAATCTAGCTCTGACTGACAAGCAAGAAAAGATTCTTGCTGAGTTTATCCAAGAGCAAACGCCCTTGGATAGTAAATAAAGATTCAGTTAATTCTAGGAAATAGTAATGAGCAATATCATTAAACAGCTCGAAGAAGAGCAATTGAAGCAAGACGTACCTGCGTTCGCACCTGGTGACACAGTTGTAGTTCAGGTAAAAGTAAAAGAAGGTAACCGTGAGCGTCTACAGGCGTTTGAAGGTGTAGTAATTGCTAAGCGTAACCGTGGTTTACACTCTGCATTTACTGTACGTAAAATTTCAAGCGGTGAAGGCGTTGAGCGTGCATTCCAAACTCATAGCCCGCTAGTTGAGAGTATTACTGTTAAGCGTCGTGGTGACGTTCGTCGTTCTAAGCTTTACTACTTGCGTGAACTTTCTGGTAAGAAAGCACGTATTAAAGAAAAATTGGCTAAGTAAGCCCTTTTCTTCGAGAATAAAAAAGCCCGCAGTAGCGGGCTTTTTTTATGTTTGTGGTTTAAGCCACTTCAAGTACAGAGTTGTCACCATCCACGCCATTTGGCTGGTAGCTGTCTGCTGCCCAGTCATTGTCATAGGCTTCTGCACCGTCGCTCAAGCAAAGTTTGTATTTAAACTGGTAGCTGCTTTGTTGATCTGTTGGCACGTTTACCACTACTTTGAACTTACCGTTTTTTAGCTTAGTAAGTTCTATAGGTTGCCATTCGTTAAACTCAGCTAGCAAGAAAATTTGCTCCGCTTCTTGAGTGGCTTCCTTCTCAATTTCAAAGGTAACTTTTACTTCTGGCTTCGATTTTAGGTATTGCTTCTTCAACGGCATGGTTTCTCCTCCGAGAGATAATATAAATCCGTATACTATGTGACCAATATCGATTCTTTCAAAAAAGTGAGAGCTTGGTCAATAGTTGATTAATTTTTTTACAGTTGAAAGTAGTCTTGAAGCAGGGCTGCGGTGAACTTTGTTCTTAGGTAATAACCACGAGGAAGGGTTTGAATTAGTTGGCCATTTGGGCCAATTGCGCTGGTTCGAGCCTTGTTATTAGCGGCTTTAGGGCGTAACTGTAACACTTGACCATGGCGCGCGGTAATTTGTTCTATTTGACCAAAAGCAATCATTTCCATGATTTCCTCCCAATCTGATCGGAGCAGTTGTTCTTGCTGGGGATTGGGGCTCCACAGGATGGGATTGGCCACAACACGCTGATCTAAAGGAATATGCCGTTCTGCTAAAATAGGGATCCACAATACCCGCGATAGCTTGTTATACACATTGCTATTGTGCCAAGTTGATCCGGTGACATTGCACAGAGGAGTTATGCACACGTAGGTACTTTCTAGTGGTTTGCCCGAAGCATCAATAGGAATGGTTTTAAGTTCTATGCCTAGCTCTGGAAAGTCTTGGATAGGTTTACTGCCCGCACTCGCGCCCAAGCACCATTCGAGCAATTGACCGCTCCAACCTTTTTCTCTTTTTAGATCTTTTGGAATGGCAAAACCTTCACGATGTGCAAGTTCGCCTAAGCTTAATCCGGCTAAAGACTGAGCGCGTTCGAAGAGTTCTGTTTCACTTTGTGGTTTAGCGATCATGCATGCCTAGCGCCAATAAAAACACTATTGTATAGAAGCTGTTCAACAATTGCAGCAAAGCTTAAATGCTTAAGTGAATATAGCTAAGGCTATGTTTAAAAAAGGTTTTTATTAGAAAGTGTAGGCTTTGTTAGGGGGTAGTGGGGTTTATTCATAACTAATGTGCACTTACTAACAGCTTTGTCCACACATAATAGGGATAACTATCTGTCATTGTTATTAACTTAGATTTTATGCACAGAATTATACGATTTAATCAAAAGTGGTTCATTTTTAGTCAGAAAGATTAGCCGTTTGCCTAAAAAATCAGAACTGTGTGTTTTTTAAACGCTATGACTTATAAACAGTTTTAACTTGCCAAAAATAACGCTTATTAAAATCATGGTTTTTTAAATCATTGTTTTTATTTGTTTTTATGTTTTGTTGCTGGTGTGTTTTTTGTTCGGCTTTGAACTGTGATTTTGTCTGTAGGGGGTTTAACCCAAGTTATGCACAGGATTTCTCACAGATAAGTCGAATAACTTTAATTAAGCCTGCATTATTACAATTTATTCCCTTTGTGATAGGCGTATTTGCCGCGCTTGTGATTCTGTGAAAGAATCACTTTATCTATAGTTTTTTAGCTGAAGGTTGTTTCAGTGATTGATGGGGATGGTTATCGTCCCAACGTAGGCATCGTTATTTGTAATCAGCGTGGTCAGGTTTTATGGGCACGTAGATATGGTCAACATTCATGGCAGTTCCCTCAGGGAGGCGTAGACGAGGGAGAGTCTGCTGAACAAGCGATGTATCGTGAGTTACATGAAGAGGTCGGCTTGTTGCCGCAAGATGTAAAGATTGTAGCAACAACCAGACATTGGCTGCGTTATAAATTACCAAAGCGCTTAATTCGTTGGGATAGTCCGCCGGTTTGTATCGGACAAAAACAAAAGTGGTTTTTGCTCCGCTTAGTGGGCAAAGAATCTAATATAAAATTTGATCGCTGTGGCCACCCAGAGTTTGATGATTGGCGCTGGGTGAGTTACTGGTATCCCGTAAGACAGGTAGTGTCTTTTAAGCGGGAGGTTTATCGCCGAGCATTAAAAGAGTTTGTAACAGCAGCCATGCCGTTTAACCGCTCGGAGAAGCATCAAGGCAAAGATAAACGCCGGCGTTATAAAAAGCGAAAAGGAGCTTAGTAAGTGTTAGGAGAGTTACGAGCCATTGTTGAACAGGTAAGCAATGCCGATACTCTCGACAGTGCTTTAGCTATTCTTGTCGAAAAGATTCGCCTTACCATGCATACCGACTGTTGTTCGGTGTATGTGATGGACTCGCAGCAACAAAATCTTGTTCTGCGAGCAACCCATGGCCTTGCCAGTGAAGCTGTGGGTAAAGCAATGATGCCTTTGGGAGAAGGTGTTGTTGGCCAAGTAGCTGTTCGCGAAGAGCCCATTAATTTAGCTGATGCGCGTTTAAACCCTCATTTTAAGTATTTACCCGAAACCGCAGAAGACGGTTTCTTTTCATTTCTTGGAACACCAATTACTCACCAACGAAAGGTGTTGGGAGTATTAGTGGTACAACAGTCCGAAACCCGCAGTTTTGATCAAAGTGAAGAGTCATTTTTGGTAACGCTGGCTGCGCATCTAGCCGGGGTATTAGCCAATACCGATTTTCAAACGGTGTTACAAGAACCTACTAAGCACAAGTGGACTGAAGCAATAAAAGCAGGCTCTAGCTCTAGTGGGATAGCCATTGCCAAAGCTTGGATAAATCGCTCTACCGGCGCCTTAGAGCAGCAAGCTGTAGAAAAAGCCGAGGATAGTGAGCACCAAATACAGCGCTTCGATGTTGCCTTAGAAATTACTCGTGAAGAGTTCCATAGTTTAGCGATTAAGCTGTCTGAACAGTTGCCCAAAGATGTCGCCTCCATCTTCGATGTTTATCAACACATGTTGGCTGATGCTAGCTTAGCTGGCGATATTCGCCGCAAGATTAGCGAGGGCTATCAGGTTGAAGGTGCGCTGCGTTTAGTGATAGAGCACTACGTGCAGCAGTTTGAAGAAATGAACGACCCCTACTTAAAAGAGCGGGCGGTGGATGTAAAAGATGTCGGTTTACGTTTGCTGCACGCCTTGGAATTAGGTCCTAGCGCAGAAATTATTCCTAGTGAGCCGGTGATTGTGGTTGCTGAGGAAGTCACTGCCACTATGTTCGCAAAAATTCCGCGTAAGTTTTTGGCCGGGGTTATTTCTCAGCGAGGGGCTGCAAATTCACATGCAGCCATTTTAGCTCGCGCCATGGGCATTCCAGCCTTAATGGGCTTAAGTTTTAACGTTAATAAGCTGCGCGGCTGTGAGCTTATTTTAGATGGTTACTCCGGCGAGCTGTTTGTTGAGCCAGACAAAATTGTTCGTGATGAGTACATCGCTTTATTGGCGCAAGAGAGCGAGCTAAATAGTTTAGTTCAGCAAGATTTAGATAAACCCGCTGTTAGCATCGACGGTGAAAACGTTGAAATGTTAATTAATGCTGGCCTTAGTGCCGATAGCGACATTGCGATTAATGCAGGTGCCGATGGCGTGGGTTTGTATCGTACCGAAGTGCCATTTTTGATGCAGGATCGTTTTCCCTCTGAAGACGAACAATATACGCGTTATCGCGATATTCTAAACAGCTATCGTGGTAAAGAAGTGTGTATGCGCACCCTTGATGTGGGTGGGGATAAACAGCTTCCTTATTTTCCTATTGTGGAAGAGAACCCATTTTTAGGTTGGCGCGGTATTCGCCTAACTCTCGATCATCCCGAGATATTTTTGGTACAGGCCAGGGCGATGTATCGCTCGGCTATCGAGTGTGGCAACTTATGCATTATGTTGCCGATGATTAGTTGCCTTAATGAGGTAGATGAAGCCTCGCGCTTGCTCGAGCAAGCTTGGGCGGAAGTGGTTGATGAATTAGATTTAACCGAGCCACCAGAGCGGCCTAAACACGGGGTGATGCTAGAAGTACCCTCGGTATTATTTTTGTTACCAGAATTAGCCCAGCGAGTGGACTTTTGGTCGGTGGGCAGCAACGACTTAACCCAGTACTTGTTAGCCGTAGACCGAAACAATACCCGCGTTGCAGAGTTGTTTGATACTTTTCACCCATCTGTAGTGCGTGCATTAAATCAAATTATTGAACAAGCTAATCTGCACAATACTCCCGTTAGTTTTTGTGGTGAGTTGGCTGGCGAGCCGGTGGGGGCCTTGCTGGTATTAGCCTTAGGTTACCGCCGCTTAAGTATGTCTAGTTTTAACCTGGCTAAAATTAAGTACATTATACGCCATGTGAACCTGAGTGAATTAGCAGCTTTGCGTGAGCAGATCCTACAAAGCCAAAGTGGTTCAGCGATATATAGCTTGTTGTATGAATATTTGCAGCAACAGAACTTGTCGCAGTTGGTTCGTGTTAGTAAACATTAATGAATTTGCCATGAGTCAGAGCTTGTTTCATGGCTGATTTAACTGCAAAATGCCCATTCTTTTTATTCCCTAAATAGAGCAAATTATCGTGTCTACACCTTTGCAATTTCCTGAAATTGATCCGATTGCGATTAGCATCGGTCCATTGGACGTACGTTGGTACGGTTTAATGTATTTGTTTGGCTTTTTATTTGCGATGTGGTTGGGTAACCGTATGGCCGATAAGCCTGGCAGCGGTTGGACACGCGCCGAAGTAAGCGATTTGCTGTTTTATGGATTTGTAGGGGTAATCATTGGTGGCCGAATTGGTTATGTGTTGTTTTATCAATTCCCACAGTTTTTAGATGATCCTTTATATTTGTTTAAAATTTGGACCGGCGGCATGTCGTTCCATGGCGGCTTGTTAGGTGTAATTGCGGCGATGATGTGGTTTGCGCGCCGAACCAAACGCCATTTTTTCACCGTAGCCGATTTTATTGCGCCACTCATTCCATTTGGTTTAGCCACGGGACGCTTAGGTAATTTTATGAATGGCGAGCTGTGGGGACGCGCAACGGACATGCCTTGGGGAATGGTGTTCCCAACAGGTGGCCTGGTAGCAAGACACCCTTCACAGCTTTATGAGTTTGCCCTAGAAGGCGTATTGTTGCTGGTTATTTTGTTGGTTTATGCCAAGCGTAAGCCACCAATGGGCGCTATCTCTGGTGCCTTCTTGTTAGGCTACGGTAGTTTCCGTTTTATTATTGAATTTTTCCGAGAGCCAGACAGCCACTTAGGCTTGTTAAGTTTAGGCATGAGCATGGGACAAATCTTGTCTTTACCTATGATTATATTTGGCGTTTTATTTATTCGCTGGGCTTATCGACGCAACACCAAAGAGAGTAACGCATGAAACAGTATTTAGACCTATGCCAACGCATTGTTGATGAAGGCACTTGGATTGAAAATGAACGCACCGGTAAGCGTTGTTTAACCATTATTAATGCTGATCTTGAATACGATGTTGCCAACAATGAATTCCCATTAGTTACAACACGCAAAAGCTATTGGAAAGCCGCTATTGCCGAGTTACTGGGTTACATTCGTGGCCTAGATAATGCGGCTGATTTCAAAGCGCTAGGCACACCTACGTGGTTGGCTAATGCAAATGAGAACGAAGCGTGGTTAAACAACCCGGCACGTAAAGGCGACAACGATATGGGGCGGGTTTACGGCGTGCAGGGGCGTTCTTGGCGTAAGCCAGAAGGCGGGTCGGTTGATCAGCTGAAGAAGATTGTCGATGACCTATCAAAAGGCATTGATGATCGCGGAGAAATTTTGTCGTTCTATAACCCGGGTGAATTTCACTTAGGCTGCTTACGACCATGTATGCATACTCATACTTTTTCTTTAGTGCGCGATACGCTTTACCTTACTTCGTCACAGCGCTCTTGTGATGTACCGCTGGGGCAAAATTTTAACCAAATTCAAGTGTTCACGTTTTTGGCCTTGATGGCGCAAATAACCGGCCACAAACCGGGTAAGGCTTACCACAAAATTGTTAATGCCCACATCTATGAAGATCAGTTGGAATTGATGAGAGATGTTCAGCTTAAGCGCGAACCGTTTGCCGCCCCTAAGTTACATATCAATCCAAAGATTAAGAGCCTAGAAGATCTAGAAACCTGGGTAACCTTAGACGACTTTGAAGTGTCTGATTACCAATATCACGACCCTATCGCTTACCCATTCTCGGTATAGCTATCCAATTAACCCTGCTAGAAAGTGTGATTTATAGCAGGGTTAAATATTCGACCCTTCTGTTAACCAATGGTTAAACCATTGTTTTTCTAATTTATCATCGGTTTTTCCGATGGTAAGTTCAGCTACAAGTGAATATGTTTTGTTCACACTCTCAGTAAAATGACTTTTTATTTTTCTCAGTGAGCTGTTATGAAATCATTTCTTGAACGTTTTTTAAGAATGGAAGCTGCTGGCGGTATCTTGCTAATGCTTGCCGCTGTGGTGGCACTGTTTATGGCAAACAGTGCGTGGTTGTCTCCTGCATATTTCGCTTTTCTCGATACGCCGTTTCAAGTTCGTATCGCGGAACTAGATATTAATAAACCATTATTGCTGTGGATTAACGACGGCTTAATGGCCATCTTTTTCTTAGTGATTGGCTTAGAAGTAAAGCGCGAGATGGTAGAAGGCGCGTTGTCGTCTAAAGAGCGAGCGTTATTGCCGGTAGTTGCGGCTATTGGTGGCATGGTTGTGCCTGCTGCTGTTTACCTACTATTTAACATCGGTGATGGAGAGCTAGCCAAAGGTTGGGCTATTCCTGCTGCTACTGATATTGCATTTGCACTAGGCGTTATGGCCTTACTAGGCAAACGTGTTCCAGCTAGTTTAAAGGTGTTCTTACTGGCTCTTGCTATTGCTGATGACCTTGGTGTAATTGTTGTTATTGCTCTGTTCTATACCAGTGAAGTGGCGATTATGCCGTTGGTGTGGGCGGTTGCGGCTACCATTGGTTTATGGATGCTAAATCGTCGAGGCCACGCTGGCTTAAGTGCATATATGTTACTTGGCGTAGTGCTTTGGGTAGCAGTACTTAAATCTGGCGTTCATGCTACTTTGGCCGGCGTAATTGTAGGATTCATGATCCCTATTAAAGCTAAGTTAGGTGGGTCACCACTTAAGAAGTTAGAGCATGCTTTACATCCTGCTTCTAGCTTTATCATTGTGCCAATTTTTGCTTTTGCCAATGCTGGTGTTCCGTTAGACGGCATTAGCTTCGAGAGCTTCCAAAGTCCATTAGCTTTAGGTGTTATCCTTGGTTTATTGGTGGGCAAACCTTTAGGTATTTACACCTGCAGCCGTTTAGCTATACGAGCCGGCTGGGCGAAGTTACCTGAGGGATCCAACAATATGCAATTGCTGGCGACTTCAATGCTATGTGGTATTGGTTTCACCATGTCTATTTTCATCTCGTCGTTAGCCTTTGCGGGGCAAACGGATTTGATAGGCTTGTCGCGATTAGCTATATTGGCGGGGTCGGTAACTGCAGCCCTTATTGGCTATGGTTTACTTCATTGGTCTACCCGTGAAGAGGCGGCAAAAATTGCTGAGCAAGAGCAAGGCAAAACCAATACATTGAGTACGTCTTCGGTTTAACCATTAAGTGAAGGCTGTACCCTGTTTAAGCAAACCCCGTAAAGGGGTTTGCTATTAGGTAAGGCATGTCACACTTAAACTACAACCATCTTTACTACTTCTGGATGACCTACAAGCGTGGTTCTGTAACTGCTGCAGCAGAAGCATTATTCCTTACTCCGCAAACTGTGACAGGCCAAATTAAGCAATTAGAACAGCGCTTAGCTGGAGAGTTGTTTATTCGCCGTGGCCCAAAAATCACTCCTACCGAATTAGGCCAACTGGTCTACAAATATGCTGACCGTATGTTTAGCCTCAGCTACGAAATGCTAGATATTGTGAATTACTCTCAGCAAGAAAAACTGCTGTTTGAGGTTGGGGTAGCCGATGCTTTATCAAAGCGTTTAGCGAGTCGTATTTTATTGTCAGCTGTGCCACCTGACGGCAATATTCGTTTACGTTGTGTTGAGTCAACGCATGAATTGTTGTTATCTCAATTGGCCGAACATAAGCTCGATATGATTTTATCGGATTGTGGTTTAGACAATGCGCAGCAAGATGGCGTATTAAGTAAAAAGCTAGGCGAGAGTGGTATAGCTTTTTTTGCTAATGAACCAATGTCGTTGTTGCCCTTTCCTGCATGTTTAGAGCAGCGCAGCTTATTATTACCAGGACGACGCAGCTCCTTAGGGCGAAAACTATGGACTTGGTTTGATGAGCTGGGGCTAAAAGTATCAGTACTTGGGGAGTTTGATGACGCTGCCTTAATGAAAGCGTTTGGCGCATATACCGATGGTATTTTTGTTGCGCCAGCCATTTATACCGAAGAAATCTTGGCTAACCCTAATACTCGCTTGCTTGGGGTTACTCACGATTTAACCGAGGAGTATCACGTATTGTTTGCTGAGCGAATGATTCAACACCCCTCTGTTAAACAGCTATGTAATAGCGATTTTTCTCCTTTGTTTTCTGGAGAGCAACAGTTGCAAAATGTTGATGCTATTTTAAATTTCAATTCAAAATAAGCGCTAAGGCTAAGTAGTAAGATTCATAATATTTAACTATTTAGCGTAGATTTTATGTTTATTCGCAGATCAGCTTTCTTGTTGTGATTTATATCAAAAAAAACGGTTTGACCACGCATTTAGTTTGAACTGACGCATGTTTACCGCTCTGGTTGCTTAATTATTCATCGGCTTAGCGCTACGCTATCTCTCATAGATTACAGAATATCATTCTGAACTAAAGCAAATATCAAAAATTATCTTTAAGTTCAGCGTGTAAACAATAATAAGGGTTAGCAAGTACTAACCTAATAAATGTTTCTGGTAACTCTTTGTCGCGGTAGCAAAAATAAGCCTCCTTTCATCGAGCTGTTGTACAGAAGCCTCGTTAAACCAGATCATCTCAACTGTGTTTGGCGAGTGATGCTATTTAGCATCTGAGCGCAGAAACAAACGGTAGTAGGGCAATATAAATACGGTTAACACTAAACTTCCCATGTTTGGCTTCTGCATTTTTATCAGCGAGTAAAGCGTATTAGTGGCTTGAGAGCTACGAGTGCGGGAAAGGAAGCAATCATGAAAAAGGTGTTCGCCTTAAGTATGGTGGCTGCGTCGATCTCTGCGCAAGCGGAAATTGCGGCAACTCATATTTATCATAATCACATGCCAAATTTTTGGCCTTACTACGATGTAAGCAAGTACGAAGGTCTAGCTGTAGGTGATCCAATTCGTTATACCTACGACGGCCAAGTTATTAACCTTAAGAATAACCCTCCAGCAAATTACACATTCTATATTCCTGGCAGCGGTGCGCCGATGCCGCATGATGACTTGGTATCTTATTATCAACATCATGCCAAAAAAGGCGCTTACTTAAGCTGGCCAATGGACACGGCTAGAAACAACAATGGTAATCATCCACAAAGCCAAACGCATGTCACCATGTCGGCATCAGTTATTAACAACGTGCAGAGTTTCGGCGAGTTAGGTAATTTGGATGGTTACAATTTAGGGTGGGGCGCTTATTGGCGCGATACCCAAAACGGTACAAAAACCAGCGGTGGTTTTAACGCTTTAGACACGATTCACTTCTCTGGTCACCATACTATGGGGCCATTGGTGGGTAATGACTATTTCTTAAAAGATTTGATTTATCAAAACGTTACTTTGGCACAAGATTACTTTTTAGGTGATTCATTTAAGTCATCAAAAGGTTTCTTCCCAACAGAGCTTGGTTTTTCAGAGCGAATTATTCCAGTACTTACCAAATTAGGTATTGAATGGTCGGTACTTGGGAACGTGCACTATTCACGTACTTTGCGTGACTACCCTTACTTGAATGATCCCGGCAAAGATACTTTGATTTCTCCGCCTAACCGCGCAGATTTACAAAATGTTAGCGACATAGGTGCGTGGACCGAGTTACATATGTTCAACGAGCAACAGGTGACTTACAACAAGTTCCCGTTTGCTTCAATTCCTCACTGGGTTCAATACGTTGACCCAGAAACCGGTGAGCAGCATAAAGTAGCCGGTATACCTGTTGAGCAGGCTAGCTCTTGGGAAGAAGGTTACCAAGGCTCAATTACTGCCGACGTACTAAAAGCATTTGAAGGCGATGCTGCATCTTTAGGCCGTACCCAGTATTTCACCATTGCCCATGATGGTGATAACTCGTCAGGTCGAGCGGGCGATGGTGGCACTTGGGCTAACTCGGGCAATGTTACGTATGCCGATAGTTCGGTGCGTGGTATGGGCGTGGACGAGTACCTAAAAGCTTATCCAATTCCAGAAGACGACATTGTGCACGTACAAGATGGCTCATGGATTGATACGCGTGATTCATCGGCCGATCCTACGTGGTACCACTGGCATATTCCAATGGGAGTTTGGCGTGGACAGATGGCAGACTTTAACACGGTAAATGGCACCGATTTTGTGGCTACACGTGAGCACATGGTATCGCTTGAGTTAGGCTATCACTACCTAGAGCGTAACTTTGCTTTATTGCAAGCTGCCGAAAACTATGCAAAAACCGCTGAGCAAATTTGGTTAGACAATAACCCTAATTACTGGAGCCCAACTACCGCGCGTGATAACGAGGTAACTTACCCGGGTAACCAGCTTAATCCGTGGATGATGTCTTTCCCGGTTAAAGGTGATGCGAACAACAACTATGCTGGCGGTGCAAACCCTGCAGAGTTAGGTTGGTACTTCCTTATGGCCTCAATCGATTCTGGTTTTGGTTACTACGATGAAAACGTTGATGACGGGGTTAAACCTACTATTTCGTTTAACCAGTCATTACACTTTACAACTCCGTATGTAGAAGCCAACCTTGGACAAGATAAAACGGGTCCTTCGGTTTGGTGGCCACAGCGTTACCCATACAATCCTGGTAGTGCTAACTCAAGTAAAGCGGAAGGCTGGGCTACGGTATATGCCGATACCAAGTTTGCGATTTATACCTACGGTTATGACGTAAGCGGTATTCAAGATATCAAGGTTAAAGTACGCGTTCACAAAGATAAGTGGGCAACCGCTACCGATAAAACCTTTAAGCTCTATGACCCAAGCGCGCATGCTAGCGATCCTGATGTCGATCCTTCACGGGTTGGCGAATGGCAAACCTTTAGCATGACCGAGCGTGACTTAAACGGTGACATGAATGGTGTAGATTGGCAGCCATCTGGTAAAGAAATGTTCGAAGTAGTGCCTGCTGAGAAAATCGGCAATATGTACTTCACCTACATTGACCAATACCAAGAGCAGCTGTTGGATTACTACATTGAAGCAACCGATAGTAAAGGCAACGTAACTCGTTCTGAGATTCAACAAGTTTACGTAGGTGCTGGTCAGTTTAGTAGCGTTGGCGGTAAAACCGTTGAAGATGTGAACGGCGCAATTGCTGGCGAAGCGATGTTCTTCACCGACAATGTTGTAGTAGGTGATAAGCGACCAACGGCCCATATTAATGCCGCAGGTGGCGAAGTAGAACTAGGCACTGTAGTAACTTTGAGTGCTGCTGGCTCAACTGACGAAGAAGGCCCAATCGCGAGCTACTTATGGAGCACTGGTGAAACCAGCCCGTCGATTACTGTTACTTTGAACGAACGTACCACTATATCGGTAACTGTTACTGACAGTGTTGGTCAGAAAGACTCTACCAGCGTGACTTACCGAATTATCGGTCAATCTGTGTTGAGTACCTTGTATTACCAAGATAACAACGGTTGGGGCAAGGTATGTTTGCATTACACCGTAGACGGCGCAGTTACGTGGACTACTGCACCAGGTGAAGAAATGCAAAGCCTAGGTGACAACTGGTATAGCTTAACCGTAGATTTAGAAGACGGTAACCAGCTGGAGTTTGTGACGAATAACTGTAGTGGTGCTTGGGATAATAATGGTGGTCAAAACTATCAAATTGATGAGGGTAGTTGGAATGTAAGCGGCGGTGCAATTGCTGCAGGTATTCCAGACGGTTTAGACGGAAACAACGCACCCGTTGCCGCGATTAGCCCAGGAAGCCAGTCAGTGGCTAAAGGGTCACAGGTTGTGCTAAGCGGTGCTGGTTCAAGTGATTCTGATGGCTCTATTGCTAGTTACAGCTGGAGTACTGGTGAATCTAGTGAGTCAATCACCGTTACAGTGAATGAGACTCAAACGATTAGCCTAACGGTCACCGACAACCAAGGGAAAACCGCAACTACTTCGGTAACTCTAACGGTTATTCCAAACAAAGCGCCAGTAGCAACCATCTCTCCAGCTACTCAAACTGTAGCTGCCGGAACAACAGTAAACTTAGATGGTTCAGGCTCTAGTGATGAAGATGGTTCTATTGCTAGCTACCTATGGAGTACCGGTGAAACAACCAGCTCTATCTCTGTAGTTGTAGATGCCAGCCAAACTATTAGCTTAACCGTTACCGACAACGAAGGTGCTACTGCAACCGCAGAAGCCGTGCTAAGTGTTGAAAGTGATGAAAAAGCGAAGAACTTCAATCAGCTTTACTTCCGTGGTACTGCCAATGGTTGGGCGACAACTGCCATGGACTTAGTGGCTGATCATACTTGGCAAGTTGTGGTTGATTTTGATGGTCAAGCAGAGCAACGCTTTAAGTTAGATGTTAATGGTGATTGGACCCAGAACTACGGTGATACCAATAGTGATGGTGTGCTAGAACAAACCGGTGGAGATATCTTCACTGATGTGGTGGGTTCTTACTTGATAGAAGTGAATGACCAAACTTTGGCTTACAGCATTACCGAGCTTAACGCTAACCAAGCTCCTACTGCAATTATTGGTGCATCGGCAACTCAAGTAGATATAGGCCAAAGCATCACCTATAGTGCAGCGGGCTCAAGTGATAGTGATGGCGTTATTGCCAGTTACTTATGGAGCAATGGTGATACGAGTGAAACCACAACAGTAACCTACAATACTGCGGGTTCACACAGTATTAGCTTAACCGTGACTGACGATGGCGGTAAAACTGCACAAGCGTCGGTAGTGGTGGAGGTGATTGATCCAAATGCTAACTTTACAGCTAACTTTGAGCAGTTGTATTTTCGTGGTACTGCTAACGGATGGCAAACTACTGCTATGACTTTAGTTGCTAACAATGTTTGGCAAGTTAGCGTGGACTTTGATGGCCAAAACAATCAACGTTTTAAGTTTGACGTAAACGGTGACTGGTCAAATAACTACGGCGATAACAACAACGATGGCACTCTAGAGCAAACTGGTGGCGATATTTTCACTGGTATTGTTGGAAGCTACATTGTTGAAGTGAATGATGCCACGATGCAATATCGGGTTATTGCTCAGTAAGGTATTGGTTTAGTAACGTTAAAGCCGCTTAATTGCGGCTTTTTTGTGCTTCGCTCAAAAACCATGTGCTCAGCTTTAACCTAGCGAGCTATAGCCATTTCACGTATAGTTTGGCTTAAGTGAGTTAGTAGGTAGAAAGATGAACATTCAAGACATGCAAAAAAATGCTGAACCTGCATTAAAATTGTTAAAGGCGCTAGCAAACGAAAGCCGTTTAATGATTTTATGCCACTTAGTGGAAGGTGAGTTAACGGTAGGAGAACTGAACCAACGAGTCACTTTAAGTCAGTCTGCGTTATCTCAGCATTTAGCATGGTTACGAAAAGATCAGCTTGTGAGCACGCGTAAGGAGTCTCAAACCATTTACTACTCAATCGCTAGTGAAGAGGCTAAAGCAGTTCTAGGGAAGCTACATGAGCTTTACTGTAAGTAATTAGCACTAAATAGCAGACATAAAAAAACCGGCTTAGGCCGGTTTTTTTCATCAAGCGCTTTAAATTAAAGTGCGTTGATTTTTGCAACAATGCGGCTCTTATGACGAGCTGCTTTATTTTTGCTGATCAAACCTTTAGACGCGTAACGGTCTAAGATAGGTTGAGCTGCTTGGTATGCTGCTGTAGCTGCTTCTTTATCGCCTGCTTCGATAGCTGCAATAACTTTTTTCAAATTAGTGCGCATCATAGAGCGACGGCTAGCGTTATGTTGACGACGCTTTTCAGCTTGGATAGCGCGTTTTTTAGCTGACTTAATATTAGCCAAGTGTAACTCCTGAACTTTGTCTTGGAATTATGAATTTAAAGGCCGTGGAATATGCCCGTTTTTCATGTTTATGTCAAACAATTTTTAACCAAGTATAAATATCAAAGCAAGGAAAACCTAACTAAACGTCATGACCGTAGCATCGATCTTTATAGGCGGTTAAACTGTGCCGCGATTCTACCAGCATTTTTAATGTTAGGGCAGAGGAATTTGTGTAATTTAGCAACAGGACAGTGCATTGAGTAAAACCTTGTTAAAATCTGGCGCCATTGTTAGCGCTATGACCCTGATTTCCCGCATATTAGGTTTGGCTCGTGATGTGGTCATTGCTAATTTAATGGGAGCGGGTGTTGCTGCCGACGTATTTTTCTTTGCCAACAAAATTCCTAACTTTTTGCGCCGCTTATTCGCCGAGGGCGCGTTTGCCCAAGCATTTGTACCGGTACTTACCGAATACAAGCAAAAGAGTTCTGAAGACGAAGTAAGAGAGCTTATCGCCAAAGTTAGCGGTACGCTGGGCTTAGCCGTTACCATAGTTACCTTGTTTGGCATTATTGGTTCGCCTTTAATTGCAGCACTATTTGGCACGGGGTGGTTTATATCGTGGTTAAACGACGGCCCCGATGCTGCTAAGTTTGAACTGTCGGCCTTTCTACTTAAAATTACTTTTCCCTATTTATGGTTTGTCACCTTTACCGGTTTATCGGGCGCGATTCTTAACGCATTTGGTCGTTTTGCCGTGGCGGCATTCACGCCTGTATTGCTAAATGTGGCAGTGATTAGTTTTGCGATATTTGTTTCCCCAAACCTAGAACAACCTGAGGTTGGCTTGGCCATGGGAGTTTTCTTCGGCGGGCTAATTCAGTTTCTATTTCAATTACCTTTCTTGTTTAGGCTTAAGTTGTTGCAAAAGCCAAGCTGGGGCTGGAAACATCCTGGTGTGGTAAAAATTCGCACCTTAATGATCCCTGCATTGTTTGGTGTATCGGTCAGTCAAATAAACTTGCTGTTGGATACCCTAATCGCCAGTTTCCTAATCACTGGCTCTATATCGTGGCTGTACTACTCCGATCGCTTGTTGGAATTTCCCCTAGGTTTGTTTGGCATTGCCATTGCCACCGTGATTTTGCCTAGCTTATCGCAGCGTCATGTTGATAAAAGCCCGCAGCAGTTTCAGCAAACCATGGACTGGGCAGTGCGCATGGTGTGTTTTTTGGGTATACCCGCCACAGTAGGTTTGGCGTTACTTGGTCAGCCAATTTTACAAGTCTTGTTTATGCGTGGCGCCTTTGACCAACAAGATGTGTTAAACGCCTCCTACAGCTTAATGGCTTATAGCGGTGGCTTGTTGTTTTTCATGCTAGTGAAGGTATTAGCGCCAGGGTATTACTCGCGCCAAGATACCAAAACGCCGGTGAAAATTGGCATTATCGCCATGGCGAGCAATATGGGCTTTAACCTTATCTTCGCGATTCCTTATGGTTATGTGGGTTTAGCTATTGCCACTGCTTTATCGGCGTTGCTTAATGCCAGCCTGCTTTATCGCGGTTTACACAAACAAGGTGTTTACAAACTCGGCTCTCCTACCTTGGTATGTATTGTTAAAATCTTAGTGGCATCGACATTGATGGGGGGACTCATTGTGTGGCTTTCTCCTCTTGCTGAACAATGGTTTGCGTTGTCGTGGATAGACAGTGTTTGGCAACTTTTAATCTGTGTAGCAGCGGCCGTGATTAGCTACTTGGTTTTACTATTTTGCTTGGGGATAAGATTAGCTCACTTGAAAAGCAGTTTCGGGGCTGTAACTGCGGACTAAACAAGCTATAATCCGTCGGTTTTTGACGAAATAGGCGCGGGAATGGAGTTAATTCGCGGAATACGCAACATTAAAGCGCGTCACTATGGCTGTGCGTTAAGTATTGGTAATTTTGATGGCGTGCATTTAGGCCATCAACAAGTAATTAAGCGTTTAGTTGAACAGGCTCGCCAGCGGAGTTTACCCGCTGTGGTGATGATTTTTGAGCCACAACCGCTTGAGGTGTTTGCTAAAGATAAAGCACCCGCTCGAATTAGCCGATTTCGCGATAAGTACCAGCAACTAAAAAGCTTAGGTGTAGACCGCTTGTTGGTGGTGCGTTTTAGCCATGAGTTTGCTCAACAAAGTGCTGACTATTTTGTTCGCCAGTTATTGGTTGAATTGCTGGGAGTGAAATACCTAGCAGTGGGAGATGACTTCCACTTTGGTAAAGGCCGAGAAGGTAATTTCGCAAGTTTACAAGCGGCCAAAAAACAGTACGGTTTTGAGCTTACAGCAACTGATTCGTTTTGCTTAAATCAGCAGCGAGTGAGCAGTACCTTATTACGTCAGCATTTAGCCGAGGCCGATTTCTCAACGGTGGCTCAATTGCTAGGCAGAAAATTTAGCTTTAATGGCAAAGTCATTCATGGCCAAAAGTTGGGGCGTCAATTGGGCTTTGCTACGGCAAATTTAAAAGTTGCCCGCCATGTATGCCCCTTGCATGGGGTGTTTGCAGTTAAAGCTTATATACAAGATCAGCCAGAGCATCGCTTTTCAGGCATTGCTAACATAGGCTGGCGGCCAACCGCCGCAGGAAAGGATTTATTGGTAGAAGCTCATTTGTTTGAGTTTGACGCCAATCTGTATGGCCAACGATTAGTGGTTGAACCGCAGTTAAAAATACGAGATGAACAAAAATTTGATTCGCTTGATGCGCTTAAAGCTCAGGTGAATCTCGATATTAAGCGTGCAAAAGCCTACTATGGCCTTGCAGAGTAATTGACTGGAAAAGTGATTCGATGAGCGACTATAAAGATACTCTTAATCTACCTGATACTGAATTCCCGATGCGTGGTAATTTAGCCAACCGCGAACCTGCAATGCTTAAGCGTTGGAGCGAAAAGGATCTGTACGGCCAAATTAGACAGGCCAAAAAAGGTAAGAAGAGCTTTATTTTGCACGATGGCCCTCCATACGCCAACGGCAATATTCATCTTGGCCATGCGGTTAACAAGGTGCTTAAAGACATCATTATTAAGTCGAAGACTTTATCAGACTACGATTCTCCTTATGTGCCTGGCTGGGACTGTCACGGTTTACCTATTGAGCTACAAGTAGAAAAGAAAGTTGGCAAGCCGGGCAAAAAAGTGACCGCTGCTGAGTTTCGTCAAAAGTGTCGTGATTACGCCGCTAAGCAAATTGATGGTCAGCGCAACGATTTTATCCGCATGGGCATTTTAGGTGATTGGCAAAACCCTTACCTAACCATGAACTTCGATACTGAAGCAAACATCATCCGTGCCTTGGCAAAAATCATCGATAATGGCCACCTATTGCAAGGTTCTAAACCTGTGCACTGGTGTACCGATTGTGGCAGTGCACTTGCTGAAGCTGAAGTTGAATACGAAGATAAAACCTCTCCTGCCATTGATGTGCGTTTTACCGCTGTTGACGAAGCCGACGTATTAGCCAAATTTGATCACCCTGAAGGCGTGACCGGTGAAGGGCCAATCTCTGCAGTTATTTGGACCACTACGCCGTGGACTTTACCTGCTAACCGTGCGGTAGCCTTAAATGCTCACCTTGAATATGTGTTAGTTCAAATTGAAACTGAAACGGGCAAAGAGCGTTTAATTCTGGCGCGCGACCTAATGGAAGAGTGTGTAGAGCGCTTTGGAGCAACTCATTTCCATGCTTTAGGTTACTGCCAGGGTGATGCCTTAGAGTTAGTTAAACTTAAGCACCCATTTTATGATTTTGAAGTGCCGGTTATTTTAGGTGACCACGTAACTACTGAATCAGGTACAGGTTGTGTTCACACTGCTCCTGGTCATGGTCAAGAAGATTTCGCGGTAGGCCAAAAGTACAATTTAGAAGTGGCTAACCCGGTTGGTGATAATGGTGTTTACCTTGCCGATACTGAATTTTTCGGTGGTCAGCATGTATTTAAAGCTAACGACAACGTAGTTGAAAAACTTAAAGAAACAGGCGCGCTGCTGCATCACCATGCTTACCGTCATAGCTACCCACATTGCTGGCGCCACAAAACCCCTATTATTTTCCGTGCTACGCCGCAGTGGTTTGTGAGCATGGACCAAAATGGTTTGCGTAAGCAAGCGATGCAAGAAATCGAGAAAACCCAGTGGATCCCAGATTGGGGTCAAAGCCGTATCGAAAGCATGGTAGAGAATCGCCCAGATTGGTGTATCTCTCGCCAACGTACGTGGGGCGTACCGATTGCATTGTTTGTGCACCGCGAAACTAACGAACTACACCCTCGTGCGGTAGAGTTAATGGAAGACGTCGCTAAACGTGTTGAGCAAAGCGGTATTCAGGCTTGGTGGGATCTAGATGCTACTGAACTACTGGGCGATGAAGCCGAGCAGTACCGCAAAGTAGAAGATACGCTAGATGTATGGTTTGACTCTGGTTCAACTCACTCAAGTGTAGTTGCTGCACGTGAAGAGTTTAACGGTAAAGCTGCAGATATGTACTTAGAAGGCTCTGACCAACACCGCGGTTGGTTCCAGTCATCACTAATGATTGCTACTGCAATTAACGGCAAAGCGCCTTACCAGCAAGTTCTTACTCATGGTTTCACCGTTGATGCTAATGGCCATAAGTTCTCTAAATCATTAGGTAATGGTATCGCTCCGCAGGATGTTTGGAACAAACTAGGTTCAGACATCTTACGTTTGTGGATTGCATCTACTAACTACACCGCTGAAATGAGCGTATCGGACGAAGTATTCAAACGTAGCGCTGATGCTTATCGCCGTATTCGTAATACCTCGCGTTTCTTATTGGCTAACTTAGCCGGGTTTGAACCTGAGCAGCATTTAGTGGCAAGTGAAGACATGGTAGAGCTTGACCGCTGGGTAGTGGGTCGAGCAGCCGCTGTTCAACAAGAAATTGTAGAAGCTTACGAGCAATACCAGTTCCACGTTGTTTACCAAAAGCTAATGCACTTCTGTTCAATTGAACTAGGTAGTTTCTATTTAGACATCATTAAAGATCGTCAGTACACCGCAAAAGCCGATGGCCTAGCACGACGCTCTTGTCAAACGGCACTATTCCACATCGCTGAAGCGTTAACCCGCTGGATTGCACCTATCTTAAGCTTTACCGCTGACGAGATTTGGCAAGCATTACCTGGTGAACGTAGTGAGTTTGTATTCACTGAAGCGTGGTACGAAGGCTTAACTGCGCTATCACAAGATAGCAAAATGAATGATGCATTCTGGGCTCAACTGATCACTATTCGTGATGAAGTGAATAAGAACCTCGAGCAAGCACGCCGCGACAAGAAAATTGGTGGCACCTTAGAGGCTAAAGTAACGCTGTATGTAGATAGCCAGCTAGAGCAAGTGTTAAGCCAGTTGGGTGATGAGTTACGCTTTGTATTGTTAACTTCAGATGTAAGCTTACAGGCTTTAAGTGAAGCGGGTGATAATGCCGCTGCTACTGAGTTGGATAACCTTAAAGTTACCGTAGAAGTAGCCGAAGCCGCGAAATGTGACCGTTGTTGGCACCACCGCGAAGATGTTGGTCAAAACGCTGAGCACCCAAGCTTGTGTGGTCGCTGTGTAACCAACGTCGCGGGTGAAGGTGAGTCTCGTAGCTATGCATAACGACGCTGTAGTAAGTAAAACAAATAGCACTGGTTTACGCTGGTTGTGGTTAAGTGTGGTGGTATTCATTGTTGACCAAGTTACCAAGTTTGCCATTGCTAAAACCTTCGATTTATATGAATCGGTAGCGGTAACGCCATTCTTTAATTTGGTTTCGGTTCGAAACTACGGTGCAGCTTTTAGCTTTTTAAGTGATGCCGGTGGCTGGCAACGTTGGTTTTTTACTGCCATAGCTCTTTTTGTGAGTGGTTTGCTGGTGTGGTGGATGAAAAAAACACCCGCCGAGCAAAAGTGGCCAGCCATTGCTTACGCCTTAGTATTAGGCGGAGCAATTGGTAACGTATTTGACCGCGTAGTGTTTGGCTATGTTATCGACTTCCTCGATTTTTACGTAGGCAGTTACCATTGGCCATCTTTTAACGTTGCTGACTCAGCCATTTGTGTGGGTGCGGTATTGTTAGTGTTAGATAGCTTTTTGTCGCCGCAAGCCAAGGAAACTAAATGATTCAGCAAGGAAGCAAAGTAGAACTTCATTTTGTATTGAAGTTAAGCGATGGATCGATTGCCGAAAGTACTTATAACTATCCAAAGCCAGCTCAACTGGTAATGGGTGATGGTAGCCTAACCGAAGGCTTTGAAGCGTGTTTATTGGGTTTGAAAACGGGTGATAAAAGCCAATTTGAACTTAATGCCGAGCAAGCCTTTGGCCAAAGCAATCCGGATAACATTAAGTACTTTGAGCGCAGCAAGTTTGGTGATGAAGCACCTGCCGAAGAAGGCAGTATTATTGCGTTTGCTCAGCCTGATGGAAGTGAAATTCCGGGCATTGTGCGTGAAGTAACCGGTGATTCAGTGACGGTAGATTTTAATCATCCGTTGGCTGGCCAAACGGTTATATTTGAAGTAGAAATTTTAGCGGTTAATTAAGGAGCGATAGTGGAAATACTGTTAGCTAATCCTCGCGGTTTTTGCGCTGGTGTTGACCGCGCTATTTCTATAGTTGAACGTGCTTTAGAAATGTTTGGAGCGCCTATCTATGTTCGCCATGAAGTGGTTCATAACCGCTATGTAGTAGATGGTTTACGTAAACGTGGTGCTGAGTTTGTTGATGAACTTAGCGATGTGCCAGAAGGCAGTATTTGTATCTTTAGCGCTCATGGCGTGTCTCAAGCTGTACGTGCAGAAGCCAAACAACGTGATCTTAAAATCTTCGATGCTACCTGCCCACTCGTAACTAAAGTGCACATGGAAGTTACTCGCGCCAGCCGTAAAGGCATTGAGTGTATTTTGATTGGTCACCATGGCCACCCTGAAGTTAATGGCACTATGGGCCAATATGACAACGCTGACGGTGGTATTTACTTGGTAGAAACGGTAGAAGATGTTGCTAAGCTGCAGGTTAAGAAACCTGAGCAGTTGTTTTACTGTACTCAAACTACTCTGTCGGTTGACGATACCTCCGCGATCATCGACGCATTACGTGTGACTTTTCCAGAAATTCAAGGGCCTCGTAAAGACGATATTTGTTATGCCACCCAGAACCGCCAAGATGCGGTGAAAGATTTGGCAGAAAAATCTGACGTGGTATTGGTAGTGGGGTCGAAAAACTCTTCTAACTCTAACCGACTGCGTGAAAAAGCTGAGAAGTCAGGTGCAGCTGCCTACCTTATTGATGGCGTTAGCGACATTAATTGCCAGTGGTTTAAAGCCGATAGTCGCATTGGTGTTACAGCTGGAGCTTCAGCTCCTGAGGTGCTGGTGCAAGAGGTGGTTTCTGGACTTAAAGCAATGGGCGGAGTAACCGTTGTTGAAAACCCTGGCCGCGAAGAAAACACCATTTTTGAAGTCCCCGCAGAGCTTAGAGTTACTCAAACCAGCTAACTGAGTCATCTCTCAACTAAACCAAAAAAGAAGGCATAGCCTTCTTTTTTGCGCTATACCCTAATTAATTGCTCGCTTCGGAAGGCACAGCTATCGAAGGCCACAAAGCATCAAGGATGGGTAGGTTGGGATGCAACTAAAATACTCAAAAATCAGAGGGTTTACTCTGATTGAAGTTATTATCACCTCTTTTATATTGGCGGTAGGTTTGCTAGCGGTTGTTGCTATGCAAGCGGTTGCCAAGCGCTCAAGTTTCGAGACCCATCAACGTACCGTTGCCATGATTTTAGCTGAAGACATGGTAGAGCGGGTTCGCCTTAATCATATTGCTTGGCAAGCAAATAACCCCGCCACTGTTACCGTAGGTGATGGTCAAACCGCCAGAGCAAAACCCGCTTGCGCCGAGGATAGTGGTTTGATGACCGCTTGTAGTCTTGCCGATGTAGTGAATTACGATCTTTACCATTGGGAGTATGGCCTCTATGCCAAAGCAGCAGGTGCTAAGGGCGGCTTAGTTAAGCCAAATGGTTGCGTATTGTTAAGCGCTAATGGAGAGCTTACCGTGGTGGTTACTTGGTTATCGAGGCAGTCTTTTAGTGGCATTACCAGCAGTAATACGGTTACAGCCAACTGTGGAGCACAGTCAGATAAACGCCGCAAAATGGCCTTAACGACGCGGGTGGCCTCATGATTAGGCATTCTCAGCAGGGCTTTACCCTTATTGAATGGCTAATTGCCATTGTGATCGGACTATTCTTAACTGCAGGGATTAGTAGTTTTTTGGTCGCCTCGCAGCGCAGTACCGAATCAACCTACCATAGTGAGCAATTGATGGAGAGTGGCAGAATAGCCATGCACTTGATTACTCGTGATTTAAGAATGGTGGGTTTTTTTGGGGAGTATACCGGTAATCCAATGGTTCGCGGCTCTGGCGTTGAGCTAGTCGCCACCGATGTTACCGCAGCTAATGATTGCACAATAGACTGGATTGGTAGTACTCCAGAAGGTTCCTTTCCCTCTGTGGATGGCCGATTTAGCTCCTTGTTTGTAGGACAGATAAATAGCTCAAACTCTCTTAATGGCCAATACAGTTGCGTGAGTAGCCGCAGTAATTTGGTTGTAGATTCAGATGTTATTGGCATCAAAAGAGTGATTGGCTCACCCATTCAATCTGCGGGGGAATTAGATTCTGACCGCTACTACTTTGCCGCAAATGCAGCCAGTGCCCAAATATTTACCTCTGCAGACCCTTGGCCTACCGAGACAGTAATGCCTGGCAGGCAAATATGGGAATACCAGCATATTGTTTACTATCTGGATGTGAGCGCTCAGTCAGGTTTGCCGGTGCTTCGTCAGTTATATCTGGATAATAACAGTGGTATGCAAATCTTGGGATCTGGTCCCTTGGTGGAAGGCATCGAGCGGATGCGCATATTGCTGGGAGTTGATACCGATACCACTCAAGATGGTGTGGTGAATGACTTTGTCTCCTCAGACAACGTGACACCTCAACAATGGAGTGAAGGCAGAGTGATTGGCGCTAAAGTATTTTTGTTGGTTCGCTCCTTAACCGAGGATAAAAACTATACTAATGGGAATAGCTACGAATTAGGCGATTTGAGTGTCGCTGCTGCTAACGATCATTATCGACGGGCCTTATTTGAGTCGGTGGTATCACTAAGAAACATGGTGTATTGATGCAACTAACTGTTTTGCTTAGCCAAAATAAAGCCAAAAGCCAGCAAGGGGCCGCTTTGTTTGTGGCAATGTTATTTTTGCTCATTTTAAGCTTTTTAGGTGGGGTGTTGTTAAGTAGTGCTAACCAAGGGCTAAAAGTAGTGTCAGCGATGGGAGATCGGGTAGGGGCAGAGCACTTACTTGAAGGCGAAATGAATGAGTTAATTATTGAGCCTAATCTTCAAGGGGTGATTGGCGCTATGGCACCTGCCGCATCGATGGCTGTGTCAACCATGGTAACCGGGGCTGACGGTACCATGATTCATACGGTAGACAGCGTGTGTGCGCGTAGTTTTACCGCCAGTAGCAATAACGCCATTACGCAGTGTCGCTACGTACGAGTAGATGCAACAAAAACATATGGAAAGGCTAATCGAGCTTCAACGTCAATAGCTGCCGGTATAGAGCAGCCGATGCTATAGCCAAAACGGTAAAGCCGCTTGCATAGTTTGCAGGCAAGGCAACAAGGAGAGAGCAGATGAACGGTCGGTTAAAGTCGGGACTGCTTGCATGGTTGTGTTCCGCAGCGGTAACTCTTCCAGTTTGGGCTGACGATACTGAGCTATTTTTATTTGATTTTAATAGCTTGAGTTCGGCTGACCCGAAGGTGTTAATTATATTTGATACCTCGGGCAGTATGGCTTGGAATATAACCACTCGCCAAGGATACAACCGCGACAGTAATGGCGATGTTAGTTACCAAGATTATCCTATTGCGGTTAGCTCTCAAAACAGCCTAGATAATGATTTCATCTATTTTACGGTTAACGGTGTTGATGGCTCGTATATTCCCACTGGTGCCAATGATGACCGCCGGTTTATCTGGGACATTAATAATTGCGCAGCATCTTATGAAGCCTTAGCTAAAAACGGTATTTTTACTGGTTACTTTCGTGAGCACCGGGTGCAAGGTGGCACTGGCTCATGGGACGACGTTCGCCTAAACAATGGGGCAAACTATACCGTTCTTGATTGCATGGATGATTATGAACTTAGTAGTGATGCGAGTGATGGTCGTTTACTGGATGACGAAGGAGACCCGCGCTCATTTACGGTAAAACTGCAGGCTTCCGACGGGAGTTTTGTGGATAAAGTCGTTTCCACAATTAACCCCGGTCAATATCGCGAGAGTAATAACTCTTATGTAGATGCTCCGCAGGGCTACCCAATAAATGGTGCAGGAAATAACACTGATGACTTCTATACTCTAAATAAAACCGATGCAGAGCAAACCACCAAAGACTCATTTGATGATGGTTATTTAATTACGCTTTATTCTGCAAATTACCTACGTTGGTATCATCATTCAGATGCAACTACTACTCGACCTCGTATCGAAATTGCTCAAGAAGCAATGGAAAATGCTTTAAGTACCATTAATGGGGTTAAATTTGGTTTGATGGTGTTTAATCGCTCTAACGACGGCGGCAGGGTGATTCGGGGGATTCAAGCCTCAGATGATAATCAGGATCTTATATCTGATATTATAGAGCTCACTGCCGATGGCGGAACCCCGCTAGTAGAGACGCTAATGGAGGCCAAACATTACTTTGCTGGAGAAGCGGTAGATTATGGAGAAAGGGGGAATAACAACGAGAAAAACGATCGAGATAAAACTATTGAGACGTCCTCCGGAGGAACAAATACGTATTTATCTCCCTATGAAGTGGGATGCGATAGCTCAATCAACATCATTTACGTCACCGATGGCACACCGAGTGTTGATGCTGGTGAAAATCAAAATGTTAAAAATCTGCCAATTAATACCGACAATGTATTTGGTTGTGATAATGCCACCACGGTTAATGGTTGTACTTGGAAGGATCCAGTTGGTTTTGGCACTGGCAGCGAAACCTCGTATTTACCAGTACTATCTAAATGGATGAATACCAACGATGTTAACCCCAACATGACGGGTAGGCAGTACGCAAAAATATCTACTATTGGTTTTGGTGAAGATGTTATCGAAGGCGGCACGGCAATGTTAACTGCTACTGCCGAAAATGCGCAAGGGCGCTTTTATCCTGCCGAAGATGGCGTCTCTTTAGAAGCCGCTTTTCGTCAAGCCTTAATCGGAATCTATGAAGAGAGTTCTTCTTTGGTTTCTCCCGCTGTAACCAGCAACAATTTTGACCGTACTCGTACTCTAGATAGAGTTTATTACGCCATGTTCAAGCCTTCACTTAATCCACGTTGGCGAGGCAACTTGAAAAAGCTGGAACTGTCTTCTGAAGGCTACATGGCAGATCAAAATGGGAATCCTGCTATTGGTGCAGATGGTTCTATCATCGACGAAGCCAAAACATTTTGGTCTTCAGTCAAAGATGGCAACAACGTAGAGCTAGGAGGGGTCTCTGAAACCTTACTCAGCAATGACGCGCGAATGGTGTATTTCAATCAAACTGATAGCGGAAGCTTCACCACTTTAACTACCAACAATCTGGTCACAAAGGCGGGTAGCAATGCCGATTTGGCTAACCAACTTGGTGTTGTTGAAGACGATATTGTTGAGCATGTAAGTTGGATCCGTGGTACTGATGTAGATAATGATGACGGAGATACCAGTACTACTATTCGCAGTGACTTAATGGGCGATCCGCTGCATTCTCGTCCCTTAGTCATTAACTACGGTTTACGCAGTGGCGCAGCAGCGGACAGCACTGATCCCGACGACATGGACATAAGAATCATTGTAGGTACCAATGGTGGTGCTATGCATATGTTTAAAGATACCGGCTCAAGTGTTACAGAAAGCTGGGCATTTTTCCCCTATGAGCTACTAGGCAGGCAGCTTACCTTGCGCAGTAACATAGCAAGCTCGCAACATGTATATGGGATAGACGGCACTCCAACTGTATTCCTCAAAGATGCCGACAATGATGGCAAGTACAGCAGCAGTGGTGACAAAGTACTGGTGTTTACCGGACTACGCCGTGGTGGGGATGCTTATTATGCGATGGACTTGACTAAGCCTGACCTACCCAAAATGTTGTGGCGGATTGATAGTTCCAGCACCGGTATGTCTGAGCTTGGACAAAGTTGGTCTCAGCCTACAGTAGGTTATGTACCGGGCCATAGTAATCCGGTAGTTATATTTGGTGGTGGTTATGATACCAACCAAGATTTAGCTACTCCTGGTGATGATGATCGAGGCCGTGGTGTATTTATTGTTGATGCTTTAGATGGCAGTTTAGTGTGGAGCATTACACCGGGAGATGATGACCGCCTGACTCACAGCGTTCCTGCTAAAGTCGCGACTTTAGATAGTGATGGGGATGGAAATATTGACCGCTTGTACTTTGGCGATACCGGAGGCCAAGTATGGCGAGTGGATTTGTTTTCAGCCACCCAATCAAAGTGGAAAATGACTGCTTTAGCGAGCATTAGTGATAGCTCTGTCGTTACCGATAAACGTAAGTTCTTTACCGAGCCGGTTATTGTAAGAACCTACCTGAAAAAGCTCACTCGCATCACTACCGGACAAGGGGATGACCAAGTAACCATTACTGACTCTCAGCAAATACCCTACGATGCCGTATTAATCGGAACGGGCGACAGAACTAAACCGGTGAGTGATAAAGATCCCGATGGAGTAGATAACCGCTTCTATATGTTCCGCGATTATAATGTTCAAGTTACCGATTTTGGCGCGCTTGACGACGATGCTCAGCCAGTAGCTATTGTTTCTAATGATTTATACAACATTACCAGTGATCCTATTGGTGCATTAAGTGATGAAAGCGCCATTGAAACACAGCTCATTGCGCTGGGTGCTTCCAAAGGTTGGGTATATAACTTGGTTGAGGACGGCGAAAAGTCCTTGGGAGCGGCTTTGGTATTAGGTGGTGAGTTGTATTTCACTTCGTTCATTCCAGAAACCACTAACTCGGCAACATGTACTATTCCCACCATCGGTAAAGGTCGCACTTATGCTGTAGATATGCACATAGGTACCAGTATCAATAACAGTCGCTACTATGATGTAGATAATAAAGTACCCGATGATTTGATTATTCACTCTGGCGAGGATGAGCAAGGTGAGTCTGTGGTACGAGTTTTTGGTGGTGACCCTGGTGAAGAGCTAGAGTTTGATGATCAAGATGAAAACAATGATCATACTTGTGAAAATGCCGGCGAGTGTAAGGAAGGCTCAAGAGAAGCCAATATGGACATGAGTCCAAAACAAATTTACTTCTATTTTGATGAGGGCTAAATGAAATACTCGATGCGCGGTGTCACGTTAATGGAGCTCATGATTGCGGTAGCTATTGTCGCCATATTGGCGGCGGTAGCTTACCCTGCTTATACGTCATTTGTCGCCGAATCTCGGCGCAGTGAGGCCCAAAAAGAACTAGCCACCTTAGCGGTATTACAAGAACAGTATTACGCCGATAATGCGAGTTATGCAGCTAACCTTGCCAGCTTGAGCTTGGCTGCGTCTGGTGCAAGCTCTTATAACACCGAGAATGGCTATTATGCCATTACGCTAAGTAGTTCTGCTGCGGCTAGTACATTTACAGCTAAGGCGACTGCTTTAGGTACTCAACTTAGTGCTGATACCGATTGTAAAATTTTCTCTATCGATGATGAGGGCAGCAAGTCTGCTGAGGATTCGTCGGGAAATTCAAATGCTGATTGTTGGTGATCTTATGAAAGGTTTAGCTATTTTCTTATGTTTGATTTTGCCCATGTCTTCAAGCTGGGCGATTACCGTTAAGTGCTACATGGCTGGCTCCACAGGTTATGATCAAGTGGTAATAGCTTCGCCTAAAGATCTAGATTCAATAGCAGAGATTACAGCGGAAATTAAACAGCGGTATACCAATCACACCGCTAGCGCCCAAAAGTTTGGCAGTATTTCTCAGATTGAATGTGTTGAATTTAACAGTGAGTTTAGTAGTGATATTGCCAATGTACGATTTGCAGAACTTGAATATTAATTAGAGTGAGGAGCTCAGTCACAGGCTTAGATAGGGCAGCTGCTTTTTTCACTATCGGTGATAAAACGAATATTGCCGCCTTTTGAGATAACTACACCATCAATGTAGCTATTATCATTTGAACAAAAGTAGAGGCTTCCCGAAGCCCCGGCAATTAAACCATCGCTCTGAAAAGAAAATGAATCTATTGCTCCTTTAAAGTCGATATTGCCAGCCTTAGTAAATGGTTCCGCTGCCAGTAGCACTTTTTCACCACTATCTAGTTTCCCGTTGTTATTATCATCGGCGAATACCGTTAAACCAGAATTCACTTCTCCGCCACAGTCGCTGCCATTGGCCTTTAGGGCACAAACAACTACACGTTGATTAAGGTTTATTGCTTGGCTACGAGCAAAACGCACTTCTCGCATCATCCGGTTGCTAGATGCATCCGCTGCCATCGACTGAAACAAACTGTTCATACTGGGTACGCCGATACCGAGTAATACCACCGCAATTGCAATGGTTATCATTAATTCAAGTAAGGTGAATCCAGTTTGCTTAGTCAATTAAGGCACTCTTAACTCAAGTCTTTACTGTAAGTGTATACGCTTATGGCGGGTCTGCAGCTACAGAGGGATTTTTTGTACGAAGTGTGTGGTAAGTTCGATGAATAAAGCCAAGGACTGATTGAAAAAGGTGAGCCATTGATTCAATTGAAGATTCTTGCGATGACGTTTAAGTCGGCAAAATTCAGCTAAGATATTGATTTTGCGTGAGCCGAGTGGTGTTTTTTAGCCAATTCCCTGATTAAGCTAAGTGTATAACGTTGTCACATGCGCGCGCTTGGCTTAAAGTAAGGACATAGATACTCAACAAAATGATAAATAAAAGGAAGTACACATGAAGCAAGTCACGGCAATTATCAAGCCATTTAAAATGGATGATGTTCGCGAAGCTTTAGCTGATATTGGTATTACGGGTATGACAGTTACCGAAGTAAAAGGCTTTGGTCGACAAAAAGGCCACACTGAGCTTTACCGTGGCGCTGAGTACAAAGTAGACTTCTTGCCAAAAATGAAGCTAGAGCTAGTCGTTCAAAAAGATGATCTAGAGCGTTGTATTGAAGCCATTGTGCAAACTGCGCAAACTGGCAAGATTGGCGATGGTAAGATCTTTGTTCGCGATGTAGACCGCGTTATCCGTATACGTACTGGTGAAGAAAACGAAGATGCGATTTAACGCATACCCAGATATAAAAAAGGCGAGCTCTTAGCTCGCCTTTTTTATGCTTAGTCAATATTAATTCACACTAAGTATTAATGCGGTTTGCTCTGCTTTATCGGTAATGCCTAGAGCCTTATAGCCATCTTCCATCACTTTAAGTGCATCGCGTGCAGATGGAGTATCAGAGAAGTTCTCAATCACATAGCGAGCGCGATTTACCGCACCAATATACGCTTCACGTTTAATGTAGTAACGCGCCACCGATACTTCGTAGCGGGCTAGGTTATCTTTTAAGTGAACCATGCGCTGCTTGGCATCTGCAGCATAATCACTGTGCGGATAACGATTAATCAAGGTCTTAAAGTCGTTGAAAGCTTGGCGAGAAAAGCTTGGGTCTCGGTCAAAACGATCAATACCAACAACGCTTTGGAATAAGTTGTAGTCTGCCGCCATATTGGTAAGCCCGCGCATGTAATAGACGTAATCTAACTCACTGTGGGTTGGGTTATTGCGAATAAAACGGTCGGTGCTAGCTAAAGCCATCGCTGTATCACTACGTTTGTAATATACGTAGATAAGGTCAAGCTGTACTTGATTAGAGTAGGGGCCAAAAGGATAGCGCGTATCTAAGGCTTCTAAGTTCTCAACTGCATCGGTAAACGCGCCATTGTTGATCGCTGTTTGGGCTTCAGCGTATAGCTCCGACGCTGGTTTGTCAGGGATCTTTGGCTTTTCTTTTGAATTAGAAGAACAAGCTCCAAGCATCAAGCCGAGCAGTATTACTGAAATTGTTTGCTTATAAACGCGCATCATGGACTAAAAATCGTCTTTGTTGTTTCTGTGATAACCAAATAACAATACTCGTCTCAACGTCGAAAAGTATTAGGTTAAACACCTCAAATAATGGGCAAACAGTATCCTCTATGCCACTTAAACCGTCAATCACCGAGTGACATATATAGTGGGAGGTGCATCTAACAAACCATTTTCTTCTATGCTTTAAGCTAGGAATGATTACAATAGCCCGTTTTGGCCTTCCTGTTAGAGGTAAAACCTAAGATGAGTCAACCTTTAGAGTTGCGAGCAATCGTTGATGATGAGCTAGCTGGAGCTCGCCTCGATCAGGCGTTAGCTGCGTTGTTTCCAGATTATTCCCGTTCACGGATCAAAGAATGGATCCTTGGCGAATGTGTTCGTTTAGATGGCGAACTTAAAGTTAAGCCTAGGGAAAAGGTAGTTGGCGGGGAAGAAATTGTATTAAATACCGTGTTGGAAGACGTGGTTGAAGCCCAAGCTGAAGATATTGAGCTCGATATCGTTTATGAAGATGACGATATTCTGGTGATTAATAAGCCTATTAACATGGTGGTGCACCCTGGCGCTGGCAATAACAGCGGCACTGTACTCAATGCTTTATTGCATCGTTATCCATCAATTGCCGAAGTGGCTCGCGCCGGTATTGTGCACCGTTTAGATAAAGATACCTCTGGGCTTATGGTGGTGGCTAAAACCGTACCTGCGCAAACTCATTTAGTTGAAGCGCTTCAGGCTCGCCATGTTACCCGTGAGTACGAAGCGATTGCTACCGGGGTAATGACTGCTGGTGGATTGGTGGAAGAGCCGATTGGTCGCCATCCAACTAAGCGCACTCATATGGCTGTAGTTGCTACTGGTAAACCTGCTGTAACGCATTACCGCGTAGCGGAGAAGTTCCGTCAACATACGCGTATCCGCTTGCGCTTGGAAACAGGCCGTACTCACCAAATTCGGGTACACATGGCGCATATTGGACACTCACTTTTAGGTGACCAAACCTACGGCCGTTTGCGTTTACCTAAAGGCTCTAGTGATGAGTTGATTGCTGCTATGCGTGGTTTTCAGCGCCAAGCACTGCATGCGGTAATGTTGCGTTTAGAGCACCCAATTACGGGCGAAATGATGGAGTGGCACGCCCCGGTTCCTCAAGACATGTTAGATATTGCCGATGCCTTGCGCGCCGATCATAAACTCAATCCTGATTTAGGCTAAGCATGGCTAAATTGCTGGTTGATTGGCCCTGCCCAAAAAATGTAAAAGCGGTTTACAGTGACCGCTTAGCAGGCGCTAGCTCGGCTCCATATGATTCCTTCAATTTGGGTGATCATGTGGGAGACGACGCCAGCGCAGTGCAGTGCAATCGGCAGCATTTCCAACAAGGTATGCCACAGCAAGTTTGCTGGCTAAAGCAAATTCACAGCACTCGTGTGGTAAATGCCAGTGAGTCTAACATGCGTTTTGCTGAGGCCGATGCAAGCTTTGCGATGCAAGAAAATGCGGTATGTGTAGTTATGACCGCAGATTGTTTACCAGTACTTTTTTGCGATAAACAAGGCACGGTAGTGGCGGCGGCGCACGCCGGTTGGCGCGGTTTGCTCGATGGTGTGCTAGAAAACACCGTGGCAGCAATGAACATTGCTCCTAGTGAGATCATGGCTTGGTTTGGCCCTGCGATTGGCCCGGATGCCTTTGAAGTAGGTGCTGAAGTTTATCAGCAATTTGTTGCTAAAGACTCAAAGTTGGCCAGCGCTTTTACGGCTAGCGCAAATAGCGGTAAGTATTATGCCGATATCCACCAACTGGCTAAGCAGCGTCTTAGCGCGCTAGGTTTGAATGATGTTTATGCTGATGCGAGCTGTACTTTAAATAATGCCTCACGTTTCTTTTCTTACAGGCGTGACGGCCAAACCGGGCGAATGGCTGCAGCCATCTGGCTTAGCTAAAGCAATAAAGCTCACAAAACCATCGTCTTGATGGTTTTTTAATGCCATTTATCTTGAATTTTTTTACATCTAATCCCACATATTCATTAATAGCTTAATATATGCGGAGGTGTGACATGCGCCTAGATAGATTCACAAGCAAATTTCAATTAGCGATTTCAGACGCTCAATCTTTAGCATTGGGGCGCGACCACCAGTTTATTGAACCGGTGCATTTAATGTCGGCCATGCTAAATCAAGATGCCGCTTCGCTACGGCCATTATTAGTAGAAGCCGGAATTGAAGGCAGCGCCTTACGTTCTCAGCTTTCTCAAGCCCTAGAGCAGTTGCCACGTGTTGAAGGCACGGGTGGCGAAGTACAGCTTTCGAACCAGTTAGTGGTGTTACTTAACCTTTGTGACAAGTTGGCGCAAAAGCGTAAAGATAAGTTCATTTCATCAGAAATCTTCTTTTTAGCTGTTACCGAAGACAAAGGTAAGCTTGGCGATATTATGCGTGAGTTAGGCGCAAATAAAGAGAATATAGAAAAAGCCATTGCCAAAATTCGAGGTGGCCAAAAAGTTGATGACCCTAATGCCGAAGACCAGCGCCAAGCACTAGAAAAATACACCATAGATCTTACCGAGCGTGCCGAGCAAGGTAAACTTGACCCGGTGATCGGTCGTGACGACGAGATTCGTCGCACCGTGCAGGTATTGCAGCGTCGTACCAAAAATAACCCAGTATTAATTGGTGAGCCCGGAGTGGGCAAAACCGCGATAGCCGAAGGCTTAGCTCAGCGGATCATTAACCACGAAGTGCCGGAAGGACTAAAAAACAAACGCGTCTTATCGCTTGATATGGGGTCTTTGGTGGCCGGGGCTAAATATCGCGGCGAGTTTGAAGAGCGCTTAAAAGCAGTGCTTAATGAGCTTTCTCAAGAAGAAGGCCAAGTGATACTTTTCATCGATGAGTTGCACACTATGGTTGGTGCCGGTAAAGGCGATGGCGCGATGGATGCAGGTAATATGCTTAAACCTGCTTTGGCGCGTGGTGAACTGCATTGTGTAGGCGCAACAACGTTAAATGAGTATCGTCAGTACATTGAAAAAGATGCGGCACTTGAGCGTCGCTTCCAAAAAGTGCTGGTGGAAGAGCCTAACGTTGAAGACACCATAGCGATTTTACGTGGTTTAAAAGAGCGTTATGAGTTGCACCACTCGGTTGAAATTACTGACCCTGCGATTGTTGCAGCGGCCAGTTTGTCACATCGCTATATTTCCGATAGGCAATTACCCGATAAAGCTATCGACCTTATAGACGAAGCGGCTTCAAGTATTCGTCTGCAAATAGATTCTAAGCCTGAAGCCTTAGACAAACTTGAGCGCAAAATCATTCAGTTAAAGCTGGAGCGCCAAGCGCTGCAAAAAGAAGCCGATAGCGCCAGCCTTAAACGACTAGCTTTGCTTGACGAAGAGTTAGCTGAAAAAGAAAGTAAATTTAAAGAGCTAGACGAGGTTTGGAAGGCCGAAAAAGCTGCTTTATCGGGCACTCAGCATATTAAAGCAGATTTAGAGCAAGCTCGTTTAGATATGGACGTTGCGCGTCGAGCAGGCGATTTAAATCGTATGTCTGAGCTGCAATATGGTCGCATTCCGGAATTGGAACGCCAGTTAGATTTAGCCTCGCAAGCCGAAATGCAAGATATGAGTTTGTTGCGTAACAAGGTGAGTGATGCAGAAATTGCTGATGTTTTGTCGCGCTGGACCGGCATTCCAGTTAATCGAATGCTGGAGGGCGAACGCGACAAGTTGCTGCGTATGGAGCAACAGCTGCACGATAGGGTGATTGGTCAAGGCGAGGCCGTAGAAGCAGTATCCAATGCTATTCGCCGTAGCAGAGCGGGTTTATCTGATCCGAACCGCCCGATTGGCTCGTTTTTGTTTTTAGGGCCAACTGGTGTGGGTAAAACAGAGCTATGTAAAGCGCTCGCCGAATTTATGTTTGATACCGAAGAGTCAATGGTGCGTATCGACATGTCGGAATTTATGGAGAAACACTCGGTTGCTCGATTAGTGGGGGCGCCTCCCGGTTATGTGGGTTATGAAGAGGGGGGGTACTTAACAGAAGCGGTAAGGCGCAGACCTTACTCGGTTATTCTACTTGATGAAGTAGAAAAGGCTCATCCAGATGTGTTTAACATTTTGCTGCAAGTATTAGACGATGGCCGCTTAACTGACGGGCAGGGGCGAACAGTAGATTTTCGCAATGCAGTCATCATTATGACGTCCAACCTTGGCTCAGACATTATTCAAGAGCGACATGGTGAGATGACTCATCAGGAGATAAAAACTGCGTTGATGGGCGTGCTTGCTCAACAATTTAGGCCTGAGTTTATCAACCGAATTGATGAATCGGTGGTATTCCATCCATTAGCACACGAACAAATCCGCACAATTGCCGGAATACAAGTTCAGCGTTTGGTGCCACGTTTGGAGGAAAAAGGTTACAAGTTGGAGTTTAGCGATGCGGTGTTAGATAAGTTAGGGCAAGCTGGCTTTGATCCTGTGTATGGTGCACGGCCTTTAAAGCGGGCTATTCAGCAACAGTTAGAAAACCCCTTAGCGCAAGCCATTTTATCGGGACAAATCGAACCTGGAAAAACCATTCGTATCGAGTTAGAAGATGGCCAATTAGCCTTTAAATAGAAGTAAAGCGTAAGCAAGCTAATTAGCTTGCTTACGTTGTTGGTTTTGGAGTTGTTTTAGGTTGAGATAGCTTTTTGTTTGGCTGTCGCTAAGCAGCTTAGCAATCTCTTGGTCTTTTTCTTTTAACAACTCTCGCATTGCTTTCCACATTTGTTTTCTATCACCTTCAAAACCAAATAAGTCATCCATCAAACTGTTGTATCGTTGTTCAAGCTGAGTAAATTGGCTAATTTGGTGCGGGTCTAAACTCAAATGCTTCGTCAATCTTTCTATGTCCATAGTGTTACTACCAATTTGTGCGTTTAGTCGACCTAAAAAATGAACTCCTCCTAATATTTATTTCTTATGTCTAAGATATAGTTCATTGCGCTGCTTTTGTCTTTGAATTGCTATTAACAACTAGGGGCTTATGCTATTTTTAGCCAAAGTTTTAAGGCTGTTTTATAGAGTATTTAAATGACCGAGCAAAAAGTTAGCGAAGGTGCCCGCCAAAAAGGTATCTTCTTACTCCCCAATTTGTTTACCACCGCAGGGCTGTTTTCAGGCTTTTATGCAGTAGTAGCATCAATGAACGACCAATTTGAAGCAGCGGCTATTGCCATCTTTGTTGCAATGATTTTTGATGGAGTAGATGGCCGAGTTGCTAGGTTAACAAATACCGAGAGTGCCTTTGGTGCAGAGTATGACTCGATGGCCGATATGGTTTCCTTTGGTATTGCCCCTGCGCTGGTGGTTTACAATTGGGCACTGCACGACTTAGGCAAAATAGGTTGGTTGGCAGCATTTGTTTATACAGTAGGTGCAGCCTTGCGCCTAGCCCGCTTTAACACTCAAGTGGGTATCGCGGATAAACGTTTCTTCCAAGGTTTAGCTAGCCCAGCCGCGGCCGCGCTAATCGCTGGGATGGTCTGGTTTGCTCAAGACCTACAGTTTTCAGGTAACAGTTTAGAATTTGTTGCCTGCTTTATTACTGTCATCAGTGGTCTATTAATGGTGAGTAACTTCCGCTATCACAGTTTCAAGGGCATCGACTTAAAAGGCCGTGTACCATTTTTTGCCGTGCTGCTTATTGTATTAGTGTTTATTGTTATTGCCGTTAAACCGGCAGTTATCTTGTTTACGCTGTTTGCAGCCTATGCTGTTTCGGGACCTATCTATACTGTTCGCACAGTAAAGGACCTCAAGTTTAAACACGTAGTGGGTGATGAAGAAGATCTAGATTGTCATCGAACTGAGAGCCAGCATAAAGACGATGAGCAATCCGTTGAACCAGTAGCTGAAGATAAAGTAGAAAAGTAACAAAATAGTACTTAATGAGAAAAAAGGCGCTTAAATGGCGCCTTTTTGCTTAATTAATATGCTGTTTTGGTTTTATCTTTCAATAATTGGCAAAAAAGCAAAATAACTGTTGCTTTACCAAATCGCTTCCCTATAATGCACCTCCACTGACACGGCACGCAGCGCACTAAAGCGAAGCAGGGCTACGTCAGGGTTAGCAAGGCCTAGGGCTGAGTTAGCCGGCTCTCAAACTTCTTTTTAAAATGTTTTAAAAAGCGGTTGACAGCCACAGAGGAAAGCGTAGAATGCGCACCTCGCTTCGGCAAGAAGCAACGCTCTTTAACAATTTATCAAGCAATCTGTGTGAGCACTCACAGGACCTTAAGCGAAAAAATTAAGCTTAAGTGAACTGGAGTCTTGCACTGTAAAACACAGTAATAATTTCAGTTTTTAACTTTGAGCGAAAAAACTTTTGATTGAAGAGTTTGATCATGGCTCAGATTGAACGCTGGCGGCAGGCTTAACACATGCAAGTCGAGCGGTAACATTTCTAGCTTGCTAGAAGATGACGAGCGGCGGACGGGTGAGTAATGCTTGGGAATATGCCTTTACGTGGGGGACAACAGTTGGAAACGACTGCTAATACCGCATAATGTCTTCGGACCAAAGGAGGGGACTCTTCGGAGCCTTTCGCGTAAAGATTAGCCCAAGTGGGATTAGCTAGTTGGTAAGGTAATGGCTTACCAAGGCGACGATCCCTAGCTGGTTTGAGAGGATGATCAGCCACACTGGGACTGAGACACGGCCCAGACTCCTACGGGAGGCAGCAGTGGGGAATATTGCACAATGGGCGAAAGCCTGATGCAGCCATGCCGCGTGTGTGAAGAAGGCCTTCGGGTTGTAAAGCACTTTCAGTCGTGAGGAAGGGGTATAGCTTAATACGTTATATCTTTGACGTTAGCGACAGAAGAAGGACCGGCTAACTCCGTGCCAGCAGCCGCGGTAATACGGAGGGTCCGAGCGTTAATCGGAATTACTGGGCGTAAAGCGTACGCAGGCGGCTTGTTAAGCCAGATGTGAAATCCCCGGGCTCAACCTGGGAATGGCATTTGGAACTGGCAAGCTAGAGTTTTGTAGAGGGTGGTAGAATTTCAGGTGTAGCGGTGAAATGCGTAGAGATCTGAAGGAATACCAGTGGCGAAGGCGGCCACCTGGACAAAAACTGACGCTCATGTACGAAAGCGTGGGGAGCAAACAGGATTAGATACCCTGGTAGTCCACGCCGTAAACGATGTCTACTAGTTGTCTGTGAGTTTAACTCGTGGGTAACGCAGCTAACGCATTAAGTAGACCGCCTGGGGAGTACGGCCGCAAGGTTAAAACTCAAATGAATTGACGGGGGCCCGCACAAGCGGTGGAGCATGTGGTTTAATTCGATGCAACGCGAAGAACCTTACCTGCCCTTGACATACTGAGAACTTACCAGAGATGGTTTGGTGCCTTCGGGAACTCAGATACAGGTGCTGCATGGCTGTCGTCAGCTCGTGTCGTGAGATGTTGGGTTAAGTCCCGCAACGAGCGCAACCCCTATCCTTATTTGCCAGCACGTAATGGTGGGAACTCTAGGGAGACTGCCGGTGATAAACCGGAGGAAGGTGGGGACGACGTCAAGTCATCATGGCCCTTACGGGCAGGGCTACACACGTGCTACAATGGCATGTACAGAGGGATGCGAACTCGCGAGAGCAAGCGGACCCCAAAAAGCATGTCGTAGTCCGGATCGGAGTCTGCAACTCGACTCCGTGAAGTCGGAATCGCTAGTAATCGTAGATCAGAATGCTACGGTGAATACGTTCCCGGGCCTTGTACACACCGCCCGTCACACCATGGGAGTGGGCTGCAAAAGAAGTGGGTAGTTTAACCTTCGGGAGGACGCTCACCACTTTGTGGTTCATGACTGGGGTGAAGTCGTAACAAGGTAGCCCTAGGGGAACCTGGGGCTGGATCACCTCCTTATTATGATGCTTAGGTTTTGTGACGTGTTCACACAGATTGCTTGATGAAAAAGAAAAGAGAGAAGTTCTAGTGTGGTGTAGAACCAACGAGAACAGCTACTGCAGTGTCCCGTTCGTCTAGAGGCCTAGGACACCGCCCTTTCACGGCGGTAACAGGGGTTCAAATCCCCTACGGGATACCATTTTCTCTCACTGGTTTGAGAATACAAAGCTAAGCATTTGTTTATATAGTGCTTAGCTTTGGTTTCTAAGGAACCAATTGCTCTTTAACAATTTGGAAAAGCTGATAAAAAAATATCTCAAGAATATGAGTTTAATAACAAGTGTTCTTGGTATTCAAAAATAAGGTGATCGTACTCGAATGGCAGGAATTATACAGCCTGACCATTCAAGTGATTTAAGCGACAACATTTAGGTGTTGTATGGTTAAGTGACTAAGCGTATACGGTGGATGCCTTGGCAGTCAGAGGCGATGAAGGACGTGTTAATCTGCGATAAGCCATGTTAAGTCGATAAAAGACGTTATAGACATGGATTTCCGAATGGGGAAACCCACTGCATTTTATGCAGTATCGTAACGTGAATACATAGCGTTGCGAGGCGAACCCGGGGAACTGAAACATCTAAGTACCCGGAGGAAAAGAAATCAACCGAGATTCTGGTAGTAGCGGCGAGCGAACCCGGATTAGCCCTTAAGCTTTTAGGTGATTAGTGGAACATTCTGGAAAGGATGGCGATACAGGGTGATAGCCCCGTACATGAAAATCTACTTTAAGTGAAATCGAGTAGGACGGCACACGTGATATGTTGTCTGAATATGGGGGGACCATCCTCCAAGGCTAAATACTCCTGACTGACCGATAGTGAACCAGTACCGTGAGGGAAAGGCGAAAAGAACCCCTGTGAGGGGAGTGAAATAGAACCTGAAACCGTATACGTACAAGCAGTGGGAGCCCCTTCGTGGGGTGACTGCGTACCTTTTGTATAATGGGTCAACGACTTAATTTCAGTAGCAAGGTTAAGCGAATAGCGGAGCCGTAGGGAAACCGAGTGTTAACTGCGCGCATAGTTGCTGGGATTAGACCCGAAACCCGGTGATCTAGCCATGGGCAGGTTGAAGATTGGGTAACACCAATTGGAGGACCGAACCGACTAATGTTGAAAAATTAGCGGATGACTTGTGGCTGGGGGTGAAAGGCCAATCAAACCGGGAGATAGCTGGTTCTCCTCGAAAGCTATTTAGGTAGCGCCTCGAGCGAATACTGATGGGGGTAGAGCACTGTTAAGGCTAGGGGGTCATCCCGACTTACCAACCCTTTGCAAACTCCGAATACCATCAAGTACTACTCGGGAGACACACGGCGGGTGCTAACGTCCGTCGTGGAAAGGGAAACAACCCAGACCGTCAGCTAAGGTCCCAAAGTGTATGTTAAGTGGGAAACGATGTGGGAAGGCTTAGACAGCCAGGATGTTGGCTTAGAAGCAGCCATCATTTAAAGAAAGCGTAATAGCTCACTGGTCGAGTCGGCCTGCGCGGAAGATGTAACGGGGCTAAACATACCACCGAAGCTACGGGAGCATGCTTGCATGCTCGGTAGAGGAGCGTTCTGTAAGCCGTTGAAGGTGAATCGTAAGGTTTGCTGGAGGTATCAGAAGTGCGAATGTTGACATGAGTAACGATAAAGGGGGTGAAAAGCCCCCTCGCCGAAAGACCAAGGTTTCCTGTCCAATGTTAATCAGGGCAGGGTGAGTCGGCCCCTAAGGCGAGACTGAAAAGTGTAGTCGATGGGAAACAGGTTAATATTCCTGTACTTCGTATAATTGCGATGGGAGGACGGAGAAGGCTAGGCCAGCGTGGCGATGGTTGTCCACGTGAAAGGCAGTAGGCGGTAAACTTAGGCAAATCCGGGTTTACATTACGCTGAGAGTTGATGACGAGTGTCTACGGACACGAAGTGGTTGATGCCCTGCTTCCAGGAAAAGTCTCTAAGCTTCAGATTATACGAAACCGTACCCCAAACCGACACAGGTGGTTGGGTAGAGAATACCAAGGCGCTTGAGAGAACTCGGGTGAAGGAACTAGGCAAAATGGTACCGTAACTTCGGGAGAAGGTACGCTCTTGATGGTGATGGGACTTGCTCCCTAAGCTGCTGAGAGTCGCAGATACCAGTTGGCTGCAACTGTTTATTAAAAACACAGCACTGTGCTAAATCGAAAGATGACGTATACGGTGTGACGCCTGCCCGGTGCCGGAAGGTTAATTGATGTGGTTAGCGTTCGCGCGAAGCTATTGATCGAAGCCCCGGTAAACGGCGGCCGTAACTATAACGGTCCTAAGGTAGCGAAATTCCTTGTCGGGTAAGTTCCGACCTGCACGAATGGCGTAATGATGGCCAAGCTGTCTCCACCCGAGACTCAGTGAAATTGAAATTGCCGTGAAGATGCGGTGTACCCGCGGCTAGACGGAAAGACCCCGTGAACCTTTACTACAGCTTGACACTGAACATTGACCCTACATGTGTAGGATAGGTGGGAGGCTTTGAAGCGTTGTCGCTAGATGACGTGGAGCCGACCTTGAAATACCACCCTTGTAGTGTTGATGTTCTAACGTTGGTCCCTTATCGGGATTGCGGACAGTGTCTGGTGGGTAGTTTGACTGGGGCGGTCTCCTCCCAAAGAGTAACGGAGGAGCACGAAGGTTGGCTAAGTATGGTCGGACATCATACGGTTAGTGCAATGGCATAAGCCAGCTTAACTGCGAGACAGACACGTCGAGCAGGTACGAAAGTAGGTCATAGTGATCCGGTGGTTCTGTATGGAAGGGCCATCGCTCAACGGATAAAAGGTACTCCGGGGATAACAGGCTGATACCGCCCAAGAGTTCATATCGACGGCGGTGTTTGGCACCTCGATGTCGGCTCATCACATCCTGGGGCTGAAGTCGGTCCCAAGGGTATGGCTGTTCGCCATTTAAAGTGGTACGCGAGCTGGGTTTAGAACGTCGTGAGACAGTTCGGTCCCTATCTGCCGTGGGCGTTTGAGAATTGAGGGGAGCTGCTCCTAGTACGAGAGGACCGGAGTGGACGAACCGCTGGTGTTTGGGTTGTTATGCCAATAGCATTGCCCAGTAGCTACGTTCGGAACTGATAACCGCTGAAAGCATCTAAGCGGGAAGCAGGCCTCGAGATTAATTCTCACTAGGACTTTAAGTCCTCTGAAGGGCCGTTGGAGACTACAACGTTGATAGGCAAGGTGTGTAAGTGCTGTGAGGCATTGAGCTAACTTGTACTAATTACCCGTGAGGCTTAACCATACAACACCTAAAGGGTGTTGCTTATAGATACTTTATTTTAGAAACCATGAATACTTGTTAGTGCTCATGAGATGTTTCAGCTTTTTCGAATGTTAAAGACAACAGTTTTTGCCTGGTGGCAATAGCGTTGTGGACCCACCTGACTCCATGCCGAACTCAGAAGTGAAACGCAACTGCGCCGATGATAGTGTGGGGCTTCCCCATGTGAAAGTAGGTCACCGCCAGGCTCTCATACTAAGCCCTCGTCTTACGACGAGGGCTTTTTTATTGCCTGCGATTTAGTCTCTCAGGCATATCAATCATTCAATCCTCAGTCATTTCATTAACAGCACTAACCTAGCGCATCACAGACATCACCCTCTTGCACATATAAGGTCGACCAGTGATTACGTTTGGCGTATTTCTTGGCAAGGCTCGCCCGCTCGCTTAATTCGTCGATACTCAGTTGAGAAGCCTCAGTCCAGCGGGTAACACCTACAGCCAATCCACTCAGATGAAAGAAGCGTTGTTGGCCGTCACGATCTTTGGCCACAATGCCTTTGGCGTCTAGGTCTTTTTGCCGATACAAAGCTTCTCGGCGGCTATCAAATGTGCTGAGTAGGTGTAATACGGAAGGCTGCCAGTTTTGGGTGGTGAAAATCACGATAAAGTCATCTCCGCCTAGGTGACCAATAAAGTGTGCATATTTACTTAAATGCATCCTTAATAGCTCAGCGACCAATTTGATCATTTTGTCACCGCGCTCATAACCACAAATATCATTAAATGGCTTAAAGTTATTTAGGTCGAAGTAGGCAAGGTCAAATGATTGTTTGCGCGCGATTAGATGGTTTAGGCTACGTTGTAGAGGCACGTTACCTGGTAAAGCTGTTAAGGGGTTAGCGTAACGGGCTAATTGAAGTTTGTAGTCGGAGAGCTTTCGCATTACATCTACCGCTAAACCAACGCCGTAGTACTTACTATTTTGAGTAACGATAAATACAGCGTCTAAACCACTAGCTGTATGTTGGCTAAGTTTACGGCCGATTTCACTTAATGTGGTGTTGGCATCCACGGTTAAGGGGTTGGTATCCATTAACTCGGCTACGGTTTTGCGCTGATTGAGTGAATGACCGTAAGGACCCGAGTACTGGGCAAGTAACTCTTCGCGCTTTATTAAGCCCAGAACTCGCTGTTGTCCATCTACCACCGGAAGTGAATTAATGCTTTTATCTTCGAGAATAGTTGTTAAAAGCTTTTTTGAAGATAGGTTAGGAGACACGATATTGGCAGAGCTGGCTAGAGAAAGCGCCGTATAGGGCTCTGTTACTACAGGAGTACTTGGCGCAGTTTTTCGCAGCTTTGGTTGATTAGTTGGTCGAGCAATATGAAAACCTTGCAGGTAAGGAATATCTAGGTTTACCAGTTGCTGATATTGTTCGGCATTTTCAATGCATTCAACAATGATTTGGCTGCCAATTTGTTCGGCAAGGTTCGCCAGCGATGCAATGGCAGTGCTAACTTTGCCATCTTCTAGCAATTGCTCGCAGAAAAAACAGTCTAGCTTTAAATACTCAGGGCTGAGTTGTAACCATGTTTTAATGCCTGCGTAGCCTGCGCCAAAATCATCTAAAGCGAAGGAAATCGCTAATTCACGCAGATCTTTGATGCACTTTAAAAGCGCCTCATCAACACAGATTGGCAGGTGCTCGGTGAGCTCGATAACTAGGTTGCCTTTGCTGGGAATAAGTTGTTCAAAGCATTGAGTACCTTGCTGCTGATAAATATGCAGCAAGGTATCGGGTGAGAAGTTAATGAATAGATGGCCGTTTACATTTTGCTTATCAAAGCGTTGTCGAGCTAGCTGTGCGCAAATTAATTCAAGCTCATGTTGTTGGCTAGATTGGCGAGCAAACTCAAATAGTGTTAGTGGCGAATGGAAATAACTATTGCATGGGCCTCTAGATAAGGCCTCATAGCCTAAAGCCTGGTTGTTATTATGATCCCAAATAGTTTGAAAAGCGGTACTAATGCTTTGTTGCCTAATTAGGTCGTCAAACTCCAATTGTCGCTTGGCTCGCATCCTTGTCGCCTCATCTATTCTGTTACTAAACAGGTGTAGCAGCTATTCTTTACAGAATCGTGACAAGTAGGTGAATAATGATTTTTTCTTTAAATTTAGATGCTTAGCTCTATTTTAATTGAGTAGTTGCTTAATTTCCTGCATTTGGGCGTTACTGAGCGGCCCATGTTCAATAGCTGCTGCATTATTTAGCACCTGAGCTGTATTACGAAATCCTGGAATAGGTAGTGTGTGCTCACCTAAGCCCCAAATCCAAGCTAGTGCTCCTTGATTAACCGTTCTTCCCTTACTGGTTAAAATTGATTGAATGCCTGCTAACTTGTTGAGCAGTTCAGGCGATGCTTTACCGTTTATGAAGTATTTGAGCCATTCTGGATTGATACAACGAATATCGTCTTTATCTAAAATGCTTGAATGATGGTACTTGCCTGAGAGCAGCCCCATAGCGAGTGGTCCTCGGTTTATCGCCGTTTTGTTGTGCTTGGCACAGAAGTTTACCAAGTCATTGTTTTGGTCTAACACGTTGTTTTGAAACTGAAAGGCAATGCAGTGTTCGGCTGAAGAAAAGGCCTTTGCACGGTCTAGAAAGTCGGTACTCCAAGCGTAAGCGCGTATTTTCCCTGCTTTTACTAAGTGCTCTAGAGTTTCTACAATTTGTCCTATATTCTCGGCTGGGTATTCATTTAGGTGTAACTGGTATAAATCGATATATTCTGTACCTAAGCGTTTTAAGCTATTTTCGCAGTGTCGAATAATTACATCGTGTTGATCAAAGATACCGCTGATGGTTTTGCTATCTTCATCAAACTCTAGGCCAAACTTAGTGCCAATAATGGCTTGTTGGCGTTTATTGGCTAGGGCTTTTCCCAATACCCGCTCGCTGTGACCTGCACCATAAACTGCAGCTGTGTCGAAAAAGTTAATGCCAGCATCAAGTGCAGCGTGAATGGCCGAAATCGAGACCGCATCGTCTACTTTCCCCCAGCCACAAGGTTTGTTGTCTTGGTCGAAGAAAGGCCCGCCAATGGCCCAACAACCTAAACCAAGAGGGCTTACTTTCCATTCACCTAACTGTCTTAATTGCATAGCATTATCCTTTTTGGCTATAAAGTTCTTTAGCGGTTACCACGAACCCAAGGGCTAACCTCTTGCTGATAAAAATCGGCAAGCTTGGCATGAAGGTCTTTGCTTAAAGAGGTTTGGCCTGAGTAATGAGTATTTTGCTGAATCTGCTCTGGTTTGCTTGCTCCCGTAATTACGCTAGTTATTTGTGGGTGGTCAAGTAGCCAACGAATTGCACACTCTGCAATAGCTAAGTTTTCAGGAAGCAGCGCTTTAAGCTGTTCAAGCAAGTTCAATGCTTTATCTAGCGGCAAACCAGCGAAAGTTTCCCCTACATGAAAGGCTGCGCCATCTCGGTTGTAGTGGCGGTGATCCGTTTCGGCAAATTGTCGATGCGCGGTGACAGCGCCACTTAATAAACCACTGGCATAGGGCAAACGGGCAATTATTCCCACTTGTTGAGCTTGAGCTAAATCGAGCACTTCAGCTACAGCGTCTTGTCTAAATAGGTTAATGATAATTTGTAAGCTGGTTAAAGCCGGGTCTTTTAAACACAACTTGGCTTCTTCCATCGACTCTACACTTGCACCGTAGTGCTCAATCAAGCCTTGTTGTTTAAAGTCGGCTAACCAAGTGAATATTTCACCATCACGAAGTATCTGGGTGGGAACACAATGCAGTTGAATCAAGGGAATGCTGGTTAAACCTAGCCGCTGTAAACTGGCTTCGATGCTTTGTTTAACTGTTTGTTTAGTGTAGTTATTCGGGTACAAATTTGCATCTCGGCCAAGCTTGGTCGCAATGGTTATATCTGAATGCTGCTGGTAAAACTGCCCTAGCAATCGTTCGCTAAGGCCCGCGCCATATACATCGGCGGTATCATAAAAACGCACGCCACTTTGGTAGGCCTGCTCGAGAATGGTCAGTGACAGTGCTTCGCTTACAGGGCCAAAGTCACCGCCTAATTGCCAGCAGCCTAAACCTATTTCACTTAATACTAAGCCGCTTTTACCTAACACTCTGTTCTGCATTGTTGATCCTACTTGGTTATGTTTTAAAACAGTGTAAGCGTTTTATGTTGTTTGATATTTAGCTAGTATTGGAAATAATTGTTCAGAAATTTGGATTAATATGTTCGCCGGGTTAGTCGATTTTGTCACCGTAGTTGAAACCGGCAGTTTTACTGCTGCCGCCGATAAGCTGCATAGCTCTAAGGCTAGCATTAGCCAACGGGTGAGTGATTTAGAACATCGTTTAGGAGTGCAGCTGTTATATCGTTCGACCCGCAAGCTACGCTTGACCGATGCAGGGGAGAGTTATTATCAAAGCTGTCGTCAAGGCCTAGAGTTGCTGGAAGATGGTGCTTTAGCTGCCCAACAGCTGCAACATCATTTACAAGGCAAGATAAAAATAAACTCCTTAGGTGGCATTTTTGCAGAGCAATGGCTAGCGCCTGCTTTGTTTGAGTTTCGCCAAGAACATCCAAACATTGATATCGAGCTAGATTTGTCATCACAACGAGAAGACCTATTGAGCTCTCCTTTTGACATTGTATTTCGAATGGGAGCTTTGCCCGATTCGAGTTTGCAGGTAAGGGTGTTAAGCCAGTTAAATACGCATGTGGTCGCTAGCCCTGAGTACTTAGCGGCTAATGGCTTGCCCAAGCACCCCGATGAGTTGCGTCATCATCAGTGTATTTGTGGCACGGTGTCGCAGTGGCCTTTTCAAAAGAATGGGCAAAAGTTGTTGGTGTCGGTGAGTGGCTCGTTTGCCTGTCCTAATGGACACGTACTTAAACAAGCCGCCATGGAGGGTTTGGGTTTTATTCGTACTCACGATATGTACTTGCGTGACGCGCTAGAAGCAGGACAGTTAAAAACAGTGTTAGAAGATTGGCAGGTAGTAAGCCAACCGTTATGGATGGTGTTTCCTCCGGCACGTTATCGCTCGAAACGAGTAACTAAGCTAGCTGATTGGCTGGTAGACTATGCCAAAAGGCAAGCCATTTAGCTTTTGTTAGCGATTGGCATCATTAACGCTATGGGCTTTAAAGCATTCAAGGATTAAACATGAGTAATTCCTCCCCCAGTGGTGATATAAGCGAAGCTGAATATCAGCAGCACACGATGCGCTGGGTGAAAGATTTTGTGGTTGAATACAATATTTGTCCTTTTGCAAAGCGCGAATTAGAGCGTGGTAGTATTCGCTACCAAGTAGCGATGAGCGACGATATTGAAGAGTTATTGCAGCAGTTAGTTGTAGAATGCCAGATCTTAGATAATCAACCCGACGTTGAAACAACCTTGTTTATCACCCCCAGCTTAAGCAGTTTTGAAGACTATTTAGATTGTTTGTATTGGGCGGAGAAGATCATAAGCAAACAAGGCTATGATGGCGTTTACCAGCTAGCTAGTTTTCATCCCGACTACTGTTTTGCTGGAGAAGCAGATACAGCGCCAAGTAACTATACTAATCGTTCGCCTTATCCGGTATTTCACTTAATTCGTGAAGCAACGGTGAGTCGCTTAACTCGACTTCACCCTGATCCTGAAGGGATCCCTGAGCACAACATTGAGCTTACTGAAGAACTGGGGATTTCATCACTAAAACAGATTTTGGCGAGTTGTAAATTGTAGATTAGAGTATATATTTTATCTTATCGCTTTGAAATTACTAAGTTATTTGCTTATGCTTTGCCAGCAAATTTTACAGGAGGTGATATGTCTTTAACGATAACTGCGGCCGAAAAAGCGATTTTGGCGGATTTGTCTATTCCCCCTCGGCCTCAAGTTTTGTTAACGATTACTCAAGAAACAAAAAAAGCCGAGCCCGATGTAGCGGTTATTGCCGAGGCAATAGCTAGTGATGTAGGGATCTCTGGTGCGGTGTTGCAAATTGTTAACTCTGCTGCGTTTCGTCGCTTAAACGAGATTAAATCGATTCACCAAGCGGTTATGACTTTAGGCATTAATCGGGTATTTCCGATTGTTAAAGCGGTTGCCTTAAAAGGGGCAATGCCAGCCTCTAAAGTATTGGATAAGTTTTGGTTAGAGGCCAATTTACTGGCTAGTTGCGCAGCGGCTACCGCTGAAGAACTAGGCTTTGAATCGGCAAAAGATAATGCTTATATGCTGGGTTTGTTTCATCAGGCTGGCGTACCCGCTTTGCTACAGTCTTTCCCTGAATATGAAAGCTTACTCGCCGAGGCCAATGACATGGGATGGGCTCATCTCGCGGAACGTGAACGCAGTGAATATGGTACAACTCATGCCACTGTGGCTGCACTTATTGCGCAGCAATGGAGCCTGCCTAAGGTGATGATAGAAGCCATTTATTATCAACACGATGCAGATGGCTTATTTAGTTCGCAAGAGCTTGGTAAATCATCGCTGCTAATGTTAGCAATATTAAAAATAGCGCGTATTGTTGCTTACCGTAAACTGGGAGTAAGCAGTGAAGAAGAAGCTTGGCAGGAGAGCTACGACGGCTTGTTAGCTTTCTTGAATTTGGAAGATCAGCAGTTAGAAGACACATTAAGTGCGGTGCTAGAGGCGCAGGCATAAAGAATTGCGTTTCAATGAATATAAAAAAGGCTAGCTGAGTAAGCTAGCCTTTTTACTTTTGGAAAGGTTTAGAACGTATACGCTAAGTCGACGCCCCAGTTACGGCCTGGCTGGGTGTAACGGTCTAGGCCTTGATGGTCAGATGGTTTGCCGTCTAGGTCGGTGTAGCTCCAGTATTTTTGGTCAAGCGCATTAAACAAGCCTGCTCGTAATACTAGGTCGTTCACCGGTTGGTAGTAGGCAGTTAGGTCTAACAATGCATGACCAGGTGCATGGGCGTTGCTTTCGGTAGACCAGTCGCCTTCTTTCTTGGCTGACACCATGGTTAGGTTAAGTTGGCTACCCCAAAGTTTATCTTGGTGGTCGTAGCCTAAGCCCCAAACTGCAGTAAGCGGTGCAACAGAATCTAGCGCGCTGCCATCTTCTTTATTTTTGCCTTGTGCGTACGCAACGCTTAAGCGGCTGTAGCTACCTTTAGGTGCACCAAAGGCTTCATCTAACCAGTAGTTACCTTTAAACTCCACACCATAAATTTCAGCTTCACCAATGTTTTCATTGATGGTGATACCCGCTGGATAGCTTGGATCACTGTAATCAGTTACTGATTGAATGAAGTTGGTGTAGTCATTGAAGAAACCCACTAACTCCATGCTAGATGCTGCAGTATTGGTACGTAAGCCTAACTCGTAGCTTTGGCTCTCTTCTGGTTTAAGGTTAGGGTTAGACAAGGTGGCATAACCGTGGCCGCTATTATCAAAGGCGTAGTAAAGTTCTTCAAGGGTAGGGGCTCTAAAGCCTTCGCTATATTGAACAAATGTACTAACTTGTTGATTCCAGTGATATACCGCGCCTAAGCGTTTGGTTAAAGCATCGCTGTTATGCTCTTCAAAGCCGCTGCTGGCATCTGGCGTTGCTTTGTAGTCGTCGTAACGTAAACCAGCGGTAACTACTAAGCGTTCATCCATTAAATACATGTGATCTTGAATAAAGATCCCGCGCTTTTCGGCTTCTGCTTTAGGCACTTCTGGCGCCCCTGGATCTACTGTTCCTGTATCGTAATAATGGGTGCGGTAATCCAGCTCAAAATCACTATTGATAGCTGTTAAACCGTAGCTGATTTCGTGGCTGCCGTGGTCAAACTCCAGTAATTTGTTGAACTGAGCATCAAACTGCAATGAGCTATCTTCACCGTTACGTTCACGATTACGGCTACCGTATAAGTCGGTAGTATCGTAGTTATTGTGCTCTGATTTACTTTGCTGATGGCTTAGTTGCCAGAACAAATCATCAAATGCGGCATTGTTGGCTAGCCATGTGTGGTTTACGCCTACACGGCTGCGAGTGTCTTTGTCCTCGCCAGTTACATTTGTGTAGGTAAAGCCTGGGAATATGCTATAGCCTTCGTTACTAAGGATGGTTGACTTAGATTCGCGCTGGAATAGCTCAGCCACTAGGCCAAAAGTATGTGCATCATTTAAGGCGTAGTTAGTTTTTAGGAGCAGGTTGTGAGAGTCAAAGTCGAGAGGATCGGCTTGCCCGCGGTCTCGGCCATTTATGTCTTCACCTGAAGAATGGGTTTTAGTTTCGCTGCCATCACGGTAGGTGTAAATGGCTAAACCTTCCCATTTTTGATAGCGCTTAGCGACCTCGACGGTGGCTTTATATGCTTCATTTGAACTACCGTAGCCAGTTTTAAGCGCAACATGGTTGCTATCGCCTTCAGCTAGTACATCTTCAGGGTTTTTGGTTCTTAGTAATATTGCGCCGCCTAAGGCGTCACTACCGTAAAGGCTAGAGGCTGGCCCCTTGTTAATTTCAACGGCACTTAGGGTGTCAATTTCATAAGCATTTGGCCCCTTGTTCATCACATCGCCACCAGGGTTATAGGCAGTGGGTTGCTCGATGCCATCTACCATTAGCTTAATTCGGTTGCCATCTAGGCCACGAATATTAAAGCCACTAGTGCCAAAACGGCCTTGCCCGGTAGTGGTTACGCCGGGTTCGTAACGAACAGCGTCATTTAAATCATTAGCCATTTGCTGCTCTAGCTGCTCAGAGCTTACCGAGCTAATGCTAGAAGAGATGTCTTTGACCGATTGCTCGGTACGGGTTGCTGATACCACCACTTCGTCAAACATGGTGCTATTTGTTTCGGCATAAGCGAGAGGGCTAAGGCTAAAAATTACTGCATTAGCAATTAGAGTGCGATTGAATGCTTTCATGGTTTTCAGGCTTGTTCCTTATCCTGTTAAGTTTTAATTAGGCGGTACTATACATAATACGAATGAGAATTAAAATCATTTGCATTTAATTATAGTTTTGTAAGTAGCTAAAATTGGAAGGGCTGAATATGGGAAATATCTTGAGTTGGCATTAAAGCTCTAGCCACTAATTGATTTTATCTAGAAGAATTTGTGTAGCCAGCCAAGCTGGATAATGGTGTTTATATAGCTGTTTGATTTGGCAGAATATACTAAGCTTTAAGCACACTTCGCCAAGCTTTGATGATTGGTGAAAATAACTCTGTATAGCGACTTAAACCTAAGGATGGAATTGAAGTGTTACAAATAAAGCGTGTTGTATGTTTAACCTTATGCGTGTTGTTAGTTAGTGCATGTAAATCCGTGGGGGTGGGTTCTGGTTTTGAGGAGCGCCCAGTTACCCAGGTTAGTGAGCCCGCCAGCAAGGTTCAGTTTAATGATGCCTTAGTATGGTTAGACAGCGCCCAACAGGGAAAGCGTGGTGTACGTTTTCTAAAAGGAGAGTATCCACTTAGTGCTGAAGATGATGAGTATTGGTACTTTCAAGCTCCGTCGGTAATTGAAATGGCAGTGCTCGAGGGGGGAAATGTTGTTGGTGGTAAAAAGATGCCAGGCGGGTTAATGCTTGCTAAAGACGAGCTAGCCACGGTACCAGCCGGTGCGTATATTGATAATGAGACTGACAGCAAGATATTAGTGCTAAAAATGGGGCGTGACTTTATGGCCTTAAAAGGTGAAAAGTGGCAAAAGCAGTAAAGTTAAGTACTTGCTTAAAGAGGCGCTAAGGCCTCATTAAGCAAGCTGATTTCATTACAACAGTGGCACCGACATTAGGGTGTCGTGAGCTGTTATAAACAGGTATTTTTCATCGGCCGACAGAGTACAATTAGCGGTTAAACGTCCGGTACGTATTTTGGCAAGTACTTCCCCTTTTGGGGAGAACAACCACACTCCACCTGGCCCTGTGGCAAAGATATTACCGCTAGAATGAACCGCCATTCCATCTGGTAAGCCTTGTTCTCCAGCTACACCAAGTAACGCTTTAGCGTTGTGAAATATCCGCTTGTTGCTAATGCTGCCGTCTGGGTTTACATCATAAGCTAACCAGCGTGGATGTTTGTCATCAGACACCGCCACAATTAAGGTTTTTTGATCAAGCGTTAAGGCAATGCCATTTGGGAAGTTGACGCTGTTGTCTAGTAACTCAAGCTCGCCATCTTGGCTTAGACGATAGATCCCTTGAAAGTCTAATTCTTTGCGCGAGTCATTCATGCCTGAATTTAGTCCATAAGGAGGATCGGTAAAGTATAAGCTGCCATCGTTGTGGTAAACCGCATCATTTGGGCTGTTTAGGCGCTTGCCTCGGTACTCGCCAGCCAGCGTAACAAATTTACTTTGAGGTTCGTTTAATGGGGCATCCATGAGTGCTACACGGCGGTCACCTTGTTGAAGTAGCACCAGCTGTCCCTGTGGGTTCAATAACAAACCATTAGAGCCTTGTCCGTAGTCTCCTTCCTGTAGGCCTGTAGCACCAGAGTTTTCTAGATAAAGCTCGGTACCTTTATTAGGTTGATACTTTACGATGGTGTTGTTGGGGATGTCGGAAAATAGCAAGAAGCCATGTTGTTCAATCCATACTGGCCCTTCTGTCCAGCGATAGCCCTTTCCACGAATACTAATCTTGGCGTCTGCCGCAATAAATTGTTTTGCTTGTGGGTTAATCAACTCAATTGAGCCGGTTGTTTCCGCGGCATCGGCGATGGAGAGTTGATCAGAGGTAGTTGAACAAGCGCTAGCAAGCAAGCTAGCGGCTAAAACAAAGGCAGTTCTCATTTAGTATTCCTTTATATGATGAGCAATAAATATTTCTGGTTAACTAATTTGTTAAATTGGTTTTCCATTTTGTTGCTGTGATTCAAAGAATACAAGTTATTAACCTAAGTGTTTCTGCTTAAGTCTCGTTTTTACTGCGCTTTTTTACTAAATCGTGCAAGATTACCTTAATAATTGGTTATCCAGTTGGGGAGGGGAATAGGCGTTCAATGATCTTCTAAGCTTAAGCGGTTCGCTTTGAGCGTCGCTGGCTCAATAAAAGCAATACAAGCCCTAAGCTAATTAACCACCAAGTCTTCGGCTCCGGCACTGTTACAGGTGCTAATGAGCGGCCGGTTAGTGCTTCGCGTTGAATACTTACCGTGTGGTTATCTGTCTCGAAGTTGCGACCAAAAAAGCGGATAGCGGTAATTTTGTCAGCATTGCTTTCGGCGAATAGATTAACGTAACCATACGGTTCACGTTTGTTGCCTTTAACGCTAGTAGGGCTACCGTAATGGCCAGGTTCTAGCACAGCAGCATCAAGAATTTGGTTGGTTTTAAAGGACAACTGCTCAGACTGGGTGGTAATACTAAGTTGGTTTCCATTGTCTCCGGCACTCCACCAAAAACCAAAGTAGCCTACAGGCTGGTCAAAAATGAGCTGAACGGCACTTTTATTTGGAATAAATAAGTATTTACCTTCGCCATGTGCTCCACCATAAACGCCAAAATCAGCCACTTTGGCTTGGCCTTTATCTACCGAGTACTCTCCAAAGGCATTTTGGTAGCCATTGCTGAGTTGGGATGAAGTTAAATTGTCGAAGTTTTCTGTATAGCTAGGCCCACTAATTTGTGAAGTTTGGATGCCAGGAGCCTCAATAGTGTAAATAATGCCAGCATGGCTTGAGAAGCTAATACAAGCAGTGATAAATAAAGCATGCGATATAGATTTCATTTAAACCTCGACAACTAAATTTAAGCGCTGTTTAGCGCGTAGTTAAGGTGTTATATCCAGTTTCGTGCCAATGTTTATAGTGCCTTTTATTACAAAGGCTTAGTGCCAAACAATGCTTGCTTCTAGCTTTATGGAGCGAGTTGCACTTAGCTGTTTGCAAATTGCAAAAGCCGGCTGAATACAGCCGACTATTGGTTTATTGGATGGCTTTTAAAGAGAGGGTTAGAGAAAACTTGGCCACTACTTCGTCGCCGCTAATAGAGGGGCAGGTAGCATTAATCGTTACGGCTTGGTTTACTCGCTCACCGCTTTGCATGGTTTGCTCGAGCATCTGGTCAATGAGCTTGCCGTCGGTACAACTAAAGATAACATCTGCTTCCGGGCGCTTTAAAAACTGCCCTTCAACCGCCTTAAACGCTAGCGATACTTTTTTGCCATATTGTTCGGCTTTAGCAATCGCTAAGAAGCCTCCGGCTACGTCTGCGCCAACCGCTAAGGTTCCAAAGTACATACTGTTAAGGTGGTTTTTGGTTCGGCGTTTAAGGGGAATTTTAACAATAACCTTCTGTTCATCCATCTCAAGGATCTTAGGACGGCAGTACCAAATCAAGGGTACTTTGAACATACCAAACAAACTCAACATCAAGTTGGCTTTACGAACACTGGGAAGCATAACTTTTCCTTGTTTAAGAGGTCTTACCAGTAGAGCTTGTTGTTAACAAAAAGTCAACATTTGTTGTTTGGCGGATTAAAAATCTGACCAACCAGCGCCCACAATAAAGTGCAGGGTGGTATCTTCTGGGCCTCTGGCAATATCTATCCCGGTACGTAAATTAAAGCGCCTAGCCATTAGGTAACGAAAACCTAGGCCTTTAGCATAGCGGTTAGGCGTGTCACCTAGGTTTTGCTCTGAGCTAAATGCTTGCCCAACACCGCCAAATACAACCGCAGACCAGCGTGCATCAAAGTCGTAGCGCAGCTCACCTTGTAAAGTCGCCATACGCTCGCCTTGGTAGCGCATAGCTGGTATGCCGCGCATATCAATAAATGGCAGCGCATAATAAGGAGTATCGCCATGGGCGCTTGAGGCCGATAAACGCATAGAGCCTTGGAAGCTATTGCCTAGATAACTAAAGCCAGAAAACTCACCAGAGGCGATTGAGTAATCATTATCGCCGCCAAAGTAGTCGGCGTGTTTAGCGTAACTAATGTTGCCATACAGACCTTGGTTAGGGCTAAACGAGTTATCTCGAGTATCGTAGTTAAGCAGCAGGCTTACTCCGCCATCCTTCATGCTCAACTGAGGCTTTAAGTAATCAGGCAGGTTGCCAATAGAAAACTCACTGTCACTATTTAAAAAGGTGTATTTGGCTCCAGCAAACCACGGGCTATCGCCTAAGCGAAAGCGGATTTGTTGCAGTAAGTAAGTACCTTTTAGATTAACTCTAATGGGAATGTCGCCAACTGCCCCTTCGCTGGGCAAGCGAAAGCTATCAATATTGGCATCTACACCCGCAATTGCACCGATGTAGCGAATACTGTCTTGCTTCCATATGCCCATATGAAACGCCCCCGCACCTCGCGTGCCGTTTTCTGTCGCTAGCCCTAATAAACCCGACACACTAGGTGTAAGTTTTAGCGGGGCATTGGGATCATCTGGCTGTTCATTTTGCAGTTCTTCGTTTTCGTGAAAAAAAGCTAATACTAAACCGCCGCCGTAACCCACCGCGGGGTCGGTAATAATAATTGGTACCGGCAGAAAACCTACCGCGTTATCCATAAGCCATTGGCTAGCATCCATACGGCCGTCGGTAGGGTCAACAAACTGTTCGAAAAAATCGGCTTGGCTATGTCCAGAAGAAAGAACTAGCGGTAAAACTAGGGCTAAAGAAGAAAGGCGCATATTTCATTCCTTGAAATAGTGGGCAATGTGATATCAAACACTTAGTTAGAGTTTAGCTATTCGCCAACTAAAGCGATAGCCTTTTGCGGTATTTAGTATGGGAAGCTAAAACGAAAAAAGCCTGCATAAATGCAGGCTTTTTAAAGGTGGTGCCCGGAGGCGGAATCGAACCACCGACACGAGGATTTTCAATCCTCTGCTCTACCGACTGAGCTATCCGGGCGACGGGCGCTATTAAACGAATTTTGCCGGTTTAAGTCAACCGAAATCAGTAAAAAAAATGAAATAATTGAGCTTCGATTAAATGGTGCACAACAACTGGCAAAAGAATAAACAAAAAGGTGGCCTAAGCCACCTTTAGATAGTTTGGATACTTAAGTGATGGGTTTCACTGTTCTCTGTACTGGCAAAGGGTAAATGCCGATTAGAGTGGGGCTAGTTAACGTGGTGAGCAAACTATTGGCTAGCAAATGGGTATATTTGTTGCCGTTCCCGAGTATTTTTCACTGTAATAAGTATATTTAATATAAAGGGGTGAGTGTTTGTCTATATTGCGTATTTTTAGAGTTTGTTGGCAATGATTGTTGTAGTTTGGATTTATTTGGGGTGAAATAAACCAAGGTTGAAATGATACTTAAATTTGGAGGTAAGTAATGCGCCTTGATCGCACCGATAGAAAGATTTTAGATTTGATGCAGAACAATGGGCGAATTAGCAATTTAGAGTTAGCTGAGCAAGTTGGTTTATCTCCGTCACCATGTTCACGGCGGGTAAAAGCCTTGGAAGATGCCGGGCTCATTGCTAAACACGTTACCTTACTTAACGAAAAAAAGCTCAACCTAAACCTTACCGCTTATATTCATATCTCTATGGATAGGCATACTCCAGAGCGCTTCGAAAATTTTCAAAAAATTATTAGTGCCTATGAAGAAGTGATGGAGTGCGCATTAGTTACTGGCACCGATGCAGATTACCAGCTTAAAGTTGTAGTAAGAGATATGGAGCATTATCAGGCGTTTTTGTTGGGCAAACTAACTCGGATAGAAGGGGTTACTGGCGTGCGCTCTAGCTTTGTGCTGCAGCAGGTGTTTAGCCACACAGCCTTGCCTTTATCGCAGATAAAATAAAAGCGCCGATTGGCGCTTTAGTTGTTTACGCTTGTTGGCGTTTTAAGAAGGCCTGGCGGCATCCTTCGTAGTTATCAATTAGCATGTCACTTTCGGCTTTTTCGTACGGGAGCAAGCTGCCTAGTACCATGCGTTTTTGACCTTTGCCGATAACTTGACCATCTTCGCTGATAGTAAATTTAAGTAAGGCTACGCCGCGTTTACCATTGGGAATAAACTCACCGCCAACAAACTCTAAATGTGGAGAGCGAGTTGGCAATTGCTCGAAATGTAGGCTCATGTTTTCGTAAATCACTAGCGGGCGCTTACGATTCAGCATTAAGCCTTGTTCTTCGAGTAGGGGGACTAATATGTGTGGGAAATTACGCCCAGAGAAACGCACATAGTCAGCAATAATATCGCCAATAATCTCAGCATCTTTTAGGTTTTCACCGCTGCGTTCCAATTGCAGATATTCTTTGCCGTTGTTATCTACGAGTAAGCAGTGTTGTTCTTGTTGTTCAATACTTAGTGGTACGCCATCGGTAACCATGCCGGCAAAGGTAAATTGCATGTCTTGGCTTAAACCAAGCTCGTTCAACATAACTGAGAATAACAAATCACCAGGGACACAGAAACGCGAAGAGTCTGCATCGTGAATGGCATTAAAGTCGTTGGCGACGCCTTTGGCAAAATCACAAGCTTGTTGTCTGCTAAATACAAACTGTTGATCTTCGCGACTAAAATATTGGTTTAAATTCATAACTCACTTTCTTTGCATGATGCGGCGAGCGGCGATTTTAGCAAATATTAATAGAAGGGTGGTCATATCAGTATAAAAAGTTTTTTTTACGTTTTTTCGAATGCAAATATTCTAGCCCCAAACTGGTGCTTTTTACTAAGCAACTCTTTTCACTGAACTAATTAATTTTATCCACAAGGACACTCTCCTTTAAATTGATTTATTTATCAAAAAAGAGCTTTGCAAGCGATTAAATCTGCCCTACCTTTAAAGTGAGAAAAGAAAGATTGGTGGCAAAATAAAGCGTTTTTGCGTTTTGTTGATAAACCATAGGCACATGGAATGAGCGAGCAAGCTATGGCGAAAAAGTCACGCTATTGGGGAAGTATTGTACTAGGCGCAGTTATTGTTCTAGTAAGCGGCGCAACCACTTGGGTAGCGTTGTTTGATAAAGCTGCTCCTTCTTATCAGCTAAGCTTCATGTTCCATCGCCCTGATGGAATGACAACCGTGAATGTAGATTGTGAGAATCTGCATTATTCTATTCGTCAAACCTATCATAAACAGGACAATGCTAGTGAAGCGGTGCAACAGCTGTCGATGTTGGTTTGCTCAGATATTTATGCGCTACTGCAGCAAGTACCTAAGCAACTGGCTTCGCCATACTCGGGAGAGCACAGTTCAGAAAAGCTGATACGTTGGACCCAAGGTGACAATGAATGGCAGTGGCGTTGGCAGGATAAATACGACCCGTCATTACGTCCGGTATTTACTCAGCTGGATGATTTGATGCGCAGAATGCCTGACTCAGCCTTAGCGGGCGGAGCCAATATTAACCCTCAGTTCCGCTAGCCTTTACCAGCGACAAGGTTTGGCTGTCTAAACTACTAAGGTAGGGCAGCAAGGCGTTGGCAAGTTTCTCTGAATCGTGGCGCACTATGTCGCTGTCTTCATCAATTAAGTCGGCATAAATCAGCTGATATTTGTTACCAATAGCTTCTAGATCATCAACCGCTACTACTTGCGCGCGCTCCAGGTTGTAGTTAGCTATCATTTCGTCACTGGGTATATGGTTATTCACCACAACAGCATCTAGAGGGCGACCTAAGTAGTGCTCTAAATCCGAAATAAAGTGCTCTAGATTATAACCGTCGGTCTCACCAAACTTAGTCATAATATTGCTTACATACACAAGCTTAGCTTTGCTGCTTTTTATCGCTTCCTTAACGCCCGGTACTAACAAATTAGGAATAATGCTGGTAAACAGATCGCCAGGGCCTAATACAATCGCCTCAACGGTGTTGATGCGCTCAATCACTGGTGGGTAAACTCGCACTTGTTCAGCGTGATGAGGAACTAAAAATACATTGGCTATTTTTTCTCGTTGATCGCCGCGAGGTAAATCGATGGCACTCTCACCAAAAATACGTTCACCGCTGGTAAGTTCGGCTACTAAGGTGGACTTATCAATAGTGACCGGCAAAATCTCTCCTTCAACGTCAAGCATTTGTGCTAAGCCTTGAATACCCTCCGAAAAAGAACCGCTGTATTGCGAGAGCATGGTAAGCAGCATGTTACCGGCACTATGACCAGACAAACGCTTGCCTTTGGTAAAGCGTTTTAACAAAAGCTTACGGGCTAGTTCTCGATAGGGAGAGAGGGCTAATACACATTTAAGAATATCCCCTGGTGGCAAAATGCCGAGTTCATCACGCAGGCGGCCGGTGCTTCCGCCACTGTCGGTCATCGATACAATGGCGCTAATCGCTAGGTGATCTGCATCTCTAAGAGCCGATAACAATACAAAGTGACCGCTTCCGCCGCCAATGGTGGCAATTGATAATGGGCGTTGTGGGGAATTAGATCTCACTATCTACTCCGTGATGGTTATGCATTCCAATTAACTCGATTAAGCGCCACTAAAGCCTAAGCACTCTCACTAGCCTAATTGAGTTTAGTACACTAAACAAAGCCTCTTAGCTTAGCAATGATAATTCTGTCATGGTCTTGACATCAAAGCGTCACTTTTTGGTCAAATATGCCTTTTAGATTAGCCATAACAGGGATGATGTGGCGTAAGTAATGACAACAAAACAGATCTATCAGAGCCTATGGCTTTCAGATATTCACCTGGGTTGTAAAGATTGCAAGGCAGAAATGCTACTGCAGCTATTACAACAAACTAAAGCCAAGCGAATTTTTTTGGTGGGAGACATTGTTGATGTATGGGCGTTAAAGCGCCGGGTATATTGGCCAGAGTCTCATAACCAAGTGCTGCAATACTTGATGAGTTTGGCTAAATCTGGTTGTGAACTGGTGTACATTCCCGGCAATCATGACCAACTGTTTAAAGCTTATCACGGCATGGACCTCGCCGATGTGAAAGTGAGCAAACAGTACCGCTATACCAGCATTACTGGTAAACAAATTTTGATGGTGCATGGTGATCAGTTCGACGAAGAAGTCTGTTTTGGCCGTTTTTACGCCAAGTTGGGCGATCACCTTTATGACTTCTTACTATTTCTAAACCGCTCTTCGAGCAAAATTCGCCATGCGCTGGGTTATCCCTATTGGTCGTTGGCGGGGTATATCAAGTCTAAAATTGCCAAAGCCACCGAGGCTATCGCTCGCTATCGCCAAGCGGTGGTGAATGAAGCAGTACGCCAAGGAGTAGATGTGGTGATATGTGGGCACATTCATCACCCTGAGCTAAGTGAGCAACAGGGCGTTGTATATGCTAACGATGGAGATTGGATTGAAAACTGCACCTTATTGTGTGAAACCATGGATGGTCAGCTGCAATTACGCCGCTGGGATGATCGTTTGAAAACGACAGTAGAACTTGAATCGATTAACCTTGCTGAGCCTCAAGTACTAAGTGCTGAAAAAGTAGCTTAATTGGTTATTAAATTGGCAGTTGTGCGCGGATTAAAAATTTTTTCACTCTGGCCGTTGACAAGCACTGTGAAAATCCGTTTAATAGCGCTCGCTCGATACAGCGTATCAGCAGTACCAACAGTGTGCCGATTTAGCTCAGTTGGTAGAGCAACTGACTTGTAATCAGTAGGTCGCCAGTTCGACTCCGGCAATCGGCACCATCCTTTTAAAGCCTCGTCTAATGACGGGGCTTTTTCATTTCTAACACTTGCTTGTTGGTTATTTGGCATTTTGCTTGGGCTAGTTTATTCTGCTTTTCTTCAAGATTGTAAAGAGGAAGGCGCATGCTTAAAGCCCTTAAAGAGTTCTTACAGGCCACGCTAGAGACTAGCAGTGAGGGTGAGTTACCCAATGTAGAACTCGCAGCAACCACCCTACTAGTGCAATTAAGCCAGAGCGATAACCAACAAAGTAATGCCGAAAATGCGGTGATACTGCGTAAAATAAAGCGGCTTTTTGAGCTAGATGACAAAGAAGCTGAGAATTTATTTTTGCAGGCGCAAACTCAAGCTAATCAAGCCATCTCGGTATTTGACTTCACCCGTCATGTTAAAGAGTTGGACTACCAATTGCGTTACCAGTTTACCGAAGCACTTTGGAAGGTGGCCTACGCAGACGGCGTTATCGATCCACAAGAAGAGGCACTTATTCGCCAGGTGTCCGATCTAATCTATCTTAGCCATAGTGACTTTTTAAAAGCCAAAATGTCGGCTCAGCCTTCTGCTTAACATTCAATCAAACCAAAAACTCATACTTAGTTATTGTTAGTATGAGTTTTTTATAGAGTGTTAAAGCTCGCTACGAGCAACGGTTTGATGAAGCTGCTCAGCCATGCCCTCTAATTGAGTGGCAATGCCGGTAAGTTGTTCGGTATTGTCTAATAATGCCGAGCTGCTCTGTGAATTATGCTGACTAAAGCTCGACACCTCTGAGCTGGCATTAATTACTTCTGCTACGGTTTCTGCTTGTTGTTGCATTACCGCAGCCATCTGAGCCACTCCATCAGAAATATCCTGCACCAAGCCAATGATGCTATGCAGAATTTCACCGCTTTGCTCAACCACCTTATAACCTTGCTGAACGTCGGCAGAACAGGTTTCCAACAAACCACGAATTTGTTGGGTCGACTGGCTACTACGCTGGCTAAGCTCGCGAACTTGGTCGGCCACAACAGAAAAACCCCTACCATGTTCACCCGCTCTAGCAGCCTCAATAGCAGCATTTAAAGCTAACAGATTAGTCTTATTAGCAATGTCGCTAATCAAGTCGGTGACGCTGTTTATTTGCTGGTTACTACTAAGAATTTTTTGCATCGACTGTTCGGTTTGATTAATGGCCAGAGCGCTTTGCTCTGCATTGCCAGAAGCTTGTTGCGAGAGCGACAATAGCTGCGACGTTGAGTGATTAGCTTGCGCTAACACCTGTTCCATGTGCGCCAAATTTTGATTAATTTGAGAAATAGATTGATGCTGGTGGGCAGAGCTTTGGGCAATTTGAGCAGCTTTATTGTTCATCTGTTGTACGGTGTTCGACATATCGCTGGCAGAGCTAACCAATTGTGTAGAGCTATCACTAGCGTGTTCAACCACCTGTTGAAGTTGTAGTTTGGATTGCTCTGAAGCCTGCATCATATCTTGATTACTCAATTGCGCTTGCTTTGCTTGCTCAAAGGCATGGTCACGTAAACCTAGCGCATAGTTTTGTCCTAGCCATAACAATATCAAGGGCAGCAAGAAACCAGAGAATAGCTCAATGGTCATAGCACGCGCTGGTAATTGCATTTGCGGGAACTGCATCCCCGTGTAGTCGGCCCATAACATCACCAAGCCAATGCTAAATAAAACGCCAGTCCAAAGATTTCCCCAAAATCGATTACTTGCCAAATAGCTTAATAAGGACAGGGTAGGTAGCCAAAAGATATGCGGCGAGTGCAATAAGCCACCAGATTGATAAACGATGTTCATGGCATGCAGCGCCATGCCGGCTAGCGCAATATTGGCTACTACAAGGTAGTGCCAACCGGTGCGTAACATAGTGCTGGCGAGTAGGGTGCTAGCGATTAAAGCTAACGAACTGATTATAAGATCGCTATGGGCATATTTTTGCCACTTAAATGCGCTATATATTCCCACTAACAAGCCAAAAAATAAGTAAAACAGCAAGGTTTTTACCGCTTGTAGGTGTTCGTCTTTAACCTTAGTTCTAGGTTTAAAGATACTGGCAAATATCTCAACTGGGTTTAGCATAATTAGGCTCTTGTTATCCTTAACAGGTCTGTCCACTTTGATGCTGCCCTTGGCTTAACAACTTTGCAACATGCTAAAAAAAGAACTGTGCGTGAGTTAAAAAATAAACAAGCTCATTTTTGTTTGAATTTTCGACACTTTAGCGGGTTTTATCTGCAAATTGTTGGTTCTTTGTGCGCTTGAACAAAAGCACACGATAAACCCTTTACCTTTAAACTGGCTTATGTATAATTCGCTTCCGTTGCAGGGGCGTAGTTCCAATGGCAGAACGTCGGATTCCAAATCCGAATGTTGGGAGTTCGAATCTCTCCGCCCCTGCCAAATTTTAAAGGCCAGCTAATTAGCTGGCCTTTTTCGTTTCTGCGTTGTTCATACGCTTCTCTCAAGCTGCCGCTATCAATTTTTAAACCTCTCTTTTATTAAGGCTTTTTTTTCAGTTTATTGTGTAACTAGGCGAAAGACAGTTGCACAATAGAAAAGCTACTCACAGAGCAACTTTGCCTATTGCATTAAGTTCGGTCTCAACCTGCTGATTAAGTCTTATATAAAGGCTGATAGGATTGATAGAACCACACAAAAAGTTTGGCATTAGGTAATGACAAGTTTAAATAGGAAGTTGTAAGGCTTGTGGTGCAACGGGTAATAGAAGGCATTCGAGCCAGGCGTAAAGGGTGGCGAAAGCTTGTTAGCTAGATTAAAGTGACTCTGATCCCTTTTATTCCTAAGACTAGGCTATGTATATTACAACTGTTGACTTATCCGTTCCTGTTTATGGTGTAGAAACTAAGGATTTATACACTTCGTTGATTCCTGTTAATATTGGGTTTAGTACTTGTGTTTGGATTACTGCTAAAGGTGAACTCGCAGAGATTGAAGCGATAGATCCCGTAATGGTTGCTAAACACCCAAGTGGATTTATTGGTCCTGAATGTAATGACTACCGATGGGATTTAATACCTGCTAATTGCCATGATAAGGAAGTTTTAGTTTGTAATGATGATATAGCTATTTCTTTCTTTTGGGGGGGCTATGAACAGCAAATGGAGTCCTATGAGTGTAATGATAATGCTACTATTTTTGTGTTTGAAGGGAATCTAACCGGAATTAAAGTAAATAAAATAAAAGGGTAAGAGTTACTTTATATTTTCCTACACTAAAGTAAACATATTGCTTTCGGTGTTGAAGTAGCTCGAAAACTTCGTGTTTACTAGCCCGGTGTGGCGGAGCACCTCATTAGCGCGATAATAATCGGCGAGTTATTGTTCCCAATGACGAAGATATGCGAGCCTATGTTACTTGGTTAAAGCAAAATGGTCTTGGTTCTCTCAACCTCAATACCTCTTGTTTGACAATGCGAACCTCTTTTCTCGATTTATCTGTAGCTTAGCTCTGCTCGATTAGGGCAAATTCTGTTTCATTGTTACTGATCGACAGTTAGAATAATCACGTTATAGTTTTTTTCTTTAGCGGATGAAATTTTAGTGATGCAAATGCACCCAGTGACGGCGACCTCTTCTGTTTCGCCTCAAGTCGCCGTAGTAGGTGGTGGAATTGCCGGCAGCGCTGCAGCCCTTAAGCTGGCTGAGTTTGGCGCCAAGGTTAGCCTGTTTGAAGCAGGGCCTAGTTTAGTGAACGGGCCGCCAGCTTGTCATTTACATGCCGGTGGTAACCTGTATCGAGAAATCTCCGATGAACAGTGTTTAAAGTTACTTGAGCAATCCATTCATACTTTGAGGGTATTTCCGCACGCAGTTAACCGGCGCCCTACGGTTATTAGTGTGCCACTAAATGACCCCGGCGAGCCCGAAGCATTACTTCCCCGTTTACGCAAGGTGCAAGCCCATTACGCTGCACTTATTGAACAAGACCCAGCCAATCAAAAACTAGGCCCAGCCGAAGATTATTATCGCCTTTACAGCCGTGAACAATTAGAGGCACTGGCCAAGCAAGGGTTGGTAGCCCAACCACAAAGCCCAGACGAGTGGATGATTCCGGTTGCCAAAAACTTAGATTTATCGGCCTTTAAGTTTCCCTTTGTACAGGTGCAGGAGTACGGCTTAAGCCTGTTGCGTATTGCCGCCACGGTTAAGTTAGCCAGTGAGCGCTTGCCCAACTGCCAAGTGTTTACCCAATCTAAAGTCACGCACATAGAGTTACTGCCAGGTGCTACACCGCGTTGGCGGGTGGATTACAGCAGTCCGCAGGGTAGCCATAGCATAGAGGTGGATTACCTCATTAACGCTTGTGGATATCGCAGTGGCAGTATTGACGATATGGCCAAGCTAAGCCGTAGCCGAATGGTTGAGTTTAAAGCTGCATATTTGGCCACTTGGCCAAATCCACAAGGGCGCTGGCCCGAGTTAATCGTTCATGGAGAGCGCGGTACGCCAAATGGTATGGCGCAGTTAACCCCCTATCCAGATGGTTTGTTTCAGCTGCATGGTATGACCGACACCGTAACCTTGTTTAAAGGCGGCTTGGTTAGCTCCAGCGAAAGCAGTGCCCAACCAGAGCTAGATGCAAGCTTAAGTCGCAAGTTAACCCAAGGTTGGCAAGCTGAAGAAGTAGAGCAGCGCACTGCCGAGGCGGTAAAACATATGTCGCGCTACTTACCAAGCTTTAGCAATGCCAAGGTGGCTGGTCGGCCGCTATTTGGTGCCCAGCAAATACCGGGCAGTGACCCAAGTTTACGCGCAGCTAGCGTTTCCTTCGATAAGGCCCACTATGCACGTACCGAGATTGTAAAGTTCTCTTCGGCCTTAAGTGCTGCTGAGCAAATTATTGAAAACATACGAGAGCTAGGCCTACTTAGCCCTGCTGCTTGCGGCGATCTTAATACCTTACAGAGTACTCAGGGTTTAGCCTATCAACAGGTGTTAACATTAGCGGAACAGTTAGCAGTACAACGTAACTATCCACTGTCTTTGGCGCGTTAAGCGCTATGATTTAATAATGTGAAGGCTAGCGATGCTAGCCTTTTTTATAAGGAGCAAACATGTCTATTCAACATTTCGAGAGCAAAGCGCGAATGAGTCGCGCAGTGGTGCATAACAATACCGTTTATCTATGTGGCCAAGTGGCTAAAGACACCAGCCAAGGGATTGCCGAACAAACCCGTACCACTATAGAAAAAGTAGAAGAGCTGTTGGCAACGGTTGGCTCCGATAAGTCGAAGTTACTAAGCGTGACTATTTACGTGCGCACCATGGATGATTTTGCCGAAATGAATAAAGTGTGGGACGCTTGGATAGCCGATGTTACTCCGCCAGCACGAGCATGTGTGCAAGCTCATATGGCGCGAGAAGAGATACTGGTTGAGATGTCGGTAACTGCAGCCGTTTAATCAGCGGTAAGTTAGCTTTGAGAACAAGGCTGAGCCTAAAGAAGTGAGCTTGTTACGGGCATAGCTGTTGAAATAATTTTAGTAAGCGAGTTAATCTGGGTACTGATTAACTCGCCAGAATGTCTTAATTTATTCTATCTAGTACCAGCGCAAATTTTTCTGGGATTTGGTTGCGCTCTTTCAAGTTATAGACACTGTTTAACGAACAATTGGCTTTCATCGCAAATACCGAAGGTGGGATTCCTTTTTTGCGTAATGCTTTCCAAAACTGCTTTCCATTAAGCGTGCTCATACTCTTTTTTACCCTCATTTAAGTGTGTGAACTAAGTCATTAGAACGGGAAATGTTGCCAAATAGTTCATAAAGGCTTGGCAACCTTTCCTACTCACCAGATGCTGAATTTCTCATGCGCGGGTATTTAACGAGAATTATATGACAACTTAATTACATCAATATGGTGATTTTGTGCTTTGTTAAATGGCGCTACTTTTTATTAATTTTTACAAAATGACATATTTTTGTTTACTTATTATCAATGATAAAGATAATGAGAATAATTATCATGTGTGTTTTGAAAGGGATAGCAATGCGCTTATTTAAAGTAGTAGTAGGTTCAACAGTATTGTTGGCAAACGCATCGTTTGCAGATGTAAAACAAGATCAAGTAGTAGAGCATTATGCAGAGTTAGCTCATGCAGTGTTTAGTGATTCGCACGCCAGTGCTTTACAGCTACAGCAAGCAACGCAGCAGCTTATTGAAGCGCCTTCAGAAAAAAGCTTATTAGCAGCGAAAGACGCTTGGAAAGTGGCTCGCGTGTATTACCAGCAAAGTGAAGTATTTCGTTTTGGTAACCCAATTGTTGACGACTGGGAAGGGCAGCTTAATGCTTGGCCTTTAGATGAAGGCTTAATCGATTACGTTGCCGCCGATTACCAATACGAGCTTGGTAACCCTGGCGCTACGGCAAATATTGTTGCCAACACTAGCCTGCAAGTAGGTGAAGACAAGGTTGATTTAAGCAACATTACCCCAGAGCTATTAGCTTCTTTAAATGAATTAGCGGGCTCAGAAGCTAACGTTGCTACTGGCTACCACGCTGTAGAATTTTTGTTATGGGGTCAAGATTTGCATGGCACTAAAGCAGGTGCAGGCGAGCGTGCTTACACCGATTTTGCTAAAGGCGATGTCTGTACTAATGGGAACTGTGAGCGCCGCGCTGCATATCTAAGCGCTGTAACTCAGCTATTAGTTGATGACTTGGCTTGGATGAGCAAGCAGTGGGCTAAAGGTGGCGAATACCAGCAGCAGCTAGTGGCAGAACCAAGTGAACAAGCGCTACGCCGTATGATGTTTGGCATGGGCAGCTTGTCTTTAGGCGAGCTAGCAGGCGAGCGTATGAAGGTAGCCTTAGAAGCTAATTCAACCGAAGACGAGCACGATTGCTTCAGCGACAATACGCACAACTCTCACTTCTACAATAACCAAGGTATTAGCAATGTTTACTTTGGCAGCTTTGAGCGTTTAGATGGTTCAACCTTAACTGGTCCAAGCTTAGCTGAGTTAGTTGCCCAAAAAGACCCAAGTGTTGCAAAGAGCAATAAGAAGATGTTTGAGCAATCTATGGCAGAAACAGCCAAATTGGTAGCGAGCGCCGAGCAACAAGGCGTATACTTCGACCAACTTATTGCTGCTAGCAATAGTGATGGCCATGCACTAATTAATGGAACCATTTTAGCCTTGGTTGAACAAACCCGCGCTATTGAAGCGAGCGCCAAAGTATTAGGTATAGACAACCTAAACCCAGATACTGCAGATCACGAGTTCTAATTAGAGGTTGTTTATATAAGGGAGCTTAGGCTCCCTTTTGTGCTTTCTGAAGTACCATTCTATGGAGAGAGTGAGTGTGAAATTTAACCCAACAAAAACAATAATAATTACTGTAGCTGCTGTGTTTTGTTCGGCGGTGTTAGCGAACCCCAAAAAACCGGGCGGTGATACAACAACGACCCAAACTGATGCCAACGCGTTTTCTATGCCGGCAGCGAATTTAGGTTTTGAAGGTCGGCTTAACTTTAGTACCGGTAACAGCTTTTTCCGTAACCCTTGGGTTGTAGCTCCAGCTACCACTATCGCCCGAGATGGCTTAGGTCCTTTGTTTAATACCAATGGTTGTCAAAACTGCCACATTAAAGATGGTCGAGGCCACCCTGCACCGGTTGGGGCAAACAATGCTGTATCGATGTTGGTGCGGATTAGCATTCCTGCAGAAACAGAGGAACAAAAAGCCCTAGAAGCTCAAAACGGCGTAGTACCAGAGCCTACTTATGGCGGGCAAATTCAAGACCAAGCCATACCCGGTGTTGCCGCAGAAGCGCGGGTTCGCTTTGCCTATACCGATAAACCTTTTAAGTTTGCCGACGGCAGCAGTATTGTATTACGCCAACCACAGTTGATTGTTGACCAGCTAGGCTATGGCGAGATGCACCCCAATACGATGTTTTCTCCGCGTATTGCTTCACCGATGATAGGTTTAGGTTTACTTGAAAGCATTAGTGCCGAAGACATTTTAGCCAATGCCGATCCTGAGGATAGCAATAACGACGGTATTCGAGGTGTGGCTAACCAAGTGTGGGATGCCCAACTACAAGCCTTTAATTTAGGCCGCTTTGGTTGGAAAGCAGGACAGCCTAGCTTGATGCAGCAAAACGCTGCAGCATTTAACGGCGACATTGGCATTACCAGTTTAATGTTCACTAAAGATCACTGTACTGCTGCGCAACAGGATTGTTTAAACGCGACCTCTGGCGTTGACCCCGATGGTTCGGAAGTGAGTGATAAACTGCTTGGTTTTGTTGAGTTTTATACCCAGCATTTAGCGGTGCCTAAACGCCGCATTAAGGATGCTGAACAAGTTGAATTAGGTGATAAACTGTTTAGCCAAGTTAACTGTGACAGTTGCCACAGACGCAGTTTTACCACTGCAAAACGTGAACAATTGCCGGCATTAAGTGAGCAGCTTATTTACCCGTATACCGATATGCTGTTGCACGATATGGGGCCAGATTTGGCCGATGGTCGTGGCGAGTATTTGGCTAATGGCCAGCAGTGGCGAACCCCTCCACTATGGGGGGTAGGGCTTACTGAAACGGTAAATGGCCATAGCCAATTATTACATGATGGGCGTGCGCGTAATGTTACCGAAGCGATTGTATGGCATGGCGGCGAAGCCGAAGCAGCAAAACAAGCCTTTGCTAACTTGAATCAGTCGCAGCGCGAAGCGCTAGTGGCTTTTGTGAATTCATTGTAAGGACGAAGTATGAAGAAGCAGTTTTTGCGTGGCCTAACCATGGGTTTGCTGGGAGTATTGGGCTTAAGTTGTGCTAATGCCAGCGCCACTACCTCTCAGCAGCAATGGCTTGAGCAAGAAAAACAGTCAATTTCTAAGGTTAGTGCGCAGCTGCTTGAACAGGCGCGTAGTTATCAGCAACACATCGAGAGCTACTGTGCCCATCCTAGCCAAGAGGCTCTGTTAGCTAGCCAATTGCTATGGAAGCAAAACTATTTGGCCTATTTGCCGCTGCAATCTAGCGCCCTTGGTCCCTTGGTTGATCTTAAGCTCAACTGGGCGATTAGCTATTGGCCAGATAAAAAAGATACCACTGGGCGTAAGGTAAAGGCGGCTTTATCTAATGCGCCTATGCCACTAAGCGATACCCACAGTAACCTACGGGTTCAAGAGTATTTACTGTTTGAAACCTTAAGCGACCAACAACGCTGTTCACTATTGCCGGGTGCGGTGAACCGTTATGTGAGTGTAACCGAGCAAGTGAGTAGCGGCCTACAAAGTGCTGAATTGGAAAAGCTGAAAGTAGAGCAGCTGCGCAGTGATGTGCTAAATAGTTATCGCTTACAAACTAGTACTATGCTGCGAAAGTTTCGCGCGATGTATTCAGCCAAGCACCAACGCTTGCGCCCATACCAAGGCGAGGCGTGGCGAGCTAACATTAGCGCTGAGTTATTAGCCGAGCAGTTAAGCCTGTTGCAAACGCGTTACCAGCAGGATTTAGCGCCGTTTTTAGCCAGCAATGACAGTAAGTTAGCAAAACAGGTGAGTGAGCAATTTAGTGCCTTAACACCACTTATGCCAGGCCAAGAGCCCAGTGATGAAAAAGTAGAACTTGCCGTTTGGCAGCAAGCCGAACCTCACTTAGCCAAGCTGGATAGCTTGTTTGCTAACCAAATTCCTCAAGCTTTATCGATTGAACTGGGCTTTAACAATAACGATGGCGACTAAGTTTAATCGCCGACAGGTGCTATTTCAGCTGCTGGGTTTTGGGGCTTCGGCTAGTTGCTTAAGCTTACCCGCCTTAGCAAAAGGCTTAAGCAATGAGTCGGTTCTAAGCCCGCAAAGTTTACTGATTGCTTGTGCCAAGCAAGTAGATAAACACTATGTCGCAGCCATGAATATACAAGGCGAACTGCGTTACCAGTTAGCTTTGCCTGCTCGGGGCCACTATGTTGCCTTGGCCAAACCTAAGCAGGCTCTAGCCGCTTGTGTTGCTCGCCGGCCGGGCATATACATCATGTTGTTTTCGCCAGAGTCTGGTGAGGTGATTCAACAGCTTTCACCGCCACAAGGTATGCACTTTTTTGGGCATGCAGTTTTTTCGGAAGATGCCACGCAGCTTTACGTGACCGCGGGGCTAAGTGCTAGCAGTGAAGGGCAGATTTTGGTGTATCACCAGCTAGATTCCGGGTGGAGTTTAAGCGCTCAGTGGTCACTGGGCGGATTAGGCCCACACCAGTTACTGTTATTGCCGCAGCAGCGTTTGGTGGTTGCGGTGGGGGGCATTCATACCCAAGGGCGAGAAAAGCTTAATCTCGACAGTATGCAGCCAGCTCTATTGTATTTGGATAGCCGAAGCGGAAAACTGCTTCAACGCCGAGAACTCAACAACCCGCAGTTAAGCATTCGCCATCTAAGTTATTCTAAAGCCAGCGATACCGTGTGGTTAGCTTGCCAAGGACAAAACCCAGAGCAAGAAGTTACCTCGCTCATATACTCTCACAAAGGCAATGAGCAATGCCAAGCGCTGGATGCTGATGCCGATTATTGGGCTTTGTTTAATCAATATATTGGCAGCATAGTAAGCAGCAATGGCAAGCTTATCGCCAGTTCTCCACGCGGTGCTAAGTTGGCTGTATGGTCAGAACAAAGCCGAGAGCTTGAGCAGCTTATGCAAATTGATGATGTGTGTGGCTTAGCTGCTAGCCAACATTCGTGGTTCGCCTCAACCGGGCAAGGCCAGCTTATTCAGCCAAGCAGTAAACTGCAGCGCCAACAAACTGCTTGGCAGTGGGATAACCACTTAAGCGTTTTAGCGCTGTAAACTCCCAAAAATGTGAAAAAGCCAAGCCCATTACTATTTGCAGTAAGGCTTGGCTTTTTTAGTTTAGCAGTAGCTAAGAGCTGTATTGCACTGTATCGGTGTGTGGGTCTAGGTAGCGCTGTTTTGTTCCATTGTTATTGAAGTTTGACTGCAGGCCATGCTCTTCAAAAATTTCGTCTAACGCTTTGTTTTGCTCTGTATTTGCTTGTTCAAAACGGATGTGCAACTGAAGTTTTCCAGATTCGTCTTTGGTTTCATCCATCACTTTACCGGCTATATCAAATTGCTTGTTGGTTCCCTTATATAAGTAAGCCAAATTGAGCACAATTGATTGCTTGTTGTTTAAATGCATGCTGCCAGGAATAACCAGTTTTACCCCGCCTTTACTAATGTCTTTGGTTAAGCCTTGGGTTTTTAAATGCCCTTGGCTTAGTGAGAAATGTAAGCCAGTAGGTACGCGTGGATGACTGCGTTTTTCGTCTTCGTGTTTAGTTTCTGCTTTAAGCGACGCTTCGATAGAAAAGCGCTGTAGTAAGTCGGTGACATTGCTAGATACTCTCGCCAATTGCCCGGCAACCAGTGATGAGGTTTCCGACTTATTATGGCTTTCCTCAATGATTTCCTGTAGCTCGGCTTGGGTTTCTTTCAATATATCTAATTGCTGATTTTGGCGGTCTACTTGTTCATCGATGCTTTGCTGCGCTTGCGCCACAGATTGAATTTTATCGGTTACCTGGAGAATGCCTTGTTCGGTTTGCTTCGAGGTTTCGCGGCTTAGCTCAACCTTTTCTGTTACCTCTCCCATGCTGTTAACGACTTGCTGTACCCCTTCGGTAAGCTGGGTAATTAACTTGGCGATTTCGTCGGTGGAACTTCCTGTTCTGGCTGCAAGGCTACGCACTTCGTCGGCAACTACGGCAAATCCGCGGCCTTGTTCGCCGGCTCTGGCGGCCTCAATTGCGGCATTTAGTGCAAGTAGGTTAGTTTGCTCTGAAATGGCGCGAATGGCATCCACAATGCCATAAACTTGCTCAGCAGTGTTGCTTAGATCTTTAATAAAGCTGCTGGCTTTAACTGTTTCTTCCGAGGTGGTGGTCATCATGGTGATGTTTTCGCCCACTAAGGCTGAGGCGTTAGTGGATAACTCGTTACACTGGGTCACCATAGTTAAGGTTTCGGCGGCAATCTCGCTTAAGCGAGCGGTGGATTCTTCAAGAGTTTGAGAGTTCTCATACATATTGCTAAAGCGTTGTTGCTCGTTGCGGTTAGCTTGGCTAATTTGACTGGATAACTCCGACACCTGGTTTGACGACAAGTTAATGCTGCTAGAAGCCTGTTGAATTTCGTTTAATGCTTCTTGCAGCGACTCACGCATTAATTCGATGTGGTGCGCCAACATGCCTAATTCATTTTTGCTGATAATTTGGGTAAGTTCAGCTGATGACTTTAAATCACCGCGACTAATTTTTCGGCTAATTCCTACTAATAGATTAATTGGCTGAGTAGTGTCTCTAATGACAATCCAAGCTACTAGCGAGGCCAAAATCACCATAATCACTGCGAGCCCGATGCTGTTATTAACGAGGTTGTTTAGTTTAAGTTCTGCGTAATCGGCGTAAATGAGTACCGCTTTGTTCATGGCCGCCATACTCTTGTGGTTTATTTCCAAAAAAGCGTTGGCATTGGCGCCTGTAGGGTCGTTTTCCAGTTTATGTGCTGCAGTTAATTGTTGTTTCCATAAACGTTCAACGAGTTGAAGTTGGTCGATGAAGGGTTGGTAACTGGGAGCGGGTAAGTTTATAGGCTGTTTGAGGCCTAAATCTGCGTAGGTTTGACCGCCCCTCATTAACGCACTGAGTGAAGCTTCATATAGCTTTACCGTGTTGTCGGCACTAAGAATGCCTGGAAATTCTTGTTCTTTTAAGTAGCTTCTATGCAACTCTTCAGCAGAATATTTCTTAGTAAGCATGCGTTGGCGACCGGCAATATTTACTATTTGTGCGTCGTCATGGTTTTGTTGCAGAGAGCTTGTTACAAGGATTACTTCACCCATCATTGCTGCTGCTAGCAGTAAAGGAAGAACAAAGAGTTTTTTACGAATCGATATAGATTTGAGCATGAAAGCTATCCTTGCAAATTAATAACTTAATCAGTATAGAACAACTTGTAAGTGATATTTAATAATACTATTGGTGTATTCTGCTAATGCTCACATTTGTATGTTACTAAAGTGCAGGGATGCTCAAAAATGTTGTCCATTCATTCAACTTTAGCGAGCTTTAAGCGCCACTTTTGCCATGGGCTGGCTTTGGTAAATACCAGTAAGTTGCCAAGTAACACTATTGCAACGCCACTTAAGCTTACTAATGTCCATTGGTAGCCTTCGAAAACGGTTGATAAACCTAGCGCCACTACTGGGAAAAGCACAGTGGCATAGGCGGCTTTTTGCGGGCCTAATTTCCCCACTAATACCAAATAAAAGCTAAAGCCTAATACCGAGCCAATTATCGCCAGATATATCAAACTACCTAAGTACAGCGGCTCAGTGCTAAAACCAAATTCTTGGCCACTTAACAAGCCCCAAACTAATAGCAGTGCTGCGCCATAAGCCATGCCATAAGCGTTGACAGAGAGAACCGATAAGCCTTGTTTTTGTTGTTTGGCCGAGAGCATGTTACCCAGCGAGAAACAGTAGGTTCCTGCTAGCGCCATTACTAAACCAAGCAACTGTTGGCTGGCAGTTTCGCTATGGCTGATATCAGGGTAAAACAACAGGATAATGCCGCTTATACCTAATATGCCTCCGCAGATTAAACGCAAGCTGGGTTTTTGCCCATGAAACAGCCAGCTATTGCCCATGTTCATAATGGTCGCGATGGAAAATACTATTGAAATTAAGCCACTTGGGATGTATTGGGCAGCATGGTAAAACAGCATAAAATTACAGCTAAACAAACATAAACCCAGCAATAAGCAGCTGCCATGTTGTTTTAAGCTAAGTCTTTGTAGGCGTTTGGTAATAAGCAGAAACAGCACCAATACCAAGGAGGCAAGGGCAAAGCGGTACATGATAGAGTTGGCAATCGGCACGTCGCCAATTTGATAGGCAATGGCTAACCAAGTGGTGCCCCATATAAATACGGTTGCGAAATAAATAAAGCCTATCATTACAGCCTCCTGCTGGTGTCACTAAAAGCGTAGTGTCTCAGGTGGTCGCTAGGAAGTATTTCAGATTATTGCGCAGCGCTAGTCGTTTTTATAGATTATTGCGCTTTTTAAGACGGTTGCATGTCCTTGGTAAGTTTTAAGCGGTGTTTGCCACGGCTGGCTTTGGTTTCTAAGTAGTAGTGGTTATCTACTTTTCGATATACACCAGTGCTTTGCAGCTCTTTTACTGCAATACCATTTTGCTCTAAAGCGGCTTGTTTTTTGGGGTTATTGCTAAGTAACTTTAATTCCGACACACCCATAGCTTTAAGCATTTGTGCCGCTTCACTAAAGTCGCGTAAATCGTCATCAAAGCCCAATTGATTGTTCGCCGAGTAAGTATCTACGCCTTTAATCTGTAATTCGTAAGCATCTAGCTTGTTGTACAGACCAATGCCGCGGCCTTCTTGGCGCATATATAAAATAATGCCGCCTTGCTCAGCCATTTTTTCGATAGCTTCGTTTAGCTGTTCGCCACAATCACAGCGAGATGAGCCAAATACGTCGCCGGTTAGGCATTCTGAATGGATCCGTACCAAAGGTGTAGTTTGTTGGCTATCGGCATTTTTAAATACCAAAGCAACGTGTTCTTTGTCGCTGTTTAGGTCGGTAAATGAGAGCATTTCAGCAGGAATATCGCTACGTCGGCCCACCTGAAAGGGGACGCGAGTGCGAATACTACTTAGTTTTTCTGCTGATTTCATTTAAGCGCTCCATTACTACAGCTTATGGCGAGGGCGAAGTGTATAAATTCATTATACCAAATGCAAAGCAATTCCTAATCGTAAATCGTTTGTGGTTATGCCTTTATGGTTTAAAAAGCCTCATCTACATTAAAGTAGAAGCCGCTTTCACCATCACCAAAGCCCATGTCTAAGCGCAAGTTCACTCGGCTTTTTACTTCGAAGCGGTAGCCAAAGCCGGCGTTGGGCAGTATTTCTTGGCTGCTAAATTCATCCAATGTCGGGGCTACTGCGCCGGCACCTAGCCAAAACACTAAGCCGTGCCGTCTGGGTAAATCCCAGCGATACTCTATTTGGCTCATCATCATTTGTTTGTCACGATATCGGCCTGTGGTATAGCCACGTAGGGCCGAGCCACCACCAACGGTAGAAAGCGTGTGCCAAGGTACATCACCATAGCTAAAGCGGCTTTTATATTGCCAAGCAAGCACGCTATCTCGCGGGCCTAAGCGGTAATACTCGCTGTAATTAAAGCTAAGAGTTTGAAAGCTATCGTTGCTACCAATATGCGGGTGATACCAGCCAGCATCTAGTTGCAATAATCTTCCTTCATAGGGATTTCGTACCACGTCTCGGGTGTCGTAGTTCGCTTGGAGGGTAAGGCCCACGGCACTAGAGCTGGATTCAAGAATGCTGCTATCTACTTCACTTTGAGATGGGTCGATCTCGCTGGCTTTCGCGTAGCTAATGTCAAACCCTGCGCCAATAAAGGCTGAGTCAGCCACGCGACCGAGTAGCATTGGGCGTAATGAAAATTCCCGATGATTAAAGTCAACCCGGTTATTGTCTTGATGGTTTTGCTGATATCCCACCCCATAGAAAACATCGGGAGCGTCGGCGATATCTGCATCAATATAAAGGCGCCACTGGTCTTCTTTGAAAAAGCTGCGGTTGTCGATGGTCATACCGATTGAGCCATTAATCGAAGCAAAGCCGTTAATCACCAAAGAAGAGGTTTGGCTTACTTGGTCGCTTTCATCAATTTGGTATAAACCAATGGCGGAAATGCCCACCCCTAATGACAGCTCTGGATTATAAAATGGACCGGGCAGTACGCTAAAGTCGATGGCTTTACTGCTATCGTAACCGCCGTCGGCACCAAGCTTTTCTAGAATGTTATCGATAAAGCTCCCTTCGGCTTGGCTTTGTTGCTGTTCGGCTAAATCTGCTGAAGCCAAGGCACCGCCACTTACAGCGGCAATAAAGTAAACCAGTTTAATCATTTAACTGGCCGCCAATATGGGCTTGCAGCTCTAACTCATCTTGCAGCTGGTTATAAGCAGATATCGCCAAAAACTTGCGGTTGCTAAAACCGTTTTGCCAAAGGTGATTGGGTATGTGGCTAAAGCTTGCTTGGTGCTTGGGTGCTACTTCTAGCCACTGTTGGGCAACGCCGCCCATATCTATGCCATGAACAATCGCGGGCAGCGAAAGTGGCATAGGGCTAGCTGTTTTGGCAAAGAGTGGTTCAAGCAATGGCCAGTTCACATCTTGCTGAGCAAGCTGCTCCGGCACTAAGTAAGGATGCTGTTCTTTGCCTAAGCGATAATGGCGTTTTAGCAGCATAAATTTACTGGGCAGTGCTTGATTTGAATCCCACCAGTGGCCGTCTATGGCATCAAACATGGCATTAGTTTGCTGCTTTGATACTGGTTCCAATTGCGCAATAGACGCGCTTAACCATTGGCTCATGTGCTGGTTATAGAGCTCTCTGGTCATGCTTAGGTTGTTTACCACCAACGCTAAACCAATTTTTGCACCTAGCATGTTTGAGTAAAGATCTTCTGGCGAATAGGCCGATACTTCTTCAGACCATGGACGCCAACTACGGTAACCATGCCATTGGGCAATTTCGTGTGCTTCGGCCATTGAATACGCCATTCTCGCTGCTAATTGGGCGGCTAACTCCCAGCGTTGCTGGTGGCTTAAATGCTCAACCTTAAAGGCTTTAATGCGAATTTCTCTGGGGCCGATTTCCGCAGGTAGTTCAATGGTAAATGCTTGGCCTAACTGTGGGTAAATGCGCTGAAACAAGGCCACGGTGTTGTCGGCTGTATCGCGAACATGGGCTAAGTCGATAAAGCCGCCACGTAAGGTATAAAGTTGACCATTGTTTTCGCCGCTGCGGCGACCCTTAGGCTCGCCACGTTGAAAGCTCCAAGTGCCCGCTTCATAGGCATGCGGGCCAATTTCATCCAGCGATAAAGTATTGGCATATCGGAAAAAAGGTACCTGTACGCTGCCTACTTTAACCTTGTGGGCGTTGCCAAAAGCGCAGCAAGGTCTTACGTCTTCAGGCATTCTGGCTAGGCTAAATTGTTGCGGAGTTTGTTGGCTAAGTAGCTGCAAATCAGGTTGCTCGCTTAGCGCACTTTGCACCGCTTCCGTTGTTGGTTGGTTGCGAGTCTGCCAATTATTGCTTGAACAGCCAGTTAATAGGGCGATTGAAGCTAACAAAGCCAGCGTGTTAATTAAGCGACCGTTGTTAGTTGTATTGGCAGTGCAAAGTTTGTTCATGGTTCTCATTCAATAAAAAGCGTTATAGCTTGGCTAACAGTGCTGGGATGTTCATTGCTAATGTTATGCGGGGCGTTTGGTATCACCATCATGGGGGCATCTAAATAGCGCGCCAATTGTTTGCCTTGCTGTAAGGGAAATACCCGATCGTTCTCTCCCCAAATAACCAGGGTAGGTGGCATCTTTTGTGGTTCTACTTGCGGGGCGAGTTGGTCTCGGTATTCGGGCAAGGTTTCTATTAATTGGCGTTTCTGAGCCTGCCATAGAGCAAAGTAGCGTTGATAGATTTGCTCATCTATTGCATGGGGCAGCGGTGGAAAATGACTAAATACGCCCTTTAGCAAATGGCGCATTTGCTGGCGATTTTCAGGTACAAAAATATCGGCTGGCTGCTCTCGCTCAAAACGCTGACTAAGTTCAAGCAGCTCTTGGTCACTGATAAAGGTGCCTGGGCTAGACAGTATTACCGCCTTTTTAATGCCTGTTTGCTGGGCCATCATGTCGTAGGCGACTAACCCCCCATAGGAGATACCTACTAAGTTAAACTGCTCTACGCGCAATTGTGCCAAGAGTTGATTGACCGCTTCACGTTGGGTGCTTATATTAGCGTCACCTTGGCTATAAGAGTCTCCAAACCACGCTAAATCTGGGGCTATTACTCGATAGTGCTGGCTAAGCTCTAGCATCATTGGCAACCAGGTTGTGGTGGCTGTGCCGCCAAAGCCATGCAGCAATACCAATGGCTCACCGTGGCCGCCCACCCAGTAACGCAGTTGACCACCTTCGGCCAAACTGAGTTCACTTTCGGTAAACTGCGCATTTTGTAGTTGTTTGGCATCTAGCTGCTCTTTAACCGCTAGGGCTGAACAGCCGCTTAGGCTTAACAGTAAAGCCAAGCCGAGCAACCAGCGGGGAAACACATTCTTTATGCGCATTAGAAGCGGTAGCCTAGACCAAGCATAAAGCTACTGCGTTTGCCAAAGCCTACTTCCAGCAAAGCATCTACATGCTCGGTAAGCGACATTTGTCCGCCCACTAAGGCATTCCACTTTTCTTCTAGGTGTTGCGTAACCACAAACTTACCGCCACTAGGCAGCGGTGGTGGAAGATTAATACCAATGTCGTTGAGGTTGCCGCTAAAGGTTTGCTCAACGTTTTGATACATCGCGCCGCCCCAAACCTGAATATCACGCCCGCCCACTTCCCAGCGGTAACCTGCGCGTGGGGTGACCACAATGGTGCTGATTTCCCCGTCTAAAATATCGAGATCGGTATTGGTGTAGTTAACATCAAGCAAAGCAAACCAGTTCCCCACGCCGCCCACTATTGTTGTGCCTGCACCGTAGGTTATACCGCTAAAGTTTAAGCTAAAATCGAAGGGGTCTCCGATAGGCATACCGGCGAGATCTACTTGAACATTGGCAACACTGCTGCCTTTGGTTTGTCCAAGTACCCCATATACATTCATGAAGGGTAAAACCCAAACATCTCCGCGCAGAGTAAGAGTTTCTGAGTCTTGAATAGCGTGGCTACCACTAACACCGACCAGATTGTCGATGGCGCTACCAAGGCCAGAAAAGGCTACGCTATCCACAATTAGCGGCTGCGACATGCTCATGTAGTTAATGCTAAAGCCATATGGCTTAGGCAACTTGTGGCCCAAATCGATGGCCTCTTGCGCCCAAATGGGGAAAAAAGCCTGGTATTGCTCACTGTCATCAGTGGGCTGCGGTGAGTTTTCTGCAAAGCTAAATAGGGGAGCCAATAGCGTTAAAGCGCTAAATCCCGGCAGAAAATTAGGTAGTTTCATGTACGAGCTTGTCTCAATTTTGCGTGTAAATAATTAAGCAACGATCGCCAATACCACCCCGCTTGCAAAGGCAGAGTGTCTACGTCCGTGTGGTTTGGAGGGTAGCGCTTAGAAGAGTTTTTAAGAATGCGCTACATAGCCTGAGATGCGTTCAGGTTCAGTGCTTATAGTAATCGGGGGGATTTTATTTGAGTATCTGCTCTAAGGCAAGTAATTACTGTTGTTAGTGGGCTTGCTTAAGTGGGAATGATGGTGATACTTTTTAGGCTAGTGCGCTACACCAAAAGGAGGTGGTATGAGCAGCAACTTAACCGATCATCGCCTTATTCAAGGTAGCCATGTATTTGAACGGCTTAATCAAGCGCGGGCAGTGTTACATAATAGCGTTAGCCTTGGCGAGCAGTTAGGTTTTGCCCGTTGGTCTAATCAAAATGACCGTACCTCTTATCATCGCCCTGAGCATCACACCTTAAGTGTTTACCTTTCTGGTGGTTATCAAACTAAGCGGCTGATTGGCTCAGATCTGGTGAGTGGCGGTGCTCCGGGAAAACTTTGTTTAATGCCTGCTGGTCATGAATCTCGTTGGCAAGTGGATGGTGATTTGGCCTTTGTGCATTTATATTTTAGCGATAAAGATCTAAGCCAAAGCATTGAGCACATTTGGGATAAAAGCAGCACAGGCTTTGACGTGCAAGATCTTACTTTTGCTGACGATCTCGCCGTAAGCAGCCTTATTCAGCAGTGGCTACTTAAGCTTAATTGGCAAGACGATGCCGACCGTTTAGCCTTGGATCAACTTAGCCAACTGCTGCTTGGCCATATAAGCAAACACTATTTAACTAAACAGTTAACTGAACCAACCTTAAGTGGCGGACTTGCGCCATTTCAGCTTGCCCGTTGCCAAGAGTTTATAGAGGCACATTTAGCCGACAAACTTAGCTTGAATCAATTAGCCCAGTTGGTGGATTTAAGTGACTATCACTTTGCCCGTATGTTTAAACAAAGCAGCGGGTTAAGCCCTCATCAATACCTAAGTAAGCGCCGTATCGAGCGGGCTAAAAGCTTATTGCTTACAGGCGAATTAAGTTTGGCAGAAGTGGCTTATCAAACCGGGTTTTCCTCCCAAGCCCACTTTAGCGCCCGCTTTAAGCAGCTAACTAGCCACAGCCCAGCCAGCTTTCGAAATAAAAGTTAGCAGGGCTGCTAAATAACCACCGGAAAGTCTTGCTCTGGATGGCGCATTATCTCGGCTTGGTAATCAAATACATGCTTAATGTTGGCTTGATTAAGTACTTTTTCTGGCGTTCCGTCACTGCAAATTTCACCGTCTTTTAACAACAAAATGCGCTGGCAGTAACGAGAGGCAAGGTTTAAGTCGTGCACCACGCTAATGACTGTAGCGCCTTGCTGGCTGAGCTTTTCTGCGTGTTCCATTAGCACTTGCTGGTGGCTTAAGTCCAAGGCGCTGGTGGGTTCATCTAACAATAAAATTTGCTGCTCGATGGGCGTGGTGGCTAGCTGAGCAGTCACTCGTGCGTAATGCACGCGTTGCTTTTCACCGCCAGAAAGCTGCGGGTAGGGGGTATCTTTGTAGTGCCAAATATCCATCAACTCAAGCTGTTGCTTAATAATCTTTTGCTGATCTTGATAACTTAAGCGGCTGTTAATTAAGCCCAAACCGACCACTTCGCTCACGCTAAAGGCAAAACTTAGTTCTGAGCTTTGTGGCAATACGGCTAAATGGCGACTTAATTGGGGCTTATCCCATTCGCTGCGCGGCTTAGCTAAAATTTGGATGTCGCCGGCTTGTTGTTGGCGATCTCCACAAATTAGTTTTAGTAGCGAGCTCTTACCTGCACCGTTCGCACCCAATAATGCAGTGTGTTGGCCAGCGGCAAAGCTTAAAGAAAGTTGCCTAAAAAGCTGCTTATTGCCTAGCGAAAAATCTAAGCCTTGCAGTTGAATACTGTTTGATAAAGACGACATAAAAACCCTAAGCAATTCGCTGGCGCTGTTGTAACAGCAAGAAGATGAAAAACGGTGCGCCAACCAAGGCTGTAACAATGCCAACAGGCAGCTCGGCAGGGCTTATCACTAAGCGAGAAAGCAAATCAGCCAGTAACAATAAGGCTGCGCCCAATAATGCGCTATAAGGAATTAAGCGTTGATGATTAGGCCCTAGCAGCATGCGAATTAAGTGCGGAACTACCAAGCCCACAAAACCAATTAAACCTGATACCGATACAGCGATACCAACACCTAAAGCAGTAAAGAAAATTAATTGGCTTTTAAGTTTTTGAACTTGAATACCCAAGTGGCCCGCTTCGGCTTCGCCTAACAGCAAAGCATTTAAGGCTTGGGCTTTGCGCATAAAGACCACTAGCAAAATAGCTAAAGTGACAAAGGCTAATACAATGTTGCTCCAGGTAGCACCAGCTAAGGAACCCATTTGCCACAAGCTTAAATCACGTAGCATTTGGTCATTGGCTAAATAGCTTAATAAGCCAATGCCCGCGCCAGATAATGCGCCAACAGCAATACCGGCTAATAGCATCATTACTACCGAAGTACCGTTAGGTGTGGTACCTAAACGATATACCAATACCGTTGTTACAAAGCCGCCAATAAAGGCGAACAGTGGCACCGCTAAAGCGCTAATAAAATCGGGCAGTTGCCAGTTCACCAAGCCCAGCAATACAATCGCAATGGCTGCACCAGCTGCACTACCGCTAGACACACCAATAATGCCGGGGTCGGCTAAGGGGTTACGAAATAGCCCTTGCATTACCGCGCCACACATTGCCAATATTGCGCCAACTGCAATGCATAATAGGGTGCGGGGTAAACGAATGCCCGTTACCACTAATTGATAATGCGCCGGTGCGTCGCCTTCAAAGTTAAAGGGCAGTAAGGCACTTAAGGCATCACTAACCGGAATACTCATTGGCCCTTGGGTGACCGACAATAGCGCGGTGGCTAACAATACCAGCAAAGCCACGGGCAGTAGCCATCCTGAAAACAAGGCATTGGGGTTAGCCGAATGCTGAGAAAATAGAGACATTAATACAACCTAGTAATTACAATGGCGAAGGTTTGAGCCTTCGCCAGCAAGGGGTTAACGATTTACTGCAAGCGTTGGCTTAGGCGCACCGCTTCATCTATGCTTGCCAAGCCTAAGCCACCAATAAGTGCATGTCCATCAATCGCATAAATTGCCTTGGTTTTTCCAGCAGGGGTCGCAGCTAATACCGGAAAACTGCTTAACACACCTTGTACACCACCTAATTTATCTAAGCTGCGTTGGCTAAACAGCAAGAGCTCTGGCTGCATAGAAAGTATCGCTTCATCTGATAGCGGCTTGTAGCTGTTTAAATGTGGTTTGGCCAAGTTTACCGCGCCCGCTAGCTCCATAATGCTATTGGCAGTTGTATCGCTGCCCGCAGTGAGTAGCTTTTTCGCATCGTGGCTCATAAAAAGCAGGGTATTCATTGGCTTGGCCGATTGTGAATATTCGTCTAGCTGCGTTAGCTGTTGTTTTAGCTTTTGATGCAACTCCGTGGCTTTGGCTGGATGACCTAGCAGTGTAGCTAAGGCATCAATGCGCTGTTCAAGGCTGGCAACCGTAGATTGGCTATTTAATCGGTGGATCTGCACGCCAGCTTGCTGCAGCTGATTAAGGCTGCTGTCGGGGCCCATTTCATCACTGCCAATTACTGCATCGGGCGCAAGAGCTAACAAACCTTCGGCGCTAAGCTGGCGATGGTAGCCCACTACTGGCAGCGAAAGGTTGCTGGGTAACTGGCTGGTAGAATCTACCGCAACAATCTGTTGCTCAGCATCTAAGGCAATTATGATTTCAGTGATGTTAGCGCCAGCGCTTACTACGCGTTTTAGCGGTTCAGCTTGCAGCGCTGTGCTGGCAATAAGGCTTAGCCCTAAACAGGCAGAAAACAGCGGGGAGAGATGGCGCTTAATCATTGTTCTTATCCATGAGTATTTGGGTGGTTTTAATATCTAGCTGCTGTAGCAGCTCTAACATTTTTAATAGGTGTTCAACGGGCACTTGGCGCTCGCTAGCTAAGCTCACGCTAGGATCGCTTTGCTGACTAGTTTGTTGTTTTATTGCTTGTTCAAAGTCGGCAAACGTTTGATAACGCTGCTCATCCAAACCCCAAATGGGATTATCTTGAAACAAACTAAGCTGCAGCTCGGCAGGTTCACTGGCTACGCTGCTTTGCTCTTGGCTGGTGCTGGGTAAATCCATATCCATTTGGTAAACCCGGCTATTGGCAGTGAGCAGCAAAAACACCAATACAATAAAAATAATATCGAGTAGGGCGGTTAAGTCGGGCACCATGCTAAAGCTATTGTGCTGTTGTTCGATGCGGATCATGCTGGCGCGTGCTCTAACTCTTTAGTCTTCGCTTCAGGCTGAAATACCGCTAAGGTGCGAGCGTCATCGGCAAGAGTATTTACTCCTTCAATCATTAGATTTGCCTGGTTAATGGTGGTTTCTAATTCATGAATAATCCTGTCTTTCCAAAGGCTTAAACCATGAGCAAAAGCCAGTGCTGGCACTGTAACTAATAGGCCTGCGGCAGTGGTATACATGGCTGTGCCTAAACCTTGCGATAACATTGCAGGGTTAACAGCTTGCTCGCTTACTGCCAGCGCATCAAACATTTCTATTAAGCCGAGTACCGTGCCTAGCAAGCCCAACAAAGGGCTAATTAAGGCCAGTATGTGTAAGGCTTTTAAACCTCTAGCCAGTTTTTGCTGCTGTTGGCGTAGCCATACTGCGGCGATTTCTTCACGTAGGTTCTTAGCTTGATCTTTATGTACTAATAACAAGCAAATGGCTTTGCGCGCCAAACTGCGAGATTGCGAAAAGCACTGCTTTTGATTTTTACAGGGGGCTTTTTTACTGGTAAGTAAATGGGTGGCAAGTTTAAGCCAGTTACGTTGGTGAATAGCAATGTGAGTAAAGGCTAAACTGGCGATGCGCTCAATGATGATGGCGCAGGCCAATACCGAGCAAAGTACAATTGGCCAACGTAAGTCGCCCAATTGCTCCGACGTTAAAATGTTGCTTAGCGCACCAAGCTGTTCAGAAGATATTATTTGCATAAACTTAACTCAAATTGAAACGAATAGGGATAAGCGCGCGCGAAGCTTGAGCTTGGCCATCTACAATCAGGCCCTTAAACTGCCAGCGCTTCACCGCCTTTAATGCCGCTTTGTCCAAGCTTTTTACGCCCGAACTACTGTTTATTTCACGTTTGGTTTGTCGACCTGTAGGGTCTAACCAAACTTCTACCATTACTGTGCCTTCTAAACCGCGTTTTTTAGCCACCCGTGGATACACTGGTGCAGTGGGCGGTTGAGCAAAGCGAGGCTGGGTATTAATGCGCGGCAATTTAGACAAACCTTGGTCGGTTTGCGCCTGACTATTTACTTGGCTAGCACTTGCTTGAGCGGTGTCTAACTCTTCAACAGGCTCGCGCTTAGGATCAGGCTTTGCTGCGGGTTTAAGGGGTTCTGTAGGCGTCTTTTTAACTTGCTCCGGCTGCGGCGGTTTATGCTGGGCAAGTTGATTTTGCTCTCTAGGTTTAGGGGGCTGTTTTTCACTCGGTGTGTCCTTTACTACAGGTTTTACTTCCGCTGTTTTTTGCTCAACTGGGCGAGGTGTAGGCTTGTTTGTTAGCGCCTTTGGGCTTGCCGGCTCTGGTTTTGATAAGGGCTTAACTGGTGGCGGAGTCTCAGCGGGCAGGGCCTTTTCTAAAGGTATTTCAGTTTGTTCTGTTGCCACCACCGAGGTATTTATTGCCACAACACTTAAACTTGGCGCTGCCGTTTGGCCGCCACTGCTTTGTGTTACTTCTTTGATGTTGGGCTGCAAATACATAAAGTAGCCATGTATAGCCGCTGAAATTAGCACGGCCAAACTAAGCTTCCCCATTTTTTACCCTTACACCATAACTCGACATTGGGCCTAGGATACTGGCAAACAAAAAATAAGTAAATACAAATGATAATGATTTGCATTTGATTTGTTGCTAGGTTAAGGTGGCAGACAGTTAAGCAGTTTGGCCTATTGTCCAAACAAGCCGCTAATAGCAAGCAAGATAGGAGAGTTAAATGGCCTTAACGCCAGCCGAAGTAGTAGAGCAGCATAGCGAATTAAGTGTGGCTCAATTGGCAGAAAAAGCGCAATGCAGCGAAGCAGAAATTGTCCAAGCTCTGCCGGAAGAATGGGCCTGTTGGTTACCTAACGAGCAGCTGCAATGGCTAATGTACGATCTCCCAAGCTGGGGACCTATGACCACCATCATTCAAGTGGCTGGCTCAGTATTTGAAATAAAAGATAACTTTCCTTGTGGTAAACCAGGCCACGGTTATTACAATTTAATGGATAAGCAAAGCCATTTACATGGCCATTTAAAGCTAGACAACATTGCTAGCATTGCCTTAATAAGTAAGCCCTTGCGCGGCACCCAAAGTTACTGTTTTCAGTTCTTTGATGATAATGGCAGCACTATATTTAAGATTTATTTGGGGCGAGATCGCAAACGCGTATTGTTGCCAGAACAAGTAGAACGCTTTGAGTTGCTAAAGCAAAACATGGCACTAACGGAACTAGAGAACCAACAGTAATGATTGATAAAAAAGCACGCTTGGCATCGCGCCTAGGCCCCGAAATAGCAGAGTTTGTAGCTAGCAAGCAGAGTATTTTGATTGCCTCGCTGGGGGAAGATGAATTCCCACATAGCTCTTACTCGCCATTTATTTGTTACCAAGGGGCGTTTTACATTCTAATTAGCGATATTTCCAAGCATGCCGATTACTTGCGCGCTCACAACAAAGCCGCCGTAATGCTAATTGACGACGAAGCCGATACTAAGCAAATTTATGCCCGTAAACGCTTGAGTTACGACGTTATTGCCAAGCAAGTAGACGACGAACCGCGCGAGCAAGTGATTGATTTACTCGAACAGCGCCACGGCGAAATTGTTGGCAACTTACGCCAACTAGCCGACTTTAGCCTGTTTGCTTTAGAACCAATTAAAGGACGTTATGTAAAAGGATTTGGTCAAGCCTTTGATATTAAAGGCTTAGACGATGTCGATTTTGTGCACTTGAAGGAAGGGCATAAAAAGCGGGCTTAATTGCCCGTGGGTTTTACACCCGTTGGGGCTTAGCTGCCCTTGTACGTAAGTACTCTCTCCACACTCAGCGAAAGCTGAAACCTTGGGTCTTATTAGACTGTAGCTGCACTAGTATTGGTGCAGCTTTTTTTATGCCGTTTTGAACCGTCAAGTTAATGAAACTTGGTTTCTCTAAGCCGGCCTACTCGTCCAAACCCGCATTTCAGTGGTGATATTATAGAGCCCTGCATTGAGAGAGTTTGTTTATCCAGTTCTCATTTTATTTAGATTTGTGTAAAACTCCCTACCTTCTTCTGTGATTTGGTACTTACCAATTTCGTCAGGTTTTTGAACTAAGTTATGGAGTATTAGTTGAACCATTACAGAATCAAACAGACTGCTATTTATTCCAAATTCGCTCTTACGTCTGTCTTCCAAATACAATCCTTCTAAAATTCTTTTGTAGTGCTTCTGAGTAGGTTCATCAGCTTCGAAATAGAAGTTAACATTATTACCTTGTTCTTCATCTTCAATACTGTCTACAGCCATAGTCTTATTTGCAGAGTTTTCTAAAATGTATCGGTATAATAGTTTTCCATTTTTAGCCAAGCTATAGTTGGTGCCCATTGGGTTAACGTCTGTATCGACAATGTCATAAACCTTCATTTTGCCAAGAACTTTCTTTAGTGCTTGAATATCATTAACAATTTCATTATCTGGGGATAGGCTTAGTAGTTGAGATTGTAATCCGTCTATGTCTGGCTCATTGTCTAGCATTACATTCACTATATTTTCAGCAACGGATTTCTCTACCAAATTAAGACTCTCATAGAAGTTAATGTAATCAGGCCTCTGTATTGCAGCTTCTGTATTTTTACTTTCAGGCTTATATAAAGCTTCTTCACCTTGAATAGATTCTGCACTTTCACTTTCAATCTTTGGATCATACACTTGACTTGTAATTGGCTGTAGTACGTTGTGACCATTTTCAAGCTCTTCTACTTTTTTCTCTAAGCTCATGATTGTGTTGAGGAGATCTTGCTGAGAGTCAGCTGCATCTTCTCTTTCACTTAGCTTGTCTTTCAATGCCTTATCAATCTGTCCTTGGAGTTCTTCAATTTCTATACGGTGCTTTACGATTAGCTCTCGGTTTTCCAACTTCAATTGCTCAGTCAACAGCATGATTTTTTCTTTATCTTCAGCATCAATCAGTTCAGATTTTTGTAGTGTTTTCTTTTTGTTGTTCAGGTCTATTTGTTTGTTATAGCTATATTCAAATACTCTATGGGAAAACCAAGGAAACACATAAATATAGAAAACCGTAGTCAATATCGGTAGAGCGTATAGGCATACCCAGTAGTTTGTAAGCCACGATAACCAATCAACTGATAAGAATGGTTGAGAGTAAAAAGAATCCATCTCCCGTACCTTATCTTTATAGCTAGTATCGGAGAAGAACAGCATTAGTATTCTGAAGTTCCACAGAGTTAAGGATACAGCCAACGCGCCAAGCAATGGACTTGCAGTCCTGTCATAAAGGTAAGCTTTTATAGAGGTGTAAATATCTGAGACCAAAGCGCTATCCAGCTAATAGAGTGGTTTGTCAACTAATATACAGACAAACAGTAGCTTAATGAATAGAAAAGTACATGCGTATTGCTAACCATCACAAATGATTGATCTATATGATTCAACTGTGTTTTTATCTATCCAATATTATTGGTAATGAATATTAACCTTAAGTTCGTTTTAACAGTAAGGCTTTGCGAACTAAGCAAATGGTAAGTTTGGCTAGAGGTAAAGGAGACTCCGATTTTTAAGCTATCATGCCAAAGTACAAACCAAGTCACTCCACCTAAGGAATCAAGATGATCTTTACTACTACAGAATCAATAGCCGGCAAACCTACTAGCGAAGTATTAGGCGTGGTGACTGGCAGCGTGGTGCAGTCTAAACATATTGGGCGCGATATTATGGCGGGTTTTAAGAGCATAGTTGGCGGCGAAATTCGCGGTTATACCGAGATGTTAAGCGAAGCGCGTGATGTGGCGATTCAACGCATGGTGGAGAGTGCCAAAAACAAAGGTGCTGACGCGGTGGTGGGGATCCGTTTTACTACCAGTGCAATTATGGATGGCTCTTCAGAAATAATGGTGTTTGGCACTGCCGTTAAGTTAAGCCAATAAAGGCCGAGGGCTCGGCCTTTATTGGTTTTTAATTACGAGTTAAACACTGCCACTTTTGCCGGGAGTTTTACTACATCGCGGCGAGTAAATACTCCTAATAAAGTAGGGATAATCACCAAGGTTACGCCTGTGGCAAATAGCTCGCCAAATACCAATGATACGGCGGCTGGTTTTAGGTATTGCGCTTGTTCGGCGCTTTCTAACAATAAGGGGAGCAGGCCACACACGGTAGTTATGGTGGTTAAAAATATTGCCCTTAAGCGACTAGTGCCGGCTTTAATTAATGCTTGTTTTAAAGGCATGCCAGCGCGGTAATATTGGTTGAAGCGGGTAATTAGCACCAGTGAATCGTTAATCACGATTCCGGTCATGGCCATCATGCCAAACATCGACAAAATGCTTAAGGGCAAGTCCATAATGCCGTGGCCAAATATGGCGCCAGCAAAACCAAAAGGGATAACTGCCATAATGATGAGCGGCTGCCAATAAGACTTTAAAGGCACCGCCAACAAAATGTAGATTAACAGCAGGGTCATGATCATGGCCGATTTAAAACCTGCTTGTACCTCGCCTAGTTCTTCAAACTCGCCATCGGGGTTTATGCTTACCCCTGGGTAGCGTTGTTCAATGTCTTTAAAAATGGGTTGTAGTTTGGCTAGTACCTCTTCGGGTGATTGAACGCCGCGGTCTTGGCGCCAGTATAGATTAACCACTTGTTCTTGATTGCGTCGATAGAGCACTTCTGCGTGTTGCTCAAAACGCAGCTTAGCCACGTCGCCCAGCATTAATGATTCGCCATTTTCTAAAAATATCGGCGTGGCGAGAAGCTGTTGGGTAGTGGTTTTTTGGCTGTGGTTATAACGCACGATAACTTTGGTTTCTTGGCCTTGTTGCAATAAACGGTGGATTTCGCGCTCGCCAAAGGCGCCGCCGGCAAATAGTGCTAGTTGTCGTTGAGTTAAGCCTAGCTGGCGGCCAAAGTCGTTTAGCTCTATGCGCAATTGCTGGCTACCGCCACGTGCATCGTGGCGCACATCTTGCGCGCCAGCTAGGCGACTAACTTGTTCGCTTAGTGCGGTAGCGGCTAATACTGCAAGTTGGCGATCTTCTGCGCTAATGGCTAGGCTGGTGCCGCCCGCTGGTTCGTCGTCGGCGGTAAACTCACTGGAGTAAGCCCCTTCTATGCTGCCGTTCAGTTCGCGCCACTGATTAAGTAATAAGTTGTTTGGCAAATTGCTAAGCGCTTCATTACTAATCTCTAAGGTGGCTTCTATCGAACCGTAACCGTCTGACCAAATGAGGAGGTTGCTAATGGGCTGTTGCTGTAACTGATATTGCTCTTGAACTTGCTGGTTTAGTTGCAGTGCGCTTTGTTCTAACTTAAACAAGGTTTTTTGTTGCAGGGGCAGTGGTGCGCCGTCTTCCAAACTTACGTTGGCACTAATATAGCGGCCGGGAATTTCTGGGAAAATAGCACTACGAATAAGCCCTGTAGACCAAAAGCCGTAAGCTAAAAGCACTAAGGCAAAAAAGCCAATAAGGGTAGCGGTTTTGTTATCGATGGCTTTGCTCAATATGGGGCTATAGATTTTTTGGCTAAAGCGATTGAGCCCAGCTTGAGCCAGCTGTTGTACTCGGCGAAACCACGATGCCGATTGCTTATTGGCTGTTGAGGGGTAGCGAATTGCCGCTAAATGGGCCGGCAAAATCAATTTACTTTCGATTAGGGAAAAGATCAGCGCAAAAATAACTACCGCTGAAAAACTAGCGAGTAATTTGGCTAGCTCGTTATCTATCCATAACATGGGCGAAAACGCAGCAATGGTGGTAAGTGCGCCAAATACCGTAGCAACAGAGACCGACTCTAAGCCGCGCCATGTAGCCTTTAGAGCTTGCTTACTTTTACTGCGTTGTTCGTGAATACTTTCGCCCACCACTACGGCGTCGTCGACTAAAATTCCTAATACCAAGATAATGCCAAATAGGGTGATGTCGTTAATGCTGTAATTCATAAAACCCATGGCGGCAAAGGTACCCGCGATAGCAACTGGAATGCCCATGGCTACCCAAACTGCCACTTTTAGCTCTAAGAATATGCCCAACAGAATTAACACAATTAGCAAACCTTGCCAGGCGTTGTCTGCTAAACGGCTGAGTTGGTCTTCAATATAGGGCGCCATGTCGGCCATGGTGGATAGGCTTACATCATTGGGTAAACGCTCTGTTTGTTGGGCAAGTACCTGTTTAACCGCTTGGCTTACTTCGAGTAAGTTGTCTTGTTGGCTGGTGCTGATGAGCAGAGCAATGGCTGACTCGCCATTGTTGCGTACAATTGAACCGCTGGCTTCGTAATCGCGATAAACATGGGCTAAATCACCCAGGGTTACGCTGCCGGTTGGGCTAGATAAAATGCCTAGCTGCTTGAGCTCTTGCAGGTTGTCGGCGTAGCCATCGCCGCGCAACACCATGCGGCCGCGGGCGCTTTTTAGTTCACCGCTGCGGGTTTCTATCGACATTTGTTCAATGCGTGCCGACAGTTCTTCTAAGCTCAGCCGGTAGTTTTTAAGCTGTTCTAATTTGGGCTCAATAACAATTAAGGGCATACGCGCGCCCCAATTGCTAACTTTGGCTATTTTGGGGTGTTTCTTCAGGGCTAACTCTACTTGGCGAGCAATCGGCTGCAATTGTTGGTCGGGCCGAGGGGCGGAGATAATTACAAATGCTGCAAGGTTGGTGTATTCATCACGGCTTATTTGCGGGCTTTCTGCCTGTACCGGAAAGTTAGCAATGGCATTGACCCGATTGCGAACATCTTCTATTAAACGGTTTAAATCGGTACCAGAGGTTTTACGTACTCTTACTTGAGAAAAACCGGCTGAAGATTCGCTCACTATTTGTTTTATGCCAGTTAAATCACCAATGGCTTGCTCGATACGCTGGGTAACGCTTTGGTCAATTTGTTCGGCGGTTCCACCGGGATAGGCAACGCTAATAACCAAACTCGACGGCGCAATTTGAGGAAAGGATTCAACCCTTAAATGGCTAAGCGAGAGCATACCCGCCACAATAATTGCCAGCATAAGGAGGTTTGCCGCGACGCTATTATGCAAAAACCAATGGCTTAGCTGTCTCATATTTGGCTCTCCTGCACAAAGCTTGGCTTAACGCGTAATCCCGGTAGTAATGAGGGCAGGGGATAAACGACTACGCTGCGAGTTTGCTCCGGCTGATTGACAAACTTTAACCATACTGTGCTTTCGTTTTCATCCAGAATGGTCACTTGCTCAAGCTGTAATTGTTGCATGCTGTCGATGGTCCATACTTCGCCATCTTTGGTTAATGCGCTCATTGGTAGTTTGGCCACCGCAGATTGCACACTTAAACTGACTTGAATGTTTACTTGTTGCTCGGGCAATAGCCGAGGTTTGCTTTGATAGGGCTTAGCCACACTTAACACCACTTGCCGTTGGCGAGTGGTGGCATCTACTTGTGGCGCAATATAACGCACGCTGGCGGGCCAAGTTTTATTTTGGCGGTCGATAACGGTAATTTGTGGCTCGGCTAAGCTGGCTTGAATCCGCGACCAGTGCAGCTCTGAAACTGGTAAGGTAATGTCGATGCTTTCGCTTGAGGCTATATCAAACAGTGGATCACCCACATCTAGTTGCTGCTTAGGGCTAACGTAGCTATTGATGATGATGGCGTTAAACGGCGCGTCTACTTGGCTATCGCGCAGGCGTTGCTGAATACTTTGGTAGCTGCCTTTGGCTTGGGCCAGCTCTGCTTTGGCTGCCGCCAATTGAGGTTCGCGTCGAGCAAAGGCCGAACTGGCGGTATTAGACAACATACTAAGCGCAACGGTTTGTTCGTGCTTTTCTCGCTGGTAGTTAAGTTCGGCTAGCTTTATTTGGCTGAAGGCAGCGCTAAGCTCGGCTTGCAAATGAATGGGGTCGACTTTAAGCAACAGTTGTTGTTTAGAGACTAAACTGCCGGGGGTAAACTGCTCATCAAAGTTAATAATTTGGCCACTGCTTTGGGCTTTAATTTGGTTAAACCAACGGGCTTTGGTAATGCCGCTTAATAACAGTTTGGGTTGATAATTAGTGGGGCTTACCACTACCGCGCTAAGTGGTAGATAATCAACCTTCGCGGGAGCATCTTCTATTGCTTGCGGCTCTAAAATTACAATGGTGGCTAACGAGAGTGCTAATAAGCCTATCGCCATTAAGATGGGTTTAATCGCCAGTTTTTTCACAAAAGCTCCTTGGCATCTATTGTTGAAACGGGGCTTAATCGCTTAATAATTTACAATGCACAAAGTATAAAATTGCTCGCGGTAAGTACTGTCGCGACTTGCTGGCGATTTTGTATTTTTGGAATTGACATACACTGACAAAGGCATCTGGATGGAATTGTTCAAAGATTGTTTCTGTGCAAGTACAGCGGTGTGTGTTTGCGCCATTGTGCGGCCTAGCTGAGTTGTTGCTCTAGGGTAAATAGGCTAGATAGGGTATGTTGGCAAGCGCCTGTTTGTTTGAGTAAGTGCTTGTAAGTGCGTGCTTGTAAGTGGATGTGCGGTCTAGTCAAAATTTTGTGTTAAGGAGAGGGAATGTCGAATACCAAGCAATTGTCTTTGTTTGTTGATGTTGTACAGCAAGGCTCATTTGTTAAAGCTGCTGCCTTGCACAATATGGATAATTCTTTGCTCTCTAAGCAGATTAAAAAGTTAGAAACTGAACTTGGCGTGCAGCTACTTAATCGCTCTACCCGTTCCTTTTCCTTAACTCCAGCTGGTGAAGAGATTTTCGATAAAGCCTTGCAGTTGTTAGATACCTTGGGCGACATTCAGATTATTGCTGACTCTTACCAACTGGAGCCTAAGGGCACCTTAAGAATTGTCGCGCCAATATTTTTTGGCCAGCAATACTTACAACCCGTGGTCTCGCAGTTTATGAAGCAATACCCACAGGTAAAAATTAGCATGGTATTGGAAGATCGCCGCTCAGACATAATTGCCGACCATTATGATTTAGCATTTCGCATTGGTAAGTTAAATGCGTCTAACTTGATTGCAAAAAAATTAGCGAATACTCACTTTGCTTTGGTTGCTTCTAAAAGCTTTGTTAAGCAGCACGGTATGCCCGAAACACCAGAACAATTATTGGCGTTACCCGCCGTTGTCTATAGCAATGGCGAGCGGGTGCTCGATCATATTAAGCTAGGCGAAACCCCACATGGTGAACCCAACCAAAGCTATCGCATGCATGGCAATTATAAAGTGAGTGATGTTAGAGCCTTAATGGGCGCGGTGTGTGATGGTTTAGGCTACAGCATGATTGACTTGTTTAATCTTGAGTGTTCAGCAGAGCAGCTTGGCTTAGTGCCACTGCTTACCAACTACCAAATTTCTACCATGGATACTGGCATTTATGCGGTGTATCCACATCGCAAGCAAACGGTGTTAGTGAAAGAGTTTATTGGTGCTGTACAGCAATATATTGGTACTCCACCATTTTGGCTTGAGCACTTACCCAACTACCAACAGCTATATAAATAAGCCAAACTATCTCACCAGAAACATGAAGCTAGATTAAGTACTGGCCTGCAGAGTTATGGTCACTTACTTATCCCAAGTTTAGGTTAGATAGCAACAAAAAAGAGCAAGCATTGCTGCTTACTCTTTGATAGATAACGCCGGTTACTTATTTAACTAAACCGATACTTTAAAGCGGCTAAGTAGCTGGTTTAATTGTTCCGCTTTCTCTATTGCTAATTGTGCTGCAGCTAAAGAGTCACTAGAGTTTTCCAAGTTAATGCGGGTTTTATCGGCTAGCTCTGTAAGGTTGCGGTCAATGTCTTCGGTTACATGGCTTTGCTCTTCGGTTGAGGTGGCGGTTGAGACCGAAACCTCGCTCACCTTAGAAGTAGACTCTAAGATCTGATTAAGCGCTTCTAAGGTTTGTCCGGCTAAATCAACGGTGCCTTCGGCAACTGTGGAGCCTTTATTAATAGCATCTACTGCTTGGGTTACACCGCTTTGTAGCGCTTCAATCATTTTTTGAATATCTTCGGTAGATTGTTGCGTTTTGCTAGCAAGGCTTCTTACTTCATCGGCTACCACGGCAAATCCGCGGCCTTGTTCGCCAGCTCGCGCAGCTTCAATGGCGGCGTTTAAAGCGAGTAAGTTGGTTTGCTCGGCAATCCCGCGAATAACATCTAATACTGAGGCGATGCGGTCGGAGTCTTGCGATAAGTTCTCAACTACATTGGCCGCTTCTTGAACGGTGTTTGAGAGTAAATTAATGTGTTCTACCGATTCTTTGGTAACGTTTTGTCCTTGCTCGGTTTGGCTATTCACCGTGTTGATTTCTTCGGCAGCGTGGTTGGCATTATTGGCCACTTCTCTAATGGCCGCTGCCATTTGCGTCACCGCTGTAGCAATCATTTCTACCGATTGGTTTTGCTCTTTACTTACCTCGGTTGTTTGCTCAGATTTTTGTGCAATGCCAGCGATAGACTGGTTAAGCTCCACCGAGAATTTGTTTACGTTGCCAATTAGGCCCTCTAGCAAATCTACAAATTGGTTAAAGCTGGTGGCTAGCTCGCCTATTTCATCATTACGTTGTACTTCTAGGCGCTGAGTTAAGTCGCCATCTCCTTGAGAAATGTCATTAATTCGGGCGGTAATACGAGTAATTGAATCAACTAGAATTTTAGGTCCAAAGTAAGCCAACAAAATAGACAGGACTACAGCAATGCTCGCCACAACTGCGAGCATACTTAGTTGACTGGTCACGTCGGCAGAAGATTCCTGCTCGATATCATCGGCCAGTTTTTCGGCGGCTTCAGTCGCGATATCGTAAAGCTCTCGGAGGCTTTCAAAACTTTGCACACTTTGGTTCGCACTTAACTCAATGGCTTGTTTTCTTTTACCGCTTTTAACCAAGGCAAATACTTCGGTACTCGGTTTTTTCCATTGATTAAATCTTTGCTCAAAGCTTTGCAAGCTTTGGGTGGCTTCGGGGTAGTCGCTTAACAGCTCTTTAAATTTTTGCATGCGCTGATGCGCTTGCTCGGCATTTTCCTGGTAATCGTCCATTAAGCCGGCTAGCGCTGAGCTTGGAGCCTCTAGTGCTTCTAGTTCGGCAACTCTGGCTTGGTAAAGGTCTCGGTCGGCATTTAGTACCGCCGCAAGGGCGGGTAAGATGTTTTCTTCTACGGTGAGTAAACTGCTATAGGTACTTTTACCAACATTGAAGCCAATCAGCGATACCAAAATTAATAACAAAGCATTCACAGCAAAAATTACCGAATACTTAAATCTCAAACTCTTAACATTCATCGTTACCGTCCGTATCAAACAACTTATTGATAATTAACTTATATAAAACAAAGCCATATAGGCTAAGTTATAAGTTCTAATTGTAGGCAAACAAAGTGAATTTTGTATGGATGTTAATTTTTTTTACATTTTTGAGTGTAGCTTTAGATTTCTTGATGTTTTCCGGCTTAGTTGATCATACATAATGACTAGGGTCTGTTGATCTTTGCTGATGGTTTTTGCAGCAATTTATTAGCCATTTAGGCAAGGCAGTGAGTGTGAATTTAAGTGGGCTTAATAATCACTCGCTAACGCTGAATAAATGGCTAAGAAATGCTGCCCGAAGGGTTCGGATAAGCGGACTTTACTCTTTGTTAAGCACTTTTTGCTTAGCCCACTAGGCTTCTAAGTGCTCGCCGCGATTAAAGCCCGCTTATCTCGAACAAAATTTCAACACCAAAGTTCAACAGACCCTAGAGAGCTTGAAGGACGTTCAGACAAACCACCGCCTTAACAGCGTTTAGTGCATTTTATTGGCCAGCAGTTCTTGTATGGCCAAGGGTAAATACCCGCGTAATCGCTGGCTAATTGTGTCTTGATGTTTCTGCCAGAGAATCCCCAGGTAGACCATCGCTAATCCAATCAGCGTTAGCGAAATTGGAAATAGCCAACTGTCTTTAAATACTTGGTCGGCAAGGTGGTAAAAATAGTAAAAGCAGCCCATGGCAGCAAAAACCACAAATACGCGGCGGGCCAGAATAACCCCAGCCAGCATCATGGCTAGGTTAGTGAGAAAGTACAAAAACTTTGCCCACTCACTATTGGATTGTTGGAAGCTTAAGCCACACCAAAATGTGAGTACGCCAAAGATATATAACCAAAATGCGAAATCGGCGCTGTGACGACTGCGTAGATCAACCCAAAAGGCCAGCAAAATCATGGCTAAACCAAAATATAGTGAAACTAAACTTCGTAACTGAAAATCGGGTCGTTCACCAGCTAACATGGCGGCGATGTCCATGCTCATATACCAAAGGGTAACGGCCAACGGCATTAACATAAAGGGATAACGGTAGCGCCAGCATAGAATTAAACCAACGATTAGGGTGGCGATTTCCATATATAGCCAATGCCATTGAATATAGCGGTGATAGTCGTGATATTGGCTAGAGCTAGGCCACCAACCCATCGCTTGTTGCAAGCCATATACCGCCAGAGGTGTAAGGCAAATAACAAAAGTGGCAGATAAGCCGGCAGGAATAATATGACCTTGCCGTTTAAAACGTTGGCAAAGAAGTAGTGCCAGTACCGCATATACTAGGCTAATGCTAACGATGCCCCAGCCTCCAAAACCTTCCCACGCTAAGTTCATAAACAGGGTCATAGCGCCAATGGCGATTAATCCACCAAAGTAATAAAGTAAATGACTAAAGTTGAATTGAGCCGTAGTGCTTGATGGCAACTCTAAGAAGCTGAGCAAGTTTTCTGCTTGTTGCTGGCTGATGATATTAGCGTCAACGGCTTGTTGTAATTTACGCGGGGTAATTTGAGTCATTAGTGAGTCCTATTACGAGATTTCATCAGCTTGCCATTGTTTTCTGAGGAAAACTAAGTCATTTGTCAAAAATATCTACCCTAGGCTAACTTGACAGATAAGCCTTGCTGTCGCTTTACTTACTTATCCCAAATGTGACGGACATAATTAGCCTATGGCACTTAAGTTTTTGATAGCCATAATTATTTTTAGCTGTAGCAGCTGTTTGAGCGCAAAGCATTCAGGCGAGTTCTATCGTTTTTATGCCTTGAATTCTAAACCTGCTGGCTTTAAAGAAGGCGCTGAGCCGAAAGGCTATTATGTCGATATACTTAAGCTTGTTGCTCAGCGCTTAAAGTTAGATGATGCTGAAGTGAATGTGGTTCCTTATCCACGAATTGTTAATGAGCTGCTGCATAACGAACAAGGAGTGGTTATTTCTTGCTTGTTTCCTAACAAAAAGTTTGACCAATCGATTCACCAGCCAATTGCTGTAGCCAGTTTTCAAACAGCAGTGGTCAGCCTCGCGGATAAGCCATTTACCTGGGATAACTTTGAGGGTAAAAGGGTGGCCTCGTTAAGGGGAGCTAGCAAGGTTTATGGGTTAAAGTTGTATGATGCAGCAGAGCAGGGACAAGTGACTATATTGTCGGCGCAAACATACTCACAGGCACTTAAGTTGTTAGAAGCAGGGAGAATAGATGGCTTTGCGGGGAATCTTGGGATCATTTCGAATCTAGCACAAGAGATGGAAATAGAGCTTGCTCAGCCCGCTTATTTAACGTCTACGAAATCATACATCACTATTTCTATCGCCCCGAATACAGCCAATGCTGAGCAAATTTTGCAAGACATTGAACTGAGCGTACAGCAGCTTCTCGAGAATGGCGAAATTCAAGATATTGTAGAGAGTTACCTACCTAAAGCGATTCAAGAACGCTAGCACTAAGCCTTATATTCTAGCGCTTGCATTGATTTAAAACCCGCCCCTTACTTTTAGCTTGTGGCATAGCGACTACACTTAAATGACATTTGCATGATAGTGATAGCGGGGATGGCTTATGACGCGAGCTTGCTTATGGATAACACTGAGCTATTGCAGCTTAAGTTCAGCTTTAGTCGCTGAAGAGTTATGGGTGGGGAAAGTGTGTCCTGTTACCTACCAACAGCAAACGCTAGGCGTATTGGTCTTTTCTGAAGCTTGGTATCACAGCAGTCGCCAGCAAGCGTCTTATATTCCGCGAGATAATGCCACTGGGGTGGGGCTAGAAATTCACCTATTTGCTAATCGCTTAGGCGAGTTAGAGTTAGCCAACCAAGCCCAGTGTAACCAATATCGCATGTTACAAATTCGCACCACCAATCGACGTTTATTAGGTGATGAACGCAGGGCACAAATTGATGCGCCAGCAAGCTTTGTAGAGCCTTTTTACGATGCCTTTCCCTTAGAACACGGCGCTGGCGTACATCAAACCCCAGCCGATACGCTCGATAAGCCATGGAGTGAACCTCCTACGAGAGCGTCTACCTTAGCCATTTACGACACCCCGTTTGTCTCTGATGCTTTGGGAAAAGAGGGCCAAGATATAATGGTGGAGTTTGAAACCTGCGTGGTGTGCCAACGAGACCAAAGCTACGACACCATTTTGTCTTGTGGCCGCTGGGGTTATAGCCGCGAATATTTGGACGAAAATACCGGTTGGGCCGAGCCCGAATTTCATGGCACCGAATGCTTAAATAGCCCGAGTCCTCACTATCAAGAAACAGTGAGTTTGTCTGAAGAGTTTCCTTATAGTTATTGGCTAGATTGGCGTTAAGTTAAATCGGGGTATTTACGTTTGTAACGTGGCAGCATGCTTTGATTACCCAATAAACCACCTTGGTGAATATATAAGGTCGGGGTTTCATCCGTTTGTTCTTCAAGAAAGCGCATTAAACATTGCCAGCCAATAGGGTCGTAGAGAAGCTCAAACTCAAGCTTAGTTTGCTGCTTAAGCGCTAGCCAAGTTTGGTAGTGTTCGCGATATAACTTACCAAAGTGATACTTCTGGGTACGCGGTAGAATAATTGGGTGAGTGGCGGTATTACTATTGAGCTGGGTAAATTGCAGGCTTAAGTAGTCTTCATCTCCTACACAGGCGCAGCTATACACTTTTATGCAGGGATTCATTTGGCTAAAGTATTCACTCAAAAATAATGCCGTGGTGCCGGTGCCGGCTGGCAGCATTATGTTTAAACGGCCAATTTGGTTTTGATGCTGCCATTGTTCAATTTCTTCCGCTAGTGTGACCACCCCTTCGCGTGCATATTCACAGCGGCCACCTTCAGGGACAAATAATTGTTGCGGCGATAAGCTTGGCTTAACGATGGTTTGCATAAAGCTGTCTAAGTTAGCTTGCTGCTGACGATGTAAACTACTTACCTCAATGATCCGTGCCCCTAGCTCTAGCGCTGCTTGATAGTTGCCACAAGGATTTTGTTTTAGCCAGCTGGGGATATGATCAACGTAGAATTCGCATTTCCATTGCTTAAGTTGCGCTAACGCAGCTAAAGAATACAGCGAGTTAGCTTGCGCAGATCCACTTCCTACTAGCGTGCTTACGCCCGGTTGCGGGTGATTTAAGAAGTGGTAGAACTTACGTGCTTTGTTGCCAGAAAACTGCGGGTGCAGCAAATCATCTCGCTTTACGTAGATTTTCTTACGCTGAAAATGTACCAACTGTACCGGAGATGGTTTAAACAACAGGCAACCAAATGTGATGAGTCTGTGGTGATTAGTTTACGTTGACTTGATTCAGTGGCAAAGCAATTTAATGATTGTGAGCCAACAACTTGGGCGACTGCTTATTATTTCATTCAATTGTGAAAATTTGGTGACAAAAAATAATGAGCAAAAAGATCTATCATAATTTTTTGCGATCCTCTTTAGATCTTACGCGCAGCCCAGCGTTGGCGGGGGAGATTAGATTTATGTGGATGACAAGACTTAGTTAACAAATAAAAATAGAAGCCTTAGTTGATTTTTTACTTGTCAATGAGAGTAACAACTGCCTATATCCGTCAGCGCAATATATTTCACTGAAATAAGCAGAATAATCCAAACAGCTTTTCCCACAGAAACAGTGCACAAAGCTGTGGATAAAATTCTCTACCCGGTGAAGTTAGTGGCTTGCAGCGGATCGGCTTTTAGCGTCAATAATGTCACCTAAAATTAGTAAAAAATTCTTTTTTACTGCTTCTTTGTTTCGTGGCGTTGACATTTTTCTGTTAGTTAAAATAAATACAAAAATAGAACGTTTCATGAGCCTTGTTTTAAGAATGTAATGGCTAAAAAACTAAGCCTATATTGACCTATATCGCAAATATGTAAGCTAAGCTACTGATAGTGCTGTACTAGTCTAAGTGCGTTTTTTCGCAGGAATGTTCAATAATTGTCACTTTTATGCTGTTAGCGTAAGCAAGCTGATCGATATCACAGCAGCTTGTTTAAGAGACAAGCACTGTAAAACGGTCGTAACTCAATAGCATATTGTGTTTTTTCTCAATCTAAGGCATTTCGATTTTCTAGATGATTTGGTTGCGTAGAACGATTAAATGTTAATAACTTGCGCTTATGTGAATAAGTTTGGCGATAATCAAGAGTAAAGCGCTAAATTTTGCTTAGCTGTAGGTAATTCATACTAAGGATCTTTGGCTGATTATCTGATCTGTTTTGTTGCTTATGCTAATTGCTATTTGTGCGCCCGAAGATGTCGCTAATTTGCGTACTAAGGTAAAGTGAGCCTTTACGGAGGTGCAATGAAACAAGTTGATCAATTACTAGCTCAAGGGCTAAACAAACAACAAGTCTACGAACATGCAGAGCAGCAGCAGTGGAATCTGCGAAAAGTAACTAAAGCCTTGGCGTCTATTCCAGAGCCCGGTACTTTGCAGCAATATTCCAAGCAGAAAGCGTTTTTGTTGGCAGTATTGCAGTTTATGGTGCTGAGCAAATTGGTGTTTGGCCTAATGGCTGCAGAACAAGTGAGTGCCCAGTTGTTAATGGCCTTATTGATGCCGGCCTTAGTTCCCTTGTTAATTATCTTTATGATTTACAAAAATGCTGCCAATGGCTATTTACTGCTGATGGTGTTTTCAGGCTATTCGATCTATCAAAGCTTGCCTTACATTTTTCAGCTAGAAGGGCTCATAAATGTAGCCTTAAGTGCACTGTTTGCCAGTTTTACTTATTACCTTAAAAAGCGTTTGTTTCCTTTCCAGAATCTATTTCATACTGCAATTACTGGCCGAGGGCACTATATTTATCAGCAAGTGGAAAAATCCGATAACGCCGATAACTAATTAGAGAGGCTTAGTGCTTAAACGCTTAGAACTGCTGGTTCCTCCCCCCCTTTGGCTATTGTTATGTGTAGCTATAGCTTACGGTTTGGCGCAGTTAAGTATGCAGTGGAGTTGGCTAATACTGCCATTGGGCTTGGTAAAGCTGCAGTGGCCTTTGGTGTTTTTGGCGGCCTTTATCGCAGTAACTAGCCTGATTGGTTTTGCTCGAAAACACACAACTATCAATCCTCATCATCCGGAACGTAGTAAGCATTTAGTTGTGGAAGGGCTATATCGTTATAGCCGTAATCCAATGTATTTAAGTTTGCTGCTACTGTTAACGGCCTGGTGTTTGCATTTGCAGGCGGGTTTAAGCTTATTAAGCTGCGTAGTGTTTGTGCTGCTTATCAATCGTTTACAAATAAAGCCTGAAGAAAAGCTACTTACGCAGCAATTTAATGAACAATACCTGCAATATTGCCGCAATGTTCGACGTTGGCTTTAGCAAAAGTGCAGGTTTTTTAACTTTACGGAGTGACTTTTAAGCCAGATCAATTTGGTAAATTAAGCACTTAGGCTACACTACAGCCAATATGTAATGTGATCTCGATCTCCTTTTGTTCAGCTGAAAAGCTTTGCAGCCTTGCTGTTAAGACGCGGACTAGGGATAACTAGCACAGTTTTTTTAGAGTAAGCTAAACATGGCTAATCCAATTTCAGCACGCAAAGCTTGGGTAAAGGGTTCTTTACCATTGGCTGAGTATGCCGCTTCATGTAATCAAGCTCAGCTTCAGAGCTTATCTCCACAACTTCGTAATTTACGCCAAAATGGTGTAGATGCTTTGGTAGTGCCAGTGCATTGGCGCTACATAGCACCGTTTAGTGCCGAGCAATTAGATCAGGCAGAGTGCTGGGCGTCCCTTAAGCGCTTGTCTGCGCATTTGGTGTCGCATGGATTTAAGCTGCAATACCAGTTGTTCTTTTCTTCCGATAATCAGCAAGGCACAGAACAACGTCTTCCTGATTGGTTTTGGGGCTCTATGCTGGCGGCATTACCCAAAACTCAAACTGCCGATGCGATTAAGTACGTTAACCAATATGGTCGCGACAATACCCAAAGCCCAAGTTTGTGGGCTGAAGCTGGTTTGGTGGAAATGTTTAGCCACTGGATGGGCTGCTTTGCACAGCACATGGCTGAGTTTGCGCCGCGTTGTGATGCTTTGCTGCTGGGCTTAGGGCCTAATGGTGATGCATGTATTCCTTGGGGTGAGCGTGATGGTCAACCTATTTATCAAAGCTTTAGCCCAACGGCCTTGGCTGCTTTAGCCGAAGACATGCAACAGCAATATGGCTCGCAACAAGCTTGGTTGAGTTTGTGGGAGTTAAATGGCGATACACCTTGGCAAGAACAATTGGCCGAAACCCTTAGCCGTTGTTACAAGAACAAAACAAGTAATACCTGTTTTAAAGAGTTTAATGCATGGTATGCCAGTAATTGGCAAGCTTATGTGGGTAATGTGTTGGCAGTCGCTGAGCAGCAGTTTACGGATGCATGGTCACACAGCCAGTTGTGTTTAAACATTCCTATGCCAGAGCTTACCGCAAGCGATCATCCTTGGTTGGGTTGTTTAACCGGGATTAATCCACAGCCGTGGTTAGACCGCCCCCAATTACTTGATTATCAAATCGCTCAGCTAGAGTATTGGCATGTGCAAGCTGCCGGTCGTTTGTTGATTGTGGCCAGCGGCGCTGAATCAAGCCATGCAACTCGCGTTAATCAAGCCTTACTTACTGCAATGCGTAAGTTAAAAATACCGGCCTTGGTACAAAACTCTCAGCCACAGGCGTTGGCTAGCCATCCTGGCTGGGATCAGCTTTATCATTCGGTATTACACGGTAGCGGGTTTGAAGGCTGGATCTTTAATGATATGTCTCAGTTAAATGAGCAGGCCATCGTTAAAGGGCGTTTGTCGCAACTTAATAAGTTTAAGTATCAAATTGCCGAAACTAAGCAATTGGGTAAAAAGCAGTTCCGAGTAATGGGGCCTTTGCATCTTAAAGTTGCCAACCAAAAGCAATTGCTGGATGAAGAAAACTGGAAACAGTTTGAGGCGCAATTACGCCAGCTTCGTAGTATTGGTGTTACCGCCATTTCTACCGATATTTGGTGGGGCTTGGTTGAAGGAGACAAACCTGGCAAGTTTGATTGGAGTTACTACGACCGCGTAGTAAGCCTGCTTAAGCGTTTAGGTTTGCAATGGGTACCTATTTTGTCGTTCCACCAGGCGGGTGGCAATGTGAACGATGACTTTATGCAAGCCATTCCCCTTTGGTTGTGGGGCCGTTTGCTGGAAAGTAACGATCAGCTTAACTCGGTGCAAGATCTGCAATATGTATCGGAAACCGGCGATGCTTCTATGGAGTATGTATCGTTATGGGCCGATGAGTTTGTGATGCCTTACTACCAGCGCTTTATGGAAGCCTTTAAGCAGCATTATATTAACCAAGCTGGCTTGATGGATGAAATCAACGTAAGCCTTGGCCCTGCGGGAGAGCTGCGTTATCCAAGTTACAACGCCCACGACTGGGGTAATTACCCTAACCGCGGTACCTTGCAGTGTTACAGCCGCTTAGCAAAACAAGACTGGTTACGTTATTTAAAAGAGAAGTACCACAGTATTGCAGCGCTTAATGGCAGTTTTGGTTTTACTTGGGAAAGCTTCGAGCAAGCCGAAATTCCAGATGCAGATTGGTTATTTAGTCACAAGCGCTACATTCATAATGCGTGGGCGCGGGAGTTTTTAACCTGGTATCACAAAGCCTTGGTTGCTCATGGTCGACGCATTTTTGAAAATGCATTGAGTGTGTTTGACGATGATTCATTTGGCCAAGTGCCTATTGGCATTAAAATTCCTGGGATTCACTGGGTTGTAAGCGATCCCGAGCTGCCACGTGCAGCCGAGATTACCGCTGGCTTAATTGCAGTGCACCCAACTTTAAGCAGCAATAACCAGCAAGAGTACTTAGGTTTGCTTAAAGCCTTGTTGCCAGAAGGCAAGCAAGCGCGTGCCGCGATTCATTTCACTTGTTTAGAAATGATAAACAAAGACTATGAAGGTTATTCTCGCGCAGCTGATTTAGTGGACTGGATGGCCGATGCAGCAGACGAATGCCAAGTATCACTGATGGGTGAAAATGCACTTGCTGGTGAGTTATATGGCGAGCAGGGTTGGAAGCAAATGGCACGAGCGCTAACGCGCGCACCTGGCTACGATGGTTTAACCTTGTTAAGAATGCAAAACTTCTTTGATGATGAGCCAACGCCAATGCGTGAGCTAAGAAAGCTGATTAACCGCATTAGCTAATATATTGGTGATTCATATTGATTAAGCGCAGCGACTAAGCTGCGCTTTTTTATGCCTAGCGTCTGCTCAGCATTGGCGAGTGATTTTGCCAAACTTAAGTAATGAGGATGGTGACTATAAACACCAAAAGGCGAGATAGCTCGGTAGCCGTGTTTAGCGTAAAACTGGATGGCTTGAGTGTTTGAGTTACGGGTGGCTAAATTAATTTGTTGATAACCCAGAGTTACAGCGTATTGCTCTAGAGCTTGCAAAATAACTTTACCCAATCCAGCCTGATGCGAGTAAATTCGCTTCATTTCACAAATACCTGGTTGTAGATACCTAAAACCACCGCAGGCGAGGGCTACACCCTTACGTTTAACTAATAGAAATACTGCATCTTCAGCTAAGAACTCACTTTCATTAAAACATTCAACCGCGCTGTTTCCAGTTAATTTCATTAAGGAATCGGCTTGGGCTTTTAACAGTTGTTTGCTTTGTTCGCTGTTAGGATTTTCATGGCAAATTTCTATCATTGTTTTGTCAAAAATTTAATCAATACATAGACATAATTAGTGCTAGTCTTACTAACAAATGCTGCATATAGGTTAAAAACAAATGATATTTCCCTTACATTTTGAATGGATTTAAGTTCTGTTAATTTTGCATTTTGGGGTTTGTTTGTCTGATTTTTGCCGTTAGTTTGATTTAATCATCTATTGTTGGCGTTGGCTTTCACGTAAAGTGCGTCGCAATTAGAGCTTGGGAGGAATTATGATCACGATAGAGTTGCTGGTGGTATTAGCAGCCATATTTTTAGGTGCGCGCTTAGGTGGCATTGGAATTGGTTTTGCGGGTGGTTTAGGGGTATTGGTGCTTACTCTTGGCTTGGGTATGAGCCCCGGCACTATTCCCATTGAAGTGATCCTAATTATTATGTCGGTGATTGCTGCCATTGCTGCAATGCAGGTAGCTGGTGGTTTGCAATATTTGGTGAATATTGCAGAGCGGGTGCTACGAAGTAACCCTAAGCAAGTTACCTTTCTTGCGCCGATTGTTACCTACATTATGACCTTGTTTGCCGGCACCGGGCATACGGCATTTTCTACCCTTCCAGTGATCGCAGAAGTGGCTAAAGAGCAGGGCATTCGCCCATCACGTCCTTTAAGCATTGCAGTTGTTGCCTCGCAAATCGCCATTACAGCATCGCCGATTTCGGCGGCAGTGGTACTGATGAGCGGCATGTTAGAAGACAAAGGCGTTGGCTATATTAGCCTGCTACTTATTTGTATTCCTGCCACGTTTTTAGCTTGTATGGTGGGTGCCTTTGTTGCCCAGTTTATGGGGAAAGAGCTTAAAGATGACCCTATTTATCAAGAGCGTTTAGACCACGGTTTAGTGAGTCAGCGAGATAAACAAGGTGAAGCTTTACCGGCCAGTGCTAAGCGCTCAGTTCTTATATTTTTAGTGGCTATTGTAGCGGTAGTGTTTTACGCAACGGCAATTAGTGATGCGGTTGGCTTAATTGAAAACCCAAGTTTGCCACGTAATGAAGCAATCATGGTGTTTATGCTAACTGCGGCCACCGCCATTGCATTGTTTTGTAAAATTGATACTGGCGAAGTGCTTAATGCCGCAACCTTTAAATCGGGCATGAGTGCTTGTATTTGTGTATTAGGTGTAGCGTGGCTGGGCGATACCTTTGTATCAGGCCATTTAGATGAAATTAAAGCCTTGTCGGGTGGTTTGTTAGAAGATCATCCGTGGATGTTGGCGCTTATTTTATTTTTTGCCAGCATGTTGTTGTATTCACAAGCGGCAACCACGGCAGCCTTAATGCCTTCGGCCTTTATGTTAGGTGTTAGCCCAGAAGCGGCTATTGCTTCGTTTGCAGCAGTAAGTGCGCTGTTTGTATTGCCTACTTACCCAACCTTATTAGCGGCTGTAGAAATGGATGATACGGGCTCTACCCGTATTGGGAAATGGGTATTTAACCATCCCTTCTTTGTGCCTGGTGTCGCTACTATTACCAGTTCGGTGATACTCGGCTTTGTGTTTGCCGGCATTATTTTATAAGCGCTTAAGTTACGGCGTTTTGCTTATTCCAGTAAAACGCCATGGCGATTTGTTTCGGTAATTGCTTATTGAAAATATAAAGGTTTATGCTCTCTAAACGGTCGGCATGGCGCTTAATACAGGCCTTGCTGAGGGTGTGTAAACCGGCTAACCGCAACGCTTCTTAGATCCGTTGTTACCAAGGCTTTGTCATCTTACTTGGCGGCGGTGCAATAGCGAATATTTAGTAATAATGCTACTCAGGCTTACTTTGCTGCACTGCAACTATCGGGTAGATACCATATACTAGACTCCAACCACTCAAACTATCTTCTACACCGAGAGATTAATGGACGTAGAGCTACTCGAAGTTCGCAATTTTATTAGCCAGTACCCTCCCTTTGACCAATTGCCCGAAGAAGCAATTATCGAAGTCGCAAAAAGTGTTGAGATATCTTATTACCGTGCAGGCAATATGATTATCGAGTTTGGCGATAACATTCATGATCTCTTTATGATACGCAGCGGCGTGGTGGAAATTTATCGCCGCACTGGCGAGTTATATAACCGCTTAGATCAGGGCGGGGTGTTTGGACAAATGGGCTTGTTAACCAACAACAAGGTCCGTTTCCCTGCCAAGGCGATTAAAGACACACTGCTATATTGTATTCCCGAAAACATCTTTGAAGAGTTCTGTGAGCGTTACGATGTATTTGCCGACTTTGTGGAAGTTGAAGGTACTATTCGTTTACAGCAAGCGGTTGAAGATAACAGTGATGACGCCAACTCCTTAACCACATCAAAGGTTAAAACTATTCTTAGTAGCGAACCGGTGATGTTAGCGTCGACTACCTCAATTCAAGATGTAGCCAAAATTATGTCTGAAGAGAATGTCTCAGCCGCCTTGATTAATGACCCCAATTTGTCTGACGAAGGTGGTGAAAGCTTTGTTGGTATTATTACTCAGCGTGATCTTTGCGCCAAAGTAATCGCCCAAGGTTTAGATGTAGAAACTCAGGTCGTTGAGGTGATGTCTACCGAGCTTATTTCTTTAGATCACAATGCTTATATATTCGAAGCCATGTTGCTGATGCTGCGTTACAACGTGCATCACCTTCCTATTCTTAAGAACAAACAACCAATTGGTTTAATTGAAGTTAGCGATATTATTCGTTACGAATCGCAGAATAGTTTGTTGATTGTGAGCAGCATTTTTCAGCAAAACAGTATCGATGATTTAGTGCTGCTATCGCATCAACTTAAAGATTGTTTTGTAAGGATGATTAACGAAGATGCCAATTCACACATGGTGGGGCGAGCCATGTCGGAAATTGGTCGCAGCTTTAAGCAGCGCTTATTGGAGTTAGCGGAAGAAAAGCTAGGACCTCCGCCCGTACCTTATTGCTTTTTGGCTTTAGGTTCGATGGCGAGAGATGAACAGCTGATTGTGACCGACCAAGACAACGCGATTATTCTAGATAACCAATATGTCGAAGCGGAGCACGGAAAGTATTTTGAAGAGCTTGCGCGCTACGTATGTGATGGCTTGGCTGCTTGCGGTTATACCTATTGCAGCGGCGACATAATGGCGACAAATCCGGAGTACCGCAAAACGCAAAGCCAATGGGAAGAATGTTTCGCCGATTGGATTGATAATCCTAACCCGCAAGCATTGCTTAACTGTTCTATTTTCTTTGACCTTAACGGCGTGTATGGCAGACCCAAATGGGCTGAGCAGCTTAATGCCTTTATTCTTCGCAAGGCCAAAAAGAACAACCGTTTTCTGGCCTGTTTAGCCAGAAACGCCTTAAATCGCACGCCACCCTTGGGCTTTTTTAAAGATTTTGTGATGGAAAAAGATGGCCGCCATAAAAACTCAATTAACCTAAAACGACGCGGTACAGCGCCGCTGGCCGATCTTATTCGGGTACATGGCTTGGCTATTGGCTCGCAATCTCAGAACTCTTTCGACCGCTTAGAAGACATTATTGAGGCGGGAATTTTACCGCCTTCAAAAGGTAAAGACTTACAACATGCGATGGAGTTTATTTCTTTGGTGCGAATTCGCCACCAAGCCCTAGACATAGAAGCCAACCAAGAGCCTGATAATAATATTGAGCCGGAAAATATGTCTGACTTTGAAAGGCGAAATCTTAAAGATGCCTTTTTGGTACTAAGCAGCGCGCAAAACTTTCTCAAGTTTCGTTACACCGCTAACAGTATGCAGAACAGCTAATGCCGAATCTTAATCAGCAAGAAATTCTCAACTGGAAAGCCTTCTTTAAGATTAAAGCCTTAGAGAGCAAAGATAAGCGTTTGAGCAGTTTTTATAACGCCAGCACTTATCATGCTGATACCAAACTTAAAGACATTGAATTTGTTGCCTTAGATTTTGAAACCACCGGTTTAGATGCAAAAAAGAACAGCATTATTAGCATTGGTTTGGTGCCATTTACGCTGCAACGTATTGCCTGTAGAGAAGCAAAACATTGGTTTGTTACCCCAGAGGATAAACTTAAAGAAGACTCTATTGTGATTCACGGCATTACCCATTCCGACTTAAAAGGCGCACCCAGTTTGTTGCGGATTTTGGAGCAGCTACTAGATGAGCTGGCAGGTAAAGTAGTGGTTGTACACTATCGCAGAATTGAACGAGATTTTTTGCATCACACGCTACGCAGCTTGATTAATGAAGGCATTATTTTCCCGCTGGTGGATACCATGCAAATAGAAGCCGACATGTTAGCCGCTCAACCTAAAAAGCTAATAGATTTGCTAAGAAAACCGAAGCCTACATCTATTCGGCTGGCTAATACTCGTAGCCGTTATAACTTGCCGGTTTATCCGCCGCATGACGCACTTACCGACGCCATTGCTACCGCCGAATTGCTGCAAGCGCAGATCCATTATCACTTTAGTCCCGATACCCCCATCAACAAACTGTGGTTGTAAAAAAAGCCGAGTAGCATAGGCTTACTCGGCTTTTAGTTGTTAAGGCTTAGAAAGTCTTAACTGCGTTTTTCGGTACGTAGACCCATTAACAAGCTTACACACATCACCAGCAATATGATGGTGAATGGCAAGGCCGTAGAAATGGCGCCCGCCTGTAATGCTTGAATAGCTTCGGTGCCGCCAACCCAAACCAGCGCGGCAGCAATTGCGCCTTCAATGGTCGCCCAGAATACGCGCTGAGGAACCGGCGCATCCACTTTACCGCCCGAAGTAATGCTATCGATAACCAATGAACCAGAGTCTGAAGAGGTTACAAAGAATACCAATACTAAAACGATCGCTAGTAAAGATAAGATGCTGCCCATTGGCAAGGCATCAAACATTTGGAACATAGCTAAAGGCACTTCGGTTAAGCCGTCGGCGCCTAAGGTTCCAACTTTGTTGACGATTTGATCAATCGCAACGCCACCAAATACCGACATCCATAGAGTGGTTACTACCGTAGGTACGATTAGCACGGCAATGATAAACTCTCGGATAGTACGGCCACGTGAAATACGCGCAATGAACATGCCTACAAATGGTGACCAAGAAATCCACCAAGCCCAGTAAAACACTGTCCAGCCGTGCATCCACGCTGAGTCCTCACGACCAACAGGGTTACTTAGTGGAATAATGTTTTCGATGTAGCCCATAACGGTGGTTGGCACTGTGCCCATAGAAACCGCAAAGGTGACTAAGGCAACAAATACTACCAAGGCTGCCGCTAGCAACATGTTTACGTTACTAATGACTTTCACGCCGCCGTCAATACCACGAACTACCGATACCACGGCTAATAGTGTCACCAAGAAAATGATGCCTATTTGCAGCAGTAAGCCGTTATCTGCACCAAATACATGGTGGAAACCACTGGCGGCTTGTTGCGCACCTAAACCTAAAGAGGTTGCTAGGCCAAACAGCGTGGCAAGTACTGCAAGAATATCTACAACGTGTCCAGGCCAACCCCAAGTGCGATCACCCAAAATTGGGTAAAACACCGAGCGCATAGACAACGGTAGGCCTTTGTTAAAGGCAAAAAAGGCTAGTGATAGAGACACCACACCGTAAATGGCCCAAGGGTGTAATCCCCAGTGGAACATGGTGGCGCCAAGCGCTAATTTAGCTGCTTCTGGCGTATTGGCGGTAACATTTAGTGGTGTTTCGTACCAGCCTGTAAAGTAAGCAACAGGCTCGGCTACGCCCCAAAACATAAGTCCAATGCCCATGCCTGCGGCAAATAGCATGGCTATCCACGACATCATTGAGTAATCGGTTTTGGCGTTTTCACCACCTAGGCGTATTTTGCCGAAGGGGGATACCACCATTGCTAAGCAGAACAGCACAAATATGTTGGCTGACCACATGAATAGGCCATCAAATGCGCCGATAATTTGCCACTTTATTCCATCTAATGCGGCTTTTGATACGTCTGGATCAACCAGCAGTATGGCTATTAGGAACACACCGATTAAAGACGCGCTAATGCCAAAAACTGGGTTATGTACATCAAAGCCCCATTTTTGAACATTATCTTGTCCGACAGTGTAATCGGTATTATCAATACTGTATTTATCTTTGTTGGTAGTCATTCATCCTCATTTAGCACAACGTCCATGCGATTTTGTATGCCTACTGTACCTTAATAAGCATTAATTTTCAGAAACTAACTCAAAGTAAGCCCTTCTATTAGCTTAGTGTAGGTGTAAGTTAACAAGTAATTGATGAAAGTTTCATTTAGATGAGAGAAATCAAGCAGGATTCTATCAATTTGGTATTTGAGTATTATTCTTAGCCCCTAGTGTTTAAGGGTGTTTTTCCTTGGTTTTAGCCTCTACAATGAAGCACTAATTTGCTTCAGCCTGAGCAAGGCTTGGGCTTGAATATTACACTTTACTCTCTTAAGGAAGGGCGAATGCGTTTAGTATCGTGGAACGTAAATGGCATTAGAGCAGTGATGAAGAAAGACTTCATGGCTTCGCTAGAATCAATGCAAACCGATGTGCTGTGTTTACAAGAAACCAAAGCACAAGATGATCAAGTGCTTGAAGCCCTAAGTGAGCTAGAGGGATACCACATTTACAGTAACTCGGCGGTTAAAAAAGGTTACTCAGGTACTGCCATTTTAACTAAAGAGAAGCCGCTAAATGTTGAATACGACATGGGCATTGAGGAGCACGACCAAGAGGGGCGGGTAATTGCGGCTGAGTACGCCGAGTTTATTCTGGTAACGGTATATACCCCTAACTCTGGTAGTGAGTTAAAACGTCTTGATTACCGCCAGCAATGGGACGCCGATTTCCTCGCTTATCTAAAAGCTTTAGAAGCTCGCAAGCCGGTGTTGGTATGTGGCGACTTAAACGTGGCCCATAAAGACATTGATTTGGCTCGTCCAAAACCTAACTACAACAAAAGCGCTGGCTATATGCAGGCAGAAATTGACGGCATTGATAATCTAACCGCCGCTGGTTTTGTTGATACCTTCCGCTTAAAGAAACAGGACGAGGTTAAATACAGCTGGTGGAGTTACCGAGCCGGCGCACGTGGCCGAAATATTGGCTGGAGAATTGATTACTTCTTGGTGAGTGAAGCCTTTGCTGCTCAAGTTAGTGATGCTGACATTTTGAATGATGTTATGGGCTCTGACCACTGCCCTGTGCAAGTGGATGTTGCGCTTTAATTTTCCCCCGAACTAAATAAAAACGCTGCTTATTATAAGCAGCGTTTTTTGTTTTTACTTGGCGCTTTAGTTGAGTAAGCTTGTTTCTAGCTCAGCAAAGTACTCGCGGGCGTCTTTCATATCACGGTAGCGAGGGTAGCCGTCTTCATCCTCCCAATTGCATGAGCGCTTTACATATTCTAACCACATTAAGGTTTGTTGCTGTTGGTCTTTGATATAGCTAAGCACTGGCTGTTCAAGATGCTCTGGCGCTGGATAGTATTGCTTGAGTAGTTGATAAACAGCTTGTTCTCTGCGCAGCTGTTTAACCGAATTCAGATTACAGTACTTAAGTGCGTTTGGGCCAGAATCAGCCAACAGCTGTTTACCTTCGAGTTCATCGCTAACAACTACACTGCTTAGCTTAACCGTTTCTAGATCTAGCATCTTAGTTGAGGCTTGCGCTAACACTGTATAACTAAATGTTTCGGCTTGTACTGTTACTGGGTAGTAATTTAATGAGTGTCCTGGCATCAATAAACTGGCTTCCACCGTACTGTTTGCCTCCAGTAGGAATTCACCTTGCTGATTGGATTGTGTCGCCGCTTCCGGTGCAGAAGGGTAGTAAGCAGCAATACCACTTAAAGGGCTAAAGTTAGCGCTCTCACCTGGGGTAAATAACACTACCTTCCCTTGCACTTGTGGTGTGAGGTAAACGGTTTGAATGGTAGGTACACATGCTAACAATAATGAGCTCAAAGCCATTGTTGCTATAAGGCGAGTTTTGCCAGCAATCATTGCCATTACTTGTTCTCCAATTTCATTGTTAGCTAGGATTTATACACGGACAGCCACCGTTTAACTTGCATTTATAGCTCAAACTAGGCGAGTGTTACTGTTTAGCCGAAGCCTTCTGGCAGCGTTTGTGGCTTATTTCTAATGCGTTTTCAGCTTGTCATTTAGGCTTGCTACTCATTAAAGCTTTTGCCTTGTATATAAGCCGCAAAAATCAGCTCGAAAGGTCAACAGCCCCTAGTAAATGCGTTAAGCTAATCGTTCGCTTAACAGTAGCAGTTTTAGCCATGAAGAAGCCAATCCCCGACACCAAAAACTACGACATTGTTCCGCCTGATATGAATTACCTTTATTTTGAAGGCGCTAATCAATATCCGTTTCAGCCCAACAATACCGAGTTCTCAGAGGTAAATGCTTGGTGGTTGGCCGAATGTTCACTGCTTGCTTATTGTCACCCTGGTTTTGCTCGTATGGCTTTTAAGCTAGCTGGCTTTGAGCAGTTTACTTTTTTTGAGGGCACCGGCACAGAATGCATGGCAGCTGGAAATCGAGAAGCCTTAATCATTGCCTTTCGCGGCACAGAGCTTAAATCTTTGTCTGCCTTATACGAGTTAAAAACAGACTTAGACAGCATGCCTGTAGCTTTTGCAGAGGGTGGAAAAGTACATCAAGGTTTTGCCAAAGCGCTCGACGAAGTTTGGAGTGGCGAGCAAGGCTTACAGCAGTTTATTGAGCAGCAGATAGTAGACTTCCCAGACCGCACTATTTGGCTTACCGGACATAGCTTGGGTGGTGCTTTAGCAAGCTTATGTTTTGCTAAAGTGCCGCAAGCAACGGGTTTATATATTTATGGTTCTCCCAGAGTCGGTAATCAACAATTTATTGAGCAGATTAATCACCGGCCTATTTGGCGAGTAGAACACGCCAAAGATCCTATACCGATGTTACCGCCTAATTTGCCCGCGATAAGCTTTGGTTTTGAGGATGTTGGCGAGCTGGTTTACATTCACAGCAATCAGCAAATAGATTACCAACGACCGGAAAAGAGCCCTACCGAGTACAAAGCGCTTATTGTTAATACTTTTAAAGCTCAAGAGCAACGGCGTAAGAGCTTGAGTGTTGATCTTACCGAGATAAACCAGCACTTACTTGAGTCATTTAAAGAATGGCGAGATAACCTTAAACAGTGGCAAGCCGACAGCAAAATTAGTTTTACCGATCACATGCCCATCTATTACTGCGTAAAGCTTTGGAATAACTTACCAGAGTAAAATCACTTTGGGGCTAGTGGTTGGGGTAAATAAGGGAGCTTAGTTACCACTGGCTGCTCACCCGCATATCCAAGCCTAATCGCCAGTCTATGTGTGTGCTCGTTTAAGCAATATTGATCTTCAACAAGCTAGAGCCTCATTTGCGCTCGAGTGGCCACCTAAAGCATTAATTCCAACTATGATTAAAGTATCAATAACCTTTTGGTTTGAGAACTAAATGCTAAGGAGGCATCTAATGAGCACTCAAATTAGCAGTTTCATGGAAACCAATGTAATCGGAGTTGCGCTAGACGATTCGGTTGAAAAAGTATGCCAAGTATTAGATGACAACAAGCTTTGTTGTGTTCCGGTATTTAGCCCTGATGGCGCCATTTTTGGCGTAATTAGCGCGAGTGATTTGGTGCACTTTAGTACCCAGCGCGCTAATCCAAAGTTGGAACATGCTTGGGAATTGTGTACACATCGGGTGATAGAGGTTGCGCCTGATATTAGTATTCAGCAAGCCGCAGAAATTATGAGTTATGAAAAGATCCATCACCTTATTGTTACCGAAGGTTCGGCCTGTGTTGGCATTGTCTCTGCCTCTGATGTATTAAGTGCTTTCTTAAAAACAGAGTTTATCTAGTTACTCTAGTTATGGTTGAGAGAGTTCCTATCTTTGCTGGTGCCTGTATAGCAATAGGTAAACACTGCAATTAGTTTCATACATTTCAAGCTGCTCATAAAAACTTTGACTATTATAGAGTTGTTAGTGATTTTTTTATCACTAGGGCTTGTGGATGGTTTAATTTCAAGTCTCTTATGGATATTGCTTTAGTTAGCAATGGTAGTTAGTCACTAAGGAAGCGACTGTATGAAAAAATTAAGAATCGAAACTTATCAGCTAGATACCGGAAGCCTTTCTGACTCGGTCAATTTGCCCATATACATCGCAAAAACTCTATTTAAATGTTTACCGCCTAAATTGGCTGCTTATTTCTCCGATGACGCCGATAGCTTGGCAACCCTAAAAGCGTCGCTGCTGAGTCGCGATAGTTCTGGGGTGATCCTCGAAATAGAAGATATTGAAGACAATGAGCGTGTTGTATTTAAAGTGATTTAATTTAATGCTGATCATGAGACTTCGCATGCAGCGATTAAGGCCTAGTGACTTAAGTCGCTAGTGTTGGACTTGGCGCTCCACCCAAGTCGCAATTTGGTCAAGCGAGTTGTCGGCAAACATGCTTTTGCCAAAAAACTCAATCATTAAGATATGCGCGATTCCGGGGCTTTGAGTATTCCAAAACCAGGACTGCAATAGCCCATGACTGGCTCCAGAAAACTGCTTAATGCTTAGCAGCTCCGGATCGTTGTGGGCGAAGGCTTGGCGATAATGGTAAATGCTATCGTTGATATCTACATTAAGATCGTCTTGTCCAAAAGCTGCGAGAATAGGAATGTCTATTTGGCTTAACTCTGAGCTTGCGTCATTCATCCAGTTTTTTGCGATAAAACCGTAACGAGCTTCATCGTTAAACAAGCCCTCATTATAGTTGGGATCGCTTGTGAGCATATCTTGGTGTGCGCTTTGGTAAGCCGCGAAAGACAAGTTTTGTTTTACTGCTTGAGTGAGCAAGGAATCAGGTAGCGTTTTATAGAATTCTGGATTACTGCCAGTACCATTACTGATGCTGCGGTGGTATTGGCCTTGGCGCAACCAGTTAATCGCGGTGCCTACAAACACAGCGAAATCAACCTGATGCTGTTGATTGCTTATTTTAGGCAATACCCAGCCAGCTTGACTAAAGCCCATTAAACCGATGTGTTGCTGGTCGATAACTGCATTTTGCGTGCGTAGGTAGCTTATTGCATTTCTCACAATCTCCGCTCGTTCTTCCATAGAATGCTCTAACCAGTTTCCACTTGAACCGCCAACGCCGGGTTTATCCCAACTTAAAGTAGCAATGCCTCGTTTGGCAAACTCGGTCCATATCGGTTTGTAATAGCCATAGGCATCATAAGGCATCGCACCGTCGCCGTGTACTAGCACAACAACAGGGTAAGGCCCTGGAAGATTGGTGGGAGTAATTAGTGAGCCACTTATCTTAAGCTCACCAGAGGGGAAACTAATTTTCTTTTCATTAACTTGAGGTGAATCATCTAAGCAGGAAAATACCACCCCAATGATGAGGAGTAACAAACCATAGCGATAAATCGTTGATCTGCTCATGCTTTAATGTCCCTTGTTAAGCGCTTAGCTGCCTTACATTAAGTTAGTGATTATTATTATGAAACTAATACGCTAAATCTTTTGTATAGAACTGTCGTCTTCTTGTTTAAGCCGTGGCGAATATGTCAGCGTTTGTAGTGAGATTTGTTTAGTGAAACTTGCTTAGCGAGATATGTTGATAGAATAAAAAAACGCTGCAAAAGCAGCGTCTTTGATGCGTCAAAAGGCTAGAGTTATTTAACTCTACACAAAAAGCCTTTTAGGTAGTGACCTTCCGGGTAGGGGCCGCCAATTGGGTGATCTTCGGCTTGCTCTAGGGTTTTAAGAAACTGCATTTCTCGCTTGGCATCGATGGCTGCATCGGCCACGATTTTTTGGAACAAGCTAGTTGGCATAAGGCCAGAGCAGGAGTAAGTCAGCAATATTCCACCAGGACGTAACATCTGCATAGCAAGCATGTTGATGTCTTTGTAACCTCGGCTAGCTCGATTTAAGCTGGCTTTACTATCAACAAATTTTGGTGGGTCTAGCACTATCATGTCGAACTGCTCATCACAATCGCGGTAGGCGCGCAGTTGCTTAAATACATCGGCATTTAGCTGGGTTATTTTGCTAGCGTCTAAGTCGTTTAACTCAACGTTTTTGGCGGCTATCTCTAAAGCGGCGTCAGAGACATCTACGTTGACTACCTTTTTAGCGCCGCCAGCCAAGGCATAGGTGCCAAAGCCGCCGGTATAACAAAAACAGTTAAGTATTTTTTTGCCCTTGGCGAGCTGGCCAACCAGTTTGCGGTTATTGCGTTGATCAAGGTAGTAACCGGTTTTATGGCCGGTTTCCACGTTAATGAGTAGGCGCAAACCGTTTTCATTTATTTCCATTGGTTGAGCGGGTAGCTCACCATGAATCAGCCCTTGTTGAGGAGCTAAACCTTCTTTTTTGCGAACATCTACGTCTGAGCGCTCGTAGATAACATCATCTGGGTAGCAGTGTTTTAGCGCTTCAATAAGGTTGGCACGCTGAAACTCTGCACCAGCACTTAGCAGCTGCAATACCAATACATTTGCATAGCGATCAATGGTGATGCCTGGTAGGCCATCGTTTTCACCAGCAACTAAACGATAAGCGTCGGTATCGGCAAACTCACCGAGAATTTGTCGAGCCGCTTGAGCATCTTCTAAGCGGTCAATAAAAAACTGCTTATCAATTTCTTGCTGCTGTTCAAAGCTCCAAACTCGAGCTCTAATTTGCGATTCTGGCGAGTAGGCAGCAGTAGCCAGATATTTCCCTTCGGCGCTGTAAACTTCTACGGTTTCGCCAGAGAGTGGCTTGCCCGATACTTTATGAATGCCGTTTGAAAAAATCCAAGGGTGACGACGTAACAACGCTTTGTCGCGCTTGGCCTTAAGGGTGATGATGCCGCTCATGTTCTGCTTCCTAATGATTAATGCCGCGCATTATAAGCGCCATGCTTAGCAAAACCCAAGTATAGTCTGGCTTTATTACTCGTTGGCAGGTTTACTCGGTTTATTAGGCGATGAAAAAGCCAAGCAGAAGCTTGGCTATTTAGTGAGTTATTTTTGTCTGGGGTCTAGGGGCTGTTTATCTTTCACGAACAAAATTAGCCGCGAAAGATAAACAGTCCCTAGAGTTTACTCATGGCTTTGCCATTCATTTCTTTCTCTAGGCCGGTGTTGAGTGCCGAGCGCTGGCTGGTGCGTTTGCGGTAGGCCATGAGTTTTGTAGGCAATTGCTGCTGAAACGCCATTGCCCAGTTTAAGGTGTGGCACAGCAGTATATCGGCAACCGTAAATTGCTCGCCTAATAAATAACCTTCTTCTGGAACCCATTGTTCGGCAATGGCAGCCGCTTTGTTAAATTCCCAAGTAGCGGTTTCTAGCATCTCTGGCACGCGCAGTTCTTCAGGTAAAGCAAAGCGATGTTTGCCCATGTTCCACAAGGCTTGTTCTAATTCACAAATGGTAAAGCTTACCCAGCGGTGGTGCAGGGCAGCTTGGTCGCTACCTGGGGAGGGCAAAAAGTGCGGGCCGTATTTCTCGGCTAAATAAAGGCAAATTGCGGCAGATTCATTAAAGACTAGCTCGCCATCTTTTAATGCAGGCACTTTACCGCAGGGATTAATGCTTAAGTATTCATCGCTGTGGTGTTCACCAACTTGAAGGTTAAGATAGTGATAATTCCATTCAAGTTGTAACTCTTCCAGCATCCACGATACGCGCAAAGAGCGAGTGCGTGGCGAGCCATACAAAGTAATCATTCAAACTGTTCCTATTCAGCATTAGCAAGCATTGTATAATACCAATCGTACTAAATAACTGTTCATACTACCTGGTTAAAATACTCGATAACTGCGTTAGAATTTTTGATTGTAGAATAACTACTTATCGAAAAATCCTGCCTTATTCTCGAGTATTTTTCCTGCGCTATTTCTGAGCACTTACTTAGTGTGATTGGTATAAAGTAGTTGTTTGAACGCGACTACGCGAGCTTTTGTTGTTGGCAATTTGTCAGCGTTTTGAAGAGCTGCTGTGAAACTAAAGAGCTAATTCAAGCTTGGTTTCATAGTAATTTGGAATCGGTTCCGTTTTGCTTGTTTAAAGCTTGAGCATCTAAGATTTGGCGACCATGCTAGTTCCAAGGCGGGTTAGCAATATTGGAAACGATGGCAACGATTAAAGATGTGGCTAAGTTGGCGCAAGTAGGTGTGGGAACCGTATCTCGCTGCTTAGCTGGCAACGGCGGAGTGTCTGCCAAGGCTGAACAAAAGGTAAGCGAAGCCATGCAGCAGCTTAACTACCGGCCGAACAGCCTTGCTCGGGCTTTATCTACCCAGCGCTCCAACATTATTGGTGTTTGGTTACCTTCATTGTCCGGCCCTTTTTATCAGCACATACTACAAGCCATAGAGTTTGAACTGCGCTTGCACGACAAACACCTGATTATTGCCAATGCTGAAGAAGCAAACAGTAATGAAGAATATCTGCAGCACTTAGACTATTTAATTAATCGTGATTGCGATGGGGTGCTGATGGTGTGCCCAGAAATCGCCATTTCAGATCTGCTGATTGCTCAAGCTAATTACCCACCGCTGGTATTTATTAATCACTCCACCGATTTATTGTCTAAGCAGTCTTTTAGTGTTGATCATTATGCAGGTGGTTGTTTGGCAGCAAACAGCTTGTTGGCGCTAGGCCATAAGAACATTGCTTGTATAAGTGGCCGTTTAAGTGCCCAAGATGCGCAGCAGCGCCAGCAAGGTTTTGTGGATGAATTAGCCCGCCAAGGTCGGCCGATTAACCCGGAATTGTGTATTGAAGGAAGCTTTGATTTTGCCACTAGCCAGTTTGCAGTGCAGCAGCTACTGGATAAACAGTTGCCTTTTGATGCACTGTTTTGTGGTAGCGACAAAGTTGCCTTAGTGGCTTTATCAATCTTGCAGGGGGCTGGCATAAAGGTGCCGCAACAGGTTTCGGTATTGGGCTACGATGATGTCGATTTTGCCGCAGTCGCCTCACCACCTCTTAGCACGATTGCCATTCCTATCAAACAAATGGCGACAGCCGCTAGCAGGCAAGTACTCAATTTAGCTTACGACTTAACACTCACTATTCCCAGCGTGTCTGAGCCGCGTTTTATTGCGCGAGCGAGCACCCAAGCATCCCCGTATCTTAAGGTTAAAGAAGGCTAAGCTTATGGCGAAGTTTATAGAAGATGGAACACGTTATCACTTAGAAGACCCTTGTATTGCGCCAAACAGCGCGGCTTATTTGTGGAATAAAAAAATGATGTTGCACATGAACTGTCGTGGCTTTGCGGTTAGCCAATATATGGATCCCGAACCTCGCAAATATGCTCATGTGCCCAATTTAGCTGCGCAAAGCTTTATGCAACCTGAGCAGCCTTATTTTAGTCATCATCCTGGGCGTTTTTTCTACTTGCGAGATAATCAAACTGGCGAGATGTTTTCTGCTCCCTACGAGCCAATGAAAGTGGACTTAGACCGCTTTGCTTTTGAGCCGGGCTTGGCTGACATTCGCTGGGTGGTAGAAAAGCTTGATATTGAGTTAAGTATAAGGCTTAGCCTTGCAGTTGATGCAGTGCTAGAGAGTTGGCAAGTCACTTTGCGAAACCTAAGCTCGCAGCGCCGAGACATTTCTTTAATACCCTATTTCCCAGTGGGTTACGCCTCGTGGATGAACATGGGCGGGCAATATGATGCTGAGCTTAATGCGATTGTTTGCAGTAGTGTAACTCCTTACCAAAAAGTAACTGATTATTTCAAAAATCAGCACTTCAAAGATCTTACCTTTTTGTCTGCCAGCCGACTGCCTGATTTCTATGAAGTTTCACAACAGGCTTTTGAAGGAGAGGGCGGTTTACATAACCCCAGTGCTTTGCAGCAAGGTGGAAACTTAAATAATGGCGAAGCGCATTATGAGCTGCCAGCGGCGATTATGCAGTTTCAATATAATTTACCGGCCAAGGGCAGCGATGTGCTTAATCTTAGTTTTGGTCCGGCGAAAGATAAGGCCGAAATTAAGCAACTCAACCAGCAGTATTTGTACGCCGAGCTAGAGCCTCAACGCCAAGCTAGCGAAGCCTATTTTGCTCAGGCCAAAGGCTGTATTTCCATAGAGACGCCCGATCAGCAGTTTAATCACTTTGTTAACCATTGGCTGCCTAGGCAGGTGTTTTATCATGGTGATAGTCAGCGTTTAACGACCGATCCTCAAACCCGTAACTATTTGCAAGATGCCATGGGCATGGTTTACCTCAAACCAGAAGCCTGTAAACAGGCATTGCTAACCGCGCTAAAACAGCAAAAGTTCTCAGGTGAGATGCCCGACGGCATTTTGTTAAGCGAACAGGCGGAGCTTAAGTACATTAACCAAGTGCCCCATACCGACCACCCCGTTTGGCTCGCCATTGTGTTAAACGCCTATCTTCAAGAAACCAACGACTATAGCTTGCTACAACTTAGGCTTTGTTGGGCAGATAACCCACTCGAGCAAAGTGTATTTGAGCATGTTAGCAAGGCGATGCAATTTTTGTGTGAGGCCAAAGATGAACGTGGTTTGCCTTATATCGCCCAGGGGGATTGGTGCGACCCAATGAACATGGTGGGCTATCAAGGCAAGGGCGTGTCGGGTTGGTTAGCCGAAGCCATTTCTTATGCCTTACAACTGTGGGTGCCTGTGTGTGAGCACTTAGGCGAAGCTGCCTTAGCTCAAGCCTTTCGCCAATATGCAGAACAATTAAACCAGCGCATTAATCACTATTTTTGGGATGGCGCATGGTATGGGCGCGGCATTACCGATGCAGGGAAGTTATTTGGCATAAGCAGCGATAAGGAAGGGCGAATATTTCTTAATGCCCAGAGCTGGGCAATGTTATGTGGGGCTGCCAGTAATGAGCAAAAAACGCAGATGCTGCAGGCCATTGATGAGCAGTTAGACACGCCGTTTGGCGTAATGATGAGTGCGCCTGCCTTTACCGAAATGCGCGATGATGTTGGTCGAGTTACTCAAAAGTGGCCGGGCAGTGCCGAAAATGGCTCGGTGTATAACCATGCAGCAGCGTTTTACGCGGCTTCTTTGTATGCCTGTGAAGAAGGGGAGCGGGCATTTGATGTATTGCGCAAAATGCTGCCAAGCAATGCAGCAGACGAATTGAAAGTGCGTGGGCAATTGCCCATTTATTTACCTAACTATTATCGCGGCGCTTATTACCAATACCCACGCACTGCTGGGCGCTCAAGTAACTTGTTTAATACTGGTACTTGCGCTTGGTATTATCAATTAGTGGTTGAGCAGTTATTTGGCCTACGTGGTACGCCACAGGGCTTGCTGCTTCGGCCGCAGCTGCCAAGTGATTGGCCTAAAGCCTCGGTGGTTCGAGAGTTTAGAGGGGCAAGCTTTGATGTCCAATACCAACAACTTAGTGGAGGCGGTGCCAAGCCTATAAGCGCAAAACAGCTATTGAGTGCTGATGAAGCTAAGCTCACCATTATTCAGCTGGCCGATGGTAAATTGCTGCTTAGTGGTTTCGTGGCTGGCGAACGGTATCAGATAAGGGTAATACAGGCACTAGAAGACAAGGCCAGCCAAGCCGCTGCTGAGAGTGCCTTAGTATGAATGCTGAACAGGGTATGGTTTATTACATTATGGGAGTTTCCGGCTGTGGCAAATCTAGCATTGGTGAAGGGCTGGCAAACTATCTGCAAGCTGAGTTTATTGACGGAGATACGCTACACCCTCAAAGCAACATAGAAAAGATGCGCAGTGGTCTTGCACTAAATGATGAGGACCGTAAGCCTTGGCTGGCGAGCATAGTGGCTAAAGCTGATGCTATTAGCCAGCAACGAAAAACGGTAGTCATTGTTTGTTCTGCATTAAAGAAATCTTACCGAGATCTATTGCGCCAAGTAAGCAATAAAGTGGTGTTTATCTACTTAAAAGGTGAACAAACTCTAATTCAGCAAAGGCTAGAGCGGCGCAGTAATCATTTTATGCCACAGCACTTATTAGCTAGCCAATTTGCCACCTTAGAAGCCCCTTCTTCTGCCGAAGCTGATGTTATTCCGATTGAAATTGACGCTAACCTAGAGCAGGTACTAGCACGTTGTATTAATAGTATTAGTCGCAAGCCTGCGCTTAATTGAGGTTGAAATGAATCCCACTATCAAACAAGTTACCCAAAACATTATTGCGCGCAGCCAAGGCTTGCGCAGCGCTTATGTTCAAAGAATGGAGAAACAAGCAGAGCAGGGGAATGCAAGGGCGCATTTAAGCTGTGGTAACTTAGCCCATGCCATTGCTGCCTGTGGTCAGCAACAAAAAGACCGTTTGCTAGATTTTACCAAAGTAAATCTGGCTATTATTACTGCCTACAACGATATGTTAAGTGCTCATCAGCCCTACGCTCAATACCCTCAGTTGATTCAGCAAAAAATGGCTGAACTTGGCCATAGCGCGCAAGTTGCTGGTGGAGTGCCTGCGATGTGTGATGGCGTTACTCAAGGCCAAGAGGGCATGGATTTATCGCTGTATTCACGTGACCTTATTGCCCAAAGCACTGCCATTGGTTTGAGCCATCAAGGGTTTGATGCCTGCGTCTTATTAGGGGTTTGCGACAAAATTGCCCCAGGGCAGTTGATGGGAGCTTTGTCTTTTGGTCACCTGCCAACTGCTTTTATGCCCAGCGGGCCAATGCCAAGTGGTATTAGCAATGATGAAAAGGTGGCGGTTCGCCAACAGCATGCAGCCGGAGAAGTGGATAAAGCGGCGCTACAGCAGATGGAAAACAAAGCCTACCATGCGCCCGGCACCTGCACTTTTTATGGTACTGCCAATACTAATCAGCTGGTATTTGAAACCATGGGTTTAATGCTACCGGGTAGCGCCTTTGTTAATGTGAATACCGCACTTAGAGACAAGCTTAATCAACATTTACTTAGTCACATGGTGGGAATTACTCGCGGAGGCTCAGCTTATCGCCCGCTCTATCAAGTTATCGATGAGAGAGCCATTGTGAATGGTTTAGTGGCTTTGTTGGCTTCTGGAGGCAGCACTAATCACACCTTACATATGATAGCGATTGCCCGTTGTGCCGGCATTATCATTAATTGGGATGATTTTGCGCTGCTTGCCGAGGTAGTGCCGCAACTTTCTAGTATGTACCCTAATGGCCCAGCAGATATTAATGCCTTTGAGCAAGCTGGTGGAGTGCCTAGTTTACTGCGTTTGTTAGCGCAACGAGACTTGCTGCATATGGATGCCACTACTCTCTATGGAAAGCTAAGTGATTACTTACAGTCACCTGTTTTAGTAGGCGAAGAGCTAAAGTGGGGGCCAGCACAGGCCAGCAACAATAATCATGTGATTGCAGCAGACGGAAAACAGTTTAATCGCAGTGGCGGCTTGCAGGTATTAAGCGGAAACTTGGGGCGGGCTGTAATAAAAACCAGTGCAGTTAAGGCTGAGCATCAAGTTATTTGTGCGCCAGCCAAGGTATTTGATTGTCAGCACAAAGTGGTAGAAGCGTATCAACAAGGTCAGCTTGACCAAGACATTGTAGTAGTGGTGCGTTATAACGGTCCTGCAGCCAATGGAATGCCAGAGCTACATAAATTGATGCCAGTATTGGGCAACTTGCAAAAACAAGGTTTTAAGGTGGCACTGCTTACCGATGGTCGCTTGTCGGGCGCATCAGGCAAAATTCCTGCCGCGTTGCATCTAAGTCCAGAAACGGCCAAAGGCGGTTTGCTGGCCAAAGTACAAGACGGTGACATGATCTACTTAGATGCGATTAAAGGACGCATCGACTGCCAAGTTACCGAGCAAGAACTACTGCAACGAGAGCCTGTCGCCGACAGCAAAACCAAACAAGATGAGGGTTGTGGCAGAGAGCTATTTAATCCCTTTAGGCGTTTGGTAGGCAGCGCCGAGAGCGGCGCTACCATATTATTTAATGACTAAGTCTTCACGTAGCCGCAACTTAAAAAGCTTGCTCAAGGCTTAATAGTGGAACCCGGGTAGACAAGGCATGTAGGGCCATGTTGTGTAGCATTTCATCTACCGTGGTGCAGCAGTCCGCCAAAATGGATACTTCATAAGCCTTTGCAGCTTTTGATAAGGCAGTGTGAGTAACACAGTTTTGGGTCATCATGCCGCAGATTAGCAGCTTGTTTATACCACGCTGTTGCAGGTAAGCATTAAGTTCGGTTTGCTCGAAGCTGTCGGCAAATCTTTTCACTATCACTTTGCCTTGTGGAGCTGCCGCTAAGATCTCTGGGTGAATGTCTGCGCCGCTTGAGTCTTGATTGAAAAACGGGGCGAGCCCCAATGCTGGGTCGGCAATGTGTTGAATATGAATAAGCTCCATCTGTTGCTCTGTAGCCTTTGCTATCGCAGATTGAATGTTCTGCAAGCATTTTGAGGTATTCCAAAGCGGGTATTTGCCTTCAGGGAAATAGTCATTTTGTAGATCGATGATTAACAGGGCAGTGGTCATAATTGTTAGCCTTTTAATATAATTGCGTTTAATCAGTGAGGCTATTATCGGATTGGTGCTGGTTGGCTAACAGAGTCATAAATGACAACTATGAGGGTAAAACTGACATTGTGAGAAGTGTTAATAAGGAACAGTAGGCACCACTGCTTTACTCAGAAGCTAGCATGTTTAGTGTTGAGCTAGCTATTATCCTTGCTAGCTAATATTGGATGGGTGTTGTGGCTTTCTGGCAAATCAGTTTGCGAAGAAAATAGCGATGAATTTAGCGCCACACCTTTGTGTAATTGACTGGCAATAGAGATTGAGAGCAACACTGGAATAAGCAGCAACAACACCAATGTAAGTCGGTTCATAAAATACCCCTAACAAGCTGTACATGTTATTAGACCGCGAATAGCCTCTTTTGATTGCCAGCAATCTGTAATAAAACGTAAAGAAAAGTAAAACGGACCAATTAAGGTCCGCTTTTAAAGGGGAAAGTGAAGTGGTTTAGCCCGCCGCAATCAAATCATTCATATTGCTCACCAGCTGGTCGAACTCAGCACGCTCTTGTTTATCAATGGCAGAGGCGAGGGGGATTTTTGCTGTCATTGGGTTAACCGCTCGGCCGTTAATATGGAACTCGTAATGCAGGTGGGGCCCGGTTGAGCGGCCGGTATTGCCTGAGTCTGCTATCACTTGGCCACGAGTGACTCGTTGCCCTTTGCGAACTTTAAATTTGTTTAAATGTAGGTAACGTGAGCGATACTTACCGCCGTGTTGAATCACGATGTATTTACCCGCATAAGGGTGATTCTCGACTCGTGTTACTACGCCATCACCTGCGGCCAATACCGGGGTGCCAATAGCTACGCCGAAATCGGCACCGTTATGTGGCGAGATACGTCTGGTAATTGGGTGCTTGCGACGTGGGTTAAAACCAGAGGTGACCCGGTGAGCGCCTTTAAGCGGTACTCGCATAAAGGCGCGCGCTAGACTTTCGCCATCTTTGTCATAGTAGTTACCATTGCTAAACAAATAAGCGCTGTATTCGTTGCCTCGGTTAAAAATACGCACTGCACTAATTTCACTTTGACCGGTGAGTTCGTCATCGATGTATTGGCGATTACGTACAACTTGGAATACATCGCCTGCTCTAAAGTCACGAGAAAAACGCAGTTTGTCTTTAAACATTTGCGCTACTTGCTCTACTTCACTTGGGCTTAAGCCAGCTTTTCGGGCTGATACGTAAAAGCTACCTTCAATGGTGCCTGCTATGGCTTGTTTCTGCCATTGCCCTTCAATATTAATGGTTTCGTATTCGAAGCTGCTTGCATCTACACGCTTAAAGATGATTTTTTGTGCCGGATTAAAGGCAAGCTGTAGGGCCAATAACTGTTGCTGGTCGTGGTCGATGGTAAAGGTAAGATCATGGCCAGGACTTAAGGTATCTAAAGCTAGTACCGAAATATCCGCCTCTAGTACTTGATACATCGTGGTTTGGTCGATGTTAAAGCGAGTGAAAATTTTACCTAGAGTATCACCCTTCTCAATAGTGTATTGATAGCTGCGCTCGCCTCCAACCTCAGCTTGTTCAGGCTCTGTTTTTGCAGCAGTGAGTGTTGGCTCGTTGGTGTTTTGCTTCGCCACAACTGGCGATTCAGCAGCTTGTCTAAACTGCTCGGCACTGGGCTCATCTTGGGTATTCTGCTTTACTATATCGATGGCTTCATTGGAGCGACTAGCCAGACTAAAAGTGATGCCATCGGACTCTGACTTAAAGTCGTTTTGCGGCAGTTCGATGAGCTGGCGGCTGTTGGTACTTACTTGTTTGGAGCTAGGCCAAATACTGGCAATGCCTACGAGTACACCGCAGGCAATAATGAGCTGCCAATGTTTGTTGGGAAGCCTGCTAGGGCGACCAAACAAACGAGTTTTACTGTTAAACATACAATCTTTTACCTAATGAACGCTGTCTTAACGCAGCTGTTATTGTATTAATACTAGTGAGCGACTTTTGCTGGTTCGTGGTGCTATTCACGACACTTGCCCTTGTTGGCAACCAGAGCAAAGCCCTTGGAATTCGTAACTTTGCGAATGCAATTTAAAGCCTTGCTGTCCGGCAAACTGGTCCAATTCAATTTTTAATGATTCAGACAAGCCTATTTGAGTGACAGATTTACAGTCGGTGCAAATAAGCAAGGGTTGTGGAGTAAATGGGGCATGCTGGTGGCCAATGATGTAACGGCTACTTGATTCAATATGCTGAATGAAGTGATATTGCAGTAGGAAATCTAAAGCGCGATATACCGTTGGAGGCTTGGTATTTTGTTGCTGTTGTTGCAGCTTAGCCAAAATATCGTAAGCGCTAAGTGCTTGTTGATGTTGATGAAGAATAGCCAACACTGCTGCACGATTTGGCGTGAACTTAAGCTTATTTTGGCTACAGTAGTCACTGACACGTTGTATATAATTGGCTGTAGACATGCTTTACCGAAATAGAACTTAGCTGATGAGCGAAATACACCCACAAAATTTGAGCGTTACATTATAACAATCACTGCTTATAGGCAAGTCTTGCAAGGTCAAGTATCGACATTGCCATGGTTTTTTATGTCTTATTTAAGTGATTGTAAATAAAGCGCTAAATTCTGTCGTTGATTGGCGACAGGTTAAAATGTGCTGCTTTAAGTGATTATGCCGTCTGCTATTGCTGTTTACTTCAAAGAGTGAAGACATGTAAATACCGAGTAATTTAATGCGATTGATTAGCGCTGAAGCTGCTGTAGATAAAGGCTCCACTAAAAGTGCTGATTTTTTATTTAGTTTGCTCGCTTTGTAAGCACTCGAACCTTAATTGCGAAAAAGCGGTTGACTTGTTTCGGCTAAAAACGTTTAATAGCCGCCGTTGCCCGGATAGCTCAGTCGGTAGAGCAGAGGATTGAAAATCCTCGTGTCGGTGGTTCGATTCCGCCTCCGGGCACCATCTTTAAAAAGCCTGCTAAATTTAGCAGGCTTTTTTCGTTTCAAGCCTTGCGTTTAGTTCTGCTGAGATTTATTGCGAGAATAGTGAATTAAGCAATGAAACACCGCCGCTTGCTTGTTTAAGTTTCTGTAGCCGTGTGGTTTATCGCCGGCAAAGCGCAACGCTTGTCCTTGGCTGAGTTTATTCCATTGCCCGTTAGCTAAAACTTCCATCTCCCCACTGGTCACAATGACATGTTCACTCACTCCAGCTTCGTGGGGCTCAGATACTCGCTGATAGTTCTCTAACAAGGTGAGTTCGTACATCTCAAAGCCATACTTTTCATCGTAAGGGAATAAAATTGCTACGAGCATGTCATCGCTGGCGGGTTGTTGGCGAAGTTGATCTGCGCTGCGAATTTCTGGCTGAGCTTGTTCTGCAAGTTCTGGCTCTAAAAAGGTTGATAAGGAAGTATTAAAGCCTCCGGCTATTTTCCACAATGTGGCAATAGTGGGGCTAGATTCACCACGTTCTATTTGCCCTAACATGGCTTTACTCACACCGGTTTGTTTGGCTGTGGTGTCTAAACTCCACTGTTTGTCTTTACGCTGCTGTTTGAGCGCTGCCGCGAGATATTGATTTAAGGCCAGCAAAATAACCTACTTGTTGAAAAATTAGTCTTGTACGTTATAGCGCACAAGTGCTAGGCTTGTCCAGTGCGTGCGCTATAGCGCACGGTGTGAGTAGGAATTTACAGTTAAGCCAAGGAGTAGCTATGCGTGACTGGTTTGTTTTATCTCGAGTGTCGGCTGGTTTTATCGCAGTATTAGTGGGCTATACCAGCTCAGCCGTTATTGTGTTTCAAGCTGCTGCTTCGGCAGGAGCTAGCGAACAGCAAATTGGTTCGTGGTTGTGGGCTTTAGGTATTGGGATGGGGGCGACGAGTATCGGCTTTTCTTGGTATCACAAAAAGCCGATTCTTACTGCTTGGTCTACGCCTGGCGCAGCACTGCTAGTGACTAGCTTATCTGGGCTCTCGGTTAATCAAGCGATTGGTGCGTTTTTGTTTAGCTCGCTATTAATAACTTTAGTGGGTTTAAGTGGGTTGATGGATAAGCTGATCCGTTGGATCCCACAATCAGTGGCCTCCGCGATGTTAGCTGGGGTGTTATTGCAATTTAGTTTGCAGTTGTTTCAATCACTAGAGAGCCAATTGGTATTGGTATCCAGCATGGTGGCCTGCTACCTAATCGGCAAATTGTATGGCCCACGCTACGTTATGCTGGTTACCTTACTGGTAGGCATTACAGCAGCTTTTTACTTGGGTTTGCTGGAGTTATCGTCGGTGACTTTAGAGCTAGCTATGCCGGTGTGGATTAGTCCAGCGTTCTCATGGCAAGCAATTTTAGGTGTAGGTTTGCCTTTGTTTGTGGTCACCATGGCCTCACAAAATATGCCTGGTATCGCTGCCTTATATGGCAACGGATATCGGCCTGCAATTTCTCCACTGATATCTTGGACAGGCGTCGCCGGGATACTGCTAGCGCCATTTGGAGGCTTTGCTTTTAATTTGGCGGCCATTACTGCTGCAATTTGCATGGGCAAGGAGGCCGATGAAGATCCCACAAAACGCTATTTTGCCTCGATATGGGCTGGAGTGTTTTATCTACTGGTGGGCTTGCTGGGAGCAACGGTGGTGAGTTTGTTTGCCGCTTTTCCTCAAGAGTTGGTGGTGGCTATTGCTGGTTTAGCGCTGATTAGTACCATCGCAAACAGTTTATCAACTGCCTTGGCCTGCACAAAGGGGAGAGAGGCGGCCGCCATTACTTTTTTGGTAACGGCTTCATCGGTCAACTTGTTTGGCATTGCCAGCGCGTTTTGGGGCCTAAGTTTAGGTTTGATCGTGCACTACCTTTTTTCTCGTAATGAAGCCGCTGGAATAGTTAAAGAGACTAGAGAAGCTAGCAATAAAGCCTAGCTTATCTTAAGGTTGAAGCATCACAAATATGATTGTTTACGTCGTTGATTAAACGTTTTTTGTTCTATTTACTAAAAGGCTTTCTGCTACTTGCTCTGTTTGCCGAGTTAATGGTGTTAGCCTTGCGTTGGATAGACCCATCAATTTGGTCTTGGCGTATACACCGTGCTTGGTTCCCCCCTGTTTCTTACCCTGAGCAAGTACAGCACCAATGGATACCATTAGCTAATATCAACAAATCAATGCCCTTGGCGGTGGTTGCCGCTGAAGACCAACGGTTTTTGTCGCACTATGGCGTAGACTTTTTAGCTATCTGGAAAGCGTATAAGAGCAATCAACAAGGCGGGCGATTAAGGGGCGGTAGTACTATTACTCAACAAACTGCCAAGAATCTGTGGTTGTGGCCTAGTCAGAGTTATTGGCGAAAGGCAGTAGAGGCTGGCTTTGCAGGTTTGCTGGAGTTGAACCTACCTAAATCCAGAATCATCGAGATTTACTTAAATATTGCTGAGTTTGGTCCTGGTATCTACGGGGTAGAGGCTGCTAGTCAGCATTACTTCGCTTTGTCTTCATCACAACTTAGCGCTCATCAAGCGGCAAGCTTGGCAGCCTTGCTGCCAAGTCCATATCGCTACTCACTAAACCCCAACAGTGCGTTTATGAGCCAGCGAATCTCGTGGATTCGCCAGCAAATGCGCCAATTAGGATCTTTAGAGTTGAGCCGCCATTAGTTTACGCATGACTAAAGTGCTGCTTGGAAAAGGTCTATAGCGAATTGAGATGACAGCTTTAGACAAAGCAAAATGACAAATACAGAGATTGCGATAAGGCTAGCTTTTGAGAGTGTTTTTAAGAATCCAAAGAACATAGTGACCTCACTTGTGTTTAGCCATCCCTGGAGTTTGATTCAATGTAATTATACTAAATGTTGAGTAAACACTGAATTTTAGAACTTGTTTTAGATCAATATTGACTGCTGTTTTTTTAAACAATCGCTAAAGAGTGTGATCGGTAAATCGATTTTAATTTTGGTCACTTAATCGCATACTAAATTTAAATATTAATGATAATGGTTGTCATTCTTTTTACTGTAAGTTAATGAAATGTAAATGTATTATGCAGTGAGCTTAGTTAGGGTGTATACTTTTTCGATACCTCAAATTGGCAGCTTGGAGCGCAGTAATGAAAGCCGAACCAAATATAATTGCTTTGTTAAATAAGGTGTTAGTTTCAGAACTTACTTCGATTAACCAGTATTTTTTACATGCCAGAATGTATAAAAACTGGGGTTTTGATGCGCTGAATGAGCGTAATTATAAAAAATCGATTAAGGATATGAAGCAAGCCGACAAATTAATGGAGCGAGTTTTGTTCCTAGAAGGTTTACCTCATGCCCACATGTTGGGTGTATTGCGCATTGGTGAGTCGACCGAGGAAATGCTGCAATGTGATATGGACTTCCAGTTAGAGCAGTTGCCAATCATTAAACAAGCTATTGCCGAATGTGAGCAGGCTAAAGACTTCGTTAGTCGAGATTTGTTAGAAGAAATCTTAGATTACGAAGAAGATCATATTGATTGGATTGAAACTCAACAATATCAAATTGAAAAAATGGGCCTAGAAAACTATTTAGCTGCTCAAATTACCGAAGGAGATGACTAATGAAAGGTAATAATGAAGTCATTGATGTGCTAAACCGCCTGTTGATGAATGAACTAACGGCAATGGATCAGTACTTTATCCATTCACGCATGTATGAAGACTGGGGCCTCAATAAGTTATATGAGCGCATCGACCACGAGTTTGATGATGAGAAAGGTCACGCCTCATTGCTTATTCAACGTATTTTGTTCTTAGAAGGTACTCCAGACTTAAGTAAGCGTGAGCCTTTGCGTATTGGTAGCGATGTACCAAGTATGCTTGAGAATGACTTAAAAGTTGAGTACGAAGTTGATGCCTTACTAAAAGAAGCGATGGCCCTTTGCGAGCTTAAGCAAGATTACGTAACACGTAACATGTTGCAAACCCTGATTGATGATACCGAGATGGATCACGCTTATTGGTTAGAGCAGCAGTTAGGCTTAATTAAGAAAATTGGCTTAGAGAATTACCTACAAAGCCAAATGTAAAAGTTGTGCCCAGCAGATATAAAAACGAGAGCTTTTGCTCTCGTTTTTTGTTTTATACCAATCACACTAAGTAAGAGTTCAAAAAAACGCAGGAAAAATACTCGAGAATAAGGCAGGATTTTTCGATAAGTAATTATTCTACAATCAAAAATTCTAACGCAGTTATCGAGTATTTTAACCAGATAGAGTGAACTGTTACTTAGGGTCTGTTGATCTTTGGTGTTGAAATTTTGTTCGAGATAAGCGGGCTTTAATCGCGGCGAGCACTTAGAAGCCTAGTGGGCTAAGCAAGAAGTGCTTAACAAAGAGTAAAGTTCGCTTATCCGAACCCTTCGGGCAGCATTTCTTAGCCATTTATCCAGCGTTAGCGAGTGATTATTAAGCCCACTTAACTGCACACTCACTGCCTTGCCTAAATGGCAAACAAATTACTGCAAAAACCATCAGCAAAGATCAACAGACCCTAGTACGATTGGTATTAGCTGAGCTGCCAGCTAAATTGCGTCCAGTTCCGCTCTAAAGCGAGCTGTTTAAGCTTAGGGCAGGGGTTAACCGTGTATGCATTGTCTGCATACTCTAGTAAGGGCTGGTCGTTAATTGAGTCAGAATAAAAGCTGATTGATGAGTACTGCCTTGACTGACTAGTGAGCCATTGCTTAAGCCGTGTGACTTTACCTTCTCGAAAGCTAGCAACACCATGTATTTGTTCTGTGTACTTTCCCTGCTCGGCATGTAAATCAACGCCTAAATGATGTTCAACACCTAATAATTGCGCAATCTGGTTAACTATAAAGCTAACTGTAGCGGAGATTATAAGTACTTCATGGCTTTGCTTTAACTGAGAGATTAATGCTTGGCCTTGCGGGTAGACAATACGATTAACTTGCTGGCGAACAAACTGACTTACTAAGCGGTCAACTTGCTCACTACTAAGGTGTTTTATCGGAGTTAAACTGAAAGATATGTATTGCTCTAAGGCTAGCTCGCCTAAAGCATATTGCTGCATCATTGCAGCGTCTTGTTCAAGAAAACCTGCTTGGGTAACCACTCCTTCCTGTACTAGAAATTGATGCCATAGTACGCCACTGTCGCCAGCGATCAGTGTTTCATCTAAATCGAATATATGTAGTTCCACATAGGCCTCTTTCACGTGTGAGCGACTAAAGACGATGCTAAGGAAAACTGAAGGATAGCTCAATGGCTAAATTTTATTGAGGGTAAAGAAAAGGCCAGCTGAGCTGGCCTTGTTATTTTATGCAGTATCTTTTTTGAGATTCTCTGGTAAGCCATCTGGTACTGGCGCCCAACTGCGTTGTTGCGCTTCACCGTGAAGTACCTTGCGTAGCTTCTCGTTAGCAGCTGCAGCGTAAATTTTCTCGGTTTTGATTTCTTCTTCTTTACGTTTAAGCGCATCTTCCATATCTAACTGAAGATCTTTGTAACGCTTGCTGGTTGCCAAGAAGACTAGACCAATTAATACCACTAGCACCGCAACTACCGCGCCGAATAACCACCAAGCAATGCCTGACTCTTGGGCTTGGCCAGCATTTTCCGAGCGTTGTACAAGTTCTACAATATGAGCACTTAACTTGTTGTTGTCTGCTCGTAGCTCATCTCGTTGCGTTTGCATTTGGTTAAACTGCTCTTGCAACTGTTTTTGTTGCTCAGAGTTACCGGTGTTTTCAGCAATGGTTTTCTGTAAACCAAGCACTTGCTCGTTAACGCCAGCAAGTTGTTTTTCAAGCTGCTGATTTCGCTCTAACAACTGAGCTTCGGCATTGCTGCTACCAGCCTGTTCAACTTGCGCATATAAGCTTTGGTTAGACGCAGTTAATGTGCGGTTTTCGTTGCTTATTTTGTCGTTAAGTTGCAGCAAGGCTTGGTAGTCAATCAACTTGCTGTTTAAGTCGTTTTGTAAACGCTGGTTGATTTTTTGAGTATCGTTTAGCGCAGACTGAAGCTTGTTAATAGTCTTATTCTTTTTGCTTAAATCGTTCTTAAGCAAATTCAAAGTACGCGTCATTTCTGGGCTTGGGCCTGTACTCTTCGCAACCGGTTTTGGCGTAGGCTTAGGCTTGGCAGCTACCTTGGCTGTAGTGGTTGTTGCTTTAGCTTTAGGCACTGGCGGTGGCAGTACTGCTTTAGGCTTAGCTGAAGTAGTTGTGGTTTTTGCCGTTTGCGTTGTAGCACTTTTAGCAAACTGTCTTGGCACGCCGGTGTATATCTTCGGATCTTTTTCTACAATCCAAATCTCTAAACCATGCTTGCTTTTGATCCACTTCCATTCTTCAACGTTCATATGGTGAAGTTCACCATTAGTCAACGTGTATGAGAATTGTTTAGCATCTTTACGTACAGGGATCGTAAAGGCTACACCGAAGTCGTCAAACTTGCTCGGCATTAACGGGTCGCCAGGGGTGGTGCCTTTACGCAAACGGAAGTCGGTTCTAGCACCAACTTGTTTGCCATTCACCATTTCTTCACCGGCCCAGATATGTAAACCCCAACCATCATAGTTGTTATTAATGCTCTTGTAGTGAACAGTTACGCTATCTGCACTGGCAACTGTACTAATACACCAGAAAAGTAATATAAATATGGATGCTCTTTGCACAATTACTCCATTAACTTGTTTAAGTCGCATGAACCCATAATAACTAAAAAAACATTAAAGAAGTAGCAACTAGATCACCAATATGGTGTTAAATTTTAAAGAAAAATAGACTTAGCTCCAATTGCTGCAGGTTTTTGCAGTAAAAATGTCCAGTTTTTGCTGCTAATTGTTTTTTACGTCAAAAAGAAATTGTCTGACCTTATGAGGATTGCATGATGAAATATCGTCAATTAGGAGAGTCAAATTTACGAGTAAGCGAAATTTGCTTAGGAACAATGACTTGGGGAGAGCAAAACTCTCGTGATCAGGCTTTTGATCAACTTGATTACGCTTTGGCGCATGGGGTTAATTTTATTGATACAGCAGAAATGTACCCAGTGCCACCTCAACAAAGTACCCAAGGTGACACCGAGACTATCATTGGCGACTACTTAACACGGCGAAAATGTAGAGACGAGCTGATATTAGCCTCAAAGGTTGCTGCGCCTTCTAAATCAGATCGCGGTGGTTACATCCGCCAAGATATGCGGCTTACATGGAATGGCATTCATCAAGCACTAGAAGACTCTTTAAATCGATTACAAACCGATTACCTTGATCTTTATCAGGTGCATTGGCCAGATCGTGCTACCAACTTTTTTGGCCAGTTAAACTATCAGCATCAAGAAGGCGCTGATCAAACACCTATTATAGAAACACTTGAAGCCTTAGCTGATCTTGTGAATTCGGGAAAGGTTCGCTACCTGGGGATCTCTAATGAAACACCATGGGGAGCAATGCGTTATGTTCATTTAGCAGTGAAGCATAACTTGCCGAAGATCGTCTCGATCCAAAACCCTTACAATTTGCTTAATCGAAGTTTTGAAGTTGCCTTAGCGGAAGTGTCGCACCGCGAGAATATTCCTTTATTAGCCTATTCCCCATTAGCATTTGGTGCACTAACTGGGAAGTATTTGAATGATCAATGGCCCGAAGGTGCACGACTCACCTTATATAAGCGTTTTGCTCGCTATGGCGCAGAAGCTCAACAAGCGATTCAGCATTATGTCGATTTAGCGCGTGAATTTGAATTAAGTCCTGCCCAGTTGGCCTTGGCATTTGTCAATCAGCGTAGCTTTGTGGGAGCCAATATTATTGGTGCCACCAACCTTGAACAGCTCAAAGAAAATCTGAGTAGTACTAAAGTGTTAATGTCTGATCAGTTGGAGCAGCGAATTCAAGAGCTGGGTGATACATTTAGGATACCTTGTCCCTAATGCGTGAATCTATGATCAAAGAAGATCGTTCTGAAAGCTTTAGGCAATTACTAGAGCAGGTGAGTGCTTGTCGTTTGTGTGAGAAACAGCTTGAGCCACGCCCAGTGGTGCAGGCTAGTGTTCACTCAAAGATATTGATTATTGGCCAGGCTCCTGGAATAAAAGTACACAAAAGTGGCGTGCCTTGGGATGACGCCAGTGGTAAGCGTTTAAGACAATGGTTGGCGCTAGAACCAGAGACATTTTATGATGCAGAAACGGTGGCGATTGTTCCTTCGGCTTTTTGTTACCCCGGTAAAGGCAGGCATGGAGATTTGCCGCCACCAAAACTGTGTTTTGATACTTGGCATCAACAAATCATCGAACAGCTCAACAAGGTTGAGCTTACTTTGTTGATTGGCCAATACGCCCAAGCTCTTTATTTGCCCACAGATACAAAAACTACGCTAAGTGAAAATGTTGGTAATTATCAGCATTACGCGGCCCAAGGTATATGGCCTTTACCTCATCCTTCACCGCGCAATCGCCATTGGTTTGCTAAGCACCTTTGGTTTGAGCAAGACTTAGTACCTAAACTGCAAAACCAGATTAAGCAGTTATTAAGCTAGTTGCTAGAGCTACGCTCATCTAACCATTGTTTAGGAGACATATTCGTGTTGGCTCTAAATGCTCGGGTGAAGCCAGATACACTTTGATAACCCACTTCCGAAGCAACCCAAGTAATCGGTTTTCCACGCTTTAGCAACTGTTTGGCTTGGTTGATTTTCCATTCCACTAAATAGTCGCCAGGCGAACAGCCGATAGTCTGCTTAAAGCTTTCAATAAAACTAGTGCGCGACATAGCCGCTTGTTCTGCGAGCCATTCAACTGAGTGCTCGCAAGCCGTTTGCTTATGTAAAGCCGCTAAGGCGAGCGATAGTTTGGGGTGCAATAAGCCGGCAATTAAGCCGGAGTGTTTGTTTTGTTGGTTAATACTGTGGCGTAGTAATAAGGTGACGAGGACTTCCACTAACTTGTCCATTATCACTAACGAGCCCTGGTCAGTCTCAAAGGCTTCGTTAAAGAGCAACTCTATAGTGCGGGCAAATTGAGCATGTTGACTAAGCGGTAGCACAATTTGCTCTGGCAAGGCATTCGCTAGCGCACTGTGATTGGCATTGTCATATCGAATAGTGGCACACACAAGTTCTGCTGGCTGTTGCTCATCCACAATAAGTCGATGGGCTTGCGGTTGGGGGAAAAAAATTAAACTGGGTGCAACTACATTTAACAGTTGCTGCTTGCTTTGAATACTTAAACTACCAGATCGCAATACATGAATGTGTCCAACAAGCTCATCACCTGTAGCTACATCAGATAAGCCACATAATTGCCCTGAATAAAAAACACCAGCGCTGATTGAAAACTGTCTGAGTAGGCTAGAAAGTTGGTCCATTTTAGTTATTCCGTACTTTTTGCACTAATTGCTGAACGATTGTATCCCAACAGACCGGAGCTAGCCGTTAATGTTTCATTGTCGTTTAGCACACTATTATTTGGAGAATGAAAATGAATACACTAAAAGCAATTATTCGTACCAGCGCACTTGCCACTTCCCTAGCTTTTAGTAGCTTTAGCTTTGCTGCCGATGTGGGTATGAGCGTAGACGCCAATGATTTAGCCATTAAGGGCTATGATCCAGTTGCCTACTTTGTCAGTGGTCAGCCAACCCAAGGTAACAATAGCTATACCGCTACTCATAATAATGCTATCTACCATTTTGCATCAGCAGACAATCGTGATGCATTTAAAGCTGACCCTACTAAGTACGCGCCTCAATACGGTGGTTATTGTGCCTTTGGCGTAGCCATGGAGAAGAAGTTTGATACCGACCCAACAGCATGGAAAATTGTTGATGGGAAGCTTTACCTTAACCTTGATAAAAAGGTCCAACAGCGTTGGTTAGAAAACACCGGTGAATTGATTGTGGACGCCAACCAGAATTGGCCAGAAATAAAAGCCGTAGATGCCGCTAAACTTTAATTGCATCTATCACTATCTCATCAATTAGGGCTGCCTACTTGGTGAGATAGTATTGTTGGTACAAGTCTTCGATAAGTGTGGCCAACTTAAAGTCACGTTCACTTACTCCGCCTAATTCGTGGGTGGTCAATGAAATATCTACCTTGTTATAGCAGTTGGACCAATCTGGATGATGGTTTTGCTGCTCAGCGTAATCAGCTACTCTTCCCATAAACTCAAAGGCTTGTACAAAGCTCTTAAACCGATAAGAGTTTACGATAAAGTTATTTTGGTACTGCCAACTCGGTAGGTGTTTTAAGGCTAAGTGAATAGCTGGTTGGCTTAGTGCATGCTCACTCATAATTACCTCTAACTTGTTTGATTACCTATAAGATTAGTTTAGCGAGAGCGTGAAGTCAGTTTTACTAGCATTGGCAACAAATACACGGGTAGCTGAATTGCCCCCATATAAATCATGTATTCAATCCCTAAAAAGCTACCGGTAATACTATAGGTGAGCAAAACATTACGATTAGTGGCAGTTACCCCGCTAATTATAGCGAGCTCTTTACCTTTATTGAGGTACAACAAAAAGCTGGCGACAAAGGCAATGAAACATGCAGCACTGGCAATTGCTAAATACTCTAACGCAACAGCTGGGCTGGTGTCATACACTTCGCGAAATGCTCCCATTAGGCCCAAGGGAAAAAAAAACACCAATACTATGGTTACCGGCCGGATCTGAATAAGTGCTTTGTCGATCAGTTGTTGCTTGAGCAGTTTGTGCAGTAACAAACTGATAATAATAGGTAATATGATAAAAATTGCTAAACGTTGGCCATAAACCTGCATGTCTAATTGTAATTGCTGGTTATGACTAAAGTGGCTGAACAGATGACTATTAAGCAGTAAAACGCCAGGCATTAATAAGGTAGAGGCAATTGTCATGGCCATACAGCGTTGAGCATCTAAGCCTATCGAGCGAACAATCGCAGGGCTGGCGAACAGAGAGCCAGTAGCGCAAGTGGCTGCAATGGCTAAATAGAGTTGGCTACTAACATTGAAAAACCAAGCAATTAGCATGATCAAAGCGGTTAAACCAAGCGTATGCCAAATTGCGTAAAGCCAAATTGATGTTTGGGCTAAGTCTTTAACTAAGGTTCTGATGTTCAAACTTACGATGGTAAATAGCATTAAAGCAAACAGTACCGCCGGTAAAAAAGGCAGTAAGGCATTAGAGAAGTTAGGCAGCGCAAAGCCGATGAAAACACAGCTGGCTAATAGCTGAGTAGAGTAGCGAGTGATAAACCTTAGCAAGTCCTTGCCCCATTTTGGTTATACGCTGTGCTAGCGCGGTGTTATTTACATATTGAAACGCAAGTTAGAAACGGATTCAAACAAGTGTTTGAAAAATACTAGCAAAGAGATGTATGATTGCAAATGCTACATTTGGCCAATTGTTATTCATGGGCCGATTATGGGATGCTAATCTGAAATCTATTGCGCGTCGAGTTACTCGTCGGGCTTGCAACACTGTTAAGGGTAACATGAACCAATTAGCGAAGTTTCAACTTCGTTAACTACATAATAACTATAAAATAAAGGAACGTTTGATGAGTAAACCGACTAATAACGCATCTAGCTATCATCAGCTGGAACACTACCAAGTATCGAATTTGCTTTATCAGTTTATTAATCAGGATGTTTTGCCTAACTCTGGTGTAGAGCAAGACAGCTTTTGGTCTGGGCTAGAAGCCTATTTAGATCACTTCATTACTAAAAACCAAGATTTGTTGGCTAAGCGTGATAGCTTACAAAGCCAAATTGACCAATGGCATCAGCAGCATCCAGCCCCCATCGATGCCCAAGCTTACCAACAGTTTCTACAAGATATTAATTATCTGGTTAAAGCGCCTGAGCAAGTGAGCCTTGCTACATCAAAAGTAGACCGTGAACTAGCTCTATTAGCAGGCCCACAGTTAGTGGTACCGGTAATGAATGCTCGCTATGCCTTAAATGCCGCTAATGCTCGCTGGGGCAGTTTGTATGATGCACTCTATGGTACCGATGTGATTGAGCAAAGTGGTGAGCTTGCCCCCGGCTCTGCCTATAACCCTGCGCGTGGAGAAGCGGTTATTGCTTATGGCCGCGCATTACTTGATAAACATTGTCCCTTAGCTCATGGCAGCCATGCTGATGCAACCAAATACAGTGTGCTTTCTGGTGGTTTACTGGTTGGCCTTAAAGACGGTTCGAATACCACCTTGGAAGAAGCCTCTCACCTTGCGGGCTACCAAGGAGATGCCGAGCAGCCTTCGGCGATTTTGTTGCAACACCATGGGCTACATATCGAAATTCAGTTTGATGAAGAACACCAAATTGGCGCGCAAGACAGTGCCAATGTAAAAGACATTGTATTGGAGTCTGCACTTACCACCATTATGGATTGTGAAGACTCTATTGCCGCGGTAGACGCCGAAGATAAAGTAGAAGTTTACAAAAACTGGTTAGGTTTAATGTGCGGAACATTGAATGAAAGCTTAACCAAAAACGGCACACAGATTACTCGCGAGCTAGCGCCTAACCGCCAATACATTAACACTCAAGGCCACGGCTTTAGCTTAAGTGGACGCTCGTTAATGTTTGTTCGTAACGTGGGTCACCTGATGACCAACAACCTAATGTTAGACGCTAAGGGCAATGAAGTTCCAGAAGGTTTACTTGATGCTGTGTTTACCAGCCTCATCGCTAAACATGATTTGCTTGGAAATAGCCCTTATCGCAACTCCCGCGAAGGGTCGATTTACATTGTTAAACCTAAGATGCATGGCCCAGAAGAGGTTGCGTTTAGTAATCAAATTTTTGCAGCCGTTGAAGAGCTTATCGGTCTTACAGCTAACACCATTAAATTGGGCATAATGGATGAAGAACGCCGCACCAGTGTTAATTTAAAAGCGTGTATAGCAGAAGCTCATCAGCGAGTGGTGTTTATTAACACTGGTTTCTTAGATAGAACGGGGGATGAAATTCACACTAGCATGGCCGCCGGCGCTATGGTGCCAAAAGGTGATATAAAAGAAAGCGTGTGGATTAAAGCTTATGAACTCAACAATGTTCAAGCCGGCCTTGCTTGTGGTTTGCACGGCAAAGCACAAATAGGTAAAGGCATGTGGGCCATGCCCGAGATGATGGCAGCTATGATGCAGGCTAAACAAGCTCATCCAGAAAGTGGCGCTAGCACGGCCTGGGTTCCTTCACCCACTGCCGCAACGCTGCATGCGATGCATTATCACCAGGTAAATGTATCGAGTATTCAAAATCAACTATTAGAGGCACTAAGTAGTGATGAACAGCGTTACTTAGATGACTTATTAACGCCGCCATTAGCGGCTGATACGGCTTGGACTGAGCAGCAACTTATTGCAGAACTAGATAACAACATCCAAGGTATTCTTGGTTACGTTGTTCGCTGGGTAGAGCAAGGAGTTGGTTGTTCTAAAGTACCAGATATTAATGGCGTAGGTTTAATGGAAGATCGCGCTACCTTGCGTATATCTAGTCAGCACGTGGCAAACTGGTTAAAACACAATATTGTAAGTGAAGAGCTAGTGAAGCAGCGTTTTGAAGTGATTGCCGCATTGGTCGATGAACAAAACAGTGGCGACCCAGCCTATCTGAATATGGCAGGAAATGTCGCTACCAGTTGTGCCTATCAAGCCGCCCTAGATCTGGTGTTTAAAGGTTGTGAGCAACCTAGTGGTTATACCGAACCCCTATTACACGCATGGCGTCGAGAGTTTAAGTCCCGGTAGGGTAAACATTTTCATTATTAATAAGCACCTTAATAGGTGCTTATTTTGTATGATTTTGATATTAAACAATAAAATCAGGTGCTTAGGTACTGAAATCCTTGATTAAATTAGGTAGTCTTTTGTCCGCACCAAAGCTGCATGATTGAGCTTGGTATGCGAAGTGGATACTTAAATTTTTAAAGGATTAAAATCTTGTTACTACGACTGATATTTGCAGTAGTTGTGTTGTCTCTTACGGCATGTTCTACGATAAAAACCAAACCATTAGATGCTAATGAGTCTCTATCTTTAGCGGATAAGAGCCTCGTTTATACCCGTTATAGTGCGCTTCCTGATTTTGCTGCACAAACTGCCGCAAATGTGCAGTTTGGCTTATTGGGGTTGGCTTCTGCTATTTCTTCAGGCAATGCCATGATTGTAAACAATCAAATTGAAGACCCTGCTCTGGATATTGCACGTGAATTAGCCAGCGGCCTAAGTGATAGCTATAAAGTAAAGGTGGTGGATGATGAATCTAAATCAGTAACCATTCCTGAATTGCCAAACATCATCGAACTATACTCTGATTATGACTACATTCTTGATGTTCGCACCCTATCTTGGAGCTCGATATATTACACCAGTGACTGGGACAATTATCGTGTGAGTTATCAGGTGCATGCTCGACTTATCGACCGTGAAAAGGGAATCGTTATTGCTGAAGAAGCTTGTAACAATATGCCTGAGTATGCAGATACTGAGCAAGGGCCTTCTTATGTCGAGCTGGAAAGTGGTGAAGGGCTTAAGCGTGAGTTAGCGCGTTCAGTAGAATTTTGTGTAGAACATATTCGCAATATGGCGCGTTTGCGCGATGAGACAAACGCAAACAGTGTTAAAGCTGCCACTGCTGAAGGTCAGACAAACACCAAAACCCTTTAAAGTTCGATACTTGCTACTAAAGCCTCTTTGTTAAGAGGCTTTTTTTGTTAAAAATCTAAGCCAATACCAATCACTAGGCGATAGTCATTTTTTTCCGGTGTTATGTCGTCTGAGTCTGCTGTGGGCGACTCGGTGTAATCCCAAATAAAGTCGATGTCTAAATCTAGATCGTCGGTGATATCAATGGCTAGATTAAGTAGGTTGTGGTGTTGGTAACCACCGGTCTTTTTCTGCGACAAGGTCATTTGGTAGTCATGAGTCAATTCAATGTCTTTGGTGATGTCTATTTCGAAGTTAGAACCAAAAGACAAACCCATACTGCTTTCTTTGTTAGAACTGCCTTCGGTAACTTCTTCAAAACGGGTTTGCTGCCATGAAGGACCAACAGACAACTCCCATTTTTTGTCATCATCGTCCACTGCGATGTAACCCACTTGCGAGGCCAATTGGCTTTGCAGTTTTATATTTTTTAATGGTGCGTGATAGAAATCAGCCAATATAGGGCGAAAGAACCAATCGTGGTGTTTGTATAAATCGTGAGAAAGGGTAACGCGGTGATTACGCGCGGTGGTTTCATCATTTGATTCTGAGATCACCCCAAGATAAGTAATAATTGTACGATTAAGTGCCGTTTTTCGTTCACTATTTAGTTTGCCGTTTATCTCTAAGGTATTGGTATTCCCGCTGGCAACGTTGGCGCTTAAGGTCGCTTTGTTCTCCCAGCGATCGGCTTCTCGTTCGGCTACTCGGTACACCGATATAACATCTTGGCGCGAGGCATAATGGGTGTCTTTGCCAATGATGGTTACGCCATCTTTATCTACCATTAAGCGGCCACGTACTACCCCTAAGCCGCGTAAATTTACTTGAAACCATTTGGCTGTGCGCAGCCGTTGAATATCGTCAATATCAATGTTTAGATCGTCTAACTCATCGCTATCAAATAGCACTTCTTTTTGATAAAGCTCTTCTAAGTCTCCTTGAATAACTTCACCAGAATCTAATTGAATCCAGTCTTTGTCTTCATCCAAATCTAGTGCACTAAAGTAGTCTTGTTGAAATTGTTCGGTTATTGAGTTGGGCGTCTGCTCGGCCTCGGGAAGAGAGGTTTCTGCAGCTAAGGCTAGGCTAAGGTTAGAGCTTATGAACAATATAACAACTAAAAGGCGCATTAAGTGGTGGCTGCTCCATCAGACATTTAATGACAGTATTTTGATATTAGCGGCTTTTTAAGCAATACGGAATAAACGCTTGAGAATACAAGGTGTTTTGTTTAGCCAAGTACACTTTATACTCATCGAAATAGATATCTGCTCAGTTATCTATCTCGATGAGTATTACTCAGCTAAACATCGCAAATTGCTTACTTTACTTGAGCACTGCGCATCCACTCGCGATACTCATCTGCTCCCTCTTCTCCTTCAGCTGGAGACCAAGGCGCAAAATCTTCTGCGGGAGTGGGCACATAGGCACCTTCTTTTATCTCGAGGCCGACTGTTCCAGCTTGCATGCAAGCGTATCCATGCCAAACATTGGGTGGAACCTCGATAGCTCGGTTTGTTTCTGGGGACAAACTATGGCGCTCGGTAACTTCGCCTTGCTCATTAAATATTAGTAAGTCGAGTTGTCCTTTGAGCACTAAAAATAGTTCCCATTTGTGGGCTTCACTATGGCGGTGCGGACGCATGTAGGTATCGGGCTCTGTAGCAATAAACAAGCGTTGCACACCTGCGTCTAAGGTTTCGTGTAAATTGTGATGACTGCGCTGGCGTGGCGCTGCTTTAGCCTTGTCGCTAAAGTCTGAAAAGTCCTTGTTGTTGATGATCTTCAACATTAACTAGAGTCCTATAAATGAACGTATTCGATTAAGTCATGGTTATAGGGCCAGATGGTGGCATATTTTTGCTGACTCAACAAACGCGGATTATCAGTGTAAGGTGATAATTCATTCCCATTATTGGTTAAGGAATTCGCTATGAGCAAAATGACAGGGCGTTGTTTATGTGGAAAAGTGAGCTATCAAGTTGAGCAACTTGAGCCTCGAATGGGGCATTGTCATTGCAGTATGTGCAGAAAGTTTCATGGGGCTGCCTTTGCAAGCTATGGTGAAGCTAAAACCGAGAACTTTCGCTGGACAAGCGGTTTGGAATACTTAAAGAAATTCACCGCTGAGAATGGCACTGTAAGGCAATTTTGCAGCGAGTGTGGCTCAAGCTTAAGCTTTGCTCCCGCCAATGATGATGGCCGTTTTATAGAGTTTAGCTTGGCTACTCTTGATACTGACATAAAGCTAAAACCAGACGCACATATCTTTGTAGCTTATAAAGCTAACTGGTTCGATATTTGCGATAACTTACCGCAACACCAAGAAGGACGTGAATAAGCATTAGGTTTTAGCCTTAAGCTTTTGCAAGTATTGATAAGGTGTTACACCACGTAAGCGTTTAAAGGCGCGGCAAAAACTTTGCTCATTGCTATAAGATAAACGCTGGGCAATGTTATTAATGTCGTAGCCCTTAAATAGATACTGTACCGCTTCGTTACATAATACGTTGGCTGTCATGGCTGAAAAATTCCAGCCATGGGCCAATAAGCGGCGTTGTAATTGTTGACGCGATATACTCAAGCAGTCGGCCAAAAAGTCTACGTTCGGGCGTCCGTAATAGCGGGAAAAGTTTATTAGTGAATATAATGATTTAACCGTGTCGTGAGGCTGAGGGATATTAATGTATTCGTCGAGCTGGGCATCATTTAAGCGTAGTGGAGCATGCCTCTCCCACTGGCTATTTTCGTCTAAATGGGTAACTGAAGCATTAAGCCATACTTCGGTTTGAGCGCTACTTTGTTTAACCTTGCAGCCAAAAAATGCTTCCAGTTGTTTAAGTTCTGCGGCTGGGCCAGTTAGGTTAACTTGCAAAGGCGTGAACTCCTCACCTAAGTAATAACGCAACATGTTGACCATCATAATTGCCATACGCAGGCTATCATGCAGGCGCGCTTGGTGGCTTGCATAGGGGTTATTGTATGCCCATTTTACAATATTTCCTGACTGCAACCCGCTCAACGAGCAACCTGACTGTAGCATCGAACAACCATAGTTAATACGGCGAAATGTCACTACAAAATCAGGTGTGTGGTAAACCCATTTGTTAAACAGTTCTACATTTTCAAAACCAATATACGGGGTAAGCTTAAGCATAAAAAGTGGGTCTTGGCTTAAGTGTTCGGCTTGTTCAAACCAGCGATTGGCGACGTTTACGGGGATAAGTGTGAGAGGTTCTTCAAGCAAAGCCGAAGGAATGCCAAGTTCATCAGGCTTAATCGCATACTCTGCGTATAAGCCATTGAGCAAGGGCTTAATGAAGTTAAGCCGAACAAACCCAATATCAAATTCTTTCATCGTATTTACTACTCACACTATTTACATTTTACGTCAATAAATCTCATAAAATGGTCACTTCTATCTATTGAGGGCATCTTCTCATATTCGTTTACTCAATACCTTGGTTTTTGTTTCGCTCTTTAAAGGTTTTTCTGTGGCTATAACTTGCAGCTGGGGAGGTGTAGCTTCGTTGTTAGGGCAAGGGGTTTGTTGTTGGGTTCTTGAATCAGCTTTGACGCCTTTAACACTTGCGGTTAGGCTGGATAAGCACTCCTGTCTTCACCCATGGATACTATGAAGCCTATTGATATTCTGTTTGCCTTAATCGTAGCCACTATTTGGGGAGTGAACTTCTCAGTAATTAAGTTGGGTTTAGCGGAGCTTCCACCAGTATTGTTCTCTGCTTTGCGTTTTGCCATTGTGGCAATACCTGCGGTGTTCTTTGTACCTTTTCCTAAAACAGCGGTGCGCAACGTAGTCGCCGTGGGCGTGTTTTTGGGAGTGATCAAGTTTAGCTTACTGTTTGTGGCCATGCAGGTTGGGGCATCGGCTGGTTTGTCGTCTTTGTTATTGCAAGCACAAGTGATGTTCACTATTTTGCTCAGCTTTACTTGGTTTAAAGAAAAAATTACCACTTATCAGCTAGCAGGAATAAGCTTGTCCAGCCTTGGTTTTGCGCTGTTTTTTGGCTTGAGCTCCGAGAACCTCAGCTTGATAAGCTTGCTGTTGTTGCTTTTGGCGGCCTTGTCTTGGGCCGTTTCTAACTTGTTTATGAAGCAGGCGAAAGGCGTTAATGTACTGCATTTTATGGTGTGGGTGAGTCTGATTCCTCCATTACCTTTGTTGGCTTTTTCATATTTATTTGAAACCAATACGCCTTATCAGTTGCTAGTAAGTGCTCAAACTTCAACTTGGTTAGCTTTAGCTTATGTCGGGTTTATTTCTACCTTACTTGCTTTTGCAATTTGGGGGCATCTACTGGCTAAGTATAGCGCCGCTGCTGTAACACCTTTTGCCCTGTTGGTACCTGTAGTGGGAATGTTGACTGCCAACCTAGTCTTTGATGAGAGCTTAACTCACTTGGAGTGGCTTGCTGCAGGCTTAGTCTTATTGGGTTTGATATGTTGTGTCTTTGGCCAAAACTTGCATAAGTTTCTAGCAAATAGCCCAAGCAAGTCGATTTGATATTGTAAGCCTAGGGCTCACGCTCTACAGTAGCGGGAGTAATGAAAGAGTATTAATTATGTCGGAATTTAAAGAACTCAATAAGCGCAGTGCTAATGCTTATGCTCAGCAGCGAAACTTAATTAAGCAAGTATTGGCAGGCAAAGCTAAGCAGTGTGAGCATTGTAAGCAGCCTTTGACGGTGGTGTTACCTGGGCAAGAAAAAGCCCCTGGCGTTTATTGCGCCAAGGGCTGTACGTCTATCGAACTAGAGCTAAGTTTACCTAAATAATACCAATCGTACTAAGTAACGGTTCATGCTATCTGGTTAAAATGCTCGATAACTGCGTTAGAATTTTTGATTGTAGAATATCTACTTATCAAAAAAATTCTGCCTTATTCTCGAGTATTTTTTCTGCGTTATTTCTGATCACTTACTTAGTGTGATTGGTATAACTAATCGCGTGGTGCTTGGCGACGATCTTGCTCTAGAAATTTTAGGCTTTCTTCAATTGCCACTTTGGTTTTTTCAACCAATTGTTCCCGTTCTGCGTCGCTAATTGCACTTAGTACATCCACGTCATGACGAATATAACGTGGTGGTAAACGATTGAGCACTAAGCAACATAAATCTTGCAGAGTATCTAGGTCACAGCGCTTATGGATCTCTAAGGCATGAATTTGTTCACCTAGTAGGAACTCAGTAAAATTATGAATTTCCTCTGATAAGCGCATTATCTTTCCCTCAAGTAAATGTATACATTCAGGTTATATAAGAAAAGCCAGAGTCGCCACTCTCTAGCTGTTTAATCTTATTGATGTTGAACCGGATTCACATTTAAGGCGTCATTATACAAGGCTTCGTATTGCCAAACTGACTCCTTCCAATGGAATCGAGACAGCATTGCACGATGGCGCATCGCCTGAAACTCTTCCGGATGTTCTAAATAAAGTAACAGGGCCCGGCGCAAAATGTTTAGCAAATCGGCTGGCTCTGGGTCATAGAAGATATGCCCGGTGGCGTTTTCTGCATCTTCATCGTAATCGCTTACCGTGTCTCTTAGGCCGCCAACGCCACGCACAATCGGCAAGGTGCCATAGGCTAAGCTGTACATTTGATTCAGGCCACATGGTTCAAACAGCGAAGGCATTAAGAAGAAGTCTGCGCCAGCTTCCACTAAATGGGCCATCTCATTGCTATAAGCATGAATAAACCGCAGTTTATCTGGCCATTGCTTTTGCATTGACTCAAGCTCAGCCACGATGCCGCTATCACCAGTGCCTACTATCACCACTTGTACATTGTGACGTAAAAACTGTTGTAGGGCAGGTAGTAACAGGTAAAAGCCTTTTTGCTCGGTTAAGCGACATACCATGCCAAAAATTGGCACGTTTAGCTGGGCTAAATCTGTTTCAACTTGAAGTTCTTGGCGACAAACAGCTTTACCACTCATATCAGCGGCAGAGTAGTTTGTTGGAATATACTTGTCGGTTGCTGGATCCCAGTCGGAGTATTCACAACCGTTTAATATGCCTACCAAATCGCCGCGGCGCTGCTCAAAATAATCACAAAGGCCGTGTGAGCCTAAACGGGTGAGTAATTCCTGAGCGTAGTTTGGGCTTACTGCATTGATCTTGTCGGCAAAGCGAATGCCAGCTTTAAGCAAGTTAATGCAGTTGTAGCCATCAAGTATTTGATCAACTAAGCCATCGGCTAAGCCTTCTAAAAGCTGAAATTGGTGCTTCTCAAAAATGCCTTGGAAAGCAGCATTATGGATAGTAAGTACCGATTTGCTGTTGCAAAAAAATGGGTGATGAGCAAATTTTTGCTTGAGTAAGTAAGGTATAAGCGCAGTGTGCCAGTCATTACAATGGAAAATGTCTGGTTTAAACTCAAGGGCTTCGGCCACTTGGAATACTGCACGAGAGAAAAAGGTAAAGCGTTCGCCGTTGTCATCGTAGGCAAACTCACCTTCGCTGTACAATTGGTCCCGCTCAAAATAGTCATTTTGCTGAATTAAGTAAACGGGCACATCTTCGAGCATCAGCTTGAAGACTGCGTAATCAATATCTTGGCAACCATGGCTAGTTTGAAGGCTAAGGTCGAGAATTTTCTCGGCTTCATCATGACGATTTATAGTTTTATAAAACGGCATAATAATTCTTACGTCTTGGCCATGTTCCTTCAGAGCCAGCGGTAAGGCTTTAGCAACGTCGGCTAAGCCACCTGTTTTAGCTAAGCTTTCTACTTCAGAAGCTACAAACAGAATCTTGACAGGATGGGCTGTCACAGAGCACTCCTTAACGATTAAGGCACCGAAGGGTGCCTTATGTGAAACAATATTAGAGTAATTGCTTATTTGTTTTCAAGGCAATTTGCAGCTTAAAAGCCTACCTTGGCGTTTTTCGGTATCACAACAATCCCTTCTGGGGATACCGTAAAGCGCTTGCGATCTTCCTCGAGGTTCTCACCAATAATGGTGCCCGGTGCAATTTCAGCGTTTTTATCGATGATAGTGCGGCGGATCTGACAACCTTCACCAATTCTACAATTACCAATAAGCACCGATTCGCTAACTACCGAACCTGGACGTACGTGGCTTCTAAATCCAAACACACTGCGGTTAACTTCTGAGCCCAAAATAAAGCTACCAGCAGAAATTAGTGATTGGCTAACGCTGACTTTTTTGTCGCCAACATCTTTAAATGTGGCTGGTGGTAGCGGTGGGTAATGGGTATGTAGTGGAAACTTGGGGTTATATAGTGAGAATGGTGGTTCTTCATCCAACAAGTCCATGTGGGCTGCCCAATAAGCATCTAGGGTACCCACATCACGCCAGTAGCCACTTACCGTTTCGCCAGGAATGGTATTTTGGGTGAAGTCATAAGCAAATACTTTTCCTTTAGGGTAAAGCTTTGGAATGATGTCGTGGCCAAAATCGTGGGTGGAGCTGTCTTCTTTGGCATCGTCGTATAAGGCTTCTAGTAGGGTTTTACGTTCAAATACGTAGTTACCCATAGAAGCAAGAACGTGGTCAGGGTCGCCAGGAATCGTTTTAGGGTTCACTTTAGGTTTTTCTTCAAAACCTATCATGCGGCCCTCTTCATCTACTTCAATAATGCCAAATTGATCGGCTTGTTCTTTGGGTACTTTAATCGCCGCTACAGTAAGTGCAGCCTCTTTGCGGCGGTGTTCATCTACCATTTGGCGTACGTCCATTTTGTAGATATGGTCGCTGCCAAAAATACATACATGCTCAGGTTCGTTAATTTCAATGAAGCGGGCATTTTGGTAAATAGCATCCGCTGTGCCGTCGTACCAACGTTTGCCTACTCGCATTTGTGCTGGAACCGCATCAATAAAGCGATCGGTAATACCTGATAGGTGCCAAGCTTGGCGCAAGTGAATGTTTAACGATTGCGATTTAAACTGAGTTAGCACGTAGATTTTTAAGAAGTCAGAGTTAACAAAGTTATTTAAGGCAAAGTCGATCAGCCTGTAACTTCCTCCAAACGGAACCGCTGGCTTGGTGCGGCTATCGGTGAGTGGATAAAGGCGAGTACCTTCACCACCAGCGAGGATCATTGTAAGAATTCCTGCCATGAGACTTTGTACCTCTGTAATTGTGTCAGTTTCGTGAAATCGTTTTCAAAGTGGCTTGGCTTAGTTTCCAGATATTTACCTTAATGTAAATAGCAGAAACTGGGTTTTAGTAATTCCACATTAAAAAAAAGTTCTTTCTATACACAACAACGCAAAATCTTGAATTTTTTGTTGTCGAGTACACTTTCAAAGCGGGAGAAGTGCTGCTTTATTAGTGCTTCGTATTGTAAGAAACTATTGGCGACTAACCACAGTTCACCGTTGGCGTTTAAGTGCTGTTTTGCCTGAGCAAGAAACGTCTCGGTGGTTTCATATTGGGTATCAATTCCAGCATGAAAAGGCGGATTGCTTACAATAAAATCGAAGCGCTGTTTCACCTCGCTTAAACCATCCGAAGCAATTACCGTTCCAGTGAGTTGATTTTCTTGCAGAGTAGCCTTACTGCTTGCAATAGCATATGCACTCACATCGAGCAGGCTTATGTCTACATTGTGTAACAGGGCCTGGCTTGCACCAATAATGCCCGCACCACACCCAAAGTCGAGCACGCTGCCATACAAAGTGGGCAGGTGTTCCAATAACAATTGGCTGCCTTCATCGAGTTTTCCATGATTAAATACCCCAGGAAGGGACTTTACTTTAAGTGAAGCATTAGGAAGTGCTACCTCAAAGCTGTTTTGCCATTGGCTAGCATCAAACTGTGGTGCAGCTTGATTGAGCACGCCAAAATAGAGCCCACAACGGCGTGCACTGTCGATTTTATTTACTTTAATACCAAATTCCGCCAGCAGCTTTTCACAACTTTTTACGCCGCCGCGGTTTTCGCCCACTACAAATATCTCGGCGCCAACTTCAAGCTGCGGCAAAATGCAGGCAAATAGATAGGCGGCTTCTTGTTTGGCTTTAGGCATAAATAGCAGCAAAGCATTGCTGTTGCTGGCTAAACTTGGTGCTGCGCTAAATTGACTGGAGAGCTTGCTGTTTGCTTGCTTGGCAAAATATTGATGGTGGCCAAAATGACTACAACATACCTGCAACGAAGCCACCTGTTCCAACAAGTTCAACGGGTAGTTATCAGCTAACTGGCCAGCCACTACAAGATGTTGTTGAGAGAACAGGTCATCATGGCGAGCAAGAACTTGGCTAGTGGCGTGCGGAGAGGTATTCATAATCTGGCTTGGTTGGGGCGTGGTTGCCCGCAATAATAAAAAGTTTTAAGGGAAAAGGCTATCTCATGAGAACTTATGCGGATTTATTTTTCAGGTTACTTGACTTTTACCGCGTGCTAAGGAAACTAGCTAGCAAGAATTTTGATTGTTAAGGACAACACCTTGTTGCCATTTTCTTTAGAATTGAAGAAGTATAAACGGCCCGAATTAAAACGCGGGTGGTTAACGGCTGGGTGTAACTAAATCGAAAAAACGTTTTTGAACCCGGCCACTGTGACCGGGTTTTTTTATTTTTGAAGTAAGTGATGGAGCGGGCATGTTTAAAGGATCGATAGTAGCGTTGGTTACTCCCTTTATTGAAGGTGAAGTAGATTATGCAGCGATTCGCGAGTTAGTTGAGTGGCATATTGGCCAAGGTACTCACGGTATTGTGCCTGTAGGTACAACTGGTGAAAGCCCAACCTTAACTCACGATGAGCATATTGCTGTGGTTAAAGCGGTAGTAGAGCAGGCAAAAGGGCGAGTGCCTGTTATTGCTGGTGCTGGTTCAAACAACCCAATCGAAGCCATCGAATATACTAAGGCTGCTCAACAAGCTGGCGCCGATGCTACCTTGCACGTGGCGGGATATTACAATCGTCCAAATCAAGATGGCTTGTTCCAACACTTTAAAATGCTGCACGATGCCACCGGCATCCCAATTGTTTTATACAATATTCCTCCACGCGCAGTGGTAGATTTAAGCCCTAGCACTATTGCTAAGCTGGCGCAGTTACCACGCATTGTTGGTGTTAAAGATGCAACTGGTGATTTATCTCGCCCATTGTTTGAACGTCAATTAATTGAGCAAGACTTTTGCTGGTTAAGTGGTGAAGATGCCACTGCAGTTTCTTACAACGTGAGTGGTGGTCAAGGCTGTATTTCGGTTACTGCCAATGTAGCACCAAAACTGTGTGCTCAAATGCAGCAAGCCACCCTAGATGGTGATTATGCTAAAGCTAGTGAGATTCAAGATAAACTGATTCCTTTGCATCAAGCGATGTTTGCCGAGCCTAGCCCTGCAGGTGCTAAATACGCGATGTCTTTGTTGAATAAATGCCAAGCAGAATGCCGTTTACCGGTAACTGAATTGTCAGAGTCAACCAAGACCCGTATCCGCAATGTGATGCAGAACTTAGAACTCATTTAGTAATAATATAATTATTGATAAGGCCGAGCTTGCTCGGCCTTTTTATTTACTTAGCGTTTATTCAACTACCGCTTTCCCTCGCTTAAGCTAAGCCCCTGATTTAACTCTGCTATACTGATAATCACGCAAACTTCAGGGACGTAGTAGTGGCAGAAATAGATCTGGTGAGTTTTTTTCATGGCATTGTAGAAGCCGATAGTGGGTATTGGTTACTGCAGCCTGATAACGGCCAAGTGTCGGTGCGCTACCCCTGGCAAGATGGTCGTTCTGAGCAGCTTAGCCTAGAGCAATGGTTAGAACGAATTGACGTACGTTGTCGCGCTGCTTTTCAACAAGCTTTACATACCAGTCTGCAAAGCCAACAAGCCTTTTTTTGTCACTATTGCCATAGCGATGATGAGTGGTTACGCATTCACGGAATGCCGGTTGAAATTCAGCAGCAGCAGTATTTGCTGGCGAGTGTATTACCCTTAACCATGCCAGTGATAAACGACGAAGCTAAACTGCGTGATCCGCAAAGCGGTTTACTTTCTGCCTCGTTGTTTCGAGAGCTGCTGATTCAAGCCATGCGCTTAAGCCAGCGTAATCACGAGCCTTTTGCCATTCTCACCTTGCATTACGCCAGCAACGATAGCTCTTTGGTCTGCGCTATTGTTGCTAAAGTTTTGCAAGAACAGTTGCGCCGTTCAGACAGCATTGCCCAGTTTAAAGAGGGTGAATTAATTGCTTTGTTGTATGGCACCAGCAGGGGAGCGGTAAATACCGTTGCCAGTAAGCTCAGTAGTGAGTTACAAAGGCAGCTTGAGGGTGTGGCTTTGGATAGTTTAAAAATGGGCTGGGCTTATTACCCAGAGCATGGTGACAATGTTGACACGTTATTGGCCCATCGATTAGACGCAGTGGAAGCGCTGCGTCTTTCTTAGACCAAGGCAAGAATGCTCCTAGCTTTATCGCCAGTAGGAGCACGTCTCTACGTTTTATTTAGCTTGCTGCACCACGGTGGTACTGCTTTTCAGCATATCTAAATACAGCTCTTGGTAGTCGTCGGGAGTGATAATGAAACCATTGGCATCACTAAAGGTGCCACCCTGACCTGTTTCTGCGATGCTTCTACTATCAAGGTATTTAGCCATAAAGTAATCTTGCTGAGTGCTTGCTAACTCGGCATCTATTAAGGCCAGTTCTAGGCCTTCAAGATCTTGAATAGACAGTTCAATAGCGCTGCTCTCTAAAAGCGGTTGCTGCGCTTTTGGCTGGGCATAAATACTTTGATAGAAGGCGCGGTTATTATTGGTTAGTACTTTTATGTGGCTGCGTTGCAGGGCAAAGTCCTCTTCAGAGAAGCTGCCAGAATTGTCGATACAGAACTTAGCGTTATCGAGTGCGGTAGGGCATTGCTGCTGAATATCTACACCAGTTATTGGCGCTAACTCAGGTAAACTTACCTCTAGGTTACTATCTTGCTCGTCTATCGCCATTACGCTCTCAAATTGCCAAGAGCTATCATTGCTGATACCTGAGAATAAACCTAACCAGTGGCTAACCTCGTTGTAGTCAGCGGCAATCGTAAACTCATCAACATCATGATAAAGGGTTTGCCATTGATAGCTTTGATTGTTGTGGATTGCCAAGATGGCGCTGCCTTCATCAAGATCTAGGTTAGCGGCACTTTGCCAATACATTGGCATGAGATCTTGATTGCTCAAACTAGCGGCTACAATCTCATCGTAGTCTTCAGTGTCGTAAACAAAGCTAGGTTCAATAAAGCCATAATAAGCTAGGTCTGTATGTTGGTCGTTGTTGCTGGTGTAAAAAGCGGTAACTAGAGTATCTCGGGCGGCGGGAAGCGGCGAGAGTACCGGAATGTGGGATGCGATCTCTCTGCCCGATACCGCATCCGCAGAATAGCTAGTTTGGTAGTAACTTACGCCACTTTCTTGAAGTACTGTTAATGCTGCCGAATCGGCGGTATCACTGATTGAGCGATAGTCTTTGCCCTTGTAACACTCGCTGCCAGTTTGTGCTGAGCGTACATTTAACACCTTGTGGCTTAATAGGTCTTTTTCCACACTAAACATGTATACGTCAGGGTTACCGCTTAAATTGCTATCAACCTCTTCTAAAGATACATAGCCGTCATCTGGTACTAATCCGCTATCAATGGTCACAATGCCGCTGCTGGGAACATCTATTGCTGGAATAGTGTGTTCATCAATAATCGAACCATCTGCGTTGTGGAACAAAACATTGTATCCAGCATTGGCGACCGATGCGGTAATTACTCGGCTAGGATCGCTTTCTGAAGTGCCATAAATAATACAGCCGGATTTTACATCGCTCTCTTTTAGAGTATGCAATTGGATTATTTGCCAATTGTACTTAGGGGTACTCGGAGTAGAAGGTGAGCTGTCACCTCCTCCGCAGCCACTTAACACAAGGGTGGCAACCAAACTGGGTAACAAAGCTTTATTCACTTAAAAGTCCTCAAACTGCGAGTCAAAATATTGATATTGCTGTATACAAAGCAATTATCAAGCCTTTTTGATTGTTTTGTGGATTTAAATACTGGTATTTATATATTTTTTAGAATTAGTTGCTGGTTGATGGCTGCTAACTTTGGTACTTAGCTAAGTAAAAGTGTGTTGGATAAGGCATTTCTGCATGATGATTGTTTAGTGGGTCTCATGTTTATTTTATATTTGTTTGATGGTTGTTTAGGGTGTGCTAGATGTTACAAACAAGGATGTATCTATGGGGCTTAGTAGTACTGTGCCCGCTATTTACTAGTGCTAAGCAACTTACAGAGATTAAAGTTGGCGGTTACGATTATCCTCCCTATGTCATTCACGACATATCCACCAACCGTTATAGCGGTGTTACCTTAGATATATTAAGGGCGCTCAATCATCTTCAAGATGAGTATTCGTTTCGCTTTGTATCTACCTCACGCCACCACCGTCATGCTGCGTTCTCACGGCAACGCTTTGAGCTGATCTTATTTGAAAATCTAGAGTGGGGTTGGCAGCAGCTCAATGTACAACAAAGCCTTCCTCTGGTTTTAGACAGAAACTTATTACTGACTCACCAGCAGCATGATTATGAGCAAGATGGCCTGTTTGTGCCTGAGCATAATTACAGCGTGGTATTGTTTGATGAATTACATCAGCGTGAGCATTTATCCGATGAAGGCTTTGCAGTTAGTACCTGTTCCCATGTGATGAATTGTATAAAAATGGTGTTAAAGCGCCGGGTAGATTTTGCCATGGTTAACGAAAGCTATTACCTGCCACTTACTCGCCAAAGACCTAGTTTATTAAGCTCACTTAAGTTGGTGGATAATTTTAGCCCAGTATATAGCTTGCATGCTCTCGTGCGCGGAGAGTCATCGCTAACCATTGAACAGCTAAATGTGTATTTGCAACAGTTAAGCTTGTCGGGAGAATTGCAGAAAATAATGAGTAAGTATCAGTTGGCGCTTGCCAATTAGCGCTTAGGCTCGAGCCAGTAATTGTGGGCCTCGGGTACCTTTTTCTTCCATATATTGAAAGTACAAACGAATGTGGGTTGCCGATTGGTCCACACTGCGCCCCATTGCTTCTCGAATTGCCTTACGGTTAGCTTGCTTGGCGTCGTCACTGTCACGTAGCTGAGTGGCGGTTAATCCGGGTTGAACATCGTTATTGCCAAAAACCGCAGTACCTGGATTCGTCATTTGGCGCTGCGCCGTATACTCGGTAATGGTTTGGCGTGGCGCGGTGCTCTCGATGCGCTGACGAGCTTGATAGGTAGATTCTAACGAGGCGGCTTGTAGATTGTAATTAACCTGCATAACTGAGCTCTAACCCAAGTACATAAATGACTATTGGACTTATATCGGCTGAATCAATACAAACTTTACTGTCCTGAAGGCTGACAAGCTAAAAATCTAGCTACAGGCCAGGTAGTGAGCAATGTGTTGATTGGCCGGCGATTGTTGCAGTTCATCAACGGTAGCAAATTGCTGGGTTTTGCCTTGTTCAATAAACGCCACTCGTTGGGCAACTCTCAATGCGTCTTGCCATTGATGCGTTACCATCAACACCGCTAGCTGGTATTGCTCAGCGAGTTGTTTAACTAGTTCTAAACACTCTAAACGTAACATTGGATCAAGCGCGCTAAAGGGTTCATCTAACAACAGAATAGGGCGATGACGAATTAAGCAGCGTGCTAGCGCGGCGCGTTGTTGTTGGCCACCAGAAACTTGGTCTGGGCGTTTGTCTAAAATTGCTGAGATGCCAAGGTTTTTGGCAATTTCTGTAACTTGTTGTTGCTGGCTAGGGCTTAGCCTTAGCTGTTGGCTAATACCCAAAGCAATGTTCTGCTTGAGGCTTAAGTGATGAAATAAATTATGCTGCTGAAATAGCGACGTTACCGGCCGTTGATTGATCGGCAGTGTTAACAAGTCTCCATTTTGCCAGCTTAAACTGCCCGAGCTGGCCTGAACAAACCCGGAGATAAGCTCCAACAAAGTGCTTTTTCCGCTGCCGCTGGCACCCAACAAGGCCACCACTTCACCGGGCTTTACTTCTAGAGAGTAACTAAAGTGCTGGTGATGGCGTTGGCACTGTAGCTTAGATATGTTCAGCATTGTCTCGTCCGAGGCTAATATCGAGTAAGTAAAAAATAACACCGCATAGCAGTAGCATGATTAGCCCTGTGGCACTAGCTAAGGCGTATTGATAGCTACTTAGTTGTTGAAACAGAAGGAGTGGCAGGGTGGTGACATCAACACTGCCGATTAGCGCTATCACTCCCATATCACCCAAAGATAAAACCATGCACAAGCTAATCGCCACACTTAAGGGTTTGCGCATTAAAGGCCAATAAATAAAACGGACTTGGCTAAGCGCAGGCAGGTCTAAACTTTGATTAAGTTTGGCGTATTGTTTTACGCTGTCGTTGAGGGCCGGTTTTAGGCTGCGCATATAAAACGGTAAGCTCATTAAGGCGTTAATCAACGCAACTAAGGGCACTGTATAGCGGCTAATGTCGGTGCGGCTAAGCAGTAGAAAAAACAATCCGGTGGTAATCACCATGGCTGGTGCTAATAGCATCACAGACGCAAGTAACTCTTGGCCTTTGTGTCTTTTAGCGCCTTTATTTTGGCTTAAGTTACTGCTGTATTGCCATAAAAGAGCGCTGCCCAATATTAATACCCAAACTACACTTTGCAGCGCAATGTTTAACGACCACAAGCTGCTTTCTATCCACTGTTGCCAAGGTAAGGCTTGCCAGCTAAGCGCTAACAGCGGGCTAAACATGCCTAAGACAACTGAGCTTATAAACAGATAGTAGCTGGTAATAATTAGCCGGTGCCAGGTAAGTGACAGGGTGGAATGTTGATGAATGCTAGTTAAGTTTTGTTGGTGGCGAATACTATCTTGTTGTTCTCGACCAAGTAATAACCAGCCAAGGCTAGTTGCTATAAGCAGTTGTAATAAGGCGCATTGAAGTGCGAATAAGGGATCAAAATCGTAGCGAAGTGCCTGATAGATCGCCACTTCAAGAGTTGTACTTTGCGGCCCACCACCTAGTGCCAGCACAATCGTAAAGCTACCAAAACACAATAAAAACACTAAGCCAAACAAACCTGCCAAGCGAGAGCGCAACATTGGCCATTCGATTAAGCGCCAATAACTAAATTGGCTGAAACCAAGTTGCTTGCCTTGGCGCCAATAGCTGGCAGGTATGGCTTGGTATTGTAAATAACAATAGCGCGCTATAAGCGGCATGTTTAGAAAGGTGTGTGCGATTAAAATGCCTGGTAGGCCGTATATCTTCCATGAAAAAGGGGCTAAATGTTGCCAAAAACCATTTAGGCCAAAGCTACCAACGCAGCCTAGCACCACCAAAATCACCGGGCATACAAAACATAAGTTTGCTAGGCGCAATTGCCAGTTAAGGCTTCTGGGTTGAAGATAAAACCAAGCGCGAGCGAGCAATATACCGCCAACACAGGCGAGCAATGCCGACAGCAAAGCTTGCCAAAGGCTGAAGCGCAGTACTCGCCATAAATATGGATCGTTAAACGCGCTCCAGCTTAACTCCTTGGCTTGCTCTGCTAGGCCCCAAAAGGCAGCGCAAATTACCAAGGCAAGAAATGCACTGGCGGTATAACCCGCAATGGCCGCCAGTTTCTTCATCATTTATTATTGGCTAACCGTGTTACGCCATTCTTTAGTCCACGCTTTGCGCTGTTGGCTAACAGTCGCTTGGTCAAGGCTTAAGGCTTTTGGTGTTACAAGTGTTGAGAAGGCTTCTGGCAGCTCAGCTTCTGGGTTTACTGGCAGCATCCAGTTGGTGGTGGCAATAACCTGTTGAGCAGGTGCGCTAACCAAGAAAGCCAAAAACTGCTGAGCCAGCTCAACCTGTTGGCTGGTTGCACTTATTGCAGCCACTTCCACTTGGCTCATGTGCCCCTCACTAAACCCTAGCGCTTGGTAGCGGTTTTCTTGCTCGGCTACCATGTGGTAAGCCGGGGAGGTGGTGTAACTTAGTACTAAGTCGGCTTCGCCTTTTAAGAACATGCCGTAAGCTTCGCTCCAGCCTTTGGTTACGGTAACCGTTTTATCTTTTAACTTGCTCCAAGCTTGCTTGGTATCATCACCATATAGCGCTTTTAGCCAAAGCATTAAACCTTGGCCTACAGTGCTAGTTCGCGGATCTTGGTAAAGGATGGTGCCATCAAACTCATTAATCAGTTCTTCCATTGAGCTAGGTTTATTCTTTAACAACTCGGTATTGTAAATAAACGCGAAGTAACCGTAGTCATAAGGCACAAAGTTGTTGTCTTGCCAGTCTATGGCTAACTTAGGAAGGGTTAATTGGTGAGCTTGCACTGCACCAATTGCTTCAGCTTCTGGGATAAGGTTAGTGTCTAAACCTAAAATAACATCAGCCTTATTGCGTTTTCCCTCTAGCTTTAAGCGGTTCAAAATGGCTACGCCATCGTCTAAACCTACCCAGTTAATGCTGCAGTTACATTCAGCTTCAAAGGCTTTGCTTAAGGCTGGGCCTGGTCCCCAGTCAGAGACAAAGCTTTGGTAGGTATAAACTGTTAGCTCGCTGTTTGCTTGGGCATTTAAGCCAAATAGACTAAGAGTACAGCAAGCTAGCCATAGCAATTTTTTCATCTTACACTCCTTGATAATAGATTTAAGACCACCGCCGGACGTCACCTTGCATAACTCTCCACTGCCAGAATCGATAGCCACGTATCTACAACAGCATTTGGGCAACATTCTAACAGTAGACCGTTTTGCGGGTGGACATCAGCATTCTTGGTTATTAACAACCGAACACGAACGCTTGGTATTGCGACTTAATCAACAACAGCCTTGTTATGGCTTGGATTATCAACGCGAAAGAGAAGTATTACAACAGCTTAAAGGACAAGCGTGGATTATTGATTTGCACCCGCTAAGTTTTAAGGGGCAGTTTCTACTCTATCGTTACCAATCTGGTGAAGTGCTTAGTCACGTAAGCGGTTTTTCTGACGCGCTTTGGCAACAGCTATTGTCGATAATTATTAGCTTGCCACGTTTAGGCCAAGGCTTAGCCAAGTTTGATATGATCCACTACCTAAGCCGTTATGTAGGGGATATTACCGCAGCTCAAGCGAAGCGTTTTCGACAACTCGCTTTGACATGGCTTAAAGAACAGCTTTGGCCAAGTGGTCTCGCCTTTAATCATCATGATCTACATTTAGACAACCTGCTACTTAGCCCTAAGCAGCAATTGTTTGTATTGGATTGGGAATATGCTGCCAGCTCTATGCAAGGCTGGGATGCTGCCAGTGTTGCGGTACGTTGCCCAGTAAGCAGGCAGCAGCGCCAAGATTTAGTGCTCGCCTCTCAATTAAGCGAAGCTGAATTCACGTTGTTAGAAGCAGCTGTTGAGCTACTAGATCTGGCTTGGTACTGGCAATATCAACCCAGTTTAGCTGGGTTAAATCAGCGCTCAGAGCGCTGGTTACTCGCTCACGTTTAACGCTTTAACTTATTAAAATAATCTTGCCAGCTGATGTGTTCTCTACCTGCTGCTTGCGCATAATGACTAGGATTATCCGATTTTCCTTCGGCGATGCCTTGATAGATGCCGGCAATAACGGTTCCGATAAAATCGCCGAGTTCTTCAATGCGGTCTTTCCGATAATCTTCAACACTCATTGGCTGATAGCTTAATTCGGTATCAAAGGCTTGGTTCAAATAATCGGCCAGCTGGTATTGCGTTAACGATTGTCCGTGCAAATTGTAAGTTTGCCCATTATGTTTGTCTTCGCTTAGCATTTTTGCGTAGGCGTAACCTAGCTCGCCACGGCTTGTGTAACCACATTTTCCATCGCCTGCGCAGTTAGTTATTGTGCCTGCTTTTTTGTAATTCTCGATGTATTCAATATCTGGTTCTATGTAGATGCCGTTGCGCCCAATAACCCATGCTAAGCCACTATCTTTTAGGTCTTGCTCGGTTTGGCGGTTGCTTTGAATTACAGGAGAAAACGCGGTGTTTTCTTCAGCGCCTTGCACACTGGTATAGACAATTTTTTTCACGCCCGCTTTTTTTGCAGCATTAATTACATTGCGGTGTTGGCCAATGCGTTTATCCGGGGCGTCCATGCCAGACACCAACAGTAATGCGTCTACAGATTGCAGAGATTGTTCCAGTTGTTCTGGCTGATTGTAGTCTCCTGCACGAACCTCTACGCCTAAATGCTCAGCTTTGCTTGGGGTGCGTGCTAGGGCAATTACATCTTGCTTGGATGTTAAAGCTACAGTGGCTTTTACAATGGCGGCTCCAAGTTGTCCGCTGGCTGCTGTTACGGCTATTTTCATGGTTTGTCTCTCTGTAGGCTATGGCTCGACGCTTAGAAAAATTCTAGATGAGAATTTAAAAGCTGCTGGTTTAACTCGCGCAACCAAAAGATATTTATAGTTTAACGAGATTTCCGCTAGGCAATGGCTAATGGCAATTAGTGAGCATTATTGGCTTGTTTTACCGTTGATTTAAGTTGCTGCATAAAGGTTTTAAAGTGTGGAAAAAACTCAGCGAATAGAGAGTGTTTTCGGTTTTTCATCATTAACGGACCTAATAAACGCAACGATACTGCCAGTCTTTTCGCATCATTATTTGCCAGCTCGCTACCTTTAGTTATTTGCTCTACCGCCTTGAATAAGTCTTCTCGGTCTTGGTAGTTAAATTGCAAGGTTCTAGCGGTTTGTTGATCGCTAGCTAATTCTTCAATAGTGATTTGGTAGTGTTTATCTTTTCTTAATGTAGACATCATATTGTTTCCTATGTTGTTTAGCTTGTTTACAGAGCGGTCTGCAGCGGGCAAACGGAGTCTGGCTGTTAGCTTTTTAAAAAGCGTTCCACTCTAGGTTTTATGGTTAATGAAACGGTGATAATTAACACCAGTGCAAAGGGCAGTGCTGTTAATAGTGTTTGTAACCAACTCGCTAAAAAGTCAGCGCCATTACTTAAACCTAGGTTGTTTAGTGTGGTGCTAAAGGCCAGCCCAGACTCCATAATTACGGCCATTACCACTCCCACCACAATATTGCGTTGCTGTACTTGCATCTTAGGTAACCATTTCTCGGCAGCTTTGCTGATTGCAGCCATCAGTAAGAAACCAATAGGCATAATTGTGCTAGCTGCTAACAGAAACGCTGATAGCCATTGGCTAAAAAATAACGGGCTATAACCTAGGTTTAGGTAAGTCATTACGCCAGTTAACGAGCCTCCTATCGCCGTCATCATTGCCATAACTAGCAATACCTTTTGAAACAAAGGAGGGCTTTTGGGTTGAAGTTCTGCAGTTAGTGCTGGGTTCATTTGTGCATTCAAGGCTTTTTCCAGATTGAAATTAGTTGAATATGTCAACTATATTTAATTTGGTTGATTAAGTCAACTATAGGTTGGGCTTAATTTGTATGGCTTAGCGACAAAGGGTCATTCAACAGGAGATATTGGCCTAGAGTGGGACTTAGAAGTTTAGGCGGTTTTAGAGGGTTATAGTTAACGGTAGCTGCACAAGAAGCGACAGGTTGAGCACTTAAGTCATAGCTTCATGCATAAATAAGTGTAAAGAGCAGATTGGCTTGGTTGTTTCACGAATTGAATAAACTATTTTAGGGTTTTAATCCTAATCTACGGTTCAGCTCTTTATATTCTTCTTGTTGCAATTCATCTCTTATGGTCGCGCGGACGCTCCCTATCCACGAAATTCGAGTTTCACGTTTTAGGTGGTCGTAACTGAGCCACATATATATGCCTGTCATTAAAGAGCAGTCCAAAAGGCTAAAGTCGGGTTTTACAGTTTGAAATAAGGTGCCGCAGAAAAAAGCCGCAACATGATACGCTTGATATAAGAGCTTTGATTTTGATTTTCTCGCACACCATACAAGTAATAGGCTAAGTGTCAGAAGTGTGGCAGCTGAATAAGGTGAGAGTCCGAAGATCGACGAAAGCAACATGCCAAAAGTAGGAAGGCTAGCTTTAAGTCCCCAATACCTAAAAACTGCTTGAGTATTTCTTCTTCCAGCTTTTAAGGCCTGATCCTTAATGTCTCTTGATATATTCTTCAAAAATCAATTCCACGGCTTTATACAATTGCACTAGGTAAAAAGATAATTTAGGTTCAGAAAACTGGCGCAAAGTGCGCCAGTTGGATGTGTTAGCTTACTCTTCTACCAGTACTTCGGCGCGCCAATTACCTTCGCCTTCTTCGCCTAAGGTTTCTGCTAAATAGGGCAGTACTTCTTGCATTTCTTTCATCAAGGTCCACGGTGGGTTAATGACGATCATGCCGCTGGCGGTCATGCCAAACTCTTCACTGTCGTGGCGAATACCTAATTCAAACAATTGAATATTGCTAATGCCGCTGTTGATCAGCTGCTTTTCTAGTTTGTCGATGCGGTGGCGGTCTACCACTGGATACCAAAGTGCATAAGTACCAGAGGCAAAGCGTTTATGAGCCTCTTTTAAGGTTTTAACCACCGTTTGGTATTCGTCTTTAACTTCGTAAGATGGATCAATTAATACTAGGCCACGGCGCTCTTTGGGTGGCATTAATCCGATAAGGCTTTGATGACCATTTTCTTGGCGAATTTTGGCGCGGCGATCACGTTGGAATAAGCTGTTTAATGGCGCTTGTTCACTTGGGTGCAACTCGTGCAAAAACAAGCGGTCTTCACGGCGTAGCATCATTTTGGCTATCCACGGTGAACCGGGGTAGTGCTGGCGAGTTTTTTCTGGATGAATTTGATTAACCAGCTTAAGGTAGTTTTTAACCAACTCGGGCAAGTCTTCAGCATCCCAAAGTTTACCTACGCCGTTTTCGTACTCACTCTTTTTCTTAGCTTCTGGGCTATTAAGGCTATAAGCCCCAGCGCCTGCGTGGGTGTCGATGTAACACAAGGGTTTATCTTTTTGAGTAAGGTAAGAAATGATGCGTTGCTGCACTAAGTGTTTAAGTACATCGGCAAAGTTGCCTGCATGATAAGAGTGGCGATAGCTTAACAAAGTGTTGTCTCGACATTGAAGAAATATGAGGGCTCAGCCAAGGCTGGCAATATTGCGCTAGTCTAGGTAGAGACTAGCGCAGATGCAAGTTTATCGGTGTTTAGTCGCTTAGAATAATTGCCGTTTGGGCTCGGGTGTGGCTTTGAGCAGTTTAGCTAAAATAGTTAAGCCTTGATCGAGCTGTTGATTAGTTTCAGCTTGGCCTAAAGATAAACGCACTGCATTAGGGCTAGCTTGATTATCTACCACAAAATGTTCTGCAGAAGCGACCTCTACACCGTGTTGCTGCGCTGCAGCAACAAACTGGCTGCAGCGCCAGTTAGCGGGTAAGCGCACCCAGCAGTGTAACCCGCCTTCTTGGTAACTATAATCCATACCTGCCATATGGTGGTGAAGTAGCTGGGCCCGTTGGCCAATTAAGCGCCGTTGCTCTATTAGGGCTTTGTCGGCAAAACCGGCTTGTATCCACTGGATCGCCACATCAACCAGTAAAGGGCTAATATTCCAAACACTGCCCCTTATGGCGCTATTAAAGGCGGTTTGCAAATGAGCCGGCGTGTGTAAGTAGGCAAACCTAAGCCCTTTAAAAGCGCCTTTAGAGAAACTGTTTAAGTAAATAACCTGTTGCGGCGCCATTTCAACCATGGCTGGTGGGCGTTGGTCGGGCAATAAGCCACATACATCATCTTCAATAATAATCACTTGATGCGCACGACAAATATCGATGATTTGCTGTCGTCGGGCTTCAGACATTATTGCAGTAGTAGGGTTTTGCAGGGTTGGCGTAAGGTATAAAGCTTTGGGATGATATTTCTCGATATGGCTTAGCAGGCTATCTGGGCAAATGCCTTGTTCATCTAAGGCAACACCTTTTAGCTCTATCTTTAATTGTTTAGCAAGGGTGATTAAGCCGGGATAACACAAGGCCTCGCACAGTACCCGTTCACCGACTAACTCAAGGGCGATTAAACATAGATTTAACCCATGCTGGGCACCATAACTAAAAAAAAGTTGTTCAGGTTTAAAGCAACTGCTGCTCTGATTAAGCCAAGCACACACCGATTCGCGCTGCGCCACTAAGTTTTGGCTGTGGTCATTGTCTAATAACTGATCGAGCTGCTCTCCTGCCTGAGCATAGTTTTGCAGCAAGGGCACCAACTGCTGCGCCCGCGCTTGGGTAAAGGCAGTGTTTTGCCAAAGCTCAATATGCTGATTATTGCCCTTTAAGCTCCCCCATTGTTGCTGATAATTGGTTGGGCTTTTTACATAACTGCCACTGCCGGTTTTCGATTCAATTAAACCTTGCAGTTCTGCTTGGGCGTAGGCGCGGCTAATTGTACCTACTGTAACAGCGAGGCGCTCTGCCAGTTGTCGCTGAGGCGGCAATTTGTCGCCAGGCTTAAGTTGCTGTTGCTCAATGTGAAAGCGGATCTGTTCAACAATCTGAGTCGCTTTGTTATTGCTACTATCTAAGTTCTGCCAAATTGTCATCATGACAATAAACCTTTTGATCTCTTCTTACCGCTATATTAGCGTGAGTAATGAGAGTTAACTACGATTTTTTAATAATTTCGGTTGATTGTATCGATACAATTTGAATTTGGGAGGACGGTATGGATATCGCGTTGTTTTCATCTATGGTGTTATTTGCTTTTGTAATGGCAGGTACTCCTGGGCCCAACAATATGCTGTTAACATTTTCGGGTGCTAATTTTGGCTATAAGCGCAGTGTGCCGCAAATGGCAGGTATACCCACTGGCATTGCCACGATGATCTTATTAATGGGCTTGGGGCTTAGCTGGGTATTTCAGCAGTATCCAAGCTTGCAATGGACCTTAAAAATATTAGGAAGTGCTTACTTGCTTTATTTGGCTTTGCGTATTTTGCGTCAAAGTCAGCTAGCTAAGCAGCAGATGGCAAAACCGCTGAGTTTTTTTGAGTCACTTGGTTTTCAATACTTAAACCCTAAAGCGTGGATGATGACCTCTTCGGCCGTGGCCAGTTTTGCCTTACCGGGCGAAGCTTACTGGGAGTCTATTTGGGCTTTAGTTCTTACGTTTTTCTTGGTGAATCCGGTTACTGGTTCAATTTGGGTGAGCTTTGGAAAGTTTATTGCCCGTTGGTTAAGTGCACCTATCGCTCGGCAGCGTTTTAATATCACCATGTCATTTTTAACGGCTGGCTGTGTTGTGCTGCTGTGGGTGTAAGTTATTAAGCGGTGCTTAGCTATTGCTTAGAACTGCCTTTATTCCTTGTTGTTTGATTCAGGTAAGTATTATTGATCTTCGTTAATAATAATTATGTAAATAGTTGATATGGTTTTTATCTATAAGCTAACAATGGTGCATAGCAATTAGGCACTAGTTAACTAAGTCGATGAGTTAGTGCCTAGGCCTAAGCTTTCGAACAACAAGGAAGTGACGATGAAATGTTTGTTTGGGCTGTTAATGCTGCTTGTTGTAGCACCAATACAGGCGGGTGTATTGCATTACGATGAAGCTATTGATGGTCATTTTAGCTTACAGAGCCCTACTAGTTTAACGCTAAAAAAGGGCTTAAATACCATAAAAGGCACGTTTACCACCTCTCCTCTTCGAAAGCTAAACGCCGCCTACGACGATGAGTTAGAGGCTATGGGCTACGACCGATTGCGCCCAGAGGGGTTTGACTATGCTAGCCTCGCTTATGATGATAGCGATATCTTAGATCTGTGGTTGGAGCTTCAAGAACAGCACAAAATTCAATCGGTAAGCTTTTTCATTTTAGCCAGTGAAGCCTTAGTTTATGGGCATACTCATTTTGTTTCTCGATTCACAATTGATGACATTTGGGTGGACATATTTGATGTGCAACAAGCTGAGTTGAGTGATTTAAGTTTGGTTACGGTTAACGACCAAGCTCTACATCTTAGTGCCAGTGGTAAAACCGCAATGGTGTTTCCTGGCTGGCACGAATATATAGGCCAAGAAAGAGTGAGTTACGAGCTCACGTTTAATGTGATTAAAGTGTCTGAACCATTAAGTTTAGGGCAGTTAAGCTGTTGTATGTTTATGCTGTTGTATTCACGAAATAAATCTTGCCGACTAAGGCTTGAACAACTAACAGCATAGTGTGAGGAAAGGTGCTTACACTAAAACGCCTCAAAAAAATCGCCAGTGGTAACACCGCTGAGGTATTTGCCTTATCAAACAAACAGGTACTAAAACTGTATTTTGATGGCTATCCTCCAGACGAAGCCGAAAATGAGCTTAACAAGGCAAAGTTTGCTTATCTACAAGGGATACCCACTCCCAAACCCATCGATTTGCTGCAGTTAGGCTCGCGCCAAGGGCTAGTGTTTGAGCGTTGTAAAGGTCCAAGTTTAGCCGCTTATTTACAGCAACATCCTAAAGACGCTCCTCATTTGGCCTGCGAGTTTGCAAGCCTACATGCCACTATTCATCAATACGATGCTAGTCCATTGCCCATAACACAGCAGCGCCTTAGCGATAAAATATACCGCGCAGATGTTGATCATGATTTGCGACAACAGGCCTTGGAGAAACTAGAAACTTACCCCCAGGAAAACATGCTCTGCCATGGCGATTTTCACCCTGCTAACGTCATTTTATCTGTTCAGGGCTTGATGGTGATTGATTGGGTTGATGCCACTAAAGGTCCGGCTTTAGCTGATGTAGCCCGTACCGAGTTGCTAATTGCGACCAGTATGATCGTGGCAGATAGCTTTGAGCAACAGGCTTATGTTGAATTAAAACAGCAATTTGTAGCGGCTTACAAACGGCATTATTTTCAGCTAAGCAAGCGTGATGAACTGCAGCTAGCGCGTTGGCTCCCGTTAGTTGCTATAGGCCGATTATCAGAAAAGCTGGCTGGTTCTAGCTTCGAGCAAACCTTGGCAATTGCGCAGCAAGGTTTAGTTTAACCCTTAAGCTGGGCTCAGTTATTGGATAAGGTCCTCTTTGAGCGATTGCTTCCTCCCCTCATTTTAAGCACGCCGTAGACTAGTTTGGCCAAAGTGCGGGGCTTGTGTGCTTATTAATCATATTGTTGGTGTAAAGTAGCGCTAACAGGTGATGAAAACCAGATGTTAGTAAGTTGTTGATTTGCATGTGCGATTTCTGGACACTTTATTTTTTTAATTGTTAATAACATGGACGTGTTAATGCGAAGTCTAATTAGTATTGCTTTGCTTTTGTCATTGTTTGCTTGTGGTGGCGGGGGCTCAGAGTCCGGACCTGCAGAGCCTCAAGAGCCCAATGTAGAAGTAGAGCTAACTGAAACCGCCCGCAAGGGGCAACCTGTAAGCCTAAGAGCGAAAGCAACTGGTTTAGGCACCATTAGTAAAGTTGAATGGCGCCAAGTATCGGGTCCTAGCATTAACTTTGTTCAAAGCGACAGCTTAGAGTTGGAAATTGTTCCAGATAACAACTCCAGCCTTAGCGCTGATACTTACACTTTTGAAGTTGCTATTACTAACGACCAAGATCAAGTGACTCGCCAGCGTTTGAGTTTTGAGGTGCAAAATGCAATGAGCAGCTCTCAAGCCGCGCGATTGCTGCATCAAGCTACTTTAGGACCTAAAGGTAGCGAAATTGACGAGGCAACAGGTATTAGCGAGCAAGAGTGGTTAGCAGAGCAAATGCAGTTGCCAATAACCAAGCACTTACCTCTAGTGGCTAATTACCCAGACCGTGAAGAGCCAAACCAAATTAACCGAATCGATGCATGGTGGAAGGCCTCTCTTAATGCTCCTGACCAGCTGCGACAGCGGGTAGCTTTTGCTTTAAGTGAGATTTTTGTTGTATCTGATAGCAACAATGCCCTGCGCGGCGAGCCCGAAGGCATGGCACATTATCAAGATATTTTGCTGACCCATGCCTTTGGTAATTTTCGTGAGCTGTTGGAAGACGTAACCTTATCACCAGTAATGGGCACTTATTTAAGTCATTTAGGCAACGAAAAAGCTGACGAAGAACTTAATATTCGCCCAGATGAAAACTACGCCCGAGAAGTGATGCAGTTATTTACCATTGGTTTAGCTGAGCTGAATCAAGATGGTAGCGTTAAACTCGATGGTGAAGGCAATACCATTGCCACCTATGGGCAAGAGGAAATTGAAGGTTTTGCGAGAGTTTTCACCGGTTGGACCTTTGGTGCTAGCGCCCGTTGGAAGCGACCAAGCCGTAATTTCACTATCCCTATGGAAGCTTACCCTGATTATCACTCGCAAAAAGACAAAACATTGTTAAATGGTGTGGTGCTAGCAGGTGGGCAAACCGCTGAAGATGACATGCGTGATGCACTAGATAATCTTTTTGAGCATCCTAATGTTGCGCCATTTATCTCTAAGCAGCTTATTCAACGTTTAGTGACCTCTAACCCTACACCACAATATGTAGAGCGCGTAGCCAACGTATTTGATGACAATGGCAGTGGAGAGCGCGGTGATTTAGCGGCTGTAGTAAGCGCTATTTTGCTTGATGATGAAGCCAGGCAAAATTCAGGTGTAATAAGTTATTACGGAAAAATTCGCGAGCCTTTATTACGAACCGTTCAGTTTTGGCGTGAACTAGATGCCGCTAGCCCTGCTAATTGGTACTTCACTTGGTCGCTAAACGATAGCCACGGACAAACCCCGCTGGGATCGCCATCGGTATTTAATTTCTTTAGGCCAGATTATCAACCCGCCGATTTGTTGGAGCTAGATATTGTTGCACCTGAGCTACAAATTGCTAATGACGCAGCGCTAATTGGTCAGTTTAATAACCAGTACAGCGGCTTTTTATGGAACATAAAAGAGCTGATTTCTGAGCCAAGTGATAAACGCATTATGCTGAGCCTGCAAGCTCACGTGGATATTCTTGAGCAACAGGGTTTAGAACCGTTGCTCGATTACTACGATACCTTGTTTTATAGCGGCAGCATGAGCAGTGACCAGCGCCAAACTCTGCGCGAAGTGCAAGATATTTGGTCGAGTTGGACCCCTTATCAGCAAGTTGCGTTTTTGTTGTTTACCGTGTCGGTGTCTCCCGACTACATAGTTCAGCTTTAGGAGCCTGAGATGACTTATAAAAACAGGCGAGAGTTTTTATCGCTGTGCTTAAAAGGTGGGGTGTCGATGGCAGCGCTCACCAGTATGCAATTAAAAGCGATGACAAGTTTGGCGACACCCGCGGCCAGCGCCGATGGATTTAAAGCCTTAGTATGTATTTTTTTGAAAGGCGGCAACGACTCTTTCAATATGCTAATCCCTCAGCAAGGTGATCCTTTAGCGGCTTATTTAAACAGTCGCCAAAATCTGGCGGTGAGTGATGCGATTGCGATTGACCCGATTACAGCAGTTGATGGGGGAATTGGTTTAAACCCTGCGTTATCACCCATTGCACCTTTGTTTAATAATCAAAAACTTGCTGTGGTTTCTGGCGTAGGGAGTTTAGTTGCGCCTATTACCTTGGAGCAGTACAAAGCCAAAAGTGCTGCTATACCTAACAATTTGTTTTCACATAACGACCAGCAAGCCACGTGGATGCAAGGTCGCGAAAAAGAAAGCATTAATTATGGTTGGGGCGGGCGCATTTTAGAGCTGCTCAATCAACATGACAACTTTGGTTCAAACATCTCTTTATCGGGAAATAACCTGTGGCAAACTGGCCCAAATGCGATTCCTTTTGCCATGAATAAATCGGGTATTACCCGAGTGAATGCTTACAACAGTACTTCGCAACGTACTCAAGATTTTAGGCAACAGCTCGAGCAAATGTTTAGTCGTGCCAGTCACCCCTTGGCAAAAAGCTACAGCGATAAATTAGATACCTCGATTAGCAATACCGAACAGCTAAACGAAGCGCTTGGCAGTGCTGAGGAGTTCACCGATGTATTTGGTGATAGCAATTTGTCTAAGCAATTGCTTGCAGTTGCCAAAACCTTATCTGTGCAATCGCAATTTGGGGTAGGGCGACAAGTTTATTTTGTAGGCATGGGCGGTTTTGATACTCACGATGATCAAAATGTTAATCACCCCGCTTTATTGCAGCAGCTTTCTCAAGCCATGGCTGAGTTTGACAGCGCGATGACGAGCTTAGGTTTATCTAATCAAGTGACTACTTTCACCATGTCAGATTTTGGCAGAACCCTAAGCTCTAATGGCGACGGCACTGATCATGGCTGGGCTGGTAACCAACTTGTGATGGGCGGCGCGGTAAATGGTGGCGAGATTTATGGCTCGGTTATCGAGCAAGCCTTAGACAGCGCTTATGATGTGGGCGGTGGTCGAATGATCCCACAAGTGGCCAATGAGCAATATTTTGCCAGTTTAGCCCGTTGGTTTGGTTTAAGTGATAGTGAGGTGCTTGAGTTATTCCCAAGCCTTAGCAACTTTAACCAAAGCCATTTATCGATGTTTAGCTAAGGGTTTAAACAAGTAACAAAAAAGGCCAGCTTAAAGCTGGCCTTTTAGTATGCATATGAGTTTACTTAGCCTCTGTTGCTTTCTCTTCTTGAGGTAATACCAAGTTAAGAATAATAGCTACAATGCCACATAGACCAACACCTTTAAGGGTGAACTCGCCTACGCCAACTGCCATGCCGCCAATACCAAACACTAGGGTTACAGACACAATCACCAAGTTACGTGGAATAGAGAGATCAACTTGTTTGCTAATTAAGGTGTTTAAACCAATGGCAGCAATAGCACCAAATAACAAACACATAATGCCGCCCATTACCGGTACCGGAATCGACAACAACAAGGCACCGGTTTTACCCACAAAAGCTAGGCCAATGGCAAATACCGCAGCCCAAGTCATAATCACTGGGTTGTAAGTTTTAAGTAGGCTTACTGCACCGGTCACTTCGCCGTAACTTACTACCGGTGGAGCGCCAAAGCTGGCAGCTGTCATAGTGGCTAAACCATCACCCAATAATGAGCGGTGAATACCAGGCTTTTCTACGAAGTTTTTGCCAGTAACATTGGAGATTGCCAGTATGTCACCAAAGTGCTCAATGGTAACAATTAAGCCGATTGGAGCGATGAATAAGATGGCCTGCCAGTTAAACTCTGGTGTTACAAACTCTGGAATAGCAAACCAAGCGGCTTCGCTTACAGAAGTAAAATCTACTAAGCCAAAGAATAAGCTCAGTACATAACCTACTACCACGCCACTAATAATTGGCATGAGTTTAAGCATGCCTTTGGCAAAAATAGATACCACTATGGTGGTGAACAAGGCGGCTAAAGAGATAAGCAATGCGATGTCTTGTTCTACTAATACCGCTGATCCATCACCAGTTTTACCTAGTGCCATGTTTACCGCAACTGGCGCTAAACCTAAGCCAATTACCATAATTACAGGGCCAACCACTACGGGTGGTAAAAAGCGCTCAATCACTTTAACGCCACGTACTTTTACCACGGCACTAATAATAATGAACATTAAGCCAGCAGCCATTAGGCCACTTAAGGTAGCGGGTAAGCCAAATTGTTGCGTGCCCAAAATAATTGGACCAATAAAGGCGAATGAACTTCCTAAGAAAATAGGAATTTGTCGCTTGGTGCAAAACTGAAAGATTAAGGTACCAATACCCGCACCCAACAGTGCAAGGTTGGGGCTTATTCCGGTTAATAGTGGTACTAAGGTGGTAGCGCCAAATGCAACAAGTAACATTTGTGCCCCAAGTAGTGGGGTGTTCATCCGTCATTCTCCCTGAACAAAAAAATTTGCCTAGTGTAATCCGAAGGCTGTTATAAAAAAATGATCAAGGTAGTTACTCTTTAAAAAAGTCTTTGTTTTATTATAGTTGCGTGTTCTTTTAGACTTATGTAGCGGGATAGTTCAAAGTAATACTCTACGCTAGGAGGTAATGTGGCAAAGCAGCAGAAACAAAAAATCTCAGATGAAACGGTAGCAACGGCGGATGCGATAGCAAAAGCTAATCAGCGGCCGGGTCAAACTAAAGAACAAACCAAATTAATATCGGCGGGTATTCAAAAAGGAATTGAGCAATACAAAAAGCAGCATAAAGCTAAAATGCGTGAAGCCGACAAAGCACGTAAAAAACAAGCTCGTCAACAAAGCGATAAGCAAGTTGATGCACAAGAAAGCTCACAGTCTGCAGGTTCGAACAAGCCGCAGTATTTGCCTTGGGTACTGCTAGGTTTGTCGTGGATAGGTTTTGCAGCCTATGTTTATAGTAAATCGCCAGCCTAGGAGCTAAACATGCGAGGCAAGCACGTACTTATCCGCCCTTACTTACCAAGCGATGCTGTTGCCCATGCCGAGGCGGTTCGCGAAACGGCTATTAGCGGGTGTCGTTGGCTAGATTGGATGGAAGAAGATTACCCTGAAGAGGAAAGCCGCTCTTGGTTAGCGCTAAGCCAAGCTGCGATTGCCAAGAACATTGCCTTTGATATGGGTATATTTGCTAGCCAAGGTGGGGAGTTTTTGGGCGCTATTGCCATTAATCGTATTGAATGGAATTACCGCGCCGCCAACCTGGGGTATTGGATAAAAGACAGCGCCAGCGGAAAAGGCATCGCCACCGAAGCCGTGCGTTTAATGGCTGATTATGCCTTTAATGCTTTGCAGCTAAACCGACTAGAGTTGGTTATTGCTGAAGAAAATTTTGCTAGCCGCCGCGTTGCCGAAAAAGCCGGCGCTCAGTTTGAATGCTTAGCTCGTGCACGAGTATTGGATTACGGCAAGCCCTGCCATGCAGCAATTTACTCACTGATTGGCGATGACCTACTACAACCACAAGGTTAGCTATCCACGCTTTTAAGTGGTGTGCGACCACGTTGGTTAATAAATTTGAGCATCGATTTCCCCAGCAGCCAGGGGAGATCTTGATTCACGGCCTGATAACCTAAATGGCTAGCCACATGGTTAGTGAATTGATTCCAACCAACGTTCGCTAAACGCCACGCCACACTTTTTTGCTGAGAAGCATCAATAAACAAATGCACAATCGCCCGAAAACGTGGAGACTCCAAACTGTCTAACCAAGTGAGGCGCAAGCTTTCTCGGCTACTTAAATCTAGGTGTTGAATAAAGTTTTGAGTCAGTCGGCTATTTACCGCCGAAGTAATCGATTGCAAGTTAGGAAAGCAGTCGTTAAGTTCGGCGTCGCTAATAGCGCATTGGCTGGCGATGTTCTTCATCTCAATTTGCTGCCAATCACCCTCTAATAGAAAGGCCAATACCTGATCGAGAATGCGTTCTTTAAGTTGCTGCTGAGGTGACAAGTTTGCTGGCGTCATGGCTCGCTTCCTGCGAATTAAGTATGCCAACTTTCCACATACTTAGGGACTATAAAAATCGCTCAGGAAAGTCACTAATAACCATATCCAACCATGGTAACAATGCGGTGATTTCGGTGGGCTCATTTACAGTGTATGTAGACAAACGATAACCCGCCAGTTTGATTTGTTTAGCTTGAGCGACACTCAGCTTTTGATAATTACAATGGCAAGCAACGGCATCAATGTCTGCGAGTTGTTGTCGCCAGTTTTCAGGAGGGGCTTCATAAAGCTGGGCGAGCTCTAATTGGTTGGCATGTTTATGTAAAAACAACAAAATTTGGTGATCGAAGCTGGATATCAGCAAATCGCTTAAGGGAAAATTACAGTGCTCAATCTCCTCTAGCACCGCTTCGGCAAGTTGTTGGCGGGGTTGTTGGTGATACTTAAGCTCTAAATTTAGCTTCAAACCTAATTTTTTGGCGTGTATTAAATATTGTCGCAAGCTTGGGATTTGTTGGCCAATAAACTCTGGTGCAAACTTAACTCCAGCATCGATGGTTAGCAATTGATCTAAGCTGTGCTCAGCCACTTTGCCACTGCTGTGGGTGCAGCGGTCTAAGTTTTCATCGTGAAATACTATAGCTTGGTGATCACTAGCCAAAAAGGTATCAAATTCGACCCAGCTTAAACCTAGCTCTGCAGCTCGGTCTAAACCTGCTAAAGTGTTTTCTGGCGCGCTGCCTGCTGCGCCGCGATGCCCTACAATAATCACCATAGATTTACCGTTATTAAGTTATGTAATTCAGTTTAGCCCAGCAGACTAATGCCTGAATAACACAATTTTATGATTCCTCTAACAGGCTTGCGCCGCAGTGTTTACAGTAGTCTGCATCATGGTCGTGGCCTGCGCGCTCACAATGCAAACAACGATGTTCGCGCTGTTCTCTGCGCATTTCGTTTACTAACTCAGCGCCCACAATGCCGGTTGGCACGGTGATAATGGCAAAGCCGGTTATCATGACTAAGGCCGCCAGCGCTTGTCCTAATGGTGTAGCAGGGGAGATATCGCCATAACCCACGGTGGTAATGGTAACAATCGCCCAGTAGATGCTCTTAGGAATACTGGTAAAGCCGTTTTCGGGCCCTTCAATGGCATACATTAAGGCACCATAAATGGTGGTAATTAAGCAGATACAGAATAAGAACACTAAAATCTTGCGCCTTGCCAGCATTAAGGCGCGCAGTAGCACGTTGGCCTCACTCATATAGCGCACTAACTTAAGCACCCGCAAAATTCGTAATATACGCAGTAAACGAAATAGCAGCATAACTTGGGCAGCAGGGTAAAGCAGCGCTAAATAGGTAGGTAGAATAGCCAGTAAATCAACAATGCCATAAAAGCTTTTGGCGTACTCTTTAGGCTGGGGAGAACAGTACAAGCGAGCGATATATTCAAGGGTGAAAAACAAGGTAAATACCACCTCTAAGGCGATAAACCAAGTATGGTAGAGCTGCTCGAATTCACTCACTGAATCTAAAATAACCACGCTTACGCTGGTGATAATGGCGAGGACTAACAGCAGATCAAAGCGTTTACCGGCTTTTGAATTATAACCAAAAATTATCTCATAAAGCCGCTGCTGCATTGGGCTTTGTTTGCTTGTTTCGTTAGACACACATTCATCCTTGATTAAGTTTCTGGCTTAAGTATATCGGTAAAAATTCGCAATGGTAGTTGCTGGGTTTTCCGATTTCTTGGTTATGCCTCTGCCAGTTTGCAGTTCTCTAATACAAAATCTTTGAAGCGCTGATTGGCGCGGGACATATAGGCGTCGCGACGCCAAGCTAACCCCAGTTCTAGAAAAAACGGTGGATTAAAGCTTAATGAGTGCAGGGAGTCGCCCGGTTGCACCACCATGCTAAGCAGGGTGGTGATGCCAAAATCTCGCGCCACTATCGATTTAATCAAAGGTATTAAGTTGGTTTGAAAAGAGACCTGTGGCACTCGCTGCTGCTCACGACTTATTTGCTCAATCACCTTGTGGTGAAAGTAGCCCTCTCTAAATAGCACCAACTCATGGTCTAAAAATTCTTGGTGGCTAATACTGTCTTGTTGGCTTAGCGGGTTATCTTGGCTACAACAAGCTAGCAGTTCTCCTTTGTAAATTGGTTCGCAATGTAGCTCGGGTGGTACATCGTGGGTGACTACAATGCCTAAATCTAACTCGCCATTCAGGAGCTTTTTTCTCACTAACTCGGTACCTGCATCTATTACCGACAAATTTAGTTGTGGGTAGAGACTTTTAAAGCCCATGAGTAAAGGAGGGAAGAAGTAAGAGCCCATCATGCTAGGAATGCCAATGGTGACTGTACCGCTTTCTAAGCCTTTTAAAGATTGCATGGCTTGTTCTGCGTCTTCGGCTTGTTTAAGCAATTGTATTGCGTGCTGGTAAAGAATTTGGCCTTCGGCGCTTAAGCTTACTTTACGCTCATTGCGTTGTAGCAATTGAATGGAGAGCTGCTGTTCCAATTTTTTTATGGTAGCGCTAATGGCTGGCTGGGCAATGCCCAAGTGTTTAGCCGCGGCGGTAAAACTAGCTAACTCTACTACCGTTACAAATTGTCGCAGTTGTCGCAGTTCCATTTGTACTTCCATAAATAAAAGTTATCACAGTGATAATACTAATATATTTTATTTATTGGTAGCGCAGGCATAGCATTAACTTATCGCTATTGATTGAGTTGGCTATGCAGTATCAGCAAAACAGTAAGGGCTTTTGGAAAGTAACCGCAGCAGTGTCTGCGGCTTCATTGGTCACCTTTTTTAACCTTTACTTGGTGCAACCGTTGTTGCCTATGTTTGCCAGCGAGTATCAGGTATCGGCGTTGGCCGCCAGTGCTATGTTATCTGCAGCCATGTTAGGCATGGCTTTGGGATTGTTGTTGTTAGCCTCCTTATCTGATGCCGTGGGTCGGCGCAAGATCCTGCTGTTCTCTATCGCATTAGTCCCTTGTTTAAGTTTACTGATAGGCTTGGCGCACCCCCAATCGTTTTATGCCATTGTAGCGTTGCGTTTTCTGCAGGGTGTTTGTTTGGCTGGCGTTCCTGCGGTAGCGATTGCTTACTTAGCTGAGCAATTGGATCCGCAAGCCTTGATTAAAGCAGTGGGTATTTTTATTGCGGCTAACTCTTTAGGTGGAATTGGAGGGCGTTTACTTGGGGGCTGGAGTGCCGACTTGCTGGGCTCTTGGCAGATGTCGTTTATGGTAGTTGCCTTACTTAGCTTATTTATGGCCTTAGCAGTAGTAATGCTACTGCCAGCAGAACAAGCTAAAACCTTAGGTCGCTGGCGCTTATGTCAAAGTCTCGCTAACTATAAACGGCATATGCGCAACCCGCAGTTAGTATGTGCTTACTTAGTGGGCGGCATTGGTTTTGGGGTGTTTATAAACCAGTTCTCTTACCTCACTTTTATTTTGGCCGAAGCGCCATTTTCGCTGCCTGCTAGCCTTACGTCGTTATTGTTTCTTAGTTACTTAGGCGGCACATTTACTGCCAGCTCGGCCGGGCGAATTGCGCAACGTTACGGCGGTAAAAGTTGTATAGTGTTGGGTTTATTGGTGATGACTATTGCCAGCTTATTAAGTCTGTTTGGCGAGCTATGGATGTTGTTATTGGCAATGGTGGTCTCTTCAATGGGCTTCTTTTTCTGCCATGCTCAAGCCAGCGCATGGGTAAACCAACATGCCACTCAAGCTAAGGCCAGCGCATCAGCTCTTTATACCATTAGTTATTACATTGGTGCGGCAAGTGGCGGCGCATTAATGCAACCCTTCTTTGCAGCTTGGGGCTGGCAGGGCATTGTGTTGGTAAGTGTTTGCTCACTGTCGGCGGTGGCATTTATGGCGCAGCGTTACCTGCATGCTGACGAAGGCGAATTAAAGATTGCTAAGGTGTAAGGCTATCGCCGTTCATCCACTTTATTAAACCTTGCCTGGTGTGGCCGTTTCTATTTGTTAGCGCCAATATTTAGTTTTTGAAGTCTAAATTTCTTCATTAATTCTGCGACATCAAAAGTGTTTAATCACTCAGCTTAAGGCAAATTTAGAGCTTTAACTTCAAAAAACTGTCACTGAGTTGTCACATTTTGTTCGTCATTTTTATGTTTTTTTGTCATTAAGTTTCGTCAGGCTAGACCAGTTAATGGCGCCGCTGTGTGCGGCATTCTTATGGTCTCAGGGACGAGTAATATGAACCCCAGAAATTTTATGTTAGTGGGCCTATGCGCCTTAGGTACTAGCGCGCAAGCGAATGTACTAATTAGTGAATATATAGAAGGTAGTAGCTTTAACAAGGCAATTGAAATTGCGAACTATGGTGATCAAACGGTCGATCTAAGCGCTGGTGATTATCAGCTGCGCTTGTTTTCCAATGGAGCAAGCATTGCCACCAATACCCAAGCGTTAAGTGGCAACTTAGCGCCAGGCGAAACCTTAGTATTTGTGAACAGCAATGCGGTGATTGGCAATAACGACAATGCCCTAATTCCCCCTGGTGTGGGCATTGAGTCAAGTGTGATTAACTTTAATGGTGATGATGCAGTTGGCTTGTTTGCCAGCGATGTATTGCTTGATCGTGTTGGTCAAATTGGCGTGCGTCAAACTTGGACCGATGGCGGCGCTTCAACGCAAAATCAAACCTTGCGTCGCCTTGATGAAAGCAGCCCTGATAACGACAACAGCCAAGAATTTGTGATTTCTTCTCGCTGGTTCAACTACGCAACAAACACCGTTGATGGCCTAGGCTGCATTGGCCAAGATGCTTGCGATGACGATGGCGGGCCAATTGATCCTCCAATCTCAGAAATTGGCCAATGTGGTGATACAAGCACTGCGATTAATAGCATTCGTTCAGCCAATTTATTAGACCAAGAAGTAGTGGTTGAAGCTGTTGTCGTGGGTGACTTCCAAGGTGATGCTACTAACAATCAATTATCTGGCTTTTTTATACAGCATGCCGATGCTAACTGGGATGCAGACCCTGAAACTTCTGAAGGGATATTTGTTTATCACTATGCAGATGAGGTTTCACTAGGCCAACGAGTACGCGTAAAAGCAACTGTAGCCACTTATAGCGGTGGTAATCAGCTTAAAGATGTAAGCGGCTTAATTGTGTGTGGCGAAGAAGCACTACCTAGTGCAACCAGCTTAAACCTACCTTTGGTGGATGCGGATCTTTATCACCTAGAGGGCATGCGTGTGGTGCTGCCACAAACCTTACACGCCACGCCTGCCTACACCTTTAATCGCTATGGCGAAACGGTGTTGTCCTTAGGTAAGCGCTTTAAGTCTACCCAGGTTTACCCAGCCAATACGCCAGAAGCCGAAGCTTTAGCCCTAGCTAACCAGCTTAACCGATTGGTATTGGATGATGGTTTAAGTTCGCAAAATCCCGATGATATAGCCTACTTCCCTAACTTCTCGGCCTTAAACAGCCTGCGCGCTGGTTCGCAAGTGAGCAATGTTGAAGGCGTTATTAATTACAGCTTCGGCCAGTTTCGGGTGCAGCCTACGGTAGTACCTAACTTTATCGATGCGAATCCAAGAACCACCGAGCCAGAACTAGACGAGCTGGGCAACTTAACTGTTGCAAGCTTTAACGTGCTTAACTTTTTCACTGATTTAGACATCGACAATGCGACTGATTTTCGTGGGGCGGATACTGCTGAAGAATTTGAACGTCAGCGGGCTAAATTGGTGTCGGCTTTGGTTGCTATGAATGCCAATGTAGTAGGCTTGATGGAGCTGCAAAATAACGGTTTTGATGAGGCTAGCGCAATTCAAAACTTAGTTGATGCGGTTAATGTTCAGCTGCCCGAGCAGCAACATTACGCCGTAGTGAAGCCTTTAAGTGAACGTATTGGTAACGATATGATCACGGTAGGTTTAATCTACCAACCAAGTGTTGTGCAGGTTTATGGTGATGCGCAGCTAATTAATGCTTATCCCTTTGACGACGTTACTGCTAAGCACCGTGTTCCTTTAGTGCAGCAATTTAGCATGGTAGATGGCGGCGAGCGTTTTTATGTTGCAGTTAACCACTTTAAGTCTAAAGGCAGTAACTGTAATGCTTTAGGTGACCCAGACATGGGAGATGGTCAGGGCAATTGTAATGGTCAGCGCACCTTAGCGGCGCAAACACTGAGCCAGTTTTTTGCCGAAAAACAACAGGTATTGTTGTTGGGAGACTTTAACGCGTATGCCAAAGAAGACCCAATGTTAGCCTTTGAAACGGCCGGTTTTACTAACCTAGTACCATTGTTTGAAGCAAACAGTTACTCCTACTACTACGATGAAGAAGCAGGCAGTTTAGACCACGCCTTAGCCGATTCAGCCTTAGCATCGCGAGTGCTAGATGCCACCGATTGGCATATTAATGCCGACGAACCAACTGGTTTAGATTACAACACCGAGTATAAGTCTGATGCGCAAATTACTAACTTTTATGCGCCACATGCTTACCGCGCATCGGATCATGATCCAGTAATCATTGCTTTAGATATGCGCAGTGCGGGCACTATTAGCACCGCGACTGAACTCACCATTGCCGAAGGCAGTAATGGCTCGTTAACGATAGAGCGTTTAGCCGGTGATTTTGGCGATGTAGTGCTTAAGTACCAAGTAGTTGCGGGTTCAGCCGATGAGCAAGATTTAGCATTGCTAAGTGGCGAACTAACTTGGCTTGACGGTGATATGAGCAGCCGAGAGCTAAATATTGCTGCGTACTCCGATGAGCTTTTAGAGGGAACAGAGCGCGCCTATTTGCAGTTAAGCATAGAGCAAGGCGCGGCCAGTTTAGCCTTGCCGCAAGTTGAGCTGATTATTGAAGACAACACGCCATTAAGTGTAGCCATGCAGTTTGAGCAAATGAACGTTGCTGAGTCTGCTGGCAACATTACCATCCCGCTGGTGTTAAATGGTGAAGCCAGCACTACTGTTAGTGCGTGGGTATTGGTATTGCCATCGTCTGCTAATTGGTTTGACTACCGCGCGCCGTTTTTCCAACGTGTACAATGGAGTGAAGGTGAAAGTGGCGTTAAAACGGTGAACGCAAAAATCGTTGATGATAAGCGCAAAGAAGGTGACGAACGCTTTAAGGTTTATTTGTTCTCGGCTCGTCCTGCCCAACTAGGTAACATTACCAGCACTTGGGTAAACATTAGCGACAACGATTAAACAGCCAACATTGTAATAGAAAAGGCGAGCTGCATGGCTCGCTTTTTTGTTTTTAATACTTAACCTGAACTCGGGATAAGGAAGTGACGATAACTCTGCTAGCCAGTACTTAATCTAGCTTCATGTTTCTGGCGAGATAGTTTTACTTAGTTCAAGACGAAGCTGCGCGCCAATAGCTAGTCTATTGCAAGTAGCTTCAACACCGAAATAAGTAAAAATAGCCGCTAGAAACCAGTTTATTATCCTGAGCTCAGGTTACTTACTTTTTGCTGGCAACAATGGCGTAAACTAGTGGCGAGTTATAGTGCTCGTGTTCATAAACAAACTCGCCGGCAGCGCGCTCGGTTAAATCTTCAAAACAGTTATATGGGCTGTAATCGTATTCGTTTAGCAACTCGATGTTTAAGCCAGCTTGAATCAGTGCATTTACTACATCAGATAAGGGGTGACCCCAGGTTAGCATTGGGCTCTCTTCGCCATTGTCGTTTTCGGTATAAGTGCCTTCCTCATCTAAATCTGCTTCATCACGGTGAAAGTAACCATAGCCACTGACTAAATCGTGCACCGGATGAAACTCAGCTAAACAAAGCTTGCCGCCGGGTTTTAAGCTGTTTGCAACTACTTGTGCCCAGCGAGTGATGTCGGGCAGCCAACATAACGCGCCGTAAGACACAAATACCCAGTCATAAGTGGTTTGATTTATGTCGCCAAAAGCATATACATCGCTGCAAACAAACTCGGCCTTTAAGCCTGTTTTTTCTGCCAGTTCTTCAGCGCGCTTAATCGCCTCGCTAGAAAGATCAACAGCGGTTACCTCGGCGCCCAAGCGCGTCCAAGATAAGCTGTCTAAGCCAAAATGGCATTGCAGGTGTAACAGCTTTTTACCATTAACATCGCCCATGAGTTCGCGCTCTATAGACTTGAGCGAACTGTTCCCAGCGAGAAATCCATTTACATCATAAAAATCAGAATCTACGTGAAGCTCGGTACGTTTGTCCCAAGCGGCTTTGTTTAGCGCTAAATAGTCCATGTTGGCCACTGCTCAATTATCATTACTAGGCTAAAAGTTTACCGCAAAGCGTGTGCTTAAAGCAGTACTCGCTGACAAAACTAGACGTTTTAGTGGCTGCTTTGGTGCTCCCGGTGTTTTAGCAACATGTCTTCCAGCAATATTAAACCTAAACACACGCCGTTGGGGCCGGTTACTGCTACTACGGTGTAGGGTTGATTAACAAATTGCTCAAACAGCTGATCGAATGAAGTCTCTAAACTTACTTGCAGAAAATCTTTACTCATTACCTGATGGACGCGTTTATTTAAGGTCATTAGGTCGCGGTTTTGTTCACCTTTGGTATTTAGGTACGGGCTAATGGCGGCGCTTACATCACTTTGTTGCAGCACACCTAAGCAGTGGCTTTGTTCAATCACAAGTAAGTGTCTGGTTTGATGCCGTTCAAATTTTTCTAGTGCCACGCTGAGCTTTTGGTCGGGGCCAATTTTGGGAAAGTCACGACGCATTATGGTTTGCGCGTTCACTATATTGTCGTGATATAAGTGCTGTGACAGCGGCATATAAACTGGGTCGTTATGGCAGCTTAAGGTTTGCTCTAGGCTACGTGGTTTACTAAAAATATAACCTTGCAGCATATCGACATTTAACTTGGATAATAGGTAAAGCTCTTGTTGGGTTTCTACGCCTTCGGCGATCACCTTACCTCCCATTTTGTGGGTAAGCTTGCACAGCATGTCGATCATCGAAAATTCGTTAGATTCCTCGGTTAAACCAGAAACAAACGAGCGATCAATTTTCACAATGTTTACCGGAATTTGCCGCAGATAAGAGAACGACGAATAGCCTGTTCCAAAATCATCTAAGGCAATGGCAATGTTATGTGCTTTAAGCTTATCTAACCATTCAGAGTGGTAATAAGAGTCGTCAAAATAAGCCGATTCGGTAAGCTCTAAAGTGATTAGGCTTAAATCAATATCACTGGCTTCAAAAATATTTAAGGTATCTGCCAAGCAACAATGGGAAACCCTATCATTAACTACCGAGCGATTAATCGACATGCCAATGTTGTTGTCGTGGTAGTGGCGTTGCAGCAGTGGTAAATCGTGTAAGGCTTGTTTGGTAACCGCGGCGTCTATTTGATCAATCCAGTTATATTCTTCCGCTATTTCAATTAGCTCTTGCACACTGTAGGGGAGTTTGGTGTCTAACTTTACTCGGCATAGTGCTTCAAATTTAACTATTTTTAGCTCGGGTAATGCAACAATGGGTTGGTAATAGGCTTCTACTTGATTAGCCGCTAGGGCTTGCCTTAGTAAGGTGGCCAAGGTGGCTTTTCGGTTAAAGCGCTTAGACAAGCGCCGGTCATAATAATACAAGGAAGAATCGTTGCCTTGGCTGTTAGCAATTAGCGCTTGGCTAGCATGTGCCAACATCTGCGAAGGCGAAGACGCATCTATCTGTAACACCGAGGCTCCGCCATGTACGGTAGCCGACAGGCCAATATCTTCATAACTGTTGTGGCCTTCTAGCGCAGCGAGGGCGCTTTTTAAGGTTTGTTCAATGTCTTCCATTTGCTTGGGCACAACCCAATAAGCCGCAAACATTTTTTCATTAAGTATGCCTAAATGCCCACGTTGGCTTAGCTGACTAAAGCGCTGCGCCACCAACCATTGGCGGGTTATTGTGCTGGTGGCTTGTGCAAGGCTAACGCTAAATACTAAGCCAACTATGGTTACTTCATTGCTAAGCTGCTTGTAGTCGGCATTTAGCTTTTTGTTAAATGCGTTTTTGTCTGGAACATGCACTTTTGAGTTAGCGTTGGGATCGTCTTCGTCCCATAAATCGGTAGAGGTATCTAAGCGGTGGCTAGATGAGACATAAACATGGTCTTCATTAGGTAGATCAATACGTTGAATGCGCGCTTCGTGAGCGTATACCTCACCTTGTTTGGTTTTTGCTAATAGTTCGCCGGTCCAAATTTTTTTCTCGTCTACGTGGCCCCACAGTTTTTGATAAAACGGTTTGGTATAGCGCCCACTTTTAAGTATCGATGCGGGTTGGCCTAGCAATTCATGTTCTGGGTAGCCCGTGTTATTACACATTGCCTCGTTCACCATCAATATGGTGTGATTGATATCGGCAATCATTAAGCCTTCATGAGCTTGAGCAAAAACCCGTTTTAAAAATGCGAGTTCTTGCTGTTTGGTAAGAAAATACTGTTTTAACTCAATGGTACCAGTAATCACCTTGTCATTTTTGGGTAGGGGATTAATTACAATCTCAGCAATGTAGCGATGTTGGTAGGCATTTAATATAGCGGTTTGAATAATTGGCTTACCCGTATCGATGACTTGGCGAATATGCTTTTTAAGTAAAGATAATTGGGTTTTCTCAAAGGCTGCAAATAGCTGCGAAAGGGTGAGCACCGATTGGCTAGGGTAACCCAGCATCGCAATAAGTTGATGAGGGCATGTAAAGTCGTTGTTTTGTAAGTTAATAGACCAAGCCTGTGGGGCAAAATCTTTAACTTTTTGGAATGAAGATTCATCAACGACCATTATTCGCCCCTAGCGACTGGTTACTTGTCATTACCAACAACAATTAGATTACTCATTTAAACTTTAGCAAACACTGAGAAAGGCTACTGACAAATTACTACCTTATTTTTGATGCATTGCTTTAGCTCAATTTTTGAGCTTGATTACTCCCCAAGTGTTCATTCTCTCGCCTTAATAAGCTGTAAGTAATACTGAAAGGTGCTAGTTAAAGCTTTTTTAGTTTTGCCGTTAATCTACACCCATCAACGCAACAGATACTGATTAAGAAAGGTGAACATTATGAACAAGACTCTTATCGCACTTACTATCGCAGCTTCTACTTTCGGCATTATGCAAACTGCTCAGGCATGCACAACAGCTGCTTACCACAATGGTGAAGCACAAGTGACCATGCGCACCATGGACTGGAACGGTTACGACAACGCCACGGTAGTAGGCAAAGGTCGCGGCATAGAGACTAGCTACAGCAAAACCGACGGCGTAAGCAGCAAAGCAAAATATGCAGCCATTAAAATTGAATCATTTGCTCATGGTACTGTTGCCGAGGGCATAAATGAAAAAGGCTTAGAAGCGCGCATCTTGTATTTAGGTACGGCAGCCGGAACGCAGTTTCAAGACGACACTGCCGAGGTGCCTAACGTAGATGCAGGGCAAGTACCAAACTACGTATTAGATAACTTTGCCACGGTAGCCGAAGCGCTAGAAGGTTTAAAAGCGGTAGAGGTAATACCTACCGGTATTACTGGCATACCAGGCCATGAAGACGAAGCTATTTACCCGCCAGTTCATTTTCAGTTGGTAGACGCATCTGGCGATGTAGCGGTTGTAGAGTATATTGGCGGCGAAATGAAGGTATATAACGAGCATGGTGCTAGCTACATGAGCAACGATCCAGCCTTTGACTTTCACTTAAACCTAGATAAAGAACAGGTAGAACCTAATGCCACTATTCGAGCTGCCGACCGTCGCTTGCGCGCCAAACTAAGCACCGAAGATTTATACCAACGTAATATTACCGATAGCCAGCAAGCGCTTATCTCAATGAAAGCTACCCAAGCGGCTGCGTTCTCTGGCTACAACCAGCAAGACCCCTATGCCGATAACGCAACTTTCCCAACGCTTTGGACAGTATTCACCGACCGCACTAACAAAACCATGATGTTAGATCGCGCTCATACCTTTGCGGTTGAAAGCTACAGCTTCGATATGTTTGATACCGGTGTAGCCAAGCGAGTAGTGCTAGGTGAGAACCCAATGCCAAACGCAACTTTTACCAATGAGTTAAGCAATTAAGTGTTGTGAAACAGGGTTTAACTTATAACGGGCTGCGGCCCGTTTTTTTGTTGGTTTCGTTTGTCTACAAAGGGTGATGGTTTCGCCTTTCGGCGACGACATAAGCTTTAGTCAGTTAAAGCTTACTAAGCTAAAGAAAGGCCGCCCTACATTACTTTATTTCCTCGTTACTCAGTGCCAAGCGCGCCTGCGCAACTCGCTACGCTCAAACAGTGCTTGGCTTAATCGCTTGGCACTTGCGTGACTCGGCGATAATGAAGGGGAAGGAAGAGCGAACATGAGAAAACTCAATTATTGAGTTTGTTGTTATTTTTGTAAGTGTTGTTAGGGTATGATTGTTTTAGATTTTTGAAGGTTGCTAGCTCTTATTTTTATAGTGCCCAGATAGCTAAATTTGCAAGGTATCAATAATAAAGTGTTAAGTTCAAAGGAAGAAGGGATGCTTAGAAAATTGTTTAACGGAGTAGTTTTTGGTACGGGATTTGGTATAGCTTTCGTGGCTATCTGGGTTATCGCTATATATTTCATTCTACCTAGCGTTTTGGAAAGTAGGTTTGAAAAAGAAATTGTAGAATCAAATAAACATATAGTTGATGAAGCCCCTTTACTAAGCAACTCAGGAAGGTTTTTAGGCTCTAGTGGATCCTATTCAGGAGGTTTTTTAGATAACAAAAGTGGGGAGTTATCTAGCGGGCAAGGAGTTATTGAAGGGGAGGCTTTGGTAAATGGTCAGCCACTTAAAGGTTTTAAGTTACGCTTGGCATTAAACGGCAGTGTCTTGAGTCAATGGGCTGTTACGGATGAGAATGGCATTTATCGTGTAAGCGTTCCTTATGGAGAATATCGAATTGATGGTTACGAGCTAGATTATTTTGTAGCTAATAAAGTACTTCCTAACAAAATAGAACATCCAGAAAACAGGAATTCCACAAACCAATTTCAGGTTGTCGAAGGTCAAAAAGGTAGCGGGCTTAAATTCAGGTTTGTTGATCCAATTGTCAAAAAATCAGATAAAAGCCAATACTCCAAAAATGAAAAAGTGACTCTAAAATGGGAACCTTATCCAGAAGCCGCCGAGTATACGGTGCAAGTATATGAAAAAGCTGATGCTAATTCTTGGAAAAGTTCAAACTTATTCATTTGGCCAATGAGGCCTAAAGTTGCCTTAACGGAATTGGATTTGAGTCAGTATGAGATTGAGCTAAAGCCTGGCTATTTCTATGCTTTTGAAGTTGAGGCTAGAAATAGTAAAGGAAGTCTCCTTTCTAATACAAACAGAGAACACTTTGAGTTTGATTTCGAAATTGTTGAGTAAAAGTGTGTCTATAAAATAAGGTGTCGCGCAGCCGACACCTTATTCGGGTGTTGATCAAGCCTGCAGCGCCTCCTATTGTAATTATCGGCGTAGATGTTGAAGGAGCCATGGTTTAGTTTTTAGGGTGGCTCATGCCTGAATTCAGTGTTTTATCCTCAGGAGAGTTTGTGCGATTAGCAGCCATATCAGATATTCACAGCAATGTTTATGCATTGGATGCTGTTTTAGCCGATATTCGAAAGCGGGGCGCAGATGTCGTTGTTAATCTCGGTGATATTCTCTATGGACCAATAGCTCCCAGATCTACCTTTGAGCTTCTTATGGAGAACGATCTTGTTACTGTACGTGGCAACCAAGATCGGCAGATATATGAAGCCAGCTCAGTTGAGGTCGCGTCAAACCCTACAATGCAGTTCATCCTTGCTGAACTTGGTGTTGAGCCGCTTAAATGGATGAGGAATTTGCCTTTCAATCTGCAACTCAATGAGCATGTTTTTCTTTGCCATGGCACGCCCAATGATGACTTAACTTACCTTTTAGAGAACATTGATAGTGGTCGGGCAATTGTTCGTTCGGATAACGAAATAGTTAGCTTACTCGGCACCATTCAATCTGACGTTGTTATTTGTGGTCATACCCATACACCTAGGGCCGTTAAAACCAGTACAAAACAGCTTATTGTAAACCCTGGGAGTGTTGGCCTACCTGCTTATACCGACGATGAACCGGTTGTTCATTCAATGGAAAGTTTCTCCCCTCATGCGACTTATGCGATCGTTGAAAATAATAAAGAAGGCTGGTCGGTGCAGCACATAAAAGTTGATTACGCATATGATAAGGCTGCTCGTGAAGCCAAGAAAAGAAATAGGCTGGATTGGGTGCATTTCTTAACCACGGGGCGGGGCTTATAACCCACAAGTTATAAACGCCCCAAGCATGCAAATGCATGCTTTTATCTTGCTTGTTGGCAGTGCCACGCTAATCACAAAGCATATCGCAACTCGCTACGCTCAAACATTGCTCGGCTTAATCGCTTGGTACTTGCGTGACTCGGCGATAATGAAAGGGAGAGAAGAGCAAGCATGAGAAAACTCAATTATTGAGTTTGTTGTTATTTTTGTAAGTGTTGTTAGGGTATGATTGTTCTGAATTTTTTAATGCTTGTTGGCTTTTCTATATATAGTAATCTAGCTACTTTACAAGGTAGCCAAGCTTTCAAGGTCGCAATAATATAATGTTATATGTCACAAGGGAATCAGGTAATGAAACACCTTAGAAAAATAATACCGCTCTTTCTAGCACTATTCTCATTCCAGTGTATTGCGGAAGCCTCTGAAAAAAATAATGAAATCTTTAGTAACAAGTATTTTTATGTTGAAATGCCTGCGGGTTGGAAAATAGATGAGTCACAGGATAGGCTATCACTTATTTCTGAAGATGGAACCAAATCATTAATAATAGTGATATTCAATGTAAAAAAACCTACACAAGTAACTTCATTTTCAAAAGAGAGAAAGAACTTTACAACTCTCCGTGATGAACATTATAACCATGAATCAAATGGATATGCTTTTTGCGAGGGTTTTTTCAGGGATGGTAATATCGAATACAAAGCTGCTGACTTCATACTCTTAAATAATGATGTTCAAGTGTACTTATCACTTGGTGATTATAACTGCAATGATGAGTCATGTTCTTTAGATGATATTGACACTATTATTGCGACTTTTTATTCCATTGATTCATCTGGAAAGAAACTAAAATTTAGTGAATTTAGAGAGTCGCAGAATAATTTATGACAATAGCATGACGCGCAGGTCATAAAGCTTTTGTTGATGTTGTTTTTTCTGGTAGCTACAAGGTATTAGTTGCATGATTGAATCAAGGGTTTGGAAAGATGACTTAGCTCGATACGCGAAAAGCTTTAAGCCTCTTGCTAATCCTCCGTATTACTCTGAAAAGCGACAAGTTAACTTTGAAAAGGATGTTATCATTTCGTTGTTTATGGTGAGGAAACTAGGAGAGTCCCTAAAATTATCATCTAAGACATTAAAAAGAAACTTTAAGGTATATTCTTCTTTATGCCAGAAACAAGCGAACAATATGAATTTTTGGGATGTTGGTGAGTTATATGATTTGGAGGGTGAAACTAAAGAGAAAAAGGATGTTAAATTCATTTCAAATCAACTAATTCATGGGCAAGCAATTTATGCTTATCGTGATGAGACTAGAAATTGGGCTGGAGTATATACTTGCTCTGACTTTGAAAGGAATAAGAAAATCTATAAAATTCCTATATCAACAATCATCGAAATACTCGTGATAGCGAGCGAAGATTACCCTACAAAAATTGATTACGAATACTGTAGTAAAAAACAAGATTATTTAGTCTCTACCGATTAAATAAACAGCTAACAATTCACTCTATTTCATTCCTCTGTCCGTCACATACTCGTCGCTTATTATTTGAGCCTTAGAGTCCAAATTCTTAATTATTGAGTTACTAGATGTGCTTAACTAGTCCCTCGTTTCCTTTTGGCAGCGCTACACTAATCACACAGCATATCGCTAACATCGCAAAACTCACCCATAAACAGGCAGCAAGTCCGGCCATTTGAAATACTACGCCCGACAATACTGTACCCACTAATCTACCCATAGCGTTGGCCATGTAGTAAAAGCCTACGTCCATGGATACGCCGTCTTCGCTGGCGTAACTCACCACTAAGTAAGAGTGCAGTGAGGAGTTAATGGCAAAGGCGATGCCAAATAGCATTAAACCGACGATTATGGTGGCCTGTGGCTGCCAGCCAAGTTGCACTAAGTAGGCGAGGATGCCGGTAATAATGCTAAGCAATAGTGCCCAGATTAAGGCTGCGCCTCGTCCTGGCACTTTGCCCGATTGGCTGCCAGTTATTTTGGGAGCCAAGCCTTGCACTACGCCATAGGCGATGACCCACGCGGCCATAAAGGTGCCGGTTTCGATGTGCGACCAGTTTAAGCTGGCACCTAAATATACTGGCAGGGCAACGACAAACCATACGTCGCGGGCAGCAAACAAGAATAAGCGGGCTGCTGCCAAAATATTGATTTGTGGGCTTTTAGAAAATATTTGCGAGAACTTAGGTTTGCTCTTAGCTTTGCCCAAGTCTTTTTCTAGCAGCTTTAAGCTTAATAGCAGCACCACAAACAATACCGCCGCCATAGCCAGCATCGATAGCTGAAAGCCAATTAGGTTAAGTAGCGCACCACCTAGAAAAAAGCCAAAGCCTTTTAGGGCGTTTTTTGAGCCGGTAAGAATGGCCACCCATTTGTACAAGCTATGTTGTTGGTCACCGCTCACCAAACCCTTAATCGAGCTTTTAGCGCTCATTTTATTTAGATCTTTAGCTATGCCCGACAAGGCTTGCGCTGCCATAACTAAGGGAATAGATAAAAACTCAGAGGGCAAACCCAATGCCAACAAGGCAACAATTTGCATGGCCAAGCCAATGTTCATGGTGTGGTTAAGACCAATACGCGCCCCTAACCAGCCACCAATTAAATTGGTCACTACCCCAAAAAACTCGTAAAACAAGAACAGCATGGCAATCGCAATCGCCGAGTAACCTAGCTGGTGAAAATACAGCACCACTAACATGCGCAATGCACCGTCGGTAATGGTGAAGTTCCAATAGTTAAAAGTAACTAATAGGTATTGTTTAAGTTGTTGAGGTAGTGCTTTTATCATGTTTGCCTAGGGCCTGTTGATCTTTGGTGTTGAAATTTTGTTCGCTTATCTGAACCCTTCGGGCAGCATTTGTTAGCCATTTATTCAGCGTTAGTGAGTGGTTATTAAGCCCACTTAACTTCACACTCACTGCCTTGCCTAAATGGCGAATAAATTGCTGCAAAAACCATCAGCAAAGTTCTACTGGTCCTAGCCTTTATCTGCTAAACCAACTTTGCGAATAAGCTCGCTGGTGCGGGTTGCGTAGCCCATCTCATTGTCGTACCAGGCGTACACTTTAAGCATGCGTTTGCCTACCATCATGGTGGATTGTGCATCTACAATGCTAGAGCGTTGGTCACCTTTGTAGTCAATAGAAACTAGCGGTTTTTCTTCGTAACCCAAAATACCTTTTAGCTCGCCTTCGGCTGCTTGTTTAAATAAGCTGTTTACTTCTTCAGCGGTGGTATCACGCTCTAGAGTGAATACCATGTCGGTAAGAGAGGCATTGGCTAGTGGTACGCGCACAGCATGTCCGTTTAGCTTGCCGTCTAGCTCTGGGAAAATGTCGCAAATTGCTTTAGCGCTGCCGGTAGTGGTAGGTATTAACGACATGCCACAAGCGCGGGCGCGGCGTAAGTCTTTATGCGGTGCATCCAAAATGGTTTGGGTATTGGTTAAATCATGGATGGTGGTCATGCAGCCAGACTCAATGCCCAAGTGCTGTTGAATCACCTTAATTACTGGCGCTAAGCAGTTGGTGGTACAAGATGCAGCAGTAACAATTTGGTGTTGGCTAGCATCAAAAATATCGTCGTTTACACCCACAACAATGTTGGCTACACCGTCTTCTTTAACTGGCGCAGATACCACAACACGTTTCACGCCTTGGGCTAGGTAAGGTGCTAATTTGGCTTTAGAGCGGTGAACGCCGGTAGACTCAAGTACCACATCACAGCCCGACCAATCTACTTTGCTTAAGTCTTTTTCTTGGTAGCACTTAATGGTTTTGTTGTTGATAACAATGCCATCGGCGTTGTGTTCAACACCGTGGTGCCAGCGCCCCTGTACAGAATCAAACTCGAGCAAGTGGCCTAGTGTTTCGGCATTGCCGGCCACATCGTTAATCATTACAAACTCTAACTCTGGCCAGTCGTAAGCTGCGCGCAGGGCAAGGCGGCCAATACGGCCAAAGCCGTTAATTCCTACTTTAATGGTCATTGCTAAGTCTCTTATTTGGCAAATTGTTGAATGTAAGTTTGTTGAGCAGGTACGCTGAATGCGTTAGGGCGCACTGCTTTAATTTTGGAAATGGCATCGTCTAGCTCAAAACCTAGCGCTAGCATAATGCGTGCAGCTAACAAGCCAGTGCGGCCGCTGCCACCTTTACAATGAATGGTTAAGTTCATGCCATTGTTTAGTAGCTGTAAAAAACGCGGCAGAACGCTTTGAAATTGCTCTTCCCAGGCTTCGTCTGGCACAGTGTCGTCTGCTAAAGGCAGGTGGAACCACTGCATATCGTGAGTGACAGAAGTTTTCGGTAAATCACTTAGGTCGTTATCGGCCAGTTCTTGCTCGGTCATTAAGGTGATGAGTGCCGGGCTATTTTTGTAGCAAAGCTGTTGTAGTGAGGTAGAAAGATCTACCCCTTTAGTACCTGGGCAAGGAGTTAACAGTAGTTGCGCTGTGTCACTAACATCAACGGCAAAAATAGGATGTGAAGACATAAAAGTACCTTAATCTTGATTAACTAATTGGGGATTAGCCTGCTGCCTAATGCGTGCTAGCGGCTGGTTTATATAACTGGGGTTGGCTACTCGCGTAGTTGATAGCGTTTGCGCCACCCATTCTGGTAATAGAGGGTTTAGGTGATAAAACACCTGCTGGCCTTGGCGCGTGGTAGACAGCAACTGACATTCGCGCAGTAAGGCTAGGTGGCGCGATACCTTTGGTTGACTTACTTCTAGAGCAGTACAAAGCTGATTAACGCTCAAGCGCTGCTCATCTTCTATCAGCATCAAAATTTGTAAGCGAGTATTGTCGCTAAACTGTTTAAATACATCGATAGCTTCGATTTGCAGTGCGGCTTGTGGGTTGTGATTAAAACGCACAAATTCGGCTAAACGTAGTTCTAACTCGCTAAATACCTGTTCGAATAAGGCCATGCCTTGTTCGCTAGCGGGATCGGGCAAATTCCAATGCAAAATCGCTTCGCCATTTGGTAGCAAGGCGCATTCTTGTTTAGCGCTGTCACACAAAGTAATGATGAAATTAAATAAAGCAGGGCGCTGAGTTTGTTGTTGAATATCTTGCTCAAGCTCTGTAATGGTTTTGCTGCGTAGGCCGCTGCTGGATAGACCTTGAGCCTGCAAGTGTTTAATGGTGCGAGGATCGATACCTTTAGGCTGAGTGCCCGCACTATAAGCCACAAAGTGCTCGGCGTAACGCTGGTTAACCAAAGCTTCGGCTAACTGAGAGCGAGCAGCATTTGCGGTACATAAAAACAACATAGATAACATTTCAGCAACCAGGTATATGAAAAATCATATATACGATATTTCATATATTGGGTTTGGGCAAGTAAATTTTTATTAAGAAGAATGTAGGCTTTGCTTACAGTACAATTATTTGTAATCGGATGTAATCTTTGTAATTCAACGGTCTATCTGTCCCCGATGATGTCTCGTTCATATGTAGTGAGTAATTAGTTGTTAGTTATTAGTCATTGTCTACACTGGTTAATATGTAACCAGATTATCAATGAGAATGGATTCGATATGCCGAATAACATAGCCGATCAAGAAGGTGTTGAAGGAAACTCAGAAGGTAACGCTTTGGTGGATAAGCTTCTGATATACAAGGAATTAGTTTCAATAATAATTTTTTTTGCAGGAGGTGTTGTTTGGATTTATGCTGCTTTTGCAACTCAAGATACTGTAGATGCGATCCAGCAAGATAACCAAAAATCATTAGCAACCATTGAGTGTCTTATTGGTGCAGCGATAGCTGGTCGCGGACTAGACCAGACAATAGAACAATTAAAGCATCGGCAAATGATGCTGACCTTACAACGAGCTGAACTTCTAGAATCAAGGGAATCGGGTGGAGTTACTGTAGTTACTCAGGTTCATGAGCTGGAGCTGGAGCTGGCTGAAGCCAAGCGAGACATGGGGTTAGCTATCGATGAAAGAGCAAAGCAAGATACAATAATGAAGAACAAGGAGTGCTCACAATGAGACCCTTAACAATATTTACATTTTTGTTGTATTTTTTACCACCAGCTCTTGCGTTGAGCATTAGTGAGTTTCCTGACCTTGATGGGCAATGTAATATTGTTACTGAGTGCAAGGTTGAAGATACATGTGATTTCACTATCCAAAAAGATACTAGAGATTGCAATAAATGTCTTATGCCAGACAAGCTAACGGGAGCTTGTTCAGTTAGAGGTAACGATCCTGTTTGTGAGGCTGCGAAGGCTGCGAGTAATAGCTTATATGCGAACGAGTATGCAGTTAGTATCAGTAACTGTGTTCTTGCGAATAAGGCTAAGGAAGCTGCCTGTAATGCCAATGTGTGGCAACAGAAAGCTGTTTGTGAAAGCAAACAGTTGGAAGGTTCTAAGACCGGATTTGCAGGTTATTTGGGTCGTACTGACCACAATAAATGCTGGGGGTTTACTAAACAACAGTTGTTAGCACTTAGGGATGTTGGCTATTTTGAGAATGAGCAGGTTCTAAGCATTTGTTTGTTCAATCAGTTTGATGTTATACCTTTGCCGCTTGAAGAGTTGGCTCAACAAGGCGGTTTTGTAATTGGTAACGTAATCTATGTTGCAGATAAATCACCAAAATACTTAAGGTTTTGGGTTTCTAAGGTTGAGTTGAGTGTTTTATTTGCTACTTTTGGGATTGGTACAATGGAGAGGGCGTTGGACGAAGATCCCGAATTGATCTGGGGATTGGTTGAAAAGCGGGTTTCCAGAGTGTGTGGTGCTACTCAGAGTGTGCAGAGTTTAGTTTGTGATACTCTGAAACTATAGCGTCTAACTCGCTTCTTTTGTAATTGAGCTTGGGAGTGATGCTATGAAATTTGCCGCCTAGGTTTTGTGTCGATATTATCGAGCATTAGCTAACGAAAAATAAGAAGCATCATTCGATAGGGTGGTGAATAGTCACTTCATTTGGTTTTTACGCTCTTAAATAGGGGCGAACACAAGATGAACATCTAAGCTTTACCTAAGCTCAACGTACCTCTCTTTAGATACTTGTATGCTTCTCAAGCAGTAAGCTAAACTTTTTGTTTATCAGCCTTTAATTTGAAAGGAGTTTTTATGTTAGGTGAAGATCATTCTTTGGCAAAAGAGTTTCCAGAACTGCTAGATAAGATTACTGCCTTAACGGGCAGCGATGAGAAGTTTGCCGCAGACACCAAGCGCTACAATGCCTTAGATAAAGAAATTCGTGTGTTGGAGTTGCGTGGCGGCCCAATAGATGACGAGGCGATGCACCAGTTAAAACATGATAGGGCAGAGCTTAAAGACTCCCTGTATCACCGCCTTAAGTAAACATATTCTAGTTTGTCTCACAGCAACTTTTTCGTTGAAATTTTAAAGGCTGCTTTCGTGGCCTTTTTTGCTATTTAGTCAAGTAAACCCACTAGACGCTTGGCTTGCTCCGATTTTAACGAGAAGTCGCTGCCCGCAAATTGTTGTCCTTCTGGCCCACACAAAAACGCGACTGCTTTGGCAGCCCACTGGGCAGGGATATGGCTATTCCAATCGAGTTTACTCACCGCGTTAATTTGTGAATCACGAATGCTTGCCATCATGTCGGTAGCCACAGTACCTGGTGACAAACCCACTATACGGATGTGGTGTTCAGCCACTTCTAGTTGTGCCACTTCGGTGAGTTTTTGACTGGCGGCTTTGCTCGAGCAGTAGTGGCTCCAGCCCCAAAGGGCGCTATTTGCTGCGCCAGAACTAAGATTAACAATGACTCCAGATTTAGCCTTAATCATGTGTGGCAATACTGCTCGCATGCCGTGATACACCCCTTTGTAGTTTATGTCGGCTGCTAAGCCCCATAAACTTGGATCGCTTTCTACTAGTGTTGTTAAAGGCTCTATCACCCCGGCATTGTTAATTAGAAAGTCGATTTGTCCATGCAGTGACAAGCAGTAGTCGACCGCATTAAGCACCGAGCTATATTGGCTTACATCACAGGTGATGGCGTCGGCAATTTCGCCCTGTTGCTTAATGAGTAGCGCTTGTTTTTCGATTTCTTGCTCATTGCGTGCTGCCAGTACCACCTTGGCACCAAGGCTTGCGAGTACTTGAGCTGTCGCTAGGCCTATCCCACGGCTTGCGCCCATGATGAGGGCGGTTTTTCCTGAAAAGTGTGTAGTGTTTTGCATCAACCAATCTCCTTAAGCTTTCTTGTTAGTGAGATTAAGTTGATCTAAATGCACAATAAACTAGGCTATATGCAAATCATTAATGCGGATTATGCACCAATGGACATTGCTAAGCTGAAGATTTTTGGGGCGGTTTATCGGGCTAAAAGCTTTGCTGTAGTGGCAAAGCAGCGCAATGTAGCTGCGTCTTCTATATCTCGTACCATTGCCGGTTTAGAAGAGGAATTGGGCTTGCGGTTGTTCCAGCGAACTACTCGAACACTTAATCCAACCCAAGCTGCCGAGCGCTATTATTTGCGTATGGAACCCTTGTTAGAAGAGTTTGATTTGGCTCAGCAAGAGGCCTTAGGCGAAACTTTGCAGCCCTCGGGGTTACTGCGAGTGAGCGCGTCCAGCTCCTTTGGCCAATTGGTATTAGCACCTCTACTGGCTAAGTTTCAGCAAGCCTATCCCAAGATACAGTTGGAGTTGGACTTGTCCGACTCAAGAGTTGATCTTATTGCTCAGCAATTTGATCTGGTGTTGCGCCACGGGGCACTTAACGATAGTAGCTTGGTGGCTCGTAAATTACTGGATGTTAATTATTTACTGGTGGCGAGTTCGGCTTACCTCAAGCGGAGCGCTAAGATTGAACAACCTTGCGATGTTAGTAACCATAACCTTGTAGGTTTTACTTATCGCGAGCTAAATAAGCAGTGGTTATTTAGCCGAGGTAAAACTAGCCAAAAGATTGCAATCACCCCTTCGCTTAGTTTATCGAGTGCTGCCGCAATCAAAGAGTGTGTGAACCATGACATGGGCTTAGCGTTGCTGGCGGATTGGACGGTTCGCGAGGATCTTATGTCAGGCAAGTTAGTGCAGGTACTTAACGATTGGCAAGTGACAGGAGTGAATAGTGATAGTGCAATATGGTTGCTTTATCCATCTCGTGCTTTTATGCCAAATAAGGTGGCGGTATTTAGTCAGTTTTTGCTAGATAACTTGTAAACAGATTGAGTTAAGTATTCGCGCTCAGATAAATTCTAAGTTTTCCTTCGTGTTCAGCCGCTTGCTTGGTTATATTAGCCAGCAAATAAGTAAGAGAATCAAACATGGCTAAAAAGTACTACGTGGTATGGCAAGGGCGAGACACCGGCATTTTTAACGATTGGCCCACCTGTAAGCGCAGCATTGATAAGTTTGCTGGCGCGCGTTACAAGTCTTTCCCCACTTTAGCAGAGGCTGAAGCGGCTTTTGGCGGTAAGGCCAGTGCTAGCGTAAAGGCTTCCGGTGCAGCGCCAGCACGTAAACGAGCGTCGGGGCAAACGGTGAAAACTTATACTGCTGCGGAAATCAATAAATTAGCCGCAGAAGTGAAAATTTATACCGACGGTGGCTGCGAGCCAAACCCAGGAGAAGCTGGCTCGGGCTTAGCCTTGTATCGCAACGAAGAGTTGGCCGAGCTTTGGTATGGCTTATATAACCCCATGGGCACTAACAATACCGCAGAGCTAAACGCCCTTAATCAAGCAATGATTATGGCCCAGCAAGAGCTGGAAAAAGGCTTACGAGTGGCGATTTTGTGTGACTCTAAATATTCCATTCAATGCATTACTCAATGGGCTGCAGGCTGGCAGAAAAAAGGCTGGAAGAAAGCCAGTGGTGAGATTAAGAATCTGCAGTTAATTCAGGAAATGTTTGAACGCTACCAACAGCTTAAAGACAAACTGCAAATATTGCATGTAAATGGCCATGTTGGGGTAGAGGGTAACGAACTAGCTGATCGGATGTCGATAGTGGCCATTGCCGAGAAGAAACAAGCTTTTGTTGCTTACAGCAAGGCCTTAAATATTCCCGCTATTTTGGCGCTACGGGCAGGTTAGTAAATGGAAAATCAAACCGCAGAAAATAGCCCAAGTGAACAGCGCTTAATAAAATTGTCTGATATCGCAAACGTTGCTCATTTAAGAATTCAGCAAGATTTTGCGCAAATCGATCCGGTGATAGGAATTAGTCGTAACATGCGTAAAAATGGCGTGCCGGCTGATGTGATGACCATCGATTGCTTAAAAACCAGCAAGCGAATTATTGTGATTTTACATGATCAAAATCCAGAGCAAGTGCTGTATAAATTTGCTTTTAAAGAGCAAGACCCCGCGGGTGATTTTAACCAAATCACTTTTGCCGAGTTTAACCAACAAGTACTTTACGATTGGATAAAATCTTACTTTTCTCCAGCTGTAAACTAAGCATAGAAACCAGAGCTAAGGCTCCGGTTTTGTGTTTTATATCTTGTTAGCCATTGTTGTAATTAAGGCGGTTTGTTTAATTGCTTCCCCATTTCGCGCTTTGCATCTGTTCGTTTAAGAATTGAGGTTTAAATAGCTGGAAAGAGATGCTTGCTGCTATTTCAATAAAGCCCAATTTCGGGACATCTTGCACCATACTTGTGCGCCATTTTGTTTCAGCGCTCAAAATTCGGCTTTTTCTGCCAATTTATCGATTTTTTATACTCCTTAAGTAATAGGTTTTTGCGGGATTTTATTGGTTCGCCTTTTGCTTTGTATCTAAGCATAAATGCGGGCAATAAAAGCCCAGCAAAGAATAAGGTGAGGAGTTTACGTGGTGTCTCAACAACAATGGATTAAGACCACCTGCCCATATTGTGGAACGGGCTGTGGCGTTGAAGCAAAAGTAGCAAGTAATGGAGCAGTAGAAGTGCGCGGTGATGCGAGCCATCCGGCCAACCGAGGCTTGTTATGTTCTAAAGGCTCAGCGCTGGGTGAAACGGTGATTAAGCAAGGCCGTTTAGAGCATGCCTATATTAAAGGCCATCAAGAATCTTTAGATAAAGCATTAAGTTATGTAGCCTCTCGCTTCAGCCAAACCATTGCTGAACATGGCCCAGAATCGGTAGCATTTTATGTTTCAGGACAGCTATTAACTGAAGACTACTACGTTGCTAACAAGCTGATTAAAGGCTTTATTGGTTGTTCAAACATCGATTCGAATTCTCGTTTATGTATGTCTTCTGCGGTTGCTGGACATAAACGCGCCTTTGGTGAAGACATTGTCCCAGGTAGCTATGAAGATTTAGAACATGCCCAGCTGGTGACCTTGGTTGGGTCTAACCTGGCGTGGTGTCACCCGATTGTTTACCAACGTTTAAAGCGCGCTAAGCAAGCCAATCCAAACTTAAAAGTCGTAGTGATTGACCCACGTAGAACCGATAGCTGCGATATTGCAGATTTACACCTGCCACTAAATGGCGGTAGCGATGTAGCCTTGTTCAATGGTTTATTAGCTTATTTAAGTGAGCATGGAAAATTAGATAGTGATTACATCGCCCAGTTTACCGAGGGCTTTGAAGCTGCAGTGGCAAGTGCTGTAGAAGACGCTGGTGATCTAGCTGCTTTAGCCAAAACCTGTGGCTTAGAGCCTGAAGCACTACTTCGTTTCTTCCAGTTGTTTGCTAATAACGAGCGTTGTGTGACCGTGTTTAGCCAAGGCGTAAATCAAAGTAGCCAAGGTGTAGATAAGGTTAATGCGATTATTAACAGCCATTTAGCTACAGGTAAGTTAGGTAAGCTTGGTGCTAGCGCATTTTCTATTACCGGTCAGCCTAATGCTATGGGCGGGCGTGAAGTGGGCGCTTTATCTAACCTATTAGCCGGCCACTTAGACTACAAACCTGAGCATTTAGAAGCCTTAGCGGGCTTTTGGAATACTTCCAACTTAAGCCAAAAGCCTGGCCATAAAGCCGTTGATTTATTTGATAAAGTTGCCAAAGGCGAGATTAAAGCTATTTGGATTATGGGCACCAACCCGGCGGTAAGTTTGCCTGAGTCTGCAAAAATACGTGAAGCGCTGTTGTCATGCCCAATGGTAGTGGTGTCAGACTGTATTGCCGAAACCGATACAACCCGTTATGCCGATGTACTGTTACCGGCAGCTGGCTGGGGAGAGCGTGATGGCACAGTGACTAACTCGGAGCGAATGTTGTCTCGCCAGCGCGCCTTTGTAGAGGCGCAAGGTGATACTAAACCTGATTGGTATTTATTAAGCCAAGTAGCGCAAAAAATGGGGTTTGCTGAAGCATTTTCTTACACCAGCTCTGCCGATATATTTAGTGAGCACGCAGTATTATCTGGCCTGTTAGCAGAAAGTGGTGAGCGTTTATTCAACATTAGTGAGTTGTCGGGCAAAGACCAGCAAGCCTTTGATGCCATTGAGCCGCAGCGTTGGCCTGTAAGCAAACAGGGTAGTGATAATCGTAGTTTGTTCAGTGATGGTCGTTTCTCTACCGCCTCTGGTAAGGCACAACTTATTGCGGTGACAAACCAAGCAACCCAGCAAGTGACTAGCGATGCTTTTCCTTTGGTATTAAACACTGGCCGTATGCGAGATCAGTGGCACACCATGACACGCACCGGTTTGGCTGCACAGTTAACAAGTCATAGTTCAGAGCCTTTGTTAGAAGTGAATCCACAAGATGCAGCTAACCAAGGTTTGTGTGATAACAGCATAGTGAGCTTATCTAGCAATGTTGGTCAGCTAAAAGTGCGAATTCAAGTAAGTGAAGGGCAAAAGTCCGGCCACGTATTTATGCCTATTCATTGGACCGAACAATATTCAAGTGATGGCTTAGTGAGCCAAGTGGTTGATAGCTCTGTGGATCCTCTTTCTGGTCAGCCTGAGTCAAAGTATACGCCAGTTAAATTGGCGGCTTGGGAATATGCCAGTGAGGCGGTTTTGCTCACAGCTAAGCCTTTAACAAAAGCGCAATGCCAAGCCTTACCTGCGGATTATTGGGTGAAACAAGGTTTGGCCGATGGCTTTTTATATCGCTTGGCAGATGGCAGTAGCCCAGTTGAACTAGCAGCCAAGCTAAAGGGCTTTTTAATGTCGCAAACCAAGCTGCAAAGCTTAGATTTTGCGGACCCTATCAAACAGAACTTCCGCAGCGCTTTGGTGATTGAGGGCGAGCTGTTCTCTAGCTTTAGCGTGGCGGCTAAAGGCGAGCTTAATGCAAGCTCTTGGTTGGAGTCGTTGTTGCAGCAACCAATGTCCGACAACATTCGCCGTGGCGTGCTGGCTGGCACCAGCCCAGCTCCTGATCTAGGTAAGATAGTCTGTTCTTGTCATCAGGTTCGGGAGCAGACCATTAGTGATGTGATTAGTGAACATGCTTGCGAAAGTGCAGAACAAGTGGGCAAGCACTGTAAAGCCGGAACCAACTGTGGATCTTGTGTTCCTGAGATAAAACGAATGATTAAAACTGTAACCATAGAGTAGCTAAGGTTTTTATGGCGTACTTTGTGCATTAAGCTAGTGATTAATTTTAGGCTATGTACTGGTAGTATTGATATGGACAACACAAGCGTTGACTAAGAACCCTTCAAAAGTGGTGAGCTTACATCAAGCTTTATTGGCAGCTAAGCGGACACAACTCAACCCGCTTAGCTACTTTCCACATTATCAACCGATTGTTTATTTACCTACTGGGGAAATAGCCGGTTACGAAGCTTTGGCGCGCCGAAACAATCCCGCTGGAGAGCCTACCAGCGCAGGAGAGCTGTTTGCCGATCATCAGTATTCTTTGAGCAATCGTCGCCAAGTAGATCGCTATGTTAGACAGCAGGCTTTAGAGCAGTTTGCAAAATCCCAGCAAGAGGGTTTTCTTACCTTAAACATTGTGCCCGACTGGGTCGACATGCTACCTGAAGATATTTGCACCCCCACCATTTCGATGATCGAAAAAATTGGTATTGACCCTAGCAGGGTCGTTATGGAAATCACCGAAGCCAGCGGCAATATCGATAATTTGCAGCGAGTGGTGAAAGAGTACCATCAAGCTGGCTTAAAAGTGGCGATTGACGACTTTGGCGCTGGGGCTTCACAAATCGATCGAATTATCGCACTCGAACCAGACATCATTAAGTTAGATATGCGTTTGTTTAAAGACGCCACCAAAGGAGGCTTGCCCGCAGATGTGGTGTTGTCTATTTCTGAGCTAGTACAGCGTGCGGGCTGTGAACTGATTTGTGAAGGCGTGGAAACCGAGCAGGAATTTCACTTTGGTGTAGAGTGCGGAGCGCGATACATGCAGGGCTGGTTGTTTTATAAAGCCGAGAAGGAGTTTCTATCTGCCCAATCTAGCCAAGCTAAAGTTAAAACCCTATTAGCCAGTTATTTAAAGCGTAAGAGTCAGCGCTCTTTAGCAACGGTAAAACACAATGTTTCGGTAAAAACCACGGTGCTGGCACTTAAACACCAATTGCAAAATGGCGGCAATGCTTTAAGCCTGGAGCAGCAGCTAGCGAGTGTGGGCATACTGCGATACTTTTTGTGCCGTATTGATGGCACTCAAGTCTCTCCTAACTTTGAAGTGACCGGCTTAGGTATCGAAGAAGATGATAACTTTGTGGGCTTTAACTGGAGCTTTAGACCTTATTTTCACGCCTTAATCGCTTTGGATTCGGTTAAGCCACAACAACTAATTTTGTCGAAAATCTATCGAGATTCTAGCAGCAAAGAAATGTGTAAAACCTTTAGTACTTACTTAACTAAAGACTTGGTGTTGTTAGTGGATTGTAAGGTAGCAGACGATACCTTGTTGGTAGAATAGAGGGCTAGCAAGCTAGCCCCTTTTGAATCAACTTAGCATTTCACAAGAGACTAAAATAACGCCGCCGGCCGATACGGTAAAACGGCGCTTATCTTCGGCTTCATCATAGCCAATTACGGTGCCATCTGGCACGACACAGTCTTCAGCAATAATTGCCTTTCGAATCTTACATTTTTTGCCAATACTGCAGCCATTAAGCGCAATTACCTGCTCAAGCTCAGAGTGCTCTTCGACCCGCACATCTAAAGATAATAACGAGCGATGCACTTTAGCCCCCGATACTATGGTGCCTGCTGAAAGCAAAGAGTCGGTGGCATAGCCTCTGCGGTTTTCTTCATTAAATACAAACTTAGCGCCGGGGCGTTGTTTTTGATCGGTAATAATTGGCCAATCACGATCGTATAAGTCTAGCTCTGGGTTAGGGTCAACCAAGTCCATGTTTGCTGCAAAGTACTCATCAATATCACCCACATCACGCCAGTAAGCGGTACGTCCTGGGTGGCCTTTGTCAGCAAATACATAGCCGTAAACCTTGCGGTTTTTTAGCATGCTAGGAATAACATTGTGGCCAAAGTCGTGAGAGTATCCTGGTTTTAATAAACCCTTACGCAGCTCATCGTCTAATACGTCCATGTTGAAGATGTATATGCCCATAGACACCAGTGCTTTTTCAGGGTTGTTGGGGTCAGATTTAGGGTGGTCGGGTTTTTCTTCAAAATCGACGATTCGACCTTGGTCATCCAAGCCCATTACGCCAAAAGAGGAGGCTTGAGATAAGGGTTTACGAATACAAGCTACGGTAACATCGGCATCGTTCTCTGCATGGAAGTTAATCATGCGAGAGTAGTCCATTTTGTAGATATGGTCGCCACCTAGAATCAGCACCCGGTCATAATGTTCATGGTCAATAATATCGAGGTTCTGATATACCGCGTCAGCCGTTCCACGATACCAGTTTTCGCCGGTTCGTTGTTGAGCAGGAATAATTGATACTCGCTCGTTTAAGGCGGGGTTAAGAATTTGCCAGCCTGACTGTAGGTGCATGATCAAATCATGCGCCATGTATTGCGTAAGCACCCCAATGTTTCGCACCCCTGAATTGATACAGTTTGATAGGGTGAAATCAATAATTCTATATTTGCCACCAAAAGAAACAGCTGGCTTGGCAACCTTGTTGGTTAACTCTTTTAAACGAGTGCCTTTTCCTCCAGCAAGAACCAAAGCAACTGAACGTCTCACTAAGCGATTACTGGAAGTGTGGGAATAGCGGTTTTCGGACATATCGAAAATTTCCTCGTGGGCGTAATAGAAAGTCTATGATAGCGTTTTCATGCTGAATGTAACTGTCATTTATGACAGTTTTGGCTTAAATCTTTTATTCGCTAAGTAAAAAAAAGATGATTTTTCTAAAAAGTGATCTTAAACAGCTAGTAGGCCTGAATAAGTGGGCATTGCTACTATTTTAAAGCTGCTCAATTAGTGGGCTGTTAAATTTTTGTTATCAGTGTTAAGCCCAATTATTCTTGTAAAAACTATCGAAAATAGCTGCTTGATCTAATTTGTAACACAAAATGGTTGTTTTCACTGGTTTAGCCAGTTGGTTCATTCTGAATGTTTTACTTTTTGATCGTTTAACTGTTTTAGACCTGCGTTAAATTTGTCGCGAAGCTCTGGGTCATGAAAGCCTAATAGTCGCGGTGATTCTGGAAAAATGAGGTGCTTGGTCACCGGCGCTGTAGGACGTTGCTTGGCAATAAGTTGCTGATTTAAATAGTGGAATATCCGCTTATCTAAAACAATTACATCCACTTGTCCGCGGTATAAACGCTCTAATTGGGCACTTTGGTTAGCCACCTCGGTATAGAATTTGGCCTGCTCAGTAGCTTTGGCAAAGTGTTCACCAAGGTACTTCTTAGCATTTTGAAAAGCCATTAAGCGAAACTTAGTTAAGTCATCAATGGATTGGATGTTTAGCTGACGAACAGACAGGCTAATAGCAACATTTTGATAGAAGATAACCGGTTCTGAGAGGTGAGCGTGTGTGCCGTTGTTAGGGGCATTTACAATGGCGTCTACGGCATTTTGTTCTAGCATCCGTTCTGCGCGTAAATTAGAAGTGAAAATAACCTGCTTTACTTGATAGCCTGCATTGCTAAAAGCCTGCTTGATAATATCTAGCTGAATGCCAGACTGCTGATCTTTGATGATGTAAGGCGGAATGGATTTGCTGGTAGCCAAGGTAATGGTTTGGGCTTGGGTGAAGCCCATGTTGCTGACAAAGAGAATTAATAAAGCGGTAAGCCAAATAGGCTTTGGGTGTTTATTCATGGGTATACCAAGTCGCCGTTCTATCTAAATTATGGCAGATAGAACGACTTTTTGATTACCCACTAGCGGATATTTTATCGCTTACAGATTTCCAGCAAAGCAAGACATTTAGCTTAGCACCGGAGATTCTTGTTTTTTAGTCGACAGTAGTTGCTTCCAGTGAGCTACCCGCATCGGTAACTCTGGAGAAGGATGGTCATGGTCAACCAACGACAGTAGCTCGCTCATTGGCACTGGCTTTTTACCTTTTAAAAAAACTCCGCGCACTAAAATGGTGGCGTACAAAGTATTGTTGCCAATAAAGCGGTGTTCAAAATACCAATACTTTTCATCCCAGCCTAATAGCTTGCTGTGCAGCTCCACTTTGGCCATAGGCTTAATCGGGCGAATATAAGTTACCGACTGTGCATTCACTACGCCTAACCAGCGCTTTTTAAGTGCCACCGAGCCCAGTTTGGTTTTTAACATCATATCTATGCGCCCTAAATCACCAAAGCTAAAATAGCGAGAGTTAGTAAGGTGCATGTTGGCGTCGCAATCAAAGGGTAAGGCACGTAGCTTAATAACAAAATCTCCCGTGGGATCTAGGTGAGTTTTGGCACTAAACCAATGGCGGATAAACATGCTTAATAGGCGAAAGTAGTGATTCATAATTTACTTTGTGGTTTTTTACAAGTTTTTAACATGAGAGGTCGGATGAGTAAAGGGTAGAAAAACAAAAGTCTTCAAAGCAGTTACTTTGAAGACTTTATATTTAATAGTAAAGGTCTTATTCGATTACTATCCGCTTGTGGGTTAAGCCTTGGTGGCAGTCTACGCAGGTTTCTCCGCGGGCGGCTATTTGCTGGTGATTTAATCGCGCGCGCTGTGGTTGTTTGCTTAAATCAAAGTTGTCACCTTGGTGGCAGTGTCGGCAGTTGGCTGAGTCATTGGCTTGCATATCACGCCAAACGGTTTCAGCTAGGGCTGGCCGGTGCTCTTCGAAATTCTCCTTGGTTATGGTGCCTACCATCATGTGATATATATCGGCGGTGGCAGCAATTTTTACCTGTAGCATTTCAAAGTATGGGTGTGGTACGTGGCAGTCGGCACAGGTGGCGGCGATGTTGCTGCCGTCTCCGTAGTGACTCGATGCCTTGTACTCTTGAACTATGGTGTCCATTTTAAGATGGCAACTAAAACAAAACTCGTTAGTACTGGATAGTACTAAGCTGCCTTGTACAGTTGCTAAACCTAACACTAATACAAATACACCAATGGGTATCCCAACAATGAGTGGCTTTTTAAGCCAAGCCCATAGTTTTTGCCACCGAGTCTTCTGCTGGTTATTTGTCATATCAGCATCCTCTTTTAAAAGAGGGGAGCATTACTGCTCCCATCGGTGGCTATTTGCTTTCGCTTAGGTAACGGGCTTTAAACGCCGCTTGTGCTTCTTTTCTGGCTTTTTTTACTTCTTCCGGTTCGTTGCCACTAAACCAAGCGTGCTCTGGGCGATCGAGTATTTCGGCAAGAACAGCGCGGGCTTTTTCTGCACCTTCGGTATTGCCGTTGTGTTCGGCTTTTTCTACCACTTCTAGGAATTGTGGAACTAACTCTATGTAGAAGCGTTCTGCTACTTCATACATGCCGTGCCACTGCACGTAGTCTGGTGCTTGCATGGCTGCGCCGTGACGAGCTCTGCGTCCTTCGTGGTGCCATAAGTAGAACCAGGTCCATTCTATCTCTTCATCAAAGCCTGTTTCAGTTAGCATTTTTTCACTCTTCAACACATCCATTAAGTCTTTACCTGGACGGGCGAATTTGTCGTTGTATAAAACAACCAGTGAATCAAATTGCTGGTAGAAATTGTCGATCATCGACTTAGTATGGCAAGACTCACAGACGTTCTTCATGTCGTCGCGGCGCGCTTCCCAAGACTTAACTTCTTTACCTTGAGCCTTCGCTTTAGCATCAATTTTTTCCGAGATTGCTGGGCGCAATGTCCATGAAATGCGGTTGCCAACATCATGGGTGACAGGCAGCTCGCGAGTAGCTGACATATGACAAGTGGCACACGTTGGCGCGGCGTCGTAATCTTCACCAACAATCCACTTGGCCGAGTCCAGATTCATCCGATCAACGTTGGCGTAGAAGTTAATGCCGTGTTTAGACTCTTCGTAAACCTCTTTTTGAGGGTGGTCTGGACCTAGGTGACACTTACCACAGGCTTCTGGTCTGCGAGCTTGCACCATCGAGAATTCGTGGCGTTGGTGACAAGCTGTACAAGCGCCAACCGAGCCATCTGGGTTAATTCGTCCAATGCCGGTGTTGGGCCACGTGGTGGGGTCTAAATCACCGTTTTCCAGCACTTTTACCTCTGAACCGTGGCACTGCCAGCAGCCATTAACCGCAGCGGGAGACTGGCCATTAAAGGTAAGTGCTCCTTCCACTACCTCTGCGAGGAAGTTATCTAGTGAGCCAATGATTTGCCCAGCTTTTGCGTGGTGGCTTTTAGCGAACTCGTCAACTTCTTGAGTATGGCAATTAGCACAATCGGTAGGTGAAACAATCACCGAAATGGTGTGGCCTTCGTGAGTGATGGCGTCTTTGTCTTCAGGGTTTGCTTGGTGACATTCGTAGCACCCTACGTTGGCTCCGTAGTGTTTCGAACGGCCCCATTGTGCATAAATTGATGGGTTTTTGTCTTTATGACATCCGGCACACTCGGCGCTTTCTTGGCTGAGTTGCTTGAATGGTTTTAGCACTAAGGCTTTGGGTTCCGCATTACTTGAAAACGACAGTATTAAACACAGCGCTGCTGCCAAAGTGAGTATTGCGGTAATAACACTAGAACTACGGGGATGGTTATCCATATTTGTACCCTCTTTTTGCTTCCTGCTAGAAGTTCTTGTTGTTCGCTTTTTGAGCAAATTAACCATAGTAAAAATATGGTTAAAAGGGCATGTTCTAAATCAACTTTATGTGATTTATTTGTGAATGGGGTTGGTGATTTGTTGAGAAAGCTGTTTAAGTCCTTGCTTTACCGAGGTAAAAGCTATTTTGTCTAAAGGAAGGTTTTTTAGATTGTGCCATTGCCAACCTGCCACATCATCTCTTGCTTGTGGTGATATTTTGCTGTCTAGCAAGTAAACAAAAAAGCTGTCGCAAGTATGATAAAGCACTTGGTTGTAGGTATATTGATTAGCAAATGAGCCAAAGTAGCTAAATTTTTCGGTGGCTAGTTCAAGCCCAAGTTCTTCATTTAGCTCTCGTTGTAAGCCCTGTTCTAAGCTTTCGCCATATTCGATGAATCCACCCGGTAAGTCCCAGTAGCCTTTTTGCGGATCAATGGCGCGCTCTATTAGTAATAGTTCTCCTTTATAAATGAGTAAGGCGCCAGCGGTAGAGGCCATATTGTGAAAGTAGCTAAATTGGCATTGTTTGCAAGCCCATTGTTTAACATCGATTTGCTTGAATGTAGTACTGGAACATTGAGGGCAATAAGTAAGGGCTGGCAAGCTATGTTCGCTTTTTGAGATTGAGACTTTGTTAAATACTACCCAGCTTTAGGTCTTAAATGAAGTCAAGGATTTGGGCCTTAGTGTTATATGGTGGATTAGTATCTCTATTTAGTTTTAAGCGTTGCTCACCACTATATATGCTCTGCAATTATCTTGATAATTAGACTATTTACCTTTGTTTGTATTGAAGTTTTCACCAGCGTTTAAAATTGGTGTCAGGTCATTTTATGGTCTAGCTCTCTCGCATATACTGCTTTTAGTTATTATTCAATTGCCTAGTTAGGCAGCTACTTACAAGGATCGTTAATGAAACCGCAGTTAAAACCCAATTGCCCAAACTTTTCATCTGGGCCTTGTGCAAAACGTCCGGGCTACGCGCTTAGCCAGCTGAACATTGATGCGCTTGGTCGCTCTCATCGCAGTAAAATTGGTAAAGCTCAACTAGGCGAAGCGATTCATCTTACCGAGCAATTATTGGAGTTACCAGAAGGTTACCGAGTGGGCATTGTTCCAGGCTCTGACACGGGTGCGATGGAAATGGTGATGTGGTCGCTATTAGGCCCTAAGCCATTAGATATTTTTAGTTGGGAGTCGTTTGGTAAAGGGTGGTTCACCGACGTGAGCAAGCAGCTAAAGCTTGAGCAGGTTAATCACTACAGCAGCGATTACGGCCAGCTACCAGACATGAACCAAGCTAACCCTGATAATGATTGTATTTTTACTTGGAACGGCACTACCTCTGGTGTCGCCGTGCCAAATGGTGATTGGATAAGCTCGCAACGCAGTGGTTTAACGATTTGTGATGCCACTTCCGCAGTATTTGCCATGCCCATGCCTTGGGAAAAGCTTGATGTTGTGACTTACAGCTGGCAAAAGGCTCTGGGCGGTGAGGGTGCTCACGGGGTGATTATTCTTAGCCCACGAGCAGTAGCACGATTAGAGAGCCACCAACCAAGCTGGCCAATGCCTAAAGTATTTCGATTAACCCAAGGAGGGAAACTCATTGAAGGTATATTCAAAGGCGAAACGATTAACACGCCGTCGATGTTATGTGTGGCGGACTATATCGACGCCCTCAAATGGGTTCAATCGTTGGGCGGAGTCTCGGCAAGCATCAGCAAATCCCAACAAAACCTCGAAGTCATAAAACAGTTTGTTGCCGACAACGCGTGGATCAACTTCTTGGCGAAACAGCCTGAAACCCTATCAAATACCAGTGTTTGTTTAACATTGGATGCGTCTGCTGAACAGGTTAAAACCATTATCGGTCTGTTAGACCAAGAGCAGGTTGCTTTTGACATAGGTGCTTATCGAGATGCTCCTGCAGGCTTGCGCATTTGGTGTGGCGCCACTGTAGAGAAAGAAGATCTAGAGCGCTTTATGCCTTGGTTAGCTTGGGCTTATAAGCAGGTGTGCCTATAAGTTTGTAAAGATTTTAATATTCTATTTTCGTGCTGCAGTTTGTCACGAAAACACCGTAATTGTTGTTTAGGGAGAAGCTGTATGCCGAATATTCGGACCATTAATAATATTCACCAACAAGGCTTGGCATGTTTTAAGGAGCGTTACCAAGTAGCTGAAGGGCAGGAGGCACCAGATGCCATTATGCTCCGCAGCGCTAATTTACATGACTACGATTTTCCAAGTGAAGTTAAAGCCTTAGCGCGTTGTGGTGCGGGGGTAAATAATATTCCCATCCAGCGTTGTAGTGAGCAGGGCATCGTTGTGTTTAATACGCCTGGCGCCAATGCCAACGCCGTAAAAGAGTTAGTCTTGGGGGGAATGCTACTAAGTGCGCGTAACATCGCCGCCGGTTTAAGCTTTATTGAAGGCTTGAGCGAAGATATGGACGCAAAAGCACTGCAGCTTAAAGTTGAAGCCGAGAAAAAAGGGTTTGTTGGCTCTGAGCTCACCGGTAAAACGCTAGGAGTAGTTGGCTTAGGTGCCATTGGCGCCGAGGTGGCTCATGCTGCTCTTGGTTTAGGCATGAAGGTGGTTGGCTTTGACCCTGCACTGAGTGTGCAAGCAGCTTGGCGCTTATCTTCAGAAGTTGAGTGTGCTGATGAGCTAAAAGATCTTTTAGCTGCGAGTGATTATGTCACTATTCATGTGCCTGCTAACAAACATACCCAAGGCTTAATTAATAGCGATAACTTAGCATCTATTAAACAAGGTGCAGTGTTGCTCAACTTTGCGCGAGGCAGCATTGTAGACGAAGATGCCTTGCTTACCGCCTTAGCCAAACAGCAGTTATCTCAATACGTTAGCGATTTTCCGAGCCTTGCTTTGCTAAAGCATCCTAAGGTACTTAGTTTGCCACACCTAGGCGCAAGCACCAACGAAGCCGAGCAAAACTGCGCCGTAATGGCAGCCCGCCAACTAATTGATTTCTTAGAGAATGGCAACATCCATAATTCGGTTAACTTTCCAAACATTAAGTTAAGCAGAACAGAGGGCTACCGTATTGCCTTTGCCAACGACAACGTACCCAAGGTACTAAGTAATGTATTAGCCTTGCTCTCAGACATGGATATTAACGTGATTGATATGCTGAACAAGAGTCGCAATGATATTGCTTACACCTTGATGGACATCGCAACACCAGCCACCACAGAGTTGCTAGAGGCGATTGCCAATGTAGAGCATGTATTCCATGTGAATGCCATTGGTGAACACACTTAAGACTTATGTTGTTGTTTACGAATTTCCCGGTTTTGTAGCTTACTAAGTGTGAAGCTGGGAAATCTTAAATCGAGTTCTATAGCCAGTACCCGTAACAGAAAAGCCGCGCCACTAGATAACAAGATATTGTAGACCTCGTTAATACCAAAGTGACTTAGCACTACGTAAGACAAGCTTCCTAATAGACAAGCTGTTACGTATATTTCAGGCTCAAAAATCACCAGCTTCACTTGTATCATTAAATCGCGAATTGCAGAACCTAGAGTGGAGCTGATTACCCCCATTAAAATAGCAACAAGCGGCGCTACCTCGTAACTTAAGGCCTTACTGGTACCTAACACGGCAAACAAGGCGATGCCCGCAGCATCCATCCACAACAAGATTCGGTCAATTTTGATCACCCAATGAGCAAAGAAGTAGGTCATCACTGAAGCGACAATACACACAGTGAGGTAGTTGGGATCGGCAATCCAGAAGATTTGATCAGTTCTCAGCAATAAATCGCGAATTGTTCCGCCACCTATGCCAGTGACAATGCCAACAAATACAAAAGCAAGGATGTCTAACTCGCGCTTAGCCGCAGCCAGCGCGCCAGTTAGCGCAAAAACAAATACTGCGATTAAGCCTATTAGGTATAAGGTGGAGTGGAAATCTAAATCAAGAGTCATGCTAGTTAAGGCTGGTGAGAGACTGCTAGATTATAGTGCATATTAGCCTTGAGACTTTGATTTCTAACGTTTGAGCTGCTTTTTTGGGGCTTAGATTAGCCCCATAAGTGCCGCTTTAACCGTAGCGGCAGTTTTATTAACCACGTCTAACTTACGCATCGCCTGGCTGATGTGAAAGTTTACTGTACGCGCGGTGATATTGAGAATGGTAGCTATTTCATCGGCAGTTTTGCCATCGGCTGTCCATTTCAACATTTCTAGCTCTCGTAAACTTAATTCTGGCATCTCAAGCTTTTCTTCGGTTATTCGAGATGCAAGACCGTGGTGAGTTACCTGGGTTAACCATAATAATTGATAGCGATAACGCACTAGCTCGGCTGGCGTTAGCATTTCAGAAGAGCGGGCTAGGGTTAACATACCTACTGTGCCATTGGCTTGGCGAGACGATTGCGCCCAGCCATATTCAAGGCCAAAGGCGCGGGCGTCTTCCATTAGCTCTGGCGTTTGGGAGAACACTTGGTCACTCCACACAATAGGTAATTGGGACGTCATCCCATGGTGCACCGTAGGATCAACCGCCAAGTAGTTTTTCTCTTGGTAGGTATGTTGCCAAATAGTGGGGTAGTTATTGAGCATTTCGGTGCGAGGAGCAGACAAGGGATAAGGAACTCGCAAGCCATAAGCACAAAAGTCAAACCCTAAAGCGTTGGTGATTTTAGATAATTCTTGGAAAAAGGCCTCACTAGAGCCTTGGGTTTCCAACAAACAGAACTGTTCTTCTAACCAAGCTTCCATGACAGCTTTATCTTCTCCTAGTTATGCAAATACTGCGCATAATCATTTTTCCCGTAGAATTACCAGTATAACGCAACTGTTAATGTTGACAATTGATGCTTAGACCTCACAATGCTTTCATTGAGGGGAAGCTCAAATAATTAAAAAATAAAATTATGAAAACACAGGCAAGTGTACAGAATGTAATCGAATCACATCGCTATCAGGTTGTTCCCTGCAGTGATGGTTTGGTGAGGTTGTCAATTGAGCAGCTTAATGTGCTCGCTTTTAGCCATATTATTTCTGGCTTAGACAATATTAGTAGTGAAGAATTTAATAGTGAACAGGCTATTTTCAGTGGCTATACCGAATGGCTATTTGAAAATGTGTGCGCTATCACCCTAGGGTGGGACTGGCATTGGCAATGGCACAATGGTCGGATGCAATGCCGAGTAAAAGGCCTACCACGCAGTAATATTCAGTTGCAAGAAGAGGGCTTTGATGTGAGCCCACGTCGCAATGATGAATTGTTGTTAGAGGCTATTGAAGTGATGGCTTGGCAAGCAACAACGGCGGAAGCGATAAAAAATCGCTACCGCGAGTCGCCAATGGTAATGAGTTAAGCAATATCTATGTAGCAGGCAAACAGCGCGTAGCCATTCACAATTTTAGGTGGACCGGCACGGTGGTAGCGAAAACCTGCATTGCGTAACATTCGCTCTATACCTAGCGGAGAGACTGAGATTAAGCGCTTAGCACCTTGTTTTTTGGCGCACTCGATTGAGGCGGTGAGCAAGGCTAAAGCTTCACTCGACATAAGTTGAGTTGGCGCTTGATTATGATTATCAAAGTCTACTGCAGCAAAGCGCGAAAGTTCCCAAACGTCGTGTTGCTTGGGGCAGGGAAGGCCATTCAATAACTCTGGAAATACTTCTTCCAGTAGGTAGGGTTTAGTGGTCGGCAATAAACGAGCGCAACCGCTAATATGGTCTTGTTCGTTTTTAGCGATAACATAAACGGTGTCATCGCGATCAAATTGGTCTTGCTCTATGCCATCAGGGGTATCGAGTTCCCAGCCAAGCATTTCTACAAACACTTGATGACGGTAGTTGTTTAGGTGTTGAAATGTAGTTGGTGAAAGTTGTTCTGCAACGCCGTTAACAAAGTCCATTAGCATCTCTCCCTTAGTGATGATGCTATGAGTACAATCCAGTGCGCACTGTTTTTAAACTGTTAAACCTAACAGCTAGCTAAGGACGTAATAATCAGCTATGGCTTTGTTTTTGTTGGATTTATCAATTGAGTCTTAGTTTTAGTTCTAATATTGCTGCTCAAAAAATAAACTTATTATAATTCAGTTGACTAGCTAAATTTTTATTTAACTTTGATGAAGATGCGCCCTACATTCGCTAATCATGCTATTAGGGAATTGTCGGTAGTCTGGGTAAGGGGTAAACAGAATATTTGGCCTTAAATAAATCCATTTTTTTTGATTTATGGCACTTTTTTCTACAAGTGCCGTGTCAAATCGTTGCCAGTTAGCTTTTCCCGCCACCACGTGCATTTGCGCAGATTTGACTAAAACCTGCTTAAAATTAATTTGCTGTTTAAGCAGTAAATCTTGATGCAAATAACTTCGCCAATCTTCATCAGGTGCACAAAGCTTGGCAAAGATAGTTAGCACTTTACGCCAATTATTATTGTTGTTTTCTAGAATTGCCTGGCTTAGTTCAGCTCCCTTTAAATCTTGATGATTCTTTGGCAGAGAGGGAGTTTGGGTATCGAGATAGAGTACGATTTGCGGATTTTCGCTACCTAATTGCACTTAACAGTCCTTGTTATTTATCCACTTTCTACGTGTGGGAGTGTCATGCAACTGACACAAAATTGTTGCTTCTTTGTCATCTTCTGCTTCTAGCCTAACGGCGAATACAGGGAGAGAGCAATGATTTCAGCACAGCAGGTACTCAATCAACATTACCCCAGCCTAGCACAGCATCCGCGTCGTTATTCCTTGGCTAAATGGTTTTTTTCTAAAGTGTTGTTTGAAGACGAATTCCAAGCCTTTGGCGAAAAGCACCCTCACTTAAAAGGGGTGGCTTTTATCGACCAAGTATTCACCGAGCTTAATGTTAGTTATCGCGTTAGTCAGAATGAGCGAGAGCGCATTCCTAGCGAAGGGCGAGTGATTATTGTAGCTAACCACCCAATAGGCTCGATAGATGGCCTTGCTTTGTTACACCTAGTTAGCCAAGTGCGTAAAGACGTAAAAATTGTTGCCAATGAAATTCTCTCCGCCATTAAGCCGCTTGACGATTTATTACTGCCAGTCGATAACATGCGCGGCAATAGCCAGCGTAAGCAGCTTAATGCCATTAAAGCGCTATTAGATGACGAAGGGGCAGTGATTATATTTCCTGCTGGAGAGGTCTCTCGTTTAAAGGGCGTTAAGGTAAAAGACGGAAAGTGGACCAAGGGCTTTGTGAGCATTGCCAAGAAAACCAACACTCCCTTATTGCCTATTTGCGTAAAGGCTAAAAACAGCAAGTTGTTTTACTTTTGCTCTTTTGTATATAGACCTTTATCTACTTTGTTATTGGTAAAAGAGCTGTTCTTTCATCGCAATAAAGTGTTCTCGATGGTGGTGGGTGAGCAGATCCCAGTAAAGAGTTTTGGTTTAAGTGGTCTAGATCGTTCCACCCAAGCTCAGTTGATCAAAAAGCACCTTTATCGTATTGGCAGTAACAAAAAAGGCCTGTTCCAAACAGAGGCTGCGATTGCTCATCCAGAGCAGCGCCTTGCCTTAAAAAAGGCGATTAAGCAGTTAGAGAAAATAGGCGAGACGCCAGATGGAAAGCAGATTTGCATTTGTTATGGAAACTCTCAACCTTTAGTTTTGTCTGAACTTGGCCGCCTCCGAGAGTTAGCCTTTCGCGCCGTAGGTGAGGGCACCGGTCGACGCACCGATACCGACAAATACGACGCAAACTATTTGCATCTTATATTGTGGGACGCAGAGCAACTTGAAATTGCCGGCGCTTATCGTTTTGCCGATACTAAACGCTTAATCGAAGATAAGGGAATTGGCGCGCTATATAGCCAATCACTATTCGAATACGATGAGAAAAACTGTGACTTTTTGGCTTCGGGTATTGAGTTAGGGCGCAGCTTTGTGCAGCCGAAATATTGGGGAAAACGCAGCTTAGACTACTTGTGGCTGGGTATTGGCGCATTTTTAGCGCGCAATCCTCACTACCGATACTTGTTTGGCCCGGTTAGCATTAGCGCCGCAATGCCAGAGGCTGGTAGAGACTTGCTGATACATTTTTATCAAACTTACTTCCCTTCGAACAAAAGCTATGCGCGTTCGCGCCAGCCTTACCAGCTGGCCAAGCAAATAAAAAACAGTATTCATATGTCCTTTAGCGGTGATGATTATAAAACTGATTTTGCCCAGCTAAAAAGTGCATTGGCAGCAATGGGTACCGCAGTGCCAACACTTTATAAGCAATACACCGAGTTATGTCACGCCGGTGGAGTTCAGTTCATCGATTTCAATGTCGATCCAGAATTCAACCAGTGTATTGATGGCTTGGTATTGGTTGACTTACATCAGCTAAAAGAAAAGAAAAAAGCCCGCTATATCGACACCCACATTAGGGAAGAGTCGATATTGGTTGAAGCGAAATAAAGGCGCTCTATTTGATAGGCGAACATTGCTGCAGCGCCTTTTTTAAGCGGCTTACTGCCTGCTCCAGCTGAGGCTCTGTTAATGCGGTGAAGTTTAGTCTAATTGCTTGGTAGTCTGGTGTATGCTTGCTTGGCCAAAACTCATCACCCGGCACTATTGCTACCTTTTGCTTTAATGCAGCCTCTGCTAAAGACATTGCATTGTGGCGGGGGAGCCTTGCCCAAATAAACATGCCTCCTTGAGGGACATTAAATTCTAAATCATAGCTAAGTTGCTGCTGCAAAAGCTCTGCTAAGTAGTCTCGCCGAGTTCGGTAAGTATTGGTCAACTTATCCAAGTGCTCAGCAAACGAAGGGTGACGAACCGTGGCTAATAGCATCAATTGCATGGGCTGAGCGGAATGTAAATCGCTTGCTTGTTTCACTTTAATTAGCGGTGCTAGTAATGCTTGTTTGGCCCTTACATAGCCCACGCGCATGCCTGGTGTGGCTATTTTTGAAAAAGAGCCGAGGTGAAATGCTGCATACTTAGACAGCTCGCTTACCGTGGGAAGTGGCTCACCTTGGTAGCGAAGTTGGCGGTAAGGGGCATCTTCAATAAGTGCGACTTTATATTTAGCTAGTAGGCTAGCAACAGCCTTTCGTTTGCTAAGGCTCCAACAGTGGCCGCTAGGGTTTTGAAAATCGGGTACAGCATAAAAAAGCTTTATTTTGTAGTTAGCTAGCTGTTGCTCTAGCTGGGCTAAATTGGGGCCGTCAGCTTCTGCTATCACGGTATGTATCTCGGCTTCTGCTAAATCAAAAACCTGCAAGGCGCCTAAATAACTAGGAGCTTCGCACAAGACTTTATCCCCTGGGTTTAAGTAACTACGAGCGATTAAATCCAAGGCTTGTTGTGAGCCTGTGGTAATTAATACCTCCTCCGCAGCGCTATTTTCTTCAAGTAGCCATTGGCGAAGCTCAGTTAAGCCTTCGGTAGCACCATATTGAAAGATGCTAGGTGATTGAGCCAACTCATCAGCTGCTTGCTTTAAAATATCTAGAGGAAACAATTCTGCATCGGGTAAACCGCCAGCAAGAGAGAGCATATCAGCTTGCTGAGTCACCTTTAAAATGTTGCGTATATATGATGGTTTAGTTTGTTTAACTCGTTTGCTTACCGCTAACATGGCCATTTACCTACTTAGTAAAAACTGCTGACTATCATTGCAGAAGCTGCTGTGGCAATGCTTTAGCGTTTATGTGCAATGACTTGTCCATATGTGCTATTTTGAGGAACTGACGGTGGGTCTTTAAGGTATCGAATGTCTTTAAGCACAGATGGAATGCGAGTAAATCGAATCAACGATGCCCTCTACTACATTCACCAACATATCGCTGAGCCCTTAGGTGCGAGGCAATTAGCTAAAGTAGCTGCGTATTCCCCCTATCATTTTCATCGTTGTTTTAAGCAAGTGACCGGCGAAAATGTTAATGAGTATATTCGCCGTGCGCGGTTGGAGCGTTGTGCAAATTTATTAATGTTTTCGCCCGGTCTCACCATACAAGAAGCATCGCAATGTTGTGGTTTTTTGTCACCGGCGTCGTTTTCTCAAGCTTTTAAAAAGCACTTTGCCTGCTCACCTACACAATGGCGAAACCATGGTTATAGCAAGTTTAGCCTAGCTAATTACCAACAGCATTGGAGCGATGACTTACAACAGCGAATTCTAAATGCCAAGGCGCTGCAAATGCCTGAGGTTAAGGTGCAGCGCTTGCCTGCCCAACCAGTCGCTTATGTTAGGCACCAAGGCTACGATCGTTCAATTCGCCAAGCCTATGAAAAACTGCAAGTTTGGGCTGATAGCCAAGGCGTGGAGTGGCAAGTAAACAAGCTATTAGGTTTGTATCATTCTAATCCTGATATTGTTCCGGCTCCGCTTTGTCACTATGTCGCGTGTTTAGCGGTAGATGGCCCAATAGTGCGCCGAGGTGGAGTTAGTGCCTTAACGATTCCCGAAGGCATGCATGCAACCTTACATGCCGCTGGAGAATATGGGGATTTGTTACCAATATTGCATAAATTTTATATGCAATGGCTGCCCAATAGTGGTTACCGTTTAGGTAATACGCCTGCTTATGTGCGCTATTCTCGATGTCAATTTCTGGATCCAAATGAACGCTTTGAGTTACAGCTTTGTATACCGATAACATTGTAGTTAAGTTGCTGTAATTGTTGATTTTCATTTATATATCAAATGCTTTGCTATTTTTAACACAGTTATCAATGTAATATTATTGTCATATTTTAGTCATAAAATCTTCGCCCAAATTAGCGCCTAATAGGCCTGTTTGGGATTGCCGCAGAGCTAGTTTTAGCCAATCTGCGAATGGAGTTTTTATGCGAGTATCACGATTCTCTAGACTATCTGCGATAGCATTATTTGCCGTAAGTGCGGTGTTAATTGCAGCCTTATACTTTTCCTTAGTTGAGTTGTCGAGCTCCAATCAGCAGCTACAAAATTATCAATCTCTCAAATCTCAATTTAATAGCCAGCTGGTGGCTAAGGTAAACAATTACTTAAATACCGGTAACGCGTTAGAGCTTAGTGAAGCTGAGCGTTTGCTGCTGGAACTGGTAGAGCGCTCCAATCAGCAGCATTTGCCAGGTTTGGCTGAGCTACTAAATCAACTACATAGTGCCTTGCAAGACCGTTATTTAGCGCTGGGCAAACTCAGCGGTAATGAGCAAGGCTTGTTGATAAATGCAGAGCGTGAAATGCTTGGTTGGGCAGACAGTACCGTTGACTACGGCTTAAGCGCGCAAGCAGCCAGTTCTCGTGACTATATTCAACAAGGTACAGAACTTCTTAATGCTTTAGTTAACTTGTCGATGCAGCGAAGCCGCTATTTTGCAGACCCTAGTGCCAACAGCAAATCTGCTTACGACGATGCATTTTTGCGGGTAAACAAACATGCAAAAGCAATTGATGCTTTACCATTGCTGGGGGTTATGAGCGAAGTTGAAGTTGATGAGTTTGCCTTAGGCGACCCTGAAGAAGCTGTCGATTTAGCCGAAGAGATAAAGAGCGAGCTAGTAAGTTTAACTCAGCGCTACCCAAGGGAGCTGCAATCGACTAACGCTTTAATCGAACAACGGATGGTATTACGCAGCGCATTAGCGGCCGACATTGAGTTACTTACCCAGCAAATATCTCAAGCAGAGCAGGGCGTTATTAAGCAGCGAGATGGGGTTACTCAAACGGTTAAAATCACCCTATACAGTGTTGCGGGCTTAATTTTGCTAATTGCCATCGTAATGCAAGTTGTGATGCAAAGTACCGTATTAAAACCGCTTCGTGAACTGCGAAATGGCTTTGCCTCACTGGTTGAGAATGGCAGTATCGAGCGATTAAAAGTACGCCGAAATAATACTGAGATTGGCGAAATTGCCACCTTTTTCAACCAGCTATTGGCCAAGCAAGAAGACTTAGAAGAGCTTAAGAACAAGCAGTTATCTGTTGTTTCCAATTCACTCGATTCGGTGACTAAACAGGTACGTGAAGTGTACTTAACCTCAGAGCAAACCGATCATCAAGTAGCTGAATCTCAATTGCTGATGGAACAACTGCGTTCATTAACAGAGCAGCTTAATCAGGTATCTAGCGACGTAGAGCACAATGCCAACGCTACCCAGAGCGCGATGAACGAATCGCAGCAAAATGTAGAACAGGTGATGAATGCCAGTAAGCGCACCAGTACCGCGGTCACCGAAGGGCGAGAATCCCTGGCTACCTTGGTTAAAGCGGTAACTGATGTAAGTGCAATTTTGGATGTTATTCGTAGCATTGCCGAGCAAACCAACTTGCTAGCTTTAAATGCGGCTATTGAATCGGCTCGGGCCGGTGAACATGGCCGTGGTTTTGCCGTGGTGGCTGATGAAGTTAGAACGCTATCAATGCGTACTCAAACTTCACTAGAAGAAATAACCGGTATTTTGAATCAGCTAAAACAGTCTTCGACTAGCCTAGAGTCAAACATTGGTGGAATAGAAGAAGCCAGTGAACATCAGCAGGCTATTTCATCTAAGCTAATGGAAACCACTCATCAGGTGCGTGAGCAAGCAGAAACCTCTGCCCAAGTGGCACATCAAGCCAGTGAGTATATTCGTGAACAAAGTGAGCATGTAGGTAGCTTCACTTCCAAAATGAGCACGGTGAAAACGCAAGTAGAGTCGGCCTACAAATTAGCGACTAAAATTGAATCGGATGTAAGCCAGCAAGTCTCTACTATTGTTAACGCCTTAAAACCAGCCTAAGCCAATTAAGCCAAGTGCATCTCGGCCTTTGCATGCTATACTCGCGCATTGGCTCATACTGAGCTTATCGAATGTGAAAAGAGAGATAAAATGCTAGAAATTGGACGCCTTAATCAACTAGCCGTGATTGAAATGGCTGACTTAGGTGCCTACCTAGAAGGTGGCGAGTTCGGTGATATTTTGCTTCCAAGCAAAGAGCTGCCTGCTGATTTAAGCATTGGTCAGCAAATAGAGGTATTTGTTTACCGAGATAGCCAAGGTAACCTATTAGCGACCTTACAGAAGCCTTTGGTGCAAGTAGGCGAATGCGCTAACTTGCAGGTGAAGGACATTAACGATGTTGGCATCTTCCTCGATTGGGGCCTAGACAAAGATTTATTTTTGCCTTTCGGTGAGCAACAGCAGCCAATGGAAGTTGATCGTCATTACGTAGTGTATGTCTACTTAGACAATGAGCAACGCATTACCGCCAGCAATAAGCTTGATCGTTACATCGATAAGTCAGACCACAAGTATAAGCGTGGCGACAAAGTTGAGTTATTGGTTGCTGGGCGTACCGAGCTAGGTTACAAAGCCGTGGTAAATAACAAGCACTGGGGCGTACTGTATTACGATCAAGTGTTTAAGCGTATTCGCGCGGGTTATGCAGGTACTGGTTATATTCAAAAAGTACGAGAAGACCAAAAGCTAGACGTAAGTTTAGAGCCCATTGGCATACAAAAAGCCATTGATATTGGCGACACCATTTTAACTAAGCTTCGCGAAGAGCAAGGCTACTTGGCCTTGAGTGATAAAAGTACCCCGCAAGCCATTTCTGCTATTTTTGGTGTAAGTAAAGGTACCTTTAAAAAAGCCATTGGTAAGCTTTATAAAGAAGGTTTAATCACCATTAGTAAAACTGGCATAGTGTTAAACGACAAAGAATAGTGAGCGTTTTTCATTAGCCAGATTAGCCCGCAACTTAGCGGGCTTTTTTGTAGCTGGCATATAGCGTTGAGCGACAGTATTTTTTATACGAAGATGGGTTTTACTTGGGCTCCATGCTAGGCAATGGCTCCTCGTTAGAGACTGTTAAATTGTCTAAATTAATAGTTGCCGAATAAGCGATATTGTCGCGTTGAAACACGATGATTACAGAGTGCTCGCCGACAATTTTGTATCCATTTACAAAGTCGATATCTTTTAGTAATTCAAGGTACTCTTGGCCATTTGGCTTCGATATAGCCACTGTTTTTAGATCAGATGATGTTAACGAATTATTGTTATTAGTGTCCGACTTAACCACGTAATAAAGAATGGCTTTAGTTTCTTTGGTTTGCTCTGAATAAGAGGTATTTGGTAACTGATGAATGCTTGTTATCAAGTAGTCATTTTTATCAAATAACCAATACTTACTATTTGTTTCTACATTAATGAAGAGGTAGTTTCTGGTTGACGATGCCGACTTGCTGTATGACGCTGTGCTTATATTTTGCTCTGAATAGAGTGGGACCATTATTACGCTAGAACCATTAATGCTTATTAGATTTCCTAGCCGCCACTTTTCTTTGTCTTCCTGTGTTTCTTCAATATTAACAATGTTTCTTACGTTTCTATCACGTGTAATGTCTTGGTAGATTGTAATGGCAGCGAATAGGCTTAGCGCTAGACCTACAATTCCAACTAACATAATTACGATGGCATTAAATCGCCATATATTTTTGAAGAGTTTGCTTTCTTCCATCTTCATTCCTAAGTGAGCTTGCGTCTTTTTTATGTGAATAAAGCTACCACTAAGCTATTAATTAAAAAAGAAAATACTATTTAAACGCTCAGAGCTTTCCTCTCTAGCTGTTTGCCAGTTTGGCTATTTAGTTATCATAAAGGCAGAGCTTGGTAATTTTAATCGCCGGCCTCTGCCTTTATCTAAATGACTAGCGATATTGGCTAATTGATGTTTTGAGTTGCTGCAGTGACGCTTGGACTTTTTCTAACGGTGAGGCAAAGTTCATCCGATAATAATTTTCGTTCATTTCACCAAACCAGGTGCCGGGTGTTAGCGCGAGTTTAGCATGCTGGCTTAATAGCTCTTTTAATTGCTCAGGGGTTAAGTTTAAGCCGGAGAAATCAAACCATATTTGATTGGTACCTTCGGGTAGAAAGGCTTTAACTTGGGGGAGTTCCTTGGCCATAAATGCCATAATCCAGTTTCTTACTTCTTGGGTATAAGCCAAAAACTCTTCGAACCACTCTTTGCCATGCCGGTAGGCGGCAATGGTGGCATACATGCTAAATGCATTGCCGTGGTCGAGTGACATAGACACCGAGCTTGCTTTGATTGTTTCTCGTAAGGCTTGGTTATCACTATAGATATAGCCATTAGCAATGCTATTTAAGCCAAAGTTTTTAGCAGGGGAGCCAATAATGGTGAGGCTGTTGTCGTAGTTTAACGAGGCCATGCTGGTGAACTTTGCACCTTCAAACACGATATCGGCATGAACTTCATCACTTATAATCATTACCTGGTACTTTTTGGCAATGGTAACTAACTGTTGCAACTCTTGTTTAGTCCACACTCTACCTACCGGATTATGAGGGTTACATAACAACACCATGCGTACTTTGCCGCTGCTTAGCTGCCGCTCAAAATCTTGGTAATCAAATAGGTGACGATCTCCCTCTAGCTTAAGCGGGCTAGTCACAGCTTTGCGCCCGGCAGATTCAATTAAACGGCGAAATTGGTGGTACACCGGAGTTTGAATTAATACGCCGTCGCCTTCTTGAGTAAAGTCGCGAATTAGCAATGCTATTGCACTGAGTACCCCAGGAACTTGCACAAAATGATTAGGATTTAGGTCAAGCTGGTGGCGCTGTTGATTCCAATGAGCAATCGCCTTAAATACGGTTTGTGAATCAAATTCGTAAGAGTATTGCTCGCGGTTTACTAATTGCTGCATAGCTTGGCTGATTGGATAGGCAATGGGGAAATCCATATCGGCTATCCAATAAGGTGTCAGCTGGTCGCTGCCATAAATTTGCTTTAGCATTTTACTATCATGCTTAATAAATTTGTCGCTAATACCTTGGTGGCTCGGGGTGGTTTGAAACATTAAGTTTTCCATCGATTTAGGTTGATAGTGTTAGGACGCAGCCTTAACAAAAAAGACGCAAGTTTTTAGCTTATGCATCACTTAAAACCAAGGAATCTAAAATACCTTTACCGCTGTGGATCCCGCCTTCGTTCTCACTCGCGGGTTTACTACGAATAAGATAGCCAGCATATCCGTTTAGTGGTGTTGCTGGTTCTTCATCGTAATAAGCACTAAATAAGCCTATCTCGCTCACCAGATCGTCTACGTGGGTTTGTGTGCTATTACGCACTGCGATGGTGGAGACTTCGCGTTCGTATGGATATAAGCGCTGCATTAAAGCCCAAGCGTCATACTCATGAGGAGCCAACTGTTGAAGTTTATTAGTTATATCTTCACCAAAAACGCAATGTCCACCACCTTCTCCTTGGTTTTTTAGTACCCATTGTTGCTTATTTGCCTGCATATTAAACCAGTCGATGGTTGCTTGGTTTATTGGTTTCATATCAGCCAAGACACTTTTGATTAGCTTGGCATCTTCTAGGTTTAACCCCCAGCGCGCATAGTCTTCTGCTGGCATGGTTGTTAGGAGCATTTGCATGGTTTTACTGGTGGCGAGTTGCTGGCTAAACGTGGCGTTCACTGCCACTTTGTGTTGCTCGATAAATAGCCTAGTTTGGCTAAGGGTTTCGCAGCAAACTCTCTCACTGCGTGTTGTTGAATAGTAGTCAGCGTATTGGTAACCAGCTCTAAGATATACCACATCAATAGCGCCTACGTCGTTTAACAGTAGGCGTTGATTATCGCCGCTGGATAATTGGGTACTAAGTTGCTCGAAGGCACGCCTTACGGTGCGAACCCCTTGTTGCTGTAAAGCTAGTTCCAGAAGATGTTGGTCGTACACATTGTCTTCATTTTCTTGTATCACCATTAAGAAAGTTGGTTTACTCGCTAAACCGTCTAAAGAAGCTTGAGCACGTGATTCAAAGCTTGCTTTAATGCTGTTTGCAGCTTTAACGATCGCAAGGGCGAGCTGTTCAATAGCTTGGTTTTCTGCTGGTGAGGCGTCCTTATCTTCTAGGTAGGTTTGGTAAAGCTGAGGCCATTGATTTTGTATAAAAGCATGCAGCTCTGTTGCGCGTTGGCCAAACGGCGCCATGCCTGCAGCAATACCATTAAACTCGATAACTTTTGGACCATGTTGTCGGTCGTCCATAAAATCGGTACGCATTATTAGCAGCGGTTTTCTAGCAGGTGATAAGCGATGTGCTGAGTCACCATGGGCTTGTTGGTGCAGGGCTAATAAACGTTCAAAAAAGGGCTCTGCTTTTGCCACTTTAGCGAGCGACGACTGAAGAAAGTCGTGATCTTCTGACACATTGTTAATTAGCCTTGTAATAAGAGATGTCGCTCTACGCAGGTGTTCGAATACTTCATGCGGCATAGTTATTGGCGCAATACTAAACGGACAATGCCTGGCAGAGTTATCAGCTTGACGAAAAGCTACGCCATGCATAATGGCCCATTCAGTTATTTCTTGGATTATTTGAGCTGAAATAATAGGGCGCGTTGTATTGGGCATGTATTCTCCAAAGTACTCGTGGGAACGAGCATTTATTTGTTTGTTAACCGCTTTGTTGCAGACAAACAGCATTTAACATTTACTTGATGAGCTTGTCTTTTTTGGGGAGTAGTCGGTGATGCCCTCTTGTCCTACTTCAAAGTCACAGCAAGCCATCATTTGTTCTCTAAACTTCACTCGGCTTCTTTGTACTCGGCTTTTAGCGCCAGAGAGCGATAAACCGAGCTGTTCGGCGATACTTTGTTGTGAGTAACCTTCTAACTCGGCTAAACGAAGCGGTGTGCCGTATTTTTCGGGCAGTTCATCGATGAGAGGGCGCAGGCACTCTGCTAACTCTTTACGGGCTAGACTACCGCTATCGTGATCTTCTGCGACCAAGTCTTCAGGCAATTCTTCATAGGGTTTCTGCTGGCGATAAAAATCCATAATGGTGTTATGGGCGATACGATATAACCAGCCTTTTAAGCTGCCCTTTGACTTAAGTTGATGCAAATTGCTACTGGCCTTGATGTAAACATCTTGCAAGATGTCATCGACAGCGTGGCTGTCATTTATCCGCTTGCTAACATAGCTTCTAAGCTGGGCTTTGTGGTTTTGCCATTCAGATATCATACAAACTGGATCTCAAGGTTAAGAATCTTTGATTACTTTTAGTAAGACTAAGCAATTCACTAAAAGACGCAAAACTTTCTGATTTTTATTAAGCCTGGAGGCAACAAAAAATCACTTGGGCCGCTCTATCGAGCAGTTAAGCTTGTTGTTACTTATTGATGTGTTAGCGTTATTCGTCATGCATATTCAATGAGTTAGCTTTATGACACGTATTTTGGTTGCGGGTTTAGTCAATATTGAGACCACCTTAAAAATTGAAGGATTTCCTCAACACTATTATCCAGTGACTTACCCTTTTGACGGTATTCAAAGCAGTGTGTCTGGGGTGGCATTTAATGTGGCTAAAGCGCTTGCTACCCTGGGTGATGAGGTTGACTTATGCACGCTGCTGGCACCCGATATGGCAGGAGAGCAAGTGCAACAAGCCATAGCTCAAATACCGAAAGTGAAGGCTTGTGTTGAGCTAACTATGCAAGATACACCACAGTCGGTCATTTTGTATGACCCAGAGGGGCGGCGGCAAATACATGTAGACCTGAAAGATATTCAGCAACGCAGATACTCGGAACAAGGCTTTAAGAAACAGCTTATATATAGCGACGCGGTTGTTGCTTGTAATATTAATTTTGCCCGACCAATGCTAGAGCTGGCAAAGCAGGCTGGCAAACTGATTGCTACCGATGTACATACCCTAGGTAACATTGAAGACGAATATAACCAGCAATTTCTTGCCATGGCCGATGTGCTGTTTTTGAGTGACGAGCAGGTAAGTGGTGACTATCACCAGTTTATTTGGCAGTTGGTGGAGCGTTATCACAACTCGGTTATTGTGATGGGATTAGGCAGCAACGGTGCTTTGCTGTATACCCAACAGGCAAATTCCATTCAACATTTTCCCGCGACAACAACACGACCAGTGCTTAATACTATTGGTGCTGGTGATGCGTTATTTTCATGTTTTTTACATTACTACTTGTTAGAAAATAACCCAGAAAAGGCGCTCAGTCGGGCTATGGTGTTTGCATCTTACAAAATTGGAGAAGCGGGCGCTGCTTCAGGCTTTTTAAGCCATCAGCAGCTAGAAGACTTTGTTTCTAAGTAGATGGGACTAGTAGTCTTATAAACTGTAACGTAGCTTAAGCTCATTGGGGTGAGGGGCTAGGTAAGCTTGCTTAGCAACGTAGTGGTTCGGATGCTCTCGTAAGTAGTGCTGAATAAGGCTAATTGGCACCAGTAAAGGCAATAAACCTTCGCGATATTCATGAATACGTTCGGCCAGCTCTTCACGTTGTTGGGCTGTGATTTCTCGCTTAAAGTAACCCTGCAAGTGTTGTAATACATTACAGTGGTTTTTACGGCTGCAGTTATGTTTCAAAATCTCCATAAAACCTTTGATATAACTAGCGAAACCTTCTAAGTCTTGATTGCTGCTAATGTTGGCTAATAAGGGGCCCAGCTCACGGTACTTGGCAGGGTGGTGCGCCATCAATAAGTATTTGTATTTAGCGTGAAAATCCTGCACTTTAGCCACGGTAAAACCTTCGTGCTCAAGCGTTTTCCATTGGTGATAAGCAAACACGCGATTAACAAAGTTTTCGCGCAGTACGGGGTCATTTAAACGGCCGTCTTCTTCAACTGGCAATAAAGGATAAGCTTTCATTAATTCGGCAGTAAATATCCCAACACCGTCTTTGGTGGCGTTGTTTTTAGCCGGTGAATAAACACTGACTCGTTCCATACCGCAGCTAGGAGATTTTGCACATACAACGTAACCGCTATGATGGCTAAGTTGTGGTAAGCGACGCTTAGCGTATTGTTGCATTTTTTCGGTAACATCAAAGCTGCCGTCACTGGCTTGAATGCTTATAACATCTTCTTGCTGAACTAAACGAATGGTTTTTCTTGGGGTGCCCATGCCTATAGCCATTTCCGGGCAAGTGGGTTCAAAATCAAAATACTTGGCTAATTCGATGCGACAAAAGCGCGATTGTTTGTGTCCGCCATCGTAGCGCACTTCTTCACCTAGTAAGCAGCTACTAATACCTACAGAAATTTTGTCGCTAGAGAATTTATTCATGCTGTCAGCTCCTTCACATTATATTGAGTATAACGTTGCTCAAACAATTAGGATCACTTAGAGCTCAGCATTTCTATAGCTTGTTATTAAATATATGATTTAGCTTGTCGGCTAAGCGCTTACCGGCACGAACAATTTGTAGCTCTAAAGTAGGGCGATGTTGGTTTGCGTAGTTATCGGATAAGTTTTTATCGCCAAATTGATAAACAGCCGGTAATAGTTCACGGCTTTGATTTAGCCATTCTTCATAGTGAAAAAGCTGGTCGTTGCTAGGATATTGGCGCTGAAGTTGCTCGGCATATTTGCCCAAAGACAGCTTGTTACTATCAAGTAGTTGGCTATCCCACACCCGATGTAGATTTGAGCTTTTTCCATACCAACTAACTGAGACCTTATTACCGCCACGATCGTTTGCGTAACCCACATGCAAGGGTTGATGAATGTCACCGACAAAGTGAATATAAAACTTTAGGGCTTGTTGGCGCTCTAACTTACTTATATTCGGCTGCTTGAGCTGCTGTTCAAAATACTCCAGTTGGCTGAGTACATCTCCTTTGGGGTTTCGCTGGCTTTGCTCAAGTGACTGCCCTTTGGGAATATTAATGTAGTGCCAGGGGCCTGTGTGCTTCCAAGCTTTTTGTTTTCTCGCATAGTCTGCCCATGTTGCAAGTACCACCATACTCTTGCCATCAAGTATTTGTTCGATGTGTTTTTGGCTTTGCGGGTCGAGTTGTTGCTGGGCAATATAAGCGATTAGTTGATGCCCTTTCATGCCAAAGGCTAAACAGCTTTGAGACAGTGACAATAGGCAGATAAAAACAATACTAAATCGCACTGCCATTAGATGTTGAGCATTTAGACGACTTAGCATTGCCAGCTTATTGATGTTTATAGTTGACTAAGAATATGTTCGGCCTTGCTCACCTCAAAGGATTTAGGTGGTTCTACATTTAGCTGAGTAACCGTTAAGTTATCAATTATCATTGCGTAGCGCTGCGAACGTACCCCGCCAAAACTGGCGGTGTCCATATCTAAGCCTAGTGCTTTAGTAAAACTGGCATCGCCATCGCCCAACATCAGTATATTTTCTGCGTTTTGCGCTTCGCCCCATGCTTGCATAACAAAGGCATCATTTACTGATACACAGGCAATAAGATCTACGCCTTTGGCTTTAATTTCGTCAGCCAATACGACGTATCCGGGGAGGTGGGCTTCAGAACAAGTGGGGGTAAATGCACCGGGTACCGCAAATAGAACCACCTTTTTGCCCGCAAACAGTTCATGGCTGGTGTGATTCTGCATACCTTGTTGATTAAGTTCGGCTAACGGGGTGTCTGGAATAACTTGCCCTAGTTCTATCATCTTGCACTTCCTAGTGAGTAGTGAAACCAAGCTATTGCTTGCTTAGACGTTTTAGCCTAGGGGGGAAAAGAGCTTAGTGCAAGTGGCGTTGCAAATAACAATTATAAGCTTCGCAATAAGGCGTTTAAGCTCAGTTTGTTGATAAGAGATAGCCAAGCTTAATGCCGCTTAAACTAAAAAGAGCAGCCGATTGGCTACCCTGCTAAGCTTAGTGACTTACTTCGATGGACTTAAATCTTGCTCTAGCTTATCGCAAATATACCTACCTATAGGAAAGGCAGAAGTAGCCGCGGGTGAGGGCGCATTACATACGTGTAAGCTACGTGGGCTGCTTGCAAATAAAAAGTCGTGAACCAAGGTTCCATCTCTTAACACTGCTTGAGCCCGAATGCCGCTAGGATAAGGGCGAAGGTCATGAATGTTTAAGCTAGGGCAATATTTTCTTACCCGCTGTAGATATCCTGATTTAAACATGGAGTCTTTGGTTTCGCTGAGACCGCTACGAAAATGCTGTTTAGCCACTTTCCAAAAACCCTTGAAACCGAGCATTTCCTTGGTATCGGCAAGGCTAAAGGACCCCTTGTTGTAACCTTCTCTTGACCAACCTTGTACGGCGTTGGGACCAACCGTCACGCTGCCATCTATCATCTTAGTAAGATGAACACCTAAAAATGGCAAGTCCGGATTAGGGATGGGATAAATAAGGTGTTTAATCAGTTGGTTATGACGAGGTTGTAATTGATAGTATTCGCCTCGATAAGGAACAATTTGAAAGTCGATATCTAGCTTAAGCATGTTGCATAGGCGGTCCGCCATAAGCCCTCCGCAGGCAATAAGGTATTGGCTACTGATTTGACCATGCTGCGTATCAATCAATATCTTATCGGTTTGTTCGCTCAATCCTGTTACTTGGTGAGACAGCAATATTTCGCCGCCCGCTTGTTGAAATAACTTGGCCAGTTTTTGGCAGATTTGAGGATAACTAACGATGCCGGTGTCTTTTACTTGCAAAGCACCCAAGCCAACGATGTTAGGTTCTATTTCCTGCAGTTGTTTGGCGTTAAGCGGTTTTACCTTAATGCCATTTTGCTCACAGCGTGTGGCTAGCGCTTGCATATCACTCAACTCTTGTTGATTAGTTGCCACGAGTAGCTTGCCGCATTGCAAGTAAGGAATGTCGTGTTGTTGGCAAAAGCTGATGGTGTCTAATAAACCCTGCTTACAGAATTCGGCTTTTAGGCTGCCTGGCTGGTAGTAAACTCCAGCATGAATTACGCCACTGTTATGGCCTGTTTGATGAAAGGCGAGTGAAGATTCTTTTTCTAGTAGCACTATTTTGGCGCTAGGTTTTCGCTTAATCAGTTCTAAAGCGCTGGCGAGGCCTACGATGCCTCCACCAATAATGCTGTAATCGTAGTTCACTGAACCATTCCTTTTACTACTTATATCCATATAACGTTAAGCTTAATTCTGGCATAGAAAAATTTCAGCTTAGACTAAAGATAAAAATCTGCTACTGAATAAAGCTTGCGTCAGTGATAAGGTCAAAGTTACCAAAGGGCTAATGAGGCGCTAAATGGATTTCACAATTTATCATGGATTGTTGTTACTCACAGTAGGATTATTTGCTGGAGTTATCAATACCTTGGCGGGAGGGGGATCGAATCTAACACTTCCTGCGTTAATGGTAATGGGGATGCCAGCAGAGGTTGCAAATGCAACCAATAGGGTGGGCATTTTTTTGCAGTGTTTAACCGGGGTATTGGGCTTTAAAAAACACGGTAAATTGGATACTGATGATGTCGCCCCGATTTTATGGCCAACCTTAGTGGGTGGTTTGGTTGGCGCAGTAGCGGCCTCTTATGCTCCTTCGTGGATCATTAAATATTTGTTGCTTGGCGCCATGCTGGCGATGGCGGCATTAATGCTGATTAAACCTAGTGTTGTTGCCCCCGAGGCAGGAACTGAAGCGCGTAAAATGAAAGGTACTCCCTCGGCTAAATGGAGCTTGGCTATTGCCGGTTTTTACGGCGGTTTTGTACAAGCTGGGGTCGGATTTATTTTGGTCGCCGCGTTGGCAGGGAGTTTGCGCTACGATTTAGTCAGGGCTAACGCGCTGAAATTAGTATGTACCATTGCTTTTACTAGTGTGGCCTTGGTGGTCTTTATTGCACGGGACCAAGTGTTATGGCTACCGGGTTTGGTTTTGGCCATAGGTTACATTATTGGCGCACATTACGCGGTTAAATTTGCCATAAAAGCTGCCGCTAATACGCTTAAATGGTTTTTGTTTGTGATGACCTTAGTAGGCTGCATAGCCGCATTGTGGTTTTAGATCTTATAGCGGCAAATTAATAGGAAGGTAGTATGCAAAAAGTGTTAATTATCATTGCTATGTTAGCATTGAGTGCTTGCAGTTCTAAGCCTGAAGGGATTGAACCTGTTCAGAATTTCAATCTAGATAAGTACTTAGGCACTTGGTACGAAATCGCCCGCTTGGATCATTCATTTGAGCGCGGCATGAGTCATGTTACTGCAACTTATACCCTGCGTGATGACGGCAAGGTATCTGTTCTGAATAAAGGCTTTTCCGAGCAAGACCACCAATGGTTCGAAGCAGAAGGTGTTGCACAGTTTGTTAGTGAGCCTGATGTTGCACACTTGAAAGTGTCATTCTTTAGGCCATTTTACGGCGCTTACGTGGTGTTTGCTTTAGACGAAAAAGACTATCAATATGCTCTAGTGGCAGGACCAAACCGAGATTATTTGTGGTTGTTGGCCAGAAGCCCCGAGCTATCTCACGCCATTCGTACCGATTTAGTACATCAAGCTAAAGAGCTTGGATTTGATACTAGCGAACTGATTTTTGTAGAGCACCACGGTGACGTGATAGCGTCAAAAGAGTGAAGACGTTTTACAACAGGAGCAACTATGTGGACTGAAGGTAAAGTAATTCAACGTATTGATTGGAACGATGAACTGTTTTCCTTACGCATTAAAGCAGAGATAGATCCTTTTGTGGCGGGGCAGTTTATCAAGTTGTCTGAAATGCGAGACGACAAGCGTATTGCCCGTGCTTACTCGCTGGTTAACCCTCCGAACACAGACTATTTAGAAATACTGGCTATTAAGGTGGAAGATGGGCTGTTGTCACCCAATTTACACTTATTGCAAGCTGGCGATAGCATCGAAGTTTCAACTGCAGCAGCAGGGTTTATGGTACTAGACGAAGTCCCTCCCGCTAAGCACCTTTGGTTGATTGGAACGGGCACTGGAATAGGCCCATTTTTCTCAATGTTGGAAACTCTAGAGCCCTGGGAGCGATTCGAGAAAATTGTGCTGGTTTACGGTGTACGAAAAGCTAAGGATATTGCTTATCAAGAGCTGATTGACAAGTACTTAAATGAGCAAGCGGATAAATTTGTCTTTCAAGCCATGGTAACCAGAGAAGATTGCGCCGGCGCACTAAGGGCTAGGATCCCAGCAGCACTGGAAACGGATCAGCTGGAGAATGCGATAGGGCTTAGTCTTAATGCGCAAGACTCTCAGGTGATCATGTGTGGTAATCCGCAAATGATCACTGATGCTCAAAGCATACTTGAGAATAAAGGCTTAAAGAAAAACCTTCGACGAAAGCCAGGGCAAGTAACGGTAGAACGCTATTGGTAGTGTGTTTTTTGAGCGTAAATGTTACTCTTTCGGATAGAGGTTTTGTCACTTATTTGATGCATTGATTAGTAATAAGCACAAAAACTCAGCAATTGTTGTCGGTATTTTTTACAATATGACAATAATAATTTAAATCTATTATTTAAGTTGCTGTATATAAAGAGTTATTTATCTTGGCTTGCTTTTTGCTTTAATCTGCTTAGTGATATTAAAGATATACATACTGCTATTTTGGGGGCACTGTGTTTAAACAAATTTTATTAGTAGCAAGTTGCGCGGTTTCGTTGTCTGCTTTTGGCTCAACGCAAACATGGGACTTTAGCACATTTACCGAAAGCGGAAGCGGTGATGGGAATACCTTCAGTGGTAACGGTCTTACTCTTTCAGGCTGGTCTAATACCGACGGTGGTGCTCAGAATATCGAAAGTGGCGAGCTAGATTACGCAAACGGTTATGGTTTGACATTACAAAACCGTGATGAAGGTGGTGGCTCTCCAGACCATGCAATCGACAGCTACAACAATCGTGACTGGAAGAAAGATTATGACATGGTTTTACTTAGCTTTGATGAAGCAGTAAACCTTGCTGGTTTCTCGTTGGGCTGGGCTAAAGAGGGTCGTAACAGGGAGGCTGATGTGACTGTATTAGCATACTCTGGTAACGATACTCCTACTTTAGCGGGTAGTAACTGGGGAGACGTGGCAAGTGCTTGGTCAACTGAAGCTCAGGTCGACGATGCTAGCTCATATGCATATCAATCAATTAGCTCTAGTGCTTCTTCTAAGTATTGGTTAATTGGTGCATATAACCCAATCTTTGGAGATATGGGGTTCTCAACCGCCAACGATGCTTTTAAGTTGGCCGGTGTTAAAGCGAATAGCCCTCAAGTACCAGTTACCAGCGTGCCAGAGCCAGGCACAGTCTTAATGTTTGCTGCTGGTTTATTTGGCATCGCATTACGTAGCAGAAAGCGCCAAGCTTAAACCAATACTTCCTTTTCCTGTTTAATCAAAAATACGAAATACTCTGTATTTCGTATTTTTTTGTCTTTTTTTTACTACCTGTTCATTAGATACTGTTTAAGGCTTAATTGACTAGCCCTTGAAGCAACAAGGAATTAGCTTTGATAATGAACAAATCTTTAGTAGCTCTGTGTTTACTGTGCGTAACAAATCTTAGCTTTGCTGATCAGCAGGCTAACGAGTACGAACTCGCCGTTAAAGCCTTTCATAGTGGAGAAGAGAATGAAGCCTTCATCCATTTAAAAAATGCACTAAAAGCTAATCCTGAACACCTTTCCTCAAAGCTACTGCTCGCCAAAGTTTATTTTAACGCAAATAACTTAGGTTCTGCTGAGAAACAGTTAGAAGAGGCTTTAGCCTTAGGGGCCGACATTAACTTGGTGTTGCCATTGCTTGGCAATATTCTAATGTTGCAGGGTAAAACTAACGAACTGCTTGCGTTTGAAGAGCGAATTAATGAGTTCTCTAAGCCGAGTTTGTTTGAGTGGAAGTTATTGCGTGGTCGAATCTATTTGAAAAGTGCTCAACCAGAATTAGCACGTAATGAATTTGAGCAAGCTACTAAACTTATACCGAATAAGCCAAGTGCGATGAATACCTTGGCAACCTTATATTTAAGGCAAAAAGAATACGTACTTGCAGAGCAGTGGATAGAGCGCTCATTACAAATAGCCAAAAATAATGAGAGAACATGGTTGTTGAAAGGGGATTTAGCAGCGAGTCAGAACAACTTAACCCTCGCCTTGGAACACTATCAAACTGCCTATCAACTTGATCCTCAAGACCCAAAAATCTTGCGAAGTTTAGTGATGACTCACCTTAAACTCAATCAGACTGAGCAAGCTAAACGCTATTTAAAGCAGATCCAAGAACAAACGCCCAATGATCCCACGGCGATATTGATCGGTGCGACTTTGTTTGCCGGTGAAGACAATACCGAAATGGCCGAGCGAGCCTTAGCGGATTTATCTCAAAAGGTCTCAGCTGCAGAAACTGAGGAGCTAACAGACGCAAACAGCTTGCTATTTATTCAGGGGGCGTCGGAATTTATTCTAGAAAACGATGAGAAAGCCCAGCAGTACTTAAGTCAGTACTTGCGTCAAAAGCCCAGTGATCTCGGGGCAACCCGAATGCTGTCTAAGCTCTACCTTCGTAATAATGAGTCCTACAAGCTGCAGTTACTTTTGCAAGATAACTTCGATTACATTATTCGCGATTTAGGCTTGTCGGTTCAACTAGTGTATTTGTACATTGACGCTGGTAGGCTACGTGCGGCTCAACAAGCTTTTGAGCAAATTAGAGCCTACCATAGCGATTCAAATTACATGGTGATTTTGGATGCTGAATTGGCTCGGGCAAGTGGTGAGTCCGAGCGGGCCTTAAGTCTGTTGGAAGAGCTTCCTTTTACCGAGGATAACGCGCCGATAAAGTGGTTACAGTTGAAAGGCGAATTAGCTTTAGAACTGAACAAGTTTGACCAAGCTAGCCCGGTAATTGAGAGTTTAATTGCCAGAAACATAAACAATGCTAATGCGCAAAATTTAATTGCTGCTTATTACATTAAAACTGAACAAGCAGAATTGGCACTGCGTTATCTTGATGAAGTGTTAGCAACCAACCCCAATAATGTAGGTGCTAGCTTTAACAAAGCAGTGGTCTTGAGAGCGCAGGGCAGCACTGAAGAAGCACTACAAATCTTAGACACCTTGTTAGCAGTAAACAAACAGCACACGCCAAGTCACCTTTTGGCTGCTCGCATTCACCTTGAGCAAAAAAACTATCTAGAAGCGACTGAACAGCTTGATAAAGTTTTACTATACGAACAAGACAATCGCCAGGCGCGCGAGCTAAAACTTGATACGTATATGCAGACAGCACAATGGTCGAATGCCTTAGCCGAAGTTGAGAAGCTAAATCGAGAGTATATTTTGAATGAGCGTTACTTAAGTGCTTATGCTGAAATTCTTATTCGATTAGAGCGATACGAAGACGCAGACTACCCCTTAGGTTTATTGGACAGTATTTGGAAAGAGCAGCCAAATAAGTTAATAGGCTTAGCCAGAATGCAAGCCCAAGCCAAGCAGTTAGCAAATGCTAAGAGTTCTTTATTGAAGTCTCACCAGTTGGCGCCGGAAAATATGTCAACTTTGATCCTGTTAACTAAAGTAGAACTGGAACAAAATGACTTGGAAGCTGCGGAAAAGACGGTGGCGGATTTAGCCAACAAATTTGGTGAAAGTAGCCAGTTGTTTCTCTTGCAAGGCGATATTCAAATGCGCAAAAAAAGCCAAAAGGAACAAGCGCAGCAAAATTACAGTAAAGCTGTAGAGTTGAATGCGTTTAATCGAGAGGCGGTAGTGCGTTTGTATCAATTGGCTAAACAAGGCATTGCCGATGATGCTTTTCATCAACAAATGGAAGGTTTAGTTACCACCGCTGCAGAGTTGGCTTGGCATAAACGTATTTTGGCCGATAGCTATTTGCACCATAAGCAGCTTGTTAAAGCTCAACAACACTATGAAGACTTGCTCGCCTTGCCAGCATTAAAGCAAGATCCCGGTATTTTGAATAACTTAGCAAATATCTACTCTGGCCAAGACTTAGATAAAGCTTATAAAACCGTTGCGCAGGTAGTAGAACAAGGCGCTAAAAACGCCGCTATTTTAGACACTATTGGTTGGATTGAAGTACAGCGTGGCAATGTTGACCAGGGTTTAGTTTACTTACGTGAAGCCTACACAATGAACGCATCAGATGCCGCAATTCGCTATCACTTGGCATTCGCTCTTAGTAAGTTGGGCCGCAAGGCCGAGGCTAAAGCGGAAGCAGAAGCAGCAGTGGAATTAGATCAGCAGTTCTCTGAGTATGAAGATGCTAAAGCATTATTAGAGAGCTTAGGCTAAGCTCCTTGGAGGAATAAAAAAGGCCACGTAAGTGGCCTTTTTTGTCGCTCATACTTAGCTAATACGTTTGTATTTTATGCGGTGAGGCTGAGCGGCTTCTTCACCAATGGTTTCTTTTAACCAAGCTTCGTACTCGGTAAAGTTGCCAGCGTGGAAGTTAACTTGTCCTTCGTCGCGGTAATCTAGAATGTGAGTTGCGATACGGTCTAAGAACCAACGGTCATGCGAGATAACCATGGCACAGCCAGCAAATTCCAAGAGTGCGTTTTCTAGCGCACGTAGTGTTTCAACATCTAGGTCGTTGGTTGGTTCATCTAGTAGTAGCACGTTGCCACCAGTTTGAAGTAACTTAGCCAAATGTAAACGGCCACGTTCACCACCCGATAGCTCTCCAACACGTTTTTGTTGGTCACCACCTCTAAAGTTGAATCGACCAACATAAGCGCGACTTGGTACTTCGATATTACCAATTTTTAGAATATCTGAACCGCCAGACACTTCTTGCCATACGGTAGCTTTATCATCCATCGCATCACGGAACTGATCAACGCTAGCTATTTGAACACTTTCGCCAACTTCTACGCTACCCGAGTCTGCTTTTTCTGCTCCGGTAATCATCTTAAATAGAGTCGATTTACCCGCGCCGTTAGGACCAATAATACCTACAATCGCTCCCTTAGGAATGCTAAATGACAGGTCATTGATTAGTACTCGTCCATCATAAGCCTTGCTTAGGTTGTTAACATCAATAACCTTATCACCTAGGCGTTGCGCAGCTGGAATGAATAGCTCGTTGGTTTCATTTCGGCTTTGGAAACTTTGAGTATTAAGCTCTTCAAAGCGAGCCATACGAGACTTACTTTTACTCTGACGGCCTTTCGCATTTGAACGAACCCACTCCAGCTCTTTCTGAATTGATTTCATTCGAGCTTTTTCTTGAGAGGCTTCTTGGTTCAAGCGGTCTTCTTTTTGTTCAAGCCAAGAAGAATAGTTACCTTCCCACGGAATACCTTCACCGCGGTCTAGTTCTAAAATCCAGCCCGCTACGTTATCAAGGAAGTAACGGTCGTGGGTTACCGCCACAACAGTACCTTCATAATCATGTAAGAAGCGCTCTAACCAAGCTACAGATTCTGCATCTAAGTGGTTGGTAGGTTCATCAAGTAGCAGCATGTCTGGTTTTTCAAGCAATAAGCGACACAGCGCTACGCGGCGACGTTCACCCCCAGAAAGCTTCTCAATTTTTTGGTCCCACTCTGGTAGGCGCAAGGCATCGGCTGCGCGCTCTAGTTGATTCTCTAAACTATGTGCATCATGAGTGGCTAAAATCGCTTCTAGTTCACCTTGCTCTTTAGCTAAGGCGTCAAAGTCTGCATCGGGTTCTGCATATTCGGCATAAACTTGGTCTAAGCGAGTCTGGGCATTTTTTACCACCGCTACTGCTTCTTCAACCACTTCGCGAACCGTTTTGTCCAAGTCCATTTGAGGTTCTTGAGCAAGGTAACCAATTTTGGTTCCTGGGTTAGCACGAGCTTCACCCTCAATATCGGTATCAATACCCGCCATAATGCGTAGTAGGGTAGACTTACCAGAGCCGTTTAAACCAAGTACGCCTATTTTAGCGCCAGGGAAAAAGCTTAAAGAAATGTTTTTAAGAATATGTTTTTTAGGGGGAACGATTTTACCAACGCGGTTCATCGTATAAATAAATTGGGCCATTTGCCGTTCCTTTAAGGGTCTATATTCGAATTTTTGTGTCGCTAAAGCATACACCCAAATTCGCTAATTTTATCTTCCGCTATGATACTGGCTTCGTAGATGGAAGCTAGCTTTGTAAGCCACTTTATGCGGCGGTTTTTTGATGTTGCATAGTGAAGCAGCATAAAGCGGTACTATCTGCTTGTTTTTAACAGAGATAGCCAGCAGGGCTTGTCGAATTTCTAAAGTAATAGTGGTATGTTGGAATCATCACAATTTGACACTGCAGATTAAATGAAACAGATTTTATTGGCCTGTGTTGCCCTATGTATGGCATTTTCAGTTTCAGCCTTAACTTACGATTTACCCGAAGATGGTAGTCGCCTGCTGGGCGGAAACCAATGGCACAGAGTGCAAAAAGGCGAAACTATTGCGCTTATTGCCGAGCGTTATGGTGTAGGTTTTTTAGCGGTAATGGCGGCGAATAAAGGGGTAGACCCTTTCTTACCAGAAGAAGACACCGAGCTTCTTATTCCCACTCAAATTTTGCTGCCCGATGTGGAGCGCAAAGGGGTGGTGGTAAATCTTGCGGAATTGCGTTTGTATTACTTCCGACCAAATAGCACCGAGGTAGATGTGTTACCCATTGGCATTGGCCGAATTGGCCGCGAAACGCCAGAGATGAGCACTTACATTAGTCAAAAACGCGAGCAACCTACTTGGACACCTACTCAAAATATTCGTAATGAATATGCGGCCAAGGGGATTATTTTGCCACCGGTTGTACAGGCAGGGCCAGAAAATCCACTGGGCGAATACGCCCTGCGTTTGGCTTACGGTAATGGTGAGTATTTAATTCATGGCACCAATAAAGAGTTTGGTGTTGGCCTGCGTGTTAGTTCGGGTTGTATACGTTTGTTTCCCGACGATATCGAATACCTGTTTTCGCAGGTTAATCTGAAAACGCCAGTGAGGATCATTAATCAATCGATTAAACATTCACTTGAACCTAGTGGGGAGTACTTGTTAGAAGTGCACCAGCCGCTTAATCGCTCTGAAGAAGAAGTGACCCAAGCAACTACCTTACAATTGAGTCGTGATGATATTAAGTTTATTACGCAAGCAGGGGTTGACTCGTCGGTGGTGAATCAAGCGCTGAAAAACCAGCAAGGCATTGCTTTGTCGGTAGGAGAAAAACAAGGATAAAAAAAAGGTGATGCTTAGCATCACCTTTTTTCACATCGCTTTAAACTTACTTAGTGTAAGAAGATGCGATGTTGTCGATACGTTCGTTAGCGCGCATCGCTTCAGCTTTAGCTTGGTCAGCACTCATTTGAGCTGACTTAATGTCGCCACTCAAAGAGCTTTGCTCTGCACGAAGAGCTGCAACTTCGTTTGATAGTGCATCAACTTTGTCGCTTAGAGATTGTACGTTGTTTTCTAAAGCGGTAGTGTTTGAAGAACAACCCGCTAGTAAAATGGTAGAAGCAATAGCGCCTGCAACTAAAAACTTATTCATGGTAAGTCCGTCCTTTATATTCAATTCTAACGATTGTTAGCAATCGTTGATTCGTTTAAGCAAAGCTATTCACTGCAATTGAGTGAGCCGCTGGTATGATTATGGCTCAATATGAGCAAGCTGCAAGCGTTTGTTAGTAAAACCAAAAAAAAATAAGGCGAATACAGTTATTTAAGTTGATTTGTTAACATTTATTTAACAAAGGGCGTCGCCGCCTAGAGACATTTTAAATAACCACTAGCTAATTGTTAGTTAGCGCTTTTACACTGCTTACTAGATTGTTTCTTAATATGCTTAAATTCTGCTTGCTGATTGGCTTTGTTTTGATATCGCACAGGCAGGCTTTTTACCACAATTAAGTAGTCACCTAATGCTTGTTTTTGTTGCTCGCTTAACTCAACAAACTCACTGTGGTTTATCGTCACTAAAGAACTAACTTTTTTACCTTCGAGGCGTTGTTCTACTCTTGAGTAGGTGCCTTGCCGTTGTTCAATATGAAAGTTGCCCACCGTGTGCATCACTTGTTGAGTAGTTTGAGACTGCAGTTGTAGAGCGATAGATTCTGCCATTGTTTCATCCCAAGCTAACATGGCAAAAAAGTGATTTTTGCTTTGTTCGCTATCGCCATGGTGGGCGTTACCAAACAGTCGCTGTTGGTAGGCCGGATCGTTGGTTGAAAAGTCTTGGGCAAGTTTGCTGCGTTCAGATTCTTCTAAGCCCTCTAAATAGCCTAAGCCTTGCTGACCAATACAGCGAACATGCTCGCGAGGCGCATTGGCTGCTACTACCGTAAGTTGTTTATCTTTGGCAAATTCAACTAGCGGCCGGTAATCAGAGCGGTAGTTATCCCAGGCTTTGGTTTGTTTGATAAGCCATTCTTCACCTATTTCGTTAGCTAGGTAGCTATCTAATAAAGCTTGTTGGCTGCGATTAAATTGCTCCATCGATAAACTAATTTGGTTTTGTTGCTGATATAAGGCTTCCAATAAACGCAGCTGTGCTAAGTGGATAGCGGGATGACTGTGGTATTCGCCAAACAGTATCACTTGAGAATCAGCCAGTTGCTTGGCAAGTGCTTGGGTATTTTCAACAATTTGTTGGTCGTTTGGGTTGTACAATGCGTAGTCATAGTAAGTCTGCAGTTGAATATCTGCAGATGGCGTTGCTTGCTCTACAGGTGGAGTAGCGCTGCAAGCCGATAGAAAGAAAAGTGACAAAATGAGGCCTGAGAGGCGAAGTGACATAATATAAACTCTAATTGTAGATGATAATCATTATCATCTTAACCTTTGTTGGGCTGAGATGTAATGCTTAAATTAACGTGAATTTATTTCATAAAGATCAAAGCAGCTAGTGAGAAAATTGCAAATTTAATAGGCTAAACGCACACTATAGCTTCCAAGGCAGCTAGCGTTTTATTGTTACATTTGTTCATTTGAATAGCGTTAATGGTAAAAAATTTTGCTGTGATCTGAAAAGGACTCAGGTTAGAATGCGCCTTCGAAAAATCACCCACCAACATGTAACAAAAGAGTCAGGAGATACTGATGTTAAAGCGTGATATGAATATCGCCGATTACGATGCCGAATTATGGCAAGCCATTACTAAAGAAGAAGTTCGTCAAGAAGAGCACATTGAGCTGATTGCTTCTGAGAACTATGCCAGCCCACGAGTAATGGAAGCGCAAGGCTCTTACCTTACTAATAAGTACGCCGAAGGATACCCAGGTAAGCGTTACTATGGTGGTTGTGAGTATGTAGATAAAGCAGAAGTGCTAGCCATTGAGCGTGCCAAGCAACTATTTGGTGCCGACTATGCAAACGTGCAACCACATGCTGGTTCACAAGCTAACTCAGCTGTATTTATGGCTTTGCTTAAAGCCGGTGACACAGTGCTAGGCATGAGCTTGGCTCATGGTGGTCACTTAACTCACGGTGCAAGCGTTAGCTTCTCAGGTAAAATCTACAACGCCGTTCAGTACGGGATTAACCCGGAAACTGGCGAGTTAGACTATGCAGAAGTTGAGCGTTTGGCTAAAGAACACAAACCTAAAATGATTATTGCTGGTTTCTCAGCATACTCAGGTGTGGTTGATTGGCAGCGTTTCCGCGATATCGCAGACGAAGTAGGTGCTTACCTGTTCGTAGATATGGCGCACATTGCTGGTTTAGTGGCAGCTGGCTTGTATCCAAACCCAGTGCCAGTTGCAGATGTAGTAACAACGACTACTCACAAAACACTAGCTGGCCCACGTGGTGGTTTGATTTTGGCACGTGCCAACGAAGAAGTAGAGAAGAAGCTTAACTCTGCGGTATTCCCTGGTGGTCAAGGCGGTCCTTTGATGCATGTTATTGCTGCAAAAGCGGTAGCGTTCAAAGAAGCGATGGAGCCAGAGTTCAAGCAATACCAGCAAAACGTATTAGATAATGCCAAAGCTATGGTAGCTGTACTGCAAGAGCGCGGTTACAAGATTGTGTCTAACGGTACAGAAAACCACTTGTTCTTGGTTGATCTCATCGACAAAGACATCACTGGTAAAGATGCCGATGCGGCACTAGGCCGTGCAAACATCACAGTAAATAAAAACTCGGTTCCAAACGATCCGCGTTCTCCATTCGTAACCAGTGGTTTACGTATTGGTACTCCAGCAATTACTCGTCGTGGCTTAGATGTAGCTGCTTCTAAAGAGTTAGCTGGCTGGATTTGTGATGTATTAGATAATTTACAAGACGAAGCGGTAATTGAGCGCGTTAAAGGCCAAGTGTTAGAACTTTGCCAGCGTTTCCCGGTCTACGCTTAAGTAAGCATGTAAACGTCAGGGATTGACGAGATAAAAGAAAGGAGGCTTTATGCCTCCTTTTTTGTATTTGTTTGTTAGGGTCTGTTGATTTTTGCTGATGGTTTTTGCAGCAATTTATTAGCCAATTAGGCAAGGCAGTGAGTGTGCAGTTAAGTGGGCTTAATAATCACTCGCTAACGCTGAATAAATGGCTAAGAAATGCTGCCCGAAGGGTTCGGATAAGCGAACTTTACTCTTTGTTGAGCACTTCTTGCTTAGCCCACTAGGCTTCTAAGTGCTCGCCGCGATTAAAGCCCGCTTATCTCGAACAAAACTTCAACACCAAAGATCAACAGACCCTAGTTTAACTACGGATTATTAAGACTAAATGTGAATAGGAACACAAACCAAGGAGGGATAGGCTGGGTTTTAGCCTGAGAATTAGACAGTTGGTACTGAAATTGCTCAGTTTTTAAGACCTAATTGATAAGTCAAATTACCAGCGCTAAAGGGTAATTGCAGAATAGAGAGAATCACCATGGACATGAATCCTGTGGCTAGTGCAAAACGATTAATGATTATGCAGTTTGTAATTTGGGGCAGCTTTATGTTGTTCATCATTTCTTAATCTTTGCAGATTAAAGATATCCGTTGGCAATGGAATTGCCTGATTCCGCTTGTTTAAGCGAAGGATTAGTGAGCGTTAAGCGCTTGCCTTGATTAAGGTGAGTAGTACAGGCCACTCTAAGTAAAGATGTAAAATTACCTACCTTTTCTTCTCGTTGTAATACCTCATGGTAAATTTGCGTTAAAAAGCCCGCCAAACTCAGGTTGGCCTCTTCGGCTATTTGCTCCAGTAGTTGCCAAAATATCGCTTCCAAACGAATACTGGTTACTACGCCATCTAAACGCACCGACCGAGACTTCAATTCAAACAGTTCTGCTTCTGCGCCAGAATAAATTTCACACATTGGCAATCCCACCATGATCAAACCGAAGTCTAATCATGGTATACAAAATCAACTTTTGCCGTTTCAATTTAGTATTAAGCCAATAGCTTATTAAATTGCGCTAGCCATTGCGGGTGAGCTGGCCAGGCTGGTGCGGTGACCAAGTTCCCATCGGTAAGGGCTTGGTCAACGGCTATATCGGCATAGTCGCCGCCAGCCGCTGTCACTTCAGGCGCACAAGCCGGGTAGGCAGAAATGTGTCTGCCTGAGGCAATACCTGCCGCTGTTAATAGCTGTGCGCCATGGCATATTGCCGCTATCGGCTGTTGCTTAGCGGCAAAGGCTTGAATTATTTCTAATACCTTAGCATTTAAGCGTAAGTATTCCGGGGCACGCCCGCCGGGTAATAATAGCGCATCAAATTCCTCGGTATCGATGTCAGCAAAATTGCCATTTAGGGTGAAGTTGTGCCCCGGTTTTTCGGTATAGGTTTGATCGCCTTCAAAGTCATGGATGGCGGTTTTAATTTGTTCGCCAATGCGTTTCTCTGGGCAAGTTGCGATAACTTCGTGACCTACCATTTGCAGTGCTTGAAATGGCACCATTAACTCATAATCTTCAACAAAATCACCTGCAATAATCAGTATCTTCGCCATGACTCTTTCCTTAACAAGTTGTTTACATTTCTAGTGCAGCCTAACTTGAGCGGTAAGCTAAGCGGTAGTAATTGGTTACTACGCAAGCGCTATTTGCTTATATAACAAGCTTAATTTTAATCTAATCAGACTCTTAACAAGCTAAGGGCTAAACAGTAAGTAATTGGCTCAGTGATTAAACTGAGAGCTAATACTCATTTTTTCTTTCTTTACTAGGTTAGATCCATTCTCTTTAGACAAGACCTTATCTAAATAAAGGAATTGTGGGCATTTTCGATAGTTACGCTTTAGCTAACCTGTACCTCTGACGGTTTAGCAGATAAAATTGCCGGATACTCGAATAAGGGATCGCCCATGCATTGTCCATTTTGTTCTGCTCATGAAACCAAGGTTATTGACTCGCGTTTGGTTGCCGATGGCCACCAAGTAAGAAGGCGTCGTGAATGCTTAGAATGCCATGAGCGCTTTACTTCTTTTGAAGTGGCCGAGTTGGTAATGCCAAGAGTGATTAAAGGCAATGGCATTAGAGAGCCTTTTAACGAAGAGAAAATGCGTGCTGGTATGATGCGTGCGTTGGAAAAACGCCCAGTAAGCGTTGACCAAGTAGAGCAAGCGGTAAACAAAATTAAGTCGCAGCTGCGGGCGACTGGCGAACGTGAAGTTGCCACAAAGTTCATTGGCAAGATTGTTATGGAACAGTTGATTGGCCTAGATAAAGTGGCCTACGTGCGTTTTGCTTCGGTTTATCACTCCTTTGAAGATATCAAAGAATTTAGTGACGAAATTGCTAAGTTGGAAAAGTAAGTGAGTTTTAGCGTTCAAGATTGCCAGTTCATGGCAAAGGCCATTGCTCTAGCCAAGCGCGGAAGATATACCACGGCACCCAATCCTAATGTGGGCTGCGTATTGGTAAAAAACGGTCAGATTATTGGTGAAGGTTTTCACCGTAAAGCCGGCGAAGGGCACGCCGAAGTGAATGCCGCAGCGGATGCCAAGCAACGAGGCTTTAGCCTGAAAGGGGCGACTTGTTATGTCACCCTTGAGCCCTGCAGCCATGTAGGTAGAACGCCCGCTTGCGCCACCATGTTAGTAGAGCAACAAGTGGCCGAAGTAGTGATTGCTATGGTTGACCCTAATCCACAGGTTGCTGGGCGCGGGATTAAGCGCCTTGAAGAGGCTGGTATTAAAGTTCGTAGTGGTCTAATGGAGCATTCTGCGTGCGCGCTTAACCCCGGATTTTTGAGCCGCGTTGAGCGTAAACGTCCTTTTGTTCGCTTGAAACTTGCTGGTTCTATCGACGCTAAAACAGCTTTAGCCAATGGCGAAAGCAAGTGGATTACCTCGGCTCATTCTCGCAGCGATGTGCAACGAGAGCGGGCTGCTAGCCATGCTATATTATCCACCGCCACCACGGTTATTCGCGATAATGCCAGCCTAAACGTGAGATTTAATGAGCTCGGTAGCCTTGCAGAGCAACTTGATGAAACACTGCTGCGTCAGCCATTACGGGTGATTATTGACCGCAAACAACGCTTAGTAGAAGCAGCTCAAGACCTTAATATTTTTAAGAATAATGAGTCTTTGTGGTTGGCTGGCCATCAATCACAAACGCAACTTCCAGCCGCAAAACAGCTGGTGATTGAAGACACGCCAAGCTTTTTGCCGCAATTAATGCAGCAGCTAGCTGAAGCAGAAGTAAATGATATTTGGGTTGAAGCTGGGGCTAATTTTGCTGCAGCTCTGATTCAAGCCAACTTGGTTGATCAACTTATTTGTTACCAAGCCGGTTTATTGATGGGAGCCGATGCTCACAGTTTAGTGGGGCTAGAGGGCTATCAGTCGATGAGTGCGTTAAATTCTTGGCAATGCCTTGAAACTCGCCGAATTGGCCCCGACATTAAAACTATCTGGATCCCGCAAGCACAGGGCACACATTAATGTTTACTGGAATAATTGAAGCCCTAGGCAAGATTTCTCGCATTGAAAAACGCAGTGGTGACGTACGATTAAACATCGCCAGCATTGGTCTAGATATGTCGGATGTAAGGCTTGGCGATAGCATCGCGGTAAATGGTATATGTTTAACCGTGGTCGATTTTAGCAATGAGCACTTTTGCGCCGATGTATCTACCGAAACGTTAAGTTTAACTTCACTGGCTAAATGCAAACAAGGTGACAAAGTTAACCTTGAAAAAGCCATGCTTGCGACGAATCGCTTTGGTGGCCATATTGTCAGTGGTCATGTTGATGGCTTAGCAGAGGTAGTAAGCATTAGCCCCAGCGCTCGTGCGATTAATATTTGGCTAAAGGTTCCTAATGATCTGGCCCGTTACATAGTCCATAAAGGATCTGTAACCGTAGATGGCATTAGCTTAACGGTGAACGAAGTACAGCAGCAACAGCTACGTTTAACCATTATTCCCCATACCGCTGAGCAAACAACCATTGGTGCTTGGTCGCCTGGGCAAAAAATTAACTTAGAAGTTGATGTTATCGCTCGCTATGTGGAGCGTTTAATCGGCTATGCTGATGAGAATACTACCGATTCAAAAATAAATACTGCATTTTTGGCGCAGCACGGCTTTATGAAATAGCTCGCCCAATCAAGATGCGCTAATAACAATAAATACTATCCCCAAAGGTAAGAAAGGTTTTGCTATGTCACTAAGCAGTATCGAAGAAATTATTGAAGATTTACGCCATGGAAAAATGGTGGTGCTAATGGATGATGAAGATCGAGAGAATGAAGGCGATCTCATCATGGCAGCCGATATGGTAACACCAGAGGCCATTAACTTTATGGCTACCTATGGGCGTGGATTGATTTGTTTGCCCATGACTAAACAACGCTGTCAGCAACTAAAGTTGCCTCTGATGGTGGATGTAAATACCGAGCAGTTTGCTACTAACTTCACGGTATCTATTGAAGCATCGCAAGGCGTGACTACCGGGATTTCTGCAGCAGATCGCTCGCGCACTGTGCAAGCAGCAGTTGCCCGCGATGCTAAGCCTAGTGACATTGTTATGCCTGGACATATTTTCCCGCTTATGGCGCAAGAAGGTGGGGTACTTACCCGCGCTGGACATACTGAAGCAGGAACTGATTTGGCAAGGTTAGCTGGCCGAGAACCAGCAGCTGTGATTGTTGAGATCCTTAATCAAGACGGCACCATGGCGCGTCGCCCTGATCTTGAGGTGTTTTGTAAAGAACACGGGTTAAAGATGGGCACTATCGCCGATCTCATCGAATACCGTAATAACAACGAAACCACTATTGAGCGAGTCGCAGAATGCAAAATGCCTAGCCGCCACGGTGATTTCAAGCTGATTACCTACCGCGATACCATCGATGAAAAAGTCCACTTTGTTATGCAAGCCGGTGAGATAAAAGAAGATGAAGCCACGCTTGTACGTGTGCACTTGCACAATACCTTTAGTGATTTATTAGGTAGTGACCGGGCTGGAAAGATGAGCTGGCCGCTGGATAAAGCGCTAGAAAAAATTGCTCAAGAAAATGGCGTGCTGGTGCTACTTAGTACCGATGATAAAGCTGATAATTTGATTGACCAAGTTAAAGCCTTTGCTCTGCAAGATCGCGGTGAGACACCAGCACAAAAGCAAGCGCACAGTGCTTCACGTACAGTTGGAGTAGGCTCTCAGATTTTGGCCGACCTAGGTGTAAGCAAAATGCGTTTATTAAGCTCACCTAAGCGTTATCACGCATTATCTGGCTTCGGTTTGGAAGTGGTTGAGTATATCGACCAAGAATAACTCGAGTATTAGTGAGAAATTATTTTATTAAGGGCCTAGCAGATTAGTTGTGCTAGAATAGCGCGATTTTTTTGATGGACTCAAAGAAAAGGCAGAATTAAGTATGAAAGTAATTGAAGCAAATTTAGCTACACCAAACGCTAAAGTGGCTATTGTTATCGCTCGTTTTAACAGCTTTATTAACGAGAGCTTGTTATCTGGCGCTGTGGATACGCTAACTCGTCAAGGTGGTATTAGCGATGACAACATTACTGTTGTTCGTGTACCGGGCGCAGTAGAAATTCCACTGGCTGCTAAACGCATTGCAGCAAGCAAAAAGTACGATGCTATTATTGCTTTAGGTACGGTAATTCGTGGTGGCACTTACCACTTTGAATTAGTGGCTAACGAATGCCACAAAGGTTTAGCTCAAGTTATGATGGAATTTGATATTCCAGTAACTTTTGGCGTGCTTACTACTGAGTCTATCGAGCAAGCGATTGAACGCGCTGGCACTAAAATGGGTAATAAAGGTACCGAAGCTGCCCTAAGCGCTTTGGAAATGATCAACTTAGTTGATCAGATAGAAGTTTAATTTGAGGAATTCTCTGTGAAACCAGCTGCACGTCGTAAAGCTAGGCAATTTGCTACTCAAGCAATTTATCAATGGCAGGTGACCAAGGACAGCGTTGCTAACATCGAACATCAGTTCCTAACCGAACAAGACATGAGTAAGGCCGATGTTCCGTATTTTTCTACTCTGCTGACTGGCGTAGTAGCAAACAGCGAAAAGTTAGATGAAGCGATGAGCTCTTCGCTTTCTCGTAAGTTAGAAGAATTAGATATCGTTGAACACGCAATTTTGTTGATTGGTGTTTACGAGCTATTAATGGTGAGCGATGTGCCACCTAAAGTTGTAATTAACGAAGCGATTGAATTAGCTAAGTCATTTGCCGCTGAAGATAGCCACAAGTTTGTTAATGGCGTGCTAGATAAAGTACTACGTTTACAGCAGTTTAAGTCTTAGTTGCATGTCTTCTCAGCCTCCTTTGGGTGAATTTGATATCATCGAAAAGTTCTTCCAGCGCAGTGCTTCACGCCCCGATGTATTACTGGGTGTAGGTGATGATGCAGCGCTGGTAACTGTTCCCGAGAATAACCAAATTGCTATTTCTACCGACACCTTGGTAGAAGGCGTACATTTTTTCTCAGATATCCCACCTCGCGCGCTTGGCCATAAAGCGCTTGCCGTTAATTTAAGCGACATGGCAGCCATGGGGGCAGAGCCGCGTTGGGTGACCTTAGCGATCACCTTGCCGGAAATTGACGAAGCGTGGTTAGCCCAGTTCAGCAAAGGCTTTTATGACTTAGCTGAATACTTCAATGTCGCTTTAATTGGTGGAGACACCACCAAAGGCCCTTTAAGTATTACCGTGACGGTTCATGGCGTAGTACCTGTAGGTAAAGCCTTGCGCAGAGACGGAGCTAAGCCTGGTGACTGGGTATATGTTACTGGCAATATTGGTGACTCTGGCCTTGCGCTAGCGCATCTTCAAGACAAAATCAGCTTAAACCCTCAACAGTTAGAGCTAAGCCTAAAACAGCACTATTACCCGCAACCTAGAGTGCTTGCTGGCTATGGTTTGCGTGATATAGCCTCTGCAACTATTGATATTTCAGATGGCCTATACAACGATTTACAGCATATCCTCAGAAAGAGCCACTGCTCGGCGGTACTAAACCTAGACAGCCTGCCACTTTCAGAAACCATGAATGAAGCTGTTGGTGTAGATCAAAGTATTGCTTTAGCACTAAATGGTGGCGAAGATTACGAGCTATGCTTTACTGTGCCTGAGTCAAATAAAGGTTCAGTCGATACATCTTTATCCTTTAGCGGAATACAGTTTACTTGTATCGGGCAGTTAGCGCCTGGGCATGGCGAGATAAAGCTAAAATATCAAGATAAACCTTATCAAATCGAACCCACTGGTTGGGATCACTTCAACTAGTCCTAGCGAGTAGCGAGAACTGCAATGGATAAAGCTTTAGCCAAATTAAGCTTACGGAACCCTTTACACTTATGCGCACTTGGCTTAGGTAGTGGCTTAGCCCCCAAAGCACCTGGTACTTTTGGTACCTTAGCTGCCATTCCTTTGTATTTACTGCTAGCGCCATTACCTGTTTGGGCCTACGTGGCAGTGCTACTAGTGAGCTTTGTTTTTGGTGTTTGGTGTTGTCAAAAAGCAAGTGATGCGATGGGGGTACATGATCATGGGGCGATTGTGTGGGATGAGTTTGTTGGCTACTGGATTACCATGTTCATGGTGCCGCTATCTCCCCTAAATGTGCTACTTGGTTTTATATTATTTCGTTTTTTTGATGTATTGAAGCCTTGGCCCATCAAAATTTTGGACAAAAAAGTGCACGGTGGCTTTGGTATAATGATAGATGACGTATTAGCCGGTGTGTTTGCAGCTATTTCTTTGCAAGTTGTGCTGTTTGTCCTCGCTTAACTGAGCATTCTCTCTGCTTGCTAAATTTGTTCTCCCCTAAATTTAGTTAAATCTGCTTATGCAAACCTTGCATAAGCTTATTCTTTATTGCATAAATATGACATTATATCGAATCCTTAATCACTATCACTGCCTTCAGTGATTTTTGGATTATAAAATCCTGTTTATGCTATTTACAGTGGCAGATAAAAATACTAATTTATTACGGGCAAAAAGCGGATCAGGCTTGATTAAGTCTTGCTCAGTTCACAATTGTTGTTTGTATAACGACATTTGCTAGTGCAGGGTCTAGATTTATCAAGAACAATAATTATTAGTCTATTCGCAAACACACCGGAAATGCAGCCATAACGGTTGCATACATGACAAGATGTCACACGGAGAATCATAATGAAGAAAGGATTGGCGAAGCTGTCACTTGCACTTGTAGCTAGTGCGGTAGCTGTGGGCGTTCAAGCGCAAACATTTGTCTTCTGTTCAGAAGGCAGTCCAGAAGGTTTTAACCCAAGTTTATATACAGCAGGAACCACTTTTGATGCGTCTTCTAAGACCATCTTTAACCGATTGGTTGAATTTGAAGTAGGTACAACCAATGTTGTTCCAGGTTTGGCAGAGTCTTGGGATGTTTCTGAAGATGGCCTAGAGTACACCTTTCATTTACGCAAAGGCGTAAAATTTCACAGTCAGAAAAAAGGTTTCAAACCTTCTCGCGAATTTAATGCTGACGACGTAGTGTTCACGTTTGAACGCCAAGATGACCCAGAGCATCCTTACCATAAAGTATCGGGTGGTTCTTACGAGTACTACAGCGGTATGGGTATGAACGACTTGGTTAAAGAGATCGTTAAAGTTGACGATTACACGGTTAAGTTTGTACTAAGCAAGCCTGAAGCTCCGTTTATTGCAAACATGGCGATGGACTTTGCATCTATCTTCTCTGCTGAGCAAGCTGATGCGATGTTAGCTGCAGGTACTCCTGAGAAACTAGACTTAGACCCTGTGGGTACAGGTCCTTTCCAAAAAGTACAATACCAAAAAGACTCAATTATTCGCTACGTAGGTAATGCTGATTACTGGCAAGGCGCGCCTAAGATTGACCGTTTGGTATTCTCTATTACACCTGATGCATCAGTACGTTACGCCAAGCTTAAAGCAGGCGAGTGTCATGTAATGCCTTATCCAAACCCAGCTGATGTTGAGCAAATGCAAAAAGATGCTGACATCAACCTAATGAGCCAAGAAGGCTTAAACGTAGGTTACTTGGCATTTAATACCCAAAAACCACCATTTGATAACGTTAAAGTTCGCCAAGCTCTTAGCCTAGCGGTTAACAAGCAAGCGATTATTGATGCGGTATTCCAGGGTAGCGGTAAAATTGCTAAAAACCCAATCCCACCAACAATGTGGTCTTACAACGAAGATACCGTTGATTACCCTTACGATCCGGTTAAAGCGAAAGCCTTATTGGCCGAAGCGGGTGTGACCGATCTTAAGACTAACATTTGGGCAATGCCAGTACAGCGTCCTTACAACCCTAACGCACGTCGTATGGCGGAAGTGATTCAAGCTGACTGGGCAAAAGTAGGCGTACAAGCTGAAATCGTTAGCTACGAATGGGGTGAATACCTTAAGCGTTCTAAACAAGGTGAGCACGATACCGTGTTACTTGGTTGGACCGGTGATAATGGCGATCCAGATAACTTCCTAAGCGTATTACTAGGCTGTGATGCTGTTGGTGGTGGTAACCGTGCTATGTGGTGTCATAAGCCATTTAACGACGTAATCACTAAAGCTAAACAGATTTCTGTTCAAGCTGAACGTGCACCACTGTACGAAGAAGCACAGTTAATCTTTAAAGAACAAGCTCCGTGGGTAACAATTGCTCACTCAGTGGCTTACAAGCCAGTTCGTAAAGAAGTTCAAGGCTTTAAGATTGATCCATTAGGTGGTCACCACTTCTATGGCGTGTCGCTAAAATAAATATACTTAAGGGGCTGGCAACAGCCCCTTTCCTTCCTTCAGACACAGAGCTGTAGTTATGTTCCAGTTTATTATAAAAAAATTGATGTTGGTGATACCCACCTTCATCGGCATTACTCTTTTAACCTTTACTTTGATTCGCTTGATTCCTGGCGACCCAATAGAAGTAATGGCAGGTGAAAGGGGCGTGTCTCCTGAGCGTCACGCAGCCTTGCGTGCCGAGTTGGGCTTAGACCAACCGTTGTTGGTCCAATACTTTGATTATGTGAAGAATATTGCGAGTGGCGATCTTGGACGTTCATTAATCACCAAGACGCCGGTAACCGAAGAATTTATGACCTTGTTTCCTGCCACCGTAGAGTTGGCTACCTGCGCAGCAATCTTTGCGATATTAGTAGGCCTGCCCTGCGGGATTATTGCTGCTGTGAAACGGGGTTCCTTATTTGACCACTCGGTCATGACCTTTTCTCTCACCGGCTATTCCATGCCCATATTCTGGTGGGCTTTGCTGTTAATGCTGGTGTTCTCGGTGAACTTGGGGATAACCCCAGTGTCCGGGCGGCTCGATGTGACCTTCTGGATAGATGAGGTCACCGGTTTTATGTTGATTGATACGCTGCTCTCCGATGAAGACGGCGCATTTCTATCGGCACTACATCACTTAGTTTTGCCAAGTATCGTATTGGGCACCATTCCGATGGCAGTGATCGCCCGTATGACCCGCTCTTCAATGCTTGAAGTGTTGGGTGAAGACTACATTCGTACCGCTCGCTCAAAAGGCATGGCGCCGATGCGAGTAATTGTGGTGCATGCTTTGCGTAATGCGCTTATTCCAGTAATTACAGTAATTGGTTTGCAGGTTGGTATTTTGTTATCGGGTGCGATTCTTACCGAAACAATTTTTGCTTGGCCAGGCATTGGTAAATGGTTGATTGAATCTATTGGTCGACGCGACTACCCAGTTGTACAAGGGGGCATTCTGATCGTGGCTACCATTATTATTGTGGTGAATTTGATTGTCGATATTCTTTACGGCGTGGTAAACCCACGGATCCGTCACGGCAAATAAGGAGGAGTGTATTATGTCTGAACAAACAACGACTCCAGCCACCACTGGACCACAAGTACAAACGCCGTTACAAGAATTTTGGGGCTACTTTAGTCAAAATACCGGAGCTGTAATTGGCTTGGTATTCATCGCAACAATGATTGTGGTGGCTTTATTAGCCAGTGTGATTGCGCCGCATTCTCCTATTGAACAATATCGTGATGCCTTGCTGCTACCACCGTTTTGGGTAGAGGGTGGTACCACCGCTCACCTATTGGGAACTGACGATGTTGGTCGCGATATCTTGTCGCGTCTAATTCATGGTGCGCAACTATCATTGTTTATTGGTTGCTTAGTGGTAACGCTGTCCTTAGGTATTGGCGTTATTCTGGGGCTAATTGCTGGATTCTTCCGCGGCTATGTTGAAACCATCATCATGCGCGCGGTAGACATTATGTTGGCCATGCCAAGCTTGTTATTGGCAATTGCAATTGTGGCTATCTTAGGTCCAAGCATTTTCAACGCAGCTATGGCAATTGCCATTGTATCTATGCCGCACTATGTGCGTTTAACCCGAGCCTCAACCATCGCCGAGTTGAACAAAGATTACGTGATTTCTTCACGGGTTGCTGGTGCTGGCTCACTGCGTTTAATGTTTATTACAATTCTACCTAACTGTACTGCACCGCTTATCGTGCAGGCTACTTTGGGCTTCTCTAACGCTATTTTGGATATGGCTGCACTGGGCTTCCTAGGTTTAGGTGCTCAACCGCCAACACCAGAGTGGGGAAGCATGCTGGCCGATGCCTTGCAGTTTGTACAACGTGCTTGGTGGGTAGTTACCTTCCCAGGCTTAGTGATTCTGTTAACGGTATTAGCCTTTAACTTAATGGGCGATGGTTTACGTGATGCCCTTGATCCCAAGTTGAAGCAGTAGGAGAAGCCTTGTGTCTTTATTAGAAGTGAATAACCTTACTGTTGAGTTTGGTGATGGAGATAATCCATTTCGTGCGGTGGACCAAGTAGGTTACAGCGTAGAAAAGGGTGAAATTGTAGGTATTGTTGGCGAATCTGGCTCGGGCAAGAGTGTTAGTTCTTTGTCCATCATGGGTTTGATTGACTACCCGGGAAAAGTGACTGCCGACACCCTTAATTTTGAAGGGCAAGATCTACTGGCCATGCCAGAGGATAAACGTCGCGCGATTACCGGTGCTGAGATCGCGATGATTTTCCAAGAGCCAATGTCGAGCTTAAACCCGTGTTATACCGTTGAATACCAAATTAGCGAAGCCCTTAAAATTCATCAAAGCGGTGACAAAAAGTGGCGTCGTAAACGGGTAATCGAGTTACTTGAGCAAGTAGGTATTCCAGATCCCGAATCGCGCTTAAAAACCTATCCGCATCAGTTGTCGGGTGGTATGAGCCAGCGGGTGATGATTGCCATGGCGATAGCCTGCGATCCAAAACTGTTGATCGCCGATGAACCAACCACGGCTTTGGATGTAACCATTCAAGCGCAAATCGTTGATTTGTTGTTGGATCTACAAAAACAGAAAAACATGGGCTTGGTGCTGATTACTCACGATTTAGCATTAGTGGCTGAGTCTGCTCACCGTGTGATTGTGATGTACGCAGGACAAGTGGTAGAAACCGGACCAGCTGAAGAGATTTTCTCAACGCCGAAACATCCTTATACCCAAGCCTTGCTCCGTTCACTACCTGAATCATCGGCAGGTAAAGAGCGTTTAGACGCACTACCTGGTGTAGTGCCCGGTGCGTTTGACCGACCAATTGGTTGTTTGTTAAACCCGCGTTGCCCTTATGCCACCGAGCGTTGTCAAAACGAACAGCCTGCAATGCAGGGAGAAGGAATGCGTCAAGTGCGATGCTTTACACCACTGGATGAAAGCGGGAGACCAAGCGCATGAGTGATAGCATTATGAAAGCAGCGGCTTTAGATGCTGCTCCAGTAGAAGAAACTACCCAAGAATCGGTATTAGCGGTAAATGGGGTTAAGAAGCATTACCACGTAAAAGCCGGTATGTTTAAACCAGACGCTACTGTTAAAGCGCTAGATGGTGTGAGCTTTAAGTTAGAGAAGGGTAAAACGCTAGCAGTGGTTGGTGAGTCAGGTTGCGGTAAGTCGACCTTAGCTCGGGTACTAACCATGATTGAAACGCCCACTGCAGGTGAGCTTTGCTTTGATGGCAAAGATATTCTTAGCTTGGGTAAGGATGCCGCCAAAGCCTTGCGTCAAAAAATCCAAATCATCTTCCAAAACCCTTATGGTTCGCTGAATCCGCGCAAAAAAGTAGGGACCATTCTCGAAGAACCTTTGGTTATTAACAGCGATATGAGCAAGGCCGAGCGAAAGCAAAAAGCTTTAGCTATGTTAGCCAAAGTGGGCTTACGCCCTGAGCATTACGATCGTTACCCACACATGTTCTCTGGTGGTCAGCGCCAACGTATCGCTATTGCACGTGGTTTAATGCTTGACCCTAAGGTTGTGGTAGCCGATGAGCCCGTATCGGCGCTAGACGTGTCTGTGCAGGCGCAGGTGCTAAACCTGATGATGGATCTGCAAGATGAAATGGGCCTAAGCTATATCTTCATTTCTCATGATTTATCAGTAGTAGAGCACATTGCAGATGAAGTGATGGTGATGTATTTAGGCAAGGCGGTAGAATATGCTTCTTGTGAGGAGCTGTTTGCTAATCCTAAGCACCCTTATACTCAAGCGCTGTTATCAAGTACGCCGCGCTTAGACCCTAGTCATCGCCGCGAGAAAATTAAGCTAGAAGGTGAACTGCCTTCGCCACTTAACCCACCTAAAGGTTGTGCTTTCCACGCGCGTTGTCGTTATGCCAATGAACGATGCAATAAAGAGCAGCCAAGTTTGGTAAGCGAAGCTAATGCGCAAGTTGCGTGTTTTGCTCGAGAAGAAGGGCGAATCGCTTAACTTGCACGCTATCCAATCAAAAAGCGGGCTTGTCCCGCTTTTTTTATTGCGTCATCACGTGTAAGTTAGCAGCATTAATCGTTTTAAGGTTCAAGACGTTGGCGTTGTTAGCAAAGTTGAAAATCAAATCCCTGCCTATTACTTTGTTGTTGCTTGTAAGCCTTGGCGCTTGGCAACAAGCTAAGGCCAATACTCTGGTTTGGGGAACCGCTTTTCACGCCGAGCCACAGCAACTTGTTGATGAACTGGATGCCAATAGTAACTTTATTAATCACTTGTTGTTCGACCCCTTATTTTTACTCGATCAACAAGGGCGTATTGCTCCACGTTTAATCACCAAGTGGAAAATTATTTCTCCCACACAGATTCAGTTTGAATTACGCAGTGGCGTAGTGTTTCATTCTGGTAACCCACTCACAGCTGAAGACGTAGAGTGGACCTTCCAACAAATTTCTCAGCAAGCTCATTTACATGCGTTGTTTGCACCTATTAAGAGCTTAAAGGCGCTTAATACCCTGCAATTTGAAGTTCGTACTTATCGGCCTTTTTCTGAGTTGATTCAACGTTTAAGTTTTATTTTTCCGGCAGATAAGCAGTTTTACACCGCTGAAGAAAATACCAGCTCATCCTTTGCTGTATCGGGTACTGGCCCTTTTAAAGTAAGCCGTTATGTGCCGGGTATTGTTACTGAGTTTGAAATTCATTCAAGCTACTGGCGTACTAATCGTAGCAATGTACAACGGATTAAAGTGGTGCCGATTAAACAAGCCGAGATGCGCATGGCTAGCTTGTTTTCTCGCGATGTTGATATCGTAGATCACGTGCCAGAGAACTACGTAGAGTTGCTCAATAAAGATAAGCAATTGTCGGTGATTCAAACCGAAGGATTAAAGTGGTTAGCTATTGAATTAAACCAGCGTAACCCAGCCTTAGATAATCGTAGAGTCCGCCAAGCGCTAAATTTAGCCATCGACAATATTCGCTTAGCCGAGGTGTTAGGGCCTTATGCTTTGGCTTCTACTCAGCTAAGTATACCTGGGCAAGCCGGTTACAATGCCGAGCTGTTGCCACGTTATAACTTGTTGTTGGCACATCAATTGTTACAGCAAGCGGGTTACGAAAAAGGCTTTAAACTAACTATGGCTGTGCCAGAGTCATTATTTGGTGACCAATCTAAAGTGGTTTCACAGTTGGTGTCGATGTTGGATCGGGTGAATATTTCTTTGCAGCCGCAATGGTTAAGTGATCAAGACTACCAGTTGGCAGTGGATAGTTGTTCAAGTGACTTAGTGTTAACACGTAGGCAGGGAGATGCGGGCAATGTATTGTCGATTGCGCGGGCGATGTTTCTCAGTGAGGGAGAACCGATTACCGATGAGGGTGGACCTTGTAAAGCCTATCAAAATGATAAAATTAGCCAACTTATTCTGGCCGGTGAGCAAGAGTTAGATGAGGAGAAACGGGCTAAAATTATTCAGTACTTAGAGCAGCAAATCTATCAGGAAGCAGTATTTGTTCCCTTATACTGGCAGCGAAAAATTTGGGCCTTGAACCAGCGGATTGATATAAAGAATATGAATCGGGCTAGTCCATTCCCATTGTTTGAGCAGCTACAGGTGCTCGATTAGTCGCTTAAGCTTGGCAAAAACGTTCAATTTTTTGTTGAATGCCTTTGCTATCTAAACCGAGTAAGTCATAAATTTGCTCTTGGCTACCTTGCTCAACAAAATTATCGGGTAAGCCAATGTTTAGTACTTTTACTTGGTTAAGCTGCTGAGCAAATAAGAATTCGTTTACTGCAGAGCCTGCGCCGCCTTGTATTGCATTTTCTTCCACTGTCACTAGCATATCATGCTCGGCAACCAAGGCTTTAATGCACGCTTCGTCTAAGGGCTTAACAAAGCGCATATCAACCAAGGTTGCATCTAGTTGCTCGGCCACTGGTGCGGCTTTACACAGTAAACTACCAAAGTTAAGAATGGCGATTTTCTTGCCTTCTTTAATGACCCGAGCTTTACCAATTTCCATAGCGGTCATTTCGCTATTTACCGGTGTATTATCGGCACCACCACGCGGGTAGCGCACCGCTGCTGGGCCTTGGTGCAAGTGGCCGGTGTAGAGCATCTGCCTACATTCGTCTTCGTTAGCTGGTGCCATAATCACTAAGTTAGGCACGGTGCGTAGGTAGCTTAAATCAAAAGCACCTTGGTGAGTTGGGCCATCGGCTCCAACAATGCCAGCACGGTCAATGGCAAACAAAACCGGTAAATTTTGAATTGCTACATCGTGAATTAGTTGATCATAGGCGCGCTGTAAAAAGGTACTGTAAATCGCAACAACCGGTTGGTAACCGGCAATTGCTAAGCCTGCAGCAAAAGTTACAGCATGCTGCTCGGCAATGGCCACATCAAAGTATTGTTCTGGAAACTCTTTAGAAAAACGCACCATGCCTGAGCCTTCGCGCATGGCGGGCGTAATTCCCATCAGCTTTTTATCTTTGGCTGCCATGTCGCACAACCAGTCACCAAAAACTTTAGAAAATGTAGGGGCTGCGCCTTTGCTTTTAGGCAAGTTGTCTTGGCTAGGGTCAAATTTAGGCACCCCGTGATAACCAATTGGATCTTGCTCTGCGGGTAGGTAACCTTTACCTTTTTTGGTCATTACATGCAGAATTTGCGGGCCTTTTAAGTCGCGCATATTGCTTAAAGTGCGCACCAAGCCTTTCACATCATGGCCATCAATTGGACCAATGTAATTAAAACCAAATTCTTCAAACAAAGTACCCGGCACTACCATGCCTTTAAGGTGTTCTTCCGCTCTGCGAGCGAGCTCTTTAATCGGTGGCATGCCACTCAGTACTTTTTTGCCGCCTTCACGTAGCGACGAATACAAAGAGCCAGAAAGAATATTGGCTAAAGAATTATTCAGTGCGCCAACATTCTCAGAAATCGACATCTCGTTGTCATTAAGAATCACTAACATGTCGTTATGAATAGCACCAGCATGGTTTAGTGCTTCAAAAGCCATGCCTGCGGTCATTGCGCCATCGCCAATTACAGCAACCACTTTACGGCCTTGCTGTTCTTTTTCAGCCGCAATAGCCATACCTAAGGCGGCACCAATAGAAGTGCTTGAATGGCCTACGCTGAGTACATCGTATTCACTTTCGCCGCGCCAGGGGAAAGGGTGCAAGCCTTTAAATTGGCGAATGGTCGACATTTTTTCACGGCGACCAGTTAAAATTTTGTGCGGATAAGCTTGGTGGCCTACGTCCCAAACCAGTTTATCGAACGGGGTGTTATACACGTAATGCAAGGCTACCGTTAGTTCAACAGCACCTAAACCTGATGCTAAATGGCCACTCGATTGGCTGACACTGTTAAGAAGGTATTGGCGAAGTTCATCACACAGCTCAGGTAGCTGTTGTTGCTCAAGCTGGCGAAGTTGCGGAGGCAAGTCAGCCAGAGCAAGTGTAGGGTAATCTTTAATATTCAGTGTCATATAAAATGCTTATCATTATTCTTATTGTTGACGACTAGTTGTTTCGATGTACGACATAATCAGCTAATAAGGCTAGCAACTCACTATTGTAAGGCAAACTCTCTAAGGCTTGAAGCGCTTCTTTACCTAGGTTTTCAGCTTTTTCTATGGCGCCTTCAAGGCCCAGTAAACTCGGGTAAGTGCTCTTATTTAGGGCCTGATCTGAGCCCTGTGGTTTACCTAAAGTGTCGGTATCACTAATTATATCTAAAATGTCATCACGAACTTGAAAGGCTAAGCCTAACGCATCTGCATAACGAGCTAAAGCCTGCTGCTCATTTGCTTGTTCAATCTTGCCACAAACTGCGCCTAACATTACCGCTGCTTTGATAATGGCACCGGTTTTGTGTTGGTGCACTCTTTCTAGCTGCTCTAGGCTAACCTGTTGGTTGGTTGCCGCAATATCTAGTGCCTGACCACCACACATACCGTTATAACCAGCCGCTTGGCTTAGTATTTTTAGCATGGCCACCTTTTGGGCGTCGCTAGCCGGTGCTTCAGCAATTAAGCTAAAGGCGAGGCTTTGTAAGGCGTCACCCGCTAGTATTGCTGTGGCTTCATCATAAGCAATATGACAAGTAGGCTGGCCACGGCGCAGCTCATCATCATCCATGGCGGGTAAATCATCATGAATCAACGAATAGGCGTGAATGCACTCTACAGCCGCCGCTGCAGCATTAAGTATGTCTTTGGGCGCATTGTTTGATTGCCCAACCAAATAAACTAACAGCGGTCTTACTCGCTTGCCGCCTAGCAATAAACCGTGACGCATGGCTGCTAGTAGTTTGGGATCATTAACAACTTGATTGGCTAAAACACTGTCTAAATGGGTGTTTATTTGGGATTGGTAGTCAGCAATGGTGCTAGCTAAACTAGAATTCACTCAGAAGGCTCCTGCACTAAAGGTTCTAGTGAATCGCCATTTGGCCCTTGGCGAAGTATCTCAACTTGCTGTTGAGCCTGCTGCAGCTTAGCTTGGCCTGCATTGGCTAAACTGATGCCGCGTTCAAATTGCTTAAGAGAATCTTCGAGGCTTAGCTCACCTTGTTCAAGCTGCTGAACAATGTCTTCAAGTTCATTTAAGGTTTCTTCAAACTTCATCTTTTCTGGTTTTTTTGCAACCATGCTAGAGCCTCTATCAAGCGTATTCTGGCGCAAAGTTACCTTAGCCGTATGGGTAGGTCAAACTTGCGACTCAAGTATTTTAATATTGGCCGATAAATATAGAAGAGCTTGGTAGGTCAAGATATTGAAATGAGAACACAAAATTACCTTCGATTCTGTTTTGCGAGTAGACTAGTATTAGTTTAATTAGAATCTCTAGGCTACAGGTTAAAAGGAAAAAGCAGTGGATTTAGCAACGCTGATTGGGATTATCGGCGCCTTCGCCTTTGTTGTTATGGCGATGGTGATGGGTGGCGGAATTGAGATTTTTATCGACATTCCCTCGGTACTAATTGTTTTTTGTGGCTCCTTGTTTGTTGTATTGATGAAATACAACCTAGGTCAGTTTTTGGGAGCGATTAAAATTGCGGCTAAGGCTTTTATGTTTAAAGCTGACAAGCCCGACGATCTTATCGAGCGCTCTGTAGAAATGGCCGACGCCGCTCGTAAAGGCGGCTTTTTGGCGCTAGAAGAAGCCGAGATCACCAACCCCTTTATGCAAAAAGGTATCGATATGCTGGTGGATGGCCATGATGCCGACGTCGTGCGCGCCACCATGGAAAAGGATATCTTGCTTACCTCCGAGCGCCATGAATTTGGAGCCGGTATTTTTAAAGCCTTAGGTGATGTAGCACCAGCCATGGGAATGATTGGTACCCTGATTGGTCTGGTAGCCATGTTATCTAACATGGATGACCCCAAATCCATTGGCCCAGCTATGGCGGTAGCCTTGTTGACTACCTTGTATGGTGCAATTCTTGCCAACATGGTGGCCATTCCTATTAGCGAAAAACTGCTATTGCGTGCGGGTGAAGAAAAGCTTAACCGTAGTTTGATTCTGGATGCTGTATTGGGTATTCAAGATGGCCAGAACCCGCGAGTGATTGAGGGTGTTTTGAAAAACTACTTGCCAGAAGGCAAACGCTCACTAGGCACAACAGACGAGTAGGTAGCGCAGTATGGAAGAACCTTGCAAGTGCCCCCCCGAAGGACTGCCCGCATGGATGGGCACCTTCGCCGATCTCATGTCTCTGTTGATGTGCTTCTTTGTATTGCTATTGGCTTTCTCGGAAATGGACGTACTAAAGTTTAAGCAAATTGCCGGTTCAATGAAGTATGCTTTTGGTGTGCAAAACCTACTGGAAGTAAAAGATATTCCAAAAGGAACCTCGGTAATTGCGCAAGAGTTTAGACCGGGCCGTCCTGAACCAACACCTATCGAAACCATCATGCAGCAAACCATTGATATGACTCAGGCCAAGCTTGAGTTTCATGATGGCGAAGAAGCTGATGCTGGTGGTCAGCAAAAAGCTGCTGGCCAGCAAACCGGTGGCCGAGCTTCAGCTACTCAAGCTCAGTCCTCACAAAGCCAGTCCGAAACCCAAGCCCAACAAAATGAAACGGCCAAGCGAATCGCCCAGCAGTTGCGTGACCAAATTGAAGATGGCGCCATTGAAGTGGAGTCGCTTGGCCAGCAAATTATTATTCGGGTGCGAGAGAAGGGCGCTTTCCCTTCAGGATCTGCTTTTTTACAACCTAAGTTTCGCCCGGTTATTCGCCGTGTAGGTGAGGTGATTAAAGACATTCCTGGTATTGTCACCGTGTCTGGCCATACTGATAACCAGCAAGCAGAGTCAGAGTTGTACCGCTCAAACTGGGATTTATCTAGCCAGCGTGCTGTGTCGGTGGCTCATGAACTCATTAAAGTGCGTGGCTTTGCCGAAGAGCGCTTAATCGTGAGCGGATTAGCGGATACTCAACCCTTAATGAAAAATAATACTATCGAGAATCGCCGCCGTAACCGCCGCGTAGAAATCGGTATTATGCAAGGTAAGGCCTCTCAATCTGGTGAGATAGCCGTTTCTGGAGAAGAGTAAACCAGCCAACTCGCTTAGCTGAGCTAAGCGAGTTTTGTACGTTCTCAATTTATACTTTCCCCAAAATTCCTACCAAGGCGAGCTAAACTAAACAATATTGGCTCGCTGCCTTAACTCGCGGTATAATTCGCGCCCAAATTTATCAAGGCCCTTGAGTTATGAAGTTCATCGTTAAACTATTTCCAGAAATTGCCATGAAGAGTAAGCCGGTTCGTAAGCGCTTCAGTAAAATTCTTCAAAGCAATATTCGCAATGTAATTAGTCCAATCGATGAAACTATTCGAGTGCGTTTAGATTGGGATCGCATGGTTGTTACTTCGCGTAACGACAGCGAAGAGAACCGCGAAGCGGTGATTCAAGCGCTTTCTTCTACACCGGGTATCGTGCACTTCTTGGAAGTGAAACAACATAGCTATACCGATTTACACAATATTTATGAGTTAACTTTTGACGCTTGGAAAGATCGTTTAATAGACAAAACCTTTTGTGTGCGGGTTAAGCGCAGTGGCAAACACGATTTCTCATCTATTGAAGTAGAGCGTTACGTTGGTGGTGGCTTAAACCAACATTGTGAGAGCAATGGGGTGCGTTTAAAAAATCCTGACGTAACGGTGAAAATCGAAATCGCCGACGACGTGATGTATTTGGTGCAAGAGAAGCACCCAGGTTTAGGCGGTTTCCCAATCGCAACACAAGAAAGTGTATTGTCGCTTATTTCTGGCGGTTTTGACTCGGGCGTGTCGAGCTATCAACTCATCAAGCGTGGCGCAAAAGTACACTACTGTTTCTTTAATTTAGGTGGTCGCGCTCATGAGCTAGGCGTTAAGCAGGTTGCTCATCACCTCTGGAAGCGCTTCGGTTCGTCGCATCGGGTTAAGTTTGTTGCGGTAGACTTTGATCCAGTGGTGAACGAGATACTTGAAAAAGTAGACAACGGCCAAATGGGCGTAGTTCTCAAGCGTATGATGGTGCGAGCAGCATCTAAAGTAGCTCAGCATCTAGATATTCCCGCATTGGTAACCGGTGAAGCGGTAGGTCAAGTGTCTAGCCAAACCTTGGTTAACTTAAGCATGATTGACCGAGTGTCAGAAACCTTGATTCTTCGACCGCTAATTGCCACCGATAAACAAGATATTATTGATACGGCTAAGCATATTGGCACCAACGATTTTGCTGAAACCATGCCAGAGTACTGTGGCGTTATTTCTAACAAACCAACGGTAAAAGCGGTTGAGTCTAAGCTACTGGCTGAAGAAGAAAACTTCGACTTTGCGATTTTGGATAAGGTAGTAGAAGAATGCCGCATAACCGATATTCATGATGTGACCAAAGAAGCCGACGAGCAAGTGACCGAAGTGCTTAGCGAAGAAGAGCTAGCACAAGATAAAGAAGCGGTTGTTTTAGATATTCGCTCCATAGAAGAACAAGAGCAACAGCCCTTTAGCTTAGAAGAAGTGGAAGTTAAGCATATCCCATTCTTTAAGTTAGCTACTCAGTTTGGCGATTTAGACCAATCTAAGCATTACATGCTGTATTGTGACCGTGGGGTCATGAGCAAATTACAAGCTTTGTATTTGCAAGATGCTGGTTTTAAAAATGTCGGTGTTTATAGCAACAAATAAGCATAAAATAGAGCCGACGAAAGTCGGCTTTTTTATTGGATATTCCAAGCAAACTCATTAAAAAATAGGCATTTTTCTGCCCACTTAGCATTTTTACAAGCTTTTACTGCTAACCCGCTGAAATCCTGCGTCTTGTCACACCCTTTGCCGCTGGGTGGTATAAACTTAAACTAGGTTTTAGCATAAAGGGGTAGATGTATGAGCGATCTATTTTTAGTTACTGCCACCGGTGAAGATAAGCCAGGTACACTAAATCGCTTGGCCGATATTACCCACTCTCATCAAGGAAAGTGGTTAAGTAGTCGGGTTGTCAATTTAGATGGTCAAGTGGCTTGTATCTTCAAAGTACAGGTTCCGCAAAAAAATACTCAGGCCTTGCAGCAAGCCTTGCTTGCGGTAGATGACTTACACCTAAGTATTAACGGCTGCAAACCTGCCCACTTATCTCAAAGTGAATCATTAAGTTTGGTTATTGATGCAGAAGATCGTCCCGGCCTAATTAACGATATTACGCGTTTGCTAGTGGGGCATGGCGTTAATGTTAACAAGCTTGAATGCCATAGAATGAGCGTACCTGAAGCTGGGGGGAGTGTGTTTACTGCCGAGCTTGATCTCATGGTGCCAGACAGTGAGAACACTGCAGGAATTATTGCCGAGATAGAAGGTTTGCAATCTCAGATGGTGGTTAACCAAGTTCATTAATCGGTATGTTACCAAGAGCAAAAAAGGGCAGTTAAGCTGCCCTTTTTAGTGAGTAAAGACAGTGAACTCGTTATTTAAGATTAAATTCTTTCACTGCATTAAGAATGCTGCGAATACTGTATTGACCAATAAATTTGCCATTTTGCACCACTGGCATTCTGCGACGTTTTTCTTTAATCAATTTTTCTGCAACAGCAAGAATATCCATGTCGGTACCAATAATATCTACTTCTTCACTCATGTAATCAGCGACTGAACCACCAATCTCCCCATGATAAGTGCCTTTTAAAATGGCCTGTAAGCAGTCAATTTCAGAAATAACACCAACTACTTCACGTCGCTCGTTGATGACGGTTGCGCCAGAAACCTTGGCGGTAATCATGATATCAATGGCTTCAAATAGTGAGTTTGAAGGGGTAACCGTAACCGGATTTTTGGTCATGTAGTCAATTGCTCGAATAGAGGTTAACGGCATGCTTTCTTCCTTAAAATTGCAGGGTTTCTTTAAGATATGAATAAAAAAAATGCTTTTTGTCCAGTTGTTTGTATAAAAAACTGGTGCGACTTAAAAAAACCAGGGTGACTTTGAATTAATTGTAGTTGTAATGTTGCTCAATAGTCGTATTTTTTGTGGGTAATTAGATTATCTGGCTCCTAGTCACTCTTATTATTCAGCTCACGCTTACTACTACCTTGGTCTAGCGATGTAAATTGTGTGAACAATGAATACTTTAGTCTTAGTCGATACACGTTACACTTGAGCATAATTGCTTAAGTTCAGCCAAAGAGATCCCGCTAATGAGTCAACGCAAGCTGCATGATTTGTTTTCGCCAAAGTCTATCGCGGTTATTGGTGCATCTAATCGTGCCTCACGCCCTGGCAATGTGGTAATGAAAAACCTAATGAGCGCCGGCTTTAATGGTCCCGTTATGCCGGTGAGCCCTAAATATAAAGCGGTGTTAGGTGTACTGGCTTATCCCAGTATAGAGAAGCTCCCTCAGCGCCCAGACCTCGCCATTGTTTGTGTAAACGCCAGCCGTTTGCCAGATGTTGTGGAAAAGCTTGGCCAATTTGGCTGCAAAGCCGCCATTATTACAGCCGGCGGTTTAGATATTAAATTAGACGACCAAGAGCAAACCATTGCGGAACAGGTTCTGGCCTTTGGCCAGCGTTACGGCATGCGTATTTTAGGGCCAAACAGCTTGGGCTTAATGCTACCTAATATTGGATTAAATGCCTCATTCGCTCACGCCAATAGCCAGCCAGGCAAGATAGCCTTTGTGTCGCAATCTGCTGCTGTGTGCACAACCGTGCTCGATTGGGCAAATAATAAGGGCATTGGTTTCTCATCTTTTATCTCATTGGGAGATGCCTTGGATATTGACTTTGGCGAACTGCTCGACTTCTTAGCCAGAGATGCCAAAACCCAAGTGATTATGCTGTATATCGATTCGGTGAAGGACACCCAGCGCTTTATGTCGGCGGCTCGAGCAGCCTCTCGTAACAAAGCCATATTGGTGATTAAGTCCGGCCGCAGCCGCTTAGGCGCGCAAGCGGCAGCCCTGCATACCGGCGGACTAGTAGGTAACGACGCGGTTTACGATGCGGCATTTAAGCGTGCTGGTATGTTACGCGTAAAAGATTTACATGAGCTGTTTGCTGCGGTAGAAACACTGACTTACGCCAATCCTTTGCAAGGTGAGCGTTTGGCCATTTTGAGTAACGGCGGTGGACCAGCGGTGCTGGCTGTAGATGCTTTAATGGAGCGCGGGGGGAAACTGGCAGAGTTCTCAGAGGATACTTTGGCTAAGCTGTCTGAGGTGCTACCAAGCGCTTGGTCAGGACAGAACCCCTTGGATATTGTTGGCGACGCCGACCCGAGTCGCTATGCCAAAGCCTTAGATATTGTTGCAAGTTCAGGCGAAGCAGACGCATTGCTGCTAATGCACGCACCTTCGGCGCTGGCGGGGGCAGAGTCCACCGCCGATGCTTTAATCAATGTGATAAAGCAAGACAGCAAGGCGCGTCGCCTCAATATACTTACCAATTGGATGGGGGAAGAAACCGCCTATTCTGGCCGGCTGGCCTTCACTAAAGCAGGCATTCCTACCTACCGCACCCCCGAAGGGGCTGTGGGAGCATTCATGCATATGGTTGAGTTTCGTCGCAACCAAAAGTTGTTGTCAGAAACCCCCAGCACTACCGACAAAACCTTAGTTGATCAAGATGCTAAGCAGTTGCTCCAGCATGCGATTGCTAAAGATATTTTTGTGCTGGAAACTCATGATGCCAAGCCCTTGTTGCATGCCTATGGCTTGCAAACTATCGATACTTGGTTTGTGCACAATGTTGAAGAAGCCATTAGTTGCGCCGACACCATTGGCTACCCGGTAGCCTTAAAAATTCAGTCGCCCGATATACTGCACAAATCTGATGTGCATGGGGTGAGCTTAAATATTAATAACCAGCATGAGCTAGAAATAGCCGCAGAATCGATGCTCGACAGGGTTAAGCAAGCCTACCCACAAGCCAAGGTTGAAGGCATGATCCTGCAACGAATGGCCTTAACTGCTGGCGCACAAGAGCTGCGTGTGGCAGTAATTAATGACCCAGTATTTGGCCCTGCTATTTTCTTGGGCGAAGGCGGCTCTGAGTGGGACGAAACCCAAGATGCAGCGGTGGCCCTGCCGCCACTTAATATGAGTTTGGCGCGTTATTTAGTTATTTCGGCACTTAAAGCAGAAAAAATACGAGACAGGCGCTTGCCTAACGGATTGAAAATGCAGGCGCTCTGCAGCATGTTAACTCGGCTATCAAACTTGATTATCGATTGCCCAGAGATTGCCCGCTTAGATCTTAATCCGGTGCTGGCTGCTGGCGATAACATAACCTTGCTTGACGTGAATATGCGTTTGCAAAAAACCGATCAGCGTTCAAGCCAGCGCCTTGCTATTCGCCCTTATCCCAAAGAGCTGGAAGAGTATTGCCAGACCAAAAGTGGCACCAAAGTATTACTTCGCCCAATTTTGCCTGAAGACGAGCCTAACCACTTAGCTTTCGATTCATCACTTACCGAAGAAGATCGCTACAAGCGTTACTTTGGCGCGCGTGGGCAAATGACCCATGAAGAAATGGCTTTGCTCACTCAAATTGATTACGCCCGAGAAATGGCCTTTATTGCGGTAGATGAGCAAGCCGAAGACGACCGGATGATACTAGGGGTAGTGCGCGCCAGCATCGATCCCGACAACTTAGATGCCGAGTTTGCCATGGTGGTGAGAAGCGATTTGCAAGGCCAAGGTTTAGGTAAACACTTGCTGCAAAAGATGATTCGCTACTATCAACAAATGGGCACCCAAACCTTAAGTGGCATGACCATGATCCAAAACCGTGGCATGGCGGGTTTAGCCAAACACCTTGGTTTTAAAGTGAAGTTTGAATTGGAAGATGGGGTCATTGAAATGCAGCTTGAGCTACAAAACAATCCCCCAGCAGAGGCTAAGGTCTGTTGATCTTTGGTGTTGAAATTTTGTTCGAGATAAGCGGGCTTTAATCGCGGCGAGCACTTAGAAGCCTAGTGGGCTAAGCAAGAAGTGCTTAACAAAGAGTAAAGTTCGCTTATCCGAACCTTTCGGGCAGCATTTCTTAGCCATTTATTCAGCGTTAGCGAGTGATTATTAAGCCCACTTAACTGCACACTCACTGCCTTGCCTAAATGGCTAATAAATTGCTGCAAAAACCATCAGCAAAGATCAACAGCCCCTAGTTAGCAGCTTTTTAGTTATTGGCTTGAACTAACAAACTGTTGCATCACAGCGCAGTTAGCATTAATGCGCTGGTCAAAGTCTTCTAGTGCAGGGGTTTCGCTGCACGCGCCGTGTTTAGCGCCAATGCGCACTAGGCAAGATTCAAAGGAGCTATCGTAATGGTTGTGAATCAAACCATTGTCCAGTGGGCAACCGTCAATGCTGTTATCCTCTGCCACCTTAAAGTACTGCGCTAAACTATCTCGCAAACCTAGGCTAAAAGGCCCAGCATTTTGCTCTGGTTCAAAAGAATACACATAGCAGTGGTGTTGCAATACATCTTCGTGGCAGGTCAGTATGCCGTCACTGCTTAGTGCCTTTAGCAGCGCTTGTTGCTTAATAAGCAGCTTGCCTTCTTTAGAGCTTTCTTCGGTTTCAATTGCGGTGCCGTCGGCTACTCCAAAACCGCGATTGGGGTTTTCGCCATATTGATTAAAGCGATGTCCGGCTTTAAATCCAGTAGGGTTTACTAGCGGCAATAGGCTTAGGTTTACTGATAGAAATACATCATCGTTAAGCTGGCTAAGAAACTTTAGCATTCCCCATGGTCCAGCTGCTTCTTCTCCATGAAAGCCCGCGCTAATAAGAATATTAGGTAAATGTTGCTTGGGCGCCGCAGAGCGATATAAATCAACAGGGTAGCTTTCAATTTTACCAAGTGTTTGCTGTTGCATGCCTAAGCGCTGCATTTGTTCATGAAGTAATGAATAGAATCTATCGATGTCATTGCTGGCACAGCCAAACTGCTGAGACTGCCAATGAAACTGTTGGAATGAAGAACGGCTCAAAACCTAAGCTCCTGCATGGTTAAGTGATTGCTTAAACGAACACTACCAGTACTTTTGCTTAGGCTCTAGTCTTGAGCGGTATTTACTTGTTTTTCTAAAAGGAATTAGCGCTTTAGCTTAAGTGTTTAATCGTCGTCATCGTCGGGGTGAAGGCTTACTACTTCGGCGAGTTCTTGTTGAAACAAATCGGCAATTGCGTGATGTTTTTCATTCAAGTAAAAGTAGCTGGTTATGGTAATGAAGGGCTCATTAAAGCAAGGCTTAATTAGCGCCTGATCGGTTTCATCAAGTAAGAACTCTATGGAGCGTTTGGTTGCTGGGAAGTAATCTGCGCGGCCGCGGCGAAGCATCTCCACCATTATGTGCGGAGTAGATACTTTCTCAAACCCCATTTCTGACAATTGATAAAAGATATCAAAGTAGGGTATTCCATTTAAACCTACCGGCTTAAAGTTACTTAGCTGGTTTGGGTCATTCACGCAGTTTTGGTCGTGCGGAACCCAAATCCATAATGATGAGCTCTCGATGGGCACATCTATTTTTATCATGTGGCTGGAATCACGGGTAGGAATTTCGTAGGGGAAAGCCTCTCCGTCTAGCTCACCATTTTGCACTAAGCGGTGGGCACGCGCTTCCGGCAGCGGGATAAGTTCCAGCTCAATATCTATTTGCGCGGCGGCCTCTACCAAATAATCTAAACCGGGCTCATCTTCGCCGGAGTCAAGGTCGTAGTCGAGCACGGCTACTTTCATCAATGCCGCTGCATTAATGAAAAAAGGCGTAAACAAAAAGCTTAGTATTAACAATCGAGTTGGCATTATTACTCAAGCGTTTTATTGGCTTAAGCAAAGTATAGAGGGCATTTTAATAACGCTGGTTGTTATTTGATCATTTTGTGCTTAATGCCTAAAAATACTCCGAAATGGCTAGGTATTGCTGTCGAATATGTTCAATAAGCAATTTGATTTTTTTCGGCTGCTGGCGGGTAAAAGGGTACATGGCGTAAATGCCTAGCACCTTTGCAGCTTGGCCCGTTAGCACTTCTTGTAAGTCTTGTTTGGCTAAATCTTGGTACACCAAACAGCGTGGCACATAAATTAAACCATGCCCAGCTAACGCGGTTTTGCGTAATGCTCGTGCGTTGTTGGTGCTAAAGCCACTGTTAATGCGAATGGCTTGAGTGGTCTCTTTCACTTTAAATAACCAATCTTCGGCGCCACCTTCTTGATAGCTATAACTTAAGCAGCGATGTTGTTTAAGCTCATCTGGGGCTTTTGGAGTGCCATGCTGTTTTAAGTAAGCTGGGCTGGCTACCACCACCCAATGCGAGTCAATAATATGCCTGGCAATTAACGATGAGTCAGGCAAGCTACCGGTGCGAATCACTAAATCAAATCCATCTTCTAGCAAGTCTACAAAGCGATTATCCATCGACATCTCAATGCTAATTTCTGGGTGTTGTTCGCTAAATGCTGCTAAGGCTTCGGCAAGCAGCAGTTCCCCCGAAATAGTTGGCACACTAATGCGGATCTTGCCGCTTAGGCTTTCGCCATATTCGCCTACTTCGGCAAAGGCTTCTTGTGCACTAAGCGCAATGTGTTTGGCTTGGCTATATAGTGCTTGGCCAGCCTCGGTGAGTGTGAGTTTACGGGTAGTGCGATAGAGCAGTTGCACCGCCAGTTGCTGCTCTAAACGAGCCACGCGCTTGCTCACTACCGAATTAGTTAACCCGCGCTGTTCTGCAACCCGAGAGAACGAGCCTTGCTCAACCACGTCGGCAAATAAAATCAAATCATCTACATTTGGCATATTTTGGAAATAATTAATTTCTTTGTTTCTATATATGGATAAATCACCAAGGTGTAAAGTAAATGTTAATTAAAAGTGTGGTTTTAGCTAAGGCTTGCTTGGTACTTCACGGTTTACTTGTACTAAGGTCTGATTTCCGCCGGAGCAGGATTAACTAAAATCAAAGCTGAAATGCTAAACCTTGTTTTATAGCTGGTTGTTTATTAGTAAGGGAAAGGGATGAGTCAAACGGGATTAAGGATATACCCCAGCAAACCCAGTAAGGTGTATTTTTACGCAACTTGTTTGCTAGACCTGCTCGATCCCGATGGAGGCATTGCCGCCATAGAGCTAATTGAACGAGAAGGGGTAGAGGTTATTTGGGTAGAAAAACAAAGCTGCTGTGGCCAACCTGCCTATACCTCTGGCTACCAAGAACAAGCAAAAACCGTTGCCCTAAGCCAAATGGCACTATTTCCCGAAGATTATCCAATAGTCGTGATGTCGGGTTCTTGTGCCGGAATGATGTTTAAACACTATCCCCACTTATTTGCTAATGATGATATTTACGCCGACCAAGCGGAAGCATTTGCTGAACGGGTTTTTGAGTTTAGCGAATTTTTAGCCCATGTTTGCCGGGCAAAATTACACGACCAAGGGCCCTCAACCTCGGTTGTGTTACACACCTCATGCAGCGGGCGAAGAGAGTTGGGAGTCCATGCCAGCTCGCAAGCTTTGCTGTCTCAGCTGGATAAAGTAGAACTTAAAAAAGCTGAATACGAAAGCGAATGTTGTGGTTTTGGCGGCAGCTTCTCACTGCGCCATAGCGAGATAAGCCAAGCCATGGTGGAAGACAAAGCCAGGCATTTGCAAGGCTCTGGTGCCAGCTATTTAGTGAGTGCCGATTGGGGCTGCTTAGCTAACATTAACGGACATTTGGCCTATCGAGGAGAAGCCAGTCGCTTTAACGGCCAGCACCTCGCGAGCTTTTTATGGCAACGCACCAAGGAAGCTAAAGCATGAGTGTACAGCATTACCAGGCTAGCCAGTTTAAACAACAAGCTAGCGATGCCTTAGCCAATCAAACCTTACGCAGTAACTTTCGCGGCGCTATGGATTACTTGCAGCAAAAGCGCAAAGACGCGTTTAGCGATCCGCAAGAGCTCGCACAATTGCGTGAACACGCCGAGAACATTCGCCAACGCTGTTTAAGCAAGTTACCGCAGCTACTAGAGCAGTTAGAGAAAAACTGCCAAGCCAATGGCATACAAGTGCATTGGGCTGAAGATGCCAAGCAAGCTCAACAGTTAATTGCCGAGTTAATTCAAAGCCAAGGCGCTACTAAGGTCGTTAAAGGTAAATCCATGGTGACCGAGGAGATCGAGCTTAACCAACATCTAGAAGGCCTAGGCATTGAATGTGTAGAGAGCGATATGGGTGAGTACATTGTGCAGCTGGCCAAAGAAACGCCATCTCACATTATCATGCCGGCCATTCACAAAAATAAGCAGCAAGTAGCCGATTTATTTCAGCAACATATTAAAGACTTCGATTACACCTTATCGGTAGACAAGTTAATCCAAACCGGCCGCGAAGCTTTGCGCACCAAGTTTAAGCAAGCAGAGGTGGGCATATCTGGGGTGAACTTTGCGGTGGCTGAAACCGGCACCTTATGTTTGGTTGAAAACGAAGGCAATGGCCGCATGACTACTACCGTGCCACCAGTGCATATTGCGGTTACTGGTATTGAGAAGGTGGTGGAGTTTTTAAGTGATGTGCCACCATTATTTAGCATTTTAACTCGCTCGGCGACAGGCCAGCATATTACCACTTACTTCAATATGATCTCTGGTCCACGACGTGCGCCAGAGCGAGACGGGCCAAACGAAGTGCATTTGGTATTGCTCGATAATGGTCGCTCACAAGCCTATGCCGACGAAGCCTTGCGTAAAACCCTGCAGTGTATTCGCTGCGGTGCCTGTATGAACCATTGCCCGGTTTATACCCGCGTTGGTGGCCATGCTTACGGCACCACTTACCCAGGCCCTATTGGGAAAATAATTTCGCCCCATTTACAGGGTTTAGCGCAAACCAGTGACCTAGTAACCGCCTCAAGCTTGTGTGGTGCCTGTGAAGAAGTGTGTCCGGTTAAGATCCCCATTCCTAGTTTGTTGCAGCGCTTGCGCCACGATGCAAAGCTGCCCGCTGCAGAGCAAACGCCAAGTTTGAAAGGGCAAGCGAGTGCCGCTAGTTGGGCAGAGCACACCGCGTGGCGGATGTGGGCTTGGTTGAGTACTCATCCTAGTATCTACAATTGGGCTATGGCTGTTGGTGTAAAACTTGCCAAATATTTACCTATGCCAATGGGAGAGTGGACCCGTTGTCGTAATAAACCTGAGTTAGCCAGCCAAACCTTTCACCAAACTATGAAGCGCCGCGCTAGCAAGTCGGTAACTCGTTCAGCAACTGGGGGGCACGCTAATGGCGATGAGTAACTCAAGTGCCAAGCAAAACATTATGCAGCGCTTGGCTGCAGTAGCGGCCTTAGCGCCGACAAACCAAACCAGTGCTAATGCCTGGCAGGCTTCTTCACCAGAGCAGGCTTTAGCCCGTTTTGAACAAAGCTTAATGGCCGCCCATACTGATGTAATTATCCTAGACAATGCTAAGCAATTATCAGCTTGTTTGCTGGAGTTACAGCAACAGCATCAATGGCAAACTGCGCTATGTGGGGAAGGCGGCGAATGGAGCAAAGCTTTTAGTTTAGCGCTTGCCGATAACTTACAACTAAACCACTTTTTGCAGCCTTTTGAGCAGTTAAAAACCGCCTTGTTTGATAGTACCGATGTCACTTTTACTGGCTGTGCAGCCGGTATTGCCGATACCGGCACTTTAGTGCTTAAACCCAGTGCAGATGAGCCCCGCAGCTTATCGCTGATTGCGCCGTGTCATGTGGCTGTGATTAAAGCCAGCCAAATTGTCGATAATTTTAGCCAATTAATCAGCGAGCAACATTGGCATAAAGGATTACCAAGTAACGTAGTGCTGATATCGGGGCCGTCTAAAACCGCCGATATTCAGCAAACCTTAGCTTATGGTGCACACGGCCCCAGCCAGCTAATTGTGATTGTGATAAGTGGCGAGTAGCCGAGATTAAACCAATTTTTAACACCAAGCAGAAGCAGTGGAGCAGCCAAAAATATGCCTCAAACACATAACGAGTTAGACGGACCTTACCAACAATTGTTTGAGCACTTGTCACTTACGCTTGCTCCCGAGCAGCTAATGACCAGTGAAGCGCAAACTTTAGCTTATGGAACCGACGCCAGTTTTTACCGCCTAATTCCGCAGCTGGTGGTTAAAGTTAACACCTTAGAGCAACTGCAATTAGTAATGGCCAGTTGTGCTAATTTGCAGCTGCCTTATACCTTTCGTGCTGCAGGCACCAGTTTGTCGGGGCAAGCGATCAGTGATTCTGTGCTTATTCTGCTTAGTGATGATTGGCGCTCTCATAAAATATTGGATAATGGCAATAAGATTAGCCTGCAGCCAGGGGTGATAGGCGCCGACGCCAACCGTTATTTAGCGCCTTTTCAGCGAAAAATCGGCCCTGACCCGGCTTCGATTAATGCCTGTAAAATTGGTGGCATTGCGGCCAATAATGCCTCGGGCATGTGTTGCGGCACCGCTCAAAACTCTTATCACACTATGGCATCAATTACCTTGGTGCTTACCGACGGAACGGTGCTTAATACCGCTGACCCACAAAGTGTAGCGGCCTTTAAGCAAAGCCATGCTAGCTTGTTAAATCAGCTGAGCGAGTTGGCTCTAACCACCCAACAAAACACCGCTTTAGCAGACAAAATTCGCCATAAATATCGACTAAAAAACACCACGGGTTATAGCTTAAACGCGCTGGTGGACTTTACCGACCCCTTCGATATTTTGCAGCACTTGATGATTGGCTCAGAGGGTACCTTGGCCTTTATCGCCGAGCTTACCTACAACACTGTAGTGGAGCATCCACATAAAGCCTCAACGTTGTTGGTGTTCGAAAATAGTGATGTGGCCTGTAAAGCGGTAGAAGTATTAGCCAAGCAAGCGGTTGCGGCAGTGGAGTTAATGGATGGCCGCGCGCTAGCATCAGTGGCTAACCAAGCGGGTATGCCCAAGTTTATCGCCGACCTAGATAATCAAGCCTGCGCTTTACTAGTGGAAACGCGTGGTAGCCAAGCCGATGAATTAAGCCAATTATGCCAACAAGTGATGGACAGTTTGCTTAATTTCCCCCGCATCGGTGAGGTTGCGTTTACCACTAAATCTTCAGAAACGGCTGCCTTGTGGGCCATTCGCAAAGGCATGTTTCCTGCTGTGGGCGCAGTGCGAGAAACCGGCACAACGGTAATTATCGAAGATGTGGCTTTTCCAGTAGAGCGCCTAGCCAATGGCGTGAACGAGCTGCAAGCATTGTTCACCAAACATGGTTATCACGAAGCGATTATTTTTGGCCACGCGCTAGCTGGTAACCTGCATTTTGTATTCACCCAAGGCTTCGAAGACCCCGATGAAGTGGCACGTTATGGCCGTTTTATGGATGAAGTCAGCCAGCTGGTGGCGGTTAAATATCAAGGCTCTCTAAAAGCCGAACATGGCACTGGCCGCAACATGGCACCCTTTGTTGAGCTAGAGTGGGGCGCCGAAGGCATTGCACTAATGCAACAAATTAAGCACTTGTTTGACCCACAAGGTTTGCTTAACCCCGGTGTTATTCTTAATGATGATAGCCAAGCCCACTTAGCAAACTTAAAACCGATGCCAGCCGCCGATGACCTAGTGGATAAGTGTATTGAATGCGGCTTTTGTGAACCGGTTTGTCCCTCGCGCAGCCTAAGTTTAAGCCCGCGGCAACGCATTGTTCTGTACCGTGAATTAAGCGAATTACGCCGAAATGGCGATAAGCCGCTGCGCTTGGCCGAGCTAGAAAAAGACTTTAAGTACCAAGGCGTAGATACTTGTGCAGCAGTAGGTTTGTGTGCCGATCGTTGTCCTGTTGGCATTAACACCGGCGATTTGGTGCGTAAGCTGCGCGAAAAACACTATGCTAAACATCAAAACATTGCCCGTTGGACAGCGGAGCATTTTTCTAGCGTAGCTACAATGACACGCTTGGGTTTAGGCACGGCAGAGCTTGGCCATAAAATACTGGGCGACAAAGCCCTAGGTGCCATTAGCAAAGGCATTACTAAGGTGTCGGCGGGTAAGGTGCCTACTTGGAACCCTAGTTTTCCGCGTCGGGCCAAGTATCAACCACCTCAAGCGCGCTTTCATAAACAAAAGGTGGTGTATATTCCGTCTTGTGCCTCGCGCACTATGGCACCGCCCGCCGATGCTATCGACCCACGCCCCTTGCTGGAAGTGACTTGCAGTGTGCTAGAAAAAGCTGGCTACGAAGTGCTTATTCCCGGTAATGGTGACGAGCTATGTTGCGGCATGCCTTATCACAGTAAAGGCATGTTTGATCTTGCTAGCAGTAAATCACAGCAATTAGAAGACACGATATGGCAGTTAAGTGAACATGGCCGTTGGCCAGTACTTATGGACACTAGCCCTTGTGCTAAACGCAGTAAAGAACAGTTTGAGCGTGATCTGGATATTCACGAACCCATTGGTTTTATTCACCAGCACGCGCTAGACAAGTTAGAGATTGCCCAACTTGATGAACCGGTTATGCTGCACCTAACTTGTAGTTCACGGCGAATGGACATGCTCGACCCATTGTTAAGCATTGCCAAGCGCTGTGCTAAGCAAGCGATACTGCCTGAGCATATCTATTGCTGCGGCTGGGCCGGGGACAAAGGCTTTACCACTCCCGAGTTAAACCAAGCGGCGCTAGCCCCACTTAAAGCACAAGTACCAGAAGGCTGCACCCGCGGCTACAGCAATAGCCGAACTTGCGAAATAGGCTTATCACAACACAGCGGTGTGGTGTATCAATCGATATTGTATTTGGTAGATGAAGTGAGCTTATAAGACTTTGGGCCAACGAGGTTATAGCAAAGAATGAACACTTGGTTTGTAGAGTTTAGGTTAAAGCGTAAAGAAAGAGTAATGTTAACAAGGCCACCTTTAACGGCTTTTTTAGGGTTTCTTTTTCTGTAAAAATTTAAATACTCGCTTGTATTTAGTATATGTTTTCATCATGCAGATTGAAGTGACGATGACCCATATACCTATACCCAAAATAAGAGCTAAACTTTTAGGCTCAGCTCTTAAAGCGTAAAATACAGGAACATATAAACTAAACCCGAATGCAAGAGCAAATAGCTGGCCAACGGCAGATTTAATTAGTGAGGATTCTTTATAGGCTAAAAGCCTAAATTTGATGGCCTGTGGCCCCAAATAAAAACCAGCTAAGCTGCACATCAAACTAATCAAGATTGTTAAAATAGAGTGTGTCATATGGAAATCCGTAACGTCCATTTTTTGAAGCTAGTTTATGAGTCCAAAGCTCACGTTCGAAGCAAGAGATTTGAACTTTAACTACAACTGCTTGTTGTAGGGCAACTAAAGCGCACGTAAAATTGTAGGTAAAACTATTAATGTAAACGGCAGGAAACCAAGTGCTATTTTAGCTATTGAAAACTGGCGAAAACTAATTAAAACAATTCCAATTAACCCCAACCAAAACGGCGCAGTGTATAATTGCACAATGGCTTCACCTTGAAGCAATTCGTGCCTGTTAGGACTTCCGGCTGCCAAATGGTACTTAATGGACCAGTAGTAAACACTTAAAACCGATAAGACAGATAACGACATTAAAGCTAAATAGTGTTTTTTGAGGTTAATCATCTTTACCTAATAACATTTATATAGTGCGCATGCACAATTAACAAACCTATTATCTAACTAAGTGCTAGGATAAGTGTTTGATATTGTGTCTCAATTTTTCATCTCAAGGATTAACGCGCAAAATATAGCGTACTTGAAGTGCCAAATATAGATCTTTACGCTTACTGTTTATATTTTGTAGATACGCTCAAAACGAGAAACACTAAACCCAGTCATTTGCTCATCTTCTCCTATTAAGATCAGAGGATACCCGGTTCCTCCTAGCTTCTTAAATTCACGCATTTTACTTGGGCGGCTCTCTACGTCATACTCGACAAATTGAAGGCCTTCCTGCTTAAAGTAAGCTCTAGCTTTTTCACAGTACCCACACCATTTAACTCCATACATTACAATTTCTTTTTGCTTGATTTTTGGCTCGTTACTCTCGACTGATGAGGGTTTCACAACATCGACGACAACATTTTCTGATGTTCCTTCACTAGGCGACTGCCCCCCAAAGTGAACTACACCTTGGCTATCGGTCCACATGAATACTTCAGCATAGGAAGTGCCGACAAATAGAAGTGAAACAACTACTAGAAGTGATTTTGGTGACAAGTGATTCATTAATAACCCTATTCGTAAAGCCTAAATTTAGTCAAATTACATTTGCTTAGCCCCATGCGTGTTTATCACCTTAAATAAGTGAGAACTCGCGCGACTAATTATTAGAATTTATTGAAGATAAACGAGTACGACTCAATACACTTTTGAGTCGAATCCGCATGTATTATTAATATAATGCGTGTTTTATCAATAAGTTTAAGTGGCTGATAATATGCTTGAAATTTGTTCACATCAAGTCTAGAAACGTAAAACTTAGCGCACTAAAGGCTTAAAAATGGCTTAAAACCAATAACACTGTGTGAGCCTATAAGTTTTTCCTAAGGCTAGGGCTTAGCTAATTTAGTTACAGTTGATGCTTAAACTGCAACTCTACCAAGCGTTGATATAGCGGGCAGCTTTGCAGCAGAGATTGGTGATCGCCAACATCAATTAAGCGGCCTTGGTCCATTACTGCGATTTTGTCGGCGTGCTGAATGGTTGAGAGGCGGTGAGCAATAATTAAGGTGGTTCGCTTATTCATTAACTCTTGCAGGGCTTGCTGAACGTGGTGTTCGCTTTCGCTGTCTAGAGCGCTGGTGGCTTCGTCCAGCAACAATATACTTGGGTTCTTTAATATGGCTCTGGCGATAGCAATACGCTGGCGTTGGCCGCCAGATAATCGCACGCCTCGCTCGCCCAAAAAGCTGTTATAGCCATGTGGTAATTGGCTAATAAATTCATGAGCGTGGGCTTTTTTTGCTGCCTCTAATACTTGTTCGTCGCTGGCATCGGGATTGCCATAACGAATGTTGTGGAATACGTCGCTGCTAAACAGGGCTGGGTGTTGTGGCACTAAGGCCATGTGTTGGCGTAGCGCTGCAGGTTCTAGTTGGCGAATGTTTACGCCGCCTAAACTTACCTCGCCTATTTGCGGGTCGTAAAAGCGTTGCAGCAGTTCAAACAGGGTGGTTTTACCAGCGCCCGATGGCCCAACTAGTGCCAGTACTTTGCCTTTATCTGCCTTTAATGTGAGTTGCTCTGTTGCTGCAATATCGGGCTTAGAAGGGTAGTGAAATGTGACATCTTTAAAGGCCACTTCGGCGCTTAACCCGTTAGCTGAGGTAAGGTCTTGACTAGGTGCGGTAATGTGGCTTTTTACTTGTAGAATTTCAATCAAACGTTCGGTGGCACCTGCGGCGCGTTGTAATTCGCCTAATACTTCTGAAATGGTCGCCAAGGAAGACGCAACCATAATGGCATAAAACACAAAGGCGGCTAAATCTCCAGCCGACATCACGCCGTTTATTACATCGCTTCCGCCTACCCACAACATGCCGGCAATGGCACCAAATACAATCACGATGACGCCAGAGATTAAGATGGCACGTTGTTTAACTCGCTGTCTGCCTACTTCAAAGGCCTTTTCTACTTCTTTTGAAAATAGCGCGCTTTCTTGGGCTTCGTTACTGTAACTCTGCACCGTTTTTATTTGCTCAATGGCTTCGCCTGCGTAGCTGCCTACATCGGCCATTGAGTCTTGGCTTTGGCGTGAGAGGGCTCTAACACGTCGGCCGTAAATCAGGATAGGAACCAAGATAAAGGGCACCGAGGCTAATACAATAAGGGTGAGCTTTATATTGGTGGCAAACAGCATGATTATTGCGCCCACACACATTAAGGCACTGCGCATAGCCATGGAAAATGACGAGCCAATAATGCTTTGCAATAAGGTGGTGTCGGTAGTGATGCGCGACATAATGTCGCCGCTGCCGTTGGTTTCAAAGTAGCTTGGGTGCAAGGTAATTACGTGGTTAAACACGGCTAGCCTTATGTCGGCGCTTACTCGCTCTCCCACCGAAGACACTAAGTAAAAACGAAAAAAGGTGCCAATAGAAATGAGCAGGGTGACCATAAGTATAAATTGAATGGCATTACCCAGCTCTTGTTGCGACTGCTGGGCGAAGCCTTCATCAATTAAAATGCGCACCCCGTAACCCACCGAGAGGGTGAGAGAGGCGGTGAAGATTAGCGCAAGTAAAGCCCCTGCCACCTTAACTTTATAGGGGCGAATAAAAGCAATTAACTCAAACAATATGCGCAGGTTTTTAGCTTTTTTCTGTGGCTGCGCAGAGTTTGGGGTGGCGTTGTGCGCATGGTTGTTTGTTTGCGTTTGCATTGCTGAGCCTTGGTTGTAGCCAGCGTTTCGCTAACTATTTTGTACTGCGTGATTAAGCCCAATATAAGCTTGATAGTGCTGCTCATATAACGATGACTTCAAGTGCTTAGAATAGCAAAGCTTAGTCTTTGAAGTGTGTAACAATTGTCACTTTGTAAGCCTTGTTAAGCAGGTTTAATAAGGGCGCTTAGCACTTAACTTTGTTGCGTCTTTAACGGTTTTGTAAACCTTTAGTTGGCAGGCATCACAGCGGGTTTCTAAACCAATGTACAAAGGGCCTTGGCAGAAGTGGCAATGGGCAGCCTTTAGTGGTTCTAGCTTGGCTCGACGTTGTTTGTGGCTAGGGCGCTTTTTGTGTTTAAGCAACCAAACAAAGCATAAGATGTTGATGGCAAAGCTTAAGCCACGCAGCCACCAAATATAGTCACTGTATTGCGGTGCTTCTGGGTCAAATAGTAAGCCGGTTACGAACAGCGAAAATAACAAAATCACCACTTTTGAAACTAAACCATTGGTGTAGCGGCTATCGGTTTGATTATTACATTCGCTACAAAGCCAATGCTGCCTTTTGTTTAACGGTAAAATGGGGATCCAAAACAAACCTAGCCAAGCGCGATAACGCCACAGCTCGGCAATCACTGGTTTCTCACAGTAATTACAGTAATCTCGGCTGTAGCCAATCCGTTTGGCGTTTCGTTTCTTAATCCCTAAGTGTAAGTACATGCTGGCCGTTATCCGAGCCTAAGGCGCTTAGTGCTTAGGCAAGTGGGGTTTATTTTTTAGTTTACACAAGCGTGTATGTTACTGATTGGAATACAAGTAATACAGAATATTATTGGATTATGTGATGTGAGATTCACGGAAATAAAAAGGCCAGCAAATAGGCTGGCCTAGGATTAAACTTGGCTATTAAGCTTTGCAGAGTTTATTTAGCAAAATTCAAGATTGGGAAGCACTTAAAGAAGCCATTGTCGGCACAGTTGATTAAGCCAATTTGAACGCCGTCGATTTCTTTGGTCATGTTAAATACACCTAACTGGAAGTTAGACTTTTCTGAAATGCTGGCCAAACCTAAGTCTGCTTTGGTGTACCCTTCTGATACGTTTACCGCACTCCAGTTTAGGCCGTTTACATCGTTAGTAATGTTTACTGCGGCCAAGTTAACACCGGTAGTTGAGCCGGTATTCCAGTTAAATAAACCTAAAGATGCTCCTTTCATTTCTTCGGTTACTTTAGCGCCACCAAAAAATAGCCCAAAGTTAATGCCGATGGTGCGCTTGGTTTCAGACATACCTAATACCGAGAAGTCTACACCTCTTACTTCGTCTACTTGACCATGAAGTACTGATAAACGTACGCCGCCAACAGCATCTGAATCAGGCGCGTTGTAGCCGTTAATAGTTGAGAACATTACGGGGGATTCGGCAAAGGCAGGAGCAGAAATTAGGGCGCTAAGCGCGATAGCTGAAATGAATCTTTTCAAAGGTAAATCTCCATTAGCTGCATTGGTATTATAAGTGGTTTTACCAAGGCAGTTGTCAATCAATAAGGGCGCGCAGTATATAGCAGTGAGTGATGTTGTGAATACCAGAATGCTTATATCTACAATGCGCGCCATGTAAACATTTAGTGCCTAATTAAATGGGTCACTGTATTTTTCATCAGCCAACATCTCATGGTCGGTAAGGGTATTTAAGAAGGCGATGAGAGCTTGCTTCTCCTCTTCATCAAAGTTGAATTGGAAGGCTTGGCCATTTGAGTCTAACAGTGGTGCTCTTAGGTTTGGGTGTAGTTGAATGCCGCTGCTGTAATGATCGATCACTTGCTCTAAGTTAGCAAAACGGCCGTCGTGCATATAGGGCGGACGAATAGCAATGTTGCGCAGTGAAGGCGCTTTAAATTTTCCGCTGTCGTTGGTATTGCCGGTTGTTTCTGCAATACCTAAATCATCGGTGGATATCGCATCTAGTCCATTTACCGTGGCGGTAGTTCTAAGTACTGGGCCATTGGGTATTGGGCCTACAAATGCCTCACTAACATGGCAACCCGCGCAATTGGCACTATCTCCATTTTCATTTTCTCTCGGTAACAAGAAGAGATCTTTACCCAGGTTTTCTTGGGCGCTAAAACCTGGGAAATCAACACGTGGTGATAGCACCTCACTTCTGGCTACATCATATTTGGCAGTAGTACTTACCATGCTTCTTACAAATTGGGCTAAGGCTTTAGCAATACGGTCACTGGAAATGCTCTCATCACCAAAGGCATCGTTAAACAGTGCAGGGTAGTATGTTTGGTTGGAAACTATTTCTTCTAGCTCTGCGAGGATCAGCCCCATTTCTATTGGATCTTGAAATGGCATAAGCACTTGTTCTTCTAAAGTTGCTGCTCGCTCGTCCCAAAAGAACGTGCCACTAAAGTAAAAACGTGCGTTAACAATACTCATTGAATGACGGCGGGTTAGTTCGCCATCAAAACCAATGCTTTGCACTCGCGGGTCTGAGAAGCCATGTTCCGCTAAATGACAAGATGCGCAGGCTGTCGTGCCGTTGGCACTTAGCTTTTTATCGTAGAAAAGTACTCGGCCTAAGGTGGCGCCAGCATCGGTAACGGGGTTGTCTACCGGTGTATTGTCAAACTCGATGGCGGCATGTTGAAACTGAGATTGCGCCGGAAAGTTGTTTTCAGTGTAGTGAGTGGGTAGGGCAATATTGGCGTAATTAAAATGCGCTTCGGGTAAGTTTAGTGCCGATTCTGGCTCGGTGATAGGAGGGGCAACTTCTGTATTATCTTCACTTGAGCTTGTTTCACCATCGCCACCACAAGCACCGAGCAAAAGTACCAAACCAAGTTGAGTAGCAAACTGTTTTATCATCACTGACGTGTACCTTAAAAATTCCTTTTTTTTAAACTAACAGCTGCAGTGTAAAGATGTGTAAACCTGCCTAATCTCTGGCGATAGTGTGACGTAATACTAGAGTCAACAAACCTTTACGTTAGTTAAAGCACTTTACCGGGAGAGACACCAATTACCCGCTTAAACGCCCGAGAAAATGCCGCTTCAGAGTTATAGCCGAGCTCTTCGGCCAGTTCAATTAAAGGAACATGCTGTTGCTGTAAGCGCTGATGAGCGAGATTCATTCGCCATTGAGTGAGGTAGTTTTTAACGCTGTTGCCAATGAGTTGGCTAAAGCGGGCAGAAAACCCTGAGCGCGACATACCACACTCTTGAGCTAGGCTAGCCACCGTCCAGCTTTTTTCTGGTTGGTGGTGAATCGCCCGTAAGGCGATGCCTATTTGTTTATCGCGTAATGCTCCCAACCAACCTTCACTGGCTTGTGGCGCTTGCTCAAGCCAATGGCGGATGAGCTGTATCACCAAAATATCGGCCAAGTGGGTAATGATGGTTTCCCCGCCTGGTTTAAGTAGCTGCGCTTCAGCGGTAATAAGGTCAAGGGTACTGGTAAGCCATTGCGGGTGTTCTAACTCACTTTGGTGCAGGCTTAATACTGGCGGCAATTGCTGAATGAGTTGTTGCGCCGCCAGCTGGTCGAAGCCGAGCACACCACAGGTTACCTCTGTTAACTCGCCGCTTAGGTTAATCTCTAAGGTTTCGTATCTCTCACTTAGGCGTTTTACCCCAGACTCAAACAATGGCGTGGGGCTTAGTTGAGGATTGCTCGTTAAGGTATGACCAAGTGTATGCGGTATTAATACCAAACTGCCTTGTTTTAGTTGTTGCGGAGCTTGATTGGCAATACACAACCAGCACTGGCCTTTAGTCACTATGTGAAACATCAACTTGCCAGGCAAAAGCGGCATAGAGATAGACCAGTCCCCGCGCAACACCGAGCGACAATACAAACCGCCATCTACCCGCAGTTGATGCAGCGTTTCTCCCAAAGGGTCGTTAGCAGTAGGAAAAAATACCTGATTGATGGACATAACCCTTAATCTCGCTAATTTGGACGAATAGTTAAAAATTGTAGCTTTAAGGGCATTAAACATCCAGTTGCTTTATCAAATACTAAATAGGTGATTAACACACTAGGTCTTCAACAAGTATTTAGGAGCACAAGATGACAGCAACCACCTTAATTATTGGCGCAAAAGGTAAAACCGGACGTCGCGTAGAATCACTACTGCAAGCTAAAGGCATAAGTACTCGCGGTGTTTCCCGCTCAAGCTCTACAGCTTTTGATTGGCTCAAACCAGATACTTGGCTAGAGGCAATGCAGGGTTGCGAGTCTGCTTACGTAACTTACCAACCCGATCTGGCGGTTCCCGCCGCGAAACAACACATTGCGGAGTTTATCGTACAGGCTAAAAAAGCCGGCATAAAACACCTAGTGTTGCTATCGGGAAGAGGTGAACAAGGCGCCGAGCAGGCAGAGCAGCAACTTATTAATAGCGGTTTAAAGTGGAATGTAGTGCGAGCCAGTTGGTTTTCGCAAAACTTTAGCGAGGGCTTTTTAATAGAGTCTGTTTTAGCTGGGCAAGTTGCTTTACCCGCCGCAGACGTGCTCGAACCTTTTGTTGATGTAGACGACATTGCCGAGGTGGCGGTAGCTTGTTTAACTAAACCTGCTTTAGCAAATACCCTGTATGAAGTAACGGGTCCCGAGTTATTAACTCTGCGCGACTGCGTGACGCAAGTTGCTCAAGCGCAAAATAAGCCCATTGAGTTTATCGAAATTAGCGTAAGTCAGTTTGTTGAAGCGCTAAAAAACCAAGGCATGCCAGCAGACATGCTATGGCTAATGAAGGAGTTATTTGGGTCGGTAATGGATGGTCGAAATAGCCATTTATGCAAGGGGGTCGAGCAAGCTTTGGGGCGCAAACCTAAATCATTTTCTAGCTATGCAGCGGAAGCTCATGCAGCAGGTGCTTGGCAGCGATAGTTTAAATCAACGTCTCCATTAACAAGCGAGTGCTGGACATTCGCTTTTTCTTTTCTCTATGGCCTTTATTCGCATGGCTATTGCCTCGCTAAAAAATGAGAGACAGTTCAAAAACTCGCTTACTGATAACTGGGTTACTAGTCTGGCTGCAACTAAGCTGAAATGATGAACAAGTATCTCGTTAAATTTAGGGCACTTTTACTGTCTGTTTGCCCAGTTATGTTTGCTTTTGCGTTGCCATTTGTAAAACCAGTTTCCCAAACTGGCGATTTTTATGGGCAACTTAGCCAAGCTCAGGCTTACAATATTTTGCTAAATCAGCAGGGTGAGCTGAATGATTACCAAGGCAAATATACCTATTTGTTTTTGGGCTTCCAGGGGTGTAGTCAGGCGTGCCCTCGCCAGTTACTCAATCTAGCAGCCTTAGCCGATGATGCTGCATTACAGGGCGCCCAGTTTTTGTATATTGATTTAGTCGTGGCTGCCACTCACCAGACCTTTAGCTCTGCGATGTTAAACAAGGTGGAGTTTCGTCAGGTTGCTGATTTTCAGCAATCAATCGAGGTCTCACAACGCTTTCCAGGTTACGTCTCAACCAGTTTCGACCAGCAGGTTGTTGACCATTCAGCATACTTGTACCTGCTTAACCCTCTAGGTGAAGTGAGCTTGGTGTATACCCAGCAAAACCTTGATATTAGCCAGGTAGTTACCGATTTTAAGTTATTGCAACAAGGTGATTTATTATGATTTCTAACTCCGCACAGCTAGCCGACAAGCAGGTGCTGTATATTCTGCTGGCTCATTTACCGGTAGTAGGGCTGCTGGTACCTATTGGTTACGCAAGCCATTCTTTTGCGCTAACCATGTCGGTGCTCATCTCTATTGTAGCCTTGCTTAACTATACGTATATGCGCGGCACTCGCTTGTCTTCTTGCATAAATGCCATGTTGCTGATGGTGTATTCCATGGTAATGATTCAGGCCCAATTGGGCCGATTAGAAATGCATTTTCATATCTTTGCCGCCTTGGCGTTTGTATTGATCTACAAAGATTGGTTACCGGTGGTGGCTGCAGCGGGATTAATTGCAGTGCATCACTTGGTGTTTACTGCTTTACAGCTAAATGATGCGAGCTTGGGCGGTATACCAGTGATTTTATATAGCACTGGTTGTTCTTGGGGAACGGCTTTTGTGCATGCAGCTTTTGTGGTGGTAGAAAGCGGGGTACTGATTTTTTACGCGATCAACATGGCTAAGGATGCGAAGGTATCGAACTCGGTTATTTTGGCCGTCGATAAGTTGGCCGAAAATAAAGACCTTACCGCCACTATTACCAGCAATACTGAGCACCCCACAGTGATTGCATTTAATACTTTAATAACCGAATTCAATGAGCTGTTTAGCGACTTAAAACAGTCTATTGTGGATATAAATAATTTAGTGAGTGGGCTAAACCAGCAAAGTAGCGAAACCAAAGAAATTGTTATGCAGCAAATGCAGCAAAGTGATTCTGTCGCTAGCGCCTCTGTGCAGTTATCTCATTCGGCGCGTAACGTGTCTGATAATGCCAGCAATGCGGCAAATGCGGCGGAATCTGTAGAGACGCAAATTCAGTCTGGCTCAAAAGATGTAGATGAATCGGTAGCTGCTACGCAAACATTAAATAGCTTGCTTAGTGATTCGGAAGTTTATACCAGCCAACTTAACGAAAATGTTCAGGGAATTAATGCAGTTATCGAAGTGATTAAAGCGATATCGGAACAAACTAATTTGCTGGCCTTAAATGCAGCCATTGAAGCCGCCCGTGCAGGCGAGTTAGGGCGCGGTTTTGCGGTAGTGGCTGATGAAGTGCGGGCATTGGCAGCTAGAACCCAGCAATCGACCGGCGAGGTTAATCAAATCATCGATACCTTGCAAACTAACGCTTCGCAAGTGGTGGATTCAATGCAAAAAGGGCTGGTGTATTCCGATGAGTCTAAAGCCAAAATTGAGTCTGGCGGTAGCACTCTTTCTCAGATTAATCAGAGCGTAAGTGATATGCGCGATGTGAATACCCAAATAGCTAATAGCACCACCGAACAAACCGATGCTTGTAACCAAATAGAACAAAGTATTAATGAGATAAGAGACAAAAATACCGTGTTAATTGAGCAAAGCCAGTTGCTTGCCGACACCGCTGAGAAAGTCGCTAATACCATGCTTTCGCTCGAGCAACGAGTTGCTTTGTATCAAACTCAAAAGTGATTTTATGGCAGAAGGCAAAGCTTAGTTCTTTGCCTTGCTTACCTTAGTTTGGGCTGTGACTAGATACTAGCAGGCTGGTAAAAAATTTTACTCAAGTGCAACCATCTACACTGCTTTTTACACATTAATCGTAGGCGGCGATAATCCTCGTAGTTTATTGTAAAATGGGTTCTATACCCCTATCGCTAGAGTAAACATGGACGTTAAACCTTACATAGATTATTTCGAAGAAATTGCTCATCTAGAAAGAGATAAGCAGTTTGACTTGTTAGAGCAGGCTTGTGAGCAGATTAATGCTTCCAGTCCTTTACCAGTATTTCCGCTGATTACTCATTTAGTGCGTTTAGGTTTATTGTTGCTATTGCTTGGTGGCAGCTATGCACTCTTTGGTTTAACCATTTGGATCTTAGCCTTAGCTGGTGTACTGGGTTTGTTAGCTGCACGTGTAGTAAGCAGCGAAATAACCGACACACTTATTCGCAAGGCGCTTAAATCACTTTTACTTGAATAAGAATATGTTGACTCATATCAAAAGCTTATAGCGCTTTATTACTTAGCCTCTTGGGGTGTTTTAACCTCAAGGAATAGAGTATGAGCAAGTGCGGACAATGCAGGCAATTTACCCGAACACGTGAAAACCAAAAAGATTTTTGTGGAGCATGGGAACAGCCAACCATGGCTGATCGTCAAGCCTGCGATTTTTTTGCAGCTAAAAAACCTTCTAGTAACCCAACTTCCTTAGCGTCAGAGTCTGGCAGCTAGCACTGGCAAGAGAGCTTAGCGTGATGTTTCCATTTATTGAGTCTAGCGCTGGCATTGTCTACAATGACGCACTTTTTACGTATTTCAGGTAGTTAACATGAGCGACAACAACGCTAAACCTGCTTTGCCAGATCATCTTGCGGGCAACCCTCGCAGCCCTTTCCATGTTGCAGAGTGTTTTGAGCACGATATTGGCATTAAACTTAATGGCAAAGAGCGCACCGACGTTGAAGAATACTGCATTAGCGAAGGTTGGGTAAAAATCCCTTCAACTAAAGCTAAAGACCGTTTTGGCCAGCCAATGCTCATTAAACTTAAAGGCGAAGTGGAAGCGTTTTACAAGTAGGCCCGCTACCACAAATAGCTAAGCCATAGTGCTGTTAAGCCATAACGCCTTAACAGTACTATGGCTTTTTTATTGGCTAAAGCAGCCGATAAAGATTAAAAGTGATAATCTGCATTTTATTAGCTTGTTCCGAATGAGGATAAGCTCTTAGATGAAAAAATTGTCCTCCAAATTGCAGCGATATATTCAAAGAGAACTTAGTGAAACCATTTGAAACACCGAGGTTGGTAGTAAGGCCATTATCTTATCAAGACCTTACGGCTTTAGCTGAAATACTACGTGACCCAGAAGTTATGAAGTATTCAGTTCGTGGAGTCTGTGATGAAGACGCTACGCGAGACTTTATAGGCTGGTGTTTAAAATGCTATTCGTCTCATAGGTTTGGCCCATGGGCTTTGGTTGAGAAAATATCAGATAAGTTTATAGGCTTTTGTGGAGTTTCACCTGAGATAGTCAGCGGCGTTGAGGAGATCAACTTAGGCTACCGTTTAGCACGTTCATATTGGCATCGCGGCTTTGCAACAGAAGCGGTTAAAGGTGTAATAGAGTATGTTTTCGAGCAAGAAAGGCGTGAATCTGTAGTTGTTCTTATCGAGCCAGAACATGCTGGATCAATTAGGGTGGCAGAAAAGGCTGGATTCGTTGAATACAGTCTTCAGCAATTTCATAAGCGACCGGTGCGCTTGTACCGAATGACTCGTCAGCACTGGAAATTGCGTAATTGATTGTCGTGACGAACGGTGTCGCGAATTTATATCTGTTGTCTATTAAGCGATGTGATTTGTTAAACAAGAATTGGTTGAATACAAAATGATGAAAAAGTACATCTTATTAACTTTGTTGAGTTTTTCGTTTGCCATTGGAGCAGCGGATGAACCTCTTGATTGTGAAAATGCTATTTCTACCTTCTACACTAATAAGTGTGCTGCTATTGAGTTGGAAGCAGCAGATGCAAAGTTAAGCCAGTATTTGCAAGCTAGCTTTAAGCACAATGCTTATGATCCTGAGTTGATAATTGCTATTAAGGCAGCTCAAACGGATTGGGAAGCTTATATGTCTTCTCATTGTGACTCTATTTATACACAATGGCGAGAAGGCTCGATTCGAGGTGTTATGGCTATCTCTTGTAAAACGGCCTTAACTAAGCAGCGAACTCACGATATTTGGTCAAACTTTTTAACTTATATGGACAGTACGCCCCCAGTTTTACCCGAGCCTAAATAAGCTGCAGCTTTTCACCTTTATCTCAATCAGTTAACGCAAGCACCACCTTTACCTTCACCTCTACCCCGACCCCAATAGTGCCTCTGGCTTAAATGTTCTGTTGACCTCGGTAGAGTGTTTATTCTACCATTGCCAGTAGAATGAACACTCTACTTGAGAACGTCAATGCTTGAACAACAAATTGCTGAACAACTTGAGCGGGCATTTAGCGACTATGGGTTTACCGAGCCTAGTGTTGCTAAATTGCAAAAGGCCTCTGGGGTAAGCTTGCGAACCTTATATCGCTATTATCCTTCTAAAGAATCGATGGTAATTGGCGCTTTGCAGCATAGACATGCTCGCTATTTGGCGTTGCTTTCAGCTGAGCAAACAAACTCGCGAAAAGACAATCTGTTGGCAATATTTAGGCAACTAGAACAGTGGATGCAAACTCAAGCACCCAGCGGGTGCATGTCGATGAGTGCTTTGGCAGCGTATCCCGATAACACTTTAATTAGCGAGGCAGTAAAGCAACATAAGCAAGATTTGTTAGCCCTGTTTGAAACGTGCTGTGGCGATGAAGCGCTAGCCATGCAAATCTTTTTGCTGCACGAGGGGGTAAGCGCTGCTTGGCCGGTAATTGGTGCTCCCAGCTTTGAAGCTGCTCAACTCACTTTAGAACAACTTTTAGGTAATTCGTAATGACAACTCTTCCAAATGTAATGTGTGCCGTGCATATGACCGGTCACGGAGATACCGATAAACTGAGCTATCGCAGCGATGTAGCAATGCCGATTATTGGCGCGCGTGATGTATTAATTAAAGTCGCGGCCGCCGGGGTAAACAATACCGATATTAATACCCGCATTGGTTGGTATTCGAAAAGTGACAAGGCCGATGACGCCTCTTGGTCGAGTGAGGCTTTGCAGTTTCCGCGTATTCAAGGTGCCGATGTGTGTGGCTATATTGTGGCCGTAGGCGAGCAGGTTGATGCAAGTAGAGTAGGAGAACGGGTACTTATTGAGCCTTGTTTAACGGAAGCGAATGGCAAAGCGCTAGAGCAAGCTTGGTACTTTGGCTCGGAGTGTGATGGCGGCTTTGCCGAATACACTAAAGTAGCGGCTAGCCATGCCTACAAAATAACCAGTAAATATAGTGATGCAGAGCTCGCGTCTTTTCCTTGCTCTTACTCTACTGCAGAAAACTTACTGACCCGCGCTAAGGTTAAACAGGGTGACAAGGTACTAATTACTGGTGCTTCCGGTGGTGTTGGTTCGGCGGCCATTCAATTGGCTAAAGCACGTGGCGCGTATGTGCTTGCGCTCACTAGCCCAAGCAAGCAGCAAATGATTGAAGAGCTAGGCGTTGATGAAGTGGTACTGCGCAGTGACAAGCTTAGCGATGTGATGTCTGCGAACAGTGTCGACGTAGTCATTGACCTAGTTGCCGGTAGTTTGTTCCCTCAGTTGCTTGAGGTTCTAAGGCCAAAAGGCCGTTACGCGGTATCGGGCGCGATTGGCGGAGCCATGGTGGAATTAGACGTTCGCACCTTGTACTTAAAAGACTTAAGTTTCTTTGGTTGTACGGTGATAGAGCCGGAGGTTTTTGGTAATTTAATTGCTCACATCGAGCGGGAAGATATCGCGCCGCTAGTTGCGCATACTTACCCATTAAAAGAGATAGTGGCTGCGCAAACCACTTTCTTAGAGAAAAAATTCTTAGGTAAAATTGTGCTAACGATGTAGCAAGCTACGCGCTACACATCTTGTTTGTCTATTAAACAAAGCGCTTAATCAAAAAGCCCCGAAGTAAAGTTGCTACGGGGCTTTTCGGATCTGCAGAGCGTTACTAGCTTCTGAGTTAATGAGTTAAAGGCTTAAGTGCAAAATGGGGAAAGGCTTTCCCATGTCATCAAGAGGAGAGCGAGATACAAGCTTAAATCCCATGTGTTGATAGAAACCTACCGCAGCTGGATTTTGCTCATTCACATCTACTTTAGTGCAGTTTAAGGTGTCGATAGCATATTGCAGCAACAGCTTACCAATGCCTTGCTCACGTGCAGAGTTGGCAGTAAACAGCATTTCTATTTTTTCATCGTTAGCGCCAATAAAACCAATAATAGCACCGTTGGCATCTTTAACGCAGCGCAGGGCTACAGCAGGAAAGGCCTGCTCAAAGATGATAGGTTTAAAGAACTCAATATCATCTTCTGTAATAAAGTCGTGAGTTACTCTCACCGAGTCTTCCCAAAGACTAAGCATTTCTGGGTAATCTTCAGCACGCACATTTTCTACAATCATTATTTTTCTCAGAGTACTTGAATCAATTTGGACGGCTAAAATAACCGTACTTTTTACCCGCCAATATTAGCAAATAAACTGCTATTAGAGATAAGTATCGTCTTTGGGCTAGGCTTATTTTTTAGGTGGCTAGGCGTCGTAATTTGCCTTAACAAATTTGTTGCTGGTATGTCGTAAACCACTTTCCTCACTAACGCTTTTTAATATGAGTATTTCGTTATTTCGCAAGCGAAACCTTTGTTGATCCGTATCAATTCATCTACTGCACCGCTCTCATTCACACTAGGGCAACTATAAAACAAAAGCTAAAACCAAGGTCAAAGACCAAACACCCGTGGAGCGAGTGATGATAAATATCCCACAAGTAAAATTAGGTATTGTTGCGGTTAGCCGCGATTGTTTCCCACTTTCATTGTCTGAGCAGCGCCGCAAAGCGGTGGCTGCAGCGTGTACTGAAAAAGACATTCAAGTGGTTGAGCTACAAACCATTATCGAAAATGAAAACGACGTAGTGAAAGCCTTAGCTGAAGCCGAGCAAGCAGGCATTAATTCACTGGTTATTTATTTAGGCAACTTTGGCCCAGAAGGACCACTAAGCATTATGGCGCAGCGATTTGCTGGCCCAACCATGTTTGTAGCTGCCGCCGAAGAAGCCACCGCAGGGCTTAAAGATGCACGCGGCGATGCATACTGCGGCGTATTAAATGCTTCTTACAGTGCTGGTTTGCGTAACTTGGCTGTGCATATTCCAGAATACCCAGTTGGCACGCCAAGTGAAGTAGCCAAAATGATTGGCGATTTTGTACCGGTTTCTCGCACAATTTTGGGTTTACAAGGGCTTAAGATTTTCTCGTTTGGCCCGCGTCCACAAGATTTTGTGGCTTGTAATGCGCCTATTAAAGCCTTGTTTGATCTTGGCGTAGAGATCATGGAAAACAGTGAGCTTGATTTACTGGATATCTATCAAGCTGCCGAAGGCCATGCCGACATTCCTAAAATTGTTGCCGAGATGGAAGCGGAACTTGGTGATAACAACCCATACCCAGATTTGTTACCAAAGCTTGCTCAGTATGAAGCGGCCTTGCTAGATTTTCATGCGGCTAATATGGGCGCGTCTACTTTTGGGGTGTTTGCCAATAAGTGCTGGCCGTCGTTTGAGAAGTTCTTTGGCTTCGTGCCATGTTACGTAAATGCACGTTTAGCGCAGCGCGGTATTCCGGTTGCTTGTGAAGTGGATATTTACGGTGCCTTGTCTGAGTACATGATCACCTGTGCCACTAACCACCCAGCCACCTTGTTAGACATTAACAACACTGTGCCACAAGACATGGTTGAGGCTAACGCAGCGGTAATGGGTAACTATACGGCGAAAGACTTATTCATGGGCTTCCACTGTGGTAATACTGCGCCAAGCTGCATGAAAAATTCGCAACTGCGCTTCCAAAAAATTATGCATAGCTTAATGGAACCAGGCAAAGAACCGGATATCACTCGCGGTACCCTAGAAGGTCAAATTAAGCCGGGTGAAGTTACTTTATTCCGCTTGCAGTCAACTGCCGACACCAAGCTTTGTGCTTATGTGGCTCAAGGTGATATCTTAGATATCGATCCGCAATCGTTTGGTGCAATTGCTGCCTTTGGTATCCCAGAAATGCAACGTTTTTACCGCCATGTATTGGTTGAGAAACGCTATCCGCACCACGCTGGTATTGCTTTTGGCCACGTAGCTAAAACGCTGTACCAAGTGCTTAACTTATTGGGTGTGTCTGACATCGATTACAACCAGCCTGCTCAAGAGCGCTATCCAAACGAAATCCCAAGTGTGTTTTTATAAACGCGTAAATAGGTAAAATTGCAGCCTTGAAAGCCGACCTTAGTCGGCTTTTTCAGGTTTTAAGCCTTTGTCGTTTAGTTACTTTTCATCTTGGATGAAAATATCTCAAAGCTTTTAGCTTCAAGTGCCAAATCGCATCTTGAAAACGGCTTTATGTAGTCAGTTTGATAAAGGTTATTTTGTTTATCTATACCAATTGAAGTCGCTTGAGCATTACATGAAGATTCTGATTTAAGGCTGTTTTCTATGAAGAAAACGTACATACCATTGACGTATAAGATTTTAGGAACGTTAGTTCTTCCATGTGTCATTATTGAACAATGGCCTTCTTGAGAGAATTCAGGCTCAATTGTTTGTTTTTCTCCATTAACTTCAACTATCAGTGTGCAGTTGCTTAATAATTCCACTTTAGAATCAAAGACTTCTAATGCAGCTGCGTGACTAACTAAGCTGAAGCTAAACGTGATAAGTCCGAGTGTGATTCTTTTCATTAAGTTAAACTCCAAAACCAAATGGTTTCAGCATCCCAATAGTGGTTTCCTACAGCATCCGTTTTATCCCATAAATCTATGTGTCCTTGCCCATCAAAACCTGGAATGTTCATAAAGCAAATAATACCGGTTTCTGATTTTATGTTGTCTGGGATAGTAGCGTTAGGCGTACCATTCCATCCCTTAGTTCTTGAGCCTAAAACACTAGGCTTTGAGAGCACTGAGGCTAAGTCTTGAGCTCCTCGTAAATAGCCATGTGGGCATTTATTTTTTGCTGAGCCTTTAAACCTAGATAAGAATAAGCTATTTGTTTTAACTAATGCTTCACTCATTCTAATTGCACATGTATTTGGAAAATACATTGTACAATCATGAGCATCGTAAGAATTCGGTGAGTAATTACTTTTTAGATTACGAAAGGTTATGTTGATCATGCTAACTCCTTATAATTTCTTTAAATTAACAAAAAGATAGCTTCGATAAAACCATATTGATTAATTAGTTATTATAAGTTGTGTTTAATTCACATAATCTCTAGTAAAGAATGACTAGTAGTTCTTGGAAATGGTGGGGTTTGTTATGAAAAAGTCTTCGCAATTCGCAGTACTTTTTAGGTTTATTGCATTTAGTTTAATGGGTGGAAGCTTGCCTGTGGTAAACGCAGAGCAGTTATCTACGCTCACCAGCCAAGATTACAACTTAGAAGTAGAGACTCTCACTAAACTGCCAGGTGTGCCTTGGGGCATGGCTTGGCTTAATGCAGATACATTGATTGTTACTTTGCGCCATGGTGAGTTAGTAAGTGTTAACCTCACTCAAGCTAAACAAGGGAAGAAAGCTTGGAAAAGTATTGCAGGTTTACCGGCAATTTGGGCGCAGGGTCAAGGCGGATTGTTAGATGTTGTGCGTGGTCCCGATGGAAGCTTCTATTTAACCTACAGCAAACCACTCAATGGCAGCGGCGTAACAACCCTAGCCAAAGCGCAAATAAAGCAAAATGAATTTGGCCAAGTGATGATGAGTAACTGGCAAGATGTGCTCGTTACCGACTCTGCGGGTTCTACTAATCGTCATTACGGCAGTCGAATTGCGTTCGATGACTCTTATCTGTATTTCTCTGTTGGTGATAGGGGGGAGCGTGACAATGGCCAGAATACCGCTAACCATGCAGCCAGCATCATTCGAATAAATCTTGATGGTAGCCTACCAAGCAACAACCCTTTTGTAGCTAATAATAAAGTAGCCGACGCTATATATAGTTACGGTCACCGCAATCCTCAAGGCCTCGCTTATGATACAAAGCACCAGCGCCTATGGGCTATAGAGCACGGCCCGCGTGGTGGTGATGAGCTAAATCTAATTGAAGCAGGCGCTAACTATGGTTGGCCGATTACCTCTCATGGTAAGGAATATTGGGGGCCGCTAAAGGTTGGTGAAGCAGAAATTAAAGAAGGCATAAACTCACCCTTAAAAGTGTATGTACCTTCTATTGCGCCTGGTTCACTAATGCTTTACTCCGGTGCTGCTTTTCCGGCTTGGCAAGGTGACTTACTAAGCGGTGCATTAAAGCTACAGCATATTAACCGCATCATTATGGATGAAAACGGTATGCCCGTTGGCGAAGAGCGTTTACTTGAAGACTTGAACGAACGGGTGCGCGCGCTACTTAGCGATAGCCAAGGAAACATCTATTTTAGTGGTGATAGCGGCAATATTTACAAGCTTAGCCCAGCGCTATAGCTATGCCGCTACGGCATAGCTGTTTAACAGTACTTCAGCCACTGCTTTAGCTTGCTTGGCTGATGCCGAATCGTTAGTGGTGTGAGCGCCTACTATCGCGCCATCGGCTAAAATAGCTAGCTGTTTGGCCGTCTCTAAAGGTTGGGTGAGTGCTAACTCACTTAACTGTTGTTCGATAAGTTTTATCACCAAATTTTTATGTTCGGTGCAGGCAATATGTACCGGATTATCCGCTTGGTGGTATTCGGCAGAGGCATTAATAAACATGCAGCCAAAAAAGTTATCTGAGTTAATCCAGCTATCAAGAGCATCAAAAAAGGCCATGATGCGGGCAAACTGTGGTTGGCACTTTTGCTGGGGAGCAAGCTGTTCAATGCTGTTTTCTAATAGCTCCAATAGCTGCTGATCACGCCGATACAAGCAAGCAACGATAAGATCTTCTTTCGATTTAAAATGGTTATACAAGGTTTTTTTGGCCACGCCAGATTCGGCCAAAATGGTATCAATACCCGTAGCTCTAAAACCGTGTTGGTAAAACAGCCCTTGGGCGGTGTCGATAAGTAAATCGCGTTTAGTACTGGCCATAATGTTTCCTGATTGCTTCGTGTTAAGTATACCGCTCTGTCTCCTGATTCGGCAAACTCTCTGGTTCACAAATTTTTCAAATTTAAATTCTCTTTTTAAAACAACTTATTAGCTGGCTATCCAAGTTTTCAGCTGCTCTTGGGGTGATATTTTTATTGACATAGACAGATCTGTCTCCTAATTTAAATGGCAAGTAGACAGACTTGTTTACTTTGCTAAGGCAGAGTCATCAGGGTTGTCAGCCAAGAATGTTTAATCAACTAAGGATAAGGTTATGTTAAAGCTTTACGATTTCGAGTTATCTGGTCACGCCCATCGAGTGAGATTGATGCTGGCTTTGCTAAAACTGCAGTATCAAAAAATTCCAGTAAACTTAGCGCAAGGAGAGCACAAACAAGACGCTTTTCGCTCGATTAACCCTTTTACTCAAGTACCGGTACTTGACGATGAAGGTCTGGTGATTCGAGATTCCATCGCCATTATCATTCACCTTGCCAACACCTATGCGCCGAGCTGGAACCCCAAAAACAGCGAACAACAAGCGCAAATTCAACAATGGTTGGCGCTAGCTGCACGCAACCTCGCCGAAGGGCCAGCTCGCGCTCGTTTAATTACGGTATTTGGCGCCAAGTTTGATCAAGAGGCAGTCATTGAAGCCAGCCATCAAATGTTGTCGATTATTGATGGTTTGCTTGAAGGTAAAGCGTGGATGGTGGGAGAGCGAGCCAGTATTGCCGACGTAGCATGTTACTCCTACATCGCTCATGCACCAGAAGGCAAGGTTGAGCTAGATGCATACCCAAATATTTTGCGCTGGTTAGCGAATGTAGAAGCGCTTGATGGATTTGTTGCAATGCAAAAAACTCCCTTAAAAGAAGCCGTTTAAGTTAGTGCAAATAGCTCGGTGTTTAGCGATGTAAACGCCGAGCTAGCCTAAAAATTGCTTAAACAGAACGCATTCAATCAATTACGACTCAAACATAGGAAAACAGCATGACCATAGAGCAACGCCTTCCACTACCGCCGTTTAATGCCGACACGGCTGCACTAAAAGTGCGCATGGCTGAAGATGGTTGGAATTCACGCAACCCAGAAAAAGTGGCTTTAGCCTATACCAAAGATAGCCAGTGGAGAAACCGCGATAGCTTTATTAAGGGCCGCGAGCAAATTCAGCAGTTTTTAAGCGAAAAGTGGGAAAAAGAACAAGCTTACCGTTTGATTAAAGAGTTATGGGCCTATAGCGGTAACCGTATTGCGGTGCGATTTGCCTACGAGTGGCAAGACAAAGCTGGCCAATGGTATCGCGCTTACGGCAACGAAAACTGGGAGTTTGATGAAAATGGCTTAATGCAAAGTCGTCATGCCAGCATTAATGACCTAGCAATAAGCGAAGAAGAACGGCTGTTTCATTGGCCGCAAGGGCGCAGACCAGACGACCATCCAAGCTTGAGTGACTTGGGTTTATAACAAAGCAGGGGCGAAGTGTATTGCTCCGGTTTAATGATGTTGGTTATTGGGTGAGTTGGTGGTGTTGCAAAGGGGGCTTTGGCAGTGGTAGCTAAAGCCCAAAGCATGAGAGGGTGAGTTTATGGCTGTTTTTCACAAAGGTGAGCTAAGCGTACAACAACAGGTTGGCGTGGCCGATATCGCAAGAGCCATTGGTGATAAAGCCATTCGAAACTATATGCCCGAGCAGCACCGAGAGTTTTTTAGCCAACAAGCTTTGTTGTATGCCGGCGTGCTAGACAATCAAGGGCACCCCTGGGCAACTCCTATTTTGGGCGAGCAGGGTTTTGTTAGCTCGCCCAATGCTACCACCTTGTCCATCGAGGCAAGGGCGCTAATCGAATACGCGCAAGTTGCTCGGTTGTCGGTGGGCGACAGCATAGGCTTGTTGGGCTTGGAGTTTACTACTCGTAGGCGTAATCGTGTGAATGGTTTGGTTGCGTACTCAAGAGAGCAAGCGCTGCGTTTTGAGGTACAGCAAAGCTTTGGCAATTGTCCCAAGTACATTCAAAAGCGCGAGTTGAAACCAAGTGTGTTTAACCATGCTTTTGTGCCCAAAGCTGAAGACTTTCACGAGCTGGCGGCAAATGATGCAGTGCTTGAGCAGGTATTAAGGCATTGCGATACCTTTTTTATTGCCTCTAGAGCTGCCGCGCTAAATAGTGAAGACAGCGATGGAGTCGATATCTCTCACCGCGGCGGTAAGCCGGGCTTTATCCATGTGCTTAAGAGCAGTAACGGTAAAATGCCAAGCCTAGTGTTCCCCGATTTTTCGGGCAACAATTTATTCAATACCCTTGGCAATATAGTGGCCGATCCAAGAGTGGGTTTGTACATACCAGATTTTGAAACCGGATGTAGTTTTTGGATTAAAGGTAAGGCATCAATCATTTGGGATGTGTCGCAGGTAAAACCTTATCCGGGCGCACAACGTTTTGTGCAAGTCAGCATTGAGCAATGCTTAAGTTTAACCACGCCTACCTTAGTACAACATTCAGATGTAGAGTTTTCACCGGCTTTTGTGAAAGCATAAAATAAAGCGTTTTACCCACTGTCGGTAGCTGCGAATAGTGGACTCCCTAAAACGTTTGGTTCGCATTTTTTCTTCTATAGCTGAGATAAGGTGAGCTCTTTGCAATCTCTATTTTCTGCTCAATTATGCAGTTATCTTGCAGTTACTTCTTCCACAATAGCTTGTTTCCTTTCATGCTGATGTTTTTGTTATTTTTCGAGCTAGGTGGCTGATGTAGCTTAGGAAAGGTGATAACCTTATTTTTATCAAATGTATGATAAGAGGAAAATTTCGTGTTTAAACAAGGAAATATTCCTATTAATAAACTTATGTAGACCCTCCTGTCAACCCCACATGGCTAGATCATTGCTGACTTATGTACGAGCTCTATAAATGGCTCAAAGATAATTACGCGTATCGAGTGTCAAATCTGTTAGGCGAGATTAAATCTCTCAGCTTATTACTGACTATCTCGACTCTGATTAAGCAATGTGTTGTTGAATTTACTAGGCAACGAGTGCTTTAACTCGATAATCAGTTCCTTTGGTGAGTATTGAATAGGCAGTTCTAACTGTTTTATTGGCGAGCGCTACTGCAGCGCATTTCTTTCCTCTACGAGCGACGAGAGCTTGTATCCAAGCGTCTTTTTCTGTGCGTGGTGTTCTTCTACAAACATTATTTATATACGTGAATGCACCAGTAACGAGTTGGCTACGTAGCGTACTTTTTCTTACATGTTTATTAATTGCCCCAAGCTTAGTTTTCCCTCCAGAGGAGTGCTGGACAGGGGTTAACCCTATACAGGCAGCGACATCTTTTCCTGACTTAAATATGTGGTCATCGGCTAAATCAATAGCGCTATATAAATTGATGGCATTAATTATCCCTACGCCCTCAAGCCTCATGAGTTTTTTACATTCAGGTATGCGCTCGACTAAGGCGGTGAGTGCGTCATCGTAGTGTTCAATTGTTCTAATGACGGCTTGATAAAGTAGCCAAGCACTATGCAGAGCATCGCGTAAAGGTGCTGTAAACGTATTGTCGGCATCTTCGAGCGCACTGGCTACAGCAGATTTTAAGCCGCCCATTCTAGGAGAAGGCCGGATATTGAATTCAAGCAATAAGCCAAGAAGTTGGTTATTCATGGCGGTTTTTTGCTTAATCGTTTGCTCACGCAAACGTAAAACGGTTTGCAGCTGCTGTTGTTCAGGGGTTTTAGCATGTACAAATTTTACGTTAGGTAGCATGGCTGCATGCACAATGGCCAAGGCATCATTCTTATCAGTTTTGTGGCTTTGCCGAACCGCGGATACCAGGCGTGGGCTAATCAAGCGAGCATCATGACCTAGAGATTCCGCTTTTTGTTTCCAATAATTAGAAGTGGAACATGCTTCAAACACAACCGTAGATGGCTTCGTTTTGACTAACCAAGTAGCAAATTGAGACGGTGTCATTTCTTTGTTAGAAAGCACCTGTTGGCGAGCAACAACACAAACTTGAATGGCGTCTTTTGCCAAATCGACACCAATAACGGTAGTATGAAGCATATATTGACTCCTAACATATTAATGCTGACTCTAAAGCGTAGCAGAGAGCGGAGGGAGTCTAATTATCTGTTAGCAGTCTTAAGTCATGAGTAAATGTAAAGTATGCAACTGTGATCTAGGCGAAGTGCCAATGTGCTTTGGTAGCGGCTCACCAGCCGCACATATTGTGCCCCCCAAAGAATTTGATGAGCGGGTGGCCGAGAATGCAGACCAATGCATCGTCGATGGAGAGCACTATTTTGTTCGTGGTCACATTGAGCTTCCTATTACTGATAGCGAAGAGGTGTTTATTTGGTCTGTATGGGTATCTTTGAGTGAGTCGAGTTTTGAGCATATGAGCGAGAACTGGGAAACTGAAGGTCGGGAAAACTGTGAGCCATATTTTGGTTGGCTATCAACCTCTCTGCCATGCTATCCAGATACCCTGCATCTTAAAACTAGCGTCCAGTATCAAGCTGTTGGCCAAGTTCCGCTAATCTCACTTGAGCCCACTGAGCATCCACTATCAATAGAGCAGCAGTCTGGTATCACAATGGAGCGTGTGCATGAAATCGTTCATCAAGTTATGGCTCACTGATCAACTGCTAACAAAACGTGCAAGCGGGACAATTTTAAGCGCGGCTTCGCCGCAAAGTTGCCCCTTCACTCTGCGTTATATCAATGGAGGATTAATGAACAAAAATCTACTTTTCATCGGAAGCACATTTTTAGTGTTTTTGTTTATTGCTTATGGAATAGCCATAGTTAGTTATCCACAATTGTTTGAAAATCTGGCTGTAAAAAACACCTCCGACTTTGGTGGTAGTTTTGGTGTTTTTGCTTCCCTTTTTTCTGGACTAGCACTTGTGTGCTTGGTGTATACGCTTTACCAACAGAATGAGATGATTTCAATTCAGAGAGAAGAGTTGAAACTTCATAGAGAAGAAGTAGCTAAAGGTGTTTCCTCTCAAATACGTAGTCTGCATGTTAAATTGATGGAAATGGCTATGTCGGATGAAGAACTTCAGCAAGTATGGAAACCAACCAAAGAAGTTAATAACCCGAGTTTCAAGCAGTTAAGCTATGTGAATTTGATACTTTCTAATTGGGAAATGCTGTTTAAAAACGGGGATATAAGTGAAGCGCAACTTACGCTCCATATCGAAAGTAAACGAAATAACGAGTACTTTAAATCGTTTTGGAAGAATTCAAGCGCACATAGACTCGCTGTTGTTGATGAAGATACCACAAGTAAAGCGGCTAGATTCCATATCTTAGTTAATCAAGTGCTTGTAAATTGATATAACAAACTGTTTAAGAGTGATTCGCAACGCTTGGCATTTTTGCTATGCGTTGCGTTTAGTGTTTAAGGTGGTATGCGGAAGCATCGGTATTGCATTGCTCACACCTTAACAGGGCTACATGGATTCCCCCGGCTGTCAAACATCCGCTAAACTTATGTTGATGGGCTTTGGACTGCCGCTCTACATTCGGCCTATTTATCGACGGTTCGCATACGTCGTGGCCCTGATGACTTTGCGCGACTGCGGTGCCTTATTCGTTAGATGACATCTAGTGTGTCCGCCGCATTAACAGGCTCTCCGCAAGTGGTCTTAACCTATCTCCATCATTAGCGTCTGCAATGACCCGGTGGGGTTAACTCTTTATGCTGCTTGGGGTGCTATTTAAGCTGCATAGTTTTCATACTCTGTTTGATTGTGTAAAAGCGACCATATAATTCGAGCATTTTTTGCCGCGAGAGCCACGATCGCTCGATTCATTCCTCGCCGTTCTAGGACGCCTCTACACCACTGACTTAACCTATCTTGCTTATCGCCAAGGTTGGCAATCACCGTTCTCGCGCCGTGGACTAATAGCGTTCGTCAGTATTTGTCACCGTGTTTAGTGATCCGGCCTAACCGAGATTTTCCACCTGTAGAATATTGTTTAGGAACCAAACCTAGCCAAGCAGAGAAGTCGCGGCTTTTGTCAAACTGAGATCCATTTCCTATTGAAGCGAGTATCGCTGTAGCGGTTTGAGGTCCAATGCCTCGAACCTTCATTACTCGTTGAACATTGTCACTGACCTTAGCAAATGAATCGAAGATTTGTTCTGTATCGGTAATACGTTGATTCAATTCGTCCAGGTGGTGATACGCATCAGCGATCACTGTTCTCGCAAGGTACGGCAGTTCGTTTTCTGCATCTTCTAGCATTAACGGAACGTGCTTCATCAATGCAGAACGGCCAACCGGTATGACTACCCCAAACTCAGAAAGCAAGGCACGCATGCGGTTCATAAGCGCCGTACGCTCGCGAACCCAATGCTCTCTCATCCTATGCACAGACAATATGGCTTGTTGCTCAGGTGATTTAACGGGTACGAAGCGAGTTGAAGGGCGCTGGACTGCTTCGCATATAGCGACGGCGTCATTCAGGTCGTTCTTACCTTTAGTTCGATATGGGATCACATATTTAACGGCCATAATACGGGTATCGTGTCCCATTTTATTGAGTGTTCGTGCCCAGTAATGTGCACCACCACACGCTTCAACACCTATACGCATGAGTGGCATCTTTGATAAGGTAGTCAGTAGTTTAGAGCGGGTTACAGATTTATGAAGAATGACCTTACCATTTTGGTCAACAGCATGAAGACTAAAGTGGTTTTTAGCTAAGTCGATACCGCAGAAATATGAATAATCAGACATGGTGCCTCCAGTGTATTTAAGTACCACGTAAGTGTGGCAGATCCTCGGGAGGGGGAATCCATGTCATTCGTTATGAGGCAAAACATAATCATGCCTAGGCGGAAAGAGTTTAAAGGTATTGCTGGGGGATTGATAAATAGCTTTCTCTCTAGGAATAATGATATTGACGGGTATTGGGCCTTGGGTCTGTTCTATCAGTGTGCCGCAGCGAGAGAAGACTTCAGATTTGAGTTGGATCTACTTTCTGGCAAGTCATGGCCATATTTTGAGTATTCGGAAAGAGCTTCAAAATCATATCGTGATTTTCTATTTACTCAATTAGAAAGGAAAGGATTTGAAAAGGTTCAGGCTAAAAAAGCAATAGTTTTAATCAACTTCAATACTTCTCCGACTAAATGGCACGTAGAACATATATACACTTGGGGTGAGCCGTTCGTTTGTCGTGTGAGTATTACTGACGACCTCGGGCGGGAATGGTCTTCGGAAATTAAAGGCTGGTGCGGGCAGCACAATCCGGATCGTGAAGGTCGTAGTACTAGGCGATATGCCTCATAACAATCGCAAGCACGGTCGCCCGCAAGCGGGCTGGACTCGTCGCTGCGCTCCTCGCCCGTGTTGCGGGCGTTAAGTGCTTATATGGATCAAAATAGCGTTGAATTGCTACAAAAGATTTTTGAAATAATTGATTCTGACCTGTCTTCGAAAGGTTTTGATTATCTGAGATTTGAATACTCATGTTTGAGATGGGATGGTCTTGGAATGAAGGAATGCAGCTTAACTTTTCACGATGATGAAGGGCTTCATGAAGATTGCTCAATCGAGGATCATAAAATACATTTCTTATTTGATGATTTACATAGAGAAATGAAGGGTCGCGGCGAAGATTGGAAGTCATGTTTCATTATATTTGAACAAGGAAAGGTGAAAACTAGATTTGGCTATGAAGAAAATCCACCACCTTGGTAAAGCACTTAACAAACACGGGTTGCGGATTCGTAACCTCACCGCAACCGAAAAACGTTAGCTGCAAAGGAGACTGAATGAAGAAATACTTTATTTATGGACTAATTATCTCGATTGTAATTGCTGGTTTACTGAGCATTGGCGTATTGTTGAGCGGTAAGTTCGACGAACTACAAATTAAAATACTGTTTACTACTCTTGCGTTTACCGTATATAGCATTATCGGTTTATGTTGTAACTCAATCGTTGAAGGTAAGTATTCTGTTTTTGGCAGGCTTGGTTTAGGTGTCACGTTTATTGGGTTGCTCTATGCTGTTGTTACCACCTGGGCAACACCTAAAGCTGGAGAATTTCTCCAGTTTCGTTTCAGTTTGTTAGTCATTGGCCTCTGCTTTGCACACTGTTCTCTAATGCTATTGGTAAATACCTACAATTCAACTATTTCAGCCGCAAGAGCTATTTCAATGTCAGCAAGCGTGATTGCTGCACTAATTGTAGTTGCCATGATATCTAGCCTAGATCTCAATGCAGGTACATTTAAGTTACTTGGTGTGGTTTCCATAGTGGGTGTCATTGCAACAATTATCGCACCTATATTGGCATTCACAGCTAACAAGTCAAATCACACGGACGGCGAAAACTCCGCCGGTGTTTGAGGCGTTAAGGGCCATTCATGATTCCAGAGTATTGGAAAGATTTCATAGCTAAAAATAAGATAATTGGCTGTGACTTTGAAATATTGGAAGTCGATGATTTATCTGAGCTAGGTGCTGATCTCAGAATAATGAGCATTGAACAATGCATATCTGAAGCAACTGAATGTTACCCAGGAATCGCGGCTGCAAAGGAAAGCTACGTGCCAGTTGCGATGTGCTTGTCAGGTAGTGGCGATTATTACTACATCAGATCAACGGAAGGTGAAAACGGCGCTCTGTATCGCATATACCACGATGCAGTGAACGGCGAACACATTGAGCAAGATGGCATAGAGAAGGTATTAAAAAGTTATGCTTCACTGCTTTAAATTAAAAGCCCTTAACAAGTTTAGGCAGCAACGCCCCGCGGGCTGGACGGCCTAACGGCCGCCGCTGCTAAAGGCGTTAAGTGCCAATGGAGCCTTTATGAAATCCCAAAGAGTTCTTGATGACGCTTGGATATCACTAAGTTTAATGGAAAAAGCTTCAAATAATGAAGAATTGCGAGTGCATTGGGTTTCTACTATTTGTCTACTTCGAATGATCGGTCATGTACTCCATAAAGTGGATTCTAAATTATCAATAACTCATAAGGCTGTAATTGATAAATGGTGGAGTGAAATTAATCAAAACAAGCCAGAACCAACTATTTTTTGGACGTTTATTAATGAATCTAGAAACCTTGTTTTAAAAGAATATGAACTTAATTTCATAACTTATCAATGTGAATGGATAGATACCGATTCTGAAGAGAAGAACGATGTTATAGATAATACTATTCACATTACTCCAGACGGTCATGAACTTTTTGATCAATTGTCAGATGCATTACTTTGGTGGCAAGCTGAATTATCTAGTATTAATCGTCTTGCTCAAAAAGGCACTTAACAAGAGCTTTAAACGTAACTAAAACAGTTGGTTAGGTTCCGCTTCGCTCCACATTATAACCAATAGTTTTTGTCCGCTTAAGCGGGCGTTACCAAAAGTGCATCACCTAATTTTCGGTAATGCCTGAGTCACAAGTAGTTTTGCGGTAGCTGTGATTGACCGAGTAAAGCTACAAGCAAAAATTAGCGCTCATCTTTATGTAAAGCTTAGCTTTTCCTTCTACTGATTGCTGGCGGGCTATGGGAAAGTTTAAGCAAAGCCAGTTTACAAATTTGCTTTGTTGGCAGCCAAAATCTCTTCGCATACACATTTATTGCAGAATATTTGCAGATTGAGGGTTTCTTAAGCTTGATCGCAGTGCCATAAGACCACATACTCTTTTACCATTCTGCGAATCCAGTTTATGGAAAAATTGGCATTGGTCGTTCAGGTACCTCGGTTTGATAAAAGCACGAACTCGTTCAGTCCCACCAGTTTTCTACTTCGCTAAAGAACAGACAATCAAAATAAAGAATAGGGCTTAAAGCCCCAACATAAGTAGGAACACAACATGGCAGCTTTTGGTACGGTTTTTATGCCACAAATGGCATTAGCAAAATACGAAGATCAGCAATGGGGTGATAGTGAAATTGTCTCGTCTGACAGTATTAGCTTGCACCCTGGCGCGCACGTACTTCATTACTCAAGCACTTGTTTTGAAGGGCTTAAAGCCTTTCGTCACGAAGATGGCAGCGTGCATATTTTCCGCATGGACGCCAATATTAAGCGTATGGCGCAATCTGCTGAGTTACTAAGCTTACCTGCTTTTAAACCCGAATTATTAGAGCAAATGGTTAAAGACATTGTGGCAAAATTTGCCGATGAAGTGCCAGCTGCTCCGGGATCTATGTATATTCGCCCAACCTTTATTGGCACCGAGCCTGCCATTGGTAAAGCGGCAGCGCCAACTAGCTCGGCATTGCTTTACGTATTGCTATCGCCAGTGGGCGATTACTTTGCGGTGGGTGCTAAGCCTTTGCGTTTATTGCTAGAAGAAAACGGCATGCGCTGTGCGCCGCATATGGGTATGGTTAAATCGGGCGGTAACTACGCTAGTGCTTTAGGGCCCATTAGCCAAGCGCGCACCGAAGTTGACGCCGACCAAGTACTGTTTTGCCCAGGTGGCGACGTACAAGAAACCGGCGCTGCCAACTTTATTTTAATTGACGGCGACGAGCTAATTACTAAAGCGCTCGACAGTAGCTTTTTACATGGGGTTACTCGTAACTCTATTCTAACCTTGGCGCGTGACTTGGGCTTAAAAGTAAGTGAGCGTGAGCTTACTGTTGACGAGCTATTAGAGCGTGCAGCTAAGCCAGGTTGTGAAGCGGCTTTATCGGGTACTGCTGCGGTATTAACGCCAGTAGGTACGCTTATCCACAACGGCAAAGAACACACCGTTGGTAATGGCGAAGCCGGTGAAACCACCTTGAAGTTGCGCCAAGCGCTTAACGATATTCAATGGGGTAAAGCTCAAGACCAGCACAACTGGTTAACTAGCATTTAAGCTAAACAGTACATTGATGTTAAACAGCCCGCTTTTGCGGGCTGTTTTGTTTTAGCGTTTAGGTACTTGGCACTTAAGCGTGCTTAGGCTTGGCTAAACTGTTTAACCAAGCGCTGTAAGCTTTCTAAGCTACTTACCAGTTTTTGAGTACGCCCCACCGAGCTGTCGGACAATAGCTTGGTAGAATCTACCGCTTCTTTCATTCGGTGTACGTGTTCGGTCATGCCTTGGGTAACCTGAACTTGCTCGGCTATTGCCTGTGAAGTGCTAGTGCTTTGCTCACCAATGGCATGTAAATCGTTAACAATGGCTTGAAAAGCCTGTTTGCTTTGTTGCGATTTAGCTACGCTGGAATCAGAAGCGGCTATGCCTTGCTCCATTAAGTTTCCGGTTTTGTTTACTGTGGCTTGTAGTACTTCTATTTTGCTTCGAATGTCGTCTACCGAGCTGCTGGTTTTACCCGATAGCGCGCGCACTTCGTCGGCCACCACAGCAAAACCTCGGCCGTGTTCACCCGCTCGAGCAGCTTCAATGGCTGCATTTAGCGCCAGCAAGTTGGTTTGCTCGGCGATGCCTTGAATCATCCCCAAAATTGTTTCGATACTTTCTACATCGTTGTATAGCTGGCCAAGGGCTTGCCGAGAGTCGTCTAATTGCTGGCTTAATGAGTTAACGGTGGCAACCGCTTCATCAATGGTTTTTGCCCCTTGCATCGCGGTAATGCTGGCATCTTGAGTAAACTCGCTGCTCTGTTTGGCTTGTTGCGAGACTTCATCAATTGAGGCAAGCATTTCCTCGGCCGATACCGCCATGGCGTCGGTGGCATTGCTCTGTTCGCTTAGTTCTTCGTCTATGGCTTGGCTGTTAGCGACTTCTTGTTTGGCGGAATCTAGGATGCTGTCGGAGGTTTCGTTAGCGCGGGCAGTTACAGCGCGCAGTTCTGCCTTTTTCATTAGCATGGCTAGCTCGATGGAAGATAAATCGTCGCAGTGGCCGGTGTAGGGCATTTCCATCAAGGGGTTGTGGTAGTTTTGTTGGGCAATTTGCTTAAGCGTAGCTAACCTAGCTTTAAACTTAATACTAAGCAGCAAACTAATCACCAAAAGTGGAATGGCGGTGGCGAGTAAAGTGGCTGAACTAATCACATCCCAAGCTGTTAATACCAAGCTTCCTAGGGTGGCTAAGATGCCAAGTTGCTGCCAGCTGCAAAGCGCCAGTCGCCTTACTTTTGCTTCGCCTTGTTGGAGTTTTTGGTAAAGCTTGCTGGCCCGAGATATTTGCTCATCGTTAGGCTGAGTACGTACTGATTGGTATTCAAATACTTCGCCATTTTTATCCATTATGGGAGTAACAAATGCTGATACCCAGTAGTGGCCAGACTCTTTGCAACGGTTTTTTACTAATCCCATCCAGCTAGAACCTGCTTGAATATGTTGCCATAGTTGGGCAAAAGCGGGCTTGGGCATGTCGGCATGGCGAATCACATTGTGTGGTTTATCTAGTAACTCGTCTTGTTGGTAACCCGCTACTTTACAGAAGCTGTCGTTACAATAGGTAATGTGGCTGTCGGCTGTGGTGGTTGATATAAGGTTGTCGCTGTCGGCAAACCTAACGCGTTGATCCGTCATCTAAGTTATTACTCCTAAACATCCATAACTTGTTGCTAGTGTTTGATTGCCTTGCCTGAACGAATACCAATCGTACTAAGTAACTGTTCATACTATCTGGTTAAGATACTCGATAACTGCGTTAGAATTTTTGTTTGTAGAATAACGACTTATCGAAAAAATCTGCCTTGTTCTCGAGTATTCTTACGGCGTTATTGATGGTCACTTACTTGGTGTGATTGGCATAATCACTTCGTCTCAATAACCAGACTTTTCAACACCCTAGCCACTACTTTGCTGAATACTATATTTTTATGTTTTGTTGATATTTGATCGCGGATAAATATGCGACATTAATAAGACAATTCAATGTCAGTCATAGAAAGTAGTCACTTAAGCCCTACAAATTTTGGTAAATAGCTAATTTACTAGGGTATTTAACTAGGTGATTACTGTTTCTCTGTCTTAAGGATTAGTTGTTTCTAGTGGCGGTAATAGGTAGGTAGTTCGTAAATTGTCTATTTTTCTCATAGTGCTTGCTTACACTGCGCGCACCCTAAGTAAAGAGTGACAAATCATGAATCTAAAATGCTTGCTAGTGCTACCAATATTAATGTTAGTTGGCTGTAAGGCTGAGCTAGTGACCCAATTAAACGCATCAGATATTAATAACCCAGATTCCAACGGCAAGGTACTTAGTGCCAATATGTATGTCACTTTAATGGATGGGTGTTTTCATCCCGAAACGGGCGTGGAAAGCGACGGTTTAGCCGAAGCTAATGGATTGATGTTCAATTTGTTTAAGCAGAACCATGAGCTGGTGTCGTGTAAGGCGAATGATGATCTAGGTTTGGAATATACTGCCAACTACAAGGTTGATGTGGTGCTAGATACAATACAAGACAAAAAGTCTCCTGAGTCTAAAACCGGCATGGTGATTATTGCTAATAACGAACAGGGTTATATTAGTTTACAGCTAGACGACAACTTACGTAAGCGGCTAAAAGCCCGCACCGAAGAGCTAAATATGCTGGAGCTAGAAAGCGTATTTGTGCTGAATAACGATTTAGCTGAAGACTTAGAAGTTCATATCCCATCGTCATACGTACACGATGGTAAAAGCCTTAAAGCCCACCAGATGTTTACGGGTTGGATACCCGCAGGCAAGATTGGTGAGTTTTGGGCCAGTGATGTAGCGCTAGATGCTCTTCGCGATTCTGGTGAGCAAATATATAGCTTTGTTGCTAAGCCAAAAGAATAAGCTCAGAAACTGAGCCTGTATTGGGGAAGTGGGTCGAATAAAGCTGAGCTTTTTTAAGGCATGTAGCCTTATCTAGAATCAGAAAAACTAACGAGGCTAAAAAATTTAAACTTTTTTAGCCTCGTTTTTTTATTTGCTGCGATTACCTGTGTGAGATTGATTTAAACAAGGTATTCAAAATGCAAAAGTTACATGTTTCATATTCACCTATTGCTCGTGCAGTGCTTGTGGGCTTAACCCTTTCTTCGTTAGTTGCCTGTGGCCAATATAGTGCTGATGAGCAGGCCAATGTTGATCGAGTAGAGTCGCAACAGCAGAATGAGTCTGTTAAGCAAACCAAGCCAGCCCAACGACCGCAGCAAGACCAATCTATTAAGGCAGTGCACCCCATCGCTAAGCATCAGCGAGAAAAGCGCGCAGTTAGCCAAATGCAAATGGCTAGGACATCAAACTTTGCGGCGGCGCAGGGGCTTGCCGACTCTTCGTATTACTACGAGCAGGGTAACACTGAAAACTACCAAAAGTTTTCCGATTTATCGGTAGTGGCCGTAGCAGAGCAACCGGTTTCTACTTTTAGTGCCGATGTCGACAGTGCCAGTTACGCCAACATGCGCCGTTTTATCAACAATGGCCAACTTCCACCAAAAGATGCGGTACGTGTGGAGGAACTTGTTAACTACTTTTCTTACGATTACGCGACTGGCAACGATGCCACACTGAGCATTGAGCAGCCTATTGCGATTGATACCTTACTTACCGCTTCTCCTTGGAACAGCAATAATCAACTAATTCGCATTGGCGTAAGCGCATACAAAGCGGATACCAGTATCCGCCCAGCTGCTAATGTAGTGTTTTTGGTTGATGTATCTGGCTCGATGCAATCGCAAGAAAAGCTGCCCCTGTTAAAGCAATCAATGTTATTGATGCTTAATAACCTCAAAGCCAGCGACAATGTGGCGATTGTGACTTATGCCAGTGGTACTGGAGTGGCTTTACCTGCCACTAGCGTAAAAGATAAACACAAAATTGTAGCGGCCATTAACGGCTTACAAGCGGGTGGTTCAACCAATGGCTCTGCTGGCATAGAGTTGGCCTACAACCAAGCGCAGCAAGGTTTTATTGAAGGCGGCATTAACCATGTTTATTTAATGTCAGACGGCGATCTTAATGTAGGCATCACCGACATTGATGAGCTTAAACATCGCATTACTCAAAAGCGCAAAGCAGGCGTGCAGTTCTCTACCATTGGTTTTGGTACCGGCAATTACAACGACCATTTAATGGAGAAACTGGCCGATAACGGCAACGGTGTAGCGGGTTATATTGACACCTTGCACGAAGCGCAAAAACTGCTGGTAGATCAATTAGGCAGCAGTTTGCATACGGTGGCGCATGATGTGAAGTTTCAAGTAGAGTTTAATCCTCGTATGGTGTCGGAATATCGCTTACTGGGTTACGAGAACCGCCAACTTGAGCGCGCCGATTTTAACAATGACAAAAAAGATGCTGGCGACATGGGCGCGGGGCACAGTGTAACGGCTATTTACGAGATAACCCCAGTGGGTAAACCAGGTTTAATTGACCCTTTGGTATTTCAGCAGCAGAAGCAAAACAAAATGGCTAAGCCACAGGTGAATGAAGCGCTGGCCGAAGTGCGAGTACGTTACAAAAAAGCGCAATCGCAAGCTTCCGAAAAGTATGCACAGCGAGTGTTTAGCCAAGATTTGGTTGATTTTGAGCAAGCTAACAATGACGACCGCTTTGCGATTGCTGTAGCAGCTTTTGGCCAAAAACTACGTGCCAATGAGCAACTGGATGAGCTTGCTTATCAGCAAATTATTGATTGGGCTAATGCTGCAAAAGGACAAGATAAGTTTGGTTATCGCGCAGAGTTTGTTAAATTAGCGCGATTAACCAATACCTTAGCCTTGCAATCGCCCGTTACGCCACAGCCGCAGCAATTGCCAGAGTTAGAGTATGCAGTGCAACCATTACCGGTAACCCTACCCGCAAGGATTGATGCGAACAATGAAGAGCTTAGTCAGTGATGAACAACTGATGCTTGATTATGGTCAGCGTGGTGACGTAGCCGCGTTTGACCAGCTTTATCAACGCTATCGCAAACCCTTGTTTGGTTTTATTCGGCAAAAAATGGCAGAGGCTGCCTGTAACGAAGTATTTCAAGAAGTTTGGGAAGCGATAATTAGTCAAGCTAGCCAATACAAGGTACCTAGTGATGACGAGCAAAATATCGCGCACTTTCGAGGCTATCTTTATACCATTACACGCCGCCGAATTGCCGATTACTGGCGCTTGCAAGGCAAGCAAAGCCATAACGACGAACAAGAAGTAGATGAGTTGGAATCTCTTTCAAACCCCGAGAAAGTGCATCAGCAAGGCCTTGATAAGCAAGTGATATTACGCTGTGTGGAGTTACTGCCTAGTAAGCAACAAGATGTATTTATGCTAAAACAATCGGGCCTGGCTGTGGCCGAGATGAGCCAAGTACTTGATGCATCTTTTGATGCCATAAAAAGCCGCATACGGGTTGCTTATCAACAATTGCGAGAGTGCTGGGAGAAACATCATGGTTGATACACCTAAAGGTAATGCGCCCAGCGATCAGCAAATTGAGCAAGCTTATCAGCAAGCGCTAAACCAATTTGAGCCCTCTGAACTGCTTGATAAACGTATTCAAAATCTGGCTAAGCAGCAGGCAAAGCAATCCCGTAAGGCTAAATCTTACTCTTGGGCGGCTGCACCTTGGTGGGCGAGCGCTGCGTCTTTGGCTTGTGTGGGAGTGCTAGGCTGGTGGTTGGTTACCGAAATTAGCGTGCCACCCAGTGAAATAAGTTATCAAAGCAATGTGCAGTTAATTAGCCCGTCGCAACAGGCTAATGACCCGGCGACCGAAGAGCTCGACCAGCAAAAACGGCAACTAGCAGAAAAGCTATTGCGTAAGCGAGAGCTAGATACCCAAGCAGTTGAGCGAGAGCGCAGAGAGTTAGCCAAACAGAAGGCCATGCAAAAACCAACTATGCAGGCTGAAAAAATACAAAGGCAAACAGAGATTGCCGCTAAGTCTGCTGAGCAGCATTACGCTCTTGAAGAGCAGCCAGCTGCATTCTCATCTTTGCCGAGTGATGAGATGTCTGATGCTGTTGCTATAGCCGTAAGCGATGCTGTTCTGCAGTGTGTGGAGCAAGCGCTAAGCGCTTACTCATTTGAGCAGTTGGAATTACAACTCGCCCAAACTTTGCCAGAAGATGCTAAGCAAGCTCTTACGCAGCCACCACGCTGGTTAAGTTGGCAACAAATACAATGGAAGTTAGTGACTGTTGAAAGTGGCTGGCTGATAGTGGGGGATGGGCTTGACGTTGATTCATCACGTATCTACCGCTTGCCAAATACCTTAGAAGAAAGCTGTAAATCGCCCTAAGCACTGGTAATTAATTTGCAGGCTCAGTGAATCACTTCAATAGAGCAAACGGAAGCGGCTATAAGGGAGCCGCTTTTTTTTGTGCGCCAAAGCGATCAGCATCTACGCCTTGTTTCCAATAACCTACTGCAAAGGTGTTTAGGCGATCAAAACCTAAGTCTTGCTGCAACATCGGCCGTAAAGAGCGGATCTGTGAGGCTTCTAAGCCCATAAATATGTGACTATCGCTAGCCATACCTGCGGCGATTGTTTGCACTTGCTCTGCAAAGCTAATAGTTGCTTCATCCTCAACATACCAGTGGGTGTTCTCTGCAGCGTGATAGTCTAGCTCTATAATGTCTGCGCGAGTGGGAACAGAGATTATTACTCTAAGGTCGGCTTGTGGATTAAGCCTTGGCACATAGCCATTAATGGCGTTAACCGAGGTAATATCCCCTAGTAGCAAATAACTGTGATGATTAAACTGGGTCAGCTTTAGTTGCCCAGGGCCAGCAATGCTTAAGTGCTCACCTAGCTTTGCTTGGCTCGCCCAGTTAGTCGCTGGCCCGCTGTGCCGATTTATTACAAAATCCAAAGCAAGCTCTTGGCTCGCCGAGTTAAACCAACGAATGGTGTAGGAGCGCATTTTAGGTTTTGAACCATCGCTGTTTGGCAATATCACCTTCACGTGTGCCCCTTCCTTAGATTCAGGAAAGCGTTTAAGGCTGCTGCCTTTTACTACAATCCGCAGTAGGTGAGGAGAGAGTGGGATAAGCTGTGATACCTGAACCGGATACATTTTTGGCTTCATCGTTACTCCTAATGACTTGTACATTGTTTAATAGGTTGATAAAATCAACTATATTTTTAAAGGTAGACTTAGTCAACTATTATTTGAGGTCTTATGAAACAGCAATCAATTTCTGATTCGGTTTTTGCTCTGGTTCAAGCATATAGAATTGCTATGCGCTCTGGCTTAAAAGCCCAACAACTAGGCTTAAATGCCATGCATGTGAGTTGTTTAAGTTTTATTGCCGCAAGCCACCATTGCACGGCTAACGACATTGTTAATCACTTTTCTCGTGATAAAGCGCAAATCGCCCGTTTGCTAAAAGAAATGATTGAAAAAGATTGGTTGAGAAAAACCGCCAACCCAGAAGACAAACGCAGCCAGCTCTTGTCTCTCACTAACGAGGGACAAGCGCTGGCAAGCTTAATTGAAGAGACCCAAAGCAAAGTGCAAAGCCAAATGTGTCAAAACCTCAGTGAACAGCAAATTGAGGAATTTGAGAAGCTAGCAAAGGTGATGGTGTGGAACCTAAACCAGATGACTTAAGCTGCACTTTGTTGACCAAGTACCGCCTTAGATCCATTTCTTCACTTTAAAGATGGCAAAAAACGATGCGGCAATAATCGCCATGCCACTTAAGGTGAAGTAGTAACCATAGGTGAACGCGAGCTCAGGCATGTTCTCAAAGTTCATGCCGTAGATCCCAGCGATAAAACCTAAGGGAACAAAGATGGCGGTAATCATGGTGAGTACTTTCATGGTGTTGTTTAGGTCGTGAGTGCTAATGGAAATATGTCCGTCTAATAAGTCACCACACAGTTCGTAATACATTTTAGACAAACCATATATGCGCTTACTGCGTTCATATAGTTTTAGCCATTCATGTTGGTCTTTGGTTGATTTTGTCGAAAAGTACGCCAGTTCGTCGGAGCTTAGGCGATCAACAACATTTTGATTAAACTCTAGAACGCGGTTGAGTTTGCGAAAATGGTATCGATAATTAACTAGCTTTTTTAAGCTGTTAACTTTATCGCCAGCGAGTAATTCATCTTCTACTCGTTCGATTTCTTGGTCAAAATCTAATAACTTGTGTAAGTAATTGTTCGCCACGTTTTGCATTAGTGCTACCGCCAAGTGCTCGGTGGTTTTATTGTTCTCTTTACTTAAGTTAGCTTGTAGCATTTCAATGGCTTGCGAAGGTTGCGGATGCAGACTAACAATCATTCGGCTTTTACAAATTAAACCAATATTTTGTGCACGTAGTTCATAGTCATCGGCTAGGCTAACTGCTTCTTTAAATAGGATTAAGGTAGTGCCGGGAAATGCTTCGGCTCTGGCTGTTTGTTTTTGTTGGAAGTAGCTGGCAAGCGCCAGCTCATGACAACCAAGGTGAACCAATTGTTGTTGCAGCTCCTTAGATACGTCACCCGAAATATCTATCCACAAAAACTCATCTATGCTTGGGTTAAAGCTGGCGACTAGTTCAAGGCCCGCTTGTTTATACACTCCGGCCGTTTTTTTAATTACTGTTATGCTCATTGGCTATCTCTTTATTTGACGGCGAGTAGGGCTTACAGCACCAGCTCCATGGTTTGATAAACTTCGGTGAGGCCGTTAACCAGGAACTGAGCGCCCATACACACCAACAAGAAGCCCATAATACGGGTGAAGGCGTCGATGCCGTTTTTGCCTAGTAATTTAAGTGTTGGATAAGCCATGCTAAGTACTAGCCATGCAACCAAGGCCACGCCAGCAAAGCCTATTAAGCTGCCTAAGTAAACGCTAGGTTTGCTTACATCCTCAGGTAAGCTGGCAATTTCAGACGCGCCACTAATCACTAGCGCCATGGTACCTGGGCCACACATAGACGGAATGGTGAGCGGTACAAATGCAATGGAGTCTTGCTTGGGCAGCTCAATTTTTTCTGGCGGTGCTGGGAATAGCATCTTAAAGCCAATTGCACCAATTATCAGTCCACCGCCTAAACGTAAACTAGGCATCGAAATACTAAATAATTCCAAGATAGAAGAACCGATAAAAAAGGTAACGGTTAAGGCGATAAACAAAAACAAACTGGCCAGCTTGGCTTGGCGCGACAGATAGCTTTTACCATGTCCTTTACTTAAACCCAGCAAAAGGGTGGCCGAGGTGGGAGGGTTAACCATGGGGAGTAAGGCCAGCATGGTTAAGCCGGCTACGGTAAAAATAGTTTCAATCTGCATATCAGTCTCTTTGGGTTGATTGCGTTAAGGTTTAGGTGAGTTAGCCACCGTGTTGCAGGCATTGTTGATGAATTTCTGGCTTAACTCGATGTATTTGAGTGATTCGTTTTTGTTCACCTTTTAGGCTACGTCTCGACGCCAAAAGCAACATTAATGAATCACTGAAATACCTCTTCAATCCAGTTTGTTCGCGATAACTTAGCTGCATATCAACTTCTTAATCTTTGAGATTTAAATGCGCAAACAGACAAGAGCCTTTAATCGCTACTCCTTGTGGCACTACTTGGTCATCTTAATTAGCCTTGGCTTTTTGATGCTAAATGCCTTACCTAATATTTATGCCGAACGGCCAGTGATTAAAGTCAGTACTAATAAGCAAGCAGCGTCTGGCGAGCTAGTGGGGACTCAGCTTTACCAGTGGTTGAACGAGGAAGGTATAGAGATAAGTTTTGCTGAAATAAGTGATAGCCAAGCTACGCTCACTCTGGCGAATACCAGCGAGCAGCAGCACGCTCAAGCAGTATTAAACAAGCATCTCGGAGAGCATGCTGAAGTAGTTATTGCTATGCAGTCTAGTGGGCCAGCATGGTTAGCGCGCTTAGGTTTATCACCGTTGCAACTTGGCTTGGATTTACGTGGTGGTGTGCAATTCTTACTAGAAGTTGATACTCAACAAGCGATTAATGAGTCTTTAGCACAGCAACGAGGTGAACTAAATACGCTACTACGAACACAAGGTGCGCGTGGCGCACGAGTGTTAAGTAATGAGCAGCAACAACTTGAATTAAGCTTCCCTGCAAGAGTGGCAGAGCAAACAATGGCAGCACTTAATGCCTTTCAAAGCAACTTCCCAGAGCATGAAGTGAGACAGCAACAAGCGGGTTTGTTCACCATTAACCTAGCTGGTCATCAAGATTTTCATCAAGCGCTGATGATGCAAAATTTGCAAACCTTGAGAGATCGCGTAGCAGCCCTCGGCATTACCGAGGCAGTAGTGCAGCGCCAGGGCCATAACTTTATAAGAATTGAGTTGCCTGGCGTACAAGACCCCGCGCAAGCAAAACGCGTTATCGGTGCCACAGCTACCATTAGCTTTCACGCACTTAGTGCTAACGGCGATGTCCATCAAAACGTTTCTGGTGAGCCTGTTGGCATCGATACTAGGCCCATTTTAACTGGTCAAAAAATTACTAATGCTAGTGCTCAGTTTGGTGAGTTTGGCATGCCTGAAGTGTTGATTAATTTGGACAGTGCTGGTGGCAACCGAATGTCTGACTTTAGCCGACAAAATATCGGTCAGCCAATGGCCACGCTCTATACCGAGTATCTAGAAAATGAAGCTGGCGTATTGGAGCGACATAGCAAGGTAATTAGTGTTGCTACCATTCAAGCGCATTTAGGATCTAGGTTTACCATTACCGGTATGGACAGTGTGCAAGCTACCCAAGACTTAGCCTTATTGCTTAAAGCTGGCAGTTTGTCGGCACCTATTTCAATTGTCGAAGAACGGCTATTGGGCCCCAGTTTAGGTGAGCAAAATATTAGCAATGGCTTTGCGGCTCTTGCCCTTGGTATGGGCTTAATGCTGGCCTTTATGTTGGTGTGGTATCGAGGCCTTGGCTTAATTGCAAACATCGCCTTGGTGCTTAATTTAGTTTGTTTGATTGGTTTACTTTCTTTGGTGCCGGGGGCTGTACTCACTTTGCCGGGCATTGCGGGCCTTGTGCTTACTATTGGTATGGCAACCGACACCAACGTACTCATTTTTGAGCGAATAAAAGAAGAAAGGCGCCGTGGTTTAAGTGAAGAAATGGCGGTACATCATGGCTACAAAAATGCTTTTAGCACTATTTTTGACGCCAACTTTACCTCACTGATTATTGCAGCAATTTTGTTTTCGGTAGGTTTTGGCCCGATTAAAGGCTTTGCCATTACCTTCGGCCTTGGCTTGTTAACCAGCATGTTTACCGGCGTGTATGTGTCGCGCTCTTTGGTCAATTTACAACTTGCTTGGCGTCGAAAAGCTGCGCTAAGACAACTACAGGAGCTTGCATCATGAAAGCTTGGATAAACCGTTTTTCGCTTACGGCTTTGCGCCAAGGGGCTTTGAACCTGTCGGTGGTTTTGGTACTGGCTTCTGTCGTGGGGTTGGTCACAAAAGGGATTAGCTTTGGCGTCGACTTTACTGGCGGAGTAGTGACCGAATTAGCTACTCATTACCCGCCGGAGCAAGAGCAAATGGCTAAGCAATTGGACCTGCTGCTGGTCGATGGGTATTCAATGAGCCGCTCTGGTTCCAACCATTGGATCATTCGCCAAGGGTTGGATATTAGCGAGGCGGTTACTGCCAATTGGCACAGCCAGTTACCAGATGCTTGGCAAGTTGAGTTGCTGGGTAGCTCGATTATTGGTCCGCAGGTAGGTAGCGAGTTGTTTGAAATGGGCGGATTGGCAATTTTTGCTTCATTGCTGGCGATGATGATCTATTTGTCGTTCCGCTTTGAGTGGCGATTAGCCTTAGCGTCGGTGATTGCGCTTTTTCACGATGTATTGCTGGTATTAGGTTTGTTTGCCTGGTTACAGATTGAATTCGACCTAACGGTAATGGCAGCTGTTCTGGCGGTGATAGGCTACTCCCTGAATGACTCGATAGTGATTGGCGACAGGATAAGAGAGTACTTACGGGCCAGCAGCAAAATAGAACTCGATACCCAAATTGACCGTGCTTTGGTGTCGACAATGACCCGCACTTTGGTGACATCTGGTACTACTTTGTTAACCGTTGCTTGTATTTGGTTATTGGCTGGCGCTCCGCTACAAGCTTTTGCTACCGCCTTATTTAGCGGAATTGTTATAGGCACCTTTTCCTCGGTAGGCATTGGTGCCACCTTGCCAAAAGTATTAGGCTTACAAGCGTCTGACTATCAGCTTATAGAGCCAACTAGAAATGGCCGAGTTGGCTAAAGATTGGAGGATAAAAGATGAAACAAAGCTATTTTATTGCCTTTATGTTGTTACTTTTTATTGTGTTACCAAGACTGACGCATTCTTTAGTCAATCCTGACCCTAGCCTAGGTAATGAGTTGAGCATTGAGCTAATTCAAGAAAGCTAGCGCTAACTAAGCTGAGATGTTTTCGTTAACGGCACCCTTTGGGTGTCGTTTTTTGTTGCGGTTTTACTTAGCTCTAGTAAGCCTAATTGAAAGTGACGCTAGCTGGTTTAAATGAATGAGAAAGCAATGGTATTGGCAAGCAATGAGGCCGAGTTTATTTAGGCTTTATTACCAAAGGGAAGGTGGAGAAAAGTGAACTTAAGTCGTCCGTGACTGTTAGATGGCTAGTGTTAATTAGTAATGAAAATGTAGGGTGAAGCCGTAGTAGGATTCTTTAGCGCGAACCTCACTTGGCGTTTGCACTGGATTGCTGGTGTTAAAAGTAATGCCTGTTTTTATGGTGTCATTCCCTGTAACTCGGTTAATCCCCTTACCAATACTTTCTACTGGGTCCAGTAAAAACAAGGAGGCGTTCCCCAACCTAGTAGAACCCATTACCTCACCGCCACCGGCGCGAATGCGCTGCTCGGTTTGATAGGCCCATTCACCATATAACCAGCCACCGATGGGAGTAACAATTAGATCTTGAATAGACGGTACTTCGGCAAAGGCCTCAATACCATATTCCCAGTATAAGGTGCTCATGAGGGTGGTGTAGAGAAAGGAGTTGAACTGGTCGTAACCGCTTTTTCGGGCAACTTGATAATACACCCCGCCAAAGTAGGGGTGGCCAATGTAATTTATTGCCCAATGGTCGTCGTCCCATACTGGGCCTTGTCTTACATTGTCCCACCATTTCTGCGCCATGTTGCCGCGGCCTATTTCTGATTTATCCCAGTTGGTCACGGACTCTGGCATTAGGTATAAAGCACCAATTACGCCTGCTCCAAGCCCAAACATTAACTTAGTTTGTGACCATAGACGCTCTTGGTCTTCGCCATTTGCAGCGTTAAACAAGGTAACTTCAGGAAATAGATTGCTTGAACTGCTTTCGGCAAAACTAGTGGTGCTAAATGTTAAGGCAAGGGCCGCCGCAACAGGCTTTATCATGGTTTCTCCTCTTAATAAAAAGAAGAGAATTTTAGTAACTAAGCCATAAATCTCACAGGTATATCAAAAATTCATATGTGTATTTCATAGGGCGAGGCTAGATGGGATAGAGCCGCTTAGTGCAAGGCATTAAACTTAAGTGATTGAATCGAGCTGTAGCAAAGAAGCAGCGTTTCCGCTTACTGGGAGGGCTAAGCTCCTTGCTCGCGTGGGCTGAGCAAGGAGGCAGTATAAACTGGCGAGTAAGGCTTAGCGACCGATAACCTGGTCAACGAGTTTTAGCTCTTTATCTAGCTGCGAGAAAGTCAATTCACCCAGTAGCATTTGATCCCACTTTTGTTTTGTTAGCTCAAAGGTCTTGCCTTTATTCGCTTGTTGGGTAATCGCAATCACTCCATTTCTTAGCGCAATCGCATAATGTGCATCTTCATCTACAAAATGAAGATTAAACTGTAGCGCCTTATCTTCGGCTAAGCGGGTATCAAGCATATAACGTAGGTAGTGAACGTTATCATCTAATGGAGAGCTGGCGAGCTTTTGCGCATCTAATGCTGCGAAGCTATCACTGAGTTGTTGATAGTCTGTGATGGTGTGTTTACCAAATCTAAGACTTCCTTCCTGTAATAAGGCTTCGGAAATGTAGAAGCCACGAGCGTTAGCTGAGCTAGTATGTTGGCCAAGTGTTCGGGCGCTATCGGCTCGGGTTTGTTTGGCCAGCTCTGTTAATGCTCCCATGTTTTGCAACTGCGTGGTTAAAAATAAGCTCCACTGTGTACTGTTTATATCGCCTTTGGCCTGGGCTTGTTGTGCCATGGCAATAACTGCATCTACACCGCCCATTGCTTCAACGGTTTTCTGCGCTTGTAGCTGTTTGGGAAGTGGATTGATATCGTAGACATCCCAACCCATCCAGCCAATTCGAGCGTTGTATACTTGCTTGGCGTAGCTTTCAACCTGGCCATAGGTTTCTTGATTAGCACGTAAGCGCTTGGGCATGTAGATCCATTCTGCAATTTCTTGGGCATCTTTACCCATGGCAATTCCGCGGTAGGTTTGGTCATGGATGAGTTGCATGCTGTCTCTAAAATACTCGAGTGCTTGGCGGGCCTTGTCTTTACCAATGTTAGCTGCTCCATGAATGTCTATATGTAGCTCTATATCGCGACTCAAGGCTAAATCAGCCGCGTTGACTAAACGCATAGGATCTCGGTAGATATCGCCTCGCAGAGTATAAAGATTAAATAGGCTGTCATCATTCATCGCATTAGAAACCAGCAACTTATGCTGTGGGAAATAGAATGCCACAGAATCGAGCACGTCGGTTTGGCTAGGCAGTACTTCTACCTCAAGGCCTGCAATGGAGTAAGTTTCAATTACGCCGTCTTTAAAGGTTTTGTCAGGTGGAATAAACCCGGATTCACCACTCAGTTTCTCTGGACTAAAACCTAACATGCTGGGAAACGCATCTTTACCCTGTTGAGGGTGAAGCATGCCAAACTGAATAGCGGCTCTGGTTTTAAAGTTACCGCTTAATATGCTTATGCCCTCATCTGCTCGTAAGTTAGCGGTGAGTTCCTCATGGCCAAAAATTTGGGTGTTTTCATCCCGCCAAGCCTTAGCACCATGTACATAATGAGAGTGGGTGTAGAGAATGCCAGCTACCTTAATTGACTGGCCTACTTTTCTCTCTAGTGCTGCTCGTTGCTCGCTTGCTAATTGAATGTTGTCTCCGGTATCTATAATGATCCATCCTTTAGGACCTTCTAAAGCAATGATGTTGCCAATACCCCAGCCGGCGATGCGATACACCCCCTCGCTAATTTGATTTACTTGTTTTTCGGCCACATTCCAAGCGGTATTCACTGCGGCTTGTGGGCGAGCAGTAATAGCGCCATTTTCGGTAGTCACAAGCTCTTGTTGCAGAGACATGCCGTATTGATTAGGTGCAGCAGACACTGCCCCGGCAATAGCCAAACTGATTAAGCTGGCACTTATTGGTTTAACAGCCTTTGTTATCTTCATCTTTCTAGAACCTGATTATGTTGTCGTATCCGAGAGCAGCGTTAAGTGATAAGGCTTAAGCAACTGCCGCTATATTGCGTTGGTAAATTGGGATACAGGTGAAAGAGTATTCCCGTTTAGTTGATAAGCAGTGTATTGAGGGATAAGCGCGGAGGCGATGAATAACAGTGATTCATTTACCTTAGTTAGCTGGGCGAGTTATAGCTTTGTATACCAGGTGTCTTTTGTCAGAAAACAAGATCTAGCAAGTGAACAGTTAAAGCCTTGGCTGTGGTGTGTGCTGAAAAAAAATTTAGCTCTCGGGTTGCTCAAAACTATTAAAACAGCTGCTAAGTATCTGATGGATTAGTTGGCTAAGTGGTGAGCCGCGTCGGGTTTGCAAGTAGTTCCCCACAATTGATATCTCGCGTTGGCTATGAGGAGTATTACTAGGAAGTGGATAGCATTTTAGCTTAGGGTTATTGTAAGTGATAAAGCTGCTAGAGTAAGTTATGGCGTCTGAGCGCTTAAGTTTTTCGGTGATTAACTCAATTTCATGAGTATCTAAGATAACCTGAGCTGAGTAGCCTTTTGCTGCGTAATACTCATGTAAAGCAGAGCGCTTTGAGCCTTGATTTTCTGGAGCCATACGTACAACAGGCAGGTGGTGAATATCGGCAAGTTCCGAGCTTTGGCTGAGTACAGGGTGAGCTTCTCTTGCAACAATCGCTAATTTAACGCGTTTTAAAGCATGGGAGTATACCTCTTGCGGTAAGCTAAGCTCGCCGATTTGGACAATGTAGTCTAGCTTGCCATTGAGCAGGTAATTTAAGCTATTTGAGTTAATAAAAACTAGCTGAAATTTTGCTTTAGGCAGAGCGTTTTCTAAAGCCTGATAGAGCTCAGAGCCAAATACTTCTAACAAAGTTGGGGTAAGGGCTATGCTTACCTCTTCATCAAACTCCAAAGGATTAAAGTTTTGGTAAGTTTGTATAACTTTACTGATCGGTAGCAGCATGTCATCGGCGGCTTCAGCTAACTTTTCGGCTAACTCAGAGGGTTCTATACCGTGGGCTTTTCTTATTACTAATTGCTCGCCGAAGGTTTCTTTTAATTTGGCTAAACCTCGGCTGACACTGGGCTGAGAAATGCCTAAAACTTTGGCTGCTTGGTGGGTATTCTTGGTTTCTACAACTACCTTGAGTAACTTTATGAGGTTTAAATCAAGATCGGCCAGTTGTTTATCCATGTTTACCCTGCTGGTTACAAAAATGTTAGCGCAATAGGGTGATAATAAACACGAATAGACAGCTTAGCAATGCTAGTGGAATAGGAAGAAGAGGAAAGCAATCCCTTGCTATCAATAGCTTTTACAAAGACTTAATCCGCTTACCTCGGCTGCTTAGGCGATACAGTGTACCCGCTATGGCTACTAACATAAGCACTAGGCTACTGAGGATAAAGATCCGAGTGAGTAGATGTTGGTAAGCATCTACGAGTGGGTTAATGGTGATCCATTTGCCCACTAGGAGCAGCAGGCAAACCCACATTAAGGCACTGGTAAAGCTCATCAACACAGTTTTTGACGATTTAAACCTTGCTGCTCCCATCAACATGGGAGTGACCACGCGTACAAAAGGAATAAAGCGAGAAACCAGCAGGGCGATAAAACCAAAACGCCTTAACAAGGTATTTGCCCGCTGCATGGTATCGCTAGGAACTGCTCGCTTAGCATGGCTCATTAGCTTGGTTTTTTGCAAGTAACGACCTTGTAAGTAAGCTATGCAGGTTCCTAAACCTGCTCCTAAACTTAGTAATGCAAAGGTACTGGTAAAATCCAGTATGCCTAAGCCGATAAGGGTTCCAGCAAATAGCACTAAGCTATCGCCGGGTAATGGCAGAAATATAAAGCTAGATTCAATAAACAAGATCATGAACAGCAAAAACAATATCCAGTTTGTTGAGCTCATATCGCGTAATGATTCAAAGTCGCTGTTATAAATCATCGACAATAATTCAAGCATTTAGCACCTCTCCTTATACAAAAATCAGTACTAAATACATGCTGAACAGTATTAAGTGAGAAACGCCATTAAGTACATTGGTTTTGGCGCTCACCACGCTCACAGAAGTGGCTAACAAGGTAGCAATAAGCAAGGTAGTATCAATTGCCCCTAAACCTAGAGTAATTGGCTCAGCCATCAAGCTTGAAATCACTAATACTGTAGGCACCGTGAGGGCAATACTGGCTAGTACCGAACCAAAGAATAGGTTCATGGCGCGCTGTAATTGGTTTTTCATGATGGCTTTAACCCCACCAAGGCCTTCTGGCGCTAGCACTAACAAAGCAACAATTAAACCACCTAGTGCTGCTGGCGCACCAAGGTTGCTAATGCCGTGGTCGATAGGCATGGCTAAGTTTTTAGCCAGTAAGATAATCACCGCTAGATAACCCACGAGTAGTAAGAAGTGATAGAGATTGCTCTTTAATGGGCCGTGCGCTTCGTGTTCGTCTTCATTTTTAGCATCTACAAAGAAGTAGCTATGACTTTTAGTTTGGGTGTAAAGGAAAACAGCATACAAGGCGACCGACACCACAATTAGTGCGATGGTGAAAATGAGTGGCATTGCGCCTGCGCTGTTACTGGGAATAAAGTTAGGTAAAATTAAACACAATACCGACAGTGGAATAATGGCCACCATATAGGAGGTAATGCCTTCACGGCTAAAGGTTTGAGTATGGTAACGCAGCCCGCCTAGCACTAAGCCAATACCGAGTAAGCCATTAAGTACCGCCATAATCACCGCAAACATCGTGTCTCGGGCTAGTACAGGGTTGGCGTCTCCGGTTAACATCACCGATGAAATCATCACAACTTCAAGAATAATCACCGAGAGAGTCAGCAATAAGGTGCCGTAGGGGTCACCCAGTTTTATGGCTAGCGCATCGGAGTGACGAACTACCGCAAAGATAGCTGCCAATACAATACCGAACAGAATAAGTGTAGTGAACGAGTAAGCAACAATGCCGCTAGTGGGAGCCAGAAAGCTGTCGCCACCTAGCTTAAGAAAAGCAACAAGTAGCATCCCAAAAATTAGTATGTGTTCGCGTTTCAAGAAAGCTGTCATGGTGTTGTTCCAAATAGAAGTTAAGGATAAATATTTGACTTCTATTTTGCCTATATGGGGCAATGAGTATATGTATTTCAGCAATTCATATACTCGTCTTTGCCTACATATTTAGTTGAATTGGCTGTCTTTTCTTACTGCCGATGTGAGGACAGGAAAGATAGAGGTGTCTTTAATTTCATAACGGTAGCTGTAACTAAAGTTAGGGAAGGGGAAGCTTTCCTCTTCATGCCATTTTTGCACGGTTTGTTGTGCTTTAAGAACTTGTTCTTCTTCAATAGTTTTAAGCCGACCGGCATATTGGTGCTGGGTTGAAAACGCCAGTTTTGCGCCAACTTGATCAACAGCTTTGTACAGCATAAATAATAAATCTTCTTGCAGTGCCATAAACTCGTCGTGATCTCGGCAGCGAATGTACAGTACGATCGAGACTTTAAGTGAATAGCTGCCTAAGCCCATAAATCTTACGCGAGTTGGTTCCTCTTCTACTTTGGGGTGGCGCAAAAAGTCGCGCCGTAAATTCACCAGCAGTACTTGCAGTTGCTCTACGCTTATTTCTGGTCTTAGCTTGAGTATGTGCTCCATACGGCGCCTGTCTCGCCGTTCTAGGTTATCGATTTCCATATTGGCAAATTCAGAGTTAGGTATGGTAATTACTGAGCGTTCTAATGTTCTAATACGAGTTGCCCGCAGCCCAATATTCTCGATAACACCATAAAGGTTCTTGTCGCCGTAGCGACATAGCTCGCCAATTTTAATGCCGCCATCAGCGTATAGAGTTAAGCCGTTAATTAAGTTCTCAAGTAGTGGGCGAATGGCTAAGGCAATTGCCAAACCACCGACACCTAAACCAGCAACCAGTGGAGATATAGATACGCCCATAAACTCCAAGACGTACAAGCCAAGCAACACAATGGTTATGCCGCCTAAAATTTTAGCTAGCACCAAGATGAGTGAGGAATCTGGGGATGATTCTAAGGGTGTATCTTGATACTTTTTGGTGGTGATAAGGATTGCGATATAGATGAAAATAGACAAGACAAACCAAGCAACAAGCACAAACTGTACACTAAGGATCAAGCTTGAACTGATCTGGTAGACCATGCCATAGAGCCAGATACCATCGTCTATGATTTTGCTAAACAACATCATCCACGAGATATTAAATATTAGTGCCAGTTGCTTACCAAATTGCCAATGGCGTTTGGTATTGTTAAAGCGCGCATTCCATAGCTGGCCTAACAAAAAACTGAACCTAATCGCTTTAAAGCTTACTAGTGACATGCTTAGTAACATTATCCATTGCCAAATAGGCAGTCCCGCAAGCAACTCTTGGCTCCACGCGGGAAGAGACATTACTAAGCTTCGTGATAGCAGCGGACCAGGGTTTAAGATAAATTCTTGATAGAGATCTTGGTGCGCTAAGTTTTGCTTCTCACTAATGGCAAATAGAAAGTATTGATGGGATAAGCGGTTAACTGACAAGGCTGAAAACAAATATTGGCCTGCTCTAAAACCCTCTAGCTGTTTTTCAATGATTAAGTCGGTGCCACTAATGCGCCATCGTGACTTTAGGCCTGCTTCATCTGCGGGCAGGGGAGTAAATTGAACTGACTCTCTGGATTCAATACGATTAAGTATTTCCCTTAGTAATACGATTTTCTCCATTACTACAACATTTCGATTGCGGTTGGCTGTGGTGGATAAGTCGAGAGCTTTGCTGGCTTGGTAAAAGGCAATTTGCCCTTCTAAAGAGTTAAATTGTTCGGAGCGCCATGCGCTAATAACTTGCTTAGAACTACGAAGGAAACTGTCTAAGGTTTGCTGAGGAGAGGATAAATCGATACTGCGTTGCGCTGAGACTGGGTCTTCTGTTGAGGCAGCACTCGCCATTGCTGAAACTGAAAGGCTTAGTAAGGTAATAGCAATGAGTAAGCGCGTCATATTAAGCAATGCCCCGTGTATTAGAAGACCCGCGAGCCCCCCATGAGGCTCGCCAGTTATTTAGTTAAGGTGAGTGTCAAAAAAGCTTCCTAACTCAGCCAGAGCATCATCAGATTCTGGTAAGTCATAAAACAGTCCCATCATGTAATCACCGTGTGATTGGCCGTCGTATATATGTAAGTCTGCGGTTACTTCTGCTGCGCGCAGAGCACGGTGCATACGAACTGTGTCACTAAGCAGTAAATCACGAGTACCTGATATTAATAGGGTTGGTGGGAAGCCGCTTAAGTCACCATAAATAGGAGACACTAAAGGGTTGTTAAAATCGCTAGAAGGGACATAAATCTCAAAAGTGCCTTGAATTAAGCCTTCACGGCTACCTAAGGGATCAAGTCCTTTTAAGGTGTGCCAGCTATCACTAGTGTGAGCCAAATCGGTGGCTGGAGTACCAGCAAACAGCGCTCCAGGTAGTTCTAAGCCCAGCTCTTTTAGCCGTAAGGTTGTCGCCAAGGTTAAATTACCGCCTGCAGAAGTGCCAAATAACACCGTTTTGTTGGCAGGTTGCTGGCGAGTAATCTCTTTCCAAACTGCAACAGCATCATCGATGGCGGCGGGGAAAGGATGTAAAGGAGGCTTGCGGTAATCTACCGAAATTACCTTTACATTAAGACCGTTTGCCATCCAAATTGCTTCGCGCAGTGCTGCCTCTTCTCCGCCAAATACAAAGGCTCCACCATGTAGGTGCATGAAGTAGTGGCCAGCGTAACGAGGGTCAATTTTATCTGGCGTCACTACAAAAGTATCTACGCCAGCAATGGTCTTTTTTTGATAGCTTACAGGTAGGCTTTCTGCGGCTTTTAGGGCAAGTTTAGAAAACTCACTATTTAATTGTTGTTGTACCTCTAGCCAAGCTTTCGTTGAATCTGGCGCTTTTAGTTCACTGTTAGAAACTTGACGATTTTCAATTATTGTTGCCATTGTGCTCGATACGCCAATCGGCGTCGGAGTATTGCGGATTTGGGTGCTAGATTGAATGGCCAGAAGCGATGGGCTTAGCAGTGTCAAGCTAAGGGCTGCCACACAGGTGGTGCTTCTAAAGGTTTTAAGATTGAACATACTAGACTCTCCTGGCTTAAACTATTTCTCGCTGGCATCTATTTTTGAGGCCAGCTATTGATGGCCTCAGAATAGTGGCTTTAACTAAGAAATTGGGGAATTAGAGAAATTCATTTTTGCCGCAGTAAACATTTAAAGCAGCGCAAAAAGTCGCTTGTGGATCTGCAAAACAAATAATGCACTAGACTTGATGGTGGACGGTAAAACAGCCACTAGCTTGTTTTTCCAGTATTTATTAATCAATTAGGATGTGGGCAGATGAAGGAAGTCGGGCAAAGCGTTATCAGTAAGATGAGCGTGCTGTTGATCATGTACTGCAGTGTATTTGCTGCAAATGCTGCTAGTGATGGCGTAATCAGTGTGGCCAGCCAGCATGATGTAAACCAAACCGCAGAGCGTATGTTGAGCATACTCGAGCAAAAAGGCATGACAGTGTTTAACCAAGTTAAGCATTCTGATGGCGCAGAGAAAGTGGGTATTGAGCTTAGAGATACTCAATTGATTATATTTGGTAACCCTAAAGTCGGTTCACCTCTAATGAAGTGCCAACAGCTGATTGCCTTAGATTTGCCGCAAAAAGCACTTATTTGGCAAGATGAAGCTGGGAAAGTATGGATTTCTTATAACGATCCTCAGTATCTCGCTAAGCGTCACCAGGTAGCTGGTTGCGATCCGGTGTTTGGTAAAATCGCTGGTGCGTTAGCGGGCATTAGCAAGGCAGCCGCTAACTAATTCTTTTATCTTACTTAGCCAAAGTAGCATCCAGCTGCTTTGGTTCTTACTCCCTTAAATATGTTAATAAAACGTTATGTGACGCAATTGTCATATAAACGTTTTTGTGAGCATTCTCGCCGATAAAATATTGCACTTATTAACAAAAAATGCCCGTGTAGAGCGCTTGTTGATATAAAACAAGGAAAGCTCTTGTGATGCCTTTGTGATATTTACTTGACCAGTTGTTTTGCTTAAATTAGCTTTAGTAAGTGAATTGTTGACTTTTTAGTCAATTTTAAGAAAGGGAGTTTGGCATGATTAGTGGGTTTAAAAGTCGCAGTATCTCATTGCAGTTGCAGTTAGTTATTGGCCTGATCATTTTGTTAGGTTTGGGTTTAATGGCGGCGCTGGTATATAACAAAGCCTCCAAAGCGCTGTTTGAACAAGCGATGGCTGATCATGAATCAAAAGTAAAAGCGGTTGCTTCTATGGTTGAAGGGCAATTTGCGTCTTATTTAGAGCGAGCTCAGGATTTAGAAGCTACGTTTCGAAATGGCTATTTGAGTGGCGTAGAAGTGGCTGAACGCACTGTTCAATTTGAGCAGTTTAGCGTTAAAGATGTTCATATTCGTGGTGCCTCACTGATTGATAACAGTCGCTATGTGGACCGTTTTACCGCCGATACCGGCGCGGTTGCTACTTTGTTTAGTGCCTCTGGCGACGATTTTGTGCGGGTGAGCACCTCATTAAAAAATAGCCAAGCTCAGCGTGCTGTTGGCACTAAGTTGGGTTTAAATCACCCTGGCTATAGCACTTTGGTAAGTGGCCAAGCCTTTCATGCAAAAGTTACTTTATTTGGAAAAGACTATCTCACCTACTATAAGCCGATAAAAAACCAACAGGGCAAAGTAGCCGCCTTAAGTTTTATTGGGGTACCTATCGACCAAGCCACAGAAGAAATCTTCGATAATCTTTCACAAATTAAATGGGGCGATACTGGTTACACCATTGTGGTAGACAACGATGCTAGCCATTTACTTGGTAACTACTTATTACACCCAGAAATTAAACCAGGTGAATCGATTATTGATCGCCGTGACTACGACGGTAATCAGCCATTTAAAGAAATCTTTAAGCAGCCTTCTGGTCGTTTGTTTTACCCTTATGAATACAATGGTGTAGTGGGTGAGAAATACTTGGTATTTGCCGAAGTACCAGGTTGGAATTGGAAAATACTGGGTGGCACCTTTGTTAGTGAAATCACTAAAGCTAGCCGCGATTTACTGGTGTTAATTGCTTTAGTATCGGTTTCGGTAGCGGTAGTGGTGTTACTGGGTTTAGCCTTGTTACTAAAACAAATGACTAAACCCTTAGAGGTATTAAGCGAAAACATGCAGCGCATGGGTAACGGTGAAATTAGCGTTAGTTTTCAAGATGGCCGAGCAGAATCAAGCAACGAAGTTGAGCAGTTAAGTGCTGGCGCGAAAGAGATGGCTAGTAAACTAAACGACTTGGTTGGAAGTATTCGAAATACCAGTAGTGCTCTGCAAGAGCGCTCCAGTGGTGTTTACCAAGATGCGGAGCATAGCCTAGGCCAGTTGGATAATCAGCAAGCGCAGGTTGACCAAGTAGCAGCGGCTATTGAAGAAATGTCATCCTCTGCGGCGTCGGTAGCTGAACAGGTTGAAGACATTGCTAGCAGCGTGCGCGCTGCTGACGGTAATACCCAGCAAGGGGCAAAACTGGTCGCTCGAATGGTGGGAGAGATTGATTTACTTAATGACCAATTAAAATCCTCGGCAGAGGCCATTGAGTTAGTAGGTAAAGAAAGTAACAACATTCAAGATGTCACTAAAATGATCAACGATATTGCCGACCAAACCAACTTATTAGCACTTAATGCAGCTATTGAAGCGGCGCGAGCCGGAGAGCAAGGGCGCGGATTTGCAGTGGTTGCAGATGAAGTAAGAACGCTGGCCCAACGTACTCAAGAATCTGTTAAAGAAGTGGAAACCATTATCGCCAAGTTGCAATCAAGCACTAGCAATGCGGTGAGCATGATGAGCGAGAGCCAGAAACGCGGTGAGTTTTTTACCGAGCATGCAGCGCAAACTGGTGAAGCCTTAAATGGCATTACCGAGCAAGTTACTAGTATTGCTAGCCAGTCGGAAACCATTGCTGCTACTACCGAGCAACAAGCGCAGGTATCGCAAGAAATTGCTGCTAATGCCTCACAAATTAGTAACCTTACCAGTGATAGCCGAAATACTGCGGCGCAAACAGCCAGTAGCGCCACCCAACTGCAAACTCTGTCGCAAGAGCTGCAGCAACAGGTGGCCCAGTTTAGCTAGCCTAACATCACTACTTGGTAAATCGTCGGCGAAAGTCCCTTGGGCTTAAGCCGATGATTTTTATAAATACTTTTCTAAACGCTCCGGCGTCTTCATAACCTACTTGTTGTGCAATAGCTTCGGTACTTTGCTGGCTTGTCTCGAGTAATTCGCAGGCTTTCTGAACCCGCCGTTTTTGCAAATACTGAATAGGCTTTAGGCCAGTAGCTTTAACAAAACGTCTTAATAAGGTTCGCTCTGTGAGAAAGCATTGTTCACACAGTAGTGCCACGTTGATGTTTTGCTGATAGTGGCTTTGTATAAAGTGCTGCACTTTAATGATGTCGTTGTCGCCATGTTCAAAGTTTGGGTTAAAGCTTTGGTAGTAACGTTGTTCGCGCGGCCCGGTATCCACAACTAGGCTTTTCCCTAATTGGCGCATGATGCTTGGCCGAGTGTATTGCGCGACCAACTCCAAACCCAAATCAACCCACGACATTAAACCGCCAGCGGTAATAATATCGCCATCGTTAATGAGAATTTGTTCACTGCGCAGCAGGCAATCAGGGAAGCGCTTAGCAAAGTCTTCAGCTAAGGCCCAATGAGTAGTTACCGGGCGTTGGTTTAGTAAATTTACCTTAGCTAATATAAATGCGCCAGCACAGGCCGAGCTTACTACACAACCTTGTTTATGCTGCAGCTTTAACCATTGCAAAAGCTCTGGTGTTGGCGAGAGATAATAATCATGATTAATGCAGGGTGGCACGATTACCACCTGTAAGCAGGATGCTTGCGCCATTACATCGTAATGTTCAACAATGTTACATTCAAAATGATGGTTATATTGCTGCTGTTGAGAGGTACTGTTGGCTAACAAAAACATTTCTTGTAAGCCAAATATGGCGGCCTGAGAGGCGCCAGGGTAGCGAACAATAGTAATAGCGGTAGTTGGTGTCATAAAAGTGATTACAAGGCATTTTTGTTGTTAAGCTTCGACCTAAAAAGTTTTGCTAAGTTGCACCCTTGTATAACATTTTGTTCTACTGCGACAATTTCTGACTTTAGCCCTTATCTCACTTACATTTTGTTGATCAATTTTTGGCGGTATTACTTGTAATTTATAGCGAGTATCAGTAAAAGATGAACATCATTTTGTTAATCCCAAGCCATGTTTTTTAAGCGCACTACTTTTAAAGCTAAAATTACTTTACTGCTGCTGGCAGTGCTATTGGCTACCTGTTTAGCAAAAAACCTTGGCTTGAGTGTCACATGCCCCAGTGCGCATTTAGCGGATGAACAAACCTTTTCCAGCCAGGTATTAAACGAGCAAAGCTGTCACTTTACTGAACATTTACTTAAGCAATACGTTCAAACCTTAGAGCAAGTATTTGTAGTGGTGCTATTTGCCGCTTTAGCGCTGGTAATGCTGCCACACTTAAGCGCTTTTCAAACCTTTCTTAAACCTACTATTCCGCCTCCTCGGCGAATGTATCGCTCGGTGTGTCATTTTCGAGAATAAAAACTAACGGCAACCTTTTGCGTTAATGTTTATTTATTGGAGATGATATTGAAAATTTTATTACCTTGGCTGTTGTTATTGTGCTTAACGCCGAGCTTGGCGTTTAGCCAAAGCACGGGCTGGTTAACTCATCAACAACATCCACCTGCGCAAGTTCGGCTTATGCTTACTGGTGAGTTTAATCAGCAAACCAAGCTTTTGCCTGCAGTGTTGCAAGTGAAGTTAGAAGGCGATTGGAAAACCTACTGGCGCTCGCCAGGAGAAGGCGGCGTTGCGCCCAGTATTCGTTGGGATGAGGCAAGCAGCGTGCAATCACTTGAGTGGTTGTGGCCGCGGCCCGAGCGTTTTTCATTGCTGGGTTTGCAAACCTTTGGCTACCAACAAGCTGTGGATTTTCCACTGTTGTTAAGAGTTGATTCTAGCTCTCAGGCAGGCCGAATAAGCGGGGTATTAACCCTATCTACTTGCACCAATGTTTGTGTTCTCACTGATTACCCTTTTGCCGTTGATGTGGACTTACAAGCGCTGCGCCCAGACAGTGAAGCGATGTATTTATACAACAAAGCAAAAATGGCGGTACCGCCCCTCGCTGAAGCAGGCACTAGTGATTTTGTATGGGATGAAACCAAGCAGCAATTGCAGGTAACCTTACGTGGTGAACATCAATGGCAGTTGCCGCAACTAGTGGTAGATGGTGACCCTGAAACCACATTTAAACTGCTTAATTTGAGTCTACAGTCTAAGCAAGTAAGCGCGGTTTTTAGCGCTGAAAACTGGTTAGCGCAACCGATGCTCACCGACAAAGTATTGCACTTAACCATATTTGATAAGCAGCAGGCTGTTGAGTACCAAAGTAAGGTTGTTGCTGGGCAGGTCAGTGTAGAAGAAATCGCTTGGCCTAAGCTATTAGTGTTTGCACTATTGGGTGGTTTAATCCTCAATGTTATGCCTTGTGTACTTCCTGTATTAGGCATGAAGCTTAGCTCGGTGATTGCTGCCGCTAGTGTCGACCAAGGGCGAATTCGCCGCCAATTTTTAGCATCAGCTGCAGGCATTGTTGTGTCATTTTGGATCTTGGCTGGCTTTGTTATGTTGCTTAAAGTTAGTGGCCAGGCTGTAGGGTGGGGGATTCAATTTCAACAACCTTGGTTTATCGGCTTTATGGTGCTGGTAACTGCGTTGTTTGCGCTAAATATGTTGGGGGCGTTTGAAATAAGCCTGCCGGCTTCTTGGCAAACGCGTTTAGCAACCAGCGGTGGAAATAGCTATGGCGGGCACTTTTTACAGGGGATGTTTGCCACTCTATTAGCGACGCCCTGTAGTGCGCCATTTTTGGGAACCGCGGTGGCGTTCGCTCTGGGAGCAGAACCCTTATCTCTAATCATCATCTTTAGCGCATTAGCGCTTGGCATGGCTTTGCCTTGGCTGTTAGTAGCGGCATTTCCTAGATTAGCAAAAGCTTTACCCAAACCCGGTAAATGGATGAAGCAAGTAAAGCTGGTTTTTGCTCTGATGTTGCTGGCAACTTGCCTATGGCTGTTAAGTTTACTGGCCAATTTTTTATCTGGTGTTGGGGTGTTACTTGTAACTGCCGTGGTAGTGCTGACCTTTGTTTGGTTACTGCTTAAACAATACGGCGCTAAAGCATTGCTGATAAGTTTTAGTGCCTTGATGTTGCTTGGTGGCGGCGTTGCATTAGTGGGCGCAATGACGAGTGAGCGCTGGGCAAAAGTATTGCCTAGTGACTTAGTTTGGCAGCCTCTCCAACAAAGCAACATTGCCGAGCAAGTGGCGCAAGGCAAAGTCGTGTTGGTTGATGTGACAGCTGATTGGTGCATTACCTGTAAGGCAAATAAAGTGGGTGTGCTGCTTCAAGACCCAACATACAGCCGGCTAAAGCTAAATACCGTGCATTTAGTTAAAGGTGATTGGACTAAGCCCTCTAGTGAGGTAAGTGCCTTCTTACAACGTTACCAACGTTTTGGCGTGCCGTTTAATATTGTCTATGGCCCAGCTGCGCCAAATGGTATCGCTCTCCCCGTTATTTTAAGCCATCAGGTAATTGAGCAGGCACTTGCTCAAGCTGCCGGTGATGCATCTCTTTTTCAGGATTGAATTTGTGAACTCTATAATTTTTATCGTCGCAAAACCTGCGCTAACTAGTTTGCTGTTAAGTGTTAACAAGCTTGCCTTTTTTGCGGAGGAACGCTCATGTTAAGTAAGCTATGGTCTGTTTTTAAGCAACTCATCACTATGGTGCTTTTTGTCACTGTGGTAGGTATAGGTGTGGATTTCTGGCGCTCACAAGATTTACCAGAAGGTGAGTTGCCCAACTTAAGCGCAGTTACTCTAGGCGGTGAGGCAATAGATCTAAAGGAGCTAAGCAAAGATGAACCAGTATTGGTTTACTTTTGGGGATCTTGGTGTGGCGTATGTAATTTTGTGAGCCCAGCGGTAAACACCATGGCTAAGCACTTCAATGTAGTGACAGTTGCATTACGTTCTGGCGAGCAAGCCAAGGTACAGGCTTATTTAACACATCATGAGTACCAATTCCCAGTGATTAACGATCCGCAGGCCAACTTGGGCGGGCAATGGGGGATTTCGGTAACGCCAACCTTGATGGTAGTTAAAAATGGAGAGCTAAAACACTATACCGCGGGTTTTACCACCTTACCGGGTATGTGGTGGCGTATGCTAATGGCATAAGCCCCGATATTGAAACTAGGCTGCTCTGCTTAGCGTGTTAGTTGTGCTCAAGTAAGGCAGCATCATCAATAATTTGTTGATAAGCACCAGATTGCTTTAGTTTCTGTAGTCCACGATTAAATGCAGCCAACAATTGTTTACTACGTTGTTGGTTGTTCTTTGAAAAAATCACATGAGTATAAGTTTGTTGCACCGATTGAGGATGATGGGTGAATAGAGCCGCTTTTTCTGCAGGAAAGTGCTGCTTGATTAATTGATAGCCAACATGAATATCGGAAGGAAATATGTCAACTCTACCGACGAGAAGTTTCTTAAGGTTTAGTAAATCAGAAGAAACATACTCTACTTTTAATTCACTTTTTTCAGCTGCTAGATCAAAGGCATAGCCGTAAGTATATTGCTCTGTTGCACCTATTGTTAGCTGTTTTAAACTGTCTATATTGTGCCAATTAAAGGGCTGCTGGCTTAAGTGAAAAAACACTTTGTTGTGCCAAAAGACCGGCTCACTAAATAGCACTGCTTTTTCTTTACTGGTGGTTTTTGCCCATGTTAAAGAGCCATCTACCTTGCCCTGTTCAACGTACATATAGGCTCTAGCCCAAGGTAAGAATTGATATTGCACTTCATAATCTTCTAGGGCAAAAGCTTGACGAACTATTTCAGAATAGAAACCTTGATGTGCTAAAGACTTAGACGTAAAAGGGGGCCACTCTCCACTAGAAAGGGTAACGAGCTCGGCAGCTTTTGTAGGCAAGGCTAGCAATGCAAACACAATGATGGTTTTGCAAACATAAACAAAGTAATAAAAATAGCTGCGCACATTTACTCCATGTCTGTTTGCTTTTTAATCATCCGTGTTGTTCTAATTAAAGCAGTTATTGCGGTTTTTTTACAGCTTACTGATAGTTTTATGCCTTCTGGTGCCTTAAGCGCGCACATAGTGGCTTTGTACTAGCTCGTTTAGCAAGACCTTGGTTTGCTTGTGCTTAAAGCTTTGGCTTTGCAGTAGCTCCCCGAATAACGGCGCTCCGCCGCCTAACAAAATGGGGAAACGAGTAAGAATAAGTTCATCAATCAGCTCTTTTGCCAAAAACTGTTGAATGGTAATGCCACCATCAATGTATAGATTATGGTAGCCCTGTTGGTTGAGCGATGTTACCAGTTGCTTAAGCTCGCCGTTTACAATGCGTACATCGCCAGTAAAGCCTTCTGGCAATTTTTTTAGGCTGTTACTCAGCAGCATTACCGGTTTGTTGTAGGGCCAATCAATGCCAAAACTCACTACCTTTTCAAAGGTATTTCGCCCCATAACTAAAGCGTCGATACCCGCCATAAACTCGCCGAAGCCTAAGTCTCCGCCATCGGGGTTCGCAACACTTTCTAGCCAAGCTATATCTCCCTCTTTGTCGGCGATATAGCCATCAAGGCTTAGGGCGATATATACGATATTCGACATCTGGTGTTCTCCAGTTTGCTTGCTGAAATGCACTTGCTAAAAACTAACTGCTGAGTTTACAGCAACTAGGTTTACTTCAAGTATAGGCGCCCTATCACGGGGTAATTATCGAACTTTTAGTTGTGGTTAAGGAAAATCGATTTCACTGGCGCTCTCTAACCATGTGGGATGTTTTTGCATAATTGAGCGAAACAATGCTGAGTCGATAAACTGTTTTAACCACGCTTGCAAATGTGGATAGGGGGCTTGCTCAAACCACCTTAGATCGACTGAAGCAAATTGACGAATAAAAGGCAGCAATGCCATATCTGCTAGGCTCTGCTGTTCGCCCATTAGATAAGGGGTGCGGCTAAGCTGTTGTTCAAGCTCTTGCAAAAATGCCTCACCTTGTTGGCGGTAGTCTTCTGGGCTTTGCTCCGGAAAACGCACTGCGTATTTATACTTATCTAATAAAGGCTTAAATTGCTCATCATTGCGCTGCACCCAATCTAGCATCTTCTGGTAATTAGGGGAAAGCCAGGCTTTGGGATCGTTTTGTTTAAGTGCCCAAAGCATTATCTCAAAGCTTTCTTCGATGACTTGACCATTGGCTAATTGCAAAACAGGAACCGTGCCTTTGGGGGATATTTCCAGCATTTCTGGCGGCTTATGTTTGAGGACTATTTCGCGTAGTTTTACTGGTGTTTGGCTAACTGCAATAGCTAACCGCGCTCGCATGGCGTAGGGGCAGCGGCGAAAAGAATACAAAATAGTGGACATAACTAACTCTCAAACAAGGCGTAGGCCGACCTTACCCAGTTACCTTTTATCACGCAAGTGATTGGTTTAAAGGCTTGCTAAAAGTAACACTTAGCACTATCACTAATTCATTATTAATGCATTTCATATTATGCGGCTAGCGGTCGCCAAAATCAGTAAAGGATGACTAATGGAACATCGAACGCGCAGTGTGGGCATTGTAGGTGTAGGCAATGTTGGTGTGGCAGGGGCTTACGCTCTGTATTTACGTGAAGCTTGTGAAGAGCTGGTTTTGGTGGATATGAATAAGGCTAGGGCCGAAGGAGAAGCCTTAGACTTAATGCATGGGCAGGGTTTAACCGGCAGAATGCAAGTTAGTGCGGGTGAGTTCTCCGACTTGGCCCGTTGCCAAGTTATTGTTGTTACCGCTGGAGTGGGACAAAAATCGGGCGAGAGCCGCTTAGAGCTATTAGAAAACAATGCCAAAGTATTTAAATCTATTGCTGATCAACTCGACCGCTATGCACCTAGCGCCATTGTGGTGGTGGCCAGTAATCCGGTAGATGTATTAACGTTTATGTTGCAGGAGCTGAGCCAGCGCCCTAAACATCGGATTATTGGTACCGGCACTATGTTAGATACTTCGCGTTTAAAAACATTGTTGGGCGAAATGTATCAAGTCGATCCGCAATCGGTGCATGGTTACATTTTAGGTGAGCATGGCGATTCGGAGTTGGCGGCATGGTCGACGGTGAGCATCGGGGGCTTAGCTATTCAAGGACAAACGGTATTTGGCGTAAGCTATTCTGCAAGCCGTTTAGAAGAGCTAGCCGAGAGTGTTAAGCAAGCGGCTTACAAAATTATTGAAGGGAAGGGCTATACCAACTTGGCAATAGGCGTAGTGATTGCACGTTTGGTCGAAGCGATATTGGATGACAGCAAAACCGTGTTGCCTGTATCGGTGCGTTTAAGTGGCGAATACCAACTTAGCAATGTAGCCCTTAGTTTACCGGCGTGTATTGGCTTAAAAGGGGTTGAGAAATTGATTGAGCTACCACTTGAAAGTGAGGAGTTAGCTGCTCTGCAAAAATCAGGTGAAACCATGCGAGAAAGCTTGAGCAAGATTGGATTTTAGTTACAAAAAAGGAGGCGCTAGCCTCCTTTTTAGATCAAGCTACAAGCTAGCTGCGGGTTAGTTACATACTGCGCCGCTTACCACTGGGGTTGGCGCTGGTTGGTTCGCCGCTCCTTTGCTACCTTGCAGGCCAAAACTTACCGATTGGCCAGGTTGAATTTGACCATTCCAAGCCAGTGAGCTTGCACTGTAAGGGTTAGTACCACTAACAGTGGCATTCCAAGCGCTGGTCATACTTGAACCATCGTTATAACTCCAGCTTACATCCCAAGTGTTAATGACTGCGTTAGTATTGTTGCTAATGGTAATACTAGCTACAAAGCCAGAGTTCCACTCGTTATCAACAGTGTAACTGCAGTTAGCGACCACTGGAGCTTCGGTTACGGTAATGACTTTACTGCTAGTATCTACTCCGCCTTTACCATCATCAACACTTAGCTCGGCAGTATAAGTACCTGCAGTTGTATAGCTATGGCTAGTGGTTTCGCCGGTGGCCGTTGCGGTATCACCAAAGGCCCAAGCATAACTAAGCGTATCGCCGTCTGCATCGCTTGAGCAACCTGCGTCAAAGGCAACTGGGTCACCAACATATGCACTGCTTGGTGAAGCAGAAAAACAGGCTTCTGGAGGAAGATTGCTATTGGGATCTTCTACCATAATGGTTACCGTTGCTGGCTCTGAAGTAAGTTGTTCATCGTCGGTAACGGTATAGGAGAAGCTATCTACGCCGATGTATCCAGCATTTGGCGTATAGGTCACTTGTGGACCGTTTCCAGTAACAGAGCCATTAGCTGCCTGAGTATAGGCATAACTAACAATGCTGCCGTTACTGTCGCTACCCTCAAGGGTAATGCTAAGTGGAGTATCCAAATTGCCGCTAACTTCTAGGTCTTTGGCTGTTGGTGGGCAGTTGGCATCACAGATGATGGGGAACAAATCTTCGTATAGCGCGTTGGCGGTAGCAACATCTACTTGAGCCCAGTAACGGTGGTAAGTATAGCTTGGATCGCGGTCTTCGCTAATGGCTGTTTGCAGTTCTACATAGCCAGGATCTGACTCGTTGTAGAAAGGACGCATGCTAGTAAAGGTAGTATCTGCATTTAACTCTGCACCTACACCGTTTACACCGCTCCATCCGGGAGGAAAGTATACCGAATCGTTAATTCTTTCTCGGTAATCGCCACGACTTTCTGGAGCCGCTACACCTTTATCGGTGCGATGGTTTGCCCAGAAACGATCTAAGATCATTTGCGCGGCGTCTTTCGCTCCTTGGTGTACTTGGCCCTGATGTTTCTCTTCAGCAGCGGCGTAGTACATTAAGGCTTTAGCCAAACTATGTGCTACTCCAACATCTTGGTTTTGCGAAGTAACTGTAACGTGTAAGTTGTTGTTAGCTACCGGATTAGCGGGGTCCCATTTCTCTGGTAAGCCACTAAACTCTAGGCCTGCAGCGAGTTTTACATCGTCATTACTAAAATCTAGCACGGCTAAACCAGTGGCCGGATTGCTGTCTAAAATCCAGCCTATCCATTTATCCATTATCGCTTTAGAACGCGCTTCGCCAGTTATGTAGTAATACTCGGCTACTCGCTCGGTGCCCCAAGCTTGCCAACCAAACCATGTGCCCGAACCTGGGTCTTCATAAACAGGGTTTTCATCGTAAACCATGCCATAGAAAGTGGCATTTTGGCGCTCTACTGGGTAAGTGGAATACGTGCCGTTCCAACTATTGGTGGCTCCCCCAGAAAATGCACCTTCTGCAGATTGGGTCCATTGGAAAAATTCTAAAGAACGCTCTAAACCAACGGTCCAGTCTTCTACTGAGTTAGGCGCCAGCGGTTTTAGCTCAGGAATTTGCGATAGCGCATACGCAGCCATCGGGTTTTGGTATGCGTAGTGAATATGGCTTGAGCCTATGCGCCAGCCCCAGTTTTGAGTAGTATCAATTGGGCCGCCCCAAGAGTAATACCAAGACATTAAATAGTGCGCAGACTCGTAGCCTACACCTGCGCTACCTTGTTCATCTTGCGAGCCAATTTTTTTGAAGTATTTGTCAAACATGGCCAAACGTAAGTAGTCACCCATTTTGGAGGTTTTAGCCATTAAACCTGGAGCAACCACTTCAGGATCTACGCCTTGATCCTTCATCCACTGTAAGGCCCAGTACATAACTTGTACTACGCGCGCGTCGGCGTCGGGCGCATTGGTGTAGCGCCATTGTGCGGCTGGGGCTTGTGGCTCAGAGACAAATAGGTCTAAAAAGCCATATTCTCCACCCCATTTAAATTCTTCCCATGATGGGTGAGGCACAGTTTCCCACACCGATTCTTGTTCCCCTCGCTGGAAGGTATTGATGTAAGAAGGAGTAGAAACACCATCGCCAAGGTTGCCGTATTTGTAGGTATTGTCCATGTCTAGCAACCAGTGCATGCCGTACACATCCCAGGTGCCATAAGTTGCAGCTAGTCCTGCGCTAATTGGGTCTTCACCCACTGCTGCACCAGAGTCTAGCGCTAGAGGATAGCTAGAAGGTAGCGGCCCTTCCGGTACATAAGTTGCCTTACCCGAGGCATAGTTCGCTGCGGTGGGCTGCATTTCTGAAGTAGGAATAATCTGCTCTTCAATTATTCTCCAAGCTTCAATTAAGGGTTGCCAATCACCGGTGATTTTACCGTGCACTGCTTCTAACCAAAGAATATAGGAATAAGCTTCTGAGGTTGATTCGTGGCCGTGATCGGGGGCCTCAATAATAAAGGTTTCTACCGAGTGGTAAGGACCTCCATCAGCACTTAGATAACCATTAGCAGGGTTATAAATTTCATTACGTAGCTCAGTAAAGCGGTCTTGATATACACCAGCATTAGCCATGCTACTCAAACCAGCACTGGCAAGGGCGGCAATAACAGATAAACGTAATGAGTGGTGTTTGATTTTTCCTGAGAAGCCGGTGGTTTGTTGTGGCTTTATCCAGGATGTTTTAGATAAAAACATGTGAATCTCCGTTTCGTATGAAAACTCATCATTATGATGAGCGAGTATCATCAATAGCCGACGATTCGTTACCGCATAGCTTGGTGCTGTAAGCTAATTTTCCGTTCGCTAGCTATTTACCTTTTGCTTTGCATGTATGTTCATTCAATTTATTTGTAAGAATTGCTAGCGTTTGCTCTTTGGCAATGTCTTTGCGGCAATCTTGCCCTTACGGTATTGACTAATCACATAATTCCCTCATGCGAATAAAGGTATAAGTCAGCTTTTTGATTTTTATTATGTGATTTGATAATAATGATCGAATGTGTGAGAGCAGCACAAACTTAGTGAGTGTTAAGAAATATTAGGCCGATGTTTCAGAAGGTGAACGGCTCAAAATGAGATCTGGATTTATCGCCTGTTGCTTAGCGAGGTGGGTTGATTGCGAAATGGGTTCTAGTTTGGAGGAAATGCTCATGCTGTTAGTTTTAAACATGAAAAAAGGAGGCCTAGGCCTCCTTTACTTACGGATTATGAAACGAACATTGGATCTTAGTTACACACAGCGCCAGTTACGGTTGCCACAGGAGCAGGGCCGTTAAATACCGCTTTATTACCTTGCAGACCAAAACTTACAGATTGGCCTGGCTGGATGCGTGAGTTCCAGCTTAATGAGCTAGCAGAGTATGGATTGCTACCACTAAAGTTAGCGTTCCAACCGTTGCTCATTACCGAACCGTCGGCGTAGTTCCAGTTAACATCCCAACCATCAATCACTTCGTTACCGTTGTTAGTAATGGTTATGGTTGCAACAAAGCCAGCGTTCCAGTGGTTTTGCACTTCGTACTTACAGCTAGCGCTAGAAACCGGCGCTTCGCTAATAGTGATAGTAGTGCTAGAGGTATCTACACCACCTTTACCATCGTCTACTGTTAGTACTGCATTGTAGCTACCCGCTTGTGAGTAGCTATGTTGAGTTGAAGCTCCGCTGCCATTGCTGTTGTCGCCAAAGGCCCAGCTATAGCTTAAGTTATCGCCGTCTGCATCGTTTGAGCAGTTAGCGTTAAAACTAATCGCGTCGCCAACATTAGCGCTGGTTGGGGTAGCGGTAAAACACGCTTCCGGAGGCAGGTTGCCAGCAGGCTCTTCAATGGTGATAGTTACGTTTGAACTATCTACGCCACCTTTGCCATCACTTACTGTTAACACAGCGTCGTAGCTGCCAGCGGCTGCATAACTGTGCATAATGCTGGCACCGCTGCCGTTGCTGTTGTCGCCAAAGGCCCAGCTGTAGCTTAAGGTGTCGCCATCAGTATCTGTTGCACAGCTTGCGTTAAAGCTAATGATATCGCCTATCATTGCACTGGTTGGTGTAGCAGTAAAACACGCTTCTGGTGGCAAGTTACTGTTTAGATCTTCAACGGTAATAGTTACTGTAGCGGGAGCAGAGCTTAGTTGCTCGTTGTCGGTAACTGTGTAAGTAAAGCTATCAACACCTACAAAGCCATTTTGCGGAGTATAAGTAACTTGTTTACCTGAGCCACTTACTGTGCCGTTGCTCGCTTGGCTGTAGTTGTAAGACTCTACCGTGCCATTGCTGTCACTGCCTTCTAGGGTAATGCTAGTTGCTGTGTTTACCGAAGTTTTAACTGCAATGTCTTTAGCGCTTGGGGCGCATCCGTCTGCACAATCAGCTTCAGGGAACAATTCAGCATACAAGGCGTTTGCAGTTGCAACATCAACTTGGGCCCAGTAACGGTGGTAAGTGTATGTTGGATCGCGACCTTCAGCTAAAGCATTTTGCAGCTCTTGATATCCTGGATCGGATTCATTGTAGAAAGGACGCATGCTAGAGAATGTGGTGTCGGCATTTAAGTCTGCGCCAACCGCATTTTTACCGCTCCATCCTGCAGGGAAGAACACTGGCTCGTTGATGCGCTCTGCGTAGTCGCTGCGTGTTTCAGGGGCCGAGACACCTTTATCTGTGCGATGGTTAGCCCAAAAACGATCCAAAATCATTTGTGCAGCATCTTTAGCACCGTGATGAACTTCACCTTGGTGTTTCTGTTCTGCAGCAGCGTAGTACATAAGGGTTTTAGCCAAGTTGTGCGCAACACCCACATCTTGCCCGTGGTCAATTACTTCAACATGGAGGTTTGTATTGGCTTTAGGGTTAGCAGGATCCCATTTCTCTGGAACACCCGTAAAGGTTAAAGTTGCAGCGAGTTTTACGTCGTTGTCACTAAAATCGAGAACTGGTAGGCCCTTTTCTGGCGTAGCGTTTAGTACCCAGCTAATCCATTTATCTAAGATCGCTTTAGCGCGTGCTTCGCCAGTAATGAAGTAGTATTCAGCTACCCGCTCAACACCCCAAGTTTGCCAGCCGAACCAAGTGCCAGAACCTGGATCTTCATAAACTGGGTTTTCGTCGTAGGCTAAACCATAGAAGGTATTGTTAGCGCGGTCTGCTGGGTAGGTATCGTATTTTCCGTTCCAACTGTTGGTGGCACCACCCGAGAATGCGCCCTCAGCTGACTGTGTCCATTGGAAAAATTCTAAAGAACGCTCTAGGCCAATATCCCAGTCGCGAACTGAGTTTGGTGCTTTAGGTTGTAGCTCGGCAATTTGCGAGAGTGCATAAGCCGCCATTGGGTTTTGGTAGGCAAAGTGAACGTGGCTAGAACCAATACGCCAAGCCCAGTTTGCTGAAGGGTCAATAGGGCCGCCCCAAGAGTAGTACCAAGACATTAGGTAGTGAGCAGAGTCGTAACCCTGGCCAGCGCTTCCTTGCGCATCTTGCGAACCAATCTTCTTGAAGTATTTGTCAAACATGGCCAAGCGCAGGTAATCACCCATTTTGGCTGCTTTAGCCATTAGACCAGGTGCAACAACTTCTGGATCTTGTCCACGTTCTTTCATCCACTGCAATGCCCAGTACATAACTTGAACTGCACGAGCATCGGCATCTGGCGCATTGGTGTAACGCCATTGCTTAGCAGGCGCTTGAGATTCTTTAACAAACAAGTCTAAAAAGCCGTACTCGCCGCCCCAACTAAAATCTTCCCAAGATGGGTGTGGCACAGTTTCCCATACCGACTCTTGTTCGCCACGCTGGAAGGTATTGATGTATGAGGGCGTAGACGTTCCGTCTCCCAAATTACCGTACTGGTAGACATTGTCCATGTCTAACAACCAGTGCATACCGTAAACGTCCCAGGTACCGTAAGTTGAAGCTAGGTCGGCACTGATTGGATCTTCACCCACAGCTGCGCCGTTAGTTAGTGGAAGGGGATAGCTAGAAGGTAGCGGGCCTTCAGGAACATAAGTCGCTTTAGCGTTAGCGTATTTATCGGCCGTAGGCTGCATTTCCGAAGTAGGAATAATGTGGTCTTCAATAAGAGCCCAGGCGTCGATAAGCGGCTGCCAATCACCGGTTAGTTTACCGTGAACAGCTTCTAACCAAAGAATGTAAGAATACGCTTCAGAGGTTGATTCATGCCCGTGATCTGGCGCTTCAATAATAAAAGTTTCGATAGAGTGGTAAGGGCCACCGTCGGCACTTAAATAACCATTTTCTGGTGCGTAAATTTCACCGCGAATTTCAGCAAAACGATCTTCATATACCGACGCATTAGCGATACCAGAAAAGCTAACCCCAACAAGGGCACTAACAATTGCGGCGGTAAGTTTAGAGCGTCGTATTAACCCAGTAGCTTGATTTGAACCGCGTAAATGGTTCGAACCTAAACGTTTAGCAAATTGCATTGTAAACTCCATTTCAAAAAATAAACCCTAACGACAGGGTATTGCTGTCACCTTTAAAACACATTGGTCACTGTTGCCGTGTGTGGCTTTCTAGCCGCATCATCTAGCTACAGATTTTTATACAGCCTAAAAAAACGGAATCTATCGCCAAGTTCTTGGCTAGTTTGAGCGTGTTGTTTTTTTACAAGGGGAGTTAACACCTAGCCAACAGATCGAACGATAAATTCGGGCTAAAGAATCAAACTTATTAATAGAAATATCTATAGCTGTTTTGATGAACAAATCTGGCAGCGTGATGTAAAACATTGAATGGATAAAAAACAATCTACATTTAGAGTTTGTTTCATGTGTTATTGCATAAATATGTGATTTCGATCGCGAGAAGTGTTTGAGGTGATATTGATTTTTTAACAGAGTTATACCAATTTCAGCTTTGTTATAGATATTAACTTATGACTTATATTGGCTGTTTTTATCGTTTTATTTCATTATTATTAATGGTTTATATGTATTCCTGTGCCTGTATCAATGAGGGGCTTTTACCAAGTTCTGCATTTCTTTGTGTTGTTGTTTAAATAAATGATGGTGAATATTTAATGGTAAATATTCATTTTTGTCAATTGTAATGTCCCCAATTTGAGACAGTGTTTTTTAAAGTGAGGCGTGGGCTTGTGAATAAAGGCTGCAAGCGAATAAATTGCTTAGTTCATAAATGTGAAAGGCTTGCGTTGTCTTAAATTTGAGACAGTTTTTTAGTTAAAGCTGAAATACTGCTGAGGCAGTATTGAGGTTAAGGCATCAAAAAGCATCGCGCATAGTTAAGTTGGGATATTAGTCGAAACAATCAAAGCCATGAATGTTCGCTACTGGATTGTTCGGCTCTTTGAATTATCGTTTAAGGCCCATTTGGCGAAGGGGTTTCTTTAACCTTCATCGATTTTAAGAGCGTTATTTTTGCCAAGTCCTTAGTTACCAGAAGTGTTTTGCTTATGTTGTCACTACTCTGGCACTTATTACTTACTTCGGTAAGGCCTGGTTGTTTGGTAAACTTTTGTTCGCAAGGATTAAAAACGCGTATAAGTTCAAGGAATTGCTGTGATCTCTAAGTTACCTCGCTGGGTTGAGTATGGAACGTTTTTGTTAGCGTTGAACGCTGGTTTTATTAACGCAGTGGGCTTATTGGGATTTAAGCACCAGTCGGTTTCCCATTTGTCTGGAACGGCCACTTTACTGGGCACGGGAGCAATGAGTGCTGGCTTTAACGACTTGTTATATTTGTTTGGCGTGTTGTTTAGCTTTGTTATGGGCGCTGCAGTTTCTGGCTACTTTTTACGGGGTGAAGCGTTAAAGTTGGGGCGTAATTACAGCGCTCTACTTTGCTTAGAGGCAACGTTTCTTTGTGGTGCTAGCTATCTACTAATCGGTGACTTTTCTTATGGAATCTACTTAGCATCCGCCGCTTGTGGTTTACAAAATGCCTTGGCAACTACCTACAGTGGCGCGGTTGTCCGCACCACTCACGTTACCGGTATATTTACCGATTTGGGGATTATGTTGGGGGCTGTTCTTCGTGGTGACCCATTTGATAAACGGCGCGCACTGTTGTTCTCACTCATTGTGCTAGGTTTTATACTCGGCGGCACTTTAGGGGCACTTGGCTTTGCTAACTTGGCGTTTTACTCTTTATTGATACCAGCTGGAGTATGTTTGTTTTTGGCGCTGTTCTACTCGGTCTATAAGGCTAAACATAAAGCGGTGTGATTACCGCTTTATGTTTATGTAAAAGCCGTTTGTTTATCCCAGCTTAAACCTAGATAGTTCGCTTAGCTGTTGCTGAGACTGCTGCTGCAGAGCATCGCTAATTTGCTGGGTTTGGTTAGCATCTCGGTTGGCCAGCTCGCTCAGTTCGACAATTTTCTCAACGTTGTTTGCTACTTGTACCGCTACAGTGTGTTTATCCTGGGCGTTATTAGCAATGTTCTCGCTACGCTGTTGAATAGCGCTTAGCAGTTGTGCAACTTGCTCTAGCTGTTGAGAGCTTTGCTCTGCTTCGTTGATACAGCTTCCCACCATGGTTTCGCCTTGTACCATCATGTCCATAGCGTGTTGAGCGCGGCTCTGTAGTTGCTCTATCATTGTTAGAATTTCTTGCGTGGCTTCGCGGCTGCGAGTAGCTAATCCTCTAACCTCATCGGCAACGACCGCAAAACCTCTGCCTTGTTCGCCTGCGCGGGCAGCTTCGATAGCGGCGTTTAAGGCTAATAAGTTGGTTTGTTCGGCTATGCCTTGGATAACATCAACGATACGGTTAATGTCATCACTTTGTTGTTTAAGCTCGCTCACTTGTTGGCTGGCATCTACCACGGTGGTTTGTAGTTGATTTGTTGTGGCTAAAGTCGATTGCGCGGCTTGGTGGCTTTGCCCAGTAAGTTGATTTACTTGGCCAATGTCGTCACGGCTTTGTTGGGCTTGCTCAGATACTTCGTTAACACCCACTTCCATTTGGCTTACCGCAACGGCAACGAGCTGGCTTTGATCTTGTTGCTCTTGAATCACTTTATGTGAATGCTCACTGGTTGCTAAGCCGCTCTTGGCGCTGGCAGCAAGTTGCTTTGCGTTATTGCTCATTTGGCTAATTACCTGATTCATTTGGGCACTAAGCTCATGTAAATGAGTGGCTATTTGACCAAATTCATCGTGGGCATTTACACCTTCAACTGTTCTAAAGTCACCATCTACCATGCGTTTAATTTGAGCCAGGGTATTTGCTAGCGGTAAGCGAATTTGCCTGCTTACGTTCCAAGCTACAAAGAGGGTTATAGCAATTGACAAAAGCAGCACTAGCCCTGTTTGCAATAGCGCAGAACTTGAGCTTTGTTGAGCTTGTAGGTGAGCGGCTGCAATGATTTGGCTTAGCTGCTCAGAGATATTGTCGAGCAAGTTTAGGGCTTGGTCTGTTTGTTGGTTTAGTGTTACTAATTGCTCGTTTTGACGACTCAGAACTAATTGCTGATTTTTTAGATTGCTAAATAAGCCGTTGTTAGCAAAGGCTTGTTTGAGTAACTCGAAATAGCTGGTTAACTCCTCACCACTGGCTGGATCTAGCTTGAGCAATTGTTCCTGCTTTTGCTGAAGAGATTTGTAATAACTAGATACCACACTAAATTGGGAGTCAAACTGCTGCGCATTTTGAGCATAAAACAGTTTCTCGAGAGAGCCTGAAAACGCCGCTATGTCGGCTTGCATGCCGGTTACAACCCATTCGGCATTCTCTTCTACCATTTCAATCATAAACTCCATATCACCCGCAAAGTTTTTCCACTTTTGATTAAAGTTTTGACGCTGATTGGTTAACAACTGTTGTGCTTGTTGCGCTTGGTTGGCCAAGGTTAACTGCGTTTGGCTGGTGGTTTTAATGCTATTAAGGTCTTGGTCTAATTGACTTAAACCACTCACTATTTGCGGGTAAGGTTGGGCTAACTGAGATAGGGACTCGATACGTTGGCTGTAGCTGCTAAATAGGCTGGTAACTTCCTGTTCTAGTTGCTCTGCTTGTTGGCGGTTTTGGCTATTGCTGTGTAAGCCAACTTTGCGCGCCGAGTTAAGCAATAATCCCGATAGTTGATTCACTTGCTCTGCCATTGGCGCTAAGCGGCTGACGGTTTGATCAAGTTGGCTTTCTAGTTGTCGCATATTAAGTTGGCCAATTAGCGCAACAATCAACAACAACGCAAGTAGCACAGCAAAACCAAGTAATGTGCGGGTTACAACTTTGAGTTTCATGATACAGATCCCTGTTAGTATTCCTGCTGCTCCCAAGCCAAATCAGTTACTATAAAGCTAGCCATAGTTATTAGTATGGTTCACTAATTTACTGATTTTTAGGAATAATTATTACGATTCGTTCGTATGACTAATTAGTACCATAAGTAATATTGGTTGACCAGATAATGAATTGTAAAATATACAAAGGCAGGTCGATAATTTTTAACTAATGCTTTTAACCTAGTTCAATACTCTGCTTGTTGTGTTCATGAAAGGTCGGGAAACACTACCGTTAAACCTAGTATCTCTGAACTTGGTTTTTAGTTTAGCTAGTTTTTATGTTTGTTATCGTGGTGTTGAGGTAAGTAGTAGATACAGCGCTTATTTTTGATAAAAAGTGTTTTTTTGGAGCTGTACTGATGCTTTTCTCGATTGAACATGCGATCTTAAGCAATTATTGCACTTGTAAGAAAAGCATTATCAAATCAAAGGTATAGAATGCTTTGAAAGGTGTATTAAGGGCTGTTTATTTTTCGAGCTTATTTTTACAGCAATTTAACCGAAAAAGATAAATAGCTCCTAGGCATTTCGATTGGAGTGCTGCGTAGTTTTTGCTAATGAATATAAGTGTGAAATGGAGCTCTGCTTTAAGGATGAAAATGAGAAATTTACTTGTTGCTATTGCCGTAAGCTGCTTACCGACATTAGCTTTTGCCAGTGTGTGTTCTAAAGAAGGTTTTGCCGAAGCTTCCAGCAGCAACCAGCGTATACACCAAGACATTCAAACTTTGAGTAAACAGTATGTGGCAATATGTTCTTGGGACTATGACATGCCTCGCGACAAAGTATGTAAATTGTTTACCGATAAGAGAAGTCAACTCGCTTTAATTAACCAAGTGCCTCTCAACACAGTATTAGATAATGCCGAAAAAGCTGCAGAGCAGTGGTATTCGGTGCATGAGACCTGCGTTAGTGAAGGCAATAAAAGTAATGCAGATCTAGCCTTTAAAGGCTATGAAGAAAGCTTTGAGGTTTACACCAACTTAATTAATGAAATAGATATTCGTTATAAGCAAACCTGCCAGCAGCAGGTTGAAGCTAAGGTCGAGGAGTACTGTGACTAGAGTACAGAAACTTAAAGTTGCGGTGGTGTATTTTACTAAAACCGATGTAACTGGCACTTTAGCTAAAGCCCTACAAGCTGGTCTTGCTGAGTCATATTCAATAGAAGTTGTCAGTATTAAAATTCAAGGTAAGCAAATAGTAGAAGGGCGCTTTTGCGCTCCTGAAGTATTTGAACAACTTGTCGATTGTGATGCAATTATCTTTGGTTCACCCACCTACATGGGCGGAGTAGCAGCACAATTTAAGGCTTTTGCTGACGCAACAAGTGAGCTTTGGTGTAAGCAACAATGGGCAGGAAAAGTTGCCGCTGGCTTTACTTGCGGCAGTGCGTTAAATGGTGATCAAACCAGTACTTTGCAATACCTAGTAACGCTCGCTAATCAACATGGTATGTTGTGGGTAGGTTTAGACTTAGTTAGTGGTTACGATCAACGAGAGTTAAATCGCTTAGGGTGTCAGCTGGGTGTAGTAGCCCAATCAAGTAATGGAGAGGTTCACCCAAGCGATGTTGCAACTGCGCGTTATTTAGGCCAACGGGTAGGGTATCTGTTGAAAAATACTTCCGAGAAAGCTTAAAGGAGACTAAATGGAATGGAAGCCTAAATTTTGGATATCATTTCTATTAGGAGTAATAGTCCAACCCTTTGTATTCCTTTACTTAAATCGCCTTGGCTTATTTTGCTTGTACTTGTGCGTTTCAATTTTTACTGCCATTGTCGATTGGTATTTTTCAAGCTATTTAACATTAGGACTGGTGTTAGTTATTGTTATTCATAGCTACTTCATTGTTAGGCATTACAATATTTGCTTGCCTAGAGCATGGTTTTCCAAATGGTGGGGCTTAGTCGCTATTCACGCTGGAGTGTTGATATCGGTCACCTTGTTTCGAGCGTTTTTATACGAACCTTTTACTATTCCCGCAAGATCCATGAATCCTAGTTTATCGGTTGGGGATTACATTGTGGTGGAGAAGCAAGGTTACGGAACTTATGGTACTTTCGGGGTAATCTTTGTAGATAACGACAAGGTGAAGCCAGAACTGATGTTAAAAGGCAGTGTTTACGCATTCTACCCACCAAACATGGATGCGCCCCACGTTGCACGCTTAATTGGCTTACCAGGAGATAGAATTAGCTTTAAAGGTAGCGATATACAGTTAAACGGAGAAGAATTGTCTGTAAGCTTTGTATCTGGCACAACTCATGCTGAAACCTACCAAGAAGTGTTAGCCAATTATAGCTATTTAATACAAAGAACTATTGGTGCTTCTCACTCTTTTAGTGACGCTTATGTGATCCCCGATAATGCCTACTTTTTTGTCGGAGATAATAGGGATAACTCAGTAGACAGCCGTTTATACGGTGCTGTTGATGGTAATCGTATTCTTGGAAAGCTAGCGTTAACACTTAAACCCAATGACTTCACATTAAAAACGTCTCTGTCTGAAAGAACTAAGGAGGGTGAAGAAAACTGATTTGCTTTACCGTAGTTGAGTTGTGATGTTTCTACAGAAAATTGAATATGTTGAGTGCCAATAAGTAATATTCATAAATTTGTGTGTTTGGTTTAAAGCAACTTGTTGTGTGCCAAAGAGCTGCTATAACTATAGTTAAATCAATATTTTCCATGGCAATAAGCTAACAATTGGTGCTGCCTAACGCGCTTGCTTTTGCTTAATGATTAGATTATTTGAACTGGCAGACTTAGGGAGTATTGGCGCCTTGAAACATTCGTCTAAGTGGCTAACGTTCTTGTTGCTCTTGTGTTTACTCATTGGCTCTTGGCAAGTTAAAGCAAAGCATGAACTAGATAAACAATACTCGCTCACCTTGGTACTAATGCCCAGTAGCGGCAAACAGCGACAAGCCTACAAGCAGCTTATTGAACGCTTTAGTACTGCCTACCCACATGTTGAGGTGGGGACACAGGTTTACGAAAACGAATACTACAAAAAGAACATTGAAGACATCATGAAGAGCAATGATGGCGAAGGTGATCTGTTTTTTTGGTTTGGTGGTGAGCGGCTTAGAGCATTGGCTAAGAATGACCTAATTCTCGATATCTCATCGTGGTGGCAACAAGCCAATTGGGATAATACTTTCAGTTCGGCTGCTAAACATGCTTCCCAGTATCAGCAACACTATTACGCCCTGCCAATAAATTACTACCAGTGGGGCTTTTATTATCGGCAGTCGATGATTCGCTACCAACCCGATACTTTTACTAGCTGGCAGCAATTTCTGATGAGTTGCCAAAGCTTTGCCAACAAACAACAACACTTAGTCACCATTGGTAGCAAAGAAGCATGGCCGGTGGCTGCTTGGTTTGACTACCTTAATTTGCGCATTAATGGCTTGGCATTTCATCAACAGTTGCTGGCTGGAAACATCGCGTTCACCGATAAACGAGTGGTGCAGGTTTTTAATTACTGGCAACAAGCTATCGATGCTGAGTGTTTTGTGCCAAACAGTGATGAAATGGGCTGGAAACAAGCGCTACCAGCAATGTATCGTGAAAAAGCCGCGGCAGTGTTAATGGGGAACTTCTTTCTCGCGACCGTGCCCGATAGAGTGCGTAATGATTTAGGCTTTGCGGCGTTTCCCCCGGTGCTTGAAGGGCAGAAGCAATATGAAGAAGCGCCTATTGATGTCATTGTGGCGCACCCACAAGCAAAAACTAATATCGCCGCTTATTGGTTTTTAGATTTCTTGTCCAAGGGCGATGCCTTAGTTGAGCTTAATCAGCAATTGGGGAAAATTAACCCCTTGTCTAGCAGTAAGGGCAGTGAAGATCGGTTTATTCAAGCTGGCACTCAGCTGTTAAATAGTGCCAAAGGAGTGTCGCAGTTTTTTGATCGTGATAGCCCTAAGCAATTTGCCTTGCCTGCTATGGATATAATGGTGGAGTTTTTGGAAGGTAGAGTTACTGCTTCTGAAGCTCTTGAGCAACTAGAAGCTCTGAGAACTAAAGTTTTTAAAAGTATTCACTAAGTGGCTTGTTAGCTTAATAAAGTGCTAGCTTTACAAAGCCGGTTGCAATGACAATAATGTGCTTAATAAAGGCGCAGGACAATTGCATGAAAACCACAGATAACATCTTGTATCGAATAAAAAGCCAAGGTGGGCTTACGGTAAAGATGTTAGCCGAGCAGCTTGATATCACAACCATGGGCGTTCGCCAGCATCTACAAAGTTTGGAAAGTGATGGCCTAATTGAACATTTCGACAAAAAAGTAAAAGTAGGTCGGCCTACCCGATATTGGCAGTTAACCGATAAAGGCCATGGACGCTTTCCTGATTGCCACAGCGACTTAAGCGTTCAGCTAATTGGCGCGGTGAAGCAAGTATTCGGTGAATCTGGCTTAGAGCAATTGGTTAGTCATCGTGAGCAACAAAGTTTTAGTGCTTATCAGCAAGCGATGGACGGCATTACCAGTATTGCCGACAAGTTAGAGCTTTTGAGTAATAAGCGTAGTCAAGAAGGTTATATGGCTAATTGGCAGCGCCAGCAAAGTGCTTACCTGTTTGTTGAAGATCATTGCCCTATTTGTATTGCAGCTACCGAATGCCAAGGTTTATGCCGCTCTGAACTAGATATGCTGCAGAAACTGTTTAGCGAATGCGAGGTAGAGCGCACCGAACACATTGTTGCTGGCTCGCGTCGCTGCGCTTATACCTTAACGCCTTTGGATGGTTATGAATAAGTTTGTGGTTGGATTCTGCACCGCGTTATTAACAATGCTAAGTAGTGTTAGTTATGCCTGTGAGTTGCAAGCTATTCCAGTGGCAGAGCAGCGGTGGGGATGTGGTTGCAGTTACTATTTCCCTTCCAATCTTCCGATTCGTCCAGACATTGTGTTGCAAACCGCTCTTGATGGAACTCATCCCATTATGATGCGCGAAGGCAAACTAGTGAGTTTATGGGGAGCAAAAGAGAGCCCTTTGTTAACTCAAGCTGGATTGAGTTTAGCTCAAAATTTTCGCTACCAAGCGACAGCAATAACAGTAGAAAATCAAGTTCGCCCTGGCTGTACTTGGGGAGAACAAGGCTGTGAAGTTGTAGGGTATATAAGTCAAATTTCCACTTTCGAAAACTACCAGCAATGCCAGTGGAATTTACAAGGTGATTGCGGCTGTTAGCCAATGAACAAAGAGGCAAGTATGGCTTATCAAGACGTTTTAGATTTTTGGTTTGAACAGTTAAGCCCTCAACAGTGGTTTAGTGTAGACGCTAAGCTTGATGAGCTCATAAGTAATCAATTCTCTGCTTTGTTGCAACAAGCTGTCAGTGGTGAGTTATTTACTTGGCGCGAGCAAGCGCAAGCAAGCTTAGCAGAAATCATAATATTGGATCAGTTCTCAAGAAATATTCATCGTGGTCAAGCTGGTGCGTTTGTTAACGATTCATTAGCTCTATGCCTCGCGCAGCAAGCCGTAGCAAAAGGGTTTGATCAACAGCTTAATCTAAGCCAGCGCAGCTTTTTATATATGCCGTATATGCATAGTGAATCCTTAGTTATTCACCAGCAGGCAGAGCAGTTGTTTAAGGCACCGGGGTTAGAAAATAACTATCAGTTTGAGCTAAAGCATAAAGTGATTATTGAGCGCTTTGGACGCTACCCACACCGTAATCAAATACTTGGTAGAGAGTCTAGCCCTGAAGAAATCGCCTTTTTAGCAGGGCCCGACTCTTCTTTCTAAATGATCTCAATAACTTAAAATTGTGACATAAAATTGTCATGTTTTTTTGTGCTGCCAATACCAGTTAGACACTAAGCTTAAAGGGTGTTGTTTGGTGTTGGAGTAGCCAGTGAGCAGGTTGTTGTTGGGCATTTTTGTGAGTTGTTTTAGTTTGCATCTTCATGCAGCGGTAAGCTTGCTTGGGCCTAACGAGCAAGCCAGTAATGTGTTTAAGCAAGCCAATCAAACTCATCTTGATACTGACAATTTGCAATCGGCTATTAAGGGTTTAGATACTTCTCCAAATAGTGAATTAGGTGTAGGAGAGCGCTTATTAAGTCGCTTAAGTTGGCCAGTTCAAGCCGGTAGAGAGTCAGCCTTGGTACTTAAGGCAGAAGACTATCAAGTTCGTTATCCAGATCTTCAACAATCCATTCAATATTTTCATCCCGATTCACTTTGGTATGGTTACCCCCAGGCGAGAAATACCCGTGACCAACTGCAGTGGATGTTGTTGGAATTTAGTTTAGCGGGTGGTCCAAAACAGTTAAGTGATTGGCTGGCGCAAATAAATGCAATAAACAACGATAACCCTCAGTGGGAAGCCTTATATACCGATGCCTTTTTGGGCTTAATGGCATTTTGCCAGCAGTTAATGCGTTTAGATTATGCCCAAAGTATGGCCTTAAACAACATTACTGCTACGCCCCTGGTGATACTAATTGATGAACCGTGGCTGGCTCACTTAAGCCGAGCAGATTTGTATCAGCAGTTAAGTAGTATGCGCGGTGAACTGAATATTGAGCGTTTGCGTTATCGTCAGCAGATTTTGCATTGGTTAAATGTGCAGCAGCAGCGAAAACAACAAGTGAATATTGCAAGTGGACCGCTGATTAGTTTAAACAGTCGCGATTGGCGGGTGCCCTTAATTCGCCAGCGCCTTGCTGAATTCGATATCGCTAATCAGTTTGCTGATTTGCAATTAGATACGATGGACAAAGACACTGTAATTGCGTTAAAGCGTTTCCAAACGCAGCATGGTTTAAAGGCTGATGGCATAGTAGGGAGCGATACCTTGTATTGGCTAAACTTTAAGCCAGTGAATCGCTCTAAAATGTTGGCCAGAAATTTACTGCGTAAGCAGTTACTCGAGCGCTTTATGCTCAGCTCTAATCAGCAGCGTATTATGGTTAATGTGCCAGCTTACCAGATGACCTATCTAGATAAAGACAGTGAGGTCTTTCAATCTAAAGTGGTAGTTGGCAGAGCTTCACGAGCTACGCCTTTATTGGTGAGTGAAATAAGTAGTGTGGTGATAAACCCTTATTGGAACGTGCCAAGAACCATTGTTCGTAAAGATATTATCCCTAAGCTGCGTCGTGACCCTGCCTACGTTGACCAGCAACGTTTTGAGTTGTTTGACTATCAGGGGCAAGCCGTGCTCAGTGAGCAAATTGATTGGACAAGAGTTAAAGACACTGGCGCTTTTCCTTATCGTATGCGCCAGCGCCCAGGACCTGGTAACGCACTAGGTGCTTACAAGTTTCATTTTGATAATCAGTTTGCGGTTTATTTACATGATACCTCTTCACCGGAACTGTTCTCTGAACAACAGCGGGCTTTTAGCTCCGGCTGCGTGCGGGTTGAGGCGGCTGATTACCTAGCAGAGACTTTGCTCAAACAGGCGGGTTATAGCGAACAGTATAAACAGCGTTTGATTGCTAAAGGTGAGCCTAAATGGGTTCCATTGAAACAAAAAGTACCTGTTTACTTGGTGTATTTTACCTCGTGGTTTGATGGTAGTGGCGGGCTACATTATCGAAAAGATATTTATAATTTTGCCTCTGCGGATTCTTTTTTAGCTAGCTAGAAAATTTAGTTTAAACAAACGACTAGCTAGTATCTGTAAACGTTCCTTTTCCAAATGGTATGACTAAAACCTAGAGCTTTGTTTGCTTTTTAGGCTGTTTGTCGGTATTTTTCTCCGAATTGATTGTTTTTTGATCCATTTGGAGTGAGTGTTGATGTTAGACCGAAATATAAAACGGCGGTCGTTGTTGTTAGGGTTAGGCGCTGGGTTAGTCGGTCTTGGAATACCAAAAAGCTATGCGAGTTCTAGTATTGCGAGGGAATTGCCGGGAGAGCGCTTTCTAAGCATGACCAATTTACATACCAACGAAAGCTGTGAGGTATGTTTTTGGAAAAGTGGTGAGTTTCAAGACAAGGAAGTAGGGCAGTTGGACCAATTGTTACGTGATTTTAGACGTAATGAAGCCACCGAAATGGATAAGGCCTTATATATGCAAATGGCCTTGCTGCAAGATCGCTTGGGCGGAAAGGTGCATTTTGACATTATTTCTGGCTATCGTTCACCAGCAACCAATGAGATGTTGCGGAAAAATGGTGGTGGGGTTGCCAGAAAAAGCTTTCATATGACCGGACAAGCCGTGGATCTGCGAGTTAAGGGGCAATCTCTAGCTAAGGTACACCAACATGCGCTTGATTTAAAACTAGGTGGCGTGGGCTATTACCCTGCTAGCGGTTTTATCCACTTAGACACCGGAAGGGTGCGCAGCTGGCGCGGGTCTTAATACTTAGGGCGAACTGCTAATGCTGTGTTCGCCCTTTTCTTTGTTAAATTTTAGTCATAAAAACCACTTTAAATATAAAATCCAAATAAAAACTCCAGAATAAATCCAAAAAATCTCCTATTAATTCTTTTTGTAATCTATCTGTCATATTTGATTGTTTCAATGCATCCCGACTTAGACAAATTGATTGTTATTTTTAATTGCAAAGAGAAATGTTATGAAAACCAAGTTAATCACGGCATTAAGTGCTGCTTCTATGTTGTTTGCTACTAGCGCGTTTGCAAGTAACACTGTTACCGTTTCTGGTTCTACTTCGGTATCAGGAATCATGGAAGTATTAGCTGAAAAATACCAAGCAACTCAGCATGACGTTGTTGAAGTTCAAAGTACTGGTTCTTCTGCAGGTATTCGAGCTGCTAAAGAAGGCACTAGCATGATTGGTATGTCTTCTCGTGATGTTAAAGATTCTGAAAAGAATGAAGTAACTCAAGAAATTGTTATGGCAATGGACGGAATTGCAGTAGCTGTAAACAATGCTAATGAAATAAAAGATTTAAGCATTGAACAGGTTAAAAAAATCTACATGGGTGAGATTAATAACTGGAAAGAAGTAGGTGGCGCTGACCAACCTATCGTTGCAGTTACTCGTGAAGTAGGTTCAGGTACTCGTGGTGCATTTGAAGACATTATGGGTCTAACTCGTAAAATTAACGATGTAACTGTTACAGCTATCTCTCCACGTGCACAGGTTGCTAGTGGTAATGGTGCAATTAAAACGTTAGTGGCTAACAACCCTTACGCTATTGGTTTCATCTCTTTAGGTTCTGTTGATGACTCTTTAGCAGCAGTATCTATTGAAGGTGCAGCAGCGACTAAAGACAACATCAAGTCTGGCTCTTACGGTATTGCGCGTCCATTCGTATTGTTGGTGAACAACCAGCCTGCTCCTGAAGCTCAACAGTTCCTAGATTTCATTATGGGTACTGATGGTCAAGCGATTGTTGCTGAAGAAGGCTACATCGAAGTTAATTAAGCTTCCCATTTGGAACGAAGAAAAGAGGCATTGTTTAATGCCTCTTTGTTGTACGTTGATTTTGGAATAATTTTAAAATGAATCAAACGATTGCTGCTCCAACTCAAGAATTTGAGTTGAAAAATTCTGCGCTATTAGAAGCGCTTAGCCAGTCTTCCCAAAAGGTCGACTGGGTTGGTCGTTTCTTTAACTTGCTGTTTTTGGTCAGTGCACTAATTGGTGTGCTATCGGTGGCGACTATTGGCTACTTCTTGGTGCTTGAGGGCTTACCGGCCATTCAGTTTGCCGGATTAACCAACTTCTTACTTGGTGTAGATTGGTATCCGCCAGCTTTATATGGCATTGGAGCCATGATTGTTGCGTCGGTAGTATCGGCCTTAGGTGCGGTAGTTATTGGCGTGCCAGTAGCCTTACTAACGGCAATATTCTTAGCTGAAGTTGCGCCGAAATGGTTGGCTAATATCATTCGCCCTGCCGTAGAGCTGCTAGCTGGCATTCCGTCGGTAGTATATGGTTTCTTTGGTTTGGTTATTATTGTTCCGGCAATTGAATCAACGTTTAATGTTCCTGCTGGTAGTACTTTGTTAGCTGCCATCATTGTTTTGGCGGTGATGATTTTACCTACCGTAATCACTATTGCAGAAACGTCTATTCGCGCGATTCCTCGTACCTATAAAGAAGGCTCTTATGCTTTAGGTGCTTCACCTATGTTCACCATTTTTAAGGTGATGTTACCAGCTGCTCGCTCGGGGATTTTGGCTGGCGTAGTACTGGGTGTGGCTCGCGCAGTTGGGGAAACCATGGCAATTATTATGGTGATGGGTAACTCAACGGCTATGCCTGGTTCATTGTTAGATTCAGCCCGTTCGCTTACCGCCAACATTGCATTAGAGATGTCGTATGCTACTGGCATTCACGCCAGTTCTTTGTATTCAACGGGTATTGTTTTATTAGTATTTGTGATGATTTTGAATACCAGCTTAGTGGTATTAAACCGTAAGAGGGTGAAGTAATGCGCCGCCGTATTGAAGACAGAATTGCGCTTAGCCTTATTTGGGGCGGAGCCGGCATGACTATTTTATTCTTGGTATGGATGCTTTGGCATATTTTAAGCAACGGCTTAAGCCATGTTAGCTGGGAGTTTATTAGCTCTGCTTATACAACCGTTGGCAAAACCTCGGGTATTTTCTCGATGATTGTTTCAACCATTTACATGGTTGGATTGTCTATCGCAATTGCCGCACCTATTGGCATTATGACCGCTTTATACCTGACCGAATATGCAAAGCCAGGTAGTAAATTAGTTAAGGTTATTCGCTTCTGTACTGAGTCGCTAGCGGGCATACCGTCGATCATTTACGGTTTGTTTGGTATGACCTTCTTTGTAGTTACTTTAGGTTTGGGGTTCTCTATTTTGTCGGGCGCCTTAACGCTAGCTATTTTGATTTTGCCAGTGATTATTCGTACTACCGAAGAAGCACTAATTGCGGTGCCTCAAGCTTATCGCGAAGCCTCTTATGGTTTGGGAAGCTCACGTATTTACACAATTTGGCGTGTAGTACTACCGTCGGCAATGCCGGGAATTGTTACCGCAGTTATCCTAAGTACTGGTCGAATTATTGGTGAATCTGCACCGGTATTCTTAACCGCGGGTATGGTAACTCGCATCCCTGAATCAGTGATGGATTCAGGTAGAACTTTAACGGTTCATTTATACAAATTAACTCAAGAGTTGTTCACCGTTCATGAATGGAATCAGGCTTATGCAACTGCAACAGTACTGATTGTTTTAGTACTGCTTATTAACCTAACAACTAAGCTGATCGCTAGCCGATTCAACAAAGCTTCTTACTAAGAGATTGATATGAATAAGTTTGACGTTAACCAACTAGATCTACATTACGGTGACACTCACGCCCTTAAAGGGATTAACTTACCGATCCCTGAAAAGAAAGTTACCGCGTTAATTGGCCCTTCTGGCTGTGGTAAATCTACTTTATTGCGAACGTTAAATCGTATGAACGATTTAATTGAGAACGTAACCATTAAAGGTGACGTAAAGCTCGAAGGCAAAGACATTTATCAAGATCGCAATGTTGCAGCGCTTCGGATGAAGGTGGGCATGGTATTCCAAAAAGCGAATCCTTTCCCAATGAGCATTTATGAAAATGTAGCCTACGGCTTGAAAGCCCAAGGTATTCGTAATAAAAAGATCCTTGATGAAACGGTAGAGACAGCGCTACGCAGTGCAGCTTTATGGGATGAAGTAAGTGACCGCTTAAATAGCCCTGCTTTTGGTTTATCTGGTGGACAACAACAGCGCCTGTGTATTGCGCGCACCATTGCGATTCAACCAGACGTGATTTTGATGGATGAGCCAACCAGTGCCTTAGATCCTATTGCTACTCACAAGATTGAAGAGTTGATGGACGAGTTGCGCAAAAAATTCACTATTGTGATTGTGACGCACTCAATGGCTCAAGCTAAGCGTATTTCAGATAAAACCGCCTTCTTTTGGATGGGCGAGTTGGTTGAGCATGGCGATACCGACCAAGTATTCAATGCGCCAGTGGATGAGCGAACTCGCGGTTACGTGAATGGCGATTTTGGTTAGGTATTAGACAATTAAATAAAAGCCGCAGAGCTATGTTCTGCGGCTTTTTTGTATCTAAAGTATGGCTTTCTAGCGCTTAACAATACTGTGGTTAAATTGCCATTGTGGCGCTAGTTTTCGGCGTTGTTCACAGCGCTGCAAAATCGCTTTTCGAGATGCATTGTCAGAACCACTCCAAGCGCAAATCTCATCGAGGTGGCGAAAGCAGCCAACACAAACATCATCACCGTCAAGGGTGCATTGCCTAATACAGGGCGAATCAATAAGTTTGTGTATTTCCATGGCTAGGCAATCTCTACAGGCGCTTAATACTAGTTTAGTCTACTAAGCTGTAGGGCAGTTGAGCGATGGTATACAAGCTTTGCTCATCGCCTGCTAAGCGAAACTTAGCTTCTGCATCGGTATCGTTGTTTAGCACTGCCAATAGCTCTACGTAACCCGGTTCTAACTGAACTGCTTGCAATACTGTACCTTTGCCGCGCCAGTTGTCACCCATTTGCTGTTCTAGTCTATCTCCAGCTTTAGGCAATGTAGCACCGTGACCTGCTAAACGTAACGAAGCGCGTTTATTTGCCCCGCGATACTTGGCTCGAGCAATGGTTTCTTGGCCGGTATAACAGCCCTTAGAAAAACTTAAGGCGTTTAAATGCTGCAAGTTAAGCGCTTGAGGAATAAATTGCTGCTGAGTTGCCTGTTCAATGGTGGGTAAACCAGAAACAATCTGCAGGGCACGCCAAAGCTCATTGGCATCAAGATCACTGTTAGGAGCATCTGCCCCCCAATTGTTATCTTCTGTGATCACCAAGTAGCGGCGTTTCGGGCCATCAATATGTACACAAATACCTTGCTCAATTAGGCCGCCATGGCTGGCAATTTCTTCACCAAATTGCTCGGCAATATAGTGAGGCGCTTCGGCTCCCATTACCGCTACTGTATGTAATGTGGATTCGGTTTCGATATTTACCTTCGAAAACACCGCATACTTTTTCAGTTCTTTTAACTGCGACTCTGCTAAAGATGCTGGTTGCAAGTAAAGGTAGTCTTGCTCCAAGCGCAGTAGACGTAATACCGACCACATTTTTCCAGTAGGATCACAGTGAGCAGCCAAGCTTTGTTGGCCTGGTAATAGGCTATTTACATCGCAGCTAAGTTGGCCTTGTAAATAACTTTGGGCGTCTTCGCCACTTACTCTAACTAGGTGCCACTGATCCAAAGGTTGAACCAATAATGGAGGAAGAGTACATAAAGTTTGTTGAGACATAGTCGGCTTCCGTTGAGAGCTAAGTCAAGCTTATAAGGGTGTAATTTTGTTGTTGAAATGGTATCTTCGTCAATACTTTTACAGCACTACTTATAAGGCTTTTAGTCGAAATAAGTTGATGCTGACCAGTGTAACTCATGTCTACAAGGAACAACATGCAGGAAAATAAATCACGTTTAAAATGGGCTTGCCGTCGTGGGATGTTAGAGCTAGATGTTTTGTTTATGCCCTTTGTTGATGAAGCCTACGATGAACTAAGCGACGAGCAAAAGCTTACCTTTAAACGCTTACTAGCTTGTGACGATCCTGATTTATTCGCTTGGTTTATGGGCCATAAAGAATGTGAAGATGCACCGTTAGCGGCTATGGTTGAGCATATCCTTAAGCGTGTCAAAGTGTAACTTTTCGGCTCATCGTTCACGCAGTTACTTGTACTTGATAGCTGCGAGTGTGCTTTTCCAAGGCTTGGTTTTAAGCCTCTTTCCTCAGCTAATACCGCTTATAGTTTTTTGTCTGTTAACCAGTGCAGTGCTTGTCTCTCATTGGTGGCATTATCAGCCTAGTGGCTACTTCAGCCCTGACAAAGTGGTTTTTGAACAACAAGATGAGCAACTTGAATGCACATGGTCAAGCTATTCTCGAGTTGCATTTGGCTGTTGTTTAGTGATTGTATTTGAGCAAGATGTACCTAAATGTAAACTGATTTTTGCCGACAGCTTGCCAGAGCATATTTATCGCAAATTGTGCTTTGTGATTAATTTCCCTAAGGCGGAAGTAAGCCTTTAACTAAGCAAACTTATGGCTACAAAAAAGGCTTACCTATGTAAGCCTTTTTTAATTACCTTTCGTTATCTTCTTCTTGATAAAAGGTATTAGGGTCGAGAATGGTTGGTTTGATTTTATCCAACTTATCTGGGTAATCTAAGTTGTAATGCAGGCCGCGACTCTCATGACGGCGCATCGCACAGCCAACAATTAATTCTGCTACTTGCAGCAAATTACGCAGCTCCAACAAGTTATTACCCACTTTAAAGTTTGAGTAATACTCAAAAATTTCTTGCTGCAGTAAGTGAATGCGGCGCATTGCTCGCTGCAGACGTTTGTTGGTGCGAACAATGCCTACGTAGTCCCACATAAATAAGCGTAGTTCATGCCAGTTGTGGTTAATGATGACCTCTTCGTCGGAGTCGCTTACTTGGCTGTCGTCCCAAGGCTGAATGCTGTTACATAACTGCACTTCGTTTAAGTGCTGCTTGATGTGCTCACTAGCCGCGTGTGCGAATACCACACATTCCAACAGCGAGTTGCTGGCCATGCGGTTAGCGCCATGCAGGCCAGTGTAGGCCACTTCACCAATGGCGTATAAGTTGGCTAAGTCGGTTTCGCCTTGTAGGTTGGTGACTACTCCACCACAGGTGTAGTGAGCTGCAGGAACCACCGGAATAGCTTGTTTGCGGATGTCGATCCCCAGCTCTAAACAGCGCTTTAAGATAGTAGGGAAATGCAGCTCGATAAACTCATCATCGCGGTGGCTAATGTCTAAGTAGACACAATCTGCACCTAGTCGTTTCATTTCATAATCGATAGCGCGTGCTACTACATCTCGGGGTGCTAGCTCTTCACGAGAGTCAAAGTCTGGCATAAAGCGGCTGCCATCAGGACGTTTTAGTAACGCGCCTTCGCCGCGCAGCGCTTCGGTAAGCAAAAAGTTTCGCGCTTCTGGGTGAAATAAACAGGTTGGGTGGAACTGATTAAATTCCATATTGCCTACCCGGCAGCCCGCACGCCAAGCCATGGCAATGCCATCGCCGCTACTTACATCTGGGTTACTGGTGTATTGGTAAACCTTACTTGCGCCGCCAGTAGCCATTGCCACAAACTTGGCTTTAACTACCTCTACACGCTCTTTATTGCGGTTCCAAACATACGCGCCAACCACTTTTTTCTGCTCGTTGTCAGTTTCGGTAATTAAATCAACGGCGTTGAAACGCTCTAGCAACGTAATGTTAGGGTGACTTAATACCGCACGTACTAAGGTTTTTTGTACTGCTTTACCGGTGGCATCGGCAGCATGCAAAATACGACGGCGGCTGTGTCCTCCTTCACGGGTTAGGTGGTACTTGGCCTCGCCATTGGTGGCGGTTTCTTGATCAAAAGGAACGCCTAGATTAATTAGCCAGTCAATACATTGCTTGCTGTTTTCTGCGGTGAATTTAACCGCATCTTCGTCACATAAGCCATCACCTGCGATCAAGGTGTCATTGACATGTTCTTCTACGCTGTCATTCTTATCGAATACAGCAGCGATGCCTCCTTGAGCATAATAAGTAGAACCTTCTTTGAGAGGTCCTTTGCTCAGTACGTGGACTTTGGCATAATCAGCTAAGTTTAAGGCCATAGTTAAGCCTGCAGCGCCACTGCCTATTATTAGAACATCGCTAGTGTATTCCATTAGATGCGCTCTTATACGTAGTTAAAAGAAAAATTGGAGTATAAGCTAGTTTAACTGAAACTTACGCAAGTTTGCAGTGTCTCACAGAGGCGCAAAAATTTTATTTGGTTGGAAGAGAACTTTTTTGAAAACAAGCAGTCTGAAGAGATGTGCCGCCAAAAAAGCTACCGAATCTCAAGCATTAGGAGGACGGTAGTTACAAATGTCAGAACAGTGGACAGATCAAACGTTGGTCGAAAGAACGCAACGTGGCGATAAGGCGGCATTTAATTTGTTGGTACAAAAGTATCAGCATAAGGTAGCAAACCTTATATCACGCTATATTGTGAATCACGGGGATGTAGCCGATGTAACGCAAGACGCGTTTATTAAGGCTTACCGTGCACTACCAAACTTTCGAGGAGAAAGTGCGTTTTATACATGGTTATACCGAATTGCAGTAAATACTGCTAAAAACCACATTGTTGCTCAAGGTCGTAGACCGCCTGCAAATGATGTGGATGCTGATGAAGCAGAGTTCTATGATGGCGCAGATGCTTTGAAAGAAGCCGACACTCCAGAAACTTTGTTGTTATCCGAAGAAATAAAAGAGGTAGTTTTTGCTACAATGGAAGGACTACCTGATGATTTGCGCACTGCAATTACTCTTCGAGAGATAGATGGTTTAAGCTACGAAGAGATTGCCAATGTAATGGATTGTCCTGTCGGGACCGTGAGATCACGGATTTTCCGAGCAAGGGATGCAATTGAAAAGCGAATACAACCGCTTTTAAGTAGGTAACTTTGGGGATTGATGACTAATATGGCAAATAAAGAACAGTTATCCGCACTGGTTGATAACGAATTAACCGACGCAGCACTGTTAGATCTGTTAGCCAATGAGCCGGAGCATGCAGAGCAGTGGAGTAATTATCACTTAATTGGTGATGTACTTCGCGGAGAAACTCCCAAGCAAATCGATATTGATATTGCTAGTGGTGTAGCTGCTGCCTTGGAGCAAGAGCCAGCGATTGTAGCCCCTAAACCTCAGGCGGCCGAACAAAAAGAATCGTCAGTACGTGTTGTTCGATTCTTTAAATATGCTGGGCAATATGCAATTGCTGCATCGGTAGCGGTAGCTGCTATTATTGGTGTTCAGCAGTATTCATATCAAGCCAACGATGCTGACCAACCTTTACCCGTATTTAGCACAGTACCGGTGGGCGGAGCTGTAGCACCAGTTAGCTTACAGTCTAACCCTCAGCCTCGTGAGCTAAGTGAAGCTGAAATTGTGGAACAGCGTAAGCGTATTAGCGCCTACTTACAGGACCATCGCTTCCAGCAACGAATTGTAGAGTAATTAATTAGCCTATGCGCTTAAAGACTATCTCGATGCCAGTAATCTTATTACTGGCATCTTTTTCTGTTTCAGCAGAGTCCCCCGTAACCACCTCTGATGCCTTGGCTACCTCAGTTAGCCAAACCAGCCCTGCGGTGAGTTTATTACACAATTACCAACAGGCTTTTCATCAGCGTCAGTATGAGCTTTCTTATATTGTGGTTCGCCAAGGGCACATCGAGCCAGTGCGCTTAATTCACGGAGTGGTTAATGGGGTAGAAGTTGCCCACCGCGTGTACTTAAACGGCCCTGCTAATGAAGCGGTATACCGTGAAGGTACCGTAGCGTTTTTTGAACCAGGGCAATCACCTTACAGTTTGGCCTCAAGTCGTTTACCCGGCATGTTTGGCAATTTAGCGGCGGTAAAACTGGAAGATTTACAAAGCAATTTTGACTTAGTGATTGCGGGTAAAAGCCGGGTTGCCGGTCGACCCGCACAGGTGATGCGCATAGTGCCTAAGTCTTCCGATTTGTACGGTTTATACCTATGGATTGATTACGCATCTCACTTACCCTTGCGTCTAGATGTGGTTGATCAAACAGGTGAATTGATTGAACAGCATATGGCTGTGACGCTGGCTGAATATGAAAAGCCCAGTGAATGGATGACAGAATTGGCCAGCTTAGAGTTGCCTAGCACCGTAATGGGTAAAGAATCGGTAGATAAACAAGAGCACCAAATTAATTGGCGCTTGGGTTGGTCACCTAAAGGGATGAAGGTCGCCCAAAAAGAACAGCACTCCTTGGCGGCGATATCAGAATCAGTTGATTACATAAAGCTTAGCGATGGCCTGTTTGATATTTCGGTTTATGCCAATGCCGTTGGTAAGACTAACCCCTTACGTGAGCAACTGGTTCGACAAGGTGCGACCAGCCTACATACCGTTGTACGTAAAGGCATAGAAATCACCGTTGTTGGTGAAATTCCACCAGAAACCGCCTCAAAAATGGCCGATTCTGTAACTATTGGTCCTTACTTCGAGAAGCCCATTGAGCCGGCCCAGTAATTCCGCATTAATCATTGAAACAGCCAAGGTTGTTGAGGTAAGTGGCGGTTACGCAAAAGTTGAATGCGTAAGTAAAAGTGCTTGTGGCAGTTGCGCCAGTGCAGACAATTGCGGAAATAGCGCAATAGCTAAAGCCTTTCCTACTCGGGTTCATCAGCTTCAGGTAAAGCTTACTGAAACGGTTGAGGTGGGGGACCAGATAGAGTTAGCCTTGAACGCCAAAAACATGCTGCAAAGTGCATTGCTTGTTTATCTTGTTCCCATTGCCATGCTGATTATAGGCGCAGCACTCGGTAAATTTATCACTATGCAAGGCTTTGCTGGTGAATGGGCTATTGCCATCTGCACCTTACTAGGTTTAGCCCTAGGCTTTTTATTGGTTCGTGGCTTTACTCGTTACTTTGCACGGCAGCCACGATATCGCCCCAAAATGCATGCTAAGCAATAAACTTCTTTTAGAAAACGCCCTGCAATGGGCGTTTTTTGATTTTAGGGAATACAAAACAATTATTAATTTAAGCCTGCATTTTTTTTGGTTCTGGGTGGATTGTGGTAGTATCCGCGTCAACGATATAATGCGCGATTGCTGCATTTTTAAGAAAAGCGAATCCTAATTCGCGTATAGATGATTTTTTATAGGTAAGCTCTTGATAAATAAGAATATTCGCAACTTTTCGATTATTGCCCATATCGACCATGGCAAATCGACCTTATCTGATCGCCTGATTCAACACTGTGGTGGATTGAGCGCGCGCGAAATGGAAGCGCAGGTTCTTGACTCTATGGACTTAGAGCGCGAACGCGGAATTACCATTAAAGCACAAAGTGTAACCTTGGATTACACCGCTAAAGACGGTGAAACCTATCAGCTTAACTTTATTGATACTCCAGGACACGTTGACTTCACTTATGAAGTGTCACGTTCACTGGCGGCATGTGAAGGTGCTTTACTGGTTGTTGACGCTGCGCAAGGCGTAGAAGCCCAAACCTTAGCGAACTGTTATACCGCTATGGAAATGGACTTAGAAGTTATTCCAGTACTAAACAAAATTGATTTACCACAGGCAGATCCAGACCGCGTAGCGGAAGAAATTGAAGATATCGTAGGTATTGATGCCACCGATGCAACGGTTTGTTCAGCTAAAACAGGCCTAGGTATTGAAGATGTATTAGAAACCATTGTGCGTGACGTACCGCCACCCGAAGGTGATGATACGGCACCGCTACAGGCGCTAATTATTGATTCGTGGTTCGATAACTACCAAGGCGTTGTATCGCTGGTACGTATTAAAAGCGGTGAGTTAAGAGCAGGCGAGCGCATGACAGTAATGTCTACTGGTCAAGCGCATGTGATTAACGAAGTGGGGATTTTCACCCCTAAACAAACCAATACCGGAGTATTAAAAACCGGTGAAGTAGGTTACGTAATCGCCGGTATTAAAGAGATTTTGGGCGCACCGGTTGGTGATACCTTAACTACCCAAAAAAATGGTTCTACCGAAGCCTTGCCTGGATTTAAAAAAGTAAAGCCACAGGTATACGCGGGTTTGTTTCCTACCAGTTCTGATGAGTATGAAAACTTCCGTGATGCGCTAGCTAAGTTAAGCCTTAACGATTCTTCGTTATTTTATGAGCCAGAAAACTCTACCGCTCTAGGTTTTGGTTTCCGTTGTGGTTTCTTAGGCATGTTGCACATGGAAATCATTCAAGAGCGTTTAGAGCGTGAATACGATCTTGATTTAATCACTACAGCGCCAACCGTAATTTACGAAGTAGAGATGAATAAAGGCGAAGTTATCTACGTAGATAGCCCTGCTAAGTTACCACCAACGAACAATATTGCTGAGATTCGCGAGCCAATTGCCGAAGTAAATATTCTGGTTCCTCAAGAATACTTAGGGAATGTAATCACCCTTTGTGTAGAAAAGCGCGGCATCCAAAAGAACATGGCTTATCACGGTAAGCAAGTTGCTTTAACTTACGAAATACCAATGGCTGAAGTGGTGTTGGATTTCTTCGATAAACTTAAGTCTACCAGCCGTGGCTATGCGTCTTTGGATTACAACTTCAAGTACTTTAATGCTGCTAACATGGTGCGTGTAGATATCATGATTAACGGCGATAGAGTTGATGCGCTAGCTTTGATTACTCACAAAGATCACTCTGAATCTCGTGGGCGTCAGGTAGTTGATAAGATGAAAGAGCTTATTCCGCGCCAAATGTTTGATATCGCGATTCAAGCATCTATTGGCATGCACATTATTGCTCGTTCTACGGTTAAACAACTTCGCAAAAACGTAATTGCCAAGTGTTATGGCGGTGACGTGAGTCGTAAGAAGAAGCTGCTAGCGAAGCAGAAAGAAGGTAAAAAACGTATGAAGCAAGTAGGCAACGTGGAAGTGCCTCAAGAAGCGTTTTTAGCCGTACTTCATATTGGTAAGGATTAACATGGCCACAATATTTCCGCTAATTCTGGTAATTGCTACGTTTGTTACGGGCATTATTTGGGCCTTAGATAAGTTTCACTGGGAAAAGCAGCGCGAACTTAAATTGCAAGATGCTCGCACCGCTGCAGGTGGCGAGTTACCTAACGATGCAGAAGAAAAGATAACCACACCGCCAAGCTGGATTGAGAATGGTCGCTCGGTGTTTCCGGTTATTGCGATTGTGATGGTGCTGCGTTCATTTATTTACGAGCCTTTCCAAATTCCTTCTGGCTCGATGATGCCCACGCTGTTAGTGGGCGACTTTATCTTGGTTGAAAAGTTTGCTTACGGCTTAAAAGATCCAGTTACTCGTAGCACTATTGTTGAAACTGGTTCGCCTGAACGTGGTGATATTGCGGTATTTAAGTACCCTCAAGATACCCGTATTGATTACATTAAGCGCATTGTTGGCTTGCCTGGCGACAGAGTGATTTATCGCGGTAAGCAGCTGTTTATTCAACCTAAGTGTGAAGCTAAACCTTGCCCTGAGCTAAAACCTGTACCCTTGGATTTTGAAGTTTCGGGGCGTTTTAAACAAGGTCCAATGGCTCTAGAGAATTACCGAGAGAGCCTAGCAGAAGTTGAGCACGAGATTTTGATAAATCCTGCAGCACCAGATCGTGTGCAATACTTTTATCAACAGCCGGGCACGGCTAAAGATGAGTGGATTGTACCAGAAGGCCACTATTTAGCCTTCGGTGATAACCGTGATAATAGTACCGATAGTCGCTACTGGGGTTTTGTATCAGACGACCACTTAGTGGGCAAAGCGGTAGCAATATGGATTAGCTTTGAATTTGAGCGTGCTGAAGATTCAGTATTACCGGGATGGATACCCACAGGTGTTCGATTTAATCGCATTGGCGCGATCAAGTAGGTAGATGATGATTAGCTCAAACCCAGAACGCTTGCAGCGTGCTATAGGGTATACATTTAAAGATGACAGTTTATTGCACCTAGCGCTTACTCACCGCAGTGCTGGTGGTGTACATAACGAACGTCTCGAGTTTTTAGGGGATGCTGTGCTTAGTTGGGTAATTGCCGACGAGTTATATCACCGCTTTCCTGATGTGTCGGAAGGCGATTTAAGCCCCATGCGCTCAACCTTAGTAAAGGGGAAAACCCTAGCTGAGTTAGCGCGCAGTTTTGAATTAGGCGAGTATATTAAGCTTGGGCCTGGTGAGTTGAAAAGCGGTGGTTTTCGCCGTGAGTCAATTTTGGCCGACGCCGTTGAAGCTATTATTGGCGCAGTATATTTAGATAGTGGTAACGATAGCGCCAAAGAAATGCTTTTGCGTTGGTATAAAGATCGCTTAAATACTATAGAACCAGGCCTTAGCCAGAAAGATCCTAAAACTAGATTGCAAGAAATACTGCAGTCTAGAAAGCAAGCCTTACCTGATTATCAAGTCGTTGAAATTAAAGGCGAAGCTCATAATCAGCAATTTACCGTAAGCTGCTCAGTAGAAGGTTTGGAAAAGCCGGTTATTGGGATTAGCACTAGTCGCCGCAAGGCCGAGCAAGTGGCGGCTGAACTGGTATTGGAGCGTTTAGTATGAACTATGATACCCGTTGTGGCTTTGTAGCCATTGTTGGTCGTCCAAATGTGGGTAAATCGACCTTACTGAATGCTATTTTAGGCCAAAAGGTAAGCATTACATCTAAAAAGCCACAAACTACGCGCCACCGTATTTTGGGCATTGATACCGATGATATTTATCAAACAATTTTTGTTGATACGCCGGGATTACACATTGAAGAACAGCGGGCAATTAACCGCTTAATGAACCGAGCAGCTACCAGTTCGCTGGGCGATGTTTCGATGGTGATCTTTGTGGTTGAAGGTACCAAGTGGAACCCCGATGATGAGTTGGTTTTAGGCAAGTTGCGCCACTTGAAAGTGCCAGTTGTTTTGGCAATTAACAAAGTGGATAACGTGCAAGAAAAAGAAGAGCTGTTTCCGCACATGCAAATGATGCAGGAGAAATTCGACTTTTCTCATATTCTGCCTATTTCTGCTAAGCAGGGAAAAAATGTTGAACAGCTGCGTGAGTGGGCACAGCAAACCTTGCCAGAGAACGTGCACTTCTTCCCAGAAGATTACATTACCGATCGCTCTTCACGCTTTATGGCGGCAGAAATAGTACGTGAAAAGTTGATGCGATTTACTGGCCAAGAATTGCCATATTCTACCACCGTAGAAATTGAGCAGTTCAAAATGCAAGAAAACGGTGTTTACCAAATTAACGCACTTATTTTGGTAGAACGCCCTAGCCAAAAGCGCATGATTATTGGCAGTAAAGGCGATAAGTTAAAAACCATTGGTAAAGAAGCTCGTCTAGATATGGAGCGTTTGTTTGATAACAAAGTGTTCTTGGAGATGTGGGTTAAAGTTAAATCTGGTTGGGCTGACGACGAACGCGCTTTGCGTAGTCTAGGTTACGGAGACGAATAAGCTTGCCTGAACAGGCACTCACACCTGCGTTTGTTATTCATACGCGGCCATATCGAGAAACCAGTTTGTTAGTTCAGCTGTTTACCCTCGAATATGGCAAAGTGAGTGCTGTGGCTCGCGGAGCTAGAGCTAAACGCTCTAAGTGGCGAGGCATATTGCAACCCGGCGTTCCACTATTAGTAGAGCTTAGTGGCAAAGGCAGTTTGCGTAATTTTAAACAGGTAGAAGCCAGTAACTTAGCGCTACCGCTGTTTGGACAATATCTTTATAGCACCCTTTACCTTAATGAACTGCTTTATTATTTGCTGGAAGAAAATACCGCTTATCCAAGCTTGTATCATCATTATCAAGACAGCTTAATGGCCTTAGCCAAACAGCAGCCTTTAGAGGGCTGTTTGCGTGAGTTTGAGCTGTTGTTGGTGGCTGAGTTGGGCTTTGCCTTAGCCGAGCCGCAAGAATTTGCTCAAGGTCTTAGCTATCAATACCGATTACATGAGGGTTTTGTGGTTAGCAACAGCCGCTTTTCGCAGGTGGAATTTAGCTATCAGGAAATACTTATGTTATTAGCTTTTGACCCACAGCAAGCACAACACTTATTATGTGCCAAAAGATTTTGTCGAATTGTGATTGCTCAACTGCTCAATGGCAGAGAGTTGACCAGTCGCAAATTGTTCAGTCAAATTAAAACTACCAATAGAGCCTTCAATTAAGGCCTTGTTGAAAAAGGAATATTTGTGAGTGAGATTTTATTAGGCGTAAATGTTGATCATATCGCCACACTTCGCCAAGCACGCGGCACGACATACCCAGATCCTGTGCTTGCTGCTGGTATTGCCGAGATGGCTGGCGCTGATGGTATTACCATTCATTTAAGAGAAGACCGTCGTCATATTGTTGACCGTGATGTTGCTATCATGAGTCAAACGGTGCAAACCCGCTTAAACCTAGAAATGGCGGTAACCGACGAGATGGTAGCCATTGCTTGTGAGCACAAACCTCACTTTGTGTGTTTGGTGCCAGAAAAGCGTGAAGAGTTAACCACCGAAGGTGGTCTGGATGTTGTTGGCAATCTTGAAAAAATCACCGAAGCAGTGACTAAGCTAACTGACGCGGGTATTTTAGTTTCGCTATTTATCGATGCCGATGATGAGCAAATTGATGCTTCTATTGCATCTGGCGCGCCATTCATTGAGTTACATACTGGTCATTATGCCGATGCAGAAGATGAAGCCGAGCAGCAAGCTGAACTGAAAAAGATTGCCGCTGCGGCCAGTTATGCTGCAGACAAAGGCTTAAAAGTAAATGCTGGCCATGGTTTGCATTACCATAATGTATTGCCAATTGCTGCTATGCCAGAAATTATTGAACTTAACATTGGTCACGCGATTATTGCGCGTGCAGTAATGGTTGGCATGGATGCAGCCGTGCGTGAAATGAAAACCTTGATGGTTCAAGCTCGCCAAGGTGAAGCATAAACTGTGGCGATAGTAGGCTTAGGTACCGATATCGTTCAAGTAGAACGAATAGCCAATAGCAAGCAAATGCATGCATTGGCTAAGCGGATATTAACCGAAGCTGAATTTGCGCGGTTTGAACAGCATGCTGCCCCAGCGCGTTTTTTAGCAAAACGATTTGCTGCTAAAGAAGCAGCTGCAAAAGCGCTGGGAACAGGAATTGCCAAAGGTGTTGGTTTTCAACAAATAGAAGTATCCAATAACCAATTTGGCAAACCTGAGTTGGTATTTAGCGGCGCTGCAATGGCCTTGTGCGAGCAGCTTGAGGTAAGCAGCCAGTTTATTAGTATTAGTGATGAGCGTGACTACGCGGTAGCTACCGTGGTGCTAGAGCGCTAATTAGGAGAAGAACATTGGTTGAACGATATCGCGTTCAGTTAGACCTGTTTGGTCTAATGAAATTATTAGCCTTGGTAGGTTTTGGTGTGGGTGTGATTGCTGGTTTAGCATTACTAATTTATACGGTAATGAATGGTGGCAATATTATTCAGGCGATATTGCCTATGATTATTTCGCCGTTTAGTAATGCGTTAGTAACAGCCTTATTTGGTTTAGTTAGCTACCCATTTTATAACTGGTACTGCAATCGTAATCGCGGTCAAGTACTAACCGGTCGCTTCCTTAAAGAACAAGACGCTAATCAAGATATTTAGTGGGCCTGCTTACAATAATTGCCAAAGAAAAAAGCCGCATAATAGCGGCTTTTATTTTGCGCAAAATACCTTGGAAGCTTAGCTTAGCTGCTGATTTAACTGCTTGGCAGCCTGTTTGACCTTTTCTATTTCATCACTTAGTTCCAGCAATTCTGGCTCAACTTGAGCAACATCACCGTGCTGACGTAGGCTATCTTCAATGGTGGTTGTAAGTGACTCTAAGCGCTTACAACCACTATATGCACAACCTCCGCGGAAGCGATGAACTAGTAGCACAAACTCATCTGCATTAATTTGCTGATTCAGTATCTGCTCAATTGCTTCTTCTATCTCTACAAAGCTGTCTTGCAACATAACAAACATATCTATGGCTAAGGCTTGGTTGTTGTTAGCGCGTTGCATGGCTAGTTGCCAAGACAGGCTAGCATTTTCAAACTCAATAGTTTTAGGTTGATCCAAGGTGGCAGCAAAGTCTTCTCGGCTAAGCAACTTAGCATTGGGTTGCCAGCGGTGGATAAGCTTCTCTAGTGACGATTCATCTATGGGTTTTGCTAGGTAATCATCGACGCCTTGCCCCAACAACTGTTCTTTTTCGCCCGCTAGAGCATGCGCAGTTACTGCGATAATTGGGGTTTGTTCATTTTTACTGTTCTGACGAATTTTTTGGGTAGCGCTAATGCCATCCAAAATCGGCATTTGAATATCCATTAAGATGAGATCGTAACTTTCTTCTTCAGCTTTAGTGATGGCTTCTAAGCCATTAGTACAGGTATCAACTTGGGTAACCAGTTCATGCAGCATTGCTGATATAAGTTTTAAGTTTGCTGCGTTGTCATCTACCGCTAGCACCTTTAACACCAGTTTCGAGCGGGAAACTTTTGCCATTGGCGTAACAACATCATTTACAGCAATCTTCTCATCAACTAATGCTTGCGCCAGTTTGCGATGGTTAATTGGCTTACTCATGCAGTGTTTAGCACCTGCTTCAATAACCCGTTGGTGAATATCTGGATCGCTGGAGTTGATTAATACAATTACTTCCAAACTACGTTGTAGTGCTTCGGCTATTTTCTTTTGTAAGGGCTCGAGTGTTTGCCAGTCACTATGGCCAATGATTACCGTGCCCGAGAAGTCTTTAATCGCGCTTTGCCACTGAGCATCGTCAGTTGCGGTTTAGCCCAACAGTGGCAATTGCCACTGTTGGGCTAAACCGCTAATTACAGACTGGCTGACTTGGTGTGGTTCATATAGCAACACCGATAGCTGACTTAACGCGGTTAGTGGCAGCGGAGCTCCCAGTACCATGTTGGCCTGTTCTAAGTGAATATCGAAACTAAACACTGCGCCTTTTTCTGGCTCGGAGCTTAGTTTGATATCGCCACCCATATGTTGAACCAGTTTTTGAGTAATGACTAAGCCTAAACCGGTGCCGCCGTACTCGCGGTTAATACTGGTATCTGCTTGTTTAAAGGCCTGGAACAATTGCGATTGTTGCTCTTTAGAAATGCCAATGCCAGTATCTTTCACCGCAGCATTAAGTACTACTTGCTGGCCTTGTTGCTTGATTAAACTAATCGCAACGGTAATTTCACCCTGATGGGTAAACTTAATGGCATTGCCTAGTAGGTTAGTGAAAACTTGTTGTAAACGCAGAGGGTCGCCACGCAAACCTTCTGGCACACTAGGTTCTATTAATAAGTTAAGTTCTAAGTTTTTATCTTGAGCACTTGGTGCTAGCAGTGTTACTACGTCGTTGATGGTATCGCGGAAGTTAAAATCAATGCGCTCGAGCTTGAGTTTTCCTGCTTCCAATTTAGAGAAGTCAAGAATGTCATTAATGATGGCAAGTAGATTGTTGGCTGACTTTTCAATGGTAAGCAGATAGTCGGCTTGATTACTGTTTAGCTGAGTTTTAAGCAGTTGACGAGCAAAACCAATGACACCATTTAACGGAGTTCTTAACTCGTGGCTCATGTTGGCTAAGAATTCCGATTTCGCCTTAGCGCCTTGTTGCGCCTCTTTTTTGGCGATATCTAACTCAATATTTTGAATTTCAATCTGTTCAAGGGTTTCACGCAAATCACTCGTGGCTTGATCAATGCTTTGGTGCATTTCCTCATGATATTCGGCTAGCGATTTAGCCATAGAGTTAATACCGTGTTTCAGCAACCCCAGCTCGCCGGTATAGCTGCCATCAACACGGGCATCTAAGCGACCTTGGCGGATCCGGTCAACAATGTTCACCATGTTGGTAATGGGTTGGGTCACTTGTTTACTTAATTGGAAGGCGAAGAGCACACTAATGAGTACGCCAAATAACACAATAAACAGCGCTACCGTGGTATCTCTAAACTGCAGCAGCAAGGCGCGGTCTTTGTTGTACTGCATAGAGATGTAACCTAGCAGCTCTGGTTTTCCATTACTAAAGGCGGCAAAACTTCCTTCTGCTTCCGCCCAGATGGGCGCACGCAAAATAATCCGATTGGGGTAAATTTCTACCTGAGTTGATTGCGGCAGTGGTAGCTCAGGGTCACTTTGTAGCAAGCGAATATTGCGGTGGTAGTTACTGGTTACAAAAAGTTGATTGTGTTTATCGTACACCGCAATACTTTTAATTAACGGTGACATTTTTCGATGAGTAACGCTAATCAGCGATTTTACTTTTTCCCGATTATAACGGCTTAGACCAACTTCACTGGCGATGGCGAGAGGCTCAATAACATTAACACCTTGCTCGATAACAAAGTTATCCAATTGCTGATTTCGGTTAAAGGTGAAGTAGCTCGCCAACAAGATACCGACAAAAAGTGTAGGTATAATAGTGAGAATATATACGCGGGCGCGTAAGCCATACTTGGTCATAAACGTTTCTTATGGGAAAATGACATGGTTCCAATCGCTTATGATGACATAAGCCCGTCCTTTTTTGTATTCACCGAGTAAATAAGTCTCTTCTATGGCCCAATTTTTTAAAGCAAAAGCAAAATCAACTTCGATAAAGGCAATTAGAGACGCTCAGGTTCTAGCGCTTGATCACCATTTAAACGGAGTGGTAAAACACCAAGGCAAAACCTACTTTGTTGACGGGGTGTTGCCTGGAGAGCGGATTGATGTATTGCCTAGTGCTAAATCGGGTCCAGCTAAGTTACTTAAACGGTTAAATGATGCGCCCCGGCGCATCGAGCCAACTTGTCAGTTCTACCAACAGTGTGGCGGGTGTAGTGCCCAGTATTTGTCGGCCCAGGCTCAGCGAGATTACAAACTAAAAGCGGTAGCTGAGCTCATCAGCCGCCAGTCTGGTTATCAAGACTTACCTGAGTTTGAAATATTAAGTGGAGATGATTGGCATTACCGACGCGCTACACGTTTGAGCACTTGGTTTGATAAGCAGCGTGGTTGGCAGCTTGGTTTTCGTAAAAAGTCCAGTAAAGACATTGTGGCTATATCAGAGTGCATTGTGCTTAAACCGCAACTGTCGGCACTGCTGGTGCCTCTTCAGCAATTAATAAAAATATGGCCAAAGTCTATCAATTTAGGTCATATCGAGCTTATTGACTGCCAGCCGCAAATTGTTTGCCGGGTTCGTGTTCGTAACCAGCCTTCCGATAAAATTGCAGCGCAATTACGCAGCTTTGCTCAGAAACATTCCATCGCACTAGTCATCGCTACCGATGAGCAATCGAGCTATTTGATGGGGGAGCAGGCTTACTATGATTTGGCTGAACAGGATTTGCGCTTAGCCTTCACACCCGGTGACTTCATTCAAGTGAATGAAGCCATGAATCAAGCTCTGGTTTCTCAGGCTTTAGAGTGGTTACAGCCTTGTGTAACGGACCAAATACTGGATTTGTATGCCGGCATTGGTAATTTTAGCTTGGCTCTGGCGCAAAAAGCGCAGCAAGTGATTGCGGTTGAAGGTGTTGCAGCAATGACTAAGCAAGTGTTAGCTAATGCTGAGGCAAATGGTTTAAGCAACGTTAGTGCATTTAGCGGCGATTTAGAGCAAGTTGAAACCGCTAAAGCTTGGCAGAAAACCAAGGTTAATAAAGTATTACTCGACCCTGCTCGAGCAGGAGCAAAACTAGCCATTTCACAGGTTGCCAAGCTTAGTCCAAGCACCGTAGTATATGTCTCATGTAATCCTGCTACCTTAGCCAGAGATGCCAAAGTGCTTAAACAGGCGGGTTATCGCTTAAGTAAGTTGGCGTTAGTAGACATGTTCGCACACACTGAACATGTAGAAACAATGGCTTTATTTGAACGTTAATGGTTGATGAGCAACCTGTGTTGGTAGCATTGATATAGGAATTTTTGTTGTATGGTTTCGGTACGAGAAACACATCTAAATGAACAACTTTTATTTGATGAGAATCAGTGGGTTGCTAGCCTTGATATTGCGGTAGAAGATCAACAGCACTTGTTTGCCGCCAGCAACTACTTTCGTGCTTTAGAAGCAGATAAAGACCAAGTCCATCGTTGTTTAACCAAGGGTAAGGAGATGGTGGAAATCTTAGTTACCCTTAACATGGATTTGCCTACCCTAGAAGCTGCGTTGTTATTTCCGTTTGTTGATGCTGGTTTACTAGCAGAAGAAAAACTTAGCCCACAATTTAGTGATGAAGTGATCAAGTTGCGTCACGATGCGGCGCAAATGGACGCGATGAAGGCGCTAAGAACCGGTCAAAACAAAAGCCTATCATCTGGGCAAATAGATAATGTGCGACGGATGCTGCTGGCCATGGTGGGGGATGTTCGCGCTATTGTGATCAAGCTGGCCGAGCGTATTTGCTTCTTACGAGAAGTAAAAAATGAAGAAGAAGAGATCCGCGTATTAGCGGCCAAAGAAAGCCAGGACATTTATGCTCCGCTAGCGAACCGTTTGGGGATAGGCCAATTAAAGTGGGAGTTAGAAGATTTTACCTTTCGCTACTTGCATCCGGTCACCTACAAACAAATTGCTAAGCAGCTAGATGAGAAACGCCTCGCAAGAACCCAGTATATAGATGACTTTGTGGCTAAGTTGCAGCAGGATATTGAAGCTGCAGGCATTGACGCGCAAGTTTATGGTCGTCCAAAACATATTTACAGCATTTGGCGAAAAATGCAGAAAAAGGACTTATCTTTCGATAAGTTGTTTGACGTGCGTGCAATTAGGATTGTGGCCGAAAAACTGCAAGATTGTTACGCCATATTAGGCATAGTACATACCTCTTGGCACCATATCCCTAGTGAATTTGACGACTATGTTGCCAATCCAAAACCGAACGGTTATCAATCTATTCACACCGTGGTAATTGGACCAGAAGGCAAGTCGATAGAGGTTCAAATCAGAACCAAGCAAATGCATGAAGAGTCTGAGCTTGGCGTGGCCGCTCACTGGAAGTATAAAGAGGGTGGCAGCGGCGGTCGCAATGACTTCGAAGATAAAATTGCGTGGTTGCGTAAGTTATTAGCATGGCAAGACGATATTGCCGAAAATGGAGCAATGCTTGAGGAGCTGCGCTCCCAAGTATTTGACGACCGGGTATATGTATTCACCCCAAGCGGTGAAGTGATTGATTTGCCCGCAGGCTCTACGCCTTTAGACTTTGCCTACTATGTGCATAGTCAAGTGGGGCACCGCTGTATCGGTGCCAAAATTGGTGGCAGAATTGTGCCCTTTACATACCAGTTACACACTGGTGAACAAGTAGAAATTATTACTCAAAAAGAATCTAGCCCCAGCCGCGATTGGCTCAATCCCAATTTGGGCTATGTGAAGTCCTCGCGAGCGCGCAATAAAATAGCGACCTGGTTTAAAAAACAAGACAAAGACAAAAACCAAGTTGCCGGTAAAGAGCTGCTTGAAGCAGAGCTACATAAGCATGGTTTTAAACTTAGTGATGCAGAGCTGTGTGTAGAGCGTTTCAATGTTAAAAACCTCGATGATCTGCTGGCCGCTGTTGGCGCGGGCGATGTAAAGCTGAGCCAATTGATTCATCATTTGCAGGCCACGCTCAATAAGCCAACCGCAGAAGAAGAAGATCGCCAAGCATTAGAAACAATTGCCAAAAAGGCAGAGCATCACGGTCAAAAGAAAAAGCGGGCTAAAGATTCCATCGTGGTAGATGGCGTTGGCAACCTGATGACTCATATCGCTAAATGTTGTCAGCCTATACCGGGTGACAGTATTAAAGGCTTTATTACCCAAGGGCGTGGTATTTCTATTCATAGTCACGACTGTGAACAGCTTGCTGAGTTAGTGAGTCGTACGCCAGAGCGAGTGATTGATGCGGTATGGGGCGATAATACTGCCAGCAGTTATAGTTTAACTATTCGCATTATTGCCAATGATAGAAGCGGTTTATTACGTGATGTCACCACTGTGTTGGCTAACGACAAAGTGAATGTGATGGGTATGCAAAGCCACTCAGATGTAAAAAGCCAAACCGCTACCATTGATATGGAAATAGAGATTTATAATTTGGAAACCTTATCGCGGGTATTAGCCAAAATAAATCAGCTTAACCATATTATCGAAGCGCGCCGTTTACGCTAACTAGTCAGGAATTTTCATTTCAATGTCACAACGCCCTTATAGCATAGAGACGCTGTTAAGCATTATGACGCAGCTGCGCGACCCAGAAACGGGCTGCCCTTGGGACCAAAAGCAAGATTGGCAAAGTATAGTTCCTTATACCATAGAGGAAACCTACGAGCTGGCAGATGCAATTAACCAAGCTTTAGAGCAAGCAGACTTTTCAGAAGTGAAGCTTGAGTTAGGTGATGTGCTATTTCAGGTGGTGTTTTACGCACAGTTTGCTAAAGAGCAAGGCGATTTTGATTTTGCCGATGTGGTGGATGGTATTTGTGAAAAGCTTATTCGCCGTCATCCCCATGTTTTCACTGAACAAGCTTTTAAAAATGAAGCGGCCATTAAAGCTAATTGGGAAGCTGAAAAAGCCAAAGAGCGCGCCAGTAAAGCGCAATCTAGCAGCGTGAGTGTTTTAGACGATGTTCCCTTGGCGCTTCCGGCTTTAAGCCGAGCGCAAAAATTACAAAAGCGTTGTGCAAATGTGGGTTTTGATTGGCCAGATGTAGCCCCTGTTATCGATAAGGTAGAAGAAGAGTTAGTGGAAGTTAAGCAAGCCATTGCCGAGAAGAATCAGCAAGATATTGCTGAAGAAATCGGTGATTTGTTGTTTTCTTGCGTAAATTTAGCCCGAGCTTGTGATTTTGATGCAGAAGACTTACTACGTTCTGCTAACCAAAAGTTTACCCGGAGATTCCAAGGCGTTGAAGCGCTGGCAAGGGATTCGGGGAAAAACTTAGAAAGTATGAGCCTTTCAGAGATGGATGCGCTGTGGGATAAAGTGAAAGAAAATTACAAAAATTGATTTACAACAAAACCACTAAATCTTAGTCTTGATAGAGTGACATTGATTGTGGTGTTAAAGAGGCTTTGCTATACTATGCCCCCGTCCAAGTATCGCAGATACGCCCTTAACACATCCAACTTCTCAGGTTAGACATGACAACAAAGTACATTTTCGTCACTGGAGGCGTAGTATCCTCCTTGGGTAAAGGTATTGCCGCTGCATCATTAGCTGCGATCCTCGAAGCTCGCGGTCTTAAAGTGACCATTATGAAGCTTGACCCGTACATTAACGTTGATCCCGGCACAATGAGCCCGATCCAACACGGCGAAGTATTTGTAACCGAAGATGGCGCTGAAACTGACTTAGATTTGGGTCACTACGAGCGTTTCATTCGTAACAAAATGACTAAGCGCAATAACTTCACTACGGGTCGTGTTTATTCTGATGTACTGGCTAAAGAACGTCGTGGTGATTACTTAGGCGCAACTATCCAGGTGATCCCTCATATCACTAACGCAATTAAAGAGCGTGTTGTGGCGGGCGGCGAAGGTGTAGATGTAGCCATTGTTGAAATTGGTGGCACCGTGGGTGACATCGAATCGCAACCTTTCTTAGAAGCTATTCGTCAATTAGGTACCGAGATTGGCCGCGAACGCGCCATGTACATGCACCTTACCTTAGTTCCATATTTGGGTGCCGCAGGCGAAGTAAAAACTAAGCCTACTCAGCACTCGGTTAAAGAGTTGCGCTCAATTGGTATTCAGCCTGATATTCTTATTTGTCGTAGCGACCGTGCAATTCCTGCTAACGAGCGCGCTAAGATCGCCTTGTTCACTAACGTACCTGATCGCGCGGTAATCTCCTTAAAAGATGTTGATAGCATCTACAAAATTCCAGCATTGCTTAAGTCTCAAGGCTTAGACGCTCTAGTGACCGAACGTTTCGGTATAGAGTGCGAAGAAGCTGATTTGAGCGAATGGGAACAAGTTATATACGAAGAAGCTAACCCAACCAATGAGATTGTTATTGGTATGGTGGGTAAGTATGTTGAATTACCTGATGCTTATAAATCAGTTAATGAAGCGCTAAAACACGGCGGACTTAAAAACCGTTTAAGTGTGAAGATTCAATATGTAGATTCTCAAGACCTTGAAGTAAAAGGCACCGATGTACTAAAAGACTTAGATGCGATTTTAGTACCAGGCGGCTTTGGTGAGCGTGGCGTAGAAGGCAAGATTTTAGCCGCACAATATGCTCGTGAGAACAATGTTCCTTACTTGGGTATTTGTTTAGGCATGCAAGTAGCGTTAATTGAATACGCACGTAACGTAGCTGGCCTAAAAGGTGCCCACTCAAGTGAGTTTGACCCTAAATCAAAACACCCTGTAGTTGGTTTAATTACCGAGTGGATTGATGAAGACGGTAAAGTAGAAACTCGTGATGTAGATTCTGACCTAGGCGGCACAATGCGTCTTGGCTCGCAGCTTTGTCATCTAACCAAAGGGTCTAAGGTGGCAGAGTTATATGGCAGCGTAGAGATTTATGAGCGCCATCGCCATCGTTATGAAGTTAACAATACTTTATTGCCAAAAATTACCGCGAAAGGCTTACAGGTAACCGGTCTTTCTTCGGATAAGAAGTTAGTAGAAATCATTGAAAACCCAGCTCACCCTTGGTTTGTGGCAGCACAATTCCACCCTGAATTCACGTCTACGCCTCGCGATGGACATCCGTTGTTTGCAGGTTTTGTAAAGGCAGCTGGTGAATTTAATAAAGCTCGCTAGACTCAATTAGCGAGTAATGTTTTTTAGAGAGTTAGAAGTTCATTTATATAGAGGAAATTAGTAATGTCTAATATCGTAAAAGTACTTGGTCGCGAAATCATGGATTCACGCGGTAACCCAACTGTAGAAGCTGAAGTACACCTAGCTGACGGTTCTATCGGTATGGCTGCTGCTCCATCTGGCGCATCAACTGGTTCACGTGAAGCCCTAGAATTACGTGACGGCGATAAAGCTCGTTACTTAGGCAAAGGTGTATTAAAAGCAGTTGAAGCTGTAAACGGCCCAATCGCAGAAGCACTTGCTGGTAAAGACGCATTGGCTCAAGCTGAGCTTGACCAAATCATGATCGACCTAGACGGCACTGACAACAAAGCTAACTTTGGTGCTAACGCTATCCTAGCTGTATCTCTAGCTGCTGCTAAAGCTGCTGCTGCTTCTAAGAAAGTACCACTATACGCTCACATCGCTGACCTAAACGGTACTTCAGGTGTTTACTCTATGCCTCTTCCAATGATGAACATCATCAACGGTGGTGAGCACGCAGATAACAGCGTAGACATCCAAGAATTTATGATTCAGCCAGTTGGCGCTGCTAACTTCCGCGAAGGCCTACGTATGGGCGCTGAAGTATTCCACAGCCTAGCTAAAGTTCTTAAAGCTGGTGGTCACTCAACTGCTGTTGGTGACGAAGGTGGTTTCGCTCCAAACCTAGAGTCAAATGAAGCTGCACTTGCTGCAATTAAAGAAGCTGTTGCTGGCGCGGGTTACGAGCTAGGTAAAGACATCACTTTAGCTATGGATTGTGCTGCTTCTGAATTCTACGACAAAGAAGCTAACATCTACGACCTTAAAGGCGAAGGTAAGAAATTCACTTCAGAAGAGTTCAACTTCTTCCTTAAAGATCTTACTGAACAGTACCCAATCGTTTCTATCGAAGACGGCTTAGACGAGTCTGATTGGGACGGTTTTGCTCACCAAACTAAACTTCTAGGTGACAAAATCCAATTAGTTGGTGACGATTTGTTCGTAACTAACACTAAGATCCTTAAGCGTGGTATCGACAACGGCATCGCTAACTCTATCCTAATTAAATTCAACCAAATCGGTTCTTTAACTGAAACTTTGGCTGCAATTAAAATGGCTAAAGACGCTGGCTTCACTGCTGTTATCTCTCACCGTTCAGGCGAGACTGAAGATGCAACTATCGCTGACCTAGCTGTTGGTACTGCTGCTGGCCAAATCAAAACTGGTTCACTAAGCCGTTCTGACCGTGTTGCTAAGTACAACCAACTTCTACGTATCGAAGAAGCTCTAGGTTCAAAAGCACCTTACAACGGTCTTAAAGAAGTTAAAGGCCAGTAATTCTTTTGAATTAAGCCGATAGCTTTAAAAATCCTCGCACTAGCGGGGATTTTTTTTGCCTAGGATTTAGATAAATAACACGCTGCTTATGGAGTAACAAACGGCTTTATGGGATTATCTCTGTTAGGGAGGAACCATGCGTTCGTTTAAGATTTTACTGATATTGATTGTTTTGCTGTTGCAGTATCAACTGTGGTTTGGCAAAAACTCGCTTAATGACTACTTCGCGCTGCGTGAAGAGGTCACCAAGCATGACTTAGCAAATCAAGAATTAGCGCAGAGAAACTCGGTGTTAGTTGCCGAAATTGCTGATCTACGCAGTGGTTTAGACGCGGTAGAAGAGCATGCGCGTAATGAACTTGGCATGATTAAGCAGGGTGAAACTTTTTATCGCATAATTCCGTCCTCCGAAATAGAACAATAAGTGGCTCCGAGTATCAACATTTCATGAAATCTGAATGCAAGCAATATACTGCGCTGTTACCTGCCGCAGGTATTGGTAGTCGTATGCAAGCCTCGCTTCCTAAACAGTATTTACGTTTAGGTGAGCAGACCATTTTAGAAACTACCGCCAAGGTCTTTTTATCCCACCCTGCAATTAAAAACTTAATCATTGTATTGCACCCCAACGACACTTGGTTTAACCAATTACCCTTAGCCAAAGACGGACGCATTAATACGGTGGTTGGTGGTGATGAGCGGGCTGACTCTGTGTTAGCTGGGCTCAAGGCGGCTAAGCAAGATGAATGGATTTTAGTCCATGATGCGGCCAGACCTTGTATTACCCAAAGTGACATTAGCAAATTAATTAGCGCCGTAGAGCAACAGCAATGTGGTGGTATTTTAGCCACTCAAGTTCGCGATACGATGAAACGCGGTGCCGATGGCAAAATTGCCCAAACGGTATCTAGAGAACAGCTTTGGCATGCATTAACCCCACAAATGTTTAAGGTTAAGCAGCTTAAAGACAATATACAAAATGCCTTGTTAACTGGCACAGCGATTACCGATGAAGCGTCTGCTATGGAGTGGGCGAACTGCCCGGTGAGTTTAGTGACAGGGCGTAGCGATAACATTAAAGTGACTTGCCCAGAAGATTTGGCCTTAGCAAAATGGTTTATCAGCCAGCAACAGAATGAAGAGGAAATATAATTGAGTATTCGCATTGGCCACGGTTTTGACGTTCACAAGTTTGGTGGTGAAGGCCCATTAATGGTTGCTGGTGTCGCCATTCCTTACGAGCAAGGATTTGTTGCTCACTCTGATGGCGATGTTGCTCTTCACGCTTTATGTGACGCTTTGTTAGGTGCACTAGCCTTGGGCGATATCGGTCACCATTTCCCCGACAATGATCAGGCATATGCCGGCATCGACTCGCGAATTTTATTACGCCAAGTGGTCGCGCAGATATTTGAGCGCGGCTTTAAACTGGCAAATCTTGATTTAACCATTGTGGCCCAAGCACCTAAGATGGCGCCGCACATAGAAGCCATGCGGCTAAATATTGCAGAAGACTTGCAGGCCGATATAAGCCAAATTAATGTAAAAGCCACAACAACAGAAAAACTTGGTTTTGAAGGGCGTAAAGAAGGTATTTCTAGTCACGCCGTTGTATTGCTGGAGAAAAACTAAGTGAGTGATTATCTAGAGCAAATTAACCAGCTCAATTATCTCCATGGTAAACCACAAAGCAGCGGTATCTTAAAGCAACAAGCCGCTGATTTTTGTGTGGATGAAGTATTGCCCTTTGAGTTTAGTGGCGATGGCGAACACATGATGGTGAAGGTGGAAAAAACCGGTGAAAATACTTCATGGGTGGTAAAAATGCTGGCCGAAGCCTGCCAAGTAAGCCCTAAAGTGATTAGCTACGCGGGTTTAAAGGATCGTCACGCAGTAACGACTCAATGGTTTAGTATTCAGTTGCCCGGAAAGCCTAATGTTGAGTTACCCGAGCTCTTGGGTGAGGGGGTAAAAGTTGTTGCCGTTGAGCGGCATAACCGAAAGCTAAAACGCGGGGCCTTGTCTGGAAACAATTTTAAGATCCGTTTGCGTGATGTATCAGATGCGAAAGATGCGGTAATCCGCACAGAGTTAGTTGCAAAAGCGGGAGTGCCAAATTACTTCGGAGCGCAGCGTTTTGGACGAGGCGCCAGCAATATAGACAGTGCTTTAGCCATGTTTGCCGGTAAGCGCATTAAAAACCGCGATAAACGCAGTATTTACCTCTCAGCCGCGCGTAGCTTAGTGTTCAATCGAGCAGTGAGTGAACGAATCGCGCAGCACCATTTTTCAGAGCTACTAACTGGTGATGTGATGAAATTTGCTAGCAGCAATGCTTACTTTGTCGCTGAACAAGTTGATGCAGATATTGTTGAGCGTTTCCAGCAAGGTGAAATTGAGCTTTCTGCGCCTATGGTGGGGAAGGGGGAGTTAGCTTGCGTAGAGGATGCTTTGCGTTTCGAGCAAAGCGTGCTGAGTCTCTACCCTCAAATTATTACAGGCTTAAGTGAAGCAGGTTTGAAGATGGAACGCAGGGCTCTGGCACTTAAACCACAACAGTTTAGCGCGAAGCTTGATGGTAATGACTTAGTACTGAGCTTCTACCTAAGTGCAGGAAACTACGCAACAAGCATATTGCGCGAAATTGTAAATTGCCAAGGTGAAGGTCATGACCATATTAGTGAGTAATGATGATGGTATTCATGCACCTGGCATTCAGTGTTTAGCACAGTGTTTAAAGCAACTAGCGCCGGTGTTAACGGTTGCCCCAGACCGAAATTGTAGCGGTGCCAGCAACTCTTTAACTCTAGAAAACCCCTTACGCATTGTGCACTTAGATGAACAAACTATCTCTGTTAAGGGGACGCCCACAGACTGCGTGCATCTAGCGATTAACGAGTTAGTGGATGAGCTACCAGAACTCGTGGTGGCGGGTATTAACGCAGGTGCCAACCTTGGTGATGACGTACTATATTCTGGTACCGTTGCTGCAGCAATGGAAGGAAGAAACTTGGGTTTACCTGCAATTGCTGTATCGTTAGTAGGCAGTGAAGGGAAGCACTATCAAACCGCTGCAGAAGTAACTTTAAAGTTGATTAAGCAACTGCGCGAGCATGCCTTACCGAGTAATCAAATTCTTAATGTGAACGTTCCTGATTTGCCAATGGAGCAGATTAAGGGCGTAAAGGTAACTCGGGCTGGCAGCCGGCATCGTGCAGAAGTGATGGTTAAACAACAAGATCCACGTGGCCACGACATTTATTGGCTTGGTCCACCTGGAGAAAAGCAAGATGCAGGAGAAGGCACCGACTTTCACGCAGTTGCTCAGGGCTATGTATCAATAACACCTTTAACAATAGATATGACAGCCCACAGCTTTATTGGCAAACTAGACACATGGATCAAGGATTGGGAGGCAAGGTAATGCAATTTGGCGAAAGCCCAAATAGTGTGAAATTGGTGAATCAACTACGTCAGCACGGTATACAAAACCAAGCCGTTTTGAACGCTATCGCTAAACTACCCCGACAATATTTCATTGATGAAGCGCTTGCACATCAGGCTTGGGATAATACTGCTCTGCCAATTGGTCAAGGGCAGACCTTATCTCAACCTTATATTGTGGCCAAAATGACTGAAATATTGCTGCAAACTCAGCCGAAAAAAGTGCTCGAAATTGGCACAGGTTCGGGTTATCAAACTGCGGTTTTAGCTTCTTTAGTCGACCAAGTTTACTCAGTTGAACGGATTAAAACCTTGCAGTTTCAAGCTAAACGCCGTTTAAAAATGCTCGATTTACATAATGTTGCAACAAAACATGGCGATGGTTGGCAAGGTTGGGCAAGCAAAGGGCCATTCGACGCAATTATTGTAACTGCCGCTGCAGCAGCTATTCCTCAAGCGTTAGTTGAGCAATTGAGTGTAGGTGGCCAAATGATTATTCCAGTAGGTGAGCAACAGCAGCAACAGTCGCTTATCTTAGTAGAAAAACAAACCCAAGGTTTTACCCAACGTAATCTTGAACCCGTTCGTTTTGTTCCTTTAATTAATGGTGAATTAGCGTGAAAATTTTTAGTGCCTTATACGATAGAGTGATGACGTGGTCTGAGCACCGCCATGCTGTACGTTATCTTTCAGGGATGAGTTTTATAGAATCTATCTTTTGGCCTATTCCTGTCGATGTCATGCTGGCGCCTATGGCGCTTTCTCGCCCTAATAAAGCATTACGCTTTGCTATGTTGGCGACTATTTTTTCAGTATTAGGGGCGGCTTTGGGTTATGCCTTAGGTCAGTTTTTCTACGAGCCTCTTGTGGAGCCGCTAATAAAATCGGTGGGCTACCAGCATAAAATGGATGTAGCCTTTGAATGGTTTGAAAAATGGGGGGTATTAGTAATTTTTGTGGCTAGCTTCACCCCAGTTCCATACAAGGTCTTCACCTTAACTGCCGGTATTCTGAATATGGCATTTATTCCTTTTTTACTTATATCTCTAGTTGGGCGCGGTATGCGTTTCTACTTGGTGGCCGGCTTGATGATGTGGGGCGGCGAAAAAATGGAAGCCCAACTGCGTAAATATGTAGAGATTTTAGGTTGGGCAGTTGTGGCTTTAGCTGTGGTAGCGTACCTATTGCTTCGTTAACACTATGAATTACTGGCGTTATTTTGGCTTAGTGTTTCTCGTTTGCTTGCTACAAGGGTGTAGTCGAGAAGGTGGCCCCGCGCCAGTTACTAATGCTGGAACTTATAACGAAGAGACTCGAGGTGTCCTAAATAGCTCCAGTTATAAAGTAAAAAAGGGCGAAACACTGTACTCGATTGCTTGGCGGGCTGGGATCGACCCCGAACAATTAGCAAAAAGAAATAATATTCCGCCTCCATACACAATATATGTTGGTCAAACTATAAATCTGAAAGCTAGCAGTGTTAAAACCAGTAAAGCTAAAACCAATAAGCATAAAACTGTGAAGCCGCAAGTTAAAGATGTTAATAAATCGTCAAAAGAACTTGAATCAACGTCAACAAAGGCATACGCTAAAAACTCGCCGAAAGTTACCGTGAAGGCTCAAACCGGTCCCGTCAAAGGCTGGGTTTGGCCAACAAAAGGCAAGATTATCAAGGGTTTCTCTAACAAAGAGAATGGTAATAAAGGCCTAGATATTCGCGGTAAGCAAGGCCAAAAAATCGTAGCTTCAGCACCGGGTCGAGTGGTGTATGCAGGTAGTGCATTACGGGGTTACGGAAAACTAATAATAATAAAACACAATGATGATTATTTAAGTGCTTACGCTCATAACAGTCGTTTACGTGTCAAAGAAAAACAGCAAGTAGTAGTAGGGCAACATATCGCCGATATGGGCGATACAGGAACAACAGATACGCGATTACATTTTGAGATCCGTTTCAAAGGAAAGTCAGTAGATCCAGCTAAGTATCTACCGGCACTCTAGCCTAGATTGCATATAACAATAACAGCAATCAGGTCTTGTTCAGGGAGGTTATGCTATGACCCAAGTAAAAACTGCTGTAAAACTTAAAAGCGTTTCAACAGAAAATTCAAAGAATCAAACTGTTGATAAAAAATCTGATAAAGATGACATCATGCAAGCCGATGTTTCCAAGAGTTTAGATGCTACTCAGCTCTATCTTGGCGAAATTGGTTTCTCTCCATTACTTACCGCCGAAGAAGAAGTCCTATATGCCCGCCGCGCCCTTAGAGGTGACGAAGCCGCGCGTAAAAGAATGATTGAAAGTAATCTTCGCTTGGTAGTAAAAATTGCTCGCCGCTATAATAATCGTGGTTTAGCACTGCTAGATTTAATCGAGGAAGGGAACCTTGGTTTGATTCGAGCAGTGGAAAAATTTGACCCCGAGCGTGGCTTCCGATTCTCTACCTATGCTACATGGTGGATTCGTCAAACCATCGAACGAGCAATCATGAATCAAACTCGAACTATTCGATTACCGATTCATGTGGTGAAAGAGCTAAATGTATATTTACGTACAGCACGTGAATTAGCGCATCGTTTAGATCACGAACCAACCGCCGAGGAAATTGCTGAAACGCTAGATCGTCCGGTTGAAGATGTCACTAAGATGTTACGTCTAAACGAACGCATCAGCTCAGTTGATACGCCTATCGGTGGGGATAATGACAAAGCCTTGCTTGATATCATTTCAGATGAGAATGACCACGGGCCTGAACACCGCACCCAAGACGACGATATGAAAAATAGTATCGTTGGTTGGTTAGGTGAGCTAAATAGCAAACAACGCGAAGTATTAGCACGTCGCTTTGGTTTACTAGGTTATGAAGCATCTACTCTGGAAGATGTGGGCCGTGAGATAGGCTTAACACGCGAGCGTGTTAGACAAATTCAGGTTGAAGCGCTACGTCGCTTACGTGACATACTTTCTCTACAAAATTTATCTATAGATTCGCTTTTTAAAGTGTAGATAAAGAAATATTAGATAATAAAAAGGAAGCTTAGGCTTCCTTTTTTAGTTGTTGAATGAACATGTAGTTTAATGGCTTTGCTGTTTTAGTTTATACAATAAATCTAAAGCTGCTTTAGGAGTTAGTTCGTTGGGGTCGAGCTGTTTAAGTTGCTCAACAACTGGGTGAGGTTCTGGTTCGCCTAAGTCCATGTTCAACTGAGCAGCTAAATCTCCATTTACTGCATTTGAGCCCGCGGGCTCAATCGCCTCAAGTTGTTTGAGCTTTCGTTTCGCTTGGTTAATAACTGCTTTTGGAATGCCAGCAAGAGCAGCTACTTGCAAGCCATAGCTTTTACTCGCCGCGCCATCTTGTACTTGATGCATAAATGCGATGGTATCCTGATGTTCAACCGCGTCTAAATGCACATTAGCTACCCCTTCCAACAATTCTGGAAGCTGAGTTAACTCAAAATAGTGAGTAGCAAAAAGAGTTTGTGATTTAAGTTTAGCTAATGCCTGCGCGACAGCCCAAGCTAATGACATACCATCATAAGTGCTTGTTCCTCGGCCAATTTCATCCATCAGTACTAGGCTATTGGCAGTGGCGTTATGCAATATATTTGCAGTTTCAGTCATCTCGACCATAAAGGTAGAACGACCACTTGCTAGATCATCAGACGCACCAATACGAGTGAAAATCTTATCTATTGGTCCAAGCTCTGCGCTATCAGCCGGAACATAACTTCCCATGTAAGCCATCAAACAGATAAGTGCTGTTTGGCGCATATAGGTCGATTTACCGCCCATGTTAGGGCCTGTAACTATTAATAGCTGGCGCTGTTTGTTTAGCTGAACAGGGTTGGCAATAAATGGTGTTTCATTTACATGCTCTACAACCGGATGACGGCCGCCTTGGATACTAATACCTGAGTTTTTCACAAAGCTTGGGCGAGAGTAGTTTAGGCTTTCGGCTCTTTCTGCCAAACAAGCTAGAACATCTAGTTGAGCAATGGTTTGAGCACTTTGTTGCATTTTGTTTAGTTCTGGCATTAACAGGTCGAGTAGTTGTTCGTACAACTGTTTTTCAAGGGCTAGCGCTTTACCTTGACTAGAAAGCACTTTTTCTTCGTGCTCTTTAAGCTCGGGGATGATGTAGCGCTCCATGTTCTTTAAAGTTTGACGGCGAATATAGTGCTCAGGAACTTGTTCTGCATGGGCTCGACTAACTTCAATATAAAAACCATGCACTTTGTTATAGCCAATTTTTAGATTAGCGATGCCAGTTTGTTCGCGCTCACGTTGCTCTATATCACTTAAAAATTGAGTAGCCCCGTCACTTAAGTTACGCCACTCATCCAGTTCTTGATTGTAGCCTGGCGCAATAACCCCACCATCTCGAATGAGTACTGGAGGATTATCAATAATTGCATTTTGTAGCAGTGTGAGGGTAACTGGGAACTCACCGATGTTTTTAGCTAAAGGGGCTAACGCTTGGCAGTTAAGTAAATAACTTTGCAGCTCGGGCAGTTGGTCAAAAGCATTGCGTAAGCGAGCAAGATCCCGAGGACGAGCAGAGCGCAATGCTAAACGCGCCAAAATACGTTCAATGTCGCCTATGGATTTAAGAATGCTTTGAAGTTGCGGATAGAGGTCAGCACTTAATATCTCGGCAATGCAATCTTGACGAGCGACAACTTCTTGCTGATTGCTCAACGGTTGATGGATCCAGCGGTTGAGCAAACGGCTACCCATGGCAGTGGCGCTGCGATCTAAAATGGCGCTGAGAGTATTGTCATAAGTGCCGGCTAAGTTTCGAGTAAGTTCTAAGTTCTTACGACTAGCAGCATCTAACTGAATAAACTGGCTTTGGCTTTCAATAATAATTGCATTGATATGTGGCAATGCGGTGCGCTGGGTATCTTGTACATATTGCAACAAGCAGCCCGCAGCCGACAGGGCGAGGGGATATTCACTCACGCCAAAACCATCTAGATGACGAGTACCAAATTGCTGGTTTAGCACTTTTTCTGCTGTGGCTAAATCAAATTCCCACTCACCGCGTCGGCGCAAGCCTTTGTAGCTTTGCAAACTTGGGTAATATTCAAAATCATCGGGGTAGAGCAACTCGGCTGGGTTTAGTCTCTGTAGTTCGGCTTGCAGCTGATCCTCGCCATTAAGCTGATTGATAACGAAGCGACCACTGGCAATATCCAGATAAGCAAGACCTATTTGGTCCTGTTGATTCACTACACTAACTAATAGGTTGTCTTGTTTTTCCTCTAGTAGCGCTTCGTCACTTACTGTACCAGGGGTGATGATTCTAACTACTTTTCGTTCGACCGGGCCCTTGCTGGTAGCTGGGTCGCCAATCTGTTCACAAATCGCGACTGACTCGCCTAGTTGTACTAGTCGTGAAAGGTAGTTCTCGGCCGCGTGATAAGGAATACCGGCCATGGGAATCGGTGTACCAGCAGATTGCCCACGTTTGGTTAGCGAAATATCCATTAGTTCAGATGCGCGTTTTGCATCCTCATAAAACAACTCATAGAAATCGCCCATACGATAGAACAGCAGAATATCAGGGTGTTGCGCCTTTAAATTAAGGTACTGGCGCATCATTGGCGTATGTTTTTCTAGGTTTGTTTCAGTCATCAGGGTAATCGAATTATTGGCTATTTAGTTGAACGAAGCTGCAAGGATAAAAGCTGCCAGCTAATTAGGCAAAACTCTTTTAGGAATTTTATGGAATAAACTTGATACTGTATGAATACCCAGTATACTACTGTTCAACAAGATAGTTAAAAGCACCTAACGAGGGCGATATGGATCAGAACAAACAAAAGGCATTAGCTGCGGCCCTAGGCCAAATTGAGAAGCAATTTGGTAAAGGCTCAATCATGAAGCTTGGTGATAACCGTACCATGGATATTGAAACCATTTCTACTGGTTCTTTATCAATTGATATTGCTTTGGGTGCGGGTGGCTTGCCAATGGGCCGAGTGATTGAAATCTATGGTCCTGAAAGTTCTGGTAAAACCACACTTACTTTAGAAGCTATCGCGCAAGCCCAAAAAGTGGGGAAAGTATGTGCTTTTGTTGACGCCGAGCATGCTTTAGATCCTATCTATGCAAAAAAGCTAGGTGTAGACGTAGACAACCTATTGGTATCTCAACCAGATACCGGTGAGCAAGCTCTAGAAATTACCGATATGTTAGCCCGCTCTGGCGCTGTAGATATGATTGTTATTGACTCGGTGGCAGCCTTAACACCAAAAGCAGAAATTGAAGGTGACATGGGCGACAGCCACGTTGGCCTGCAAGCGCGTTTGATGTCTCAAGCATTACGTAAGCTAACCGGTACCCTTAAGCAAACTAACTGTATGTGTATCTTCATTAACCAAATTCGTATGAAGATTGGTGTAATGTTTGGTAATCCTGAAACCACTACCGGTGGTAACGCACTTAAATTCTACGCCTCTGTTCGCTTAGACATTCGCCGCATTGGCGCAGTTAAAGCTGGTGATGAAGTTGTTGGTAACGAAACTCGCGTTAAAGTGGTTAAAAACAAAATTGCACCACCGTTTAAGCAGGCTGAATTCCAGATTATGTATGGTGAAGGCTTTAACCGCTACGGTGAGCTGGTTGACCTAGGTGTTAAAGAGAAGCTGGTTGATAAAGCCGGTGCTTGGTTCTCTTACAAAGGCAATAAAATTGGTCAAGGTAAAGCAAACGCTTCTACCTACTTAAAAGAGCATCCAGAAGTTGCTCAAGAAATTGAGATGACGATTCGTAACAACCTGTTAAATAAGGTTGAGCTCGAAGAGCAAGAGCCTGCCGCTGAAGCTCCAGTAGATCAAGAAGCATAAACGAGATAAAGGAGCCTAAGGGCTCCTTTTTGTTATGACTAATCGTAGTGCCTTACATACCACCATCGATTTGCTATCAAGACGTTCTTATAGCCAACAGCAGCTGTTGCAAAAACTGCGGCAAAAAGGCTACCAAGATGACGAAGTTAGTGATGCTCTAGAGTACGCGCAACAGAACGCTTGGTTAGATGATCGAAGCTATGCTGCATCGTTAACCCGCGCTAGGGTTAGCAAAGGCTACGGCAAAAACTATATTAAGCAGTATTTGCAAACCAAGGGTATTAGCGGCGATTTAGCGATTGAAGTTTTGGAACAGGATGACTGGGATTGGTTCCAAGCCATCGAACTTTGTTTTAACAAGAAATTTAAGCAAGGTTTACCCAGCGACCGAATGCAAAAGCAAAAATGTACAGCCTACTTGTTTCGACGAGGCTTCGATTTCGAACTAATCAATATCTTGTATAGCGAACTACAACAGCAATAAGCCTCGAACACTTTGCCTGCAAAGGTCTGCGTGATATATTGTCGCGATTAATAACGGTTTCACCTTTTTTAGCGCTTATCGACGGGAAACTTTAGGTTTCACCGCTATGTCGAGTTGCTACAAACCCCCAGGAAAGAGTTTCATGAAGATGACTTCAGCTGAAGTAAGAAATGCATTTTTAAGCTTCTTTAACAGCAAAAATCACCAAGTAGTTGCCAGTAGTTCATTAGTCCCTCACGACGATCCTACCTTACTATTTACCAATGCGGGTATGAATCAGTTCAAAGACGTATTTCTTGGCATTGATAAGCGTAATTACAGCAGAGCCACTAGCTCACAACGTTGTGTGCGAGCAGGCGGTAAGCACAATGATTTAGAAAACGTAGGCTATACGGCGCGTCACCATACTTTCTTTGAAATGCTAGGTAATTTCAGCTTTGGTGATTACTTCAAAGAAGAAGCCATTGGCTATGCATGGGAGTTCTTAACCGAAGTTGTTAAGTTACCTAAAGAGAAGCTCTTAGTCACTGTTTACCAAACCGATGATGAAGCCTTTGATTTGTGGTCAAACAAAATTGGCGTGCCTAAAGATCGCATTATTCGTATCGGCGATAAGTCTCCAGATAAGAAGTTTGAGTCAGATAACTTTTGGCAAATGGGTGACACTGGGCCTTGTGGTCCTTGTACCGAAATCTTTTACGACCACGGTGAACATATCTGGGGCGGTCCTCCGGGAAGTCCTGAAGAAGATGGCGACCGTTTCATTGAGATTTGGAACGTAGTATTCATGCAGTTTAACCGTCAAGCCGATGGAACAATGGATCCCTTGCCAAACCCATCGGTTGATACCGGTATGGGCTTAGAGCGAATCGCGGCCATTTTGCAAGGCGTACACTCTAACTATGAAATTGATATTTTCCAGAACCTGATTGCAGCAGCTGCGAAAATTATTGGCACCAATGATTTGGAAAACAAATCATTGCGAGTAATTGCCGACCATATTCGTTCATGTGGTTTCTTAATCGCTGATGGCGTTATGCCTGCTAATGAAGGTCGCGGTTACGTACTGCGCCGTATCATTCGTCGGGCGGTTCGACATGGTAATAAGCTGGGTGCTACTGATGCATTCTTTTATAAATTATTGCCTGCACTAATCGCTGAAATGGGTGAAGCCTACCCTGAGTTGCAAACTCAATTACCAGTTATTGAGCGTGTTCTTAAGCTAGAAGAAGAACAGTTTGCCAAAACCCTTGACCGTGGTTTACTAATTTTGGACGAAGCACTTAGCGAATTGGAAGGTTCGGTTATTCCAGGTGACTTGGTGTTTAAGCTTTATGACACTTATGGCTTTCCAGCAGATTTAACCGCTGATATCGCTCGTGAGCGAGAGTTAAGTGTAGATGAGGCCGAGTTCGAAGCGGCCATGCAAGCTCAACGTGAGCGAGCGAAGCAAGCCAGTAACTTTGGTACCGACTACAACGACAATCTAATTATTGACAGCGCGACTGAGTTCCTTGGTTACCAACACTTAGAAGCAGACGTTAAGATTGTTGAAATGTATAAAGATGGCGAGCCTCAATCGTCTCTCACCGGCGGTGACCAAGCTATTATCGTGTTAGATAAAACACCGTTTTACGCCGAGTCAGGCGGTCAAGCTGGCGATGCTGGCGAGTTGATGTACCAAGGTGGAAGCTTTGTTGTGCAAGACACCTTAAAAGTGGGCAAGGCTTTTGTACATAAAGGTTACCTGCAAGGTGGTGACTTAAATGTTCAGCAGCAGGTGCAAGCTAAAGTTGATTCTCGTCGTCGCTGGAATACTGCGCTAAACCACTCGGTAACACACCTATTGCACGCTGCATTGCGTCAAACATTGGGTGAGCACGTTACTCAGAAAGGTTCTTTGGTAGAAGCGGCGCGCTTACGTTTCGATTTTTCACACTTTGAAGGTGTGTCTATGCGCTCGCTACGTCAAGTTGAACACTTAGTAAACCAACAAATTCGTCGCAACCTGCCTGTTGAGACCAAGGTAATGAACCTTGATGAAGCTAAGCAAGCTGGTGCGATGGCCTTATTTGGTGAGAAATATGACGACGACGTGCGTGTTGTTAGCATGGGGGACTTCTCAACTGAGCTATGTGGGGGAACTCACGTAAACCACACTGGTGACATCGGTTTCTTTAAAATCACCAGTGAAGCAGGTATTGCTGCTGGGGTTCGTCGTATTGAAGCAGTAACCGGTCAATTTGCTATCGACTTGATTCACCGCCTAGCCGAAGAAACAGAAAAAGCGGCTAACTTGGTTAAAGGCGACCAATTTAATATTGGTGAGAAAGTGATTCAGTTAGTTGATCGCAACAAAATGCTCGAGAAAGAAGTGACTCAGCTAAAAGCTAAGTTAGCTAGTGCTGCCAGTAATGATGCTGCAGATCAAATACAAACCATTAATGGTGTGAAAGTATTGATTGCTTTAATCGATGGCGCAGAAGGTAAAGCACTGCGTAGTAGCGTTGATGAGCTCAAAGTTAAGCTTGAAAGCGGCGTAATTTTACTGGGCACTGTAAACGACGGAAAAGTTAGCTTGGTAGCTGGTGTAACTAAAGACCTTACTGGTCGCGTTAAAGCGGGTGAAATGGTGAATATCGCTGCGCAATGTGTTGGTGGTAAAGGTGGCGGCCGTCCAGATATGGCACAAGCTGGCGGTTCAAATCCAGATGGTTTACCTAAAGCCCTAGCTGAAGTGAAAGAGTGGCTTGTTGAGAAGCTTTAAATAGTTATACATTAAGTGTTAGAGAAAAAGGAAAGCAAGTGGCACTAATTGTTCAAAAATATGGCGGCACTTCGGTTGGTACTTTAGAGCGTATCCAAGCCGTAGCTGATCGCGTTATTCGCTGTAAAGAAGCGGGCGATGACATCGTGGTTGTCCTTTCAGCAATGTCTGGTGAAACCAACCGTTTATTAGGCTTGGCCCAAGAGATTGATGAAAACGCCAGTGAGCGTGAAAAAGACGTATTGGTATCTACCGGCGAGCAAGTCACTATTGCCTTGCTGAGTATCGCACTGCAGAAGAAAGGTTGTGATGCGATTTCTATGACTGGCGACCAGATCCGCATGCATACCGATAATGCGCATGGTAAAGCGCGTATAACTGATATTGACGATCACAATATTCACGCACACTTGAAAGACAATAAAGTAGTGGTGATTGCTGGCTTCCAAGGTAGGAGCCCAGACAACTACATTACTACTTTGGGCCGTGGTGGTTCAGACACTACCGCAGTGGCTATTGCCGCCGCGCTTAAAGCCGATGAGTGTCAGATATACACCGATGTTGATGGTGTTTACACCACTGACCCACGGGTAGAGCCTAAAGCTCGCCGTTTAGAGAGCATTACTTTTGAAGAAATGCTGGAAATGGCCAGTTTAGGCGCAAAAGTTTTGCAGATCCGCGCTGTTGAGTTTGCCGGCAAATATAATGTGCCGTTGCGTGTTCTATCGAGTTTTACTGAAGGTAATGGCACCTTAATTAGTTATGAGGGAAATAAAATGGAGTCACCCGTAATATCAGGCATCGCATTTAATCGTGATGAAGCAAGTTTAACTATTTTGGGTGTACCAGATAAACCTTCCGTTGCTGCATCAATTTTGGCACCAATTGGTGATGCTAATATTGACGTTGATATGATCATTCAGAACTCGATGGGCGATAATACGGCAGATTTTACCTTTACGGTTCACCGTAATGATTACAAGCGAGCAAAAGAGTTACTAGAAGAAACCTCTAGCAAACTAGGCGCACGTGAAGTTCAAGGTAAAGATTCCTTGGCAAAAATTTCTATCGTTGGGGTGGGTATGATGAATCACCCTGGTGTTGCTAAAACCATGTTTGAAACCTTAGGAGACGAGGGCATTAATATGCAACTTATCTCGACTTCTGAAATCAAAGTGTCGGTTGTAGTAGACGAAAAGTATTTAGAGTTGGCTGTACGTGCTTTGCATAGTGCATATAACCTAGAGCAATAATAATGACTCTTTGGCTTAAACAAGCTAGTCTATACGCTTAATAGCAGAAAAATAACAGCTTAGATAAGTCGCTAAAGAACAAGAATATGAATTTAAGGAGATAATGAATGCTAATTTTGACGCGCCGTGTAGGCGAAACGTTAATGATTGGGGATGAAGTAACCGTAACTGTATTAGGTGTTAAAGGTAACCAAGTACGTATCGGCGTAAACGCACCAAAAGAAGTATCTGTGCACCGTGAAGAGATCTACATGCGCATTCAAGCAGAGAAAAGTGCAGGCGCCTAAGCAAGCCTTACATTGCCAAGATTTATCTTTAGGAAGCCTCTGGCTTCCTTTTGTTTTTTTAGGCTTTTGATGTTGATGAGCTGCGGCCACAAACTCACCTCTCAATTGCCAGAACGTTTGCTTTGTAGTCAGTTGCTAAACAAATACATAGCCAACTGTTCGAAAGCTGAACGAACAAAAGAAAAGTGACAAAAAAGGTTTGACTATATTTTTGGAAGCAGTAATATCTGCATCCGAAATCGCGGTGAGGTGGCCGAGTGGCCGAAGGCGCTCCCCTGCTAAGGGAGTATAGGGTTTGTAGCCCTATCGAGGGTTCGAATCCCTCCCTCACCGCCATCGATTTCAACGCGCGTGTAGCTCAGCTGGATAGAGTACCTGGCTACGAACCAGGCGGTCGGAGGTTCGAATCCTTCCACGCGCGCCATATTTTAAAAGAATGATTCGTCATTTTTATTACAAAGCGTTTTCTGCGCGCGTGTAGCTCAGCTGGATAGAGTACCTGGCTACGAACCAGGCGGTCGGAGGTTCGAATCCTTCCACGCGCGCCATTATTTAAAAAGCTCATAGTTATGTGAGCTTTTTTTATTGAAGTGTTACCTGTGCGCGTGTAGCTCAGCTGGATAGAGTACCTGGCTACGAACCAGGCGGTCGGAGGTTCGAATCCTTCCACGCGCGCCATATTTTAAAAGAATGACTTGTCGTTCTTGTTTACAAAGTGTTTTCTGCGCGCGTGTAGCTCAGCTGGATAGAGTACCTGGCTACGAACCAGGCGGTCGGAGGTTCGAATCCTTCCACGCGCGCCATTCTTCTTTAGTTTGCCCTTGGGCGAGCTTGCTGAAGGAAATCGAGGTGAGGTGGCCGAGTGGCCGAAGGCGCTCCCCTGCTAAGGGAGTATAGGGTTTGTAGCCCTATCGAGGGTTCGAATCCCTCCCTCACCGCCATCGATTTCAACGCGCGTGTAGCTCAGCTGGATAGAGTACCTGGCTACGAACCAGGCGGTCGGAGGTTCGAATCCTTCCACGCGCGCCATTTTCTGTTTTTATTTGATGCATTGCCCATTCTCTTCTAGGCTTTGTTTCATAACCCACGCGCGTGTAGCTCAGCTGGATAGAGTACCTGGCTACGAACCAGGCGGTCGGAGGTTCGAATCCTTCCACGCGCGCCATTTTCTCTCTTTCTATTTATCCTCTTTCACGCCCTAGATCACTATTCACCTCTTATTCATCTTAAAATTGCATCTCTTGTGATCGACATTACTACTTTTGAGGTAGCTAAGCTGCTAGATTAGTTAATGAATTATGCTGTCGTACAGCTGTAAATCAGTTGTTAACTAAATGTTATCGTTTGGCGGTTTAAGCTGTGTAATGAGCGATGTGGCGTATAATTGCGAATTTTGTCATTGGCAAAATAAAGTTAACAATACCAAGGTTTTGAATAATTATTCAAAAATCAAGTTTGATTTTTGTTGTTTAGCATGTAATTCTTACGCCAATCTCAAAGGATGTGGATTAATAATATGATGGATTTGACTGAGCTGTTAGTGGAAGCAGCAACGTTAATGGGGGTCGGGATGATCGCCGTATTCGCTTTTTTATCGCTACTTATTGTTGCGGTAAATGGCTTAGCTAAGCTAGCGCCACCGCTAGCTGAAGTAGCGGAACCAACGCAAACCTCGTCTCCAACTCCCCAACCTGCCAATAACGCCACTGTAGTAGCCGCTATATCAGCAGCTGTTCAACAGTACCGGAAGGCCCAATAACTAAAAGAGGATTTAACGCAATGTCTAAACCACTTGCATTAACCGATGTTGTATTGCGCGACGCGCATCAATCATTATTAGCAACCCGTCTTCGTATTGAAGATATGTTGCCTATTGCTGAGCAACTCGACCAAATTGGTTATTGGTCTTTAGAAACATGGGGCGGCGCAACCTTTGACGCTTGTATTCGTTACCTTGGTGAGGATCCATGGGAGCGTTTGCGTGAGCTGAAAAAAGCCATGCCGAATACTAAACAGCAAATGCTGTTGCGTGGCCAGAATCTGCTAGGCTACCGTCACTACGCCGATGACGTAGTTGAACGCTTTGTTGAGCGAGCGGTTAAAAACGGTATGGACGTATTCCGTATCTTTGATGCTATGAACGATCCACGAAACTTCCAAACGGCGGTAAAAGCTGCTCTTGATTGCGGCGCACACGCTCAAGGTACTATTTCTTATACTACTAGCCCAATTCACACCACGGATAACTGGGTAGACTTAGCTAAGCGTTTAGAAGACATTGGTTGTCACTCAATTGCAATTAAGGATATGTCAGGCTTATTAAAGCCCTATGAAGCTGAAACCTTGATTAAGCGCCTTAAAGCTGAAACAGATGTGGAAATTGCGCTGCACTGTCATGCAACTACCGGTTTAAGCTTACCGACCCACATAAAGGCCATTGAAGCCGGCGTAGACATCATTGATACCGCCATCTCTTCAATGAGCTGTACTTATGGTCACAGCCCAACAGAGACCATTGTAGCAATGCTAGAAGGCACTGAGCGCGATACTGGCTTAGACCTAACTAAACTGGAATCTATTGCCGCTTACTTCCGCGAAGTGCGTAAAAAGTACGCTAAGTTCGAAGGCAGCCTTAAAGGTGTTGATTCACGCATTCTTATCGCGCAAGTACCTGGTGGCATGTTAACCAACATGGAAGGCCAGCTTAAAGAGCAAGGCGCTGCAGATAAACTTGATGAAGTATTGTTAGAGATACCTAAAGTACGTAAAGATTTAGGTTACATTCCATTGGTAACACCTACTTCGCAAATTGTAGGCAGCCAGGCAGTGCTTAACGTTTTAACTGGTGAGCGTTACAAAACGATTACCAAAGAGACCGCAGGTATCTTAAGTGGTCAATATGGTAAAGCGCCAGGCGAGCTGAATGCAGACTTACAAGCGCGTGTTCTTGATGGCGCCGAAGCCATTACATGTCGTCCTGCTGATTTGCTGCAAGCGGAGATGGAGCGTCTTGAAACCGAAGTTGAGCAACTAGCCAAAGAAAAAAGCTTTGCTTTAGCTGAAGACAAAATTGACGATGCCTTAACCTACGCATTGTTCCCACAAATAGGCCTTAAGTTCCTAGAAAATCGTGGCAACCCAGATGCCTTTGAGCCAGTACCAAGCGCGGATGACGTTAAAGTAGCGGCTCCTGCTAAACCTGGCGCAGTAGAAACTTACTCGGTGCGAGTGGACGGTCAGCTGTACACCGTAGATGTTGGCCCAGAGGGTTCTATTGATGGCGTAACACCAGTAGCAAGCTCAGCGCCAGCTGCGGCCACTCCAGCAGCACCAGCTGCCAGTGGCAAAGGCGAAGCGCTACCAGCTCCTTTAGCGGGTAACATTTTTAAAGTTCTCGCTAAGCCTGGTGCCAATGTGCAAGAGGGCGATGTATTGCTGATTATGGAAGCAATGAAAATGGAAACCGAAATCCGTTCCGCTAAAACCGGGGTTGTTGACGAGGTATTAGTTAGAGAAGGTGATGCGGTTGCAGTGGGTGAAGTCCTACTTAGCATCGCGTAAGGGAGCGAGAACGTGGAAGGAATTACTAAGCTATGGCTGGAAACCGGCCTAGCTAACTTCGAACCTGCACAATTAGTAATGATGGCAGTAGGTTTACTACTGCTGTATTTGGCAATTGTGCGTAAATTTGAGCCTTTATTATTGTTACCCATTGGTTTTGGTGCAGTGCTGGCCAATATTCCAAATGCTGGATTTAACGATGAAGGTGGTTTGCTTTACTACGTTTACCATGTAGGAATTGAAACCGGTGTTTTCCCACTACTTATCTTTATGGGAGTAGGTGCATTAACTGACTTTGGTGCGCTTATCGCAAACCCAAGGATGTTATTGCTAGGCGCTGCGGCTCAGTTTGGTATTTTTGCAACGCTATTTGGCGCAATTTTATTAAACATGATCCCAGGTTTTGATTTCACGCTGGCTGATGCTTCTGCGATTGCCATTATTGGTGGTGCTGATGGTCCGACGGCTATCTTCCTTGCCTCTAAACTTGCACCCGATTTATTAGGTGCGATTGCGGTAGCTGCTTATTCATACATGGCGCTGGTTCCAATTATTCAGCCGCCGATTATGAAGGCCTTAACCTCTAAAGAAGAACGCGAAATTCAAATGGAGCAATTGCGTCCGGTAAGCGTGCGAGAAAAGATTGTTTTCCCTATCGCAGTACTTGGCTTAACCATTTTGTTCTTGCCAGCAGCAACGCCTTTAGTAGGTATGTTTTGTTTAGGTAACCTAATGCGTGAAAGTGGGGTAGTTGACCGTTTAAGCAAAACTGCGCAAAACGAGCTAATCAACGTAGTAACCATTTTCTTAGGTTTAGCGGTAGGTTCTAAGTTATCTGCAGATAAGTTCTTAACCGTAGAAACCTTAGGTATTCTTGGTTTAGGTGCAGTGGCATTTGGTATTGGTACTGCCTCAGGCGTATTAATGGCTAAGCTAATGAGCCGTTTAAGTGGCGGTAAAATTAACCCACTAATTGGTGCTGCTGGTGTATCTGCGGTGCCAATGGCAGCACGTGTAGTAAACAAGGTTGGTTTGGAGTCAAACCCTCATAACTTCTTGTTGATGCATGCAATGGGGCCAAACGTTGCTGGCGTATTGGGTAGTGCTGTAGCTGCGGGTGTATTGCTGTCTTTAGTTGGTTAATACTCAAGCGCTAAATAAAAAGCTTGCCTCGGCAAGCTTTTTTTATGTCTAGCTAATGGGTTAGCCAAATCATTAATGAGAAAAAACCGATCAATGCGCTGCTAATTCCAATAATCCAATAGTAGCCTTTTAAACCTTGTTTAAAGCTTAAGCCGTAGTGGAATAGAAACAGTGTCCATAAAATGGTTAATAACAAGGGCAACAAGAAAAATCGCACCATAATTGTACCTACTGGGTCACTTAAGTAATTGAAGAACTTTTAGTTTACCTTCATTACTTACAAATTGAAGTAGTACCAATCACACTAAGTAAGTGATCAGAAATAACACAGGAAAAATACTCGAGAATAAGGCAGGATTTTTCGATAAGTAGTTATTCTACAATCAAAAATCCAAACATAGTTATCGAGCATTTTAGCCAGATAGAATGAACAGCTACTTAGTACGATTGGTATAAGCAAATCATTAACTTCGCTACGCTTCACACAGATTACTCGTTTTTACTCAACTAACTTTCATTGCTGGTTTACCGTATTACCGCGCTTAATAAAATATTCTAGTTAAATCGCCGCTAATTGGTATGATGCAGGCTACATCGGCTGCTGTTCAGTCCGACCGCATAAAGAGTAGATTATGAACCTCCAAGATTACCAAAACTATGCAGCTTTCATTTTTGACATGGATGGAACCTTAATTGACTCCATGCAACATCATCAAAACGCGTGGCAGTCTGCTCTCGATCAGTTTTCTATTCCTTTTACCTCTGAGCAAATGCTGGCGATGAGCGGTATGCCAACCCTACAAACAGTTGAAAACTTGCTTGCCGATGCCCATATAGAGGGGATAGATGTTCACAAAGTGGTGGATGCTAAAGAGCAGTGTTATCACCAACTAGTAAATAGTGAAATACTGCCAACACCGTTAATTAAAGTGTATGAGCATTTTTTAGGTGAAAAGCTGATGGCGGTAGGGACAGGTGCAAGCCAGCAGCAAGCCGAGATGATACTCAGTAAATTAGGTATAGCTGATAAGTTGCAGGCGATTGTTGGTGCTGATCTCGTAGCCGCCCATAAACCTGCTCCTGACACCTTCTTAAAGTGTGCAGAATTGATGCAGGTAGAACCGCAAGCATGCTTGGTATTTGAAGACGCTGATGCTGGCATAGAGGCTGCAAAAGCCGCCGGGATGGCGGTGGTTGACGTAAGAAACTTGTGGCCAGCGAATTATTTTGTTGATTAGGCGGTTCTATTGTTAGTTGTTTTATTTTTTAGCGCCTTTGTTTCGGCTACCTTGTTACCCGGTAGCTCAGAAGTTGTGTTGTTGGGTTTAGCTAGCCAAATTCCTGAACAGTGGCTCAGCTTGTTAGTGGTAGCTACCTTAGGCAATACCCTAGGTGGCTTGGTCACCTTTGCGATGGGCTGGGGCGCTTTTTACTTTGGTAATAGGCATTTTAGTTGGTTACCTAACTTGAACGAACAAGCCAAGGCTAAGCCTTGGTTGGTCAAATACGGAGCCTGGAGTTTACTCATGAGCTGGGCTCCAGTAATTGGCGATGCGCTTTGTTTTATTGCGGGCGCGGCTAAGCTTCCGGTTTGGCAAAGCACTATTGCCATGCTTATTGGCAAAGCGATTCGTTACGCTTTGCTGTTGGCATTAGGCAACGCAGTTGTGAATATTTAATAAATGATTAGAGAGGTCAATATAGTGCTTAGATGGTTAAGTGTGCTTAGCATTCTGTGGTTAGCTGCTTGTACTCAGATAGACCCTAACTCTTCAGTTGAGCTACCCAAAGGGGTGGAGTTAGTCGAAACCTCACAGGCCAATAATAGCGATATCCAGATAGCTTACAAAAAGTATCGCTTAGCTAATGGCCTAACGGTATTGCTCTACCAAGATGATAATGCGCCTTTAGCCCATGTAGATATTACTTATCATGTTGGCTCTAATCGCGAAGAGCCGGGTAAATCGGGCTTTGCCCACTTCTTTGAACACATGATGTTCCAGGGCTCTAAGCATGTTGGAGACCAAGAGCACTTTCGCATTATTAACGAAGCGGGCGGAACCATGAATGGTTCTACTTCAAAGGATCGCACCAATTACTACCAAACTGTTCCAGCTAATCAGCTGGAGAAAGTGCTGTGGTTAGAGGCCGATCGAATGGGTTTTTTGCTCGAAGCGGTAAGCCAGAAAAAATTCGAAATCCAGCGAGATACCGTAAAAAATGAACGTGCACAGCGCGTCGACAATGCTCCCTACGGTTTATTGTCAGAGCGGGTAGACGAAGCGCTTTATCCTCGAGAACACCCATACTCATGGCAACCTATTGGTTATATTGAAGATTTAAATCGGGTAGATGTAAATGACTTAAAAGCATTCTTCCTTCGTTGGTACGGGCCAAATAATGCAGTGTTAAGCATTGGTGGTGATATTGATGAGTTGGAAACCCTAGAGTGGATAAACAAATATTTTGGTGGCATTCCCAGTGGCCCAGCAATTCCCCAAATTACTCCGAGCCCAGCCAAGCTTAGTGAAACTCGCTATATTTCTTTAGAAGATCGTATCCATATCCCTCTGCTCTATATCAGCTATCCCACGGTGTATGCAGGTGCTGAAGACGAAGTCGCCTTAGATATGTTTTCCGAGATTTTAGGTGGGGGAAAAAGCTCACTGCTGCATCAATCATTGGTTGAATCAGGTAAAGCCTTGTCTGCGGGCAGCTCGCATTATTGTCGTGAAATGGCCTGTACATTGTCGATTTACGTGCGTGCTAATCCGCAAGCTGGCTTAACTTTGGCCCAGCTGGAGCAAGATGTTGACCAAGCCATTAACGACTTTGCAGAGCGCGGAGTAAGCGCAGAAGATTTACAACGCGTTCGCTCATCGCTTAAAGCTTCAACTATTTATAGCTTAGAAAGTGTCTCTGATGTGGTCACTCAGCTTGCCTTTGGCGAAACCTTCTTTGAACAGCCTTTATATATCAGTGAAGTACTGCAACAGTTTCAAAATGTAAACGATCAACAGGTTCAAGAGGCTTATCAGCATTACATCATAGGTAAACCTAGGGTGGTGATGAGTGTGGTACCAAGAGGGCAAACTCAGTTAATTGCTAGCGAAGATAACTTTACACCCGCTCCGCGCACTCTGCCTGAGCAGCAGCACATTGATGACAGTGAGCTAGCACTGCGCGAAGTGAAAGATAATTTTGACCGCAGTGTAGAGCCGCCTTCTGGCCCTGCTGTGGCTGTTAAGTTACCGGAATTATGGCATGCAGAGTTAACTAATGGCTTGCAGGTATTAGGCACCTCAGAGCAGCCAACGCCTACAGTTACCCTGCAGTTCAGATTACCCGGCGGCAGTATTTCAGAGCCCAAAGGCAAAGAAGGTTTGGCTAAGCTCACTGCGCAAATGTTAATGCAAAGCACCCAGCAAACCACCGCCGCTGAGATATCAGATCAACTTACAGAGTTGGGCGCGTCAGTTAGCTTTAGTGGTGGGTTATACAGCCAAAATATTAGTCTGTCTTCGTTAACTGAGAATTTGCCTCAGGTTCTGGATATTTTGCAGCAGCGCCTATTAACCCCCGCGTTTAATAGCGCAGAGTTCGAGCGTGAAAAAGCCCGCCACCTGCAAAGTATTGAGCAGAAATTTAATCAGCCAAATTGGCTAGCCAGTATTGCCAGTCAAAGTTTGTTCTTCGGTGAAGGCAGCCGTCTAGCAACCTCTAGCTGGGGAAGTCGTGATAGCGTCGCTGCGCTTACTCTAGAAGATGTGAAGCAGTTTTGGCAACAGCATTACCAACCAAACGGCAGCCAGCTGGTTGCAGTGAGCAACCTCAAGCAAGCAGAGATTGAAAAGGCATTGCAGCCTTTACAACAAAAATGGCAAGGCGAGGCGAGTAAGGCTGCTCATTTAACGGCGAAACCTTCTGCAGACAACAACACCATTTACCTGCTCGATAAGCCGGGTGCGGTGCAGTCGGTGATTCGGATTGGCCGTTTAGCGATGCCTTACGATGCTACCGGTGAGTATTTTAAAGCTAACTTGATGAACTTTAATTTTGGCGGCAACTTTAATAGTCGAATTAACATGAACTTACGTGAAGACAAAGGTTATACCTATGGCGTAAGTAGTGGATTTGGCGGTTTTAAAGATAGCGGTAGCTTTGTTATCTCAACCGATGTGCGACAAGATGCCACCGCATCGGCCATTCAAGAGTTGTTGGCGGAGCTAGAAGCTTACTCAAAAACTGGCCCAAGCGATGAAGAACTCTCATACATGCGCAGCGCAGTTTCTCAGCAAGAGGCCCTGGCCTACGCAACACCATCGCAGAAAGCTTCATTTTTGATGCAAATGTTGGCCTTTGATTTGGGGCCAGAATTTGTAGCCACTCAGAATCAAATTACCGCCAATATTAGCCAAGCTGAATTACAGCAATTGGCGGCGAAGTACTTCTCACCAGAAGAAATGATAGTGGTGGTAGTGGGTGATAAACAGCAGCTACTATCAGAGCTAAAGAAAATAGGTATGCCAGTTCAAGAACTTGCATTGTAACGTAGCAACGCACAGTGGTGGCAAAACATGGACGATCTCGCTATGCTTTGCCACATTACGCGTTTTAACAAGATAGTGAGTTCAACTTGACTCAACAGTTTACTACTCAGCTGACGCAATTGAGCGCAGCAATGGCAGATACCGGAGTGCTTGGCATTAAACGCGGTATTGAACGTGAAGCTTTACGCATTTGCGAACAGGGAAAGTTAGCACCTAATGGCCATCCTAAAGCATTAGGCTCAGCGCTTACTCATCCTCTAATTACCACCGATTACGCAGAAACCTTGTTGGAGTTTATCACTCCGGTTTCTGATAGCGTAGAACAGGTGCTGTCACGACTCACCGATATTCACCATGAAACACTAAAGCAGCTTGATGGACAACGCTTGTGGCCTTTGAGCATGCCTTGTTACATTGGTGACGAGCAAGACATTGTGTTAGCGGATTACGGCCAATCAAACATTGGTAAGATGAAACATGCTTATCGCCAGGGGCTACGTCATCGTTATGGCAGCGCCATGCAGGTGATCTCTGGTGTGCACTATAACTTCTCATTGCCGCAAAGCTTTTGGCAGCAACTACAAAAAGTTGATGGCGACCAACAGCCGCTTTCTGAGTACATCTCGCAACGTTACATGGCTTTAATTCGTAACTTTTATCGCTATGGTTGGATGGTGGCTTATCTTTATGGAGCCTCACCGGCGCTATGTGGTTCATTCATGAACGCTGGCGAGAGCCAACTGGCTTTTGAAAAAATGGCTAAAGGTACACTCTATTTACCTTACGCCACTTCATTGCGCTTGAGTGACTTGGGTTACACCAGTTCGGCCCAACATGAGCTAGATATTAACTACAACAGCGTTAGTGAGTACGTACAAAGCGTTCGCAAAGCGGTAAGTTCTCATTCTGAAGAGTTTGCCAAGATTGGGGTTAAAGTTGATGGTGAATATCGTCAGCTAAACGCCAACATACTGCAGATAGAAAATGAGTTGTATGCGCCTATTCGCGCCAAGCGTGTTGCTAAGTCTGGTCAAACTCCTTCTCAAGCTCTAGCTGAAGATGGTATTGAATACATCGAAATTAGAGCCCTAGATGTTAATCCTTTTGATGCTGTAGGTGTAACCGAGGCGCAGGTGCGAGTGATAGATAGTTTGTTGCTGGCCTGCGTTTTGATGGACTCACCTGAAATGTGCAAAGAGGAGTTACAAGCGTGTCGTGACAACTTTAATGCGGTGGCTATTGAAGGGCGTAACCCTGAATTGTCACTCACCATTGCCGGTGAAGAACAAAGCTTGCCAGCACATATCGAAAGTTTGCTAGCTAAGATGCAACAGGCCGCACAACTGCTTGATACTCAGCGCGCTGAGCCTGACTTTAGTGTATCGCTAGAGCAAGCGATAGCCGATGTTGCTAATGACAATACATACTCTTCACGTTTTCTACGTTTGTTAAAAACTCAATCGGTAGACAACAGCAGCTTGGGCTTGCAATGGGCTGCACAATATCGCGAAGAGATGCTTGGTCATAAGCCTAATAACTGGCAAGATCAAGACTTTAGCGCGATGGCTGAACAAAGCTTTGCTGAGCAACAAGCAATAGAAGCTAGTGATGACCTCGATTTTGATCACTTTTTAACGAAGTATTTTGAGAATGCCAATAAGTAGGGATGTATCGCTTGTTCAGTGGGCTAAAGTAGCCATGGTAGTTTTGGGTTTAGGTGTATTGGCGGGATGCAGCAGTGCGCCGCCAAAAGATCCTGAGAACCTATGTAGCATTTTTGAAGAAAAACGCGATTGGTATAAATCAGCTAAGAAGATGAACAAGAAATGGGGCACGCCAGTGCATGTTCCTATGGCGATGATGTATCAAGAATCCAGCTTCAAGCATAATGCTCGTCCACCAATGCAATATTGGTTTGGGTTTATTCCTGTAGGCCGTGCTAGTAGCGCTTATGGCTATAGCCAAGCTAAAACCATGACCTGGGATGACTACGTGCGTGAAACTGGCAACTCTTGGTCGTCACGAACTAACTTCGACGATGCCATCGACTTTATGGGCTGGTTTACCAACAAAACCCATAAAATAAACGGGGTATCGAAGTGGGATGCGCGCAATCAGTACTTAAACTATCACGAAGGCTGGGGCGGTTATAAACGTGGTACTTATCACCAGAAACAATGGCTGGTGAAGGTAGCGGGTACAGTAGACCAGCGATCGAAACGTTATGCTGCCCAGTATAATAAGTGTAAAGACGATCTAGATAGTAGCTGGCTATGGCGACTATTCTTTGCTTAAATACACCCAAATAATGAGTCTCAGCTAGGCTGAGATATGAAGAGAGAAAATCATGCCTTTATTAGATAGTTTTACCGTAGACCACACCCGCATGCATGCCCCAGCGGTTCGCGTAGCCAAAACCATGTCTACGCCTAGCAAAGACACTATTACAGTATTTGATTTACGTTACTGCGTGCCTAACGAGGAGATTTTGTCTGAGAAAGGTATTCATACCTTAGAGCACCTTTATGCCGGCTTTATGCGTGAGCATTTAAATTCTGTTGACGTTGAAATCATCGATATTTCGCCAATGGGTTGCCGCACTGGCTTTTACATGAGCTTAATTGGTAGCCCTAACGAGCAACAAGTTGCCGACGCTTGGTTAGCCTCTATGCATGATGTACTCGCTGTAGCTAATCAAAATGACATTCCCGAGCTCAATGAATACCAATGTGGTACTTATGCTATGCACTCTTTAGACGAAGCTAAGAGCATTGCTACTAGCATCATTGAACGTGGTATTAGCGTAAACAAAAATGATGAACTGGGATTATCTGACGAGATTCTTGGTAAGCTTTAAGCCGTATTTCGCTACTAAAGAAGCCAGCACTTAGCTGGCTTTTTTGTATTTTTAATGGGGGCGTTTACTTCTTAGGCTTGCTGTAAAACGCTGGAATGACTCGGGCCAAGCTTACAGTGTTGTTTTCTATCTCGACTATTTCGATGGGGTAACCGGCTAAACGTAAACATAAGTTAGCTTCGGGAATGTCTTCTAAGTGTTCCACAATCAGGCCATTTAGCGTTTTAGGGCCATCGATGGGTAAACTCCAGCTCATTTCTTTATTCAAGTCTCGAATATTTACAGCGCCGTCGATCAAATAGCTGCCATCAATTTGTGGATGGATTTCATCACTAGGGTCGGGGGCAATGCTAGTGGTAAAGTCACCAACAATTTCCTCAAGAATATCCTCTAACGTCACTAAGCCTTGAATGTCGCCGTATTCATCCACGATAAGTCCAATACGCTCTTTACGGCGCTGAAACTTCAATAGCTGCACATTTAACGGTGTGCCTTCGGGGATGAAGTAAATCTCTTTGGCGGCACGTAGCATCGAGGTTTTATCAAACTGCTCTCGAGATAATAGTCGCAACGAGTCACGTGAGTGGACAAAGCCTACCGAATCATCAATGGTGTCGCGAAATAACAAAATTTTGGTGTGAGTACTTTGAGTGAGTTGGCGAAGAATACTGTCCCAATCATCGTTGATATCGATGGCGGCAATTTCGTTGCGCGGGATCATAATATCGTCAACCGTCACTTTCTCTAGGTCTAAAATGCTTAGCAGCATGTCTTGGTGACGCTTAGGGATAAGTGTGCCCGCTTGGTCAACTACGGTACGCAGTTCTTCAGGATTTAGCGCTTCATCATCTTTGTTTGTGGGGTTTACCCCTAATAAACGCAACAGACCATTAGTGACGCCATTGGTAGCCCAAATAAATGGGAACAATAATTTCATTAATGGGCGTAGCAATATTGAAGCGGGGAAGGCAATCTTTTCCGGATAAAGCGCAGCCATGGTTTTGGGCGTTACTTCAGCAAAAATCAAAATGACAAAAGTAAGGGCAAGTGTAGCGATAGCTACCCCTACATCGCCGAACAGTCGCAAACCAATAATGGTGGCGATGGCCGAGGCAAAAATATTAACGAGATTATTGCCAATTAGGATCAATCCAATTAATCGGTCGGGGCGATCTAGCAGTTTGTCTACTCGGCTAGCTGCTTTATGTTTAGTATTAACTAAATGCCGCAGGCGGTAGCGGTTAAGCGACATCATGCCAGTTTCGGAGCTAGAAAAGAAAGCAGAGCAAATTATGAGGAACACGAGAAGTAGCAGTAAGCTACTCGTAGATATGTCGTCCAAACAGGAGAGTCCTTGATTAATATAACAGGGCTAATTTATATGCAGCCCCAAAGGGCTGTCAAGGTCTCATTTTAGTTGAGGATGATTTCCTTAACAAAGCGTGAGCCAAAATAGGCCAAACTAAGCAAGATTGAACCAATTACCGTCATGATCACGACCATTTTCCCACGCCAGCCTCGGTAGTGGTGTCCCCAAAGAAGGCTTGAGTAGATAAACCAAGCAATTAAGCTGAATATTGCTTTATGACCACGGCCATTGGCAAAAAAGTCGGTTAAAAATACAAAGCCGCTTAATAACGACACGCTAAGCAGTATGAGCCCAACCCGAATCAAGGTGAATAACTGTTTCTCAATGCTCATTAAAGAAGGCATTGCTGGGTGAATTGCCCCAGGCTTGTGGCGTTTTAAGGTCCAGTCTAAGTAAGCCATCTGCAAGGCATACAAGCTTGCAATCATTAATACGGTAAAGGCGGCTAAGGCAACGCTGATGTGGATCAGTACTTGCGGTTTTAACTCCAGATGAATGATGTAGTCACTAGGGATCATTACCGCTAATAACATGCTCACAATGGAAAATAGGTACACCACCGGTAAAATAAACCATAGTTTGAACGGTTTAACTAAGGCGGTAACGGTGAGAGCAATCAGCAAGCTGACTAAACCCGCTACATTAAAGATGCTTAAATCTTGGCCTTGCGCCAAAAATAAATGTTCTACTTCCCAAATGCCATGCAGTAGCATTGCGCAGCCAGCGCTGAGCCATAGCCATTTGTTGGCTCCGCTTTGTTTATTCAGTAAACCACTTATACATACGTAAGCGGCTAACAGATAAAAAACGGTGGTAGGAAGTACCAATACATTCATGATTTGAAGCTAACTATATGATTGTTTGGGTTCAGTATACTCGCCCTAAACAGTCAGGGCTAGAATTAGCTTTTAGAATATCGGCGCTTCGGTATAATGTGGCGGCTAAACAGTGCTCGCTATATGATCAACAGGAAAAAGCATGTTTGAAAACTTATCTGATCGACTCTCGAAAACGTTAAAAAATATCAGCGGCCGCGGCCGACTAACCGATGACAACATTAAAGATACCTTGCGCGAAGTGCGTATGGCCTTGTTGGAAGCGGATGTTGCCTTACCCGTAGTTCGCGAGTTTGTTAAAAAAGTAAAAGAACGTGCTCTAGGCCAAGAAGTAAATAAGAGCCTTAGCCCTGGTCAAGTATTCGTTAAGATTGTTCAGCAAGAGCTGGAATCAGCCATGGGCGAATCTAACGAAAGTCTTAATTTGGCAGCCCAGCCTCCGGCAGTAGTCATGATGGCTGGTTTGCAAGGTGCGGGTAAAACCACCTCTGTTGCTAAGTTAGCTAAGTACCTAAAAGAGCGCGAAAAGAAAAAAGTAATGGTAGTGAGTGCCGATATCTATCGTCCCGCTGCGATTAAACAGCTAGAGACTCTAGCTACAGAAGTTGACGCTATTTTCTTCCCAAGTAACGAAAAGCAAAATCCGGTTGATATCGTTAACGGTGCTATCGCCGAAGCCAGAACTCAATTTGCGGACGTACTACTTGTAGATACCGCGGGTCGTTTACATGTTGATGAAGACATGATGGACGAAATTAAAGCGCTTCATCAGGCGGTTGAGCCAGTAGAAACCTTGTTTGTCGTAGATGCGATGACTGGTCAAGATGCGGCAAATACCGCTCAGGCCTTTAACGAAGCTCTGCCACTTACCGGCGTGATTTTAACTAAAACCGATGGTGACGCGCGTGGCGGTGCAGCTTTATCTATTCGCCACATTACTGGTAAGCCAATTAAGTTTATGGGTGTGGGTGAGAAAACCGATGCTCTAGAACCTTTCCACCCAGACCGCATAGCTTCACGTATTTTAGGTATGGGCGATGTGCTTTCTCTTATCGAAGAGGTAGAGCGCAAAGTTGATAAAGACCAAGCGCAGAAGCTGGCTAAGAAAGTTCAAAAAGGTAAAGGCTTCGATTTAGAAGACTTCCGTGAGCAATTAGTGCAGATGAAAAGCATGGGCGGCATGATGGGCATGATGGACAAGTTGCCTGGCATGGGGCAAGTTCCCGACAGTGTTAAAGATCAAATGAATGATAAGCTTACTAACCAAATGGAAGCGATCATCAACTCTATGACGCCGGGCGAACGCCAACGCCCCGATATTATTAAAGGCTCACGTAAGCGTCGTATTGCTGCTGGTTCTGGCACCCAGATCCAAGATGTGAACAAGTTGCTGAAGCAATTCACTCAGATGCAAAAAATGATGAAGAAAATGTCGGGTAAAGGCGGCATGCGTAAAATGATGAGCCAAATGAAAGGCATGATGCCTCCAGGTGGTATGGGCGGATTTGGCGGCGGTCGCGGACCAGGACGTTTCTAAACACTAGCTTAATGTAAAAAAAGCCCAGCGATTTGCTGGGCTTTTTTGTTGGGCAAGTCGTTACTGACTAGCTATTAGTAAAGTTCACTCATCAAGTGCTGTAGTTGTTTAAAATCTAATGATTTATCAGCATCTACACTGGCATCACTTGGCGATGGGTGAGCACAAAGTACAATACCATCGGCACCTAATAATTTGGCGGCTTTGGCCATAGGCGCCACTGCGCTTAGTTCGTCTACTGCTTCACCTGGGTTTACCACAATCGGGAGGTGGGTTCGTTGGCGCAACAAACTAATCGCGCCTAAGTCCAAGGTGATTTTATTCTTGCCTTCAAGCGTTCTAACGCCTGCTTCACATAAAATTACCTGTTGGTTGCCCTGCGCCAAAATGTAGTCTGCGGCATGCAACCACTCATCAATAGAGGCCATGTTGTTGCGCTCTAAAAGAATAGGGCGAGTAGACTTACCCAGTTCTTTTAACAGGTTAAAGTTTTTCATGTGGCGCGAGCGAACATGCAGTATGTCTGCTTTAGCCGCTAAAGTAACAACCTGATCAACCGAGCTTACTTCGGTCATCGTAGGAAGCTTGTACTTTTTACCCGCGGCGTTTAAATAACTTAGGCCTTCTTCGCCTAAACCTTGGAAGCTATAAGGCGAACTGCGTGGTTTAAAGCAACCTGCGGCAAGTACTGCTGCACCACTTTCTTTGGCCGCTCCTGCACAGTTTATGATTTGTTGTTCAGACTCTACTGCACTGGGGCCAGCAAAGGTAACAAAGCCACCATCACCAATTTTAACATCGCCAACACGTACTACCGTAGCACTAGCCTTGTGTGAACGGCTAGAGAGCGCACCATCTTCTTGTACGGTGCTAATTAAGCTTGGTTCGCCACCTTTATTTTTGTCTTTGTTGGCTAAGGCTTCTAGTGGAATAAGTGTTGGGTCAACATTTTCACTTGGGTAGCAGCCAAGTACCTTAATGTAGCGGGTAAGGCGCGTTAGCTCTGCCAGTGCTGATTGCATCTGGCTAGACTTAACATTGGCGGAAACATCCACATAAAACATTTCTTCCCAAGGATTGCCTTGTACAGGGCGAGATTCCAGTTTGCTCATGTTTATATCGTGCTCGCGCAATACCAACAGCGCTTCTACCAACGAACCTGCTTGCTGTGCCGTTGACATAATAAAAGTCGTTCTCGCTGGCACTTGCTCAGCAACTTCCACCGGTTTGCGAGAAACAACAATGAAGCGAGTGTAGTTTTGTTGTTGATTGGCAATATCGGTTTTTAAGGCTTGCAAACCATACATTTCCCCCCCCACTTTGCTGCCAATGGCACCAACGGTTAAATCGTCGCCTCCGGCAACCACTTCCATTGCTTTGGAAGAGCTATCTACAAAATCTACCCGGGTATTAGCTAGTGTGCGCAAATAAAGGCTGCACTGAGCATAAGGTTGAGGGTGAGCATACAAGGTAGTAATTTGCTCTAGTTTGGCTTTTGGATGAGCCAAAATACAGTGATCAATAGGTATTGATAATTCACCAACAATCGACAAGCTGGTGTGCTGTAATACGTCGTATACTTCATTAATACTGCCAGAGCTGGTATTTTCAATAGGCAACATGCCGTAGTCAGCTTGGCCAGATTCCACGGTATCAACAATGTCTTGGAAGGCACTGCAGCCAAACTCAACAATTTGCTTTTTATAACGCGAGAAGTATTGATGAGTTGCAATGTTGCTGTAAGAGCCTTTGTTACCTAAAAATGCCACTCTTACCGCTTGCGCATGAATATCTGGGTTAGTGATACCTTGCAGAAATGCTTGTTGCGATAACACCGAGTCTTCGATGATGGTGTGATAAAGCTGAGTTACATAGTGGGCGTCTAAGCCTAACTCTCTGCCTTTATTTATTAGCTTAACCAGCAGCAACTGTTCACGTTCTTGGTCGCGAATCGCTTTGGGGTTTTCTATTTTACTTTTTGCTACTTCAACACTGAGTTGGCGACGCTCAGTCAGCAGTGTTAATAATGATTGGTCGAGCGCTGTTATTTTTGTTCGGATCTGCTCTAAGTCTGCCATCTGTTGTATTCCCTGTTAACAAAAAAGCCTCCTAAGAAGGAGGCTTTATGGATTCTGTGTGTTTTCGTTTTTACACCAATTCCGTCCGCCTCCCTAAAAGGGTGGAGTAAAAAAGAAACCAAACAAAAATCGGGTGTTGAATATTTTCATGACGTCAGACTAAAAAGCAATCAGGGGAAAGTCAAGTAATACCAAGCGATTAGTTGCTTGGTATTACTCTTTAATTAGCCTTTATGCGGCTTGTTCATCCTCGGAGCTAGGCTCGCCGTCGTCTACTTCACTCGGCGAACGTAAGAAATCTTTTCCAGAGCGGCTAGCGCGGTGCGCATTAGGCTTATCTTGGAAGCGGTGTAACTGGCGTTCAAGTTTTTGCCCTAAATTGTTAATGGCAACGCTCAGGTCTTGATGTTCATCGCTGGCAAACAGTTGTCCGTTTGGCAGATTGATCTTCGCTTCTACTTTTACCTTTTTATTGTCGGTGGTGATAATCACTTTTGGTGATATGAGCGGAATTTGGTTTTTTTCCAGTTTCTTAAAGCGCGCGGCAATGTGCTCGCGAATGGTTGGGGTAATAGAAATTGTCTTGCTGGTAATATCAATAATCATAAGCCTCCCAAAGACTATCTAGTAATTATTTCAACTCCAGAATACGACTTTCATAAATAAAAAACCAGATCTAGATCACTATTTCTTAAGGGTTAAATTGGCTGAGCTTGTGAATGTGATTACTTAGCGAAAAGTACTATAAATTACCGAAAATCGCTTGAATGTTATGGCGAACTTGGGCACATTGGAGTGAATAACAAGCGCTTGGTGTTAGCAATTAGTTTTTAATTAGTCATAAGCCAAAGGATGCCTTGCCTCATTGTTGACCACTATGGACAATATTCAACCTACAATCAGCGTTGTGAATTCCCCCGCGTCGTCTTCTGAAACCTCCATTGCACTTACCGAGCTCGCGCTTGCCTTAGCCGCTAAGCCTAGCGAAGGCTTTTTTGACGAGCTCATTAGCAGATTAGCGCAGCAAGTTGGTGCTTGCGAAGGCTATATTGCTCACTTCGATTCTCGAACCCCCAGCCTTCCTTGTATTCGCTATTGGCGAGAAGGCCAGTTTATTGGTGGAAAGCTAAGCCCTGCCTCAGCTAACCTGCTGGCTGAAATACGCGCTAGGCGGGTTGTAAATATTGATAATCTGCAACAAGCCCATCCTGATTATGCGAGCACCCAACCTGAGATCCAGCAACCGTTACAAGGTTTCTGGGCACAACAAATAGTTCAGCAACAGCGGGTAATTGGCTATATTGCGTTTAGCTTTAGTCAGGCAAAGTTTGATCATGCTTTGCTCGAACAACTGTTAGCCCCATTCTTTGAACGTTTAAGTAGCGAATTTGAGGTTCAACAACAACGAGAAGCCTTGAGCCTGTCGGCGATCGCCTTTGAGAGTAATGAAGGGCTTATTATTACCGATGTAAATTATCGCATCGTTAAAGTTAATAAGGCGTTTAGCCAAATTACCGGTTATCAACAACATGAAGTATTGGGACAGGAACTCACAGAAGTACTAGGCAATCCAAGCCCGGTATTTATTGAAGAAGTAGATGGCACGGTTAGGCGTAAAGGTGAGGTAGAACGGCAGCGCAAAAATGGCCAACGTTACACCCAGCAAGAAACCATCACTGCTGTTCACAATGATTTAGATTCGTTAACCCATTACGTAGTGTGTCTTCAAGACATATCGGCAAACAAAGCCACAGAGCAGCAAATTCAACATTTGGCTTATTTTGATGAGCTTACTGGTTTGCCCAATCGTCGAAAGCTGCGTGAAGAGCTTAGCCTTTGTTTTTCACGTGCTAAAAAGCAGCATGCCATTGGCGCTTTGCTGTTTATCGACTTAGATCATTTTAAAAACATTAACGACTCATTAGGACATGCTGCAGGCGATTGGGTATTGCAGCAGGTAGCTAAGCGTTTGCAAGAGCTTATTCGTGAAGGAGACGTGCTGGCTCGCTTAGGTGGTGATGAATTTGTTTTGCTGCTGGCAGATTTAGGAGAAAGCCCTCCTCACGCCGAGCAACAAGCCAATATTGTGGGTAAACGCTTAATTCAAACTATTTCCTCTCCTTATCCCTTTGATGGCCAGTCGCTGCATATTGGTGCCAGCGTAGGCATTACCTTGTTTCCTGGTAAGGGGCAAACCGCTGAAGACCTATTGAAACAGGCTGATACAGCGATGTATCAAGCAAAGTCAGCGGGTCGGCGTACCGTTATCTTTTTTGATGATGGTATGCAAAAACAAGCCGATAAACGTTTAAAGCTACATAACGCATTACGTGGAGCCTTGGCCAACGACGAGTTGCTGCTTTATTACCAACCGCAGCATATGGTATCTACCGGTGAGTTAGTCGGCGCAGAGGCCTTAGTGCGCTGGCAACCTGAAGGCAAAGGCTTGGTTTCACCCACCGAGTTTATTCCCATTGCCGAAGAGTCAGACTTGATCATTGATATTGGTATGTGGGTACTAGAGCAAAGCTGTAAACACATGGCTCATTGGCAGCAAAAGGGTTTACTGTTGCCAGAATTATCAGTGAATGTTAGTGCTAAGCAGTTTCATCATCCTGAATTTGTCGACCGAGTAGAAGAGCTGATGACGCGCTACAGCATTGATGGCGCGATGCTTAATTTAGAAATTACTGAATCGGTGGTGCTAGGCCATGCAGAGGACACCATTCGAAAAATGGAGCAGCTAAAGGAAATGGGGCTGCGTTTTTCCATTGATGACTTTGGCGCAGGGTACTCGTCTTTAAGTTATTTGAAGCGCTTGCCAGTGGATGAACTAAAAATCGACCGCTCGTTTATTCGTGATATTCCACGTGATAGCCGAGACATGGCCATTGTTGATGCAGTATTGGCGATGGCCAACCATTTAGGCTTTACTGTTACCGCTGAAGGCGTTGAAACGCGCCAGCAATTAGCCTTTCTTAAACAGCAAGGGTGTACCTTCTATCAAGGTTATTTATCCAGCAAAGCGATTACTGCAGAAGCCTTGGAGAGATATATTCAGCGTTTTCAGAGCAAATTTGGCTAATAGCCCTTTATCTTTTGCTTTCGAGTCGGTTATAACTAGAGCTAGATATTAGTTAAGTCGATGATTCGACTCACTCAATAAGGAACCGCGTATCATGAAATGGCTGTTATCGGCTTTTGCACTTTTGGTTTTAAACGTAGCTCATGCCGAAGATTTTGTTCGCTCCCACGCCCTAGTGATGCACGGTGAACCTGCCTTAGCCGCAGATTTTAGCCACCTTCCTTATGTGAATGTTGATGCGCCCAAGCAGGGTAGTGTGACCCATGAAGCACAAGGCACCTTCGATACGTTTAACCCCTTCATCGTTAAAGGCAATTCTGCTGCAGGTGTTGGCCAAATATACGACACTTTGTTAACCAGCAATGATGATGAAGCATTCGCTCAATACGGTTTGCTGGCCGAGAGTATTGATTTACCAGAAGATCGCTCTTGGGTTCGCTTTAACCTTCGCCCAGAAGCGCGTTTTCATGATGGCAAACCTGTTACTGCAGAAGATGTTGTATTCACCTTTAATTTATTGATAGAAAAAGGCGCGCCATTTTACCGCGCTTATTACGGCAGCATTAAAGAAGTAAAAGCCGAGTCTGCATCGAGTGTGCGTTTTACCTTTGCCGATGGCACCAATCGCGAGTTGCCACTTATCTTGGGGCAACTGCCGATATTGCCTAAGCACTTTTGGCAAAATCATGACTTTTCTAAAGCAGATTTAACCATCCCGCTGGGCTCTGGCCCATATAAATTGGGTGAGTTTGATACTGGCCGTTCGGTGAGTTATCAGTTGGTTAAAGATTATTGGGCTAAGGATTTACCGATTAATCGCGGGCGTCATAATTTTGCTGAGATTAAATATGAGTACTACCGAGATTCGTCAGTGGCGCTAGAAGCGTTTAAATCGGGCCGAATTGATTACCGCATCGAAACCAGTGCTAAAGACTGGGCTACCGCATACACCGGCCCTATGTTTGATAGCGGCAAAGTACATACCGATACCTTGAGCAACGAAAACCCTCAAGGCATGCAGGGCTTTGTATTTAACACCCGTCGTGATTTGTTTAAGCAAACTGAAGTGCGCAAAGCGATTGGTTTATTGTTTGATTTTGAATGGACTAACGAGCAACTTTTTTACGGGGCATACAAACGCACAAATAGCTATTTTGCTGCTTCAGAGTTAGCATCTACGGGCTTACCAGAAGGTGGTGAGTTGGCGTTGTTAGAGCCTTTTAAAAAGCAGCTACCGCAAGAGGTATTCACTAAAGAATTTACTTTAGAGAAAACCCGTGGCGACGGTAATATTAGGCCGCAAATGCGTGAAGCTTTAGCGCTGCTAAAAGAGGCGGGTTGGAGTTTAAACAAAGGCAAGTTGCTCGATGCCAATGGCAAGCAAATGCACATTGAGTTTTTGCTATACCAAAAGAGTTTTGAGCGCATCGTATTACCTTACACGCGCAACCTACAAAAAATTGGCATTAGCACCGAAGTGCGCGTAGTTGATGTATCTCAATATGTGAATCGGGTGCAGAACTTTGATTTTGATATGGTGGTTGGCAGTTTTGGTCAGTCGTCATCTCCGGGTAATGAACAGCGTGACTTTTGGGGAAGTAAAGCGGCTGAGCATACTGGGTCTCGTAATATCATTGGTGTAAATAGCCCGGTTATCGACTCGTTGATTGAAGCAGTAATTGCTGCCGAGGATCGTCAGGCACTGATTGATGCAACCCGTGCTTTAGACCGAGTATTGTTGTGGTCGTATTACGTAGTGCCGCAATGGCACTTAAATGCTTGGCGAGTGGCCTATTGGGATAAACTTAAACGACCTGAGCGTAACCCTAAATATGCGCTGGGTTTAGATAGCTGGTGGGTTGAATAGTTACCCAATGACTAGCTACATTCTTCGACGTTTATTATTGATGATCCCCACTTTGCTGGGGATCATGACTCTTAATTTCATTATTATTCAATCTGCGCCGGGTGGGCCGGTTGAACAAGCCATTGCTAAGATACAGGGCATTGATACCTCTGCTACCCGCCGCGTTGATTCCGGTGTAGATACCGAGATTATTCAATCTAATAATGGCGGGAACTCTAGCCAGTATCGCGGAGCACAAGGCTTACCACCAGAGCTGGTTGAAGAGCTAGAGCAACTGTATGGTTTTGATAAACCCTTACACGAGCGCTACTTTGAGATGCTAGGCAACTACCTTCGTTTCGATTTTGGTGACAGTTTTTATCGTGACAGCTCTGTCGTTGATTTAATTCTAGAAAAGATGCCGGTGTCTATTTCCTTGGGCTTATGGACCACTCTATTAGTCTACGGGATCTCCATTCCATTAGGCATCCGTAAAGCGGTGCAACACGGCAGCCGCTTTGATATTTGGAGTTCAACAGCGGTTACCATTGGTTTTGCCATTCCCAATTTCTTATTCGCGATTATGCTGATTGTGCTTTTTGCTGGTGGCAGTTATTGGGATTGGTTCCCGTTGCGTGGGTTAACGTCTAGTAACTGGGACGAACTAAGCTTGCTAGGCAAAGTGGGTGATTACTTTTGGCACCTCACGCTACCTGTAACAGCCATGGTAATTAGTAGTTTTGCTACCTTAACGATGCTGACTAAAAACTCTTTCTTGGACGAGATTAATAAGCAATATGTGCTTACCGCTAGGGCTAAGGGCTTAACCGAAAATCGGGTACTTTACGGCCATGTTTTTCGTAATGCGATGTTACTGGTTATCTCGAGTTTACCTGCAACCTTAATTAGTATTTTCTTAACTGGCTCATTCATGATCGAAGTTATTTTCTCACTAGATGGCTTGGGTTTGCTGGGCTTTGAAGCGGTGGTTAATCGTGATTACCCTGTGGTGTTTGGTACTTTGTATATGTCTACTTTAATTGGTTTAGTGCTTAAGCTGATAAGTGATATTACTTATACCATGATAGACCCTCGGATTAACTTTGAGGGGAGGCAGTAGCATGGGAGTTGTCGCTCAATGGAAGCGCGCCAAAGCCAGCCCGCTTAACCAGCGTCGTTGGTTGCAGTTTAAAGCTAACCGTCGTGGTTACTGGAGTTTTTGGCTATTTATTTTGCTGTTTTTCACTAGCTTATTTGCTGAATTTATTGCTAATGACAAACCCGTGTTAATTCGCTATCAGCAGCAATGGATGATGCCGGTAGTGAGTGAATACACCGAGCTAGATTTTGGGGGAGACTTCGATTTAGCGGCTGATTATTCGGACCCTTACATTCAAGAGCTGATTGCAGAGCAAGGTGGGTGGATGTTGTGGCCACCGGTGCGTTTTTCTTACGGCACCATAAATTACAACCTTAGTGTGCCTTCGCCTTCTCCGCCTACTGGTGTTAACTGGTTAGGTACCGATGACCAAGGTCGAGATGTTTTCTCGCGCTTATTATATGGTTTTCGTTTATCGGTATTGTTTGCTTTAGTTCTGGCAATTAGTAGCTCGGTGATTGGTGTAGCGGTAGGTGCTATGCAAGGCTACTTTGGCGGACGTGTGGATCTGTTTGGTCAGCGCTTCATTGAGATTTGGTCGGGCATGCCGCAAATGTTTTTGCTGATTATTTTATCCAGTTTGGTACAGCCAAACTTTTGGTGGCTACTCGGTATTCTACTGCTATTTAGTTGGATGAGTTTGGTTGATGTAGTACGTGCCGAGTTTTTGCGAGGCCGTAATTTAGAGTATGTAAAAGCGGCTCGTGCCTTAGGTGTCGGCGACAAAGCGATAATGGCGCGGCACATACTGCCCAATGCGATGATTGCTACGTTAACCTTTATGCCATTTATCTTTATTGGCGGGCTTACTGCGCTAACCGGTTTGGATTATCTAGGCTTTGGTCTGCCGCCAGGCTCGCCTTCGTTAGGTGAAATGGTGGCGCAAGGAAAGAATAATCTGCAAGCGCCTTGGTTAGGGATAACTGCATTCTTCTCCATGTCGATTATCTTAGTGTTGTTGGTATTTATTGGTGAAGCAGCCCGTGATGCTTTCGACCCTAGAAAACGAGTGTAGGTAGCTGACAATGAACAAGTTATTAGAAGTAAAACAGCTATCTGTTTGTTTTGGTTTGCCAGAGCCGGTAGTAAAGCAAGTTAGTTTTGATGTCTATGCTGGTGAGATCTTGGCCTTGGTGGGGGAGAGTGGTTCCGGGAAATCGGTGACTGCGCTGTCGGTATTGTCTTTGCTGGGCGATAAAGCCGAGGTTAAGGGCGAAATTTTACTGCAGCAGAAGTCGGTGCTAAATCAACCAAAGAAACTGTTGCAGGCCTTGCGTGGCGACCAAATCGCGATGATATTTCAAGAGCCTCTTACCTCGCTTAATCCTCTTCATAGTGTTGAAAAACAAATAAGCGAAGTATTGTGTGTACACCGAGGCATGCATAAACATCAAGCGCGCGAGCGGGTGTTAGAGTTGTTAAACTTGGTGGGCATTGTAGAGCCAGAAAAACGCTTGAATAGCTTTCCTCATGAGCTTTCTGGTGGGCAAAGGCAACGGGTGATGATTGCTATGGCCTTAGCCACTGAGCCAAAGCTACTCATTGCCGACGAGCCCACCACAGCCTTGGATGTCACAATTCAATTGCAGATTTTGGAGCTTTTGAAAGAGTTACAACAAAAGCTAGGCATGGCAATTTTGCTTATTACTCACGATTTAAATGTTGTGCGTAACTGTGCCGACCGAGTCGCGGTAATGAAGGCCGGTGAGTTGGTAGAGTTAAACGCTTGCCAGCAACTATTTGCCGCTCCGCAACATGCTTATACAAAGGTATTGTTAGATTCTGAGCCCGTGCGTGAGCAGCTTCCAGAAGCTAAACAAGAGCTGTTACTTGAAGCCAGTAAGCTAAAAGTATGGTTTCCGATTAAGCGTGGCTTTTTGCAGCGAACGGTTGATCATATAAAAGCAGTTAACAGCATCGATTTTCATCTAAAACGTGGTGAAACACTGGGGATTGTAGGTGAAAGTGGCTCAGGTAAGAGTACCTTGGCCCAAGCGGTACTAAGGCTAATTGATAGCGAAGGTGAAATTGCGTTTAAGCGTGAGTTTATCCATGACTATGGGGTAAAACAGATGCGACCGCTGCGCCGTTTTATGCAAATTGTATTTCAAGATCCCTTTTCCAGTTTAAGCCCCCGCATGTCGGTGCTACAGATTATTGGCGAAGGTTTAAGTTTGCACTTTTCGCTTAACGAGCAGCAGCTTAAGCAACGCGTTTCTGAAGCTTTGCAAGATGTTGGCCTAGAGCCCGAAACTATGCATCGTTATCCACACGAATTCTCAGGCGGGCAGCGTCAGCGGATCTCATTAGCGCGAGCATTGGTATTGAAGCCTGAAGTGCTCATTTTAGATGAGCCTACTTCAGCTTTAGACAGTACCGTACAAAAGCAGTTATTGGAGTTACTTAAAAAACTTCAAGTAAAATATAACCTTAGCTACCTGTTCATTAGCCACGATTTAGCGGTTATTCGCGCCTTGTGTCATCGTGTGATGGTGATGCAACACGGGCAGTTGGTTGAGCAGGGCGAAACCGAGCAAATTTTTTCTGATGCAAAGCAAGATTATACTCGCCGATTAATCAATGCTGCGTTAATCTAAATATCAGTAGTTTCTTTTAATAGGGCGCCACTAGTAATGCTCAAGCGGTTTTGGCGAGTACTGGTTTGTTTGGTGTGTGGCAGCTTGGGCATGGCTCATGCTGCAGAGTTAAGCCCCCAACAGCAGTCTTATAAAGATATAAGAAAACTGCAACGTGCCGATAAATGGGCGCAGGCAGAAAAGTCTATCGAAAAGCTTGGCGCTTACCCCTTGGTGGATCATTTGCAATACTACCAGTTGCGTGGCCAACTGCGTAAAGCTTCACGTCAGCAAGTAGAACAGTTTATTTTAGACAATCCTCAATCTTACTTGAGCAATGCTCTGCAGCGCCGCTTTTTGTTGGAGTTAGCGAGGCGTAAACAGTGGCAAAGTTACCTGGAGTTTTATCCAAAGCTACCCAATAGTATTGATTTGCAGTGCCACCATTATTTCGCTCAACTTAAAGTGGGCGATGCTAGTCAAGCTTGGCAAGGCGCCGAGAAACTATGGGTACATGGGCGTTCTCGCCCTAAAGCCTGCGACCCCTTATTCGACAGTTGGCAGAAAGCGGGAAATATTAGCGATCAACTACGTTGGCAAAGAATGCTGTTGAGTTTTCAAGCCAGTAAGCCTGGTTTAATGAAATATGTTGCTAAGTCCTTATCAGATTCTAAAAAAGCTGATGCCAAGTTATTAGCCGACGCCTATGTTAAGCCTATGGCGGTGCTAAGTTCCGGTAAGTTAAAATTAAACCAATCTAGCCGCCATCAAGAAGTCGCTTTATTAGCAATTAAGCGTTTAGCTCGTTCAGACTTAGAGTCAGCCGTTGAACATATTGAGCGTTGGTCGAAAGTACTGGCCAAATCAGATGCCTTATACTTTAATGTTGAACGCTATTTGATCCGCAAAGTGATTAGTGACAAAAGCCCAGAACTATTGAAATGGTCAGATCGGCAGTTACGCCTTAATCCTGATACGGCGACAATTGAACGTCGAATTCGCCTAGCCATAGCAGAGCAGCAATGGGACCAAATAGGCTTGTGGATTGCCCGTCTTCCTGAAGCAAAGCAAAAACAAGAGCGCTGGACCTACTGGCAAGCTCGTTCATTAGTGGCTTTAGGGCAGAAAGAACGCGCGCAACCTACCTTAGAGCTGCTGGCTAAAGAACGAAGCTATCATGGCTTTTTATCTGCACAGTTTTTACAGCAACCTTATCAACTGGGAGAGCAGCGTCATATCACTAGCGACGATACTCTGAAGCAGCTCAACCAACATCCCGTGGTGCTTAAAGTCACAGAACTACTTGCTTTAGGTGAGTATTACTCTGCCCGAACCGAGTGGGATACTTTGTTGCGCCGCTCAAGTTTATTGCGGCAGCTTGATTTAGGTGTATTAGCCCTTAACAATGATTGGCAAGATCTAGCGGTTCAAGCCTCTATTGTTGCAAAGCAGTGGGATCAGTTGGAAATGCGTTTCCCTCTAAGCTTTGCTAAAGAGTTTGAGTACTTTGCTAATAAACGACAGGTAGAAGCAAGCCTGCTTTATGCAGTAGCTCGTCAAGAGAGCGCCATGTACCCATTGGCACAAAGCTCGGTAGGCGCGCGCGGATTAATGCAACTCATGCCAGCCACAGCCAAAGAAACCGCACGAAAAATAGGTTTCCGTTATCGCTCGCGAAGCCAATTGTTCGAACCTGAAGATAATATACGCTTAGGCAGTGCTTACTTTGATGGTTTACTTAATCGCTATCAAGGTAATCGAATACTTGCTGCAGCAGCATACAACGCTGGGCCACACCGGGTAAATCGCTGGTTGAAGGAGCGTGGCGATGTGCCAGCCGACGTATGGGTTGAGTCTATTCCATTTAAAGAAACCCGCCACTACGTACAAAGTGTGCTGGCTTATCAGGTGGTATACCAGTATCGGCGTAAGCAACAACTTACGCCGTTTCTTACGCCAAATGAACTGGGTTACCAATACGGCAAATCTAAGGGCTAAGGCGGTCTATCTTCCAGCCTTTGGCATCACTGGTATAGCGAAAGCGATCGTGTAGACGGTCGGCTTTTCCTTGCCAGAACTCAATAGTATCTGGGATCACTCGATAACCACCCCAAAACTCAGGTAAGGGCACCTCCTTATCGGAAAATTGCTGTTTGTATTGTGCTACTTGTTGCTCTAGCACTTCGCGGTTTGCGATAACTTGGCTTTGATGACTCGCCCAGGCGCCAATTTGACTACCTCGACCACGACTATGAAAGTATTCTTCTGACTCTTTAGGGCTAACGCGTTCCACGCGGCCTTCTATTCGTACTTGGCGCTGTAAGATATTCCAATGAAAAGTGAGGCAAGCAAGTGGGTGGTTTTCTAACTCTTGGCCTTTTCTGCTGCCATAATTAGTATAAAAAACAAAGCCCTGCTCGTTAAAATCTTTGAGTAACACTACTCTGGCTGAAGGGCGGCCATCGGGACCTACCGAAGAAATGGTCATAGATTCAGGCAATACAATGCCCGACTTCTCTGCTTGTTTAAACCAATCGCCAAATAGCTCAAAAGGATCTTCATTTCCTTTTGGTTCAGGTGGGGAAAGCAGCACCCCTTGGCCTAAGGTTAGCGCGCAGCGTATTTTACTTAAGAGTGACATAATTGATTTGCTTAATTAATTGATGCAACAAACAAAATTTGCATAAAAGGGTGAAAATAGCATAACTGACTAAAGATCATAGTTTACACTCTGTAGCACGGTTTCACTATCAAGTTTTGCTTTGGCTTGATATAGTTTTGCCTTGTTCGAGTTTCAGGTTTAATTCTGCTTAGCAGACGAAAAGAGGGTAAGTAATTTGGCCACAATTAAAGACGTTTCTCAGTTGGCGAATGTATCTATTTCGACAGTATCCCGTGTTATTAACAATACTGCCCAGGTTGCCCCGGAGAAACGAGAGGCCGTACTCAGAGCGATGGAAGAACTGCATTATCGCCCTAACAGCTTTGCCCAGGCTTTAGTGAGCAAACGCTCAGATTGCATTGGCTTGATTGTTGGTGATTTAGGTGGTGGTCCATTCTTCGTGCAAATGATGAAAGGCATTGAAGAAGTTGTTGATGAGTCTGATAAATACACTATTGTGATGTCTGGTCACCATAGTGCAGAAAAAGAACGCCATGCCATCGATATTTTATTGCAACGCCAATGTGATGCAGTAATTGTTCACTCAATGGCATTAAGTGATGAAGAGCTACGCGAAGTAGCGGATTGTGATACGCCATTTATTTTCATTAACCGTTTAGTGCCTGGTTTTGAAAACCGTTGTGTGTATTTAGACAACCATGAAGGCTGTTATAAAGCAACTTCATTTTTGTTAGAAAAAGGCCATAAAGATATTGCGTTTATCACCACGGATGATTTGTCATTTGCTGATGGTGTCGAGCGTTTATCTGGCTATCGTCAAGCAATGGAAGAGAGCTCTGGTCCGCTTAACGAGCAATTAATTGCGCGTGCTTATCCCGACGAAGTAGGTGGCAGTCAAGCCGTTGATAAGTTGCTAGAGCGCGGCGTAGAGTTTAGCGCCATAGTGGGTTACAACGACTCTATGGTGGCAGGTGCCTTATCAGCACTGCGTGACAAGGGTTATGATATTCCAGGGCAAATCTCTGTAGTGGGTTACGACGATAACCACTACGCGCGTTTTGTTCACCCTAAACTAACCACGGTTCGTTACCCAATTGAAGACATGGGCAAACGTGCTGCTCAGTTAGCGATTGATATTTTGGAGTCGAAAGATGACGAAATGGGACCAAATGTTATGGATCTAAAATTTCATCCAGAATTGATCGTTCGCGACTCCGCTAGCGATAAATCGTGATCCAATTCAAAAAATAATAATTAAGGCTGCTTGCAGCCTTTTTTATGACTTGTCTTGAAAAGGTTTTCTGGTATCGTTTTCACATCGAGTGCAACTGTTAGCCGCATTTGAAGATTGAGTTTGAGATGACTTAATTGAAACTTTCCCGCTGTATAGGGTTGTTTGAATTACTTAGCCTTTTCTAGGTATCAACAATTCTAAAAACTTGCTGTTACGACCTAATTTATTAGGTCGTTTTTTTTGTCTGCGTTTTGGCGACGCTGATTTTTCAACCCTTCCATAAAAGCCGTTATTGAATGCACCCTCTATTCGAAGATGCAAACAACTAATGCTGAACTCTCCCGTCTTTATAGCCAATTGGCTTACCGCCATATTTTTATTTTTAATAGTGAACAGCCACATAGCTAGATAGGTATACTATGCAAACCTAATGCACAGAAGGAAGCCCAGTGATTAAGCGAATTAGTATTGTAGGTTGTGGTTGGTTAGGGATGCCGTTGGCAAAGTCATTGCTAGAGCAAGGCTATCATGTGCTTGGCTCTAAGCGACACAATGAAGAGCTGGCAGAGCTTAGTGCCGCAGGCATAGAAGCTTACCGCCTAGAACTAAACCCGCAGCTTGATTCAAACAACATTGACGCTTTACTGAATAGCGATTTGCTGATCATCAATATTCCACCTGGGCGTAAAACCAATACTGCTGAATTTCATATTGCGCAAATAAGTAATTTGCTTGCAGCCGCCAAACGCCAAGGGCTGAAGAAGGTGCTGTTTGTTTCGTCTACTTCTGTATATGGCCCGATGCAGGGCGTGGTGGACGAATCTAGCCCACGGCTACCAGAGGCTACTTCCGGTAAGGCTTTAAAGCAGATTGAAGATGAGTTGATCAATGATGCTGATTTTGATGCTTCGATATTGCGTTTTTCAGGTTTAGTTGGAGGGCAACGTAAACCAGGACGTTTTCTCTCGGGTAAAACGGTGAGTGGCCCTAGTAGCCCGATTAATATTATCCATCGCAGTGATTGTATTGAGATCATCAGCCAAATCATTAAGCGCGATTGTTGGGGAGAATCCTTTAATGCCAGCGCAGATCTTCATCCCACTAAGCAAGCTTTCTACCAACTAGCAGCAGAGCAGTTAGGCTTACCGGCTCCCAACTTTGTTGATGGAACAGCAAGTAACAAGGTTATTGCCAATAACAAACTTAAAGCCAGCCTAAATTTTCAATTTACCTATCCTGACCCTATGGCATGGTTACAGGACAATATCGAAGAGGCAGAATAATGAGCGATTTTAGAAGTGATACTGTAACCCAGCCTAGCCAAGCGATGCGCCAGTTAATGAGTACTGCACCGGTAGGTGACGATGTTTATGGGGATGACCCAACAGTAAATCGTCTGCAAAGCTACGCTGCTGAGCGCATGGGCAAGCAGGCTGCGTTATTTTGTAGTTCTGGTACTCAGGCCAATTTACTGGCCATAATGGCCCATTGCCAACGCGGAGATGAGTATATTTGTGGGCAAAATGCTCACAACTATAAATATGAAGGTGGCGGCGCGGCCGTACTTGGCAGTGTTCAGCCTCAGCCTATTGAAAACGAAATCGATGGCAGCCTTAATTTAGATAAAGTAAAAGCCGCTATTAAGTCCGATGATTTCCACTTTGCCAAAAGTCGTTTGTTATCGCTGGAAAACACCATTGGTGGAAAAGTATTGCCAATGGATTATTTAGCTACGCTACGCCCTTTTGTTGAGAAAAATAACTTGGCTTTGCATTTGGATGGCGCACGAATTTTTAATGCAATAGTTAAAAGTGGCGAAGATGAACGAAAACTTGTTGACCCTTTCGACAGTTTTACAATTTGTTTATCCAAAGGACTTGGTGCACCCATTGGCTCTTTATTGCTGGGCAGCAAAGAGCTTATTGCACGTGCTACTCGAATAAGAAAAATGTTGGGTGGCGGGATGCGTCAAGCAGGTATTATTGCAGCTGCTGGCCAATATGTATTGGAAAATAATGTACAGCGTTTAGCCGATGACCATAGCAACGCTCTTTATCTAGCCGAGCAGCTTGCAACTATTGAGGAGCTAAGTTGTGAGCCATGCCTTGTGCAAACTAATATTGTATATGCCACCTGTCTAAAGCAGCAGTCTAGCGCTTTGGCCGCTGCATTAGCTGAACAAGGGATTTTGATGAGCGCTGGCACGCCAATGCGATTTGTTACCCATTTAAATGTGAACAAACAAGATATAGATACTCTGATAGCTGCAATTAAACAGTTTTATGCAGGACAATAAGGGCCCCAATGCTATGAAAATTGAAATGCTGAGTACCGGTGACGAAGTGTTACAAGGTGATATCGCCGATACCAATGCTGCTTGGTGTGGCCAAGAGTTAAATGAGCTGGGTTTAAGCTTTAGTCGTCGCCAAACGGTGGCAGATAATATGGATGATATTGTTGATGCGCTGCAGCAAGCGGCTGAGCGCAGTGATTGGGTATTAGTTAATGGTGGCTTGGGCCCTACCAGCGATGACTTGAGTGCTGAAGCCGCAGCGCGATTAACCGCTTGTGAGCTAGAGCTTAACCAAGATTGGCTAAAGCAGCTTGAAGCTTGGTATGTGGCACAAAACACTAAAATGCCTGAGAGTAATATCAAGCAAGCCATGTTACCCAAGGGCGCAGTGTTAGTGGATAACCCTATAGGCACTGCATGCGGCTTTATAGTGGAACATGCTGGGGCAAAACTTATCTTTACCCCGGGCGTGCCTAGTGAGTTTAAGCGAATGCTCAAAGAGCAGTGGTTTCCACAGCTAATCGCCGCTGCACCCAATGCGCAAGCCAAGGTTAAGCGCTTTTATACCTTTGGTTTGTCTGAGTCATCACTTAGTGATCGCTTTAAAGATTTAGCGCTACCAGAAGGTGTTCATCTGGGGTATCGCTCGGCACGTCCAAGTATTGAAGTTAAGCTGTTTTATCCGCGAGAGGCTCCTCAATATGAGCAACTAAGCCAAGTTGTTCGCAACGAGTTAGCCGACCATGTATTTACCGAAGATCAAGGCAATTGGGCCTTGCACCTGCAACAGTTGATGATAGCGCAGGGCAAAAAGCTGGCCTTAGCTGAATCTTGCACTGGCGGGATGTTAGCTGCAGAACTGATTGCGGTTGCGGGAAGCTCTGCCTACTTGGATCGCGGCTTTGTTACTTACAGTAATCAGGCAAAGCAGCAAAGCATTGGGGTGCCAACAGCAACTATTGAGCAATACGGCGCAGTATCAATTGAAACCAGTCAAGCAATGGCTCTAGGCGCACTTAAACATAGTGAGGCAGATATTGCTTTGTCGGTCACTGGCATCGCAGGGCCAAGTGGCGGTAGTGAGGAAAAGCCGGTAGGTACCGTTTGTTTTACCTTAGCAGAAGGTGATAAGTGTATTAGCCAGCAGCTATTACTCAGTAATCGAAGCCGCTCGGTAGTACGTATTATGTCTACCGCCGTTGCTATGGATATGTTGCGTCGGTACTTAACCGGCTCGCCGGTATTAGGTGATTACCAGCACTTAAAACGCATTCATAGCGCTGATAGAATCCTGTAGCTGAATTAGTTTAACAGCGGCGAGTTTCACGAAATTTATTTGGCACTAGTGTGGTCTGTTATAAAAAGGAGATGCTATGTGGTTGAAATTTAAACGTGATTGGGAAGAGCCCGAGTCGGCTGTTACCCCTGAAGCGCTGTTTAAGCAGCGCCGCAATATTATCAAAGGTTTTGGCGTTGCAGGAGCTGCCAGTTTGCTTCCAGCTACGGGGCAGGCTGCGTCTTGGTTTGGTGGTGACGACGAAGAGCCAGCAGCAATAGTGCGGCGTGCTCTCAATAAAACCGATATTCCCCCATTGCATAACGATGCCTTAACGCCAGAGGCAAAAGCCATTAGCCATAATAATTTTTATGAGTTTGGCACCGCTAAAGATGACCCCGTTAAGAACAGCCGCCAGTTTAATCCTAACCCTTGGTCTTTCACCATCGATGGTTTGGTGGAAAAACCACTGACCTTAGATTTAGATGACGTAATGGCTAAAATGGCTCTAGAGCAACGTATTTACCGTTTACGTTGTGTAGAAGCTTGGTCGATGGTTATTCCTTGGGTTGGCTTTTCTTTGAGTGATTTGCTCAAACAGGTAAAACCTTTGACATCGGCGCGTTATGTTGCTTTTGAAACGCTGTACGATCCAGAACAAATGCCAGGGCAGAAAAGCCGGTTTGTAGGTGGCGGCATTAATTATCCCTATGTAGAAGGCTTGCGTTTAGATGAAGCGATGAACCCTTTAAGCTTTATGGCAGTAGGCATGTATGGCAAAACCTTACCTGCGCAAAACGGTGCGCCATTGCGCTTAGTTCTGCCTTGGAAGTACGGGTTTAAGAGCATTAAGTCGATAGTACGAATTCGCTTTACCGATGTAGAGCCGCCCACCACTTGGAATATCCTTTCACCTCATGAATATGGCTTTTATGCCAATGTTAATCCCAAGGTTGACCACCCTCGATGGAGCCAAGCTTCTGAACGTAGAATTGACGACGCGGGTTTATTGGGACGCAAGCGTATCGATACCAAAATGTTCAATGGTTATGGTGAGCAGGTTGCTCACTTATACAAAAACATGGATTTAACCCGCTACTTCTAATGGTGCTTAGGTGAGTAAAGTTATAAACAAAACGCTTGCCAGCTATCGTTGGCAACTAAAAGGCCTGTTGCATCTGCTGTTATTATGCCCGTTGTTTTATTGTGTTTTAGCGGTCGTTAATGGCTGGTGGGGAGGAGACCCCGTTCAGGCTATTATTCATTACCTAGCGAACAGTGCATTAAACATTTTGCTCATTACGCTGTGTTTAGCGCCTGTGTCACGCAAGTTTAAATTACCTAGCTTATTAGCTTATCGGCGCTTAATTGGCCTTTATGTGTTCGTTTATGCACTGTTGCATTTAGCGGCTTACTTGGTGATTGATTTAGGTTTAGATTGGCAGCTATTTTGGCAGGAGAATATCCAACGACCTTACATTTGGTTGGGCATGGTTGCCTTTGTGGTATTGCTAGCAATGAGCATTACTTCGCTAAAAGCCTTGCAACAAAAACTAGGGCGTCGTTGGTTGCAATTGCATGGCTTAGTTTATCCTGTGACCTTGCTTGTTCTGGTTCACTTTTGGTGGTCATTAAAGTCTGGGTGGTTAGAACCGGTGCTTTACTTAGTAGTGGTTGCTGGCTTGTTTTCACTGCGAAAGCTGCAAATTCAGCGTTGGTTGAGTAGTTTTAATAATACCAGTCACTCTAAGTAAGTGATCAGCAATAACGCAGTTATCGAGTATTTTGACCAGATAGAATGAACAGTTACTTAGTACGATTGTTATAAATAGCTACTTTGGGGTAGGGGCCTTCCACAGTGCGTAGTTGTTTTTGCCATTATGTTTAACTTGGTACATGGCTTGGTCTGCGCGATGAAGAATTTGGTTAAATTCTTCGTTGTGACGGTGAAAACTGCACATACCAATGCTTAGGCTCACCGAAACTTCAATATGATTAAAACTATGAGTTTGGTTGAAACTATCGAGTAATGTTTTAGCCTGTTGCTCTAGCTGCTCGGTATCACTAAAGGGCAGCAATATGGCAAACTCATCACCGCCAATGCGCCCTGCCTTTGCCTTTTCAGGACAGCTATCTTGGATACGTTTAGCACAAGCTTTTAGTATGTGATCGCCCGCAGTATGGCCATACTGGTCGTTAATTGGTTTGAATTGATCTAAATCGACAAACATTAAGGTGCCGCCGTTGGCATCTATGGTTTGGCAAAATCGGTTGAACTCCGTTTCAAATGCATGGCGGTTTAGTAAACCCGTTAAGGTGTCATGGTGAGCCAACTTAGATAAGCGGTGTTGGTCTACACGCAGTTGAGTGACATCGATATGCGTGCCAATCACTCGAAGTGGGTTATTGTCGTGATCATACTCTTGAATGGTGCCACGGTCTTTAATCCAGCGAGTACTGCCATCTTGATGCACCATACGGTATTCAATATTGTATTCATTGCTATGCCCACGAATCATCGATTCAAAAGCATCAATAGCTAGTTCTTTGTCTTCGGGGTGAAGGTTAGATTTCCAATTATCGTAGAGTGCTTCTTGCTCAGAAGCTGAAATGCCACAAATTTTTCCGTATTCACAATTGTAAAGACTAAGCCTACCACTAGGAATATCCTGCTCCCAAAGCACAAGTCCGCTGTCGTTTAGGGCAATATTAAGAAGGTTTTTAGTGTCATCGAGTTGGGATTGTAGATGCCGATTTTGCTCGCGCAGTTCGGCGATAATCTTGTCGCTTTCATCCATTAATGCGGCTTCACAATGTGTTTACAATTGTAAGCAGTTTATCAAATTTTACTCTCGCTTTCCTATAATTATTTGACTCTCTGGTCAAATCTAATGGGCGATACAGTTTTTTATTCCGTATCGCCAAGTTTACAAGTTGTTATTTAAGGGCTTAATTCTTACCAAGAACCAGTGCTTGGCATAGATGCCCAAGGCTCTTGTGGAGGCAGAGATTCACCTTGTTGTAAGAGTTCTACAGAGATCCCATCTGGAGAAACGATAAATGCCATGTGGCCGTCTCTTGGTGGGCGGTTAATGGTTACACCGGCATTTTGCAGTTTCTGGCACAAGCCGTAAATGTCTTCTACCGACACCGCAATGTGACCAAAGTTACGACCGCCGGTGTAGTTTTCCTGTTGGCCATCTTCATCTGGCCAGTTGTAAGTTAACTCTAAGCAAGGTGCGTTTTCGGCTTTTACTCGCTCAATGTCTTCATCGGCAGCCAAATAGATGAGAGAAAATCGCCCTTGTTCGCTTTCGTAACGACGCACTTCGCTCATGCCAAGTAAGTCGCAGTAAAATCGCATGGACTCGTCGAGATCTTTAACTCGAACCATGGTGTGAAGAAACTTCATATTATCTTCCTGTTAGTTTAATAATGATTAGATTTTTGCTAATCCTGAGTAATGCAGACATCCCCTTTGGGAATACAGCTACAACTCAAGATATAGCCTTGTTGTTTTTCGTCGTCGGTTAATCCGCTGTCTTCTAATACTTCAACTTCACCACTTTGCAGCTTAACCTTGCAGCTACCACAAAAACCGCCACGACAAGAGTAAGGTAAGTTTAGGCCTGCTTGTTCTGCTTGCTCTAATAAGTTTTGCTGATTGTTGCCTTGAAGGTAGGTATCCCAACTGTCGAATAAAATATTCAGCGCTTTAGTCTCTGAACTCGTGGTAGGGTGATGACCAAAGCTCTCTTCGTAATAATCGTCTTCATGTAAACCTAAGGCTAACAGTTGTTCTTTAGCGCTTTGCATAAAGGTTTGCGGGCCACATACATAAACAGCACGTTGTTCTAAATCAGCTACATCCATCAACATGCCACGGTTTAGGCGACCTTGATAGCCTTGCCAGTTTTCAGGGGCTTGTTGGGTGAGTGTGTAGCGGATACTACAGTGACTAAAGCTTTGGCTAAGTAGCGCTAGCTCTTGCTCGGCAATGAGGTCATTTTCACTATGAGCACTATGCAAAAACACGATGTCGAGGTCGATATTCAAATCACTTAAATAGCGTAGCATCGACAACATAGGAGTAATACCGCTACCGGCGGAGAGTAAAAGTAATTTGGCATTGCTGCTTTGCTTAACATGAAAATCGCCATCGGGGGCATGGGCTTTTAAGCTCATGCCTGGCTTGAGGGTATCATGAAGCCAGTTAGACACTTGGCCATCAAGCACCCGTTTAACGGTAATGGCTATGCGTTGTGAGCGAGTCGGGGAGCTAGAAAGCGTGTAGTTGCGGCGCAGTGGCTTTCCGTCAACTTCAAACTCGAAGCCTATATATTGGCCAGGCAAATATTCGCTCAAGGTTTGCTCGGGGGCCTCAAAGATAAAGGTTTTTACATCGTGAGTTTCTTGTTTTACAGCTAAACAACGTAATTCAAGTGCCTCTCCTTGTTGCCACTGCTGTTTGTCTGGGGAAGTTTGGCTTCGTTTATTTACGTTTTCCGGGTAACGCTCTGGTGTGCGAGTTTCAAGCACTTCTACTGGGTCGTATAAGCTAATATTTCCGCTGTTAAGCGCGACGACATTCTGCCCAAAATAAAGATTGCCGTCTTCACCTTGGCGATACTTAGCTAGAGTACTAAGTGGTTCTTTGTTGGCATCAAACTCACCTGTGCGCTGGTCAAGAGTGGTAAATACACAACGTGAGCAAGGGTTTTGCACTTCAAATTCTACTTCACCAATCTTAAAGCGCTTCCAGCCGTCTTCGGCAAAGGCTTCAGTATTTTTAACCACTAAGTTAGGGCGAAATTGTTCCATGCTGTGCTTGGTGGTAGAGCGCAGGTTCAAGTCTTCGAGTGATGCTTCTGAGATCAGTAACAGTGGGTAACCATCGGCAAAGGCGACTTGGCTTTCACGCTGTTTTACCAAACGAGATGAATGTTCACCAAAAAATACTAAGTGGCATTTTTCCCCCAAATAGCGACTAAACCATTGGTCGTAAGATTCACTGCAATGCTGGGCTTGCACTGTATCTTTCCAAATCATTATCTCTTGGTAGTGACTAGAGAACTCCGCATATTGAATCGCTAGGTTTGGCATGTTCTCGGCTCTTAGCTGCAAACCGGTTTGGGTAAGCGCAGCATGAACTTGAGCCAGCTTTGGGTGAGTTCGTGCGGTAATTTGTTTGCCATCCGGTTGGCAAACCACAAAGCGCCGGTCAAAGGCTAAGCCATGCTCTTCAACAAAGGCATGATTTAGATGAATACCTGCGGTTGATTTAATCGGATAAACACTTAATTGACTAACACGAGCATCATTCACTGCTTGAGCTTCCTTTTGCCTATTTAATCTAGCAATAGTACTCAAGCAAAGGCTTTGTAGCTAGGGTGTTCAGCAAAAAACGGGCTACGTTTTCGCCACCTCACCTTAACCACCGGGTCACGAGTTAAAGTGTAATTATATTATAAATGAATTTGTCAGTTTTATTTACAATCAACCCAAAAACTTAGCTGTTATTAAAAACTATTTATATATTTATCATTGCCTTATCTTTATGTTTTCAGCTGGCGTGCTTTTTGCTCACTAAATAGACTTTTAAGTTCACTCGTTATTTAAGGAAGGGAAGCTGTCATGAACAAAAAAGTTTTGCAGGCCTCGCTGGTTTCGTTAGCGATTGGAACGCTCTATGCGCCTATGGCCTCTGCTATCGTTATTACCGAAAGTTTTGATGCAATGGAGCTAGCTGAATCTTTGTTAGTTCCTGATTCAAGTATTGTTATCAATTCGGCGACTTTGTCTCAATCTGGTCTTGGGCAAGCTGGTACTTTCACCAATGAGTCTGGCGTATATGGTATTCCCTCGGAAGGCGGAGTGGTTCTTAGCTCTGGTTTAGTTAAATCGTATGAGGATGGGCCAAATACTGACAGTGGGTTTACCGGTAGTTTTGACACTGCAGCAACTGCTGAGCAAAACGCAATGTTAACCCCTTTAACGGGTATTCAAGGCCATTTTGATCCGGTGCAGTTAGATATTAGCTTCACGGTAAATTCCGTCGACCCTACCACATTGACTTTTTTCGGGGTATTTGGCTCTGAAGAGTGGCCGGAGTATGTTGGTGGTACTGTCACCGATGGCTTTGGCTTATTTTTGAATGGTGAGAATATCGCAGGAGCCTTACCCACCGGTTCTAGCGCAGGTGACCCTTTGTTACCTATCAATATTGACCATCCAGATATGAGTGACATTCGTGGTACTGAGCTTGATGGTGTACTAGCACCAAACGGCAATCCGCAGTTGCGTTTTGATGCGCCAGTACAGCCAGGGGTAAACACCTTTACTTTCATTTTGGCTGATGCCGGCGATAGTGTGTTAGATACTACTATCTTCTTAAGTAGCTTTGGTGAATTAGGCGAATCTGAATTTGTGCCGATTTTGCCGGATCCGAGTAACCCTACTGATGAAAATGGTGCCTTTGTATTTGACCTACCCGAGGTACAAAGTGGTGAAACGATTTGGATCGACCCTGATGTAGCGGCTGGTTATGTCTACTCTACTGATGGTATGTTTGCTTCAGTTACCGCACCTTCATTAGCTTCGGTGAATGACCCAGATGGTTACGTGATTGAGTTTTTGTTTGAAGGAGTATTGCAGCAAATTGCATTAGCAGCAGGAGAAACGTTTGAGTTTGGTATCAACTTTGATCCTGTAAGTACCTTCACCTTAAGCGGCATTAACTTGGACCTTGGCTTGGATCCTACCAGTCCGCTGGCATTTGTTACCGGTTTGTCTTTTGTCGAAACGGGCAGCTTCCAAGTGTCGCAGCTACCCGTTACGGTATTTGTGCCAGATAACAACAGTGTGCCAGAGTCTCCAACGTTATTTATGTTTGGTCTAGTTATGGCATTTTGGGCTGGACGAAAAAAACTCAGTGCTTATTATAAATAGTATTGTTTTTAAAAGCCTAAGTGAAAACTTAGGCTTTAATCTTTTTGGGGTGTCATGAAACATATACTGATAGTTGTTTGGTCGATTGCGGTGTTTTTTAGCAGCAGTGCATTGGCTGCTGACGATTCTGGTAAATTTGCTGCAAAAGGCGCCGCAAGAAAAAGCTGTAGTGACTTTACTCAAAGCGCTCAACAGAAAAATTCTGATTACTTACTTTATGGTGGTTGGTTAGAAGGTTACGTGACTTCTTACAATCAATTTCAGCCCTCAAACTATGATGTTGTGCCTTGGCAAACTACCGAGTTGTTGTTGGCATTACTGCAGCGTCATTGTAAAGCTAACCCCGATATTAAGTACTTAGATGCAGTAAATAGCTTAATTAAAACGGTGTTTCCAATTCGCTTAGAAAAAGAGAGCCCGTTAGTGCAGGTCTCTGTGGCCGATGCAAACTCTTATTATTATGTAGAGATTTTGCAGCGAGCTAAGCAGCGTTTAAAGTTTTTAGGGTATTACAATACTGCGGTTGATGGCTCAGTATTTACCCCATTGGATGTGGAAGTATTTGTTAAGTATCAAAAAGACATCGGCATTCCGCAAACGGGTATTCCCGATCAGTTTACCTTGTCTAATTTATTCCTTAAAAAGACTCAATAACACAACTCAATTGTTTACCAAACAGAGCCACTTTGCTTTAAAGCAAAGTGGCTCTGTTACTTTGAATTTTTAGTAAAATATCGCATACTGTGTTTATATACAGTTTTGAGGCGATAGCTGTGGCAGATTTACAGCCAATACAACGTAAAATAATCCATGTAGATATGGACTGTTTTTATGCGGCTGTTGAAATGCGAGACCAACCAGAGCTAGCCGATGTTCCTTTGGCTGTAGGTGGCATGCGCAGCGGTCGCGGGGTGTTGACTACTTGTAACTACCTTGCGCGTGAATACGGTGTTCGCTCAGCTATGCCAACCCATAAAGCCTTGCAGCTTTGCCCACATTTGGTATTGGTGCCTCCACGCATGCAGGTTTACCAAGAAGTGAGTAAACAAGTACAAGGCATTTTTCATGAATACGCCGATGCTATAGAGCCGCTGTCTTTGGATGAAGCGTACCTAGATGTAAGTAATAGTGAGGCCTGCAGAGGCTCGGCCACACTTATCGCTGAACAAATCCGCCAAGATATCTTTGCTAAAACAGGTCTAACAGCATCTGCCGGTGTAGCGCCTGTGAAGTTTTTAGCCAAAATCGCCTCGGATTTAAATAAACCCAATGGTGTATATGTTATTAAACCGCAGCAAGTCAGTGAGTTTATCGAGACCCTAGCGCTCGAAAAAATCTCAGGTGTTGGCAAGGTGAGCATTGAGAAACTGCATCATCAAGGTTTGTATACCGGCGGTGATGTACGCCGTGCAGATAAAGACAAGTTAAAGCAGCTATTTGGTAAGTTTGGCGAGATGTTGTGGCTGCGTTGTCAGGGGGTAGACGAGCGCGCTGTAAGTAACGACCGTAAGCGAAAATCGGTGGCAGTAGAGCGCACCTTTGCTAAAGACGAAGGTAACCAAGCTATTTTGGTAGAGCGCTTGTTAGCCTTGCTGCCTGAGCTTAAGCGGCGCAGTGAAAAGCACTTAAAGCAAGCCAAGATGAATAAGCTTGGGGTGAAAGTAAAATTTGCAGATTTTCAACAAACTACCAAAGAACAACAGTGTCAGCATATTGATGAGTCGGCATTATTGGAGTTGTTTGAAGAGGCGCTTGCTAGAGGGAAGGGAAAGGCGGTGCGGCTAATTGGTTTGCATATTGGTTTGGCTTATGAGCAGCAAAACCAGTCACCACAACTGGTTTTGCCGTTTGAATCGTTAACTACTTAACCTGAACTCGGGATAAGGAAGTGACGATAGCTTTGCAACCAAGTACTTAATCTAGTGTCATGTTTCTGACTAGATAGTCTTGCTTAGTTCAAGGCGAAGCTGCGCGTCAATAGATAGCCTATTGCAAGCAGCTTCAACACCGAAATAAGTAAAAATAGCCACTAGAAACCAGTTTATTATCCCGAGCTTAGGTTATTTAGTAAGGTCTCGGTCATAACTAAGTCGTTTAGCTGCATCTAAAGTTAACATTTGCATAAACGCTCGCGTTTCAGCGTCGCTGCCTGAGGGTGTTCCTGATTGACTACCTGCGCCAAAAACGTTTGTAGGTACGTTACGTTTTGCAAAGGCTTCTGCCCAAAGCGCTTGAATCTTTACTTCCGCTTCTAGTTTCTGAGCTAAGGCGTTATCCGCTTCAAGAATTACCCGCTTTTGATAGGCTTCTGCTTCTGCCAAGGTTCGTTTGGTTTCAGCTTCGATACGGGCTTTTTCTAGGTCGATTTCAGCCGTTTCTTTAGAGATCTCTGCCTGAGCCTTTAACTTCTCTGCATTGGTGATAGCAAGCTGTTTGTCGGTTTGCGCTTCGGTGGTTTTTTGAATCTGCTCAACCTTTGCTTGAGCTTGACGCTCTGCGACTTCACGTTCACCACGAGCAATGGCGAGTAGTCGTTGCTCTTCCTCTTGAACTCGCTGCTCGCGAGCAATGGCTCGGTCTGCTGAGGCTTTTTGTTTGAGCTGCATACGCTCAATAAACTTGGCATTCGGGCGCATATCGGTCACTAATGCTGATACTACCGTTACGCCAAAATCTGTGAAGCGCTGGGACTTACGCATCGGTAAGCCGTTTGTATCTAGTACTTTGTTCACCACAAATACTGTTTTGCTATCGTCACCATATTCTTCTTGGTCGGTGCCCAGAGCGGCGTTGGCAGTGCCTGTAGACTGTTTTGAGTGTATGGTGATTTCTTCACGTTTAACTAAGAAAATACCGCTACTCATTTGGTTTTCAAACTCTGAGTTGAATTCAGTTCTTCCGCCTGCATAGTATTCTTCGGCTGCCATTAATGAAGCATTTGCTTGCAAGGTTTCTTTAAAGGCTGGTATCAGTGCGGTACGTAATAAGTTTTCCGGCGATCTAAATTCATGGGCCAGTTTTAAGAAAGATTCATGGTCGGCAGGAATCGAAAAACGCACGGTGGCTTCGGCATGAGCGTCTACTTGGTCTAAGAACATAATGCTCATTGGCGGAAGGCTAGCTGAGGAGTTGTCAGAGTCTTTTTCCGCGCGGATAGAGTTTGTAGCAGCACCCGATAAAGACTGCACGGTCATTGCTCTCTTCCATGAGTTGTAACGGCCAAAAGGATAAAACTTATAACCAACTTCAGTGACTACCGCTTCATTACCGGTAACAGTTCTAACGTGGTATATGTAACCCGGTTCTGCATAGAAAAATGAGTTACTTAAGGTGTAGCCTAATCCCGCGAGGGCTAGCAAAATGAAAACAAACTTAAAGTTAAATTGAAATCCACCTTTTTTTAGCTTGTTTAGGCTATCTAGGGCTTTTTCTGCACTGGCATTGGTTTCAGCCATTGTTAGTTCCTTCTAAATCAATGTTTACACTAAAAATTAAAGGCTGCGATATTAGCACAGCTCGCCGTCTTGTTGAGGGCAATATTAATAATTTAATAAACAGAGTTTTGGAACTATAACTCGCTGGAGGAGAGCTTTGATATATAAGGCAAACTGGCAGAGAAACCAGTTTGCCTTCTTAAACAGAATTTACTATTTAGTTGGGATGTTTTTCAGCACACTGAGTAGTAGTTGCCAGTATTTTTCTACAGCGGCAATTTCTACTTTCTCATCAGGGCTATGTGGGAACTTAATGGTAGGGCCAAAAGAAGCCATGTCCCATTCTGGGTAAGCACTTTTAAATAAACCACACTCTAAGCCCGCATGAATAACCATCACATTTGGGCACTTGCCAAATAGCTCTTGGTAGCTTTGCTGAACGACGTTTTTCATTACCGAGTTAGCTTCTGGTTTCCAGCCTGGGTAGGCGCCAGTGTGGCTAATCTCAGCGTTGGTTAAGCTGAACAATGACGCCAAGCTTGCTTCAACTTGTAAACGGCTTGAATCGATGAGCGAACGCACTAATATTTTTGCATCAATGGTTGATTCTGTTTGGCTAATTACGCCAAGGTTAAGTGAGGTTTCTACTACACCGGTAACCGTTTGACTCATGCTTACCACGCCGTTGGTGCAGGCATTTAAGCTGGCGATAATTTGTTGAGATAAGCTAGTGTTCAAGCTTGTCTCTGGAGTAGCAACCTGCTGGCTGGTAATGCTTAAAGTTGTTTCAACTAGGCCAAACTCGTCAACTATCTCGAGGGTTTGTGCTTCGATAACTTGCTCAAGCTCAGCGTGTTTTGCTGCGTTAAATACCAATTTACAGCTGGCTTCGCGAGGAATTGCGTTGCGTAGGCTTCCGCCTTGTATTTCGCAAATGATTGGCTCAATGCCTTGCTGTTGCATGGCTGCCAGTAAACGCACTAATAATTTGTTTGCATTGGCGCGGCCAGTATCAATGTCGCAACCCGAGTGACCGCCTTTTAGGCCTTTAACGCTTAATTCAATGGCTAATTGATTGCTTTGAGTTGCTTGGTACTCAAGAGGGAAGCTCACGTTGGTATCGCCGCCACCGGCACAGCCCATGTAAACTTCACCTTCTTGTTCTGAGTCGGTGTTGATTAGCAGTTTACCTTCAAGCACACCAGCTTGCAGACCAAAGGCGCCAGTCATGCCTGCTTCTTCATCAATGGTAAATAAGGCTTCAATAGGGCCGTGAGGGATGTCGTTACTGGTTAAAATGGCCAATATAGATGAGCCACCTATGCCGTTATCTGCGCCCAGCGTTGTGCCTTCAGCGGTAACCCATTCGCCATCGATATAAGGGCGAATAGGATCTTTGGTAAAGTCGTGTTGGGTATCATTATTGGCTTGCGGCACCATGTCTAGGTGAGCTTGTAGTATTACGCCTTGGCGATCTTCCATGCCTGCGGTGGCAGGTTTTTTAATAATTACGTTGCCTACTTCATCTTGAAAATGTTCAAGTTGGTGTTCGGCAGCTAAACCCATTACCCAGTCAATCATTGCTTGTTCGTGCTTAGAGGGGTGGGGGATAGAACACATTGTTTCGAAGTGTTGCCATAAACCCTGGGGATGTAGTGAAGATAGTGTAGACACAAAGCCACCTTTTAAACTGTATTACTAGAATTAATAGAACTCTAGCAGCTCAAAACTGTGAATATAAGTCTGTTAATGTGCTTTTTGGTGGAATAATTGTTTGGGCGCAATAAATCATCTCTTTAACTAATGGTTTTGTTACTAGTGGCTAGCATGATAATCACTATCAAGAAAGCATCAAAATTCCCATATAAACTAAATAATTACCGCATTTCGAAGCATATTAACGTTATGAGTTGGTGATTTTAGCTTTTTTTGCTGATCTAGCGCAGGTTGGTTGCATCATCAGGTAGCTTCTTAGATTTGGGATGAATATAATGCCTCGCGATTTCTGCTAGCAGCATAATGGAATGCCTGTTAGTGGCCCAAAATAACCAACTGTCTGTCCAAGGAACATACGCCGTTATGTTAGAGAAACTATTTAAGCTAAAAGAGCACGGAACCAATGTGCGCACAGAGGTCATTGCAGGTTTAACCACCTTCTTAACCATGGCCTACATTATCTTTGTTAACCCTAGCATGCTTGCTGCTACCGAGATGGATCAAGGTGCAGTTTTTGTTGCAACCTGTTTGGCTGCGGCCATTGGCTGTTTCATTATGGGCTTGTACGCTAACTACCCAATTGCTCAAGCGCCAGGCATGGGTTTAAATGCCTTTTTCACCTATGGCGTTGTACTAGGCATGGGCCACACATGGCAGGTTGCTTTAGGTGCGGTGTTCTTATCGGGTGTTATCTTCATTTTGCTAAGCCTATTTAAAGTGCGTGAGTGGATTATTAACTCGATTCCGCAAACTTTACGTGTAGGTATTGCTGCAGGTATTGGTTTATTCCTTGGTTTTATTGCGCTTAAAAACGCTGGTATTGTGGTTGATAACCCAGCTACCTTAGTAAGTTTAGGCAGCGAAAACCCGCACCAGATGATTCTGGCTGCTTTAGGTTTCTTTTTAATCATTGGTCTTGAATACCGTAAGGTAAAAGGCGGTGTATTAATTTCTATTTTGGCGATTACGGTACTGTCTATTGTATTGGGTTACACTCAATATGGCGGTATTGTTTCTATGCCACCAAACCCAGCGCCTACCTTCTTGCAGTTAGATATTATGGGGGCCTTAGATGTCACCATGATTAGCGTTATTTTTGCCTTCTTGTTTGTAGATTTGTTCGATACTGCAGGTACCTTAACTGCAGTTGCTCAGCGCGGAAACTTGCTTGATGAGAAAGGCCGTTTACCTAATCTTAAAAAAGCATTGATGGCAGACTCTAGTGCCACTATCGCCGGTTCGCTATTAGGTACTTCTAGCACGACTTCTTACATCGAAAGTGGTGCTGGTGTAGAAGCCGGTGGCCGTACTGGCTTAACTGCTGTGGTTGTGGGCGTTTTGTTTATTCTTGCTCTATTGTTCTCGCCGCTGGCGGGCATGATCCCAGCTTATGCTACAGCTGGCGCACTGTTCTATGTATGTACTTTAATGCTGTCGGGCTTAATTAACGTAGATTGGACCGACCTTACTGAAGCAGCTCCTGCAGCGATTGTGGCTATCTTAATGCCATTGTCGTTCTCTATCGCAGACGGTATTGCATTAGGTTTTATCTCTTACGCGGTTATTAAGTTACTAGCTGGCCGTTACAAAGAAGTACCACTAAGTGTTTGGGTACTGGCTGCTGTATTTGTACTTAAGTTTGCGTTCTTTTAAAGCTTAGTCATTTAGAATGCATCCTAAGCCGTCACATAGTGGCGGCTTTTTTTTGTGATATATTTTATAAGTTGATAAGCAAGTGAGTAGGTTGTTTTGAAAGAAAATCTGTCGGAAGTATTGTTTAAACCTCGTATTAATGTGGTGGAAACATCCACCGTGTCTAATTCGAGCGCGGCTCAATTAAGCGCTGTAGGCCAAGAAGAAGGTCGCAACTGGTACCGTATCTTGCGCAGAGAATACTGGGCTTGGCTAGGCTTAGATCCTATTGAAACCGAAAGCCTGTTTGCAGATATCGCAATGTGCGATAAGCCGCGCACTAGCGAGTTGCTCGATACCATTGGTGGTTACCAGCCGGGCAACTGGAACTACGAATGGATGCAACGTGCCGTAAAACACCAAATTACTGCTAAAGATGCTGAGCAAAATGGTCAGCGAGATAAAGCCTATCAGGAATTCTTACTCGCTAGCTATAGCGCTACTATTGCTGCCTACCCACATTTTAAGGGCGATGATTTAGTTGCTTCTGCTCATGCTTTAGCTCACAGCAATTTAATGGCTGCTACAGAGCAAAGTAAATATGAGTGTAAAACCATAAACGTACCAATAGACGGTAAACAAGTTGCTTGTTATTTGCACCTTCCAGATACCGACTCTGTAAAACCAGTGGTGATGGTGAGTGGCGGTTTAGACACTATTCAAACAGAGCTTTACCCGTTTTTTGAACGCTTCTTAGCGCCTGCAGGTATTGCCATGTTAACCGTAGACATGCCAGGAGCGGGGCATTGTCTTAACTGGAAGCTACAACAAGATAGCAGCCGTATTCACTTGGCTATATTAGATCACTTGCCGAAGGTGCCATGGGTCGATGATGCGCGTGTTGCCATGCTGGGTTATCGCTTTGCTGGTAACGTAGCTGCTCGCTTAGCTTTTGTTGCCGCCGAGCGTTTGCGCGCAGTGGTAACTATTGGCGCACCAGTAGATAGGTTATTTAGTGATATCCAGCGATTTAATAACTTACCGCAAATGTATCAAGATTGTTTAGCTAATCGCAGTGGCGTGAATGCTTCAAATACTGAAGGACTTTATTATCGCTGTATGCCTTTGTCCTTGAAAACTCAGGGCATACTTGGCGGGCCAAGAACAAAGTTGCCAATGTTTGTGGTTGGCCGTAAAAATGACGCAATATGCCCAGAAACCGATGTTTCTTTACTTAGTATGGCTTCGCCAAATTGCAAGGTTGAAGTGCTGAAAGAGCTTGATTCACTACAAAATTACAATCAGATCTTCACTAAGGTCACGCATTGGCTACAAAAGCAATTGTGATTTAGCTTAATTGTGGTCATTATGGACATACGGTACGTTATACAAACTATTGTCCTACTGTGGAGAGATTAAGCGCATGGAAGTGACTTGGCCAAGCCATGGAAAGTTAACATCGAGATTTACGGCCATGGGTCCGTATTTTCGTAAAGAACACAGCAGCAAAGAAATGTACTTTTTTGATTGCCTTGCCTCTTGTGTAAGCTCTAAACCTGCAGCTGATGAACGCGAGTTTTATGGCTGGTGGTTTGAATTACGGGTAAACGAAGACAGTTTTGAATACCACTACTGGTTTGGTTTATACGACAAGCAAGGCGAATGGCAGGAAGGTACCATTCCGAGTAAACACCAAACAGAAGTGCAACAGTCACTAGAGGTGTTTTATCAAAAGCTGCTGGATACACTGCAAAAGTTGGAGCTAGACCTAAGCGCTGCCCCCTCTTTGTCCCCCAATTTAGCTCTCCCGGCAGCGTAAGCCGAAGAGTTCCGCAAAAAAATGGCGCACAGGCTCTGTGCGTCGGTTTAATATCAGGTAGAATACTCGCTTTGCATTTTAGCCGAGTTGGAATAGTAAAATAGCATGTCGAAGCAAACCATCGTCGTTAAGTTAGGCACCAGTGTGTTAACCAGCGGCACGTCTAAACTTGACCGCGCCCATATGATAGAGCTGGTACGCCAATGCGCGCTGCTACGAAAGGCGGGTCATCAACTTATTGTGGTTACTTCTGGAGCCATTGCCGCCGGTCGCGAGCACTTATCGCTAACCCATGGCAATATCGCGCCTACCATTGCTAATAAGCAAATGCTTGCTGCAGTAGGACAAAGCCGACTCATTCAAGTATGGGAAAGCCTATTTAGCATCTACGATATTCATGTAGGCCAAATGCTGTTAACTCGCGCCGATTTAGAGGACCGCGAGCGTTTCCTTAACGCTAAAGACATGCTTAAAGCGCTACTTAATCACGGTATTGTGCCTATCATCAACGAAAATGACGCGGTAGCCACTGCAGAAATTAAAGTGGGTGATAACGACAACTTGTCGGCCTTAGCCGCTATTTTAGGCGAAGCAGACAAATTGTTATTACTAACCGACCAACCTGGTCTATTTACTGCCGATCCGCGTAATAACCCGGATGCAAAACTCATTGAAGAAGTGGCCGAGATTGATGCCTCTATTCGCTCTTTAGCTGGCGATAGTGTAAGCGGTTTGGGTACTGGTGGTATGGCAACTAAACTGCAAGCCGCCGAAATAGCCGGTAGAGCAGGCATTGAAGTAGTAATAGCCGCAGGCCACAGTGAGAACGTAATTACCCGCTTAAGTGAAGGAAAAAGTGTTGGCACTCGTTTCCCGCCAACCAATAGCCCGCTGGAGAATCGCAAACAATGGATTTTGGCTGGGCCTCCTCCACATGGCGAGTTAGTATTGGATGACGGCGCATGTAAAGCAGTTGTAGAGCGTGGTTCTAGTTTGCTGCCTAAAGGGATTACCGCGATTAACGGCGAGTTTAACCGCGGCGATGTGGTACGCATTGTAAATCCGCAAGGTGTTGAAATTGCCCGTGGTATATGCCGCTATCCGGCCAAAGATATGAATTTAATTAAAGGGCTACATTCAGAGCAAATTGATAAGACTCTGGGTTATGGCTACGGATCAGTTGCGGTGCACCGTGACGATTTAGTTTTAAAATAGGAATTGTTAGATGAGCTTACAAACACTTGGTCAACAGGCTAAACAAGCCAGCTTTGATTTGGCCACCTTAAGTACTAGCCAAAAAAACGCAGCCTTGGCGGCAATTGCTGATCAGCTTGAAGCTCAGCAAGAAAGCATTTTAGCGGCTAACAAAATTGATTTAGACGCCGCTCGCCAATCGGGTTTATCAGAAGCATTACTCGATCGCTTAATGCTAAACAGTGAGCGACTAGCAGGTATTGCTAGCGATGTTCGCAACGTTATTTCGCTTAACGACCCTATTAGTAGCGAAATGGATTGCCGCGTATTAGAAAATGGCCTGCGCTTATCACGCCGCCGTGTGCCGCTTGGCGTAGTAGGGGTTATTTATGAAGCTCGCCCTAACGTAACTATTGATATTGCAGCGCTATGTTTAAAAACTGGTAATGCCAGCATTTTGCGTGGCGGTAAAGAGACCTTCCACTCAAACATGGCCTTGGTAGCAGTTATTCAATCTGCTTTAGAGCAAAGTGGATTACCAGCGGCTGCGGTTCAATACATCGAAAAGCCTGATCGTGAACTGGTGGCAGAGCTGCTTCGTTTAGACGAATACGTGGATATGATTATTCCTCGTGGCGGCGCTGGCCTGCACAAGATGTGTCAGGAGAATAGTACCATTCCGGTGATTATCGGCGGCTTTGGCATTAGCCATATTTACGTTGATAACTCGGTAGATTTAGCAGCAGCATTAGATGTAATTGAAAACTCTAAAGTGCAACGTCCATCGGCATGTAATGCCTTAGACAGCCTGTTAGTTGACCAAAACGTAGCAGCCGAGTTACTGCCAATGTTAGCGGAACGCATGAACAAAGCCTCGGTTAAGTTAGTGGCTACCGAAAACGCCATGGCTGGCTTGGCAAATGCGCAAGACTTACAAGCGGCTGGCGAAGGTGATTTTGATACAGAATGGCTAAGCTATACCTTGGGTGTAAAAGTGGTTGCCGATGTAGAAGAAGCAATCGCTCACATGCGTACGCACAACGCGAGCCATTCAGACGCAATTTTGTCGAATAACTTAAATGCTGTAGAGCGTTTTGTGAATGCTGCTGGATCTGCCGCCGTTTATGTAAATGCTTCAACCCGTTTCACCGACGGTGCGCAATTTGGTTTAGGTGCCGAAGTAGCAGTCTCGACCCAAAAGCTGCATGCTCGCGGCCCAATGGGCTTAGAAGAGTTAACCTCTTACAAGTGGATCGGTATTGGCGACATGTTAGCTCGCCCTTAAGTTTTAATTCACTTATGCTAAAAGCCTGCTTTGCAGGCTTTTTTGTTTTTGGGATGCAGGAGTATGCGTATGTCTCGCCAACTTTGGTTAATTCGCCATGCTAAATCCAGTTGGGGCGATCCAAGTTTAGGTGATAGACAACGCCCCTTAGCAGAGCGCGGCCACAAGGCCGCAAAGCTTATGGCAAGCCACTACGCGAGCCAGTTTTCTCAGCTTGAATTAGTACATTACTCACCAGCACTGCGAGCCCAGCAAACCTGCGAATATTGGTTAGCACAGCGCAGCCAATACCTTAAAGGCAGTGAGGTAGAGGTCGACCTTCAAATCACTTGTGAAAACAGCCTATATACATTTCGCTGGGCAGATTTGCTGGTACATATTCAAAGCTTGCCTAAGCAAATAAGTAAAATTGCGCTAGTAGGGCATAACCCAGCCTTTGAAGACCTAGTAAACTACTTAACCGGTGAAGACTTAATTAAGTTTCCTACCGCAAGCCTAGCGGTGATTGAGGCTGGTTTAGAGTGGCAGAATTGGAGTGAGCAGAGTGCTTATTTGCGACTGTTTGATACGCCCAAGAAGTTGGCGGCGAAGTTGTAGGTTTGTTTTTGGAGCAAAGCACATCTACAAAGCATCATAAAATGACGAAGAAGTTTGGGTTACATAGGTTTTAGCTTAAAAGATTTAAATTAATCTCGACACTCCAAAAAAGAGTCCTACAAGAATCAAGATAAAATAAGTAGAACCCCATATCCCAACTAGACATTTAGAATAAAACCGAGAACAACCGCGCCACCATTCTAATGAACAATAGCCACAAACCACAATAATTATGTAGGGAAGTAACTTTTGAAAAATAGTGCCACCATGCATTTTAGGCTGTACAAAAATTGCTGCCCATATGTATCCAGTTAAAGAGACAAATATACAACTATATCGATAATACTTATTTTGAACTGATGATATTTTCATAGAGAAACTTAACGCCGTGATCTTGAGGGCTGCTTTAGCGGTTTCCAACTCATTGCTTTGTTAGGAGCTGTGAACATTTTTCTCTATCTCACTATTAGGCATGGGCAAGCCAAGCTTTTTAAAAAAGTAAAGATTAAATAGAACTGGTATTGCCTTGCATGTCATCAGGTGTCCTTTGATAGAGTCGTTATCCATTTTTATGATGTCTGTAGAGTGAGCGACCAGTTTATTTGCAGCCTTTAGTGTATTAATAACAGCTTCACCAGCCTTGGTTTTGTCACCATTACATGGTGCTAATGCCTCCTCAGCTGACACTTTCTCAAGACCAAAACTCTCAATACTTATATCGGTTTTTCTTGGTGTAGTGGGAGCCAAGTTCATTTTTGAATTGAGTTTAAGACCCAAGAACTCAAATAGAACTCTAGAGTGAACAATTCCCATTTCAATAGTTGGATTTGTTATGGCAGTGGATCTTCCTTGTATTTTCGGCTTTCCATCGAAAGTGCACTCAATATCTGCTCCTTCCGGAAATTCGGCTACTAAATGCAAAGCCATTTCAAATGCCCCCACAGCATAAAGCCTATAGGGCAAAATGGTTTCTATATAGTGTTGCTGTGTTTCGTTCACGGTTCCCCTAGCGACTTATTAAGAGGAGATGTTCCATGTTTAAAATAAGAAAGTCCTCTTGTTGTCATATACTTAATGAAAACAGATTACCACCTTTCCTAAGCTACATCAGCCATCTAGCTCTAAAAGTAACAAAAGTGTCAGCATGGAGGTGTGCAGGCGTCTGTGGAAAACCGTAGCTGCCATTTACAGGTGTATGAACGCAGTGTTTTTGTGGATGAAGTTATAAGCACAAAGTTACAAAAATGCTATAACCCTATGACAACTCTCTTGAAACTCTATCAGCCAACACCGGTAATTTTTGATACCTTCCACAAAGCATTTCTCTATCTCTTGTTCCTGATATCTGCACTACGTAGGCTGCTTATAAATCTTATGTTGTAATGCTTAGTGAGTGCTTAAATGACGCAGATATTCCTAAACCAAGCTTGGCTGTTAAGTTCTCCAGAATATCCAGAGATTAAGGTAGCTTGCCAGATTCCCGGTGATAACCATTCTGCTTTGCTTGAGGCGGGCTTAATCGCCGATCCTTATCAAGCCTGCAATGAAGCAGATGTTCAGTGGGTGGGCCAGGCTAACTGGGTGATATCTAGCCGCTTTGAGGTAAGTGCTGAGCAGTTCGACAGCGACTTTATCGATTTACATTTAGGTCGTGTCGATACCATTGCCGATATCTATATTAACCAGCATTTAGTCGCGCAATGCGACAATATGTTTCGTTTGTGGTCTTTTAATATTAAGCCTTATTTAAAGGCTGGCAGTAATCAGCTGCAAGTGCGGTTTTCCCGTTCTGATTTAGCCGCAAAGCAACGAGCAAGCACTTTACCCTTTGCCGTCCCATCTTCCATGGGCAACAACCAAATCCCTTATATGAACAGTTTGCGCAAGTCGCAGTGCCATGCTGGCTGGGATTGGGGAATTTGTTTGATGGTGAATGGTATCTACGATCCGGTGGAAATTAAGTTCACCAACCAAGCTCGATTGTTAGCTGTGCAAGTTGAGCAGCAGTGGCATGACAACAGTGTGGATGTGTTGGTTAAGGTTAGTCATGACTCATCTTGCCACTCACCAATTGATATTCAATTTGCAGAGCATGCCTTGCAAATACAGCCCGCAACTGAATCATCCATTACTGAGGCCCGATTCCACATTGCGGAGCCACAGCTATGGTGGCCAGCAGGTTATGGTGAGCAGTCTTTATATTCGCTGCAAGTTCAGTTGGCTGAGCAGCTTATTGAGAAGAAGATTGGCTTGCGAAAGCTAGAGCTAGATACACGAGCCGACAGCCATGGTTCTGCCATGACCTTTGTGATTAACGATTGCCCCATTACCGCCAAAGGCGCTAACTGGATCCCGCTTGATGCGATGCCATCGAGGCAAACAGCCGAGCGTTATCGTCAGCTATTAACTGATGCCAAAACCGCCAACATGAACATGCTGCGGGTTTGGGGCGGCGGCCAATACGAGGCTGATGAGTTTTATCAACTGTGTGATGAATTAGGCTTAATGGTGTGGCAAGACATGATGTTTGCCTGTTCATTGTATCCCAGTACCGATGAGTTTGTAGCAAGCGTGCAGCTTGAATTAAGCGACCAAATTCAACGTTTACGTGACCATAGCTGTATTGTGCTGTGGTGCGGCGACAACGAAGTGATTGGTGCAATTAACTGGTACCCAGAATCCAAAGCTAATCGAGAACGTTATGTGGTGAATTACGACAGGCTTAATCGCGCTATTCAACAGACGGTGGAGCAGCATGATGCTAGCCGGGTATTCTGGCCTAGTTCGCCCTGTAATGGCGCATTAGATTATGGCGATGCATGGCATGATGATAGTAAAGGCGATATGCACTTTTGGGATGTTTGGCATTCGGGTAAATCCTTCTCTGCTTATCAACAAATTAAGCCACGCTTTTGCTCTGAGTTTGGCTATCAGTCTTGGCCGTCATTAGCGGAGGTGAAAAGCTTTGTACCCGAAGATGACTGGAATATTTGCTCACCCACTTTTGAAGCGCATCAAAAGAACCCTAGTGGTAATAGCATTATTACCGAGTTGTTTACGCGGATGTTCCGCTTTCCGGCAAGCTTTGAACAAATGCTTTATTTGAGCCAAGTGCAACAAGCACTTGCGATAAAAACGGCCTGTGATTTTTGGCGAGCTAATAGCCCCCAATGTAGAGGAATGCTGTATTGGCAGCTTAATGATAATTGGCCGGTAAGCTCGTGGTCGAGCATCGAATATAGCGGCCGCTGGAAGCAGTTGCACTATCACGCCAAGCGCTTTTTTGCTCCGCAATACCCGAGTTTTATAGAGGATGAGCAGGGTTTAGAACTGCGGATAATTAACGACAGCCCCAAAACCAAATCTATTAAAGCGTATCTCCAGCGAGTTAACTGGCAAGGCAAGGTGGAATTTAGCGAGCAGTTAGCCTTAAGCCTTGAGCCAGATGCCAATGTATCAGCGTGGCTATGTGCTAAAGCTCAACTTGATGAGTGGCGTACGCAAGGCTTTTTGATTGTTTCACTCACATGTGAAGGTTCTCGCGTTCAAAATACTTGGGTAGGGGATAGCTACAAAAACTTACCTTTAGCCAAGGCTAAGGTCTCTTGCGCGGTGGATGAAAGTACTAGAACCATTATTTTATTAGCAGATAAACCGGCATTTTTTGTTCATTTAGAAAGTGATGCTCCGGGACGCTTTTCCGATTCAAGCATTACTTTGTTGGCTAATCAGCCGCAAACTATCAAATATTTGGGTGATGACTTTGCATCCATGGTGAGTAGTTTGCGGGTTTACCAGTTGGCGGATAGCTATTAGCTCGTTTAGTTGTTGTTTGGCCATGTGTTTGCCGCATCAATTAATGCGGCTAGCGCAGGTTTAGCACTGGCGCTGGCTTTTATGCATAAACCAATGCTGCGGTACATACGAGGTGCTAGCAGTTTTACTTGCTGTAGTTGCGGCGCTGTTTCGAGCACGCCTTTAGGTAAAAAAGAGATGCCAATGCCTGCATTTACCAAATGTTTAACTTGGGTTTTGTGTTGCGCTTTGGCGACCAAGTTAACTGCAAAACCTTGTGAAGCCAGCAAACTCAAGGTTTGTTGGTGGGCTTCACACACTACACATTCAATAAAGTTGTAATTGTTTAAAGCTGCAATCTCTACCTGGTTTTGCTGGGCGAGAGGGTGTTGGCGAGGTACGCACAGTACGTAATCTTCTTGCCAAAGCGGAATGAATAGCTCGTCTTCTTGTTTAAACACATCAAGAGTTAACCTAGCCTGAGCGCTTTTATCTTGGTGATCGAGTAGCTCAAAGCTAAACAATGGCTGTTGGCTTTTACAGTGCTGAATAAACTCCGCCAACAAGCTAGGGCTTAGGTCGTCAAAATTAGCCAGTTTAATCGGCAGGCTGGCCGGTTGCTCAGCAAACAGATTAGACATGCGCTTGAGCTGACCTAGCGTTTGAACGGCCATCGGGTAAAGGTGATGAGCTTGGTCGGTTAAATCAACCCCGCGCTTATGGCGAATAAATAGCTGAACCCCTAACTCAGACTCAAGCTGTTTAATGGCCGAAGATAGTGATGGCTGAGAGACATAACAACGCTCGGCGGCTGCTGTCATCGAGCGCTCTTCAAAAACTGCCACAAAGGATCTTAGTAAACGCGCATCCATAATTATTGCCTATAACAACCAAAGGAAATCGATATTTTACACCTATATATAGCAGAACTATAGTTAGCGCCAATAAAGCAGCAAGCGCAAATGTAGCGCCTTGTGGTGGGTTATTTATGTATTGGAGAATCTTATGTCTAAGCCTTTAGTTGTTATTACTGGTGCCAGTTCTGGAATTGGCGAAGCATGTGCAAAAACCTTGTCGGCTGCGGGGCATCCGCTGTTATTGGTAGCGCGTCGTATTGAGCGGTTGGAAGCGCTAAACCTGCCAAATACCCTTTGTCGTAAAGTTGATGTGACCGAGCTTGCCGATTTTGAGCAAGCAATTAAAGATGCCGAAGCCTTGTATGGCCCAGTAGATATGTTGTTAAACAATGCCGGAGTCATGTTATTAGGTGCGGCTCACGAGCAAGCACCTAGCGAGTGGAAAACCATGTTGGACGTAAATGTTATGGGCTTACTTAATGGTATTCACTTGGTATTAGCTGGCATGAAGCAGCGCCAGCAAGGTACTATTATTAATGTTAGCTCAATTGCTGGGCGTAAAACCTTTCCTAGCCATGCTGCGTATTGCGGTACTAAGTTTGCGGTTCATGCGGTAAGTGAGAACATTCGCGAAGAAGTGGCAGGAGATAACGTACGGGTAACCGTGATTGCCCCAGGCGCGGTAGAAACCGAATTACTTAGCCATACAACCAGCCAAGAGATTAAAGATGGTTATGAAGTATGGAAAGAAGAAATGGGTGGCGTGCTTAATACCCAAAACATTGCAGACGCTGTCGCTTACGCTTATGGCCAGCCGCAAAACGTGTGTATTCGTGAAGTAGTACTCGCTGCCACTGGCCAACCTGCTTAGGTATTATTAGTCATTAAGATAGCAAACAAAAAAGAGAGCCTAAGCTCTCTTTTTTATGGCTGACTGTTAAAGCTTAAAAGAAGCCTAGTGGGTTAACGTCGTAACTCACTAGTAGGTTTTTGGTGTTTTGATAATGAGAAATTGCTACTTGATGGGTTTCTCTGCCAATGCCCGAGCGCTTGTAGCCGCCAAACGCAGCATGGGCAGGGTAGGCATGGTAGCAGTTTATCCATACTCGACCTGCTTCAATTTTTCGTCCCATACGCTGCGCTAAGTTCATGTCGCGTGTCCATACTCCTGCGCCTAGGCCATATTCGCTATCGTTAGCAATGGCAAGTGCTTCTGCTTCATCTTTAAAGGTGGTAACAGAGATGACCGGGCCGAATATTTCTTCCTGAAATACTCGCATGTCATTGGTGCCTTTTAAGATAGTCGGGCTAACGTAATAGCCGTTATTGTGCTCACCCGGCAACGCTGCGGTGACGCCACCAGTTAATACCTCAGCGCCTTCGTTTTTGCCTATCTCTAAATAACTCATAATTCTGTCTAACTGCCCTTTAGAAACCTGAGCGCCAACTTGGGTATTAACATCTAAGGGATCACCTTGCTTAATGGTTTTTACTCGCTCTAATACCCGCTGCATAAACTTATCGTAAATAGATTCCTGAATTAGTGCGCGTGAAGGGCAAGTACACACCTCGCCTTGGTTGAAAAAGGCTAGAAGTAGGCCTTCAATCACTTTATCCAAATACTCATCTTCGTGGTCCATGACATCGGCAAATATCACATTGGGCGATTTACCGCCTAGCTCTACAGTGGAAGGAATCAATGAATCTGCCGCACATTTAAGAATGTGTTGGCCAATTTCGGTTGACCCAGTAAACGCTAGTTTGGCAATGCGAGGGCTAATGGCTAAGGCTTGGCCAGCCTCTTCACCAAATCCGTTTACTATGTTCACCACGCCTTTTGGAATAAGGTCTTCTATCAACTCCATTAGTACCATAATGGAGGCAGGGGTTTGTTCGGCGGGTTTAAGCACCACACAATTACCTGCTGCTAAGGCTGGGCCGAGCTTCCAGGCCGCCATTAGCATTGGGAAGTTCCAAGGAATAATTTGACCCACAACGCCTAGTGGCTCGGGGAAGTGATAACTCACAGTGCTGGCATCTAAGTCGGCTGCACCGCCTTCTTGAGCTCGAATACAGCCAGCAAAATAGCGGAAGTGATCAACCACAAGAGGCAGATCGGCATTGAGCGTTTCACGGATCGCTTTGCCATTTTCCCAAGCTTCGGCCACGGCCAAATACTCAAGGTTCTGTTCAATCCTATCGGCAATGCGCAGCAACATATTTGAACGCTCGGTAACTGAAGTACTTCCCCAGCTTTCTTTGGCTGCATGGGCAGCATCTAAAGCAAGACCGATATCGTCAGCGTCTGAGCGGGCCACTTGGCAATAAACCTCACCATTAACCGGAGAAGGGTTATCAAAGTACTGGCCGTTTACTGGCGCTACCCAGTCGCCGCCAATAAAGTTGTTGTATTTCTCTTTAAAAGTGATTAACGAACCTTCGGTACCTGGCTGTGCGTAAACCATAGTCAATTCCTTTTTGTTTTGTTATCAATATGTTTCTTGTGAGCGCATTTCGTGACACGCCTGCGCTTTACATAGCAAGTGCTAAGCCATTGCACAGAAACTTGTTGTTAACAAAATGTAAAACTATGATTATTCACACAAACAATTTTGCACAGTGTGAGTAGCGAAAACTAGCCGGCTTAATGGGCTTGTCACACTGTTACTTTTTGGCACAGTTACATTGTCTCACTATGGAACACTGCAATGACCAACAAGCTACAACTTCCTAGCTCTATTAATGCATCTTGGTTACGTAGCCAAGATGCCGGCCTGCAAGAGCAAGTCGTTCCTCAGGTTTTACGCTTGGCTAAAACCGAGTTGGCAGAGCGTCACCATCGACAACAAGCGTTGATTGCATTGGTAGAGCGCTACGCCTATCCCTTGTTTGAGCAAGTAATGGCCCATAGTTCTAGCAGGCTCATTTTGTCGGATGTAGACGGTTACCTTATTCACCATTGGGGAGTGAAACGCTATAACGATAAGTTGGCAACTATTGCGCTAGAGACTGGGGTGAATTGGTTAGAGCAATATAAAGGCACTAATGCGATTGGTACCGCTATTGCCACTGGGCAAGCAGTATCGGTAATTGGCGAGCAGCACTTTATTCAACAGCATCGCTTTATGAGTTGCAGCGCTTGCCCAATCTTTAGTCCGAAGGGAGAAATGCTAGCCATTTTAGATATTACCAGCGAGCAGCAGCGGCATACTCAGCAAACCATGTTACTTGCTGCCAGCCTAGCCCAACAAGTTGAAACAGCTTTGTTATGCCAGTTGCCCGAGAGCCATTATCGGGTTGATCTTGCCGCGCAGCCGCATTTGCTCAACTCTGGTTGGCAAGGCATTGTGGTGGCTGACAGCGAAGGCAAGGTATTAGGCTTAAACCCAATGGCGCGTCAGTTGGTGGATAAGTTACATGTAGGCGAAGCCTTGGCCAGTCACTTTGGTGAGGATTGGCAGCAAGCTCACTTGGCAGATAAGGCAAACCTTCATCTGCAAACTAAGGCTTTAAAAGCAAGGCCAATCGTTAGTAAAAGTATTACTAGCAAGAGTGAGTCTCGCGATCCTCGGGTTAATACCGCTTGGTGGCAAGCTTGCAAGGTGGTGAGTAAATCAATTCCACTGCTCATTTTAGGTGAAACTGGTGTAGGTAAAGAGCGTTTTGTAAAACAGCTGCACCAACAAAGCCAACGAGCTAGCAAGGCCTTACAAGCCGTAAATTGCGCAGCCCTGCCAAACGAGCTGGTGGAAGCAGAGCTGTTTGGGTATCAAGCAGGCGCATTTACTGGGGCTAACCCTAAGGGTTTTGTGGGGAAAATTCGTCAAGCCGATGGTGGCTTTTTGTTTTTAGATGAAATTGGTGAAATGCCTTTGGCTGCCCAAGCTCGTTTACTACGGGTGCTGCAAGAGCGAGAAGTTGTGCCGGTGGGTGGCAATCAGGCCTATAAGGTAGACATTCAAGTGGTTGCAGCAACGCATGTTAATTTGCAGCAAAGGGTGAGTGAAGGCTTGTTTAGAGAAGATCTTTACTATCGCTTAAAAGGTTTGCAGATAAGCCTGCCAGCCCTGCGAGAGCGCAGCGACATTGGTTTGCTCATCAATAAGCTTCACCAACGTTATTGCGAGCATAAGCAAGATATAGAGCAACGTTTGTTTAGCAAAATGTTGGCGTATACTTGGCCGGGTAATTTGCGTGAGCTAGACAATTTTATGCAAGTGGCTTGTTTAATGACCGAGCAGCAAGCCTTGCTACGCAGTGCTGATTTACCCGAATCGTTGCAACAGCAACTGGTCTTAACTAGCCCGCTAGAGCAAAACTGTGAACAAGCAGAGCTGCAGCAAACCATTGAGCAAAACATCGCGCAGGTTTATCAGCATTGCCAAGGTAATGTGACAAAAAGTGCCAAACTGCTAGGGATTAGCCGCAATACCTTGTATCGCAAGTTACGCCAACTAAAACTTAAACATTAAAAAAGAGAGCCTAGGCTCTCTTTGGTTTTTTAAGGTAGTTGTTTACTGATTTGCGTCTGTTGGGCCGTAAATCTTATATTCACCCGACATTTGCAGTACTGCAAACATGTGTAATAAGCCGTCGTAGTAACGCCATTTACCGGTTGGCGTAGCTTGTTTCCACAAACGTTCGGTGAACTCTTTGGCTTCTTGGCTATCGGTAATTAAAGCAGCAGTGCCGTTCATTGCGTTTTGGCCAGAGCTGCCCCATTCAGATGCAATCTTTCCGCCCATTTCATGTACCGCAAAGTTTTGACCTTTACGTTTGTACTCGTCGGCATAGAACGAAATTAAACGGTCAGCTAGCTCGGTTTGGCGAGGGTCATCGTTAAACCAATGGTAGTCCATGGCAATGTTACCAATTACGCGGAACGCATCGTAACCAGATTTATGGCTAATATCGTTAAACGAGGTTTTTTGTGGAGTTCCATCAAAAGCTGCGTATTCAGAGTACAAGCCTGTTTCTGGGTGGGCTGCGTTATACAAGTAATCGCGGCTTACTTGTGCGGCATCAAGCCATAGTTGTTGGTCTTCATCTGCCCAACGGCCCAGTAGCTCATAAAAAGCAGCAACGTGGTAAGACGGATCGGTGTATAAACCTAGGCTTTTTTCGGTAACAAATAAGATTTGCTTCTCGTCGCGGCTAAACATCGGAACCTGCGAGTCAGTTTCTTCTTTGTTAACCATGGCTTGCAGAATTACGTTAGCTTCATCGCTATATTGGAAAATACCTTCACCGGCACCCCAGCGGTTCTCTGCAAAGAATAAGGCCATAGCAAAGTAAAGCTCGCCGTCTGGTGCAGGGTTGTTATCCATTTTGGCAAAAGGTGCTTCTGGTCTTAGATGCCAAGCAAAGTAATCTTTGTACCAGCCTTCATGGTGTTGCATGTAAGTTTTAGAGAACTTCCAAAGCTTATTGAACATCTCTTGGTCGTCCATTTGCACGGCGATCATCATGCCGTAAGACATACCTTCCGAGCGAATATCGTTGCTACCAATATCTTTAATGAAGCCCATGTCGTCACCAACCGGGAAAAACACCGCTTTGCCGCTTTCACTGCGAGAATCAGAGTAAAACAGCTGCTGGTAAGTATCTTGTACTTTCTTATTCACTTGCTCTGGTGAAGCGATACCTAGCTCAACAAAGGCATTGCGGTATTCACCAGTATAAAAAGCCCCAGGAGCACTAATGTTGCTGGTGCTAGTGTTGCTTTGCTTAGTTGCTGGAGCAGAAGATTGCTCAACGGGTGCCGCGCAAGAGGCTAAACCTAAAGGCAAGGCGCAAAACGCCAAGGTTTTCACCGTTTTCATTAGGGTATTACGGTGGGTGGTAAAAGTATTCATAGTCATAATATGCTTTGTTACCTTTGTTCTAATTGTAATCACTGTTCATAGGGCTTTTAAATACGTGCTAAGCCAAACGATGTATTCAGGCTAGTGCAAAGGGCTGGGAGCTTATACTGTGATTTTCCGCAAAAGACTGTGAAATCTGGATAGTTTGCGTTGCATCAGCTTAGTCTGGCCAAGGCAAACAAATATGGTAAAAGCAGCTGTGTAAATTTAGTAATTACCGGAGGGGAATTATTGTTCATTTATAGATTTTCTTTTAGCTAGATTTAGCATTGAGGAAATCATGGCTAATTTTGTCGTGAAATAAGCTAATTCTTTTCAATACGTTGCGCAGATTTTGTTGCTCTAGCTCGGTTAAATCTGCCAAGGCCAGTACATCATTTACCTTACGTAAGTCTGTGTATTCCACAATTTGATTCATAAAGCGCAGCTGCCAAATATGGTCGAAAATGTAGACCATCTCGCGAAAGCTCATGGCGTCGATTTCTTGTTTGGCGGCTAGCTGCTTAAGTCTTGTCATGGTGTTCGCTTCGCGAATATCGTGTTTAAGTGCGTAAATTCGGCAAAAAATTTCCATGGGGCGTAAACAGGCTTTTAGATTAACTGACTCTACGCCGTCGATATTCTCGGTTTTGATTTGTTTAAAGCTAGTGAGTGGCACTTTGTAAGATAGGCAATTTTTGGCGTAGGTGGCTAGAAACTGCGGCTGGTTTTGCACAGTAGTTTGAATATGCTGTTGAATGCTATCGACCAGCTGCTTTTTTCCATAGGTAGCACGTATATCAAAAAATACATTTAACTCTAATATCGAATCAGGCTTGGCGTGATTAATCCAAGTGCTAAAGTTTGCGGTCCATTCATCTAGGCTTAGGCACCATTGGTGATTGGTGGCCATAATCAAACCATCGCAATAGGGATAACCGGCTTGGTTGAGCAGGCCACAAACCCGCTCGGCTAGATGCAAAAAGTAACGTCTGGTTTGTTTTAGTTTGCTTGGATCCTTGGGCGTCTCAAATACAATGGCATTGTCTTGGTCTGAAAATAGCGTCATGTCGTGGCGAGCATTGCTGCCAAAGGAAATAAAGGAAAAGGGGACCGGCGGCTTTCCTAGTTCTTGAATGCTTAGCTCTATAAATCGGCAGATGGCTGCATCGTAGGCACTGCCAATAGCTCGGCGAAGATTATCAGGGCGAGAGCCTGCATCAATCATCTCGCGTACTAAGTCTGGCAGTTGATTAAGGGTTTCTACCACGCCGCCTTGGCTATCGCTAAGCGCAATATCTTCGACCACGCGACTATTCAGTACTTGGTAATCGCTGACTTGCTTTACAAGACCATAGGCGCCGCCATAAATCTTTCGGGTTATTGGGCGAAATGAAATCACATGACCCTGTTTTTCAGAAAAGAATATCTTTGATGAGCTAACTATTATATCTAACTGTTTGCCGCTTTTGGTGCTTAAGCAAGCTTCAAACTCTGCAGGCTCGGCGGAGTGTTTGAACAGTTCACCTAAATGCTGCAATAAAGGGGTATTTTTGGGGTTGGCGGGAAATAGCTGCTGCCAAATAGTGGTGCTTTGAAGCTCTGAGTCACTGTAACCCAGCATACGATGTAGCCGGTTGTTTGAGTAAAGAATATCGCCGTCGGCTTCTAGAATGTAACCTTCGTTGGATGATTCAACCAAGGCTCTATAACGATCTTTTGCCTCGTGCAGGGCTACTTCGGCACGTTTTTTCCGGTTTTCGATAGTTCGGCTTTGGCCAATGATGTAGCTCATTATAGCGCTAAGCCCCAAGGTAATGAGGAAGAAGGTGGTAAACAGCGTTTGTTCTAGCTTATCGATTTCTTTTTGCACATCGTCAAAATAGACACCGGTTCCGACTATCCATTGCCACTCTTCCACTGCTTGCACGTAGCTAAGTTTGGGCGCTGTTTTGTTGGCATCATCCTTCCATTGCCAGAGGTATTCTAAGTAGCCTTCATGGTTGGCTTTAACCAGCTTGGTGAACTCAACAAAAATGTGTTTGCCACTTTTGTTTTCATTGTCTGAGTAATGAGTGAGATCTTGGCCTTTTAAGTCTTTACGGTAGGGGTGCATGATCATTCGTGGATGCATGTCGGTAATGAAGAAGTAATCTTTGTTTTCATCACCATAGCGCATCGCTTTTAGCTCGGTGGCCGCTTTCGCCTGTGCCTGGCTTAGACTTAGTTCTCCGCTTTGTTCTCGCGCTACGTAACTGTCGACAATGCTAATGGCCGAGGAAGTGAGCTCTTTGATCATTTGCTGTTTTTGACCCATCATCGAGTCTTCTACCAGCGGGATAATCACCAAAGCAACCGCACTGACAAACAATATAATGGCCAAAATGGTGGGCAGTACAATGCGAAAAGCAAAGCTGCCAATAAAACCTTGTTGATTAGCTTCGTTATCACGCAGGCCATCAAAATATTCGGCTAGCTCTTTGGCGTCTAATACCGCGCTCAGTTCTTCATTGTGGGTGGCGTCATGGTATTTGGCAGTAAACGTACCATTTTCAAAATCGGCACGAGAAGGCAGGTAGCCGTCGTAATCATCTTTAATATGTGTTTCGACAACGTTCTTAATTTGTTGGCGAGAGTATTTGCCATCGAACTCTTGGTAGGCTTCTTGAAGTGCTTCTTTGCAGTGTCTAAACCTGCGATGGTCGTAAGGGTCGTATTGGTCTAGCTTGCCTTCACGCAGGTAGTGATCAAATCCGTCGTGGTCGAAAAAGCCGTCAATCCATTTATGGATGTCTTCTGCTCGTATGCCAAATAGCTGTTCTGTGCGCTGCGCGTGCTCGGAAATTTTCATCGTAATCAGTTGGTTGAACTAAGTTCAGCATAACAATTAGTAGAGAATTAGCATATCGATGAAAGGGTAAAATAAAAAGCAGTTAACTTGCATGAAAAGTAATCTAAATCAAAAAGTCATCAAACTTTATTGTCTTATACTAAGACAAATTTTCCAGTACCAGTTACTAAGGGCGCGTATCGTACCCTTTTTTCAGCCTGCGGGAAAATATGTGGCTTTAGCTCCCAGCTTTTAGGCACCTGCTTACTAGGTGTTCTGTAGCGTCTGGGATGTCGTCTCGTGTTAGCCGAAGGTTAACATACAGAGCATAAATGGAAGTTAACGCGCAATGGCCCCCGCAATTACATAGGAAGTAAAAACATGTCTAGTAAGAACAAGACATTCTATAGAGATATGCGCCGAAAAGCGCAGGAATTCGACAACCGTGAAGAATTTTTGAACCACGATCTCAAAATTATGAGTTTTCGCCGTTGGGGGATCCATTTACCGCTTCGAGATTACAGTATTGAAATTGAAGATTGGGTACCTGCGCTAGCCGCCACCATAGGTAAAGTTGTAATGGTAACCGCAATGGTTGCAGCGTTCGCTGCACAGTTTGGTTTATCGCCAGAGTTTGTTGCTGAAAACGTACGTTATGAGCTGCTTATTGCAGGCGCCTTATTTGTAATTTTGTTCTCTGCTATTTTAAACCCCAATGCAAACTTGGCCGGTACTCATGGGCCAATGATCCCCTTAATTCCTTTAATTGCCGCCGCAGGAGGACACCCACTCGCGCTGGGTTTAATGGTGTGTGTATTTGGTTTGATTTTGGCTTATACCAAGGGGGGCTCTAAGTTAATGACACTAACCGGGGTTGGTGTTAGAGGGGGCTTGTTGATTTACCTTGGTGCTGTGGGCTTAATTGGTCAAATAAACAAAACCGAAGCTTGGGCATCTGCCGGTGACCAAGGTTACATATCGTTTGCGGTGATTGGCGTTACCGTTTTAGTGTATGCCTATTTAGCAAAAGTAGGTAAACGTTGGTTAGCTATTCCGCTTTGTTCAGCTTTAGCAGGCATTGTTGCCTATGTATGTGGAGCAGATTTTGCCTTTACCACCGCACCTGGCTTACCACATTTCAGCCCGTTTTACTGGTGGGGTGAAGATACTGGTTGGCAATTGGGTTGGCCTAATCTTCAGCACTTCATTGCGGTTATTCCTTTTGCCTTGCTTGCGGTAGCTATGTGGTCTCCAGACTATTTAGGTCACCGTGTATTCCAAGAGCTTAATTATCCGAAAGAAGCCAAAGGCGTGTTAATGGATGTGGATGACACCATGGTGGGTGCATCGGTGCGTCAAGGTGTTGGTGCATTATTGGGCGGAGGTAACTTAGCCTCATCGTGGGGAACCTACATGATCCCTGCTGCTATTGCTAAGCGCCCGATTCCCGGTGGCGCTTTGCTAACCGGTATCTTGTGTGTATTGGCATCGGTACTTGGTTATCCAATGGACTTAGCCATGTGGGAGCCAGTGTTGCGTGTTGCTCTTATCGTTGGGGTGTTCTTGCCTTTGCTTGAAGCTGGCATGCAAATGATTCACAAGCACAAAGATTCTTTAAGTGCCGGTATTTGTATTTTTGCCTGTGCCTTTGTTAACCCAGTGTTTGGTTGGGCCACTACCATGCTCCTAGATAACATGGGCTTAATTGGCGACCATGAGCGCGCTAAAGAACTATCGGCTAAAGATAAGTACCTTATTCCAGGCATTGCCTTTGTGATTTGTGTGGGTTCGCTAGCGATGGTGGGGCAGCTCCCTGGCATTCCAGCTTTAATTGGTAATTAAACGAGATAAATGCAATCTGGTTTAGCTACAAGGCAGCCTCGTTGGCTGCCTTTTTACTTCCTCAAGAAACACTAATACCAAAGTACCTTAACTACATTAATTGGGCTTTTACCTTTTGTTTTCTGACTAAAGCCGCTCGCTTTAAATGCCGATAAGCACTAATTCCAGTTGTTTTTGCTGATGTTTTTCGGTGTCGGATTTCTTTACACTTTATTCTTTGGTTAGGATCTAGCGCTGTAATGACCATATTTATGATGAATAGCGCTTTCATCAAAACATCATAAAAACATCATTTATTGAGTGGTATTTTGCGGTTGATTAAATTTTCGACGTAATATTCTGTAGAAAAATTTCATCATTTTAAATGCTGGTGTTTTTTACTTGCTTAAAGACAAATACCAGAACTTTTAGAAACAGCGGATGTATAGATATATAGCGCCTCGCCTAGCGGCTACTACTGCAAATTGTCATATAAACCTAGGCTAGAAGCGCTTTGATAAAGGTTTGCTTTGTCGATATAGCTTACACTTTGTGTGATCTGCATCACTTTGTGGTTTTGGTGTGCTAAAAATAAAATCTTTATAAAACATAGTCTTAATTATTTTATAAGTCTTTCTATAGATTTGGCTTAGTACTTGCGAAGAATCTAGTGCGTTAAAGGAATACCTTTTAATAACAGCAAAGGATCTGAGCAATGAAAGCACTACTATTAACCTTAACGACATTGTTTATGGCTATGTCGGCAAATGCAACGGTAATGTTAACTAGCGACAACCCAGTGCAAGCACCGGGAGTGGAAACCTATTTAGGTGATTTTCCAACACCTTTTAGTGATCCGACTGCTTTTCCTAACGTTCCTGTTGCTCAAAGCGTGTTTGACGCAGGCTCTGACATTCGAGCGGCATTTATGCTTGATCTTGATATGTTAGATGAAACTACAGATGAAGGTACTGGCAGCTACTTAAATGGCCTATTGGACCTCGAGTTTTACTGGTTTAATGGGGCTAATTTAGTGTGGCAAAACTATAACCCTTACTCTTGGGATCAAATCGAAGCTTGGCAGCCTACCTTTGATGTTCTTGCTGTATGGAGTGATAGCAGTTTGTTTGACGACGGCTTAGTAGAAAGTGGCGCTTGGACAGTGGTTGCTGCAGTTGAAGGAAGTGTAATTGGCGGTAAGCAATTTTCAGTTCCAGAACCAGCAAGTTATGCCTTAGTGCTATTTGGTTTACTTGCCATTGTGGGCAGAAGAATGCGCGGTTCATTATTCGCTAAATAAACTATAGCGGCTTACAGGGTCATTGAATTTTCATTTAATTAATCTTGTTAATAGCTGTTTTTATATGTAGTTTATATTTTGTTCGACGTTGTAACAGAAGGAGCCAATTATGGTTTACGTAAAACGGACTTTGACAGCAGCTTTGTTGCTTTCTAGTACCTATGCCGTTGCGGCCGATGCGCCTGCAGCACCAACGCTGTCTCCAAACGATTTGTTTGCAGCGATTAGTGCTGGAACGCCTATTACTACAGCTAACTTGTTAGCTAGTGCGGGTTTGCCAGACTTTGTGCCTAGCTTGCCGGGTAACGGCGGCGGCGCTGGTGGTGGTGGTTTAACGGCTTCACCAAACTAGTTGAATAAGTATTTAAAAAGAGAGCCTTAAGGCTCTCTTTTTTATTGTGCTGCTAATAGATTTATCTTTTGCCAAGCGTAAATTCATAAACTAAGTCTTGGGCACTTATTGAAAATTTTCCTGCATATATTCTTCAATTTTATTAGCTATGTTAATCAACTCATTTCTCAGCCAAGTATTTGCGGGATCTTGATTAACCTTTTTCGGCCAAATAAGGTAATTGGACACAGGTTTAAATTCGAATGGTGGTCTAAAAACCTGCAGCTGTAGCCGTTCTTCAAACTGTAACGCCATGGATAGAGGCACAGCAGACAGGTAGTGTGATTGGCTACACATCATAATATTGCTAAACAACGAACCACCGTGGTAAGCCACTCGCCGTTTGCTTAAATCAATATTGGTATAGTGGCTCATGGTGTAAAGGTGTTGTCGTTTTCTTTCTAATACTGCGTGCTCTTCTTGCATATACTGCGCTTCAGATAAGCTGCCTTGAATCCTAGGGTGGTCTTGGCTACATACCACCACAAAGTCGCCGTCATAGAGTTTCTGGCTATTCAAGCTTGGCTCTTTGGGCGGCAGAATATCAATCATTAGGTCGTATTCTTGCGTGATTAAAGCGTCGTATATGTTTTCTTCGTATACCGGTTGGTCGAACACTTCGAGGCTGATGTTTTTATTGGGCAGCTTGGCAAACTGATCGAGCAATACCCACTGTAAGTGCTCGGGAGCGGTTATTACAAAATTTCGTTTTGAGTGAGCAGCGTCAAACTGTCCAAAGGAGTGGAACACCGAATTAAGTTGCTGCAGCGGCTCTTGAATTTGCGCGTAAAGGTTTACCGAATAATTGGTGGGGGCAACGCCGCGACCACTGCGAATAAACAGTTCCTGCTGTACCTCATTTTTTAGGCGCCCTAGCATAGTTGAAATGGTCGACTGATTTGTATTTAGGTGCTCTGCTGCCTTGCTCAAACTGCCATGCTCCATTACCGCTGCAAATGCCGCCAGCAAATTGTATTTGGGGATATCGTTGTGCATTTTGCTCACCGTATTTAACGCTAGTGCTAAAGCTCTTATAAGTAATTATCGTATTTACGATAGTTTGAAATCATATCAGCCTATTTTTTAATGCTCCAGATATAAATAAAGTGGCTGCAATTTCATAATTGTAAGGCTTTAAGGTTGAACTATGACAAATCGATGTAAGCAGGTGTTATTGCCACTAGCTATTTCTAGTACTTTGCTTGTAGCGGGATATACCCAAGCAACACCCGTAATCGAAGCTAGCTCTAGCGTAGGACAAGAACTGCAAACGAGTGCAGCAAGCCAATACCAAAATATTGATTTAGGTGCTCGCTATAACGACGGCGTGTTGATTGAGCATTCATCAAACCTGTTCTGGGGTAAAGGTGAGCGAATCAAGGTATTGTCTAAAACCGGTGAGACGTTAGCTTACACGGCTGAATCTGAGCATGTTCACCCAACGTTGACTAAACATAGCCGCAAGATGGATCAAGCCATCATTCAGGTAGATCACAATGTTTACCTAGGCTACGGATTTGGTATTGATACACCAGTTATGATTGAAGGTGATGATGGCATCATCATTGTTGATCCTGGTGAGTCTGTAGAGATGGCTGAGTCGGTTAAACAGCAATTTAGGCAAATCACCACTAAGCCTGTGAAAGCAATAATTTACTCGCACAATCATATCGACCACATCTCTGGTGTGCGAGCTTGGGTTAGCGATGAAGAGGTAAGCTCTGGTGCAGTTAAAATTATTGCTCAGGACGGCCTAACCGATGCGGTAGCAAACTGGTCATCTAACCTTGGTACCTTGTTTGGTCACCGTACTTCATACACTGGGGCAAAGCATGTTGAAGAGGGCGAACACGGTACCGTAAACGACGGTCTTGGCCCGCGCTTTATGCAGGGCGCTATTTCTTTTATTGAGCCTAATACACTAATTGCGGCCAACGCTACCTTAGATATCACTATTGCTGGCGTGCACATGCAAATTGTAAACGTACCTTCTGAGACTAAAGACGAAGTGGTTGTTTACTTACCCGAGCAAAAAATCCTGCATGCTGCGGAAGTATTACAAGGTGAGAACTTCCCTAACTTACACACTATTCGTGGTACTAAGTTCCGCGACCCAGCAATGTGGTTTAAAGGTATTGATGTGATGCGTCAGTTTGATACTGAAATCATGATCAACTCACATGGCCGTCCAGTTGAAGGTAAAGCAGCAGTAGCTAACGTTTTAACGGCTTATCGAGATGCGATTCAATATACCCATGACCAAACTATTCGTTACATGAATAAAGGATTAACACCTGACGAATTAGTTGAAGTGGTGAAGTTACCTAAGCATCTAGCAGAGCATCCTTGGTTAGGCGAGCACTACGGCACCGTTGCGCATGCTGTTCGTCAGATTTACGTTGGCTATGTGGGCTTCTTTGAAGCTGATCCTTGGCAACTAGAACCGATGGCTTATCAGCAACGCGCTAAGGCTTTTGTTGAGCTAATGGGCGGACGTGACAACATTATCAACACAGCAAAAGCGGCAATTGAAGCCAAAAACTACACTTTTGCCGCAGAGATCCTATCGTACCCAATTACCGTGAATAAAGACGATATGCAGGCTCGCCAGCTTAAGGCCGATGCTTATAAAGCCTGGTCTGCTGAGCAAGTAAACATTAATTGGCGTAACTGGGCTCTTAATGCTGCAGCTGAGCTAGAGGGAGAGCGTGATTTCTCTAACCTAATTAGTTTTGCCTCGGTTGACGTATTAACGGCGCTACCAAGCAAACAAATCTTCGACATGATGACCGCTACCTTAATTGCTGAAAAAACCATAGATGTGAACATGTCTATGAGCTACAGCTTTGCTGATACTGGTGAGTCTTTCACTATTGAGATCCGCAATGGTATTGCTCAGTTACATGAAGAAGTGCTAACTGAGGCCAATGTGCAGATCAACACATCTCGTGCAGTGCTTAACCAAATACTCATGGCTGGACCAAATGCACTGCAAGTGATCGCCCGCAATATGGAAACAGGCAGCTTTAGTTTTGCAGAAGGCAGCATTAAAGACTTCGGTTTATTCATGAGCTACTTTGACCAAGCAACTCGCCCACAAGACTTAATGCTAATTGTACGCTAAGCAAAGCTGGTAAGGGGCCCTTGTGGCCCCTCTTTTGAGGGGACTCAGATGTTTAGATTGTTTAGCTATCTTTTGGCCATTATTCCAATCGCAGTATCTGCATGTGGCCTTCACCAGAGTACCGGTTTGTATTTACAGACCGAACCTGGCTCTTTAGCGGTAGTTGAAAGTGTTGTAAACGCGAGAATGCGTGACGCTTTAGGCAATGCTAATAAGCCTGAGCAATTTCGGCTTTATTTGTTTATGCGTAGCCTAGCTAAAGCTAATCCAGACAAAATTAGTTTTAGCTTATTTGAGGCAATTAAAGGGCACTATCGACAAATTTTGCTTGAGCCAAAGCTGAAAATTGTGGGGCGTGATACCCGGCCTAGTCAACAAGAGTTGCTGGTGATCACCGAGCTGGATGTATTAGACGCACTTGCATCAGGAACGCTAAGTTGGCGGCAGGCGCACGCTCAAGGTTTGATTGCCATAAATGGCAATGCCGAGGATGTAGCGCAACTAGAGCGTTGGTTTGCATCGCTGTTTTTAGCTAGGGCTTAAACATTAAGGCGTTGGCAAGATTTTTTGAACATTGCTAGCGGCTTTCAACTTTATTTTGAGGAGGGCTTTATGCGCCTACTTCGCACGATTATTTCTAAGATCCGCATCATCTTTATGGTGTTAGTTAAGTTTACCTGCTTCATGTTGGTGATGCTGGGTGGTGCTTATTTGTTAGCCCCAATGGGAACGATCAATTCTAAAGACATCGACATGAGCATCTACAGCAACACACCTAATCACACCATGATGGTGTTATTTAACTCTGAGTATTTTAGTGGGTACCTGTTTGCCGTCACTATCGCCTTAGTAGGGTTTGTGGCTTATTTGCTGTGGGAGTTACACGAAGTAGCAGTGCATAAAGCACATGAGAAAAAAAGTGCACATATTCAATTGGTTTTTGCTTTGTCGTTATGTGGCCTATTTCTGCATAAGGCTTGGTGGGTGTTAGCCATCATTATTGCTTTTGCTAACTGGGCACATATTGGCGCGTCGATTAGCAAGATTATTAGTAATGGCAGACAAAAAGCGCATTCTCCTCGTCGTCCATCCGAACATTCAGAGGCCTAAGCAATGAAAGAGGTAATGATTCCTTACATCCTAATTATGTGGATTTTAGTTTCTACTGGGGCGATTAAATGGACATTAAAAAGCGCGTTTTGGATTGTATCTGGTGGACTTATGATCTTGGTATTGCTAGGCGTGCTTTCTCGCCTATGGGCGCCGGTAGATTTAAGTTACTCATCAACGGTTAAAGCTCCGCATTCGGTATTGTCGCCGCTATTGCGCGAACAAATCGATAAAATTCATGTAGAGCATAATCAATACGTTAAACAAGGTGAGGTGATTTACACCCTTATCGACACAACGTCGAGTGCCGAGTTAGAGAAGATAAAGGCCTCTATTGTTAAACAAGAAGAGGCTATTGCCCAGTTGAAGCGTGATGTGGCTAGGGCTAAAAAATCACCAGAAATTTTCAAACAGCGTGAGGTTGAGTACTACCATTCGCAATTACGTATTGCTAATTCGGCACTCGCTTCGCTACATGCAGACGCTAAAAAAACTGAGTTTGAACAGGAAAGGAAAACAATTCGTGCGCCATTTGATGGCCAAGTTGCAGTGGTTAATGTGGCCGACGGAAGCCGCGTGGGCAACATGCATATATACGATACTGGGCGCAAATTTATGGAAATGCGTATTCCGGATCAAACCTATCGTTACGTTGAGGTAGGGCAGTTTGCTGAGTTTTATGTAGACGCCTATCCAGGCGAGATTTTCCGAGCTAGAGTTCACAGCCTTACTGCAGGTACCGGAGAGTCAGCGGTCTCACCAATGCAGGGCCCGCAAAGTGTTCGCCAACATGTGGGAGCAAACGCCAGCTCGCATGGCCGAACGGTAATATTAGAAATTGTTGAACCCGAAGGTAAAGTTATCCCTATTGGCGCTACGGGTTCGGCGTGGATTTCGGCTAATAAACCGCATCCATTCTTCGGCTTTATTGATGTTATTGGCGCGGCTACGGTGCGCCTGCACTCTTATAAGTCTTACTTAAACGCGATGTAATAGCTGTTTAAAAGTACGCCCATTGTGAGGGCGTACAACACACGTTCCATTCCCCACTTATTATTTTTTACAGCACTAATTTTGCTTAGTGCTGAACTTAGGTTATTCATGAATACAATCAAAATGCTGCTGCTAGTAAGTGCTTCCTTCTTATTTGGAAAAGCTTATGCCGGCGCTTACATGTTCCCCGAACTTGGCATGATGAGCATTAGCACTGCTGGTGCAGGGGCTCAAGCCGTTGCCGAAGGCGCTGAAACAGCTTTTGCTAACCCTGCTGCCATGACGGAACTTAACACCACCACACTTGCATTTAATGTGCAGGGTATGGTGTCTAACATTAACTATACCGACAATGGTTCAACTGGCGTGTTTGCGGGTGGGGAATCATTTTCGAAAGCTGGTACTGCGATGCCGGTGGGATCTATATATGCCGTTACTCCGCTTTACGATCGTTGGTCTGTTGGTTTAGCTATAGCATCTGCCGGCGGTTCCATTATTGATTATGGGCCGAATTTCGCAGGTTCTCTATTGCTACAAGATGCGCAGTTAACCACTGTACAGTTTAATCCTAGCATTGCTTACCAAGTGAATAATGACTGGTCGATAGGTTTAGGCTTGGTTGCTGAATATGGCGTATTAGAACAAAACTTTGCAGGTCACTCCGATTCCTTTTTACCTTCAGTCTCGGCAGAAGGTAGCAGTATCGAGTTTGGTTACACCCTTAGCAGCCTCTATAAATTTAATGACGACAATCGTATCGGCTTTACTTATCGCTCTGAGTTAAACCACGATATGGATGGTGATATTAGCTCTGACAATCGCAGCAGTTCTTCATCCATTAACATTATTATGCCAGCTGTGGCCATTGTTAGTGGTTATCACCAACTTGAAAGCAAACCTGCTTTATTATGGAGTTTAGGCTGGAGCGATTTTAGCAAAGTGTCTGAAACAGCTATTTCGCTGGCTAATCGTGAAGCAGGCATCGCGCGAGAATGGCAAGACACCTTTTCTGCCAGTGTTGGTATGCATTACCCCTTAAACCAGCAGTGGCGCTTAGAAAGTGGTGTATATTACGAGACATCATCGCAAGATGATCCGAGCTTACAATACCCAGATGTGCCTACCGGAGAGTTATGGAAACTTGGGCTTGGTGCTAGCTACAAGATTAACCAAAATTGGCGGATGCAAATGTATTACGAGTACTACTACGGCGGCACCCCAAGTATTGATTACACCTTATTCGAAGGCTCAGCTGCGGAAAGCTCGTTAAAAGGTGATTATGAGGCGGCAGTTCATTTCTTTGGTGTATTGTTTAACTACCAGTTCTAGTTTGTGGTATTAAGCGCAAGGCAATAAAAAACCAGCATGTAATTGCTGGTTTTTTTATGAAGAGGAAACTGGTTTAGCTAAGCTTACTTCACTTCTTCGCCTTTGGCTTGTAAGTCAGCGTGGTAGCTTGAGCGCACTAATGGCCCACAAGCTGCGTGAGTAAAGCCCATGGCCTCTGCTTTTTCTTTTAGTTCATCGAACTCTTCTGGCGGCACGTAACGCGCTACTGGTAGGTGATGACGGCTAGGTTGCAAGTATTGGCCAAGCGTTAGCATGGTTACGCCGTGTTCGCGTAAATCACGCATAACCTGCAGGATCTCTTCATTGGTTTCGCCAAGCCCCATCATTAAGCCTGATTTAGTAGGCACATTGGGGTGTAGCTCTTTGAAACGCTTTAGCAGCGTTAATGACCATTGGTAATCTGAACCTGGGCGAACTTGCTTGTATAAACCTGGAGCTGTTTCTAAGTTATGGTTAAAAACATCTGGTGGGTTTTTGTCTAAGATTTCTAAAGCGCGATCCATACGGCCTTTAAAATCAGGTACCAAGGTTTCTATTTGAATATGTGGGCTGCGTTGGCGAATTTCACTCACACACTCAGCAAAGTGGGCGGCACCGCCATCACGCAAGTCGTCGCGGTCTACCGAGGTAATTACCACATACTTAAGCTTCATGTCGGCAATGGTGGCAGCTAACTTGGCAGGTTCTTCGGCATCAAGTGCTAAAGGCTTACCGTGGCCAACATCGCAGAATGGGCAACGACGAGTACAAATGTCACCCATAATCATAAAGGTAGCAGTACCGTGGTTAAAACACTCTGCCAAGTTTGGGCAAGATGCTTCTTCACATACCGAGTGCAAATTATGCTTGCGCATAGCACTTTTAATTTCATTGATTCGAGTGCTATCAGAAGGAAGTTTAATACGCATCCAATCTGGCTTACGTAACATGGTTTCCTTTTCCGAGGGTATTACCTTCACTGGAATAAATGCCATTTTGTCGGCATCGCGAAGTTTTACTCCGGGCTCCATACGCACTTTTTTTGCACTCATAGTGTGGGTAGTCCTTGTTGATGTTCTGTACTGCTATAAGCCAGCTGCTTCACTAACACCGTGCTAAGGTGTTCGGCAACCTGACTAATGTTTGGGCTAGCAACATAGTCGCTAATTTGTGCCATTTCTAAACCGGCATAACCACAAGGGTTAATTTGCAAAAACGGACTTAGGTCCATGTCTACGTTTAATGCTAAACCGTGGAAAGAGCAGCCTTTGCGAATACGTAAACCTAAAGAGGCTATTTTCTTCTGGTCTACATACACACCGGGTGCGTCTTTTTTGGCAAAAGCCTCAATCTTATAATGACTAAGGGTTTCGATGATGCTTTGTTCGATAATGGTGACTAAGTCGCGAACACCAAGTTTACGGCGACGCAAGTTGAGCAAGGGGTAAGCCACTAGTTGGCCAGGACCATGGTAAGTGACCTGACCGCCTCTATCTGCTTGCACAACTGGGATGTCGCTATTGGCTAGTAGGTGTTCCGCTTTACCCGCCTGACCTTGAGTAAACACTGGCTGGTGCTCTACCAGCCACAATTCGTCATCCTGCTCAGCGCTGCGTTGATCAGTAAAATCACGCATAGCTTGCAAGATGCTTGAATAGTCTTGAAGGCCTAGTTGGCGAATGATTAAGCGGTTTTGCTCAGGCATTATAGTACGTGGCGTACGTCTTCAATGGCACCAATTTGGGTGTAAAGGCTCTCAATGTGTTGTTTGCTGGTAACTTTAACCACCAAGGTAATTGATTTGTAATTGCCTTTACTGCTTGGACGCGTTTTAGGGCTGTAATCACCCGGCGCTAAACCTTGAATAACACTTAATACTTCATCTTCTAAAGTGTTGTTGTTTACGCCCATGATTTTAAAAGTAAAATCACATGGAAACTCTAAATATTCATCAAATTTAGTTTGCATTTCTGACCTAAGAATACTGATTTAAGCCGCGATTTTTGGTCGAGCTAGAAATAAAAAACGCGTTATTCTAACGCGTTTTTGTGAGCTTTGCCTAAAATTTCCGCCAATTGGCTTAGAGTTTATGCATTGGTCTTATTGCTTAACTAAATAAAGACGCAAAGAACAACTTAATGTAATCCAGTAAACGTTTGAAGATCCCGCCTTGTTCTACTTCTTGCAGAACAACTAATGGGTACTCGGCAACATCTTCTTCACCTACTTGGAAATACACAGAGCCTACAGTTTGACCTTGGCTTAATGGCGCTTTAAGCTCTTCTTTTAGCTCAAAGCTTGCTTGAAGCTGACTGGCTTGGCCGCGCGGTAGGGTAAGGGCGATATCTTGGTTAACACCTAAAGATACCGTGTCTTGGTCGGCCATCCATACCGTTTGTTCTACAAAGCTGTCGCCAGCTTTATAAGGTTTAACGGTTTCGAAAAATCTAAAGCCCCAATTAAGTAGCTTTTTACTCTCGGCTGCACGAGCTTTCGCAGAGTTAGTTCCCATAACTACTGCTACTAGACGCATGTCTTGGTTGGTAGCTGAAGAAACTAAGCTATAACCAGCCTTGCTAGTATGGCCAGTTTTCATGCCATCTACATTTAGGCTTTTATCCCATAGTAGTGTATTGCGGTTGTGCTGAGTAATACCGTTAAAAGTGAATGATTTCTCTTTGTAAATGGCGTACTCATCTGGCACATCGCGGATCATCGCTGTGGCCAAAATTGCCATATCTTTAGCAGTGGTATATTGCTCGGTGCTATCTAGACCGTGGCTGTTAGCGAAGTGAGTATTTACCATGCCTAAGTGGCCAGCCCAAGAATTCATTAAGCTGGTGAATGAGTCTTCGCTGCCGGCGATATGTTCTGCCATGGCTACGCAGGCATCGTTACCTGATTGAATAATGATGCCGCGATTTAAGTCAGCAACTTTGACTTGCTTGCCTACTTCGATAAACATTTTTGACGAATCAGGGAAGTTCTTCGACCAAGCTTTTTCGCTAATGGTTACCATGCCATTTGGGTCAAGCTTGCCCGATTTGATTTCTTTACCAATGATGTAGCTGGTCATGATTTTGGTTAAGCTGGCTGGCGCTAGGCTGTCTTCTTCATTTTCGGCAGCGAGCACTCGGCCTGAGTCAAAATCTACTAAGTAGTAGGCTTTGGCTGAAACAATAGGAGCATTAGGGATAACTTGAGGAGCGGCATAAGCTACGCTCATGCTACTTGCAATCAGAAGCGCAGAGGCGCAGCTAACACGCTGAAATACATTTTTTATCATGGTTGGCTCTTTGGCTTGTTAGTCAATAAACACGGACGGCAAACACTATAACAAAACTTTTCGGCAGTTTGTTAGTATCCTGCTCTAAATCCACTAGTTTGCTTTTAGATTAATGATATAAGCGTCTTTATAGGGACCTTTACGCATGTTTGCCAGGTACTTCTCGGCGCTTAATACATCGTAATAGGGGCCCAATCGCAGTTTCTGCCAGCCATTCTCGGTAACTAATTGAGTGCTTAAGCCTTCAGCTTGTAACTGTTGCTGGTGTTGCTCTAATACTTGCTGATTTTTACTGGCGAGCAGTTGAACATAGTATTGCTGAGCACCCGGTTGAGGCTTTGCGGCGGTATTATCGTTATCAAAACGCAACAGCTTAATTTTTACTTTGGCAGTACCCGATTTAAGCATGTCGAGCTTGTAAGCCGCAGCATAGGATAAATCGATGATGCGTTTTTGGTGAAAAGGACCACGGTCATTAACTCGCACAATAACGGTTTTGTTATTGCTTAAGTTGGTAACTTCTACATAGCTAGGCAGTGGCAAGTTTTTGTGGGCAGCCGACATACTATACATGTCGTAAATCTCACCGTTGGAGGTGAGGTGACCATGAAACTTTTTGCCGTACCAGGACGCTTCCCCTTCAACTTCGTGCTGCTCTATATCGCGCCATACTTGATAGCTTTTCCCTCGTACTGTGTAGTCACGGTTACCTTGGCGGCTGTATGGTTCAAAACGAGGGATGGGGTTTTCAATATGATCTAGCTCTGGAGCTGAATCGGGTGCCTTGTCATTACTCATCCCATAGCGCTGATCGCTTGGTGAAGAGCTACAAGCACTAAGCAGTGCGGCTAAGGCAACACTGCTCAAGTAAACGGTGACAAGGCGTTTAAACTTAATTGGCATTAGTTTGCGCCTGAGCCTTTCGTAGTTGCTCACTAAATTGATACACGGCCATGGCATAAAGCGGGCTGCGGTTATAGCGAGTAATCACATAGAAGTTATGTTCCGCTAACCAATAACTGTTGCCTTCAGCTTCTTCCAGCTCTAGCAGTTTAACGGGGGTGTTATTTGTTAAGCTCGCTTCGGTTTTAATTCCAGCTTGAGACAGCTCTTGCCAAGTATTATTAATTTCTAACTTTTTGCTTAACCATGGTTTGGCTTGTGTAGTGTTTGACTCAGCGGCATGCACTACGGGTTTGCCTAATTGCCAACGGTGTTTAGCAAAGTAGTTAGCTACGCTGCCTATGGCATCAACTGGGTTGTTTAGCATGTCTACTTTGCCATCGTTATCAAAATCTACGCCGTAATGGATATAGCTAGAAGGGATAAATTGACCAAAACCCATTGCGCCAGCGTACGAACCTTTAACTTCGTCTAAGGCCCAGCCTTGTTGTTCTGCTAAACGAATGTAATACGCGAACTCTTTGCTAAAAAACTGGCCGCGTTTAGGGTAATGGAAACCTAAAGTATACAAGGCATCAATGACTGGGTAAGTTCCCTTGTGTCGCCCGTAGTAGGTCTCAACGCCAATAATGGCAACTATTATTTGAGCTGGAACTTTAAACTCTTTTTCAGCGCGCTCTATGGTTTCTTGGTGCTCTTGCCAAAAGGCTAAGCCAGCTGCTAAACGTTCTTCGGTAAGGAATAAATCGCGGTAAAGGTGCCAAGGTTTGGCTTCCCATGGGCGAGTAATTGCATCGATTACCGCTTGCTGATAGGTGGCTTGCTCGGCGGCTTTTTCTAAGCTTTCGAGCGGAATATCAAGTTCTTGGCTTAATGCTTCAATACGTTGCTGCTGTTCGGTGTTGGCCAAGGCAGAAAATGACCAGATTTGAGACAGAGCAAGTAATAAGCAACAACATAAGCGCATAGCAATCCTTATTGGGCATAAAGCCGTTTGTGAGTATGAACAGACATCAGAATGCCAAAACCTGCCATCAGTGTCACTATCGATGTGCCGCCATAGCTCACTAAAGGAAGCGGAACACCTACCACAGGTAGTAAACCGCTCACCATGCCAATGTTTACAAAGATATAAACGAAGAAGGTTAAAATAATGCAACCAGCTAACAAGCGGCCAAAGGCTGTTTGCGCTTGAGTGGCAATAAACAAGCCACGACCAATGATGTAGAAATACAAACACATCAGCAGCACTACGCCTAAAAAGCCAAACTCTTCGGCAAATACGGCAAAAATAAAATCGGTATGCCGTTCTGGCAAAAAGTCTAATTGAGATTGGGTGCCCTGCAGCCAGCCTTTACCGGCAAAGCCACCAGAGCCAATAGCAATTTTAGATTGAATAATGTGGTATCCCGCGCCGAGAGGGTCACTTTCTGGGTTAAGTAAAGTAAGTACTCGTTGGCGCTGGTAGTCGCGCATTAAGAAGAACCATAGCAAAGGGATAAAGGCGGCAATCGCTGCACCTGCTGCGCCCACTAATCGCCAGCTCATTCCGGCTAAGAACAAGGCAAAAATCCCAGAGGCAGCAACCAGTAAAGATGTTCCTAAATCGGGCTGCTTAGCAATAAGCAAGGTTGGCGCAATTGCAATGGTGGCACCAATCAGTAAGTGTTTGAAGCTAGGTGGAAGAGGGTGTTGGCTAATATAACGCGCGACCATGAGTGGCACGGCGAGCTTCATAATTTCAGATGGTTGGAAACGGATAAAACCGAGATCTAACCAGCGCTGGGCACCTTTACCCACATCGCCCACTATCAGCACCGCCAATAGCATCAACAAACCGGAGAAAAAGAAGAAGGGCGCCCAGCGCAAATATACGTCAGGGGGAACTTGCGCCAGTACAAACATCACTACAGTCGCTAAGGCAATGCGCACCAGTTGGCGGTTTAGCATCGCCATGCTCTCGCCGCTGGCGCTGTATAAAACAAACATGCCCAAGCCCATTAATAACACTAAACCAAGCAATAAAGGCCAATCTAGGTGCAGTCGCCACCACAAAGAGTTTTTCTGCTCTTGGCTATAGTTGCCCATGCTTAAAAGGTTTCCTTGGTTTCAAAATAACTATCAAACAACTCGCGAATAACTGGCGCTGCATTGGAGCTACCACCACCGGCATTTTCTACAACCACTGAGGCAACAATCTCGGGTTTTTCGAAGGGCGCATAGGCGACAAACATCGCGTTATCGCGGTGCTGTTCTTTAAGGCTTTCGGCATCGTATTCTGCATCTTCGGCGATGCCAACAACTTGCGCAGTACCCGATTTACCGGCAGCGACATAAGTGGTGTCTTCAAAAGCTTTACGCGCGGTACCGTTACTTTTGTTGATTACGCCGTACATACCATCTAAAGCAACCTGCCAGTTTTTATCACTGTTTAAAGCAATAGGCGCTTGAATTTGCGGCGGTAAGCCAATGTGTGAGTTGGCATCGCCGACGCTTTTTAAAATACGTGGGGTAATAATTTTACCTTTGTTTACCAAAATATTGGTGGCCTGAGCGAGCTGTATAGGGGTGGTGGTCCAATAGCCTTGGCCAATGCCAACAGAAATGGTGTCACCTTGCCACCACGGTTGGCGGTAGCGAGCACGCTTCCATTCACGGCTAGGCATGTTGGCGCGGCTTTCTTCATGAATATCAATACCAGTATATTTACCAAAACCAAACTTGCTCATGTAGGCATGCATTTCATCGATGCCGGTTTCGTAAGCTAGTTTGTAAAAATAAGTATCTACACTTTGTTCAATAGCTTTATAAACATCAACCCAACCATGTCCCCAGCGTTTCCAGTCACGGAAGCGGCGTTTGGTATTAGGAATTTGGAACCAGCCTGGGTCCCACATACGTTGCTCAACAGTGATTTTACCCAGCTCTAATCCCATTACAGCTAACTGTGGTTTAACCGTAGAAGCCGGAGGGTAAACGCCTTTGGTGGCTCGGTTAATCAGCGGGCGGTCGGTAGAGTTAAGCAGCTTGTTGTAATTTTTGCTGCTAATGCCATTTACAAATAGGTTAGGGTCATAACTTGGGCTAGATACCATGGCTAGTACGCCACTGGTTTTGGCATCAAGAAGAACCGCTGAACCGCGGCGCCCTGCCAGCAACCTTTGAGCTTCTAGTTGCAAGCGAATGTCTACGTTGAGGTAGAGATCTTTACCTGGAATAGGTGGAACAATCTTCATGGTACGAATAATTCGGCCACGGTTATTCACTTCAACTTCTTGATAGCCAACACTGCCATGCAGAATTTCTTCGTAGTAGCGCTCGATACCTTGTTTGCCGATAGTGCGCGTTGCATCGTACTCGGCCAGTTTGTTCTCTTTTTCTAACCGCTCTAAGTCTTTTGCGTTAATGCGCGCTACATAGCCCAATAAGTGGGTGAGGCTGTCGCCATAGGGGTAGAAGCGAATTAAGCTGGCATCGATGCTGGCGCCATGAAATTTGTGCTGTTGCACGCTAAACATGGCCACCTGTTGCTCAGTAAGTTGCGACTTAAGCACTACTGGTTTAAAGCGACGGGTGTGTTTGCGGTTTTGCTGGAATCGCTCAACATCGTTTTCGCTGAGCGCTAATAATTCACTTAGCTCGGCGATCATTTGGTCGAGGTCATCTACATTCTCAGGGATGATCTCTAAACTAAAGTTGGGGCGGTTTTCTGCTAGTAATACCCCATTCCTATCGTAAACCAAGCCGCGGGGAGGGGCGATAGGTAAAACTTTAATGCGGTTGTCGTTAGAGCGAGTGGTGTAGGTTTCGTGCTGTTCAAATTGCAGGTAATAAAGGTTGCCCAGCAATACACAAATAAGCGCGAAGGTACCTAAAATAGCCACTAATGAACGACGGTTAAACAACCGTGATTCAGCCGAGTGGTCTCGCATTGCGACGCGCTGTCTTGCCATACTTTAGCGTTTATTCTCTGTGATAAGGGTGGTTAGCCGTAACACTCCACGCGCGATAGAGAGTCTCGGCAACGATAACTCTCACCATTGGGTGGGGCAAAGTGAGTGCCGATAGCGACCAGCGTTGTTCGGCGATGTTGGTGCAACTTGGGGCTAAACCTTCTGGGCCACCAATTAACAGGCTTACATCGCGGCCGTCCATTTTCCAGTTGTCTAGTTGCTTCGCAAGCTGCGGGGTGGTCCAAGCTTTACCGGTAACCTCTAGAGTTACAACACGGTTGCCTTTAGGTATAACCGCTAAGGTGGCCTCACCTTCTTTATCAAGAATGCGCTTTATGTCGGCATTTTTACCGCGGTTCCCGGCTTTTACTTCAACCAGCTCTAGTGGCATATCTTTAGGAAAGCGACGCGCATACTCTTGATAGGCCGTCTCAACCCAAGCAGGCATTTTAGTGCCTACAGCCACTAACTGTATTTTCATCCGGCTTTAGACTCAGAAACAGCGGGTGCCCATAGTTTTTCAAGTTGGTAAAAGTCGCGAGCGCTGTCTTGCATTACGTGCAATACCACATCACCTAGATCAACCAATACCCACTCTGATTCGTCCATGCCTTCGATGCCAATCACTTCAAGTTCAACTTGCTTGGCTTCTTTAACTACATTGTCGGCGATGGATTTAACATGTCGCTTAGAATTACCACTACAAATTATCATGGTATCGGTCACGTTAGAGAGTTGGCTTACGTCTAGATTTTGAATATCTCGACCTTTCATATCTTCAATTTTGTCTACTACAAAATCGATCAGTTGTTGGTTTTGCAACAAAAGAACCCCAAATTTGGCTTAAAAGATAAGTATATCACGCTCTGTCTGGCTAGGTTAAGCGCCGTAAAGCTTATGTTGAAGAATATAGCTAAGGACTTTTTCAGATAACTGATTTTTCAGTAAGTCTAGGTTTGCTTGGTTTAGCAAGTGCTGGCGGATCTCGCTCGAAGACATATCCATTTCTTGCAGCTGACAAAAGTATATTTTGCCATTGTTATGAGCGCTTAGCTCACTAACATCTTCGCATAATTTAGCTTCAAACCATTGGCTTAGCTGCTCTGAGACTTGTAAATGGTAACCGGGGCGCGCAATCACGATCAAATGAGCATAGTCGCAAAGCGTTTGCCATTCACGCCATTTATCTAAATGGTTGAATGAATCTAAACCCATCACAAAGCCAAGCGGCTGATTTGGGTATTCATTAGCGAGTTGTTTAAGGGTATCGCAGGTATAAGAGTGGCCGCCTCTAGCAACTTCGCGCCAGTCTAGTTTAAGCTGAGGATAATCACTGAGTGCTAGCTCTAGCAATTGTTGGCGATGTTGTGCGGTACTAAATTGCTTCTCTTTAAGCGGTGATAAGGCATTGGGAAGCAGCGTTATGTCGGCAGCATGGGTGGCAGCTAGCAATTGCTGAGCACTGATAACGTGTCCAAGGTGAATAGGGTCAAATGAGCCGCCAAAAAACAGCTTAAGCATGTTTTACCGCTGGTGATGCCAGTTCAAATACTAAGCGTTCTAATTGGTGCCAAGCATGGTCACCGGTAAATTGCTTAATGGCCTTGTCTATTTCGGCAACTTGCATACGCGCAGCGTTAACTTGTTGTGGGCTATAGCGTTTTGCCGCGCTACTGACTAAGCCTTGGCGCTTATTCCAAACGCCATGCTGTTTAAATAAACTGGAATGGTGGCTAGAGGGCTGCTCTTGCAAAAGCTGTAGTAACTTAAACTCTTTGTCTAGGCCCCAATTGATTAAGGTTGGCTCTTCGCCTTCAAGTTGCAGCTGCTTAATGATTAATAAGCTGCGCTGAAAGTCACCGCCTAATAGGGCATCGACCAATTGAAAACTTGAGAAATGATTGGCATGTGACAAGCCCGCTTCAATTTCTTTTAACGAAGGAAGTTGCTGCCCCCAGCGTAATGCAATGGTTGATATTGCCTGGCTAAGCGCGAGTAAGTTCCCTTCGTAATAATGCAGTAATAAGGCTATTAGGTCGTTATCGGCGGGCAGGTGTTGTTGGCCTAAACGTTGCCTTACCCAAGCGTGCAATTGTCCACCTTCTGGTGGATAAATCATAACCACTAAGCCTTGTTGGTCAAAAAGCTTGTACCAATTTTGCTTTTCATTAGCTTTGGTTAACTTAGGCACGCTGAGCAAAAATCGAGTCTCAGGGTTGAGCAGCTGGAGTAGTTCATCAAGCTGATTTTGAATGGCTTTGTCGGGCACTCGATCAAGTTGCAGTTCAATTAAACGATATTGGCTAAAGAGCGACAGCTCAGACATTGCATCAAAAATATCTGGCCATTGAAAGTCTGCATCAAAGGTGAACTTTAAGCGCTCTTCAGCCAAACCTTGTTGTTGTAATTGTTGGCGAATGCTGTCGATAGTTTCAATCTTAATCAGCGGTTCTTCACCTGCTATTAAATAGCAGCTGTAGTTTGCTGCATTTTGCTGTGACAAGCGGTCAGCGTAGATGCGCATATTACCAACTAACCGTAGCCAATTGACGCATAATTTGGTCGGCAGCCATTACCCGTAACTCGTCGTACAATAGCTCTCGCTCTCGTTGTTTTGCTAGTGCTGCTAAGGGGTTATCTTGGAAGTCTCGGTGAAGTTGCACATTAATCGGGAAGTTGCCTTGGTCGGCAATTTGCAAGTAACCGCCCACTTGATAACTTAACTCATATTCTGCGACCTGACCGTTTTCGAATAACGATAGCGTGCGCTTGCTAATATCTTCGCCTCTTAGGTGCAGGGTTGGAATGCCACTTTCAGGAAATTCAAATACTGCGACATTGTTTTGCGCTAGTTGACGTTTTAGCTCACGAACTAGTGGGCTAAATTCATCACTTGAAGATACGTAAATTTGAGTGAGTTTCTCATCTAACAAATAGCTGCCACGTGGTGCAAAACCACAGGCCGAAATTAGGCTAATGGCTAAGGCAATAACGGCGAAACGAATGGTTGTTAAAGTCATGCTTTCTCGCAGTAAAAAACGGCGGGTGTTAGCCCGCCGTATAACTTAGTTAGCAACAATGTTAAGCAGTTTACCTGCAACATAAATCACTTTGCGTACGGTTTTTCCGTCAACAAACTTAGCGACATTTTCGTCGCCCATTGCCAGCGCTTGAACTGCCTCTTGGTCTGCATCTGCAGCCACAGTAAGTTTAGCGCGTAGCTTGCCGTTTACTTGTACAACAATGAGTTTGCTGTCTTCTACCATGGCTTTTTCATCTGCACTTGGCCAAGCCGCTGTATCAATGTCACCTTCGTTGCCTAGTAGTGTCCATAACTGGTCGCAGATGTGCGGCGTAATAGGCGATAGCATTAGTACTACAGCATTAATCGCTTCACGGGTTACTGCACGGTTATTGGCATCATTTTGATCAGCTTTAGTGAGTTTGTTCATCAACTCCATAATCGCTGCAATAGCAGTGTTAAAGGTTTGACGACGACCAACATCATCACTCACTTTAGCGATGGTTTTATGCACTTCACGACGTAGATCTTTTTGTGCTGTGCTCAAGCTTGCTACATCAAGCTCTGGTGTTTCGCCAGCATTAACGTGGTCGTAGGCGAGTTTCCAAACACGACGTAGGAAGCGTAATGAGCCTTCTACTGCGCTGTCTTGCCACTCAAGTGTTTGCTCGGCAGGAGCGGCAAACATCATAAACAAGCGCACCGTGTCGGCACCGTATTTGTCTACCATAACCTGTGGGTCGATGCCGTTGTTTTTCGACTTCGACATTTTACTCATGCCGGCGTAAACAAGTGCTTTGCCATCGGCAGTTTTAGCACTGGTAATACGGCCTTTTTCGTCTTTCTCAGTGATGGCATCAACTGGAGAAACCCAAACCTTACCGCCTTTCTCGTCTTCGTAGTAGAAGGCGTCGGCTAATACCATGCCTTGAGTAAGCAAGCGTTTAAACGGTTCGTCTGAATCCACTAAGCCGGTATCACGTAAAAGTTTGTGGAAGAAACGTGCGTAAAGTAGGTGCAAAATCGCGTGCTCGATACCACCAATGTATTGATCAACCGGCAACCAGTAGTTTGCTTGCTCTGGGTCTAGCATCATGTCTTCGTTGTTAGCACTACAGTAACGTGCGTAGTACCAGCTAGATTCCATGAAGGTGTCGAAAGTATCGGTTTCGTGGAAGGCTTCTTGACCTTCAAATTCAGTTTTTGCCCACTCTGGATCGGCTTTAATTGGCGAGGTTACACCATTCATCACCACATCTTCTGGAAGAACAACCGGTAGTTGGTCTTCTGGCACTGGCACAACATCACCGTTAGCTAGGTTTAGCATTGGGATTGGCGTACCCCAGTAACGCTGGCGGCTTACGCCCCAATCGCGTAGGCGGAAGTTAACTTGTTTGTTACCTTTACCAATGGATTCAAGTTTGGCTGCAACGGCATCAAAGGCGGCTTTAAATTCTAAGCCGTCAAATTCACCCGAGTTAAACAATACGCCTTTCTCAGTGAATGCTTGCTCTGATAAGTCTAGCTCAGCATCGCTTGGCTTAATCACACCTACAATGTCTAAACCATAAGCTTGAGCAAATTCGAAATCACGTTGGTCGTGTGCTGGCACGGCCATTACAGCACCAGAGCCGTAACCCATTAATACAAAGTTAGCGACCCAAATTGGTACTAGTTTACCCGTTAGAGGATGAACGGCATTTAGGCCAGTGGCCATACCTTTCTTCTCCATGGTCGCCATATCGGCTTCGGCCACTTTGTTGTTTTTGCATTCTTCGATGAAGGCGGCTAATTCTGGGTTAGTTTTAGCGGCTTCTAAAGCAAGTGGATGTTGCGCAGCTACGCCAACGTAGGTTACACCCATTACGGTGTCTGGGCGGGTGGTGTAAATAGAGAACTGCTCGTTGCTGTTCTCTAAACCAAACTGCATTTCTACGCCTTCAGAACGGCCAATCCAGTTACGCTGCATGGTTTTTACTTGCTCAGGCCAATCGTCTAGTTGGTCGAGATCATCAAGTAACTCTTGTGCGTAATCGGTGATTTTAATAAACCACTGAGGGATTTCTTTTTGCTCTACTAAAGCGCCAGAACGCCAGCCTCGGCCATCAATAACTTGTTCGTTGGCTAATACTGTTTGGTCTACTGGATCCCAGTTTACCGTGGCCATTTTTTTGTAAACTAACCCTTTTTCGTAAAGCTTAGTGAAGAACCACTGCTCCCAACGGTAGTAATCTGGCTTACAGGTTGCCAGTTCACGGTCCCAGTCGTAGCCAAAACCCAACTGCTTTAGCTGAGTTTTCATGTATTCGATATTCTCGTAGGTCCATTTAGCTGGCGCAGTATTGTTGTTAATCGCTGCGTTTTCTGCTGGAAGACCAAATGCATCCCAACCCATTGGTTGCATAACGTTTTTACCTTGCATGCGCTGGTAGCGAGAGACTACATCACCAATGGTGTAGTTGCGCACGTGACCCATATGCAGGCGGCCGCTTGGGTATGGGAACATAGACAGACAGTAAAACTTCTCTTTACCCGGCTGTTCAACAACTTTAAAGGTTTGCGCTTGCTCCCAGTGCTGTTGCACTTTGGTTTCAATATCACGCGGATTGTATTGCTCTTGCATTGATGGAATCTTCCAGAATGAACCAAATTTGGATTAGGCAGCCTATTGCTACCATACTCGATCCGCATAGGATACCGAGTCCGCCTGCCGACAACAATAGCTAGCGCACATTTGCAGTGAAACAAAAGGTCTATGCTTAATAATGTAAATGCACTTTAGACTGTGGGTGAGTTATGCCAAAGCGAGTAAAAGCCTATCAAGCCTTTGTGGAAGACCTTGAAAAACGCATTCAAGAAAGTGGGGAAGTGGGTCAAGAAGAGCTGTCTAAGCTAATTGATACCACGCAAGAGTATTTACAAGCTGCTAGTGATTTAAGCCAAGATGAATGGCAGCTTATTGCTAACTACGTTCGTCGAGATTTAAGCGACTGGAAAACCGATTACCAGCGCGCTTATGACGAAAGCCCTGGAATGGCACTGCTTAAAGAAAGCATATGGTATTGGCTGGCTAAGTTAAGTGACCAAAGCCAAGTAGAGTGGCATGAGTTGATTGGTGATCTGCAACATCAAGGCGTGTATCAAAGCGGCGAGCTAATTGGTTTAGGGGTGATAGAGTGCGCTGAATGTGGTGATAAAACCGCACTGTGGCACCCAACCATTATTAGTAGCTGCGAACATTGCCAAGGTAAGCGATTTTATCGTCATCCTATTAGTGAGCAGCAGGCTTGAGATAACTCAAAGCGCTTGTTTTATCAATCGTACTAAGTAACGGTTCATTCTATCTGGTTAAAATACTCGATAACTGCGTTAGAATTTTTGATTGTAGAATAACTACTTATCGAAAAATCCTTCCTTATTCTCGAGTATTTTTCCTGCATTATTTATGTTCACTTACTTAGTGTGATTGGTATCACGCCAGCGCTTTGATGCTTAGTTTAATAGTTGGCAGCAGGTTGCAGCTTTCGCTGGCGGATCCGTTGTACCAAGCCAGAAGCTAAACCTAGTAACACGATTAATGCGACTGGCCATAGGCCAAAGCGTTGATAAGGTGTTATCCCAGTAGCAGGGGTAACATCATAGGTGAGTGTTAGCTGTTGATACTCAGGCGCACGCTGCTGAATATTACCAAAGCGGTCGATTATTGCGGTTACCCCAGTATTGGTAGAGCGCACTACTGGACGGCCAAATTCTAAGGCGCGCATTTGGGCAATCTCTAAATGCTGCTGTGGCCCAATAGAGGTGCCAAACCAAGCATCGTTGCTGACCGTTATAATCGCGTCGGTCTCTGGCGTAAATTGCGGTCTTAGTAATTCACCAAAGGCGATTTCATAGCAAATTGCCGCTAGCCATTGATGTCCTTTTACTTCCAAGTTCTGCTGCATAGTATCCCCGCGATTAAACGAAGACATTGGCAAATTGAAAAACGGCGCTAAGGGGCGTAGCAATTGCTCAAAAGGCACAAACTCACCTATCGGTAATAAGTGATTTTTATAGTAGCGATTAGGGTTTTCGTAGTAATAGGCAGAGCTTGCACCCGCTTCTTCTGTTTGCTGGCCCAGTGTTATTAGCGCGTTGTAATACTGGTTGTTTTGTAGATCGTGAGCAATAACACCAGTGATTAAGGCTTGTTGTTTATTAAGTAATTGGCCGTCTAGGTCATGTAAGAAATCAATGACTTCATATTCTAAGGCTGCGATAGCGGATTCGGGCCAGACTATTACATCGGCATCTTCTATCGCGGCGGTTTCTTGTTGGTACATAACAAGGCTTGCTGCACGATGTTGTGGTAACCATTTTATATCTAGAGGTACATTGCCTTGTACCAATGCGACTTTTAGTGAGTCCTGAGCTTGGGTCCAGCTTACACCTTTAAAGGTTAATCCCAGCACCAGCGGTAAGGCAATTGTTAGGCAAGCGACCCAGCGAACCTTTCCCTTGTTAACCAAGATAAGTGCAGCTGATGCTGCAATTAACAACACTAGCCAAGTAACCCCATAAAGACCAAACACTGGTGCAATAGTTGATAATGGCGAATCTATTTGACTGTAACCAGGTTGCAACCAAGGAAAGCCCGTTAACACCCAGCTGCGCAGCCATTCACCTAGTAACCAGCAGGCGGGAAACCACAGCAAGAAAAACGTAAGCCGGCGCGGCCCTTGCCATTTGTTTGCAAGCCAACAGGAAAAGGCAGGGTATAGGGCAAGGTAGGCAACCAATAGCGCCATTAGTGCAAGGCTAACTATCAAAGGCATGCCGCCAAACTCGGCCATGCTTACGTGCACCCAGTGAATGCCATAGCCAAACCAGCCTAAGCCATAACTAAAGCCCAGTTTAAAGCCTGACTGCTCGGGCTTTAACAGTAGCAATAAACCTAATAGTGAGAGAGGCATCAGTGGCCAGAGGCCATAAGGAGCAAAGGCGAAGGGGGCGATAAGGCCACAAACAAAAGCGGCTAACAAACGTAGCCGCGGTGTTAATACTTGTTTCATTTATTCTTGAATGCTTAATTGCAAGGCTTTCTCTTCCGGTATGCTCACCTGTAGCTGCACTAAGCGGCGGCGGTCGGCGGTGCGAACCTTAAAGCGGTAGCCTTCAATTTCAATTGATTCCCCCCGACCAGGTAAATGGCCAAAGGCATGAGTCACCATTCCACCAATCGTATCCACTTCTTCGTCGCTAAATTCGCAACCAAAGTATTGGTTAAAATCTTCGATGTCGGTGAGGGCATTTACCGCAAAGGTTTTATCATTGATGCGGCGAATATCATCTTGTAGGGCTTCTTCATTAGCAAACTCGTCTTCGATATCACCCACAATAATTTCGAGTATGTCTTCAATGGTCACCAGACCGGATACACCACCAAACTCATCAACTACAATAGCCATGTGGTAGCGTTCGCTGCGAAACTCTTTTAGCAGTTTGTCGATGCGTTTACTTTCTGGCACTACAACTGCTGGGCGAATCACTTCACTAAGGGGCGTGGTTGATGCTTCTTCGGTAAAAGCGAATTTGAGCAGATCTTTGGCGAGAAGTACGCCTTCAATGTGGTCTTTGTCTTCGTTGATAACCGGAAAGCGAGAGTGACGCGCTTCGGTTAGCGTGGGTAAAATCTGTGCAATGGTTTGGCTAACATCTAAGGTTACCATTTGCGAGCGAGGGATCATGATGTCTCTTACACGCTGGCTTGATACATCAAGCACACCTTCAATCATCTCTCGGGTATTTTGGTCGATCAGTTCTCGTTGATTGGCGTCTTGTATTACTTCTACCAATTCCTCTTTGCTTTTCGGCTCTCCTTGTACCAGCTGAACAATTTTATCTATCCAGCCTTTCTTAGCAGAACCGTTGCTAGAGTGAGGGTTGTCGTCGCTCATATCTTTCTTTTTTACCTAGTTAGTTATTCAACAGGTATTAGTAAGGGTTACTAATACCTAATTTGGTAAGCACTGCGATTTCTAGTGCTTCCATTTCTTCTGCTTCTTGATCCTCGATATGATCATAACCTAGCAGATGAAGGCTTCCATGTACAACCATGTGTGCCCAGTGATCAAACACCGGTTTTCCCTGTTCTTCGGCTTCACGTTCTACCACTTGGCGGCATATCACTAAGTCACCTAATAGTGGCAAACTTACGCCCGGAGGCGCTTCAAATGGGAAAGATAACACGTTAGTTGGTTTATCTTTATGACGGTATTGAGAATTTAACGCTTGGCTTTCGGCTTCGTCAACAATGCGAACGGTAATTTCGCTATCATGGTCTTGTTCTACCAAAGTTGCATGCAACCACGCTTCAAATGCGCTGATACTTGGCAGATTTTCTTCATCACCCGTGGCGATTTGTAGATCAACAACCGCCATGTTTATTCTCCGCCACTTTGGCTAAGTTTTTGCGCAGCTTCGCGGCGTTGCTTTTGTTTTTCTTCGGCAATGCGGTCGCGCTCATCTTGCTCTTCGTAAGCTTCTACAATGGCTGCGACAATAGGGTGGCGAACCACGTCAGCGGCTTGGAAGAAATTAAAGCTTAGTGCTGGCACCTCACTCAGTACTTCAATGGCGTGGCGTAGGCCAGATTTTTGATGGCGAGGTAAGTCAATTTGAGTGATATCACCGGTAATCACCGCACGCGAATTAAAGCCAATACGGGTTAAGAACATTTTCATTTGTTCTACCGTGGTATTTTGGCTTTCATCGAGAATGATGTAAGCATCGTTTAAAGTACGGCCACGCATGTAAGCTAAAGGAGCAACTTCAATAACATTGCGTTCTATTAAGCGCTCTACTTTTTCAAAGCCGAGCATTTCAAATAGGGCATCGTAAAGTGGGCGTAGGTAAGGATCGACTTTTTGGCTTAAGTCACCGGGTAAAAAGCCCAGTTTTTCGCCGGCTTCTACCGCTGGGCGAGTAAGCAAAATACGGCGCACTTCTTGGCGCTCTAAGGCGTCAACTGCACAAGCTACAGCTAGATAGGTTTTACCGGTACCTGCAGGGCCAATACCAAAGGTTACGTCGTGGCCAAGCATGTTACCAATATAGCTTGCTTGGTTTGGTGTACGCGGCTTAATTACACCCCGTTTGGTTTTAATGTTTAATTCTTTGCCGTAGTGCTGAGTATTTTCTTCGTCTTGCTCGAGTGCGTGGCTCTCTTGAATCGCTAAGTGGACTTTTTCTGGGCTTAGCTCTGGAATATCTCCACCTTTTAGCGGCGCGGTTTCAACATATAGCGAACGCAAAATGCTACCGGCAATCAAACACATGCCATGGCGGCCAGTAATTTGAAAGTTGTTACTGCGGTAACTAATTTCTACACCTAAACGGCGTTCAAGTTGCTTTAAGTTGTCATCAAGTGGGCCGCAAAGTTGGGCAAGGCGAGGGCTAGAGGCTGGCTCTAGATGTATTTCAATAGAATTGATTTTATTACTCAAATTGTTTTCGGGCTGGCTATGGTAGCCAGCCTCAACTCCTTAAAAGCGTATCGGCGACTAAGGCGTAAAGCTCGCCACACCTAGGTGGTCAGCTTGCCCATCGGATTTGTCGATAATAGTGGCAGGGGCAACGTCATTACGCAACTCCATTTGTTGTTCTGTTCTTAGCAATTCACCACGTAAAGAGTGAGCAAACACATCAACAATTTTCACATCAACGAATTGACCTATAACGTCATGGCTGCCTTCAAAGTTCACTACGCGGTTATTTTCAGTACGACCACGCAATTCCATCGGGTTTTTCTTCGAAGGGCCTTCAACTAAAATGCGTTGCTCGGTATCTAGCATACGGCGGCTAACTTGCATCGCTTGTTGGTTAATGCGCTCTTGCAAAATATATAAGCGTTGTTTCTTTTCTTCTTCACTTACATCGTCTGGTAAGTCTGCCGCTGGCGTACCTGGGCGTGCGCTGTAAACAAAGCTAAAGCTCATATCAAAGTTAACTTGCTCGATAAGCTTCATGGTATCGGCAAAATCATCTTGGGTTTCGCCAGGGTAGCCAACAATAAAGTCTGAGCTAATTTCGATGTCTGGGCGCGCTTTACGTAACTTACGAATAATTGACTTGTACTCAATGGCAGTGTGGCCACGCTTCATTAAGTTAAGAATGCGGTCGGCACCACTTTGTACAGGTAGGTGTAAAAAGCTCACTAGCTCAGGAGTATCAGCATATACCTCAACAATATCGTCGGTAAATTCGATAGGGTGGCTAGTGGTAAAGCGAATACGGTCGATGCCGTTAATGCTAGCAACGTAACGTAGTAGTTCGGCAAAAGTACAAATATTGTCGTCGTGAGTAAGACCGCGGTAGGCATTTACGTTTTGCCCAAGCAGGTTTACTTCACGTACCCCTTGTTCGGCTAACGAGGCAATTTCGTAAAGAACATCGTCAAGCGGGCGGCTTACTTCTTCGCCACGGGTATACGGCACAACACAGAAGGTACAATATTTACTACAGCCTTCCATAATTGATACAAACGCGGTTGCGCCTTCGGCTCGAGGCTCTGGTAAACGGTCAAACTTTTCAATTTCTGGGAAGCTTACGTCTACTACCGATTTCTCGCCGCCTTTCACTTGTTTGATCATTTCCGGCAAGCGGTGCAGGGTTTGCGGACCAAACACAATATCTACGTAAGGAGCGCGCTCACGAATGGCTTTGCCTTCTTGCGAGGCTACACAGCCGCCTACACCAATCACTAAGTTTGGCTTTTTGTTTTTGAGTGTTTTCCAGCGACCTAATTGGTGAAATACTTTTTCCTGCGCTTTTTCGCGAATAGAGCAAGTGTTTAGCAACAGTACGTCGGCATCGTCAGCTTCTTCAGTTAGCTGAAAACCATGGGTTGCATCGAGTAGGTCGGCCATTTTCGAGGAATCGTACTCGTTCATTTGGCAGCCCCAAGTTTTTATATGCAGCTTATTTCCCATCGTTTTACTCATCATTACATCGTTAAAAAAGGAGGCGTATTTTACTGGTTTATAGCAAGCCTTGCTAGTAACAATAACGGTGTTTGCCAGAAAAAGGTCAAAAAACATCCGCGTGCTGTTGTGTTGGCTTTGCCGCTCAAATTTTCATTTCAAGATTCGCATCCATTTATCGCTTCAGGTTACACTGCAGAAAATAGTGAGAACAAATTGAAATACCATGGAAAAATTTGATGTTGTGGTAATTGGCGGCGGCATGATTGGCGCGGCTAGTGCGCAAGGTTTTGCCTTGCAGGGCTTATCGGTATTGATGTTGGAGTCTTTTGAGCCTAACGCTTTTGACACTAATCAGCCGATAGACTTGCGCGTAAGCGCAATAAGCCAAGCCAGCGTTAATTTACTTAAACACTTGCATGCTTGGCCGCACATTCGCGCTATGCGCTTGTGTCCCTACCAACAACTGCAAGTGTGGGAAGACCCCAAGGACAAGCTGATTTTTGATTCAGCCCAACTCGATTTGCCCGAATTAGGTTTTATGCTAGAAAATCGCATTATCCAATTAGGTTTATGGCAAGCCAACGAGCAGGTCGGAGTAACACGTAATATCGTGAAGCAAGTACAGCTTGTTAGTAATACCGCGCAAAGTGTAGAGCTTAATGTTGATGGGAAAGCGGTGAGTGCAGGCTTGATGGTAGTAGCAGACGGCGCAAATTCTCAAATGCGCCAGCAGCTAGGTTTAGGCATTAGCGCTTGGGATTATCGCCATGATTGCTTTGCCATTAACGTTAAGTTAGATGCGCCTCAGCAAACGGCTACTTGGCAACAGTTTTATCCTACTGGCCCTCGAGCTTTGTTACCACTGGCAGATCAACACGCTGCCCTTATTTGGTATGACGCTAAAGCCACTATTCAAGGCCTCAAGCAGCTTAACAAAGCGCAGCTAAAACAACGCATCGAATCAGAGTTTCCTGCTTTACCGGGTGATATTGAAATACTAGATAGCGCCAGTTTTCCGTTAACTCGACGCCACGTAGATCGTTATGTAAAACATAGCGCAGTAGTGATTGGCGATGCCGCTCATACTATTAACCCATTAGCAGGACAGGGGGTGAACCTTGGTTACCGTGACGTGAAGTGCTTGTTGGAACAATTCGAGCGCTATGGCATGGCGGATAAACAAAAGGCATTACGTCGCTTTGAAGTACGCCGTAAGCCCGATAATCACCTTATGCAAAGCGGCATGGATTTGTTTTACTTAATGTTCTCCAACAGTTTGCCGCCGCTGCAGGCCATTCGAAAGCTTGCAATTAAAAGCGTGCAACAAGCTGGTCCAGTAAAAGACTGGGCACTTAAATATGCTTTAGGAGATTTGCAGTAGCGCTATTGTTTATTCGCTAACATTGAATGAGCCTGCTTTAAGCAGGTTTTTTATTGTCTGAAAGGCAGAAAGAAAAAAGGCCTGCTAAAAAGCAGGCCTTTTAAGGTGGCAGGGATAGCTGGATTTGAACCAACGAATGGCGGCATCAAAAGCCGCTGCCTTACCGCTTGGCGATATCCCTACAAAACTCTTTGAACTGGATTCTTCATTAGAGAAGAATGGTGCGGAAGGAGAGACTTGAACTCTCACACCTTGCGATACTAGAACCTAAATCTAGCGCGTCTACCAATTCCGCCACTTCCGCACGAAATACTTCTTAAAACTAATGGTGGCTATGGCGGGACTTGAACCTGCGACCCCAGCATTATGAGTGCTGTGCTCTAACCAGCTGAGCTACATAGCCATCTGCAATTTCACAATGTGAACTTACAAATTTATCGGCAGGGCAAGCAAATACTAGTCAACAACATAGCTTTTACTGTCTTACCTGGGCACATTGCCCTATTCAGTTACTGCATTCTCAGGTAAACCTGAGCACAATAAAAGTGGCAGGGATAGCTGGATTTGAACCAACGAATGGCGGCATCAAAAGCCGCTGCCTTACCGCTTGGCGATATCCCTGCAGAAACTTTTCGAAACAAGCTTACCGATGTTTCGATTGTCTAAACCTAAGGTTTAGACTGCAACCAAGAATCATGGTTCTTGCTGCTTAACTCAAGTTACTAAACTCAAGCCTTAAAATGTGGCAGGGATAGCTGGATTTGAACCAACGAATGGCGGCATCAAAAGCCGCTGCCTTACCGCTTGGCGATATCCCTGCAGGGTCTTACTATTGGTTTCTTCTTAAAAGAAGAATGGTGCGGAAGGAGAGACTTGAACTCTCACACCTTGCGATACTAGAACCTAAATCTAGCGCGTCTACCAATTCCGCCACTTCCGCAAATTTCTTACTGTAACTTTAGCAGTATACAGTAATGGTGGCTATGGCGGGACTTGAACCTGCGACCCCAGCATTATGAGTGCTGTGCTCTAACCAGCTGAGCTACATAGCCTTGTTTTCTACGCTTTGCGTTGAGAACGGGGCGTATTATGCTGATGAGACCCAACAGCGTCAACCGTTTTTTTGCCAAAAAACGGCAAAAAAGTTTGTTTGCGCAGTTTGTGTACGCGATGTACTTAGTTTGCTCATTTCTGCTGTTTGCTTTGTGCGCAATTGACTGTTACTTGCTCGCTTTGGCCTAATAGGTTTTTAGGGGGCGCTAATTAGCTGTTGCTAATAATAGAGTGAATAAGCCTAAAAACTATCTTTTGGAGATGCTTTAACGCTTTTGTTTAGAGCTGAATTTGGTGTGAGTGGCGGTTAAACTGGCAAAAGCGTTTTAGCTAAACTTGAATTGCAGATACAAAAAAGCCAACTTAACGTTGGCTTTTTGGGTTTACAGATAAGGTTTATACGTTAAATAAGAAGTGAATCACATCACCGTCTTTTACTACGTAAGTTTTACCTTCTTGGCGCCATTTACCGGCTGTTTTTGCGCCAGCTTCACCTTGGTGCTCAATGTAGTCGTCGTAACCAACCACTTCTGCACGAATATAGCCTTTCTCAAAATCGGTATGGATTTTACCGGCTGCTTGCGGGCCTGTAGCACCCACGGGTACGGTCCAAGCGCGAACTTCTTTTACACCTGCTGTGAAGTAGGTTTGTAAGTCTAGTAGTTCGTAACCTGCGCGAATTACCCGGTTTAGACCTGGTTCTTCTAGGCCCATTTCTTCCATGAATTCGGCTTTTTCTTCGGCGTCTAGCTCGGCAATTTCGCCTTCAATTTCTGCACAAACGGCTACTACTACTGCGTTTTCGCTTGCTGCAATCTCTTTCACTTTATCCAAGTAAGGATTGTTCTCGAAACCATCGTCATTTACGTTTGCAATGTACATTGTTGGCTTAGCAGTTAAGAAGTTCATGTAAGCAATGGCTGCTTTTTCTTCTTTGCTTAGCTCTAAGCTACGTAGCATTAAGTCAGCTTCTAAATGCGCTTGTACTTTTACTAATACTTCTGCTTCAAATTTGGCATCTTTATCGCCACCTTTGGCTTTCTTAGCAACGCGGATTTGCGCTTTTTCACAGGTATCTAAATCAGATAACGCTAACTCGGTGTTAATGGTGTCGATGTCTTCTGCAGGGTCAACCTTGCCAGATACGTGAACGATGTTGTCGTTTTCAAAACAACGAACAACATGGCCAATCGCGTCGGTTTCACGAATATTAGCTAAGAATTTATTACCTAAGCCTTCACCTTTAGAAGCGCCGGCAACCAAACCTGCAATGTCCACAAATTCCATGGTGGTTGGAAGAATACGCTGTGGGTTAACAATGGCTGCTAGGGCGTCTAGGCGCTCATCAGGAACCGGTACTACGCCGGTGTTTGGCTCAATAGTACAAAATGGAAAGTTAGCAGCTTCAATGCCGGCTTGCGTCAGAGCGTTAAAAAGGGTCGACTTGCCTACGTTTGGCAAACCAACGATGCCACATTTAAATCCCATAATAATACCTATTTGTGTAAGGGGCTTAGCCCGCTTTGTAACTGTGTAATCGATTCATTGCTTTGCTTAAACCATCTTTAAGCAAAACATCGGTACTGCGTACCGCCTCATCAATTGCATCATCAATCAGTAGTTGTTCGTTTTTAGGCGCTTTACCTAGAACAAACCCAGAAACACGGTCTTTATGACCGGGGTGTCCAATACCTATCCGTAAACGATGAAAATCTTTATTGTTGCCAAATTTGCTGATGATATCGCGCAGGCCATTGTGGCCGCCATGCCCACCACCTTTTTTAAAGCGAGCTACGCCAGGTGGTAAATCGAGTTCATCATGAGCAACCATAATCTGCTCAAGTTCAATGCGATAGAATTTAGCTAAAGAAGCGACAGACTTGCCACTAAGATTCATAAACGTTGTAGGAATTAACAAACGCATTTCTTGACCCGCCATTTGAATGCGGCCGGTTAATCCGAAATGTTTGCTATCTGGTTTTAGTTGGACGTGATGATTGTTGGCTAGCTGAGTGACTAACCATGCGCCAGCGTTATGGCGGGTGGCTGCATATTCGGGGCCTGGATTACCCAGGCCCACGAGTAAACGAATATCGTTTATCACTATTCTTCAGTAGCTTCTTCTTCAGAATCAGAAGCTTCTTCAGATGTACCCTTAGGAGTAGTAATAGATACTACTGCTTGGTCGTGATCTTCACCTTTAGCTAACTCAACAGAGGTAACGCCTTCAGGTAGAGTGATATCTGAAATGTGTAGTGAGCTACCTAGTTCTAGGTTAGCTACGTCCACTTCAATGTACTCAGGTAGATCTTTAGCTAGACAGCTAACTTCGATCTCAGTAGCTAAGTGATGTACTTTACCACCGTTTTTAACTGCTTCTGCAGAATCTTCGTTTAGGAAGTGCAGAGGTACAGCTTTGTGGATAGCTTTAGTGTTATCAACACGTTGGAAATCGATGTGTTGAACACGTGGCTTGTATGCATGACGCTGCATGTCTTTTACTAATACGTCTACTGCTTCACCAGCAACACTTAAAGTAATGATGCTTGAGTAAAATGCTTCAGCTTCTTGAGCTTTCATCACGTGACGTTGCTCAAGAGTGATTGATACAGGTTGTTGACCAGCACCGTAAACGATAGCAGGAACTTTCTCTTCGTGACGTAGGCGGCGGCTCGCACCTTTCCCTAGGTCTGTACGCAGTTCAGCGTCAAGTTTAATGTTAGACATTGTGTTTCTCCAAATAATAAAATGAGGCTAAAGTTTCGCGACCAAACTCTAACCAGTACCTCGTTGAATCAGCGTTAAAGTGAGTAACACTTGGCCACTTCAATTCAAAAGGCGCGGCATTCTACCATTGACGTTTTTGAAAGCCAATAAAAAAGCGCGGTAATTCACATTACCGCGCTTTTTAAGATTCTTTGTCTAATGCTAGTTAGAACATTGCAGAGATAGACTCTTCGTTACTTACGCGACGAATAGCTTCTGCTAGCATTGGTGCTAGTGACAATTGACGAACTTTCTCAACATTACGCATTTCTTCAGTTAGCGGAATAGAGTCAGTGATAATCACTTCATCTAGTGCTGATTCGGTAATGTTGTTTGCAGCATTACCAGAAAATACTGGGTGAGTAGCATAAGCAAATACGCGCTTAGCGCCTTTTGCTTTAAGTGCTGCAGCTGCCTGACAAAGTGTGCCACCAGTATCGATCATGTCATCTACCATGATGCAGTCACGGCCATCAACATCGCCAATAATGTTCATAACTTGAGCCACGTTAGCGCGAGGACGACGTTTGTCGATAATCGCTAAGTCGCTGTCGTTTAGCATTTTAGCTACTGCACGCGCACGTACAACACCGCCGATGTCTGGTGATACAACTACTGGAGACTCTAGATTCTTGTCTAGCATGTCTTGTAGTAATACTGGGCTACCAAAAGCGTTATCAACTGGTACGTCGAAAAAGCCTTGAATTTGCTCAGCATGAAGGTCAACAGTTAGTACGCGGTCAACACCTACACTTGATAGGAAATCTGCCACTACTTTTGCGGTAATTGGCACACGCGCGCTGCGTGGGCGACGGTCTTGACGAGCGTAGCCAAAGTAAGGAATTACTGCAGTAATACGACCCGCAGAGGCACGACGTAGAGCATCAACGATAACAATCAGCTCCATCACGTTGTCGTTTGTTGGAGCGCAAGTGGATTGGACAACAAAGATGTCTCCACCACGAACGTTTTCATTGATTTGTACACTAATCTCGCCATCACTGAATCTACCTACTGAAATATCACCTAGGGTGGTATAGAGGCGGTCAGCGATACGCTGGGCAAGTTCGGGCGTGGCGTTACCGGCGAAGAGTTTCATGTCTGGCACGATGGAAACCTCAGATTTATCGGGTCAAAAGAGCGTTACGTTTTTTAAGTTTGAAAGAATGAAATTTCTTAAAAACCTGCTGTGTTTAAGAGTGTTTTTTCGTTAGCCAACTGCCGATGAAGCGGCGATTGGTTACAGGCTTTACACACAAAACCAGAAATGTTTTTAGGGCGTTTATTCAGCACTGACAAGGCTTCACGCTCTGTTGCAAAGGCGGCAAAAACACATGAACCTGTTCCTGTCATCCTCGACGGCGCGTATTCTACCAACCAGCTAAGAGCTTGTGCAACCTCCGGATAAACTTTAGCCACAATTTCTTGGCAATCATTTTGCCAATTATCGTTCAAAAGCTGCTGCCATGTTCTCTTAGGCGTGTTTCTTGGCAACTCTGGGTGGCCAAATACACTTTGCGTAGAAACATGTACATCGGGATGCAAAACAACGTACCAAGGCTCATCAATGTCTACTGCTTGAACTTGCTCTCCTACACCCTCGGCAAATGCACTATGGCCATGAATAAAAATAGGCACATCAGCGCCAAGTTGCAAACCTAGCTGGGCTAACTCGGTTAAGCTTAATTCGCATTGCCATAAGCGGTTTAGCACCAATAGAGCCGTTGCTGCATTTGAAGAGCCACCACCAATACCACCGCCCATGGGCAGTTGTTTGTCTAGTTTAATATTGGCGCCTCGGCTAACAGTACAGTGTTGCTGTAGCAAACGCGCAGCTTTTACAATTAAGTTATCTTCGGCTGGGAAATCTAGTTGGCTTTCTAAGTTAATTACGCCATCGTCTGTTAACTTAAAATAAAGCTGGTCACAACAGTCAATAAATTGAAACAGGGTTTGTAAATCATGGTAGCCATTGTCGCGCTGACCTGTGATGTATAGAAACAGGTTTAACTTAGCTGGTGAGAGCCATGGACCGCTAATGGGGTGTTGAGTCATTAATTTGCCATTTGTGAATATTCAGTTTTAGTAGGTTGTCGGCCGAGCGAAGTGTTAGCTGACGGGGCAGGGTATGTTGGTTATATTGCCCATAGTTTAAGTAATCAATCTGCCATTGCTCTTTGGTGGTGAACTCGGCTAAACGGTTTTGAGCATTAAGCTGGTAATCATTTTGAGTTGGAATGCCAAGCAACCAAGAGGGCAGTTGCTCTACCGGTACTTGCCAACCGGTTAAACGGTAAACTAACAATTGCGCATCGCTGCCTTGGTACTCTTCATCTTTGGTTTTTACCCATACTTTACCTGGCTGGTAGTGCAACTCGATACCTTGCATGCCAAGTGGCCCATTAATACGCAGTACACTTTTATTGTTGTTTTGTTGCCAGAATAGGTTGGCGGCTTGTCTTTCATTGTCATTGATAAAGGCTATTTTGCCGCTAAGTTGCCAATTTTTTATCTGTTGAAGTTCGCTTAGGTGCTGGCCCCATTCACTGTTTTGCGTAGTAATGGGCGGAGGAGAAGTACATGCGCTAAGGCCAAGTACCAAAATGAATAGAGCAGCTAGATGACGCACAGCAATTCCGATTGTTTTTTTGCAGTATAAAAGTTCAAGGTAGCGGCTGTAAATTGCTTAAAAGCAAAGATGTGTCGCTTTAGGCGATAAATTTTAGCTAATCAGGCGCGGCTTAACGTGCGAGTTTCTTTTATTTAGCCCTATATTCCCGTACAATTTGCTTTTTTACCCCATTAGGAAAAGGCGCAACAAAGCCCCACTACGATGACTCTGCAAGTCTTAGGAATCAATCACAAATCGGCTCCCGTTGGCCTGCGTGAAAAAGTCGCGTTTAGTCCAGAACAGGTTAACCAAGCTTTAAGCCATGCTGGTACTCAGCTTGGTGTGGAGATGGTGATCGTATCAACCTGTAATCGTACCGAGCTTTATTGCAACTTAGGTGAAGTAAGTTGCGATGATGTTGTGCAATGGTTGATTAGCTATAAGGGCTTAAATCAGCAAGAAGTATTACCTTGCCTTTATAAATACCAACAGCAGCAAGCGGTGGCTCATTTAATGAGGGTGGCAAGTGGTTTGGATTCGTTGATTTTAGGCGAGCCGCAAATTCTGGGGCAAATAAAACAAGCCTATACCGAATCTCGTGAAGCGGGGTCTGTAGGTAGCGTATTGGAGCGTTTTTTCCAACGCGCTTTTTCTGTTGCTAAGCAAGTAAGAACAGATACCGATATTGGGGTGAATGCGGTGTCTGTTGCTTTTGCCGCGGTAAGTTTAGCCAAACAGATTTTTGATGATTTAAGTGGCTCAAAAGTATTGTTAGTGGGAGCGGGTGAAACCATAGAACTGGTTGCTAAACACCTTATAGACCAAGGCGTAAACAAACTAATGGTGGCTAACCGCACGGTCTCACGGGCTAAAACTTTGGCCGACCGGTTTGGCGCCGAAGTGATAACCCTAAACGAAATACCTAATCACTTAGCCGAATCCGATATTGTGATTAGCTCCACCGCTAGCCCGTTACCGATTATTGGTAAAGGCATGGTTGAAACAGCACTTAAGAAACGTCGCTTTCAACCGATGTTTTTGGTGGATATAGCTGTTCCAAGAGATATTGAAGAACAAGTGGGTGAGCTGCGCGATGCTTACCTTTATACGGTGGATGACTTGCAAGGTATTGTTGAACAAAACATTGCGTCACGCCGAGAAGCTGCTGAGCAAGCTGAGTTTATAGTAGAAACGCAAAGTGAAGACTTTATGGGCTGGTTACGCTCGTTAGAGTCGGTTACCACCATTCGAGATTATCGTAGTCATAGCGAACGCGTTCGCGACGCTGCTGTTGAAAAGGCCCTTGAGTCTTTGGCAAATGGTAAAGATCCCTCAACGGTGATCCGCGAAACTGCGTTTCAGCTAACCAACAAACTTATTCACGCTCCTACCGAAGCCATTAATAAAGCAGGCCGTGATGGTCGGCTTGAAGAGCTTGCGGTAATACGAGAGGCCATTGGCCTAAGAAAATAACCCGATTGTGGTCGATACTTCGTTGCTAACATTAGCAAGCGAGGTATTGCGTTTAACAGAGAGAAAGCATGAAAGCGTCAATTTTATCCAAACTTGAAACCTTGCAAGAGCGTTATCAAGAAGTTCAGGTTTTGCTGGGCGAGCCAGACATTATTTCTGACCAAGACAAGTTTCGCGGATTAACCAAAGAATACTCTCAGCTTGAAGAAGTGGTAAATTGTTTTACTGCTTACCAACAAGCTCAAGAGAATTTAGAGTCAGCAAATGAAATGCTACAGGACGACGATCCTGAAATGCGTGAAATGGCTGAGATGGAAATTGACGAAGCTAAGCAAAGCATGGAGACCTTGTCGGAAGAGCTTCAGCTATTGTTGTTACCTCGCGACCCTAACGATTCGCGTAGTGTTTTCTTAGAAATTCGTGCCGGTGCAGGTGGCGATGAAGCTGCCATTTTTGCTGGTAACCTATTTAGAATGTACAGCAAGTTCTCTGAGAGCCAAGGCTGGCGCATGACTATTATGTCGTGTAACGAGAGTGAGCAGGGTGGTTACAAAGAGCTTATTGCTAAGATTGACGGTGAAGACGTATACCGTTTGATGAAGTTTGAGTCAGGTGGTCACCGCGTACAACGCGTACCTGAAACTGAATCGCAAGGGCGTATTCATACCTCGGCTTGTACCGTGGTAATCATGCCAGAAATTCCAGAAGCTGAACAAATTGAGATTAATCCCGGTGATCTACGGGTTGATACTTTCCGTGCATCGGGCGCGGGTGGTCAGCACGTAAACAAAACTGACTCTGCAATTCGTATTACCCACATTCCAAGTGGCGTAGTAGTGGAATGTCAGGAAGAACGTTCACAGCATAAAAACCGCGCTAAAGCGATGTCGGTATTGTCATCTCGTTTACAAGCTGCAGAAGACGAAAAACGCCGCGCAGAAGAAACCGGTATGCGCCGCGAGTTAGTAGCCAGTGGTGACCGTAGTGAGCGTATTCGTACCTATAACTATCCGCAAGGGCGCGTGAGCGACCACCGCATCAACTTAACCTTGTACCGCTTAAACGACATCCTTGAAGGTGAGTTACTGGCCTTGCTCGACCCAATCTTGCAAGAGTACCAAGCCGACCAACTTGCTGCCTTAGCAGAAGGTGAAGGCTAAGTTGCCCAGCATTGTTGAGGCTCAGCATTGGGCTAAGCAGCAACTTGCAGGTGGAGAATCCCCTAAGGTTGATGCCAAGGTTATTCTGCAACATGTATTGCAATGCAACCAAACCTATTTGCTCACTTGGCCCGAAAGGGCCTTAAGTGCCGAGCAATGGCAGCTTTACCAAACGCTAGTGACTAAACGCGTGGCCGGTGAACCCGTGGCTTACGTTATTGGTGAGCGAGAGTTTTGGTCTTTATCGTTAAAAGTGTCACCTGCAACTTTGATCCCGCGCCCAGATACCGAAGTTTTAGTTGAGCAAGCACTAAAGAAAGTGCTTAACCACGCCGATACCCATATAGTTGACCTAGGAACCGGCACTGGAGCAATAGCGCTGGCCTTAGCTAGCGAACTACCAAAAGCGGAAGTATTTGCCAGCGACCTACATGAAGATGCAGTAAACTTGGCTAAGTACAATGCTAGTGAGTTAGGTTTATCGCGGGTTCAGGTTAAACAAGGATCTTGGTTTAGTCCTTTTGCAGGGCAGAAGTTTGATTTAGTGGTGAGTAATCCGCCTTATATCGACCCGGCTGATCCACATTTGTCGCAGGGCGATGTGCGCTTTGAGCCAAGCTCAGCATTAACCGCAGAGCAGCATGGTTTAGCTGATATCGAACATATTGTGAGTCAGGCGCCAAGCTATTTAAAAGCCGGTGGTTGGTTATTGCTAGAGCACGGTTTTGACCAAAAGAATGCAGTGCAGCAGCAGCTCACTGCCAAAGGGTTTGATGAGGTGTTTACCGAGCAAGACTATGGCGGTATGGATCGCGTTACCGGTGGCCGTATTAAAGAATAAGGCAATACACGTGGTGTGTTGTTAGTACAAGATTGTAAAGGAAAAGCTTGAGTGATTTTTCGAATTTTAGGTATTGAAGAAGAAATCTCTGGGCAGCCTATGGTGCTGGTGCGTAAAACCTTGCATCGACTATGGTTAGATTGGCTCAAACTTAACCCTCTAGAAGAGAAGGTTGAGTTGCGCTTTGAACAGCTTAAAAAACTGTTTTATGTTGACTTAGGCTTTACCAGTGATTGGCAAGCTTACTATCATAGTCAAAATTTGTTGATTGGTGAGTCGCTTAGTCGACGCTGCGGCAATGCAACCAGCCTTGCGATGTTATTGCATTACTTTGCCCGTAAATTGGATATTGAATGCCACGCTATTGAGTTTCCCGCCCAAACTATTCTCGCTTTTAAAATGTCGCAGCGCTTTGTTTATTTTGATGCCTGTAATGGTGAAGAGTGCAGCTTAGCGCAGCTAGAAGTTATTCATCGAGGTCACAAAGGTAATCTGGCTCGTTTATCGCAAGATGACTTAGAACCTATTTCTTCAGCACAAATGACCGAGCGTTGGTTAGCAGAGCTTAAAAGTGCTTGTTTACGTGAAGATGACTTTGAAATAGCGTTGCGGGTTTCTCAAGTATTACTACGCTTAAAGCCTGGCGACCCGCATGAAATGCGCGACCGTGGTTTTATTTATCAACAGTTAGATTGCAACAACGTTGCAATTAACGACTTTGAATATTTTATTGAACAGTGTCCCGATGACCCCTTATCGAAGATACTAAAGGTGCAGATCCACTCGATGGATTCGCAACCCGCAATTTTGCATTAAGAGGAATAGCATGCAGCAAAAAATCGTTAATATCGGCAAAATAAATGTGGCTAACGATGCGCCATTTACTTTGTTCGCTGGTATGAATGTATTGGAATCTCGTGACTTGGCAATGCACATTGCCGAGCACTTTGTAGAAGTGACCAACAAGCTAGGCATTCCCTACGTTTTTAAAGCGTCTTTTGATAAAGCCAATCGCTCTTCTATTCATTCTTATCGTGGTCCAGGCTTGGAGCAAGGCCTGCGTTTATTAGAAGAGATTAAACAACAATTCTCTATTCCTGTTATCACCGATGTGCATGAAGTTGCGCAAGCTGCACCCGTGGCTGAAGTTGCCGATGTTATTCAACTACCTGCATTTTTGGCGCGCCAAACTGACTTAGTGGAAGCAATGGCAAAAACCGGTGCGGTAGTTAACGTTAAGAAACCTCAGTTTTTAAGCCCTTCGCAAATGGGCAATATCGTTGATAAGTTTGCTGAATGTGGCAACGAAAAAATCATCTTATGTGAGCGTGGTAGTAACTTTGGTTACGATAACCTTGTGGTAGATACCTTAGGTTTTGGCACCATGAAAAAAGTCAGCAAGGGTTCACCGGTTATTTTTGATGTTACTCATGCTCTGCAATGCCGTGATCCATTGGGTGCTGCATCGGGTGGCCGCCGTGAGCAAGTTGGTGAGTTAGCAAAAGCTGGCATGGCAACTGGCCTTGCTGGTCTGTTCTTGGAAGCTCATCCAGATCCAGAAAACGCGCAGTGTGATGGTCCAAGTGCCTTGCCTTTATCTAAGTTAGAACCATTCCTAACCCAAATTAAAGCCTTGGATGATTTGGTTAAGTCCTTTGCTGAGCTAGATACCCACTCAAAATAAGAATTTTATCGATAATGCTAAGTTTAGGTTTCCCTAAGCCAGCACTCTTGTTAGGGTTAATAACAATGATGAGCCAAAGTGAGCCTTGCTTTGGCTCAAGCTAGAAGAAAAATGGAAGTGATATGTTAATAAAAGCCTTGCGCACAGGGTGCATGTTAGTAACGTTTGGTTACCTTAGCGCTTGTGCTAGCACTTCGAGTCAAGCTCCGCAAACCGTGGTGTTGGCAAAACCTTTGCAAGTTAATTATCAATCCGAAGTCGCTTTGGCTCGCCTTGGGCAAATGCTTAACTCTGGTGAGTACAATCAAGAGCAAATGGCCCAATTGTATTATGAGCGCGGTATTGTTTTTGACCGAGTAGGCCTGCGCGCCTTAGCGCGTTTTGACTTTAATCGAGCAATTCAGTTAAAGCCAGATTTTGTTGAAGCCTACAACTTTTTGGGTGTGTATTTTACCCTAGCGGAAGAATTCGATAGCGCTTTTGAAGCCTTTGACTCCGCCGTAGAACTGGCGCCTGATTATAGCTTTGCTTATTTCTACCGCGGTATAGCGCTTAATTACGCCAACAAACCTCAGCTTGCTATGGCCGATGTAAATCATTATGCCGACCAAGCGCCTAACGACCCATACCGAGTGCTATGGCGCTATCTTATTCAGCTAGAGGCGGGGGAGCCCGAAGCCCAAAATGAACTGGTTGAAGCTTTAAAAACCTACCGCAATGAAGATTGGGGTTGGCAGATTGTGCGTTTATACGCTGGCGAGATTGACCAGCAAACTTTCCTAGGCACCACTATGGATGTGCAAGGGGATAACCGCGCCTTGGCCGAGCGACTATGTGAAGCGTATTTCTATATGGCGAAGTTAGCTCAGCGTGCTGGTGACCCACAATTAGCCAGCAGTTACTTTAAGCTTTCATTGGCCAATAACGTGTATGACTTTGTTGAGCACCGTTTGGCTCTGTTTGAATTAAATCGTTACGAGAGCCAAATTTAACTGGCTCTCGCAAGTTGAGTTAATCTTGCTGGCGAATGCCCGCAATTTGATGCCAATATCCATTCACACTATCGGGCGTTGGAAAATGCTCGTTAGTGTTACTTCTCAAGCGAAATGCTTCTAAGTGTTCAATACTTTCTTCACCTAAAGGGCTGATTCTTACTATATCAACCAGCCCTTTCATGCTTTGTTGGTCATTAATTAAGTCGTAGCATTCACCAGAAAGCGTTTGAATACCATTTAGTACAAATAATGGCTGACCTTCTTGGCTATTTACCACTCGCCCTGTTGGGTAGTTAATACAACAGGTTTCGCAGTTGTCCTTACTCTTACCTTCTGATTGCGCAGTAAAGCAGCGAGCAGAGTAGGCGAGTGGTAGGTGGCCATAAGCAAATACTTCTATTTCAAAGCGCTCTCTTATGCCCATCTCTAAACATTCATTACTCAGCTTTTGCAGCCAATCGCGAGACAGCTCTACTGGCATTACCCAGCGTTGCATGCCTTGGTCGAGCAATACTTTAAGGGCATAAGCGTTATATATGTTAATTGCAGGGCCGCACACAAAAGGCAGCTTCGCTTTATGGGCTTCTTCTACCGCACTAAAGTCGTTGGCTTCAATGGTAAAATCACCATTGTCGATGAGTTTCTTTAAGTTGCGGATCTCTGAGGGTGCCTCTAGCAAAGCCATAGTGGAAATAACCACTTGCTTGCCTGCTTGAGACAATTGTTGTCCTAGGTCTATCCAATCTTGCGCTTTCATATTGCGGCGCTTACTGCACACCGTTTCGCCCAAATAGACAATGTCGGCACTGCTGGCTTTGGCTAAATGGTAAAACTCTTCAATTTGTTGGTTTGGCCAATAATATAAGATTGGCCCAAGTGAGTACTTCATAATCTACCTATAGTTATTGCCAAGCTTTGTGATAAGCACCCAATGTAGTTTGGCTACCTTCAGACAATTTAGCGAGTTGGCTCATCCATTGTTGTTTAGCGGCGTACTGTTCAGGTTGCGCTTGGTAGCTATCGATTGCTTCACGCCATACTTGGGTGACTTGAGCCACGTAGGCTGGGCTGCGTTGGCGACCTTCAATTTTTACCGCAGAAATATTGGCGGCAAATAACTCGGGCAGTAATTCAAGGGTATTTAAACTAGTAGGTTCTTCGAGCGCGTGATAGCGCTGCCCATCAACATCAAAGCGGCCTTTACATAGGGTCGGGTAACCGGCTGTTTCATTTGGCCCATAGCGGTCGATAAGTATATCGTTTAAGCGAGATTCTAAGCCTTGTTCTGTTTCTTGCCAGCGAACAAATGAGGCGGGCGAACAAGCACCTACCGTGTTGGGGGATTCGCCGGTGAGATAAGACGATAAGTAGCAGCGCCCCTCAGCCATTACACATAGGCTACCAAAGGCAAATACTTCTAGTTCCATATCTGGGCAAGCGCGTGATAATTGTTTAACTTGATGAATAGAGAGAACGCGCGGTAATACTACTCGCTTAACATTAAAGTTTCGCTGATAAAATGCGATTGCCGAAGCATTGGTGGCAGAAGCCTGAACCGATAAATGAACGGTTAAATTGGGGTAGGTATTTTTGGCGTACTCTAACAAAGCAATATCAGCCAAAATAACCACATCGGCACCAATTTCTACCGCTCTATCAATGGCCGAGTACCACAATTGATGCTGCTCTGGGTGAGCAAAGGTATTGATTGCAATGTGTAGCTGACGTTGGTGTTGCTTTAAATAATCTACTGCTTTATCGAGCTTTTTCCCATCAAAATTGAGACCAGCAAAATGACGGGCATTAGTGGCATCTTTAAAGCCAATATAGATAGCATCGGCACCATGATCCACCGCCGCCTTAACTGCAGGCAAGGAGCCAGCAGGGCAAAGTAATTCCATATTTCCCTCAACGCGAGATTTTTTGTCATTCTACTGGGCTTAGTTAGATGGGATATTGACTCAGCGCAGCTTTGCACTAGGGAAAACTGCGTAAACTGAGCCACTTATCAGCTTTGTTTGTTAATTTTATGAGGTCTTTAGTGCTTACTCGCTTAAAACAATCTTTAGTCAAAGAGATGCCACGTTTGTTAAGTTTGCCAGTTAAAATGTGTCCCTTTGCGCTGCAAGGCAAAGCCATGGAAAAAGCACTGGCATTAAGTTTTGCTGAAGCGATAGAAGAAGGTGATTTAGACTTTTTAGAACAGCGTTGGTTAAAGCTTAACGTGAGTGATTTAGCCGCAAGCTGGTATATCACTTTTGATGAAGAGCGTTTAAAAGTGCAAGCCACCGCACCGCAAGTTGATGTGAGTTTCTCTGGCGAACTCAATGACTTTGTGCTGATGATGGGGCGTCAAGAAGATCCCGATACGCTGTTTTTTCAGCGCCGCTTAAAAATTGAAGGTGATACAGAGCTGGGTTTAGAGTTAAAAAACCTCTTGGATAACCTTGATATTGATGATCTACCAAGCTGGATGAGCGAGCCGCTAAAGCACGGTGCGGCGATGGTATCTGAATATCGTGTAGCGTAGACCTTATTTTTAAAAATTCAATGGCTTAAATGCATGCTATCTCCCGAATACTAAACGCGTTTTCAGCGCAACTTAGTTCTTTTGAACTACACTGAAAACAGGGTGGATGAAGAAGGGGGTTGCATGCGAGTTGTGCTGCTGTTGCTAGCAATAGTGTGGGGAAGCGCTAGCGCCGAGCAATTGAGCTTTCTTTATTACAGAGAGCAAGGCAAAGCTATTTTTCAAGAGCTGCTGGATGAGTTTTCAGCGCAAAGCCAGCATCAAGTTAGTCTTTATCAGATCACTTCTGAAAGCTTAAAACCGGCACTGATTAAATCGGTCTTGCAGGGCACTGCTGCCGATGTTGCTTTTGCTCCTTCCGATATTATTGGCATTGCAGAGCAAGCTAAGCTGTCGGCTGTTCCTCGCGAATTTATCGAAGCCAATACACCTGACACCCTGTTACTTACAGCCACTATTGATGAGCAATTGCACGGGATCCCGATTTTGCAGGGTAACCACCTGATGCTTTTTTATAATCGCAGTTTGGTTGAGAAGCCCGCCAATTCTTGGCAAGAGTTGTTAGAGCAGAAAAAACATCTAGATGAACAAGGCATTGCTACCATCGGTTGGAATTACTCCGAGATGTATTGGTTCGCTGGGTTCTACAATACTTTTGGTGGCCGAATGACGCGTGGAAAGCAAGTAACGCTTGATGAGCCCCCTATGGAAGACGCGCTTAATTTTTATAAGAGCTTAGCTAAACGCAGTTTAGTGAGTGCTGAATGTACCTACGACTGTGGTTACAAAGATTTTATTGAAGGTAAGGTTGCGTACGCCATTAATGGCGAGTGGGCAGTGGCCGACTTTGAGCACCACTTAGGAGATGATTTAGGCATTGCTTTAATCCCGAACATTGGCAATAGCGCTTTTAAGCCACTTTCTTCTAGTCTGGTATTGGTTTTTCCTGATAAAAGCTTGAGTTCTAACAAAGCCGCTGCGCTGAAAGAATTGAGTGAGTTTTTACAAAGTGAAAAAGTACAAAAACGGTTATACCAAGAGGCTCGATTCCTCCCAGTAAACGCTGACTTAATTAATCAAATAAAACAGCAATCAAACCCCAATCAGGCTGCGATGTTGGCGCAGTTAGAGCAAGCGGTTCCTATGTCGGCAGAGGCAGCGCAAGCCAGTGCTTGGCTTGGCTTGCGTAAAGGCTTTGAGTTATTTAGTAAAGGCGTGCTGGATGCCGCTAAAGCTAGAGAGTATATGCAGCAATTTGCTGAAAGAGATTATAGGCAGACTCAAAAGCAATGATGATTAAAGCCAATCAGCTGAGAACAACATTAGCGCTTAGTATTCTGTTAGGGGCTTTATTGCCCAGTATACTCATTGGTTCTTTTCTTCTTAAGCAAATTTCAGAGCAAGATCAACAAGCTGTTACGCAAACTTTGTACCTAAAAGCCAACAATATCGCGCAAAATATTCAGTACCAAGTAAGGCAGTTGCTACTTGATTTACAAAGCCTAGCCCAAGTTAACGATGTAGTACTTACACCAACCTCTGCCATTTTTGGCTTCCACTCTAACCAACTTATTAGTGAGGTACTTCAGCAAAACAGCTGGGCTTCCGCGATTTACATTGTCGACTTAGAAGGACAAATTATTGAAGGCGCGCCTTTGCAGGCTGAGATACTGGACTTACAGGTGCATTACGCAGCGATTCAACGCTTAAATCAACAAGTCAAAGAAGGCAGCAAAGAAGCATTAATCGAAGTTTATCAAGATTCCGAGTTCGCTCAGCTGGTGACTGGTATTGATGATATCGATAGCGATTCGGGTCTGCTATTTATGCAGCCACTGTTGCAAAAAAATCTAAACGCTATTCAAGATAGCCAGCAAGTGGGCGCTTTAGTTGTGTTTGTTCCTATGCAGTCGATTTGGCGTGAAGCGGCTTCACGAATTTCTCAGCAAGGCTCCTTAGAGCTATTTCATTCACAGCGCTTACTGTTTAAAGGCTCTAAGGGAGAGCCACCTAAAAGACGATTTTACATAGATGTAGATTTGGATTTAAGCCAAATGGCCGAGCCTCTCTCACTATCATTGAGTGCACAAAGTCGCTCGCTTTGGGGGCTGTTGGTGGAACGCCAATCAAATGTGGTGATTGTGTTGTTGGTTGTGTTTGTATTGGTGGCCGTTATTGCTTTAGCGATGACGCGCAGAATTATTGAGCCCTTAGAGCATTTAAGCCACTTGGTAAGCAATTACTCTAAGGGGCGCTACGATACTAAGGTTCCCTCGCTGGCCTATGATGAGTTTAATCAGGTTGGGGGCTTGCTTAAAAGCATGGCGGCAAAAGTTATCAGCGATCAGGAGCAGTTAGAGCAACGGGTAGCAGAGCGAACTCAAGAGTTAGAGCAGGCTAATCATACTTTGCAGCATACTTTAGCGAAACTAAACGATACCCAGCTAGAGCTTGTTGAAAAAGAAAAAATGGCCGCATTAGGCGGCTTAGTTGCGGGCATGGCCCATGAACTTAACACGCCTTTAGGTGTGGGCATTACGGCAGCATCTCAGTTAATCAGCAACTATCAGAGCATAGGGCAGCAACTTAAAGATGGCTCCTTAGCACGTTCAGAGCTGGAAGCTATGCTGGATCAAGGTATTGAAGGAGGGAAATTACTTGAGAGTAGCTTACAGCGCTCAGCGGCCCTAGTGAACACCTTTAAAGCCTTAGCGGGCAGTGATATTGACTCTAGCCTGCAACGACTTAACTTGAAAACCTGGCTTGAGCAGCAGTTGCAGATGTTCTTGCAGCCCTTTACCGATTTACATGTTCAACTAAGTGTTTCTGGCAGTAATCCAAGTATGCTGGTGAATCAACGGGCGCTAGAGCTGGTGTTGTCTTGCCTTATTGATAACTCCATTCAACATGGTTTTGTTAGTCATGCTTATCCACATGTGAAGGTGGATATTGATGCTAACCAAGAAATGGTAGAAATTAACTATCAAGATAATGGCAGTGGCGTATCTAACGAAGATATAAACCTTATTTTTAACCCTTTTTATACTACTGGCCGTAGTTCTGGAAATGTGGGTTTAGGCCTAAATCAAGTATACAACTTGGTTCATCAACACTTGCTAGGTAGCGTAGAAACCTTTAATGCTGAACCTCAAGGTTTGGGTTTTACTATTCGCTTACCGCGCGAGTATGGCCAACATCACGCTGCTTAACCTTTCTTAGGCCAAGTAACAATGCGTCCATTATCAAAAATGCTGCCAGATTGAGCCACCCTCAGAGAGACAAAAATGTTATCTAAGGCAATATGGCTATGTTGATGGATTACCTTAGCTAAAACACTAACAAGTTGTTGTTGGCGCTTATCGCTATGTACATCGGGGATAAACAGCTCAACCATGAGTGGCGGCTGATTAGCTTGTTGCTGGTGATGAACTTGTTGGTTTACAAAATAGTGGCCCGGCTGAATGTAATTCCATTCGATGCTTATATGCTCTAGTTGAATTTTGGCTTGTTGGGCAAAAGTATTGGCCAGCTTATCTAGTAGGCTAGGCATATCAATGGCGTTGGGTAAGGCTAAGGAGCGAATATGCACGATTGGCATTTACAGCTTCTCCCACTTGGTTGTTATTACTTTCCTCTAGCCTAACGCATTACTTAAATTGTTCAAATTGTTGTTGAATTTGTTGATATAGCTCGGCGGTCCACTCTGGAAGATGATCTGGTACCGGGAACAGCGGTAATAGCCTTGGGTCATGCGGGGCAATAACAACCTGGCTGTTGCCCGGACCAATGCGCTCAACCAATACAAACAAATCTTCTATAGCTTGATCTCCCATAGCTAAACAGCCAACCGAGGATGTTTTACCGTGAATAAATATATTGGAACCGGGTTGATGACGTTGCTCTTTTTTGGCCATGGCTAAATCAAAGCTATTGGGATAGTTCAGCTTCATCGATAAATGGAATTTGCTGTTAGGGTTTAAGCCTTCAATTTCATAGATACCTTCTGGAACCTGTAAATCACCTTCACGTAATTTGGGGCCCGCGGTTCCACTTGCGTGGCGTATCCAATAGGTATGAATGTACTTATATCCTTCCCCAGAATCGGCCCATAACTCTAATCTGCGCGAGCGCTTGCTGGCCAATAAGGTGATTTTTTGTGGTGGGTAATCCACTTTTGCAGCTACAAATAGCGGCAATAGTCGCTTTAGACTATCGTTATGGTAAGTGTTAATTACTTGTTTAATCGACCGTTTACTCGCTGGTAGTGAAGACGACTCAGACCAATTGCTGGCAAACAGTGAAAAGCTGCAGCTAGCCATAAGCGCCGCGCAGCACAGTCGATAAAAACGCAAAAGTTAATACTCTATCGATTAAGTGAGAGAGAAGTGTACTTGTAGTTGCTGGTGAGCGCCATAGTTGACGCTTTAATGTGAATGAAAGCCGTGATACTTACTCAATCCTTATCTCAAGAGGAGGACCTTATTTGCTAGGTTTTAAACTTGTTGTATTCACCGTTAGCCTGCTTTGTTGTAGTCAACTAAGCGCTCGCACGCTAGAGCAATTAGACTATTACAGTGAAGAATTTTTCCCTTATAACTATGTTGAAGACGGACAGGCGGCTGGCTTTTCTGTTGAATTACTGGCACTTATATTTGCCCAGCTAAATAGTCCTGCGCCAAAGGTGAAAATTGTACCCTGGACGCGTGGTTACGCCACCTTGCAACAACAAGCCTATACCGTTTTATTTTCAACAATTAAAACTGAGCCGCGCAAAAATAAGTTTGAATGGGCGTGCCCGATCAACGTGAGTCGCGGAAAGTTTTATGGTTTAAGTGATAGCAAGCTTGAGATCAGCTCTTTAAAGGATGCTGAAAACTTGAAAATTGCGATTATGAAGGGCCAAGCCATTGACGGATTTTTAACTAAATCTGATTTTTCCGCTGAGCTGGTGCCGGTGAAGAGTGTTGAGCAAGCTTTTAAGTTGTTAGCGCTGCGAAGAGTAGATTTGATGGCGTTAACTGAACAAAGCTTGGAAGGGCATCAGTCTAGCTTTAAGCCTTTATATACTCTGTTCGAAAATGATTACTGCTTTGCTTTCAATCGCTCAATTAGCCAGCAACAATTAACCAGGTTTCAACATGCACTTGCGCAGGTAAGAGAAACCGAAGCTTTTCAACAGCTCTATCAAAAATACTTCTATTAAGCCTTAAGGCTGCAACTTTAGTCTTACTAGGCTTGTTAATAACTTGTTAATGCTTGCAACTGTGTCTAGGATGAAAATTCAATAAAATCATTATGATTGACTAATTAGCTATTTGTTTGGCTCTAGCGCTAGCAGGGCTGTTTACTAAGGAGAGTAACATCATGCGTCATTGGTTATGCAAGGTTGCGCTAATCACTAGTGCTTTATCTTTTTCAGTACAGGCCGACACGGGGACAAACTACCTTTTGGCTACCGCCAGTACTGGCGGTACTTACTATCCGGTTGGTGTTGCGCTGGCAACGTTAACTAAGGTGAAAATTCAGCCAAAACACAAGGTGAGTGTCTCGGCGATAAACTCAGCTGGTTCGGGCGAAAATATTAAGTTGCTACGTGATAAAGAAGCTCAATTTGCCATTCTTCAAGGTTTATATGGTTCTTATGCGGTGAATGGCAGTGGCCCCTTAGAGAAAGAAGGCAAGCAAACTCATTTACGTTCAATCACCATGTTGTGGCAAAACGTAGAGCAGTTTGTGGTTAAAAATGAGCATGCTAAAAATGGTGATCTAAGTGACTTAATGGCCTTAGCGGGTAAAAAAGTCGCTTTAGGTAAAAAGAACTCTGGCACCATTGGTTCTAACCGCTTTTTGCTAGGTAACTTAGGCGTAGATATTGATAAACAAATGGAGCTGTTTTCTGCTGGTTATGGTCCATCTGCAGAAGCGCTACAAAATGGGCAAGTAGAAGCTATTAATACTCCAGCCGGCGCACCAACGGGGGCAGTAACCAAACTGTTTGCCGCAGCAGCAAAGGATGTGAGCCCATTAGATGTAACCGATGAGCAAATGGAAAAAGCTAATGGTGGTTTAGGTCTGTGGACGCGTTATGTTATCCCTGCGGGCACTTATCCAAATCTTGATAAAGATTGGAACACCATGGCGCAGCCTAACTTTTTGGCAGTACATGCAGATGTAGACGAGGAGTTTGTCTATTTACTTACCAAAACCATTTATGAAAACTTAGGCTTTTTACAAGCTATTCATAAAGCGACCAATGCAATGGCCTTAGATAAGGCATTAGCGGGTTTACCTGCTCCATTGCATCCCGGTGCTGCACGTTACTACCGTGAAGCAGGTTTAAACATTCCCGATAACTTAGTTGCGCAATAGTTTTTTTACCTAGGCCTTTGGGTCTAGGTCTCCTTTATTCTCCTCAGGATTCATCACTATGCAATGGAATGCCGTACCTGACAGTATTCGCCAAGAAATTGAAGATACTCGTGCTGTACCTCTAATATACGTTTTAGGCATTATTATTAGTTTGGCGCATGTCTACTTCAATATTTTTGCGGATATTGCCGTGTTACAGCAAAACATTCTTCATTTTGCTGGTTTTATTTTGTTGTGTGGCTTATTAAAACCATTAAGTTCGCAGCGCCATTTGGCCATTCTGGACAAGTTGTGGGTGCTGGCTATTGCCTTCTCGGCGATATATCTATTGTTCGCGGAAGACCTCATTTATGAACGAGGTGTGCGCTTAGTCCCCTTAGACTGGTTATGTGGTTCGTTGGTGATTTTGGGGGCAATTGATATGACCCGTCGAGCCACTGGCTGGGTGATTCCTATTTTAATTGTAACGGCCATCTCTTATCTCGCCTGGTGGGGGAATTTTGTTCCGGGGGTCTTTCAGTTTAAGGGGCTGAGCTTAGAGACGCTGCTGTTTAGAAGCATTTATGGCGATGATGCTATTTTTGGCAATATCGCACGAATTTCTGCAAGTTTTGTCTTCATGTTTATCCTGTTCGGCGCTTTTTTGCTGCGCTCTGGCGCGGGTGATTTTGTTATTCATTTGTCTAAAAGCATTGCTAGCCGCTTGGTTGGCGGGCCAGGAATAGTGGCCATTATTGCATCTGGACTTACTGGCACTATTTCTGGAAGCGCTGTTGCCAACACTGCGTCTACTGGCGTTGTGACTATTCCCTTGATGAAAAACGCAGGCTTTAGCCCGCGATTTGCAGCCGCAGTAGAAGCGTCGGCTTCTACTGGTGGGCAAATTGTGCCGCCAATAATGGGGGCAGGGGCTTTTGTCATGGCTAGTTATACGCAAATTCCTTATAGCACCATTGTAATGGTGAGTATTCTTCCGGCTATTCTGTATTTTGCATCGCTGGTTTTTTATGTGAGAACTGAATCTTACAAAGCGGGATTAACCCGAACTATGGAACAAGCTCCTCCTTTGCTACCGATGGTGATGCGTGAGGGCTTGTCGTTTATTGTGCCGGTTACCTTGTTGATTGTATTGCTGGTAATGGGCTACACACCCACTTACGCAGCTGTTATTGCAATTATCGCGGTGATTGTGAGCTCATGGTTTACCCCAAACAAAATGGGGCTAACGGCAATTGCTGATGCCTTCGCGCTCGGTTCGCGCAATATGGTGGTAACCGCAGTACTGTTATGTTCAGTAGGTTTGATTGTTAATGTGATTGCCACTGCTGGTATCGGCAATACTTTTTCCTTGATGATTACCGAATGGTCTGGTGGGAGTTTGCTCGTGGCGCTGCTGCTGGTTGCTGTAGCATCTTTAGTGCTAGGCATGGGGCTGCCAGTAACCGCTTCTTATATTGTGTTGGCTACTTTGTCTGCTCCAGCGTTATTACAATTAATGGCGAATGTAGAGCTAGTGAACGCTTTAAGCTCTGGTGCTCTGAGTGCAGATGTGCAAGCTATTCTAATGTTGGTTGGGGTTAGTCCAGAGCAAGGTGCGATGAGTGTTGCCCAAGCCCAAGCATTAATAAACGATATGCCTGATGAAATGATGGCCTTACTGCGGCCAATGCTACTTGATGAAAATCAGTTATCTATGTTGCTATTAGCGGCCCATTTAGTCATTTTCTGGCTCTCTCAAGACAGTAACGTTACCCCGCCAGTTTGTTTGTGTACCTTTACCGCTGCAGCGATTGCCAAATCTCCTCCAATGGCAACGGGCTTTACCTCATGGAAGATTGCCAAAGGCCTTTACATTATTCCGATATTGTTTGCTTATACGCCGCTTGCTCAAGGAGACTGGCTGGCTGCTTTTCAGGTGTTTATTTTTGCTTTACCGGGTTTATATGCTTTTACTTTGGTTATGCAGGGTTGGCAAAAACGCCAGCTTAAGCATTGGGAGCGGGCAGCCCTGGCGGCAATAGCACTTGTATTGTTAAGCCCCGTGCCCATGGCTTGGCAGGTAGCGGCCTTAGTTAGCTTGTTGGCAGCGGTGTTTTATATTGGGCATAGCGGTAAGCGAGCAAGTGAGTTAGCTTTGTGATTTTTTGGGTGCACATTATGAATAATTTCATTGTTATCAACGAGGTTTAGAGCCAGGTCACAGTTTGAAATGGAAGTGAATCGTCTCTGAATATCTCACTAGAATGTCTTTTCAATCTGGTTACTATGAATCAATTGATAACGCCTTAGAGAATAAAAATGACAGAACAGTTTAATTGGGGAGTCATTGCTCCTGGTCGTATTGCGCGTAACTTTGCTGAAGCCTTAGCGGTTATTCCTCAAGCTACTTTATATGCTGTTGCTAGTTCTAATCTGCAACGTGCGCAGGACTTTGTTGATGAGTTTGATGGCCAATTAGCGCTAGATGATTATCAACAGTTAGCAAACGATCCCAAGGTTGATGCTATCTATATTGCCAACCCTCATCGGTTTCATTTCGACAGTATTAAAATGTGCCTTGAAGCAGGCAAGCCAGTATTGTGTGAAAAACCGCTCACTGTAAACGCGGCGCAAACTAAAGAACTAGTCGCCTTAGCAAAGGCTAATAATGTGTTCTTAATGGAAGCATTATGGACGCGCTTTCAGCCTGCATGGCAACAGGTTAAGTCTTGGCTTGAGCAGCAAAAAATTGGTGAGATTAAACTTATCAGTTCCAGTTTTGGTTTTAATATCCCTCGTGATGAAGATGATCGTTTGCTTAACCGTGAGTTAGCAGGTGGCAGCCTATTAGACATGGGAGTGTATAACGTATCTATGTCTCAGTTTGTTACCCAAAGCAAACCTAATAAAATTGTAGCTGATGGCCTTGTTGGTAGCACCGGTGTAGACGAGCGCAGCAGTGTTGTTATGAATTATGGCCATTGCGCTAGCCAATTTACCTGTAACTTTTTGGCTAATACAGAAAACAGCTTCACCATTTTTGGTTCAAATGGGCATATCCGCGTGCCGAGTATGTTCTGGGTTGGGACTCAAGCTTGTCTGAGTGTGCATGGTGAGCCAGATATAGTTGAAGACTTTCCATTTCGAGCATCGGGCTTTGAGTATCAAATAGAAGAAGTAATGAGTTGTGTTGCTGCTGGTAAATTACAAAGTGAAGTGATGAGCTGGCAAGAGAGTATTGAAACCATGCAGATTATGGATGAGATTCGCTCTCAAATAGGTGTGAGATATCCTTTCTTAGGTGAGTAAAGTTATTGTTTTTTTCGCTGTAAAAAGGGCTACTAGTACGTAATCACTTTCCTCAAATCTTATAGATTTGGACAATTTATCATCTTGCCTTAAAAAAGTTGTGGATAATTGTCTGATTTGCGAGCGGTTAAACTTAATGGGTCTTTACATTCGAAAATCATAAACGTAATATTCACACCGCTGCGGAGGGGTGGCAGAGTGGTCGAATGCACCGGTCTTGAAAACCGGCAAGGGTTAATAGCCCTTCGAGAGTTCAAATCTCTCCTCCTCCGCCATATTAACTTAGCCATGCACTGCATGGTTTTTTTAATCGCAGCAACACCCCTGCGGAGGGGTGGCAGAGTGGTCGAATGCACCGGTCTTGAAAACCGGCAAGGGTTAATAGCCCTTCGAGAGTTCAAATCTCTCCTCCTCCGCCATTTTTAAAGCCACGCTTAGCGTGGCTTTTTTCGTTTTATATCCTAGACAATACTCAATACTTAAGTTGCTGATATTAATAACTAAAATATCAATTTCTTAAGTTGTCCCCGTTATTCTTCTGTTTCTCATCTTAGATCTTTTTATTGAAACGCCAGCGTAATACAAATGAAATTGGTTCTACTTAAGCTCAGTTTTTGCTAAAAAATCTGTTAACTTTTCAGCGAAAAAATAGTTGAGTTTGTTGATTGTTTTGTGTTGACAAACCCTATTCAGCTACTTATAAATGAGTAATGTTTTTTCTTGTTTTGAGGCTTGTATCACCTTTAATTTATATTACCAATTAAATTTTGTGATATTTGTCAGGTTAGTTTTTTGTTTATGAAGAATCAAAATTAAGAGCGGTAAACGCCAAATTTTGGTTTAGTAACCACCCGTAAGATACAGAGATATACAAGCAATACATGGAATTTTATAAGCTTGATACTAGGGGTGTGCAATGGATATGCAGAAACAAAATGGCGTAGTTCGTTCTAACGAATTTGAACTCGCTGTTGTTTACCGAATTTCAGATGTATTTATCATTATTGCCGTTTTAGCTGGCTTGTCTTGGCTTAAAAATGGTTCCTTCGATTTGGCCTTTCAGCTAATGGGTGTTGGCCTCTCAGCCATCTACTTGGTCGTAGCGGAATCCTTCAACTTATACCGTTCGTGGCGGGTTTCTTCTCTTAAGGAACAAGCCATGGTTAACCTATGGGTTTGGATTATCAGCATTGCCTTGTTGTTCGCGGTTAATTACTTCCTAAAAATCTCGGCTACCTACTCGCGAGTGGTGGTGGGTTCATGGGTAGTGGCCACGCCAATGCTGCTGATAGCTTGGCGCCTAGTATTTCGTGAGAGTTTAGCGGTAATGCGTCGCTTTGGTTATAACACTCGCCGCGCAGCCATTATCGGGGTGTCGCAAAACGGTGTGCAACTCAAGGAAACCTTCGAAAACTCTGAAGAGCTAGGTATTCAATTTGTTGGCTTTTTTGATGATAGGGATGTTTCACGTTTAGAAAGTAGTGGCTATACAGGGCCTGTAGCTAAGGTTGATACTGCGCTGGAAATGGCTAAACGCGGTGAAGTCGACCATGTGTATATTGCATTGCCTATGCATGCCAAAGACCGCATTACTGGTTATTTACAGCAACTTTCAGATACCACCACAACCACTTTTATCGTGCCAGATTTCTTCACCTATAACTTACTGCATTCACGTTGGAGTTCGCTGGGTGATATTCAAACCGTAAGTGTATTTGATAGTCCATTCCGTGGCGGCAGTATGTTGGTGAAACGCATTCAAGATATTGTATTGGCGTCGATTATCATCATGTTGATTAGCCCGATTTTATTGGCGGTGGCTATTGGCGTTAAGCGCTCATCTCCTGGCCCCATCTTGTTTAAGCAAGATCGCTATGGCCTAGACGGAAAGAAAATCCGTGTTTGGAAGTTTCGCTCAATGAGCACCCAAGATAATGGTGCTGTAGTGAAGCAAGCAACTAAAAACGATCCCCGAGTCACTAAGTTTGGTGCTTTTATTCGCCGAACTTCTTTAGATGAGTTACCTCAATTCTTCAATGTGTTGATGGGCAGCATGTCTATTGTTGGGCCGCGTCCTCATGCGGTATCTCACAACGAAGAATATCGTCAAATCGTTAACCGTTACATGCTGCGTCATAAAGTGAAGCCTGGTATTACCGGCTGGGCGCAGATCAATGGTTACCGTGGTGAAACTGACACCTTAGAAAAAATGGAAAAGCGGGTGCAATACGATCTTGAGTACATTCGTGTGTGGACGCTTTGGATGGATATCAAAATTGTATTCCTCACTATCTTTAAAGGATTTGTAGGTAAAACTGCCTACTAAGTAAAGCTGTTCAAGGAGTTGTGATGAATAGGGATGGTTCTCTCTTGGCTAGATTGTGTAACACCAAACACGCCTGGTATTTGCTAATAACGGTGTTGATGTGGGGCGGATTTAGCGCTGCTTCTCTGGCCAATGACCTAGAGCAAAGCTACCGCTTAGGCGCAGGTGACCGCATCCAAATAGTGGTATACGGCGAGAGTGATTTGTCGATGGAGTTGCTAGTGACCAATAGTGGCAAAATCGACTATCCCTACTTGGGGCGAATTCCAGTTAATAACCTTACTGCCCAGCAACTTAGAGATAACATTGAGCAGGGTTTGCGCGGTGATTACCTGATTAACCCTAAGGTAGCGGTAAACATTATTGGCTACCGACAAATCTTTATTAACGGTGAGGTAGAACACCCTGGTGGTTACGCTTACCAACCCGGTCTCACGGTTGAAAAAGCGATAGCTCTAGCGGGTGGTTTTACAGAGCGAGCGTCGAAAACAAATATCAATATTACTCCCGGAAATGGCACTAATGACTTAGTGAAAGCAGCGTTAAAGCACCGCATCGCTCCGGGAGACATTATTGTGGTTAAGGCCAGTTTCTTTTAAGGCCTAGCTTCTTTTACGGCAAGGGTGCCAACAGTAATACTCCGTAAGTTTGCTAACAGGGAAGTGTTTAGTTAATGACAACAACAGTGAATAATGCAGCTCTAATGCGCAACGGCAATAATGCAGATGATGAGTTCATTAACATCATGCAATATTTGTCGATTTTGAAGTCGCGATGGCTGATGATTTTGGGTTTTACATTTATCAGTGTTTTGCTGGCCATATTGTTGGTTTTTGCGATTAAGCCAACCTATCAGGCAACCGCAGTATTACTGATTGAAGCTGAGCAGCGTAAAGCGGTGTCGATTGATGATGTGATTGGCATTGACACCTCTAAGCAGGAGTATTACCTCACGCAGTTCGAATTACTTAAATCGCGAAGCATTGCTCAACGAGTGATTGACGAATTTCAGCTCTATGACAACCCTGAGTTTAACGGCGCAAACGATGGTAAGGGCTTTAATGCCGCTGGCCTTAAAAGTTTGTTGCGCTCGGTGCCTCTTATACAAAGCTTTATGCCTGAAGAAGAACTTCCAGATTTAGAGCAGCAGCAAGAAATTGCGCGCCAAAAGGTAATGAAAACCTTCCAGCGCAATCTACACATTAATCCGGTTAAAAAGACCCAGTTAGTAAATATTAGTTTTGACTCTAGGGATCCTAAACTAGCCGCCAAAATTGCCAACGCGGTAGGGGAAACTTACATCAACTCTAACCGTGAAAGTCGCATTATTGCTAATCAAGAAGCCACCAACTGGTTGGCTGACCGGATAGGCGTATTACAAGCAGCGGTGATAGAATCACAGAGCCGTTTGAGTGACTTTTTGCAGCGTGAGCAGCTAGTAGATGTAAGCGGTATTGACAGTTTAGCTAGCTCAGAGCTGGGCAACTTAAGCCGCCGTTTAGCCGATGCACAAGATCGCCGCACCGCTTCGGAGTCTATTTACTACTTACTGCAAGATAATAAAAATACCGCTATCTCAGAGCTCTCTTCGGTAACGGCAATCTCTAACCATCCACAGTTACGTGATGTGCGTTTGGCACAAATTGAAGCAGAGCGATTGGTTTCTGAGCTTAGCAAACGCTATGGCCCTAAACACGACAAGATGATCCGTGCTCAAGCTCAGTTGGCTTCGGTGAAAGAACGCTCTGAAGTGCTGCTTAGAGTGCTCGCTTCCGGTGTTGAAAAGGAGTTGCGTAGTGCTCGTGCTCAAGAAAATGCGATCCGCACCGAGATGGAAAACAAAAAGGCCGAGTTTCAAGATATTGCCCTTAAGCGGGCAACTTACGATGCCTTGAAACGTGAAGTTGACAGTAACCAAAACCTCTATGATTTGTTTGTTACTCGCCAAAAAGAAACCAATGCCACTAGTGACTTTCAAGCTGCAGTAGCGCGCTTTGCCGACAGGGCTGTTACGCCATTATTTCCCGCTAAACCAAAGAAAGGCATCATCATAGTGCTGGCTGCGGCTTTTGGTTTGGCTGTTGCCATAGTGCTGGCGCTGCTTAGTCAATCACTTAACAACACCATTGAAAGCGCCAGCGGCATTGAAGACAAGCTTCGTCTTACTCCGCTTGGGGTTATTCCTTTGGTTAAACGCTCTCGCTTTAATAAAGATAATTTACCGCTAGAGCAGTTTTTTGATGAGAAACAGCTCAACTTTAGTGAAGCGGTACGCAGTATTCGTACCTCAGTAATGCTGAACATGATGAGCCAACAGCGTAAGCTTTTGTCGGTGACCTCTTCGGTACCTAATGAAGGTAAAACCACTACTGCCTTAAACTTAGCTATCGCGATGGCTGGTATGGAAAAAACCCTGTTGATTGATGGTGATTTACGTAAACCCTCGATGGGTGAACGCTTTAATCTTAACCGTGCTCACCCAGGCTTAAGTAACTTGTTAGTGATGGATGCAGAGTTAGATGATTGTGTGGTTCATCACGAGCGCTCCGGCCTTGATTTATTGCCCGCGGGAATGCAAACCGCTAACCCTCAAGAGCTATTGGCGGGGTCAAAATTTAAAGCACTTATCGAAGAGCTCAGCGAGCATTACGACAAAATTATTATCGATACTCCGCCAATTGCGGCGGTAAGTGATGCCTTGATTATTGGTCAAATCACCAAATCAAGCATTGTGGTGGTAAATGCTGGGCGCACCAAGGTGAATCAAATTGAACATACCTTGCAGCAGATGATCAATCACAAAGTAGTGGTTGATGGGGTTATCTTGAACCGAGTAAACGCCAAAAACGAAACACGTTATGGTTACTACCGTGAATACGGAGTAAGCGCATGAGTGGGCTAAAGCGCATAGAGTCTTTAGTTAAGCGCTTTGGCAGCATTACTTTGCTGCGAGCTTTTAGTGCGACCGGTTTAATTTTGTTTTCGTCGGTAATCACTTGGCTTTATGGCATGGACAGTTTTGGTCAGGTATCCTTTGCTATTTCAATTGCCAACTTAATTTTGGTGATTGGCCGTTACGGATCTGAGTATTCATTTTTTGGCCGTTATTTCGACTTATCAAGCCAAGGCGAAACTGATAAAGCGGCGCGCGTATTGTTTGAAAAGTGTCGCTTGTCACTTATTTTAAGTTTAAGCCTAGCCATTGTGGTAGTGCCCTTAAGCTTTAGTCGCATCGAGATAATCGTATTTTGTTTTTTGTATATTGTTGGCTTTGCGATTATTCAAATGGTGTCTCTATCTCACCGAGTGATCAAAGAGTTTTACCGATCTTATTTATTTGAAGCGGGTGTGTTTTTTGTCTTCAGCTCGCTGATTTTCTTGTTGCTGGCCTTGTCGGGCAACACTAATGATGTATTTGTGGTTTTAAGCGCATGTTTACTTGCTTACTTTTGTTTATTTAGCCTGTTTGGTAATAAAAAGCTGCTGCAGGGTTTTAAGCTATCAGATGAAAGCGAAGGCATAAAACTTAGCCAAAGTTTAAAGCAAGACTCTAAGTTTTTAGCTTTTACTTTGAGTGAATACGTATTGTTTTGGGGCATCATCTTAATTAGTGGTTATACCCTTAGCGAATACGATACCGGCGTTATTGCATGGGGGGGGCGGATCTTCCAGTTGTTTGTATTTATCTTGGCGATTCGCAACAGCGTGCAAGTACCGGAGATTTTAGCCTCAAACGATATCAAACAAAGCTATCTCAAAGTCCGTAAAGACGGCGTGCCCTTAAGCGTGGCTGGCTTGATTGTTTCTTCACTGGCCGTTATTGGGGTGTATGTTGTTGCAGATTTAGATTCCAACACCTTGGTAATTTGGTCACTGTTTGCTTTAGCCGCCTGTGTTCGTTTGTATTTTGGTCCGGTTTACCACATCTTCGTGAAATTCTCGGCAGACAAGCAGGTATATACCAACTGTGTGCTAACAGTGTTGGTATGTGTGCTTTGCTCCGGCCTTGCTTTGTCTTTATCAACTGGCGCTCTTGGTTTAGCAGCGTGTTACCTAGTTACTTGGCTAGTCTCTCTAATTTATGCCGATAGTCAGTCTTTAGGTGGACACTATGGTCGAGTTTAAACGCACTAAACTCGGTGTTTGCTACCTACTGTTTTGGTCGCTGATGCTGTTATTGCTGATGACCGTTGGTAAAGACTTTTTGCCCTGGAAATGGGGCTACGATGCAATGAAGATAGAAGGGCGCTTTGTATTTTTTGAACTAGACGGCTCCTTCCTAGCTACCCGTGAATTACTCTATTTTTTAGGACGTGAAAGCGCAGTGCTGAGCACAGCTACCATTGGTTTTTTGTGGCTTCTGGTTATTTCAAAGTATGTAGTAACACTTAAAGATTTACTGGTAGTGAGCTTATTTACCCTGCCTAGTATGCTGCTCAATGTTATTTGGCCAGCCAAAGAAACCATAGTAATGGCGCTTTGTCTGCTGGTGTTTTACTCCACTTATTTTAGCCGTAAAGCCTTTATTTTTAGCGTTGTGGTACTTTACGTGAGTTACGCGCTGCAGGTTCGTTCCTACTATTTTCTTATTCTAGGGGTATTTCTCGCTGGCTATGTCATGCAGTATTTTAGTGATAAAGGCTTTCCTATGCGCAATAGCCTTAATCGAACAGCATTTAAGCTCGCAAGCTTTAAACCTGCTTGGTATTTTCTTGCCTTTTTTGTTTGCTTAGCCTTTTTGTTACCTGATGCCTTTTATCAAATGTCTCAAGGCCAGCGAGATATTTCCAATAACTACGCCAAATTAGAGGGTAGTTTTAACGTAACTGCTTTCGACAATTTAGTGGATGTAGCACGTGGCTTGCCCTTTATTATTAATTTTGGCTGGGCCTTGTTGCAGCTGAGCTTGCCGCTGATTTTTGCCCAAGGGCTTAATCAACTGTTACTGCTGTTGTTTAGCGTGGGCGTGTTGATGATTTGCGGAAAAATGATTAAGCGTAAACAGGGAGACTTGTTACTTACCTTGTTTTGCTCTCATATGTTTGTACTGCTGCTATTTGAGCCCGATCAGGGAAGTTACTTTAGGCATATTTTATCGGCAGCTATTTATTTACTCCCCGCTTATTCACTTATTTTTGGTAGTTCTCGACAAGGAGTCTTAGATGACTAAAAAGGACACCCATTACCTTATTGCTGCAGTTCCTTATAGTGATAATTTTGGTGATGCATTAATTCATAATTCGCTGGCATGGAAGCTAGAAAATTATGATATCTCCAGTGAGGCCTTAGATATTGCCGGAAGGCATAACTTTGAGCGTAGTGCTCAGCAAAATGCAATTAAAGACAAGATCTTGAAGAGCCGTTTTGAATGGGTACGCCAGCTATTTATCCCTCTCAATAGTATGCTGGTGGCTGTTAAGAACTACCGTAATTGGATGAGTAAAGTGAAGGCCGCTGATGTGGTGTTGATGGGCGGCGGTAACCTCATTAGCGATGTTTATCTTAACTTCCCGCTTAAGCTTTATTTTCTATCACTGTTTTGCTACTTCGCTAATACCGACTACGCGGTAGTGTATGTTGGGGTGGCTAAGCGGATGTCTGGTCCAGGGCGTTGGCTGTTCAAGCGATTGTTTGCGGCTAAGCAGTGTTTGTATATTTCGGTACGCGATGCTGCCAGTAAAGACAATATCGCTTACTTGTTTGGCGCGCAGATTGCCGACAAGGTGGTGGTGAGCATAGACCCCGCTGTGAATCTGAACCTTAGTTACAGTGAAGCGCCACACACTGAACTTAGTAAACAAGCATATGCCGCCATTAACATTGTGAATCCGGTGGTATTAATGGTTAATTCTGACAATGATGTGAGTTTTAACGAGCAAGACTACCAGCAATGGATCAGCCAGTGTGTGGCTAAGGTTAAGGCTGCTGGTTTGTTACCAGTGCTGTATACCAATGGTGCCCAAGAAGACCAGCAATATATGCAAGACATTGCCAGTAGCTTGCCCGATGCAAAGGTGGTAAGCGTAGAGCAAGTCGATGATTTGGTTAAAGTAGTTAGCCAGGCGCAATGTGTATTTGCTACTAGGCTTCACTCGGCAATTAGTGCTTTTTCTTTTTCGGTACCGTTTACCGTAATGAGCTGGGACAGCAAAGTGAGCGCCTTTGTTGAAGCGGTCAAGCTACCTGCTTCAATGTTGTTTGATTTTAGCCGCGAAGGCATGCAACAACACAGCGAAACTATTCAATTAGCCGATATGCCCGAGCTGCAGCAACAAGTTATTCAAGCTCGTCACAAGGTAGTAAATGCTTGGGATGTAGAGTTTAGAGATATGCTGCAACGCTTAGAGCAGTATCAAGCGGAGAGCCAGTTATCATGAAGATATTACATGTAACCGAAACCTTGGTAGGCGGCGTAGAAACTTACTTAAACACTATTATCCCTTACCAAGCAGAGTGCTACGGCACCGACAATATTTTGGTGCTAGCACCGCAGCAACACGTAGCGGAAGACGCGCCCTTAAAGGCCTATTATCGCTGCTTTGATCGGCCAAGCCGCAGCCTAGGTTCGTGTGCAAGTTTAGCTAAGTTGTTTAAGCAAGCTGTTATCGATTTTGACCCCGACGTGATTCATATCCACAGTACTTTTGCGGGTGTGGTTTGTCGCATACCAGGTTTAATAACTAAGCGTAGTCAGCGGAAGGTGGTGTATTGTTCCCATGGCTGGTGCTTTGATGGTTACAGCGGCATTAAAGCGAAGGTGTTCTCACAAATCGAAAAGGTATTGGCTTACCGAGTCAGCTCGGTGATTAATATTTCTCATCATGATTTTGAAAGTGCCCGCCAGCAAAAGATTCCTGAGCATAAAATGGTGGTGTTTGAGAATGCTTTAGATGATTTGGAGCAAGACATACAGCGAAGCGAAAACCAAGGCATGTTAAAGCTATTGTTTGTAGGGCGTTTAGACAAACAAAAAGGCGTAGATTTGCTAATCGAAGCCATTCGCCAAGTAGATAGCGAAGTAGAGTTGCACATTGCTGGCGCGAGTGTTGTGTCGAAACAACAGCTTAATGTTTCCGATTGTCGAGTGATTCAACATGGTTGGTGTAGCCAAGAGCAACTTCGTGAGCTGTATGCCAGTGTTGATGCGCTAGTTGTGCCTTCGCGCTGGGAAGGTTTTGGTTTGGTGGTGATAGAAGCGTTCCGCCAAGGTTTGCCGGTTGTCGTGAGTGATGCTGGTGCTTTGCCAAGTCTAGTTGCAGAGGGAAGCACCGGATATGTGTTTGAAAACAGTAACAGCAATGCACTTGCCAAAGTTATTGGCCAACTCGATAGAACAACGCTTAGCGAGATGTCTCAGCAGTGTCGTGAAGTATTTGTAAGCCGCTTCGAGGCTAAACGTTTAAATACCCAATTAACCGATCTATATGCAGCGGCCGATTAGCCTATGTATAAATGTGCGGGAGGGCATCATTGATGAGCCAAGTTAAGCATAAGTTGTTTTTATTTGGGCTATTAGGCACCGCTCTATGGGTGGCCGTTGTTGCAGTGCAATATGGATTAGCCAATGCAAACAGCTATGCGGTTGGCGCTTGGCATCAACGTTGGCAGAAAGATCTTAATCAGCAACTCACACAAACTAATTTAGAGGTAGCCGAACACGTCACTCGTGACATGCTCGCTTGGCAGGCCAATCACCCTCATTATCAGGTATTGGCTGCCAAACAAGTAGAGTGGAGTAACTTTTACAGCTTAGTTATTAGCCCCGATACTGCGAATAAGTCCCTGTTAAAAAAGCAGAACTTGCTTAAAGCTCAGCAGTTCTATTTACGTTCCGCTGAACTTAGGCCAACTTGGCCAAACACCTATGTTGATTTAGCTAAAAACGCCCTTTATCGCCAAGCCAGTAGCCAAGAGGCGATGGCGTATTTGGAGTTGGCCGCAAAGGTGGGCGAGAACGCCCCCGTTACTTTATTTGCCTATGTAGAGATTGGTTTAAGCTTGTGGCCCGAGCTAAGTATTGAGCAGCGTACAACGGTGGCTAAAGCCTTACTAAAAATTGAACAGCACACCTTTATGCATAAAGGCTTAAGCCAAGCAATGAAGCAACCGCAATTTAAACAACGCGCCTGTGCTTTGTATTTGTTAGCAGGGATAGATTATGTCGCTTGTGCCAATACCTAAACAGCGATATTGGCGTATTGCTTGCTGCATCGTTGCGCTGTTGCTTCTGCTTGCGAGTAGCTTAAAGAGCCTAGGCAACAATCGTGTATTTTTTGTTGAGTTAGAAATTTTGTTAGGTGGTGATAGCGTGGTGCACTTTAGTGCTGCATTTATTGTTAGCACCTTGGTAATGATGGCAGTAAGTGACAAGTTGTACCGCTTAAAGCTAGTTAAGTTGCCATTGGTATTTGTAATGTTGTGCTTAGTGTTTGCGGTTGATGAAGGGCTGCAGTTGTTTTCTGCTCATCGACAGTTTTCCTGGGGCGACTTGGGCTTTAATTATGCAGGGTTAATTTGCGCTGGCGCTCTAGTTTGGCGCTTGCGGCGACCACATGTATGGCAAGTAGCAGGAGAAGAAAATGTTCATTGATTTGCATTGTCATATATTGCCGGGGATTGATGATGGCGCACAGAATCTAAAGCAAGCCATTGCAATGGTAGAGATGGCAATAGCCAGCGGAACCAAAGTGATGGTGGCTACGCCACACATGCACCCAGGAATTTACAACAATAATCCAGCCACCATTGAAGCTGCTTATAACACGCTTAAACATGCTATCACTCAGCGCGAACTAGACATCGAGCTTCGCAGTGCAGCTGAGGTGCATTTATGCCCAGAGGTGATGCTGTGGGCTCAAAAAGGTTTGCTTCCTTTTATTGGTGAGTATAAACATAAGTCTTTGTTGTTACTTGAGTTACCACATGGCAGTGTCCCTCAGGGAACAACCAGTTTAGTGCGCTGGCTACACAGCAACAATATTCAAGTCATGATTGCTCATCCAGAGCGTAACCATGGTATTTGGAAGAATCCTTACCAGCTCTCTCAATTACTCAAATTAGGGTGTTTGTTTCAGGTGACTGCTGGTTCTTTTTTAGGGCACTTTCGCCAACAAGCACAGAACATAGCAGAGAGTTTACTTAAGGCAGATTCAATTCATATTGTGGCTAGTGATGCCCATGACTTGGAAAAGCGTACCCCCGATTTACGTGAAGCCTTTGAACAGATAAGCCTACTAAGCAGTGAGCAGCACGCAAAACGTTTGCTATGGGATAACCCAGCGCAAATGCTAGGCAAACACTAACAAGCAGCAATTTAATCACTAGATTTTTCCGGGCTTTGCCCAGAGATGACAAGGAAGCGCCGACTATGCGAGTATCGACGGGAAGATTAGAAGCGATAATCTTTGCCAGCTTTATCTTTTTACTAGTTTGGTTACCCATCCCTTTAGGCAGTAATCGCCCTTGGGCATGGTCAATAATGGAATTGATCATTGCCTTACAAAGTATTGGCTTGGTGTACTGTTTTAGAGCAAAAATCCCTTGGCAGTATCTGCGTCCTGGCTGGTGGTTATTAGCAGCGTTGGCAATATTTCAATTTTTTACTTTGCTGCAGTTAGTGCCGTTACCTGCCGGTTTACTGGCTTGGCTTGCACCGCAAAATGCTGAGTTGCGCGCCGTCGCCAGTTTATCTGGTGAAGCTGTCAACGGCTTCGCACCGCTTTCGTTAGATCCGGAGCAAAGTAAAATTAGCTTATTGAAAGGTGTGAGCTATATGTTGCTGGCAGTGAATACCTTGCTGCTGGTGAACCGCCCAGAACGTATTCGTGCAGTGTTAATTGCCATTGTGGTAAGTGGTACTTTTCAGGCCTTTTATGGTGCGATGCTGTTATTGACGAATGTTGAGCAAAGCCCTGTGTTTGGTACCGATATAGGCCCGGTGGCGACAGGCTCTTACATCTATAAAAACCACTTTGCTAATTACTTGTTACTTAGCTTAATGATGGGCTTAGCACTGATTGTCGCCGACTTAAAACTAACCGGCGCAGAGACTTGGCAGGCTCGTCTCTCTGGTTTGCTAGAAGCTGCCCTAAGCCCCAAGATGTTGGTGCGCATGTGCATGATTATTATGGTTATTGGCTTGGTTATGTCGCGTTCACGCATGGGCAATAGTGCGTTTTTTGCAACTACTGTTATTGGCGGTATATTGGCGTTACTGCTTTATAAGCAGCGACCCAAAAGCCTTACCATATTAATGGTGAGTATTCTTATTATCGACATGTTGATTGTGAGTTCACTGTTTGGCTTAAGTAAGGTAAGAGAGCGTTTGAGCTCTACGGTATTGGTAGACGAAGGGCGTATTTATATCTTTGATTGGGCGCTGAATATGCTCAAAGATTTCCCTGTTTGGGGCAGCGGTGCCGGCAGCTTTTATTCGGTATTTCAAGCCTATTTACCTCAGCCCATAAGTGCTTTTTTCGACCATACTCATAACGACTATTTACAGTTCGCAATTGAGTCAGGCTTGCCTGTTACTTTGCTTTTAGGAGCAGCGGTTTTATGGGTAGCCTACCGCTGCTTACGTACCTTGCGAAAACGTAATGACCCCTTAATGAAAGGAACGGCCTTAGGCTGCTTTATGGCCATTACCGCCATGCTAATACACATTAGTGTTGATTTTAACTTGCAAGCGCCCGCTAACGCAGCCACGTTTGTGGTGGTGTTAAGCCTCGCTCTAATTGCCAGCAAAATGCCTAAACAAGGCTATCAAGTGGTTTAGCTAGCGGCTTTATATTGACCGCTGGCTTTATCGCGAATTGACTTGCGTAAGCGCTCAACGGGTAGGTCGATACATTTGATAACTAATAGCGAAAGCACTACCACTATTAGGCCTACCAGCAGCAAGGCCGCTGAACTGAAGTGTTGTTTAAATTTACTTGCTTCGCCTAACAGCAGCAAACTTGCGATGATGCTCGCTTGGTAATGAAGTAGGTAAATAGGGTAAGAAAAGTCGCCAATAAACTTATCGAAGCCAGCAGATATTTTGTTATGTAGGCTATGCCCCAAGGCTAAACTCAAAACTAGCATCGCACTAATTAGCATATTTGTATAAAACAGTATCTCCGCGGTAATTAAGTGCAAACCTTGATTAATTTGCCATGCGGTAAAACCAGAAATAGTGACCATAACCAGCAGTATTAATGCTGGTTTTTTTAGTATAACTTGCCAGCTAATCGGCACTTTATTTTGCTGTACGACAAAATAGATAACGGCCCCAATGGAAAATGGCAGTGACCCTGCAGGAATGGAAAAATAACGGGCATGCCAGTATAGGTCGCCAATGTAGCTAGCAACAACATACAGCACAGATAAGGCTAACCAAATAAGGCTGCGTTGTAATGTTTTAGATATGCCCAAGCAAATGGCGCAATAGAAGAATATTTCTACGGTAAGTGCCCATGCCGCTGGGGATAAACGTGGCGTAATAGAGTGGGGTAGCCAACTTGGGTAAACCATGGTGAAGTTACCCAACAAACTAGCGGCATTGCTCGGTATCGCAATGGTTGAAAAGCCCGCTAGAGGAAAGTAGCGATTAAAGGCCAGCAGCAAAAGCAAACTTAACAGGCAAGAAAACCAATACCCCGGATAAAGGCGTAAAAATCGATTAAGGGCAAATCGCTTCTTGCCTGAAGCTTGATAACCGTAACGCTGCTGCATTACATAGGTCATCAAATATCCACTAAGAATGTAGAAGCCAAACACTGCAAAGCGACCGAAGTCGCTAAGCCAAAACAAGTGTCCAAATACTACCATTAACGCCCACAGTGTCCTTACCGTGCCAAACATATTGCTACTCGTAAAATGTTAGAACAAACAGCTTGGCAGCTTAAATGGTTAATAACAAGCTACTAACAAATTAATAGTTTACTGGCCGTTAGATAAAGGGTACATCTGCAAATACTGGGTCATGGCATTGGCTAAATTCACCGACCAAAACTGCCCCGCCATGGTTAATGCGGCTTGTTGGGCAGTTAAACTGACTAAACCATTTGTTTGCCAAGCTTTAAACAAGGGTTGGCAATGTTCAAAAAGCGTTCTTCCATGGGGGAGTTTATCTGCATCAATCAGCCCCTGATCACAAGCACTAGTGATTGCTGCTTTTAGCTGGGCATTGTTAGCCGGCAAACTTAGCTGCTCAAAAGCCCAGTTATTGTCTGTTATGCCTGCGCGCCAAGTATCTATATCTCGAGTTTGCATTAAGGCGTAACCGTTGATGTTGCCACCAGCTCCTGCGCCAATCGGCAAAATTTCGGCTCCCTGTTTGGCTAAGGAGTTGTAGCGGCTCTGCTCTTGTTCTCCATTTGCCCAATGGCAATAACTAAGCTGTCGGAAAGCGTTTTGGGCGAAGAACTGATGCCCTTGTTGGTACATTAATGCTTTGTCGCTGGTGCTCAATGGAACAGCTTCACGGCCCGCATCAATATTGCGTTGTAAGCCGCTGCCACCAAAGGTAAGCAGTTGATATAAATCTACACCATGCACGCCTGTATCTAATACATCTTGTAAGTCTTGTTGCCAGTTCTCTGGTGTTTGGTGGGGGAGGCCATAGATAAGGTCTATCGCAATGGTTGCGCGATTACTGGCTGTTAATTGGCTTAAACGCTCTACAATGTAGTCTCGCTTATCAAGGCGTTTAGCAGCACGGCGAACTTTGGAGTTGAAGCTTTGTACACCAAAAGAAAAACGATTGAAACCACCGGCAAGTGCGGCCTCAAACTTGTTATCGTCAAAGCGATTTAATCTGCCCTCTAGGGTTACTTCACAACTGTCGCTTAAGGGAAAATAACGATGAATAAGCTGCCCAAGCTGGTTAAGCTGCTCTGGGCTTAAATCAGTGGGTGTTCCACCACCTACATAGACTGCATCAAAGCTTCTCGCTTGTGTCCAAGGGTAGCGAGATTTAGCAATCAGCTCTTGTTCCAACAGCGTAAAATAATCATCTATCATCTGTTGATTGCTGGCGTATTGGAAGAAGTTACAAAAGGTGCAACGAACTCGGCAAAACGGGATGTGAATGTAAATAGCGCGAGGTAACTGACTCGCTTTGCTTTGGCTTAATTGCTTGCTTAGCATCTGGTGTGCTTGCTCGCCATTTAAAGACTCACGCTTACCATGGTTTGCATGAGCGCCAGTTTTTTTGGTGAAGGCAAATTGTAATGGAGAAGGGCTTGCTTGGCCGGTTAATGCTTCGGGAAGTTGCTGTGGTGGTGCGAGATCAATGGTAGACATGCTGTACTCAAATAACTATTTAACCTTAATGTAAATCATTATCATTTGCGTTTGTTTGATCTAAGCCAAGTTTGCGTTTCTCATCTTTTAAATGTTTGTTATCAACACCTTTGGCTAAGATGCAAAACAAGGCCACTAATTAGGCATTTTTATGCTGGTTGTTATGCTTGTAAGTGATTGTTATTGAACTATGATTAGCCTACTAACCATCGAATCAAGGAAGAAAGATGAAGCCTTTCATTTATCGCGTATTTATTCCCTCTGTGTTGGCTGGCTTACTCGCAGCCTGTAGCTCTAGCCCCGAGCAAACTTGGCAAGTCGATCAAAGCTATAAAATCACCGTATTACATACTAACGATCATCATGGCCGCTTTTGGCACAACAAATATGGTGAGTATGGCTTAGCAGCGCGTAAGACCTTAATTGATAGTATTCGAGAGGAAGTGGCCGCCGAAGGGGGCAGTGTGTTGTTGTTATCCGGAGGTGACATTAACACCGGCGTGCCTGAGTCTGACTTATTAGACGCCGAACCAGACTTCAAAGGCATGAATATGCTGGGATATGATGCCATGGCGATAGGTAATCACGAGTTTGATAACAGCCTAGAGGTATTAGCCAAGCAGCAACAGTGGGCCAATTTTCCTTTCTTATCCGCCAACATTTATTCAAAATCCACTGGAGAACGTAAGTTTCAAGCCTATCAAATGTTTGACTTGCAAGGCGTGAAAGTGGCGGTGATAGGTTTCACTACCGAAGACACCTATAAATTGGTACTGCCAGACACTGTTGCGGATTTAGCCTTTGAAGATCCTAAAGTAGAAGCTAAAAAAGTGATTGCCGAGATTAACCAGCAACACCAACCCGACTTAGTGTTTGCGGTTACTCATATGGGCCACTATGCCAATGCTAAACATGGCGTTAATGCGCCAGGAGATGTAAGTTTAGCGCGCTCACTTAACGAAGGTGAATTAGATTTAATTGTAGGTGGCCACTCGCAAGAGCCAGTGTGCATGGAAGGCCCTAACATGTACACCCAAACTTTTAAGCCGGGTGATGAATGTAAACCCGATCAACAAAATGGCACTTGGATCGTCCAAGCCTATGAATGGGGTAAATATGTAGGGCGCGCCGATTACACGTTTAAAAACGGCGAATTTACCTTAGACAGCTACAAACTCATCCCAGTTAACTTAAAGAAAAAAATCAAAGTCGACGGCAAAAAACAGCGGGTGTTTGTGCAAGAGGAAATTGCCCACAACCCCGAAGTACTGGCTTTGTTAACTCCTTACCAAGAACAAGGCCAAGCGCAGCTTAATGTTAAGATTGCTGAACTAAGCGGCCGCTTAGTGGGTGACCGTGATAAAGTACGCTTTGGCCAAACCAATTTAGGCCGATTAATTGCGTCTGCCCATAAAGAACGCGTAAATGCTGATTTTGCAGTAATGAACTCTGGCGGTGTTCGAGCCTCGATTGAGGCAGGTGATATCAGCTATAAAGACGTGCTTACCGTACAGCCTTTTTCTAACACTATTACCTATGTTGATATGAATGGTGCAGAAGTGATGGAGTACTTATCGGTAGTTGCGGCTATGCCTGTGGATACCGGTGCTTACGCGCAATTTGCTGGCATTAGCATGAAAGTAATTAATGGCGAGGTGAGCGATGTAGTGATTGCAGGCAAACCTTTAGATGAAGCCAGCATCTACCGTTTCACTGTTCCAAACTTTAATGCTACTGGCGGTGATGGTTATCCTAAAATCACAGACCATAGTGGCTTTGTGGACACTGGCTTTGTAGATGCCGAAGTGCTTAAGGCTTACTTAGAGCAGCAAAGCCCAGTTAATGCCGCCGATTATGATGATAAAGGTGAGATTAGCTATCAGTAGTTGCACGATATAAAAAGCCTCTTAAAGAGGCTTTTTTATTGGCTGTATTTGAGGATTAGTTGTTAAGGTCTGTTGATCTTTGGTGTTGAAATTTTGTTCGAGATAAGCGGGCTTTAATCGCGGCGAGCACTTAGAAGCCTAGTGGGCTAAGCAAGAAGTGCTTAACAAAGAGTAAAGTTCGCTTACCCGAACCCTTCGGGCAGCATTTCTTAGCCATTTGTTCAGCGTTAGCGAGTGATTATTAAGCCCACTTAACTGCTCAATCACTGCCTTGCCTAAATGGCTAATAAATTGCTGCAAAAACCATCAGCAAAGATCAACAGACCCTAGCTACACCCTTGATAAACCTTCAATCAAACATTTGGTTTTGGTGGCTGTTATTCACTAAATGTTGATTGCGAAATTGTATTAGCTCGCTATCTTTTAGTTTATGTTCATTAAGTACTTAAATGTTAAGGATGCTAATGAAAACCACCGCGCAATACTGGAATGTATTAGCTACAAACAGTGCTAACCAATGGGAAGAGATAGAGGGCAGTGATGGACAGTTACATCAGCTTACTCTAGCCATAGATAATAGCACCGGTGATTATACGCGCTTAACTCGCTTTAAAGCTGGAGCAAATACCGACGCCTTTGGCGCTAAATCGCATACTTATCCAGAGGAGATCTACATTATCTCTGGCCGTTTGTATGACGCGGCTTTTGACCTGTGGTTAGAAGCAGGGCACTACGCTAGCCGTCCCCCGGGCGAGATGCATGGCCCATTTAAGTGTGAGCAAGAGTGTTTGGTGTTAGAAGTGTCTTATCCAAGCCAAGCGTTAAGCTAATGCTGGCTGGTTTGTTCTACTATTGAGATAACATCACTTGATTGCTTGGGAGAAAATATGGGCAGCCAGTTAAAGCAGAATAAAGCTAACGCCGTGGCATTTTATCAAATGGCTTATTTGGGTGAGCCAGCCAAAGCCGTAGAGATGTTTGTTGGTGACGAATACATTCAGCATAACCCTTTGGTTAAAAATGGCTTGCAAGGCTTTATAGACTACTTTGATGAAATGCAGCGCGACTATCCCAACAAACAAATTAAGTTCTTACGCTGTATCGCCGAGGGCGACATGGTGGCATTACATACTCACCAAATTTGGCCGGGAAATGATCAATACGTCACCATGGATTTTTTCCGTTTTGATGAGAATGGCAAAATTGTAGAGCATTGGGACAGCATACAAGAAGTGCCAGAAGGCAGTGCTAATGGCAATAGTATGTTTTAATCAAAAAGGAGCTGCATTGGGTATAAAGCCGACTAAAAGTCGGCTTTATTGTTTATGGGAGCAGAAGAGTTAAAAGTACTTTATCCAAGCTTTGTTGCTACTGTGCTTATAGCGTGAGAACGTGCGAGTAGGCAGGTACAACACAACAGCTAATATCGCAGTTAATAACCATACTTGCCAAAGTGCGGCGAAGCCAAACAAACCGTCTACATTGGGACCAACGGTCCACATAACCAACTTATAACCAATGAGTAGCAGGTATAAGTGCAATAGGTAAAAGAACATCGGTGCCGAGCCATAAGTTTTGAGGCAATCGCTAAGCTTGTTTTGCCAGGTATCAAACAAAGCAAGCAAGGCCAAGGCAATACCTACAGTAAGCAGAATAAAGTGCAAAGACGGTGGGTATTTGGTGAAGTTTAAAAACGACATTATGGTTTCAATACCGTTGGCACTTGCTTGCCAAGGTAAGGTTTCTCCATAAATGTTAAACCCTCGTAGCAGAACAAGTAGTGATAACGCAGCGGCAGAAAAGCCAAATAGCACTTGTTTGCGCTTTTTCGATTCGACCTTAGCACTGAATATTGGGCCTAAGGCGAACCCTAGCAAAATAATGCCAATCCAAGGCAATACTGGGTATGAAGCAAAAACACTGAAGGTATCGCTGCTGTAAAGCGGGCCTCGGTCATGCAAAATGGTCCATAAACTGTAGCCCCACTCATTAGGAGAAAATTCAATTGCGGTTAGGGCATTGTGTCCAAAAACAATGGTTAAACCGAGTGTCGCAATCCAAAATCGCGGAAGTGCAGATAACAGCGCTAAAGCAATCATGCTAATGCCTATCGCCCAAATAACTTGAAGGTAGAGTGCGTTGTAATTGCCAAACCAAGAGAAGTTAACCAGCGTTACTTCAAGTAGCACCAAAAATAACCCACGCTTTAGCAGAAATTCTGCAGCAGAGCGTGGTGCTTTGTTGTTTGGATTAGCGTAAAGCCAGGCCGAAACCCCGGTTAAAAATACAAATATGGGAGCGCAAAAATGGGCCAAAATACGGGTAAAAAACAACTCTGTGTCGGTATCTTCAATGGTGATGGGATCGGTAATGCGATGCTGATAGTAAAAACGCTCGCGCACATGGTCGAGCAGCATCAGCAGCATGACTAAGCCACGCAGTATGTCGATAGATGCCAGTCTATTTGTTTTGGTCAGCTTAGGGCTTAATGTTTCAGATTTGTTCATTTATCTTTTCTGTTCACTAGCAAACAGCCAAAGCTACATTTAGTGAAGTGTAGTTGGCAGTTTGGTTTATTTAAGTATTTGATTGAGGCTCTAGGTTAAAGAGGTGGTTGTTTTGTTTAATAATGTAGGCGGGGCGCGAATGGTTTGCTGTTGCCTAAATAAAGAATGAAAAGCACTAAATGGCGGCGCTACATAGGTAGTTGCAGCGGGAACAAAGCTAGTAGTAGAAAGTGTTGTTACAGCGGCTACCGCACATTGATGCAGCAGCGATTGTGATTGGCATTCACCATTTTGGTGTTGCTCTATATCGGTGCTGGAATAATGCGAATGATGACCAGCTTCGTGTAGCGCTTCCGCGAGCGAGATAAAGCTTGTTGCTTGGCCTAATAATATAGTCCAAATAACAAGCGATATAGAGAATAAACGAAGTATAGGTGCCATTCTTAGATTAAAAGATTGAAAATTTTATTTTGGTGGGGCTTTGTACCAGAATAGGTGAGTTTAAGCAATGCGGTGCGCTATTTCCCACTAAGGGGGTAAACTCTTGTTATGGCGCTAAATCTTGGTTTTTGGCACCTTATAACCGGGAAGTGTGCGCAGCTTACCGGCTTGAAACGCAGAGCGTTTGGATTTAGAAGATAGAGCGTTTAAATCAAATGGCTTGGGCTTTTTCCCCTTGGATGCATTTAAAGCTTTTACAACTTCATCGTGATTATGAAGATGAGGTGCTGAAAACAACATATCGTGACTGCACGCGTAGCTAGTTGTTGGGAGACAAGCCAGTAGTACGGTTAGCAAATGCTTTTTCATATTCAGCCTTTATAGGTAACTTAAAGGAATAAAGAGCGCCAAAAGCGCTCTTTATATGTTCAGCTTAGCGATTAACGCAAAGTGATTTTTGGATTTTCTGCTGGTTTGTCTAACAAGCCAAAGAATGCAGGGACGGTTGCTGCGTCTCCATCTAGAGTGATGAATCCTTCTTTTACAGCTGTTGCAAAGTCAATCTTGTTGACCAGCAAACCAAGGAATACCGCTTTAGTTAGGTTAACCGTTGCTTTAGTTTCACCACTAAAATTTTTGTGGAATTGTGCAACCGAGCGGCGAACCTCTAAGGCATGTGCTTCATTGGTATCCGTAAAGTTAAATGCAATAGTAAAATGCTGGTCTGCACTGCGCTCAGCATTTAGGCTAAAGCGTAGGGCGTTAACCAATTGCGATGGTTCAAACTCAGCCATTAAGTCAGGTGCTTGTAGATTAATTTTTTTAGAGTAATCAATGGTGCCATCAAGCTCTTTTGCAGAGGTTAAGTACCAGTTTCGCCAGTTGTTGTTGGTTTCGCGGTAGCCTAATTCACGTAAAGCTTTCGCTTTTAGTAAGCGTGGCTGCATATCGTTAAAATCAACACGAATAATGTGAGTGGTAAGCTCTGCACACCATTGGTAATCACCTGTATCGCAGGCCATTGTGGCATAAGTCATCATTTTGCCCTTACCGCCCACCATTTCTACGTAGCGTTTTGAAGCTTCTACGGAATAAGTCGCGTTTAGTGTTGTTGGGTCTCCATCAAACCAACCCATTTCACCAACAAAAATCTGCTTAGCCGCGTGGCGAATAGAGCCATAGAAATCACCCAACCATGGGTGGCTTTCTAGGTGCTTAGGTAACTTAATTTCGCGAATAAGATCTTCTTGGGTAGAACCATTGTTAATCGCTTTAATCGATTGGTCGTAAGTGAACTGAATCGCATCACGGTATGCAGTTAGGGTGTTATCTACATGTTTAGCACCTACCACAGGGCGACCATGAGATAGCATCATCGCTTCTGCTTGGTACTCACGAAGAACGTCTACACCAGGGAACCAAATACTAGGGTCGCGGTACTTAGTGCCACGAATGGTATGCAAGTTAGGGAAGCTTTCACCTTGGATAACTTCAGAACCAAATAATAAGTTAGCCTCTGGGAAGTAGGCGGTGATTTCATCAGACGCTTCAGAAGGAACGTGCTTGAACTCAACTTTAACTCCTGCAATGTCCATTTCTAATACACCGTTGAGGCCTTCAACCAGCGTATTTGGGGCAATTAAACTGTGCTCGCGAATTTCAAAATCTGGGCCTAAACCACCATTAATACGGCCATCTTCTTCAACACTAAGCAGGGTACCTAAAGAGTAATCAACTCGAAAACCAAGTGCTGGTCCAGTGCCGCCCATAGAGCCTTTAACAACGTTTGTCATAAACGTATCGTGAGCAATAATTAAGGCATCTTCAGCGCCCTCAATGCCACGCACGCCAGCGTAGTGGTCAGGGTGCCAATGCGAGTACATTACCGCTGCAACAGGCTTGTTATTACCGGTTACTTTGCGGAAATCAGCCATTACATCTCGCATTTTGTCTACTGACTCAACGGGATCAAGAATAATTAGGCCATTATTGCCATCAACGATCATTGGAGAGGTTAAGCCGTAACCGTAAACTTGGAAGTATTTTTCTTTATAAGCAAATACACCCTTGTTCATTTTCTGCGAGTGCGCAGTTAGCTGTGGGTGAACTTTGTCTGACTTAGCATCATAAGCGTCGTTGCCACCGGTAGGAGTCCACTTCATGTCTTGGTTTTCACCATGCCAATAGTGGGTAGCGCCTGAGTTCTCACCGAGGTAGTAATCGTGTGAAAGAGTAGGGATGGTAAGGTCTATGCCTTCAAAACGGTGGCTATGGTTGTCGCCAGCTAGCGCTAGATTAGCTAAGCCTGAGGCAAGAAGTACAGATAAAGCAATGCTTGTTTTTTTCATATCGAAGCGAGGCCTTGATTACATTAAAATTGCAACTAGGCTACGCCAAAGCATTATCGCTTTGCTGATATGTGATATAAGTTATCTGATATCTGGCGGTTAAAAACTGAGTTGATTAATTTATGAAGCATTCAGATTACAGCTTAATTCCTACTTTTGTGGCAATAGTGGAAGAGCGAAATTACAGTAAAGCTGCAAAACGTTTGGGCATTAGCCAATCGGCGGTAAGTCAAAGTGTGATTCGCTTGCGTGATATTTTTAAAGACAATTTATTTACTCGCGGTAGCCACGGAGTAGAGCCCACACCCTATGCCATGGACATATACCCAGCTTTAGCCAATTCGGTAGAAAGCATTGCTCACATGTTGCCAGAGCAACGCCATTTTAATCCGGCGAATTGCCAACGTCAGTTTACTATTGCTGCTTTAAGTGTATTTAGCTTTACCCTATTTCCGCAGTTATCAAAACGGTTATTTGAGCAAGCTCCTTTGGCCTCGGTAAAGACCGAACCTTTGTTTGGGCAAGATATGGTCAGCCTGTTACGCACTCATCAATGTGACCTGCTGATTGAAGCTGAATCAAATCGCTACCCCAATTTGCGCTCGCAAATTGTGATGCAAGACAAGCTGGTTGTGGTATGTCGAGCCCAACACCCAAGGGTTGGTGCTAACGAGATTAATCTTAAAAAATACTTGCGTGAACAACATGTGATTCACTCCCAACCAGAACAAAAACTTGGTTACTTGGGAGATATGGGGATAGTGGGCCTATCTGAAAGGAGAGTAGCTTGGCAGGCTAGTGGTATTATGGATATGCTGCCGCTAATTGCCCAAAGTGATTGCATGGGGATTTTACCCGAACGTTTAGCCTCGCAGCATTGCCACCATTTTGGCCTGCAATCTCTTGACGCTGATTTTTTACCTAAGCAAATCGTGGTGAAAATGTATTGGCACCCCTCGCGTACAAATGATCCTGCTCATAGTTGGCTAAGGGAGCAGTGTTTGTTGTCAGGACATTAATAAGAGAATTGAACACCCTTTAATCACTAAATTAACTTATTGATTTAGCTCCTATTTGTAGCTCTTTTTTGTTGCTAAAGTGGCTTTGCTTTTATTTGATAAATAGGGATTTTAATGAAACAAGCAGTACTATTAATCATTAGTATTTTGGCAATAAGCGGATGCAATTCTCAAGCTACGCCTACCGGGCAGGCGTGCATGGGAGCACGCGGTGGCTCCCTTGTAGAAGGTTTAGACGGGCAATGTAAGGCGGGTGACGCTATTGCTACTAAAGAGCCGGCTTACTATTGCGATTTTAACTATGCGGTGGCTTACAACGACTACAACTCGGCCATGTGTATATATAGCGGAAAACGTAAAAGTGAGCGTACGGCAGGTTAAGATTTAGCTATTTCACTCTAAGTCTAAAAAGGCAGCATCTTTATGCTGCCTTTAGTTTATGGTTTGTTTTGGTATTTCACCAAAATCTAGATTAGCTGTTGTCTACCACTTCAGCGGTTACTTCGTTGCCGTTACGTTGCCCTTGGCCAAATGCTTTGGCGTTTAGCAAGGTGGTGTCGGCAATGCTCTGCAAGGCTTCTTGGGTTAAAAAGGCCTGATGACCAGTAAAGATAACGTTGTGACAAGCTGACAAGCGGCGGAACACGTCATCCAAAATAACTTCGGCGGATAAATCTTCAAAGAACAATTCTTTTTCATGTTCATACACATCCAAAGCTAAGCCGCCTAATGTCCCGTCTTTTAGTGCTTCAATACAGGCCGTGGAATCTACCAGTTTGCCGCGACTGGTATTAATCAGCAAAGTGCCTTTTTTCATCTGACTAAAGGCCGATTTACCAATTAAGTAAGTATTCTCAGGGGTAAGCGGGCAGTGCAAGGTTATAATATTTGATTGCGCCAGTAGCTCTGCCATGCTTACGTACTCTATGCCTAGCTCTTTAGCTGCGTCATTTGGGTAAGGGTCAAAAGCAATGACTCGGCAACCAAAACCCTTGAGTATGCGGGCGGTGGCTAAGCCGATTTTCCCGGTGCCTATTACTCCAGCGGTTTTACCAAAAATGTTCATGCCGGTTAAACCTTCTAACGAGAAGTTGGCATCGCGGGTGCGTTGGTAAGCTTTGTGAATACGGCGGTTTAAGGTCATCATCAACGCGATGGCGTGTTCGGCCACAGCTTCCGGCGAGTAAGCCGGTACGCGTGAAACAGTAATGCCTAGTTGCTCTGCTTTGGCTAGATCAACATTGTTAAAGCCAGCACAGCGCAACAGTATAAGTTGGATCCCGTGTTCGGCTAAGGCTTCCAAAGTTGCGGCAGACAAGTCGTCATTTACAAAGGCACATACCGCATCAGCGCCATGAGCTAAGCGGGCAGTTTTTGCCGAGAGGGCGGTATCGAAATACTCGATGCTAAAAGCTGAAGATGTATTTTGGGCATCAAAATGTTCGCGGTCGTAGCGCTTAGCGCTGAAAAAACTAATCTTCATAGCGTCTCCTAAAACAATGTTAGCTAACGATAGCTTGTTTTGTAATTTTATTACATAATAGCGTCATTGAATAACAAAAGTCGACAAGAGTTATGAGAAAGTTTCAGAAATCAGTTGTTCTAGAAATGGCCTCTGGATTAGCGGTGATTTACGCTGCGTTGTGGGCTGGTCGTTGGTTAAGCGAAGTTAGCGGAAACCTTCTCCCTGCAAGCATTGTGGGTATGCTGCTGTTAACTATAGCCTTACAGTTTCGCTGGATTAAACTGGCTTGGGTAGAGCGAACTGCTAATCAATTTGTTCGCTGGATGTCGCTTTTGTTTGTACCTATTAGTATTGGCTTAGTAGAGCATATTGAAACTTTATTACAGGCTTTGCCTGCAATGTTGCTTACTTGTGCTTTGGCGACTCTGATTTTACTGGTAGTGGTTGGCAAAGCTTACCAACACTGGGAGCACAAGCACGAGCTTAAGGCTACTCAGCCACAAGCTGCAGATGGGGAGGCAAAATAATGGTGAATTTTCTTTACCTGCCGCTAACCATTGGATTGTTCATTGCTGCAAAACATCTGCAACAACGTCTTTCGGTTACCTGGCTTAATCCCGTTCTAATTACCTTGAGCATATTGGTGGTTAGTTTGTTGGCTTTTGACATCTCTTTTGACGATTACAATCAATATAGTGGTTGGCTAAGTAAGCTACTAGAACCAGCTGTGGTTGCCTTAGGTGTTCCTTTATATAAGCAGTTATACGATATAAAAGCAGAACTACCACGTATCGCTATTACTATTGTTGTTGCGGCAGTTGTGGCTATTGCTACTACAGTTGGCTTGGCGCTGGTGGTTGGGGCATCGCCTGAAATTGCGGCGTCTTTAGCACCTAAATCAGTTACTACGCCTATTGCGGTGCTAATTAGTGAACAAGTGGCAGGTGAGCCCGCATTAACGGCTATTGCTGTACTGATAACTGGCTTAGTTGGTGCGGTGGTTGGGATACCGGTACTTAAATTATGTGGTGTGCACTCGAGCAAAGCACAAGGCATTGCCATGGGCACCGCCTGTCATGCTTTGGGGACTGCTCGTATTGCTGAAGAGGGGCATCAGCAAGGTGCTTATGGTGCCTTAGCTTTAGTGCTCAGTGCTACTTTTAGTGCAATGCTTTGTCCACTTATTGTGCCGTTGTTTGCCTGAACTTAATCGAGCCTTAAAGCTTGATGTCTACACTAGCTCAGTGAATACCTTATTCCCGATTAAGCAGCATAGCTACGTTGCTTGATTTACTATTAGCTGTAAGTTTAAGCCTGATAGCCCTGTTGTTTCAGCCTAACTTCCAGTCACTCACCTAGTTTCTAGCGCTAAGCTTACCCAGCGTGTTGGCTAGTTTAGGCATATTCTAAACTGCCCCGGTTGCTTAAGTTTTGGTCTAAAGTTGTTGTTTCTGCGCTCTAATTGCTCACCACAAAGTAAAGTTTTGTAAAGTTCTTAGTTCTTCGTAATTGTTTTGGGTTAAAACGTCAAATAACCATATTTTTTTTATGGTTACTGTCGCTTATTGCTGCGATAGTTTATACAAATTGGCTAGCTCAACGATAAGGTTATACGCTTTATCTTGAGTCGAAAATTAGTCTACGGCTTTTTGTAAAGCCGATACAAAAACAATGTAAACGCGATAATTAAGGAATGAATATGAGCAACGATAGTTCTGGTGGAAAGTGCCCAGTAATGCATGGTGGAGCAACTACACCACAAGCGGCAAATATGAATTGGTGGCCCAAGTCACTGAACCTAGATATTCTTCATCAGCATGATACTAAAACCAACCCTTTTGGTGAGGCGTTTAGTTATCGCGAAGCGCTCAAAACCCTTGATGTAGAAGCTTTAAAGAAAGACTTAAAAGCACTAATGACCGACAGCCAAGACTGGTGGCCAGCAGATTGGGGGCATTATGGTGGTTTGATGATTCGTATGGCTTGGCACTCAGCCGGTACCTATCGTGTTGCAGATGGCCGCGGGGGCGGTGCTAGTGGTAGCCAGCGTTTTGCACCGTTAAATTCTTGGCCAGATAATGCCAATTTAGATAAGGCACGTCGCCTATTATGGCCAATCAAGAAGAAATACGGCAACAAGCTTAGCTGGGCCGACTTAATGCTGCTAGCGGGTAATATGGCTTATGAATCAATGGGCTTAGAAACCTTTGGTTTTGCTTTTGGACGCGAAGATGTTTGGCACCCAGAAAAAGACATTTATTGGGGTGCTGAAAAAGAATGGCTAGCAGAAAGTGGCGGAGAAGGGTCTCGTTACTCCGGTGAACGTGATTTGGAAAACCCATTGGCTGCAGTAATGATGGGGTTGATCTACGTAAACCCAGAAGGCGTAGATGGTAAGCCAGACCCACTTAAAACCGCTCAAGATATGCGTACTACCTTTGCACGTATGGCGATGAACGACGAAGAAACTGTTGCCTTAACTGCTGGTGGTCATACCGTAGGTAAGTGTCACGGTAACGGCGATGCTTCTTTGTTGGGTGCAGAGCCAGAAGGCGCGGGCATTGAAGAACAAGGCTTAGGCTGGAATAACCATAGCAAGCGTGGCATCGGCAGAGATACCGTTACTAGCGGTATTGAAGGTGCTTGGACTACCCATCCAACCCAATGGGATAATGGCTATTTTGAGTTGCTGTTTGGTTATGAATGGCAGTTATCAAAAAGCCCTGCAGGAGCGGTTCAATGGGAACCTGTAGATATTAAAGAGCAAGACAAACCTACCGATGTTGAAGATCCAAGTGTTCGTTATAACCCAGTAATGACCGACGCGGATATGGCGCTTAAAGTAGACCCAGAGTATCGCAAGATTTCTGAGCGCTTTAAGAATGATCCAGAATACTTCTCTAAAACCTTTGCACGAGCTTGGTTCAAATTAACCCATCGCGACATGGGGCCTAAGTCTGTTTATGTCGGACCAGATATTCCAGCCGAAGACCTTATTTGGCAAGATCCTATTCCTGCAGGTTCAACATCTTATGATGTAGATGCAGTAAAACAACGCATTGCTGATAGCGACCTAAGCGTAGCTGAATTGGTGGCTACCGCATGGGATAGCGCCCGTACTTATCGTGGCTCTGATAAACGTGGTGGAGCCAATGGGGCGCGGATCCGCCTAGCTCCGCAAAAGGATTGGCAGGCTAACGAGCCTGAGAAACTGGCTAAAGTATTAAGCGTATTGGAAGCGATTGCTGCAGATACAGGTGCAAGCCTTGCCGATGTAATAGTACTTGCTGGTAATGTGGGTGTTGAACAAGCCGTTAAAGCAGCGGGTTTAAATTTGGCTGTACCGTTTACGGCTGGCCGAGGTGATGCTAGCCAAGAGATGACCGATGTGGAGTCTTTTGAAGTATTAGAGCCACAAGCAGACGGTTTTCGTAACTACTTGCCGAAGCACTATGTGGTTACCGCAGAAGAGTTACTGCTCGACCGCGCTCAGTTAATGGGCTTAAGTGCGCCAGAAATGACCGTGCTAATTGGTGGTTTGCGAGTCTTAGGCACCAATTATGCGGGTTCTGAAGCGGGAGTGTTTACCGACAAGGTTGGCACATTAAGCAATGATTTCTTCGTAAACCTTACCGATATGGCTAACACCTGGAAGCCAACGGGCAGAAACTCTTACGACATTTGTGAGCGTGTTAGTGGAGAAGTTAAGTGGACAGCAACACGGGTTGATTTGGTGTTCGGTTCTAACTCAGTACTGCGTTCTTATGCAGAGTTCTATGCTCAAGACGACAATAAAGAAAGGTTCGCCAAAGACTTTATTGCCGCTTGGACTAAAGTAATGAATGCCGATCGCTTCGATGTATAAGCGCAAGCTATAAGTAACTAAGGGCTCCTAGTGGAGCCCTTTTTATTTGATGTGTACCGTCCTAAACAAGTTCATATAAAACATCGGGAACGTTCTCTTCGTTCGTCGAGCCATCACTAAATTCAATCGCTTCAAACCCTTGCTTTTCATAAAACTGTCTCGCTGCTCGATTTTCCTGAAAAGTATATAGTCTGCATGGTCTACCAACTCGAGCTAATGCTTCTCGTAAAAGAGCCGTGCCGATCCCTTTTCTAACTTCAGAAGGCTTGAGATACAAGTTGTCAATCCAGTCAACTTCCTCCGCTTCTGATAGGGAACACATACCAACTAAATTACCGTCTACTTCAGCCACAAGCACTCTACCACTGGGTATCAGCTGTTCCTTAATCCAAGAATGTACTTCTTCGTCAGAGTGGACCACTGGCGCAAAAGCAACCAGTTGTTTACGAGACTCAAGATAAATAGCAGCCGTATCATTGGCATCGCTTGATGTGGCTGTTCGAACTTCTATTGATTTCGACATGATTTTACCTGGCAGAAACGCCAAGCTCACCGGAGTTTTGTGAGCGAAGCGAGTAAAATTTCCGAGTTCAGTGACTTGTTAGGCCAATTCTTGAATACCATATTTACGCTCTCTCTTCTCGAAAGCATAACTCCCACCTTCCAAAATATTACAAACCTCTGCTCTTATCCCTATGTTTTCTTTGACATTACCGTCTTCAACAGAACCTGAAGTATAGCGGATGCTCTCACCTTGGTTATCAGCAATAATGATTTGTTCTGCGTCGGTATTTACTACCAAATTTGCATTGTGAGTAACTATGATAACTTGTCGATATTTCTTAATTTTCCTAAACAGGGGAACCAGCTGTGACATAATAAATTCATTGTCTAAGTCGTCCTCTGGCTGATCAAATACAAATGGACTGCCAAACGGATCTGTTGCTAATTTTAAACAAACGTAGAATGTACCCCGTTGACCAACAGATAATTTTTTGACTGTTTTACCTTTGTACTGGAAATCTGCATTTGCATAAAGGTATCTTCTAATATTTGAAGGTGAGTAGAGGTAATTTAATAACTCAAATCGTCCTCCTTTATTAAAGAACTCAGGCTTCCAAAAGAATTCCTCAATACTTGTTGGAACTCCATCACAGTTGATTATTTTTTCGCCGGAAAGAAGCTTGAAAAAATCATCAATAGATCTTACGCAAAATGTTTCTTGCAACCGTTCAAGAGTAGATTTTTCACTTGTGTTTCTGAATTTGCCACGATTTAGGCATTCTTCAATTCCACTGTAGAAATGATTTACATTAAATATGACACGGCCATTAATGTGTATGTCTGAAAGAATTTCCTGAACTAATTCATTTTGTTCATCATTCCAGTCGGGCTGTTTTATCTTAAGTTTATGAAAAGCCTGATCTATATTGTCTTTTTGGCAATTAATGTACTCTTTGTACTTTAATGCAAGCTCACCACGCTCTTTAACGAATGCTTGATAATCCATCGTCTTTTGGTTTATCTCATCTAATTTTGATGACGCCTGATCAATAGATTTTTGATATTCAGTCACTTTGCTTAGCAAGGATGATATATCTTGATTGATGCCTTGCTGTCTAAACTGGATCGCTATTTCACTATTTGATTCAGTTAGTGCTTCTATTTCCTTATTGCATATATCAATATTTTGATTAATGGGAGTTTTAACCAAAGACTCATTAATTAATGGTGCCTGATTGGTTGAGCAAGGATTGGCATTTAAGAGTGTGATTTTCTGATTAATTTCTATTGCGTGCCGATTCAAAAGAGCTACGGTGCTTCTTGCTTCATCAATGAAGTTATTTTTTTCGTTAATACTCTTTGAGTTTTTTTGATATTGTTCAATTAACAGCTTATTTTGTGGGTTGGTAAGTGTCCCAATTAACTGAGTATTATTATCGATAACGCTTTGTTGATATTTTTGCGTATTAATACGCTGATTTTGAGAATCAACATCTTCCCAATATTCAACGAACGTGCGATATTTACTCAGATTATTTGATATTTCAGAACTGGTAACAGAATCAAATTCCACACCATGAATTCCTAACATTCTTTTAATTTCGCCACTTAGATCATCAGGCTTTTGGCTAAAGTGTTGAACATCTCCTTGAGAAACATGCAAATAGGAGTAGGTATTTGCCGATGAGTCGAACTTTAATACTGTTCCATCACCTTGATCTAGTTCAACGCAAAGACTTTCTCCACTTACACTTCGTGCATTTGAGTGCTCAGATTGATGATTGAATCTTGAATGCATCGCATCTAGAAAAAGACTTTTACCTGTGCCTCTCCCGCCCACTATTGTGACAAGGTTTGGATTTAATGGGATAGTTTGACTAAAAAAGTTAATATCCTCTCCAGCAAATACCTTTCCACCTAACTCAACTGATTTAAACCACGGCTTTATGTATGTGTTTTCGACAAAGTCGTCAGTTTGCTGAACTCTCAGGTCTGGTTCAATAATAGATTGCCTTAAGCCTTCAAAGGTTGGTTTAGCCTTAACCCAAGAGTACATTGTTCCGATATCTTCCAACTTGTGAGCATCTGAAGCATGAAAAACCGGCTTTTGCTTAGCTAATGGGTATCTATTCTCTTGAAGGAAAAAGTTCCTGTCTTGAGGTCGGCCTAAGATAATTTGGCACCGTTTCTCTATTTCTAGTGCAACAGCTAGTGATCTCCCTTCCGTCATATCAGGTCTAAAGCCACCATAGCCATTTGGGCAAGCTGCTATTAAAAAATCGACTCCGAATTTTAAGTTGTTATTTAGATGAGCTATCAATGAATCAAATTTTACAATCGCTTCAGATGTTTTGGTTTGGGAGTCAGCAAAAGACTGTTGGGAGCAATAGATATGCTTGCCGTCAGAAGTTGTATTGGAGATGGGAAGTGTGGATAAAATGCTGTTTATCTGCTGAGTGTTAATATTTTCCGAAAATATACAATGGACGTTTATCCACTCACCGTCTTTATTTTGTTGATCAATACGAAACTCGAGGTTTCCTAAGACTGTATGTTCAACGCCTTTCTCTTGAAACTTTTCTCTGATTTCATCTAATTCATTATCTTTAAAGAAAAAGTAATTGGTAATCCCGGTTAGGCTAAGTTCAGAAGAGATTATTTTGCCAACAAACTCATCTATAGTAGAAGCCCCATATTCATTAGCTTGATGAGTATATGGAGAGTGAATGTGTAAATCCCATTTATTCCAAATTGATCCAATCATTTAATCTCCTTGAGTTTTAACTGTTGCCAAGTATGCGCACAGGGCCTAACGCCCCAACCATGGGTGGATTGAGCAGGCTAAGCTAAGGAGCGGAGCGACGAAAGCCTGCGAAAAGCCGTCCGCGTGGGTTGGTTTGTTAGGTGCTCCACTGGAAAGTGCCGCCTGACATATAGTGACGACAGCGTTTGCCCATGTAGTGCTCAAGGCTTTTACCAGCCGGTGTAAATGCTAGCCCTTCGAGAAAACAAACGCGAATAGCGCCACCCAACTCAGTGTTGTCATCAGAATGAACTTCAAGGAACTCAAAAAATTCCTTTAGGTATGTTAGCGAATCAAGCTGCGTATGATCTTGTAAATATTGACCAAACTCTGTGAGGACACCGCAAATCGTTGCGCTGCCGTCATCTTCTCGGTTGTAGTTGTCGTCGCTATTCCAAACAGAGCTGAAGTTCGCGTCCAAAGACAAAATATACTCAAGAACTTCGAGGTTATTCATAGGACACCTAACAGGTTATTAAAAGGAAAATTTCCTTGTTTAAACACGGAATTTTTCCTCTTATCATACATTTGATAAAACCAAGGCTATCACCTTTCCTACACTACATCAGCCACCTAGCTTGAAAAATAACAAAAACATCAGCATGAAAGTATGCAATCACTTGTAGAAAGTAGGAACCACAGGTTCCTGTATATCATCACAGTGTTTTTGCCCAGCCAAAATAGAAAAATCATGGGCGGATAGGTAGGTTAGTTCAGCTTTTTAATACGTAAAGGGTTAGAAACGTGGAAGTGAGTCTATTGTCTGCCATGTGTAGTTGATAAACAAAAGCCGCAGTTTGTGGCTGCGGCTTGTTAGTTTTAGCTTTTAGCTTTAAAGCGCTAAGCAGAGCCTTTGGCAATTAGCATGTCGCCGTGCAAGGCTACAAACTTATCGTAAAGTTGCTCTTCGCTTTCTTTATGGGCTGGGTCTACGGCAATGCAGTCAATCGGGCAGACATCTATGCAAGTAGGGCGATCGTAATGGCCTTTGCATTCGGTGCAGCGCTCTGGATCAATCACTGTGATAATGCCGTCGTAAGAGATAGCCTGGTTGGGGCACTCTGGCTCGCACATATCGCAGTTGATGCATTTTTTGCTGATTAGCAAGGCCATGTTTAAGCCTTAACTTCTGCAGCTTGATGCGGGTTGCGGGTATCTTGGCCAGTTTGAAGATTGCGCATTATAAGTGCGTGCTCTAAATCTACGTTTTCTGGCACCGGTAAAAATACCGTATGGCCGCTGCCTTTAGCATCGTCGATTAGCTCACCTTTTTTGTTCTCTAGGTGCTCTAATTTGAAGTTAAGGTTACCTTGCGGTGTCATTAGTTCTAGCGTATCACCCAGTACAAATTTGTTTTTAACGGTGATTTCGGCAAGGCCTGCTGCGTTTCGGCCAGCGACTTCACCCACAAATTGTTGGGTATCGCTTACCGAATAACCATAGTCGTAGTTTTGGTACTCATCGTGAGTATGGCGGCGTAAGAAGCCTTCGGTATAACCGCGGTGCGCTAGGTTTTCCAAAGTACCCATTAGGCTTGGGTCAAAGGGTTTGCCAGCTACTGCATCGTTAATTGCTTGGCGATACACTTGGGCTGTACGCGCACAGTAGTAGAAAGACTTAGTACGGCCTTCAATCTTAAGTGAGTGCACACCCATTTTAGTTAAGCGCTCTACGTGTTGAATAGCACGTAAGTCTTTTGAGTTCATGATGTAAGTGCCGTGCTCATCTTCAAAGGCTGGCATATACTCGTTCGGGCGGCCTTGCTCTTGCAATAAGAATACTTGGTCGCTTGGCGCGCCTGCACCCAAGGTAGGTTCAACCACTTGCGGTTGGGCAGCGATAATATCACCCACTTCGTTTTCTTTGGCTTCGTGCGCGTTGTACTTCCAGCGGCACGAGTTAGTGCAAGTTCCTTGGTTTGGATCGCGCTTATTAATGTAGCCCGACAGCAAACAGCGGCCAGAGTAAGCCATGCATAATGCGCCATGTACAAACACTTCAAGTTCCATTTCTGGCACTTGCATACGAATTTCTTCGATTTCGTCTAGCGATAGTTCGCGTGACAAAATCACTCGCTCTACACCTTGTTGCTGCCAAAATTTAACCGTAGCCCAGTTGATTGCGTTGGCTTGAACCGATAAATGAATAGTTTGATCGGGGAAGGCTTCGCGCACCATCATAATCATGCCTGGATCAGACATAATCAAGGCGTCTGGCTTCATGGCAATCACTGGCTCAATATCGCGTAGGTAGGTTTTTAATTTAGCGTTATGCGGGGCAATATTGCTTACCACGTAGAGTTTTTTGTCTTGTGTATGCGCTTCGTTAATCGCTAGTGCAAGATTCTCATGGTTAAACTCGTTATTACGTACACGCAACGAGTAACGGGGTTGGCCCGCGTATACCGCGTCGGCGCCATAGGCAAAGGCATAACGCATGTTTTTTAGGGTGCCAGCAGGTGACAGTAGTTCAGGTGTAAACATCAAAGCTCCGGGTCTTAGTCGAATCATTGAGGAAGGCTGCGAGCAGCACAATAAGGGCGCGCATTTTACGCGTAGCGAGCGGGGCTTGCAATGGTTTTGCTTAAAAAATCACCAACCTTTAGCAAGTATCTGAAACTATGTTAATGGTTGGTGAAATAGGTAAGTAACTGTGAGGACTTAGCTGGTTAATTCGCCGCCTAAGGCTGCGATTAAATCGGGAATCATCTTAGTGAGCTCGCCACTGGCTAGGGCAAAGTCGGCATCAAAGCGTGCTGCTACATCACTTTTATCAATATCTTCATTTTGTTCGGTGATGGTATCGGTGAACTTAACCCCTTTAATGCTCATGTCTTCGCTAATTAAAAAGCGAATTGAGTCAGCCCAGGTAAGCTCTAGCTTGGTCACAAACTTATCGGCATCTAAGTGCACTTTGATTTCGTCGCTAAACAAATCTTGTTCTTTACAACGAATAATACCGCCACCTTCTAAGGCGCTGCGTAGCTCAGCTTCTTCACCTAACTCAAAGTTGGCTGGAATGGCTTTTTCGTTTAACCAGTCGGTCATGGTGACGTCAGCCTGATTAGCCAATTTAATGGGTGTAACAGGCAGGCTGCCTAAAGATTTACGTAATAAAGAAATCACTTCTTCTGCTTTTTTAGCACTGCCAGCATCAACCGCAATTAAGTTGTTATCTGGGCTAACCCAAGCGTAGGTTAGGCTGGTGCGTGAGAAAGCACGAGGTAGAAGAGTCATCACGATTTCTTCTTTAAGAGCGTCTTTCTCGGCTTTCTTTAACGGGCGCTGTTGCTCTTGTTCGATAAGCTCAATTTTGTCGGCTAAGGTGTCGCGAATAACCGATGCAGGTAGCATCTTCTCTTCTTTTTTAGCGCAGACTAGATATTCGTTACCGATAACGTGAGTTAAGCTTTGGCCAAATTTACCCATGGGGGTCACCCAGCCAAATTTGCTTAAGTCTTGGCTTCCGCAAGGGGTAAAGCTTAGCTCGCCTAAAGTAGCGTCTAGCTTCTCTGGCTCGAGCTCTAGCTCTTTGGTAATGCGAAACAACATTAGATTTTTAAACCACATAACGGAATAGCTCTTTAATAAATTTGGGGCGCTATTCTACCAAAACTGCTTATCTTGTCAGTGGGGATTTCGGTTTTTTTTGAGGGCTTTGATGCTAACCACATAGTTAAAGAATGATTGAGTGTGTTTGTGTTGAATGAAGTTCGCGAACAAATTTGTTATTTAATGAGCTTGCTGTGAAGCCATTAGCAAAATCGCAGTTAATGCTTAGCTTTTATGGGCTGACGAAGCGTAAACTAAGGTTCAACAAGATTATTCAAGCCCCTTACTGTGAGAGAGTGAAATGATAAAAAAAGTTATGGTGGTTGCCTCACTATTATGGGCATCGCTAGCGCAGGCTGAGCTGGCTAATTTGCCCTCTCAAATGCGAATAGCTGGTGTAGAAGAAGTAAAGCAAGGTTTGCTGGTGGCGGTATTACCAGCCCCAAGCATTAATAGTTGCCCTGCAAGTCAAGGTGGTCTTTATCTATTGAGTGAACACCCTAAATATAATGAGTATACTGCATTGCTAGAACAGTTAGCAGGTAGTGATGATAAGGTGAAAATAAAAGCACAAACTCGCCAATATGAAAGCTTTTGCGATATCACTTCAATAACCGTCTTGCCTTAAGTTTTCCATGTCGATACCTTGTGAATAGGCGAGGTATCGACTGTACTCAATCTATTTGAGGCTTTGGTTCTACACCATCAAACAAGCTGTTACTTTGGATTGTAATAATAATTTATTGATTAAGTTGTTTCTCTGTTCTTATTCTACCTTTAGTTTTTATCCCTTTGTGTAGTAATCATTTCGCGGCTAAGCTTATGAACACAATGCACTACCGTGGCAGGAAACATGAACAACAGAGCTCAACGAGATACAAGGTTTTCATCAGCAACTCTACTCACTACGTTGTTCTTTATATCGTCCTTCGCCATTGCTAAAGACGCTAGCAATTACATAGGCTCGGGTAGTATTACTCAAGGCTTTGCAAAAACCATAGAAGCTAATATTTTTGAGTGCAAAAACGGTCGGAGTCGAGTTGCTGGTATAGGTGAAGTGACTGATTCGACGGGCAAATCTTGGACGGTCCCGGCGAGCAATAACTATGCTACTGCCACTAAGGCTGTCGACCTTTATGAAGAGTGTGCCAACATTACTCCTAAAAGCATCGCTGAAGTAGATCAAGACTCTGTTCCAGTGGTAGTGGTTGATCCCGAAGGAGAAGAAGTAACCGGTTATATTTTTGCTGACAACTACTTTGAACTCTATATTAATGGCACGCTGATCGCCGTTGATACAGTGCCTTTCACTCCATTTAACTCCAGTATCGTGAAATTTAAGGTCAGTAAACCCTACACCATTGCCGTTAAAGTGATTGATTGGGAAGAGAACCTAGGGCTAGGCTCCGAGAATAATCGAGGTAAAGCGTTCCACCCTGGTGATGGTGGCTTTATTGCTAGCTTTAGCGATGGAACTGTCACCAATGCAGACTGGCAAGCTCAAACCTATTACACATCGCCAATATATGATCTTAGCTGCTTAAATGAAGTTGCAGGCAAGCGCTTGTCGGATAGCTGCACAACGCAAGGCACTGATGATGGGCAAGATGCTTTTGCTGTGCATTGGGAAACGCCAAGCAACTGGATGGCTAAAGAGTTTGACGCGAGTGCGTGGCCAAAGGCGAGTTTGTATTCAGAAGGTGAAATTGGAGTAAACAACAAAAAAGCGTATATGAACTTTATCGACAAGTTCAGCGGCGCGGGAGCGAGCTTTATTTGGTCAACAAACGTGGTTCTCGATAATCAAGTGTTATTGAGATACCAAGTTAACTAGCCCTTATTCATTGATAGAGTTTAAGCTTGCCAGCGTGCTTAGCGCTGGCCGGTTTAGCGGCTAATAGTGGTTTGAAACACTATCGGTTTTCATCATATTCTTTTCTGGCGCGATTAATTTCTTCTTGATGCTCGTCAGCCCAAGATACCAATTTGTATAAGGGCTTAACCAGATCCTTACCCATTGTTGTAAGCGCATATTCAACTCTTACTGGTACTTCAGGGTATACCGTTCTATTCACGTAACCTTCTCGCTCTAGATCTCGCAGAGTTTGGGTTAACATTCGTTGAGAAATACCTTCTACTCTTGATTTAAGCGCATTGAATCGATCAGCTCCATCGACTAAGGCAAAGAGAATAAGCAGAGACCATTTATCACCGATTTGTGCCACAACATTACGCACCGGGCAGTTCGCATCGTTGTAAAAAATGCGTCTTGTTGATTTTGCTTTTTCTACCACTTTAATCACTCCTTCCATTTACACAACCTAGGTACTGGTTACCAAAAACTGCCTAACTAAGCATTTAGTGCCTTCTTGTTTTGTAGGTTACTAATAATTACCATGGTTATCAATGTATACTTATTTAGCGCAACAACTATTGGAGTCAACCATGTTTAAAGTACTTAGCTCGTTTATTCTTTTGTTCGTGAGCACAATGGCACTTGCCCAGTCAAAAGACACTTTGATCATCGATTTACCCTCACTTAAGAAAGCCAGTTGGATAGAACAAGAGTTAGCCAATGCAGAGTTAATAAGCGATTTTGTGCAAAACCTTATGAATAACCATAATTTTGACTACGTTATGCAGCACTACAACGATAGTGCCTATGTGCAGCACAACAGAAACTTACCTGACAAAGTAACCGGTCTGGTCAGCTTCTTAGAAGAGTTTGTCGAAGATTACCCAGACTACACATACGATGTTAAACATATTTACGTTGATGGCGATTATGTGATTTTTCACTCTCATGCCACCTTAGAAAAGGAAGACAGGGGAAACGACCAAAAAGGAATGAATATAATTGATACTTGGCGCATCGAAGAGGGCCGAATCGTTGAACATTGGGATTCAATTCAAGCACTCGATTTTTCCATGCGGGTATATTCCCTTATTAGCGGCGGTGATATCGCCAATTCAAATGGTGTTTTTTAATTAGATATTTAGAAGCATTGAGAGCTTTATTCATTGTTGGTAGCGGCCAACTGTATTTGGTCGCAATATCCCGGTAAACCGATAAAGATAATCTAAATAAAAGCCCAGTTGCTTGCTCGTATGAGATATAAGGTTTTTCCCTCCCTCGGGGCCTTACAGCTCTTTCTTAACAATAATAAGTATCCTTTTGCTGACTCACTCGTGTCGTTAATAGAGGTACATTATTTTGTTAGGGGAGAGGAATGTTTGAAGTTTTCACACGATTGGCGGATTACTTAGTCTTTTCACTTATGGGCTTTGAACCTGACTCTTCGCTAGCTATCGGTCTGCATTTCTTCATTGAAGACACCACAAAAATTTTGAGCCTACTAGTGGTGTTAATTTATTTCATCTCCTTTATCCGCGCTGCACTGAGTACCGAGAAAGCTCGAGATTACCTACAGGGCAAAAATCGGGGAGTTGGTTACGTTCTCGGAGCCATGTTTGGCGCTATTACACCTTTTTGTTCTTGTAGTTCTATTCCGCTTTTTATGGGATTTGTGTCTGCGCGAATTCCTATTGGCATCACCGTAGCTTTTTTGATCACTTCTCCTTTAATCAATGAGGTTGTAGTCATCATGCTAGGAAGCATTCTTGGGCTCAGATTTACGGTCATGTATATCGTTATAGGATTAAGTTTGGGTGTTTTGGCTGGCCTATTGTTAGACATATTGAAAGCCCATCGTTGGCTTCAGCCGTTTCTGGCTAAAGCTTATTTACAAGATGAAAGCGGTTGTTCAGCCAATACCCAAAATAGCTATGTTGCATTGAGCTATCAGCAGCGCCATCAATATGCAGTGAATGAAACAAGCACAATTGTAAAACGCATTTGGAAGTGGGTAATTGTAGGTGTGGGCATTGGCGCATTTATTCACGGCTTTGTACCCGCTCAGTGGTTTGAGCAAAACTTGTCCGATGGGCAGTGGTGGACAGTGCCGTTGGCAACACTCAGTGCAATTCCTATTTATACCAATGCTTCTGGAGTAGTGCCCATCATGGCCTCGTTGATAGACAAAGGTATGCCATTAGGAACGACTTTGGCATTTTGCATGGGGGCTGTCGCGGTGAGTTTGCCTGAATACATGATGCTCAAACAAGTGATGCAATACCGCTTATTGGCTTGGATTACCGGCTATTTATTTGTTGCTATCTCAATAGTGGGATGGCTATTCAATGCATATTACTAACAACAAAATGGTGAAATAAATGAAGACAGTTCAAGTGTATGGCTCAGGTTGTAAAAACTGTGTAGTTACTGCGGAACGAATTACTCAAGTCGCTCAAGAGATTGGGTTACGAATAGAGGTTGAGAAGGTGACGGGATTTGAAGATATCATGAAGGCAGGAGTAATGACTACTCCGGCGGTGGCAGTGGATGGTATTATCCAACACGCAGGCTCTGTTCCTACAATTGAGCAGGTTCAGCAGATGCTGGGCTAGTACTCAGTTCCAAAAACATCGCTTTAAGCGTCTGCTTGCGTAATTTTCCTCTAAGGTTTGATAATGAAATGCTTAATGAAAGCGTGGCAACAATCTGAATCTCTGCTTTATAACTGGTTGTTAAAGCAGACACAAAGTCAGCATGAAACAGAAGATATAATGCAAGAGGTTTTTCTTAAAGCAATGCGTAATAGTGAGCGCTTTTGCTCACTAAAAGATGGCAAATCTTGGCTGTTTAAAATGACTAAAAATCAGTTTATTGATCATTGGCGCCGCAAGATTGAAATTGAAGACATTGATGACTTAGAAACGGTAGATAAGATCTTGCCGGTAATGGAACAGCTGCAAAGCTGCTTGCCTCGAGTTTTACCTAAACTCTCCAGCCGTCATCGGCATGTTATTGAGTTCTGCGATTTAAATGGCATGACGCAAGCTCAATACTCCAAAGAGAATGGCTTGAGTTTAGCGGCGACCAAAGCGCGGCTCCGAAGAGCTCGTGTCGAGCTAAAACAGATCTTAGTGACCGAGTGCCAAGTCTCGCAAAGTGCGACAGGCGTGTGCAGTTTTAAACGAGCGCAATAACTCCGAGTTGCTGATTATTTGCTCTCATTATTCATCGAAGTCGATACCAGAAAACCTCGGTTCTTAAACAAAAATATTCTAGGTTTAATGGTTAGATTTTTAATAAGTGATTGATATTTATTGACTATCATCCCAGTTGCACAGAGATTTACGAATATTGTTACGCTAGAGCTTTAGTCTGCTGTAATTGTCTTGCTAAGAATTTTTGATTAGTTAATGCGCCATTTTTGTTAGTAGGCTGTGATCTTCATCGTTTTAAAGCGTACAAAATTCGATCTAATTCACACCGAGATCTTTTGTTAGTTACCATACTGTTGGTCTGGATGAACAGTAATGGTTTTACTCATTGAACTCTTTTACTAATGCTGCAGGTTTAACCCTGCGAACAGCAGAGCAGAACGATTACGAAGATATAGGCGAGATTTGGCTGTCTGCCAGTTTACGTGCCCACGATTTTTTACCTAGTAAGTATTGGTGGGAGCGCCAAGATGCTTTGCAGCGCTTGTATCAATATAAAGCGGAAGTGTGGGTGGCTGAAGTAGAAGGCCAAGTATGTGGATTTTTAGCCTTGGTAGAAAGCAAACTTATTGCTCTGTTTGTTGCGCCGTGCTGGCAGCGCAGGGGAATTGGTTCGCAGTTATTAGAGTTGGCCAAGAGCTTACGTTCGCGATTAGAGTTACATTTATTTGCCGATAATGCCGAAGCCTTTAGCTTTTATTTAAGGCATCGTTTCGAAGTATTGTGGAAGCGGCCAGAGCGTTACACCGGTTACCCCTTAGTACATATGGGTTTTAATCCGCAGCCGATGTTTGTAGAAAATACTGCGCCAGTCGCTTAACTGACGCAGTGAGTGAGTTATTTACTTGCCGTAAAGGTTCTCGAAGCAGTAGTTGGTAGCTTCAACAAAACCTTCAACACTACCGCAGTCAAATCGTTTACCTTTAAATTTGTAGGCCATTACGCAGCCGTTTTGGGCCTGGGTAAGGAGTGCGTCGGTAAGTTGAATTTCGCCATTTTTCCCCGGCTTGGTATCGCGAATAAGGCTGAAAATATCTGGCGTTAAGATGTAACGGCCAATTACAGCAAGGTTTGATGGTTCTTCACCTTTGGCTGGCTTTTCTACCATTGAGGTTACGCGGAATAAGTCATCACGCAGCGCTTCGCCTTCAATAACCCCGTATTTGTGCGCTTCTTCTCGCGGTACTTCCATCACTGCAATAATCGAGCAGCGGAATTGCTCGTAAAGCTTGGTCATTTGCGCCAGTACGCCACCATCATCACCAAAACACAAGTCATCGGCTAGCACAACGCCAAAGGGTTCTTGGCCAATTAAGGTTTCACCACATAATACTGCGTGGCCAAGGCCCATCATTTTCTTCTGGCGAGTAAAGGTACAGTCTACGTGATCGACCAAGTGACGAATTTCTTTTAAGTATTCTTCTTTGCTGGTGCCAGCAATTTCGTTTTCCAGTTCATAACTAATATCAAAGTGGTCGGCAATTGCGCGTTTACCCCGGCCAGTAATAAAGGCCATGTCGCTCATGTCTGCAGCTACCGCTTCTTCTACACCGTATTGAACCAAAGGCTTGTTTACTATGGGCAACATTTCTTTAGGCATAGACTTGGTAGCGGGTAAAAAGCGGGTGCCATAGCCTGCAACGGGAAATAAACATTTCTTAATCATGGTCATTGGAACTCCTTGTAACCGTACAATCTTGTTGAATGTTGGTTGGTTAGTATCTGTAATTACTAGAGCAAGAGCGATGCCGTGAATAGATACAAAGTAGCTAAATTATTGTTTTGTTTATAAATAATCAGTTTATTTTTGATTTAACTGAGTTTGAGCATGATTGGATCTGCACCTTGGTGGTGCAAATCAAGAGGGCCAAGCTAAATGCTGCGTTAAAATGGCACATTACTATTGCGCTATTTAGGCTGTCTATTCTTAGCTATAAAAAGTAGGTGGTATTTATTTCACAATTTATTCATATAAAACAATTGCTTAATTTTAAATGTGCTCGAGCGACCCGGTTAGCTAGCCTTGGCATAGTTATTGGAAATACTTTATTAATAGAACGCTAAGCAAGCCATGGTGGGAGCCTTTATGGAAGAACTCGAGTTATTACTTAAGCAAGTATATGGAACATCCTTAGACCCCAATTTAAGCCAAGACATCATCCAAAAGATTGAACAAAGCAAAGCCGGCTTTCCTCGCTATCGAGCTTGGTCTGAACAAGACGTGATATTAATAACCTATGGTGACAGTGTATTAAGCAATGAGTTAATGCCTATACAAAGTTTGCATCAGTTTTTACGCGAGTACTTATCGGGCTTAGTGAGTTCGGTGCATATTCTACCCTTTTTCCCCTTTAGCTCTGATGATGGTTTTTCGGTGATCGACTACTATCAAGTTAACTACAGCCTTGGTGATTGGACCGATGTAGCCAAGCTAAATCAAGATTTTGAGTTGATGTTTGATTTAGTAATGAACCACTGCTCACGCCAAAGCTTATGGTTTAATGATTTTGTAAATGGCTCGGGTGAGGGGCAGGACTACTTTGTTGAATCGGATCCTACGCTTGATTACAGTGCTGTAACCCGCCCACGAACTAGCCCGCTAATTGTTGATGTTTATACCCGTCAAGGCTTAAAACATGTTTGGGCCACCTTTAGTGATGATCAAATAGATTTAAATTTTGCTAACCCTAAAGTGCTGTTAGCCTTTGTGGATATTTTCTTGTTCTATCTAAAGCATGGCGCCCGTTTTATTCGTTTAGATGCCGTGGCTTTTGTATGGAAGATTCTCGGCACTAACTGTATTCACCTGCCTCAAACCCACGCCATTGTTAAATTGCTGCGCTGGGTGATGGAGCAGCTGGACCCTAATATGGTGTTAATCACCGAAACGAACGTGCCCCACCAAGAAAACATTAGCTATTTTGGTGAAGGTGACGAAGCCCACATGGTCTACCAGTTTGCGCTACCTCCTTTGTTGTTGCACGCTCTAAACCGAGGCAACGGCCATTACCTAACTGCGTGGGCGAGGGATTTAGTGGCTTTGCCAAAAGGTTGTAACTACTTCAACTTTGTTGCGTCACACGATGGTATAGGGGTGAGGGCGGTTGAACAGATTATTCCCAAACACGAAATTGCAGACTTAGCTGAGTCGGTACACAATTTTGGTGGCTTTGTAAGCATGAAGTCTAACGGAGATGGTACTCAAAACCCTTACGAGCTAAACATCTCCTTATTTGACGCTTTACAAGGAACACGTACCGGGTCTGATCAATGGCAAGTCGAGCGCTTTTTATGTAGCCAAAAATTGCTATTGAGCTTGCAAGGCATTCCCGGCATTTACATTCATAGCTTAACCGCCACTGAAAATGACCAATCGTTGGTTGAGCAAACAGGCCGCACTCGTTCAATCAACCGTCATCGCTGGGATCGTCAAGATTTTGAGAAGCTATTGGCACAAGAGCATAGCTCGCAAGCGCTGGTTTTTCAGCGCTATCGCGATTTACTGGCCTTACGCAAAACCATCGCAGCTTTTCATCCTGAAGCTGCCCAGCGGGTTTATGACTGTGGTGACGCTCTGTTTGTATTACAGCGAGGCGATGCCCCAAGAACTGCAGATGACGGCGCCAAGCGCAATGGCTTGTTGGCCGTGTTTAATTTGACCAAATACCCACAACAAGTAGAGCACTACGCGCAGTTACCTCAGGCTTATCAAGCTGAATGTGAAGACTTACTCAGTGATGAAAAAGTGATACTGGCTGAGTATAAGCTCAAACCTTATCAGGTGCTGTGGTTAGTGCCATAAGCGTACTATGCATTAGCAGTTTGCTTCGGTAGCTTTGTGAATGGCTAAACCAAGAAAGTAAAAACCAGCGCCAAGCGCTGGTTTTTTAGTTTAGGGATGATGGTTGCTTATGCGGCTTTGGTTACTTCAAAGCGCTCAACCAGTTGATGCAGGCGAATAATTGAGTTTTTCACTAGCGTGGTTCGGCGAGTTAGTTGCTGTGATGATAGTTCTAAGGATGAGGTCGTCACTTGAGCCTGCTCGGCAGTTTCGCTATGACGTTCACTGTTGCCAGCAATCATGTTAATGGTGGTGAACATACTTTCAACGGCTTGTTGTAGCTCGTCGCTGCGGCTGCCTGAGTCTAGCAGGGCAGAGCTTTGATCTACGTTTTTAACACCTTGCTCCATGTAATCGACAGCCGTTTCGGTTTTAACACGCAGTTTACCCATGGTGTTGCCGATGTGCTTGGCAGCCTCGGAGGTTCGCGTGGCAAGATTTCTTACCTCGTCGGCCACGACCGAAAAGCCACGACCATGTTCACCAGCGCGTGCAGCTTCAATGGCGGCATTTAGCGCTAGTAAGTTGGTTTGCTCGGTGATCTCGGTAATTAGCTTCACAATGTCTTCGATTTGCTTCATTTCATCGTTAACTTGGTTAACGCTTTTGGCTGAAGCCTCAACAATGCGCTTGATTTCTTGAGTATTTTCTACGGCATGCTGGTATTCAGTTTCGGCATTTTCAACCATGTCGGTCATTACTTGCTGCAGGTTCTCGGCAGACTGGGTGGCTTTAACAATGTCGGTTTGTTGGTGTTGCGCTAAGTTAAGCAGCGAGTCGATGGAATTAGAGGTTTGTTGAGTACAATTATCAACCACTCCACAGCGACGCAGCATAGAGCTGCTTACTTGTTTAACCTCGTTAGAGGCATAAATAATACCGCCGACTACGCCTTCAAGGTTATCAATAAAGCTGTTAATCCAACGGCCTAAATCGCCTGTTTCGTCGGGCTTAAACTTACTAGCATCTAAGCGACGTTTTAAGTCGCCATCACCTTCGGCAATGGTTTGAATCACCCCACTCATGTTTTCTAAACGTCTCGCCAAGGGTTTGGCTACGATTTGTTTAAAACCAAAGAAGCTAAGGGCAGAAAATAACACCAGTAGCCCAGCTAGTTGATTAATGCTAAGGGCGAATTGTTGAGCTATCACTAGAGGAGGTACAAGGCTAAACAGTGAGCTTATTAAGTATTTGTTGCTTAACTTATGGCTTAGTGAACGATGGCGATATACTTCTTCAAGGTCGGCTTCACACATCATTCCCCAACGATCAAGCGAACCGCGCAGCTGAAAGGTAATGCCTTTACCAATGACCGGAATGTGTCGGTAATCCGAATAACCGGGGTAATCGATAAACAGATTACTGCCATTTTTGATGGTTTCTCTCACGCCCGGGTGTAGCTCATTTGTGGCTGGATCAGTAAATCTAATTTCAAACTCGGTATGTTTGGTTACTTTTACTGTGCCCCAGTCGGTGCTCACTCCAGATTTTAAGTTTTCTCCATGAGAAAAGGTATTGTCTTCAAAGCGTGAACGAGACAATGCGGTACCAGGCTTAATGCTCGGGTCAAAATTGGCATCCACCATGAAGATGTAATTGTCACCCGACTCACTATATATGTGACCAGCTTCGCGCTGAATTAAATCACCTAATACGTCGTTAGGCACTCGGCCACATAAGCAGCCCACCACGTCACCGTTAACCTCCAAAGGCTGGTAGAACATTAAGGTGACTTGGTCATGAAATTTTGAGCTAGACGGGCCAGGGGCCAAGGTGCGTGGATCTTGATAAGGGCCGTGCAAAAATTGCTGGCTAAGGCCTTGCTCTAGGGCTTGTTTACTGGCAGTTATTTGTCCGGTATGTGGCTTATAGCTGCTGGCGCTAACCTTGCCTTGAGAATCAACAATAAATAGTTCAGAGAAGTCACTATTGCGACTAAGCAGCTGAGACAGAACTTCCGGTTGTTGTTCTAAGGGTTTGGTGGCGAGATAAAACATAGCATCTTGAAGAAAGTCCCATTGGGTATTAGCCCAGCCTTGTAATAGTTTTACTCGTGTACTCGAGATGCTTTCAAAGGTTTGTTTTAGTTGTGGCTTTCGTTTTCGGTTTAACCAGCTCGCTTTACGCATAGCTAGCTTTCCGCTGTTACCAAAAATAGGTAACCAGTGTTTTTCTTGTTGTGTTAATTGCATAGAGTCTAAGTCCATTTATATTATTTTTTGCCTTTTTTAAGCAAAATTAATGCCTTGCATTAAAATGGGGCTTATTTTTGATGCCTTTGTTTATTTGTTGTTCGCTTTGGTTGTTTTGTGTACTTACTTTGTGATCTTTGGTGGTGCCCATGTCTCAACGTGGTGCGTCTCTGCCTTGTTAAAGCGCGTTTTTATGGCTTGGCCTTATGAAGAAATGAGCGACTAATAGCTATAAATACCTGATTCGAAACCTGTATCTTGGCAATTTGGGCTACTCAGTAAAATAAGTGCTAGATGATCTATTAAGAACTCTTGAACACAATGGTTATTGGGAGCAGGGAGGCTTAGGAAACCATTGGCTGATAATTCGGCTTTTTCACCTTCTATATTGCTAACAAATGTTTGGCTTAATTCTAGGCTTTCACCGGAAATGTGAAACAGCATTTGTGGTGAGTCAGAGAACATTTGAGTGCTAGTTTTAGGACTCGGTGACAGTGCTTTTCGGTAGAACCTTGCATCTCCGCAAGAACTTGAAAATTGCAAGCTGTTGTCTACTTGGCTAAAGCTATAGTGATGATCTGATAAGCTGCCGTTATAAGCTAGCATGCAGGATTTGTTTTCTAGGTAAGCTGTTTCAAGACTCACCACTCGTTGTACTAACGCTCGTTGTTCAAGTTCACGGTCTTGGGAGTAGTCATCCCAAAACAACACTCTGCCATTTTGGTCGATGGTGGCTACATGGTCATTCGCTTGGTCACGATAGATTCCAGCAGTGGTTAACGTAGCTCCCTTTGGTGGAGCGGGAATGTGGCCGTTATTGCCGTTTCTATCGCAGTTGCTACTGCATTTACTGCGCAAATCTACGCCTCCTTTAGGTTCACAGGCGCTAAGCAATAGTAATGCACTTACTGCAAATAGTAGTTTAATGATTAGTGAAGCTTTTAGTTCTGGATGAAAAGCGAATAAATAACCTTGTTTGAATCCACACTTTGTTGGTCCACTCATTTTGTTATCCTCATAATTGATAGCATTACTGCGCTTTGGTTTTGTAGCTTGGTGTTAGCTTAACAAAGGGACTTTCTATATATTGGAAGGCTGAGAGAACTAAATTACGGATTTTGGAATGCCAGATTTAGACAGCGAAGGGTATGAGTTTTTTGGGCTTAAGGATGCGCAAATACGTGGGATGCAAATAGAGCGTTTAGAGTTTTTAATGGCCAACTTGGCTTGGTCTAAAAAAACCTTAGCAAATAAAGCGAATTTACCTACCAGCTCGGTTTACGCAAAATTAGATCGCGAAGGCACCAGCCAACTAACCATGTTAGACATGTGTGCTATTGCAAAAGCCATGGATATTAGCGTGGTGCAACTATTGCCGCTTACTGCAGCAGAGAGAGAGGCTGGCGTTAAGCCTCCGGCAAAAGCTTCTATGTTAAAAATGTGGGATGCCCTATTGTCGAGAAATTCAGAGCAATTAGAAGTTATCTATCAAATAGATAAATTGCTTCACGATAAAAAAGGCTAAGTAGCAGCTCTGTTCAATGCTGCTTTTTAGGCCGCCAAACTAGGGTGGTTAAACATATTAAGCTTGTTGAATACTGCTTTGAGCTGTTTGTTGGCATCAAATTGAATGCCCACTCTCAATTTGTCGCTGGTTTGCTGCTGGCTTTTAATGGTGCCGTTTAACACTATTGGCTTTTCTGGGTTGAGTGGGAAACGTAAGATTATTTGTACAAACACCATACTTAAGCTTTGAGATGGCGCTGCTAATTCTATGCGACAGCCACCCTCCGACAAATCTAGTACTACGCCTTCCAACATATTGCTGGATGCTTCCTCAGCCGAAACGCTGGCTGCTTGCTGCTCACTAATTACTACTGGTAGGTGAGTATTAATGCGGCTTTTATGGCGAAGCTGAATAAACTCGATCTGCTCTGGGTATTCAACAAATAGCATAATTTGTGGCTTTTTGTTTATGGTGATGAGCTTGGTTTTAAAGGCGACACACAGGCCTGCATCACCCTCAACGATCATTCTTATCACACAGCTTTTACCTTCAAACATATGGTCTTGCTGCTGGGCATAAATATGTTGAGGCAAAGAAAAGGCAAAGTAAGCGCCTTCTTGATAACCCACCAATTTGGCTTTAATTCGTAGTTGCTTGTTTGCCGACAATTGAATGTCGACCATTGCGCCAGGGCTTAACTTAGTTAGGGTATTTACAATGGTTGTTCTATCAGTGGTGATTTGATGTTTACTCAAGTTGCTAACCCTCTTGTTATTGCCCTGCGGCGTTATACTTTACTGATCAAATTGCGAGCTTTGGTTACTGCGTGAGTCTAGTAATTCTTCAGCCATAATCTCAAAATCTAGCGCTAGTACGGTGGCTAAAAAAACGATCATTGCTGCCATTCGTTTACGATTCATATTCATTACTTCCGTTGTGCTTATCTGTAGCGATTGTAAGAAGGGATAGGATGTTAAATTGACTTTTTACGAATGTGGGGCAATAAAAAAGCTTGTTCAAAGAACAAGCTTTTTAGTGAGAGTTAATCTGAAAATCTAGCAGTTATCAGCTTCAACAGCTTCGTACAAACGTTCTAAAAAGTCTGGCGCTGCACTTTGTACTCGGTTCCAACTTGGTATGAATGGTGTGGCAGAAGGATTTTCTAAGAAGGTTTCACCTGCTTGCATTACCGCTTTAGAAAACAGTTCTACTGCATCTTCTTCAGAGTGGCGATCTAGGGTTAAACCATTGATTAATGCGTCTGCATGGTAGTTTTCAATGAAATCTAAGGCCATACGGTAGTAAGTTGCTTTTAGTGTACGTAGTTTGCCGGGGCTAAATGTATGTCCTTGGGTCGCTAGTTTACGGATCACTGCTTTACTGATATCTGTTGCCATTTTAGCTAAGCCAGCGTCTAAGTTGTCTAGGCTTAAGTCTTGGTGTTTATGGTCGTAAACATCCGCAATGTCTACCTGACAAATTCGGTTAGTGGAGTGATTGCGGTAAATTTCAGACAATACGCCTATCTCTAAACCCCAGTCTGATGGAATGCGCAAGTCATTTAATACGTCTGACTGCATTGAAAACTCACCCGCTAAAGAGTAACGGAAGCTATCTAGGTATTCTAAGTAATCGTCGTAACCTTCAATTTTCTTCAAGGCTTTTAATAGTGGTGTTACTAGTAAGCGAGCCACTCGGCCATTTAGTTTTCCGTCGGCATGACGAGCGTAAAAACCTTTACAGAACTCGTAGTTAAATAGAGGGTTGGCTACCGGGTACATTAGGCGAGCTAACATGCTTCGGTCGTAGGTAATAATGTCACAGTCGTGCAGACCTACTGCTTTGCTTTTTCCAGACGCAAGCGCGTAACCAAAACAATACCAAACGTTTCTGCCTTTACCGGGTTCTTTAGGGGCTAAGTTGTGCTCGGCGAGTTGGGCGTCTAAGGCGCGCAGACGAGGGCCGTCGTTCCACAATATGCGCACGTGCTGCGGTAAGCCCGAGAAGTATTCTTTTGCGTAGGCAAATTGCTCTTCGGTGGCACAATCTAAACCAATGATGATTTCGCTTAGGTAAGGCACCTTAGCTAACTCTTCAACAATGGTTGCCAATGCCGGGCGCTCTAGCTCCGAAAATAGCGAAGGTAGAACCAAACTCATAGGTCTAACTTTTGAAAACGCTATGAGCTCCTGTTCTAACTCTTCGAGTGGACGATCAGTTAAGTTATGTAAGGTAGTCACAATACCGTTTTGATAAAAATCAGCCATGGTTATGCTCCATTAAGTAAGGAATGTAAAATTTGTTGCATCGATTGATGCCAGCCATGCGGCCCGGGGTGGGGTGCTTGGCAAGAATTTGGGTGGTTAATTACCAGTGCTTGCGAGTGTTTGCGAGGAATCACTACTGGAATGTCAGCTTGTTCCAGCATACTTAGGTCGTTATCGCTATCACCTAGGGCTATGTTGGTAAAGTTGCGCTGAAAATGGTCTTTATATATTTTGTTAAACCAGTGCATGGCGTCGGCTTTATCAAACTTGGCTTTTACATGATAAAAGCGACCCCCTTTTATTACCGCTAAATTGTGTTCGGCAAGCTTCTCGGTAAACACCTTTAGTTGCGCATCGCTGTCATTCCAAAGTAGTGGCTCTGAGGCCATTCTTTGCTTGGCCAATTGCGCATCGTATTTTGCTAAACCGGTATTAAGCTGTACTTCGCTTAGGTTCATGTCGTTAAACCCTTGGAAGCGAAAATGGTGCTGTTGGCGCAAAACACTAAGGTATTGGCAAATGTCGGGGTAGCTAGGGCCAAAGGTCTTAATTTTCCAATGCTGTTTGCCAACATTAATAGGGCTGAGCTGCTCATGTTGAATAGGGCTGTCGGCTGGAATACAAACGGCTGAGCCGTTTTCGATGGCAAAAGGTTGCTGTAAGGCCATCTTTTTCTGCAGCTCTAATACTTCCATAAAGGTTTTACTGGTATTAAAGATAACCGGCACTTTTAGAAGCTTTAACTGGTTTAAACTGGGTACGGCAGCCTCAAAACTATAACTATCATGATCTAACAAGGTGCCATCTAAATCCGTAAATACCAGTAAGCTACTGGCGGTGGTGTATAGCTCTGTTGATGATAGTTGCTTAGCGAAATACTGCATGCTGCCCCTAAATTTAACTGAATGAGTTTCTACAAGACGAAGCACGAGCAATGCCACAAAGGCAAAAAACTTTTATAAAGACTTAGTAAATCTCATATTTATCAATAGTTTGTTAAGGGTTTAATATTCATTGGTTTAGCTTCTAGAGATGGAAGCTTTGAACCTAAGTGGTGCAGGCTGAACAATATACTCTTGCTTTGCACCAAAATGGCAAGTGCTATATTTACTTAAGCCTTTGATTTACACTGAGGCTTGTCATAAATCTGTCATTAATACGTCGCATAATTGCCACAGTTTCTTAGATTGAGATGAATGAGATGCCCAGGAAGATACTCGTTGTAGAAGATGAAGCTCCAATCCGCGAAATGCTATGTTTTGTATTAGAGCAGCATGGTTATGAGCCGATTGAAGCCGCCGACTATGACCAAGCTTTAGCTAAACTAACAGAACCTTACCCAGAGTTAGCTCTGTTAGATTGGATGTTGCCTGGTGGCAGTGGGATTTCAATTATTAAGCACATGCGTCGCCACGATCTTACTCGTCAAATTCCGGTTATTATGTTGACCGCAAAAGGCGAAGAAGAAGACAAGGTTCAAGGTTTAGAAGCCGGTGCAGATGATTACTTAACTAAGCCTTTCTCGCCTAAAGAGTTAATGGCACGTGTTAAAGCGGTAATTCGCCGTATATCACCTACTTCATTAGAAGAAACCATTGAAGTACAAGGCTTACGCCTTGATCCGGTTTCTCACCGCGTTAGCGTTGAAAATGAACCCTTGGATATGGGGCCAACAGAGTTTAAGCTACTGCACTTCTTTATGACTCACCCTGAGCGTGTTTATAGTCGTGAGCAGTTGCTCAACAACGTTTGGGGTACTAACGTGTATGTGGAAGACCGAACAGTGGATGTGCATATTCGTCGCTTACGTAAAGCGATTGGCCTTCAAGGATATGACCGTTTAATTCAAACTGTACGAGGTTCCGGTTACCGTTTTTCAACTAGGGTGAAGTAAATACGGATGTTTGTGCCTTTCTCTTGGCAACGAGTATTGTGGCGAGTGGCCTTGGTGTACTCGCCTTTATTTGTTCTGGGTATGTTTACCGGTTATACCCTAGAAATGTGTTTGTTGGCAGCGGTCATACATATTGTATGGATGTACACCCAACAACATAAATTGCTTGATTGGTTATATAACCAACGAAAGTTGTCCCCTCCGCATGGTTCTGGCAGCTGGGAGCCGGTGTTCCACGGCATTTATAACATGCTTAAACGCCGTTTAGGCCGCGAGCGAGAGCTAGCCCAATTGATGAAGTACTTTCGTTTGGGCGCCGAAGCTTTACCCGATGCTATTATAGTGATTAACCAAGATGGCGCCATTTTGTGGTGTAATCAGTTGGCGCAAGGCATGCTTGGTTTAAAGTGGCCAGCCGATGCTGGGCAGCACCTAACCAACCTTGTTCGTACCCCCAAGTTTGTAAATTACCTGCGTAAAGCCCGATTCGATCAACCTCTTGAAATAGTTAGCCCTGTGCAAAGTAACGTGTGGTTAGAGTTTCGTGCCATGCCTTATAGCCAACAACAGTTGCTGTTGGTGATTCGTGATGTGAGCCAGCTACGTAAACTGGAAAAGATGCGCAAACGTTTTGTATCTAATGTTAGCCATGAACTGCGCACACCTTTAACGGTAATGCGCGGTTATTTAGAAATGCTCGACCAAGATGAAGTTGACCCAATGATTTGGGGCAAAGCACGTAATACCATGTTGGACCAAAGTAGCCGCATGGAGAACTTGGTTAATCAGCTGCTTACTCTGGCCAAAATTGAATCAGCCTCAGTGGAAGATAATCAAGAGACCATTAACTTCTCGAGCATGGTGGGTAATCTAGAGGCCGAAGTAGCCGGTTTAGCAAAAGGTAAACAGTTAAGTTTTAGTTTTGACATCGCCCCTGATATAGAAATTAAAGGTGATCGTGAACAGTTGCGTAGTGCTTGCGGCAACCTAGTGAGTAATGCCATTAAGTACTGCGGGCAACCCGGCGAGATCCATGTGAGTTTATCGCTGATTCCGCAGGGCGCGTTGTTTTTGGTTAAAGACTCAGGCCCGGGTATTGAACGTAAACACCTACAACGTCTTACCGAGCGTTTCTATCGCGTAGATAAAGCGCGTTCTCGCGACACTGGTGGTGCTGGCCTTGGTTTATCTATTGTTAAACATGCACTGCAACATCATGATAGCCAACTTAAAATTAAGAGCAGCGTGAGCAAGGGCAGTACCTTTAGTTTTATCATTCCTCGTAAGCTGTTTATCCAGCAATAATTCACTTGGTGAAGTCAGCAAAACGTTTGGCTTCACAGCTTTCAATTCTGCTGATACTTTTTGAACAATTGAGCTTATACTGAAGTATAAGTTTGATTTGTAATGGTATTCCTTTGAAATTACAGGGTCTTTTACGCAGTTTTATCTTAATGCTGAGCATGGCTTGGCTCGTCTTATTGGCCTTGCCTAGTGCAGCGGTGGAAGACGAGGTGGAGCTTCCAGAGAGTAGCGATTTACTGCAATTTCCCTTTTATATCCGCGAACCTTTTGTTGGTGACCTACCAGAAATTAAAGAGCGCAAAATTATTCGTGCCTTGGTGACTTACGGGAAGTCAGATTTTCATTTGGCAGATGGTCGGCCGCTTGGCATTCAAATCGAGTTGCTGCATTTGTACGAGAAGTTTCTCAATCAAGGCATTAGGCGTGATGTAGAAAAAACCAAAGTTAAGATCGTGCCAGTGCATTTTGACCAGCTTATTCCCGCTTTAGAAGCGGGCAGAGGAGATGTGGTTGCCGCCTTTTTAACCGCAACCCCGGAGCGTAAGAAACAACTGCGTTTCGCCTTAGGTAATGCAGAAGGGGTGAGCGAAGTATTAGTGAGTAATAAAGATGCACCTAAGGTAACTAGCTGGGAAGAACTGTCGGGTAAAAAGGTTTACGTGATGGATGGCAGCAGTTATGCCGAGCACTTAAAAGCCCTCAATTTCACCTTAAAAATGCGCGGCGTTAAACCGATTAAAGTAATAGAAGCCGATGGTAACTTGTTGTCTGAAGATATTTTGGAGCTGGTAAACGCAGGAGTGATGCCTTACACCATCATTGATGATTACAAAGCACACTTGTGGGAAAAGGTGTTTAAAGATATTCAGATTAATGAGCAACTAACGACTAGTCGTAACCAAAGCTTAGGCTGGGCGGTGCGTAAAACTAATCCTAAGCTACAAGAAAACTTACAAGAGTTTGTAAATAAGCAAGTTAAACAAGGAAGTCTACTAGGCAATACTTTGCTTAATCGCTATTTCGACCATACTGCGTGGATCAATCGCTTAGCCAATTCTGAAGATCGAATGCGTTTTAACCGTTATGTGCCTTTCTTTAAAAAATATGCCAATGAATATGACTTTGATTACCTAGCGATTGTTGCCCAGGGTTATCAGGAGTCGGGCTTAGATAATACCAAGGTTAGCCATCGCGGGGCGCGCGGTATTATGCAGTTACTACCTTCTACTGCTAAACAAATGGGCTACAGCGATTTAAGCGATCCTGAACAAAATATCGCGGCTGGAATTAAATACTTGGCCTGGTTGCGGACACATTACATTAACGAAGAAGGTATTGAAGACAGTGAGCGGATGGCCCTCATTTGGGCGGCCTACAATGCTGGGCCCACTAAAATGAACAAAATGCGCCGACTCACTAAAGAAATGAATTTAGATCCCAATCTATGGTTTGGCAATGTGGAAATAGCAGCAGGGCGTATTATTGGTAGAGAAACAGTGCGTTATGTCTCCAACGTTTACAAGTATTACATCGCCTATACCTTAGCCTTAGATTTAGAGGGCGACAGAGAAGAGGAGTAGCAGCTGCTTTTACCTCTTAGTGGGTGGGTGAGTGTTTAATCGAAAAGCGAGCAGAAATGCTCGCTTTTTTTAGCTGGTTCACAAGCTGGATAATTGCTTTAGCGAGTAGATTGCCAATCTTATCTTGTAAATATAGTATTGTAATACATTTAAAGTTGTTATGGACAATACTTAATATGAAGTTGATTGGAAAGCCCCTTGGCTTGGTGTTGCTGTTATCTTTGGCGGGGTGTGGCGGTTCTTCTGAAACCGCTGGAGTGGCTGATCCTGGCAATGAGCCAAGTACGCCCGAAGAGCCAACAACTCCTGAGCCACCCACAGACCCAATAGACCCAAGTTGCTTTAGCCCTAAAGTGCTCAGTATTAGCCAAGCCAGTGATGATGGAAACCATAAAGTAGGCTATGGGCCAGAGAACTCTATCGACGGTAACTATGACAGCGAATCGCGTTGGTCGTCGGAAGGGATTGGCAAGCAAATAACTTACAGCCTAAGTAGTCCTTCAATTGTTACGAGTATTAACCTTTATTGGCTGAACAATACCAGTCGGTTTGCCTATTATGATTTAGCAATTTCTACCGATAATCTGCAGTGGCAGGATGTAGTGACAGGCGGAATGTCTGACAAAGCTACCGGTAGTGCCGAAGTGATTACGCTAACAGATGAATTAATTGAAAATGTTCAATACTTGCGCTTAACCGGCAACGGCAACTCAGAGAGTAATTGGAACAGTGTCATTGAAGTGACTGCAGAAGGCTGCAACGACGAAGTTATTACCGAGCCGGTTGAAGACCTTAACCCATCTTTACCACCATCAGGCAACTTTGACTTACAAGATTGGTATTTGAGCATACCTACTGATACCGATAACTCTGGCACTGCAGACTCGATTAAAGAGTCTGAGCTAAACAACGGTTATGAGAACAGCGAGTATTTTTATACCGGAGCCGATGGTGGCATGGTATTCAAAACCCCAATCTATGGTTATAAAACCTCCGCAAATACTACTTATGTTCGTACCGAGTTACGTGAAATGCTACGACGTGGTGATACCAGCATAAGTACCCAAGGTGTAAATAAAAACAACTGGGTATTTTCTAGTGCGCCTAGCAGCGCGCAAAATAATGCGGGAGGAGTGAACGGTGAACTGTTTGCCACATTGGCGGTAAACCATGTCACAACTACCGGGGAAGATTATCAAATTGGTCGAGTAATCATTGGTCAAATTCATGCTAATGATGATGAGCCGATCCGCCTTTATTACCGTAAGTTGCCTAACAACGATAAAGGGGCTATCTATTTTGCTCACGAGTCGCGAAATCAATCTGATGATGATTGGGTGGAGATGATAGGTAGCAGAAGTAATACCGCGAGCAATCCCTCCGATGGTATCGCGCTAGATGAGAAATTTAGCTATCGGATTAAGGTTGTCGCTAATACCCTAAGCGTTACCATTATTCGTGAGGGTAAAGCTGACGTTTCTGCAAGCTACGATATGAGCGACAGCGCTTACGACGACCCAGACCAATATATGTACTTTAAAGCTGGGGTATACAATCAAAATAAATCTGGCGATGTTGACGACTACGTGCAAGCCACTTTTTATGCTTTGAGTAATACTCACCAAGGTTATAACCCTTAAAATTAAAAGCTCGGTAGACTATCTACCGAGCTTTTCCCGCTGCTTTATCAAAAAACACTATTATTTTCTGTGGTTAATTGTCTGCTAATTCAATTAGTTATTTTCATTGCTTGGCAAAAAAGACAGTTTTTTTACGAAAATAATAGACTGACATATAACTGTCACACTGCAGAAATATAATTGTCATCGAATTCACCAATACTACATGACGAAAATAACTCAACGCGTCATTTATGGAGATAAAGATGACATTTAAAAAATTGCTTAGTGCAGTAGCTATTTCTGCCTCATTGGTAACAACTACCGTACTTGCAGCTGGCCTGGATGCCACTCTTCCTGAATACAAGAAAACAACTGGTGTTTCAGGTAACCTTTCATCTGTAGGTTCTGATACTTTAGCCAACATGATGACTTTGTGGGCTGAAGAGTTTAAGCGTGAATACCCTAACGTAAATGTACAAATTCAAGCTGCTGGTTCTTCTACTGCTCCTCCAGCTCTAACTGAAGGTACTTCTCAGTTCGGCCCAATGAGCCGTCAAATGAAGAGCAAAGAAGTAGAAGCTTTCGAAAAGCGCTTCGGTTACAAGCCAACTCCAGTTCGCGTAGCTATCGACGCATTGGCTGTATTTGTTCATAAAGACAACCCAATCGAAGGTTTAAACCTTGCTCAAGTTGACGCTATCTTCTCTTCTACTCTTAAGTGTGGTGAGAACGCTGTTGCTGACCGTTGGAGCCAAGTTGGCCTAGAAGGTTCTTGGGCTGATAAAGACATTCAATTGTTCGGCCGTAACTCAGTATCTGGTACTTACGGTTACTTCAAGAAAAAAGCACTTTGTAAGGGTGACTTCAAGAACACTGTAAACGAACAGCCTGGTTCTGCTTCAGTTGTTCAGTCTGTATCTTCTTCTTTGAACGCTATCGGTTACTCAGGTATCGGTTACAAAACGTCTGGTGTTAAAGCTGTTGCTCTTGCCAAGAAAGGTAACGACTACATTGAAGCTACTTTAGACAACGCCGCTACTGGTAAGTACCCACTATCTCGCTTCTTATACGTTTACGTTAACAAGCACCCTAACAAGCCATTAGCACCAATGGAGCGTGAGTTCCTAAAAATGATTCTGTCTAAAACAGGTCAAACCATTGTTGCTAAAGACGGTTACGTACCACTACCTTCAAAAGTAGTTATGGCTGACCTAGAAAAATTAGGTATCTCTTTATAATCTGAGAGTAGCTAATAATAAAACCTCGCTGCGGCGGGGTTTTTTGCTTTTTAAGTCTCCACAAAAACTCGCCATCAGCGCAACCTTCATGCAACTCTATTGAGCTTCTCAAGCCTTGCCGCCGTACTCTAGATACATCTCTAATACCAATCACACTAAGTAAGCGATCAGAAATAGCGCAGGAAAAATACTCGAGAATAAGACAGGATTTTTCGATAAGTAGTTACTTTACAATCAAAAATTCTAACGCAGTTATCGAGTTTTCTAATCAGATCGAATGACCAGTTATTTAGTACGATGGGTACAAATAAGGAAATAACCATGAAACTTGTTACTTTGCTGCTTGGTCTGTTTTTGGCTTCACAAGTGAATGCTGCTGGAAGTGGTCGATATGAATCTCAAAAGAGCAGTAAGCCGCTTAGTGCTGCTGAAGCCATGCTTAATGAGCAAAACTATCTTCAAGCTAGCGAATGGCTCAGTGACTACCTGCAAAGTAAAAAGGGTCGCCGTTCAGCCGACGCTTGGAACCTACTAGGCTTTAGCTTGCGTAAGCAAGGCCACTACCAGAACGCTTTATATGCTTATCAACAAGCCTTGTCTATCAAACCTTCTCATCTTGGCGCTTTAGAGTATTCGGGAGAGCTGTACTTGAGTCTGCAAGAGTTAGCGCGAGCAGAGCAAAACTTAGCACGATTGGAACAATATTGTGGTAATTGCCAAGAACAGCAACAGCTAGAGTCGGCAATTTCTCGCTATCTTGCTGAATAATATAGATTTTGTCGCTAATCGGCGACGCTTTAGCTTTGGTGGTAAATTTTGAGAATAGAGTTTATTTAGTGATTTATAGTGATTGAGCAACGGTGAAAATCCTTTCAGCAACATATCTAGGTGAACTTCGGTTTTAATGAAATTGTCACTTGAAATGTGATTCGTGTCACACTAAATTATAGATGTGACTTGGATCACGTTTGATTTGAGACACTAATGATATTAAATACTTAGGAGAAAGATTATGTTTGATTACTTTGGCGCACTTTACTCGTCGTATTATTTTACTAAAGCTGATGATTACAACTTTTATTGCGAAACTCGCAAAGATATTCACCGTTAAGACTCGTTAAAGGTGGATATATGGTTCTTCATCCGATCATTGGTTCAGCATTATCAACTTATGTTCGTTTCGGGTGCTTAGAGCAAGATAAACGACAGCAGAGATAATTGTAATGAATCAAGTTAACCCCAGTGCCTGAAACGAGCTCGCTCCTTCAGGCATTTTTTATTCTTTTCCCCGCGCTTCCCGTCTTGTTCGTTTCCTGAGCAAATTATTTTAGCAAAAACTCTAAAACAAGCTTGCAATGTGATGTGTGTCACATTATTATTCTTTCCGTGAGCTGGTTCACACTTTTTAGTTTCTAGGAGAAACACTATGTTTGATTACTTTGGTTCTTTATATACAACTTACTATTTCACTAAAGCTGCGGATTACAAAGCAACAGATTCTAACAACCTACACCGTTAATCCTCACATTTGAACATGTGGGCTTAGCACTTAGCCTTTCGCAATGCCGAGAGAGTGACAGTCAACTGAGCGAGAATACACTATGAGTCAAATGTTCTAAAATGCCTGATAGCTTAAAAGCATCAGGCATTTTTCGTTTTAAAAATTTTTTTACCCCGTATCAAATTACTTCCCGACAAAATTACTTATACTGCTAGGCAGTGATTGTTAAATGAGAAATTTTTATGTCGTTAGTTCAACCTCTTATTCTTAAGTCTCAACAGCATCATGCTAGTTTTTTGCGCTTTAGCCTCGTTAACCGTGAGGCCCTAGCTGATTGTTTAAGTCAAATTCAAGCGCTTTACCGAGCAGAAGATACGGTGATTGGTTTTGGCCAGCCATTGCTCGCTATGAATAACACTGTAGTAGAAGGTGTAAAGAGTGCCGAGAGTATTCAAGGGCCAAAACGCACCAGTCCAGCTAACCAAGATGATTTATGGCTGCGAGCAAGTGGCAGCGATCCTGGTGAAGTGATGCTGCGTGTGCAAGAGTGGTTAGATGTTTTAGTGCCAAGCTTTAGTTTAAACGAACAAGTAGATGGCTTTTGTCACCGAGAGGGACGAGATCTATCGGGTTACGTAGATGGCACTGAAAATCCAGAAGACAACGCTGAGCAAGTGGTAGCCTTAACTGGCGAGAAGGGCATTGCTGGTTCAACCATGCTAGCGGTGCAAAAGTGGCAACATCAACTTAAACATTTCAATAGCCTGCCTAGCAAACATCAAGACGATATTATCGGTCGCCGCAAAAGTGATAATGTGGAGTTTCCTGAGTCGCCACCTTCAGCTCACGTGCGTCGTACGGCTCAAGAGAGCTTTACTCCAGAAGCCTTTATGTTACGCCGCAGCTTACCTTGGATAGAGCAGCAAGATTGTGGTTTAAACTTTGTGTGTTTTGCTAACAGCTTTTACCCTTTTGAGGCGCAGCTAAAACGTATGCTGGGTTGTGAAGATGGTATTGAAGATGGCTTGTTTGAGTTTAGCCGCCCATTAAGCACCGCATATTACTGGTGCCCACCAGTAGACGGTGAGCAGCTAGATTTAAGCTACCTACAGCTCTAGTTTAACCAAGCTTATTAGTTGGCGTTCATCGATTTAAGATGAACGCCATTTTTATTCTTCAAGCTCGGTTTTATAAAGCGCCATACCTCGAGCTTTATAGTTAGCAAGTGCTGCTGGGTGGTCTAAATCACAGGTGTGTACCCATACACGTGTTGCTTGCCATTGCCATGCTGTTTTAATGCACTGGCTGAGTAAACCGCCGCCTAAGCCTTGGCCAAAGAATGCTTTATCTAGACCAAAGTAGATGATTTCTACGCTGTTATCTTGGTGTTTATTTAGTTCAAAGTAACCAACAAATTGCTCACCTGAATAGGCGCCAAAGGTTCGTAGGTTTGCTGGCTGGGTATAGTCGGCCCACTGTTGATCTGTCCACACAAGCTTATCGTTCCATTGCCAGTGTTTTCCTACTTCGCTATAAAACTGGCGACTTAGCTCAGCCTGATTGGTTTTTACTTCTTCAATTCTTACATGTTCTGGAAGGGGCTTAGCGTTGAGTTGCTCAAGTTGAGTTTGTTGTAGGTAGTATACGGTGATCATTGTTTTTCCTATTGCAATTCTTTGCCGCAGTGTAGCAATTGAAGTGTGTTCGCTCTATCTAAATCTTATTAGTAAGTAACTGATTATTAGATAAAATTATCAGTGTAAAATAGTTGTTACAACTGTCCAAGTTTTTTACATGCTGATAATTTGATTTTCTATTAGACAATTCAAGTTATTGAAATGAGGTTACTTATAACTGGTGGCTTAGTTTATGCTTTTACTTAGATATCACTAATAATGGGACTTTATTGGTATCGTTATCAGTATCGGCTATACCAGAAAGAGCGTTAGTTTTATGAAAACTTTGCCTATTGTGGCCGGCTTCTTTGCCATTCTATCCTCCTTCAGCCTTTGGGCTACACCAGTAACAAGCTTCGTGGTGGGCGGAGTGTGTGACCCCTCTCGTGCTACCTTAAATTCTATTATGGAATCAGGAGAGGCAAGTGAATTGTTGGGAGGTGCCAATCCGTCTTATTCTGCCAGTGCTTGTTTGGTGTTTGATGGAAATGATGACGGCAACGCGAACGACCCTCAGGTGAATATTGGTCAAAAAGACGATGGTTTGCTCAATACTAAGTATGGGCCTGATGATTCTTTGTTTTTTATTGAACCAGAAGAGCTGCAAAATTTGGATGACTTTCCTGCAGGCATTGCCGATGACCCCGGCTGGATTCACTTGGCTAGTGTAGGTGGCGCGATAGGGCAGAATGACCAATTAGCAGTGAACTATGATCAGGCAGGGCCAATTGCTAGTGGTGGATTATTCCTTGATATCGACGCTCTGCTAAACATGACGTTTACTTGTGTGGATGATGATAACGGCGAGTGCAAGGCAGTAGATTGGGTTATAGAAACCGATCCAAGTATTATCGACCAAGTATCTCAGTTGTTAGGTGAGGCGACTTTCGACCATCTTGTGTTCTCTATAAAAGCGGGTAATGGTTTTATACTTTACGACTTCGACTTTATCGATATTTTTGCTCAGGAGCTAAGTGACTACCCCGCTTCAAGTTTAAACTTTAATACCCCGTATAAGCTATCTGGTAGTTTAAACACCGGCGATTTTCTTAATCCGAATGCGAATAGCGCCCAGGCTATATCGCACTTAAACGTTTGGGCGCGAGACCCTTCCGATCCTTCTATTACGCGTATCAATGAACCAAGTACCTTTGGCATATTCATACTGGCTGTTCTTGGGGTGATTAGTGCGCGACTAGCACGCAAAAATCCCCAAATTTCCTAAGCGCTTTACGCTTTGTTTTTCTAGTAAACCAAATGTAACTACTCGCTAGTAGTTACATTTCATTTACTTTTGTGTAAACGTTTTCCTGCTTTCGTGAGTACGCTCTCATTTTTGCTGAGGTAGGCCAACTAAAATCAGCCAATAAACTTGTTATCACTGTAACTGGTATATCCGCCTGTTAGAGCTTAGCAGTTAGATAACAAGCGCCTACATTGTACTACTTGGTTTATGGAGATAAGAATGACGCGAGTAAGCGCCACACTGTTAGCCCAAAAAGACTGGGAAAATCCCTCTGTTACTGAGCGTAATCGCTTACCCTCACATGTACCTTTAGCCTCATATAGCAGCTTAGATGCAGCCTTAAATCTGCAACAGGCAGAGCATCAGCTCAGTTTAAATGGGCAGTGGAATTTTTGTTTGCTAAAACAGCCTGAGCAATTGAGTGATGCGCTAATTGCTGGCAGCAAGGGTAGTTGGAAAAGTATAGCTGTGCCTGGTAATTGGCAGTTACAGGGCTTTGATAAAGCCATTTATACCAATGTAATTTACCCATTCGAAGTAAATCCTCCCTATGTGCCTAGTGATAACCCTACGGGGGTTTATCGTACAGAGTTTAACTACCAAGCTGCTTGGGCTAATAAACAAGTGCGTTTGCGTTTTGAAGGGGTTAACTCTGCTTTTCACGTAGTTATAAATGGCCAACAAGTGGGTTACGGACAAGATAGCCGTTTAGCCAGCGAATTTGATATTGGGCCTTTTTTACAAGAGGGGACCAACCAACTGTGTGTGATTGTTTATCGCTGGAGTGACGGAAGCTACCTAGAAGATCAAGACATGTGGTGGTTAAGCGGCATTTTTCGTGACGTGAGCATTTACGCTAAGCCGCAAGTTCATATTGCAGACTTTAGCATCAATACCCAACTAGATGCTTGTTATCGAGATGCGCAGTTGCAAGTAGAGATTCAACTGGCTGGGGCTAGTTTAGCGCAGTTAGACGGCTACCAAATTGAGTTGCAGCTCTATGACGGTGATGGCGCGGTATTCGCTAATCCAGTGCGAGAGTCCACCAACAATTTGTCGGTGGATGAAAAAGGCGGCTTTGCCGATCGTATCTTTTTAAGCTGCACTGTTGTTGAACCTAAGCTGTGGAGTGACGAACAGCCTAATTTGTACCGAGCGGTCTTAAGTTTATTGGATGCTAAAGGAAACTTACTGGAAGTGGAACAAAGTTCGGTGGGCTTTCGCTGCGTAGAAATTAGCGATGGTTTATTAAAGCTCAACGGCAAACCGGTGTTAATTCGTGGGGTAAACCGCCACGAACATGACCCAGAGCTTGGCCACGTAATGACCGAAGCCAGCATGATGCAAGACATAAAGTTGCTTAAGCAAAACAACTTTAATGCTGTTCGCACCGCGCATTATCCTAATCACCCTCGGTGGTATGAGCTCTGTGATGAATACGGATTATTGTTAGTTGATGAAACTAACCTAGAAACCCATGGCATGTTTCCGATGAAACGTTTGTCGGACGATCCGCAGTGGATGCATGCGTATATGCAGCGAGTAACCCGCATGGTAGCGCGTGACAAAAACCATCCGTCTATCATTATTTGGTCTTTAGGTAATGAGTCTGGTTACGGTAGCAATCACGATGCTATGTATGGCTGGTTGAAACAAGCTGATCCAAGCCGCCCGATTCAATACGAAGGGGGTGGGGCCGATACTCACGCTACTGATATTTTGTGCCCAATGTATGCCCGGGTAGATTGGGATACCGCAGGAGAGGGGATCCCCAAGCGAGCGATTACCGCACATATTGCCGATCCTAACGAACAGCGTCCGCTTATTTTGTGTGAGTATGCCCATGCAATGGGCAACAGCCTGGGAAGTATTGAAGAGTACTGGCGCGCATTTCGTTTGCATCCTCGCTTGCAGGGCGGTTTTATTTGGGACTGGGTTGACCAAGGTATTACCAAGCAAAGCGATTCTGGAGAAACTTACTGGGCCTATGGGGGCGATTTTGGCGACCAACCTAATGATCGCCAGTTTTGTATTAACGGCTTGATTTTCCCAGATCGCAGCCCACACCCTAGTTTGCATGAAATTAAGTATTTACAGCAATACTGGCAGATAAGTGCAGAAAACCTAGCCAAAGGCGAGGTGTTAATCAGCAATGAACACTTAGTAAATGACAGTCGTAACACCGCAGGGGAGTGGCGAATAGAGCGCAATGGCGAGCTATTTAGCCAAGGAGAATTTAGCTTAAGTTTGCAAGCTGGTGAGCAGCAAGTAATGTGTTTGCCAAAGGCAGCCATGCAAGATTTAGCGACTCAAACTAGTGGTGAGTTTTGGCTAACTATAAACATTAAATTGAAACAGGCTACTGCTTGGGCACTGGCTGGCCATAGTTTGGCAAAACAACAATTTAAGTTAGTCTTTGGCGGTTTAAATAGCCCTAAACCATTAAATAAAGCTGAAGTTAAATGCACTCAGCAAGATCGCAGAATACGCTTTGAGAGCTCAAAGCAGCTGCTTGAATTTGATTGTGTTAGCGCGCAATGGCTAGCTTGGACAGTAAATGAAAAGCAGTTGTTTACCGCCGCACCGGTTGATAATTTTTACCGTGCTCCGCTCGATAATGATATTGGAGTAAGTGAAGCTAGCCAAATGGATCCCAACTCGTGGATTGCCCGTTGGCAAAGTGCTGGTCTTCATCAATTAAAACGTGAAGCTTTAGATTTTAATTTCTCTCAACTTAGCAACGGATGCTGGCTTGTGGAATGCAGTAGCGAGTATCGCCATCAGCAGAAAACCGCTTTTAAGGTGTTACACCGTTATGTGATTAGTGCCGACAAGGTGGCTTTTGATTGTGAGGTGAACGCCGCTGCTTACTTGCCGCCTCTGCCAAGGGTTGGGCTGAGCTTAAGCCTAGACAAACAATTTAGTGAGCTGTCGTGGTTTGGTTTGGGTCCACATGAAAATTACCGAGACCGTTTAGCCGCTGCTACCGTCAGCCGCTATAGTGAAACTGTCGATAACTTGCATACCCCCTATATTTTCCCTAGTGAAAATGGCGGGAGGGGAGAGGTCAGGCAGTTGTCTATTAAGCATGAACAGCAGTTGAATCTAGAGCTGCACTGCCAACCGAGTTTGCAAATGACAGCGAGTCGTTTTAGCCAGCAAGACTTAAGCGACGCAACACATAATTATCAGCTTAAAGACAGTGGCAGTGTGTTTATACATTTAGATGTTGCCCACCAAGGAGTAGGGGGAGATGACTCTTGGAGTCCTTCGGTACACCCTAAACATCAGGTACTAGAGAACTACTTTAGCTACCACATTGATTTTACCGCACAAGGATAGTTGCTATGAGCTTGTTTCATTTATTCGGGCGAAGCAGTAGCTTGCTGTTAAAGCAAACCAACAGCCTACCAGAAATCATTTATTGGGGCGCAAAGCTTAATGGCCCAATCGATGAAGCCTTGCTGGATGCCATTAGCCGACCGGTGCCTGAAGCAAGCTTAGATGAAGACGTGCCGTTAACCCTTTGCCCAGAGGCCAGTGAAGGGTGGTTCTCTAGCCCTGGCCTTGAGGGAAACCGCGCCGGTAAAGATTGGTGCCCAAGCTTTACCACTAACGCCACCCTTGAAGGTCATAGCAAGTTAACTGTAGAAGCCGTTGATAGCCGTGCAGAATTAGCGCTTAGCTTGAGCGTAAGCATTGATGATGTGAGTGATGTGCTTACCTTGCAAAGTAAGGTAACTAACCTTGGCGAACAAGATTATAATTTGCAGCGCTTGGCGCTGACCCTGCCTTTGCCAGCCTATTGTGATGAACTGTTATCATTACATGGCCGCTGGACTAAAGAGTTTCAGCAACACCGTCAGCCCTTGGAGCGGGGAATAATTAGTCAAGAAAACCGTCGTGGGCGTACTTCACACCAGTATTTTCCGGGAGCGATTATCGGCAGCAAAGGTTTTTCTCACCAAGTGGGAGAAGTGTTTGGCTTTCATTTCGCTTGGAGTGGTAATCACCGTATTCAAAGCGGTGTAAAAACCGATGGGCGACGTTGGTTACAAGCCGAAGAGTTATTGCTTAGTGGTGAAGTTCGCTTGGCTAAAGGCGAAAGTTACCAAACTCCAGAGTTGATGGCGACTTATGCCAGCACTGGCTTAAACTCGATGAGCGCTAACTTTCACCATTATGTGCGTAGTCACATTCTTCGCTTTCCTGAAGCAGATAAAGCGAGACCGGTGCACCTTAACACCTGGGAAGGGATCTATTTTGACCACGATCCCGCTTACATTAAGCAAATGGCCAGCTTAGCGGCAGATATTGGTGTAGAGCGCTTTATTATTGATGATGGCTGGTTTATTGGTCGAGAGCACGATAAAGCAGGTTTGGGAGATTGGTTTTTAGATAACCAAAAGTATCCGCAAGGCTTAGAAGAAGTGATAAACCATTTGCATGCATTAGGCATGGAGTTTGGTTTATGGTTTGAACCAGAGATGGTTAACCCCGACTCAAATTTGTACCGTAAACACCCTGAATGGGTATTGGGGCAGGCCGGTTATCAACAAAAAACGGGTCGTTATCAATATGTACTCGATTTACAAAATCCCCAGGTGTTTGCCTATTTGCTTGAGCGCTTAGATAGCCTGTTAAGTGAGTATGCTATTGCCTATATTAAGTGGGACATGAACCGCGAGCTAGTTCAACCAAGCCACCTAGGTGAAGCGGCGGTGCATGGTCAAACTCAAGCCTTTTATGCTTTGGTGGACGAACTGGCTAAACGCCACCCCGAGCTGGAAATCGAAAGCTGCTCTTCGGGCGGCGGTCGCATTGACTATGAAGTACTAAAACGCAGTCATCGATTCTGGCTTTCGGATAGCAATGACGCGCTAGAGCGGCAAATTATGCAGCCAGCGATGTTGTACTTTTTCCCACCAGAAGTGATGGGCTCACACATTGGCCCTGCCCATAGCCACACCACCTATCGACAACATAGCATTGGCTTTAGGGGGTTAACCGCATTGGTTGGCCATATGGGCGTAGAGCTAGACCCAGTAGCAGTTGATGCCAAAGAGCGAGAGCAGTTTGCGCACTATATTGCCTTACATAAATCACTGAGGCCCTTACTGCATTCCGGCACTTTCCATCAGTTAAGTGCTAGTGATAATAGCTGGCAAGCTTATGGCGTGTTAGACCAAGATAAAGGCGAAGGCGTTTACTGGGCGGTGCAGTTGTCTATGCCAGCTTACACTTTGTCGGGCAGACTAAAGCTAATCAACTTACAGCCTCAAGCCCTTTATAAAGTTGAAGTATTGGATAAACCAGACTTTAAACACATTATGAAAAAGTTTCCTAACTGGCTTGAGAAAACATGTCTGCTTAGCGGTGAGAGTTTAATGAACTTAGGCTTACAATTACCCATTATGGATCCAGAAACCGCGATGTTGATTAAAGTAACGCGCCAAGCTTAAGCTAAGTTAGTTAGCGCTAAGACGTGCGTATTCTTGTTGGCTTAAATCAAAAGAGGTGAGTAGGGTTTGTTGTGCTTCAAACCACAAGGAATCTTGTTGATCGCTTGCCATATCTAATAGCTTGGTTTTCAAGTCATTCGCTGCAGGAATGCTGCCGCTATTAATGTTGTTTAGCACTGCAAGTTGGACTGGTTGTGAACTGTTATAAAGCATATCGCTAGCAATAACAGTGCGCTGTTGATTGCGGCTAAAGCGCATCAGCTGAGATAGCAACATTTCTGCTTCATCAGCATTGGATGTTAATACTTGCTGTTCCAATTCACTCTTAATTACTTGTCGTTCTGGATCTGAGATTTGATAAGGCTTTAACAAACTTAAGGCTTCTAAACGTGTATTGGTATCGGTTTGTTCTAGTGTTGCTAGGTCTACCAAGCCTTGTACCAGCAGCGGAGACTGAATGTCTGAAGCGCTGCTTAGCAGCGAAAGAAACTTCTGCTGAGACTGGGCATCACTTAGCAAGGCGTACTGCTCTGCTAAGCCCAACAAGGCTTGCTTACTGTCTGAGTTAGTGCTGCTTTGAATAGCTGAGAGTAGTAAATCAAAGTCAGGGTTGTCTACGTTAAGCGCTGCTAGTTGCTCAATTGAGTTCGCTAAGCTTGCAGGATTATTTTGTATAGCGTGCTTTAGTGCATCAAACTGCGCTGCTTTATTTGGTTTAGCTTCATTATGTTCTTTGTTGCTTAGCTCTATGTTATCTGGAGTGTGTTTAACGTGAACCTGCGCTGGTTTGCTAACAGGCTGATTGGCGAAATTATCTTCTAAGTTACTATTTCTAAATAATAAATCTGTATTTTTAGCACTGCTATTTACAGGGTTTTTCAGTGTTGCTAAATCTGTTTGTGAGTTTTCATGATAGAAAGCCCCAGTGCTAGGCTTTGGATGGTAGATAACAGCAACGAGGTAGCCCGCGATAAAGGTGCCAGCTAAAGAGAGTACCCATCCATAAGTCTTCATAATTGCTTCCTGCCATGTGTTTCGAAGCTAAGCGTTACACAACACTTAGCTTCGTATTAGGTTTAGTTAGGCACTATCGCAACCAAAGCGATAGGTCTACAGCTCCTTTGTGATTGATGTTTGCATCGCCAAACACTTCAATGGCTAAGATTTGGTAACCATTGGCTAATCCATCTGTTTTAAAGCCTAGATCGGAATTATCCCAGCGGTTGGCATGTGGGCCAAAATTTAGCTCTTGGTTGTTTCCGTGGGCAGTGGGTGAACGGCGTACGCTCCAAAACTGTTTGAAGCTTCGGTTTTCTCCACTGCCACAATATTGTGCGCCGTTTCGGTCTACAAGGTATACATCGTAAGTGGCGTTATTGGCGTAAACGGTGCCTTTACTTTTTGCCGGCGCGCCAGCGTTCTCATCCCAAGGTACAAATTGCCCAGGCCCCTTCCAAGTATCTACAACATAGTATTCTTGCGAGGTACTGCCACTACATGACCAACCATATAGGGCTACTAAGGCTTTTTGAATATTGGAGTTACTGGTTAGCTCGCCAACGTTGTAACCAATCTTGCGATATCTCGCCCCTTTATCCCAGCCAAGTCCGCCAATGGCATCTTCACCCCAAGATTTTGCCATATTCCATTCAGCGCGATAGTGGCGGCCGGCATCGTTATAAAAACCAATTTTTACATCACAGGTTTTAATGTTGTTTTGGCTTAATTCAAACCATGAATAAAAGTGGCCGCCGTAGTAACCAGAGCCATACCCGTTGCCGGAATCTGCTGCTGGATCGCAGATGGTTTTGCCTATGCTTGCCGCACTTACCGTGCTTGGAGCGGCTAAGAGTAAAGAGCTAAGGGTTAATGTTAGCGCTAACATTGGAGTTTTCATTTAGGTGTCCCTATTCCGTTAAAGTTACCAACGAACTAGTCACACATGGTTTCCTGTAGCGTGACCATACCACTCGTTAAAGAGCACGTTTATCAACGTGATTCTAATGTGTATTTTTTGTTACGCCTTAGTATTGGGTTGATATGATTTTTAGGTCAAATCGAATAGTAAAAACTCAAGAATTGGTCAAACTAAGCGAAGAAATTCAATGCCTTGTGAGATAACGAAATTGACATGTGAGAAAGTGTAAAAACTTTGTGAAAAGAGGGCTTGGACAATGACATGCAGCTTTATAAGCGATTGCTTGGGTATCTTAGCAATCGCTATATTTCACGCTGGCTAGAGGCTAATAGAAGATGTTTAATCGAACATTCCTTCAATTGCAATATAATAGTTTAACTAATCAATAGAAGCCAAAATTGCGTCTAGCTTCGCGTATTTTTTGTACAATTCTTGTTCTTCGGTTTCACTATAATTGTGACTTAGCAGATCTATCTCTTTAAGTTGGATATCTCGCCATAGCTCCAAAGCTTGTAATTGTTCTTCGTTACTTAAGTTTGCTAGGACATTTACCTTTATCAAATCAGTTTGGTTGTCAGCGAATAGCTGATCTAACTGCTGATAAAGTGTATTGAAGGTGACGTTTACTTTGAGTTTATCGCTGTTTTCAGCGTTTTCTAATTGCTGTTCTAACGCGAGCATTTGCTTTCGCCAGTCTCTTGCAAGAGCTTGTTTATCGCTCGGTAAGTTAGCGATCGAAGCATCATAATCTACTACTACAAACGGGTCGCTTAAGTTTTCTAGATTGCGAACTTCTTCTGCGTGCAAACCCGAAAAATAGAATGCAAAAGCAAGAACAGGTGCGAACAGTCTTAGGTTTTGTTTAAGTCGGTAGTTCATGTTTAGTTCCTTGTGACATTATTGAATTCTGCTGTTTGGTCTTATCGAATTAGCGAGCATCTTGCTCCGGCTGATACTCGAGTAAATCGCCAGGTTGGCATTCTAAAACCTGACAAATTGCGCTTAGTGTTGAAAACCTAATGGCTTTGGCGCGGCCTGTTTTCAAAATCGATAAGTTTTGAACGGATATGCCCACAGCGTCTGACAGATCGTTCAAACGCATTTTTCTTTTGGCTAGCATTACGTCTAGATTAATCACTATCGTCATTGCTCGCTCCTGCTAAATGGTTGCGTCAACATCGGCTTGAATTTGCATGCCCAACTTCATCACGTGGGCGACCATAATCATAAACAAGCCTGCTAGAAGTAATGGGAAGTCTAACTGTATATACTCCAAGCTTACCCATTCATGAGGCGGTGGAATAAGGCCAAATAGGTGTTCTGGAGGCGGCGGTGGCATAAAGCCAAATAAATCTTCTGGAGGTGGTGGGAAAGGCAAGCCAATCGGCATTTCCATAGGAAATACTAATTGCTCGATGAGATAGCTCGCAATACTGTTTACTGTAAACAGCGCAACTAATGCCCAGCCAATATATTGAAAACTGCGAGTGGTTTCTTGAGTGAAAACCTTGCCTTTGCTGTAGGCTAAGAACAAACGGTCAATTTGCCAAATCAAACAAGCCATAATGAGGCTAGTGGTGAAAAATATAGCCACTGCAACAAGGCGCATAGTGAGTGACAGTGGTTCAGGGGGAGCAAAATGCAGGTCATTGTCGATGATTTGACCGTTCTCAAAGATAAGTTCGGGATAACCAAACAGCATTTCCATAACCGTGTGAAAACTAAATACCCAAGGGCTGTGTTTCATTGGTTCAATATCTAAGCCCAGTTCACTAGGGAAGCCCACCAAACAAATTAAAATTAAGGCAACTAAGCCCCATAGCATTAGTCGCATCCGTTTACCAACGATACTAATTGCTTCAAGTGATTGCATACCCTTGCTTCTCCATATAGGCAGTTTTCCTGATAAAAGATATTTATTTATCGATTATCATTAAATAATGAATGATATAATTATTTGTGTAAACACTTTTTCTTGCTTTAATCACGTAAAGTTGAGCGGACTTTTACTTGCTTTAGTTATGATGGAACCGAGATGAATTGATCTAGTAGCTTTTGACTCGAAATGGGCTTTTGGGTAGTTTACGCTCATTAACTAACCTCTTATTTTGAGCTTTATGATTAAGCAATTAGAGACTCATTGCAGACAGTTTTTAAAGGGGCTGCAGACCAGTGATACTGCCCACGATATCGACCATATTGAGCGAGTCGTTAAATTGGCTACCTACTTGTGTAAACAAGAGGAGGGCAAGCTTGAAGTAGTGGTTCCTGCCGCTTGGTTACACGATTGTGTATCACTGCCTAAAAATCACCCTCGGCGCAGGCAGGCTTCTAGTTTAGCGGCAAATAAGGCAATTGGTTTTCTTAAGTCAATTGCTTACCCAACTCATTACTTAAGTGAAATCCATCATGCAATAGAAGCCCATAGTTACAGCGCAGGTATTAAGCCGACGAGCCTTGAAGCAAAGATTGTCCAAGATGCAGATCGTATAGACGCGCTAGGCGCCATAGGTATTAGTCGCTGTATTCAAGTAGGTGCTAGCCTGCAACGTACACTTTATTGTGATGTAGACCCAATGTGTGAGGCACGGCCGCCAGATGACAGCCAATATACCATTGACCATTTTTTTACAAAGTTGCTAAACATTGCGGATACAGTGCATACCGGCGCGGCTAAACGTGAAGCGGAGCAACGCAGCCAGTTTATGAAGGCGTATTTAGCCCAATTGAGCCACGAATTAGAACCAACTCGCTAAGCTTGCATGATCCTCCTAAATAAAAAAGGCCGCTAATTAGCGGCCTTTTGTTTAGTGAGAAGCTTATGTATTGTCTTCTTCAACAACTTTACGGCGAGGTTTAGATTCAATCGCCTTTAAGTAATCGTGAGTCCAAACTTGGGAGCGGATCTTACGGCGGTTACCACGTTGCACATATTGGTTTTGCTGCTTGGCATCGATAATGCGCGCTTTGGTGGTGTCAGCAAACTGTAGGTCTAACAGGTCAATCACCCGCTGTTTTAGCTCATCGTTGTAGATTGGCACGCCAACTTCAACACGCTCTTCAATGTTACGGGTCATCCAGTCAAAAGAGGCAATATAAACCTGATCTTCACCGCTATGATGGAAGTGGAATACTCGCGGATGTTCAAGGAAGCGGTCAACAATACTGATGATTTTTATGTTGTCATTGTTGCCTTCAAGCCCAGGTACTAATGAACACATACCCCGAATAATCATGCGGATTTTAACCCCAGCTTTACTGGCCGCATACAAGCGAGTGACCACGCCTTTGTCGACTAAGTTGTTCACTTTAATCGTGATTGCCGCAGGGTTGCCGGCGTTAGCTTGATTGATTTCGTAATCTATTAAGCTAAACAAGCGTCGGCGTGTATCGTTGGGCGATACAATAAGGTGCTGGAACTTAAAACGACGATAGGGCTGTTGGATAAAGCGAAATACGTTTTCCACCTCTTGGCCAATTTCTTGGTTTTTGGTGAACAGTGCAAAGTCGGTGTAAATTTTGGCCGTTTTTTCGTGAAAGTTTCCGGTACCAATATGGCTGTAATACACCCGTTGGTCGTCTTCTTTGCGGGTTACCAGTAATAACTTTGAATGTACTTTTAGCGAAGGAACACCAAAGACAACTTTTACACCAGCATCGGTGAGCATTTGTGCCCAGCCAATATTAGCCCCCTCGTCAAAGCGAGCGCGTAGTTCAATAACCACGGTAACTCGCTTGCCGTTGTTAGCGGCATCAATTAGTGAGTTCATTAAGTGAGACTTTTTCGCCACGCGGTAGATATTGATTTTGATGCTGGTGACTTTGGGATCAAAAGACGCTTGGCGTACAAACTCAGAAATATAACGGAATTTATGATACGGGTAGTAGAGTAGAATATCTCGCGCGCTAATGGCATTAAATACCGTATCAAAGCTGTCGAAGTCACGGCAGTTCAGAGCAGGCAGCTTAGGGTTTTCTAAGTACTTTCTGCCCACATTGGGGAAACCAATGAAGTCTTTAAAGTTATGGTAGCGGCTACCACTTACGCTGTGGTCAAGTTTAGAAATGTGCAGCATTTTACTTAAACGCTTCACCATGCTGTTGGGCATTTCTCTATCGTAAACAAAGCGCACTGGTTCGGCGGTTAAACGCTGCTTAATACCCTCAGACATTTTTTCTAGCAGGCCTTGGTCTACTTCGTCTGTAAGATCGTACTCGGCATCTCGAGTCATTTTGATTGAGTAAGCCGCAACAGAATCGTATTCGTAAAACCCTCGTAACAAATCATCTAAACAGAAGCGGATGATGTTATCCAAAATGATTAAGGTTTTACGGGTTTTTGAGCCATCGGGCGGCAGTACCACAAAACGCGGTAGGCTGTCGGTTGGGATCTCAATCAATAGGTGGCTTTCTTTATCTGCCTTTTTCACTTCAACCGCGAGGTAGGTATATTCGTCTTTTAAAAAGCGAACCAAGTCGGTACGTTTGGTCAATACGATCGGTGTAATATGACGCAGTACCTTGTCTTTAAAGTATTTTCTTACCCAGTTTTGGTGGTTGTCGCTAAGCTGGTCTTCATTAATTAAGAAGATGTTTCGACGAGCAAGAGTGAGAATGATTTCGCGATAGGTATCGTCAAAATCTTGCTGTAATTCTGCCAGCTTGGCCTGCACGTCATTGAGTAGCTGGATTGAACCATCATCTTTAGATTTAAGTTCGTTAAGGATGATACGGCGCTTTAAGGCGGCAACCCTTACTTTATAAAACTCATCTTGGTTGTTGGAAAAAATACCTAGAAATCGAACACGTTCGATAATTGGTACTGAATGGTCTTGGGCTTCTTGCAAGACCCGTTGGTTAAACGAAAGCCAACTTAACTCTTTTTCTATATATAGACTGTCGCTCATTGTTCACCTTTAGTTCTTACTTCTTAAAAAGGGATTAGTCTTGTTCAATATCTACCATCAGGTCATCGGCTAGTGACTCTAAAGACTCTTGAATTGCTCCCAGTTGTTCATCGTCGGCGCATGGCACTGTGAGATTAGCGGTAAATATTAGGCCTCCCCAGTTGGGAGCACTGGCAACGTGAGTATTAATCTCGCTTAAGCTTACGCCCAGTGTATTTAGCGCTTGAGTCACCTCTTGCACAATGCCCACACGGTCATTCGCGGTAACGGTTATTGCTACTTGCTGTTGTTCTTCACTATTACTGCTATCGCCCTCTGCAATATTCACCAAAAGGTTTTCTTGGTTAAGTAGATCATGACTAAGTGCGTCGAGGTGCTGTTCATCAACTTCTAAGTGCAATATTCCGGCAAATTGACCAGCAAGTTCGGTTAGGCTGCTGGCTAGCCAGTTACCTTGGTGTTCAACGACTAATGAGGATAATTGATCAACGATACCAGGTCGGTCTTTGCCAATTACACTTACCACGAGTTGTTTCATCTTGTTGCTCCATAGCCTAGCGCACAATAGTTTTATGACAGCAAACTATTAGCGATGTTTCCGAGGGTTTAAAGTATGCATAGCTTTTAAGTAATTAGGAAGCTACTAAAAGCTGCGCTTGGGTAAAAAGCCAGCCAAGCATGCAATATAATTTCTTTGTAATATTAGGTACATACAAATGTAACATACACTTGTTAATCATAGTTGGTGAACGTTTTTTATCCCACTCAATTGTGACTTTTTTTTTAGTATTTCACCCTGTAACAATACTGTCATAAAACTGCCATATACTTTCGCCAGACCTATTAAATTGTGAGGGATATATGACGCAGTCAGTGTCATTTAATAGTAGTGCTCAGCGGCTAATTAAGGACCGACTAACCCGCTACAGCGTAAGTGCTGGCGGGATTGTTGTTCTATTAGCACTGATCTTAATTTTCTTCTATTTATTATATGTAGTTGCACCTATCTTCTACGGCGCGAGTTTAGAAAAATCTAAAACGATTCCGTTACAAGATAGCAGTGCCACAGTGGCTATTGGTGTTGAAGAGCAAAACGAAATTGCCTACCGCTTTAATGAAGACGGGCAGTTAAGCTTTTTTAACCTAATCGATAGCCAGCGCGAGTTTCAAGACTATCAAGTTGAAGCAGACATTACTGCGTCAGACCGCACAGTGCCAAACCAAGGTTTGGTGGCTTACGGTACCAGTGATGGCTTGGCTTACATAGTTTCACCTAAATTTGGTATTAGTTACCCTAACGACAAGCGTTTAATTACGCCAAGCATTGCTTACCCGATGGGTGAGCAAGCGCTAGTTATTGACCCACAAGGCCAAGCCATTGAGCAGTTGGCTTTTGAGCGTCAAGAAGAGTCGGCAGTGGTGGCAGCAGTTACCGCCGATGGCCGAGGCTTGTTGGTTCGTTACGAAGCCGAAGAAGACATGTTTAGTGAGTCTTTGGAATGGCTGCCCGAAACGGCCGACATCCCTAGCTTGCCAAGCAACATCGATCAAATTTTGGTAACGCCAGACTTACGCCGTTTATACATTCGTAACGGCAATCAGCTGGCTAACTACAATATCTCCGATATTGATAATGTGCGCTTAAATTCAGTGGACTTTATTAATAGCACCGACAGCAATGTCACTGATATTGCCTTACTAACCGGTGCTAGTTCATTAATTGTTGCAAACGACAATGGCAAAGTAAGCCAGTGGTTTGATGTTGCAAAAGATGGGGTACGTAAGCTTACGCAAATTCGTGAATTTGATGCAGGCGCTAAAGTAAACGAAATTGGCGTTGAGTACTTCCGTAAGGGCTTTGCTGTAAGTGGGGAAGATGGTTCTATTACCTTATTCCACACAACCGGCGGTGGCCGTTTAGTTCGCGAAATGACCGATGCTAAAGCCTTTAGCTTAGCCTTCTCTCCGCGAGCCAGTGGTCTACTTACTGAGACTGAAAACGGTCTTGAGTTTTATCACGTAGACAACGAGCACCCAGAAGTAACGTGGCGTGCCTTGTGGAGCAAAATTTGGTACGAAGGTTACCCTGAGCCGCAATATGTCTGGCAATCAACTTCAGCCAGTGATGACTTTGAGCCTAAGCTCAGCTTAGTGCCAATTTCTTTTGGTACCATTAAAGCCGCTTTTTACGCGATGTTGTTTGCAGCGCCTATTGCTTTAGCTGGGGCTATCTACACTGCTTACTTTATGTCAGCGCCACTGCGCAAAGTGGTTAAGCCTACCGTAGAAATTATGGAAGCTTTACCCACGGTAATTTTGGGCTTTTTGGCGGGTTTATGGTTAGCGCCATTAATTGAAGACAACTTACCTGGCGTAATTGCCATTATGTTGTTGCTACCGGTAGGCTTTTTGCTCACTGCTTTTGCTTGGTCAAAAATGCCGAAGAAAGTACGCCAATTGCTGCCTGAAGGTTGGGATGCAATCGTACTTATTCCAGTTGTTTTGTTTATTGGCTGGGGCTGTATCCAAATTAGTCCAGCGCTTGAGCAATGGATGTTCGACGGCGATGCACGTTTATACCTAACCAACGAGCTAGGCATTAACTTCGACCAACGTAACTCTATGGTGGTGGGTTTAGCCATGGGCTTTGCGGTTATTCCTACGATTTTCTCTATTGCAGAAGATGCGATTTTCTCGGTGCCAAAGCATTTGAGTAATGGCTCTTTAGCATTGGGTGCCACGCCTTGGCAAACCCTTACTAAAGTGGTGATTTTAACTGCTAGCCCGGGTATTTTCTCGGCAGTAATGATGGGCCTTGGTCGCGCAGTAGGTGAAACCATGATTGTACTTATGGCTACCGGTAATACGCCAGTAATGGATTGGAGTATCTTCCAAGGCATGCGTACTTTGTCGGCAAACATTGCGGTAGAGATGCCAGAGTCTGAAGTGGGAAGCTCTCACTACCGAGTGCTGTTCTTAGCAGCCTTTGTATTGTTTGTATTTACCTTTGCATTTAACACCATTGCTGAATTTGTGCGCCAACGTCTGCGCGACAAATACAGCTCGCTGTAAATAGGGATATGGGAACTAACCGATGAATAAGTGGTTTAAATCAGGTAACCCGTGGATTTGGATGACAGCGGGTGCGGTAAGCATAAGCTTAGTAGCAGTGATTGGATTGCTGCTGTTAATTGCCGCACGCGGTCTGGTCTATTTCTGGCCAAGTCCTGTACTTGAAATGGAAGTTAAACAGTTTGGTGAAACTCAAACTGTGATTGGCGAGTTGTATGACACCGAGCTTGTGCCTATTGAGCGCTTAAAAGCCTCTGGTGCAAATTTAGAAGGCTTAGATGGCGACTTTGTAGAGCGCTTTTTGATTAAGACCGGTAACCGTGAATACGTAAACTTAGATTTTCGTTGGTTAACCGAGAATGAAATCTTATCGAAAAAGCAGCCTGAAGGCATTGCGGTAGTTGAGCGTCGCACCAATGGTAACTTTTACGGTTACGTTGAAGGTATTGTTAAAGGTGACACCACCATTAATGCTGCTGATGATGCTGATCACGAAAAGCTGTTTGAGTTGTTAGAACGCTCTAATGGCATTATTGATCAAGCCGACTCGCTGCAGCGTCATGATATTGGTGGCATTAACTACAGCCTAGAGCGTTTACGTTTAAAGCAGCGTAAGTATGAGCTGGCAGATGAGCTAACGCCTGAACGCTTAGCTGGTATTGAAGCCGACGCCGAGCAATTGCACCAAGACTACTTGGTACTTGAGAAGCAACTATTTGCTTACCGTGATGATGCACGCCGTGACCAACTGATTATCCGTGATATGCGCGGTGAGTTGGTGACAATTCCAATGGATAATGTATTGGATGTGTTCTTCCCAAATGAGATGAACTGGTTCCAAAAACTAGCACATTGGGGGCATCAAGCGGTTAAATTTATTGTGTCTGAGCCACGTGAAGCTAATACCGAAGGCGGGGTATTCCCAGCTATCTTTGGTACGGTATTCATGGTGATGTTGATGGCCGTTATTGTTACGCCTCTAGGGGTTGTAGCTGCGATTTACTTGCACGAGTATGCCGGCAATAACAGTTTTACTCGCTTAATACGAATCGCGGTAATTAACTTAGCTGGTGTACCTTCTATTGTTTACGGTGTATTTGGCTTAGGTTTCTTTGTATACATGCTAGGTGGCAGTATTGACTCCTTGTTCTATCAAGAGTCACTACCTACGCCAACTTTTGGCTCACCTGGTGTAATTTGGGCAGCCCTAACCTTGGCTATTCTTACCTTACCAGTGGTGATTGTATCTACCGAAGAAGGTTTGTCGCGTATTCCTAGTGCGGTGCGTCAAGGCTCACTAGCTTTAGGTGCTACTAAAGCAGAAACGCTGTGGCGTATTGTTATTCCTATGGCGAGCCCGGCGATTATGACTGGCCTTATTTTGGCGGTAGCCCGTGCAGCCGGTGAAGTTGCACCATTGATGCTAGTTGGTGTAGTGAAACTAGCACCAACATTACCGCTTGATGGCAACTTCCCGTTCATTCACCTAGAGCGCAAGTTCATGCACTTAGGCTTCCACATTTATGATGTGGGTTTCCAAAGCCCGAACGTAGAAGCAGCTCGACCTTTGGTGTACGCCACGGCATTTTTATTGGTAACGGTTATTATTGGCTTAAACTTAGCAGCCATCCAAATCCGTAACCGTTTACGCGAAAAGTTTAAAACGTTAGACCAATAAGCTAACGGCAATTTGTAGGAAAAAAAATGATTTCTTTGAATACAGAAAATAGTCGAGATACTAAATTAGATTTGGCTAACTTAACTGCAGAGCAAACTGCATTGGAAGTAAAGAACCTGGATCTTTACTACGGCAACAAACAAGCTTTGTTCGATGTGTCGATGAAGATCCCTAAAGGGCAAGTTACCGCCTTTATTGGCCCATCGGGCTGCGGTAAATCAACCTTATTGCGCTGTATTAACCGTATGAATGACTTGGTTGATATTTGTAAAATTAGCGGAGAGATCTTGCTACACGGGCAGAACATTTACGATAAAAGCGTAGACGTAGCCGCGCTACGTCGTAACGTTGGTATGGTGTTTCAGCGTCCAAACCCATTCCCAAAGTCTATTTACGAAAATGTAGTATATGGTTTACGCCTGCAAGGTATTAAAGATCGTCGCGTATTAGATGAAGCAGTAGAACGCTCACTACGTGGTGCAGCCTTGTGGGAAGAGGTAAAAGACCGCTTACACGAGAATGCTTTTGGTTTATCTGGTGGTCAGCAACAGCGTTTGGTAATTGCCCGCGCCATTGCGATTGAGCCTGAAGTGCTATTATTGGATGAACCTACATCAGCACTTGACCCAATTTCTACATTGACGATTGAAGAGTTGATTAACGACCTTAAGAGTCGTTACACCGTGGTGATTGTAACTCACAACATGCAACAAGCTGCGCGAGTATCAGACCAAACAGCCTTTATGTATATGGGCGACATGGTGGAATATGCTGATACCAATACCTTGTTTACAACACCAGCGAAGAAGCAAACCGAAGATTACATTACAGGCCGTTACGGTTAACCAAACCGTCGCTGAGGAAAAGATATGGATAAGTTAAACATGAACAAACACATATCTGGTCAGTTTAATGCTGAACTGGATCATGTGCGCAATCAAATTATGGCAATGGGTGGCTTAGTTGAACAGCAACTGATTGACGCCCTTAGCCTGTTAAGCCGACCTGACGCAGAGTTAGTGAGCAAGGTAATTAGCACCGACAGCAAAGTAAACTCTTTTGAAGTTGCTATTGATGAAGAGTGCACTCGCATTATTGCTAAGCGCCAACCTGCAGCTAGTGACTTACGTATTGTAATGGCGATTATTAAAACCATTGCTGATTTAGAGCGTATTGGTGATGCAGCAGAAAGCATTGCCCGTATGGTTGAGCGAAACATGGATAAACCGCTTAAGGCGTCTCTAAGTAGCTTAGAGCACTTGGGCCAGCACACCGCCAAAATGCTGCATGACGTGTTAGATGGCTTCGCACGTATGGATGTAGAAATGGCGTGGAGTGTTCACCAAGAAGACAAAAAGGTGGATAAAGAATACGAGCGCCTTATTCGTGAGTTGATGACTTATATGATGGAAGACCCTCGTTCTATTCCTCAAGTGCTAGATGCCTTAAACGCTGCACGTGCTATTGAGCGAGTAGGTGACCGTTGTCAAAACATTGCTGAGTACATTATCTACTTCGTAAGAGGTAAAGATATTCGCCATTTAGCCGGAGATGAAGTGGAAAAGCTGCTTTAAGGCTAAGGTTTAAGTGATAAAAAAGCTGGCGATTGGCCAGCTTTTTTAGTTTTTAGAGAAAAATATTTAAATTTTTTTCATTTCTCTGGTCTGATCTCTTCAAAAATCCATTTCTGTTTAATAACAACTTTTCCCGCTTATGTATCTTTAGTTGCTTAGTTGGCGAAATCAACACCGTTAATACGATTTTAAACTGTTGTTTAAAACAGCCTGTAAGTGCTTATTAAATATAATGTAACTTTCGTCTAATTGTCCTTCTATGAGACCCAGTCAACTAATTTACCTTTACGTAAGCGTCAATTAAGTCGGGGTTTTGGGTTACTTGTTCGTCAACTTGTTATTATGTTACGTAATTAAATTTCTTTTTTCGACAAAGGTAGTAAACGGAAGGTTGACTATTTGTTAATGAAATAGAGTTAATACTTTAAATAAAGCTTTGCTTTTGTTTTTCTGGGTGTTATAAAAAACAGGGTCTTGGGGAGGTTTTTAAACGGTTGTTTAATTATTTTTCCGGTTTAAGACAAGGTTTGGTGTTTATCATTGAGGCTGTTTTATTTTTGTAACTGTAATTACAACTACGTAAAAGCTACATGTTTGGGTCGCAATTTACGTTAGATACAGTGGCAATTTACAAACAGGTGAACACTTAGCTAAATAAAGCCGACCAGGTTAATAAGCAGTGGCCAACGAGCTTAATAACAAGGCTAGATAAGGAGCAAAAGCCACAGTCAAAAGCAACAATTATGCTGATACGGCGCTCCAAACTTAGCTCGGTACTTTTAGACAAAAAAAGCAAAAGTTAAAAGTATCGAGTTGTATTTTCCAAGCCTGTGTTGCTTGGCATTAATTAAAGAGTAACCGCACAAATAGCGGTACCAAAAAACTACGTGAATGAGTGATACAAGCTACTTGTATCGAGGAATAGAGTCTAAGAGGGATTGAACATGACATTAACAAGAGAACAGCAAATTCAAGCATTAGAAAAAGACTGGGCAGAGAACCCTCGCTGGAAAGGCGTTAAGCGTCCTTACACTGCTGAAGAAGTAGTGAAACTGCGTGGTTCTATTATCCCTGAAAACACCATTGCTCGACGTGGCGCCGAGAAGCTATGGACCTTAGTAAACGGCCAAGCCAAAAAAGGTTATGTTAACTGTTTAGGCGCTTTAACCGGTGGCCAAGCCGTTCAACAAGCTAAAGCGGGCATCGAAGCTATCTACTTATCAGGTTGGCAGGTTGCCGCCGATAATAACTCTGCCTCTAGTATGTACCCTGATCAATCGCTATACCCGGTAGACTCTGTGCCTAAAGTGGTTGAGCGCATTAACAACTCTTTCCAACGTGCCGACCAAATTCAATGGGCCAATGGTCTGTCTCCTGCCAATGGTGGTTTAGACTACTTCTTGCCAATTGTTGCCGACGCAGAAGCGGGTTTTGGCGGGGTGTTAAACGCCTTTGAGCTAATGAAGAACATGATCAAAGCGGGTGCTGCTGGTGTTCACTTTGAAGATCAACTTGCTTCAGTTAAAAAATGTGGCCACATGGGCGGAAAAGTATTGGTTCCAACCCAAGAAGCGGTGCAAAAACTGGTTGCAGCACGCTTTGCGGCTGACGTTGCCGGTGTCCCTACTTTGGTGATTGCTCGTACAGATGCTAACGCTGCAGACTTGCTAACCTCAGATGTAGACCCTTACGATGCCGAGTTCGTAGAAGGTGAACGCACAGCTGAAGGCTTCTACAAAGTACGTGCGGGTATCGACCAAGCGATTAGCCGAGGCCTAGCTTATGCAGAGTACGCCGATTTAATCTGGTGTGAAACTGCAACACCTTGCTTGGAAGAAGCTCGTAAATTTGCCGAAGCTATTCATGCTAAGCACCCAGGTCAGCTGTTAGCTTACAACTGTTCACCATCATTTAACTGGCGTAAGAATCTAGATGATGAAACCATTGCTAAGTTCCAGCAAGAGCTTAGCGACATGGGTTATAAGTACCAGTTCATCACCTTAGCCGGTATTCATAACATGTGGTACAACATGTTTGATCTTGCCCATAACTATGCGCAGGGCGAGGGCATGAAGCACTACGTGAACATGGTTCAAGAGAAAGAGTTCCAAGCTGCTGACCGAGGCTACACTTTCGTAGCTCACCAACAAGAAGTGGGTACGGGCTACTTTGACCAAGTAACCAACGTGATTCAAGGTGGTCAATCTTCAGTAACCGCGTTAACCGGTTCTACCGAAGAAGAGCAATTTAGCTAAGATTTACTATTTAGACACTAATAATAAAAACGCTATGTAACACCTATTTGAGCAGCCTAAGGGCTGCTCTTTTTCTATTTAATTAGTCTGATAGTTGCTCACAAATTCTTGAGCGTGAAGAAGCACCTTAGGGTAAAGCGCTAAAAATGCTGCATCAAGTTCTGCAGAGTGACAAAGAATATCCTCGTACAACAGCTCTAGCTTTGCCGGGCGGCGCAGTCGCCGGCTAATAGCGCGTAAGGTGCCGGCAACACTGTCTTGATGCTGGTATTGTTCTAACCAATCATATTCACGCATATGGCTGGCGGTATGTTTGGCTTTGTCTGTTAGTGGGAAATGCTGGAGTTCTGCATAACACTGGCTTATAAACTCAGAACGTGAGTTGGTAGAAAAACGTTGCCAGTGCAAACTCAGCAAATAGTCGAAATACACGTCTAGGGCTATACCAGAGTAGCGTCTTAAACTGGTTTGAAAACAGTGAGCTAAACCCAGTTGATTGACTTGCTGATCGGTAAAGCTATCTATTTTTCGGTGTAGCTTTACGCCAAGTTGTACCTCGCTGTGGTAACTTTGCCAATTTTGTCCTTTTACAAAGTCGCCCAGAAAAGCGCCCACAATAGACGTGTTAGTATGCTGTGCAATCTGAAAGTGAGCTAAATAGTTCATTCACTAAGCATATATTAGGCAGCGGCACTTAGGCAGCTTTAGCTACATTAAATCCAGTTGCTGCATGTATTGCTTAAAACCTTCGATCCAGAAGTCACTATGTTCATAAAATAGCGCGTGGCCGTTTGCTGATGAGCCCAGAGAATAAACCTGAAAATCGATCTGCCCGCCGGCTTCCTCAAAAGCTTGAGCATAGCTTTCAATTTCACTATCTGAGTAATAAGGATCGTTTCGGCCATACATAAATAGGTGTGGCAAGGGGTTGTTGTTCGCAGCCTGGCTAAACAGGCCTTGATTACTGGCAAGTGGGGTTTTGATTTGGCATTGGCCACCCATCCAACCGCCGGAAAAATTAACTACGCCTTTAAACTTCTGAGGGTGTTTAGCTGCGTAAACTACCGACAACAATCCTCCTCGGGAATGCCCACTAATGACAATTTTTTCTTGGTCTAGCCAAGTTTGTTGCTGCAGGTATTGCATGGTGGCATCTAGGCTTTGGGACGCGTAGTTAATACCGGATTCAACGCTGTTTACACTGCAATTGTAAGATTCTTTATACCGGCCTTGTGATGCGCCTCTGCCTCGTCGCATTGGTATTAGCAAAGCAATGTTGTGTTTGTTTAAGTAAGCGCCAAATCCCCATGGCTTAATGGTTAGTGTGTCGGGTATTACGCCGGGACCAGTTGAACCATGGTTAAAAATGACCAATGGAAAAGGGCCTTCGCCTGCGGGTTTATATAAAGTTGCTTCTAATTGTATTTGCTTATTCCACAGCAGACCTTGTTCGGTCATTGGTATGTTTATGGTTTCTCCCTGATCGAAAGCTTGGGCGATAGTTGCTAACAAGGAGAGTAACAGCGGGGTGAAGCGAAGTATCATAGCTTTAAATCCTTAACAAGCTTGATAGATGAGAATAGTAGCAATCTATAGCTTACCACTGCTGCGGTGGGCTTAGTTTGGCTTTAGTTAAAAAAGTGAAGTGAAATTGACTGTGGGAAGAATTGCAGACAAAAAAAATCCAGCTCAAGGCTGGACAAAAAACATAAGGAATGACTAATACGTGCTATCGCTAAGAGCACAATAGCAGGGGCGATTAGTGGCCCCATAAATCGACAAATTCAGTATCGGCTGAATGCGACGCCATAGGATGAGAGCGCCAAGCAATTTATGGATTAATCTTAGCGTGACAAAGCTCACAAAACAACCTGTTTTTGTAAATTTTTTACTAAAATATACAGGTTTTTTCTAATTTACTTAGCTGTGTGTCACGCTAATACTGAAATACTGTTGTAATATTACCTTATGCGTCAGGGCTTAAAGGCTCTTGTTCTGCCAGCATTTCTAGCAATGATATTGCAACACCTACAAAGTCAGTATCGGTAATTATTCCGATCAGCTTCTTACCTTCTACCACTGGCAGGCAGCCAATGCGATGCCGTTCGATGTGCTTAGCGGCTTGTCCAACCCCTGCCGCTGCATCTACGGTATGCAACTTGGTCAACATAATGTGTTTGAGCATAATTTGTTGTTCATGTGCGCGGCGCTGAGCTTCCGAAGTTTTGCTAAGGTTTGATTCTTGTGCAGCTAGCAAGGTTCGCTCACTCACTAAACCAATAAGGTGTTGCTGACTATCCACTATAGGGAGATGGCGAATTTTGTGTTCGTTACATAGGCTAATAGCTTCTTCAAGCGTGGTCTGCTCAAAAGCAGTATGCGGGTTAGTGGTCATGATGTCGGCTACTTTAATCATAACGATACCTCTTGTTGTTTTCTCTCCTTTAAATTTAGTGTGTTATCCAGAAAAGAGCTTGATGGAAATCAAGCTAATAAACGGCTTTGTAAACGGTTTATTAAAGTTGTTGTCTAGCTAGAAAAACTAACAAAAAATCGCTGTATTTTTTGCAAAATAAGCGATCTTCTGCTGCAAGTGTTACTAGTTACATGCTAGATATACTAGGACCGATAGTGCTATTTCAACTTGTGTGGTTTATTGCTAAAAAAGTGTTTGAAATAAACGGTTTGCATAGTCGTCTGTCATACCCGCGATGTAGTCTGCAATCACTCTGGCTTGGCTTTCGTTGTCTTCACCTGCTTGCAACCAACGGCTGCGAGTATTGATGGGCAGTAAACGCTCTGGATCGCTGGCAAAAGCTTGAAATAACTCCATAACTACTTGCTGGCCTTTAAAGCGAACCATTTCTATCTCAGGTGTTTGAATCACATAGTGCAATACAAAGCGTTTTAATACATCTAGGGCTTGCGCCATGGGAGGATCCATTTTAGCCTGATAGTCCAGCTGAGGTTCCTCAAATTTTGTTTGCGCTTGTAAGCTTATAGCGGTGATAAAGCCGTTCACAAGGCTGCCAATAGCATCTTTTTGATCGTAGTGATGCCGGCTAAATAACTTAACCGACAGCCCGCCTATTTCATCTGCTAGCCAGCAATCTTTTATATCTGCAATGGCTGAGGCTACCTGTTCTTGCCAGTCGTGTCGGCTAACTATGCCCATCACTATAGCGTCTTCTAAATCATGCACGCCATAAGCAATGTCATCAGCCAGCTCCATTATCGAGCAATCTAGGGATTTGTAGTTACTTTTACGGTGATGTGCGTCGCCTAGGCTGCGACTGTCAACAAAGGTAGCTCTATCAGCTTGGCTTAAGCTTTCAAGCACCCAGTTGTAAAGGTGCTTGTCATCATCATAAATACCTTTAGCTGGCGCCCAGTCCGCTACTTTTAACTGACGAAAGCTCTTAGCTACTGGTGGTAGCGGGTTTCGTTGCAATTGGCTGAGCAGGCAGGGGTACTTCATTATGCCTAACAGGGTTCGCCGGGTAAGGTTCATACCATTTGCGCGAGTATACGGTTCAAGCTTGGTGAGAATACGAAAAGTTTGTGCATTTCCCTCAAAACCGCCGTCGTCACGCATCATGTAGTTGAGCGCTACTTCACCGCCGTGGCCAAAGGGCGGATGACCTATGTCGTGAGCTAAGCAAAGGCTCTCGATAAGATTAAGCTCGGGCAATACGCAATTTTGTGGCTGATTGTTAGCGCTAATGTGGCCAACAATACCAGTACCAATTTGTGCCACTTCAAGTGAGTGGGTGAGGCGAGTACGGTAGAAATCGTTGTTGCCTATGCTGAGGACTTGGGTTTTGTTTTGCAGGCGACGAAAGGCTGCAGAATGCAAAATTCGCGCTCTGTCTCGCTGCCAAACGCTGCGATGATCGTTACGTCGTTGATTTTGCTCTTCGGCGTATCTTGCTGTTCCAGCTTGTTGGCTTAGTTCACTCATTGCACGCTCCCAAGTTGCTTAATACCAATCGTACTAAGTAACCGTTCATTCTATCTGGTTAAAATGCTCGATAACTGCGTTAGAATTTTTGATCGTAGAATAGCTACTTATCGAAAAGTTCTGCCTTATTCTCGAGTATTTTTCCTGCGTTATTTCTGATCACTTACTTAATGTGATTGGTACAAGCTCTACACTACAACAGATTTTCTAAAAATAACATGACCTTAAGCTAATGCATCTGGCTGAATTAAACACAATAAAAAAGGGTGCTTAACGCACCCTTGTTGAGTTTTTGCAAGTGAGTTGCCATTAGTCGGCTTGGCGATAACCATCTAAGAAAGTGGCGATGCGGCCAATCGCTTCACGTAATTCTTCTTCGCGAGGCAAAAATACAATGCGGAAGTGATCTGGTTTGGTCCAGTTGAAGCCAGTACCTTGCACCACCAAAATTTTCTCTTGTTGCAGTAAGTCTAAGGCGAATTGTTGGTCGTCTTTAATGTTGAATTTTTTCACATCAAGCTTAGGGAACAAGTACATTGCGCCTTGCGGTTTTACACAACTTACACCGGGAATATCATTGAGTAGTTGCCAAGCTAAGTTGCGCTGCTCATACAAGCGACCGCCTGGTACGATTAACTCATTAATACTTTGGTAACCACCTAAGGCGGTTTGAATGGCATGCTGAACTGGCACATTGGCACACAAGCGCATTGAGGCCAACATGTCTAAACCATCTATGTAATCTTTAGCGCGATGTTTAGGGCCGCTCACCAGCATCCAACCCGAGCGGAAACCACAGACTCGATAAGCCTTAGATAAACCGTTAAAGGTGAGGGTTAATACGTCGTCTGACAAAGTAGATAGAGGTACGTGCAGGGCTTCATCATAAATGACTTTCGAATAGATCTCGTCGGCAAATAAAATCAGATTATGCTGACGCGCTAATTCCACTAACTCTAGAAGCAACTCTTTACTATATACTGCACCAGTAGGGTTGTTAGGGTTAATTACCACTAAGCCTTTGGTGCGAGGAGTAATTTTGCTGCGAATATCTTCAATGTCTGGGAACCAGCCTGCTTGTTCATCACATTCGTAATGTACTGGGTTACCGCCAGATAGTGTTACAGCGGCTGTCCACAATGGGTAGTCGGGAGCTGGCACTAACATTTCATCGCCATTATTAAGTAGCGCTTGCATGGCCATTACGATTAGCTCACTCACACCGTTACCTAAATAGATATCTTCTAGGGTAGTAGTGCGTAAGCCTTGCAATTGATAATGATGCATCACCGCTTTGCGGGCAGAGAATAAACCTTTTGAGTCACAGTAGCCTTGGGCGGTAGGTAGGTTATGAATAACATCTACCAGAATTTCTTCAGGGGCTTCAAAATTAAATTCGGCAGTGTTGCCAATATTTAATTTGATAACGCGGTGGCCGTCTTCTTCGAGGCGTTTTGCTTGTTTCAGCACTGGACCACGAATGTCGTAACATACGTTGTCTAGCTTATGTGACTTCTCTATTTGATACATGATGATTATGGGTCCCTTTACAATAAACGTATTAACTTATTTTTTGCGGTAGCATGCAAGTGTTTAGGCAAGCTAATTGCGCTTTTTCAGGATTTTTTATTATGAAAGCGCAGAACCGCGTTAGATGGTGATAAACTGACGGCGCAACATAATTGACTACTGCGAGACTATGTTAGAACTCAAACACTTAAAAACCTTACAAGCCTTAAGAGAAACCGGCTCTTTGGTGGTAGCTGCGCAGCGTTTATGCTTAACCCAATCGGCTCTTTCGCATCAGCTCAAAGAGTTAGAATCGCGCATTGGTGCGAAGCTGTTTGTGCGTAAAACCAAGCCTTTGCGTTTTACTATGGCAGGCTTACGGGTGTTAGAGTTAGCAGATAGTGTGCTAGAGCAAGTTCAACATACCGAGCGCGAACTGGCCCGTTTAGTTGGTGGTCAAGCGGGGCGTTTGCACCTAGCCATTGAGTGCCATAGTTGCTTTAACTGGTTGATGCCTGCGATCGATAATTACCGAGGTTTGTGGCCAGATGTTGAGTTAGATTTTAGCAGCGGCTTTAGTTTTGAACCCTTACCAGAGCTCGCCCAAGGGCAACTGGATTTAGTTATTACTTCAGACCCTCAGCCCAGTGAAGGCATTGTATTTTCGCCACTGTTCTCTTATCAGCCGACCCTTGCTTTAAGCCCTAATCATCCTTTGGTAGACAAGCCGGTAATAGAGGCAGAAGATTTTGCCAATCAAGTGCTCATTTCTTATCCAGTAGATACTCATCGTTTAGATCTGTTTAATCTGTTTTTAGACCCAGCCGGCGTTGAACCCTTAGCGGTGCGTAAAGTGGATATGACCATTATGATGATGCAGCTGGTAGCCAGTGGCCGCGGGGTAGCTGTATTGCCAAATTGGGCATTAACTGAATATGTAAACAAAGGCTACATTGTGACGCGAGAGCTAGGGGATGGGAAACTGTGGCAAAACTTGTATGCGGCGCGTCATGAAAGCCATCAAGACAGCGCCTATATCGAAGCGTTTTTAGATATTGCCCGGGAGCATTGCTTTAGTCATCTCGATGGTATTAAAGCTATCGGTGATAAATAATCGATGACTAAATAGGGTCGACTGCGATTAGTTGGTTATCAAACATGTTTTTGATTAAGCCAACAAACTCATCAATGAATTGCTGTTGCTGTTGGGTAGGACTAGACATCCACACGCCAGAGAGAACTTGTTCTAAGTCGTTAACGATTGCGTCTATCTCGCGAATCACGGTAAAGCGGTGTTCACTGTCTAAATGCTCATGTTGACGACAAACCAACATCACGCTTTCTGATAGTTGCTCAGAGACATAGTCGCAAATAGTTAAGGGATTTTGCTGAGCTTGAGTATGCTCAAACAGCGCTAGGTTATCTGTTAAAAATCCAATTAACTGAATGTAACCTTCACTATCAGTTACCATCGTGCATGTATCCTCTCTCAAAAGTATTAGCCCTAGTGTATAACGAATATGCTCGAATACAACATGCGCTAAGACACATTTGTTAACACTTATAAGGTTTGGGTTAGCTCCGCTGAGTGAATGTAAGCCTGCAAGCAGTTACTTGGCAAATATAAGCGTGGATTGGCACGGCGTAAGTCGCGCAAATGATAATCTAATAGGCGTTTATCTATTGGTGTATTGCTTTCGGTTTGTTGTAACCACTGTACCAAGCTTTGAGTATTTTGTTGGAAGCCCTGTTCTAAGCCAGCAATTTGTTGTTTGGTTTTAAGCATTTCTTCAACATTAAGCGGCGAGCGTTGCACCATATTTATCAGATAAGGCGTAAGTATACTCGCTTGCTTCATGTAGCTATCGTTCACTGGTACCGGTGATAACCTTAAGTTTTGTTGGCGCTCCAACTGGCCGCAAATATGGTTGGCTTTAAGCAACGCCACAGTTTGCTGAATAATTTGGTTGGTATCAAAACCTTCGCCATACATCTCATGAATGCCAGTGGCTAAATCGTGCTTAGCTAAACGTACTTTGTGAAAGGTGAGCTGCTCGCGGGTAAATAACCTAACTCGGCTAGGTGCTGCTGGTCGCGGCACAATAATCGCAATTTGATTACGTTTTTGTTCAAAGTACAAATTGGCTATCGCATGTTGTTGCTCACTAATGCTGATGAGCTGGCCGCTAATTTGGCAGCCCACAGATTTAGGGACATCTCCTAAATGGCTGGCACTTACGTATTGATGCGGGTAGTCGGGTAGTGCTTGAATTTGTCCTAGTTGGCGCTGCATAAAGTGAGTTGCGATAGCTGCGCGACATATCGCGTTTTCACCAATCGCAGGCGGATTCAATACCTTCCAGCCAATCAACACAGCGGTAAGCAGCAACAAGCTGCTACTAATTGCTATTAAGGGTTGACGCCGAATGATCATGTTGGCCTCACAAGACAAAGAAAAACACAGATAGTTAAGTTATCTGTTACTTGCCGAAAAACTAAAGAGATTATTGAAAGTATAGTCCACCAAAAGCGGACCGCAGGGACAAGTATTAACGAAAGCGATAATGTTTGTTTGAGTACACCTCGGACAATTAGTCATACCTGGGGGAATGCAAACGCATTTACTGACGGATTTTGAAAACAGCCTGAATCTTAGTTGCTTATCAGTAAAGTAGAGTTTCACTCAATTGGGCTATTGAACGTTTTGCTCGGTGCTCTAGTATAGCATTCCACTTAAAATCTCTGATCTAAAATGGCTTATAGCGATTGGGTTTATTATGCGTTTGGGACTACCTCATCAAAATTGGCAAAGAAAGGCTCTTTTGGTATTGGTTTGTATGCTTCTTTTGGGAATACTGCCAAAGAATAGTGGCTTTTTTAGAAGTGATTACTCATTTGAGGATACTAGTGAAATTTGTGGAACTGTGACGTCATATATTAACACTGGTGAAGGGCACAGTACGGGGAAAGCAATTTCTGCTTGGTATCTTATTGTTGATAATGACAAAGGTAGGTTTGAATTTAATGTGGATCGCCCTTTTATACAGCCATATATCCCTGATTTTAGTGAGCATATTGATTCGCAGATATGTATTGAATATATACCGATTCAATATAGCTCTCGAAGTAACAAATTTGTTGTTAATATTCTTTTTGATGGTAAAGAGTTACTAAACAAATCCTTAGTCAAAGAATATTATTTTACGCCGATAAGTCCTCTGTATCCGTTTTATCTTTTTGTTGTGTTTGTGTTGATTCTCATTTTAACGGTACGGTTTGACGATTAGCCATGTGTGGCTAGCGGCCTTAAGATGAGTGGCTGCAGAATTAGCACTAATGGTTTAATAAAAAGGTGTTAGGCGATTTGGCGCTTGAAAGGAGGTTGTTCGGCCAGCTCAACAGTGCCTTTGGGCTTGCTACAACAGCTAAGAATTTGCCCCTTAGGAATGTTAGCTAAAGGCGTGTGGCTATATTCCACTTCGCCTTTTACTAGTGTGGTTCTGCAGGCGCCGCATACACCTTCGCGGCAATGATACTCCGGCGTAAAGCCAGCTTGTTCATACGCTTCTAAGATGCTTTTGTGGTGGCTATCAACCACCACTTCTATTCCGCCCGCAATAACGCGGCCTTCTTTCTGAGACATTACAGCTCAAAGTCCTCGAAGTCGTCGATATCAATACTAGAGTCAATTTGCCCTACTAAGTAAGAGCTGATCTCCGCTTCTTGTGGTGCCACTTGTACGTTGTCTGATACCAACCAAGAGTTAATCCAAGGGATAGGATTGCTGCGATCTTCAAAGCAAGGTAACAAACCAACTGCTTGCATGCGGGTATTGGTAATGTATTCAACGTATTGGCAAAGAATGTCTTCATTTAACCCAATCATCGAACCATCTTTGAAGAGGTATTTTGCCCATTCTTTTTCTTGCTCTGCGGCATCGGTAAACATGCGCCATGCGTCTACTTCACACTCGGCAGCAATTTCAGCCATTTCTGGATCGTCTTTGCCTTCGCGCATTAGGTTAATCATGTGCTGAGTACCGGTTAAATGCAGTGCTTCATCACGGGCAATTAGCTTAATGATTTTGGCGTTACCTTCCATTAACTCGCGCTCTGCAAAGGCAAATGAACAGGCAAAGCTTACGTAGAAACGAATCGCTTCAAGCACGTTTACCGACATTAAGCAAAGATATAGTTTTTTCTTAAGCTCTCGCACAGTGATGTTATGAACAACACCATCAACCTCATGCTCTCCTTCACCATGCAGGTGGTAAATAGAGGTGGCTTGAATCAGATCGTCGTAGTAGCCGGCAATGTCGTTAGCGCGCTTGATGATCTCTTCATTTTCCATGATGTCATCAAATACTTCACCAGGATTGCCCATTACATTACGAATAATGTGGGTGTATGAGCGAGAGTGAATGGTTTCACTAAAGGCCCAAGTTTCAATCCAGGTTTCTAACTCTGGCAAACTAACTAGTGGTAACAACGCCACGTTAGGCGAGCGGCCTTGAATACTATCAAGCAGTGTTTGGTACTTTAGGTTACTAATAAAAATATGCTGTTCGTGAGCCGGCAGTTTGTTGTAGTCAATACGGTCACGGCTTACGTCTACTTCCTCAGGTCGCCAGAAGAAAGACAGTTGTTTTTCGATTAGTTTTTCAAAAATCTCATGACGCTGTTGGTCATAACGGGCCACGTTTACAGGCTGACCAAAGAACATTGGTTCTTTGGTAGCATCGTTGGCATTTTGAGTAAAAATTGAGTAGCTCATCTACATTTTTCCTAAAAATTTCTTAATGCGCTTTAGCGCGTAAACTTGGCTTAAATCTTACATGCTCCGCCAGCGCAATCATCATCTTCTGGCTCTGGCTTCAGGTCGTCTTGTTGGTCGCTAGCACCGTCGCGGGTGTTATGGTAGTACAGCGTTTTAACCCCATATTTGTAGGCGGTTAGCAAGTCAGCAATCAATGCTTTCATTGGAACGCGGTTACCTTCATAACGGCTTGGGTCGTAGTTAGTGTTGGCCGAGATACTTTGGTCAACAAACTTCTGCATTAGGCCAACTAGCTGCAAGTAACCTTCGTTACTAGGAATGTCCCATAGCAATTCGTAGTTGTCTTTAAGTGCTTCAAACTCTGGCACAACTTGTTTCAAAATACCGTCTTTACTGGCTTTTACGCTAATAAAACCGCGAGGTGGCTCAATACCGTTAGTTGCATTTGAAATTTGACTAGAAGTCTCTGACGGCATTAAGGCAGACAGCGTTGAGTTACGTAAACCGTGGGTTGTAATCTCTTCGCGAAGCTCTTCCCAGTCGTAATGCAAAGGCTCATCGCTAAGCTTGTCTAACGATTGCTTATAGGTATCGATAGGCAATACACCTTTCGAGTAGGTCGTCTCGTTAAACATAGGGCAAGCGCCTTGCTCTTTGGCTAAGCGCATAGATGCCTTAAGCAACCAGTATTGAATCGCTTCAAAGGTGCGGTGAGTCAGGTTGTTGGCACTGCCATCGCTGTACTTAGTGCCATTTTTAGCTAGGTAGTAGGCGTAGTTGATAACACCTATCCCTAAGGTACGACGGCCATCAGAGCCCTTCTTAGCGGCTTTGATTGGATAGTCTTGATAATCTAGCAGGCTATCTAGAGCACGAACAGCAAGGTCAGACAGCTCTTCTAATTCATTTAAGTCTTCAATAGCGCCTAAGTTAAAGGCTGAAAGCGTACAAAGGGCAATTTCGCCATTTTCATCATGTACGTGTTGTAGCGGCTTAGTTGGTAAGGCAATTTCTAAGCAAAGGTTAGATTGGCGAACCGGTGCTTGTGCTGGGTCAAATGGGCTGTGAGTATTACAGTGGTCTACGTTTTGAATGTAGATCCGACCCGTTGAGGCGCGCTCTTGCATTAGCAACGAGAACAAGTCTACAGCCTTAATTTGCTCTTTACGGATGCTTGGGTCTTGCTCGTATTTTACATACAAGCTTTCAAACTTGTCTTGGTCTTCAAAGAAGGCATCGTAAAGCCCAGGAGCATCACTTGGCGAGAATAGGGTGATGTTTTCACCTTTTACCAAGCGTTGGTACATCAGTTTGTTAAGCTGCACACCGTAGTCCATGTGACGAACTCGGTTATCGTCTACACCACGGTTGTTTTTAAGTACTAAAAGTGATTCTACTTCTAGGTGCCAAAACGGGTAGAAAATTGTGGCTGCACCACCGCGAACGCCGCCTTGCGAGCAACATTTAACTGCTGTTTGGAAATACTTATAAAACGGAATACAACCAGTATGGAAGGCTTCACCACCGCGAATTTCACTGCCTAGGGCGCGAATACGGCCAGCATTAATACCAATGCCCGCACGTTGTGAAACGTAAGTTACGATTGAAGAAGCGGTGGCATTAATTGATTCTAAGCTGTCGCCACACTCAATCAATACACAAGAGCTAAATTGGCGGGTTGGGGTACGTACGCCCGACATGATTGGTGTAGGTAAAGAAATCTTAAATTTAGACGTCGCATCATAGAAGCGACGAATGTAATCAAGGCGAACCGACTTGTCGTAGTGAGCAAATAAACATGCTGCTACCAAAATATACAAGAACTGGGCACTCTCGAAAATCTCACCAGTTACGCGGTTTTGTACTAGGTATTTACCTTCAAGTTGTTTTACTGCGCCGTATGAGAAGTCCATGTCTCGCCAATGGTCGATAAAGTCGTCCATTTGGGCAAATTCTTCAGGGCTGTAGTCTTTAAGCAAATGCATGTCGTAGCGGCCAGCTTCACACTGTTTTACTACGTGGTCGTAAAGCTTAGGTGGTTCAAATTGACCATAGGCTTTTTTGCGTAAATGGAATACTGCTAAGCGAGCGGCCAAAAATTGGTAATCTGGCGTTTCTTGAGAAATTAAATCTGCCGCAGCCTTAATAATGGTTTCATGAATATCTTTAGTGGCCATGCCATCGTAGAACTGGATATGAGACTTAAGTTCTACCTGCGATACCGAGACATTTTTAAGGCCTTTAGCGGCCCAAGTTATCACTCGGTGAATCTTGTCTAAGTTGATCGCTTCTTGTTTACCGCTGCGTTTGGTTATCAGAAGATCTTTATTCATGAAGGGGAGGCCCTGTTATCCTAATTTCGCTACTGCTGATCTAGTACTGCTATTTTTCCTTAGCCACTAGATATAGTGTTTTCAAATTTTATGGATACAAGATAATGAGGTTTTGGCTTTTTCGCAAGTCTTGGCAAAGTTGAAGATATTGTGTATAACTTGCAAATAACTCGGCTATGTTAGTAGTTACTAACTAGCTATCTATATAAGCTGACTAAGCTTGCATTAATGCAAGTTTTTTTTCGTAAAATTTTACTCAAAAAATTTATTTTTATAAAACTTGAACTTGCTTACAAATCGCCCAGCCAGTCGATTATTGTTTGTTCGAGCTGTTCACTTTTTTGGCAGTGAATATTTGCAGCCCATTGCTCAACTTCGTCTTCTTCAGAGAGATAACCCCACAGGGCCAGTAGGGTAGTCATATTGGTATTGTTACCCGCCTGAATATCGCGCTCAGCATCGCCCACATATAAGCAGTTCTCAGGCTTAACCTTTATGATTTGGCAAGCCAAAAGCATGGGTGCCGGGTCGGGCTTGCGCAGTGGCAGTGTATCACCGCCAACCAATACGCCCGACTGTTCAAACTCAGGGAAGAAGCGAAGTAACTGCTTACTTAAGCCCTCGGGCTTATTGGTAATTACCCCCCAAGGAATCTGGTGTTGGTTAAGCCATTGTAAAGCTTGTTTAATACCGGGGAAAAAGTCGGTGCCTTGGCAGATGTTTTGCTCGTAGTAGTCAAGTAATTGTTGGCGTAATTCAGCTTGGGGTTGTTGCTCCCAAAGGTCGCCAAAGCCAGCCTTTAGTAAGCCGATAGCGCCGTGAGAGCTAAGCTGGCGTGCTTGGGCTAAGCTGAGTGGCGCTTGTTGGTGTTGCTCTAGCACATAGTTAGCAGCAGCGCCTAAGTCTGGTGCAGTATCAAGTAAGGTACCATCAAGGTCGAACAATACCGCCGCTTGCTTATTCATTATTGCTCCGGTTTAGCTAGTTGCACCATGTAGTTAACATCTACGTTTCGACTTAAGCGAAAGCTTTCAATAATAGGGGTAAACTGCACACCACTAATGGCTTCACTACGTAAGTTGCTTTGGTCGGCCCATGCTAGTAGCTCCGAAGGGCGGATGAATTTGTCATGTTGGTGAGTGCCATCGGGAACAATTTTTAGTAACTTCTCTGCAGCAAGAATCATATAAAGGTAGGCTTTTGGCGTTCGGTTAATGGTAGAGACAAATACTTTACCGCCCGGTTTAACCATGCTGGCACAAGCCGCAATCACTGAGCCTGGGTCCGGTACGTGCTCTATCATCTCCATGCAGGTTACTACATCGTAGTGCGCTTGATGGGCTTCGGCATGCGCTTCTGCAGTGGTTTGTAAGTAGTTAAGTTGGCTACCGGTTTCTAAAGCATGTAGCTTGGCGACTTCAATTTGTTCTTTGCCCATATCAATAGCAGTAACGTCGGCACCACGAACCGCCATGCTTTCGGCTAAAATACCGCCACCGCAGCCTACATCGAGTACTTTTTTGCCAAATAAGCCTGCCGCGCCGCGCTCAATATAATCTAAACGCAGTGGATTGATTTGGTGAAGGGTTTTGAATTCCCCTTGTTTATCCCACCAACGTGAGGCTAAGCCTGCAAAATGTGCAATTTCTTGATGGTCAACATTTTCGTTGCTTTGAGGGTGTTCCATAAACTTGTCAATCCACGTCAGTATTTGTAGGCATTATAAGAACTTGTTCATTGCAGTCACTAGCTTTTGTTCAATTCTTGAGTTTTTTCATTTTTCTAACTGAAAAGAGCGACATCAAGCCTGTTAAGGCCGTTATTTTATGGTAAAGTTTGCGATTACGCTGAGTAATTGTAAAAAGCAATAAAAACGAAGGATTTTGTCGTCTATGAGCGATCTTGCAAAAGAGATTACGCCGGTCAATATCGAGGATGAGTTAAAGAGCTCATATCTTGATTACGCCATGAGCGTTATTGTGGGGCGCGCCTTGCCAGATGTACGTGATGGTTTAAAACCAGTACATCGCCGGGTGCTTTACGCAATGAATGTTTTGGGTAACGACTGGAATAAACCCTATAAAAAATCTGCCCGTGTGGTAGGTGACGTAATTGGTAAATATCACCCACATGGTGATAGTGCTGTTTACGATACGATTGTTCGCATGGCGCAGCCATTTTCGCTGCGTTACATGTTGGTAGACGGTCAAGGTAACTTTGGTTCGGTGGACGGCGATTCTGCGGCGGCCATGCGTTATACCGAAATCCGTATGGATAAGTTAGCCCACTCTTTACTGGCTGACTTAGAAAAAGAAACCGTAGACTTCGTACCTAACTACGATGGTACAGAGCAAATCCCTGAAGTACTGCCAACTCGAGTTCCTAACCTATTGGTTAATGGTTCTTCTGGTATTGCGGTAGGTATGGCGACCAACATTCCACCACACAACTTAACCGAAGTGGTTAACGGTTGTTTGGCAATGATTGAAAACCCAGACATCACTATTGATGAGCTGATGGAATTTATTCCTGCGCCAGATTTCCCTACTGCCGGTATCATTAACGGCCGTGCTGGTGTTATTCAAGCTTACCGCACTGGTCGTGGCAAAGTTTCTATTCGTGCTAAAGCCGAAGTAGTTACCGAGAAAAACGGTAAAGAAACCATTATTGTTCACGAAATCCCTTACCAAGTGAACAAAGCTCGCTTAATCGAGAAGATGGCCGAGCTGGTTAAAGATAAAAAGCTAGAAGGTATTTCTGCTCTACGTGATGAGTCTGATAAAGATGGTATGCGTATTGTGGTTGAGCTTAAGCGTGATGCAGTGGGTGAAGTTGTACTAAACAACTTGTACTCACAAACGCAAATGCAGGTATCTTTTGGTATGAATATGGTGGCCTTGGATAACGGCCAGCCTAAGATATTCAATCTGCAAGAAATGATCGAGTGTTTTATTCGCCACCGCCGCGAAGTGGTTACACGTCGTACCGTATTTGAATTGCGCAAAGCGCGCGATCGTGCCCACATCCTTGAAGGCTTAGCCATTGCGCTAGCTAACATCGATGAGATTATTGAGCTAATCAAAACCTCACCAACGCCTGCTGAAGCAAAAGCTGCATTAGTGGCTAAAGGTTGGGATTTAGGCGCAGTATCAGCAATGTTAGAGCGTGCTGGTGATGACGCGGCTCGCCCAGATTGGTTAGAAGCTGAATTTGGTATTCGTGATGGCCAATACTTCATCACACCAATTCAAGCTCAAGCAATTCTAGACTTACGTTTACACAAGTTAACCGGTCTAGAACATGAAAAAATCATTGGCGAATACAAAGACCTGTTGGAACTTATCGCCGAATTACTCCACATTTTAAATAGCCCTGAGCGTTTGATGGAAGTAATTCGTGACGAACTTATCGAAGTGCGTGAGCAGTTTGGTGATGAGCGTCGCACCGAGATTTCTGCCAACAGTGCTGATATTTCTCTAGAAGACTTAATTAACGAAGAAGACGTGGTAGTAACCCTATCTCACGAAGGCTACGTTAAGTACCAACCGTTGACAGAGTACGAATCTCAGCGCCGTGGTGGTAAAGGTAAAGCAGCAACTAAGATGAAGAATGAAGATTTCATCGAGAAATTGCTGGTTGCCAATACTCACGACACCGTACTGTGTTTCTCAACGGTAGGTAAGGTTTACTGGATGAAGGTTTACCAGCTGCCGCTGGCGAGTCGCCAAGCACGTGGTAAGCCAATTGTTAACTTACTTCCGTTGACCGAAGATGAGCGCATCACCGCTATCTTGCCGGTACGTGAGTACGAAGAAGACAAGTTCATCTTGTTTGCGACCGCTAACGGTACCGTTAAGAAAACACCGCTAACAGCATTTAAACGTCCGCTATCAAGCGGTATTCGTGCTATTAACCTTAATGATGATGACAAGCTAATTGGCGTAGATATTACCAACGGTAATAACGAAATTATGCTGTTCTCTGATGCAGGTAAAGTGGTTCGCTTTAACGAGAAGCAACGTGATAGTGAAACTGGCGCTGTGAAGCTAGACCCAGAAACTGGCGAAGAGCTATTAGCATTGCGTCCAATGGGTCGTACCGCTGCTGGTGTTCGAGGTATTTCACTTGATGCTGGCCAGAAAGTGGTATCGTTGATTGTGCCAACTGGTGACGGTGATATTCTTACCGCTACAGAAAATGGTTACGGTAAGCGTACCAAGCTTGATGAGTACCCAGCTAAGAGCCGTGCAACTAAAGGTGTTGTTTCTATCAAGGTGAGCGAGCGTAACGGCCTAGTGGTTGGTGCGGTTCAGGTAACCGAAGCGCAAGAAATGATGCTAATTACCAACGGTGGCACCTTGGTGCGTACTCGAGTAAATGAAGTATCTCTAGTGGGTCGTAATACTCAAGGTGTTACTTTAATCCGTACTTCTGAAGATGAGAAAGTGGTAGGCCTTCAGCGTATCGATGAAATTGAAGAAGACGAGTTAGAAGAGCTAGCCGAAGGCGAGCAGGCGGCTGAGGTAAGTGATGCAGCACCAAGCGAGGATGCACCAAGTGCAGACGATGCTGGTGAGGCAGAGCCCGATCAGCAGTAAGCTAAAAATATAAAAACAACGGGCGGCTTTTAGCCGCTCGTTTTAGTTTAAAAAGATTATATGAACCACTTAAGTGGTCGCACACAACATAGAGTAAGAGATGTAGCATGGACAAAATCTATAACTTTTGTGCTGGTCCTGCGATGTTACCTGAAGCGGTAATGAAGCAGGCGCAAGCCGAGTTTTGTAACTGGCAAGGTCTAGGTGTATCGGTGATGGAAGTTAGTCACCGTGGTAAAGAATATATCGCTATGGCCGCCGAGGCCGAGCAAGATCTCCGCGATTTATTAAATATTCCAGATAACTACAAAGTGCTGTTTTGCCAAGGTGGTGGACGTGGTCAATTTGCTGCGGCGCCGCTAAACCTATTAGGTGATAAAAAGTCGATTAGTTTTATCACTACTGGACAGTGGTCTAAAGGTGCAGTCGCTGAGGGTGAAAAGCACGCCCAAGCGAGTGTATTTGACGCGCTAAGTGGCAATGAGCAAGGACAAATCAGCGTAAAGCCAAGCGCTGAGTGGCAATTAGATAAAGATGCCGCTTATGTTCATTACTGCCCAAATGAAACCATCGAGGGCATTGCCATTGATGAAATCCCCGATGTGGGAGACATGGTATTAGTCGGCGATTTCTCTTCAACGATTTTGTCGCAACCTATTGATGTGAGTAAGTTCGGTTTAATTTACGCTGGCGCGCAAAAGAATATTGGCCCTTCGGGTTTAGCGATTGCTATTGTGCGTGACGATTTACTCGATAACGCTCACCCATTAACACCAAATATCTTCAACTACAGCTTATTAGCGGGCAGTGATTCCATGTTTAATACCCCGCCTACCTATTCATGGTATTTAGCTGGCTTGGTGTTTAAATGGTTAAAGCAACAGGGTGGATTAACTGCAATGGCTGAGAAAAATGCAGCTAAAGCCGAGTTACTTTACTCATACATTGATAGTAGTGATTTCTACCAGAATAACGTTGCTCCTGAAAACCGTTCTAAAATGAATGTGCCTTTTCAGTTAGCGAATAGCGAGCTGGATGCCGCCTTTTTAGCCGAGTCTGCAGCCGCTGGATTGGTGACTTTAAAAGGTCACCGAATTGTTGGTGGTATGCGTGCAAGCATTTACAATGCAATGCCAATTGAAGGCGTGCAAGCCTTAGTAGACTTTATGGCTGACTTTGCCCAGCGCAATCGCTAAGGAATTTTCATGACGTGTGATTTTCATGCTTTAGCCAATCAAGGTATACAAGGTTTACACCCTTATCAAGCAGGTAAACCAACCGACGAGCTAGAACGTGAGTTGGGCATTAGTAACATTGTTAAGCTCGCCTCTAACGAAAACCCTCTGGGCATGAGCCCACTGGCCTTGGCCGCAATTGAAAAAGCTACCAGTGAACTAACTCGTTACCCAGATTCAAATGGCTTTTATTTAAAACAAGCACTAGCAGATAAATACAGTTTGGCTGCTGAGCAATTTACCTTAGGCAATGGCTCAAATGATGTACTGGACTTAATTGCTAGAGTATTTGTGAGCAACGAGCACGAAGTGGTGTTCTCACAACATGCTTTTGTTGTTTACCCAATTGTGACGCAAGCAATAGGCGCAAAAGCGGTAGTTGTTCCAGCCAAAGACTGGGGGCACGATTTAGATGCCATGGCCGAAGCGATTACTGATAAGACTCGTTTGGTGTTTATCGCTAATCCGAATAACCCAACAGGTACTTTTCTTAGCAGTGATGCTCTATATGGCTTTATGCAAAAGGTGCCAGAAAATGTAGTGGTGGTTTTAGACGAGGCTTATTATGAGTATTTGTCTGAAGACGAGCAGGCTCCTTCAACAAGATGGTTAGCGCAGTTTAGCAACCTAGTGATTACTCGCACCTTTTCTAAGGCTTATGGTTTAGCTGGCTTGCGAGTTGGTTACGCTATTTCTAGCCCAGAGATTGCAGATTTACTAAACCGCTTACGTCAGCCGTTTAACGTGAATAGCCTTAGCTTGGTGGCGGCAGTGGCTGCGCTAAAAGATCAGCAATATTTAAAGCAAAGTATCGCGTTGAATCAGCAAGGTTTGCAGCTGTTAAGCGAGTTTTTTGAGCAAAATGCTATTAGCTATATTCCTTCAAAAGGGAATTTTATTAGCTTTTTAGCGCCAAGTGGCGATGCTCAAGAGCTTTATCAGCAGTTACTCCATAAAGGCGTGATAGTTAGGCCGGTGGGCCCATATCAGATGCCTGGTTATCTGCGTGTAAGCATCGGTACCGAACAAGAAAACCAAACTTTTATTAAAGCTTTAAGCCAGCTAATTGGCTCAAATTAAGTAGAGATTTCGATTCATGGAACAATTAACTTTACAGCCTATTTCTCGTATCAACGGTGAAATTAATTTACCTGGCTCAAAAAGCGTATCAAATCGTGCATTGTTATTAGCAGCACTGGCTGAAGGCGAAACTGTATTAAGTAACCTGCTCGACAGTGACGATATTCGCCACATGCTAAATGCACTTAAAAAGCTTGGTGTAGATTATCAGCTTTCTGAAGATCGTAGTCGCTGCACAGTGACTGGTTTAGGCAGAGCTTTTAAGGTCGCTCAAGCCGAAGAATTATTCTTAGGCAATGCTGGAACGGCAATGCGTCCTTTGTGTGCCGCCTTATGTTTGAGCCAAGGTGAGTTTACCTTAACCGGTGAACCGCGCATGGAAGAGCGCCCAATTGGCGCCTTAGTCGATGCCTTACGCCAAGTGGGAGCCGACGTCACTTACCTAAAGAATGAAAACTACCCTCCTTTAAGTATTAAAGGCACTGGCTTAGCTGGCGGTAAGGTCGACATCGACGGTTCTGTATCTAGTCAGTTCTTAACGGCCTTTTTAATGGCTGCACCGTATGCCCAACAAGACACAGAAATTAGTATTGTTGGTGAGCTAGTATCAAAGCCTTATATTGATATCACTCTTAAGATGATGGCTGCCTTCGGTGTTGAAGTTGAAAACGATAACTACCAACGTTTTATCGTTAAAGGTCAGCAAACCTATCAAGGAGCTGGCGAGTTTTTAGTTGAAGGTGATGCGTCTTCGGCTTCTTACTTCCTTGCCGCTGGTGCAATTAAAGGCGGTGAAGTAAAAGTGACTGGCGTAGGCAAAAAGTCTATGCAGGGCGACGTATTATTTGCTGATGTATTGGCTGCAATGGGCGCCGATATAGAGTGGGGCGACGATTACATTATCGCTCGTAGCGGTGAGCTAAGCGCAGTAGATATGGACATGAACCATATTCCTGATGCAGCGATGACTATAGCTACCACTGCACTGTTTGCCAAAGGCACTACCGCCATTCGCAATGTTTATAACTGGCGAGTAAAAGAAACCGACCGACTAGCTGCTATGGCCACCGAGCTTAAAAAAGTGGGTGCAACAGTAACTGAAGGGCACGACTTTATCGAAGTGACTCCACCGGCGAGTTTGAAGCACGCAGCGATTGATACCTACGACGACCACCGCATGGCAATGTGTTTTTCTTTGGTTGCCTTAAGCGATACACCAGTAACAATTAACGATCCAAAGTGTACTTCTAAAACATTTCCTGATTATTTTGAGCGCTTGCAGCAACTTAGCGAATAAAACTATCGAAATGTGTTGGTAACTTAGTTAGTCTTAAAAGAGTCACTTTTGTGACTCTTTTTTTACGTCCGTACTTTGGCTCAAGCAAAAAGTTTGAGCTTATTAATATAAAGGCAAAAAGCCACATCATAAAGTACGGCAGAAACGGTAACTGGACTATGAATGTTTATACTGCGCGGCAGGCGATCCTCGATCGCCGGCAGCGGGTAGTAGCCTATGAGCTACTTTTTAGGGATGGACCAGACAATGTCTTTCCCGACATTGATCCACATGAAGCGACCTCCAAGCTGATTATCCGCACTCAGCTAAATGACGGCTTGAATGCGATCACTCAAGGCAAACCAGCCTTAATCAATTTCCCTGAAGAAAGCCTTCATTCTGAAATGATAAAGTTGCTACCCAATAAGCAGGTAGTGATAGAAATTTTAGAAGATGTCAAACCCAGCGAGAAGCTATATAAGCGTTGTCAGTCCTTGTTTCATCGTGGTTATAGGCTAGCTTTTGACGACTTCGTTTATCGGCCTGAATGGGAGCCTTACTTAAAGTTTGTTCGGCTTATAAAGGTTGATATACAGCGTACGCCGTTTGATCAACTAGAACCGCTATTTAGGGCCGTGAAATCGCGTAAAAACATCAAATTATTGGCCGAAAAGGTAGAAACCCAAGCGGAATATCAACAAGCGAAAGAAATGGGCTTTAACTTCTTTCAAGGTTACTACTTTTGTCAGCCTGAAATGCAAGTGGCGAAAGACATTGATGCTAGCTATTTGATGATATCCCGTTTGTTTTATGCCGCCACTCGTGAAGACGTAAACATTAATGAAGTAGTACGCTATTTTGAACGTGATACGGGATTAACCTACAAGCTACTGCGTTTTGTTAATTCTGGAAGTTTGCCAATTGTCGAAGACATCGCGTCAATTAAGCAAGCCGTGGTGTATATCGGCAATAATCAGTTGCGAAAGTTAGTGGCATTATTAGCCAATGCCATGACTGTAAGCCACAAGCCGCGCGAGCTGGTGCGTATGTCGGTGCATCGGGCTAGGTTCTGCGAACTAGTGGCGATGCGCAAATCGCCGAGCATGCAAGAAACGGCATTTCTATGTGGATTGTTTTCCTTGCTTGATGCCATTTTAGATAAACCTCTAACAGATATTCTGTATAGCTTACCGCTCGATCAGGACATTCGTGACGCCTTGTGTTCAGAGCAGCCGTCGATGTTGAGAGCCATGTTACTGACCATTAAATCTTATGAGGAAGGGCACTGGTATAAAACTGAGCGTTTAGCTGAACAACTGCGCATGGACTACACCCAAGTAGAGCAGTTAAATCTTCAAGCGCTGCTTTGGAGTGAGCAATATCAGTCGTTGATTGGGCAAAATTGAGCTAGCTCAATATATGATTTTGCTTACTTTCTTGAAAATTGTGACTCAAGAGCTTAATAAACTAAGTTTTAGTGAATTAAGTTGCACTCAGGTCAACTATTTTTCTTAGCTTTTTGGTATGCTGTCACGACTATGAACTTGGTGCAACGAATGCCAGGTCAGAGCGTTTTTTTAGGAGCTAAATAGTTTGCGGTTGTGCCTCGTTAGATTCTTAACGTTGCTAGTGGTAGGTTGTTGTTGGTCGTTAGGCGCGAACGCCTATATAGTCAATGCGAGTGAATATCAATGGCTCGAAGATAATCCAGAAATCAGGGTTGCTGTTGTGGCAGACCGTTTGCCGCTGGAGACTATTGATCAGGCTGGTACTCCTCAAGGCTACGCGGTAGAAGCGCTAAATCAGCTGGCTTTTCAAACCCGTTTAAAACTCAAGTACACCGCTTATCCTAATATCACTGATGCGATAATGGCCTTACAACATGGCCAAGTGGACATGCTTAGCAGCGCCAGTTCGCACCGCCGTCTTAGTCCTTTTGTTCATTACACCTTAACCACTTGGGTTCAACCACTGGCGTTATTTCATCCGCTAGAGCAAGCGCGCTTCGCTAATATGAAACAATTAGCTGGGAAAAACGTAGCAACGGTTGCCGGGAGTAGTGCTCACGAAGCCTTATTAAGCAAATATCCCGATGTAAAAATCATCGTCTATGCAAGCCTGGTTGAAGCCTTGCAATCAGTGGTTGAGCAACAAAGTGTTGCTTTGCTAGCGGGCAGCGATGAAGTGGCCGCTAACTTACGTGCCCATCCTCAATGGCGCTTACAGCAAGCGTTTCAGCTTGAACATGGCATGCTGCACCGCTTTGCTATTCGTGAAGATTGGCAGCCTTTAGTGGATTTAATGAACCGCGGCATTCTGTCTTTTGAGGCAGATTATAGCGAACAGACTTATCGACGCTGGCAGGCTTATGCAGCCAATAGCGGCCAAACAGGGCAGTTTTCTTACTGGTGGCTTCTAGGCGTATTGCTATTGCTTTCGATAGTGGCCTCAGCCTTTGTATTAGTAAGGCAGCACCTTAAAAAAGCCAACAACAAAACCTTACAACTGCGCGAGCAACTTGATTATTGGAAAAACCATGATGAAGTAACTAGCTTGCCTAATCGTCGCCATATCACTCGCTTACTAACTAACTGGTTAGACGATGCTACCCCGTTATCGGTATTAATGTTTGATTTCCCAAGGCAAAACGAAGTATTCGAAAACTTCGGTCAGCGCTTAGGCGAAGTCACTAAAGAAGCCTATGCCAAGCGCGTACAAAAAAGCCTACGTAAGCATTACCCTGAAGCACAATTAGCCTACTGGTATCACCATTACTTTGTAGTGGTTGTGCCAAATGTGAATAAAGACAAAGAAGTCATCGAAATCGCTAAACAAATTGTGCAAAGCTGTCGCGGTTGGTTGCGTTTAGAACAACTTCAATTGCTGACTCGCTGTCATGTGGGTTACTGCAGCTATCATCCAAGGCGCGAAGCCTTACATAGCGATACTCTGTTAGCTAATACCTTTACCGCGTTAAATCACGCGGTTAAAACGGGTGTAAGTGTTTGCCGTTACCGACCGGATTTAAGCCAAGCAGGTTTGGTAAAACTCACCTTGGAATCTAAGTTGCGTCGCGCTATTGGCAATAACGAATTAGATTTATTCTTTCAGCCGCAATACTGTTTAAAAACCAATAAAGTAATTGGTGCCGAAGTATTGTTGCGTTGGTTTACCGAAGACGGCGCCATCTCACCCGATGAGTTTGTACCCGTTGCCGAAGAAACCGGTTTGGTGCTGCAGCTAGATAAGTGGGTGTTCCAAAATGCTATGCGCTTTATGGCGCGCTTCTCTAGCCAACTACCTGAAGGCTTTAAGTTATCGGTAAACTTTTCTGCAGCCACAGTATCACTGGGTCATGCAGAGAAAATCGCGATTAACTATGCCAAGCAGTGGCAGGTTAATCCACAGCGTATCTGTATAGAGATCACTGAGTCGGCGATGATGGAACAGCCAACAGAAGCTAAAGCCAGTATTCAGCGAATGCGTGATGCAGGCTTTGGTATTGCCATTGACGACTTTGGTACCGGTTATTCTTCAATGGCTTACCTTAAGCATTTGCCAGTAACGGTACTTAAAATTGACCGCGCCTTTGTCAGTGGCTTAGAAGATAATTTATCGGATCAACACATTGTTAAAGCGATGGTGATGATCGCCCGCAGTATGAAGTATCAAGTACTCATAGAGGGTATTGAAACTCAAGTTCAAGCCAACCTTGCTTCGGTAATGGGTTGTGAGCAAGCGCAAGGCTATTTCTTTGCGAGACCTCAGCCAGAAGCGGATTTTGTGAAGAACTATCTGCCTAAAGCATCTACAAAAGAGAACCTTCGATTAGTTGTTAATTAATCTTGGCGCGGCTTTTGCTTTTCCCTGTATATCTTAAGAATAATGCCATTTATCTGGCGGTAGAGGGAAATCATGAGAGTGGATTCGGCAAACCTATTTAGCGAACTGCAATCAATGGCTGGTGAAATGAAAACAGGCGGCATCGCCAACGACATTGCTACGCCAAGCAGCCAGTTAACGACCTCTTCGGTAAACAGCGATTTTGGTAACCTGCTAAAAGACGCGATAAATAATGTGAATGGCTTGCAATCTAATGCCAATGACTTGCGAACCCGCTTTGATTTAGGCGACCGCAGTGTGGGCATTGGTGATGTAATGATTGCCGCTCAAAAATCTAGCATCGCTTTTGATGCAACGGTTCAAGTAAGAAATAAGCTAGTTGATGCTTATAAAGAAATCATGTCCATGCCGGTTTAATGTGGCTAGGAGAATATTGTGGCTAGCGAAGGAAGTAACGCAATGAGTCAAGAACCGGCACTACTAGGTTCAGATAGCGAAGGTGATAGCTTAGAGGCTACCGAGCAGCAAAGCTCTGCCTTATCATTTTTAAGCAACGGTGACGTGCTGCGTCAAATCATCATGATTTTGGCTTTGGCTATTTGTTTGGCAATGGCTGTCTTCCTATTGATGTGGGCTAAAGAGCCCGAGATGCGCCCGCTGGGTAATATGAATACTAGCGAGTTGGTAGAGACCCTCGACTTCTTGGACGCCCAAAAAATTCCTTACACTATTGAAGGCAACACTGTGTTAGTGAATGCCGAGCAATATCAAGATATTAAACTTAAACTACGCCGCTCTGGACTTACCGAAGCGGCGCCTGCTGGTGAGCAAATTTTACTAAACGATATGGGCTTTGGTGTTAGCCAACGCTTAGAAGGGGAGCGACTAAAGCTTAGCCGCGAGCGCCAGTTAGCTACCGCCATCGAGCAAATGAAATCGGTGAACAAGGCGCAAGTGCTGCTCGCCATTCCTAAAAGCAACGTATTTGCCCGCCGTGAGCAAAAACCGTCTGCTACCGTGGTGGTTAACTTGCGTGGCGGAAATGGCCTTAAGCAGGAAGAAATTGACTCCATCGTCGATATTGTAGCCTCCGCAGTTCAAGGCTTAGTGCCTACTCGTGTTACTGTAACCGACCAAAATGGTCGCTTATTAAACTCGGGTAGCCAAGACCCGCTATCTTCACGCACTCGCAAAGAATTTGAGATGGAGCGTAAGCGCGAAGAAGAATATAAAGACAAAATTGACGCCATCATGATCCCAATCGTGGGCGTGGGCAATTACACGGCTGAAGTAGATGTTACGCTTGATTTTACGGCCGTTGAACAAACTCAAAAACGCTTTAACCCAGATTTGCCTGCTGTGCGCAGTGAATACACCATCGAAGATAACAACGTTGGTGCCGGCGCTATTGGCATCCCTGGTGCGTTAACTAATCAACCTCCACTGCCAGCAGAAATTCCAGAGCAAGCGGGAGCTGCCAACAATCAAGTTCAATCAGGCAGCAGCCATAAAGAATCTACCCGTAACTATGAGCTAGATACCACCATTAGCCATACTCGCTCTCAAGTGGGAACCCTGAGACGCTTGAGTGTATCGGTGGCTTTGGATTACAACAGTCAAGTTTCTGACAGTGGCGAAACAACCCGTGAGCCGCGCTCGGCTGAACAAATAGCCAGCATCCGCCGTTTATTGCAAGGCGGTGTAGGTTTTAACTTAAGCCGCGGCGATACCTTAGAAGTGGTAAGTGTACCGTTTTCTCGCCCAGAAATTTTCACCGAAGCTGATTTACCGGTTTGGGAGCAAGCGTGGTTCTGGCGAGCAATGCGAATAGCAGGCAGCGTACTGGTATTAATTGTATTGATTGTTGCTGTGGTTCGCCCAATGCTGAATCGCATTCTATCTAGCGGTGAAGAAGATGAGCAGGCCGAAACTGATTTAGATGCAGCATTAGCCGCTTACGAAAATGACGATGATTTACAGCTTATCTCGGCAGATAATACCGAAGTAGACTTTGGTATTCGCGATGGTCAGCTTAAACTGCCAGACTTACATAAAGATGAAGACATGCTAAAAGCGGTTCGAGCGCTAGTAGCAAATGAGCCAGACCTAGCGGCGATGGTGATTAAAGATTGGGTAATTAACGATGCCAAATGAAGATGAAGTAAATCCAGAGGAAGTCCTCGGTGATATGAGTGGTATTGAGCGCGCAGCGATTTTGATGCTGAGCCTCAATGAAGACGATGCCGCTACCATTTTCCGCCACCTAGAGCCAAAGCAGGTTCAGCGTTTAGGTATGGCAATGGCATCATTAGAAGACTTTTCACACGACCGAGTGGTTGCGGTTCATCGCTTGTTTATTGATGACATCCAAAAATACACCAATATTGGTATTGGTAGTCAAGACTTCGTACGTAATGCCTTAACCGCAGCATTGGGTGAAGATCGCGCGTCTAGCCTAGTTGACCAAATCATCATGGGTAGCGGCGCTAAAGGCCTTGATTCCTTGAAATGGATGGATGCTCGCCAGGTAGCTAACATCATTCAAAACGAACATCCGCAAATCCAAACCATTGTTTTGTCTTACTTAGAAGCTGAGCAATCTGCTGAGATTATGTCGCAATTCCAAGATAAAGTGCGCTTAGACCTAATGATGCGTATTGCCAATCTTGAAGAAGTTCAGCCTGCGGCACTAACCGAATTGAACGAAATCATGGAGAAACAGTTTGCTGGTCAAGCTGGTGCTCAAGCTGCCAAGATGGGCGGCCTGAAAGCTGCTGCAAACATTATGAACTTCTTAGATACCAATATGGAAGGCATGTTGATGGACTCTATTCGCGAAAGCGACGAAGAGATGGCGCAACAAATTCAAGATCTCATGTTTGTATTCGAAAACTTGGTGGATATCGACGACCGTGGTATTCAAACCTTGTTGCGTGATGTTCCGGGTGAGTTGCTGCAAAAAGCACTTAAAGGTGCCGACGACTCACTGAAAGACAAGATCTTTAATAACATGTCTAAACGTGCCGCAGAAATGCTTAAAGATGACCTTGAAGCCATGGGACCAATCAAGGTTAGTGAAGTTGAAACTGCCCAGAAAGAAATTCTGTCGATTGCTCGACGCCTCTCAGAAGCCGGTGAAATTATGATTGGCGGCGGCGGTGGAGATGAGTTCTTATAAACATGAGCGACCAAGATAAAACGCCAGAACAAGAGAGCGAAGATCTCGCGCAAGACGCTCCAATTGAAGCGTCCAGCGAGATGATGGATGAAGATGAGATAGCTGCGCTTTTAGAGCAAAATGATGCTTCACCAGCCGGTGAAGCGCCAGCAGAAGAAGAACAAAGTAGCGATGTAAGTGACGAACAAGCGGCGATTGACGCGATGTTAGCCGATGCAGCAGAACAGCAAAATATAGCGGCTGAACAGCCAAATAATGAACTGCCAAGTAATGAACAGGCGGACTCTGAGCCAGAAGATGATATAGCGTGGCCTCTCCCAGACTTCACCGATCCCCACCATGTTGAAGAAGAGCCTACTAGCAACGTATTTAATATGAAGCCAGCGTGGTTCAACGAAGAGCCCGTTGAAGAAGAGCCTGAAATTCAATTTGAGCCGATGACAATTGAAGAGCTGGAAGCGCTTCGACAGTCTGCTTATGAAGAGGGCAAAGCAGAAGGCAAAGCGGAAGGTCACAAAGAAGGTTTGCTAACCGGCCACGAAGAAGGCTTGGAACAAGGTAAGGCACAAGGCCATCAAGAGGGCTTAAGCCAAGGTTTAAGCGAAGGGCAGCAACAAATTGATCAGTTAAGCAGTCGTTGGCAAGGGCTTATCGATCAGCTTCATCAGCCCAATAAACAGATTGATGAAGAGGTTGAGCTACAAGTGGTAGAGCTAGCCACTAAACTTGCGGCAGAGATTGTTCAAGCGGAGCTGGTGACTAACCCGAGCATAATCGCCAAAACCGTTAAGCAAGCAGTAGCTGCGCTGCCTTTGCAAAACCAACATATTCGCATTCATCTACACCCAGAAGACATGGCGGTGATTCAAGCTGTATTTCCTCCAGAAACGCAAGCAAAGAAAAACTGGCAATTATTAGCAGATGGTAGCCTAACGCAAGGTGACTGTTTAATTGAAAACGATCTTTCTTCGGTATCTGTAGATATGAATGAAGTGATTAAACAAAGCCTACAGTCTTTTATTCGCCAAAATGGTCAAGACGATGACGCTGAGCCAACGACTTAAAGCTTATAACACTGAGCATGTTCGCAATGCGCCAACGGTTGCGGGTAAATTGACTCGGGTGGTTGGCTTAACCTTAGAAGCCGTTGGCTGTCGCGCGCCTGTAGGCTCGCTTTGTTCAGTAGAAACACTTGACGGTTTTTTAGAAGCTGAAGTAGTTGGTTTTTCTGGCGATAAGCTTTTCCTCATGCCCAGTGAACAGCTTACTGGAGTGCTGCCTGGTGCTCGAGTTATTCCAATGCATGAACACCACGGTATACCAGTAGGTATGGAGTTACTTGGCCGAGTAATTGACGGCGTAGGCAAACCACTCGATGGATTGGGTGATATTAATTGCAAGCAAACCACCAACCTTAGCTCCGCGCGTTTAAACCCCATGGCAAGAAAGCCAATTAAACAACCATTGGATGTTGGAGTTCGTTCGATTAATTCGGTACTTACCGTAGGTCAGGGTCAGCGAATGGGCCTATTTGCCGGCTCTGGTGTGGGTAAAAGTGTACTCATGGGCATGATGACGCGTGGAACCACTGCCGATGTAGTCGTTGTAGGTTTAATTGGTGAACGTGGCCGAGAAGTAAAAGAGTTTATTGACGACATTTTAGGTGAAGACGGCCGCCAACGGGCGGTTGTGGTGGCTGCGCCTGCCGATGCTTCACCGCTTATGCGTTTGAAGGGCTGTGACACTACTTTAACTATTGCCGAGTACTTCCGCGATCAAGGCTTAAATGTTTTACTGCTAATGGACTCTTTAACCCGCTACGCCCAAGCCCAGCGTGAAATAGCATTAGCCATTGGTGAGCCGCCAGCCACTAAAGGTTACCCACCATCAGTTTTTGCCAAGCTTCCTCGATTGGTGGAGCGCGCCGGTAATGGCGGCGAAGGGCAAGGTTCTATCACCGCCTTTTTTACCGTGCTTACCGAAGGTGACGATTTACAGGATCCGATTGCCGATGCCGCCCGAGCTATTCTTGACGGACATATTGTATTGTCGCGCGAGTTAGCCGACTCTGGCCATTACCCCGCGGTTGATATCGAAAAGTCAATCAGTCGGGTAATGCCTGCAGTCACGAGTGAAGGGCATCAGCAACTGGCTCGCCAGCTAAAATCGCTCAATGCTTCTTACCAGCAAAACCAAGACCTTATTGCTATTGGCGCCTACCAACGCGGTGCAGATAAACGCATTGATTTAGCCATCGCTATGAAACCACACATGGACCAGTTCTTGCAGCAAGAGATGAAAGAAGTAGTAGCTTATGACGAAAGTCTGACGCGGATGGAACGCACCATGCAAATGGCTAACATCAACGCGCAAGGCCCATTATAAGCAACTAAGGTTTAGCTTAGTAGGAGATGGGCATGGCAAGGCGAGCTTTATATTTAATGGTGGAACGCTTGCAAGAACAAGAGCAAGACGCCGCCCGAGACATGGCCGAAGCACAACAGCAACTTAGCGAATTTGAAGCACAACTTGCACATCTCGAAGACTACCGACGCTCCTATCTCGAGCAAGCCTTAGCTAAGGGAGTTGACGGTTTTTATGCGGACAGTTTTCACCAATATCAATTGTTTATTCAAAAGCTTGAACAAGCCAGCGTTCAGCAGGGGAAAAGCATTGAACAGGTGAAAAAGAACGTGTTGTTGAAGCGTAAACAATGGCTAGATTTGCAAGCCAAGCGCAAAGCTATGGAATTGCTGATTGATAAACAAGTAAAACAAAAACAGCATAAACAAGCACGTGAAGAGCAAAAACTATTAGATGAATATGCGCTATATGCACATCTTCGAGGTCAAGCGAGCTAATCGGCACGTTTAATGCTTTGAATTTTAGATAATGCTAGCGCGCCTTCAATATGTGGGTCGTGAAACAAATATTTTTATCGCAAGGGTAAGCAAATATATGGAATTACTGTTAACCGACACAGCCAATGCCAAACAGTTTTCTTCACTAGGAAGTGCAGCGCTTAGTCCCTCTGAAAAAAGTGACGATTTTGCCAAACTAGTCAAAGAGTTAGAGAATCTCCCAAAGGCTGATAGCCCAGTAAAGCAAGCGATTGAAAAGCAGCTATCAGGCTCGAAAAATAACGTTAGTGACGATGCTGAAGCTGGTAAAGCTCAAAGTCCTAGCGATTTATTAAAACAGTTGGATAATGCCAAGCAAGCGGCCGATGGTATTGATAAAAACCAAGGTGAATCTAAAAAAACTGCTGAGACAGAGCTAGTTAACGGTAGTAAATCCTCTGACAGTAAAGACATTACTATCGCTGAAGAGTCTAGTAATGACGAATCCGTTGGCACAGAAGCTTCAAGTAAAAATCAACAAAAACAGTCGCTTGTTGATAGTGACTCTTCCTTAAAACAAGAGAAAACAGCAGTTAGTGACGAAAAGCTAGCTGCCGATAAGCAAACGCTAGCTAATCAAACAACACAAAGCGGCAGAGAGTTGCCGCCTACTCAAACAGAAGCAACTAAAACACTTTCGAGCGATGCTAAAGACAGTAACGAAGTGAGCGATGGGCAAGGTGCTACAGCTAAACCCGTTAAAGTAGATATCGCAGCAACTGCTGGCTCACAAAACGCTCATACAGCTAACTCAAAAGAAGCCACAGTAGATACTCAGAACTCTACTAAATCAGAAACAACTGACAAAGCCACCGCTGGGCAGGAACAAAGCAGCAATAAACAACAGCTCGCCGGTGAACCTGTGGACTCCAAAAAAGTTGCTGATAAAGACCAAAAGCTTGACTCAAGCAATGAGCGAATTAACAAAGAAAATGCACCAACTTTAGCGGGTGAGCATAACAAAACCTTAAGTGCTAAAGAGGGTGAGCGTTTGACTTCAAGCGCTAATGAAAAAGCGCCATTAGACAAAGTTGTTGCTACTGTTAGTCAAAGTGATGAGCAAAAAGCGCTTAAGGCTAAAGAGTCTGAAGCCTTAGCTTCTAGCACTACAGAAAAAGCTCTCGCGGATAAATCCCTAAGTGCTGCACAAGACAAAGCTTCTGAAAAGCCTTTATCTTTAGCAGAGCAAAACCGCTTAAAACAGCAAGGTGAAGCTCAAGCTAATCATTCAACGGCTAAATCTCATGTAGACCAAGAGGAAGCGAAGGCGAAAGAGCTGAATGCTAAATTAAGCGGCGAAGCTGTGGCTGCTCAGCAAACTAATAAAGTAAGCGACGAGCTTAAAGTTGGCGTCGCTGTTCAGCAGGGCACTAATACTAGCGTTAACAGTAAAGTTAGCGCTGCAGATGTTGCCCAGCAAAGCGATAAACTTGCCAGCGCAAATGTTGCTGCTGCGAGTAGCAAGCATTCGAGCGGTGGAAATGGTTCCGAGCATAAGGAACAGCAGTCATCACAGACTCAGCATCAGGGATTACCTAACCAAGCTGAAGCTACTCGACCACAAGAGCACCACAGTATTTTTAGAGCTGCTTCGGGCGCCGACGTGGTGGCTCGGGCAGAGCAGGGAAGTAATGAGGCTGCACTAAAACAAGCTCAGCAAGCTAACCAAGTTAATGATAAAGCAACGCAGTTCAATGAACGTTTGAACCCTGCGCAATACCAAGCGCCAGCTGAGTTAAACCAACGGGTACAATACATGTTGAGCCAGGGCATGCAAAAGGCTGAAATTCGTTTAGACCCTGCGGAGCTAGGAAGCATGCAAATTCGCTTGCAAATGAATCAAGACCAACAAGTCTCGGTACAAATTCAAGTACAAAATCCGCAAGCGCGTGAAGCTTTGGAACAAACAATGCCACGTTTACGAGAAATGCTGCAGCAACAGGGAATCGAACTGGGGCAAAATCAGGTTAGCCAACAAAATCAAGGCAGCGCTTCTCAACAAGGTGGAGGGCAAACAATGGCTGGTGGACAATCGACCAACGGCGAGCTGGTTGATGATACTACTGAGCAAGACATGAGCGCATTGCTGGCGAATCAAGCAAACAGTGATGGCATTGACTTTTATGCCTAGTTTATTTCTATGAGATGCTGTTGAAGCGCCTCTTAACTATGTAATAATAAAAGCAGTTTAGCGATAATTTCATGGAAGCGTAGATGGCTGAAGAATCAGAATTAAAAGTAGAAGATGGTGAAGGTGGCAGTAAAAAGAAGCTAATTATCATCATCGCTATTGTAGCCGTGTTGGTGATTGGTGGTGTGGTTGGCTTTTTGTTAATGGGCGGCGACTCAGATGAAGCCCCAGCTGCAGCAGAACCAGCAGAGGAAGCAACGTCTTCAGTTACTCATACAGCCTTATATGTAGGTATGCCTAGACCATTCGTATTTAATATTGTGGGCGACCACCGAGATCGCTTAGTACAAATTAAAGTACAATTATTGGTTCGTGGTACTGCCAATGAAGAAGCCGCCAAGCTTCATATTCCATTGATTGAAGGGACCTTATTGAGTGTATTTAGCTCTGCAACCGTAGAAGACTTATCAACTCAAGAAGGCAAAGACAAAATTCGCGAGAATTCGTTAACTGAGACACAAAAAGCATTAAAAGAGATAACCGGTAAAGTAGTGGTAGAAAAAATCCTATTCACCGGCTTTGTAATGCAATAAAGGACCAACGTGAGCGATTTATTAAGCCAAGACGAGATCGATGCGCTATTACATGGTGTTGATGACATAGAAGAGGACATCATAGAGCCAGAAATGTCTGGCAGTGTGGTGGAGTTTGACTTCTCTTCTCAAGATCGAATCGTTCGTGGACGAATGCCAACTCTTGAGTTGGTTAATGAACGATTTGCTAGGCATATGCGAATTAGCCTATTTAATATGATGCGCCGCACAGCGGAAGTCTCGATTAATGGCGTGCAAATGATTAAGTTTGGCGAATACGTTCACACGCTATTTGTTCCTACCAGTTTAAACATGGTTCGTTTTCGACCTTTAAAAGGTACTGCATTAGTCACCATGGAAGCACGTTTAGTGTTCATTTTGGTAGAGAACTTCTTCGGTGGAGATGGGCGTTATCATGCCAAAATTGAAGGCCGAGAGTTTACACCTACCGAGCGACGCATTATTCAAATGCTGCTTAAAATTATTTTTGAAGACTATGTAGAAGCTTGGGCGCCAGTAATGGATGTTGGCTTCGATTATTTGGACTCAGAAGTAAACCCGGCAATGGCCAATATCGTGAGCCCCACTGAAGTGATTGTTGTTAGTTCATTTCATATTGAACTGGATGGCGGCGGGGGCGACTTCCATATATCTATGCCGTATTCAATGTTGGAGCCGATTCGAGAGCTCTTAGATGCGGGTGTGCAAAGTGATAAACAAGACACCGACCAGCGTTGGAGCTCAGCACTAAGTGATGAAATCATGGATGTGCCAGTGGGTTTACATACCAAATTGCTAGAAACTGACGTAACGTTGCGTCAGTTAATGGATCTCAAAGCGGGTGATATTATCCCGGTTGAGATGCCTGAAACTGCTATGTTATATGTTGAAGATTTACCTAGTTACCGAGTTAAACTTGGTAGACAAAAAGAAAAAATGGCACTGAAAATTGATACTCAGTTAAAACGTCCAGACACTGTGAAGAGTGACCTTGAAATGGTGGTAAGTAGCCGCCGTTCATCACCGGGCGACGAGTAAAGTAATAAGGATAAAATATGAGTGATCAAGATGATATGGCTGATGAGTGGGCAGCAGCAATGGCCGAAGCCGAGCCTGCTCCGCTTGAAGACTTTGTCGATGAATCAAAACCCATAACCGAAGAAGAGCAACGTAAGCTTGATTCGATTATGGACATTCCTGTAACTATTTCCATGGAAGTAGGCCGCAGCAATATTAGCATCCGTAACCTGTTACAACTTAACCAAGGCTCAGTGGTAGAACTAGATAGGGTTGCCGGCGAACCGTTGGATGTTCTTGTTAATGGAACACTGATTGCGCATGGTGAAGTGGTTGTTGTAAATGATAAGTTTGGTATTCGCCTTACCGACGTTATTAGCCAAACCGAACGTATTAAAAAGCTCAAGTAATGCAACAAGTCCTCGCATTCATCATTGCAGCTGGCATTAGTTTGCCAGCTTTAGCTGAACAAGAAACCACTACTCCTCCCAATAGCCAAGTTGAACTGCTTTCGTGGGTAATGTCTTTGGCTTTAGTCTTAGTCACTATTTTTGTTTGTGCATGGGTACTAAAGAAGACTCGGCTTAGCCAGTTTGCTGGTGGCCAGTCTAAAGTGGTCACTAACTTAGCTTTAGGTACGAGAGAGCGGGTGATGGTGGTAGAAATTGGTGAACAGCAGTACTTAATTGGTGTTACTGCTCAATCTATAAATCTTTTGGATAAGCTCGATAAACCCATTGTTGCCAAGCCGAATAAGATGAGTGGCTCATTCACTAAACAGTTACAAGGATTGTTGGCTAAAAATGAAAAGTAAGCTGTTTATTTGCCTAAGTTTGTTGCTTGGTGTTGTTGCACCCAGCTTTGCTCAGGAAGGTATTTTGCCGGCTATCACTATGACTACTAATCCAGATGGTGGACAAGAGTATTCGGTGACCTTACAAGTCTTGGCTTTGATGACCGCGCTGTCATTTTTGCCTGCATTAGTGATTATGATGACATCCTTCACCCGCATCGTGGTGGTGATGTCTATCTTAAGGCAAGCCATGGGTTTGCAACAAAGCCCGTCAAATCAAGTAATTATTGGCATCGCTTTATTTTTGACCTTTTTCATTATGTCGCCGGTAATCGATGAAGTAAATACTCAGGCTGTTCAACCATATTTAAGTGAAGACCTTACTTCGATGCAGGCTTTCGAAAAAGCCAAAGAGCCGCTCAAAGAGTTTATGTTGGCGCAAACCCGGCTAACGGATTTGGAAACCTTTGTTAAAATTGCCAAAGTGGAAGTGGGCTCACCGGAAGAGGTACCCTTTAATGTACTTATTCCTGCCTTTATTACCTCAGAGCTTAAAACCGCTTTCCAAATTGGCTTTATGTTGTTTATTCCCTTCTTGGTTATCGACTTAGTGGTTGCCAGTATCTTGATGGCAATGGGTATGATGATGCTGTCGCCAATGATTGTATCTTTGCCATTTAAGCTAATGCTGTTTGTGTTGGTAGATGGTTGGAGCTTGGTGATGGGCACACTTGCAAATAGTTTTGGCGTATAGACGTAGGAGCCTATAGATGGAACCGGAAGTCTTTGTGGATGTATTTCGCCTTGCCTTAGGCCAAGTGATGCTATTGGTTTCAGCTGCAATTATTCCTAGTCTGTTGGTGGGTTTAATAGTCGCTATTTTCCAAGCCGCCACCTCAATTAACGAACAAACCTTAAGTTTTTTACCTCGTCTATTGGTTACCCTAGGAGCGCTTATTGTCGCTGGTCATTGGTTTACCGAGAAACTAATGGAGTTGTTTTTTACCATGGTGGATATGATTCCTCAGGTTGTTGGCTAATGGAGTTTCCAGCCAGTGTAGTGATGGCCTGGATTGGCCAGTATCTATGGGCGCTTACTCGAGTAGCCGCGATGCTGATGGTATTAGCAAGTTTTGGTGGTAAATCAGTTCCAACTCGGGTGCGATTGTTACTAGCTTTAGCCATCACTTTTGCTTTAGTGCCTATTTTGCCGGAAGTGACTGGAATAGAAGTTTTCTCTTTTCAAGCTGTTATCGTTATTTTGCAGCAGGTACTGATTGGCGCCGCCATTGGATTTATTTCACAATTATTGATGCAAACCTTTGTGGTTGGTGGGCAAATTATTGCGATGCAAACCAGTTTGGGTTTTGCGTCCATGGTCGACCCGAATAACGGCCAAAGTACACCGGTTGTTGGTCAATTCTATTTACTTTTGGCTACCTTATTGTTTCTGGCCATCGACGGCCATTTGCAGTTAATTACTTTAATCGCTATGAGTTTTGAAACACTACCGGTGGGCATGAGTGGCTTAAGTAGTTTGGATTATCAATTGCTAGCAGGCTGGTATTCACAATTATTTTTGGCTGCTTTAGCGCTATCTATATCCTCTGTTGTTGCAATGTTACTGGTTAACTTTTCTTTCGGTATTATGACGCGAGCAGCGCCGCAGCTGAATATTTTTAGTATTGGTTTTGCGGTAAGTATGTTGTTTGGTTTATTCATTCTTTGGCTCACTATTGGTGGGTTTTTGGCGCACTTTGAACGTCAGTGGGAGGTTGGCCGCAGCTTGGCATGTGACATGCTGCTGATTGGTTGTTAAACCAATGGTCTAGTTACTATGGCAGACGACGAACAAGAAAAAACCGAAGACCCCACAGGGAAAAAACTCGAAGAAGCCCGTAACAAAGGGCAGGTAGCCCGTTCTAAAGAGTTAGGCACTGCTGCAGTACTTATTAGCGCAGCTTTAGTCATCATGGCATTTGGCGGTATGCTGGCTGAATCTATGGTCAAGGTTTTCCAAACCGCTTTTGTGATGAGTCGGGAAGAAGTTTTTGACGTAAACTTTATGCTAAAAAACATAGGTATTATGGGTTGGTTATTGTTTAAACCACTTATATGGATCATGGGTTTTATTACTTTAGCCGCGCTTATTGGCAATACTCTATTAGGAGGCATGCCATTTAGCTGGGAGGCTGCTAGGCCAAAAGCCAGTAAAATGTCGCCCATTCAAGGCTTTAAACGAATGTTGGGCATTCAAGCTTTTGTAGAGTTCATCAAAAGCGTCGCTAAAGTGTTGGTGATTGCCGGGGTAGTATGGTTTGTCCTGCAATGGAAGTTTGCTGAAATTCTTACGCTTAGCATGCAGTCTATTCCTGGTTCAATTGTTAATGCCTTGGATATGCTGCAATGGATGCTGTTAGCTTTAGTATGTAGCTTGATTATTATTGTGATCATTGATGTGCCTTATCAAATTTGGAATCACAACAAGCAGCTTAAAATGTCTAAGCAAGAAGTAAAAGACGAGCATAAAAACATGGAGGGTAGCCCTGAAGTAAAAGGGCGTATTCGCCGCTTACAAATGGAAATGGCTGCTCGTCGAATGATGGCCGACGTACCTCAGGCGGACGTTGTTGTTACCAACCCAACACATTTTTCTGTAGCGCTAAAATACGACAGCAATGGCAGTGGAGCGCCAAAAGTAGTGGCTAAAGGGGTAGATGAAGTAGCCATGAAAATTCGCGAAATTGCACGTCACTATGATGTACCAGTGATGCAAGCGCCTGCTTTAACTCGTTCCTTGTATCACACAACTAAACTTGGCCATGATATTCCTGAAGGCTTGTACGTTGCAGTGGCACAAGTACTTGCTTTTGTTTTCCAGCTTGAGCAATACCGCAAAGGTAAAGGCAAGCGTCCTAAACCGGTTGTTGATGATCTACCTATTCCAGATGATTTGAGATATTAACCTCAGTTTCAGCACTTACTTGGAGTGTTTTATGTGGTTGGCTCAGTTATTGCTTTTCTCGTTTCATCAGTTGTTAGGAAGTCAGTATTTCGTCATTTATGGAAATCATCAATCGCCTCACCAGCTTTAAGCTTCAAGATCTAAAAAAAGTTGATGTCAATGTTATAAAGGGCTTTGGCACGCCTATGGTAGTGCTAGCTACTTTAGGCATGGTGGTTTTACCAATGGCCGCGTGGCTATTGGATATTCTGTTTGCTTTCAATATCTCTCTTGCCTTAGTGGTGTTATTGGTTGCTGTTTATACCAAGCGCCCGCTAGATTTTGCGGTGTTTCCTACCGTGTTGTTAATTGCTACTTTATTACGTTTGGCCTTGAACGTTGCCTCTACTCGAGTCGTTTTGTTAGAAGGGCATAACGGTGGGAATGCTGCTGGTAATGTAATTGAAGCTTTTGGTTCAGTGGTTATTGGCGGGAACTACGCTGTTGGTTTGGTGGTATTCCTGATCTTGATGATTATCAACTTTGTAGTAGTAACAAAAGGTGCAGGCCGTATCGCAGAAGTAAGCGCGCGCTTTACCTTGGATGCCATGCCCGGTAAGCAAATGGCGATTGATGCTGATTTAAATGCTGGCATTATCGACCAAGAACAAGCCCGTGAACGCCGCGCTGACGTAACCAACGAAGCTGATTTTTATGGTTCAATGGATGGTGCTAGTAAGTTTGTTAAAGGTGATGCCATAGCCGGCATATTGATTCTATTCATCAATATCTTAGGCGGTTTCATTATTGGTGTGGCCCAGCATGACCTAACCTTCGCTCAAGCTGCAGAGGTATACACCTTACTGACCATTGGTGATGGCTTAGTTGCGCAAATCCCGTCTTTACTATTGTCTATCGCTGCTGCCTTAGTGGTTACTCGCCAAAATACCGAAGCGGATATGGGTGAGCAGGTAAGCTTGCAAATGTTCAAAGATCCACGAGTAATGATTATTTGTGGCTCGATTCTTTTCATTATGGGCATTGTGCCTGGCATGCCTCATTTAGCGTTTTTGAGTTGTGCAGCGGTCTGTTTAGGTGCTGCGTGGATGCGACATAAAGGCGATGCTAAGAAAGCTGCCGAGACTGCATTACAACCTGCTTCTTCCAGTTCTAATGTGAGCAGTGAACCAAAAGAGCTAGGTTGGGATGATGTTCAACCGGTTGATGTGATTGGTCTTGAGGTAGGCTATCGCTTAATTCCATTGGTGGATAAATCTCAAGGCGGCGAATTATTGGCGCGTATTAAAGGCGTGCGTAAGAAGCTATCGCAAGATTTGGGTTTTCTGGTCCCTGCCGTGCATATTCGAGATAACCTAGATTTGGGCCCAAACCAGTATCGAATCACCCTAATGGGCGTGACTTACGGTGAGTCGGAAGTGTTCCACGACCGCGAAATGGCTATTAACCCTGGCCAAGTATTTGGTAAAATTGAAGGCCAAGCTACCACAGATCCTGCCTTTGGCTTGGAAGCCGCTTGGGTAGCTACTGAGCAGCGCGAACATGCACAAACATTGGGTTATACGGTGGTTGATTCCGCCACGGTTGTCGCAACCCATTTAAGTCAGCTTCTTACTAACAATGCTGCCAGCCTACTTGGCCACGAAGAAGTTCAAAACCTACTTGATATGCTAGGTGGCAGCTTGCCTAAATTGGTTGAAGGCCTAGTGCCAGACACTATGACTTTGTCTACGGTGGTTAAGGTACTGCAAAACCTACTTAATGAAGGTGTGCCTATTCGTGATGTTCGCAGCATTGTTCAAACCTTGGTTGAATATGGGCCTAAGAGCCAAGACCCCGATATTCTTACCGCCGCCTGTCGTATTTCGTTAAAACGTTTAATCGTTCAAGAATTGATTGGCAGCGAGGCCGAACTTCCAGTAATTACTTTGTCTCCAGACTTGGAGCAGATATTGCATCAGTCTATGCAAGCGGCAGGAAACGATGGCGCAGGTATGGAGCCAGGTTTGGCAGAGAAACTCCAAGTATCATTAACGGAGGCGTGTCAAAACCAAGAAATGGCCGGTCAACCCGCTATCTTGTTAACCTCGGGCATACTGCGTTCAAGCATGTCTCGATTTGTTAAAACAGCAATGCCTGCATTAAGGGTTCTGTCTTATCAAGAAGTGCCAGAAGATAAACAAATACGAATTGTGAGTTCAGTGGGGCAGTAGCTTCAGCGAATTAGCAAAAGGAAGGTGAACAGTGAAAATGAAACGCTTTTTTGCAAAAGATATGCGAACCGCACTAGCCGAAGTGAAGGAAACACTTGGCAGCGATGCAGTTATCATGTCTAACAAAAAGGTAACCGGTGGCATCGAGATTGTTGCTGCGGTTGAACCTTCTAGCGCTAAACAAGCTGCGCCTAAAAACGATAGAGCATTGCCTGAAGATAGCGTCAATTTGTCGTCTATGAATGCTGGCGCTGCCAAAAAAGCGCCAACAAAACAGCATCCAAGTCATGATTTTGACGAAAATGCCAGTTTGAAAGATAACCTAACCAACTTTATGCAGCGCCATCAAAAGCGTCAGCAAGAAAACTTGCAACAGTCTCAGCAAAAGCAGCAACAGCAGCGCCCTCGCACCGTTCAGGCGCCACGCTCTTTAGCTCAACAACAAGGTTGGGCGCAGCAAGGCTCCATATCAAATAAACCAACAAATACGTCTCTTGGTGGACAACCAGCTAGCTCAGCATCAGCTGCTGCAGGCAACGAAGTTGGTGAGCTTAAAAAAGAAATGGCCGCCATGCGCAAGTTGCTTGAGCATCAAGTATCTGGACTAATGTGGCAGGAAGTAGAGCGCCAAGAACCGGTTCGCGCGATGTTAATTAAGCAGTTGCAGCTAGTTGGCTTTGATGAAGATATGGCCGACCAAATAGCAGGATACATTCCCGAAGAGCTCGGCGTTCAGGAAGGCTGGCAGCATTTACGTGAACTATTAGTCAATCAACTACCGGTTGGCCAAGATGAGATTTTGTTAAAGGGTGGGGCTATTGCGTTGCTTGGCCCAACGGGTGTAGGAAAAACAACCACCATCGCCAAGTTAGCAGCACAGTTTGCAATGCGCCATGGCGCCGAAAGTGTGGCGATGATTACTACAGACACCTACCGTATTGGTGCTCATGAACAACTTGCTACTTACGGCAAAATTATGGGCTGCGCCGTACGTGTCGCCAATGATGAAGAAGAGCTTTCACAGTTGCTTTATCAGTTTAAAGACAAAAAGTTGGTACTTATTGATACCGCTGGCATGAGCCAACGAGATCTTCGCTTACACGAACAATTAGACAAGCTAGTAAAAAACAGCCGCGTGAACATTCGTAACTATTTGGTGATGTCGGCCAACGCGCAGCGTCAGGTAATTGAAGAAACTGTGAACCAATTTCAGCGAATTCCTTTAGCTGGTACCATACTTACCAAATTAGATGAAAGTTTAGCATTAGGCGAAGTGTTAAATGTAACCTTGCGCCACGCCTTACCAATAAGTTACGTTACTCACGGGCAACAAGTGCCTGAAGATATTGCGGTAGCTGCGCCTACCCAATTAATTGAACAAGCATTATCGGTTATCGATAAGCAAAGCCAGCAACATTTCTGGTTTAGTGAAACCGAACAACAAAAGGTTTCAGATGTATTCTAAAGACAATGAATTTGACCAAGCTAGCGGCTTAAGAATGATGCAACAAAAAAACAATGTGAAAGTCATCGCTGTAACTGGCGGCAAAGGGGGCGTAGGTAAAACTAACGTCACTCTTAACATGGGCATAGCCATGGCTGCGCAAGGTAAGCGCGTAATGGTTCTGGATGCCGACTTAGGCCTAGCAAATGTAGATGTGCTGCTTGGTTTACGTGTAACTAAAAACCTCTCTCACGTTCTATCCGGTGAATGCACCTTAGATGAAGTATTAGTTAAAGGGCCCAATGGGATCTTAATTGCACCAGCTACTTCTGGTACTCAATCAATGGTGGAACTCAGTCCTGCGGAACACGCCGGACTTATTCGTGCTTTTAGCAGTATGAAAACACCTATTGATGTGTTGTTGGTTGATACTGCAGCGGGCATCTCCGACATGGTGCTAAGTTTTGCCAAAGCGTCACAAGATATATTAGTGGTGGTGTGCGATGAGCCAACCTCTATTACCGATGCTTATGCGCTCATAAAGCTGCTTTCAAACCAGCACGGTGTCTACAAATTTAAAGTGGTAGCAAATATGGTTCGTAGCTTACGCGAAGGCCAAGAATTGTTTGCTAAGCTTACTCGAGTTACCGATCGTTTCTTGGATGCTACACTCGAATTGGTATCTTGTATTCCTTATGACAATAACGTGCGCTTAGCCGTAAGGAAGCAGCGAGTAGTGGTAGAAGCCTACCCTAAGTCTCCTGCATCTTTGGCATTTCGCTCACTAGCAAGTAAAGCTTCTACTTGGCCAATTCCTGAACAAGCAGGTGGGCATTTAGAATTTTTCATCGAGAACCTTCTCGAGTTTGGACAACGTAAAAATAGAGAACAGCTTAGTGAATAAAGTTGCCGCTTATGCCAGCGCTAATGACACTAATGTTTTGGTGGAGCGCCATGCAAACTTGGTCAAACGGATAGCCCATCACCTAATGGCTAGGCTTCCGGCTAGCGTGATTGTTGATGACTTGATCCAATCAGGAATGATTGGCCTAATCGAAGCCGCGCGTAACTTTGATGGCTCTAAAGGGGCTAGCTTCGAAACCTACGCCGGCATCCGCATTCGTGGCTCGATGCTTGACGAAATTCGTCGTGGCGATTGGGTTCCGCGCTCGGTACATAAAAACAGCCGCGCCATCAGTGATGCAATCGCTGAAGTCGAGAAAGAAAAAAACGGTGACGCAAAAGACGCCGAGGTTGCTGCAAAGCTTGGCGTAAGCTTAAGTGAGTATCACTCAATGTTGTCTGATGTAAATTGCGGACGCATTTTAGGTATCGATGATCTAGGTGTGAGTGAAGACGTCATATCAAGTGAAGAAAGTCGAGAACTAAACCGACCCTTTGAAGGTTTTGCCAATCAACGCTTTCAACAATCTCTTGCCGAATGTATTAAAGGTCTTCCAGAGAGAGAAGCATTGGTTTTGTCCCTCTATTATGATGAAGAACTTAACCTAAAAGAAATTGGTGAAGTATTGAGCGTAAGCGAGTCCCGAGTCAGTCAAATTCATAGTCAAGCGCTTGCTCGAGTTAAAACTCGAATGCGAGATTGGACACAATAGAGAAATTCATCCTTACATTTCTTGTAAAAGATGGACTAAAATTGTGTTTATTAAGGCATAATATCTATATTACATAAATTTTTGGCCTATTTAGTGGCTTGTAAAACATCCTGTTGGGGGACGTACCTTGGATAAAAATATGAAAATTCTGGTTGTTGATGATTTTTCAACGATGAGAAGGATTATTAAAAACCTACTTAGAGATCTTGGCTTCAACAATACTCATGAAGCCGATGACGGAAATACCGCATTACCTATGCTTAAAGGCGGCGATTTCGAATTTGTAGTAACTGATTGGAACATGCCCGGAATGGAAGGCATCGACCTATTGAAAAATATTCGTGCCGACGAAAGTTTGTCTCACTTACCTGTTTTAATGGTAACTGCCGAAGCAAAACGTGAACAGATCATCGAAGCTGCTCAAGCCGGCGTAAATGGATATATTGTTAAACCTTTCACTGCAGCCACGCTAAAAGAGAAGCTAGATAAGATTTTCGAAAGACTACAATAAGAAAGGAAGATGCGTGAGCACAGATACTCCGATTATTTCACTAGCCGACGCCAAATCTTTGGTTGCGCTACTTGAAGAAGGAAATGTCGCCGAGGCGAATCAACTTGTTAGTGAGCTTTGTGCTCCAAAAGCTAACCTGCTATTTGATAAGGTTGGGCAGCTCACTCGTCAGCTTCATGACTCTTTAAATGAATTTAAACTCGATATTCGAATTAACGAGTTAGCTAATCAAGAAATACCAGACGCTAAAGAGCGGTTGAACTATGTGATAGAGATGACCGATCAAGCGGCCAATAAAACCATGGACGCAGTAGAGTCTGGCCTTCCAATTGCCGATCAATTAACTAACGAAATCAACAGTATCATGCCTATATGGCAAAGTTTGATGGAACGAAGAATTGAAATCGGCCAATTTAAGGCGCTATGTCACCAAATCGATATTTTCCTTAATAGTTCTTCAGCAAATGCCGATAAACTACGTAGCATGTTAACCGAAATATTGATGGCTCAAGATTTCCAAGATTTAACCGGTCAGATGATTCGTAAGGTAATCACCTTGGTGCAAGAGGTGGAAGAAAGTCTGGTTGAAATGCTTACCTTGTTTGGAAATGAGAACGCCGAAGTAGTAGAAAATAAAAAAGTGACGAAATCTGCTATCGAAGCCGAAGGGCCAATATTAAATAAAGAGCAAAGGGACGACGTTGTTAACGACCAAGATGATGTTGATGACTTGTTGTCTAGTTTAGGATTTTAAGGGAGTAGCGCATGTCGTTTGATGTAGATGAAGACATCTTACAAGACTTTCTCGTAGAAGCGGCGGAGATCCTTGAGCAGCTGTCTGAACAGCTGGTTGATTTAGAAAAACGTCCAGATGACAGTGACTTGTTAAATGCCATATTTCGTGGCTTCCATACAGTTAAAGGTGGAGCAGGCTTTTTGTCATTGACCGAACTGGTTGATGTTTGTCACGGAGCTGAGAACATTTTTGACACCTTGCGCAATGGTGGAAGAAGCGTATCACCTGAGCTAATGGATGTGATTCTTGAAGCGCTAGATTCAGTTAATGATATGTTCGCTCAAGTTCAAGCACGTGAGCCCTTAACACCTGCGTCTCCTGAACTAATTGAAAGCTTACATCAATTGTCTCGCCCAGAGTCTGCTGACGAAGTGGCTGCAGAGCCAGAGCCAGAGCCAGAGCCAGAGCCAGAGCCAGTAGCTGCGGCTCCAAGTGCCGATGCCGGCAATATTGACGAAATTACCGACGACGAGTTTGAGCGTTTGCTTGATGAGCTGCATGGCTCAGCCGCACCTGCTGCGGCCGCAACACCAAAACCTGCTCCCGCCGCTCCAGCTGATAAAGCTTCCAGCGATGGTGATATTTCAGATGATGAATTTGAAAAACTGTTGGATGAACTGCATGGTTCTAAGGCGCCAGGTGCTGGACAAGCGGCTGCCCCTAAAACGCCAGAAGTAGCGAAGCATAGTTCAAATGCTGATGAAATTGGCGATGATGAATTTGAGAAACTGCTAGACCAGCTACATGGTGCAGGCAAAGCACCAGACACTAAAGCCGCTCCAGCTAAGCCAGCAGCTAAAGCTGCGCCTAAGCCTGCTGCAAAAATTGAAGCTAGCCCTAAAGCGCCTGCTAAACCGGCAGCTCCGGCCAAACCTGCTGCTAAGGCCGCTCCAGCTAAACAAGAGCCTGCAAAAGCGCCAGCCAAGCAAGCTGTACCTCAAGGCGAAACAACCGTTCGCGTAGATACCCGCACTCTAGACGATATTATGAATATGGTGGGCGAGTTGGTATTGGTACGTAACCGCTTAGTGAGTTTGGGCCTTAATAGTAATGATGAGGATATGTCTAAAGCCACCGCTAACTTGGATGTGGTGACAGCTGATCTTCAAGGTGCGGTAATGAAAACCCGCATGCAGCCAATCAAAAAAGTGTTTGGCCGTTTCCCTCGAGTAGTTCGAGATTTAGCGCGAAGCTTGAAAAAAGACATTAATCTAGAGTTGGTGGGTGAAGATACCGACCTAGATAAAAACTTAGTTGAAGCGCTGGCCGATCCATTGGTTCACTTAGTTCGAAACTCTGTTGACCATGGTATTGAGATGCCAGACGATCGAGTTGCTTCGGGTAAACCTCGTACCGGTGTTATTCGCCTATCAGCCTCACAAGAGGGCGATCATATCTTGCTTAAAATCGAGGATGATGGCGCTGGTATGAATGCCGATAAGCTAAAATCTATTGCGATTGAGCGCGGCGTGCTTGATGCCGATGCCGCTGCTCGCATGCCAGATAAAGATGCTTATAGTCTTATTTTTGCGCCAGGGTTCTCTACTAAGACTGAGATTTCAGACATCTCTGGTCGAGGTGTGGGTATGGACGTGGTGAAAACCAGCATTACCCAACTTAATGGTTCAGTTGATATTGATTCACAGTTGGGGCAAGGTACTACACTACAGATTAAAGTACCGTTAACCTTGGCTATTTTGCCAACTCTGATGGTTGACGTTGGCAAGCAGACTTTTGCTTTACCACTGACTAGCGTGAATGAAATCTTCCACCTAGACCTTACCAAAACTAACGTAGTTGACGGTCAAGAAACTGTGATTGTTCGTGACAAGGCAATTCCGCTATTTTACTTACAAGACTGGTTAATTAGAAATGGTCAATCTGGAGAGCGCAGTTCTCAAGGACACGTGGTTATCGTACAAATTGGCCCACAACAAGTCGGTTTTGTTGTTGATAATCTGATTGGCCAAGAAGAAGTGGTGATCAAAGCACTAGACCAATTATTGCAAGGTACTCCAGGTATGGCTGGTGCGACAATCACTAGTGATGGCCGTATTGCTTTAATTCTTGATATTCCAAGCCTGTTGAAACGCTACGCTCGTAAGATTTAAGCCTAGCCTTTAAGAAGAATCTAACATGGCAATAAAAGTACTTGTAGTTGATGATTCGAGCTTTTTCCGACGCCGGGTAAGCGAGATCATCAACGCGGACCCTTCTTTAGAAGTGGTCGATACCGCGAAAAATGGCCGTGAAGCCATCGACATGGTTGCTCGTCTAAAACCCGATGTAGTGACCATGGATATAGAAATGCCGGTAATGGATGGTATCACTGCCGTTCGTGAAATTATGGCGAAGAATCCCACCCCAGTGCTTATGTTTTCTTCACTAACTCACGAAGGCGCAAAGGCCACTCTTGATGCCCTAGAAGCTGGCGCTCTCGATTTTATTCCTAAAAAATTTGAAGACATAGCACGTGATAGAGAAGAAGCCGTTAGCCTTCTTCAGCAGCGAGTTAAAGCTATTGCTCGCCGTCGTGTTAGTGCTCGTCGAAGTGTTAGCGCACCGGCTCCAAGCACTCCTGTTCGGCCTAGCACAGCTACAAGACCTGCTGTAAAAACACCGCCAACTACTTCAGCTCCTCAACCAAAAGAGCGAGCTACCGCCCGTTTTAAGCCTTCAGGCAAACGCTATAAGTTAGTGGCTATCGGCACTTCCACTGGTGGCCCCGTTGCGCTACAAACCATTCTTACTCAAATACCTGCTGGGTTTTCTAAACCGATTCTATTGGTTCAACATATGCCGGCTACTTTTACTGCGGCTTTTGCTCAGCGACTCAATAGCTTGTCGAGAATCAATGTTAAACAAGCAGAGGACGGTGACGAGTTACGCCCTGGTTGGGCTTATTTAGCACCAGGTGGAAAGCAAATGTTGGTGGAAGGTCGCGGATCTTACGGTCGTTTACGGGTTATTGATGGTAACGATAAAGTAAATTACAAACCGTGTGTTGATATTACTTTTGCCTCACTAGCAAAGAGTCACCAGTCTAATGTATTAGCGATGATACTTACTGGTATGGGGGCCGATGGCAGAGATGGCTCGCGCTTACTAAAAGAGCAGGGCTCTACCATTTGGGCGCAAGATGAAGCCAGTTGCGTGGTGTATGGTATGCCTCAAGCGGTTGCTAGTGCTGGTTTAGCGTCCGAACAACTACCTCTTGATCGCTTTTGTGAAGCGATTGTAGCGGAAATAGGGAATGGATAAACTTAGCATTGCTGGCGTGTTTATCGCCTTCTCTGCTGTTGGTTTAGGTCATTCTTTAGCGGGTGGTAGCTTTTCAGATCTGGTTAATTTGCATGCCTTTATTATTGTTGTAGGTGGTACGGTTGGCGCGGTCATGCTGCAAACGCCTGCTTCTCAATTTGTTCAAGCTATAAAATCCATTCCGCGAGTTTGGCAAAATCAACAACTTGACGTTAAAAAGCAAACTCAGCTAATTTTAAGTTGGTCTCACACAGTTCGTAAAGATGGTTATCTAGTGTTAGAAAAACATCGACAACAAGCCGATGCCTTTAGTGTATTAGGTTTAGAAATGTTGATAGATGGCGCTGAAACCGAGCAGTTAAAGCAGTCGCTAGAAGATATAATCGATCTCGAGCAAAATCGCTTAGAAAAACAAGCTGGGGTGTTTGAAGCGATGGGAGGGTATTGCCCAACCGTTGGTATTCTCGGGGCGGTATTGGGGCTAATTCAAGCCATGGACTTTTTAACTAGCCCTGAGCAATTGGGTCAAGGAATTGCCGTGGCATTTGTTGCCACCATTTATGGGGTAGGGTTCGCCAATTTTGTGTTTTTACCCATTGCTAACAAACTTCGTGCTTTAGCAGGAGAGCGAGCAATATACCAAGAGATGACTCTCGCCGGCTTAGTCTCTATTGCAGAGGGTGCCAATAGTATGGAAGTGCAACGACGCTTGCATAGCTTTAATACGGAACTTAGCTAATATGCGTCATCGCTACGCCACGCAGGCAAAGCGTAACGCAAGTACCGAACGTTGGCTGGTGTCTTACGCCGATTATATGACGCTAATGTTTGCCTTGTTTGTTGTTTTGTATGCCATGGCCATTGCTAATGAAAATGAATATCCCGAATTACAAACCCGATTGCAGCAAGCTATTTCACTTTTCGAAACTGATAAAGTCTCAAATCAAGAAATTGCTGCTATCGACTTAGAAGGTTCCTCAGAGGCCGGCATTTTATCTGGCGGACAATCTATATTAGATGGGGGAGTCTTTAAACGTGTCGAAGCAACTCCAGCAACTAGCGATTATAAAAGCAATGCTGACGATGAAGGATTTATTCAGCTGGCTGAGCAACTGGCAACAGAGTTTAAAGATTTTCTAAAAACCGACGATATAGTAATAAGTTATGATGAACAATGGCTCACTATAGAGCTGGATAGTCGACTGTTTTTTGCTAGTGGCAGTGCGTACTTACTCAAACCTGCTGCTCAGGTTATTGATGTGTTGGCAGAAAAGTTACGTCAAGTTGATAACTATATTCGAGTTCGTGGTTACACTGATGAAGACAGCATTGATAGCGAACTTTACCCTAGCAACTGGGAGTTATCTGCAGCGCGAGCAACACGGGTCTTAAGAGAGTTGCAAGCTAGGGGAGTAGCACCTGCTAGAATGGCATTAGAGGCTTATGCTGAGTTTGCTCCCGACGAAACGAGTACGAGTCGTCGCAAGAACCGAAGGGTAGTCATCGCCTTAGCGAAAACTTTATGGCAACCAAAGGCTGAAGTAAGTCCTGAAGAACCGGAAAAAGGGGAAGCAGAACCGAAAAAACAACCAGACAGTGAAACCATGTTAGCCGTGCCCTTAGAAGGCGGCGGGGTACGTTTTACAACAAGGCAGGAAGAATAGTGAAAGTTTGGACAGTAGCCAATCAAAAAGGTGGCGTAGGTAAAACCACTACGGTAATTTCGCTTGCCGGTTTGTTGGCGCAGCAGGGTAAACGCGTTCTGTTGTTAGATACCGATCCGCATGCTTCGTTAACCAGTTATTTGGGTTTTGATGTTGATAGTGTGCAAGGCACCCTTTACGAGCTTTATCAAAACAGCCAAATTGATGATGCGATGGTTACCCATAGTATTCAGGCCACAGCATTTGATAATCTCGACCTTATCCCCGCCAGTATGGCTTTAGCAACGTTAGATAAAGTGCTAGGTCAACGTGAAGGTATGGGCCTAATTCTCAAACGCATCTTATCTCGCGTTGAAGATAAATATGACCATGTGTTAATTGATTGCCCGCCAGTATTAGGGGTAATGATGGTGAACGCTTTAGCTGCTAGTAACAGGGTGTTAGTGCCAGTACAAACCGAGTTCTTAGCAATTAAAGGCTTGGAGCGAATGGTTAAAACCTTAGCGATTATGCAGCGCTCTTGCCCCGGCCCCTTGCGCTACACTGTGGTTCCAACCATGTATGATAAGCGCACCAGAGCGTCATTAGCAGCGCTTAAAGAACTACAAGAAACTTACCCTAAAAATATTTGGAATTCGGTTATCCCCATCGACACTAAATTTCGCGACGCTAGCCTTCGTCACACTCCACCTTCTTATCATATTAAGAACTGTCGCGGCGTTTTTGCTTATCAAACATTATTAGCGCATTTACTGCAAATGACAGATGAGCAGGGGCTATTATGAACAGTGACAAGTTGATGGAAGAAGCACTAGGCGACTACTTTGATTCATTACTTACTGAATCTGTGCCCGAGCCAGAAAAACGTCCCGAAGTAAAACCAGCAGCTCAAGAAAAAGCAGCACAACACCTGGAGCCGCAAACCAAGCCATTGGAAGAGTTGTTTGCTGAAGCCGAGCAGCGGGTGGCTGCTGTCGCAGAAGCGCAACCGGTATTGCTGCCCATAAAAGAGTTGCCGGAACAAGCGCCTGAGGTTGAAGTTGAGGTAAAGGTTGAGGAACTAGAACAGCCGGTAGAAGAGCAAGAAATTGAGGTCGAAACCGAAACCTCCCTTGCTCCGCAAGAAGAGCCAACAGCCGCAGAATGGCAAAATATTGACACTGATAACGACTTTCAGGTGCTGTTTTTTGAAGTGGCAGGGGTAACTTTTGGTGTGCCGCTTACTCAGCTTGGAGGTATTCACCGAATAAGCGAAGTGAGTCCGTTGTTTGGTAAGCCTCAGTGGTTTTCCGGGATTATGATTGAACGCGAAGAAAAGCTCAGTGTTGTTGATACCGCTAAATGGGTGATGCCAAACCAGCCATTTGAGCCAGACTATAAGTATTTAGTGATGTTAGGTGAAAGTGCTTGGGGCTTAAGCTGTGAAAAACTATTTGGCACTGAGAGGCTTAATCGAGATGACGTTAAATGGCGTTCAACGCCTGGCCAAAGACCTTGGTTAGCCGGAATGGTAAAGCAAAAAATGTGTGCCTTGTTGCATGTTGAAGAACTACAACAAATGCTCGCAGATGGGGTGGATATCGAAGGACATTAAAAATCTGAGAGCCCGATAGGCTTCTCAAGTTGAAAAGGTAGGAAAATCTGCCATTTAGTTTTATAACATATGATATATACTGAATAATATGAGTTGCGAGATCCGATAGGACTCACGAATACTAAAAAGGACACGCAGATGAGCGAGCAGCGTAACATCGCAGAAAATATTGCCGAAGATGAAGTATTACAATGGGTGACTTTTCAGCTAGAAAGTGAAACCTATGGCATCAACGTAATGCAGGTACAAGAAGTATTGCGTTATACCGAAATTGCCCCAGTGCCTGGTGCGCCAAATTATGTACTAGGTATTATTAACTTGCGCGGTAATGTAGTTACGGTTATTGATACCCGTTCACGTTTTGGGTTGCCGTCTTCTGATATCACAGAAAATTCTCGAATTGTGATTATTGAAGCAGAATCTCAAGTGATTGGCATCTTGGTTGATAGTGTTGCAGAAGTGGTTTACTTGCGCTCGTCTGAGATTGATATCGCGCCAAATGTGGGTACTGAAGAAAGCGCTAAGTTTATCCAAGGTGTGAGTAATCGCGACGGACAATTGCTCATCTTAGTTGATCTAAATAAACTGCTTTCTGATGAAGAGTGGGACGAAGTAAGCTCACTATAAATGGATTGGATTAATCTGATTGCCCTAGTGGCAACCGTTGTTTGCCTTGTTGGTGCTATTTGGTTCAGCAACAAGGCACAACAGCAATTGAAAGCCAATGAGCAAAAAATGCAAAGCTTAGAGGTAGTCACCAAAAATCTTCTTCAGTCACATCGAGTGGTTGAAAAGCAACTGCAAGAAATTCATCAAGCCAATGCCTCTCTGGTGGGTGAGTTAGAACGGCAAAGTGAACAAGTAGAGCAGGCTTTTCTTCGTACTTCTCAAATCCAATCGCAAGATCCCGACAGCAAATTGTATACTCGAGCGGTAAAGCTGGTTGAATTAGGAGCAGATTTAGAAGAAGTTATGCGCGAGTGTGAGCTGCCAAAAGCTGAAGCTGAATTGCTACTAAGTTTGCGCAATAAAATGAAAGGGCAAGTGAGTTAAGCTGGTTATAGCTAGAGAATGCTTTTGTTTAGCTGTCCGTGTTTTCACTCAATGATTTAACCTCATTAGCCCGATTCAAATTCTTGGTTTTTTCCTCGCTTCTTTTACATTTCTATTTATGGCTTCATCAATTCAAATAAACTGCGTGAGCATGTTAGCGCTCAACTGAAATACCGCAATATACAAACAGGCTATGTTTTTGTTACTTGTATTGCAAAGCGCTGTAAACATGGCGTTAATCCTTATGCTCAATCTAGTTTTTAGGCTTAGCTGTGTTAACATCCTAGCCTGTGTGTTGGGCAAGAAAATAGTTGAATGTTAAAGGTTAATGGACTGTGTTGTGTACGTGAAGAACGAGTATTGTTCGACGACTTGTCTTTCACATTATCACCGGGTGAAATTTTGCAAGTTGCCGGGCCAAATGGCGCCGGTAAAACCAGTTTATTGCGATTGATTTCCGGTTTGTCACGCCCCGAAAGCGGAGAGATTTTTTGGCAAGAAGAAGCCATTTCTCAGCAGGCTGAGCAATACCATCAACAGTGTCTTTATCTAGGCCATCATGCTGGGGTAAAGGCTGAACTAAGTGCAGTAGAAAACTTACGTTTTTATCTAGGATTGGCTGGCGAAAGCATGGAACAAGAACAGCTTTACGCTTTGTTAACCCGTGTAGGTTTAGCAGGATTAGAAGAAGAAGCTGTTGCTCATCTTTCAGCAGGTCAGCAGCGCCGAGTCGGGCTGGCTAGGTTGTGGCTGGTTGCGCGCAAATTGTGGATCCTTGATGAACCATTTACCGCGATAGATAAACAAGGCGTCGCGTATTTGGAACAAGTTATTTTGTCTCATGCTCAAAAAGGAGGAATGGTGTTGTTAACGACTCATCAAGAGTTAAATATTCCTACTTCCGATTATCGAATCTTAGAGATTAAACCGGCCTTTGAGGAAGCGCTTTAATGCATGCGTTTACTACTGTTGTTAAGCGCGAGCTTCTAGCCGCTTTTCGGCAAAAGTCAGATGTGCTTAACCCGCTGTGGTTTATTCTCATCGTTATTACCTTATTCCCCATCGCAGTAGGGCCGGAGCCCTTGTTATTGGCCAAAATAGCGCCGGGTATTTTGTGGGTGGCTGCGCTGTTATCTTCGTTATTGTCTTTGGAGCGTTTATTTCGAGATGATTTTGCAGATGGGTCTTTAGAGCAAATGCTGATGAGTGGCTCATCGCTAGCCTTGATAGCCTTGGCTAAAATCGTGGCTCATTGGCTGATAACAGGTGTGCCTATTTTATTGCTTTCGCCTCTTTTGGCAGTGTTACTGTCTTTAGAATGGCAAAGTTTCCAAGCTACCTTTTACACCTTAGTACTAGGGACCCCAGTATTGAGTTTAATTGGTTCTGTAGGGGTCGCCTTAACTGTTGGTTTACGCAAAGGGGGCGTTTTACTTAGCTTGTTAGTTTTGCCTTTGTATATTCCAGTGTTGATTTTTGCGACATCTGCGATTGAAGCTGCGTCATTAAGCTTGCCCTATGCCGGGCATTTAGCGATCATGGGCGCCATAAGCTTACTTGCTCTCACCTTGGCTCCTTTTGCCACGGCTGCAGCGCTAAGAGTAAGCATTAACTAGATTTAGAATAAGACCGAGAGAGTAAATACCATTATGTGGAAATGGTTACATCCATACGCAAAACCTGAGGCGAGTTACACCCTAGCAGGAAAATTTGTGCCTTGGTTTAGTATTTTTGCCATTGTGTGTTTTTCTGTAGGTTTAGTGTGGGGCCTTTTATTTGCACCTGCCGATTACCAACAAGGCGACAGTTTTAGAATTATCTATATTCATGTGCCTTCCGCAATTATGTCGATGGGCGCATACTCATCAATGGCCATAGCAGCTTTTATTGGTTTAGTTTGGCAAATTAAACAAGCTGATATGTATGTAGCAGCTGTAGCGCCAGTTGGCGCGGTATTTACTTTTGTTGCCTTGTTTACCGGTGCAGCTTGGGGCAAACCAATGTGGGGAGCCTGGTGGGTATGGGATGCGCGCCTTACTTCAGAGTTAATACTGCTGTTTTTATATTTGGGGGTTATTGCCCTGTATAACGCTTTTTCTGATAAAACCATGGCTGGTCGCGCTGCAGGCATTCTTAGCATTGTTGGTGTGATTAATTTACCTATTATTCATTACTCAGTAGAGTGGTGGAATACCCTGCATCAGGGCGCAACCATTACCAAGTTTGATAAACCCTCTATCGATTCTCGAATGCTATGGCCTTTACTGCTTAATATTCTAGCCTTTGGATTTTTCCTTGGCGCGGTGAGCTTGGTTCGCTTTAGAACTGAACTGTTGCGACGCGAGCAACGTAGACCATGGGTACAACAACTTATTCAACGCCATATTCAAGCAAAGGGGTAGCACGATGCAATTTGAATCAGTCGCAGATTTTTTTGCTATGGGTGGTTATGGTTTTTATGTGTGGCTTGCGTTTGGGGTAAGCGCTCTAGCCATGGTAGGTATAGTGATAGACAGTATTGTTAAACGAAATGCCATTTTTAAATCTGTTGCGCGCCAATCTGCGCGACAGCAACGAGTTGAAGCAGCAAAAGAGGTAACTGAACGCTTATGAACCCAAGACGTAAAAAACGCTTAACGATTGTTCTGGCAATTGTAATTGGTTTGGGGGCTTCTATCGGCTTATTGCTGTTTGCGTTACAACAGAATATCGATCTATTTTACACTCCCTCCGAGTTGGTAAATGGCAAAGGAAAAGACGAGATTAAACCCGAAGTAGGCCAACGTTTAAGAATTGGTGGCTTAGTATTACCAGGTACGGTAGAGCGCTCGCAAACTAGCTTGCAAGTTAGTTTTAAGCTGAGTGATGCTGGCGGTGGTATTGTAACCATTAACTATGAAGGCATTCTGCCAGACTTATTTAGAGAAGGACAAGGCATTGTGGCGCAAGGTGAATTAGCCAATGCAACAACCGTAAATGCTTTTGAAGTACTCGCTAAGCACGACGAAGAATACATGCCACAGGAAGTGGCTGAAGCACTAGAAGGTATGGAACACTTTAAACCAGAATATACAGAAGCCCAGCTTAAAGGCTCTGGACACTAGAGACGGTAACTATGATCCCGGAACTTGGACATTACGCATTAATTCTTTCTTGTGCGTTAGCTATTTTACAAAGTGTATACCCGCTATGGGGCGCGAGTAAAAATAGTGTTTCATTAATGAAACTTGCTCGGCCTTTAGCACTAGCGCAGTTTGCCTTCGTCACATTGTCTTTTGTGGTCTTGAGCTACTCATTTGCTATAAATGATTTCTCGGTAGCTTATGTGGCTAACAACTCCAACAGCCAGTTACCGGTTTACTACCGTTTATCAGCTGTTTGGGGAGCGCACGAAGGTTCATTATTGCTGTGGGCGATGATTTTGTCGGGGTGGGGCGCTGCAGTAGCAATGTTCAGTCGCGGCTTACCGCTCGACGCCGTTGCGCGGGTAGTGGCGGTAATGGGGATGATATGTGTAGGTTTTTACCTGTTTATCTTGCTTACTTCAAATCCCTTCGACAGAACTTTGCCATTTTTCCCGGTTGATGGACAAGATTTGAATCCTTTACTGCAAGATGTAGGATTGATTTTCCACCCTCCTCTTTTATACATGGGTTATGTTGGTTTTTCGGTGGCTTTTGCTTTTGCTATCGCTGCTCTAATGGCCGGACGTTTAGATTCCACTTGGGCTCGATGGTCTCGCCCTTGGACAATGGCGGCTTGGATTTTCCTTACTTTAGGTATCTCACTAGGAAGTTGGTGGGCCTACTACGAATTAGGCTGGGGCGGTTGGTGGTTCTGGGATCCAGTAGAAAATGCTTCATTTATGCCGTGGTTAGTGGGTACTGCGCTGCTGCATTCGTTAGCGGTAACCGAAAAGCGAGGGGTGTTTAAATCCTGGACGGTGTTGCTGGCTATATCGGCATTTTCTCTTAGTTTATTAGGAACCTTTTTAGTTCGCTCCGGCGTATTGGTCTCGGTGCATGCCTTCGCTAGCGATCCTGCTCGTGGTTTGTTTATTCTAGGCTTCTTGTTGGTGGTGATTGGTGGCTCCTTATTGCTGTTTGCTATTCGTGGCTCACAGGTGAAAAGTCGCGGAACCTATAGTTTATTTTCTCGCGAGACCTTCTTGTTAATCAACAACATCTTACTAGTGGCCGCCTTAGTGGTGGTATTGTTGGGTACTTTATTGCCGCTTATCCACAAAGAAATTGGCCTAGGCAGTATCTCAATTGGTGAGGCCTTCTTTAACCGAATGTTTAGCTGGATGATTGTGCCTTTTGCTATTGCTTTGGGTATTGGTCCTTTGCTGCGGTGGAAGCGCCAAGATATTCGCCCCCTTAAAGGTTGGCTGCTGGCTTTAGCTGCATTTAGTTTATTGGTGCCTGCTGCATTATTGGTAATGCTAGCGCCGAAGTTCTACGCCTTGGCATACATGGCACTTGCCTTATCGTTTTGGGTGATTAGCTGTACAGCCCTAGAGGTATATTTGCGTGCTACTCATCGCCACACTTTCACCAAAGGTTTGAAAGTACTCAGTCGTTCTCATTGGGCAATGGTACTTGGCCATTTAGGTCTTGCGGTAACGGTAATTGGCGTGGCTTTAACCAGCCATTACAGTATTGAACGTGACTTGCGTTTAGAGCCTGGTGATTCGGTTACCTTTGCTGCATACTCTTTCCACTTCAAACAGGTTGAGCCTTTAGTTGGTCCAAACTATGAAGGCCATGTTGGGGTGATAGACGTATATAAAGATGAGCACTTAGCAACAACCTTACGCGCAGAAAAACGCTTCTATCGGGTACAACGAAACATGATGACAGAAGCTGCTATTGATGCAGGCTTATGGCGTGACTTATACGCAGCAATGGGTGAACAGCTTCCCGGTGGAGCGTGGGCAGTGCGCCTATATTACAAACCCTTCATTCGTTGGATTTGGCTCGGCTCAATTATTATGGCAATTGGCGGTATATTTGCCATGTCGGATAAACGCTATCGTTTCAAAGTTAAGCAAGAGCAGTTAAGTGGCAAGCCACCTGTAAAAGGTGCAAGTAGTAAAAGCACTGATTTGGCAGAGGAAGCTTAAATGAATAAACGTATTTTTTATTTTTTACTGCCTCTTATCGCCTTCTTGTTTATGGCAGTGTTTTTATATCGCGGATTGTACAGTGACGCTACCGAGCTTGAGTCTGTATTAATAGGCAAGCCGGTTCCCCAATTCACTTTGCAAGATATTTATCAGCAAGATAAGCAACACGATGCTGCGATATTTAAGGGTGAACCCTTGTTGCTAAATGTTTGGGCTACCTGGTGTCCTACCTGTCGCGCAGAACATACCTTTCTGAACTCCTTGGCTGAACAAGGCGTTAAGATTGTTGGCTTAAATTACAAAGACGATCGAATTAAAGCGATAAAGTGGTTGGAGCAACTCGGTAACCCCTATCAAGTGAATTTGTACGATGGCAAGGGCCTGTTGGCATTAGACCTTGGTGTGTATGGTGCTCCAGAAACCTATTTTATCGATAGCCAAGGCGTAATTCGTTATCGCCATGTGGGTGATGTAAACGCGCGTAATTGGCAAGCAGAGCTTGCGCCAATATTTGCTGGTTTGGATTAATCATGATGAAAACTTTTCAAAGCTTTTTAGCGGTGCTGTTACTTAGCCTTCCTATATTGGCAAACGCTGCGATTTCAGCTCACGAGTTTGATAACCCAGAACAGGAAGAGCTGTTTCGAGAGTTAACACGTGAGTTACGTTGCCCTAAATGTCAAAACAATAACATCTCAGATTCTAACGCTGGGCTTGCTCAAGACTTACGCGAGAAAACCTACCAAATGGTGAAGTCGGGCAGTGATAAACAAGAAGTATTGGATTATATGGTAGCGCGCTATGGAAACTTTGTGCGCTACGACCCACCACTTACTCCGGCGGTGCTTACCCTTTGGATAGCACCGGTACTAATTATATTGATTGGCGGGTTTACTGTGTGGCGACTAGCCCGAAGAAGAAAAGACGCAAAACCTGCGCTAGATTTGGCCGAACAAGAACGCCTTGAGCAGCTAATTAAACAAACGGAGCAAGAAAAATAATGACAGTATTTTGGTTGGCTGCTGCCGTTTTAACCCTGATGGCTGTGGCGGTTGTTGTATTGCCTTTGTGGCGACAACGAGACAGTCGCTCGGTGACTCAAACAGAACTAAATAAAACTCTCTACAAAGATAGATTAATTGAAATTGAACAAGAGAATGCGCAAGGCTTAGCGGAAGATAGCTCAGTGTTAGTGAGCGAACTTCAGCATAACTTGTTGGATGATATTCCCGAAGAAACAAATGCCAAACGCAGTGCCATTTCCCCTTGGGTTGCGCTTCCCGGTGTGGTTTTTGTGGTGACTATTTCCATTGGAATGTATATCAAACTAGGCAGTGCTGAAAAGGTTCAAGACTGGCAAGCGATTGTGCAAAAAATGCCAGAGCTGAGTAACAAGGTGCTACTTGGTCAAGGTGGTGAGGTAAGCGAACAAGACTTAAATGACTTCGCTTTAGGCTTGCGTACCAAGTTACATAATGACCCCAGTGATACACGCGGCTGGTTTTTATTAGCTAAAGTTGGCCAAGCCCTAAATCGTTTAGACATTATGACCGATGCCGCAGAGCAGGCGTATATGCGCGATTCAAAAAGTGCCAATATTATAGCTGTTTATGCGCAATCTTTGTTCTACAGTGGTGAACCCAGTGAACAAGCGCGCGCTGAGCGACTATTAGTATTAGCCCTACAGCAAGACTCTAGTCAATTAGAGCTTTGGTCCTTGTATGCTTTTATGGCACTCGAGCAACAGCAGTTTCAGTTGGCTATTGATCGCTGGCAGAGAATGCTAAGTTTGGTTGATGCTGATTCTGAGCGTTATCAAATGCTGCAACAAAGTATTGAATTTGCCGAAGCGCAAATAGCTCAACAGCAAGCGCCAGCTGCGGAACAAACCCCGGCTGTTGAGCAAGCGGTGGTTGAAAACAATCCAGCAAGTGGTCCTAGCTACAGCATCACTGTAGATGTGAAAGAAGGGTTGGAAGTGCCAGGCTCAAGCTTCTTGTTTGTATTCGCTAAGTCTGTGAATGGCCCGCCAATGCCTTTAGCGGCCAAAAAAGTAGCGCATCCGCGTTTTCCTGTAACGGTAAATTTGTCGGACAGCGATAGCATGATGGAAGGTCTTAAGCTTTCTCAGCAAGGCGATTTTTATATTACCGCTCGTCTATCTTACGATAACAATGTGCAAACCATTGAAGGTGATTGGGAAGGGCAATCTTCTGCTATCTCTCAGGGTGAAGAACAAGCAATAAGTTTGCTTATCGATACCCCCCTATAATTATGTATTAATATTGTAAGTGTTAATAGTTTTTACTATTCAGCTCTTAACATAGATGCCATAATAAAAAGAGGTTGCTTAGCAACCTTTTTTTATTTGTATTCGCAAATTATTTGGTGAGTTGATTTGCGATAGGTATTTGACCAAGGAAGGGGGTCTGAGTGCGTAAAGTAGTTACAGCTTTTTTGATGTTTGCTGTTATGTTGTCTACTGCATCTACCACAATGGCTAATGAAGTAGAGGCTTTTGATGAGCCTTATCAAGACTTCTCCGATCCTTTCGAGAGCTTCAATCGAAGCATGTGGAACTTCAACTATAATTATTTGGATAAGCCTCTTTATCGTCCTGTAACACATGTATACGCCGAGTACTTACCTTTTGGTATTCGCGAAGCCATGAATAACGTTATTCGTAATTTGGAAGAGCCTGCTAGTTTTGCTAACCACCTCCTGCAAGGTAAGGTAGAACGTGCTTCTAATAATCTAGTTCGATTTCTGTTTAACTCCAGCTTTGGTATTTTTGGCATTTTCGACCTAATGGGGCGCTCCGGTGTACAACGAGACATTGAAGAGTTCGGCGATGTGATGGGATTCTACGGGGTGCCAGAAGGGCCTTATGTGATGTTGCCTGTACTTGGGCCAACCACAGTACGTAAAGAAGTCGGCGACTGGGTAGACGCATTTGCATCGCCATTAACCAACTTAACGTTTGCCGAGCAAGTGATTAAGTGGGGCCTAGATGGCCTGTATAAGCGTGCGTCAGTTATTGAGCAAGAACCTCTATTGGATAACTCGCTAGACAGCTATACCTTTGTTAAAGATGCTTACTTACAGTATCGCTTATATCGCTTCTACAACGGTAAGCCGCCAACATCCTCAAAACAAGATATCGATTCAGCTTTAGAAGATTATTTAGACGAGTTAGAAGATTATTAATTAAGCTGAACTATGCTTGTAAGTAGCATCGTTCAGCGCACCTAACGGCTTCTGCTGCTAGTGTTAGCGCTGCCAACCCGGATTTGGTTTTTTGCATACCTTTGTGTGGTATAAATTTTATACACGCTTGCTGGCGTTGCTGTTACTTTGCTTATATTATCAACACATTAGACCACTTAAATGCTATTAACGTATTAATTAATAAGGATATTTGGAGAGAGTGCTGGAGCGCGACGATAACCCTTTATACGGGATCTCAATTTTAGTTGTAGAAGATGAAGTGGTGTTTCGTCAGCAGTTGCTCGCGTTTCTAACTCAAAAAGGCGCAATGGTTGGGGCTGTAGGAGATGGACAAGAAGCCCTTAATGCTATCAATCAACAACATTACGATATTATTTTAATGGACCTCATCATGCCGCGCATGAATGGGGTGGAACTGCTGCAACGCTTAGACAACTTCCCCGGCAGTGTTGTGGTTATTTCCGGTAAAAGCACCATGGCCGATTTGCGTAAGGTATTGCAGCTCGGTGCTAGTGACTTTTTAGTTAAACCGCTTACCGACTTTAATGAGTTAACTGACACCATTCTTGCTAATCTTTCAATGGCTAACGAGCACAGCCTGCAAATGGAATTTGCTGAGTTCGATGAACATAAAGCCCACTTTAAAGCCAATGATGCTCAAGCGAGCATGGTATTGAATGAAATCCTTCCAGAGAACACCCAAGAAATCATCGGGTTCTTTTGTCATTATCGACTGAAAGGGCAAACATTGTTTCCCATTATTAAACAAATTGACGAGCATCATGTAGGTTTTTTGGTGGTTGATATTTGCTTATTAGGTGATGAAGGAGTGGTTGCCGCGGTCATTATAAATGGCTTTTTCCAAGATATGTGGAATCGCTTTTTGGTTAATGACCCTACAGCGCTTCAACCCAGCGAAGCCCTTAGTACGCTTAACCGTATTATTAAAGCGGCCGATCTACGGGCACCAGTTGCCTGCTTGTATGGTGTGATAGAGCACGATCAAGTATTGTTTGCCAATGCGGGGTTGTTAGATGCACCAACTCCTTTTGATGCGGCTCATCCCGGAATGCCTTTAGGTCTCAACGCCGATGCACATTACTTAGAAAGCATCGGAAAACTCTCCGACATAGGCTTTAGCTTGCGCTTTAAAAACTTGGCCGACGATCGTATTAACTTAAAACTGTTTCCGGTAAGCTAAAATTAATGCTTTATGATTTTTGTTAGAGGTTGTTTTGCGACGTAAAGGAATAGTTTTGGCTGGAGGGTCCGGGACTCGTTTATACCCGATTACGCAAGTGATTAGTAAGCAGTTAATGCCTGTTTATGACAAACCTATGATCTATTACCCAATAGCTACATTAATGCTAGCTGGAATTACAGACATCCTAATTATCTCTACTCCCGACGATCTCCCTCGTTTCAAAAAGCTTTTAGGTAATGGAACTCAGTGGGGACTAAGATTTGAATATGCTGAGCAAAATACGCCCGATGGTATTGCTCAAGCACTATTGATTGCTGAGACCTTTCTTGATAACTGTGCCGCATGTTTAGTGTTGGGGGATAACTTGTTTTACGGACAGGGCTTGCCTTTAGCTTTAAGTTCTGCGGCCAAACAATGTACCGGAGCATGTGTGTTTGGTTACCATGTCACCGATGCTGAGCGCTATGGAGTTGTGGAATTTGATAAAGATGGAAAGGTGTTGTCTATTGAGGAAAAGCCAGAAGTACCTAAGTCTAGCTTTGCAGTTACGGGCTGTTATTTTTTTGACAATCAAGTCGTTGACTTAGCTAAACAACTTAAACCTTCTAAGCGCGGTGAACTAGAAATTACAGATCTTATAAACTTATATTTGGACAAAGGTTTATTGCAAGTTCAGCTGCTTGGTCGTGGTAGTGCTTGGTTAGACACGGGGACTCATGATTCACTGCTAGAAGCCGCTCAGTTTATTGCTGTTTTGGAAAAACGACAAGGTTTGAAAGTGTGTTGTCCAGAAGAGATTGCATACCGGCTGGGTTTAATTAACGTACAACAGCTAAAAGCCTTAGCAGCACCAATGCTAAATAATGCTTATGGCAAGTACCTAAATGCACTTGTGTCATAAGTTTTGATAGTGAAAAGAGATATGAGTAAACGAATATTGGTAACCGGTGGTGCCGGGTTCATTGGTGCCAATTTTGTACGCTATTGGTTACAGCATCACCCCAATGATCAACTTGTTGTTTTGGATGCTCTGACTTACGCAGGAAATAAAGCAAGTCTTTCTGATGTAGAGACCCACGATAATTTTAAATTTGTGCAGGGAGATATTTGTAATACCAACTTGGTGCAGAGTTTGTTAGTTGAAGAAGAGCTTAATACCATTGTACATTTTGCTGCAGAGTCTCATGTTGACCGCTCAATTACTGAACCTGATGCATTTATTGAAACCAATATTATCGGAACCTATAGTTTACTTAAAGCGGCTAAAGCAGTATGGATTGACCACCCAATTGCCCAAGGTATACCGCCGTTACCACATCGCTTTCATCACGTTAGTACAGATGAAGTATACGGATCTCTTGAGCCCAATGCCCCAGCTTTCGCAGAAGATGCTCAATACGCCCCCAACTCACCTTACTCTGCAAGCAAGGCCGCTAGCGATCACTTAGTCCGAGCATATCACCATACCTACGGTTTGGAAGTAACAACCTCTAATTGTTCAAATAACTACGGTCCGTTTCATTTCCCAGAAAAACTTATCCCATTAGTTATCACTAATGTACTAAGTAACAAAGCGTTACCTATTTATGGTGATGGTATGCAAGTTCGAGATTGGCTCTTTGTAGAAGACCATGCTCGAGGTATCGAGTTGGTCCTAGATAAGGGGCGTATAGGGGAAAACTATAATATCGGCGGCAATAATGAATGGGCCAACATCGAAATCGTAAAGTTGGTTTGTCGATTATTAAACCAACGTTTCAGAAAATCATCTAGATTGGCGATGCAGTATCCTTTGGCTAAAGCTGCTATTGCAGGTAATGCTGAATCGTTAATAAGTTTTGTTGAAGATAGAGTCGGGCATGATCGCAGATATGCTATTGACGCCAGAAAAACTCAACAAGAATTGGGTTATGAGCCAGCAGTATCTTTTGAACAAGGCATTGAGCTTACCATTGATTGGTATCTAAAGGCTCAAGATTGGTTAAAAGCACTCTAGAAAGAGTAGGTTTAATTTCGTAACAATGTGCTTTCTTAATGTCTATACAGGTTATTTAAAATAGAAACGAAGAGTTCAGCTCCAGTTGCATTCTCTCTATACTTATAGACTTATATCTTCTTAGAACCTCAGATTATTAAAAGTAGCATAATGTTATAGCGCGGTTACTAGTAGTAGTCAGCTTTATCAGTTAGTCTGAGCTTGTTTTATATTCTATAACGATATAACGAATTAAGAGCTGAAGACTAAATGGAAAATTATAACTTAACTCATCTTAAAGCATTAGAAGCCGAGAGTATCCATATCATCCGTGAAGTAGCGGCTGAATTCGACAACCCGGTAATGCTGTACTCTGTGGGTAAAGACTCCGCGGTAATGCTTCATTTAGCGCGTAAAGCTTTCTACCCCGGAAAAATTCCTTTCCCATTACTGCACGTAGATACCGACTGGAAATTTAAAGAAATGATCCAGTTCCGCGACCGCATGGCAGAAAAATACGATTTCGAATTGCTAGTGCATAAGAATCCTGAAGGTCTTGAAATGGGTATTGGTCCTTTCACTCACGGCAGTGCAGTGCACACTGATGTAATGAAAACTCAAGGCTTAAAGCAAGCATTAAACAAATATCAATTTGATGCTGCCTTTGGTGGCGCGCGTCGTGATGAAGAGAAATCACGAGCTAAAGAGCGAGTTTATTCATTCCGTGATAAAAACCACCGTTGGGATCCAAAATCACAACGTCCTGAACTTTGGAATACTTATAACTCTAAAGTAAACAAAGGCGAAAGCATTCGAGTATTCCCGCTATCTAACTGGACCGAATTAGATATTTGGCAGTATATCTATCTAGAAAACATAGAAATTGTTCCTCTTTACTTGTCTCAAGAGCGCCCAGTCGTTGAGCGTGACGGCACTTTAATCATGGTAGATGATGAGCGTATGCCAGTTGAAGAAGGGGAAATTCAACACAAAATGGTACGTTTTCGTACTTTAGGCTGTTACCCACTTACCGGAGCCGTAGAGTCGGAAGCTACAACTTTACCTGAAGTTATTCAAGAAATGCTGTTGACTAAAACCTCTGAACGACAAGGTCGCGTGATTGACCATGATAGTGCTGGGTCAATGGAGAAGAAGAAAATGGAAGGTTATTTCTAAAGGAAATAGCAGGCTTCTAAACAGTATTTACCCGCTCAAGTTATTGGGTGGGAACAGAACAAGAATTTTGACGCTGGCGAAAGCTAGGAAAGCGAGGATACCATGTCTCATCAATCAACATTGATTGCTTCAGATATCGAAGAGTACTTACAACAACATGAACAGAAACAGCTACTACGTTTACTAACCTGTGGTAGCGTTGATGATGGTAAAAGCACCTTAATTGGTCGCTTACTGCATGATTCAAAAATGATTTTTGAAGATCAGTTAGCAACCATCAAAAATGATTCAAAACGTTTTAACACCACAGATGGTGAGTTTGACTTAGCGCTATTGGTTGACGGTTTACAGTCGGAACGTGAGCAAGGGATTACCATTGATGTTGCTTACCGTTATTTCTCTACAGAAAAGCGTAAGTTTATTATTGCCGACACGCCAGGGCATGAACAATACACCCGTAACATGGCAACTGGCGCGTCGAACTGTGATTTAGCTATTGTAATGATTGATGCCCGCTATGGCGTGCAAGTACAAACTCGCCGTCACAGCTTTATTGTATCAACACTGGGCATTAAGCAAGTAATTGTTGCTATTAATAAAATGGACTTGGTTGAGTTTTCAGAAGCTCGCTTTGAAGAGATCAAAGCAGAGTATCAAAAGTTTGCTGAGAATTTGAATATCGATAGCATCAAGTTCGTACCAATTTCTGCCTTAAATGGTGACAACGTGGTAGAGCGCAGTGAACAAAGCGCTTGGTATCACGGTGAAACCTTGATGGGTATGTTGGAAAGTGCGCCAATTAGTGCCGGACAAAACTTTGATGACTTCCGCTTCCCTGTTCAATACGTTAATCGTCCAAATCTAGACTTCCGTGGGTTCTGCGGCACGATCAGCTCTGGCGTTGTGCGCAAAGGCGATGAAGTAACGTCGTTACCTTCAGGCAAAACCTCGAAAGTGAAAAGCATTGTCACTTTTGATGGTGAAATTGATGAAGCTTACGCGCCTATGGCGGTAACTCTTACTTTAGAAGATGAAATTGATGCAAGTCGCGGAAACATGCTGGTACATAGCAACAATAAACCTTGGGTAGCTAGCAGCGCAGAAGCGACCATTGTTTGGATGGCCGAAGAGCCAATGATTGCTAACAAACAATACGATTTTAAACTAGCGTCTAAAACTACTTCAGGCTCTATCGCTAAGATCGAGCACCAAATAGATGTGAATACTTTAGAAGAGCAAGAAGCTGTTCGCCTAGGCTTAAACGAGATTGGTTCTTGCCAAGTTCAATTTAGCCAGCAAGTTGCTTTTGATGCCTATAACAAAGCCAAAGGTACTGGTTCATTTATTATTATTGATCGTATTTCTAATGTAACTGTAGGTGCCGGTATTATTACCGCAAAGGGGAGTTTAGAAGAAGCCGGGCAGCAGCAAGAGTTCTCTGCATTTGAATTAGAACTTAATGCGCTAGTTCGTAAACACTTCCCGCATTGGGATGCTAAAGACTTAAGCGAATTACTTAAGTAATGAGCATTCAGGCCATATTGGTGCTAGTGATTTTCATTGGCACCATTGCGTCTTTAATTCGTTATCAGCAGTATCCTGCCAAAATCTTTGGCGGGGTAATGCTACTGCTGTTCGTGCTTGATTTAGTCAGTAGCGATCAGCTGTTAGCTAGTGTATCGAATCAAGGTTTAATGACCTTGGTTCTTTTAATGTTATGCTCGATAGCCTTGGAAAAAACACGATTATTGCGAGTGCTGGCGGCCTCCATCATTAAACCATCGCTTCGTTCTACTTGGCTTCGATTATATTCCACCACGGTGTTGTCTTCTGCTGCCTTAAATAATACAGCGGTAGTTGCCACCTTATTGGCGCCAATTCGTAATAATCCGTATCACAGTGCTAGCCGCTTATTGTTGCCCTTATCTTACGCGGCTATTTTGGGCGGGACGCTTACCTTAATTGGCACCTCTACCAACCTTATCGTAAACAGCTTGTTGCTTGAGAGCACTGGTGAAAGTTTAGGCTTTTTTGATTTTACTTTAATAGGCTTGGTTGCCGTGGTGGCTTGTGGTTTTACTTTGGCGTTTTTTTCACGCTATTTACCCGATCACAAGCGTGAAGAAAATCATTATCATCGCTACTTTATTGACGCCAAAATTCAAGCGGATTCAGCCTTAATTGGTAAGAGTGTTGAAGAAAACGGGCTGCGCCACTTGGAGTCTCTGTTCCTTGTGGAAATTGTTCGAGATGGAAAACTGATTAGCCCTGTAGCGCCTACCGAAGTGATGCAACAAGCCGACCGGCTTATTTTTAGCGGCGACGTTACAAAAGTTATGCAACTTAATCAGTTCTCCGGGCTGCAAACCTTTGCAGATTCAAATGGCTTATTGGGCTCTAATCTTACCGAAGTAGTTATTCGCCCAGAAAGCATGTTGGTGGGGAAAAGCTTAAAAGGCGCCGGATTTCGTGCCCGCTTCGATGCAGCGGTTGTAGCCATTAAGCGAGATGGCGAAAGAGTATCAGGAAAGCTAGGCGAAATAACCCTGCAGGCCGGAGATTTTTTAGTGTTGGCTGTCGGCGCCGATTTTAAGTCGCGAACTAACCTAAGCAAAAACTTTATCGTGGTAAGTGGGGTAGAGCCCGATACTCGTCTAAATGGTGCTTCAGAACTTATTGCAATTGGTGGCTTTGTTCTAGCCGTGGGTGCAGCAGCGATTGGCTTGGTTAGTCTATTTAAAGCGATGGTTGTTTTGTTAGGTGGTTTAATCTTTTTCAGGTGCTTAACTCCCAGTGAATTAGTACGCCGTTTTCCCAAAGAAATTTGGTTAATAGTAGCCTCAGCTTTGGCATTGTCACAGGCTATGCACAATGCAGGTTTAGTTGAGTTGCTTGAGGGTTTGTTCAACGGCGGCTTAAGTGGCCAATGGTTTATGCTGAGTTTAGTGGCAGTGTACCTACTAACTTGGATATTTACCGAGTTGGTTACCAATAATGCTGCGGCAGCCTTAATGTTTCCTTTAGCTTATGGCTTGGCTAACGCATTAGGAGCTAATCCGATGACCTTTGTAATGACGGTAGCTTTTGCAGCGAGTGCTAGCTTTGTAAGCCCCTATGGATATCAAACTAATTTAATGGTGTATAACGCCGGTCGATATAGTTTACGAGACTTTGTTAAATTAGGTTTACCGGTAGCCTTGGTTTATGGCTTAGTGGTTTTAATATTGGTACCAATAGTTTTTCCTTTATAGTGATTTTATTTAGATAGCAGAGTAGGCGAGTTATGGATAAAAAGAGCGAGAATGTTGTTTGGCATAATCATAGTGTTAATCGAGAATTACGCACTATGAAAAAAGGCCACAAACCCTGCGTACTTTGGTTTACTGGTTTAAGTGGCTCGGGCAAGTCTACTATTGCTAACGCAGTTGATTACTTACTGTATCAACGTGGTGTTCATACTTATGTTCTGGATGGTGACAATGTTCGCCATGGGCTAAACGGTGATTTAGGTTTTTCAGACACTGACCGAGTAGAAAACATTCGCCGTATTGGTGAAGTAGCCAAGCTGTTTGTAGATGCTGGTTTAGTGGTCTCTACCGCTTTTATTTCCCCCTTTAAAGCGGATCGTTCTTTAGTTCGCAATCAACTTAGTGATGGCGAATTTTTTGAAGTGTTTATTGATACACCCTTAGAAGTGTGTGAGCAGCGTGATCCAAAAGGCTTGTACAAAAAGGCACGCAGCGGCGAGATTAAAAACTTTACCGGTATTAGCTCAGCTTATGAAGCGCCGGAAAAAGCGGATGTACACGTGGAAACCGATGGTAAGTCGGTTGAGCAATGTGCAGAGTTTGTGGTTAATGCGCTAATTGATGCGGGTATTGTTAAGGCGTAGCGACGAGGTTTAGTTTGCGACACATAGATATTTTCAACGGTGATGCCGATGGCATTATTTCTCTGATTCAGCTTCGTTTAAACGAGCCCCGAAACAGTATTTTGCTTACAGGTGTTAAGCGTGAAAATCAGTTGATGAATGATTTTGAGTTTAGGTCCAATGATCAAGTCACCGTGCTCGATATTTCTATGGAAAAAAACCAAGAAGGATTAGTGCAAGCCTTAGATGTTGGCGCCAATGTGCATTATGTTGACCATCATCGCCCCGGTGACATACCAACACACCCAAATCTGCTAGTCGATATTAATACCGATGCGGATGTTTGTACTGCACTATTGGTAGACGAAAAGCTAAAGGGAAAATACCACCATTGGGCAATTGCTGCTGCATATGGTGACAATCTAATCGCGAAAGCTGATGTGTTGTGTCAGCAAGCTCAATTAAGCGAATTGCAAAGCGAGCAATTGAAAGAGCTAGGTACTTTAGTTAATTACAACGGCTATGGTGCTGCGCTAGCCGATCTTCATTATGAGCCTGCTACGCTATTTAAACAGTTGCTTGAATATACTTCCCCATTTGAAGCTATTGCCGATAGCCAATCTGCCTATCATCAGCTAAAAAATGCTTATCAAGAAGACATGAATCTTGCCAACAGCGTAAAAGCTCACTACCAAAGCTCTATTGTAAAAGTAACTATCTTACCTAACGCGGCTTGGGCGAGACGGATAAGCGGCGTTTTTGGTAATCAACAAGCAAACCAACATCCCTCACTGGCGCATTTGGTTTTAACCGAAATTGATAGTCAAACAGCAGTAGTTAGCTTGCGCGCTCCTCTAGATAAAAAACATGGAGCAGGGAGCATTTGTAGTAATTATAAATCAGGTGGAGGGCGAGAAGCTGCCGCTGGAATTAATAATTTTGACAATGAGCTACTAAAGCAGCTTATTGGCGACATAGAAAGGTATTATTCTTAGCTAAATTAGTTTTTCTGTTGGTTATTTAAGCAGTTATTGGTTTTTACATTTGTGCTGTGTCAAAAATAGGTAAAATATCCATCTTTTCCAGAAAGGCCTTTCAGTGATCTAGGCTGCTGTTTTTAAACCAATTAATAGTATTTAAACCACTGTAAAGCGCTTGAATATCAAACTGTTGGACTACTGATGGTATTTATCCATAAAATTGCTGTGTTATACTTTTCCCCCATTATTGTATAGTGCAGGGAATCGCTCCGTGGTAGTGTCGAAACGCTTAAAAATTTGTTTCTGTTTTCTTATATTTCTATTAACTTCCGCCGCCTCCCATGCCAATACCTACGCAGGGGCTATTTTTTCTTATACTTCTACTGAATATAACTCTGATGGTGCCTCAAGCAGTGAAGGCAAACCATGGGTATTACAGGCCCAAGTGGGACACTTCTTTAATGACTATCTAGCTCTGGAAGGAAGGTATGGCGTCTCTATTGGCCGTTCTGGGGGGATATCTATTGATAGCTTGGGCTCATTATTAGTTAAAGGTAATCTACCTATCACTGAGCAAACTGCAATGTATGCATTGTTAGGTGGCTCAATAGCAAAATTAGATCAACAAAATGTAGCGAGTAGTTCAGAAAGTGGAACGAGTTTCGGATTGGGGGCTCACTACGCGTTTAGCCGAAATAGTGCAGTAACTATAGAGTATTTAAGTAGCTTAAATTCAAGCAAAGCGAAAATTGGTGGGATCAACTTAGCATTTCAATATCGATTTTGATTTTTAGTAAGGTTATTGCGTTGAGATTAAATAGAGCGACGTATAGATTTTAATCAAATGGATGACTTTGTGGAATTACTCGGGTGTTAATTTCAATTGTAAGTTTACGTAAAGAAGTGAATTGAAGTATTATCGAGCACGTTATTAATTGTGTTATTTCTGGCTAAGTTTGTTGATTGTGAAAGAGAAGATTAAAGAATGAAATTTGGACTTAGAAGTCTTATTGTAGTTTGGTTGTTAGGGTTATCTCAGTTTTCTATAGCAATGAACCTTAGCCCTGATCAAGTTCAAATGCTCAAGAGCCTACCAGCTGATCAACAAGCAGCGTTAGCCAGACAATACGGTGTTGATATATCACAGCTTTCTCATTCTTCGGTGACTCAACCTCAATCACCGCAAAACATTACCCCTCAGTTACCGCAAAAGCGCGACTTACAAGCTGAGCAACAAGCGCTTGCTGACAAAAATAGTGCTGGCGAAACCGCAGAACTGCAACGTTTTGGCCTAGATGTTTTTGCTACGCAACCAACGACGTTTGCCCCACTTAATAACATCCCCGTTACTGATAACTATCGCTTAGGGCCTGGTGATACATTAAATGTGCAACTATTCGGTAAAGAAAATAGTAGCTTTGAATTTAGAGTAAATCGCCACGGAAGTATTAGTTTTCCTGAACTCGGCCCCGTAAATGTCTCTGGTTTAACATTTAACGAAGTTAGAGAGCTGATTACGCAACAGATTAATGAAAAGAAAATCGGTGTTCGTAGCAATGTCACTATGGGAGAGTTGCGCACTGTTGAAGTGTTTGTGTTGGGTGATGCTTACCAACCCGGTAAATATTTGGTGAGCTCTCTTTCTACTATAACTCACGCGCTATATGCGAGTGGCGGTATTAATCAACAAGGTAGCCTGCGAGATATTCGCTTATTGCGTGATGGCCAATTGGTGAGTAAATTCGACTTATACGATCTGCTGATAAAAGGTGATACCAGTAACGACCTCCAGTTACGTAGCGGCGATGTGATTTTTGTTGGCCCTCTCGGTGATACTGTAAGCGTGGAAGGTGAAGTTGTTCGTCCTGCTATTTACGAAATTAGTGGCAAAGAAACGGTAAAAGGGCTGATTTCATTAGCTGGCGGTTATACAACTAAAGCATTTAAAACGTCGGCTAGATTTGAGCGTATCACCAGTGAAGGTTTAATTGATCTATTGACCCTTGATTTAAACGACAGCTCAGATCTCAAAAGGAATCTTCAAAACGGTGATTTTTTAACTATCGAACAAGTCGATAAAAGAACACCAAACTATGTATCGCTTAAAGGTAACGTAGCACGAGACGGCCGCTACCAGTGGCGGAAAGGTCTGCGCATTTCTGACCTGCTTCCTAGTGTACAAAGAAGTTTAAATACGAGCAGCGACCTCAATTACAGCTTGGTTGTGCGCAAAGATAAAGATCGTTCAATAACGATTTTACAAGTGGATCTAGAGAAAGCAATCAACCAAAAGCACTCAGCAGACAACATTCTTCTAAAGCCAGAAGACGAAATTCTAGTTTTTACTAAATATAACTTAGAACTGTTCAGTGAAGCTTTTCAAATTGGTGCTAAAGAGAAAGACCTGTTAAGTGCTGATGCAGCAAGTCTTAATGCTAAGATGGAAACCGCCGAGCAGTTGGCTAACCAAACTGTTGGTGAGCAACCCCAACAAAATGCTCAACTTAGTCAATACAGTCAGCAAACTCAAACCGCCACTTTACCAAACAGACCTGCGGGTACTTTTAATCAAAATGAAGCAAGCTTAGCTGGGAATCAGGGAAGCACCTCAGGAAGAATTGAAGATTCTAAAACTGAAACTGATATAGAGCGAATAGCGCGTATTACCAATATGTCGGTTAACGAAGTAGAGAAAGTGCTTAAATCGACTCGTGAAAAGCTATTGGCTCCGATACTGATAATGTTACAGGAACAATCGAGCATAAATCGTGAGTTAAAGGTTGTTGAGATTTTTGGTGAAGTGAAGTTTCCTGGCATTTACCCAATAACTAATAAAAACACGGTAAAGGATTTAATTGATGCTGCGGGTGGCTTGAAAAATGGTGCCTATGCACTTCACAGCGAATTAACAAGAACTATTGTGCAAGATGCTGATGCCGATGTTACTTTGCTACGTCTTGATCTTAATGATGTAATCGCTCGAGTCCCTGAACAAAATCTAGTTTTACAAGCTCGCGATAGGCTAAATGTATTGGCAGTGCCTAATTTGCGTAAGCAACGCACGGTAAGTTTACAAGGCGAAGTTCGTTTTCCTGGTACGTATGTAATAAAACGAGGGGAGACACTTGGAGATGTGATAGCTCGGGCCGGAGGATTGACTGAGTATGCTCATCAAGATGGTGCAGTGTTCACTCGCGAAGCTTTACGGTTGCGTGAACAAAGTCAAATAGATGCTTACGCAGAAAGTATTCGCCAGGAGGTCGCCAAAAAGAGCCTTCGCCAAACTGGTCCAGGTAGTTTTACGTCATCTTCTAGCCCAACAGAACAGTTAGCGCTTATTCAAGAAATGAGCGGAACTAAAGCACTTGGCAGAATGGTGGTGGACTTACCATCTATTCTACTCGGCGACAGCGCCAAAGACTTCATGTTAGAAGATGAAGACATGCTTTATGTGCCTCAGTATAGAAACACCGTTACAATTATGGGCGAAGTTCAAATTTCAACTTCTTACCTATTGGATGAAGCATATAGCTTTAAAGACTATATTAACTTTGCAGGTGGTGCTAAAAAACAAGCTGATGAAGATAGGATCTTTGTAGTGAGAGCTAACGGCTCAGTTTATAAACCAGAGTCTGGATTTTGGTTTAAGAATAATAAACAACCTTTGCAGCCTGGCGATACCATTGTTGTGCCTATTGACACCGATTACCGTGATGCATTGAGTACTTGGACAGCGGCTACGCAAATCTTGTATCAAATTGGTGTGGCATACAATGCTATTCAGAAATAACAGACTTATCTGAAACTTTGTTTATCCAGTATTAAATTAACAGAATATTAGAGATTTATGACTCAGCAAGTACAGCAACATCAAGCACACTCACCTGCTTATTTTGAGCAAGCAGCAGAAGATGAAATTGATATTCGTGAACTGTTCGCAGTTATTTGGCGCGGTAAATGGCTAATTGTTGCTTGTACTCTTGTATTTGCTATTGGCGCTGTAATATTCGCCATAAACCAGCCTAACATCTACCGTGCCAATGCTTTATTAGCAGCTTCTGACCAAGAAAGTAATAAGCTTAGTGGCATGGCTTCACAGTTTGGTAGCTTAGCCTCTTTTGCTGGAATTAACATTGGTGGTAGAACGGGTACTGATCAAACTACTCTAGCTATCGAGGTTTTAAAGTCTCGACAATTCTTTAAAGATTTTTTGGATAAGTACCAAATTAAAAACGACTTAATGGCTGCAAAAGGGTGGAATCCAGTTAGTGGTGAGTTGAGTTATGATCCTGAGGTCTATGATGCGCAAACAAATAATTGGACACGTGAAGTTAAGGCACCTAACCCTGTTGAGCCCTCTATGCAAGAAAGTCATGGGGTATTTATAAGAGAGGTGTTAAGCATAACAACAGACAAAGAAACAGGCCTGATCACGATTGCAGCAGAGCATATTTCTCCAGTCGTAGCTCAACAATGGGTTAGTTGGTTGATTAAAGACATTAACCAAGTAATGCAACAACGAGCTCAGCATGAAACTAAAGCCAATATTATCTACTTAAAAGAACAGCTGGATAAAACTTCGGTAGCGCAAATGCAAACGGTGTTTTATCAGCTGATTGAAGAACAAACTAAAACCCTTATGCTCGCTGAAGCTAATGATGACTTTGTGTTTAAAGTGGTTGATCCAGCGGTAATCGCAGAGAAAAAAGTAAAACCTAAACGTGCACTCATTTGTGTATTAGGTACCTTGTTAGGCGGTATGCTGGGTGTAATGCTGGCGCTGGTTCGTCACTTTGCTAAGGGAAATGTTGATGCCTAGTTGTTGTCTTATTCGTTTTAAGAGTCTTGGTGAGTCGTTATGAGCACCTTTATATTGTCCTTGTTAGTTGCTTTTTTAGGCACATACACTGCGATTAAAGTACTAAAACCCATTGCGATAAAGCATGAATTGGTCGATAAACCAAATGAGCGAAAGTTGCACGTAGGTGCAATTCCACTTATAGGTGGGATTGCAGTTTATGTAGGCTTTGTAATGTCTCTTCTGGTTATTGCTCAAGGTTATGACATTTCGTTCAAGTATTTTTTGTTAGCATCTGGCGGCATTTTGCTTGTAGGAATGCTAGATGATAAATATGACTTAAGCGTTCGTTTGCGTATGTTTTGCCAAATAGTCGCCGCTAGTGTGATGATGTTTGCAAGCGGCGACCGCATAGAAAACCTAGGCAACTTATTAGTAATGGGCGATATTCACCTAGGCTGGGCTGCTGTACCCTTTACATATTTGGCTATAATGGGTGCTATTAACGCCTATAATATGGTAGACGGCATTGATGGTTTAGTGGGCGGTGTAACCTTTACCAGCATGTTGTCTCTGTCTTTGCTTTTTATACTGGAAGGTTTTGTGCTGGAATCTTGGATCGCACTTTGCCTTGTAGTTGCGCTAATTCCCTATCTTATATTTAACCTTACTAGAGCGGATAATCCCAAACGAAGTAAAATTTTCATGGGTGACGCAGGCTCTATGTTTGTTGGTTTAAGTGTGGTGTGGCTTTTAGCCATTGGTTCACAAGGCGAAAGCCCTGCGTTTAAGCCTGTTACCGCCTTATGGGTTATTGCTATCCCGCTTATGGACATGGCTGGAGTAATGATTCGGCGTAAACGTAAAGGGCAATCTCCCTTTAAGCCAGACAGAGATCATTTACACCACATTTTTATGCGCGCAGGGTTTACCTCTCGACAAACACTTATTTGCATTACCTTAATTAGCTTTAGCATCTCTATGGTAGGTGTTTTTCTAAATTGCTTTAATGCTCCCGATTGGTTTTCTTTTGCTTTGTTTTTGGTGGTGTTCGCAGGTTACTTAATGGCTCTAAAGCATGTGTGGCGTTTGTTAATTGCTTTTCGACGAGTAAAAGCCTTTAGACGAATGCGACGGGTTAACAAATTAAAACTGTCCAAAACTAAGTAATAAAGAGTTTGGAAAAAGACTATGCAATAATTAAATCAACCTGTTGGGGCTGGTTAGCAATAGTAACGTAAACATGAGATTGCAATGAATTAGTGAAAATCAGGTATCTGAAATTAAAAGTGTCTCAGCATTATGAAAAAGGCTGTGACGTAATATTAAAAATTATAAAAAGAGAAGCACCATGGACTTTTCAATTTTAGACTGTACACTTCGTGACGGTGGTTATTACAACAATTGGGACTTTGACGCAGAAGTCGTAAACCAATATCTGAACAGCGTAGCAAGCGCGAACATTGACTACGTTGAGCTGGGCTTGCGTAATTTCGCTAAGTTGGGGTTTCTAGGCGCATTCGCTTACACTACCGAGGATTTCATCAATACCTTGACTTTGCCTGAAGGCCCAACTTATGGCGTGATGGTTGATGCTAAGACTATCCTTGAATCTGGTATGCGAATCGAAGAAGCAATTGATGCGCTATTCGTGCCAGCGGCTAACAGTAAAGTTGGCTTAGTACGTGTCGCAGCACACTTCAATGAAGTGGAGTTCTCAGCACCTATAGTTGCTCACCTAAAAACACTGGGTTACATCGTTGGCTTCAACCTTATGCAAGCTGGTGGTAAACCCGACGATGTGATTGCAGATAAAGCACGCCAAGCAGTCACTTGGGAAGGTTTAGATGTCCTTTATTTTGCTGATTCACTGGGCAATATGGATAGCCAAGAAGTTCAGCGTATCGTAACAGCGCTTCGTACTCACTGGACTGGCCCCATGGGTATCCACACTCACAACAATATGGGCAAAGGTTTAGACAACACACTCTCAGCAATGGAGGGGGGGGTTTCTTGGCTAGATACGACAATAACAGGTATGGGGCGCGGAGCAGGTAACACGCAAACAGAAAGCTTGCTGGCTTACCTTGATAAAGATGATTCAAAATACCGACCAAAACCAATCTATGAATTGGTTATTCGTTACTTTGAGGCGATGCAAAAAGAATACGGTTGGGGAAGCAACTTGTTGTACTTCTTGGGAGCTCAAAATGATGTACATCCAACTTACATTCAGAATCTGTTATCTAGTACGCATTACGGTACTGACGAAATCATTGGTGCGATTGACTACCTTAGCAAGTTAGAGGGCACCACATCGTACAACGGTGCAGTACTTGATACTGCGCTGAGCTTCTCCGACAGCAAAGCTGAAGTAACTGGAAGCCAAGATGCACAAGGTCTCTTTGATGGCAAAAATGTCCTCATCATTGCAAATGCACCAAATACAGAGAAATATGCATCAGCAATTGAGATGTACATTAAGAACACTCAACCGGTTGTTATCTCAATCAATGCATCTGCGCATATTGCTCCTGAGCTAGTTGATTACTACGCAATTTCTCACAACTCAAAGTTCTTATCAGAGTCAAAGCTCTATAAAGGGTTAGATAAACCAATCATCCTTCCAAAGTGCCGCTTTACGGCTTCTGAGTTGTCAGAGCTTGAAGGGGTGAACTTAATTGATTACGGACTCGAAGTTGTAAAAGAGACGTTTGCAACTCAAGGCACTTACACGATTACACCCTATGACATCACAACGGCCTACGTTCTTGGTGCTTTATTAGAATCAAACGTAACTGCAATTTTAGTGGTTGGTTTTGATGGTTATGCTCAAGATGACGTTCGTCAGCAAGAGATGGTAGACATATTGAACCTTTATCACGCTCATGAGAAAAGCCTAGAAATTACCTCTTTGACTCCAACAAGCTACCCGATTGCTAAAGGCTCTGTTTATGCCCCAGCTAAGTGATTACGAGGTATACATTTTTGATTGTGATGGGGTCATTTTAGATTCCAACCAATTGAAAATCAAAGCTATGAAAAATGCGCTAGAGGCGCATTTTTCAGCTCAAGATCTCATTGTGGAGTGTGTCAATTATTTTCGCCATAACTTCGGTAAGTCTCGCTTTCACCATGTTGCCCATTTTTTAGATTGCATCCTTACTATAGAAGATGACAAAAGAAGTGAGCTAGAGCAGCTGATTTTGGTAGACTTTTCCAAACAGTGCCGTACCTTATATTTAACTGCAAAGCTAACCCCTAGCTTTATGATGTTTCTTGAGCAGTGCAAAGGCAAACGATATGTCGCGAGTGGCTCTGAGCAAAGTGAGCTAAGAGATGTACTTGTTCAGCGAGGGTTAGATGTTCACTTTGATGGTGTGTTTGGCTCACCTACACCAAAAGCTGAGCTTATCCAGCGTATTCTTGAGCAAGAACAAAGCACAAATGCAGTCATGTTTGGCGATGCGGAGTCTGATATGTTATCCGCTCAACAGAATCACATCGACTTTGTATTTTACGCGCCTTATTCCAATGTAAAAGAGAAGATGATTGAACGGTGTCAATTGCAGCAGCACTTGATTATCGATGACTTTTCAACTGTGAGATTCTAATCATGAGTAATGAAAAAACCTTTGCTGTCGTCATTCCTGCACGTTACGAATCGAGTCGATTCCCGGGTAAACCACTAGTCGATATTTGTGGAAAACCAATGATACAGCACGTGTGGGAGCGTTCCTGCCTGGCTGTGGATAAAGAAAATGTATACGTGGCAACCGATGATGCCCGTATCCAAAGTGCCGTTGAAGCCTTTGGTGGTCAAGTTGTTATGACAAGCTCTGGTTGCTTAACGGGTACCGATAGACTGGCGGAAGCCAACTTAACGCTTAACTGTGATTTCATCGTGAATGTTCAGGGTGACGAGCCACTTATCAATCCAGATGATATCAATATAGTGATTAAGGCCTTCTTGAAGAGCGGCAATGTGACAAATGCCATGTGTGCCATTACTTCAGAGCAAGAATTTCGCTCATTTACTGTACCTAAAGTCACGTTCAGCCAATCTGGTAAACTACTTTACATGAGCCGGGCAGGTATTCCTCAGACTAAAACTAGTGAATATAAGTTTGGCTATAAACAAGTGTGTATTTACGCTTTCTCTAAAGAACAGTTAGCCTTTTTCTACAGCAACAAAGTAAAAACATGCTTTGAGCAAGTTGAGGATATTGAGATACTACGTTTTCTAGAATCAGACTACGTGGTTGATATGGTTGAAATTGAGGCTGGATCTCTGGCTGTTGATACGCCGGAAGATTTGGTTAATGTTAGGCAGTCAAAACAATTGCAGAAAAAAAATAGAGACTTTCATGTTAAATAACAAAACAGTATTAATTACAGGTGGCACAGGATCATTTGGTAAACAGTTCATTAAAACGATTTTGGAGCGTTACCAAGATGTAAAGAAAATCATCATTTTTTCTCGTGATGAACTAAAGCAGTTCGAAATAAAGCAAAACTATCCTCAAAAAGGTTACCCACAATTACGTTTTTTCATCGGTGATGTTCGTGACCGTAATCGTATGATTCAAGCCTGTGAAGGTGTGGATGTTATTATTCATGCTGCTGCCATTAAACAAGTAGATACGGCTGAATATAATCCAACTGAATGTATCCGTACTAATATTGATGGTGCGGAAAACGTAATTAGCGCAGCATTAGCATGTAATGTAAAAGATGTTGTTGCTCTCTCGACCGATAAAGCGTGTGCTCCAATTAACTTATACGGTGCAACGAAGTTAGCTTCAGATAAGTTATTTGCTGCTGCGAACAATATTAAAGGTTCTAAAGACATTCGTTTCAGTGTCGTACGTTATGGCAATGTTATGGGCTCTCGTGGTTCGGTTATTCCATTCTTTATGCAAAAAAAAGAAGAAGGTGTACTGCCAATTACACATGAAGATATGACGCGTTTTAATATTTCTCTTCAAGATGGCGTGAATATGGTCATGTATGCACTTGAAAACCATTTGGGTGGTGAGATCTTTGTTCCTAAGATCCCTTCATACAAAATTCTAGATATCGCTGAAGCAGTTGCCCCTGATGTCCCAACTAAAGTTGTTGGCATTCGCCCAGGTGAAAAACTTCATGAAGAAATGATTACTGATACTGATTCTCTCAATACAATTGATTTAGGTCGTTATTACGCGATCTTGCCTTCTGTCTCTTTTACATATACAGAAGATGAGTACATGAATCACCATAAAGCAGAGAAAGTACCTTTTGGTTTCAAATATAACTCAGGCACTAATACTGAGTGGGAAACCATTGAAGGATTGCGAGATCTAATTAAAGAACATGTTGACCCTAAATTTACAGTGTGAGTAAAACGGTGATTCCATACGGCAAGCAAGATATCACTCAGCAAGATATTGATAGTGTTGTTGATGTCCTTAAGTCTGAATTTTTAACGCAAGGTCCTCAAGTGCCTGCGTTCGAAAAAGCGCTAACAAAACATACTGGTGCTCAATATGCATTCGCAGTTAATAGTGCAACATCCGCTCTGCATATTGCTTGTTTAGCTTTGGGCTTAGGCGAAGGTGATTGGTTGTGGACAACACCAGTGACTTTTGTAGCATCTGCAAACTGTGGTCTTTACTGTGGAGCTAAAGTTGATTTCGTTGACATTGATTCTGCAACTTACAATATGTGCCCTGAAAAGTTAGAGCAAAAGCTAGTCGTAGCTAAAGCAAATGGAACGCTACCAAAAGTTGTCGTACCTGTTCATTTGTGTGGTCAGCCTTGTGATATGGCATCTATTGCTAAATTAGCGAAAGAATATGGCTTTAAAGTTATTGAAGATGCTTCTCATGCTATTGGTGGTAAATACCATGAACAACCAATTGGTAACTGTGAGTATTCTGATATCACAGTTTTCAGTTTTCACCCGGTGAAGATTGTGACGACGGCGGAAGGTGGCGCGGCGTTAACCAATCAGAAAGAGCTGTCTGATAAAATGGCATTGTTGCGTAGCCATGGTATCACTCGAGCCCCTGAACTGATGGACGGGGCTTCTCACGGTGGCTGGTATTATCAACAAGTCGATTTAGGCTTTAACTACCGAATGACGGAGCTTCAAGCTGCGTTGGGTGTAACTCAAATGCAAAGACTTGATGAATTTGTTGCAGCACGCCATATACTGTCAGAACGTTATAATCAATTATTGTCAGAATTGCCGTTAGTACTTCCGTATCAGTTAGAAAGCACGTACTCAGGTCTGCATTTATTCGTAATACGCCTGAAGTTGGATGAAATATCGTTAACACATAAGCAGGTTTTTGATGCCTTACGTGAAAACGGTATTGGTGTTAATTTACACTATATTCCGGTTCATACTCAGCCATATTACCGAGCTATGGGTTTCACCGACGGAGATTTTCCTGAGTCAGAGCGCTACTACCAAGAAGCAATCTCACTACCATTGTTCCACGGTATGACGGAAGAACAACAAAATACAGTTGTACGTTTAGTCACTGAGGTCTTGACTAATAAATAATGAAAATTGCAATTATCCCTGCACGTGGTGGCAGCAAGCGTATTCCTCGTAAAAACATTAAGCCTTTTCATGGTAAGCCTATGATCGCTTATTCTATTGAAGCTGCAGTTTCTTCGGGTTGCTTTGATAAGGTTATTGTTTCTACGGATGATACTGAGATCGCTGAGGTGGCTGAGCAGTATGGTGCAGAGGTACCTTTTTTGCGCCCTGCTAACATATCTGATGATTATGCAACGACCATGGATGTGATGCATCACGCTATTACTTGGTGCATAGATAACGGCTGGACTGTAGATGCGGTTTGTTGTTTGTACGCGACAGCTCCCTTTGTAACACCGGAATATCTTACACAAGGTTTCGATAAGTTAAATAGAGGCTTATTTGAGTTTGTTTTTAGTGCTGCGACTTTTCCCTTCCCGATTCAAAGATCGTTCAAAATTTCGTCAGGAGGGGAGGTAGCAATGTTTTCTCCTGAAAATGAACAAGTACGCTCTCAAGATCTTGAAGAAGCCTATCATGATGCCGGTCAGTTCTATTGGGGAAAGACTGATGCGTTTTTAGAGAAAAAAGCAATATTCGCTAAGCATTCTAGTGTTGTTCTATTACCGAGAAACCGAGTGCAAGATATAGATACAAACGAAGATTGGGATCTAGCTGAGGCATTATACTCAGCTTTAAAATAATTAGGTTTTTATGAGAGTTATCTTTAGAGCGGACGCGTCAGTTTGGATTGGTAGTGGTCATGTCATGCGCTGTTTAGTACTTGCTGATGCATTGAAAAAACTCGGTCATTCAATCTCTTTTGCATGCTTACCACAGCCAGGTGACATGATCTCATACATTGAAGAACGTGGCTTTCAGGTAATAAAGTTAAATCCGCCTAATGAGCCTAGTCAACCTCAGCATGATGCAGATTATGGGGCTTGGTTGCAAAGAACAAGTTCAGAGGATGCGCTAGACTTTATCCAAACAGCAGGCTGCGCTGATGTAGTGATAACGGATCATTATGCTATTTGCAACAAGTGGCAACAGCTTGTTAAGCAATCAATGAGCTGTTTTTTAGTCGTTATTGATGATCTGGTTAGAGAGCATGATGCTGATTTAATTGTCGATCAGACTCTTGGACGTAAGCCTGTTGAGTACTCAGGTTCTGCTCGGGCTTTAGTTGGAAGTGAGTATGCGATATTAGCCCCACGGTTTGCTTCATTGAGAGAGCTTGCTTACATGCGGGTACTCTCTGAAACTCAACCTAAAGTTCTCATCTCTATGGGGGGGGTAGACAACCCCAATGCTACTTTAAAGTCATTGGTTAGCCTTGTTGGTAAAGTCTGTGCTGATTTTACGGTGTTGTTAAGCCCTAGAGGGCCACACTACCAACAGGTTAAGTCATGGTGCGACATACACAGTAATGTCCAACATCAAGATTTTGAAGCCGACATGGCTGGTTTAATGCTTAAGCATGATATAGCGATTGGAGCTCCTGGTACGACAAGTTGGGAGCGAGCTTGTCTTGGTTTACCCAGTATATTGATACCATTAGCCGATAATCAAAAAACGATCTGTGCTCAATTACTTCAACACAAAGCCATTATGAAAGTGTCTTTGGAAGATATTGAATCCCGGCTTTTAGTGACCTATCAACAGGCAATGGTTCAATGGCATGAGCTGTTTATGTCGAATCTAAAATTGTGTGATGGCTTAGGGACTCGAAGGTTAGTCCTAGAAATTCAGCAGCTCATTAAACCAAGTGAACATTCAAATCTGCAGCTTGTATTTGCCACTCATGAGGACATCAAAACCGTTTATGATTGGCAATGTCACCCTAAAACTCGTGAATTTGCATTGAATACTGATATTCCTACATGGGAAGGTCACCAAAGTTGGATGAAGCGAAAGCTAGCCACAACCACTGACTTTTTTTATCTTGTTGAAGATAAGACAACAGGAAAAAAATTAGGTGTATTACGATTAGATAAACTTAAGCCTAAAAATTATCTAGTATCAATCTTTGTTGCCCCTGAAGCTTACGGCTTAGGAGTTGCAACAGCTGCATTAACAATGGCAAATGTCATACACCCAGAACTGACATTGCAAGCGACTGTATTAGAGTGTAATAAAGCTTCTCAGAAGTTGTTCAAAAAAGCGAACTATACACAACAAAACTCTGAGACGTTTATTCGTAAACCAATTTAATGAGATTCTGATGAAAGCATATATTTCAATTGACGGTAGAAAAATAGGTCCTGACTACGCTCCTTATATTATTGCTGAATTGTCGGCAAATCATAATGGTGACATTAATCGCGCTTTTCAGATCATGGAAGAAGCGAAGAAATCAGGTGCAGATGCAATTAAGCTACAAACTTATACCCATGAAACCATTACTATGGATTGCGATAGTGAAGAGTTTCAAATTCGTGGTGGCTTATGGGATGGGCAGACTCTTTATGAGCTTTATAAAAACGCGCATATGCCATGGGAGTGGCATAAACCGTTATTTGATAAGGCAAAAGAACTTGGGATTACTATTTTCAGTTCTCCTTTCGACTTTACGGCTGTCGATTTATTAGAGTCACTGGATGCCCCAGCTTACAAAATTGCTTCTTTTGAAGTGATTGATTTACCGTTGATTAAGCGCGTAGCTCAAACGGGTAAGCCGATGATCATTTCAACAGGAATGGCTAACGAAGAAGAAATTGCAGAAGCAATTAAAACGGCGAGAGATAATGGTTGTAAAGAGTTAGTTGTGTTGCATTGTGTGAGTGGTTATCCAGCCCCTGCTGACCAATATAATTTGAAGACGATTGCTGATATTGCTGAGCGTTTTGATGTTTTAGCTGGTCTTTCTGACCACACGATTGATAATGCTACTGCTGTTGCATCTGTGACTTTGGGTGCCTGCTTGATAGAGAAACACGTGACTATGGATCGAAACGGAGGCGGAGCTGATGATAGCTTTTCTCTCGAACCTCACGAGCTTACTGCGCTTTGTAAAGACTCAAAAACAGCGTGGCAAGCAATGGGTCAGGTCAATTACGAAAGAACGGAAGCTGAAAAAGGAAACGTAAAGTTCCGTCGTTCTTTGTACATAGTTAAAGATGTGAAAAAAGGAGAAGTACTAACAGAAGAACATGTACGCAGTATTAGACCTGGATTTGGAATGGAACCAAAGCATTTAGATAGAATTATCGGTCAGTTTGCAAGAGTAGACATGAATAAAGGTACGGCACTTAAAGCTGACATGATCCTTCCCAATGAATAATCAAACAGTTTTATACGTCAAGTCAGATTTTCAATTACTAAATGCTTGGATCTATTATAAGAACTTTTTATCTAGCCACTCAGATTGTGTGATTTTATTTAGTGGCTACTGGTCAAGTGGTTCTAAAATTGCTAGGTATTTGGTTTCTGAAAATAGTTTAATTGATATATCATTAAAAGATTTCGTTTTAAACTGTGATGGCGATGTAGTAATTGTAGCCGGTGGTTATAAACATAGCATTAGAGCATTAAAGAATGTAGTAGATTATATCTGTATAGACGATGGGATCGGTAGCTATGCTAGCTTTGTTCACCTCTATAAGTCTGCTGTTCGGGAGAAAGGATTGGTTAAAATGTTCTTAGCTTTTCCTGTTTATTATTTATACTTGAAGCTTTATAAAAGAATGGGATTCTATAAAGTGTACCATTCTATTTTAGAAAGAGAGTTGAAGCCGGAGGTCATAAACGGGATTTTTGATGTGGCCAATTGTTTGCCGAGAGACTTGAAGTCTCCGCTAGGGCAAAAGAAGTATGTGGTATTTTGTTCTCAGCCTTATATTGATATGGGCGTTATATCTAGTTGCGAGTACAGTTCAATGCTAGATAGAGTTTATAAAGACTTTAATCTGGAACTTCTTGTGTTAAAACACCCTGGGGATAGAATGTTTGATTATAAGGGATTTAAAGTGGTTGAAAATGTTCATAGTGAATCTTTTATTGTAGAAAACAAGTCAGCTATTGAAGCTCTAGTAGGTGTCAATAGTACGACTTTAATTGTAGGATCAGCTTTATTAGGATTTAAAAGTTTTTCCTATGGCACTACTAAGACTAGGGCTATTGAAAAGGCTTTTTCTAAAAAGTTAAGAGAGATTTGGGATAAGCATGTCGAGGAAGTTTTATGAATAGCTCTGGTAACGAATTTAGCGTACTCATGTCTGTCTATGCAAAAGATGATGTAATATTTTTTGCTGAAGCTTTGAATAGTTTATATGAACAAACAACTCAAGCTTCAGAGGTTGTTCTAATCGGCGATGGTACTCTTACAAAGTCGCATTATGAAGTTATTGACAGGTTTTCGACTGTAATTAATGTTAAATTTTTTCAGCTGGAGCGAAATCAGGGGCTAGCGCATGCATTGCAAATAGGGTTGGGGCATTGTTCCTATGATTGGGTCTGTAGAATGGATTCAGATGACATTTGTATAGCCGACCGATTTGAAAAGCAGTTGAGATTTTTAAAGCATAACCCTGATGTTGATGTTTTAGGTGGGCAAATATCGGAGTTTAATGAAACAGGGGTACTATCAAATAGAATTGTTAAAATGAAGCATGCTGATATTCTTAAACAGTCTAAGTATTTATCACCAGTGAACCATGTAACCGTTATTTATCGAAAGCAAAAGGTTATAGAGGCTGGTGGGTATAATATGGATTACACTGGAATGGAAGATTATCCTCTTTGGCTAAAATTGCTTAGCAATGGGGCCAAGTTTCATAATTTATCAGACGTGCTTGTTGATGTTCGTGTGAATGATATCGGCTCTAGGCGCTCTGGACTTGGGTACGCGGTTAAAGAGGCTAAAATGTTTTGTTTTTTTTATAATAGGAAGTTTATAAAATTCCGACACCTGGTAATTAACCTATCAATAAGGTTTCCGGTTAGGGTCTTTGGAACTTTTTTGCTGGATCTCGCATACAAGGTAAATCGCAGAAAGGCTAGGTAGTTGATTTTTAATAAGTTATATAGTTCCCATGTGTTCACTAGTTGGGCTAGTATGGTGATTCAAGCAGGGAATACGGTATTGTTACTACCGCTTATTATTAGTACCTTTCAGGCTGACGAGCTCGGGCTGTGGCTATTATTAGGGGTATTGACTCGAGTGAGAGATATTTTTGACTTTGGACTGCTTGTAACGGTCTCCCGTCATGTCGCTCAATGTAAAAGTAATAGAGAACGAGCTTCATTGAGGCGAGGGGTCAAAGTCGTTTTTTCGAAGGTTAACCTAGTAGCTTGTGTGTTGTTGCCTATATTTTATTTTTTTGCCCTTTATAAATTGATTAAGGAAAGTGATTTTAGTTTGGACTTTCTATTTTCGTCTCTGTTTTTTTTACTATCGTCTGTCGTATATCTTAAAGGTAATTACTATCGCTCATATATTATAGGTGTTAATCGGATTAATGTGATTAAGTTCAATGAGGCGATTATAAATCTTTTACTACTTTTCCTTACCGCTGTGTTTATACTGTTAGATGGTGGTATATTAGCAGTATCAATGCTTCAGTTTTTGGCTTTTTTAGCTCTTTTTTATTCTAATTTTCGGATTTTTAGCCGGTTAACTGGAACTGCCGATGGTAATGCGTCGAATTCAGGTGAACAAAATGGTTATCATAGATATGATGAGTTGATTTTCTGTTCTAAGAGAGAGTTTTTTTCTGGAGTTTTAGGTAGTGGCTTTCTGCAAACTGTAAATGTCATGATAGCTAATATTTACAGCGTTGATTTGTCTAACGTTTATTTGATTCTTGATAGACTAATGGAACAGATTAAAAACTTTTCTCGAGTTGTTTTTTATACATCGCTACCTTCTTTGTCGAAGAGTTATGCTCGGGGTCAACGCGAATGGGTTAGAGGCAGAGTCTACCAAAGGTTTAATCTCTCACTGTTCCTTATGTCTATGTTATGTATATTAGTACTAGGTTTAGGGCTCTGGCTAGAAAATCTTAATGATGTTAGGTTCACTCCTGATATCTGGCTTGTTCTTTTTGGGTTTGCGATAATAGAAAGGCTGACCTCTATGTATAATCAACTGTATTTGATATCACACGTAAACGTTATCTCTCATATCGGTATGTTGGTTACTATTCCGTTGTTTTTTGCGTTTTTCTCGATATTCAATGGGGCTTTTGGGGTTGCATCTATTCCATTGTCATTTATGTGTTCTTATTTGTCTTTTTATTATCCTTTTTGTTCAATTAAAGCTAGGAAAAAGCTGGGGTTGAGTTTTTTTCATTTGGATTTTTTGCCTATGTTAGTCTTGGTGATAATTGTTTTTAACTTTTTGGGGTAAGTATATCTTGAAATATGTTTTTCATATACATAGCAATGTATGCTATTTAAGCTACTTGTTGGTTAAAAATAGGCTGGGTTTGGATGTGGGTGAATGCATTTTAGCTTTATGCAGAGGGTTAGATTTAGGTGATGGTATAACAAAGATACATATCCCAGATTATATCTACTATCATGGGTTTAACTCCATTCGTAAGGCGTGTAATTTTCATTTTTTACGCAACGAGGAATATATCAAAACAATTGACGAGTTTCTGTTGGAGTCAACTGGAGGTGATGATTTTGTTTATTTTACTCCCCATTGTAGAAACCCTCTCTATCAAATATTCATTACGAATAAATCTTGTAAGCAGGTGCATTATATTGAGGACGGCATGGATGCTTATCTGCCAATCAATAGTCTTGCTGAGCGTTTCCCTTTTTATAATAATTTCATTTATGAAGCATTTAATTACTTATTAAATAAGTGGTTCAAACGTTCTAAAGTTACTAGGACTTCAAAGTATACATATTTGTATGAGTCTATTGGTATTGAACGGTCTATTCACTTTTGTATTACCAAAAAATCTTTCTTACACTCCAACTGCCGGTTGGTTTTGAAGCCCTCCTCTCTGGATGCTTTGGAAGTTAACCTTGAAGTTCTTAAGTTTAAACAACTACTTTTACTGGATGCTGTTGTAGAGCAAGGGGTTGTAAAGAAGTCAGATTTTTCAAAGTTTATTTTTTGGTTCTTCTCTAGCTTCACTGGGCAAGAGTTAGCTGTGAAGTTCCACCCGGTTCAAGACTTAGAGATTATAGATTCAGTAAAGGAAATAGCTCGCAGGTTTAATATTGAATTGGAGATTCTAAGTGACACTAGGATTATTGAGTTAGACCTACTTCTCGGAAAAGAGCTTAAAGTGCATGGAATTGGCTCGTCCTTACTAAGTTATGCCGCGTTAAATGATATGCATGAAGTCTATGTGTATTACGATTTTTTTGAAGTAGAATGCGGATTTTTGTCTCCAAGGCTTAAGTTATGGAACCAGGCTTTTTCAGGTGTGAGTAATGTACGGAAATATAAATCCTAACGTTAGTGTTGTTAGTAGAACGGCTGTGCTTACTTTTGCCGGAATCATTTTTATCCTTTCTCTTTTTACTCCAGGTGTTCTATCGGAGGTTGTGGGTCCTTCATTAATAATTTTGTCGGTTATGCTGATGTGCTTTATTCCTATTTGCATACCTAAGGTTGTTTTGGTTGGCAAGAGAGCGGAGGTTGTTTTTTTTAAACGATTTTTAGTTTCTATTCTACTCCTCGTTTTCTTGGCATCCGTTATAACAACGTATCAAGTATATATTGGAGAGTCGAAGTTCGCCTCTTACTTTGATTGTTTTAAATTCCTTGTTTACTTTTGCCCAATGTTAGTATTGTTTTGTTTGCGGCAGCAAGATGTGGCTTTTTCTCGGTTGATAACTGTTAAAATATTGTCGATTTATTTATATATTTCATTGTTTTTCATAATGTTGCAGATGCTTTATCCAAGCCTAGGTGTTTGGCTTTTTTTTTCAGAGGGGGGGCATTATAAGTATCTGTCTTCTCGACCTTTCGGTCTTAATGGTAGTCCAACTCAGTCATCCTTCTTGTTAATATTCATTTCATTTTTTTTTCTTGTTCATAGGCGGTTTGTTTCATATTTTTTCTGTGGTGTTTGTTTGCTGTTGATTCAGAATAAACTTACGATTGTACTTTTCTTTTTTTCATTCTTTTCATTTGTGTTTAAAGCAAGTGTCTCACCATATCTTAAATTAGTATTTACCTTTTGTGTCTTATGTCTAGCTGTGCTCGTAGTGTCATCTTCACCTATGTTACATTCGTTTGTTTTCGATAGTAATCGTTTAGTAGAAAGCAATACATATACCCACAGAGCTGAGATGATTAGCTATTTGTATGATGGTTTATATGATTTCAAATTCTTTTTTACCGGTTTCCCCGATAAGAGTTATTGGGCTTCTGAGTTTGGGGCTTTTGATATGTTATATGCACTTCTTGGTTTTAGGTTTGGAATTTTTTTTATGATTGTATTCTTTTTATTTGTTGTGCTGTTTTCTAAAAAGGCTTTTAGGGGGGCTGAGCTTTTTGTTTTTTTACTTTTTTTAATTGGTACTAGTGGCACTATGGCTGGTATCTTTCATACTCGTTATGGCGTAGCTTGGGCTTGGATAATAACCTTTTGTTATGTGACCTCGAAACAAATGCGAAGAGTAAATGACGGTAAAAGCTGAGAACCCTAGACACTTCCTAGGTTCTTTCAATATTTCTGCTCAAAGTCAGCAGGAGACATACGGTCATTGTTAGTATGTAGGCGGTTCGGATTGTATAATATTTCGATATAGTGGAATATAGCTTGCCTGGCCTGATCTCTCGTTTTGTACTTAGTTTTTCGTACTTTTTCTTCCGTTACTAAAGAAGTTTTCTGCTACAGCGTTATCCAAACAGTTTCCCCTGCGGCTCATACTGGGTTTTATATCCAATTTAGTCAGTAGTATTCTAAAGCTACGGCTGGAGTATTGAGAGCCCTGATCTGTATGTCGGTTCACGGTATTGTTTGGCTTTTGCCGCCAATACGAAGTGGTTAAGGCATTAGGCACTAAGTTTTCTGTCATACGTTCACCCATAGACCGCCTAACAATGTTGTGAGCGTAGAGGTCCATCACCACTGCAAGGAACAGGAAGCATTCCTGAGTATGGATATAGGTGATGTCGCCGATCCACTATTGATTAGGCTCCGCAACAGCAAATTCACGATTAAGCGTATTGGCTGCAATAATATCTGCTTTAGCACCATAACAGCTCTTCGGCGACTTATAGATACGCTGTGCTTCTAACGCTGCTTTAAGCATTAGTCGCAACACTCGGTCGCGGCCACAGGTAATACGAGCTTCAAGTAAATCCTTATGAATATTTCGATAATCATAATGTCCGCCACTCTCAATCCAGAACTGTTTTATCTGGCCTAGAAGTTTTCTATCTGCATTTTCTTGTTGGCTTAGTGGCTGCTTAAGCCTGTCATAATAACCACTAGGAGCACCTGCAAAGCCCGACACCGCAGCCGAACGGGGTCATGGTTGCTACGAGATTTTATGAACGGTAGCGTTCTTTGACTCGCTTGCAAAGAACACGGCGGCTTCCTTTAAGATGTACCTTTCTTGCTGTGTACGTTTCAGCTCTCGCTTAAGTCTAGCAACTTCGGCTTGAAGATCTTTCTCTTGAACAGGCTGTTTAGGCGGTTTTGTGTAGGTACGCATCCAGTTATATAAAGCTTTGGTGCTTATGCCTAAGCGCTCTGCGACATCCGCAACGGGATAACCGTGAACAGTAATTTGGTAAACGGCTTCTTGTTTGAACTCAGCTGAATAGCGTGTGCCTTTGGTTATGGTTTGCTTTTTTATAGTTAAGTTACATTTTTACCATTAAAAGTGTCGGGTGTTTTCAGGCCTTATCATTGGGTGCTAGTGATTAGCGATAAGCTTTATCGCGAGTCGTCGCTAAGTTCTTGTAATAAGGTAGTCTCAGTGACAAGAGTGTAATAGTATTCAGTTACTCTAGCCCCCCCTGTTTGAAGAGGTTTGTTGATGAAAGTTGCAGTTGCTGGCACAGGTTATGTAGGTTTATCAAATTCATTGTTGATTGCACAGCACCACGAGGTGGTAGCAGTGGATATTGTTCCTGAAAAAGTTGCTTTACTGAACAACAAAAAATCGCCGATTGTCGATAAAAAGATTGAAGACTTCCTTACAAATAGAACTCTCAATTTCACAGCTACCTTGGATAAGCAGCAGGCTTATGTAGGCGCTGATTATGTGATTATCTCGACCCCTACCGACTATGATCCAGAAACCAACTACTTTAATACTAAGTCGGTTGAAGCGGTGATTGCCGATGTATTAGAGATTAACCCGCAAGCGGTGATGGTAATTAAATCTACAGTGCCAGTGGGATACACCAAATCGGTTCGGGAAAAATTTGGTGTAGATAATATCATCTTCTCTCCTGAGTTTTTGCGAGAGGGCAGGGCGCTGCACGATAACTTACACCCTTCTCGTATAGTGGTGGGTGAAGAGTCTGAACGTGCGCAAGTATTTGCCGATTTGTTGGTAGAGGGTGCGGTAAAAGAAAACATCGACGTACTGTTAACAGACTCTACCGAGGCAGAAGCAATAAAATTGTTTGCTAACACCTACTTAGCGCTGCGCGTGGCCTATTTTAACGAGTTAGATACATACGCCGAAACCCATGGTTTAGACAGCCGCCATATTATAGAAGGCGTAGGCTTAGATCCACGTATTGGTAATCACTATAACAACCCTTCTTTTGGTTATGGTGGCTACTGTCTGCCAAAAGATACTAAACAGTTACTGGCCAACTATAAAGATGTACCTAATAACATTATTGGCGCCATTGTTGATGCTAATACTACTCGTAAAGACTTTATTGCCGAATCAATAGTAAAGCGTAACCCTAAACGAGTAGGGGTGTATCGCTTAATCATGAAGTCGGGCTCGGATAACTTTAGAGCTTCGAGTATTCAGGGAATAATGAAGCGGATAAAAGCTAAAGGTATTGAGGTGGTGATTTACGAGCCGGTGATGGAAGAAGAAGACTTTTTCCATTCTAAGGTTTATCGTGATCTTGCAACGTTTAAACAAGATTGCGATGTTGTAATCGCAAATCGAATGGTTGACGAGATCAAAGATATCGCTGATAAAGTATATACTCGCGATCTGTTTGGTAGTGATTAAGTCTACAGATTTGTTCTGAAGCTAGAGCCAAGGGTTGAGCCTTGGCTTTTTTTGTTCGAGCTTGGCTCAACAGCGGGTGAGGTAGAGTATAATCCGCCTTTTCTTTGGAGTAATTATGGCTAGAACAGCAGCAGCTTTACATATTTTGGTTAAACATAAAGAGCAAGCTGAAGATATAATCAAGCAGCTTAAGAAGGGCGCGAAATTTCAAACCTTAGCCAAAAAGTACTCTACTTGTCCTTCAGGAAAAAAGGGTGGTGATTTAGGTGAGTTTCGGCGCGGACAAATGGTGCCGCAGTTTGACAAGGTATGCTTTAGTGGCGAAATACTTGTGCCGCACCTAGTAAAAACTAAGCACGGCTGGCATGTGGTTAAAGTGCTTTATCGAACTTAATTTTCGACTGCTTTTTTGATTATAGTTAGCTTTAGGCTTGAAGATCTAGCTTCATAGTTATCCCTTTTAGGACTATTCATTTCAGCTTGATGAAGTACCTGTTGAAACTATGAGCAGCTTTCAGGAAGGTTGTGCTCAAGTCTAATCTGCTTCAGTTTGCCTAAGCTTTCTGACAGTTCAGTTTGGGCTTCTAGTACATTGCTCACTTGTTTATCTAGCTTGATAATTTCGGCATAACTGGCGTTTAGTTTTTCGACATCCCCAGTCTCTGCGTAGCTTAGTGCTTCTAACCATACACCTGCTTCTTGGTAATGTGGCTCGCTGGCGGCCTTAGATAACTTAGCTTTACTTAACGCGCTAGAGTAATCACATTTAGCTAATGCAACTATGCCGTCAACAGCGGGCTCGCCAATAGCGGCTATAAGCTGTTCATTGCTTGGTAGTTGATTGGAGCTGATTTCAGTAGTTTGTTGTGGTGCTTCCTTTGCAGAGGTTTGTTTCACATCTTGCACTGCACCTACAGCAGCACCTGATGCTGCACCTACCGCTGCGCCTCTCGCGGCTGATTCCAAAGGATCGCCGCCCCAAATTAAGCCCGATACCAACCCGCCAGCAGCGCCTGCCAAAGCACCTGTCCCTGCGCCTTCTGCAGTATTAGCGCAGCTAATGAGATTAAGTGAGCCGATAAAAATCACACTAGCGATTACAGTCCGCTTGAGTTGATTGATAAACACAAAATAATTAGTCATTAATCTTCCTTGATTATTGAGTCTCTCAGCGCTTTACATGAAAATTGCTGAATATCTTAGTTTCTAATGCTGGTATTAATGCCTAGCCCTTGTACCAAATACATAGTTTTGGTAGTTGCTTCACGACTTGACGCTTTAACCTGTATTTAACAACTTTTTGCTTTGGGCGTGAAAACAATCAGTGTTAGTGTAGCAGTATTAATGTACTAAGGCGCTATTAACTAAAAGGATTTTAGTTAAGCTGGCTATATAGGTTAGTGCTGCTGTAATGGAAGAGCTAAGTGTTTAAGAAGTTACTGCTAACGGGTTTACTTTTATCGATGTTGTCGGTGTTAGGTAAAGCTTTAGCTTTTTTTCGAGATATTCTATTTGCTAGGGAAGTAGGTTTTAATGCTCAGTTAGATAGCTATTTATTGTTATTTGCTATCGCGATGTTTGTTATCAGTATTGTAACCGGAGCTTTGAATAGTTTATTGGCTTCTTTTCTAAAACGTCATCAATTCAATTTCAACCATTTTTACCGCCAGTTTTCACTCTTGTCCGTCGTGCTAACCATATTGTTTGCGTTTTTGTCAGGATATATTTTACCTCGGTTTATTTATAGCCCTTCTCAAGTTGAACCTTTGGTTTACTTTAGCTTTGTGGGGATTGTCGCGGCTGGCTTACTGCAGGCACCTTTAATCGCATCACTTACCGCTAAAAAACAGTTAGCTTTTTTGGGGGCATCTCAACTGATAATGCCGGCTTTCGGCCTAACGGTAGTTATCGTAGTTATGCTAGCAGGTAAAACTCTCACTATTTCTTACATTGCCTTGGCTCTCTTACTCGCTTACCTGCTGCATTTCTTCATCTTAGTATTTAAGCATTGGCATTTGAGTCAATTAGGTCGAGAACTCTACTCAACAGGTGCAAAACATAGCACTAAACCATTATTTAAAGAGTTTTTGTGGTTGGTTTTAAGCTCAAGCCTTCTCGCAACCTTACCCTTGATCGATTTGGGCTTTGCTAGCCAACTTGGTGAGGGGAGCGTGAGTGTATTAGGTAATGCCTACAAATTTGTCGCTGTTGCTCAAAGCGTATTGGCAATGAGCATCGGTAGCATGTTGATACCACACATGGCTGAATGGATCGAAAGTAAAGATTTACTCAAGGCTCGGCTTACTAAGGCTATTGGCTTGGCGGCAGTACTAGGAACTTGTGTTGCTGGGGCCCTTTATATCATCCTACCTCTTGTTATTCCTTTTATGTTTAAAGGCAGTGAAGTAGATATCACACAGACTTCAGAATTGGTAAGAGTAGCTCAGCTCTATACCTTATTGGTGCCGTTGTATTTGGTTGGAATGGTGCTTTCTCGATGCGTTGTTAGTTTGGGCAAAGCGCGAGTGATGTTGCTGATCAATCTTACGGCTTTCTTTCTAAATATTGTGCTGGATTACCTGATGAGCCGTTGGTTTGGACTTAGCGGCATTGCCTTAACCACATCAATTATCTACTTGGTATCTGTCTGCCTATTGGCCTTTTTGCTGCGAGATATTTTGCTTCCATCTTCTAATAGAAAATTAAGGACTGAGCACCTTGGCTAAACTTACTATTTTGGTTCCTGGCCTCGCTCAAGGCGGTGCGGAGAGAGTCGCTTGCGAACTGGCCTCTCAATTTGCCGATAACAATCATGATATTGCTTTAGCGACTTTATTTGTTAGTTCACCTGTTTTTGAGGTAAGCCCTAAGTTAGCTATTCACTCACTTCGTCATCAGCAACACTTCCACTTTAAAGGTGCGGGCTTGATTGAGAACATACTTACGATAAAAGCTATTAGGCGGTATGTATTGTCCCATGGCGTAGAGCGTTTAATGGTATTTACTCATCGTTTAGCGTGTTTAGCTTTTTTTGCTACTAGAGGGACAAGGGTTGAGATTTACTGTGGTGAAGTGAGCAATCCTCTAATTGAAAGGCATGGCCCATTGTGGCAAAGGCTCACTCGTTATTGCTACGCTCGTTTTGATGAAGTAGTACTACAAACAGACACCATTAGAAAAGCCTTAGCAGACTGGCGGCCGCAAGGTTACCAAGTTATTGGTAATAGTACCGCTATTGCTACTTTAGATGCCCCAATTAAAGCGCAAGTTAACTCTAAGAAGTTAGTGTTTATTGGCCGCCTAACTCCGGAAAAAGGCTTACAAGATACTTTACACGCGCTGGCACTCATCCCTGAAGATAAACGATGGCCATTAGATATTTACGGTTCTGGTGAATATCAGCCGCAGCTGTCAGAACTCATTGTAAAATTAGGTTTAGAGTCCAGTGTAACCATGCATGGTCCAACTAATAAAGTAAAAGAAAAGCTGCAACAAGCTAGCGTATTTGTTATGAGCTCTTATAGGGAGGGATTTCCGGTGGCGTTGCTTGAGGCGCAGGCAATGGGTCTGCCGGTAGTGAGTTATAAGACCTTATTTGGCCCAGAAGATATCATTGAGCATGAAGTTACTGGTTTATTGGTTTCACTTAAGGATGTTAAAGCCTTAAGTGAAGCGCTGCTGCGCATTTTCGAATCGCCTGACAATGAGTTGCTGGCGTGGGGAGAGCAGGCTGCTTACTTAGCTAATAAACGTTATCACCCAGATATTATTTATGATAAATGGGAAGGCCTGTTGTTTAAGGGTAACGCATAGTGAGTTTTAGGCAGGTACTTAATTGGCTCTCAATGATAGTGTTTGCCATGCACTTGTCCGCGTTGGATTTGTATTTAACCCGTTTAATTCCCGGCTTTTCTTATGTCGCATTGCTTGGCATGCTCGGAGTGTCGGTTTTATTTGCATTATTTGATAAGCGCTTTCACGTATTCCCTAAAACACAATGGTTGCTACTTAGCATGTTGTTAGTTAACTCATGCTACGGTCTGTCATTTATCGCTAGCCCACCGGTTAATTTGTCTAATGCTGCTTTTCCTTGGTTTCATTTGATTTGGTTGATGGTGCTATTCAATTGGTTTAGTACAGTTTCTTTGGCAACGGTACAGCGTGCTTGTTGGATATCGTTAATACTTGCTTGCGCTTCAATTTGGGGAGATGTTGTTAATCCAGGCACCTTTTCTAATTTGGATTATCGCGCAGCCGGTTTTGCTGGGGACGCTAATGATGGTGCAAGAGCCTTGGTGTTTTCATTGGCTGGAGTACTATTGTGTCGAAATAGTCGTAGTGGTTTTACTTGGCAAGAGTCTGTAGTTGTTTTATTTACGTTGTTTACCGTATTGGCTACTGCTTCTCGAAGTGGCTTATTACTATATACCCTCGTTATTTTGGGGTTCTATTCAATGATCTCTTTTCGAGCTAAATTAGGCTTTGTTATTTCTGGTTTATTGTTTGTATTGGTTGCTTTTCAAGCAAACCTAGGTGATAGCATCAACTCAAGAGCACTAGATCGACTATCCCCTTCTAGTCAGCAAGAGCTAGTTAGTAAAGATTCCTCTCGTTTAGATGTAGTGTTTGAATATTTAGAGATAATTGCGACTAATCCTTTAGGAATTGGCCGAGAGGGCAATGCGCAACGTGAAGTGAATGCTCACAATACCTTACTTAATATAGGTGCTGAAGCCGGTTTATTAGCAGCCTTGGGTCTTCTGCTTGTATTGTTCAGCCTTGCTAATCTTACTCGTATTTATCCTTTCAGCCTTTGGGGCTGTTTAATGCTAGTGCATATAGGTGTGGTTTTCTCTACTTCAAACGTATGGTACAGCCGAAGCTGGTTAATGTTTATCGCAGTAATGGTCGCCGCCGCTATGTGTCAATACCAAAGGAATGAACAACAATGAGCCCATTGGCTAAGTTACCAGGTAACGGTTGCGACATCCTTATCTTTAGCTCCAGTTTCAACCAAGGGGGAGCAGAGCGCCTAGCTGTTACTTTAGCGAATTTATTGGCGTCTTATTGGTCTGTTGAGTTTCTTTCATTAAATGATCAAGGTCCATTTAGGCAAGAGTTAGATGATCGGCTAAGCTGTCACATCGTGGGCCAACCATCGTCTTTAAAAGCCATTCCTTTGTTGGCTAATCAACTGAAAAGAATAAAACCTAAAGTGGTGTTTTGCTCGCAAAGCCATTTGGCTTTTTCGATGTTGTGGGCAATTCGTTTGAGTGGGGTAAAGTGTAAGTTGGTTGCCAGAGAGGCATCTTGTCCTTCTACAAACCTACTAAGTATATCTTCATGGTTAAAACGCGCTTGGGTAAAAAATAGCGCCAAGTACGCTTATCGGAGAGCCGATTATTTGATTGCACCAGCAAAGTATGTTGCTTGCGATGTTAGCAATTACTTCGACCTGGATAGGGCTATTCAAGTATTGGCCAACCCATTAGATAAAGATATGGTGAATAATCAATCCCTAGCGCCCTGCGAACACCCATGGGTGACAGATGGACAGCCTTATGTTTTAGCTGTGGGGCGCTTAGTTCCAGAGAAAGACTACGAGACCTTAATCAAAGCCATTGCTTTGTGTCAAAAGCAGCAAGTAACCCGTTTGATCATATTGGGAGAAGGCCCTTTGCGCGAAAAGCTTGAGGCTTTGGTTCAAGATTTAGGGCTAAGCGAAATTATATCGCTAGCTGGGTTTGAGAGTAATCCATTTAACTATATGAAACATTGTCAGTCGTTTGTATTGAGTTCACTGGTTGAGGGAATGCCTAATGCCTTGGTTCAGGCGCAGTTTTTGGGTGTGCCTTGTATATCCAGTGACTGCCCTGGAGGCGCTATTGAGTTATTGCCGCAACAAAATTATTTTCCAGTAGGGGATGCTAAAGCGCTAGCCCAGCTTATCCTTAATCCGCCAAGCAACAGCCAGAGTAAGTTATTGGGCACACAAGGCTTTGTACCATTTTTTGAGAATATATTGTGACAATACTTCATTTCATTACGAATTTTGCACTTACCGGTGGCGCTGAAAAAATGTTAGCGAATTTGGTTAATAACCAGCCGCAGCATAAGCATGTCATTGTTGCATTGATGCAAGCTTCAATTAAGAACCGTTCGCTAATTAAACAAGATAGTAGGGTAGAATTTGTTAGCTTGAACGCCAAGGGGCCAGTGAGTATGTTACTTGCTGTGTTTAAGTTGCACCGCTTAGTTAAACAGTATGATGTATCTTTAATTCAAAGTTGGATGTATCACGCTAATGCAATAGCTGGCTTATATAAACAACTATTTTCCTCTAAACTCCCTCTGTTTATGGGCATTCATCACTCGCTAGATAAATACCAAGATGAAAAAATGAGTACCCGTATCGCACTGTGGTTAGGTAGGCAAGTCGCCCGTAAAACTCAGCAGATAATTTGCTGTAGTCAGCGCAGCGTTCAGCAGCATATTGCTTATGGTTACCCTGCCGATAAGATGCAATTCATTGCTAATGGCTATCAGTTTGAACAAGTTGACTCATTAAGAGTACAAGCCCAGTCTGTAAGCGTAATTGGCGCGGCTGGGCGCTGGCACCCCGCTAAAGATTACGCAAACCTAATTGAAGCACTTGCGCCTGTTTGTCGGGCAAATGCCACGATTTGTCTGAAAATTGCTGGCCGTGATGTTAATGCTCAAAATGACGAACTAAAGGCAATGCTTACACGCTATGAATTTCCTAAAGAGCAATGCATGTTGCTTGGTGAAGTAAGTGATATGGCAAGCTTCTATCAAGATATAGATGTTTTTGTATTGCCTTCCAAAACTGAAGGTTTTCCTAATGTACTGGTTGAAGCCATGAGCCATGCATTGCCTTGCATTACTACTGATGTAGGTGATGCGGCATTTATATTGAGTAAACCTGAGTGGGTAGTGCCCCCGCAAAGCCCTAAAAGCTTGCAAATCGCAGTTGAGAGTATTGTCGCCCTTAATCAAGTTGAACGACAAAGAATGGCCAATGATAATCAGTCCAGGGTTTTAGCTGAGTTTTCTATAAGTGATATTAGTCTGCGCTACCTAGAAGCTTACCAACGGGCGGAGCTACAGAGATGAGCCGAGTACTTGTCATAGCCAGCTTTGCTGATTCCATTTTAAGCTTTCGTGGTGACTTGCTTAAAGCGATTCTACAACAGGGTAAAGAAGTGCATATCGCAGCGCCTGACTTTTCTCTAGAGCAGAAAAAAGCCCTGGTTGAACTTGGCATTACACCGCATGTTTATACCTTGCAGCGTACTGGTTTAAATCCATTAAAAGATGCTGCCAGTGTGTTGTCGTTATTTCGTTTAATTCGCAGACTAAAACCTCAGCAAACGCTTGCTTATACCATTAAGCCGGTTATCTATGGAGCGCTTGCTGCGCGCTTTGCTGGTGTAAAAAGTGTTTACTCGATGATTACCGGTTTGGGTTACGTATTTACTCAGCAGAATACAACTAAACAAAAAGTGCTGCATTACTTGGTTAGTCTTTTGTATAAATCAGGCTTAGCCTGCTCAAAAGGGGTGTTTTTTCAAAACCCAGATGATCGTAAGTTGTTTGTTGATAAGGACTTAGTTCCAAAGCAAAAAACCAAGCTAATTAATGGCTCTGGGATTAATTTAGCGCGTTTCCCGTTGCTAAAATTACCTGTAATAGATAGCCAACATCCCCAAATACACTTTTTGTTAATTGCTCGGCTGCTTAAAGATAAAGGTGTTGAAGAATACGCCGCTGCTGCCCAAAAGCTTAAACAACAAGGTTACCAATGTGTTTTTCATTTGGCTGGTTGGATTGATGATAACCCGAGCGCGATTGCTCAAACCGATTTAGATACTTGGGTTGAAGAAGGTACTGTTAAGTATCACGGCCGAATAGAGGATGTGGCAGGCTTAATTGCTCAATGCCATGTTTATGTTCTGCCATCTTACCGTGAGGGTACGCCCCGAACGGTTTTGGAAGCAATGAGTTGCGGTCGGGCAATTGTTACCACCGATGCGCCAGGCTGCAGAGAAACCGTGACGGATGGGTTGAATGGTTATTTGGTGCAGCCACAATGTGTCGATTCATTAGTTGAGGCTCTAACACGTTATTTCGAGCAACCTGAGCTGCTTACTCAACAAGCTGCAGAAAGCCGTCAGTTAGCAGAGCAGCGTTACGACGTTCGTTTGGTTAATCAACAAATCTTGCAATACATGGATGGAGAGAGATAGTTGTTTAAGGACAAGGTGTTTTCCTTTTTTGAACGGATCACTGCGGCAATTTTGTTGGTGTTATTGTCTCCGTTATTTTTGTTGCTCTGCTGGCAGGTAGCCTCAAAGCTTGGTAAACCGATTTTTTTCACTCAGCTGCGCCCTGGTTTACACGGTAAAGCGTTTAATATGATTAAGTTTCGCAGCATGCGCGATGATAAAGATGCTCAAGGTAACTTACTCTCTGACGCAGAACGACTAGGCTCATTTGGTCGTGCACTTCGAGCAAGTAGCGCCGATGAACTGCCAGAGTTGTGGAATATTGTAAAAGGTGAAATGAGCTTTGTGGGGCCACGTCCATTGCTTATGGAGTATTTACCCCTGTACTCGCCCGAACAGGCAAAGCGACATAACGTAAAACCTGGGATAACCGGTTGGGCGCAAATTAATGGCCGTAATGCATTAAGCTGGCAGGAGAAATTTGAGCTGGACGTTTGGTACGTTAATAATCGCTCCCTTATGTTGGATATCAAAATACTGATACTTACCGTGAAAAAGGTGTTTGTGAAAGAAGGTGTGAGCGCAGAAGGCGAGGTAACTATGAGCAAATTTACTGGGAACAGTGAATCATGAAATTAGCTATTTATGGAGCCGGAGGACACGCCAAAGTTGTGGTGGAGTTAGCTAAGCAGTTGGGTTATCAAACTATTTGTTTGTTTGACGAGCGCTGGCAAGAGCTTGGCGAAACCGAAGGTTGCCAAGTGATTGGCGGTTGGGCTGAGATGCTCACCTTTGTTACCACCAATACTGATTACGCCGTGCACGTTGCTATTGGCAATAATTCCACACGCTTGAGCCGTTTACAGCAGCTTCAACGGTTAGGCCTTAAACTACCGATACTGATTCACCCTAAAGCCCATGTGTGTGCCTCGGTGCAAGTTGGTGAGGGGAGTGTGGTAATGGCTAATTCAACAATAAGTGTAGGGGTTAGTTTAGGTATCGGTAATATTATAAATCATAATAGCTCAGTTGATCACGATGTTCAGTTAGGTGATTGTGTACATGTTTGCCCAGGTGTTCATCTCGCCGGAGAGGTGAGTGTGGGAGACGAAAGTATGTTAGGAATTGGCAGCTGCGTTATTCAGGGAATTGTCATTAAGGAGCGAGTGTTGGTAGGGGCTGGCGCGGTAGTGGTAAAAGATGTGAAGTCTGCTGAAAAAGTGTTCGGTAACCCAGCTAAAACACCTTAATTCACACTACTAAAGTTGTAGATTGAGTAGTTTTACAGCAATATAGGGAAGGTGTTTTAAAGGACTAAAAAAAGTAAAAATGCGAGATTTACCTTCTTGGCCAAGCTTTACAGAGCAGGAAGCTCAAGCTGTAAGTGATGTACTGCTATCAAATAAAGTTAACTATTGGACTGGTACCCAAGGCAAAACCTTTGAGAAAGAGTTTGCTGCTTGGGCTGAAACCAACCACGCAGTCGCTGTAGCAAATGGCACCTTAGCGTTAGAGCTAGCCCTGCGTGCTTTAGGCGTTACCTCAGGCGATGAGGTGATCGTTACCTCGCGAACCTTTATTGCCTCGGCTAGTGCGATTGTAAATGTTGGCGCTAAACCTGTTTTTGCCGATGTTGATTTAGCCAGCCAAAATATCACCGCAGAAAGCATAAACGCAGTTCTTAGCAAAGCAACTAAAGCCATTATTTGTGTGCACCTTGCGGGTTGGCCCTGTGAGATGGACACAATCAACCAGCTTGCCAAACAGCATAATTTGTATGTGATTGAAGATTGCGCGCAAGCCCACGGTGCTCTTTATCGCGGTAAACCAGTGGGTGGATTAGGTGATGTAGCTGCTTGGTCATTTTGCCAAGATAAAATTATGACTACTGGTGGTGAAGGTGGCATGGTGACCACCAATGATAAGGCTTTGTGGGAAAAAATGTGGTCGTATAAAGACCATGGTAAGTCTTACGATACCGTGTTTAATAAAGCGCACCCGCCTGGATTTCGTTGGCTACACGAGAGTATTGGTAGCAATTGGCGGATGACTGAGATGCAAGCTGCTATCGGTCGTATTCAATTGACTCGCATGGCCGATTGGCAAAAGCAGCGTCAAGCTAATGCGATGCAGCTGGCTAAATGCTTAGCTGAATATCCTTTTATTACAATCCCCCAGCCCCCCAAGCATATTCAACATGCCTTTTATAAGTTTTATGTGTTTGTTGATGGCAATCAACAAATAGTAAGTCGCGATCAAATTATTGACGCACTAAATGCAGCAGGAGTGCCTTGTATGCAAGGTAGCTGCGGAGAAGTGTATTTAGAGAAGGCGTTTGACGGCTTAGATGTGAGGCCGCAGCGACCATTAACTAATGCTAAACACTTAAGTGATACAGCCATTATGTTCATGGTTCACCCAACCATTACTACGCAGGATATGCAGCATTTATGCGACCTTGTTGAAGATTGCTTAAGCCGTATATCTTCAGAGATAGCTGTTTGACTGGATTTGTCTAAAAAGGAATTTAGATGTTACCGCAATTTAATTTGATGAGTTTATTCGAGCGGCCAAGCCGTCGACAAAAAGTTGCGCTGATTTTTTCGCTCGACATAGTTTTTTTAAGTTTAGCTTTTTGGGGGGCACTTTGGGTTCGCTTTGAGAGCCACCATTACTTTTTTGACACGCCAACCTGGATAACTTTTGGCTCGGTGATTGTTACAACGCTGGCGGGATTTTGGTATTTTGGCCTTTACAGGGCAGTGCTTCGTTACATCAATGAGAAGAACTTACAAGCAATCTTGTTTAGTTTTGCCAGTGCCACACTTTTAATGATTGTCACCTCATTTTACTTACAAGCAGTGATCCCTCGTACAGCCCCGTTCATTTATTTAGCCTTTGGCATAATTATGTGTGGCGGAGTGCGCTTTGCTATTCGTTACTTATTTGTGTGGATAGAAAACAGTACTAAACAAAATGTGATTATTTTTGGTGCTGGAGATAGTGGTCGCCAGTTATTACAAGCTATCGGCCAAGGAGATGATTTTCAGGCGGTAGCATTTATTGATGATAAGAAAGAACTGCGTCATTCCTTGATTCACGGTTTAACCGTTTATCCTCCTCAACAACTACCAATGTTGATTCATCGCTTCCATGTCAGCAAGGTTCTATTGGCCATTCCAAACGCTGGTAAAAAGCGTCGTTCTGAAATTCTTACTTCTCTAGCTGATTTAAATACCGAAGTACTCACGGTTCCTCGTCTAAATGATTTGGTGACCGGTGAAGCTAAAGTTGATCAGATCAAAGAGGTAGAAATTGAAGATTTATTGGGGCGCGAAGCGGTAAGTCCTGATTCTCATTTAATGGACAGTTCTATTCGCCATAAAACCGTATTGGTAAGTGGTGCTGGTGGCTCTATTGGTTCAGAGCTTTGTCGTCAAATCATCCAATATAGACCCAAGCGTTTGTTGCTTGTTGAGCGCTCAGAAGTGGCTTTGTATGAAATTGAACGTGAACTAATAAAACGTTGTGAAGCCTTAGCACTTAACGTTGAACTGGTGCCATTGATGATTTCAGTTCAGCATCTACCACGTTTAAGTGCCATGATGCAGGCTAATAATGTAGATACGGTTTATCATGCTGCGGCATATAAACATGTGCCCTTAGTTGAGCAAAACGTGGTTGAAGGCGTATGTAACAATGTGTTTGGTTCTTACAATATCGCCCAAGCCGCAATTAAAGCAAAGGTAAGCACTTTTGTATTGGTATCAACCGACAAAGCGGTTAGACCAACCAATGTAATGGGAGCAACCAAACGTTTGGCAGAGCTAGTGATGCAGAGCTTAGCTGAACACCAGTCAGAAACTACCATTAGCATGGTGCGTTTTGGTAATGTATTGGGCTCATCTGGTTCGGTTATTCCTTTGTTTAAAGAACAAATTCGTAAAGGCGAAGACTTAACCATTACTCACCCAGACATTATTCGCTACTTTATGACAATTCCAGAAGCTGCTCAGTTGGTAATTCAGGCAGGATCAATGGCCAAGGGCGGCGAGGTTTTTGTATTGGATATGGGCGAACCAGTGAAAATTGCTGAGCTTGCTAAACGCATGGTTCACCTTTCTGGTTTAGAGGTAAGGGATGAAGCCAATACTGATGGTGATATTGAGCTTAAATATACTGGATTGCGCCCTGGCGAGAAGCTGTATGAAGAGTTGCTGGTGGGCGATGATGAGCGACCAACCGATCACCCACGTATTCTTACAGCCAACGAGAGCTTTATGCCTTGGGCAGAGTTGATGGCTTTGTTTGATGAGCTAAACCAAGCGTGTGAAGCCATGGACGAGCAAGCGGTAATCGCATTATTAAAACAAGCACCTTTGGCCTATTGCCAAGAGCAAGATAAGCCAAAGCTTAAGGCTGTTTCGTAATTGAGCAGCTCGTCGCTAACGCTTACCTTAATTCGAGGTTTACCGGGTAGCGGCAAGTCTACCTTAGCCGCCACTTTAGATGCTGTTCATCTAGAAGCCGATATGTACTTTGTTGATAAACAAGGCACATATAATTATCGCGCCGAAGATATTGGGCTGGCCCATCAATGGTGCCAGCAACAAACAGAGCAGCAATTAGCCTTGGGCAATAATGTGGTGGTGGCGAATACTTTTGTAAAGCAGTGGGAGATGCAAGCTTATCGCGACTTAGCGCTTAAGTATAAAGCTGTATTAGAAGTAAAATGTTGTAACGGCCGTTTTCCCAATATTCATGATGTAAGTGACTCGGTGATAAAAAAGATGCGCGATAACTGGGAAGATTAGGAAATAAAAAAGGCGCTAACAGCGCCTTTTTTATTCGAAGCATTATGCTGTTTTGGGCTCCGCGTACATTGCGCTTATTTGCTCAGCAAAGCGGCTCTCAATCACTGCTCGTCGCAGTTTTAAAGTGGGTGTTAGCTCACCTTGTTTCATACAGAATTCGCGTGGCAGTAGGGTAAACTGTTTTACTTGCTCAAACCTAGCCAGGTTGGTTTGTACTTGCTTCAGTCTAGCTTGAATAAGGTTTTTGATTTCTGCATTCTCAAGCAATTCGTTTCGATGCTGCCATTTAATACCTAGTTGTTTAGCGTGTAGCTCTAGGGCTTCAAAAGCTGGAACAATCAAGGCTGAAACAAAATGGCGTGCATCGGCAATAATGGCAACCTGCTCAAATAAAGGTTCGCGGATCAAAGCGCCTTCTACTCGTTGAGGGGCAATGTATTTCCCTCCAGAGGTTTTCATTAGCTCTTTAATTCGTTCGGTTAACACTAGGTTACCTTCCGCATCTAGCTTTCCTGCATCGCCGGTATGTAGCCAACCATCTGCAATGGTGTCGGCAGTGGCTTGTGGTTTATTAAAGTAACCACGCATTACGGTGTCACCTTTAATTAAAATCTCTCCTTGCTCAGAGATTTTTACCTGTAGCGCTTCTAAAGGCTGACCAATGCTGCCGATGGTCTTTTTAGTTTGGCTGTAACAAGATACCGTAGCGGTGGACTCAGTCATGCCATAGCCATAGTTAATAGGGATATCAAGGCTTTGAAAAAAGCTGTTAATGTCGTCTGCCAATTTAGCCCCCGAGCAGGGCAGTAACCTAGCTGGGCCAAATATTGCGCGAAGTTTCTTAAGCACAAGTTTGTTGGCAAGCGCATAGCGTACCTTTAGCAGCAGGCTAGGTGTTAGATTACTTTGCTTTGCAGCCAACCGCTGTTGAGCCACGCTTAAGGCCCAATTAAATAGCACTTGTTTAGTTTTTGGGGCCGCGGCAACTTTCTGCAAAACGGCAGCATGGATTTTTTCATAGAGGCGCGGCACACTGCACATTAGGGTTGCTTGGCTACGTGGCAATGCTTCTTGAATTTGAGCTGGATCCTCTAGGTAAATATTGCTCGCACCACGATACAAGATGTAATAAGTCCAAGCTCGCTCAAATACGTGACTTAGCGGTAAAAAGCTTAGTGATACATCGCTAGCTCTAACATCTAGGCGCTGGTCATGCATGGCAAAAGCTGCTGCAAAGTTAGCGTGGTCAAGCATTACACCTTTGGGTTCACCAGTAGTGCCAGAGGTGTATATAAGTGTTGCAAGGTCACTCATTTGTTGATTTTGTTGACGCAATAACAGCGTTTGCGCTTCGTCTGCTCCACCTAAACAAAGTAGCTGTTGCCAGCTCAATACGTTTTCTTGTTGAGTGAGCGGACTTTCTTCAAAACAAATAAGTGTTTCAATTTGTCCTGCATCTAACAGCTTTAAGCCTATCTCTATTTGCTCTTGCTGGCCCACAAATAATATTTTGCAGCCCGCATCCTCTAAAATGTATTGGCTTTGCTCTAGCGTGTTGGTTGGGTAAATGGGCACTACACAACCGCGCGCCGCTAAAATGCCTAAATCGGTGATAGTCCATTCAGGCATGTTGGGTGACATAATTGCCACGCCTTGCTGTTCTTCATGACCTAGTTTAATTAAGCCTTTTGCTACTTGCGTCCATTGCTGCGAGAAATCCTTCCATGTAAAACACTGCCAAGCTTGGTTGCGCCAAATTTTTAGCGCAACCTGATCTAACTGTTGCTCAGCTTGTTGGCTAAGCAAGTTAACGATGTGCTGCATGTAATTACCTTTATGAGGATGAGGGCGAATAGCCATAATTAGGGGGGCTATTCTAGGTAGTTTTATTTGAGCGAACAAGTGTAAGCTAAACAGAACCGAAATATTATTTGGGTTTTATAGTGAAATTGTGGGTAATTACCGCATATCAATATGACAAATTGGCTATATGGCCAAGTTTTATACAAAAGCTAGGTGCTGCTCATATCTAAAGGAAACATAATCGAATTATGTCATTTACTGCTATCCTGATAGTTAGGTAAACGTTGTCTTTAATGTGTTGCAATAAGTGGTTGAGGGTAATAGTTTCCCTTGGTGAGAGCTATTACCCACAAAGAAACATATTAAAAGATTGCTGAAGTGGCTAAGTGACAGAGCTGGCAAGCTGTTTTGCCGCAGTGGCTATTGGTTGCTCAAGGCTATGATTGTTGGTGCTTGTAAGACGATGCTAGGCTGTTTACTTTGTGCTGAATCGCAAAATTTGCCAATAATTAAATTACTTTATATTTAAAAGTGGAAACGTTTACCCTTTCGTGCTTCAATATACTTATTCGAAGCTGTTTAAGCAGTTTTTTGTAGAACTGGGTGCAGCATAAGCTGTACAGATTTTGGAGAACGTGATGAATAAGGTCTTGGTTACAGGCGGTATGGGCTACATTGGCAGTCATACTTGTGTACAACTGATTAATGCTGGTTTAACCCCCATTATTCTAGATAACCTATGTAACAGTAAGCGTGAAGTACTTGCGCGAATCGAAACCTTAACCAAACAACAACCTGCTTTCTACCAAGGTGATGTGCGAGACCGCACGGTACTAGAAAAGATCTTTAGCGAACATAATATTGACTCTGTCATTCATTTTGCTGGCTTAAAAGCAGTGGGTGAGTCAGTTGAGAAGCCCTATGAGTACTACGACAATAACGTAACTGGTTCGTTAGTACTAATTGATGTGATGCGTAAAGCTGGCGTAAAAAGCATTGTATTTAGCTCTTCGGCTACGGTGTACGGCGAGCCAAGTGTTATGCCAATCAACGAAGATACTCCAACCGGTGATGTGACTAACCCTTATGGCCGAAGCAAGTTTATGGTGGAAGAGTGCTTCCGCGATATTCAACTCGCAGCGCCAGATTTAAGCGTTACCTTACTGCGTTACTTTAACCCTGTTGGCGCTCATCCTAGTGGCTTAATGGGTGAAGACCCTCAAGGTATTCCAAATAACTTAATGCCGTTTATTGCGCAAGTTGCGGTCGGTCGCCGAGAGAGTTTGTCAGTATTTGGTGATGATTATCCAACCCCCGATGGCACTGGCGTTCGCGACTACATTCACGTTATGGATTTAGCTGATGGTCACGTTGCAGCCTTAACCAAAATTGGTGAGCAAGCCGGTTTACATATCTTCAACCTCGGAACTGGTAAAGGCAGCTCTGTGCTTGAAATGGTAAAAGCATTTAGCGCAGCTTGCGGTAAAGATATCGCTTACCAAATTTGCCCGCGCCGTAATGGCGACATTGCTGAATGCTGGGCCGCCACCGATAAAGCGGAAAAAGTTTTAGGCTGGAAAGCCACTCGCAGCATTGATGACATGACCGCTGATACTTGGAATTGGCAGTCAAATAATCCTAAAGGTTACGACCAGTAAAAGTTAAGAAAACAGAAAGCACTTTTGTGGGTGCTTTTTATGGAGTAAGAAAATCTCATGTTAGACACTCAATTCGACCCAACAGAGCATCCGCACCGTCGGTACAACCCGTTAACGGGACAGTGGATCTTAGTTTCTCCGCATCGTGCTAAGCGCCCGTGGAGTGGCCAAGATGAAACCCCGTCTACAGCTGAGCTTCCTAGCTATGACGAAGGCTGTTTTTTGTGTGCAGGTAATACCCGAATTTCTGGTGATGTTAACCCAGATTATAAGGGGACTTACGTATTTGGAAATGACTTCGCGGCATTGATGACGGATTCTCCCGACGTGCCTAAGTCAGCCGATCCCTTGTTTACCAGTATGGAAGCTCGTGGTTTAAGTAGAGTGATTTGTTTTTCTCCCGACCATAGCAAAACCTTACCCGAGCTTTCGGTACCCGCTATTCGAGGTGTTATCGACACTTGGAATGAGCAAATCGAAGAGCTTGGTAAAGACTACCTATGGGTTCAGGCTTTTGAGAACAAAGGTGAAACCATGGGCTGTTCTCAGCCTCATCCTCATGGCCAAATTTGGGCCAACAGCTTTTTACCGAATGAGATTGAGCGTAAAGACAAGCATTTACGAGAGTATTACCAGCAACACGGCAGCAACCTTTTAGTTGACTATGCAGCAAAAGAACAAGCTGATGGTGTACGAACGGTTGTTGAAACCGAGCATTGGTTGGCTGTAGTACCTTATTGGGCTGCATGGCCGTTTGAAACGATGCTACTGCCTAAAGCGCATATTCGCCGAATGAGCGAACTGTCTGATGAGCAACGTGACGACTTGTCTCTTGCCATTAAAAAGTTGACTAGTCGCTATGACAATCTGTTTAAGTGTTCATTCCCTTACTCAATGGGTTGGCATTATGCGCCTTTCTTTAAGGAAGGGGACACATCTACAGAACATTGGCAATTACATGCCTTGTTCTACCCACCGCTATTACGTAGCGCCAGTGTGCGCAAGTTTATGGTGGGCTACGAAATGCTAGCAGAAAGCCAGCGTGACTTAACCGCCGAACAAGCGGCTGCAAAGCTTCGTGACCTAAGTGACGTACATTACAAAGAACAAGATCAGTAAAGGAGCCGATAATGACAGATCGCCAACAACAACTCATTGATAAGGTTGCTAGTGCCTTTACTGAAATGACCGGGCAAACACCTGCAAAGCTGATACAAGCACCTGGGCGGGTAAACCTCATCGGTGAACATACCGATTATAACGATGGTTTTGTATTACCTTGCGCTATTGATTACCAAGCAGTAGTGGCTGCGTCTCCACGTACAGACAGTATTGTGCGGGTGGTATCAGTAGATTACGGTAATCAAGTTAACGAGTTTGATATAAGCCAACCTTTAGAATTTGACCAAGACCTAATGTGGGTTAACTACATTCGTGGGGTTATTTCAGTATTGCTGAACAAAGGTTTCACTTTTTCAGGTGCTGATATTGCGGTGAGTGGTAATGTGCCACAAGGTGCAGGCTTAAGTTCTTCGGCCGCGTTAGAAGTGGTTATTGGCCAAACGTTTAAAACGCTATATGAACTGGATGTGTCGCAACAGCAACTTGCCTTAATTGGACAAGAAGCTGAAAACAACTTTGTTGGTTGTAACTGCGGCATTATGGACCAACTTATTTCAGCCGAAGGTGAAGCAAACCACGCCTTGCTTATTGATTGTCGTTCATTAGAAACCAAAGCGGTAGCCATGCCAGAAGAGATGGCGGTTGTTATTATTAACAGCAACAAAAAACGTGGCTTGGTAGATAGTGAATACAATACTCGTCGTGAGCAATGTGAAGCTGCTGCTAATGGTTTAGGGGTAAGTTCTTTACGTGATGTTAGTGAAACAATGTTTGCAGAGAACTCTGCGAGCCTCGATCCTATTGTGGCGAAACGTGCGCGTCACGTAATTACTGAAAATGCCCGCACATTGGCTGCATCGGAAGCGTTAAAAGCCAACGACATGGCGAAGCTGAGTGTGCTAATGGAGCAGTCTCATGCCTCTATGCGTGACGATTTCGAAATTACGGTGCCGGAAGTAGATGGTCTTGTAGACATTGTTAAGCAAGTGATTGGCGCAGAAGGCGGCGTTCGCATGACCGGTGGTGGTTTTGGTGGTTGTATTGTGGCCTTGATACCACCTGCTTTAGTGGATGATGTGTGCCAAGCGGTTGAGCAGAAATACCAAGCATTAACAGGGCTAAAAGAAAGCATATATGTGTGTAAAGCAATGCCTGGGGCTGGTGCTATTTAACCTCTAAGTGTTCATGCAAAAGCCTCGACTTGCTCGAGGCTTTTTTGTTTCCTGGAAGTGAAAAGGTGGGCAAGGTAATAATCAGCGGGTGAGTCGATAGGAGGTTCGGTGTAACGACTCAGGCTAGGTGGTTGATATCATTGCATTATGTGATTCACCTAGCGTATATGAACTATACATAGTTGAGCAAAGGGCTGCGTGGTAATATCTGTGTTGTCAGAAGGATAGTCTGATGAAAATAGCTAGATAGGAAGTCGCCCAAGGGCGGCTTTTTTGTGTCCAAAAGAAAATTGTAACTAGCAGCCAACAGTGAAGGAACTACGGTAATAGCTTTAGCTCATTTTCTGTGGGTGGCTTTAGCGTCAAATAAGTTGAATGCATTGGTAACAAGTGTGTGGCTATCTAAGTATTTGCTCGTTACTAATGGCTTATAAAGCACTGTAATCAACTTAGTGAGCTAGTTTCACTTTCAAGGCACGCATAATGTAGATTGACGAGGTAAGAACATGAAGGGTGTAAGTTTTCACAAACGAGATGCACTATGGATGGCTCATATAATTGTCGAAGGGAAACGCAAGCATTTAGGGTGTTTTAAAAAACAGGATGAGGCTATCGCAGCCCGCAAAGCTGCGGAAAGTGAGTGTGCGAAGGAGGCTGCGTAGCTATATCGATAGAAAAAAGCCAAGTGTGCTGTAAATCAATTATGTCACAGCTAGGTACAACGCACATAAACGTGGGCTAGAGCATACTTTGTTACGCAGATACTGGCGTCCCCTACAGGATGGAGAAGATAGGCCGTCGACACCGCGTCGACTTAAGCGGCTAGGGGCGTAGTGCACCGTAGGACGCCATACCAAGCCGTCGACACTGGCTCTAGCCTAGCTCATTAGAGACCTATCTAGCGTACTACGCCGACCGATAGGTGGAACACGTAGTGCGGCTTGACCTGAGCATCATCCAACTATTACCAGACATCTACTCTCTTAATACATCGGAATACCCCATCACACATTCTCTCTCCCTTGGGTTCTGGGATCTATATCAGTTATACGATTATCGAATATCTGCTATGCGCTAGTTATGCGAATTTTGGATGGAAGCGATACCAAAAATAAGTCAAAATATTGTATGACAATTACATCATGCTGGCGTCCCTCGGTGATGCAATGATACTTGTGGCGTCCCTATGAGGCGTGGTCTACTAGAAAGGTAGGCAGGGCTAGGCCATTGAATTACAAGGAGTTTAACTAAAACCAAAAGAGAAGAAAGCACATGTTAGACAAAATTCTGGGTTATGCAGCTAATACGTTTGATAGAAACTTCATCACCAAGAGAGCAATCGTGAATCACGCAACGTTCTTCGGAATGATGCGCCGCGAAGAAGCTCGAAGATGGGTAGCAATGCTGAGCTATGAATCACTAAGAGCCGTGAATCTGGCAACCTCTAACATCAATGAGGGCAAAGGCGCAATAAGCCTACAGCTGGCTCTCGCAACCCAAAAGAAAATAGCTCGTGATGTGGGCAACTGGGATGCCTACTCATTCTTCGATCGGATGATGGGGACTAACGAGAAATCGCTGGAGGCAATATCCGAGCCTACCTGGATTCAAATAGAAGCCAACCTTCGCATACATGACCTCGATTCAATTTTCGAAATGGGGGCATAACATGAAATTATTAAAGAAATTGTTTGGCAAAACGCGCAATATCGACCAGCTAAAAGCATTCACCGAAGCGAACATGATTATTCTTGGTTTTGAAAACGCTAATAGTCGTAAAATGACACTTAATACTGTGACCGATAAAATGTGGCAACAGCTACATGCGGCTACTAAAGGCGCGTCTGATGCACTTGCTGGTAGCTATTCTACTCTCTGGGTTCTGCAATACGCCAAGAAGATTGCAGACGAAGACGGTATCGAGCCTTATTCAATCGTATTCCACGAATTGCTCCTAGGCAACAAAGCCACGCTAGAGAGATTTCCTCGCGCTGAATTAATCGAAGTTGACCGTAAATTCAAAAGCATCACAGGGGCTGCATAATGAAAAATAAACTAATCAAAGCCTTAGGATTGATCGCCGTATTTGCAGCTCCGTGGCTATTCACCAAGCATCAGTTAGGTGCAGCAGCGTTAGCGGTAGTGGTAACAGCATTTATCACGCAGGCGGTAATTAAACGTAAAGCCAAAGAAGCTTAATCGATGAAATCAACTGGAGCATAGCATGGACCCAACCCAAAAAATGATTCAAGACGCTATTGCAAGGCGTGATGCGAATAAGCCGAAAGCATTCGTACCTTTCCATGTTAATAAAAATTGCAAACGCTGCGGCGGAACAAACTTCGTACCTGAATATCGCGGTTACAAGGGCGGTGTGTGCTTCCTTTGCAACCCAGACGCATAACAACACCAAGAGCTCAATCGATGGAAACTAGCACAAGCAAAGCAATTTATGACGAAATTGTCTACGGAAACAAGGACAAAGCCAAGAGCAAAATTACGTTGTTGATACTGAATGACGGCGATGGGGATGGTGAGGCAGCTAATGAGCTATATCAAATGACCCAAATTAGCGGCACAACATATACGTGTCCTTGGGTTGCTCTGGAAAATGAGTTTAGCGCCAAATATTTCGAAATCAATGCGACTCAAACGAAGATATTAATGAAAAGCATATGCCTAGCATATAACGCACTGTGCGAGAGTTGCTAACGCACAGCTACATATGTGTCGACGTCGACACCACCGACCGAGAGGCAGCAATTAGCTGCCTTTTTTGATCGAGAGGAGCTAGTAATAATGACTGAATCAGATATTGCAAAATTAGAACCTAAGAAATCGCCGTATATGCTAGCCGACAACGGGCGCGGTTCAGTTAAGGGTTTATTTGTTCGTATCACGCCAGCAGACACCAAATCATTCATATTTAAGTACAACACTGGCAAGCACAAGCAAACACCGTCGCGGTTAAAGCCTTACTACAAGTCGGAAACTATCGGCAAGTTCGGTACTGTGTCGCTCGAAGCTGCGCGCAAGGCCGCTCGCTCCATGTGAGATGAACTTCTTGGATTGGGGGCGGATAAGTTTGAAGCCAAAACCAAGGACGCAACCGTAGACGACGCTGTGAAGGCATTGAGCGAATCCGAATCTGCAAAGTCGCTGGGGGCGCTCAACAAAAAGATTACCTATCTAAAAGCGGCATTCGCGTTTGCGGTTCCTAGCTAGAGCACGATTCGAACCACTACGATTTTCGATACCGTCCGACGCGCTGATTCGCGGCAGATACTGGCGTCCCCTACAGGATTCGAACCTGTGTCTAAGACTTAGGAGGTCCTTGTTCTATCCAGCTGAACTAAGGGGACACTAAAGTAAGGCGCACACCTCGTTTAGTGTGCGGGTACATTATACTCAGCTTTAACTTTATGAAAAGCAAAGCCTTACTGTTTGCTTACTAAGTCACCAAGTTGAATATTTGCCGTCATGCTTGGGTCAACCGCTACCACGATGGCACTCTCTTGATACACTTGCTCAATTCTTACCATGCTGTCAGCCATTATTTGCTCTTGGCGTGGAATGTCCCAGTTTCCCCAGTGATAGTTTTGATGAATTAAGTTTAACAACATGCCGCGGTTAAGCTGATTTGCTTTCCCTAGGTTTATTTGCCAGCGGTCTGGCCCAAGTACTTTTACCACGCTGCCTTGTAAGGGTTGGCAAGCCAGTAGAGCATCTACTTCGGTAACCACTTGTTGCAAGGTCGCGTTTACCGTTTCTCCATAGGCCGATAACCAAAACTCGGCAGAGTGGGGGGATATCACTTCTCTGGCGTCAAACTCCCATGGCGCGTTTACCGAAAAGCGCTTGTAGTATATTTCTTCTAAATCAATGGCGTTGTATACCCTGACATTCACCACAAAGTAACGTTGCGGATAACTAAGGTTAATAAATTTAGGTTTGTGCACTTGGTCTAGCGAAATGTTCTCGATTTCTAAGCCAAGCAAATATTGTGCGCCATAACGATCGGCAACATCTTTAATGCCCTTGTAGTTATGTTCTCCTGGCTTGTAATAGTTTAAAGGTAACTTTGGTGGGGGCTTTACGTTGAACTGATTACCCACCTGCCGAGCGATGTCGTAGGTGCGTTGCTCAACTGCTGGTGATAGCTCTTGTAGTTGGCCCACACGCGCTTGATGTTGCTGCTTTAAGAAGGGAGGGAGTAGCAACATGTTTTTGCTATAGCCGCTTGCTTTGCATTGGCTGGTAGCCGGGAATACGTCGGCTTGTAAAATTATATAGTACTGCTGGCCGTGATTACCTTCGTCTAATACGGTTAGGTTATGCAAGGAGCCTTTAGAGACCACTTCAATTTGATCAAGCGTGAGTTGCCCGCCAGAGACTTTGCTGATGCTGGTAACAGACGCCCCCGAATACAACAGAAGCTGCTTAACCGCATCTTGGGTGGCTAAGCTTTTGGCTTGTTCAAAGTCGTTGTTTACGATGGTGGCTTGGCCCTTAGCCTCGTACCATATTGCCTGTGTCGACATGCTAATTAGCATCCCAACTAAAAGAATTATCTGTTTCATAAGGCCCTCCTATGTTTCGGAGTAAGCAATAACTATACCCAAAATAAAACGCTATTTTTTTGACTGGAACGGTTATTGCTTGGAACAGGGAAGTCGGAGGAGATTGATATGCGATATACGACACTATTTATTTTGCTGGTAACGCTACAAGGATGCAATACCAGTTTACATCATGTTTCTAATTATCCTTATGTGGAGCCGCGAGAGCAGCAAGATGCCGCTTTGTATGTGCATGTCGACAACCTGTCTCAACAGCTAACTGATGACGTGGATTTAACTGAAACTGACTCTGTGGCCATAAGCACGGTGGTGGATTTAGACAACTTGCAATCGAGCGATGGATTTGGGCGGCAAGTGGCAGAGGCAATGTTTGCCGCTTTATCGCGTGAAGGCGTAAATATGGTAGAGCCACGCCTTACTGGACGTTTGCAAATGGACCCAGGTTTCGGCGAATTTTCTTTATCGCGAGATGCAGATTTACTGAGAACTGAAATGGAAATTACCTACGTGGTGGTTGGCAGTTTTCAGCGAACCACTTCGGGTAGGCATGTGAATCTTCGTTTAGTGGAGCTATCTAGCCAAGCGGTTGTGTCGGCTGCTTATCAATTTATCCCCAATATGGCGGGGGCAACTTCACCGCGTGTGACTAGTGTAAATGGGAGCTTGCAGCGTCATGAACAATCTGTACTTTAGAGCGTGGTTTATTAGTTTGGCGGTTTTGTTGTTGCTAGCTTGTACGCCAACAACCCAAGTTAAACAAGTTGAATGGACTTATGAGCCTCCGGGTGACTTTACCGTGGTTAATGCTGTTGGCTATGCGCCTATTAGTCAGCAACGTGGCGCAGACATGAGCGCTAAACAATTACGCGCAATGAAAGCCTCTAAGTTAGATGCTTATAGAGAGCTTTCTGAGCAAGTGTATGGCCAACATATCGATAGCACCGCAACAGTCAGCGATATGGTGCTTGGTAACGAGCGTTTAGCCGCCTCGGTTGCCGGGGTAATTCGTGGTGCTAAGGTGATTAATGCCTACGCAGTTGACGATGTATATGTCACTGAGTTGCAACTTGATTTCCGAGAAGTGTACCGCGTTACTATGTCTATGGCGCCAACTCGTCATCTTGAGAGTCAAAAAACCGTTCATTTTTAGTAAAGATTTTACCTTTCTGGCCGATACTTAAAGCGTAATAGACGATTAAGGAATCGACATGAAAGGTATATCTTTAGTAGCCTTGGCTACTTCAATGCTGGTGGGGTGCTCTAGTTCCCCATCAATGCAAAAAGTTGTAGTGTACGATGGCTCAAAGCATCACGCCGCACATACTCACAATGCTCACTACATGGAAGGTGTTGTAGATGAGAACGGCCAGTTGTTTTTAAGTGGAATGCAAAGCCGTTCGCTTAACCCCGCCAGCCCAGATATGAGTGACCCTGATGTTCAGCACTCACTTACCGATTATGTAAACCTGATGTCGCAACGCTTAGTCTCAAGCTCTCACTATGTGAATGCTGATACACCAATCGGGGTGGCTTCGTTTGTTCCTTTAGATAACCTTCGCACCACTGATTTATTTGGTATGCAGTTAGCTGAAAGCTTTGTTTACGAGATGCAACAAAGTGGCTTTTCGGTGATTGATTATAAAACCACTGGTTTTATTCGCATTACCCCAGAAGGGGACTTTGTATATAGCCGCAACGTAAAAGAGTTATCTAAGCGTTTACCCATTGAATACTTGCTCGTAGGTACTTTTAGCAAATCAAATAAAGGTATTTTGGTGAACGCTCGGATCGTTGGCGCTCAATCAAAAGTAGTGGTTGCTTCTGCTCAAGAGCTTATTCCCAATGAAGTGTATCAAAGCAAAGTACCTGCACCAGTTAAGCGAGACGGGGTAATGATTATCGAGTCGCGTAAGCAGGCCAGTAAAATTAAGATGCCGATGGGTGAGCGTGGTTAGTTAATTTCGTCTATTACTGTTATACGCAAAACCCTAGCCTTGGCTGGGGTTTTGTTGTTTTTGAATATGTAACTACTACAAGCAGCACTTTTCCAAATAACAACAGTAGAGCATTCAGAAGTGCAAATTCAATTATATTTAGGTAACCACTAAATGCCCAATTAACTTGGGTTATAGAGGTTTTTGGAAACGAGGAGGAACTTAAGCTTTAAAGCCTTTACCCATTCGTTGTGAACTGTGCTTTTTACCTAGTTTGTCATAGGTAGACGCATTTTGGTTTTGCAGTTGGTCAATTACGGCACTTAGCTGTTTGACTTTTTCATTGCTGGCTTTAATTATTTCGCCATTTAGCTGATTGCGTTCCTGGCATTGGGCAAGCAAACCTTTGATGGTATCTACTTGTTGAACAAATTGAGGGTCTGAATTCAGCTGTTCTATATTGGGTGACGCTGCGATCTCTTCATCGGCACTCGCTATTAGCGCCAATGCTTGTTCTTTTTGCTCAGCAACAGCATAAAGAGCAATAGTATCATCTTGTTCAAGAGCAATTTTTTCTTGCTCCAAAAGAGAAAGCAGCAAGGTGAGTTGCTGCTCTTGAGTATTCAGTAGTGGGGCGATCATAGGCTAATTATCCAAGCGCTTTATTAAACTCACTCTCAAAGTCACCCATTTTCTGTGCAACTTTATTGGCATCTACTTGATAAGTACCATCGGCCACCGCTTGCTTGATTGATTCGAGCTTCGAGCTTCTGCTATCTGAATCACTGAGCAAATTCTGCTGAATACGGTTTAGTTGTTGTGCTTCGTTTGTAAGCATAACTGAATCCTGGGCTGCAGCAGAACCAGCGGTTGAACGTTGTTCAGCGCTTTCTTTTGTGCCTTTGTCAGCAACTCGATTTGAGTCTAGTTGACTAGGACGGTTTCCACCTAAGTTGTTAATATTTAAAGCCATAATGGCGCCCCACAGTTAATCAATTTTTCGTATTCAATAAAGCTATCGGCTTGCTTTGGTAAAACTTTAGAAAAAAATTAAAGTTTTACCTCAACTATTCCAATCGCTTTTACTCGGCCGGTGACCAGACGCTGAGACTGATTATTTCTAACCCGAATGGTATCACCGATAGTGCCACTAGACAAAGCGGTACCTTGGGTCGTTACATTCAGCCCACCTGCATTGGCGGAGATGGTAACAGCATCACCTTTGCAAACTATGCAAATATCGCGCCCAGTTATAATTTGGTCTTTACGCATTGCTCGCCTAAGTTTAGCACCAACTAAGAGCCCTAGCTCTGTGAAGTAACTGCCGCGTAAGCGATTCTCGGGTAAAAAATTAGTGGTAAGTTGCGCGTTAGTTAAGGCGGCCCCTTCCTGAATGGGGGAGGCTGCTACTACCACGGCAAGCAATACTTGTTTGCGTACTGGGATATAGAGGCGCCAGTTTGCGTGTTCATCACAAGTAACTAATACACTGGTGTTTCTCCGAACTTCACCATTGGCTAAACTGTAACGATAAGGCGTTGAACAGTCGGGGATCGCGATTCGCTCATCTAATTGATTAGCGGTTAGCTCAATTTTTTGACTATTGTCGTGAGTTATCTGCGAATAAACAAAATCTACTGCTGCTTTTTCAAGCTGCGAGTGCAGCTCACTAGTGTGAGCAGTAAGACTAAAACAAAATAATACGAGTGAAGCAGCAATTTTTATCAACATTTCCGATATGATACCGATAAAGCAAAGTAACAATTGGCTTTTTTGTCTATGCTTAACAAGTCGATGTTAAGCCTCTTGGTGTCAAAAAAACGACAATTAAGTTAGATTAAGCGATAGTATACAGGGGTTAAGCAAGGTTGATGCCCCTTTCTAAGGAGTGATAAGTATATGGCGGGTATTTTAGATTCGGTAAACCAGCGGACGCAGCTAGTAGGACAGAATCGCTTAGAGTTGTTGTTATTCAGGTTAAATGGGTCTCAGCGCTATGGCATTAATGTATTTAAAGTAAAAGAAGTCTTACAATGTCCGCCACTTACCGCGCTGCCTAAACTAAATCCTGTTATCCGAGGTGTGGCACATATTCGTGGCCAAACTATTTCGGTCATTGATTTAAGTTCAGCCACAGGTGGGCGTCCAATAGAAGATGTGACCAAGTGTTTCATCATCATTTCAGAGTACAACCGTTCTGTGCAGGGCTTTTTAGTAGGCTCGGTCGAGCGTATTGTAAATATGAATTGGGAAGACATTTTGCCGCCGCCAAAAGGGGCAGGTAAGTTCAACTACCTGACAGCGGTAACAGAGGTTGAAAAAGAGTTAGTTTCTATTTTAGACGTTGAAAAGATTCTCGATGAAATTTCTCCGGTTGATACCACTGTAAGCAAAGAGATTGTTGAAGAAGCAGCCGCAAACGTTCAAATAGACAAAAAAGTATTGGTGGTTGACGATTCTTCGGTGGCGCGAAACCAAGTTAAGCGCGCGGTAACCTCCTTAGGGGTAGAAGCCTTACTTTGCCAAGACGGACGAGAAGCACTCGAGCTGTTAACCACTATGGCAAAAGATGGTCCAATTACCGATCAAATAGCGCTGGTGATTTCTGATATTGAAATGCCAGAAATGGATGGTTACACCTTAACCGCGGAAGTTCGTTCTCATCCAGATTTAAAAGGTCTACACATAATTTTACACACCTCCTTAAGTGGTGTATTCAACCAAGCTATGGTAAATAAAGTTGGCGCTAACGCCTTTATTGCTAAATTTAATCCAGATGAATTAGCTGCCGCTGTTCGTCAATCTTTATAGAGTGTGGATGCATTGAGAACCATAACCGATGATGTGTATAAACAGTTTTGTGGCTTTCTAGAAAAGCAGTGCGGAATTGTATTAGGTGACAACAAGCAATACTTAGTAAAGAGCCGTTTATCGCCGTTAATGGCTCAGTACTCTGTAGCAAGCCTTACCGAACTAGTTCAAAAAGCCATGAGCCTACGTGAGCGCGATTTACGTGCGGCCGTGGTGGATGCCATGACCACTAATGAGACTCTGTGGTTTAGGGATACTTATCCATTTCAATTGCTCGGTGACAAACTCTTGCCGGAGTTCACTAAGTTATCTCGGCCAGTGAAGATTTGGTCAGCGGCGAGCTCCTCTGGCCAAGAGCCTTACTCTATTATGATGACTTCCCTGGAGTACCAAGCTAAACGCCCAGGAACTTTACCCATGGGGGTGCAGGTAGTGGGGACTGACATATCACCGTCAATGCTGGAACATTGTAAGCGTGGTGAGTATGACACTTTAGCTTTGGCGCGCGGTTTATCGCCAGAGCGTAAACGTCAGTTTTTTGAAGCGACTACCGACGGCAGATTTCGAGTTAATGATAAAGTGCGTAAAAATGTTAGTTTTAGGCCGCTTAATCTCTTAGATAGTTACGCGTTAATGGGTAAATTCGATATCATTTTTTGTCGTAATGTTTTGATTTATTTTAACGCTGATGTGAAATCGAAGATCCTTAATCAGTTTGCTCAAGCATTAAACCCTAATGGATATTTAATGTTGGGTGCCTCTGAGTCTATTACCGGCCTGACCGATCGTTTTAATATGTTGCGTTGCCATCCCGGCATTGTTTATCAACTAAAATAAGCTAAACCCGAAGCGGCAGTAAATGGCAATAGTTGCCGCTTTACTTGCCGCTAGCATCACCCTGCCACTGTTATCTAGCATACCAATACAACTAAGTTCCTTAGTTAGCTGAACAAAAAGCGTCAAAAAAACTCTGGCACAGCTCTTGCTAAATATTCTTCGTGGAAGTGTAACGAGGTGTATATGGCAATAACATTTGATAAAGCATTAGGCGTTCATCAGCATACTGTAGGTGTAAGAGCCCGCCGTTCTGAAGTGATTGCAAGTAACATTGCTAATGCTGATACACCTAACTATAAAGCACGAGATATAGATTTTAATAAAGCATTTGCTGCCGCTAAAAGTAAGCAGAGTGGTGGAATGCACATTACTAATGAGCGCCACATCAGCGGCGGTAACAGCCAGTTTGCCGAACTAGGCTTTCAAGTGCCGGATCAACCAGACACCGGTGACGGTAATACCGTTGATGTACAAAAAGAGAAAGCTGCATTTATGCAAAATGGCCTGGAATATCAAGCAGGTATTAACTTTCTTTCAAGCAAGTTTAGTGGCTTGCGTAATGCAATTAAGGGAGGTCAATAATGAGCTTTTTTAATGTTTTTGATATTTCAGCTTCGGCCATGAAGGCGCAGTCGGTACGTTTAAATACTACTGCCAGTAACCTAGCCAATGCCGACAGTATTAGTTCAAGTATCGATCAAACGTATCGAGCAAGAAAACCAGTGTTTGAGGCTGAGTTAAATAAAGCATCTCAAGCACAAGTTGAATCTGCACAAGTTAAAGTAGCGGGCATAGTTGAATCAGATGCTCCGTTACGTAAAGAGTATTACCCAGAACACCCCATGGCTAATGAAGAAGGGTATATCTTCAAGCCAAACGTCAACGTTATTGAAGAAATGGCCGACATGATGAGCGCTTCTCGCTCCTATCAGGCTAATGTTCAAGTAACTGAAGCCGCTAAGCAAATGCTAAATAGCACGCTAAATCTGGGTAAAAGTTAAGGAGTAGCCAGTGTCTACTATTGATCCGTTACAAAATAATTATTGGCAACCAGAGTCGGTTGTTCCAGAGAGCAATAATAATCAGTCATTGGGGCAAGAAGATTTCTTCTCACTGCTTACTACTCAGTTGCAGTATCAAGATCCCAGTAAACCCGTGGATAACGCTGAGATGATTGCGCAAATGGCAAGCTTTCAGACTTCCGAGGGGATTGCTGAGCTTGGTACTAAGTTTGACACCATGAACTCGATCATGAATTCATCGGCTGCCTTGCAGGCGTCAACTTTAGTGGGCCAGAAAGTGTTAGTCCCGCTAGATTACGGACATAACGGTGGTACTGGTTTTGACGGTGTAGCGGTAACTGGTGCAGCAACAACCAATGTAAAAGTTTCGGTCGAAAACGCGGCGGGTGAAGTCGTCAAAGTTATCGATTTAGGTGAGGGAAGTGGCAACATGCCATTCTCTTGGGATGGCACCGATTCCAATGGGAATCCAATGCCAGAAGGTAAGTACAACATTAAAGTTAATGGTGTTCAGGGCGGTAAAGAGATCAGTTTACCCACCGCAACATATGCAAGCGTAGGTAGCGTGAGCTTAGCGGGTGGCACATCTGGCGTAGTCGTCAATTTAGAAGGCTTAGGTGGCATTGCAATGAGCGATGTTCTCGAAGTAGCCAAGGCCTAACAAAGAATAGTAAAACGATAGGAGATTGAGAGATGTCATTTAATATCGCTCTAAGCGGCATCAATGCCTCGCAAAAGGATCTTGACGTAACGGCGAACAATATTGCTAACGTCAACACCATTGGTTTTAAAGAGTCGCGTGCTGAGTTTGCCGATGTGTATGCAACATCGATTTTCTCAAATGCTCGTACTGCAGTAGGTAATGGTGTTAAAACTGTGGATGTAGCTCAGCAATTCCACCAAGGTAGTCTTAACTTTACCCAGAATGCCTTAGATATGGCGATCAGTGGCGAAGGCTTTTTTGTTACCGCATCAGACTTAACCACTCAAACACGAGAGTTTACTCGTGCGGGTGCGTTTAAGTTAAACGCTGATAACTTTATTGTTAACTCGCAAGGTCAATACCTACAAGGTTATACCGTGAACAACAGCGGCACGCCTTCAGCGGTGAGTATGGCTGCAACCAGCGCAATTCAAATTAGTGCTGAAGTAGGTAACCCAACCATGACAAGCCAAGTTGATATGAGCTTTAACTTGCCGTCGAGCGGTACTACTCACGACATAGGCGATTTCGACCCAACCGACAGCAATACCTACACTTCTGCCACTTCGGTGACGGTGTATGATTCGCAAGGTGGCTCGCATGTTGCTGAGACCTTCTTTATTAAAGATGACACCACGGCTAACACATGGCACAAGTTGATATACATTGACGGTATGCCAGTAGATGTTGCAGGTGGTACAGCTAATACCCCTAACGCGGGTAACCCTAATCCAAATATCCCTGCATCAGCGACTTTAACTTTTGATAATACCGGTGCATTAGCATCTACAGCGCCACTTATTATTGAGACTGTAGCGCTTGGTACTGCTCCACCAAACGGCCCTGGTGGTGTATGGGATCCGGTAACGGGTTCTGTAGATCCAACGCAAACCATTACTTTTAACCTAAATGGCCCAACTCAGTACAACTCAGCCTTTGAAGTATCTAGTTTGTCGCAAGATGGTTCTACCGTTGGTAAATTGACAGGTATTGATATTGGCCCAGATGGTTTGGTTGTTGCCTCATACAGTAATGGGCAAACAACCAATATTGCTAAAGTATCGGTTGCTAAATTTGCCAATAACCAAGGTTTAGCGCAAATCGGTGATACTTCATGGCAGCAAACCCAGTTAAGTGGTGAAGCGATTGCCGGTGAAGGTAACTCGGGGACTTTCGGTAAAATCAACTCTGCTTCTTTAGAACAAGCTAACGTTAACTTAACGGAACAATTGGTTAATTTGATTAGTGCTCAGCGTAACTTCCAGGCTAACTCTCGTGCCTTAGAAGTTAACTCAACGCTACAGCAAACTATTATTCAGATACGTTAATAGTCAACTAGCGTTTGATCAAAAAGGCAGTCTTGACTGCCTTTTTTATTTTATTGATTTAATTACCTTTTTTTCTTCTTGTTTCTCATTCTTATCTTCTGGCATTCTAATTGCTTTGTTTCCTTTGAGTCAGCTAATTGACGTAGGAAATAGACATGGACCAACTACTTTATATATCGATGACCGGTGCAAAACAAAACATGCACTCGCTCGCGGTACGTGGTAACAACCTTGCAAATGCAAATACCACAGGCTTTAAAGCCGATTTAGAGAATGCACGCTCTATGCAGGCTTTCGGCCCGGGCATGCCATCTCGGGTATTTGCTATGACCGAGCGCCCAACTCAAAACTTTACCGATGGTCTGTTAAAAACCACTGGTCGGGATTTAGACGTGGCGATTAAAGGTGAAGGTTGGATTTCGGTCCAAGACAAGGATGGTAATGAAGCGTTGTCTCGAAATGGTAACTTTACCATTTCAGCCGCTGGTGTTTTACAAACCATGCAAGGGCAGCCCGTATTAGGTAATCAAGACGCGCCAATTATTATTCCCCTACCTGTTGAAAAGCTAGAAATTAACGAAGATGGCACCATCGAGATTAGACCAGAAGGCGCACCTGCCGATGCCTTGGAAGAAGTTAACCGTATTAAGCTAAGCAATCCTTTTGCTGGCGAGTTAACTAAAGGCGATGACGGTTTATTTCGTGCCACTAATGGTCAACCTTATCAGCCCGATGCCACCGTTGAGTTGGTTAAGGGAGCGCTGGAGGGAAGTAACGTGAACCCAGTGCAAGAAATGACACATATGATCAGCATGCAACGTCAATTTGAAATGCAAATAAAAATGATGAAAACCGCTGAAGAAAACGAAAAAGCAACCAATAACTTGTTGCGATTAAGCTAGGTATAAGGAGCGTATTATGCATCCCGCATTATGGATCAGTAAAACTGGCTTAGATGCCCAACAAACCAACGTATCGGTTATTTCAAACAATTTAGCCAATGCCAGTACTGTCGGTTACAAAAAAAGTCGCGCAGTATTTGAAGACTTGCTTTACCAAACGATTAACCAACCGGGTGGCCGTTCGTCTCAAAACACCACAATGCCATCGGGCTTAATGATTGGTGCCGGAGCTAAAGTTATTGCCACTCAAAAAAATCATGACCAAGGTAATGTGCAAACTACTGATAACGCCTTTGATTTAATGATTGATGGGCGTGGTTTCTTTGAAATTTTGATGCCCGACGGTACAACAGCTTACACCCGTAATGGCCAATTTGGTCTTAACGATGAAGGCACTATTGTTACGCCTGGCTCTGGCTACCCTTTACAGCCAGAAATTCAAGTACCAGAAGATGCTCAGAGCTTTACCGTGGGTGAAGACGGCGAGGTAAGTGTTCGCTTACCTGGACAAACCGACAGCCAAGTTATTGGCCAAATTACCATAACTGACTTTGTTAATCCTTCTGGATTAGAGCCTCGTGGTCAAAACTTGTATTTAGAAACAGGTGCTAGTGGTGCTCCTCAAAATGGTATTGCATCGGAGAATGGTTTAGGCGCTATCCGCCAAGGTTCTTTAGAAACATCAAACGTGAATGTGACCGAGGAGCTGGTTAACTTAATTGAGGCGCAACGGGTTTACGAGATGAATTCAAAGGTAATTTCAACCGTAGACCAAATGTTGACCTTCGCAACGCAACAACTGTAATCAAAGTTTAGAGAGAGGGATTGCTCATGAATAAACTAATGGTAGTAGCAACCTGTATGGCGATGGCTGGCTGCGCCAGTGTAAACACCGCCGTAGTGCCAGATGATCCTGAGTTTGCGCCGGTATATCCAGAAGATGTGGCCGTAGAAGCAAGAATTACTGGTTCACTATTCACCGAAAATGGCGCTAATAATCTGTATTCAGATAAAAAAGCCCATCGAATTGGTGACATTATTGTGGTGACCCTAGCTGAGCGTACTCAGGCTAGCAAGTCAGCCAGTAACGAGTTGGCTAAAGACAAGAACTTAAATCTAAACCAAATCACAGTACCTGGTGGTGTAGCTACAATTAACGGTAATCCAATAGAACTTGGTTTAAGTCAAAGTAGCGATTTTACAGGTGAAGCCGACGCTGCTCAAAGTAACAGTTTAAATGGCAATATTTCGGTTAATGTTGTTCAAGTATTGGCCAACGGCAATCTAATAATTAGCGGCGAAAAATGGCTAATGTTGAATAACGGTAATGAGTATATTCGCTTAACGGGCATTATACGCCCTGAAGACGTAGCACCAGATAACTCTATTACATCGTTACGCATTGCCAATGCACGCATTCAATACGGTGGTACCGGCGATTTTGCTAATACCACTAATCAGGGATGGTTATCTAAATTCTTTAATGGCCCTGTTTGGCCATTCTAAGCCCTGAGTTTTAGGAGTAATCTTATGTTAAAACGAAGCATTGTAATATTGAGCTTGGGTTTATGCTTAGTAGCAAATTCGGTAAATGCAGCACGTGTTAAAGACGTAGCAAACATTGCCGGTGTGCGTTCTAACCAATTAACCGGTTATGGCTTAGTGGTAGGTTTGCCTGGTACTGGTGAAAAAAATAGTGACTTTGCCAAGCAGTCTTTTGCAACAATGTTACGTAACTTTGGGATTACGGTTCCTCCGGGGACTAACTTAAAAATTAAGAACGTTGCGCCTGTGGCTGTACATGCCGAATTACCCGCTTTTGTTAAGCCTGGGCAAACTATCGATATTACCGTGTCTGCCATTGGTGAAGCGAAAAGTTTACGTGGCGGAAGTTTAATTCAAACCTTTCTAAAAGGTGCCGACGGCGAAGTATATGCCTTGGCTCAGGGGAGTTTAATTGTAGGTGGTTTCGGCGCAGAGGGAGCTGATGGCTCTAAGGTGATTTCTAATACACCTACTGTTGGCCGCATTCCAAACGGCGCAATTGTAGAGCGCTCGGTTCCTTCGCCGTTTATGAGCGGCGATACGATCACCTTTAACCTTAAGCGCTCGGATTTCACTACTGCAAAACGTTTAGCTGATACCATTAATGGCTTAGTAGGCCCCAATACTGCTACGCCAATGGACGCAGCTTCTGTACAAGTATTCGCTCCACGTGACCCTGGTCAGCGTGTTGCCTACTTATCTACTTTAGAAAACTTAACCTTTGAACCTGCCTCAGAGTCAGCCAAAATTATTGTTAACTCGCGCACTGGTACCATTGTAATCGGTAAAGACGTTCGCTTGTTACCTGCTGCGATTACTCACGGTGGTTTAACCGTTAAAATTGCCGAAACCCCGTTAATTTCTCAGCCTAATGCATTCTCCAATGGAGAGACGGTAGAAACTACCGTGAGCACAATTGAAGCAACGGAAGAAGACTCAAGAATGTTCAACTTTGACCCCGGCGCATCGCTTGATGACTTAGTGCGTGCTGTTAATCGGGTAGGGGTTGCTCCTGGTGACTTGGTCTCTATTTTAGAAGCGCTAAAACAAGCTGGCGCTATTCAAGGCGAGTTGTTGGTGATTTAACATGGCAATGGACGCAGTCAAACAATCAGCAAACTACCACGACTTAGCCAGTTTAGATGAGCTAAGAAGTGCTGCTCAAAAAGATCCGAACAAGGCACTAAAGCAAGTTGCCAGTCAGTTTGAGTCTTTGTTTATGCAGATGTTGATGAAACAGATGCGTAAGAGTAATGAATTGTTTGAAAGTGATACGCCTTTAAATAATCGCCACACCCAAACTTACCGAGATATGCATGATAACCAAATGGCATTGGAATTATCTTCTTCTGGTGCCTTAGGGCTTGCCGATCTAATAGTGGCCCAGCTCGACCCCGCTGCAGCCAATGTTACGCCAGCATCTGTATTGCGTGGTGGTCAAAATATTGATCTTCAACAGCGTTCTTTAAATGCCTCAGATACAACTGGCAAGAATATTGCTCAATCGACTAGTGTAACGGCCGCAAGTAGCAAAACTTTAGAAAAAGATAATGCCAGCGCTGCCGTTAGTGAAAAAGCTGAGGAAGCAGCGGCAATAAGTCGGCAAAGTTTTGCCTCTCCTGGAGAGTTTATTCAAGCAATTTTGCCCGTAGCCAAAAAGTTGGCCGCTGACAAAGGCATTGAACCGATGGCAATTGTTGCACAGGCTGCGCTTGAGTCGGGTTGGGGTAAAAAGGTTATCGCTAATAGTGACGGTTCAAGTAGCCACAACCTATTTGGGATAAAAGCAGATAATCGCTGGCAGGGAGATAAGGCAGTAGTGAACACTTTAGAGTATAGAAATGGTCAAGCCAATCAAGAACGAGCAGCCTTTCGCTCATATGACTCATTTGAAGAGAGTGTTATAGACTACTTATCGTTTGTGGAAGGCCCGCGTTACCAGCAAGCTTTGGCCAACGGCATGGATGCAAAGCAGTACGCTAAAGAATTGCAAGCTGCTGGTTATGCTACCGATCCTCAATATGCCAATAAGATTGGCCAGATTTTAGACGGCAAACATTTTGCGGAATTTAGTCAACAAGCGGTTGAAGGGGAGTAACTAAGCTATGGCAATGAACGACCTACTTACTATTGGTTCTTCTGGGGTTGCCGCGCATCAACGTTTATTGATGACCACTGGTAACAACATTGCCAATGTTAATACTCCTGGTTACAGCTTACAGCGCACCTTTTACACTGCTGATACCTTAGGTGGCGTTCGCGAAGGTTATACTGAGCGGGTGTTAAATGGATTTGCGCAAGCACAAATGTTTCGTGATACCTCTACCTTTGCAAACCGTAATGCCTACCTTGAGTCGGTGAGCCACATTGATGCAATCCTTAGTGATGACTCACTATCCTTAAGTAGCAAGTTTGACGATACTTTTACTCAGCTGCACGCAACAACTGATAACCCCACAGCGCTTTCGACTCGAGAGCTAGCATTGTCTCAATTTAATGCCTTAACAGATCGCTACAGAACCTTAAATGAACAATATCAAGTTCAAGAGAAGAATCTAAGTCAAGACATAACTGAAAAAGCTGAAGAAGCAAATACCTTAATTACAAATATTGCTGAGATTAATAAAGAAATTATCGCAGCAGGTGGTAGTCCTCTCGACGGTAATAATGCGATTTTATCAGATAAACGCGACCAAGCGATTAAGGAACTAGCTGAACTCATCGACATTAATACTATTGTTCAAGACGACGGTTCAACTCTGGTGTTTATGCGCTCAGGCCAAGCCTTGGTGCTGCAAGATGACCATACTAAGCTAGCTATAGTAGATGGTGATCCAGATAGCACTCAGAAAGAGATGACTCTAAGCTTGGCAGGTTCTAGTCGCATCATTGGCCGTGAGGATATAGGCGGAACCATTGGCGGATTAATGGAATACCGTAAAACCACTTTAGATACTAGTCGTAACCAACTAGGTCAGTTGTCGATAGCAATGACAGATGCGTTTAATACTCAAAACAGATTGGGTATGGATTTAAATGGCGATATTGGTGGAGACATTTTCACTTTGCCAACTTTTAATGGTAAAGAGTTTTCTACCAATACTACTGCTGGCACTATAAGTGGAAGTTTTATTGCTGGCAGTGGTAGCGAAGTTACTCCTTACGATTACCGAGTTACTTTTACTTCTGCGACGACCTTTGAAGTTCAGCGCTATGATGGTGACCAACCCATTGACGCGGTGATTGCAGGGACTATCCCTCCAACTAATTTTCAACTTGATGGTATGGATTGGGATTTCTCTTCTGGTCCCTTTGCTGCTGGTGACCGACACCTTATTCAACCGGTGCGAGATGCTGCAGCTTCAATGACAGTGAGTATGAGCCAACCTGAAAAATTAGCCTTAGCGTCGCCTATCCGAGTTGAGCGAGAACTAAATAACCGCGGTAACGCTACGGTGTCTATTGATTCCATTTACGATACTGATCCCGCGACCTCTGATTTCACGCTGCCAGGTGGGTATGGTGTGAATGGCCCAGCTGAAGTGCGCATCAATGCTGCAGGTGACTATGAAATTTATGATGGTTTGGGCGTATTAATGGCCACCGCACCGGCTGCCAGTGCTGGTCAACAACTGTTTGCTAACGCAGTGCCTGCATTAACACCCGGTTACGAAATAAATATAGATGGTGATGTACAAGAAGGTGATGTATTCACCATGAGTTACAATACCGATGGTTTTAACGATAACTACAATGCGTTGCGTCTCGTTGATTTGCAGCAGCAGGATTTGGTACGTAAAAGTTTAGCCACCAGTGGCGACAACAAAATGACGATGAACGATGCTTATGCCAGCGTGGTAAGTTTTGTTGGTGGTAAGACTAGTGAGGCGAGGGTGGCAGCATCGGCAGCTAACTCCTTACTAGAACAAAGTACCCAGCGGCACAATTCAATTTCTGGCGTTAATTTGGATGAAGAAGCGTCAAATTTGATTCGATTCCAACAGGCTTATGCAGCTTCAGCGCAAGTAATTAGTGCGGCGCAAGAAACCTTTCAAACTCTACTAAGCTCAGTGAGGTAATAAACTATGCGAGTTTCCAGTATTAACTTGTATCAAAACTCACTAAATGGTGTGCTTAACTCTCAGCAACAAGTTGAGAAGATGAACCAACATCTTATCACTAATAAGAAGTTGCTAACAGCTGCTGATGGTCCTTCAGACATGAGTAAAACCATGTTTTTGACCACGGAAATAACCTTAACAGAGCAGCATTTAAAGAATGGCACCTTGTTGGAAAATGCGCTTAACTTCGAAGAGTCAACCTTGGATGGGATGATCAATGCCATGCAGCGAGCAAGAGTATTGGGGGTTCAGTCAGGCGATGGTATTAATGGTAGCACTGAACGTGCTTCGCTCGCACAGGAGTTGCGTCAGATACAAAACCAAATGCTAGATTTTATGAACAGTCAAAACGCTGATGGTAGTTATGTATTTTCGGGCTTTCAAACCCAAAAACAACCCTATGTGTATGATGGAACTGATTATAATTATCAGGGTGATGCGGGAGTTAATGAATTAAAAGTATCTTCTTCGGTATATATTCAAAGTAATGATACTGGGCAGGAGGTTTTTGATAATGTATTTAAACGTTTTGGAACTAATGATCTAACACCTAATATTACATCGGTAGTTAATGACCAGCGCGCTTATGACAGTTTTCATAAATTAAATTACGATCCTATTACACCAGCAAATAATACATACCAGGTGCAAACTACCGCTGGTGTGCCAGATACTTATGAGATTTTGGATAGTGTTGGTGCATCTTTAGTTCCTCCCGTAACTGGTAACTATGTACCTAATGAACCTATTAACTTTAATGGGCTTGAAATTACAGTGTCGACTGCTGCAGGTAGTGCTAACGAGTCATTTGAATTAGCTCCGCCTGAGAAAGATAATATATTGAATATGCTATCTGATTTTATTATTGCCTTGGAAGAGCCCAATTTCCAGGAAAGTGACTTTTTGGAGGCGCAATCTGATTTCTTGGTAGGTTTAGATAATTCGTTGGAAAGTGTGAACCTTACTTTAGGATCCCTTGGTGCGAGGGGTAACTCTTTGGATTCAGTGCGCTCTGCTGCTGCTTCTATGGATGTGATTAATCAGCAATCAAGAGCAAGCCTCAGCGAGGTTGATTTCGCTGAGGCTGTAAGCAACCTACAAAAAGCTGAGCTTGCTCTAAACACTTCTTACTCCTCGTATAGCAGAATTAGCCAATTATCTTTATTTAATTACCTATAACACTAAAGTTTATATTCTATCAGCCGTTATAAAGGTTGCTTCAATATTGAAGCAACCTTTTTTATTTAGACGCTTAGGGTGTGTAAATAAAATAAAAATAAATGCTAAAGAATATTGAAGCGCTGCCGTTATATAGGGTAAGTCAGAAACAAAAAATAACTGACAACTAATAAAACCTATAAATGGTTAATATATAGATAGGAGAAATATCATGGCTTTATACGTAAATACTAATGTGTCATCAATTAACGCACAGCGTCAACTTTACAACTCAGGTAATGGTCTAGATACATCGTTTCAGCGTTTATCATCAGGTTTTCGTATTAATAGCGCCAAGGATGATGCGGCAGGCCTACAAATATCAAACCGCTTTACCACCCAAATTCAGGGTCTGGATCGTGCGGTAATGAACGCCCAAGATGGTATTTCAGTAGCGCAAACTGCCGAAGGTGCGATGGATGAAGTAACCAACATGCTACAACGCATGCGTGTTCTCGCCATTCAGTCTCAAGATGGTGTTAATAACACAGACGACCGACTAGCATTGCAAGCGGAAGTAAGCCAGCTTAAAGCTGAGATCAGTCGGGTTGGTACAACTACTAAGTTTGGTGGAATTCAGCTGCTTGACGGTTCTTACAGTGCAAACTTTTTAGTGGGTGCGAATGCTGGTGAGAATATTCAAGTGTCGATTGCCACTTCGGTCACGCAAGCCGGTTTGGGTATTGGAACGATTTCGGTTAGCTCCGCTGCCGGAGCAAGTGGTTCCATGGCAGCTATTGACTCAGCTCTTAAAGTCATTGATGAAGAGCGAGCAAACCTTGGTGCGGTGCAAAACCGTTTCCAATCTACCATTCGCAACTTGTCTAATATTTCTGAAAATGTAACCGCAGCACGTTCGCGTATTAAAGATACGGACTTTGCCAAAGAAACTGCTGAATTGACACGTAACCAGATTCTACAGCAGACATCGACAACTATTTTGGCTCAAGCCAACCAGCGTCCTCAGGCTGCACTATCACTACTTGGATAATATAAAAAAGAAAGGACGGTGGGGGTTCAATCCACCGTCCTCAGACTGCAGTAGCGCAATTAATACTCTTAGGAGGCTCAATTCCATACCAATAATAAGTTGCGCTTTGGTTTCGCTCTCAATCTCCTATCGTTTCGAGCGATACGGTCAAGTGATGCATACTCACTTGGCCTTTTTTTCGCAGCGGTTCAGACTGCGAGTATAATAAAGCAATGTGCGTGCCAATAATTAATAGCAATAATTTGACGTTCAATTATTGCTCAATGATTATAAATGTATCGTTTTTTAGCTGAGTTAAGAAGTTTTTTCTGGTCCCTAAAGCCAGTGTTTACAAGGCTTGCCGTAAATGCGGCAAAAAAATTCCGCTTATTTCCTCTTTTTTTCTAAAGCTTTTTCCTCCATTGCCGCTAACAAATATGAAGTTAATAAAACTTTGGTCCATTTTTAAGTTGTCTTGATTTACAGTTCATAAATCAGGGGTTCAACAACTAACAAATGGTTTAGGTCGTCCTGACATAGTTCAATCAGGATGAGCGATTTCTTAGGAGGCTCAAATTATGGCATTAGTTGTCAACACCAATGTGTCGTCATTGAACGCACAGCGCCAGTTATACAATTCTGGTAATTCTTTAGATACTGCCTATCAGCGTTTAAGTTCTGGTTTCAGAATTAACAGTGCAAAAGATGATGCAGCAGGTCTACAAATTTCTAATCGCATGACATCGCAAATCCAAGGTTTGGATCGTGCAGTGATGAATGCACAAGATGGTATCTCTGTTTCACAAACAGCTGAAGGCGCAATGGATGAAGTAACCAATATGCTTCAACGTATGCGAGTTCTCGCTGTTCAATCACAAGATGGTGTAAACAACAGTGATGACCGTGCAGCACTTCAAGCTGAAGTGAGTCAATTAAAAGCAGAAATCACTCGTGTTGGTGATACTACCAACTTTGGGGGAACTAAGCTTTTAGACGGTGCCTACAGCGCAGACTTCTTGGTTGGTGCTAACGCTGGTGAGAAAATCAATGTAGCGATCAATACCACTATCACTGCCGGTGGACTAGGCGTAAGTGGTATCAGCGTATCTTCTGCTGGTGGCGCTTCTGCAGCAATGGCGGCAATTGATTCTGCTTTGAAGTCGGTGGATTCGGAACGTGCTAACTTAGGTGCGTTGCAAAACCGTTTCCAATCTACGATTCGTAATTTGTCGAACATTTCAGAGAATGTTAGCGGCGCACGTTCACGAATTAAAGATACTGACTTTGCCAAAGAAACTGCTGAGTTAACGAAATCTCAGATTCTTCAGCAGACCAGTACCTCTATTTTGGCACAGGCAAATCAACGTCCACAGGCTGCGTTAGCCCTCGTATAATAGACAAAATAATAGAAGAAACACGCGGCCGCACTTATACTAATAAGTGTGGCTTGCTTTGTTTTAAGGAGTCTGGTTTATGGATAGCAATGTAAGTACCATTTCTGCTTCAAACCTCACTACTGGTTTGGCCGTTGGCAAAGAGCAGAAAGTAAGTGCTGCTGAAAAAATGGAAGTGGCACAGTTATCGCTTCAAAAAGAGCAGCAAAAGATTAAGGCTGAGCAAGAAGCTGAGCAAAAAGAACGTCAAACGGAAGACCGAACTCAAGTAGAAGATGTAGTTAGTTCGCTGAATCAACTACTCGAGGTGCAAGACCGTGACGTAAAATTTGTAGTTGATGAGCGAGATGGTCAATTTTTCACTTCAGTGCTTAATAGAAGTACTGATGAGTTAATTAGAGAAATCCCGACAGAAGAGTACCGTCAACTTGAAGAGCGTTTAAGAAAGTTCCAAGATGCTATCGGACAAACCACGGGTTTGTTTGTAGATCAAATTGTATAGAAGGGTTGTGCTATGACGGGTATTACAGCAGCAGGTATTGGTAGTGGCTTGGATTTAGAGGCCTTAATTGAAGTTTCTATTGATGCAATTAAAGTACCTCAAGAAGCACGACTTCAAGAGCGGCGTGAATCGCTCGATGTAACCCTTTCAGCAGTTGGATCAATTAAGTCAGCTATGAGTTCGTTTCTTGGTATTTTAGACAAAGCCAAGGAGCCCACCACATTTTTCCCTCGCTCCGCTTTTGTCGGTGGGAGTAATGTTAGTGGAGAGAGTTATAGTGGACCATTCGGAGTAACGGTTGGGGATGATGCTACAAATGGCAGTTATGACGTTGAGGTGCTATCTCTTGCATCTGGTTCAAGAGTAGCCACTCAAACTGAATACGCGTCTAGTTCTACAGTTATTGCTAATACCGAGGGTGAATTAACTTTTGCAGCAGGTTCTGGCACCGATGAAGAAACGTTCACTGTTCAAGTTACCGCAGGCATGACCTTGTCACAATTACGGGAGGCGGTAAATGAAGCAGGCGAAAACTTTGGTGTAAGCGCGAACTTAATCAACACTGGAACTGGTACTCAACTGGTGTTCGACTCCTCAAAATCGGGTGCTGACGATGATGCTGATCCAGCTAATGGTAACCCAAATGACTTGCGGATAATCTCAAGTGGTACCGCTAATGGTGACTTGGATGCTCTAATTGGTAATACTCAAGTAACTAAAAGCGCTTCGGAAGCGCGCATATCAGTAAACGGTATTGAGGCTACTAGCAATACTAATACTTTCAGTGATGTTATTTCTGGCGTGACTATAGACGTCAATACTTTGACTAGCTCCTCTACTACACTCGAAATAAAACCTGACGATGACGCGGCAGTTGAAAGTGTTCGTAGTTTTATTGACGCATACAACAAAATAATCTCAGAAATCGACAAGTACAGTAAGCCGGATAAGGTATTAGAAGGCGAAGACAGTAGTCGTAAAGAGCTTAGTGGTGATGCCATGTTCCGCTCAATGAAGTACAGTTTAGGTAAAATGAGCACTACTGGCTTTGAGGACCCAAGTCAGCCAGGACGTGTAACTACCCTTTATGCTCTTGGTATTGAGATGGATGAAAGTGGTCAATTAACGCTTGATGAAGGTCAATTGAAAGAGTGGGTAGATGGTGATTTAGATAAACTTGGCGAGATTTTTGCAGGAGAAAATGGCATAGTCGATACTTTTTACGACTTTACCAAAAGTTATGAGCAAACTGGCGGGGTGTTAGCCTCGCGTGAAGATACAACTCGCTCACAACTTAAAGACCTTGACTACGCTGACCTTGCTTTGAAAGAGCGAATGGCTGAGTATGAGTCAACGTTAAGAGCCAAATACACCGCATTCGACCAAACCATGGGTGCGCTTAATAGCCAGATGTCCTATATAATGGGCCAGCTCGGCTAATAATTTATAGGATGTAATGCATGTACAAACATGGAATTAATCAATATCGACAAGTAGGTATTAAAGATCAAATAGCTACTGCCGATCCGCATCAGATTACTCAGCTCTTAATGCAAACTGCATTAGAAAACCTGTCAGTAGCCAAAGGTTGTATAGAGCGTAATGATATCTCTAGCAAAGCTAAACCAATTGCTAAGGCAACTTCCATCATTACTTCTCTTAGAGATACATTGGACCATGAGAAAGGTGGTGAAATAGCTACCAATTTACAAGATTTGTATAACTTTATGCTCGAACGTTTGTCTGAAGCTAGCATCAACAATGATGCAACGATTATTGCTGAGGTGATGGAAATATTCCTACCAATTAAATCGGCATGGGATCAAATTCCAGAGTCAGCAAAAATTGAAGCTTATAACCAACGATGAGTGACCGCTCTCTCAATCTACTGCAAGCTCAAATTGAACAAGCAAGTGTGTTGTTGGTTAAGTTAAAAGAAGATCTTGTCGAAGGCCTCATTGATCAAGAAGAAATCTTAGCAAGGTTAGAATCGCACGCACAACAAGTCGAATCGTTTTTTAGCACTGGCACAGAAGACATGCCTAGCGAGCATAAGCAGCTGATTGTTGATTATGTGGCTCAAATGAAACAAGTATTTGAAGCCTTAGCGCTTGAAAAACAACAGACAAGTGAAAAGCTTGGAAAAATGCGTAGAGGGAGGAAAGTTAGCTCGGCGTACAATCAAAATACCTAATCTGAGGTCTGCATGCTATTTAACGTCAATTTTCAGATTCATACTGACGAAGAGACTCAATCTAAGCTAGAAGCCAATATGGGCGCTTATACTAAGCGTCGTTTTGCTCAAAACTTCAAAGCTTTTTCTACGCTTTTCCCTTCATTATCTGAGCTGGTCGGCGCTTATATTCTTAAGCAATACGCTCCTTTTGTGACCCGAACCAAGCACCTAAATGTAAGTAACAATTACAAAGGGAGGGCGCTGTATCACGTCAATCCTTCTCTTCATGTAGAGCAGCAAGTCACTAGTTTTTCTAAACAAGCTTTGCAAGCTCAACGTCAGCTTAGTCAGACTCCTAATCCGACATTTGATCCCGCTCCAGGAGCCAAACTTGACAGTTATTTTCCCGGTTTGTCAGATAATTATCAGCCTTTGTCAGAGACTTGTGACAGCCTTATTGTATTAGGTTGTGGCTTGGGGCTGCACATTGATAAGTTGTTATCACTAAAGCCATGGAAGCGTTTGCTTATAGTTGAGCCATCACTCGAACTTTTGCATATTTCTTTGTACAGTGCTAACTGGATGTCGGTGTTACGTTATGCCAGCCAGAATGGCTGCGAAGTTGCCATGGTTGGCGGGGTTGAAGGTAGAGAGAGCTTCTCTCACATTGATGAGTGGGTTAAGCAGCACCAACTTGTGGAGTGTTGCCTGCAACGCCACTATAGCTATAGCGAGTTTAACCAACTTGAACTAGCTGTTGCTAAAGGTGAAGTGGGCTTAGCTAGTTTTTCTAGCTTTGCGCCTAAAGCAATCAGTCGTGATCGTCAGTATGAGTGCACTTTACCGTTGATTAATTGGTACTCGAAATCTGAAACATCTAGTCAGAGTGTTATTGAAGAGGCCTTAGTCTCTAGTCGTTTTCAACGAAATTTTGCCGCATTAGAAAAGCGTTTTCCTGATATTGCCGAAGCATTTAAAAATTATGAGTTGAGCCAGTGGAAACTGTTTAGCATGCCAGATGGTGAGCTTAATTTATTCCATGCGGTGAGCGGTGATGTTTTGTTCCAACGTTCGCCTAAAGGAGAGTCTGAGCAGTTCTTTGAGCATTACCTGAAATCACCAAGAATCGAAACACTCGATGCTCGTTATATTCTGCGAAAGCCAAGTCCATTTTTACATTACAAATATTCCGATGAACTTCGCGCTCTAGTTCAGAAGCTTCCCAGTGATAGCCGACAGTTGCCAGAGAAGATACCTTCTTTCATTATGTATGGCTGTGGTTTGGGCTACCAAGTCTCACAGCTACTGCTTCAGCATAAAGTTGATAACTTCATTCTTTATGAACCTAGCTGGGACTTTTTCTATGCGTCTTTATTTACGATAGACTGGGCCGAAATACTCCGAGTTGCGGATGAAGAAGAGCGCCACATTTACCTTAATATTGGTGATGATGGCAGTAATATGTTTAATGACATCCATCTGCGGATGCATGTTCAAGGCATTAATATTCTCTCATATACTTTTTTCTTCACGAGCTATTTTGATGAGGAGCTAGATAAGAGTATTCGAGCCACTCGTGAGCAATTTCAGATCCTCACCAATATCATGGAGTACTATGATCATTCACTGTTCAATATTACTCATACTAACCATCTATTAAAGCAAAGTTCTACGCACGTTTTACTTAAAGATAAGCCAGAGGATATTACTGAAGAGTTAGCTGAAACGCCGGTTTTTGTCATCGGTAATGGGCCGTCTCTGGACTCTTGCGTAGAGGTGATCAAAGAAAACCGTGATAAAGCGATCCTTGTGTCTTGTGGAACAAGCTTAAAGGCGCTGTATGAGTTGGGTATCCAACCCGATTTCCATGCGGAAGTTGAGCAAACTAATGCAACAACACTGTGGATTTCTCAAGTCCCTGATAAGCAATGGTTAAAGCAGATCTCTTTATTATCGGTTTGTGGTGTCCATCCTAATGTTGCTGCCATGTTTAAAGATTGCTTCTTGGGTATGAAGTTGGGGGAGGCTTCCACTGTGGCATACGGCCGTATGGACGAAAGCTTTGCGGAATACCAAGGTATATTATATTCCTATCCAACAGTGTCTAATTGCGCTATTTCTTCCCTGCTTAAACTAGGGTTTAAACAACTTTATCTGTTTGGTGTTGACTTAGGCTTTAAGGACTTGGCGAAGCACCACAGTGTTCACTCTGCATACTATAAGAAGGATGGAGAGCAACTATATGATTATGGCCGTCATGGTATTGGGTTTAGAGTGAAAGGAAATTTTGAAAGCGAGGTTTATACCAAACATGAATTTAAATTTTCTGCGGAGATTATTGCAACCTCGCTGGCGGAGTTTCCTAGAGTTGAGTGCTATAACACTAGTGATGGAGCGTATATAGAAGGAACCATGCCGCTACAACCTGACTCCGTGCTGCTATTAAATAATGCATTGGATAAGACGGGATTTAAGCATCGACTTGCCAGTAAAGCTTATCGAAGAGAGCTTGGTTCTTGTGTTGAAGATTTTGAAGGTTTTTATCGTAAAGATAACTTCATTGATAGTTTTGAACCGATACGAGCCTTGTGGGATGAGCCATGCATTAGCTGGGAGCAAACACTCGAAATGATGGCAGAGCAAGGAAGATTGTTTAAGAAAGCGTCCGAAGACCCCCATTCTTTGCTTTATTTTTTACTTCGAGGTAGCGGAGCGTTTTGTCTCACATATATGACTCGCTTGGCGTTTTCTGATGAAGATGAAGCGCTGTGTATGTCTCGTTTGGCTGAAGCGATTGAAGTTTGGAAGAATTACTTAGACGATGCGAAAGATTTTTATCTTGAGCATTACGGTGAATTTGATCAAACAGCAGCACCATTGGCTGGTGCTAGCTTTAGTGATTAGTTGTTAGTGTGAGTCAATTTGGGTGTGAGCCCTCTTAAAACCTACGGAGATAAGCCCTACATGAATTTGAGCACTTTGATTGAGCAGAGTGAAGTTCTAAAGCAAGTAATGGCTAGTGTATCGGGGCCAGTGACGGCGAATCGAGTGGCTAAAACTTTACAGGCCTTTTTGGCTCAGCTAGATGAGCAGTCAAGCCAAGAAAATGATGAGTCGAATCGGATTTTTGGCCTTGTACTGTCCGAGGTTGAACGTTTATCTAATCAGTCTGAGGATTTCTATCTTTGTTTACTATCCATCCACTTACTTTATGGTGACCGAAAACAAGCAGTAGAGGGGATAGTAGAGTACCTCAGTAGAGCAGAGCTTTCTGTTCAGAAACATTGGTTTCTGTATTGGCAGCTATGCAGATTCTTTTTTGTAAACCGAGTTATGTTTTCAGAAGAGTTCAAATATTACTGCCTAAATCGCGTATATAAGAAAGTTTTTTCCAAGTATTACGCAGAGCTTGAACGACACCGTAAGCGCAATGATGCGTTAATGGGGGCGATTAATCAGCCAGCAAGCCAGCCCTGTGAGACTCAAAGTTCAAACCAGCGAATTGTCTTAGTTACTAATCAATTCCTTGGTTTGAAGCACGCGCCGACTTTGTTGGCTCTGAATATGGCCAAAACTTATATTCAGCTGGGTTTTGAGGTCAGTATCATTAACTTAGCAGCTCTACCATCAGAGCAAACTGACGTAATGTTTCTAGGAGCGGTGGGCTTTAACCAGCTTGAAGAATACAATGGGGCGGGGATCGACGTGACTCTTTTACCAGAAAAAAGAGTCGTCACCAGGAATGGCTTGCCCTTAAACCGAATTACTTATTCCGGTGTTGAGATTCCATTCTATCAATTGATCGAAGAGCAACAGCAGTTCATCCTAGCTAGCAAGCTGGTGGAAACCCCGCCTAAGCTTTTGATGTCAGTCTCTGATAGCAATCTTTTCGCTGATGCTGTGGCAAGAATGGCAGGAGAGAGTTTTCCGATAATTACCCACCCCACCTCTTCAGGAAGTCCGCTTACTTTATTTACCCAGCCATTGTTTCTAAACCACCCGGTGGATGGCTACGTGGATTCGCGCGGGGAAAATGCACTGGAGCTTTCGAGATCTTACCCTAAGCCTTTTTCCTATAAAGCATTAGAACGAATTAGTGTGGGCTTTCCTGAAGCTAAATTCTTAATCAGCTTGGTTGGCTTGAGGATAAGTGAGGAAGTAGATCAGAGTTTCCTTGATTTGCTGCACAATTTGCTGAGTAGCAATTCTCAGATAGATGTGGTGGTGATAGGTGCTGACGCCGAGCAATTTGCTGAGTATCAAATTGGCATGCCAGAACGCTTTCATTTTGTCTCGTTTACATCGGATTTAGCGTCTTTAATTGCTAGTACTGACTTGTTTCTTAACCCCGATCGCATGGGGGGGGGAACTGGCGCCGTCATGGCTATGGGAGCCGGCGTTCCCGTTGCGGCTTTGGCAAGAGCCTATAGCGATGTGGCATGGTGGGTGCAGGATAAGTTTTCTTTTGCTTCTATTGAGGAGTTGTTTGAGTACACCAAAATATGTGCCTTGGACAGCGAGTTCTATGCTAGTCAACAGCAACTAGCACGGGAAGAGTACCAGCAAATCACTACGCGAGAGTGCTCTTTTAAGCAAATCCTTATCGACTGCGAGCTATTAGAAGCGAGCCAGCGCGAGGTATGTGAATGATTCCTTTTAATCAACCAGCACGGGTTGGGAGTGAGCTAGAGTTTGTTGAACAGGTCTTCAATGGAGAGAAAATGTCCGGCGACGGACCGTTTTCCAAGAGGTGTGAAGAATGGTTTGAACAGAAGCTTGACTGTCAAAGAGCTTTGCTAACTCCAAGCTGCACCCACGCCTTGGAAATGGCTGCTTTATTATTGGACATTCGCCCGGGCGATGAGGTGATCATGCCATCATTCACTTTTGTATCCACGGCAAATGCGTTTGTATTACGCGGTGCCAAAGTGGTGTTTGTTGATATTCGACCAGATACTTTAAACCTCGATGAAGCGAAAGTTGAGCAAGCCATCACTCCAAAGACGCGTGCCATTGTAGCAGTTCATTATGCAGGGGTTTGTTGTCGCATGGAGCGATTGCTTGAGTTAGCGTCAAAACATCAACTCTACTTAATTGAAGATGCAGCCCAATCATTGGGGAGTAGTTACCAAGGCCGCCCAAGTGGAACAATCGGTCATCTCGCAGCTTTCAGCTTTCATGAAACTAAAAACTACACAAGTGGAGGGGAAGGCGGTTTGTTATTGGTCAATGACCCGTCACTGTCCGAACGCGCTGAGATCTTAAGAGAGAAAGGGACTAATAGAAGCCGCTTTCTTCGTGGTGACGTAGCGAAGTACACGTGGGTTGATTTGGGGAGCAGTTATTTGCCTTGCGAGTTGCAAGCTGCCTATCTTTGGGGACAATTGCAATTCTTTGAGCAAGTGCGGGCTCGTAGACTAGCTATCTGGCAGGCTTATGACCAGGCATTTCGCCCCTTCAGTCAGCGTTGGCAAGTTACTCTGCCAAGTATTCCCGAACAATGCCAGCATAACGCTCATATATACCACTTGAGGGTGCAATCAAAGTCTTTACGAGATGAGCTGATTGGTTATCTAAACCAGCGGGGAATTGCAGCCGTATTTCACTATGTTCCGCTGCATAGCTCTCCAGCTGGACTTAAATACGGCGAGTTTTTCGGAATTGACCAGCACACTAGTCAGGTTAGTGATACCTTGGTTAGGTTACCATTGTTTTACAATATGGATCAGCAGCAGATAGAACAGGTTATTGCTCAGGTTAGCGCATTTTTTGAGACGAGTGCTCAGCGAGTAGCTGTCTAGCTTGTCCCAAATTGTTGAATATGGTGTGAAGAATAGAAAAGTTTTCGCTGTTAGCTGGGCAAAGCGGTGCCAAGGGAGAGTAATCTACCCAATCTAGTTGCACTTGCTGCTCGTGAAACAGCTGCGGCTCAATATAGTTCTTCGCCGCTGGCCCTGAAAGATAATTGCTTGCTTCTAGCTTAAGGCAAATATCTACCAGTTTTTCGTTCCGATCCCCGTTGGGCTGTAACTCTCTCGCATTGATAATCGTGGTTGAGATGCCCAAGCAGTCGCAAGCTTCCCTGATAAGCGCCTGATTTAGGTCAGTTAAGCGCTCCCAATGCTGGTTGTATATTTGCTTAAAGCCTGCGTGACACTGTTCGAAGAGGGGCGATTTTCGGTAATTTTGCTCAATGCTTCTCCAATGTTTTTTTGCCCACTGGGGCTTAGCTATGGTCACCGAATCAATAGCTTGTTCTAAGTTTGAATGTGCTACAGGCACTGTCAGCCATTGTGGGCCACTACTGCTTAGAATACGGTTTCTGTTCCGCCAATCATTTTTTGTGTATTGGACGATGTCATAGAGAACAAAAACATCTGCTTGGGAGATAATGTAGAAGTAGCCCAGCCACGGGATGTAGTTGGACTGGAGGATCGCTACCGTTTTCATACAGTTATGCCTGTCGGTTTGTGACTCTTTATGGCTTTTGCGGGGAGGCCAAGGTACTGAGTGTGTTTTTGGCTGGAGTTTACTAGTGTGCCTCCCGCGCCAAGTAGGGTTTCATCAGCGACGTCTAGTTCCTGGAGCACGCTTGAGTTGAAGCCCAGAAAGCAGCCGTTACCCACTGTTGTTTTTCCACCAATAAGCGCTTTAGCAGCAAAAAAGTTATGACTACCTATGTGGCTGTCATGGCAAATATGAGATTGATTCCACAGGATGTTGTTGTCGCCAATACTTACAAATGGCTCAACGTTCGCACCTGGAAAAACAATGTTGTTGCTTCCTATAGTCGTCGTTGGGTCAACTATTGCTTTGTTGCTGATAAAGTTTGCCAGTGAGTAGCCATCGCCCTTAACTTTCTCAAATACACTAGCTTTGGCGCGTAAGCTTTGATATCCGACAGCAACCAGTACTTTGAAATCGCTATCTGGAAAGTGGGCTCGTAAATTTTGATATGCGATCACTGGTTTATTGGCAAAATTATCGCTTAAGCAGTACTGCTGGTCTGCAGTATAGCCGATTAAATCGTAGGCTTGCTCTTGCTGAACGTAATGACTTAGTAGTCTAGCCAAATCACCTGTACCAAAAATTACTAGCTTTACCATTACTTTAACCCTGATTTGCACGGTAGAGTCGTTGTTCTTCGGGGAGGTAAAACTCTTCCAAAGAGCTGGGCATTCTTACATTCATACCGATTAATTGCTTGCCCCTGTCGCCTAGAGTCTCTATCAGCTCAGTTGGCATAAGCCGAGGAAAGTCAAAGCGTTGACGCATATAGGAACGGCAGAAATTGATTGTTAGCGCACAGCGCTCCTGCTCGGTATCATTGGCACCAGCCGCATGTACTAAGCGGGCATTGAACAGTATCAAGTCTCCTTTACGGCATACTGCTCTTCGTGCTTGCTGGTAAAAATTGTCTTCACTTGGAATGTTTTCGCTTAAGTGGGAGCCTGGTAGATAGTATGTCGCGCCATTATCTAAAGTAAAATCATCGAGCGGCAGTATAAGTCCGAGGTTAGTCATATAGTTCGGTATGAATCGTGGACAATCAACATGCATTCGAGTTCCGTAGTTACTACTCTTCGCCATCAGTGTGGAAGCCTGGTAAGCATAGATAATGGCGCAAGGATCAAGCAGTGTGGTGACACAGTTGTAGATCTTGGGATTATCCAGTAGTGCCAACATATGCTTACCTCTCAGCATGCAATTGTGCACCATTCCTTTATCGAAATGCTTGACTGGATCGGCGTAATCTTCGAGAGTGGCCGCTAGCAGTTCTGTTTTGAGCGCTGCCACTTCAGTACCGGAAAAGACAGATGGAATTAGCACCAATCCTTCTTGGTTGAAGCGCTCTTGTAAGTTTTTATCGATCATTACTTAGTTAACACAATTCGGATGTATTTGAATAAATGTGCCGACATGGGAAGAATTGAGCGCAGGTAGCTATCGATTTCTTCAGCCGCTTGATTAGAGTGTTGATGAATGATGGTACCTTGGTCGACGTACCAGTCTAGTTCAATGCGACAATCGCTAAAGCCAACTTTTTTAGCCACTCTAGTAATGTCTTTAGCTAAAAAACCCTTTTCCACTGTTTTAATTGGCTCAGCACATTCTAAGGTTTCCGGGTCGATTCCATACTCTTGGGCATAGTGTTCTCCATTATGCAAAGCCGCTTTGAGCTCTCGTCGCATCAACGGGGATGTGGCTTCTTCATTGGCTTCGAGCTGGCTCATGGCCTGTATGAACTCACGATTGGGGTTTAGGTCTGAATAGAACACCCCTCCTTTTTGCAGCACTCGATAAACCTCGACTAAGAAGTTCTCTAGGTCTTCAAGGTGGTCCATGAAAGAATAGGCGGTAGCAAATTCAAAATGCTCGCTTGGGTAGGGTGTCTGCTCAGCCGTGGACTCGGTCAAGATTATGTTATTGCTTGAAGTGTCAATTAGCGCCATCATTTCCGGCGTTATATCAACGCCATGTACTTCATCAAACAGGTCTTTACTCAAGTTAATGATGAAGCCAGTACCACAACCAAAGTCAACCATTCTAGTGGTGCTGTGCAAACTACCGGCTAGCTTTTGTAAGATGGAGCGGACCTTTGCCTGGTTTTCCTCTTTGAAGTGGGGGCTCTGCTGGTAGTCTCCGCTCTTAACCAGCAGTGAGTGTACCTTTTGGTTTGATTCTAAGATTTTGTCTCGAGTGATTGATTTCATGCTATGACCCTATACGCTTTGTGTGATAAGCCTGCTGGGGTGGCTATTGAGTGCTAATTTCTTTATGGCTCACGACAAGCTCAGCAAAGTATTCATCCAAAGCTTGATCTTCCGTGCCTATCAGTAAGTGGTAAACCTTGCTAGGAAAGGCGATGGTGTTTTCATTAATTTTGACAAAGGTTTGTGGCGGTTCGTCCTCTGTTTCCTCTTGAAATAGCCACGCACCACCGACCTGTTTGATAAAGACTTCGCCCACGTAAGCGCCAAATATGTAGGATAGCGTGAAAAGCTCTTTGTCATCAATTGAGATTGCGTCTATGCCACTTATGATGTTATTCACCAGCGTGACGCTAGAATCAGAAAAATCTAAATCGTAGTTGTAGCGTTCTTTTGCAAAGCTAACTGCGTCTTGGGATGAGTCTTGCATTATCTGCTGTATGTTGATTTGTTCTGACATATCCATTCCTTTTATATAAAATTTAATTAACCAAATCCCAAGAGGTCGGGGTTCCCTTCACTACATCTTGGGTTACCGTCTTGCCAATCAATTGATCAAATGCCTTGGGGGGAAGACCAAAACCAGGTCTGATTCTACGTAAATGTTTAGATTCAATTACTGTGCCAGCATCTAGATCTTCAACAAAATAGACTGAACGCCTAAAACGCAGGTTTTCTTGCTCGCTTTTTTGTATTTCTAATCTGGTTTCACCTAATGAGGCGTGGGCTTGTTTGCTTAGTTGAACCAGTTGGCTTAATTCTACAGGCTCCAAAGAGAATGATGAGTCTGGACCTCCATCGTTACGATCTAGTGTTACATGCTTTTCAATTACACTGGCACCTAACGCCGTTGCACAAACAGCCGCAGTATGACCAATGCTGTGGTCCGACAAGCCAACTAAGCAATCGAATCTCTTGGAAAGTCCTTGTAAGCTGCTTAGGTTTGCTTGCTCAATGGGCGAGGGGTAGGCGCTGATACAATGTAGCAATACTAATTCATCGCAGCCGTTGTCGCGTGCACAAGCGACGGCTTCGGATATTTCTTCTAAGCTTGCCATGCCGGTTGACATAATCATGGGTTTGCCGGTTTTTGCGACGTAGCTAATCAGCGGTAGGTCAACCAGTTCGAAGGAAGCAATCTTATAAGCTGGGCATGATAGTGATTCGAGCAAGTCCACCGCACTTTCATCAAAGGGAGAGGAAAACAAGGTAATGCCAAGTTGTTTTGCTTTATCAAATAATGCTTGATGCCAATCAAAAGGGGTGTAGGCCTTGGAATACAATTGATAGAGGCTTTGGCCTTTCCATAAACCGTCTTCAATAAGGAAACCTGGCATCTCGCTATCTATCGTCATTGTGTCAGGCGTGTAGCTTTGGATTTTGATTGCATCCGCGCCGGCGTTTTTTATCGCGACCATAGTGTCCAAGGCTTTTTCCAAAGAACCATTATGGTTTGCTGACAGCTCCGCGATGATATAGGGCGAAAAAGCCTGACCTAGTTGACGGTCTGCAATCGAAAATTCGTTCATTGATTATCCTTGCTCCTGGATCCAGTAATCTGGTTTAACTTGTTGAAACCCTGACTTTTTGAATAGATTTTGTGAGGCGTAGTTGTTCTCTTTGACCTGCGCCTCAAGTTTTACCGTTGGGAAACACATTCTTATTAGCCTTAGCATCGCATAGGCGTTGCCTTGGCGATAGTATGCGGGGGCACAGTATATGGAAATCAACATGCTTTGATTAGCTTGTCGAGTGAGCCGTACACTGCCCAAAGCAGTTTTACCCGACTTGGCTAGGAAAATGTATTCGTCTGAGTTGTCTAATGCTTGCTCAAACCAACTAAGATGCTCTGGCCAAAGTGGCGCTTCAGGTGAGTTTGCATATTGTCTGGTTTGAGGCAGTGATTGCCATTGATACAATTGTTCTGCATCGCCGTGAACTGCTCGCTGGAGTTTGACTGCTCGACCCTTATTATTTGAGGTAGTTAGGGCCGCAAACGCGATGCGCTCTGTTCCATGCCCATCGATTAAAGCCTGCGCTGCAGCAGACAAACTTTGGTAGCGTTTATCTACTGTGACTAAGGCTTGGTCGAGTTCTTGTTGAGTAAGCTCAGGAATTACAACTGCAACCGCTTTAGCATCCATAGCTGCAGTGTTACCCCGCTGATTCTCTGCCATGCAAAAGCAAATAGTCGGTAAACCGAGATAACAGCGTTCCCACGCCGAGCCACCAGCTGCACCAATAGCAATATCGGCCGCTAGTTGGCGCTGTGGCATATCTTTTACCGCTTGATTTACCTCTACATGGAATCGACTTGATTGGGCTGCTAAATTTAGACTAGCGATCTGTTGGTAAGCAGCTCCGACGACCACATCCAAAACCACGTCATCGGCTAGTTGAGATTTTTCTAATAGCTGCAAGCTTCTCAGGGTTAAGTTATCTAGGTCACTTCCACCGAAATTCAGTAGTAGCCGATTTATCGAAGAGTATGATCTTCGCTTGAATGATGCTTGTTGTCGGTATGTTAAGTAAGAGGGATTTAGTATGCTGAAATCACTACCCAATAACAGTTGGCAGTGTGGCATTACTAAGTCTTGGTAGTCAGCCTCACTACGTTGTGGAGACTGGTCAACGAGGATGTCACAGTCGTGATAGCGATTGGCTAGGTCGTCTACAACCATGATTTTTTCTACATAGTCGCTTAATGGGGTTTCCCAGACTTTATTTAAACTATAGTTGTCGACAATCAGTAAATCAGGTCTGCAGTTTAGAGAGTGAATAAACTGCCTAGTTTGTTCTAGGTCATCTTCTTGAGTACCGCCGAGCCATTGGGCATACCCCGTTTGCGAGGGGGACTGTTCAGAAATGGAAAGGCGCTCAACCGGATAGCCAAGTGTTTCAAGTTGAGTTATGAGGCTTCCTGTAAAGTTTTTACAAATAAACTTTACTTCTGCACCTAGAGATTTATAAAGCTCGGCAAGGCTTAGGCTGCGCGCAATGTGGCCGGTGCCTATTATGGGTGATGCGTCAGCGCGAATAAGCACAAGCACTTAGCTTTCCTCTAATATTCGATGCTGATAGATCAATTCGGCCAGTCGCCAATCATCTAGGTCATCAATATCCACCACGGAACCTTTTGGTAAGACTAACGGACTGGCCAAAGAGCTTAAAATGGGTTTAGCTTCGATAAAGGCATTGTAGGTACCCCAATAAAACTGCCCGGTATCGTAGTAATGCGCTTGTAAATCTTGCGACCGAGTGGCGACTGCCTCTGGTTTAGCCATCGCGATGTGGCCATTGTTATCCACGGCTAAGGCGCGTTGAATTGGGCTTGGGTATTCACACACAGGATAGCAATAATCGCTATCTTGCTGGATTAGCAGTTCAAGGCCATTACGTAGATGAGAAGCTTGCACAAATGGAGCCGTTGCGTATATACAACAAACGAAAGCTGGCTCTTGTTCAATCGAAGGTTGCCTGAGCGCATGCTGAATGACTTCAACCGTACCAGCAAAGTCATTGCTGAGATCTGCTGGCCTCAGAAAAGGAACTGAAGCACCATAACTTTTGGCGATGGTCGCTATCTCTGTTGAATCAGTGGATACAACGACTTGATCAAAGCATTTAGATTCTAAAGCGCTCTGAATGCTATAGGCGATTATGGGTTTGCCGTGAAACTGTCGTATGTTTTTTTTCGGTATCCGCTTACTGCCACCACGAGCAGGAATAATCGCAATACGTTTCATAGCAGCCCCTCGGCCAAGCATTGCATAATATAATCTTGTTGTGAGTCAGATAAGCCTGGGTATAGTGGCAGACTTATTGCTCGCTGGTAATAGTTTTCCGCTTCTGGAAAGTCTCCCGCTTGGAAGCCAAGCGCCTGATAATAGGGTTGTAGATGAACGGGAATATAATGAACATTAACGTTGATTTTATTTTTTCTTAAATGAGCAAAAAGCTGCTTTCGTTTGCTGGCGTCATGTAAGCGGATAACGTAGAGGTGCCAAGCTGAACTCGCTTTTTCTATTTCTAAAGGTAAATCTAATGGAAGCCCACTCAGGCCCTTTGTATAGCGTTTTGCTAACTGTTGGCGCTGTGCTATCCAAGGAAAGACATTCTTTAATTGTGAACTACCTAGCGCAGCTTGAAGGTCGGTCATTCGGTAATTGAAGCCTAGTTCGACTTGTTGGTAATACCAATCTCCATCAGGGGCTTGATCCATCAATTGCGGGTCGCGGGTCACTCCATGGCTACGTAGCAACTGCATTTTTTTGTGTAATAGGGGGGCATTAGTTAACGCTGCGCCTCCTTCGCCGGTAGTGATTATCTTCACCGGGTGAAAGCTAAATACGGTGATATCACTATATTTACAATTGCCAATTTGCTCGTTTAAATAGCGTCCGCCAATAGCATGAGAAGCGTCTTCGATAATGTTGAAGTTATATTGTTTGCCAAGTGCTGCAATAGCTTGCATATCACAAGGCTGACCACACATGTGCACTGCGATTATGACCTTTGGTAGTTTCCCTTGCTGTTTCGCTTGTTCTAGTTTTTGTTCTAAAGCATTAGGGCACAAGTTATAGGTATCGGGATCAATATCAACAAAATCAACTTGAGCACCGCAATACAGTGCGCAGTTGGCTGAGGCCACAAAAGTAATTGGGCTGGTCCAAACAATATCGCCATTTCCCACCTCAAGTACTTTACATGCTATATGTAAAGCGCTGGTTGCAGAATTTGTGGCAAGAGCGTATTTAGCTCCGCTTAAATCGCACAGAGCCTGCTCAAACTCAGGAACGCAAGGTCCTTGGGTTAAGTAATCTGAGCGCAGAACCTCAACAACAGCTTCAATATCCTGCTCAGAGATATTCTGTTTTCCGTAAGGAATCATATCTCTGCCAATTTATCAAAAGCTAAGATTTGTTCAGGGCTTAAATAGTCTGGGTTGGTTTCTGAGTGGTACTCAAATCCAGCTTCTACTTGTTTGCCCACTTCATCGATGAGGTTTCTCGAGTAGTTGTGCTCATCGTTGTAAAACTTGATACTAGGACAAATGACGTAATGGTCATCAAATTCAATGGTGAGATGGGAGTCATCACCAGGGCACATGATTTCGTGTAGCTTTTCTCCGGGTCTTATACCGATAATTTTAATCGGTAGATCCGGCGCATAGGTTTTCGCCAAGTCAACAATTCGCACCGATGGTATTTTGGGAATAAATATCTCTCCTCCGTACATGCGGCTGAAATTTTTAAGTACAAAATCAACGCCTTGCTGGAGAGTAATCCAAAAACGGGTCATATCCTCATGAGTGATTGGTAAGTGGTCACTACCATTAGCAATGAGTTGTTTGAAGAATGGAACAACTGAGCCTCTGGAACCAACAACGTTGCCATAGCGAACAACCGCAAACCGAGTCTGTCCTTGACCCACCATGTTATTCGCTGCAACAAAAAGCTTGTCTGAGGCAAGCTTGGTTGCGCCATACAAATTAATTGGTGATGCGGCTTTATCTGTTGAAAGCGCAATCACTTTGCTGACGTTATTTTCGATAGCGGCTTTAATTACGTTTTCGGCACCATGAATGTTTGTTTTGATGCACTCCATAGGGTTGTATTCAGCGGCGGGTACTTGCTTTAGTGCTGCCGCATGAATAACATAATCTACATCGTTCATGGCCTGTATTAAGCGTTCTCGATCTCGCACATCACCAATGAAATATCGCATACATGGGTCGTTAAAATGCTGCTGCATCTCATATTGCTTTAACTCATCACGAGAATAGATAATGAGGCGTTTAGGCTTATAGCGTTCAAGAATGGTCTTGGTGTACTTTTTACCAAATGAACCTGTGCCGCCAGTAATTAAAATAGACTTATTATCAAACATAACGATTCCATATATTCGTTAGTAATAGAACACTTATACAAATCATAAGCTTCCGTTACTGTTACGATAAGCAATAAATGCTCCATTTATGAACTTGGCTAGAAAAATCACCGAACTTTTATAGTAGTAGCTCACTAATTCTACACATCATCTAAGATCTCAGGGCTTAGTAAGCCTTGGTTTATTCATAAATCAAAGTTGCGTCATATTTTTGTCGCTTTTACTGCTTATGCCTTGCGTATTTTTGACGCCTGTTTACAATCATTTAATAGGGTAACTAGCCATAAGTTTGTCGCAAGGTAGCTTATTTTTTGCAGGGGATAGGGATGCAAGCATCCAATAGCGTTTTAGTTTGTGAAAGTGACCAAGAGAGAGCTAAGCAACTAGAAACGGTACTTGGTTTTATTGGCCAACAATTTAACGTGTGCAATACCGACGAGCTAAGTGCTTTGGCGAGTAATGCAGATAAAGTTGTTCTAATCAGTAAACAGTTAGAGGATGTGCAAAGCATTATTGCTAAACATCCTCATTGTCCATTTTTAACAGTAGGTGAGGGCAGCACCGTTGAGGTGTTACCTAACCTTATTGGCCATTTAGATCTGCCTTTTAATTATGAGCAGCTTACTCAGTTGCTACATCACTGTGACGCATACTTAACTCATCTACCTGGTAAAGCGAGCCCTGCTAAAAGTGAGCGCTTACGCCAGAACTTGATTGGTAAAGGTATCGCTATTCAAGAAGTTCGTCACTTGATAGAACAGGTGGCAACTAAAGAGGCTAATGTACTTATTCTCGGTGAATCGGGTACGGGTAAAGAAGTGGTAGCTAAAGCTATTCACGACCATTCAGTACGCAGCGAAGGGCCATTTGTGCCAATTAACTGTGGTGCTATTCCGCCCGATTTACTTGAAAGTGAATTGTTTGGCCATGAAAAAGGCGCATTTACTGGCGCCTTTGCTATGCGCAAAGGCCGCTTTGAATTGGCCGAAGGTGGCACGCTGTTCTTAGACGAAATTGGTGACATGCCAATGCCTATGCAGGTTAAATTACTACGTGTACTGCAAGAGCGTCAGTTTGAGAGAGTGGGTGGAAGTAAAGCGATTACCGCAAATGTGCGAGTGGTAGCGGCAACGCACCGCCAGCTAGAGCGGATGATTGAGCAAGAGAAGTTTAGAGAAGATTTATATTATCGCTTGAACGTATTCCCCATTGAAATGCCTTCGTTGCGAGAGCGCCAAGATGATATTCCTCTGCTGCTTCAAGAGTTGGTAAATCGTCATGAAGACGAACATTCGGCAGTGGTTAGGTTTACCCAACGCGCAGTTGAGTCCTTAATGCAGCATCAATGGCCAGGTAACGTACGTGAGTTATCCAATTTGGTCGAACGCCTTCTAATTTTGCATCCTGACCAAATTGTCGACGTAAACGATTTGCCACCGAAGTATCGTCATATTGATGCCGAAACCTTTGAGCCTAATTACAGCCCTGAGCTGGCTGAACGCGATGCGCTGTTAGCTATTTTTAGCGATGAAGATGCCTCGGTATTTTCTGATCCAAGCCCCGAAGCGCTATTTCCTGATGGGGAGCAAGATCAGGAGCTCGATGAAGAAGGCTGGGGAGCGGTACAGCAGCTCCCTGATGAAGGAGTTAACCTAAAAGAGCTATTGGCTGACCTAGAGGTAGATTTAATTCGCCAAGCGCTTGAGCAACAAGATGGTGTGGTTGCTAGAGCGGCAGAACAACTGGGGATGCGGCGAACAACCTTGGTTGAAAAAATGCGTAAGTACGGTTTGAACAAAGATAGCTAAACGCATTAATCTTATGTTAAGGCTCTGAATTCAGAGCCTTTTTTATATGGCACGAATATTGATTGATAAGCACTGTTAACGGTTTTATGACGCGGAGCTTATTTCATGCCCTCAGTGCAACTTCAACAACAGCCAACCAGCTTATCTGAGCATAACTTGTCGCAGATTTTCGACGTTATGCCATCGGGCTTAGTATTGCTTGATAATAAAGGTTTTGTCTCTAGGGCAAATCCGGTGGCTAAGCAATTGCTGGGAGATGATATAGAGCAACAACGTTGGTTAGAGGCAGTACCAAGATTGTTCTCGCCAAAGGCCGATGATGGACACGAACTCTCATTGGTTGATGGCAGGCGGGTAAAACTAAGTCTCTCGCCTTTACAAGATACTCAAGGTCAGCTCATTGTGTTGACCGATATGACACATACTCGCCAACTACAAGCCAATGTTGCCAAGTTGCAGCGTATGTCTGCGTTAGGAAATATGGTGGCCTCACTAGCTCATCAAATTAGAACGCCACTTTCCGCTGCCATGCTTTATGGTTCGAATTTATCGAATAAAACCTTGTCGGATAACGCCCGCGATAACTTTCAGAATAAAATGATGGACCGCCTTAATGACTTAGAAACACAAGTGAACGATATGTTGTTGTTTGCAAAAAGTGGCGAAAAGATGGTGGTTAATCAGGTCAGTGCTCAGCAAATCATAGAACAATTGCAAGCTGCTACTGAGGCTTGCGTGCGTCAACATCAGGTTAAATTGTCCTGCGTAGTAAGTGCACCACATGCAGAAGTTCTAGTGAATGCTAACGCCTTGGTGTCTGCCTTGTCTAATTTGGTCGAAAATGCCGCGCAGTTAAGTGCTAAGGAAAGTGAGCTAAAAGTACACATCAGCTGTTCTGGTGAGGAGCTTCTCATTAGTGTCGAAGACCTCGCTGGTGGGATAGATGAAGCGAGCAAACATAAGATATTTGAACCTTTTTATACCACTAAGCAAAACGGAACAGGTTTAGGCTTAGCGGTAGTGAACTCTGTCGTGAAGGCGCATCACGGAAGCATTGAGCTTGAATCAAATTCAAAAGGCTCATGTTTTACAGTGCGTCTACCACTTCCTGAGGCACACCATCATGATCTTGCTGTAGGAGGGCAATAACCATGAGTCAATCTACAATCCTTATTGTTGAAGATGATGCCGGTTTGCGAGAAGCATTGGTAGATACCTTGCTATTAGCGGGATATCACTGTGAACAAGCGGATAGTGCAGAGTCTGCACTCATTGTCTTAGCAGAAGAACCCGTTGATCTAGTGGTGAGTGACGTGCAAATGAGTGGCATGGATGGTTTAAGTCTACTTAAAAATATCAAACAAAAATGGCCTCAAACGCCGGTTTTGTTAATGACCGCTTACGCCAAAATTGACGATGCCGTTTCGGCAATGCGCGATGGTGCCATTGACTACCTATCAAAACCTTTTTCACCAGAAGTATTGTTAAACCAGGTTGGCCGCTATGCACCTTCTATTAAGGTAGAAAAGCGCGAGCCTGTTTATGGTGATGCTTCTACCGAAGCGTTATTAAAGTTAAGCCAGAAAGTGGCAGCTTCTGAGGCATCGGTATTGATTAGCGGGCCAAGTGGCGCGGGTAAAGAGGTATTGTCACGTTATATTCACGACTGTTCACCACGTAAAGAACATGAGTTTGTTGCTATAAACTGTGCAGCCATCCCGGAAAATATGCTCGAAGCAACGTTGTTTGGTTACGAGAAAGGTGCCTTTACTGGTGCCATCAAAGCTTGTCCTGGTAAATTTGAGCAGGCGCAAGGCGGAACTATTTTGCTAGACGAAATTAGTGAAATGGATCTTGGCTTACAAGCTAAGCTACTGCGAGTGTTACAAGAGCGCGAAGTTGAGCGCTTGGGTAGCCGTAAAATGATAAAGCTAGATGTTCGCGTGATTGCTACCAGCAACCGAGATATGCGAGAAATAGTTAGACTAGGGCAGTTTAGAGAAGATTTGTATTATCGATTAAATGTATTTCCTTTAAACTGGCTACCACTAGAGCAGCGTAAAGGTGATGTATTGCCTTTAGCGACGCATTTGCTCAATCGCCATAGTGCACAAAACTATGAGCTGAGCTTAAGTGCGCAGCATAAATTACTCAATCACTCCTGGCCTGGTAATGTGCGCGAGCTAGACAATGTTATGCAAAGGGCGCTAATTCTAGCCAACGGTAATGTGATTGATAGTGACTGCTTAGTCATAGAAAATCAGTTAGAGCCATTACAGGTTGAACCCGTGGTTGAGTCTTCACTGGCAAATGAACCTTTAGGTAATGAGTTACGCCAACAAGAACAACAAATCATTTTAGATACACTTAAAGCGTGTCATGGCAAGCGTAAGGATGTCGCGGAAAAATTGGGTATTAGTCCTAGAACACTCCGCTATAAGTTGGCGCGCATCAAAGATTCTGGTGTAGAGCTCCCCGCCTAAAAAATAGCAGACACTATTAACAAAAAGCAGTATATCCAGATGATATACTGCTTTTTGTTTAAAAGTGGGATAAGCGTTCGGTTTATTTTGTTTTTTGTTAATAAATTAGTGAGGCTTATTGCTGGCTTTTCACGTATAATGCCGCCGAATTTTTTAGTTCTTATCTATCCCCCGATAAGAACTCGCATTTTGCTTTGGACATTATGGAGGACTCATGACTCAAAACGTTCCAGTGGTGACAATTGACGGGCCTAGTGGTTCTGGTAAGGGCACTTTATGCCAAAAGCTAGCTCAGCATTATCAATGGCAACTTCTGGATAGCGGAGCCATTTATCGAGTCTTGGCTTTAGCTGCTTTGCATCATGAAGTAGCTTTAGACAATGAAGAAGCGTTAAGTCTTTTAGCTGCTCACCTTGATGTGCGATTTGAAGCTAAAGAAGGCAATACTTTAGTCATTTTGGAAGGGGAAGATGTTTCCCTGGAAATTCGTAAAGAAACAGCTGGCAATGCCGCCTCAAAAGTTGCTGCATTTCCGCGAGTACGCGAAGCTTTATTACGACGCCAGCGCGCATTTCGAGAAGAGCCTGGTTTGATTGCCGATGGGCGAGATATGGGAACGGTTGTTTTTGTTGACGCTCCAGCGAAGATCTTTTTAGATGCAAGTGCAGCAGAACGGGCGCAGCGACGCTATAATCAGTTGCAAGAAAAAGGCTTTAGTGTTAGTTTTGACCACCTTTTGAGCGAAATTGAAGAACGTGACCACCGCGATAGAAATCGTAGTGTAGCGCCTTTAGTTCCTGCTCAAGATGCGTTAGTTATTGATTCTACATCACTTTCTATTGAGGAAGTGGTGAAAATGTCGATAGATTATATCGACAGTAAATTAACCCAGTAATCTCTGGGATTTGGCGCACCTATACCAAGGATGAATTAGGTGTTTATTATTAACCCCATTTAGCCGGATTGCTAAGTGGACGTTCTTATATGTGTAATTAAATAATGACTGAATCTTTTGCTCAACTCTTTGAAGAGTCACTTCAAGACCTAGAATTCCGTTCTGGTTCGATTGTTAAAGGTACTGTAGTAGGTATCGAAAACGGTATGGTTCTAGTAGACGCTGGCCTTAAGTCAGAATCTGCTATCCCTGCAGAACAGTTCAAAAACTCTGCTGGCGAACTAGAAATTGAAGTAGGCGCGCAAGTAGACGTAGCGTTAGACGCTGTAGAAGATGGTTTCGGTGAAACTGTTCTTTCTCGCGAAAAAGCGAAACGTCACGAAGCGTGGATCCAACTTGAAAGTGCTTACGAAGAGCAAGCAACGGTTGTTGGTATCATTAACGGTAAAGTTAAAGGTGGCTTTACAGTTGAAGTTAACACCATCCGTGCATTCTTGCCTGGTTCACTAGTTGACGTTCGCCCTGTGCGCGATACTGCTCACCTAGAAGGTAAAGAGCTTGAATTTAAAGTTATCAAACTAGATCAAAAACGTAACAACGTAGTTGTTTCTCGTCGTGCTGTTATCGAAACTGAAAACAGTGTTGAACGTGATCAACTTCTTGAGAACCTACAAGAAGGTCAAGAAGTTAAAGGTATCGTTAAGAACCTTACTGACTACGGTGCATTCGTTGATCTTGGCGGTGTTGACGGTCTTCTACACATCACTGACATGGCTTGGAAACGCGTTAAGCACCCAAGCGAAATTGTTAATGTTGGCGACGAAATCAACGTTAAAGTACTTAAGTTTGACCGTGAGCGCACTCGTGTATCTCTAGGTCTTAAGCAGCTGGGTGAAGATCCATGGGTAGCAATTGCTAACCGTTACCCAGAAGGTGCTCGTCTTGAAGGTCGCGTAACTAACCTAACTGACTACGGTTGTTTTGTTGAAATCGAAGACGGTGTTGAAGGTCTAGTTCACGTTTCTGAAATGGATTGGACTAACAAAAACATCCACCCATCTAAAGTTGTTAACGTGGGTGACCTTGTTGAAGTTATGGTATTGGATATCGACGAAGAACGTCGTCGTATCTCACTTGGTTTGAAACAGTGTAAAGTTAACCCATGGGAGCTATTCGCTAGCACTCATGATAAGAACGACAAAGTTTCAGGTAAGATCAAGTCTATCACTGACTTCGGTATCTTCATCGGCCTAGACGGCGGTATTGACGGTCTTGTTCACTTATCTGACATCTCTTGGGATGCTCAAGGTGAAGAAGCGGTTCGCGACTTTAAGAAAGGCGACGAAATCGAAGCTGTTGTACTACAAGTTGACGCAGAACGTGAGCGCATTAGCCTAGGTGTTAAACAGCTTGCTGAAGATCCGTTCAACAACTACCTAGCTGACCTTAAGAAAGGTGCTTTAGTTAACGGTACTGTTACTGAAGTTGATGCTAAAGGTGCAACTGTTGAACTAGCAAGTGGCGTTGAAGGTTACTTACGTGCTGGCGATGTTAGCCGTGACCGTGTTGAAGATGCATCACTTGTTCTTTCTGTTGGCGACCAACTTGAAGCTAAGTTCGTTGGTGTTGACCGTAAGAACCGTGTAATCAGCCTTTCTATCCGTGCTAAAGATGAAGCGGACGAGAAAGAAGCAATGGCTACTCTGAACAAGAAAGAAGACGCTCAGATTGGTAACGCTATGGCCGATGCATTCAAATCTGCACTTAAAGGCGAATAATCTTTAAATCTTTTTTTAGATTTATGTGATTGAATATTGGGGGGGACTTGTTCCCCCCCATTTCTTTATCTACACTGGTATTAGTTCCCTTTATCAATGGCTTGGAGAATCCATGACTAAATCTGATTTGATTGAAATACTCGCTAGTAAACATATTCAATTTACCAGTAAAGAAATTGAGTCGGCAATTAAAGAAATTCTTGAGCAAATGACCTGTTCATTACAGGAAGGCGATAGAATTGAAATTCGTGGTTTTGGTAGTTTTTCACTGCACTTCCGTGCACCCCGAGTGGGCCGAAATCCTAAAACAGGTGAAAAGGTAGAGTTGTCTGGGAAGCATGTTCCCCACTTTAAACCTGGTAAAGAGTTGCGAGAGCGCGTAAACGCTGGCCTATAGTATTGTTTCTTTTACAATTAGGTGATCTTGGCTGGTTAAATTAACGTGATTGCTGCATAATTTCCCTAGCTTTTGTTTGGCTCTGGGAGGTTATGTGAAAGCAATATTCTCAACGCTGTTATTAGTTGTACTGTTCGTTACTGCACTTGCTGTGGGCGCGCAAAATGATGAAGTAGTAAGTGTAAATTACCTTATTGCCGAATCGGATATGCGCTTGTCATGGCTTATGGCTGGTTTGTTCATAGCTGGCTTTATTACTTGTCTTTTATTTTTGTTGGCTTTTTATACTCGTATTCGTTTAGAAAGCGCTGGCTTGAAGCGTCGATTAGCTAAGCAGCAAAAACAACTAAATAAGTTGCAAGACGAGACGGTCAAGGATAGTTAATGCTAGGCTTGTTGTTTTTGTTGTTACCAGTAGCTGCCGCTTATGGATGGTACATGGGGCAGCGCAGCGTTAGGCAAAATCAGCAACAGCAAGCAAATCACGTATCTAAGCAATACGTAGAAGGCTTAAACCTCCTTTTATCTAATCAATCTGATAAAGCAGTAGACCTGTTTGTAGAGCTGCTACAAGTAGACTCAGAAACCATTGATACCCATCTCGCACTCGGAAATTTATTCAGGCAGCGTGGTGAAGTTGACCGAGCTATTCGAATTCACCAAAACTTGATTGCCCGAGAAGGCATCGACATAGACCAAAAGAACCTCGCTCTACAACAGTTAGCAAAAGATTATTTAGCTGCAGGCTTATTTGATAGAGCAGAAGCTTTGCTCATTGAATTGCAAGAAGAACCAGATTACCGCCAGTTAGCCTTAAAACAATTACTCAGCATCTATCAACAAACTCGAGAGTGGCCGCAAGCGATTGCTGTGGCCAAAAAAATAGACCCTAAAGAACTGAGTGATGTTAATCGTCAAATTGCGCATTTTTATTGCGAGCAAGCGCAAGAGTTAGAAACTGCCGGGAAGCTTTCAAAAAGCCAAGCCTTACTCAAAAAAGCGCTTAGCGCAGACAAAAAGTGTGTGCGAGCTAGTTTGCATTTAGCCCAAATTCAAAATGCAGAAGGCGATTATAAAGCAGCACTTAAAAATTTAAATAAGATCCCAGAGCAAGATATCGACTTTGCCTCCGATGCTTTATCTCTATACAAAACCTGTAGTGATAATTTGGCAAAGCCCGAGTACTATCAGCAGTTTTTAGAATACTGCTTATCAATAAAAAGTATTGCTAGCGTAGTGGTAGAGCTTTCGATTATTTATCGGGAGGCGCACGGCGCAGAGCAAGCTCAGGATTTGTTGGTAGATGAGCTGAAACGCAACCCTACCATGAAAGGATTTCATCACTTAATGGGCCTTCATCTCGCTTCTGCTGAAGAAGGTCAAGCTAAACAAAGCCTGCAAGTTTTGCGTGGCTTAGTTACCCAACAATTAAAGATTAAACCTCACTATCAGTGTCGACGCTGTGGCTTTTCATCTCATTCTATATATTGGCATTGTCCATCATGTAAGAGTTGGGGCACGGTGAAACCAATAGTGGGATTAGACGGAGAGTAGAAACAATGCAAGACCCAAAGGTATTAGTTGCCCTCGATTATGCAGATATCGATCAATGTATGGCATTTGTAGAGCAATTGGAGCCGGGCTCATGTCGTCTTAAAGTGGGTAAAGAAATGTTCACTTTGTTCGGCCCACAGTTGGTAAAGGAGCTTCACAACAAAGGCTTTGAAGTGTTCTTAGACCTAAAATTTCATGATATTCCTAACACAGTGGCTAAAGCAGTAGCCGCAGCTGCTGAGTTAGGTGTATGGATGGTTAACGTGCACGCCAGTGGCGGCCGTAGAATGATGGAAGCGGCAAAAGCTGCGTTAGAACCTTATGGTGATAAACGACCTAAGTTGATCGCAGTAACTGTGTTAACCAGCATGGACCAATCTGACTTATTAGAACTGGGTATTGAGCTTAGCCCAATGCAGCAAGTAGAGCGTTTGGCGACACTTACTAAACAATCTGGCTTAGATGGAGTGGTGTGCTCAGCTCATGAAGCCAAAATGCTAAAATCGCTTCTTGGTGAAGAATTTGCGCTGGTAACCCCAGGAATTAGACCTACAGGCTGTGCGCAAGGCGACCAACGAAGGATTATGACACCGGTTGAAGCAGTTACTGCAGGCTCTGACTATTTGGTTATAGGCCGGCCGATTACTCAAGCCGACTCACCTGCAGAGGTACTAACCACTATTAACGCAGAGCTAAGTGCTTAGCTTATAGCTTCGCCATAACGGCCACCAAAGCAGCAAAGCAAAGCTAATCCCAAGTACCGCAAATAATAGATGGGCATCGATGGCAACATCGATGCCTATCAAATCCGTTACCCACGGGTCACCGCCGTATAATTGCTCCATGAGTAGTTTCGCACTTAAGCCTGTCAATATGATGGCACCGACGCGTTTCTTATCGGTGAATAAATCAGCCATTGCCGCGTAGGCTATTAAGCCATGGATTAAGCCCGAGAGTCCTACATATTCATCATATTTAGCAAACCATAATAGCCCACCGCCTACTAGACATAAGCTAATGCTAATCAACATGAAGTGCTGATTAGATAATCGGTCATCAAAAACAAAATACACCAGCACCAAGGTTGCAACATTCATTAGCCAATGAATAAGGTTATTGTGGCTTAAGTTACCCGACACAATGCGCCAATACTCTCCCTGACTAATTAGCTGTTTGTTCCAACTCATTAGTTCGGTATGTGCAAGAAAAAACCACGAGCAGCTTATTACAATAAGCAGGAACCAAAATCGGCTCACAAAATATTTGAGCATGTTTATTCGTAGCTTAGAGGGTCTGTAACAGCGTTTAGCTTAAAGGCTTCTAGACGTTCTTGGCAGGCTCCACATTTTCCGCAGGCTTGCTCGCGTCCGTTATAACAGGTCCATGTTTTACCGTAATCTAAACCCATGGCTAAACCATCGCTTAAGATGTCTATTTTCGATTGCTCTAGATAGGGACTAATGACTTCTACGGCCTCGTAGTTAGCTATTAGGCTTACGTCATTCATCTTCTTCACAAACTCTGGGCGACAATCGGGGTAGATTGCATGGTCGCCAGAATGCGCGCCATAGAATACTTTTTTGGCACCTATAGACACGGCGTAGCCAATAGCCAGAGACAGCAAAATCATATTGCGGTTTGGTACAACCGTTGATTTCATCGATTCTTCTTGATAATCACCTTCCGGAATATCAATGTCAGAAGTGAGTGAGGAACCCGCAAGCAGTTGATTGATTGCAGTGATATCTACGATTTTATGTTCGATACCAAGCTCTTCAGTTACCTTTTGAGCATATTCCAGTTCTTTAACGTGGCGCTGACCGTAGTTGAAGCTAAGAGCATAAGGTTGTAGGCCCAATTGCAAGGTTTTATGGAGAACAGTGAACGAGTCCATTCCACCTGAATAAATCACTACCGCTTTTTCTTTCATTATTTGCTCTTTAAAATATGTTTTAATACTGCCTTAGATTTTCGCTTATTATGATCTGGGATACAAATGGCATCTCTTGCTTTACCTGTTAATGAAGTGTTTCAAACCATCCAAGGGGAGGGGTTTCATACTGGTGTTCCCTCAATATTTGTTCGTTTACAGGGCTGTGATGTTGGTTGTTCTTGGTGCGATACCAAACATACCTGGCAAGTTTTAGAGTCTGACCGTGTGCAACCCGAGCTAATTATTGGCGCCAGCGGAGACACTGCTCGTTGGGCAATGCTCACGCCTAATCAACTCTTAGAGCAGTTTAAAACTCGCTATCAAGCGAAACATATTGTTATTACCGGTGGTGAGCCGTGTATCTATGATTTGCATGAGCTGACCAATACCTTGATAGCGGCGGGTTATTCGGTGCAAATTGAAACTAGCGGCACCTATCCAGTAAAGGCCGCAGCCAAAGCATGGGTAACGGTTTCTCCAAAGGTTGATATGAAAGGCGGTAAAGTTGTTATTGAACAAGCCTTACACAGAGCGAACGAAATTAAACACCCGGTAGCCCGTGAGCGAGACTTAACTAATTTAAAAAGTTTATTAACTGGTATGACTAGTAACTTAGATGTATTGGTGTGTTTGCAACCCATTAGCCAACAGCAAAGAGCTACCGAGTTATGTATTCAAGCTTGTATTGAAAATAATTGGCGCTTGTCTTTACAAACGCATAAGTTTATTGGAATTGAATAGCAGCTCCGATAGAGCTAGCCAAATATATTATCTTATAAAGGATTATTATGACTATTTTAGTTACGGGTGGAGCAGGTTATATAGGTAGCCACACAGTGGTTGAATTATTAAACCAAGGCGAAGAAGTGGTTATTGTAGATAACCTTTGTAATTCTCATGCTGCATCAATCGAAAGAATTGAGACAATTTGCCAAAAACGCCCCACATTTTATCAGGTAGATATTCGGGATAAATCAGAGTTAAACACGGTATTTTCTAAGCATAAGTTTAAATCTGTTATTCATTTTGCTGGTTTAAAAGCAGTTGGCGAATCAACTACTATTCCTCTACATTATTATCAAAATAATGTCTCTGGAACTTTAACCTTATGTGAAGTAATGGCTGAGCATAAGGTTAAAAACTTAGTCTTTAGCTCTTCTGCTACTGTATATGGTGACCCGCACACAGTCCCTATTTTGGAGAATTTTCCTACTGGAGCTACCAATCCTTATGGGCGCTCTAAGTTAATTGTAGAAGAGATGCTGACTGATCTATATAAATCTGATGATAGCTGGAACATAGCTTTACTGCGTTATTTCAACCCTGTTGGAGCTCATAAGTCAGGCTTAATTGGTGAAGATCCAAACGGTATTCCAAATAATCTAGTACCTTACATTACCCAGGTGGCTGTAGGGCGTTTAGCTGAGTTAAGTGTATTTGGCGATGACTACGATACCACAGATGGTACGGGAGTTCGTGACTACATTCACGTAGTGGATTTGGCAAAAGGCCACTTAAAAGCGCTAAACAAACTTGATGCTAAGGCTGGGTTGGTTACTTACAACCTAGGAACTGGTCAAGGTTATAGCGTACTAGAAATGGTTGCTGCGTTTGAAAAGGTATCGGGACAATCAATTGCTTATAAAATAGCACCTCGTCGCCCAGGTGATATTGCTGCATGTTATTCAGATCCTAGCTTAGCTAAACAGGAATTATCTTGGCAGGCTGAATTAAGTTTGGATGATATGGCTGAAGACTCTTGGCGCTGGCAACAAGGCAATCCAAATGGTTTTGCCTCTTAATATTGCTGGAATAAAAAAGGAGCCTTAAGGCTCCTTTTTTAATTTAGATGATAACTAGATAAGAAAATCTTCTTTAGTTTTGCCTTCATTTTTAATTGCACGTTGGATCGGAGAAGGTGTTCTTCCTTGGCCTGTCCAGGTTTTTTCTTCGCCATTTTCATCAACAAACTTGTATTTAGCTGGCAGTGGTTGACGTTTCTTTCGCTCTTTTACTGGCGCGTCACCAATCATCGATAGTAATTCACTTGGGTCGATACCATCTTGTTCGAGTAATGCTTTATATTTCTCTAGCTTCTCGCGTTTTTCTTGCTGTTGTTTCTCTTCTTCAGCTTGTTGTGCGAAGCGTTCATCTAAAATGACTTTAAGTTTATTGTAGCTATCTTCTAATTGTTCAATTGATAATTCTTTTGTAGCAGCTTTAAGACTTCTTGCGTTTAAAAATACCTTAACGAAATCGCTCATGTTAATCCTATCTATTTATTAGTATTGGTTAATCTATTACAAAATATTAATTACTAAATAAAACTTGTCAATAAACTAAACTTAAATAAACAGTATTAGTTGCTACTTATAGTTTTAGCTGCCCAATGGTTTTGGTTGAATGTGCCGTATTGTTGGGTATAATGCAGCGCTTAACGCTATATTGTAGAGGAGCGCTGGTCAAAAGTAGTGCAGAGTGGGGTGATTCCAATGATTCTGTATGAAAGGGGCCCGCGCCGAAGTAACTAGCATTATCAAGGCTAATTACTGGTGTCGGATTTAATAGATACGACACTGTCATAGTCCAACTATGGAGAGCTACAGAGTGAAAGCCTATCGGCTTCTAGTCACTCAATTTGCTCTCTGAATTTAAAAACAGAGAAAACATGCAAACCATTTCTTATACCGATTCATTTTTATCTATTCTTCCACCGGTGATTGCGCTGTTGGTTGCCTTAGCAACTAGACGCGTAATTATTGCACTTAGCTGCGGCATCATCACGGGTGCTTTGTTACTCAGTAACTTTTCTTTTTTAGATTCTGGCATTTATTTGTCACAGCTTGCAGCAGGCTTAGCGTGGGATGACGGTGCGCCAAACTGGTGGAATCTGCAAATCATTATCTTCCTGCTGCTGCTAGGCGCTATGACTAGCTTAATGACTGCTACTGGCGCAACCACAGCCTTTGCAGAATGGGCTAAAAAACGGATTAAGACCAAGCGTCATGCTACTGTTACCACTGCCTTGTTAAGCTTTGTGGTGTTTGTCGATGACTATTTCCACAGTTTAGCGGTGGGCAGTGTTGCGCGTCCGCTTACTGACCAAGTAGGGGTATCACGCGCCAAGCTCGCTTACTTGCTTGACTCAACGGCTGCACCAATGTGTGTACTTATGCCTTTATCGAGTTGGGGGGCTTATATTATTGCCTTAGTCGGTGGTTTGTTGGTTACTCACAATATTACTGACATCACTCCGCTGGCTGCGTTTGCCACGATGATCCCACTAAACTTTTACGCTGTGTTTGCTTTGCTAATGGCCTTAGTGGTTGCTTATTTCAATATTAATATTGGTCCAATGAAGCAGCATGAGAGAAATGCTGAGAAGGGGCAATTGTTTGATGAGAGCAAGGGTATACCCGCAGGTAGTGTGAACCATGACTTTGAAGCCGATAACGGCTCACCGCTTGGTTTAGTATTACCTATCGCTATTTTAACCTTGGTGACATTTGCTAGCTTTGTGGTTACAGGCGCTACGGCATTGGAAGAAGGACAAGCCTTTAGCTTGTTAGCCGCATTAGAGAATACCGATGTAACCCTGTCTTTGGTCACCGGTGGCGTAGTGGGCTTATTGGTGAGCGTGGGGTTTGCGTTTAAGCAACAGCTTAGCTTGTCTCAGCTTGCTCATGCCATTTGGGTGGGTATTAAGGCTATGAGCCCAGCCATTCTTATTCTGGTGTTTGCTTGGTCTATTAGTGGCGTAATCGGCGATATGGAAACCGGCAAGTACCTAGCCTCTAAATTAGATGGCGCGATTAGCCCAGCTATTTTGCCAGTGTTAGTATTTGTATTAGCGGGTTTAATGGCCTTCTCTACTGGTACTAGCTGGGGCACGTTTGGCATTATGTTGCCAATTGCTGCCGATATGTCAGTAGCCAGTGATGTGAGCTTAATACTGCCTATGTTGTCTGCAGTATTAGCGGGTGCGGTATTTGGTGATCATTGTTCGCCTATCTCCGATACCACCATTTTGTCATCCACCGGTGCAGCTTGTCACCACATTGACCACGTAGCCACGCAGCTGCCTTACGCATTGTTAGTCGCCAAAATAAGCATTAGCTGTTACTTGGTAATGGGAATGACCGGAAGTGTGATCGCTTCACTAGCAGTTGGTTTGTTATTGTTTGCCATTACTATCGCAACTTTGTACCATCGCCAGCAAAATTCAGCTTTGGCACTAAACAGTAAATAAACAAGGAACTGCGCTGTAAATGGCTTCACTACATTTTAAATATGCCGCTATGAATTCGGGAAAATCAACCCAACTTATTCAAGCTCATTTTAATTATCAAGAGCGCGGTATGAATCCTTTGGCGCTGATCCCTGCAATGGATACCCGCGATGGTGTGGGTACCATTAAAGCTCGAGTAGGTTTGTCCTTAGAGGCTGAAACCTTTTGTGCAGAGCAGGACTTGTTTGAATTGGTAAGCACTAAAAATCAGCAAAACAAGCAAGATGTCGTTATTGTGGACGAAGGGCAGTTTTTGCGTAAAGACCAAGTGTATCAACTAGCTAGAGTGGTTGATGACTTGCACATACCGGTAATGGTTTATGGTTTAAAAACAGACTTTATGGGGGAGCTATTTGAAGGTGCTTACCATTTACTGTGTTTAGCCGATAAGCTCGAAGAGCTTAAAACCATTTGCTGGTGTGGCAATAAAGGCCACTTTAATGCTCGTATTGACCAACATGGCCAGGTAGTGAGTGAAGGGCAGCAAATTGAAATTGGTGGCAACGAGCGTTATGTTTCGTTATGCCGTAAGCACTTTATTCAAGGTAATGCAGGGGAGCATTAATCTTTAGTTAGCTTATTAAGAGCGTCGTTACAGCGGCGCTCTGCTGATTTTAACTCCATTAAAACCACTTGAATATCTTCTAACTGCTGCAATAAACTCAACTTTCTTAGTTTAATACTGTCAATTAATCCTGTTACCTCTTTGCTACTGCTTAGCTTGGCGTCATATAAATCGAACAGCTCTTTTATCTCTTTTAAAGAAAAGCCTAATCGTTTGCCGCGTAAAATGAGTTTGAGTCGAAGTTTGTCGTGTTTGGAATAAAGCCGCTTAGTGCCATCGCGAACCGGCTGCAATAGGCCTTGATCTTCGTAGAAGCGAATGCTGCGAGTGCTTATGGTAAATTCTTGGGCTAGTTCGCTAATTGAATAGGGGGTAGGGGTATTTACCATGGCTGCCCTCAGTATGTGTGGTTGAATAACTGAAGCGTGGGTGAAACTTAAGCTTAGGTCAAGCAACCGGCGTGTTGCCGGCTGCTCATTAAGGCTTAAAAGCTGTGGTTGTATTGGATAGCGGCAATGTAAGCATCGCCTTTTGATACAAACGGTATAGAAACCTCTTCGTTGAGCTCCTCTTCGAAAGCACCTTCTTTGCCTTGAATGTAAGTAAAGCCAACATCTAAGTTGCCCTTTTCACTTAAGTGGTAAGTAAAGCCAATGCCATAGTTGTAGCGGTCATTGTCTGGGATACTGATGGTTTTGTGGGTGCGAGAAGGGCTTTGGTCAAAGGCCATACCAGCACGTAATTCCCAAGCAGGGTTTAGGTACCAAGTTCCACCAAACGAAACGCGGTAAGAATCACTAAACTTTTCTGGTTTGTTTAGTACGCTGCCAATGCCTTCTGAGGTGGCGTCAATTTCTTGAAAGGTACTCCAACCAGTCCAAACATAGCTGTAGTGAACGGCAAAGGCATCATTTAAGCGGTTATAACCAGACACTTCAAAAATGTCTGGAAGATTTAGGGTTAACTCACCACCAATGGTTTGCCCGCCGGTTCCGTAAGGGTTATCACTTAGCCCTTCTGGGATGTCTGAGTGGTAGTCACCTTTAAACTTAAGGTCCACTTTTGAGCGGTAGCTAATACCGAAGCGGTGGTCTTCATTTACTTCCCACATACCGCCGATGTTCCAGCCAAAACCCCAACCATCACCTTCCAATGAAGCGGCAGTTCCGTTTTCAGGAAAGCCAGCTTCATTAATTCCAAAATTACGCACTAATTTAGCAGTGCCGTAAACGGCGTTTACACCAGCACCAACGCTAAATTGGTCATTAATGCGGTACGAGACATTTGGATTTAAATTAAGGGTGATTAGTTCAGTTTGACCAGCAAGAGAGCCTGCAGGGTAATCTTCTGGGTATTCGGTAGATAAACCAAAGTTTGAGAACATGCCTACACCCCAGGCCCACTTGTCATTAAGCGGTTGGATGAAATAGCCAGCCGGTACTGCTGCACCTGGTACTACATCGTTATTGGTTAAGGCTTGGTCAATATCATCAACGCCTGAATTACCTCTAACGTAAACGTCAGGCGCGATATAACTTAAAGCACCTGATACCGCAATGGTGTCGAACATCGACATTGCAGCAGGGTTACGTGCCATAACGGCAGCGTTATCGGCAATAGCAGCTTCACCCGCAAACGAGCGGCCTAGCCCCGAAGCAGAGTGTTCCACTAGTTGAAAACCGGCTGCGTTTACATGGGCGGCAGTAAATGTAGCTGACGCGGCAAGAAGCGCGAGTGGTAATTTCCTTATTTTCATCGTTCCCTCTCTAATTACGGGGTTAAACGTTTAGTTATGTATGGGTCTTAGTAAGAGCGCTGACCTCTGACCAGATTAAAAGTAAATAAAATAATTGTTAAGCGTTTGTTACTGCTTTGTGTCAAAAGTTGGAGCTGCTGCACAAAAGTTAAACACTTGTTTAATCTTGGTGAGCTAAGAAATATAAATGATTGTTTCGAAACATCAAGCGGGATTGTTGAGCTTTATTGCTAGTTCACAAACAAAAAAATCAACTCCCATTGATAAGACAATAGGAGTTGACTTTATTTTAATTAAATCAGATAGATTGATTTAAATCTGCGGTGAGCGTATCAAGTGCTTTTTCAATAGGTTCGTTACGTTCACCCACCACGACAAGGTTGGCATTAGATAGTTTAGAAACCATCCCATGCATCTTTTTATCGGCAAAGCTTTCAACCGCTTGCAACTCGGTGGATTTAGGCACTACAAACACATTTATGTTTGAGCCCATTTTTCCTTTCATAATCATATGAAAAGCTGGAGCACCTGCATAAGCACAGTGGTTAACATACACAACCTCGCCAGGAAGTTGGTCAAAGCTTGCACCATAACGGGCTAATTTAGCATTAATAGTTTGCAGGCTTGGTTGTTCATCAACACCGCTGGTATAAGGCATTTCGTGATAAACATGTTCTAAAGCTACTTGGCCCATATTTACTTGCCCGGTAGGCAGTTGCCAATTAACTAAGCTAAAACTTAAACCCACTACAAAAGCAATGGATGCAGCCATAGCAATATGTACTCGAGTTTTGCGGCGGTATTCAAGTTGCGAATCGTCGAAGCTTTGGCTCAGTATTAGTCGCTCTGCAAGCGCGTCTGGCACATCTACGTTTAGTGCTTGCTCTAACTTACACTCAAACTGCTGCATCTCGTCATACAGTTTTTTATTTTTAGGCGTGCGCGTTGCTTCCTGTATAAGCGTATCGCTACGCTCTCGAGGATTGGTATACAACTGACGGCGAAATTCTAGCTCATCCATTGCTTTGTCCTCGTTCTTGGTCATTATCTAGGGCTTCTTTGAGCTGATTTCTTGCTCTAAAAAGCCGTGTCATTACTGTGTTTTTATTTAGCTCTAACATATCGGCAATCTCATCACCGCTAAATCCACCTATCACTTGGAGTAGCAGCGGTTCTTTATATTCAGGTGCCAGTTTATCTATTTGGCGGCGTAACCATTCATTTTCAATTTGTTGCTCGGTAGATGTAGCATTTACATCGGCAACTGAATGATCCTCGATATCCACCAAGTTAAACTGTTTTCGCTCGAAGCGACGGGCGTTTTCTCGGCGAAGAATGGTAATTAACCACGCTTTGGCTGCCTTTTCATCTTTAAGGCTGTCGAGTGAACGCCAAGCTCTAAGAAAGGTCTCTTGAACTATGTCTTCGGCGATATGCTTATCCTTTACTAGCCAGTAGGCGTAACGGTAAACATCCTTATTGTAAGCCTGTACTAAGGCTTCATAACGTTTTTGTTTTGCTTCCATATCCGACATGACCGAGTCGGTTTGGTTTTTCTTTCGAAAAAAATCAACAACCATGTAATTTCCTAGATAAAACGTCGAAGGCTAATCTGTTATGATACGCATCAAAGAGACCTTGTTTGGTCTATGGTACACACTATACACCTGATTTCGCTTTGGTTTAGATTGAAGAGTTATAACTAAGGCCTGTTGTAAATGAAAGGAAAATAGATGAAAACTAAGTTAGAAGAATCTAAAACTTGTTGTTGTGTTGATGTTGGTGCGGTTATCGACGGCGAAGAATGTACAGCACAAGTTGAAGAAGTGTTTGCCGAGCAACAACAAGCCGAAGCCCGTTTAAACGCTTTAGTAGACAAAGCTCGCAAGGCAGAGTCTGATCCTTGTGAGATTAGCAGCGAAGTTACCGCTGTTGAAGGCGGGTTTAAACTGGCTGCTTCGTTTACTTTTTGCTGCCAAGCAGAAAGCCTAATCTTTCAATTAGGCTTAAATCGCTAAGCGGTATTTTTATATTAAGGATTGAGTGAGGAGAGCCCTTCTTCTCGCTCTTTTTTTCCTTGGCCTTGCTTCTTTAACGCTTGGCATTGCTGGAAAAACGCGAGTAAATCAAAGTCTGTTTTATCATCGCTCGCCCAGTTCGCGGCGCTAATTTCTTTATGTAGAGCGGCAAAATTACTAGTTAGCTGCTGCTTATTTATCCACTTAGCTAGTGCTTGTTCAGCTTGCAGCTTTTGGCCCGCTTTACAGGCCGCAGCAAACTGTGTCCAATAGTCATCATCTAAATGTACTGCGCTAGCATCTGGCGCTAGTTGAGCCTCTTGTTTGGCATTGCTTTTTTTACGTTTTATCACCCATACCAACAACGCTAGGGTAATTATCCATGCAAGGGCGAAAAACCAAGTCCACAATGAGGTGCTAGGTTTTTCTTGCACTTCAGGGAGAACTTGTTGATTGCTCGGTAATGATTGCAGCTGCTGATTTACCGGCGCTGCCACTACGGTAATGGTTCGCGGTGCTATATCGGCGCTGGCTTGTTGATCTTTGCTTAAATCCCACCAAGGTAGTGACCAGCCAGGGAGAGTAAGTTCGCCTTCGTTTACTGGAATCAGTGCCACATTTAAACTGCGCTGCGCAAACACTATTCCATCTTTAACTATGGTGCGGTCTTGGTACGCTTCTGGGTAAACCCGAAAATCTTCTCCATAATCAATATCAATTTCCGGTAGTTGATCTTCGGTTATTCCAGCAATGGTTAAGTTGATAATACGGGTAAAAGCTTGGCCTTGCTGGTAGTCACTTTGCAGTGGTTGAATTTCTTCATATAGCAATAAGTCATTAGAGGGTAGCCACGTACCAGGAAAACTTGCCGGTGGTGCTTTTACTTCTAAAGACAAGGTTTGCGCGGCAATGTCTACCGGCCTTGCTCGGCGGTTGATGTCGTTGGCTAAGCCGCTTAAACGTGGCCCTTTTACTTCAAATTCACCGGCCTTTTCTGGGGTAACTAGCCAATGACGGGTAAGGGTGCGATAACGTTTGCCATCAATTATCTCTAAATCTTGCTTGTCGTCACCTAGCTTTTCTATTTTGGCGCCGAGCATGCTGGGCGCGATAATATTGGCTTGGTCTAGGCTATTGGCGACCCATATCTTGGCGGTATAGGTTACTGGCTGGCCAATGTAAACCTGGGCATTATCCAAGCTTACTTCCATACGTACCTGGTCTTTACTTGGCTCTATGGCTGCAATGGTTTTGGCTTTTAGTTGAATTGGCGTTGTATTTTGCCCACCAATATTAAAACTAGGGATAAGGTAATTACCTTCTTCGCGCACCAATAGGGTAGTGGTCCAGCGAGTTTGGGTAGATGATTCACCATTAATGCTGGTGTGTTGGCGGCTAGTTGAAGTACTGCCTACTACAAACTTTTGCCTTAACAATACCGATGAGTCAAATTCACTGGCTGCTAAGGTATCGTCAGCCACTATTTCTAGCGTAAAGGCTTGTCCAACTGCCACAGGGTTTTGACTAACCGAAGCGGTAACTTTAGTCGTGGCATAAGCATTAAAGCTAAGTAAAAGAATAAAAAATACACTAAGCGCTTTCACTTACCAGTTCTCCTGATTACTAGGCTGACGACGACGTTTTTGATATTCAAGGTACATTTTATTGCGAAGCAACAAACTTGGGTCATTAGGCAGATCCTCGAGCCATTTCTGTAACTCTTCTTGGTCACTCGGTTCACCTTGCGAGTTATTGGCTTGAGCGCTTTGCTCAGGCTCTTGTTCTTCATTTGACTGTTCTTCGCCGGCTTGTGCCTGTTGTTGCTGTTCAGACTCTTGCTCTTGCTCGGACTGTTGCTCAGAAGGCGACTGTTGGTCTTGATTCTCTTCTGCTTGGGAATCGTCCTGCTGTTGGTCACCTTGTTGTTGAGACGAATCCGACTCTGATTGCTGATCAGTATCGCTAGAATCTTGTTGCTCTGACTGTTGCTGGTTTTGTTGCTGTTGTTCTAACAGGTCTTCAATCAATTTCTTATTATGTTGAGCGGCAGGGAAGTCATTTTGTAACACTAAGGCTTGCTCATAGGCTTCTATCGCTTGTTGATAATCACCAAGTTGAGCATGAGCATTTCCTTGGTTAAACCACCCATTGGCGCTGCCATCTTGAGCAAACAGTGCTTGCGCCTCTTGATAGTTACCAGCTTTGTATAGAGCTGAGGCTTTCCAACTTGGGTCGGTAAACTGCTCAGCAGCTTCGCCATAGCGTTCTTCTTCAAAAGCTTGTTGTGCTTGTTGAGCTTGATTTGTCCACACCGAGTTAGCCAGAGCGGGCTTTGGTAGGGCAAAAATACTAACACACAAACTAACTAGCAATAGCTCTGCGCGGCGCACGCTATTTAGTAGCATCAATAAAATAAAAGGCAGCAGATAAAAGCCAATATCTTTTCTCACCTGCGCTTGTTGGTTGCTTTGTTGTTCGCTATCAAAACTGCGGCTACGTAAGGAACTCAGTTTCTCAATATCGCTATTATCAGCACTAATCAGCTGGCAAATACCGCCGGTGTTTTGGCAAAGGGGCAGGAAGTTATCTGCTTCTAACTTAGCAATAACAATGCTGCCATATTGGTCTTTTAGCATGCTGCCATCTTCTATAGGAATGGGCGCTCCTTCTTCGGTGCCTAAGGCCAACATAGAAAAACGTAAATTATGTAGTTGCAAGCTACTTAAGCTTAACTGCATTTGCTGTTCTGTAAGTCCGTCTCCAATCACTACTACATCGCCTTGCGCGTAGCCTGCTTGTTTTATTAATTCGGCAGCTTGCTCAATGGCGAGGTTAAGGGCCGAACCGTGAGCGGGCATTAACTCTGGTTTTAGGTGGGGAACTAGGTTGGCAAGCGTATTGGTATCGCTACTTAAGGGGCTAAGTACAAATGCGTCGCCCGCATAGGCAATAAGTGCGGTTTCACCATCTTTCCATTGCTCGAGTAAATCTAGTGCTTTGTACTTCGCCAGTTCAACTCTATCAGGTTTTACATCTCGCGCTCGCATCGAGTAGGACATGTCCATGATTAACACGCGGGCAGAGCCTTCTCGGTAGAGTGGTACGTTGTCACTAATAATGCTTGGGCCACTTAAGGCTATTAGAATCAGAGCCAGTAAGCCGGCTAAAGACCATTGGGAGCTTTTGCTTTGTTTTGGAGAGTCCACCAAATATTTAGCAATGCCTGGGCTAAGTAGTTTGCTCCAAGCAGATTGCTCGCGCTGCTGCTTTTTAAACAACAGCAGTAATAAAAGTGGACTAAGCAATAGCCATTCTGGACGCAATAAGCTTATATCAAACATTGCTTGCCTCCTGATTAAAACGGCGCATTAGCATAGGGCTGGCTAAACTAGCCACTAATAGCAAGGTTGCTAACGCCAAGGGCCAATAATACAACTCGTATTGCGGACGGTAGAATTGCTGAGCTTCTGAGATTGGATTTAAGGCATTTATCTCTTGGTAAATTTTCGAAAGATCTTCGGTGCTGCGTGCTCGATAATATTGACCACCAGTCATTTCAGCTATTTTTATCAACGCACCTTCGTCGAGATCTTGCGACGGGTTTATCTTACGTGCGCCAAATAGGGTTTGTTGATAAAGCTCGTCGGCGCCCACACCAATGGTGTAAATCACCACTTGATTCTTGGCTGCCATTTCTGCCGCTTGCATTGGATCAACCGAGCCGGAAGTATTTTGACCATCGGTAAGTAGAATAAGGATCCGCTGCTCTGCTGGGTGGTTCATTAGTTGTTTAATACCTAAACCAATGCCTTCACCAATCGCGGTTCTGTCGCCAACTAAACCGTGTACTAGCTCTTTTACTTGAATTAGCAAACTGTCTAAATCAAAGCTTAGTGGGCTGGCTAAATAGGCGTGGTCGGCAAATAAAATCATGCCTAAACGGTCGCCGCGGCGTTGTTCAATAAATTCGCTGAGCAAAAACTTAAGGGCTGTTAGCCGGTCAACGGCTTCACCATCAAGTTGCATATCTTTGATTTGCATACTGCCCGACATATCAACCGATAATAATAAATCGCGACCTTGTTCATTTAAGCCTTGGACTTCATCGTCTAGCCACACTGGACGCGCTAATGCAGTAATGCACAAAATCCAAACTAACCATTTAAGGCCAATTTTTAGTGGGCTATTGGTTTTTTCCAAAGCAGCTTGCTGTTGGGTAAAAGGCAAACTGCTGTTTAATAATACTTCGCTTTGTTGTTGCTTGGCTTGGCTGAATTTTTCTACCAGCCAAAGCAGAGGAACAAGCACAAATATGTAAGGCCAGACAAACTCAAACATCGCGGCCTCCCTTATTTTTGCCGTTAAAGTGCTGTTTGGTGTTTTGCTGATGCCTACCAAAGCCAAACAAGCTAGCCACATTTAGCGGCGGTCTTAGCTGTTTAATCCACTGTTCGCCAAGTTGAATACATTGTTGGGCAGAATCCGATGGGGTAGCTGAGTACAAGGCTTGCTGCCAAACATCTTGTAGCTCTGAGAATTCAGCTTGGTTTTTTCGTGAAGTACTGTCTAAAAAGGCTAACCACGCTTGACCATTTAGCGAAGCGACTTGTTGGCGCGGGTAATAACTCAAGGCCAAGCGCTTCATTAATACGTTGAGCTCTGCCAAGGTGGCTGGTTGTTGCTTGAGCTTAAGTAATGCTTCACGTCGAGGTTTATCTAAATACCAAAAACGCCAAGCTGCAAATAGCAGCAAGCTAAGTGAAAGTATGACCAGTACACCAAGTAGCCACCAACCAATGGCGGGTAGGGCGGTTTCGTAAGTTGTGGGTAAAATAATGTCTTTTAAATCAACTAGAGGATTAGTTTGCTCAGGCATAGTCCTGCCACTCTAAGGCTGTTGAAAAATGCTGATGAGGAATGCGAGCTTGTTGCAGCATTTGCTCAATCTGTTGTTGGCGCTGATTGGCTAAACGCTTAAATTGTTGCCTAAATGCTTTGTTATCTGGCTGCAAATATCCCTCGCTGTTGCCATTGCTTACTTGCAGTTGCATTGCGGTATGCGCTTTGGGCAGCTGTTGCTCCAAAGGGTCGCTAATTTGCCAAGCAAACACTTGGTTATGGCTAGCTAAGCGCTGTAAATGCAAGGAGGCTGCTTTGTCGAAATGGTAAAAGTCGCTAATTAAATGTACTTGGTAGCCGGTTTTTACTAACTGACATAAAGTCTCAAGATTGTGAGTTGGCGACGAGTCCTGTAGTTGCTGCTCACTTAAGGCGGCAAATTGTTGATTGTGCACATCCACGATGCTTTGTAGCTGGGCTAACCAATGGGTTTTACTGGCTGCTGGTTTTTGGTTGTGTGCCTGCTCACCTAAATGCAGAGTTAAGGCCACGCGCTCACCCAGTTGTTGAGCATTCCAACCTAAACAGGCCGCCAGCTCACTAGCGAATACCGACTTAAGTTTGTCACCGCTGCCAAAATACATGGAGTGTGATAAATCAAGAAAGATAAACACTGGATGCTCGCGGTCTTCTCTAAATAACTTGGTATGGGTTTTACCGGTACGCGCCGTTACTCGCCAGTCGATGCAACGAATGTCATCTCCTGGTTGATAATGACGCACTTCGTCAAACTCCATGCCTCGCCCACGAACTTTGCTTAAGCGATTTCCATGGCGGCTACTGCTTACTTGGCGCCAAGGAGGCATATTTAAATGAATGGCGCGCGCTTCTATCAACTGCTCAATTTGTAAACTGACTGGCGATTGGCGACTAATGGTATCCATTAGGCAAAGGCCACCAATTCAAGCAAACGTTGGATAACCGCATCGGCTTGAATCCCTTTGGCTTGTGCTTGGTAGCTAAGCAATAAGCGATGGCGTAATACCGGATAAGCCAATTGTTGGATATCTTCTGGGCTAACAAAGTCTCGACCATCAAGCCATGCTTTAGCACGCGCAGCGCGGGCTAGGGATATGCTGGCACGCGGGCTGGCACCAAATTCTAGCCATTGACTAAATTCGTCGGTGTAGCGCTCTGGTTGGCGAGTGGCTACCACTAAATCAACGATATATTGATTTAGCTGCGGCGCAATATGTACTTCCATAATCGCTCGGCGCAGGGCAAATAGTTTTTGTTGAGTGAGCGGTTCTGGCTGACGTAAGTGCACTTGCTTGGCTTCACGTTCAGTAAGCTGCAGAATTTTGAGTTCGTTTTCTGCATCAGGGTAGTTCAAACACAGCTTGAACATAAAGCGGTCTAGTTGCGCTTCTGGAAGTGGGTAAGTACCTTCTTGCTCAATCGGGTTTTGAGTAGCCATTACCATAAACAGTTTGGGCAGCTTATAGCTGTTGCTACCTACCGTGATTTGCTGCTCGGCCATGGCTTCCAGTAAAGCCGATTGCACTTTAGCAGGGGCACGGTTAATTTCGTCCGCCAATACTAAGTTGTGAAAAATAGGCCCTTTTTGAAAGCTAAAGCTGGCAGTTTCTGGGTGAAACACATCGGTACCGGTTAAATCTGCAGGTAATAAGTCTGGGGTGAACTGGACTCGATGAAAATCACCTTCTATACATTCCGATAGTGCTTTAACCGCTCGGGTCTTAGCAAGGCCTGGAGGACCCTCTACTAATATGTGCCCGTCGGCCAATAAAGCGATAAGTAATTGATTAATAAATTCAGTTTGGCCAACTATGCTTTGGTTAAGGTAATCTCTAATGGCCGATAGTGTGTTGTTACTCATTTGATCCTCTGAATTGTTCATCGCATGCGGATGATAAAACACTCTTCAGTTAGGCTCAAAAAATTTCCTTTAAATTTGACGGCTTACTACTAGTTTTAATCGCTTGTTTGAATTATGTGAAGAAATGGTTAATATAAAGCTTATGAGGTCTGACCTCTTAACTCGTTAAGGATAAATTGAATGCACCAACAACAATCTTTACAAACGGCGAATGGCGCACGCATAGCAGTAGTTGCGGGTTTGCGTACTCCATTTGCGCGTCAAGCCACAGCCTATCATGATGTTCCAGCCGTAGATCTTGGGAAAATGGTGGTTAATGAATTAATTAAGCGTGTAGATCTAGACGTGAAAGAAATTCAACAACTGGTATTTGGTCAAGTGGTACAAATGCCTGCAGCGCCAAACATTGCCCGTGAAATTGTTTTGGGTACTCCATTAGATGTGTCTACCGACGCATATAGTGTTTCTAGGGCTTGTGCTACTAGTTTTCAGGCAACGGTTAACGTAGTTGAGTCCATTATGGCTGGCACAATTGATTGTGGTATTGCTGGTGGTGCAGATTCATCTTCAGTGTTACCTATTGGAGTGAGCAAAAAGCTAGCTCGCAGTTTACTTGAGCTATCTAAAGCCCGCAGTGCAGGGCAGCGTTGGAATATTATTAAAAAGCTAAGAATTAAAGACTTAGCGCCAGTTCCTCCAGCAGTTGCTGAGTATTCAACCGGTATTTCCATGGGGCAAACTGCAGAGCAAATGGCTAAAACGCATGGTATTAAACGCGCCGACCAAGACAAGTTAGCTGCACGTTCACACCGCTTAGCGCACCAAGCTTGGGAAGAAGGTAAGTTGGACGAAGAAGTAATGACCGCTTACCCCGAGCCTTTTAAAACCTCTATTAGCCGTGACAACAATGTGCGCGGTGACTCAAGTGAAGAGAAACTGGCCAAACTAAAACCAGTATTCGACCGCAAGCATGGTTCGGTAACTGCAGCTAACGCTACACCGCTTACCGATGGAGCCGCCGCGGTCTTGCTTATGCGAGAAGACAAAGCCAAAGAGCAAGGTTTACCTATTCTAGGTTACATAAAGAGTTATGCCTTTGCTGGCATCGATGTGTGGGAAGACATGTTAATGGGGCCTTCTTACGCAACCCCAATTGCTTTAGACCGCGCAGGTATTGGTTTGCAAGATTTAGACTTAATTGAAATGCACGAAGCCTTTGCCGCTCAAACGCTAGCGAACGTTAAAATGTTTGCCAGTGACGAATTTGCTAAGTCTATTGGCCGAGAGAAAGCCTTGGGTGAAATTGACATGGAGAAGTTTAACGTAATGGGTAGCTCAATTGCTTATGGTCACCCCTTTGCCGCCACTGGTGCGCGAATGATTACGCAAATGCTTAACGAACTTCGTCGTCGCGGTGGTGGTTTAGGGTTAACCACTGCCTGTGCGGCAGGTGGTTTGGGCGCAGCAATGGTTTTGGAGGTTGAATAATGGAACAGCAAACTTTCACCTTAACGATTGAAGAGAATATTGCGCTGCTAAAAATTGATGTACATGGTGAAACCATGAACACCTTAAAAGCCGAATTTGGCCCCGAGCTGGATGCCATATTGGATGACCTAGCTTCTCAGTCTCAACTTACTGGTATGGTGGTGTACAGCGGAAAGGCTGATTCGTTTATCGCCGGCGCTGATATTGGCATGTTGGACAGTTGTGATACAGCCGCAGATGCGCAAAAGCTTTCACAAGACGGACACAAAGTTTTCGCCCGCTTAGCTAAGCTACCGTTTCCGGTTATCGCTGCTATACATGGACCGTGCTTAGGTGGCGGCTTAGAAGTCGCCTTAGCCTGTGATTATCGAGTATGTAGTAACGACGATAAAACCAGCCTAGGCTTGCCTGAAGTACAACTTGGTCTGTTACCCGGTGGCGGTGGAACTCAACGCTTACCAAAGCTAGTTGGTATTCAAAAAGCCTTAGAGATGATGCTTACTGGCAAACAGTTACGCCCTAAGCAAGCCCTTAAGAGTGGCTTAGTGGATGAAATGGTACCTAACAGCGTGCTGCTAGATGTTGCCAAGAAGTATGCTGGTAAAGCTAAACGTAAACCAAAACCTAAACTAAGTACCATTTCAAAGTTATTGGAAGGTAACCCGGTTGGTCGTAATGTGTTGTTTTCTCAGGTAACCAAGCAAACCATGAGTAAAACGCGTGGGAATTACCCAGCGCCTAACGAGATCATTGCCTGCGTTAAAGCAGGGATAGAGAAAAACACCGAGGCCGCTTATCAAGAAGAAGCCAAGCGTTTTGCTGACTTAGTGAAAAGCCCTGAATCAGCAGCGTTGCGCGGCTTGTTTTTTGCGTCGAATGAACTGAAAAAAGAAAGCTTGTTTGAAGGTGTGTCGCCTCAAAAAATTAATCAAGTTGCTGTGTTAGGTGGTGGTTTAATGGGAGCGGGCATTGCTTTTGTGTCGGCGACCAAAGCTAATGCACAAGTTCGTATTAAAGATATTAGCGAAAAGGGTGTGTTAGGCGGCCTAAATTACGCCTACAAGTTGTTAGATAAAAAGCGTAAACGCCGGTTTATCACTAATGCCCAGCTGCAACAGCAAATGAACAACATTACCGGCGGAACCGATTTTGTTGGCATGCAAAATAGCCAAATTGTGGTGGAAGCAGTATTTGAAGATTTAGCGCTTAAGCAACAAATGGTGGCTGACATTGAAGCCAATTGTAATCAAAAAACGATTTTTGCCAGCAATACCTCTTCATTGCCTATTGGGCAAATAGCGGCTAAAGCTGAGCGTCCAGAGCAAGTGATTGGCTTGCATTACTTTAGTCCAGTAGAAAAAATGCCTTTGGCTGAAATTATTCCGCATGCTGGCACTAATGAGCAAACCATTGCCGATACGGTAGAGTTTGCTCGTAAGCAAGGTAAAACTGCAATTGTAGTGAAAGATGGCGCAGGCTTTTACGTAAACCGTATTCTTGCGCCTTACATGAATGAAGCCGCCATGTTGTTGCTAGAAGGGCAGAGCATTGAACATTTAGATAAAACGCTACTAGATTACGGCTTCCCGGTTGGCCCAATGACCTTGCTTGACGAAGTAGGCATTGATGTAGGTTCCAAAATTGCTCCGATTCTCGAAGCTGAGCTAGGTGAGCGTTTTAAAGCGCCAGATGCATTTGCCAAACTTATCGATGATAAGCGCTTAGGTAAGAAAAACGGTCGAGGTTTCTATCTCTACGGCAAAGGTAAAAAAGCCAAAGCTAAGCAAGTTGACGAGAAGGTGTACTCAGTACTGGGTGTTAAACCTAAAACCTCACTCGATGCTGTTACCTTGGCTAAGCGTTGTGTTTATATGATGCTTAATGAAGCAGCGCGCTGCTTAGATGAAGGGGTTATACGTAGTGCGCGAGATGGTGATTTAGGTGCTATTTTTGGTATTGGCTTCCCACCTTTCTTAGGTGGACCATTCCGCGCTATGGATAGCATTGGTATTGCTAACTTGGTGAAAGAGCTTCAAGCGATGGAATCAAGCTACGGTGAGCGTTTTAAACCTTGCGAAGCCTTGGTTGCAATGGCTGATAAAGGCCAAAGCTATTACGCTTAAATTGTAAAGTAAGCATAACAAAAGCCAAGGTGAATAATTCGCCTTGGCTTTAGTGTAATTAAGACATTTCTGTTAACATCTTCACCCTGTCTGTATTAGAGCGAGTAGTATGCTTTTCGTTTTGTTGTTGTCAGTCTGTTTTGGGCTATTTTTCTACGTGGAAGCTATTAAGTTTTCTTTGCCGCGATGGCGTTGGACATTGGTGGGCTTATTGTTTGGGCCACTGTGTATGCCACTGCTATGGACGCATCAAAAACTTAACGTAAAGCGCAGCCAAGGTTTTAACGATAGCAGAATGAAGGCTTAATCTAGCCTTCACTGTTTATAGTTTCTCATCTCTTTTAGTTATAGCAATAAATTGCTGAATCACTCTGAAACTCACTACGGCTTTTAACTACTCGCACGGTCTCTAAATGGTGGGTATTTAAAGGCTCTGCTTGCTGCTCACTTGCTCCATGGTTGTATACGATAACCCGGTCTCGCTGCTTACTTTTTAAGCTCATCATAAATCGGACAAGGTCAACCCGCTCAAGCCGTTCAATGCATTCCGCTGCACGCTGGCGCTGGTTAAAGGTCAAATCTTTGTTGCCGATGCTTACCCAAAAACGCTGAGCACGGGTTCGCATATTACTTTCGCGCTCTAGTATTTGGGCAATTAGCCCTTGTTTACTTTGTTGCCATTGCGCGTCACTTAGCTCAAACATCAGCACCGGGAACTCATCCAAAAAGTCGTTAATGGCATCGAGCAGTGTTTGCGGTTGTCCATGTGGTGATTGCACATAGAAAATAATGCCGGGGTGGCGATTAAGCGGCAAGTTGCCAGTTCCCACAATGTAACCTAGCTGCTGCTTGGTGCGTAACTCATTAAAGAAGGTTGAGGTCATAATGTGGTTACTTAGGGTAAACAAGGCAATGCTCTCAGGGCTTAAGTCTCGGCTTTGGTAATAAATCATTAGCGCCGAGTCATTTTGCTGACAATTAATTTCGTATAACAAGCTTCCCTGATCTTTAATGCTAATAAGCTTTCTTGGTGTTTCCTTTGAAGGGCTGGTATCAGGGGATATTTCTTGCTGAATAAACTCACCCAGCTCTTCAATTGTTGGCTCCGACCAATTGCCGTAAGCCAACATTTCTATATGAATGTTTTGATAAAGCTTGGCCACAAAGTCGGGCAGCTCTTCTAATTGAACGTCTTCTAGCTCTTCGAGTAAGGCGCTAGGCGGCGGGTTGTTAGGTTGCAACAACGAAGTTAGCTCGCTAAACAGTTGAGAAATCGGCTTAACTTGCATCTGGTTTTGCCAGTGTTTTGCTAACTGCTGCTTAATTATTCCAAAGCGCTTACGCTCAAAATGACCAAATAAACGGTTATTCATGATCATCTTGAGTAGCAAGATTTGTTTGTCACTAAATCCGGATAGATGCAAGGTGTAGCCGCCTTGATGGGCATAGAGCTGGTAAGACATGCCAGCAATCTCGGCTTGGTAAGTCATCTCGCTGAGATGATCTAGCATCAACTCTACCATTAAGCGCGTGCAAACTATGTTGCGCACCGAAGCTACCGCATGTTTTGAATCTACAGACACATACAAATGCCCTTTAGGGACTCTAAATTCCGGTTCGTTGCTAAACCATAAGCGAAAGCCAGGTTTATCAAACAGCAATCTAGGTTCAGCTTCTTGTTCTTGTGGCTCAACCAAAGGCGATTGGTTAAAAGACAAAAATGGATTACTGGCCGGTAGTTGCAAACTTTCTAACTCACCTGGTGATTGCCAGCGTTTAATGCGCTCTGGTTCAATGGGTTTTACCGAATAGGGGGTGTGGTACCACTTAGCTATTTTATCTCCCTTAACATTGGGTGATACCAAAGTAATACGCATTCTCTCAGGGACAATTTGTTTTAAGCATTGCGAGATAAGAGCTTGGTCGTAGTTCTCCATGGCGTAATCGCCATAGATAACATCGTCTGCGGGATAATGCTGTAAGTTAATGGCTAAGTGAGAGACTAAGTCGATAGCCCGTGATTTTTCCTGATAAAGGAAGGCCCGTTCAAATACTTGCTGTTTTTCGCTGTAGCGCCAAGCTTGTAAACCATGTTGGCGAATCATTTCCAAGTAACTGAAGCTCGCGTCGATGATTGAGTCAATACAGTTTAAACCTTCATCGGTTAAGGAGTAGCTAATGCAAAAATCCTTAAAATTGCTGCCACTGACTCCGCCACCCGCAGCCATAGAGTTAATTAAACCGGCATGGCGCAATAGAGCCACTAAGCTGCCGGGCCCTTCATAACCTAAAATATGCGCAAGATAAGTGAGAGGCTTTTGTCGATATAGTGAATCCATGTCGCCAAAGCCAAAAGATAAAGTGAGCTTTTTAAGATCTTTAACCGGCTGAATATGGGTTTCTAATGCCAGGTTTTCTGGCAAATAAAAGGGGGCTATTTTAGGCTTATTTACAGCAACTTTTGGAACTGCGGAAAAGAGTTGCCGCACGTGGGCTTCATTTTGGTCAAGCTCGTGGGGGCTAAGCACTGCTAGCGACATTAAATCGGCCGAGTAGTGCTGTTGATAAAAGGCGATTAGGTCGTCTCTAATCGATGTTTCACCATCACTAAGGGTATCTAAGCTACCTACAGAAAACTGACTAAAGGGATGATCGGGATTTACCGTTTCTTTATGTACTTGGTAAATGCGGCGTACGTCGTCTTTAATCTTTAGTTGGTATTCAGAGTTAACCGCTTGTCGTTCACGCTCAACCAGCTCTGGGTTAAAACACGGGCAGATGAAAAACTGGCTAAAGCGGTCAAGCGCTTCGTCAAACCACTCGTTATCAATATCAAAATAGTAATTGGTGTGTTCGGTGCCTGTCCACGCGTTATTGCTACCGCCATGGCGGTTTATGAAACTTTGGTATTCACCTGCTTTAGGATAAGAATCTGTTCCCAAAAAAAGCATATGCTCTAAAAAGTGAGCTAAACCTTCTCGGTTTTTGGGATCGTTAAAATGGCCAATATTTACTGCGAGAGAAGCAGCAGATTTTTGCGCTGTTTCATCTTGTACTAACAAGACCTTAAGACCATTGTCTAAAGTTATGTAACGATATTGTTTTGGATCGTTAGGGCTAGTGCGCAAGGCAACATTCCTTGTTTATGGCGATAGTATGATTATCAGTCGCTTAACTTGGTCTTGCAAACTCTGATGGATGTTTTGTGGCATATCAATTAAATTAGCAGCCAAAATTAGTAAGCTTAGACGTTTAACACGTCTCAATTAATTAAGAAGAGCCCTTTTATGCAAGTATTTATCATGCGTCATGGTGAAGCCGAAATGTTCGCTGCTAGCGATAGCGAGCGAGCACTAAACCAATCTGGCTTAAATGAAGTAGGTAAAATGGGGGCGTATCTAGCGGATAAACTACCACAATTAGATTATGTATTAGTGAGCCCATATTTGCGTGCACAGCAAACATGGCAGCGCTTGGCTAAAAGCTTACCGGAAGCGGTTAAAGTGATCGAATTAAACGAGCTAACGCCCTCTGGTGACGAAGTAGCCGTGGTGAGCTTAATTAACGAACTTGCTTTAGAGCAACCACAAGGTAATTTACTAGTGGTATCCCATTTGCCGCTAGTGGGCTTTATTGTTGAAGGCTTAGTGGCTGAAGCTGGTGCTCCATTATTTAGCACTGCGGCTGTTGCTGAGTTGCAAGTAGGGCAAGAAAACAGCTTTATCTCACTGCAACACCCAATAAGCTTGTAGTAAAACAAACTTATCAACCGGTTAGCTGTTTACTGTTGGTGTATTGCTCTAAATCTCAAAGGTTCCCAGTTTTTTGTGCTTTTGAGATCTTCTTCGCGGAACAGTGAATTGCTGCCGATTTCCTTAGAATTCGCCAATATCTCCTAGTAGTATTCGTTTTGTCAAAACAGCAGTGGACATAATGAATGAAAATATTTTCCCGTTATTCTCCAGTTAAAATTGCCCGTTACGTTAAAGCGTTTTTTAAAGGACGCTTGTATATTCAAGGACGAGGGGCATACGAGTTTAAAAATGGTAAATTAGAAACGTTGGCAAATCACAAAACCACTAAACACCGGCAAACAGTGGCAGAAGTGAACCAACACATCGACGAATTTAAGAATAAAGCCGCTTAACAATAGGCTTTGTTTAGAAAGTAGAAACCACTCTTCGGAGTGGTTTTTTAGTTTGGAGAACTAATTAACACTAGCAGCGCACTAGAGCCGCCGTGTACCTTGGGAGCCTTATGAAAGGCGAGCACTTCCGGGTGTTGTGCTAACCATTGCGGTACTTTAGTTTTGAGAATTTGTTGACCATGACCATGCATTATGGAGGCAACGTGGTAGTGCTGTTGCTTGCACTCAATAATTAACGCGGCGATTTCTTGTTTTGCTTGTAGCTGAGTAAGGCCGTGTAAGTCGAGTAGAATCTCCGGGGAATAATCTCCACGACGGAGCTTTTTTAGCTCAAAGGGATCGCATTCATCACTTTGCCAGCGCATTGGCCCTTCGTCAGGTAGTAAAGGGTGATACTCATCAGAAAAGAAGAATTGGCTATTATTTAAGGCCGCACGTTGCTGTTTTTCCCTTTGTTGGCTTTTTTGCTTGATTCGAGTGGGCTCAAGACTTATTTTATCTTGTTTTATCTGGCGAACGCCTTTGAGCGCTTCTTTGAAAGCAGCGAAATCTTCGTCAGTTGGTTTTTTCATCTTTTATTATCAGTTGTGCCTGAAGCCATATAGTGGGTGATTGTACTTAATCTGGAGGCCAAATTGGAAAAGATATTTATCGAAGAAGCAATCGATGAGTTACATACTATTCAAGATATGATCCGCTGGGCGGTGAGTCGATTTAATGCTTCTGGCGTTTTCTATGGTCATGGAACTGACAACGCTTGGGACGAAGCTGTACAACTTATATTGCCTAGTCTTCATTTACCATTGGACGTTGATCCAGAGGTAAGGCATGCGCGTTTAACTCGTCAAGAACGTAGTTTATTGGTTGAGCTGGTGGTTAAGCGTGTTCAAGAACGCTTACCTGTGGCTTACTTAACCAATAAAGCATGGTTTGCTGGTTTAGAGTTTTACGTGGACGAAAGAGTGCTTGTGCCTCGTTCTCCTTTTGCTGAACTTATTGAAACCCAGTTCTCGCCGTGGTTGGTAGAAGAGCCTAAGCGGATACTGGATTTATGCACGGGCAGCGCTTGTATAGCTATTGGTTGCGCTTATGCTTTCCCCGAAGCAGAAGTAGACGCGGTTGATATTTCGGAAGACGCCCTAGCTGTAGCCGAGATTAATATTCAAGGGCATGGCTTAGAGCAACAAGTTACGCCTATTTTGTCTGATGGCTTAAACGAGTTGAAAGGGCATACTTATGATCTAATTGTCAGCAATCCGCCTTATGTTGATGCTGAAGACATGAGTAACTTGCCAGATGAGTTTATGCATGAGCCTGAGTTAGGCTTGGCATCGGGTTTTGATGGCTTAGAGTTAACTAAAAAGATTTTGGCTGATGCCGCAGATCACTTAACTCCAAATGGTTTGTTAATTGTAGAAATTGGCAATAGCCAAGTGCATATGCAGCAACAGTTTCCCGATGTTCCGTTTACATGGATAGAGTTTACCAACGGCGGGCACGGAGTATTTATTATTAGCCGCGAGCAATTGCTTGCTTGCCGCTCGCAATTTGAACAGTAAGGATAGAATTAATGGCAGGAAACAGCATTGGCCAGCTCTTTCGCGTAACAACCTTTGGTGAAAGCCACGGTGTTGCACTGGGTTGTATTATTGATGGGTGTCCACCGGGACTAGAAATTAACGAAGCAATGATTCAAAAAGATTTGGATCGTCGTAGACCGGGTACATCACGCTATACCACCCAGCGTCGTGAACCTGACCAAGTTAAAATTCTTGCAGGTGTATTTGAAGGAAAGACTACCGGTACCTCGATTGGCTTAATGATTGAGAACACCGATCAGCGTTCAAAAGACTACTCCAATATTAAAGATATGTTCCGCCCCGGCCATGCAGACTATACCTACCATCAAAAGTACGGTACCCGAGATTACCGTGGTGGTGGTCGCTCTTCTGCGCGTGAAACCGCTATGCGGGTAGCGGCGGGTGTAATCGCTAAAGAATATTTGAAGCAACATCACGGTGTAGAGATCCACGGTTACTTAAGTGAACTCGGCCCAGTAAAAGCTGAGAATATCGACTTCTCTCAAATCGAGCAGAACCCGTTTTTCTTTCCTGACGAAAGCAAGTTGGAAGAGCTTGATGAGTTTATGCGAGCGCTGAAAAAAGAAGGTGATTCAATTGGCGCGCGTTTAAGTATTGTTGCTAAACAAGTTCCAGTTGGCTTAGGTGAGCCAGTATTTGATCGTTTAGATGCTGATATTGCGCATGCACTAATGGGCATTAATGCAGTTAAAGCGGTAGAAATTGGTGACGGCTTTGCGGTAGTTAACCAACGCGGTAGTGAGCATCGCGATGAAATGACGCCTGAAGGCTTTAGTTCTAACCATGCCGGTGGTGTGTTGGGGGGCATTTCGTCTGGTCAAGATGTTGTTGCACATATTGCCTTAAAACCCACTTCAAGTATTACTGTACCTGGGCAAACTATCGATAAATATGGCAAGCCGGTAGAAGTTGTGACCAAAGGGCGCCACGACCCATGTGTTGGTATTCGCGCAGTACCGATTGCTGAAGCAATGTTAGCAATTGTGTTAATGGATCATTGTTTACGCCAGCGCGGCCAAAACGGCGCTGTAGCGACAGAAACGCCGATCCTACGTTAAGCATATAGCCTTTAACAGTAAGCCCTTAAATGTTGCATTTAGGGGCTTTTTTGTAGCATAGCGAGAACGAGAGAATAGCGATGCTGGATGACGTAAAGCAGCTTATTTTACTGTTTAATGAAACCTTTGCTGATTTTAATACTGAGCTAGTTGCTGGAGAAAAAGAGCCGATTTATCTACCAGCAGGAGAAGGCAGGGTTAAGCACCAAATAGTGTTTGCTCATGGTTTTTATGCCAGTGCCTTACACGAGATTGCTCATTGGTGCATTGCCGGTGAGCAGCGCCGACAGTTAGAAGATTATGGCTATTGGTATAAGGCAGATGGGCGAAACCAACAGCAGCAATTGGACTTTGAAAAAGTGGAATATAAGCCACAAGCCGTGGAGTGTGGCCTAGCGCGTGCTGCAGGACGTACTTTTCAAGTGAGTGTTGATAACTTATCTGGCTTTCAAAGTGACCGCCATGCGTTTGCTGCTGCGGTTGAGGAGCAGTATCAGCTATATTTGCAGCAAGGCTTCCCAGTAAGGGCTCAAAAATTCATGACGGTGTTAAACAAGGCAAACCAAGCATTGGTTGAGGTTGCAAATGATTAAACTTGGTTTGATTGTAAATCCCATTGCTGGTGTTGGTGGTAGCGTTGCGCTAAAAGGCTCTGATGGGGTGAGTGAACAGGCACTTGCTAAGGGTGCAACAAAAAAAGCCAACTTGCGCGCCGAACAAGCTTTGCAGGCGCTAAGCCAAGTTCAGCAAGCATTTATTGTTTATACCGCCTCAGGCGAAATGGGTGAAGACTTGTGTCAAAAGCTATCCTTGCCTCATGAAGTGATTTATCAAGCTAATCAACCCTCAGATGCGCTTGATACTCAACAAGCTGCGCAGCAGCTGGCTAAGCTTGGTGTAGAGCTACTGGTGTTTGCGGGCGGAGATGGTACCGCTCGAGACGTGCTTAGTGCTGTGGGTGAGGGGACTAAGTGTTTAGGTATTCCTGCTGGTTGTAAGATTCATTCTGGCGTTTATGGCGTTACGCCTGCCGCTAGTGGCATTGTTATCGAGAAGCTAGTTAAAGGCGAAATGCTAAGCCTTAAAAGCGCCGATGTAATGGATATCGACGAGCAAGCTTTTCGCCAAGGAAGAGTGCGTGCTAAGTGTTTTGGCGAGATGATCGTGCCTGATGAATTGCGTTATGTTCAGTCGGTTAAGCAAGGTGGTATTGAATCTGAAGAGCTGGTTTTACAGGATATTGCCGCCGAAGTGATAGAGTTGTTAGAAGATGAGCAGTTTATCGCAGGATCAGGCTCCACTGTAGCCGCTATTATGCAGGAGTTATCACTGCCTAATACTCTTCTGGGAGTAGATTTGGTTAAAGATCACCAAATTGTCCAAGAGGATTTGACCGAAGCTGAGCTGATTAATAGAATAAGCAACGTACAAACTAAGCTATTGATTACACCCATTGGTGGTCAGGGACATTTATTTGGCCGTGGCAATCAACAACTAAGTCCTGCGGTTATTCGCAAGCTTGGCCGGGAAAATATTGTAGTTGTAGCAACAAAAACTAAACTTAAATCTTTGCATGGACGCCCGTTGATTGTTGATACTGGCGATACAGAACTAGATAAGAACTTATCTGGAAGCATCAAGGTAATTACTGGTTACCGAGATTATATTATGTATCGAGTATCGAACCCTGAAAATGAGGTTACCGATGCTCAAGAATTATGTCACCCTGCTGCAGACTTACCTGAACAGCCACGACACAAATCTAAATGCTCCACCAAAAAATGTTATTCAATACCTAAGTGATCATCTTGGGGTTGTTGCAACACTAACTGAATTAAGCGGTCGCCCAATGGTGCATTGCTTAAAATCACAAATGCATATTGCCTTGTTGGATGCTCACTTTGACGGTGAAACAGACGAAACTATGCAATCGCAGGTAGAGGCTTTATGGCGCGATGCTATTTCATTTGCTGATAGTCAACAGCAAGTTGTTTCTGCTGTAGCCTAAGTGATTAAGTTAAGAATAAAAAAAGCAAAGCTTCGGCTTTGCTTTTTTAGTTTGTTTACCTGAGTATTAATCAGGTGTTTTATGAGCAAACAGACTGGTTTGGTTTCGACCGTTGTGTTTACTTTGATATAAGGCTTGGTCGGTATTAGCTAACCAGTCTTTAGCACTGGCAGTTTGATCATCTAGCTCTGCCACTCCCAAACTCACAGTAAATGGAATTTCCACTCCATCTACTACTGGTTTTAAGGCCTCAATCGCGGTTCGTAAGCGTTCACAAAAGATTTTGGCATGTTCTGAATCTGTATCGGTTAAAATAACGCCAAATTCTTCGCCGCCATAACGCCCTGCAATATCGGTTTTACGCATAACCTTGCGTAATGTATCACCCACTAAAGTAATGATTTTATCGCCAGCCGGATGACCGTAGGTATCGTTCACTTGTTTAAAGTGGTCAATATCAAACATCACTAGAGAGCTAGGTGCGGTGTTTCGTACAAAGCGATTAAACTCTTGTTCTAATCTATCTTGCCAGTACCCTCGGTTGTATAACTGAGTAAGCTTGTCGGTACGGCTTAGTATTTTTAGCTCTTCATTGACCTTCTGCGCTTCAAGTTTATTCACTGCGTTATCGGTAACATCATAAATAATTAAACTAATATGAGTAACAATACCGGTTAATGACGTAAGCGGAATGATGGTGATGTTTTGGTACATAAAATCTACCGTACCGGTGATTGGGCGATAGTTTTTAAAGGGGAATACGTGCGGCCGCTGTTCCCAGGTGGTAAATGCTCGGTTTTTTAGAAAAAACACCGAATCAATTTTGTGGCGCAGCCAATCTTCTGGAAGCTGCGGAAATAACGAGAACAGCTTTTTACCTTGGGCTTGGTCGGGACGCAAGCCACTGTGAGTTTCCATGAAGTTGTTCCACACTTGTACTTGGTAGTCTTTATCGAGCACCACTAGTCCGACATCGATAGTTTGTATCATGTCCAGCATCCAGTGGAACTCGTTCATTTCATTTTGATGTTGGCTCATTGGTGCTCAAATAAGTAAGAAATTTTGTTATTTAGAGTTGGCAGCGAATCTTCAGTAATCAGCAATAATAAGTCACATTGAATGTTGTGCTTTTCAATAGTGTAGTTGATTTCAATTGCCAAAGTTTTTTGCCAGCGTTGGGTATTACTGTTTATTAAGTCGCCGATATTACAATGTTGTCCCAATACCACTGGGTGGCCTTGTGAAAAGCCAACATCTAGTTGGTCGGATACTCCCTTCAGGCAAGCTCCGATAAGAATGTTGGCAATGTCCATTAGCACTTCTAGTTGCCCATTGTCATCTAATTCGCCTTGATAATTCATAAGCTTAGACATATCAGCGAAACTAGAATCGTGGAACAAAAGCAGGGCTTCTCCGGCGATACCAGAGCCAATAAAGCCTTGGCAAACCGCCGACATCGCTTCGTTTTCTTCAACCGAAGTCAGCGCCATATGCAATTCACTGGTTTCAAGAATATTAACGTTAGGGATAGGTAAAACGATAAATGCATCGAGTAAGCGCGCTAGTAAGTCAGCTGCTCGCCCCATCGCTACGTTGGCAATCTCTTGGTAATGGTCCCTAAAGTCGACAATTTTTGGTGAAAGCGTATCGTTGACCGGTGCCGGCATTTTATCTAAAGCGGCTAAGTCGTTTTCAAGCTCAAGCAGTTGCTGCGATTCAACAATGCCGTAGGCAACCAAGATTTCACCAATTTTAGCCTTGTTAGTAGGCTTTTTAATGAAGTCGAGGGCACCAAGTTGTTTAACTCGGGTATAGGCTTCGGGTTGAACATCTCCAGACACCACAATAATCAGTGCCGGTAAATCGTTCTTCTGCACTTCTTCTAGTACTTCATATCCGTCCATTACTGGCATGTTGAGATCGAGGAAAACCACGTCTCCTTTACCTTGACGGATCAGGTCAACCCCTTCTTGGCCATGCTTGGCGAAGCTTATCTCTACATCCCAGCCTGGTGGAAGGCTGCGGGCCATTTGCTTTCTTGCGAGGTTGGAGTCATCGCATATGAGAATTGGTAACGACATAATTTACTATTAACTCTCCTTGTATGCTGACAGTATGAAGCTAAATGCCAACCTTGCTAAGTCTCAATTGATAAAAAACAGAGATTTGTATGCCGCGCTTTGAGGTGATTCACAAAAACTGTTCTGTAGTTCGGTGTAAAGATAAGTTTAGTCGAGAAGTTATTGATTATTAGTTAAAGTTTCAAACTTGTGCTGACTGTCTGTTATGCTGCAGGGTCAAAATATAAAAATAAATCTATTAATTAGCTTTAAAGCTAGTAAACGGAAGTGGACTTTTAGAGGAACTAAAGTGAAACCAGCAAGATGGATCAGGCAAGGAGTAGTGGCCGTTTGTATACTGTTTTCTGTATGCGCACAGTCTGCCTCGGTGCAAAGTAGTATAGAGTATTATGATGTTAGCGCTCATGATTTAAACCAATTACGTAATCAGCTGAAAGCGCAAGGTCCCCAAAAACAAGGAAATCGTTACAGTATTGCTGCGCAATATCGAATGAATTGGACACCTAAGGTGCAAATTCGTAACGACCGTTGTGAGGCCCTCCAACCGGAGTTACAGCTAAGTGCTGATTTAGTGATGCCTCGTTGGATAAGCCAAAGTAATGCAGATTTCGCAGCCCAGCAATCTTGGATTGGCTATATTGCAGCTGCTCAGCAGTACCACCAAAAAATCACCCGTTTAATAGAACAAAGTGTTGACCGCTTTATTCAGCAAACTCAAGGCTTAAGTGCAACAGAGTGCGACAAACTAGAAGCGCTAATCAATGCCAAAGGCAGAGCGGCTTTAGCTAGCGCACAACAGAAGGTTCGTACGTATCAGCGCCAAACGCGGCACGGTGAGTCTTTAGGTTTAACAATACCTTAAGTGATAAGCAATTTTGGCCAAGACTATTTCGTTAACTTGGCCAATGAGAATGCTATTTCTACGCGCTTATATATTTTTGAATTCACGATAATTTAAGGCTAAAGGGCGCTTTTTTACTAAACGTCGGTTCCAAAAACGATGTGGATGAACGCAATTTAAAGTACTTTGCTTAAGTGGTATCGGTTCGTTACATAGTTGAGCGGCTAACAACTCCGTAGCGAATGGTGCGCTGCATATTCCTCTTGAACCAAAACCAATAGCAACAAATACTCCACCAAAACTTGGTGGATTCACCTCTTGCCATTGCTGTTGGTATTGCTCACTAAATAATTGCTCTAAATTTGGCAATTGGCCTATCAATGGAAAGTGGTCGCGCACTGCGCAGCGGGTTGCTGCTCGGCCTGGTATATTTGCCAGCTTTAATTGTTCATTCCAGGGCTGGGGCTGACACTTTCTAATTGCCTTTAAGTTGCTCTCTGCTTCGTTGGCTTTTAGTTCAAGGCTTAAATCATTGCGAATGTAACTGGCACCAATGCAATGCTGCTGTTGGTTGGCAGGTGTTAAGTAGCCTTCGTAACACAATACTTTACTGAGCTTACTTAATTGTGGCGTGGTTTCGATATGGCTGACTTGCCCACGCACAGGGGTGATGGGAAGCTGCTCCGCTTGGGGCAAATTCAATAGATGGTGAGACTGACAGAAAACTATATTGTTGTGTTGTTTTACCTGTGAGCCAAAATGTAGTCTACAGCCTTGGTTTTCGAGTTCAAATTCGCTTAACTCATGCTCGCAGTGCACACTTAACAGACCAGATTGCTCCGCTGCTTTTAGAATGGTTTGCACACATTGTTTTGCATTCACCCAGCCTGCGTGAGGGTAAAATAAAGCTTCATCATCTAAACTCACACCAGCCAGCTCGCTGGCGGTAGCCTTATCTACCGGGTAAACCAAGTTTTTAGGGTAGCCAGCTTGAGCAATATTGAGATTTTTTGCTTGAGACTTTTCGTTATAAGCCAATTGCAATAAGCCGCAGTAATCGTGTTCAACTTCTAGCTGCTGTTGTGCCAATTGCGCCAACACTTGATGATGATAATTAAAGGCATGCTGAAAAAACTCACTAACGTGCGGTTGGTTAGGGCTAAGCAAAGGATACACTGCGCCTTGTCGGTTGCCGGAGGCCTCCAAAGCAGCTGCGCTGTTTTTTTCATATAAACTAACTTTTATTCCACGTTTAACTAAGGCATAAGCGAGGCTAACACCAGCAATGCCCGCGCCAATAATAGCGAGGTCTTCTCCCGCTTTTATCCCATTGCGGCTATATAGTCGGGAGTTTAGGCTTTGAGGCGCCGTTTGCTGTTTAAAACGGCCCACTAACATGTCACGCTTTCGGCCAAAACCTTTTGCTTTTTGCGTATCAAAGCCTACTTCAATCAAACCTCTTCTCACAAAGCCTGCTGCGGTAAAGGTGGCTAAGGAAGCATCTTCAGCCGAAAGTAGAGCCATGTACTCAAATAACTTTTGCGTCCACATATCAGGATTTTTGCTGGGAGCGAAACCATCCAAAAACCAAGAGTTAACCAAGCCTCCGCTGATGTTCGGGACTTCTGGCAGATTGTGGTGCACATCGCCGATCCAAATGTCTAAGGTAATGGGGACCGGGTGGTGAAAGGCAATTCGATGACATCCTGGCGTCATAATTTGAGGGTAGAATGCAATTAGCTGGTCACTGAACTCTTTAAGTTCAGGCCATTGTTTTAGGGCTTGGCTTAGATCGTTTAGTGATAAAGGGTGCTTTTCAAAGCTAATAAAATGTAGTCGAGTTAACGCCGTATCGGGGTTTGTTTCGAGAAATTGCTGGTAATGCTGCCATGCTGCCAAAAAGTTTAAGCCAGTGCCAAAGCCGGTCTCGGCGATAACGTAGCTAGGGCTTTGATGGTTTTGCCAGCGCTCAGTGAGTTGATTTTGTTCAATAAAAACGTAACGGCTTTCGGCCAAACCATTGTCTACAGAAAAATAGACATCGTCGTAATCGGTAGCCACAGGGGTACCTTCTGGATTCCAATGAATCGTGGCTGTTGTGGTGTTATTCACATTATCCGATGAAGACAAAATTTTACCTCGAGTTTTACTAGAAAATTTAAGCGTACACGTGTACTCTCATCCGACCAGATTAGGCTGCAAAATCGGTAACATAGCAGCAAATACAACCCGTGAGACCATCTGATGAAAAGAGCAGTTATCACCGGGCTAGGCATTATATCTAGTATCGGTAACAATAAAGAAGAAGTATTAGCATCCTTACAAGCAGGTAAATCGGGAATTACCCATTCACCTGAGTTTGCCGAGCAAAACTTACGTAGCCAAGTATGGGGTGATTTAAAAATTAACCCAGCTGAGCATGTTGATCGCAAAACCATGCGCTTCATGGGCGACGCTGCAGCATTTTCTTACCTTTCAATGCAACAAGCTATTGAAGATGCCAAGCTAGCTGAAGACTTAGTATCAAACGAGCGCACCGGCTTAGTTGTTGGCTCTGGTGGTGCGTCGTCTAAAAACCAAGTAGAAGCGGCTGATATTTTACGCGCCAAAGGCGTACGTCGTGTTGGTCCTTACATGGTACCTAGAACCATGTCGAGCACCACTTCTGCTTGCTTAGCGACACCGTTCAAAATCAAGGGCGTAAACTATTCAATTAGCAGTGCTTGTGCAACCAGTGCTCACTGTATTGGCCATGCTTTAGAGCTTATTCAATTAGGCAAGCAAGACGTTGTTTTTGCTGGTGGCGGTGAAGAGCTTCACTGGACCCTAGCCATGGAATTCGATGCTATGGGCGCATTGTCGACTAAATATAACGGCAACCCGGAGCTTGCCTCACGTACTTATGATGCAGACCGCGATGGTTTTGTTATCTCTGGCGGCGGCGGTATGGTTGTGGTTGAAGAGCTTGAGCATGCACTTGCTCGTGGCGCCAAAATCTACGGTGAAGTAGTGGGTTATGGTGCAACGTCTGATGGTTACGATATGGTTGCGCCATCTGGTGAGGGCGCAGTGCGCTGTATGCGTCAAGCTATGCAAGGGCTAGAAGGTGACATTGATTACGTAAATACCCACGGTACTTCAACGCCAGTAGGCGATGTGAAAGAGTTGGGTGCAATTCAAGAAGTGTTTGGTGGCAACAGCCCATTAATTAGCGCAACTAAAGCGATGACTGGTCACGCATTAGGCGCGGCAGGTGTTCACGAAGCCATTTACTCTTTGCTGATGATGGAAAATGACTTCGTTGCACCAAGCATTAACATCAATACCTTGGATGAAAAAGCCGAAGGTTTGAACATTGTGGCTAATGAAGCCAAGAGCGCGAAGTTAAATCGTGTAATGTCTAACAGCTTTGGTTTTGGCGGTACTAACGCCACGCTTGTAATCGAACGTTTCCAAGACTAAATCAATTTTGTTTGAAAAAAGCTGCCTTTAGGCAGCTTTTTTTTTATGGAATTTATAACGCGTGGTAAGATTGCCCACCTCAAAAATTAGGTAGCCTCCAATAGCATACGCAATGAAGATAGTTGTCGACGAAAATATCCCCTTTGCTCTACAAATTTTAAGCCAACACGGTGAAGTTGTGGCTGTAGATGGCCGAACTATGCAGCCGCAGCAGCTAGTTGATGCTGACGCCTTATTAGTTCGCTCAGTGACCAAGGTAAATCAGCAGCTACTTTCTCAAGCCAACAAACTAAAGTTTGTTGGTACCGCCACCATTGGCACCGAACATGTAGAGCAAAACTACTTAGCTGAGCGAGGCATTGCTTTTGCTAGCGCCCCAGGCTGCAATGCGATTGCCGTAGGAGAGTATGTAGCAACTGCGTTGCTAGCAGCCACTGAGTATCGCCAGCAATCACTAGCGGGAAAAACCATTGCGATTGTTGGTGCCGGAAACACCGGTTCACAAGTGGCAAAGCGTGCTGCAGCTTTAGGTATGCAAGTAATGCTTTATGATCCACCACTTGCTGAGCAAGGAGCTCTCGATAATTCGGTAAGCTTTGAGCAGGTGCTTGGTGCCAACGTTATTAGTTTACACGTACCATCTACTGCTACGGGTAAGCACCCCACATATCATCTGTTTAATCAACAGGTTCTTAGCAAACTCACACCAGAGCAGATTTTGGTTAATGCTTGTCGTGGGGAGGTCATAGATAACCAAGCCTTGCTAGAACTTGCAGCGCAAGGGCAATCACCGCTATTGGTATTGGACGTATGGGAAGGTGAACCCACTATACTTGAGCCGTTAGTGAAGCATGCCTTTATTGCCACTCCGCATATTGCTGGTTATAGCTTAGAGGGGAAAATGCGTGGCACCAGTATGGTGTACCAAGCCATGTGCCAAGCATTAAAGATTGAAGCTAACGATTTAAGTGAGCAGCTGTTACCTGAGCCTGAGTTTTCGCAGATTACCCTCAAAGGGGAGTTAAGTGATTCTCAGCTAACAAAATTGACCCAACTGGTTTACAACATTTTTGCTGACGATCGCCGTTTTCGCCAGCATGGAGCAAGCCCTTCAGGGTTTGATAAGCTCCGCAAATTTTATCCGCAACGCAGAGAGTTTTCTGCCTTGCAGGTGGTTAATCAACATAAGCAAGCAAACCTAGGTGCGCTTGGCTTTTACATTCAAGAGAACAAGTAATGCAACAGTTTCATAATGTCGCAATTATCGGAGCAGAAAGTGAGCAAAGTCAGCAGTTGCTAAGCCTACTAGAGCAACGAGAGTTTCCTGCTGCGCAGATTTTCCCTTTAAACATCGACGTAGCAGAAGAGCTCGACGAAGAAGAGCAGGAAAGTCGCTTAAAGTGGCAAGGTCAAAGCCTTGAAATTGCTGAAGCACAGTTAGTTAATTGGTCGGAGGTGAGTGTGGCTTGGTTGCTCTCTAGTGAAGAAGCTGCCGTTGATATGGCTGAGCAAGCCCGCCAACTTGGTTGTGTGATTATTGACATGGTGCATGCTAACCAAGAGGCTTACTCATGGGTGCATGCCGCGGTTAACCCTGAGCAAGTGGCTGAAGGTTTGTCTGAGCGTTGGTTAAATTGCCCAAGTAGTTTAGCCGGACAACTAGCCTTGTTACTGCACATAATCCAACAAGATGTAGAGTTAGATCGAGTAGAAGTAAATGCTATGCTGAGCGCGGCGAATAAAGGTAAGCCGGGTGTTGATGAGCTAGCAGGGCAAACAGCGCGTTTGCTAAACGGTTTGCCGGTTGAGCCTAAACTGTTTGCTCAACAACTCGCGTTTAATCTATTGCCTGAGCAGGGCGAGGAAGCATTACTGGGTGCTAGCCAATTTGAGGCTGAGTTAAGTGAACAGTGTCGAGCTATGTTGCAGTCTCATGAGCTTAACATCAATGTAAGTGCGCAACATGTTCCGGTATTCTACGGCGATACTTTGTCACTGCATTTGTACGGAACCTATTCCTTAGATTTGCTAAGCATTAAAGAATGGTTAACGAACCACCAAGCCTTTGAACTGGTAGAGGATGAACTTGTTACGCCGGTAAGTAACATTGCAAACAGCGAATCGATAGTTCTAAGTCGTTTACGCCAAAATCTAAATACAGAAAATGGTGTTAACTTAACTTTAATGGCCAATAACCCGCAATCAGGTGTGGTAGCGAACGCCGCTTTAATCGCAGAAACTTTAATAAAACAATATATTTAAGCGATTTATGTTTAGATAATTGTCAATGCGCCGATAACTCTAGTTGAGGAAAAGCGTAGTAAAATGCGATCTAGGCGTAAACTGTTAGTTGTTTCGCTAGATCGCTGATTGTTAGCTGGTTATATTAAAGCAATAACAAAGGATTGAAGCGATTCAGTCTCCAGGAAGAAAACAAGGAAAAACTATGGGGCGGAAGATTTCCCTCGTTGCATTGTCGGCTGTTTTATCATTTTCAACTCTCAGTACAGCCATCGCACAAGAAACGGGTACCTTTTATGTTGAGTTAGTGGGGCCAGACGAAGTTGTTGGTGAACCTGAACAACAAACATATGGGCCGGTGCGCAGCAATGACACTTTATGGGCTATTGCGAGTTTAAATCGTCCTTCCCGTTCAATCAGCGTGTATCAAATGATGTTCGCAATATTGAACAAAAACCCTCAAGCCTTTAATAACGGCAATATTAATTCCATTATCAACGGTAGCTACCTTTCGCTTCCTACGCTTGAAGAAGCGCAAGCGGTTAACCATCAAGCTGCAGTAAGAGCCTTAGCGCCGAAGAAAACCACTAAAGTGGTTGTAAATAAGCCGGCGGCACAAACAACTACCACCACAACTACGCCAGTTGCTACGCCTAAGGCGGTTACTCCCGCTCGCCCAATGGCAGATGCAGGAGCCTTAGAAAAAACCCAAAAAGATTTAGACTCCTTACGTGATCGCCTAGAAACGAGAATTGATGAGCTAGAGCAGTTAAAACGCCAAGAGTTTGATGTACTAAAACAGCAAATGGATGAATCTAGCCAGCAGATGGTAGGTTTGGCTGAAGTAAACCATCGCATGAAAATGCGCATTCAAGAGCTAAGTGACGAGCTAGCCAGTATTCGTGAAGAGCTAAACGAAAACCGTCGCAATCAAACTCAAATATTGCAACTGCTAGAAAAACCCAAAATTGACGCCAGTGAGATGGACAAAGAAAGCAGCTCGGGCTTCTTTTCTTCGCCATTAAATATTGGTTTAGTGATTTTTATTCCAATTCTGCTTATTGCACTAGTGATTACCTTGCTGTTTAGACGTAAGGCCAAAAAAGAGCTAGAAGAGCAAGATAAGGAAATGGCTGAATCAACCATCAATATGATGGATGATGAAAATGATGAGTTTTCACAGCTATTTAGCGACAACTTAGAGCCTGAAGATGAACAAACCGCAGACTTAAATAGTCAGTTTGAAGAAGATGAGCCAGATCTAAGTGTTGATGAAACAATCCCGGAGCCTGAATCGTTTGAAGATGATACCGATGATTTAGAGCCCGAAATTGAAGAAGCTAGCTTTGAAGATTTTGCTGCTGCGCAAGAAGAAGCTGACCCGATTAGTGAGATTTCTTTAGACGACAGTGAAATGGCGGCTTTAGATGCCTTTGAATCTGACGACCTTGTACCTTCGCTAGATGATGCACTTGAGGAAGACAGCCCAGCGGAAGAAGATCCTGATGCGGTAATTAGTGCCGATGACCTTGCAGCTGCCTTAGCCATGGATGACGAGGAAGACTTGTTTGAAGTGAGCGAAGAAGGTCCGGCTGATAACGATGAGCTTTCATTTGAAGATGCGCTTAAACAGCAGCAAGAAATGGAAGCTGAGTTATCGGAAGTTAGTGAGCAAGAAAAAGTCGATTTAGACAACATTGATTTATCAGCAGAACTAGACGAAGACGAGCTAACTACGCTTGAAGATCCCACTGCTAGCCTAGAAGATGAGTTTGAGAATTTAGAAGGTGAACCAGGAACGCTTGAAGACGCCGCCGCTGACTTAGCAGCATTAAGTGCTGCCGAGGAAATAAGTGACGCTGCGGAGTCTGAAAGTTCTGCTGTCGAAGAGCCAGAAGCCTTTGACCTAGATGATGACTTTGTTGATTTAACCGAACTGGAACTTGAAGACCCATCTATTGAGGCTGCGGAGGAAGCTGCTGAAGCAGTTGCCGATAACGTTACCGATATTGGTGATTTTGAAAGCGAGCTTGAAGGCCTAGCGCTCGAGCCTCTCGCTGAGGAAGAGACGGCTGAGCTATCCATGGATTCGCTTAGTGACGATACGGAAGATAAAGAAGATGAAGTTTCTGATGATGACATTGATAGCATGTTTGCCAGTTTTGGCTCAGATGCCTTCAATGAAAATGCTGAAGCAACTGAACAAGATGAACTTCCTTCTCGTAGCGACATCGAAGAACGAGAATTTGTCGACATCGATATGCTTTTAAATGATGCAGACGAAGACAGTACTGACGAAGCCGATCCATATGACAGCCCAAGCCTGGACGTAGAGCTTGATTCGTTCCCAGATGTACTACCGCAAGAGCAACCTGCCGTTGATGTTGACGCAAATGCCGAAATGGCTTCCAAGCTTGATTTAGCGAGAGCCTATTTGGAGATCGACGATCAAGATGGCGCTAAGAAAATTCTTCAAGAAGTGCTAATTAGCGAAGATAAAAGTTTGAAGAAAGAAGCCGAGGAGTTACTTTCTCGTTTTAGCTAAAACTTAGTTATACGGAAAGAGGCAGTGATCTTATCACTGCCTTTTTTGTATCTGCTATTCAACAGAGGGTGCTGATAAAGCGGTGACTTTGTGCTGTCATTTTTTTATCATAGCCGCCAAAGATACAATCAGTGGTAATTTATGCGCATCGCTTTAGGCATCGAATATGATGGTGCCGGATATTTTGGTTGGCAACGCCAACGAGACGTTCAATCAATCCAGCAAGAATTAGAATCTAGCCTATCTATCGTGGCTAATAGCCCGATAGAAGTGCAATGTGCAGGTAGAACCGATGCCGGCGTCCATGCAACCGGACAAGTAGTGCATTTTGATTCCCCCGTTGAGCGCAAAATGGCTGCTTGGACATTAGGCGTAAATGCTAACATGCCAAAAAATGTTGCCGTGCGCTGGGCTAAACCGGTTAGCGACCAATTTCATGCGCGTTTTAGCGCTACTGCCCGTCGCTATCGCTACGTTATCTATAACAGCCGATTTCGCCCAGCAATCCTTAATCAAGGCTTGAGCTTTTATCATCAGCCGCTAGATATAGAGTTGATGGAACAAGCAGGGCAAGCGCTGCTAGGGGAACAAGACTTCACCTCTTTTCGTGCGGTGCAATGTCAAAGCCGTAGTCCATTCCGCCGAGTTGAACATCTAAAAGTGAGCCGCTACAACGATTATGTAGTGGTGGACATTAAAGCCAATGCTTTTGTACATCACATGGTTCGAAATATTGTTGGTAGTTTATTGAAAGTAGGCCAGCAAGAGCGACCAGTAGAATGGATTGCTGAGTTATTGGCAGTAAAAGATCGCGCTCAAGCTGCAGCCACTGCCAAAGCCGCTGGTTTGTATTTGGTGCAAGTTGATTATCCCGAAGAATTTGACTTACCGAATTTGCCCATCGGACCGTTGTTTTTGCCAGCAAGTTAAAAAAAACTGTACGATAATGAAGGGTTAGACCAGTTTTATGTAAAATATTTTGGCCAATTGTGGTTTAATTGCCGCCATTCAATGCATTCTGTTATCACGGCGATTTTATCGCCTATTGAGAAGTAAGGTTCCCGATGAGTTGGTTAGAGAAAATTCTTCCGAAAAGTAAAAGTGCTTCTGGTAAGCGACGCAATATTCCAGAAGGTGTATGGACCAAGTGTGCTTCCTGTGAGCAAACTTTATACCGTGCAGAGGTAGAACGTAACCACAATGTTTGTCCCAAGTGTGACCACCATATGCGGATTGGCGCTCGTGACCGCTTAGAAGCCTTCTTAGACCAAGATGGTCGCGAAGAATTAGCGGCTGAGCTAGAGCCTCGCGATAAGCTTAAGTTTAAAGACAGCAAAAAGTACAAAGACCGTATTGCTAGCGCTCAGCGCAATACTGGTGAAAAAGACGCATTAGTAGTAATGAAAGGTGAGCTGAAGGGTTTGCCTGTAGTGGCTTGTGCCTTTGAGTTTGCCTATATGGGTGGCTCTATGGGCTCGGTAGTGGGAGCACGCTTTGTAGCCGCAGTAGATAAGTGTTTAGCAGAAAACCGCGCCTTGATTTGTTTTTCAGCTAGTGGTGGTGCGCGCATGCAAGAAGCCTTGTTCTCACTAATGCAAATGGCGAAGACCTCGGCGGCGTTGGCTAAAATGCGTGAAAAAGGTTTACCTTATTTCTCAGTGCTTACGGATCCGACCATGGGCGGTGTATCTGCCAGCTTTGCAATGCTGGGTGATATTAATATTGCCGAGCCAAAAGCGTTAATTGGTTTTGCTGGTCCTCGCGTTATTGAACAAACTGTTCGCGAGAAACTACCTGAAGGATTCCAACGCAGTGAGTTTTTGCTGGAGAAAGGCGCTATCGACATCATTATTGACCGCCGTAACATGCGTGACCGCATTGCTGGAATGGCTTCAAAAATGATGGGCATTGTAAGCACGGATACCGAGGTGTTAGTTGAGCCTATCGATGCTGATGAAGATTTAGGACCGACTATTTCTGCCAACGAAAAAGAATAATATGTCGTCTAAGAAAGAAGCTCAAAGCCGGTCTCTTGCAGACTGGCTTTGTTATTTAGAAGCTCAGCATCATAGCGCGATTGATTTAGGTTTAGAGCGGGTTGCCAAAGTGGCTGACTACGCAAAACTACGCCATTTAGATGCTACGGTGATTACGGTGGCCGGCACCAATGGTAAAGGGTCTACCTGCGCGCTACTTGAACAGATTTTAGTTGCGCAAGGTTATCAAGTCGGAGTTTATAGCTCTCCACATATCCTGGATTATCGAGAGCGAGTCAGAATAAACGGTCAGCTGCCCGAAGCCGAAGCATTTTGCCAGTCATTTTCTGCCATTGAAGAGCTTCGCCAAGAAACCAGTTTAAGTTATTTTGAGTTTGGTACTCTTGCTGCCGTTTGGATGTTTGCCCAGCAGTCTTTGGATTACGTCATCTTAGAAGTCGGCTTAGGCGGACGTTTAGATGCTACCAATATTGTCGAGCCTGATGTGAGTGTGGTTACAACCGTTGCAGTTGACCATGTAGATTGGTTGGGTAACGACATACAGCAAATTGGTCGCGAGAAAGCCGGTATATTTCGTGAAAACGGTAAAGTGGTAGTAGGGGACAGTAATATAGTTGCCAGCGTCTTGGAATGTTCGGCACAACTCAACTGTAATCAACTAGCCGCTGGGAAAGAATATCAGCTGGAAAAAGAGGCAGATAGCTGGACTTATCGTGGTGTAAAATTGAACTACCAAGGTCTGCCTTATCCTCGTTTGCCTTTAGTGAATGCGGGCACTGCTATTGCTACCTTAGAGCACCTTGGGCTTGAAATACCTAGCGACGATTTGTCAAAAGCAATCAAACAGTGGCAGCTTGCTGGTCGCTTGCAAGTTATTTCTGACAAGCCTCTGGTCGTGGTAGATGTGGCACATAATCCGCAGTCTGCTAACTACTTAGCCTCTCAATTACCCTCGCTAGCTAATGGCCGTAAAATTATTGCGCTGTGTGCGATGCTGGGTGATAAAGATATGCAACAGTCGGTACAACCTTTAGTTGGCATGGTAGAGCAGTGGCATATTAGCGGTTTAGCGGGACCTCGCGGTGACGATGGTAGTGCATTGGCGAGTTGCTTTGCCTCTCAAGCAAGCTTAACTCGTTACCGGCAATTGGCTCAGGCTTATTCTGCTGCCCTCAAACTATTAGACGATAACACCATGTTAATTGTGTTTGGTTCTTTTTTTACCGTGGCCGAGATATTAGAATTGTCTTCTTCAGCAACAGCAGAGAGTTAACATTGACTGCACAGTTTAAAAACCGCTTAGTGGGCACCATCTTCTTGGTCGCGTTGGGAGTAATCATTATTCCTGATATTCTTGATGGAAAAAAAACGCGAGTTGAAGAAGAGTTCAATGCGATCCCTTTTGCGCCAAAAGTTGACTCACTCCCCCCTCTGCTTATCGATTTGCCTAATGAACAAGAGTTGGTCGCTGCTGAGGTTGCAGGTGATGAAAGTAGCACCGAGCAAACAGCTAATTCGGAACAGGCAACGAGCACTTCGACAGTTAGTGAAACAAAGCCAGCCACTGAGCCAGTGGATACACCACAGCTTGAGTTTGCTAAGCCGGCCTATATTGTTCAACTGGGCACGTTTAAAAACTCTCAAAATGTTACGCGTTTGGTTGCAAAGCTAAGAGAAGCCGGTTTTCAAGCTCACTCATATCCAGAACCCGCTGTAGAAGGGGAGCTAAATAGGGTGTTTGTGGGGCCCAATGTATCTAAAAAAACATTAGAACAGCAACAAAGTAAATTGAAGGAACTCACAGGCTTAAGCGGAAAAATTCGCGAGTTTGATCCTTTGTTTAAGTAAGTATGAAAAAATACAAGCACGCATTTTATTTTTGTTTCTGGTAGAATTCGCAGCGTTTTTCAACAAGTAGAAAATTTATGGCTTGGGTAGACTACGTCATCATCGGCGTAATAGTATTGTCGGCATTAATTAGCTTGGTTCGCGGCTTCGTTAAAGAGGCCCTGTCGCTGGTCTCTTGGGTAGCGGCTTTTTTCATCGCATCGCAGTTTTATCACGACCTATCCAGTTACTTCACTCTCATTGAAAATCCCTATTATCGCAGTGGCGTAGCCATTGTTTTGCTGTTTATAGCCACCCTTGTACTTGGTGCGCTGGTTAATTACTTATTTAGTCACTTGGTCAACTCAACGGGTTTAACCGGTACCGATAGGGTGCTGGGGATCTGTTTTGGGGCTATCCGAGGGGCATTAGTGGTAAGCGCTTTGCTGTTTGTATTGTCGTTTACCGGTTTTCCAGAATCCTCATGGTGGAAAGGGTCGTTATTGATTCCCGAATTCACCGTGATTGTTCAATGGTTTTTTGAGTTTTTAAAAGATTCTTCTAGTTTTTTACATAACTACCAATCTTAATAAGGAAAAGCTTCATGTGTGGTATTGTCGGCATTGTCGGTGCTAGTCCCGTTAACCAAGCGATTTATGATGCGCTAACAGTTTTACAGCATCGTGGTCAGGATGCTGCGGGTATCGTTACTATTACCGAAGGTATGTTTAAACAACGCAAAGCCAACGGATTGGTAAGAGATGTGTTTGAAGTTAAACACATGCAGCGTTTACGTGGTAATTTGGGTATTGGTCACGTGCGTTATCCAACCGCTGGTAGCTCTAGTGCAGCAGAAGCTCAGCCTTTTTATGTTAACTCTCCTTTTGGTTTAGCCTTGGCACACAATGGCAACTTAACCAATGCTAAAGAGTTACGCGAAGAGATGGCTAAGCGCGCTCGACGTCACATCAACACCACCTCTGATTCAGAAGTGCTGCTTAATGTACTAGCCCATGAGCTAGATAGCATTGTGGAAGATGAGTTATGCGAAAAACAAGTGTTCACCGCGGTTAGCCGTGTACACAAGAAAATTCGTGGTGCTTACGCTGTAGCTGCGTTAATCATTGGCCAAGGTATGGTGGCATTCCGTGACCCTAACGGTATTCGTCCTTTGGTACTGGGTAAGAAAACCAGCGATGAAAATCCAGAGAAAATGGAATACATGGTGGCATCAGAAAGTGTTGCACTTGATGCCGTTGGTTTTGAGTTTGTGCGCAGCGTAGCGCCAGGTGAAGCGGTGTACGTAACTGAAGATGGTCAGTTATTTACTCAGCAATGTGCTGAAAATGCGGCTCACAACCCATGTATTTTTGAGTATGTATACTTTGCTCGTCCTGATTCAATCATCGATAAAATTTCGGTATATGGCGCTCGCGTTAACATGGGCACCAAGTTAGGCGAGAAGATTGCACGCGAATGGGATGATTTAGACATTGATGTTGTGATCCCGATTCCTGAGACATCCTGTGACACGGCTTTACAAATTGCCATGCATCTTGATTTACCGTATCGCCAAGGTTTCGTTAAAAACCGCTATATTGGCCGTACCTTTATTATGCCGGGTCAAACCCAGCGTCGTAAATCGGTTCGCCGTAAATTGAACGCGATTGATGTAGAGTTTAAAGGCAAAAACGTACTGTTAGTTGACGACTCGATTGTTCGCGGTACCACTTCTGAGCAGATTATTGAAATGGCTCGTGAAGCAGGCGCAAACAAAGTTTACTTTGCTTCAGCGTCTCCTGAAATCCGTTTCCCGAACGTATATGGTATTGATATGCCTTCGGCTAACGAGTTGGTTGCTCATGGCCGCGAAGTTGACGAAATTTGCCAGTTGATTGGCGCTGACGGTCTTATTTTCCAAGACTTAGAAGACCTAATTGTGGCTTGTCGTGAAAGTAACCCTGAGATCCAAACTTTTGAAACTTCAGTATTCAACGGGAAATATGTAACTAACGATATTGACCAAGACTACTTGAACTACTTGGATCAGCTACGTAACAATGATGCAAAGGCTGTTCAGGCTCACGAAGAAGTAGCAAACCTAGAGTTGCATAATGAAGGTAGCTAATACTTTTGATATTGCTCTAGAATAAAAAAAGCACCCATTATGGGTGCTTTTTTGTTTTTGGTCTTAAGTGCAAATCTACCTAGAAAATTCAGTTTTACTGAACTCAACTCGCTCGAGCGGATTGCGTTCAATGCCTTCGGCAATGATCTTTTCTACAAGTTTAAGACGAGGCAAAATACCTTCGCCGTTGGCTATTTGGATAGCCAGGCCTGGTCGGGCATTAAGTTCTAACAGCATTGGGCCATTCGATTTATCCAGTACCATGTCGGTACCTAAATAACCCATTCCCGACATCTCATAACAACTAGATGCCAGTTCAAGCAAACGCTGCCAATGAGGAACCACTAATTCTTTAAGTGGTCGGTCTGTATCAGGGTGTTTTTCTATCGGCCTATCAAATTGAACTGCATGTAAAGCTCGCCCAGAACCGATATCGATACCAACACCTACAGCGCCTTGGTGTAGGTTAGCCTTACCGTCTGAAGCTGCTGTAGATAGACGCATCATCGCCATCACCGGGTAACCTTGAAAAACGATTACTCGAACATCTGGCACACCTTCAAAGCTAAACCCATCAAAACATGAGTCAAACTCAATTAGTGCTTCAATTACTGCAACATCGGGGCTGCCGCCAAGTGAGAACAAACCGGCTAAGATGTTAGAGCAATGACGCTTCACATCTTCTTCATGAGCGGGTGCTCCACTGGGTTTAAAAAACACCCCAGACTCTTGCTTAGTAATAACCAATATACCTTTACCACCAGAGCCTTTAGCTGGCTTTATCACAAAGCCAGGGTGTTTGTGCAGTAAGGGAATGATTGATTGAATATCGTGTTGAGTGCGCACTACGCCAATAAGTGCTGGTATGGTGACATCATCTCGCTGAGCAATAATCTTGGTTTTAAGTTTATTGTCGACTAGTGGATAAAGTTTACGCGGGTTGTACCGGGCGATATAGCCAGTGTTGCGTTGGTTCATCCCCATGATGCCCTTGCGGGCAAGTTTAAAAGGGCTAGTGAATTGACTAAGCATTAGCCCTCCTTATCCGCGAGAGGCTTAAAGCGACGTAGTTCTAATAGGCGGTATCCAGTGTAGTTACCAAGAATCAAAATAATACCTAGTACAATGAATTGAATGCCCATGAAGTTAAAGGTTAAGTGGCGAACGTATTCGTTGTTCATCGCTAGGAAGGCGAGAACGGCTACTAGTAAACTACCGCCACCCTGCATCACTACTTCTTTAGGGCCTTCTTCTTCCCACAGCACCGACATCCGTTCGATGGTCCACGAAAGAATAATCATTGGGAAGAAGGTGATTTTCAAACCTTCCGTTAAGCCTACTTTAAAACTCATTACGCTGAAGATAGAGATAATACCGATCACCGTAATAATCACCGCGGATATTCGCGATACCAGCAGCAAATTCAGATGGGAGAGGTAGCCACGAATCACTAGGCCTGTTCCAACTACCAGTAGGAATCCGATTAAACCAGTCATTAGTGAGGTTTGCATAAATGCCATGGCGATTAGCACTGGCATAAAGGTACCCGAGGTTTTAAGGCCAACAAGTACACGTAGCAAAACCACCATTAATACGCCAATTGGAATAAGCAAAATGCCTTTAAATAGCGCTTGCTCTTCTAAAGGTAAGCTATCAATTGAGAAGTTAAGAAAATCAGCTTCGCTGATTTTAGGGGCAACGGCTGATTGGGCACTTTGCTCAACCAGTAACATTGAGAAAGTCACTTGTGAGTCTTTACCGCCAACAACTTCTAGCAAGCTATTGCCATTGTATTCCCACAATAGGGTGTTGTCTGGCCGGCCTTGAGTTCCGGTTGCTAAATCAAAAATCTGCCAGTCATTTTCGTCTTTAAAAACCTGAATGTATTCAGTAATGCCTTGACGGCGGCGGCCATCTTCTAGCTGTAAGCCTCGAACAATACGTGCAGGCACATCGGCATTATTTAATAGGTCTACCACTAAACGGTTTTTAGGTTTGTAATCTAAAATTAAACCGGTATTTTGGCTTTTACTGGCAGTTTCACCGGTCAGAGCTTTAATTAACTCGCGAGTAAAGCTATAGGCATCAGCTGAAACTTCTTCGGCTTGCTTAGCTAAGTGATTAGCAGCGGTGAAGTAGGGTTCTGGATATTCGGTAAACGGTGTATCAGGCATTTTCGGCTGATAAATATCTGCCGCTTTAGGGTCTACCAAGAAGTCTACTTTATAGTACATTTCTTGGTGGCCGTCGGCTGTGCGCTTAGTCCAGATGGCGCGAGGGTTATCTTGGTCGTTTACAAAAGATAAACCATAAGCTAATGACGCTGTTGATTCATGAATACGTGTATAACCACGTTGGGTTAATGGTAAAGCAAGCACTGCTTCAACGCTTTCGCCTTTGGCGTCAAATTCTACCTTGGCTTCAATTGACCAAATCTGGCGCTTTTCGCCAGGAAACCAAGGCACTTCAAATTGAACATGGCGGTAGAGTGTCATGCTTATTCCTATCAGCATGCACAGGGTGACAATAAAGTAAAATATGTTGCGAGAACTCATGGGCATTAATCCTTAAATGTCGGCTTCGCTTGGGTAAACTTTTGGCTTATATCTACCACACTTATATCTTTTAGAAAGCTACGTCCTAGTAGCACTGGGTAACTAAGGTGGTTGCGGTTGGTTAGGGTAAATTGGGTCTTTTCTGAAATTGGACCTAATTTAACTAACATCGAAACAACTGGGCGTTTATCTACTTTGTTGGTTGATGATTGAGTGACTTCTGCAGTGCGCACTACTGGGCGCTCTACAATGATATCGCTATCAAGCGTATTGTGGCGCATGTTAAAACGTACCCAGTTCTTACCATCACGTTCAAATTTCACAATGTCGGTGGCATTAAGTGATGACGTTGCCGCACCAGTATCAATACGTGCTTGGAAGGCATTCTTTTGCCCTTCTAAGCTTACCCATTCAGATTCACCTAACACGGTTTTGTTGCCAAGCTTGTAGCTTGTTTGCTTGCTGCAGCTCTGTGGGGTTGATTTGGAAGTCGCAACTGGCACTGGGGCTATTGCTACCACTTTATCTTCAAGCTGATCAAAACGTTGTTGTTGAGCTTCTAGTTGCTCAGAAATTGACTCACATTGGCTTAACACTGAAGTCTGCTGAGCCGAAAGCGCTGATAATTGTTCTAGAGTTTGGTCGTTAGATTGAGAGGCTTGTTGGCTCGCACAAGCGGTAAGTGCAAGAGACAATGAAATTATCGAAAGCTTTTTCATAGTTCAAATCCATTAGGCAAAAGTAAAAACTGCGGTTTAAGTGTTTGTTTTAGCATAGCGTATGAAAACTGTTTAGTCTGGATTAATTGCAATTAAAACAGCACGTTTGGGAGCCGGTAGCCCTTCTACAGTTTTCGAATTATCATTTGGGTCTAAGTAGTCTTCGAGTGACTCGTGAGTCATCCATGAGGTACTTCTTTGTTCTTTGGTTGAGGTAACGTCAATATCGACAATTCGTACATCAACAAAGCCGACTTTTTCTAGCCATAATTTTAAGGCTGCGGTACTTGGCAAAAACCAAACATTGGGCATTTTCCCGTACCGGCCAGCAGGCACTAGTACTTGGTTTTCGTCGCCATCAACAACCAAGGTTTCAAGTACTAACTCTCCACCTTTATGCAGTTGTTCTTTTAATTGAATAAGGTGGTCCATTGGTGAGCGGCGATGATAAAGCACTCCCATCGAAAATACCGTATCAAAGGCGCGCAATTTAGGGAGCTCTTGAATACCTAAAGGCAACAAGTGAACGCGTTGGTCATTGTTGGCAAAATTGCGAATGGCTTCAAATTGCATGAGGAATAGGGTTGAAGGGTCGATGCCTACTACAAACTCTGCATCATCTCCTAGCATTCGCCACATGTGATAACCGCTGCCACAACCCACGTCTAATACATAGCGATGTTTAAGTGGAGAGATATGGTTACGGATGCGCTCCCACTTCCAATCGGAACGCCATTCTGTGTCGATACTAATCCCATAAACATCAAATGGGCCTTTACGCCAAGGGTGTAAGTGGCGCAGTAAATTCTCAATTTTTTTACGCTCACCTTCAGGCATTTCTTCGGCTTTACCAATACTGACTTTATCTTTAAGTTCTATGTGAGCAGTTGTTTGTTGAGGGAATTTATTAAGTACACGCTGCCAGCGTGGGAAGTCGCCATGAGCATGTTCTTTTTGCCAATCACCTAATTGAGCGGGCAGTGTATAAAGCCAATGCTTAAGGCGATTTTTGGCAATTATTTGGTAAAAGTCAGAGAAGTCTATCATTGGTTACAAGAGCTTGATATTACGAAGGTATATGCGGCTAATTGTAGCAAGCTTTAGCGCTTTTTGGTGATAAAGCGCTAAAGATACTTAGCTAAAACGGGCATTTGTTCACTAATTGTTCTAATTCACCTTGTCGATTTTTATCCAATTTATACTATGCCCGTTTTCATCTCTCCAATTGCCGCTATCACAGGCATCTATAGCTTTGCTTGCGATGATGAGTTGATCTTTAAAGTGAAGGCGCATGCCCAGCTGGTGAAATGCCTTGATAGCGGAGTTATTTAGCGGCTCATGTGTTCTAACAAATAAAACTAAAGGGCTACGTTGAGCGATGAAATCATCACTTAGAGCGCTAAGTAGCTGTTGGTTATCTTTGCTACTGATACTTGCTAGTGCCAGTGTTTGTCCCTGATATCGGGCAAGTGCTAAGTAGGGGGCCAGTTTTAGCTGGCTTTGGTTAGAATTATAAGCGCTAAACCACTCAAAACTTTGCTCTTGCCAAGCGTAAGATATGGGGAAGTGAGCACTTTTACTTGAGTTGAAGTTTATCTTTTTGTTGTTAGGTGAATAAGTTCTATAGTTTTGTTGCTGTGCGTCGATATTTAAAGAGGGAAGAGTAGCCACCAAGATACTATCATTAATTGTAGAGCGCGCTTCAGCTGAAAGCATCTCAAGCTGAGTCATCACAGATGACTGAGTAGCGCTGATGGTGACAGCAGACTGAGAACAATCATTGATGAGCAGCGAGTCATAATCCAGTTGCTCCACTTGCACAGTGGCCTGAACTTGAACGCTAAAGCTAAGTAACGCAACTGAGGCTAAAACTCTTTCTATAAAAATCATAATTAAATACATAGGGTTAGTGTGAACACAATGATGCTAGCACAAATTCAAAGTAACAAGACAATTGGTCAACAATAAATACAGCAGGAAGCTGGCAAGGGGTAATTGATGGGTAATTTATCGATTAAACAACGTTTAATCTTAACAATCTTAATCCTGTTAGCGGTGTTAAGTGGTGTGCAAGCTTGGTTCCAAGCAAGAACCTTATCTCAAGAAACACGTTTAGATATTGCGGGAGATGCAAAGCAGTTAGCTCAAGCAGCTACCGACCAAGTAAGCCTGTGGTTCGACTCTAAACTTGCGATTGCAAGAGGGATGTCGTCGGACCCAAATTCATCAAGCTTTGTATCTGATTTAGTGCAAGCCAAGCAAAGTGGCGATTTCATTTATTTTTACTTTGGCAGCAGCCAAGGCGAAATGACCATGCATGACCCGAACGAAACCCTGCCAGATGGATACGATCCAAGAACCCGACCTTGGTATAAGGGCGCGCAGGCTAATGGTTCGTTTGTTTCGGACCCTTATGTTGATGCCACTTCTGGGCAAATGGTTATATCGGTGGCACAAAGAGTCAGTGGTGGCGTTTACGCTGGTGATTTAGGTTTAGATGTGGTGACTCAACGCGTGTTAAACCTAGCCAGCGAACAAGTTTATCCGGTGATTGTTGACCAGCAAGGTTTGGTGGTGATCCATGGTGATAACAACATGGTGCTTAAGAAAGCTACAGAGTTGTCTCCTGAGCTTAGTGCGAGTTTTATTGAGCAAGTTGCCCGCACAGCCGAATTGAGTGATTTACAAGTTAGCGGCAAAGATAGCTTTGTAAGTATAAGCCCAATTGAAGGTACCGAATGGTACTTGATGTTTGTTTATGACAAGAAATTAGCATTGGCGCCCGTTCAGGCCATGGTGCAAAGTTCGGTGATTTTTGCGGTCATTCTTTTTGTCATCATTGCTGTGGTAATGCTTAAAGTGATTTCTGCGATGTTGAAACCAATTGAAGTTTTAGGCGAGGCAATTAGTGAGCTCTCATCGGGTGACGGCGATTTAACCAAGCGAATTAACATGCAGCGTAATGATGAGATAGGCGCGCTAGCAGATGGCGTTGACCGCTTTATCGACCAATTACATGAGCTGATGAAAGATATCGCCCAAGACGCAGATCGATTGCAGCAAGCGGCGGCGCTTACCAATAATTCAACCAGTGAATCTAACTTGCAGATTGAACGCCAGCAAGCTGAAGTGACCCAAGTAGCAACCGCTGTTAATGAGATGGCTGCAACTGCCAATGAAGTGGCTAACAATGCTGAACAAACGGCTGAAGCTGCGCGTGAATCCGCCGATTCTTGTGAGCAAGGCAAAGTATTAATTGGTCGAAACCAACAGCAAGTGAATAGCTTGGCTGGTCAGCTAGATGGTGCGGCAGAAACCGTGCAAGAGCTTGAGCGAAATACCCAGGAAATTAGCGATATTTTATCGACTATTCAGGGTATTGCTGAACAAACCAACTTATTGGCGTTAAATGCTGCTATTGAGGCTGCACGCGCCGGCGAGCAAGGGCGCGGATTTGCCGTTGTTGCTGATGAGGTACGTAATTTGTCGCAACGTACACAAAGTTCAACTGAAGAAATTAAAGCGATGTTAGAGCGTTTGCAGGGCAATACCCATAGCACCGTTCAAACCATGGACGAAAGTCAGCAGTTAGTAAAAATAAGCGTTGAAGAAGCCACTAAAGCTGCAGAAATGCTGGAGAATATTACTAACTCAATTACTCACATTAGTGATATGGCCACGCAGATCTCTAGTGCTGCTGAGGAGCAAAGAGCGGTCACCGAAGAGGTTGGGCGCAATACTCAAGGCATTCAAGATGCGTCTTTAGAGCTCGCTGAACAAGCTGCTGGTAGCTCGCAGCGGGCGACCGAGTTAGATGAAATTGCTGACAAGTTACATAAAGAAGTGGGCGCGTTTAAAATATAGGTGCTTCAATATTAAAAGGCCTGCGAAAGCAGGCCTTTTGGGTTTAAGTCAAAAATACTAACCCTGCGCCGCCAAGGCAAATTAACATTAAATACAGCGGCAATTTAAACACTCGCAGCAAGCAAAAACCTAACAAGGCTAATACTACTTCTACGTTAGAGTGGATAGCGCTGGTGAAAATAGGTTGATATAGCGCTGCAACAAGTAACCCAACCACTGCCGCGTTCACCATTTGCATTGCAGCTGAAAATTTCGCCTGATTGGCTAGGGCTTGCCAGGCATCAACAAAGGCCAAAACCAACAGAAAACCAGGTAGAAAAATTGCTATTGTGGCAACTAAGGCATAAACAAGAGGATTTTGTTCGCCAACTATTGCCCCAAGGTAACTCGCAATGGTGAACATTGGGCCTGGCACAGCTTGGGCCGCTGCATAGGCGGTTAAAAACTGTTCTTGGTTTACTTCGTTAACCAATGTTTGTTGTAGTAGTGGCAGAACAACATGACCACCACCAAATACCCAACTGCCTGCTTGATAAAATTGACTAAAGCTGGCCACTAGCTGTGGCAGGTCTAAAAAGGCCAGTAAAAGCAAAGCACCAAATACCACTAAGTAAGGCAGTTTAACGGTGCCGGATGATTTATTTTGTTTGGGTTCTAAGGGCTTAAGCGCGAGTAGTTTCTTGTGTAAGAACAAACCGGCAATTGCCGCAATAGCCAAACACAGTAATTGAGTACTCAAGTTTGGAAGCAGTAACAAAACAGAAGCAGTGATAAAACAAGCACAACTTAAATATACATTACTACAAAACTGACCGTACATTTGGCGCACAGCATCCACAACAACAACCAAAGCCGCAATTTTTAAACCTGCGATTAGCCCCAACACTAAGGGGGTATTATTGCTATAGCTTGCCGCTAGAGCCAAGGCTGTCATTAGGGTTGCAGAGGGCAGTGTAAAGCCAATAAAAGCCGCTATTGCACCTAGCTTTCCGGCTCGGCGCAAACCTATAGCAAAACCCACTTGCGAAGAGCCTGGGCCGGGTAGGAACTGGCTTAAAGCAACCAAGTTTGCATATTCTTGCTGACTCATCCAGTTTCGATTATCAACAAACTCTTGTTTAAAAAAGCCAATATGTGCAGCAGGGCCACCAAAACTGACTAAACCCAAGCGAAGAAAGGTGATAAATACTTCTATTATTGCTGTCATCATTCTTAATGTAATAAGCAAAAATCAGATTTTATGAAGCTTTTGTTACAGGAATATTTCCTCTAGCAAATTGTTTAGCATGTACTTAGTTGCTGCAGTGAAATAAGCTTAATTGGCATTGAACGAAATAAAGGAATAGGTCGTTTTTCATGAATGCTAATAATAGTGCCTTAAAGCATTGGCTATTAATTTTCGGTATCTTGCTGATGCAAGCCTGTAGTACTAAGCCTGAGTGGTATTCTTGTGAAGGGGCCTTAACTGACTTAGACCACTTGCTTAGCAGCGAGGTTGGAACGCTCAATGCCAAGCGTGTACCCAAGCATCCTGGTTTGCGCTACGACCGGTTTATTTACAGCTTTATTAATGAGCGAGATAGTGGCTTAAATATTGGCCAGCAAGATCTTATCAGCTATATGAGCGATGCCGCTAAAATGGGTTTATTGCTAGAGTGGCGGAACTTAACTAGTCAACAAACGAGTGAATGGAAGCAACGTTATCCAGAGTATTCACAAAGTACTTTTATTGATAGCTGTGTGGAGCAAGCTAAGCAGCAATATTTAGCTCAAGCAGCAAAAAGCTCAGAACTAATAGGTAGCTTATTATCAGATGATGATTACTCAGATACCGCAAAATTTTTTGGCATTTATCCTATTAGCTCCAAAGTATTTGCTAGTGCCGTTAAAAAAGAACAGCAGAGCTTACAAGCGCATTGGCAGAAAGCTTCACTAAAAGCCTATTCTGGATTTAAGCAAGACCAAGCAGTACTTTATGTCCCTAAATCACTTAAACATGGCTTGGCTACACCTTTAAGCCTTAATCACTTAGGACAGTTAAGCAATGAGCAGCAAGCTCAGCACTTGCTGAATAAGTTTGCGCCACAGTGGCTAATTGAAAATTCGAGTCAAGACAACCTGCCCGGTAAGCCAGCTTGGCAGGGCGAACAGTTGCAAGTAGATACCGATATAGCCACTAGTTTTTCACTTATTAGCTATGGCAGATATCAGCAGCAAACCACCATTCAACTTAATTATGTTCTGTGGTTTAAACAACGCCCTAAACTTAGCGCTGTTGATTGGGTAGCAGGGCAGCACGATGCAGTTATTTTTCGTATTCACTTAACACCTCACTTAGACATACTGGCTTACGATAGTATTCATCTTTGTGGCTGCTGGTATACCCTCATGCTGCCAAATGGCCAACCGTATCAAGCTTTGCAAGATAGTGCCCAAGAGCCAGTATTGATGCATAGGGTGGAAGCTCAAACTAAAATGCGCATTAGCATTAGTGCCGATACGCATCAAATTGTGGGATTAGCTCCGGCCGAAGAAAATACTGAGCTAAAAACCATTGAGTACCAGTCTTTAGCTTGGCAACAACTAAATTTATTGGCTAAAGCTGATCTGACACAAAGCGTATTTGATAGGCAGGGCTATGTTTATGGCTCGCAGCGCTTGGAGCGTTGGTTTTTTTGGCCAATGGGAGTAAAGCAACCGGGCAGTTTGCGTCGCTTTGGTGACCACGCCATAAGCTTTGTAGGCGAACGGTATTTTGACCAAGCTTACTTGTTAGAAGATTTAGGTGTGCAATAATGCCTTACACTTCCTTTAGTACCTTGCTAACTATATAAAATATTTAGGAATAAAGACTATGAGTTACGATAACAACAATATCTTCGCCAAAATCTTACGTGGTGAAATGAGCTGCTTAAAAGTTTATGAAGATGAACACACCTTAGCGTTTATGGATATTATGCCGCAAGCAGATGGCCACACCTTAGTTATTCCTAAAGAAGCTGCCGAGACCTTACTCGACCTGTCTGATGACGCCGCTGCTGCCACCATTAAAACGGTGAAAAAAGTGGCAAATGCGGTTAAGCAGGCCATGGATGCTGAAGGCGTGAGTTTAGTGCAATTTAATGGTGCAGCTGCTGGGCAAACGGTTCCTCATATTCATTTCCATATTATTCCTGGCTCTTTAGCCGAAGCGCGTAGCCATGCTAGAAATATGGTGGACAATGAAAGCCTGCAACCTTTTGCTGATAAAATCTCAGCCTTATTGGCGAGTTAAGGACATGATAGCTAGAGCCTGCTTTTATTTAAGAGCAGGCTCGACTAACTGGCTCAGAGTTACTTAATGGCCACCAATGAGCCAAAATTAAAACACTGAAACCAAAGTTCACTGGCCGAAAAACCTGCGTCAGCAAAACGTTGTTTATGTTGCTCTATGGTATCTGGTACCAATACATTGTCTAAAGAACTGCGTTTTTGGCTGATTTCTAATTCGCTGTAGCCATTGGCTCGCTTGAAATCTAGATGAAGTTCGCTAATTAAGCCTTGAATACTTGCTTGGCTAAAATGAAATTTTTCACTCACTATTAATATTCCGCCAGCCTTCATGCCTTTGTGAATTTTTTTCAGCAACGTTAAACGTTGTTCTTGGGCAACAAACTGCAGAGTGAAGTTAAGTACTACTACAGACGCCTCACTTATTTCAATATCGCAAATATCCTCGCAGATAACGGCAACTGGCACAGAGCCACGAAAAGCATCTAAATGTTTTTGGCAGCGCTCAACCATGGCAGGTGAGTTATCTACGGCAATAATCTCTACGTTTTCTTGTTTTACCGCACGGCGCATCGCAAGTGTGGCTGCACCTAGAGAACAGCCTAAATCATACAGCTTGCTATTAGGCTGGTGGAACTGTTCAGTTAAGTGTCCAATGGTGGAAATAATGTTGCTGTAACCAGGCACAGAACGTTGAATCATGTCGGGGAATACTTCCGCAACTTGATCATCAAATTTAAATTCGCCCAGCTGAGTAATGGGTTGAGAGAAAAGTTTATCTTTGCCTTGCATGGCGGAGTCTCGTAGAAAACGTGTGTGAATTAAGCGCTAATAATCGTAAAGCGAGCTATTGTAACCAGCAAATTCCTGCTTGTCTTTGGCAAATTTAAGTCCTTCGCTAGATTTATTGCTCTATCACTATTCTTATTTGTAGTCGCTTTCCTTTATACTATCGCCCTTTCACTGAACAAAGCTAACAAGTGCTTTGCTCAAGATGATTATTCGCTGAAATTTTAAAACGTAAAACGGGAAAGGCCAAATGCGCACTGTTTACTGTGGACAAGTAACCAAAGAGCTAGTTGATCAAGAAATAAATTTAGTGGGTTGGATAAATCGACGCCGTGATTTGGGCGGTGTGATCTTCATCGATTTACGTGACCGTGAAGGCATTGTGCAAGTGGTGTTTGATCCCGATCGTGAAGACGTATTTAGCACAGCAAATAGCTTGCGTAATGAGTTTTGTGTTCGACTAAAAGGTCGTGTGCGTGCTCGTCCAGATAGCCAGATAAATAGCGATATGCGTACTGGTGAAGTTGAGTTGTTAGGTTTAGAGCTTGAGATTTTAAACCGTTCAGCACCATTGCCGTTAGATAGCAATCAAGACAACTCGGAAGAGCAGCGCTTAAAATACCGCTACTTGGATTTACGTCGCCCTGAAATGAGCGAGCGTATGGTGTTCCGCGCCAAAGTAACCGGCTTTGTTCGTCGTTTTATGGAAGACAATGGCTTCTTAGATATTGAAACGCCAATTCTAACCAAAGCTACGCCAGAAGGCGCGCGTGATTACTTGGTGCCAAGCCGCACTCACAAAGGCCAGTTTTTTGCCTTGCCTCAGTCACCGCAAATCTTTAAGCAATTGCTAATGATGTCGGGCATGGATCGTTACTACCAAATCGTAAAATGTTTCCGTGATGAAGATTTACGTGCTGACCGTCAACCGGAATTTACGCAGATTGATATTGAAACTTCATTCATGAGCTCAGACGAAGTAATGGCTGTTACTGAGCAAATGGTTCGTGAGCTATTTGTTTCGATGTTAGACGTAGATCTTGGCGAGTTCCCGCAAATGACTTACGCAGAAGCAATGCGTTTGTACGGTTCAGACAAGCCCGATTTACGAAACCCTATGCAGTTGGTAGACGTTGCTGACTTGCTTAAAGATGTTGAGTTTAAAGTATTCTCAGGCCCTGCAAATGACGAAAAAGGCCGTGTAGCGGTATTACGTGTACCGGGTGGCGCAACACTTTCTCGTAAGCAAATTGATGATTACGGCAAATATGTTGGGATTTATGGGGCTAAAGGTCTTGCCTGGATGAAGGTGAATGACTTAGCTGCAGGTTTTGAGGGCTTACAATCTCCTATTCTTAAGTTCTTAAACGAAGAAGTTGCCAAAGGCATTGTTGAGCGCAGTGGTGCGCAAGATGGTGACTTGATTTTATTTGGCGCAGATAAAGCTAACGTTGTATGTGAAGCCATGGGCGCACTTCGTTTGAAAGTGGGTGAAGACTTAGGCCTAGTATCTGATGAGTGGAAGCCACTTTGGGTTGTCGATTTCCCAATGTTTGAAGAGGTGGATGGTCAATTCCACGCGATTCACCACCCATTCACGGCTCCTGTAGCTGGTGTATCGGCCGAGCAACTGGCCGCGTCTCCAGCAGGTGTACTATCTAATGCCTATGATATGGTGCTTAATGGCTGTGAGCTTGGTGGTGGTAGTGTACGTATTCACAAACAAGATATGCAAGCTGCGGCCTTTAAAGTGCTAGGTATTAGTGATGAAGAAGCACAAGAAAAGTTTGGTTTCTTGTTAGAAGCTCTACAGTACGGTGCTCCACCTCACGCAGGTTTAGCTTTTGGTTTAGACCGCTTAGTGATGTTAATGACCGGTGCAAGCTCAATTCGCGACGTGATGGCTTTCCCTAAAACTGCCACTGCGGCTTGTCCGCTAACTAGTGCACCTAGTGCAGCTAACCCGGTAGCTCTCGAAGAGTTAGCATTAAATGTAAAACTGCCTGAATAGTTTTAAGCAAAGTAAAAAAGGCGAGCATTTAGCTCGCCTTTTTTGTATCGATTAACCCTTAAAAACCAGTTAACTACTGTGACTAGAGTGACTCGGCGATTGAGGGATTTTGAACAAGGGATGCAAGTGCAAAACATTGCCATCTTTATCCAATAATGCGCCTTTCTCGTTACATTGTTGATAAAAGGCCAAGGCTTCTTGCTTAGTTTGCGGTCGACCAAAGAAGTAACCTTGTACTTTGTCAAAGCCATTTTTCTTTAGCCAATTGGCATGCTCTAGAGTCTCCACTCCCTCTACCAGTATTTCGTAATCGAGAGTGTCCATTAGCGTACGCATACTTAATACAATATTTTGGGTAGACACAGAGGTAATGGCGTTATGACCAAACTCACGGTCAAACTTAATTTTGTCACAGGCTAGGTTGCTTAAGTAGCTGAGTGAAGTAAAGCCCTTACCAAAGTCATCGAAGGCTACGCGAATACCCGCGGCTCTAATTTCATTGAGTTGGGATTTAACTTGCTGGTAGCTTTGTACTGCAACACTTTCGGTAATTTCAAGTTCTAGGTAATTACTGCCTACGTTTACGGTTTTAAATTTGCTGATGAGTTTTTGAGCGAAGTGTTTATCTTCAAATTGTCGGCCACTGATATTGAAGGCAATGGTTAACTCTTCGTAGCCCTTGCTTGTAAGCTCTTCAAGCAAGGCTAAAGATTTGTCGATTACCCAGTAACCCAACGGCAGTATGTGGCGGCCTGATTCAACGGTATCGAGGAACTGTCCGGGATTCATCAGACCTTGAGTAGGGTGATTCCAGCGGAGTAATAATTCAAAACCGGTGACTCGTTGGTGTTGCATAGACACTTGTGGTTGCAAGTATAGCTCTAGTTCATTGTTACTCATGGCATTTTGAAATTGGTTCTCGATGGTGAACACCATGTCGTTCTGACGAGCTAATTCAATATCAAAATGGGTGCAGCAGTTCCTACCTTTACGTTTTGAAGAATACATGGCTAAGTCAGCATATTTTACTAACAGTTGCGGCTCGTATTCGGCTTGCTTGGCGGTGGCAATACCAATACTTAGAGTCACTTTCATCGAAATACCGGAAATAGTAATGTCGCGAGATATCTCTTGAGCCAGGCTATAAGCAAAGCCCAATACACTGTCTTTGTCTTTTTGATTGATAAGTAGAGTGAACTCATCGCCGCCAAGTCGGAACGTACTTGAAGCGAATTGACTGAGTCGCATAATGCGCTTGGCCACTTGTACTAATAGTAAATCACCAAAGTCATGGCCTAAGGTATCGTTAATGGTTTTGAAGTTGTCGAGATCAATGTAAATCAGGCTGAGCTCTTCGCCTTGCTTAGCTGCTTCTTCTAATGCTTCACTAAGTTGCTTCAAAAAAGCCGTTCGATTAGGCAACTCTGTGAGTGGATCTTCCATGGCCATTTTCTCAAGAACTTTGGTATTAGCCGCGATGCTTGAGCGCATTTCTGAAAAGCTGTTGGCAAGCTCAATGGATATGTGGTCTAAGGAATCAAATTCATCATTAAATAGGTGTAACTTGTTTTGTGGCTTGTAGCTTTCGTTCTCTAAAATAGTCGGTAAGCTGGCGGTGTGGTAGCGCAGGTTACTCAGTGGGCGGCGCATCAGCAAAAGGCCAATCGCAATGGCCAGGGCCATGGTAAACAATAGCAGCATAGTTAGCTGGTTTTCGAAGCGAGTTTGTAAGAAAACTTGTTCGCTCCAATCCTTTAGAATCACCAACTTAAGGGTACTATTTGAACTGTCTTTAATGGGGTAGAGCTTACCAACAATGGTTTTATCTTCTACTTTAAACTCCATATTGTCGTGATGCCGATACTCTATGGCGCTGTCGAACCATTGCTGGCTTAATACCTGAGTATTGGTGGCTAACAATATGCTTTTGTATAAAGGACGGTCTAAATCGACTATCGCCAGCTCAATATCATCACGCTGGGTTACGTTAATTAAGGCATCTGCTAATTCAAGTTGAAAGGCTAAAACCCCTTGCTCCGCGTTGCGGGTTCTAATTGGCAGGGAAATCCATAAATGACATACTTCGAAACATTCGATGAGGCGCATTGGTTTAGAGCGCAAGGTGACTTGTTCAAGTAGCTCTTTGGGAGGAGGAGAGTCAAGTACGCTACAGGCATAATTATCTATGGCAAATACCGTACAACCGTTAGCAATTGGCATTAACCATTGTAAATCTGGTAACTGCCTATTTAGGTAACGTTCCAGGTCTTGCATGCTTTCTGCTTGGCTCAGAAGGGTTTGAGCTTCAAAAATGTATGTGATGCTATCGCTTAAGCGTTCTATTTGGTCGTTGAATTCTAAAGCGTAGTTATCTAAATAGCTTAATTTTAATTGGGCTTGTTGTTTTTGATAGTGCTCCATTGCGGTTAAACCAAAAATAGAGACAACAATGCCCGCCGCGAGAATGAGCACCAAAGTGAGTTTTAGTCGCACGCTAACGTAGCGATTTTTTAGATCCACCAAGGGGAACTTGCTTAACTTCATTGGCTATTCCATTGATTTAGCATAAGGCAATAAGTGACTAATTAATTGCTTACTTACTAAGCATAGAGTGAAATATCAAAAGCGGTAACTTAGTTGCATTGCAAACAAGCGCCAATACCGTTCAGGATTGTTGGTTCGAGTGGGGTTTAGGTCTCGAACAGGGGGAAGCATTGAGGTTCCTACAAACCAATGGTGTTCCAGTTTTAGCTGAAAGTTACGATGGAAATTCCACGTTGCTCCAATGGTAAAATCTTCGAGATCGCGCAAGTTGGTTTCAATGTCATCATCGATAAAATGGCTGTTATCGTAGCGAGCGAGCAAATTCCACTGCTGATTTACAATGAAAATACCTTGCAGATAATAGGCATTCATATCGATGCTGCCGTCAAAAATTGGCGCTAAGGGTTTAGCAGCATCGTTTTTTCCTTCAGCATAAGTACCACCACGTCGCATGGTGAATTCACCCGTTAGTTCGTAGCGCTGTTGCGAATACTGCAGCGAAGCAATGTATTGGTCGGTATCAATAGTAAAATCGAAGGGTAAACGCACCGGACTAGCCGGTGGCGCTAAATCTATCGAGTCTTTTAAGTGCATTTTTAAACGACGATACTCTAGGCCCAAGTACCAATTGGCGTTGGGGCGAGCTGAAAAGTGTATTGAACTATTCCACTCACTTTCAAAAGTGCCCCCTTGGTCTTGCCCAAAAAAGCGCCGACTAAAGCTTTCATCAAAGGCTTCTTTACCAATGGATGCCGCGAATGTGTATTGTTGGCCACTTAGCGTGAAATAGTCTAAGTCTAGCCTTACGCCATCGGCCCTTAAACTCTGTTCTTTAAGGATGTGCGGGTAAACCGATAGCGGCAGTACAATACTGGGGCGAGTAAAAGGCACGTCTCGGGTTTCACCATAAATTCCGTTGGAAATTTTGAAACGGCCAAACTTAAAGCCAACTTCCCAGTCTTCGTTTGTAGGAACTTTGTAGTTAAGGCTTAAATAATCTACATCTAAACCAGATTCGAACCAATCGCCGCTCTCTTGGGCAATCACTAATCCTGAAACAGACCAATTTGGGTTGATATACCAAAAGCCTCGAAGACCTGCTTCGAACAATGGGCCACTATCACCAGAGTTATAACCGTAATAATTGTTTGCGTTTACGTCGATATAACTGGCAGACACAAAGCCGCCCCAAGAGAGTTTACCTTTAGCCTGAGCGGGAAAAATGACAACGCTTAAGCTAGTCAACAACAGTAGAATGAAGTTCTTCATTGCTCACCTCTTGGCTGGTGTATCCAATAGCGTTGGGATTATTTTTTATGGTGTCTAACATTTCTTGTTCAGAGTTCACGATGGTTGGAGCAATAGCGGTACCCGTGTAAATTTGGCGTTCCCAAATTCGGGTTAGCTGATAGGGAAACAATTTGAGTGCGTCTAAACAAAACTGTTTATGTAACTCGTTGTTGTCATCCATAACGACCAGTTCGATGATTTGACCATCAGGCCAGTTTTTTTGTCTTAGTGAGAAAATGGCACGGATCTGCTTAGCACTTAGCTCAGCCTGTTGGCTTGAGTGAGTAAGTAGCCACACCTCGGCATGAATGGGTATGCTAATGCTGACTAAAGAGAATAACGCAACAATTTTTACAGCAATCGCCTGCCGTTTTAAAAACTGAGATAATTTGCGCCAATAAATTACAATCATAGCCTTCCGTGGTTAGCTCATAACTATTGTGTTAAAGATTATGTCTTTAAATATAGGCTAATTTTTTCAATAAGTTAAGCTAAATGATTTTTTGTTTAGCATTGTTTAAATATCCAACAGGAAGTCTTGGCTTGTTATTATTTTTATTAGAATTATCAATAGAAAGGGTGTTTCTTAAGTTAAATGTTATCTCATAATTATGTAATATATATGAATGACATTACACTTTATGTGGTTTGTGCTTTCAGCTAAAACGGCCGATTAGTTTGTTTCATGTCTATGTCTTCAGTCTTAAAGCTCTTTATCGAGCTAGATCATTGTTCAATTAATTAATCCTAGGCTTGTCATATTCTTAGCGTTTATCATCTTGGTTAAACCAAACTTAGGGGAATTCGATGGCGGGTCACAGTAAATGGGCCAATATTAAGCACCGTAAAGCTGCTCAAGATGCTAAACGCGGTAAAGTGTTTACTAAGTTTATTCGAGAGCTAACAGTAGCTGCTAGAGAGGGAGGCTCTGATCCCGATGCTAACCCTAGACTTCGTGCCGCTATTGATAAGTCTTTGTCGAACAATATGACGCGCGACACCATTAATCGTGCAGTACAACGAGGTGCTGGTGAACTCGACGGACAACAGTTGGAAACTGTTATCTACGAAGGCTATGGGCCTGGAGGGACAGCGGTTTTAGTAGAAACAATGACTGATAATCGCAATCGCACCGTATCAAGTGTTCGACATGCTTTTTCCAAAAGTGGTGGCAACCTTGGCACCGATGGTAGCGTTTCATATCTTTTTGAAAAGAAAGGGGTGATATCCTACCCAGCAGGCAGTGACGAAGACTCAATTATGGAGGTGGCTTTGGAAGCTGGTGCCGATGATGTACTAAGCCACGATGATGGAAGCGTTGATGTATATACGAGCCCAGAGGAGTTTGGCGGAGTTAAAGATGCACTAGATGCCTCTGGTATCGTGGCTATTAACTCTGAGGTTACCATGGTTGCATCAACACAGGCCGAGCTAGACGCAAACACCGCACCTAAGCTGCTGCGGCTAATAGACATGCTAGAAGATGATGACGATGTTCAAGAGGTTTATCACAACGGCGAGATATCCGATGATGTTGCAGCGCAGCTTTAATTAACCGTGAGCATTATTTTAGGCATTGATCCCGGCTCGCGGATCACCGGATACGGACTTGTTAAACAAGCCCATGGACGAATAGAGTATTTGGGCAGTGGTTGTATTCGCACCAATGAAAAAGATTTACCGCTCAGGTTAAAACAAATCCACGCTGGAGTGAGTGAAATTATCACTCAATTCTCGCCCGACGAGTTTGCCATAGAACAAGTTTTTATGGCCAAGAATGCTGATTCAGCGTTAAAGCTTGGTCAAGCTCGTGGCGCGGCGATTGTATCAGCAGTAAGCCAAGACTTGCCTGTGGCAGAGTATTCGGCGCGGCAAATAAAACAAGCAGTGGTAGGAACTGGAGCAGCAGATAAATCACAAGTTCAACACATGGTGACCCAACTTCTAAACTTGTCGGCAAGCCCACAAGCAGACGCAGCTGATGCCCTTGCTGTCGCTTTATGTCATTGCCATACCAGACAAGGCTTAATTGGTATGGCGGGTAAAGTTCGAGGTACAGTGAGGCGTCGACTACGCTAATTTATTGTATGAAAAAACAACAGTCAGAAGTTTTTTTTGAATTATTCTGCGTAACTAATTGAAACCACCAAGTTTGACCCAATATATTGCTGATAGAGATTATTAGCTAAGGTAAAGAGGACGACATGACCTTAGAGCGTTCAGAACGTTTCGAAATTCCCGTATTACCGCTGCGCGACGTGGTGGTATATCCGCACATGGTTATTCCATTGTTTGTTGGTCGTGAAAAATCTATCCGTTGCTTAGAAAGTGCAATGAGCCAAGACAAGCAAGTATTGCTAGTGGCTCAAAAGGACGCAAGCAATGACGACCCGCAGGTTGACGACCTATACACAGTAGGTACCGTTGCTAATATTCTTCAATTACTTAAGCTGCCTGATGGTACCGTTAAAGTACTGGTAGAAGGTAGTCAGCGCGCTAAGCTCGAGCAAATTGTTCAAGAAGAAGAATACTATGTGGCTGCTGCTGAGTATGTAGTATCTGCACAGCCCGATGAAAAAGAGCAAGAAGTAATGGTGCGCTCTGCCATTAGCCAATTTGAAGGCTACATCAAGCTAAACAAGAAGATTCCGCCTGAAGTGCTTACTTCTGTTTCTGGCATAGATGATGCGGCGCGTTTAGCCGACACCATGGCTGCTCACATGCCGCTCAAGTTAGAAGACAAACAGTCGGTGCTTGAAATTGCCAGTATTCCAGAACGTCTTGAATACCTAATGGCAATGATGGAGTCCGAAATCGATTTGCTACACGTTGAGAAAAAGATCCGCGGACGTGTGAAAAAGCAAATGGAAAAAAGCCAGCGTGAGTATTACTTAAATGAGCAAATGAAGGCCATCCAAAAAGAATTGGGTGAGTCGGAAGATGGTCAAGACGAGTTTGAGCAGCTTTCTCAACGCATCGATGAAGCAAAAATGCCTGAAGAGGCAAAAGAGAAAACGCTTGCCGAGCTCAACAAGCTTAAAATGATGTCGCCAATGTCGGCAGAAGCCACTGTAGTGCGCGGTTATGTTGATTGGATGCTTAGTGTTCCTTGGGTTAAACGCTCAAAAGTGAAGCGTGATTTAGCCAAAGCCGAGCAGGTGCTTAATCAAGACCATTACGGTTTAGAGAAAGTAAAAGAACGTATTTTGGAATACTTGGCAGTGCAAAGCCGAGTCAACAAACTTAAAGGTCCTATCCTTTGTTTGGTAGGTCCTCCAGGTGTAGGTAAAACCTCACTGGGCCAATCTATCGCCAAATCAACCGGACGTAAGTACGTACGTATGGCCTTAGGTGGCGTGCGTGATGAAGCTGAGATTCGCGGGCACCGTAGAACGTATATTGGTTCTATGCCGGGTAAGTTGATTCAAAAAATGTCTAAAGTGGCGGTGAAGAACCCACTATTCTTGCTTGATGAAATTGACAAGATGGCATCTGACATGCGCGGCGACCCTGCCTCTGCATTGCTAGAAGTATTAGACCCAGAGCAAAACAATAGCTTTAACGATCATTATCTTGAAGTCGATTACGACTTATCAGATGTAATGTTTGTTGCTACCTCAAACTCAATGAATATTCCTGGTCCATTGCTTGACCGTATGGAAGTGATTCGTTTGTCGGGCTATACCGAAGACGAAAAACTCAATATTGCTAAACAGCACTTAATTAGCAAACAGATCAAGCGCAATGGTTTGAAAGAGCACGAAATAGTTATCGAAGATAGCGCTATCATTGGCATTATTCGTTACTACACCCGTGAAGCTGGTGTGCGTAGCTTAGAGCGTGAGATCTCAAAGTTGTGTCGCAAAGCAGTAAAAGAAATTTTGCTAAACAAAGACACCAAGAAAGTAGAAATACGCCAAGATAACCTCAGTGAGTACCTTGGTGTGCAGCGTTGTGATTATGGCAAAGCCGATGAGAACAACCGTGTTGGTATGGTAACAGGCCTTGCTTGGACTGAAGTGGGCGGTGACTTGTTAACTATCGAAACAGCATCGGTGCCAGGCAAAGGTAAACTTAGCTATACCGGTTCTCTTGGTGATGTGATGCAAGAGTCTATTCAAGCAGCCATGACTGTGGTCAGAGCCCGCGCGGATAAGTGGCGCATTAACAGCGACTTCTATGAGAAACGTGATATTCACGTACACGTACCGGAAGGTGCAACACCAAAAGATGGCCCAAGTGCCGGTATTGCAATGTGTACTGCTTTAGTTTCTAGCCTAACCGGCAATCCGGTAAAAGCTGAAGTCGCGATGACCGGTGAAATTACCTTACGTGGTGAAGTATTGCCGATTGGTGGCTTGAAAGAGAAGCTATTGGCTGCGCATCGCGGCGGAATTAAAACCGTTCTTATTCCACAAGAAAATGAACGTGATTTAGAAGAGATACCAGAAAATGTTATTGGCGACCTTAAAATCATTCCAGTTCGCTGGATTGAGCAGGTTCTGGAAGCGGCTTTAGAGCAAAATCCTGAAGGCTTTGAAGTAAAAGCTTGAGTCAATGCAAATAAACGATATTCAATGGTGAAATAGTACTTGCCAGCCTTGTTCAAGGGCTATAGCCTAAGGCTGGCAAGGAAGCCGTTGATAACAATATTGATGGTATATTTTAACTAAATGTAGACTGACGAACCTCATTCTGAGCCGCGATTATTAGGGAAGCTTCCCTGCGGTGAGAAGAAAAGGAATAACAACAAGGGGAACCAATTGTGAATAAAGCTCAACTCGTAGACAAAATCGCTGAAGGCGCTGACATTTCTAAGGCCGCTGCAGGTCGTGCGCTGGATTCTTTCATTGACGCGATTTCAGATACACTTAAAGAAGGCGACAACGTTGCTTTGGTAGGTTTCGGTACTTTCCAAGTTAAAGAACGTTCAGCCCGTACTGGTCGTAACCCTCAGACTGGTGCAGAGATCCAAATTGCCGCTGCTAACGTACCGTCGTTTAAAGCAGGTAAAGCGTTAAAAGACGCTGTAAACTAACTGTCAGACGCAATTGCGATCTGTCAAAGGCGCATCCATTCGATGCGCTTTTTCATTATTTAATGTGGTAAAGAGTAATTAAGCATGTTGGAAAAGCTCCGTGAAGGAAGCCAAGGTCCGGTAGCCAAAATCATCCTAGGTTTGGTCATATTATCTTTCGCTCTGGCTGGTGTAGGTAGCTACATCGCAAGCCCTAGTGAGCAATTAGCAGCTGAAGTTAATGGTGAGTCCATTAGCCGAGCAGAGTTTGATCAAGCTTATCAAAATGAGCGTGCCCGCTTAGAAAGCCAATTTGGTGCTGCGTTTAATCAACTAGCTGCTGACCCAAGCTACATGGCCCAGTTTAGAAGCAACGTATTAGACCGAATGATTGGTGAGCGCTTGTTAGACCAAGCTGCAGAAAGCTATGGTTTACGCGTAAGCGACGCGCAAGTTAAATCACAAATTTTAGGCATGCAAGAATTCCAAGTTGATGGTCGTTTTGATAACGAGCGTTACTTAGCTGTTCTTTACCGCGCCAACCTCCAACCTGCTCAATTTCGCGATATGATTCGCAACGACTTAACCCGTCGTCAATTGCAGCAAGCTTTGTTAGGTAGTGAGTTTGCGCTACCAAGTGAAGCTGAGTTGCTGGTTAAGCTAAATCAACAAACTCGTGACGTGCGCTACGTTACGGTTCCTGTTGCTAAGTTTGCTAACCAAGAAGCGCCAAGCGAAGAAGACTTACTGGCTTACTACGAAGAACGTAAAAACACTTTCCGTACTGAAGAGTCGGTAGATGTTGAGTACATCGTAGTTGATGCCGAGAAAATTGCTGCAAGCATAGAAGTTAGCGAAGAAGACATTCAACAATTTTACGATGCAAATCAGTTAACTTATTCACAACCAGAGAAGCGTAAAGTTGCCCATATTTTGGTTGCTGATGAAGCTAAAGCTGAAGAGCTGTTAGCTAAAATCAATCAAGGTGAAGAATTTGCTACGCTAGCCGCTGCTGAATCTGAAGATACTTTTAGTGGTCAGGAAGGTGGTGAACTAGATTGGTTTGAAAGTGGCGTAATGGCTCCTGAGTTCGATGCTGCTTCATTCGCACTTGTTAATAACGGTGACGTAAGTGAAGTTGTTAAAACAGAGTTTGGTTATCACCTTATTAAATTGCTAGATGTTCAAGAATCTCAAGCGCAACCTTTAGAAGAAGTGAAAGAGCAAATTAGTCAGCGCCTGCAACAAGAACAAGCACAAGATGCGTTCTATGAGCAAGCTCAGCGTCTTGCTGAAGTATCTTTCGAAATTCCAGATTCATTAGTTGATGTTGCTAGCGAAACGGGCTTAGAAGTTGAAACTGTTAAAGGTTTAACTCGCGCTAGTGCTAATGGTGCCTTAGGCGAGCCTCAGGTAATTAATCAACTATTTAACTTAGACTTCATCGCTGAAGGCTTAAATAGTGATGCAATCCAGTTGTCAGACAACAGTTCAATTGTTGTTCGTGTTATGGCTCACCAAGCTTCAGAAGTTAAACCTTATGAAGAGGTTAAAGCACAAATTAACACTGCACTTACTCAGTCTCGTTCAACAAAGGCCGCACAAGATTATGCAGATAGCCTAATTGCTGCGCTTGAGAGTGGTGAAGGCATAGATGCTTTGTTGTATGAGCAGCAACTTAAACTGGATTCTAAGTTTAAGGTAGCTCGTGATAGCCAAGACTTTGAGCCTCAAGTGGTACGTCATTTATTTATGATGGCAAAACCTTCAGAGCAAAAAGTAGCGAGCCGCATTACTACGATGAGCGGTGACCAACTGGTTATTCAATTAACAGCAGTTAACGAAGCAGAAACCGTTGATGCCAGTGAAACTAATCAATGGTTACAACAACTTAGCAATGTTAAAACTGAAGCAAGTTATCAAGTATTGATTGATGTCTTAAAAAGCAAAGCAGAAATCCAAAACTTGTTGTAAGCTTAGTGCTTACGTAAGATACTGAAAAAAGGACGTTTTACGTCCTTTTTTAGTTTTGGAGAACAATGTGAAGAAATCCATTGTGCTGCTTATAGCACTTCTTGGTATCGGTTTAGGCGTGACGTCTTTTGTTTACTTTGCTTATCCAGAGTTGGTTGGCATAGAGCCTGAGCTTAAAGTAAATCCTATTGTAGGTACTTGGGAAGCAGAGCATGATTTTTATGGCAAGAAAGAACGCCTTGTATTCTCAGAGGATGGCCAAGTTAAATCTGGCAGCCGGGTAGCGACCAAATACAAGATAAATGGTAATCGCGTGGTGGTGACCTCAGCGGATAAAGTGATTGAATACCGCATTTCAAAAGATGGTCAAACATTGGATGCATACTTGCCAAGAGCAGGGCGTATTCGTTATCAAAGAATTAATTAAAAAAGCCCTTAACAGCAACTGTTAAGGGCTTTTGTGGTTGTTAAGCTAGTTATTAGTCTAAGGTTACTACTTCAAACGGCACTGCTGTTGCAACATCTTCTTCGTAATCAACACCTTCAACGCCGAAGCCAAATAGCTTCAAAAACTCCGCTTTATAGTATTCATAGTCAGTATGTTCTTTCAGGTTCTCGGTGGTAATTTGTGGCCATAGGTCAACACAAGCTTGTTGAATATCTTCACGTAATTCCCAATCATCTAAACGCAGACGATTCTGCTCATCTACAGGAGCTTGTTCACCTTCTAGGTACAAACGTTCATTGAATAAACGATAGATTTGCTCCATACAGCCTTCGTGCAGACCTTGTTCTTTCATGATTTTGAAAACCATCGAGATGTATAAAGGCATCACAGGAATTGCGGAACTTGCTTGGGTAACAACACTCTTAAGCACTGCAACGTTGGCTGAGCCTTGCTTACTGCTTAGTTTTTCATTAAGAGCTGTTGCAGCGCGATCTAGGTCCATTTTCGCTTTACCTAAGGCACCATCCCAATAGATTGGCCAAGTTAGCGCGGTGCCAATGTAACTGTAGGCAACGGTTTTACAACCTTCCGCTAGCACGCCGGCTTCATCTAAGGATTTAATCCAAAGCTCCCAGTCTTCACCACCCATTACCGTTACCGTATCAGCGATTTCTTGCTCGGTTGCAGGCTCAACGCTTGCTTCGATAATGGTATCTTTATTGGTATCAACAGCTGTTGCTGTATAAGTTTCACCGATAGGTTTTAAGCTAGAGCGAATCAGTTCTCCGCTGTCAGGTAATTTACGAACTGGAGAGGCTAGCGAGTAAACCACAAGGTCAATCTGTCCAAGATCTTGTTTAATTAAGTCAACAGCGGCTTGTTTTGCTTGATGTGAGAATGCGTCACCATTGATACTTTTAGCATAAAGGCCGGCTTCATGCGCTTTTTGGTCAAATGCAGCAGCATTGTACCAACCAGCAGTACCAGGTTTCTTTTCAGTGGCTGGTTTTTCGAAAAACACGCCAATAGTTGCGGCATCGCTACCAAAAGCTGCCGCGATGCGCGATGACAAACCATATCCGCTTGAAGAACCAACCACCAATACTCGCTTAGGACCATTGCTTACTTTGCCTTGCTGTTTGGTGTAATCGATTTGCTCTTGTACATTAGCCGCACAGCCTACCGGGTGAGTGGTGGTACAGATAAAGCCTCGGATCTTGGGTTTGATGATCATACTAATTCCTTTAAGGTGTCCGATAATAAGGCGCTGAATACATGAATGTTATAGCGCTAAAAAATGCAGTGATTCTAGCATGTTTACCGCTAAAGTTGCATTTAGCCTAGCTGATCAGAGCAGTTAAATAGGGAGGAATTAAGTTTTATTGTGTCGTTAGTTTATAGACACTATCTTAGGCGATGTAAATTTATTATCAAAAGAACTATACATTATCTTATTTAGGTAGTATCAATAACATAACGCGATAAAAAAATAAGACTCAAGACACTTAAGGGAATAAGGGTTAAGCTTTTGAAAAGTAAAATATTGCCGACCAGCATTAAAGGAAAGGTGGTTGGTTTACCCACCAGTAAAACCACCCAGCATGCTGCTAAAAAGAAAGCTGCAGAGATTGCCAAGCATTATGAAACCTATTTTCATCCACTTGTTGCGCTCAGCGACGAAGATGTAGAAAGTGTCTATCACCTTCGTCACGATGTTTATTGTGAAGAGTTAGGCTTTGAGCCGGTTAACCCGCAAAAAGTTGAACGCGATGAATTTGACGATTACTCTGATTATTGCTTAGTGCGACACAAGTCTTCAAATACCTACGCTAGTACCGTACGAGTTGTGGCCCCGTCAGGCGAGCAATTACTACCTCTGGAAAAATATTGCGAAGGTGCTATTACCGATGAGGAATTACATCCGCAAAATTTTGCTCGAGAAGACGTTTGTGAAATTTCCCGTTTAGCATTAAGAGCAACATTTAGACGACGTAAAGCCGACAAATTTAAAGACTCAGCGGTGGGCGGGATTAACATCAACGAGCTCTATGAAGAAGAGTTGCGCTGCTTTCCTTTTATCACCGCCAGTATGTATCTAGCCGCTACAGTGTTGGTAGAGCGCCATAATATCAAACATGCTTATGTGATGATGGAGCCTCGCTTAGCTCGAAGCACCGCGCTGTTGGGCATTAAATTTCAACAAATTGGCCCTGTTGTTGAGTACCATGGACAACGCGCGCCATACTATATTACTGCTGAAAAGATCCGCAGTGATTTGCCCATTACCTTAAGGCCATTAATGGATATGATTGAGCGCGAAGTTAATGCTTCTCTTTCTATGTCACAAGTGGTGGGGGCGCAAGAAAGTATTCTGTATCGAGGTAATTCTTAATACCTTTCGCTACTTACGAAAGGCATTTTGATAGGCATTTATCAGTCGTTGACTCAGCTCGTGTTCGGGCTGAGTAAAGAACTCTTCGGTATGCTTAAATTCTACGGCTTTGCCTTGTTGCATCACCAGTACCTTATCTGAAAAATGTCTAACTAACCCTAAGTCATTGGATACAAAGATATAGCTGATTGCAAATCGTTGCTGAAGCTCTAGTAATAGGTTAATGATTTGCGCTCTCACCGAGACATCAAGGGCTGCAATGCTTTCATCAATAACAATGATTTTGGGGCTTAAAATTAACGCTCTAGCAACCGCAATACGCTGTTTTTGACCACTAGATAGCATACTGGGGAAAAACTCGGCGTGCTCTTCTAATAAACCCACTAATTTTAAGGTAGCAATTACTTTTTGCTGTTGCTCTTGTTGCGACAGCGCTGTATTCAGAATAAGTGGTGCAGACAAAATTCGACCGATGTTAGAACGCGGGTTGAGCGAGCTATTTGGGTCTTGAAATATCATTCTGATTAAGCGGCACCGGCGGGTGTAGTCGCCAAACTTTAAAGCCTCGCCGTTAACAAAAATATCCCCGTTACTCGGTTTGTTGATGCCTGCTAATACTTTTGCCAAGCTAGATTTACCAGAACCGGATTCACCAATTATCGCTAAGCTTTCACCCATGTTTAGCTCGAAACTTATGTCATCGATGGCTGCAAAACGTTGCCTGCTCAACCAACCTTTGTGAACATAAACGTGTTGAGATAAGTTTTTTACGTGCAGCAAATTAGCCATTATTGCTTACCTTTTTCTCTAAGTTTAAAGGGTAGTGGCAAGCATATTGATGACCTTTCACCTTTTTAAGTTTGGGTTGAGTAACACATTTTCGCTGCGCTTTTGGGCAACGCGGGCCAAGTCGACAGCCAATCGGCAAGTGTTGTAAAGCGGGAATTGAGCCGGGTAGGCCAGGTAAAAATGCTTTGCGCTCAAAAGGTTTATTAAATTGTGGTGCTGAGCTAAGTAAAGCTGAGGTATAAGGGTGCCTAGAACTTCCTACCACTTGATCAGAACGACCCACTTCTACCATTTGGCCGCAATAAATTACGCTGATGGTGTCAGCTAAGTCGGACAGTGTGTTTAAGTCATGACTAATCAACAAAATGGCGGTGTTATTCAGTTTATTTAGTTTGTGTAATAAGCGTAATATTTGGCTGGCTGTGGTTACTTCCATGGCTGTAGTTGGTTCATCGGCAACTAATAACTTAGGCTGCCCTGCAATGGCCATGGCAATCATAACTTTTTGGCAAAGCCCATCCGATAGCTCATAAGGGTAGCTGCGCATTACCTTGTGGTGATCTTTAACACCTACTTTATGCAGTAAGGCTTGCGCTTGCTTTTTTCGCCACTGGAAACGTCGCCAAAATCCACCTTTAATATTGTGGCAGGGAATGGCTTCCTCAATTTGTTTACCAACCTCTTCCGAGGGGTCTAAACATGAGCTAGGTTCTTGAAATATCATCGCAATTTCATGGCCTAGCACTTTGCGCCGTTGGCGGGTAGTTAAGGACATTAGGTCTACGTCACCCAGGCGCATGCGGTCGGCTTTGATGGTCCAGCTGGGTTTCGTAACCCCTAATAATGCTTTGGCAATTAAGCTTTTGCCTGAACCAGACTCACCGACTAAGGCCTTTATTTCGCCCTCTGCCATGGTAAGGCTAACTCGATCTACCGCTTTAACTATTCCTGCGGGTGTGTTGATTTCAATAGTTAGGTTGCGAATATCTAGTAAAGCCATTAGTCGACTCCTTGAATCATCGCTTGGCGTAAACCTTCACCTACCATATTCACACTAAGAATACTGGTCATGATGACGAAGCCGGGTAGGGTCACTGTCCAAGGCGCAGAAAAGAGTAAATCTTTACTTCCACCTAACATGGCGCCCCATTCTGGTAGTGGCGCCTGAGCTCCAATGCCAATAAATCCAAGGGCGGTAATATCGATAAGTGATGAGGAAAAGCTGCGACTAATTTGAAAGACAATTGAGTCAGCAATATTAGGGAGCACTCCATTTTTCAAAATACGGTAGTTAGTAGCACCATCTAGGCGAATCGCCGTAATGTACTCCTTTTGAATTTCGCTTGAAACGGCAATATAGGTAAAGCGAATAAACTGCGGGATCTGCGCTAGGGCAATCGCAATCAATGTATTCTCTAAGCCGGTTCCGAGAAAAGACACCACCATAATTGCAATTAGCAGGGAAGGAATCGATAACGCGGTATCCATTACGTGGTGTAGCACGCTCGATTTAATTCCACGGCTCATGCCAGAAAGAATGCCTACGGGAATACCAATTAAAGCGGCAAGCGTTACTACTATAAAGCCGCCACCAAAGGTTAATTGGCAACCATAGATTAAGCGGCTGAGTAGATCTCTGCCTAAGTCATCAGTGCCTAGAAAGTTGTCTACATGGCCCTGTTGATTCCAAGATGGAGGTTGTAATAAGTTGTCACCTTGATAATCCAGTGGGTAGGGCGCAATCAGCGGCCCGAACAAGGCCAGCACTAAAAAGCCAAGTAACACCCAAAAACCAACCATCGCAACAGAGTTATCTCTAAAACGGATCAGTACCTGCTGCAAGGCACTGGAAATAGTCGTTTCAGAAAATACATTAGTGCTGAGCATAAACTTCTCTTCGACGCAGTGGGTGGATGAGTGCGGTAAACAAATCGGTTAAAACAAAGGTGATAATCACTAAGGTTGCTACAGCTAACATGCCACCTTGAATGGCAATGTAGTCTTGCTGATAGATGCTTGAAATCAACCAACGCCCAATGCCCGGCCACGCAAATACCACTTCTAGCACCATTGCCATAGTTAGCACGTTGCCAAATTGCAAACCTAAGCTAGGAAGAATAGGGGGGAGCGCGTTGTGTAAGGCATGGCGAGTGACTATTTGCCATTTCGACAAGCCCTTTGTAGCAGCGGCTTTAATGTAATTCTCACTCATTACTTTAGCCATAGAGTTGGATAGCTGGCGAATAACCTCTGTAGTGGGCACTACAGCCAGTACTAGGGTAGGCAAAGCTAAGTGGCTTAATATGCTCATTAGTGCTGGCCAGCGGGCTTGAGGCTCTAACCACATCACGTCAATAATGCCAAAACCGGTTACTTGAGGAATTTCCAACAGCAAGTCATAACGCCCTGATACGGGGAACCATCCCAGTATTAACGAGGAGTTCATGACTAGGAGTAGCGCAAGCCAAAAGACCGGAATGCTGTAACCCACCATTGTCACACTTAAAATTAGGTTTCTAATCCAGTGCTGATGGTAAATTCCGGCTAAGGTACCTAGCGGTATCCCAATAATAAACGACAGCAAAAAAGCAGAAAAACAAAGCTCTAAGGTGGCAGGGAGAAAACTCACCAGTTCATCAAATACCGGCTTGCCGCTAATGCTGGATACACCCAAGTCACCATTGATATTTTGCAAAACAAACAATGCGTATTGTTTAAACCAAAAATCATCGGACTCAACTAACAGGTTTTGATTCTGCTGAAAAATAAAAGCAATCAAGTTGATGATTAAGAAAGTAATCACCAGTAGGTTAATGCGGCGAATCAAATATCGGAGCATGGCTTACTTCCTATAGGCGTTGTTGAACGAAACGCCTCCAAATGGGTTCCAAGTAATACCGTGAACGCTGTCATTATAGGAATACATTTTTAATGCATGGGTTAAAGGTAAAATAGGCACATCTTGTTCGATTATTTTTTGGATTTTGTAATAGTTTCTTACTCGGTCGGCAAGGCGCGGAGAAGCGGTTGCAGCATTGAGTAGCTGTTCAAAGTGGCCATTACACCAACGGCTAAAGTTATACCCTTGTTCTACCGCATCACATGAGAATTGCTGTCTGAAAAAGTCATCGGGGTCACTGTTATCGGTAGACCAGCCAACCAATAATAAATCGTAGTTTACTTCTGGCGCGCGCAAATAACGGCGTAATACTTGCCAATCTAACAGGCGCACGTTGACTTGATAGCCATCATTCACCAAATCGTTTCGGATTAATTCAGCCGTTTTTCGTGGTTGTGGGTTATAGCTTTTAGCTTCATTTAATACCCATAACTCTATGGGTTGTTGCTTGGCTTTTTCAATGTAGGGGTAAACCAGGTGGTCTTGCTCTGGTGAACGAGATTGATGGCGGTAAGCCCAAGAAGAAGGAGAAAGCACGCCATTGGCAATGTCTGCAGTTGATAAATAGACCGAGTCTAGAATCCGCTGCTTATTTACCAGCCCAGCTACATTTCGGCGAATTCGTACGTCGGCAAAAGGAGGCTTTTGAGTATTGAATGCTAAGTAAGAAACATTGAGTCCAGCCTGCACCGAGACCAACAGTTCTTCACGGGCTTTAAGCACTTCAAGCTGGTTTGCTGCTGGCTGCGCCATAATATCGCATTGACCGGTGAGCAACTTGGCTAAGCGAATAGAAGAGGTTGGGGTTATATCAAATACCAACTGCTGCATCGGCGGCGCACCACGCCAGTGTAACCAATGGCGGTAGTATCGAATAAAGTGGTCTTTACGCTGGTTAACGTAATAAAACGGCCCGCTGCCAATGGGCAGTTGATCGAGCAGCACAAGTTGGTTTGATTGGCTGAGTTTATCGGCATATTCAGCTGATAGAATTACAGCATAGTCGCTGGCCAGGTTTGCCAAAAATGCCGCATCTGGTCGCTTTAACTCAAATTCAACACTGCTATCAGACAGCTTAGTGAGTTTACGAATATTGCTGCCAAAGCCAATATTATTGAAAAAGGGATAATCGCCGTTAGCCAAGATGTAAAGTGGATGTTCGGGATCTAGAATGCGTTCGAAACTCAACATCACATCATCGGCATTTAAGTTGCGCGATGGGCTAAAGTAATCGGTTTTATGAAAATGAATACCTTGGCGTAAATAGAAACGATAACGCAGCCCGTCTTCGCTTACCTGCCAGTTATTAGCAACACCGCCAACCAGTTGCTGAGTAATGGGATCAACTTCAACTAAGCGGTCATAAAGGTGTCGCGATGTCACCGCAATCGCATTGATTGAGCTTTCAAGTTGTGGATTAAAAGTATGCGGTGCGGTTTCGGTACAATAGACTAAACCAAGCTTTTTTACGTCTTTTTGCTGGTCACAGCCAAGTAGCAAAAAAGCCAGACACATCACTGTGCCAATTGAGAATGCATTCATGAGAAGCTGATATCCTGATAACTGCTTGATAATTTACCATTAACCATCTGCTTATCTCAACCAATGAAAGGCTTAGCCTTGAGTATTAATGTGATGTTTTTTGATCAAACCCCTTAGTTGATGGTAGCTGATCTGTAAGGCTTTAGCGCTGGCTGTTTGTTTGTAATGATGGTTTGCTAAGGTTTCACTAATTAATTGCTTCTCAAAGTCGGCCACTTGTTGATTAAAATCGAGTTGCTTGGATCCAATTGGCGAATCTTGTGGAGCTTGCTTTAGTGGGCGCCATGGCGAAGCAAAAGGGTCTAGGTTTAATGCATCAACTAAACCTTGGTTATCACTGTTCTCTACCACCGCTCGCTCTACAACGTTTTTAAGTTCACGAATATTGCCAGGCCAAGAATAATCATTTAATTGTGTTAGCACCGTTGGGCTAAAACTAGGGACCTGGGAAAAATTGAGCTCTCTAGCCATTTTGTGAGCAAAATGCTCGGCTAATAGTTGAATATCTTCGACGCGGTGGCGTAATGGCGGCAAGGTAATCACCGCGAAAGATAATCGGTCTAGCAAATCCGCTCTAAAATCCCCTTGCTCTACTAACTCTGGCAGATCTTGGTTAGTGGCACACACTAATCGAACATCTACCTCAATTGATTTATTACTGCCAAGGCGTTCAATTTTGTTGTATTCGATAGTGCGTAATAGCTTTTCTTGCACTTCATTTGGCATGTTGGCCAGTTCATCTAAGAACAAGGTGCCTTTATCTGCTTGTTCAAATCGGCCAATACGTTGTTGAGATGCCCCGGTATATGCGCCGGCTTGATGCCCAAATAGCTCAGACTCAATCAAGTTTGGGTTCAAGCTTGCGCAGTTTAAGCTTAAATAGTGTTTGTCCCAGCGCTCCGACAAAAAATGTAAGCGTTCAGCAATCAGCTCTTTACCGGTGCCCCTTTCACCAATAACCAGAACGGGTCGGTTTAGCGGAGCTAAGAGTGATACCTTGTCTAACACCTCCAAAAAACTAGGTGCCTTACCTAATAGGCTAGGGGAATCCATTTGGTCTCTCTGACTAAAAGTTGGTTGATATAACTATATAGTCATTATTGAGTTTTGTCATTTATCTATAAAAGTCATAAATATCAGTTGCTTGATAACTTGGCATGCGACTTGTAAACAATTATCTCGAAAACATACATTGATTTTTATTCGACATTATTAGGAGTCCCCATGGGAATGTTTAGCCGCTTAACAGATATTATTAACTCCAACATCAGCACCATGTTGGATAAAGCTGAAGATCCGCAAAAGATGCTACGCCTTATCATTCAAGAAATGGAAGACACCTTGGTGGAAGTGCGTGCTAGTACAGCAAAAGTATTGGCCGATAAAAAACAGCTGATACGTAAAATTGAGCATTTAGGAGAGCAAGCTGAAGATTGGCAGGATAAAGCTGAACTTGCCTTAAGCCGCGAGCGAGAAGATTTAGCACGCTTGGCATTAGTTGAGAAAAAACACTTACAAGAGTCAATTAAGCAGCAGCAAAAAGAACTAGGCTTAGTGGACGATAGTTTGTTGCAGTTGCAGCAAGAGATTGAGCAGCTAGAGCTTAAATTAAGCGAATCAAGAAATCGTCAAGCTGGTTTATTAGCTCGTCAAACCACAGCCAAAAACCGCCATGCAGTAAGACAGCAGCTAGATAACGAACGCGCGTTAAAAACGCGAGAAAAATTTGAACAGTTTCAAGCTAAGATCGATCAACTTGAAGCGCGCGCAGAAGTATTTGGTAAGGAAGGCGATAACAACCCTGACTTAAACAAGCAATTTGCTGAGTTAAGTGCTGACGCTGAAATTGCCGACGAGCTAGACAAGCTTAAAGCCAAGTTAGAGCAAAAATAGGAGAATTTATGCTTACCGTATTGGTGACGCCATTAATTTTGTTTATGGCCATAGTGGCCCCACTGTGGCTTATTTTACATTACAAGAGTAAGCGTCAGGTAGAACATGGAATTAGTGAACAAGAGCGCGAGCAGCTAAATACTTTAGCTACTCGAGCCAAAGATATGTCAGCGCGCATTCATGCTTTAGAGAATATTTTAGATGAAAGCGTGCCGCATTGGAGGGAGCGCTAATGTTTGATAAACCGCTATATCGCGACCCACAAAAAGGAAAAATTGCAGGGGTGTGTGCTGGTTTAGCACATAGCCTTGGCGCCGAAACATGGTTAATTCGAATCATTGCTGTGACTTTGGCAATTACTAACCTCGGACTATTTTTTATTATCTATGGTGCAGCGTGGTTGTTTATGGATAAACGCCCCAGTAATTTAAGAGGGGATGAGGGAGTAACCATTAAGTCAAAAGTGTGGCAACGTGGCGAAACGCCTAGTCAAGCAGTTAGCGAGCTAGAGCACCAGTTTGATGATTTCGAACAGCGTTTACGCAAAGTAGAAAAAGTGGTCACAGCACGAGATTTCGAGCTTCATAGTCAGTTTAAAAACCTCTAATTCAAGCGCATCTTGCAAATACCTAGTTCAAATTAACTCAAGTGAATGTTAAATGACGCTTGGGTTAAGCTTACTTTTTTGGTTAGACTAAAGAAGTATATACACAATTGGACAGTCTAACTCACTGGTCCGATAGGGAAATAGGAGTGCTTTTTGCGTTTAGTATGGATAGTTGGAGAAGGCGGTATGTGGTGTTGCTGTGAGTTTTTACAGGCCCTACAGCTGCTGTCTGCATCACTAAAAGAGCAAGCGGCAACAACATGCGCATAGAGTTAAACTGCCAACAAAACACCGAAGTTTTTAGCGCGGTTCTCGGCGTTTTAGTTAAACATGGTTTAGCGCTACAAGCCATGCAGAGTGTCGACACTGGGCACTTGTTTCTTCACCTTACCGAATTAGAGCTTCCTCTAACACAGCAATTGCTTAGTGAATTTCGTTGCCTCAATGGTGTTTCTGATGCGCGTATTGTGTCGGCCTTACCTTCTGAAGTTGAACACAAAGAAGTTCAAATTTTATTAGACAACGTACCTTACCCAGTGGTGCTGATTGATAAATCTGGAGAAATTCGCCAGTTTAATCAGGCTTTTGAGCAATCCTGCGGTGATACTCCTCATCCTCTTACCAACAGCGATATAAGCAAATTCTTGCGTGGATTTAGTGTCCAACGTTGGTTTGGTAGTGGTTCCGGTAAGCGAGAGCTAGTAGAAATTCAGCTGAGCGGCCGAGTCTACATGGCTGATATTATTCCGCTGTCAGAAACTGCACTGTTTTCGCATCTACCCGGCGCGATCATGCTGTTTAAGTCAGCCCATTGGTTAGAGGCTAGCTTCGACTTATCGCAAATTGAACTTGGGATTAGTGAAGGGCGTTTAGTTGCAACTAGCGATGAGACCAGCAATGTTCTTAATAGCTTAAAACGTTTAGTTGAACACCCAATGCCAACACTATTATTCGGAGAAGCGGGAGTTGGCAAGCGCTTTTTAGCACGTTTGTTAAACGAGCTTTCTATGGGCAGTGATGAGCGCTTTCACGCGGTGAGCTGTCATAACCAAGAATATAGTTTGTCTGAGCAACTAGCAGAAATTGCAGCTGAACAACCCAATACGGTGTTGTTAAGCAATATCGAAAAGCTTAAAAGCAGCGAAGTTGAAGATGCGGTTAGCTCTTTAAGCGCGCCTCAGCTTGGGATTAAACACCTGCTGTTTTCTAGCCGCTATACGCCTGAACAATTGGCTGCGCTATGGGGAGGCGACTGTTATTACTCGCTAATTAAAAATAGCATTAATGTTCCGCCACTTCGTCAGCGAAAAGAAGACATTGTGCCATTGGCGCAATCTTGGTTGGATTTTCAGTACGCTAAACACCAAGAAGTTCCGCCACCTCTAAGCAGAGAAGTAAAGCGCTACTTAAGTTCTTTAAGTTGGCCGGGCAATATTCCTCAGCTTTATCAAGTGCTGCAAGACTCCTTGGATATTGGCAGTATGAAAAAATGGCAAGTGAGTGACATTAAATATCATCATGAAAAAGTGGTAGACAATGTCAGCATAGAGAGCTTGCTGCAGCAAGATTATCACTCTGCCATGGGGGAGTTCGAACACCTGCTGTTAAGTTATCATTATCCTCAGCACCCTAGTTCGCGACTATTAGCGAAAAAGTTAGGCCTGTCTCATACCGCCATCGCCAATAAATTACGTGAACACAATATTCGTAACAAAACCGACTTAGATAATTAAGCATACTTTAGTATGTTAGCGTTAGTCACCGAAGCTAAGGCTTTCGGTGGCTACCTAGCTATATCTGCAAACTGTTAAATTCGTCTTCAGCTTACTGCTTTGTTTCGAGTGTTAAGCAATCCCTTTGCAAAATTAAAGCTTTTAGTAAAAACAGCCCCGAAATAGCCCTTGAATACGCGATCGGTGGTTTACCCGTGCGCTGGTTTTGCTATGATGCGGCAAGCAAAAAAATAAACTAATGCAACGGAGACGCAAACACAATGAACACTTATAAGATCGCCTTATTGGCCGGCGACGGCATCGGCCCAGAAGTAATGAAACAAGCGGTCAAAGTATTAAAAGCAGTTGAAGCGCGTAACCCTGAAGTAGCATTTGAGTTAAACGAAGCACTATTTGGTGCAGTAGCCTACTTCGAAACGGGTAAATCTTTTCCTGCTGAAACCATCGCTATTTGTGATGAAGCAGACGCAATCTTAAAAGGCACCATTGGCCTTAACCACGAAGATTCTAAAAAAATTCCAGTAGACGAGCAGCCAGAACGCGGCGCGCTACTGCCTTTACGTCGTCGTTACAATACCTATGCTAATTTTCGTCCAGTGTACCTACCTCAAGAATTAGCTCACTTCTCGCCACTTAAGCCTGAAGTTATCGGCGAAGGTATTGATCTTATGATTATCCGCGAGCTAGTGGGTGGTTTGTACTTTGGTGAGAAAGAAGTAGGCAAAGACGACAACGGTAAGCGTTATGTTCGTGAAGTACTTGAGTACGACGAAGACCAAATTCGCGACATTCTAAAAGTAGGTTTTGAAACAGCTCAGCGTCGTAAAAAAGTGCTGCATAACATCCACAAAAGTAACGTACTTAAATCAAGCGTGTTGTGGAATGAAATCCTAGAAGAAGTAGCAGTAGACTACCCAGATGTAGAAGTTAAGCACATTTTGGTTGATGCGGCGGCTACTTACTTATGTTTAAACCCAGGCCAATTTGACGTAATGGTTATGGAAAACATGTTTGGTGATATTTTAAGTGACCAGGGCGGTGGTATTTTAGGTTCATTAGGCCTTATGCCTTCAGCGTGTGTTGGTCCAGAGAAGTCTTACTACGAACCATCTCACGGCAGTGCTCCAGATATCGCGGGCAAAAACATTGCTAACCCATATTCAATGATTGGCTCTGTAGCATTAATGCTAGAAATGAGCTTTGGTATGGAGCAAGAAGCGAAGAACCTATGGCACGCAATGAAGTCGGTGTTTGCTAATGGTTACGGTACGCCAGACCTAGCCAAAGGTGAAGATGCAAAACTTATCGATACCGACGCCTTTGGCGACATGGTAGTTGATGAGCTAAACAAAGCACCTCGTGTCTAATTCGTAGAATGCCAAAAACCAGCCTACGGGCTGGTTTTTTGTTATAGCGCTTCAATCAGTCAGTGCGCAATGCATGGTTAAGTGTATTGTAAAAACCAAGCTGGATTTAACTACCATGAAAAAATCAACCAAAATAGTGAGTGCTGGTCGCGATAAAAAGTGGACCCAAGGCTTAGTAAACCCTCCGGTATCTCGTGGTTCTACCGTTGTATTTAATAGCGTTAAAGAGATGAAACAAGCTACGGCTAAACGTCATGATAAAACCTTGTTTTATGGACGTAGGGGCACCCAAACCCACTTTGCCTTTCAAGAGGCTATGGTGGAAATAGAAGGCGGTGCAGGCTGTGCGTTGTATCCTTGTGGTACGGCTGCAATTAGTGGTGCGCTGTTGTCTTTCTTGAAGCATGGTGACCACTTGCTAATGGTGGATACTGCCTACGAACCAACTCGCGACCTTTGCGACAAATTGCTTAGCCGCTATGGCATAGAAACCACCTATTATGATCCAATGATTGGCGGTGCTATCAGCGAGTTAATTCAAGCCAATACCAAGGTGATTTTCTTGGAGTCTCCAGGCTCTTTAACCATGGAAGTGCAAGACTCTCCAGCGATTGTGGCTGCAGCGCGAGCGGCAAACCAAGATATCGTGGTGATGTTAGATAATACTTGGGCATCGCCAGTTAACTTTAGTCCTTTTGATTTCGACATCGATATTTCTATTCAAGCGGCCACTAAGTACATTGTGGGGCATTCAGACGTAATGTTAGGCACCGCGGTGGCTAATCAACGTTGTTGGGATCAACTGCGCGAAAACTCTTATTTACTGGGTCAGTGCACTTCACCAGACGATATTTATTTAGCAATGCGCGGAATGCGTACCTTGGGTGTGCGTTTGGCACAGCATCAAAAAAATGCCTTAGAAGTGGCTAATTGGTTAGCACAGCGTGATGATGTTGACCATGTTCGCCATCCCGCTTTGGCAAGCTGCCCTGGCAATGAGTTTTTTGAACGTGACTTTCAAGGTTCTTGTGGCTTGTTCTCCTTTGTCATGAAAGGCGGCAATCAAGCGGCATTAACCGCGCTATTAGATGGAATGGAACATTTTAAAATGGGCTACTCTTGGGGCGGTTACGAAAGCTTGATCATGGGAGTGAATGGGGTAGAGAAGCTACGCACTGCTACTCAATGGAAGGCTGAAGGTACCTTGATTCGTGTTCATATTGGCCTTGAAGACACCAGCGATTTAATCGCCGATTTAGACGCTGGCCTTGCGCGATTTAACGCTGCCTTGTAGTGGTTTATTTTATCGCTGTTTATAAGTCGCCCTAGGGCGACTTTTTTGTGGCTAATTATCACAATTTGATAACATTTGCCCAATCGGCTTGTTGCTTGAAATTTGCTTTGTTAGCGTTAATGCATAATTAAAGCAAAGGAATGCACATGCTACTTCAAGCAACTTTAAAATGGTCCACCACGCTGTTATTAGCGTGTTTACTTGCTGCCTGTGGGGGTGGAGGAGGAAGTGATGGTGGAACGTCTTCACAGCCCTTAACCGGCGCGCAGCTATTTAGCCAAGCGGATCCTGCCGGTAATCAATTTTCTTGTAGCACTTGTCATGCTACCAGTGAAGATGCGCAAGGCTTAGATGCGCAGCAACTTCATCGGCCGGCGCATTCTTTGTTAAACGCAACCCGCCGAAATGCCTTTTATAATGGTACGTTTAGTGAAGTGATTGATGCGGTAAACAATTGTCGAGTTGATTGGATGGATGCAAGCCCTTATGTTAGCGACAGTAATGATTGGTTGGCATTAGAAGAATACTTAGCAGGCTTGAGCGATAGTGGTGATGCAACAGAAATTGCCTTTAATCAGGTCGCTGCCGTTAGTGATTTTAGTGCAGCGGATATAAGCGCTGGGCATGATCTATTTAATCAAACTTGTGCTACTTGCCACGGACAAAATGCCGCAGGGACCGGGCTAGCAAGAACGCTTGTCGGCAGCGTCTTAAGTGCTCAACAAGTGGCTAATAAGGTACGTAACTCTGGGCCAACTACCAGCAGTTATTTCACCAACCTCTCAGGTGGTAACATGCCGTTTTGGAGTGAGCAACGACTCAGCGACCAAGAGCTAGTAGACATTGCAAGTTATGTTGAAAGCATTAATGGGCCGCAAAGCTTTAGTTGTAATGCTAGCGACCACCCTAAAGTTGGCCAAGTTGCCATGTTAAGCACACTTTCTCACAATGTGAGCGGGCGGGTAGAGATCATCGACAATTGTACAATTGAAGTCACCGAATTCAATTACGATGGTGGTGGTCCAGACGTACTATTTTATGGTGCTCCAAGCAGCGATTATACTCAAGGTGGTTTTGCTATCGGCGATATTATTAATGGCCCGATGTATAACAACGATACTCTAAGGTTAAGCATAGCCAACGCCCAACAGTTAGATCAGCTAGCCGGCATTAGTGTATGGTGTCGAGATTTCAGCGTAAGTTTTGGCGACGGTTTATTTAATTAAACACTAGGGGCTGTTTATCTTTCGAGATGATTTTTTCGCGAACAAAATTTAACCGCGAAAGATAAACAGCGCCTTTTAAATCTGCCAGTTACTCACAAGGCTGAGGTTTCCCAATGCCATAACCTTGCACAAAATCTACGCCTATTTCTTCTAACACTGCGTGAATTTCCGCATCTTCTACAAACTCAGCCACGGTTTTCATATTCATTAAATGTGCAATGGCATTAATCGACTCAACAATGGCGCGGTCGGTAGGTTGTTTAACAATATTGACCACCAAACTGCCGTCAATTTTTAGATAATCAACTGGTAGGTTCTTCAAATAACCAAATGACGAAGCACCGCTGCCAAAATCGTCTAAGGCAAAGCGAACCCCAATTGCTTTCATTTCTCGAATGAACTCAAGTGCACGTGAGAGCTGTGATATTGCTGCGGTTTCGGTTATCTCAAAGCAGATGTTTCTAGGGTTAACTTGCGAGCTTAGTAATAGCTCTTTAACCCGATTTACAAATTCGTCATTACTTAAGCTAAGACCCGACAGATTTATCGATACCACTGTATCACCTTCGGGAAAGTACTGCTGATAGCGCTCGAATACCGTTTTTAAAACCCACTGGTCAATAATGGTTATCACGCTGTGTTTTTCTGCAGCAGGGATAAACAAATTAGGAGGAATGGTTTTACCTTGTTCATCGCGGTAGCGGATTAAAATCTCATAATGTTTGTGGCTATCTTGTTGGCCTATTGGCGCAATAACTTGCTTGGCTAAGTAGAATTGGTTTTGCTCTATCGCTTGGGCAACATTGGCGATGTAGCCCATTTGTTGTTCTTCATTAAATAGCTCATCATCGTTTAGATTGGCAACATAAACTCGACCACGGCCGGCTTCTTTGGCTTTGTAGCAAGATAGATCGGCTTTACTAAGTAACTCGGTGTCGTTTAATGCGCCATTAATCGGCACCATGCCAATGCTCACACCTACATTAAATAGCCGTTGATTCCAATGAAAGCGGTAGCTATCAACTTGTGCAATAACTGATTCGCACAATTGCTGGGCATCGCTGAGGCTTTTGTTTGGCAATATTAGGCCAAACTCATCACCGCCTAAGCGGCCTACAATATCTTGGTGTGTGGTGCAGCGTTTAATTACGGTGGCAACTTCGGCCAACATTGCGTCACCGATAAGATGGCCTGCAGTATCGTTAACCAGTTTAAAGCGGTCTAAATCTAAAAAGCATAAAAAGCCACTAACAGATTGCTGCTGAGATTGCTGCACATAAGTTTTAAGCTTTTCATTAAAACTAGAACGATTGATTAAACCTGTTAATTCATCATAAGCGGCTTGATAAGCGAGCTTTTTACTTAACAGGTGTTCTTCTGTAATTTCTTTGCTAATGCCACGATAACCAATGTATAAGCCGTGTTTATCAAATACTGGCTTACCATTAAGCAGGAATATTTTTATGTCTTTACTGGTTAGCTTTAGCTTAAAAGTTAAGTTGTTGATGGGCTGCTGGTAGGCGAGGGCTGCTTCATATTCAAGCCACGGAAAGCTTATGTTGGGATCGTGTTTGCACAGCTCTGCCAAAGTTTTACCAATAAGTTGATTGGGCTCTTGTCCATACAGAGCTTGGGTTTCGCCAGATATATAACTAAGGCGTTGCTCGGTATCTGTTTCCCAGAATACATTAGCACCAGCATTGGCTAAATCTCGGTAGCGGGTTTCGTTTTCGGCGAGGATATGACGGGTGATACTGCCGCGCCTAATAACCTCGGCGAGTAAGATGATGATTAGAATGCTCACAATAAATGCCGACACTACTAGGCGAACCATCAACTTGTATTTCTCGTAAAAGGTTTCTTCTTTGTTGATGATTAAAGCGTCTTCGGGCAGGGAATTGAGTTTAAAACTGTGTTCGTTTAGTTGCTCCCAGTTAAATACCCACTGGCTACGCGCTAAGGTGATGGGCTCAATGCTTTCTATTGGTTCGTTGCTTAGAATGCGTTTTACTAGCTCGGCTGCGCGCATCGCATGTTGTCGGCCATCAAGCTCATCTGCTCCCACCGCGCCATACTTGAGTGTGGTTATGGCAATGGTGTAAATCGGGTTATTAGTCCAAGTCACCAACTGCTCGGTGCCTTGGTTCCAACTTAGTAGCGCATTGTTTTGGTTTGGGTTGATGAGTTGCCCTAGTAACAGAACAGGCACATTACTGGAGAACTGGCTGAATACTTCGCTGATATCATCTAAAGATAACTCTTCAATGACATGAATATTACTTGGTGCACCAGGTTTACCAAACACCGTGCGCGCTTTGGCTAAGTTCGCTAAGCCTGTGGCACTTTTGTCAACAATTAGCACCAGCTCATCAACTCCGCTTTGGCTTTTGATGCTGGTGATGGTGCTGGCAATATCGCGGTTTTCAAATACTCCGGTCATATTTGGAGCATCGAGAACGTCTTCTGTTACTCGATTAATGCCTAAATAAACGATGGGGGTGCTAGTAAAAAATTCGTTTCGATGATGGCGGATTAAGTTGAAAGCAGGGTCATCGGAAATAACAATAACATCTAGTTCAGTGCTGGCATATTTGGTCTTGAGATACTTCAAAAAGCTTAGATTGAACTCACCTTGTGGATAGCGTTTAGCATCTAAGTATTCGTGGAATAATCGAGTATCTTGATCTTCTTTGAACGAGCTGTCTAAGCCCTTTTTGAGATACCCCGTCCAAAAATGCTCTGCATGGTAAGAGTGGATAATTAACACATTGTTGCTAGCCTGAGCGGCAAAACTTAAGGCTGCAAGTAGTGCAAATAAAGGCAATATACATTTAATCAGATATTTTAGGATACTCGAGTTTTGCAAATTGGCTCCCTGCCTTAGCATTGTATTAGCTATCCCTAGATACAGTATCAACATGAACGTCTATTAAGCCTAAGCCATTGTTTGATACTTGCTCACTGATTTAAATAATCGCACAATGTTTATGATATATCGTTATTTGCGTAAGTGCTTATTAATAAAGCGTGAACTTAATTACAGCTTTGCTTAGCGGCTTAAACAACAGGCCTACTAATCACAATGATTACTGTAATTATCGCCGTGAAATTTAGTGGTTTTTGAGCAAGTTACTTAGATTTAAATTGCGCTAATTTCTTTAAGCTGCACAGTGTCATCATGCTAAAGCTCTGCAATATACTTTTGTAGTTATGAGGCTCTCAGGGCTTTAGCTTTTGTTGTTGATAGTTGGCGAGTAATTCTTGATAAGCATCGGTTTCTTTTACTTGTTTTAAAGCCTGCTTAAATTGCTCAATCACTGTATCGTCTACGGCTTGATTAAAGGCATAACAAAGCTGTTCTTGGTTAAGCAGCCATTTTACTTCGTAGTTGCTTAGCGAATAGCTATTTTGTTTGGCGGCGTGCCTAATGGTTTGCTCGGTTCCTGCAATAAAATCAACTCGGTTGGCTACTAGCAGTTTTATTAGGTGATGGTAGCTGTCGGTGAGCATTAAACTAGCATCGTCTACTTCATTGTTCAGCAACAGTTGCTCGCCAACATCGGCTCGTAAAACGCCAACCTTTAACTCATTGAGTTGCTCAAGTGACTGAATGTTTGGCGTGCTATCTGCTTTGCCTAGCAGCACAACACTAACGGTATCAATTGGGCAAACCCACTTAAAATATTGTTTACGCTTGGCAGTGAGAACCGTTGCAAACAATACTGTGTTTGGCTTCTGCTCTAATAAATAATAAGCACGCTCCCAAGGCATCACTTTAATTGCTTGCTCGGGATGCTCCATCTGTTGCCACATCAGTTTTAATAGCTCAACCGCGAAGCCCTGAGCTTGTCCTTGCTGGTCCAGATAGTTAATAGGGTAGGCATCTTCTGTTAAATAGCTCAGTTTATCTAGCGCGGCATAGCAAGATAAACTAAAGCAATATAGACAGAGAAGGGTAAACAAGCGCTGCATAGTTCTACTCTACGAATAACAATTCGTTTAAGTATAGAAAGTGAGTTACTAAGCTTGCTAGATTTCTGCTAAATGTGCGCTAAGTAGAGCTTTAAGTAATTACTCAATAGGCAATCGCACACAAAACTCCACGCCGCTGTTGTCGGTAAAATTGCGAGCACTAATGGTGCCACCATGAAATTCTGTTATTAACCTAGCAATATACAAGCCCAAACCTAAATGTGGTTTTTGTTGAGCTTGTTGGCTGCGAATCGATACCATTGATTCAAAAATCTGCTCCACCATGTTGTCGGGGAGGGTGGGCCCATGGTTGCTTATTAGCAATACGGCATCTTTGTTGTCTTGCTGAAAACTGACTTTAATGGCCTTATCGGGAAGACTAAATTCCATCGCATTGGCCACTAATTTATCCATTAACTGAGCAATGTATTCCGGCACACCGGTTATCAGCATGGTATTTGGGCTAATATCGCAGTCGAAGGCCTGTTCAGGGTAAGTGTACTGGTAGCCTTGCATGCAACCAGAGACTACCTTGTTTAGTGGAAATTCGCTGGTTTCTGCTTGAGATAGACTTTGCTCTAAACGGGTGGCTTCGCTCATGTTGTTGAGGATCATGTTTAGGCGATTTACCCCTTCTTGGGCCCGGTCTAAGTATTTTTGCGTATCCTGATCATGCGTTTTTAAACTTAAGTGCTCTAGCGATGAACGCACTACTGCAACCGGTGTTCGTAGTTCGTGAGATAGGCGCGAAGACATATTTTCTAAATAATGGGTATATTGCGCTAAACGGCCAACAATATTGGCGAAGCTACGAGAAAGGTCACCAATTTCGTCACGGTCTTTAGAGCCTTGCAACGAGGCTTTAACCCTTCCTTGGCTATCAATGGCTTTTTCTGCTTGGTCGCGTAGTTTGCGAATGCGGCTAGAAATGCTGGAAGCAAACAAAAATAGCGATAGTGTGCCCACTCCCATCACTAGCAGAATAATGTTAAACAAGCGCTCTAAAGCACGATTACGCAAGGTACGAATGCCGTTGGTGGTTTCCTCTGCTATTACTACCCCCATCACTTGATCGTCTATCCAAATTGGGCTGGCAGCGGCCAATACCACGGCTCTACCATCGGGGGTTAAACGCCAAGTAGAGCCTGGTTTTCCGCTCAATGCTTGCTTAATGTGGCTGCCATCTAATTGGGTGGAGTCTTGTAATGAGTCAACAAAATCTTGAGGCGGTTTGGTTAATACCTTGTAGTAAAGAGGGTGAAGGTATTCGCTGGTGAATTTGTTCCACCAGCTTTCTTTGTTTATTGGGCTTAAGCTACGAGCCCAAATGCTTTGGGTGCTTCGAATGTCGCCAGATTTTGCTAATACGCGGCCATGTTTATCAACTACCCAAATGCGTGAGCTGTTGTGGCTCATGCCTTTAATAATGCTTTCTATTTCAGGAGAAGGGACCAGTACTGTGCCAAGTTTATCCACTGTATCAATGGCCGAAGTACCAACGATTGAAACCAATTCTCGCTTGGGCGTGCGGTTTACATCATAGATAGAAAAGCCTAACTTGCTGCCCACCATGCTAAGAGGGATCCGTAGCTCAATATTGTAGCCTTTATCCGTTTTTAGCCATTGCCCCTGAATTTTAACCTCTGGTGTTACGGGAGTAGTTTGGCTTGGGTCGAGCGGTAGCTCAAAAGCGTTGATCCAACCATCTTCGGTTGTGGCAACAATATAGCGGCGGAATTGACCGTCGGGAGCTAAAGTTGCAATCGCTAAATGGTCGTTATTATCTACTCGTAAGGTGTTTTTACCTCGGTAAACCACATCGCTATCGGTCACTTCAAAATAGGCGTATAGGTAACGGCCAAATTTACCCACCATGTGAGTAAATTCGCTAGTTAAAGCTGTATTGGGATCTGCTTGATAAATAACATGTTCTTCACCATAGCGTAGCATGCGATGCTGATATTCCTGCCAATCGTTGAGCTTGCCATCGAGCTGAATTGGGCCAGACAAAGGATAAGCATATAAATCACGGCCTTTTTGCACTTGGCTTAAAAAGCTGGCTTGGCTGTTAAACAGTTTTGGCCGCTCATGCAAAGCAGTAGCAAGTGCTTGAGTGGTACCCTCTAAAGTCTTTTCCTGACCTAAACGTAGGTATTTTTCCATCTCCCAGACATATTGATAGCCCAACCAAGGCAGGCACAACAAAAACAGTGACAAGATGGTGACTTTGGCGCGTAGGCCAATAGGTAATACAGGTAGCATTAGGCAAGGCTATCCCAGCGGTAACCCATGCCATACACCGTGTCGATGCACTCAAAATTTGGGTCTGCGGCTAAAAACTTTTTACGGATCCGTTTTACATGCGAGGTAATGGTGCTGTCATCTACAAAGATTTTTGCTTCGGTCATTAGCTCTTGCCGGCTGCGCACATGTCCTGGACGTTTGGCTAAAGCATGCACCATCCAAAATTCGGTCACAGTGAGCTCGATGGTTCGTTGATCCCAGGTTACTTGCATGCGATTGCCATCAATGGCTAAGGGGCCTCGTTCTAACAAGTTGTTCTCTTCTGGGGCTGCGCCGACTAATTCTGAGCGGCGAAATAACGCAGCTATGCGGGCAACTAGGTGTGGGAAGCTAATATCTTTGGTGAGGTAATCGTCGGCACCTAAACGCAAGCCACAAACGGTGTCAAAGTCGCTATCGCGAGCGGTTAAGAAAATAATTGGCAAGGTGCTAGACATAGCACGCAGTGATTGGCACAAGGAAAAACCACCGTCTATTTCATCTTCTAGACCAATATCAATAATCGCCAAATCGGGCAAGCGGGTGTTAAAAGCGGCCAATGCCGTAGGCCGGTTGGCATAGGCTTGCACACTGTAGCCTTGTTGTTGCAATACGTCTTTGTAGTTTTCGCGGATCGCCGCTTCATCTTCTACGATGGCAATTCGTTTCATATTGATACTTAAGTTCTAAGCTGCTGACTTGCATAGACTATACATTATTTTTAAGCGCCTTTGGGGGCTTCGGGGTAATTGCCATTTTGTTGCCACAATTGATAAGCGAACTGCCATTTTTACCGCCTGTTAATGCCATTTCAGCGGTGTTTAATTGATTCATCGAAAGGGCAAGCACAAGCAAGCCTATTAAATTAAACACACTGAGAAGGACATACTCATGAAAAAGCACCTAATTGCATTAACCATAATCAGCACTTTAAGTCTATCTACTCAAACAATGGCCAACAACGAGATTCAAGCAAGCGAGCGAAATGGCAAAACCGAAATGATTGGTTTTGGCTCTGGCGCGGCAGTCGGCGCTTTAGTTGGTGGACCTATTGGCGCATTTATTGGCGGTTTTACTGGAGTTTGGATAGGCAAATCGGTTGCCGATGAAGAAGAGTTAGCCGCCCAACAACAACAACTGGGCGAGCAGCAACAAGAAATTGAAGTACTGGCAAAACGCAGCGAGCAGTTAGAGTCACTTACTCAGCAACATGCCCGCGTGAATGCTCAGCTTTCTCAGCTAAAAATGGCACAACAGCAAAAACTTGAAGAGCTAGCCATTGGTTTGAATGTGCAGTTCAAAACTGGTTCGTCGGTAATTGAGCCTCACTTTAAACAACAGCTTGACGATGTGGTATACGCCATGAGTTTAGCGCCCGATTTAAAACTCGACCTTACTGGTTATGCCGATCGCCAAGGTGACTCAAGTTATAACCAAGCCTTATCGGAGCAACGTTTAGCTGAAGTTCGCCGCTACTTAATTAATAACGGTATTGCTGAGTCGCGCCTGCATTCGAAAGCCTTTGGCGACACCGCTCCTTTAAAAGCCGAAGCTAACTTAGAAAACAACTTCTTTGACCGCCGAGTCACCTTAAAGCTGATGTCTGACCGAGGCATGTTGGCCGCACAGTAATAATGGCAGCTAAAGGAGATAGCGTTATGAAAATAGATCTACTGAAAATCAGTACCCGCTTTTGCTATAGCGTCTCTTTTGGCGGCGCATTCATCATATTATGGGCGGCCTTTGTGTCGCCCAGCCAAGCGGCACTGCACACTGAGCGAGATGTTGTTGAACAATCTGAGCAAGCCAGCTTGGTGTATTTCGATAGTAATGGGCAGCGCCAGTACAGCTTGCCTTTGTCTACAAAGGTAAACATGCAAGTCTCTGGCATGACCAATAGAGTTACTTTGAGCCAAACTTTTATCAATGACAGTGAGCAGTGGGTAAACGGCACTTATATGTTTCCTTTACCCAATAATGCCGCGGTCGATCAGATGCAGCTGGTGGTAGGAGAGCGCGTTATTGAAGGGCAGATTCAAGAAAAGAAACAAGCCAAACGCACTTTCGAAACAGCCAAAAAGCAGGGCAAACGCGCTAGTTTGATTGAGCAGCTGCGGCCAAATATTTTTACCACTGCAGTAGCTAATTTAGGGCCAAACCAAAGCTTGGTGGTGAAGATATCGTATCAGCAGCAACTCAGCTATGAAGATGGCGAATTTAGCTTGCGTTTTCCTATGGTGGTGAATCCACGTTACAGCCCACAAATTTTCAAAGACCAAACCCGAAGAACGCTGGCCGATGAAAGCGAAATGCCCTTGTCTTTAGCCAGTTTGCTGCAGGAGCCTTATCAACAAGAAAACAACAGTAGTGAGTTTAACCAGGCTTATCAGCTATTGCGCCATAGCGCTCGCCAATATGCGCAGGCTGGAAGCCAACCCTCACTCAAGGCAGATTTGCATATAGCGCTAAATAGTGGCTTTGAGCTCGAAACCTTAGATAGCCTTTATCACCCAATAGATAAGAGCATTCGTAGTGACGGTACCATCGACATAAGCTTGCTCGATAGCAAAGCCAATCGTGACTTTGTTTTAAAGTGGCGACCCATAGTGGGCAGTCGACCAGAGGCGGCCTTGTATAGTCAAACCGGTTTAACTCACTCAAGCACTCAATTGCCTGCCAAAGACGACTATGCCTTGTTAATGCTGATGCCACCACAAGGCAAGCCTACCGATATTATCGATATTCCCAGAGAATTGATTTTAGTGATTGATACCTCTGGCTCAATGTCGGGAGAGTCGATGATTCAAGCGCGTGAGGCCTTGCATGAAGCCATGTCTGGATTAGCAGAAAGGGATTTCTTTAATATCATTGAGTTTAATTCAAACTATCGTCGTTTTAAGCCCAATGCAGTTAGCGCCAATGCTAGCAATAAAGCCAAAGCGCGCCGCTTTATTAATGGCTTAAGCGCTAATGGCGGAACCGAAATGTTTGGTGCACTTAACGCTGCGCTCAGTGATCCCAAACAAGCAGCCTCAAACGCCTTACGCCAAGTGATTTTTATTACTGATGGAGCAGTGAGCAATGAACAGTCATTGTTTGAGCTAATCGATAATCGCCTGGCAGATAATCGTTTATTTACCATAGGCATTGGCTCTGCACCTAACTCTCATTTTATGCAGCGGGCTGCCGAGTTGGGGAAGGGCACCTTTACTTACATTGGTAAGCAAAGTGAAGTAAAGCATCAAGTTACACGTCTGTTTAAGCAAATTGCTCACCCTGTGGTGAGTGATGTTAAGTTGGCATTTAGTGATGGTACGGTCCCTGAATACTGGCCGGCTAACATTCCAGATCTCTATTTAGGGCAACCGCTAATGCTGAGCATAAAACTGCCTAGCGGCGCGCATCCGCAACTGGTGGTGAGTGGCAATATTGATGGGCAATTTTGGCAACGTAGTCTTAATTTGCAAACCAAGCAGCCGGCAGCTGGCTTAGATTTGCTGTGGGCTCGCCAATATATTGCAGCCTTGGAGCTAAGTAAAAGCCACATAAATCAACAGCGTGTAGAACAGCAAGTATTGGCCTTGGCACTTAAGTATCACCTAGTGAGCTCGCAAACCAGTTTGGTTGCAGTAGATGTAACGCCTGCTAGGCCGGCAAACCTACCTGTTGTAAATAAACAAATAGATGGTGGAATGCCGCATGGTTGGCAGCCTCCTGCCGCTTTGCCTCAAACCTCAACCGCAAGCCGTTTACACATTTTGTTCGGTTTAGCTCTGCTAATTGCTGCCATGTTAATGCTTAGAGAAAAGCCTTTAGCAGTGCTCGCTAAGTTTAAACCATAAACGCAGCTAGAGAGTCGCCAGCTAAAAAAGCTGGTGGCTACTCAAATCTCTACTTTTCACAATTTACTGCTTTTGGGGAACATTATGAGCATTAGTTTTTTAGCTAAACATCCAGTGCCATGTAGTCTATTTTTGCTAGGCATTTTGGTACTAGGTCACGGCGCTTATATTCAAGCGAAGGCATATTTGGCGCAGTTTTTAATTGCACAAGCTTGGCAGCAAACCTTAGATGACCAACAAATACATAAACCTTGGCACTGGGCCGATACCTATCCAGTTGCAAAACTTAGCTTTGTAACCAAACAAGAAAGTATTGGTTTTAAGCATCAGGTTGAATCGGTTTATGTATTAGCTGGCGCATCGGGCAGAACCTTGGCTTTTGGTCCTGGCTTAGTGTTAAGCGGTGCTCCTATTGGGGAAGTAGGTAATACTGTTATTGCCGGGCACCGTGATACACATTTTGCTAACTTAGCCGCAGTTAATAAAGGTGATTTATTACAAGTAGAAGCCAAGAACGGTGACATACTGCTTTATCAAGTAGTGAATACACAAATTGCTCATCAAAGTGATACCCAGTTTATGGCGCCCAGTGACGATAACCGCTTAACCCTAATCACCTGTTATCCCTTCAACCAACTGAGTGGCGGAGCAGAGCAGCGCTATATTGTAGAAGCGCTGCATGTGAATAAACCTGCGGCTATATAAGCCAACGGTGACGACTAATGCCGCCGACTGTGTTGTTCGCGGTATTGCTCGGGGGTTCTGCCTGTCCATGCGGCAAAGGCGCGATAAAAAGACGTTGCTTCATGAAACCCGAGCAAGAAGGATACTTCAGAACTTGAAATAACCGTTCGACTTAAGTAAAACTTGGCTAACTCTTGCCTTGTTTGATTTAACACCCCTTGGTAATTAACCTGCTCGGCACTGAGTTTTCGTTGGAGGGTGCGTTTGCTCATTGCTAACTCGCTGGCAACGTTTTCTATTGATACCTGACCACTGGGAATGAGCTCCAGCAGGGCACTTTTAACCCTTTGTTCGGTAGCTACATTGCTTTCTATCTGAGATAAGCGTTTTTTTAGTTCAGGCTCAAAGATGTTCCACATACCATTGTTTTCGGTGAGAAATGCTTGCTCTGTATCACTGGTGCGAAAAGCTAAACTGAGCGTTTCTCCAGAGCTCACAGCAACACCAAAATATGTTTGGTATTGTTGGCCGGCGGTAATGCCTTTAGGGCAAGTAACGGTTAGAGGCTGAATATGTTTTCTTGTTGCTGTACGGAGTAGTTGAGTAAAAAACACCGCTTCCATTAATACTAAACTTCGACACAGACTTTGTTGTTTATCTAAGGGCTGTAAGCTTAAGCGAGTAAGCTCTTGGTCGGTTTCTATCTCAAGCTTTAACGGCGCGATTAGCGGTTTAAACTGCTGCAGGCGCATTAAGGCTACTTTAAAGTTGGGGCTGCATAAGCTGGCAAAGATAGGTGGGTCAAAGGCTTCAACACAAAAACTATCAGCAAAACATAGCGCTATGTCCCTGTCGCCAACTAGTTGGTCCAAACTATTCCAAAACCGAAAGTATTCGCTACTGGTAAGCATTGCGCCTTCTCGAGTGAATAAATCTGCAGGCAGTTTAGCAATTCGAAGTAGTTCACTGGAGGAAATACCAAAGTCGGCGAGCATTACTTGCCAACCTTGATGAAGCGGAAATTTTGAAGCAGGTTTCATTGTTTCTCCAAAATGGAAGGCTTAGCTAAATTTACTAAGCCTAAGCATTTATCTTATGCGGTCTTTTCCATTGCTTGGCGAGATAGCTTTAATACTAATTTACGTGGCAATAATGGAATAATCCAGTTGAGCATAAAATGTAAGCTAGCCTCGTTAATTACTAATAGTTGACCCTTTTCCATGGCTTGATAGCCACATTTTGCTACTGATTCAGCACTCGCTGCATTTTTCCAAGCATCTACGCCTTGTAGGTTGCCGGCTTCGACAAAACCAGTGTTTACTGTTCCTGGACACAGCACGGTAACGGTAACGTTTGTATCTGAAACTTCTTCTGCAAGTGCTTGAGAAAATGAGGTGACATACGCTTTACTGGCGTAATACACCGCTTGTAAAGGCCCCGGTAACATTGATGCTGTTGAAGAAACGTTAAGAATTTTACCTTTGTTTCTGGCTACCATGCCTTGTAAGTAAAAATGGCTAAGCTCGGTTAAGGTCACCATGTTTAGTTGCATCATCGCTTGTTCGGCTGCGAGGTCGCGCTCGTGAAACTTACCATGACCACCAAAACCTGCGTTATTGATTAACACATCGACCTGAATAGCTAAACTTTCGGTGTGCTCGAGCAATGTTTTGGCTGCATCGGTCTTGGCTAGATCCTGGGCAATAACTGTCACTGATACTTTATATTGATTCTCCAGCTCTACTTTTAGTGTTTCTAGGCTTTGTTTACTTCTTGCTACAAGAACTAAATCACCGCCTTTTGCGGCATGTAAGTACGCAAATTGTTTGCCTATGCCACCTGAAGCACCAGTGATTAAGGCGACGTTATTTGTTTGCAAAGTCATGTTGTGTTCCTAGCTGCTGTAGTTATTTTATGTAGCCAGTTTATTAGCCGAAAAGGACAAAATCTTTTCCGATAACGACACTTTACTAGCCATTCGTGCCAAAACACAAAAAGCAAAATGCTTAATGCGAAAAAGGCCGCTATTGCGGCCTTTAGTTGTTTATCAGCGATAAGCTTTTAGCTAAGTACTAGGGTGTTGGGGAAGAACTGCGTCCAAATGCCATAGTGAACACCATTATGAGTTGCCACTTGTTTACCTTCACTATTAAGCAGCTTTACAATTTCGCCATCGGTTTCTATTTGTAAGGTTTCTCCGCCAAACTCAAAAGTAAAGCCATTGTTATTTCTAGCAAAGCCTGGGTCGATAGCAATTTGCTCGCTGCCATTGTCATAACCAAATACTTCTAGTTTTGGATTTAAGCGAGTATCGTCCAAATTCAAGGTATCAAAGATGAAATCTGGGTTTTCAATGTTACGTTGGTTCTTAAGTGGTTGTTCGAATAAACCCAACAATACTTCGTCGATTAAGCGTTCCATTCCATAAATGTAGACTTGAGCATCTGGGTACAAGGCTTTGGCAGTTTCCCACTCCATTTGGGTATTAGGGAGCACAGATGTTTGGTGCTCGGTAAACTCAGACTGCATAGTGATTTGCTGAATGGCAGTACCATTATTGATGTCTTTAAATACAAGGTTGTTATGTACTTGGCCTAATACCTGTAGGTTTGACTCACCCAAGCCATAGTCAGTTTCCACCACCATTGGCAGGTTTGATAAACCGCAGTAGGTAACGGCGTATTCGGTGCCATCTTGTTCAAAGCCAGCCACGTGCGGTACTTGTAAGTGATAGCGTGGGAAGATATAGCTTTGCTCACCCAACTCAACAACGTATACCCGTGAGTCTTCTTCAGGAATCAGTTTGTCAGCTTGCTCTACCGAGTAGTATTGCGCGGAAAACTGCTCTGTTGGAAACGCCGTTGGCATGGCATAAGATTGCGCCCAAAAGGTAACGGCGACTCCAGCAGTAGATAGCGCCATCCACATCGGCTTCCAATATTTCCCCTTGCTATTTGCCCACCATAAAATGCCTAGTGCAATGGCTTGCGCAGCCCAAAAGTAAGGCATATAGCGGAAATAGTGTAAAACCCAATCTCGGGGTACACCTATGGTTTGGCCTGGCTCGGTCATTAACACTGCACAAAAAATAGCAATTAGTGCCAATGTTAATGCATACAAATTAAAGAGTATTTTCATTATTCCTCCCCTGTGAGCAAATTGCTGTTAGCGCTTACGTCTGCTTCACCAATAACGCTGCACCTTTTGCTCTCGCTCACTTCACTTAATGAGTGGCAGTTAACTGCCGTTTCAATTCAAAACTTGGTTAAAGTTTTACATAGCGATGAGCTGGGAGTAATGCCCGTTTGTGGGAAGCATTGTTGCAAATAGTGAACGAATAGAAGCTTAAGCTAGTCATTCATAGAGGCTGTGGCTAAGTGTTGGTTGTTGGTCATTATTGAATGATGCCTCGTCCATAGAAGGGTAGATAAAAATCTTGTGCCATTATAATTAAATAAGTTAAAAGTAGGCAGCTGTTGAAACGCTTAGGCAAATCGTATTACCTTTAGGCAACCAACAGTCAATTATTCGGTAATGTATAAGGAACTATATTGTCGCGTCTGTCCCCGCAGCTTAATCGCATAAACAGCTTGCTTGCTTTTATTCATCAGAATATTGAGCAAAGCATGAGTGTGCATGATTTAGCCGCGCAAAGCTGTTGGTCGCGCTGGCAGCTGCAACGTATTTTTCAGGAACTCACCAATAAAAACTTAGCCAAGTATGTGCGTGAACAAAAGTTGAGCCGAGCGGCAGAGCAATTACTTGATGGCAAAATGCGAGTAACCGACATCGCACTGCAATATGGTTTTAATTCTGAAGTAAGCTTTAGCCGCGCCTTTAAACAGCATTTTGGGCTCGCTCCCGGCGCGTATAAACGCCGCGGTGACCGCCAAGGCATTAGTGCTCCAATGGTGCTAATGGACAACCCGCGCAGCCAAACTCAACGAATGATAGAGGTTCGCATTGAGAGTCGCCCCGCATTTAAGGTCTACGGTGTGGCGGGGCAAATAGATAATTTGTATACCCCCCAAGCAGATTTTAAGCTAAAAGTTCCTTCTTTATGGCGCAGTTTCCATCAGCTTTATCCGATGCAAAGTGAAGGGTTAACCGGTGTAGTAGACACCCTAAATATTCACGCTAGCGGTAAACTTAATTACTTGGCGGGTAGCCAGCAATTAAGCGAAGCCTCTGAACAGCTACAGTGCTGGAATGTACCACAGCAGTTGTATGCCATTGTTAGCCATACCGGGCTTATTCAAGATTTGGCTGCCACTATCGATTGGTTTATTCATCAATGGTTGCCAGAATCTGAATACCAAGGGGTAGATGGCTACGAGCTAGAATGTTATCCCGAGAACTACCAACCGCAGTCGCCAAGCGCGACTATGGAATACTTCCTACCTATTCAAAAATGATGATTTAAGTCAATCTCGCTGTAAATAATGCAAAAAATCTTGTTATTTGCACCAAATTGTTAAGTTTTTAAAATGTGATCTGTATAGAATTATAAATGAGAATCATTATCAGTAGCATTTAACTTTGCGTTAACAAGAGATAACAAACGGATCATGTTTAATACTAAAATCACTACCATTGCGATGCTGGTGGCCTCTGTAATGAGTGCACCAGCTTTGGCTGAAGAAGCCGCCATTAGCGAAAAACAAGCCGACGAAAAGCTAACGGTACTAGGAAAAACTTACCGTAATACGGCAACTAAAACAGCACTGTTGCCAGAAGAAACACCGCAGTCAATTTCAACCATTGATCGCGAAACCTTAGATTTACGCGGAGTAAACTCGGTTTCAGAGGCACTACGCTACACCCCTGGCGTGCACACTCAATTGCGCGGTGGGGCAGTTAATCGCCTAGATTTATTTAATATTCGTGGCTTTACTAACTATCAAAACTACTACGATGGTTTACAGCTGCAATACAATGCTTGGAATCTACAACCACAAATTGACGCCTTTGCGGTAGAGCAGGTAGAAGTCTTTAAAGGACCAACCTCGGTACTTTACGGCGCAATGCCGCCAGGTGGTATGGTTAACCTTATTGCCAAGCGCCCAACTATGGAGCGTGCTACCGATGTAAGCGTAGCATCAGGTAGTCATAACCTACTAGAAGCGACAGTTGATTCGCGCGGTCAAATAGGTGACAGCAATGTTGCTTACCGTTTCTTGGGTAAAGCGACTAAACAAGATGGAATGGCCGATACTTCTCAGCAAGAGCGTTACCTTATCGCTCCGTCGATTGATTGGCATGTGAGTGATAAAACGCTGGTTAACCTAAATGCTTATTATCAGAACGATCCTCATGCGGGTATTTACACCACCATGCCAGCTTATGGCACGGTGTTAGACAATCCGAACGGTAAGCTGTCGAAAAACTTATTCACCGGTGACGAAAACTGGAACAAGTTTGAACGCGAGTTTGGCTTGTATGGCTTTAAAATTAACCATGAGTTCAACAGTAATTGGACCCTGTTGCACGCTACTCGTTACCTAGATGCAAAAGCCTTACAGCACAACACCTACAATGTAGGTTTAGAGCCTACCGATGGCCGTACCGTATATCGCAGAGCTTATTTAACTGATGAAACGTCGAAGGGCTGGACTACCGATACGCAATTAAATGGTAACTTCACCACGGGTATGGTGGAGCATAGCTTACTGATTGGTTTTGATTGGCAGCAGCTAAAGTCTGAGGTGACTTACTACGATGGAGCAACAACATCCATTGATATTTATGCACCAGACAATAACCAACTAAACCCTAATGAGGTTTACGATTACATCAAAGGTAATCCAGATGGTTATAACCAAGTTAACAGTTACAAAACCACTCAAACTGGTGTGTATATTCAAGACCAAATGCGTATCGACCGCCTAATTGTTATGGCTGGTGCCCGCTTTGATCAATACAAAAGTGACAGTGTTTACCACCTAGCTGGTGACTACACCGACAGTGTGGATCAAAACAACACCTCTTACCGTTTAGGTGGCTTGTACGAGTTTGATAATGGTATTTCGCCATACATTAACTACGCCGACAGCTTTGAGCCAACGCCGGGAACAGACAAAGACGGTAATGCTTTTGAGCCTTCAACTGGCAGCCAATGGGAAGGTGGTATTAAGTATAGCTCGGCAGATATGAGCCAAATGCTTAACTTAGCAGCATTCCATATCACTAAAGAAGGTGCCTTAACTCAAGATCCAGATGGTGCTCCGCATCACCAGATTCAGGTTGGTGAATCGGTATCGAAAGGTTTTGAAGCGGAAGGTCGCTGGTGGGCAACTTCTAATCTGGATCTTACCGCAAGTTATACCTATCAAAATGTTGAGATCACTAAAGATAACTCAGGCTTAGAAGGTAAAACGCCGGTATGGGTTCCTGATCAACTAGCCAACTTATGGGCAAACTATCACTTCTTTGGTGGCAGCTTAGATGGCTTAACCTTAGGTGGTGGTGTGCGCTACATTGGCGAAACTCAAATTGATGCAGCCAATAGTAGCACCGTAGACGGCTACACAGTGGCAGACGTTTCAGTTAACTATGGCCTTGGCCGCTTAGGCAGCGGGTTAGAGAGCTCTGCGGTATCGTTAGCAGTAACCAACTTGTTTGATAAAGAGTCTTACAGTTGTTACGACACCTTAAATTGTTGGGCAAATGACGAGCGCCGTGTGGTTGCTCGACTAAAAATGGGCTTCTAAATAAGGGTTACGGAGCTAGCAAATTATTGCTAGCTCCGAGTAGTAATGACGGTAAATAGCGATAAACACTATAACCAAATGCTGCAACAATTTGCTGTTGCAGCTTTTGAGTTTCTGAGTCCTGTAGATTCGGCCGAACAATGGGTGCGCGAAGGCTCTGTAGATAGCATGGGTGAACTGTATCAGTTTTGGCAGTTACAGCATCCAGAAGCGGGCAAAATCTACTGGCAAAGTCGCAGTTGGAGCATGTTGGCTTGGCAACCTATCAGCCTTGCCTTGATTGCTTGTTACCAAGTGCAAGCCAGCCCCGATTTATCTCGTTTGAGTCAGCGTTATCATTTAGGCAATGTATTTGGTTATCGTTTTGAAGCTAACGAGTTAGCGCTTTGGCAGCAATTTGAGTCTGCTGCTTTACTACGTAAATCAATTGCACAATCTCTTCGAGTTTTGCTGGATCAGCTGCTAAAAGATTTTAGCCAAGTAGCTCGGATCAGCCCTAGTACCGCTTATCGAAATATCGCCGATGGGGTATTGGATATGATGTTGCGTGGAGCAAAAGCTGGCCAGCAAGTGATTAAGCCCGAACTTGTCGAGCATGAATTTCAACATTGGTTGCAAGATTTAGAACTGCCTCTTGAACCCCGAGCAACATTATTTGAAGACCCACAAGGTAGCCTGCAAGTTGCGAGGGTGAGTTGTTGTATGGATTATAAAAAACAGCAGGGGAGTTATTGTGTTGGCTGCCCATGCGAGCCGAAATAAAAGGCAGAACAATAAAGATGTATCAATTAAGCAAGATAAACGTTGAGCGTGATAATAGAAGCATATTGTCTATTGATGAACTAAGCATAGATCCCACCGCCTTTACCGTAGTGCTTGGACATAATGGCTCTGGTAAATCTACCTTGGTCAATCTGTTAACCCAGCAGTTTTCGCCAGATAGCGGTGAGATAAGCCTTAACAACAAAACCTTAGCCAGCTATAAAGCGCGCGAGTTAGCGCAATTGGTGGCTTATCTTCCTCAGCAACTACCGCAAGTTGCAGGTATGACAGTACATGAGCTTTGCAAGCTGGGGCGTTTCCCGTGGCGTGGAAGTTTTGGCCGCTGGCAGCCTCAAGATTATCAGGCAATTGAGCAGGCCATTGAACAAACCGATTTAGTTGAATATCGGAACAGTTTTGTCGATGAGCTAAGTGGCGGCGAGCGCCAGCGCGCATTTATTGCGATGTTATTGGCGCAGCAGTCGCCCTTATTGGTACTTGATGAGCCGACTTCAGCCTTAGACATTAGCCATCAATATCAGCTTATGGAGCTGCTTCAATCGCTCAACAAACAAACTCAAAAGGGCATGGTGGTAATTATTCACGAACTTAATTTGGCTTTGCGCTACGCCACCAATGTTATTGCCTTAAAACACGGCAAAGTGGTGTTTTCTGGCCCTAAAAGTTTGTTGGAGAATGAAGCGACGCTATCCGATTTATTTGCCAGCAATATTAAGTTGCTTGAGCACCCTCAAGATCACACCAAGGTGGCAACAGTATGTTTGTAGCACTCACTCGTATTAGTTTAATTTTTTGCATATTTTCGGCTGCTGCTAAGGCAGACATCATGGTTGAAGATAGCCTCGGAACCCATAAACTGAGCGCGCATCCGCAAAGAGTTGCCGCGCTTAACTGGGATGTTGCCGAGCAAGTGCTGGAGTTGGGCGTTACACCTATTGCCATGTCTGACATTGGTGGCTATCAAGAATGGGTAGTACAACCCAAGGTACCGCAAGGTGTGGTGGATATTGGTACACGTACTGAGCCAAATTTGTCGTTACTGGCTGAACTAAAGCCCGACGTTATTCTTATTGCTTCTCCACAAAAAGACCTTATGGCGCGTTTATCGGCCATTGCACCAGTGCTGTTCTATCAAAACTACAGCGCTAAACACAAAAACGCTGACGCGGTGGTAGAGAACTACCTTCGAATTGCTCAGTTATTGAATAAAACAGAGTTTGCCCAGCAACGCTTGGCTGATACCCAACAAGAATTAGATACACTCTCCCAGCAGCTGCTTGAGGCTTATGGTGGAGAGCTGCCAGAAGTTGCTGCTATTCGTTTTGCCAGCACCAGCTCTGTTTATCTATATGATGAAAACTCTATTCCGGTGCATGCTCTCAATCGTTTAGGTATTCGTTCTGCCATGCCAGAGCGAGGCAGCCAATGGGGCGTGGCCAAAAAACGCATTACCGAACTTGCCCAAGTAGAGCAGGGCATGGTGTTGTATTTTGAACCTTTTGCTCATCATCAAGCCTTAGATAATTCTAGGCTGTGGCAAGCAATGCCTTTTGTTAAAAATCAACGAGTAAGCAGTGTTGCTGCAACTTGGAGTTATGGCGGCGCTATGTCGGTGTTGTATAACGCACGAGCTTTAACTAAAAGCTTACTGGAACTATCACCTCAATGATTAAAGCTTACTCCATCTCGCTTGGCGCGCTGCTGCTTGGTTTGGTATTAAGCCTAGTGTTTGGTAGCGATTTAGCTTTTCAGCGGCAATGGCAATTGATTGGCGGTGTTGAGCCTGAACAATTTATAGATTTTGCTTACCTATACTCACTGTTGCCACGTATGACCATGGCCTTAATGGTTGGGGCAAGTTTAGGCTTAGTGGGAAGCTTAATGCAGCAGCTCACTCAAAACCCTTTGTTGTCTCCGTTAACTATGGGAACCTCTTCAGGGGCTTGGCTAGCCTTGGTGATGCTTAACTTATGGGTGCCGCTTGATATAGCCGATTTAAGTGCGGCGGCCGCGATGATTGGTGCAATGTTCGCCATGTTTTTGGTCATCGCCATTGTAGGTATACGCAACCTTAGTGGCTTGCCAGTCGTGCTGGCCGGTATGGCGGTAAACATTGTTTTAGGAGCGGTGGCCACCGCAATCATTTTGCTGAATGAGCAATTTGCTAGCAATTTATTTATTTGGGGCGCTGGCGATTTAGAGCAAAATGATTGGTTTTGGCCGCTTTGGTTAGCCCCTCGTTTGTTGCCCGCCATTTTGATTTTTCTATTAGCCCCGCGGGTACTGAGTTTACTTAAACTTGGCCAGCAAGGCGCAGCGGCACGTGGTTTAAATGTAGTGCCAATGTTTTTGCTGTTATCGGTAGTGGGCGTGTGGTTAGTGGCGGCCAGTATTACTGCAGTAGGAGTGATTAGTTTTGTTGGGTTAATTAGCCCTAATATCGCGCGGCGCGTAGGCGCAAGAACAACCAGCAATGAACTATGGTTGAGCTGCATTATTGGTGCATTGCTATTAGTATTCACCGATTTATTAGCCAATGCCTTAAGTGAGCAAATTGGTGATGTTGTGCATAGTGGTATTGCAGCTGCACTGGTTGGTGCGCCAATACTTATAGTGTTATGCCAGCGGCAGTTGCGCGCGCAAGATCAGCTTTCTTTAAGCTTACCTCAATCAAGATTGCGTTGGCGTAATCGTTATTATGGCTTAGCTGCTTTTATTATTGCTTTAATTGCTTTGCTGTCTTTACTGGGACAGCATAATGCAGGAAGTTGGAGCTTAGCGATCCCAGATGCATTCAACTGGTTATTACGCTGGCCTCGCTGGTTAACTGCAGTATCGGCTGGTGCAGCGCTAGCTGTGGCGGGGTGTGTATTACAACGTTTAATTTTTAACCCTCTAGCTAGCCCGGACATATTAGGGGTTTCTGCTGGGGCTACTATGAGCTTGGTAGGTTTAACCGTTATCACTGGTGCCAGTATTTTTAGCGCATCTCCCTGGGTGGCTATATTAGGCAGTACCATTGTATTAGCCCTATTGTTTTTGTTTAGTACTTATCGGCAGTTTTCTCCGGCCAAACTGGTTCTGTGTGGTATTGCGTTAGCGGCATTGATTGAAGGCTTAGTGCACTTTGCGTTAGCCAGCGGCCAGCAAGAGATATACGAGATTTTGGCTTGGTTGGCAGGTTCTACCTATCGGGTTAGCCCAGAAGCCGCATTACGCTTAGCTGCAGTAAGTTTTGTGGTAATTTTAGGTTTGTATGTGTTACATCCTTGGCTAAGTTTGATTTCGGCTGGTCGATCGTTTGCACAAGCAAGAGGCCTAGCTGTGCCCAAAGCTTATGTGTTGATGTTACTGGGAGTAGCCTTACTGTGTGCCATGGTAACTGCTACCATGGGGCCGGTAGCATTTGTGGGTTTGCTAGCGCCACATGTTGCGGTAATGCTAGGGGCGCGTTTAGCTAAACAACAGATTATTGTGTCTGCCTTGGTAGGGGCTTTATTGTTGTCTTTTGCAGATTTGATAAGCCAATGGATTTTTTATCCTAGCCAAGTGGCTGCTGGAACCTTGGTATCAATTATTGGTGGTATTTATTTTATCGCCTTATTGGTGCGTGGTCAGCGACAGGCCAGAGCTTAATCAATGAAAATGAGAATTAATTACGCTACACTCGGCGCGTATTACTATTGCTGCCAGCGCTTAATCAGTGCTGGTTCTATTAAACGATTGGAAGTATTCATGTTTAGTTATCTACTTCGAGTCAAATGGTTGTTATTAACAGCCAGTTTGATGACAAGCATTTCCTTTGGCTCGCAAGCCGAGCAGTTAGATCAAGCACGCAAGATTGAAGGCGAGATTGTTGACCAAGCAAAACACAGTCAACAACGTATCGACCAATCAAGTGATCAGGCTTTGGCCTTAGCGTCAGAGATTCAAGCGCTTGAGCGAGAAGTGAGCCAACTAAAGGTATACAAAAATCACCTTAGTCGTTTAGTTGAAAGCCAGCAAAGTGAGCAGCATAGTTTACAAGAACAACTCAATGAAATTGGCTCAACTCGCTTGGGAGTAGTGCCACTTATGTATCAAATGCTCGAGGGGCTAGCCCAATTACATGAGCAAGATTTGCCGATCCGCAGTGAGGCTCGCCAGCAGCGCCTAGCAAAGTTAAATACGCTAATGAGCCAAGCGGATGTTAGCGACTCAGAAAAGTATCGTCGGATATTAGAAGCCTATCAAATTGAATTGGATTACGGCTTGAAATTAGGCAGCTACGAAGCGCAAATTGATCTTGATGGCCCACGCCAAGTAGAGCTGTTAAATCTAGGCAGAGTGAGTTTGGTGGCGCGTAGTTTAGATCATCAACAGTATTGGGCATGGCATCAAAATAGCCAGCAATGGCAAGTTATCGAAAGTAAGCAACATAGCAATGTAGGCTTAGCCTTTGATGTAGCGAATAAAGTCGCGGCACCGAGTTTATTAGTGCTGCCACTGGCGCTAAATACGGAGGCTAATCAATGAAACCCTTTGTATTGATAACACTGCTGGCTTTAAGTAACAACGCTGCTTTGGCAGAACAAACCTTACTAAGCACCACGCAACAAGCTCAGCAGCAAGAGTTACAGCATAACCAAGCAAGAGAGCAAGGTTTTGAGCAAGATTTAGCGCAGCTTAAAGCGCGCCAGCAAGCTTTATTGGCCGAGCGTGATGCCTTACAAAAGGATACAGATAGTTTAAGTGATAGTTTCACTGACAATGAAAAAACCTTAGCAGAATTAGAAACCGAGCTACATTTAGCTTCGGGTAGTTTAGGCGAGCTATTTGGTGTAGTGAGGCAAGCCGCTAAAGAGCTCAAACTAGAGTTACAAACTAGCGCATTGGTGGCGAATCAGCCAGAGGTGTTATCCACCTTAGATCAAATAGAGCAGGCGCGCGCGCTGCCTTCCATGGTTGAACTAGAAGGTTTGTGGCAAGCATTTGATAGCACCATTCAAGCTAGTGGCCGTATCGAACACCTGCAGTTGCCTTATTTTGATAACCAAGGGCAGTTACAGCAGCAGAAGTTTTGGCGTTTAGGCGGCTTTGGTTTGGTTAACGAGCAAGGATATGCTCGCTGGGATGGTAAGCAAGCTAAGTCTTTTATTGTGCAGCCTGAACTTGCGCCTACGGTTACAGAGTTACAGCAAGCACCGGGCAAGTTTGTGAGCTTGGATCCAAGCCATGGAGGTTTGTTGCAACAATTGGCCGAGCAACCTACTTTAGCTCAGCGTTTTGCCCATGGTGGGGTAGTAGGTAAAGTTATCGCACTATTGTTTGCATTAGGAATGCTGATTGCTTTATATCGAGGTATTCGTTTACTCATCATTCGCAGTCAAATTCAGGCTCAGCTAAAGCAACCTGCTAATCCAAAAGATAATCCTTTAGGCCGAATATTACAGGCTTATAAAGCCGACCAAGACCAAGCTGTAGAAGCAATAGAGTTGCGTTTACTTGAGCAAATTGTAGATGAACAGCAGCAACTAGAGCGTGGCTTAAGCATGATTAAACTGCTTGCAGCGCTAGCACCAATGTTGGGGTTATTGGGTACAGTAACTGGAATGATTGAAACGTTCCAGGTGATTACTCAGTTTGGCAATGCTGATCCTAAAGTAATGGCAAGTGGCATCTCGATGGCCTTGGTGACGACTGTTCTTGGGCTTATTTCTGCTATGCCTTTGTTGTTCTCGCACAATGTATTGCATGCACAAGCCGAGGCTATTCGTAACATACTCGAGAAGCAAAGCTTGGGATTGGTTGCACAGCGGGCAGAGGCAAACCATAGCTTAAAGGCTGTAAGTAACAATGCTGCTTGAGCTAATCAACCAGCTACCTGACTGGGCCAATATTAACGAGTTTATGCTGCGGGGCGGGCCGGTACTTTGGGCTTTAGTTGCCGTGGTAGCTGGTTTTTGGTTACTTAGTTTAGAGCGTTTGCTGTTTATAGTGTGGGATTTTCCGCGCTTGCAAAACGTCTGGAAGTCTCGCTGGGAAGCCCGTGAAGAGCAGCATTCTTGGCTGGCTTTGTGGCAGCGCAACGCTTGGTTGAGCGAAGCAGAAAACGCTTTGAAAAGAAATTTTAATCTTTTGAAATTGTTGGTGGCACTTTGCCCTATGTTAGGTTTACTGGGCACGGTAACTGGGATGATCGTGGTATTTGATACCATGGCTAGCCAAGGAAATGCCGATCCGCGATTAATGGCAGCAGGCATTGCTAGAGCAACACTACCTACCATGGCTGGCATGGTCGCAGCCCTTACCAGTATGTTTATCTATTCACGTTTATCGCGGTTAAGCCAGCGTAAACAGCTACATTTAGAAAAGCTTTTAAGGAGTCGTCGATGAGGTTAGGTCATCGCAGGCAACAGCACGAAGAAGCGCAAGTCGACCTTACGTCGATGCTGGATATTGTATTCATTATGTTGATTTTCTTCATTGTGACTAGCTCATTTGTTAGAGAGTCGGGCATGGAAGTGCAAAGGCCGCAGGCGAGTAATGCGGTTGCTCAAGCTAACGCTGGAATTTTTGTGGCAGTGGATGCGCAAAACCGGATCTTTATCGATCAACGCATGATTGACGTAGAGCGAGTTCAAGCTAATTTGGAGCATTTACTGTTAGAACAACCTAGCGCTAAGCTGGTTATTCAGGCCGATAAACATGCCTATAATGGCACAGTAGTAAAAGTGATGGATGGCGCTAAAGCTGCCGGTATTCAAGACATCGCTTTGGCCACCGAGGCGCCATAATGCTGCGTTTGTTGTTAATCAGCCCCTTAGCGGTGTTGTTAGCTATTAGTCTGTTTGTAGCGATGAACTCTATGGTGCATTTTCAACGTAGTTTGCCGGAAGATAATTCAACGAAGCCGAATTTGTTTATTCAGCTGCAACAGCCTGAAAGCATCGCCCAGCGTAGACAGCGCCGCTTACCTGAGCCGCCAGAACCGATGCCGGAAGCGCCAAGTTCAAGCGCTACCAGTGCACCTGAGCAAGCGTCTAGCAACGATCAACAACTTAATACTTTGGCGATGCCAAGTATTAACTTTGAAAGTAATGTTAGTGCGCTAAGCTTATCGGCACCCAATTTACCTATGGTTGCCAACGTTCAACAGCAAGACATTTTGCCACTGCATCGGATAGAGCCTAAATATCCAGAGCGGGCTAAACGACGCAATATTGAAGGCTATGTGAAGTTCAGTATCACTATCAATGAGGCTGGGCGTGTAACAGATATTAAGGTCTTAGATGCCAAACCCAAAGGCGTGTTTGAACGCGAAGCATACAAAGCGTTGTCGCGATGGAAGTACCAACCACAAATGGTAAATGGTAAAGCCACAAAAATTACAGATCATACTGTTATTATTGATTTTGAGGTCCCAGCTGCAGATGATTAGGATCTTATTGGCTACTTTAATGTTTTGCGGGCTAAGTTCTGGGCCGCTATTTGCTCAAGAATTAAGTCGGAATACAGCAGAACGGGTGCAACGAGTATTTCAGTTACAACAAGATGGCGAACTCGCTAAAGCCATTTCTCAGTTAGAACAACTCAAGCCCAGCGCTAAATATGACCAAGCTTACATAGCTCGAATGTTGGGAATTTATTATTGGCAAGACGAGCAGGTAGCGTTATCTAAAGCAAAACTGGCAGAGGCTGTGAAATTGCAAGCGTTTCCCCCACAACAGGCTTGGGAAACGCGAAACATGCTGGCCGAAATACTACTTAGTGAGCAACTGATTGATGAGGCATTAAGCCATTTTGAGATATTGTTGACTCAAGTTCAGCAGCCGGAGTTAGAGCTTAATATTAGTCCCTCACAAACGCTTAATTTACGCGCTAATTTAGCTTACGCTAATTATCAACAACAAAACTGGCAAGCGGTGTTAGATCATTTAGCCGCGCTAGAACAGCTGCAAGTGTTAGATAAAAACAATCTAAGTATGCGTTTTATCGCTCAAGTGCAGCTAAAGCAGTTAAAAGCGGCGATCATCACCAATCAAGCTTTACTGGTGTTAGAGCCAGAAACGCTGCGTTGGTGGCAACAACTAAGTGCTTTGTACAGCCAAACCCAGCAACATCAAAAAGCCTTAGCTACCTTGGTTTCTGCAGAGCGTTCGGGATTAGCCTTGGGGGAGAGCTTGTTACGCCATAAAGCCCAGTTATATGCGTACCTGAGAGTGCCAGAAAAAGCAGCTTTGAGTTATGCCCAATTGGCTGATGCGGATTCTGATGTGGCATTGCTGCTTCGCCAAGCACAACTTTGGCAGCAAGCAAGAGAATGGCAAAAGTCAGCGAAGTATTGGCAACTGCTTGCTGAGCATAAGCCTGAGTACAATCTGCAGTATGCTCAGGTGTTGTTATTGAGCAGTCAATATACTCAAGCTATTGAGGCTTTAAAATTGGCTGATCCGCAAGAACAACAAGCTAAATCGCAGCTATTATTGGCTGAGATTTACTTAGAGACAAAAGATTACTCACTGGCTTATGCTGCTGCTCAACGTGCGCATAACCTTGAACAAAGCTCGCAAAGCGAGCGCTGGTTAAACTATTTAGAAGCCTTAGTTGCCGATACAAAAGCTTAAGCAAACCAAGCTAACCGGAAAGAAAGGCCAAGGGCAACAAAGCCAACACTGAGCAAAGTAACAGCGATGATATGCAAAGCCATATCCCACAAGTTATTGCTCGATAGTTTAGGTAAAACGCGCAATTTGGCATCTAAGGCTAAACCAAAGGTTAAAGCCAATAATAGTAGTTTACCGGCAATGCCGTGGCTTATAGGGTTACTCATGCTAAACCAAAGGCTCACATCGGGGAGCCAATGATAAGCCAGTAAAAGCCCTGTAATCACTTGAATAATTAACGCTGGCATTCCTACCTTCTCAAAAGCTTGCTCAAAATCTAGCAGCATTTCTGGTGATTTAGCTCTTAATACTTTGGGTAATATCACCAAGCAAAGCACGATATGTCCGCCGGTCCAAATAGTTGCTGCGATGAGGTGGGCGAGTAGCAAAAGGCTGTATGTCATTAGGTTTCCTTACCTTGGGTAGTTGTTTGCACTATAAGCGAATGGCTAGCTTGTAACCTTGATAATTATCATTCAAATACGAATGTTAATTGTTTTTGTTACTGAGTTTTGGAGGACATCAGGTTGTACGGTTTTTGAGGGTAGGTTGGCTTTGAAAGGTGGTAACTAAAGGGCTTTGCTTAGGCTAGCTTGAACTTGGAAAGCGTTTATTGGCTCAAGCAAAAGCAGATGTTTTGCAGGTAACAAAAAGCCCGTAGCTCATTGAGCTACGGGCTGCTATTTGGTCGGAACGAGAGGATTTGAACCTCCGACCCCCGACACCCCATGATTATTCTCAATGACTTCTATAGTAATCATAAGTATTCAGTTAGAATCACTAAGTTGTTGGTTAGTAATGTGTTGTCGGTTTATATTGAATCTTGATGATTCATTTCGACTCATGAAGAATCGTATGGTTTAGTCATTGGTTTAGTCATTGGGTTAGTCATGGCAATAGGTAAGAGAGAGTTAGACAAGGTATTAATAAATCCTGCGGGTAAGCAAGTGATGCATAACCATGAGCTAGGTTTATCATTACGCGAGTCTGCTAAAGGGGTTTTAACTTGGCAGGGAAAATATAGTTTTGAGGGCAAGCAGTACCGTGTAGATTATGGACACTACCCGCAAATGTCGCTTAGAAAAGCTGAGGACGCACATGCAGAAACGAGGCATTTAGTCGCAGAAGGTATCGACCCAAAGCTTGAGCGCCAGCAAGAAGTGGTCATTACAGTTAAAGACTTGTGCCGAGAATGGATGGCAAAATACGCGGCTCATCATAGAAAGCGATTGGCCATCCCTGAAAGAGAAATTAAAGCTGATATAAATCCTTCTATCGGTCACATTAAGCTATCTATTCTTAAGGTTCGTCATATAAACCAATGTATAGACCAGATAATGGCTCGAGGTAGTAAGGCTCATGCACGAAAAATTCTTGGGTTATTACGTCAAATCTGCGCTTGGGGCGTGCGTAGAGGCTACTTGAAAAATGATCCGACTGCTAGTCTGAGAAAGTCTGAATGCTATACACCGAAGCCCAGAGAACGTTATCTAAACAGAGAAGAAATTGCGCTTGTATGGAAGAAGTTGCCAGAGCTAGGGTTATCTGTTCAGGTGGTATTGGCGACTAAAATTCTACTTCTAACAGGTCAGCGAAGAAGCGAGATTACCTTATCAAAGTGGCAACACTTAGATCTTGAAAGTGGCTCTTGGTTTATTCCAGAAACTAAGAACGGCAAACCTCATAAAATACCGTTATCCAAGCAGGTGATTTCACTATTCGAAGAACTAAAAGAATATTCAAACAATAGTCAATATGTTATGCCGTCACCGAAAGGTGACGGGCCAATGAGTGAAAAAGTAATCACTAGAGCGATTGCGAGGAAGCAAAGTCATTTTGGAATTGAACATTGGACTCCGCATGATTTAAGGCGTACAGCTATTTCTGGGATGAATGGGATAGGGGTGATGCCTCACATCGTTGAATTACTGGTTAACCATAGCTTGCCTGAAATGTTGAGGGTGTATGTTCAAGGGAAACAAGACAGTGAATTGTTTGAAATGCAGAGGGATGCGCTTGAGCAGTGGTCTAACCATATACAGGAGGTTTGTCATGCAAGTGGTAAGGCCTGAGAGTCTTAAACACTTTCTAGGTTTTCAAAACACTACTAGTCGAAAGTGTCCAGAAGTGGGCTAGGGCGTTCTGACACATTTATGCCCCAAAATCAGTTAGGGCAGCAACTTTACAAACATTGATAGCCTGTCTTTTCCCATACCTAATCTAATCCGTGAAGCAACGCTCAGCGCACAGTAACTCATACTAGTATGCTTACATTGATGGGCTGCACGGAACTGATAATCATGAGAGTAGATACGTGCAAAATTTAGTCTGTGATGCCAATAGCGCACCGTAAAAAGGAAGTAAAATGACTCAGTTTCCAAAGGTTGGACATGAAGTGTGCTTTGGTGATTTCTGCAATGCGATGCCTGAAGAGTTAAGTAATTTCCCAGAAGATGTCTTAAGGCAATGGGTTTACGAACATGGCAAAGGAGATGGCGATGTAGTTGACGCGCTTAATCTCATTCCAAACTTGTCAAAATGGGTTTTTCAGTTGGTAGAAATGCCTAATGCTGATATTAAAAGCATCAAGCTTTATCCTTACGATGAAAAGCGGCTATTAGATAAAGGGGAATGGTGGTTAAAAACAGGTCGCCATAATGCACCAGCATTTTGTGATTATATGCTTGAGCATGGTACAACCCCTGTTCCGCTTTTAGTTGCTCAAAATGCCTCCAATCATAACCATCCCATCATAGAGTATCGATATCCTGAACGCGAAGGACCTATGCTTGAACCCTTGCACTTGCTAGAAGGTAATCGTCGCTTTGCACTACTTAGAGCAATGATTAACAATGGTACAGCTTCACTGAAGGATAAACACTTAGTATGGGTAGTTACCTTGCAATAACAGGTTATACATTGTGTAGTTCTAGATAAACTTGGCAACAGAGGTTAGTTATATAAGATTGATTTGCCATTTACTATGCTAACAAAGCATTTATATGATTTTAGGCTAGAACTGCAACAGCATCGATCTTAGAAAATAAACCTTTGCCCCGTTTCAATTCAGACCCTTCACTCACGACGTTCCTAAGTATCGACGTTTGCCCTAATTTACCTACTAATGCGAATTATCTGATCACTAAACGTCTGTCTATTTGGTAACTCTAGTGAGGCAAATTTCTAAATTTAAGACTCTGAATTGATCGTATTTTGCAATCGACTAATGCGCTGAATAATCATACGAACACCTTACCATGCTTGTACAGTGTAGCGTTGCACACTACAGTTGGTGCGTAATATGTACAATCCCTTGTAGAGGTTATTATGAAAAGTAACGAAACTGTTCCTCATTTAGGAACTCACATTAGACACAGTGTAATCCCACAAGGGATGTCGGTAACCAAAGCGGCTGAACTTTTAGGGGTTGGGCGACCAGCTCTTTCAAATCTACTAAATGGGAAAGCATCGTTATCCGTTGAGATGGCAAAACGATTGGAAAAGGCATTTAGTTACTCAAGTAAAGATTTACTCGCCATGCAGACAAATTACAGTGAGACTCAAGACGCAGATAAAGAAGCACCTTCAAATATTAAAGCATATGTACCAACGTTCTTAGCTCTGAAAGCTAACGATATTGAACATTGGGCATCACACAATATTTCTGCTCGCACGAGGTTTCCTGTTTTCTTAAGGACGCTTGTCAATTCTACAGGATTAAACCTAACTCAAGTTGATTTCCCAGGGAATGATGATGGAGAGCGCCCTGGCTGGGATGGCTTCATTATCTCAAGTGAAGGTACTCCATGGATTCCGAAAGGGAAATCAGGTTGGGAGTTTGGGGTTAATAGTAATGTAAAAGGTAAGGCGGATGGGGACTTTGATAAAAGTGTAAAAGCTATCAGCTCTAGTGATAGAGCCGATATGACTTTCGTATTTGTAACACCGCGTCGATGGTCAAGCAAGGCCAAGTGGACTGATGCAAAAAAAAACGAGCAACTTTGGAAAGATGTACGCGCATATGATGCTAGCGACTTAGAACAGTGGCTAGAGCAATCCCTTGCGGGACAAGCTTGGTTCGCAAATGAAACTCACGGTGTAAATAAAGGGGTTCGCTCCTTAGATAAATGCTGGAGTGATTGGGCTGATGTTTCAGAGCCACCATTAACAGGAAAACTATTCACCTCAGCAATTCAAGCAGCTAAGCGGAAGGTTTTATCAAGATTATCCAAATGTAGTGAAGGCCCTACCATTGTAGCTGCCGACTCAAAAGAGGAAGCTCTAGCATTCGTGTCTCAACTACTAAGCCAAGAAGGTGGGACAGAATTAGCTTATTTTCGAGATAGAGTATTAGTCTTTGATGAACCAGGCACGTTAGCAAAGCTTGCTGAAAGTACTCAAGCATTTATTCCCGTAGTACATAGCCGTGAAGTAGAAAATGAGTTGGCACCATATACTAAAAAGTTAAATTCAATTGTCATTTACCCGCGCAACGCTTTTGGTATAGAACCACATGTTGTTCTGGAGCCTGCAAGTTATGAGACTTTCAAAAAGTCTATGGAGGACATGGGTAAGAGTCGCGATGATATACAGCGTCTTGCACATGAGTCAGGTAGGTCTTTGACCGTTTTACGCCGTAGATTAGCTCAAGTACCCTCTGTGCGCACTCCTGAGTGGGTAAGTGAGCATGAAATAAAAGTTAGCTTGATACCTTTCCTACTAGTCGGCGCATGGCATTGTAAAAATGAAGCAGATCGATGTGGGATAGAATTACTGGCAGGCGAGCGGAGTTATTCTCAGTTAGAAAGGGAGTTTCAAAGATTAGCGCAGCTTAATGACTCTCCCGTTTGGATGACCGATGGATATCAGGGTGTTGTATCTAAAACTGACTTGTTATTTGCTGTTGGTGATGCTCTAACAGAAGATGACTTAACTCGCTTTTTTGATGTTACTCGAATGGTTTTAGCAGAAGACAATCCAGCATTAGATCTCGAGGAGAATCAACGCTGGGCTGCTTCAATGTATGGAAAGACGAGGGAATTTTCAGAGGTGTTCCGTGAAGGGCTTTCTGAAACGCTAGTTTTATTATCTTTGCATGGAGATGCTCTGTTTAAAGGCCGTTTCTCTCTAAATGCTGAAGTTGAAGTTGAAGTTAGTAAGTTAGTAAGCAGTTTATTATCATCTCCTCTAACAACTCGAACACTTGAAGCTAATGATCGTGATCTTCCTACCTACGCTGAAGCCACACCAGAAGTATTCTTATCGATACTCGAAGCTGACTTAAAAAGTGAGAATCCAGGAGTTTTTGGCTTACTCAAACCCGCCAGTATGGGGCCTTTCAGCCACCCTAGCCGTACGGGATTATTATGGGCACTAGAAGGACTTTGTTGGAGTCCAATTACCGTATCACGCGCAGTGATGATCCTAGCTCGATTAGCACAGGTAGAGATAGATGATAACTGGGCTAACAAGCCAATTAAATCATTATTGGCAGTGTTCAGATCTTGTATGCCGCAAACATCGGCAAACCTTGAGACTAGAATTGCGTTGGTTAAACGTATTCTTATTAAATATCCTGATATTGGTTGGAAGCTGTGCATAGAGCAATTTGACACACGAGGTCGAATAGGTGATTACAGTCATAAACCCAAATGGCGTACAGATGGATATGGGTATGGCGAACCACTTCAAGATAGAATTCAAGTAAAGGTATTTATTGATGAAATGGTCATTTTGGCTTTAGGTCGAGAATATTACTCTGTAAATATGCTTACTGACTTGCTCGACAGGTTTGAATCTCTCAATGAACATGACCAACAAGTGATTTGGTCGAATATTGAGAAATGGGCTGGAGCGAAGGCTACAGATGCGGAAAAAGCACAGCTACGTGAAAAAATCAGAGTCACTGTGTTTTCTAGGCGTGCCTTAAAGCATTCTTCTATTTCTGCTGGTCAACAGAAATTAGCAAAATCAGCCTATGATTCTTTAGAACCATCAGACTTGTTGTTTAAACATAGTTGGCTTTTTAAAGAACGTTGGGTAGAACCATCCGCCGATGAAGTTGATGACATAGATAGTTTTGACTTCAACGCTCGTGATGAAAAGATAAAATGCTTACGGATTAGTGCACTGAGTGAAATCGTAGAGGAAATGGGGAATGATGGTCTCTTAGCCCTTTCAAAAACGGGAAACACTGCATGGGATATTGGATGGTTATGCGCTAAGTATTTAATGAATAGAAAGGAGCTTATAGGCTTACTGAAGCTTACTTTTCAGCAAGTTTTGGTTGAGTGTGGAGAAATCCGCCCTCTTCGTAGCCTAATCTCTGGAGCTATATTTGCCATTTCAAAGGAGACAAAAAGTAAGCCTATTCTGAAAGAGGTTGCGGCTGACTCATCAGATGTAGAATTTGTAGAGCTACTTTTACTCACCCCTTTTAGGAAATCCACTTGGATAATGGTCGACGCTTTAAGTCTAGATGCCCAGCAAATATATTGGGAAAAAGTAGAGCCTTCGCGGATCCACGAATGTGATGAAGAAAACAACGAAGGTACAGAAAGATTGATGGGAGCTAACAGGCCGCGCGCTGCCTTTTCTTGCATCCAGCATCACCCAGAAAAGCTAGGGGTGAAAACCTTATATCGCCTGCTCTCAAATATCGCAACAGGGGTCAATGAGAAATCAGGTCAGTATATGCCTGATAGCTACCATATAACGGAAGCATTCAAACACATCAATGCTAGTCATGAGTTATCTTTAGAAGAGAAAGCAGGCCTAGAATATGCGTATATAGAGTTGCTGTCTTCTAGATTTGGAGGTGAACAGGACAACTCGATTCCTAATTTGGAACGGTATATTGAGCTTCACCCAGAATTGTATGTACAAGCGATCATTTGGACGTACAAACGAAATGATGGAAGACCTGATCCGAGTGAGGTACAAGTGTCTAAAAACCAAATTGAAAATATGGCTAAACGTGGTTACCACTTACTTGAAGCTGTCAAAATTATTCCTGGTCATAATGACTTAGGTGAATTGGAAACCGAAAGGCTTAGAAAGTGGGTGACAATTGTCCGTGATTCATGTGAAGAACTTAGCCGTTCAGAAGTTGGGGATTTATGTATCGGAAAGCTGCTATCAGCATCTGCTATCGGAAAAGATGATATTTGGCCGTGTGCAGAAGTAAGAGAAATCCTTGAGGATATTCAGTCTGAAGACATTATGAGAGGAATGTGCACAGGCGTTTATAATTCTCGAGGAGTAACAACCCGTATGCCTGGTGATGGCGGCAATCAAGAAAGAAACCTCGCAGAAAAATATAGGGAATTTGGACAGAAAATGTTGTTATCGTACCCTTATGTTGCTGCGAAGCTTTTGTTTGCTATCGCAGAGTCTTATGAGCGTGATGCGAAACGGTATGATGCTGATGCTAGTGCAAGGTTGAGACTAGGTAGGTAAGATAAATCATATGCACTTTTGTAACTAAGTTTACTTTTTCTAATCTGAATGAAGCAAGTTAGAACTATTGCTCTAACTTGCTTTTGTCCAAAGGTGAGTTAGAAAACCAATAGTTTATGGGGCTGCTTTGAGCGATTTTCTGCCATTTACATAGGGCTCATCACAGTCAATTCACTTGAAAGCTGACGCTCAAACTGAGGTCACTACACGCCTACTAAAATAGTAGCGATTCAATTGGAGCTGTACTAGCGTCTAGTTGGCTAGCGATATCTCCCGCAAATGGCACTCAAGCAAACCTAGCTTGAACGGTTCAATGGGCAGAGTGCAATCGAGTAAAAAAGCGTCTGACTCGCGCAAGCTGACATCAGCTGTAAACGAGACACCTTGGTCGTTTAAAACTACCATATCGTAATCAATGAAACTCACATCTGTTCTTGCATCGAACAGGCGGCCCTGACGATCAGGGAAGACGCATAGGGTCTTGCTGGTGATCGCGCTGCCCGCTTGCTGGTTGTGTAACGCTACGCGGGGGCAGGGCAGATCAGTCTCTGGGTTGTACAAGAAAAACGCAACGTGCGTGTCGGAATAATGGTGCGTAAAAGTGTGCACAACTTCCATGGCATAGGCCTGAACTGTCGACGTTTTATTTTCATCTGCCACGCAGCCGGCGGTTAAGCCTCCGCTGGCAACAAACGCAAGCAAAGACATCAAGGACGACTTCCGCCTCATCATGGGGTAACTCCTGTTAGCATGGGCTGACTCGCAGTCAGGGTGTTAAGGTGCTTGGATCGCAGCTGAAATCTGGTATAAGGTACTTGCGACCAGTTTGCCTGGTTCTGGATTTCACGTTTGAAGTCTGCAAAGTTCGCCGTCGCAAGGTGTGTCTGAATTAAGAGACGGGATCTGGGCGTGTAATCGCCGCGGTAACGCAGATCTACCACAACATCGATCATCTCTTTTGGCAGCTTCGACCAGTCAACACTTCCATACGCTGCAACTGTGCTGGTCTTGCTAGAGATTCGTTTTACATCCGCTAGGTGAAACTGGTAGACATCTTTAAAGAGTGCCAGCTGCACTCGCGCTGATATCTCCACATCAAGCAGATCCTGCTCAATGGCAAACTGCTCAGCTGCTTTGCCAGACAAACCTGCTGCATTGCTGAGTCTGGTCGCCAACACCGCATCTATACCGGCTTTGGTCAAATCCGCGAGGATCCCAGCTGCGGTTTTGTGCTTCATGTCGTAGCCACGTCCCAAGGTTAGCCCTGAGCTGATCGACGGTACATGTAGAATCCGGCTGTGAAAACGTCCACCCTCCGTACCCTCCGCGTCCCATGTAACCCTGCCTTGCATTGGGGGAGTCAATGACGTACGAGTAAAGCCGTTCTTTAAGGTGTTCACCAAGGTCTTAAAGGTGCCCCGGTTCGCGGACACCAATCGGTCTGGCTTACCCATCTTTACAACAGTGCGTTGGAAGGTTTCGAGTAACGCTAACATGGCAGGATCGACCTGGTCGTTGAAGGGTAAGTCGGGTTTCGCAGTGCTACGCGCCCAAGCATTCAATAGGGCTTTAATAAGGTAAACGTCTTTGGGCGCATTTTGTCCACGCTCGCCAACGGAGCCAGTCATTATGAGGGCGATCATCGATTGTCCTTTGGTATACAGCAACTCCTTGTTGCAAGTGGTAATATACGCATATCCCAAGCTTGTTTCAATCCCGCCCCTGAAGGTCGCCAACTCTGTGACAGTGCGCAGTGAAGCAAGCTCTTCGTAGAAAGGTGATAATCGCCATCCACAAGCTTTAAAAACTATCAGTTCAACCAACGCCTGCTATGCAGTAAGTCATTCCACTAAATTAGTGTCCGGAATGTCCAGTGGCACAAAGCAACCCTTCGCTCCAAAATCATTGTGTCCGGAGATGAGTTGATTGTTCGTGTCTGACACGGAAATGTCCAGAGACTTCTCAGCTAGTGTGCAACTCGCCTTTGCCCCGAAATGAGTTAGAAAGTGCCGCAAACCAATGTTTATCCGCACCGCTATGACCATTTCCATGTAAGCGACGGAGGGCGATTATATCTTTTCCATTGTTGTTGATTTATTTGTTTATAGTGTCTTTTATCTATAGTGCTGTTGCTTTATAGTGTTATCGCTTTATTATCTGAAGCTCAAAATTGATATGCTGTTAAAAGGAGTTTTTTATGGCAGAAACACTTGCCTTGCTTGAGAAAACCGAAATAGCTTCAAAAAACTGGTTATCTGATCGCATCAAAACAAGCAGTCCCTATCAGGAACAAATATGGGAACAAGGAATTAATGATTTAACTATTGTGTCCCGGACTCATGGCAGAGGAATAGTCTGCAGCGCAGGTCAGGAATATATTGACTTTATGTCCTGCTCTTATCTCGGGCTTGAGCAGCACCCCGCTTTACGCCAAGCTGTTAAAATGTCGGTTGACAAGTTTGGTGTGCAATATTCCGCTGCAAGAACCCGGGCAAAATGCGATACTTTTGACTACCTCGAAGATAAACTGAATACTATTTTTCTCGACTCCTATACGGTGACATTTAATTCCGTAGGAGCCGCACATCTGGCAGTCCTTCCGATTCTTGGCTCAGGAGAGTTACCGGGTTACGGTATGAGCCCAAAAGGTGTGCAGTGGATCATGGACAAAACGACACACGCTTCGGTGCAAATCTTAAGGGGGATACTGGAACAGTTTGGCCACTGCGACAGGATAAACTTCTCTGATCAGGATAAATTGTATACTGCCTTAGAGCTGTGCCGTCAGAATGGCAAAACACCCGTCCTTATATCGGACTCCCTAGGCTCAATGGGAGGTAGCCATGATGTCAGTTTTCTAACGAATTTAGCTGCTGAGTATCAGGGGTATTACTATGTAGACGATGCGCATGGTACCTCAATCATTGGAAAAAATGGCTGCGGATATACATTGCACCAGATAGGGGAATTTAGTGACAATCTTATCCTGCTCTCCTCACTCTCAAAAGCTTTCGGTTCTCATGGTGGTTCTGCCTCTTTTAGTCATCCACAGTCAGCCTCATTCATCAAAAAATATGCATTGAATTATATTTTTAGTGGTCCTCCCTCCTTACCCGGCATTGCTGCATGTTTAGCTTCAGCGGACATTCATCTTTCTGGTGAAATAATTGCACTGCAAAAGAAGCTTCAGGATAATATTCACTTCTTTGACAATGCAGTGCGTAATGTCGAAGTCAAAGATAAAACAAGTCCCATCCGTACGCTTCAAATCGGCTGTGAGACTGAAGTTATCAAAACCTCTAGACAGCTCCGCCAGCAAGGTTTTTTGGCAACCGCAGCCATGTACCCGACAGTACCTAAATCAGAAAGTATTATCCGTGTTGCCCTTTCTGCCGCGCATTCCATTGACGATCTTGAACAATTTGCTTCGTCCGTAAATGCATTGACAGAGGGATTGACATGCTGACAGAGTTGATTACCGCCTACCGCTATTCGGCTGCTCTGCATGCGTTTGTGAAGCTCGGCATACCTGTTTGGCTGGGGCGCATGGGTCCCATAAGTTTGGATGAGCTGTCTGCTGCCAGCCAGGTAGAGGCCGACCGCCTGTCACGCCTGTTGGATGTAATGGTAGAGTGCAGTGTAGTGCGTGTTGAGAGGGCGCACTATGTCCTGACAGAGGAGGTCGGCGCCTTAGCAGACGAAAATAGTCTTGAAACTCTGTGGATTCTGTGCGAACTGGGTGAGGAATATTGGAACATGTGGTCGGATTACCCCTCGTCCCTGCGTTCTACAGCCCCAGTGTCCGCATTTGAAACCCGACATGGCAAGTCCTTCTTTTCATATATCCTCACTAGGCCAGAACTGAAAGGCACCTTTGATAGGTTGATGGCTAAAATTACCGAGGAACTTGCCACCGAGCTTGTTAGCCACATAGCATGTGATGCTCAGACGGAAGTTGTAGATGTTGGAGGAGGTCAAGGTGTTCTGATGAAAAAGCTGCATCAGCACTACAACCTGAAATCCGCCACTGTTCTAGACGTGTACCCAGGGAACAGCAGGAACGAAACTGGTATCGACTTTGTGGACGGGGATTTCTTTACTAGAGTCGTCGGAGGCAAAGACATCTATATCCTGAAAAATATTCTACACGACTGGGATGATGCCAGCGCCTTAACTATCCTGCGAAACTGTCATCGGGCCATGACGCCGGAATCAACGCTGTTTGTCATCGAAATTATCAAGCAACCTGAAAGTAATAAAGGCAAGACGCTAGACTTGCTCATGGATGCGCTCTTTCTGGGAAAAGAGCGGTTTTATGCAGAATATCAGGTGTTGGCCCAAGTAGCGGGCTTCGTCATCGACAGAGTACTCCACACCTCGCTGTCACAGTCCGTCATGGTGTGGAGAAAAGATATAGTATGAATCTATACTGGATTGTCGCAAAAGAAGAATACAGCAATGTTACGGAAATTGAGAATGCGTATGCGGAGTACGCCCGTGAACTAAAGAAACGGGATATCACCTTCAGTTTTATCGCTCTGGAAGATTGTGTCGTTGCTACTCATTTGGATAGGGGGCCGATACTACTGCACAAGAACCAGCCGTTGGATTACTCTTCTGCTACATTTATCATCTCCCCGGCCAACCTAAACGCTCAGGCTCGCTCCATCTCCTCAACCCTGCGCCATTTCCTTCGTGTCCGAAGCACATGCCTACTGAACGATGGTATTGCCGGGATTGAAACGTTGGAGTGGGACAAAATAGGGCAGATGTCTTTGGCAGAGAAAATCGGAGCGCCCGTGCTCCCCTTTAGTATGTTAGGGTATCATCGGCAGGTTATTCCAAGCATTGAGCAATTTATTACCAGTCACCCTGGAGAGTATATTTTTAAACCCGCCGGCACCGGCATGGGTTTTGGCGTAATCAAGTCAGGGAGTGAGCAGCATGCGCTCAGCATCGGAAACCTGATTTCAGCCTCATCTCTCGAATATTTCATGATGCCTTTTCTGCCTGATGCTTGCGATGTACGGTTTTTCTTTATTGCTCAGAAACTGGCATTCATTAAGTTCCGCAAACCCCGGGGAGAAGGCTATATCGGTAATGTTGCCCTAGGCGGGGAGCAGGTTATTTTGACAGAAAATATGTTTCTAGCAGACTATGGCCATGCGCCATTTTTCACAGAAATGCTGCGGTTGTCTTGGGAAATCATGGTTCAGGCAGACTGTGCGGTATTATCAGTAGACTGGCTGATGAATAACGACGGTTTTTATTTTAATGAGATGACCACTGTCGAAACGGGCCTAACGAAGCTGCCGGAGGGGATCAGGGCATTTGTATTCGATCAACTGGTAGGGATAATCCACGATAATCATGAAAGCAAATAAAACGACCTGTTTCATTTATCTGACGGTATTTCTTGCGGAATTTTCATTCTTCTTTGCTCTACCACTATTAGGAAAATCCCCAAATCTCAGTGCCTCCAATGTGGCAACCTGTCTTGCCGGAGCTGTACTGCTGGAAAGTCTGCTTATGCTGACTATCACCGGTTATCTTGAACGCTTTTCTAGGAGAAAACTGATCAGTATATCCCTACTACTGAGAGGCGCGGCCTTCTTGACGATTTATCTGACAATGTCATTAGTCGGCTGGCTGCTGTTCTTCTTGATTATTGCGGTATCCAAGTCGGTTTCCAAGCCATTTTTACGGGAGGTACTGGCCGAAGTTTTGAGCGGACCGCAGTTGAAAAAAGCACTCAATACGTTCTCGCTGTGCCAGAACTCGGCCGTTTTCGTGGCACCGATGCTGGCAGTTGCAGCGATGAATTTTGGATTTATCGAAGCTGTAATGCTGGTTCTGACAGTATCCAGTATCGTTATGGCCTTGGTGGCGTTGCGACTCATTTACAACCTTCCGGCCAGTCATAAGCATTCAACTAGCTCACCACTGGCGAGTATGAAGGCAGGGGTTCAGAGCATCATGGCAAGTAGCCACATACAGCGTATCCTGCTGTCTTCATTCTTCTGTTTTCTCATTATGGGAATATTCATCACCACTACAACTCTGTTAGACAAAATCAATCCTCACCTCGGTACATATTCCGGGGTATTCTTTTCTGTCGTTGGTGTGACAATCTGTCTGTGGCAGGGGGGCGTGGCAAAACTGATCTCCTTCAGTGATCGGCGTCGTACACAAATCATCCTTGTATGTGGGTTATTGTCATCAGCTTATTTGCTGGGCTCTGTGTATATCGCGCTTACGGCGTTGATTGCGTACAGCATTTATGAGTCCGTGATCATTCCAGAACTTTACTATCAGGCGACACATATTGAGTCTGGTGTATCTACCAGCGTGTTGTTCAGCTACATTCTGATTGTGTCTAACGCTGGTGAAGCATTTGGCTCATGGATTACCGGATTTGCGATCACGCACTTAGCTGACCATGTTCCGCTGTTTACCTTTATTGTTGTGCTGAGCTCCGTGATGATTTCGTTCATCTGCCTGACAAAAGATGACAGAAAGGAGTCACCATGTCAGCCATAGTTTTCGCTACCGGTGGAACAACCGGAAATGCCAGAATTGTTGAGCATCCTTGGGATAATTATCAGTTTGTAACATCCTCTGCAGCTCAGGTATTACGTCCTCTATTCATGGACTTACAGGCCCGCACGGTCGCGAACTGTCTGACGGCAGGCAATCTATGGGGCGGTTTTCTTTTTGCCCATGAAATTTGCCGTCACCTTGGGGTGAAATATTATCCTTTTGCCTCAGTTGTTGAACATGACACACTTTGTGAAGCCATATGTACAGGAAATATTGACACAATAATGTGCCTGCCAAGCTTTGCTGAACGCTTATTTAGCGAGAAGCGTAAAGAGCAACTGGCCTCTATCAGGAATATTTTTTATCTCGGGGAAATGTTTCCCGATTCACTTGTCGAAAAGATACAAAAACTACTTCCAGACGTGTGTATCAAACCCCTAGCGTACACGGCGCAAGAAACTGGTCCAGTGGGTTTTCAGTGCTCACACTTGAGTGGTACACACTACCATATTTATGATCATATAGACCTCGTTTGTTCTCCGGTCAGCGGTGAGCTCAGTGTAACTGTGAGATATCCCGGACAGAGCCCCCTGTTGATTCATTCAATGGGAGACGTGGGTGTTCTCGAACGCAATGCCCAGTGCCCGTGTGGCCATATGGGCGATATCCTGCACCTTCAGGGGCGGATCCCAACATCGAGAAACATTCTTGGCACTTCGATTTCAATCTATGAGTTCACCCGGGTACTGTCAGAAGGCTCTGACCACTCTATATCAGATACTGATGTGCAACTTGTTGAGGTTGATTATGAAGAACAAGGCCTAGGGCTCGTTCTAATGGTGTGTCAAAGAAGTCAGGTATCAGCAGAAACAATTAGTGAGCGACTTAAATTGTCTCCGTTGATAAGAGAATTGATCAACGATGCCTTATATTTTCATGTTCTCATTGCAGAGAAACGAACGTTTCTGAAATCGGAGTCCACTCATAAAGTCAAGCCCTTTATAAGGACAAGGTACCAACCTGCTGAAGAAAACGCAGTATGCCTTGTAATAAAGTAATTAACCTGAACTCGGTGTTTAAAAGAGCACCCGTAAAAAGTAAAGGTACAGATGGATTGGTATTGAGGTTTCAAACTTCATATTATTTGTCAGCGAACAATAAAGTCTGTGTAGTGGATGAGAAAACTGGTCATACGAACAGAGGGTTTTGCCATACTCCTGATTATTCTTTAAAAACTAAATTAGCAAAATCACTAACACGCTTTTGTCCAAAAGTGGGTTGGGGCAGTTATCACACTTCTGCCCCATTGTGTTTTAGCGAGTTTTTGCTGATAGATTTCGTCTAAGGTCTTCATGACTTTTTTAACTCAGGTTAAATGCGCAAATCAGCTGACTCTTCATCGCGAAGAGTCAGGACTTCATATCCAGACTTTGTTACCAGAATGGTGTGTTCTGACTGAGCAGACAACTTTTTATCACGTGTGATTACCGTCCATCCATCTCTCTTGGTTTTGGTCTTTGCTGAGCCTTGGTTTACCATTGGTTCAATGGTAAACACCATTCCTTCTTCTAGTGTCACGCCGTTGTTTGGAATGCCATAATGTAGGACCTGAGGTGCTTCATGCATTTCCCGACCTATACCGTGGCCACAGTACTCTCTTACAATGTTGTAACCATGCGACTCTGCGTAACTCTGGATAGCATGACCAACGTCTCCCAGCGTAGCCCCCGGTCTCACCTGTCTTATCCCTTTCCACATTGCTTCGTAGGTAACTATTGCAAGTTTCTTAGCTAAAGGTGGTGCTTCAGGCATAAGATACATCTTGCTAGAGTCAGCAATAAAACCGTTTTTTTCCAAAGTAATGTCTAGATTGATGATGTCTCTGGCTTTTAGAAACTGGCTTGCTTTTGGCACTCCATGGCATACCACTTCATTGACCGAAGAATTCAATACATACTGATACCCGTATTGTCCTTTGCTTGCCGGGCGAGCTTCAAGTTCATCAGTAATGAATCTCTCTACAGTATCATTGATATCCATCGTTGAAACGCCGGGTTTAACATAGGAATCCAGCATTTTGAAAACCATAGCAAGCAGTCTTCCTGATTGCCGCATTAGTGCGATTTCGTCATTATTTTTAATCGTGATGTGACTACTCATAATCTCGCTCTTGAGGGGGTATTCTGTTTGGAACCGAAACCGATGCCATTAGTTCTGATATCAATTGGTTAAATGAAAGCTCAGGATGTAGCTCTGCTAGCATGCCTACTTTAATCCAGAACTCTGCCTGAGAGTTGATAGAACGATGCATGACGGAACTTGCTTTGCGAAGCTCTTCATGGAGCTCATCAGAAATTTTTACTATACCCATTGATATATGTTTTATATATGATTCGTATATACATTGTATACTAGGGAGTAACTTGTTCAAACCGATATTAAGCGAGCTGCTTTTGCAGACATCGGACGATGACTGCAAAAGCTTAGAGCGTTTATCAGCGTGTCCAGTTCATGCTAGCTTGCTCAGCAAAATCTAGAAAAGAAATTGGATCTTTACCGGTCAGTTTTTTTACTTCATTAGAGCAGTTTTCTTCTGAACCGAGGGAGATAGACGTATCCATGGCAGACAGCACGTTGGCATAGACTAGCTCCATTCCTGAAATTATAAAACGCTGTCGAAGTTGCCCCTCTGTCAACTTAATATGTTCAACTGGTTTGTTGATCACTCTGCTTATCATACTAGCAACATCATCATAAGTAATGGCAGATGGACCCGTCATAATAACATCTCGATTAAGAGGCTCTTTTTGAGTTAAAGCAACTGCTGCTACTGAAGCAATGTCGTCGGCATCGATAAAAGGGACTCGGCCTTTGTCAGTGGCAGAATAAATAGCCCCTTCTGATAAAATTGTTTCCAGATGCTGCTGCTCAGAAAAATTTTGCATAAACCAAGTCGGCCTTAGCACGGCCCATTCTGGAACCGTTTCTTCCAAGTAGGCATGCACCGCCCCCATCATTGGCCCGCCTTTTGGTAAGGAGGAGGCGCTAAGTAATACAAATCTCTTCACTCCTTTTTTCACCGCGTAATCGATAAAAGGCTTCATCACATCTAGCGGTTCGGCGACATTAGCTGGTGCGAGCAAATAGATGGCTTTTACACCTTTGAGTGCTGCGTCATAGGTCGTCTCGTCACCCCAGATAAACCGTATACTCTCATAATCGTTTATTGGTAAGGCTGATCGAGAAGCAACACGAACACTTACTCCCTGCCGGGTAAGTTTTTCAGCTATGCGTTTGCCAGTTTTCCCGGTTCCACCCGTAATTAATACAGTGTTCATTTTTTGTCTCCTGCACGTTGAGCCAGTGAACTAAGATCGCCAATCGCATTCAATGCAATGATTGGGTTCCAGTAATCCACATACTTCTGTATTTTTCCATTTTTTAAGGTAATCACTGAAATGTATCGTTGGTTGTAGGTTCGTCCAGTTTTTAGCCCAAGCCCAGCACATTCGAACTCAATGATGACCACATTCGGATCCAGAGTGTGATGCACTATAGGTTTGCTGATTTCCCCAATGCTAATCACTTCACTTACGCTCGATAGGTATTTTGCGAGGGCTTCCGAACCTTCGATTTTTGTTACAGCGCCCTCTGGTGCATAGGGGAATTCCATAACACCGTCTTGGGCGACCATATCGATAAAGCTTTCTGCAGATGGGTTAAGCTTTTCCCCAAGGGCATTTTTAAGCATTCCCGAAAAATCTGTAAAAGCTGTCTGAATATCATTCATGATTTACTCCTCTGGCCTTGCTTTGCAACGGAACGGTATCGTATCATTGATAATGTAACTATAGGGGATTTTGAATGGAACGCAAGTGTATCGACGAAAATAAATCTACGCGTCGTAAACCTAGTGGAGCAGCAGTTAAAAAAGAATCAGTAACCAGAGCAATTGAAAAAGCTCTCTTTGAGGAGTGGGCTGTTACAGGATACTCAGCTATTTCAATTGAGGCAGTTGCTAAAAGAGCTGGAGTAGGTAAAGCGGCAATTTACCGTCGCTGGCCTTCTAAACTAGTCATGGTTACAGATCTAGTAAACAAAGTGGGAGTTAACTTGTTTGTGACTCCTGATACAGGTGACCTTTATCAGGATGTTCATCAGATACTGCTCCAGCTTAGAAGGTTGCTTCGCCATCCTTTGATAGCAAGGATTCTTCCCGATTTACATGCAGAAATGGGACGTAATCAAGCGTTAGCTTCGGAAATACGCGCAACAGTGCAGGTTCAACGTAGGTCTAGCGCAGAAAAAGTAATACAGGGGGCAATTGAACGAAGGCAAATTGGTCCTGATAAAGATATCGAGATGACTTTGGATATGCTGGGTAGCATGATTTACTGGCGTATGGTGATTACCAAAAATAGGGCAGATAAAAAGTACCTAGATAAATTAACTAGCTTGATTGTCCGATACCTTATTGACTAGCTTGTTAAAGCATCTGCAAGCAGCACTAAGTTAATGGCCGAACTCAAGCTAGTTGTTTTCCACAAGCTGTCCTCTGAAAGCTGAGGGAGATACCCCTTCATGCCGCAGGAAAGCGCTGCTGAACGAACTGCTTGAATTATACCCGACTTCTAATGCAATAGAGATGACTGGTTCTCTCCCTTCTTTAAGAAGGGATTTGGCCTTGGCCATTCTCCATTGCAGAAGATAACTTAAGGGCGTCATACCTACAGTATCTTTAAATCGTGAAAAAAAAGCAGAGCGTGACATTCCAGCTTCCGCAGCTAAACACTCACCAGACCAAGGATATGCAGGTTGATCATGGATAGCTCTTAAAGCTTTAGCAACGCATTTATCAGCCAATCCACGTATTAGGCTAGGAAGTTCATTGGAAAGGTGAGCTGAGCGAAATGCGTTTATCAACAGTATTCGTAACAAATAGTCGGTGATGACCTCTCCAGCAGGTTTAGGTGCTAAAACTTCTTCTTTGATCAAAGATGTTATAGCAGTAATTTGCTCCTTTCCCCGTAGGACCATGCTTGAAGGAAGCAATGATAGCAACATGTCCTTATCCTGACATTTAAAGCTACAGTGACCAATTATCATGCGGGTGCTTATATCCGCTCCATGCTCGCCAATCCACACTCTGCCGGGGCCTATTTGTTGTGGCTTGTTGAAAAAGCTAGAAGTTGTTGGTTGAACGGAGGAGATCGCGGCTTTTTGCGCTTCAGGAATAAGTATAAAGTCGGATTCATTTAGCTGAATTGGAGGGGCATCGTTTACCGATACTAACACCTCACCTGTAACTGCTAGACAATAGAATAACCTGTCTAGCCTAGCTCTTTGAACTTGAAAAGGCCCGCTTGCTTCAGCGAGTTTAATTTCTGGAGCATAAGGGGCTAAAAGGGAGACAACTTCAGAAAGAGGATCCTGCATAAAATACCATTGATAAACAAATCTGCACTGTCGAGTATTCACAGCGTGTATCAAGCTGTCAATATTGGCTTGCCGAAAAGGTAGACACAACTAGGAGAGCTTATGAAAACAGTATTAATCACAGGGTGCTCATCAGGATTTGGTTTAGCTATTGCTCATCATTTTTTAGCCAATGGTTGGAAGGTTATTGCAACCATGAGAAGAGTCAATCTCAGCTTACTGCCCCAATCTGAGAACTTAAAGCTGATAGAATTGGATGTAACTCAAACAGAAAGCATCAATCAAGCTGCCGAGCTGGCAGGTGATGTTGATGTGCTGGTTAACAACGCTGGTGTAGGGTGGTTATCAGTATTAGAAGGCGCACCTGACAAGGTTATCAGAAATATCTTTAATACCAATACATTTGGTTGTTTTGAGATGATAAGAGCGGTGCTACCCGGAATGCGGGCCAACGGGGTGGGGACTATAATCAACGTATCTTCCAGTGTCACTATAAAGCCACTGCCTTTGTTGGCTGCTTATACCGCGAGTAAAGCTGCCTTAAATGCATTTTCTGAGTGTTTGGCTTTGGAGCTAAAACCCTTGGGGATAAACGTGCATCTTGTTTTGCCGGGTCAATCTCCGGGCACTAATTTTAGCAAAAATGCTATCGCTGCAATGGATCAGAGCAGTCAAGCTCCTACTGAGTATGAACCTTTCATTGAAGAAGTAATGAGTAAGTTCACTTCTACTTCACCAGAGGATCTTACACAGAACCAGGATGTGGTGGAGGCCGTTTGGCGAGCCGCAACTGACATCGAAAGCCCATTCAAGTTGGTTGCCGGAAAAGACGCAATACGCGCTCAACAAGAAGTCTGCGCCGGATAAACTGGCTGTTTACCCTGATACAATTGTATCAGGGTAAACTAATGCGCTCTAAAGAAAACCTAGGAAAAGTAATGACGTTTATCCGATGAAGTATATAAAAGAGTCAGCCCAACCTAAGTCGGATTTTATCTCCCTATCTTTTTAGCCTTCTTTCCGCAAAGGTTTGCATTCTTTCGTGCTGATGTTGTTATTATTTTTTTCGAGTTAGATGGCTGATGTAGCTTAGAAAAAGTGATAATCTGGGTTTCATCAAATGTATGATAAGAGGATAGATTCCTTGTTTAAACAAGGAATCTATCCTCTTAATAATCTGTTAGGTGAATGGAGGTTTCTTTGCGTATATCAGTTGTTGATAGAGTTAAAATTGAACCTTACAAAGACTCGATAAACAGTTTTCTCATTTCTGTTTTTGGTAGTGGTGCTAGCATAAAGCTGAATTCAGATTTTCAGTGTGCAGCTATTGTTCAGGTCGATGATGAGATTGTCGGTTGTGGATTAGCTTATGCGCGTGAAATGTCCCAAGGGACCCACACCTTTTTGGCTGGAATTATTGGTGGTATTGCTATCAAAGAAAGTTATCGAGGGCAGGGTATGAGTAAATCGATAGTAGCAGCTCTCGAAGGCCATTTGCTTTCTTTAGGTATTATGTACTCGTTTCTATTTGCCTATGAGCCAAATGTCTACAGAGGTTGTGGCTACGATGATCTTCGGTCACCAATCAACTACTTTGACAGTGAAAAAAACCAATGGAATACCTTTGTGTATCGCGGCGGCATGGTGAAGCCACATTCTAATCATAAGCTAGCAACTGGTGAGATTGTCGAATTCAAAGGTAGTGTTTACTAGTTGTAGAAAATTCACCTAACAAAGCGTTTAAGAGAGGCGTTACGCTGTATGGAGACACATGAGACAACAATATCACTTTCGAGCTTCAAGCAAGGGTTTACTTTCTTGGGATGTATTTCGGCTTATTGAGCTTTCCCGTGAACTTCCGGTGCTTGAAATTCAGCTATCTGATATCAAAGAGCTCGAAGAAGAGTTTTGGTACGACCTAGGCGATGCTCGACCAACGTGCAGGAATGTTTTGGAGCATGCATCGCTCATACAGAAAGCAGACTTATCATATCCCATTATTCTCTGCCATAAAGGGCGGGTGATGGACGGTATGCACCGAGTTTGCAAAGCTGCAATGAAGGGGCATGAAACAATTAGAGCTGTTCAGTTTCCAGCATACTTAGCACCAGACTATATTGGTGTTGGAGCTGACGAGTTACCCTTCTAACCCACAGCATAACAAAGAGTTTAAGAGCGACTCTATACCGTGCGCTGGTTTCGCTCCGCTCAAGTGTAGTGCTCGGTGTTCCGCGCCTTAACGCGACGTTATAAGCCAAGGAAACTATGAAAAGCTTACTGATATTTCTTGTGTTGTTTAGCTGCAAATCCTTCGCGGTTCCTTTGAACGAAAATAAACTGGAAGGCGAGTGGGTTTCCATTAATACGTACGGGAAGCTTAAAGGCAGAACTGAGTCTCGCCTGTTGTTCTCTACGAACAAAATCTTCTACCGAATTGATGACTTAGAGCTCACATGCCCCAAGGAGCACTTTCGTATCATCGACGGGATCTTCCACTTCCGGTGTCTTAATGATGAATGGGAGAGGGTTCGCTTCGCTTTAAGTGGCTTTGGCGGTGGCAAATATGCAAGCCTGTTTGGTTTTGAATTCTGGGTCGGTGGTATGCCCGAACATCCAGAAAGTATTCATGGCGGCACTCCCGTTAGTTTTAAATTGGCCTCTGGTTTATAACAATGCAAGTCACTAACACGTCGATACGCTCCTCGGGGTAAAGGCGTTATGTGAAAATTATGGATATATCGAAGGGTTAATTATTGATGAATGAAATATCAGTTAGCTTTGGCCTTGAATCTGAAGGTCGATATTTTTATTTCAAAGGTTCAGAAGAGCAACTAGAACAGTTAGAACACATTATTTCATTGTTAGGGCCTTGGAAAAAGACAGAACATGGCCGTAGAAAGCTTAGTCCAAATGATACAGAATTTGATCCGTACATGCTTGGTCATAAGATTAATCAGGTAACAAATTCAGAAATGGTGGCTACGGGCCTATTAATAGCGCTTGGTAGAACATTCTAGAGTTGCATAGCAAATGCATTAAATAACTACGCTAAGCATTTCTGCTGTCTTTTGTTTTCGCTTCGATCCAACATAACACAAGGCAACTTCTGTGTTCTGCTCGTCTAAAGCTGGCGTTATATTTTAGGAGAGGTTGTGTCCGAGTATAAAACACTACTAGAGTTCTCAAGGCCTGAGTTTGTTAAAGACTTGAGTATTAGCCGTGCCAATGACCAAGGTCTTTTGAAGGTCTGGTTTCAGGTTGCGAGAAATTATTCAGAAGAATCGATTGAACTGACTGGATTTGAAGGTTTAGCGGAAGCTGTGAGTAGCCTGCTTCAAGCTGAAAGTGCCACTATTTCAAAAGAAGTCAATTCAGGCAAAGAGTTCGGAATAATAAAAATAGAATGCTGGGTTGATGAGTGTTATTGCGAATACACATGCGATTCAGCCGAATAAACATAACAATTCGCTCAGCTTACTCATTTATGTCCCAAAGTTTGTTAACTTCGGTCTCCAGAACACTGAGATATCACTTTTCTCATTTACGGCAGAACGCGAGTCCACCTGACCCGCTTCTTTCATGATTTTCCGTCAACAACTAAATATCACTGACGATTCAGGCGCATTCGTATAGCTTGATTCGGTATGTAACTTAGGCCTTGAGTAAGCTTGATATTTTCTGGAGCATATTCACTTCTCACCTTGTAAGGTAGACTAATCATGTACGGTAGGAGTATATAGATAATAATGCTAGAGAGTATGATAGAAGTAACAGTTTCAGTCGTTCACGCATTCACGAAAAAGACTGATGGCGGCAATCCAGCAGCAGTTATTGAACTTGATTCGTGGCTTTCTGATATATCACTGCAGAAGTTGGCAAGTACACAGCCTGCACCTGTATCGGTCTTTGTAGTAGCAATTGAAAGCCACTTTGAAATTCGCTGGTTTACTCAGGAAACAGAAATCAACCTGTGTGGTCACGGAACCATTGCTGCTGCCGGTGTACTCTTACATGCCTATTCTAAGGGGGTTGTGCACTTCACCAGCAAGTATGGTTGTCCTGTAGTGAAGAAGTCACATGGAAAACTGTCATTACTTTTTCCTCAATGGGCTATCCAAAAGCAAAATCACAGCTTTATTCAATGTTCAATGAACAGACTCACGCCAAGTGAGGTATATGCGAGTCGAGATCTAATTCTTGTGTTTGAGTCTGAACAGCAGGTCGTCGAGTTTCAGCCCGACCTAGACTTTATAGCTTCATTAGAATGGCATGCTGTCATCGCAACGGCACCAGGTAATAATAGTGATTACGTACTTAGATATTTTGTCCCTAAAGTTGGTATAGATGAAGATGCTGCTACAGGTTCAGCTCAATGTTCGTTGGCTCCTTTTTGGGCGCGAAAACTTGAAAAGAGTGAAATGGTTGTTTACCAGCTTTCAAAACAAGGCGGCGAGTTCAAGGTTGAGCTTACCGCCGACAGCATTAACATTACTGCATCGGCACAGCTACGCTCACAGTATTGCGTGCAGCTTGAAGCCATTTAACTGGAACCTAATAGCCATTTAAACTTGAAGAGATTTGGCGTATCCGCACTCGGCTGAAAATTGAAGGTAACATTATGCAATTGGCTCTTCTTAACCAAGCTATCGACAGCAAATTGAGGGCTGGCGATTTACTAAAGTTACGCGTGTGTGAAGTCTCATCAAATGGCTCTATGTTTGACCGCGTGGTATGTCGCCAGCAAAAGACTGATATCGATGCGCAGTTCGAAGTAACACCAAGAAATCAGCACACTATTAGCCATTGGATTTTTTGGAGAGGCTTTCACCTAAGCGTTACTTGTTTCCTAGCAAGCGTAAAGACGGGCTGCACATTAGTTACTCGTACTACAGAAACATAATTCGGATATGGGCATGCACGCTCGACTTGGAGCCCGACTCTTATGGGGCACACTTAATGAGGCGGACTAAAACGACGCAGCACTATGCCAGAACTAAGAGCTTACAGTGGTTCAGTTGCTGCTGTGGCATACAAAACTAGACAATACTATAAGGGATCTTCGCATTGAGATAGAAGATGCCTTGGGGTTGTCAGAGCAAACAGATTGCTAACAGCATGGAAAGTCAATTAGCTTCCCACTTCTTCAGTTAATTCACCCCTGCCTCAAAGTAAATTCGTTTAACTCTCGTGATTGTCTAGGCAGCGCTTTTCTTATTAACGCTAGAATACGTCTCCATTCAATCCGTTTCTGCTGTAAACCGCCATCAACAACTACATCATAGCAATCAATATGGTCGCATTTGTATAACTCAATTCGGTGAGTTATGGGATCACCAGAATCAAAGTTAGTAAGCTCGATTACGCAACGTAGTGAGAGGTTTAGAACTGTCGTAAGCTTCATCTATAACTGCCTTATTTTGAGTTTGCTTACTATATGATTTTTATGTGTTTTTTTGACTTTTCCAGCGTAACGACACATAGCCACCTCCTACCTTATAAGGTAGACTAACCTTGCACAGTCGCTATATATAAATGTTATGAGATTATTGAGGATTCCAAATGTTCCGAGAATTAGTTTCATTGGCGCAATCAAAATTAAGAGCTCAAGAATTCAGCGGCAAGATTAGCTGCGGTCAAGTTTCAGCAGCTATTGAAACATCCTCTGGGAAACAGTTCAGCGGAGTGTGTATTGATGCGCCATGCTCATTAGGCACTTGTGCGGAAAGAAATGCTATTGGTTCAATGATCACAGAAGGTGAGTTCAAAATCATCAGATTAATCTGCATTAAAGGAAATGATGTAATACTTCCTTGTGGAGCGTGCCAAGAGCTATTGCTGCAACTGCATCCAGAGAACTCTGAAATTGAGGTTCTTACAAGCATCGATGGCGAAACTATCAAGTTAAGAGATCTAATGCCCTACTGGTGGGGAAACATATATTAAATTACTTAAGTCGACAGCTAACGTTTAGAACTTTTGATTTGGCTGAGGTTAGTGAATCCGGTGATTTTGATTGAGAGTCGCGTTTGTCAGTCGCAACTTAGCAAGGAGTCAGCAGTTGGTCACAATTCGAGATTTTCAAGAACAAGATATCCGTGCTCTATGGAGTATCTACTTTAACACTATCAGATACATTAACATTCGTGACTATTCACCAGCCCAAGTTGAAGCATGGGCACCGGATAACGTAGATGCTGATCTGTGGGCTAAAAGGGTTCAAGCTCGACATCCCTTTATCGCTGAAAGCGACGGAGTAATCGTAGGATATACCGATCTCCAAGAGAACGGATTAGTAGATCATTTTTTCTGTCATCATAAATATCAAGGTTGTGGTGTTGGTCGAGCTTTAATGAATCATGTTTTTGAGCAAGCTGAAATCCGGAACATCAATCGCTTATACTCTGAAGTCAGTATAACAGCAAGACCATTTTATGAGCGTATGGGGTTCGTGGTGATTAAAGAGCAGCAAGTCTTAATTCGTGGTCAACGGCTACGTAACTTTGTAATGGAGAAGTCTGCTAACGGTCGCTTCGCTCAAGTATAGTACCCTTGAATCCGATGCTTAACACGGTGTTAAATTTAAAATTTTATATAGAGGTTTATATTTGAAAAATAGAAATAAACCAAAAGTTACTCTACTTGTCGGGAAAGTTGCTTGCGGTAAGACTACGTATGCGCGAGAGCAACAAAAAAAAGGTGGTAATGTTTTTTTGTCGTTAGATGAACTTCAACTGGGTGTATTTGGTCAAAATCCAACTAGGGAGCAACTCGATAGCTCATACGATGGGTGTGAAAGTTACTTGAAAAGAATGGCTTTGTCTTTTTTGAGTAATAACGTGAATGTTTTTTTGGATTGGGGCTTTTGGAGCAGGAACTCTCGAATTGAAACTCAGAAATATTTTTCTGATCAAGGGTATGAGGTCTCTCAGATTTACTTTGATGTTCCATTTAGTGTTAGGCTTCAGCGAAATCAGGCTAGAAACAGTGGCAGTGATCTTCATTCGTTCAAAATTGAAGAAAAAGACTTGGCGCTATTTGATAGTTTTTTTGAGCAGCCAAACGCCGATGACGAATACACCGTAGTATGTGCGTAAAATAAATCTAGCAAGTTGCTTAAACGGATAAAAACAGTCGTATTCGCTGCGCAGTTTTAACCAAACATTTTTATCCGCTTAACAAGGCGTTAACTCTGATTGTTCCATACTTTCGCTAATACGAAACACCCTTGAATAACTGAAAGCCCTAACAAACTTTTGTCCAAAAACGTGTTAACAACTGACACCAGTGCCAGTTGTTAACTATTTTTTTGAATGGAACGAAACAGCCATTGGGTCGTGCATTATGCGTAATTTAGGTTCTCTAGCCATTTTTCAACATCTTCTTTTTTCCAAGCTACTCTGCGCTCTGACAAACGAACAGGTTTTGGGAATTTACCTGCTTGGCATAGTCGATAGATTGTGGAGGCGCTTAATCCTGTTTTTGCCGCAACTTGTGATTTATTTAGTAGTGTTCCGCTGGGAGAATTGTTCATATCGTTTTCCATATTTAGAGTCTCCCTAGTCCTAGCTTAACTTCTAGGAGTGGTTTAGCGGCTATTTTTAGAACAAAAGGAAGCATGCAATGGTTCATTTATTCCTTTTGGTTATACAAGGTGTGTGCACACTTATGACACTTAATATCTTCCTTTTGTAAACCCACTAGTTTGGCAATCTTTATTTAGGGTATACCCATGTGACCACATTTGTCAGATGTCGACTTTCGTATTCAATAGGGTGAATTTAGCGCTTTGAACACAAGCGTTTCATTCACTCTAGACGCAATTGAATACAGGTGGGGATATGAAAGGGCAAAATATTGGATATACGCGAGTAAGCACTTCTGAGCAGTCAACCTTAAGGCAGTTAAATGGGTTAGATCTGGATATTGTTTTTGAGGACAATATTTCTGGCTCTGTTAAACAGCGGCCTGGTTTAGATAGTTTGCTGGCGCACATCCGAGCTGGAGACATTGTTCACGTTCATGACATTTCGCGTTTAGCCAGAAACACAGGACACTTACTTTCCCTCGTCGAGCTGTTCCTATCTAAGGGAGTATCACTACATTTTCACCAGGAAAATTTAGTCTTTACCGCTGATAGTTCCAGCCCTATGAACCAACTTCTACTCACCCTATTAGGCGCTATTTATCAGTTTGAACGCGCGATGATTCGAGAGCGTCAGGCCGAGGGGATCGCATTAGCCAAAAAACGTGGTGTGTATAAAGGTAGAAAGAGCACGATCGACAAGGACAAGATTAAGCAGTGCCGCGATATGGGGTTAAGCTATCGCAATATAGCTAAAGAGTTGGATATCAGCTTATCTAGTGTGCAGCGAGCCTTGAAAAGGTCATAGCATTATGGTTCCTCTAACCCTCTCTGAAGTTTGAGTTCCTCAGTGTAAATGGCTGTAAATACTAAATATCCTAACAACGAAAAATATTTTTGAGTAAACGTGACAATTGAACCAAAAAGTTAAACTACATAAGGTTGGTCTTTTTTTCCTCGGCAGCAAATTTGTCAGACATTCAGCTCTTGATTTAATGGCCTGGCACTAACTCAACCGAGGATATATGATGTTTACAAACCTAGAAGTTGCTTTACTCGTTGCATGGCTTGAGGGTAACGATCTCGCAGCGCGAGATATAGCCGCAATGCTGGATCCTTACGTTATCTATAAATTACCTACGCGATATTTACAGTCGCTTGACCCTTTTCCAGATATAGATGTGTTCAATTATATCGTTGAAATTATTAGTGAAAAGGTAAAGTTAGAGCTGGCTCGCCATCCTAAATTGAATCGAAACCTACCTTAGAAAAATTGAGAGTAACAATAAGGGCTGCTGTGCAGCCCTTATGTTTTCTCAGCCGAATTATTCAGGAGAACTCTCTATCTAGAGAAGGTGTGTTTGAGTAATTCCAGAAAAATTCAAAAAAATAAGCGATTCAGTATCGAAAGTTAAACTAACTCTGTTGCCACTCAAAAATATTTATAGGTAACAGTATGACAACTATCCACAAGATAAGCAGCGACGCAGCATTAATAAAAAATGGAACAATAAAACTTAATGGAGAAGGAGAACTAAGTGAACTAATTTATAACATTGGGCTGCTTTTGCCCCTAGAGGCTATCGCAAATACCTCGGAATTTGTAGTTGTTGACGTTATAAGTTCGAATAATCAGGGGCGCACTATTTGGCCGTTGGAGTCCCCGATTGGTATTTGTTTTGCTAGGTACAATGATCTTCCCATCATCGCTCGCGAAACTCACCAGAAAGCAGACTTTATTTCGAAGCCTTTGCTAACAAAAAGCTTGTTAAAGTCACTGTTCTCATTACCGCTGGTGAAACAGCGTAACAAAACTATTATTACTCTCTACAAATTTCTTCTCGCTGCGATTGGTGAAGACCAGTTGAAAATCATTTTTGAAGAAGCATTTTCCATTGCTCTAATTGAGAGAATATCAGCTGCTCCTGGTTCAACGCTACGCCGGCAGTTGAAAGAAGAAAGCAGTGGCAACCCAGCTCTACTAAAAGCGTTAGAGCCATTTTCGGAATTACTTGAGCAAGCTTGTCAGCTCGGTACTACTGAGGAGAAAAATTCTTCAATTGCGGATGAAAGGGCATCCGATACATTGAGTAAAACAAGCGCCGAAGAAGGAGGGGAGCATGAGTAACGCGCAACATCATATTCATCCTGATTCAATTGCTTCTGCTCTTAAGGGCACTTTCTTACTGCTAGAAAGTGCCCTGGATACCGAGTTGCTTGGCATTTTTGTAGCATCACTGTGTACTGGCCTTACGCTTCATCAATTAAGGAAATCTTCACTTTCGCTAGAGGGAGGGAAGGATTGTAATGCTTTTGAGCTGCTCGTTACGCTCCCGTTACCGAAAGTTAAAGTTGCACCAGAGTTGGTGGAATTCGTCGGTGCTGGGTCAGCACTTCGATTTTATTTGCCGAGCGTGGTTGTACCTCAACTAACCGCTGATTTAGAGACGCAATGGAGAGCAAATGATGTTGTTAAAAAGGCGAATAAGCTGCTCAAATCCGTAGGCGTTCATCGCTCAGCAACTCCGGCTCGTTTGGCTAAAAAAGTCAGGGAGTTGATTTACAAGCAAGGTGAAGGGGTTTTAGTTAAAGTTTCACTGACTCAGGCGCATTATTGTCACGAATCCAATACCTCATTTTTCAAACAACATTATTTGGCATTAAGTCATTTACTAAACGAGTATCAAATTAAATTTAATAAACCTTTAGAGTTAAAGTTTGTATCTCAATTAGACTCTTTTGCGGGCAGTAGTGGAATCATGCAACTTACAGAGGTGTCTAGTGCCTTAAAGCGTTTGTGCTGGGAAGTGATTGATGCATCGGACGCATTTTCGCACTGCGCAAGTTTGCAAAACCGCTATCGATTGCAAAATGCGCTAGCGCGTCGTGCTATGTTAGTGTTTTGCCTGTCTACGTGTACTCGTCATTTACGGCGAAAAGCGCCAACGGTTAATGATTTTGATACTCAGAATGCGCGTGTCGCTATACACAATAAATCCTCTGCAATTCCATATCGATATTTACCAGTCATCACATTATTAGAAAGGGTTCTTGAAGACTACCTCGGTCATTTATATCGCTATCCTAGCGATGGTTTTATTGCTTCAGTGTTAAATGGCGATAGAGGCCTGTTCTTCACTTATGAGCAGAGCAACACGCCTGTGCTGTTGACGATGAAAGAGCTCAATACTTACTTATTTAATTGTAAAAGTGTCAATCCAAACTGGCCGCGTAAGACCGTTGTCAATTGGCTGTTTAGGCGGTTTAGTGAACCTGATGTTGCTGCGTATGTTGAGCATGAGAAAGAGCCCCCTTGTCCAGTAGTGCTCCACGCTATTGCCCAGTCTATTAATACGTTACTGAATACACTGATTAAATGACGACGCCGCATGAGGTATTTCATCGAGAGTTAACAGAGTCGCCTCTCACCGAGAGGGAGTTGGCGGCTCTGCTCGGATTCAGTTTGGTGATTAATGGTGGGGTATTTTGTCAGCGCCATTGGCAGGCGATTATGGACGCGCTGCTAAACCGGCAAGGTGTTAGGTATTGTTCGCCGTTGCTGTGGGTTGAATACACTCTAGACCCTAGGCTTAACGGCGGAGTTGCAAATAGCCGAAACCCGGATAATACAACGCAAGAGTTACAATGTCGCTGGCATATTGACTCGACGAGTGCGCTGCTCTTAGCCCACTACTACGACGCATTTGATGAGCCATCACAGTGTTGTTGGCAGGATTGTTGTTTAACGCTAGAGCTTAAATACGATAATTTCACCGTGCTAGCTGAGGAGGTCTTGGGCTCTTGGCTGGGATCATCTAATACGCATTTCACACACAATATTATTAACACGCTAACCCGAAACCTAATGAGTGTGGGGCTGAGTCACGAGCAGTTTGATGCTTATATCACAGGAGATTTTTCTACGCCGCCCAAGGTGCCGATGAAGGAGGCTGTTGATAATGTATCACCGGTATCGATGGTTAGCGACTCGCTTAAATTCCTGGAAAAAGGAGAGAGACGTAAGGCGGCTATCGTACTGTTAAATAGTATAGAGCAAGGGATGCCGTTAATCGTTCAGATGATTTGCAGTTGGTGTGTAAGTAAACTCAATCGAAAAAAAATAAATGTAGAAACAGCGAGTCGATATATTAACGATGCAACGCGATTTATCGCATTGGTGTTTGAAGTGCTCGACATTAAATCTGATGAGGAAATAGCGAGCTTATCTTCGGTTGAGCTACTAAAAGCACTCAGCAAAATAAAAGGCAGCCCAAAAGCTAAGCAAAACACAGAGGCCTTTATTTTGGACAGTTTTGGCAGCGATGGGGTGAAAGCTAGCGTTGTTATGCATGTGAGAGCCAGCCTGGTCCAACGCAAGACCAAGCAGGTTATGGCGAGAGCGGTTGATGGTGACATGGTTAAGGCTGTTATGCTGTGGCTCATACAGAACCATGGCCTAAGGGTTGGGGAGGTCGCCAAGATGCAGCTCGCTGATGTGCAAGTGAATAGCGACTATACGCAGACAGTAGATGTGCGGCACTCGCCCAAATCTAAAGCCGGTTTGCGGACGTTTATCACTAATAACCCCTGGTTGGCGCTGTTACATGTATGCAATCAGCTGATTGCGGGAGATAACCAAAAAAGCAGTTTATGGGGGCAGGGGTATAATGCCGATAAAGGCTCGCCATCAAGATTATCAGCTGAGTTTTCATCGCTCATTCAACATCTGACTAATGGCCATAACTATGGGGCATATAGCTACCGGCATACACTACCCAGCGAGCAAACAATGGCAATTTATTGCCCAGAACTAGCGGCAGTATTGGGCATGGATATCCCTGAGTTGCCCGATACGCAAAGTGTGTCTCCCGATGCGCTTCTAAAAAGCTGCTCCGTTGCGTTGGGGCACAAGCATGTTGCTACCACTATCAAGCACTACATCAATATTTTCGAATTTGTCCATTGGGATGCAATAGAAAAACAGCAGAAGGTTATTCCCAAAGCTGTGGCAAAAAGGCTACTCAACAAAGCAAGGCTAAAGCCATTAGATGGTTTTTATATCCAAAGCCGCCAAGAGGTTCCAAGCCATTCCTGGAACAGCCCAAATGCCTTGAGGCCTTATGCAGTGGCGATATTAAAGTCTCATATTAAAGTATTAACGAAGAAGTCGGGGCGACCAGTCACTCATCAGCTTAGTGTATTTCCCAAGCACGGCATGAAGTTAATAAGCTTTTGCCAGGCCTTAATGGTTGATAGAAGGTCTTTGAATATCTTGTCTTCAGAAACTTCAACAGCACTAGAGATAATAGATAGCTTGAAGAAGAAAAACGCTAAAATATTTAGTAGCATTTCTCAGCAGGCTCTCACTAAAAAAGATAAGCGCTGGCTGGGTGAGTTGGTTTTGCAATTAGCTCAATGCAGACCATCAATGATTACGAGCCTGTGCTCGTTAGGAGCGCTTCTTTTACGTTGCTATTCCATTGAGGCTAAATACAGCTGGGTAACACCACAAAAGCATCAAGCTATTCAAATTGCTAATGCGTTAGACCTATGGCTCAAAAAAGATGGTGTACGCGTCGTTATTCAAGACGGCCGACGCCAAAAAAAATGTAAAACCTTAACTGCATTTCTTGAGTATATTGATAACCACTCACCGAGCCGAAAAACGCAATATTGCCTTGCGTTTACAAAACCAAAAGACGCACAAATGCGAGCTGCTGTTTTTATGTTGTTACTGCAGTACCTGGCACACTGAGCACCAAGGGGGGGCTAGATGGCATTTGTTAGCAATATCAAATAGTGCTCAGTTAAAGACTTAGCTCGCGCTCGTTAGTTGTGCTCTTTCCCAACAACTAAAAAACAATAATGCGCCAAAAGTATCGTTAATCGTATGCATTACGGCTGTCATTTAAGCGCCAAGTGGTGCTCAAGTTGTAACTGCTCGGAGAGCATTAATTTTTTAGGGCTACCCTTACAGTGGTCTATTTAATGGATCTTGTAAACTATCATACTTTTAAGCTAATAAAATCAGTGACTTATTATTTATCTATTTTTGAAAAATGATAAAAGAGCCTTATTCACCCGCACGCTGACTTCTCACCAAAATGGTAAAATCATCGGCGTAACGAGCAAACTTGTGCCCTCGCTCTTCCAGCTCTTTGTCTAATGGGTCGAGCATGATATTGGCCAGCAAGGGCGATAATGGTCCCCCTTGCGGTACACCTTCTCGACTTTGCTGATAGCACTGGTTATGGATAAAACCCGCTCTCAGGTATTTTCCAACCAGTGTTAGTAGCCGTTTATCTTGCACGCTTTGTCCCAGTTGACTCATTAATAGATCATGGTTAACTCGGTCAAAGAATTTAGATAAATCGACATCAACGGCAAAGCGTCGGCCTTGCTTGATGATGCTTTGCACTTGTTTCACCGCTTGTTGCCCATTCTTATTTGGCCTAAATCCAAAGCTGTTCGCTGAGAAGCTAGGGTCAAAGATAGGCGTTAGCACTTGGGCAATGGCTTGCTTGATGACACGGTCGAGCACGGTTGGGATCCCCAGTAGGCGCTTCCCGCCATCGGGTTTATCTATCTCAACACGGCGCACCGGTTTAGGTTGATACTGGCCGCAGCGCAGATCCGCCGCCACCTGTTTCCAGTGTACTTTTGCCCAAGCAGGGAAGGCGTCAATGGACATGTTATCTACGCCAGCCGCCCCTTTATTGGCTCGAACACGCTGCCACGCACGCAGAATATTTTCACGTTGTAGCATGTGTTCAAATAGATGTTGGCTAAAGGCTGGCTGCGGGTTAATACGTTGAATCTCATCTACGCCGGCCGGCGAATGGGTGTTCAAGATTAACAAGGCTCCTCCTTTATTCTAAGTGTTCAGGCCTTCACCGTGTCCCAACCATTACGATGGGCGTTGGGCTACTATGCCGTCTGCTGACTTCTGCTTAATCACCAATTGAGTTGCCCCAACTCGCGCTATCGTTGTTCATCGAGTTTGCTCACTTAAGTTGATGAGGCTTAAGCGCCGGGCCTGTTGAACTAGCGGCCAAGCTAGTGAGTTAAACGATCGCAAGTTAAGCAGATCTCCCCAGATAAGAACATGCACTGTGTCTGCACTGCTGCATCATTTACGGTGGCCGTTAGATCACATAGCTTCGTTGTCTTGTGCCAACTCGCCTCCAGCCTACGCCTCATATGATGTTCTTGTTCATCAGCTCGCCCTCTCTTTAAATAAAAAGGCGTCCGGCTTCCTTCAGACATTCCCTCGCAGTTATGCCCTTGCCCTTGCCATTCGCTAGTAGTTAGCGTTTAATCATCAAAGTGTTATTAAACGGTGACCTTCCTACAGAGGACTTTCACCTCATTAGTTCATGCCCATGCTGGGCGTACACAAGTCGTTTAAAAGGACAAAAAACAGTTGGCTTTTGCTCCTTCGTCGCTAATTGTAGCCAACAATTTTTTGCCTCTTAACGAGGCGTTAGCACCACGCACCTAGTTTCATGTCATCGACAAATAAGGAAATTGTATGAAATTAATTACAAGAAAATTGATTTTCTTACTCTGCACTTGGCCCGTATTTTCTTTCGCAGAGATTATCTCTCTGAATGTTTCTCTCTCCGAAGATACGACTATCACGTCTGATAGCGATCTAATAATTAAGGATGGAGTTGAAATAGTAACAAATGGTCATGCACTAACAATATTCGTAAAAGATAATTTGATCATTCAAGGTAATGCTTCAATCACATCGTATCAAAATGCTAATAATCCTATTGCACCTAGTAAGGCTCAAAAAGGCTCTAACGGTGGCGCTGCCTCTGGGCAAGGCCAGCCTGGAAAAAGAGGAGGAAATGGTATTAGCGGGGCGGCGGGTGAGAACGGAGCAACGCCAGGGGGAGTTAGTATTTTTGTTGTCGGGGATGCTCAAGGTTCATTACGGATCACCAATAATGGCGGCAATGGAGGTAACGGTGGAGAAGGTGGCGACGGCGGAAACGGTGGAAAAGGAGGGCAAGGTCATCGAGCAAAACCTAATTGGGTGCTAGGTGTTGCGGCGGGCTGTGAATCTGGTCCCGGCTGGGGTGGTGTTGGTGGCGCTGGCGGCAATGGTGGAAATGGAGGTGATGCAGGAAATGGCGGGGATGGTGGACGAATTGAGTTTTTTGTTGGAGGAACCGCTGAACGTTTGGATTTGATTGCTGAGTCGCGTGGGGGGGCAAAAGGTAATGCAGGCTCTGGAGGTGAGCATGGCATTGGGGGGCATGGAGGCGAGTCCGGTAGGGGGGCAGCAGGTTGTAGTGGCGGTCATAGACCAGGAAAGCCTGGAGCAATTGGTAGTAAAGGCAACCCCGGCCGTAATGGAGTCGAGGGAACAGGTGGTGCAATTCTAGTTAGGCCTGAAAAATTGGTGGAGGAGGCGGAAAATGACTAGAAAAGACCTCCAAGAATTTACAATCATAATCTGGTTGGTGGGGTTTCTAATTTGCGTTTTTGTCCCATTTGGATTTGATTTCAATAAAGGCGGTGGCTACATAATCACTGATGAAACTGAACAAATTGTTAAAAAATATGCAGTAATAGATAAGCAGACGCAGAAAAATATTCATGAATTGAGGTTGTCAGGGGTTACAAGATTTACGAGCATAAACCAGATGCAAGCGAAGTTTCCAGAATGTTTCTCGAAGATTGAATGTAAAAACAAAATACTAGAGCTAATGTATCACAAAAAGCCATTTAACCAACTTTTCTCCTTTGTTATAGAGGTTTTTACTCCTTGGCTTATCGTTATGATCACAACTTTTTACTCGATCAATACAAACCATGACCATGACAATGCAATGGTTGAAAACTCCCGCGCGAAGCTTTCACTCATTATCTCAACTTTGTTTCAGCTTGGGGTTGTTCTTTATTTGGTTAATATATGCTTTATAAATACAGAATATTTTTTGTATGAAGACGTTACTTCTTCTGCATTTTTCGTAGTGGTGGCTTCTATTGTTGGAACTATCGTTAATTTCATATTTCCAAATGTTGGTGGTGCTGATTGATTTTTATAGTGCTAACAAAGCCATGCACAGGATGTCAAAAAGCATTGAATAAGTCATCACCCAAATACGCTTTTGTCCAAAAGCGAGTTGCGATGAATGTCCACAAATCGCTCGAACCTGCCTGTCAGATTTTGTCTCGTTCAATTATCGAAGAGTGTCAGATGAAGTTGTGACTAAACCAGATTATACGCTCTCCTTTTTGGGAGCGCTCTAAATTTGCATCAAATCGTTTTAGTAGCACTTTAAGCCTGTTGACGCTCTTGGTTAAGGTTCTAAAGTGCCCATCCGCAGTTCGGTGTCTGTTCGCATTAATACGCACGCCAGAAGAGAGCAATTTTTGTATTTACTCTGCTCCTCTACTGAGTAAGGTTCAGTTGTAAAAATCGAACCAGGCAAAGAGCAAATCGTGCTAAGTATTCTTTTCTAATATGTCTTTGTATTTATTGCGGTACAGTGATTTGACATCAGAAGACATTCCTTTAAATAGTGCTTTGAACTTTGCCAACACTTCTTCATCTTCTAAGTCATCTTGCATTGATTCCATTTGTTCGATGGTGGCAAGGTCAGCGTAAGACTCAAAGCCTGCAACTGCGGTGTTAATGAAGTCACTCATATCTTTGCTACGATTGGTCATAGCAAGCAGCTCTGCTGCATTTTGATAGTATTCAAAATTCTCGTACTCATCGTGTTTTTCAGAGTTAACTTGCACCACGAAATACGATGAACTCTCGTAGGCGTTTCCGTCTTTATCCTTCAGTATATTGTCAATTGATAGATTATAACCCTCATCGATAAAAGCCTGTGCTTTTTTGGACGAGGAATCTATACAGATAATACGGCCACTTTGTAATCGCGGGTGGTTAGGTCGGTTGTAAAACAGGTTCAGTGCTAAGCGGGGGATAATTGGGTCATCTTTATCGAACAGTTTCCAGAGTTTCGAAATGAAATTTGCAGTTGATTTAGCTGCTGCCATGTAAGGCACATATTCCATGAAAAAGGGCAGTCCACCAAGACTGTCCGTTCCGCTTTTAATCGCGTCGAAGACATCATCGTAATTATCCAATTCCATCACCTTGGTCGTTAGCCTTACAGGTTGCCCAGTATAGCTTTTGGTGTAGTAGATTAACTCATGGCCAAATGTATCTGCACCGAAACTCTCGATTACAAGGCGGTCATCATTGAATGAAGTGGCAGGATTATAGTAAGTGATAGCTTCAGCAGCAGGCTTTTTCTCTTCAATCGTTTTCACAAAGGACGAAATCATTATCTGCTCATTATTTTTGTTCTTGCCATCGGGGTAGTACAGAAAGTGGCGTAAATACCTAACAACGAGAGGTTTACCAATTTCGATATTTTTGTAATCCGACGCCCGCTCAGTCTCACCGCCTTCTGAAACAGGCACAGACTTATATGGGCTTTTAAGCTTTCCATTGACACTTAACAAACAAACAGACCGTTTTCCTGCGATATTCTCATTTTCGAGTGATGGTCCGCGGCGATTTTGGTTGTTTCTCCATGAGTGATTATTTCTTGTCATGATGTGAATCCTATTATCGGGTTTAAGTAAAAACACAGATAAGAAGACATGTCCTACAACCGCACCTCAGGATGTCCTTTCCAATTAATCAATTCGTTTTCGATAACGCGCTAAATGTATTGGTTGAAGTTCTTCTTATTGCCTCCAGAAAATAACCGCAATTTATTCATTGTTATCTTGCCTGTTTAAATATTAGACACCATACTGCTTGCATCAAGTTTTTATGACGATTTAGTCAACATTCGGTTTTTGTTTATTTTTAAAAATTGAGAAACAGTTTGCTCACAATCCTCATTAGAACGAGTCTGGCGAACAACTGGGTTTAAAGGTCAAGAAGTTTGACCTATTTCTGATGAATACAGCAGCGAGTGTTGGCCTCAACGAATCTAAAAAGGGATAAACTATGGTGAATTTAATTGTTTGTTGTGACGGCACTTGGAACAATATGGAACAGGAAGACAATGGAGTACCAGCACCGACTAATGTGGTAAAGCTATACAACTCATTGTCGAAAACAGATTCATCGGATACAGAACAGTTAAAGTATTATCACCCAGGTTTAGGCGGAGAAAATACTGGGGTAAAAGATGCCATTATTGATGGAGCTTTAGGAAAGAGTATAAAGCGCCACATATGTAGTGCGTATTATTGGTTGGCTGAAAATTATAGTGATGGAGATAAAGTCTATATTTTCGGTTTTAGCCGAGGAGCATTCACTGCTAGAAGTTTAGGCGGTCTTTTAGGGCTAGGTTTATTGGACTTTAAAGATACTTTAGATGACGACATACGCTGGCGTAAAACCCATTCTCATTATGACTATTACAGAACCGGCTCTAACCCTTTACCATCCCAAGACTATTTTGCTAACCGTAACCCATTACCCATTAAATTTATTGGAGTATGGGACACGGTAGGTGCACTAGGGATCCCTAATGATTTTGAAGTTCTCAACTTACTCGATAATCCGGCATCTTGGTCATTTCATGATACAGAGTTAGGAGACCACATTGAAATTGCTCGACACGCTATGGCAATGGATGAGGTCCGAAGCAGCTTTAGTGTTACGCGCTGGTCTGGAAACTTAACGACTCGAAATGTTCAAGAGAAATGGTTTCCAGGTGTACATTCTGATGTCGGTGGAGGTTATGCAGATTCGGCTTTATCTGACATTGCTTTAAGATGGATGCTAGAAGAGGCGCATTACGCAGGCTTAGGTCTAAGAAGCAGAGTATTCAAACAGTTAAAGCCAAACCCAGCAGGACCGCTACATAACTCTTATAAAGGTGTGTTCTCTAAATTACGTTCTAGGCCACGTAACGTTTGTGAAGTAACAAATACCTCACAAGGAGATTTTCATGAGAGCGTATTTACAAGGCAAGATATTTCACCCATAGAACACCCGCAATACTGGCCTACCCAAAAGCTAGATGTTGGCAGTTCATTAACTGTTGACGTATTCGCTAAAGAACGTTGGAATCCTTCATGCTTATATATGGAGTTGGAGGAGGAGTATATTTTCTCAAGCAGTGGAAGATGGCAAGACAGCAAAGACTCATGTGATTGGAATGGAACTGAAGATGGTAATCTTACTATCGGTGATATCATCAGATTTGGCTCTTCGATATGGGGTTTAGCAGAGAAAAAATTTAAGAAACTGGCACAAAACAAATCCACGGATTTTCTCTTTACGAAGCGTATAGAAAATATGCCTTGGTTCATTGCTGTAGGATGCATAGCAAATGACAGTGGTGTTAAAGACGCTGTACTTAATGACGGCAGTCCTAACCCTCATCAATTCTTTTGTTTACCTAACCATTCAGAAGTTGTATCACCACTTAAAGTTACCGCCCCTGGTTACTTTTATACTTTTGCAAATGATGTTTGGGCTTTATATAGCAATAACCATGGAAGCATTAAGCTAACTATCAAACGAATAAAATAAAAGGTTTCCATCCACGAATGCTTAGTGATTGAGTAGCAACTGTTTTACTGATCAATTTATTTTAGACCAGGAAATAAAGTCGGAATTAAAATTGACAATTTAAAGTATAAGGTGTTTAGTTATTATAGGTTAATAAATGAACAGAACCCTAGCCAAGGACGGTTTGTATGGTTCACTTCAGACTCTTAAAGGTTTGTCTTTTAGGGACAGCGATTAGCGTGCAAAGTCTCTTCTGTTTAGCCGAGAACTCTAATGAATTCTATCTCGACGAAAAGATAACGAACGTTCAGCGAACAGAGCTTTTCACTTACTTTGGCATGCCAAATAGCACCCTTATTACAAGACCCAAACAGGTTCTGGTAAACCTCTCTTACGCTGTTGAGTACGACGAAGACAAAATCAAAGACCTCTGGATAATCTCTGAACCGGTTTTCGACAATTCAGAAAGGAAATTACCTAATGGAACAGTTATACCAAGCGGCTTTTTTAAAATAATTGTACGACAAACTAGTTACAAGGAAAGTTCTGTCCAAGCTATATCAGTTTACTTTCCTCATGTTCGAACACCGGAAGTTGTTAATTTTCAATTAGTAACAGTCGATTGGTTAGAAGATAAAACTCATCTCGATTTTATGCCAAACCTACCGGATGATATTGAGACCATGGTTGAATCGACTGGTCGCTCCTTAGTATGGGAAAAATTGTAGTTCTAGGGCTAGGGAAGTTCACTAATAGAGTTAAGTGAAATCTTAGTGGGTTGGGTTTGGACATAGCTTTTTTTTAGATTGTTGCTTGTTACGGAGGATTGTTTTGAAAGAATCATGGAGATCACCGTTTTTTTATCTTGGCTTATGCGCTTCGCTATTAGCAACTGGAATGGCTATAGATACTAAGTGGAGAAGTTTTGATGTCATACCGGACAGCGTAATCCCTTATATTGTTTGGATTTGTTTGGTTCTGCTTTGTTTAGCGCTAATTATGTTTACGATTTCATCCGTAGGCTTACTAAATAGCTTCGATCATTTATCGATACTTAGAAATAGAAACGTTCTATATGAGCAACATGACTCCTCAGCTACCTGGGCACAACCGGTCAATTTGGAAAGGTTTAGAAAATCGGGAACGCAAGTGGGCGTTAGCAAAAGGCTCTGTACTGGTTATGGCTGGTCCGTTATATCTCTCACAGAATTTAGAGACAATTGGAAAAAGCGATGTCCCGGTTCCTACTCACTATTGGAAAGTTATTTACGATACTCAAACAGGTGATGCGATAGCATTTTTGATTGATCACGAAGATCTTAAAACCTCACAGCTTGATGACTATCTGGTATCAGTCGATGAGATAGAAGAAGTATCTGGTCTTGATCTACTCAGCAGCTTACCAAATTCTTTAGAACAAAGTATCGAATCAATGAAAAGGTCAACTCAGTGGTGAGTAATTTAGGTTTATGCGCCTATTTTTTAAAGGCTTACGCTTTTAAAGCGCTTTCTACTTTTTGAAATTGTGTTCAATAAATAGCTTTCTGAACATAAGTAGACAAAGAAGGGAACCAGATGGAGAGTAAGAAGACGCAAAACAAATCCTCTGCATGGGAGCACTCTATCCCATGGTTTATGACAATAATTTCTACTCTGGTGCTCATCGCTTTGGCATGGTTCTTAATAGAGAATTTAAATTGGTTTAAGTTGAAAGCTACCAACACAGAAGCTTGGAGTTACGACCTCTACCAGATTCATATTCATCATATCCACGTAGCAATGGTTAAGCGTTCTGTTGGGCTATTTTCTGGTTTTTCTGCGTTGTTTATTGGAATTGCGGTTTGCTTTTATTCAATAAAACGTCAAACAAACTTATCGGTTGAATCAGCAAATATATCAATGGCTTTAGCCACCAGTTCTCCGGGAATCGTTACTATGATAATAGGTGCTGCACTTATCGCGTACTCTATTGGAAGTAAGGATAGTTTTCCAGGGTACACTCCTCAAGGTTTATCGCCGAAGTCGAAAAATAGTCAGACACAGGGGGAAAGAGTTTTTACCCCCCCGGTAACTCTTAGAGCTAAAGGAGACGGATCATGAAACGAATTGCTTACGTAGCATCTATCTTAGTGTTTGGTACACAAGCTATTGAACTTCCAACTCCTGACCAATATTCATATAAGGCTACTTGTGAAGCGTTAGTGATTGAAATTAGTAAAGTTAAAACAAATTTCGAAGTAAATATTCTAAATACTGCATATTCAATTATGTGCAATGGGCGTGGATTCAAAGAGCTCGATAATTACAGTAAATTAGTAGAACACTCACTTCAGGAGGAAGGTGTTTTTTCTTGCTTAGATTTTAAAGGTCAGGTTGTATTGACTAAAGAGAGTCCGACGAATACTGGTGGGTTCTACAATTACCCTAGTCAAACATTTAATGATTGGGTGCAGAGTAATTTTGGCTCATTTACAAACTCGACCAGTCCTGATGTAAGCAAATATCTTTACCTACAACAAAACAAGGCCTTTAAAATGACTAAAGAGCAACTTTTACTTGAAATAGATAAAATTAGTCAGGGACCGGGTATCCTTGAGAGGCCTTTAATAAAGACTACTCAACCATAGAGGTGTTTAAGAGAAACATTTGCTAGTTTGCGATACATAACCACCTCCTCACTTGTAAAGTAGACTAACCTAGCAAGTGGTAAGGCCTGAGAACTCTCGACACTTTCCGGATTCTAAGAAACGGTTAACCGTAACTCGAAATTGCCCCATTGTTTGTTAGGCGGATAGTTCAATAATATCTTAAAAGCACGCCTTCATCCCTAGCAAAACTTATCGTTTTATGAAGCGCTTTTGCAATGCTTGCTCGAGGTGAATTTGTCGAAAACTGAGCATTTAGAGCTGCGCAGTTTTTCACTGTGATTATATACAGTTGCTACATTTCGCATGCTGCTTTTCTCAAAACGATATATTAAATTTAAACACTGCCTATTGATAAAACTAAAAGAAAACCTCAGAGTAGACAATAAGTTAAATAGGGAGCATAAATAGACTAGCGACTTTGCGCTAGGTCACATTTTCTGTGATAGGAAGCATGCTCATTGAATGGGATAGGAAGCACGTGCTTCCTACTTAGCGTTATAAGGCTAAAAGGTTATGGCTAAATCATTTAAAGCAACTTTCTTAATTAGCACATTAATCTCATTGTTAGTCTGTTCTGGTATTTTGTATATTACTTGGCAACACAACCCTCAATGCGAGTTTCATTGTAACAACCAAATAAATTGGTTAGCGTGGTTGCCTTACGGTTTGATTTCAGGTGCTTTAAGTTTTTTGTTAATTGTAGGCTTAGCTTTTGGCGCTAATACATTAATAAAAGTATTGGTTAAAGCGCCATATAACAAGGCAATTAAGCGGGACTAAAAACAGTTTTCTTAGTTTCGCTTCGCTTCACATTTTAGCAAACAAATTTTAGCCCCTTATTGGGACGTTATAAATCATGATATATCTAGTAAGAATTCAGCAGATTTTATACTTTGTCGCATTAATTTTGTGGGGGCAATCTGCTATCAGGTATGCCATGGATGATTCGTTTGGCAATAGGTTTGTTGGCGCTACAGGTATAGCTACAATCTCGCTGGTTGTTCTTGCTGTGTCGTATTATTATCCAAGAGTAATAACCTATATATCATCCGTATTTATTGTTGGTATAGTAGCTTTAATAACACTTCTGCTACTTCAGTAGGAATTTATAACAATCGCAATCACTCGGACCGTATTTAAGCTGTCTTCGTTTTTGCAAAAGGGCCGCAAAAAGCGCAGCCACCTCAAATCCGTCCGGTGTTGCGGGCGTTAACACCAACTGTTCCATACTTTCGCTAATCCGAAACACTATTGAATAAATCATCGCCCAAACACGCTTTTGTCCAGAAACGTCTCAGCGTAATCGGCGCTAGCACTTATTTGAACAATAGACTAACGAAATTTCGGTAGGTCTTTGGAAGAGGTAAACGAGGTTTTTGGTTCTTCAATAAGAGGGCATGATTGATTGACCCTTGCGTTATAAGGTTCTAGATAATAGTGAATCGATCAAGTTTTGAATTAAAACTGTTAACGAACAGGTTTTGGGAATTTACCTTTTTGGCATAGTCGATAGATGTTACCGGCAGCTAAATAACAGTCTTTTTTCCCCACCCGAGATTAGTACCACGCTCTCGATGAGATATTCTTAAGTTACACTACCTGCTTTGCATTATTGAAGTGTCCTGTTGGATTAAAGCTGAACATAGCTGAGAGTGATTGGGAAACAGAACACAGTATCGGAAAGTAGTTGATTAGTCATTGAATTAGTCATGCTTAAAAATACAGAAGGGTTAGCAGAAGCTAACCCTTTGTAAAATATGGTCGGAACGAGAGGATTTGAACCTCCGACCCCCGACACCCCATGACGGTGCGCTACCAGGCTGCGCTACGTTCCGAATTGAGCAATGAATTTACTTAGCTATCAGAGTGCTGTCAATACACCACTTTGGTTTTTGTGCTTAAGTGTTCATTCAATGTACAAATTATTGTTGTGGTTGATAAAAACGCTTTAAGTCGTTTAATACTTGTACCAACATAGGCACAGATACACGAGCGTTGCTGGATTTTAGATCGCGATCTAACACCCGATAGCTACCTGATTGATTAAAGAGAGTAATCTGGTTGCGTTGAACAACAGCTTGTTGTTCTTGGTTACCTATTAATATCCAATCGCGCTTACGCTTCTTAAATAAGTTTTGTCCGGTACTATAGTTTGCGCTGTTAGATGCTACTGAGAGCATTTCTTCAAGCAAGGTTGGCACTATATCGTTATGGCTAGTATCACTGTGTAATAGTGATGGGTTTTTATCTGGCCAAGATATAAATAACGGCACTTGAGTTTGATAGCGGCTAAAGTTGCTATTGTTACCCCAATAGTTGCTATTACCATCGTTTAGTTCGTTTCCGTAATCGGATGTTACCACTAAAATGGTGCGTTCTAATTGGCCGCTTTGCGCTAGTTGTTGGTACACCTTGTTCAGTTGCGAGTCCACAACTGTGGCGGCATCTGAGTAATGTTGGCTTAAGGACTCAGGTGTCACTTCGCTCATGGTTTCACCGCTGCCATTGTCATAAGCAGCAACGCCATTTAGGTATAAAAAGTTAAACCAAGGAAGTTGCGCATATTGGCTTTGCTGCCAGATTAGCCATTCCTGTATGGCTTTCTCGTCACCCGCAGCTCCGCCAGGCCATTTAGTCATATCGAGGTTTGAAAGCGCGCTAAAGCTGGTTCCTGCTAATTCCGGCAGGTTTAAGCCACGGCTACTAAACAGTTCAATCTGATAGTTGCTGTCTTGAAGTGCAGACACCAATACAGAGCCTTGGCTTTCCGTTTTAAAGCTCGGCCAATAACTGGTTGGGATTCCGTAAAACAAACTAAATAAACCTTCTTGCGGTTTATTGCTGCCACTGTGGTGACTAAAAAACTGGCTAGAGCGTTTAGCTTGCTTCCAGCTATTTGGCATTGCTTGTTGGTTAAGCATATCCCAGCGCAAGCCTTCTACTACCACCAGCATCAAATTGTAGCGTTGTTCAACTTGGTCATATTTTAGTGGTGAGATAGGGTAGCGAAGTTGCCCTTGCTGCTCTTGTTCTTGTGCTTTGATTTGTTTGTAGTAGGCATCTACATCAAAAATGCCTTGCTCTTGTAAGAAGCTTCGCGCGGTAAGCGGGTAGAACAAGGGGTAGTTATTCTTTTGTCGAGTAATGGTGGTGTAGTTTGTTGCATCGGCCCAAGCGTGCACAAAGTGGGTTAACAAAAAGCAGATGAATAAGACACCAGCAATTGGACCACCAAGGCGTTTGTGCTCTAAACGGCGTAAATACTTCCAACACAGTTTTGCAAGCCAAAGCTCTAACAAAAAGATAAAGGGTACAGATACAAACAATAAGTTAAGTGTATTGGCTTGGCTGTTTTGCTCTTCATCTACAAGTAGTTCCAACAACGCTGGATTTAGGTGCAAATTAAAAGTGGCAAAGACCTCTGTATCAACAATCAGTAAGCTTATTCCGATGGTGGCGAACAACGCCCCAACAAAGCGCAATGAGCGATTACTAGGAATAACAAAACTGAGTGGAAATAGGGTAAGCAAGAAAATAACAAAGGCAATAAAGGAAAATTGCCCTAACCAACTCACAATTAAATAGCTTTGACCTAAAAATGTTTCCGGTGGGGTAGCCAGAACCAGATAACGTAGGCCAACAATTAAGGCCAAAATTATATTTGATAAACAAAACCAGTGGCCCCAGCTTATAAGCTGAGACACTTTGTCGCGGTACTGTTTTGAGCTATTTACCATTGCGAGACAGGAAATCCTTTTGTGTGCTTATTTTTCGTCGTTAATCGAATTTTTTAATGCTTTGGCAAAGCCCTCGGTGAGCTTTTTTCTTTGCTCTGGCGCAACACGCTGATTGATCATACAGGTAGCTGCATTGCCTAGTACCATTAGCGCCAAATCAGTGGTTACATTGTGATTGTCGACTACTTTGAGTACATCATTAAGTAATTGTTCCACCTGCTCTGTGGAATATTTTGAAACTATTGCCATTACTTCTCTGCAAATTTGCTGATAAAGACGCGTATAATACCCCACCTTGTCAGCAAACACTAACAGTAAGAGACTATGAGCATTTCCTTAAAACACCTTATTTTACATTCACTAGAGCTAGTTGAAGATGGCACCATTGGGCTGCAAGCACGAGCCGAAGAAATGGCTCATAGCGAAGAGGCGCTTAGCTTAATAGAGAGCTTACATCTTAACTATAGTGGAAGAGCAGCTAAAGGCTTTGGCTTTTATAACCAAGAAAATGACAGCCCCTTCAAACAACAATTGGATGCCTTATTAAGCCAAGACGTTGATTTTCATAAATACAGTGTTGATGCTGGCACGGTATTGATTGAAGAACTAAAGAAATATGATTTTGTAGAGCAAGGTGTATTGCTTCTGGCTAACTACGAGCATGTTGCTGGCGAGTATCTGCTTATCATGCTGCTAGAAAATAAAACCTCGCCTGCAGTAGACGATAGCTTAGAACTTACTGCTAGCCGCTATTTAGAAACCAGTTCTGTGCAACTTGCTGCACGCATCGATATTACTGATATGCAACGTAATCCTGAATCACAGCGTTATGTTTCTTATGTAAAAGGAAGAGCTGGGCGCAAAATTTCAGATTTCTTTGTGGAGTTCTTGGGTTGTGACGATGGCTTGGATGTAAAAATGCAAAATGCCGTACTTATGCAAGCTGTTGACGATTACTGCCAAGCGACTCAGTTAGATAAAGAAGAAAAGCTTGCCTATAAAGATGAAGTTAAGTCTTACTGTGAACAACAGCTAAAAGATGGCGAAGAAATTGTAGTAGGGGAGTTGGCTAAGGCTTTACCTACTGCCGAAGAGAATGTTGATTTCTACCAGTTTGCTGCTGAGAATTACCCCCTTGAAGAACAATTTCCAGCAGATCGAACAGCACTGAAAAAACTGGCTAAATGTTTTGGTCAAGGGAAAGGGGTGTCGGTAAGTTTCGAACAAAAATTGTTAGGAGATCGCGTTTTTTACGACGAAGCAACAGATACATTGACGATCGTTGGAATCCCACCTAACTTAAGAGAACAGTTGAAAAATAACAAATAAGTTAATTGGATTGCTTGAAAAGGTTATCAGTTTCAATTTTGTAGTTTAATTACTACATGGAAAGGTTTTCAAGTGTATCTGTTGGTAATTATGTTGTTTTATTACCACTGTTAGGTGATTAAATCACCTCTTGAGGCAGGCTGCACCTCGGTTTAGGGGTTTGTAGTATAATTTCAAAAGTGCGAGCTAAGTCATGTGTTAAGCCAGCCTTATGAGCTAGAATCTAGCGCAGCAAGTTACTCTTGCGACCCAAAAATAATCATAACGACAGTTAAGGAAAGGCTAATGAAAAAGACAATTCTTGCATCTGCTATTGCGGTTGCTTCTTTAGGCATGGCATCTAATGCTTTTGCTGCAATTGAAGAAGGCCAATTAACCATTTGGGTAAATGGTGATAAAGGCTACAACGGCTTGGCTGAAGTAGGTAAACGCTTTGAAGCTGATACTGGTGTTAAAGTAAGTGTTGCACACCCAGACGATGCCCCTGGTAAATTCCAACAAGCGGCTTCAACTGGTTCAGGTCCTGATATTTTCTTATGGGCTCACGACCGTTTCGGTGACTGGGTTGATGCAGGTCTATTAACTGAACTTAAGCCAAGTGCTGAGAAAAAAGCAGCAGTAGAAGACTTTGCTTGGAACGCGGTTACTATCGACGGCAAAGTATACGGCTACCCAATCGCTATTGAAGCGGTAGGTCTTATCTACAACAAAGACTTAGTGCCAAACCCTCCTAAGACTTGGGAAGAAATCCCTGCTCTAGATACAGAGCTTCAGAAGTCAGGTAAGCACGCTATCCTATGGGATTACAACAATACTTACTTCTCATGGCCTCTACTGGCTGCGAACGGTGGTTACATCTTCAAATACGAAAACGGTACTTACGACGTTAAAGACACTGGTGTAGCAACTGACGGCGCTAAAATGGGCGCTAAAGTAATTAAAGATCTTATCGAAAATGGTCACATGCCAAAAGGCGCTGACTACGGTGTAATGGACTCTGCCTTTAACAAAGGTGAAGTAGCAATGGTTATCAACGGTCCTTGGGCTTGGGATAACATGGAAAAAAGTGGCATCAACTACGGTGTAACTTACATTCCAACTATCAACGGTAACAAAGCTAAGCCAATGGTTGGTGTATTAGCAGGTGCAGTTAACTCTGCGTCACCTAACGCTGATTTAGCGGTAGAATTCCTAGAAAACTACCTTGTTACTAATGAAGGCTTGAAATCTGTGAATGACGATGTACCACTAGGTGCTGTAGCACTTAAGTCGTACATGGAAGAGCTTTCAAGCGACCCTCGCATCGCTGCAACTTTCGCAAACGCTCAAGATGGTGAGCCAATGCCTAACGTAGCTGCAATGGGTAAATTCTGGTCTGCGATGGCAACATCTCTAACCAACATCACTAGTGGTCGTCAACCTCTAGAGAAAGCACTAGACGCCGCTGCGCGTCGCATAGCGAAATAATACGGTCATATTATTTCGGTCAGGAGGAGGATATTGGTCTATCCTCCTCTTTATTAATTTCGGTCAAATACAAAGGTTGTACATAAGATGGGTCTTTCTGCGTCTCCAGGTTTTATGCAGGGCAAGTATGCTTGGCTAAAACTTCTGCTGATCACGGCGATTGTATTGCTTAACGGCTATGCAATTGTTTTGATGTATGCAGGTGGTGAATATGCATTTGCATTGCTCACCCTTGTTGTTGTTTCTACCGGTGTTTACGTTTTTTTAAGCAAAAAAATGTATGCGCACAGATATATCTTCCCCGGCATTGCGGGGATGGTCGTATTTATCATCTTCCCTCTGGCATACACCATTGGAATTGCTTTCACCAACTATAGTGGCACCAACTTATTGTCGCTTGAGCGGGTAGAGCAGTTACATATCCAGAAGACTTATATGGCGAAAGGCGGTTCATTTGACTTTCAGCTACATCAAGAATCTGAAGGTAAGTATGTTCTAGCACTGTCACAAGACGACAAATATTTTGTTACTCGTCCTGTTGAAGTAGTGTCTAACGCCGATGTTCGCGCACGCAAATTAACGCTGGCAACTAAGCGAATTAAATTACAAGAAGTTGACGCTTTACCTTCTAGTGAAAAAGCGCCAATTAAAGAAATTATCTCTCATCGTCAGTTCTTCAATAGCATCGTATTAGTTACGCCTAATCAAGATGAACTGGTTATGAATGGCCTTCGCAAATTCTCTGCGATGAAGCCTTTATATACACGCCTAGAAGATGGAGTAGTGCTAAAAGAGAGTGGCGCTATTTTACCAGGCCCTTCTATTCTGCGTAACAACCAGACTGGCGAGCTTATGCTGCCAAACATGGAAACAGGTTACTACCAGTACATTGATGGTGATGGCGAGTTTGTTGGTAACCGTTTAGCGCCTGGCTTTACTGTTGGCGTAGGTTGGAAAAACTTTGAACGTGTTGCTACCGATAAAGGTATTAAAGAACCGTTCATCGAAATCTTCATTTGGACAGTTATTTTTGCTGCTGCATCTGTAGCATTTACCTTAGCAATTGGTATGGTTTTAGCCTGTCTAATTCAGTGGGAAGAGCTAAAAGGTCGCGCTATTTATCGCGTAGTACTCATCCTCCCCTATGCAATTCCAGCCTTTATCTCAATCCTAGTATTTAAAGGTTTATTCAACCAAAACTTTGGTGAGATTAACGAAATCTTAAATGGCCTATTTGGCATCAAGCCAGACTGGTTTACTGATCCGGTAATGGCCAAGTCGATGATTTTGATTGTTAACACTTGGTTGGGTTACCCCTACATGATGATTTTATGTTTGGGTATGCTTAAGTCTATTCCAGAAGACTTATACGAAGCTTCTGCGATGGACGGTGCGGGTCCAATTAACAACTTCTTCAACATTACTGTTCCGTTGTTAATGAAACCTCTAACACCATTATTGGTGGCTTCTTTTGCCTTTAACTTTAACAACTTTGTTTTGATTCAGTTATTGACCAACGGTGGTCCTGATATCATTGGTGCTTCGACACCAGCTGGTACAACCGACTTACTCGTAAGTTACACCTACCGAATTGCCTTCCAAGGTGACGGTGGTCAGGATTATGGTCTTGCAAGTGCCATTGCAACCCTAATTTTCTTAGTGGTTGGTGCACTAGCATTGATTAACTTGAAACTAACTAAAGCTGATAAAACGGCATAAGGAGAAGCTACTATGGCAATGGTTCAACCTAAATCATTGAAATATAGAAAACTAGCTACTCACGTAGTGCTATGTTTGTTTCTATGTTTAATTATTTTCCCATTATTAATGGTAATCACAATTTCATTCCGTACTGGTAACTTTGCGGTAGGTGAATTGATTCCATCTAACCCTACTTTAGATCACTGGCGCTTGGCCTTAGGGATTACAGTTGTAAACCCAGATGGTTCATTAACACCGCCTCCATTCCCAGTACTAACTTGGTTATGGAACTCGATTAAAGTAGCGGGTATCTCAGCCTTACTAATCGTGGCTTTATCTACTACTAGTGCTTACGCATTTGCTCGTATGCGCTTTAGAGGTAAAGCAACCATTCTTAACGGTATGTTGATTTTCCAAATGTTCCCATCTGTATTGGCCTTGGTAGCAATTTACGCCTTGTTCAACAAGATTGGTGAATACATTCCTTGGTTGGGTCTAAACACTCACGGCGGGTTAATTTTCGCTTACCTAGGTGGTATTGCACTTCACGTGTGGACCATTAAAGGGTACTTCGAAACTATTGACCCGGCCTTAGAAGAGTCTGCTGCTATCGATGGCGCAACTCCTTGGCAAGCGTTTAGATTGGTATTGTTACCGCTTTCTGTTCCTATTTTGGCAGTAGTGTTCATTCTTGCATTCATTGGTGTAATTACCGAAGTACCAATGGCGTCTGTATTGATGCAAGATGTTGATAAGCTCACGCTCGCCGTAGGTGCTCAACAATATCTCTATCCGCAAAACTACTTGTGGGGCGATTTCGCCGCTGCAGCTGTATTGTCAGGATTCCCTATCACGCTAGTGTTCCTAATGGCTCAACGTTGGTTGGTCGGCGGGTTAACAGCTGGTGGTGTTAAAGGTTAAATTATTTGGGCGTAGCTACTGGTGTAGCTACGCAAAACAAGATTGATTGCGAGTAAAGCGAAGGCTTTATTCAGTTTGGAGCTAATAATGGCTGATGTAATTCTAAAAAATGTACGTAAAAACTACGATCCGGCAATTCACCAAGATACCTTGCGTGATATTAACCTAGATATTAAAGATGGCGAGTTTGTTGTATTTGTTGGTCCATCAGGTTGTGGTAAGTCAACGTTGCTACGTATGATTGCTGGCTTAGAAGATATTACTAGTGGTGAGCTTAACATCGGTAGTAAGTTCATGAATGACGTACCACCAGTAGAACGTAACGTAGGTATGGTGTTCCAGTCTTACGCACTATACCCACACATGGATTTACGCGAAAACATGTCTTTCGGCCTTAAATTGAAAAAGGTTGATAAAGATACAATTAAAACTCGAGTAGATAATGCTTCTGACATTCTAGGCCTAGATCCTCTTCTAGACCGTAAGCCAAAAGAGTTAAGTGGTGGTCAGCGTCAACGTGTTGCTATTGGTCGTTGTATTGTACAGCAACCAGGCGTATTCCTATTTGATGAGCCACTATCTAACCTTGATGCAGCACTTCGTGTGAAGATGCGTATCGAGATTGCTAAACTGCACAAAGAACTGCAATCAACTATCATCTACGTTACCCACGACCAAGTGGAAGCGATGACCTTAGCTGATAAGATTGTGGTACTTAGCCCACTAGACCCTAATGCTGCAACTAACTTGGAGCAATACGGTTCTCCGTTAGAGCTTTACCATAACCCAGCTAACAAGTTTGTTGCTGGCTTTATTGGTTCGCCAAAAATGAACTTCATCGAAGGCGAAATCGTAGAAACTGGTGAGCACGAAAGTAAAGTTAAGTTAGTGACTGGTGATGTTATCACTGCTGCGGTAGATACTAGCCGTGCAAGCGTAGGTGATTTAATTGAGCTTGGTTGCCGTCCTGAGCACTTGGTAGAAGATACCCATGCTCATGCAGAGAACTTCATTACAGGTACAGTAGTAGTTGCTGAACACCTAGGTTCAGAGTCTTACGTTTATATGGACGTTAAAGGCTTTGATTTCACCTTTAAAGCACGCAGCGAATTCCCAAGTAAAAATGGCGATGAACTACGTGTAGGTCTGCCAACTAAAGCTTGTTACTTGTTTGATAGCAATGGCATTGCGTTCCCGCGTACTGCCAAGTACAACAAAGACTAGAAGTTGACCGTTAATTCAAAAGCGACCCTCGGGTCGCTTTTTTTGTGCCTTGAATAGTGCTTACTCTGGCTTAACCGGGGGTTTTGTTTTCTCGTTGCACAATTTCTAAAAGCGCACTCTCAATAAATTTTTGCTTAAGTTTGTCGTCAGCATCAAAACTTAAACCGTAATGCACTTTTTCTGGTGAGCGTTGTTCTAAATGCTGATTGCAGATACTCGCGGTTATCGCCAAAGGATCTTGGCCTTCTATTGGTAATTCTAGCGTAAATGCTTGTTTGGTTAACGGCAGCGGAATAGGGCTAGACACAAAGCCACCGCCATTTAAGGACAAGTCTTTAAGCAAACCACTAAAGGATTCTTGGCTATCAGCGCTACTGCGCATATAGCAAGACAAGGAAATAGGTAAGCGACTGTGTTGGCGTAAACTGATTTTTTGCACGTTGCGCGGATAATCCAGTACTACCCAGCGGCCAACACTGCTCATTAGCTTAGAAATTGAGCCGCGATAGGCAAATATCGTCGCGTTTGGGTCACCTTCGTTTACAATACGTACAACAATTGACTGACCTTCTCGAATTAAATCTCTAGCTGCTTCCCAATTTTGGTCTATTCCTCGAGATAAAATCACACACATTCCTGGCTCAATACCAATTAAGCGACTTCTTAAGCGCAACGGCTTTGTAGGAGTGGGTATTTGTAAATGCACTTCGGTTTGACAAGGAAGGGCATTAAACTGCTTGAGAAGTTCCGGAGCTATAGGGTCCACATCGATATCTATCGTTTCCATGACATAGTTTAACCATATCATAGATCTACGCTGTTTGGATTAGAGAGCATTGAGGCGATGACTATTCTATGCGCTTGCCGTTATAATGAGCCGCATTCGCCTTTATGAGCAGCATTATGAAATTATTTGTAAAAGATTTAACCGTAATCGACTCTACCTACCTCTGCCCTGATCGTGGCTTAGTGGGAGAGAGTTGGTTAGTAGACATAGAGTTAGGTGGTTCACTTAATGATATGGATATGCTGTTAGATTTTGGCCAAGTAAAAAAGCTGATTAAACGTTTAATTGATGAAAAGGTCGATCACAAACTGTTGGTGCCTATTCGCTCGCCTCTATGTAAGGTAAAAACCGGCGAAGGTTATACCCAATTGGACTTCATGCGACCGCACGGAAAGAGCATTCATTTACGTTGCCCTGATGAAGCGTATACCTTTATTGACTCGGTAGAGGTGAGTAACGAAGCCTTAACTGCGTACGTAAAAAATGTAGTTTTAGAGCAGCTGCCGGCGAATATTCAAGATCTGGCTATTACCTTAAGACACGAATCTATCGATGGCCCTTATTATCACTATAGCCACGGCTTGAAAAAGCACGATGGCAACTGTCAGCGTATTGCTCATGGGCATCGTTCCACTATCGAAATTCAAGTAGATGGGGAGTATAACATTGACTTAGCCACCAGTTGGGCGATGAAGTGGCGTAATATTTACCTTGGTAGCGAAAGTGATGAAATTAGCCAGCAAGATATTAGTTTTTACCAGCAGCAAGCCTGGCAAGATCATTACGCGTTTGCCTACCAATCGCCGCAAGGTTTCTTTGAACTGGTGCTCCCTAAACAAGAAACAGACATTTTGCCCTGTGAGACAACTGTCGAGAATTTAGCTGCATATATTGCGTCTACCCTCGCTAAGGTGATGGAAGGACATAGCTTGAAGGTTATTGCTTACGAAGGGGTAGGAAAGGGTGCCATATCCGAGGTTTATCGCTAATAAAAAAGGCTCCTTTAGGAGCCTTTTTTATTGCAGCGAAATTTACAGGGTAAAGCGTTTAACTAGCGAATCTTGTTGTCCTGCTAATTCACCAAGCTCTTCACTTGTGCTGGTCACTATTTCAATGCTTTGGTAGTTCTCATCACTAATATCTGAGATACGGTTAAGGTTGTTGGATATCTCAGCGCCGGTGGCTTGCTGTTGTTCTGCCGCCGCAGCAATTTGGCTACTCATATCAGAGATTTGAGTAATAATACCTTGGATTTCTTCCATTGCACCGTTAGCGTCAGAGCTTTGAGAAATACTGGCTTGCATTTCTGAAGAACACTCCGACATAACCGATACAGCGCGTTGAGCACTTTTCTGTAGGTTTTCAATCATAGATTGAATTTCAGTTGTTGAGTTGGTGGTTTTCTGTGCCAATACCCGCACTTCGTCAGCAACTACTGCAAATCCACGACCTTGCTCACCGGCTCGAGCGGCTTCAATAGCGGCGTTTAAGGCTAACAAGTTGGTTTGATCGGCAATGCCTCTAATTACATCTAAGATTGAACCAATACTGTTACTCATGCTGTCAACTTCACCAATAACTGAACTACTGTGTTCTAGTTTTTCTGACAATTGGTGAGTAGTCGTAATGTTGTTGCTCATTACTTGTCGACCAGAGTTTGCGGCTTCTTCAACTTCCATTACTTTTTCTAAAGTAATGTTAGCGCTCTTGGCTACTTCTCTAACCGATTGCTCCATTTCCGTCATCGCTGCTGCTACCGACGCTGTTTCTTGGCGTTGATTATCCAACTCAACTTTGGCGGTATTAAGGGTAGTAGAATTACCGTTAGATACATTAGAGAGACTTTCAGCGGCCTGGCTAATATCATTAAGAACCGAGCGCATTTGCTCCATCATGCTGTTGGCAGAATCAGCTAATTGACCAAATTCGTTGGTACTTTGGTACTTAACTGTTTCGGTCATATCACCGGCGGCTGCCGCTTTAAGGGTCTTAAGTAATAAGTTAAGTGGTTGTTTAATAGAACTCGCAACGTTCCAAGCAACCAATAAGGCTAATGGAATAACGATTACCATGGCGGTAATTAACTGAATCCGGCTAGACTCCAACATCTTGTTGGCGTTTTCGGAGGCATTGTCTACCTGAGCGTTTGCAATGTCGTTAATACTAGAAAGCTGGCTAATGGCTTCAGTAATTTGAACAGAGGTCTCACTAACACGTTGAGCAATGGCTTCGTTGTCTTGTGTCACCTTTAGGTGGGCAGCTAACACACCATCAGACTTGGTCGAGTCCTTAACGAACTGGTCAATCTGATGGCCCATATCGTTACGTAGTTCAGGAATTTCTTCTTCTAGGTCTGAGGTGGCACTCAAGAAGTTTTTGATTAGCTTGTTGTTGCGCTTAAGGATTACAGATACTTTTTTAGACTGGCTAGTATTTAAGCCTTCTAAGGTATTTAGCTCAATAACGGCCATCGCGTTTAAGAAGCTCTCAGCCGCCCAACGGATGTAGTCATCGTTCAATGCAGCTACTTTATCTGATAGGTTTTTCTTAAGTTGCGGTAGCATTACCGACAATTGGTTGGTACTGCGCTTAACCGATTGTAAGTCTTCCAAGTAATTAATGTTGTCATTCATTACCTGTTTAGCTACTTGGAAGTAATTTTGGTCCAGAGCATTAAGCGCGTCTAGGCGAGATTTTAACTCGTTATTGCCTTCCGACATTGAACGTAAAGTGCCAAGTGAAGAAATAAAAACGAGTTCACTTTGTTCAAAAGCTTCGCTACTAGCTTTAATAACATCTGCTTCGCTAGAGGTTAGAGCATCTTTAAAGTATTTATCTGCAGTGAGCAAATCTACCGCAAATTGACTACTTTGTAACACTAATGGAGTGGCTTCTTCTGTTACGGTATCAAGCTGTTGGTTAAAGCGACTGCCAGTTTGTAACGACAATACATTGGTGAGTACCATCATTAAAACCAGAAAGCCAAAACCAATGTTTACTCGATGAACAATAGAAATATTTTTAAAAAATTGGAGCGATGAGGCTACGTTCAGTGACTTTTTTTTCATAATTCCTCGACCAACCGATCTTGTTAGCTATTTATAGTTTTTATATTGTTTTATTTTGTTAAAAGTATGCCCTGTGTTGGCTGTTCTTACTATGTAAGAGATCACAACTCTACTCGCGCAGGCCGCTTTTATACTGATATTAGCGGCTGATTTAACTAAGACTTTACCTTTTAAACTTTTATCTAAAGCTAATCGTTCAAATAAAACACAACTAGGGCGCTTTTTTGCTAAATAATCTACCGCTAGGTTGGGCCTGTATAGCAAAATAGTTTATAAAGAAGATTCTTCATCCACATGGGTTTTAGCTTAGACAAATGGCCTTTGTACCTCGCATGTTTAAGTGCATGTTAGTAAACCGTCAGTTTCATCACTTTCTTTCGTATAAACCGCGAGTGTTTTTGGCTGCATTTTTTTCTAGCATAGTATTACTAGGTTGCAGCAGTGCAGTTTTCAGTGATCTTTTTGTGAGTTATGACGAGCAATTGCGCGCGAGCCGTTACCAACTAGGTTCAGGAAAATTTGAGCTAGCCTCGGACTTATTGGCCGAAGGTAAACAAGGCGATAATAGCTACTACCTTAAGCAACTAGAAAAGGGGCGGATGAGTTACTTAGCGGGCGACTTTGAACAAAGCCAAGCACATTTCACTACCGTTGACGAACAACTTCAGTGGTTATCTCGGCAGGCGGAGTACCGTTTATCAACGGGTTTACAGAATGTTTCAGCCTTGGCGACCAACGATAACTTTATTGAGTACCATATTCCTGTTTATGAACAGGTTATGTTGCATCATTATCAGGCGATAAATTACTTGCATAGCAATGGCCTAGAGTCGGCTTTGATTGAAGTACGCCGTGCGGCAATGATTCAACAGCAAGCTATGCAAGAAGCACCAATTAGCCTAGAAGAACAATTACGGGATTACACAGCACAATACGACGATTTAATGCAAGAATACCCGCAACTAAACTCCAAGAATAAAGCCCTGGATAATGCTTTTCAAAATGGTTTAACGTTTGCTCTATCAGCTGCATTGTACTTGGCGGCGGGGCAAGAGGATGATGCTTACATCGATTACCGAAAGGCCTTGGCACTGGCGCCTAACAATAGCTACTTACAAGCAGAAGTTGCCCGCCTTGGCAAGAAACTCTCGATGAGTGACTATAAAAAGTATACCCCAGCAGAGCCAGTTCCCTTAAGTAAACAACAAGGTTTGCTGATTGTTCTTCATGAACAATCAATTGTTGCCGCTCGCCAAGAAGCCCGTTTTACACTGCCACTTTATAACCATAATCGCTGGGAAACCTACACGGTAGCGCTGCCCATTATGAGGGGAAATGCCCAAGTAAGCATTCCGCAAAAGCTAGCCGTTAATGGTGAGCGGTTTGCTACCGAGCGTTTAGTGCAGTTTGATGACTTAGCGGCTAAGCAGTTGCAACAAGACTTACCAGGCATATTACTGCGGCAAATCTTGCGGGTTATTACCAAAGACCAATTTAGGCGAGAAGTGAACAAAGACAAAGCTGATGATGAAGAAAATTGGGCGAACGCCTTAGTCAATATTTACAATGTTGCTTCAGAGAGAGCCGATACTCGTAGTTGGCAAACCTTACCGGCTTTAGCACAGATTGCCGTTAAAGCTTTGCCTGTTGGTGAACATACTCTAGAATTTGAGGGGTTAATTGAACCATCTACAAGCATTACTTTAAGGCCCAGAAGGGTTACCTTGGTGTTAACCAATGATTTGGGTGCTCCTGCTCAAGTATTTAATTTATGAAGAGGGTAAAGCTATGAAATATTTGCTGTTACTAAGTGCATTGTTGGTTGGGTGCACCACTGATACCTCCGGAATAGCAGCCGACTCAGACAAACCTGATGGTAAACAATGGTTAATAGTAGATAACCTTAATCTAGGTCGTAAGCTAACCATTATTGATGCAGCAACCCACCAAGGTATGGATCGCCTGCGTGGTGTCGCCACAATACAATCTTTATACAAAGGTGACTTAGATTTACAGTATCGTTTTTATTGGTACGACAGTAACAATGTACAATTGAACAACGCAACAACAGCATGGACGCCGCTAAGCTTGCACGGCAAGCAACAAATTCAGGTCCAATCGGTGGCGTTAGTTCACAACGCTAACCATTTCAAAATTTATGTTAGAGAAGTTGAATAACAGAGAGATATCCCATGAAAAAACTTGTATTAGCAGCATCCATACTGGCATTTACCTTGACTGGGTGTTCAACTCAGGTGAGCTATGGCGACCCTCAAGAAGTTGAAACTGTAGATGTTGCTTTTGGTTCGACTGATTTGCAAAAGATTGCTGGCGAAATGACTGACTCCATGATCTCATCTCCTTTGTTAGCAGAAATCACCGCCAATAATCGTCCGATTGTGTTTGTTGAACGGATCAAAAATAAAACTACTGAACACATCGATACCGAATCGGTAACTGATTCCATCAGCACCAAATTATTGCAATCTGGCAAATTCCGCTTTGTTGATATGAGCCGCGTGAATGAAGTGCGAGAGCAGCTCGACTTTCAGAATGATGGTGGTTTAGTTGACCCCTCAAAAGCGATTGCATTTGGTCAGCAGGTCGGCGCCGAATACATGCTCTACGGTAACCTAGCGAGTATCGTAAAAACCAACAAAAAGACTAAAGACGTTTATTACAAAATGACCATGCGATTAATGGATTTAAAAACCGGCCTAGTAGAATGGGCTGATGAGACTGAGATCCGTAAGGCCGAAACTAAATCTACTTTTGGTTGGTAGTGATTAATGGGCCCACTTTTTATCGATTTACTTGGCACAGAGCTGAGTGCTGAAGAAGCTGAAATGCTCCAGCATCCTTTGGTGGCTGGGGTTATTTTATTTAGCCGTAATTATCAAGACCGAGCTCAACTAATAGAACTAGTACGAACCATAAGAGTGGCCAGCAACCAGCGTTTACTGATTGCTGTTGACCATGAAGGTGGGCGTGTCCAAAGATTTAGAGAGCAGTTTTCTGCCATACCTGCAATGGGGCAAATTGCCAACACCGCCAATCAGCTAGGTTTGTCTAGCATTGAATGGTCAAAGCAATTAGGTTGGTTAATGGCGGTTGAGCTGCGAGCTTGCGACATTGATATCAGTTTTGCTCCCGTGTTAGATATTAATGGCGTGAGTGACGTGATTGGCCAGCGGGCATTTAGTGACAAGCCTGAACAGATTACTCAGCTTGCCAGCGCATTTATCGATGGTATGTCGGTAGCAGGAATGAAAGCTACCGGTAAGCACTTTCCTGGTCATGGCAATGTAAAAGCCGATACTCATCATTTAGAGGCGCGTGATAACCGCTCTTTTGCCGACATTCAACAGCAAGATATGCAAGTGTTTGCCTCACTAATAGCCCAAAATAAATTGGATGCGGTGATGCCTGCGCATGTTATTTACTCGCAAGTTGATGAAAAACCAGCTGGTTTTTCTAAGATTTGGTTGCAGCAAATTCTCCGCAAAAGTTTGGCCTTTAAAGGTCTAATATTTAGTGATGATTTAAGCATGAAGGGGGCAGCAGTGGTGGGCGATCATGTTGCTCGCGCTAAACAAGCATTAACTGCTGGCTGTGATTTGTTGCTCGCCTGTAATGATCGAGAAGCAAGCATTAGTTTGCTAGATGGCCTAGAGCATACTCAAGTGCCCGCCGGTGAGCGATTAGTAGGCAAAGCATATTCACTTAGTTGGTCTGAGTTAGAAGCGCAAGCTCAGTATAAAGAAATTGCCGCTCGCGCTGCGAAAATAGCGCAAATGAGTAGTGAAACAAACAGTTTATAAATACACTTGTTTTTAGTGTGTGATTCTAAGGAAGGTAAAGCGAGATGATTATTTATCTACACGGCTTTGACTCAACAAGTCCGGGTAACCACGAAAAAGTGCTGCAGCTGCAATTTGTCGATCCAGACGTGCGACCAATTAGCTACAGTACCATTCACCCAAGGCATGACATGAGCCATCTTCTAAAAGAAGTGCACAAACAGCTCATGTTAAGTGCTGATGAAGAAGTGGTGATTTGTGGTGTGGGACTAGGCGGCTATTGGAGCGAACGCATTGGCTTTTTATGTGGTATTCCTTCGGTGATTTTTAACCCGAACTTACACCCAGAAGTGAACATGCAGGGCCGAATTGAGCGACCAGAAGAGTACATTGATATTGCTTCTAAATGTGTAACCGAGTTTAGAACCAAGAATAAAGGCAATTGTACGGTAGTGCTGTCGGAAAACGACGAAGTACTGGATAACAAGGTATCGGAACAAGAGCTTAAAGATTACTACCAGGTAGTATGGGATAAAGAGCAAAGTCACAAGTTTAAAGATATTAGTCATCACTTACAGTTGATTAAGTCTTTAAAACGTTTACCAAGCCTGTAGAAGCTTATATTTTTGTCAAAAGAGGGATTTAATCCCTCTTTTTTATTGCGCTCTTTTTGTGATCTCTATCAAGTTACGTATAATGAGCGCTGCTTCACCAGCAGTTCAAGGCACAAAAAATCAACTAAATGCCTTTTGGGTAAAGCAAAAACACTTCAAGTTGTTACAAGGAAACAAGCAAGCATGACTAGAATCGTTGTAGTTGGTGGTGGTGCCGGTGGCTTAGAGCTAGCGACACGTTTAGGGCGTAAACTAGGGAAAAAAGGCCAAGCGAGTGTAGTGCTGGTAGATAAAAACCGTACTCACCTTTGGAAACCCCTGTTACACGAAGTAGCCACTGGTTCATTAGATGCCGGCATTGATGCGCTTAGTTATCGCTCTCATGCTGCTAATCATGGTTTTGAGTTTCAACTCGGTGAAGTTGACGACGTAAATCGTGAAGATCAATTAGTGACCCTAAAACCAATGGTTGAGGAAGGTAAAGAAGTATTGCCTGCTCGCCAACTTAACTACGACTACTTGATAATGGCGATTGGCTCGGTTTCCAATGACTTTAATACTAAAGGTGTTAAAGACAACTGTATTTTCCTCGATAACCCAAGTCGCGCCGATTTATTCCACCGCCGCATGCTTAATCGTTTCTTACAGTACTCGCAAAATGACGAAGCGCAAAGTGGCGAAAAAGTACGAGTTGCCATTGTAGGTGCAGGGGCAACCGGTGTAGAACTTTCTGCTGAGCTTCATAACGCCTTAGATCAGCTTCGAGCTTACGGTGTACCTAATTTAAGTCATTCTAGTTTGGCGGTTACCTTGGTAGAGGCCGGGGAAAAAATTCTACCTGCTTTACCAGTGCGTATTTCTAGTTCAGCCCATTCAGAGCTGCAAAAAATGGGTGTGGATGTTCGCACCAAAACCATGGTGACAGAAGCAACACCTGAGGGTTTAACCACCAAAGATGGTGAGCTAATTAAAGCCGATATTATGGTCTGGGCGGCTGGCATTAAATGCCCAGAGTTTATGAAGGACTTAGGTGGATTAGAAACTAACCGCATTAATCAATTAGTGGTTAGGCCAACTCTGCAAACCTCACGCGATAGTAATGTTTATGCAATTGGCGATTGTGCTAGTTGCGCCATGGGCGAAGATGGCTTTGTACCGCCACGTGCTCAATCGGCTCATCAAATGGCAACATTGGTGTTTAAAAACATTGTGCGTCAAATAGAAGAAAAGCCACTGCTAGAGTTTGAATATAAAGATCATGGCTCATTAGTATCACTTAGCCGCTATTCAACCGTTGGCTCGTTAATGGGGAACTTGATGCAGGGCTCTATGATGATTGAAGGGCGCATCGCTCGGATAATGTATATTTCCTTATATCGTATGCACCAAATCGCCTTACATGGTTACATGAAAACCGGCTTGATGATGCTAGTAGGGCGCATAAACCAAGTATTAAGGCCTAAGCTTAAGTTGCACTAAGCGTGTAAGATTGATGATTAAATAAAAAAGCAGCCTCAGGGCTGCTTTTTTTATTTGTTTATTAGCAACTTTAATCTATAGGTAACGAGTTAGGCTCTGGGTTTTATTAACTGCTTTTTCAACAAGTTTTAATGTGAAGGATGTTTTTCTAAAGCGGATTTGAACACAATAAAGCTCATCATTAAGCTTATCCACAACGTAACGGCATTAAGGGTTTCAAAGCGCCAATAGTTTAAATTAATAGAGTGAATCTGAATGGCTATGTCGCTGAATAATAGAACTAAAATGCCCCAAAGTTGACTCCTAATGGAGAGCTTTTGCCAAAGTTTCGGAAAGATCAATCGAGTGAGCGGCAAAGCGCCCATAGCCAAGCCAACGTAAAACCAAAAATGGTCAGGGTAGAGTAGACCCAGTATTTTGTCCCCAGTTTGTCGAGAGCTGGCGGCAATGGCCAGCAATAACCAGGTTCTGCTTAACAGCGCGCAAGCAAATAGCACGCTGGGTTGATTAGCAAGTAACACAAATGTACTTAAGAAGCGGGTGTAACAGAGCTGTTTTGCTGGTCGCTACTAAGCTCTGATGCTTCATTTACATTTGCTTGCTCAGCCTCAACGATAGGATCTGATTCCGCTTGAGCGTCGATTAAAGGTGCTTGCTCAGTATCGTCAGAAGCGTTAGTTTGCGCTTCCGGGCTGCGACGAATTTGAATCAGCATGCCCATTAACGGGTGGTCAAAGTAGTGAATCTCACCTGAACGTACACGACGTTTTTGATCGAACTTAAAGCTGTGTAGCTGCTCTTCTGTGTGGTATTCACTAATTAAGCTACCTTGCTCTGTTGTCTCTGCGTCAGCACTCAGCACAACCACTTGTTGCTCTTCACTAGGTACAACAACTTCAGCTACGGCAACATTGGCAGGAACTTCTACAGTACTTTCTTCAGCGATAACAGTTTCTTGCTGTGGTAATTCTGCAGGTTGCTCAAGCAGAGGTTCTGGTTCGTTCAGCAACAGCTCTACTTCAACAGGGCGTTTTAGCAGTAACTCGCTTTCGATATACAGGTAGTGCTGCAGGTATACACGAATTCCGCCTTCCAGTTCCCAAATAGCTGGCGCCGGCTCTGGTTCAATATCAAAAGCGCCAACTGCTGAGTCGGGTTCATCAAACAACGAAATATTTTCAGCGGCTAAGTCGAAACTTTGGCTTTCTTGCGCATATTGCTCATCAGAGAAAGTTAAAGAGCCAACTAAACGTCCTTCATCATTGAAACGGGTAGAGAAGTCTTCACCGGCTTGTACTTGGTAATGCTTAGCGCGATTGCGAGGAGCAACAATTTCTCGCCAGCCTAGGTGTAATAAGGGCGTGAACGCTGCGTGCTGGGTGAGTTTAGCAAACTCATCGTTTAGCTCAAGCTGCTCTTTACTTAGCATTTGGCGTTTAGTAGCGCCGCTTATCGGCCAGCCTCTACCATCAATGCTTACTGGTAGCTTATCAAAACGTGGCGCAATGCAAGGCTCTTGTTCTTCGCTGCAACCAAATAGTGGTGCCAGTAAAGGTTCACTCGTGTTGGCATTAAGGCTTTGTGGTTGCGGCCAATACTCTTGGCTACTTTCAACACTTACGTTACGTTTGAAAAAAATAACTTCAATGTCAAACCAGCGAGGCTCTTGAGCAAAACTAGATAGGCTGGTAAAGCTTACTGCAGCTAAGCTACCTAGCTGCAGGGCATGTTTAAGAGTTAGTCGCATTGGCAGTAAATTGCTCCAATAATGATTCGATTAAGCTTAATCGCTGTTCTGGGCTATCGCTAGGTACCGCAAACTTAAGTTTGTTGGCACCTTCTAGGCGATAAATAGCTGGCTGTGATTGTAACAGGCTTACTAGAAAAGCGGCATTAACTTTTGTGGTTTCGGCAAACTCAACTTGGCCACCTTTAGGCCCAGCTTCAATACGTTTAATGCCTAGCTGTTCGGCTTCAATTTTGAGATTTTGAACTTCAAATAGGTTTTTTGCCTGCTCAGGTAATAAGCCAAAGCGGTCAATTAACTCCACTTGTAGCTCTCGCATTTCTGCTTGATTGGCACAGTTGGCGATGCGTTTGTACATGGTTAAGCGTGTGGTTACGTCAAAAATGTAATCATCGGGCAGCAGAGCGGGTAAGCGCAGTTCTACTTCACATTGGTCGTTCTGGCTTAAGTCCCAATTTAGGTCTTGACCATTTTTTAGTGCCGTGACAGCTCTATCTAACATTTCCATGTAAAGCGTGAAGCCTACTGCTTCAATTTGTCCGCTTTGGTCATCACCTAATAATTCACCTGCACCTCGAATTTCTAAATCGTGAGTAGCAAGGGTAAAGCCGGCACCTAAATCTTCTAGCTGCGATATGGCATCTAAACGTTTTTTTGCATCTTTGGTGATCAACTTAGGTGGTGGCGTTAGCAAATACGCATAGGCTTGGTGGTGCGAGCGGCCAACACGACCACGTAATTGGTGCAATTGAGCTAAACCAAAATTGTCGGCGCGGTTAATAATGATGGTGTTGGCACTAGGGATGTCGATGCCAGTTTCAATGATAGTGGTACACACCAGTACATTGAACCGTTGGTGGTGGAAGTCACCCATGATTCGTTCAAGTTCGCGCTCACGCATTTGGCCATGAGCCACGGTAATTCGCGCTTGAGGCAACCATTCTTTAAGCTCTTGAGCTATACGTTCGATGGTTTCGACTTTGTTATGCAAGAAGTAAACTTGACCGCCGCGCATCACTTCACGACTAATTGCTTCTTTAATTAGCGCGGCGTCGTGCTGGCGAACAAAGGTTTTTACAGCCAAGCGCTTCGCCGGTGGAGTCGCGATAATCGATAAATCACGCATGCCACTCATTGCCATGTTTAAGGTTCGAGGAATTGGCGTCGCGGTAAGAGTAAGAATATCGACATTAGCACGCATCGCTTTAATCTGTTCTTTTTGGCGCACCCCAAAGCGGTGTTCTTCGTCGATGACCAACAAACCTAAATCAGCAAATTTTACATCCTTGCTAAGCAGTTTATGGGTACCAATAATTACATCCACTTTGCCTGCAGCGAGATCCTTTAAGACTACATTTTGTTCTTTAGTGGTTTTAAAGCGAGATAACGAAGCGACTTCTATCGGCCAATTGGCAAAACGATCGCTAAAGTTGTCGAAGTGTTGCTGGGCCAATAGGGTGGTTGGCACTAGTACGGCGACTTGTTTGCCAGCATTTACGGCAACAAATGCTGCGCGCATGGCAACTTCTGTTTTGCCAAAACCTACATCACCACACACTAAGCGGTCCATGGCGTTAGGTGTTTGCATATCTTGCAAGGTTGCGCCAATAGCCTGTTGTTGGTCATCGGTTTCTTCAAACGGGAAATCGGCTGCAAACTGTTGGTAGGCGGCGTCATCTAGCTCATAACCAAAGCCGGGTTTGGCGGCGCGTTTTGCGTAAACTTCTAGTAACTCGGCGGCTACGTCGCGAATTTTCTCAGCAGCTTTGGCTTTGGCTTTTTGCCACTGATCATTACCTAGTTTGTGCAGAGGCGCTGTTTCGTCGTTAGCACCAGAGTAGCGACTAATTAAATGCAGGGCATTTACCGGCACGTAAAGCTTGGCTTCGTTGGCATACTCTAGGGTTAAAAACTCGGTTTTAATACCACCGTTTTCAAAGCTGCTTAAACCATGATAGCGGCCAACCCCGTGTTCTATGTGTACCACTGGCTGGCCAATACTTAGCTCAGCTAAATTGCGAATAAGTACATCAGGATTAAGTGTTTTACTTGATGCTTTACGTTGCTTAGCTCGTACTTTATCGCCGAGTAAATCAACTTCACTAATTAGCTGAACATTGGGATCTTTTAGCTCAAAGCCCTTATCTAAAGGTGCCACCACCATGGCCAAGCTGTCTTTACTTGCCAAAAACTCACTGATACTGGCAACATCTTTGATGCGCAGTTTAAGCGGGCTAAGCAAGTTTTTTAGGGCTTCTCGACGGCCTTCTGTCTCGGCGATAAAACAGGTTTTAGGTTTTGGGTGATGTTCTAGGTAATGACTTAGCGCTTGCAAAGGCAAGTTCAAACGGTGATTTACACTTAAGTCTGGCAGCGCGTGGGCATCTAGATTCAGCTTACCTTGGCTATTACGGGCCGGGCCTTTATGCAGTTTTACGCCTGCAAACTGTTTTAGTTCTTTAAAGCATTGCTCGATGCTTTGATATAACTCGTCTGGCGGTAAGATCGGCCGCGCTTTGTCGTAGCGTCGATTTTCATAACGGTCCGTCAACTCACTCCAAAATTGCTTACCGGCATGATCCAAATCACCGACTTTAAGAATCACCGTGTTGGTGGCTAATTGGTCGGTTAAGCTTTCGGTATGAGCATGAAATAAAGGTAGATAATACTCGATGCCCGCTGGCATTATTCCTTTGGTGACTTGTTGATAGATGGAGCCCGCATCTCGGCTTGGTTCAAAACGGTCGCGCCACTGTTGGCGGAAGGTTTCTATACCGCCTGCATCGGTCGGGAACTCGTGCGCTGGTAATAAGGTAATGCTTTTGCGCTGCTCAGCACTACGCTGGGTATCGGGATCAAACTCGCGAATGCTGTCTAGCTCATCATCAAAAAAGTCCAAGCGAAAAGGCAGGTTGCTGCCCATGGGAAAGAGATCTAGCAAGCTTCCGCGAAGAGCAAACTCTCCGTGCTCCATTACTTGATCAACGTGCTGATAGCCGGCGCTAACTAAACGCTCTTTAAAAGCATTGAGGTTTAAGCTTTGACCTACTTTAAGCTGCAAGCTGTGCTTGGCTAAAAATTCAGCCGGCGCACAACGTTGCAGCCAGGTAGCTATGGGCGCAATAAGCACACTATTTTTATCGTGACTTAGTTGATTAAGGCTTAAAATACGTTGCGATACAATATCTTGGTGCGGTGAAAAAGTGTCGTAAGGCAAGGTTTCCCAGTCGGGTAGCAAATGCAAGGCACGCTGAGGTTTTAAGCCGTTTACTTCTCGCTCTATTTGCAGCGCGCTACGAGTATCTTCAGTTAAAATCACGATGGGCGCATCAAGTTGCGCGATGTATTCTTGAATAACAAAAGCAAGCGCGCTACCGGGTAAGTTGCTTACTTGCTTTTGGTCGCCAGCATCAACTGGGCAGGGTAAATTTAGTAACACTGATAACTCTTATTTTTCGGCTTGTTGGCGAGCATCTGCTCGGGCTTTTAGCTGCTGGCTTTGAATGTGTAAGCTGGCTCTAACCAGTGCTTCAACATCTTCATCTCGGATCAAGGTGTAGTTTATTTCTACCAAGTGCTCACTGCGATGAGCAATGGCTTTGCTTTGCTGTACTTCACCATAGCAATAAACGGCAGTGGACTCTTCTGGCAGAAAAATCTTCAGCTTTACTGCTTGCCCTTGCTGCAAGGCTTGTGGCCAGAAACAATGGATTTCTGAGCCGCCAAATTGATGACTGAGCGTACGGTGTTCAGGGCTATCTTGTTGTACTAGCACGTAACTTAACACTCGGTTTAGCTTTTGTTCTTGAGCGTGCAAATAAGATAAAAGCTGTTCGCCTGCTTCGCCCAGTTGTTTAATTGCGCGCAAACCGAGCAGAGAATGATGCTGTCCTGGGTTAGCCAGGGTAAAGGGCTCAGGAATGCTGGCTTCAAATGCTGCTTTTGTCTGAGGTAAGTCATTTGGCTCAATTAACTCAAGGTTTACATTAAGTTGATGAGTAACGCTAAAATATTGTTGTTCCTGCATACATTCCCAGAAGCGCCGTGCGGCGAGTTGTCAAATAGACCATGCTTAAAGCGTAGTAGAAGGCGAAATTACAACAAGTTGCGTAGCGGATTGCAAATAATCTGAATATCTTTGTTTTTTATGTGATTAAGCAAGAGTTGTGACTTGTTGGCCTTAGTGCCGCGCGGTATGATTAGCGCGTTTTTTTGTGCCTAGGGATGTTCGTTGCTTCAATGAAATTAATTGGCTTTATAGCATGGCGGTTCTCGCGAGGAGCCAAACAGCAACGTTTTGCGTCGTTTGTGAGTTGGTTTTCTACTTTAGGCATTACATTAGGGGTAGCTGCGCTTATTACGGTTATTTCGGTAATGAATGGTTTTGAAAACCAGTTAAAGCAGCGCATCCTCAATTTAGTTCCTCATCTTACTGTTGCTAATCAGCAAACCTTGCCTAATAACTTGTCCTCGTTAGCTACCGCACCATTAGTACTGAGTGAAGTTGTACTGCAAAGTAGCAGTAACTTGCATGCAGCGATGATGCAGGGCATCGATATCGAGCAACAAAAAGATGCAGCGCTGCTGCGTGAAAAGATGCTGATTGGTGATCTAGATAGCCTGCAAGCAGGCAGTTACAACGTAGTGATAGGTATTGGTACGGCTAATGCTCTGGGTGTGCGCTTAGGTGACACCATAAGGCTGCTGGCTACCGACAGACTGGTATATACCCCATTAGGAGAAATGCCTTCACAACGTAATTTTGTTGTTTCAGGAATATTTGAGTTTGCCGCTGAAGTCGACAAGCAATTTATTTTACTCAATATAGAAGATAGCGCGCGCCTATTGCGTTCTCCACTTTCCGCTGTGAGCCAACAGCGAGTATTCCTTGATGATCCGTTCCAAATAGAAAACATCGCCGCTAGCCTTAATCAGCACAATGTAGAGTTTCAAGATTGGCGGCGCTTTTATGGCGAATTATTTGCCGCAGTTAAAATGGAAAAAAACATGATGGGCATGCTGTTTTGCCTAATTATCGCGGTAGCCGCGTTTAACATACTGTCGAGTTTGGTGATGATGGTAGGGGAAAAGCGCAGCGATGTGGCCATTTTGCAAACCCTAGGTTTATCGCGCGATAAGGTAGTAATGGTGTTTGTTGTGCAAGGAGCCTGGAGCGGTTGCATTGGCGCAGCCGTTGGAGCCTTAAGTGGCTGGTGGCTTAGTTCCAACATTAATAGTGTTATGTCTGCAATTGGCCTTAACTTTGCGGCCAACTTTGGTGGTGCAGGTTTACCTGTATTGCAACGCAGTGAGCAAATTATCTTCATCACCGTTGCTGCCATGTTGTTAAGCATTGTCGCGACGATTTATCCTGCTTGGCGCGCCAGCAAAATCCACCCTGCAGAGGCACTTCGTTATGAATGAGATTAATGCTCAGCCCGTTTTAGTGGCGAAAGAAATATATAAAACTTACCAAGACGGCAATCAATCTACAGAAGTGCTTCATGGCGTTGATTTTGAAGTGAATGCTGGTGAAGCAGTGGCCATTGTAGGTAGCTCGGGCTCTGGTAAAAGTACCTTGTTGCATATTCTTGGTGGATTAGATGAAGCCAACAAGGGCACGGTAAGTATCGATGGACAAGCTATCGACGGTTTAAGTAGCAAGCAATTAGCTGGGTTACGCAACCAAAAGCTTGGTTTTATCTACCAATTTCACCACTTATTAGGTGAGTTCTCGGCCATAGAGAATGTTGCAATGCCCCTGTTAATTGCGGGAATGGCAAAAAAGGCCGCTATGCAAAAAGCGCAAGCTTTATTGGAGAGAGTTGGTTTAGGCCATCGCTTAAAGCACCGACCATCTGAGTTATCGGGAGGCGAACGCCAGCGCACGGCTATCGCTCGCGCCTTGGTTAATGAGCCAAGCTTGGTGCTAGCCGATGAGCCCACCGGAAATTTAGATAGCCAAAGCACAGAATCTATTTATCAACTTATTTTGGAACTGAACCGAGATTTAAATACAGCGTTTGTTGTGGTTACCCATGATTTAACTTTAGCTGCTAAGTTTACCCGCCAAGCATATATGCAAGACGGAAACTTTGTGAGCAAGGGCGAATAGCATGCGTTTGCCTTTGTCATTTTTTATTGGCTTGCGTTATCACCGAGCCAACAATAGTAATGGATTTATCTCGTTTATCTCGGCCTCATCTACTTTAGGCATTGTGTTGGGTGTAGCGGTTTTAATCATTGGCCTTTCGGTCATGAATGGTTTTGAGCGAGAGTTGCGCGAGCGCTTTTTAGCGATTGTAAGCCATGGCGAGCTAGAGGCGGTAAACCCTCCTTTGAGCGATCATCAGCAGCTGTTAACTACTGCTATGGACCATACTAAGGTACTGGGCGCTGCTCCTTATGTTAGCTTTAGTGCACTGGTGCAAAAAGGCAAACAGATGAAAGCCTTGTCGCTAAAGGGCATCGATCCAAACTTAGATAAGAATGTTACTAACCTTCATCAGTATGTTGGGGACAGCGCTTGGCAAGCCCTGGCAAGTAACCAGCCGCAAATTGTTTTGGGTTCGGGTATCGCTAAACTGCTTGATGTAACCGAAGGCGAGCAGGTTACTTTGTTGTTGCCTAAAGCTAATCAACAAAACCGTTTAAGTTCACCACAGCGGGTTCGGGTTAAGGTTGTCGGCTTGATGAAGGCTGGGGGACAATTGGATAATCAGCTGGCCTTTATTAATTTGGCATTTGCCCAACAATTGATGAATTGGCAAGACGGCGTTTCTGGGATTAGCTTGAAGGTTGCAGATCCCTTACAAGCAGACCAAGTGGTGCGTTCTGTGGCAAAGAACTTTCCCCAACTGGTTTATATTAAGAGTTGGATCCGCCAACATGGTTATCTCTACCAAGACATTCAGTTAGTTCGCACCATTATGTACGCGATAATGTTATTGATAGTGGCTGTGGCTAGCTTCAATATCGTATCCACCTTGATTTTAGCGGTAAGCGAAAAACGTGGTGACATTGCTATTTTAAAAACCATGGGCGCGAGCGACCAAACCTTATTGAAGAGCTTTATCGTATACGGCTCATATAACGGGGTTTTAGGTTGTGCGTGGGGGGCATTGTTAGGCGTGTTAGGTAGTTTTGGTTTGCCTAAATTGGTTGCTTTGATTGAAGCCCTAATAGGGCATAGTTTGCTCTCTGCCGATATTTATTTTATCGATTTTCTTCCCGTTGAGCTTATTTGGACAGACGTTATAGCAGTCGTTGTGGCGGCGCTAGTATTAAGTATGTTAGCCACTATATGGCCAGCTTGGCAGGCGACTCGAGTTAAGCCTGCTCAAGAATTAGGTTAATGCCACATCAACAAAAAAGGAGCTGTAAGGCTCCTTTTTTTGTTTTGGACATCTATCTGCGTTTGCGGTAGCGACGCCTAACTGAATAACGCCACAATGCGTTAATCGCAAAATAACCACACACAGAAAAAACAATACCATTAACAAGGCTGCCTAGTAAAAAGGCTGGGCCAATGGTGGCGATGAGATGTTCTAGGCCATGCCAAGTTAGCTCTAAATGGTAGTCGGCTACCGGTTGACCTAAGATCCCCGTTCCTACTAAATAACAAAAATAAAAGATAGCCGGGATAGTAAACGGGTTGGATATCCAAACTAAGGCAACCGATAAAGGCAGGTTTACCTTAAACATAATGGCTAAAGCTGCTGCAATAATCATTTGCGACGGCAGCGGAATAAAAGCCACAAACAAACCTATGGCAAATGCGCCCGCAGCTGAGCGCCGGTTAAGGTGCCACAAATTAGGGTTGTGTAGCCAATCACCAAAAAATTTTAGATGTTTGCTTGCTTTTAGATCTTCAGTTTTAGGAATAAATCGTTGTATCGTTTTTTTTGGCATATAGTTTGTTATTGATAATAAACTTCTTATGACATATGAATGCCTTTTTACTAGCAAGTTTGCTAGCAATGACTTCATCGCTATTCTGGCCGAACCTACTTAGCTTACCACTCCTATATGTTAGCTTCGTTGCACTTGTGGCTTCGCTTTGGAAAAGAAAGCTCTGGGCTGCTGGCTTCATATTTGGCGTGTGTTGGATGACGAGCCATGCGCTGTATTATCAGTCATGGATTGTTAGCATCCAACAAAAAACGGCCAACTTTAGCATAAATGGCGAGATCTTGGCAGTTGATAATAATCAATACTGGCAAAAAATTACTGTAGAACTACATCAATTAGATAGCCATACCAGTATAGCGTGGTGGCAGCCAAAACTTACCCTTTATCATTCTCGTTCAACAAAGGATTTTGTGCCACTTCTGGCCGGTCAGGAAATTGTTGGCGAGGTTAAGCTAAAACCTGCCTTTGCCAGTATTAATCCGGCAGGATTTAATTATGCAAGGTGGTTAGTTGCTAAATCAATTATTGGGCGCGGCAAACTGATTAGTTATGAGCTACTAGAAAGCGAACCTTCATATCGAGAAGTTTGGTTAACAAAGTTAGCCAAATTACTGCAAAACTATCAGTATTCTGGTGAGATGTTGGCGCTAATGACGGGTGATAAACGGCTTCTCTCGCAGCAGCATAAGCAGCTATATCAGCAATCTGGCTTAGGTCATTTGTTTGTATTGTCCGGATTGCATTTAGGCATTGTGGCTTTTTGGTCGTGGTTGTTAGCAAGGCTTGTGAGTATCGCGTTTAGGGTTAATCAACAAGCGATGCCAATTTTGATTAGCTTGGCATGTTGTATCGCATTTTGTTGGCTGGCCAATTGGCAGTTATCAATGATGCGAGCATTGCTAATGTATAGCAGTTCGATGCTATTTATATTATTAGGTAGCCGCAGAACAGTTGTTTTTGGCTTAATGTTTAGTGCATTACTCATCCTGCTTATATGGCCGTTTAGTGTTTATAACAGTGGTTTTTGGCTGTCCTATTTTGCTGTCGCTATTGTATTACTCTGCTTGTGGTTAGGCCCAAGAAATAAGCTGGCAATGCTTGTATTTATTCAGTTGGCTATTGGTTTATTAATGATGCCACTGCAGGTGTTGTTGTTTGGATTAGTGCCTAGTTCAGCGTTGTTGCTTAACCTTGTTGCCGTGCCGTTGTTTAGTATGGTGATCGTGCCAGCCTTGTTATTACTCAATTTGTTTTTTGCAGCTGACAGTGATTTAGCACCTTATTTGGCGCAGTTTGTTGATTGGCTATTTTCATACCTTTATAGCTCGCTTGAGTGGCTGAGTAGCAATTTGTCGGTGAGTTTAAGCTCGTCGTCGATTGTTATTGGTTTACTACTAATTCTCCCACTATGTGCACTATTACTGAGGTTTTACCGTAAGCGTTTGTATTGGGTGTTGTTGTTACTTTTATTGTTACCTAGTAGCCATCGCTTAAGCCAGTCTAAAGATAGCTGGCAAGTATATGTACTAGATGTAGGGCAGGGGCTTGCCGTGGTGGTTACCCATCGAGGTGAAGCGATAATCTATGATACAGGGGCGAGGTTTCGCAGCGGTTTTAGTTACGCAGAAAGTGTGATCGTTCCTCTTATTGCGGAGCTAAGAGTTCAACATGTTGATAGCATAATAATTAGTCATGGAGATAATGACCACGCTGGTGGGAGAGAAGTCTTAGAGCTGACTTACCCACAAGCCAAGCAATATTATGGCCGAGACAAACGCTTACCAGAAACATTTTGCCAAGGTAAGCGGATGTGGGGAAAGCTACAATTAGATTTCTACTTAGCCGACCTTGGTTATGGAAACAATGGGTCTTGTGTAATAAAGCTCAGCGACGGCCACACAAGCGTGTTGCTGACTGGTGATATTGAGCAATTGGCTGAACAACAATTACTAAATGCTGGCTTAAAACAGGTGAATATCATGTTAAGTCCCCATCATGGTAGCAATAGCTCATCTTCAACTAGCTTTATTCATGCGCTAAACCCAGAAGTGGTAATTCATAGTAGCGGGGCGTTTAATCGATTTGGTTTCCCGCATCAATCGGTGCAAGAGCGTTACACCGAGAGCAAGCAGTATATAACGGGTCGGGATGGAGCAATAAAACTTGAAATTGATGACCGTTCATACCAAGTTTATCCGTATAGACAATTAAAAACGAGTCCGTGGTACCAGCAAATCATCAGTTGGTGATTTGGCTATAAACCGCTAAACTAAGGCAATTTTTCCGATGGAATAACTCTGTTCTTATGATTCCAGATACAGCTACGAATACAAAAGCTAATTTTCTCCGTTTATTAAGCTATGTGAAAGACCGTAAGATTGGTTTGATTGTCGCCATTATTGGCATGATAGGTTACGGCGCCGTAGATACGCTTTTTGTTTACTCAATCAAGCCGCTGATCGATGAAGGTTTGTCCGGTAAAAACCCGGCAGTGTTAACTTACATGCCAATCTTTGTATTAGGCATTGTATTGTTGCGTGGTATTTGTGGTTTCGCCAGTAGCTACGGTATGTCTTGGGTTGGTGGTCACCTAGTGATGAAAATTCAACGTCAGATATTCAATCATTTGATGTTAATGCCAGTATCGTTTTTTGATAAAAACCCAACGGGCACGCTTATTTCAAAAATCACCTATGACTCTAACCAAGTGAGCACAGCTGCTACTGCAAGTTTGGTGAATTTAGTGAGAGAAAGTGCCACCATTATTGGTTTGTTGATTCTTATGTTTTACAACAGCTGGCAATTATCGCTAATCTTTTTTGTAATTGGTCCGCCAGTGGGTTACGCAATCAATTTGGTTAGTCGTCGATTTCGTAAGATTAGTACTAACTTGCAACACGCTGTAGGTAACGTTACCACTACTAGTGAACAAATGCTCAATGGCCATAAAGAAATTCTTTCATTCGGTGGGCAGCCTAAAGAAGAAGCAAGATTTAATGATGCAAGTAACATGATTCGTCGCCAGCAAATGAAAATGGCTACTGTAAGTGCTATTGCCAACCCTGCGGTACAGTTTATCGCTTCTATTGGCTTGTCTATTGTATTGTTTGCCGCATCATCACCTGAGCTGGTGGCAGAACTTAGTCCAGGTACCTTTACCATTATTGTTACCTCTATGATGATGTTGCTAAAACCATTAAGAGTAATTACCCAGTTAAATAATGATGTGCAAAGAGCGATGGCTGCTTGTACTAGCTTATTTACCGTAATGGATATGGATACCGAAACTGATACTGGTAGCCACGTTACTAAACGTGCTAAAGGTAAAATCAACTTAGCGAATGTTGAATTCAAGTATCCCACCAAAAATGAGATTGTACTTAAGGGTATTAATCTAAATATCGAAGCAGGGCAAACCGTTGCTTTAGTAGGGCGCTCTGGTAGTGGTAAGTCAACTATCGCAGGCTTGTTGCCCAAGTTTTATGAAGTGCAATCTGGGCAAGTATTGCTAGATGATATTCCTGTTCAAGATTACCAACTCAAGAACTTACGTGAGCAGTTTGCTCAAGTATCGCAAACTGTTCACCTGTTTAGCGGTACCATTGCCGAAAATATTGGTTATGCCAATGAAAACGCCAGTCGAGAAGAGATTGAGCGAGTGGCTGAAATGGCAAATGTAACCAGCTTCGTAGAAAAGTTTGAAGATGGCTTTGATACTGTTATTGGTGAGAAAGGTGTGATGCTTTCTGGCGGCCAACGTCAGCGCATTGCAATTGCTCGTGCCTTACTAAAAGATGCACCAGTTCTGATTTTAGATGAGGCTACCTCGGCGCTTGATACTGAGTCAGAGCGTAAAATTCAGCAAGCAATTGACAGAGTTTGTTCTGATAGAACTGCCATTGTGATTGCTCACCGCTTATCAACCATTGAAAACGCAGACATGATTGTTGTTCTTGATGAAGGTGTTGTGGTTGAGCAGGGTAGTCATGCTGAGTTAATGGCTAATCAGGGTGACTACTACCAGCTACATCAAATTCAATTTGGTGAAAAGTAAGCAGTGAAGTTTTGGTATCAAGCTAAGCAGCAACATTGGATAAAAATTGGTTTGTTGCTGCCGCTTAGCGGCTTATTTTACTTAGTTGCTAGTGCTCGCCGTTTAGCTTTTAAGCTGTCTTGGTTTAGTAGTTATCGCCCACCGATCCCAGTTGCCATTGTGGGTAACATTAGTGTGGGTGGAAATGGCAAGACTCCAGTTGTATTAGCGCTGGTTGAAGCGGCAAAGCAGCGCGGTTTCAAGCCCGCGGTTGTTAGCCGTGGTTATGGCGGTAAAGCGCCTTATTATCCTTTTGTTGTTAGCTCGACTAGCCAGTCTGCAGAGTGTGGTGATGAACCTCTGCTTATTTATCAGCGAACCAAGTGCCTAGTGATCGTAGACCCAAATCGCAGTGCGGCGTGCAAAGCTGCTGTTGAGCAGGGGAGTGATCTGATTATTTGCGATGACGGAATGCAGCACTATGCCTTACAACGCGATATAGAAATTGCGGTCGTTGATGCTCAGCGAGGTTTAGGTAATGGATTGTGTTTACCCGCGGGTCCCTTACGAGAAACAGCCTCTAGGTTATTAGTGGTCGATTTGATTGTGAGTAATGGGGAGCCGCTGTTTAATGCCAATAGTCATTTGTTGCAGTTACGAGCCAGTGGTTTGCGCCGCGTAAGTGATCAGCAACAAGTGACGGATGTTACACAGTTTGACGCTGCTATTGCTGGAATTGGCAATCCAGCGCGCTTTTTTGATTCACTTACTGTTTTAGGCTTTGCTTGTAAGAAGCAAGTCAGCTTAGATGATCACAAGCACCTTAGTGAAGAACAGCATAAAGAGTTGTTTGAGAAACGTATAATCATGACAGAAAAGGATGCGATTAAATATCGTCATACAGCCGGTAATGAGTGGTATTATTTACCCGTGGATAGTGTGCTGCCTGATGCGTTTTATCAGCAATTTTTCTCATTGTTACAGGAAAAAATTCATGTCAGTTGAACATAATTTATTAGAAATTGTTGCTTGCCCCTTATGTAAAGGCAAGCTGCATTACGACAAACCTAATAACGAATTAGTGTGTAAATTTGACCGTTTAGCCTATCCCATTAAAGATGCCATTCCGGTTCTTTTAGTTAATGAAGCCAGAGAAATGTCAGCCAACGAGTTACCGCAATGAAATTTGTAGTGGTTATTCCAGCACGTTATCAGTCTACCCGTTTACCGGCTAAGCCACTGCAAGATATTGCAGGTAAAACGATGATTGAAAGAGTCTATCAGCAGGCCTGTAAGTCAGGCGCGGAACGTGTGGTTATTGCAACTGATGATCAACGTATTGTGGATGTTGCAGATGGTTTTGGTGCTGAAGTTGTGCTCACTGCTGCCAGTCATGAGTCGGGCACCGAACGCTTAGCTGAAGTGTGTGAAAAGTTGGCATTCTCGAACGATACCATTGTGGTTAATGTTCAAGGCGATGAGCCGTTGATCCCACCTGCGGTAATTTCTCAGGTAGCTGGCTTACTTGAAGATGCACCCGAAGTAAAAATGGCAAGTTTGTCTGTACCTATATATGAGGATACAGATATTCATGATCCTAACGTTGTTAAGGTTGTGTGTGATAAAGACGACCACGCCTTGTATTTCAGCCGCTCAGCTGTTCCGCACGAGCGAGATGGAGATTGGCAATGTGAGCTGTATTCAAGGCATATAGGTATATACGCCTATCGCGCGCATTTTGTCGGTGAGTATTTGCAACTTAGTCCGTCTCCCATTGAGAAAATGGAAAAACTAGAGCAGTTACGGGTTCTCTGGCATGGTTATAAAATCAAGATGGCAAGAGCAATTGAAACACCCGCTCATGGTGTTGATACTCCAGAAGACTTAGAAAAAGTTCGCGCTTTATTTGCGTGAGTACGCCAAATCGTTATAGAGAAGATATGAATTACATTCCCTTAAGTGAGCACAAAAAAGCTTGGATCTTTAGACGGGCTGATCTACCCATTAGCAGTGAAGACAGCGCTGCAATTAAACCTATGACAGAGCCTCGAGCGAATTTGTTATGGAAAGACCTTGTGAGTAAACAAGTTGATCACCCAGATTTTTTTCGTAAGGGTGATTGGGCCTTCAATCTAGAAACTTGGACTGGGCAGGGTAACTGGGAAGCTGTATGGGATAGCGAGCAACTTGCGTTACCTGAGGAGTTATTGACCCATTTAAACTGGCAAGATAATACAGTGGTTTATTATTGCAATGATCAACGAAACGTTATTGAAACCACTTGGTCTGTATTTAAGCGTTGCTGGAAAAACTTTTTGTTCATGGATGACGGAGCGTTGTTAGTCGCTAAAAAGCGCACCGAAGTTGCCCAATTCCTTGCCAACGGTAGTTATCAATTTGGCAATAAGCCTGCTTAGTGGTAGCTGAAGAGTTAATAAAAAACCGAAGCAAGTGCTTCGGTTTTTTTATGGCGCTAAGTAAGGAGTTTTACTTGAACGGACGGTGCGGTTCGCCGGTGTATAACTGACGTGGACGACCGATGCGTTGGGTCTCTTCTTCCATCATTTCTTTCCAGTGAGCTATCCAGCCAACTGTACGAGATAGCGCAAAGATTACAGTAAACATGCTTACTGGAATACCAATTGCCTTAAGAACAATACCTGAGTAGAAATCTACATTCGGGAATAGTTTTTTCTCTTTGAAATAAGGGTCAGAAAGCGCGATGCGTTCTAATTCCATTGCTACGTCTAGTAGTGGATCATCGATGTTTAATTCGTTGAGCACTTCATGACAGCTCTCGCGCATTACTGTTGCGCGTGGATCGTAGTTTTTGTAAACGCGGTGACCAAATCCCATTAAACGGAATGGGTCATTTTTGTCTTTAGCACGTTCAATAAACTCTGGAATACGGTCTACTGAGCCAATTTCTTCTAACATTGTTAGACATGCTTCGTTGGCACCACCATGAGCAGGGCCCCACAAACAAGCAATACCAGCAGCAATACATGCAAACGGGTTAGCACCAGAAGAGCCTGCCAAACGCACTGTTGACGTAGAAGCGTTTTGTTCGTGATCAGCATGCAACGTAAAGATACGGTCCATTGCGCGTTCAACTACAGGGCTAACCTTATATTCTTCGGTTGGCACTGAGAACATCATATTTAAGAAGTTTGCTGCGTAGCTCAAATCGTTGCGAGGGTATACAAACGGTTGGCCTGCTGAATACTTGTAGCTCATTGCGGCTAAAGTAGGCATCTTAGAAATTAAGCGATAAGCTGCAATTTCGCGATGGCGCTCATTAGAGATATCCATCGAGTCATGGTAGAAGGCAGATAATGCACCCACTACACCTACCATGATCGCCATAGGGTGCGAGTCACGACGGAAACCTTGGAAAAAGTGGATTAGCTGTTCGTGCACCATTGTATGGCGTGTAACAGTGGTTTTGAAGTTTTCGTATTGTTCAACGTTTGGTCGTTCGCCGAACAAAAGAATGTAACAAACTTCAAGGTAATCAGCGTGTTTTGCTAGGTCCTCGATTGAGTAACCTCGGTGTAACAAAATACCTTGCTCACCATCGATGTAAGTGATTTTTGATTCACATGAAGCTGTCGCTAAGAAACCTGGATCAAAAGTGAAATATCCTTTTTTTCCTAGTGTACGAACATCAATTACGTCATGTCCTGCTGTACCAGACATAATCGGCATCTCGTATGCCTCTTGGCCTGGCAGCGTTAGGGTGGCTTTATTGTCAGCCATAGCACGTCTCCCTTGCTTGTTCTAATTGTATTGTTTTTTGGATACAAAGCGCAGCACATTCTCACCTAGAACAAGGTCAAATGTCAATTGGCTCTGGTTGTGAAATATGGTGACTTATAGCGTTTATGTTAAATTTTCGAATTAAGTTGGCTGTTTCGTTGCGCTAAATTAGCTAAATGAAGGAAATGTTAATTGTATTTGTATAATGTGGGCGTTATACTTTCTTCGAAGTATGGCGCTAGTCCGAGCATTTTTTGCGCAATATAAATGTGAGTTTTTATACTTTAGTCTTAATTTAGGCCTTAAGTTCACAAAATTAACATTATCGCAACTCGCTGCTCTGTCCAGAGCCTCACTTTATAACCATAATAATACTCAAGGACCTGAGTGGGCAGAGAATCGTGAAAACAAAACAAAGACCAGTAAACCTCGACCTACAAACCATCAGATTTCCCATTACCGCAATTGCGTCCATCTTGCATCGTGTTTCCGGTGTGATTACCTTTTTCGCTTTGGCTATTTTGTTAGGCCTACTTGCTGAATCCCTTCAATCAGCAGAAGGTTTTGCGAATGTGCAATCTATTATGGATAACTTCTTGGTGAAGTTAATCATATGGGCAAGCCTTACCGCGTTGATGTATCACATTGTTGGCGGAATACGTCACTTGATCATGGACATGGGCTATTGGGAAGAGCTAGATAGTGCATCATCTAGCGCTAAAATCTCATTCATTATCACTGCTGTACTGGCAGTACTAATGGGAGTAATCGTATGGTAACTAATGCTGCAACTTTTGGCCGTAGCGGTGTACATGACTTTTTGCTCATCCGCGCAACCGCCATTATTTTAACCCTATATACAATCTACTTACTTGGCTTCTTCGCATTTAACGATGTGACATATCAGTCTTGGAGTGGATTTTTTGCTTGGCTTCCAACCAAAGTATTCACCTTACTTGCACTTTTATCGATGCTGATCCATGCCTGGATTGGTTTATGGCAAGTGTTAACTGACTACGTGAAATGCACAGCATTGCGTGTTGGTTTACAGTTTTCTTTAACAGTTCTGGCGCTAATTTACGTAGCGACCGGCCTGTTTGTTATTTGGGGGTAAGTCGAGTGGCAATTTCTATTCGAGAGTTTGACGCCGTTGTAATCGGTGCTGGTGGAGCGGGAATGCGTGCTGCTTTACAGATTTCTGAAGAGGGCAAGTCTTGCGCTCTAATTTCAAAAGTATTTCCAACCCGTTCTCACACTGTATCTGCTCAGGGTGGTATTACGGTTGCGTTAGGTAATTCACATAAAGATAACTGGCAGTGGCACATGTACGATACCGTTAAAGGGTCGGACTACATTGGTGACCAAGATGCCATTGAATACATGTGTAATGTAGGTCCTGAAGTTATTATTGAACTTGAAAAGATGGGTTTACCGTTTTCTCGTTTTGATAATGGCTCAATCTACCAACGCCCATTTGGTGGTCAATCTAAAGAGTTTGGTGGTGAGCAGGCTGCTCGTACTGCAGCAGCTGCAGACCGTACCGGCCATGCTTTGTTACATACGCTGTATCAGCAAAACGTTAAAAAGAAGACCACTATATTTTCTGAGTGGTATGCCTTAGATTTAGTAAAAAATGCTGAAGGTGATGTTGTAGGTTGTACTGCAATGGATATCGACAGTGGCGAAGTGGTTTACTTTAAAGCTAAAGCAACCGTATTAGCTACTGGTGGAGCAGGGCGTATTTTTGCCTCAACTACTAATGCTCATATTAATACAGGTGATGGCGTGGGTATGGCGTTGCGTGCTGGCGTACCAATCCAAGATATGGAAATGTGGCAATTCCACCCAACCGGTATTGCTGGTGCCGGTGTGCTAGTGACCGAAGGCTGTCGTGGCGAAGGTGGTTACTTATTAAATAAGGACGGCGAGCGCTTTATGGAGCGCTATGCTCCAAATGCTAAAGACTTGGCTGGCCGTGATGTTGTTGCGCGTTCAATGATGACTGAAATTCGCGAAGGCCGTGGATGTGACGGACCTTGGGGCCCACACATCAAACTTAAGATGGACCATCTAGGCGAAGAAGTTCTAGAGAGCCGCTTACCGGGCATTTGTGAACTGTCTCGTACGTTTGCGCATGTTGATCCTGTTAAAGAACCAATCCCTGTTATTCCAACTTGTCATTACCAAATGGGTGGTGTGCCTTGTAATGTAAACGGCCAAGCTATTACTCAAAATGAGAAAGGTGAAGACGAAATCATTAACGGCTTATTTGCTGTGGGTGAAATTGCTTGTGTATCGGTACACGGCGCCAACCGCTTAGGTGGTAACTCATTACTTGATTTGGTTGTGTTTGGTCGAGCAGCAGGTAAATTCTTAGGTGAATACCTGAATGATGATATCGATATGGCAGATGCTACAGAAGCTGAATTAGATGCTGCCATGGCTCGTTATAATCGTTGGGAAAATTCAACTTCAGACGGTGAAGACCCAGTTCAAATTCGTAAAGACCTCCAACAATGTATGCAGCTTAACTTCTCGGTGTTCCGCGAAGGCGAGTCTATGGCTAAAGGCTTGGAAGAGTTACAAGTTATTCGCAAACGTTTAGCTAACGCCCGTTTGGATGATAAGTCGAAAGACTTTAATACTCAGCGTGTAGAGTGCTTAGAATTAGACAACTTAATGGCAACAGCAATTGCTACAGCCCATGCTGCAAACTTTCGCACTGAAAGTCGTGGCGCGCATAGTCGCTTCGATTACCCAGATCGTGATGACGCACAATGGCTGTGCCATTCACTGTTTGATCCAGCTAGCGAGACCATGGGGCGTCGTGAGGTGAATATGTCACCAAACCTACGTGAAGCTTTCGAACCTAAAGTTCGCACATATTAAGGAGGCGGTAATGAACGTTAATTTTTCTCTGTACCGCTACAACCCGGATACGGACACAAAACCAAATATGAAGTCATATCAGCTTGAGGTCCCAGAGGGCTCTGATATGATGGTACTAGATGCATTGATTTTGCTTAAAGAACAAGACCCTAGCATTGCTTTTCGACGCTCATGTCGTGAAGGCGTTTGTGGTTCCGACGGCATTAATATGAATGGTAAAAACGGCCTAGCCTGTGTGACTCCTTTGTCAGACCTGTTAGGTAAAGGCGATATAGTTATTCGCCCGCTGCCAGGCTTGCCTGTAGTACGTGACCTCGTGGTTGATATGGGGCAGTTTTACGATAACTATGCGCGTATTAAACCATTCTTAATCAATGATGAACAAATTCCGCCTGCTCGTGAAAACTTGCAGAGCCCAGAAGAACGCGAAAAGTTAGACGGAATGTACGAGTGTATCCTATGTGCATGTTGTTCAACGTCATGTCCTTCTTTCTGGTGGAACCCAGAGAAATTTGTTGGCCCTGCTGGCCTATTGGCAGCATATCGTTGGTTGGCAGATAGCCGAGATACGGCTACTGATGAACGTCTTGCAGAATTAGACGATGCCTTTAGCGTATTTCGCTGCCATGGCATTATGAACTGTGTAAGTGTTTGTCCTAAAGGATTAAACCCGACAAAAGCTATCGGCCATATTAAGTCGATGCTGATAAAACGGGCTGTTTAGCAAAAAGTTAATTTTTATAATTAGCTGGTTCTAAATAGCCATTTTACTTCGGTAGGATGGCTATTTTTTTATAAAACCCTATAAAGTCATACAGTGACGTAGAAAATAAAGGGATAGCGTTTAAATGCAAAATGGCGTAATGAAGGCCTGGCTAGAGTCCTCGCATTTAGCTGGTGCTAATTCGACCTATGTGGAAGACCTCTATGAGGCTTATTTAGAAGATCCTTCTTCTGTATCTGAACAATGGCAGGAAGTGTTCGCTGAGCTTCCAGCTGTGGAAGGTACATCTGAAGATACCCCTCACGCTCCTATTCGTGACTACTTTCGCCGTTTAGCGAAAGATACCTCTCGTTTTAGTTCTCCGGTTGAAGACCCTCAACACGGTGCCAAACAAGTTAAAGTATTGCAGTTAATTAATGCTTACCGCTTTCGCGGCCATCAGCATGCTCAACTGGATCCTTTAGGTTTATGGCAACAAGAACGTGTAGCCGACCTATCTCCAGAGTTTCATGCCTTAGATAGTGCAGACTTTGAAGAAACGTTTAACGTAGGTTCGTATGCCATTGGTAAAGAAACCATGGCACTTAAAGATTTACATAAGTCTTTATTAAAAACCTACTGTGGCTCTATCGGTGCTGAATACATGCACATTACCGATACTGACGAAAAGCGTTGGATTCAAAGCCGCTTAGAATCAGTTGAAGGGCAGGGCGACTTTACACAAGAAGACCGAATTCGCTTTCTTAAAAGCTTAACAGCAGCAGAGGGTTTAGAAAAATACCTAGGCGCTAAATTCCCAGGGGCAAAACGCTTCTCGTTGGAAGGTGGCGATAGCTTGCTGGTAATGCTTAAAGAGATTGTTCGTTCTGCCGGTATTCAAGGCACTAAAGAGGTTGTTGTGGGCATGGCTCACCGCGGTCGCTTAAACGTACTGGTAAATGTATTGGGTAAAAACCCATCAGAATTGTTTGATGAGTTTGCCGGCAAACACGACGACACTTGGGGCACTGGTGACGTTAAGTACCACCAAGGCTTTAGTTCAGACTTTGCTACTCCTGGTGGCAATGTACATATGTCGTTAGCCTTTAACCCATCGCATTTAGAAATTGTAAATCCGGTAGTGATGGGCTCAGTTCGTGCTCGACAAGATCGTCGTGCGGGTGAGAACTGTTTACCAATTACCATCCACGGTGACTCAGCTATTGCTGGTCAAGGTGTTGTGCAAGAAACCTTTAATATGTCACAAGCGCGTGGCTTTAAAGTTGGCGGCACAGTGCGAATTGTGGTGAATAACCAAGTAGGCTTCACTACCTCTAATCCGCGTGATACTCGCTCAACCCAATATTGTACCGATATTGCAAAAATGGTGCAGGCGCCAATATTCCACGTAAATGGCGACGACCCAGAAGCGGTTGCTTTTGTTAGTCGAATGGCGCTGGACTACCGCAATACCTTTAAGCGTGATGTAGTTATTGATTTGGTATGTTACCGCCGTCATGGTCACAACGAAGCCGATGAGCCAAATGCAACTCAGCCTTTGATGTACCAAAAAATTAAGAAGCACCCAACGCCACGTAAATTTTACGCGGATGTGTTAGTTGAGCGCGGTCAATTAGATAGCGCCGAAGCAACTGCGTTGGTTAATGGCTACCGTGATCAACTAGATAATGGGGATTGCGTTGTTGAAGAATGGCGCCCAATGACCGAGCACAGTGTTGATTGGCGTCCATACCTTGGTCATGAATGGGATATGGAATACGATTCTTCGTTACCCGTTGAAGCTATTCAAGATCTTGGTGAAAGGCTAACCAAGCTACCAGAAGAACATAAGCTGCACCCTCGTGTTAAGAAAATTAACGATGATCGCCGCTTAATGGCCTTAGGTGAAAAACCACTTGATTGGGGTTTTGCAGAAAATTTAGCTTACGCGAGCTTGCTTGACGAGAAGCAGAATATCCGTATTACCGGGCAAGATTCTGGCCGTGGAACTTTTTTCCATCGTCATGCGGTGTTGCATAACCAAACAGATGCATCAACCTATGTTCCATTGAAAAACCTTGCTGAGGAACAAGGGCACTTAGCCTTGTTTGATTCAGTATTATCTGAAGAAGCTGTGCTTGCTTTTGAATATGGTTACACAACTGCAGAGCCTTCTACTTTGGTTATTTGGGAAGCGCAGTTTGGTGATTTTGCTAACGGTGCCCAAGTGGTAATCGACCAATTCTTATCATCTGGCGAACAAAAATGGGGCCGTATGTGTGGCCTTGTGATGCTGCTTCCACATGGTTATGAAGGTCAAGGCCCAGAGCACTCATCGGCGCGTTTAGAGCGTTACTTGCAATTGTGTGCAGAACACAACATGCAAGTATGTGTGCCATCTACACCTGCCCAGGTTTACCATATGTTGCGTCGCCAACAGGTTCGCCCTATGCGTCGCCCGTTAGTGGTAATGTCGCCCAAGTCGTTACTTCGTCATCCTCTAGCGGTGTCTAGTTTAGAAGAGTTAGCAGAAGGTCAGTTCCAAAATGCTATCGGTGAATTAGACGATATCGACCCAGCTCAGGTTCGCCAAGTAGTAATGTGTTCAGGCAAAGTTTATTACGACTTGCTTGAGCAACGCCGTAAAAATGAACAAACTGATGTTGCTTTGGTACGTATTGAGCAGTTGTATCCGTTCCCCGACCAAGACGTGAAACAAATTTTTGAACAATATCAACATGTAGAAAGATTTGTTTGGTGTCAGGAAGAACCGCTTAACCAAGGTGCCTGGTATAGTAGCCAGCATCACTTTAAATCTGTAATCCCTGCCGGAGCAGAATTGCGTTATGCTGGTCGACCAGCATCTGCGTCACCTGCGGTTGGGTATATGTCCCTTCACTTAAAACAACAACGCGCTCTAGTTACTGATGCGTTGACAGTTGAATAAAAAAGAATAAAGGAAGCCTTAATGAGCATTGAAATTAAAGTGCCAGACCTACCTGAATCAGTAGCTGATGCAACAATTGCCACTTGGCACAAGCAGCCTGGTGACGCAGTAGAGCGTGATGAAGTAATTGTTGATATTGAGACAGATAAAGTTGTACTTGAAGTACCCGCATTGGAAGCTGGCGTGCTTGAAGAGATTGTTGAAGCAGAAGGTGAAACGGTACTTGCTCAGCAAGTTATCGGTAAGATGAAAGCAGGCGCAGTTGCTGGCGAAGAAGTTAGCACTAAAGCTGCGGATGCTGGCAACGATAAAGCTGATAGCGGCGAAGAGTTATCGCCTTCTGTACGTCGTTTAGTGGCAGAGAAGGGTATTGATGCCTCTGCAATTAAAGGCTCTGGCCCAAATGGTCGTATAACCAAAGAAGATGTAGAAGCACATATTGCTAAACCTGCAGCAGTTGCCAAAGAAGCTAAAGCCGAAGTGGCTGCTCCACAAGCGCCGCTATCTTCGCGTAGCGAAAAGCGTGTAGCTATGACACGTTTACGCAAGCGTGTTGCTGAACGTTTGTTGGAAGCTAAAAATACCACTGCAATGTTAACAACCTTCAATGAAGTTAACATGAAGCCAATTATGACTTTGCGTAAGCAATATCAAGACGTATTCGAAAAGCGTCATGATATTCGTTTAGGCTTTATGTCTTTTTACGTAAAAGCAGTTGTTGAAGCGTTAAAACGCTTCCCAGAAGTTAATGCGTCTATCGACGGTGATGAAATTGTTTACCACAATTACTTCGACGTAAGCATCGCTGTATCAACACCTCGTGGCTTGGTAACGCCGGTACTGCGTGACTGTGATTTGCTAAGCGTTGCTGATATCGAAAAAGGCATCCGTGAGCTGGCTATTAAAGGTCGTGATGGTAAGTTAACCGTTGAAGAATTAACCGGTGGTAACTTTACAATTACTAACGGTGGTGTATTTGGCTCGTTAATGTCTACGCCAATTATTAACCCACCACAAAGCGCTATTTTGGGCATGCACAAGATTCAAGACCGCCCAATGGCAGTGAACGGCCAGGTAGAAATTTTACCAATGATGTACTTAGCGTTGTCTTACGACCACCGCTTGGTAGATGGAAAAGAGTCGGTTGGTTTCTTAGTAACCATTAAAGAGTTACTCGAAGACCCAACACGCTTATTGCTCGACGTGTAATAAAAGTTTGTATTGGGCCTGGTTTTCAGGCCCTTATTCGGAAAGGTGTTCAGCACCTCTAATGTATCCCCTAACACTATGGATAGAACATCATGAATTTGCATGAATATCAGGCCAAGCAATTATTTGCCGACTATGGCTTGCCAGTGCCAGAAGGTTACGCCTGTGATACCCCACAAGAAGCAGCTGAAGCTGCGGGCAAAATCCCTGGCTCTACATGGGTAGTAAAAACTCAAGTTCACGCAGGTGGACGCGGTAAAGCTGGCGGCGTAAAAGTAACGTCTGATAAAGAAGAAATTAAGGCATTTGCTCAACAATGGTTAGGCAAAAACTTAGTCACTTATCAAACCGATGCTAACGGCCAACCTGTATCAAAAATCTTGGTAGAAGAAGCTTCTGACATCGCTAACGAGCTTTACTTAGGCGCGGTTGTAGACCGTGCAACGCGTCGCGTTGTATTTATGGCATCAACTGAAGGCGGCATGGAAATCGAAAAGGTTGCCGAAGAAACGCCAGAGTTGATTCACCAAATGGCTATCGATCCCTTAGTAGGTCCTCAAGCTTATCAAGCGCGTGAGTTAGCGTTTAAATTAGGCCTTGAAGGCGCTCAAATTCGTCAATTCACTAAGATCTTTGTAGGTCTTGCAGAAATGTTTACTGACCACGATTTGGCGCTTTTAGAAATTAACCCACTAGTGGTTACCGGTAGTGGTGATTTAGTTTGCCTAGACGGTAAAATTAACATCGATTCAAATGCGATGTACCGTCAGCCTAAGCTACGTGAAATGCACGATCCTTCGCAAGAAGACGAGCGTGAAGCACATGCCGCACAATGGGAGCTAAACTACGTAGCACTGGATGGTAGCATTGGTTGTATGGTTAACGGTGCTGGTCTAGCGATGGGTACTATGGATATCGTTCAACTACACGGCGGTTCTCCAGCCAACTTCTTAGATGTTGGTGGCGGCGCAACCAAAGAACGTGTTACCGAAGCATTTAAGATTATTTTGTCAGACGACAAAGTAAAAGCCGTATTGGTAAACATTTTTGGCGGTATTGTACGTTGTGACTTAATTGCCGACGGTATTATTGGCGCTGTAGAAGAAGTAGGTGTGAGTGTACCAGTTGTTGTTCGCCTTGAAGGTAACAATGCTGAGTTAGGTACCCAACGTTTGGCTGAGTCAGGCCTTAACATTATTGCAGCTACCAGCTTAACTGATGCTGCAGAGCAAGTAGTTAAAGCAGCGGAGGCCAAGTAATGAGCATTCTAATCGACAAAAACACTAAAGTGATCTGTCAAGGCTTCACTGGTGGTCAAGGTACTTTCCACTCTGAGCAAGCTATTGAGTACGGTACGCAAATGGTAGGTGGCGTATCACCTGGTAAAGGCGGTCAAACTCACTTAGGTCTTCCTGTTTTCAATACAGTAAGTGAAGCGGTACAAGCTACTGGCGCAGACGCTACAGTAATTTACGTACCAGCTCCTTTCTGTAAAGACGCTATTTTAGAAGCTATCTCAGCGGGCATCAAAATCATCATCACTATTACCGAAGGCATTCCAACTTTGGATATGCTAGAAGTTAAAGTGAAATTGGATGAAGCCGGCGCACGTATGATTGGTCCTAACTGCCCGGGTGTTATTACGCCTGACGAATGTAAAATTGGTATTATGCCAGGCCACATTCATAAAGCCGGTAAAGTTGGTATTGTGTCTCGTTCTGGAACACTTACTTACGAAGCTGTTAAGCAAACGACCGACGAAGGTTTTGGTCAGTCTAGCTGTGTAGGTATTGGCGGCGACCCTATTCCAGGCTCTAACTTCATCGACATTTTGGAAATGTTCCAAAACGATCCAAAAACTGAAGCAATCGTAATGATTGGCGAAATTGGTGGCAGTGCAGAAGAAGAAGCAGCAGCTTACATTAAAGAAAATGTAACTAAGCCTGTAGTTTCTTACATTGCTGGTGTTACTGCTCCTCCGGGTAAGCGTATGGGCCACGCTGGTGCCATTATCGCTGGCGGTAAAGGTACTGCCGCAGACAAGTTTGCTGCTCTTGAAGATGCAGGTGTTAAAACAGTACGTAGTCTTGCCGATATTGGTAAAGCATTGCGTGAAGTTACCGGTTGGTAATCTTCAACTTAATGCAATAAGGCGCCTTAGGGCGCCTTTTTTATTGGCTAAATTTTGTTAGCTCTTTGGTGGTATGAACGCGGAGAATTGTAAGCGACTTACTATTATCACAATAACCATTGTTAAGGGGCTGAATAACTTGCTTTTAAGCGGGGAATGAACAAGGATGAAGGGATAAAAATAAAATAATTACTAGACTAACGACAAGGATGAACTATGAAGGATTCTCTTCCTATAGAACATTTGTATTACACAGAGAGTAGCCTAGAGAAAATTCTAGGTAACCTCGACAAAGTTAGACAGAATATCTTTCCTAATTTGTCTGAAGAAAAAGACTTATTAGAACAAAGCTTCCCCTCTGTTTGCTTAATTGGCCTAGGTCGCTGCGGATCAAACATAGCACTTGATGTAGCCACTTTGGTATACAACTCCCGAAATCACTACCTTAACGAGTTAGAGTATCAAGACCAACTCGCTCAGGAACGTGAATTTAAACCGATGCGTTGGATTAAAAATCATTTGCCACTGGATAGCGGTAACGGTGACAACCCAGTATTTTTGATTGAACCCGTGGTTCTGGTAGGCGATTTAGATAAAGACATTGCCGGGCGTATTAAGTACTCCTCACAAGCCGGTCGCCAAAAGTTTCTCGATGAATATAAGAAGCTCCAGTTGATGGATTTATCTGAAGTACACGCCGGAGGCGCAGGTAACGCGCCAATTTTAGGCCAGTACTTAGCTAAAATTATTTTAAATAAGGAAACTGCCAGCTTTAGAAATGAAGATTGGCGTCACATTCACTCTTACTTGGTTGACTCTTGCGGCATTAAAGCTAACCAATCACGCCTTTACTTCTATATATTTAGTGCCGGTGGTGGTACTGGTTCTGGCATGGCATCCGAGTTTGGCCTTGCTCAGCAGTTTTCTTACCTAAGTAAAACCTTTGATTATCAAGTTTCGCCATCTAATCAACCCGATAAACGTGATTCGTTTGTTTTTGAACCTATCTTCACTTCAGGCATTTGTATCCTGCCTAATATCTCGGGTAGCAGTATCGAGGTGTCTGAAGCTTTGCATATCAACGCCGGTCGTTTGTTGTGTAAGTATCTTTCTGAAGAGTGGGATTTCTCGTATAACGTAGAGCGTGAAAGCAACGATACGCCAGAAGATGTGATGAAGCGAATTCGCCCTTGGAACTCTATGATGTTGATTTCTAACGATATCATGCGTTATGTGGAGCAAGAAGAAAGCGATAATGGCAAAGATATTGACGTAAACACCATGGAGAAATATGCCAATCAGTATATCTCTCAACAAATATTCAATATCTTAACCGCGCAAGCGGTAACCACTGATTACGACGAAAATTACTTCCGTCGAGCAGGCATTGATATTTCAGAAACCGTACGCTTAGATGCAAACGATTTGTTCATGAGTATGGCTGGCCCTGTAGCGGTCGCTTACGCAGAGAGTGTGGTAAACAAATCTGTAAATGATGATGTTGATATTGATGAGTTGTTTTTCCGCTCTATCGATTTACCTCACTTCAATCGTGATACTCAAGCTATTGAAGGTATTAGTATTTTACCTATCGAATCGCAGCGCTATAAGCAGTCATTGAAGAAGTATCAAGACAGCCAATACAATGCAGAAGAGCTAAATGACTTACACTTCTTTAAGCATTGTTCGTCGGTAATATCTATTATCTCTTTGCCAAAAGATTACAAACTGTCGTTTATGGATTTAAACAAGCTTAAAGTGCATATTAATAAGCTTTTCCCAAACACGACCTTAAAGCGTTATGCCTTGGTAATTGGCGCTTCAGCAAACTTGTCTTTAACGACTTTGGTAGCCAAAAGCCCATGTTTGAGTGATGACTTTTTGACCTTGGTGGTTGCTTATATTAAACGTTGTTTTGCTAAAGAAGAGTATCGTTATAACGATGATATTGACCAAGCAATACTGCGCTTTATTACCCAAGATGAGTTTAAGCCAGAAGAGTTACAAGAGTTCTTATGGGAGTTTGAAAACCCAGCCAAGATCTTGGATACCAATTGGTATGCTATTAAGCCAATGTATGAGAAGAAATATCGAGAGTTGATTGGCGAAGCTGATAAGTTTGTATCGATTAACGATATTCGTTTGGACTTTAAGAACGTGGAAAATGCGATTAAATATCTGCGTGAAATCTATCGACACCGCATCAGTAAAACCAACATTCTATCTTTGGATAATGATGCCGGCGGAGTTATTCACTTATCGCCTGGGCTACACTCAATAGAGCCTGTGGCCGAATCTAAATAGACACTAAAAAAGGGGCTTTAGCCCCTTTTTTTATGTGTGCAGCAAGCAAATTAGTTATTGCCTAAGCTTTCGCTGTCTAATACTAACTCTAGTGCTTCGGCTGCAAGGTTTTGCTCTTGTTGGCGTAGTAAGTTGTAGTTCTCTACAGCGCGGCGATTGGTCGCTACGTTTCGTTCGATAGCATATTGAAGATCAGTCTTCATGGGATTCCCTATATATACGATGATCAAACTTATGACCTTATAGTCGGCACAAGTTTGAAGGCGCAATGTTACACAAATGTGAAAGAAAGGTGAAGTGTTTACTTTGTGTTTTGAGCCCGTTTGCCGCTAAATTGTTCAAAATAAGCAGAAAGCCAAATTCCTTCTATAATCGGGGGCAAGCCTTGTGATTATACTTGGACAAGGATGAAAATTTGTTTCAAAATGTGGGCGTTATCTGATTAGGGTCATAAAACTTTTACCCTTTGCGTGGCAAAATGCGCGCTCATAAAAACAGTGGGTTGGAATTGTGAAGTCGCCGATTCTAGTGCTGTTAAAAGAATATTTGTTGTTTCGTGCAGCTAAGTTAAGCCAATAAAAGCAAAAAAGCATTAATAGGCAGGCACGAAGGAATTGTTGAATTATTACGTAAGTTTTGGTCAGTTCAGCTTTGTGAGGGAATGATGGTTAAGAAAATTGGTGTTTTAACAAGTGGCGGCGACGCTCCTGGTATGAATGCTGCGGTACGTGCAGTTGTGCGTAGTGCGTTATCTAAAGATATTGAAGTATACGGCGTATACGACGGTTACATGGGCTTATACGAAGACAACATTAAGAAGTTGGATCGTTACAGCGTTTCTGATGTTATCAACCGTGGTGGTACGTTCTTGGGCTCAGCTCGATTCCCAGAATTTAAAGAACTTGCTACCCGTGAAGTAGCAGTAGAGAACATGAAGAAACACGGCATCGAAGCGCTTGTAGTTGTGGGCGGCGACGGTTCTTACATGGGCGCTAAAAAGCTAACTGAAATGGGTTTCCCATGTATTGGTTTGCCAGGCACTATCGACAACGATATTGCAGGTACTGATTACACCATCGGTTTCGATACTGCGCTAAACGTAGTGATTGACGCGATTGACCGTATTCGTGATACCTCTTCTTCACACAACCGTATTTCTGTTATCGAAATCATGGGTCGCTACTGTGGCGACTTAGCCATGCAAGCTAGCATCGCCGGTGGTGCAGAATACGTGATTATTCCTGAAAAGGGTTTTGATCGTGAAGAGCTATTAAACAGCCTTAAAGATGGTCAGAAAAAAGGTAAGAAACACGCTATTGTTGCGATTACCGAGCACATTACTAACGTGAATGAGCTAGCTGCTGGTATCGAGATGGCCACTGGTCGCGAAACTCGTGCAACCATCCTTGGCCACATTCAACGTGGTGGTACACCAACCGGTCGTGACCGCGTAATGGCTAGCCGTATGGGTGCATACGCGGTAGACCTTCTACTAGAAGGCGAAGGTGGACGTTGTATCGGTATTCAAAACAACAAGATGGTTCATCACGACATCATCGATTGTATTGAAAACATGAAACGCCCATTCAACGAAGACTTGTACGACCTATCTAAGTGCTTGTTCTAAGCGCTTAGCACTATTAAAAAAGCCCGCAATAGCGGGCTTTTTTGTATCTTCAATTCACTGTCATTAGCGATAGTCGTTTAACGACCAATCGTAATCTAGGTAAGATATTTTAGCTTTTTTAACTTGCTCAGGGCTTACGCGTAAATCTGCAGCATACTGGCTTAAGTAGTTATTAAGGCCACCTTCAAAGTCACCTTTGTACCATTTGAAGATTGAAGAGAGGTAAAGCCGATCTTTTTCGTCGTCATAATAGTTTTTGTTGCTATGTAAAAACTCTCTAAACGCTTGGGTGAGTTGTTGCTCAACGGCTTCGCCAGTAAATGCCACGCTTTGCAGAGGAGGGCAGCTAATAGCAGCACACACTACCGCGGCATGAATGTGTGGATTATTGTAACCGGGGCGAATTAAATCGTGTTCGATATGATCAAGACTGACTTTTTCACCAAACAGCATAAAGCGTTTTTTCTTCCAGGGCGATTGAAACAGGTTACCCAAATCGCGAATAGAAGTAATGTTAGGGTAGGCGCTAAGAATGTACTGCACGGTATAAGCATTGTAGGCATTAATTAGAAATGCCAGTTGCTCGTTATCAGACCAAGCATCAAATTTACTTTGCGTAATGCTTGCCAATTTGTCTAAATAAGCCTGTAATTCTTGTCGATCAAAGTTGGCATAGTCTACGCGACTTTCTTGATTAGCCACCGGCCAATGAACATATTCTTTAAGCAAACCATCCCATTGCGAATGATCAAAAGATTCCGCCAAGGCCAATGGTGATGCAATTAAACTAATAAGGATTAAAACTTGAGCAAACAGATGCTTTGCAGGGTTAAAAAGCGTTTTTAGCGTTTGCAAAACCGTAAGGCTTAAGCGAGAATAGCCTCGCTTCTTCGGAAGCTCATCTATGGTGGCCCTATTGGTCCTCCCGCATTGATACTCTGTGAACTCGGCCAGGCCCGGAAGGGAGCAACCGCAGCAGACGACTCGAGTGCCGGGATGTGGCTGGTAGGGTTGCCACCCAATCTTATAAGTAACTAATTTAATAAGATTTCTCACGTTTCTTCCTCTTTTATGCTAAATCCAAGCTAATTATCAAATACGCTTAGTTTATAATCACTTACTGAATATAAGACAGGCTATTGTCATTATTTCTTTCAGCGCATGCCGAGAACGCGCTTTTAGCTGTTTACGATTGATTTATTTACGTAAATGTTGAAGCAGAAGAGTAAGGCAGTTTGGGTGTTTAAGGCTTTACTCACTAATTGTTGTTGGTTTTTGTTAGTGAGTAAAACAAGCAAGCTGTTGACTAGGCCAGTTTAGTAGGCTGGTAGTAGCCTTGTTTGTTTAGTTTAACAGTGTAAAAGGCAGCAAAAGCAAGGAATAAAAACTCTATTAATACCATTGCCCATTGCTGTATGCCAAGGTGTGCAAGTGCTGAGCGCATGTTAATGATGCTATGTAGGTTCATAACAACGCTGTAGCCGAAAATGGCAAAAATAAGCAAGCGGCTAATACCTATTCTAAGTATTAAAGTGAAGGCCGTCCCTAGGTAAAGAGCAGTAAAGCCTATATGGGGTAATAATAAGGATATAGGTGCATTACCTAAGCCTGTTACAACATAAAACAGCTGTATTGCGCCTTGGTAAATAAAATAAGTGGCGATTAGCCAAACAAGTAGCGGTTTGTTATTAGTCATTATTTAATCATTCCTTGATATCTATTTTGAGTTGCACACTAAAGCAGCGAAGCGAATACCCAGCTGCTATCTCTGCTAGTGAGGGGGATGCGTTTTTAAGGCTCATAGACTTTTTCTTCGTGTTCTAGGTTTTGAAAAAGGTTTTGTCGCCAATCAAACTCGAGGCTGCGGTCGTTGGGGGTGGGGTTGTAGTAGTAGGTGAATCTAATAGCGCCTGCGCTTTTTTTCTTTACTTGTGATGAAGTATTAATATAGCCTAGTATTTTTCCATAATTTGCGTTTATTATTTCACCGTCACTATTGATCTCGGTATTTACGCGAAAAATATAACCTAAAGCTGATTCATCATAGTTTAAAAGTCGTTTGCTTTCCAAACCTTCTCTTGACTTCTTAAGTACTAGGCTGTTTTTATATGATTGACTATAAGCCAAATAAGGGAATTTAAATTCAGAAGTACTAGTGTTTTTGCTTACTTCAATTATTCCATCTAGTGAATTTGGGAAGGTTATATTTAGTTCGCTGTGGTGATTCCACATATCTACATACTCCCCATCAAGGTTAAAGTAGATATGGGCTGTGCTTCCCTTACCATAAGGTGCAACCCAATCTGCTTGCTCAAAGTCAAAACCAATCGACGCTTGCTTCTTGGGAAAACGAAGAATATGTGTTTTGGCATACATGGCGGTGGGTTTTTTCTTTTTACGTAGCTCGATGATGAGGTTTTGGAGGTTCTTGTTAGTTCTTAGTTTAGTTTGGTAGTAGCCTTCTTTATTTACCCTAAAAACTACAGCTAGATTTTTTCGGCCGATAGTTTGGAAAACTCCCTCTTTATCTGTTAAATCCTTAATGTTTTCGCCATCAATGCCTAATCGACCGCCAGCAAATACTTCAGCACCTTCAACTGCTAGCCCGTCTTGGTCGACTACTTTGACTTTTACCGTGGTAAAGTTTCCCGCGCAAGCGCTCATGTTAAACAGTAGTAGGCATAGCATTAGGCTTTTAATTATTATCATTGGAGGCGTCCTCAGCATTAAGCAGTTCAAGTAACTTATCAAAAGTATGGTGTACAAAGGGTAGCGGTAGGTCTTTAAAATCACTATGAAGCCAATCATAGGGGTACTCATCATCAATTCTTTCGCTTGGCCAGTAGGGGGCGTTGCCGCCGGGTGCTTTTGGTCTTAGCGCTTGCATGTTGAAGTTTCTATTATTATCCGGATCATCCAACTGTCTAATCGCGTTTGTAGCCACTGCAAAAGAACGGGCGGGAATCGCATGGGCTAGCAAGCTCCATAGGGTATGGTTTTTGTTTTCTGGAGAAAACAGTTCTAGCATATCTTGCTGGCTTGGGCCGCTGCTGCGCATGTGTTCAACGTCTCCTATGGGGGCGTAAAGCTTACTAAACTCAAAACGGCGAAAAAAGCCAAATTGGGCTAAGTGTTGGTCACTAAGGCGTCCATCTGGTTTCATTTGTTCCATAACTTGAGACTCTTTATATTGATGGTATGTATCCCCGCCTGGGCCTTGCGCGATTTGAACTCGGCCAATGTATTCTAAATCATCGGCATTGTTATTTGCTGTCCAACCGCCTTGTCGCCGAGAAAATGCGGCTGCTAAAGTATTCGCTGAACCTTTGGCCATTTCTTGGGCCAGCCAAGCATGCCGATTAAAGTCCCAGTCAAGTATTGGAATACCAGTGAGGGAACCCGCAATATAGCCTCCAAAGCTCTCGTCATTTTTGGCGTTTTCTAATACATCATCGCCGGGCGAGTAGAAGTTATGTACGACACTTAGTGCGGGCGCGAAAATATTGTTCCAGGTTAGGTCTTTTCTAGGGTCTGTATCTGGAAATAGTTTATGCCACTCTGAGGCGAAAAGTTTTTCTGGGTAGCCATGCATGTCCTTTTCACGCATACAGTCTTTCATTAGCCCTGTAGGTGCACAATCACCTTCTATCTGGTTGCCATCGTAAGCCTCTAGAGGTACTGCAGCATTAAACATAAAGTATTTGTCTACCTCTAAGCTTTGATGGGAGATAGCATTAGATACCACCACGTTGCCTAAGCTGTGAGCTGCAATATAAGTCTTATTTGCATTTGCAGTTTTCTGCTGTATTGCTGCGGGTAGGTATTGGCTGGTATTGAATGCATTGTAAACCGCAGCGTGATAGTCCTTTCCTGTGTCTCCATACCATGTTACTCCCATGAATCTGCCTTTAAAACCTAACCTATATAGGCGTTTAAATATGGTTGAATGCCAAGTCTCAGCAGCTTCGGGGCCAACCCTAAAACCATGTAAAAATACAAAGTAGTTGTTTTGTGAACGGCTGTCTGGGTAGCCTAATGGAATAGATGCCCCTGTATCTGGTAGACCATGTTGGTCGCCATCCATCACCGGATTGGGTACATTACGAAGGTTAGCATGCCTAAACATATGTTGTACTTTACTCGGTACCACCCATAAAGAGGCTTTCGCCACGCTTTTGTCGTCTGACTTTTGAGTTATATTTAACACTAACTCAAAGGGGGACTGGTAGCTGGTTTCGGTTTTTGCTTCTATGAATATTACCCCGCCGATACCCTGAGCTATGCGGTTCACAAACTCTTCATTTAAGGCGATGCCCTCATCATTAATAAGGGTTACCTTAGCATTTTTATATTTTTCTGCAGTGGGGGGGTGTTTTAATAAGGCTTCTGGCCTTAGTTCTAATTGGGTATTTTCTGGATCGATATTACTGTTTGGAACATCACCAAAGAAGGCAATAGCGGATTCTTTTTGCTGCAAACTATATTGGTGCTGCGAGGTAGGGAAGCGTTCTAAGGCTGCTGTTAAATCAAGGTAAACAGGGAAAAAATCGACAAGGTCGTGCAGTCCATTGACTTCGTCGTCACTATAATCGGGAACAGAAGTAGCAGACTGACCCGTTGGAGGGCGACTCTTTAAATTTCCGTTGTGGTTATCATTTGACCAAATTAATAAAGGTGTGTTGGCAGTGTTATTCGTATCTTTAATTTGATTGTTATCGTTAGTTTTACGGATTTGACCGTCGTGATTCATGTCGGCAATTAAGCCAAAAGACTGAAAGGCATAATCCCAAAGAATATTCTCTGAGTCTTGATTTAAGTACAAACGCAGTGAGATGTAATCTTCTGGTTCTAACTGCGATAAATAATCAAGTGCAGACTGAGAAAAGGTGATTGTTCCATCAGCAGATATTTGCAACTTTAACTCGTTTTCTCCTAATGCGAGGATAAAAGTTTGCGCAGATTCTGAAGATAAGCGGTCGTACTCACCGCCTAATAGGCTATAGAATGCTGCGAGTAACTCATCTTGGCTAAGAGTTTCGTTAGCAAGAGAGTCTTGGTCAATATGTAGCTTGTTATTGCTAGATGCTAATCCGGTAGTAAATTGATAACGACTAAATTGGTACTCTGGCCTGTACAACCATTGGTAGCTTGGTAGTGGTTGATTGGGTTTGTTTTGAGCGAGGTTGGCTGCTTGGTATTGCTTACTTAATGCATTGTAAGCCATCCATTGCTGCAATTGCTCGGCCTCATCGTGCAGCGGTGTGAGTAGCGGTACAAAATTACTTGGCCTGCCAGCGAAGTCTTGGTTGCTTCCTGCAAAACTTGGGGCATTGTTGGCTGGCTCTGCCGATACATGAATATAGAAGTGATTGGGCACGGTGTCGTCATTGGCAAATTTTATCACTTGAGTTTGGCGATTGGGGCGAATAGAGAAATGAGATAGTTGAGAGCCAGATGCGTCATCTAGTAAGTTTGGGGCCACAATTTTAGCCAGCCGACCTGTAAAGCCATAATCTTTACCATTGTTGTTGGCTAAACCACTAGGGAGGGGGCTTCCATCGGTGTTTAACCACTCGGTGTAAACCACTAATTCGTTGTCGGACAGCAGACTTGCGCCTTCGCTTCCGATTAGGTAATGATGGTTTTGTCCGCTGGTTATGCCATGTTCAGTATTGTATTTTCGCTCAGCCCATACTTTTATATTGGGTGGCCTTAGTATTATGGGGTCAAGGGGGGTTGAATTGGCAATGCTTGTGAGCTGGGTGCGTATAGTGCCCAAGTAACCCGTTGAACGGTTGATGGCCACAATATTCACCCATTCACCGGGTTTTAAGTGATTTGACGCTCTTTGCTGGTAGCTAGCGGTATAACCTGCGGAGCTGCTCCAGTCGGCAAAGGTTTGCCCCTGCACGATGTCGGCGCCCATGCTAAGGGTACTGGCGTTTAGACCCCTTAGGGTTATTCGATAAAAAGGTGTGCTACTGTTCGATTCTGTTGCTTTAAGGCCCTGCCTATTTACAATTATTTCGCCAGTGGACTCTCGAAATACCAAAATGTCGGTATTGGCTAAATCACTAGTACTTATAGAGGTTAATAAGCCAGTATCACTTAAGATACTTTGGCCATCAGCCTGCCTAATTAAGTCTGGTTCTCTATTTTGAGTAAGGTTTGAGCTAAACCATACTCCCTGTATCGAAGCTTCTTCTCCATTTAATTCTGTGGTAAATCTTTGTACTTGTTGTTGATTTTGGCTAATGGTTTCTAAGCGCCCTAGCTTTGTTATATCGGCTATACCATCTTTATCAAAATCAAAGTACTGCTGTGCCACAGGCGTGTTAGCGGCAGCTTTTTGTTGGTAGCGCGTTTGGTTACTAATTGCTACGTTATTTCCGTTTGCATTTTGTATTGATATTTGCCCAGATAAAGACATTATATCGATGAGTAGTGGTACTTGTGTTTTTGGGATACTCTGCAAATTAAGTTGTTGAGTAATATGGGATTCTACGCCACTTTGTAGTAGCCCAGGGCCTAACTGAGGGGTGCTCATGCAGAAGTCATAGGTGTCTGCGAATATCCAATAGGGGAGTTGCGCTAAACCTTGTGGATTAAAGGCTTGATAGTGAATAGGCGCAGCTAACTGAACCGTATAATGATTACCCCATGGACTGCAATAAGGCAGATAGGTTGTTAAGGTAAACAAGCCATTCCCATTGGTTATTGCTGCTTCGTTTTCTCGGCCCGTAACAGATACTCTTACCCCTTCGATTGGTCCATATATTTGGTGAATGCTGGGGTCGTAATATAGGTCAGTGTTTACATTATTGCTGTCTCCAAAGAAGCCTACTTTGGGGCCTACAGCGCCTTTGTAGGAAGCTAAGACAGCTCCTCGCCTATCGATGATGAGAGATTTGTGCTCTTGAGGTATGGTGTAATTTTGGCTTAGATCTATGTCGAAGTTAAGAAGTATTAGATCGGTAGATGCGGTTAATCTGTCTGTTTGACCTCTTACCAACACACTTTTAGTGTTTGGAGACAATGCAGGTTTGTTTATTGCTTTGCTTGAGGCATCAAGAAAATTTGTAGAGTTGTATTGAGACCGCGTTAGCAATTGCGCGCTTCGGCCTAAATCGTTAGCATGTGTAGCCAAGTAGCTTTGTAGCTTTAGTTGCTGGCTTAAGTAATAAGCTGAGGGTATCACTTTAAGTTGTGAGCTGGCATGGGGTAAATTGACGGGGCCGGCTTCACTTCCATCTTCGTTATATTCTACCCAAATTTCTTCGCCGTTTTCATCGGTGATTACGGTATTTGCCATTACATAACCATACTTGACTCTAGATTGAACAATACTCGATTGAGAAGCATGTCCTTGGCTAATAAACAGCAGAAAGATTAGTGATAGTAAAGTTTTGCTGGGTATGCGGAATTGGTCTACAAAACCTAAAAACATAATGTACATCTTTGTTACTCGCTCAGGTTTTTGGTAATGGCGGCGGTGAGTTCAAGCAAGCTTTTCTCTCCGTCAGCAACTTCTGCGGCCAAGCTTTGTAGCTCGTGGGGAATCCAACTAGCTCCTATATAATCTAAAGAGCCTGGCGTGACAGGGTGTTGGCTAATAAGGTGACGGTTATCGTTTATTTTGGCCACCCCAATAGGTGCTATCACACTCTTATCTGGTTGGTATGCAACTAACATCATGTACTCGCCTACATACTGCAAATAATCGTAGCTTTCTTGGTATTTGGGGAGTTTGATGTCAACGGCTACGCTGCCATCGAAAGTTATGCCTTTAGGCTGAGTTGCAAACGCCCAAAGCGGAGCAAATTCACTAATAAGTGGCGCATTGATGGTAGATGGTGACGCTAACTGAACGTAAACCGTACCTTTATCGAACCCGTCAGGGAATAACACTATGGCGTCACTTAAGTCTAATTTTACATCTCCACCAGCAAGCGCCGCTTGTTGGTTACCACTGTTTATAAACTCGGCAGGTAGTGCGGTATTAATTTGACTTACTCTTAACATGCCTTGGTCGTTTCGTCGTTGCGCTTTTATGTTTATGGTTCGGCGTTCTTCGCTCATACCCGGTGTATGCATAGCCCTGTTAATAATTAAAGTGTATGAGCCTGTAGCGAGGGGTTGATCAGCTGTACGTTGGTAACCAAATGCAAATCCGCCGTCGGCATTGGTTGTTGTAGATAATTGCAAAGCCGGAATTTCGACTTTAATACCCGCTAAGGTTTGATTAAATTGGTCACTTACTGCCCCGGTGATTAAGGTAGGCAGGGAGCGTGTAGTAAATTGATGTCTGCTTAAGGAGCTGCCTTTGTAATTTACTTCTACCTCTACGCTAGCTCCGTAGCCCAATGGGGTTTTAGGGTATACCGCAACGGTAGTTGCATTAGGCAGTTGTGCGAGGCTAAAGCTAACGGGTTCTCGGTTTCTAAAAACTTGCTGCAGGGTATAGCCTTTGGCTTGTAAAAAATCGGTACCAGGAGCGTCATTATTAATGTAGGTATAGCCATTAAGGGTTTCTAGTACACTTACTTGCAATTGGCTTAAATCAATTTTTTGATTGAAATACAGCTCTATTGCTTCGTTGGGCTCGGCGTATTTGGCTCCGTTTTCGGGCTTAACTTTTTGTAAAACCAGTGGCACAGACGCTAGGGCGACTTGGCTTACTGTTGCGGATGCCCTAGCTAATGCTGCGTTGTCCTCGTCTAGCACGGCAAAGTGAATGGTTACGTCACCCTCTTGTATTGGCAAGGTTAGCTCGCCGCTGGCAACAGTGGCCGAGGTATTAAGAACTATAGGGTCTTGTTGCGTTATCCATGCTGCCACTTTGCTGTTTTGTGGCAGTTGGTCGTAACTCACCGCTACTTGAACTTGATTGGCTGATTCGGCCAACATAAATGTAGCATTGTTAGGCGGCAGCAGAGGTTTTAAGTTAACACTGCTACTAGATTGGAAATGGAGCTCTTTAGTGACTTGATTACCGGCAAAATCAAAGGCACTTATGACTACAGCTAAGTTGCCATTTGCTGGCATATCTTGTTGGCTGCTAAATAAATACTGATCAGGTGTATTACTGGGTATTAAGCTTAGTGCTTGGTTGTTGATAGATGCGCTAGATATGTTGTTGTCGGTGATACTACCATCAATCGTAATAGTGCTTTGATTTACTTGGTTTACTGCTGGTATAGCAAGGTAGTTGTTTACTGCAATCGTTGGCAGTTGCTTGTCTCTAGTTACATTTACTGTAGTAGAAGCGCTGTTCCCCAAACTGTCGACAACTTCGATAGTAATAGCCAAGTTGTTTTGGTTTGCGGGGAAGGGCAGTTTTTTGTTTATACGAGTTATAAGCTGTTGGTTTTCTGAATAAGAGATAAGGTCACTATTAGAGAGCGTTTGACCGTTTATTAGCACGTTTACTGCACCGCCGTAGCTAACTACACGGGCAACTATAGTTAACTCGTCTTGATTGATCACCGCTCCTTCTAAGGGCGCGTTTATCTGTATGCTTGGTGGTAATACCTCAGTGTGGCCTTGTGGTTGGTAAACCAGTTGTAGTTGTTGGGTAGCTGTAGCAACATTGTGCCCTTGAGCAACTAGGGTAAATACGTTGTAGCCTAAGTCTAGAGTGAGGTTTTTGGCTGCAAAATAATAGACATTCTCGCTACTGTTGAGTGTTGGTATCACCAAGGTTTGATTTATTCGTATACCATCTACCACTGCCTCTTTAGGAACGTGCAACTCTCCTGATATTGTTACTAAAGGCTCAGTGATTATACTTTGATTGCTGGGGCTTAGGTTTTTCCACGATACCAACGATAATCGCTTTATACTGGTGCGTGCTGTGCTTATATTGCCGCTTAAGTCTTCTGCTAAAACACTAAGGGTATTCTCTCCGTAAGATAGGGGAACCTCGGCAGAGAAACTGTCACTTGAAAGTGTCGCGTCAAACGTCGTCGAAAACAGGTTGTTGCTTACAATTACTCGAGATATCCCTGAAAGTACACCCTCTGGGTCGTTAACTTTGCCACTAATTTTTATCGTGGAGGCAGTGGTGGTGGGCGGTACACTATTTATAGTAACAATAGGAGGTGTTACATCGGGATCTGGCTGATAAATAATATGGTGTTCAAGCGCAGTAACTCCGCTTGGTGTTGATAGCTGGAAATAAATTACATTTTTGCCGATAGAGAGTGGAAGATCGTTAATTGAAAATGTAAAGAGTTCTGGTGTATCAAGTTCTGAAAGAGGGTAGGCCTTGTTATTAACCTTAAGTTGAATATCACTCAATGGCCAAGTACTTGATACTTCGCCGGAAACTGCTATTGGCGAAGTTTTTACGGTTGCTTGACTTGGAGGAGATATGTTGTTTATCACATCGCCGACCTCACGTTGTATGGCTATCGAAGCATTTGCCACAGAGCGACCATTTCTTCTGGCGACTACATTTAAGGTATTGGTACCTATAACAAGAGGAATATTTGCACTAAATTGTGTCTTGCTTAACTCTGAGAGCGTAATTGAATCGCTCGTTTGAGTATTGCTTATATGTAATTCTACACCCTCTAAATCGGATTTTTCACCAGATTTTGGCTGTATTTTGCCTTGCAAGAAATAGTGGCTTTGTGTGGTTGGCGAGTTTGCAGGATCTAAATCTATCGAATAACTCGGATTTGCCTTAATAATGCTAGCTAAGAATTTGAATAATCTATAAAAGATAGAGTCAGGGCTGGTAATTTTTAGCTGAAATCGATTCTCTCCATCAACTAAGCTTACCCAGTGAGTAAAACGGTACTGGTAGATAAATGGCTTAGATGCCCGGCTAGAAGCGCTGTCTGTTCTTGCCGCTGCAACTTGTGAAATTAACTCAAATTGTATCGGCTGGTCGTCTATATATACCGTTATGTCTTCTGCTGGCCAGGTGCTAGAAAATGTCCCACTTAAGGTTGTTGAGTCTCCAATGACCTCTGTATCATTTGGAGGGTAAGTAGGGATAGCTTCTTGGTCATCTTGAAAATTAATTTCTAATGTCTTCGTTAGTGTATAGCGTTCATTAACAGTGGCTGTGACAACTATAGAGTTGAGGCCTGGTTCAAGCTTTAACCAAGAGTAAAATTGTTGATTTTCTACTTCGGCTTCTATAGGTAACTGAGAATTTAGACTTATTTCAACCCTAAGTTCATTGCTTGAGGTGTGGGCTATTTCACCTTGCAGGCGAATTTCGGTAAAGGGTGTTGTTTCTGGTAAGGGGGTAATAACTAGAGTTGCAGGCTCGCTGCCTCCTTCCCAGAACGGACACCCTGCCAGCATCAAACAAGCAGCCGTTAGTATTAGACTACGGCTAAAATTTGAAGCAGAACTAAATGGAGATATTAATTTAGATCTATTTTTCTTTATCCATAAAGGTAGAGCTAGCATCCTGCCATTCTCACTAGGTTGTTATTGTTGAGGGGCGTTGTTCCATTCAATAATTGCGGCGTTAGTGGCTATATCCGAAGCTTCTTTGACCGCTTTTTTAAGCTGAATAGGGGCTAATCTTTTACGTATATCAACGCTGACTTCTGAAAGCGGCTTTGGCGGTAGCTGTCGTTTAGATAGCAAACGTAATATGTAAACGTCGCCATTGACGAGTGTAGGTTTAGACGTTGAGCCTATAGGCAAATTATTGGTTATGGCTTGAAGCTCTATCGGTAAAGAGCTTGTTTCTACTAACTCTGTTTTTAAATTTAGGTTGAGCTGGGTAAAAAGAGCTGATGAGGCCGACCAGTCTTGTTGACTTCGCAAACTATCTATTTTTTCAAAAAGCACCTTACGTTGTTGCTCTACGGTATTGGCTGCTTGAATCGCTAGCTCCAAATTTAACTGTTCAACTGCACCAAACTCTTCGGGGTGCTGTTGGTAGTAATTAGTCACCATAGCCGAACTTACGGGAGTAGGAGTTACGTTTTGTTGCAAAAACTGTTTAACCAGTAATTCTTCTTTGAACGCAGCTACTTTCAACTCAATTTGTTTAGAGGCCTCGCTGTCTAACTGTTGAGCAATCGCCTGACTCATTGCTTTGCTGGCGATTAGGCTGTTTATAATTGAACTACGCAGTTCGGGGTTGGCATGGTTGCGCTCTTCTTCACCAAACATTTGGGTAATTGTAAAATTTACCATTTCTTCAGTGATGTTTTGACCGTTCACACTAACGATTACTGGTGATGTTAAAGTTGGCTGCGATAGGGGGGCTGTATCTTGCTCACAACCCACAATCAACATTAAGCCTGCAGCGCTCATTAGCTGAGCTAGTGTTAAAGAGAAAAGTGATTTCATGTTTTACTCTTTTATAGCTTGTTTAGTTACCTTTACGTCTTGCTTAAGTCGCTCAATCTCTGCAGATTTTGCTTCACTGCGAAGCTGATAACGAATTGAACCTTCAACTGCTTCTAAAGGTTTTCGCGCAGTTTGCGGTTCTTCGAGTAGAGTAACGATATGAAAACCAAAAACAGTGCTAAAAGGTTCTGAAATTTCACCTTGTTTCAATTTGAAAGCTATTGAAGAGAACTCTGGACTCACTGCTCCTTCAGATAACCAACCAAGATCGCCACCTTTATTGGCTGAAACAGTATCTTCCGATACAGATTTAGCAATTGCTTGGAAGTTTTCTCCAGATGTTAATTGGCTATGTATTTGACGGGCCAAAGTGAGTTTGGATTGCCGCTCTTGTTCACTCATCCTGTTGTTTGTTCTAACTAGAATGTGTGCAACACGTGCTTGCTTAGTTTCGTAAAGTGAGATGTTGTTTGCGTAATATGCTCGAACCATGTCACCGCTAACGCGCTCAGCTAAAAATTTTTCGAAGTAGCGATTTATATAGAGCTGGCGCTTTAAATCAGCTACTTCTGCAGCGATAACTTGCTCGTTAATAGTGTTTTCTTTGGCAATCTCTTGAGCTAAAGACTCTTTATAAACTAAGTCGTTTAATACTTTTTCTTGTATTGCTATATCATTTTGTGGAATTCTTTTGTACGTAAGGTAGGCTTCGAAATCACTTCTAGTTATTTCTTTATCACCAACTTTCGCTAATACATTGCTATCTTCGCACCCATTAAGCAACGTTGAAGTTAACAATATCAGTGCTAGACCTGCTACTTTATTTCCTTGCATGGCAAACTTGTTACATCCTTATGTACAAAAAGACTAAATAATACAAGTTGGCAATTATCATCTCCTTTCTATTAATTTACAAACAATATTATTAATTAATGTCTGATATGGGTAGATTTTAGTTTTTGTTAAGGTGTTATACCGCTCTAGTTCTTTTCACTGATGTGTATAAAAATTTGGATGCAAGCATAATGTTTTGGTTTTGTTGATGATTTTTTGACTGTTACCTTGTGATATTGGCTGAATGTTAATCATTTGTGGCAGGATATTAGATATTATGATTTTATTGATTAAAATGTTCATATTGATATTGAGTAGGTTGGTTGAGTAAGTTAATATCCGCTGGTTATTAACAGTATGAGATGAAATGGTAGATATTTCTTTGTATGGATGCAGGGGAGTTATCATTTACTTGTTGCCTTCTCTAAGTAGTTTTCATCGTTAGTACCACTAAATTTATTTGCGAATGATCGCTTTTGGAGAACATGGATGTATAACCGCAGGCATTTGCGTTGTGTTTTATTTTTATTAGTTTTTGTGTCAGGAATGTGTGGCGCACAAATTGATATTAGAGCCACATCTTCCCTCTCTAATAGTAATGAACAAAGTAGTTATAGTGCCGTGTTTAGTGATTGTTCTTCTATTGCTTATATAGAGGCAGGAAGTGTTAATCTACGCCATGCTTTTTCTAGTAATGAAGTTAGTGCTTGGAGTGATTCAAGTGGTCGCTGCCAGATAAGTTTTACTTTGAGTGGCGCTGAAAAATACTCTCCATCTGTAAAGATAGTAAGACTTGATGAAACTGAGACTGTCCATAACGAGCAGTTTCGCTATGAATCTAATGCGCCCCAAATTGATGTTGTTGGAGCATCAATTTCAGTCGATAAAGATCAATACCTAACCGTTACCTTTAATGCCTCCGATGATACTGATCTTTCACGCCTTGAAGTGAATGCAATAGGCTTAAGAGCTTCTGATATTCGCCAAGCAGGTGGCGTAATAAACGAGGCAAGAAAGCGTTCTTTTGCTAAGACCGAAGGAACTATTTCCATTATTCCCGTGAGTAATAACCAGAGTGTATTTACTTGGACGATACCAGTTAGTGGTTCACTAAGTAATGCAGCTATTGCCAGTGATGTAGTTGTTTTGGTTGATGTTGTCGCCATTGATGCTTCTGGTAATCAAACTGCTTTGTCTGAGCTGGTTACAACGGGTGACAACATTCAAGAAGATGTGTTGTCGCTATCACTTGAATCGGCTTTGGTTCAGATTACCGACCCTCTGCAAACAGTAGCATTAAATCCAATTGTAACTTTCGAGTTCCGTGGCCCTATTAGTATGGCTGGTTTAGGTAGAGCCATTAAATACGAATCTAGTTCACCCGAGTTGGTAGCTGTAACACCTGCTGGGGTTGTGTATCCATTAGCTGAAACCTCTGATCAGCCAGCGACTATTACGGTAACTTACCCTGGTTTACCGCCAGAGCAAGTTACTGTTGATGTTGATTATGATAAGACCTTGGAGCGTCTTTCGTACCAAGGGGGAGAAAGTAAACAGCCTTGGGTACTTCCTTCTTTAAATCAGCCGTATACTCTACCCAATATAATGGGGCATTACTCCGATGGATCAGTTGTTACGATTCCAAAAAGCTGGAAGATTGCTCTAGAGATTCCTGAGGCATATAAAGCCTTACTTAAGCTTAAATCAGCTAATTCGTTGCAAGCTAATTCGCCTATTGTTGAAGATTATCCGGCAATGGTGCCTTTTTATTTGGAAGCTTTACCTAACGCCAAGGGATTGCTTTATGTTGCTTCAGCTGATGCATTTCCTGAAGTGAGTATAATCTCGCCAAACCAGCTGATAGTCCCATCGACTTTGGAGTTAAGTGCTATAGCGAGTGATGATGTCGCTATCCAAAAAGTTGAGTTTTTGGTCGATGGAGTGGTGATGGGGGAGTTATTTGAACCACCTTATAAGATGTCTTTCCCACTAGATGCTAACTTTGCCGGTCGTTCTATTGATGTAACTGCTATCGCTACTGATTCAGCAGGTCAAAGATCTAGTACAAATATTTCTGTGGTTGAGTTGGTCAGTGCCCCAGAAGCCGTGGCACCACAATTTGAATTTGAAAATCCCTTCGATGGCACCGTTTGGGTAGAAAATACCCAAATTAAAGCAACAGTTAGTAGCCTTTTAGGTACTTTACCTGATTTAAGTAAACAAAATAGTGGTATTACTAAAGCGGAGCTTTATTTTGATGGTGAACTCGTTGGAGAGGCTAACTTTCCATCTGTAGAACAAAGAGAGAATCTCTTTGGGGTTAAGGAGATATTCGAAACTTGGTCGGTAAACTACCAATTACCAACTATCTCCACTAACGAACGCAATATCAGCCTCTATATGAATGTTTATGGCAGTAACAACGCTGTATTTAGAACTAATTCTCGTTTAATTCGAGTGGTTAAGAATGACAGGCCTAGTATTGCTATTAGTTCACCAACGGCAGGCAGTTCTGTTACTGCTGGGCAAACAATTCCAATTTTGCTGTCGGTTGAAGACGATACTCTATTGGCTGGCACAGAAGTCACATTGTTAGTAAACGGTGTTGAATTTGAATCGAAAGTATTGGTTGATAACAATCAGCATATCGGCAAAAAGACCCTTACCGAGCAAGTCCAATTTGACTACTTTATAGATCCTGAACTGATCTACACAAATTTAGACTTACAAGCAAAGGTAACGGACTACCACCAAGAGCAAGTGCAAAGCACTGTTGTTAGTGTCCCAGTCAAACAGGATTTTGCTCCATCAGTAGCAATTACTAGTCCGACAGAAGGGTATGTGGCCACTGCAGGACTGCCTGTTCAGATACGTGCTGATGCTGTTGATGATATTGGAGTTGAGAAGGTTGAGTTTTATATTGACGGAAGGTTAATTGGTAGCGATAAAACTAAACCTTATTCAACAGTTTATGATACTCCAGAGAACATTTCTTCAGCTCAACCCTTGAGATTGTCGGCTGTAGCCTATGATACTAAAGAGCAAAAAAGTAGCAGTGCTGCGGTTAATATTACTTTAGGTTTTGACGAAGAAGCGCCAGTTATTAACTTGGCATCTCCACAGATAAATACCTTGAAGTTAGGTCAGGATTACGCAGAGCTCATTGAAAATTCAGAATTCGTTATAAAAGTTACCGGTTACGACAATGTAGGTGTAGATAGGCTTGAGTTAGCTGGAGTTTACAAAGAAGGCAACGATTTTTTTCTCTCGGGAAGTTTAGATACGAAAATAGGTAGCGACGAGTTTTCTTCTCAAGATATTCCTGGAGCGTTAACCGCTTTTTCAGCCTTGAAAATGGCAAGAGCGCCAGAGTTTATTGGTAGTTCTGCTAATGATTTTGATAGTTATCCCATTTCAATAACAGCATGGGATAAAGCGGGTAATAGCTCTGTTGTACATGCTTGGTTAGCTGTACTGGAAGACCAAGCCCCTACTATAGTAGAGATTGTTAGTGATAAAGAGTTTTACCGTCCGACAGACTTAATTAGTTTGAGTGTATTGGCAAAAGATGATCGCGCTGTTGTGGGAGCTGAATTAGAGTACTGGCAGGATAATAAGCGTATTGCAGTTCGTCGCTTTGACCAAGTATCGGGTTTGACGCCTGGCCCAGAATTATTGATTTCTGACCAACTTAATTTGGCAGATTTCGATTTGGATAATAAAGCTAAACCTATTCTAGTAAAAGCAATAGCGTGGGATTCACTAGGCCAAGTATCAACTACAACTTCATTAGAGCTTTCAGTTCATGCTGATGAAACTGGTCCAAATATAGCCTTAATCTCTCCCAGAGTAGGCGTTGCATTGGTAAATCACCAAGATCATACCTTAACACTAAATGTTAAAGACTCTGCTGGGCTAGCTAGTATTACGGTTAGCATAAATAGCGAGGTTAATAAGTACACAATAGAAAACAGCGATCCAGATTATACGTTGACTCAAACACTGAGCGTTTTAGATCAGCAATCGGTTGAATTGAGGGTTGAGGCTGTTGATAACTTCGGTAACCAAAGCGTTGTTGATTGGGTATTTGATACATTAGAAAATGAAGCTCCCATTATTTCGTTACGTCAGCCAGCTTCTGGGCTTAGTGTCACTGAAGGTGAGGCCTTAAATATTGCTGCTTTAGTAAGTGATGATTTGGGATTATCTCAAGTTGATTTTATTGTTACTCAGAATGGTAAGGAATCAATATTTGAGCAGTTTTATGGTGAAAAACTCAAGGAAGTTGTTGCTTCGGGAGGGTACTTTACTGCGTTTACGCGCATACCTAAGCTTGATCAAGACACTCAAATTTCGATAAGGGCAATCGATGTTCATGAAGCTAGTTCTACTCTGGTATTAGAGTTACGCTATAACCAAGATGTTGTAGACCCAAGCATTTCCTTGGTTGAACCGGTATCCGATTTAAGTTTACTGCCCGAACAAGCATTTAATGTTGTAGGAACAGCAGCGGATGATCGCTATATTGCTGCTATAGAAGCTGTTTTACTAGATAGCGATGGTGTTGATACTGGTGTCGGCTGGGAGAGTTTAGCGAGAAAAGACAGAGTAGAACAAGTCACTGTCGATAATGACAATTCTTTTGGCTCTGCTGTAATAGCTGAACATTTCTATTCAGATTTTACGGCACGAGTTCGATTACCAATAAATATTAGTGAATTTGGTGACGGTAAGCACTTTAAGTTTGCTGTGCAAGCATTTGATCAAGGTGGTAATCAAATTGTTTCTAGGTTGATTGACCTCGTAATTAAAGATGATGAAGTAGCGCCAACAATTAGAATCTTAACTCCTTTGACCAGCATTGTTGAGGGGCAAGAATTAGACTTTCGCGCAGAGTTGCAAGACAACGTAGCGATTAGCAGCTACAAAGTTACCTTAGTCGCCGACAAAATTGTTGAATTAATGGCTGCTGACCAGCTAAATCAAGCTAGCATAACTTTGTCTGCAAGTTCGGTGTATGATTTATCTGCTTTGGGGGTTGTTCCTGATGAAGGTATGAGCGTTGATCTAAAAATTGAGGTTACAGATACTTCTGGGAATGTGGAGAAAGTTACTCATAATGTTGCTATAAAACCTGATTTAGCTCCTGTGGTAACTTTGATTGAGCAATTACCAAGTAGGAATTGGCAAGATGGTGACTTGGTTCGTACTCGGTTTTCTATCGATGATGACTATCTAGATGAAGAGATACCCTCATACTTTAGCAGTTTTTGGAGTAATTTAAGCGCGGATAATATGATTGATCCTCGCTTATTTAGCAGCGAAGTTGAGTTAGTTGATCAAGACCCAAATTGGGCAGTTACTACCAGTTATCCAGAGCAAGCCTTGAGCCCTGCAACGCTGGAGTTAGACGATAAACGTTTTGTTGCGTTCAAAGACCAAAAAATACTTGTATCACCAGCACAGTTCCGAGCAAGCTCATCACTGAGATTGATCGTAGAAAATGCGACTGTGTCGTACAAGCTTAGCTACTCCGAGGCTTCCATTTGTCAAGTTGAACCTAGTTCATTTGTTGTTGAAGCTGATCAATTAATTGATGACAACGGCAAATTTATATTTACCAAATGGATCCCCAAAAATACTCCATATGTTGAAATTAAGCCGATTATAGATGGCGTTGAAGATAGCTTCTATGTGAGACAAATTCGCATTGATTTTCTCGGCAAATCGGGGCCTTATGTTGTTGGTGAGCAAGCGCATAGCGCAAGTGGCTCTACTCAGTTGCAATTAGTTGTTAAAGATAACTCATCTGCCAATGGAACGGCTTTGTTGTTGTTTAACAGTGCTGAGAAGCTAACTCAGTTAAACCAGTCTGTTGATCGTACATGGCTGATTCCTTTTATCAGTTCTGCCCGTCGTTTATCTCTCTTTGCTTTTGCAACAGATTGGCGTTCACATTTAAGAGAGGCGGTAACACCAAATGCTATTATCTCTACAAATCTGAATGTTGACCAACAAGCTCCAGAAGTAAACATACAAGCACCTAGTGTTGAATCTGAGGTTATTGATGGAGAATTTTTATCAGTTAGATTGAATGCTAGTGACAATGCAGGAATTAAGTCTTTGTCGTTGCTAGACAACAAAGGTTTATATTCCAAAGTTGCTAGTTGGCCACAAACAAAATCTTTCGAGTTTCAATACAAAGTTCAAGATATTCTTCCTGGTAGCGCGCTAAATCTTACCGCTATAGTTGAAGATCATTCTGGAAAGTTGAGTTCTCAAGAAATAAATTTGCCGATTATCGAGAATAATGCACCGCTTTTAAAATTGAAAAAACTGTCTTCATACAAGGTTGATGGCAAGTTTCAAAAGAATATCATCGATCCAGCGGTGTTGGAGTATGCGGAATTTTGGCTGCGCACCGGTGAAGACTTTGCCTTAGAATTTGATGCATCTGATGATACTGAACTTCATCATTTAGGTTTATACCGTGTAACAAGAGATGGTTCGCTAGTTGAAGAGTATCTCGAGGAGTTTGAATTCACATGCCCTGCATATCCTACACGTAGTGTATTGAACAAGCATGTTGAAATAGCATTTTTACAGACAGAACCTACCGAGTACGTACTAAGAGCGATAGATGGTTCTCAACATGTTTCTGAACGCCGCTTTATTGTCCACCCTTTGGCTAATATTGCTCCTGAAATTAGAATTGTTAGTCCTGCTGCTGATCAATACATCGTAAATGGAACAGTGCAAATAAGTGTAGGAATTGTTGCCACCGATGACCGTTTATTAGGTAAGTCGCAAATACAAGTGTTTGCCAACGGAGAACTACTACAAACCATTGAATCTGAAAATGGTGCAAATGCTAGTGATGCTCAAATCAATCAAGCTATTGAAGAGATGTATGATGAATATGAACGAAAGTACTCGGTTTCTATAGCGGAACAATTTGCTAAGAAAAACAGCCCTAATTTAACGACCAAAAGGTTTTTACTGAAGGTTCCGGCTACTGTTTATCAAAGAAATGATCAGATTGAGCTAACTGCAACAGTTACCGATAGCGACAACGCTCTTGGTAAACATAGCATAAGTGTTATTGCTGCTGTTGACGAAATTAATCCAGAGATTGCCGTAATATCTCCTGAGTTGGGTTTTGCCGCTACCGAACATAGTGATTTTAGTTTTAGGTGGAGAGCTTTCGACAACGTTAAAGTGTCCAGTATGTCTGTGGAGGTGGGGTACGGATTGTGGGAGGAGGGCTTAGCTTATAGAAAACAAGACGCTTTCGAAACAGTTAGGCGAGTAAGCTCTATTCCAAGTGTTGATAGTGATCCAAGTACAACAAGTAGCTTCGATACCCCTATATATTCACAGCTATTGCATGTAGAAAGGTTGTCTGAAATTGTAAATCGCTTTGACAATGTTTCTGATATTAGTACTGCTCGATTTGATTATTGGGTAAAAGTTAACGCTGTTGATGCTTCAGGCAACACTAATAGTACAGAATTTAGTTTACCCATTAAAATTGATGAGCGACCCGTTGTAGATATTCAGCGTCCTATCGATGGTACTAATCAAGTCGCTGGAAGTTTTCTAGATATTCAAGTCAATGCTTATGATGATGTTGGCATTGACTCTGTCGTTGCTCTGGTTCGCCGCGGGTCAGAGGTATTGTTAGACTTTAGAAACAGAAAACCACCTTACAACTTTGGCCTAACCCTACCTGAGTTCGATCATTCGAACCCAGAAAACAATACACTTGTAATTGAAATAGAAGCGCTAGATACCTACGGTGCAAAGTATGGCGATTTGGATAAGCATATTGCCAAAGAACAGATAGCTATTCAATTGGTAGAGGATATGCCGCCCACGGTTGCTATTGCTTCACCCTCAAATAATAGCACTATGACCGAAGGTGAGAACCTACTTATCCAAGTTAATGCAGTTGATGACGTGGCAGTAGATAGAGTTTCGCTTACTGTAGCTGGATTAATGTCTGGCGATAAAACCTTTATCTCAACAGCCGCCCCTTATGATTTTTATCTGAATATTCCATTTGGGCAAGCGGGACGTGATCTTCAGTTAACGGCAAGTGTGACTGAATTGAGGACTCTCGGTGACCCTCGCACTGTGCTCACAGCCAACACGACTATGGTTATTGTAGAAAAAGACATACTAGCACCAGAGCTTAGTATTAGTTATCCAGTGATTGGTGCTACGGTGGCGGAAGGGAAGCAGTTACCGTTTAGTTTTGTGGTAAAAGATAACGTTAAAGTCGCAAATGTTAAAGTTGAGTTATTAGCCGATGGTGACCTCAATGGCATGTTTGATTCCAACTCAGAGTTAGTCTCATCCCAAGTGTTATTAGCTGCTCCATGGAGTGGGCAATTAGCAGTCGCGAAAATATCAGATTATGTTGCTGAGCAATCTGCTTCTCTAACGAGTTTACCTTTGTTAGTTAAGGTGACTGCTAGTGACGGTGCGGGGAATAAAACAGTTGTCTCTCGCAGCGTGCAGCTAGTTAAAAATCAAGCTCCAGTTGTTAATGATATTTCATTTTTAAACACTCTTGGTCATGTTGTTGCGATAGATGGTGCAACGGTTACTGAGGGTAGAGATCTGGTTGTAAGGGTTACTGCGACTGATTTAGAGTCTGGAATTAATCGGGTTAGTCTCTATCAGGCAGTAGAATTTGACACCCTAGCAAATGCTAATTTTCAAAAAATTGCTTCTGATGGTTTAGCTCCTTATCAATTTGATATAACAATCCCTCAGGGAATGGCGGGTAAAAAGATCGCTTTTAGGGCGATAGCAGAAGATTTAGATGGGAATAGTTCAGAGCCTTCTCTAGCAGCGCAACTCAACATTCAAGCTGATCAGCCACCTACAGCAACAATTATCCAGCCAAGCAACGACTTAGCTTCGGTTATTCAGGGGCAAGTTATGTCTGTAGTTGCCGAAGTGGATGATGACTTGGGCGTTGAAGGTATTGACCGTGTGGACTTTTATATAAACGGTTCATTGGTTGATAGTGTATTTGAAAGTATCTCTACTCTCTCTGGAGGTATTGGGCAATTTGGCCAGTATCAGTTAGACATACTGCCACCAGAAGGTGTCCAAGGCTTTGCACTACAAGCAGTAGCATATGATAGATTAAACCAACCCGGTCGTTCGCAAGTAGTACACGTTGGTATTTTAGAAGATACAGTTAAACCGCTTTTGGAAGTGCTGGACCCAGTTGATAAAGACATATTAACTCAGGCCGAGACTCTAACCATTGCCGTGGCTGTTACGGATATTGGCGTAGCTGAGAATCGCACTGTGTTAGCAACACTTATTCGAGAGTACCAAGCTGAAGATGGAAGTTGGGTTGAATTGGCTAGTCAGAATACTCAGCTATATCGCATTGATCATGGTGTGCGCCCCGATATAGAGCTTAGTGAGCCAAATTCACATCGTTATGTTTATTGGACCCAGTTAGCTGACGGTAAGGTACTAGCTAGACAGCGCAATCGTAATGAAAGGGTGAGGATTGTTGCCAAGGTGGTCACTCCAAACCATGAAACCGTTGCTGAGACCACTCATGAAGTGGGTTTAGGTTTGACTAGTCAGACTTATTTTATGCCAAGCCTAGGTAACGAACAAGCAGCCAAAAGTGTTTACTACAATGCGATTCAGCAATTTAGCTCTAGTGAACGTAGAGGCGCGGTGTTAGGAAGTTGGAGTACAGTAGATCCTTTAGTTGCTGAACAAGGAATTGCATTTGTACCGAATGAACTAGCAAATGATCCGTGTGGCGCTTGTTCAGGCTTGTTTTTGACAGAGTTTGTCGCAGAAGATAATGAGCTTGGTGAGCGTTTTGTTTATTCAGAGTTGCTAAATGGGGCGTCTGAATATTTTGAAGGGATTATTAGTGAGATTCATTCTGATGCTAATTTTGTTTTAGCATCTAAACATGGAGTTACTAGCAGTAAAAAGAGTCTACCTAGTGCTTCCTTTAGTTCTATTTTACAAGAAGAAATTGATCTTAACCCAGAGACTGGTGCTAAGTACTATGGTGGCCAAGATGGAGAGCTATTGGTTTTCTCTATACGTAATGGTGATGGACAGTTTGGCTTGCCGTATTTACTAGAAGGGCGTTATACCCTGCCATACTCACAGGTATTTGGTCTTGATAGAAAGGATGGTTTAGCTTTTGTTGCTAATGGTTATGGCGGTGTTCAAATTATTGATCTCAGCCAACTTAGCGCACCAAGACGAGTTGGCTTTATCAAGCCCGATGGCTTCACTCGAGACGTTAAAATTGCAGGTAACTTTGCCTTTATTGCTGCATCTCACCAAGGCGTGGTTATTGCCGATATTGCTGATCCTGCCATGCCGATTGTTGCATCAATTGATACGTTGGGTGTTGCGAATCGCATTGAAGTGGTTGGTGACCGTGTATTTGTAGCTGAAATGGCTGGCGATGGCCAAGTATCTCAATTTACAGTTATTAACGTGAGTGACCCCTACCACCCTAAGTTTGTTCAATCAGTATCGATAAAGGCAGAGCGACAAGACTTAAGAGCAACTGGTGGTTACGATATAGCGGTAGTGGGTAACCAAGCTTACTTAACAACCCAGTACCTTGATCAAGAAGACAAACCCAGCCAAACCGTGTTGCAAGTTTTTGATTTAGAGAGCTTGAACCAAACGGGTGTAGATGCCTCTATCCCTGCAATGCTAAATCATAAAGCTACTGAATTGGGTTATGTAGCGAGAGACCTAAGTTTAGCGGGCGGAGCTATTCAAGTTGCCAGTGGTAAACAAGGTATTGCAAGAATTGAGCTAGCAGAACTAACTGTTGTGGACACGCTACCAGGGCGAAACGAGCACCACGTTAGCACGGCCATCCCTTCATTTCTTATCGATTTTTCAGCGCCTTTAGCGGGAGAACAGAATGTTGTTGATTTTGTAAATGTTTTTGAAGGTTCTGTACTGAAAGATAGTCAAGGTAATTATCAACTAGGTGAAGATATTAGTGAGCAGTTTTCTGTCACATTTGTAGATAGGGTAGTGGATAGCCATACTGCATTACAGGTAAGCCCACTCCAAGAACTACAGGCTGGAGTTACTTATACGGTAGTTGTTAAATCAGGTTTAACTCCTCTCACGGGCTATGTTCTTGCGAATGATTATGTTTGGGAATTTCATACCTCAGTGGCCGGTGATTTGCCGTCCCCTATTGTTAAGTCGATTAAGCCATCATCGGGTACAGTGAAAGGTGGCGAAGATGTGATTATTGAGGTTACTCATCTTGGTGAGGAGCCAAGTGTTACTTTCGGTCATCAAGCCGCTCAAATATCTTCAATTGACTCAGTTGATGGAGTGAGCCGTTTACACATTGTTACTCCACCTAATTATGCCGGCCCAGCCGCCGTTCATGTTTCTAATTCTGTTGGTTTATCCGCTTCGATTATTGGCGGTTTTACGTATTTAGATGTATTACAGATTAATGCTGTCACTCCCGGTGTTGTAAATGTCAAACAAGTTGGCGCAGGCGAACGTGTAACTTTGACTGGTTATGGTTTTAATGAGTCATTAGGTTTAAAGGTTTATCAACATGGTAGTTCAGAGCTGCTATACCAATCGGTTGTAAACAATGATTCTCTCATTTTACATAGTGGTGAACGCCTAGAATGGGTGGTTCCCAATATCGATCTACCAGCAAGAACTTATGTGGATTTGGTTCTTGTGGACGCTATTACTAATCAAGTGGCTCAAAAGTCTAAGGCGCTATTTTTTGGCGGTTTGTCAGTTAATCGAACTATTCAAACTCGTAAACCTGTAAGTACAGCAGATATCTTAAAAGATATAAATCGTGCTTCTGAGGGCTTACCTCCATTGATCGCGCCCGATGTTACAAAGTTGCCTGCAGGTCGAATTATCGGTTTGGAGTCGGATAGTGAATTGGGCTTGCTTTATGTGTTGGGATTACCTATTCCCTTTTTAGATGGCCCACACCATAACAATTTAGTTAATACTAATGAGTTTAATCAATTAGTTTCACCTGCTTGGTTATCGCTGGTTCATTATGATTTTGGTGAACTAGAAAATGCTGCGCCAATGCATGGTTTAGGTTATTACGACTTGCCAAAAGATGTATGGCCTAGAACGATGGTGTTGTCTGATACCCAGCTTTATGTGTCTGCCAATGGTTTCGATATACCACTAATAAATACAGCTTATCAAAGTCGAAGTTGGATATTGGTTTATGATCGAGAAAATCGATTACCGGAAGAGTTAGGTCAAGGCAGTAAGAACCGAGACATACTGTTTGCTCTACCTATTCCAAGTGCCAATGCACCTACAAAGATGCAGGTAGTCGATAAATTGTTAATAGGGCAGGTAGACAATAGCGAGATTACGCTATTTAGTTTAGCTGACCCAGTAAGACCAAGTTTATTACAGCGTATAACGACTGCTAGCATTGGTGGGGTTGTTCGACCATTAAACATTCAAGATTTTGCTATTGTTGGTGAAAAACTGCTGGTTAATTCTTCGTATCGTGGAAAATCGTATCTCGTTGACTATGACCTGTCTCGACCTTCCGCTCCACAAGTAGCTGTACGGTTACTAGATGGAGAAAACTCTCTAAAAGTATCTTCTCAGGGCGATAACAATCGACTGGCAGTGGCTGGCTCTGGTGCTGGCATTGTTGGGCTTCAAAGTAATAGCTCGTTAAACCATTTAGGGCATTATCAAGACAACGGTTTTCCTTTAAAAACTCATCTTGATGGTATGAGTAGCACTTATACCTCGGTTAGCCAGTTGAGAAGTAATGGCAAAACCCTAAGAAGTTATGAATTTGATCTTTTAGATACGAGTCGCGTTGATAATGTTTCTGTATTGGATGCTCTGCATTTAGCCTCTGATTTAAATACTTGCCGGGTAGAAGGCAACTATAGTGGGGTGAATGGGCTTCCCAATGCTGTAGAACATCTTACTGATGATGGAGTAGCCTTAACCGCTTATGTAGAAGAAACAAAAACTGGGGAGGGTAGTTGTCTAGGTGGTTATATTTCTCGCTTACAGTTAATCGATACTTATGTTAGTGATATCGTTAAGCATTCCCCCGAGCAAAACGCTACTCATGTTGCTGTTGATAGCACTATTGTTATTGACTTCAACCATGGCTTAAGTATCCCCGCTAACCAAGACGCAGGGGTTTACTTAGCTCGCTACCTTCACTTAAGTAAAGATGATGGCAGTGCTAATGGTTTAGAGTTGACCTTTAATGCTCAAGTAGACCCATTGTTAAGTACGCGTCTACTAATTAAACCTATAGAAGAGTTTGACGCTGATTCTACTTATAAAGTGGTGATCAAGTCTGAACTTGGAAGCCGCAGAAGTGCAGGCTTGGTTAACTATGAACTGCGGTTTGCTACAGCCAAAGTTTATGGCGAAGCACCGAAAATAGTTGATGTAGATCAGGCCGTTATTGGAACAGCTGGTGGTCAATTTGTGCTTAAGGCTATGTTTGCCAATGATCCTATTGTTCGTATTGGTGAAGAAATAGCGGGTGTTGAACTGCTTAACACCGATGATCTCGTATCATCTTATACCATCACTGCACCTCCGCATGCTGCGGGAGTAGCCGCTTTAGAAATTGAAGTGGCTGATGGCAGAACAGACAAATGGCTGGGAGCTGTACGCTACGTTGAACCGTTAAACTTAAATACTCTTTCTCCAACCATAGGCAGTGTAAATGGTGGCACCTCGGTGGTACTAAGTGGTACTGGTTTTGTTAGCGAAGGAGAAACTCGGGTTTGGGTTGGCGGGGTTGAAGTAGACAACCTTAAGGTGCTGAGCCCAGAACTTATTGAACTAGTTACTCCGCCTGGCCAGTTAGGCAGCAGTGATGTAGTAGTCGTTAACACCGACCAACAAACGGTTACATTGGCTGAAGCTTTTGAGTATCAACAAGCCAATAATATGCGTATTGAGACTGGCAAAGAAGGGCTAGGAAACGGTCGGATTTATCAAATGGTGATGGATCCAAGTAATAGTTATGTTATTGCAGCTGCCGGCCGCGACGGGGTATTGATTACTAATATTGATGCGTCAACTTACATCTCTGATGTAGAAGATATTACCAACCCAGACGAGCTATTACAGCGCATTGATAAAAATGATGATAAGCATGATGATCGGGTAGTAGGGCGAATAGCTTTACCGGCAGGATACCGCGCATTGGGGGTTGCTGCATCGTTTAGCCGAAATAGTAAACGAATTTACGTGAGTGCCGCACAATTTAGTGGCTCTGAGCCTAATAATGCCAGACTATTTATTATTGGTGTGGATAACGAAAACTTATCTGATTCTGTCATTATTCGCTCGTTACCACTAAATGCGGTGTTCGCGAAAGGCATTAAGCTTCAGGATAAAGCATTGATGTTAGCCTTGGCTGAACGCGGTGCAGGTGAGCTAGATGTTAGCTTAGATACTAAAGCATATTTGGTAAATACTCAGGGGTTACCGCACCAGTTACCTGCTTTAGATATCGCAACCGTTGGCGTTGACCAAAATGGTACGGTTTATAGCGTAGTTGCTGGTAATTACGATTTTGACCAACAGCGCTTAATCAGTGCTGAGCGCAGCCAACAAGGTGGTTTTTACTTATTACAAAAAAATAGCCAGCAAGCGACAAAAATTTTATCTAGCTTAGACATCCCGGCCTCTAGAGTGTTTATCCAAAATAATCACGCCTATTTGGCTGCTGGTGACTCTGGCATGATAGCTATTGATATTAGCGATTTGGCTAATCCCCAGGTAGTAAGTCGCGTCAGTAATGTAGGGCATGTATACGATATTTCGATGTCTGGTGATTTTGTTTATGCGGTAACTGAAGACTACGGGGTAGTGGTTGTTGATGTAACGATACCAGCTAATCCTATTGTGATTAATAGCTTTGCCAATACTGGTGATGTTAGAACCTTAGTGACCACGCCTTATTCGGTGATTAGCGCAGGTAGAGGCTGGATTCAAGCCGCTCCAGACGTGGTTTTAAAACTTAACAGCATCGATCCGTCTTCCGGAATTGTTGAGTTAAGCTCTGTTGCAGAAGCAAACATCAGATTACGTTTCAATAAGGCAATTGATTTAACGGACAATAATCAGCAGTACTTTAACTTACTCAATAGCCATGATGTGCCTGTTCCTTTTGATATTGATATTGTGAACAATGATGCACTTATTCAATTAACTTCTCCTGAACAGTTGAATACTGGAGATGTATTAACATTGTCGGTGCTTAAAGGCTTAACTGCAGCAAAACCGATTATTGTGGGAGGCGTAGCAAGTAGTATTACGCTTTATGAGTTAAAACAGTCAATTAGTCGTCAGTTGCTTGTTTCTCACTCTACAGTTGACCCTATCGAGCTATATGCTGTTGTTCCCAATCACTTATCTGCAGGCACGCCTGCTGCGTTAACCATTTCTGTTAAAGGTATACCTTTATCTACCGACGGTTTAAGCGTTTATATTGGTGGCAAGGCATTAACCATTACCGACGTACAACGCAGTGACGAAAATTCATTAGTGAGCATTATTCATGCTACCTGCGACGGCTTTGAGCAAGCGGGGATTTACGATTTATTTATTTCATTAGAAAAAGATGGAATAACGCGTAAAGCGATTCAAGCTGGGGCTCTAATTGTTGATAAACCACTGTCTCTTGATGAAATGACCCCGGCTTGGGGGCCGGTAAGCGGTGGTAGCAGAGTCACCTTAAAAGGTCGTGGTTTTGAACCTGGCACCTCGGTTAGCGACAGTATGATTGTTAGTATCGGTGGTGCTCCAGCGCGTGATGTGGAGGTACTATCTAGCGATACTTTAACGCTTACAACCCCGCGTGGAGTGAGCGGTAAATCTGAAGTTATTATTCAAGACCGATATGGAAATCAAGCCGTCCTAAATGCAGAACAAGGTTTCGGCTATGGTTTAGTGTTACTAGGAGAAACATTCTCAGAGAAGGTTAAACCTGTAGATCTCTTGATTGACCACGCTACAGGGATGGCAATTACAGCTTCTGGTTATTATACAGGCCATAAATCCATGACTGAGATTGAAGGGCATCTGCTTTCTTCATCTTGGTTGGCGAATAGTTTTGATATTCAAAACGCTAATCAACCGGAGCTAGCTGGAGGTGCATTTTCTGTAGGTAATGGAGCTATCCAACAGCGACACCTTGATAGGGCTATCACATCTACTAAGCTACAAACAAAAGCTTACAATATCAATGATGCAAGTTATGACCTTTCTCGTCTTAGTGAAACAGAGTTACGTACTTTGGAACGAAATAAAGGACATAAGTTGCCTTTATCAGCAGATTCCATCTCGGTACAAAAAGTTCACGTAGCTGGACAGGACCTAGTGTTTACAGCTAACGGTGCAGCTGGTGTAAACTGGCTAAACCTTGATGATCAGAACAGCTTACAAAGCCAAGGTAACTTATATGCAAATGAAGGCAAAGTAGTCAGTGGTTTGTTCCAGTCAGCTAACGCATTATTTTCAGCTACTTATAATGAGTTTATTCCTGAAATAGCCCCGGAACCTTGTAATTACCTAAGTGGTCAGGTTAGTGCGGGGGCTGTTTTGGCGGCTAATTTTACCGCTATAAATGATCCTATTGATGTGCCTTCTGGCATTAATTTGGGGAAAGCAGGTTCACTTTATTACCAAAATGATTGGTTGTATGGCCAGAGTTCCGGAGCTTCAGCTGTTTGGACTCCATGTGGTATTCAAGCTTTGGATACTGCTTCCGAGCGTCGTAACGGCCAACCAGATGAAGTGAGGGCAGCAAACTTATTTGACCCCTATTTAAGCCGTAGTTGGCTATTTGACAATACGGTATTTGATCTTGAATTTTATGGTGATTATGTCTTTGTAGCCTTAGGCAATTTAGGGATTGAAATCTTCCACCAAGAGCGCCCAGAGCAGCGCTTGCGTCTGCCGCTTGATAGCTCACTGCAAGCTCAAGGCAGTAACGCAGTTGGTTTAACTCGTTTGGCTAACTTATTGGCAGTAGCGACCAATACAGGTTTAGTACTGATTGACGTTACCGAACCTATGTTACCTACAATTGTGTCGGCGGGTAATAACGAACCAGTGTTGAATATTGATTACTACAATGGTCGTTTAATTACTGCTTCCGGTGATGGTGGATTAAAGAGCTTTGATCTTCATCAGGTTTTTGTAGCCGAGTCTACTTTGGAACCTGCAACTATTCTTGCAAGCAATCAGACTATTACGCTGCGCTTTAGCGAAGCTGTAACCTTAGCGTCTGTGATAGCTGGTGTGGAGCTTAGTGAAACTGAAACTGGTTTACCTATTGCTGTTACTGTAGAGCCTTTGGATTTACAAGGAGACGCAAGTTTTGCGTTTAATATTCAGTTTAGCCGTAAACCGCTAACTCAATACCAGTTGGTAGTTAACAATGTCCGCTCATTGCGAGGCTCTGGCCAATGGCTAGAGTATAACGTTGATTTTTCAACCGCTGCTGAAGACGAGTTAACACCTGTTATTCACTCGGTTGACAATGGTGCTTACCGTCAATATTCCCAGTCTACTATCAGTATTAACGGTCAGGACTTTTCTGCTAGCGACAAACTTAAAGTCTTTGTTGATATGTATGAAGTTCCTTATGTTTGGCTTAGTGAAAACCGTTTAGATATTCCAGAAAATGCGCTAAGTATGTTGCCTTTAAGTATTGGTCAACACCATGTGAAAGTAGTTAATGGTAGCCAATCAGCCCAGTATTTAGGGGCCATTGTTACTGCGGAACCTAGCGAAGACCTCCAATACGATATTTCGCCCCAAGCAATAGATCTTGTTGGTGGAGATCTTATCAAGGTGACAGCTTCGGCTGATGCGATATTGCCAGGAACGCGGATAGTATTGGAAGGACCTGATGGGAAGTTATACCACACGGAATATACCGTTGAGGGTGGTTTAATCAACGACTTAGAAGATGATGTGGTGTCTTTGAGTGTCTTTCAGTTCCGCTCTCCTGGAGTGTTAAATGGTGGCGTCTATAAGGTATATTTATCGCTAAATGACGAGTTGAGCTTTATTGGTACTTTGGCTTACGTAGAGCGCTCTTCCGACTTGTTTGATTTACCTAATGTTCCTCCACATCAAATTAGCTCATTACAGGAGCATAACAATTTATTGTTTGTGGGTATTTCTGCTGGTGCCAAGCCTAGCCAGAGTAATTCAACACTGATGGAACATGGCTTAGAGATTTATGACATTACTCTGCCATCACGTCCCTTACGTTTATCTCAACTACGTACTGAACAGGCGGTGAATAGCTTAGTTGTTGTAGATAATCTAGTATTTCTTGCTAGTGATAGTGATGGTTTACAAGTTGTAGATGTGACTGAACCAACTAATCCGCTGTTGATTGATAGTTATCCTGTACCGGGCTTTACTGCTACTGGAGTTGATTACAATAGAAACAGTCAGGTAGTGGCTCTGACAGTCGCCGATCCCTTTGGTAAGGGCTTTGTTCGATTTTTCGATTTAAATCATCCTCGATTAGATCCCCCATTAGGCCTTTCTAACCTCGTGTTTGCTGAAGGCGAGTTACAGGGGCAGCCTGTAGATGTTAAGTGGCATAAGGGCTTGCTACATGTATTACTGAAGCGAGATGGTCAGCTATTCTTGGTGGTGTTTACTGATATCCAAAGAGGCTTGTACAAATCACAAGGCTTAGAAGGACTGCCTCTTAATAATCTTAACGCAAGTTTTAGCCTGCAATATGGTCAATTGATCGCAGCTACCGACTCGCTAGTGGGCGTTTATGCAGTTAATTCAAACAATCTCTGGGAAGCCAATGCCTGGTATCCAAGTGGCTCTAAGGGCGGGGCTATTGCTGTTAATGATGGGCAGACTTTGGTAGGCAGTAAACCAGGGGTAGGTGAATTGCCAAACCCTTACTTTGTAGTGAGCGAAGTGACACCTATAGAAGGTGCAACTTTGGGGAGTCAAGAATCGGTAAGTGTCTATTTCAATCAATTGATTAATACTGACGCTTCAAACCTAGAGCAAGCTTTTAGCATTAGCCTTGATGGTAAAATTCTTGGTAAAGACCAGTATCAAATCGTAGCCGTTAATCGAGTAAGTGGTGGCTTGGTTCAAATATCAGACATTGATACTACTGAGCAAAGTAGTGGCTTACTTGAAATTATGCTCAATGATCAGTTACTAAACTTATACGGTTCAACGCTTTATCATCCGGTAAGTTTACAGTACCAATTGGTACCGCTAAAGCCAGTCTTGGAAAGGGTGGTTAGGGTTAAGGATGGTAAGGAATTCGGTCACTATATACACGGTGAAGTGGGAGAGACATTACGTTTAGAGGGTAACTATTTTGGTGAGGATTCCAATGAGATATCAGTAGTGATTGGTGATGTAGTGGTAGCAAACAATGCTATTTCTCTTATTGACCAAACCCGCTTGGAGCTTGAGTTACCTAATTTATTCTTGGGTAGCAGCACAGTAGCCTTGCCGGTAACTATTATCCGTAATGACGTTGCCACGACCTTGAATGGTGCTGTGGTAGTAATGCCAAAGATTGATATACAAGATATCAATCCTTTGCAAGGCCGACCACAAGGTGGCAATTATGTTGACCTTTACGGCTCCGGTTTTGGTTCGTCTACTCAGATTTGGTTCTCTGGTGTACCAGCCGCTAATATCATGGTTGCTAATAGTCATCGTTTGTCGGTGCAGGTACCTGCTGGTGATTTTGGATATAGCGAAGTTACCGCCGCTAACATCCAGTTCCCAGATGATGTAGCTCAGGCCTCACAACCATATTTCTATACAGGAATATCGACAGGAGTTGTGGATTTGTCTAGCGACAAACCAAGCCCGGTATCTGGTATTGTCATGGCTAACCAAGTGGTTTACGCCATAACCGGCGGTGAGTACGATGTGTATGATTTTGCTGGCCGATTAAGTAAAAAATTGCGAACTAATGTAGCTAGACTAGTTGTTGCAGATGTGTCTGATCCGGTTAAACCCGTGATCGTTGAAAAAAGCTTTAGCGATTTAGTCAAGCCTTATGTGTTTGACGTCGATGGTGGTTTAGGGTCAAAAGGCTTTGAAACTATCGCATTGAGTAAAAATGATCTGTTTATTGCAGGTGGCCGTGAGTTGTATCACTTTGATGTAACTTTAGCGACGGACCCTATCTTGCTAAATCGCTATGAAATGAGCGGCAACGTGCGCGATATTCTTGCCGATGAAAAGCTTATATATGTTTCGCATAGCGGCGGTGTTGAGGTATTTAGGCGCGAGAGTAATAGAACATTATGGTCGATAGCACTTATTGATAGAACAGTACTAAGTGGCACCCCTTACCAGTTGGCAAAATATGATAACAGCTTGTGGGTCGCGATGACCGATTCTAGAAAAGTTATTGAACTTGAATTGGCCAGCGGACAATACCAACTGGTTTCTCAATTTAATACTACAGATTTAAGCGAAACCAGATTTAGACCCGAAGATATAGTGGTTCACGGTAATCTAATATTGGTGAGTTCTGGTAAAGGCGCGTCGGTTGTTGCGTTTGATCGTAATCGAGTAGAGGGGGCGACCGCCGTCGATAGTGTAAATCTTGCCTATCTAGTTAGAAACGGTACTGTAAATGCAGGGCAGATTTCCTTGCAAGGACAAACTTTATATGTGGCTGCGGGACAGGGCGATATTCAATTATACGATATATCTCCATGGTTAAGTGGTCAGTATTCTGAAGCCTTACCGTTACTCCATTACTTCTCGGTTTTAGGTGATACCACTGCTATGAGTGTTCAACCTCGGGCTGTTTATGCGGGTTCTGCTTTCCCATATTTAAATGGCGAGCCAGCAGAAAATCCTATTGCTGAGCCCACTCAAGTTAATCACTTGGGGGGAAGACTCAGTACTATAGAGAATGACTTACTGCAAATTACCCAGCATGCTCCAGAGGCGGAAATGGTATGGCCAAATACCGCCCCTATTGACCTTCATTTTAATCGAATCTTAGATCGAGACTTATTGAATCAATTTGGTGACAGTTTGATTGAGCTATATGTTGATGGAGCTAAAGTCGCAGGAGATCTATCGCACGAAGTATTTGCTGATGGTTCTCGTTTACGCTTTACTCCTCAACAAGTTTTATTAGCCAGTAAACGCTATCAAGTGGTTGTGTCATCCGCTATTCGCGATATTCATGGGCAGCAGTTGGCAAATGACTATCGTTTTCGATTTATTGCTGCTAACGGTGAGCAACCCATATTGGCTGAAGTGAGTCCTGCGTTTGGCTCTTGGAGAGGTGGGGATGTTGTTACTCTTATCGGCCAAGGTTTTAATGAACAGTCTCGCATAAAGATTGCTGGTGAGTTTATTAATGACGCTAATATCACTTGGGTTAACAATAATGAATTAAAAGTGTTGGTTCCAAGCTTGTCTGAGTCACCAAGTAATAATATTAGTGTTGGTATCGCAGTTATTAACGAGGCATTTACTGGCTCGTTAAACGGTGCGTTTACGTATATTGCTGACCCTTCAATTGATGCAGTAGGTACTTGGGAAAACGCTACAGTTAATGTAAATCAACATCGCCTGCAATTTGGAGCTCAACAATGGTTGGCTATCACAGGTAAAGGCTTTAGCGACAACACTGTGTTAAAAGTTAATGGGCAGTTGGCGGAACAAGTACAGCGGTTTGACCCTAACACCCTTTTGTTCTTGCAGCCTGAATTTACCCTTGGTGAGTTAACGCTTGAATTAAGCAACCAAGGTTTTGAGCTTGATGGCGTAAGCAATAAGGACTTGAATATTGTATTGCAAGGTGAATCGAAGATAGCTGATGTAGAGGGATTTGTTCGTTATCAACAGTTGCTACTTAGCTACCAAGATAGCGAGTGGATGCTTTGGAGTACCCTTGAGTCAGATATTCCTCAATTGCTCGCTAAAGGGGGAGTGCCTAACACTATTAAGCATGTTGCAATAGCGAATGGCTACCTAGCAATTGCTTATGGTGATAGCTCGCCACAAGTTGATGTTTTAGAGTTGTCTAACCCTTACTCTCCGCAATTAATATCACGCTATGTGAACAATAATAACCAAGCGTTCGATAAGATTGGTTTATGGCGTGATGTATGGTTTGGCTTTGGTGAATCTGGTGCAGTTGTGTCGCCTATACAAGGTGATGCAGTTAGCGATACGTCTTGGGAGCAAGCTATTGATGTCCAGGCTAACGAAAATGGCATTTACCTGCTTTATCCAGGCCATATGGCTTTCCGTAGCATAGAAGATATCGATAAAGCTGAGGTGTTCGACCATTCAGTTATCGCACCAAAACAGTTAATGGTAGATCAACAGCGCCTTCTTATTCGCTCTGATAGTGAGTTGGAACTCGTCGATGTAAATGGTTCGATATCATCATTAGGCAAGGTTTTGCTGAACCAGCAAGAGGTTCGCTTATCAGGAGAGCTATTGCTTGCAAAATTAGCCTCGCCAGAACGCGTAGTTGTATACGATCTAGATAATGATTTGGCCGGGCTAAGGCTAAATAAAATTGTTGAAATAGATAATGCGATAAACTCGGACCATTGGGGAATTCAAGGTAATTTGTTGGAGTGGGTAGGCGATAATCGCTACTGGAGTTTAATCTTACCACTTAATAATTTTTGGGGCGTTCGTCCTTACCAGTTGAGTCAAGCTAACCAGTTAGTGTCAGGATTAATTGCCGGTGAAGGTAACGACTGGTTATCGGTGCTCCTTGATGTAGCCTCTCAAGACAGCAATCAACTGGTTGATGGCGGCACTGTACTTGTCGGCAAAGAATTACGTTTCCAACCGTTCGGTGAGCAATATATTTTAGGAAAAACTTATGATGTTGGGTTGTTTAATCAACCTTATCAATCGGTTCGTGGTGCGTCAGTAAATATTGATTTACCCTGGAACCTAATAACAAAACCTGCGTTTACGAATACTGAGCCTCGTTTAACTCATGTTGTACCTAGTGGGTCTATTACTGGCAGAGATACACTGTATACATTGTATGGTGAGCGCTTAGATGAGGTTGATCAACTAAACATTGCTAATTACCGCTTGGGTCGGGAGCAGTTTAGCATTAACCAGTCAGCAACAGAGATTAGCTTTTCGTTAACCCTTGCTCACCCAGGCGTTTATTCTGTTACGGCTAGTTATGCAAATGGTAACAATCAACTAACGTTGCCCGCCGCAGTGTTAACTAACCAAGCTGTTGAGTTAACCAGTATCACCGCCAATAATAAAACGGGTTTGCCAAATGTACTTAGTGACTCTGGAGGTGACCAAATAACACTGACAGGCCTAGGTCTAGCTGGAAAACTAGAGGTATTTCTGCTACCTGTTGGCGATGGCTGGGATATTGGTGACTTACAGTCGGTAGGCTATCAGTTAACGGGTAACAAACTTATTATTGCCAGTTCTCCAGTAGCTCAAGCTGGCACGCAATATCAAGTAGTGGTAAAGCGCAGCAGCACCAACGAAGTGGTATATGCCGATGAGTCGATGTGGTTGAGCGTAATTGATGATACTTCGCCACGGATTGAAAAGGTAGAACCACTAAATTATAACCAGCCTCTTACTTTGCTATTTAATGAGGCGGTTAGTGCAAGTGGCTTCTCTGTTACAAAAAGTTTCAAAGATTATAGTGGTCTTGAAAGTATCGATATTTCTGAGCGTTTTGAGTTGACCTCGCTTAGTCACAACATTATTCAATTGCGGATAAAATCAGGATCCTTAGAGCATAATGCAGAATACCAAGTTGAGGTTTATGGCCTTAAAGATTTCGCTGGTAACGCTGTAGCTGGAGGTGATTACAGTGCTAGTTTTCTTGCCAAAGATACGCTTCCACCTAGGGACTTACGTATTCAACGTGTTTCAGATGGCCGTGTAGTTGATTTAGATATGCTCTTAACCAGAGGTCGAGCTGAAGCCTTTGAGGTAAGCGCAATCGACAACTATGGCGACACAATTAGTTACGCTTATCGTTTATCGACCGCTTTTGGTGCTCCGTCTAGTCACTGGATATCTGCGTCTAAAGAAATAAGCGCTGAGATAAAAGAAGAGTTTGAGTATTTAGAGTTACGTTTATCAGCCAAAGATTCAGCTGGAAATGCCAGTCAACAGAGCTTTAGAGCATCGTTGAGGGATCCTCTAATCGAGTTACAGTCGTTCTACACTAATCCTGCAGAGCCAGAAGAGTCAGTTCGTTCTGAGTTGTACTTTGATTTATTTGGTGATGTTGACATGGTCAACGAAACTACAATGAGCGTCGACAAAATACGAAATGGCGCGGAAGTTAATGTGTATGGTTCATACTCAAAATTGACTGGCTTAGTAAAAGGCTCGTTTTTAAATCCTAAAGTTAAGGATTTGTTACCTGATACCTCTCCTGTTACTCCGGTTGAATTGCGAGCTCGATTAAACGTTATTTATGGGTTTGGAGCGAGCAAGCTTTTTGATCAACCTTATACCCTATATTTAGATCGCACTGCACCAACCATTGAATTCGTATCACCAGTAGATGGCGAGTTTGTGGCTATAGATGAGCGTACCGATGTAATCATTAAGTCGTTTGATAAATATGGTATTGAAAAAGTAGAAGTTAGAGAAAATGGAGGGGCTTGGCAGCAGTTAGCTAATCCTAATAAATACAGTATCTCACCTTCTTTAGATGATTTAGACCAGGGTATTTTACTAGAGGCTAGAGCCTATGACCCTAATGGTAATGTTAGCGACATTGCTACCGTGCTGCTTTATCCCTATGACGCAGAAGCAGGAGCACCTAAAGTTGAATTTTTGTCTCCAGAAAATGGTTCAACGTTCCGAGAAGGTGAACCTGTGGCATTTGAAGTGGTGCTACGAAATGTACTTGATGCTGAAATCTTCTTTGATATAGGTGGCGTAGAGTCGAATGCTGCAATTACTCAGGTAAGTCGTTCAGAAACCGAAAGTGAACGACAATTTGTTACCTTAAACATGCCGGATATAGACGAAAATGTAGTGGTATTAGTACGCATTCAGAAATCTAACTTAAAAGGCTTCACCTTCCTTAATGTGGCCAATGATGATGGTATTGATGAAGATATGCCTGTGGATGTTATGCCGCCACAACGAGTGCTAACCGGCACACAAATTAAAGTTGAAGCGAGTAAGCCTTTAGACATGGTGGATTACTCTCCGCTATCCGCAATCGAAATTCAAGATCCAAGTGATAGCCAGCTTGCTCAAACACTGGAAGTAGGTTATCCGCAGTATGTGAACGTATCCAATATTGGTGAGCTTGTGGGTATTAGCTCTGTACTTCGAGATCGTTCCGGTCACGAGAAACGCTATTTACAAACCGTAGAGAAGATCCCTTATTTCGTGGCTGAAGATTGGGCCGCTAAAGTCACCGCCAAGTCTACCGCCGAATCGGTAATTGACATGGTAGCGCTACCGGGGATGAGTGGAGATAACGATCTATTGGTAGGTTTTGCTAATCGCGCCGGAGGCTACCGCATAAGTAATGGCTCAAACACGGTAGTTGAATCTGAGTTAGGGCTATTAGAATCAATTAAAGTGGGTGTGCATGGCGTGTACGTAGTGTCTCGTTTAGACGCTCAACGAAGTGTTTCTAGATACTCGATTGAGCGGACAGGCGTTGTTAGCCAACCATCAATTACAGCTTCTGTAGATGGTGAGTTACTGGATGTAGCAGAAGACCTCTTGTGGTTCAAGCAAGGCAAAGCAATTGTGGCATACATCGATGCTGGTGACGCTTTGGTGGGAGTCGCTGCTCATACAGTATCGGGTGAAAGCATTCTTTCTGCCAAAGCTGATGGCCGAAGTTTGTTAGTATTATCGACTACTGGTTTACGACGTTTAGTGGTTAATACCGCCCCAATTCCAGCTGTTGCAGTAGAACATTCAATTGCTCTTGCCAATGAAGCATCTAATTTTGTAGTTAATCAAGGAGCCATTACCACTTGGCATAAAAATCAGCTTAATAACTATCAACTGTTACCTGATGGCCAGCTAATAGCAATAGACTCGCTGGCTGTTGCCAGTAACATTGAAGATGTTGTGTTAGATGGAGAAATCCGCTGGCTTAAGCTTAATGATGGGCAGTCGCGTTGGTTAGCGTTAAATAAACAAGAACACTTGGGTTATTTAGCTAAGTCGGCGGACCGTTTAACGGTTGTTCCTCAAAAAATGTATATGCTTGGCAAAGTGGGGGAGCTGCCTACGGTGTTCGCTCGTCAAATTCATGTTGCCAACGCCGAGCTCAATTCAGTTATCTCAGTGACCGAACACGCTCATACGGTTGAATTACAACTAGAGCTAGCGCAAAAGCCATTTGGCCAAGTGAGTGCTGCGGTATTCAGTGGCCAACGATTTGTTGCCGATGCTGCGGTTAATTTACAATCTCAGGGAGCTTATCGCTGGCGCATTCCACGCAATGCTATAAATGGAAACTCAGTCACCTTAATCACTCAGTCACATTTAGGCTTTACCGAGCAAGTAGTGTACTTAGTGAGTGAACGTTATAGCGATGTGGAAAGCCAATCTCCTCCTGAGCTACAAAGTCTTGCACAAGGTGCAACGGTGCCAATGGTAAGCACTATAAGCCACTCTTCGCGTGCAGCACTAGCTACTGGTTCATTTGAAAATCGTGCATTAGTATTCGCGCCAATTAGTGAGGCTGAGTTTATTGCTTGGGCCGAAGTTGGTAGCGTAGATGAAGCCAAATTGCAATTTACAATTGATGGTGAGCTAAATATTGATTCTCACTACGACGTTATTGCCAATCAAGGGCAAGGTTTAACTGTTAGCATTCTATCGCCTATTGCTGCGAGTTCTTTTGCTAGTGGTTCAATGGTTCCGGTTAAGTACCAAACTTCAGGGGACGAATTAGACAGTTTCCGCTTTGCAGAAATTCGTTTGTATGACTTTAATCGCAATCAGCTAGGGCGTTGGTTAACGGCTGATACGAATGGCGAAATAGACATTCCGTTACCGCGACAGTTGAGTGGTGACACTTATCATGTTCAGGTAAGGGTTTATCACGGCGATAGCTACTTCTATAGTCAGAGAGAAGTCTCTTTTAAAGTGGTAGCACGAAATCAATTACCAAGCCCAATAGTGGAAGGCGTATATGCAACAGCCATGGTGGGAGCGAGAGTAAGCTATGAGCTTACAAATGCCTCGTTGGAGCTTGTTGGTGAGTTACAGGTATTTGATAACGATGGTTCTCTAATTGCAGCAGGAGCTAAACAAGTTAGTTTTGTTGTGCCTAATACGCAACAGCTTAGCGTTCAAGCCATACTTCGAGATTCAGAGGGGAATCAATCTACCAGTGAGCAGCAGGTTGCTGTAATTAGTGGTTTAACGGTTCAAGTTGATGATCAAGTATTACCATTTGATGCGATGTTGGGTGACGCAGGTCAAGCTTGGTATGCGATAGGTCGCCAGTTATTCGATCATACAGGCGAAGTGCAAACAGAGATGGCCGGTGATATTACCGCTATTTTACGCTTAGGCGATCGCTTATTACTGTCTGTTGCCGAGCATGGTTTACAAATAGTTGACCCTCTAGAAAACTTCCAGTTGTTAAGTACCACAGGTACCTCTTCTAAAATTTCCAATATGGCTGTATATGCTGACATTTTGCTTACTCAACAAGAGTTGTCTTTAGTCGCTTATCAGGTGAAAGGAAATACACTTGAGCAAATAGCGATTAACAGTTGGAAGGAATCTACTTCTCAGCCTTATAGTGGTGAAGGTGAAATTAAGGCTATTAATGCTACCTCCTCTGGATTTACGGTATTACAGGGGAACAGCGTACATAGATTTAATGGGTACCTTGAGCCACTAGGTGTCAATCAATTGGTAGTGTTGCATGAGTTAGCAGAGCAACAACTTACAGTAGATGCTCCCATTGGTAGTCTTGTTAAAAATGGAATTGAATTTGTATTAAATGACCAGCAACAGCTTATTGCTTTGCTGGGGCAAGACGTTATTGGCGAAGTTAATTTAACTGAGCCTGCCGAGCAGCTAAGGGCATATGGCCGTTATCTATTAGCCATTAATGCCTCATTGGGGCAAATAACTTTGATTGATGCGGTTAATCCAGCGCACCTGGCATTATTGGGTTCGTATTCTATTCCGTCAAATATTGGCTCAACGCGCAGTGTTTGGTTTGATGGAAAGTTATGGTTAGGTGGAGAGTACGGCACAATTATACAGATGCACGAAAACTCTATGTTACCAAGTTTGGTGTATTCTGCCCCAGGGAATAAAGGGCTTGCTAATGACGTGGTTTTTCAAAATGGTCATATCGCAGTGGCGGCGGGATACTATGGAAGCTTGTTGTATCAGCGCCAAACTGAACAATGGCAAGAATTTAGCTATCCGCAAAAAGGCTATTCTCAAGCCGCAGATAAAGTGGCTATAGATGAGCAATATGCGTACTTAGCTAGCCATGCTTTCGCCAAAGTAGAGCGTGTTGCTATAGAAGATTTTGCTAAATCTTCTCCTGTAGTTGAAACGGTGTTTTCTAATCTGGTAGCTGATGTTCTGCAAGCAACGCCTACACGGATTATTGCGGCGCAAGGTAACCAACTAACGATTGCAAACAAAGATAATTTACGTTTAGTTGATTCGGTTAGCTTGCCAGTGGGCGAAGCAGTTATTGCCATGAAACATGTAGGCGAAACCTTATTTGTAGCCACCAGTAACCGTCGTTTATACCGCATTCGCTTAGGTGATATGCCCTTCGACCCATTTGTTACGGTTATTGAAAGTATCGTAGACGGTGCTGAAGCACCGATCAGTCTATTAAGTCACTCTAGTGAAGCGCTTTACTTTATGCAGGGAGACTCTCTTTTTAAATTGTCGTTATTAGATTATTCAACAACGAGTACCTCTATTGTTGACTTACAAAAAGCTACGGCTCTTAGCTATGCCAATGGCTTTGTTTATTTAGCCTATCAAAGTGACTTAGGTAGCCGTGTTGCGGTTATTGATACTACTAGTATGCAAGTAGCCGAACATTTGCCAGACAGTTTTAACGACGAGATAACGGCGTTAGCAATAGATCAAGGCATATTGGCTATAGGTTTAGCTAATCAAGGCCTTAGTGTTTACGAGCTTAATCATCAATACCATTTACCAAGGCCTGGTTTAGTGTCACCAGTACAAGGCCAAAGCTTTGTACAAGGCGATTGGTTAGCGCTGCGTTTAGATGATCAAGAGCAAGTTGCTTCGGTGCGTTACTTCATCAATGATGCTGAAGTAGGAGGAAGTGATGTAAGTCCATTTGTTGTAGATGCCTTAGTGCCACCAAGCTTACGCAATGGCCAACCCTTTTATGTTAAGGCTTTAGTTGAGTTACAAGATGGTCAACGTTATCAAAGCCAAGCAGTAAAAGCGTTATTACAAGGTGAAGAATTGCCAGGTAATGCCTTCAGTGTGTCATTGATTAAACCAAGCAACGGAGTCGCGACCTATGTACCTAAGCCCTTAGAGATTCGAGCGGTAGTAAATGACGCTAGTGTGCCGGTTTATCAGGTTGAATATTTGGAAGCGGCTACGGCCGAAGGCCCATATCAAGTTATAGGTAAGCATTTTGGTCCTGAATATGTCATCTATCGAGACTACGGTTTAGAGTCAAGCGGTACATTCTTAAAAGTAAGAGCGGTGGATGTATTTGGTAACCTTACTGAATCTTCGCCTATATCATTTTTGCGAGCTGAAGATGCAATTTTGCCAACCATTGGCGATTACCAATTAACTGGTGCCTTAAGTAATGATGGCGATATTATTGAGCAGCACCCCTACCAAATTAAGCTAGCAGTTAGTGATAACGAAAGTGGTGTAGCATCAGCGATTATGAAACGTAATGGTTTAATGGTTGCGGCACGTTTCTCTGATGGTGATTTGGTCATTAATGAGAAGGGGGCAGTAGCAGGAACACAATATAACTATCAGATGGAAGTGGTTGATAATGCAGGTAACCGCAATGTTTACCAGCAAGAATTCACCATGGTTGAAGATTCAGCCCCTGTTATTAGTAACGTTGAAATCATACCCGCGGCTATATTTGAACAAGGCCGCTTTGCTCTAAATGCTAGGTTTGTTGATGACGTTGAGTTACGTACTGCAGAAATGGAATGGAATGATTTTGTTTACCCGTTATCGGTAAGCGGAAAAGCGGTAAATCATAAAGGCTATTACCGAGACCAGCGTACCGAACGTTTGTCTGCCAATAGTACTGAATTACTTACTCTGCGAGTTATTGACAATTTAGGCCAGCTAACCGAGCAGCAGATCAGTGTTGATCTACTTCAAGATAACGCTCCAGATCTGAGTCAACTGGCTGTAGAAGTAGATCCAGCCAGCTTTTATGGTGGGCATGCTCGTCTTACTCTTAGTCAATTTCATATGGCTAACGAAGGCGATGACCCTGTGAGTGTAGAAATTGTACCCACATTCCCAGCTACTATGGCATTGACTAGAGCAAGCTTTAACCCTACCGATAATAATCAGGGCAGATTGAAGCTATCACTGGCCATGCCAACAGAAGAGGTGGCAGGGAACGTTTATCGCTTTAAGATTCGTTTAACCGATGCTCTGGGTCAACAAGGAGAGTCAGAAGAATTTTCTATTCCTTTGTGGTTCCGCCCAAATAGCTTGGCATTTGTTAACGCTTTAGCTGAACCGAGTGTGAATAAGACCTACCTCTCTGCTGGTGAGCCTGCAAGCTATCGAGTGGCGGTGCTAGATAGAACCGGACGACGCGTACCTTTACAAACTATTAATTGGCTATTACAGCCATATGAGAACGGTTTAGCGGTAGGCGAATTAATTGAGTTAGGTAGTCAAACGTCAAACGTAAATGGTGAAGTAGAGTTAAACCTAGATACAGCGCTCAGCACTGGCTTATACCAACTAAGTGCGCGGTTAAGTAATGCCGCTTGGTTAGATACCGACCCAGGAATTAACAATATTGACGTTGCTATGGGGGTACGAATATTAGCCGGTGAAACGGTAGAAGTTCAGCTCGATTATTTGCCTACACAAGTGGCAGGTGAGCCTACTCAACTTCGATTTATAGCTAGAGATGCCGGTAACAATATGGTTGAGTTGGACAACCAAACAAAAGTGTTAGTGGCATTCGAACAACCCGGTTTCTACTTTGGCTATGCCGACAATGTGCTGGTTTCTCCACAAGTAAATGGTGGCGAGCAAGCCATTATTAGCCTAAAAGACGGTTATGCGGCTGTACCCATGTCGGTTGCGCAAACTGCCGGTACGTATAACTTGTCGTTAGCTATACAAGACAACGCTGCGGTATTTGCTAGCTATGAACTAGACGGCGATAACCACTTTGTTGCTAGAGACCAGATAGATATTGACGTTGTAGGTGCGAACGCTGCGTTGGTTACCTTAGAAGCTATTGCGCAAACCAATTTGCCGCTGGGGCACCCGCATCGCTTGGAAGCTGGGGAAGTAGTAACGGTGCAAGCTACCTTGCGTGACCAGTACTATAACCATGTCACAACTGCATTGCCTTTTGAACAAGACTTAGCGAATTACGATTTATTGTTAGAAGTAAATGGTTCAGCGCTAATTAACAATCAGGCTAATTCTTACACCATCACAATGTCTTCGGGTATAGCTACCGCTGAAGTGACGACACAAGTCATAGAAAAAGTAACACTGGCTGGTGTCGAGCTGTTAGACCAAGATATTAAGTTACAAGGTTTAGGCGCTTTAGATCTAGATTTCCTCAAACCGCTTCCTGCTATAGAACACTTAGAAGTTAGCCGCGTAGATAATAGTGTTTTTTCACCGCTAACTATGCGTTTTAATGAAGCGGTAAGTCAGTCATCTTATGGTGAACTTTTGGGTGTTAGATCAGTGTCTACTGGTGAGTTGGTTGAAGGTGAATTTACTGTTAATCAACAGCAGGTGGTATTTACGCCAAACGAACCATTGATTCTATCGGAGTGTTATGAAGTGAATAGTAGCAGCTCTGTATTGAGAGGAACTGCTGAAAATGATGCACTGTTACCTCAACGATTGAGCAGCTGTGTTCCTGCATTGAGAATGGCCTTGCCAAGTTATCCTTATGTATTAGAAGGGCAAGAATTCTCGTTATCTGCAGAACATGCTACTTCGTTTAGCGAAAATGATTTAAATCTACGTTTAGTTGTTGAAGCTGAAGGCGATGATCCTATTTACCAAAGTGCTTCGCTAGATAATTTAACGCTTAGCGCTCCCGTTCACAGTGATAAAGCAGGTTATATTGACGGTACTGCGCTAAATGTTTCCCTGCAGGCATTACAGGAAACCACTGTAGTCGCCCACTCGCATAACCGTGTAACAGTACGAGTGTTACAAGTTGGTGGTGATTTTGACTTAGATGGTTTATCTAACGAATTGGAGTTTGCAATAGATGGCTTAGATCCAGCTAATCCTGATTCTAACAACAACGGCATTTTAGATGGCGATGATGACTTAGATGCTGACGGTGTAAGTAACCGAGATGAAGTTGAGCATGGAACCAGTCTTACTAATCCAGATTCTGATGGCGATGGTTTATCTGATTATGATGAGATTTATGTGTATGGCACTAATCCGTTGTTGGGTGATACCGATGGAGATGGGGTTTCTGATTACTTAGAAGCCCAGTTTGGCACCGACCCCACCAGTGACTTAGATGCTTGGGTAGATCCGTTCTTTATTACGGCTCTGCAAGTCTCTCCAATGGTATTGGAATTCCCAATGCAAGCAGGTAAAGACAATCAATATAGGTTCAGCGTATCTGCCACTTTAGTGATGGATGAGAAGACCTATTCAGGGGTTAACTTGAGCAATGCCTATGACCTTCTGTATTTACATAGTAGCGAGCCCACCATTGCTGAATTTGATCAAACTCAGCCAGGTGCCTTGTTGAAGGTATATAGCGAGGGTGAAGTAGAGTTAGAAATTGCATTGTTAGAAAACACCAGTATTAGCAAAACTATACAATTGAAAGTCTTGCCGCCTATTAGTGAAGACAACCAAGTTCCTAGAATACAGTTATTAGGCTCAGAACCGTCACATAGTCTGTACCTAGGCAATGAGCAGGGAGAAGTGGCCTTTGATATTATCTCGGATCGCCCATTTACGATAGAACGCTTTATGTTAGACGGTGTTGCCATCGACTTTGCACGTAGTGAATTTTACTGTGCCACCATGGATGAGTCAGATTACAACTGTAATGGAACAACCAACTATGTTTATCGTGATGAACATTCGGCTTACCCACAGTTAGATGATAGTGACCTACGTTCTCACCGCTTTGTCTTAAGCATGCCACAGGGTGTTACAGAGGATACATTGGGCTTGTTAATGGCGGTGATTAAAGTCAGAGATAGTGTCTCCGACGAGTTGATCGAGCTACCATTAGTTAGGCAAATCCCAGTACTAGAGAATTCTGAGCCGGAAGTGATCATACACACTCCGCTAACGGGAAGCTTTGATGTACAAGAAGGGCAGAGCTTTAGCTTAGACTTTGATGTGCTTAATCCAAGCTTTGCACCGCTTGAGGTGGAATTGTTAGCCGATGATGAGCCCCTAGCCACGATTGCTAAGGCCGAGCTCAGTATTGATCTCTTAACTCGAGAAAAGTCTTATCAGTGGAGTGATTTGGGCGGTGCTTGCGACTTAACTCAAACTTGGACTAATCAAAGTAATAATGGACTCATCCTAAACCGCTATGCGATATCGGGTAACACCTGGCTAGCTATTCACGAATTCGATGGCTTTGGTGAGCAATTATTACGTTCTATCGATGAAGGTGAAAACTGGTTTGGCGTATCGCCTGGTCCAGACGATTATTACGGTGACATTGCCAGTGATGGTAAAGGGCGCTTTATCGTAGGCGGAACCGGATACATTTCTATTGATTATGGTCAGACTTGGCAGTTATTACCGTCAAATATTCGCAGCGTTATAACCGGAAAAATTAAAACGGTTAAAACCAATGGTCAAGGTACATGGATGGTGCTTTCTGATTCAAGAGAAGCGGCCATGTCTCATGACAATGGACAAACTTGGCAAGCAGTGCCTGACCTATCTGACCAGTGGTCGATATCGCTTGAGGCAGGGGCTGATAATGTTTGGCTGGCTTATTATGGGGCAACCATGCTGCGTTCTACTGATAATGGTCTAACTTGGGAAGCTACCAATGTAGGGGCTCAACTTGAATTTCTGACTTCGGATGCACAAGGCAACTGGATGTACCTCCGCTATAATAGCCTTTATGCTTCATATGATAACGGCGCTTCATTTGAAAGGGTTGATGTATCATTTTATTCAGATGGAGATTATTGGGGTAGTAGTGGGGCGGTCAAGTTAGCAGAGGGAGCCGGAGATTGGGCTGTCTTATATAATGATCGTTTATACTTGTCTTCAGATCTCGGCCGCACTTGGGAACACACTAGACTGTATTTCCCCGAGTTTTATAGCGGCGGCTATTATTCCGATTATTACATTAACTCCGACAAAGTTGGGCTTCACCTTGACGGGGCTAAATCGAAGGTGATGACCGGTTTAGATTTAAGAACCCCAAGTTGTGCTGGTACGGCAGGTATACAACAGTCGGTATTGTTAGATAGCGAGCTAGAGGGCGCGCAACTTAGCCTTAGAGTTACCGCCCAAACGGCCAATCAAGCTCAGCAACAATACTTTGCTTTAGGTCAGCTAAGAATCGGAGAAGAAAGTTGCCAGGCTGCCAGTATTAGCCTCCCTGAACAATACAGCAATGGTGTTTACCTAGGTGATGCCAGTGCTATTAAGTTACCGGCATCGTTTACTGACAGCTATGGAAGCTCGCTGCTAGAGACTAGCCACTACTTAGCAAGCTTGGCCGTCGATTCCGGTGATAGTTCAGAGCGCATTTTTAAAGACAGTGGCTTCTACATCAACTCTACGGGTTTAGATTCTTTGCAACTGCTGGTGGAAAATGACGGGGTCAGCTCTACAATTCCTTTAGTTAAATCAGCCTTGGGTCGGTTCTACCTAGAAGATAAAAGCATATTGGCGGATGCCATTGTCGATAATAGTATTCAGCTTGCGGGTGTTAGCCCGTGTGGGGTTAGCCTTAACTATCAAATGGATTTGAGGCTGCAGGATCGAGCTAATGACTTCATCGCAAGCCCTCTAAACTTGCGGCTTGAGCAAGGTACAACCAATAGCATTACCGTTGATTTTGAAGGACAAGGTTCACAACCCGTTTATGTTGGTTTGTTGGCTCATATTGAAGGGGGGGATCAACCGTATCAGCTATTGGGTGAGCTTAGCAATTTTGAGCGGCAAGCCAATTGTGGTTTAGCCGAACGCTGTTTGCTTGACTTAGACTTGGCGAAGCAATGGTCTGAATACCAATTTAGCTTTAGTCGGGATCTGCAACTATCTATCCCAATGTTCACCGACCTAACGGTGGGAGAGCATACGGTTAGCCTATTATTGATAAATGCAGATGGCCGTGTTGAGTTACAAAGCCTTGGTGAGCTGAGTATTGTTGACAATCAGGCTCGCCAAATCCTTAAGGCGGAAGCCAATGTATTGGTCAATCTTAGCCAAACACTTGCGGCTGGAGAAGTCGGCCAGCATAGCTTTATAGTTACTCAGCGAAGTCTGTTAACGATTGCTATGGGAGACTTAGGCGCTAACGCTTTGTTCTATGTGGTTGATAGCGATGGTAATTTGATTTATAGCAGCGATGACTTTGAAGGGGACATTCCGGGCATCTACGCGTGGTTTGAACCTGGCGAATACACCATCTATATTGCTACCGAGGGACTCTCTTTTGCTGATGCTTTGCTGGGTTACGATCCTAATTTCCTAGGTGGAGAACTAAGTCTAACGGTAGAGGAATGCTTGCCTGGTGCTGCGATGGATCCGACAAGTCACTGCTGGCGGGCCAGTGGTGGTCGCAGTCCTGTTAATAACAACCATTATTTTAATGCCGCAATTAAATGGCTACAGGATTCGGTGCAACCTAGTGCCGATGGTTATTATTATGTAGCCTTTGATGTATTAACTAATAGTAAGTACCAACTGAATTTAAGCTACGGTTCGGGTTTAGAATCCGATTTTGACCTTTACACTGGCTGTGAAAAAGACGCAGTTGGTACTGATTATTGTTCTAATCAGAGCGGGGTTGTGTTCATCGACAATCAAGCCTTTACCTCCGCTGACTATGGTGGTGGTTATGTCCGCGGGGGCTCTGCTAATGCAGAAGAGTCCGGTAGCCGTTACTTGTTAAGGCTTACTTTAGAAAAAGCTGATGAACTGGACTATCAGGTCTGTTTCGATTTCTATGTGGCTTCTGGTGAGCGTAGTGTCTGCAAAACTCTACCCAAATTGTTGTCGGACACTCAGACATATAGCATTGATAGCTTAACAAGCTTATCGGAAGGAGACATGCTTAATGATTTAGTTGCTGAGTTTGGTTCGATGAGTGATGTAGCCCAGGTGAGCTATGCCTTAAACGGTGAGTACCAAGGAGTACTATTAGAGAATGATTTCTACATAGATCCTTTCCAAGGGTGGGATACGGGAATCATTCATACTGGACATAAGCTAGAGCAGTTCTTCGATAAGCAAGAGCTGGAATCGGATTGGCAGTATTTTAAACAATATGACCGATACGGAAATGGAACTGAATTTATTAACCCTGCTTCGGGAACAACGGTGGATATTCGCTCATCAGGTTGTGTAGGCTCTGAATCGTGTATTTATGCAGGTAAATATTGGTCTGAAAGCGGCAGTTCACAGCGTTACTCCTTAGTGGGGCATTATTATTCTGAAAAGATAGTTAATGATGGGAAAAGTACTTGGCTAATCCTCGGCCGTGGTGAACAAGTGTACCGCTCTATAGATGATGCGATGACCTGGGAGGAAATTGCATTACCTAGCGAAGACTATGGCGAACCTATTGACCTTGGCGAACAAACTTGGCTAATAAGCGGCGACTGGATTGGCGACTCACACTTGATCTCTAGAGATAATGGCACTAGTTGGGCTCGTCTTCCTCATGACTTTAGTATGGAGTGGGGCCACTCTGTTGGCTTAGCAAGTATTGCTAGTGATCGTAATGGCGTTGTTCTTGCAATGTATTCCGATGGTTCGGTGATTCGTTCCAGCGATCGAGCCATGACTTGGAGTGCCTTGCCGGAAAACTTAGGGCTAAATGCCAGTTGCAGTCTTAGCCCTAGATTCATACGCTATCTTGAAGGTCAAACTTGGTTAGCTGCCTATTATAGTAGCTGTGTAGGGTATGAGGGTCTGATGTCTAGTGATGGTGGTTTAACGTGGAAGCCTTTATCAAGCACAATGAATCCTCATATATATAGCCTCTCTATTGCTCGCTACGATGAACAAACCTTGTATGCAATTGCTGAAAATGGCAGCTCTTATCAAAGCCTTGATGATGGTCTAACGTGGGAAGATTTAACATATTACCCTTATTTCAATGTACCTGTGGGTAGTAGTTCCGCAGATGTTGAGGACTTTGCATACATAGGCAATGGGGATTTCCTACTCGCTATCGATAGCAATATCTATTTATTGAAGGGGCTAGCCGAGTGTATGGAGTGTAATAACTACCAGCAAGTCTATGAGCACTTCTATACCCGAAATATCGACTCATTTAAGCAAATGTCGTGGGGATGGTTAGCTATTGGAGATATCTTCTATGCGACGCCTAGCTCAGAGCGACATACTTCGTCGATGGGCGCAGAGCTTAACTTAGAAGACCATGGTAAAGAGCTCAGCTTAAGCATTCACAGCAAGGTAGGAGACACTCATACCCTTAACCTTGGTCCGTTATCTGTTGAACCCAGCAGTTGTGACGAGCGAAATATTGCTTGGCTGGATGAGACTAGACCTAGTAAGGATTTAAGTTGGGGAAGCAACTATCACGTCGACAATCAACGAAATACAGCTCTGAGCCGTTATTTGCCGTTCATTTGGCAGCAGTTGGCCTTGCAGCAGGAAACGTTGGTGCAGGTGAATCAACCTCCGATGCAGTTTGTTACAGCTCCTGGTGTTAATGAGTTAGCACTCTACTCACCACAAGAAGAAAGTTATTCTGGTGAAAACTTATCGCAGGTATCATCTAAACGCTTTAAATTTGATGGTAGCATTGCTGGGCTTAGACAATACCTTGAAGGTGAGCAACTCACCATTAAAGGCAGTGGTGATTGTGGTGACTTTGAGGAAGACTTAGCCTTATCCTTAGCCGATGATCCTGCTCCTCGAGTTGATTCTCTTGGCTATCGTGATATGACAACTAACTCGCAGCGCAGTTTCGAGCTAAACCTGCAGGATGCTGGTAAAAATATTATTTATGTCGGTTTGTATATAGATGGGATTCCGGTCGATGACGGCGTTGAATTGATGGGGGAAGTAAGTGGTATTCGATACATAAGTGCTGGGGCCGATCAAGTTCAAAATAGCTTGTGCATGCGTAGAGGCTTTAAAGGAGGTGAGTGCTGGCAATACATTTATAGCCAAGACGAGGAGTTAGTTGTGCAATTACCAGTGCAAACATCGGCACCACCGGGCATCTATTCTCTGAAAGCTTTAGTGATTGATTCCACCGGCAATGTGATTTATGAAAAAGTTGGACAGATACGCATCAGAGAAGAACGTTATTATTTTATACCACAACCGACTTAGTGACAGGATCAAGTAAATATGACCCTACTTAGTGCTTTCGGCTATCGTCCGAACAAAAAGAAACCAATAAAAGTGGCAAGCCACATTAGTCCCCAGAGGGTGAGTGTGGTTATACCTGTAAAGAATAATCAAGCGGGGATTACTCGTTTTTTGTCACTGCTGCCAAAAGTAATGCCCCTTGAACAGCGCCCTTTAGAGGTGATTGTTGTAGACAATAATTCCGACCAGCCGCTCAGTCTCCCACAAGAATATCCACTCCCCTTAAAGTTGGCGCAATGTATGCCTATCGGCCCTGCGGCTGCTCGAAATGTGGGCGTTGATTTGGCAAAAGGGGAGTGGGTGCTTTTTACCGATTCTGATTGCATCCCCACAGCCAACATGGTGTCGGGTTACTCTACTGATCAGAATCGTTTTGTTGCTTACGCAGGAGGAATCGACATCATATCCAATGATCTACTCTCACGTTACTATCGGGGGCAGGAAACCTTAATTCCTCGCGAAGCTAAATACAGTGAGAGGTTAGCGCCCGATTACTTAGTTACGGCTAATTGTTTGGTGCAGAAAACGGCGATTGAGCATATCGGAGGCTTCGACAGTCGGTTTAAACAAGCTGGAGGAGAAGATATTGACTTGGCTTTTAGACTTCTAGAAATCGGCGACTTAGCCTACCAGTTCAATAGCGTTACTGTGCATGAATTTGATGATGGTTTTAATGGTTTTGTTAAACGCTTTCAGCGCTATGGGCGAGGGGTACGACAGTTAGCTGATAAATATCAGCTTGATTTTAAACCGCGCCCCTTTTTGCCCACTAAGCTTACTTTACCTAATTTAGGATTAGCTTTTATTGAGTATGTAGCCTATGCCACCGGTTATGCCAAGGGTGGTCTTAAGTGAAGCGGGTATTGGTAACGGGGGGGGCCGGATTTATTGGGGCCAATCTTATTAGGTCTCTAGGTTCTGACTTTGAGGTGACAGTTATTGATAACCTACAGAGCGGAGCGAAGCAAAATTTAGATGGTTTAGATATAAAGCTGATTGAGGCTGATGTATGCTCGTTTGATTTTTCCACTTTAGCTCAGCAGGATGAAATTTATCATCTCGCATGCGTCGCTTCTCCTCCGCAATACCAGGCTCAGCCCTTAGCAACCTTAGCCTCCTGCTTTTTAGGCACTCAAAGAGTTTTAGACTTTGCGTTGCAACATAACAGTAAAGTGGTATTTACTTCTACCTCTGAAGTTTACGGCGATCCGTTAGAGTCCCCGCAAGCAGAATCATACTACGGCAATGTCAACCCACTAAGCAAAAGGGCATGTTACGATGAGGGAAAACGAGTAGCTGAAACGCTTTGTTTTGAGTACTACTCACTGGGTTTAGAGGTGAAAATAGCTCGAGTTTTTAATACTTTTGGCCCTTATATGTCAGCCAATGATGGAAGGGTTGTTGCTAACTTTATTAATCAGGCCCTACAAGGACAACCCTTAACGATTTATGGTGATGGAAAGCAAACTCGTTCTTTAATCTATGTGGATGATACGATAACGGCTCTACGGCGTTTAATGGCCTTGAACACGCCGTCACTTTGCCTAGTTAACGTAGGTAATGCTCAAGAAAAAACAGTTTTGCAACTAGCTTTAGATATTAAAAGTACTATCAACTCGCAATTGCCCCTTACCTATCTCGCACTGCCAGAAGCTGATCCTAAAAGGCGTAGACCTTGCCTCAAAAAGTCCAACGCCTTACTAGGAAAATACCAAACAACCTCATGGCAACAAGGCTTACAAAATACAATTGCGTATTTCTCCAAGCTCTTTGGGTAACGCCAAGCACTTATCAGATTTATAGTTATTCTGAGCGCAAGCTTTGTTCCCGAGCTTGTTTTGGGTTATGTAAGTAGCGGTCCATTGCCATTAACTCTTTCCAGCGTTGCGTTAAGTTTGGGTTTGCCTGCATTTGTGAGTTATGCCAAGGGCCAAATGGATGATCTTTCCACAACTCTGGATTCCACATAGGCTGAGATGGCCAGTTTGTGTTGATATAAGAGACTGCTTTAATAATGTCTTGATTGCGTTCAAAGAAGTCATGGCTCCACTCAAAGAAGCGCCATACCCTATCAGGGTATGGGCCGGATGTATCATAGTCGTGAGCAGCCCATTCGGCCACAAACACCGGAAGCTGCTTGCTTCTCGCTAAGCGATGTGCAACGGGGTTGGCGCTAGATTCTTCACTCAAGGGTCTAAATAGTGCATAACCTATCCAGTCGACATAGTCATCGCCCGGCCAGAACTGTTTCCATTTTTGGGCTGGAATATGCATGGTGCTGGACTGCATCACAGTAGCAAAGTTGCTAATGTTTCGGCTACGTAGGTGATCGATAATGCGACGAAAAGCCTGCTGAAAGGCTTGGGGATCATAATTATTCCAAGGGGCATCAAATTCATAACCTATCCGTATAAAAAATTGCCGTTCAGAATGGGTCACTAGAAAGGTGCTGAATTCATTTAGTAGATGATCTAATTCTCCGGCGGCGATTTTTTTCTCAGCATCTGACTGCATCGAGATGGCAACGTGCACCATCATATCTTTAAGCTCAGGACTCTCTAGATAGCATTTTAAGCACATAGGACCCGCACCCCAATCATCTTTATTATTTAGACCGTCAATACGTCCAGTAGCAAAGGTGTAGGAATGCTTGTCTAGTTCAAAATTTAGGGTTCCGCCCTCACCAAAATAAACATAGTGGGTTAAGCCTGCGGGTTTACCGAAATGATCTATGTAGCCATTGCGGTAATCAGCATGCCCGCCAACGGTATCATTGTCTTGTCCTACAAAGACTAAAACAGAGTTTTTTTGGGGTTCATACTTAGCGGCATGCCCATTACTTATTGCAAAGAGTAATGTAATAAATGAGATCCGTACTAATCCTTTTGTGAACATTTATTTCCTTGTAGATATTAATTCGTTTAATTCTTTAATTACATCACGTTATAGTTAAAATTGACAACAGAAGGTATAAGGAATTATGAATGTATTAGGGCGTAATCACCAAATAACCTAAATTATCTCACTTTAGGCTAAAGGTTTAATCAGCGCCATCACAACCAAGCGCTATATCTAAGTCTTTAATTGGCAGTGGTTTAAAAAAGCTCCCTAGGGCTTCGGCCAGCTCTTGAGCTTCTGGACCCGCTAAAAATTCTACACTTAGCTTGCCATGCTCAAATTCGGCTTGTTCTACCCATAAGTCGGGAAATTGTTCGAGTATTTCTTCAAAGGTATCACCTGCACCAGCGAGGACCTCATCAAACAAGTCTTGTAGTTTGGCACCAGTGCTATTGTCTTGCAGCAATAGCGCCACTTGCTGCCAAAGTTTGCTTGCAGAGTCGGGGCTGATTAACTGTAATTGTACGGTTTCGCTCATTAAATAATCCTTACTATTTAATCTATTATGATTACGTCGTCGTCTCTGTCTTCCAAGTCCGCATCGTAATATTGCCAGCTTTCTAATTCGCAGATGGGGAGTTGGCTAAAAATTTGATAAATCAATTGCACTGCCTTATCAGCTTGGCTTTGGTCGCCGGCCTTGTAAGAGTCTATTGAGTACCTAATCTCAAAGTGCAGCCCTTCATGATAAGGAGCGGCTAGGTTGATTAAAGAAACATTAACGCTAAAAGGCCACAATTGAGGCCACAGCCTGGCTTGCTCAGGTGCATGCTGCTCTAACCACGCTAGCATTAAGTCTGGCTGGTTGTCTTTTTTATCACTATGGGTAAGTGACCACCAACGAGGAGCCTCTTCTTCACTGTCTATAGGTTCATGTACAAAGTGCTGCTGCCATTGTTTAAATAATTCAGGGCTTATTTTAAAGTGAATTTTTTGGGCTTGGTAGCTACGTAGCCTATCAACAAAAAAACTGTCTCGGTGCTCAATGTCTAGGCAAACCTGCTTAAAAGCAGGGATGTGCTTGGCCAGTGGCAGTAAACAAGCTAATACTTGCTCCCGTGCTTGGTTATAGTCCTGCAAGCGCGGGCTAAGCGTTACCGCATCACTAAACAGCCCTGCGTCGATTAGGCTCCATAAATAACGTTTAAACTGGTGTTCTGCTTGCCTACGGTGAGGGATGTTACGGCTATGCGCTTCTAAGGGCAGCAGTTTAAAGGCCGACACTAAATAATCGAGGCGTTTTAACCATAAGGGCGGGCAAGGGTTGAACTCTGCACTGTGCATCCATGAAACAATACTGCCTAATATATCACGGCACATGTTTAAGGGCTTTATGCTTAACTGCCAGCCGGGGTGCTTAGGGTCGAGAACATTTTCTACGCAGCGTTGGGGGGCAAATTCATCGCCTAATAGCCAATCCACCACCGCTAAACGCTGTTCTATACTTTGGCTTTGGTGGGGTTTTGGCGCAAAGGGAGAATATGAGCGCATTAAGCTACGAGCAAAGCGCAGAACATCATCACTGCGAATTTCTAAAGGTCGTTTAACTAAATCTTTTATGCCCAAGGTAGGCAGTACCGTTAATAAATAACTGATGCTTTGCGGGCTAATGATTGGGTAAAGAGCGAGCAGCATGTCTAAAGATACTTCGCCAAAATGCTTAGGGGCAAACTCACCAGTAAAGTAATAGTGTTTAATCGCTTTGGCGGCGCTACGTTTAAAATCTGCGAAGTAGCTCTCTAAGTGAATATCCCATAGGCGCTGGCGCTCAGCCTGCCATTGCGGGTTAATAATGGTTTGCGCCAGCTCGCTGGCGAGCGGCTCTGGCAATGGGGTAAAACTAGGTGCGGGCATGTGCTGTTCCTTCAGCTTTATTCCGCGCCAATCATCTATCTAATTATTGTTTTTGTCAAAATGTTAAGTTGATAATTGCGAATAATAACAAAACCTTATTGCTGTTTAATTATGGCTGTTTAGTTTTGGCTGGCGGTTTGGGTTTGTTATCGCAGCGAAGCGAATGCCCAGCTGCTATCTCTGCGAGTAATGCTTAGGCGTTTTTATGGCTCATAGACTTTTTCTTCATGTTCTAAGTCGCGAAAAAGGTTTTGTCGCCAATCAAATTCTAAGCTGCGGTCGTTGGGGGTAGGGTTGTAGTAGTAGGTGAATTTAACATAACCTACATTTTTGCGTTTGGTGGTGCCGGTGTAAGCTGAGCCGAGGAATTCACCTGCTATCTTTCCATAATTGGCACTTATTATTTCCCCTTCGCTGTTTAGCTTAGTATTGATCCGAAATGTGTAACCTAAAGTAGAACTGTCGTAGGTGGTCATCGTTTTAGTGTTCGAAGAACGTGTCTTTTTAAGTATAAGTTTATTAGTGTAGCCAATCAGTGGGGCTTGGTAAGGAAATGGATATTCAGAATTAGTTGGGGCTTTATTTAGTTTAAACAAGCCATCATCAGCATTTGCAAAAGAGACTTGCAGCTCGTTGTTGTTGTTGTGTATATCAGTATACTCACCATCTAAATAAAAGAAAATATGAGCAGTGTTTCCCTTTCCATAAGGTGCAACCCAATCACTTTGCTCAAAGTCAAAGCCGATTGCTTCTCGTTTCTTGGGGACAGGAAGAGTTAGCTTTTTGGCATACATGGCGGTGGGGTTTTTCTTTTTACGCAGTTCTATCGTGAGTTTTTGATGGCCTTTACTGGTTCTTTTTATTTTTGACTGGTAATAGCCTTTTTTGTTTACTCGTACAATTGCACCAAATTGACTAAAACGTAATGCTGTTACCTCTCCTTTTTCATCAGTTGTCCCTTTAAATTTATTACTACCTTTACTGAGCATAAAACTCATGCTTACTTCTGCCCCTTTAACTGGCTGGCCATCTTGGTCGATAACTTTAAGCTTTATTTGGGTTAAGTCTCCAATGCACGCGCTGAGGTTAACCAACAGCAGGATTAATGTTAGGCGTTTAGTCAATCTCATTAGCAGCTTCCTTGCTGGTAAGTTCTTTAAGTCGCTTTTAGCAATTATTGGATGAAAGAGTGAGTAGGCGCTTTACTTAACGTTGGCTGTTTCTTCTGTGTGATTGTGCCCATCATCTGTTTAATAATCTAATTTGTCAAAATGAATCTTTGTTAAATGTGAATAATAACAATGCCTTAAGCTGTCAACGGTTCATTTTAAGGGCTAGATCTTGTTAGCGATTAAATCCCCGATTTAAAGAGCGATGCTTGGTGGTCGTGTTTTACCATTTCTATTGTTTGAGCGCCGCGTGTTACCTCTTGTCACCGAGTTACTCCAGTAACTTACTTCTTTGGGTTTGCTTAAAAATCCACAATGGCTCCGTCAAAACAAACAGCACCAAGCTAAAGGCTTAGCCGCTGATTTAAACCGGAGACTAAAACAATGACTACATCTACTTTTAAAAAACATCCGCCAATTCCTGCAGAGCGTTTAGCAAAGTACCAAGACTTGTGGCTTAACTCGCAAAGCATTGATGGCATTGATCAAGAAGTAATGGAGCACTTGGTGCGCATTAGTGAAATGGGCGGTGTAGGTCTTGAGGTGGTAGGTAACCTAAACAAAGAATACTTGGGTGCATTTATGGCCCCGTTCTCTAGAGACACCAAAAATGCCGATATTGCAGTGGTTGGGCAACCTTTAGAAAAAGCCGCTCCAATGAATAGCTCACATAAATATGGGCCAAAAGCCTTACGTGAATTGTCAAAAAATGCCATGGGAACTATTGAGCCAAGCCCAACCGGCGGCTGGGATATTCCTTTCGATAATGCTCGTATTATCGATTATGGCAATATTGATACCTACGGCCAGTTCGATATGAAAGACGAAGTGCAAAAAATTGTTGATGAGTACGAGAAAATTGTACTAGAAGACGATTGCGTTACCTTTACATGGGGTGGCGACCATACCACTAGCTATGCACCTATCGCGGCCTTGGGCAAAAAGTTTGGTCCATTAAGTTTGATTCACTTTGATGCGCATTATGACTTAGTTACCTTCGCAGATTTTGAGTACCCCTATCACTCGGGCAACCAGTTTACTCGCAACTTTGCCGAGGGGAACTTAGATCCAGAGCGCATGATTACCATGGGTATTCGTGGCCGAATGACAGCCTTGGTGGGGGGACATGCTAAAAACTTTGGCGTAGAAACTTACAGCTCTGACGATGTGTTTGATTTAGGCACTACCGAGATAGCCGAACGTATTTTGAAGCGAGTAGGTGATGGCCCTTGTTACTTTAGCTTTGATTTAGATGCACTAGATGCAACCGACAATGCGTCTAACTCAGCCATTGAACCCTTCGGGCTTAAGTCGCGCCAGGTGTGGGACATCATTCGTTACTTGCGTAAACATGGCGACATTAACTTAGTCGGTGCCGATGTGGTGGAATACACGCCGCAACACGATATGTCAAAACGTGATGGTTACATTGCTGCAGGCATTAGCTGGAAACTGCTTTGTTGGTTAGCAGATTGCACCGCTAAACGTAATGGTGAAAAACGTAAAACACAATGGCCACAAGCTTTTGGCAAAGCCAGCCTGTAATAAATGGGGCGACAGCAATGTCGCCTTTTGCTTTTGTGTTTTAGGAGTACGTTATGAATAAGCCACGTTGGGGTTTAGAGGCTTGGTATACCGCGCACTTATGCTACGGCATTATCCAGTTGGTATTTATCCCTATTCTAATTCCTACTTTTATTCTTGATAAAACCGGCAGCCCAACTCAAGTGGGTATTGCTATGGGTATTTTGGGCTTGTCGGGTTTGTTGGCACCCGTGCTAGGCGGGCTTGCCGATAGATATCGCGCGCACCGAGCTGCACAGTTAATTGGTTTAGCAGCGACTGCTATTGCTGCGCTAGTTTTCGCACTGTCAGGTGCCAATTTCATGCTGCATTTGTTGGCGGCTGTGTTTTTAGGTTTGGGTTCCGCTTCCCTTCTTATGATTAACCCGGCGTTTATCGTCTCCGGGGGTTATGAAGCAGAAGAGGAAGCCTCCAAGCTTACTTTGCTTAATCAGGTTGCTATTGGGGGTTCGTTGCTTGGTGGCATTGGTTTGGCTGCATTAACCGAAGCAGGCGTGTCGTTTGAGCTACGCTTTGCAGTCATGTTCTTCATCCCTTTGTTGGCGCTGTTTGTGACTGCCTCTACCAACAAGCAAGCCGCTGCGCGGATTAAAGTAGAACAAGTAAGTGAGGGAAGCGAAGCCGGGGGAATCATGCAGGTGGTGTTTTCTCGCTTTGGTTTGATTTTTCTGGCTATCTTTTTTGTATCGATTGGCCAAGGTGTTATCACTGGGCAGTTTCCTAACTATATGGCTGAGGTATTTAAGGTTGATGCCGCGCTTTCATCTATGGCCTTGTCGGTATCGGCGGTAGTTAGCTTGGTGCTGTTATCTTTAGTGGGTAAAGCCATGGCTAAAGTAGGTGGCGAAAAAGTATGGTTGCTGGCGGTAGTGGCTAAAGTCGTGGTGATGCTAGGTCTCGCTGGGCTTGCCTTATATGCTGGCCAACTTGTGGCATACCTACCTTTAGGTTTGTATCTGGTTTATCTACAAGGAGTGACAGCGGTAGATATGGTGCAGCCAGCCATTGCAGCCAAAGCTTCTCGAGCCGGTGCGGGGATGACTCAAGGCCTATTAATGTTTGCCATTGCCGGTGCTTATGCTGGCGGCAATGTACTCAGTGGCATTAGTGCCGATAGCTTTGGTTGGAGCTCGCTCGCAAGCATAGTGGCAGCGGTTAGTGCTATTGCCTTAGTGGTTGGTTTAACTTGCTTAGTAAGCAAACCCAAAGTGGCCATTCAACGGACTACTTTTAATGACTCGGAGTCAACCAGCAAGCTTTAAGGTTTAGCGCTTCACCTTAAATACGTAAAGGCACTTATTAGCTTAAGTGCCTTTTTTATTGGCAAAATTACTATGCTAATTTGAATAGCTGAAACTAGTTTGGTTAAGTTGAAGAAAAACAATCTATTTCTGATTGGTTTAGTGCACGCCATTCTCCCGGTGCAATGTCCAATACAATCTCGGCAATTTGTTGTCGGTGCAGGGCTTTAATACGGTTGCCGGTGGCTGCAAACATTCGCTTTACTTGATGAAATTTGCCTTCATAAATACTTAATTCAACTTCAGTGGCGCTTAAAGTATTAACCATAGCAGGTAGGGTGGCTTTAGCTTCTCCTTGAAGAACTAAGCCTCGCTCGAGCTGCTCAATGGCATTGTGAGTAATGGGCTTAGCTAACGTAACTTTATAAATCTTAGGGCAGCGTTGCTCTGGCCGAGTGATATCGAATGACCACCTACCATCGTCAGTAGCTAATACCAAACCGGTAGTATCGGCATCTAAACGTCCGGCAATATGCAGCTGCTCATTTGGGTTTAACCCAACTGCATTAAATACTGACGGATAGGCTTCGTCTTTATTGGAGCAAATACACCCAGCAGGTTTGTGGATCATAAAATACTGAGAGGGGCGAGCAAATAAGCGCTCACCCAATAGTTCTATGTGGTTGTTCTCGTGTACTTGCATTGCTGCATCTGTTGCAGTTTGCTGATTAACTTGTACCTGATGTTGGCTAATTGCCAATTTTGCCTGAGCAAGTTCAAGCGTAGTGCTTTTGCAAATAAACTTGTCTAGTCGCATTGATGCTTACAGTGTTGGGAGAAATTGAGCGGAGTATAACGAAATCCCCGCTCGAGTATTCTTAAAGTTTATCTAATGCTGAAATAACTTGTTGCTTTAAATTTGGACAAACTAAATAAGCACTTAAGTAATGCTCGCGTCGTTGCTTAAAATCAGGGCACAGTTCAAGTACTTTTAGGTAGGCGGCTTTAGCCTGGGCAAATTCACCTTTTTCTAGGTGTAATACACAGCGCAGTAGAGGTTGCCAATAGAGGGTACTTAATGAGAATTGATCTAAGGCTTTAAAGGCCTGATCAAAGTCTTGCTCTGCATAAAAGTAAAGAATATCTGCCAAAGCAAACCAAGGTGGGCGAAAGGGATTTAAGGCCTTAGAATTAGCTAACAACTCTCTACCTTGTTTAAACTCACCAGCTAAACACAGTGCCCAACCGGCTAAGCCCACTTGGTAGGCGGCATTAGGGTTAAGGGCAATAACTTTATTTACTGCTTCAATAAGGCCTGCTTGATCGCCGCGGCTTAAGTAGCCCATGGCCAAGGCCATTTGGCATTCTTGATTATTTGTATCTAGCTCTACCGCTTTACGGGCACATTCAAAGCCTAGCTCACTGGCATTAGCAATATCTGCCATGGTTAGCTTATCGGCATCAAAATAAAGAATGGCTAACATTGCCCAAGCAAGTGCATATTCTGGCTCTTGTTGGGTTGCTTTTTGCAGGGCTTGCAAAGCCGGTTGGTATTGCTCTTTGCCTAAGGTCATTAAATAGTGGCGGTAGCGTAGGGTGGCTTCGTAGGTGGATAATTGCTCAACTTTTTTATGGTTGCAGCTTTGGTAAATTTCGCGGTGAATAATGCCAAAACTTGACGCCAATTCTGCCACTATCTCGGCAATGATCTGATCTTGTGCTTCGAATAAGTCATCGGTTGACATATCACAGGTGTATTTCTCGGCCCACACTTGTTGACCTGTATCGGCGCGATATAGGCGAGCATGAATCCGCATTTGATTGTTTAAAGCACGCATGGTGCCGCTAGTGATAAAGGAAACCTTGAGCTGCTTGCCTATTTGGTTGATGTCGGCGGCAGTGTTTATATCAAAACTGGTATCACCCATGGCATACATCGACACCACATTAAGCGTATCAAAGCGTGATAATTCGGTGGCAAGCTCTTCGCCAAAACCATCGGCAAAAAATTGCTGTTGGTTGTCGTCGGCTAAAGATAAAAATGGCAATACGGTAATGCTTGGGCTTAGGCTTTCAATCTCTGCGGATTCTGTAACAGGAGCAATGGCTTGAGGATTAAGATCTTGTTCACTGCGTAACTTAAAACTAGGAACATAACGCCCTTTGGGTACCGAGATATAAAGCGCGTCGTTGGCACCTTCGGTAAAATAATAGGTGTCGAGGGAGCGACGCACTCGGCCTGCTTGAATGCGAACAATGGGATCGGATTGGTGGTCAAAGTCTGCGTCACGGTCAAAAATCTCAATCGCAATAGTGAACTGCTTTAAGCGGTCGCCGTTGCCTTGCAAGGTTTGGTCGACCAAGTAGCTCAGCAGTTCTTTCATTTTTGGGCTTTGTTCGAAAACACTGCTCTCGATTATGCGCTCCAGTTGTTCGCGGATCAGTATTTGGTGCTGCTGATTATCTAGGTCTAAGTTTTTACCGTTGGCCACTTTCATCACCTATTTCTATTTACGCTGGGTTTATTCTGCCATTAATGCTGCCTCAAAAGTAGCGCCTAATTTGGCAAAGTCTTTCACTAACAGTAGTTTAGTCGTTTCTGCTTAACATATTGCGGCTTGTTACCTATTGTTACTCATTTACTCTCATTGCTACTCGTCCATAAGTTTCTGTTTTTATTTGGGTATTTATCTTTTTTGCCGATGATCCGGTGTGTAACTTCGAGATTTTTGGGCTTTAAGTAAACTGGCTCTCGTCAACTAGATACACATTGTTAATTGCCAATAAGAGAGACAGATTATGAGCACACAAGTTCAAACCAAAAAAGTAGATGCAGGCTTCATTGAGTTTTCTTTGAAGCGAGTTTGGCAAGCCACCGGCGCCAGCGAAGAACATGCAAACGCAGTATCTCGCGCACTAATGACCGGCATTCGCCAAGGCAAACTAAACCAAGGTTTAGGTGTTTATGAGGCCATCGACCTTACCTTTCAAGCTGGTGAGTTAGACATTAAGGCTGAGCCAGAAGTGGTTGGTGAGGGGGATGCTTGGGCGGTGGTTGATGGTAAGCGCTCTAGCGGTTATTGGACAGTGACTAAAATGGCCGAGCTTGCTATTGCTAAGGCTAAAAAACACGGTATCGCTATCGTATTTGGCGGTAACCATAACGATGCAGGTAGCTACGGCTCTTATGCGTGGATGGCGCACGAGCAAAATATGTTTGCTCAAACCTCAAATAACTCGGTACCGATGGCTTCGCCATATGGTGGCATGGCTAACGTATTATCAGTACCCCCTTTCGATGCTATTGCGCCATCTGGTAACGAAGCTCCGGTCTGGACCAGTGTAAAACTATGTGAATGGTATGACGCAGACACTGCACAGTCGGTACTACAGAGCACTAAGGTTAAGAAAGACTCAGTGATTGATCCGCAAACGGGTGAATTAGGCAATGACCTTGCTCCATTTGCTCGCCCTGTAGAAGGCTATGGTCGAGTGTTTGATCAATCTTGTTACCAGAATCTTACAGACCCGCGTTTGTATTCATTAAACCTTTGGAACGAAGCTCTTAGCGCCATTATTAATCCGTTGGGGGTTATAGCGCCAGAGATGCCAACGCTAACCGATTACCTAAGCGGTGATGCCGATAAACCATCGGTAGGTGGCTCTTACTACATTGCTATCGACCCTAGCCATTTCGGGCCAATAGGCGAGGTATTAGCTAAAGCAGACCGCTTTACTCAAGCAGTACAACAGGCTAAGCCGTTGCCAGGCAAGGGCGCGCCGCGTATGCCTGGGCAAAAAGGTTATTACAGCTTAAAGGCTCAAACAGAAGAAGTGGAAGTGTTGGCTAGTCACTGGGCTCCATTCTTCGAGAAAACCGCGGCTAAATATGGGCTAAATGAAGCGAAATTACGTGAAGAGTATGCGCAGTTAACTCAGCAAGAAGTGACCGCATAAGCAAATCACAAGATCTCGTACGAGTACTTAAGCACAGTCGAGGGATAGATTGAGGAGCGCAGGGAGCGCTTCGTTTTAAGTCCTTAGGGGCTGTTGATCTTTGGTGTTGAATTTTTGTTCGAGATAAGCGGGCTTTAATCGCGGCGAGCACTTGGAAGCTTAGTGGGCTAAGCAAGAAGTGCTCAACAAAGAGTAAAGTTCGCTTACCCGAACCCTTAGGGCAGCATTTCTTAGCCATTTACTCAGCGTTAGCGAGTGATTATTAAGCCCACTTAACTGCTCACTCACTGCCTTGCCTAAATGGCTAATAAATTGCTGCAAAAACCATCAGCAAAGATCAACAGACCCTAATATTGATTATCTCAAAACCAACATTGATATCAGAGGATTACTATGACACTTAAGGGTAAAGTCGCCATTATTACTGGCGCGACAAAGATGAAAGGTTTAGGCCGTGCTATTGCACTTAAACTAGCTAAACAAGGCGCTAAAATTGCCTTAACTGGACGAACAAGTTCAGCAGAAGGTTTACAGCAGGTAGTGGACGACCTTAAGGCGCAAGGCGCCGAGGCTATGGGGGTAATAGTAGACGTAGCCAACCAAGCCGAAGTTAATACTGCAGTACAGCGGGTCATTGACCATTACGGCAGCGTAGACATATTAGTAAATAATGCCGGCATAGGTGCTGGCTCGCCAGTATTTCTAGAAAATAGTAACCGCGATTGGGATGCCAACTACGCGGTAAACGTAAAAGGCACTATGGCTATGTGCGCAGCGGTATTACCACAAATGGAACGTCAAGGTTCGGGTGCCGTTGTAAACATTGCTTCTTTAGCGGGCTTAGGCGCCTTGCAGGGCATGCCTTATCCTTATACCGCCACCAAGTTTGCTTTAGTCGGAGTGACTAAAGAGTTGGCTTTAGAATATGCCACTAAAGGTGTGCGAGTTAACGTGGTGTGCCCGGGCGCTATTGCAACCGATATGTTGCAGCAAGCTTATCAAGGCATTGCTGAAGCGGAAGGCATTAGCATCGAAGAAGCAGCAAAGTTAGAAAATTCGACTATTGCCATGGGGCGCCCAGCCGAGCCCAGTGAAATTGCCGATACCGTTTGTTATCTTGCCAGCCCAGCAGCCAGCTATGTGACTGGTGTTGCGATGCCTGTAGGTGGCGGAATGCTGCCTGGTTTGTAAACGACATTTAAGTTAAGACAGCAAGCCAAATAGTAGGCTTGCTAGTTTTATTGCTTTGCTTGCAAGCTCTTAATTAAGGGCTCGCAAGGTAGTGGTTTTGTTTTTAACGGTTTAGGTTTCTGAGGTTTACTAAAAGTAGGTGTTTTGGCGAGCTGCTCTTTCCACCAGCTTAGTTCATCGCAACCGTGGCCCTTTGCTATTGGCTTTTGATTGTTACATTGTGTATCGCCCGTTGGGCAAACTAGACGCACGTGCATATGAGAGCTATGCCCCCACCAAGGACGTATTTTTTGTAGCCAGTCATCACCAGTTTCACGTTCATCACACAGTTGCTGTTTAATGATTGGGTTAATAAAAATACGCGCAACTCGCTCGTCTTGAGCAGCGACTTTTAGCATGGTTTTATGCTCGTCTTTCCAAGTATTTTTATTGATGACCAAATTTTTCTTGTCTACCACACTTACCGCATAAGGGCTGGCTAGTTGTTTGGTTACCAGTAAGTCGTCTTCTAGTCGTAACCAAATGTCCACGTCTAAGCCAATTTGGTGGCTACTATGCCCATAGTTGAATTGGCCTCCTCTTGGCATCGACATATCTGCTATCAAAATATTGTTAATGCCTTGGCTGCGCAGTTGTTTGGCGTAATCACTAATGAATGTGATAAGGCTTGGGTGGCCATAAAAGCGATGACGTTGGGCGCGAATAACTTGATAGCCTTCGCCAGCTAAGGGAAGCGCTTTTGCTCCGGCTAGGCAGCCGTTGGCGTAGCTACCAATTGCAGCAGCTGGGGCCTGATAGGTGCTGGTGGCCTGTTCCCACGGATTGTATTGGGCTTGTGCGGTGCAGCAAGATGCAAGTAACACCAGTGTGGCAGATAAACTCTTCATTCCTTCCGGCTCTCCCTTTAGCGTCCACCTGCTAGTGTAGTCGCCTTTGCCAGTGGTTTCAGTTACATTTAATCGCAGTATGCCGCTGAATGCGTTTTGCATAACAAACGCTTGGCACCATTTATAGGTAGGAAATTGAGGGCGGTGAAAGTGTGTTCTGAATCGAGCTTTTCTACTGAACGATTGAAGGTAAGCAAGGTTTGCAATAAGCATGCTATCAAGCAAGAAGCTGGCTTGCTATCGCATATTGTTGAACTGCTAAGGCCAGCAGTTGTAGAGGCATTGCCGCCATATTTTCAGAACATAAACAATGAACAGGACGCTTTGCGCTGGTTAAACACGGTGTGTTCAGAAAGCCAGCTGTTTGCCGTTTCGTTTAAAGACCAAGCGCTACCCATAGGTTTTTTGTTTGTACATGAACAAAGCAAAAGCACTGTTCATATTGGCTACTTATTGGGAGAGGCTTACTGGCGACAAGGCATTGCCAGTGAATTGTTAAGTGGTTTTATCGATTGGGCAAAACAACAGACTCCTTACCACTGTTTAGTCGCAGGTTTGGATGGCGACAATCAAGCTTCAAAGCGCTTATTGCTTAAATTAGGTTTTAGCTTGCAGGCAACTAGCGATGCCAATACACAAATATATCATTACAATTTTCCTTCTTGATTTAGCCTAAGATCTGGTGGTTTGCCCTTATACCTACCGAAATCAGCAAAAAGCTTCAAAGTTTAATATATGCAGTATTCTAGCGACAATGATAATGAGCTTTGGTGTAGGCTAAGATGCTGTATTTTATATCTTTAGCTGCTATTGGTCGCCTCCATGTTTAAATTCTCTATTGCTGTTCTATTCGCTCTTGCGGTGTTTGTCTCTCCAACACTGCATGCTAAAACTTTGCTTAAACCAGAGGCTGACAGCTACTTCTCGATTACTGGCGGTAGTGGTATTACGCACTTAGATGATGGCGCAAGTGACGAGCAAAAGAAGCAACAGTTTCGCTCCTTTGATATTCGTTTCGCTCAGCACTTTCATAAAAACTGGCGGGTAGACTTAATTCATGCCAACGAAGGGCATCCTTATAATCACCACCGAGATGGTTTTTCCGCACATGCCACTTATGTATACGTTCCAACGGACTGGTTTCGTTTAGAGCTTGGCGCTGGGCCGTATATGTCATTTGACACCACTATTGATGAAACGGGATTGGAGTTAAACGAAAAACGGCTAGGTGCGATGAGCACTCTAGCGTTTATCTATCCTTTAAAACGCTTTAGCGAAAGCGCTCACTTACGTTTGCAATTAAATAGCTACCTTATGGCTGCACGACCCAATGGCAACTCGCTGTTGATTGGAGTGGGCTGGGATATTGATAACTCCGATTATCAGCGTAAGGAAACGCGATACTCATGGTTTGATGATGCTTGGGTGTCGATTATCAATACTAAAATTAATCATGGTGGCCCAGAAACAAAGGTTGGATACAGCTTTGATTTGGCAAAACGCTTTCATAATAATTTAGCTTTATCGCTAGGATACATCGACGAAGGGGGCTACAACGGCGCCACCGACCGCAGCGGTATTTCAACGCAGCTATGGAAGGTGATTCCTTTAGGCAAGCGTTTCGAAGGACGAATGGGCGGTGGAGGTTATTTTGTGCTTGATAAAGTTGAGCATACTAGTGCCTACGACTTAAAAGGAATTATTAGCTTTGGGGCTAACTATTATCCTAGCTGGTCATTTTTTGAAGATGGCTACTTAGGTGTAAGCATTAGCCGAGTGATTGATCGTAAGGGTCACCAAGATGATGCTGATCTATTCCGCTTTAGCGTTGGTAAACGCTTTTAGTGATAAAAGGTGGGCTGTTTAGGTGGTACAAAAAACGCGATGAAGCTTGTTTCAACGCGTTTTTAGTTTTGGTTAGTTCGTTACTACTTAGCAGAGCCGTGGCTTACATCTAAGCTGTAGAAGGTTGCTTGAACATAGTCTTCTGGGTTGCCAGAACGGTTTTGGTTATAAACACCAGCTTTAAAATACATCCACTGATCTTTCAAGCCGTAGCCTGAGTTCTGCATATCAACCTTTTGTACAACGTCAGCTTTTCCTTCGCGGCTAATCGTTACCGTCATGTCAGAGCCATTAATATCAATCTCGTAGGAGAATTTTTCACCTAAAGCGATACCATCATTGTATGACTTTGGAATATCTTTATCTTTTTGCTTCCAGTAATTTGGCTTAGTTGGACCAATCATCGGAAAAATTATGTCGTCTCCACCATTTGGCTCATGACTAATCCATACCGAACCCGTTTCATGGTTAGGCAGTTTGCGGTAGTAGATTTTAACTGGCTCATCATCTGGGGCATGAATTTGGCCAATAATTACTCGACCTTGTTGCCAAATTTCACCGGTAGAGGTGACGTGATCGACAGATAAGGTGGCTTTTAAGTTACCGTCTACACCCGCCGCATTTTTTAATGACTCAGCCGATTCGTTATGACTAAATACCCAGTTGTTGCCATTAACGCCTTTTGTTTTATGGCTAGTATCACCACAGCGCATCATTTCACGAAGTTCTGAGCGAACATACTTGGTATTTTTAGAGGTTTTAATACCTTGAATCGGTGAGCGAAAAACCACGCCATCTTTGGCTTCGTTTACGTAAAAGTAATCTTCATGCATTGCGCCTTTAGCAATCTCTTTCTCGCTAAACTCTGTAGGGCGGTCACCATTGTCCAGAGACACTGGTAAGGTTACTTTCCAACAAGATAGATCTAATACTTCTGCTGGCGTAGTCGTGGCCGCAGATAGGCTGGTGCTTAGCGCGCCTAGCATCATAACAACAAGAGTTTTTATTTTCATTCGCTTACCTATAGCTTGCTTTTTGAGTTATTGTACTACAATACATTCATGATGCTTCTCAAAAAAAGAAGGTCAATTAGCGCGTTAATTATTTGAGACATCAAACTGGATTAGACCCGATTTTAAGCTCTTAAATGTGGGCGGCTACAAAGTAATAAGCTTGTAGACAGGCGACAAAAATAGCGCTGATCTTAAATTGGCTCTATGCCGTTTTTATAAGCTGAGCCTGTAAGTCCCCCTTGAAGTTCGCTGTTGTACACCGCAATGAGAGAGCCAAGTGTGAACGAACAGAGGTGAACTAAGAGCGCTATGCAAGTGAGGAATAACACTTGTGTGGAGCGGCTAGGTGGGTTACTAAATATATAGTAAGTAAGATATTTTCAGTATTGTCATGGGTTTAGACCATGAAATTTACTGATGATGCTCATGCGGCTAATCTGTTTGTTATGCTTAGTTAGTTTAGTTATTCAAGGGTTGAAAAACTCAGTCAAGTGAGTTCAAGACAATTTATTTGGTCTAAAGTCATTCATTAAGGTAAAGGTAAGGAGCTAGATATGGATTCATCGAAAACGGAAGCGCTACCAACTCAACAAACCTATTCTATTCCTCAAGAAGCATTTGATTGGTATGACGAATATGCACACGGACTTATTGACCGCCGAACGTTTTTAGCTCGTTTGTCTAAGTTGGCGGCAGTTGGGTTTTCAATGGCGGTGTTATCGTCGGCTTTACTTCCTAATTACGCGCTGGCTGAACAAGTGTCGTTTAACGATCCTGATATTAAAGCAAGCTTCGCAACTTTTGCTTCCCCCCAGGGTTACGGAGAGGGTAGAGGGTATCTTGTTATGCCCGCAAATTTAGAGGGCAAAGCACCCGTAGTATTGGTTATTCACGAAAACCGAGGGCTTAATCCTTATGTGAAAGACGTGGCAAGACGTTTAGCTAAACAAGGTTTTATAGCCTTTGCCCCGGACGCCTTATACAGCTTAGGCGGATACCCAGGGAATGATGATGAAGGGCGCAGCATGCAGAAGTCATTAGACCGCAGTAAAATTGAACAGGACTTTTTAGCTGCTGCTCAGTTTCTAAAAAAACATGATGCAAGCAACGGTAAACTTGGCGCGGTGGGCTTTTGCTTTGGAGGTTATGTAGTAAATATGCTCGCAGCACGAATGGGTAGCGAGCTTGACGCTGGAGTGCCATTTTATGGGACGCCGGCGGCCAAGGAGCTTAGAGCCAACATCAAAGCACCATTACAAATTCAATTAGCAGAACTTGATAAGCGGGTTAACGCAACGTGGCCAGAGTATGAGCAAGACCTATTGGCCAATAAGGTTGATTTTGAAATGCACATGTACTCAAAAGCTAACCATGGTTTCCATAATGACTCTACTGGCCGCTATGATGAAGAGAATGCAGAACTGGCGTGGAACAGAACGATTGCATTTTTTGAGCAGCATCTAGCCTAGTTATCTTGACAGTGTTTAGGGTTAGTTTTCACCACGCGAAGCTAGCCCTACTCGTTAGCTAAAAATACTTGTTCAGTTTTCGGTAGCGCTGCTCAGCAAACTTGCTAATGTAGTTCCAAGTCTGTTCTATGTAGTGAAAAGTTTATGAAAGCACTAAGTTTTCAGCAAAAGTATCAAGCTATGAGTCGCAAAGATGCTCAGTATGAAGGCGTCTTTTACACCGCGGTTAAAACCACCGGCATTTTTTGTCGCCCTAGCTGCAGGGCCCGTAAACCTAAAATTGAAAATGTGGTTTTCTACGACACTGTGCAAGAAGCATTACAGCACGGTTATCGCGCATGCAAGGTGTGTAAACCGATGCAGCCGCTGGATGCTGCACCTTTAGGTATTAAGCAGTTATTGGACAACCTTCAACAAGACAATTTCACGCGAATTCAAGATGGTGACTTGCGTGAGCGAGGCTTAGATCCCGCGCAAGTTCGCCGTTGGTTTAAGAAACATCATGGCATTACCTTTCACGCTTACCAGCGGATGTTGCGGATTAACTCAGCTTTTAGCCAAATTCAACAAGGGGATAGTGTAAGCAATAGCGCCTTTGATAGCGGTTATGAATCTTTGAGTGGCTTTAACGACAGCTATAAAAAAGTATTTGGCGGAGCGCCTAGTGAACAAAACAAAGCAGTTATCAACATTGTTCGTTTCACCACGCCCATTGGGCCAATGTATGCCTGCGCCACTGATAAAGGGCTTTGTTTATTGGAGTTTACCGATAGACGCATGCTAGAAACTGAGTTTGCCGATCTTACCAAGCGATTAAAAGCGGTGATTTTGCCAGGAGATAATCCGCACTTAGACCAAGTTCAACAGGAAATTGCAGAGTACTTTGCGGGAAGCCGCAAACAGTTTGACGTGGCGCTAGACACCCCAAGCACCGAGTTTAGACAAAAAGTTTGGCGAGGCTTAATGGACATTCCTTACGCCGAAACGCGCAGTTACGGCCAACAAGCCGAATATCTTCAAATTCCTAATGCCGTGCGAGCTGTGGCATCGGCGAATGGGCAGAATCGCATTAGTATCATTATTCCCTGTCATCGGGTAGTTGGCGCTAATGGTCAATTAACCGGTTATGGTGGGGGGATTCACCGCAAAGATTGGCTGTTAAAACATGAGCAGGCAAATCGCTAAATCTTGTTGTTTTACTGGTAGAAGGAGGGGCGCTTTATCACGCAGCAATCAAGCTTAAAACAACAGTTACACCATTGGTTAGAAGCTCAACAAGGTGTGAATAGCGTGTTTTGGCCAAATGACAAAGGCGGCTTTTATGGTTTTCGCTATAAAGAATGTGAGTTTGCTCATTTTCATCAATCTGATGAACTTGATCTAAAGCTAGGCAAAAACACCATTGCTAAGTTGGGTTTGGTAAGGCCGGTTCGCTAGCTTGTCCATCCTAAACGCAGTGCAGGGTCTGCATGGATAGAGCTAGCATTTAGTGATTCGCAAGATCTAGAAAAGATAAAGGACTTGGTGAAGCTGGCAATATCTTAGCTATAGTTGCTCTAGGCCGTGAGTTATAAGCGGTTAATATCTCGACATATTGAAGTTAGCTCATAGTATTTCCGCAAAATAGCAATATAATACTACTATTGCTGATTATAGGTTATTACCATGCCGCAAACCCTACTGCCAAATATTATTGAGTTCCTCTCGCAAATTTATCCCTTTAACTTGTTGCCACCTAAATTGCAGCGTCAAATAGGGGAGTCGGTGCAAATTACCTATTTGGCGCGTGGCGAAAAAATCAACTTTGGCAGCGAGAAACAAGAGTGTTTTCTGTACATTATTCGCACTGGCGCAATGGAGCAGCGTAAACCCAATGGAGTTTTACGCTCAAAGTTAGGTGAGGAAGATTTATTTGGTTTTACTTTTTTAGCGCCACTTAAAGATGCATTAGACGGTTACAGTGCTACGGCGATAGAAAACACCTTGTTATACATGGTGCCACACAGCCAACTCACTCAGTTACTAGAAGAGCATCCAGAATATGCGGATAGCTTTGCTTCAAAAGCCCGAGTGCGCTTGCAGTCGGCGCTTAATGTGGTGTGGTCAGACAATGAAAAAGGTTTGTTTTTCAAAAAAGTCTCTGAAGTTGCTAGCGGTACCGTGGCAGTTGTTACTGGTGACATGTCTATTCAAGCGGTGGCTAAAGAAATGCGCGAGCAATGCCGTTCATCAACTGCTGTAATCAAACAAAATGGGGTGATTAGTGGCTTAATTACCGACCGAGATATGACCAAGCGAGTAATTGCAGAGGGCTACGACATAAGCTGCCCTATCAGCGAGGTAATGACAACACCTGCCATTACCACCAAACCTAACGACCTTATTCTTACTGCTGCTTCGTTAATGATGGAGCACAATATTCGCAGTTTACCGGTAGTTGAAAACAATCAGGTGCTTGGTTTGCTTACTACCTCGCACCTAGTGCAAAAGCATCGGGTACAAGCCATTTTCCTTATTGAAAAGATCAAATATACCGAAAGCATAGAAGGTCTAGCTAAGCTCACTCCCGAGCGACAAGCTATTTTTGAAGCCTTAGTGGAAGGCAAAGTAAGGGTGGAAGTAATCGGCCGCGTAATGGCGATGATTATGGATGCTTACAATCGCCGGCTTATTCAAATGGCTGAGCAAAAGCTTGGCAAGCCGCCCTGTACGTATACCTGGGTGGTTGCTGGCTCGCATGCCCGTAACGAAGTGCACATGCTCTCTGATCAAGACAGCGCAATTATTTTGCCAGAAGGCGTGAGTAAATCAGACAAAATCTACTTTACCCACTTAGCCATGTACGTGTGCAATGCGATGGATAGCTGTGGTTACCCATTGTGTAGCGGCAAATTTATGGCAGCTACGCCTAAGTGGTGTCAGCCCATTAATGTGTGGAAAGAGTATTACCGTAAGTGGGTTTCTAACCCAGAATACAGTATGTTGCTTAACGCCACGGTATTTATGGAAGTGCGTTGTATTCATGGTGATGGCAGTTTGTCTGAGCAATTGCAGCAGTATTTGTACAGTTTGTTAAATGACAATAAAACCTTTTTAAACTCCTTAGTGACAGACTCCGTTTCGGTTAACCCACCGTTGGGGATCTTCAATAATTTGGTGCTAGAAAAAGGCGGCGAACACAGCGAAATGCTCGATATTAAAAAGTACGCTTTGTTACTGATTGTCGATTTAGGCCGAATTTATGGTTTGGCGGTAAACTGTGATGATACTGGCACCGAGCAACGCTTTAACCAAGCGGCCAAGCAGCATATTTTAAGTGATGATGCCCTTAAAGATGTGTTAGGTGCTTACCGCTTTATTACCCAGTTACGCTTTCGCCATCAACTAAAAGCCTTAAAAGAAGGGCAACAGCCCGACAACTACATCGCACCTAAAAGTTTTGGTAACTTTGAGCGTGAACACTTAAAAGATGCCTTTAGAATTATTGGTAATCTGCAAGATGCAGCCAAGCTGCGTTTTAGTGAGAAGTAATTTTAGCTATGTTTAAGCGTTTTAAACCCATAGCAAAACTGACTAAACAGCGCAGTAAGGCTTTAGCTTCTACACAGTTACCAAAGCAGCTCGTTGAGCTTTTAAAGTCTGAACTACCTAAAGAAAATGAGCTAATAAAAGACCTAGAGTTTTTAGCCTTTGATATAGAAACCACCGGTTTAGACCCCAGCACAGATCAAATCTTAAGCATTGGTTTTGTGCCAATGAAAAACTTGCGGATCAATATGCAGGATGCAGAGCATTATTTCGTAAATAGCGGCACCCAGGTAAAAGCCGAAACCGCTGTAATTAATCAAATAGTGCCAGAGATGTTAGAGCAGGGCATTAGCCTAGATGCTGCAATGGATAAGCTATTCAAAGCTATGCACAACAAAGTTTTATTGGTTCACGGTCGCTGCGTGGAGCAACAGTTTATAGAAGCGTATTTGCAGCAGCGTTATCAAGATAGCCACTTCCCAGTGTTATGGATTGATACCTTAAGCATCGAAAAGTCTTTACTAGCGAATGTAAATCGTCAAAAAACCGGAGACTATCGTTTAGCCGCAGTACGTAAACGCTATGGGCTGCCAGAATACCCAGGGCACAATGCACTGGCAGATGCAGTAGCCACCGCTGAATTATTACTTGCTCAAAGCAAACGTGTTTATGCGCAAACCCCACAAGTGATAAGTGCTTTAGTTAAGAACTAAGTTAGTTGCCGGAATACAGTTTGAGCGTTAATGGCTGCCCCATTGGTCATCTCATCGGCATTACAAAGCTAAAGCTTGATAATTCTTGTGGCAACTCCGCGTTAAGTGGTGAGCAAGGCCACCACTCAGGCTAAGCTTTTGACTTTAAAAAGCTCAGGCTAAACTAAGATCGCTAGGTGATGGGAATTACTGTTGAATATGTTGTTGTTTTAAATCGATTATAAAGGCTCAATTGTCCAAACCTGATATTCATTTTTGCTTTCATCACATAGCTCGAGAGAGAGTGGTCGCATAATATGCACAGGAGAACCTCCACGCCCTTCTTTAATGTTATCTCCATCAACTGTTACACATAAGCGAGAATCTGTGTTGAGAACGATCTGACCATCATCATTCAGTGAGAATTTTTGGTTTTCAGAAGAGTTACATTCCTTCAATTCAATCGATGCATTCAGCTCAAGTGAGGAAGCCGACATACAAACATCATAGTAAGGAATTCGAAACACGCCTTTCGAAATGAGTGATACATCAAAGCCTTGGTCTTCTGAAATCTCGCCCGTGTAGTTATAACAAGTATGTGCTTGTAACCCTTTGTCTAAGGGCGCATTTGCCCCTTTACCACCAGCAATGTCCAAGCAATAGCCGCGAGCCTCTTCTAAGTTTGACACCAACATAATTTCAGCGACATTCTCATCAGCAGAAGATTGAGCTAAAAATGGAGTAACTGTTAGTAAAGCCGCACTTATGGTTAACAAGCTTGCTTTCATAGCTTTCCTCTACAAATGATTGAAATCAAAATTTATTATAGTAAACGTTTTGAAAATGATACTGATTCTTTGGTCGCTGGTGGCGCGACGAAATGCGAATAACGCTGTAGCATGATACTGGAAGTGAAACCGGTAAGTGTTTAGAAGTACTGTTAACGCTTGTATGTAAATTTGTTGACTCAGTGGATGGGATCGTTGTGGAAATGAACTCTTCAAATAACTCTAGATACCTGACTATTGCCAGCAGAAAATGGCTTGTAGAGCTGCTTTAAATCACGCCATTACTAAGTTTTGTATCCCTTTCTGTTGGTGTGCAGTTGGCAATTTAGCTTCGAGTAAAGGTAATTGTTACAAATAAAAAGCTAAGCACTTTTTGCTTAGCTTTTTTGTTTATCTACCTAAAAGAGGAGGGCTTAAAGCCGGTTGTTTTTGTTGGAGGCTAAAAGCAAAAAGGCAGTGTTTAGGCCAACACCCTAAACACTGCAAAAGAAGGAATGGTCAGTTCCTTGTTGCTACAGGTCTTACTAAGACTCGGTTTCTACAGCTTGGCTAAGAGGTGGCTTCTTATTGCTGGTGTTTGCTTTAATAAGCAGTACACCCACCGCAAGAATAATGGCACCACAAAGGATGAACACTAAACGGTCACCAAGGCTGTTTGGAAGAACAACTAACAACATTACAAAGGCACCCGCTGCTGCGATTAATTTGCCTAACATGCTACGTTGTTTGTTATCTAACACTTCTTGTTCGGCAGATTCGTTAACTAATGGCGTGTGCAAGTTGTTGAAGAATTTATCTACGTCTTTTGAACGCTCTTCACTCAAACCTTTGTAGAACAGTTGAGACATTACAAAGAAGCCGCCAGTTAAAGTAATGTGACCGATTAGGGCAATTGCTACTTTAAGATCTTTCCATTCGCGGTTAGTAAGCTCTTGTTCTAAGCCAAACAAGTCTTGAATATGTTGAGGTCCGATTACAAAACCTACGATGTAAGACACACCAGCACCAACAAGTAGGGTGCCCCAGCCAGCCCAATCAGGCGTTTTCTTGATAAAGAAGCCTAGGAAAGCAGGAATCGTCATTGGGAAACCTAGCATTGCACCAGCAAACATCATCGCATCAAATAAACTCAAACCTTTTAATGAGTTAATGAATAGGGCGAAGAGAATAATAAGAATACCAAATACCGTAGAGGTGATTTTAGATACTGCTACTAGTTCTTTTTCTGAAGCATGTGGGCGCAGTACTGGTTCGTAGAAGTTTTTAACAAAGATACCAGAGTTACGGTTTAGGCCAGAGTCCATAGAGCTCATGGTGGCAGCAAACATTGCGGCAATAAGCAGACCCACCATACCGGCTGGCATGTATAGTTCAACAAAGGCTAGGTAAGCGGCATCAGCGGCTTTACTGCCCATTTCTGGGTGCATAGCGGCTAAGTCAACGCCTTGACCTGCTAAGAACCATGGTGGAATAAACCAAATAACAGGACCTAAGGTCATTAAACAACAAGCTAGCAATGCAGCTTTTTTGGCGTTCTTTGAATCTTTAGCCGCAAGGTAGCGGTAAGAGTTAAGCATGTTATTGGTAATGCTAAACTGCTTAACAAAGATGAAGAATGCCCAAATAGTTAAGATGCTTACGTAGTTAAGGTTGTCACCGATAACAAAGTCACGAGGGAATTCATCTAGAATATTACCAACGCCACCAGAGTGAATAATAGCAACAATACAACAGGTTACGGTTACTGCCATAATCACAACCATTTGCATAAAGTCGGATGCGATTACAGCCCAAGAACCACCAGTAACAGACATAATTAGAACGACAAGACCGGTTAATATAATGGTCCAGGTCATATCAAAACCAAAAATACCAGAAGCAATAATGGCTAAGCCGTTTAGCCAGATACCCGCAGATACCACGCTGTTAGGCATACCCGACCAAGTAAATACTTGCTCGTTATACTTACCAAAACGCATGCGAATTGCTTGAATAACCGTTACTACGCGTAGTTGGCGGAACTTAGGCGCGAAGTAGGCGTAGTTCATGAAGTAACCAAAGGCGTTGGCTACGAAGATAATGGCAACGGCAAGACCGTCGTTATAGGCTTTACCTGCTGCGCCGGTAAAAGTCCAAGCGCTAAATTGGGTCATAAAGGCGGTTGCACCTACCATCCACCAGAGCATTTTACCGCCCCCACGAAAGTAGTCGCTGGTATTATTGGTAAATGTTCTGAACATCCAGCCAATGGCGATCAAAAAGCAAAAGTAAATGAGTACAATCAGGACGTTTAAATCCATTTCTGTTATTCCTCTTCCATAGTAGATGCACTTACCTTAACAAGCACTATGGCATTATTGTATGACATATAGGTCTAACTGCGATTTCGATCTCACTTTTATATGTAATCCAGTTGAAAACGTTATCTGGATCCCATCAAATTACTCTCAAATGATAGTTCGAATATTAGGGGAGGGGATTTCGAATAAACGAAATGTAACAAAATACCAATTTGGTGGCTGCAATCAACCTCACAATTTGTAATACATTTATTGTTCGATAAATAGTCAAGTGTCGGTAATTAGCGACAGTTTTTGGCTGTTTTTAGCCTAGGGTGTATTGAAAAAAGTACAGTAATATCAAAACACTATCGTTATTCGGGTAGTGTAAATTTTTAAATCTGTTAACGTAGGCATACATTAGTCGGGCAGCATCGAAATTGCTGCACTAAATTAATATGAATGGATGAATTCATAGGATAGTAAAAAGGACACCTATGGCTAACGAATTTGCAATGATTGAAGGCGCTTCGCGCAGTTTACACTTACAAGTAGCAAGGGAGATTGCCAAAAGTATTTTGTCTGGCGCGCTTCCTCAAGACAGTATTATTCCATCGGAGATGGAATTGTGTGAACAATTCGGCGTAAGCAGAACTGCTTTGCGTGAAGCAATTAAGCACTTAAGCTCTAAAGGCTTGCTGGAATCTCGCCCCAAAATTGGTACACGAGTTAAAAGTCGTGAACATTGGAATATGTTAGATTCTCAACTGTTGAGTTGGATGTCTGGTGTGGGCGAAACAAGCGATACACTCACCGAGTTTTTAGCCTTGCGTCGTGCTATAGAGCCAGAAGCTGCTGCGTTAGCTGCTATTAATGCCAGTGCTGAACAGCGGATGAAATTGTCTGAGTATTATCAGCGTATGGTTGAAATCGCCAAGAGTGAAGACCAAAGTGAATGGGTAGAAACAGATCTGCAGTTTCACCGCACAGTATACTTAGCCACTGGCAATAGCTTTTATATTCCTTTTGCTAATGTATTGCAGGTAATGTTCATTGGGTTTTTCCAGCATTCTTCTAAAGAAGGCGGAACTTGTATGTCAGAGCATACTGCTATTTACCAAGCAATTATGGCTGGCGACCCGGAAAAGGCCCGCGAAGCAAACTTGGCATTGCTCAATAACAGCAACCACCGATTGCCAGAAGAAAATGTAGCTTAAGGTCAAATAATCTAAAAAAAGCCTCGCAGTGCGAGGCTTTTTTGTGCCTATCTATAAATTTCATGTATTACAAAAGAAAAGGTTTTTTAGGTGGAGTTAGAGTTGAATGCCTAATCAGCCATTTATTTTTCGCTTAATCCATCCTAGCTATTTCGCTATTTTTTGACGCTTATGTTTCACAGTTTTTGCTGGCCATTTATCTACAATTTTCCGTTTAAATTTGAGGTTTTATATAAACTACTGAATAAGTTGGTTATTTGTTCGATTGGGTAAGTTTGATCCACTTTGCGACGTGGGGTTTTGTAGTACTTTTACCGGTGTTTGCATTCAAGCCTTTTTGCTTAGGTAACTTACCTAAGGTTCCAGTGTGTAACTCTGTTAGAGCGGTCAACTTCGGTAACTTGTCGTTATTCAAGGCGGCATAGAGCTGCACAAACGATAAGAGGTGAAAAGATGAATCAACTATTTAATTTAGACGGTAAAGTAGCGGTAATTACCGGTGGCACTTCTGGTATTGGTGCAGCAGCAGCCGAGCGTATGGCAAAAGCGGGTGCAACTGTAGTGATTGCCGGGCGAAAAAATGCTATCGAATTTGCGGAACGTATTGGCGGCATTTTTGTAAAAACCGATGTGTCAGATGAGAACTCCGTTCGCAACTTAATGGCTGTCGCCAATGATTTATGCGGGAAAATCGACATCGTTGTTAATTGCGCTGGGGTTAATCGCGGCTACAACACATTGCTTGAGTCTGAAAAAGAAGACTTTGATTTCAATTTTAATGTGAACACCATGGGTGTGGTATATGGCATTAAACACGCCACACAGTACATGAGCCAAGGCGGCAGCATTGTAAATGTTGCGTCTGCTGCGGGTGTGCAAGGTGTGCCTTACTTAGCCCCTTATGTAAGTTCTAAGTGGGCGGTATTGGGGATAACTAAAACCGCAGCCTTGGAATTAGGTGAGCAAAATATTCGGGTGAATGCCATTTGCCCAACTTCGGTGGATACACCAATGGCGCGAGCTGAAGGTGGTGAACCTCAACTACGCATGGAGCATAAAGCAGTGCCGTTGGGTCGTATCGCCGAGCCGGAAGAGGTTGCTGCCATTATTCACTTTTTGGCCGCTCCCGACTGTGCCTTTGTTAACGGACAAACGATAGGGGTAGATGGTGGCTTTACCGCGGGTATGAGTATTAATGCCTATAACAGCCTAGCTGCAGAGTAGTGCTGCGCTAAGGCTTAGCGCAGTGATTCGCGCTGTTAAGTTACATAAACCGCTAAGTGTTTGGTGAACAATAATTTCTGCCTGTTATTGTTTTGACGCTTAGTTTGGCAAGTTGCCACCGGTAATACAGAGTATTACCGGTTTTTTGTTTACGCTGCGGTATCACTCGTGTCGCCATTGTCGGTAAATGTGGCTTTAGCTGCCAGTATTCGAGTTACCGTTGTAATGGTGCATAAAGCGGCAAATATAAATGCCAACTTAGCGAAGTGCTGTGGGAACAAACAAAATAGTACAAAGGTGGCGATAGTTTCTGTTCCTTCCGTTAAACCACCTAAATAATACAAGGATTTATGCGGATACACTGTGTTATCAATGTTGCGCTTAGCGGCCATAATCGCAAAGGTTAAGAAGCTTGAACCGGTGCCCATAAAGGTCCAAATAAGTACATTGGCCGCAACGGCATTTTGCTCGGGAGCTGCTAGCGCAAAACCTAACACAATGCCGGAGTAAAAAATAAAGTCGCAAACAATGTCGAGGTAGCCGCCAAAATCACTGCAACCTTGTCGGCGCGCTAATGCGCCATCTAAGCCATCAAAAGTCCGGTTGAGTAAAATAAGCGCCAAGGCAACATGGTATTGCTGAAAAGCGAGAAAAGGGATGGCGCTTAAACCAATAAAAAAACCAATAAGGGTAATTTGATTGGCGCTTAAACCGGCATTATCGAGTTGTTTAGCGCTGTAATCTAATGGTGCTTTTATAATTTTTATGGCGTAACGGTCTAACATTGTTGTCCTATTTGCTGTTGTTTATCTATCGCATGCTTAGCGAAAGTCTCGCGAGCGTACCGATAAATCGGCGAGTAACCACGAACAGTCTTCAAGCTTCCCTGCAATAATATGTATCACTTCATCGCAGCGTTCTAATCGTCCGTGTACTTTTAGAAGACGAGAAGAAATAAGAGCTTGGCGCTGCGCTTTAGCCGTTGCTGACCAGACTATCACATTGCTGTTGCCCGTTTCATCTTCTAAGGTGACGAAGGTGACATCGGCTGAAGATCCTGGCCGTTGCCGACCCACCACTAAACCTGCCACCTTAACTAACTGACCGTGTTTACAGTGATGCAATTGCGCTTGTGAGTAACAATTTTTTAATGCTTGGTGTTCACGTAATAAATGCAGTGGATGTCGCCGTAAACTAACCCGCGTTGCGCGGTAGTCTTGGCGAATATCTTCTATTTCACTAGGTGCAGTTAAGTTTACCGGTGCTTCTTTGGGCATAGCAAATAGTGGTAAGGGGGCCTCGGTACCGCTCATTTGCCAGCGGGTTTGGTGGCGATGCCCAGCTAAACAGGCAAAAGCGTCGGCAGTGGCTAAAGACTCTAAGCTGGTTTTGTCGAGTTGCTGGGTTAATTCACCGAGTTGGCTAAAACCTTGGCTCGGTCGATTTGCTAATAAGCGAGCAAACTTTTGTTTGTTTAGTCCTTTTACTTGTTTTAATCCTAATCTAATTGCGCCCTTAGGATCTTGACTGTAGTCGAGGCTATGTTCCCAATCGCTTTGGTTAATGTCGATGGGCAGAATACTCACTCCGTGGCGTTGTATATCTTGAATTAATTGGCTAGGGCTATAAAAGCCCATGGGTTGGCTATTAAGCAGTGCGCAGCAAAATGCCGCTGGCTCATGGCATTTTAGCCAAGACGAAATGTAAACCAGTAAGGCGAAACTGGCTGAGTGAGACTCGGGAAAGCCGTATTCACCAAAACCTTGAATTTGCGAAAATAAACGCTCAGCAAATGCGACAGGGTAGCCGCGCTGTTGCATGCCGTTGATGAGTTTATCGCGAAAGTAGGCTAGTTTGCCGTTGCGCTTCCAAGTGGCCATAGCGCGACGCAGTTGGTCTGCTTCGCCGCCACTAAATCCTGCTGCTACCATGGCTAACTTAATTACTTGTTCTTGAAAAATTGGCACGCCAAGGGTGCGCGCTAATACGGCTTCTACTTCTGGGCTAGGGTAATCTACCGGCTCTTCGCCATTACGTCGGCGCAAGTAAGGGTGCACCATGTCGCCTTGAATTGGGCCGGGGCGAACAATCGCTACTTCTATCACTAGATCATAATAGTTGCGAGGTTTTAGCCGTGGCAACATGCTCATTTGTGCGCGTGACTCAACCTGGAAAATGCCCACACTGTCGCCTTTGCATAACATGTCGTAAGTGGCGCTATCATCTTGTGGAATATCGCTAAGGCTAATGGTGCGTTGTTCCCGTTGGCTTAAGCTGGCAAGGCAGCGGCGAATGGCGCTTAACATTCCCAAAGCCAGTACATCTACTTTCATTAAATGTAGTGCTTCTAAATCATCTTTATCCCACTGGATGATAGTGCGATCGGCCATGGCGGCATTTTCTATGGGGACTAAGTCACACAGCTTGTCTTGGGCAATGACAAAACCGCCCACATGTTGTGACAAGTGACGAGGAAAGCCGCGTAGTTGTTCCACTAGTTCAGCAAAATTACGTGCATTAGCTTCTGGTAATAGGCCAGCCTGAACAATTTTTTGGCTGGTTGAGTTACTGCCATCACGCCAGTCAATATTGTGGTTAAGGCCATGTAGTATATGCGCAGGAATAGCTAAGGCTTTACCTATTTCGTTAATTGCACTGCGGGTGCGGTAGGTGACAATACTGGCAGCTAAAGCAGCGCGCTCACGGCCGTATTTTTGATAAATGTATTGAATGACTTCTTCGCGGCGCTGGTGTTCAAAATCGACATCGATATCTGGTGGCTCATTACGTTCTTTAGAAATAAAGCGCTCAAACAGTAAGCCCACTTGGCTGGGGTTAACTTCGGTAATATGCAAGCAATAACACACTACTGAGTTGGCGGCAGAGCCTCGCCCTTGGCAGAGAATGTTTTGCTGCCGTGCGTAGGCCACAATATCGTAAATAGTGAGAAAGTAGTGTTCGTAATTGAGCTCGCTAATTAAGCTCAACTCATGTTCGATTTGCGCTCGTAGTTCAGCAGAAAGCTGCTCACCAAAACGCTGTTGTATGCCTGTTTCAACAAGTTCTCGCAGGTATTGCTGGGCGCTGTAACCTGCGGGTACATTGTCTTTAGGATATTGGTAGCGGATCTCATTAAGACTAAAACAACATTGCGCAGCAAGTTGAGTGCTAAGGGCTAACTCGTCACTAGAGTAGCGCTGTTGCAAATGAGGCCACTGTAATAGGCGGCGTTCGGCATTACTGCTTAATAAAAAACCGGCTTGCTGCACTGTGCTGTGTTGGCGAATGGCATCAAGAATGTCGGCTAAGCGCTTTCTATTAGCCAAGTGCATGCGTGGGTTAATGGATGCAAGGCAGGGAATTGCGTGTTGCTTGGCTAATTGCCGATAGCTGTTTAGCACTTTAGTGGGTTGAGATAAGTCGTTATGTAACAGTAAATAGAGGCTTTGAGATAATTGTTGCTGCAGCAGCTTAAGGTGTGTTGCTTGTAGCGCAGGAGTGGCTTTAACCAAGAGTAAGCATTGGTTAAGTCGTTGATCAAATTGTTGTAGTGTGACTTGATAACTGCCTTTTTTACTGTGCTTTCTTGCTTGGGTAATAAAGCGACAAAGTTGCTGATAACCTTTAAGATTTTTAGCTAAAACCACCAATTGGCATTGTTCATCGGTGGTAAATTGGCTACCCACAATAAGCTTAATGGCTAATGGTTCAGCGGCTTGATGAGCTCGAACAACTCCACTTAATGAGCATTCATCAGTAATGGCAATGGCTTGATAGCCGTAGCGCTGGGCTTGTTCTACCATTTCTTCTGGGTGTGAAGCGCCGTATAAAAAACTAAAGTTACTCTGGGCATTAAGCTCGGCGAAAAGAGTGTTATTCATTAGGCAAACCAGCCATGTAGATACCACTGTTGTTTTTCTTGGCATACCCAAGCCAGGCCTTGATTGGGACTTTGCGCCATGTAGTAATCTCGGTTAATGCTTTGTTCATCCCACCACCCGCTAGCGATGCGTTCGGGCTCAGAGAGTAGGGTGTAATGTTCAATATTGATGGGTTTTAGCTGTGGCAGTAACCAGCAGGGGCGAGCAAACTGTTTAGGGTAATTAAGCGTCTCATGCTGAGACAAAGGCTGATATTGGCTGGCAAATTCGGGGCGAAAATCTGCTTGGCAGCTTAAGCGGCTAATCGCTTGCTCGCCCAAGCGCACACTTAATTGGTCAAACAGTAAGCTATCACCAATGGGTTGCTGTTGTTCAAACAAACCGGTGATTTGGTGACCAAGGGGATAAAGAGCTTGGGAATCTAAGCTAAATTCAATCACCGCAGCTGCTAGGCGAGTAGATTCCAACTTTAAACGAAATAGTGCTAGCCAATCTTGGCTGGTTTGTAATAAACGAGCACTTTTTAAGATGATCTGTTCGCTGGGTTTATCTCTAAAATTTAAATGCAGTACCAATATATTGCTGCAAAGCTGGTGTTGTCTTAACCACTGCTGAAAATGTTGGCAAGCCTGTTTTAGTGAAAACATTAGGCCTTGAATTGTGTGGGTTTCGGCTAACAAAGGAAAACGTTGTTGGTAATGGGCTTGTGCAGTGATGAAGCGCAGTGGAGTCGTTAATCGTCCATTAGCTTGATCGAGTAACGCTAGGCTATCTTCGCCTAAACGTTTACGCAGCTCTGGCCGAGGTAAACCATTAAGCTGTTTAATGGTATATAAGCCCATCGCTTGTAAAGCCGTGATTTGGTGAGAGGGTAAGTCGCTAAAGTTCAGTGGTAAATCGGCTAGCTGAGTAATTCCCGACCCTGCTTGCTTGATATCTTGCGAACGAGCTAACCAGCGGGCAGCTATCGCGCTATGGGCATGGGCAATACGAAAGCTAAGCTGTTGTTGCTGGTAGTGTTGTACCAACTTAGACACATGCTGTTCTGGTTTAGGGTAAATGGTATGCATACCGGCACCACTTATATATAAGCCATTGTCGGGATGAGTGGCGACTTGAGCGCAATAGTGCAAAGCCTGTTGAGCTAAACCCATAAAGTAAGCATCGCAAGATAAATCGCTTTGTTGGTATAAGCAAAGCTGAGGTGCTAGCTGATAAGCCGTATTGAGTGAGCAGCCTAAATACACCCCCAAATTATGTGCAACTTGGTTTAACTGAATAATTTGCTTGTTGTGATGTATTGCCAAGGCTTGTTGGCTGGGGTGCTCGCGTTGTAGTAGGTCCAACGCGAGCTGGGGAAAATCAAGGTAAATCCAATACATGTTGCACTTGCATAAAAGGCATCGGCATTAATTAAGTCGTGGAATGTGTTGCTCATAGAGCGGGGCGCCGCCACGACGTTTTAGCAGATGGTAGTTAATGTGTTCTGGTGACTTGCTAGGGTGCAAGGCCATTCTTACGCTGGCGCTAGAGCTTTGCTGTTGTTGCTGTAGCGGTCTAAATAAATAACTTAAGCAATCTCCTTGTTCTGCTGCTAACTGCAAGCGGCGGCTGGCTTTTAAATCTAAGCCGTCTAACCAGCCTAATACTGCGCTACAAGAGCCACTTTTTAATGCTTGCTCAATGGTCCACAGGGCATCGCTACACTGCTCAGGTCGAATAACAATGACTTTACTAATATCTACGCCGTGTTGTTGTAGTGCAGGGGCATTAGGCATAAATGGTGGTGCAACCCAAATAATCCAGCGTGATTGTTGACTAAGCTTAGTTAGAGCAGGAAGCAATAATTGTAACTCGCCAATGCCATGTTTTTCGTACAGCACCTCGGTGATGCCGCCCTGTGGCCAACCATGGTTAGGTAGTTGTTGGTCGAGTTGTGCAAAGCCACTTGAATGAACGTCAAGATGACTGTGTTGCCATTGGCTGCCTTGCCATACCTTGTTGCTTTGTAGCAGTTGTTCAATTTGTTGTGCCATTGTTCGCTCCATGCTCTAAGTCAATGTCGAAGTTTAACTGTGTTTTTATACAGTGTATGCATATACAGTATTCTTTGTTTGGAGATTTTGCAAATGTTTTTTTTGCTTTATATGTATGACAATTAAACTGATGTGCTAGTAATTTTTCGTAAATACTTGCAAAATAACATTGAAGGCTGAAAAGGTTTTCATAGGAAGCGTGCTAATAAATAGGGATTAAAATGATAACTCTTGGTGAATACATAATAGAAAAACAACACCAGTTTCCCGATGCCACAGGGGAGCTTACTCAGCTATTAGGGGCTATTCGTTTAGCCGCTAAAGTAGTTAACCGTGAGATCAACAAAGCAGGGTTAGTTGATATTATCGGCGCTACTGGCGTAGAAAATGTGCAAGGAGAAGTGCAACAAAAATTAGATTTATATGCGAACGAGAAATTTAAAGCTGCGCTTGAAGCGCGTGGTGAGGTATGTGGCGTAGCCTCCGAAGAAGAAGATGAGTTTGTTAGTTTTGACAGTGCTCGTTCTATCGACAGTAAATACGTTGTACTAATGGATCCTTTAGATGGTTCCTCAAATATTGACGTAAATGTGTCGGTTGGGACCATTTTCTCAATTTATAAGCGTATCAGCCCTTGTGGTGCGCCAGCAGTATTAGAGGACTTTTTACAACCGGGTCATCGCCAAGTTGCTGCAGGATATGTGGTATATGGTTCGTCGACGATGTTGGTGTATACCACAGGTCATGGGGTACATGGTTTTACTTGTGATCCATCGTTAGGCGTGTTTTACCTTTCTCATGAGAATATGACCATTCCTGATGACGGGGTAATTTACTCAATCAATGAAGGTAATTACCTTAAGTTCCCAACTGGGGTTAAGAAGTACTTAAAGTACTGCCAAGAAATTGAACCAGAAACCAATCGACCTTATACCTCGCGTTACATTGGATCTTTGGTGTCTGATTTTCACCGCAACTTGCTAAAAGGCGGAATTTACATCTACCCCTCAACGGCCTCTGCACCTAAAGGGAAGTTACGTTTATTGTATGAATGTAATCCGATGGCCTTTTTGATTGAGCAAGCAGGGGGCAAGGCCAGTGATGGCTTTACTCGTATTATGGATATTGAACCAGAAGAGCTGCATCAGCGGGTTCCCTTCTTCTGTGGCAGTAAACATATGGTTGAAACCGTTGAAGAGATGATGCGAGAGTATTCATCTGAAGAACAGTAAAACTAGCTCTTAATATTGTTTGCCCTGATGAGCCAATCATCAGGGCAAACAAAGATACGCTTTTCCTGCTGCTTAGCTTGCTCTGGTAAGTAGAGTTGTACAGGGCCTCGTGAAACATCTACTACATTACCAGCTTTGCTTAGTGAATAAGCGTTAGGGCTAAGCCATTGCTGCTTAGCTAATATATACCACCCCTGAGCTTGCATTGCCTGCCATTGAGTTAGGCTATACCAATGCAAATTTTGTGGAGTGGGGTGGCTATCATTGCCCAATTTAAACAAATACCCAGGCAACACAATGCGCTGTTTAAAAGAGTAGTTGGCATAGTTTTGGGCTAATGCTTGGATCTGTGGGTGTTTACCTAAAGGGATTTGCTTGAGCAGTAATTTACTGAGCTTATTGCTTAGTCTGTCTTGTTGATTGGGCCCCAAGTAATCAGAAGCGCAAGGTGAAGCATTGCGTGCTAGGTAAAACTTCACCGCTAGCTCCCAGTGCTCTATTTGTTGCTGCTGATGGTTTACCAGCAAAAAGTCGATAGCGCCTTGGGTTCGCCCATGTTGTTGCACAGCGACATTATCGGCGAGTAGCTGCCATTCTGGGTGTGCTTCAATTAAGCTCCGCCACAATTGCTCAAAATATAAACCTAAGCGAGAGTTAGCCTGTGGCTCAGCTATATGGGGTAAATGCTCCTTAAGCGTCCATTGCCACTGTTGTTGCCAGGTAGAGTCAACCATAAAAGGCAGGGCATGAGGCAGCAAAGCAGGCGCGTTTAAACACCAGTGCAGATCATTTCCCCATGCTTTTTTACTCACAAATGTTGCCCTTTTGTTATTAATTTACACTTATTTAAAGATTTTGCTTTTTATTTCGACTGTTTTACCGGTTTTTGTAGTTTTATTACCAAATGTCAGCTACTATTTAGTGGTCTAACCAGTTGAGGTGTTCGAAATGAGTAAGCAATTTTCTACCAGCATTATCATCGTTCGTCGTATCGCACTATTTTTAGTGGGTTTGGTTTCTTTCCCTTTTGTTGCCCTTGCCGGCCTAAGAGCGCCTTTCTATAGCGCATTGCACCGCCAGTGGATTAAGCGCAATAACCGTCCAAGTTGGATGCAGCAAGCTGACAAAATTAACCAGTTTGTTTTGTTCTAATCTATAAGGCTTGTTTAAAGCTGGGTCTGCTACTTACAATGTGCCAAACCATTGTGAGTTAATGTAATGAAAAATACCCGATTAGAAAACATATTAAACCAGCACTTAGAAAGCTTTAAGTTTAAAGACTACTGTCCCAATGGCTTACAAGTAGAAGGTCGTGCAGAGGTTAAGCGAGTTGTTACTGGTGTTACAGCTTGCCAAGCTTTAATTGACCAAGCCATTGAGCATAAAGCCGACGCTATCTTGGTTCATCACGGCTTCTTTTGGAAGAACGAAGCTGCAGTGGTTACCGGTATGAAGCGTCGTCGCTTGCAAGCCTTGTTAAACCACGATATTAACCTTTATGGCTACCACTTACCCTTAGATGTACATCCTGAGCTTGGTAATAACGCACAGCTCGCTAAGCGCCTTGGCATTACTTTGAAGCGCGGCCTGGAAGCGTGGGATCCGCGTAGCGTGGCCATGGTGGGTAAGTTAGAAGAGCCGCTTTCCGGTGAAGAGTTTGCCAAACGTATCGAGCAGGTGCTGCAGCGTAAACCTTTGCACATTGCTAATGGCCATAGCATTCAAAAAGTAGGTATTTGCACTGGTGGTGGTCAATCCTACCTTGGTTTGGCAGCTGAGCAGGGCTTAGATGCATTTATTAGTGGCGAAATTTCTGAAAACACCGTACATACTGCGCGTGAGATGGGCATTGATTACTTTGCCGCTGGCCACCACGCTACCGAACGTTATGGCGCGCAGGCACTAGGGGAGTGGTTGGCAGAAACCCACGACCTAGATGTTACCTTTATTGATGTAGATAATCCGGTATAAGCCTAAAAAGATATTGCGAATGATAATAGTTCGCAATATAATTGCTTTATTGTGATTGATGAGGTGAAGCAATGTTTGTATGTTTATGCCACGGCATTACTGATAAGCAAATTAAAGAAGCAGTACAACAGGGCTGTGAAAACTTAGCTGATGTACGCAAAAAGAATGGCGTTGCTTCTGAGTGTGGAAAATGTGCCAGAATGGCAAAAACCATCATTGATAAAGAATTATCTATTACACCTAAGTACTACGAAGTAGCCTAGTAAGCATTTTCTTAGGCTACTTAATCTGCTTCATCGCGGTGAATTAACAAATCAAATCCTTTATCCCGCCAATATTGAATAAGCTCAGGCTGCACGCCTAATATCGCTAATGACACCTGTTTCTCTAAGCAGCGCTGTTTTATGGTTTGCCAATATCCACGATTGTCATTATTTACGTTGAGCAAAATCCACATATCCAAAGAAATCACTAGCACATCAATTAAGTCCAACACTGTGGGATTGTTTATTAGTTGAGCCACTAAATTGGGTTGCCAAGCTAGTTGAACGTTTTGTTGTTTAATACGCACTAAGCTGGTTAGGTTTTCCATGGGCAGCTCAGGGCTAAACACCAACATCATTTCTGAGTAATGATCGGCTATTTGCGTTAGCGTCAAATTACGGTGATTCAGCTCTTGCTTAAAGTGGTGCCAATATACTGCATTAACAGGGGCATTAAACTGTTCATCTTGTTCAATGCTTGTTGGCCAATCCCAGTAGCCAACTAAGCTGTTGTCTGTCGTTGCATGAATCAGATACTGGCTATGTTTAGTGGCATGACTAAGTTGATTTAATTTGTGGCGATATAAGCGGAAAAACTGACGGCTCAAGTAGCCTATTTGGGTTTTGAATTGCCCAACTGTGATCGACGTATATAGGTTTAAACCATAATGCTTTGCCAGCAAAATGATGCTGTTTTTCAGTTTAGATTGCTCTTGAAAAACCAGTATTAAGCCAGGGCGGTGCAAGATAGCCGCAAGACGCTCTATGGTATCAATGATATGTGGATCATCATCGTAGACTGCCAGCATCACTAAGTTAGCCTGTTGGAGTTGCTGAGCAATACCTTGCTGCTGCGGCTGCCAATACTCACAAAAGCTAAAACCTAACTCTTGCACTTGTTGCCGCAATGGTTCGGTAGGTCGAGGGTTATATAAGTAAACAAACTTATTGTTAGCCCATTGTTGGTACTGTTGGTTAATGCTGTCGCCCCAATGAGCAAACTGTTCATCTAACTCCTGCTGGCTATAGCAGTAGATAAAATCGGGTAAGTCAAATGACATTGCAGGCATTTCACCGATCAAAAATACCGAGATCTGCGATTGCTCTTCAAGTAAATCAGCGAGTAAAGCTAGCTGCTCACTGTTCAATTTGGCACAGTTTAAAACAATCGCGTCAAATTCATTGGATTGCTGAAGCTGCAGCTGTAATTCATCAACTTGTTGGACAGAAATGTGTTCAATGGGGGAGGTGTTACAAATAGGCGTTTGTTGAAACCATAATACTCGAAGTAATTTTGAAGAGGCAGGGGCTGAGCTTGGCGCTAATAAAAGCGCCAATTCTTCGTCATTTAAAGCAAATGACCCTGCCGTCATTACTAGTAAGTCACCTTAACATTTGCCGCTACTTGCTTGGCGTTATTTACGGCTTGCTCAATGCTGTCGCTACGGTTTAAGGCTACCCCTAAACGGCGCTGACCATTAATGTCTGGTTTAGAGAACAAACGCAGTTGGCTATCGGTGGTATCTAAAGCTTCGGCTAAGCCACTAAAACGAATGTCTTGAGATTTGCCATCGCCCATGATCACTGCCGAAGCGCTAGCACCAAATTGGTGGATTTGTTTGATAGGCAAACCAAGAATGGCTTTAGCATGTAAAGCGAACTCAGATAAGTCTTGAGAAATTAGGGTTACCATACCGGTATCATGCGGGCGTGGCGACACTTCGCTAAAGAACACTTCGTCGCCTTTAATAAATAGCTCAACGCCGAACAAACCATAACCACCCAGCTCGCTAACAATCTTACGAGCAACCTCTTGTGATTTCGCTAATGCAAGCTCTGACATCGCTTGTGGCTGCCAAGATTCGCGGTAATCGCCATCTTGTTGGCGGTGACCAATTGGCGCACAAAAATGAATACCGTCTACGGCACTTAAAGTAAGCAAGGTGATCTCGTAATCAAAATCCACAAAGCCTTCTACAATAATGCGACCCGCACCAGCACGGCCACCTTCTTGCGAGTAATCCCACGCCGCGGTAACTTGGTTGCTATTACGTAAGGTTGATTGTCCTTTACCAGAAGAGCTCATCACTGGTTTGAGTACACATGGTAAACCTACGTTTGCTACGGCTTGTTGGCACTCTTCTAAGCTATCGGCAAATTGATATGCAGAAGTAGGCAAACCTAGTGTTTCGGCAGCTAAGCGACGAATGCCTTCGCGATTCATGGTGAGTTGGGTAGCGCGCGCAGTTGGAGTTACCGCATACCCTTGTTGCTCTAATTCAACCAAAGCGTCGGTGGCAATGGCTTCTATCTCGGGAACAATATGCTGTGGTTGTTCTTTAAGAATTAGGGCTTTTAGCGCCTCACCATCTAGCATATCTATAACATAACTGCGATGCGCAACGTGCATCGCTGGAGCGTTGGGGTAACGGTCTACCGCAATAATTTCAACGCCATAACGTTGTAATTCAATGGCAACCTCTTTGCCAAGTTCGCCTGCTCCGAGCAATAACACTTTAGTTCCAGAAACGCTTAGCGCAGTTCCTAACATTTAAATACTCCTAAGTTGAAGGATAGTAATGATGGACCATTGGTTTTTGAGAATGTTCCGCGAAATTTTGTAATTCTTGCTTAAAGCTGAATCGATTGTCTTTATGTTCCCATAATTCGAAGCGTTCAACATTGTTTAAGCTCAGGTGATTAAGGGTTAATTGAGATAATAAAGTGAGAAGCGGTGAGAGAGAAGGATTAAACGCTACGTTTTCTAGATAACAGCTCCAAGCGATTACTTTGTCGCCCTGATAAGCAAACATGGCGCTTTGTACTTGGGTATAAGGGGCATAACTGGCTTTAGCAAAATCGGGAGCTTGGCTGGCCTTATTAAGCTTAAGTTTAGCCAGTGGAGCTTGCACGCCTAGATCGTTTGGTCCAAAAGATTGAGGAAGCAATTGAGGGAAGTCATAGCTTTGTTGATTAAACCGCACCTTTAACTGCGCAGCGTTAGCTAACTCGTTAATAAACTGGCGACAATAGCCACAAGGCGCTGCATTAATCACTAAATCGGTGAGTTCGTCTGCTTGGTGGCTAAGTGCGTTAAATATGGCACTTTGTTCTGCATGCAAACTGCCGGTTAGTGGCCCATACTCCAACTCATAGTTAGCACCCAAAAATAGCTGTTGTTGCTTATCAACCGCAATCGCCCCTACATGGAAATTAGACTTGGGAGCAAATGAAAAACTGGCTGCTAAAGGTAGCATGCGTTCTGCAAGCTCAATAACGTTACAGCTTAGGATGTTGCATAGTGTTTTGGTTTGTTGGCTATTGAGCATATTTGGCAGTTGCTTGCTGGCCAATACGGTTTGGAGGGCGTTAGTTAGCGATAGGTCTGCTTGGGTATTTTCTGACATTTCATCGTTCCCTTTAATTTGTCGAACCTAGCAACAAATGTTGATTACTTTGCTAAGACTTCGATTATAATCCGCCTAATTCGTGTTTAGTTAAAATATATCTTTGTTTTAGCTGTTTCTGTGTAGCGCGTAATTTATTGTAACTAAAGGTGTTGATAAGTGTTTTCAAAGCTTGATTCTGTTCTTCGGTTGGTTCGTCAGTGGCAGTTAAGCTCGCCACATGAGCAAGTTTTATACACGCCACAATGGAGTGGGGCGGAATGTGTGATAAGAGTAGATAATTTGTCTGCTCATGGCATGAGCTTAGGGCAAATTGATTTGTTCGACGGCCAATTACCCGACAACGCCAAGTTTCATGGTGAGGGTTTTCAAATGTTGGCGCAGAACTACGGTACTGCGAATAACATTACTGCGATTGGTCGCTGCCCTGATGCAGGAGAGTATCGGCTTAGTGAAGATGCTGATCATTTTACTGCGTATAATCAGCTACTTATTGAAAGTAACGGATGTTACACCTTACTGGGTTTTAGTTCATGCCACCGTTTCAGTGGCTATTTTAAGGTATACCCTAGTGGCCGTTTAGTCATTGGTATTGATAGCGATACTCTTGCGATTCCCGCCCACCATTACATCAATAGTGAAAGCTTATTTGTGGCTAGCGGAGAGAGCCGCGAAGCCGTGTTAGAACAATTTGCCGATGCAATACAGCAGCATCATCCTCGGCTTAGCTGGCCGAGTAAGCCCAACGGCTGGTGCTCGTGGTATCACTATTATGCTGATGTATCTGCAGAGGATATTGAGGAAAATCTTCAACAGCTTATCAGCCCACATGACCACTTAGATTACTTGTTAATTGATGATGGCTACCAAGAGTTTATGGGGGATTGGCTGTATCCGTCTGATCGTTTTAGTGGTGGCGTAGAAGGCTTATGCAAACGAATTAGAGAGCAGGGGAAAGAGCCCGCTATTTGGGTTGCGCCTTTTATTGCGCAAGCAGAGTCTCGTTTGTTTAAGCAACATCCTGAGTGGTTTGTGAAAGGCCAAAATGGTCAGCCTTTGGCTGCAGAAGAAGTAACTTATGGCGGGTGGCGCTGTACGCCTTGGTATGTATTGGATACTACCCAAGTGCAAGTAAATCAGTATCTGCACCAGGTGTTTAGCCATATGTACCACCACTGGGGAGTGAAGTACTTTAAGTTAGACGCTATTTATTGGGGAACATTGGCTAAAGGCTATCGTGCTGATCCCAATAAAACTCGGATTGAAGCTTACCGAATGGGTATGGAAACCATCAATAAAGCCTGTGATGGGCAGGCCTACATTCTTGGCTGTAATGCCCCAATGTGGCCGTCATTAGGTCTTGTGCACGGGATGCGTATTGCCGATGATGTTGAGCGAAATATTGGGCGATTTAAGCAAATCGCTAAAGAGACCTTCTTCCGCAATTGGCAAGATATGCGCTTATGGCATAACGACCCCGACTGTGTGACCTTAAATAATATTCCTAGCCAACAGACAGATAACGACGCTTACAACTGGCACCGAGTGAGCTTATTGGCGAGCAGCGGTTTAGTGTTCTCTGGCGATCGCCTAACAGAGCTAGACGATGCGCAGGCTAGCGTATTAAGTGTGCTAGAGAAAAACCAAGCAGACGCAGCCCGTTTTGCTGACTTTAGCTTGCAGCATGCTAAGCAATATCTAAACCAGCAGCTAGTTCGCCAATATTGGTTTAATTGGGACGAACACAATAGCTTGAATATAGAGCTAAGTTTAGATCAGCAGTGGCAGGTTTTATGGGCAGACAAACGCTTTGTTAGTAAACAAACTGACAAGGGTTTAACCATTTGCTTAGCACCAAATAGCGCGGTGGTTTTCGAAAAGAAAGGGTAAATGAAGTGGTGGGTTTAGTATTTAAACTCTAAACCCACTGAAAAATTACTGTCGCCATAGCCAGGGATATCGTGGCTAGAAATAATAGTTCGCATCGACATTTGTTCGTTTAGTGGTGCCACAAATCCTAAGCCAACTGCAATATCAGTTTTATCAACCAAGTAGGACATTTGGCGTTGACCAAGGTTATGGTAGACAGAGTCTTCATGTAGCTGGTTGTACACCGAATATTTTGGATCGTAGATGTGGCTAAACAACTCTAGTCTAAAGCTGTTAAATGGTGTTTGCACCACTGGCACAGCTACCATGTCGTAAAGCTCTGAATCGGAAAAGTAACTATTTGTTAGGGTGGGCGAGAAGTCGGTATCTTGATAGGTTTTTTCGAAGATTTCGCCTAACACGGCGAATTGCTCGGCACTAAGTCGCAGCAGCGAAGAAGGGCGGAGGTTTTGCAACTCATAGGTGGCGTAACACTTTGGCGAAAAACACAATGTCGCAGCAACAGCAAGACTTGCTGTAGTAGCTATCGACCATTTGATGTGTTGACGCATTTTCATTTGTATTACTTTACCTTCCCTGAACAGTGTTGATTATAACTTAGGCAGCCAAATAAAATAGTCTTTTGCTCACGTTTTAAAGGTTTTCTATGTAGTTATAGAGGCTTTTTAGTATATTTATTTTATTAGTATCATTTTGATACTCACTCATCAGCATTTCTAACTCTGGAAACACCAGCGCAACTTGCTCGGTAATTGAGGCTTGTCGATGCGCTTGCCATTGCTGCAATTCGCTTTCATTTAAACACTCGGGGTAATTGCGTGCCTTGTAACGCAGAATTAGTTGGTTAAGCCTTGGATCAGCAAATTGAAACTGCTGTTTGCTAATCAAGTTAGGATCGCTAGAGCGTAAAACTTGCATGAGGTTTTTATCGGCATTGCCAATAAATCCGTTGTATAAGGCAGTATCGGGGTTACTGTCTTGGTCAAACTCACGCTCTATGGCAAATACTTGCGACAGCTTCTGTTCAACCTCAGCTTTGTTTTTTGCTACTAAATCTAAGCTTTGACGACATTGTGCTCGGTTTAAGCCTAATTCTTCCGCTCGTTCCGGTGTTAGGGTGCTAGCTGGGGCGAGAACTGGGCATTTATTGGTGTGAATAAGTTTTACCGGAATCGGCAGTTCATCGGCAGCCAGCTCAATACGTGCGGTATACAGCCGTTGGTGGATTTCCTCTGCACTTAGTGACAGTAAAACGCTGGCGTCTTTGTTTAAGTCGATCACTATCATGGCGTTTTTGTTGATTGGATGCCAAGCAATAGGCAACACCCAAGAGGCACAGCCTTGAGCTGCGCCAAACATTCCCGATATGTGTACCAAAGGTTTGTTGTTGAGTAGATCAAATTGTTGAGCAACGGACTTTTTGTTTCGAAGATTAAGCAAGTAATTAAATAGCTTAGGCTGCTTATCTTTAATCAACTTAGCCATAGCGATGGTGGCATATACATCCGATACCGCGTCGTGGGCATTAGCATGGCTTAAACCGTTGGCGGCGGTGAGCAATTCAAGCCTAAAGCTGACTAAGCCATCGTCATTAGTTGGCCATTCAATACCCTCTGGTCTTAGCGCATAACACGCGCGTACCATGTCGATTAAATCCCAACGAGAATTACCATTCTTCCATTCACGTTCATAAGGGTCGAGAAAGTTACGGTACAGGGTATAGCGGGTAACTTCATCATCAAAACGTATGCTGTTATAGCCAACACCACAGGTACCGGGTTGACTAAACTCATTATTGATTCGTTCTATGAAGTCACTTTCAATCAGGCCTTTTTTCATGGCTAATTGCGGGGTAATACCTGTAACCAAACAAGCTTGCGGGTGAGGTACGTAATCATTAGGCGGCTGACAAAACAGCTCAATAGGCTTTCCTATTGGGTTTAAGTCCCAATCGGTACGTATTGCAGCAAACTGACAAGGGCGGTCTCGCCCAGGGTGTACGCCAAATGTTTCGTAGTCATGAAATAAAAAAGTGTTGTCACTCATCGCAATAGTTAGTCTTTTATAGCTTGTTCGTTATCCCGTATAACCATACCACATAATGCGTGAACTTCTTGGTAGTTGAAGGCTTAAACGTTTAGTTTACAGCCAGTTGTTATTACCAGAGTAAGTTGCTAGTTTAATTTTGAAGCAGCAAATAAATTAGCAGCGCTTCTCTATAGATACATATTTTCAGTGTTCGAAAACTTTTCTACTACACTGAGCGTAATGCTTGAGGTAACCACGACTATAAGGACATACAATGAAAACTTTTACTTTACTGGCTGGCCTGGCGCTTTCTTTTAATATTCATGCGGCAATGGTAAGTCAAACTGTTACTCATACGATTGGTGACAAAAGCTTTGAGTCCACCTTGGTCTTTGATGATGCCAAGCAAGGATTACCAGCAGTATTAATGGTCCCTAACTGGATGGGCCCTACCGAAGGTTCATTGACTAAAGCGAAAAAAATTGCCGAGATGGGCTATGCGGTAATGATGGCTGATGTGTATGGAAGCGATGTTAGGCCAACCAATGGCGAGGAAGCAAAGGTAGCTGCCACAGCTCTACGTAGTGATCGCCAATTGCTGCGTGAGAGAACCAAAGCTGCTTTAGAAGCAATGAAAAGTAGCCTGCCTAAATCGGCAGATGCTTCAAAGGTAGCGGCCATTGGATTTTGTTTTGGCGGTGGTGCAGTGTTAGAACTTGCGCGAGCTGGTGAAGAGCTTGGTGGAGTAGTGTCATTTCATGGCAATTTAGATACCCCAAATACTGAGGATGCTAAAAATATCCAAGCACCCATCTTAGTATTGCATGGCGCCGTTGACCCCTTTGTTCCAGCCGAGCAAGTAAGTAATTTTGAAAAAGAAATGAACGCCGCAAATGTTGATTGGCAACTGATTGCTTACGGCGGTGCGGTACATTCGTTTACAAATCCAGCAGCAAAAAGAGCCGGACAAGCAGAGTACCACCCTAAAGTGGCGGCCCGTTCTTTTGTAGCAATGGATAGCTTTTTTAGCGAGACATTTAATTAACACTCGCTATTTGAGTAAGGCAAATCTGCTTTCTTAAACAAAGTAACTAGCATTAATCTAAATACGTCTTCACATTAGTGGAGACGTTTTTGTTTAGAGAATATTTGTTATTGGGTTGAATCTAATCGAATTTTGGCTTTTACAGTGAAGTTCTGTATTTAGTTTGCATTGAGCATTATAGTTAATTTATTCAGTTAAACAGCCTCGTGCTAATGGGCTTATCAAGGATGGATTATGTCGGTTGAGCAGTTATTGTGGGTACTATTTGCCTTGTTAGGCTTAATTTTGCTGCTGTTAAATCGACTCCGCAAAACCAATCTCGAGAGCGTGAGTTTACTGCTCAGTTCTAGGAAAAGCATTCTTGTCATATTAGCCATCTGTAGCGCTGCGGTTGCCGTTGTTGCAGCAATCACTAGTATTGGATTAAAACAACTTAAGCATCATCAGTTCAATCAATTAGAAGAAGTTATTGGCTCAGTGCTTGATACTGCAGATGCCGGGCTTGATGAGTGGAAGCAAGGCTGGCAATCAAAAGTTGATGCTATTGCCTTAGACCCAGCATTCCAGCATTTTTCTTATGTACTTATTGAATCTGAACATAGCAAAGAAGGGCTTCTTGCTAACCCTGCTTTAGAGAGTTTGCGTCAATCGGTAGATAACTATCGAACTGTGTTTGATGACCTAGGCTTTTTTATCATCTCACGCGATCGCATTAATATTGCCTCTATGCGCGACGAAAACCTGGGCGAAATCAATGTAATTACACGTCACTATCCACATTTACTTAACCGGGTATTTGAAGGCGAAACAGTGGTTATTCCGCCGATTCGTCCAGAAATTGTCTTAGATGGCATGTTGCAAAACAGCGTTAAAAGTGCCCATTCAACCATGTTTATTGCAGCTCCAATTAAAAATGGGGATGGACTAGTTGTTGCCATTCTTACTTTGCGTATGGATCCAGAGCGCGAATTTGCTCAATTACTCAAGGGAGCTCGAATTGGTAAGACGGGTGAAACCTACCTTGTTAGCCGCTCGGGTTACATGATCTCACCGAGTAAATTTGAAGATGATTTAGTTCGTTTGGGCTTGCTAGAGCCCGACCAATCATCGGTGTTGAATATTCGATTGCAAGTCCCTAGTTACACCCGTGAACGACCCGATTGGACAGAAAGCGGCTACGCGATTATTGCCAAATCTAGCGGCTCAAACTTTCAAGGATATCTAGATTATCGAGGTGTATCGGTAGTAGGAGCGTGGCACTGGGATAAGGATCTGGAAGTTGGTTTGGTGTCTGAGATCGATCATGAAGAAGTGATGCAAGGTTATTTGCAGTTTCGTGATGTGGTGTTGTTAGTTTTGGGTTCAGCGCTAGCTTTCTGCATTATTTTGTTTGTGTTGGTATTTGCCTTAGTGCGCAAAATTAACTTGCGACTTAGTGAATCTAAGCAAGAGTTAGAGCGGCAAGTTGAGCAACGCACCTATGAACTGCAAGAGCGTGAAAAAACCCTTTGGGATCTTTATGAGTTTGCCCCAATTGCTTACGCCTCGGTGGATAAAGAGGGGCGTTTTCTGCAACACAATTTAAGCTTTTCTGAACTCATTGAAGTAGAACGTGATGGGTTTGAAGCACTGTCTTTCCATGACTTTGCAGAGAACCAAGAGCAACGTCAGAAATCTAAAGAGCTACTAGCAGCCGCCTTTGTTGGCCACAGCTTTAACGATGAAGTGCTCAGTATTTTTACGTCCAGTGGCCAGAAAAAAACGGTGAGTATAAACATCGTGCCTAGTCTTGATGAAGAAGGGCATATTCATGTGGTTAAAGTTTCTTTAATCGACATGACCGAACGTTATCAAGCGCGCTTAGCCTTGGCTGACAACGAAGAGCGGATCCGCACCATTGTAGATACTATCGCCGATGGCATTATTTTGATTGAACAATCTGGCATTGTTCGCAGCTTTAGTCCCGCAGCAGAGCAAATTTTTGGCTATAGCGAAGCAGAAGTCATTGGCAAAAACGTAAAAATGTTAATGCCAAGCGACATTGGTGACCAGCACGACCGGATACTGGCCGACTATAAACCCAAGAAAGAATCTTCGGTCATTGGTAATGAGCGAGAGGTATTTGGTCTACGTAAAAATGGTGAGCAGTTCCCCATGGAGCTGGCTGTTAAAGAAGTATTCTTAAAAGGGCAACGCCACTTTACCGGCGTTGTGCGAGACATTACCGCCCGACGAAAAGCTCAACAAAAAATTGCCGATAGTGAACGTCAATTTAGGACCCTTACCAACAACTTGCAGTGTGTGGTTTACCGTATTCGCCTTAAAGAAGGTGAGTATCCAGAATGGCTGTACATTAGCGAGCAAATTGAAGAGCAAACGGGCTACCCGATTAGCGATTTTGTTGGTTTAAATCCAGTTCGTCGTTATAAGGAACTGGTGCATCCTGATGACGCAGAAGAGAGCCTCGCGCGCTCTAGAGAGCTCAATCAAAAGGGTGGGGCTATTTCCCAAGAGTTCCGCATTATTGATGCTTCTGGAAAAGTTAAACATATGCTGCAAAAAGCCTTTGTATCAATGGATGAGGAAGGGCGACCTGCTTATTCAGATGGTGCAATTTTTGACATCAGTGAAATAAAGCAGGTTGAAGCGCAGCTAAGGGAAAGTGAGGAACGCCTAGATTCTGCAGCATCTGGTGCGGGTTTAGGCATGTGGGATTACTATCCACAAGAAGACCGCATTGAAGTTAATGCCATTTACGAAAGCATGTTAGGTTACGCGAAAGGTGAGTTGCGAGATGGCGATGGCCTTTGGGCTCGTCTAAAAGGTGATACCGCAACTTGGATGAAGTTGATTCATCCTAGCGATGTTATTACTAACAATGAGAAACTTGAGCAGCACTTGGCGGGTGAGAATGATGTGTTGCGAAATGAAATTCGTCTGCGTTGTAAAAACGGCCAGTATCGTTGGATTTTAACCATTGGTCGAGTGTCTGAGTTGGACGAGCACGGTAAGCCGCTGCGGATTAACGGTATCCATGTTGATATTGAAGAAACCAAAAAGCTAGAAGCAGCTCTTAACGAAGCGCGAGCCTTAGCCGATAGCGCCAACCAAGCTAAAAGTGATTTCTTAGCGAATATGTCGCATGAGATCCGCACTCCAATGAACGCCATTATTGGCATGTCTTATTTGGCTCTAGAAACAGAGTTAGACAATAAGCAACGTAATTACATAGACAAAGTCCACCGTTCAGCAGAAGCCTTGCTAGGCATCATCAACGACATTCTCGATTTTTCTAAGATTGAAGCGGGTAAGCTGGACATAGAAAAGATCGACTTTCGTTTAGAGGATATTCTCGACAACCTAGCTAATTTAGTGGGATTACGTGCAGAGCAAAAAAGTTTGGAGTTGTTGTTTGATATTGACCCTAGCATCCCAACAGCATTAATTGGTGACCCCTTACGTCTAACCCAGATACTGGTTAACTTGTGTAATAACGCGGTTAAGTTTACAGAACAAGGCGTAGTAGTAGTAAAAATAGAAGCAAAACAGCAAGACAACAAACAAGTTCAGTTGTACTTCTCGGTTAGCGATACCGGTATTGGTATGACACCAGAGCAGCAAGCTAAGTTGTTTAAACCTTTTTCACAAGCAGATAGTTCAACCACGCGTAAACACGGTGGTACCGGTTTAGGGTTAGCGATTTGTTTAAAACTGACTGAATTAATGGGCGGGAAAATAGCCTTAAGCAGCGAGTTAGGACAAGGCAGTTGCTTCTACTTTGAACTACCGATGCAGATTCAAGAAAACGCGCAAACACTTCGCGATACTAATTCAGCACAACTTAGTAGCCTCAAAGCTTTGGTTGTGGATGACAATGCTAATGCTCGAGATATTAATCAACAAGTACTAGAGAGCTTTGGCTTACAAGTTGAATCGGCCTCAAGCGGTAGCGAAGCCATAGCGCTGATTAAGGAACATGCAGAAACGTCGGCCTTTGATATGGTATTCATGGATTGGAAAATGCCAGATATGGATGGCGTACAAACTGTCCAGCATATTCAGGAGCAGGGCTTTGACCTAGACGTAATAATGGTGACTGCGTTTGGTCGTGACGAACTCACTAAAGAAGCTGAAGCAGTTAACATTGATGCGGTGTTAACTAAGCCTGTCACGCCGTCTCATTTGTTCGATACAATTGTGCAAGTTCGTAAGATAGAGGTGCTTGAACAAACACGTAGAGAAGCTCAGCAGCAGGGGGCCAACTTAGATATTGCTCAGTTACAGGGAGCAAATATTTTGGTCGCAGAAGATAACGATGTTAACCAAGAACTAATTACCGAGTTACTCGGATCCAACGGATTAAATTGCACAGTGTGTGATGATGGCTCACAGGCAGTTGAATACCTAAAAGAAAACAAGGTTGATGGTGTTCTAATGGACTGCCAAATGCCAGTGATGGACGGGTATACCGCAACCAAAGTAATTCGTTATCAGCTAGGCCTAAAAGAGCTGCCGGTTATTGCGCTTACTGCAAATGCCCTGGCGGGGGATAGGGAGAAAGCGATTGAAGCTGGAATGAATGACCACATTCCTAAGCCAATTAATGTGAACAGCTTGTTTAGCACGATGGCGAAATGGATTACGCCCGCTTCTCCAACTGCGATTAATCAAAGTGGACAATCAGCTAAGGTAGCCAATGAGCAAGACCTAATGTTACCAGAGATTGATGGCTTAGATACTGAAGCAGGCTTGGCGAATGCTGCTGACAATAAAGCTTTATATTTGAAGTTAATTGGTAAGTTTGCCAACGAAGAAAACACCCCTATGGACGATCTAAATACTGCTTATACTGAAGAGCGTATTGATGAATTGCAGCGAATTGCTCATACCATAAAAGGTGTTACGGCTACGCTGGGTGGGCAAGCGGTGTCCGATTTAGCTGCGGTTGTAGAGCAACAAGCCGAAGAAAATACAGTTCAGCCAAGCAGTATTGAAGCGCTAGGTAAGCAACTAATACCTCTTCAACAAAGCTTACAAGAGTTTGTCTCCCAGGTTGAAACAGCTGAAGTTGCAGAAGAGGGCGCTTCACAAAGTGTAAGTGAAGAAGAGTTACTGAGTTACTTGCAGCAGTTGGCTCAACTACTTGATGACTTTGACGGCGAGAGTAACGATTATCTCGATAGCCACGACTGTATTTTGCAAACCTTCCCGGCACAGGCGAAAAAACTACAAATGCTTATTGAGGAATACGATTACGAAGCCGCTGGAGAAATTGTCCAAGAGATGCAGCAACAAGTGACTAAAAAAGCCTAGTAATTATCTGGGGTGGCAAGACTTGCTCGCCAAGTTCGGGTAGACTTTGCGCCAATTATTTATACCTAGGGGATAGTTGTGACTCAAACACTTACCATTACCAGACCGGATGATTGGCACCTTCACTTGCGCGATGGCGCTATGTTAGAGGTAGCAGCAAATGCTACCGCTAAGCATTTTTCTCGTGCCATCATCATGCCTAACCTAACCCCACCAGTTACTCAAGTTGCTGATGCTCAAGCTTATTATCAGCGCATTAAACAGGCGCTTCCTGAGCAAAGCCAGTTTGAACCATTGATGACGCTTTACTTAACCGATGCCACGACCCCTGAAATAATCGCAGAAGCTGCGGCAAGCGGAATTGTTAAAGCATGTAAATTGTATCCGGCCAATGCCACAACTAACTCTGCCCATGGCGTAACTGACGTTGCTGCTCTTCGCCCAGTATTTGAAGCAATGGCAGAACATGGTTTGTTACTGTTAGTTCATGGCGAGGTGACTCACGCTGATATCGATATCTTTGATAGAGAAGCAGCATTTATCGACGCTCACATGCGTGGTTTGGTGGATTCACTGCCTAATCTCAAAATTGTCTTTGAACACATCACTACCGCCGAAGCGGCTGAATTTGTAATGAATGCACCAGACAATGTAGCTGCAACCATTACGCCACAGCATTTGATGTATAACCGTAATCATCTGCTAGCGGGTGGTTTACGTCCTCATAACTACTGTCTGCCGGTGCTTAAGCGTCAAACTCACCAAAAAGCTTTACAGCAAGCAGTGGCTAGCGGTACCAAAAAGATATTTTTAGGAACGGATTCGGCTCCTCATGTTCAAGGGGCTAAAGAAAGTGCCTGTGGATGTGCGGGTTGTTACAGCGCACCTGCTGCCATTGAATTGTATGCCGAAATTTTTGAGCAGCTAGGTATATTGGATAAACTTGAAGCCTTTGCTAGCTTTAATGGCCCAGATTTTTATGGTCTACCAAGAAATACAGATACCATTACCTTGACCAAAGAAGCTTGGCAGGTGCCTGGTTCGGTAAAAGTTGACGGCGAAAACTTAGTGCCATTCTTTGCTAACGAAACTTTAAACTGGCAAGTTAAATAGGCAAAAAAAGAGCCCTTTGCTCTAGAGCAAAGGGCTTGCATAATCGTGTAATGTTTACACAGCAATAGGTAACTAAACGCGTGACTAAGTTAGCGACTCAGTCGAGATAAATAATAACCACGCAGGACCAATCAGGCTATTACCCAAATGGGTGAAATTTAAAAGTTAATAAATTTCCCATATATTTTAATGCCTTGCATACTCCTCACTGTTTAACAAAGCAAAAAAAGCCCTTTTACATAAGTAAAAGGGCCTGCGTAAAATTTGTGTAAAGGTTGTACACAGCAATAGGTAACTAAACGCGTGACTAAGTTAGCAACTCAGTCGTGTTAAATACTATCTTTGAACTCGCTCTCTCTCCATTCCCCAAATGGGTGAAATTAGCTGCTTATTTCACTCAAGCTTATGAAATTGAAGACAAAAAAAGACCCTTTGCATTGGATAACAAAGGGCCTGCATAAATTTGTGTAAAGATGTACACAGCAATAGGTAACTAAACGCGATGACTGAGTTAGCAGCTCAGTCGATATAAATACTACTCCTCGGCCATTATTCTCACCATTACCCAAATGGGTGAAATTTGCCATTGATAGCTTAAATGCCAGCTTGTATGTGCTAGCTGGAGTAATTCGACTACGCCAACTAAGCTAACAGTAAGGCAACTAGCAGGAGTAAAGGTTATGCCCGAGAACCTCAAAGTACGCGATTACATGTTAATGCGCCCGGTTTGCTTTACCGCAAAACAACCCATCGCAGAAGTTGTACATAGCTTGCTAGAGCATAAACAGCTAGGTGCTCCAGTGATTGATGAACAAAAGCACGTTATCGGTTGGATCTCCGAGCAAGACTGCTTAAAGAGTTTGCTTGAAGCTACATATCATTGTGAAACTGTCTCGTTGGTGGAAGATTTAATGCGCAGTGATGTGCTAAGCGTTGGCCCCGAAACCAGTATTTTAGAACTTGCCCAAAGCATGTTAATGCAAAAACCCAAAATGTATCCGGTCATCGAGCAGGGCAAGCTACTGGGCCTAATTACTCGTGAAGAGGTCTTAGCTGGCATCGATAAACATCTACATAGTTGCTATAAGCAGGTGAGTTAGACTTGTTTTCTTAAGGATTGTTGATAGCATTTGCGCCTCGTACGCAACCTACGAGGCTTTTTTCTTGCAGTCGGCTCTCTCAAATTACAAACAACAAATATCACAGGCATTGGCTAAAGACCGTTTTAGGCTTCAGCGCCAGCTTAGCAAGCTAAATGCAGATGATGTAAAAAACAACAGCTCACAGTTACTCAAGTTCACTCAAGCGCTTGAGCGCTCAAGTGAGCTTAGCGGCCGCCGACGAGCCTCAATCCCAAGTATCGAATATCCTCAACACCTACCGGTTGCGGAGCAAAAGCAAACTATTTACGAAGCTGTTCGCGATAATCAAGTGGTTATCATTGCGGGCGAAACTGGCTCGGGTAAAACCACCCAAATACCCAAAATCTGTTTAGAACTAGGGTTAGGAAGTCGCGGTTTCATTGGCCATACCCAGCCTCGACGCTTGGCTGCGCGTAGTGTGGCAGCGAGAATTGCTGAAGAACTCAACACTCCGGTTGGTGAATTAGTGGGTTACAAAATCCGCTTTAACGATCAAATCAAGAATGACAGCCTAATCAAACTGATGACTGATGGTATGTTGTTGGCAGAGATGCAGCAAGATCGGTTTTTATCTCAGTATGAAGTATTGATTATCGATGAAGCCCACGAGCGCAGCTTAAACATTGATTTTATTTTAGGTGTACTTAAGCAGCTATTGCCAAAGCGACCCGATTTAAAGGTCATCATTACTTCCGCTACCATCGATCCTCAACGTTTTTCTAAACACTTTAATGATGCCCCCGTTATCGAAGTTTCTGGACGTACTTATCCGGTAGAAACACGTTACAGGCCGCTAAATGAAGGCGAACAAACCAAAGACATACTGGAAGGTTTAGCCGATGCAGTAGATGAGTTGTATCGAGAAAAGCCTGGCGACATTCTTATTTTTATGAACGGTGAGCGAGAGATTCGTGACGCTACCGACTATCTGCAAAAGCGCCAACTGCGCGATACCGAGGTGTTGCCACTCTACTCGCGTTTATCTAATGCCGAGCAAAACAAGATTTTTTCATCTCATCGCGGTCGCCGAATCGTACTAGCTACTAACGTCGCTGAAACCAGTTTAACCGTACCTGGTATTCGCTATGTTATCGACCCTGGTACAGCACGGATTAGCCGTTACAGCTATCGCTCTAAGGTACAGCGTTTACCGATTGAGGCGATTTCTCAAGCCAGTGCTAATCAACGTAAAGGCCGTTGTGGGCGTGTTGCCGAAGGTATTTGTATTCGCTTGTATAGTGAAGAAGACTTTGCAGGGCGCGCAGAGTTTACCGATCCTGAAATTTTGCGTACTAACTTGGCCTCAGTTATTTTGCAGATGTTGGGATTAAGGCTAGGTAAGTTAGAAGACTTCCCGTTTATTGATATGCCCGATCAGCGCAATATTAAAGACGGCTTAAATCTGCTAGAAGAAATTGGAGCGCTAAAGCAGCAACATGGCAAACCAAGCCTAAGCAATTTAGGCCGCGAGGTGATTAAGTTTCCTATCGACCCGCGTTTAGCCAGAATGATGGTCGCCGCTAAGCAGTTTGATTGTGTGCAAGAAATGATGGTGATATGTGCCGCGCTATCTATTCAAGATCCGCGTGAGCGGCCCAATGATCGTAAGCAAGCGGCTGACCAAAAGCATGCTCGCTTTGTCGATAAAGACTCTGACTTCTCCAGCTATTTGTTACTTTGGCGTTATTTGCAAGAGCAACAAAAAGCCTTATCAGGTAATCAGTTTAGAAAACAATGTAAGCAAGAGTTTCTGGCTTATATGCGCATTCGCGAATGGCAGGATTTGGTTTTTCAGTTATCTACGGTAGTTAAAGAGTTGGATTACACGGTTAATCAAAACGAAGCTAACTACGATGCTATTCACCAAGCAATAACGGCTGGCTTGCTCAGCCACTTGGGTTTCAAAGATAAAGAACGAGAGTTTTTAGGCGCGCGGAATGCACGCTTTGTGGTGTTCCCTGGCTCAAGTCAGGCTAAAAAGCCACCTAAATGGGTGGTTGCAGCCGAACTCGTTGAAACGTCCCGCCTATTTGCTAGAGGCGTAGCTAAAATTCAGCCTGCTTGGTTAGAAAACCAAGCAGGGCATCTAACTAAAAAGTCTTACAGCGAACCTCATTGGTCTACTAAACAGCAAGCTGTAATGGCTTACGAGAGTGTTCGTTTATACGGCGTAGCGCTAGTAAACAAACGCTTGGTTAACTATGGGAAAATTGATCCTGTGGTTGCCCGCGAGGTATTTATCCGCTCAGCTTTAGTAGAGGGGCTGTGGCCATCAAAACATGCTTTTTTCAAACAAAACCAGCTATTGCTTGATGATGCTGAAGCCTTAGAGCAAAAGCAACGTCGCCGAGATGTGCGAGTTGATGACCAAGTACTCTATGACTTTTATGCAGAGCGTTTGCCAGAAGGTATTGTTTCGGCAAGTCATTTTAATCGCTGGTGGAAAGAGGCCAGTAACAAGCAGGCCGATTTACTTAGCTTTACTAAGCAAATGCTTTATCAGCATGACGCAAGCCATATCACTGAAAAGCAGTATCCTGATCAGTGGCAGTTTGAACAGGTTTCTGTAGCCTTAAGCTATGTGTTTGAACCGGGCCAAAGTGACGACGGCGTAAGTGCACATATTCCTTTAGCGCTGCTGAATCAATTAGACTTCACTCGGTTTGAATGGCAAATTCCAGCGTTTCGCGAAGAACTCATTAGTGCCTTGATTAAATCCTTGCCTAAACCTATTCGCCGCAATTTTGTGCCGGTTCCAAACTATGTGCAGGCCTTTGTTCAAGCAGTGCCGCATGCAGAGGGCAATTTGTTAGAGGTACTGACTAAACAACTGCTAAGAATGACCGGAGTAAAAATACCTGAAGATGCTTGGAATCTAGATTCGGTGGCCGATCACCTTAAAGTTAATTTTAAAGTGATTAATGACCAAGGCAAAGTGGTTGCGCAAGGCCGCTCTTATCAAAGCTTGCAAGAAAAACTACAAGATCAGGTAGAGCAGAGCATTGCTGAAATTGCCCCAAGCTCTTTTGCTGAGCAGGCGAAAGTAACCGAGTGGAGTTTTGGTGAGTTGCCTGAGCTTATTGAAGAGCAGCGCCAGGGGTATCAAATTACCGCTTATCCAGCCTTGGTGGATGAAGGTAAAACAGTCGCACTTAAGCTGTTTGATAAACAAGAAGAAGCGGGTTGGAGTCAAACTCGCGGCTTAAGCAAATTGTTACAGCTAAATATTCCTTCACCTTTAAGTTACTTGCAGCAACATTTACCCAATAAAGCCAAATTGGGCTTGTACTTTAATCCCTTTGGCCGCGTGGATGTATTGCTCGATGACTGCTGTTTAGCGGTGATCGACAAGTACTCTCAACTTGAAAGTGTTAACACTGCTGAAGCATTTCAAGCCTTGTGCGATAAAGTTCGCGCAGAACTGGCTACAGAAACCTTAGAAGCGGTAGTGTTAGTGGAGCAAATATTGAGCTTGCACTACCAAATAAACAAACAGCTAAAAGGTAAAGTAGGTTTCGACAGAGTATTGGCACATGCCGATATTAAAGCACAGCTAAATGCGTTGGTGCATAAAGGTTTTGTTCGTGAAGTGGGCCTGCAGCGTTTAAGTGATTTACAGCGGTACCTAAAAGCCATTGAGCGACGCTTAGAAAAACTAGCCATCGATTCTCATAAAGATAGATTGGCGCTACAACAAATCGAAACCGCTACCGAGCGTTACCTAGAGTTGGCGTTGCCAGTTTATAGCCAAGAAGGGCAAGAACTGCGCTGGATGATTGAAGAGCTAAGGGTGTCTTTGTTTGCCCAGCAATTAGGTACTAAATATCCAGTATCATTGAAGCGGGTACTTAACCATATTAGTGAATTGCAAAAAAGGAAGTAACAGCAGTGGAACAGCAAGACCCAGTGTTACCCAAAGTTGAAATATATTACTGCAGTTTATGTGGTTGGTTATTAAGGGCTTCCTGGCTTAGTCAAGAGCTGTTAACAACCTTCTCGCAGGAGTTATCGGAAGTCGCACTTAAACCTGCTTCAAGTGGGCGTTTTCAGATTTATCTGGATGGTGAATTAATTTGGTGTCGAAAGGCCGACAATGGATTTCCAGAGGCGAAAATTCTTAAGCAGCGGGTAAGGGACAAAATTGCACCCGAGATGGACTTAGGTCATAGCGATAGCAAGTAAGTTGCTAGGGCCTGTTGATCTTTGGTGTTGAAATTTTATTCAAGATAAGCGGGCTTTAATCGCGGCGAGCACTTTGAAACCTAGTGGGCTAAGTGAAAAGTGTTCAACGAAGAGTAAAGTTCGCTTATCTGAACCCTTCGGGCAGCATTTCTTAGCCATTTATTCAGCGTTAGCGAGTGATTATTAAGCCCACTTAACTTCACTCTCACTGCCTTGCCTAAATGGCTAATAAATTGCTGTAAAAACCATCAGCAAAGATCAACAGGCCCTAAACATAAAGCATAAAAAAGGGCGCATTAAGCGCCCTTTTTACATCGCTAGCTTTTACGCAAAGTTAGCTGACGCAAATTCCCAGTTTACTAATGCCCAGAAAGCATTTAGGTAATCAGGGCGAACATTGCGGTAATCAATGTAGTAAGCGTGTTCCCATAGGTCACAGGTAAGAAGCGGAGTTACGCCTTCATCTGTAAGTGGGGTAGCAGCGTTGCTGGTGTTAACAATGGCTAGGCTACCGTCAGCGTTTTTAACTAACCAAGTCCAGCTAGAACCAAAGTTGTTAATCGCGCTGTCGGTGAATTTAGCTTTGAACTCTTCAAAAGAACCGAAGCTTGCTTCGATAGCAGCAGCTAGAGCACCAGTTGGTTGGCCACCAGCATTTGGCGCTAAACAGTTCCAGTAGAAGGTGTGGTTCCAAACTTGGGCTGCGTTGTTAAATACGCCACCAGTAGAAGACTTAACGATCTCTTCTAAGCTTTTTTCTGCTAGGTCAGTGCCTTCAATTAAACCGTTTAGTTTTACTACGTAGGTATTGTGGTGCTTACTGTAGTGGAAAGACAAAGTCTCAGCTGAGATGTGTGGCTCAAGTGCGTCTTGTGCGTATGGTAATTCAGGTAATGTAAATGCCATGTGTTTCTCTCCTTGTAATAATTGGCTTTATTAGCGCAATCTTTTATATAGTAAAAACTTTACAAAAGAGTTTAGCACTAGTGCTTTATCACGCAAAGCAAAAATACTAAAAAAAATTGATCTAGAGCAAAGTGGTGAAATTGGCAACTATTGTTGCTAGGATACGCCCAACACCTAGAATAGACTTAGTGCAAAAATTAGAGAAGTTTAAAATGGAAACGATTGAAAAAATCAAACAGCAAATCGCTGAAAACCCAATTCTACTTTACATGAAAGGTTCGCCTAAATTCCCAAGCTGTGGTTTCTCTGCCCAAACAGTAGAAGCTGTAATGCAGTGTGGTGAGCGCTTTGCTTATGTAGATATTTTACAAAATCCAGACATTCGCGCTGAGCTACCAAACTACGCAGATTGGCCAACCTTCCCACAACTATGGGTTGAAGGTGAGTTAATCGGTGGCTGTGACATCGTAATGGAAATGTTCCGTAGCGGTGAGCTACAACCTTTAATAAAAGAAACTGCAGCTAAGCACCCAGCACCCGAAGCAGAATAGAAATTTCTTCTATACTAAAGAAAACAAACCGCTCACTAGAGCGGTTTTTTATTGGTCCATATCAAGATGGTCAATGTTTTTCTATAAAAAGCTAAAATCAATGAGACTTTTTGTGATCAAAAGCGTATAGTGCGCATCCTTTAAATAATTGTGGGCCAAATATGACAGAATCCAGCAGTTCAAGTTTTGAGCAATTCGCTCTACCTGAAACGATTTTAAACGCTATTTCCGAGATTGGATTTGAGACGCCGTCTCCGATTCAGGAAAAGACCATTCCGTTACTGCTGGAAGGACATGATGTACTTGGCTTGGCACAAACTGGTACCGGTAAAACGGCCGCGTTTTCTCTTCCTTTAATTGCCAAACTTGATCCTAAGCTTAATGCTCCGCAAATGTTGGTTCTTGCACCAACGCGTGAGCTAGCTAACCAAGTTGCTGATGCAATTAAAGATTTTAGCCGCAATATTCCTGGCTTACGTGTATTAGCTATTTATGGCGGTGCAGATTACGGTCAGCAAATTAAAGAGCTACGTCGCGGCCCGCAAATTGTTGTTGGTACTCCTGGTCGTACTATCGACCACCTAGATCGCGGTAAGTTGAAACTAGATCAACTTAAAGCCTTAGTACTAGATGAAGCAGACGAAATGCTGCGTATGGGCTTTATTGATGATGTTGAGCGCATTATGCGTGATATGCCAAAAGAACGCCAAACGGCTTTGTTCTCGGCAACTATGCCGCCAGCAATTAAAAACATCACCAAAAACTACATGTCTGAGCCAAAAGAAGTAAAAATTGCTGCGAAGACTCAAACGGTTTCAAATATCGACCAGTTCTACTGGCATGTTGCAGGTTTAAACAAAATAGAAGCGTTGGCCCGCATTCTAGAAGTTAACTGCGATAGCGCTTCAATTATTTTTGCTCGAACTAAAACGTCTACCACCGATATTGCAGAACGCCTAGAAGCAAAAGGCTTTAGTGTTGCCGCATTAAACGGTGATATGAACCAAAGCATGCGTGAGCGCACCATTACACGCTTGAAATCTGGCAAGTTAGACATTGTTGTTGCCACTGATGTAGCTGCACGTGGCTTAGATGTTGAACGCATTGGCTTAGTGGTTAACTTTGACATTCCTTACGATGCAGAAGCCTATGTTCACCGTATTGGCCGTACTGGTCGTGCTGGACGTAGTGGCAAAGCAGTCATGTTTGTTGGTTACCGCGAGCAACGTTTGTTACGCAATATTGAACGTGTAACTCGTCATAAAATTGAGCAAATGCAGCTACCTACTCGTGAAGAAATCGAGAAGAAGCGTGTTTCTAGCTTCCAAGACAAGCTAGCTGCAGCGGTAGAAAATGCCAAGCTTGAAGATTACCAAAGCATTGCATCTGAACTAGCGACCAACCTAGGCATGAGCGAACTTGAACTCGCTACTGCGTTGTTGTTCCAAGCGCAAACTGCGCGTCCGTTCAAATTGCCTGCTGATCCAGAGCCTCGATCTGCGCGCTTTAGCAAAGATAAAGAGCGTGGTCACCGAGGCCAACGCGGTGAGCGTGGCGAGCGCAACCATCGCGGTCAACGTGGCGAGCGCAACGAACGTGGTGAAGGCGGTGCTAAACGCAAACGCCGTACTGCAGACGTGGAAATGAATACTTACCGTGTTGATGCCGGTAAAGAACACGGTGTGCAAACCAAGCATATTGTTGGTGCTATTGCTAACGAAGCAAACATTAGCAGTGATTATATTGGTAGTGTTAAGTTGTTTGATAGCTACTCAACGGTAGAGCTACCAAGTGGAATGCCTGAAAAGACATTTAATCACTTAAAGCGCAGCTTTGTTCGCCAACGCGCGATGCGCTTAGAGTTAATTGCTCAATAAGCGATTAACTTAGCAAAAGAAAAGGTGAACTTAGGTTCACCTTTTTTTATATACTCGGCATATTGTTTATTAGAGTTTGGCAACTATGCGGGCTATTGTTAGATTTTCAGCTTTCCTTTCTATTGTTCTTACACCATTTTTTGTCCATGCGATCGTTGAGCCACCTGGTGCCTTGATCAGTTTTGTTAGCCCTGATAGCTCACAACATGCAGATTTACTGTTAACTCCTGCCAGCACACTTAAAGTAGTAACCGCAACCGTTGCCCTTAAGCAACTAGGTAAAGATTACCGCTATACCACTAAGTTAAGCATTAAGCCTAGTGATAAAGGCATGCATCTTCGCTTACACATGCGCGGCGATCCGAGTTTTACCAGCCAAGATTTAGTAGCACTGCTTAATAAAGCTAAAACACGTTTTGGTTCTAAAGTCGCGTCTATTCAAGTTGATGACAGCGAGTTTACAGGCCATAACCGAAGCCAAGGGCAAGTATGGAATGACATCGGTATTTGTTTTGCTGCGCCAGCTAGCTCTCTAAATATTGATAACAACTGTATTAACGGTAATTTAAAGCCGGGCAAGGTAGGGCAGTTAAGCCGCCTACATATTAGTGATTCAAGTTTACTCAACATCGACAATCAAATTATTACTGTGAGCAAAAATCATCCCGATTGTGAACAAAATCTGCGTGTGGGTGATCATAACCAGTATTCGCTGCAAGGTTGTATAAAGGCGGATAGCGGCATGATGCCATTACGTTTTTCGATTAACGATGAACAGCGCTATTTTTCAAAGAAGTTAAAGCGAAGCATGGTGAGAGCAGGCTTAAGCTTTAAAGGCAACATTTCGTACCAGCAGCAACTTAGTCCTTATTCTGAGAGCGTTCATCACCTTTCTGCGCCGTTACTTGAGTTATTAGAGTATATGCTGGTTGAATCTGACAACTTAACGGCAGATAGCGTATTTAAAACTTTAGCCAGAGAGCAGCAGCGCGCTGGTACCTATCAGCAAGCCAGTAAAGTTGTAGTTGAACAATTAAGCGCTTTGGGGCTTGATTTAAGCCGCGCACAAATTCGCGATGGTTCAGGTTTATCTAGAGAGAATTTGATTAGTGCAAACCTGCTGTATCAGATTATGCAGTTATGGCAATCAGATCCACAGTTACAAGCTTTAATTAAGCGCCTGCCTATTGCTGGACAAACCGGCACCTTAATGTATCGCCGTAGCCTTACTCGTGCGCCTTTAAAAGCGCAGGTGCTGGCTAAAAGTGGTTATGTAAATGGGGTAGTCAACTTAGTTGGCTTTATCGAAAAAGGTGATCAGTTAAGGCCATTTGTATTGATGGCAAATGGGGTTTCTTTAAATGAACAAGAAGCAACTGCAGTAAAGAAAAGACAAACCTTACATCCCATACTACGCTATGAAAAGGAATGGTTAGAGCAACAGTGGCAAGCGTTTAATTGATGTTTAATGCAATAGTTCAGAATGACTATTCAGGTGGATTAACTTGTTGTTGAGCTATTTGTAGATTGCTTGTGCCGACAGACCGCATAATTTCAGCATAAAGATTCATTTTGGCTGTAATTTTCCCTTTGTTTATGCTTATATTGGCGCCCTAAAATCATGGACGCAATTAGCAAACACAATATAAAAGAGAAAATCATGAGTAATAACACTTCGGTGAGTAATCGCTGGTCAAGTAACTTTGCTTACATTTTGGCTGCCACCGGCGCAGCTGTAGGCCTCGGTAACATTTGGAAATTCCCTTATATTATGGGTGAGAACGGCGGTGGTGCCTTTGTTCTTGTCTATCTTCTTTGTATTTTATTCATTGGTATCCCAGTGATGATGGCCGAGGTTTACTTAGGTAAACAAGGTCGTTCTACTCCTGCCAACGCGGTCGCTAAAGTTGCTATAGAAAATGGTCGTTCTAAGAACTGGGCATTTATTGGTGGCATGGGCGTATTAGCGGGCTTTTTGGTATTAAGCTTTTATATCGTTATTGCTGGTTGGGCAGTTGCGTATGTATTCAAATCTGCGGGTGGCGATATTAGCGCTGCAGCGGGTGACGCAAAACAAATTGGCGCTTTATTCGACGCATTAACTTCTGATCCTAAGCAGCTTGTTTTATGGGCTACTTTGGTAATTGTAGGCACTGTAGTTGTTTTAGCTAAAGGCGTAACCAAAGGTTTAGAGCGCATTGTTACTTTACTAATGCCTGCGCTGTTTGTATTGCTAACCATCATTATGATTTATGCAGCAGTAACTGGTGATTTTGGCGCTGCAGTTAGCTTTATGTTCAGCCCTGACTTCTCGAAGCTGACGATTAATGGCGTGCTTATGGCACTGGGTCATGCATTCTTCACCTTGAGTTTGTCATCAGGCATTATGATGGTTTACGGCGCTTACCTTCCGGAAGGTGCTTCAATTGCTAAAACCTCTATTTACATCGCAATTGCCGATACCGTTGTGGCGCTAATGGCTGGTTTAGCTATTTACCCAATTGTATTTGCCAACGGTATTGAGCCAAGCGCAGGTCCTGGTTTACTGTTTGTATCATTGCCAATTGCCTTTGGTACTATGCCACTAGGTGGCGTGATCTCTACAGTATTCTTCGTAATGGTAACCGTTGCTGCCTTTACTTCAGCCTTGGCGTTGCTTGAATCTACTTCTGCTTACTTAGTAGAACGTAAAGGTTTCCGCCGTAACGTTGCTGCGGTTATTTCAGGTAGTGCGGTTTGGCTATTAAGCTTAGGTACTATTGGCTCATTTGCTGGTTGGGAAATCTTCCAGTTTGAAGAGAGCCCAATGGGTAAAAACTTCTTCGAAGTTTTAGATTACATTACTGCTAATATTCTTCTGCCTTTAGGCGGTTTGTTTATTGCTGTATTTGTTGGTTGGATTGTTCAAGCTGACAAAGTGAAGCAAGGCATGGGCTTAGAGAGCCAAGCCTTCCAAATGTTCTCGAAGAGCGTTCGCTTTATCTCACCAATTGCCATTGCGGTAGTTTTCTTAAATGCGATTGGCTTATTATCTTTTTAAGCTGAACGTATCTAAAAAGCCGGCTTAGGCCGGCTTTTTTGTTTTTAAAGCAGCAACAAAGCGTTAGCTGCGCATACTATTATCTTTTACAATAAAAACAGCTTACAAGTATTTCTCTTTTCTCAAATAAGGAAGTGTCATGGCCGACTCATCAGCTCAACCTACAGCCAAGTACCGTTCAGATTATCAAGCGCCTGGTTACACTATTGAAAATGTTGCCTTAGAGTTCGATTTAGATCCTAGCGCTACCAAAGTTATCGCTGTATCAACGGTGGTTAGGCAGACAAATGACATTACCGACCTAGTGCTTGATGGTGAAAAACTGGAGCTGCTGAGTATTAAAGTTAATCAGCAAACTCATGACGCTTATCAAGTGAGTGAAGGGCAGTTGGTTATTAGTGAATTGCCAGCGCGTTTTGAGTTAGAAGTAGTGACTCAAGTTAATCCTAAAGAAAATAAAGCCTTTGAAGGTTTGTATCAATCGGGTGATGCTTTTTGTACTCAGTGTGAAGCAGAGGGCTTTCGCCGAATCACTTACTTTTTAGACCGACCGGACGTGTTGGCTACTTACAGCACTAAAATTATTGCCGATAAAGCCCAATATCCGTTTTTACTATCGAACGGTAACAAGGTTGATCAAGGCGAGTTAGCCGATGGGAAACACTGGGTAAGCTGGCAAGACCCATTCCCTAAACCAAGCTACTTATTTGCTTTGGTTGCTGGTGATTTTGACTTGTTAGAAGATAGTTTTGTTACCCAATCGGGCAGAACTATTGCGTTAGAGCTATTTGTTGATAAAGGCAATTTAGATCGTACCGAACACGCTATGGCATCGCTAAAAGCGGCAATGCGTTGGGATGAAGAGCGCTTTGGCTTAGAGTACGACCTTGATATCTATATGATAGTCGCCGTCGATTTCTTCAACATGGGCGCAATGGAAAACAAAGGCCTAAACGTATTTAACTCTAAATACGTACTAGCTAATAAACAGAGCGCCACAGACAATGACTTTTTAGGCATTGAAGCGGTAATTGGTCATGAGTACTTCCATAACTGGACCGGCAACCGTATTACTTGTCGAGATTGGTTTCAGTTATCCTTAAAAGAAGGTTTAACGGTTTTTCGCGACCAAGAGTTTAGTTCTGATTTAGGCTCGCGAGCAGTAAATCGAATTAAGAATGTTCGGATATTACGCAGTCACCAATTTGCTGAAGATGCTGGGCCTATGGCGCATCCCATTCGCCCAGATAAGGTGATTGAGATGAATAACTTTTACACCTTAACAGTGTATGAGAAAGGCTCGGAAGTTATTCGTATGCTGCATACCTTGCTAGGCGAAGAGGGTTTTCAAGCGGGTATGAAAACCTACGTGGATCGCCACGACGGCCAAGCGGTAACTTGCGATGATTTTGTGAATGCGATGCAAGATGCTAGCGGCAAAGATTTAAGCCTGTTCAAACGCTGGTACAGTCAGTCAGGCACACCGGTGCTTAAAGTTCAAAGTGAATACAATGAAGCAAAACAACAGTACAGCTTAAACATTCACCAGCATACACCAGCCACCGCTGAACAAAGCGAGAAACACGCATTACATATTCCAGTGTCTGTAGAGTTGTTAAGCAGCAATGGCGAAGCCTTAGCGCTTAGCATGAATGGGCAAGCTGTTTCTACAGTATTAGAGCTTACTCAGCAGCAACAAACCTGGCACTTTGAAGGCATTAGTGAGCAACCTACATTGGTAATGCTGCAAGAGTTCTCAGCCCCTGTAAAACTAGATATGGAATACAGCACAGACCAATTGTTGCTAATTATCAACCATGCCAGCAATACTTTTGCGCGCTGGGACGGCATGCAAAAGCTAGTTAGCGCGTGGATGAAACAAGCCGTAGCGCAAGTTCAAGCAGGTAACAATCTGCAGCTAGAAGAGGCGATTGTAAATACCTTTAAGCTGCTATTAGAAGATACCTCAATTGATAAAGGTTTATTAGCAGAGCTGCTTACCATTAGTGGTGAGAATGAAATTGCTGATGGTTTTGCCCAAGTAGATATTGATGCAATTGCTCAAGCTCGAGACTTTTTCATTTATAGTTTAGCTGTCGCATTGCCTGAGCAATTTGCAGCCTTAGAGCAAGCTTGTGCAAAAGCCGATAAACAGAGCTTGGCCCATGATGATATCAATTTGCGCTCGTTACGTGCCGCATGTTTACAGTATGTGGCGCATACTCAGCCAGAGTTAGTTTCTGCAGCCTATTTTGATAGCCCAACTATGACTAATAAATTGGCTGCTATGTCGGCTGCTAACAATGCCGGTATCCAGAAGCGTGATGCAATGTTTAAAGACTACGAGCAAAACTGGCAACATGATGGCTTAGTGATGGATAAGTGGTTTGCTTTAGAAGCCAGTTATGCCAAAGAGGGCAGTTTAGCCAGGGTTAAAGCTTTGGCGGAACACCCAAGTTTTAGTATGGAAAACCCTAACCGAGTACGCTCTTTAATTGGTAGCTTCGCTAACAACAATGCGCGTCACTTTCACGCAAAAGATGGTTCTGGTTATCGCTACTTAACCGATATCTTGTGTGTACTAAATACTCAAAACCCGCAAGTTGCATCGCGTTTGATTACCCCGCTGATCCAAACAGTTAAACTGGATGATGAGCGTAAAGCGCTCATTATCGAGCAGTTGCAGCGCTTAGCTGAGCTGGAAGACCTCAGTAAAGATCTATTTGAAAAGGTAACAAACGGCTTGCAACAACTTAAGGCCTAAGTGCAATCGAGCAATGAAGCAGTACTTTTTTAATATTCACATTTCTTATCAGGAGTTTGAGCGGGTATACCGAGGAACAGCCCGCTCTATTATTGCTACCGACAGTAATGGCATGCGCATTCAGATCCCTGCTTTGCGCTTTTTGCCTTTTTTAGACCGAAGCGGAATAAATGGTCGTTTTGTCCTGTCTACTGACAGCAACAATAAATTTCTGTCACTTCAAAAAGTCTAGTCATCTATGTTGTAAATATGTAAAAACGTGGTTTAATTGTTTGTAAGGTGAAAGTGGTTGTTTTGTCGATTATTTTCTAAAGCCAACTACACTGAAATAAACAATAAGCCATTGTTTTACACAATAATAATATTACTCTACTAGGATAAGGAATGCGTTATGACAAGAGCGCAGCAACATGCCTCCGTACTGCTTAAAAAAGTCTATCAAATCGTAAATCAAAAACTGGATAAAACGGCTGCTCCCTTGGCCGAAGAATTTCTCTCACGACTGTTTTCAGGCATGGGCAGTGACGATTTAGCCAATCGCAGCGACAGTGATTTATATGGAGTGGGAGTAGGGCTTTGGAATGCCCTTAATCATACTTCAACCTGCGAACGCCACATTAAGGTTTATAACCCCGAACTAAGCCGCCATGGTTGGCAATCTAGCCATACTATTATCGAGATAGTGGTGCCAGATTCGCCGTTTCTGGTTGACTCCATCCGCATGGCTTTAGGGCGTAGTGGCATTAATACTCACTTGTTAATGCATCAACCGATGCGCTTAGATCGAGATGATAATAACAAAGTGACGGCCGTTCATGATGTAGAGCATGCCCAGCTTGGCAATCAAACAGTATTCATGATTGAGATCGACCGCCAGAGTGATGAAAAAGCCTTACGACGCCTAAATAAAGAACTTAACACGGTATTGGATGAAGTTAATGTAGTGGTGAATGACTGGCAACCGATGCTCAAAAAGTTAAAGTCGGTGGCGGATGAATTGGCTAATAGCAGTGGCGCAAAAGACGATCAGTCTTTGGCCCAAAGTACCGCTTTTTTGTCTTGGATGTCGGATAACAACTTTACCTTAATGGGCTATCGACACTATTCACTTAAGCAAGTAAAAGGCGATTTGCAGCTAATACCTGATGAAACTGGCAGTTTAGGTTTGTATCGAGAATACGTAACCAGCCAAGTTGTCTCATTGTCTTCTTACACCACCGCAGGGCGAGATTTAGCCACCAACCAAGTCCCTTTGGTGTTAAATAAGAGCAACCACAAGTCACGGGTACATAGACCAGCCTATATTGACCATGTTGGGGTTAAAGTTTTTGATAAAAATGGCAAAGTGGTTGGCGAGCACCGTTTCATTGGTTTGTATGCCTCTTCTATCTACAACCGTAGTGCTCTAGAAATTCCACTGATTAACCAAAAGCTAGCGAAGATAATGGTTAATTCAGATCTTCCTGCCGGCTCTCACGCTTATAAATCTTTGCTAAACATCATGGAAACTTATCCCCGTGATGAGCTTATTCAGGCCACTGAAGAAGAATTACTCAACATTGGCTTAGGCGTAGAACAAATCCAAGAACGTGATTTGGTGAAGTTGTTTGTTCGTAAGGATATATACGGACGCTTTTATTCTTGTTTGGTGTATACCACAAAAGAGCGCTACAACACTGCTTTGCGGATCCATAGCCAGCAAATTCTTAAGGAGCATTTTAAGTCTAAGGAAGACGTGGAGTTCTCAACTTATTTCACCGAAGGTTCAATGGCGCGAACCCATTACTTGGTGCGTGTAGAAAATAACGATCAGGAGTTTGACTTGAGCGACCTACAAACCAATCTTATTGAAGCCGCAAGAACCTGGGAAGATCGCTTAGTAGATTCACTTATTTCTAATTTTGGCGAAGAGCGAGCCATTCAGCTTAGTAATAAATATCAAACTGCTTTTCCTCGTTCTTATAAAGAGAATGTATTACCGGGCTCTGCGGTAGCCGATATTATTCAGTTTGAAGATCTTGATGATGAAAATCAGTTAGGCATGCTGTTCTATCGACCTCAGGAAGAAAACATCGATAGCAACCACGTTCGTTTAAAGCTGTTTCACCTAAATGAGCCTTTGCACCTGTCTGATATTTTACCCATGTTAGAGAACATGGGGTTGCGAGTAATAGGTGAAACACCTTATCGACTAACCACTAGCGACGGAAAAGTATATTGGCTGCTCGATTTTGCCATGACCTTTGTAGCCTCTAAAGAGCTGGATATTGAAAAAAATCGCGATAACTTCCAGCAAGCTTTAGCACAAATTTGGTCTGGTAGCTTGGAAGATGATGGCTTTAACCGTTTAGTCTTGGCTGCTCAGGCGTCTGGTAGAGATGTGGCGCTGTTACGTGCTTACGCAAAATATATGCGGCAAATTGGTAGCAACTTTAGCCAAAGTTACATTGAAGAAACTTTTGCTAGCTACCCAGATATATCGGTTCTGCTGCTTGAGCTATTCCGTCGTCGTTTCAATCCTAGTCTTAAACGCTCAGATAAAACTGAAGAGAAAATTGAGGCTAAGTTGATTTCGCTGTTAGACGCAGTAGAAAACCTTGATGACGATCGAATCATTCGTCGCTACTTAGAGATGATAAAGGCCACCTTAAGAACTAACTTCTACCAGCTAAATCAAGATAAGCAGGTAAAAGATTATATCTCTTTTAAAATGAACCCGAGTGCAATATCAGACATGCCACAACCGGTGCCTATGTTTGAGATTTTTGTTTACTCTCCACGGGTAGAAGGGGTGCATTTACGGGGCGGTAAAGTGGCGCGCGGAGGTTTGCGTTGGTCAGATCGACGAGAAGATTTTAGAACCGAGGTACTTGGCTTAGTAAAAGCTCAGCAAGTTAAAAATACGGTAATCGTGCCCGTTGGAGCAAAAGGTGGGTTTGTATGTAAACGTCTGCCAAGCCCAAGTGATCGAGATGCGTGGTTGGAAGAGGGTAAAGAGTGTTACCGCACCTTTATTCGCGGTTTACTCGATATTACCGACAACAACGTAAAAGGTGAGATTGTTCCGCCTAAGCAAGTGGTTCGTCGTGATGAAGACGACCCATATTTGGTTGTAGCGGCAGATAAGGGTACTGCTACTTTTTCAGATATTGCCAATAAGCTGAGTGAAGAATATCAATTTTGGATGGGTGATGCTTTTGCTTCCGGCGGTAGCAATGGATACGACCATAAAGGCATGGGCATTACCGCTCGTGGTGCCTGGGAGTCGGTTAAGCGTCATTTCCGTGAAATAGGTATCGATTGTCAAACTACAGACTTTAACTGTGTGGCTGTGGGCGATATGGCTGGCGATGTATTTGGTAATGGTATGTTGTTATCCGAACATACCTGCCTAGTGGCAGCATTTAACCACATGCACATTATTATTGACCCAACTCCCGATTCAGCCTCCTCTTACAAAGAACGTAAGCGTTTGTTTGAGTTACCTCGATCTTCGTGGGCAGATTACGATAAGAGCTTAATTAGTGAAGGTGGTGGTATTTTCCTTCGTAGTGCTAAGTCAATTTCACTGACACCTCAAATCCAAAAACTGCTAAATACAAAAGAGAAGAGTGTTACACCTAACGCGCTTATTAAACTCATCTTGTGCTCGTCTGTAGACTTGTTTTGGAACGGCGGGATTGGCACATACGTTAAAGCAAGTTCAGAGTCTGACTCAGAAGTTGGCGATAGAGCTAACGACGCGGTGCGAGTTAACGGTAAACAGCTTGGAGCCAAAATTGTTGGTGAGGGTGGTAATTTGGGTATCACCCAATTAGGGCGAATTGAAATCGCATCTAACGGTGGTCGAATAAATACTGACTTTACTGACAATGTGGGTGGCGTAGATTGTTCAGATAACGAAGTTAACATCAAAATCTTGCTAAATGGCTTAGTCAGCAATGGTGATTTAACCGGGAAGCAACGTAACAAACTACTGGTGGACATGACCGAGAACGTTAGCGAGATTGTTTTAGATAACGCTTATCGTCAGGGCCAGTCTATTAGTATTTCTGAGCAATTAGGCGCCGCTACCGTTAAAGAAGTTATCCGCTTTATGCATGCTCTAGAGCGCGACAATCTGCTTGATAGAAACCTAGAGTTTTTGCCTAGCGACGAAGAGCTAATAGAGCGCCAATCTAATGGCCAAGGCTTAACGCGTCCCGAGTTAGCGGTATTAGTGGCCTACGGTAAGATGGTACTTAAAGAGTGGTTTAATGTTGAAGAGGTGACTGAAGATCCCTATTTGAGTCAAACACTCATTACGTCATTCCCATTGCTGTTGCAGCAACGTTACGTAACCGAGATGCATCAACACCCTCTAAAACAAGAAATTGTGGCCACTCGTTTAGCGAACAAAGTGGTTGACGATGTAGGCTTTAACTTTGTTACCCGTTTAGTTGAAGAAACAGGAGCGACTCCAGCTGAGATTTGTAACTGCTATGTCACAGCCTGCGAAGTGTTTGGTGTGTGGGAACTGTACGAAAAAATTGAAGGTTTAGATAACAAAATAAGTGCTCATCTACAGCTGAAAATGATGGATAACTTGCGCCGAATTATTCGCCGTGCGACTCGTCGTTTCTTAACCTTGCGTGACCGCTCACTGGGCATTGCTCAACAAATAGAACGCTATCAGCCTAGCTATTTACAGCTGCAAAAGAACCTTATGGATGTATTAGCCGCTGAAGAAGTTAAGCTGGTTAACAATGAGTCTAAACAGCTGCAAGACCAGCAAGTACCGGCAGAAATTGCTTGTGCAATGGCTAAAATGAACTCGCTTTACTCAGTGTTAGACTTAACTGAAGTAGCAGAGCAAGCCGAACAAGACATAGTAGCGGTAGCTAAGTTGTACTTTAACTTAGGGACTAACATTGGTTTGCATTGGTTCTTGGATCAAATCAACCTACAAAGTGTTGATAATCATTGGCAGGCACTAGCTCGATCTTCCTTTAGAGAAGATCTTGATTGGCAACAGCGTCAGTTAACGGTAAGTGCCTTGAAATGGGCCAGTAAAATGGAAAGCAATGATCCCTTAGATGATTGGTTAGCAGCCCACGAGCCTTTGTTAGACCGCTGGAATCACATGTTAGCTGACTTTAAGACCGGAAATACCCACGAGTTTGCAAAATTTTCGGTTTTATTGAGGGAATTGAACCTATTAAATTTAAACTGCTCCGTAAATTAGTATAAAATACTGCCCCCGAAGCCCTGCATCTTCGGGGGTCTTATACTAGGAGTTCAAATGTATTACCCACTTGCTCGAAAACTTATCTTTCAACTTGATCCAGAACGCGCACACGATCTTACTATTGAGATGTTCAAACGCACTGGTGGAACCTTATTAGATCGTGTTTACCGCCAGAATATCGCGCCTAATCCGGTAGAGTTGATGGGCTTAACTTTCCCTAATCCAGTTGGTTTAGCGGCAGGCTTGGATAAAAATGGTGAGTGTATTCAAGCCTTTGATGCTATGGGTTTTGGTTTTGTAGAGGTGGGTACTGTTACACCGCGTCCGCAATCTGGTAACGATAAACCAAGAATTTTCCGAGTATTAGATGCCGAAGGTATTATTAACCGAATGGGTTTTAATAACTTAGGGATCGACAATTTAATTAATAATGTTGAGCAAAGCCAATATAAAGGGATCCTTGGGATCAACATTGGTAAAAACTTTGATACTCCGGTAGAGAAGGGTAAAGATGATTATTTAATAGGCATGAATAAAGCGTTTCCACATGCTTCTTATATTGCTGTTAATATTTCTAGCCCAAATACTCCTGGTTTACGTACACTTCAATATGGTGAAGCGTTAGAAGATCTATTAAAGGATCTAACTGAGCGTAAAGATCAACTTTCTCAGCAATATAATAAACATGTTCCTTTATTGATCAAAATAGCGCCAGATTTATCAGAAGCTGAAATAGAACAAATTAGTGACTCTTTATTAAAATATAAGCTCGATGGTGTAATTGCTACTAATACAACGCTAGAGCGTTCAATGGTAGAAGGGATGAACCACGCTAGTGAAGCTGGTGGTTTAAGTGGACGTCCTTTGCAATTAAAGTCCACTGAAGTTATTAGAAAATTAGATCATTACTTAAAATCTGAGATACCAATTATCGGTGTTGGCGGAATTGATTCAGCGATGGCTGCTAAAGAAAAAATGGATGCCGGCGCAAAATTAGTTCAAATATATAGTGGCTTTATTTATAAAGGCCCAGAATTAATTAAACAAATAGCCAAGGCTGTATAAATTTTAATTAATTTAATTTGTCTTTGTTGAGTTCTCGTAGTACATTTGTTTATTAAGTGAACTCAACATGGACAGTTTTTCTTTTTAGCAATGTTAATTCAACCTAATAAACAATGGCACTGGGTATTTGATACTAACAAGGGAGTAATGACTCTTGAGTTAGGTGAAAATATGCTGTTTGTGTCTAAGTTGTGTAAAAAGCGTTGTGTTCAACATGCTCAAGAAGATGGTCCGTTTACTACCGAGCACACTCAGCTCTATTATCAATTTCTCGAGCAGTTAGAGCCCTTTAATTGGTCTGATCCTATTAAAGTGCAGATTTGTCTAAATGCTGTCGCGTCAGCTCAATTCTTAAAACCGTTAATGCCGCAAAGCTGGTTTTTTACTAGTACTGCGAGCACTCATCAAAACCTCTTACAAATCGGCGAGCTAGCAGTATTGCAAACCGAAAACGCTCAAGCGCGTTGCGTGGTGGTAGAGGTGAGTGAGCAAACTTACACCTTGATGACGATTGAAGGTGGTTTAGTACTGGATGAGCGAAAATCGCTAAGCCAGTTCGAAGCCATTAAAGTGATGCAAGATCGGGTTGTTCCGCTTTCTCAGCTATTACAAAACGCTAACGGCTTTGCCCAAACCGGCTAGCCGGCGTTCACTAATTCTTTTAGCTGTTCCCTCATTTTCTGACTGATAAGCGGTTGAGCTTGTTGGTTTGGATGTATTCCATCGTTTTGCATCAGTGACGAGTTTGTGGCTATTTCTTCAATAAAAAACGGTAGATAGTTAATCTGTTGCTGTTTAGCAATTTTGGGGTACAAACCCTCAAAGGCTTGGCGATAGCGTTTGCCGTAATTAGGCGGGATGCGAATTTGCATCAACGCAATCTTGATGTCGTTTTGTTTAGCTAAAGCAATAATTGCGTTTAGATTGTTTTCAATGTTGGAAGTAGGGTGGCCTTGTAAACCATCGTTACCGCCTAGTTCAATCAATAACCAGTCGATCTTATGCTGTTGAATCAACGAAGGTAATCGTCTTAAACCACCTGCTGTAGTTTCGCCACTTATACTGGCATTAATGAGATCGATAGCTTGGTCTGTTTCGTTGTAGTATTGCTGGGTTAATGAAACCCAAGCCTGTTCTATTGGCATGCCATATCCAGCACTTAAACTGTCACCTAGGATAAGAATTGACTTGGTATTGGCAAAAGCCTTTGAACTCAATGTAAAAAAGAGTAAAACAGATAGTGTAACTAGCGTTAAAACTTTATTTTTGTGTCTAACCATCATTTTTGAGCACCTACTATATGCCAACAGCTAATTCAGATTCAGCGTCTAACATAATCATAAACGCCAGCGGACTCAATCATCATGTTGCAACTCCGGGTGGAAATTTAAATCTGCTGAATGATATTGAGTTAACTGTGCAACAGGGCGAATCCCTAGCGATTGTTGGAGCCTCTGGCTCAGGTAAAACCACTTTGTTGAGTATTTTGGCTGGCTTAGACAGTGCTAGTCAGGGCAGTGTGGAGCTTTGTTCAAAGAACTTAGCTGCGCTTGATGAAGAACAACGCGCCAGCTTACGTCGCGACAATGTAGGCTTTATTTTTCAGCAATTTTTGTTGGTGCCGGCACTAACTGCGCTAGAAAACGTGATGTTACCTGCGGAGCTTAAGGGTTTACCTAATGCTAAAGAACTCGCAGAGCAGTGGCTGGCTAAAGTGGGTTTAGCTGAACGTCACGATCATTATCCAAATCAGCTATCCGGTGGCGAACAGCAAAGAGTAGCTATTGCACGGGCGTTTATTTGTCAGCCTAAGGTGCTGTTTGCCGATGAGCCTTCGGCAAACTTAGACAATAACAACGGTCAAATCATTGAAGATCTGCTGTTTGAGCTAAACCAACAGGCAGGCACCACTTTGGTACTGGTAACTCACGAGCAAAAACTGGCGGCACGTTGCTTAAGACAAATCACATTACAAGCTGGTCGTATTATTCAGTCTTAAGGAGCCAAGGATGAAGAGTTTAATTTGGCGTTTATTTAAGGCTGAGCTAAAGCGCGGTGAGTTAACCATTATTTCTGCCGCCATTGTGCTGGCGGTGAGTTCGGTGTGGTTGTTTACCAGCATAACAGACCGAATGGAGCAGGCCATCTTTAACAAAAGTGGTGACTTTATTGCGGCTGACCGAGTGGTTCGCAGTGCTCATCCCGTTGACTTACCTTTGGCTGTTCAAGCAGAGTCTTTACAGCTTGATTATGCTGAACAGTTGTTGTTTCCCTCCATGGTTTATGGCAACGAAAACTTAGTACTCGCCAGTGTTAAATCTGTATCCCAAGACTATCCCCTTAAAGGGCGTTTAAGAATAAGCCGAGAAAAAAATGGCTTAACAAATGAGTCCGCCAAGGGCATTCCTCAGGGTGAGGCTTGGATTGCAGAACGTTTGTTTTATCAACTTGATATAGACATCGGCGATTTAATTGAAATTGGTGAAGCAGAATTTCGGGTGACTGGCCGTATTGTTACCGAACCTGATGCGCCCTTCAGTGTATTTATGACCGCCCCACGAGTGATCATTAATATTAGCGATGTTGCACAAACAGAGGTTGTACAGCCTGGCAGTCGTTTAGGTTATCGCTATATGTTTGCTGGAGATAAAAGCCAGCTAGATGCATTCGAAAATTGGGTAACACCGCAGCTTGCCGATAATCAACGCATGGTAACGGTACGTAGTGGCAACTCTCCTTTAGCGGGAGCCTTGCAAAGGGCCCAGCAATTTTTGCTATTAGCTGGTCTTATCGGAATTTTGCTTGCCAGTGCAGCCATTGCGGTAGCTAGTCGCTTATATTGCCAGCGTCACTACGACACTGTAGCAATGTTTAAAGTGCTTGGTGCAAGTAAGCCGCAGATCAGAACCATTTATTTAGGACACCTGTTTACCGTGGTATTGGTGTCTATCGTATTAGGTATTGCTTTGGCGACGTTGGTGCAATGGCCGGTGACCCATTATGTTGAAAAGTTACTTAGTATTGATCTACCGAGTGCTGGCGCTGCGCCTTACTTAATGGCTGCAGGCAGTGGCTTGATTTGTGGCGTAGCGTTTACGCTGCCAACACTATCTCAGCTATTTAACATTGCACCTATGCGAGTAATTCGCCGCAACAGTGATGATGCAGTGGTGAAACCAATATGGATTGCCTTGTGGATGCTAGTGAGTGTATTTGCCTTACTGTTACTTTATAGCGGTTCATTTACCTTGAGTGCAATTTTGCTCGGTGTAGGCTTGATTGCGGTGGCACTGTTGTTGGTTGTGAGTCAATTACTGCTCTGGGGCAGTAAGAAGCAAGCAGAGAAACTGAAAAGCCTAAGTTTGAAGATTGCGATTTCGTCTCTTTATAAAAGAGCTAAGCAAAATAGGGTTCAGCTTATTGGCTTTACTGTAGCCATCAAGTTAGCGTTGGTAGTGTGGGTTATCCAACAAGATTTGATTAGTGAGTGGCAGCAACAGCTTCCAGAAGGCGCGCCTAATCACTTCATGTATAACATTTCCGAGCAGCAGAAGCCTCAGCTAGCTTCTCGTTTTGCCGATGAAAGTGTCGAACTCACCACTATGTTCCCAATGTTACGAGGTCGGCTGGTTGCCATCAACCAAGAAGCAGTTAGTCAAGAACGAGAAGGGGAGTACTCAGAGAAGACTTCTTCACGACGCCGAGGAGCTGGTCGCGAACTAAATTTAAGCAGTGTATTGGAGCTGCCTTATCGTAATGAGCTGGTAGCAGGTGAATGGCTTACAGCTGGCAGTACTGGTGAGGCTTCGGTAGATGAAGAGTTTGCCGAACGCTTAGATATTAAGCTTAACGACACTCTTGAATTTATGATTGGTGCTAGTCGGTTTACGGTTACCGTAACAAGTTTGCGCAGTATCGATTGGAACACAATGCAGCCTAATTTTTACGTATTGCTAAGCCCCGATATTTTGCAAGACTTCCCGACTGGCTATTTAACGTCGTTTAATCTGCCCGAAGATAAAGCGGCTTGGATGGCGCAAACTATGGCGCGTTTTCCCACCTTGGTATTAATTAATGTTAAAGCCTTGATTGAACAACTGTCTCAGGTGGTTGAACAGGTCGCGTTAGCACTCAGACTTGTGCTAGTAGTAGTGCTACTTGCCAGCAGCTTAGTGTTATATGCACAAGTACAAAGCTCTTTGGAAGAACGTAGACGGCAAACGGTGATACTGAGAACCTTAGGCGCTAGCGCAAAACTACTGCGTAATGCGGTGATCTATGAGTTCGTAATACTCGGCTTTTTAGCCGGATTTATTGCAGCCAGTGCTGCCCAAACTATTTTGGTACTATTGCAAGTGTTTGTGTTTGATATCGGCGCTTCCATTAACCTAGGGTTATGGGTACTTGGACCGTTGTTAGGCACCCTGTTAGTCGCCTTAATGGGCGCTGGGGCAACCTTGCGTTTGTTAAAACAAAACTCTGCACAATTGGTGAGAAATTTGAACTGATTAGCGCTTAGTAAATATCTGTTATAAAGACGTTTCAATATCTCTGTAATTGATTATATACTTATGAAAAAATGTAATAAGAACTCGTTAACCGGATAGTTAGCGTTATAGTTTTTTCGCGCCAGAGAACTCAACTACATGAAATTGCAGCAGTTACGTTATATCGTCGAAGTAGTAAACAACAACCTCAATGTGTCGGCTACTGCGGAGAGTTTATATACTTCGCAGCCCGGTATTAGTAAACAAATTCGTTTATTGGAGGATGAGCTAGGGGTTCAGATATTCAAGCGTAGCGGCAAGCACCTTAGCCAAGTAACTCCTGCTGGCAAAGAAATCATTCGCATCAGCAATGAGATTATGGCCAAAGTTGAAAGTATTAAAGCGGTAGCTAATCAGCATACTCACCCAGACCAAGGCTCGCTTAATATCTCAACTACGCATACTCAAGCGCGTTATGCGTTGCCCGAAGTTATTCAAGGTTTTATCCATCGCTACCCAAATGTTTCTTTAAACATGCATCAGGGCACGCCTAACCAGATAAATGAAGCAGTGGCTAAGGGCAGTGCAGACTTTGCCATTGCCACTGAGGCACTGCATATTTTCTCCGATTTAGTGATGTTGCCTTGTTATCATTGGAATCGCAGCATATTGGTGCCCAAAGAACATGAGTTGGCGAAAAAACATTTAAACGGTGAAGTCGTTACCATTAACGATTTGGCTAAACATTCCATTGTTACTTACATTTTTGGTTTTACTGGTCGCTCCGATTTAGATGATGCCTTTGGCCGTGCTGGTAAAGTGCCAAAGATTGTCTTCACTGCGACCGATGCCGATGTGATTAAAACCTATGTTCGAATGGGAATTGGCGTTGGTGTGTTGGCGAGTATGGCTATCGATAAGCAACAAGACCAGGACTTGGTAGCAATTGATGCTAGCCATTTATTCAGAGCAAGTACCACTAAGATTTGTTTTAGAAAAGGTACTTTCTTACGTACTTACATGTACGATTTTATTGAACGATTTGCGCCTCACTTAACCCGAGATATTGTTGATAGAGCCGTGCAAGCCAAGTCTCTCGATGAAGTGGAAGAGCTGTTCAAAAATATTGATTTACCGGTTATGTAGTTGTTCCTCCTAAAGCAGCCAGATGGCTGCTTTTTTGTTTGCCGCATCCCCAACCATTGTTAATAAAATTAACTATAATTGTGATTCATAAGCCCTTCTGGCGCGAGTGCAGTTAGTAGTGCTCTTGGTTAGCAATGCCAGATAAATTGTAACATTTGGTACCCAACTTGATGATAATTCACTAATTAGAGGTAGATTCGTAGACTTCCTTAGTGTTTATCTTTAAGCTTCTAATAAGTGGTTAATGTTTTGTTACAGGGCTGTACGAACATTAGATTTAACAACTACTCCGATATCGCAAGGAAAGGCGGCCTACGTAAAACCATCATGATTAATTATTTTTTGCGCTGTTTAGGCAAAACTCAACTCGCTTTGGCCTTGGTTTTGTTTTCTGTTTGTACTCTCTCTGTTGCTCAAGCTGAGAGCTTAAGTGCGTTGCACGTAAATGGTTTAGAAGATGGTGTAAGGCTGGGTGAGCATTTTCAGGTATGGCACGATTTAGAAGGCAAGGCTGATCTGGCTGATGCTATCGCTGCTTATCGTTTAGATAAGTTCTCTAGATTGCCGAGTAAAGGTTCCACGGGTTTACAGCCAGGAGCGTTTTGGAGCGTTTTCTATCTGCACAATGATAGCGATAAACCGATTACTCTAAATTTAGAATACGTTGACCACCAACTCATCTACTTAAATGCTTATCAACGTAATACTAACGATCCTAGTTTTTTAGAAATTGCCGATCTCGCTTTAAATAATTCTTTTTCAGAGCGCTTAGTCAGTCACCAACGATTTGTAGTACCGGTAGAGTTAGCAGCAGGTGAAACCCATCAGTTTTACTTTCGCTTTGGCTCTGACGAAAAGGGTTTTGTATTCCCAGATTTAAGGGTTTGGCAGCCAGACAAAATGCACTATGTGCAGAGTATCGAGCTAGGCAGTATCGCCTTTCTGGTAGGCGGTCTTGCCTTAATGTCGATTATTTCCTTGGTGACCGGAATTGCCACCAATGATAAAACCTATTACGCATACTTTGTCTATGCGGCGACCAAATTGGCGACATGGCCAACTATATTGGGTTTTACGCATATGTTCTTCATTCGCGAAGACTTCCATTGGAGTTACATGTCCTTAACTGGGGCAATGTCGATAATGACTGGTGTTATTTTTGCCCGCATATTCCTGCAAACAAAAGTGAATACGCCTCGTTTAGATTATGTTTTACGCTTTATGATCTTAAATGCGGCTTTACTTGCCGTGGCGGCACTGACCAGAGAAACCGTATTCTCGGTGGTGCTTATTACCATTGCTTTATTGCTATACCCGATGTTAGCGATAGCCAGTTTGATTCGTTGGTACCAAGGTTCTAGAGAATCCGCTGTTTACACCTTAGGTTGGACAGTATTAATAGTCGGGCTATTTAGCCAAGCCTTGCGTGATTTAGGCCTTGTTGAACATACTTTTGTCACTTACTACTGGCCGGTTGTAGCCTCATACAGTGAAATGATGGTGATCATGGTTGCTATGGGGATTCACCTGTTTAGATTGCGCCGTCTAAAAGAGCAGGCCGAACTGCGCTACCGCAGCCAACTCGAACGCGCTAAACAAGAGTTAGAAATATTGGTGTCTGAGCGTACTCATGCACTTGAAGTTGCTAAGTCTGAGGCAGAGCGTGAAGCTCGCACCGATCCACTAACAGGCATAAATAATCGACGTAGTTTTATGGCCAAGGCCGAGGCGATGTTTGATAGTTGCCGTAACCGTTCGCATCCCATGACCATGTTGATGTTCGATATTGACCACTTTAAGAGAATTAACGATAACCATGGCCATGCTGCTGGTGATAAGGCTTTGAAGAAGTTTGCCAGTACCTTAGAAAGCGAAATCCGTGATGGTGATGTATTAGGGCGTTTGGGCGGTGAAGAATTTGGCTTAGCCTTATATGCCGATTTAGATACTGCAAAACATACCGCAGAGCGTTTACGCTCGGCAGTTGAGCGGATTTATGTGAATACCGGTGTCGTACAAATACGCTTTACCACCAGCATTGGTATTGCGTTGATGCAATCAGAAGAAAATATAGAGCAATTGATGAGTTTAGCCGACCACGCTTTATACGAAGCTAAAGACAGTGGACGTAATAAAGCCGTCGTGGCAAACGTAGCTTAATCTGGAAAATGAGGATACTGAGCTATTTCATCAATATCTTTGTACCATTCAGCTTTCTCGTTGGTAAAAATATGGTCTTGCGGTTTTAAACTAGGGCAATTGTTTAGGCCGCCAGCCGGCACAATTACCCACTGCTTAGTACTCGATAAATAGGGCACTGCACTACCACATTGCTTACAAAAAGCGTTAGTTATACTGCGCTTAGGAACATCGTATCTAGCGACCAGGTTTTCACCAGCCAGCCACTTGAAAAATTCCGGCCTAATAAATAGGTTTGACACATGTGCGCTACCGGACATTTTCTTACACTGATCGCAATGACAGAGATGAAATTGCTGAAACTTGTCTTGGGCTTCAAACTGCACAGCTTCACATAGGCAACTTCCGTTGATGTTAGTCATTCTTCAAGTCCTCCTAGGTTGTATTTCTATCAAATATCCATACTTTTATATCATATTGGTATAACCAGTTTAATCTTTAAACAAGGCCTTGTTATGAAAATGCTAAACTGTCTATCTGGGTGTTCATGTGGCGATACAGCTTGCCTTTACAAAAAATAGCCTTAAAGCAGTATTTTATTGATGTTTGTGATATTCCTATTAGCAATATAATCTTACCAAAGCTAATTTATTGTCATTAACAAGTAATTAGCAACTAATGCTGGTTAAGAGCTAAGCCTTAAGCGTTATCTCGCTTTTGGTTATAAGGCAAAGGATTTGCCGCTTTCAAACAAGGACATATTTTGAATCAATTCACTTTTCCTGCACTAGCTTGCACCTTATCTGTATGCCTTATGGCAGGTTGTAGCCAATCACTCGAGCAACCTAACTCCGCCTACGATTTAGCAGTTAAGCAGGCTGCATTTCCTCAACCTGAAGATGTTAGCACTAATTTGTTTGCCGTAAATGCTAACAACGAACTACTGCAATGGAATGAACAAGGCGACAAATTGCTGGTACTCACTTGGAAAAGCCAGGGTGCCATCGACAAATTTATTTTGCCAAATACCCACAGTTCTACCAATCCAAATTATCCAATATGGGTGAGCCTTGCTCCGCAACTTCAGCAGTTTTGCAGTCAGTACCTGTCTGATAATACAACTGTTTCGCAAAGCGATCTTGAGCTGCGTTTAAAGCAATACTTAGGTTTAGACCCAAGCTGGGATTACGATGCTTTTGTAGAGTTGTATGTTGCGCCAGAAGATCTATTTAGACCTTGTGTCGACCCTGAAACTGACGACCAGAGTTGTAAGCTAGATGCCAGCCACATAGCCGAGGAGGTGAAGGGGATTAACGATTATCCGGGCTTCTATCAAGCTTTATACTTCAAGAGTTTTCGAGAGTCTACAGGTGTTCCATGGACAGGCTTAGGTTACACCTACGATTGGGGAAACCTTCAATCTAAACAAGGTGCTAGTGAATACATTATTGCGCCGGGGGCAGAGTACCAGGTACATGCTGTAATCTCAACGGAGCAGTATTGCCGATGATTATGCCGGAAAAGCTACGAGTTTTAAGTCAGTTTTTAAAAAGTAACCCTGCTTTTTCTGGCTGCCAGAAAGAAGACCTCGCTCGACTGTTAGCAAATATTACCGTTGTGAAGTTAGCGCCTGGTGAGGTTATTTGCCGCTCGGGAGAAGACGCGAACAACCTATATTACTTATTGGAAGGTGAGCTACAAACCACCAATAAAGATCAGGTTAAAGGACCTATTAGTGGCTTCTTCGGCGAAGAGTCGGCACTAGGTATGCGCAGTTACATCTACGATATTGAGGTAGTAGAGAGTGCCGAGCTGGTAGTTTTACCCTTGGCGGCGATACTTACCCTAGAGGCCTACAGTAGTTTTAAGCAGTCATTGCTCGACAGCTTCCACTCTCGCCTTGCCGGACAAACGCATATCGAAGTCGACTTAAGCCCTAAACATGACATTGAAGTAGGCTATCGCCAGATCATTGGTTGGCTGTTTGCGATAATCACGCCTTTAATGATTTATTGGGGTTTAATACTTAGCCAGCAACCATTGCACCAAGATGCAATCTACTTTGCGTCAATCCTTGGCATTTGTTCGGTAATGTGGATCTTTCGTTTGCTGCCAGATTATGTGCCCGGGTTATTTGCAGTTTTAAGTGCCGTATTGCTGGGAATTACCACTAGTGAGTCGGCGTTTTCCGGCTTCTCGAGCAACAGCTTTTTTATGGCTTTGAGCATACTTGGCTTGAGCGCGGTAATCCGCTCATCGGGTTTAAGTTATCGCATGTTGTTGCATCTACTGTTAATCGGTCCTGCTTCCAAAATTTGGTACAACATCAGCTTTTTTAGTGTTGGTGCATTGCTTACACCGGTTGTGCCTACCGTTAATGGTAGGGTAACCATTGTTGCGCCGTTCTTAAAAGATTTGTTGAGTGGTGCGAGTAAAGAAGCGCGTGAGCAAGAGGGACCTAGGTTAAAGGCCAGCCTGCTATTTGGCGCAAGCTTACTGTCGCCAATTTTTGTTAGTAGTAAGTCGGTAAACTTCATCGTACTAGGCATGTTGCCACAGCAAGTTCAGCAGTATTTCCAATGGCTAGATTGGCTACTTGCGGCCTTGGTTTGTGGCATGGTGCTGTTAGCGCTTTACGCTGTTTCTTTGTGCTGGGTTTATCGCAATAAACAAAGTCTAAAGCTGCCAAAAACCACAAGCCTGCAGCAGCTTAAAACCCTTGGTTCGCTAAACCCTGCCGAGTGGTCGTCAATTCTTGGTCTAATCGTGCTTATATCAGCTCTGCTATTTGCCAATATTCACCGTATCGAAGTTGCTTGGGTTGCCTTAGCCATACTGTTCTATTTGATGATGTTTGGCTTTTTAGATCCCAACCAGTTTAGAACCAAAATTGATTGGAGTTTTCTTGTGTTCTTAGGCTCGCTAATTGGTGTGGTCGACATCATTCATCAAGTAGAGCTAGATACTTGGCTTACTGGAAAAATCTATTGGTTAGCAGCTTACATGCAAGAAAGCCTGGCACTGTTTGTGGTGTTGTTGGCTGTTATCGTGAGTCTTATTCGTTTAATACTGCCAATCAATGCAACGGTGATTATTCTAGCCACCTTACTTATTCCTGCTTCCATAGAAGTGGGGGTGAATCCTTGGGTGATTGGTTTCCTAATATTGTTCCTTTCAGAAAGTTTCTTTTGGCCATTCCAGGCTTCTTATTACATGCAGTTTTTAAGTTTAACCACCGGCATTGTGAGTAATGATGAAGCCAAGTTGATGAAAATGAATGTACTGATATACCTGTTTAAACTTGTAGCGGTTTATCTCAGCATTCCTTATTGGCAGAGCATGGGGCTTATATAATGAAAAAGTTATTGTTAAGCGTCATTATGCTGAGCTTTCTCGTTGCCACTATCGGCGTGATAGTCGTGGAGGGGGCTTCAAGGCCAAGAATCCTCATTCTTCATAGCTACGAAACCGACTATGCCTGGACCCGTACAGTTAACCAGGGCATCGACAGAGCCAAACGCGCACACATGAATGTCGATATTCGCTATCACTACATGAATACCAAAAATCAGTCTAGCGAAGCCGCTAAAAAACGCGCTGCAACGGTTGCTAAACGGGTAGTCGATAACTACCAACCCAATGTATTACTGGTTATTGATGACGATGCTCAGCGCTTAGTTGCTACCGATTATATTGGAAATGAAGCGATTCAGATTGTGTTTGCCGGCGTAAACGCCGAGCTTGAAGCCTATGGTTATCAGGATGCTGACAATGTGACCGGCATACTCGAACGTAAATCGGTGTCGGCAATTAAAGAAGTATTAAGGTTATTGGTAGAAAGCCAGCCTAGACTTGGCAGCTTTAAAGGGAGTGTTGTTTACCTCTCAGATAGTTCAACTTCGGCCAAGCTTGATGCGGGTTACCTAGCAAGACAAGAGTGGGCGCCACTTGAATACCAAGGACATGTTGGGGTTAAAACCTTCGAGCAGTGGAAGCAAGCTGTTCTATCACTTAACGGCAAGTACCAATTTTTGCTAGTTGGCGGCTACCGTAAACTGTTTAGTGACGGTAGCGAAAGCTTTGTCTCTGCTGAAGAAGTGGCGCAATGGACCGAAGCAAATTCAACGCTACCGATTGTTGGTATCAATGCATTTAACTCTGAAGACGGGGTCATGCTCTCGATTGGAGCTTCACCCTTTGAGCAGGGAGAGATAGCTTTCGAGCGGGCTATTCGCTTAGTGGAAGATCCCGCTAGTTTGTCACAGATGCCAGTGGCAATATCGAAACAATACGTGGTAGCTCTGCGTCATCAAGCACTTGAAGCTCGCGATATCAAAGTGCCAAAAGTACTAGAAGCTTTTGCCCGCGCCACCAATAACTACTTTGAATAAAACCGTTAAGGAAGACTGTTTTGGCTATTAGATGGAATTTACGTAGACGCATACTTGCGCTTGCTTGTTTATGTGTTGTCGCAAGCGCCTTAGTTACTAGTTATGAGCACCTGCAGCGGTGGATAAGCGACAGTGGAACAAATAGTGTAATACTGGCGGTGGTTGGGCCAATGTCGGGTAATGAAGCCGACAAAGGCCTATCAATGGTTCACGGTGCTCAACTTTATGCTGATCTCCATAATAGCCAGCGGCAAGATAACCAAGTAGCCATTGTTGTTCAGCAATACGATGATGCTAATGACAAAAGCAAAGCACAGCTAATTGCGAAGCAGTTAGCTGCAACTAACAATGTAGTTGCCGTATTAGGGCATCGGGCATCGGCTACCTCGATCAAGGCCGCCAGTATTTACCAACGTGCTGGTTTGCCCATGGTTGGGGGCTCAGCCACCGCAACAGAGATCACCCAGAATAATGATTGGGCTTTTAGGGTTATTCCAGATAATCATTTACAAGGTAAGTTTGTTGCCGACTACGTTGCAAGCCTAGCTAAAGGCAAAGCGGTATTAATCTATAGCCAAGATAAATTTGGCGAGTCGTTAGCAGATTCTTTTCTTAATAGAGCTGAACTGCTAGCGATTCAAACGCTGAGTTTAGGGGTGGATCTAAAAAGAGACATCGCTAAACAAGCCGAGCTAATAAGCCAAAAAATCAGTGAGTTTGGCCACACCGGAGCAGTGTTCTTAGCGGTGCATGATGTAGAAGGTGAAACGCTAGTTAGCCATTTAAAGCAGCAACATCCAAATTGGCTGTTTATTGGCAGTTCTTCTATTGGTAAGCAAAGTTTCCCCGAGCGTTTTAAACATCGAAGCCAAGAGAGAGAAGTATCTGGTTATTATACTAATGGGGTGTTCGCCGTTAGTCCTATCTTGTTTGATGTAGCTAGTGAATCAACTCAACTGTTTTATCAAAGCTTTCATAAAGGTTTTGGTTATGAGCCTAGTGGTGTTTCGGCTGCATACTATGATGCGGCAACTATCGTATCGGCCGCTATAGATGCAGCAAGCGGTGAAGCTGGCGGGGCCGATGACTTTAGCCTGCTTAATATAGCTAGCCAAAGAGCGGCGATAAAAAACCACTTAACTGGTTTTGATTCACCCAATAATGCTGTTCAGGGTTTAACCCACTCTTTGTATTTTGATTCACAAGGCAACGTATTACGCCCTATGCAAGTGGGCTTGTTTAGTGGCGGGGCTTTTGTTTCTGCGCCGATCCAGCTGCAAGATGTTAATGACGAAAACCTTGCGGTGCGCCGAACTGATGTGGTGTATACCGGCATTGAAATGCAAAACATTAGTGAGTTTTCCACCATAGATATGACCTTCAAAGCCAAATTTAAGCTTTGGTTTAGAAGCACGCCAGGGGTAAAAGCAGAAGACATCGTGTTTTTAAATTCGGTGGGTGATTTGAGCTTGCAAGAACCAATAGAGTCTAATTTTACAAGCCAAAGTACTTACCAGCTTTATCAGGTTGAAGGCACTTTTCTAGCAGATGCAAAACCCGGTAGAGCAGCCTTTGGAGAATACCAACTGGGCGTAAATTTTAGGCATACTACGCTGCCAAGAAGTGAGCTCATTTATGTATCAGATATTGTTGGGCTCGGCCAAACCAGCCTACATAAAAACCAAGCCAACCAGCACAAGGTTCAATTTGACACCAGCCAGTGGCGCCAAGGCAGCACTTTGTCTTTTCAAGATACCTTACGTAAACGCAGTTTAGGTGATCCCAAGTATTTACATTCAGACAGACAAGCCGTGGAGTTCTCTCGGTTTAATTCTCTAACGCCGGTACAAGAAAATGTATTAAGCCTAAGGGGGCGTATTCCTGCACAGTGGCAGCAGATAATCTTTTATAGCAGTGTATTGGCGTGGTTACTTTACGCATTGGTTTTAGACTTTAAGATACTGGGTCAGCTATCTAGAGCTTATGGCTTAGGGAACAAGCTTTTATACGCCTTGTTTATAGCTTCCGCTGAGCCCTTGTTTTTAGATTGGTTAGCGCAAGCTTATCCTAATACTAATCAGCTGTTTGCTAGCAATTGTTTCGACGTATTGTGGTGGCTACTGTTTGCTTCGACCTTAGCTTTGTTAATTGATGTACTGCTTTGGGATCCCATAGAAAAGCGCAGTGGCCGCCAAGTTCCACGAATTATGCGCCACTTAACACGTGGCTTGGCCTACATTGGAGCGATATTTGCGATTCTCTCTTTTGTATACCAACGAGAGCTAACCAGCCTATTAGCAACGTCTGGCTTAGTGGCAATGATCCTGGGTTTAGCTTTGCAATCAAACCTTGTGAATATTTTCTCGGGCATTGCTATTAGCTTGGAGAAGCCGTTTAAGCTTGGAGATTGGATTAGCCTAGGTGGCTATGGCGGGCCAATTGTAGGCGAAGTGATCGACATGAACTGGCGTACAACTAAGGTAAAAACGGCTGACAATACACTCTATTCTATCCCTAACAATACTTTGGCAAATGCCAATTTAAACAATGTGAGTAGCAGTGGGCAGATTGTGACAGGTGGTTTTTCTGCCTCAGTAAATAAACAGTTAGAACCCTTGCAGGTGATCCCGCGGATAGAAGCCGCCCTTATGGCTATTGACGCCGTTAATCGGGTTTATATTGATGTAGCTAGCATAGGTTCTGACAATGTAGATTATCAAATTAAGCTGGTGCATGGGGTAGATGATACCGCCACAACTACTGATTTAGTTTGGCAGGCTATTTGGCGCTTGGATGCTGAAATTAAGCAGGAACTTGAGGTAATAGAACCACAATTGGAAACCCCGTTACTTAATGATGCTTAGTGGCGTTTGTTCCTTTATAGAAGTTTGTTAAGCTGGGGCAAACTCAACGAGGGAACAGCCGATGCAATTACACATTACCAACGGCGATAGCGTGGGAGAAATGCTTAAGCAATCAAGTATTGTCCAGGGTGAGATACTGTGTTGGCGAGACGTATTGCATGACGGGCCAATTGTTGCTGCAGAAGGGCAAGCTTATCTAAAAGCTCGAGCTAGTTTCATTCACGAAACAATAAGTTTGCCCAGCCCTTTGCCTGCAATGGATATTAGTGAACAGCAGATCTTGGATGATTTTGTTCAGCGCCAAGCGGTTTTAGATAAGCTAAGTCAATATAAGGAGGTTGTGTTGTGGTTTGAACACGATCTCTATGATCAATTGCAGTTGGCTGAATGTTTATTTCATTTAGCCAAACATCCCGAACTTACCGAGCAATTTCGAATTATTTGTATTGGTGAGCATCCCGAGCTTGATTATTTCCATGGCCTAGGAAACCTTTCGATTAGCCAGCTCGAAGCGCTTTATCCAAACAGACAAACGCTTAGTGTTGAGCAATTAGAATTAGGCAAAAGGGTATGGCAGGCACTTGTAGCCAACACGCCTGAGCAACTCAATCATCTACTCCTAGAACCATTATCACCACTACCATTTATGGCGAATGCTTTGCTGCGTTTTGCCCAAGAGTATCCTTGGCTAGATAAGGGGTTAAGTCTTACGCAATTGCACATTCTTGAGTCTTTGGCTAAACCAATGCAAGAGTTGCCTATTTTGCAGAGTAATCTTCGTCAGCAAGCTCAATATCAGGGTGAAGAAGAGTTCGTTGCGGATCAGCGTTACCAACAAATTATGGAAGACTCTGAGATAAAACTTGGGCGACTGTTTGTAAACTTGCAAACCTTAGAAGATGCGCCTTTTCTTGGGGATGCGTGGTTAAGCAAAGAGCTTTACTGTTTGTCTCAGTTAACTCCTCCTTGTGTAAAAATTGACAACAAGGATGACAAACACTGGAGTATGGATGCTAGTTATACTATCACCGATACAGGGCTTAAGGCGCTTGAGGGCGCAATAGTAACAGAGCTTTCTTCTCAGCTAAGTTTTTGGCGAGGTGGAGTTAACATTAGCCAAGATAATTACTGGTGCTGGGATCACAAGCAAGGCCAGATAGTGATGCGGTAATAGCGAAGTAAAGAGCGACAATAAAAAAAACCACGCTTAGCGTGGTTTTAAGTTTTATTTACAGTTGCTGTTTAAGCTTTCTCCATCAATGGGCTTAGCGTAACCGTCAAAACAGCGCGGCAATGGCCAAGTGGGTTTGCTCACCACTAAACCCTGGTTAGGATCGCAAACTTCTCCTTCGCTGGCTAAGCACCATGAGTTGGGTTCTGGCGTTGCTGCTTTGTTTTGCTGATGACGATATTTAGATACCGCTTGATAAACAACACGTCGGGCTTTGTTTAAGCTGCTTAAGGGTTCCCAGCCTTCTACTGCTCGCCACGGATTCATCGATATATTTTCACAAAACTGCTGTTGCTGCTCGCTATATAAATGCTGCGGAGGAATGTTAATCGTTGCAATGCTAATGAATGGCGAGGCTTGCTCTGACCAAATAGCGGTAGCATCGTCTACCGGCATGTAATAGCCCGGCAGTTTTTCTTGTACCATAAACTCAAAACATGCTCCGCCGTTTGCTAATTGAGTTTCTAATTGATTGCTTAAATAATCAGGATCTGATTTATCTACCTTGCTAGGGAAGGTCATTCCGGCACAAGGTTTAGTAGAAAACTTAATGGTGCTGTTGCCTAAACGGTAGGGCAGCATAGAAAAATACTGTGCTTCAAGTGGCGTATTGATAACCGATGACACGGTTTGAATTGCCCGATAAAACTGTTTGGGGTGCAAACGTGGTGGAAACAAGCTAATAAACCACTTGGTGCGTTGAAACTTCGCCAAGTAAGTCATGTCGTCTGCGTAATCAAAAATGTTGCGGTTAAAAAATGCCGGCGTATTGGTCATAATAAAATCTTGGTTATGACTCTCGCCGAGTTCGGGGGCAATGGCTTTACCTGGTACGTTCATTACTTTTACCGCCATTCCCCGCGCGTCGCCTTTACTATCAGCTTGTACTAGCATGTCGCCATTGGAGAAACGGATCCAAGCTTTATATTGCTGATTTTCTTGTGCAAACAGCCCAGCTTTAAAACGCTCTGGAATGTCCGGATTTACCGAGAAAGTAGCACGGGCACAACCGGTTGCTTTGGCATGCGCGTCCCTTCGGTAAGGCAGACCGTTATATTGCTCTGCACGTTTAGATATTTCGCGCGCCGAGTTAATCGCCGACATAATGGCTTCTTGCTCTGGCTTGGTAATGCCCATTTCTTTATATAAGTCGTTAGCATTAGCAGCATTAAAACTTAAACCAAGCAAACAAAGGGCTAAAGGTGATTTAGTAAATAGTTTTTTCATCTTAGTGCACCTTTGCTGGATTGTTTTTCGCGGCGTTAAAGCTGTCTAAACAAGCTTGCTGTTCAGAGCCAAACTGTGGCGCTTGAGTGTATTTAGACCAATCAAGTGGGTCTCCACCAAGCTTGTCGCTAAATTCTGGGTTGCCCATTACTTTCAAGTATTCTAATAAAGCAGCACGCTCCTGCATGCTAAGCAAACGACCGATTCGGCCCGGCATATCAACATCAGTGAATAGATGCCCTTGGTTACCGTTGCCCTTAATACTGGTATCGTGTTTAAAACTACCTGGGCGTTGTTCGGTAACAAATCCTAGATGGTCTGGGTTGTATTCACGATTACCAATATAAAATTGCTTTGGCCGCTCGCGAAGTGGCGATAACAGGTGATACAAAGTAGGCACCGAACCATTATGCAAAAATGGTGGGGTAGCCCACACTCCATGTAATGGGCGCGGTTTATAAGCACGCATATTGGCGATTCTAAAAGGTACATTTAAACCATCGTAGTCAGCAATCAAGGCTTTATCGATGTTGTTGTCTTGGTAAAGCTTTGGCACTAAACGATTAAGCAGTATTTGTAAGCCATCGCCAGCATTCACTGGGGCCGAGCCCGGAATAATTTTGCTACCATCGTAGCGGTGATCCATGTAGTTATCTGCAGCAGTTGAATCAGTGCCAATCACCGAAGTTTTAACCCAAGGCATTGCCCAAATTACTTCGCGCCAATCTTCGCGTACCGCTTGTTGGCCAACAAAAGTAATGTCTCCGTCCATATCCCATTGCCAGTTTACATCTATTTGCTTGTCTGGATTTTCGCCAGGTTTGCTGGCTACTTTCCACTGGTATGGTTGGACTTGATGCGGTCCATGACAAGCCTGACATTGGTCTAGGAATAAGTCTTTACCTTGGGTGGCAAGCTGGGTATCGATGTTTCCTAGAATAGCTTCTGGCCAACGCGGCGGCTCGAGTGAGCGTAAGGTGCCTTCAACGCAGTGCATGCCGGCTAAATCGATGACTGATTCACCAAACTCTTCACTAGTTAATAATTCACCTTCATCATTCACTAGTTTGATTGGTGCTAATACGCCTAGGCTTTCACCGACATTCCGTGCCATTGCTTGGTTGGTAAAACCAGTGTATTGCACCCAATCGAAACGCCATATATCCCAAAGGAAGGGATAGCTAACCGGTGCATTAGCGACACGGTAGTTTGCAGGTTCGTCGAGATCGTAGCCAAATACCACATTGGCAATTCGGCCTACTGCGTCTGTTCGGCCCCGGCCTTCTTCAACAGGGTAGAGCTTAGGAGCTCCAGCGCCGGATACAAATTGCTTAATATTACCCAAGAAGCCCCAAATTTGTTTGCGTAGTTGCTTACGCTGTGCAGGATCTTGTCCTGCAACGCGGTCAGCAAAACGGCTCCATTTACTTGGATTAATGAGGGTTGCGACTACAGAGGCGGCGAGGGTAGTAATAAACTCGCCACGTTTGGCGTTAGAAATGCTTTGCACTGCCTGACCACCATCGATGCGTAGCGCGTTCCCTTGGTAGTGAAGCTCACCGGTATGACACATGGCACAGGTGAGATCTAAGCGCTCCTTACCGGATTTAGGGTCAATGTGCCGACCTAAACCTACTGGAAGGTTGCCAGGGTTTAAGGTGGTAGGCTGCTGGCCAGGGGTTACAATAAAGCCCCAGCCGCGCATGTTGTCGGGGCTGGTTAATAAATCTTTGGAAAGCGGCAGCTCTAGGTTGATGAACCAATCATATTCTAGCCCTAGTAACTCGGTACCTTGTGGGGTGAAGTAAAAGCGCTCGCGTTGTTCGTCGGTCCAACCTTTGTTGAGGTAGTGAACTTGATTCACTGTCTCTATGGTTAGGTTAGGTTTGAGGAAAGCTTTTAGCCCTAAATATCCAGCTGTGATCAAGGCAATGCCAAGAAAAGAATAGCGTAACCAACGTGGTCCTAATGCTAGCCAAACCTGCCAAATTGCTTTCACTAAACCCCAAACCCAGTTTAACAAGCGGGTGGTGGCCTTAATAATTAGCTTAAAAGGCAGTAAGACGATTTTTAAGACGAGCAAAAGTAGCCCAGACAGGAGCTGTTTTAGCATAGTTTCAAATCCATTTGTAAGAATGCAAGCGGCCTGCGTCGTGCAGGCCGTAAATGTTGGTTAAATGTTATAGGTATTTTAAGTGGATTGCACTTAACTATTACTAAAACAAAGAGATAGATCTAGGGGCTGTATATCTTTCGAGCTGATTTTTGCAGCAGTTTGTGGCTGATTTATACAAGGCAGAAGCTTTGATGTGTAGCGAGCCTACATGAGAAGCTGATAACGCAGTAGAAATAAGCCACAGAGGCTGCCCAAAGGGTTCGGCTAAAATCGCTTTATGCTTTGTTAAGGTGTGTTTACCTAGAATGCTAGGCTACACACTCTTTGCCGAGCCTAAAGCGATTTTATCGCGAACAAAATTTAACCGCGAAAGATAAACAGCCCCTAATAACAGCATATTTACACTTAGCTGCGAATTAACATTCGATAATGTTTACCGCTAAGCCACCACGAGCAGTTTCTTTATATTTGCTCTTCATATCACAGCCAGTTTCCCACATGGTTTTGATGGCTTTATCTAAAGAAACTTTGTGCTCGCCACTGCCTCTTAATGCTAATCGAGCGGCATTTATGGCTTTAAGTGCGCCCATGGCATTACGCTCAATGCAAGGAACTTGAACCAAACCGCCGATGGGGTCGCAGGTTAAGCCAAGGTTGTGTTCAATACCAATTTCGGCGGCGTTTTCAATTTGTTCTGGGTTACCACCAAATATCGCCACCAAGCCTGCTGCAGCCATCGAGCAGGCTACGCCCACTTCGCCTTGGCAGCCAACCTCTGCACCAGATATAGACGCGTTGGTTTTGTATAAAGAGCCAATGGCAGTAGCGGTTAGAAAAAACTGATTGATTGAATCTTGATCAAGCTCTTGAACGTGATTGTGGTAGTAGTGCAATACCGCTGGGATAATACCTGCGGCGCCGTTGGTTGGTGCGGTAACTACTCGGCCACCGCCAGCATTTTCTTCACTAACCGCTAATGCATATAGGTTAACCCAATCCATCACATTTAATGGATCAGAGCTCAAGTTTCGCTGCGAAGCCAACTGCCGATTTAAAGTTGGTGCCCGTCTAGCCAGTTTTAAGCCGCCCGGTAATATGCCTTCTTCACTAATGCCGCGTTTTACACATGCTTGCATTGTAAGCCAAATTTGTTGGGTGTATTGGCTAATGGTTCGGGTGGAACAGTGAACTTGCTCATTAGCCGAGACCACGGCCGCAATGCTTTTGCCGCTCTCTTTGCAGCGTTGTAATAAGCTCTCGGCGTTCTCGAAGGGATAGGGGTAATTGTGACTCGACGTATCGTTTTCTTGGCCTTCTTCGACAATGTAACCGCCGCCTATAGAGTAATAGGTGGCCGAGATGCTTTTGCCATTGTCTAGGTAGGCATGAAAACTTAAGGCATTGCTGTGGGCTGGTAGCTGCTTACGACGATGAAATACAATGGCACCTGTTTTAGCGAAGTTAATGGTCTTCTTAGCTAACAGCGACAACTCTTCGGTTTGCTCAACCTTTAGCAGCACCTGATCAACGGTATCAACATCCACTAACTCGGGCGACTCACCCAACAAGCCCAAAATAACGGCCTTGCCTGTGCCATGGCCTTTGCCTGTTGCACCTAATGAACCAAACAGTTCTACTTTAATGTGATCAACTCGATTTAGCTCAGCGTTGCTGTCTAAACGCTCTGCAAACAGCTTAGCTGCTTTCATTGGCCCAACTGTGTGAGAGCTGGAAGGCCCAATACCTATTGAGAATAGGTCAAATATACTTACCATGTTTAATCCTAGCTAAAGCTGCTTAAGCCACTAAGTTGTTAATTCTGAGATTATAAGTATATTTAGTTATCTGCAACAATGAGAAGCGAAATCACGCAATATTTTAGCGGTGGCTCCCCATATCACATGTTTTTCTACTTCTATAAAGTACACTTCCTCGAGCTTTCCTCTGCGTTTGAAGGCATAGCCGTGGTAATTATCTAGTCGCAAAAAGGGCTGTAGTGGCAATACCATTACCTGAGCCACTTCGTCGTAGTTAAGTTTAAACGACAACGCTTGGTTGGTGGTGGCTATAAAAGGGCGTACCGAAAAATTACTTACTGTGGTTTGTTTTGGCAATTGACCATGAATAGTAAACGCAGTGGGATGAATGCCAATTTCTTCGTAGGTTTCCCTAAGCGCAGTGTGGCTAAGGTTAATGTCTTCGGGATCGTGTTTGCCACCAGGTAAACTAATTTGTGACGGGTGGTGGCGCAGATGGGCGCTGCGTTGAGTGAGCACTATTTGTTCTGCTTGCCCTGGTTGAGCAATAATTGGTAACAGTACCGCCGCGGCATGTTTAGCGCTGCGAGGCGTATCTTGTTTAGCGAGTTGCAGGAGAAAGCGTTGTAAAAAATGTGTGGTTTCTTTTTGGGACAACGGTTTTCTCCAACTTAGGTTATTCGAGCACAGGAAGAATTCGACTTAATTTATCGAAGGTTTCTTGATATTCGGCGTCAACTTTGGAATCTGTGACAACACCGCCACCAGCCCAACTGTATATTTTTTGATTTTCGCATACTAAGGTGCGAATGGTGATATTGGTATCCATATCACCACTACTTGATATATAACCAATAGCACCACAATAAGCGCTGCGGCGGCTCTCTTCAAGCTCCTCAATAATTTGCATCGCCCGAATTTTTGGGGCTCCGGTTATCGAACCTCCAGGAAAACAAGCTGCTAATAACTGTTCTGCAGAGTAGTTCGGAGCAAGTGTTGCGCGGATTGTGCTCACCAAGTGATGCACCGCGGGGAAAGATTCTATGGCAAATAGTTTGGGAACTTCTACTGAGCCAGGGCACGCTACTCGGCCAATATCGTTACGCAGCAAATCAACAATCATGAGGTTTTCGGCTTGGTCTTTTTCGGCAGTGAGTAACTCGTCGGCCAGCTGTTGATCACGCTGCTTATCCGTACTTCTTGGGCGAGTACCTTTAATTGGTTTAGTTTCTATTTCACCATTCTTTAAGCTAATAAAGCGCTCTGGAGAAACGCTAAGAATACAGCTGCTGGGTAAACGCATAAACGCGGAGAAAGGCGCTTGGTTAGCTGCAATAAGGCGCTGGTAAGCTTCGGCTTCTGTTCCTAGGTAGCTTGCACTAAAACGCTGCGCCAGGTTAATTTGGTAGCAATCACCACTCAACAAATACTCTTGTACCTGTTCAAATTTGTCATGGTAGGCCGCTTGGTCCATATTACTTTGCCAGGCGCTAGTTAGTTCAAATTTAGGTAACTCTTGGCTTGTTTGAATGCCTAGCCAGAGCTCACGCTGCTTTAAACGTTCAAGGGCAGTTTCTTCGTCGCCAATCTCATGCCATTGAATTAGTGTTGTGCTTTTTGTGTGATGATCAAAAATAAGCGCCCAATCATAAAAGCCTACTGCCATATCTGGAGTGCTTAAATCTTTGGCTAAGCGCTCTGGTAAAACTTCTAAGCTTCTTCCTAAATCATAGGACCACAAGCCTAAGGCACCACCTTCAAAGGGAAATACTGGAGTGCTGGCTTGCTCTTCGGGGAACAGTTGCTTGCGCAAAGACTCAAGTAACCCAAAGGGTGCTTGTTCGCTTTGGTAGTGCTGCTCGCCAACCCTAACTTTGGATGTGCCATCGCTATAGGAAATAGTGGCGATAGGATCGGCGACTAAAATATCAAACTGGTTATTCTCGTGAGAGTCGGCAGCCGATTGTAAAAAACAACACCAGTCTTGCTGTGCTAGTTGCTCGAAGAGTTGTACTGGAGAAATAGAAAAAGTTTTACTAACAATCATATAGGTAGTTTTGCGTGACCATTCACTATTCAGAATTGAAGATGTAGATAAATTGTAAAAACTTAGCTTTAGGTTATAGCAGGCTTTGTGACGCAAGGGTATCATAGGCGCTGAAGGATAACGACAACAACCCTAACAGCCGTAGCAACAGCCCCGATAAAAGCTGTTGATAATAAAAGGCAATAATAAGGAAACGTGGAGACTTTATGACCATCATCCGTAAACAGGACTTTATTGACAGTGTCGCAGAATCGCTGCAATTCATTTCTTACTACCATCCCCTCGATTTTGTCACCGCAATGGCGGAAGCGTACGAAAAAGAACAGAGTATTGCTGCCAAAGATGCCATCGCCCAAATCTTAATTAACTCACGCATGTGTGCTCAAGGTTTGCGTCCTATCTGTCAGGATACCGGCATTATCACTGCGTTTGTAAAAGTAGGGATGAATGTTCAATGGGACAGTGATCTCACAGTTCAAGAAATGGTTGATGAAGGGGTTCGTAGAGCTTATACCAACCCAGATAACCCTTTACGTGCTTCTATTGTTGCTGACCCTAACGGGGCACGTAAAAACACCAAAGACAATACTCCCGCGGTAGTCCACATAGACTTAGTAGCAGGTGACAAAGTCGAGATTATGGTTGCAGCCAAAGGTGGCGGCAGTGAAAACAAATCTAAGATGGTAATGCTAAATCCATCTGATTCTGTTGCAGAGTGGGTACTAAAAACCTTACCAACAATGGGTGCTGGTTGGTGTCCACCGGGCATGGTAGGCATTGGTATTGGCGGCACTGCAGAAAAAGCTGCAGTAATGGCTAAAGAATCGCTAATGGATCCGGTTGATATTCAAGACCTCATCGCTAAAGGCGCAGATAATGCCGACGAAGAACTACGCTTAGAGTTGATGGACGGCATTAACAAACTGGGTATAGGTGCTCAGGGCCTTGGCGGTTTAACCACGGTGCTTGATGTAAAAGTTAAATCTTGCCCAACTCACGCGGCTTCTAAACCGGTTGTAATGATCCCCAATTGTGCAGCAACACGTCATGCGCATTTTCATTTAGACGGTAGCGGCCCAGCGGTATTAACGCCACCTAAGCTTGAAGACTGGCCAGAGATCACTTGGGATGTTGGTGATAATGTTCGCCGAGTAGATGTAAATAAAGTGACTAAAGAAGAAGTAGCCACCTGGAAAATGGGTGAAACAGTATTGCTTAACGGCAAAATTCTTACTGGTCGCGATGCTGCCCATAAGCGCATTAAAGAATACCTAGAGCAGGGTAAACCATTCCCTAATGGCGTAGATTTTAATGGTCGATTTATTTACTACGTAGGTCCGGTAGACGCGGTACGAGACGAAGCAGTTGGTCCAGCGGGGCCCACAACCTCTACCCGTATGGACAAGTTCACAGACATGATGCTCGAAGAAACGGGTTTAATGGGCATGATTGGTAAAGCGGAACGTGGCCCAGCAACGGTGGATTCTATTGCTAAACATCAGTCGGTTTATTTAATGGCGGTAGGCGGTGCTGCTTACTTAGTATCTAAAGCGATTAAGAATGCCAAAGTAGTGGCTTTCGAAGATTTAGGTATGGAAGCTATCTATGAGTTTGAAGTAGAAGATATGCCAGTTACTGTAGCAGTTGATGCCGACGGTAACTCTGCTCACCAGCAGGGACCAGCAATTTGGAAGGCTAAAATTGAAGAACTAGATGCAAAACTAAGCAAGTAATATATTTAGTTTTGCTTAGGGTCTGTTGATTTATCGCTGCAATAATCAGCTCGGAAGATCAACAAACCCTAATGAAAGCGGCTTAAGCCGCTTTTTTTTGTGCCATTTTTTTGTTTAACAGGTAATCGGCAGAAAATGGACCTGCTCCCCAAATAACATTAATTAATATCATTAAGCCCCATAGCTGGTGGTCGTAAAAACCACCGGGCCAAAGCACTGGGTAAGACACGACAGCGATGATATTAAAGAAGAACAGCTTCAAAGCAAAAATACGGGTAAACAAGCCAAGTACCAGAAATACCGGCAAAATTAGCTCGGCTGCAGTTCCTAGATAGGCTGCTAGCTCCCACGGTAAAATTGGCACTTGGTACTCAAGTTCAAATAGATAAAGCGTTGAATCCCAGCTGGTAAGTTTTAAATAACCAGAGCGGAAAAATACAATGGCTACCCATATTCGAGTAAACGTGAGTAATAGAGGGATAAGCAGAAACTGCATCATCTCTACGGCTTTTAGGTAGATGTTATAAAGTGGCATCATTTGACTCTCCTATCTCTGATGCAAAACTAAAATGGGATAAACGTTGTAATTGAATAGATTCGCCAAGGAGGGTTTCTAGTTCTGCCAAACAGTGTTGAGGCAACTCACCTAATGGACGTAGTTGCTGGCAATGGTTAAGAAACGCATAACTAAGCGGGGATATTTGTTCTAGCTGAACTTCAAAATCAGCTTGCTTAGTAAATAGTACAAAATCTTGTTCATCTAACCCGATGGCTTCAACTTGGTTTGCTTGAACCATTTGGTAGATAGAAAAAACAGGGTATTGGCTGGCTAGTAAAGACTGATGAGGCGCTAAATGCAGCACAGCATTACCTAATTGCTCTGCTGGTATCGATTGGATAACTTCTACAGTAAAAAACTGGTTTGTTAATGGTTGGCCAGCCGTCTGTTCAATTTGCCAATCTAGCAGCGCGATATCTGCTAAATAGGGTAGTGTAGATAGTGCGTCTTGTTGTTGTAAGAACTGATTAAAACCTAAGCCAAAGAGGTTGAGGTCACCTTGATTATGACCATGCTGTAAAATGAAGTTTTTAGCGACAAACTTAAAGTATTCTTCACCCACTAGCTTTTGCACTGTTGGGTAACTGGCACTCAAAGCTTCGCTAAGGCTTAGCACATAGTTATTTTGGTAGATTTGTATCGACTCTTCAGCGCTTAATGCGATATTGGCTAAGCGAGATTCAAGGCTGGTATCTGTTTGATTTAGTGAGCGAGAAAACTCTTGCTGTAGTTGCTTAAGCACAGTTCACCTCGCATATTGCAAGATCAATATGTTTAGCTTGTGCCACTTCTTCAATGAGCACCTCTAAGGATGGAAAATCGCTGTCCCATTCAATAAGGGTGGGGATGCTATTGGCATAGTATTGCTGAAATTGGCGATACAGTTGCCATACTGGCTCACTAACTTTTTGGTTGTGGCTGTCAATAAGCACTGTTTTGTTGTCGAGTTGTTTTTTGGTATAACCTGCTAAGTGGATCTCTTTAACTGCAGCTAGATTTAGTGTCTCTAAGTATTCTTGGTTATCCCAACCTAGGTTATGTCCGCTGACATAAACATTGTTAATGTCTAACAGCAAACCGCAGCCAGTAGCTTCAACCAACCGGTTCAAAAACTCCGGCTCATGAATGTGGCTTTCATGATAGGCTAAATACGCCGAAGGATTTTCGATAAGCAGTTGTCGCCCCAAAAAGTCTTGTGCTTGGTTAACGTGTTCTATAAAAACCTGTAAGCACTCTTCTGTGTAAGGTAAGGGCAGTAAATCGTTATAAAAGCGCCCGTTGATGCTGCTCCAGCTTAAATGCTCAGAGACGATAAAAGGATTAACATCATCAATTAATGCTTTTAGTTTCTCTAAATGTGTTTTGCTTAATGCATCGAAGGACCCTAACGACAAACCAACCCCGTGCACACTAATAGGACTGTGCTCAGCGATTTGCTTAAGTAGATGATAATCGTATGAGTGAGGGTTGAAGTAGTTCTCAGCGTGTATCTCTAGCCAATCCAATTGCTGGTGTTTGTTTAGCAACTGTTCTGCATAAGCTGAGCGCAAACCAAGTCCGTATTGTTTTTTTGTCATAGTGGTGTTCGTTTAAGCGAGGGAGTAGGGAGGCTGCCGAACCAAGTTTAGCTGGTTCGGCAGTTACAAATTAGCTAGATTGTTTGCTACCACCAGCTAGTTTGTCACATAAGCCTTTTGGTAATACAACAAAAGCGTCTGATTGGTTGTCAGCTGTCGCTGTGCCGGCACATGAGCTATTTTTGGTAGCACAGTCATTTTTGCCCGCTTTGGCTACGCCGTAACATTTCTCTTTACCTGCAGCAACAGCTGGAGTGGCGGTAAGAGTACCCAATGCGATTAAACCAGTTACTGCTGTAGCGATTGCAATGTTTGAACCTTTCATAATATTTCCTTTATCAAATTGTGTCGTGTTAAGTACAACTTGTTCACTTAGTTGTAGCTAAGGAAACCGCATTACTAAAGAAAAAATTTCGTGAGTTGTGAAAAAATATCAACAATAGAGCAAAGGTTTTTACAATTTTATATTAAGTGGCTTTTTGTTAGTGCTAGGCATGGCGCGGCTTAGGCATTGATTTTGTTAGCTTTAAAAAAGCTACTTATTTTTTTGATTTTTTTAGTGAAAGATTAGGTTGCAGCTATGTAAAATTAGCTCGCTAGTCACTAGCGAGCAACTTACCAAAACTAACTAAGATTTGTCCTTAAGTAACGGTCGAAAATTATGCTGCTACGTTTTAAACGAACTCTACGCAGCATATTGTTATCAGCTCAAGGAAACTTCTTGGTATGTGGCTTGTCTACAACAGCGCTTGTAACAGTTACGTGCTTTTTTCTACAAATTAGTTAATTATATCAATACATTGTTTTAACAGGTTGAATTTATGAAACAGCTTATCTTGGCTAGCGCCTTGACACTATTGGCTAGCGCCTGCACAACGGTAGTTGAAGAAGATCAAACTCAGCGCAAAGAACAACAATATCGCGATACCATTATTGTTAGTGCAGAGCCCGGTTTTACTGTGTTTAAGCAACAAACAGTATGCGGTCATCCATTGCTAGAAGAAGCCTTGCGAAATCCCCAACGCTCTGATGTGCATGCTTATGATGCGTTTCATGAAGCCTTTGCTCAAAAATTTGAAGACTTAGGTATTCACTATTTATCTCAAGCTGATGATAGCTGCGATTACTGGATGGCGTTTGCATTGCCTACTAGTCAAAAATTAAGTGATGAACAATTGATGACTTTGTTTGGGGTATCGCCAGGATTGGCGGATGACGGCAACCAAGACTTTCAACGTGCTACCTTAATGATGAGTTTGTATACCGCCCAGTCTAATTACAAAATGTGGCAAGTAAGTCTGCAAGCCTTCGCTCAAGTCGAGACCGACGAAATGGGACGCCGCCAAATAGCCATTAAACCAGAAGGTGTGAATTACGCAGTAAATCGTGTATTTGCTTATTTAAGTGTTAAAGACGCGTTGTAAATAGCAGGCAAAAAAAAGCCCAGCTACAGGGGGCGCTGGGCGTTCAATTTAAGTATTTAATTGCAGTGGCATAGATTAAGACCCAGCGTTTTCGATAAAGTTTCAAAAATCTTCATTTTTTTCTTAAAAAAATCCGAGCTCAGTTCTCGTTTTTAGTTTCACCCGCAAATTATGCCTAGCGAATGATTGACATCTGAAGGCCTTAAACGTAGATTTTAAACAGGTGTTTTATTTTTAAGGTGTCATAGTGAGACAAGGAACTAAAAGTAAGATCCTCGATGCAGCTGAACGTTTATTCGCTGAACGAGGATTTGCCGATACCTCGTTGAGGTTAATTACTTCTCATGCTGAGGTTAATCTTGCCTCGGTAAACTACCATTTTGGTTCTAAAAAAGAACTTATCCAAGCCGTTCTTATGCGCTACCTAGAGCAATTTATGCCCTTGGTAGACAAAGCGATGTTAGAACATATAGAAGGTGATACACCGCCTAATCTGGACCAAGTGTTCTCTTCGTTTATTGACCCCTTGCTTGAAATGAACCAAGTGAAGAAACACGGTACCGCAATGTTCCTACTATTATTAGGACGAGGGTATACCGACAGCCAAGGGCACCTACGTAAATTTATTACTCATCACTTTGGAGAAGTGCTCAGCCGTTTTCAAGAAGCGGTGAGGTTAGCTTATCCAGAGTTATCTGACAGCGATATATTTTGGCGTTTGCATTTCACCCTAGGAACAGTGGTGTTCACCATGGCGTCGAGCACTGCCCTAAAAGATATTGCCAGCGCCGACTTTAATGAAGATTTAAATACCGAAGGATTAATCAGAAAAGTAATCCCCTATTTGGCAGCCGGTGTGGGTGCGCCAACCTAAACAATAAAAACTATAAAGTACGTGAAATAAGGATTTGACCATGACTATTTTGTTAATGTTAATAACCGCAGCGGTGGTGCTGTTGTGCATACCCGATACGCGTAAAAAGCTGGTAACTCGACCTGCTTTTAAAGTGTTTAAGAAAATTCTTCCTCCCTTATCTCAAACCGAGAAAGAGGCGATGGAAGCCGGTTCTGTATGGTGGGATGGCGAATTGTTTGGCGGCAAGCCAGATTGGAACAAACTGCACAATTATCCAAAAGCTACTTTAAGTGAAGACGAACAAGCTTTTATGGATGTTCAAGTGGCCACACTTTTAGACATGCTGGATGACTTTGATATTGTGCAAAATCAACGTGATCTACCACAGCAAGTATGGGACTACTTAAAAGCCGAAGGCTTCTTCGCACTTATTATTCCTAAATCTTACGGTGGCAGAGAGTTCTCGGCCATCGCCAACTCAACCATTGTAAGCACTATCGCTACTCGCAGTTTGTCTGCGGCTGTAACCGTAATGGTTCCTAACTCCTTGGGCCCTGGTGAGTTGTTGCTTCACTATGGTACTCAAGAGCAAAAAGATCATTGGTTGCCAGGATTAGCTGACGGTACTCATGTTCCTTGTTTCGCGTTAACTGGTCCTGAAGCTGGCTCTGATGCAGGTGCTATTCCCGATAAAGGCATAATTTGTAAAGGTGAATTTAACGGCGAAGAAGTGGTTGGTATTCGTTTAAACTGGAACAAGCGTTACATAACCTTGGCTCCGGTAGCTACTGTAGTGGGTTTGGCGTTTAAACTTTATGACCCAGAAGGCCTGTTAGGTGATCAAGAAGAGTTAGGCATTACTTGTGCGCTTATTCCTGCCGACCACCCTGGTGTTCGCACTGGTGATCGTCACTTCCCACTGGGCTTAGCGTTTATGAATGGCCCAACTTTTGGTGAAGATGTATTTATCCCGCTAGATTGGATTATCGGCGGCGCTGATTACGCGGGTAAAGGCTGGCGTATGTTGGTTGAATGTTTATCTGCTGGTCGCGGTATTTCTTTGCCAGCCCTTGGCACTGCTGTGGGCCATATGAGCTCGCGTACAACCAGTGCATACGCTTACGTTCGTAAGCAATTTGGCTTATCAATTGGTCGTTTTGAAGGGGTAGAAGAAGCGCTTGCTCGAATAGGTGGCATGACTTACCAACTAGAAGCGGCTCGTCGTTTAACTGCAGGCGCTTTAGATTTAGATCAAAGCCCAGCCATTGTTACTGCTATTGCTAAATATCACATGACCGAAATGGCGCGTACGGTATTAGACGATGCCATGGATATTCACTCTGGCCGTGCGATTCAGTTAGGTGCCATGAACTATCTTGGCCACGCTTATAATGGTGTACCTGTAGCAATTACTGTAGAAGGCGCAAATATTCTAACCCGTAACTTGATGATCTTTGGTCAAGGTGCAACTCGCTGTCATCCTTATGTACTTAAAGAGCTACAGGCTGCGGCAAATCCTGATGAAGAAGCAGGTTTGGCAGAATTTGATAGTTTGCTTCTAAAACACATTGGTTTTGGTGTTGGCAACTTTGTGGGTAGTTTATTCCAAGGTTTAACTGGTGCTGCGTTTAACTCAAGCCCAGTATCGGGCGACACTGCGGTTTATTATCGCCAGTTAACCAGAATGAGCCGAGGTTTAGCGCTATGTGCCGATATGTCTATGCTAATTTTAGGTGGCGATCTTAAACGTAAAGAGCGTATCTCTGCTCGTTTAGGTGATGTGTTAAGTAATCTTTATCTAGCTTCTGCCACCTTAAAGCATTATGAAGATCAAGGCCGTCCAGCAGAAGATCTACCTTTTGTTAAGTGGGCAGTTGAGCGTAACTTGCATGAGATTGGTGTTGCTTTTGAAGGCTTCTTCCAAAACTTCTCAAACCGTGTTGTGGCTCGTGTGCTTAAAACAGTTGTATTCCCTTATGGCAATCGCTTTAAGTTAGCCGACGATCAAATAAGTCATCAAATTTGTGAAACCATGATGACGCCAGGAGCAGCACGCGAACGCTTAAGCCACTTGTGTGTAACCACTGGCGGTGAAGGTGACGCAGTAGCGATTATTGAGCAAGCATTCTTAGCTATGTATAAGGTTCGTCCTTTAGAGCGCAAAATTGCTAAGGCGCAAAAAGCTGGTCAGTTACCGCGTAAAGTTGCCCTAGCTGAGATTGTTGAAAAAGCTCTAGCACAAGACATTCTTTCTAAAGAAGAAGCAAGTAACTTGCTAGAAGCAGATAAGTTGCGTTACCAAGCTATTCAAGTTGATCACTTTGAACCTGGTGTATTAGAAGCGAAAAATGCACCTATAGATTCTGAAGTTAACGTAGCTTAGCGTTACAGCAGTTTGTAGAAAAAGGATGTGAAAGCATCCTTTTTTATTGCCTGATATCTAACAGTTAATCTTTGAAAAAGTTCAATAGCCTAGATGTAAGACTTAGGTGGTTATCAGAGTTATCTTGTGTATTTTAAGCGCTAGGTCTAGTGGTTTGAACACAACTAATAAGGGAAGCTGCAGTTAACGTATCGAGAGGGTAATAGAATACTTAGTACGAAGCTGTTTAACGCTAATGGCGCTGGAGAGCGTTAAACGAAAATGCCCATAAATAGGCACAAAAAAGCCAGCGTTCGCTGGCTCTTAGTAGATATTTTACAATGATTTATCAGTGCGCGAGTCTTTAAGGCTTTGTTTTACTTTACGTAGATTCTCTCGGAATTTTTCGCCTCGGCGTAGGGTAAAGCCGGTAGCCAATACGTCAATCAACGCCATTTGCGCAATGCGTGATGCCATTGGCATGTAAACGTCTGTGTCCTCTGGTACATCCATAGACAATACAAGGTTACATTCTTTAGCCAGCGGAGAGTCTTTACTGGTAATGCCAATCACTGTTGAGTCGTTTTGTTGAGCAAGTACCGCGATATCAATCATCGCTTTAGTGCGGCCAGTATGCGAAATCAAAATAATCACATCTTCTTCGGTAGCCACAATGCAGCTCATGCGCATCATCACTACATCATCAAAGTAACTAACGGGTACATTAAAGCGGAAGAACTTGTTTAGTGCGTCTTGAGCAACCGATGCAGAAGCGCCTAGACCAAAGAAAGAGATTTTCTTGGCTTGGGTCAATAAATCTACAGCGCGATTTACCGCATTAGGGTCTAAACTGTTTTTTGCTGCTTCGAGGCTCGCCATAGACGATTCGAAAATCTTAGAGGTATACGCTTCTGGGCCATCTTCTTCGTCAACATGGCGGTTAACGTAAGGCGTGCCGTTAGCTAAGCTTTGAGCTAGGTGCAATTTAAAGTCTGGGAAACCTTTAGTGTCTAAGCGCCGGCAAAAGCGGTTTACTGTCGGTTCACTTACGTCAGCGAGTTTTGCTAATGCAGCAATACTTGAATGGATCGCCGTTTGAGGGGAGGCGATAATCACTTCAGCAACCTTACGTTCTGATTTGCTGAAGTTTTCTAAATTTTTAGTTATTTTTTCAAGCGTATTCATAATATCCGTTATTTTTAGCGCATTTGTTATGTCGACGTTGTCAAATGTAATAATTTTTCAACAAAACTATATGTCATACAATTACACAGACACTTTAGTAAAACAAGCTGAATTATGAGCAATCATAGACTAGAGAGGGATTTTATAGTTTGAGCTAGGTCTAATATCTTTGAAAATGAGTATGCAATTAGTAATTTACTAACGAAATTTCAGAACAAAAGCGGTAAAATTCGACAACATAAATATAGTACAGCCATCTTAATCTGAGTTTGTTAGGATGCGTAATAATATTTTTCTATTTTTTGAACTTGGTATGAAGGAAAACAAAATGGCCGGTTTTGGTTTAATTGCCGACGTAGGTGGTACAAATATTCGTTTAGCACTTGTTGAACTTAAAACAGGTGAAATAGGGCGTTTAAAAAAGTATTTATGTGCTGACTACCCAAGCATCGCTGATGTGATTTCCCTGTACCTTAAAGAGCAGCAAGAAACTGTAACTCAGGCTTGTGTTGCTATTGCTTGTCCTACCGACAAAGATTGGATCGCGATGACCAATCACAGCTGGGCCTTCTCTAAGAAAGAAGTACAAGAACAATTAGGCTTTGAAGGTTTCCACGTAATTAATGATTACACTGGTATTGCTATGTCGATCCCAACATTGACAGATGAGCAAAAAATCCAAGTGGGCGGTGGCGAAGCTAAAACAGGCGCGCCAATCGCAGTATACGGTCCTGGTACTGGTTTAGGAGTAGCTCACTTAATTCACCACGACAGTGAATATGTATGTATTCCGGGTGAGGGCGGCCACGTAGAGTTTGCCGCAAATGATGAAAAAGAAGCGCACGTTTTAGCCTTTTTGCAAAAACGTCTGGGGCATGTTTCGGCAGAGCGCCTACTTTCCGGTCCCGGCCTAGTAAACATTTACCAAGGCTTAATGGATATGCATGGTAAAACAGCAGAAGATTTCCAGCCTTCTGACGTTACTACTCGTGGCTTAGACGGCAGCTGTCCAGTGTGTGTAGAAGCAATGGAAGTATTCTGTCGTGCTTTAGGCTCGTTTGGCGGTAACTTGGCGCTTAACATGTCTACCTTTGGCGGTGTATACATTGCTGGCGGTATCATTACACGCTTTATGGATTTCTTTAATAACAGCGAATTCCGCAAGCGTTTTGAAGATAAAGGCCGTTTTGTAGATTTTGTGGCAAAAGTGCCTGTTTACATCATTACTGAAGAACAACCAGGCTTGCAGGGTGCAGCTGCTTACTTACGTCAAAGTAACGGCTACCGTATCTAGGTCTAATAGCTGTTTAATGAAAAAGAAGCTTCGGCTTCTTTTTTTGTTTGAGTCAGCAAAAATTGTTTAAGAACTCGGCAGTTGCCAGTATTTGGCTAAAAAGTTATTGACCCAAACATAAGTGATCCGTAATCTAGCGCCTCATTATTGCTAAGCGCAATAAATCAAATAAGGTGACGTGTCCGAGTGGCTGAAGGAGCACGCCTGGAAAGTGTGTAAGGGGCAACCCTTCGAGAGTTCGAATCTCTCCGTCACCGCCATCTTCAAGTTTAAAGACGTCCAAGGGCGTCTTTGTTCTTTTCTAATATCCAATGCAAACAATAAGATAACGATCCAACATCGTTCATTGGCATTGATTGATATCGCTGTAAAACAAGTTTGTAACACTACCATTTGGAAGCATTGTTCTTTAATTGCGAACACCGCTTTTTGAATCGACGCCTCTATCGTTCCATTATTTGGTGCGACTTTGTAATGCTGCTTTCCTCCCTCCTTCTTTTGAATGATTCAATCCTTCAAACCTGATTAATAGGTTTTTTAAATCCTCTTTATGATTGGCTCCAGTTACACGCAAAGCGTATTACTCACACGGATTATTTGGCGTCGTATAACTTTGAATTGGCGCTAAGCAACACAACTGAGTTCTACATATTTTAATTGTTATCATATTTAGGATATTCCATGACACACGATAAACACGCAGACTTAAGCCCTTATGAACAGTTTAATGTTGAGCTTCCCCAGCAGTTCCCTGAACAAGGCATGGCGGCCCGTGCTGCGGCAGCTTTAGTTAAAAGTGAATGTTGGACCGATGCTAACCCAATGCTTAATTTGTCATCATTCGTTACTACATTTGTAGAGCCTGAAGCCGCTGAGATTTTTAAGGACGGTTCATTCCGTAACTTTGCAGATCCAGATATGTATCCTCACACTAAAGCAACTGAAGAAAAGTGTGTTAATTGGTTACATGATTTATGGAATGGACCTAAAGATGTTGAACCTTATGGAGCGGCAACAATTGGTTCATCAGAAGCATGCATGTTGGCTGGATTAGCACACAAGTGGAACTGGCGCCAAGCTCGGGAAAAAGCGGGGAAAGATGCCTCAAGACCAAATATGGTAACTGGCGGTAACGTTCAGATTGTTTGGAAAAAGTTTCTTAAGTACTTCGATGTAGAGCCTCGTATTGTTCCTTTAAAGCCTGGTCAATACCGACTAACTGCAGAGCAACTTGACGAGTACGTTGATGAAAACACTATCTGTGTAGTGGGTATTGCTGGTCAAACTTTCACCGGTGAAGATGATGATTTTCAAGCTATTCACGATTGGTTAGATGCCTACGAAGAAAAAACAGGTATTTCTATCCCAATGCACATTGATGCGGCTTCTGGTGGCTTTGTTAATCCTTTCTTATATCCAGAATATGAATGGGATTTCCGTTTGCCACGAGTGCAATCTATTAATGCCTCTGGCCATAAATTTGGTTTAGTGCCTCCAGGACTAGGATGGGTAATCTTTCGTGAGCGCGCCGTTTTCAATGAAGATTTAGTTTTCTACGTAAATTACCTTGGTGGCGAGGCCGCAACAGCAACGCTTAACTTTAGTAAGAGCTCTGCTACGGTTATGGCTCAATACTACAACTTCATTCGTTTAGGCAAAGATGGCTACACCCGCATCATGAAGCAAACTGTTGAAAATGCAGAGTATTTGCGTGACCGTTTGTTAGCCACCGGTAAATTTAAAGTGATGAATGAAACCCAGCGTATACCAGTAGTTGCGCTAACACTCGATGAATCAGTGACTAACTACAACGAGTTTGATATCTCAAACAAAGTACGTGAGCGTGGCTGGATATTATCGGCTTACTCTATGCCTGCCAATGCTCAGGAAGTGAACAGTTTACGTATCGTTGTTCGTCCTCACTTAAACCGCGATGCCGCGGAAATATTAGCCAAAGATATTGAAATGGCCTGCGAGTATTTAGAAGAGCATGGTGGTAATGCTACACCTCCAAAACTTCATGACTTACATAAAGTGTCGCCAGGCAAGTGCTAAGTATCGGCACATTATGAAGTAGTGGAATAGAAGAAGTAGTGCTTACTTCTTCTATTTTGTCTTAAATGAAGGTGGTTTCTAATTATGAATGTTCGAACGAAACTGGCGGGCGTATTGGCTGCGCCTCCAAAATACATTTTAAGCCTTATACTGGGCTTATGTTTTTTATTAACTCTGTTTGTTGGTAACGCTTATGCGTCAACAATTGAATCAGAGGCTTCCAGCGGTATTGCTTGGGCTTTAAGTTATTTAGCGAGTAACCCTTTTGCTTATCTGTTTTTAACCTTAGCGATTGGATACCCCATTGGCCGAATTACCGTTGGAGGAATCAATTTAGGTGCTACAGCGGGCACTTTGGTCACAGGTATATTAATTGCTCTGGCCTCTAGTGCACTTTATGGGATTACCTATGATATCCCAGGCTTAGTAGAAGATATTTTTCTGATGCTGTTTATGTATGCCTTAGGTATGCGAGTTGGTCCTCAGTTCTTTTCTGGCTTGGCAAGAGGTGGTGTTGACTTCTTAGTTATTGGTTTAATTGTTGTTTTCTCCAACTTCTTAATCGTTTTCTTTGGCGTGAAAGTGTTAGACCTAGGGCCAGGTTATGCAGCAGGTATTATTTCGGGAAGTTACACAGTGACCGCTGTAATGGGTGTGGCTCAATCAGCAGTAACTAGCGGAGCTTTCCAATTACCCGAAGGTGTAACAGCTGATACGGTAGGTGCCAATATGGCTGCAGGCTATGCCATTAGCTACGTATTATCTTCAATATTCATTATCTTGTTGATTAAATACTTACCTAAGATGTTTGGCAAAGATGCTGTGCTTGAAGCCCAAAAAGCAGAACAAGAATTTAGTGGCGGTGAAGATGGTGGTGCTCTACCTGGTACAGCAGGTACATCTATCTTAGGGTTCACCGATAAGCAGATCCGCTCGTATAAAGTTGAACACGCAGAGTTGGTTGGCAAATCCGTTAGCCAATTGTTCAAAATGAATCCTCATGCAGCAATTTTAAAAGTAGTGCGCGGTGACGAAGTGATTGATGCCGAAAAAGATCCTTCTATACAGTTAGGCGATATTGTTGGAGTGTTGGGCGATTACAATCTATTACTCAATGGCAAAGATAAAGTTGGTAAAGAAGTCTCGGAACCTCGCGCCAGAATGGTAGATATTGAAGTTGCGGATATTCATGTAGGTAAAACAGAGTTTGCAGGAAAAACTCTGGCAGAAGTGGGCCGAAAGATTGGATTTGGTTTACATCTAAAGTCGTTGTTTAGAGCTGGTGTGGCAATACCACATCTTCCTAAAACCATTGTAGAAAAAGGCGATGTATTACGTCTTGCTGGTCCTGCATGGAGTGTAGAACAAGCAGCTAAATCGCTTAAAGCTACACCAATAGTTGAAAGTGCTTATACCGAAGTATCATTTATGTCATTGGCCTTATTTATTGGCTTTGTGATTGGCCATGCTAGTGTTGAAATTGGCGGAATTCCATTTGCATTAGGTACTTCTGCTGGCTGTATGTTGATGGGGATTTTAGTGTCTTGGTTGCGTACGCGTAATCCAGATTTTGGTGGCCCAACTAGTGAAGGGGCAAGAGCCTTCCTAAATGACATTGGTTTAAGCTTATTTGTGGCGGTTCTAGCAGCTGGAGTTGGACCTAAAATAATGTCTTCATTCCAAGGTACTATCGTGCTTTGGATAGCAGTACTAGGTTTGTTAGGCGCTTTAGTGCCACCATTCTTAGCTTGGCTCTATGGTTACTACATTAGAAAGATGAACCCGGTCATATTAGCTGGAGCTTGTGCTGGAGGACGAAATAGTACGCCTGCGCTAAATGGTATTCAGGACATTTCGCAAAGTGGTATTGCTGCCGTAGCTTACCCAGTACCTTATGCGCTTACCTCTGCAATAGTCTTGATCTTAGGTTACATGGCTATGGTGTTCTCATAACCCTTACCGATTAAGCATGCACTTATCATTTGTAAAGCCTTAATAGCAGCTTGCTATTAAGGCTTTTTATTCATAAGACTACAGGTACCTTTAATGACACAACCTACAGGTATACGTATTGCAATTAATGTGATGCGAGCCCGCCTAACGATTGTGGGCTTTATCATCGCTATTGTATCTTTTCAAATTTCGACCTTATTCAACATTGATGGTGGAATAGCGCTGCCAGGCGTAAATCATGGTGTTCATATCAGAGCTGATATGGCTTTGTTTGTAGCACTCGCTTTATCGGTTATTTCGTTGACTTGTTTTATTGGTTCATCAACGATGGACGAGTTAGGGGCCTGTGACCATTGGTTATTCGTAGTGGGCGATTTACTGATGTATCTAGCTCTAGCAAGCGCGATTACCGGCTTTTTTATGCCTTTAACTGAACAACTTTCGCTTATCGCAATGCAAGCGCCCATGCAGAAAAGCCAACTGGCTATGTTTCGCTTAGCCATTGTTACACTAGGTTCTATTGCGTGGTTTGCTGCTGTATATCTTGGTCCAATAGTCTCGTTGCTACGCTCACCATTTTCCAAAAAAACTAATGTAAGTTTAAGATTTGGGTATTTTGCTTTATTGGTTGGCTTGTTTTGGTTTAACCACCAAGTACTGTTATTTGAAGCTAGTTACTTACCTAAGCCTCTACCTGACCAAGTTAACTATTGGTATGAATTACTACAGCCACTAACTTGGTGACTTTAAGTCTTTTTCACAGAATCCATCACTTCATCACTCTACAACTCTTATGCCGTAGGGTTAAAGTCTTGTGAGCGCGTAAATGCGCTACAAGCCACCTTCGTTAGTGCGGTAACTTGTGTTGGCTAAAACAAGGCATCCAGTTGCTGGCTTATATTGAATAGGTAGGACTTGATCCATCAATGCTGATTAACGTTGCTCGAACACTTCTAATAATATGCCTGTATCTAAATAGGGCTGGGTATTCCAGTTCAGTTTAAGGCGTTGTCATAGCCTTCCCATTTTAACTAATTAGAGAAGTCGCATCATGAAAGGCATTATTTCTGTTCAATCACATGTTGTTTATGGCCATGCTGGAAACAGCTCGGCGGTGTTTCCACTGCAACGTATGGGTTTTGAAGTTTGGCCCGTTCATACCGTACAGTTTTCTAATCATACGCAATATGCTCAAGGGTGGACTGGCCAATGCTTTCCGGCAGATGCCATCTCTGATTTAGTGAAGGGAATTGATGCAATAGGGCAGTTACAACAATGCCAAGCTATTGTATCTGGTTATTTGGGCGATGCCGCTCAGGCAAGCTCATTAATTGCCGCCGTAGACATGGTTAAACAGGTTAATCCAAAGGCGATATACGTTTGCGACCCTGTCATGGGTGATCCTGATAAAGGCTGTATTTTAGCAGAAGGTATTAGCGAGTATTTGGTTGAACGTGTGATGCCAAAAGCAGATGTGATAGTGCCTAATCAATTTGAATTAAGCCGCTTTGTAGGAATGGAAATAACTAACTTAAATGAAGCTATCGAAGCATGTCAGAAGGCTTTAACAAAAGGACCCAAAGTGGTGTTGGTTAAACATCTACATAATTTATCAAAGCAGCAGTTTTGCATGATGATGGCTGATTCAAGTGGCTGCTATTTGGTTAAACGCCCTAATCTAGAGTTTGATAAAGCCCCTGTGGGCGTGGGCGATCTGATTTCGGCGCTATTTACCGGAGGTTTATTGAAAGGTTGGCCACCCATTATGGCTTTAGAACATGCTAACAACGCGAGTTTCGGTGTGTTAGAGGCTACTCGGCAATGCGGTGAGTGGGAGCTGCAAACTGTTTTTGCTCAAGATCAGCTAAGCGAGCCTCATCACAGCTTTGCTGCTTCTAAAGTGGCTTGAGGTAGAGACGATGTTTAATACAAAAACTTTAACACAGATTGTTTTGGCTACTTTAGTGTTAAGTGCATGTAGTTCGCATCATGAGCTAGATAAGCGTGTAACCGAAAGGAACTATCAACAAGTAGCGTTAATAGCCGAGCAATCATTGAGTGAACCCTTGCGCTTTTGGGGCAATGAGGCACCAAATTTCCTATATGACAAAGACGCAAATACAACAGTATTACGTACCTCATCCAATTCGCTAAATATTCTTGCCTTATCTGGCGGAGGAGCAAACGGTGCCTATGGTGCTGGCATTATTAATGGGATGTATGAAAGCGGCAACTTACCTGATTTTTCCGTGGTCACTGGGGTAAGTGCTGGTGCTCTTATTGCGCCATTTGCATTTGTAGGTGGCGACGACATTGTCACTATGAAAAACATCATGTTAGGTATTAGCGATAAGCGCATTTTGGCAAAGCGCAATTATTTAAATGCGGTATTTAAAGATGGGGTTAGTAGTGGGCAGGGCTTAAACGAATTTATTGCTGCAACGTTTGATGAGCAAATGATCGCAAAGATTGCTGCTACACATAACAGTGGTAAGCGCTTGTTCATAGGCACAACTCATTTTGATTCTGGTAAGCAAGTGGTGTGGAATCTTGGGCAAATTGCGGCAAGTGATCATCCCAATAAGGAGCTGCTAATTCATCAAGTGCTAAGTGCCAGTTCATCTATTCCAGGAATATTTCCTCCTCAATTTATTGGGGTTGAGCTAGAGGGCGAAAGCTTAGAAGAGATGCATGTAGATGGCGGCCTTAGTGCGCAAATGTTTGCCGACCCTGCAGGTTTTGATTACAACAACATAGCCCAGGCTTTAGGCATTGATAGCTCACCAAATATATATGTGGTGCGTAATGGTCGACTAGATCTACCCTATCAACATTTGAAGGACAGAGGTGTAGAGTTACTTGGGCGCAGCGTTCAAAGCTTAACCCTTAATCAAAATCGTGGTGATTTGTATCGAATTTTATATTTTAGTGAAAAGCATAACTTTGACACCAAATTCACCTACGTTACTGCAAACTTTACTGAGAAGAAAAAGAGTAAAAAAATGTTTGATGAAGACTATATGTTGGCGCTTTATCATTACGGTTTTACGAAAGCAATTAACCAGCTACAGTGGCACACAGAGTTACCCTAATAGTGCTCCTTGCTTAATATGAGGCGAAGACAAGTTCATCTTGCTTCGCCCTTGCCACCAGATAGCTTGTTCTCGTTATCTAGCTCTTCGTTCGTTAATGTACGCAACAACCAGTGACTCTACATCTTTCTTTATTTCCATTATCGCTTTAGAGCGCGGTGCCCAAAGCGCAATAGGAAACTGAAAATCATCTCTCACTTCGTTCAAGTTAAGCTTTTGTAGTTGTAACAAATCGCCCAGGTCTTCAATTGTGACCCTTGGCAATAATGACCATCCCACACCTTGCTGAACTAAGCTAAGTAATAGTGAGAAGTCTTCAATAACTTCATAATTAGATGACAATAGAATTTTTTGAGAGATCTCATCATCTAAATAAGCTTTTAGTATCAGCTGTTTACTGGTCTTTAAAGCACCAAATATTTGATCGTCTGGTAACTCTGCCAAAGGACTATTTTTAGCTGTGTATAGACCAAAAGTAAGGTAACAAAGGAAAGTAATATCGAAACTCGTGATAGGGGTGCGTTGATCTACATTTACAAAGCCCAGTTGTATTGAATCATCTTCGATCCCTGCTTTAACCTCTTCTTTGGTTTTAATTAGAAAGTTAACTTTCATTGCCGGGTATTTTTCTAATAAAAGCTGACGAATACTCACTAATACATCACTGGGAATTAGACTTGTATAGGCAATATTTAGGCACTCCAATTGCCCGTAAGATAGGCTAAGTGCCATTTTGTTAAAGGATTTAGCTTGCTCTATTGTTACCTTGGCGTAGCTATATAAAAGTTGCCCTTCGCTGGTGGGTTTAGCGCTTCTGCCAATTCGCTCAAATAGCTCAACGGCCAGTTGGTCTTCTAGGTTGGTTATCACTTGGCCAATGGTGGTTCTGTGTTTGTTTAATTTGACGGCTGCCTCACTAAATGAGCCCTTTTCATAAACCGCTACAAATGCTGCAAGTTGTTCCAGACTAAAATGCATGTGGATTTGATCCTTCAAGTCCGATTATCACTGAGCAAAGCATAGCACTATTCTAAGTAGCAATATAAACACTTACCGTTTTAAAAGAGCTATCCCATGAAAACTAAACAGAGCCTTGCCCGTGGCACCATAATGGCAAACGTTGGCGCAGTGGCAACGGCGATCCGTATCGCTGAACAACCGGATGCTCGGTACATTGAACAGAAGTATGCGCAAATACTTAATCAAGGTGCAGAACCTTTGTTGCCTGTATCAGCTAGCTTGCAGGGATTTTCACTTGAGCAAATTCGTCACGCCCACAAAAACTTTAGCCCTAATCAATTTGTTATGGGGGGCAACGACGCACTTATTTATAACTCGTATTTAAATCGTTTTTTGCCGTCCTCGTTAGTGAATCCAGCGGAATCTAATCATCGACTTGCTCGGTCAATTAACCCATTAATAGGCGAGGTAATAGGTAAAAACCAAACTTGTAGTTTAAACGACTATGTTTCTTTACCGGAAAGCCGAGTGCAAGGCTTAATTATTGTTCAGGCTGGTAAGGTGGTATTCGAGCTCTATCCTGGAATGAAAGCCGAGCAAAACCATGTATGGATGGGGCTGTCGAGTTTAGCAATTAGTATGGTGTTTGCTCAGTTTATTGATGAAGGGAAGATTGATATAGATAGATCTATAAGCGTATACCTACCAGAGTTTCGCAATACCGAGTGGGACAGGGTGAGCATTCGTCAAGCGATTAATGGTACTAGTGGTTTAAACATTACTCCTACTCAACAGACAATGTTTGACCCCAATTCCTATATGTCTCGCTTCTTAGCGGCTCAATTTGGCCGGCCAAATGCATACACCGGTTACCAAGAAAACTGGCTCGACATTGTAAAACAAATTAAAAGAGAAAGAGGGGAGGCAGCTGCCACTGAACAAGGGGTTGGCCCAATAACACGAGCCGTTTTAGCTTATATTGCGGAAGAAATTGAACAGCTGCCTTGGACACAAATTTTTGAAAACAGAATTTGGGGAAATATTAAAGCAGAGGCGCCAATGGTGGTGACCTTAGCGCCAGATGGCACCGCTCTAAGCCACGACTTTATATTGTCTTCGATAGAAGATGCAGCTCGCGTAGCAATGTTACTTTGTCCTAGTTGGCCAACTATTACCGATACCCCGGTATTGCCTGCCAAGCTTATGCTGGACATGAGAAAACGAACTGGCTTAGCGCGAAACAGCGCGTCGCATGCATTTAATTTTGACAAGGTTTATGACGATGGGGCGCGTTGCTTACAAGGCTATTTTGGGCAAGGCATGTATATAGATACTAAGCGCGACTATGTTGCGGTGTATTTTTCGTCACAAGCTTTTGAACCTTTGAGCTGCCCTTCAAAGATGATGGAGTATTTACGTGCGGCTGCAAACCAGTTTTATTAGTTTTGAGGATGTGATCCTTCATTCGCGATTAACTCTTTTCGTTTTTACATTTTAATCTCAGCGTATATCGACTAACACCAAGGCAAAACCATGTTCCAAGAATACTTACCTAAAGAAATTGCAGCTGGGGAAATTTATTTTCCGCCGCTACTTATTGCGTTTGGTGCTGCTTATGTAGCGGCAAATTTGACCATGGTGCTAATTGGTCGTTTAGGCGCGATGAAATATTTATATGCGCCTGTGTTAGTTGAATTGTCACTGTTGGTGATATACGCGGTTGCGCTAAGCCGTTACGTTTTTCCTGCATAAAACACTAGGGAATTTAAATGAAAACCAAAATATTAACTGTATTGCTAGTGGTTGTTGCCGCTACGTTGGCAGGATTAAAGTACCAGCATTATCTTGCTAACCCTTGGACTCGTGATGCGTTGGTAAGAGCTAATATTGTAGAGATTACTCCCCGTGTTACTGGGCCGGTTGTTGCAATTTATGTAGCAGATAATCAACGAGTAAAAAGTGGTGAGTTGTTGTTTGAAATTGATGATAGCGTCTATCAAACGGCTAGCCAGCAAGCAAATGCAAATTTAGCCCAAGCAAAAGCAGTTTTAGCCAGGGCTAATAACGAACAACAGAGAATGAGCGCCCTAGAAAAGCGCACTCCAGGCTCAGTACCAGTAATTACATTAAACAATTTGCAAAATGATGTTCTATCCGCGCAGGCAAATGTTAAAGCTGCGTCTGCTGCGCTAAAGGGGGCTGAGCTTAATTTAAGTTTTACAAAAGTGTATGCCAGCAAGGATGGTTACATTACCAACTTCAATTTAGCTGAAGGTGCACATGTAGTCGCTAATCAACCGGTTGTTGCGTTAATTGATGAATCTAGCTTTTGGATCGAAGGCTTCTTTAAAGAAACGGATATAGAAGCGATGCAGCAAGGTAACATGGCTAAAATCACTTTGATGAGTTACCCCGATACGCCACTAAAAGGCCAAGTAAGCAGTATTGGTTATGGCATAGCGCAAGTAGACGGCAGCACGAGTACTCATATGCTGCCAAGTGTTAACCCTAACTTTGAATGGATACGCTTGGCACAGCGGCTCCCGGTTAAAATTACCGTGACCGAGCTCCCAGCTAATGTTCAGTTAAGAGTAGGGACTACAGCTTCAGTTATGATTAACAAGCAGGTATCCGCTAATGAGCGTAGCTAGCATAAAAGCGATTAAAGTTGCCATTAGCCTAAGTTTAACCATTGTACTAGCGCTAAGCTTTGGCTGGGAGAAACCCTATTGGGCAGCTATTGCGGTGGTAGTAATGGCAACCACCGAAAGCTTTAGCCACGCATTACATAAAGCAAGACAGCGAGTGATTGGCACTGCTAGTGGTGTAGTGCTGGGGTTTGCATTATTGGCGTTATTCGGCCAGCAGCGGGAACTGTTTTTGCTAAGCGAGCTTTTATTGGGGGGCACTGCCGCTTACATGTCTGCCCGCTCTAAATACGCTTATGTTTATAAGATGGCGTTTATAGTGGCAGTGATCGTCTCGTTAGCGAGCGGTTTAAGCCAATCGCTAAGTTTCAGCCTTGCGGTGCTTAGGGTGCAAGAAACGATATTAGGGGTAGTTGTTTATTCGCTAGTTTTTAGCTTGTTGTGGCCAGAGGTAAAAGATCCTAAAACACTGCCGAAGCAAGTTCTTCTTAGCCAAGCAGAGGGGCGTTTACGTGCACTTAAGTTTGTTGTCGTTACCCTAGTCAGTTGGATGTTATGGATATATCTGCCTATGCCTGGAGGATTTATGTTTCCACTCATTGCTGCAACTATGGGCCTTAGCATTATCGAATTTCCTTACCACTACCTCAACAAGATATTAGGATTAGTCTATGTTTGGGCTTGCGTTGTGCTTACTCAGTATGTGTTTGTGTTACCACTTTTAGACAATGCATGGCAGCTTGGGGCATTTTACTTTGTGAATACATTTGCCGTTTGGCGTTTGTTTCCAAAGGATAATCAAGTACCCATGAGGATCCTTGGCGGCCAGTTTTTGGTATTGCTAACGATGAACGCTCAGCACTTAAGGCCGGTATTTGATATAAATGCCTCATTGCAGATGCTGTTATTCCTGAGCCTAATTTTAATTATCGTTCGTTTTGTTATTCACTTTGTAGATACATTTTTTAGCACAAACATGTTGGCTGAAGCCAAATGAGCCGACAACAATTGTTAATTGGCATGCACTTTTCTGCACTTGGTAAACGGACTGCATTACAATAACCTTCTATTCATTACCACTATTCCACAAAGGGCCCTTAGCTAGCATTAATCTTATTAGGTTGCGTTTTTGTGGTGCTGTCTTTGCAGCCTTCTTCGAAGCTCTTCTGAGTATCTAATCCGAACAAGGATGTTGGGTGAGCTTGTCTTTATCTAGTTACTTATCCGGCGTTATCTCTTTTGTTAAAACCTACAAGTTTTTCAGTTAGCCAGGTATTGGATAAGGCTAATAATTAAACTGAGGATTCGATCCATCATCACTGATTAACGCCTTAATCTTGCCTCTTTTATTCTACGCCCATCAGCAGAGCGGGGAGTCGTTGCCAGCTCTATTAATTCGTTGACCTAACGTAATAGTTAGATAGGGACGTTTGCTTATACGTTTCGTTGATAAACCTTTTGAGTTTTTCAATTTGGAACTGTAATGACAACACTTTACAACACAACACCACGCTCTTGGATTAAAGCAGCATTACTATCTAGTTTCATGTTTTCTGCAACCGCATTTGCGGAACACGAAGACACCTCTAACTTAGAGAATGCAAATGAATTTAGCGAGTTGCGAGATTTAAATATTCCTGAACATCTTCCTGGCCTGGCCTTAAGTGATTTAGGACAAACTGAGCACTTTGTTGAGCACGTAACTAAAAGCTTTACAGGAAAGCATGGTACCGAAACAACAGAGTACTTTTTGGTCCATAGTACTGACCTTAAAGGCCGCATGAATCTGAACATTCGTTACAAAGAAGAAAACCTAAAACACAGAAAGGGCTTATTAAAAGAAATCGAGAAGCTGGCGATGACAGAATACAAGTTGCGCCAATACGCGAGTACCTACGACAAAAGCTCTTTGCAGGTTGACCAGAATAACGATGGTAGTGCGACGGTGAGTTTTAACTATTCAAAGTTTGCGTTGCCCCAAGACTTAGCATTCTTCCGATTTATGCAAGTGAAAATGACGGTAAGAAACGGTTTAGTGAAAGAAATGGTTATTACCAATAATCAACCGTTCAAACACGATCTAGGAAGAGTAAATAAGTATCGCCAGGTACTTAAACTTGAAGTGCTAGATACTGGTGAGTACGTTATTAAACACAAAGAGGTAAACGCAACAGGTACATGTAAAGGCCATGCCTGCGAATTAGACATGGAAATCAAACCGGTCGCGTTTTATGACAATGCTGCGGGAGCCATTATTAAGGATCAGCAGTTGCTTTCAGAGATGTCTGATCCCCGTGTTCGCGAAGAAAACGTAAAATTAGAAAATGTTCTTCCATTTTTTGGCGATACGTTACGTAGAAAGGGCATCGACTTGCCAAAACCCTATGGTTTTTCTATGGCTTACCGTGGCCAAGAGACTAACTTCGATTTTACCAGCTTTAGTGTTTTTGGTTTAAGCCCAGCACTTTTAGAAACTTTCTTTGACCCAGAAAAAACTCATGCGGTAGTAAATACCGAGAGCTTTACCCTTCGTGGAGACGCCTACATCTTGCCATTTTGGAATGTATTTGGCTTGGTAGGAAAGCTAAACGTAGATGCCGATGTACAAGCCCATTTTAAAGGGATCGACCAATGTTTTGGTTTGGTGGTTGGAGAAAAGTGTTTAGGTGAATACATTTACGTTCCATCTGGTGATTTTAATGTTCCAATTCATCTTGAGTATGACTTACTTGGCGCAGGCACCACCTTGTCTATCGGTTATAAGAACTTGTTTGCCTCGTTAACTGGCACTGTAACGAAAACCAAAATGAATGGTGCAGATGATTGGGGTGGCAGTATTTTCACCGCGCAACCGATGCTTGGTTACCAGTTTCAGCAACAACGAGCTCAAGTGTTTATTGGTGCTGAATATCAAGGATACGATGACTACATGACAGGTACTGTACGTTTCCAAGGTATTGAAATGGACTATAACGTAGGTATTCGCAGTCAACGTTGGGCTGGCCTCATTGGCTTTAATAAAGAGCTAGACAAAAACTTCAATGTCACTGGCATTATTAATGTGGGTAAAGACCGCACAGCTGCCACCTTAAATGTTGGTTACCGTTTCTAAGTATTGTTGAGCAAGGATGCTCGTTTAAGTTCTCTATCTTCACGTTTAAATTTAGGTTCCTTATGCACTCTATTAATCAATGTGTAGCCAATCTAGTTTCTAACTTTTGGCAAATTAGGTCGTTGGTGGTACTAGGATTATTTTGTATGTTAGCGGGGTGCTCAAGTGCACCACCGCCAATAGCTGAAGACTTAACCAGTAACTGGCAGCCCGAGACTGTGCCTGCTCAAGTCTATTTAATACCAAATGGGAAAGAGGCGTTAGCTCATCGCATAGCGGCAGTTCGAAACGCTAAGTCTTACGTATTGCTGGAGTATTTTACTTGGGACCACGACCTAAGTGGGGCCTACTTATACCGAGAGCTGAGAATGGCTGCCGACAGAGGTGTAAAAGTAAAGTTAGTTCTTGATGACCTACTTGAATTTAATGATATGTGGTTAAGAACATTGGCCGCTCACCAAAACATTGAAATACGCATTTTTAATCCTTTTGAAGCTCGTCAGCTGGGCTGGTTTAGCCGCATGTTTGATTTTCAGATCCATAAAAACAAACGTAATCATCGCTTACATGAAAAGCTACTGCTAGTGGATGGTGATTTAATGATTACTGGTGGGCGCAATATCGGTGATAGTTATTTTGAATACAGTAAAAAAGCAAACTTTTTCGATTTGGACTTGTTGGTAAAAGGAGCTGTGTTAGCGGCCTTTGAGATAAACTTTAATCAGTTGTTTCAGAGTGGGAGTGCGGTTGATGTTCAGACCTTAGTGGGAAAACCAAGGGCAGAAGAGCGCGACTATTTTTTAGCGGGTTTTACCAAGCTTGCCAACAAATACCCCTTGCAGCTAGCTGCGATTGCGGGCAGTGTGTTGACTATCGCTGAACCAGAATACACTTCTGTTGAAGCGACCGCTTTGTTTGATTCACTTAATAAACTTGAAGACAAACAACCTTATCATCGAGAGCGTTTGTCTAAAACTATTCAGCAGAAGCATAAGCAGATTGGCCAGCTAGTTATATCTACACCGTATTTATTACCTAAAGCCGTTGGAGAAAGTGATATACAAAGATTCAAGCAAGCTGGTGCAGAGGTAACGGCTATTACTGCTGGTAAAACGGGCAGTGATTCAGCATTTGTAGGAGCGTATTATTCACCCTATCGAAAACAGTTATTACAACAAGACGTTAAACTCTATGAGTTTGCTCCAGATAAAGAGAAAGGACACGCTAAGCATTATTACCACGTAAAAGCGTTGGTTGTGAATAAGCAGTGCAGTTATGTTGGGTCCTCTAATTTTGATCCGCGCTCCGATCATCTTAATCTCGAGTTTGGTTTGTACCTATGCGGAGAAGGCTTTGCTGAACAGTTAGAAGACTATTTGTTCCAAGATCGCGATACCCATTTGTGGCAACTTGGATTGACCGAGAAAGGAGAGACTATTTGGCAGCAAGGAAAACAACAGCGTATTAAGGCGTCAGGGAGCAAAATAAGCGATGCGATATATCGCTCGCTGGGTTTAGTTTACGATCTCTAAGTTAACGGGCTTGTTGTTGCAGTTCTTCAAGCCAATGTTGATGATAGCTATTAATTTGCTTGGGAAGAAAAAACTTAGTGAGCCAGCTTATTCCATTACGTTGGGTTGTCTCAGTAATAATTGAACAGCCGTCTGCTTGGCAGTCTAACTTCCAAGCGTGATACATATCTATACTGCCAGATTTGCCTTTCCAAGCGATTTTTTTGTTAGGCACAAATTCGACCACTGTGCATTCGAATTGAAGCTTTTTAGTTTTCCAAAGAAAGACCGTGCCTTTTTCTAACTCTAAGCCGTTACCGTTTAACAGCTGCACAGAGGTCGCTTTATTCTTCCAGGTTGGCCAACACGGCGCCTTAATCAAACATGCCCAAACTCGCTCTGCAGGGACTTTGCTGGGCACCGCATTTTTAACATGAATTTGCGCGTTTCGAGGATGATAGTAATCTGGCCAGTTAATCTTTGTTTCCTTGAACATTCGCTTCACCATAATGAGTAAACAAGCAATATCGACATAAAAGAGCTTACATTTATATATTGTAGCGCAGGGTGTAACTCGCTTTTGTTTGGTTCGGATATATTGCGTTTTACCTATGTTAACGAGTGAAGCAACTTTCTCCAACTAAGCATAAAAAATACGTCTATCCAATAAGTTATAACGATACTACTTTGACGGATTTAGTCCTACAAACAAGATTTAGCACTACGCCAAAGTAAGCTTAAAGTAGCGTAATTCCTTCAAAAGCTGAAATTGCCAGTTTTAGAGTTAAACAAACAACTAAGTAATTAAACAAAGGTTATTAATGAAAACTACATGGGCGGCGATGGCGTTGTCGGTTTTGTCTATTAGCGTTTATTCAACCGATAGCACTGCCTCATATTTTGACGAAGTTGATGGACAGTTTGATTTGGGGCATCACCTTGCAGAGAATGCCTATGGCTTTTTGCCTATTCCTATTCTAATAACTGAACCTGCTGTTGGCGCTGGTGGCGGTGCTATGGGGCTATTTCTTCATGAAACTGAAGAAGAGAAAATAGCCCGTAAGAAGCTAGCGATGTCATCACTAGATGGTGGTGCACAGTTGATACCCTCGGCAATTACTTTAGTGGGAGCAGCAGGCACCGAGAATGGTACTTGGTTTGCTTTTGCCGGACATCGACATTCATGGATGAAGGATTCAATCCGCTATACCGGTGGAATGGGCTTGGGGAAAGCTAATCTGAATATTTATAAAGATCTGTCTTTAGGTGATTTTACTAAAAGCATGCAGATTGGTACTAAAACCGAGGGCGCTCTAGCCCTGCAAAAGCTTCAGTTTCGTATCGCTGATACTCCTCTGATGTTGGGTGCTAAGCAAATTGTAGGTGTAAGCAAAGTAACGTTTGATACTGGTAACTCTAATGCGGATAAGCTGCTAAATGGCTTGTTAGGCAAGGTGTGGGGGGATGAGTCGATCACTTCTGGTCTAGGTTTTATTGCCGAATACGACACCAGAGACAATATTTTTTACCCAACTAGGGGGTATAAACTAAACGCAGATTACATGATTTACGATAAAAAATTGGGCAGCGATTGGGACTACCAAAATTTGAATGTGGATGGAGAGGTGTATATTCCATTAGGTAGAAAATGGAACCTAGCTTTTGCTGGCAATTATCAACTCTTTAGCTCTGATGAATTGTTTTTATCACCCACAGCGCGACCCTATGTAGGCTTGCGAGGGGTATCCGCCTATCGGTATCAAGGTGACGAGATTCATACTCTACAATCACAACTTACTTACTCGATTGATCACCGTTGGACTATCTCGGCTTTCTATGGTGCTGGACAAGCACTACAGGAAAGTGAGTTAGCTACAGATGAAAGCGTACAGTCTGTGGGCGCAGGCTTTCGTTATCAAATCGCCCGAAGATATGGTCTTCGCCTAGGGATGGATTTTGCCTACAGCGGCGAGGAAAGCGCTGTGTATTTCCAAGTAGGGAGTGGTTTTTAAACCCTAGGTGGATATTAGCCAAATTCCCACTCCAATCATGAGCGTTCCGGAGATGCGATTTAACAAGCGTACATTGCCGCTTTTGTTTAAGAATAACCGTAAGGTTTTTCCACCGGTTGCATAAAGAGTCATACAAACAAACTCAGAAATTAGAATTATGCCTACCAATACACTTAGTTGCAGGGGAAGGGCTTTGTCCGCTTGGATAAAAGGCGGTAACAGTGAAATCATAAAGGCCCAACCTTTAGGGTTTGCTATTGCTGTTACCAGCCCCTGAGTGGCTAATTGCCAAGGGCTAACTTGCGCTTGCTGTTCAATTTTTTCGGGTATAGCCATCTTTCCGCGAGAGCGCCACATTTGGATCCCTAGGTAACCAAGATAGCTGCCGCCAAGCCATTTTAACAAGGTAAACACATCTGGGTAACGTAGCATAATTGCAGCAACACCAAGTACAGCAAGCACTGCAACTATGCCTACTCCTATCATTTCACCTAGCATCATCCAAAAGGTGCGGCGCAGCCCAATGGTCATGCCTAAGGTCATCGCTAGCGTCATACACATGCCAGGTGTAATAGAAACGAAGAAGAAGGTAGGGATAAAGATGAGTAGGGTAGACAGATCCATGGAGTAACCAACAGCATTTTTCAAAGGCTACAGTGTACTCTTTTTATTTTTAGATAAAAGTTACCAGAACTATTCGTTGTCTTTGGTTAGTTGTAAGGCTACAAAATTTGGCGGCGCTGATAAATGCCTGTTAAACGCGGTTTGCTTTGGTCTAGAGACCACAAAAATAGTTCTAACTCTGCTTTTTCTCCCCAGTGGAAGACTAGATAGAATTAACAAAAGAACAAACAGTTAGCCAAGATTAAGGAGAGAAAACTACGTCATTTATGCGCATGATTATTCACTAACTGTGGTGCGTGTTTATTTCGTGGGTTTGGTGGAATAAAGGTTTTTATTCTTGATGTGGGGTTTGGTTGATCTTGTTGGTGATATTATCATTTGCTGCAGTCTGTTTTTTGAACTGTGTCACTAAGCTGACTTTAATAAGCACTTGACTGTAAATTGAACTGATTTAGGTCAAAAATGCTTCAGATCTAGCGTTCTACAGTATAAGGACAATAAATGGATTTAATGTTCTTACAAGGAGTAGGTAATGAAAAACCGTTGGCTTATTGCTGCATCTGCCGTTGGGCTACATGCCTCTATCGGGTCGGTATACGCGTTCAGCGTATTTAAGAAACCCCTAGGTCAGCTGTTGGAGTCAGCGACCAACAATGAAATTGCTTGGACCTTCAGTTTTGCGATTTTCTTCCTAGGCTTATCTGCAGCGATTATGGGGCACTTCGTTGAGAAGAATGGTCCGCGCAAAGCGGGTATGCTCGCAGCTACGTTTTTCGGTGGTGGCCTGTTAATTGCGGGTTTTGGCGCCTATATTCAAAACCTTTATCTGATCTGGCTCGGCTATGGTGTGTTAGGCGGTATAGGATTAGGGATTGGATATATTACTCCCGTATCTACGTTAGTTAAGTGGTTTCCAGATCGTCGTGGTCTTGCCACTGGCTTAGCGATTATGGGCTTTGGCTTTGGCGCTATGGTAGCAGGCCCGGTGTTTAACTTTATTATTGAAACCTTTACCGTTGAGGGCAATGGTATTGCTTTCACTTGGTGGATCACCGGAGTTGTATATCTAGTTATCATGTTTGCTTCTGCGTCTTATTTAGAGCGGCCACCACAGGGTTGGATGCCAGATGCAATGAAGGCTGCGGTTGAGTCAGGTGAAAAGAAAGTTGTAGAGGATTTAACCCAACTAACGGCCAACGAAGCGGTTAAAACTGGTCCCTTTTATGGCTTGTGGGTGATGATGTTTATTAACATCTCCTGTGGCATTGCGGTGATTTACGCAGCCTCACCCTTGGCTCAAGAGAGCATTGGATTAAGCCCGGCGGAGGCCGCTGGTGTGGTTGGCTTAATGTCGCTGTTTAACGGACTAGGTCGAATTGCTTGGGCTTCACTATCCGATGTACTTGGTCGCCCAAATACCTATATGATTTTCTTCTTAATTCAAATAGTTGCTTTCTGTTTGCTGCCAAACATTACTAGCATCATTTTGTTCCAGGTTGTTCTATATACCATTCTAACTTGTTACGGTGGCGGCTTTGCAACCCTGCCAGCCTTTATTGGAGATCTATTCGGTACTAAGGAGCTGAGTGCCATTCACGGCTATGTGCTTACCGCCTGGGCACTGGCTGGTTTGGCTGGCCCACAGATCGCAGCTTACGTTAAAACAACAACTGGCAGTTACGAGATGACGCTCTACATTTTTGCTGGTGTATTTGTTATTGCCTTAATCGCGTCTTTGCTGATGAAGTCTTACATGACCCGCGCGCGTGCTGAAATGGATGTGGCAGCGCAAACGGCTCACGCATAAGCAAATGTTGTGGTAACTATAAAAAAGGGGCTGTGAGCCCCTTTTTTAGTCACTAAAGAGTGTGGTCGCCATTAGACAAAAGAGCTTATTCAGATTGGGTGATCTTGAATCTATAACTTCATGGCTGTGTTTGGTAAGCGGCATGGATTTATATCTTTAGTGGGAATTTCCTATAGCTTGTTTCTTATCAAACCGAACACTTTTACAAGGTTTCAAAGAGCCGCAAATTGCCAGTTAGCACTATTTTGTTAAATGAATCCTAGATAGTAATTTTGTTTCTGAAGCTTTAGAATTGCCCTGTTAGCAGAGTTCTGCATTATTTTTAACCAAGGAATCTTGAATGATCATTGCAAAAGACGACGTTGCCGTTTTTGAATACACTGTAACCGCTAATGGCGAACAACTTGATACTTCCGAAGGCAAAGAGCCTTTGGCAATTATTGTTGGCCATGGTCAGTTAGTACCTGGCTTAGAGCAAGCGCTAGTTGGCAAGCAGGTTGGCGACAAGTTTGATGCAGATATTGCTGCCGAAGATGCTTATGGCGAGCGTAACGATAACCTTGTTCAAGCTGTGCCAAAGAGTATGTTTGGTGATGTCGAAGTGGAAGTAGGCATGCAGTTTCGCGCTACTACCGACGAAGGTGAGCAATCAGTAATTATTATCGGTATGGAAGAAGACGAAGTAATTGTTGACGGCAACCACCCATTAGCCGGAATCGATTTGGCTTTCTCAATTGAAGTGACCGAAGTTCGTAAAGCGACTGAAGAAGAGTTAGCTCACGGCCATGTTCACGCTGCTGGTGGCTGTGGTCACCACCACTAAGCCTGCTAAAGTTGGTCTTCTATTGGTAGAAGACCAACTATCCAAGCTTGAAACTTTCGCCATCCGCTGGCTTTAGGCTCACTATCGTAGCGTACTTCAGCTTGCTCTCTAAATGTTTCTACCCACTCTAATTGTTGCTTGTCATCTAGCTCTAGCAAATAGCTTTTAAATGGCAGTTCGTCATGCACTGCGTTAAACACAAGGTATGCCAAATTGGGGCAGGTGAGTAACAAGCCCATTTCTGTATTTAGATTGATAGAGCGAGGATCCCAATTAAAAGAGCCAATAAAGAGCTTTTCTTCATCAATTACAAAGACTTTGCTATGTAAACTTGCCCTAGATGCACCTTTACCAAAAAAGGCTAAGCGTTGTTTTTGCTTTGCATCCGGTTTTACTTCATAAAGAAATACATTCCCTTCTACCAAGCGTTTGCGATACTTTTTGTAACCAGAGTGAACGGCTGCGACATCGGTTGCTGCAAGCGAATTGGTAATCACACTTACGTCTATGCCTTTGTGGGCAAGTTCTATTAAACCTGAGGTACCTTCTTCGCCGGGCACAAAATACGGAGAGCTAAGTAAAATACTTTGCTCTGACTGCTCAAGTACACTGGCTAAATTTGTAGATACATCGCTAGCAAAGTCCCCATCTTTATTGGGATGATCAACTAGTAGCCTGCCGTCACACCAATATAGATAATCGCGAAAGGTTTTATCTTCGATTAATTTTGCGTAACGTAAATGGGCAACAACAAAAGACTTAACACTATTTTTAAAAATCTGTTGTTCTAAACGGCGATATTGCGCTTGTATGTCTATTTGCTTGGTATTTAAGGATTCAATGGGGTAGCTTCGAATGTTATTCCAATAGAGATCAAAGGCTTGATTTACTTCATCGACTATCGGCCCTAAGGCAATGGCATCGATGTCAGAGAACTCTAGATCATCTTTAGCGCTAAAGTATTCATCGCCGATATTGCGTCCGCCTACTACAGTAATTAGGCCATCAATAGTTAGCGATTTATTGTGCATGCGGCTATTTAAACGCTCAAAGTCGCCCACCATGTTTGTTGCTCTAAAGGTGCGGTCGTAAAATGGGTTGAAGACCCTTACTTCGATATTGTCATGCAAGGCCATGGCTTTGAGAACATCGTCGTAATTGGAGGTATTAATGTCGTCAATTAGCAGGCGAACCCGTACCCCTCGGTCAGCAGCCCCAATTAAGTTACCGAGAAAAATAGCCCCCGTCATGTCTTCTTTAATCATGTAGTACTGCGCATCAATGCTTAATTGCGCTTCTTCAATTAACGCAATTCTAGCGGCAAAGGCACTTATGCCATCAGACAGAACCGCAATGCCATTTTTACCTGGTTGATACTGGGTAATTTGATTTACTTTGAATTGATTTTCGGACTCGACACCGGGCTTAACGGTGTAACTTGGCTGCTTATATTGTTGAATTAGCTCGTCAGATGGGCGCTGGGCACAGGCAAAAAGCAGTTGGCTTACAAAAAATATTAAAAGTAGGTGAGCGCTAGGCCGCTGCAATTCCATATGCTTCTTCAATAAGTAACTCGCTAAATATTAAAAGAAATTTTAGGTTATTTGTGGTCATTTAGCTAGCGAGTTTACAGAGCTAGAGCCTGTAATTGTTAACTTGCTGTTAATCCGTTTCCTAGCAACTAAAATAACGTATATAATGTCGCGCTTGATTTTACGAGACCAATTTTTATGCAAACTGCGCCAACTCTATTTAAACCTGAAACTTGCGTGAATCGTCAGCGTGCTGCTGCGCCATTCTTACCTATGTCACGTAAGGAAATGAAAACCTTAGGTTGGGATAGCTGTGACATTATTTTGGTAACCGGTGACGCTTACGTTGATCACCCCAGCTTTGGCATGGCAGTTATTGGCCGTATGTTAGAGGCCAAAGGCTTCAGAGTTGGGATTATTGCTCAGCCAGAGTGGACCAGCAAAGATGCCTTTATGAAACTAGGCAAGCCCAATTTATTTTTTGGGGTAACTGCTGGCAACATGGATTCGATGATCAACCGCTACACGGCAGACAGAAAGCTACGGCATGACGATGCTTATACGCCAAATAATGAAGGGGGTAAACGCCCCGACCGCGCCGTAATTGTATACTCACAACGTTGTAAAGAAGCCTACAAAGATGTGCCAGTGGTACTTGGCGGAATAGAAGCAAGCTTACGCCGTATTGCTCACTATGATTACTGGTCTGATAAAGTGCGTCGTTCGGTACTGTTTGATGCAAAAGCAGAGCTGCTTATCTACGGAAATGCCGAGCGTCCTTTGGTAGAAGTTGCACACCGCCTTAGCCAAGGTGAGGCAATTAGCGAACTAAATGATGTTCGCGGAACGGCGATTATTCGTAAAGAAGCGTTGCCCGGCTGGAGTGGCTTGGATTCAAGCCATCTAGATAAGCCTGGAAAAATTGACCCTATTCCTAGCCCGTATGCCGAAATAGAGGAAAGCTGTTCGAGTAAAGAGACTGAGACAGTTGACCCCAAAGAAGCTGAGCAAGCTAAACCGATTGTTGTGCAATTGGAAAAGAAACGCCCTTGGGAAAACGTATATATTAATTTGCCAGCGTTTGAGCAAGTTAAAGTTAACCAAGTGCTTTACGCCCATGCATCTCGGATTTTCCACTTAGAAACTAACCCAGGCTGTGCCCGAGCATTAGCTCAGCGCCATGGTGATAGAATTGTTTGGCTTAACCCTCCTGCATTGCCGTTAAGCACTGAAGATATGGATGGCGTGTTTGGTTTGCCTTATCAGCGTGTGCCACACCCAAGTTACGGCAAAGCTAAGATCCCTGCCTACGACATGATTAAGTTTTCAATTAACATCATGCGTGGTTGTTATGGTGGTTGTACTTTCTGTTCAATTACCGAGCACGAAGGGCGAATTATTCAAAGCCGCTCAGAAGATTCCATCATCAACGAGATCGAGCAGATCAGAGATCAAGTTCCTGGATTTACAGGCGTTATTTCTGATTTAGGTGGCCCAACTGCCAATATGTATCGGCTAAATTGTAAAAGCCCAAAAGCCGAAGAAACTTGTCGCCGCTTGTCTTGTGTTTATCCGACTATTTGTCACCACATGGATACCGACCATACACCAACTATCGACCTGTATCGTAGGGCGCGAAAGGTGGAAGGGATCAAAAAGATTCTAATTGCTTCTGGTGTGCGTTACGACCTTGCCATTGAAGACCCTCGTTACGTTAAGGAACTCGCCTTACACCACGTTGGTGGTTACCTAAAAATTGCGCCAGAGCATACTGAGGAAGGCCCGTTATCTAAGATGATGAAACCCGGTATGGGCACTTATCATAAGTTTAAAGAGCTGTTTGATAAATACTCGAAAGAGGCCGGTAAAAAGCAGTACTTGATCCCTTATTTTATTTCGGCGCATCCAGGCACTAAAGATGAAGACATGGTGACGCTGGCATTGTGGTTGAAGAAGAACAAGTTTCGATTGGACCAAGTGCAGAACTTCTATCCATCGCCTTTAGCTAACGCAACGACTATGTATCACACCGAGCGAAATCCGCTACATAAGGTTAGCCATACTAGTGAACGTGTATCGGTAGCCAAGAAGGGCCGTCAACGTCGCTTACATAAGGCCTTGCTTCGTTACCATGATGAGAAGAATTGGCCAATCATCCGCGAAGGCTTAACCAATATGGGCCTTACCAAGTTAATTGGCAGTGGCTTACACCATTTGGTACCGGCAGACAGTAAGCGAGGAAGTCGTGGGGCAGGAAACCGTGGTTATAAAGGGGCGAAAAACAGCAATTTTGCAGCCACTCGCTTCACTAACAAGCAATTTAAGCAAAAGCGTTAATCAAAGAAAAGCGGCGTAAAGCCGCTTTTTTATATCAAGTGTCTAACAACATCTAAGCTTACACACACTACTAGTGCGTAAACTGCCCATCTAATTAATGAGTACTCATCGGCATTTAGATTGTTGACGGGCTTGAAGAAGATCCGCAGAGGATTGAACCAATCTTGATGGCGTTTAGCATGCAAAAACATCGCTCTTATCGCGAAGCTCATCGCCAGAATAAGGCAACTGGCTTCACCCATCAGTAGCGTGTTATTCATACGTTTTACGCTATATGTTCAAGATACATCACGGTTAATTCAACTCGCGATTTAGCATTCAACTTACGAAGTAGACTTTTCACGTGAACTTTAACCGTACCTTCGGTAATTTTTAAAGTAGACGCTACTTCGCGGTTGCTGGCACCTTTGGCTATTTCGTTAAGCGTTTGTAATTCACGCTTGGTGACTGTTCCTAGTTTTTCAGCAAATTCGTCGGTTTCGTGCAAGCAGCTAAGGAAGGGGACAAGCTCTTCACTTAATACCTGTTTGCCTGCGGCTGCCTGTTTTAATTGTTCGTGTAGTTGCTCTGGTTCCATATCTTTAAGCAAGTAACCGTCTGCACCAGCGTTAATAAGTTTAATAACGTCTTGTTTCGAATCTGATACGGTGAGGATAATGATGGTAGAGCTTACTTGTTTCTCACGAAGTAGTTTTAATGTATCTAAACCTGATAATCCTTTCATGTTTAAATCTAATAGCACTACATCGGGTTCTAGCTCACTACAAAGCTCCACAGCTTGAGCACCACTGCCAGCTTCAGCAACTACGTTAAACTCAGGTTCAATGCTTAAAAACTGCACAATGCCTTTACGCATTAAAGGGTGGTCATCTACAACAAGAATGTTGATTGGGTCGCTCATAGCTTGCAGGATCCTTAATTACTCTTTCTAGGAAAGGTTAGTTTTACCGAAACACCACCGGACAACGATTGCTCAAAGCGAATATCTCCATCTAGTCGCTGAGCTCGTTCTTGCATTATCTGCAGTCCGTAATGGTCATTAACTTGTTTTAGTTTGCCACCCTGTAAGCCATTATCCGCTATTTCAACAGAAATAAGCTCAGAGTCACCAATACATTTAACCCAAATTTTATCACAGTCAGCATGTTTTAGAGCGTTTATGATCGCTTCTCGAACAATTTGTATTATGTGAATTTGCTTATCTGCTTCCACCATATCGTTGGATATATTGGTCTCAAGCTCTATGACTTGAGAGTGCTGGGTATTTAATTCGTCTACCAGTACTTGTAGTGATTCAACCAGTAGGGCGTTTTTAATGGTTAATCTGAAGGTGGATAGCAACTCTCGTAACTGGATGTAGGCGGCGCTTAATACTGATTGTATTTCTTCGCTAATTTCAAAGCTTTGTTGGCAATCACAAGGGCTTTGTTTAAGTTGCCTTTGCAACAGGCTAGTTTGAATTTTTAAGTAAGATAAAGACTGTGCTAGAGAGTCGTGTAACTCGCGAGCAATTGTAGCGCGCTCTTCCATCAACAACAGTTTTTGCTTTTGCAATAAGCTCTGTTCGAAACGCAGCACTTTAGTGATAGTGCGGCAGTAACTGGTAACAATTGCAGCTCTATCTTCGGGCACCATAGGTAGCTGCAGAGAGCCATATTGCTCTTGATTTAGCTGCAAGGATATTGGCTCTTCAAACTGAACATTTTGTTGGTGTAATTCAACCTCAATGTCCAATTTATCGATGTACAGCTTGGCACCCTTAATACCTAAGGTTTCACAGAGTAGCTTTAGTGATTGCTCTAGGTGTTCCTCATTTAAGGTGCTGTTAAATAGCGTTTGCTCTAGGTTGTACAAGAAGTTTAAATCGCGGTTAGCGCGGCGAAGCTCTTTAGTTTTGGCTTTAACTTGATTTTCAAGTGTTTGGTAAGAGTGCTCCAAGTCTTGTGACATAGACATAATGCCTTTTGCCAAGGTTTCCATTTCGATGCTGGCATAACGGGTTGGCACAGAGATTTTAAAGTCACCTTGTTGCACTTGCTTGGCTGCTTCTACTAATCGATAAATGGGCTTGGAAATATTCTTTTGAATGTACCAAAGCGTGTAAACGGCAATAAAAGTGATGATGGCAAAGGCAATTAATTGAAGCAGGGTTAGTGAGAATACTTTGGCTTCGGAGTTATATTGGGTTTCTGCTACAAATTCGTCGATTAGGTCGACAAATCCCACAATTTGGCGGTCAAATTCGTCAATGTTCTTTTCTATCACAAAGGGTTTTAGTTGTACCCAGCGTTGTTTAACTTTTTGGTAGCGCTGGTTAATTGCATCATCTTGCTCGGCGGCTTTAGTTAAAGCATCACTGTTTAACGAGGTTTCAAATTGTTGAATCTTACGTTCTACTTCTTTGTCGTATACGTTTAAAGCATGTGCCATTCGGTAACTTTGCATACGCAAAGAGCCAGCTATATTGATTGCTTCAGCATCATTTAGGCTGTTTACCAAGGTGGTCAACGAACCAATTGCTACCAAGGCAAAAAGGAACATCATCACACTTAACAAGCGGATTACCGCTGTGCCTATGGAGCGTTTGCCAAAAAAACGTTTCAAAAATAAGTCCTTTTAATTCAATAAAGTTAACCGACAAATATCACAAAGCCAGTGTAACCGTTTAAGAAAGCACTTAACAAATTAAGATTTATTGCTTAGCATTAAAGTATCACCGAAGTCTAAATCGACCTAAGTCACAATGATATGGCGTTTAGACCCTTAGCATCGACTAAGCAGGGTAGAGTGCAGAAATGACTTTGCCTCCCGCATTTGGAAAGGTTGATTTATGTTATCGGATTCATTTTCCCGAAAATTTTTCTATTTGCGTTTGTCGCTTACCGACGAATGTAACTTCAAATGTAACTATTGCTTACCTGATGGTTATCATTGCGAAACGCCCCATAGTAATCTCAATTTATCTGAGATAGCTCAGCTTGCTGAATGCTTCGCAAAATTAGGCACAAACAAAATTCGTCTTACCGGCGGAGAACCAAGCCTAAGAAAAGATTTAGTCGAGATTATGGAAGTATGCGCAAATACTAAGGGCATTCAGCAACTTGCGATGACGACCAACGGCTTTAAGCTGGCGAATAACGCTAAGCGCTGGCGTGATGCGGGGCTTACTCATGTAAATGTGAGTGTTGATAGCTTAGATCCACGTCAGTTTGAGTTGATCACCGGTACCAAAACTTTCACTAAAGTGATGGCCGGAATTGATGCGGCATTAGAGCAAGACTTTACTGCGGTAAAACTTAATGCTGTGCTTATAAAACAGATGGCCCAGCAAAACTTTCGAAAGTATTTGGAGTGGATTAAAGACCGCCCGGTTGAAGTCCGTTTCATTGAGTTAATGCAAATGGGTGATCAGCCCGATTATTTCCACAAACATCATGTTGCTGGCTCTGGATTTAAACAACTGCTACTCAACGAAGGTTGGGAGCAGCAAATTCGAGCGCATAACGCTGGGCCTGCTCAAGTCTTTCAGCACCCTGATTACGCCGGCAAAATTGGCCTTATCATGCCGTACTCTAAAGATTTTTGTGCTACCTGTAATCGCCTACGGGTTTCTTCACAAGGCAAATTACATTTATGTTTGTTTGGTGAAGAGGGGGTAGAGCTGCGCGATTTGCTGCAAAACCCTTCTCAAATAGACGTATTAAGTAAGCGTATTGAAGACGCATTACAAACCAAAAAAGTTAGTCATTTCCTCCACGACGGTAATACCGGCGCTACTCCACATCTCGCATCAATAGGCGGATAAGTTTTAGTGCGTGATAGAAATCACGCACTATACTTGATCTAAATCAATCATTTGAGCAAACACCCCTTAAGGGGTATGTTTTTGATTGTTAATAAAATTTACGCTTAACCCAAGAAATTTAGGGTGGTTTTACCAGTAATGTTAAAGCCTGATTTCGTAAGGAAAATTGATGTCTGTAGACCTGTCTAAACGTCGTATGTTTAGTACTACCAAAGCGCTTCGCAGTAAACAACATCACTCTCTACCTTGGTTACAACAGTCTATTGAATCTGGCTGTACTCAATGTGGAGAATGCGTCAAAGCATGCCCTGAACAGATTATTGTTAAGGGTAATGGCGGTTTTCCAGCAGTTGATTTCACCAAAGGTGAGTGCACATTTTGTTACGACTGTGCAACGTCTTGCCCCGAGTCTTTGTTTCACCCGAAGCAGCAACCTGCTTGGTCTAATTCTGTTGACGTTAATGCCTCTAAGTGTCTGGCACAAAACGGTGTTTATTGCCGAACGTGTAGCGACACCTGTGAGCAAAGGGCCATTAGCATTAAGCCATTACTAGCGGGAAAAGCAGAGGTACAAATTAATTCTGAGCACTGCAACAGTTGCGGCGCTTGTATTTCAGTATGTCCAAGCCAAGCCATTGAAATAAAGGAAGTTGGATGAACGAAGAGTACCATATTAGTAGTGCGGTGGTGTTGTGCCAACCAGACCGTATTAAAGAAGTCATCGACCAAATTAGCGATCTGGAAGGACTAGAAGTACACGGTTTTAACCCCGAGGGGAAAATCGTTGTTTCTATAGAAAGCCAGACGCGCAATAACATAGTAACCACCCTAGAAGACATCGGAAAATTGGAAGCGGTACTAAGCAGCAACCTAGTATTTCACCAATTTGAATCAGCTAATGAGGAAGTATCATGAAATGGACTCGCCGACAGTTTGTTAAAGCGAATGCGGTAAGTGCCGCAGCCACCGTTGCTGGTATTAGTTTACCTGCAAGTGCCACCAACTTAATTACTTCGTCAGAAGAAACAAAAGTGAAATGGGATAAAGCTCCTTGTCGTTTTTGTGGTACTGGCTGTAGTGTTTTAGTTGGCTCTCAGAACGGCAAAGTTGTTGCCACTCAAGGCGACCCCGAGTCTCCAGTAAACAAAGGCCTTAATTGTATTAAAGGCTACTTCCTTTCAAAAATCATGTACGGTAAAGATCGTTTAACCACGCCTTTATTGCGTATGAAAGATGGCAAGTTTGATAAAAATGGCGAGTTTGCTCCGGTTTCTTGGGATCAAGCCTTTGACATTATGGCGGAGAAGTGGAAAAAAGCACTTGCCGATAAAGGCCCAACTTCAGTAGGTATGTTTGGCTCTGGCCAATGGACCGTTTGGGAAGGTTACGCTGCAGCTAAACTACATAAAGCCGGCTTTTTAACTAACAATATCGACCCTAATGCGCGTCACTGTATGGCTTCGGCTGTTGGTGGTTTTATGCGCACCTTTGGTATTGATGAGCCTATGGGCTGTTACGATGATCTTGAAGCTGCAGATTCGTTTGTGCTTTGGGGCTCTAACATGGCAGAAATGCACCCAATTTTGTGGTCTCGCTTAACTGATCGCCGCTTGTCTGCGCCACACGTTAAAGTTCACGTACTGTCTACCTTTGAACATCGCAGTTTTGAATTAGCCGATAACGGCATGGTGTTTACGCCACAAACCGATTTGGCAATTCTTAACTACATCGCACATTACATAATCGAGAATGACAAAGTTAATTGGGACTTTGTAAACAAACATACTCACTTCAAACGCGGTGAAACAGATATTGGTTATGGACTACGTCCAGAGCATCCATTACAAAAAGCGGCGGCTAACCCTGATTCAGGCAAAATGACCGATATGAGTTTCGACGAATATCGCGAATTTTTGAAAGACTACAACGTAGAAGCGGTGGCGAAGCTTTCTGGCGTACCTGCCGAGAAGTTAGAAGCGCTAGCGAAAGATTACGCCGATCCAAATGTTAAAGTAACTTCTTACTGGACCATGGGCTTTAATCAACATACCCGTGGGGTATGGGCAAATAACTCGGTGTACAACATTCACTTGTTAACCGGCAAAATCTCAGAGCCTGGCAACAGCCCATTCTCACTAACTGGACAGCCATCTGCATGTGGTACCGCCCGTGAAGTGGGAACTTTCTCGCATCGCTTGCCAGCAGATATGGTTGTAGCTAATCCTAAACACCGCAAAATTGCAGAAGACATTTGGAAGCTACCAGAAGGAACCATTCCGCCTAAGCCTGGTTACCACGCGGTATTGCAGAACCGTATGCTTAAAGACGGCAAGCTGAACGCTTACTGGGTTATGTGTAATAACAACATGCAAGCCGCGCCAAATATAAATGAAGAGGGTTTGCCTGGTTACCGCAATCCTGAAAACTTTATTGTTGTATCTGACCCATACCCAACAGTTACTGCCCAAGCAGCCGATCTTATTTTACCAACAGCAATGTGGGTTGAGAAAGAAGGTGCCTATGGTAACGCTGAACGCCGCACGCAGTTCTGGCATCAGCAAGTATCTGCGCCGGGTGAAGCGAGATCAGACTTATGGCAATTGGTTGAATTTTCTAAGCGCTTTAAGGTTGAAGAAGTATGGCCTGCAGAGTTACTAGCTAAGAAACCTGAATATAAAGGCAAAACCTTATACGACATTTTGTTCCGTAACGGCGTAGTTGATCAATTCCCTGTTGAACAAGTAAACGCAGAGCTTAATGACGAAGCAAAAGATTTTGGTTTCTACGTTCAAAAAGGCTTATTTGAAGAATACGCTGAGTTTGGTCGCGATCACGGACACGATCTAGCGCCATTTGATACTTATCATGAAGTACGTGGTTTACGCTGGCCTGTGGTTAATGGCGAAGAAACGCGTTGGCGTTTCCGCGAAGGCTCTGACCCTTATGTAAAAGCTGGCGAAGAGGTTAACTTTTACGGTAAACCCGATGGCAAGGCACTAATTATTGCTACGCCTTACGAGCCTGCGGCTGAGTCTCCGGATGAAGAATACGATCTGTGGTTAAGCACTGGTCGCGTATTAGAACATTGGCACTCTGGTTCTATGACGCGTCGAGTTCCAGAGCTATATCGAGCATTCCCTGATGCGGTATTGTTTATCCACCCAGAAGATGCAAAACAACGTGGTTTTAAACGTGGTGATGAAGTGATGATTCAATCACGCCGCGGTGAAGTTAAATCACGAATTGAAACTCGTGGCCGTAACCGTCCACCTAAGGGTTTAGTGTACATGCCTTGGTTTGATGCCAAGCAGCTCACCAACAAATTGACCCTAGATGCAACAGATCCGCTTTCTAAAGAAACCGACTTTAAGAAGTGTGCTGTTAAGTTAGCTAAGGTTTAACGCTATTAAAAGCATTGAAAGCCCCTCGCTTTTAATGCTTCGCTAAAAATATTTGCCAAGGTGGCGGAGAGAGTATTATGAAAATGCGAGTTTTATTATCTGGTCTATTAAGCAGTTTACTGCTTTGCGGAGTAGTAGTCGCAAATGACTACGTAAGTAATGGTGGTGTAGCTTCACTGCGGGGCGACACCGAGCTAAATACCCAAAACTCAGCAGCTGGCTTAAAGTCGGTGGTTGAACAAGACAAACCCTATGATGCCGATTATGTGTTTCAACCACCGTTGATCCCACACCAGATTCGTCATTACGAGATGAGCCTTAACGCTAATAAGTGTTTATCTTGTCATAGCTGGAAAAATGCCCGAGAAAGTGGTGCTACTAAAATTAGTGTAACTCACTATGAAGCGCGCGACGGGCAAGTATTGGCGGATGTGTCTCCTCGCCGTTACTTCTGTTTGCAATGCCACGTGCCTCAAAATGAAGCGGCCCCGTTGATTGAAAACGAATACGAACGCGTAGAGTCTTTACGCTAAGCATTAGTTTAACCAGAGGCTATATTATGAAGTTATTGAAGGCATTTTGGCGCAAACTCAGTACTCCCAGCAAAGCTGCTGTGGGTGTTGTGCTAGCGCTTGGTTTTACAGGCGGTATTCTATTCTGGGGTGCGTTTAACACCGGCATGGAAGCAACTAATACCGAAGCGTTCTGTTCTGGTTGTCACGCGCCAATCGTAGCTGAAATACAAGAAACTATTCACTATTCAAACCGTTCAGGTGTGCGCGCTATTTGTTCAGATTGCCACGTTCCACATAACTGGACTGACAAAATTGTACGCAAGGTTCAGGCAAGTAAAGAGCTGGTAGCCTTTGCTATGGGGACCATTAACACTCAAGAAAAATTTGAAGAGCGCCGTAAATATTTAGCAGAGCGCGAATGGCATCGTATGAGCCAAAATGATTCTCAAGAGTGTAGAAACTGTCACGAGTTTGAATTTATGGATTTCTCAGAGCAGCGTCCTCGCAGTGTTGCGCAACACTCAGATGCGTTAGCTAGCGGGGAAAAGACCTGTGTTGATTGTCACAAAGGCATTGCTCACCGGTTACCGGATATGAGTGGTGTTGAAGGCTGGTAGTAAAATAAGGAAAACACATGAGTACTTTGGAATCAGTTTTTTGGCATGTTTTGGGCTATGCAGCCATGCCAACCATTTTTGTAATGGGATTCATTGGTGTAGCAGTGGTTTCTTTAGCGGTTTTGTCCAAATGGGATAAAGACCAATAAGTTAGCACGATAAATCTTTTCATCTAAACGCTTAGTAGGCATTATTAGCCTACTAAGTCGTTCAAGCTTGTAATCAAATGCAATCAAATTCCCTCGTAAAGTTAACAGGAGTTGTTCTCGCAGGCGGCAAATCTCAGAGAATGGGAAGCGATAAAGCAGCGCTACAGTGGCGGGGGAGTAGTTTACTTAAATCTAGGCTTAGCTTGCTTGAAGAGACATTAAATAACGAATGTTATGTGAGCGGCAACTATCCTGAGTTTCGTCATATTGAAGATTCTAGTGAATCGAAAGGACCATTGTCCGGTATACTTTCATGCCTTCAAACCCTTAATCAACGGTTTTGCCTGTTCATCCCTGTTGATATGCCCCTACTTAATATGCAAGTTCTTGATGTGATTATAAATCAACACCAAACTGAACCTGGCAATTACTATTTCTCAAATAGTATTTTCCCTATAATTGTTGAAGCTAATGCCAAGAACTTGTCCTGTTTAGCTGATGTTTTGTCTTTGCCAGTGGCAAAGCAAAGGTCAATAAAAGCTTTTTTAAACCTTATTCAAGCCACTGAAATTGAAATACCAAAAGAATTAGCATCTGCAATGGTAAATACCAATACTCCTGAGCAGTGGCAACATATACAAGATAAAGTTGGAGAATCATAATGAGCCATCTGGCCAACGATACGCAAACCTTCTTAAACATCGCGGTATTAACCGTTTCCGATACACGTAATGAAGATACTGATACTTCAGGGCGTTATTTGGCTGAAGCACTAACAGAAGCCGGCCACAAACTTGCTGATAAACAAATTGTTATTGACGATGTTTATCAAATTAGAGCCATATTAAGTAACTGGATTGCTGACCCGTCAATAGATTGTGTTATTTCTACCGGAGGCACTGGTTTTACTGCACGAGATAATACTCCAGAAGCAGTAAGTGTATTATTTGATAAAGACATTGAAGGTTTTGGAGAATTGTTCCGCCATATTTCTTATACCGAGATTGGAACGTCTACGGTGCAAAGTCGCGCATTAGGCGGGTTTGCCAATAAAACAGTGATCTTTTGTGTTCCTGGCTCAACCAACGCTTGTAAAACTGCATGGCAGAAAATCTTGTTAGAGCAACTAAATAGCACTCATAAACCCTGTAATTTTGTGCCTCACATAGGTCAAAAATAATGAGTGAATTTACTCATATTAATGCTTCTGGTGAAGCAATTATGGTGGATGTCTCAGAAAAGACCGAGACAAGCCGTATCGCTAAAGCGCATGCTTTGGTACAAGTTAATCAGCTAACCGTAGATAGCTTGTTAAATGGAGAACAGCACAAGGGTGATGTGTTTGCCTGTGCTCGTATAGCTGGAATTCAAGCTGCTAAAAAAACATCCGAGTTGATTCCTCTATGCCATCCCTTGATGTTAAGTAAGGTCACCGTTGATTTAAGCTTAGATGAAAAAACAGGCATTATTACGGTAGTAAGCACCGCTAAACTAAAAGGCCAAACCGGCGTAGAGATGGAAGCGTTAACCGCTGCTAGCGTAGCTGCGCTAACCATTTATGATATGTGTAAAGCGATTCAAAAAGACATCATTATTAAAGATGTAAAGCTACTAGAAAAGCATGGCGGAAAATCGGGTTCGTTTAGCGCCGAATAATCAGGATGTTTAGATGATAATTAAAGTACTATTTTTCGCTCGTTTAAAAGAGCAGTTAGGCGAAAGCTCGATAAATGTTGAGTTAGTAGAAGGTAGCGATACTAATACCTTAAAGGAAACGCTGCTTGCTAGAGGTGAGCAATGGTTGGCCTTAGATGATGAGGCGATTTTGATGGCAGTTAACCAAAACCATCTTAGCCAAGTTGCTACTCTAAACAACGGTGACGAAGTTGCATTTTTCCCCCCTGTTACAGGTGGTTAGATGATTAAAGTACAGCTAGAAGATTTTGACGTTGGAGAGGAGTACCAACGTTTGCGAGAGCGAGCCAGTGCTGGCGCTATCGTATTTTTTGTTGGTCTAGTTAGAGATATGAATTTAGATCAACAGGTGAAGGGGCTTCAACTGGAGCATTACCCGGGTATGACCGAGGTGCAGCTGGAGAACATTGTCGCTGAAGCAAAAACGCGCTGGCCAATCCAAGACGCAAGTATTGTGCATAGGGTTGGGGATTTAGATGTCAGTGACCAAATCGTTTTTGTTGGGGTAAATAGTGCTCATAGGGAAGCATCCTTTGAAGCCTGCCATTTCATAATGGATTACCTTAAAACTAAGGCTACCTTTTGGAAAAAGGAGCGCACTTTAGGCGGTGATGTTTGGCTTGATGCTCGCGAGTCAGATCTTAAAGCGAAAGATAAATGGTAGCCCGTTTAGCTTGTTTAATTGCTGTTTTTGTTAGCTCAATAGTTCTCGCCAAGCCGGTTACCATCGCTGTGGCTGCCAATTTTAAACAAACTTTAGAACTATTGGCGGAAGACTTTAAAAGCCAACATACTGAATTCAACTACAGAATATCTAGCGCTTCTACCGGGATTTTGTATAACCAAATAAGTCACGGAGCCCCCTTCGATTTGTTCTTCTCGGCTGATGACATTCGGCCAAAACAGCTGGTTGAAGAAGGAAAAGCACGCCAACAAATGGCCTATGCGTATGGCCAGTTGGTATTTTGGGCTCCAAGCTTTTTAAATAAAAATGGCGATAAGGTAACAGATAGCAGTTTATGGGATAACTGGGAACAGATGTACGCTTACGCTAACCCAAAACTAGCACCATATGGTTTGGCTGCCGAGCAGTTAGCTAAACAGAAAGATAATGATGCTAAAATAGTGTTAGCGAATAATGTATCTCAAGTGTTTCAGTTTATCTCTACTGGTAATGTCGCTGCAGGCTTTGTCGCTCGCTCAATTCAAACTGATTTTAATGGGTCTTATTGGTTGGTTCCGCATGGGTTGCATAAGAGCGTTGCTCAGCATGTTGCCTTGCTTAGTGATGAATCTCAAGCTATTGATTTTTATAACTACTTGTTAAGCGAGAACGCACAAACTATTATCACTGAAAATGGATATTTGTTACCCAAAATATGAGCGATGCTGAATACCAAGCCATTATTCTATCTGTAAAACTGGCAACGATTAGTTGCTTAATCTTATTGCTACTAGGCACTCCTTTAGCTTGGTGGTTAGCGCGCAGTCAGTCTAAGTTAAAGCATATTGTTGAAGCGGTCGTCGCATTACCTATTGTTCTACCTCCTACTGTGTTGGGTTTCTATTTGCTGATTGGTTTTGCGCCTAATAGCTTTTTGGGGCAATGGTGGCAGGCTATAACCGGTAGCCAATTGGCCTTTAGCTTTTCGGGGCTGGTATTCGCCTCATGTTTATATTCTTTACCTTTTGTCGTTCAACCCATTCAAAGTGGTTTTAAACAAATTGAACCTGGCGTATTAGATGCCGCAAAAGTGCTCAGAATGCCTAGGTGGAAACAGTTGCTGTATGTGGAGTTACCTTTGGCAAAAAGTGGCTTTATTGTCGCGATGGTATTGGGGTTTGCGCACACTTTAGGAGAGTTTGGGGTGGTATTAATGATCGGGGGGAATATCCCTGGAGAAACCCAAGTGATTGCGATTGCGTTATTCGATCACGTAGAGAGCCTTAATTTTGCCGCTGCCCACCGTTTAGCGTTGGTGTTATTGGGTATTTCATTTTTCGCTTTATTGCTTACTTATGGCGTGACCGGAGCTAAGAAACGGGTAGGGAGTGTGGGTGTTAAGTTTTAATCTACATTATCAAAGAGAAGATTTTGAGTTAAGTGTAAAAGCCCTCTCTTTACCATTGCTTACCGGTGTGTTTGGACCGTCCGGAATTGGTAAAACCAGCTTAATGCGCTTACTCTCTGGATTAGATCACCCTCAAACTGGTGATATTAAATACTTAGAGCAAGTATGGTTTGATAGCAATAGCAGTTTAGCCTCATATCAACGACCCATAGCTTTTGTCACTCAAGGAAGTTTTCTTTTTCCTCACTTAACGGTGGCAAAAAACATCAAATTGTCACAAAGGGTGAGTGCCAGTGATTTAGCATATCTAGTTCAGAGCTTTGGTGTTAACAACCTTCTTAATAAAAATGCCCAGCAGCTTTCTGGTGGACAAGCCCAGCGAGTCGCGCTGGTAAGGGCGCTAGCAACCAAACCAAAAGTATTACTGTTAGATGAAGCGTTCTCAGCTTTAGATCGAAAAGCTGCTACCAATTTACTGAAAATATTAAAGAAGTGGCTAAAGCAACATGGCATCTGCAGCTTGCTTATTTCTCATAATCCAGAAGACTTAGTGTTTTTTAGCGATAAGGTGCTGTTAATGGAAGACAGTAAAACACTTACGCTTGGAAATAGTCTTGAGTTGATTAATCAATACAACGGTAAGGCTAAACTAGCCATAGTGTTAAGTGTAGAGCGCAGTGAGCGTTTGGCTGATGAGGGATGGCGTTGGTTTAAGCTGGGCGAGCAATACATATTAGCTGAGAGCCCAGAGGTACTGGACGAAGGTGTTCATTTAGTGAGTATTTCACCAAGTAACATTGTGTTGTCTAAACAATTTATAGAAAGCTGTAGTGCTCAAAATCAGTGGCAAGCTGAAGTATTATCGGTTAATTCTTTGGAAGGTACCTATTATGTTGAAGTGAGTTTAGAAGGCGTGGCTTTTAAAGTGCCTATCTCTCCTCAAGCGCAACAGGCTTTGGCATTAAAAATGGGAGAGCAGATATTTTTAATGCACAAAGCGGTTAAGTTACATAATCAATTCTAACTAAAGAATTGGCTCGGCAAACATTTCTATAGTCACCATTTCACCGGCGCTTACACGGCCTCTATCTTGTTCAAGTACTACGAAACAGTTAGCCTCAGTTAAGCTGGTGAAGATGGCACTACCTTGAGCACCAGTCGATTTTACTTCTAGTTGGCCGCTGCTACTGATACTTGCAAAACCACGTTGATAGTCTGTTCTACCCGGTGACTTTTTGAAATCTTGTAAAGACTTTGCCGGTATTGTGAGTGGCTCTTTATAGTCCCATCCACACGCTTTTGCTATTACTAGCATTGCCAGTTTGTAGAACGTTACATAAGCCGAAACCGGGTTGCCAGGCAGGCCAATAAAGCATGAATTTGGCAGATTACCGTAAGCAAAAGGTTTACCAGGCTTAATCGCTAGTTTCCAAAAGTTTATGTCGCCAATTTCATCTAAAACCATTTTAGTGTAATCGGCTTCGCCTACCGATACACCGCCACTGCAAATGACTATGTCAGCAACTTGGTCTGCTTTAATAAAAGCTTCAGTAACCAGCTGTTTATCGTCAGCAATAACGCCTAAATCTATTACTTCAACAGGTAACTTTGCGAGTAGGGCGCGAATAGCAAAACGATTACTATCGTATATTTGACCATGCTTTAGTGGGTTGCCAGGTTGAATTAGTTCGTCACCGCTAGAAAACAATGCCACTTTTAGTAAGCTTTGAACTGATATTTCGTTAATGCCCAGCGTGGCGAGTAAACCTATGTGGCTTGAATTTAAGCGGGTCTTCGCTGGGATAACAACTTGTCCTTGTTTAACATCTTCACCTTTTAAGCGAACATTTTTGCCTTTGTTGATTGGCTGCTTAAATGTGATCTGTTGTTCATCGTCTGCATTAATTTCAGTGTTTTCTTGCATTTCTACAGCATCACAGCCGGGAGGTAGTGGTGCGCCGGTCATAATTCTTACGCAATGACCAGGTTCTAAGGCTAGTTGCTGGGTATCTCCAGCAAACACTTTGTGACTAAGTGGAAGAGTTTTATTGTTAGGTAGTTGTTCTGCACAAATAGCGTAACCATCCATCGCGCTATTATCGAAGGGAGGAATATTAATAGGCGACACGATGTCTTCAGCTAATACTCTACCTAGTGCATCTTCTAAACTCACGGTCTGTATTTGGGTTTTTAGGCTAGCGCTATCGCGTAATAAAGACCTTGCTTGTTCAATGGGCATTAGACCTGATTGGCTACAGCAATCCATGTATCTTCCTATAGGGTAATGAGTTTGAATATAGTTAAAGATTATCGCATTTATATGGTTGTTTATCAGTGATTCTTGGCAATTTATAAAGCAGCGAAACTTTCTTTAATCTCGTTGAAGTTTGTATAGTTTTGTCAGCAAGTTGGCACAATATTGGTGATTAAGTTTGTATCACAGGATTAATTTTAGTTTTTGTGCTGCAAGCCTTGCTTTGTAAGGCTGAAATAAGGAGCTTGTTTTTACCAACAATGCTTTTAACTTAAAGGTAATCTGTGTAACATGTTGTTCACAACTGGTCATCGGTCACAGTTTAGACACTTATCAAGGGAGTTGATATGTCAAGCGAAGCGACACCTAATTTGGTGGTTCGTTCTATATCAAGTATTGAGCTTTATCAGTTTTGCGAATTACTGATGGAAGCAGCAAGTTGGTTCGAATCAAGAGGCGAACCGCTTTGGAAATTTCATCAAATTACTCCACATTCTTTACTTGCTAATCATCGTTTAGATGAAATGTACATGGGATATATTGCAGGCAAACCTGTAGCAGCCATGATTCTAAATAATCGTAGTGGTGCAATTGAGGTAGAAGCCGAGGTAAGGCGTGAAAGCTTGTTTATGCACAAACTTACGGTTAACCGGGATTTTGCAGGAAAAGGGCTGGCTAAACTAATGGTTGATTGGGCCCGCTGTTATGCGTTAAATCAAGGATTCACGCTACTTAGTCTTATATGTAATTGTAGAGATGAACGCCTACGCTGGACGCTTAGTCAATTTGGTTTTGATGAAGTTGAGCAACTTAACGCGCAATATCAATTGCAGCGCTATTTTTGTTTAGACCTTGATCGCTGTAGCGTTCCCTTAGAGAACATGCCAGTAGAGAGCATCGGCTTCGAATTTACAGGTCTAAACGAAGTAAAACCAGTGCTGGGCTAGCAGCTGGTGTTTTGTTTAAAGGCTTTAGCTAAGGGGAAGGTGCAGGGCGTAGGTTACCGTTATCACACCCAGCTTAAAGCCCTTAAATTAGATCTTGTAGGTTATGCAAAAAATTTAGACTCTGGAGATGTTGAAGTCGTCGCAGAGGGAGACGAAGCCAAGCTTCTTGAGCTGTTGTCTCATCTTCATCAAGCATCTCCTTATGCGGCGGTGAAAGAAGTTAAAACGCTGAAGATGTTACCAATAGAACAGCTTAGCTATTCAAGTTTTAATACTTACTAGAATTAAAAAAGGCGCTGGTTAGCGCCTTTTTATGTTTTACATTACTCGCATACCCGGTTGAGCACCTTCTCCGGGGCTCAAAATCCAGAGGTCTTTTCCACCTGGTCCTGCAGCAAGGACCATTCCCTGAGATTCTCCAAAGCGCATCTTACGAGGTGCTAGGTTGGCTACCATAACGGTTAGCTTACCTTCGAGATCTTCTGGTGCGTAAGCTGACTTAATGCCTGCAAATACTTGGCGAGTTTCGCTACCAATATCCAATTCAAGACGAAGTAGCTTCTCCGCTTTTTCCACATGCTCTGCTTTAACAATGCGAGCGATACGTAGATCAATTTTGGCGAACTCATCAAAACTGATGGTATCAGCTATGGGCTCAATCTCGCTGCTAGTTTTACTGGCTGGCTTCTCTTTTTTAGGAGCCGCGGTAGCGCTAACCAAGTTATCTTTAGATGCATCAACCATTGCCTCTACGTGCTTCATATCAATGCGCTGCATTAATGCCTTAAAGCTTTGGATTTCATGATTAACTAGAGTGTTATTTATATCAGCCCACTTGAGTTCTACATTTAAGAACTGCTCAACTTTGTCTGCTAGTTTTGGCAGTACAGGCTTCAAGTAAGTGATTAACACTCGGAATAAATGAATCCCCATTGAACATACCTGGTGGGCACGTTCTAAGGTATCTTCATTTTTGGCTAACTGCCATGGTGCTTCTTCAGCAATGTATTGGTTTGCTTTATCGGCCAAAGCCATAATTTCTCGCATTGCTTTACCAAACTCTCGACCTTCGTATAAGGCAGCGATGTTTGCTTCAGCTGCTACAAATTCGTCTAACAAAGCCTGGTTGCTTACCACTGGAGACAAAGTGGCGTTAAAGCGTTTACTTATAAACCCAGCGGTACGGCTAGCAATGTTAATCACTTTGCCTACCAAGTCTGAATTAACGCGTTGTGCAAAATCTTCTAAATTTAGATCTAAGTCGTCAATTCTGTTATTTAACTTAGCAGCATAGTAGTAACGCAAGTACTCTGGGTCTAAATGGTCAAGATAAGTACGGGCTTTGATAAATGTGCCGCGTGACTTAGACATTTTTGCGCCATTTACGGTTACATAACCGTGGGCATACACGCTGCTTGGTTTGCGGAATCCGGCGCCTTCTAGCATGGCTGGCCAAAATAGACTGTGGAAATAGATAATGTCTTTGCCGATGAAGTGATAAACCTCTGCATCAGAGTTTTTGTTCCAGTAATCGTCAAAGTTTAAATCGTCGCGCTTGTCACATAGGTTTTTAAAGCTGCCCATGTAACCAATTGGAGCATCTAGCCATACGTAAAAGTATTTGTCTTCTGTATTTGGAATTTTAAAACCAAAGTAAGGCGCGTCTCGGCTAATATCCCACTGTTGTAGGCCTTGCTCAAACCACTCGTTAAGCTTGTTTGACATTTCATCTTGTAGCGAACCAGAGATTGTCCAGTCTTTTAGCATGTTTTGAAATGCTGGTAGATCAAAGAAGTAATGCTCTGAATCTTTAAGAACAGGTTCGGCACCAGAGATTACCGACTTAGGCGACAGCAAATCTGTTGGGCTGTAAGTAGCGCCACAGTTATCACAGTTATCACCGTTTTGATCTTCGCTTTTACATTTAGGGCAAGTGCCTTTTACGAAGCGGTCTGGCAAAAACATGTTTTTCTCAGGATCAAACAATTGAGAAATTGTTCGAGTTTTTATGTGACCCGCTTGATTAAGCTTGTTGTAAATCTCTTCCGATAGCGCTTGGTTTTCTGGGCTATGGGTAGAATGATAGTTATCAAACTCGATGTGGAACTCGTTAAAGTCTGCACTGTGTTCAACGTGAACCTGGTTAATCATTTCTTCAGGGGTAATGCCCATCTGCTGAGCTTTCAGCATGATCGGTGTACCGTGCGCGTCGTCTGCACATACATAGGTACACGTGTTACCACGTAGCTTTTGGAAACGAACCCAAATATCTGTTTGTATGTATTCGAGTAAGTGGCCTAAATGAATAGGACCATTTGCATAAGGTAAGGCACTGGTAACCAGAATTTTACGTTGTTCGTTTGTCATGTGATCTACTGTTAGCTCAGTCAATTAACGGGTAATTCAAGGGTGCCAATATTACCTTAAGCGACAGGTGATGCCTAGTATCCTAACGCTTGCCTGAATAACTTATAGGTAATTAAGTTGAAAAATAATGTTAGGCGCCATTCGCATAATGACTAATGGGTATATTGCACCTATAATTGCGGCAAAAGAACTAGGTTATTTCTATGCAAAATCAAGATCATAATATCGTAGTAATTGGGATCTCTGGGGCGTCAGCTTCTGGTAAAAGTTTATTTTCTCAAACCATTGTTAACGATATTCGCACCGAACTAGGTGATAGCTGCATTGCAGTAATTAATGAAGATAGTTACTACAAGGATCAAAGCCACATAACGCCTGAGCAGCGCAAGCAAACTAACTATGACCATCCTAAGTCTATGGATCATGATTTATTGGTAGCACATTTAAAACAGCTTAAAAGCGGTGAGTCCATCGAACAGCCCCAATACAGTTATAAAGTTAATAACCGTATGGCAGAAACCAAGACGGTAGCACCTACAAAAATCATCGTATTAGAGGGTATTTTGTTGTTCACCGATCCTGCAATTCGTGAGCAGTTAGATATCAGCATTTTTGTAGATACACCTTTAGATATTTGTTTAGCAAGAAGAATCCAAAGGGACGTAAAAGAACGAGGCAGAACTTTGGATTCGGTGTTGTCTCAATATCACAATACCGTTCGGCCTATGTTTCTCCAATTTGTAGAACCCTCTAAGCAATATGCTGATGTAATTGTTCCAAGAGGCGGTAAAAATCGAATCGCTATCGATATTATTAACGCTAAAATTCGTGACTTGTTGGCCTCTAATTAGCGGGTTAACTAAACACTGCCAAAACAGACTAGATAAATAATAGAAATATAAGTTTTAAATTATCATTAATAATTAAGCACATACTTACTCAACAGCTTTGTAAATAGGGAAGATTATGAAAAAGTTGCTCTATGTTGTCGCAGCCCTGATTGTTTTATTGGTTGTCGGTGTTGTCGTCGCGGTATCAATGGTAAATACCGACGATATTAAAGCGCTTTTGGTAGAGAAAACCAAAGAATCAACCGGAAGAGAATTAGTGATTGATGGGGATTTAGCTTGGCGCTTTTTCCCTAGTATTGGCTTTGAACTTGGTAGCTTGCGCCTGCGTGACAACCCTGATTTTGGTGAAGGGGATACTGTTAGTATTGCAGGAGCTGAAATGTCAGTGGCTTTGATGCCTTTGTTTAGTAGAAGCATTGAAGTGGGGGATATCTCAGTTCGAGGTTTGACCTTACGCCACCAAACTAAAGCAGATGGAACAACCAGTCTTGACGACTTAACCCAGTCTAAAGAAGCCGAACCTGCTTCAAGCGAACCTAAAAGTACTGAAGAGGCGTCTGGCGCATCGGCTGCCGGGTGGAACGTTCGATTAGCTGGTATCGAAATTGTTGATGCTAATGTTGAACTCATCGATTTAGCGCAAAACAAAACTCAAAAGTTAGGCCCTGTTAACTTTACTTTAGACGGTTTAGAACTAGGTGAAGATAACGGTTTTAGCCTTTCATTAAAGTTTGATGATGGCGAAATGTTGGTAGAGCAACAGGCAACAGGATTGCTTTTCATAGCCGAAGACTTTAGCCGAATTGCCTTAAGCGATGTTAGTAATGGCTTGAACTTACAAGGCAGCGCTATTCCAAATGGTGCAATGAATGTTCAAACTGATTTAGCGCTGTCTTACACAGTAGCAAGCAAAACAGCAGAGCTTTCTAAACTGGCAGTAGATATTGATGGCAAAACGCAATTAGTAGGTACCAGCAGCGTAGTACTAAATAACATACCTAGTATCAAATTTGATTTAAATATTCCATTACTCGATACCTCCAACTTTATTAGTGAGTCGTCTGCAAGTAGCAATACAACTGATGATGCAAATTCGTCAAGTGAAGCGCCTGGCCAAGAACAAGAGCCTGATTTAACCGTTTTGAAAACGCTCAATTTAGACGGCACTCTTACAATAGATAAATTACAACATCAGAAGCTCCACATAGAGGACATCAAACAACAAGTTCAGATTAAAGACGGAATTCTACGTTTAAAAGAGTTAAGCGCAAACTTGTACGATGGACGCTTAGAGAGTAACGCGGTGATTAACGGCCAAAAGCCAGTGGCTAGTTACTCAATGACTGCTAAATTAAATGGGGTTCAAGCAAGGCCCTTGTTAAGTGATGCTGCTGACTTTGATTTTGTTGCAGGCGGGCTAAACGTAGATCTTGATGTTAAAGGCACTGGTTTAACGCCTACCGCCATTAAAAAGAAGATATCTGGTCCAATAAACGCTACGTTTACCGATGGCGCTATCTATGGGGTTAACATTCCGCAAATGATCCGCTCTGCTAAGGCTACTATTAAAGGCGGTGATAAGCAGCAAGCGCAGCAAGAGCAAAAAACAGATTTTAGTGAGTTGGTGATAAACTCCACCTTAGGTAAATCCTTAGCTAAGGTAAATAAGATGCAAATGTCTTCGCCTTTGTTACGCATTGACGGTACTGGTCAAACTCACTTGATTAATGAAAGCTTGGATTTCACTTTTATTACCAAAGTGGTTGCTAGCCTAGAAGGGCAAGGTTCTAAAAATGACTTAGCTGGCTTGGATATTCCGATTAACGTAAAAGGCAGCTGGACTGAGCCAAAAGTTAATTTAGACATGAAAAAATTGTTTGAAGGTCAAGCTAAAGAAGCGGTTAACAAGGAACTTAAAAAAGCCTTGGGCGACAATGAAGATAGTAAGAAGTTACTGGATAGCCTAGGCGGCTTCTTCAACTAGATGGTAAAAGGCACTTTAGGTGCCTTTTTTATAAGGGATATATGTGAAAAAACTTGTCGGTGTTAAATCGGTGCTGGTTATTTGTATGGGGAATATTTGTCGTTCAACCACTGCAGAAGCTGTACTGCGAGCTAAATTTAAACAACACAAACTGAAAATCAAAGTTGATTCAGCAGGCACAACGGATTATCACAAAGGTGATAAACCTGACCCTCGTGCAGTAAGAATTGCTGAAGAAAAGGGCTACAGTTTTAAAGGTATTCGCTCACGCAAAGTATTAGATAAAGACTTTGCTAAGTTTGATTTGATTTTGGCATCCGATAAGAAAAACCTAAGCTATTTACATAAGCATTGTCCTGAGCAATATGCGCATAAATTGGCGTTGATTTTACCTTTTGGCGGGGTAGAGCTGGAAGAAGTGCCTGATCCCTATTACGGCAGTGTGCAGGGCTTTAAGCAAGTTTTAGCAATGATAGAGCAAGCAAGTGATGGCATTGTGGAAAGGGTGAAAGCTTAGGTTTGTTTAGTCATTCCTAAGTAAATAAAAAGGCCAGCAATTTGCTGGCCTTTTTTGTACAACTTATTTGCAGCCTACAATTCTGGCTTGCTCATAGGGCTCTGCGCAGATGTACTAGAACTAGTAGATTGAACACGTCGTGACCCAACTGTTACGGGCTTACGTACGTAAGGTTTTTTAACTACTTCTTCTGGCTGGCTAGGCGTTGCAGCAACAGGTGCTGGTTTTGCCATAGCAGCTGAAGCGTTACCTTTACCTTCAACTTTGCTAGGTTTTAGCTTACCGCGATTACTGCGTTTAGGTTTCACTTCGGCTTTAACCGCATCAAGCTTAATGTCTTCGGCTTTAGCTTCAACTGCTGGTGCTTCAGCTTTAGTTTCAACTGCTGGTGCTTCAGCTTTAGTTTCAACTGCTGGTGCTTCAGCTTTAGTTTCAACTGCTGGTGCTTCAGCTTTAGTTTCAACTGCTGGTGCTTCAGCTTTAGTTTCAACTGCTGGTGCTTCAGCTTTAGTTTCAACTGCTGGTGTTTCTGATTTAGTTTCAACTACAGGAGCTTCAGCTTTAGTTTCAACTACAGGAGCTTCAGCTTTAGTTTCAACTACAGGAGCTTCAGCTTTAGTTTCAACTACAGGTGCTTCAGCTTTAGTTTCAACCACAGGTGCTTCTGCTTTTGTTTCAACTGCAGGTGCTTCAGCTTTAGTTTCAACTGCAGGCACTTCTACTTTAGTTTCAGCAATAGGTGCTTCTGCTTTAGTTTCAGCAACAGGAGCTTCAGCTTTAGTTTCAGCAACAGGAGCTTCAGCTTTAGTTTCAGCAACAGGAGCTTCAGCTTTAGTTTCAGCAACAGGAGTTTCAGCTTTAGTTTCAACTACAGGAGATTCAGCTTTCACTTCTGCTTCTGGATAGCGAGAATCGATAGCTGCTTCTTGAGCGTTAGTCTCTGCTTTTGGCAAGTCATTAAAGCGTTTACGACCTGCGCTGCTCGATGAGCGACGACGACGTTTAGGCTTTGGTGCTTCCGAGTTATCGCTCGTTTTAGCCACTGGAGCTTCAGTTTTTGGAGAAGCTACTTCTGCTTTTTTAGATACTGGTTTTTCAGCAACTGGCTGTTCAGCAGTTTGCTCTGCAACTGCTTCGTTGGTTTTCTCGGCTTTTACTCTTACTTTTTTACGCAAGTTACGACGTTCTCTACGCTCTTTAACTTGCTGTTCTTTTGGAGCATGTTGCTTGGTTTGAGACTTAGTTTCTTGAGTAGTCTCATTTTCAACTTTATCTCTAGCAGGTTTGTTACGCTGATCCTTGCGGCGGCGGTTGCTGTTAGAACCTTCGTTGCGATCGCTGCGTTCTTTTCGCTCTGGGCGTTCTTGGCGCTTGTCGTTGCGTTTGTCATTACGTTGATTATTGCGACGATTATTACGCTTATCACGCTGATTGTTCTTGCTGCGTGTTTGTTTCTTTGGTGCTGGCTTTTCTTCGCTAGCAAACATGGCACTAAAGAATGCAACAATACGTGCGATTAAAGAAGGCTCTGCAGCACTCTTAACAGGCTTGGCTGCTTTGGCTGGGGCGCTAGGTGCAGCAGGAGCACTAAAGCCCTGCAACACTGGCTGCTCAGCTTCAATTTTTTCTTTAGCCACTTGGTTAGGTTGATAAACCGGAGATGGGTTTTCAGCAGTAAGCTGATAGCTAGTCTCTTGAGTCTCTTCACCATTTCGAATACGAGTAACGTCGTAGTGAGGTGTTTCCATATGTTGGTTAGGAATGATCACTAATCGAACGTTATGGCGTTTCTCAAGCTTGTTGATTGCTACACGCTTTTCGTTAAGCAAGTAAGCTGCTACCGGCACAGGAACTTGAGCATGAACTTCAGAGGTATTTTCTTTTAGCGCTTCTTCTTCGAATAAACGAAGAATAGACAATGCTAGAGACTCGTTATCACGAATAGTACCTTGTCCGTTACAACGTGGACAAATATGAGTGCTAGACTCACCTAATGACGGACGTAAACGTTGACGAGACATTTCTAGTAGCCCGAAGCGAGAAATGCGACCAACTTGAACGCGAGCGCGATCTTGACGAACGGCTTCACGGAAGCGGTTTTCTACTTCGCGCTGGTTTTTAACTGGCGTCATATCGATGAAGTCGATAACTACTAGACCACCTAAGTCACGCAAGCGAAGTTGACGAGCAATCTCGTCTGATGCTTCTAGGTTGGTTTGAAGCGCTGTTTCTTCAATGTCTCCGCCCTTAGTTGCGCGAGCCGAGTTAATATCAATTGAAGTTAAGGCTTCGGTTGGATCGATAACAATTGAACCACCCGATGGAAGACGAACTTCGCGTTGGAAAGCAGATTCAATTTGCGATTCAATTTGGTAGTGGTTGAACATCGGCACTTCGCCTTCGTAACGTTTTACACGGTTTACGAAGTCAGGACGAACCAGTTCGATGTGCTTTTTAGCTTGCTCATAGATAGTTTTATTATCGATGAGGATCTCGCCAACATCGCGACGTAAATAATCACGAATTGCACGAACAATTACGTTGCTTTCTTGGTGGATAAGGAAAGGTGCTGGCTTAGACTCTGCGGCATCGGTAATTGCACCCCAGTGATTAAGTAGTACTTTTAAGTCCCACTGAAGCTCTTCTGCCGATTTACCCACGCCAGCTGTACGAACGATTAGGCCCATGCCGTTAGGCAATTCTAGACCATTCATCGCTTCTTTAAGCTGTGTGCGTTCATCGCCTTCGATACGACGAGAAATACCGCCTGCACGAGGGTTGTTTGGCATTAATACTAAATAACTACCGGCTAAGCTGATGAAAGTCGTTAGTGCAGCGCCTTTGTTGCCACGTTCTTCTTTATCGATCTGAACGATGACTTCTTGGCCTTCTTTAACGACTTCTTTGATGCTTGGACGTCCTTGATAGACGTAGCCTTCTGGGAAGTATTCGCGAGCGATTTCCTTCATTGGAAGGAAGCCATGACGCTCTGCGCCGTAGTCAACAAATGCAGCTTCTAAACTAGGCTCTACGCGAGTAATTTTGCCTTTGTATATATTTGCTTTTTTCTGTTCGTGACCAGGACTTTCTATGTCTAGATCGTATAGCCTTTGGCCATCGACCAATGCAACGCGCATTTCTTCTAGCTGCATTGCATTAATTAACATTCTTTTCATTTATGTTGCCTTGGGGTTTGTTTGATTTAAACAACCTCATGGGCAGCAATTAACCTGCCTTAAATGGCCAGACCCTGTGTTTATTGTCAGAGCGTCTAGGTAACCTCGCGGTTAGCTTCTCTAGTCCTTAGGGCGCATTTTGGCGCTTGTATAAATATGAGTCCCGCAAACTGTGCTTGCCGAACTTTACAATCTATTCTATATAGCTTTGATTTAAGGCAAATAATTGTGATTGCCTATCAGGTTGCTATGAAAATTCTTAGTTTCGATAGCACCAAAATTTACAAATTAATGGGCTTCGAATACGGTGCCAAATAAGGAAAACCTTTAAAAACGGGCACTTTAAGCCTTACAAATATAGCAAAGCTATATTTTTCCATCAAATTATTTATGAGCATGTTACAATTTTTGCTATGAATACCGAAAATAAAGCAGTTCAGATGGTCACGGTTAGTGACGACGAGGCTGGACAAAGAATAGATAACTTCCTACTAAAACGGCTAAAAGGGGTACCTAAAAGTCGTATTTATCGCATTTTGCGCAAAGGGGAGGTTAGGGTTAACAAAAAGCGAGTTAAACCTGAATACAAAGTTCAGGCTGATGATGTAGTAAGAATTCCGCCAATTAGAGTTTCCGAAGAAACCGGTTTGCCGTCTAACAAGCTCAATCAGGTTGTTCAACTGGAACAGCAAATAGTTTATGAAGACGACTGCTTGTTAGTTCTGAATAAACCTTCTGGGATGGCAGTGCATGGTGGCAGTGGTTTAAGTTTTGGAGTGATTGAAGCCCTGCGCTCGTTACGTCAAGATTGTCGTTATCTAGAATTGGTTCACCGAATAGACCGAGATACCTCCGGATTATTGGTTGTTGCTAAAAAGCGCAGTGCATTGCGTGACATGCATCGACAGCTGCGAGAGAAGGTTGTTCAAAAAGACTATCTAACTTTAGTGCATGGCCAATGGCCAAAATCGGTTAGGTCGGTTGACGCGCCATTACGTAAAAATGCTGTGTCGTCAGGTGAAAGAATGGTGATTGTTGATCAAGCAGAAGGTAAACCTTCGCTTACTCGTTATCGAATAGAGCGAAGATACGCTGACATGACTCTGATGAAAGCCAGTCCGGTGACTGGTAGAACGCATCAGATTCGTGTGCACAGCCTTTACGAAGGTCATAGCATTGCTGGTGACGACAAATACACAGATAAAGAACTATTGGCCGCTACCGAAGCGAAAGGTTTGAATCGTTTGTTTTTACATGCATGGCAAATTCGTTTTGAACACCCGGCTACGCAAAAAGAGATGCATTTAACCGCGCCGTTAGAAGAAAGTCTTCAACGCTTTTGTGATCAGCTTGATCCTTTGTAGTAGGGTTTTAGATAAAAGGAGCTTAGCTCCTTTATATGTTTGCTAACTTAATAACTCAAAATCTTGGCTTTCTAATAAGCCGCATAGTCTTATTAATGGAAGGCCAATCAAACTGTTCGGGTCGTCACCTTTTAAGTGCTTGAATAACACAATGCCAGAACCTTCACTTTTAAAGCTTCCAGCACAGTTGTAGGGTTGTTCGATTTGCAGGTAACGCTCAATGAGGCTGTCGGAGAGCTCTCTAAAGCCAACTTCGAAGGTGTCTACCAAACTCTGCATCTGTTTCGTTTCACTATTATATAGCGCGAGCCCTGTATAAAAGGTAATGGCTTGTCCGCTTGCTGCTTTAAGTTGTTTAACAGCATTTTGATGGTTGCCGGGTTTTCCAACTATTTCTCCGTTTATGCAGCAAACTTGATCAGAACCTATAATCAGATTTTTAGGAAACTGAGTTTTTCCTGCAAGTGCTTTTTGCTCGGCTAAACGTAATACCAACAACTCTGGCGTTTCTTTAGGTTTTGGTGATTCATCGATATCTGGATTGAAGCAATCAAATGTTGGGCAAACTTTTTCTAATAGTTGTTTTCTGTAGACAGAGCTAGAGGCAAGAATTAGTCGATTTTTCATCGTTTTTTAACCAAAATTAACAGTCTGCTGATTTTAAACGCAATCTTTAGCGATAGCGATGCTTTAAAGGCAGGAAAAAAGCACAAATTGTTTTGACTATCACTGAGTGTAACTATATTATGCGCGCCTTATGCAAAAAGTGAAATTACCAGTAGAGATTGACCCGTTTAAGACGGCTAAGCGAAAGTTAGATTATGAGGGCTTCCTCGAGATCAAACGATTGCCTCGTTTTAGCGATGCAACCTTGAAAGTGAATAGTGATGTAGACGTCTGGTTGCGCTTTGGAACTGATCCGCAAGGTTTAGTTGTCGTTCAAGGCAAAGCGTTAACTGAGGTGGAGTTAGAGTGCCAACGTTGTAGTGAAACTTTTAGTTATGCTATTAATGTTGAGTTTACTTACTCGCCAGTCTGCGATGAATCGCAAGTGGAAGAGTTACCAGAAGATTACGAACCACTGCAACTAAATGAAGACAACTACTTTTTAGTAGCTGAATTGATTGAAGACGAATTGTTATTAGCGTTGCCAATCATACCTAAACATTCTTTAGAGGATTGTAAGGTTCAGCAAAACGAACAAGTATTTGGTGAAATCGACGTTGTAGAGGAAGAATCTAAACCAAATCCGTTTGCAGTGTTACAAAGTTTAAAAAAGAAAGACTAGGAGACTGGGTCAATGGCTGTTCAGAAAAGTAAAGTTACACGTTCAAGACGTGGCATGCGTCGTTCACACGATGCTATCGAAAACAATGTTGCATTAACAACTGACGCTACTTCAGGTGAGCTTCACCGTCGTCACCATGTTACTGCTGACGGTTACTACCGCGGTAACAAGGTAATCAACAAGTAAATTTTTGCATTTTGCAAAAACTTACTATTGCAGTTGATGCAATGGGGGGCGATGTTGGCCCCCATGTTACAGTGCCTGCCGTTGCGCAGGCACTTAACTATTACCCTCATTTGCATGTTACCTTAATTGGCGACAAGCACTTTATTAACTCCCTGTTAATAGAGCATCAAATTTCTCAGCATCCGCGCTTAGAGTTTGTTCATTCCAGCCAAGTTGTCTCTGCCAACGACAAACCGATTACCGCTTTACGTTCTCGTAAACAATCATCAATGCGTTTAGCCCTAGATCTTGTTCACCAACAGCAAGCTGATGCCTGTGTTAGTGCAGGAAATACCGGTGCCTTAATGGCTATGGCCAAAGTTGTACTAAAACTTTTGCCTGGTATAGAACGACCAGCGTTAGTGACTCATTTACCTGAAGAAAACGGCCAGGGTAGTTTGCTGCTAGATTTGGGCGCTAACTCTAGTTGTGATTCAGAGGTATTAATGCAGTTTGCGGTAATGGGAGCGTCTTTAGCCGAAAGCGTGTGGGGCTTATCTAAACCACGTGTTGCATTGTTGAATATTGGTGAAGAACAAATAAAGGGCAATGACGTTGTAAAACAAACTGCGCAACTTCTTGAAAACTCAAGCGCGATTAATTACATTGGCTTTGTTGAGGGGAATCAGATATTTAGTGGTAAAGCTGACGTAATAGTATGTGATGGTTTTGTAGGCAATATTGCACTCAAAACTGCTGAAGGGGTTTCCCAGCTTATACTCGCAAAACTAAAGAAACAGTTTGATGTAAACTGGTTCGCTAGATTTATTCTCAAACTGTTTTTGCCGAGTCTTAAATCTCAACTAAAACAACTGAACCCCGACCAGTATAATGGCGCGAGTCTGTTAGGATTGCGCGGCATTGTAATTAAGAGTCATGGACATGCCGATGAAAAGGCATTTTTGCAAGCTATTCACCAAGCCGTCGCAGAGATACAACAGCAAGTGCCAGGTCGTATTACCGACAAACTTGAATCTTTATTAATTGATAAGCATTAAGTCTTTTATGTACTCAAAAATATTATCTACAGGTAGTTATCTGCCAACAAATGTAAGAACTAACTCAGATCTTGAGCAAATGGTAGAAACCAGTGATCAATGGATTACTGATCGTACCGGTATCAAAGAACGCCGTATTGCAGGTAATAACGAGTCTGTTGCTGATATGGGCGCATTTGCGGCTGAGTTAGCGATTAAAAGAGCAGATATCGACAAAAACGATATTGGCCTAATTATTCTAGCAACCACCTCAAGCGAGAATGCATTTCCTGCCGCTGCGTGTGAGGTTCAAGCAAAGCTAGAGCTCCCGGGTGTGCCTGCTTTTGATATTGCAGCGGCCTGTGCTGGCTTTACTTATGCTTTAAGTGTTGCCGACCAGTACATAAAGAGTGGCTTGGTTAAAAAAGCACTAGTCATTGGCGCTGATAAGCTTTCACATATGTGCGATCCAGATGACCGCTCAACCATTATTTTATTTGGTGATGGTGCCGGTGCAGTGCTTTTAGGTGCTAGCGAAGAACCAGGCATATTGTCTACCCATATTCATGCAGATGGCCGTTATGGCGATTTGTTAAAACTACCTCATCCACAACGTGGAATGTCGGGCACCGAAATGGAGTCTTACATGACGATGAGTGGAAATGAGGTATTTAAAGTTGCGGTAACCCGTTTAAGTGAAATTGTCACAGAAACCTTAGCCGCAAACGGTATTGAAAAAACAGAATTAGATTGGTTAGTGCCACACCAAGCTAATTTCAGAATTATTAAAGCTACAGCCAAAAAACTCGCTATGCCACTTGATAAAGTAGTGCTTACTTTAGACAGGCATGGCAATACTTCGGCTGCCTCCGTACCCATTGCTTTAGACGAAGCAGTAACAGATGGGCGTATTCAACGAGGCCAGCTAGTATTACTAGAAGCATTTGGTGGTGGCTTTGCGTGGGGCAGTGCCCTAGTTAGATTTTAATTATTAGGATAGATGATGAGTAAATTAGCATTTGTTTTTCCAGGACAAGGCTCACAAAGCGTTGGCATGTTAGCCGAGCTTATTAGTGAGTATCCGGTAGTTGCTGATACCTTTAAACAAGCCTCTGAGGTGCTCGGCTATGATTTGGCAGGTTTAGTTGCCAACGGACCAGCTGAAGAGTTAAACGAAACCAGCCGTACTCAACCCGCATTATTAACCGCCTCTGTGGCTTTATGGCGTTTATGGAACGAGCTAGGGGGCAGCGCGCCCGCAGTATTAGCGGGACACAGTTTAGGCGAATACTCGGCATTAACTTGTGCTGGAGTGTTAGAGTTTGCTGATGCTCTTAAGTTAGTGGAATATCGCGGTCAGTTAATGCAAAAAGCCGTACCAGCCGGAGTGGGTGCAATGTCTGCAATTATTGGCTTAGGCAATCAAGAGATTATTGACGCTTGTGAGAAAGCTGCCCAAGACCAAGTAGTAACAGCGGTTAACTTTAACTCACCTGGTCAAGTGGTTATCGCGGGCCATAAAGAAGCCGTAGACCGAGCTAACGTATTATGTAAAGAAGCAGGTGCTAAGCGAGCATTACCATTGCCGGTAAGTGTGCCTTCTCACTGTGCTTTGATGCAGCCTGCGGCTGACGAATTAGCGGGTTACATTGAAGGTATCTCTTTTTCTGAGCCAAAATTCGATGTTATTAATAACGTAGACGTAGCAATAGAACGAGATGCTAAAGCAATTAAGCTTGCACTAATTAAGCAGCTATATAGTCCAGTACGTTGGACTGAAACCGTTGAAGCAATGGCCACTCGCGGTATCGAAACCGTTTATGAGTGCGGCCCAGGTAAAGTACTTAGTGGCTTAGTTAAGCGGATCCACAAGCCATTAGTTGCAGCAGCAATTAATGATACAACTTCTATAAAAACTGCTTTAGATAATAAGTAACGAGGAATTTTCAATGTCTCTACAAGGTAAGGTTGCCTTAGTAACTGGCGCAAGCCGTGGTATTGGTCGAGCAACGGCTGAAACTTTAGTTGCTCGCGGCGCCACTGTTATTGGAACTGCTACTTCAGAGAAGGGCGCCGAAGCCATTGCTGCTTATTTAGGCGAAAATGGTACTGGTTTGGCGTTAGACGTAACGTCTAGCGATTCTATTGCTCAGTTGTTTGCTGATATCAAAGCTAAATATGGCGATATCGATATTCTTGTGAACAATGCCGGTATTACCCGCGACAACTTATTAATGCGTATGAAAGACGACGAGTGGGAAGATATTATCAATACCAACTTAACGTCTATTTTCCGTTTAAGCAAAGCGGTATTGCGTGCAATGATGAAAAAGCGCAATGGTCGTATTATTAGTATTGGTTCGGTTGTTGGCACCATGGGCAACGCAGGACAAGCTAACTATTCTGCTGCCAAAGCAGGCGTATTAGGTTTTACTCGTTCATTGGCGCGCGAAGTTGCTTCTCGTGGGATCACAGTTAATGCGATTGCTCCTGGTTTTATTGAAACAGATATGACGCGAGCACTTGACGATAATCAGCGTGGTGCTATCTTGTCGCAGGTGCCTATGGCGCGTTTAGGTGATGCTGAAGAAATCGCCAAAACGGTTGCTTTTTTAGCAAGCGACGATGCTGCCTATATTACTGGTGAAACTATTCACGTTAATGGCGGGATGTACATGGTTTAAGCAGCGGCTTAAAAAATGTGCAAAAAATTGATAGATCGCAAGTTTTTTATAAAAATAACTACGAAAAACGTGGTTAGACCACTACGGTTAGACTTGCAAAGTAATTCGGTTTGAATACACTATCGCAACAACGCAGAAGCGTATTTACTAAGGAAAAATATTGTCATGAGTGCAATTGAAGAACGTGTTAAAAAAATCATCATCGAGCAACTAGGTGTAAGCGAAGACGAAGTTAAAAACGAAGCTTCATTCGTTGACGATTTAGGTGCTGACTCTTTGGATACAGTTGAATTGGTTATGGCTTTAGAAGAAGAATTCGATACTGAAATCCCTGATGAAGAAGCTGAGAAAATCACTACTGTTCAAGCTGCAATTGATTACGTTCTAAATAATCAAGATTAATAAAAAAGTGGGCGGCATCAGTCGCCCATTTTGCATCCCCCTAAGATAAGTAAATCCCCCCTTGGAGGCATTTCAGTGACTAAGCGTAGAGTCGTTGTTACTGGTATTGGTGCACTATCACCAGTAGGTAATACCGCTGAATTAACTTGGCAAGCCCTTAAAGCTGGTCAAAGTGGCATTGGCCCTATCGAACACTTTGATACCGAAGCTTTCCCAACCCGTTTTGCCGGTTTGGTTAAAGACTTCAATGTAGAAGAGTTCATGAGTAAAAAAGACGCGCGCAAAATGGATGCGTTTATTCAATACGGAATTGCAGCTGGCCTAATGGCTTTTGATGATGCTGGTATTGAAGTTACCGAGGAAAATGCAGATAGCATTGGGGTGTCAATTGGCTCAGGCATTGGTGGTCTTGGCTTAATTGAACAGAATCACGAAAATTATTTAAAAAATGGACCACGTAAAATCAGTCCGTTTTTTGTGCCATCAACCATTATCAACATGGTTGCTGGCCACCTTTCAATAATGAAAGGTTTAAAAGGCCCTAACATCGCCGTTACTACTGCTTGTACTACTGGTGCTCATGCTATTGGCCTTGCAGCACGTATGATTGCCTATGGCGACGCAAGTGTAATGTTAGCTGGCGGTGCTGAGAAAGCCTCTACGCATTTAGGTATGGGTGGTTTTGGCGCAGCAAAAGCACTATCTACTCGTAACGATGAGCCAACAAAAGCTAGCCGACCTTGGGATCAAGATCGAGATGGTTTTGTATTAGGTGATGGCGCAGGTGTTGTTGTACTAGAAGAGTACGAAGCCGCTAAAGCGCGTGGTGCCAAAATTTACGCTGAGCTGGTTGGATTTGGTATGAGTGGTGATGCTTACCACATGACGTCGCCTCCAGCCGATGGTGATGGTGCTGCTCGTTCTATGGCTGCTGCTATTAAAGATGCAGGTATCGATGCCTCAGAAATTGACTACATTAATGCTCACGGCACTTCAACACCAGCAGGTGACGTTGCCGAGACGCAAGCGGTTAAGTCTGTATTTGGCGAACATGCTAAAGAAGTATTGGTTAGCTCAACAAAATCTATGACTGGTCACCTTTTAGGTGCAGCTGGCGCCGTTGAAGCGATTGTGTCTATTTTGGCTATTCGCGACCAAATTGCTCCTCCAACCATTAACTTGGAAAACCCAAGTGAAGGTTGTGATTTGGATTATGTAGTTGGCAAAGCACGTGAAACTAAAATTGATTACGCATTGTCGAATTCATTTGGTTTTGGTGGTACTAACGGATCTCTGGTATTCAAGAAAATTGATGCCTAATCTGCGTATTGCGCTATAGCTAATTGAAGCCTGATGTTATCATCAGGCTTTTTTATATCTAGGATTGTTGAGTTTGCTAGACGCTAATTTATCAACGCTTGATCGAGGCTTAAACTACGGCGATGGTTTTTTCACAACAATGCTGGTGCGGTCTGGAAAGTTGACGCTTTGGGATTACCACCTAAAACGTTTACAACGCGCTCAACAACAGCTTGGCTTTCCTTCCCTTGATTTCGTTACTATCAAAAGAGATGCCGATAAGCACGCTTCTAAAGCGAACAATGCCGTACTAAAAGTCACTATTACTCGCGGAGAAGGTGGTCGAGGTTACGGCTTGCCAGAATGTGTTAAACCAAGTGTATTTATGTCTATTTCCGAGTTTCCGCAAAGCTACGTAAACTTTAGAGATAGTGGAATATCACTTGGAATTGCCAAGCAACGTTTGGCAAGTGGTAGTGCATTTTCATCAATTAAAACCTTAAATCGCTTAGAGCAAGTGCTACTAAAAAGAGAAGCAGACTCAAGCGGGGTTGCTGACTTGGTTTGTTGTGATATTTTTGATCAGGTGGTTGAGGGGGTTGCGTCTAACTTGTTCTGGGTTAAGAATAAAGTGATATATACAAGTGATCTAGATGGTGCTGGGGTTGCCGGTGTGCAACGCCAGTTTTTGCTAGACAACGTGAAGCATTCTCCTTATCAGATCCATTTAGGTAAGTTTAAAATTGAAGATGTAGTCGCTGCTGATGAAATATTTGTCAGTAACTCGGTATTGCAGTTTGCCCCAGTTAATACTTTTAATGAGCGCAATTACGAGCGCTTTCCTGTTTGTCGTTGGTTCCAAAATTTGGTGAAAAATGCTTCGTAAAGTAATACTTGGTTTTATTGGTTTTTGTTTAATTGCTGGTTTCCTTTCATATAAGTGGTTTGATAATTACTTAGTTGAACAATGGCAATTGCCGCGTGCAACCGAAGTTCAACAAGTGTCGGTAGGCTCGGGAACTAACATTTATCGTGTCGCCAACGAGGTATTTGCTAACGCAGACCAAGATGCATGGTGGTTGCGAGTTTGGTTCAAACTTCATCCTCACCACAGTCAAATTAAAAAGGGCTTATATCAGTTAGATGATCAGCTTAGTTATGCCCAGCTAAGCCAAATATTAGCGAGCGGAAAAGTCGTTCAGTTTAAAATTAGCCTAATTGAAGGTGAGACCTTTGCCCAGTTTTGGCAAAAGCTTAACCAAACTGACGGGATTAAACCTAGCACTAAGAATGAGCAAGAGTTAATTGAGTGGCTTGAAGTTGAGCAAAGTAAGTTAGAAGGGTTGTTGTTACCCGAAACTTACTTTTTTGTTCACAATACGCCAGCTGAAAGCATCATCAAGCGCGCCAAGCTTGCATTAGATAAAGTAGTTGCCGAGCAATGGGATAAACGTAATCAAGCTGTTCCACTCAAAACACCTTATGAAGCGCTAATTCTCGCATCAATTATCGAAAAAGAAACCGGTGCTAAGTTTGAACGGCCTCGGATCGCTTCGGTATTTGTAAATCGCCTTAATAAGGGGATGCGCCTGCAAACTGACCCTACTGTAATTTACGGTATGGGAGAGCGGTATGATGGAAATATTCGCCGTAAAGATTTACGCGAGGCTACGCCTTACAATACCTATGTTATTCGAGCTCTTCCACCAACACCCATTGCTATGGCTAGTGAAGATGCCATTATCGCTGCGCTAAACCCCGAGCAATCTAATTATTATTATTTTGTCGCTAAGGGTGGTGGTGAACATTATTTTTCTAAAAACTTAGCTGAGCATAATCGCGCAGTTAGAAAATACATACTTAAGAAATAGTTATTATGACGCGTGGAAAATTTGTAGTTATTGAAGGCTTAGAGGGTGCAGGAAAAAGTACCGCAGTTGCCGCGATCCAAACTTTGTTAGAGCAACAAGGTATAGAGTACATAAATACTCGTGAGCCAGGCGGTACGCCAATTGCCGAATCTTTACGAACGATAGTAAAACAAGGTGTTGATGGCGAGCAGGTTTGCGATAACACTGAGTTGTTACTCATGTATGCAGCTCGCGCTCAATTGGTGGAAACACGTATTAAACCCGCTTTAAGTGAAGGTAAATGGGTGGTAGGTGACCGACACGATTTAAGTTCACAAGCTTATCAAGGTGGTGGCAGAGAGTTAGGCGTAGATAAACTACAAGCGATTAAACAGATTGCTATTGGAAGTTTTGAACCTGACTTAACCTTATACTTGGATATTGAACCTGGATTAGGGCTAAGCCGAGCACTTGATCGCGGCGAGTTAGACAGAATAGAGCAGCAAGCTTTAAGCTTTTTTGAAAGAAGTAGAGCGGTTTATCTTGCGCAAGCAGAGGCTAATGAAAATATCGTGAAAATCGATGCAAGCCAAAGCATAGACAAAGTAGCTAGTGATATTCAGGCTGCATTAAATAATTACCTAAATACACTGTAACGGTATTTACTATGAGCTCTCCTTGGTTAAGTAAGGCTTGGAAACAATTATCACATCAATTAAGTGAAGATAGCTTTCCGCAAAGCCTGCTGCTTCGTGGAGAAAAAGGTTTAGGTAAGCTGCAGCTAGCAAAGTTTGTTGCTAAAACTATTTTATGTAGCGAACAAAAACATCAAGCTTGTAATCAGTGCCATAGTTGCCAGCTAGTAGACTCTGGCGCTAATGGCAGTTTGTTTTTGCTAGAACAAGAAAAGCCTAAAGTAGATGATATTCGTGCTTTAAGTTTGTGGGCAAACCAGACTAGTAGTTTTGGTTCTTCAAAAGTGGCGATTATAAGCGATATCGGCGCGCTAAATACGGCATCAAACAATGCTTTATTGAAAACCTTAGAAGAACCCGTGGCAGATACACACTTTATCTTGGTTAACCATTTGCCGTTTAAAGCGATGCCAACAATAATGAGTCGATGCCAAGTTTTAAATATCGCCACACCAGAGCAAAGCTGGGTGAAGCAATGGTTGGTAAAACAAAAGCTTAGGGTAGACGAAAACTTTGCTCTAATTTATCGTTTCTGTAACGGCTCTCCTTTACAAATCAAAGAGTTTTATCGCGAACAGCAGTTTACTCAGCTAGAACAGTTTATTCATCAATATCAATTAATGGTGCAAGCTAAAACTAATAAACTGGCTGATTTAGTTCACAAGCAGCCATTGTACTTACAATGGCTAGGTCATTGCTTAACCTTATCCTTTAGTTTAGCTAAAGGGCTGGCTAATAGAGATGACTTTCCCCAGTTTGCTGTTGTTAGTACTAAAGACAAAACTATTGAATTGGCCTATCAAGACTGGCTCGATTTGCTCAAACAGATAGAAGAATATCCGGGCCTAAATGTTGGCCAACAGCTTTACCCGCTGTTTACACGATTTAAGGATTAACGCGCGTGTTAGTAGATTCACATTGCCATTTAGACAGACTTGATTATCAAGGTAAGCATGTAAACGTAGCGGATGCTTTAGCTAAAGCTAAAGATGCTGGCGTAGATTATTGCCTTGCTGTGGCTATATCTCCTGAGAAGTTTCCGAGCATGATGGAGAAAGTGCAACACTTTGATCAAGTGTTCGCCTCTTGTGGTATGCATCCACTTTATGTTCAAGACCAAGAGTTTGACCTTGAAAAAATGGAATCTTATCTGGCTCACCCAAAAGTTGTTGCCGTTGGTGAAACAGGTTTGGATTATTTTTATGCGAAAGAACATAAAGAGTTACAGCAGAGAGTCTTTATTGAGCAGATAAAGTTAGCTGTTAAGCATAACAAACCATTGATTATTCATACCCGAGATGCACGAGAAGATACTTTGCGTTTACTGTCGGAGCATAAGGCGGAGCAATGTAAAGGGGTACTTCATTGCTTTACTGAAAGTTTAGAAATGGCAGAGGCAGCCATTGAAATGGGCTTTTATATATCTGCTTCAGGGATCATTAGTTTTAACTCGGCTAAAGAGTTGCAGCAAACCTTCAAACAAATTCCTTTAGATAGGATCTTGGTTGAAACAGATAGCCCATACCTAGCGCCGATCCCGTTTAGGGGAGAAGAAAACCAACCTGCTTATACAAGGCAAGTAGCTGAGTGTTTAGCAAAAATAAAAGGCATTAGTTTAGAAGAAGTTGCAGAACAAACTACCCAGAACTTTTTTGATTTGTTTAGTTTGGCAAAGCCTTGAAAAAAACGGCTCCACTCTAGTCCCTGAGCGGAGCGTAGGGGAATGGCTCTGTGTTAGAGCCTTGCGCTAATAGTCTGTTAAGTGTAGACCGAGTTGCGTGCTTTGCAAGCTTAGCCAAGCCCCTTGTCTTTAACTAACTCTCTAGGGTAGGAGTTTTTAATCTTGTTTCTTACCCATTTGCCTAAACCAATAACATAACCTTGGTAGCTTAGAGCCACTTCGCCTTTGTTGTTATTCGGATAGACAATATCTTTGCCTTGATAAAAGTGATGAGCTTGTTCAGGCTCTAGTTCAATACAGTTTTTTGCAACTAAGTGTCCAAGAGCAGTAATTGCATCGTGGCTTGTTCTAAAGCCATGTTTAAACTCTTCGGCTAACTTGAGGCCAACTCGTTCAAATCGCATTTCATCTTTTACACGCAAAAAGCTGTTTGGAAGTAACCAGTAATCATTAGCTTTGGTAAATATGCTGTAGTCGCTAGGGAGCGTCATTCCAAATTGAGATTTAAAATGCTGCGCAATTGATGCTTGCTGCTTTTTAGTCGCAGTTTGATAAGCAAACGGCTTTATTCGTTTGTTAATTGCTGGCGTTTCGATTGTTGCAGTGTTTTTGCGCAGTGCAGCAACGAAGAAACCCTCGCTATCATAGTATTGTGGCCAAACGTGTAAATAGCCTTCTTTAGTTATGGCTTTGTGGCTGTGCTCAAAAAGTTGCTCGAGATTAATGGTAGAAAAGCTATCGGGGTATTTGGTAGCAATACGACTAATCACTTGCTGGTTTTCTTGCTGATTTAAGGTACAGGTTGAGTATATCAATACTCCATTAGGCTTTAGGGCTTGTAGCGCGCTTTCTAGTAACGTACTTTGCAGCTGAGAAATTTCATCGACATGCTGTTCACTCCAATTATCTAGAGCTTGAGGATCTTTGCGTAAGGTACCTTCACCAGAGCAGGGGGCATCTAGCAAAATAGCGTCAAACTGCTCGCTCATCCAAGTACCAAAAATTTCAGCACTGAAGTGTGTTACAGCCGCATTAGTTACACCACAACGTAACAAATTGGCACTAAGTACTTTAACTCGGCTAGCAGAGAACTCATTGGCAACTATTGCACCTTTACCTTGAAGCATTGCTGCCATTTGTGTTGTTTTAGACCCCGGGGCAGAAGCTGCGTCTAGTAACAAACAGTCTTCTTCGGCTTGAAAGCCGTGAAATAGGGCGCTTACCGGCAGCATAGAACTTGCTTCTTGAATGTAGAACAAACCTGCTTGGTGTTCAGCGGTGTTACCAAGCGATAAGCTCTCATCTTCGCGGGTAATCCAAAAGCCAGTCTCGCACCAAGGTATGGGCTCAAGCTGCCATTGATTGGTTTTGGCTAAGCTTAAAAATGCCTCGAGGCTTATTTTAAGCGTATTTACTCTGATGCTTTTGCGCATCGGCTGCTGACAAATAGCTTTGAAGCCAGCTAAACTCAAATCGCTTGGAAGATCTTTCTCAATGCGCTTTATGAATTTAGCTGGAAAATTTATTGGTTTGGTCAAAATGCAGATTTTCTATGGCTTAATGGAAGGGCTCCATTGTAACCATTTTTCATCATAAATGGGCTGTAGTTCGTACTTATCCTGATCCTTTGCTGGTTTAGCTGTAGGTTCTTCATCGGGCGTCGCAAATGCAATGCCGCCAGTTAACAGTGTTTCCATTGAATCAAGACGAATGTTCGCGCCACCTAGGCCAAGTTTTACATCTACGCCCGAGGCATTCCAAAAGACACTATTTTCGCGCACCAAGTGGCGATAGGCTGAGTATATGTTGAGGCGAGCTAAGATTTTTGAGCCATCCATAGCCAGTTTTGCATCATCAACAAAACCTACTTGATACTGCTTGTAAAGTACCGGGCTGCCAACTTTTAACGAGCCAAAGTGGCTACTGCTAAGCCAAATATGTAAGGCATTTGTATCAGTATTTGGTGCTTGTTTTTGTAAAACAAACTGTTGTGAGGGTTTGCCTTTTCCTGGAAGGGCATTAATAAAGTCGCCTTTTACCAAGGTATCTAAGTTTTTTACTTCAGATAGACTGATAGAGGCAGTTTCTTGCCAGTATAAGGCGCCATTGCGGGCGAAGTTTCTGTAAAAGGGGAAGTCCAACTCAGCATCTGCTTGTAGTTCGGAAAGGCTATCATTGAATTGCAAGTTGGTGACTTTACCAATTTGCTGCCCCTGGTATTTAATCGGCATGTTGTTGTAGAGGCCGTGGCTATCGTTAGTTGTTAGGCTAATCGCTAAATGACGCTTAGTTGCATCCTGTTTAGTTTTATGAACAGTTCGGATACTTTCCTTAGCCAGTTCTTCGAAGTGATCAAAACTGATACCACCCATAACCAATGATTTAAGTGATTCACTGTTTACCGACAAACCCTCTAAACTGGCTTTAATTTCCAGTCCTGATGCGTGCCAGAATCGACTGTTATCCGTTACTAAGTGTCGATAGTTGCCAAAAATTTTAATTTTTAGGTCAATGCTGCCATCTTTTAACAAGCTGTAGTGCTCAACTTCTCCTACCGGTACTCGTCTGAAAAGAACTGGCGCCCCTTCTCCTAATGACCCTAAATAATCAGTATTTAGGCGCAGCGATAAAGGTCTCTCTATTTTTGCTTTAGACAACTGAGCTGCTTGTTTGTTGTGATGCAGCGCATATTGACTTTGCTTACTGAGAGTATTGTTATGTCCGGGCATCAATATGATTGGGGAGTTTATAAAACCACTCAAACCGCTGCTTTCAACACTTATTCCATTTAGATCTGCTTCCACAGCTAGCGGACTTTGGTTATAAAATCGGCTGCCTTGCGTAAGTAGTTTGGTATATTGAGGCTGAATAAAAGCTTTTAGCTCAAAGCTGCGATCTATTAAGTCGATTTCAGTCACTTTACCAATGGTTAGCCCGTTGTAAACGATCGGACTGTTAACTGCTAAACCTTTAACATTGTTAGTGGTAAAGCTAATGGACTTGCTTCCAACGGGAGGTTTTGGTGATGTAGTAAGGATAAACTCAGTTTGAAGCTCACCTTGCTCTGCAATCACTTCGATTTGTTTTGCACCAACTAGCGCACCAAGATTTTTAACTCCGTTTAATCCTATTTCAGGCTTTATCAGAACTAATTGGGTTGTATCGTTAAACAGATCTTCATACTTAGGCTCGACCAAGGCTTTCGCTAAAAAATGGTCGTGGCTTCCGGTATTCTGAATATCATTGATAAACCCTATTACCGCGCCGCGATAAACTAGCTTGCTGCGGTTTGCTGCAAGACCATGTTGTTGCTGCATGGTGATTTGAATCGCTTTACCACGTTGTGAGTCTTTAAGGTTGTCATAGAGGGTAAAGTTTTGTCCTTTATCTGCAATAGCAGATTGAACGGGGCTATCAAAACTGACGCCACCGGAAATCACGCTGGCTAGGCTTTCACTAGAGATTTGCATCCCATCGAGAGAGATATCAGCCTCAAAGCCGCTTACATTCCAAAACCGAGTATCAATTTTCACTAAATGGGAGAATTGCGGTTTGATTTGAATATCAAATTCTACATGGTGTTGATCATTTAATTGATAACGTTGTACTTCGCCTACTTTTATTTTTTTGAAGTAAACAGGGGAGCCAATATTTAGAGAGCCTAAATCGTTTGATGTAAGGCGTACATTCAAACCGTTACCCCTAATAATATTAGGAGGTTCATTAAGTGCAACAAAGTCGTCGCTAAATTTACCTTTGCCGGGGTTTAGTTCAATGTAGTTACCAGATACTAGCGCGTCTAAACCGCTAATCTCTGTAATCGACGCTTTGGGCGTAACTAGCCAGAATTGGCTATCTTCTTTTAGTAACTGCTCTGCTTCTCGTTTAACTTCTGCAACTACAATTACTCCTTCTAAATTAGGTGCAAGTTCTACCGTTTTCACTACGCCAATATCTAGACCTTGGTAAAACAACTGAGTTTGTCCGGCCGTGATACCTTTTGCGCTATCAAACACAATGTTGATTTTCACACCTGCTTCAGACCAAGCTTTGAATAGTAGCCAAGCACCTAAAAGCACGGCCAAAATGGGCAACAGCCAAATAGGGGAGATTACCTTCTCTTTTTTAAGTTCCGGTTTACTAGCGTTATTCAAGTTGTTTATCCCAAATTAGTCTTGTATCAAAAGATTTTGCTGCGAACAGAGTTAACAATACTACTGCGCCAAATGCGGTGGCGCCGGGTCCTGCTTCCACGCCCACTAAATTATTTCGTTCAAATACTGCAATCATGATAGACAGAACAAAAAGATCGAGCATTGACCACTTACCAATAATGTCAATTATTCTATAGATAACAATTCGTTGTCGATTGTTCAGATTCAAATTAAATTGCAGGCTCAATAAGATAACAACCAAGCCGACAAGTTTCATTACAGGCACCACAATGCTGGCGACAAATACCACTATCGCAATACCTACCATATCGTCCTTAATTAAGCTGATCACGCCAGACATAATGGTTTCGTATTGGGGGGCACCGCGAGTACTTAAAACGGTTATTGGCATTAAGTTCGCTGGGAACAGTCCTACAGTAGCGGCAATGATAAAAGCCCAACATTTTTGCATGCTTTGAGGGGTTCGTGAATGCACTCGCATATGGCAACGCTGACAGTGGCTTTGTTCTTCGGGCATTGACAGTTTGCAGTGCCTGCATTGTTTTAAGCCTAACTGTTTAGCGGATGTGTACATAACGCTCCCAGTATTCCGCTGGCTCTATACGCTGAATTAGGCGGGTAGAAAGTAGCAAGGTTATGCAGATACACCAAAGCCCATAGCCCAAATCGATATCTGCGTATTCTACTAGTTTCACCAAGGCTACCAAAAAACTAACGATATAGACTTCAATCATACTCCAGTGAATAAGATCGTCTTGAAAATGCAGCGCTGTTGCCAAAAAGGGAGCTTTCCAGCCTTTGCTTAAAGACAAAGAGGTATAACAGATTAAGCTGAATAGCAGAATTGGCGCAATGAAACTAGCTAGCACCACGCTGAACCCCACCAAATAATAGCCGTTTTCGAGTAACAACACGGTGCCGCGCAGAATATTGGCTGAACTAGGGATCCCAAGAAATGTAAAGCTTAACAGCGGATAAGTGTTAGCAAGCGTAACCATAATCAAGCACGTTAACGCTAAAGCAAATTGGCTAGAGAAACGAGCTCTACGCCCCCGCGCAAGTGTGTGTTTGCAGCGTGGGCATATTAATACGTTTCCAGCCCTACAATGTGCTTGGGTGTCGACCAACAAATCACAACTTGGGCAGATGGATAGCTTTGATAACTCAGAAGATTTCATACAGTACATATTAGCTAAGTCAGGCTAACTATGCTGTAAAAATTTGTCACTAGTAGTTTAAAAGTGAATGGTGCATACTACCCTGTATATAAAAACAGTAAATGGAGGCAGCGGTGGCTGTAATTATTAAATATGTCGTCGAACGTAACGGTGTAGAGAAAATGACTTTTAGTTCAAAAAAAGAAGCCGACAATTACGACAAAATGTTAGACGTAGCTGATCAGCTTACATTAATGATAAAGCATGCAGAACCTAAGATGAACGAGCAACAAGCCGAGAATTTAGGCTTTTACCTTTCTTCCCAGCGAAATGCGCTGCAACAAGTGCTCAAAGGCCAGGAGTTTGATGCATCGATGATTGAAGACGAGGAATAATGCAGTGACTGATATATCTTCACGTTATTTAACACTAGGTAAACAACTAGACGCTTTGTTAGATAAAGACTTACCTTATATTTCTAATCTAGCTAATTTTTCTGCCTTATTATGGCTCGAGTTAGAAGAGATTAACTGGGTAGGGTGTTATTTAGCCGATAAAGCTAAAAAACAGCTGTTCTTGGGGCCGTTTCAAGGTAAACCTGCCTGTACTTCAATACAAGTTGGTAAAGGCGTATGTGGTTCGGCCTTTGCGCAGCAGCAAACCTTCCGTGTTGAAAATGTGCATGAGTTTCCGGGGCATATCGCTTGTGATAGTGCTAGCGAATCAGAAATCGTAGTGCCTTTATATCTTAATGGTGAACTGTTTGGCGTAGTAGATATTGATAGTCCACGTCTTAATCGATTCGAGCTAAGTGACCAAATTGGCATCGAGTATTTAGTTAAGGTGTTGGAAAATAAACTAAGTGATGTGCATTTTTAATGGCTTTTCAATATACGCTCACTATAATAGCCGAAATCAGCCCTGTCGCTGTACCAGTAAAGATGTATAAGAAAGGTCATCATGGAACAAACTAACAAACTGAAAAATAGCAAAGAAGTCATTCAATATTTGGCGACACAATTCCCAAACTGTTTTTCTACAGAAGGTGAAGCCAAGCCGCTTAAAATTGGTATTTTTCAGGACTTAGCTGAACGTCTAAAAGAAGACGAGAAAGTAAGTAATACCGTACTACGTTCTGCTCTGCGTCAATATACGTCTAGCTGGCGTTACCTACATGGCGTAAAAGTTGGCTCTAAACGCGTTGACTTAGACGGTGTAGAGGGCGCAGAAATTGAACAAGAGCATGTAGAACATGCACAAAAGACCTTAAAAGAAAGCAAAGATAAAGCCTTTGCTAACAAAAAGGCTCAAGCTGAAAAAGCAGACAAAAACAAAGCTGCTGCACGTAAACCAAAAGCTGATTTCAAGCGTACTAGTAAACCTAAAACTAGCGACAGCAAACCAGCAGCAGAGAAGAAGCCGATTGAAAAAATCGACAGTAAAGATTTAGTTGCAGGGAAGGAAGTTCGTGTATTGGTTGGAAAAACGCCAATGCCGGGTCAGATCTCAGAAGTAACAAAAGATGGCATTGCTGTTACACTTAAAAGCGGTATGTTAGTTAAAGTTAAAGCAGAACATATCGTTGCATAATTGATTTAGTAGTGAGATAGGTGCCTATGAAATATTTGAGCCGTCTGTGGCTATTTTTTTTAACGCTTAGTTACTCAACTCTGTTGTTGGCTCAAACGCCTACATTAGGACAAGATGCGCTACCCACTTTAAGCCAGCAAAGCCAACATGCTACAGCGGCAAAAAGAATTAGCGCTTTATATACCCGCTCTCACTACCGCAGTGTTCCTTTCGACGATGAATTATCTAGCGAAATCTTCGATAAGTTTATTCAGCAACTCGACTACAACCGTAGCTTGTTTTTGGAAGAAGATTTTTTACGCTTTGAACGTTATCGCTACAGCCTAGATCAAGACATACCAGCAGGTAGATTGGAACCGCTTTATTCCATGTTCGACCTGTCGCTTAAGCGTCGCTACCAACAATTGGTTTACTCTTTACAAGTTCTCGACGAGCCAATGGATTTTACTAAAGACGAACAGTTTCAGTTTAATCGCAGCGAAGCTGATTGGCCTAAAACCCAAGCTGAGATAAAAGAACTGTGGCGCTTAAAAGTAAAATACGATGCGCTAAACTTAAAGTTAGCAGGCCGCGAACACGACAAAATTGTCGAAGTATTAGCCAAGCGCTATAACAGTGCGATTAAACGTTTAGTGCAAACCGGCAGTGAAGATGTTTTCCAAACTGCAATGAACGCTTATTCTCGCGCCATCGAACCACATACTAGTTACTTATCTCCACGTACTGCAGAACGCTTCAAAATGGAAATGAATCTTTCATTAGAAGGCATTGGTGCAGTGCTGCAAGGTGAAGATGAGTACACCGTGATTCGAAGTTTGGTTCCTGGTGGACCAGCAGCGCTGAGCAACCAACTAGGTCCAGAAGATAAAATTGTTGGTGTTGCTCAAGGTGAAGATGAAATCGTTGATATTATTGGTTGGCGATTAGATGACGTAGTTGATCTGATTAAAGGTCCTAAAGGCACTACTGTTCGTCTTGAGATACTTGCATCTGGTGGCAAAGTAGATGGTAAAACCAAAATCGTAGACATCGTTCGCGACAAGGTTCGCCTAGAAGACCGCGCTGCTAAAAGCGAAGTAATTGAAATTGAAGGCAAGAAAGTAGGGGTGCTTAATGTTCCTAGTTTCTATGTTAATTTGAGTGAAGATGCCAGCAAAGAGTTGCGTAAATTAGATGAAGAGAATATCAGTTCTTTGATTGTTGATTTACGTGGCAACGGCGGTGGAGCATTAACTGAAGCAACCGCATTAACCGGTTTATTCATTCCACAAGGTCCGGTTGTACAAGTACGCGATCAGCTTGGTCGAATTACGGTAAACAACGATACCAGTAATTCAGTCACTTACAGTGGCCCAATGGTTATTTTAATCGACCGTTACAGCGCTTCAGCGTCCGAAATTTTTGCCGCTGCCTTGCAAGATTATGGCAGAGCCATCGTTATTGGTGAGCAAAGTTACGGTAAAGGCACTGTGCAGCAGCACCGCGGTTTAGGTCGAATTTACGACTTGTACGAAAATGAACTTGGCCATGTGCAGTACACCATTGCTAAGTTTTACCGTATAAACGGTGGTAGTACTCAACATCGCGGCGTAATTCCTGATATCTCTTATCCTTCTGCCTTGTTGCCGGAAGAAACGGGAGAGAGCGTTGAAGATAATGCTTTGCCTTGGGATAAAATTAAAGCGGCTAACTATAAGTTGCTTGGCGATGTTAGCCCTTATATTGAAGCTTTAGATAAAAAGCATCAGGCTCGCATTGCAAATGATCCAGAGTTTCAATACATCATTAGTGATATAGCTGATTATCGTAAAGACAAAGATATGAAGTCGGTAAGTCTTAATGAAAAAGCGAGGATATCTCAGCGCGATGAAAAAGAGCAGAAACAACTTGCTCGCTTAAATGAGCGTTTAGTTCGCCTTGAACTGGAGCCTGTTAAAGACTTAGAAGACGCGCCAAAAGATATTGATTTGGATGATGCTTTTTTAACCGAAGCTGCAGAGATTGCAGTCGATTACTTAGAACTTCGTAATCCAAGCTAAACAAATCTAGTTATCGATAAAAAAAGCCAGCTAATCGCTGGCTTTTTTGTATTGGTTTGAAGCTTTACTAACAGGGGGCTGCAACGATCGATTGTTGTAGCTTTTTCACTTCTACAATCTTTACAGAGATGGTATCACCCACGCTATATTGTTTGTTTTTAGTGGATAAACGGCCCAACTCACTTTCGATGGTGAGCTCTTCATCTTTACCAGCTAGCTTGGTTTTTGGTACAAAAGCCGAGGCACCACTGTTAACTAGACGAATATTAAGGCCACCACGGTTTATATTGCTAACTTCTGCCAACAAACATGTATTTGGATCTTGTTCTGCAAAATACTCGCAATACAAGTAGTTGGCCATTTCTCGTTCAGCAAACTTTTGCTTCTTGCGATTATCACTTAGATGCTCAGAAAGCTCTTCAGATAATGGCGAATTAGGTGTTTCGCCATTAATCACCGATTTAATAAGGCGATGATTTAACAGATCGCTGTATTTTCGTATTGGAGAGGTCCAAGTTGCATACTTAGCTTCACCTAAACCAAAGTGAGGCAAGCACTTTTCATTGTAAACACCAAAATTAAAGTGGCGTTTTACCAACTGATCTAAGCATTTATCGCCAGTCGCTGCGATGGTTCTTCTTAGTTGGCAGAAGTAGTCGAGGTCATTGAGCTTTTCTCGCTCAACCGGTAACTCAAACTTGGCCAGTAGCTCTACTAGTCCGTCTAGCTTCTCTTCTTTAAAACCAGAATGACATGCAAACACTCCAAAGCCGAGTTTTTCATCTAGGAAGCGTCCGCCACAAATGTTGGCTGCCACCATTGCTTCTTCAATCATACGGTTTGCACTACGACGAGATTGACGAAGAATATCGATAACCTGACCTTTATTATCTAAGACAAACTCGTAGTCTGCTTGATCGCCAAACACCGAGGTGTTCTCTGCGCGCCATTGATTACGTTGCTCACTAAACAAGTTAAGTTGTTGTAAAGCTTCAGCTAGCTCAGCGTTTGTTGCGAGTTCAGTGGTCTTTTGTTCTATAAAGTCAGACACCTGATTGTAGTTTAGGCGATGTTTGGACTGAACAGTGGCTAAGTAAAACTCAGCATTTTCTTGTAACTCACCATCAAGTCCAATCAGCATTTCACATACTAAGGCTGGACGAACTTGATCTGCTACTAGCGAGCAATGTTCGTTAGCCAACTTACTTGGCATCATCGGCACAGTGCGTGCTGGTAAGTACAAAGTGAATGCTCGTTGTTTGGCAGCTTTTTCAAGTTCGCTTTCACTGTTAATGTAAGCACTAGGATCCGCTATAGCGACCTTTAACTTCCAATGTTCTGCTTCGCGCGTGATTGAGACTGCATCATCCATATCTTTGGTATTTTCACCGTCGATAGTGAAAAACAACTCGTTGGTTAGATCACGACGCTCAACTTCTTGATCAATAATCGCCAGGTCTTCAGTGAGTTCAGGCTGGTCCCAAGCTAATTGGTGCTTTTTAGTAGTAGCTTTCCATCGGGCAAAGTTATCGTCACTTTCTGCGATAAACTCGAAGATCTCGGCTTGGAAGTGTTGTTCTTTAAGTGCGTGTTTAACCAGTCTAGCTAACACCCAATCACCTTGTTTGATTGAGAATCCACTATCTTTTATCACTTTTGCACTTAACAACTGGTTGATCAATGGATGGTCAACCTGCAGCTTAGTGCGTTTATCAACAAACTTTACACGGGCCACAAAGGTATCTAAAGCGGCTTCCACCAGTGTTTCTGGCTCTGCTGCTTCTTTACCGTTATTTTCGCGAATAGCTGCGCTAATTCGGTCGCCGTGAATTAGCTTTTTCATCATTGGGGGTGAGATGAAATAGCTTTTTTTGTTGTCTGTTTGAAGGAAACCGAAGTTCTTCTCAGTAGCTTTTACTACACCTTCAACAGTGGGAATGGTCTCTCTAATTTGCTGCTTTAGTTGAGCCAATAGAGGGTTATCTTTAAGCATAAAGGCTTCCATTTTTTATCGTGAAAGCACTATACCCAAAGGTTTATCGCTATTCTAGAGAAACAGTACTGGTTTATTGGGTTTGGCTCGAGCTAAACTAAAAACAAATCAGTAACGAACAAAGAGCAGGGATGAGTAAAGATCAAGAAAAGCATCAGCAACGACAGGAAAAGTTGAAAGCAAGTGTGGATGCTAAAGTTGAAGATGCACAAATTGAAAAGGGCTTAGTGCTGGTTATTACCGGTAATGGGAAGGGTAAATCGACAGCTGGTTTTGGTAATGTTGCGCGTGCTACTGGACATGGTTACAAAGCAGTGGTGGCGCAATTTATTAAAGGCGGCTGGGAATGCGGAGAACGCAATCTTCTGCAAAACAACGGGGTAGAGTTTGCCACTATGGCAACAGGGTTTACCTGGGAGACTCAAAACCGAGAACTTGATACCCAAGCTGCGCAAGAAGTATGGCAACGCTGTAAGCAGTGGCTAGCTGATCCATCAATCTACTTGGTGTTATTGGACGAAATTACTTACATGTTAAGTTATGACTACCTAGATGTTGAAGAGGTTGTTGAAGCAATTAAGCAGCGACCTGCAGAGCAAACGGTAGTGGTAACTGGCCGTGCATGTCATCGCAAAGTGCTTGATATTGCAGACACCATTTCTGAAGTAAAAAATGTTAAGCATGCTTTTGAATCAGGAATTAAAGCTCGCCAGGGCATTGATTGGTAAATTTCTAAAGTGGCTTTAGGGCCACTTTCTCATCTATATTTAAATATACGAAATTATTTTCTGATATTTTTCTTTTTATTAGAAAATTAATTTAATATTCGACTTAACTATTAAAACTGCGCCAACTTTTTCTACAAACATATTTGTACACTGTATCAAACGCACTTAGCTGAGATAATCCATGAAACAGTGGCAACAATACATAGACTTAGTTCAATCTGAAGTGGTACCTGCATTAGGTTGCACCGAACCCGTTACTGTTGCGCTTGCTAGCGCTAAAGCTGCAGAACTACTTGGTGGTTTACCAGACTCTATTCAAGTTAAGGTAACTCCAAATCTTTACAAAAATGGCATGGGAGTATTTGTACCAGGCACTGGTAAGGCTGGTTTACCTATAGCTGCTGCTGTAGGTGCGACTGCTGGAGATGCGAGTAAAGGTTTGGAAGTACTGGCGACAATCTCGGAAGAAGCGCTTCGCAAGGCAAATCAAATGCTGAGTAAACGCCAAGTTAGTGTATCAATGGTAAGCAATGATGACGTGTTGTATACGGTGGTAAATGCCAGCCGCAATCAAGATAAGGTTGAGGTTTGCATAGCAAAGTCACATACCCGCTTTGAATATATCGTAAAGAACGGAGCAGTAGTGCAGCAAGCCAAAGCTGTACAATGTGTTCAAACCACTGAAACGAATCACCTTAAACTTTCAATAGAGCAGATCGTAGACTTTGTTGAAAACGTGCCGCTTACACAGATTGCCTTTATTAAACGTGCCGCTAGCTTAAACCGAGCGTTAGCTGAGACTGGGTTGTCGGGGAACTACGGCTTGGCGCTAGGCGCTAGTTTACAAGCGCAAGTGGAGCAGGGGCTACTTGCCGATGATTTGATAAATCGTGCAATGCGTTTGGGTGCGGCAGCATCGGATGCTCGAATGGGCGGAGCTCAACAAGCGGCAATGAGTAACTCAGGTAGCGGGAATCAAGGCATAGCTGCCACCATGCCGGTTGTGGCTTATGCAGAAATAAAGCAGCTAGATGATGATGCTTTTGTTCGTGCTTTAATGCTAAGCCACTTGGTTGCTATTTACGTTAAGTCGAAGCAAAACAAATTGTCAGCGTTGTGTGCTGCCACCACCGCAGCTATGGGGGGTAGTGCAGCACTCACTTGGTTGATGGGAGGTAAGTTGGGTGCAATTCATCGTGCAATTAACTCTATGGTTGGAGATGTTTCCGGGGTGTTTTGCGATGGCGCTAAAGCTGGTTGTGCAATGAAGGTATCAACTGGAGCCAGTAGTGCTGTTAAGTCTGCCATTCTTGCTGTTGCGGGTAGTAGCGTATCGGCTCAGCAAGGAATTGTGTTTGAATCAGCCGATGATAGTATTGCTCAGCTCGGAATTATGTCTAAAACTGCCATGCTTTCTACGGATGAAGCCATTATCGCCACCATGCAGAACAAGCAGGCTAGCTAAGCTTGTAAGTTAAAAGCAATTGGAAACCAAGCTTTGCTTTGAGATGGCGCTTTTGCTAATAAGATTTGCTAGTCTTAAACAATGAATTTATGGCACTTATTCCCAAAACAATTATTAGCAATTGAGCAAATACTGCTAATGCCGTATTTGCTTATTCCTGCCTATGGTTATTTAGTTTTCGTGGCAGTTGCCAAGGTAAACCTTCGTAGGCCTTTAATCGTTTTTCTGTTGCTCTCAGGATTGACTAGTGCCTTGATGGTCTTCAGCTTTGGTCCGAATATGGGCAAAATTGTACCGCCTTTAATGCTAATAGTGGTGGTATTGTTTCCTGTTTATCGGTTCACTCGGTCACTTCCGCAGCCCGATGTTAGCGCCAAATGGCTTTGGTTTATCGCTATTATAGCCGGGCTGGTGCATAGCCTTAGTTGGGCACTTTGGTTTGTCGCTATGGCCAACTCTTAATGAGTGACAAATTGAGTTTGCAGGGCATCCATGGCTAGTTGAACTTTCTGCTTTTCGTTGGGGTTAATTTTATGTACCAAACTAAGCTCAAAGGGATAACTGTATTCATTGGGTTTTATTAAGCGAATGGTTTGCTGGTCAATATAGGGCTGCGCTTCACTTATGGGTAAATAGCCAATGTAGGCACCAGATAGTATTAGGGCTAACCGGCTGTCGAATTGGTATCCCTTGGCGCCAAAGTTAAGTTGCTGAAGTTGAGCTCGTCCTTTAGGGTTTAGTTCAATACTAGGGTGAATCGCGGCATGTTTAGCTAATCGCTCGCGATCGATATCTGCATCTAGAGTGCCAAATAACGGTGATTGTTTGCTGGCACACAAATAGATAGATTCACTAAACACTACTTCACTCAAAAGCCCGTCAATGCTTCGGTAAGCGGGGTAAAACCCAACATGAGCTTGGTTGTTTATCAATGCTGACTCAATGTTTGCTACCGATTCCATGTTAAGTGATATACAAAGTCTTGGTGCTTGCTGTTTAATTGCAGTCACTGCCTTGGCTATGTTTTCAATACTCCTGCGATCAAGTAGATCGGAATAAAGGATAACAAGCTCGCCGGTAAGAGGTTTACCCAAGTTATCTACCAGCGATGCAAATTCTTGAATAGATGAAAACAGCTGTAGGCATGCCTGATAAACAGTTTGGCCTCGCTCGGTAAGGGCAAAACCGGCTCTGCCTCTAACACATAACTTAATGTTCATTCTGCTTTCAAGGCTAGACATATGAACACTAATGGTTGAACGAGTGATCCCCAAACTATGTTCAGCAGCTGCGAAGCCGCCATGCTCAACTACTGCCTTAAATACTCTTAACAAGCGCAAATCATATTCACTAAGCTGTTTGCCGGATAACGGATCTAACATAGTTTTATAATTACCAAACTAAAGTTTTATTGTTTGATATTTAACATCGTTTTAGATTGGTATTCAATGGACTAAAACAAGTTACAAGGGAAGTGAGCACAAATGGAAGCGATTCAATACTCAAGTTTGATAAAAACACAGTCTTACATCAATGGCTGTTGGCATGCTTCTCAGCAGCGTTTTCCAGTAAACAATCCGGCTAATCAGCAATGCTTGCTTGAGGTAGACGACTGTGGCTTGCAAGGTGTTGAATTGGCAATTCAAGCCGCTAAGGCTGCTCAAAAGGCTTGGGCTGCTAAATCAGCCAATGAGCGGGGCAATTTGCTGAGAAAATGGTATCAACTGATTATGCAGCATCAAGACGATTTAGCGAGCATTCTCACCCAAGAGCAAGGTAAGCCCTTAGCCGAAGCAAAGGGGGAAATAGCTTATGGTGCCGCTTTCTTAGACTGGTTTGCTGAAGAAGGTAAGCGCTGTTACGGCGATGTAATACCAGCGCCAGCTGGTGACAAACGTATTGTTGTGCTTAAGCAAGCTGTGGGTGTAGTGGCTGCAGTAACGCCTTGGAATTTTCCTAACGCCATGATTGCACGAAAAGCTGCAGCTGCCTTAGCGGCAGGTTGTACTTTTGTGGTTCGCCCAGCTCAGCTCACTCCAATCTCAGCGCTAGCATTGGCGCAATTGGCCGAAGAAGCCGGCATTCCACCAGGTGTGTTTAATGTTGTTGTAGGTGAAGATGCGAGGGGCATGGGCAAGTTACTAACCGAGAGCCCTGATGTGGCCAAATTTACGTTTACTGGCTCCACGGCGGTGGGCAAACAGCTGATAGCTCAGTGTGCGAGTACGGTTAAAAAAGTATCTATGGAGTTAGGAGGAAACGCGCCATTTATTGTATTTGATGACGCCGATATTGATGCAGCGGTGCAAGGAGCGATAGCTTCAAAATACCGAAATGCTGGGCAAACTTGTGTGTGTGCAAACCGTTTTCTGGTTCAAAAGAGCGTTTATCAGCAATTTAGCGAAAAGCTGGCAGAAGCATTAGCAAAACTCAAAGTGGGTGACGGGATGCAAGTAAATGTTGATATAGGCCCAATGATAAGCGAGCAAGCAAAAGAAGCTGTGCATGAATTGGTGGTTGATTCGCAGAAAGCCGGCGCAAAGGTTATTTATGGTGGGCAAGCTCATCAGGCGGGTAAACAGTTTTATCAACCCACTATTATGACTCAGGTAAGCAACGATATGCCGATTGCTAAAAATGAAATATTTGGCCCTGTAGCACCACTAATTATGTTTGATACAGAAGAGCAAGCCATAGCCTTGGCCAATGATACTGAGTATGGCTTAGCAGCCTATTTTTACACTCGCGATATTGGTCGAGTATGGCGTGTTGGTGAAGCGTTGGAATATGGCATGGTTGGCATAAACGAAGGGATTATCTCAAACGCGGCTGCACCCTTTGGCGGCGTTAAACAATCGGGTAATGGGCGAGAAGGCTCGCATTATGGTTTAGATGACTACACAGAGATTAAGTATTTGTGTATGGGCGGCGTAAACAGCTAACAATAGGAGACAGGGATGAATAACCAACAACTACAAGAAAGAAAACAAAGCGTTATTGCACGCGGCCAAGGCAATGTTTATCCAGTTTATGCTGAGCGAGCATTAAATGCAGAGCTGTGGGACGTAGAAGGTAAGCGTTATATCGATTTTGCCACTGGTATTGCTGTATGTAATACCGGCCATAGCCACCCAAAAGTTGTGGCTGCAGCAAAACAGCAACTGGATAAGTTTAGCCATACTTGTGTAATGATTAATCCTTACGAGAGCGCTGTAGAGTTAGCAGAAAAGCTTGTAGCTATTGCGCCAGGTGATAGCGATAAAAAGGCCATGTTTGTAACCACCGGGGCAGAAGCGGTCGAAAATGCGGTTAAAATCGCACGCGCTGCTACTGGGCGTCGCGGGGTTATTGCGTTTAATGGTGGTTTTCATGGTAGAACAAATCTTACTATGGCGTTAACCGGAAAAATTACGCCTTACAAACATCAATTTGGCCCCTTTGCCGGAGACATTTATCACGCCCCGTACCCTATGCAAATGCACGGTATAAGCAGTGAGCAAAGCCTGCAAGCTCTCAACAACATCTTTAAGGTCGATATCGCTGCAGAAGATGTAGCGGCATTAATCGTTGAGCCAATCCAAGGTGAGGGTGGTTTTTATCCTGCTCCTAAAGAATTCTTACAGGCACTTAGAGCGCTTTGTGACCAACACGGTATCGTTTTAATCATGGATGAAATCCAAACTGGCTTTGGAAGAACCGGTAAAATGTTTAATTGCGAGTATGCTGATGTTGAGCCTGATTTGATTACCATGGCAAAAGGCATTGCTGGCGGCTTTCCATTGTCGGCGGTGGTTGGGAAATCATCAATCATGGATGCTCCTTTACCTGGCGGATTGGGTGGTACCTACGGTGGTTCACCGGTAGCGTGTAGCGCGGCTTTAGCGGTTCTTGATGTGATTGAAGAGCAAGATTTGGTGGTGCGTGCTAATCAAATTGGCCAACAGTTTGGCGAATACTTGCATTCCTTGCAGCAGCAATTTCCCGACCTGATTGGCGACATTCGAATTTCAGGGGCGATGATTGCCATGGAGCTCATCGAAGATGGCGATGTAACTCGTGCCAATACTGGATTAACTCAAGCGCTTATTGCCAATGCCGCAAATTATGGCCTTGTACTATTAGCCTGTGGTTTTTATGGGAATGTGATTCGCTTTCTACCAGCACTAACTATTGAGGATGAGATAGTTGATGAAGGTATGCAGCAGTTTTGTCGCTTATTTAAATCTTTAGCCGGTTAATTCAAAGCAAATTCAAACAAGTTAACTTAAAGCAGCGCTCATTAAGCGCTGCTTTTTTTGTTGTTTTAAAGCTATACAAGCGCTTGCTGCTTAGCTATGTTGTTATCTAAGGTCATGATTAAAAGCAATGTTTTGTGATAGCCTCGCTTTCCAAATTGCTTAAGTAATTAACGTTTTATAGGAAATAAAATGCCGCACCCGTTGCCCAATAGCCCGAGCACTTTACTTGTTTTACTGAGGTGGCTGTTATTGCTAATCCCCTTGGCCTTTGTGGTTGGTTCGTTAAACGCCTTGTTTTTGTATTTGCTCGATTATGCTAGCCATACCCGAGCCGATAACCCTTACTTGTTGTACTTCTTGCCTTTAGCTGGCGTAGTGGTGGTTTTTATCTATCGCCGCTTTGGAAAAAACTCCGAGTCAGGCAACAATCTCATCATCGATGAGATCCATCAACCTGGTGCAGGTATTCCTGCTCGTATGGCGCCTTTGGTACTTATTTCCACAGTAGTTACGCATCTGTTTGGTGGCTCTGCTGGTCGCGAAGGAACCGCCGTTCAAATCGGTGGAGCATGTAGTGCCGCATACGGGAAACTATTCAAACTTAGTGGTCGAGACTATCAGATTTTGCTTAGCGCAGGGGTAGCAGCGGGATTCTCCGCCTTATTTAGCACGCCTCTTGCTGCCACTATTTTCGCGATTGAAGTCTTGGCGGTAGGTAGGATCCGCTTCGATTCAGTTATCCCTGCTTTATTTGCAGCGATATTAGCTGACTTAGTGTGTTCCGCTTGGGGCACGCCTCATACCCAATACAAAATTGATTTTTTGGAACACGTGATGCTGTTTGAGCATGTGGTTCATGTTGATTTGATCATGTTAGGTAAGGTGCTTATCGCCGCTGTAGCGTTTGGTATAACTGGTTACCTGTTTGGCGAAACGGTGTTTGTACTTAAAGATATCTTTAAACACGTATTTAAGAACCCTTATTTGATAGCAGTAATTGGTGGACTGATAGTCATTGGCATTGTGAGCTTAATTGGCAATCAAGATTACATAGGCCTGGGAGTTAACAGTTATCGTGAAGGCGGGGTAAGTATAATAAGTGCCTTTAACGAAGGAGGAGCAGAGTGGTACAGCTGGATGCTTAAGTTATTACTAACGGCAATCACGCTTGCTGCTGGGTTCAAAGGCGGTGAAGTAACACCATTATTTTTCATCGGGGCTACCTTAGGTAACACTTTGGCGTGGATAATGGGCGCACCAGTAGATTTGTTTGCAGCAATTGGTTTTATTGCAGTGTTTGCCGCAGCTACTAACACGCCTTTAGCCTGTACCATTATGGGTGTTGAGTTGTTTGGCTCCGATCATTTACTGTATTTTGCTGTAGCTTGTTTTGTTGCCTATTACTTTAGTGGTCACACTGGTATTTATTCGGCGCAACGGGTGGCAGTACCAAAGTCTACAAACTTTGCGGCGCACGAAAAAACCTTGGGTGAAATTAGGGCGGCCAATAACCGTTTGGTGTCTTGGTTAAAAAAACGAAGCAAATAAATGCAAGCTAAAACGCGTCACTCATCTTTATTAGTATTGGCCATATTGTTATGGCCAAGTATAGCGTTTGCTTACCCTGGCAACTTGACCACCCATTTTGAAGGTGAAGAGTTAAAAGCAACCGTCACCTCAAACACTGATCGGCCAATCCGTTGTCAGCTTTCTGCAGGCCCAGATATTGTGTGGATGGAGATTCAAGACAAACAAGAGAATTTTAAATTTGCCAAAGGCTATAAAACTCATCACCTTAGCTTGTATTGCAAGATTATCGAGCAGAAAACCAAAGCCAGGCCTTGGCGATTAAACCCTTATAACACACCCATTCCTGAGTGGAATAAGGTCATCTTTCCAGATTAGCCTTGGCAATCTTAAGCCATTTCCATGGCTTGTCGCTGAGCTTTAAATGGGCAGGGCGAACCATCAATGACTAAATCACTTAGTCTCTCCGGTTTTGGTATATCTTTTTCATCAATATCGAGTTGGCTAGCCAGCAAGCGGCTAAACATTTGCCAGCTTTTTAATTGGCAAAACTCTTCGGTTTCGCCAGGATAGGGTTTAGCTAGTAATGGCGCTAAGGTTGAAGAGGAGGTGGCAAAAATGGTTAGTAACCATTTTAGTTCGCCAATGTTGAAGTGTTTTACATATCCTTGCTTGTGGCATTCAATCACAAGGTCTTCAAGAATCTTTCGTACTTGATCATCTTCTTCTAAGAAATACTCAAACAATTCTTGTTCGTTATTTACTGCATCATTAAGCAGCCTAACCGGCTGAGGGTCTACCTGCAGTGCAGCTAAGATCTTAATTAGCAAATCAAACAACTGATGACGACAAGACAGGCCATGCTCTTGCTCAGCAACCAATAAATTTACATAGGCTAAAAATTGCTGGTGCATGCAGTCACATATATGTTGCCAAATCTGTAGCTTAGAGCCGAAATGATGGCGGATGAGGGTATGAGACACACCAGCTTGTTCACTAATCGCGCGCAGTGATACAACGGCATAGCCTTTACTGGCAAAAAGATCTGCGGCTGCGATTAAAATCTTAGTGCGGGTTTCTTCTGCTACTTTGGCGCTTTGTCGTCCGGTGCGTTTTTCAGTCATCTTCTATAATTACTTAACTCGAATTCACAGTGCTTTTTAAACTAAGCGTAGTCTATCACAAATTTTACTTTCCATGTGGAAAGTAAAGCTTGATCGGCAAGCGAGTGATCAATATACTTTCCGCCTGGAAAGTATATATGACTGTTTGTTCAACTGGAGCAACTAATGAGAACAAATTTAACAAACAAGGCCGTTTGGCAGCGGCTTAGTTTTGTAGGCCTGATGATGCTGGTTTTGCAAGCTTGCGATCCCGCTCACTCAGAGCCAGTTACTGAAATTGTAAAACCCGTGAAGTTATTGGAAGTGCCAGAAACGTTTAACGCTGTTGACTACAACTTTGTGGCGCAAGTTCAAGCAACAAGCCGAGCTCAGTTGGCCTTTCAAGTATCAGGTGAAATACAGCAATTGAATGTGAGAATGGGGCAGTTTGTAAATAAAGGGGATTTACTTGCCGCTCTTGATCCTCATGATTTTCAATTGGCTGTTGATGCGCGTAAAGCTCAATTTGATTTAGAGAAAGCCCGCCGTACAAGATCGGAGCAGCTATTTGCTAAGAAGTTGATTTCTGAGGATAACTACGATCAAGTTCTTACTGCCTACACAGAAGCACAAGCTAATTTGGACCAAGCGGCCACTGATTTAGCCTACACCAAGCTTCATGCGCCGTTCTCCGGGGTTGTATCACTGACTTACGCAAAGCAATTCCAGTTTGCCGGTGCAAAACAGCCAGTGTTGAGTTTGTTGGGTGATGAGCAATTAGACTTAGTCTTTAACTTACCGGTTACCATTACCGAGCGCCTGAATTTAGCCGAACTGCGCGAAGCAAAACTATGGGTGACCTTAGGAAACTTTAAAGGTGTCGAGTTACCCGCTCGTTTTAAAGAGATCTCTACCCAACCAGATCCCGATACCAATAGTTATACGGTTACCTTAACCATCATAAGGCCAGAGCACCTAAACATCTTACCTGGCATGTCTGGCGCGGTTTATGTGCGTAATGAGTCTGAAACCGATAACGGTTTAGCCTTACCTAAAGGTGCTTTCATCCAAATTGATGAGCAGCAAGCACAAGTATGGCGAGTGGTGCCTGAAACAATGCGAATAGAAGCAGTGGACGTACAACTAAATCAACAAGGTTTGGTTATTAAAGGTTTGGATGCCGGAGATAGCATTGTAGTTGCAGGCGCTAAATCGTTAAATGCTGGCCAGATAATACGGCCTTGGCAACGTGAAGGAGGTATTTAAAATGTTGTTAAGAATCCATACCTTGGCTGCGTTAACCGTTACTACATTGCTTACTGCTTGCAGTGAGCCAGTGGAACCCGTCACTGATAATGCCTTATCGGTATTAACAATTAGTATTAATGAATCTGCAGCTCAGCCGGAACGAGAGTTTAATGCCCGCGTTGAGCCAGCAGAATTGACGCCTTTATCATTTCGTATTGCCGGCGAATTGACACAAATGTCGATCAAGCCTGGTCAACACGTTAAAAAGGGTCAACTATTAGCTCAGCTTGATGATAGAAAGCTAAAACAACAAGTAGACGATGCCCAAGCTACGTTTAGTCTAGCCGAGCGCCAGTTAAACCGCGCCCAAGGCTTGGTAGGTAAAAGCTTATTGTCTCAAGAAGAATACGATGTGCTTAAAGCTAACTATGAGTTGGCAGGTGTTGACTATCAGTTGGCTAAAGCGCAGCTTAAATACAGCCAGTTACGCGCGCCATTTGAAGGCCTAGTTGCAGAAGTGCCAAAACAGTCTTTTGAAACAGTAACGCCTGGCGAGACCGCAGTATCTATTTACCAAGATGATTTAGTTTATGTTCGCTTGCAGTTGCCCGATAACTTGCTTGCTCAAATAGACCCAACGGAACGTAACTATAATTACCAACCTAAAGCTAAATACGCAGGTAACGATACGCTTTATCCAATTACCTTTTTAGAGCATACCTCGGAGCCTAATCCCGAGACCCAAGCGTTTGAGGTATGGATGAGCATGCCACAAGTTGAGCCAGCTATTTTGCCGGGAACCTCTGTCACTATGTATGTTGATTTAGATGCGGCTGGCCTGGTCGGGCGCAGTGGATACTTGTTACCTATGACAGCATTAGATCCTGGCAATAACGATCAACAATTTTATGTATGGAAAGTGACCGAAGGGCGTGCCCAAAAGGTTGAAGTTCAAGTAGCACAAATACATACCAAAGGCGTGTTAGTAAGTGAAGGCTTAAGCCAAGGCGACCAAATCATTGTTTCAAGCTTAGCCAAGCTTAGAAATGGACTTTCTGTAACCACTAAATCTCAGGAGCAATAAGCGTGACTATTGCTGAATACTCGATAAAAAATAAAGTTATAAGCTGGATGTTTTTGGTCATTCTGGCGGTTGGTGGCGTAGTGTCTTTTGCAGACCTTGGGCGTTTGGAAGATCCCGCCTTTACGGTTAAAGACGCCATGGTTATTACCTCTTACCCTGGCGCTACATCTACAGAAGTAGAAGAAGAGCTGACCTATCCTCTAGAAAAGGCGATTCGTCAGTTACCTTATTTAGATAAGGTTACCTCCACCTCATCAGCTGGTTTGTCGCAAATTATGGTGAGCATGAAGATGGACTATGGTCCTGATGAACTGCCGCAAATATGGGACGAGTTAAGACGTAAAGTAAATGATCTGGAGCCCTCGTTACCGCCAGGTGTAAATCCTGTTCAGGTTATGGACGACTTTGGTGATGTTTATGGCGTAATGTTAATGGTTACCGGTGAGAACTATTCTTACGTTGAGTTAAAGCGCTATGTTGATTACTTAACACGTGAGCTAGAAGTAGTTGATGGCGTGGGGAAAATTAGTTTAGCGGGTGACCAACAAGAGCAATTATTTGTAGAAATGTCGCTTAAACGTGTGGCAGCGCTAAACCTAGATATGAACACTGTAGCTGGATTATTAGCCCAGCAAAATGCTGTGATTAGTGCAGGTGAGGTTACTGTTAACTCTCAAACGCTCACATTACGCCCAACCGGTGAACTAAATTCTATCGAAACCTTTGAAAACCTAATTATTCATGGGCGCGATACTGGTAATCTTATTCGCTTAAAAGACGTAGCTACCGTTACCCGTGATGTGCAGGAAGTACCCAGTAACTTGCTTAATTACAATGGCGAACCTGCTCTAAACCTAGGTATTTCGTTTTCCTCTGGGGTTAACGTTGTTAAGGTGGGAGAGGCTGTTGACGCGCGTTTAGCCGAGCTTGAAAACATCAAACCAGCCGGGATTAAGATTCACACGCTTTACAATCAAGCCAAAGAAGTTGAGCAGTCGGTTAACGGTTTTGTGCTTAGTTTGGCTGAAGCAGTTGGTATCGTGATTGTGGTGCTGTTGTTTACCATGGGTTTGCGCAGCGGAGTGATCATTGGCGCCGTGTTGCTATTAACAGTGATGGGTACTTTCATATTGATGAGTATCTACGACATTGAATTGCAGCGGATCTCGCTTGGCGCATTAATAATTGCGCTAGGTATGTTGGTCGACAATGCCATTGTAGTTGTTGAAGGTATTTTGGTAGGCATGCAACGAGGCAGAACTAAAGTCCAAGCCGCTAAAGACATCGTAGAGCAAACTAAGTGGCCGCTATTAGGCGCAACGGTGATTGCCATTGTAGCCTTTGCACCAATTGGCTTATCGCCTGATGCTACGGGTGAGTTTATGGGCTCACTGTTTTGGGTACTTTGTTTTTCACTCTTTTTGAGTTGGATTACTGCAATTACCTTAACGCCTTTTCTTGCTGACTTATTGTTGTCGTCTAAAACCAGCGAAAAACAACAAAACAATGATGATCCCTACAAAGGTGTTCTATTTGTTGTGTTTGGCCGTTTATTGAAGTTCTGTTTGCGCTTTAGAATGCTTACAGTAGCAGTGATGATAATGATGTTAGCTGGAGCATTTTACGGCTTTAGCCTAGTAAAGAACTCATTCTTTCCGCCATCAAATACGCCAATGTTCTACGTTGATATGTGGATGCCAGAAGGCACCGATATTCGTGACACCTATAAGCAAGTTCAAAAAGTAGAAGACTTTTTGTTAGACAAAGAGCAAGTAGAGTTTGTTACTTCTACAACTGGCCAAGGCTTGCAACGTTTTAGCCTTACTTACAGCCCAGAGAAAAGCTACGAAGCGTTTGCTCAGCTGCAAGTTCGAGTGGTTGACCGTGAACAAATGCTAGATCTGATGCGTGAGCTTGATACCAGTTTGCGTGACTCTTTTAGGCAAGTCAGCTTCCAGTTCCGATTAATGGAAATTGGTCCATCACCTGCCTCTAAGATTGAAGCGAGAATTATTGGTTCTGATCCGCAAGTACTTAGAGATATAGCCACTCAGGTTGAGGACATTTTTAATGCCGACTCTGGAGCGCGAAACATTCGTCATGATTGGCGCGAACGGACTAAAGACTTGCTGCCTCAGTTTAATGAGTCTCAAGCTCGCCGCTTAGGTATTTCTAAACAAGATTTAGCTGACACCTTACAAATGGCCTTTGGTGGTAGTGCTATCGGCTTGTTTAGAGACGGCACCGAAATGCTGCCAATTGTTGTTCGTTTACCAGAAGAAGAGCGGGTTGATTTTTCAACGGTGCAAAACCTAAAGCTTTGGAGCCCGGCGCTGCAAACTTATGTGCCTATTCAGCAAGTAGTGGATGACATTAGCTTAGATTGGGTTGAACCGCTTATTCAACGCCAGGACCGCAAGCGTACGTTAACGGTATTAGCAGACCATGACATCCTTGGGGATGAAACTGCGGCTAGTTTGTTTGGTCGCTTACGTCCTCAAGTTGAAGCTATTGCTTTACCTGTTGGTTATTCAATAGAGTGGGGTGGTGAGTACGAGTCATCAAACGATGCACAGGAAGCACTATTTAGCTCATTGCCAATGGGTTATCTGTTTATGTTCATCATTACGGTGTTTTTGTTTAACTCTATTCGCCAGCCTATTGTTATTTGGCTCACGGTGCCGTTGGCGGTAATTGGTGTGGCTATTGGCCTACTTGCAACCAACTCGGCATTTAGCTTTACCGCTTTATTAGGCGTGTTGAGTTTAAGTGGTATGGTGTTAAAAAACGGCATTGTACTGATGGATCAAATTAACATTGAGACTCACTCAGGCAAAGACCCTTACCAAGCAGTAGTTGATAGCGCAATTAGCCGGGTAAGGCCGGTGAGTATGGCAGCATTAACCACGATATTGGGTATGATGCCTTTAGTATTTGATGCCTTCTTTGGCTCAATGGCGGTAACCATTATGTTCGGTCTTGGTTTCGCTACAGTGTTAACTCTAGTGATTGTTCCGGTATTGTATGCCTTGTTTTATCGAATAAAACCTAGCCAAGCATAAAAGAAAAAGGGCGCAATTAGCGCCCTTTTTACTATCAGTAATATTTAGACCAAATACACCTGAATATTATTCTCTTGAAGCAGTTCAATCATAGCCTTATCGGCATTTTCTCCGGTAATCACAATGTCTATCTCATCTAAACTAAACAGCGATAACCCTCCAAATACGCCCACTTTATCTGCCGATACCATCGCGACAACTTTGTCGGCGTATTGCAGCATCTTCTTTTCTTCCATAAAGGTAAGTAAGGCAGACTTAGTTAAACCCGCTTCGGTAAGGCCGTCGCCGCTTACTATTAAATAGCGCCCCTGATACGAAGTATGGTTATCTGGAGACACTAATAAGCTTTGGCTTTTAATGTACTGCCCACCCAAAACAACTAAGTGAGGGTAGCTCTGAGAAATCAAATAAGTAAGCAAAGGCAGGTAGTTAGAGTAAACATGCACATGAGTATCAGTTAAATATTTCCCCATTAAGAATGGGATCTGCCCTTCACCAACAAAAATGTTGTCTCTTACTTCACATAAGTCGACTGCTTTACGCGCAATGCGGTCTGACTCTTCATAGTTTTCATAGTCAGATATGTTTGGGTAAAACCCCACCATACCGGGTGAACTAACAACATTGGGCGAGAGTATCTTCTCGGCGCCGTTACGTATTTTTTTTAATTTTCCTTGAGTATCTAGGTCGATAATGTCGCGGCGAACTGTCGCAGGAGAGCAATCTAGAAGCTCTACTAATTGTTGAACACTGGCCACAGTATTCTCTTGGAGGTGGTCTAAAATTCTATTATGACGAAGCTTGGCTGGCATTTGAAAACTCTTGAAATCTTCTTGATTAAAAAAGATTGTAGTTGATTACGATTTGAAAACTTTTACCCCGATCACAGAGTTTTTGATTATAAATGATTGCCTATGATTAGTTATGACTATAAAAATGCGAGTGTTGCTGTTTTGTTAAAGCCAATCGTTATATGACGTCAAATCTAATCACCTTCTTTGACACATAAATTTCACTTTCTATACTCGGTTTAACGTGATGCGAGGGATAACAATGAATCAGGATCTGATAACAAAACAAAGCATTTTGCTCGACTTTGAAGCTGAGTCTAAAGATGAAGCTTTATACAGCATATGTGCTCAATTGTTTTTGTTACGCAAAACCACAGACCCAACCGGCTTATATAACGACATTATTAAACGCGAGAACATTGTTAGTACATTTGCTGGGCAACATACTGCTATTCCCCACGTAATTACTCAACACATCAATGAACCGGTGTTGTGTTTCGTTCGAGTAAAGAGTGATGAGTTTTACTGGAATGAAGAGGATGAGGATGTTCGCATCATCTTCTTGCTTGCTGTACCTCTAAAAGAAAATTTAAAAAAGCTTAGAGAGTCTCAGTCATATGTATTTTCGTCGATTGCTCAATTAATGACAGATCCTTCGATGATAGAACTATGGCTAACAACAAATGAAGAGCGAGTGATACTCGACAGCTTGAACTTGGCCTTTGAGTCAAATTTCAAAGCAACTACGAGCATAAAGGAATAAGGAGTTAGACTAATGTCTGCTAACAATTTAAAGGTTGGCGTTCAGTCAATCGGACGTTTTTTGAGTGCGATGGTTATGCCAAATATCGGGGCATTTATCGCGTGGGGTTTAATTACAGCTTTATTCATCCCAACAGGGTGGCTACCTAACGAGAGTTTGGCCGCCTTAGTTGGACCAATGATCTTGTATTTACTACCTCTACTGATTGGTTACACCGGCGGTAAAATTGTCGGCGGAGATCGCGGAGCCGTTGCTGGTGCCGTGACCACCATGGGTGTTATTGTGGGAACCGACATCCCCATGTTTATGGGCGCGATGATAGTAGGTCCGCTGGGTGGTCTTGCTATCTCTAAGTTTGATACTTGGGTGCATGGTAAAATTAAACCGGGTTTTGAGATGTTGGTAAACAACTTCTCGCTTGGGATCATCGGCATGATCATGGCAATGGTTGCTTATGTGATTATTGGCCCTGTGGTTTCGGTGCTAACTACCGCGTTAGGCGATGGTGTGGGCTGGATTGTAGACCGTTCTTTATTGCCGCTAGTATCGATTATTGTTGAGCCAGCTAAGATCTTGTTCTTGAATAATGCAATTAACCACGGCGTATTTACTCCACTTGGTGCTGAGCAATCTGCTGAAGTTGGCGCTTCTATTTTCTATCTTATCGAAACTAACCCTGGTCCTGGTTTAGGCATTTTGCTTGCCTACATGGTTGTAGGTAAAGGTACTGCTCAAAAATCAGCGTATGGTGCATCTATTATCCACTTCTTTGGTGGTATCCACGAAATTTACTTCCCATACATCTTAATGAAACCACGCTTAATCATCGCGGTAATTGCTGGTGGTATGGCGGGCGTTGCTTTCAATATGATTACTGGTAATGCCTTAGTAGGTCCACCATCTCCAGGTTCGGTATTTGCCTTAGTGCTTATGTCTACTGGTGGTATGGGTATCATGCTAACCCTAGGTTCTATTGCTGTTGCAGCAACAACTTCATTCCTAGTTGCATCGGTGATTATTCGTCGAGACGCATCAGAGACTGATGACTTAGAAGCAGCGCAAGCAGCGGTTGATGCCAACAAAGCGGAATCAAAAGGTCAAATCCCTGCAGGTGCTAGCGCTTCAATCGCTGCCGGCGGTGAAGTGAAATCTATTGTTGTTGCTTGTGATGCAGGTATGGGCTCTTCAGCCATGGGCGCCACAGTGCTAAGAGGCAAGATTAAAGATGCAGGCTTAGATATCAATGTCACCAATTCAGCCATCAACGATTTGCATGATGCCGACATTGTAATTACTCAACAAGAGTTGTCTGCCAGAGCCAAAGAGAAGTTACCTAGTGCCCGTCACGTGAGCATCGGAAACTTCATGGATGCAAGCTTCTACGACAAATTAGTCGCAAGCCTTAAAGCCTGAGCTTAGTCATTCATTAGGTAGCGCCTACAGCACAGCAGTACCGCTGTAGGCCGCATCTTTATTAACCATTTACGTCAAATTGCCCAGCCTACGCGGCAAGGTGTTTTGCTAAATCAACAAAACGAGATAAGCATGTCCTTTTTTAAAAGTTTATTCGCTTCCAGTGAGAAAGAGACAGAGGTTGCCTCTCAACCAGAATTGGTGCAGTCAGCCACTATTGAGCAGCCAGTTGCTGCTAAAAAAGAGCCAGATTCGCTACAGGTGGAAACTAAGCAAATCTTTCTAAATCAAAATTTTAATAGCAAAGAACAAGTATTGCGTTTTGTGTCTGAACAAATGTTGGCACTAGGTTTAGTAAACGCCGATTACTTTGACGCTTTGCAAGCAAGAGAAAACAAAGTAAGTACCTATTTAATTAACGGCGTGGCTATTCCCCATGGCGTTAACGAAGCAAAGCCCCTAGTTGCGCAAAGTGGTGTGGTGATTGTGCAAATTCCCGAGGGCATTAGTTGGAATGACAACGGCGATAGCGTGAAGCTGGTTGTCGGCATTGCAGCTAAGGGCGAAGACCATCTTAGTCTTTTACAAACCTTAACTACGGTTGTAATGGATGAGACTTTGTCAGCTCAACTAGCATCTACAGAAGATAAGTTCGACATTATTAACGCATTAGGAGCAGGAGTTTCGGCAGAGGCAGTGGTTGAAGATGATTTTGCTATTAGCCAAAGTGCTCTCATTGTGGATGAAGCGGGTATGCATGCTCGTCCTGCAAGTTTGCTTAGTGAACAAGCGGCCAGTTTTGCCAATACTCAAATCCGCATTCGAAACGGTGAGCAATCTGCCAATGCAAAATCTATGGCTGCATTATTGGCCATGGGCGCAAAATTGGGAGATTCAGTCGTTGTTTCTGCCGAAGGTGAGCAAGCCGAACAAGCGGTTCAGCTTTTATCAGACATGATTAAAGCTGGCTTAGACAGTGAAGAAGATAACGCTAACGCGGAGTTTAATCCTTTAGCGGGCTTGCCGGCTTTAGCTAATGCCACTGGTGATGCAGTGTTGCAGGGGATGGCAGCCTCACCGGGTATTGCCGCTGCACCTATATTCGTACTGCGTGCTTCAAACATTAATATTAAGCAGCAGGGCAGTGGCGAAAGTAATGAAAAGCAAGCACTGCAAGAAGCGCTAAGCAAAGCCGCTGAACAAAGCGACGAGTTACATAACAAGCTATTAGAAAAAGCACCACAAGAAGCCGCTATTCTAAAAGCGCAAAAGCAGCTACTAAGCGATGAAGCGATAAATCAAGAATGTTTGCAATATATAGAGCAAGGCAACAGTGCTGCTTGGTCTTGGCAACAAGCCTTAACGTCACAAATTGATGCTTTATCTAAAGTTGAAGACGAGCGACTAAAGGCACGTATAGCCGACCTAAATGATGTAAGCCAGCGTGTTATCGCCATTCTTACCTCAGCTGAAACACTAAGTTTCCCTGATGAAGAGTTCATTTTGTTGGCAAAAGATCTTTCACCTTCGCAAACTGCTGGCTTAGAAGGCAAAGCGGTAAAAGCCATTGCTACCGAGTTAGGTGGACCTAACAGTCATATGGCGATTTTAGCGCGCGGCTTGGGTATTCCTGCAGTGGTTGGCGTTGGCGCTGGCAAGTTGTGCGAAGTGGCAGACCAACAAATGGCAGTGGTCGACCCACAAAGTGCTAGTGTAGTGATTAACCCTAGTAGTGAAACACTAGAGCAAGCAAGCCGAAACATCGACACTTGGTTACAAATGCGTTTAGCCGAAGCAGAGCATCAACATGAACCTGCTGTAACTAAAGATGGTCGCCATATTGAAGTAGTTTGTAACATCGCTAAACCTAAAGATGCACCAAGTATCTTGGAAAATGGCGGAGAAGGCGCAGGCTTACTTAGAACAGAGTTTTTGTTTGAAGCTTCAAGCGAAGAACCTTCCATTGAGCAACAGATAGACGCACTTAAAAGCATCGCAAAAGAGCTTGGCGATCGCCAACTTGTTGTGAGAACGGCGGATATTGGTGGTGACAAACCGGTGTCGTGGATGGATATGCCGCACGAAGATAACCCGTTTTTAGGGGTTCGTGGCGTACGTTTATCGTTTAAACACCAAGACATGTTTGAACGTCAACTAGAAGCCATCTATCGCACAGCTATTTGGCAAGTAGAGCAATTTGGTAAATCAGGGATCCACATTATGTTCCCAATGATCGCCAAAATGTCTGAATGGACCAAAGCCAAAGAAATGGCCGATAAGATTCGAGTGTCGCTTAATGCACCTGAACTGCCCTTAGGCATTATGGTTGAAGTGCCATCTGCTGCTTTAGTGGCCGACACCTTAGCTAAACATGTCGATTTCTTCTCTATCGGTTCTAACGATTTAACCCAATACACCTTAGCGATGGATAGACTAAACCCAGAGTTGTGCTGTGAAGCTGACAGTTACCATCCAGGTTTGTTGAGGTTAATTTCTATGACCGTTAAAGCAGCCACTGCCAACGGTAAGTGGGTAGGGGTGTGCGGCAACATGGCAGCCGACCCCAACATTGCTTGTTTGTTAGTGGGGATGGGGGTTCAAGAGCTGTCGGTAAGTCCAGCTAATGTTCCAGCAGTAAAAAACATCATTCGTTCGGTGTCTTACAGCAAGTTGCAGGCTAAAGCAGAAAAAGCCCTGCAAATGTGTAGCTCCGAAGCCGTCATGGCAATGTACAAAAACCATGATGATCTTATTTAGCAGAAAACAGAATATAAAGAGTAGGTATCAAGATGACTAGTCAATACGAAAAATATCAACAACTAGACCAAGCAACACCAAATACCACCAGCACTTGGAACATGTACGGCGCCGGTGTGGAAAACATTGGTAAAGATAATCAGCCAGAACTATTCAATGTACCTGAACCAGCAGATAACCAACTGCTAGTGCGAGTTGACGCAGTAGGCCTGTGCTTTTCTGATGTTAAGTTAATTAACCAAGGTAGCTCGCACCCTAAACTGTACAACCGAGATTTACGCAAAGAACCAACGCGTTTGGGCCATGAAGCCACTCTCACGGTAGTTAAAGTGGGCGAAGGCCTTAGTGGTGAATACAAAGTGGGTGAGCGTTATGCGATGCAGCCAGATATTTACCAAAATGGTAAGAGTACCGCCTACGGCTACACGGTTCCTGGCGGGTTAACTCAGTATCACTTAATTGGCCCAGAAGTATTAGAAACTGATACAGGTTCATGTTTGCTTAAAGTGTCTGACGAATTAGGTTTTGCTGAAGCAGCCTTACTTGAGCCTTGGGGATGTGTTTGGGCGTCTTATACCCAGCGTCGTCGCTTAGAGCCAAAGCAAGGCGGTGTAATGTGGATCACTGGCCAAGCTGATGACCAAATAGCTTATGGCTTTTCTAAAGGCCTAGAAGCACCTGCCACTGTAATTCTTAGCAACGTACCGGAAGCTTTTCGTCTTTTGGTAGAAAGCAAAGCTAAAAATGTTTTGATTCGCAACGACATTAACGCTGGCAACTTAGAGCAAGCAGTTGCTGAGTTTACCGATGGCGTAGGCTTTGATGACATTGTGGTACTAGCACCACAATCAGCCGACGAACTAACGAGTATTGCTAAACATGTTGCCCGTCGCGGCACCATGAATATGGTCGGTAAGAAACCAGTAGATGGTTTAGTAAATGCCGATGTTGGCCGTTTACATTACGACTACGTAGCCTTTATTGGTAATAGTGGTGTAGATGTAGCCGACTCCTACGGTGAGCAGCGCAACCGCTGTGATTTAAGAAAAGATGGCTTTGCTGTTTTTGTTGGTGCCGGTGGCCCAATGGGTCAAATGCATGTTCAGCGCGCAATTGAGCTTAAAGACGGTCCACGTCAAGTGATTGTGACCGACATTAACGACCAGCGTTTAGCTGAAATTGAAGCGCGTTTTGCTAGCTTAACCGAAAGCAACAACTGTGAATTGGTGACTTACAACCCAATTAACAACCCAGTGAGCCTGCCAGAATTTGTAGAGTCTCATAGTAAAGGCAAGTTAGCTGACGACGTAGTGGTGTGTGTACCAAATGCCGATATCATGGCCGAGTCAGCTACCTTTATGAAAGATGACGGCATGTTGGTATTGTTTGCTGGTGTTCCTAATGGCACCTTGGCACCGGTAGACTTTAGTTCTGTTTACCTTAGTAATGCCCAATATACTGGTACATCAGGCTTAACAATTGAAGACCAAACTGTAGTGATGGATAACACCGTAGCAGGTAACATTGCTCCAGCCATTTGTGTTGCAGCTATTGGCGGTATGAATGTGGCTAAAGATGGTATTGAAGCGATGATTGATGCTAAGTACCCAGGCAAGATCCTGATCTTTCCACAACTAGAAGATTTACCGCTATTAGGGTTAGATGAACTAGCTGAACAGTTACCTACTGTGGCAAATGCCTTAGGTAAAGGTAACACCTGGAACATTGCAGCCGAAAAAGCCTTGTTTGAAGCTTACTTATAAGGAATGACGATGATTTACACATTAACACTAAATCCAGCTGCTGATTTAGAGCTGCAAATAGATGAGTTTGCTTTTGATAGTGTAAGTCGTGCCAATCACTCACGCCTAGATTGCGGTGGAAAGGGCTTTAATGTATCTCGGATGCTTAAAAACCTTGGTGTAACAAGCACCGCAATGGGTTTTATTGGTGGCTTTACTGGTCAACGCCTAGCAAGCGAATTGAGTAAAATGGACATTAAAAGCCAGTTTACTCAAATAGCAGGCGAAACCCGCACTAACGTTACCGTTGTGGAAGCGGGGAATAAGCGACATATTAAGGTGAATGAAGCGGGCCCAGAAGTTAGCCCAGAAGAGCTAAAAAGCTTAGTCGACCAAGTTAAACAAAACCTGCACGCAGGTGACTGGTGGGTATTAGGTGGCAGTTTACCTAAGGGCGTAAGAGCTAACTTTTATGCAGAGCTTATTACACTGATTGAAAATGCTGGCGCACATGCGGTATTAGATACCAGTGGAGAGGCTCTGCGAGAAGGGATATTGGCTCAGCCAAGCTTAGTTAAGCCTAACCTTGACGAAGCTCAAGAGCTATTGGGTTTAAGTAGCGAGGAGTTAAAACAAACTCAAGGCTGGACCCAAGCTTTACTCGCCATGGGACCTAAGAACTTAGTAGTGTCTCTTGGTAAAAAAGGTGCGTTAATGGCAAATGAACAGCAATGCGCTGAGTTTACCAGCCCGAGCATTGTTGAAGCTAACCCTATTGGGGCCGGAGATTCTATGGTGGCCGGGTTGGTTTGGCGCCTAAGTTTAGGCGAATCATTAGCTCAGGCTTTACCTTATGGCTTGGCTTGTGGCGCTGCATCCGCTAGCAGGCAGGGCACTGATTTAGGTTCACTTGATCAAGTAGAGCAACTTAGAAAAGAAATAAACTAAGTTTTAGAAGCTACAGCAAAAAGGCTTATCGAAAGATAAGCCTTTTTTATTGGGTTAATTGAAACTTACTTCAAGCTAAACGCTGCATCTATTTGTATCCTCCGGCTATTTCTGGTTCTACTTGATTTAGGGTAACTAAATTGCGTTGTATGGCTTCTTCTGGCAGCGGAATAAAACCGTACTTGCGCATTCTTTGTTGCGCTTCTTGAGTCTGAACATATTGAACAAACTGTTTAAATGCGGGGGCAGGGTAACTGCCGCTAGGTGCCAAATTTACGTACATATAGTAGACGTTGGCGAGGGGGTAACGACCCGACAAAATAGTTTCGTGGTTTAGGTCAAAATAGTCGCCGCTGGCATCAATTAGCTGCAGGGCTTTTGCTTGGTCGAAGTTGCTTTGATATAGGGTATAGGCGATAGCATTGGGCTGTTGGTTAAGGGTAGCTAAAAGTTGAGCTGCTTCAAGCTGCTTTACAGAGCTTTGTTGTTCGCCTTTGCAGGCAACGAGATCGGTAAACTTCTTGTGTTGCTTGAGTTCGTTTAAGCCTGCGTAAGTTTGTATCTGATCCTCGCTGGAGCTCAGTTTTAGTGCATTCCAGCTTGATGAGATGTTTGTGTCGTTACAAGCAAATAGTCTTGCTAGAGAGCGCATATCTATGGCGTTAACCGGATTCTTTGGGTGAACTAATATTGCTGCTGCATCAGAACTGAAAAACAGTTCGGTGGGTTGGTAACCATAACGCCTAACAAACTCGGCCATGTCGCTGTCTAGCCAACGTTCAGAGCTAATGCCAACGTAGCCTTTACCTTCAATAAAACTGTGCGCAACATTATTAGTTTTGATGATGCCAAGTTGCTTGCTTAGTTGGGCATGTTTAACTAGCTCTTTTACTGGCTCTACCAGCTCATTTTCTACAATTACGCGATGATGATTATTAGCCTGAGCAATAAAGCTAAACAGAAAACAAACAGATACAAGTACGCTACGAGATAGAATCATTGTTTAACTCCTTGTTGGTTCGTACCTTGTTCTGAGCTGTATATGGTCCACTGTTGTTGGGCTTGCAATTGTTGCTCTTTAAACACCGCTATTACTCGTCGCTTTCGCTGTTCTAGTTTTGCGGTGTATTCAGTTTCTTGGTAGTACTCTTGCACCAGTATTTGGTCTGGGCTTATGCCTTTATTAAACAGCGCTTGGCTAATGGCATTGGTGCGCTTTACGGCTAGTTGGTGATTGTAATTTTCGCTACCTTCACTACTGGTATCGCCAATTAAGGTAACTTGTAGTGTGGGTTTTTGTTTAAGCTGAAGAGCAATTTTTTGTAATGTCTCTGTTTGATCACTCCTGAGAGTCGCACTATCCAGATCAAATAGAATACTTTGAACCAGGTAGTTTTGGTGACTAAGCCAAACAGCACAGCCATTGTTGTCGACAATCGTTCCAGCTTGAGTGTTTCGGCACTTGTCTCGTTGGTTGATGACTCCGTCGTTGTCGTGATCTCGTAGATCATCGATTTGGTGGCGACTTAGCCGAGTATCTGGTTGGTGGGAGCAAGCTATTAGTAAGCTGGCACTAAACACAGTTGCGATAAGTTTAATCATTTATTGTTCGCTCCTGTTTGCCATTGTTCGGGATACTCAACACGTAACGCGTATGTTAATCGTCCCATTGCATTTAAGATCCTATAAGCTGCTAGGGTGTGTTCGTAATCGGTTTCTATATAATTTTTACGGGCTAGAAACACTTCTACCTTGGCATCTAATACGTCTAACAAGCTGCGCCTTCCAACATTAAACTGCTCGATGTACCCCAGCTCTGCGGCTTTTGCTGCGTCTACATTTACCTGTAATAGCTGTTTTTGTTGAGCCAGAAGCTCGTAGGCGTGCCAAGCTAATGTAGTGCCTTCTACAACCTCGCGTTGGGCGCGAATTCTGGTATTTCTGGCTTGTTCGCTACGCCATGCAGCTGCTTCGGTATTGGCTATGGTTCTGCCACCGCTAAAAATGTCGTAACTCATTGTAAGCATGATTCGAGCATCACGATCAGGGCCTCTTAATCCACCTACGTTTTCATTGCGATTGGCCACTGCTTCGATATTAAACTCTGGGTAATAATTGCCTTTTTCTCGGCGAGTTTCTTGGTGAGCGGCTTCTATGTCAGCCATTGCTGATTGGATTTCTGGGTGCGCGTCAATACCTTGCTGAATGGCAATTTCTTTATTGGGTGGAATAAGCTGATAATCGAATTGTGGTTTAACCAGATTATCGGGAGTTTTACCGACTAAGCGGGTGTATTGAGTGCGCAAATCGTAGAGGTTATTGGTTGCCGCAATCATCGAGCTTTTTGAAGTGGCCACACGAGCGGATATTTGTGCAAGGTCTGAATTACTACTTAAGCCTTTTTGAGTGCGCTCCAAAATGTCGTCATAAATTTCTTCATGCTCTACAACATTTCGCTGGCTTAACTCTAATACTGTTTGAGCTTTTAAAGTATTTAGATAAACGCGTATTACATCTAATGCAACGTTTTCGGCGTCTGATAACAGCAATAAACGTTCTGATTCAGCCTCAAAACTTAATCGAGATATATTGGCGTTGGTTTTTAAGCCGTCAAATAGTAATTGAGACGCTTTAATGCCTACCTCAGTTCGGTTCATGTTTCGCTCGTCGCTGGGTATTTGTACACCACTGTTATAGTAGGTGTCTTCGTAACCAGCTGCGGCGTAAACATTAAGTTGTGGCAAATAGTCTGCTTGAGCGCCGTCTACATCGCGCAACACAGATTGAAAGCGTGCGTATTGCCCAGCAATGTCTGGGCTGTAATCAATAGCGTAAGCTACCGACTGTTCTAGTGACAACGCTGCGGCATTTGCGCTAAATAGGCAAGCAACAGCGGTTATTACAGATGATCGCATTCCTTTTCCTCATCCGTTAGGGTTCACGAAGAGCGTTAGCTTTAGCCCGCAATAAAGGTTTCAGCCAGTAGCTCAATACAGATTTCTCCCCGGTTAGTATGTCCACCATAGCTTGCATACCGGGGATTACTTGCAAGTTAGTGTTGTTTGTTTGGTCTAATTGAATATGGGCTTGGTAATAGGTGCTGCCATCTTCGTCTTGAAGGGCATCTGGGCTAACGTAGCTCACAACTCCTTGTTGGCCGCCGTACACTACAAAGTCAAAGGCGGTAAACTTCACCATGGCGGGCAAGCCTGTCCGGATGAAGCCAATATCTTTAGGGGCAATTTTAGTTTCAATTATCAATTGACTATCTTTCGGGACAATTTCCATTATTGCTTCACCTGGGCGAATCACGCCACCGATAGACCTAACAAGAATATCCTTAACGGTCCCGTCTATGGGAGCAACCAGCTTGGTTCTATTTAGTTGATCAGCAACTGCGTGCTGGCTTTCATCTAACTGAGCGAGTTTTGCTGATACTTCGTTAAGCTGTGCTTGTGCTTTGGTTCTAAATTCAACGGCTATGTTACGACGCTCTAAGATTGCTTCGTTAATAGCAGCCTTTAGTTTGCTGGCCATCAGTTGTGCGCTTGCGATATCTCCATCTAGCTGAATTTTGTCGCGTTGTAGTTTTAGTAATTCGACTTTTGCAACAGCACCGCTAGCAACTACGTCTTCTAACATTGATATTTCTTGCGCGACTACGGCTAAGCTGTGTTGCAGAGTTTGCTGATTGCCAAGCGCCTCGTTAAGCGCTTGGGTTTGTTGTTCTATTGCTAAAGTTGCTTCTTCTAGTTGGGCGTTAAGTTGGCGGATCCGTTGTTGGTAGTTAGCGGTAGCATTGGTTTGAGCCCGTTGGTTTTGGTTAATAAAGCTTAACTCAAGAGGTTTAACTAACACTTGATTTGTCCAATTGGCGCTAGCATTGTTGATACTAACGCTGGCTAATTCGGCTATAAGGCGAGTTTCTTGAGCGAGCAGGGTGCTACGTTGTTGTTCGCTCTCTTGAAAAGCCGCTCTAAAACGTGTGTCTTCTAAAGACAATAGATGTTGGCCTTGGCTAACTTGATCACCCACTTCTACATATAGCTGTTTAACAATGCCGCCTTCTAAACTTTGAATTTTGCTAATGGCAGATGAGGGTACTACTTTGCCATTACCCACAATAACTTCATCTAAAGTAGCCAATGCAGCCCATACAACTAAGCAGATGATAAGGCATCCGCAAAGCCATATTATGTGCCTAGATTGTTGCGCTAAGCGTTGTTGTTGCCAAGCAAGTTGATTAGTCATGTTTGGCCTCCCTTACCACACTAACAGAGTGACGTTTTTTACTTTGAAGCCCTAGGATCACATCGGCCTTATCATTGGCGACGATATGGCCCCTTTCCAATACGATGATCCGATCACAAATACTAAGTAAACTTTGTTGGTGCGAACTTATGACGATGCTCATGTCGCGGGGGAGTTTAGCTAAGCTGTGTTTCACTAAACTTTGGCTGTTGTTATCTAAGGCGCTTACGGGCTCGTCTAGTAGAAGTAGTTTGGGTTTATGGTATAAAGCTCTCGCTAGAGCAACTGCTTGCCTCTGGCCTCCTGATAGCAACATACCGCGTTCGCCCACTTGGCTTTCGAGTCCGTTACTCATTCTGCTTAAATGGGCCTGTAAGCCAGAATGTTGAATCGCCCAGGTTAGTTTTTCTTCATCTAGCGATGTGGTACCTAGCAAAATGTTTTGTACTACCGTGCCAAACACCAATACCGGGTCTTGTCCTAACCAGCCTATGTGTTGGCGTAATACTGTTGGTGCCCACAATGTGGTATCGATGTCTTGGTAACTGATTTGACCAGAGCTAGGTGCATATTGATTAGCCATTAATGAAATAAGGCTAGACTTGCCAGAGCCTGCGTTGCCAATTAGCCCCAAGCGCTCACCAGGCATTAATTGTAGGTTAATGTCACTTAAGGCATTGAAATTGTGCTCTGGATAGCAAAAGCTCACGTTTTCAAAACTGATTTTACCTTCAAAGTTGTTTGCTTGGACTTTATGCTCTGCTTGATGTTCTTGCGGTAATGCCATCACTTGCTCGAGCCCTTGTATTGCTGCTCGGCATTGTTGGTAACGTAAAATAAGCATAGATAACTGATTAATTGAACCAGCTGCTCGTCCGCTTAACATTACAATTGCGATTAATCCGCCCATACTCAGTAATCCCTCTGAGATACGGTAAACACCAATAACCACCAGCCCAATGGTGACAACTTGTTGGCTAGTAACTATTGAGTGGCTGATTAGATTGCTTAGATGGCGAGAACGAATTTGCCAGTCGCCCATTTGGCTTGTTGTTTGCTCCCATTTTCGCTGATTGACGCCTTCAGCGTTAAATTGCTTGAGCTCGGTAAGGGTAGTGAGGCTTTCAAAAAGCTCTGCCTGTCGTTGGGTAGAGAGCTTTGCACTTTGTTCCATACTGGCAGCGATTCTAGCTTTCATTATCAAACTAAAGACAATTAAACCGCTTAATACAGCTAATGGAACAAACACCATAGGACCACCGAGCCATGCAATCAAGGCTAAGAAAAAAAGCGTAAAAGGAAGGTCAACCAAGGTGACTAAAGTTACCGAGGTAAAAAAATCTCGAACACTATCAAAGTCTTGTATTTGCCTAGAAAACGCACCCACTGATTGTGGTTTGTTTTCTAAACGCATGCCTAATACCTTCTCCATAATGCTCGCTGAGATGGTGTTATCTATTTGCTTGCCTGCCATGTCGGTGATGTTGCTACGCGCTTTACGTAGCAACCAATCAAATATCAGTGCAATAGTTACGCCTATAGCAAGTGTCCATAGGGTATTAAAGGCTTGGTTTGGCACCACGCGGTCGTAAACATTCATGGTAAACAACGGAACTACCATGGCTAATAGATTGATGAAGATAGACGCGACCAGTAAATCTCTAAACCATGGTTTTGCTTGTTCAAGAGCCTTATAGATCCAATGCGTTGTTTTACCTTGGTGTAATTGTTCAACCCTTTGATCGGTGTTTTGCAGTGGGGTGATCAACCAAGCTTGTTCGGTTGTTTCTGCCATAAAGTCTGCGACAGCTTGTTGCTGGCTATTAGGCTGGTTGGTGTTTTGATAGATAACTACATCTTTGGTGATCGAAGAGACAATGCGTAACTGTTGCTGTTTATCAACCACCAACAATAGTCCGGTAAATTGCTTAGGTTGAATAAGTTTAATCGGTGTGGCTGAAAGCCCCGCCTGTACACAAGCTCGTGCATAGTAGTCAGCTTCTAGCTTGCCGTTTGCAAGCGGTAAGCCTCTAACAGTCACCGACTTATTAAAATGGAGACCGAAATATTTGCATAGCCACTCTATGCTCTCTAGCCAAGCATCCTGCTTATCCATGTAGTTTTTAACTCACTATTAGGTTTTGGTCATCAATCATTTTTTGAAGTAAATCCGATTGGTCTGCAAGGCTAGCGTCGCCTTTGTAAAGTTCATCCAAACTCACGCCCGATAACTGGATACTTTGGGTGACGTTTGTGGTGTCAGGTTTTATTTCTAACAGGGTAGAGCCTGATTGCTCGCTAAGCTGAATGTATGTTTCGGCGCTACTTCCGTTGTTAACGCCTAAGCCATGCAAAATACTGCTCAGGTCTATGGCATCTGCTTTTTCTGCTGCGTTAAAATCGCTAATGGTATCGAGATTTGGATTGCCGGTGCTGCCAAGATCTTCTGTTCTAAAAGCAAAAACATCGTTATTTAGTCCGCCTGATAGTAGGTCGTTACCGGCACCGCCAATAATTAGATCCTGTTGAATTCCGCCATCTAAAGTATTATCGCCAACAGGGCTTAGTGATATTTCGAGTTCTTGGCTAATACCCTCAGCTTTGTTGTCATCTAGTGTTGCCGAACTGTCGATTAGTAATGTGAAATTGGTTGCTGAGTTTTGGCCGCCTGTAATGGCTAAATCTGCAACTTCATTCATCATAAATTCTAGCTGGCCGTTATTGCCCGCTTGGCCAGCTATTTCTATACCGTCGGGGATCCCAGAAATAGTTATTTTGCCTTCCTCTCCAGCGGCTGGGTTAATTAAATCCATACTTATTCCCAGAGGAATATCGCCACTTTGCTCAGCATAAATATGGGAATACTGCAGTTCTACTATGGGAGGATCGGGCAGGGGGCTGATGTTAATCGTTAGGTTTTCTGTGGTTACATCGCCTAAATCACTCACTTCGCTACCTAGTACAAATGCACTATCTTTGGTTTGGGAGAAAAGTGTTACATCTAGTTGGCCAAATGCGTCTCCGGCATACAGTTGTAAACTTGTCACTGAAGCCGCATTAATAAGCAATGAAGCAATGTAGCCTGAGCCGTTATAAACAAAATGCGCTTGTTGGCCATTAATAACAATGCGGTCTAACCCCGTTAGAGCTGAAGCATCAGAACTGTTATTAACCTCTAGGCCAACCAATATCTGTTCATTACTATCAGTTTCAAAACTGCTTATATTAAGTGGGATGTCGATGGCTATGCCCTCGTCAGAGCTTAAGCTTTCTGGCACTTCGAAGAATTGGCTATCATCACCGACCGGATTAACACCCACCACAAAGTCTTGAGTACTTACTTTAAAATCATTGTTTGCAGTTTCTAGGCTTATGGCTTCGAATATCAGCGGAATGTCGCCGCTAAAATCGAGAGGTGGCAGTATGTAGATTTCAGATAATTGGCTAATGTCTAAACCCCAGGCATGGGTTGGAGCGCCATTGAAGCTTCCACCATCAGCACCATTGTTTTGTAGTAGTTGATAGTTACTGCCATCAAAATAGCTGAGTACAGCTCCTTCTGGCACGCCGTGAATACTTAACGACGTAGTTTCTGAGCCGTCTAAGTCTATTTGGTGGGCGGCTAAACCATCTAATTGAATATAGTTGTCTTCATCTCCGCTGCTGTTAATGGCTGCTAGCAGAACTAGATCGGCAACTGGTTGAACTTCTATCGTTAAGCTGGTGTTTTTGGTTTGGGTATCAAGCAGGCCATCGGCTGAATCAGTGATGTTGGCTGCTACGTCTATGGTAAGTTGGCCACTAAAATTGTTGGGTGGTCTAAACTCAATTTCATTTAGCCTAGATGGATCTATTACTGTCCACGTGTCGTCTCCGTTATTAGTTATGATTGCTGAGTCACCAATAAAACTGCTATTAGCAGGAACAGTAAAGATTAGGCTATTCACGGTTTCTATACCTTCACCTGGTATATTCGAGTCGCCCAAAACAAAAGCCATATTGAGATTTGTACTAGTATCTTCTTGGATGACGTTGTTACTAATGGTGAGGGATATGTCGTCGACGATGGGCTGTACTAAAATACTGATTGTTTGCTGCTCGGAGATGCTATCCCCAGTACAAGTATCAGTTACGATCACCGTAACAGGAATGTCTAATTGGCCAGCGTAATCTTCATCTAAGCCAGTTATTGTCATCGTTTCGATGGCACTAGCGGAAATTGTATAGCCGGTAACGTTTCCTAATGCGTTGTATTCGGGATAGATTTCAGCACCTTCTAGCTCCACGCCTTCGGGTAAATCGTCTACAGATATGTAAAATGAAATCACGTCGCTAGGGTCATTGGCGATATCGCCATTTAAATGGCCGCTTACGTCTATGTCTTGCCCTTCGTTGGCATCAACGATTGAATTGGATAAATCTCCGGGAGCTGAGGGAGTACAAGGTACTGTGTCTCCACCAGAATGACCGCTTACTTGAACTTGCAGTGGGGCTGAAATGTAGCGCGCATCTTCATCGTCAATCACCCTTGCTCTAATTGTAATAGTGACTTGATCAGTATTCAGCGCGCTGTATAAGCTTGCGCCAGCCAAAATGTCTGCCGCGGTTTCTGCCACAGAATCACTGGTTAATCCGTTTGCCGGAATAATCCAATTGTTGTTGGCTCCCATTATTGCCCCGTTAGGGTGTTCTACCTGAAAAAATTCACCTTCTGGGATTACGATTTCTATGTAGTCTAAGTATTCAGAACCATCTAAATCTGAATCAACAAAAAGCACGCTACCATCTAGTGAGATAGCGCTTCCGTCGTTGCTTTCTAAGGGGCTTGTGATTGCCTCTAAACGCGTATCCAGTTCAACTCTGCCTGCCACGTCTATCTGCAGATTTGCAGTGAGATTTTTTGTATCGGTAGCGCCAGTTGGTGAGGTATCAACTATTTGGTAACTAATTGGAATAGTAAAGTCGCCACTAAGATCAGCGTTAGCTCGAATAGTTAATTGTCCGCTAGACAAAAAGTTGGCTAAGTTAGTGGTGTTAGGATCAAACAAGGTGCTTAAGTCTAATCCGCCTGGCGGAATCAATGCTGGGACTCCATTGATAAATAAATGTAAGTCACTGGGTAAACTAGTGATGGTGTATGCAGTGATAGTTTCACTACCATCACTATCTGCGCTTAAAGGAGGCATTAGATTTAGTGAAACATTTCGGTCTTCTACTGCTTGGGTGAATAAACTAGCACCATCGTTTTCATCTACCACCGGAGATACTTCTATGTTTACGGTGTATTCAAATTCACCGCTGTCGCCATCGGGCTCAGTAGAAATAGCTTTAATATCGAAGCTTAATTCACCACTAAAGTCATCATCGGTTTTTACAAATAGCTGTGACAGAATGCTATTGTTTACTTGATATATAGCCCCTGTTACTGGGTCTTTCCCCACCACTTCTAATGAGTAGGGATTACCTAGGCTATCAACTAAGCGTATGTTGTCGGGCAGATTAGTTATGAGTAAGTTGATGCTCTCTGAGGCGTCATCGTCTGAAGTTGAGAACTCAAAGTCTAAGGCGAATAATTGATCTTCATTAAAGCTAGCTTGATTGCTTATTACATTATTTGCTTGGTCGATAGCCCAGTTACCGGCACCTGCGTCGGCTACTGTTGGGGTATCAACGACACCTGTCAGAGATACTGTGATGATTTGAGCAGAGCTTTCTGCAGTGACAGGAGAGGGAACGAGGCCGTCGATGGTAGATTCGCTAGCAATTGCGGTTACACTCAGCGTTAAACTCTCTGTAAAGGAGCTTATATCTGGCTTGGGTATTAAACTCACTATGCCAGCATCAAGTTCATTAGCTTGCACAAGGTAGGTGTTTGGGCTGCTCAATACTGTAGAACCACCAGATACTTGCCAACCGTCTTGCACTACAATTTTGTAGCTTAAGGTCTCAGAACCATCAGTATCATTTAGTTGGCCTGCTATCACGTCACTTAGGTTAATGGCTTGATCTTCTAAACCTTTAATATTTCTCACCGAAAGGCTAGGTAAATCAGCTTCTGGTTGAACATTAATCGTTACTGTTTGGCTTGTTTGAGCTGTTTGGTCGCTTGCAGCGGCAAATGCATTGCCAGCTTCGGTTGCTATGGCAATTAAAGTGAAGGTGAATTGGCCTGCCAAGTTGTTATCGGCTTTTACTGTTATTTGGTCTAGTTGGTTTTGGTTATAGCTTTTGCCTTCTGTTACCGGGTTGCCATTTAAACTAAGTTGAAGCCCGTCGGGTAAATCTGCAAACTGATAGCTAAGTGTTTCTGAACCATCTATCGAATCGACTAAGTTAGCTGTAATGTCGAGGGTTTGGTTGCTATCGTCGTCTTCAACCATGTTGTATGTATATTGTGATGACCCACTCCAAGTTGGCGTGTCTGCTACAGGTAAAACAGATACCTCCAGATTGCTGCTGATCACGCGGTCACCGGAAAGGGTAGAAATGGTAGAACTAATCGCTAAGGATACTGAGCTGGTGGTGTTGGACTCGTTTTCGGCTGGTTGATAGCTTAATACTCCATTGGGTTTAGCGACATTGCCGTTAAACTGCAAATCGGTGATGGTAATCAAGCCACCACTAGCAACCAATAGGGTATTTCCAAGAAATAGGCTACCGCCATTTAACGACGTTTCGTCGATAATAATATTGGAAACGGCTTCATTTTGGTCGGTATCGCCAGGACGAACTTCAATAGATAAAGTAACGCTGTTATCTTCTGTTGTTTCTGCGTTTTCGGTTCTAATTACCCCTGGAGAATCGCCTAGGTTTAAGGTGGCTGTGCTAGTTACTTGGTCGCCGTCATTGTCTTCTACTATGTAGGAAATGGAATCAAGCAATGCTGGAGATTCAGTGACATTGGATTCTGTTGTTAGAACCAGTTCGCCATTGGCGTGTAGGGTTAGTTCACCGTAAACTTCGCTCAACAAATTTGGATTTAGTAAGTCTATGGTCACAGAGCTGTTCGCTGCTATAGCGTAGTTAGTGCCCATATAATTGAAGCTAACAATACTAGCCCCGTCGCTGCCGCTAACTGTTTCATTAAGTAACTGGGTGCTAAAACTTTCGCCTTCAACCAAATCTAAGCTGCGGTTTTCACTTTGGGGCGTATCGTCGGTAACAGAGACACTAAAGTTTGTACTTGCGCTAACATCATTATCTGCGTCTATAGCAGTAGCGACAAAATCTAGCGCTAGTAAGTTTTCGCCGTTACCATCGGGATGATCTAAGGCTGCGTAAAGCTCAAATTCGGTGCTGCCATCAGTATTTATTTTTATTTGAAATATTGGCTCTGCTAGATCGTTTGTTGCTATGTACCAACCGTCGTTATTTGCAGCCGCTAGATTGACAGGGCTTCCTCCAGATTGAATACCTAAGGCATTAAATGCTGCTGTATCTAAAAGAATGTCTGTGATCTCATCGCTACCAGCGCTTACTTTAATGGTTGGGCTAACTGTAGAAATGCCACTTGCAATGTTGCCATTGGCTAAATCGGATTCATTTACATCAATTTGCCCCGCGGTTTCAATCTTGGGATCTCTACCATCATAAATTGTGACTATTGAACTAGCAGCAATGCTAGTGCCATCAGTATCGGTGGCAGTTATTGGTAGGCTAAGCGACAGAGCATGATCTTGCGATGAATCTAAATGATCAATAGCGCTGTACAGGTTAAATGTTAACTCTACGTCAATAGAACTATTGGCGGCTAACTCAAAGTCGTCGGGTAAGCTAAGGCTGAATACTACTGTATTGCCATAAACAGCATCGTAAGTGCCATTAGCATTATCTTGCCAGCTTAAGGCTTGGCCATTTTGACTGATGGTATTGCCTAAGCTATCTAAAACTGGGCTACCGTTGGTGATATCAAGGAACAGCTTTTCTATTGGGTCTTGGTTAGCGGTTATCGAAACAGTGGTTGTGGCGGTTGAATTGATAGTGAGCGCTGTGTCTGGATCACGTGGTGTTTCGCTTACTTGTAAGTCTCCTACAGTGACCGCAATGTCATCACTGTCAGTTACAGTTATATCAAGCGCTAGTGATTGGGTGTCATTATCGCTATCCCGTACATTTATCTTAATAGGGAAATGGCTACCGTTGTTTTGGTCTAGCCCTTTATATAGAGAAAATTCATAGCTTAGTGTTTGACTTTGATGAGCATCGGTTAAATCGTCAATGACTATAGTGAATACTGGATCATTAACGTTATCTGTATAGGCTGTTAGGGTATTGCCACTAGGGCTTACTGCAAATGATAGGCTTTCACCACCACTGGTCATTGCTGTTTGCTGATTATCGAAAAAAAACTCGTCAATCGCATCACTGCCAATAGTTAAATCTATACTGCCACTGGCTGTAACTGTGCCTAAGTTTAATTCCGCTTCATTTAAGTTTAGGCTTTCATTATTGGTTAATTGCGGGTCATTCCCGTCGGCTAGTACCCAGTCAATTAAGCCAGGTTCGTTTGCGGTGCCGTCTAAGTCGCTAGACAAAATAGTGAGCTTAATAAAGCTTAAATCACTGCTACTAAACTGATTAATGCTATCAAACATGGTTAGCGTTGTAGTGCCATTTACCTCATTGCCATTCGCGTTTGCGCTTAAACTAAGGGTAAAAACCAAGCCAATATACGGTACTTCTGCGCTTATGGTTTTGCCATCATCACTCAGGCTGTAGCTAAGGTCTATTAAACTATTACCACTAGTTAGCGCTAATGATTCTAAATCAACCAGTGTCGTCTCACTAAACTTAACGCTATCAGGATCTGGGTTATCGCTACCGGGTTTAATGGTAAAGCTTTCTGTGAACACGTTGGGCGAGTCACTAAGACTACCTTCGGTATTGTATTTAAAATCATTAACAAAGCTGCCTTGTGAACCATCGCTTATCACAATGTTATTGTGCGCGGAGGCTGTGTCACCGGAGCTGTCGATAGCTTGATAATCAAAGCGCAATTCTTGTGCTTGTTGATGATCTAAATTTCGGTTAGCAACAAATAACCAATAACCTGAGTCATCAACCAACAGATACCCTTGCTCAGTAATGAATACCGCAGGCACAATTCCAACATCTTTAGTCACACCATCAACTGTGACTTGGTTAACCTTGAGCTCGCCATCCAAGCTATAATCGTTGGCAATAACATTACCAAAAACGCTATCACCCTCGGTAACTTGCGCATAGTCGTTAAAAAGCTGCGGCACCGAGTCTTTAACCAAAATTACTAGCGGGGTAAGTACGGTTTCGCTTGTGCCGTCTGCATCATATTGAGTGGCCGAGATTACTGGTGTTAAGAACGTTTCATCGGTATCAAGGGTATTGTCTAAGGCTTTGTAAATTAGAGTTTGAATGGAATTGTCAGCCAATACACTAAATCTAAACACCAACTCATTAGTATCTGTGGTTCTGCCTTCGAGTACTTTATTGTCGGCTGAATTAAAGATGGTTAAGTTACTTCCGCCAGATTGAATACTTACCAGCTCAGGTTGTAGTTCGGAAAAAGTGATCTCTTGAGCATCGAAAATATTAACGTTGGAGTTTGTGACTAATACACCAGCTTGATATAAGTCGGTTTCTAATAGGTTATGAGGGTCGGGCTCAGCAAGCAGCGGTAGGGCATCTTGCGTACTGTTTCCAGCTACATCACTCACCTCGGTTGTCAGTATCCAATTAGCCAACTTATTTAGTTCACTGGTATCTATATTGTTAGTTAGCCAATCACCGTTTTGATCAACGGTGGCTAAGGCAATAACAGTACGGGGGCCATCTGTAATAGTAATGCTTACTTGTTGGCCTGGTTCAACGCCGCTTGTAGTTCCTTGAAGGCTGGTGAGGACGCCAGCTTTAAATTGAGAGATACTAAATCCATCTAGAGTATCTATATCGATGGTGGGGATACTGCTGTCTAGGGTGATTACGTTAGTAACCGATGCCGGGTTGCCGGCAATGTCGTTACTTGTAACTGTTAACTGCAATTCACCGTCGGCCAAGCCACTTAAGTTTTCTACAACTTGCCAATGGTTATTTAGAGAGGTGGTGGTAAATTGTAAACTTGTGCCTAAGCTATCGGTAACGGTAATGTTTACTGGCTGGCCATCTTCAACATCAACCAATTCTCCTTCTAAAAGGCTTTGTCCCACTTCGGCTTGGTTGAGCGCGTTATCACCATTTCCTTCAAAACGAGCGCTAATTGAAGCTTGGGTGTCTTTGATGATGCTGGTGGTCGCGAAAACAGAGTTTCCAGCAATATCACTTGTAGATGCAGTTAAGTTAAGCTCCCCATCGGCTAGGTTACTCAGATTGCTGCTAGGTATTAACCACTGTCCGTTGGCGATGGTAGTTTGTAGGTTAAGGCTTGCACCATTTATATCGGTAATTTGAATATTAACTAACTGGCCATCTTCAACATCAGTTATTTCACCAAACAACCGTGTCGCTGGTACTTCTACGGCATTTACGTAGTTGTCGCCTTGGCCATCGAAGTTTGCGCTGATGTTAGCAAAGGTGTCCTTAACAATGGATGAGCTAGCACTCGCTAGATTGCCCGCAATATCAGAGGTGTTGGCGGTAATGGTTAAGCTACCTTCCGCCAAAGGTGTTAAATCAACATTACTGATTTGCCAGCTATTATTACTAACCGTGGTTTGAAAGCTTAGCTGCTCACCTTTATTGTCTGTAACCGTAACACTAACTATTTGGCCATCTTCAACGGCTGCAACTTGGCCGTATAGTAAAGTAGAAGGGGACTCTATAGCATTTATATAGTTGTCGTTAACTCCATCGATATCGGCAGTTAAGCTTGCGAGAGTATCTTTAATGATTGTAGAGCTAGCTGATGCAGGGTTTCCAGCTATGTCTACCGCGCTAACGTTAATGGTTAACACGCCATCTTGTAAGGCCGTCAAATCGGCGCTGGCGATGTTCCAGCTGTTGTTAAGCACTTGGCTGGTAAAATTGAGTTGTTGACCTGACTCATCAACAACTTGCACCAGTACCACTTGATTGTCTTCTATCCCGATTATGTTTCCATATAAGGGAGTAATTGCTTGTTCATACTGGTTTACGTAACTGTCGCCTTGGCCATCTATTTCCGCTTCAATAACAGCCGTTACATCTTTAATGCTTGAATCGTTGGCATCGACAAACTGCCCAAAGTAATCAGTCACGCTAGCGTAAACATCAATCGGTCCTTCATTTAGCGATTGAATATCGAGATCTTGGTAGCTGTAGCTATTGTTACTTACTACAGCCTCTACAGTTAGCGTTTGCCCAGCAGAATCGGTAAGCGTAATCACTACGATGCGACCATCTTCTACATCTGGTGCCTCGCCGGTGATTAGTACAGCTGGTACTTCAAACTGGTTTTCGTAGCCATCGCCGCCATCAACAATATTCACTGTTAATTGCGCTTGGTTACTTAAAGGGGGAATTTGGTCAGCTTGAGCACCCTGTTGATTGGTATTTGTTACAGCTTTCTCTGTCGCTTGTGTATTAAAGCCTGCTTCTGGGAGGGTTTCATCTAATGTGGGCTGTACACGAACGATAAAGGACGCGCCTTGGCTACCTTGCTCGCCGCTGAGGGGGGAAGTATTCCCAGAGTACAAGGGTGGGCTATCTTGTTGGCTGTTATTAGTTTCAGTGGAGTCGAGTTCGCTATCTGCTATGGTTTGTTCAGCATCACTCACTAGATTTTTGACTAGGGGGATGCTGCTATCGATTATTTCAGTTGGCTCTACCTTGAGCCAACGTCCATCACCCATGACTTTCCAAATTTGACCTTCGATGTCAACGTAGACAACTGGCTTCATCCTTTAGCCCTTACAGTAAACAAAATATGTCTAACATTATGTTTAGCACATATTTTTCAACATTGAGCAATTTGTAAACTAATTACTTAAGAAAGCCTTTGAAGGCTTCATCTTGTTGTCTGTTGATTGATGTTTATTTCAAAAATCTACTGTTTGCTAGCACAGATTCTTGACCCTCCTATACCTCTAATTAGTGTCTAAGCAACTAACAAACGCAGTGAGGTTGTGCGTACCGTTTACGACAAAGCCTACATTTGCAGCCTAAATTGTTTGTCTTGTGTACTCAATAATTTGCCGTCGAATAGTAGTAAATACTGAAAATACAACGGCTTATCATGTTTGCAGGAGTTTGGAACGGTTCTGGCAATAGCTACAGTGGGAACCGTTTATCAAGCTAATAGGAAGAAATGTTATGGCTATTCGTCAATGTGCAATTTACGGAAAAGGCGGTATTGGTAAATCTACCACTACTCAAAATTTAGTTGGTGCTTTAGCGGAAGCGGGCAAAAAGGTGATGATTATTGGTTGTGACCCAAAAGCCGATTCAACACGTCTAATTTTACATGCAAAAGCGCAAAACACCATTATGGAAATGGCAGCGGAAGCGGGTTCGGTTGAAGACATCGAATTAGAAGATGTACTTAAAGTGGGCTACGGCGGTGTACGTTGTGTTGAGTCTGGTGGTCCGGAGCCAGGTGTTGGTTGTGCTGGTCGTGGTGTAATCACAGCGATTAACTTCTTAGAAGAAGAAGGCGCTTATGAAGAAGAACTAGATTTTGTATTTTACGACGTACTGGGTGACGTGGTGTGTGGTGGTTTCGCCATGCCTATTCGTGAAAACAAAGCCCAAGAAATCTACATCGTTGTATCTGGTGAAATGATGGCGATGTACGCAGCGAATAACATTTCTAAAGGTATCTGTAAGTATGCTGCTACTGGTGGTGTTCGTTTAGCGGGTCTTATTTGTAACTCACGTAAATGTGACCGTGAAGATGAGTTAATTGAAGCGCTAGCAGCCAAAATTGGCACTCAAATGATTCACTTTGTGCCGCGTGACAACGTTGTACAGCAAGCTGAAATTCGTCGTATGACAGTAATTGAATACAACCCTAAATGTAATCAAGCTGACGAATACCGCACCTTAGCCAAGAAAATCATCGACAACAAAATGTTTGTAGTGCCTACACCGGTAACTATGGATGAGCTAGAAGAGTTGTTGATGGAATTCGGCATCATGGATGAAGAAGACGAATCAATCATTGGTCAAGTAGCTGAAGAAGCAACGGCTTAATCACTTATCTCAGTGAGTAAATTGATGCTATAGGAGGCAGCAATGTCAGATAAAAAAGCAGAGACTCAAGCACTGATTGATGAAGTGTTAGAAGTCTATCCAGAAAAAGCCAAAAAAGATCGCCAAAAACACCTAGGTGCAAACGACAGCGAAGGTGGTAATTGTATTACTGCTAACCGTAAGTCACTTCCTGGTGTTATGACTGCCCGTGGTTGTGCCTACGCAGGTTCAAAAGGGGTAGTGTGGGGGCCAATTAAAGATATGGTGCATATCTCTCATGGTCCAGTGGGTTGTGGTCAATACTCGCGCGCTGGTCGTCGTAACTATTACACCGGTTATACCGGGGTAAATAGCTTTGGCACCATGAACTTCACCTCTGATTTCCAAGAGCGTGACATTGTGTTTGGTGGCGATAAAAAGCTAGCAACCATGGTAGACGAAATTGAGATGTTATTCCCCTTAGCTAAAGGGATCTCGATTCAATCTGAATGTCCGGTTGGTTTAATTGGTGATGACATCGAAGCCGTGGCTAAAACCAAAGGCGCCGAGATTGGTAAAACCATCGTTCCAGTTCGTTGTGAAGGTTTCCGCGGCGTGAGTCAATCGCTTGGTCACCACATTGCTAACGATACTCTACGTGATTACGTATTGGATAAATCGGAAGACAAAGAAGTTGCTACCAGCGATTACGATGTGGCCATTATTGGTGATTACAACATCGGTGGTGATGCTTGGTCTTCGCGTATTTTGTTAGAAGAAATTGGTCTTCGAGTGGTGGCGCAGTGGTCTGGTGACGGTACTTTACCAGAGCTAGAGAACACGCCAAAAGTGAAAATGAACCTAGTGCACTGTTACCGTTCAATGAACTACATCTGTCGTCATATGGAAGAGAAATATGGCATTCCTTGGATGGAGTACAACTTGTTCGGTCCTACCAAGTGTGAAGAGTCATTGCGCGCTATCGCCGCTAAATTTGACGAGAAAATTCAAGCTAAAGCTGAAGAAGTTATCGCCAAATATAAAGAGCAGTGGCAAGCAGTGGTGGATAAGTATCGCCCTCGTTTAGAAGGCAAGAAAGTGATGCTTTATGTAGGTGGTTTGCGTCCTCGCCATGTAATCGGTGCTTATGAAGACTTAGGTATGGAAATTGTTGGTGCTGGTTATGAGTTTGGCCATAACGATGACTACAGCAAAACCGTACCTGAAGTGAAAGACGCCACGCTAATCTACGATGACGTAACGGGTTACGAGCTAGAAGCTTTTGCCGACAAACTCAAGCCTGATTTGATAGGTGCGGGTGTTAAAGAGAAATACATATTCCAAAAAATGGGTATTCCTTTCCGTCAAATGCACAGCTGGGATTACTCAGGTCCGTACCACGGTTTTGATGGCTTCGCTATTTTTGCCCGCGACATGGACATGACCTTAAACAACCCTTGTTGGGACAAGTTAACGCCACCATGGAAGAGTGCCAAAGCAGCCGCTTAAGTACTAGCAAGATCAGGAAGAGTGCATTAGCGCTTAAAAAATTAACTCAATTCGTAGTTCACAGATGAGTGGCGCGAAAGGAGAGATACAATGAGTCAACAAGTAGATGATATAAAACCTGGCTACCCCTTGTTTGAACAGCCAGAGTACAAAGACATGATGGCGCGTAAGCGTAGCGATCATGAAGAAGGTGTCAGCGACGAGAAGATCAAGGAAGTATTTGAGTGGACCACCACTCAAGAATACCAAGATCTTAACTTTTCTCGTAAAACCCTAACCGTAGACCCAGCCAAAGCCTGCCAACCATTAGGTTCGGTATTGTGTGCGCTAGGTTTCGAGAAAACCCTGCCATATGTGCATGGTTCTCAGGGTTGTGTAGCCTATTTCCGAACCTATTTTAACCGCCACTTCAAAGAGCCTGTTGCCTGTGTATCAGACTCAATGACTGAAGACGCAGCGGTATTTGGCGGCCAGAAAAACATGTTTGATGGTCTGCAAAACTCTTTAGCATTGTATAAGCCTGAAGTTATTGCCGTGTCTACAACCTGTATGGCAGAAGTAATTGGTGATGACTTAAACGCCTTTATCGGCAATGCCAAAGAAGAAGGCTACATTCCTAAAGAACTGCCTACACCTTTTGCTCATACACCGAGCTTTGTAGGCAGCCATGTAACCGGTTGGGACGGGATGTTTGAGGGTTTTGCTCGCTATTTCACCCTAAACAAAATGGACGATAAAACGGTAGGCAGTAATGGCAAAATTAACCTAATACCAGGTTTTGAAACCTACTTAGGTAACTACCGTGTTATTCACAAAATGATGCAACAAATGGGTGTGGATTACAGCCTACTTAGTGACCCATCAGAAGTGTTGGATACACCTGCTGACGGCGAGTACCGCATGTATGCAGGTGGTACGCCGCTAAGTGAGCTTGAAGACGCACCTAACGCAATTACAACAGTGTTATTGCAGCCTGATCAGCTAACTAAAACCAAAAAGTTTGTAGAAGGTACTTGGAAACATGAAGTTCCTGCATTGCAAATTCCAATGGGCTTAGATTGGACCGACGAATTTCTTATTAAAATTGCCGAGTTAACTGGCAAAGAAATTCCAGAAAGCTTAGCCACAGAGCGTGGTCGTTTAGTCGACATGATGACCGATTCACACACTTGGTTACACGGCGTGAGTTTCTCTATCTATGGTGATCCAGATTACCTAATGGGTTTAACTAAATTCTTACAAGAATTGGGTTGTGAAGTTAAACACATCTTATGTAACAACGGTGCTAAACGTTGGCGTAAGAAAATGGAAGCGCTTATTGCTGAGTCACCAAGCACTGCTAATGCCGAGATCCATGTAGGTAAAGACTTGTGGCACTTCCGTTCGTTGGTATTTACCAATAAACCTGACTTTATGATTGGTAACTCTTACGCCAAGTTTATTCAGCGTGATACCAAAGCAAAAGGTGAAGAGTTTGAAGTACCACTAATTCGCTTAGGCTTCCCGATCTTTGATCGCCACCATTTACACCGCAACACCACACTAGGCTACGAAGGCAGCATGTACATGCTTACCACCTTAGTGAACGAAGTGCTGGCAAAACTTGATCAAGATACCAGTGAAATGGGTAAAACAGACTATGGCTTCGACCTAGTACGTTAATCACTGACACCACAAGACAGGCCGGGGCTTTAGCCCCGGCCACTTAAGGAAGAGATATGCCAAACCTAATTATTAGCCGAGAAAGCTCTGGCGCGCTTCAAGCCTATATTGCCAAAAAAGATTTGGAGTTGCCGATTAACTCATTGCAGTTTGATCAACAAGATCAATGGGGTGGGGAAATAGAGCTTAGTGACGGTAGTAAATTTTATATTGAGCCAGTAAATCCTGCGCCAAGTTTACCTAAAACCTTTCGTGCAAGACGCGCTTAATATGCGCGAGTCCTGGTGATGAGATTGATACGCTAAGGAGTACCGATGAAATCAAACATTAACGATAACTTAGCGCTGCGATTGGCTGTGGCGTCTAAAGCGATTCCAGATATTGAACTAAAGCAGTTTGTATCATTGCTGGTGGGTCACTGCGGCGAACCATTAACCGAGAAAAAGTTAAGAGCCTTAAGCCCTAAAGTATTACGCGAAGTATTTCAAAGCTCTCGCTACAGTGCAGAGCGCAGCCAAGTAAATCAATTACACGCAATATTAAGTTCAGAGCAAATCAGTCCTATGGAAGCGCCGGTAGTACCGGAGCAGACCTTGCTAAAAGGACCGATTGTGCAACTTGCGGTAAGTTCTAATAACTTGGAGCGCATCGACGGACACTTTGGCTCTTGTTTGCGTTTTCTTATTTATCAAGTGAGTGCTCAGGGTTTTCAGTTAGTAGATGTTCGGCCGGTAATTGAAAACTTTAGTGGCGATGCGCGTACTAGCTACTTAATTGACTTAATCGGTGACTGCCAATTACTCGCCACCTTGTCGATAGGCGGGCCTGCTGCTGCTCGGGTGAGCCGCGCTGATATTTTGCCTTTGAAACAGCTTACGCCTCAGGCCGCAAGATCCATCTTAGAACGCTTGCAAACAGTTATGGATTGTCCGCCACGTTGGTTAGCTAAGTTGCTAGAAAAACAGGAGGCAGAAGCATGTCTACTATAGAGCCGGGTGTTACAGCAGAGCCGAAGCAATGTTCTTGCAAAGGTGAGGAGCAGCTACATAGCCCAAATCACTCATCTAGTTGTCAGTGTAACAGCCACCAGTCAGAAGACACAAAACCTAAGCATAGCTGCGGGTGTAAGCATGAAGATCACGCTGTCACCGAAGAGCTAAGCCAAAGCCTAATTGATAAGTTAGTGGCAAGTTTGGCTGATAAAAACGATTACCAAGCAAAGCTTAGCTGTTTTAAAAAACATCATCCAAGCATCCGTATTATCGAGTGCAGTGAAGATGATATGGCTGAACGAGAAGCGTTTATGAGTGCCAGTTATTTTGATTTATTCTTAATGGCTAAAGGCACTAGCTGCGCCAGATTAACCAATAGCGTTGATCTAGCTATTGGAGTCGTAATTGCTTTACACGAAGAGTGAGTTATTTAATAGATTCTTATGTCCTGCCTAGTGCCAGCATTAGGCAGCTTCTTTAAACAGGTTAGTTAATCATGAGCAGTAATATTACCGATCGCTATATCTCTTTTTGCAACATCAATTGTGATGAAAATGCAGACCGCCTAATCAGCATGCTTGAACAGCATTTAAACGCAAAAAGGGGAGGCGCTCTATGGCTGACTTACTTTCATGATAAACGCGCAGAACAAGCAAAAATGCAGCGAGATAACCTTAATTTTATCGGTAATCAAACTAATCCTTTGTATGAGTACTTCGAAGTTTGTGAAGACACCCAGGCTTTAGAGTTACTTTACAAAATTGAACAAGAGTGCTGTTAAGCAAAATCGCTGCAGTCTCACCTATTTAGCACAACAAAGCTCAGCCTTTTCTTTTTGATTCAAAATGTTAGCTTTATGGGCGCTAAGCAAGGCTATGGTAGTTGATACAAGCATAGTAAGTACCATTGGCCACAGACTAGTGTGCGAAAGCATAGCAGCTATAGCGCTAATCGCTGCGCCAGCAAAGAACTGAATAGCGCCTAATACTGCCTGGGCGGTGCCGGCGCCTTTACCAAAGTGTTTCAAAAAACACACGTTAGCATTAGACATCGTGCCGCCAGTTGCAGCCATGCAAATAATAAAACCACTTGCCGCAAACCAGAGGTTGTTGGGCGCGAACACGATAGAGGCAACTAATACTGTCGCTCCGACAAATTGCAAGGCCAAAAAGCTCACTAACATGTGTTCGGGCTCAGAGTGATTTAAACGATAAGAGTTATAACGGTTAACAATCACAACGCCTACCACGTTTGCAATAAACAACATTGAAAACAGCTCTTCTGAGATCCCAAACTTTACGATATATGCAAACGGCGCATTTGTAATAAAGGTCATCAATACACCGTAGGCAAACGCTTGGGAAATCAAATATCCAAGAGCATGTTTGTGCTTCAATACATCAACAAAACTTACCTTATTGCTTGGGCCATGTTGTGTGTTGGCTTGTTTGGGCATAACAGCAATTGCCCATAAGGCAACCACACAAGCAAATATCCCCGAACCAATAAATATCCAATGCCAATTAGAGACTTGCAGAATAAAAGTTCCAACAGACGGGGCGATTGATGGGGCAATCATCATAATTAGCATAACTAACGAAAACAGTTTGGCAGCCTCTTTGCCCTCGGCATTGTCTCTAATTACTGCTGGCACTCCTACAACAGCAATACCACCGCCTATTGATTGCAATATTCGCCATAACCAAAACAAGGCTAAATTGTTTGCTAAGGCCAGAAATACACTACACACAGCGAAGATAAGCAGACCGATCACCATTATTGGTTTGCGACCATATTTATCAGATAAAGGGCCGCCGATAAGTTGCCCTAAAGCCATTCCAAATACGTAAATGCTTACGGTTATCGCCACTAATGAGGTACTAACCCCAAAGTCTGTAGCAATAATCGGGATAGCTGGTAGATAACTATCAATGGCGTACGGCGTCATAGCAAACACTGATGCCAATAAAATAATGAGCTTCTTGGATATTCTCTGTTGCATAAGCTTACCTATTTATCTTTCTGGAAAGATATTATCTGGAGTTTATCTTTCTGGCAAGATATATTGAAAGTGTAGCTTACTAACCGAGAACCGATATTGAAGCATCAAGAAAGCATCGCTAGCATTTTAAGCTCCACCCAAAAAAATTGGCCAGAAGCCTACAGCACTATCACTCCTGCGATATTACGAATGGTTCGCACCCAGCATACGCTTAGCCAAGCAATGGAACAGCTGATAGGTCAATATCAGCTACAAGCTGCTGATTTTGGTATTTTGGTCACTTTAAGGCGACACCCAGCACCTTACTGCTTAACACCTACAGAGTTATACAGTGCTATGTTGTTTAGTTCTGGCGGGCTTACTAAAGTGTTGAATAGAGTTACCGAGGCAGGTTTGGTTGAAAGGGTGGACAATCCTGAAGACAAACGCAGTAAGCTGGTTAAGTTGAGCAACAAAGGTAAGCAGCTTATTGAGCGGGTAACACTTGAGCTACATGATCAAGAACAACAGTTTATGTCGGTATTAAGTAGCGATGAGCAAAAACAGCTAAACCATTTACTAGAAAAGCTTGTGGGTAGTTAGTTGAGCTAAATAGCTAAACTAAGCACTTTAAAGGCTTAGTTTTTGTTGTCAATTGGCTAAGTAGCAATGCAACCCCAAGTTGGCAACTTGGGTTTTGGCTTACCAGTATTTTTGTTTATTAAGTGCGGCAACACATTGGCTTGCCCCGTTGATATTGGGAATTTCTTGATTGGACAGGCTTTGCGCTAACCATCCTTCTGGGTGGTTTAACTTACATGGTGCTTTGATTTGTTGCTCGGTAATTTGCTTAAAGCCAACTTTGCCATAAAAGTTTGGGTCGCCATAAGTGATTAACAAATCTACATCTAGCTTGCGTAATTGCTCCACACCGTAATTAATCAGCTTTTGGCCCACACCTTGGCCTTGCTGCTTGGTAGCTATAGCCACCGGAGACAATATAAACGCCACGTCGTCAGATGCGAGCAACATACGGCTAAAAAAGATACAACCCGCCAGTTCTTCGTTTGTGCTTGCTACAAAGCCGATTAAATCTTGCTCTGGCGTAGTCTCTATCATTTCAGCGACTAAAGCTTTTATTAACTGGCCTTCTTCTGCGCCTTCAGAGTCAGCAAATACTTGTTCAAATAACTGTGTTACGGGGCTCGCTAAACTAACGTTAAAAAGCGATAGTTTCATCACCGGATCCTTTCTAAAGTTTGCAGTAGTTTATAACAAGCAAAATAGTAAAAGTTTGCTCTAAACCAAATTAAGCCTCATTGGTTAAGTGGCCATATAGAGTGAGGTAGGTCTAACATTAATTGAGAACTGTTAGTGGGTTAATTTTTAACGAGTTTTAACGCTATTCATGTGAAAATAAGCTAGTTATACTATTGTTAGTAAATACTGTTTTAATCCAATGTTTAAAGGACTTAATGCATGTCAACAACCTGTCTTAATCAGGCTAACACTAGCAGCGAACAAGTTATTCGTCGTTTGTATCAAGTGACAAATGCACATAACGAAGGCTTCGAAGCGCAGATCCTGGCGCTGCTTCAAATGGGCTTAGAGCGTTTTAACTTGGATATCGCAATTTTGTCCAAGATTCAGGGAAACGACTATGTTGTTCAATATTGCGTCACTCCAGAGGCTGTTGAGCTCAAAGCTGGCGATCGTTTTACCTTGGATACCACATACTGTGGAATCACCTGTGAAGCCCAAGCACCGGTAGCCCTAGAATACATTGGTGAACATGATATGTACGCCAGGCATCCTGCCTATAAAGCATTTGGTTTAGAGTCTTACATTGGTATGCCTATTCGATTAAATGGTGAGCTCTACGGAACCTTAAACTTTTCTAGTCCTGCTCCTTACCCTCGTCATTTCCAAGAAATTGATATTGATGCGGTGCAATTAATGGCTTCATGGATAGAAGTAGAGCTAATTCGCAGGCAACAAGAAGAACAGCTAAACAAACTTAATCAAAAGCTAAAACGATTAGCGAACTACGACAGTTTAACCGAGATACCAAATCGCCGTGGGATGTACAAAAAGCTAAAGAAAAGTATGAACTTGTTAAGCCGAACTGGCGGTGAGGGCACTTTAGCTATTGTGGATATTGATCACTTTAAAAAACTCAATGATACCTACGGTCATCAGCTTGGTGACAAAGCATTAGTCGAAACCGCGAAGCAAATTAGCAATTCCTTAAGAGACTATGACTTTGTTGCTCGTTTGGGTGGAGAAGAATTCCTAATTTGGTTGCCCAATAGTAATTTAAACGGTTGTGCAAAGGTATTTAGTCGGGTGATGAAAGCTATTGGTAGTATTGAGTTAACAGAAGATCCAATTACGGTATCTATTGGTGCTTATTATCTCGGCTTTAATGAGAGCAGTTTACCCAGTGATTTTGAAATGCTAGCGGACAAAATGATCGCGATTGCTGATCAAGCCCTATACGAAGCAAAAGAAACCGGACGCAATAAAGTAGTAACGCGCAGTGGTTCTATTGAAGACTTTTCTGTTTAATCCTCTTTTGGGTAACACAAATTAGCTGGTTGCCACATCTTCTTACAATAGTCGCCCAATATTAAGGGCGACTTACTCAGTTCGACAAAGTCGCACTATTTCCCACATATTGTTCTAGTCGTTATGGTTTGTAGCAATTACGACAAATAGTCTGCCGTTCAAAGCCCCTAATACCGCTATTCTCCTATGGAATACGCTTTGCAATACAACAATTAGTCATTGATCCAAATAGTTGTTGTGAGGTGTAAGCATGAAGCGAAGCGACATAGCCGAGTTATTAGATGAACCTGCTTGCGAGCATAACACTGGAGAAAAATCTGGCTGTGCTAGACCAGTACCTGGGGCAACCGCAGGCGGTTGTAGTTTTGATGGCGCGCAAATTACCTTGTTACCGATTGCCGATGTTGCCCATATTGTTCATGGGCCTATAGCATGCGCGGGAAATAGCTGGAACAACCGAGGCACTCGCGCATCGGGACGCAATTTATTTCGCTTGGGTTTTACTACCGATTTAAACGAGCAAGACGTGATTATGGGTCGGGCCGAAAAGCGTTTGTTACACGCGATAAAAACGGTCATAGAAAAACATTCCCCTCCAGCAGTTTTTGTATATGTCACTTGTGTACCCGCACTTGAAGGAAACGATGTAGAGGCTATTTGTAAATTAGCTCAAAGCCGTTGGAATATTCCAGTTGTAGCGGTAGATGCTGCAGGCTTTTATGGCAGCAAAAACCTAGGTAACCGGATAGCTGGTGAAGTGATGGTTAAGCAGGTGGTGGGCACCATAGACCCGCCAGAGAAACCTTTTATGCGTCACGATCCAACAAGGCGGGTGAACGATATTGTGTTGATTGGTGAATACAATATTGCAGGTGAATTTTGGCATGTATCTCCGCTATTGGAACGTTTGGGTTATCGAGTATTAAGTTGTATGTCGGGGGATACTCGCTTTCACGAAATACAAACCATGCACCAGGCAGATGTCGCCATGGTGGTGTGTTCCAGAGCGCAAATTAATGTCGCGCGCATGTTGCAAGAACGCTGGAACATTCCGTGGTTTGAAGGCAGTTTTTATGGCATTGAGGATACCTCTGCTTCGTTGCGTAGTTTCGCCAAGTTGTTGGATGACCCTCAAGTTAGCCGAGAAACCGAAGTGCTTATTGCTCAACAAGAAGCGTTGATCCGGCTACAACTACAACCTTACATAGAACGTCTAAAAGGCAAAAAGGCTTTGCTGTATACCGGTGGAGTCAAATCTTGGTCTATCGTTTCCGCCTTACAAGAGCTAGGAATTAGCGTTGTAGCTACCGGAACCAAGAAATCGACAGCAGAAGACAAAGCAAGAATTAAGCAAATTATGGGTGAAGATGCGCTGATGCTAGATGAAGGCGGCGCCCGAAATCTGCTCAATGTAGCTCAACAACATAATGCCGATTTAATGATTGCTGGCGGGCGTAACATGTATACCGCCTTAAAAGCGCGTCTGCCGTTTCTAGATATTAATCAAGAACGTGAACATGCTTACGCGGGTTATCAAGGCATGCTTACTTTTGCTAAAGAGCTTTGTCGTACCTTAGACAGTGCCATTTGGCCTTTAGTGACCAGTAATCCGCCGTGGACCAGCAGTGCGCCTGTAGGGGAGAAGTAACATGACAAATAAAGTATCAGTTAAACGCAGCGCATTGGTTGAGCAACCTTTAAAAACCAGTGCCGCCACTGGCGCTACATTGGCATGCATGGGTTTAGATAATTCAATTCCTTTAATGCACGGTTCGCAGGGCTGTGGAGCGTTCGCAAAAGTGTATTTGATACAACATTACCGAGAACCCATTCCGCTACAAAACACCGCCATTGATCATATCGCTGCTGTTATGGGCGGTGACGACAACTTATCAAGTGCACTTAAGCTGCTGTGCGAAAAGCACCAAGCTGCACTTATCGTAGTGATGACAACAGGTTTAACCGAGATGCAGGGCTGCGATGTAACCAGGGTTGTGCGAGAGTTTAAAACGCAACATCCTCAGTTTTCGAACAAGCGGATTGTAAGCGTAAATACTCCAGATTTTACCGGTTCTATGCAAAGTGGGTTTGCCAGCACCATCGAAGCCTGCATGCAGCAGCTATTAGTTGAAAAGCAACTAAGTGTGCCAAAACTCGATTCAACCATTCAGCAATTAAATGTTTTTGTGTCCTGTGCTTTAACCAGTGCCGATTTGGAGTTAATAGCCCGCTATTGTGAAGCCTTTGGCTTTAACCCGGTGTTAGTACCCAATCTTAGCGATTCGTTAGACGGGCACTTAGCCGATGATGACTTTTCGGTCACTTCCACCGGCGGTACTGGTTTAAGTCAGCTAGCTAGTTGTATTCACAGTAAAGCAAGTTTGGTGTTTGGTGAGTCGATGCTGCCAGCTGCAAGTGTGCTAGAAAAGCATTACCAGGTACCAAGTTTATTCATGGGAACAGGAATGGGCATGCAGCAGACCGACCAATTGGTAATGAAACTTACCGAGCTGTCTAACAAGCCCGTTCCTCAATGGATTACTCGGCAGCGTAAACGGCTACAAGATGCCTTGCTTGATAGTCACTTTTTGTTAAGTGACGCCAAAGTGGCCATTGCTCTAGAGCCAGACCTTGCTGCGGGTTATTGCGAGGTTTTTTCTGAGGTAGGAGCAAGTGTTGAGCGAGTGGTTACCACGCTTAATGTGACAAGTTTACCGCAGCTAAAAACTAACAGTGTAGTGGTCGGGGATTTGTCAGATTTGGAAACGTGCGTTGATGAGTGTGAGCTGATTGTAGGTAATACCCACTGCGCCAACATGTGCGAACCGCTTACGCCTGTTTTACGCGCGGGATTTCCTTGTCACGACCGGTTTGGTAACAGTGATATTTTGCAAGTGGGCTATGAAGGTGCGCGGCAGCGCTTGTTTGCAATGGCTAATTTACTTAAAGCAAACCATCAAGATGAGGTACCAGCCCATAAAAGTAGCTATCGCTTTGAGCCATCTAGCTGCACTCAGCCAGCCTTAAGCAGTTAGGGGTTAACTATGAATGCGATGCAAAGACAGCTAAGAGTGATTGAAGATGGCCAACAGCGTGAACATGTTTTTAAAGTAGCGTTTGCCAGCGAAAGTAAACATTGTGTCGATCAGCATTTTGGCAGTGCTCATACCTTCTTGGTGTATGGCTTTGGCGAACACCACATTCAACTGTTAGAGGCTCTACAGTTTGACCAAGCAAAACCAGGTCACGACAAAGGTCGTTTAAAACAACGAATTGATGCCTTAGCTGGCTGCGCTGCTGTTTTTAGCAATGCTTGTGGCCATAGCGCAAATGAATTGCTTAAACAGCAAGGGATTTGCAGTTTAATGGTTGATAGCGACACCGAGCTAAGCGTGTTGTTAGGCGACATTCATTTGCAGTTTGTGCATCAACCCCTCCCTTGGATGTACTCACAAAACCTCGACCCGCAACAACAAGAGCAACGTCTCAACGAATTATTAGACGAGCCCTGGTAGGGCAAGATTAACTTTCAAAATAAGGAAAAAATAATGAGTGATAAAACATACATGGGCTTAACTCGCGATGGAACGCCCTGGGAGCCACAATTTGTAACAGCGCTAGATCAAGATGCTTGTATAGGTTGTGGGCGTTGCTACAAAGTATGTCCTCGCGACGTATTTGACCTGGTTGAGCGTGAAATTGACGAAGACGATGAAGCGTTTGACGATTATGAAGACGACGTAGTAATGGTGATGGAATTAGCCAACGCTGGAGACTGTATCGGCTGCGCAGCTTGCTCTACCGTTTGTGCCAAAAATTGCCATACCCATACGCCTGCCAGTGCGTTGGTGTAAAGAGGTATTAGCTATGGCGCAGATAAGCATGCAGGTAATTAGTGTCGACAAAGGCAAGGTTGTGTTGCAAGGGCAGCGCGCCAGTGCTTGTACTTCGTGCGCCAGTAAGAGTAGTTGCTTAACCGTTAATCCAGAGTCACCAAACCTACTAAATGCGGAGTTCTCTGCTACTCAAGGTTTAGAACTTGGTCAAAACATTACCCTTAATTGCCAAGATAGCTTTCTACTCAAAGCTATTTTGGCAGCCTTAATGCCTGCATTGTTTGGTTTAATTAGCTTTGCGCTGATCGCTAATCAATTACTGTTTTTTCTAACACCATCTTTACTTGATATTGCCTGTGCCGGTTTTGCTTGTTTGGGTTTTGTATTGGGTTTACAGGTAAGTCGACGCTTATCGCGTGTTTTAGCCTCTGAGCTACGTAACAAACTATCGCTTAACCCCACACCGTAATACTGCCAGGCCGTTTATTGTTTGCGCATGCTTGTCGCTGCTAGGTCTTTGCTGTTAATCAGCAACCAAGCGAAATTATTTTTTAGATAATTACTAATGTAATACTTAAAAACTTCCTCTTTATTCACGCTAAATTAGGTCTAAATATTTTTGAAAATGTTTACTTAAATGATCTACTCCTCACTTTATAAATGGCTTTATTAAGTACTATTTATGGCTTACCAATTATTGTGATTTTGTAATTTAATTGATTGTTTTTATTGACTAATTTTTTGTTTCTATTTGTTTTGTTTCTAGGCTACTGTTCGGTTTTTGAACTAAATGTGATTAGCCAAAACATAATGGAATATATGATGATTCGTAAAAATAACCTTTCGCTAGGCATTGCCTTGGCGTTTGCTTTTTCGGCGAGCAATGCTGTGCATGCCGTTACAGTAAGTAATGCAGATTTTCGCAATGTTGAGATTCGACATAGCGGCATGTGCATCGATTTGACCGGGGGAAACACTGCTAATTTTTCTGGTTTTAGCCAATGGACTTGCGGCGAAAACAACAGCAACCAACGGCTTGAGTTTGTTGAGCGAGGAGAGGGTTTTTACAGTATTAAAACCAAAACAAGCCAAAAGTGTTTAGAGGTTGCGAATAGTGACTCTGCAAACGGCGCGCGTATTCAGCAACTTACTTGTGCAGATGCTAGTGTTAATCAGCAATGGTCACTGCAAGATATGAATAATGGCTGGTTTAAACTTAAAAACCGTGCCACTGGAAAATGCCTCGACGTAGCGGGTGCATATACTGAAAAAGGCTCAGAGTTCCACCAATGGGCCTGCTTAGCCGACCATCCTAACCAAGAGTTTCGTTTTATCTTTGATGAAAATGTTGCTAGCGATCCTAGTGGCACCATTACAGTTCAAGCCGCAGACTTTGTAAGTCAAGGTGGCAGTTTTGATGATAATCAGCAAACCCCAGTAAGCATCTACAGCGTAGCGGGGCAGTCGGCGATTAATTATATTAATAGCGGCGACTTTGTAGACTATAACGTCGATATTGACCGTGCAGGAAAGTACCAGGTTACTTTTAATGTGGGAACAGCGATTACGTCAAACGTAAGAATTGAGCTTTTAGTATTAGAAAATGGCAGCTGGGTGTCTTACGCTCAAGCGTCGGTTCCTGCTTATGGCTGGGACAATTTTACTGAACTTAGCGCAGCTAACGAAGTGTCTTTAGCGGCCGGCACACAAAAGTTACGTATTCACGCGCTGGGTAGCAATGACTGGCAGTGGAACTTAGCGTCGTTTAAATTGGAATGGCAAGGCGAGCCTACAGACCCGGTTGATCCACCTTTGCTAGATAGCGATGGCGATGGGGTACTCGACGTAAATGATTTATGCCCTAACACTCCAGCCAACCAGCCTGTAAATCAAGATGGCTGTGCGCAATCGCAACTTGATGATGACAATGACGGTGTCAGCAATGATGTTGATCAATGTCCTAATACACCTCCTGGCGTTACCGTTGATAACACCGGATGCGAGCCAAACTCTCCTGGAGTAATAGATGTAAATACCGCTGATGCTAACTTCCCAAGCTTTGTATCGTTTAACAATACAACGCCTTTAGGCAAGCGCTGGGAAAAAGTAGAAAGTTTGTCCGACGAGTTTGAGTTTTGGAATGGCGCCAAATGGATAAAAACCAACTGGAACTATGGCAATACTCCGGTAAACATGTTGAACAAAAATTCGGGTGTGTCGGATGGTAATCTTTGGATACAAGCAACCTTAAATGCTGATAGCCCTAATCAGTGGTTCGAAACTTCTCGTGTACGTTCAGTTGCCAAAATTAAGTTTCCTATGTACACAGAAAGCCGCATTAAGGTGGCCAATATCTCTGCCTACAGTACTTTTTGGTTAAACAATGGCGATATAAATAATCGAGACGAAATCGATATTATCGAAATTAACCCGGTTCCTACCTGTAATTGTCAGCCAGATTTCCCGTGGAAGATGAACTCTCAGTACTTTATTGCTAAGAATGGTTCAACCGAAAGAAACCATGGCAACTCAGACAACCGTACCGATTTGTCAGACGAAAACACCTTGCAAGGTGTATTGTGGACGGATGATTACCATGTATTTGGTGCATGGTGGAAAGATGAACACACTGTACAGTTTTATCTAAACGGTGAACCGGTTAACAAAGTCACTACACAACAGCCGTTTACACTAGAGCAGTTTGTTATTTGGGACTTATGGAGCCAAGACTCAAGTTGGGTAGGTGGTTTGCCGCAAAAAACAGACTTGCTTAACGATAACAACAACACCATGAAGGTTGATTGGATCCGCACTTGGAAGCTCGTTGACGAATAAACTATAGGTGTAATTATTACGCGTTAATAAAAAGAGCTTATCGGCAACGGTAAGCTCTTTTTCTTTCTAATTAGCATTAAGCAAAGCGAATCCAGAGTTGTTTGTATCCTGAAACCGGATCGCTGGTTTACAAATTGTCGTTTAACCCAACAATGTGATGTCGCAAATCTTACAAGGCTACCTAAATGTGATGTAACTCACAGTGATTTTGGGTGATGAAAAAGCAAATAAGCTAATAAATACAATGCTTTATCACAAACTCCTTATCCGGTACTTCACTTGCAACAGTTTAGTTGGGAGATAACCCGTTGTTGATGAGTTTGCTGCCAATGAGCAAGAAACGCTGTGTTCTAGGTTCCCAATGGCTTATCAACACTCAGTTTTAGGCAGCATGTGTCTTTAGCAACGGGTTATCGCCACTACCAATTTATATAACATTGTGGGGTAGCGTATGTGGAATTATTCAGAAAAAGTTAAACAGCATTTCTTCACACCTAAAAATGCTAAAGCTGTCGACCATGCAAACGCTATTGGCGATGTGGGTTCAATCTCCTGCGGTGACGCTTTACGTTTAAGCCTTAAAGTGAATCCCGATAGTGACGTGATAGAAGATGCCGGTTTTCAAACCTTTGGTTGTGGCAGCGCTATTGCTTCTTCGTCTGCTTTAACTGAAATGATCATCGGCCGAACCATCGACCAAGCAATGAGCATTTCTAATCAAGACATTGCCGATTACCTAGATGGTTTGCCGCCAGAAAAAATGCATTGTTCAGTAATGGGAATGGAAGCCTTGCATGCTGCAGTTGCTCAATATCGCGGCGAAGAAGTAGCGGAAGAACACGAAGAAGGTGAATTGATTTGTAAGTGTTTTGCCATCGACGATGCGCTTATCAAGCGGGTGGTTGCGCAAAACAAACTAGAGACCTTAGACGAGGTTATCAACTACACCAAGGCAGGCGGGGCCTGTGCAGCCTGCCACGAAAAAATTGAGTGGGTATTAGAAGAATGCCTTGGTGCGCCCTTGGCGGAGCCTGAAGTAGCAAAAGCAAGCCCAGTGGCTGCTACCAGCATTGTGGCGCGAATAAGAATTATTGAACAAGCACTTGAGCAAGTTCGCCCGCAGCTGCAAGCCGATGGCGGTGATGTTCAGCTATCTGATGTAGATGATGACATGGTGTTTGTATCGTTAACTGGTGCCTGTTCTGGCTGCGGTTTGTCTGCGGGAACACTTGCGATGATCGAGCAAAAGATCAGCCAAGCCCTTGGCGAAACCATCACCGTTTATCCCGTTGGCGCAGCTAGCTTAGCGTAAGGAGCACTAGCATGAGTAACTTAACCTCTTTAACCACCGAAACCGAGCTAGCGTATTTAGATAACAACGCCACCACGCAAGTGGACCAAGCAGTGTTACAAAAAATGCTACCTTTTCTTAGCGAGTTTTATGGCAATCCTTCTTCTATACATCGCTTCGGCAGCCAAGTCGGTCAAGCGATTGAACAGGCTAGGGAGCAGGTTCAAAAGCTTATTGGCGCAAGCCATTCTAGTGAGGTGATCTTTACCTCTTGTGCAACAGAGGCCAGCGCAACCGCCATTCTTTCAGCGGTTGAGGCTTACCCAAAGCGCAAAGAAATTGTTACGTCAGTTATCGAGCATCCCGCTACCTTACAGTTGTGTCAAATGCTTGAGCGCAAAGGCTACACCATTCATTGGATTGGCGTGGATCAACGTGGCCGTTTAGATATGGAAGCCTACAAAGCCGCACTAAGTGAAAACGTAGCCGTTGCAAGTTTTATGTGGGCAAACAATGAAACCGGTAGTTTGTTTCCTATTCGCGGTATGGCGGAGTTAGCTAAGCAGCACGGTATCGTTTTTCATACCGATGCAGTGCAAGTGGCTGGCAAGCTGCCAATCCAAGTTGCCGATAGTGGCATTGATTTGCTGTCTATTTCTGGTCACAAGTTTCATGCGCCAAAGGGCATTGGTGCTTTGTATTTACGCCGCGGTGCCAAGTTTAGACCGCTATTGCGTGGAGGCCACCAAGAACGAGGGCGTAGAGCGGGCACTGAGAATAGCAGCGGAATTGTAGGTCTAGGCAAAGCTGCCGAACTAGCAATGCAATCTATCGAGCAAGACTCCGCGCGTATAAAACTGATGCGTGACCGCCTAGAAATGGGCTTGTTAGCACGAGTTCCTAATTGCTTTGTTACTGGCGACCCAAAACATCGCGTACCAAATACCAGCAATATTGCTTTTGAATTTGTCGAGGGCGAGTCGATATTGTTGATGTTAGATCAACACGGTATTGCCGCATCCTCCGGTTCGGCGTGTACTTCAGGTTCGTTAGAGCCATCTCACGTAATGCGGGCAATGGACATTCCTTATACCGCAGCGCATGGCGCGATTCGTTTCTCTCTTTCTCGCTTTACTACCGAGGCCATGGTTGACCAAGTGTTAGCAGTACTGCCCGGAATTGTTGAAAAGCTTCGCATGTTATCGCCGTATTGGGATGTGACTACCAATCAGCCAGCGAGCGAAAGCTTTAGTCCGGTTTATGCCTAGGTGGTAACACAGAAGGACTCATTATGTTGATCATCAATGACACCACCTTACGTGATGGCGAGCAAACCGCTGGGGTGGCTTTTAATGGCGAAGAAAAACTCGCCATTGCCACCAGTTTGGAGCAAGCAGGGATAACTGAGCTTGAAGTTGGCGTGCCAGCAATGGGCGACTCTGAACGGGAAGTGATTAAAGCCCTTTGTGATGAACTAACGCATGCAAAAACCATGGGCTGGAGCCGTTTACATCAGCATGATATCTCGCTGGCAAAAGGCCTAGGTTTAGATTTGATCGACATCTCTATTCCAGCATCTAAGCAGCAACGCGAATCTAAGCTGCAGCTTTCTACTGCTCAGCTTTTTGTCCAATTGGAGCGGGGCATTAAACAGGCTTTAGCGCTTGGCTTGGATGTTTGTGTTGGCATGGAAGACGCGTCACGCGCCAGTTTAGAAGAGTTATATCTTATTGCCGAGAAAGCCCAAGGTTTTGGTGCACAGCGCTTACGTTTTGCCGACACTCTGGGCTTGTTAGACCCTTTTGCTACAGAAGTGTTTATTGGCAGCCTTAAGCAACGAAGCGACCTACAAATTGAAATGCATGCGCATAACGATTTAGGCATGGCAACAGCTAATACTTTAGCTGCAGTTAAAGCCGGCGCCGATTCGGTGAATACCACGGTAATTGGTTTAGGAGAAAGGGCCGGTAATGCCGCTTTAGAAGAAGTGCTTATGGCGCTAAATGTTACCCAACTAGCCGGCAATAAGGCGATACCTGCAGTAGATTTAAAATCGCTAAACCCTATTTGTCAGTTAGTTGCCAAGGCTTCTGGCCGTAAGCTTGGGCTTAGTAAGAGCATAGTGGGCAAACAGGTATTTACTCATGAGTCTGGCATCCATGTCGATGGCTTGCTTAAAGATCCCAATAACTACCAAGCTTTTGCGCCTGAGATTATCGGCCGTAAACACAGCGTTGTATTAGGTAAACACTCTGGTGTGGCTGCCATTAAATCGGTTTATCAAGATTTAGGCATTGCCCTCAATTTTGCTCAATGTCAGGCATTACGTTCGGTTTTAAGTGCATGGGCAGAAGTTAACAAACGTAGCCCTAATGCCAAAGAGCTATTGAGCTTTTATCGGCAGAGCATTAATCAGCACTTAGACGCCGTGTGTATTTAAACGTTAAGGCTAAGGAGAGCGTAGATGCTAGAGAATCCAGCCCAGAGTCAAGTTGCCGATCTTGCGGGCATTAACGAGCTTGCCAGTGCCGAAGACTTTCTCAATTACTTTGGCGTTAACTATCAAGCAGGTTTAGTTCGGGTAAAGCGGGTGTTGTTTATGCGCCTACTCAAGCAAGTATTAGCGAAACAGGCTTCAAGCAGTTATAGCGAGTACCAAGCCGCTGTGAGCAAAGCCTATTGTTTATTGGAAAAAGGCGTTGTGTTGGCACATCAAGTGCCTAGTTGCGACGCTTGTGAAGGCTGTTAATAAAGAGGTATAGCAGATGAATTCAGCAAAATTTGGATATGGCTGCAAAGTAAGAGTGGTTGAAAATATTCGTAACGACGGTAGTTTCCCAGGCTGTAAAAAAGGCGCTTTGCTAGTGCGCCGTGGCGCTACTGGCTATGTACGCCAATCGGGATATTACTTACAAGACCAAATTGTTTATCAAGTGCAGTTTATTAATCGAGGCTTAACCATTGGTTGTAAAGAACATGAGCTAATAGATGCCGAGTTAGTTTGGCAACCTAATCAGTTTGAGTATGGCGACAAAGCAGCGTTAACACTCAGTTTGTCTCAACAGGGCGAAGTTGTTGCCAAAAAAGGCAGCGTGGTAGATGTGTTAGCAGTACGCCGTAAACCAAAAACTGACCCTTGTTACCGGATTCAATACGGTGAGTTAGATGTAGAAGTACCCGAGCGAGCACTAGCAGCTTTAACAGAAGAGGAACCAGCCTATGTTGGATAACAGCCACGCTTATATAACGATGAAAACCAGCATTGCTTTGTTTGATCTAAATACTGATCAACTTAGTGAAGAGCAGCAAGTAGAGTTAAACCGGGTAGTGAGCAAAACCATTGGCATTCAACAAAAGGTGCTAGCGGCAAAAGAGGCAGAAAAGGTGTATGTTGATGAACCTCAACTAGATAAAGCTATTGCCTTAATTAAACAAAATTTTGAATCTGAGGCAGCTTTTGAGCAAGCGTTGCTAGCCAACCAGCTTTCTGAACCGGGCTTGCGCGAGGCGCTACGCAGCGAGCTTAGCAGTGAAGCGGTGCTTGCCTACGTAAGCAAAGATATTCCCGAGGTTACCGAGCAGCAGGCCTTAGCCTTTTATCAGCGCCATCCCGACAAGTTTTTACAAGTAGAGCGCCGGGCTGCTCACCACATTTTGCTTACCATTAATGAACAGTTTGAAGAGAATAAGCCAAAGCAGGCTAGAGCCCGTATTCAAAGCTTGGCCAATAAAGTTACTAGCGCCAACTTTGAGAAACTGGCAGAGCGCCACTCCGAATGCCCAACTGCGGTGAACGGCGGTTACTTAGGGCTAGTATCTAGACAACAATTGCTACCGGAACTAGATGAGGTGTTGTTTAACATGACAAGCGAGAGCTTTAGTCAACCAATCTATACTGGCATGGGCTACCACTTACTATGGTGTAAACAGCATTACCCAGAGCATCGGGTGAGTTTTGATGATGCAAAAGCCAAAATTAAGCAATCTTTGTATGAGCATGCGCAAAAACAGCAACAGAGAGTTTGGTTAAGCCGCGCGTGTAAAGGTGAAAATTTAAACTAATCCTGTGTAGACAAGATGCTTACGTAGTTATTAATCAAAATATTATTAAAATTTAGGCATTTGCTCAGCAATAGTTAATCATGCTAATTGTGCAGTCGCGTAATTGGCTATTGTGTTGTTTAACTTGGCCTACTCGTTAAGAGGTAGTATAAGTCTCCCGTTTACACATTCTTTGTCTACTTGTTGGTCACCTAATGCTTACATAATTCACTAAAACTGAAATCTAAACTTAACTCAAATGTAACAATTGCCATTTAGCTTAATCCGCACAACAAAAGAGAGTACTCAACTAGGATATAAGAAAATGAGCAAGGAAATATTTAACCCAACTCGCTTCAATAAAAGTAACAACCCTACCTTTGATGAAGTATTAGATGTTCGCATGTCTCGTCGTAAAATTCTTAAAGGCGGTCTTGGACTAAGCGCTATGGCTACCTTTGGCGCTTTTGGTTTAGCTGGCTGTAATTCTTCTAGCTCTACTAATGGCGGTGGTGCAGCCGCCCCAAGTGCTAGCTTAAACTTCAACTCTATTGCTGGTTCAAAAATTGACGCAGTAAGTGTTCCAGAAGGTTACACCGCTCAAGTACTTGCGCCATGGGGCCAGCCAATCAATGCTATGGCAGAAGCCTGGAAAGATGACGGCACTAACGATGCAGTCGATCAAAACAACGCTATGGGAATGCATCACGATGGCTTACATTTCTTCCCATTAAATGACGCTGGTACAGATGGCTTACTAGCGGTAAACCATGAGTACATCGACCAAAATGCTTTGCATCAAAATGGCAGCGACAGAGATGACGCGGGTATTCGCAGCAGCGTTGACCAAGTACGTAAAGAAATTGCCGCTCACGGTGTAAGTGTTATTCGTATTCAGTTGCAGGAAGACGGTCAATGGATGATGGTGGAAAGTGATCCATTAAACCGCCGTTACACTGGTGCAACGGTTATGGATATTTCAGGTCCATTAGCTAACTCAAGCTTGTTGGTTACACCGTTCTCGCCAGATGGCAGCCAAGCACGCGGTACCTTAAACAACTGTGGCAATGGTTACACGCCTTGGGGCACTTACTTAACGTGTGAAGAAAACTGGCCTGGTTACTTCATCAACTTAGGTACCACCACTGCAGAGCAAGACCGAATTGGTTTAGATACCTCTGGCACAGCGCGTTATGGTTGGGAAACCCTAGCGGGTCACGCTGATGAGCGTGTAGACGAGTTCTCTCGTTTTAACGTAACACCAAGTGGTGCAAGCGCCATGGACGACTACCGTAACGAAGCTAACGGTCACGGTTACATTGTAGAAATTGACCCTTACACAGCTAATTCGCGCGCGGTTAAACGCACAGCTTTAGGTCGTTTCCGTCACGAAGGTTGTACCTTTGGTACCCTTGAAGTTGGCAAGCCGATTGTGTTTTATTCTGGTCACGATTCGCGTTTTGAATACATGTACAAATTTGTATCTACTGCAGTTTGGGATGCAGCAGACGCAGAAGCTAGCGACCGTTTAGCTATGGGTGATAAGTACATGGACGAAGGCACCTTATACGTAGCTAAATTTGATGCCGACGGTGTGGGTCATTGGTTACCTTTAACCTTAGATGGCGCTACCACTGATGGCGGCATGCTGGGTGACCACTTTGATTCTTTAGCAGCTATTATTTTAAACACTGCCGGTGCAGCAGACATGGTTGGTGCCACTCAAATGGACCGCCCAGAGTGGTGTGCGGTAGACCCAATTACTGGTTCTGTTTACTTAACCCTAACCAACAATACGCGCCGTGATGAAACCACTGGTACCAACCCTGCTAACCCACGCTTAAATAACAAGTTTGGTCACGTTATCCGTTGGGATGAAGGCGAAGCCGCTACCGACTTTACCTGGGACATCTTTGTATTTGGCTCTCCAGCCGACGGTGACGAAGCCACAAACTTATCTGGCCTAAGCGAGTTTAACCAGTTTGCTAGCCCAGATGGCTTGGCTTTTGATAATCGCGGTATTTTGTGGATTCAAACCGATAACGGCGCCGATGAAGTAACTAGCTATACTAACGACCAAATGCTAGCGGTTGTACCTTCAGCGATTAAGGACGCAGACGGTAACGCAGACACCATTAACAGCGAGAACCAAGGCGAATTACGTCGTTTCTTTGTTGGCCCTAATGGCTGTGAAGTTACCGGTTTTACCATTAGCCCAGATTACACCACCATGTTTGTGTCTATCCAGCATCCTGGTAACTGGCCTTACAGTAACAATGCAGCAGAAGAAACGCCAGTAGGCATGGATCTTCGTCCTCGCGCATCGGTTGTGGCTATTCGTAAAGCCGACGGTGGCGAGCTAGGTGTGTAATTTACTCTAGAAACATATAACAGGCCCAAACGGGCCTGTTTTATTAATAGTTTAAGGAAGAAGAAATGGCTGGAATTAGTGTGTGGCAACTGGCAATTATTGCCGTAATCGTTGCCTTGTTGTTTGGAACCAAACGCTTGAGAGGCTTGGGTGGGGATTTAGGCTCTACCATTAAAGGTTTTAAACAAGCGATGAGCGAAGATAATACGCAACAAAATGTGAGTAACCCAATAAGCGCAGAGCAGGGCGACAACAACAAGCAACTTGGTAGCTAAACATGTTTGATGTTGGCTCCTTAGAGATTTTGCTTATTGCTGTTTTGGGCCTCGTTATATTGGGCCCTCAACGCCTACCTAATGCCTTGCGCACTGGATTTGCATGGTACAACAAAGCTAAAACTACCATGGCAGAGGTATCCACCAAAATTGAGAAAGAACTTGAGTTAGGCGAGGTAAAAGACACGCTTAACCAACAAGTTAAAGTACCTACCAAAATATCCTCTGCGCCTTTGGTCAACAAAGACACAAGCAAGTAAGTCCAGCTAAGCTTTTACTATATCCCACTAAGGCATTAAGCTAAGGCGCTGCCGTTTTCATCAAAGCAAAGCGGCTTTAAATTTTTAGCCAATAACTGCTGTTAAGGATACCGAGTGGAAACTGAGGTTTTGTCTAGCTTAGCCATACATCTTACTATTATCTTGTGTGCTGTTGCCTTAGTTGTGTGGGGCAAGGTATTAAGAGATCGCAAAAGTTCTGCAGGTAATTCAGCATCTAGTAACGACACGTCTACTGGCACTACACTTATTGTGTGTGGTGGTTTGTTGGCAATAACGCAAGTCGCTAAACTAATTGAGCTGTTTGCCTAAACGCGCAGTAAGCACATGCCAAAAACCAAGACTTTACGATAATCTAGGAGCGCCCATGGCCATTACCGGAGAATGCTTTTGTGGTGCAATTAAATACCAAATAGAGGGCGAGTTACACGATGCTCGCTCCTGCCATTGTTCCCGATGCCGCAAAGCATTTAGTGCCCAAGCCTCAGCTTATGCATTAGTTAAACCTGGCGAGTTTTCTTGGCTAAGAGGCGAAAACTTGCTTACTTCATACATTGGAGAACAGGGTTTTGGTTTACAGTTTTGCAGCAAATGTGGTTCTACCTTAGTAGGTGTATATCAAGAAGAAGTGCATGGTGTAACCTTAGGCTGCATAAACGGAGACCCCAATATAAAACTAAGCCGCCATATTTACGTAGATTCAAAAGCCAGCTGGGAACTGATACCCGACGGTGTTCCACAGTTCAAGAAACAAGTTCCTTAGTCTTAATCCCCAGTAGTTTTAGCTTTTTAACTGTCTGGTGCGTAAACCCCAAAAACTCACTGAAACTGTATTTATATACAGTTCTGTTGCGATTCCTACTTTCTACAAGTGATTGCATACTTTCATGCTGATATTTTTGTTATTTTTCGAGCTAGGTGGCTGATGTAGCTTAGGAAAGGTGATAACCTTGATTTTATAAAATGTATGATAAGAGGAAAATTTCCTAGTTTAAACAAGGAATTTTTCATATTAATAAGCTGTTAGGGTTCTTACGAGGCCTAGTAAACTTAAAAAAGGATTTAGATGACTATTGCGGACAAATACACAGGGAAATATTTTTTTCATTTTACTCACATTGAAAATCTAGAAGATATTTTGGCTAATGGCTTGTTAAGTACAAATGAAAAACAAGATAAGAGTATAGAGCATGTAAACGTAGCTTCTTCCGATATACAGTGCACAAGACACGAAATGGAGGTTACATGTGGCCCTAAAGGTCACGTCCATGATTATGTACCCTTTTATTTCAATTCTAGAACCCCTATGTTTCTGAGTATTATTAAATCTAGAAATTATGATCAGCCTTACTTTATATATTTTGCTGTTTCAATTGATAAATTAGAAAATGAAAAATTTGTATTTACCAACAAAGCTGCAAATAGAAGGTATGAACCACCCACTTTTTATGACTGCCCTTCAAACCTAAATGAATTGAGTTGGAATTGTATAGAAAGTAAAGCATGGAGTTCCCCAAATGAGAATGAAAAGCACAAAAAAATGGCAGAGGCTTTGCATTTTAAAGAGTTTGATCTCAATGATATATCCTACATAGTTGCTTGGAATGAGAGTGTTAAAGAGTATGTCGAAAAAACATTTAAAGAAAGCGGAGTAAAATGTCCACCAGTGTTTTTTGACGGTAAAAATGGATATCACCATTACTATTATGACTTTAATTATGATAGAAACGCATCATTAGTTCATGGACCAGAAATAACTAAAGATACATTCAAGAGCCTTGTTAAGCGTATTAATGAAGCTAGAAAATCAGTTGATACTCCTTATCAGTTTGATGACATAGAAGATAGCTTATGCGCTATTAGAAAAGACTTTTCATGTATAAAAGAACTGAAAGGTATTGTTGATCTGTCAACCGATAATAGGGTTCACAGCGAAAATGTTGAGGATCACACTAGAACAGTTGTTAAAAACTTACTTGAAAGTTCAGAGTATCAAAGTTTAGATGATCAAGAAAAGCTAGTTGTAGAATTTTCAGCATACTTGCATGACATTGGGAAGGGACCTAAAAGTCGTTGGCCTGATGGTAAGCAGAAAGTTGATGATGACCATCCGAGGAAATCAGCAATTTATATAGAAAGGATATTAGTCGAAGAAATTGATTCTATTTCAAAAAAACAAATAAGACAGATTGTACTTTTAGTTCTGTATCATGATTTCTTTGGTGACCATTTAACCTCCGGACGTTACTTGAAAGAACTTAATAGCGTTTTGAAGTCTGAGTCAGATCTAAATATGCTATACGCATTAGCAAAAGCCGATGTAATGTCAATACAATCTAAATGGTATACAGATAGAGTTATAGATTGGAAGAAAGCACATAAGAAGATTATGGAAACGTTTGAATGATTGAATTTGTTAAAGGCGATTTTTTTGAGTTTGACGCTGACATAAGAATAAATACTGTCAATTGTGTAGGCGTTATGGGAGCTGGTGTTGCTCTTGCTTTCAAAAATAAATACCCTGAAATGTTTAAAGAGTATGCTAAAGACTGTAAGTTGGGCTTGATAAAGCCTGGCTTACCTTCAGTCTGGAAGAATACTGATATGTTTACGAAAGAACTTGAAATTATTAACTTTCCAACAAAAAATCATTGGAGAAAACCTTCGGAATATGAGTATGTAGAAAATGGCCTTAAATGGTTATCTGACTATCTTAAACAAAAGAGCTACTCAATAGTTACTTTACCTGCTTTGGGCTGTGGTCACGGAGGTTTAGATTGGATAAAGGTTAAACAACTTATTGAAGTTCACCTTGCAGATTCACAACACAAAATTTATGTGTTTGAACCGAGCAGCTCAAAAAAGGTAGGGGAGCTTGCACATAACTCAGCAGAGAATCTTAATTTATTAGCGCAAGAAAAAATTAAGACTATATCTAGTAAGTCGGTAGATTATCCAGAAGACTTAAGGTTGCTCACAGAAAAAGATCTATATATTTTCAACTGTAATAACAGTGGTATTGAAAACTATGATATTTCAATAATATCAAGCACTAAACCTTGCTTGGCAGAGGTCGAGTTAGTAAAAAACGTTGTTAACCACTGCGAAGAACATCGCCTTAGTATTTTATTTGGTAGCTCTGCGTTCGATAAAAAAATGGCATTTGAAGCAATAAAAAAAGGTATTACTGTCGGTGTTTTTATGCCATCAGGAATTTTAAAGTCAGCTCAAAAAGCAAATTCAAATCAAGACTTACCTAGCTTGACCTTACTTTCTATTGGAAATCCTTTTGAGGCATTTGATAGAAAAGCTTATATACCATCTGTATTAAGCCGTTTATTTCTAACTGACAAAGCCATTTTTACAACAGCTAAATTAGAATGGGTGTCAAAACAGGCAAAAAATATTAATAAATCTCGTTCAAAATTTTATTATACAGACACCACAGTCTTAACAGAAAAAGATGCGTTGGCTATTGGAAAAATTTCAGCAATAAAGATTGAAACGAAATCGGTTAGTCAAGCCCTAACAAGGCAATTAAACGGAACTAAAACAGTTGGTTAAGTTTCGTTCCTCAACATTATAACCAACAATTTTAGTCCGCTTATTGCGGCGTTAAGCATATGAAAGCACTGATACTTACAATTACATTTATTTTCCTTCAGGGATGCGTGAACATCGCAGTAAGTCCTGCCGTCGAAGGTCGAGTTACTAATGAGAATGGTTTGCCTATTGAAGCAACGATATTGATTCAACACAATCAATTGGAAAAGAAATCAGAAAGCACAACCACAGACAAAGATGGGTATTACTCATTAAGTAAACTTCGAATTTGGACTCCGGTGCCTTTTTCAGCGATCCGGCTATCAAGCACCGTTTCTGTTTCAGCTCCTGGGTATAAATCTGTAGTCTTCGAGGCTGATAGCTATGAAACGGTAGTAAGAGATATTCAGTTAAAGGCCGAGTAAATGCTTAACAAACACATCAAAAATTGCTCCACTCCGTTGCGCTGGACGTCGCTGACGCTCCGCCTTTTATGTGGGCGTTAAGGGCCATTCATGATTCCAGAGTATTGGAAAGAATTCTTAGCTAAAAATAAGATAATTGGCTGTGACTTTGAAATATCGGAAGTCGATGATTTATCTGAGTTAGGTGCTGATCTTAGAATAATGAGCATTGAACAATGCATATCTGGAGCAACTGAATGTTACCCAGGAATCGCGGCTGCAAAGGAAAGCTACATGCCAGTTGCGATGTGCTTGTCAGGTAGTGGCGATTATTACTACATCAGATCAACGGAAGGTGAAAACGGCGCTCTGTATCGCATATACCACGACGCAGTGAACGGCGAACACATTGAGCAAGATGGCATAGAGAAGGTATTAAAAAGTTATGCTTCACTGCTTTGAATTAAAAGCCCTTAACAAGTTTAGGCAGCAACGCCCTGCGGGCTGGACGGCCTAACGGCCGCCGCTGCTAAAGGCGTTAGTCATGCTTAGGAGTATCGGTGTTTTGAATATAGAAGAAAAAGAACTAGGTTTAATCGAAGACAATCTAGAAAAGTTAAGGGTAACCCTTAAAAAATCTGATAGTACAGCGGTGGTTTTTTTAATCTCGTCTATCATTCTATACACGACTACCGATCCCAGTACTTCGATTAAAATTGCCATGCTGGGAGTCGAATTGAAGAGCATATATGCGATTTATATATTTTTTTTGCTCTCACTAGTTTCGATACTTAATTATTCAGCTACTTATGTGAAATCAGTACTGTTGTACGAACGCTATCTCAAGTTATTTAGGTCGATGTATGGTGATGTTCCTAATTCTGTACATCTAATTTTCATCGATGATCATAAAGTTAGAAAGAACATGCTTAGAGGTAGGTGGGTGCTAATTGATCATTTATTCCATCTATTTGTTACCGTCCCAATATTTACTAGCTATTTCTACATGGCATATGAGTTAGTGAGATTTTCTATTGAGGTTTCAAAGTTTGAGCTAATTTGCAGTGGGCTCATTGTAATTATTGGTGTTTATACCTTGGTCTTAATGTGGCAGGTTATATACATTAATCACGTTGCAGGTAAGGCTATAGCGGTAACGGATGACTAACAAGTTGCTCAAGAGTGACGGCTAACCTTCGGCATTTTTGGTATGGTTGATTCTAGTGTTTATGGCAGCTTTGCTACGGTTCAGTGGCTTAGGCGTACCTTAGCAAGGCGTTAGGCCACTCAGTCAAGACGAACATACAAAGCAAGGCGGCAGATGCCATGGACGCACAAGACGACATCGAACGGCAGATCAAGGAACTCGAACGCGACAAGCGACTAGAAGAAATCAGGCAGCTCCGAGCTAGTGCCAAGACGAGGTGGATCACCCCGACGGCATTGGCCGCACTCCTGCCACTGTTAGCCGGATTCGGCATTTGGATTGTTGGAGAGCTTAAGCAATACAACGAAGGCTATAAGGCACTGGCAGAACGGGATGCGCTTAGGCGGGAGAAAGACGCACTACAACAACAGAAAGACAGCCTGAATATTGAGGTCAGCACGCTTCTGCAGCTGAAGGCCCACTACGCCGACGAGGCAGAGCGGCTACAACGTGACACGGCCGCCAAACAAGAAGCCATCGATAAGACCTATCTTCGCGGAGTATTCACGAGTGCCGAGGCGTTGTACGCACTGGATCATATCAAAGGAATGGGGCCGCCGCTAGATGAGAACACACTGGAGCGGGTACGCGGAGAGATTAAGCAACTTCCCAATGAGACGGCTCACATAGTGGACGACGTTCTTCAACGTTACGAAATGTCACTCGTAGTTATTGGCATATCCCGCGACGTCATTTCAGAATTCGAAAATACTCTGAAATTAATTCCCGCTTCAGAGTGGACTCGAGAACTTCAGAGCATGCCTACCGGAGCTATAGTTCCGGATAGGAAGATTATGATTCTACAAAAGGGTGACCAACAACAATACTACGACGTAACCGAAGAGCGTTTTCTCAACATCGAAGAAGCCGAGCATGCACGGTAGGCAGTCCAAGCATCGCCTAACAAGGGCTTTGAGAGGGACGCTCGCATGCGCTCGCACCCCTCAAGCCAACCGTTAGGTTTTTTATGAATTCACTTACGAATCCACTCGGTGAGACTGATGACTACTCCGAGTTTCAGGTCGGGAGCAAGCTGGTTTGGGTATCGAAGCGTAATCCTGTCGCAGAAGGAAACGTTCAAGCAGCCAGCAGGTGTTTTTCTGGTTTCTGGTCTGCGATTCCGGACGTTGAGAAACTGGCTGAAGGTGCATCTAGGCAATGCTATCCGGCTCTTTGGTCAGAGCATGATGCGAGCGAAGCAGAAGAATCTCCCTTATGCGTTTGGGGGCTCTGGTTTTATCCAGATACTGGAGAGGCTCACTACGAAGTGAATTACAACCATTGCTATACCGGTGAAGCGGATTTCCCTGATGATGGGATTATGGTTATCAGGAACTCAAGCGGGGCCTTAACACTTGGCGGATAAACCTAACAAGGCAAATCAGCAAGCACTCGTCGCTGCGCTCCTCGCGTGGACAAAGGCCACATCGCGGCGAGCCGCTTGCCTTTGCCCCTGTTTGCAGCGTTATATGCCTAAGGGAGTCTGGTGCTAGCATATTTTTTTCCATTACTAATGATACCTATCTATGCTGGTATTTTTTATATAGTGCTCAAGTGGCTTAAAGTTGACACGTTTCGAGTTAAACGATCTTTTATTCTTGCTTCAACTTTAGCTTCTATCTAGTTAGTCTGTAACCTTATAGTTTTTATATTAGAGCTGGACGGTATAGCAAACACGATTTTATCTGTTGGTATTTTTGTTTTCATTATTCGTAAATTATTAATTTTAAAATCATGGCAAGCTGTTGTTATTCCAATAGGTATTGCAACTTGTGGTTACTTAATATTGTCGGTATTTTTAATGGTGTTCTTTAAATTTTTCGCACCGTCGAGTAGCGGCATATAACACGTCGTTTAAAAGGACAAAAAAAAGTTGGCTTTTGCTCTTTCGTCGCTAATTTTAGCCAACATTTTTTTGCCTCTTAATGAGGCGTTAAGTTTCAAGGTGAATCATGTACGGCACACAAATTAAAGTGACGCACTTTTCAATAATTGTTGTGGTTTTACTTTTATGGTTTTATGCAGTTAGCGGGTTGATTGATGCGGCTGGCGTAGATGGTGCTCAGGAAACCGAGAATGCCTTTTCAATTGCAGATCTAGCAGTGCCCGGAGCGATGGTTGTAACTTTCGTTTTAGCCCTGTTAATGGCAAATATTTTCAGTTACATCATAATAGCCAGGGTGCTAAAAATACCAAGAAACGAACTAGAGAAAGTCATAAAAGATCGAGCCGCAAATGATCCACATGAGAATATTTAAATTGCAAAAACAATCTATAAGTGGTGCCTAGACGTTGCGTATAAGACAAAAACTTAACAAGGGTGGCCAATTCGCGGCTATCGCCGCGGGACTCGCTTTCGCTCGCCCTTGCCACCGGCGTTACATTTCAAAAATAGATCGAACATGGAACGAGCAGAGATAATAGAACCAGGATTTTCAACCGCAGATGCCGACTTCCCAGACATCAATATGGATGAGGGAGACTTAATTCTTAAATTTAGGGATTGGCAGGAAATTCAGCGCGAAGTATTCTTTTCAGATACCGTTGCATTTAAATGGCAAATGATCGAAACCTTCATAGAAGGCGAAGAATACGATAAAAGCCATATAATTACCGAGTCAGAATGGCTAGCAGAGCATATAAAGCAAGGTGAAACCGGTGCTCAAGAAGAGTACAAGCACTATAAAATTAATTTTAATGGCAATGGGCAACTTGAGGTAATCAGCAATGGCTTCACGGTCAAAATGTAACAAGTCAAAGCATGCGGACTTAGCAAAGCTGTCACCTTTTTTGTTCCAAAAAAGACGCCAACTTCACCATGCCGGTGTTTGAGGCGTTAGGGCCCTGATACTCACCTATGCATAAGCTAATTATTTCAGTCGCAACCCTCTTGGTTTTATCTGGCTGCATCGAGCGATCATGCAATGAAGCTAACGATGCAAACACCCCATTTAATAAAGCTATCGCTGTACTAGTAAAAGACAAAGATGATTCCCCAGCATTCACACTTCTGGAAAACGGCCTAGATGTGAACCACCAGAACGCATGCGGTGCCAGTTTTCTTCATATCGCTACCATTGTCGGGAACAAGGAGTTGGTCGACTACCTTCTACAGCGGGAAGCCAATCCCAATATTGTAAACTGGCAGGGTGAAACCCCTGTTTTCATGGCCGCCCAATGGTCGGAAAACTATATTATTACAAAGTTATTGGCATCAGGTGGTGATCCAAACTTTGTCGTAGAAGACGACACCTATCTCTACAACACCCCGTTATTAATCGCTACTCTAAACAACAACATTGAGGGCGTCCGAATCTTAAAGTCTTATGGTGGCAACGTTGGTTACGTCAATTCTGAAGGAATATCTGTAGCCGACCTAGCGGAGAAAGAAGGCTTCGTAGAAATCCAGGAGATCGCGCGTAATGGTCAGCCCTAACAAGGCAATCAACTTCAGCCAGCAAGCTGGCACGGAACTCCAAACAGCTACGCGGTTTTCCGTCCCGTTATTGCGGCCTTAATAAACTATAGAGACATGCAAGTGGCATTGAGTATTTTAAGCAGTAAGAAGACTTGGCTCACTATAAGTAGTACCGCTTTGTTAGCTGCGAGTTTACTATTTTATTTTGCTAGCTTTGGCCCTATAACAGCTCAACAAGAAGCAGATAGCCAAGCCATCGAGGATTTCGAACAATGCCTTACAGCGAGATTATTTTCTGAGAATCTCAAAGCATGCGATCGTTTCTATCTAGACTATTTGCCCAATAAAACAGACCCGGTATTTAAACAAAACATTGTTGAAGTGGCGAAGCTAGATCAGAAACAGATAGTACGCACCTACAGGGATGTTAATCGGCTGTTGAAAGATCATGGTTTAGCACCATACCCAGAACTTTACTTATTATCTCATGGCCAATTAGTTGAGTATATTCAATAATGTAGAACCACTGCTTGCCGGTTTTTACTCATTTACCGCCAGTTAAGTAGACCATTTACTTCTAGTTAGTTCTTAGGTTTACAATTTGAGAGGATAGGATGAATCTAACCATTAAGGGTTTTCTAGTTGCTATGTTTGCGGCAGTGTTCTGGCTGAGTTTGGGGTGTTCTTCCACTGTAACTCCTTCAATAGAGGCACCAAGCAATTTGGTGCTAAACAGTGTCTATATTTCACCCGATGATCAAGTTAGCTCAGAATTTGGGACATGGAAGCTTAAGGGCTTAACTGTAGACGATTTATGGGAGCCTTTACGAGATTACTACAACAGAAACTTGGGTTACCAAGAAGATGCATCCATGTCGGTTTACTCGAACACTCCTTATATTGTGAATGCGAAAGGCTTAGCCGTTCATCAAGTTTTCTGGCAACGCGATAGCGCTAACCTTGAGTGGTTATATCCAAGTAATCAAAACGCTGAGTCGCCTTGGCGTGCTAGTCAAATACCAGAATCTATAAAAACTAAAATGCTACGAGATCCAAAAATCTCGAAGTACGCTGAGTTTGATGAGACCACGCCTGATTATCTGTGGCATAGCGCCGCGATTAGTTATATAACGGGATTGATTGAACCGCCTAAACTAAACATTCAGTTTAAAAACCAAGGGCAGGCCTTAGTAACTGTTTACGGAGTTAAAGCTAGACATTTATATTCGACAGGCGGCGAGGCAAGTGATGGAGGCTCACCACTAAATACTTCCAACAACCAGCAAACGATAAATTTAAATCACTTAAATCCAGTCTCTGAGCTAGTTTTTGATTCGCCGGTTTTAATCGAGCCAAGTTCCACAGCTACGCTACAAGTTCAACCGATAGTGAGTGATGCCACCCAAGGCGACGGTGAAGGCGAGCTTACTTACAATCTATATGTACTCTATGCCAATGGTGAAGAAACCGTAGAGCAATTTGTCGGGACCTTTGTTCAAAGTGATGCAATAAGCCAAATGCCACTTTGGTAGTTTGCAAGCTCCTTCGAATTTAAAGCTGGAATAACGCCTGCGCTTGTTACTTCGAACAACAGAAGGTTAGGCAAACTCTCGGCGTCTGGTTTCACTGGGTGTTTCGCAAAACAGTCGTTTGTAATCACGGCAAAATTGTCCTAAATGAAAAAAGCCATAATCAAAAGCCACTTCAGCAATGGTTTGTTGATGCTGGCAATGCAGTAATGCTCGCCTAACTTGGTTTAGCCGAATTATCTGAATGTATTGTTTTGGTGTCATATCGCAGCATTGGCTAAAGGTATATTGCAGGGTGCGGCGACTAACATGTACCGCAGCACATAGCTCGCTAATGGTAATAGGGTTTTTAAGACGAGATTCTGTAAGGTAGCTTTTAACCCGTTGCATAATGCGCTGGCGTTGATGTAAAGCAGGGGCGCTAACTAAAGCTGGTTTTTGTGCTTGGCTAAGGATGTTAAGCACTGCGTCTTCTAAAATAAGCGCTTGGGTGTTGCTGCTCCAGCGACTGCCTTCTGTTTGTAGCAGTTGTGATAGGTATTGCTGAAAGGTTTGTAAGGTATTGGCGGGGATATTATCTAGCCATAGGCTATCAAAACTTCGGCTAATAATGGGCTCATCTTGATGTTCTTCTAATTGGCTGAATAAACTTTTGTGCAATACCAAGCCATAAATAGAAAAGTGTTCGGGCGTGAGCAATTCAAAGTCTAGGCTACCTGGTCGGCATAAAAACTGACTATGGCGGGTGGTTTGGTTGTTAATACGACAAGTTTTTTGATTGCTACTAAAACCTATCCATAATCCTCCTTCTTCAACTCGGCATTGCTGTCTTAGCTCTTGGTTTGTGTCTTCGCGAAATACATGAATATTCGGGAAGTTAATTTCATTTATTTGACCAACAAAGCGACCTTGGCTTAGTTGATCAAACTCTTGCTGCCAATTAACTAAGTTTGCCGCTTGATGATTTGCATCATTAGAGTGAATTGTGCACAACAATGAGTCACCGTTTGTTTGCGTATTTGTCACCATATTTATCCTCCTCGATTCAAGTTCTGAACCAATTTAGGGCGATTGGCTAACTATCTTATTGTTTTATATATATTTTTAATGTTGCCAATTATTGATAGTTAATCGGAATAGCTATTGCTGAACTTTACTTATAGTAGTTGGCTCAAGAAGCAGCAAAAACTGGTCCAGTTAAATTGTTAAGAATTTATTGCCTTATTTGTTAATAAATATAGACAACAATATGGCTAGTTAATCTTTGACTAGCAGGGAATCACAAGACCAATTCTTGCAAGTGTTCTTCGATGTATAGCTGGAATATTTGGACCCTAGGTGCGAGTAAAAAATAGCCAGTTGTACTGCTTTAAGAACTAACAGCTGTAAATGGGAAAAAGGTTTTACCCATGTGTTCGTATAAAAAGGAAAGTTAATGCCGAGTTTTATTATTGCCTATGTCAAATATGTTGATGCGTTCAATCGAAGAGTTGGTCGCTTGATGATGTATGGGATATTTTTGATTGTTGGCGTGCTTATGTGGTCATCGGTATCAAAAACTTTCTTTATGCCGTCTCTTTGGACCTTAGAGTCTGCGCAATTCATGATGGTTGCTTACTACATTATTGGTGGCGCTTATGCGATGCAGCTAAATGCCAATGTGCGCATGGACTTATTTTACGGGAATTGGTCAATTAAAAAACGCGCTTGGGTTGATGCATTCACCATCTTCTTCTTGATTTTCTATTTAATCGTACTGCTATACGGTGGCTTAGAAAGCACACTTTACTCCCTTGAATATAGCCAACGAACTCGCTCTGCTTGGCGCCCATTGTTGTGGCCTATTAAAGCACTAATGTGCACCGGTTTTGTGATGATGATTTTGCAGGCTATTTCCCAATTTATTAAAGATATTGCAGTTATTCGAGGAGTTCAGATCAAATGAGTTACGGCATGATAGCAACAATGATGTTCTCGTTGATGATGTTGCTAATGGCAACGGGTCAACGTGTATTTGCTGCAATAGGCGCGGTAGCTTCAATTGCCGCCATATTACTTTGGGGTACTGGCGGCGCTGAAATTCCGTTTACTGCCAGCATGAAGCTAATGAATTGGTATCCGATGCTTACGCTGCCAATGTTTATTTTCATGGGCTATGTGCTGTCGGAATCAAAAATTGCCGACGACCTATACAAGATGTTTCATGTTTGGATGGGGCCGATGCCCGGTGGATTAGCCATTGGTACCATTGGGCTTATGGTGCTGGTATCGGCAATGAATGGATTGTCGGTGGCAGGGATGGCGATAGGTGCCACCATTGCGCTACCCGAACTGCTAAAGCGTAACTACGACAAAAAAATGGTCACCGGGGTTATTCAGGCCGGTTCGTCTTTAGGCATATTGGTGCCTCCGTCGGTGGTATTAGTGCTTTACGCGATGATTGCGCGCCAACCTGTAGGGCAACTGTGGCTAGCCGGTATTATTCCAGGTTTGGTGATGGCAACACTGTTCATTATCTATATTGCAGTTCGTTGTCGGATTAACCCCAGCTTAGGCCCGGTGTTAAGCGAAGAAGAACGTAAGGTGCCTATGGCCGAAAAACTAAGGCTACTTAGGGCAGGGCTGTTACCCCTTGGCATCTTTGCCTCAATGATGATTCCTTTTGTTAACGGTTGGACAAGTTTAGTAGAAAGCTCGGCTATTGGTGCAATGGCAGCGTTCTTGGCCGCTATTCTCAAACGGCGCATGACCAAACAGGTATTTGAGAACTCGGTGCGTAGCACCTTGGCTATCTCTTGTATGTTTATGTGGATCATTCTTGCTGCCCTTGGTTTTGGGGCCATATTTGATGGCTTGGGAGCAGTAAAATCCATTGAGCATTTGTTTACCGAGCAGCTAGGGCTTGGGCCTTGGACGATTCTTATTTTAATGCAGTTGTCGTTTTTGATAATGGGCACCTTTCTAGACGACACCGCCATGTTGGTGATTGTTGCGCCGCTATATGTGCCTCTGGTTAATGCACTAGGTTTTGACCTTATTTGGTACGGCGTTCTTTATACCGTGACTTCGCAAATTGCCTATATGACGCCGCCTTTTGGCTACAACCTCTTTTTAATGCGGGCTATGGCTCCGCCGCAAATTAGTCTGCGTGACATTTACGGGTCGGTAGTTCCATTTGTCGGCATTATGGTTTTTGCATTAATCCTAGTGATGGTTTTTCCAAGTCTAGCTTTATGGCTTCCTGATTATGTATATGGCAAGTAAAACTTAATTTATTCAAAAGCTTATTAACCAATATTTACCTTAAGGCGGGCAAGGGTCTGCTAGCAATAATCCACTGGAGGGATAACAATGAACTCAAGACGTAAGTTTTTAACAAGTGCTGTTGCACTTACCGCGGGTACCATGTTGGCTCCGGCCAAAACCTTTGCCGCAAGCCCGAAGATTAAATGGCGTATGCAAACCTATGCAGGTCCAGCTTTAGCTGAGCATGTAATAAAGCCGGCCATTGAAGCCTTTAACCGCATTGCCGGTGAAGAAATGCAAATTGAGCTCTATTTTGCCGATCAGCTGGTGCCAACGGGCGAGCTATTTCGCGCCATGCAAAAAGGCATTATTGATGCGGTTCAATCTGATGATGACTCTATGGCTTCGCCTACAGAAGTGACCACCTTTGGCGGTTACTTCCCATTTGGTAGCCGTTATTCATTGGATGTGCCTGTATTGTTTAATCAATATGGTTTAGACAAAATTTGGAAAGAAGAGTACGCCAAAGTAGGTGTTAAGCACATTTCTGCGGGTGCTTGGGACCCTTGTCATTTTGCTACTAAAAAACCCATTACTAGCCTAAAAGATCTTAAAGGGTTAAGAGTATTTACCTTCCCAACTGCCGGTCGCTTCTTGGCTAAGTTTGGTGTGGTGCCGGTTTCTATTCCTTGGGAGGATGTTGAGGTGGCTCTGCAAACCGGCGAGCTAGACGGTATTGCTTGGTCGGGCATTACCGAAGACTACACCGTGGGTTGGTCTAAGGTTACCGATTACTTCTTAACAAACAATATTTCTGGTGCTTGGATTGGTTCATTCTTTGCCAATATGGATCGCTACAATGCATTACCTGATCACCTTAAAGAGCTTCTAGGGCTATGTTTAGATACGTCTCATTATTACCGTCAGTGGTGGTACTGGGGTGGTGAAGCTAAACTGCGAGTTGAGGGTAGTGATATGAAGCTAACTTCCATTCCTGATGAAGAATGGGCTACGGTTGAAGCTGAGGCACATGTATTCTGGGATGAAATCGCCAAAGAATCGCCAACTAAAGCTAAGATTGTAGAAATCTTTAAGAAATACAACGCTGACATGGAAAAAGCAGGTAGACCTTACCGCTACAGCTAACAAACCAGAGCAGCAACGGCGTAAGTCGTTGTTGCTGCTATTTGAAGTATAACGAAAGGGATAGCTATGGCAGCGTATCGCTGGCAACAAGGGGACACCGTATACAATTTTGGCTCACTAGCCGAGCTAATGGCAAAGGCTACCCCAGAGCGCTCTGGCGATATTCTTGCGGGTGTAAGTGCAGAAACTGCCGAGCAGCGTGTTGTAGCGCAAATGACATTAGCTAATTTACCTTTAAAAACCTTTCTAAACGAAGTGTTGGTTCCCTATGAATCTGACGAGATTACCCGTCTAATTATTGATAGCCACGACAGCGTGGCATTTGCGCCTATCTCGCATATGACAGTTGGGGATTTTCGTAATTGGTTATTAAGTGACGAAGCCGACGCCGAAGCATTAGTGGCGCTCCGGCCTGGGCTTAGCCCCGAAATGGTTGCTGCAGTAAGCAAGATAATGCGTAACCAAGATTTAATCTTGGTGGCAAAAAAGTGTCGTGTAATCACGGCGTTTCGTAACACCGTTGGATTAGAAAATCGGCTATCTACTCGTTTACAGCCAAATCACCCAACAGACTCTTTAGATGGCATTGCCGCGACAATCTTTGATGGCTTAATGTATGGCAATGGTGACGCCGTAATAGGTATTAACCCAGCCACAGATAATGTTCCGCAAACTATCAAGCTCCTAAACTTTTTGGACGAAGTCATTCAGCATTATCAAATTCCAACTCAGTCTTGTGTATTGACCCATGTGACAAACACCATAGAAACCATAGATAAAGGAGCGCCTGTTGATCTGGTTTTTCAATCTATAGGCGGAACACAAGGCACCAATGACACCTTTGGTGTGAACTTAAATGTACTGCAAGAAGCTCAAAACGCCGCATTGTCGTTAAAACGCGGCACCGTTGGCAATAACGTGATGTACTTTGAAACCGGCCAGGGAACGTCGTTATCGGCAGATGCTTATTTTGGGGTTGATCAGCAAACCTGCGAAGCCAGGGCTTATGCAGTAGCACGCCACTTCGATCCGTTTTTGGTGAATACGGTTGTAGGTTTTATTGGCCCTGAATATCTGTTTGATGGTAAACAAATAATTCGTGCAGGTTTAGAAGATCATTTTTGTGGCAAGTTGCTTGGCCTTCCGATGGGCTGTGATATTTGCTACACCAACCATGCTTATGCCGACCAAAATGACATGGACAATTTGCTTACCTTACTCGGGGTGGCAGGTTGTTCATTTATAATGGGCATACCTGGTTCAGACGATATCATGCTTAACTATCAAACAACCTCCTTTCACGATGCGCTTTATGCTCGCAAAGTGCTCGGCTTAAAACCTGCCCCAGAGTTTGAGACATGGTTAAGTAACATGGATATATTTAGTGATGTAGATAACGTACAACTAAATCAAAATCTTGCCCAAGCATTTAGCTCGCCTATCTCCTTAGTTGAGAAAAATGAACTATGAGTAAGCCTTCTACAAAATCAAGCGGCAAGGCTATTGGTTTAGTCACCGAAAATCCGTGGCAGGCTTTAAAGCAGTTTACGTCAGCGCGTATTGCGCTTGGACGCGCTGGAACCAGTATTCCAACGCAGCAGCTGCTACCTTTTCAACTGGACCACGCACGCGCAATAGACGCGGTGCATAAGGCCTTAGCTGTAGAAAGTCTTATAGAGCAACTACAAGCTTCATCAATTATTCAAAAGTATACAAAACATGCTCCCATGTTAGTAAGCAGCAAAGCTAATGATCGAATGACCTATCTACAGCGCCCCGATCTTGGTCGGCAACTCTGCGAAGCCTCGTGGCAAAGTTTGCTAAAGCATCGAGAGAAAAGTAGTCAAGAGTATGACTTAGCTATTGTTGTAGCCGATGGGCTTTCTTCAACCGCTATTCAACGCCATGCTGCGCCGGTGATAGAAAGTTTGGTGACCAAGTTAACTAAGGATGATAAATACTCTTGGTCTTTAGCGCCTTTAACCATTGTTACACAGGGGCGCGTGGCGGTAGGAGATGATGTAGGTGAGTGCCTAAAGGCTAAAATTACCCTAATTTTAATTGGCGAACGTCCCGGTCTTACATCGCCTGACAGCATGGGTATTTATATTACTTGGAACCCTAAACGCGGCGCTAAAGATTCAAGCAGAAACTGCATTTCCAACATACGACCAGAAGGCCTTTGTTATGAAGAGGCCAGCCATAAAGCTTTTTATCTATTAACCGAGTCAATGAAAACTAAATGTACGGGCATAGGTTTAAAAGACCGTTCATTGGTGGTTGAAGACAGTACAAATCTCGAATCTAATCCCAAAAGCCAATTTCTAGTGTCGGCTGCCAAAGATAAATAATCTAGTTAATTCCTCGGCTTAGTCAGCCAATTTCTAGCAATTAGTGATTGTTATTTGATGAACTTAATAAGTTATATTGATAATATTAATTATTAATTGAGTGTTTTGCGTTATTTAGGAACAGATTCTCTATGTCTTTTAAACCTTTATATCAATTCGCTGTGCTGCTGAGCTTAGCGTGTTTTAGTTTATTGGCACTAGCAAGTGGTGAGCAGCAAATCGCCTCAGCTTTTAAGAACAAAGTCAGTGATTTGCAGGTTAATAGCTCAGGTTACGTTGTAAGAGTATTAGCGGATGACGAACAGGGCTCACGCCATCAACGATTTATTCTTAAGTTAAACAATGGCCAAACCCTGTTGGTTGCTCACAATATCGATTTAGCCCCGCGCCTCAAAAACTTAAGAGTAGGGGATAAGGTAGAGTTTTTCGGTGAGTACGAATGGAACAATAAGGGGGGAGTGATTCATTGGACTCATCATGATCCCGCTGGTCGGCACGTCGACGGTTGGTTAAAGCATCGCGGTGTGCAATACGATTAAGACCACTGGCATAGAGAGCTGAATATTATTAAACAAGGAAAGCGTTGTATGTTTAAGCAGTATTGTAAAAAGTGTGGTGAAGAGACCGATCACAAAGAGTTAATGAAGCAAAAACCGTCTAAATATGACACTAGCAAAACTGAACAGTTTAAAGCGTTTATGGAAGGCTTTTTTGGTGGTACTGCAAGTGCGGTTGGCGCCTCTTTAGATTTGTTAGACCGCTACATAGTATGCCAACAATGTGGCTGCAAAACCTTAGATAACAAAGGCGACGAGTTTCAATAAGGCAATAAACAAAAGAGCGCTTAAGCGCTCTAATTTCTTATAAGAAAGTAAGTGGCTAAACGCCAAACTCTGCTTTTATCTGCTCTAACCAGCCAGCCATGCGCTCTGCATGTAACTCACTCTGGTTGTCGTTATCTAGCACTAGCCCGGCAAATTTACCGTTGTCTAACAAGGCTGATGAGTCATCGAATTCGTAGCCCTCAGCTGGCCATTCGCCAACGAGATCTGCGCCGGTTTCTGCGATGGCGTCGTAAAGCTCACCTAATCCATCTACAAACTCGCTAGCGTAGTTTACTTGGTCGCCTAAACCAAACAACGCGACTTTTATGCCGGAGAAATCTGCAACTTCTAATTGCGGTAAAAACTCGTCCCAGCTTTCTGCTTGGCAATCTGCGGCTAGACCGGGTAGTTGGCCTTCGCCTAAAGTTGGGGTGCCTAGGATTAACATTTTGTAACTGCTTAGGGTGTCGATATCAACGCGATTAATATTAAGCGGTTTGTCGCTAAGATCAGCGCCTAATTGCTGATGAATTTGCTTAGCAATTTTTCGTGTTGTTCCGGTGTCTGTCCCAAAAAAGATTCCTACATCTGCCATGATAGTACTCCTTAAATAGCTGGCTTATATAGCTTATTGCAAGATGTAATCCACTAAATATATTATGCAATTACAATGACTTATGATTAGAACTTATTGTTTTTGTTATAAATACAACAGAGCTATTGTTGAAGATTGTTTGTTTTAAGACGAAGCGAGCGGATGAATAGAAGCAAATAAGCAATAAGTTGTTAGCTTATTGCTTAATTGATTTAGAGCTAGGCTCTGGTCTGTTGCTTAATCATCATCGTCTTCATCTTCTTCTATCGGGGGCTTCCATGTGATAGGCCGATAAACTTCTATTCGGTCCCCTGCAACCAACTGACTTTCTAAGGTCACAAACTTTCCAAATACTCCGACTTTTTGTTTCTCCAGTTGTATATCCGGGCATAAATCTAAGATGCCTGATTGATGCAAGGCGTTAATCACGCTGCTTTCTTCTACCACTTCTACATTAATGCAAAGTTGCTGCTGAGGAGTGGCGTAGGCAATGCTCACTAACATAGTAACCTCCTATTGCTGAACGCTAACTTTGGCTGAGCAAACTGCTGCTGGTTTCGCTCTGTTTTCTAGTTTTTGCTGGATGAGTCTATGCAGGCTAAGCAATCCACCAAGAACTAAAAATCCACCAGGCGGTAAAATTACTAACAGCAGCCCTCGGTAATCTGGGATTATGGTGAACTCTATGGCTTTGAAAGCGGGGCCCAACAATATGTGGGCGTCGGCAAACAAGGTGCCTGAGCCAATAATCTCCCGTACACCGCCTAAAAACACTAATACCCAGGTAAAACCAATGCCCATTGCGAAACCATCTATTATTGCGGGTACTGGAGCCTGTTTGCTGGCGAAGGATTCTACTCGGCCCAAAATGGCGCAGTTGGTGACAATAAGCGGAATAAAAAGGCCTAATACTTTATGAAGAGGATGAACCCAAGCATTCAATAACATATCGGTAATGGTAACCAAGGTGGCTATCATCAAAATATTTATTGGGATGCGCACCGCACGGCTAACATAGTTTTTACTTAGGGCACTGATCAAGTTTGCCATTACCATCACTACCAAACTCGCTAAGCCAAGGCCTAAACCGTTAGTAGCGCTAGATGTTACCGCTAATAGCGGACAAAGAGCTAAACACTGGCCAAGCACCACATTGTTATTCCATAAACCGTCGGCAATGATGTTTTTGTATTTGCTCATGCCTTCTCTCCCTGTTTTAACTCTAAATCCTTTAAAGCTTGATGCACTGCGTTTACGACTGCGCGCGGCGTGATGGTAGCGCCGGTAAACTGATCAAACTCTCCACCGTCCTTTTTTACTGCCCATGCCTTTTTTGAAGTATTGCTCAGGCTCTTTTGGTTAAAACTTAAAATCCAAGGATGTTTGGCTACTTCAATTTTGTCGCCAAGACCGGGTGTTTCGCTATGGCTTAATACACGAACGCCTAAGATAGCGAGAGATGCGTCTACACCAACTAATAAGTTAATTGGGCCAGCGTAGCCTTTAGCTGTAACTTGCACTACGTAGCCGCTAGTTTGGCCTTGTTGGTCTAGCGCGTTGTAAACGGTGTAGTTTCGTTGCTCTACTTCAAAAGGGTGCTCGGTAGCTAACAAGGCATTTTGGTAGTAAGAACTTGGCATGACTAAATCAATAGCCGCCAGCTTGTCTTCGTTTACACGTTGGGCGATTACTGGCGCTGTAATTGTGTTTAAACCCAACAACAGTGCGCTAGAGAGGCCCACAGCAACGGCTAACGAAATAGATTGGTAGATACTGCTGTTAATATGTTTTTCAACGCAAGGTAAGGTCATGATTAAGCTCCTTTGCTGCGTTTAAATAATGATTGGCTGCCAAATATTTTTGGCCTTAAATAGTGGTCGATTACTGGTGTACCCGCATTCATGATTAGCACCGCAAATGCTACGCCTTCTGGGTAGCTACCAAAGCTACGAATTAGCCAAATAAGTAAGCCACAACCAGCACCAAACAGTATTTGGCCTCGAGGGCTAGTGGGTGAGGTGACAAGATCGGTAGCAATGAAAAAGGCCGCTAACATGGCTCCACCAGAAAGCAAATGTGCTAATCCCGAGGCAAAGTCTTGAGGGTGCAGCCAGTGCGCAATACTCGCAGGAATAGTTAAGCCAAGCAGCAACGCGCAGGGTATATAAGGGCGAATGATGCCGCGCCAAATTAAAAACAGCCCGCCTAAGGCTATAAGCAAGGCGCTTGTTTCTCCTAAGCTGCCGGCATGTTCACCAAGTAGTAGCCCCTTCCATTCAACGACTTGATTCAAATCAGCAAGAGGGGTTGCCGAGCTTACGCCGTCGATGCCTAGCCATTGTTGACTAAATATTAAGCCATCAGAACCAACGCTTGGGATACTAATGGCTTGCCAGTTAGTCAGCTCTATTGGAAAACAGATTAACAGCATTACCCGACCTAACATGGCGGGATTAAAAGGGTTGTGGCCAAGACCACCGTAAACATGTTTGCCAATCACAATGGCAAATATGCAACCAAAGCTGGCCACCCACCAAGGGGTGCTGGCAGGTAAGCTCATCGCCAGTAGCAGCGCGGTAAGCAGTGATGAACCATCTATACTGCTTAACCAATTTTTACCTTGTAGTTGCAGGCAAATTACCTCGCTAAGCCATGCACTAATGCAGCAACTAACAATGACTAATGCAGCAGGCAAGCCAAAAATCCATACCCCATATAAAGCCGCTGGACTAAGAGCGAGCACTACCAAATACATAATGTTAGTAGTGGATAAACCCGAGTGGGTATGTGGTGCTGCTATTGGGTTGTTTATAGCCATTAGCTTTCTCCTTGAGTACTGCGAGAACGAGCAGGGCGTTTACGTTTAGCTGCTTTGGCTGCTTTTTTAGCCGCTGCTTCGCGGGCTAAGCGTTGTTGACGTGCCTCGGTAAGTTGGCGGGCTAAGTTTGATTTTTGCATCATGCTACGTTGCGCGTTGATGTTAGATTTTGCGTGCTGGAAATACTGCACGAGAGGAATACTAGAAGGGCAAATGTAACTGCAAGCACCACACAATAGGCAGGAGTCTAAGCCAAATTCTTGTGCGCCTTGCCAGTCATCATTATTGCTGTGTGCTGCCATTTGAAAGGGCATTAAGCCCATTGGGCATACTTTTACGCAGTTACCACAGCGCACGCAGTCTTGGCTTTGCCGCTGGTTAATTTGCTCTTCGCTTAAGGCTAAAAGACCGCCGACACTTTTATCTATTGGCACAAAGGGCGATGGCAATACTTGTCCCATCATTGGGCCACCAGCAATCATTCTTTTCGCTTCGGCTTTTAGGCCGCCACATTCTGCAATAACTTGTGATACTAAGCTGCCAATGGGCACGGTAATATTGGCTGGAGCCTCGATGGCATCGCCTGATACGGTGATCACGCGTTCGATCAGGGGGCGCTGATAACGCACTGCTTGGTAAACTGCTTTAGCTGTAGCGACGTTGTGCACCAATATGCCTTGAGCAGTACTTAACTGCCCAGGACCAATAGCAATACCGGTGACTGCTTTAATTAAATGACGCTCAGAGCCCATGGGGTAAAGGCTGGGCACAATTTTAAGGCTGATCCCACTAAAGCCATCACTCGCTTTTTTAATAGCGTTAATTGCCTCTGGTTTATTATCTTCAATCGCAATAATGGAGTTAGTCGCCCCGATGGCTTTTGCCATTACCTTTATGCCGGCGATGATCTCGGCGGCTTGTTCGCGCATAAGGCGATCATCACAGGTTAAGTAAGGTTCACATTCACCACCATTAATGAGTAAGGTATGTACTTTAGACTTACGGGCTAAGCGAAGCTTTATCCCGGTTGGAAAACCTGCTCCGCCTAGGCCAACAATGCCGGCCTCGAGTACTCGCTCAATAATTTGTTCGTGGCTAAGTTTTTGGTAGTCGCTTGGCGGGTAATCAATACCCCAGTGTTTGTCACCGCTATTGGCAATGACCAAGGTCTGGCTTTTAATTCCAGATGGGTGGCTACTTAAGTAGGGCTTTATGTCTACTACAGTGCCATTTACTGGTGAGTGTAAAGGCACCGTCATGTCGTTACTACCACGGGCGATAAGTTGGCCTTTAACTACTGTGTCACCAACAGCTACGAGGCTGTTAAGCATGGAGCCGTTGCGCTGTTGCATACCTAAGTACACCCGGTCTGGCACAAAGCCTTTGCTAATGTCTTGTTGCTGGGTAAGCTCTTTATAGCTCTTGGGGTGAACGCCACCGCTAAACGGTTTAGGTTTTAGATTAAACATAGTCACTCCTTAAGCCGTTTGAGGTTTTGGCCATTGCCAAGTATTAAGCTGTACTTGCTGGGCTTGCATGCTTAAACATCCCTGCGGGCAAGCTTTCTCGCACAAACGACAACCAGTACAAACCTGACTAATGACCGTGTGCATCTGTTTACTGGCGCCAACAATGGCATCAAAGGGACAGGCTTTAAAACAGCGAGTGCAGCCGCTGCATTGGCTTTCTTCTATATAAGCCACAACAGGCACTGCATCGGGATCATTACTCACTTCTACGCCTAGTAAGTTGGCTATGCTGGCTGCAAGGCCATTTCCGCCTGGCGGGCAGCTGGTAGGAGCCAAATTACCTTTAACCATGGCCTCTGCTGCTTGACGACAGCCCGGTTCGCCACATTGACCACATTGACCACCGGGTAGCATGGCTTCGAGTTCATCGACTCGTGGATCGCCTTCTACTTTTAGTGCTTTAGAGGCCCAACCCAGCAATGCTCCAAGGCTTGCTCCTAGTAGGATTAGTAAAATGATTGATATTAAAATCATGGCTTTCTCCTATTAGTTCACTAAGCCGCTAAAACCTAAAAAGGCCATCGACAGTAATCCAGCGGTAATAAATGCTATCGGTAAGCCAGCAAACGCTGCTGGTACTTTGGCCAGCTTTAAGCGTTGTCGTAAGCCTGCAAATAACACGATCACTAAGCTAAAACCTGCTGCAGAACCAAAGGCATAACAAAGGGTTTGTAAAAAATTCATGTTGTTTTGAACAACCAGCAAGGCAACACCTAACACGGCGCAGTTGGTGGTGATAAGGGGCAGGAATATGCCTAAGGCCTGGTAAAGCTCGGGGCTATTTTTTTGAATGATCAGTTCGGTAAGTTGAACCACAGCAGCTATGACCAAAATGAGCACTAAAATTCGCATAACCTGAATGCCTAAGGGAGCAAGTAGCAGTGCTTCTATTAGCCAAGCGGCGATAGCCGCTAAGCACAATACAAAGGTGGTTGCTAAACCCATACCCAAGGCGCTATCGATTTTGTTCGATACCCCCATAAACGGACACAAACCAAGAAACTTGCCTAACACCACGTTATTTACCACGGCAGTGCTAATAAAAATGAGAAGGTAGTCGGCCATCAAATACTCCACACAGTTGTACTACTAATGGCAGTACTGCATTGCATGTACCAAGTTGGTGAAATGAACCATATTGGGGAAAGAACCCGAGTAATACGGGGCTTTAGTCGCTTGTGGGCAGAGTTTCTAAGGGCAATTTTAGGGTGACAAATACAACAATTTTAACTGATAGATTAGTTAAAATTGTTGTAAATCAAACAATGTTTATTCAGCCGACCCTTGTGGCACGTAGTGTCGCAGGGAGGAATGCCGCTTGCATTGTAGTTGTATGTTCAGCGATTAACTCAGCAATGCAAAGGATTGATTGAATGATGAATGAACTTAAATCTACCTTAGAGCAGGCCTTTGAAGACCTTGCTCCATTAAGTGAAAACCAAATCCTATCGCAATGCTTTAGTGTGTTAGAGCAAATGCCAATGGCTATGTCGGTAAGTGATTTAAACGCAAACTTTATGTTTGTGAATAAGCGGTTTGCCGAAATCACCGGATACGAGCAAAAGGATCTGATCGGAAAAAACCATTCTTTACTTAGTTATAAGACAACGCCAAACGAAGTCTACCAAGGACTATGGGCTTGCATTAGTAGCGGAGGGAGTTGGCAAGGGCGTTTAGTTAACAAGAAGAAAAATGGTCAACGCTATCTTGCAGAGTTATCGATAACCGGCTTACGTAACCAGCAAGGCAGTATTACCCACTATATGAGTGTTCATCGAGATATTAGTGAACGCCATCAGCAACAAACTATAGCGGCTAATCAAAAGTTGATGGTTGAGGCAGTGCTTAATACAGCGCCGGTTGCTATCGCCTTGCTCGACCAAAGTCATCAAGTTGTATTAGATAACCTTTCTTACAAAACCTTGCGCAGCGATTTTAGCGATGAGCCTGTAACGATTGCTTTAAAACAGTTAAAAGGGAAACAGGAAGTTGATGGCTCGTTTAACGAAGGACAGACTTTTAATGTTGAAGTAGGTAAGGGCAAGCGTAAACGCTGGTTTAGCTGTTGCGTATCTACGGTGAATATCAGTGGGTCTGAGGTTGATGATTATTTTGTACCCAAAGTTAGCCGCTACTTGGTTATTACCTTAAGTGAAGTGACCAAAGAACGACGCCGCCAAGCCCAGCAACAGTTATCGGAGTTGCGCCGTTCCACAGAAGAGTCAGAAGCCTTACACAGTATGCAAGAGGCGCTGCATGCGGCAATTCATCAGATCCAAGGGCCAATCAACATGATTGATTCAGCCTTACAGATGTTCTGTGGTGTATCAAATAGTTGTGCCAGAACGGCTGCAATGCAAGCGGGTTTACAAGCAGGCCACGCTGCAATTGCCCAACTAGAAAGCGCCTTACCGCGTAAACCCTACGAGGCTAGCCAGTCGGTAAACATTAATCAATTGGTGCATGAAGTGACCGAGTTATCCAGCGACCGTTTACTAAATCGCAGCATTACTATGCAACTAAGTTTAAACGGTACCTTGCCTTCGTTAACTGGACAGCCTTCTCGTATTCGAGTGGCCTTAAAACAGCTTATAGATAATGCGATAGAAGCTATCGATTACGGTAAGAAAACACGCCGTGAAATTGTTTGTAGCACCCAGTTAGTTGATGACGAAATAGAAGTCACTGTCGAAGACAGTGGGCCAGGCATTAAAAAAGAGTTACAGCTAAAGGTGTTTGAACCCTTCTACAGTACCAAACCAAGTAATAACAGCGGATGTCGTGGTGTTGGTTTGAGCATTGTGCAGCAAGTAGTGAGCGAACACAGCGGTACCGTTCAGTACTTATCAACTTCATTAGGCGGCTGTAAAGCTCGCATCGTTCTTCCTCTTCGTAGCCGTAAGCGAGGTGAATAATGGACTATTCAACAAAACGCGAATCACATATCGCCGAGCAACACTTGGCAGCTTTGTACGACGTAAGCAGCGTATTAACTAATAGCTTGGATTACAAACAAAGCGTAAACAAAGTGCTGCAAGTTTTGCACGACAAAGCCATGTTACAACACGCAATGTTAGCGCTCATTGCCGAAAACGAGCAAATGCTTAGCGTCGATACAGTGCATACGCCGAATCATGCCAACGATAGTGTTGCTAAAAACATTCGTTATCGACCAGGCGAGGGCATCGTTGGTACGGTGTTAACACAGAAACAGCCTATTGTTTTAAGCAAAGTGTCTAACGATTTACGCTTTGCAGATAAACTTGATTTGTACGCATTAGATTTACCATTTATTGCAGTACCGATTAAGAAATCCAATGAAGTATTAGGCGTACTAGCCGCTCAGCCACAAATAGATGCTCCAGAAAAACTAGCTTTGTTTACCCGGTTTTTGGAGATGACCGCAAATTTAATTGCAAAAAGTGTATTGCTTGCCAAAGACGTCGCCGTACAAACCGATCAACTAGAAGCTGAACGTGACAGATTAAGGCGCAAAGTAAGAAGCAACTACAGTATGGACAACATCGTTGGTCATTCTCGGGTAATGCGCAGAGTGTTTGAGCAAATTCGCTTAGTGTCTAAATGGGATAGCACGGTACTTATACGCGGTGAATCGGGCACCGGTAAAGAGCTTATTGCTAATGCTATTCACTACAATTCGCCTAGAGCTACTGGGCCTTTTATCAAGCTTAACTGCGCTGCCTTACCCGACAACTTGTTGGAGTCGGAGTTGTTTGGTCATGAAAAGGGCGCGTTCACCGGAGCGGTAAAACAGCGCAAAGGCCGTTTTGAAATGGCTGACGGTGGCACTCTGTTTTTAGATGAAATTGGTGAAATCTCGTCTGCGTTTCAAGCAAAACTGTTGCGAGTTCTTCAAGAAGGCGAGTTTGAACGGGTAGGCAGTACCCAAACCATTAACGTCGATGTGCGTATTTTGGCGGCAACCAATCGAAACCTAGAAGAAGAGGTTAAACAAGATCGTTTTCGTGAAGATCTGTATTACCGACTAAATGTTATGCCGATGTTCCCGCCACCGCTGCGCGACAGAATTGAAGACTTACCCGACTTAGCTGAGTTTTTAATTGAAAAACTGGCTAAACAACAACGGCGTAAGCTACAACTTACCGATGGCGCTATTCGAATGATGATGGCTTATGACTGGCCCGGTAATGTTCGTCAGTTGGAGAACCTGCTCGAACGCGCATCTGTGATGAGCGAAAGTGGGGTAATTGATCAAGATTTAATTGTTATCGATGGTTTAGATGGTCCTAAAATTAGTCCACGGCCAAGCATCGAAAAAGTTAACTTGGAAAGCCAGGAAATGGACGAGAGGGAGCGAGTTATTGCAGCCTTAGAGCAAGCTGGATGGGTGCAAGCTAAAGCAGCTCGCCTACTCAATATGACACCAAGGCAAATAGCTTATCGTATTCAAGTAATGAATATTAACGTTAGACAGCTTTAATGGAACAGCTGGCATTTAGCGATGTAACCGACCTATGCCAGTTTATGCAACAGCGGCTTAGCTATACAAATCAACAACAGCGTAAGCAAGCCGCTTTAAATGGCTTCTGGTGGAAAACTCCGGCTGAAACCTTACGCGATGGTCATGGCTTTTGTTATGACCTAGCCGCTTTTGCATTGCATAATCTGCCTTTATCTTTGTTACCCCAAGCCAAGCTTCTGTTGGTTGTTTGGGGTGACTTTGCTAAGCAATCAAATGCAGGCCACTTTGTTTGTACCTTTAAAATCCAGAAATCCTACTACAGCATCGACAATGGGCGACTTAAAGGTTCTTTTACTTTCTCGGCACTACTACAATCAGCATCTCGGAGTAATCAGGTCATTGTATATAAATGGCTGTTATTGAGGGATATTAGCTACCACATTAGTTATAAAGAGATGGCAAAATTTATCTGCGATTAACACCGCCACTCTGTCGTATTTACAACAAATACGACATACAAGCTTACTTCTAAGGTGTTTGTTCCTTTTAAGTAACTGTATTTAAAGAAAAAGATACTTGGAACAGCACTTGCAAAACTACCTATATAGTAGTGTACAAGGAAGCTTTTCATGACAATACAACCACTTAAGCAAGCCAATGGAGAGAATCCGTTAAGCGCACAAGCCAGCAAACAAGCTGCTTTAGTAGCAAAACATCCGTGCTTTTCAAAAGAAGGCCATCAGTATGCGCGAATACATTTACCTGTAGCGCCTGCTTGTAATATTCAATGTAATTACTGCAATCGAAAATTTGATTGCAGTAATGAAACCCGACCCGGAGTCGTCTCTAAGTTGCTTTCTCCAGCAGCTGCAGTAAAGCGTTTTGTAAAAGTTAAACAGCATGTTCCAGAAACCCAAGTAGTAGGTATTGCTGGGCCAGGAGACCCTTTGGCCAACCCGAAGGCGACTTTGGCGAGTTTAAAGGCCATAGACAAAGTAGATTCTGATGTTCATCTGTGTGTTTCTACTAATGGTTTGGCCTTAGCTGATCAACTTGAGTCGCTGATGGAAGCAGGCGTTAGGCATTTAACCATTACCATTAACTGTATTGATGCTGATATTGGCCAACGTATATACCCTTGGGTGTATTTCAACCAACGTCGCTTGAGGGGCAGAGAAGCAGCGCAAACCCTAATTGATCGCCAATTACTGGGTTTAGAAGCGGCTATTAAGGCGGGGATGCTAGTAAAAGTTAATACGGTATTGATCCCTGGGATCAACGATTTTCATATTGAATCGCTGGCTAAAGAATTGGGTAGATATGGAGCCTTTATCCACAACATAATGCCGCTAATCTCTGATCCAGCACACGGTACTTACTTCGGCCTGATGGGGCAGCGAGAACCCACCAAGCAAGAGCTAAACCTTGCTAGAGAGCAAGCCGGTCAGAGTATGCAGCAAATGACTCATTGCCAGCAATGCCGCGCTGACGCTGTTGGTAAATTAGGCCAAGACATAGATTTGGCTGCGCTCGAGAATAGTGAGCCAGCACAAGCAGCAAGGTCGATACAGGTTGCTGTTGCTAGTAGTAGTTTGAGCTTGATTGATCAGCATTTTGGCCACGCCACGCAGTTTTCTATGTATCGAGTAAGCGCAGACGAGATTACTCAGTTAGATGACTTTTCTTGGCAGCAGTATTGCCAAGGCAGTGAGCAGTGCGATGACTCCGCAGTCAAAGATTTAAGCCAACTAAAACATGTCGACACAATTTTGTGTAGTCGAATTGGCCACGCTCCGCAGCAGGAATTGTCTGCAATGAACGTAAAAGCAAACACCGATTATGCCTTGCGGGATATACGGGTTGCTCTTGAAGACCTTCAACAGCAATTAGCTGCGCAACAGGCAAATTCAAGCACATCTAACTGTAGCATGGGGGAGTGTAGCTAATGGCCTTATCAATTACTAAATCATGTATAGCGTGTTATGCCTGTAAAGAAGTTTGCCCCAGTAAAGCGATTACCAGTGGCGATAAACAATTTGCGGTTATTGCTCACCGCTGTGATGAGTGTGCAAACAATGTTAATGGTGCTCAATGTGCTCAAATTTGCCCCGTTGAAAACGCCATTGTTGATGCAAACGGTTGTTCGTTAAATCCTCCTGGTTCGTTAACCGGATTGCCCCAAGAAGCCAACGTTATTGCCTTAAGTTAGGAGCGTTTATGGAAATACAAACTCTTCAAGAAACCACAAGTTTTATAGGTACAGAATGGCAACAAGCTTTATCTAGGGTTTGCCCACCAATGTCTATGCACAATAGAAACTGGTTTAAGTTGATCATTCATAGCCAATTAAATGGCCAAGCCGAACTGCCTTATGGTCTTGGCTTAGATAATGCCAGTTATATGGACTTAAAACGGGCAATTGCTAGTGACGATATTAGTAAACAAGAGCTTTTGTGGAAACAGCCTTTTAAAGCGGGTTTGCGTAAACGCGCTCAAGTACTAGAAGAAGTATTTGAACTACGCATGCAAGAGCGCAACGAACTGAGTGCGCTGCTATTTGCTCATTGCAACGAAAAAGTGCCTTTTGCCTTTCAAATGGCAATTATTGTGGCCACTGCCTGTTTATCTCAATCGCATCTTTGGCATAGCTTAGGGCTGCGCAACCGCAGTGAACTTGGTGAATTACTTAAGTACAACTTTCCGTTATTACATCAGCAAAATACTAACAATATGCGCTGGAAACGTTTCTTTTACCGTCAGCTTTGCCAACAAGGAGGGGACTACGTTTGCAGAGCACCTAGTTGTCAGGAATGTTCTTCCTATTCCGAATGCTTTGTAGATTAAAACTGTTTCAAAGGGCTAATTAAGTTAGCCCTTTTTTCTTGTTTTAGATCTTCGTTATATACCCAACAATACAGCGTAGTTTGTTAACTTCGCTACAGCTATTAGTCACCTTACTTTGTTGCTTAACCCCAATGTTAACGGGCTTTCTGGCGATATTTGATGGTTGGCGTCGTGCTTGCACTAAGGTAACTAACGGTGCGGTTAGTTCGCATTTGTTCAATTTAACTGAGCGCCTAAAGGCGTTGTATAGGTGCGAATATGACCTTAAGAGAACTTAATCATACCAACCAACCACTGATGGGAAAAATTAAGCTTTGTAGTGAGCTAGGTCCATTTCTTAGTGATAAACGAATAAAGCTTTTAGAGGCCATTACTGAATACGGTTCTCTAAGTGCAGCGGCTAAGTCTATTCCTATGTCTTATAAAGCAGCTTGGGATGCGCTAGATGCAATTAACAACTTATCTGAACATCCTTTGGTTATTAAAAAAAGTGGCGGTAAACATGGAGGTGGAACTCGGCTGACCGATTACGGAATTGGCCTGTTAAGTTTATACCGTGCCTTAGAGCTTGAGTATCAACAAGCTTTTGAACAACTGAAGCCGAAAATTAACGAACCCTGCGATGAGCAGCTAAACGTAGTTGAATTTAGACAACTAATGCGCCGTATGAGTTTGCGTTGCAGCGCAAGAAATCAACTACTTGGCCAAGTTGTATTGATTGATAAAAAATCAGTTAACTGCTTAGTTAAAGTGGCAATAAGCCGCCAACTAACCGTTAACGCCTTACTGTCTATGGAATCTGTAGAAGAGCTAAATCTTACACTAGGCAGCGAAGTATTGTGTTTAATTAAAGCCTCTCAAGTAAGCATTCGCAAAGGTGCAGATACCGCCAAGAGTAACACTAACCAATTTGTAGGGCGGGTTAGCCGTATAAACAAGGGGCCAGACAACTTGGATATTAGTGTCCAGCTAGCCGAACAAAAAAACTTATCCGCTATTGTTCCAAGCGTACTTGAGGAACAACTCGATATAAAAGAGCAGTGCCAAGTAGCCGTCTCTTTTAGTGCATCCGCAGTCATTATTTGTAGTTATTAAACTCTAGGAAGTAGTAATGAAAAAACTATTAAGCAAGTTATGTGTTTGTTGGGTTTTACTGGTTGTAGCAATACTAAAGGTAACAAGCCTTCAAGCTGCAGAAATTAAAGTTGCTGTTGCAGCAAATTTTTATAAACCTGTTTTGACCTTGGTCGATCACTACCAAAAAGAAACCGGGCATCACGTTCAAGTGTCTGCTGGTTCAACAGGTAAGTTATATGCACAGATTAAAAATGGTGCGCCATTCGAGGTATTTTTAGCCGCAGACCAACAACGACCTAGTTTATTAGTAAAAGAGGGATTAGCTGAGCCAAAAAGTCAGTTTACCTATGCTCTAGGATCCTTGGTGCTGTGGTCGAACAACCCAGAGTTAGTGGACGGCAAAGGTGAAATACTAAAAGAAGAATTAAAGCATATCGCTATTTGTAACCCTAAAACAGCTCCCTATGGGGCTGCCGCGGTTAGCGCAATGAAAAACCTTGGCGTTTACAACGAACTTGAGCCCAAATTTGTAGAGGGGCAATCTGTTGGACAAACCTACCAACAAATTAGTTCTGGCGCAGTTGATCTGGGTTTTGTTGCTTTATCCCAAGTACTCGTTGATAAACAGTTAAATGGCGGCTCGCTATGGTTAGTGCCAAATGAACTGTACTCACCAATTAAACAAGACGCAGTGTTACTTAAGCAAGGCAGTAACAATGCGGCCGCAAAACAATTTTTAGCTTATCTGCAAACAGAACAATCTAAGCAGCTAATTAAAGATTTTGGATACGGCGTTAAGTAGCCAAATGGCAAAGGAGTGCTATATGCCCGATATAACAGTGGTTTATCTAACGCTTAAGTTGGCCTGTGTTGTTACTTTGGTGTTATTGATTATTGCCACGCCATTGGCGTGGTGGATGTCGCAAACTCAATCGTCTTTAAAGTCACTAATAGGTGCAATGTTCGCGTTGCCGCTAGTGCTACCGCCAACTGTATTGGGTTTTTATCTACTGCTGCTGCTTGGGCCAAACGGCCCCTTAGGCAGCTTATCTGAGCAACTAGGAGTAGGGCGATTGCCATTCACCTTCACCGGTATTGTGATTGCCTGCGTAGTGCATACCTTGCCGTTTGTTGTGCAGCCCATGCAAAACGCTTTTGAAGCAATAGGTAAACGACCCTTAGAAGTAGCCATGACGTTACGTGCAAGTCCTTGGCGAGTGTTTTGGAAAGTCGCTTTTCCCCTTGCTAGGCCGGGATTTTTTGCCGCTGCCATTTTGGGCTTTTGCCACACTATTGGAGAGTTTGGTGTAGTGCTTATGATTGGCGGCAATATTCCTGGTGAAACGCGAGTGATGGCGATAGAAATATATAACCATGTTGAGGCATTAGAATATGGTCAAGCGCATTGGTTAGCGGGCGGAATGTTGGTGTTTTCATTTGTTGCTTTGCTAATCATCTACAGCTTGAACGATTTTACTAAACAGAGGCTTAAACTATGTGCTTAGAATTGCAATTGCACAGCCAGCGTGATGACTTTACGTTGAACATTGAGCTTACTTTGCCACAAACCGGTGTATCTGCTTTGTTTGGACCTTCGGGTTCTGGTAAAACCTCATGTTTACGCGCAATGGCTGGTTTAGATCGTTTTAGTGGTGGCTATTTTTCGGTTAATGGTGAGGTTTGGCAAGATGATAAGAAAGGGATCTATCTTGCTACTCATCAAAGAGAAATTGGCTATGTATTCCAAGAAGCCAGTTTATTTCCGCATCTAAATGTAGAACAAAACTTGTTGTTTGGTCACCACTTAACACGTCCAGAAAAACGAAAAGTAAGTATTAGCGATACTTGTGAATTATTGAGTATTTCACATTTATTAACACGCAGACCCAGCTGTTTATCGGGGGGAGAACGCCAGCGTGTTGCAATTGCTAGAGCTTTGCTAAGTTCACCAAAGCTATTGTTAATGGACGAACCGCTATCAGCATTAGACGCCACTTTAAAACAAGAGATCATTCCTTATTTGGAAAGACTACACCAGCAGCTTTCGATTCCAGTTGTATATGTAAGCCACGACTTAGAAGAGGTTAAACGTTTAGCCGATTATATGGTGTTTTTAGAACAAGGGCGGGTAAGTCAACAAGCTTACTTAAGCAATTTAAACCTAGAACCGCAAGCGCGAACTCAGCAACATTACTTAAAGGCTGTATAAAAAATGAAAGAGTAGGGACGATTGAGAGGTGGTATTCGCGAGTGGATTTGAACCACCGACCCCTACCATGTCAAGGTAGTGCTCTAACCAACTGAGCTACGCGAATATCGTTTTAGATTTTGGTACAACCGAGTGGATTCGAACCACCGACCCCCACCATGTCAAGGTGGTGCTCTAACCAACTGAGCTACGGTTGTATTGTGAGGTTTTAACCTACGGCGAGAAAGGTACTGTAACTGCAGGCATGCGTCAACTGCTGATAATGATTATGAGAACTGAATGTTCAATGATTAAACAGTGCTTCTGTAATTAGCATAAACAAATTCAAAAGCATGAAAAGATGTTGCTTTAAACTCACGTACAGCTATCGAGTATTTGCTTCCATTGTTTTACGTGTTTGCGGTTAGCTTGTTTAAATTCTATATGTATAGCGCTTGCGCGTGCTAACAGTTCGGCGTGTGACTGCTGCATTAGTGGAATCAAAGAATTTATAACAGCATTGGCACTTTGATCGAGCTCGGCAAGATAGTCTTGCACCTTTACCGCATAAACTTTAGTTAGAATATTACGTAAGATATCGTAATCAGCTTTGCTTTCTTGGCAGGAAAATTGACGAGCATTTAGTGCCATGGTGACCTTGTTAAGCCAAGCACTAGTTGCATTAAGCTCTTGAAGGAGAGCCAAAATAGTTACTCCTTTTTGCAGCTTTTCACTTAACCGCAGAAGTTGTTTCTTGTTTATGCTGTGGCTGGTGACTAGCTCACCATGTATGTGGCTCAACTCTGTTAAGTTTGTAGCAAGCGCGCGGTAGGAAGGAAGCGGATTTTTGCCAATAGCTTGTTGGCTAGACCACAAGTGCCTAATGCTTAGTTCGTTAACCAAAAAGTTGTGCCAGTAAACATTAATTGCTGCACGTTTTGTATCGAGTATGTGCTGTAGCGAGGCTTTTAGCTGAGCATCTAGGTGGTTGTTGGCTAAGCAAGTTTGTAGACCGGTTATCAAATCAATATGCCAAACCAGCGTGTAGTCGGCACTAGCATGTTTACCTAAGCTCGAATTCTTCTCGAAAACCAGTTGGTCTAATCCGCAGTGTTTAAGGGTAATGCTGTCTAGCAGTGATAGTGATAACTCTGGCTCTTTTTTTAAGTAGTCACGCCAATAAACTTGCGGAAGTGATTCGGTTTGTTTCGGAGCCTTTATTGAAATGGAAAGCACTCTGTTTAACCTAGAGCTATAGTCTTGAAAAAGCCGCTCACTAAGCGGCTTTTGCCAATAAATTAGCCCATAAGAAAATGCACCTATACCCAGTGCTAAAAATGAGTAAACAACAAGCTGTTTTTTGCTCATGCTTCCTTGTTTATTAAGTGAAGTTTGTCTGGGTTATTGCTTGCCCAAATTAGTCGCCAGCACAAACCAATAGCGCAGGCAGTTAGTGCTAGTACTATGGCTATCCAGAAACCGATCACTCCCATTGGCTCTTCGGTTAAATAATCGGTAAATGTAAGTATAGATCCAACACCTAAGCCAATTGGCCAAAAACTAATTAGGGTAACGATTAAAATGAAACGAGTATCTTGATAACCCCTAAGCGCACCGGCGCAACATACCTGCATTGAATCTGATAGCTGATAGGTGGCCGCTAACAAAAATAGTGGGGCTGCAATGGCAGCTACGGTGGTGTTTTCCGTGTACCAAGCGATAATGTCGTGACGAAATACGATAGTTGCAGTAGCTATAAACAAGGTAATGATAATGGAAAGAATAATTCCGCTATAGGCGCACACTTGTGCTTTATCTAGCGACTTTTCACCCATAAAATTGCCAACACGAATAGTAAGCGCGATGCCAATGCTTAATGGCAACATAAATACCATTGAGGTGAAGTTAAGCGCAATCTGGTGAGCAGCCACAATGTCTGCGCCAAGTGGCGATAACAGCAAAGCAATCATAGAGAACAGCGTTACTTCAAAGAATATAGCGCCGCCAATTGGCAAACCTAATTTGAATATTCGCGATACGATTGGCCAATCAATCCCTTGATATCGTTCAAACAAGTTAAGTGGTAATAAGGTTTTACTTCTGGTGGCGTAGATCAGCATGGCAACAGCCATAAACCAATTAACCATTGCCGTGGCAACACCACAGCCAGCGCCACCGAGTTTTGGCATGCCAAACAAGCCATTAATAAAGATGTAGTTAATCGGGATGTTTATTAGCAAGCCCATTATGCCAATGATCATAATGGCTTTAATGTTCGAGCAGGCCTCGTTAACCCCTCGCAATACCTGATATAAAGCAAAAGCAGGTAATCCAAAACTAACAAAATACAAGTATTGTTTTGTTAGACCAACTAACTGCTCTTCGACATCCATAATGTTAAATACATTAGGCGCAAACCATAAAATGGCCCAAGCAGCAGCGGCAAGAAACATTGAAATAACTAAGGCTTGGCGAAATATGTTTCCGCCCTTATGTGCTTGTTTAGCGCCAATTTGATAGGCAACCAGAGGCGTAACAGCCATTAATATGCCTTGTAGTAACAAAATAATTGGGTTAAAAAAGCTTGCGGCAACAGCCACAGCGGCTAAATCGGTAGGGCTTACCGAGCCTGCCATAATCGTATCAACAAAACTCATACCGGTTATGGTAAGTTGAGCAACTACAATTGGCCCTGCTAGCCGTAGTATGGCAAAACACTCTTTGGAAAATCGTTGTTTAAAACCCAGGAAAAAATGCTTCATGTTCACCGGAATTGTTCAGAATAAAAGAAAAGTAGTCAAAGTCGAGTTATCACCAGGATTCATGCAGCTCTGGGTTGATTTAGCGGATACCGAAGGCTTGAAAATAGGCGCTAGTGTGGCCGTAAACGGAACCTGTTTAACGGTGGTAAACATTAGCGAACAAGGTGTTCAATTCGACTTGATTCAAGAAACGCTAAGTCTAACAAACTTAGGTACAATAAAAGAAGGGGATTTAGTAAATATTGAACGCGCAGCGAAGGTAGGGGACGAAATTGGTGGTCATCTTGTCTCTGGCCATATTCATAGTACCGCTAAAATAATTGAGTTGTTACCAACAGAGAACAACTTAGCTATTCATCTAGCCTTAGATAAGGCGTGGCGCGATTATGTTATCTATAAGGGCTTTGTGTGTGTTGACGGCGCTAGTTTAACGGTTGGAAAACTGAGTGAGCAGGGGTTCTGGCTGCACATTATTCCCGAAACCCTGCGGGTTACTACCCTAGGTGACAAGCAACTAGACGATTTAGTGAATATTGAAATAGACAGCGCAACTCAGACAGCGATTGATACCATCAAAAACTTAGCGGCAAGCGGTGACTTAAAACGGTGGTTAAGTTAAAAGTACTGTTCGTCGTCAGCGTCTACAAAGGCCAATAATTTATCGTTGCTTTCATCAACCTGTAAACGGCAATGTATTGGGTTACAACATACTCGACAGTCTTCATAAAAGTCTTGGTCACCGTTACTCGCATCCATAATAAGGGGAGTATGGTGACCGCAGGTTGGGCAAGAAATCATTTTTTCGACATAGTTTTTCATAACAACTACTCCAATATGTCCACTGTCTAATTATGGTTCAAATCGGTGAGAACAACGAGTATCAAGATCAATAAACCATAAGCTATTGAAGTTATCTGCTCAGACCTTTAATATTGCCCATCTTTTAAGTGCATTAAGTACTCAATTTTATCGACTAAATCATGTGATGTTTGGTAGGCATCACCACTGTATGAGCAAGGATAAATATGCCAGTTATTACTCTTCCTGACGGTAGTCAACGTCAATTCGAAAACCCAGTTTCAACTATGGATATCGCAGCCGATATCGGCCCAGGTTTAGCTAAAGCGTGTATTGCTGGCCGTGTAAACGGTGAACGTGTAGATGCCTGTGAACTTATATCTGAAGATGCTCAAGTAGCGATTATCACCGCTAAAGACGAAGATGGTTTAGAAATCATTCGTCACTCTTGTGCTCACTTATTGGGGCATGCCATTAAACAAATGTGGCCTGAAACTAAAATGGCTATTGGTCCTACTATTGATAATGGCTTTTACTACGATATCGATTTAGAGCATTCGCTTACTCAAGAAGATATTGAGAACCTAGAAAAACGCATGAAAGCACTGGCTAAAACTAACTACGATGTAGTTAAAAAGACAGTGCCTCTAGCGGAAGCAAAAGCGGTATTCGAACAACGCGAAGAACCATACAAGCTCGAGATTATCGAAGGTATTGAGGCAAGTGCCACTCCTGGGCTTTACCATCACGAAGAATACGTAGACATGTGTCGCGGTCCACACGTACCTAACATGAAGTTCTGTCATCATTTTAAATTGATGAAAGTAGCTGGTGCATATTGGCGTGGCGATAGCAAAAACAAAATGTTGCAGCGTGTATATGGCACCGCATGGGCAGATAAAAAACAACTAGCTGCATACTTAAAACGTCTTGAAGAAGCCGCTAAGCGCGACCACCGTAAAATTGGTAAGCAGTTAGATCTTTACCACATGCAAGAAGAAGCACCAGGTATGGTGTTCTGGCATGACTCTGGTTGGACGATTTTCCGTCAGTTAGAAACTTATGTACGAGAGCAGTTAACTAAGTACGATTATCAAGAAGTAAAAGCACCGCAAATTATGGATCGTAGTTTGTGGGAGCAATCTGGACACTGGGATAAGTATTCAGATGCAATGTTTACTACGCAATCAGAAAGCCGTGAATACGCTGTTAAGCCGATGAACTGTCCGGGTCATATTCAAATCTTTAACCAAGGTTTGAAGTCTTACCGTGACCTTCCATTGCGTATGGCTGAGTTTGGTTCTTGTCACCGTAACGAGCCATCTGGTTCTTTACATGGTTTGATGCGTGTGCGTGGCTTTACCCAAGATGATGCACACATCTTCTGTACTGAAGACCAAATTCAAGATGAAGTTGCTTCGTGTATCGACATGGTTTACGAAACATACAAAACCTTCGGCTTTGAAGAAATTGAAGTAAAACTCTCTACTCGTCCAGAGCAGCGAGTAGGTGACGACGAAACTTGGGATAAATCTGAAAAAGCCTTGGCTGATGCATTAACATCAAAAGGGATCGAATTTTCTTATTTGCCGGGAGAAGGTGCGTTTTACGGCCCTAAAATTGAGTTCACTCTTCACGACTGCCTAGATAGAGCATGGCAATGTGGTACTGTTCAGTTAGATTTCTCAATGCCAGGTCGCTTGTCTGCTTCATTTGTTGGAGAAGACAATGAACGCCATGTACCGGTAATGATTCACCGCGCCATTTTAGGTTCACTTGAACGCTTTATTGGTATTTTGACAGAGGAATATTCTGGTTTCTTCCCAACTTGGTTAGCTCCTCGACAAGTTGTTGTCATGAATATTACTGATAAACAGGCTGATTTTGTCCATCAAGTAGTAAAAAAATTAAATAAACAGGGCATTAGAGCCATTGCGGACTTGAGAAATGAGAAGATAGGCTTTAAAATCCGCGAACATACTCTAAAGCGTATTCCTTATTTGTTAGTTGTCGGCGATAAAGAAGTCGAAAGTAATGAGGTTGCGGTTAGAACTCGTAAGGGTGATGACTTAGGCAAATTTGCAGTAGACAAGTTTGTTGAGCAAGTTAAGCAAGAAATCACCAATCGTGACAATAATTGTATTGAGGTATAAATTATAAAAACCGGAAGACGTGGTCAGCAACAAGCTGCAAGAGCACATAAGATAAATGAAGAAATTCAAGCTCAAGAAGTACGCCTTAATGGCTTAGATGGCGAGTCCATTGGCATTGTAAGTTTGAATGAAGCGCTAAACATTGCTGAAGAATCTGGCGTTGATTTAGTTGAAATTAGTCCGAATGCTGAACCACCTGTTTGTCGGGTCATGGATTACGGTAAGTTCATTTACGAAAAGAGTAAATCTGTAAAAGAACAGAAGAAGAAGCAAAAACAGATTCAGGTTAAGGAAATTAAATTCCGACCTGGAACTGACGAAGGCGACTATCAGGTAAAACTACGCAACCTGGTTCGCTTTCTAGAAGAGGGTAATAAAGCTAAAGTAACGCTACGTTTCCGTGGTCGTGAAATGGCACACCAAAGCTTAGGCTTTGATCTTTTAAATCGCATTAAAGGTGATTTAGAAGAACTAGCAGTTGTGGAAGCTTTTCCAAAAATGGAAGGTCGCCAAGCTGTTATGGTGTTAGGCCCTAAAAAGAAGTAACTAAGGCATCCAAGTAACAAGCAGCTTACTTTAACGAGTAAGCTGTTTTTGTTCGCCTTTAGTTATATGTTGTTAAACTCGCAATGCGGAGTGCATGTAAATGCCAAAAATGAAATCGAACAAAGGCGCAGCTAAGCGCTTTAAGAAAACTGCTTCTGGTGGTTTTAAATACAAACAAGCTGGTCTTCGTCACATCCTGACTAAGCGCCGTACTAAGGTAAAACGTCACCTTCGTCCGAAGGGTATGATTGCTGCATCTGATGTTGCATCAATTGTTCGCATGTTGCCGTACGCATAAGTTTAGAGGAAATTAAGAATGGCCAGAGTTAAACGCGGTGTACAAGCACGTGCACGTCATAAGAAAGTCTTAAAACAAGCCAAAGGTTACTACGGAGCACGTTCACGTGTTTATCGCGTAGCCTTCCAAGCGGTAATTAAAGCGGGTCAATACGCTTACCGTGACCGTCGTCAGCGTAAACGTCAATTCCGTCAATTATGGATTGCACGTATCAATGCTGCTTCTCGTCAAAATGGTTTGTCTTACAGCCGTTTCATTGACGGACTTAAAAAAGCATCTATCGAAATCGATCGTAAGATCCTAGCTGATATTGCTGTTTTTGATAAAGCAGCATTCACAGTATTGGTAGAAAAAGCAAAAGCTGCTTTATAAGTTTTATCAAGTTTGTGAAAAGGGAGCTTAGGCTCCCTTTTTTATTACCATTTTTTCAACAAATTTAGCCTTAATCTCTGTAAGTGATAGCATCAACTTCCATTACATTTTAGCGTCTGCTCAAATACCCAACAAACTCCTATAAAAATCCTTAGCAAACAAGCTTCCGCGCTAGCCATCAGCGACTCATTAAAGTACTATTTCCGGTCTTATTAAATACTAAAAATCAGCCGTTCCCTTGGTGGAATATGAGGAAATCATGCTAGATCTTGATGCGCTAATCAATCAGGCGAAGACTCACATAGAAGCAGCTTCTGCGATTAACGAACTCGATACCGTTCGCGTAGAATACCTAGGTAAAAAAGGGTTAATGACTAAACAGCTACAGGGACTTGGCAAATTATCGCCTGAAGAGCGTCCTCAAGCTGGTCAACTTATTAACCAAGCTAAACAAGCTATCCAAGAAGCATTGAATCAAAAGCGCGAATTATTGGTTCAGCAAGAATTAAACGCTAAATTGGCGGCGGAAACTGTTGATGTAACCCTACCAGGCCGTACCGATGAAATTGGTGGTTTACATCCAGTAACTCGAACAATTGAACGTATTCAAACGTTTTTTGGCGAGTTGGGTTTCCAGGTTAAATCTGGTCCGGAGATCGAAGATGGTTTCCATAACTTTGATGCCTTAAACATTCCTGAGCACCACCCAGCGCGTGCTGACCACGATACGTTCTACTTTAATCCTAATCTGGTACTACGTACTCAAACCTCGGGTGTCCAAATCCGAACTATGGAGACGGAAAAACCACCAATTAGAATTATCTCTCCTGGACGTGTTTACCGTAACGACTACGACCAAACACACACTCCTATGTTCCATCAAGTAGAAGGCTTGATGGTAGATAAAAACGTTAACTTCACCGAGTTAAAAGGTGTGTTGTACGACTTCTTGCAAAACTTCTTTGAAGAAGACATGCAAGTACGTTTTCGTCCTTCATATTTCCCGTTTACCGAAACATCAGCCGAGGTGGATGTATTAGGTAAAAACGGTTGGTTAGAAGTTTTGGGTTGCGGCATGGTACACCCAAATGTATTACGTGCAGTAAATATTGACCCTGAAGAGTACACCGGTTTTGCCTTTGGCATGGGTGTAGAGCGTTTAACCATGTTGCGCTATGGCGTTAACGATTTACGTTCATTCTTCGAAAACGATTTACGTTTCCTAAAACAATTTAATTAAGGGTTAATTGAGATGAAATTTAGTGAATCCTGGCTAAGAGAGTGGGTTAACCCTAGCAATTCTCGCGACGAGTTAGCAGAACAAATTACTATGGCCGGCCTGGAAGTTGATGGCATAGAGCCAGTAGCGGCTGATTTTAACGGTGTAGTTATTGGCGAAGTGGTTGAATGCGGCCAACATCCAGATGCAGATAAACTTCGTGTTACTAAAATCAATATTGGCGCTGAAGAGTTACTTGATATTGTATGTGGCGCACCAAACTGCCGACAAGGTCTAAAAGTAGCCGTTGCAACTGTTGGTGCAGTGTTGCCGGGCGACTTTAAAATCAAAAAAGCAAAGTTACGTGGGCAACCTTCTCATGGCATGCTTTGCGCTTACAGCGAACTGGGCATTAGTGACGAATCCGACGGTATTATGGAATTGCCTAGTGATGCTCCAATTGGTACCGATTTACGTGACTACTTAGAGCTAGATGATGTAATCATTGAAGTAGATTTAACGCCTAACCGCGCAGATTGTTTAAGCCTACGCGGTTTAGCACGAGAAGTTGGTGTTCTAAATCAGTTAGACGTAACAGAGCCACAATGGCAAAACGCTGAAGTAACAATTAACGATACGTTTACGGTAAATGTTGAAGCTACCGAGCAGTGCCCACGTTATTTAGGTCGTGTGATTAAAGGCGTAAATGTAAAAGCAGCAACACCGTTATGGATGCAAGAGCGCCTTCGTCGCAGTGGCATTCGCTCAATCGATCCAGTTGTAGATATAACCAATTACGTGTTAATTGAGCAAGGGCAACCTATGCATGCCTTTGATTTAGCGAAACTAACAGGCTCTATTGATGTACGTTTAGCTAACGATGGTGAAAAACTGGTTTTACTCGACGGTAATGAAGTTAAGCTTAAAGAAAACACCTTAGCTATTTGTGACCAAACTGGTCCAATTGCAATGGCGGGGATTTTTGGTGGCGAGAAAACTGGTGTAACTGAAACTAGCCAAGACATTTTCTTAGAGTGTGCTTTCTTCAGTAAATTAGCAATTACCGGTAGAGCGAGACAGTATGGTTTGCATACAGACTCATCACACCGTTATGAGCGAGGCGTAGATTACCAACTACAAAACCAAGCTATTGAGCGCGCAACTCAACTTCTTGTTGAAATTTGTGGTGGCGAAGTTGGCCCAGTCGTTGAGTCTGGCGACCAAACTAAATTACCTAAAGCGAAGACAATTACTCTACGCCACGCGCGGTTGGAAAAAGTTGTCGGTTATAGCTTTTCTAAACAGCAAGTTAGTGAAATCCTCACTCGCTTAGGTATGTCGGTAACAGAAACAGAGCAAGGTTGGGATGCGACTGCACCTAGCTATCGTTTTGATATGGACATCGAAGAAGACCTAATCGAAGAAGTTGCTCGTATTTACGGTTACAACAACATTCCAAATGTTTCTCCAGTTGCTTCATTAAAAATGAGTCAACATCAAGAAGTTGAACTGCCAGCAACTAAGTTGCGTCAGCTACTTTGTGCCCGCGGCTACCAAGAAGCAGTGACTTACAGCTTTGTTGATCCTAAACGTCAACAACTGTTGCACCCACAGCAAGAAACAATGGTATTGCCACACCCAATTTCTGTAGAAATGTCGGTAATGCGCTTAAGCTTGTTAACCGGGTTGTTAGACACGGTTTCTTACAACCAAAAGCGCCAGCAATCTCGTGTTCGAGTTTTTGAGTCAGGTTTACGCTTTGTTCCTGACCAAAAAGCCGAAAACGGTGTTAGCCAAACTCCAATGCTTGCAGGTGTAATTAGTGGTAATGCTAATCAAGAAGCTTGGAACACCACTGAACGAGAACTCGATTTCTTCGATATAAAAGGTGATGTAGAAGCGCTTATTCAGCAAACTGTTGATGCAGATTCTTTTAGCTTTGAAGCTACTCAAAACCCAGCCTTACATCCTGGACAAGCAGCTAACATTTTGCGCAATGGAGAAGTGGTTGGTTACGTTGGCGCATTGCATCCTCAGCATCTTAAAGCCTTTGGCTTGAGCGGTAAGATATTTGTATTCGAATTGGTATTAGACGCCGTTACTCAACGCAAATTGCCAGATGCTCAGCCAGTTTCCAAGTTCCCAGCAAACCGTCGCGACCTTGCTTTACTGGTATCACAACAGGTAAAAGCTAGCGATTTATTAAATTGCATTAAGAAAGTTGGCGGAAATCAATTAGTTGGCGTAAACTTATTCGATGTATACAAAGGGAAAGGCATTGCAGACGATATGCAGAGTATTGCTATCAGTTTAACCTTGCAAGAGCAAAGCCGTACCCTTGAAGAAAAAGAGATTGCCGCTACAGTTGACACCATTGTAGAGGCGTTACGTACAGAGTTTGACGCATCCTTGAGGGACTAGTTATGGCATTAACTAAAGCTGACCTGGCAGAAAATTTATTTGAAAACTTAGGCTTTAGCAAAAGAGAGTCTAAAGAAGTGGTAGAAGCTTTTTTTGAAGAAATACGGGTGGCTTTGGAAAGTGGGGAACAAGTCAAAATTTCCGGCTTCGGTAACTTTGACCTAAGGGAGAAAAATCAACGCCCTGGTCGTAATCCGAAAACGGGTGAAGATATCCCCATCTCTGCGCGTCGAGTAGTCACCTTCCGTCCTGGGCAAAAGCTCAAGAGTAGGGTAGAGAACGCCGAACCTAAATAGAATATTTAGGGTATAAAAAAGGAAGCCAGTTGGCTTCCTTTTCTTTTACTTCAATTTTTTAAGTTACCAAACTCTAGTGATTAAGAATCTGGCTCAAGAACAATTTCGTTCTGTCTGACTGAGGATTCTCAAAGAATTCTACCGGCTCGTTCTCTTCAATGATTTCACCTCTGTCCATGAATATCACACGGTCTGCGACTTGTTTAGCAAAGCCCATTTCGTGAGTTACACAAAGCATCGTCATACCTTCGTTGGCCAGCTCAACCATTACATCTAGTACTTCACGAACCATTTCAGGATCGAGTGCCGAAGTAGGTTCGTCAAACAACATAATAGATGGATTCATACATAAGCTTCGAGCGATAGCCACACGTTGCTGCTGACCACCTGAAAGCTGCCCAGGGTACTTATCAGCTTGCTCTGGGATTTTAACCCGCTCTAAGTATTTCATTGCTGTGGCTTCTGCTTCTGCCTTAGGGATCTTTTTCACCCAAATTGGCGCTAAGCAGCAGTTTTGCAAAACGGTTAGGTGAGGGAATAGATTGAAGTGTTGGAAACACATCCCCACGTCACTTCTCACCGTTTCAATACTTTTGAGATCACTCTGTAGCTCAGTGCCATTAACAATGATGTCGCCTTTTTGGTGCTCTTCTAAGCGGTTAATACAGCGAATCATAGTCGATTTACCCGAACCAGAAGGGCCACAAATAACAATTTTTTCGCCTTTGGCTACGGTAAGATCTAAGTCCTTTAGTACGTGAAACTCACCGTACCATTTGTTCATTCCCTTGAGCTGAATAACTACTTCAGGGTTTGTTTGATTAGATGTCATGTAAAATTTCCTTATTAATGTCCTGTGTGTAGTTTCTTCTCAAGATGAATCGAATAGCGAGACATACCGAAACAGAACACCCAAAATACAAAAGCGATAAATACGTACATTTCTGTAGAGAAACCAAGCCATTCTGGATCTGCTAGTGCAGATTGACCAATAGCCAATAAATCGAATAATCCAATAACCAATACCAGACTAGTATCTTTGAAAAGCGCAATAAAGGTATTAACAATCGAAGGAATGGTAATCTTCAAAGCCTGAGGCAAGATGATTAAGCCCATCGACTGCCAATAGGTTAAATTTAATGCTTCGCCGGCTTCGTACTGACCTTTTGGTATAGCTTGTAGACCACCACGAATAACTTCGGCCATGTAGGCTGACTGGAACATGATGATACCGATCATGGCACGAAGTAACTTGTTAAAATCAACTTCAGAGCCTACAAACAGCGGCAACATAACAGAGGCCATAAACAACACGGTGATTAAAGGCACCGCTCGCCAAAACTCAATGTAGATGGTACAAAAACTTCGCACTATCGGCATATGAGAACGACGCCCAAGCGCTAATAAAATACCAAATGGTAAGGCCGCTACAATGCCTACAATAGCTAATACCAAAGTAAGCATTAAACCACCCCATTGGTGGGTTTCTACTTTAGGTAAGCCAAATGAATCGCCGAGTAACAAGAAAAATACAATTACTGGGTAGATAACTAAGCTAAAAATTGCGATTTTAGGTTTATGCGGTGTTTTCTCATAGACCAATGCCGCGATTAGAATCAGGAAAGTAACAAAGACTACATTTACTCTCCAGCGTTCTGCGGAAGGGTAGAAGCCATAAATTAGCTGAGAGAAACGATCTGCTACAAACACCCAACATGCGCCGTCGCTGGTACAAGCCTCTCGGCTATCTCCTATCCAATCTGCTTCTAAGAACACCCATTGAATGGCAGATACTAGTGGTGGAACAATTAGATAAAGAATAAACAGAGTAAAAAAGCTGTTTATCCATGAGGAAAACAAATTTTTCTTTAGCCAACCCACAAAGCCTACGCTAAGGTTAGGTGGAGCTAAATCAGGTTTAAATTGATGCTCTGACATATTAACGCTCCACTAAAGCCATTTTCTTGTTGTAAATGTTCATCAAGATTGAAGTTGTAATACTGATAGTTAAGTAAACCGCCATAGTTAAGGCGATAACTTCAATAGCTTGTCCAGTTTGGTTAAGAGTTGTGCCCATAAACACTGAGACCAAATCGGGGTAACCAATGGCAGTAGCTAATGATGAGTTCTTAGTTAGGTTTAAATATTGGCTGGTGAGTGGCGGAATAATTACTCGCATAGCCTGCGGAATAATCACCAATTTTAAGGCTTGCGTTCGAGTTAAACCGAGTGATTCAGCTGCTTCACTTTGACCTTTACTAACTGCCAAAATGCCTGAACGTACAATCTCTGCAATAAACGCAGCTGTATAGGTTGTTAAAGCAACTAACAACGCTGCAAGTTCAGGGATAACAACCATACCACCTTGGAAGTTAAAACCTTTTAAGGCTGGGTAATCTAGTGAAATAGGCATACCCATTACAAAAAATGCAAGTAGTGGTAGTAGTACAATTAGACCTGCTGATACCGAGAAAACCGGAAAGGGTTGACCGGTAGCCATTTGGCGCTTTTTAGCCCACTTAGCGATAATGAACGAACCGATAATGGCAGCGATAAAAGCAAATACTACTATGTTAGACCCAGCTTCCATCACCGGACTTGGCATATATAAACCACGTACGTTGAGGAAAACCGCTTCGCCTATATGCGCACTTTGTCGAGGGCTTGGCAAAGCCCGAAGCACTGCAAAGTACCAGAAAAATATTTGAAGTAGCAAAGGAATGTTGCGCATGGTTTCAATGTAAACCGTAGCAACTTTAGAAATTAACCAGTTATTAGATAAACGAGCCACCCCCATAATAAACCCGAGGATGGTGGCGAAAATGATACCTAATATCGATATTAAAATTGTATTTAACAGTCCAACAACGAAAGTTCGACCAAAAGTGTGGCTTTCATCGTATTCGACTAATGATTGAATAATGCCGAAGCCTGCGGTTTGGTTCATGAAACCAAAACCAGTGGTAATGCCACGTTGTTCTAAGTTGAAAAGCGCGTTACTGATGATGTAGTAGAAGAAGCCAATAACACCGATAACGACAATAATTTGGAAAACTAGCGCTCTTACGTTGGGATCAAACCAGATCTTACGAAGACTATTTGCTGAGTTATCCTTTGAGGAAGGATGAGCAGCCATATAATGTAACCTAGTAATGTAGGATTAAAACGAAGAGAGCAGGGCAAGCCCTGCTCTAATAAGGTAGAAATTAACGAATTGGTGGAGCGTATTGGAAGCCGCCGTCGTTCCAAAGGGCATTAACACCACGTGCAATACCTAGAGGAGAACCTGCACCAACATTTTTCTCAAAAGACTCGCCGTAGCTACCCACTTGCTTAACAATGTTGTAGCCCCATTTGTCATCTAGACCTAAACCTTTACCCTTAGGACCTTCTAAACCTAAGATACGACGAACGTTAGGGTTAGTAGATTTAAGCATGTCGTCTGCGTTAGCCGAAGTTAAGCCATACTCTTCAGCATTGATCATCGCAAATAGAGACCACTTAACAATGTTTAGCCACTGGTCGTCACCTTGACGAACAACTGGGCCAAGAGGCTCTTTAGAAATGATTTCTGGCAATACCATCGCGCTATCTGGCTTAGCTAGTTTAATGCGTAGTGCATAAAGCTGAGATTGGTCTGAAGTAAGAACGTCACAACGGCCTGCTTCAAAACCTTTAACTGTTTGGTCTGAAGTATCAAATACAACAGGAGTGTATTTCATGCCGTGCTCACGGAAGTAATCCGCTAGGTTAAGTTCAGTAGTAGTACCTGATTGAATACAAACAGCAGCGCCGTCTAATTCTTTAGCTGAAGAAACACCCAGCTCTTTACTTACCATAAAGCCTTGGCCGTCATAATAGTTAACACCAGCAAAGTTCAAACCTAGTGAACTATCGCGTGTTAGCGTCCAAGTAGTGTTACGAGAAAGAATATCAATTTCGCCTGATTGAAGTGCAGTAAAGCGCTCTTTCGCAGTAAGGGGAGTGTATTTAACTTTAGATGCATCACCTAAAACGGCTGCAGCTACTGCGCGACATACGTCAACATCAAGGCCTTGCCAGTTGCCGTCGGCATCTGGGTTTGAGAAACCTGGTAAGCCAGTACTAACGCCACATTGTAAGAAACCTTTACTTTTCACATTGTCTAACGTTCCTTCAGCAGCGCTTGCGTTAGCAGCAAATGCTAGAGCAACAGCAGCAACTGCGGCTTTAATATGCGTGTTTTTTAACATGTTTTCTTCCCTGTACAGTTTGTCTTCTATTGTGGGGTATATCACTCGAAAAATTTGCTTGAGTGCTAATTTGAGCCAATAACAACATAAACATTCAAATATTGGGTGTCAACATTATTGTAACACCGCAATCGCGGTAGAATGCCGAATAACTGACCACTAGCGCAAATCTATTCAATATAAATGAATATAGTATCAAGCCGCTTAAGTTTTTGGCTTATCAAGTTTTTGTTGCGCTAGATCAAGATTAGCACAGCTAGCGATAATTCCCTGATTTAGTTACCTTAAAAGTGCTAAAAGCGAGATATGTCGCAAAAGTTAGATTTTGAAACGTAGTATGGAAGGAGAAACTAGATATTCTACTTTATGTCGAAATTCCTACTGGCTAGTATGTTAACACTTAGTTACAAACAGGCGTAAAATACTGTGTTACAACTTAAGTAGGATGGGGTCTTATGCTGACTTATTATATATTTATAGTAGCTTCTACCTGAAATTGAAGAAAAGAAGATGAATATGAAAAAAAATGTCATTGTTTTAACCGGCGCCGGTGTTTCTGCTGAGTCAGGCATCCAAACATTTCGAGATTCTGACGGCCTATGGGAAAAGCATCGAGTAGAAGACGTAGCAACACCAGAAGCCTATCAACGCTCTCCTGATTTTGTTGACCAGTTTTATAATCTACGTCGTAAGCAGCTACAAGAAGGGAATGTTCATCCAAATCCTGCCCACTTTGCTTTAGCTGAACTTGAAAAACATCAAGACATCGAATTGTTAGTTATCACCCAAAATATCGATGACTTACACGAACGTGCAGGTAGTAAGAATGTGTTACATATGCACGGAGAGTTACTAAAAGCACGTTGCCCAGTCAGTAACCAGACAACAGTGTGGAAGGAAGACTTAGGTAGCGACGTGTTGTGCACTTGCTGTCAGTTTCCGACGCGACTTAGACCTCATGTAGTTTGGTTTGGTGAAATGCCAATTGGTTTAGATAGAATTTATCACCAGTTGAACCACTGTGATATATTTATGGCGATCGGAACATCTGGTCATGTATTTCCTGCAGGAGGTTTTGTTCACGAAGCGGCAAGTCACGATGCGCGCACTATAGAATTAAACCTTGAACCCTCGGAAATGCAAAGCGAATTTGGCGAACGCTATTACGGCCCAGCCAGCGAATTAGTACCCGAGTTTCTTAGTGAACTCACTTCAGAACTAAGAGTTAATAATTGAAAAGAATAATTTTACCGGGATTGGTAGCAGTTTTTTTAGTTGCTTGTGAACAATCCCCAGAGCAGCAAGCACAGTCACAAAGCTTACCTCCGCTGCACGAAATTGAAAATGTTCAACAGAAAAAGCAAAGCTTTACCGACTTCATCACTCCACTAATCGAAGCTAGCAATAATAAGATATTACAGCAACGCTCAGAGGTGGAAGCTATAGCTGCAACGTTAGCTAAGGGCTCAAGCCTTTCTAAGAAACAAAAACAGACATTAACTCAACTTACAGAACTCTATAGAGTTGACCCATCGCTGGATGAACAATCCCAAGTTCAACACCTATTAGTTAAAGTAGATCTTATTCCACCAGCTTTGGTGCTTGCACAGGCAGCAAATGAATCAGCTTGGGGAACGTCGCGATTTGCCCGTGAAGGTAATAACTTATTTGGGCAATGGTGTTATAAGAAGGGCTGTGGTTTAGTTCCTTTGAATCGAAACGATGGGGCTAACCACGAAGTAAGAAAGTTCGATAGCGTGTATGAGTCGGTGAGTGTTTATATGAATAACTTAAACAGCCACCCAGCTTACAAAGGCTTCCAGAAACAACGAAATCTGGCACGCTCTAGTGGAGAATTAAACGCGATGGAACTAGCTACTCAACTGAGCAGTTATTCTGAAAGAGGCGAAGCTTACGTAGAAGAGTTACAGCAAATGATGAGGGTTAACCAGAACATTTGGCCAACCCGAACACCGATTATCTCAGGTTAAAGCTCAACAACCTGCACTATACCAGCTTGGCTTTGTTGGCTTGGCTGGTCTTCTAACTCTGGCGCATCAAAACCAATATCACCACCATCAATGATTCCACTATCTCGATTTATCGATTTAAAGTCGAATTGTTGATGGTCGAGCAAGTGTGAGGGAACTACATTTTGGACCGATCTAAACATTGACTCTATTCGTCCGGGAAAACGCTTCTCCCAATCGTTAAGCATTTGCTTAATCGCCTGGCGTTGTAGGTTTTCTTGGGAGCCACAAAGGTTACAAGGAATGATTGGAAAAGATTTCAGCTCTGCATATTTTTCCATATCGCTTTCTTTACAATAAGCCATAGGGCGAATAACTACATGTTTGCCATCATCGCTAACCAACTTCGGTGGCATGGTTTTAAGTTTGCCTCCATGGAACATATTCAAAAATAAAGTTTCTAATATGTCGTCTCGGTGATGGCCTAAGGCGATTTTAGTCGCTCCTAGTTCAGTGGCTGTTCGATACAAAATGCCCCTACGCAAACGCGAACATAGAGAGCAAGTTGTTTTGCCTTCCGGTATTTTGTCTTTAACTATTGAATAGGTGTCTTCTTCTACGATTTTGTACTCAACACCTAAGCCTTTTAGATATTCAGGCAAAATGTGCTCGGGAAAACCCGGTTGTTTTTGATCTAAATTGACAGCAACTACATCAAAATTTATCGGAGCATGGGCGCGTAGGTTTAATAGTATGTCTAGCATTGCATAACTATCTTTACCACCAGATAAACAAACCATTACTTTGTCGCCTTCCTCAATCATGTTGTAGTCGGCAATTGCTTGTCCAACATGACGTCGAATTCGCTTTTGTAGCTTGTTGTGGTTGTATTGTTGTTTTGCTGTAACTGACATAGTGTGTTCCCAATAAAAAAGCGGGGCTATTATATAACCCCGCTTTGCTTAAGCAATGTTTAACGTCAGTTTAGCTTTATCTATTTTTGGAAAGGACTCACGAAATTTTGCGGTTTAAGCGCCAGTAAGTCGCAGTCAAGCTGGTCAATAACGTGTTCTGCTGTATTGCCAATAAGTGCAGCACTAAACCCGCTTCTACCTGAGGTACCCAAAATAACAATTTCTGCATCTATTTCGTTAGCTACTTCGGGAATTACATCGTCAGGTAAACCTTCCTCAAGGTGTGTGGTGACCACTTGCTCAAATTGTTCTTCAACAAATTTATTAAGCGCGGTTTTATGAAACTCCATGACATTCTTATTGTACTTAAGCGGATCAAAGTCTGGCAGCTCTATCGCTATGTTTACCGGCGCTGCAGGATAGGCTGTCACCACATGCAAATTGGCATCTAGCAACTTACTTAGGTCTTTTGCTTCGTTAGCGATTCGCTCGTTTAATTTGTGATGCTCTTCATCTTCTGCTCCTGCGTGGATCGCAGCAACAATTTTACCCTCGGTTGGCCAGTCATGTTCTTTTACCATTAACACTGGAGTGGGGCATTTACGCAAAATATGCCAATCGTTCGGGGTAAAAATAATCGACTGTAAAGTAGGGTGGGGGTGTGTCGCTTTAACAACAAGGTCGTGGCCAAAGTCGAGAACTTCTTCAATGACACTTTCGTATAAGCGATTGTTCCAAACTACTTTGGTTTCTATTTCTATCCCAGCAGTGTTTGTTGCAGCAATTACTTCATTTAGCCAAACATTACGTTCTTCTATCACTCCTGAACGCATAGCTTCGCGCTCTTCTCCAGATAACATGGATGTCATCTCGTAAGAAAAGTCGTAAATAGTAAGTAGAGCTTTGATTTTTGCTTTGTCTTCTTTCTGCGCAAGAAAAACAGCACGAGACAAGGCCGCCTGGGTGTCGTGAAGAGGGTCGATGACCACTAAAATATTACGATACTTAATCATAAAGCAGCTCCTAGAATCTTCTGGAATAGCTACTTAACTTTAGCTTAATTTGGTAGGAATAAATTAGATATAGTTAACACTGACCTAGATTTCTTTCGATAGATTGATGTAAATCAGGTCAGTGTTATTAGGTACTTAGCTTTGTTTAGTACCAGCTAGTTGGCGTAGTGCATCACGATCAGTAATTGAAATGTATTTACCTTTTACTGCAATCATATCTGCTTTTTGGAAACGACCAAGTAAACGGGAAATGGTTTCTACGGTTAGGCCTAAATAATTACCGATATCACCACGAGTCATAGTCAGACGAAATTCTCTAGGAGAAAAACCTCGTTCCGAAAAGCGTTGTGATAAACCATAGATAAAGGCAGCTAAACGTTCTTCAGCATTCTTTTTGCTTAGTAGCAAAATCATTTCTTGGTCTGCAACAATCTCATTACTCATTAAGCGCATCATTTGACGGCGTAACTTAGGCATTGTGGCAGACAATTCATCCATGGTGTCAAAAGGAATTTCACATACCATTGATGTTTCAAGTGCCTGGGCAAAACTAGGGTGCTCTTGGCTGTTAATGGCATCAAAGCCAACTAGGTCGCCAGCTAAGTGAAAACCGGTAATTTGTTCATCACCTTGTTCGGTAATGGTGTAGGACTTAATTGTACCTGAGCGAATGGCATATAAGCTTTTTAGCTTATCGCCTGCAGCAAATATTTCTTCGCCTTTCTGAATAGGCTTTTTACGCTCGATAATACTATCTAAGCGATCTAGCTCTGTCTCATTAAGAGAGAAAGGGATACATAACTGGGCGATACTGCAATCTTGGCAGTGAATTTCACAACCACCAGTTTGGATTCTTTGACTAGCTTTTGGGTTAATGCTCATACTCAAACTATGCTATAGGAGTTCGAGGCAATTCTACTCTTTATGTAATAAATTTTCTAGATCTATTGCTACAACAATGTAACAACTTGGTAGATCCCTAAACTCAAAACACTCAGTCCGGAACAAACTTGTAATACGCGATTTGTCATTAGTTTAGTTAGTTGCTGGCCCAGTAATACAGCTAACAGCATTACACTAAACGTACCTAAACCAAAACTAAACATCACGCCCGCTCCGTTTAGCCAATGTGCCTGACTAGCACTTAATACCAATGTTGAATAAACCAAACCGCAAGGTAGCCAACCCCATAACATGCCCAATGGTAAACTGGCTGCTGGGTGTTGCAGGGCCAACATCTTACTTGCTTTGGGTTGCACCTTTGACCATAAGCCTTTGCCAAGTTGTTCCACTGGCGTGAGAATTGACCACCATCGAGTAAGGTGGATGCCCAGTAAAATGAGCATTATTGCAGCGAACCATTGTAAAGCTACGAGCATGTAAAATGATTTATGAACTTGGCTAATTGCTTGTATGGAACCAGCAACAATAGCGCCGGCAATAGAGTAGCTTAGGATCCGACCTAAATTAAAACCAATACTTACTAAAAGCTTATTGGAGGAGTTATTGGCACGAGAACCTAGTATGCATGCGATGCCGCCACACATTGCTATGCAGTGTGTGGCGCCTAATAAACCGGTGATAAAGGCTGCTACAAAATCAGTCTGTAGAATCATTGTCTTGTTTGGCTTTGTTCTTATCATCAAACAAAATGTTGATACCTTGGCGGTCTAAATCTTCAAATTGTTCGCTTTTAACAGCCCAAAAAAATATACCAATTCCTACACATACAAAGATCAGGGCGATGGGGATCAAGACAAATATAATACTCATTGCTTGTTTAACCTTAGGGAATTAGTAAGTACCGCTAAAGACGATAATGACATACCGATAGCAGCCATATAAGGAGTAACGATTCCAGCCACTGCTAAGGGCAATATTAAGGCATTATACCCTAAGGCCCATGCGAGGTTTTGAGCAATAATCTTTTTAGTCTTTTTGGCAAGATCCATGGCGGTGAGCAAAGTAGAAAGCTTGCTACCCAACAACACAGCGTCAGCACTTGATTTAGCGATGTCGGTGCCCAAACCCATAGCAACCGAAAGCGGTGCGGCGGCCAAAACTGGACCGTCGTTTACTCCATCACCAAGCATTAATAGGTGGGGGGAGTTTTGCGTTTTAGTTTTAACTACTTCGAGTTTTTGTTGGGGTAAAGCGCCGCTAGCAATGTCAGTTATATGTAACTGTTTTGCAACATATTCTACTTGTGCAGAGTCATCCCCAGTTAACATTGAAAGTGAAATATCTCGCGCCTTTAAGCCCTGTGAAAAACTAACAGCGTCTTTTTTGATGGTATCTGAAAGATAAACTCTAGCAGCCAACTTATTTTCGACCATTAACACCAATTCGAGCATTCCGGCTATTGGTTCAGCAGCTTGACCACAAAAGGAAGCTTTACCTAGTTTCAACTTTTTACCGTCTACTTCTCCACTTAAACCTAAGCCAGTATGGTGCTCAATATTAGTTGCAGCGTAGTTCTGGTATTCGCTGAAGGCATTAGCAATGGGATGGGAGCTTTGTGCTTCTAGAGCTCCAATCAGATTAAGAGTTGTTATTTCATTAACATCGCCAAGGCAGTTTACTTGTTTAATCTGTAACTTGCCCTCGGTAAGTGTGCCTGTTTTATCAGATACAACAGACGTAACTTTGGCCAAACTTTCTAACACGTGTCCCCGTTTAACCAATAAGCCTGTTTTTGATAGTTTGTGTGTAGCTGCAGTTAGTGCTGCTGGGGTTGCTAAAGATAAGGCGCAGGGACAAGTAGCAACTAAAACCGCCAAGGTAATCCAGAACGCATCTTCAGGTGAGTGAAAATGCCAGTAGGTGTAGGTAAGTGCAGCAATCACCAACAAACCAAAAACAAAGTAGCGAGCCACGCTATCGGCTATTGTTGCTATTTTAGGTTTCTCGCTTTGAGCTTGCTCTTGCAAACGCATGATATTGGCGATAAAGGTGTTTTGAGATACTGCTTCAACCTCTAAATGAACGGTTTGTTCATGGTTGATGGTACCGGCAAAAACCGTATCACCTAGCTTCTTAGTGATAGGCAATGATTCGCCGGTAAGCGAAGACTCATCAAATTCACTCTCACCAAACACTACTTGTCCATCGGCAGGTACTACTTCGCCGGGTAAAATGACGATAATGTCTGATTGTATAAGCTGGCTCGCCGCAAGCTTTTGTTGTTGACCGGTCTCATCAATTCGCATGGCTAACTTAGGCACTAGCTTAAGCATATTTGAACTGGTTTCGCTCGCCTTGCGTCTTGCTCGCAATTCAAGAAGTCGGCCCAGCAATAACAAAAATGTGAACATGGAAACCGATTCAAAATAAACTTCACCGGTGCCGTTTATCGTGGCATAAAGCGACGCACTATAGGCGCCTAATAATGCAATAGAAACAGGCACATCCATATTGAGTGTTTTAGCCTTGAGGCTTCGGTAAGCACCGAAATAAAACGGCTGTGCAGAGAATAGCAATACTGGGGTTGCCATAATTAAGCTCACCCAACGAAAGTAATCTCGATAGATAAGCTCCATGTCCTCAAACAGGTCACCATATAGAGCGATAGCAAACATCATTACTTGCATGGTGGCCAAGCCAGCTACACCCAATTTGAGTAAATGACTGCGGTATAACTTTCGATCTATCTCTTCTTGTTTATCTGTTTGAAAGGGATTGGCGTTATAGCCAAGCTTATGAATACTTTGTAGTAATTGACTTAATTTAACTTGCTTATCATCCCACACAAGCGTCGCTCGCTGGGTAGTCGAATTAACATGGATTTTTTGAACACCTGGAATATGCGATAACTGTTTTTCGATTAACCAAGCACAAGCGGCACAGGCGATCCCTTCGATAGAGAGTAAAACTTCCTTGCTGTTTTCATTTTGTGCTACAAACTCTAGCTGAACGCTTTCGTCATCATACTCCAACATTTTGACCAAGGCGTCTGGTACAAGACCTTGAGCACTTGGGGCGGCAGCGGTTCTATGTTGATAATAATCTTCTAAGCCACTTTCAATTATTGTTTGCGCAACGGCAGCACAACCTTGGCAACACATCGCTTGAGAGCTACCAAGAATTGAAACATGTAAATTTACGCCTTTGGGAATTACTTCGTTACAGTGGAAACACAGGCCTTGATTACTTGCCATCGATTTCTTCTGCGTTGTAAAGCGGTAGTTGTAGTTCTTCCTGCAGTCTCCAGGAATCATCCATTGGACTAATTCGAATAAACCAGCGGCCAGACTCATTTAAATCATCACCAAAGCGGTAGCGACCATTTGCATCAGCAGTAACGACATAACTGCGGTCATTTTTAGCGAGGGTTTTATGTGCTAGTTCAATTTTAAGTGGTTGGTTCTTTAGAGAGTCAGGCAGAACCATATCCAATACCAAACCATTATTAGCAGGTGCTACAGCTGCTTTGATCCCCATTTGTTCAGCTTTTTCGATTAACGACAAGTCAGCGTTAATTGCTTTACCTTTTTTATAGTAAGACTCAACCACCATGTCATTGTTGGTTGTAGCAGCTATATAAAAAGTAAACAGGCTTGCAACTACCGCAGCCATAGGTAGCGCGATTAAAAACCACGGCCAAAATTGTTTATACCAAACTTGTTGCATAACAGCATACTTCCATTCACAAGGGGGGCTTAAATATAACAAAAAAAAGCGACGCATAGGCGTCGCTTTTTATAAATTTTAAGTCTATTCGCTCTTAGAAAGCTGATATACGTAGGCGGAAATAAGCTGGATCTTATCTTCTCCTAGAATATCCTTCCAAGCTGGCATTACACCATTACGGCCGTAGCGAAGGGTTTCTTCAACTGCACGGCGTGAACCACCGTATAACCAAATACCATTGGTTAAATTAGGTGCGCCAAGCGTTTGATTACCGGTACCGTCAGCGCCGTGACAAGCTGCACATACTGCAAAACGATTTTTACCATTGGCGGCATCAACATCGTTAACCTTACGGCCAGATAAGCTTAGAACATAGGCGGTAACTTCTTTAATACCGTCATCACCTAATACTGCTTCCCAACCAGGCATTTGGCCTTGACGACCGTGCATAAGGCTAGCTTTAATCGCTTCGCCACTTCCACCATATAACCAATCACCATCAGTTAGGTTAGGGAAGCCTTTGCCACCTCGAGCCGAAGAACCATGACATTGCGAACAGTTTTGTAGATACAAACGTTGGCCAATTTTAACCGCCGCTGGATCTTCAGAAAGCTCCTCTACACTTCGGTATTCGCCAGACTCGTTGTACGCAACTTGACGGAAAACTTCACCAAATCGAGCATCAGCTTTATCAAGTTCACCTTGGTATTGGTTGGCAACATTGCCGTCGTAAGCAGCTACACGCTCTTGACCTTCTGCAATGCTCTTAATACCCATTTCTGAGCTCTTCCAACCAAGGAAACCTTGCCAGTTACCTAAGCCAGGGTAGGCCGCTAAATAAACCAACGAGAAAACAATGGTAATAATAAACATATAAGACCACCACTTCGGAAGAGGGTTGTTTAACTCCTCGATTCCGTCGAACTCGTGGCCCATTGATTCACCTTCTTTTACGCCGGTGTTGTTCTTATTACATGCCCTTAGCAGCAAGAAACATCCTGCGATGCTGCCTAAGGTTATTACAGTAATCCACACGCTCCAAAATGTGCTCATTTTTTCTGTGCTCCTTCAAATTCCTTTGTCGGGCTAGTTTCAGGCTCGTCGGCAAAAACCAAGTTTGCAGCTTCAGCAAAATCCTTTTTGCGTTTTTTACTGTAGGCCCAGGCAAAAATACCTACAAAAATCGCCATTAAGAAAGCTGTATATAGGCCGCTAAATGTACCAAAGTCCATAACTAACTCCTTATTTTAATGCTGTACCCAACACTTGTAAGTAGGCTATTAAAGCTTCCATTTCAGTTTTGCCTTTAACGGCTTCTTCTGCACCTTCGATGTCTGCATCGGTATAAGGCACGCCAAAATGGTTTTTAAATAGCGCGAGTTTCTTACCTGTTAATGAGCTATCTACTAAGTTTTCCTCTAACCAAGGGAAACCAGGCATGTTCGACTCAGGTACTACATCGCGTGGATTAATTAGGTGCACTCGATGCCATTCATCAGAATAACGTTGACCAACACGTGCTAGATCAGGTCCGGTACGCTTAGAACCCCATAAGAACGGGTGTTCCCAAACACTTTCGCCAGCTACCGAGTAGTGACCATAACGTTCAGTTTCTGCGCGGAATGGACGAATCATTTGGCTATGACAGTTGCTACAGCCTTCGCGGATGTAAATATCACGACCTTCCATTTCTAGAGCAGTGTAAGGCACTAAACCATCTACCGGTTCGGTAGTTTCAGGTTGAAAAATTAGCGGGGTGATTTGTACTAAACCACCAAAACTAATTGCGATAACAATGAATATGGCCAGTAAACCAACATTCTTTTCGATTAACTCGTGCTTCATGTTATGCCTCCTGTCCGTGTTCAATTGGTTTTAGAGAGCCTTTCTCAGCAGTAATGGTTTTGTATGCGTTGTAAGCCATAACAAACATACCAGTTAAGAAGAACACACCACCTATAAAGCGAACAAAGTAGAACGGGTAAGAAGCTTGCAGCGACTCAACAAATGAATATGTTAAGGTGCCATCTTCGTTTACCGCACGCCACATCAAACCTTGCATAACACCAGAGATCCACATCGCTACGATGTAAAGAACTACACCAATAGTCGCAAGCCAGAAGTGGGTGTTAATTAATTTAGTGCTGTACATACGGCCTTGGCCAAATAGCACAGGTATTAGGTGGTAAACACTACCGATTGATACCATAGCAACCCAACCTAAAGCACCAGAGTGAACGTGACCAACAGTCCAGTCTGTGTAGTGAGATAAGGCGTTAACCGTTTTAATTGCCATCATTGGGCCTTCAAAGGTAGACATACCATAGAAAGACAGAGAAACAATTAGGAAACGTAGAATTGGGTCGTAACGAAGTTTATGCCAAGCACCAGACAAGGTCATAATACCGTTGATCATACCACCCCAAGAAGGAGCGAATAGGATAAGAGACATCACCATACCTAAAGACTGTGCCCAATCAGGCAATGCAGTGTAGTGTAAGTGGTGAGGACCGGCCCAAATGTAAATAGATACTAGTGCCCAAAAGTGAACAATAGACAAGCGGTAACTGTATACAGGGCGACCAGCTTGTTTTGGTACGAAGTAGTACATCATACCCAAGAAGCCAGCAGTAAGCAGGAAGCCAACCGCGTTATGGCCGTACCACCACTGCACCATTGCATCTACAGCACCGGCGTAAATCGAGTACGACTTAGTCATTGTTAGCGGAATAGCTGCATTGTTAACAATGTGCAGTACAGCAACGGTAATAATGAATGCACCAAAGAACCAGTTAGCAACATAGATATGCGAGGTTTTTCTTTTGACCAAGGTGCCAAAGAAGACTATTCCATAAGCCACCCATACAATCGCGATTGCTATGCCAATTGGCCATTCTAGTTCCGCATACTCTTTTGAAGTAGTGAAACCCATAGGCAGTGTTATCGCAGCCGATACGATAATCAAATTCCAACCCCAGAATACGAAGGAGGCGAGTGGGCCACCAAACAATCGGGTTTGACAAGTACGCTGTACCACGTAGAAGGAACAAGCCATTAATGCACTGGTACCAAATGCAAAAATAACGGCGTTTGTGTGAAGGGGACGTAACCGGCTATAAGTTAGCCAAGGAGTATCGAAGTTAAGTGCAGGCCAAATTAATTGCGCAGCAATTAATACACCAACACCCATGCCAACTATACCCCAAACAATGGTCATTACAGTGAACTGTCGAACAACCGTGTAGTTGTAATCAGTCTCTGTGCTAGCTGCTTGGTTCATAAATACATGCTTCCGTTGCTATTTATTATTTGTTTAAGCGAGTTTGATGCAATGGCATCAACAACATGAAACGAATTGTTAAACTACTTTCACGTTTAGCACGAATAGAGCCTACAACCAGTAGCTTAACGGCGCGATCATACTTCATCGACTGATCAAATAACAGTTTGAAAAACTAGTTATTTGCATATCTTCGCTAAATATTTAACAAATCTTTTCCAATCAACAAACCGCATTGATCTAGATCAATTATGAACCAATAATTTACATTCGCGTAACCAAAAATCTGCTTTACGTAACATTAGATTTTTGCGATGCGCTTTAGCTCAGTGTTGGCACTAATTAGACTTAAGTCTAAACATTCGTGTATATCTAATGAAACGCATGTTTTTTAAGCCTCATTGTTATTAAATTGTTGATTTTAAGCCTATAGTTACTACTAGCTATTTTTATCGATGGATTGGTAAACAAGGATATTTTATGGAAAACAGGGCCACTGTTCTCATTGTGGACGATACACCAGAGAACATCGACGTATTGGCAGGCATTCTGCGAAATGATTACAAGCTGCAAGTGGCACGCAATGGCGATATGGCATTAAAGATTGTTGCTAAAGCCAATAAACCCGATTTAATACTGCTAGATATTATGATGCCAGGCATCGACGGTTTCGAGGTTTGCCGCCGTTTAAAAGAAGATTTAAGCACTCGCCATATCCCAGTTATTTTTGTTACCGCCAAAATAAGCCCCGCTGATGAACTAAGAGGCCTAGAGCTAGGTGCTGTTGATTACATCACAAAGCCAGTAAGCCCACCGGTAGTAAAAGTAAGGGTGAAAACCCAGCTTGCTTTGTACAATCAAAATCGAGAGTTAGACCGAAAGGTAAAAGAGCAAACCGACGTTATTAATACCACCCGTTTACAAATCATTCAGCGTTTAGGTAGAGCCGCAGAGTACAAAGACAATGAAACCGGCATGCATGTTATTCGCATGAGTTACTACTCGCGTATTCTTGGTTTAGCCGCAGGAATGAGCGAAAGAGATGCAGACATACTTATGAATGCTGCACCGATGCACGATATAGGCAAAATTGGTATTCCCGATCGTGTATTGCAAAAACCAGGAAAGTTAGACGCCGAAGAATGGGAAATTATGCAAAGCCATGCAGTAATTGGTGGTGAAATTCTCGGCGAGGGTGATAGTTCAGAGCTACTCGAGCTTGCTAGAACAGTAGCATTAACCCACCATGAAAAATGGAACGGCAAAGGTTACCCCAATGGACTTGCTGGAGAAGATATTCCTATTGAAGGGCGAATTGTTGCTATCGCTGATGTATTTGACGCACTCACTTGCGAACGCCCATATAAAAAAGCTTGGCCGGTAGAAAAGGCCATCGAGCTTTTAGAAAGTGAAGCTGGAATTCATTTCGACCCCAAGTTAGTACCATTGTTTATAGAAGCACTTCCCGAAATACTCGAAGTAAAAGAACGATTTAAAGAGTCTTTAGAAGAATAGTTGGCTGGCCGCGAAGGATACGCTTTTACATGCAACTGAATAAACTCACAGTGCTAATCGTCGACGATATGGCACCAATAAGAAAAATCACCTACGAGCAGTTACGTCGCTTTGGCATCGGCCAAGTAATACAAGCAGAAAACGGCGCGCAAGCGCTAAATGTATTGAAAAAACGGCATGTCGACCTAATTTTGTCTGATTGGAATATGCCGGTGATGAGTGGAATAGAGTTTCTTAAGACAGTTAGGCAATCAGAAACATGGCGACACATCCCGTTTATTATGATTACCGCAGAAGCTGAGCGCGATAGAGTTTCAGAAGCCATAAGCGAAGGCGTAACCGATCTTATTATTAAGCCTTTCACCACTGCATTGTTGCAGTCTAGGCTACAGCAAGCAGCAAAGGGCGATGTGAGAAACCGCCAATCCCTAGCCAATAGCGAGGAGCCCGAACTCGAAGAATTACCCATACCAGAGCCTGTGGCTGCAACGCCTTTAGCCCAATCAAAACAAAACACCGTATTAGTCGTTGACGATACGCCAGAAAATCTCACATTGTTAGGCGGCTTATTACGCGATGACTACCGCGTGCTACTTACTAAAACTGGGAAAAAGGCCTTAGAGATTTGTTGCTCTGAGACGCCACCAGATCTGATATTACTAGATGTAATGATGCCCGAAATGGATGGCTATGAAGTGCTAGAAAAGCTCCGTCAACATCCAAACTCACAACACATTCCAGTTATTTTTGTTACCGCCTTAACCGAGATAGGCGACCAAACAAAAGGGCTTGAAGGTGGCGCAATAGACTACATCACAAAGCCTATTCAACCGGAGTTACTTAAACTTAGAGTACGAAATCACCTGCGCTCGGTCGATCTCCATAAACATCTACAAAGTGACTTAGATAATCTTATCGAGAAAGAGAAGCTAAAAAATAGTGTCGATCAGTTGCTAAGGCACGATCTAAAAGGGCCAATAGCGGGTATTGTTGCCTTAGCTGAGCAAATCAAAACCGATCGTCAGGCAACTGCTAGTATTAACGAAAGCTCAGTGATGATAGACGAATTGTCTATGCAGTTGCTCAACATGATTAACCTATCAACCGAGTTATATAAAATTGAACAAGGTCGCTTCGAGCTAAAAGCTAAACCGTTTTCTGTTCACTTAATGCTTAAAAAAATGTTAACCGTAGTCAGGAAAACTTTTAGTAGCAAACAACTACTTATGTACTTAGAGCCTGAAGAAGAAGATCCAGGTAACGAAGTATTAGCCTTAGGCGACGAATCCTTAAGTTATTCGCTGTTTTTTAACTTGCTTAAAAACGCCTGCGAAGCAGCGCCCAGCCGAAGCAGAGTGTCTGTATCAATAAGTGTTGTAAACAATAAAGTCGAAGTTACTACCGAGAATGTAGGAGCAGTGCCCGAGGCAATAAGAGAGAACTTTTGGGAAAAATACGTCACGTCCGGTAAAGATACTGGAACAGGCTTAGGCACTTACTCGGTAAGTTTGCTTAGCGATGCGCAAAATGGCGAAGTAAGTATGCGCACCAGCGATAAAGATAATACCACTACAATCACTGTGGCATTGCCACTCTCAAATTAGTTTTATTCGAATACGAGGAACTACGATGAAGAACCTACTCACAGCCTTAAGTGTCACCTTATTGTTTATAAGTAGTTTTAGCTTTGCAGGTGTAGAGGAAGACCGGGCTGAATACGATAAGTCGGCCAACGAGACTATCGCTAAATTTAAGGAAGAAAAGCCGGATATATCAGGAAAAATGGCAAGTGGTGTTGGCTATGCTGTATTTAGTAACGTTGGCGTTAATTTGTTTGTTATTTCAGCTGGCGGTGGAACTGGCATCGCAGTGGATAATGCGTCGGGTAAGAAAACCTATATGAAGATGGGCGAAGCTGGCGTAGGTTTTGGTTTAGGTGTAAAAGATTTTAGGGCTTTAATGATCTTCAAAACACGAGAAGCCTTCGACAAGTTTGTAGAAAGCGGATGGCTATTTGGCGCCCAAGCAGATGCGGCCGCAACGGCTGGAGATAAAGGCGGTTCAGCCGAGGTCGAAGGTGCAATTGGTGATGTAGAAATCTATCAGTTAACAGAAGCTGGTCTGTCACTTGAAGCCACTATTAAGGGCACCAAGTTTTGGCAAGACAGCGATTTAAACTAAAAAATACAGCTACACTTTAATAGCCAGCGATAAGCTGGCTTTTTTATTAAGGGCTTAGCATGATGCAACTTGTAACAATTATCTTAGTTGTAGCTTCATTTGTAACCAGTTTGGCTGCCAGTGCCTTGGAGTTTAAAGCTGTTTCTACTAACGCTAATGCACTCATCCAACAATGGCACAAACAGGAACTTAAAGCACAAGGCGGGGAGTTTGGCTCCCATGGTTGGTGGCCATGGGGAGTAGGCGGGTTTGATTACGACAACGATGGCGATATAGACCTCTACCTCTCTCATCATGGCACCCCAGGTGGCAAGCTGTTAGTTAACCAATTAGTACCGAGTGGCGTTCTAGAATTTAAAAGCCTTAGCACTAGTCAAAAGCTACCAGGCGCCGACGACAAACCATGGTTTTTTGATTTTGACGGTGATGGTTGGCTCGACATAGCCGCTTTTTCTGATGAGAAAAAGAATCCTTATGTTTTGAATAAGCAAGGTGAATTTGAAGTAGCTTCACCTAACGAAACCTTTTCTCCAGTGTCTTATCCCAAAACGGTGTTAGACATAAATAAAGATGGCTACTTAGACTTAGATGCAGGGCGCAAGGGGGCATTCTATTACCAAGCTGATCAACTAACATTTCAACGCGATAAAAACTACAGCTCTAGCGACAATCATTTATTGCCCGCTAAATATCAACAAATTGAACAAGACTTTAAGGCCAATAACAAAAAGAACCGCTTTTTCCGAGCTAACACTTACCAACACTTTATAAATCGTTCGCCAATACAAAGTCCTATGCTTACACCCATTGATCTTAATAACGATCAGCAAAGTGACATTATCGTTGCTGGTCACGGCGGCTATGGCGGTGATCACTTAGGCTGGTATTTTTTAGCCACTAAGGAAGGCTACTCATTATCAAATAAGCGTCTCAAACTGCCAGAATACGCAACGCCAATATTTGTTGGAGATTTAAACGGTGATAAGCGCCAAGACTTAATAACAACTGGAAAAGGTAAAGGCGACGTTTACCTACAAACAGACAAAGGTTTTGTTAAGCAAAATTCGCCACTAAGCAAGATGCTAAATGCCGGTGCACCTTATCTTGTGCGTGTGTTTGCAGTGGACTTTGACAACGACAGAGATTTAGATTTGCTACTTTCTAATCCCCGTAAAAAGTATGGAAAGGTGTGGGAAAATGATGGGAAAGGCAAGTTTAAACAAGTATTAAGCTTCAATGGTTGGGACTCTAACCCAGTGTTTATCACCGACCTAAACAACGATTTGCGCCAAGATATTGTGATAGGTGGGGCGAGTAACCAACAGCTGCAAGTGTTCCTAAACACAGGCCAAAATCAACAGAACAGCCTGTATATTTACCCTCGCTATAAGCAACCCAACCCCTATGCGGTTGATGCCATAGTCAAGATATACCAAGGTGAAAAACTCATTGATCAACAAAGGGCAAGGTGGGACGGTTTGCCTCTGGTTTTTTCTTTAGGAAAGCTGAGTAAAGTAAGCGCAGAAATAACTTTTAGTGATGGAATAACAGAGCGTTATGAAGATTTAGTAGCCAATCACAATTACACACTTATCTATAAAGGCGGTAAGTTTATAGGCCATATTCCAGCAAACTTAGTGGCTAAGTATTAGCGTTAAAAGAGTAGGGCAAAGCTAGTACTTTGCCCAAACAACTAAAACTCTTTTGGGGCAAATCCAGTAACTTCTTTAATGCCCATTTCACGGCCTAAGGCTGTCATTGGGTGTACTACCACCAAACCTTTAACCGACTTCTTCAACTTACCCATATCTGCTTGTTCTGTTTTTGTAAGCACGCGGCTAAAGGGAAGGGACTTAACGTCGCCGCCTTGTTGACTTAATTTCTTAGTTTGCTGGGCTTTTACACTTTTAAGCTTTTTAGTAAGTGCAGTTATTGTAGTATTGAACTGATTAATCATCACAGTGTCACCACGTTCGTGGGCGGCATCTAACTTACGTTTTGCCGTGTCTAATTTGTTGTGAATTGATTGAAGTTCATTTTTTAAATTCATTGTAAATCCTAAGGCTCACATCGAGCATTCATCGTTCAAGGCCTGTTAGCCAATCGCTTATTATAGCAGTAAGTTTGTCTTAGGTTTTACATTTATAGAGTAAACAATTTACTGCCTTAATGCCGATAATGCTATTTATCGGCAATTGCATTTAGGGTTATAATATCAATACTATTCAGTAGCTTAACTAAGTTCATGCTAACACTTCCGCCAGCCATTCCTCTGTTCGATTCCATTCAATATCTTGAAGATGGCAATGCTATCGTTAACCAACATCTGGCAGAAGTTACCTTAAGCGCCGTTAGCGATGCCGGATTTGTTTACGAATACGCAGTAGATTGGTTGTTAGAACAGCGTCATAGTGAAAACAATTACAAAACCTACCGAAGCGAACTCACCAGCTTTTTACACTGGGCTTATACTGTTGAGCAAATCTCCTTATCAGTGGTGACACGACGGGTACTAAGTAAGTATTTAGACTATTGCAGTAAGCCGCCGCTAGAGCTAATCGCTTATCGAAATGTTGCCCAGTTTGTTGTCGATAAACAGCTGAAAGAACGTTTGCCAAATCCACAATGGCGGCCGTTTTTAGGTAAGAAAATAGAGGGTATTGAGCAGCCATATCAAATAAGTGATAAAGCCTTAAAAACCAAATTAGCGATTTTATCTTCGTTTTATGCCTATCTAATTAATGAAGAATATACAGAGCGTAACCCAGCCATGGCTTTAATGAAGAACAGCCGATTTAAAGCTAGCAGCCAACACACTATTAGTGGCGAAGATCTAGAAGACATTAAATCCTTTAGTGACTTACAGTGGTCTTATGTAATGAGTGCCGCTAATCAACTTGCTAAACAAACACCAGAGGAAAACGAGCGTATTTTATTTTTAGTTAGCCTTATGTACAGCTGCTATTTACGAATATCCGAAGTAGCAGCAAGGCCTGGCTTTTCGCCGATAATGGGACAGTTCAAACGTGATACTAAAACCTCTGTATGGGGCTTTTATATACCACGTAGCAAAGGTGGAAAAAAGCGTACCGTTGCAGTGTCTAAGCAATTGTTAGATGCCTTACAACGTTATCGACGCTTTTTACAATTAACGCCGTTGCCAACACCCAATGAGAAAACGCCATTGTTTGTAAGACACCGAGCAGCTGGCCGAGGTAGAGATTCGGGATTACTTAATGCCAATCTTGGTATTCGCCAATTAAGAGAGCAAATCTACATGCTCATCGAGCACGCCGCTAAACTCGCCGAAGCAGACGGCTTTAAGCAAGACGCTAACGAGATTCGCCAACTAACGCCACACAGCATTAGACACACCGGAATATCACACGACATAAATTTAGTAGGTCGGCCATTATCACATGTACAAGCAGATGCCGGACACGACAGTATTGATACAACGTCTCAGTATTTGCACACATCTCGCGTAGAACGCCATCAATCTGCTGAACATAAGCCTTTGGATCACTTAAAGTAATTGCTATTTCTACGCGGCATTACAGACAAACTTTCGGGGATTGCTAAAAACCGACCCATAAGGCGCATAATGTATATTATGTTAAATAAGATATATAAACGAATCACCTTAAATTTGCATTGGTAAACGTCATTCAAATTGAGATTGGCGGTTCTTGCGAGTTTTAGAGATCAATGCTTACTGTTACTTCTTGGCCTCGTTACTCCGCACACCATTTATCTACCGATATAAAATATGTGGTAAAGCTTCGTTCCAAAAGTTCTGTTTTCTGAACTTTAATGGCCATTCGTTTCAATGCCTTATACTCCGGTCGAGTTTCTAGTAAATGAAACACTACTTCTTTATGCCCAAGCTCTTTGGCCCAAGCCATCATTGAATTGAATATTGATATGCCAAATCCCCAATACTCTTTAGAAATAACTATCGCTATTTCATAACCGTTATCGTCTGGTTGAATCCCACACCAGCCAGCGACAACTCCATCTATATTAACAACTCGAACACGGCAACCTGCTATCGAATCTGTTTGAGCTTTACCTATCATCCATTGTTCGATGCTAACGGAATCAAAATATTCATGTTCTACCAAGTGTGTTCTCAAAGCTGGCTCATTAACTACAAGCAGAAGATCCGCTGGTTCTACCTGGTTAAAACTTACAAATTCAATTTTAGCCATTTCTATATACTCATATGGGTTTACTTTTTGATTGAGCCTAATGGTACGCGATTCTTTAACTCATCCTTAGCCCAAGTTGTAAGCACCAATGATGCGGATTAATCTCAAAAACTCTTCGTACTCTTCTTTGCTTAGGCACTCAAAAACTTCCTTCTCAATATCGGTGATTGTGGATTTCACCTTCTTAAGTTCGTCTTCACCTAGCTTAGTCAGGTTTAACATTTTTAGTTTTTTATTAGTCGCAGATTTAGACGTTGTTAAGTAGCCACGTTCTTCTAAATTGTCCACCATACGCTTCGTTGCACTTCTTTCATTTTGAACAATGTCTGCTAGTTGTTGTTGGCTTAAAGGCTGATTCTCTTGAACAGCCACTAAGGCTCTAGACATCTCTAGCGTCATCAGCTTCTGTTTCGACAGTAATGTTGTCGCCCGGTTTCTAAATAATCGGTGAACCGCTCCACAAATAAACATAGGTTGGTGTTCAATTTTTTCTTTGGGCAAAGTTGTCATAAGTGAGCGACTCATAATTGGTTAAAAATCAGCAGCGTATGGGCGTTTAAAAGCCAAAAAATAGCTTTAATACAGGAACAGCGCCATACCCTTCTCTTATTTATTGTTGTATCTGCAACTTAATTGATGATAGAGTTTCGAAATATAGTTGCAGATGCAACAATGTTAATTCAGCTAAGGCTTCTTCGCAACGAAAATAACTAAACACTGTTTGCTATCCACTTACGGTCAATTAATTCCAGTTAAAGGTATCAATATGCATGTCACCAATACACTAAGGCTTACCTTGTGTTTTTTACTCTCTTTCACAATATTTGGTTGTGGAGAAAACATTCCAAATCAAAGGCCAAAAGCTGGTCCAGCGCATGTTGATGTACTTAAACTAACCCCTACTACATTACGTTTAACTACCGAACTACCCGGTCGTATTACTGCTTTTAAACAAGCCGAAGTTCGGCCACAAGTAACAGGTATTCTTAAAAGCCGTTTGTATGTTGAGGGTTCACAAGTAGAAACCGGTGATGTGCTTTATCAAATTGACCCAACGGTGTATCAGTCAAACGTTAACAGCGCACAAGCACAGTTAGCCAAAGCCCTAACCAGTAAAGAAACAGCCAGAAAAACAGCTATTCGCTATCAAGAATTATTAAAGAAGAAGCTTACCAGCCAACAGCTTTACGATGACGCAGACGCTGCTTATAAAGAAGCGCAAGCAGAAGTCGCTATCCGACAAGCAGCGCTAGATTACGCAAACATTGAGTTGTCTTACACTCAGATTAAAGCGCCTATTTCTGGTCAAGTTGGTCTCTCTCAAGTATCAGAAGGTTCCTTGTTAACCGCCGAGCAATCTTCCTACTTAACTACCATTATTCAAACCTCAAACGTTTATGTAGACATGCAGCAATCTTCATTGTCGATTCATAAACTAAAACAAGATTTCTCAGATTTTAAAGACAAACGTGAAGAGATTCCGGTTTCTATAACGCTTGAAGATGGCAGTGCTTACGAGCAAATAGGACACCTAGAGTTTGCCGATACGCAAGTCTCTGGGTCAACTGGCACGGTAACTTTGCGCGCAATTATCCCAAACTCAAACAACACTTTATTGGCTGGCATGTATGTGCGTGCTCATATCTCTATGCCTGAAGCACGTAACTACTTGGTAGTGCCTCAATCAGCAGTAGTAAGAAGCCAATCAGGTGAGCCTTCGGTATTTGTGGTGGGCCAAAACAATAAAACAGTTAAAAAGTCGGTAGAACTTGGCAACGAAGTGGGTAACGGTTGGGTGGTTAAGCATGGCTTGGTAAGTGGCGACTTAGTGGTAATTAACAACATACTTAACATGAGAAATAACATCGACGTTGTTGTTGATAGCACTTCGCTAAGCACTCACGTAGACGTACAGGGGTAAATCATGTCTTTATCCAATTTCTTTATCAATAGGCCAATTTTTGCCTGGGTGATCGCAATAGTTACTATGTTAGCCGGGCTTGCAGCTATCTTTACCCTGCCCGTCGCTCAGTACCCAACTATTGCGCCGCCTGCGGTAACAATTTCAGCGTCTTACCCAGGTGCATCAGCAAAAACAATTGAAGACAGTGTGACTCAAGTTATTGAACAAGGCATGACTGGCTTAGATAACCTACTCTACATGTCGTCTAAAAGTGATTCTTCAGGTAGCGCGAGTATTACGCTAACCTTTAGTGCTGAAACCGATCCAGATATTGCTCAAGTTCAGGTTCAAAATAGCCTGCAACAAGTGAGTAATCGCCTGCCAAGTGCAGTACAAAACCAAGGCACCTCGGTAACAAAAAGTACCTCTGGTTTTATGTCGGTCACCAACCTCTACTCACCCGACGGCAGCATGAGTGCAGGTGATATTCAAGATTATGCAAATTCCAATATTAAAGACATTGTTAGCCGAGTTAATGGGGTTGGGAGCGTAACGGTTTTTGGACCATCTTATGCGATGCGTATTTGGTTAGATCCAGCCAAACTTAATAGCTATAGCCTAACCCCAGTTGATGTATCTAATGCTGTATCCGTGCAAAACAGCCAAGTAACGGTTGGGCAACTGGGCGGCACACCAGCTTTAGACTCTCAGTTGATCAATGCCAGTATCACAGCGCAAAGCTTGTTAACTAGCGTGGACCAGTTTGAAGATATCCTAATTAAGGTTGATAGCGACGGTTCGCAGATCAAACTTAAAGACATCGCACGTGTAGAGTTAGCCAGCGAAAACTCCTCAACTATTCCTGCTTACATGGGGCAAGAGGCATCGGGCATTGCAATCACCCTAGCAACGGGTGCTAATTCGCTTGATACGCAAACCGCGGTAGACGAGAAACTTCAGCAACTTTCTAAGGGCTTTCCAGAAGGTTTAGCGCTAGTTAAATCAACAGATAACAACCTATTTATTCGTATTTCCATTAGCGAAGTGGTAAAAACACTATTCGAAGCCGTAGCCCTCGTGTTCTTTGTTATGCTGCTGTTTTTACAAAACTTTCGAGCAACCTTAATTCCTACCATTGCAGTACCCGTAGTATTGCTAGGTACCTTTGCAGTGATGTCGTTATTAGGTTTCTCGATTAATACTCTCACCATGTTTGGCTTGGTATTGGCAATTGGTTTGCTGGTAGATGACGCTATCGTAGTCGTAGAAAACGTAGAGCGTTTGATGCACGACGAGAAGTTGTCGCCGCTAGAGGCCACCAAAAAGTCGATGGGGCAAATAACCAGCGCGCTTATCGGCATTACCATGGTCTTGTCGGTGGTGTTTGTTCCAATGGCCTTTATGTCGGGCTCAACCGGAGTTATTTACCAGCAGTTCTCGTTAACCATTGTATCGGCCATGGTGTTATCGGTAATTGTAGCCTTGGTGCTCACGCCTGTGCTTTGCGCAACCTTACTTAAGCCGGTTGATAAAACCGAGAGTAATAAATTCTTTGCGCTATTTAACCAAGGCTTTAACAAAGTATCTTCAGCATACCGAGGGTCGGTTAAACACACATTGCAGCGCCCTCTTCGCTTTGTATTCATTTATCTGCTGCTATTTGCTGGTACTGCGTATCTATATCATTCGCTGCCAAGCTCGTTTTTGCCGAACGAAGACCAAGGCGACTTTATGGTAATGGTAACCACGCCTACCGGAACAACCTTACAAAAAACTCAAGAAGCGATGCTGGATGTAAAAGACTATTTTGAACAAAATGAGTCGGATACGGTTAATCACATTTTCACAGTTTCCGGTTTCAACTTTTCAGGTTCTGGTCAAAACGCGGGTATGGCATTTATTGGTTTGAAAGATTGGTCTGAGCGAACAGCACCCGGCACCGATGTCGATGCCATTATTGGCCGAGCTATGAGCCATTTTTCTACTTACAAAAACGCGCAAATATTTGCCTTTAGTAGCCCGCCAATAAGAGAGTTAGGCACAGCTACCGGTTTTAACTTTTACTTAGAAGACGTAGGCGCGTTAGGCCACGACAAACTTATCGAGGTGCGTAACCAATTACTAGGCGCAATTGCGCAAAGCCCTGTGCTGCAGAACACACGACATAATGGCTTAGAAGATAACGCTCAGCTGTTCCTAGACGTAGACTACGAAAAAGCCAAAGTACTCGGCCTAGAAATTAACGATATTAACCAGTCTTTATCTATTGCTTGGGCATCCTCTTACGTTAACGATTTTATCGACCGAGGACGTTCCAAAAAGGTATATATTCAAGCAGACGCACAATACCGTATGACACCCGAAGATCTCGATTTATGGTTTATTCGCAATAACCAAAACGAAATGGTGCCCATCTCTGCATTTAGTACATCACACTGGGGCAAAGGTTCACCGCAGCTGCAACGTTATAATGGTAATCCTGCGGTAGAAATTGTAGGCGAAGCGGCCGAAGGTTATAGCACCGGCGAAGCAATGGACGAGGTTAATCGTTTAGCTGCAGAAATATCTAACGACGTACAAGTAAGTTGGACCGGTATGTCTTATCAAGAAATTGAAGCGGGTGACCAAGCTCCTATTCTATACGCCATCTCAATTTTAATGGTATTCCTTTGTTTAGCAGCGTTATACGAAAGCTGGAGCATTCCAATTGCAATTATTCTGGTTGTGCCGCTTGGCTTACTGGGGGCATTAGCAGCCATTATGCTGCGCGGCCTAGAGAACGACGTTTACTTCCAAGTAGGCGTGCTAACCACCATTGGCCTCACCGCTAAAAATGCCATTCTAATTGTAGAGTTTGCTAAAGAACTCTACGACAAAGGCGTGAATTTATTAGATGCCACCGTGCAAGCCTGTGAAATGCGTTTGCGCCCCATCATAATGACCTCACTCGCATTTGGCTTAGGTGTATTGCCCTTAGTAATAAGTACTGGCGCTGGAGCAAATGCGCGTAATGCTATTGGTACCTCGGTAATGGGCGGCATAATGGCGGCAACATTGTTGGTTATCTACTTTGCGCCCTTGTTCTTTGTGCTCATTTGTAAACTGTTTAAGACCAATACAAAACTAGTTGTTTTAAATACTGCAGACAAAACGGTTTAGCCTTTGCTAAAACACTAGCCGCTCTGCATGAGCGGCTAGTTAAAATCCAGCAATAATCAATTGACTAAAACTATCTGTTAGCTAAAAGCATTAGCTTTATGACTAGCGCGTTTAAGCCAAACACCGAATAAAACGAAAGCCAGCAATACTAAGGTTGTTGGCTCTGGTACTTGGGCTATCGCGGGTTGCCTTACCAGTAACGAACCAAGCATAGAACTGCTGTTGCTTTTAGAGCGAACCCGGTTGTCACTACTTACGCCTGCATCTACTCCGGAGCGGTCACCAAAATAACCTAAGGGAGTCCAAGCTTGCATGTAAACGCCATTTCCTGTGAGGATATTGCGGGTTACCATAGAAGTATAAAAACCATCTGCAATGCCTACTTCTCCGATGCAGCTTAATCGAAGTTCATCAGAACACTCTAGATCTTCACCAAACAAAAACTGCGATACGTCATAGTTAAGCCAAACGTCGTTAGTTAATTTAAGATCTACTCGATTATGGCCAAGTGTAGTATCTATGCCTAGGCCCCCTAGTTGGTCAATAAACCAGGTTGCACCCGCGAAATTGTCGTTAGAAAAACCAAGGTAATTGCCGCCCCACAACGAGTTAAGTAAGGTGGCCGTTTCTGCTCGAGTGGCGTAGCGCCAATCATTTTGTTGCCATTGATTGCCAAAGCGATCAACCCATCCGCCATCGGCCTCAACGTATAAACGAGAATAACTTTGCGAGTAAGTAAGCGGCATCCATTCTAGCCCTTGCAGTGCTACTTGCTTACCATTGTTCAGGGTGTAATCTCCACTAATAAAGGTGGCGTTTGCAGTAAACGAGCTTGCTATTAAAACCAATGCAGACAGCATTCTAATAGATTTCATGCGATTCCCTTTTGATGCAAAATTGACTGGCACATGCCAGTTGACACAATTGTCAATTTGAAGCGGGATGCAATACCACGACCAATAGTTAAGGCTATGAAAACACGCTAGTTTAAAAAACACCGTAAGCAGAGTTGTAAGGTAAGCTGACACAATTCACAAGCAAGTGCCCATTTCTATTGGGCTGGTTGAGGAAATTTGAGGATTTCAAAAAAAGAGTTTTACAACTAACGGCCAACATTTAAAACTAAAGCTACTACAAGCAATATCCACCGCTTTTGATTTACCGCAGTATGAGTAAGCTCAGAAGTAGCTAACTAATCGTAGAGCAGCAAAAGTTCCCGACTGGATTGTCGAGGAGCTATTTAATTCAAAGGTCGTTTCATTTAAGTAATGTAAACTTACTCTTGCCGGTAAATGGTATTATCGGCAATTGAAGTCCATTCTGAATGATTAAGTCTTGTTGAACTTTCCAATTTGCTCTAGAAGCTTCCCTAATTTATCGATAGAAACATCTGCAGGATGCGTTGTCTTTTTGACTAAACCTGAAATGTCATCATTTTGCATAAACAGGTGAGCAATCTTCCGATTTATATCTTTCTTTATCTCACCATCTTCTGTATTCACCAGTCTTGACAAAAACGTGGCACCTCCACCTAGGAAGCCAGTTAGGTGAGAGTAACGCAGACTCATCATTTGATAGACCTTATATTGACTAAAGAAAAAATATGACAAGAAACCTAATGAAAACGACACTCCTAACTTCAATGTAATTAGTTCAATTTGCTGAGAGCTATCAAGCGAAAATAAGTGAGAACTCAGAGCTAAGAACACTGGAATCAATGCCAACGTACCAATAAATAAATTTCTGAAGTTATTCTTTGATTTAATACTCGCTTTTAACTCTGTCTCTATGTTTTCTCCAAAGTTTTTCTCTAAACCTAGTTCAGACTTAAGCCCTATCACATCATCAATACCTTCTTTAACTTTACCATTTACAGCTGCCGTTAGGTCATTAAGCTCTTCCTTAATTTGAGCTAAAATCTCATTTTTGTATTCGGTTAATTCAACTTCATCACTTTTAGGAAGAATGGAGCTCAAGTAATCAGAAAATTCACTGAATACTACTTCTCCAGCATTGAAATACTTTATAAGCTCTTCAGGCTTTACACTCCTATGCACGTTATTCCATTGTTTGTTCCAAACGTTGAACTTTTCCATATCAAAAGCAACTAGCTTTTGATTCAAATCGTCCCAATGCTCGACAACTATGAAATGGTTGCGTATCTGATGAAAATAGCTGCGCTTTTGGTCAAATCGCTGTTTTATCTCTTGGGATTTCCTCTGCAGTTCAGCTGCCTGTAGGCCTTTTAACTCATCTTCGTCGAACGTCATATCTTGGTAAAACTCCTTTTGGCACAAGGACTTAGTATAATTGACAGTTTATTACTATTTTTGTCAAAATTACAATCGCTAGCCATCGGCTTACTGAGTTGAACAACTTAAACGCTTTCTTACAGCTAGTTTTTGCTTGGTGGCTTTAGTCCTAGCTTTCGCCTTAACATAATAAAAAGCTCAAGGCCTAGCTTGAGCTTTTTAGTTTCACTTAACCAACAACTAGCTTACTAACAAACGCCTATTATTTTGTTAGCTTTAGCAAACACTCGCGCGCCTTTAACCCATGTGGAGGAAATAGATAACGGTGAGCCATCTAAGTCCCTAAGCAGAATAAAGTCGGCGTCGTAGCCTAGTTCTATCTTACCTTTAGTATCCCCTAGCCCTGCGGCTTTAGCTGGATTTTCGCTGACTAACTTCCAAGCATTGTACAACGACAAGTTGTTGGTTTTTACTGCAGTAAAAGGCGCACTAAACAGGCTTGGATAGTGGTAGTCGCTACACAGTATGTCTACCACGCCATGCTCGATTGCTTCTTTAACGCTAATCGCCCCTACGTGAGAGCCGCCGCGAACTAAGTTTGGAGAACCCATTAGCACCGCGGCGCGCCCTTTTTGGCATTCTCTAGCGGCCAGTTCCGACATGGGGAACTCGGCAATAGAGACGCCTAAAGAAATCGACTTGGCTACTTCTTCTAAGGTTTCGTCATCGTGAGAGGCAAGCGAAATGCCCTGCTTAGCTGCTATTTCGGCTAAGGCTTGCGCCTGTTGCTCACCCAATTCTCGATGTTGCTGAAGGTTTAACAAAAACTGATTAATGTCTTCTACCGACATGGATACACGCCTGCGCATACCGGCAAGGTAACGCTGAATTTTGCGCTCGTTATTTAGTGGTGGTAAGTGGTCATTTAGCGACAAAAGATGAATACGGCCACTTAAGATCCAATCAACTAACTCTTCGTGCTTTTCTACGTTTACCTTCTCGTGGCGAATGTGAATGCGCGCTTGGCAACTAAAACGAGGCATTAAAGTCTCGAGCGTTTGCAGTAACTCGCGCACCGTATCGCGACTGCGTGGGCCAGGCTCAAAACCATCGGTAATGCTGTAATAAAAGGTGGTTATTCCACTTGCCACAAGGCTTGCATCGTTAGCAGCTAAGGCTAGCTCTAGGGGAAAATGAGTTCCTGCTCTTGGTGCAATGTGCCGTTCAAAGGCGTCACCGTGTAAATCGATAATGCCGGGTAACATGTATTGGCCATGCGCATCGATATGTGTGGTGTGAGTATTTGCGGCCACTTGCCCTATGGCGCTTATCTTTCCGTTTTGAATAGATACACAGGTAGGGTCGCTCCAACCTTGTTCGCTTAACAACATGACGTTTTCGATTACTACGTTTTTATCATCCATTACTTTTTGCTATCTCAATTTCATTTACTTGGGGTCGCCAAGGCTTAGTTGCTTGGCGCTATGTATTTATTTGCTTTGGCGTAATAGACGATTGCGGGTTGAAGAGGAAAACTGCTCTACAGCAAACACCAATACAAAAATCATTAACACGATCATTGCTGCTTGGTCGTAGCGAAACATTTCCATGGAAACAGCTAACTCGGCGCCTATTCCACCCGCACCAACTAGGCCTAAAACCACCGAAGAGCGCACCGCCTTTTCCAAAGAAAACAGACTAATGTTTATAAAACTAGGCATTGCGCCCGGTATTAAAACAACGGCGATTCGGTCGATGGGATTTGCGCCAATTGACGCTAATGCTTCTGACGGACCTGGGTCTACTTCTTCCATCGACTCGGCAAAAAATCGGGCGCAAAACCCAATGGTGTCGACAATAATGGTTAAGGTGCCAGCGAATGGGCCTAAACCTACCGAGGCGACAAAAAACAGTGCCCATGCTAAATCTGGAACGGTTCGAAAAAAGCTGACTACCGATCGAGTAACATGGCGCACAATAGGATGCGGCGAAGCATTACGCGCTGCCAAAATGGCAATAGGAATACTAAGCGCGATGCCAATTACCGTACCTACAAGGGCCATTTGAAAGGTAACTAAAATGGCATTTGCCATTGGCCATGCGCGATCGGTGGCTGGCGGGATCATTTCACCACCAATTGTTGCGATGTTAGGTAAGCCCGACAATAACTCACTTAACGACAAGCCAGCATTGGAGGTAGACCATAGAAAGAACAGCACAAATAAAGCAAATAACACTTGGGTTATTATGCTGGGCCGTTCAAACCGCATTGGCGTGTCTAAGGTAGTTTGGCCATTAATTGCGTTATTCATTAAGCCATTTTCTTTTTGCTTATCCATAAAATGCTCGCAAACTTTGTAGACTTTGCGTGTGGGTTGCACTGTCTAATGACAACTTTCGCTCTTGCAAACCAAGAACTCGGTCGGCGTATTTAAGCGCGTGCTCGATATTGTGAGAGACAAAAAACAAGGTTAGGCCTTGGTTTTTCACCAAGCCCTTAAACAACTCCATAATCTCTTGCGCCGATTGTGGATCTAAGCTGGCGGTGGGTTCGTCGGCAAACAATATAGAGGGTTGCTGCATTAACGCCCTTGCAACCGCTACGCGTTGAGATTGCCCGCCAGACAGTTGGTCGCAGCGTTTATTTGCAAGGTGAGCTAAACCAACTTGCTTAAGGCAATCCATTGCACGCTCCCGCGCATCTTGTTTTGCCAGACCTTGTAGCCAGTTTCTGGGGCCTTGGCTATAAGCTAAGTTGCCATGCAGCACATTACTTAAAGCAGACAAGCGAGGAACCAAGCAGTGTTTTTGAAACACAAAACCCACTTTGTTTCGGGCTTTACTTAAGTGGCGACCCGATTTTTTATCTATGGTTTCGCCATCAAGAACAATTGAGCCGGCATCGGGTTCGATTAATCTTAAACAACAGCGCAATAAGGTACTTTTGCCTGCCCCGTTGGAGCCAATAAGCGCAACCGACTGTGAAGCAAAAATGGAAAAGCTAACATCAGAAAAAATGGGAGTGCTACTGTTATCAAAGCTTTTGGTAAGCCCGCTCACTTGGAGCAGGCGCGAAGTTGCCGATACACTAGCATCGGCTAGTGTAGTCGGCTCAGTGGTGTAATTGCTCATATAGACTAATCGCCAATAAAGTCTGAGTATTCTGGGTAACCCGCAGTGGCGTACATTGCTCGTACGTAGTTGTAATCACTGTCTTTAATGCCGGTTAAAAAGCGCATGCCTGCGTACTTTTGGTTATCTTCACCAGTTAAGATTGCCGCAACCAGTTCCTCTGAATGATCAACAAAAGCCTTTTTCATGGTTTCTAACATTTTGTCGTCTACATGGCTGCCGGCCATTAATACGTCGTTTGGTAAATCTGGACCACGTGCAACAACGCGAAACTCTCCAGGTTGTAAGCCACCTTTTTCAATCTCTTTGTTACGTAGCGAGATAAACTTTAAGTGGTTGATTCCAATTGCCGCTACGTCACCCTTCTTCAATGACTCCCACAAAACTGGAACCTTGGTGTTAATCACATCTACGTCGTTTGCTGGGTTTAGGCCGGCATCTGCAAGTGCTTGAATAGGACCAAGGTGTTTAGAGGTAGAACCCACCGAACCTAAACCGATTTTGGTTCCTTTTAGAGACTCTGCGTTAGTGTATGGGCTGTCGGCCATGGTAATGATTACTGCAAAGTAATCTGGACGAGAGAAACCGGCTACAATTTTAGCCTTTGAGCGTTTCTGCATAACCACGTATTCGGCTGGGCCGGTAAGTACAAAGTCGACTTTATTGAAACGTAGCGCCTCTACAGCTGCTGTACGGTTAGTAACAGGTAAAAATTCGATGTCGTAACCTGTGGCTTTAGATAGTGTTTCTTTAAAAGCGCCAAACTCACGCTGAAGCTCTTCAAGACCTACTAAATCTGTTACTGCTAGCTTTACTGTCTCTGCATTTGCTTGTGAGGCACACGCAAGAACTAAAGCGGCTACCATGCCTATTTTCTTAATCCAATTAAACATTTTAGTTCACCAAACTTTTTGTAATTTACAGGAATGTAAATCCCATAATTAACTCGAACTATTATGTTTTGATGGTTAAATAGTGAACAATTTGTGACCTATTGATTCAATTGATATTAAAATGAGCGGAGAACTTAACGAGGATTAAATAAATTTGAGCTAGTTACTTTAGAGATTTTAATTAGGTCTATATCAAGCTTTCGTTTAATTATGCTTTAGGTCAATTAAAAGGCTTAAGCGCTATCATAACTTATATAATCGCCCTCACTACTGCTGAACGTAATTAGATTAAGCAGCTAAACGCTTAGCGCTAATACTTTATTGCTGGTGTTTATATCTAAACAGTCGCAAGCAACATAGGGCTAGTCACGCCCGTGTTTGTTGCGACGGTATCAAAGAACATTTAGCAATTAGTAAGCATAACTAAAGCTTAATACGTGAATACGGTTTTCTGTTACTCGGCCGTCAAAGTAAGAATACCTGCTAGTTTGTTCACTCATTGAATAATTTACGTCATGATTGCCGAGGTGACGGTATTCATAAGCGACGCCAAACCTATGCCCATTACGCCTGGTTTTCTCTGCCCCAATGCCTGCAGACCAGTTTTGAGAAATAGTTAGTTCTGGCACCATATTTTCTGTATCAAACATGGGTGAGTCGTAACGCACTCCGGCTTGGTAAACCCAATCATTGGCTTGGTAGGCCAAAGCTGTACCTATACAAAAAACGTTGTTTGCATCAAGTTCAGCGCTATTAAAGACTGACCACATTTCAACGCCTGTCATAGCTTTAACAGTGAACTGATTACTTAAAGAATGGGAAATACCAAGATCTAAGCGACTAGGCCAAACAACACCAACATCAAGCGGAACGCTTTGGCCATTGGATACATCTAGATCAAGATGAGTATCTTGATGATCTGCGCGATGTTTATAGTTTGCAGATAATAAGGTTTGCGTGTTTATCTGATACATACCTGAGAATATGAAGCTGGCTGCAGTACTGGACACATCACCGTTCGCGTTTATATCGCCCAAATTCAAATCAACACTTGTCATTAGATGTTGCACAACTAACGCCCCACCCAAATGGAGCTTGTCGTTTACTTGATATGCGGCTGCAAGATGCAAGTTTAGCGCTTCTTGGGACTCTAGGTTTATTATGCCTAAACCTGCTCGGCCGTTTTGATAATCCATGCCCAAACCGCCATCGCCATGTAAGGAGGCCGCAATTACCCATTGCTCATCTAAACGAGTTGCATAAGCCAAACTTGGCACAAAGGACTTATTCTCACCGTAAGTTGACAGCTGAAGCTCTGTGTTTGGTAATTGCCCAACATGTTTAGAATAAGCATCGAGGTACTGTATGCCTAAAGAAAAGCTACTGTCTTCGATATAAGACAAGCCAGCTGGGCTGGTAATAGCCGCGCTTGCATCTTTGTTGTTGGTGGCGTTGCTAACGCCCGCTGAAGAGACACTGTCGAAGGTAGCTACTTCGTGCAGCAATATACCTCCGGCCATGGCGTGTGAGGCAAACATGCTAGATATAGCCAAAGCCAATAGATTTTTGTTCATTGAAAACCAAAATAGAAAATTTTGGCTAGTGTAATAAACCTAAAGTTTTAACCTTGCACTGTGAGTGCATAAATCTAAATTGCTTAATTAAGCTTAAGCCTATGTAGCGTTAGTAGTTTGGCTAGGTCATTCGAACAAATTGCATGACATTTAATTGACTTAAAGCATATTTAACTTGAATAGCACTTTATGTATTGCAGAATGGCCTAGAATTTCATTAGGCCTAGTTTTACTGAACCCTCTTTTCAGCCGCCTCTTACAACGTAATAGATATTTTTAGTAAGCCCTAAAAAGGAAACTGTTATGAAAGAGCTTATCGTTTTAGCCGTACATGGAATGGGACAACGAAAACCTAACTTTGCCGATGGCTTAGAAGAAAAACTCACTGAGTATCTTGGCAGCGATGTAATGAATAAAGTGTCGTTGCAGCGAGTAAAATATTACTCGGCATTACAAGCGCCACAAGACCAATTGATTAACGATATTTGGCAAACCTACCACAATCGATTTAGTACCTTATCAAACCTTGGTCGTCGGTTTTTTATGAACTCTTTTTCAGATGCTACAAGTTTAGAAGTAGCAGGACGCAGGCAAACTGACGATTACATGGAGATTATAAAAGCGTTACAAGCTGCCTTTTTTAAGGGTATGAACGAATGTGGTTTTAACACAAATGTTCCCGTAGTGATTATTTGCCATAGCCTTGGGGCCCAAGTTATTTCTAACTACTTTTGGGATGCCCTAAATAGAAATGATGCCAAGGTATGGGACAAAAATCACAACGACTTTTTACAAAACATCGACGACGATAAGTTGGCTTATCTAAAGGGGAACCGAGTAAAACTGCTATTCACAACAGGATGCAATATTCCCTTGTTTTTAGGCGGCTTACAAACACGAGAGTGTTTTACTAAGCCGAGCATCGAGTTTAGTTGGTTAAACTATTTTGATGGCGATGATTGGCTAGGCTGGCCACTAAAAGAGCTTGGCCCCAGCTACCAGTTTGTTATAGACCAATGCGTGAGTGTCGGCGGCCCCATTAGCGGTAATACACCGTGGAGCCATACTTTGTATTGGACAGATAAAGACGTTTACCGCGCCTTTGGCGATCGAATTAAGGGCTTTCTTGGAGCTCGAACATAGATTTACGAGGCTGCTACGTTTAACAGTCGTGTACTGTTTACGTATGTGCACGACTAAATGACTAAAGCACTTGGGTTTTGCCATTGCTATCGTAAGAAATAACTGGCGTTAATAAGGGTTCATCCCTACCTAAGTATTTCGCCAGTACAATTAACAAAATAATTGTAGTTTTAGGAATCGCTTCACTAAACAAACCGCTAAACCAACCTTGTACTTTAATGAATGACTTCATGGTAGCAATGAGCTCATCGTTGGCTTGGTTAACTAGCTTTATATAGGCTTTTGTGTCGTTAGTCTGGAGGTTTTCTATTTGCTGGCTTAGCTTCCGATAGATACCAATAAATGTTGATAAACGATGTGCATTAGCCAGTATGTCTTTTACACGTTGCTGTAATTGTTTGAATGATGATTGCGCACTGCTTGGCGCAGAACTGGTTAAACTGGCATCGAGAAAAGCGTTTAGTTGGGCTTTGCTCTGCTCTGCAATTTTACTTTCGTGGGCTATTTGCCCTCTTTCGTTGCCCGACAAGGTCATATTACAAAGTAGCTCGATGGCACTAGCTTCTATGTCAGTTTCATTGGCTGCTGCAAGCGCATGGATATCGTTGGCATCTAAATTTAACTGGCATTCGATGATTGAACGAGACAAGCTCTGGCTTTGGTAAAGCAGATTAAATTGCTGTAAAGCTAATAAGTAACTAGTTCGGTCTATTAGTGGAAATGCAGTATTGCTTAACGGTGCTAAAAACTGTTGCATTTCTTTTGGGGTCATTACGCCTTTGTCTTCAAAGCTTAAACCAATACCGATATTGGGGCTGGCGCCAAACTTTAAGGCTGCGAGTACATCAAATGCACTTACAAACTCAGCAGTTCTACTTTCTTTAAGCGTTTTTGATTGGTGTCTTATTACGCTTTCGCCAGTTAATTCCAGTAGTTGACCGGTGTGATCTACTTTTGCACTGGCAACTTTCTCTATAAGGCTTTGCTGAGAAAACTGGAAGTTGTCTCCTAGGTTAAGTTTAAGGCCAATTTCTTTTTTGATTTTGCCGCTGCTAACTAACCAGCCTGATAAATCACTAAGCTGACCATCACGCTCCATTAATTGCAGTGAGTCTAGGTTTATAGGTTTGCCTAGAAGTAGGTCTTGATACAAATCTTGGCATTCTGTAGCGCTGGCTTCTACTAGCTTAAAACTTAACATGGCTTGTTTGCCACTATCTTTACTACTAGAGCCGTAAACCGATAAGCCTAATTGTAATTCACCAGCCTTTTTAATGGCTTGGCTAAAGGTAGTACGTGCTTTGTTGTATTGTTCTAACCATCGAGTTACGCAGTCAGTTAAAGTTGAAGCTAACTGTTGTTTGTTTAATTGATCTTTTAACTCTGTTTTAGCCTCCTTTAGTTGTTTAAGCGGGGTTAGTAAGGGCGCGACTTCACCCTGAGATTTATCGGCAATAGCGGCTATTTCTTCTACCAGCTTTTGTTTAGCTTTGATGCAGTTTTTTGTAAGTAAATCATTTAGTTTCAAGCGCTTTGATAAAGCAGGCGTTAGAAAGGTATTTTGTTGCAGGTAGTCACCTATTTTTTGCGAGGTTTCATCGGGTTTGCTCAACCACTCTAACGGTTGGGTGGTTAAGGCTAGCTCCAACTTATCTTTTACCGTTGCTCCTAGCTGGTTTGCTAATCCATCACTGTCACCATCGGCCAACAATAACGCGATGTCTTTCCAATCTTCTTCGCTAATTGCTTGGGCGAAATGCTCATCAATGTTTTGTAGTAACCAGGTGCCAGGTTCTTTAAACCGTTCTAACAAAACTTGTAGCTGCGCAGCCTCGGCCTCTAATTTCTCTAGCGGCGCAGCTAAGTAGGTTTCTGCAACTTTGTCTAGGCCATGTAGTTCTATTAATGCATCTAAGCTAAGACCAGCTTGTTTAGTGCTGTTGGTAAGTTGATAAAGTGATATTTGAACGCCAATATCAGCCGGTTTTATTACCAGCTTAAAGCCTCCGCTAAACGCGTAACTGGCTTTGAATGAAGCACCTGCACTGGCGTTAACTTTTACATCGAGTAACTTGTTGTTGCCAGATACACTCCAAACATGCCCCAAAGTTGCTGTGGCAGAGGCAGACAGTGCTCTATTTTGTTGAATAACTACCCCCTGAATTGCATGGCTAGAATACTGCGCATTTATAACATTAGATAAGGACTCTAGAGAAAACAGCGGTAGCGCTTCTTTAGCTAATTGCCCTAGAAAGCGGATTAGTTTTTGATCGTGGGCTACTGCACAAACTACTTTTACCTGCCATTTAAGGTGTCCTTCTGCGTTACTAAAAATGTTAAGCAATTTAACTGGCAGGTTTATGCTTACACCACTTTCTATTTGCAACTGCTGGTCAATGGCAACCGTGGCCATATTGGGCTGCTTAAAATCGCCATATTGTTCAGCATCGCTCGGTAGGACTATATCGATAATTAAGTGCCCCCCTACTCGGCCTTTTATGGATAGCGCAGAGCCAAGGGGGACTTGCCATTCTTCAAGGTCTAAGGTTAGTGAAGGATCTGCCGAAACTTGATGGATAAAAGCAAAAAGGTTTTTTAGCTCAGCTGCATCAACACCAATCTTACTAAGAAGCTTTTTAGCGCCTTTGTCTAATGCTTGCCAAGCTTCGGCGGTGCCTTGCTCAACAACGATACCTTCTACTTGGTCGATTTTCTCTACTAACTTGCCAAGCGCTTTATTGATGTCTAAATCTGTCATTTTGAATCCCTTCGATAAATAGACTATTTCGACCAATGCTGTTTATAAAAACAATAATAAGTTTAGTCCAGTTACTGTGTTTAAGTATTTGAATATTTAGCAAGATTAGTAAGCTTGTGCGGCTAAATCGTCACCTTATCCATCGAGTTTAACCATAGGTGTTGCTCGATATCCGTAGCTTCACAAAAAGATAAATGAGTTTTGAGTCAACAAGGAATCGTGAAGGGCTTCACTTTCCTCACACTCTCTATCGATATACTTATCATTAAGGTTTTATACCTTACATGTACTTTTTCATTAGAAAAAAGACATTAAATCAATAGCTAAAGTGGGAAAATTGAATGAAGACTTTACCAATTATGGGCAAAGGCTTAGTAAGTCTTGCGTCTGTATTAATATTGAATGGCTGCTTGTCTGATGACGAAACGTTAAACTGCCCTGATACTCAAACGCCGAACGGGGAAGGTACAGCTTGCGTAAGCCTAGCCCCCTACTCCGTGCCCTTGTATCTAAAAGGGAGTTTTAGTGGTTGGTCAGCTGAAGAGCAATTCCAACTTGTTTATGACAGCGACATATACCGTTTAGACAACACAGAGTTTGCTGCTGGCGTACACGAGTTTAAAGTGGCTGACGAAAACTGGACCTTGGAAACAACCTTTACCGCTGACATTGATCAGCTTACTCAACTTAATGCTGATACAGAATATCCCCTTGTTACCGGTGAAGCTGCTGCCAATATGGCTTTGGTGTTAAATAGCGCAGGCATATATGATTTTGTACTAAAAGTAGGAGATGATTTAAACAGTCCGATATTTAGCTATAACGAAGATATTCCACCTCTAGCACAAAAGATCTATGTGCGTGGCGGCTTTAACGGCTGGACTAGCGACGATGAACTTAAATACTTAGGCGACAATAAATACCAGCTTACTAAACAAATTTCTCCGGGTAATCACGAATTCAAAATTGCCTATACCGACTGGTCTAGCGAATGGGTACTGGACGCAGATAACGCGGTTGTAGCGATGCTAGATGAGAGTTATACCCTTAGTGATGGCGGGCCTAACAGCAGCTTTTTTGTAACCGAAACCGGTTTTTATCAATTTAATATTGATGCTAGCCAACCCTCTGCTTTGATATTTACGATTACTGAAACCGATGGCAGTGGTGATGTAACGATTGATCCCCATTTAGACCATGAGTTAAGCACCGAACTGGTTTATGACAATGTATTAGATGATGATTCAAGCAAAGCTAAATTCTCGGTTAAAACTGCCAGTGAAGAGTTACGAGAATACGCTCAATCTACAACTCAAGACTTACGAGACCCAGGCAACAACTATGTTGTATATAAAGAACTGGCAGACCAAGCTAAAACACGTACAGGTAATATTGCCTTTGATGCCCTATTTGCTTTGGCTATCAACGAGACAGTTCAAAATAGTGTTAGTGAGATTGTGGACGACAATTATAACGGTGGCGAAGCTATTGACTGTGATTGCTTTGAAACAGGTGCTAAATGGCATTATGTTTGGACACGAGACTTATCCTATGCAGCAAACCTTGGTTTAGCTTTAGTTGACCCACAGCGAGTTCAAAACTCATTAGAGTTTAAGCTTTCTCCTTATCGTGAAGGGCTTAGTAAACCGAGTTTTGCTAGAGGCTCTAATGATGGATTACAAATAGTCCAAGATACCGGCACCGGTGGCAGTTGGCCTATTAGTACCGATAGAGTAGCTTGGGCCTTAGGGGCCGAAAAACTGTTACACAATTTAACTGGAGATGTCCGTAGCACTTTTGTTGCTAAAGCTTATTCGGCCTTAGTAAATACCTTAGAAAATGACCGAGTAGCAGCATTTGATGAGCAAGATGGTTTGTACCGTGGTGAACAGTCATTCTTAGATTGGCGTGAGCAAAGCTATGCAAGTTGGATAGTAAACGACATCGCTAGCTTGGGTAGCAGCAAGGCTTTATCAACCAACGTGTTGCATTATAAAGCAATGCGACTGACAGAATCTTTAGCGAACGAGCTAGGCAACAGCGCAGAAGCAGCAAAGTTTCAATCTTGGGCCAATGCGTTAAAAATCGCCATCAACCAAGAATTTTGGCTAGCAGACAAAGGCTTGTACAGCAGTATTATTGCTGGACATCAAGATACTGCGCCGCTATATAAGTTTGATTGGTTGGGACAAGCATTAGCTGTAGAAAGCGGCATTGCCGACGAAACACGTGCTGCAAGCGTTGTGGCCAGTTATCCGCATGGTGATTTAGGCGCACCAGTTATTTTCCCCCAACAACCTAATATCGCGATTTACCATAACCGAGCGGTTTGGCCATTTGTAACGGCTTATGGCTTAAAAGCAGCAATTGCTACCAACAATGTTGCGGTTGCTGACGCCGCTTACGATACCTTAATACGAGCAGCCTCACTCAACATTTCTAACATGGAAAACCTTGAGTGGTTAAGCTTAAAACCCAACTTATTGGATATCGATAATCCAGGTTTGTCTGGGCCAGTGATTAACTCTACCCGTCAACTTTGGTCGGTTGGTGCATACCTAGGAATGGTAATAGACGGTGTATTTGGCGTGCATACTAATGAAGACGGTTTAGCCCTTAAACCCTTTATTACCAGTAAACTACGTAGAGATTTATTTGCCGATAGCAGTACCATTAGCTTAGAAGGGCTAACCCTTCGTGGCCATACCATTAATCTGCAAATCAACTTGCCAACAGCTAGCCAAGATAGCGGCTATTACCCTGTGCAAACTGTCAGCTTAAACGGAGTAAACTCGGGTACAACTATAGATTGGAGCGCATTGGCAGATACCAATAATATCGTGATCAACCTAGCTGATCTTGATACCGGGAGTAGCGATATCACAATAGTTAGCGCTGAGCCTTTAGATAGTGTAAACCCTGCAGTATTTGCACCTATAGAGCCAATGATTGAACGGGTATTTTTAGACAATGGTTTGTTGGCAGTGGAGATCAGTGATAATCAAAACAATGCTGCAAGCACTTACCGTATTTACCGAAATGGAGAAATGATAGCCAGTAACCAAAGCCTAGGAGAATACAAAGATAGTGTTGCCCCACAGCAAGGTGTAGCAGATTGTTATAGTGCCGAGGCTGTATTTACCAGCTCTGGCAATGTATCACATCGCAGCGCGCCACTATGTTACGCAGCAATCCAAGAGATTAACGTAGATGACGCAAGGCTGGTTAGCAACGTTGAAGTAAGCCCAGCTGATACAGAAATTACCCAGGCTTATTTAAGCCAATGGGGAAAGACAAACGACAGCTTAGCCCTTAATAACCTGCAAATTGCTGTGAATGGCCACTACAATATTCAGCTTAAGTATCACAATGACCACAATGCAATTAACTTAGGTGTGACCAATGCGGTGAAGTGGATGGTTATTACAAATAGCGATGCAGACATAGTTGCGCAAGGCGTTGTACAAATGCCACATGCCCGCACCGTAAATAACACTAAACCACTTGTCTATTCTACGCCTCTAGTTGCGGATCTTGAGGCCGGAACTTACACCTTATCACTGCACGATTTTTACAACATGAGCTACTTAAATGCCAATAGTACTTTTACCGATACGCGTAACGGTGCAATTAACTTGGTTGATATAGCTGCTATTAAGATAGAACCTACCTTTAACTAAATCACCTTAGCCAGCAGCTCTACTGCTGGCTATTCATGCCCCCCATGAAACTTGCAAATGCACTGGGCAGGCGCTTCATCTCCTAATATCAACTAGAAGGCAATTTGCCCCTAATTAAGCACTTAGAGTATTTGAGTGAACTTTCCTAATGGCTTATTCGTTACACCTTACACGTGTACAAGACTCAACAACCAAGTTATTTACGGTGAGTGGCGTAAAGTTGCAGCACAATATAGGGGCGAATAGATGAATAAGTCACAGCTTCCGCGAAAGGTTTGCCCGGTATGTATGCGTTCGTTTAGCTGGCGAAAAAAATGGCAACGCGATTGGGCTCAGGTTAAGTATTGTTCTAAACGCTGTGCTGGCAACAAACATCAAACTAAAAACGAGTACATCCATGACTTTGCAGGCTAAAAAAAGCTATAAAACTTTACGGTTATTACTGGGAGACCAACTAAATGCCAGCCATAGTTGGTTTAAACAGCAAGATGAGCAAACGCTCTACTTAATTGCAGAGTTACACCAAGAAGCCTGCTATACAGTGCACCATAGACAAAAGATAGCCGCCTTTTTTGCCGCAATGCAGCAGTTTGCCTTTGCTTTGCAGACCGCTGGTCATCAAGTTGCTCATTTAACTTTGGACGATACTAAGCCCTTTAAAGATTTGCCTGCACTACTAGACCACCTAATAGAAAGCTACAGTATTCAACGTTTTGAATATCAACTGCCCGACGAATATAGGTTAAGAGAACAGCTAGCAAACTTTAGTGAGTCTCAACCCTTAAGTTCCGCTGCTTACAGCACTGAACACTTTTACTTGCCCGATGAGGAAATTGGCAAATATTTTCAAGCGAGTAAAAGTCATCGTTTGGAAAACTTTTATCGCAAGATACGACTTCGTTTCGATGTTCTGATGGAGAAGGATGCACCGCTTGGTGGTAAATGGAATTATGACGCGAATAATCGAAATAAACTCAAGGCCGACGATTTAGCCCATGTTCCTACGCCTTTGCTATTTTCGAATGACGTTACCAGTATTCTTGAAAGAATTGATAAACATAAGATAGATACAATTGGACGCGCTGATACCCAACTACTTTGGCCAGTTAACCGAAAACAAGCAACACAATTGCTAAGTTTTTTCTGCGAGCAGTGTTTACCCCGTTTTGGACAATTCCAAGACTCAATGACTGGTAAGTTGTCTCTATTAGGAAAAGATAATGGATGGAGCTTGTACCATTCGCGGATTTCTTTTGCCTTAAACGCAAAAATAATTAGTCCTCAATACGTAGTAAAAACGGCAATCGAAGCGTTTGAACGAAGCGAAGGCAGGATTGATATCAGCCAGATTGAAGGCTTTGTTCGTCAAATTATCGGCTGGCGCGAGTTTATACGAGGTGTGTATTGGGCAAACATGCCCGACTACGCATCACTAAATGCATTAGAGGCTAAACGACAGTTACCAAGTTGGTTTTGGACTGGCGACACTAAAATGAATTGTTTGCAGCATGCTATCAAGCAATCGCTAGACTACGCTTACGCCCACCATATACAACGCTTAATGGTTACAGGAAATTTTTGTTTATTGGCTGGCGTTGACCCTACCCTTGTCGACGATTGGTATTTAGGGATCTATATCGACGCTATTGAATGGGTAGAAATGCCTAACACCCGAGGTATGAGCCAGTTTGCAGATGGTGGCATTGTGGGCTCTAAAGCCTATGCTGCGAGTGGTAACTATATTAACAAAATGAGTGATTACTGCTCCGACTGCTTATACAAGGTGAATAAAACCACTGAAGACGAAGCTTGCCCCTTAAACTCCTTATATTGGCACTTTATGGACAAACATCAGCACCAGATGGGAAACAATCCAAGAACCAAAATGGTGTTTAGCTCATGGCTTAAAAAGTCCGAACAGCAACGCGCAGCAGTGCTTAACAAAGCTAAGCATTGCTTAGATGATATCGAAAACCTTTAAACTCATCGTTGTTGAGTTTAGCCAAGTCTAAGCTCGGGTATTCGATGAATGAGAAATTCAATTTTGAACCGCAGACACGGCATCGATGCATTAATTCTGTTGGTCATTACATCGCTAATTAACAAACCAAATTATAGGTAGCTTGAACACTAGACTTTGTCAAACTGTTAACATTGACAGTAACTAAATCACCGAGTAAGTGCTTTAATTTACTTAACTAATCGTCACAACGACTAGTTCTCGCGTTCTGTTCAACTTGAGAGTGGTTGGCTATGGCCACTCCCAACCCTAAACATTTAGTTGAATATGTTTTGCCTTTGTATTGCCACTTTTATTAAGTGGCTTTTTTTTGATCTTATTTCTGTGATGCCCCTCATTACAGCCCTACTACTCCCGTTTTAGTTTATTTGTGTAATATATTGCTGTATAAGCCTGCTCTAATTATTTTTATTAGGGGGTACATTCATGTCTAAGTTCTTTTTTAAGGGTCGTATCGAGAAAAAACCAAAACATGAAAGCTTCGGCTTTAACACAAAGCGTGATGTAAAAATTGGAACTGAAGAAAACCCTTTGCCGTTGTTGGTAAGCACTGAAGACCGAAAAGAAGAACTTCAACTGCGTGCTGCTGAGTATGGGATTGCGGTAAACGTTACGGTAGATTCCGAAGCTGAAGAAAACACTGAGCAGTTAGAGCTATTGATCGCCAAGCCAGCAACCAAAGTAGTAGAAAAAACGCCTAAACGTAATGACCCGTGTAGTTGTGGAAGTGGTAAAAAGTTTAAAAAGTGTTGCGGCTAAGAAGGAAGCTTAAGCTTCCTTCATTCTAAAACTACTTTAAGTTCTTCCAGTGAATCTCAATTTCGTTTTCATCACTGGTTACATACGCAGATTCTTCGGTAATAGTGACTGACATATCCATGGTGCGTTGAGTAAAGCTGGCTAATGTAACCATTTCATCCCAACTCAACTGCCATACTTCTGCGTCCAACAGGTTTATTTTATTCTCTGTTTGTTGCCACCAGGTATCGGATTTTGAATTAAAGCTATACACCTTGGCGCGTTTAGCCGATCTGCTTGCTTTCTTAATTCGCTCTGGGCTTGGTTCGCCAACATCAATCCACAGTAGGGTGTCACCTTCTAAAGATTTTTGCCAAATGTCGGGTTGCTCTACTTCACTAAGTCCTTTGGTAAACTCTAACTCTGCTTCTGCATTCAAACAAAAAGCCATTGTACGCGCCATCATCCGCTCTAGGGTTTCTGAAGGATGCTGAGCAATAGTGAGGTTAATGGTGTCGTAGTAATTGCGGTTTAAATCCGATAGAGATATTCGCAATTTATAAATAGTAGGTTTAAGTGCCAAAAGAAGGCCCTTCTCAAAAGTTATGCTAAGCAGTGAACTTAGCTGAATAATGCTGTGAGAATGCGCCTTTTAAGGATAAAACTCAATAAAAAACTTAGTCAGGGTAAGCGTTTCTTATTTCGAGGAATTCATCAAAGTCATTTACAAGAATATCAACCAGTTGCGGGTCAAAATGCTTGCCTTTTTGCTCGATAATGAATTGCTTGATTTCGTCATTACCCCACGGCTCTTTGTAAGAGCGTTTTGAGCCTAAGGCATCAAATACATCAGTGATGGCCATGATACGACCAACCAACGGAATATCCTCTCCAGCCAGCTGACGGGGATATCCGCTACCGTCCCATTTTTCATGGTGACATAAAGAGATCTCTGCACCTAAACGCGCTATGATTTTATTGGAATCGGCCAATAAGTCGTAACCCACTTGCGCGTGAGTTTGCATAATCTTCCATTCCTCGGCATCTAACTTACCAGGCTTATGTAATATCGACTCAGGAATCGCGATTTTGCCCAGATCATGTAGCGGCGCTGCGTGTTTAAACGCTTCTACAAACTCGGGGTCAAAATCGAGCTTTTTAGCCATTAACTCACAAATTAACGATACTCGTTTTACATGAGAACCAGTTTCTTTACTGCGTTGCTCAATGGCATCACCAATAATGAATATCAGCTCTTTTTGGGTATCTTGAATTTCTTCTTTAATGGTGAGGTTTTCGAAAGTAAGTGCAATGTTAGTGGCGAAGACTTCAAGTAAGCCTTTTTCGATATCGTCTAAAGGGTTTTCATGTTGCACGTACAGTAAGCTAACACTGCGGCTATCTGTTGGGTAAAAACCCACATAGCAGTTTTCGGTAACCAGCGTTTTCTTTTCATCCAATGCACGTTTTAGCAGTTGTTTTACATCTTCGGGGATTTTACTTTGGTCGAAATTATATTCGTTATGTTCATTGGTAACAAAATCCCCAGTAGCAGCTAGTACGTTAAAAGACTGATGGCGCAGTACATCTTCGGTAAGCGTTGTAATGTACATGGCTGAGCTTTCTAATTGGAAAAGCTCTACTAGTTGTTTTAGCACCGCGGAACCAAAGTGGTACAAGGTTTTACTTTTAAGTACTAAGGATGTGGATTCTATAACCTGCATCAAGCCTTGACGGTGACGCTCAATAAACAAAATATCTCGGTAAGAGCGAATGGCTGAATAGGTAATGGTTTTAAGCTTAGTAGCTGTTAACTCGGTTTTACTTTTGTAATCGTTGATATCGTAGTCTTTGATCACAGACTCTTCTGGTGCTTGGCCTGGTTGTCCGGTTCGCAAAATTAGGCGTGTTGCATGATTTTCTTTTGTTTCTCGAATCCACCTAACCAGTTCTAAACCTGCATGGTCGGTTTCCATTACTACGTCTACAAGTGCGATGGCAATATCATTATGTTCTTCAAACATTCGTTGTGCTTCTTCGGCACTGTATGCTGATAAAAACTCGAGCTTATAACCATCAATTTCCACATCAGACAATACTAATCGTGTTACAGAATGAATTTCGGCTTCATCATCTATGACCAGTAACTTCCATGTTGGTCTGGTAACTTCTTCTGAAGGCTCGTCGATATCATCGATGAAAAGAAAGTCACTCATGCCCTGCTCCATTATTCTTAGTTACACTAAAATTAGAACAGCAACTGCATAATATCAAAGACTATTATGCAGTTGCTGAAGAAAACTTAGAGGCTAAGCGCGTTATTGCTTCGTTATTGATTCAAAAACTAGTAATAGTTCGATAAAATCGATTCAAACTCAATCACTTGAAATCTATGGAAAGTAGACTTACAAGCCAAAACATACTGCCTCCTGTAATCATCTTATCGATAGCGAGTGCATTGCTTATTTGGCATTCATCTTTATCGGCGAATACTCAAGATATTATCTATTGGATGCCTTACGGTTTAGCAGCAATTACCGCAATGTTAGCTCTGCAATTTAACCGCCGACAACTTATTGCAGTGGTGATTGTAAACACCTTTAGCTATTGGCTTATCGCCAGTTACCTACAGCAACCACTAAGTATTCCGGAAGCAAAATTTGCTTTTACAGCAGTGTGTTTGTTCATCCCGATTAACTTGGTATTGAATCAGTTCATTAATGAAAATGGCAGTACTACCCCAAGAGCAATCGCCATTTATGTTTTTTTGTTAGTACAAATGGCGAGCATATCGCTAGCTCTTAACTTTTTTGTTGCCGACACCGCAGAGTTTATTACCGAATGGTTTGAACCTAGACCTAGAGAAGGTTTAGTAATGAGCTTAGCTGCACTGGGCTTGTCTGTGGTTTGTATCGTCGCGGCTTTTTTTCGCTGGGCGTATAAGTCTACAAGTTTAACCATTGGGTTATTTTTTAGCTTTGTCGCAAGTTTATTTCCGCTGATGTTTTTAGACCGTGAAGCTATCTCTTCGGTATTTTTCACCGCTTCTATGCTCATCATGCTTTATGCTGGATTTAGAGCCTCTCATGAGCTGGCTTACCGCGATGAGTTAACCGGCTTACTTGGTAGACGGATGCTTTTTGAGAAACTCGCTGGTATGTCAAAAAATTACAGCCTAGCGATGGTAGACATTGATCACTTTAAAAAGTTTAACGACACCTATGGTCACGACGTTGGAGATGACGTGTTAGCTATGGTGGCATCTAAACTCGACCAAATTGAAGGTGGCGGCCAAGTATTTCGCTACGGCGGTGAAGAATTCACCGTTCTATTTAAAGGTAAAAAGCTTGATCATGCTATTGCGTTTTTAGATGACATTCGTGAAATTATCTCGGAAACCCCGTTTGCAATTAGGGATAAAACCAGCCGTGATAAAGGTGACAAAACCGCTCGAAACGAAGAAGCCAAACCTAAAAATACCGTTCAAATTACTGTAAGTATTGGTGTAGCAGAAAAAGCCAATCATCACGCCAATGCCGAAGAAGTGATAAAGGATGCAGACAACGCGCTTTATAAAGCGAAGAACAAAGGCAGGAATATTGTTGTTGGTTAAATTAGAATCCTAAAAAGCTAAATAAAAAGGGTTAAACGAGAAACGTTTAACCCTTTTTTTGTATCTAAACCAGTACTTATACTACTGCGGCAATAGCAGCACAAAGCGCTTCCATGTTGTCTTTAGTCATACCTGCTACGCTAATACGACCAGAACCAACGATGTATACGCCATGTTCTTCTTTTAAGGTTTGTACTTGCTCTTTCGATAAACCAGAGAATGAGAACATACCGTTTTGGCGTTGAATAAAGCTGTAATCACCAGTTGCGCCTTTAGCGGCTAAAGTTGCTACGAACAAATCGCGCATTTCTTTAATACGGTCACGCATTTCAGCTACTTCTGCTACCCATTGCGCTTTTAACTCAGCATCTTGCAAAATAGTGGTTACTACCGCAGCACCATGTGACGGTGGGTTTGAGTAGTTTGCACGAATACCAGCTTTAACTTGACTAAAAGCTGTTGCACCTTGCTCTTTATCAGCCGCAACTAAGGTGAATGCACCAACACGTTCGTTGTATAAACCAAAGTTCTTAGAGAAAGAACTGGCTACAAGTAGCTCTTTAATCTGTTTAGCGAAGATACGTAAACCCGCTGCATCTTCTTCAACGCCGGTCGCAAAACCTTGGTAAGCAAAATCGAACAAAGGCAGTGCTTTTTTAGCTGCAGTTAAGTTGGCTAGCTGTTCCCATTGTGCTTGAGTGGGGTCGATACCCGTTGGGTTGTGACAACAACCGTGAAATAGCACCAAGTCACCTTCAGCAACTTGCTCTAAAGACGTCACCATTGCGTCAAAGTCGAGGTCTTTAGTTTCAGCATTGTAGTAGTCGTATGCTTTAACTTCTAAGCCAAGCGCTTTAAAGATGTTACCGTGGTTAGCCCACGTTGGGTTGCTTACCCAAACAGTACGTACACCCAAATGGTTGTAAGCAAATTCAGCCGCGTTATGCAGAGCGCCAGTTCCACCAGGAGATTGAGCGGTAAATCCGCGTTGGCTAGCTACGATTTCACTGTCTTCACCAAAAAGTAACTTTTGAACTTCTTTTCCGTAAGCCGGGTTACCTTCAATACTTAGGTAAGATTTGGTGGCTTCGTTTTCTAAAAGACGTTTTTCGGCGATTTTAACGGTAGCTAAAACCGGGGTTTGACCTGCTTCATTCTTGTAAATGCCAACACCAAGATTGATTTTGTTAGGACGGGCGTCAGCTTTAAAAGCTTCTGTTAATCCTAAGATTGGATCTGCGGGGGCTGCGGATACGCGCTCAAACATATTTTCCTCACTGCTAATTACATACCTGTATGGTGCGAAGATTACCTTAAGTCGCTAAACCTGTCTTTAGTCACAGAAAAAAATTTCGGGAAAATTTTGATTTAACGCATTAATTTGGATTAAGCCGCTATTTTTGGTAATTTTTAAGGTCTGTGATTCCACCGAAGAGTGCAATCAATTAAGATGCCTGTAAGGCTTATGAGAGAAACCACTATATGGATTTAAGTTTAGGTTTTATCGTAAAAAAATGGTTAGGCTCGCTGCTGATGCCGCTTAACATTTCGTTGTTCTTTTTGTTGCTCTCTTTTTATTTTGGCATAACAAAACGTCCCTACCGCGCCGCAGCGACTTTAGTCCCTGCTTTGGCCATATTGTTGGTTACCAGCAACCCTTGGTGGGTAAATCAACAGTTACTAGTAAATGAACGAGAATTAAAAGCGCCAAGCCAGCTTGTCGATAGTTTCGACTTTGTCGTGGTATTAGGTGGTGGTCATATCAGTGATCCAATGCTCTCGCCTACTGAGCAGCTTAGTCGCTCATCGTTTGCGCGTATCACTAAAGGGATTGAGTTAAGTTTAGTTAACCCCCAGAGCCGTTTAATTGTATCGGGCTATGGCGGCAGCGATCCAAACAGCAATGCTGAGCTCATGGAAAAAGTAGCAAGGCAAGCTAACATTCCTCCTGCCAACATTATTACTATTCCTAAAGCTAAAGATACCGAGCAAGAAGCAGCCGTTATTGCTACGTACATAGGACAGCGCCCTACCGCGTTGGTGACTAGCGCTACTCATATGAAACGTGCATTGCAGCATTTCAACAAGTATTCAAGCAATATAAGCCCTGTACCTACTGATTACCTTGGCAAAGAAGTTCAGGGAGAACAACGGCTTTATGAGTTTTTGCCCGATGCGCGCTTTATTCATAGGTATGACGCTGTATGGCACGAAAAACTTGGGATTTGGTGGCAAAAAATACGTACTTATTTTTCTTAATCGTTTGTTTTAGATCAGCAATTTACAGTTTTAGGCAGATAATTTTGCGGAAACACTACGTTTTTGTAATTTATTCACTATAATCGAGCCAATTTATTTAAAGGAGAGACGCACAATGAGAACACCTCTTGTAATGGGTAACTGGAAACTAAACGGTACTAAAGATTCTGTTACCGCATTAGTAAATGGCTTAATCGAACCAGCTAAAGCAGCTACTAACGTGCAAACTGCAATTTGCCCACCAGTAGTATTTTTAGGTCAAGTTGAAGCCTTAGTGGGTGATGCTCCAATCGCTTACGGTGCACAAGATGCAAGCGTAAACACCTCTGGTGCATTCACTGGTGAAAACTCTCCAGTAATGTTGAAAGAATTTGGTTGTACTTACAACCTAGTGGGCCACAGCGAGCGTCGTCAGTACCACAACGAAACTGATGCTGTAGTTGCTGCTAAATTCAAAGCGATTCAAGAAAACCAACTAGTACCTGTACTATGTATTGGTGAAACTCTTGAAGAAAACGAAGCAGGTAAAACAGAAGCTGTAGTTGAAACTCAGCTTAAAGCTGTTATCGACCTTTGTGGTGTTGAAGCATTAGAAAATGCTGTTATCGCTTACGAGCCTGTTTGGGCTATCGGTACTGGTAAATCTGCTACTTCTGAGCAAGCTCAAGCTATTCACGCTCACATTCGTGGCTGGTTAGCAGCGCAAAGTGCAACTGTTGCTGAAAAAGTTCAAATTCTTTACGGTGGTAGTGTTAAAGCTGCTACGGCTAAAGAGCTTTTCTCTCAACCAGACATTGATGGCGCGCTAGTTGGCGGTGCTTCTCTAATGGCTGAAGAGTTTGGCGCAATTATCGCTGCAGCAAACTAAGATTAGTTCTATTAAAAAGCCGCTGTATATACAGCGGCTTTTTTTATGGCTTATTGCAGCTAACTCATTTTTACCAGTTGCTCTTGCAGTTCATTTATTTCATCTCGTACCGCTGCAGCCTGTTCAAATTCTAACTCTTTTGCGTGATTGATCATTTGCTTTTCTAGTTGCGCAATATTCTTCAACATAATTTCAGGAGTAAGTGCTGCGTACTTTGCTTTTGGCTCTGCCGCTTGAAGTACTTTACTCTTCCCAAAGTTACTAATATCAACCACTTTCTTGTTAAGTTTTTGCGGAACTATACCGTTATCAAGGTTGAACTGATGCTGGATTTCTCTGCGTCTATTATTTTCACCAATTGCTCGTTCCATAGAGCCGGTAATCTTGTCGCCATAAAGAATCGCTTTACCTTGAGGATGACGCGCCGCCCGGCCAATGGTTTGAATTAACGAGCGCTCTGAGCGAAGGAAGCCTTCTTTATCGGCATCGAGTATGGCTACCAGCGATACTTCAGGCATATCGAGGCCTTCTCGTAACAAGTTAATACCCACAAGCACGTCAAATACTCCCATACGCAAATCACGAATGATCTCTACCCGTTCTACGGTATCAATATCCGAGTGCAGGTAACGCACTTTAACTTGATGCTCAGTGAGGTATTCACTTAGATCTTCGGCCATTCTTTTGGTAAGCGTGGTCACCAATACCCGTTCATCGATTGCCGTGCGTATACGAATTTCTGACAACAAATCGTCGACTTGAGTATTTACTGGGCGAACTTCTATTTCTGGGTCTAGTAAACCTGTCGGCCTAACAACTTGTTCAACAAACTCTTGGTTAGTTTTTTCTAACTCATAATTACTTGGCGTAGCGGATACAAATATGGTTTGTGGTGCGATTTGTTCAAACTCTTCAAACTTAAGAGGCCGATTATCCAAGGCAGAAGGTAAACGAAACCCGTAATTAACCAAATTTTCTTTGCGCGAGCGGTCACCTTTATACATTGCGCCAATTTGAGGCACGGTTACGTGTGACTCATCGATGATAAGGATACCGTCGGCAGGCAAATAATCTAATAATGTTGGTGGTGGCTCGCCTGGGGCGCGAGTCGACAAGTAACGAGAATAGTTTTCGATACCCGAGCAATACCCTAGTTCGTTCATCATTTCGATATCGAACAATGTACGCTGAGAAATTCGTTGCTCTTCTATTAACTTGTTAGCATCCAACAGCTGTTTTTTGCGCTCGTTTAATTCTTCTTTAATTGATGAGATGGCATTAAGAATGGTTTCTCGCGGCGTTACATAGTGGGTCTTAGGGAAGATAGTCACCCTTGCCATTACCGCCTCTTCAGCCCCAGTTAGTGGGTCAAAGCTGCTGAGCCGTTCTACTTCGCCATCAAACAATTCAATTCTTACTGCATTTTTGTCAGACTCTGCTGGAAATACGTCAATCACGTCTCCGCGAACTCTGAAGGTAGAACGCTGGAAGGCAGCATCGTTACGCGAATATTGTAGTTCTGCTAATCGGCGGAGAATGGCGCGTTGGTCAATCATATCGCCAACACTTAGGTGCAGCATCATTTGTAAATAGGACTGAGGATCACCTAAACCGTAAATGGCCGACACGGAGGCTACCAATACTACGTCACGTCGCTCTAATAAGGCCTTAGTCGCAGACAGCCGCATTTGTTCGATGTGAGAGTTAACTGATGCATCTTTCTCTATGAATGTGTCAGTGGTCGGTACATAGGCTTCAGGTTGATAGTAGTCATAGTAAGAAACAAAAAACTCTACCGCATTATTAGGAAAGAATTCTTTCATTTCGCTATAAAGCTGAGCGGCTAAGGTTTTGTTTGGCGCTAAAACTATAGTTGGCCGATTTTGCTCTGCGATCACATTCGCTACTGTAAATGTTTTGCCTGAACCGGTAACCCCTAGTAGCGTTTGATGAGCGAGCCCATCTTCTAAGCCTTCTATTAGACTTGAAATAGCCGTTGGCTGATCCCCTGCCGGTTTGTATTCCGATACTAGATCAAATGGTTTTTTCACTGCTCTACTACCAATCATCTGAAAGTTTTATCATTGGTCCATTCTACGCAAAACCTAGCGATAACAAAAAGGCGTATTAGTCTTGTACAGAAAATTAGCGTTGTTTAGCAGAGAATATCGCAAACAGAAAATCGGTAGCAGATAACCCTAAATTGTGCACAGTAAGAAGATTGTAACGAAAAGTAATGCACAACACTTTTTTTGTAAAAGCAACAACTTTTTTTACAGGTCAAAAATTGAGCTTTTACACCAATAATTAAATAAGTCCTTGAATAATAGTGATTAAATGAAAAACAGATGTAGATCAAATTTAGGCTCGTGCTAGGTATCTAGTGGGCTGTAGCCCATAAGCGACTTTTAATGCACACAGTTATCCACAAAATCAGTGGATAAGTCTCGCTAACTACCAGCACCAAAGGCTTTTACATATTGTGCATAATTATTAGGCAATCAAGCTTAGCTATAAAGAAATGTGTTTTTATGAATATTAATTATCTGCGCATTTTTTATACCAGCTGAACAAGTTTCGATCTGTAGTTTGCAACAACTGGATGTAAGTTGAGCAAACAAACAGAAATTGTCATTTTTGACGTAGAATTAGTTGACACTTATAGGGGCAATTATTACTATGCGCCCCGCACTTAAGCAAAGCGATTCCCCAATAGCTCAGTTGGTAGAGCGGTGGACTGTTAATCCATGTGTCGTTGGTTCAAGCCCAACTTGGGGAGCCAAATCTCCTTTGCTAAGTGATAAATCAAGATTCCCCAATAGCTCAGTTGGTAGAGCGGTGGACTGTTAATCCATGTGTCGTTGGTTCAAGCCCAACTTGGGGAGCCAATCTTGATTACAATAGGTCAATACCTTATATGATTCCCCAATAGCTCAGTTGGTAGAGCGGTGGACTGTTAATCCATGTGTCGTTGGTTCAAGCCCAACTTGGGGAGCCAATCATATAACTAGATATACCTTACGATTCCCCAATAGCTCAGTTGGTAGAGCGGTGGACTGTTAATCCATGTGTCGTTGGTTCAAGCCCAACTTGGGGAGCCACTCCTTTTATCTAGTAAGCCTTATAATTCCCCAGTAGCTCAGTTGGTAGAGCGGTGGACTGTTAATCCATGTGTCGTTGGTTCAAGCCCAACCTGGGGAGCCACATTTTTATCACTTCCTGTTATACCCTTTCCGATATTTGTTAATCACTAAATAGATTACTTAATCCTAAGCATCTGATAGATAAGTCTAATGTTTGCATGTATCATTATTAGAGATCGCTGATTTATTAAACAGGTAGGATATGAAAGGCCTTAGAACATTTTTTGTTGTAAATGCTTTTTTATTTATCGCGCTATGGATTGCGCTGGTGGGTGTTCATGTACAGTTGTTTAAACTTGATCTGGCCCGTGAAAATCAGCAGATAAACTCCCTGCTCTCTCTGCAATTGACCAGAATTGACCAGCTCAATCAAGAGTATCTAGCGACTTTACGCGACCAACACCAACTTAGTTTTATCTCTACACAGTTAGCTGTTGATAATACTTTGGCATTGGTTGGTTCGCCGCAGCACTGGTTAGTTGACTTAGCCGAACCTAGTAAAACGTCAATGCAAACCATTGCAGTAGATAAGTTCCAAGTAAACTTTAAACCCTCATTTGAATTTGTTAGTGACGGATACTTACGCCTCTACCTAACCATCGCAGCGCTTTGTGCAATGGGCTACATGTTAACCAGCCTTCTTTATATTCGTGCTATGTCTCGGGTTAAAAGTAAGCTCAAAAAGCTGGTTAATGCGGATCGATTAGTTGATGAAAAGCCGGTACTCGGTGCTGTTGGCGAGTTAATCAAGGATCAGAAACAGCAGTTTACTCAGCAAATCCGCCAACAAAAACATGCAATTCAACAACTAGAGAAGCAAGTTGCCCTAGACCCATTAACAGGCCAATTTAATCGGCACTCGTTCCGCCAAAAAATGCAGGAAATGTTAAAGACAACACCTAAAGATACGGTTTTGTTTTTGGTTAGAGCTTCGCAACTTGAAGAAATCAACAAAGCACGTGGCCACCAAGCTGGCGATGACTACATTAGAGATATCGCAAAGATCATCGATGTTAATCGCAAAGATTATTCATCAAGCAGCTTGTTTAGACTTTTGGGAGCTGAGTTTGCCCTGGTATTGCCTAAATTCCCAGCCAGTCGAGTTAGCCAAGTCGCTCAGGCACTCAAAAGCTCTCTAAACGAGTACAGCAACGGTAAGCAAATGCAAAGCGCAGCCTATACCGGCGTAACCGAGCTTAAAAGTGGTGACTCCATTGAACGAGTGATTGCTCGCGCTGATGCGGCCCTAGCTATTGCCCAAAGCCTATCTCCCAATGGCTGGGAAATAGTGCTCGAAGATGACGAAACATTAGAAAGTAGTGAACTTCAATGGCACTCAACTATAAGCTCGCTTATTAACAAAAATAACTTCCGCCTAGCATCACAAGCCATCCAGTCGTTACATCGCACCATGCCGGCATACCATGAAGTATTCATTCGTTTTTTAAGTGACAATAACCAGCAGCTTCCTACCGAAACAACCATGGTAATGGCACAACGCCTAGGCATGATATTAGAACTAGAAAAAGCAACAATTGGCTACATCTTGCATACCATCTCTGGACAAAACGCTGAATACCGCTGGGGGATAAACCTAAGTAAACTTATTTTAACTGACCCAGATTTTTGTTCTTGGCTAACTCAACAGCTACTCACCTACCCTAATTTAAAATCTCGGGTGGTTTTTGAGTTAGAAGAAGAAATTTTGGATATGCACTTGAGCAACGCCAGAAAGCTGTTTGAAGTACTTCGCCGAAACAGTTGCCACACTGCAATTTCAGATTTTGGTAACGGTATTGGCTCATTTAAATTGTTTAAAGAGCTCAAGCCTAACTATGTGAAGATAAGTAGCGATTTGGTGCAAGCACTAGAAAGTGACAAAGCTAATCAGCAATTCGTGAGTATGCTGGTAGAGGTATCGCATCGTTTAGGTTGCCAAGTAATTGCTCAAGGCGTTGAAACCTTAGAGCAAAAACAGCTACTTGAATCTATGTATGTTGATAGCTTGCAGGGCTACTTAATCTCTCGCCCTGAGCTTATCGCTTAACTACTGAAGGGGTTGGCAGTGAATAATTTGGTTACTACTGCCTCGCCATTGTAATTTTGGGTCGGCCAGCTCTTGTTCAAACTTACCGTCAATTAAGGTATCAACTTGCTTAACAATTGCCTGCTGTTGCGGGTTTAATTCTTGAAGTTTATAGCCTGTCCACATCCAAATATCTTTGCCTGCGCACTCTTTTCTTACGCGCTCAACTAGACGTTGTACTGCGTCTAGATTTTTTGGATGTAGTGGATCTCCACCGCTCAAGCTAAGCCCTTTACGTCGAATCCTAGAATCGTTCAAATCATTGATAATCTGTTGTTCTAAGTCATCAGTATACGGGTAGCCAGAATCACAACGCCAAGATTTCTGGTTATAACAACCTCGACATTGGTGCTCGCAACCAGCAACAAACAAGGTACAGCGCGTACCTTGCCCGTTAACTACATCGACCGAGTGGTAACTCAAATAGTTCATTTACAGATGTTTCACTCGGCGTTTAACTTCTTCTTGCTTACCATAGTTAAATGGTCGTGCATCAGGGCTACCCAAATAGCCACATACTCGTCGAGTAACAGACACCTTACTAGACTCGGTATTACCACAAGAAGGACACTCAAAACCTTTACTGGTGCAGTTAAACTCGCCAGTGAAGTCACATTCGTAACATTCGTCAATAGGCGTATTTGTACCGTAATACGGAACGCGACTATAGCTATAATCCCAAACATCCTCTAAGGCTTCAGTATTGTGCTGCATGTTTGGGTATTCACCATAACAAATAAAGCCGCCGCTAGTTACTGAAGGGTAAGGCTGTTCAAAATCTATTTTGTCGAAGGGGTTTACCTTCTTTTCTACATCTAAGTGGAAACTATTGGTGTAATAACCTTTATCTGTTACGCCCTCGATTACACCAAACTTTTTGGCGTCTAATCGGCAGAAGCGATCACATAGGTTTTCACTTGGAGTGCTGTATAAACTAAAGGCGTAACCACTTTCTTTTTCCCAACGTAAAGTAGCTTGTTTTAGTGCAGTAACAATACCGATAGCTTTTTGTTGTAACTGTTTATTGTCGTAAACGTGTTCACTGTTTCCGTATAGCGCGTTCACAGTCTCATGCAAACCGATGTAACCCAATGAAATTGACGCACGACCATTTTCGAAGATTTTAGATACATCATCTTCGGCATTTAACCGAACGCCACAAGCGCCTTCCATGTACAAGATTGGAGCGACTTTGGCTTTAACACCTTTAAGGCGAGAAATGCGGCTATCTAAACCATGTTTCGCAACACTTAAACGTTGTTCAAGTAGTTCGAAGAAACGTTGTTCATCACCCTTAGCTTCAATAGCAATGCGCGGTAAGTTTAAGCTCACTACACCAAGGTTATTGCGACCATCGTGAATGTCTTTACCTTCTTCCTGGTAGTGACCTAAGAAACTACGACAACCCATAGGGGTTTTAAACGAGCCTGTCACTTCAACAACTTTGTCGTAGTTTAAAATATCTGGATACATGCGTTTTGATGCACATTCCAAAGCTAACTGCTTAATATCGTAACTTGGATCTTCTTTCTTATGGTTTAAGCCGTCTTTAATGGCAAATACCAGCTTAGGGAATACTGCCGTTTTGGCATTTTTACCTAATCCGGCAATACGGTTCTCTAAGATTGAACGCTGAATTAATCGCGAGGCCCAGCAAGAGCCTAAGCCAAAACCAAAGGTAACAAATGGCGTTTGCCCATTCGCAGTGTGTAAGGTATTTACTTCATACTCTAAAGACTGGAATGCATCATGACATTCCTTTTCGGTTTGCGCTTTAGCGTAAGCTTCCGCGTCAGCTATTTGCCATTTTTTAGCAGTAGCTAAGTGTTTTTCATGACTTTTGGTGACGTAAGGAGACAGAATCTCGTCGATGCGATTAATTGTTGTGCCACCGTAAATATGGCTGGCAACCTGAGCGATGATTTGAGCGGTGACTGCGGTTGCCGTTGAAATTGATTTTGGGGTTTCAATTTCAGCGTTACCCATTTTAAATCCGCCGGTTAACATGCCTTCTAAGTCGATTAGCATGCAGTTAAACATTGGGAAAAATGGTGCGTAATCTAAATCGTGAAAATGAATTTCGCCAGTTTCGTGGGCTTTTACTACATCTCGCGGAAGCAAATGAGTTTTAGCGTAGTGTTTTGCAACAATGCCCGCTAACAAATCGCGTTGAGTTGGAATAACCTTACTGTCTTTATTCGCATTTTCGTTAAGTAACGCGGCATTGCTTTGTTCAACCAAACCACGGATCTCAGCATTTAACACGCTGCGCTTTTCGCGAGCAACGTCGCGGTCGTGACGATATTCAATGTAAGCACGTGCTAAAGTCTTGTTATCACTTTCCATTAAGTAGTTTTCAACAGATGATTGAATATCGTTGATATCTACTTCAGGTAAGTTCAAAAACTGTTCTGTTACTTGTTGGGCAATTTGCAATGCAACTAGGTTGTCCTTAACACCTAAAGCTTCAGCTGCTTTTAGCACTGCATCAACAATCCGCTTTGCGTCGTAAGGTACACGGCTTCCGTCTCGTTTTATCACGACTGTTTTCACGATTTACGCTCCAATTTCACTCACTCATTAAATAAAAAACTGTGGAACCCGCGCCACTAAAGGCTTCTAACAAAGAAACGCTCAAAAAAGCATCCAATGTGATGGTTATCCATATATTGTGGTTAAGGATTTTAGATCCCACTAGATATAGTAGTCGAGAGATTTTAAGGATAAAGCAAATACAAATGATCGAGATCAACCGAAGGGTAAAAAGTAAATTTAACCGCTCAAAAATGATTCACAACTCACAGCAAATTTTTAGCGCCTTTTCCACATTGAAGTCACGGTTGTTATACGCACCACAAACAAGGATAATAGCGGCTCGTTCCGCTGCATCTTATTTAAATGACTGAATATTTGTTGTTATTAATCAGTACCGTACTGGTTAACAATTTTGTGCTGGTTAAGTTCTTGGGTTTATGCCCATTTATGGGTGTGTCCAGCAAAGTAGAAACCGCCATTGGCATGGCCTTAGCTACCACTTTTGTGCTTACTCTAGCGTCAATGAGCTCCTATTTAGTAGAACAATACATATTGTTGCCACTAGATATTGTTTATCTGCGCACCATGAGTTTTATTTTGGTTATTGCCGTTGTGGTTCAGTTCACCGAGATGTTTGTGCAAAAAGCCAGCCCCGCACTGCACCGTGTATTAGGCATTTACCTACCGCTTATCACCTCTAACTGTGCAGTATTAGGTGTGGCGCTACTAAATATTAATGAGCAGCATGATCTATTTGAATCAATTATCTATGGTTTTGGAGCAGCAGCTGGCTTCTCGCTAGTGTTAATTTTGTTCTCAGCAATGCGTGAACGCCTAGTGGTAGCAGATATCCCTCTACCTTTTAAAGGCGCAGCGATCGCGATGATCACAGCAGGGCTTATGTCTTTAGCCTTTGTCGGTTTCACTGGATTAATTAAGTAGTATGTTTAGATGTTAGAAGCACTTATTGCCATCACCCTTCTAGCCTTAGTATTTGGTGGAATACTAGGTTATGCTGCCATCAAATATAAAATTGAAGGCAACCCCATTGCCGATCAAGTGGAAGCACTGCTACCTCAAACACAGTGCGGACAATGTGGTCATCCCGGTTGTCGGCCCTACGCTGAAGCCATCGCCAACGGCGAAGCGATAAACAAATGCCCTCCTGGCGGCGAAGAGACTGTAGTAAAACTAGCAGAATTGCTAGGGGTTGAAGCGATCCCTCTGGATGAGTCAGCCGTAAAAGAAGATGACCGAAAGAAAGTGGCATACATCGTAGAAGATGCGTGTATTGGTTGTACCAAGTGCATTCAAGCTTGCCCTGTAGATGCCATTATGGGTGCGAATAAACATATGCATACGGTTATTACTAAAGAATGTACCGGATGCGAGCTATGTGTGGCCCCCTGCCCAACCGATTGTATTGAAATGCGCCCAATACCAACAACAACCAAAAACTGGGATTGGAAATTGAACCAAATAGATGTCGCAATCATCGAGGAACAAAAATAGATGGTGGCGTGGTTAGACAAAATTAAACAAGGTTTTACTTGGAACTACCAAGGTGGTGTCCATCCAGAAACCAATAAGCAGGATATCAATTGTGGTAAGCCTGAACTAATCAACTTGCCTAACGAGTTAAGCATACCTGTTCAACAGCATATTGGCAGCGCAGGCAAGTTACTAGTAGAAGTTGGCGATAAAGTATTACGTGGACAAGCCTTAACCGAGTCTCAATTCTTTCAAGCGCCACCAGTCCATGCTTCCCTTTCCGGTGAAATCATTGCGATTGAACCAAGAGTTTCTGCGCATGCTTCAGCCATTCCTGAATTAAGTGTCGTCATTCAAGTAGACAAAGAGCAACAAGACGCACAATGGCCTAGCCCCCTGAGTGATGAAGAATTAAACCCCGAAGCTATTTGCCAACGCGTTCATTTATCAGGTATATCCGGCATGGGCGGCGCTGGCTTCCCTACTGCTTTGAAGATTACTCCGCATAAGCCTTTAGACGTACTGATTATAAATGGCGCCGAATGCGAGCCCTATATTTCGGCTGACGATTGCTTAATGCAGAACTATGCAGCGGAAATTATCGGTGGTGTGGCCTTACTGCAAAAAGTACTCAAGCCAACGCTTACCATAGTTGCCGTCGAAGATGATAAACCAAAAGCCATTAAAGCGTTAGAAGCGGTTGGCAATCAAGATATCATCATTCGAAGCATCCCTACCAAATATCCCTCTGGTGGTGAAAAGCAACTTATCCAAGTGCTTACTGGAAAAGAAGTTAAAGCTAACCAGCTACCTATTGACCTAGGCATGCTAGTGCAAAATGTCGGCACAGCTTACGCCGTGTATCAAGCTGTAACGCTAGGCGAACCGCTAATTTCTAGAGTTGTCACCCTTGCCGGTGATTTAGTCACTAGTCCTAGCAATTACTGGGTGCCGATTGGCACAGCAGTAAGCGATGTGATCAACACAAATCTACAGGGTGAGCCTAACGCGCCAACCATTATGGGCGGTTCGATGATGGGCTTCATGCTCCCCAGCAACCAAGCACCGGTGGTAAAAACAACTAACTGCCTGATTGTTAATAATCCGATGGCTGCTGAAAATGAATCACCGTGTATACGTTGCGGTGAATGTGCTCAAGCCTGCCCAATGGGTTTACTACCTCAGCAGTTGTATTGGTACGCTAAAGGGGACGAACTAAACAAAGCGCGCGATTTCAATATCATGGACTGCATTGAATGTGGAGCCTGCGCCTTTGTTTGTCCAAGCGAAATCTCTTTGGTACAACACTACCGAACAGCAAAAGCCAAAATACGCAGCGAAGACATTGCACAAAAAGAAGCCGATATAGCCAAACAACGCTTCGATGCACGCCAAGCTCGTTTAGAAAAAGACAAATTAGAACGTAAAGCGAAACACCAACAAGCCGCTTTGCGTAGACAAGCTCAAGCAGAAGACAGCGCTAAGCAAAATAAACCTGACCCTGTCGCAGCGGCATTAGCAAGAGTCAAAAACAAGCAAGCCGCCAGTCCAGCAGCAAAACAAGACGAAACTGGTGAATGGGTACCAGATAATCAAGCGGCCATAGCTGCTAGAGAAGCTCGCAAAGCTGAGCGAAGAGCCCAAAAAGAAGCCAACGAGAGTAAAGCCAGCGCTAACCCGGCAGTCGCTGCGGCCATCGCGCGTGCTAAAGCTAAAAAGCAGACTGATAACAGTGAATCGATAAACGAGTCTAAGCCTAGCGCAAACCCCGCAGTAGCAGCGGCTATCGCGCGCGCTAAAGCCAAGAAACAACAAAATCAAGATAACGAAACTACCGCTGAAGACAACACAGTTGAATCAAGTAATTCAGCTGTGGCTGCTGCCGTAGCTAGAGCTAAGGCGAAAAAAGCACAAGCTCAGCAACAATCTGAACCAACAACCGCCACTAATCCGGCCGTAGCCGCCGCTGTAGCAAGGGCTAAAGCTAAAAAACTGGCTAACAAAGAGGCAAGTGCGGATCAAGCCGACGACAATCTAAATAAGCCTGCGGCTAAATCTTCAGCAAACCCTGCTGTTGCCGCAGCAATAGCCAGAGCTAAAGCAAAAAAAACCGCGCTAGCAGCAGCCGACGAGTCTGTTGATGCCGGTAAGGCAAACAATCAAGATGATGAAGCTTTAGAGGTCCCTCTTGCTCGAGAGCAATCGGTTCAACAAAATACTCAAGATAGTACTACTAGTAACAACAACGCTAAGGCTAAGGCCATCGCAGCTGCGGTTGCAAAAGCTAAGGCCAATAAGAAAGCGGAGGACGCAACTGAAGCGCCCACGCCCGCAACCGTAGAAAAGCCAGCCAAAAAAGTTAACCCTGCAGTCGCCGCAGCAGTTGCTCGCGCTAAAGCTAAAAAACTAGCAGAACAACAGCGCGAAGAGAAAGATACCAATGAATAGCACTAGCATAAAAAGTTCACCTTTCGTTAGAAAGCCCTTAAAAACAAAAACATTGATGTTTTGGGTGATTCTTTGTCTTTTGCCAGGTTTATTAGTTCAAAGCTTTCATTTTGGAATAGGCACCATAACCCAAGTATTACTGGCATCTATGGTTGCAGTGCTAAGTGAAACCTTAGTTCTTATATTACGTAAGCGACCTGTTTGGCCAACCTTAAGTGATAACAGCGCGCTAGTTACTGGCATTTTGGTTGGTTTGGCACTTCCAGCCTATGCCCCTTGGTGGATTGCGCTTATTGGCAGTTTCTTTGCCATTGTTGTAGTTAAGCATTTGTATGGCGGTCTTGGGCATAATATTTTTAACCCTGCTATGGCTGCCTACGTGCTTTTATTAGTGTCTTTCCCAGTAACGATGACAAGCTGGATGCCTCCACAAAGTCTGTTAGTTGAAAGCTTATCTAGCATCGATGGTTTATCGCTCATTTTTAGTGGTTTTACCGTAGACGGCTTTAGCATTAAACAAATTGCCAGCATCGATGGCCATACCATCGCCACACCGCTTGATGAGATGAAAACACAACTTACTTTAGGTTTCACATCCAATGAAATATCAAGCCATGAGATTTACAGTAGTTTTGCAGGGATTGGCTGGCAATGGATTAATCTAGCCTATTTAGCAGGAGGTCTTGCGCTTATCTACTTAAAGGTGATTCGCTGGCATATTCCTTTGGCTTTTTTGACCACCCTATTTGTTTTGAGTCTACTTTCCGCAGCCATCAACCCAGATCACTCAATTCCAGTGCTGCTGCAGCTGTTTTCCGGCGCAACCATGATTGGCGCATTTTTCATATTGACCGACCCGGTAAGCGCAGCAACGAGCAACTTAGGTAGGATTATTTACGCAAGCTTGGTTGCGTTATTGGTATTTGTTATTCGAAATTATGGCGGCTATCCAGACGCAATCGCCTTTGCTGTATTACTAGCAAATATGGCAGTGCCGATGATAGATCACTTCACCAAGCCCAGAGTATATGGTTACGGCGAGGGAAATAGTAATGACAACTAAGCGCCAATCAATGACTAAAAACGCGGCGATGTTGGCCCTATTCGCCTTTGCATGCACCTTGTTAGTTGTCATCGTTAATTACTTTACCGAGCCAAGAATCGAGCAACAGGTTAAAGCACAACTGATTAGGTCAACTAATGAAGTCTTATCAAAAGAGTTAGCCAATAGTGCTTACCAGCAACGATGCGTAGTAGTTAACGAGCCACAGTTTTTGGGTAACGATAAAGACCAAACCATCCGGCTAATTGAATTAAATCAACAAACAGCGGCTTTCGTTTATCAAACAATTGCACCGGATGGTTACAGCGGGGAAATTCGCCTGTTAGTAGGTTTAAATGCAGACTCAACTATTAGCGGTGTGCGTGTTGTACAGCATAACGAAACACCAGGCTTAGGTGATAAAGTTGAAACCAGAAAATCAGATTGGATTTACCAGTTTAATGGACAACGTTTAATGGATGCCAAGGATCCTCGTTGGGCTGTAAAAAAAGACGGTGGCCAGTTTGACGCCTTTACTGGCGCTACAATAACGCCGCGTGCTGTTGTAAAAGCAGTGAAAAACGTGTTGATTTACCACGCCACAAATCAGCAAAGCATTAATGACAATGCGACAGATTGTTAAAGGAGTTATTTGATGAGCGAATATAAACAATTAGCTTGGCAAGGCCTTTGGAAAAACAATCCTGGTTTAGTTCAATTGCTCGGCTTATGCCCTCTTCTGGCTGTTACCTCGACGGTAACCAATGCACTTGGTCTGGGTGTTGCCACCATGCTGGTACTGATAGCTTCAAACACAACGGTATCACTGATTCGTAAATGGGTAGCTAAAGAGATCCGCATTCCCGTATTTGTTATGGTTATTGCATCCTTTGTTACCTGCATACAACTGTTAATGAATGCTTATACCTACGGCTTGTACCAAAACCTAGGAATATTCATTCCGCTCATAGTGACCAACTGCATCATCATCGGTAGAGCCGAGGCATTTGCTGCACGTAACAGTGTTAAGCCAGCTGCGTTCGACGGATTAATGATGGGAATTGGTTTTGGTTTGGTACTTGTTGCAGTAGGCGCAATTAGAGAGCTTTTAGGAAATGGCAGCTTGTTTTACGGAATTGAACTGCTGTTAGGCGAATGGTCGTCTTTTTTATATGTTCAAATCGTAGACTTTAACGAACACTTTTTGGTTGCGATACTTCCGCCGGGTGCATTTTTGGTGATGGGCTTTATCATCGCTTTTAAAAATGTCATAGATAACCGCGCTAAAACCAAACAAGCTCCGTCAGAAACCCTTTCAAACAATACTCAAAGCGCATGAATAAACAGAAAAGATTAGAAATCCTAACACGACTTAGAGATAACAACCCACATCCAACTACAGAGCTAAACTTTTCTAGCCCTTTCGAGCTACTTGCTGCTGTATTGTTATCTGCTCAGGCCACCGACGTATCGGTGAACAAAGCTACCGACAAGCTTTACCCAGTTGCTAATACCCCCCAAGCTATTTTTGACTTAGGAGTAGACGAGCTTAAAACTTACATAAAAACGATTGGCTTGTTTAACTCTAAAGCAGAGAACTTAATAAAAACCTGCAAGATCTTGATTGAACAACACGGTGGAGAGGTTCCAGAAAGCCGAGAAGCCTTAGAAGCATTGCCGGGCGTGGGCAGAAAAACCGCCAACGTAGTGCTAAATACTGCCTTTGGCTGGCCAACTATCGCAGTAGATACACATATATTTCGGGTTTCTAACCGCACCAAATTCGCCATGGGGAAAAATGTTGATCTGGTCGAAGAGAAATTACTAAAGGTAGTGCCAAAGGAATTTAAAGTAGATGTGCACCACTGGCTAATTTTGCATGGCCGCTATACCTGTGTTGCACGAAAGCCTCGTTGCGGCTCGTGTATTATCGAAGACTTATGTGAATTTAAAGATAAAATCGATTAAGGAAAGAAGCTAGCTAATAGCAGCTATATATCAGTACCTTAGATAAATTGAGTAAAGCGAGTTTATTGGCATTTACACCAATGCCTGCTGCGATTCTTAATAAAATGTAAATACTGATTCAATTGAATGCCCATTTATCAAAATAACGAAACATAATAAGTTTGCTCTCAAGCAATTCGGAAACCCCGGTTGCAAAACCAGGAGAGCATAAATGAACAATGCAGCTGTAAACGTAAGCAGTCAATTAGAACAAGCCCAAGCTTTAACCCTACCCTCTAGACAAGAAATGCTTGCACGTTCCCCTTCTGTAAACACCTTCTGGAATAGTAACCAACAACTACTAGTTAGTGCATGGAAAGAGTGGGAAACCTCAAGCAATGGCTCGTTACTTGAGGCTAGTGAAACTCTAATAGATAAAAAACTACAAAGCGCAGTAAATTTAGCTTGGGATGACCCATCAACGGAAAACCTAGTTAAAGATTTGTGGCAAGAAGCTGCCCCAGGTGTATACACCGCACAGTTTTTTAATCCAGAAAAACTTATTGAATTACGCCACTACCTAGATGGCGTAGCTACAGCAGGCATTCCTTTAAAGCCACCTTATGGAATAGTGCTAAATAGGCATGGGGCGATGCTTGACGAACGCTCTGAAGGCTACCTTGCTGCCCCCAGTTTTCAGGCGTTTTACCGCAAACTAGTCGACAGGTATATGCGTCCAATCGCTCGCCTGTTGTTCCCAGAAGTATACGGATATGACAGCCAAACATTTGGTTTTTCTATTCAGTGGCAAGCAGGAATGGACACTTCATTAAGGCTTCATACCGATGCCTCATCGGTAACAATGAATATTAATATGAACTTGCCCGATGAAAAGTTTACTGGCTCAGAAGTTGATTTTTATGATCCTAATACCGGAAGTGTTAAAAGACTTTCTTTTGAACCGGGTACTGCAATGATTCATCGCGGCAACGTTGCGCATGCATCACAACCAATACGAAGTGGTGAACGTTCTAACATGGTGCTTTGGTTATATGGCGACCAAATGCAAACGCCGTATGCCAGCAAGCAACAAAATCCAGTTTCTGCTAGGGAGCGTTGGAGTATACCTTCTGGGGTGCGTGACAGAAGTGCGCCGTTCTAAAGATAAATGAAAAAGGTAGAGCAAGTTGCTCTACCTTTGTTTTTATAGCAAATCTTTGCCTAACGAGATAACCACTCTTCGGTTGCGTTCTCTGCCCATGGTGTTGTCGTTACGGGCAACGTGCCTGCGCTCACCATGACCGGCCACCTCAATGACACTTTCATCTAACCCGCCAGACTTAAAGTAATCCTTAACCATGTTAGCGCGCTTTTCCGAAAGTTCTTGGTTAATCCACTTACCCCCGTAACTGTCGGTGTAGGCATCAACCAACACTACATCTATCTCTGGGTCATGTTTTACGTAATCACCAATAAGTTGCAAACGTTTCTTAGAACGTGGGGTTAATTCATTGCTATTCGATTGATAGGTCAAAACCGTAAAAGCAATGTCGTCAAACGAGTACGGAAGTAAGCGCCCTACACATTTTAAAAAGTCGTTGTATTGGGTTTTAAAGTTGATCGAAGAGATGCCAACAGCTGTTGTATTGTTGCTAGCGTACCAGTCATTAAAGTAAAAAGTAGGTACGTTACCGTCTTCCAACTCACTCAGCATTTGCCACGCAGGCTGGGCATTTACGTAGCCATCAAATTGCTGATAAAAGGATAATTCGCTAATACGCTTAGAACTTGCACCTGGCTTCCATTTCGGCGGAACACTTCGTAATGAGACTTGGTGAGTTTCTGCGGAAATCCTGTACATATCCAAATAGAAATCTAGATTTACGTCTTTTGATGAGCGACTAATGAAACTCGCTACGCCAAAAGAGGGAATGAAATGATCCATTCTACATTCAATAGGCGTTTTATTTGACACAACCCAAGTTGAGTCGTCTAGCGATGCTGAATAATTGCGCACGTTTGCTTGAGCAGACATTGCGCTTAATGCCAAAGGCAGCAATAAGTAATGTTTCATTAGCAGAAATCCTCTCTTCTCCATAAATTATCGGCATCTAAGCGATAATCTTTAAAGCAAATTAGCGATTCTTTGCGGCTTTTGTAATAATGCGCGCTTCTAATATTAGTTACCCACATTATGACCATTACTGAACTCACGACCGAATTAATGTCTAGTCGATTTCGCGGCTACTATCCTGTAGTTATCGACATAGAAACAGCTGGCTTTAACGCTAAAACAGATGCGTTACTAGAAATTGCAGCTTGCTTGCTTAGCTTTAACGAACAAGGCGAACTTTATGTTCTAGAAAGCTTACAGTTTAACGTTGAGCCTTTTGAAGGCGCTAACCTAGAACAAGCCGCTTTAGAGTTTACCGGAATAGATCCTAATAACCCTTTACGTGGCGCAGTAAGCGAAGACTTTGCGCTGAAAGAGATGTTTAAGCCAATACGTAAGGCATTAAAAGCTCATGGTTGTAACCGGGCTGTAATGGTGGCTCACAATGCTGCCTTTGATATGGGCTTTTTTAACGCAGCAGTAGAGCGTTGTAATATTAAGCGTAATCCTTTCCATCCTTTTGTGAGCTTTGATACTACCAGTATTAGTGCCCTAGCCTTAGGCCAAACTGTTTTAGCCAAGGCATGTAAAGAAGCTGGCTTAGAGTTTAACAACGAAGAAGCACACTCAGCACTATACGACGCGCAAAAAACAGCAGAGCTGTTTTGCCTGATTGTTAACAAGTGGAAAAACCTAGGCGGTTGGCCCTTACCAAAACCAGATCAAGATGAGAACCAATAATCGATGATTGCTAATCCTGTTGTATTGTCGGTTTGCTTAATGTTGGTACTAAGTTTACTGCGTGTAAATGTAGTATTAGCTTTATCGATAAGTGGAATTGTTGGCGGGCTTTTATCTGATTTAAGCTTGACGGAAACCATAGCCGCTTTTGAAGCCGGTTTAGGAGATGGCGCTCAAATCGCGTTAAGTTATGCTCTGCTTGGTGCGTTTGCTGTTGCCATTGCCAGAAGCGGCTTAACCGATATGATTGCTAACAAGATTGTACGTTTAGTAAATTTGCATAAAGATCAGCACCTTTCTTTGGTGAAGTGGATGATGCTTGGCGCCATCATATTAATGGCAGTAAGCTCGCAAAACTTGGTTCCAGTGCATATCGCCTTTATTCCAATATTAATCCCGCCCTTAATCGCAGTATTCAATCAATTAAATATGGATAGGCGAATCATTGCCTGCTGTATCACGTTTGGCTTAGTTACCACTTATATGTGGCTACCCTATGGCTTTGGCAGCATATTTTTAAACCAACTGTTACATGGCAATATTTTGTCGGCGGGCTTAACGATTGATAAAAGCCAGTTACCCATTGCGATGACAATACCAGCCCTAGGAATGGTGTTAGGTCTACTTACAGCGATATTTTTTTCTTATCGGCAGCCAAGAACTTACCAAACAGCGATCAATAATAGTGAAAAACGCACGAGCAAAATACAAACTAGCCCCCTAAAAACCGTTTTGAATATCACCATTATAATCGTTGCCTTAGTGGTAAACGTTTATACTGAGTCGATCATTATGGGCGCTTTAGCCGGTTTCCTGCTACTCACTACCGCTTCAGGCTTAAAGCCCCAGAATAGCCAAGACTTGTTTGTTGAAGGCGTTAAATTAATGGCCTTAATTGGATTCATTATGATTGCAGCAAATGGTTTTGCTGGCGTAATGAAAGCTACTGGTGGCGTACCCGAACTAGTAAATAGTGCTCAAAGTATACTTGGTGATAACAAGGCCTTTGCTGCAGCAATGTTGTTGCTAATGGGATTACTAATTACTATGGGAATAGGTTCATCATTTTCAACTATTCCCATTATTGCCGCTATATACGTTCCACTCGCTCTTTCGCTAGGTTTCTCTGAGTTAGCAACAGTTGCCTTAGTAGGAACATCAGCAGCACTTGGAGATGCAGGCTCGCCAGCTTCTGACTCTACACTAGGCCCGACTGCCGGCTTAAATAGCGATGGCCAGCATGACCACATATGGGACACCGTTGTACCAACATTCTTGCACTTCAACCTACCACTGTTGGTTTTTGGTTGGATAGCAGCTATTGTTCTATAGAGCTAACAAACTGTTTTAATTACACATTGCACGTTTAACACCGGAATACGAATTGACTGAATCAGCCCTAAGCATTGAAAAACTAAAACCTAACTTTTCGCTAGAGAACATAAACCCAACTAACGACATTCAGTGGTCGAGTTTATTACCTATAGCAAAATCTAGTTTTGACCACTTTACGCACGCCAATAATCATCAACAAGTTATGGTTTGTCAGGCCCCTAGTTTTTTCAATTTGCATTCAGTACTCGCAGACTTTGCTAAAGACCTTAATATTGAGCAAAAAGCTTACGCCTTAATATTTAACCCTACCCAGCCACAGCGCCCTTATTGTGTTGAGCTTTCACAAAAAGCCCAACAAGCTTTTGAACAAGCAATGCTGCAGATTGAAGATTTGCTAAACAAAGATTTTGGCTCAGAACTTTTAGCCAAAGAGATAGGTGAAGAATTAACGTTTATGGAAGAGTCTCAATCCGACTCCCTTAGCAAAATTCTAAAAAGACTTAACCAAGCGGAAGTTCCTGAGCAAGTATTAAATATCATCAAACAACTATTTGAATACCTTGTTGAGTTACCTTCTTTCACCACGATTCAAAAGTTCTATAAGACTTGGCTTAATAAGCCAACATTAAATTATTGTTACGAATTCACTAGAGCAACTATTTTTGGCCAATATCTTGCTCAACCAGCAACTCATAATGCAGATTTGGTTGAGGTAAATTTAGGGGCTATTCATCATTCAGCTTCCGGGATACTGGTGTTAAATGCTGAAGATATTCTTGCAGAAGCAAAGATTTGGTTTGAACTAAAAGCTAGTTTAACTACCTCAATTTTTTCGTGGGATAAATTGCAAGGTGAAAAGCTAACTAGCCAACCTCAACATTTGTCGGTAACGACCAAGTTAGTACTTATTGGTAATGCCAATGCCATTGCCGATTTATATGAGCTCGACCCAAGTATAAAAAACCTAGGGCTTTTAGAAACAGAACTGCCATTAGAAGTAGAAGCAAGCTCAACCAACATCAATTTGTATTTGAGCCACTTAAATGGTGAATTACATCAACGTGGCTTATCCAGCTTAACAACGGAGCTCTACAAATGCGTTTTGAACTACGCAGCTAAACTTTGTGAGCATCAACAATATTTAAGTTTAGATGTACAAGAACTAATTACCCTACTTCAGTCACTAGAACTCAATCAGTTTGCAGCGAACAACCAAGGCTTTATCCAAGCACTAAAACACTTAAACGATAACGTTAACAACCAACAAAAGTTTAGTGATCTCTCCTATAGAGAAAGACAAACAAACATTTGTTTAAGTGGTGAGCAAGTTGGCCAAATAAATGGTTTATCGGTTATCGACTTCGCTGGCTTAGGTTTATCATTTGGTGAACCCATCAGAATAACTGCAAATGTGTTTCAAGGTGACGGCGACTTTAACGATATAGAAAGAAAAGCAGAACTAGCAGGGAATGTTCACGCTAAATCAATGATGATCATTCATGGCTTTCTAAATCAATTGTTTGCCTCTGAGCATCATTTCCCTTATTCCGGCAACGTAGTATTTGAACAGTCTTATCATGAAATAGATGGTGACAGCGCTTCTCTCGCATCAGCCTTAGCTTTACTAAGCGCTATCTCAAAGCTTCCAATTCAGCAAAATACCGCAGTAACCGGCGCCTTAGATCAAAAAGGCAATGTATTAGCTGTAGGCGGCATAAACGAAAAGATCGAAGGTTATTTAAGGGTTGCCCGACTTATTAATACTAACCAGCCTATCCGGGTAGTAATACCGGAAGCTAACCTTAATCAACTGAATCTTTCCCAAGAGGTTTTAAACGCGGTTGAGCAAAAACAACTAAGTATTTTTGCTGTTTCTACCATTAGCCAAGCGGTGCCCTATTTGTTCAATCTGCCTGCTGGCGACCTACTCGATGAAGAAAGTGTTTACGGAAAAATTAACAAATTAATCAATCTACCAAACGATGAACCTGGTTTAATTCGCTGGCTTTTGAAGAAAGTATCTGACTTATTCAAGTTTTAGCGAAATTTTCGGACATCGGACTTGTTTAGCTTACACGTGTTAGCTAAAGTATCGGCAAATTTTTTAAAGGTAAAATTCATGACTCAGGTTTCGCAAAAAGAACTAGGTAAAACTAGCTATGAACGCCAAGAATTGCTTGATTGCAGCCAAGGCCTTTTATTCGGTGAAGGAAACAGTAAGTTACCCGCACCAAACATGCTAATGATGGACCGCATTCTAAAAATCACCCACGAAGGTGGTGAGTTTGGCAACGGCGAAATCGTTGCTGAGTTAGATATTAACCCTGATTTATGGTTTTTTGACTGCCACTTCCCTGGTGACCCGGTAATGCCTGGTTGCTTAGGCTTAGACGCAATGTGGCAGCTTGTTGGATTTTTCTTAGGTTGGAGTGGCGGTCCAGGTAAAGGGCGAGCTTTGGGTGTTGGCGAAGTTAAATTCACTGGGCAAGTATTACCTACAGCTAAGAAAGTCACCTACCGCATTCAGATGAAGCGTGTAATTATGCGTAAATTAGTTATGGGTATTGCGGACGGCATTGTAGAGGTAGATGGTCGTCAGATTTACTCAGCAAATGATTTGAAAGTAGGTTTGTTTACCGACACTTCAACTTTTTAGTATTCCTAATACGCTGATATTAAAAAGCCCTATTTATAGGGCTTTTTTTATTTAGTTATTGTCTAATCCTGAAACGCGTTCTTCAACAGCCTCACGCCACCCACCGTACCAATGACCTCTTGCGTCTGCTCCACCATACGGACAGGTCTCTTTAGACCTTCCTGATAACCCTGCTTGATAACCTTTGGCATGCGCTCTTTCTAAACGATCGCGTTTTTGTCTTTTCATAGACTTCTTCCTCATCAAGATCAGAAAACAAATCAGGAGCCCACTTGGACTCCTGATCTACTATCGCTTATCGTTTTTAAAAGATCAAAAACTAAATTTTTAAGTATTCGCTAACTAATTGATATTTTTGTTGCACTAAAAAGACAATTTATCTTTTTATGAAACGCCTCACAAAAACAACAGGTAAGAGCAGTAAGCCTAACCACAAGCTAGAAGCCCCTTTACGTTCATACTTCACTTCTTCTATTTGCGGGCAAGTTGCTAAGTCATCTATATCTGTCACCGCAGGGTTTCTTACCAATTTAAGTAACACCGCACGAGGATTTACTCCATTAATAAACTCTTCAGCACTTTCATAGTGATAACCGTTGGCAAATATTTCACCTTCATCATTAATATGAGTTGCAAACTCGAACCGGTACAGCGGTATCTGTGGCGTTCCGTCTTGCTCATAACAGGTTAATTGATTAAGCGTCCAGGTGTATGTCTTGTTACCTTCTAGGTAACGATTGTAATCTAATAAGATACCCGTTTGTCTACGTGTAGTACCATTATAAGCTGGCTGTTCTTCACTATCCCCATCTCGCCAACCTACGATTAAACCGCTATTATTGATATCGCTGAATTCGCTGTTAGCACCAGAAAATGGCTTGTTACGTAATGGCCAATTTACCTCTTGGTATGTTTCTGAATTTTCATCACCATCATATACAAAACCTTCTACCGGACGGTTACGTGATTTAACTTCTACGTATCGCAAATTACCGACAATTAAGTTGGCGTCGTTTACTGAATTTGCCCAAGTATGGGATACGGAGTCTTCAAACTTGTCATTATCACCATCAATCCGAATATTTGGTATTTTATTTAGACTATAAGTACCATCACCATTGTCGGTATAGTAAGTAGCGCGGCCACGTGAACCGTTAGTGCTGTCATAGACATCATCTGAAGATATACCTACCAATATCTCGTTATTGGCATCTTTTACCAAGTTAAAATCTGGAGCATTGCCATAACGAGAACGAACGTAGCCTTCAACTAGTTGTTGCCCAACTACTTGCTCTCCATCTATTGCGTCTGTAATGTCCCATACCCATGCTTGAGTATCAAAACCTGAACAACGGTAGTAGTTTTCTCGGTTACCTGTTTGACACTCACCAAAGCTGTCGCTATTGGAATAACTGACACTACCTATGCCAATAACAAGGGTACGGCCATCTTTTTCGATAATTTGTAAGCCTGATGATAAGCCACCTTTATCATCTTCTAGCTCGCCACTACTGTTAAAGGCTGTTGGTAGCAAAGTAACTTTAGCTTGGTCGCTTAAGCGCAAAGCAAACCCACGTTGAATAAAGTCCCTTGTATAATTTCCACCATCAGGATTGCTAAATGGCGCTGAGTCATAGCCTACAGCCCAACCTAATTCACTATTGATATCATTCACTCGTGTATCAGTTGTGTATTCACTGTTAGCAATATCATCGAAAACATAAAGTTTTTCGTTAATGGTATCCCAAGTAGGCAAAGGCGGCAGATTCTTGCCATCGGTATGCATCCCACTAATATTTCGATTGGCTAAGAAAGAGAGCACATTAGATTGATACAAAACGGTTCTTTGTTCTCTTAAGCGTTTACGATAGGTATCGTAAAAGCTATTATCTCCATAGAAGAACAAGTCACATACTTCGCTAGCGTACTGGCAGCCATAGTCAAAAGTGGTTCTGTCGGAAAAATCGTAAAAGCGAAAAGCACTTCTAAAAGTTTGAGCACTACCCGCTACATACTCCCCATCATTACTTACGGCAGTCACAACAAGTTCGCCATTAGCTTCGACAAGTCCGTTACTGGTTTCTAGTGGGATTTCTTCTATAAGATAATAGGATTCGGTTTGTGCTGCTTGAGCAAAACTAGCAGACAATACTAAAGGCGCGAATGCCATTGCTAAAGAGCGTTTCATCATAGACTTCTTCATGAATTTTTTAGTTCTTCCAATTCTTCCCAGCGCATAAACAGGTCTTCTAAACTCTGCTCTGCTTTGGCTAAATCATTTAAAGTATTTTGAACGACGTCTTGTTCCAAATTAAAGAACTCAGGTTCGTTTACTTTACTTTGTAATTCTTCTACTTGTGCCTCGGCAGCTTCCAATTTTTCGGGTAGCTGGTCAAGTTCCAGTTTCAATTTATATGACAACTTCTTCGATTGTTTTTGGGCTCGCTGGCTGGAATCAGTTTTCTCAACAGCTTTGGCTACTGGCGCTTTTTGCCGATTTTCTATGTAGCTTGCAACTTCAGAATATCCGCCAACATAGCTGTCTACATTACTGTTTCCATCAAAGAACCAAACGTGACTTGCTGTATTGTCGATAAAGCTTCTGTCATGGCTAACCAATAACACTGTGCCTGGATATTGGCTTACCAACTCTTCTAGTAACTCCAGCGTTTCGACATCCAAATCGTTGGTTGGTTCATCTAATACCAACAAATTTGCAGGTTTCAAGAATAGTTTTGCCAACATGAGTCGATTTTTTTCGCCACCAGAAAGCGCTTTAACCGGAGTAAATGCGCGTTTAGGGTGAAACAAAAAGTCTTGTAGGTACCCCATTACATGGCGTTTATTACCGTTGATTTCAATTTCTTGTTTACCGCCAGCTAAATTATCTAGCAAGGTTTTTTCTGGGTCTAGCTCTTGGCGATACTGGTCAAAATAAGCAACATTGAGATTAGTTCCTATTTTTAGCTTGCCTGAGCTTGGAGTTAACTGCTCAAGTAACAACTTAATAAGCGTTGATTTTCCACAGCCATTGCCTCCAACCAAGGCAATTTTGTCGCCTCGCATTACCAGTAAATCTAGCGGAGAAATAATAGGATAAGCATCATCAGAGTAACCGAAACTTAGTTGTTCGGCTTCAAATACAATCTTTCCTGAACGCAAACCATCGTCGATTTGCATATTGGTAGTACCTTGGCGATTAACGCGTTCACTGCGTTCATTACGCATAGCTTTAAGCGCTCTAACTCGCCCTTCATTACGGGTTCTACGCGCTTTAATACCTTGACGAATCCAAGCCTCTTCTTCAGCCAAACGTTTATCGAACAAAGCATTTTGCTCTTCTTCAACACGTAGCCACTCTGCTTTACCATCTAAGTAGGCATCGTAGTTGCCGGGCCACGAGGTAAGCACACCACGGTCTATGTCTACAATTCTGGTGGCGATTTTACGAATAAAAGCCCTATCGTGACTAATAAACACAATAGTGCCTTTAAAATTAAGCAAAAACTCTTCTAGCCATTTGATGGTATTAATATCCAAATGGTTAGTCGGTTCATCAAGCAGCAAAATATCTGGATCACCTGCCAACGCTTTTGCTAACGCAACCTTTCTTAGCCAACCACCGGAAAGGCCTTGCAAAGGAGCTTCGCCATCTAGCTTCATGGTTGTGAGAACTTGTTGAATTTCGTTATCAAATTTCCAGCCGTCTACAACATCTATCTCATGCTGTATTTGTTGCATACGTTTTAATTCGCGTTCACTGGAGTTTTCATTGATATTCGACGTTAAGTGGTGAAACTCGCTAAGCAATTTACCGATATGTGGTTTGCCTTCAGCGACGTAATCAAAAATACGTTGCTCACTCGCCTCAGGTGGATCTTGCTGTAATCGGGTGATGACAACGTCATTAACTAGTTGACGTTGGCCTGAGTCTAACTGAATAGCGCCTTCGATTACTTGCAACAAGGTACTCTTGCCAGCACCATTACGGCCAACTAGACATACTCGTTCAGCTTTGTTTATTTGAACATTTGCTTTGTTTAACAGTGGCGTGTCGCCGTATGCTAAAAAAGCGTCTTGTAAGTTTACTAACACGCACAACTCTCTATAAATTGTTCTAACTGGCTCGCGTCAAAAGGCCAGTTAATTCGTTGTTGACTGGGTTCGTGACACAACACAGGAATGCTATAGCGGTATTGCTCGACTAAAGACTCGTCTTCGATTATGTCTTGTTCTTTTAGCTCATTAATATTGGGGTTAGCTAAAATTAACGCACGAGCATCCTCGCAAAGATGGCAACCATCAGTACTATATAAAACCCAAGTCATACCACTATTCCTTGTGTATCATCCAACAATTATGAATTTGTTTATTACGTTCAAAATCAGGCGATAAAGACTGACTTGAAATATTCTTAACTTTAAGCCCCAGCTTTGCTAAGGCTTCGATATCCATTTTGAATTGGCGTTTATTGTTTGAGAAAATCAACTGTCCACCCGGATTAAGCAAGCGCGAAACCGAGCCTAGCAAATCAACGTGATCTTTTTGTATATCAAACACTTCATCCATCTTTTTTGAATTAGAAAAAGTAGGTGGATCAAGAAAAATCAAATCCCAACGTTGTGATATTTGTGTTTTTAGCCAAGCCATACAATCAGCACGAATAAACTCATGTTTGCTAATAGGAAGCTGATTTAATCTAAAGTTATCTTTTGCCCAGTTTAAATAGGTATTAGACATATCAACAGTTGTTACTTTTGACGCTCCACCAAGTGCTGCATGAACTGAAGCTGACCCCGTGTAAGCGAAAAGATTGAGAACCTTTTTACTTTGGCTGTGCTGTTGAATGTAATGCCGCATGTTCCGGTGATCTAAAAACAAACCAGTATCTAAATAATCGGTAAGATTAACGTAAAACTGAGCGCCATATTCTTGAACAACAAAACGCTCTTTTTCGTCGCTATTGCGTTCGTATTGCTGGCGCCCTTTTTGTTGAGCACGTTGCTTAATTACTAACTTATCGTTAGCTACTAAATCACTTTGTAAAAGCCCGGTTAGCAAATCCATTAAACGACGGCGCGCTTTTGCGGGTTCAATACTCTTTGGAGCTCGATACTCTTGTACAATCACATAGTCGTCGTAACAATCTACAGCCACATTGTATTCGGGTAAGTCTGCATCATATAAGCGGTAACAAGTTATGTTGTCTCGCTTGATCCATTTCAGCAGCTTTTTCTTGTTTTTAAGCAATCGGTTTACAAAGTCTTCAGCATATTTACGTTGAGTCCCCTGCCCACCTTCACCAATTTGGTAGATTTTCAGCACACAGTTAAGTGCACCATTTAAAAACTTATATTGCTTGTCACTACGCAAGCGCAGATAGTCGAGCAGTTCTGGAGCGGCGGTAAACAGCGACAAGCGCCAACCAGGATAGTTTTCGCGTACGCTCGCACCAAAGGATAAGAATAGGCCGATTAGCTTAGTTAGTTCGCCCAGACGTTCACCATAAGGCGGATTAGACAAAATAAGTCCGGGCTCACTAGGCGCGGCTGGCAGATTCGCAGCATCATGAACATGTACTGAAATAATGTCACTAAGTCCAGCACGCTCAATGTTCGATTTAGCTAAGGTCACCATGCGACGATCAATATCGTAGCCAATAAGACGCTGTTTACAATTTGCTAAGCCATATTGGGCTCTGGCTTTGGCATCGTTTCGAATGTCTTGCCAAGCAGAAGACGCAAAGTTGCGTAAGCGCTCAAAGCCAAATTGTCGATTTAAACCAGGTGCGATGTCGGCGGCTTGCATAGCCGCTTCAATCAAAATTGTCCCGGAACCACACATTGGATCAATCAGATATTTTTCTTGCCAGTTACTGCGAATCGCCAAGGCTGCTGCAAGGTTTTCTCTAACTGGTGCTTCACCCTGCTCTAAACGATAACCACGTCGATGAAGGGCTGCGCCAGATAAATCGATTGAAATGGCTAAATGTTTACCTGCTAAACGAACCACTATTCGCGCATCTTCGTCGGTTTTAGCGACATTGGGGCGAACGCCTTCCAGCTTATTAAACTGATCAACAATGGCGTCTTTTACTTTTAGCGCACCAAACTGGCTATTGTCTATATAGTGGTTAGTTCCAGTACAATGCACCGAAAATGTTTGGTCTACGCTAAAGTACTTATTCCAACGTACTGAATAGGCTGCTTCATATAGCTCATCAACGTTTTCTGCTTGAGTCTCTACTAAGCGCAACAATATGCGAGAGGCAACACGTGACCACATACAAATTTTGTAGGCGGTTGGCCAGTCACAACTAAAGCTAACACCGGCTACTGTTTGTTTGCAGTTTTCTGCACCCAGCGCGGTAATTTCATCTAAACATAAGCTTTCTAAACCTTTAGCGGTCGAAGCGAAAAAATCTGCCATTTCGATACTCTATTTATTTAACCCGTGGATTATACCTGTTTTGCTAAGGATCAGTAGTAAAAGCCTCATTCGGATAAATAATCGGCACTTGGATAATTAAAACAAATAATCTCTTGTATTATCACTACTCTGTGCGTACTATGCGCTCCGCAATAACGGACGCGGGATGGAGCAGTCTGGTAGCTCGTCGGGCTCATAACCCGAAGGTCGTTGGTTCAAATCCGGCTCCCGCAACCAATTCTTTATTTAAGAATTGCTTAGTTCGAATAGCTAAGCCAAGCAACTATTCAAAATCACTTAACTACATTAGTTAGGACCGGACGCGGGATGGAGCAGTCTGGTAGCTCGTCGGGCTCATAACCCGAAGGTCGTTGGTTCAAATCCGGCTCCCGCAACCAATTCTTTATTTAAGAATTGCTTAGTCCGAATAGCTAAGCCAAGTAACTATTCAAATCACTTAACTACTTTAGTTAAGACCGGACGCGGGATGGAGCAGTCTGGTAGCTCGTCGGGCTCATAACCCGAAGGTCGTTGGTTCAAATCCGGCTCCCGCAACCAATTCTTTATTTAAGAATTGCTTAGTTCGAATAGCTAAGCCAAGCAACTATTCAAATCACTTAACTACTTTAGTTAAGACCGGACGCGGGATGGAGCAGTCTGGTAGCTCGTCGGGCTCATAACCCGAAGGTCGTTGGTTCAAATCCGGCTCCCGCAACCAATTCTTTATTTAAGAATTGCTTAGTTCGAATAGCTAAGCCAAGTAACTATTCATATCACTTAACTACTTTAGTTAAGACCGGACGCGGGATGGAGCAGTCTGGTAGCTCGTCGGGCTCATAACCCGAAGGTCGTTGGTTCAAATCCGGCTCCCGCAACCAATTCTTTATACTCTACAAACTAACAGCTGCTTAATCAGCAGCCAGCCCTTAATTAAAATCCATACAAGCCAATATTCTCGAGATGTACTCTTGTTGGTTGTTTAAGCACGAACAATGCTGCCTCAGCTAAATCACTTACTTGTAGCCACCCAGGTTTTATATCTGAATCACACTCAGGAGCAGGTACCTGTACCAAGCCTGGACACAAGCTATGTACTCTAATGCCGTGTTCTCTTACTTCTTCTTGTAATGCTGCTGCTAAACCGAGCACTGCGAATTTTGCTGCGCAGTAAGGTCCAGCATTGGCATAGCCATTTTTAGCTGCTTGCGAAGCAATATTAAGGATAAAGCCACCTTGATTAGATTTCATGCTTGGCAATACTGCTTGGCTCATTAAAAAAGTGCCTTTGGTACAAGTGTCTACAACCAAATCCCAGTCTTCTTCACTGCAGTGTTCAATAGTTTCGCCAACACCTAGTCCACTATTGTTTACCAAAATATCTACACGGCCAAACTGAGCTATTACGAAGTCTTTTAGCGCCTGTACTTGTTGTTTGATGCGGATGTCAGCAGCATAGCAATGAACACTTAACTCATAATCATTTTTTAGCTTGCTTACCGTTTGCTCAAGTTTAGTTAAATCTCTCGAGCTAATGACAACTATAGCGCCCTGCTCCGCTAAGGCTTTTGCTATTGCCAAACCGATACCGCTGCCACCACCTGTTACTATTGCAACCTTTCCATTCACGCTGTCCATTTACATACCTTAGTTCGATTTAATGAAGTGAGTATTCTGCAAGTTTACTGGACACATTCAATACTATAGTGCTAGTTTTATCGTACTTTGGTACGAAGCAAACAAGGGTATTCGATTGAACGAGTTTTCCGATCGCCTAAAAGAATTAATGGGTGAACAAAGCGTTAGCGGCTTTGCCCGAAAAGTAGAATTAAATGAGAGCCTAATCAGGAAATACTTAAAAGGCTCTGAGCCAAGTCTGTCTAAAGCTAATCAAATCGCACAAAAAGCCAATTGTTCACTTGAATGGTTAGCTACCGGTGAAGGCTATCAATACCGAAAAGCAGAAGTAGTTGATATGGAAGCGCTTGAAAAAGCAGTTGAGCTTACCTTGGCGGCAGCAGAGCAACACGATTTAAGCGTAGAAAATGAAAAAGTAATGAAGGTAATTGTGGCTACATATCAATACTTAAGAACAACACGTAAAAAGGATGGCTACTTTGATTTAGAAGAAGCAAAACCCTTTGTTAGGTATGTGATGGGATTGTGTGGTTAAAAAAAGAGTTGCCAAGGCAACTCTTTTTTTAGTATTTACCTTTAGAAGGTTTAAAACTCTTTATAGTCGCGATACTTCACGTTAAAGAAGATAACGTACAATACCGGAACGATCAGCAAAGTAAGAACGGTTGCTACACCTAAACCAAACATTACGACCGCTGCCATAGACTCGAAGAACACATCCGAGATCAATGGTGCTACACCTAAAATGGTTGTTACTGCGGCCATACATACCGGCCTAACCCTGCTTACGGTAGATTCAAATACAGCTTGGTAAACCTCTTTACCAGCGGCTATATCTGCACTGATTTGATCGAGCAATACAATGCCGTTTTTAAGTAGCATGCCCGATAAGCTCAGCATTCCAAGTAATGCCATAAAACCAAATGGTTTTCCTAGGAACAGCAAGCCAGAGGTAATTCCTATTAATGCCAAAGGTACACAACACCAAATCACTAATGGCTTTTTAACCGAATTAAACAGGAATACCGTAATCAAGAACATGATTAAATAGCCCATCGGTAAAGATGCAAATAAAGCTTCTTGTGCATCGCCCGAAGATTCGTATTCGCCGCCCCATTGCAACTCGTAACCAGGAGGTAAATCTAAAGCTTCTACCTGAGGTTTTACGATAGAAAATAATTCAGCCGGAAGTATGTCATATTCAAAGTCTGCATCAGCAAATATGGTTAAGGTACGCTTTTTATCGCGGCGTTGAATAATAGGGTCTTCAAACTTAACACTAAAGCCGTTCACTACTTGTTGAATAGGAATATAGCTATTTAAGGTTGGGCTCCAAATACGCAAGCTATCCAAAGAATCAATATCAACACGCTCTTCATCAGGCAAACGACCTACGATTGGCATTAAGTTTGTCCCTTCGCGGTATAGACCAAAACTTAATCCGGCAAAAGCAAATTCTAAGGTTTGGTCAACATCAGATTTATTGATACCTAAGCGCCTTGCCTGTGTTTCGTTAAAGTTAGGTTCTATGTATTTAACGCGGTCACGCCAGTCATGGCGAACATTCACAGTACCTGGAGTGTCATTGAAGATCTTCTGAATGTCTGCTGAAATTGAGCGCAATACATCAGGATCGGCCCCAAGTACGCGTGCTTCTATCTTAGCATCTGTTGAAGGTCCAATTTCTAAATTCTTGAACTTAAACTGCGCCTGAGGAAACTGCTGTTCAACCCCTTTACGTAGCGACGACATAGCTGCCGCGGCGGTTTCTGAAGTGGTTGTACGTACTGCTATTTGGGCAAATGCACCATAGTTTTTTTCTGGCGAGTAGGTCAACATAAAGCGTTGAAAGCCCTTGCCTACCGTAGATGACACAAATTCAACTGCGTTTGTATCTCGCGCCATTTGTTCCATCTCTGAAACCGCTTCTCGAGTTTCTCTAATGTCTGTACCTTCTGGCATCCAAACATCGATTAAAAATATTGGTGTAGAAGAAGGTGGGAAGAATGATTGTTTTACGTAACCAAAGCCCACAATAGACATAACAAAAAGCACAACAATTACAATTACGGTGGGCCATTTGAAGCGTAAACAAAAATCTAATAACACTTTGTAGGTATTAAAGAATGCTCCTTTGTAAGGGTCACTGTCTTCACCTTCAACTTGCTTATCGCCTTCTTTGCCAAAGAACAACTGGGCAAAAAATGGAGTAATGGTAATCGCGGTAATCCAAGACAAAAACAACGAGAACAACAATACGTAGAACAACGATGCCGCAAATTCACCGGTAGAATCTGGAGATAAGCCAATTGGAGCAAAGGCGGTAATGGCGATAATCGTTGCGCCTAACAACGGCCACATGGTTTGTCCTACAATTTCTTGAGATGCCTTTAAGGTACTTAAACCTTTCTTACGCCCCATTAGTATGCCTTCCACAACAACAATGGCGTTGTCGACTAACATTCCAAGCGCGATGATTAATGCCCCAAGGGAAATCCGTTGTAATTCAATCTCCGCTTGCTTCATTAAAATAAATGTTCCTAAACAGGTTAAGAACAAAATCAGTCCAATCAGAATACCGCTTTTAAGCCCCATAAAGACTAAAAGCACAACCACAACAATCGCTACCGCTAAAATAAGGTTCCAAACAAAAGAGCTTACGGATTTATCAACTTCTTGAGGCTGGTTATACATTGAATCAATGGTCATACCGGCAGGACGAGCATAGTCGATTTCCTGCAACTTAGCTTCAATCGCTTTACCAACTTCTACAACGTTAACTCCACTGGTAAACGACACGCCGATGTTGATGGCTTGGTTTTGATTAAAGCTAACCAAATTACTTGGAACTTCTTCGTAGCCACGGGTAATGGTAGCTACATCTTTTAAATAGATAAGCTTGTTACCCGTTGTTCCCGGAATAATTAGGTCACCGAGTTCTTCTACAGATTTAAACGAACCTGTTGGACGAAGGGTAAGCTGGTCTCCTGCAATTTTGATATTACCTGCTGAAGTAACCATGTTTTGTGAATTTAGCAAACTGGTAATTAAAGCAGGATCAAGGTTGAAAGTTGCCATCTTTTGCACCGAGATCTCTATAAACACTTGCTCGGTTTGCGCGCCAGCTAGAGTTACTTTACCAACACCGGGGACTAGTTCTATTTCTCGACGAACGTAATCAACATAATCTTGAATATCTTTGTAGGCGTAGTCTTCTCCAGACACCATATACATAATGCCGTATACGTCACCAAAATCGTCATTAACTAATGGTGTAGATACGCCAGGCGGTAACTGAGGTGCCATGTCACCAACTTTGCGACGCAGCTCATCCCAAATTTGCGGTAGTTCGTCGGGACCATAAGTCCTCTTCATGGTAACCGTAATTTGCGACATGCCTGGCGTGCTTAAAGACACGATGTCATCTACATAAGGTAATGCTTGGATGGCTTTTTCTACCGGGTAAGTCACTTCCTCTTCCACTTCAGTAGAGGTAGCCCCTGGGTACATAGTAACAACCACAGCATCTTTAATAGTAAACGGGGGATCTTCTAACTGGCCTAAGCCGGTAAAGGACAAAATACCGCCAATGAGAAGGATAAGCGTAAACATCCAACTGATTATTGAGTTTTTTACGAAATAGCCTGCAATATTCATTGGTTATCCTTCTTTAACACTACTTTTTGACCTTCTACTAAACGATTTGCACCTAAAGAAACAATGGTATCGCCATCTTCTAAGCCTTGTTCAATCTCTATCATATCGCCTGCTATGGTGCCGATAACGACCTCCTGCATTTCTACAGTTTGATCGTCTTTATAACGCCACACTACAGGCCGTTGCTGACTAATCGTAGAACCATCAGGCATTATCACTGCCGCCAAAGGAACCAAGTGATCGCGATTATAGGTATAGGTCATATCTGCTAAATCGATAGAGACCTTAGCTTGCATACCTTCTAGCACAGCGTAATTGGGATCATAAGGAACCAACATGGTGGCTATGTAACTCCTACTCGCGCTATTTTTCTCAAGGTTCAATTCGTAAGGTAAGCCTTTAAACTCTTTCTCGGGAAATGCTTCAAACCCTACGGCTATATCTATTTCAGAAATTCGCCTTTTACCAAGTTTTGCCACCGAAATAATCATATCCGGTAGCTCTACATCTACCTCAACGTAATCAACTTTATGCATACTGAGTACAGCTGAACCTGGCTGAACATTCACAAAAGAATCTGCAAACACATCACCTACAACGCCATCAAACGGCGCTTTTAGCTCGGTGTAATCGAGCATCAATTTAGCTTTTTTATAATCTGCTGAGGCAACCAAGTATTCGGCGCGCATTTTGTCGTATTCGCTTTGTGATAACAGCTTTTGCTCAAGTAAGGCTTTTGCGCGTTCAAATTGTTGTTTAGTTAGCGTTAATCTAGCTTGGCGGTCGTCAACCACAATTTGATAGTCGCGTCTGTCTAACTCTGCGAGTAAGTCACCTTTTTTGACAGGCTGTCCTTTTTTAACTGGAATGGTTTTAATTTCCCCGTCTACACGAAAAGATAAATCGACTAAGTCGTGCGCGCGAGCAATGCCATTAAAGTTTCGGTCTACCGAGTTTGAGGTCTCTGGTAGTTTGAATACATCGACAACTTGCGAAGATTCTTCAACTGCTTTGTCTGAACCACAACCCATTAACAACGAGGCCAATAAACCACTTAAAAGTTTTTGTTTAAACTGCATTTTATAGTCCTCGTTCCTTAACCCACTTAACCGCAGGTTGCCCATCACTAAGCTCTGACGCGCCCGCAATAACAAGCCAATCACCATCATTTAAACCTGACGTAATAGCATCGTCTTCTAGCTCAACTTGGGTTTTAGTTACGGTTTGCTTTTGGTCATCCCAAACAAATACAAAGTTTTTACCATCTTCTTCAACTAAGCTGCCTGCTGGTGCGCGCACACGTTTAGAGCGACTCTGGCCTGTTGATTTAATTTGAACATTGGTGGCCATGCCAGGAAAAATATTAAGTTCTTCGGGAATAGGTAAAGTGACAACAATGGTATAACTACCTGTTGATGAGTCTGCGACTGTTGATAGCTCTTTTAACGCAGCTTGATACCATTGCTCTCGACCTTGGAACTGCACACTAATAATTGGTTGCGGCTCGCCTTTACGCCTAGCATCTTGAAAGTTTCCAATCAAACTTTCAGGTAGCTGAAAGTTTACGTCAACGGTGGACTCTGTTTGTAAACTTAGTACCTTTTGTTTTTCATAAACAAATTCAAATTGTTCAGCGTATTTGCTGGCTATTAAGCCATCGTAAGGCGCTAAAACTTGGGTATAGCTCAAATTAACTTCGGCTTTATCTAAGGCCGCTTGGCTGATGGTGTATTCACTTTTAGCTCGGTCGAAGTCGCTACGAGAAATAACACCCCGGTCAACCAGTTGTTTTGCTCGGTCGAATAGAACCTTTGCGAGATAGTAATTCGCCTTAGCCACTTCTAACTCTTGGTTGTACATCGCAGGGTCTAATCTTGCTAAGGGCTGACCAGCTTTTACTGCATCGCCAGGCCTTACCAATATTTCGTCCAATCTGCCGGCTACTTGAAACGACAATATAGCTGTATCTGAGGCAAAGGTTTCTCCAGGTAACGTTCTTACCCGAGCGCCGTCGCCAATCTCTATTTGTTTTACCTTAACCGGTCTTAGATGGTTTACTGTTGATTCAATGGGGTCTTTATTACAGCCAACAAGCAAAAAACTGCTAAAAGCTATAACACTTAATACACTGGACGTTCTAAACGACATAGAGATCCCTAACTTAATTTACCAATACTTATTCAACGTTAGACCTAAAAAGGCTAATCATCAAAATATTTGAGCTAAATTAGACTACGAAATTCTATAAAGTTCAGATTGTTAGCAAATATCGTTAATTGCTTGTGGTGAGATCAATTTTTAGGCGAGAATTTCACTTAAATTGATTTAGATTTAACCATTACGGTAAGTCGAGAGCTACATACCAAATCAGATTTTTGGTGGATATCTATTTGCCATACATGCAAAGTTTTGCCTAGTTTTATTGGTGATGCAGTAGCGAGCACTTCACCGTGCCTAACAGCTTTTAAGTGATTGGCATTAATTTCGACGCCAACTACCATAGCGTCTTTGCCAGCGACGCAATATGAAGCACAGCTAGCAAGGCTTTCTGCTAGCACCACGTTTGCGCCGCCATGCAATAAGCCCATTGGCTGTTTTACTTTGGCTGTAACAGGCATTTTAGCAACCAGATACTCTTCACCAATTTCAGTAAACTCGATATCAAGATAGGCGAGCATATTGCCCTCGCCCATCTTATTCAATCCAGCCAAGCTCATTGGCATATTCCAAATACTCAAGGCAGTAAACTCAACAACACTTGTAACGGATGTTTTGGTTTTTCACCTTCTAAGCGTTTTACTTGGCTTCGGCAAGAATAGCCTGTAACCATACACCGCTCTGTTGGTAAGCTTGCCATTTTTTGCTTCCAGCTCAACTCATAAATAGCTTTCGAAGTGGCTAACTGCTTAGCATCATGTCCGTAAGTACCGGCCATACCGCAACAGCCTACAGCGACATCTTCTAACTTACCGCCAAAGCGATTGAACACTTGCTGCCATTGCTTAAATGCATCTGCTTTTAATGCTTTTTCGGTACAGTGACCAAATAGATACCAGGTATCCTTATCGGTCACTTGTTGGTTCTCGAATAGGCTTTCATCTAATGAATCGAGCCACTCTTGCACCACCAACACATTGAAATCACCTCTTGAATCGCCAAGCACGTGTTGATACTCATCGCGGTAACAAAGTACTAAAGCAGGCTCGACCCCTACCATTTTTATACCTAATTCGCTAACTTGGTTTAGAAACGCGGCACTTGTTTGCGCAGAATTATTAAACTTACTCAAAAAGCCTTTAATATGCTGTGGCTTACCATTGGGTTTAAACGGTAACAGCACAGGGTTTAACCCCAGCTTTTTCGCCAACTTAACAAAGTCTTCAACCAACTCTGCTTCGTAAAAACTGGTAAAAGGGTCTTGAACTACCAATACCGTTTTTTGTTTTTGTTCTTCGCTCAAACTTTGTAAGGCTTTGTAGTCATACTTAGTGGTTAAGCTTTCTGGCAACCGCTGCGCCAATGTTGGAAAACTTAAAGTAGGAATATCGACCATGCCGATGGTTTTTTCTACCGCTATGCTTGCCCACTTCGGAGACATCGCGGCATTAAATAAACGCGGCGCTTTGGCCATTAAAGGCGCGTAACTCTCTACGTAAGCCACAAAATAATCTTTAAGTGGTCGTAGGTAACGCCCATGGTAAACATTTAAAAAGCGAGAACGAAAAGTAGGGACATCTACTTTAATTGGACACCCTGTTGTACAAGCTTTGCACGCCAAACAAGTTTGCATCGCATCATATACTTCGTGGCTGTAGTCATACTCTCCTTTAGATTTAGCTATGCTATTTCTAATCTTGAGCAAAATACTGTCTGGAGAAATGAACCTAGAGTTTAGCTTTTGCTCTTGAGCTAGCGGATCAACTTTTAACGCTGCTAACTGGCGAAGCCATTCGCGCATTAAGCCAGCCCGGCCTTTTGGTGAATAACGGCGGTCTCCGGTAGCTTTAAATGAAGGACACATTGGACTACTTGTATCATAGTTAAAGCAAAGTCCGTTGCCATTACATTCCATGGCATTTTTAAAGCTGTCGCGTACCTCGATGGCTATTTCACGGTCATAAGCACCGCGTTTTGTACCATCAACAGAGACTAGTTGCTCTTCACTATGCAAAGGCGTGCAAATCTTGCCCGGGTTTATTTGGTTGTAGGGATCAAAAGCAGCTTTAATTTTCCGAAGCTCAGAGAACAGTTCTTGACCAAAAAACTCAGGACCATATTCAGAACGGAAGCCCTTTCCGTGTTCGCCCCACATTAAACCTTTGTACTTGGCGGTAAGTGCTACCACTTGATCCGAGATCTCGCGCATAAGGGTTTCTTGTTCGGGGTCGCACAAGTCTAAGGCTGGTCGAACATGTAATACGCCTGAGTCTACGTGGCCAAACATACCATAATGCAAACCTTTACCATCAAGTAACTCTCTAAACTCTACGATAAAGTCGGCTAAGTTCTCTGGTGGTACACAGGTATCTTCGGCAAAAGCTACCGGCTTAGCACTACCTGCCGTATTGCCTAATAAACCAACCGCCTTCTTACGCATGTTGTAGATGGCGTTAATGCTGGTTAAATCATCGCAACTTTGGAAACCAATAACACCTAGTTCGGTAACTCCCGTTTTTGATAAGGTATCAACAAGATTACTGATTTTTTGTTGTTGAATGGCTTCATCATTTTCGGCAAATTCAACAATGTTGATGCCCTGCATTTCTTGCTCGGGTACATCACTAATTAACTCTCTAACGCTGTCCCAAACAACGTCTTGTTGCGCGAGGTTAAGTACCTTTGAATCGATAGTTTCAACCGATAAGGCTTGCGCAGCAACTAGGCTAGGAGCATGGCGTAATGCCGACTGGAAAGAATCGTATTTAACTGTGACTAAGGTTCTAAACTTGGGGATGGGGGTTAAGTCCAGTTTAGCCTCAGTGATAAACGCCAACGACCCTTCCGACCCACACAAGATACGGGTCAGATCCACACTATCTTCTTCAGGTGAATAGGCATTTTTTAGATCATAGCCGGTTAAAAAGCGATTAAGTTTCGGGAACTTCTCTTCAACAAGCGAGCGCATATCAACACAGGCGTGCTTAACCGCAGCATAAATATCAGTTAAGGACTCTCTCTGCTGATCTAAGTGATCAACCCTAACAGGGTCAGTGTCAATTTCTTCGCCACTAGCTAGTACGGCTTTTAAGCCAATAACATGATCGCTGGTTTTACCGTAAACCATTGAACCTTGACCAGAGGCATCGGTGTTGATCATACCACCTAAAGTAGCGCGATTACTGGTAGACAAATCAGGTGAAAAAAACAAACCATGCTCTTTTAACATGCTGTTGAGTTGGTCTTTTACGATGCCGGTTTCCACCCTAACCCAACGCTCTTCAACGTTAAGTTCAATAACCTTATTCATAAACTTAGATAGGTCGACAACGATACCTTCGGTTAAAGACTGGCCATTAGTTCCAGTACCACCGCCCCGTGGGCTAAGTTTAATTGATTGGAAAGTTGAAGCAGACGCTAAACGGCAGATCTGCTTTATGTCGTTGCTTGTTTTTGGGAAAACGACTGCTTGTGGCAAATATTGATAAACCGAATTATCGGTAGCGACCGCTAAACGACTGGCGTAAGAAGTTTGAATTTCGCCAGAAAAAGCCGATTGTTCAAGCTTCGCTAAATAATCTAAATACAGAGCCTCAAGAGAATGCTGAGGGCTTAACTTAGGGATCATAAATCCGTTGTCCCACTCTAAGGTATTAAAAATTAGAAGGATTATATCACGGGATCTAGTGCTTCAATACGTGTTTGATAGTAACAATGTGTTGTACTGCGTTTTGTTTACTAGCTAGCATGAACGCAAAGTTAATGAGCCGTATAACAGATTATAAGCTAGTGATGCATCGTGAATTTAGAATCACTAGCTTTATATTCTTATATCAGCCTATGTTTTTTTCCTGCTTGGACAATATCTGATTGAGTCATTCTTTTTACTAACAATACTGCTCGTTGACCAATTGCTACCTTGTCATTAGGAAATACAATGGCTTTAGGACCGTTACTAATAACTACTCGTTCACTACCCTCTTTGGCGAGCTCATAACCAGTTTGGTATTCAGTAAAGTTGGCTTGGCTTTGATTGAAGCTAAAGCAAAAATCGTCTTGATGCTTGTTAACCACATCACTCACTTCAAACAAGATAGCTTTGTTAGCTTCGAATTCTAATGAATTTAATTTGCTAGCACTAAGCAGTTGCTGCAGCGTAGAAACTAATTGGTCTAGCTTACTTAAATCATTCTGACCAAAAGCATGAACTTTGCCTAGTTCAACGGTAAAAGCTACCGCATTGTATTTAGCACTTGAATGATAGCTAAATGTTGATGCTGGCTCGTTTGAAAAAAGTACACAGTCCACTCCACAAGATTGTAACAGCGCTAAACTTGATTTTTTCCAAGGCTTACCATGGGTGAAGGGATAAACGGCAAACTTTTCGTGTTTGGAACCTCTAATCGCAGTATGTAGATCTAAATGATAGGCGGGTAAATGCTGATAGCTTTTATAGAAACTGTCTAAGAGAGTTTCCAATTGATTAGCGCGCTCTACTTCGTAGCAGCGCTCGTAATTTTTATGCTTACCTATAAACAAACGATTTAAGTTTACACTTAACTCTCTTTTAGCCTCGATCATCGCTGGAGGGTTACCAAGAATAACCAACAAGGGTTGGTCTAACTTTATCTCCAAGGCACAAATATCAGAAACTAGTTTGTCTAAGCATTCAATGGGCGCAGTCTCGTTGCCATGTATTCCGGCAGACAACACAATTGCTCGACTAGATGTTGACTCTTTAGGTTCGAATTGCAGTACACCAGGTGCTAATAACTTCACCTTAGTATTATTAGCTAATTCAAACTCAAAGGTGTCGGCGTTTTGTGGAGAGTTTAAGGTGAACGCTAGCAGACCCTGTTGGAGTAAAGCTGATTTAGCCACATCTTGTCCTTAGATATCTTAGAAGTGGGCAATAGTATGCTAGTTTTTCACGCATAAAAAAAGGGAGACATTGTCTCCCTTTTTCAGCTAAGAACTAAGGTTCTTAGTTAGGCATAACTTTTTCAAGTTTCCAGATACGATCTACGTAATCTTCAATAGAGCGGTCTGAGTTGAACTTACCTACTGAAGCAGAGTTGATGATAGCCATCTTAGCCCACTTTTTCTGGTCACGGTAAGCAACGTCTACTGCAGTGTACTGAGTAGTGAAAGACTCGAAGTCTGCCAATACTAGGTACGGGTCACCACCTTCTAGCAAGCTATGCTTGATTGAAGCTAATTCACCAGGTGCGCCAGGAGTGAAGAAGTCTGTTTCTAACCAATCTAGAACAGCTTTCAGCTCAGGGTTACCGTAGTAGTAATCCCATGGGTTGTAACCAGCAGCCTTAAGGGCTTTAACTTCGTCACAATCCATACCGAAGATGAAGATGTTTTCGTCACCAACTTCTTCACGGATTTCTACGTTTGCGCCGTCCATAGTACCTAGTGTTAGGGCACCGTTTAGAGCAAACTTCATGTTACCAGTACCTGATGCTTCATAACCTGCAGTAGAGATTTGCAGAGATACGTCACCGGCTGGGAATAGTTTCTCAGCTAGCGTTACACGGTAGTTAGGCATGAACACAACTTTAAGCTTGTCTTTAATACGTGGGTCGTTGTTCACTTTATCTGCAACTTTGTTGATTGCGTAGATAATGTCTTTAGCTAACTTGTAACCAGGAGCAGCTTTAGAACCGAAGATGAATACTTGTGGGCCCATATCGTAATCTGGGTTTTCAAGTAAACGACGGTAAAGTGCAAGGATGTGTAGAAGTGCTAAGTGCTGACGCTTGTACTCGTGTAGACGCTTAATTAGAACGTTGAACATTGCATCAGGGCTTACCTTGATACCACATAGCTCTTCGATCTTGTCAGCTAGTTCTACTTTCTTCTCGCGTTTTATCGCCATGAAGTTTTTCTGGAACTTAGCGTCGTCTGCAAATTTAGCAGCGCCTTTAAGCTCGTCTAGTTTTAGCGGCCAATCAGTACCAACGGTTTCGTTGTACATGTTAGCTAGCTGTTCGTTACATGCAAGCAACCAACGACGTGGAGTTACACCGTTTGTTACGTTAACGAAACGCTCAGGCCATAGTTCGTAGAACTCTGGGAATAAATCTTCTTTAACCAACTCTGAGTGCATTGCTGCAACACCGTTAGTTTTGAAACAAGTAACAACACATAAGAACGCCATGCGAACCATGCGAGTTTCACCTTCTTCAATAATAGAAAGGTGACGTTTCATTTCGTCGTTGCCAGGCCATTTAGCTTCAACTTCGTCTTCTAGGAAGCGACGGTTGATTTCGTAAATGATTTCTAAGTGACGTGGAAGTACTTTCTCGAACAAGTACACAGCCCATTTTTCTAGCGCTTCTGGCAATAGAGTGTGGTTAGTGTATGCGAAAGTTTCTTTACAGATAGCCCACGCGTCATCCCATACCAAGCCTTCTTCGTCGATAAGAATGCGCATCAACTCAGGAATAGCAACAGTTGGGTGAGTATCGTTCAACTGAATAACAGCTTGCTTAGAGAACTGAGAGAAATCACTGTGGTTACGCTTGTAACGACGAATGATGTCTTTTAGTGAACAAGCACAGAAGAAGTACTGTTGGATTAGACGAAGTTCTTTACCAGCTTCTGACTCATCGTTTGGATACAATACTTTAGATACAGCTTCAGCTTGAGATTTCTCAGATTGAGAATCGATGTAACCACCGGCATTGAAAACGTCCCAATCAAAGAAGTCAGCAGCTTTAGATTCCCACAAACGTAATACGTTTACAGTTTTAGCTTCGTAACCAACTACTGGGATATCCCATGGCACACCTTTGATTTGGCGACCAGCATGCCAAACTTTGCGCATTTTGCCATCTTCGCCAAATACAGTTTCTACGTAACCGTATAGAGGAACTTCTTGAATTGATTCTGGACGGCAAATTTCCCAAGGGTTGCCGTATTCACGCCAGCTATCAGGACGTTCGATTTGACGACCGCCTTGAATTTCTTGACGGAATAGACCGTGCTCGTAGTGGATACCGTAACCTACCGCTGGGTAGTTAAGAGTAGCCAAAGAATCGATGAAACAAGCAGCTAGACGACCTAAACCACCGTTACCAAGCGCCATATCAGGCTCTTCGTCACAGATGTCGTTAACGTCTTTACCAAGATCTGCCAATGCATCACGTGCAGCGCCAAAAACGCCAACGTTGTGCATGTTGTTCACTGTTAAACGGCCCATCAAGAATTCAAGTGATAGGTAGTGAACTGCACGAGAATCTTTCTCAGCATTCGCTTTAGAAGTTTCAGTTAAGCGTTCGAAAACCAACTCGTTTACTGCTGCACAAGTGGCTTTCCACCAAGCTTGATTGTTAGCACGAGCTTCGTCAGTACCACAAGTACTACGAAGATGTTTAACGATAGCATCTTTAAACTGATCTTTTGATAACGCTACTGTGTTTGTTGCTTTTGCCTTTTTAGCGGCCATGTGAATTTCCTTTGTATCTAACCTTTGTGGTGACATCTTCCAACGTAGCATTCGATGGTTAACCGAACAACAAATGCTACAAAAGACTGTATGTGCTCAAAAATCCGAGCTCATGTTACCGATGCGGAACGATATTATATACGTTCTACATCACATTTAGGTAAAAAAGCCTCTCTCAAGACTAAATTTTTATGCATTTTTTGGAAAAAATGCTTTTTCACTCAAAGAACCGAAATGAAGTGTAAAGAAAACCCGCCAAAAGCCCAGCATTTGAAAATGCTTTCATAAGTAAATCGGAAGCAATCTTGATCGGAATCAATTAATACGGGGCTTTTGACTCAAATCGTTCAAATTATAGACCTATACCATTGTAATGCGCTTTTGTAACAAAACTATTACAGAACTTGCAATTTGAAGCAGTTGGCATACGTTTTCAGGCGGAATTTATGCACAAAAAAAGGGTATTTATTCAATACCCTTCAATCGGTGCTTATAGATTATAGACCAGCTTTTGCCAATGCTGCAGAAACAATGGTTTGAGCTTCTTGTTCAATTAAGGCTAGATGCTCTTCACCTTTGAAACTTTCCATGTAAATCTTATAGATAGCCTCAGTTCCAGACGGACGAGCAGCAAACCAACCATTCTCGGTAACCACTTTTAGTCCACCAATAGCGGCACCGTTACCTGGTGCAGCAGTTAACTTTGCGGTAATCGTTTCACCAGCTAGGGTTTCTGCTTCTACCATGGCTGGGTCTAGTGCGCTTAGCACCGCTTTTTGTTCAATGCTGGCTGGTGCGTCGATACGTTTGTAGCAAGGCTCGCCAAACTGTTCAACAAATCCTTGATAATGCTCGCCGGGATCTTTACCAGTAACAGCGATAATTTCTGCCGCGAGTAAAGCTAATATGATTCCGTCTTTGTCGGTACTCCAAACCCCACCGTCTTTACGCAGGAATGAAGCGCCAGCACTTTCTTCACCACCAAAGGCAATGCTGCCGTCGAATAAACCGTCTACAAACCATTTAAAGCCAACTGGTACTTCTTTAAGTTCACGGCCTAGGCTAGTTGCAACACGGTCAACCATTGAGCTTGATACTAATGTTTTACCAATTGCAGCGTCTGCCCCCCACTGGCTTCGATGCGAGTACAAATAGTTAATTGCTACAGCTAGGTAATGATTAGGGTTAAGTAAACCACTGCTTTTAGTCACAATGCCATGGCGGTCGTAATCTGGATCGTTAGCTACTGCTACATCGAACTTATCTTTTAGTGCAATGAGGCTTGCCATTGCATAAGGAGACGAGCAATCCATGCGGATTTTGCCGTCTTTATCCAAGGTCATAAACGAAAAGGTTGGGTCAACACGGTCGTTAACTACTTCAATGTCTAAACCGTAGGTTTCAGCAATCACCGACCAATACGCGATACCACTACCGCCTAATGGATCAACGCCAATTTTTACTTTGGCTTTAGCAATCGCATCCATATCTAACACGTTTGCTAAGTCGTCAACATAAGGCTTAATGTAGTCAATAGCGACAATAGAAGGTTTTGCGATAGCCTCGTCGTAACTAATGCGCTTAACCTCTTTTAAGCCATTAGCCAGAATTTCATTGGCGCGGTCTTGAACCACTTTGGTTACGTCACCGTCAGCTGGACCACCGTTCGGTGGGTTGTATTTAAAGCCGCCATCTTCTGGTGGGTTGTGTGAAGGTGTAATTACTACACCGTCTGCTTGTTCTTTACCTAAACGGTTGTAAGCCAAAATAGCGTGAGAAATAACTGGCGTTGGCGTATAACCCAGTCCTTCTTGATAGCGTACTTCTACTCCGTTTGCTGCAAATACCTCAATAGCTGAACAAAAAGCTGGCTCTGATAACGCATGGGTATCTTTACCTATATATAAAGGACCAGTAGTACCTTGAGCTAAACGATATTCTGCGATTGCTTGGCTTACTGCCAAAATATGGTTTTCGTTAAACGCTTTTTTGCTTGAGCTACCACGGTGACCAGAAGTACCGAATGCCACTTGCTGCTCTCGAACAGATACGTCAGGTTCTAATAGATAATAATCAGCCACTAAACGTGGAATGTTTGCAAGATGCTCAGCCTGAGCTGGCTTACCTGCTAAAGGGTGAATAGCCATTAATAGCTTCTCCGATGCTTAAGTTTAAAATAAAAAGTTAGACCGCTTCGCATAAGCGTTCAATTTGAAATTCTTGTAAGCCCATTTCACTGGCAACGTGTTGCAGGATATGCCTTTTACGCGCAGTGTTGGTATTTGTGATCACCCAATAAGGACTGTTTGGAATAGCTTGAGGTTTGCTGGTTTTTCCAGAGGCCAATAAGAAGTCTTTATCTTGTGAGAAGTATTCACGCTTACTTCCTTTTAATACACAAGCTTTAGCAAACCGCTCACCATCAATAGTATAAAGACCAGAAAGCAAAGATAAGAAACGTTTAGTAGAACTGCCCGCTTCCGATATTTCAGAAAAATTGAAATAATTTAGAGGGTCAATATCGGCCACATCAGTTTGCGCTAGCGAATCAGTTTTTACTGCTTCAACTACTAGCTCTTGCTCAACGTTGGCCTCTTCGTTACTTACAACTACATTTTCAGCCTGTGCTTGTTGTAAATCTTGGCCATCTACTTCCAGCAGTCGCCTAAGAATATCTGAGGCACTTTCACCAATGTGTTTAGTTTGGCTGGCAATGTATAAATACAAATCTTCTTCAATTTCTATCGTTTTCATCGTTTCTTTCTAGGATTGCAAAGCTCTTAACATAACTAATTATTATACATAGCAGCGTTAATAACTCACCAACAATCCGAATTAGATCCTTCGAAAGGCTAATTAGTGAACAAAGAAATGCCTTTCAAATACTTGTAGTAATAGAGCTGCAAAGGCAGACTAACAATTTTGTGACATTTGCGGAGCAATATTGTTGGACCTACATTATAAAGAACAAGGGCAAGGCTACCCTATCCTGCTCATTCATGGGCTATTTGGCAGTTTGTCCAATTTAGGTTTATTAGCAAAGCACCTTACAGAGTTATCCTATCGAGTTATCAGTGTGGATACCTTGAATCACGGTTTGTCTCCTCGCTCAGATTCTATGGACTACCAACATCAAGCAAAAGCGATTAAAGCCTTATGTGACAAGTTGGATATTTCCCACTGCGCCATTGTTGGCCACTCCATGGGTGGCAAAATAGCTATGGCTACTGCGCAACTCTACCCTGATTTAGTTAACACTATTGTTGTTGCTGACATTGCTCCTGTAGCTTACCAACACAACCATGCTGCGGTATTTTCAGGATTAAATAGCTTTGTTCCTAAAGATATAAACTCACGTTCTGAAGCAGAGCAACTGTTAGCGAAGCATATCCAAGAAGCTGGCGTACGCCAATTTTTACTTAAGTCATTAACTAAGACAAACCAAGGCTGGCAATGGCTATTCGACGTTAAGCATCTGGCACTATGTTACAACAGCATCATTGGCTGGAAGGAGTTTGGGCAATATAAGCGTCCCTGTTTGTTTATAAAAGGCGAAAACTCCGACTATATTGTGAGTGAATATCAGCAAACGGTAGGTGAACAATTTCCTAAGGCCGAGCTCAAAATGATTGCCGGAACCGGACATTGGTTACACGCCGAAAAACCAGCTATTTTCAACCGTTTAACTGAGCAGTTTTTAGCCAAGCATATTTAACACCTTGTGACGCTTTATGGTATAGTGCGCGTCGAATTTTTATCTCAAGGATAGTGATGTTCGCAAAGCATATAGATCTTATAGAAAGCCTAGCGCTAAATATTGGCTTCGTTGTTCTATTTTTCTTTATCGGCATGGCTATTCAAGACGTATTAAAAAAAGGCAATGTACCTCCTTTCGGCCGCGCAATAGTATGGCTAGTATTGTTTTTGGGGTGTGCAGGCTTTATTGCAAAAGGGCTAATTCAGCTATCTTGGGAAGGCAGCGGCTTAGCTTAGACGGTTGTTTTATAATTAATGGCAAAACAAAATACAGATCGAACCACTATTGATCTATTCGCCAGTGAAAAAAGAGTTGGGCGACCAAGAACTAACCCTTTAGAGCGGAAAGATCAGTTAAAAACCAATAAGCGCAACCAGCTGAAACGCGATCGTGCAAATGGTCTTAAAAGAATCGAGTTGAAAGTAGAGCTAGCTCTCTTCGAACAGTTAAATCAATTGGCTACTGAGTCCGGCATAAGCCGCAGTGAGTTAATCGAAAAGATGCTAAACAAACAAGTTAGTCAATTTTCAACAAATCAATAGTTTGTATTACAGGTAACATTTATGGCGAGTGTAGGAATATTTTTTGGTAGCGACACCGGTAACACCGAAGCTGTTGCGCAAATGATTCAAAAAGAGCTAGGTAAAAAACTAGTTGAAGTAAAAGACATTGCCAAGTCTTCTAAAGAAGACATTGATGATTTTTCACTAATTCTATTAGGTATCCCCACCTGGTATTACGGTGAAGCTCAATGTGATTGGGATGACTTTTTCCCTGACCTAGAACAAATTGATTTTTCTGAGAAATTAGTAGCAATATTTGGTTGTGGTGACCAAGAAGACTACGCCGAGTACTTTTTAGACGCCATGGGCACTATCAACGACATTGTAGTAAATAAAGGCGCTACAGTTGTGGGTCATTGGCCAATAGAAGGCTACGATTTTGAAGAATCAAAAGCACTTGCAGATGACGCACACTTTGTAGGTTTAGGCATTGATGAAGATCGTCAACCAGAATTAACCCAAGAACGTGTTAAAGGCTGGTGTAAGCAAGTTTACGAAGAAATGTGCTTAGCTGAATTAGCTGACTAAAATTACTGGGCGAAAGCCCAGTTTTTGTATCTGGCCCTCGTATAGTTGGCCAAGTTTATGCTTAACTTGGTTCAGAGGGAGAGCAACTTGTTTAAATACTTATTATTAATTTTAATTGGGATATCTAGTGTAGCTAGAGCCGATGTTTGGTTTTATGAAGACCAACATGGTGTGATGCACTTTGCTCAAGAAAAGAAAGGCTCTAAATGGCGTTTATTAATGCGAACGCCTAAATCGCTAGATCCCCCAAAAGCTAAATCATTACCTCAACGTGCACCCAGTGAGCGCCCTTACCATCAATTAATTGTAGACAGCGCAAAACGTCATAAACTTGACCCTGCCTTGGTACACGCTGTTGTGGCAACTGAATCAAACTATAAGCACGATGCAGTATCCCGTGCCGGCGCCATGGGCTTAATGCAGTTAATGCCGGCAACCGCAGAGCGTTTTTCTGTTACCGACCCTTTCATTCCAGAACAAAACATAGAAGCAGGTAGCCGCTACTTACGCTGGTTACTAGACGAGTTCGAATCACTGCAACTCGCGCTAGCGGCTTACAACTCAGGTGAAAATACAGTTAAGCGTTATGGCTTTACTATTCCACCGTATAAAGAAACACAAAACTACGTGACCAAAGTTATAGAACGCTACAAGAAAAACTTAAGTCTAATTCAGTAATGCATTCAGGCGACTTGCTTCAACTCGGGGCGATACTGCCGTTTAAGGCGGATATATAGCTTACGTTTTATAACCGCAACAACTTTACCCGTCTCGTCAAAAACCTCTGTTGACAATTCAGGCTCAAATTTTTCTCCAGAAGCTGCCGCGTTCAAAATTGTTTCAATGAATGCTTTATCCAATTGGAACTTTGCAAACACTTTTGTTCGGCCAGGCGTTACAAACTTAATCGAAGATTCACTGTCCCATATATGGTATTTGTTGCCTAAAATCGCCATTAACATCAGCGGATAAATAGGATCGGTCATCGCAAACATTGCTCCGCCAAATTGAGAGCGGTTAGCATTTTTATTCCACCATCGAAATGCTAATTGAACTTGGCAAAGATGAAAATCCTTACTGAGCTGGGTGATCTTAATCCCAGAACCCCAAAATGGTGGCCAAAGATTAAGGACAGATCTCGCGACGGTTGCTCTTTTTAGTAAAATATCCATAAACTCAACTGGTCAGACATGTTAACGATAGGTTAATAAATATTTAACTGTGCTACAAGTTTTCTTATCAAGCTTTCTGTTTGTCATGTAAATCCGTATACTACTGGGCAGTTATGGAATGAATAACAGCAAGGGAAAAAATTTCACCTATGTCTGATAATAATTTAGCTCTAAAAAAAGCGGGCCTTAAAGTGACCTTGCCAAGAATGAAAATTCTAGAGCTGCTGCAAACACCTAATAACCAGCACATTAGTGCGGAAGACTTATACAAGCTCTTAATTGACCAAGGCGAAGAGATTGGCTTAGCAACGGTTTACCGCGTACTTAACCAGTTTGATGATGCTGGCATTGTTACTCGTCACCACTTTGAAGGCGGAAAGTCGGTATTTGAATTAAATAGCCAACATCACCACGATCACTTAGTGTGTTTAGACTGTGGCAAAGTGATTGAATTTAATGACGATATGATTGAACAAAGACAAAAAGATATCGCCGAAGAAAACAATATCAAACTAACTAACCATAGCTTGTACTTGTACGGCAACTGCACCAAAGCAGACTGCGAAAGCCGCGAAGATTAGTTTCTAAAAATACAGGTGATCTAATCACCTGTATTTACCTTCCCCTGTTTATTTAGCTGAATATCCCCAACGCGCTACTAAGTCATTTTCTATGCCTATATGGTCAAGAATCCGCGCAGTTACATGTTCTACTAAATCTTGAATGGTCTCTGGCTTATGATAAAAACCAGGATTAGCTGGCAGTATATCCACCCCCAACTTAGCTAACTTAAGCATGTTTTCTAAATGGATCGCCGAGAAAGGCATTTCTCTAGGCACCATTATCAACTTACCTTTCTCTTTAATTACAACATCGGCTGCTCGTTCAATAAGGTTATCTGAAAGCCCCATAGCAATAGAGGCTAACGTCCCCATACTACAAGGGCACACAACCATTGTTTTTGGTGCAGCAGATCCAGAAGCAACTGGTGAAAACCAATCATTTTTACCTGGTACAACAATTTGTCCGGGCTTAGCACTAAACCTCTCTTGCAAGAATGCTTGTGCTTTCTCTGGACTACTCGGCCACTGTTCATCAACTTCCGTAGCTAACACTACTTTTGCTGCACTAGAAACTAACAGGTGAATAGTAAACTGCTTTTTGACTAGTTGTTCTAATAAACACAGCGCATAAGGCGCGCCTGAAGCGCCAGTAATAGCTAAAGTAATCTCTTTATTATTCATGATTTTAATGATGATTATCTCGTTATTGGAAACTGTAACTCACTCGAGAAATTAAATTGTTTAACCTAGCAAATATACTTAAAGATGATTGTAGCGGTAATAAGTGTGCTAAGCGACTTGTTATGAACAATCAAGCATTTATAAATCTGTGACTATTTACTACAATTACTCAAAGGATTAATAAATCTAGCCCTATGTCTAAAACGGAAATACCCACTCAGTCCTTACAAGTCGGACATTACATCAGCCTTCCTCTAGGCTGGACAGCGCATCCTTTCATGCGTAACAACTTTCTTATCAAAAATGATGAGCAGCTAACAGTTGTAAAATCCTTAGGGTTAGACCTCATAGAAGTTGTTCCTAGTAAGTCTAAAATAGCTACTCCTGTAGTTAACCTAAATGATGCTCAGGAAGAGGATAAAGCAGAAGTAGCAGAAGTAGACCCAGATCAAGCTTGGCTAGATGAGCTTAGGGATGGACAAAAACGGGCAAACAAAGCCTACTTACAAAATGCAGAAAACTTCCGTTTAGCGTTAACTAAGTTTACCAGTAAACCCGAAGAGGCTTATTACAGTATCTTTGAACAAGTTAACGTTACATTACAAATGATGTTCAAATCATCGTCGGCTCATAGTGTTTATGTAAGCTTAGAACCTAGTAGCGATGAAGACATTTTCTTTCATAGCGTAAATGTCGCTGTGCTCTCTATCTTAGTTGCCAAAAACCTTGGGTTTACCGAAAAAGAATGCCAACACTTGTGTATTGCAGCGATGATTCACGATATCGGTGAGTTGAAAGTACCTCAACAGATTCGTAGAAAACCAAGCGAATGGACTCAAGCAGAACAAAACTTCTATCAAACTCACCCCAAATTTAGCGCTGAGCTTATAAAAAAGGCCGGTTCTTTTCCCGAAGAAGTATTGCCAATAGTCGTTAATCACCATGAGCGCCTTGATGGTTCTGGCTACCCCCAGGGGCTAAAAGCTAAAGAACTAAGCAAAGCTACCCAACTTTTAGCGATTGTGGATGCGTTTGAGCATTTGTGTGCCCCCTTGCCCAATCAAAAGCGTATGACTCCCCAAGAAGCCTTCGCTTCTCTCTATAAGAATGCCGAAACAAAATACAACAAGCTTTACCTAGAGCAACTGATGAATACATTGGGTATTTATCCGCCTGGTTCAATTGTGAGTTTATCGAATAACGGCTTCGCAATGGTGATGTCTAGTAACCCAAAAGAGAAGTTAAAACCAAGAGTATTGCTGCTAGAAAAAGGTAAGAACTTTGCTAATGCTAATATTATGGATTTGACTAAAGAAGAGCTGAAGATAAACAAAACCGTTAGATGGGAAGATGTGCCGGCAAGCTTAGTAAAAAACTTTGATCCTAAACTACGCTGCTGCTACTTTTTCGACCCTGAACAGTAAAACTTCATCAATTCTAAGCAATAAAAAAGCCCGATATTTCGGGCTTTTTTTGCATTTAAACGGTTGTTAACTATTGGTCTTCAGCATCTTTCACGCCTTTTACTTTTTCTCGTAAGCCTTGCAGCATTACATAGAAAACAGGCACTAAACAGGTACCAACAATAGTTGCAGCTATCATCCCACCCATTACGGCGTAACCTAGAGAAATACGGCTAGCTGCACCAGCACCAGTCGCAATCACAAGAGGAATAACGCCAAGAATGAAAGAGAACGCAGTCATCAATACTGCTCGGAAGCGTAAGCGTGCAGCTTTAACAGCAGCGTCTCGAATGCTCATTCCGCCTTCACGTAATTGCTTAGCAAACTCCACAATAAGGATCGCGTTCTTACACGCCAAGCCTATCAACAATACTAAGCCAATTTGGGTATACAAGTTTACATCTGAACCCATGATCCAAATGTATACAAATGCACCTAAGATAGCGATTGGAACCGCCAGCATTACGGAGATAGGAACCGTCCAGCTTTCATACTGAGCAACTAAGAATAAGTAGGTAAATATTAAGGCCAAACTAAAAATAAATGGCGCTAAGTTACCCGCTTTAAGTTCTTGGTAGGTTTGACCCGACCATTCATAGGTATAACCTGCTGGGAAGGTGGTTTCAGCAATCCGCTTCACTGCATCAATCGCCTGGCCTGAACTAAACCCTGGTGCAGGGAAAGCGTTCATCTTAACGGCGCCATACAAGTTGAACTGATTGATATACTCAGGCCCTAACTTTGGCTCAACTTGAACTAAAGTGTTGAGAGGAACCATTTCATCAAACTTGTTTCGAATATAGAAACGAGCAATGTCTTGCTCTGAATTTCGAAATTCAGTTTCGGCTTGCATGTTTACCCGGAAAACTTTACCAAAGCGGTTGAAGTCATTCACATACATTGAACCTAACATAGTCTGTAAGGTCATGAAAATGCTGCTTAACTGCACTCCTTGAACCTTAGCTTTCTGTCGATCAACGTCTACGAACAATTGCGGTACATCTGCACGATAAGTACTAAATGCGGCAGCTAATTCAGGTGCACTACCCGCTTCTACAGCTGTTGCACGCATCACGCTTGCTAGACTAGCAGGGGTACGACCTAGCGTGTCTTGAATAAAGAACTCTACACCCGCAACCGTACCAACCCCGGGAAGCGCAGGTAGCGAGAAGCCAACAGCTTGGGCTTCATTGTAACTGGCTAACACTCCATTCGCTCGCTGAACGATATTAGATTCAACTAAAGCTGGGTCTTTACGTTCATCCCAGTGAGATAGAATCACTACCATTAAGCCTGCGTTTGAAGAAACGGCGCCAGAGATAATCGAATAACCACTAGCTGAAATAACGTTAGTTACCCCTTCAAGCTCATTTAGCTCATCAACCATTCTTGAAACAACTTCTTTAGTACGGTTAATGGATGCGCCATTTGGCAGCTGCACATCAATAAAGAAGGCTTTCTTATCTTCGGTTGGCACAAAGCCGGAAGGAAGTGAGGTAGCCAAGTAACCGGTAGCACCAATTAGCAACACATAAACGATGCCAACAATAGATAGCTTTCTTACCATGCCGGTAACAAAACCAGTGTATTTGCCGGTGGCTTTATCAAAGTGTTTATTAAAAAAGGCATGAAAACCTTTTTCGTGAACTTTAGGTTTCTTCAATAAAGAAGCACATAAAGCAGGACTTAAGGTTAGTGCGTTAATTGACGAGATAAGTACCGAAATACAAATGGTGATAGAGAACTGAGCATACATTTGACCAGTAATACCAGGCATTACAGCGGTTGGTGCAAATACAGCTAATAGCACCAAGGTCGTGGCAACAACGGGCCCAGTAACCTCTTGCATAGATTTAGTGGTCGCTTCAACAGCATTTAACCCTTCGTCTTGCATTAGTCGCGTGGTGTTTTCAACAACCACGATGGCATCATCTACCACAATACCAATCGCAAGAATCAATGCGAATAAAGATACGGTGTTAATGCTCATGCCGGTTGCAAGCAAGAAAGCAAAAGTACCAACTAAAGATACCGGTATAGCAATAGCAGGAATCAAGGTTTGCCTTACATCTTGCAAGAAGATGTAAACAACAAAGATTACCAGGGCGATTGCGATAAGCAGTGTTTCAAGCATTTCGTCAATAGAAGTTTCAACGAACTCGGTAGTGTCGTACAACACTTTGTAGTCCATATCTTCTGGGAATTGTTCTTCTAAACGAGACAACTCCTCACGAACACCTTTCGCCACTTCTAACGCATTTGCGCCACTGGCTTGATAGATAAACAATAACGCTGACGCTTTGTTATCTAACATCGCTTCTGCGTCATAACTCGCAGCACCAAGCTCTATTCGTGAAATGTCCTTTAGATATACCGCACTACCATCAGGGTTTGAACGAACAATGATTTCCTCAAACTCTTCAGGGTGACTTAAACGGCCTTTTGTAGACAAGGTGTACTGGAATTGTTGGTCGCGCGGAACTGGTGCAGCACCAATTCGACCTGCCGCAACTTGGATGTTTTGTTCTTGAATCGATGCAATAGCATCATCAACGGTAACACCTAAACTGGCCATGCGGTCTGGGTTTAACCAAATACGCATCGAATAGTCCATGCCACCGATAATGCTTACTTTAGATACCCCGTTAACCCTAGCAAGGTTATCTTTAATATTGATCCCCATATAGTTATTTAGGAACAGGTTATCTAGAGATTCATTAGGAGAAACAAGGTTAAGCATCATTAGAATACTTGGATCTTGTTTCTCTACTTTCACACCATTTCGTTGCACCTCGGAAGGAAGGCGAGGCATTGCTTGTTGGACACGGTTTTGTACGTTTACCTGTGCCATATCAACATTACTGCCCACTTCAAAAGTTACGTTGAGGCTATAACTACCATCATTCGCACCTTTTGATTCCATGTAGATCATGTTTTCTACACCGTTTACTTCGGCTTCAATAACCTTAGCTACGGTATCTGCAACTACCTCTGCACTGGCCCCTGGGTAACTAGTGGTTACCGAGACCATGGGCGGAGAAATATTGGGGAACTCTGCTACCGGCAATACCGGTATCGACAAAAAGCCAGCCAAGGTTAAAACAATAGAAATAACAAAGGCAAACTTGGGTCGATGAATAAAAAACTTACTAATCATCACCGACTCCTTAAGATTGGGTATCAGAGAATGGTTGAACAGTATCCATTTCGTGGTCTACTTCAGCGCCAACACGGGCTTTTTGTAAACCTTCAGTGATAACCAAATCGCCTTTTTCTAAGCCTTTCTCTACTTCCCAGTCGATACCATAGCGCTGGCCAAGTTCAACATTCCGACGACCAACCATGTTCTTTTTATCAACGGTTAGTACATAACGACCTTGTTGGTCTTCTTGTACCGCACGTTGAGGGATTAACATCACCTCTTGCATTTCTGGCGATTCGATAATGACGGTGACATATAAGCCAGGAACGATGATGTGTTCTTTGTTTGGGAACTCGGCACGAATTGCTAAGGTACCAGTGGTGGCATCAACTCGGTTATCAACAAAATCCATTTTGCCGACTTCATCAAACATAGTGCCGTCAGGGAACTTAATTTTTACTGGGAAATCGCTAAGTTTAAAGGGAGTCGTAACAGACTTATGAGCTCGTTGAGCCTCAATAAGCACTTTTTCCGGCAATTGGAAGTTAACCCAAACAGGCTCCATTTGAACTAAATCAGCCAGCTCGGTTTGATCAGGTGAAATCAAATCACCAGTAAAAACAGCCGCTCGGCTAATACGGCCAGTAAACGGCGCGTAAATTTTTGTGTAGCCAAGCTCGAGTTTTGCATTATCTAATTCGGCATTCGCGCTTTGCAAGGATGCTGCTGTTTGCAATTTGCGAGACAGCAAGTTGTCATAATCAGACTGGCTAATGAAGTTATCCTTAATAAGGCCTTCACCACGCTTAAAATTTAAAACAGCTGTATCGTAGGCAGCTTTTGCTTGTGCAACTAGGGCTTTAGAAGCCTTAACTGCAGCATCGTATTGCGCAGGGTCTATTTCAAACAGTAAAGCGCCCTCCTCTACAATGCTACCTTCTTCGAAGTTGGTTTTTAACAAGTTACCGCGCACTTTAGATTTGATAGTGATATCTTGGGTTGCTTCAGTTCTGCCAACAAAATCATTACTTGGTGTTACTTCTTTCATTGCAACTTCAAGAACTTTCACATTGGCTTTAACAGCTGGAGGAGGTGGTGGTGCTGTGTCACACGCACTTAAAAACGAAAGTGAGGCAAGTGTTAGGCCTAACGCCTTTGCCACACGAGCTACAACAGGTGTGCGGTTCATAAACATTCCTTGTATATTTTTGTGTACCGAGTAAACCATAACTAATCATAGTCCTAATGTGGAAGCATGAAAACTAAAGTACTTACTTTTAACCAACATTTTTCTAAATATTAAACAACAGCTTACTTTATGCTCAGAGTTGCTTTCCATTTCCTGAAAAAGCCCGATTTTGATACCATCTAAACCAAACTAAACTCTTTGGCTTAAACATGCAGTTTCAAAAAATTGACAAAACCGTTTATCAACAACGTTCTCGCTATACCTATATTGGTATTTCTGGTTTGTTGATTTTGTTCACCTTGTTTTGGTCAAGCCTATTTATCGCGCTGTTTTCTAAGGGTCCTGATAACTTCTATCTCAACCTATTGGGCGTGGTAGCAGCAGTTGTTAGCATTGTCCCTGTGGTATTAACGCTGAAAGACAGAGAATGGTTTTATGAGGTCATGTATGTTTGGCGCTTAAAGCAAGAACTCAACAAAATTAATCGCAAAATGGCAGCTTTAGTCAAAGCCATGAATAAAGGAGATGGAACGGCTTTTGAGATCGTTAAGTTTTCGTATTTAGGTAGTCGTCAAATTTGGGAGTTAGACGACAATACCCTTATGCTCAACGAGTTAACCATTTCTGAGAATAAACTTGAGCAGCAAGCAGCACAGTTTAATCTAATCATTAATGCCGACAACTACTCCACCAGCGCATTAGAAAAGTACTAAGTTCGCTTTACTAAACAATTTGAAAGCTAAAATTTAGGCTTTTAAATGAAGACAAGTATGACCGTCTACTAAGATCGGAGAAATGGCTTTATCTTCGGCAAAAGCCTTTTTAAGCGCCCCCTCAAGGACTAACTTGTCACCTATATTTGCCTGTTTATCAATTAGTTCTGCGGGATAAGCCCACAGATTGCAATTAACTACATGTTGTTGATCTGATTGATCAGTAGAAATTTGCAACTTTAAATAGCTTTGATTGTTTATACTCTTTCGCAAAGAAGACTTTCCAACAATTTCACCAACCAAAGTAACTTTGTTCCAATAGAGTTGAGAAGGTGCGCCAACAAAGCTTACTTGTTCAACCTCAATGGCACTAGAGATAGCACCTTTGCTGTCTTTTTGGTTTTTTAAGTGGCCACTGATCACCACACCATCGCCCGCTTTTGCATACTGTTTAATTCTTTCCGCCTGCTCTCCTCGAGCATTAAGCTGAAATACTTCTACTTGCTCCTTGCCACTTCCTTTAGGCTTTCGCTTGAACAACACTTCAAACTGGGTAATGGCAGTACCATCACTAAAGTAGCGTAGGGTAATGTCCTTAGACACAATGTTGCCTAGAATCTCTACCGATGAGCGACAGATTACTTGCAAAAACTTTTCTCCACTTGAAGCCTTTAACGGCATTGTTTAGTAAACTTGTGCCACAGCAAAGTAGCAACAGAACCCCATTATGAAATACCCTTGCCGATTAGACAAATTCCTATCTAAAGCCGGGCACATATCACGAAGCGATGCTAAAAAGTATATCAAAAACAAACGTGTGACAGTGAATAGTCAAATTCAAACAAATGCACAATTTGCTATTGGTGAAAGTGACAACGTTGGTTTAGATAGCAAAGAATTGAAGCTAATCGAACATCAGTATTTCATGTTAAATAAACCAATAGGCTATTTAAGCACTGAAGCTGAAGCTAACCACCCCAGTGCCATGTCCTTAATAGACTCTCCACTTAAAATACATGCTGCCGGACGCTTAGATGTAGACACATCAGGTTTATTGCTTTTGACCAGTGATGGCCAATGGTCACATAAAGTCACGAGCCCCAATAGCAAAAAGTTTAAGGATTACAGAGTTAGCCTTGCCGATACGGTTAGCGATAATGACCTTCAGCTACTTGCAAAAGGCCTTTTGCTGCGAGGTGAAGATAAACCTACTCTCCCCGCCGTAACTAAACGTATCAATGAAAAGCAATTCATTCTGAGTATTAGTGAAGGGCGTTACCACCAGGTTAAGCGAATGTGCGCCGCGATAGGCAACAAAGTTATCGCCTTACACCGGGAGAAAATTGGTGACGTAATGCTAGATAATGAATTACAACCTGGCGAGTATCGAGAGCTAGCTGAAACAGAAATAGCGAGCTTCAACTAATCCGTTTCCATCATAGATGCATACTCAACAACCTGGTTACGCCCGTTATTCTTAGCCGTGTATAGGGCCTTATCTGCCTGCTTGTATAGTTTAGCAAAGCTACTGTCTTTTTCGCTTTGAGTAATACCAAAACTACAAGTAAAACTAGGCACAGCTTTATCTTGCTCGAAGGCCAGCCGCAGTCGCTCAGCCAAATTGATTGCCTGTGTAAGGTCGGTTTCAGGCAGTAACATAATAAACTCTTCTCCACCCCAACGGGCGAGTAAGTCAGTTTCTCGTTTTAACTTAGTAATTGTTTCTACTAAACGAATCAAACACAAATCACCAGTATCGTGACCATATTGATCATTAAGCTGTTTGAAGTGGTCAACATCAATCATTAATATTGAAAAACGAGAACCATTGCGATCACTGCGGCTTTGCTCCAGGAATACACTGTCTTCAAAATGACGACGATTTGCTGCACCGGTTAAAGGATCGGTATTGGCCAGCTGCAAAAGCTTATCTTCAAGCGTTTTCTGAGCGCTAATATCAATACTAGAGCAAACAAAGTTATGCAGTTTTCCCTGCCAATAAACAGCCGTTACGGTCATTTGTTGAATAGTATTGAGGCCATTATTACCTAGTATAGAAACCTCTCCTAACCAACTACCTTCTTCAGCAGCAATTTTAAGTACTTCATCAAATCCAGGGTCAGATTGGCCAAAATCCGTAAGCTTAGTGCCAATCATTTGTTCCGCATCTACACCTACTTTTTTTGCTAAGTATTGATTCACCTGCATTACCTTCCCGGTAGGGTTAATAATAACTTGTGAAAACTCTCCTTCAAAAGCAGCTTCTCGCAGCGCGTTAAGTTCTTCAACAACTGCTTTTTCACGGCGAATCATCTCGGTTAAATAAGCGGCAAAGAAACATCCAACAATCGATACCAAGTAGACAATTGCGATAAATATCAACCAGTGTCGGCTGTCTGTGGCTAAGTCTTTATAGGATATATACAAAAATGCAGTGTTAGGGTTCGAATCTTCGTATTCATCAAGTACTGAGGTAAACATTAAACCGCTGCCAACGTCATAGGGCGAAGCAGCATCTCGATAAGCCTTGTCATCGAAATAGTCACTAAGTGATGAATAATCTAGTTTGCCAACCAAGTTCAGTAATTTTTTGGAGGTATCTTGGCTAAAGTCACCTTCTATAACGATATCGTCACTAGTTACAATAACTGCGCGCTCGACTAACATCGGGCGACCAACGAAATGTACAGTTTGATTAATCGCCTGCTGATCGTACTCATTAACCATCCAACCCACCAGTTTTGACCACTTATCAAATACCGGTATATACAAAACATAGTAAGTTTGTTGGTTAGATTTGTCGTAGATAACCTTGGTAGATATAACTCCCTCGTCTCTCCATGAGAGGCCTTTAAAATAGTTTTTAATGATTGGGTTAATACCAGAGCTCCACTCTAAAGTGTGACCCTCTTTACTTTGGTTTAGAGCTAGGTCTACGCGCCCATCACGGTGAACGTAGTAAAAGTTGCCCTCTAAATTCACATCGCGAGCAATTCGCTGCCACTCGGTAGCGAGCGTGACCAGTGTTAACTCAGATTCATCATTAACGTAGTTAAGTAGGCCTAGCGTTCGGGTCAACAGAGACAGTCGTTGCGACAACAGGCTTATTAAATGCTTGTTAGCGGTCTTAAATCCACCAAAAGACAATTCAACTTCTTCAACTATTTGATGCTTTATGGTTTGGTAGCGGTGAGAAAGCACCGCAGCGAACAATAAGGTGACCAACAGCGCCCAAAAGCCTGCCTTTTTTTGCCAAGAAATGTTGTTTTTAAGAAAACGTGAATTCAATTGCGCACTTTAAAATCTATTTAGATACAAACTATTATTAAACAACTGAAGCGTTTTTGCTCTTTAAAACTGCTGTTAAAGTTAAAAAAGCAAAGGCTAAATCAAATAATGTGAAATTCAATATTCATACTTGAATGCTTGCCCTGCTGCTAGGATACTTAGCAAAAAACAAAAAGGTAAATACATGACTGATTTTCGCTTTCATCCACAAAGTCAGGTTATACAGCAGCAAGACAGCTATTTAATTACTCTCTATACCGCCATTAATCACAACTACCACAAAGTGTTTGTGCGAGTAGAACCAGACCACGAAGAATGGTTAATGGAAATGACTAAGCCGAGCATTGAAGGTAATTGGCTTAAGTGGCAAATCAACATTCCTGTTAGCCCGCACTCCCCGCTAACACTTTATTGCTTTAAACTTTTAAGCAAAGACAACCAATGCTATTTACATGCAGCGGGTGAATCTTCTCGTCTACCACAAAAACATTTTCACTTTAGAATTAACAGCCAAGCTAAACCGCCGGAGTGGGCGAAGCAGCAAGTTTTTTATCAAATATTCCCGGAACGCTTTGCTAATGGCGACCCAAGCTTAACGCCAAACGAAAACAATTACAGTTACCAAGAAGATGGTAGAAAAATTGTTCAAAAACAGTGGGGAGAGTCAGTCGCTAAATCTCATTCTGGTACCGGCGCTACCGAGTTTTACGGCGGCGATTTAATTGGTATAGAACAAAAGCTAGATTACCTGCAAGAGCTGGGTATAACAGCGCTCTACCTTAACCCCATTTTTTGTTCTCCAAGTAACCATAAGTACGACTGTACCAACTACTTCAAGGTTGAACCCCACTTCGGTGGTGACGAGGCTTTAATAAGCCTATCAGAAAATATGAAAAGCCGTGGTATGAAGCTAATGCTAGATGCGGTAGTTAACCATACGTCTAATCAACATCACTGGATGGATTACTACCAGCAACATCAAGGCGGCGCTTACCATAACCAAGATTCACTGTTTAAAGATTGGTATCACTTTGATAAAAGCGGCAACTATTGGTCATGGAAAGGCGTTGAAACCTTACCCAAGTTAAACTTTGCCAATGTAGAGGTGCAACAAGCTATCTATGAAGGCGAGCAATCTGTACTAAAACACTGGTTAAAACCGCCCTTCTCTATCGACGCTTGGCGCTTCGATGTCATTCATATGCTTGGTGAACATAATAGCGCACAAAACAATGCCCATTATGTGGCTAAGTTTAGAGAGTCTATCAAGCAAACGAACAGCGAAGCCTACATGATAGGAGAACACTTTGCAGAGGCAACACAATGGCTGCAAGGTGACCAAGAAGACGCAGCCATGAACTACTACGGTTTTAACCAACCCATAGTCGCGTTCTTGGCGGGAGTTGACGTTCCACGCTACGTGCCTCTTAAAATTAACGCAGCTGATTTAGCCACCTGGCTGGCCGAAGCGCGCGGTTCTATCCCCTTCGCCAATCAGTTAGCACAATACAACCTATTAGATAGCCATGACACGCCGCGTTTTTCTCACTTAGTGAACGAAAGTGAAGAGCTTACAAAAATTGCAGCTACCATGCTGCTCACATATATCGGTGTACCGTCAATTTACTACGGTGATGAAGTAGGCCTAACTGGCGCTAATGATCCAGACTGTCGCCGTTGTTTCCCTTGGGATGAGAAGCAATGGAAACACGCTTTGCTTAAGCATTACCAGCAACTAATTTCGCTGCGCAAACAGCGTAGTGAGTTACAGCAAGGTGACCTTATAAGCCTGCTTGAGAGTGACGACGTATGGGTGTTTATGCGTTGGCTTCCAGAGCAACATAGTATTGTGGTGATTAACCGAGGAGAGTCTCAAGAGCTAGACTTAAACCTAGCCCACCTACAAGACAAGGTTCCTTACAAAGTATTTGATAGCAGCGAAGAGTTAGTTGCCGATTCAAATGGAAAATTGGCACTATCACTAGCTGCTCAATCTTCCATGGTATTAATTAGCCAATAGGCTTATTCCTCATACTGGCTATCTGTCAGTAATTTCGCATCTAAAGACTTGCTAGCGTTTATCTGCAAGTCTTTTAGTTGCTGGGCTTGCCTAACCAAATTTCCCTTACCAGTGCTGAGTTTATTCATGGCATTTTGATAGCTATCGTTTGAACGTTGCAGTTGTTGGCCATGACTTTTTAAATCTTCCGTGAACGCAACAAACTTATCGAATAACTTCCCTGCCCGTTGTGCGATCACTTGAGCATTTTGTTGTTGGTGCTCAGTTTTCCATAAGTTCTGAATTGTTCTAAGCGCCACCATCAAACTGCTTGGACTTACCAATAATATATTGGACTCTAGCGCAAAGTTAATTAGCGAAGGATCTTGCTCTAAGGCGCTAAGGTAAGCGCCTTCAATTGGGATGAATAGCAATACATAATCTAAGGATGGTAGTTGATACAAAGTATGGTAATCCTTTTTGGATAAACCAATAATTTGTTGGCGTAAGCTTTTAGCATGTTCTTTTAACGCAGCTAACTGAGCTTCACTATCTTCGCTATTGTAATAACGCTCATAAGCAACTAGGTTTACTTTTGAGTCAACAATAACTGACTTATTGTCCGGCAGTTTCACTACAACATCGGGTTTAATGGTTTGACCATGTTGGTTAACCCCTACTACCTGAGTTTGATACTCGTGCCCTGCTCTAAGACCTGAAGATTGCAAAATTTGTTCTAATATCAGCTCTCCCCAGTCACCTTGTTGTTTATTATCGCCTTTTAACGCTTTAGTTAAGCGCACTGCATCTTCACTAATCTGCTGATTAAGTGATTGCAAAGTAACAATTTGGTCTTTTAAGGAATGCCGCTGCTTGGCTTCGTTTTCGTAGCTTTGTTGAACCTGCTGCTTAAAACCATCCAGTTGCTGTTTTAAAGGCTGTAATACCGACTCAATACTCTGTTTACTCTGTTGTTGTAGTTCTAGGCCTTTCTCCGAAAATATTCGATTAGCTAACAGCTCAAACTGGTTGTTGACTCGCTCTTCGCTTTTTTCTAAATAGCTGATTCGTTCTTGTAGCGCAATGTCTTTTTGTTGCAGTAAAGCACAGCGTTGCTGTTCTCGTTGTAACAATTGCTGGCAGGTATCTAAGTCCTGTTTAAGCTCTCGCAGGTGCTGCAGTTCGGTATGTAACTCGGCTAGTGAGATGTCTTTGTCGTGGTCTTGCTGCTGTAATTGTTGATTAGCTAGGCTTTGCTCTTGTAAATCAATCTCTAGCTGTTGTTTTACCAGCGCAAACTCTTCGCTTTTTTTGGAAAAAGCTCTACCTTTTATGCTATTTACCAACAGGCTTACAATTAGTAAAAAAAGTAAGGAAAAAGTAATAGCAGCACTCATTTGGTTAAATTGAGAAAAAATAGTCTCTAAGTTCACAGTAAATCCATTGCGATTATGTTGAATTGCTCGTTATCATGCATCATACAGTATGCAGCTCGCCAATCTTAAAGCTGTAGTATATGTTTTAGCTTAAATTTAGGAAAATCATTAAGATGAGTATCTTTTCAGCTTTAAAGAAAATGTTCCAAGCTGCGCCAGTTACCCCCAAAAGCTATCCAGCGGAAGTTTACAATGAGTTCACCATTGCCCCTCAGCCACAATCTGCAAATGGGCAATACCGTGTGGCGGCTCAAATCAGTAAAACTGTAAATGGTGAATTGAAAGAGCACATGTTTATCCGCTCTGATACATGCGCTAGCTCAGACGACGCCGCCGAACTAGCCATGCACAAATGTAAAACGTTTATTGATCAAATGGGTGATCAAATTTTCGATTAAGCAACAGCGGTGCTAATCAAACAACCGGGTTAGCACCTGTTTTACCGCGTCAATATCAAACGGTTTGTCGACTAAAGCTGATACGCCGCTTTGCCTTACACCATCAAGCTTGGCGCAATTATTTTCAGATGTCACCATCAGAGCCGGGATCTCACAAAAGGTTGGATGTTGGCGCAATGCTTCAATTAATGCCGCCCCATCCATTATCGGCATGTTGTAATCGGTAATCACCAAATCTACTTGGTTGTTTACCATCAACGATAAAGCTTCCTGACCATTTTCTGCCAAAATCAGTTTAGTTAAACCAATGTTTTCTAATACTTTTGAAATATGACGGCGAGCCGTTTGGCTGTCATCTACAACCAGTACCGTTTTATCAGAAAAATCTAAGTTATCGATAACTTCACTATCTGGCTCTATATAACTAATGGTTGCTTGCAGCGCAGACAATAAGTGTGTGAATTCGAAAGGCTTAGGCAAAATAGCAATAACACCCGCTTGCTTAATTGCGTCTAAAGTGTGGTGACAGGCTTCGCTAGAAATCAGCATAAAGGCCACATCACGGCTTAAATCATTAGCTCGTAACTGTTGCACTAAATCGGTAGCTGTACCGTCGCTGAAATACATAGAGCTAACCACCAAATCTGGTGCAGTTTTAATTGCGAGGTCCAGGGCCTGTTGACAGTTCTCTGCCATTAAAAAATTATCAATACCTGCTTCATGCAAGCGCGTTCGAATGATGTTGCGTTGCATATTTGAAGGTTCTACTAATAAGATCGTAAGATCAGCTAACGACAGTGTATCCATAACATCCTGTTTCACTAACAATAGGAATGTTCATAGTACCGCTTTAAGCTATCCATTTTTATCGCTAATTTGCTAATCTAGCATTCTTACTTGAAAAACATGCTTTTAGTCACCAAATTAAGGCTAAACAACCAACGGAAAACACTATGCAGCCCACAACGTCTGTTATCGATATTAGTTTTGAGAACGCCCAACAAGTGTTAATTGAAGGTTCAATGAACCTGCCAGTAGTGGTGCATTTTTGGTCGCCTTCTAGCCCTCAGTGCGAGCCACTGTTTTCTTTACTGCAACAAATCCATCAACAAACCGGCGCAAGCTTTACCTTAGCTCGGGTTAATATGGATGAGTTAGCACCGCTTGCTCAGCAACTTGGTGTTGCACAAGCCCCAGCTGTAGTTATCCTAAAAGAAGGTCGCCCAGTTGATGGCTTTGCCGACATTCCTTCTCCAGAACAAGTTACAGAAACCATTGTTCGTCATTTACCTGCACCCGAAGAGCAACTGTTAGCAAAAGCTAAAGAGCTACTAGCAGAAGACCAATCGGTAGAAGCATTAAACGTGATACGTGAAGCTCATAGTCTAGCCCCTCAACGTAACGACATTATCTTGGTATTAATTAGAGCCTTGCTTAATAACCAAATCGCAGACGAGGCCGAGACACTGTTAAACGGCTTGCCACTTGAGGACCAACAAGCCGATTTTCATGAGTTAAAAAGCCAATTTGAGCTGCTAAAAGCAGCAGCCGAAAGCCCTGAGATTAAAGCGCTTGAAAGCAAACTGAACACAGCTGACGATAGCGCTGAGCTGCGCTTAAGCTTGGCTATTCAGTATTCTCAAGCAGGTCGTAATCAAGAAGCTCTTGAACTCCTGCTAGCGATACTTCAAAAAGACTTAGAGTGCCTAGACGGCCAGATTAAAAAGAACTTCTTAGATATGTTAGCCACTCTAAATGGCGACCCTTTATCATCTCAGTACCGCAGAAAGTACTTTAGCCTTTTGTACTAGCAGTAAGGCTAAAGCATAATGCACAAAAGCCAACATCGATGATGTTGGCTTTTTTTATTAAATGCAATGTGGCTTACACTGCATCGGCAGCTAACTTGTTAGCTTGCTCAGGGCTTTGTTGTTTTGCCAGTTCTAGAGTATTCGCATCTAAACGATAGAAATGCATAACAAATACCAAGGAGAAGAAGAACACACCTGGGATAAAGGTGTACAGTAGGTTAATCCACGTAGTTGCCTGAGTTGATTGGAGCTCAGCACCACCAACATAGCCAGCACCAGCTAAAATCCACCCCACCATGGCGCCACCAATAGCGATGCCAGCTTTAATTGCGAACAGATTGGTAGAAAACACCATGCCACTTAACGAACGACCGCTGCGTGATTTTTCATAATCAACCACATCGCTCATCATGCTCCACAACAACGGTGTAGTGCTCATTTGCACAACGCTTAGCACTATCATTACAACAAACACTAAAATCACATTGCTAGGATCAATAAAGAACATTGCAGCTGATAGTGCCCCAGAAATGCCAATCAGCACTTTATAGGTTTTAATCTTGTCAAAACGGCCAAGCACTGGAGAAGACGCCATTGCACCAACAATATTAGCCAGCATTCCTGCCACCATCATCATAGTGGCTAGATCGGCGCGCCCCATCACTGTGTTTACGTAGTACATGGTCGAAGCTGCTTTTAAAACAACGCCGGTGAGCAAAACAATATTTAGGATAAACAAAACCCGCCACTGGGTGTTTTTCCACAGTAACTTCACATCACTAAAGGTAGACCCTTTTTTGCTTGGACTCAGCTCAGCAGTATGGTGCTCTTTGGTATTTGCGAAACAATAAAAGAACAGCAACATTGCGCCAATACCCATCACAACCATTGCACCAAGATAGCCTTTTTGTTCATCACCTTGTCCGATGTATTGAACCAAAGGAAGAGCGACCAGAGCAACCACTAAACCACCTGCGGTGCTTAAAGCAAAACGATAAGACTGCAAGGACACACGTTGTTTAGGATCATTGGTCATGGCATTTGCCATCGCACAATAAGGTACATTAATGGCGGTATACATCAGTGTTAGCAGAATGTATGAAGCATAGGCATAAATAACCTTGCCGGTAGAACCTAAATCGGGAGTATAGAATGTCACCATACAGGCGATACCAAACGGAATGGCCATCCACAAAATATAAGGTCTAAATTGACCATGCTTAGTCCGTGTTCTGTCTACCAGCGATCCCATTATTGGGTCGGTTATCGCATCGATAAAACGAACTAACAAAAACATGGTACCCATGTGTACCGGGGATAGGCCATATACGTCGGTGTAATAGTAAGCTAAGAACAGCATCACCGTTTGCCAAACAAAATTACATCCCATGTCGCCCAAACCGTAGGCTACTTTTTCCTTAACCGTTAGGTTAATTGTGCTCATTTGATCTCCGAAATCATCTTATATTTTTCGGAAACAATTTTGGTTCAACAAGTTTATCCAGGCTATTATTTTATAGTTAACCTTATTTACGATATCCATCATATGCGACACAGCTCATAAGCAACATATATAACCAAATACTAAAACGTAATTTTGTAACAATTGGAATTAGTGAAATGTTAAACAACAGTCAAACTTAGTGGGCTATTTGTAGACAATTAAACGTTAGATTTTAACAGCGATTTAATGCTAAGCAGGCTTTGTTTAGTGCTTGAAGGTAATGGAGTGAGTGGTTCTAGTGTTGATTCTAGATTTAGTACCTCTTGGTTAAGCTGTTCGATTAACTCATCATTGCTATTGCTAGCTGACTTATTGCCGTTAGCCATCGCACCACTAAAATAAGATACTAAAAACGGAACACAGTAGGTGAATAATAGCGCGCCCCACTTAGGGCTCGCACCGTTAACAATATCCCATTGGTTTATTAGGTTTAAGATCGAACCAACGATGACAGCAACAACTATAGCTCTTGCCATGATTTGTTTATTCATGATGATCCTTATCTATACATTGCAAACCAAACACATGGTTTATTCTAGGTAAAACTCGTAATAAACATCTAGTGCGCTATTTAAGCCAGAGAATGCCTCAATAAACAATTTGGGCAAGATCTCATATTTAATGGTTAGTTCGTTAACTGGGTCAAAAACTCCCATGCCATATCTTACTTGGACCCCAGGTAATACATAGGCACTCACTTCTACTTGAGTGGAGCTACCAGAACCAGCGGTACTTAGTGACAAATCATTTAAGCCAAGAGTATTACCTACATTACCCACTAGCCCTTCTGCTCTGCCGAGACCAGCACTAAGTAACATAGAAGACAAGGCATTGTCATCTTGCTCGCTATCACTTAATGCCCGCCCCCGTAGTAGGTAAGATAACATTTCATTTTGCGACATCGATGGCTCGGAAAACAAACTAACCTGAGGCGCATCGGCTAAACCAACAACTTGCACCCCAACGGTGACATCATCAGAAATCGTATCTGGATTACGTACTGCTTGAATATCAAGATAAGGTTGCTCTAAAGGACCAGTAAACATGATCCAACCTTTCTCAATAAGTAGGTTTTGCCCGTAAGCTCTAAAGCGCCCATCGACCAACTCGATGCGTCCATCTGCCAGCAAGGGCTCGCTAGGTTGTTGTTTTAAGTTTAAATGACCTTTTAAGTTGGTGTTCAAGCCTAAGGCCTCAAGGGTAATCTCCTCGGCTAAGGTCACTGTTACATCTATCTTTGTACGCTGAGAAGCAACAGCTTCGCTTTGCTCTTCAATGACAATCGCATCCGAAGACTCTGAAACTGCAGACTCTGGCAAAGACTTAACTTTTATCGCGCCCTCTTCTACGGCTACCGTGCCGCCAATGTCGATAAGATCGTCGATTAACTTAATTTTAATATCTGGCGAAACAGCTAAGGTAGCGTAAGGATCAACGATAATTGGAAGCAACTTGGCATTTATATCCAACTCACCCTCTAAGTTATTATTGGGCCACGCAAATTCGCCCTGCCATTGAGCAGTTCTTCCTTCACTATTAAATTTACCGGAGATATTGGCTTGCTGGTTGTCTAGCAAGATTTGCGTTTCTAGTTGCTCAATACTCAAGGGCACATCGGGCCCAGATACATATCCTTCAGTTAGATTTATTTCTCCATCTAACTGAGGTGAAATTACCTGCCCTTTAACTACAACTTCACCGTCTATTCGACCTTCTAAGTTATCGAGAACAGTTACAAATGGAAGCAAAGGTGAGAGACGAATATTGTCGATATCTAACTTGCCGTCTATTTGTCCTTCTTTATTAATCGAAGTTACTCCTGACGAGCGTAAGGCACCTAACTCTTCTGACTCAAATAAGGCTTGCCACTGCAAGGTATCACCTTCAAGATCAGCGTCTAGGCTTAATACTTGATAACTTAAGGTTACTTCATTGAGTTCAGTTTTTTGTATAACTGAACCTGGATTTAGATGTAAGTTTATTTTTGCTGTTTCTGGAACCCATTGACTAAACTGCGCGTTAACTTCTGCAGATGCTTGTCCCTGCAACTCAGTTCCCTCTGGCAGTAGATGATTTAATACCAGAAAATCAAAGTCTTTTACCCGCAAGTCCAGCTTACTATTGCCATCAGTAGAAAATGGCGACAACAAACACAACTCACTGTCATCACGAGACCAGCAGTGCTCCCCAACACTTGCTACCGAATCTTGATAAGCAAGATCGATAGGATTTGATAAGTACCAAGTGCCCAATTCTGCAGTTAAATCGGCCTTTAGTAACTGACCTTGCCATGAAGACAAGGTGCCTCCACCTGTTAAATCCAAATGTAGATTACGAGTTGACTGTTCAACCGCCAGATTAAGCGTTTGATTTTGATTCTTGCTCACATACTTAAGCGTTGCTTCGTTTACTGTTTCGCCAGCTACTTTGAGATTTGCTAGAGCAAGATCAAGCTGACCAGAAAAGCTTTCGTCTAAGCGCAGGTTTCCTTTACTTGTTAGGGCATCAAGTGCTATTTGCTTGTTTGCAATCTGCTCGGCTTTAATTTGCCAATTGACCGTGGGCTGGTTGAGCTCGCCAGTTACTTTAACTTGCGCTGTTGCTGCCCCACTTTCTAACCAAGGTAATTCTGCTAATTGAGTTGCTGTTAAATTGGCATTTACTGCGATGGTTTGTTCGTTTAACTGCACACTGCTATTAATTTGAGTATTTGCAAGAGCGATTAATGCATCAACTTGATTAGTTTGTTTTGCTAAGTCTCCACTTGCTGATGCCTGAATACTCAAAGGAAGCTTTAACCACTCACCTGTAATATTAGCGTTTTCTAGCGACCATACTTGGTCTTCGATGCTAGCAACAAGTTTGCCATCTAAGTCCGGCAGGGCCATATCATCGCCGAGATCTAGCCAATGACTAAGCTGCAAATTATCTATGTCAGCATTTAGTTGAGCACTTAAGGTAGGCGCCCAAGCTGCAGTGCCGCTAAACTGAAACCCGCCAACCACCTTGCGGGTTGACTCATTAAACTCAGTACCATTTAGCTTATTCTGATCGAGCAATTGATCTTCGCTGCTTTCATCTATGACGAGTTTTTCAAGTAATTCACCCTGAATGTCAAACGCTTGCAGCTCGTTCAAGTCACCTTGTAATTGTGCGTTTAACCAAAGATCTTGAACACCAGCTAAGTCACTTTGCAGTTGTAATTGATAACCAGTTAGGTCACCACTGGTGTTAAGACTTAGACTGGTCAAGGTGAGCTGTTCATCAACCAAGCTAAACGCTTTGTTTAGGTCAGCTCGTAATTCAAAAGGCAGGTTTGTTTGTAGCCAAGCTATTTGGCTATCTAATTGGCTTTCAATCAATCCGGATGTGGTAATTTCAGCATTTAGCTCGTCACCATCGCCGTTTAAGCGAAAGTTGGTGAGCAATTGTTGGTCAGCCAGCGGCATATCCCAAGCACCTTCTAGCAGAGATGCATACCGGTTTTGAAATGCCTGCTTACCACTAAGTTGCAGATTTCCCCATGGGCTTTCTACGTATAGCTTCGCTAACTCTAGTTCTGCAAAACCCAAGACTACACGTAGTTTAGCTACAGGAAATTCTAGCTCTTGGGTATCCAGCTTTAACTTACCTTCTATTAATTGAAGATCGCTAACATCTACCCGATATGGCATGGTGATCTGTGGTACTTCGATGAGCAGTGGTAATAGTGGCTTGGATTCTTCACTGTTTGTCTGGGCTTGCTCTTCCTGCTCACTACCTGCTGATAGCGCAACTTGCCAGTTGTTTAAATGCAACTGCTCTACTTGAATATTGTCTTCTGCCCAATGGGCTTGAATAAGCACTTTCTGCCAAGAAATATCTATCCCATCAAAAATGATAGACGCGTTACTCACATTGAGTAGATTAACCACAAATGGAAATGGAGGTTGCCAAGGGCCAGTGTCTTCCTCTGGCTCAAGAGGTTCTGGCTCGCTTGTTGAGGCTTGGGCCATAGCTTGAGTATCTACCTCAACAGTAAGCGTTGAGCTAACCAGCTTTTCGACACACAGTTTAGTTTGGCTAATACACACCCAGTCTAAAGCAAGCTCTAAATCAGTTAACTCAACCAACAAGCCAGCTTGCTGCCAGCTCAGCCGCTGTGCCTTTATGCCCTTATACAGATTACCATCGGGCTCAATAATGCTTAGACCATCAACTAAGTCACTAAGCTTAGTTAATATCCATTGGGTACTAGGGGTAAACGATAACGCAAGTATCAAACAAAATAGTAAAGCGCTTATAGAAATTAGCGTGTATTTAACAGCCCGAAAAATCATAAATCAGGCCCTAGAGAAAAGTGAATACGCCAAGGGTCAGACTCATTTTGTAAGCCCTTCGCAACATCTAAGCGTAATGGACCAATTAGCGTTAGCCAACGAATACCCATACCAACACCAACAGAAACGGGCTCAGAAAAATCATTAGTTGCGGTACCGGCATCTACAAAAGTAGCCCAGCGCCACTTTTCAGCAAATTGATAGTTATACTCCACGCTACCCACGGTGAGATATTTACCACCAATCAATTGGCCGTCGTCATTTTTTGGGCTAATGGTTTTATAATCATATCCACGAATGCTTTGGTCACCACCGGCAAAGAAACGCATAGATGCAGGTACGTCGGTAATATCATCAACCAGAATGCCACCGAGGTCAGCCCTAAGTAAGATGCGATGATTTTGATAAGAACGTAACCATTTACCCAAACCCGCTAAGCGCAACATTTCTACATCTGAACCCCAATAAGGATGTCCCACTTCTAAGCTAGCTTGTAAGTTATCACCCCAGTATGGGTCTAAACCACCACGGGTACGCAAACGAGCAAAGTTAGCACCGGGTAGCACCAAATCAGATACAGAATACTGATCAGCCTGGCGGTATTCTTCGTGTTGCCACTTTAAAAACAAAGAAGGCTTCCATTCGTTATCTAAACGCCATTGACGGGTGGTAGACAAAATAGTCTTTTCACTTTCGGTGTCATTGGTTTTTTCGCGAATATAACCTGTTTGAATATCCACGTAATCGTCTACTGGATTATCTATGGGGATCCGGTAAACAAACTGAGCGCTTTGCTTTGGCTCTGCGGCTTCAATCTCAAAAGTAATACTATGGCCATTTTCGTTCACCCAGGGTCGGGTCCATTTTAACCTAACTCTTGGGCCAATATCGGTAGTAATACCACCACCCACCTCAAAGGTATCGCGCGGCTTTAATTGCAAGCCAACCAATAAATCAATTTCACCGTCATGTCGATTGCCAATATCCGGTCGAACAGATATCACTTGGAAGTAGTCCGTTTCACCTAGTCGCTGGTTAAACTCGCCTACCTTTTGTGAATCGTAACGATCTTGCTTATTAAACTCAGCCAAATTAGCAAACATAGTTCTGGGTAATTCTGGATTTGTAAACACGATGTCGCCAAAACGATAACGCTCGCCAGAGTCATAACTCAAATAGATGTCGGCGGTATTATTTACAATACTGATCTGAACTTCTGCTTTATGGTAAACCGCATCGAAGTAGCCATATCGAGAAGCTAAGCGGTCGAATTCTGATTTAAGGCTGTCGTAGGCGGCATGGGTAAAAACTTGTCCTTCGGCTAAGCCACTGCGAGCTATAGCGCCGGTATAACGACTGTCTTTCGTAGCTGCGCCAACAAAATCCAATTCAAACTTGTTTACCCGCAGCCGTTCACCTAGCTCTACATCTACCAGGAACTTTTTTTCTGCGGTTTCTGTTATGGTAATTTCGCTTTGGTAATAGCCTAGGGCACGCAGCGCGCGTTTGGTTTGTTCACTACTGGCGCTGATTATTCGGCGGGCACTACTGTTATCAGGAAAGGTTTGCGCTTCTAGGTAGACCTTTACATTATCTTTTGACTCACCAGAAATGCCTTGGTAATCAAAATCTATCGCTGCTACCGAAGTGGTAAACAAAACAAGCAACATCGGCCACAAGCGAAAAAACAAATGCACAAATCCTTAGAAAATCCTTTAAGCGCTCAGTTTAATGTTTTTTTGTAAGTTTAAAACCACTTATCTGCTTAGGCTTTGTTAAATTGGTAAAAAATAACTAACTTGGAGATAAAATGACTAGAAACTGGCCAAAACCAATCATCGCCTTGGCTGGCTATAGCGGCAGCGGAAAAACCACCTTACTAAGCCAACTTATTCCTTTGCTAAAGGCACAGGGTTTAAGTGTTGCGGTTATAAAACATAGTCATCACGCAATAGAGTTAGATAAACCGGGTAAAGACAGCCATAAGTTTGCAGAGGCTGGCGCCGAACAGGTGATACTTTCCTGCCCTCATAAACGGTACCACTTTAGTTTTCAGCAGCAACATGACGACTTAAACGAACAGTTGTCTTGGATAAACTGGCAACTATGCGATTTAGTGATTGTTGAAGGCTATCGACATAGCGAAGTGGCAAAAATAGAAATTCATCGAAGCGATCTTGGTAAGCCTTTGCTGTTCCCAAATGACAAGCACGTCATCGCTGTGGCTAGCCCTGATAAGCTTAATACAGACTTACCTTTGTTAGATTTAAATAAGCCTAAGCTAATCAGTGATTTCATATTAGCCTATACTAACAACGTAAAAATTGTGAAATAGAATCATAAGCTTATCGGTCTATAAACTGTCACTACTGTTTAGAGAACAAAATATGAAACCAAATAAACTGATTGTTGTAGCAGTGCTCGCTGTTATTGTCGGTCTTATCCTGTGGTTCGACTTAGGCCAATGGCTTAACTTCGAAACCATTAAACAAAGCCAAGCTGATTTACAAAGCACTGTAGAAAATCACTTCTTAGTGTCTATTGTTGCTTATTTCTTTTTGTATGTTTTTGTAACCGCATTTTCGATACCAGGCGCCGCCCTTCTTACTTTGCTGGCCGGCGCATTATTTGGTGTAGTGAACGGCGTAATAATGGTTTCTTTTGCCAGTACTATCGGCGCGAGTTTAGCATTTATTGTAGCTCGCTACTTAGTGAGGGACAGCTTAGAGCAGCGCTATGCCGACAAACTAAAGAGCATTAACAAAGGTATAGAAAAAGAAGGTGCTTTTTATCTTTTAAGTTTAAGGCTAATACCAGTCTTTCCTTTCTTTTTAATCAACCTTGTAATGGCATTAACCAAACTGCCTCTTAAAACCTTTTATTGGGTAAGCCAAATAGGCATGTTCCCCGCAACCGTAGTGTATGTGAACGCAGGCACCGAGTTAGCAAAGTTAGATAGCTTATCGGGAATATTGTCACCGTCTCTTCTTATTGCCTTCACCCTATTGGGTATTCTTCCTTACATTAGCAAGGCAATCTTAAATGGCATTAAGCAACGCAAAGTCTACGCCCCCTACCAAAAGCCAAGTTCATTTGATAACAACATGTTAGTTATTGGAGCGGGTGCTGGTGGCTTAGTGAGTTCATACATCGCTGCGGCTGTTAAAGCAAAAGTCACCTTAGTTGAAAAGCACCTAATGGGCGGCGACTGTTTAAATACTGGATGTGTCCCCTCTAAAGCGTTAATACGCAGCGCAAAGTTTGCCTATGAAGCGAGTAATGCAGAAAAATTTGGTTATGAGAAAGTCGATGCACAAGCAAATTTTGCCAAGGTAATGCAACGAGTACACGATGTTATTCAACAAGTTGAACCACATGACTCGGTAGAGCGCTATACCAAATTAGGGGTTAACTGCGTTCAAGGCACCGCAAAAATCATTAGCCCTTGGGAAGTCGAAATAGACGGTAAATCAGTGACTACCCAAAACATTGTAGTTGCTACTGGTGCTCGGCCACTTGTACCCGGCATCCCCGGTTTACAAGAGGTCGAATATTTAACCTCTGATACGCTTTGGCAGCTAAAACAACTCCCAGAAAAGCTGCTCGTGTTAGGTGGTGGTCCAATTGGTTGTGAATTAACCCAAAGTTTTGCTCGATTAGGTGCCGAAGTGACCCAAATAGAAATGGCCGACCACTTATTAATCCGAGAAGACCTAGAGGTGAGTAAGTTGTTAGAAGAACAGTTTACCAATGAAGGTATCAATCTATTATTGGGTTGGAAAGCGGTTAGCTTTCATAATCAAAACGGCCAGCAAAGTGTAAAACTGATTAAAGGCGAGCAAGAAAAAGAAGTTATTTTTGATAAAGTGATACTCGCATTAGGCCGCGTTGCAAATACTAAGGGCTTTGGATTAGAAGAGCTTGGTATTGAAAACTCAGAGCGCGGCACGATTGCTGTAAATGAACATTTGCAAACCAATTTCCCCAATATTTATGCTGTTGGCGATGTGGCTGGGCCTTATCAATTTACCCACTTTGCAGCTCATCAAGCTTGGTATGCCGCTGTAAACGCGCTGTTTGGTCGATTCAAAAAATTTAAAGCCGATTACTCGGTAATTCCAGCCGCAACCTACACCTATCCCGAGGTTGCTCGTGTAGGTTTAAATGAGCAAGAAGCTAAGCAACAGGATATTGGTTACGAAGTGACTAAGTTTGAGCTAGAAGAACTAGACCGCGCAATTGCTGAAGGTGCAACTAAAGGCTTCATTAAAGTGCTTACCGTACCAGGAAAAGACAAAATACTTGGTGCAACCATTGTTGGTGAGCATGCTGGAGAATTATTAGCAGAGTTCACCTTAGCAATGAAGCATGGCTTAGGTTTAAACAAAATCTTAGGAACAATACATGCCTACCCAACCATGATGGAGGCAAACAAGTATGTAGCGGGTGAATGGAAGCGTAATCACGCTCCCGAAAAAATCCTATCCTATCTTGAGAAATTCCATGCTTGGACGAGAAAAGCGTAACTAACCTTATTGGTCAGGCTATTTCAGCCTGACCAATAAACAAACGTTCCTCAAAGATTTCAGGCTCAAGTGCTTCACTAAAATAGAACCCTTGGTAAACCGTACAGCGACGGTACTTTAAGAACTCTAATTGATACTCAGTCTCCACACCTTCTGCAATAACTTCTAAATCTAAGTTCTCAGCCATGGAGATAATGGTGGTAATAATGGCACATTCACTACCGCCACTTTGTAATTCGCTCACAAAGGATTTATCAATTTTTAAACAGTTAATTGGCAACTTGTTCAAGTACGCCAGTGACGAATAGCCAGTACCAAAATCATCTACCGAGAAACGAACCCCTATATCACGCAGCGCTTGAATTTTCTCTACCGTGTCTTGCACGTTATCTACCAATACACCTTCTGTAATCTCTAACTCAATGAGTTTAGGGTCACAGCCTGCTTCTTGAATAATCGCTAGCGTTTCTTGCACAAAGGTATTGCGGTGGAACTGATTGGGGCTAACGTTTATAGATAAAGTCTTAAAGTTTTCTGGTAAACCTCTATCTTCCCAAGTCTTCAGGGTTTCACAGGCACTACGCATAACCCATTGTCCTAGGGTAACAATTAAGCCTGTTTCCTCGGCCAGTGGAATAAACCGTCCAGGAGAAATCCAGCCTAATTTGGTGTCGAACCAACGAAGCAGTGTTTCGGCGCCCACCATCTCAAAATTGGCGTTATAGCGAGGCTGAAAATATGCCACCATATCTTCGTTTTCTAGCGCTTCTCTCATCATTTTAGTTAACTGGTGACGCTCTTGAATTTCGTCTGCCATTTGATCAGAGAACACATGAACACTGGAGCGTTCATTATCTTTACCATGATAAAGTGCAATGTCTGCCTGTCGTAAAATCTCGGTAGCATTACTATCGTGATTAGGGAACAAGGCTACGCCAGTGGTTAAGTTTAGCGATATTTGGTTACCTTTAATCACAAACTCTTTATGAATGACTCGCCCTAAATGCTCTGCCATATTGCTGGCAAGCTGCTTCGCTTCTTCGCGATCGGTAGATAAATTTGGCACTAATAAAGCAAATTCATCACCGCCAAGGCGGGCTACAGTTTCGGTGCTAGTGCGCCCCTCACGCAAACGGTGAGCGATCAAACGAAGCAGTAAATCACCTGCAGCATGACCTAACATGTCATTTACATTTTTAAAGTGGTCAATGTCGAGGTAAATCAACGCACCAACTTTATTAGATTTACGCCCTCTTTCGATTTCGAGGTCTAAGTTTTCAAGAAGCTTACGGCGATTAGACAATCGAGTAATGTCGTCATGAGAAGACTGAAAACGCACCAACTCTTGAGCTGAACGTACTTCGGAAATGTTTGTCTGAGTGCTAATCACTCGTGAAGGTAGACCGCGTTCACTGCGCTCAACGACCATACCTCGAGATAAAACCCACAAATAGTGACCGTCTTTATGCTTAACCCTGTGCATTGACTCATACACTTTGTTTTTCTTTTTCAAATGCTTGCGCAATTCATTAAGGGTTTTGTCTAAGTCTTCCGGGTGGATCCTAGACTCCCACTCCTCAATCTTTTCACCTATTTCACTATCTTGGTAACCCAACATGGCTTTCCACTGTGGCGAGTAGTACACAGAGTTAGTGATTAAATTCCAGTCCCAAATGCCGTCGCCAGAGCCACTTAAAGCGAATTGCCAGCGCTGTTCACTACGTTGCAGTTGGGCAAAGCTGCTATGAATACCATTGGCCATTTTACCAATTGCATGTTCCAAAGCACCGATTTCACCTTGGCTTTTTGCTGCAATATTAGCATTTCGATGGGTTTGAATTTGCTTTGTGCGCCCCACCAGTTTGTTGATAGGTGCAACTAATAATCGGTTAAGCATTAATACCAACAACAGCATAGCCACCGACATGTAGATGAAGGTTTTAATCGCTTCATCGATAATCATCTCACGCTTTACTAACCAAGTATTTTGCAAGTTATAACTTACAAATATTGCGCCCTGCTCGGCTCTTCGCAGGCTGTCTTCTCGCGGCCCCATGTCTAAAGGTAGATACAAATTAACTTGCCAATGTTCAGGCAATACTTGCGATACTGGTGAGCGTTTATTTTTTACCTGATTAAACAATTCGGTATTAAAGTAATTGGCATTGTCAGCGGCAAACAGACTCTTTTCTGCACGTTTGTTAGATATCTGAACCAAACCTTGAGGGTCGATAACCTGCAGTGAATCCAGTTGTTGATTTAAAGCTACTAGGGTTAGCTGTCGCTCGGCGATATCCCATTGATGACGAGATAAACTGTCTGAAAGGCTTTGCTGAAGCTGATAGCCAATATGCAACAAACGTTGGCTAGCATGTTCAGCCATTTTATTACGTTGCTCATGCAGCGTACCTAACAATAATAAACTTTGAGCAATCACTAATAATACCAAGGCCAAAATAGGTATTACTACACTCAATGAAATCCGCTTAAACCTATACACCGTTCAACTCCAATAACCACTCGCTGGTAAAACTACGCGACAAATCAGGTGCTCGGTGGATCAATTCCAACTCAGCCATACGTTGCGCTTTTTCCTGCGCAAGCCCCAAAATAAAATTACCAGAGAAAAGTGCAATGCTTTGCTGAGCATTAAGCATTTGAATATTTCCGTAAGCTTGGCGAACTTCTTTACTGTAAAGCTGGGTTCGCTTAGCGATTAACTTGTAGCCTTCTCTTGAATGCTCTTCTAACCAAGTGTTAGCTTTATAGAAGTTTTTCAATAAATTCGAAATACCGTTTCGCTTTTTTTGTAAGACCTCTGTTCTTACCACCATTACGCGATAATACGGTTGGCCTTGTGCAGCGCTTTTATATAAAACGTTGGCAGATAGATTATCTACCAAACGGCTTTGAATTGGACCTGAGGTCATCACTGCACTTATTTCGCCTTTGCGAAATAGTGCCAATTGCTCATCAAGTTTAGCTTCTACCAAGACAAAATCATCGGCGTTAACCTTGGTGTCTTGTAACCAGTCATCCATCACTAAAGAGGCTACCGATAGGCTCTCGTAGCCGATGCGTTCACCTTTTAGTTGTTCAATATTCTTAATATCTTGGCGTGTGACTAATGCATCTCCACCGACACTTCTATCGATAATTGCAACTACGGTTAAATCTACTCGCTCGGATAACAAACTAATTGTTTCGGTGAGACTTAAGAAACCGGCATCCACCTGCCCACTTTTAAGAGCGTGCATTACATGGCTGGGAGTTGTTAGTTCATTTACGATATATGCATTAGAGCCCTCGAAAGAAAGCTGCTTAGACAGGAATATAGGTTCAAAGCCCAGCCAAGGAGACACGGCTACGCGTAGAGCTTGAGTTTGGCTTTGACATGCGAGCAAGACACTACTAAAAAAAAGTAGTATTCCAATCTTACTTGCGTTGATTGATAAAAACGTAAATTTCATATCCCTGATAGTTCTTAACTCTTCCTGAGCATACAACTAAAACTAGCCATCCATTCTGCTTGCGCCAGACGCAAAAAGAAAGCAAACAGTTTAAAAAATTATGAGGATATTACAAACTTAAAAGTTTACGCTCAAAAATTAAGCGCAAGATCAAAAAAGTGCCGACAAAGCGGCACTTTCATTAAAGTTTTTGGTCGATTGACCGAGCTTAACGTGCTCGTAATGCGGCAATGCGTTTTTCTAAAGGTGGGTGGCTTAAAAACAGCTCGCTCATTGCGCGTTTACCATTAATACCAAAGGCCATCATAGAGCCTTCCATTTCTGGCTCTCTACTTCCACCTAATCGTTGTAAAGCATTAATCATTTTGTCTTTACCAACTAACTTGGCAGAGCCTTCATCGGCGCGGTACTCGCGTTGACGCGAAAACCACATAACAATAATGCTGGCCAAAATACCAAACACCATTTCAAGCACAAACACAGTTCCGATATAAGCAAAGGTGCCCATGCCTTGTCCGTTCTCATTATTGTTACTCATAGCAGAGCTAATAACGTTAGCGATGATTCGCGCTAAGAACATTACAAAGGTATTTACTACACCTTGGATTAAAGTAAGGGTAACCATGTCGCCATTAGCAATATGACTAACTTCGTGGGCGAGAACAGCTTCTACCTCGTCGCGAGTCATGTTATCTAACAAACCGGTGCTTACAGCCACCAAGGCATCATCTCGCTTAGCACCGGTAGCAAATGCGTTCATGTCTGGAGCATTGTAGATAGCAACTTCTGGCATACCAATGCCTGCAGCTTTTGCCTGCCTTGCCACGGTATCAACCAACCATGCTTCGGTTTGGTTTCTCGGTGTAGTAATAACCTGAGCTCCGGTAGAACGCTTTGCCATCCACTTGGAAATAAGCAAAGAAATGATAGAGCCGCCGAAGCCAAAAATGGCACAGAAAATCAACAAGCCGCCCATGCTTTGGGTAGAGATCCCCAGAGCAGAAAACACTATGTTCATTACAATCCCTAGCACTAGAACAACAGCTAAGTTAGTGCCTAAAAACAACAATATACGTTTCATCGTCTTCCTCGATTATGATGGAATTACCCAATTACCATAATATATGGGGTATAACTCACACTTTTCAATGGCTTAAATAGGGTAAATACGTTTAGATTTGGCTGACCAGAGCATCTATATCAAAGCATTCCGCTGCTAAGTTAGCGTTAAGGCTGGTGTTATAAGGAAGTTCAGCAATACAAGGAGCATCTATGGCACCTTGTAAATAGCTGATATTCAATTTTGATATATCTGAAGGCTCACTTAAATTATTAGCCACCCAAGCCACCACATTACAACCACTGGCGTTTATCGCTTCAGCGCTTAGCAAGGCATGGTTTAAACATCCAAGCTTCACTCCAACAACTAACACTACAGGTAAACCCTGCTCAGCTACCCAATCAGACATCATCAGCCCTTGTTCATTAAGTGGCACATGCCAACCGCCTGCTCCTTCAACCACAACAAAATCTGATTTACAAACTAAACGCTGTAACCCACTGGCCATTAACGCGCTATCAACTGGCTTTTTCTCTAGCTTTGCGGCGATATGGGGGGCTATAGCATGTTTTAGCATTACTGGATTTACTTCTGCATAGTCGAGTTCACTGGAGTTTACCTTCATTAATGCCAGCGCATCTTCATTGCCTTCTCCTGAATCAAACATTTCAGTTCCAGCTGCAATGGGCTTAAAACCATTAACAATTGAGAACTTGTTTTGTAGCGCTTTTACCAAGCCACAACTTACTACGGTTTTACCTACTTCCGTATCGGTGCCGGTGATAAAAACAGACTTAGTCATTAGTCAATACTCCATAACTCACTTTATAGGTGGCACTAATTTGCATGTTGTTGGTTGCTTGGCCGAACATTTCCTTATAGTTTCTAGCCATAGCCTTTAGTTGACCGCGATTTGTTGAATTTGGCTCTCCCCCAACCACATAGTTTGCGCCGATACCTTTTAAATCGGCCAACAACAAAAAGGCATGCTCGTACCAAAGAGTTCGTTGCTCATGATGAAACTTGGCATTGCTAAAACCGGCTTCGCTAGCCGCTTGTACAATATCATCCTGAGTTAGGAATCGGTTTACATGACGGTGGGAGTCGATGCTAGACCACGCTTGTTCAAGCTCCAATAAAGTACCTTGGCTAAGAGTAGAAAATAACAAAACGCCATTTGGCTTAAGTACTCTTCTAATTTCTTTTAATGCAGCTGCTAGATCATTGCACCACTGCAAGGCTAAGCTTGAAAATACTAAATCTACACTATCGTCGGCTAAGCCTAAGTGTTCCGCATCACTAACCAACGCTGCACATGGCTGAGCATAGCGCTTTGCTTTAGTAGCCATTGCTAAAGACAAATCTAAGGCTACAACATGAGATGAATGAGCCTTTAGAGAACGAGAAAAATAGCCAGTGCCACAGCCTAAATCTATAGCTAGAGGATAAAGTTTATTAGGTAAGTAACTTAATAAGGTTTCGCCAATATTGCGTTGCAACTCGGCATAATCATTATAGGTATCAGCGGCTTTGGAGAAATGACGAGCAACCTGCTGTTTATCGATGACCATAGTTTTCTTTACTTACTTCATGAATAGCGTTTATAAGATCAACAATATCTTGTGCTTGGTGATGACTACTTAAGGTTACCCGCAGCCTAGCGGTGTTTACCGGCACTGTAGGAGGACGAATTGCAGAGACCCAAAACCCTTTGCCTTGCAGCGACTCGGCCATCGCTAATGCTTTGTCCGCCTCACCGATAATAATCGGTTGAATAGCTGTATTTGAATCAGCAACTGCAATATTGTTTTCGATTGCTAACGATCTAAACAGTGCAATATTATCAGCTAACTGTTGCTGCAATTCTGGCTGCGTTTGCAGCACCCGAATAGCTTCGGTTACTGCGCAAGCTTGGGCTGCTGGCATCGCTGTTGAGTAGACATAGCTCTTGTCGAAATTAACCAAATAGTCTTTAAGCGCTTGGTTACATAAAATCGTTGCTCCGGAAACACCAAGTGCTTTGCCAAAAGTTAGCATTTGAATTTGTACATCGCTGGGTGTCAGGTTTTGTTGGTCTGCGGAACCTCTGCCTTGATCACCTAAGCATCCAACACCGTGGGCATCATCAACCATTAACCAAGCATTGTGTTGTTTACATAGATCACTAATGGGCTTTAACGGTGCTTGATCACCGTCCATGCTAAAAACCCCTTCAGTGATCACTAAACAGTTTTCACCCTGTTGGCTTTCTAACCTGTTAGCAAGCTGGCTTACTGAGTTATGTTGAAAACGGCTAAAGTTCGCGTCACACAGGACTCCAGCTTCCATCAAGGAGGCATGGTTGAGTTTATCTTGGATCAGCACATCGTTTTTTTTGAGTAGAGCTTTGATAACACTCTGATTAGCGGAATAACCGCTGTTAAATAGCAATGCACCTTCACGTCCCTGCCATTCACAAAGTGTTTCTTCCAATTGGTAGTGCGCTTTTTGAAAACCGGTTACCAACGGAGAGCCACCACTTCCCACTCCATAACGCTCTGCACCTTTTATCCAAGCATCAATTACTCTGGGGTGATGAGATAAACCGAGATAGTCATTACTTGAGAAATTCACAAACTGTTGGTTATCAATGTCAATCAAACGCCCTTGGGCGCTAGATTGACATCGACGCTGGCGAAACAATTGTTGCTGTTTGCGTTTTTCTACTTGCTGTTTTACAAACTCAAATGCCATTTACGAGGCGTCGTAAAATTGTGAAGGGCTGTTTTTCTGCTGCTGTTTCACCAAGGTTTTGTAAAGATCTTCTTCTTGCTCTTCGGTACCATTTTTTAGCGCTGCTGGCTCTGGTCGAATACCTAGCTTTTTAAACAACTGCATGTCTTGGTTTTCATCAGGATTTGGCGTAGTTAGCAACTTACACCCGTAAAAAATAGAGTTAGCGCCGGCCATAAAGCATAGTGCTTGAACCTGCTCGTTCATTTCTTCACGTCCTGCCGATAAACGCACATGCGAGCGAGGCATCATGATACGAGCAACCGCTATGCAGCGAATAAACTCAAATTGGTCCATGTCATCAACATCTTCAAGTAAAGTCCCCTTCACTTTTACCAGCATGTTAATGGGAACACTCTCAGGATGGCGAGGTAGATTAGCCAACTGAACCAATAAACCACTTCTGTCGGTAGCTGTCTCGCCCATGCCCATAATACCGCCCGAGCACACTTTCATACCTGCCGAGCGCACGTTATCTAGTGTATCTAAACGTTGGTCGTAAGTACGGGTGGTAATAATCTCTTGGTAATACTCGCGTGAAGTATCAAGGTTATGGTTGTAGTAATCTAAACCTGCATCGGCCAGTTCTTCAGCCTGCTGCTTCTCTAGCATGCCTAGGGTCATACAAGTTTCCATGCCCATTTCTTTCACGCCTTCTACCATTTTCACTAAGTAAGGCATATCGCGCTGCTTAGGGTTTTTCCATGCTGCGCCCATACAAAAGCGAGTTGAACCGTTTGCTTTGGCTTTTTTAGCCTCGCTCAGTACATGTTCAACCTCTAATAGCCGCTCTGTTTTAAGGTCAGTTTTATGGTGAGCACTTTGTGGGCAGTACTTACAATCCTCAGGACACGCGCCAGTTTTAATCGATAATAAAGTAGAAACTTGTACTTGGTTTGGGTCAAAATTGGCGCGATGCGCACATTGAGCCTGAAACAATAAATCGTTAAATGGCAAAGCAAACAAATCGTTTACTTCCTGTACGGTCCAATCGTGGCGGAGTGCTTGAGTCATTTGAGAAGCTTTCTTTAGAAATAATAATCCGCTAGTCTAGCGACAGCCAAGCCGCTGTCAACTTTAAAAAACCGATAACTTTACCAATGGTTAAATAATGAGCATAGATTTAGATTACGACCAACAACATTTATGGCACCCTTATACGTCTTCTATAAACCCGCTGCCCTGTTATCCAGTAAGCTCTGCCGAAGGTTGCGAGATCATTTTAGAAGACGGTACCCGACTCGTTGATGGCATGGCTTCTTGGTGGGCATGTATTCATGGTTATAAAGTGCCTGAGCTAGACCAGGCAGCCGCTCACCAACTTGGTAATATGTCGCACGTGATGTTTGGCGGGCTCACTCACAAGCCAGCAGTAGAGCTGGCTAAAAAGCTAGTGGCGCTAACTCCACCAAGTTTAGAGCAAGTGTTTATCAGTGATTCAGGCTCGGTTGCCGTTGAAGTTGCATTAAAAATGGCGCTGCAATTCTGGCACGCAAAAGGTGAAAAACGAGCCAAGTTTGCCACCATAAGAAACGGCTACCACGGCGACACCTTTGGCGCTATGTCGGTATGTGACCCAGATGGCGGTATGCACCAACTCTATCAAGGGTTCTTACCCGAGCATCTGTTTTGCGAAGCGCCGCAAACCCGTTTTGAGGAAACGTGGGATCCAGCAGACATCAAACCAATGCAGAAGATGCTCGAGCAACATCATCAGTCTATAGCGGCTGTGATTTTAGAACCGGTAGTTCAAGGTGCTGGCGGTATGCGTATTTACCACCCTCAATACCTTAAAGAACTACGAAAGCTGTGTGACCAATATCAGCTATTATTAATTGCCGATGAAATAGCTACTGGTTTTGGTCGCACCGGTAAATTATTCGCCTGTGAACACGCAGAGATAGAGCCCGACATACTTTGTCTAGGCAAAGGCTTAACGGGTGGCTACATGAGCCTTGCAGCGACCATCACCAGCAAATCTGTTGCTAATACGATTTGTAGTGGAGAGGCTGGCGTATTTATGCATGGTCCAACGTTTATGGGTAACCCACTAGCATGCGCGGTGGCAAATGCCAGCATTGACCTGCTTATTGCTTCAGACTGGCAAACTAAGGTTGCGACGATTGAACAATCACTTAAGACACAACTTAAACAGTGCCTAAGCTTAGAATCTGTAACAGATGTTAGAGTATTAGGGGCCATTGGCGTGGTTGAGACAAAGCAGGCGGTGAATCTAGCAGACATTCAAGCGAAATTTGTGGAACTCGGTGTATGGATAAGACCCTTTGGAAAACTAATCTACATCATGCCGCCCTACACAATTTCAGCAAGCCAGCTTCAAAAGTTGACGGATGCTATTTATAAGGTGCTGACTAGCCTCTAAATAGCTTGAGGTAATAGAACAACAAAATAGCGATAACAATCACCGCTAACAGACCCATGTTCATTTTGAAATAGTCTGTTTTGCGGCGAGAGCGACTCCAGTTAACAAAAATGCCCGCTAAGGTAATGCCACAGCAACCCCACAGCAAAAACACAAATACTTGCCTTAAATCCTCTATCCAGTGGTCTCGATATCCTTGCCCGTCGGTAGTTTGAAAGGCGCTGTAAGCTATTTCTGGTCTTGCATAATGATAAACCACCAAAGAACCAATAAACATTGTCCACGCTAACAAGGAAATAATCACAAATAGCTTTTGAAGACCATCAGGCCCTTTTCGACGTTCTTTTCTATTTTGCCGCATTTACCCACTCACCTTTCTTCCAACAAGCGTATTTCCTTAACATAAGTTATCGATTTCCGGAGTTTTATCAATTTTTACTTGAGTCTTTAGCCCCAAGAAGTAACATTGGTCACCTTACAATATTAGCACTATCAAATCGGAGCAGTTGTTTGCTATGACGCATTCTTCAGTGACAGACGTTTTAAGCGGAAAGTTCAGCGTTGGTCAACAAGTAACAATTAAGGGTTGGATCCGCACTCGTCGTGATTCAAAAGCAGGTCTTTCTTTCTTAGCCATTCACGACGGTTCATGTTTCGACGCCGTTCAAGCTGTGGCACCTAATACCCTAGCCAATTATGAGAATGATGTCGTTAAACTAACTGCCGGCTGTTCGGTTGTAGTAACTGGTGAAGTTGTTGAATCGCCAGGTAAAGGCCAATCATTTGAAATTCAAGCTACAGAAGTTGAAGTGCTTGGTTGGGTAGAAAATCCTGACAGCTACCCAATGTCGGCAAAACGCCACAGCATCGAGTACTTACGTGAACACGCTCACTTACGCCCTCGCACCAATGTAATTGGCGCAGTAACCCGTGTACGTAACTGTTTATCTCAAGCTATTCACCGCTTTTACCATGAACAAGGTTATGTTTGGGTAAGCACGCCAATTATTACTGGTAGTGATACCGAAGGCGCTGGTGAAATGTTCCGTGTATCTACACTAGACATGAACAACCTACCGCTAAGTGAAAAAGGCGATATCGACTATCAACAGGACTTTTTTGGCAAAGAAACGTTCTTGACAGTATCTGGTCAGTTGAATGCTGAAACCTATGCTTGTGCATTGTCTAAAGTGTATACCTTTGGTCCAACTTTCCGCGCCGAAAACTCAAACACTAGCCGTCACTTGGCTGAGTTTTGGATGGTTGAACCTGAAGTGGCCTTTGCTGATTTAGAAGACGTAGCAAAATTGGCAGAAGACATGTTGAAGTATGTATTCAAAGCGGTTCTTGATGAGCGTATGGACGACATGAACTTCTTTGCCCAACGTATCAACAAAGAAGCTATTAGCCGTTTAGAGAACTTTGTAAGTGCCGATTTTGCACAGGTAGACTATACCGATGCAATTCAAATCCTTAAGGATAGCGGCAAAAAGTTTGAGTACGACGTAGAATGGGGCATCGATATGTCTTCAGAGCACGAGCGTTACTTGGCAGAAGAACACTTTAAAGCGCCAGTGGTCGTTAAAAACTACCCTAAAGACATTAAGGCGTTTTACATGCGCCAGAATGACGACGGTAAAACTGTAGCAGCGATGGACGTTCTAGCACCTGGCATTGGCGAAATCATTGGCGGTAGCCAACGTGAAGAGCGTTTAGACGTGCTAGATGCCCGTTTACTAGAGCTAGACCTTAATAAAGATGACTACTCTTGGTACCGCGACCTGCGTCGTTACGGCACTGTACCACACTCAGGCTTTGGTTTAGGTTTCGAGCGCTTAGTATCTTACGTAACTGGCGTAAGCAATATTCGTGACGTAATACCGTTCCCTCGCGCACCTAAAAATGCCGAATACTAATATTTAGTTAATCACTAAATATCGCTAAAAGCCTCAATTTTATTGAGGCTTTTTTATTTCTAGATCATCCTCACACTCGAACTCTTTGCTGCATATACCATAGCAATCAAGGCTATACAGCTTTGTATTCATCATCCATACTTAAGCCCATTACCACGGCGCGGCCGGGAAGTAGTTAAAAAGGATTTACATGAAAAAATTAAAAGTTGTAACCACTGAAGACGTATTACTTACCTTGTGTAACTCGGTAACCAATGTATTAAGCAAGGCTACCACCAGTGAAATTAAATATTCGGCCATGGTACAAAAGATAAACAAGACTTGTTTAAAGCCAGATATTGGCTGTTTTGTTCTGTTTGATGGCGGCTTCTCTGGTTTAGTGGTTATTAACTTTACGGCCGATGCGGCCATGGAGATTTACCGCAATTACATGCTTCACATGGGGATCCCAGAATCAGAGCTCGCTCAGCAACATACTGCCGACGAAGTGGGTAACGTAATGGGTGAATTAATGAATCAGATGGTGGGTTACTTTACTGGCGTTATTGGTAAAGAATTACAAACCTCTCTCACTCAAAACCAACCCAAAATGCTGGCTTTAAACAAGCAAGTTTTAATCTCAATTGATACTAACTTGGACCGACCTCAAGCTAGACGAGTAACCTTCACTACCGCTAAGAACAACATCTTCTATCTTGAACTAGCCATGGATAAAACTGAGTTTATTAAACTTCATGAGTTTGAAACAGAAGACGATGTTGATCCAGATGATCTTATCGAGCAAGCCGCTACACAGAAGAAAGCAGAGCAAGAGCCAAAAGACGTAGCGCAAACCATTGATCAAGACTTACTTGACGAGCTAGGTATTTAAGCCAGTAACTGTTGAATATGCTCAAGGCTTGCTTGGGCATTTTTATAATCTAAACCTACCGAATGAAAGTGTTTATCTTTCTCTAGCACTAAAGATGGAAAACCTTGAATAGGCAAGCTTCGAGCAAACTGAATTTCTTCGAGTAAATTGGCATTCAATTTTTCACTGCAAATATCAGTCTTAAACTTCTCTAGGTCTAAGTTTAATCCTTCAGCTAAATCAATTAATACAGATAGATCTGAGGGATTTTTTGCGTCTAAATAATAAGCCTGCTGAATAGCAACTATCATCGCTTTCTCAGCACCCTGCTGCTTCGCTGCAAGAACAGCTCGATTAGCTGGATAAGTAGAACGCCTAGGAGCATTTAGTTCCCAAAACTGGTAATTGAATTGAGTCCCCAGTTGATTGGCAATCTTTAGCCAAGTTTGCTGCAAAAAAGCCTGCATTTCTGCAGGCATTTCAAGATCTGAGTCGGGCGCTAAACCACCGAGTAAATACACCAACTCGATATTACTAGGCAATATCTGCTCAAGCTCTAGCAATGTTGGCTTATAACCCCAGCACCAAGAACACATAGGGTCATGAACGTAGTACAGTCGGTATTTAGCCATAACTATTTACAACCAAGTGACATAATCTTTGAATGGTAATTCCCTTGGCTTCGCTACCTTAGTTTGTGGGCTACCTAGATAGAGAAAACCAACAATTGATTCATGTTCGGCTAAACCAAGTTCATGATTTACAATTGAGCTATACGCCATAGGCCCAGTTCGCCAAATACCATTATACCCTTGGGCATAGGCTGCCATTTGCATGGCATGCACAGCACACCCGGCTGACAGTACTTGTTCAATCTCAGGTACCTTTGAATGGGTTTTGGGTGAGGCAATGACAATAGTTATTAACGGAGCACGAAACGGCATGGTTTTCGCTTTTTCTGCATCGCCCTCTTCTGCTAGCGCTGCTTGTTCAAAAATTCCCGCAAGCTTTGATAGGCCTTCACCGCTAACATGAATAAAACGCCAAGGACTTAAGCCTCCATGGTCGGGAGCTCTAAGGCCAGCGTTCCAAATGGTTTCTAACTCTGCACCTTCTGGTGCTGGTGCAGCTAAACGCGCGCAAGAGTGACGATTTAGTAATAAATCTAAGGCTTTCATTGTTTTCCTTAACCACTTAAATATAGCGCCATTGTGCGCGAATTATGCTAAAAGTAAAGCCAAGTACCCACAGGTTTAGGCGCTTTTGAAATGGTTTTAGAGCGGCATCAACATTTAAACAAAATACGTCAACAGCAACTCAAGCAGTTGCAAGATTGGGTAAAACAAAACCCCAAGCAAACAGCTGCTCTCGTTCAGCATTGGCTTAGGTTAAATAAGCGCCGCTAGCTCAGCACCTTGGCGAATAGCACGCTTGGCATCAAGCTCTGCTGCTACATCTGCTCCACCTATTAGGTGAGAGTTAACACCAAGCGCTGTTAAATCATCATGCAAGGTTCTTAGCGGCTCTTGCCCAGCGCAAACAACCACATGGTCAACTTCAAGAATCGAGTCTTCGCCGTTGACGGAAATGTGTAGGCCTTGATCATCTACTTTTTTGTACTCAACGCCCGCTAGCATTTCTACTTGGTTTTTCTTCAAGGTTTCTCGATGGATCCAGCCGGTAGTTTTACCCAAGTTTTTACCCACTTTACTGGCTTTACGTTGACACAAATACACTTTACGCAAAGCAGGATGATTGTTGTGCTCTTTTAATCCGCCGGCCTCTGCCATGCTGCTATCTATTCCCCAATTATCAAGCCAACGTCCAACATTGGTTGATAGCGAAGGCTTTTGTTCAACCAAAAACTCGGCAACATCAAAGCCAATTCCGCCAGCGCCGATAATCGCGACTCGCTCTCCTACTTCTTTATGGTCTCTTAATACATCCAAGTAGTTATAAACTTTATCGTGCTCAATGCCTTCTATCGGAGGAGTTCTAGGAGAAATACCGGTAGCTATTACAACTTCATCGGCGTTTAAGCCAGCTAACATTGGCGCATCAACCTTAGTTTCTAATTCAACCTTAATGTTTAGCTGTTTAATTCTATTGGCAAAATAGCGTAAGGTTTCGTAGAACTCTTCCTTGCCTGGAATCTGCTTAGCATAGTTAAATTGGCCACCAATCTGAGAACCTTGATCGTAGATGGTAACGGTATGACCACGCTCCGCAGCATAACAAGAAAATGCCAATCCGGCAGGCCCTGCTCCCACAACAGCGATAGTTTTACTGCTTGAGTCTTTTTCGAAAGTAAGCTCTGTTTCATAACAGGCTTGCGGATTAACTAAACAGCTCGCTCGCTGTTGTTTAAAGACATGATCCAAACAAGCTTGGTTACAGCCAATACAGGTATTTATTAGAGCCGCTTGATTATTTTTGGCCTTTTCTACAAACATAGGGTCAGCCAACAACGGCCTAGCCATGGAAACCATATCAGCTTGCCCTGACCGCAATATGTTCTCTGCTACATCGGGTGTATTAATTCGGTTTACTGCAACCATAGGGATACTAACGTGTTGCTTTATTTTTTCAGTTACCCAAGCGAAGGCTGCTCGTGGCACACTGGTGGCGATAGTTGGTACACGCGCTTCATGCCAACCAATACCGGTATTTAGAATAGTTACACCAGCTTGTTCAAGTGCTTTAGCTAGGGTGACGACTTCGTCATAAGTGCTGCCTTTTTCAACCAAATCTAACATCGACAGACGAAATACAATGATAAAATCGTCTCCAACTGCAGCACGTGTTTTCTTAACGATTTCTAAGGGAAATTTAGTACGATTTTGGTAACTGCCTCCCCAACCATCAACACGCTGGTTAGTGCGTGCGCAAATAAACTGATTAATTAGGTACCCTTCAGAGCCCATAATTTCGACACCATCGTAACCGGCTTTTTTAGCCAATTTTGCGCTGTTGGCAAAATCTTTAATGGTGTTTTTTATTTGCCGTTCGCTCATAGCTTTAGGTTTAAAGGGGGAAATAGGCGCTTTAATCTTACTAGCACTAACATTAAATGGATGGTAGCCGTATCGACCAGCATGCAATATTTGCAGGGCGATTTTTCCGCCCTCTTTATGCACCGCGTCGGTAATAGTGCGATGCTTTTTTACTTGCCAAGGAAAACTTAACTGGCAGCCGTTTGGCGCTAAGCGACCTCTAAAATTAGGGGCGATGCCACCGGTAACAATTAAACCTACTCCACCTTTTGCTCTTAGTGCATAAAAGGCGGCAAGTTTTTCGAAACCACCCTTCTCTTCTTCTAAACCAGTATGCATAGACCCCATTAAAACCCGGCTTTGCAATTGGGTAAAACCTAAGTCTAATGGCGCTAGTAAATGGGGGTACTTGGTCATCTGTGTAACCTCAATCCATGGTTGATGTTATGAAACTGTTAATAGAGTATACAAACCAAACCTTCGTTTCAAACATTTGTTTAAATATTTGCAGGTGCCTGTTTTATATGACTATGGTAACGTTTAGTTATTGTTGACATTATTAAGTGACCCACAGTGTTTAAATTAATTAAGAACATATTTCGCTTTTTCTGGCGAACCTTAAACTTCATACGCTCTCTTTTAGTTAATTTGTTTCTGTTGTTTATGGTTGTGATGGTCATCATTGCATTAAACAGTGTTAGTCAAGAACCCGTTGAACCACCGAGTGCTGCAGCTCTAAGAATTGTGTTAGATGGGCAGATAGTAGAACAGCGCCAACGTGTTAACCCGATGGCCGAGCTAAGTAACGAATTATTAGGTAATAACACAGAAAAAGAGATTGACCTGCACAATGTGGTTAAAGCCATTGATGAAGCCAGGATTGATAGCAACATTACCGGATTAGTTTTAGAGCTTGGTGCTATGCCAAATACCAGCCAAACTAAATTAGCAATTATTGGCAAAGCCTTAAAAAGATTTAAAGACAGCGACAAACCCATCATTGCTTATGCCGACTACTATGACCAGCACCAATACTACTTAGCCAGTTTTGCAGATCAGTTATTACTGAATCCAAAAGGCGCAGTGTTGATGCGTGGTATGAACTCACGTCGTTTGTTTTTTAAAGATGCCATCGACAAGTTAGATATTACCACCCACGTGTTTCGTGTAGGCACCCACAAATCGTTTGTTGAGCCTTACCTACGCAACGATATGTCTGATGAAGCAAAACAAGATTTAGCGCGTTGGATGGACCAATTGTGGGCTGCTTATCTAAATACCGTTGCTAACAACCGTCAACTATCGGTCAATCACCTTCTGCCTGAACCATCCGCTTTGCTAGCACGATTAAAAACAGTAGATGGTAACGGGGCAAGATATGCGGAAAAATTTGGTTTAGTTGACCAGTTAACTACCCGCGCTCAAGCTAAACAAATATTAGTAGATACTTTTGGCGAAAATGACGAGGGCGACAGCTATCAAGCTCGCCATTACGCAGAATATCTGCAAAACGTGGCAGATGAACCTTCCAGTGAAAACAAAATCGCACTCATTGTAGCCCAAGGCGCCATTGTTGGAGGACGCGGACAAGAAAAGGTAATTGCAGCCGACACCGTATTAGCCCAGCTCAATCAAGTATTGGATGATGAGCAGATTAAAGCAGTAGTGATGCGCGTAGACAGCCCTGGTGGAAGTGCATTTGCCTCAGAGCTTATCCGTGAAAAATTACAGCAAATCCAAGAACAAGGAATACCTGTAGTTGTTTCCATGGGCAGCGTAGCCGCTAGCGGCGGTTATTGGATATCATCAACTGCGGATCAAATCTTTGCTAGCCCTACAACCATTACTGGTTCTATAGGTATTTTTGGTATGTTTGCCACCTTAGAAAACGCCTTAGCCAAGTTAGGCATTAGCAGTGATGGTTATTCAACCAGCCCACTGGCAGAGATTAGCCCTTTCCAGCCCTTACCAAAAGAGCTGGCTGAAATTATTCAACTTAATGTTGAACACGGATACCACGACTTTTTATCGCTAGTGTCTGCTGGACGTGACATTCCATTATCTGACATGGAAAAGATCGCCGAAGGTCGAATTTGGACTGGCCAAGATGCACTAAACAACGGCTTAGTTGATCAACTAGGGGATTTAAACGACGCAATTGATTACGCAGCGAGTATAAACGAGTTGGATTCTTACCAAGTAGAAACTTTAACCCCTCCGCTTAATCCAAGAGAGCGCTTAATTGCCCAATTCTTTGACAGTCAAATCAGTGCTGCGCTAGCTAATGTTGTTCCTAATTGGCAGTTGTTTAACCAAGTTGCTGAACAAGCGCCTGCAATAGACAAGTTTAGCGACCCACTTGGTCAATACAGCTTCTGTGCGGTATGTGAACAATTTTAAGCCAAACTAAATAAACAAAAACGGCTAATTACTTTAGACAAACATCAGACTATAATTTCACAAATTCTTTGAATTATAGTCTGATGAATCGAAAATCAATATATATTGCTTATACTGGCGGCACCATAGGCATGCAACGTAGCGAAAGAGGCTACGTGCCTGTTGCCGGTTTCATGCGCGATTGCCTAGAGGCGATGCCAGAGTTCAAACGCGATGAAATGCCCGAATTCACGGTACATGAGTTTTCTCCCCTAATAGATTCCGCAGATATGGATCCGCAGCATTGGCAACTAATTGCTGAGGATATACAAGCCAACTACGAAAAATACGATGGTTTTGTAGTGCTGCACGGCACCGACACCATGGCTTACACTGCGTCAGCCCTATCCTTTATGCTGGAGAACTTAAGCAAACCGGTAATTGTTACTGGTTCGCAAATTCCACTCAGTGAATTGCGATCAGATGGGCAAACCAACTTACTAAATGCCCTATACCTAGCGGCGTATTACCCGGTTCATGAAGTATGCTTATTCTTTAACAACAAATTGTTAAGGGGAAACAGAAGCACTAAAGCGCATGCGGATGGTTTCGATGCCTTTATGTCGCCTAATTTCCCGCCATTGTTAAAGGCTGGGATTGATATTGAAGTTATCACTGGGCAAGTTCGACCAACGGGGATTAGCGCTCTGCAAATTAGTCCCATTGTGCCGCAACCTATAGGAGTGGTTAGCCTCTACCCTGGAATCTCAACTGAAGTTATTGGAAATTTGCTACTTCAACCTGTTAAGGCGTTAATACTGCTAAGTTACGGTGTAGGCAATGCTCCACAACATCAATCAATGTTAGAGCAATTACAAGAAGCCAGCGATAGAGGCATTATTGTTATTAACCTTAGCCAATGTTTAACCGGTAAAGTAAACATGGGCGGTTATGCTACTGGCAATGCGTTAGCGAAAGCTGGAGTGGTAAGTGGTGGCGATATGACTACCGAAGCAGCACTGGCCAAATTACATTACTTGCTAAGTAAGAACCTACCTAGCCAGCGAATTCGTGAGTTACTTTGCCAAGACATTCGAGGCGAAATCTCTATTTAACTGTCATTCTGAGGAACACTAATAATAGTTTGGTCCTCTTTGTACTGACGTTTCAACTCTTGTTTGGATTTCATTACTAACTCACCATCTGTTCCAACAGTAAAATGTTGGGGCTGATGGTTATGTTTAGACTGATACAAGATAACCATTTGCTGGGTATGATCTCGTTGCTCATCAGTTACAAGCTTGCCATCAGGCCAGCGACCCGTTTCAACCGCCGTTAGCATATTCTGGTAAATCTCAGGGCTAATTGCAGCTAACAATTTATCTACATCCATTTATCACTCCTATAATGTTATGGGAACACTAACAAACCGACACAACACTGCCAAGCTATATTCTGACCACTTAACTTAACTGGGCAAATTAGGAGAAGCTATATGGAAAATATTTGTGGTAATCTTAGCCCAATAAAGCATTGTTTAAATTGAATTCAGGGAAATGATTTGTCTTTAGTAAAGCCATTTGGCTATAGCTTTTTTTTAGCACTACCTCTAGTACTAAGTGGTTGCGATTCGGGATTTGATTTATTCGGCTTTGGTAGTCGCTCTGTTAAAAGCATATGTAAAAACAACCCAGAATTGTGTGAAGACTTAAATCGCGATGGCTGGTGTAAAAAAGAGCGCAATGGGGTGATCATTAGCCGCTTCAATGAAATGAATGAAGCGAGCGAAATAAACCAATACCAGCTCATTAAAAACTACCGAGACTATAATTTTTGCATAGAGCTAGCAGCCAGCATTGAACCTAAATACGACAAGTCTCGTAAAACTCAACGAGTAATCGGCTTACTAACTTCACTTGAAGAGCTCGAGCGCCTAGAAGCTGAAACTAAAGAGTCTAACTATCCATTTTTGTCTATGTATCACTGGACACAGTTTCGCGATCAAGCAGCTGGACAACGCTTTCTTGCCCTTGAGGGAACAGACCAGCTTAATCACCCCGATTTACAGTGGACATTAGCTATTTACTACAGTGGCAAAGACGCTAAAAAGACTATCAACATCCTGCAAAATTCCTTTAAGTTGTTTGGTGAGGAAGAAACAATACCTGCCAAATATGCTGAGGCGATTACCTCTCAATACATGACGCTAAAAGATTACCGTCATGCCTATTTGTGGGCTCAAGTTGCGGCCTTGTTCGAAGATCACAGCAAGCAAGACTACTCGGGTCTTAACCACAAGTTAAAGCTTTCAGAAGAGCAACAGAAGGTATTGAAAGAAGAAGCCGGTATTATCTTTAAGCAAATAGAAAAAAGACAATACCGTTTATAGTTGCGGATTTACTCAGCAGTAAAATCTAGAGCGACTGAATTAATACAGTAGCGCTCTCCTGTCTCGGTAGGGCCATCGTTAAATACATGGCCCAAATGCGCATCACACTGGCTACAGCGCACTTCGATCCGCTCCATATTATGACTTTGGTCTCTTACAAAAGTAACGACTCTACTCTCTGCAATCTTATCAAAACTCGGCCAGCCACAACCTGAATCAAACTTTGATTCAGAGTTAAATAGCGCCTGATTGCAGCAAATACAATGATAGACACCTTGCTGTTTATTGTGTAGCAAAGTCCCAGAAAATGGACGCTCTGTGGCTCCCTTTCGAGTTACTTGGTAAGCCATTTCACCTAACAAGGCATGCCATTCTTGCTCGTCTTTTACAATCTTACTCACGATTTTACTTGTTCCAACAATAACATTGATTTTGCTTTAAGTTTGACACTACTTACGCCCCGAAGTTTCTTTTCGAATATGGCTTGCTCATTTGCGGTATCCATTTGCTGACACCAAATTGATTTACCCTCGGCTGTTGGGATCACAAAGTCAATTTCATGAGAACTGGCATTTATAATCCATAACCAACGCTCTTTGGATTCTCGAAGGTTTCTTACTTCAACTGCCACAGCCCAACCGTGCGATTGATGCCAGTCTTCTTGGTGCATATTTTCACCATCGTGACGATACCAACGCACTCCATGTAATTGTGAATGACATTTCTCGTAGCTATCATTTTCCAGCTGCAAATAATGAAAAACACGAGAACGTTTGCGCAATGCCATAAGTTGCTGACAAAAGTTTAGGAACTGTTGTTGATCACGGTCCAAATTCCAATCAAACCAGCTTATTTCATTGTTTTGACAGTAGGCGTTGTTATTGCCTTGCTGAGTTCGACTAAGTTCATCACCACCAAGAAAATGCGGTACACCTTGAGATAACATTAGCGTTGCGAGTAAATTGCGCTTTTGTTTACGACGTAAAGCTAAAACCTTTTTGTCTTTAGTTCGCCCTTCTTCACCATAGTTGGCTGAAATATTATGGCCGTGACCATCGCGGTTCTCTTCACCATTTGCATGGTTATGACGCTGCTCATAGCTAACTAAGTCTTCTAAAGTGAAACCATCGTGGTAACAAATATAGTTAACGCTAGTATGAATACTTCTGCGGCTGGCTAAAAACAGATCACGCGACCCCATAATACGAGTCGCCATTTCGCCCAATAAGCCATGCTCACCTTTCCAGAAGCCACGGCTGGTATCCCTAAATCGATCATTACACTCCATCCAGCGTTCAGGGAAGTGACCTAATTGATAACCATTAGGGCCGATGTCCCAAGGTTCTGCGATCATCTTCGCCTGAGACAATATAGGATCTTGAGCCACCGCTTTAAAAAATGCAGCTTGACTGGTGTAATGGTTATTCTCGCGGCCAAGGCTAACTGCTAAATCGAAACGAAAGCCGTCTACCTGCATCTCATCAACCCAATAGCGCAAGCTATCAAGCACTAGTCTCAAACTAACCGGGTGATCTAAACTAACGCTGTTACCACAACCGGTATTGTTGGCGTAACGGCTATAGTCTGGGCTATCTCCAATCTGTTCAAATAGGTAGTAATGTTTGTTATCTAAACCTCTGTAACACAAGGTTGGGCCATCATCACCAGACTCTGCAGTGTGGTTAAACACCACATCCAAAATCACCTCAATCCCATTTCTATGCAGCTCACGCACCATGGTTTTGAACTCAATCAAGGCATTTGATTTAGCATAACGCGGCTCTGGCGCCATAAATAATATTGGGTTATACCCCCAATAGTTACTTAAACCTAAGCCTTTTAATCTGGGTTCAGACATAAACGCAGCTGTAGGTAACAACTGAACAGAGGTAATACCTAAATCTTTTAGGTGCTTAATACTAGCGCTATCAGATACACCTAAATAGCTACCACGGTGTTGCTCTGTGACTTGGGTATTTAACTTACTAAACCCTCTAACATGAGTTTCGTATAACACCATATCTTGGCGATCTACATTAGGTTTAGTCACACCTTGCCAATCAAAGTGATCATCACAAACAATACACTTAGGTATTAAGTCTGCATTATCTTCTTGGTAAGCTTTGCTATCCCATATTAGTGGACGAGAAATGGCTTTTGCGTAAGGGTCTAAAATGAGTTTTCTAGGATCGAACCAATTGCCGTGCTCGGGTTGATAAGCACCAAAAACACGATAGCCGTAATATTGATTGGCCTTGATACCCTTCACATAACCAAAACGGATACCGCCTTGCTTACCAGGTAAGACTAGGCGCGCAACTTCATTTTCATGTTCGTCGAATAAGCACAGCTCGATATGCTTCGCATCGCCGGCATGAATGGCAAAATTACAACCATTTTCGTCGAGAGTAGCGCCGAGAGGATAGTCCCTTCCAGGGGAAACCTGAAAATGACTCAGGCTAAAAGGTAAAGGCTTTAATTGACTTCTTGTAGACATGCAAACCTTATTACCCCCTCGCTCCAGCGAGGGGGTATAAACAATGTATTTAATCTACTTTGATTAAATACAATGTTGATAGCGGTGGCAAGTTTAAAATCACAGAATTTTCGCGACCGTGGCTAGCAACGGATTCAGATTGGAATTCAATTCCTGCATCGTAGTTGCCGCCCCAGTACATTTCTGAATCTGAGTTCAAAATGATGCGGTAACGACCTTGCTCTGGCACAGCCAAACGGTAGTTATCACGAGGAACTGGGGTAAAGTTACTCACAACAATTACTTTTTGTTGACTATTTAAGGCATTACGCTGGAATACCAACACACTTTTTTCCCAATCGTCGTGATCAATCCACTCAAAACCTTGAGTGTCATAATCACCTTCAAACATCGCTGGGTGCTCGCGATACACTTTGTTTAGCTGTTTAACTAACTCTTGCTGCCCTTTGTGTTTAGGATATTCCAGTACATTCCACTCAAGGCTTGAATCGTGATTCCACTCGCTAGCTTGTGCAATCTCGTTACCCATAAAGTTTAGTTTTTTACCCGGATGCGCATACATAAATGCAGTGTAAGCACGCAGGTTAGCGGCTTGTTGCCATTCATCACCCGGCATTTTCCCTAGCAATGAGCCCTTACCGTGAACGACTTCATCATGTGAAATAGGCAATACAAAGTTCTCGTCATAGTTATAAACCATGGCGAAGGTAATTTCGTTGTGGTGATACTTTCTGAATGCAGGATCTTTTTGCATATAAGTCAAAGAGTCATGCATCCAACCCATATTCCATTTAAATCCAAAGCCTAAGCCGCCGGTAAATGTAGGGCGAGAAACACCCGCAAATGCCGTTGATTCTTCTGCGATGGTCATAGCATGTGGGTACTGGCGATAAACTTCTTCGTTGAACCATTTAAGTAAGCTAATAGCTTCGTAGTTATGATTTCCGCCATCTACGTTTGGTACCCACTCACCTTCTTCTCGTGAGTAATCCCAGTAAAGCATCGATGCTACTGCATCTACTCGTAAACCATCTACATGGAATTTATCTAACCAGATTAGAGCACTGGCAACCAAGAATTGGCGTACGGTATCGCGGCCAAAGTCATAGATGTATGAATTCCAATCGTTGTGCCAACCACGGCGTGGGTCTTCATATTCGTATAAATGCGTGCCATCAAATTGGGCTAAGCCGTGAGAATCACTTGGGAAGTGTGCAGGAACCCAATCAACAATAACGCCAATACCATTTTGGTGGCATTGGTCGACTAAGAATTTAAAGTCATCCGGGTTGCCAAATCTGCTCGTTGGAGCGAACAAACCGATAGGCTGGTAACCCCAAGAACCATCGAATGGGAACTCGGAAATAGGCAATACTTCAATGTGAGTGTAACCCATCTCTTTGACATACTGGACCAACTCAACAGCTAGTTCACGATAGCTCAAATAGTTATTGCCGGTAGCTTCAACCTTGCGACGCCAAGAACCTAGATGCACTTCATATATGCTCATTGGTTGGTGACGTTTGTCGTTATTTTGAGAGCGTATCCACTCTTCATCGTTCCACTGGTATTGGTCATGGTCCCAAACTACAGAGGCAAATGACGGATATTGCTCAGAGCTAAAACCTACAGGATCAGTTTTATGTGGCAGCGAGTGACCATGACGATCTTTTAATTCGTACTTGTACTTGGTGCCAGAATCTAATCCTGGAACAAACAGCACCCAATGGCCATCTAGTGAACGCTGCATAGGCAGGCGGCGACCATCCCAATGGTTAAAATCACCGATTAAACTCACACTTGATGCACTAGGCGCATACACACCAAAACGAACACCCTTTACTTGAACGCCGTCCACTTCAATGGTTTTAACTTGTGCGCCTAACACCTGGTAAAGGTTTTGCGGCGCGTGAGTCATTGTGGCTAAGCCATCATAAGCTAGGTCGGTAAATTGATATGGGTCTACTACTGTTAATTTGCTGTCGGCATATTCAACTTCTAACTGGTAAGCAAAGTGCTCTTCAGCATCAAACTCTAATTCGAAAAGGCCTTGAGGAGATAACTGGCCCATAGTTCCCAAAACTTCGCCATTTAGCGACATCACAGTTATCGCTTTTGCATCAGGTTGCCAAGCCCTTAACACCAAGCCTTTACCTTTGGCTTTTGCGTTTAAACCCAGAGCATTAAATGGCTCACTTAAACGCACGCTGGACAATTGTTGAACTAATTTAGAAACCTGAGAAGACAAAGATTGTTTCATTATGTACTTACCTTAACGTCCTGAGAATAAGGGGATTTGGTCATTAATGCTTAGGTTAGCGCAACTCTTCGAGCTTTTCTCAATTAATCAGTAGTAAAGTGAGATAGAAAACATTTTCATAGGCAAAAAAAAGCGCTCCGAAGAGCGCTTGTTTATAAATGCATCAAATTTACTTGCTAGCTTTGTTACGAGCGTCTGTTAATGAATACATTAAGTGCTGTACATCGTGGTTGTTAAACAAGTCACTTAGGTTCCAAGTTAACTTACGACGCCAGTTTGGATATTCGCTTGAAGTACCAGGTACGTTAACTGGCTTGTCCATTTCCATCCAGTCTTCTAACTGAACAGATAACAAGTTACAACTACCTTTTGCCATGTGCACTTGAATACCGTAGTTAAGGCCTTTATCCATGCCTACCCAGTTAACATCACGAGAGATGTAATCTGGAATACTTTGGTGACCGTGCAAGGTATCTAACAGCTTTTGTTTATTCTCATGGCGATCTTGGTAAAGGCTTTGTAGCACTTCTTCGTCTGGGTAAATGCCTAGCTCACGACCTAACGCTAAATCATCACAATGCCAGAAACCGCGTAAGGTTGGCATATCGTGAGTGGTTACCGCAGACATTGCCTGCTCAGGGTAATGCGCAGGAGAGATAAAGCCACCATCTTCAGCTTGCTCGAAGAAGAAAATACGGTAAGAGTGAACACCGTTTTCTTGAAGAACTTCAAAGATGCCGTCTGGAACAGTACCTAAGTCTTCACCAATGATTAAACACTGGTTACGATGACTTTCAAGTGCCAAAATTCCTAGCAAATCTTGAATTGGGTAGTAAAGGTAAGCACCTTTATCTGCTGAATCTTCAACAGGAACTAGCCATAAGCGCAATAGAGCCATTGCGTGATCGATACGTAAAGAACCACATGAGCGCATGTTAGAACGGAACAAGTCAACCATTGGCTGGTATTGCTGTTCTTCTAGAACTGCAGGGTCCATTGGAGGCAAGCCCCATTTTTGACCAAGTGGGCCAAGAATATCTGGTGGAGCGCCAACACTTGCATCTAGAGAATACAAATCGCCGTTTGCCCAAATTTCAACACTACCTTCACTTACACCTACAGCTAAATCACGGTAAAGGCCCATAGCCATACCCGATTCTTTAGCCACTGCATCTACTGCTGCTAATTGCTCGTCGGCAATCCACTGCAACCATAAGTAGAAATCTACAGCTTCTTGGTTGGCTTTTACCCATTCAGCAACCGCTGGTAGGTGGTACTCTTTGTACTCGTCAGGCCATGCTGGCCAGCCCCAGGCGTTACCAATGCTATCGTACAAGTGAGCTTGTAGTGCATCGTAAGTAGCTTGAGCTTGTAAGCTTTCGCCGCCTTCTTTAATAAATGTACGGAAAGCGTTCGCGCGCTTAGTGCGACCTTTCTGAATAGTTTGGAACTGCTTGAATACCAGTTTAAGAGCTTCAAGTTTTGCTTCAGTTACGCCGGTGTAGTCTACCCACTCGCTGCTGCGTAATTGCTCCAAACGGTTTTGGAAAGCAGCGCTAGCAACCAAGGCTGCAGCATCTGACTCAGCAAATTCGTTAATAGCTTCAACGTCGATATAAACAATGTTTAACCAACGACGTGAAGAAGGACTATATGGGCTAGCTGCTTCTGGGTTAGCTGGGTATAGCGAGTGAATCGGATTTAGACCAACAAAATCGCCACCGCGCTCGGCAATATTTTTAACTAAAACCTGTAAGTCTGAGAAGTCGCCGATACCCCAGTTAGTCTCTGTACGTAGGCAGTAAAGCTGTACACTTGGGCCCCATACTTTTTTGCCGTTAGCAATTTGTGGCTGAATGTAAGCAGCTTTAGGTGCAACGATGTAACGCGTTTCAGCTAAAACTTTACGGCCGCCTTTAACTGAAATGCTTAAAGTGTGGTAACCAATAGGTAACTCTAGGTTTAAGTTAACGATGTAAGCTTGGTACTCAATATCATTAATAGCGTGAGCTTCGATTAACTCACCATCTACAGGCGTAATCTGCCCTTTGAATTCTTCACCCTGCTCTGTTTTCAACTTCCAAGTGAATGCTTTATTAGCTAACTCGATAGGAACACGGATCTCTAATGGATATTCAGAAGCTACACGTACTACCTTTACTACTGGCATAACTTTTTGCCAGTAATTTAGTACATCTTCTTCATAGCGCTGTGCTAGTTGCTCTGCATCGTCTACAGGGTAACCTAACGCTCTTAGCAGTTTCGATTTGCTTTCAGGTACGACTTGCGCCGGATTTCCCCAAGCATCTACGTAGCTGGTTTCAATGCCGCGAAGCTTTACCAACTGTTCAATGATTTGATCTGACATAACATTTCCCGAGTTATTGCTTTTATCTAACTAATTATTGTTTTTTTAGCGCGTGTATTGTACTCATCCTAACGCTCGATTTATCGATCTAGCACAAATTTCGCTAAATTAATTTTATCTGAGATTGAGTGATATTGATTGTTTTTTTTTACTTCTAAGCTAATACTTCTTCCTGCAAATGTTAGCTTGCTCATTTTTAAACCATTAATTGATATCGCGCAAATTAATTGGCGATTGAACTTGACCAATTTTAAAAATGTTGTAAGTTTACAACCAATTTCTACATCTGTTAACACTTGGAACATTAGGTATCACTATGACAATTAAAGTTGGTATTAACGGTTTTGGCCGTATTGGACGTTTCGTATTCCGTGCTTCTGTTGAGCGCAGCGACATTGAAGTAGTAGGCATCAACGACTTAATCGACGTTGAATACATGGCTTACATGCTTAAGTATGACTCAACTCACGGTCGCTTCAACGGTAGCGTAGAAGTAGTTGACGGTAACTTGGTAGTAAACGGTAACGTTGTACGCGTTACTGCTGAGCGTAACCCAGAAGACCTTAAGTGGGACGCAATTAGTGTTGATGTAGTTGCTGAAGCAACTGGTATCTTCCTAACTGACGAGACTGCTCGTAAGCACATCACTGCTGGCGCGAAAAAAGTAGTTTTAACTGGTCCTTCTAAAGACGCTACTCCTATGTTCGTAATGGGCGTAAACCAAGAGTCTTACGCTGGTCAAGACATCGTTTCTAACGCTTCTTGTACTACTAACTGTTTAGCGCCTATCGCTAAAGTACTAAACGACAAGTGGGGCATTGAATCTGGTCTTATGACTACTGTTCACGCTACTACTGCTACTCAGAAAACTGTTGACGGTCCTTCTGCTAAAGACTGGCGCGGTGGTCGTGGTGCTTCTCAAAACATCATCCCTTCTTCAACTGGTGCTGCTAAAGCTGTAGGTGTTGTACTTCCTGAGCTAAACGGCAAACTAACTGGTATGGCTTTCCGCGTACCTACTGCTAACGTTTCTGTAGTTGACCTAACAGTTAACCTAAAAGAAGCTGCTAGCTACGAAGAAATCTGTGCTGCTATGAAAGCTGCTTCTGCAGGCGAAATGGCTGGCGTACTTGGTTACACTGAAGACCAAGTTGTTTCTCAAGACTTCATCGGCGAAACTCAAACTTCTGTATTCGATGCAAAAGCTGGTGTAGCTCTAACTGACAAATTCGTTAAAGTTGTATCTTGGTACGACAACGAAATCGGTTACTCAAACAAAGTTCTAGACCTAATCGCTCACATCTCTAAATAAGATATGTAGCTTTTAGCTAGAATAATAAAGCGACCTTTGGGTCGCTTTTTTTATAGGTAAAAATCATGATCTTAGAAAAGCTTAAGCTAAAAGTTGTTAAGCAAATAGATAACGCGGTGTTTGAAGTAAGCAATGCCGAAGGCATGGTATTTTATTGGATTGATCACCCCAAAGCGAAAGCACTCATCGCCCAGCAAGGCGCTCACCTTGTCTCTTACCGCCCTAACCCAGGAGAAGAAACCCTTTGGTTAAGCGATGACAGTCTGTTTACCCAAGGGAAAGCCATTAGAGGCGGAGTCCCCATCTGTTGGCCACGCTTTGGCAACCTAGGTGATGACAGCTTACCGAAACACGGATTTGCTAGAACAAGCCTTTGGTCTTTAGATGAAACCAATACCAGCGAGGATAGCTGCTCAATTCGTTTGAGCCTAAATCATAGCGCTACTCCAGGCATTGAATTAACTTGCTTGTTTACCTTTACAGATAATCTTTGTTTAGACTTAGTCACCAAGAACAACAGTGAAAATAAGTTTGAGTTCACCGGGGCCTTGCACAGTTATTTCATTACAGATGTAAAAAAACTACACATTGGATCACTTGGAACTCAATATTTTGATGCCTTAACCCAAAAAGTTGCGATTGAATCAGCTGGTTTTAAACTTAGTGAAGAGACTGATCGTATTTATCTGCAGTCAGCAGATAGCAATTTAATCACTAATGGTAAACGTTCATTAAACATTCATCATAGCGGTAATGACAGCGTAGTTGTTTGGAACCCAGGTGAACAATTAGCTAACCAAATGGATGATGTTAGCGACTATCGCCAGTTTATCTGTGTTGAAACGGCTATCACTCAATCCCCAGTCTGTTTAGCGCCTAAGCAATCTCACTGCATACAACAGATTATTTCTTAACAAAAAAGCCCTAGGCATTACACCTAGGGCTTTTAGTTTCAAACCGTTTAAGAATTACACTTTAGTAATGCCAAACACTTGGTTCTCTTGCTCTTGCACACGGATGAAAGTGGTGCGTTTAGTCAGCTCTTTAAGTTCAGACGCGCCCACGTAAGTACATGCTGAACGAACACCACCAAGAATATCCTGAACGGTAAGTTGTACACTGCCTTTATAAGGTAGCAGCACCGTTTTGCCTTCAGATGCACGATATTCGGCTACACCACCAGTGTGTTTGTCCATAGCTGTTTGTGAGCTCATTCCATAGAATTTCATGAACTTATTGCCATTTTCTTCTACAACTTCGCCACCATTTTCTTCGTGCGCTGCTAACATGCCGCCAAGCATAACAAAGTCAGCTCCACCGCCAAATGCTTTAGCTACATCACCAGCCTGCGTACAACCGCCATCACCGACAATTTGACCACCAAGGCCATGTGCGGCGTCTGCACATTCGATAATAGCTGATAGTTGTGGGTAACCTACTCCGGTTTTAACCCGCGTTGTACAAACACTGCCAGGGCCGATGCCTACTTTTACAATGTCCGCACCACTTAGAATAAGTTCTTCAACCATTTCACCGGTAACTACGTTACCAGCCACGATAACTTTATCAGAAAAAGTTTCGCGCATTTTACGCACATAACCAACAAAGTGCTCTGAGTAACCATTTGCAACATCTACACAAATAAATTGTAAGTTACTATTCAGCGCTAAAATCTGCTTGGTTTTTTCAAAATCTGCGTCTGAAGTACCACAGCTCACCACCAGATACTTAATTTTGTCGGCTGACATACTGGCTAAAAACTGCGACCACTGTTCGATAGTGTAGTGTTTATGAACTGCTGTCATCATTCGGTGCTCGGCCAATGCTTTTGCTAAACCAAATGTCCCAACTGTATCCATATTGGCAGCAATTACAGGCACACCTTCCCATTGACTACCAGTATGTTTAAAGGTAAACTTCCGATCTAGTACAACCTGAGAACGGCTCTTCAAGGTAGAGCGCTTGGGTTTGATTAAAACGTCTTTAAAACCCAGCTTTATATCTGTTTCAACTCTCATCTACTTCTCTGCTAGTTATTAGGCACAAAACCCAAAAAGTATAGCAAATCTTTATTGATGATAAAAACATTAATACAGCTTTTTGCGCGCAACGTTTAGATACAAAAAAGCCTGCAACTTGTGCAGGCTTTTTTTAGAGAGAAACGGTTAAGCGTTACCCTTAACCTTTATTTGGTTAGTCTTGGCAAAACCTAGCATTCGATTTAGCGGTACTAAAGCTTTATCGATTAAGGCTTCATCAACAAATACTTCTTTGCCACTAGCGTCAATTAGCGCCTCTTCTATTGCCTTCAAGCCGTTCATAGCCATCCATGGGCAATGCGCACAAGAGCGGCAAGTGGCACCGTTACCACCTGTTGGCGCTTCAATCATTTCTTTATCCGGACAAGCTTGCTGCATCTTATAAAAGATACCTTTATCGGTAGCAACAATAAGCTTCTGGTTTGGCAACGTTTGGGCTGCGGCAATAAGCTGGCTGGTTGAACCAACAGCATCTGCAATATCTACAACGCTTTCTGGTGACTCTGGGTGAACCAACACTGCTGCATCAGGGTATTGCTGTTTAAGTTGCTTCAAGGCTTTTGCTTTGAACTCATCATGCACGATACAAGCGCCCTGCCACAACAACATACCAGCGCCTGTTTGTTTGGCAACATAACCACCTAAGTGTTTATCCGGAGCCCAAATAATTTTATGCCCCTCGGCGTCTAGGTGCTCAACCACGTCTACTGCAATGCTAGAGGTAACCACCCAATCGGCACGCGCCTTAACAGCAGCAGAGGTATTGGCGTATACCACTACAGTATGATCTGGATGAGCATCACAAAACTCTGCAAACTCTTTTTCTGGGCAGCCTAAATCCAGTGAACAAGTCGCCTCTAGAGTTGGCATAATGACTTTTTTTTCTGGTGTTAGGATCTTGGCCGTTTCGCCCATAAAGCGCACGCCAGCCACTAACAATGTTTTAGCTGGGTGATTGTTACCAAAGCGAGCCATCTCTAAAGAATCGGCAACGCAACCGCCAGTTTCTTCAGCCAAAGCTTGGATCTCAGGATCTGTATAATAATGAGCAACCAACACCGCGTCCTGCTCTATAAGCAATTGCTTAATGCGTTCTTTGTGCGCTGCGCGCTGCTCGGCATTAAGTGGAACAGGCTTAGGAGGAAATGGGTAAATTGATTCGTTAAAATATTCGAGCTGTTGCATAACTACATCTGAGATAAAAATAGTCCGAGTATTATACACGGCGATGTTAGCTAATGGCAGCTATTGGACTAAAGAATTAGTCTAGTTCTTGGAGATAAACCTTAAGAAATGGTGGGTTGTGAAGGATTTGAACCTTCGACCAATTGATTAAAAGTCAACTGCTCTACCAACTGAGCTAACAACCCTTAGAAAGTAGTAGCAACAACAGCAGTGGTGGGTTGTGAAGGATTTGAACCTTCGACCAATTGATTAAAAGTCAACTGCTCTACCAACTGAGCTAACAACCCGTTACTGTTAATGCATATTTTGAAACGAAGAAGTGGTGGGTTGTGAAGGATTTGAACCTTCGACCAATTGATTAAAAGTCAACTGCTCTACCAACTGAGCTAACAACCCATAACGTTTCAAAATAGTGGTGGGTCGTGAAGGATTTGAACCTTCGACCAATTGATTAAAAGTCAACTGCTCTACCAACTGAGCTAACGACCCACTAAAAGTGGTAATAGAAGTGGTGGGTTGTGAAGGATTTGAACCTTCGACCAATTGATTAAAAGTCAACTGCTCTACCAACTGAGCTAACAACCCATAAATTCTATTACAACGAAGTATCAAAGTGGTGGGTTGTGAAGGATTTGAACCTTCGACCAATTGATTAAAAGTCAACTGCTCTACCAACTGAGCTAACAACCCGCTCTGAACTTCTGTTAAATCCGCTTCAATTTGCTTGCGCAATTGGCCTGACTCAACGGCGGCCTATGATACGGATTTAAGACTGTTGTGCAACAGTAATTTGAATCTTTTTTTCTAAGCGTTCAGCAAATAAGCAACCAGCTTCTTGTTTGTACAGAATTTTGAATTTACTGAACTTTATTTGCTAAAACTTAGGCTACAACTTAGCTAAACGCGTTTGCGCCAAACCCGCAGCTGCAGTGTTTGGATGCTCTTTAACTACCCGAGTAAACAACGATTTTGCTTCAGCATTGTTATTTTGAAACTGGGCAATGATACCTAATTTTAACAATGACTCAGCCACCTTATTAGAATCAGGATAATCGTTAACAACTTTATTAAACTGTTCAGACGCTTGATCACGCTGTCCACGAGTATATTGTAGCTGGCCTAGCCAATAATGCGCATTTGGTGCGTAACTAGATTTTGGATAATCCTTGATGAAGTTCTGAAATGCAGGAATAGCTGCATCGTAGTCTTTATCTTGCATCACTAATGCAACAGCCGCATCGTAGGTTTGGTCTTCACCCGCTGCAACAGGAGCGGCCTCTGTGGCGGCTTTAGCAGTAATTGGTGAAGCTTGCAGTTGGGCAAAGCGACGATCTAACTCTTGGTATATTTCACGCTGACGTTCAATCAACTGCTCTATCTGATAATTACTTTGCTCTAACTGCCCTACCATTGTCGACATGCTATCCGACATATCTTCAACTTGGTTTTGCAAATCTAATTGAACCTGGTTACGCGCCTGTAACATACGTTCTAAACGCTCTATGCGCTGTTCCATAGTAAGATTACTCGAAGACAGAGCCACAGAGTTGTTTGCAACGGTGTTAGCGGAGCTTGCACCCGCTTCTTCTACTGGCGCAGCGGCGTGGATTTGGGCTGAAAATAAAACGGCTACAGAAGTAGCCGTAATCATATTAAGTTTCATAAATTACTCTACACAATCAAGCGTATTAATAAACTAACACAGCGCGACGATTCTTAGCCATAGCTGCGTCGGTATGAGAGTTATCTACTGGCTTTTCTTCACCGTAGCTAACAATAGAAATCTGCGACGCCAACACACCTAAACTTTGAAGGTACTTTGATACAGCTTTACCACGGCGCTCACCTAAAGCGATGTTGTACTCAGGCGTGCCTTTTTCATCGGTATGGCCTTCGATAAGCACTGTAACTGATGGGTTGTCACGTAAGTAACTCGCATGCGCTTCTAAAATTTCTGCAAACTCATCACGAATGTCTGAACGGTCGAATTCGAAGTAAACCACTTGGCTTTGACGAAGTTCAGCGGCTTTCTGGCGTTCTTCTTCTTCGGCACTTAATACTGGGTCTACTGCACCCACTTCAACACCGCCATTGGTTTGGCCTTCGCCAGTGGTGCTATCTTCAATAACAACACCGCCTGCTTTATCTTGCTCGCTCACATCACTATCGCTGGTGTTGTTTGAACTACAAGCGGCTAAGCCTGCAAACGCTAGTCCTAAAAATACGGTTTTTACTACTCTTTCGAATTGCATTATGGATTCCTTATGATCACATAGTTTTTGTTAGTTTAAGAAGGGTGACCAAGCAGGGGCTCTTACACTGCCCTCTTTAGCTGGTAAAGTCGCTTTAAATCTTCCATCCATGGATACCAATGCTAGAACTTGGCGCCCACCTGCTACCGTGCTGTACATAATCATACTGCCATTGGGTGCAATAGTAGGAGACTCGTCCAGTTGAGTCCTAGTCAATACTTGCACGTAGCCAGTATCAAAATCTTGTCGAGCAATTCGGTATTGCCCATTAACTCTGCTAACCATCACCAAGGCCGAACCATCGGGGGTGACAGAGCCACCTAAGTTCATTTCGCCTTCCCAGGTTACTCTGTTAACTTTATTGGTATCGATATTCACTTTGTAAATTTGTGGTTTACCACCGCGCTCAGAAGAGAATAACAGCTCACTGTTACCATTTGGCAACCACGTTGGCTCGGTATCAATACGGCGATTTTTGGTAATGCGTTGTAACTTTTTAGTTTCTACATCTATAACGTAAATATCAGGCTGGCCGTCTTTAGACAATACTAACGCGATACGTTTACCGTCTGGAGACCACTCAGGAGCGCCGTTAATCCCAGTAAATGAAGTTAACTTAGTTCGCTGCGACGTATAAATATCTTGTATGTAAATCTCTGCGGTGCGGTTTTCAAAACTTACGTATGCAAGCTGACGACCATCTGGCGACCAAGATGGCGACATTAATGGCTCTTGTGAACGCAGCAAGGTTTTTTCATTATGCCCATCGTAGTCTGCAATTCTTAATTGATAAGGGTAATTGGCTTCATTATTAACCACCACATAAGCGATACGGGTTAAAAATGCGCCACGCTCGCCAGTTAAAGCTTGATAAACACCGTCAGAGATTAAGTGCGCCATTTGTCGAAGCTGAGCTTTTGCAACGCTTTTAAAACGATCTAAAAGAATATGATCTTGGCTAGTAACTAACTGACCATCTTTAAGCTCTTGTTTATTACCGGCAGTGACTTGTCCACGCAACACATCAACAAGTGAATAGCTAACTTTATATTTACCGCCTTCTAAAGCTTCTACATTGCCAAGCAACACAGCCTCAACCCCTAAGGCAGCCCAAGCTTCATAATCTACTTGCTCTGCTGTTTGAGGTGTTTGCGGCATTTCGCTAATTGCAACAGGGTTAAACTTCCCTGAACGGCGCAAATCATCTGCCACTACTTTAGCTAAATCTAGCGGAACGTTTCCATGTCCCTTCCAAACAAACGGTACAACGCCAACTGGCCTTGCACTGTCTACGCCTTCCGTGATTACAATTTCTAGGTTAGCTTGAGCAACATTCATAAATGCAAACAAAAAGCCCACACTCACTAAGAATTTTTTCATCATCACAGCTATTCCGGTTTAAGAGTTAAAGTAATATTTTTCATTTTTTCAAATACATCAGGATCTTTTGAAACAGGTAATGTTACTGCTTTTTTGATTGCTCTACGTGCAGACTCACAAACAGCAGCATCCCCTTTCCCATCGCCAATACTGGTAACAAAACCGCTTGAAGCCAAGGTTAATTGTATTTGACACTGTTTACCAAGCATACTTGGTTCTATTAACCAGTTTCGTTGAATAGTCGACATAATCAACGCGCGATATTTATCTACTTCACCCAGCACTTGTCGTTGGTGACGCGCATTAGCTTCGGCTGCCATTTCAGCTTGCATTAAGCGCTCAAACTCAGCTTCTTGGCGAGCAATTTCAGCCTGTCGCTTCCGTTCCGCTTCAGCCTTAGCGGCTTTTTCTTTGGCGATACGGGCTTCTTCTTCTTTGCGTTTACGTGTTTCTTCAGCTTTACGTGCAGCCTCTTCGGCTTTCTTGGCCGCTTCTTCTGCTTTACGTTGCTCTTCAAGCTTACGCACTCGCTCTGCTTCTGCTGCTACTGCTGCAGCTTCAGCGACTTTACGTTGCTCTTCTTTCTTTTTGCGTTCAGCTTCGGCTTTAGCCGCTTTTTGCTGCTCTAGCTTTTGTTTTTCTTGCGCCCGACGAGCTTGTTCATCGGCTTTGCGCTTCGCATCTTCTTTTTGGCGTTTTTCAAGTTCTAGTTGCTTAATGCGCTTTTCTTCGGCTAAACGTTTTTTACGCGCCTGCTCAGCTTCTTTTTCAACTCTTTCTATTCGCTGTTTTTCTTGGTCTGCTTTATCTTTTTGTTGTTGCTTAATCCGCTCAACTTGCTGGCTAACCTGATTAATATCTACAGCAGTTGCGTTGATAATTGGAGCACTAGGGGTGGGTGTTAACTTTACGCGCTCAAAATCTACCGACCACACCAAGGCAACAAATAGCACTGCATGCAACAGTATTGAAATAACGATAGATAAGCTAAAAGGCGACTTCAATGCTATTCCTATTTTAACTTTCGTCTGGCTGAGTCATTAAACCCACAGAAGGTACGCCAGCACTTTGCAACAACACCATCAGGTTAATTACTTGCTCATAGCGAACATTTTTATCACCACGTACCACCACGGGTAAATTAGGGTCTAATTGCAAATGAGCCATCACAACAGCTTGTAGATCATCTCCAGAAAGAGACTGATTTGCAGAGCCATCATCTTCACCGGTATCGAGGAAGTACTGACCACTTTCGGTTACCGTAGCAACTAAAGGCGGCTTACTGTCTTCAGGCATTGCTTCTGCACTGGCCTGTGGAAGATCGACCTTCACACCTTGGGTTATTAGTGGCGCTGTTACCATAAAGATAATCAACAATACCAACATCACATCGATGTAAGGTACAACGTTAATTTCGGCAACTAAACGTCGTTTAGGACGTTGATAATGATTCACGCTAGCTCCTCTTAATTACTACCGCTGTGTGTTTGGCGATGTAAAATGCTAGAGAACTCTTCCATGAAGTTAGCGTAGCCGTGTTCAAGTTTAGCTACGCCCGTAGAAAAACGGTTAAAGGCAATAACAGCGGGAATTGCTGCAAATAAGCCCATTGCTGTCGCAATAAGTGCTTCTGCAATACCTGGGGCTACCATGTTCAAGCTTGCTTGTTGAACTTCACCCAGCGCGATAAAGGCATTCATAATACCCCACACCGTACCAAATAGGCCGATATATGGGCTAATCGAACCAATGGTTGCGAGCATGGGTAACTGATTTTCTAGTGATTCAACCTCACGCGATAACGATACCCGCATACTACGATAAGTACCGTCCATTACTGCATCGGCACTGCGACCACTGGTTTTATGTAGACGCACATACTCGCGAAAACCAGAGTGAAAGATTTGTTCCATCCCCTGCAGGTGATCTGCTCGGGCGTTACTCTCTTGGTAAAGCTTATTAAGGTCTACACCAGACCAGAACTTTTGTTCAAAAGCATCGCTAGCAGTTTTAGCAGCCTTTAAAACGCGATTACGGTTAATAATCATGGCCCATGAATAAACAGACATACTCACTAACAACAGCATTACAAACTTAACTAATAGGCTCGCCTGCCAAAACAAGCCGATAAATGACATATCAGAGTGCACCGAGTAAATCCTCTTTTAACGTTTCAGGAATGGCCGTGGCCTTCATTGATGACAATGTGACACAAGCTACAGTAACCATTCCCTGGGCGATGACTTGTTGATCAGCATTTCTAATGGTTTGTTCAAATACCAAACTGGCTCTTTTCATTTTATTGATGGTGGTTTCTACCGAGAGCATTTGGTTGAATAAAGCAGGAAGTTTGTAATCGATATTTAGCGAGCGCACAACAAAACACAAATCTTGTTTCATCAATACATCTTGATCATAGCCAAGCTCGCGCAACCATTCTGTGCGGCCTCGTTCGAAGTACTTAATATGGTTGGCATGATAAACCACCCCGCCAGCATCGGTATCTTCGTAATAAACCCGAACAGCTAAAACCGACATTACACCTATCCCAAATATATAATTACAAATTACTATACACAGGCTAGTGCCCAAGGTTAAGACTCTAAACACTTAATTTAGATAATTGACAAAGAAAATTGGAATAACGGCTTAAAATTAAACACTTTAAGCTCATTTTTTGGCTATGCTGTCGTTATTAAACGACAGCATTTTTATCGTTTAGGAAGGTCTAAACCGAGGTGTAAATAGGCTTTATCACTGGCAATGCGCCCGCGAGGAGTGCGTTGCAAAAAACCTTGTTGAATCAAGAAAGGTTCTAGTACATCTTCTATGGTTTCTTTATCTTCACCTATTGCAGCTGCCAGGTTGTCTAAACCCACCGGGCCACCAGCAAAAGTTTCGGTAATGGCTTTAAGTAGCTTGGTATCCATATAATCGAAGCCTGCACTATCTACGCTAAGCAAATCGAGTGCTTGTGCAGCAACTTGTTGAGTGACTTTGCCATCAAATTTCACATCGGCATAATCACGAACTCGGCGTAATAAGCGATTTGCAATTCGAGGCGTTCCTCGAGAACGTTTAGCTACTTCCCAAGCCCCTTCGCCATCTAAGTCTAAGTTGAGATAATGAGCACTTCGCTTAACGATATCGGATAAGTCTTTAGTATTGTAAAACTCTAGACGCTGTACGATGCCAAACCTGTCACGCAGAGGAGAGGTTAGCATTCCTGCTCGAGTGGTTGCACCAATCAAGGTAAAAGGCGGTAAGTCCAACTTAATCGAACGCGCTGCCGGGCCTTCGCCGATCATAATGTCCAGCTGATAATCTTCCATTGCTGGATATAGCACTTCTTCAACTACAGCACTTAAGCGGTGAATTTCGTCGATGAATAATACGTCGCCAGGCTCTAAGTTAGTTAACAGCGCCGCTAAGTCACCGGCTTTTTCTAACACTGGGCCAGAGGTAGTTTTAATATTCACCTCCAACTCGTTAGCCACAATATTAGCTAAGGTGGTTTTACCAAGGCCAGGTGGGCCGAAAATGAGCAAATGATCTAAAGCATCGTCACGACGACGAGCAGCCTCAATAAAAATTTCTAACTGCTCTACAACCGCGTCTTGACCAGTGTAATCTTCAAGCTTTTTGGGTCTAATCGCTCGATCTACACTCTCTTCTTCAGTTACTGGTGTGGCTGCTACCAAACGGTCAGCTTCAATCATCTAAATTACCTTTGTTACAGTGCCGCTTTTAAGGCTTCTCTAATTAGCTCTTCACTACTCATGCCGCTGGTCCACACTTGTTTAACCAACTTATCGGCTTGATTACCTTTATAACCCAAAGACTCTAGTGCAGCGATGGCTTCATCTCTTGGATCTACGCTTGCTTGTAAAGGTAAATCGCCATGGCTACTTAGGCTATCACTAATTGGCGTTTCTGGAAGTTCTACATTCCAGTTTTTCAAGCGGTCTTTCATTTCTACCAATAAACGCTCAGCAGTTTTTTTACCAATGCCCGGCACTTTCACTAGACTCGATAGGTCTTCGTGTTTAACCGCAAACACAAACTGTTCACAACTTAAACCAGATAAAATAGCTAATGCTACTTTAGGGCCAATGCCATTTACTTTTATCAACTCTCTAAACAAAGAGCGTGAAGCTTTATCATGAAAGCCATAAAGCAGTTGCGCATCTTCTCGTACGATGAAGTGAGTCAACAAGCGTACCGACTCGCCCAGCTCAGGTAGCTGGTAAAAGCAATTCATAGGTAGTTGAATTTCGTAGCCTACTCCAGCCACATCAATTAAAACAAAGGGGGGGACTTTTTCTTCTAAGATACCTTTAATGGTAGCGATCACTGCATAAACTCCTAAACTAACAGCGCTTAGCTTAACTCAAAGACTGGATATATATCCAGTCTTTGAGTTAAAAGTTTACTTAGCACCAATAAAGCCTTGTTAGGTTCTAGTCTCAGTATTAGGCCTTATTCATGTTGCAGCGATTTGTGTTTATGGACCAAGTTCCAATCGGCCAATACCGCATAGGCTGCCGGAATAATAAATAACACCATCATAGTGGACGCAATAATGCCAAATACTATAGACACCACAATTGGTTGCACAACTTGAGCTTGTAAGCTGGTTTCTAACAATAAGGGCAACAAACCTGCAGCTGTAGTTAAAGAGGTTAAAAACACTGCCCGAAAACGCTCTTTACTTGCATTCACTACTGCTTGATAAACATCGTCCCCCTCATCTAAATGATAACGGATATACTGCACCAGCAATATTGAATCGTTGGTTACAATACCTGCTAGGGAGATAAACCCTAGTATTGAGGGCATGCTTAGGTTGTGTCCCAATAAAAAATGCCCCCACAATACCCCAATTAGGGCCATTGGAATCACCGTAAGCACAACTACCGGTTCTAAGTAACTTCTGAACTGAAAACTCAAAATTGCGAACACACCAAATATGCCAATGGCGAAGCTTTTGCTTAAAGAAGCCCCTACTTTCGCGCTTTCTTTAGCTTCACCTTCAAAATCTACCCTTAAGCCTGGGAACTGTTTTCGAAGCTCAGGCAAAAAGCTTTTTTGTACCAATTGCATCACCTCGTTGGTATTGGCAACTCGGGTATCAACATCTGCCATTACTGTCACGGTGCGTAAACTGTTAATTCGTTGAATGCGTACATAAGCGCGCTGATATTCAATGTTTGCAATCGACGATAGCGGTACTTGCTGTCCATCGGCTAACACAATTGGAAAATTTGCTAAGGCTTGTAAGCTTCCGGACTGTTGTTTGTTAAGCCTTACGTCTATTTGCATGTTTTCTGGGCCAATTTGAAACTCGTCAGCAATGACTCCTTGGTAAGAAGCGCGCAACTGCTCCGCGACCATTTGGCCATTAACCATAAATGCCTCTGCACCACCTCGAAGAGATATAACCACTTCTTCTTTGCCAGGTCGCATATCATCTAAAATGCTATTCACACCCTGAAACTTACCCAAGTAGGCTTGTAGCTCAACAGAAGCGGATTTTAATGTATCTAGATTAGAGTGCTGCAAACGAACTTCAATCGCCCGCCCTGCCGGACCCATCGTTGGTTGAGTAAACGCCAATGCTAAAGGTAAAGCTTGCTCGCCTACTTGCTCGCGCCAAGCCGCGATAAAATCTTCGATATAACTATTGCGAACTTCTGCCGAGAGCAGATCAAGGCGCACAGTAGCGACATGCGGGCCCGACTCGCCAGCATCGGCATTAAAGTTGTATTGCGCAGTAATATCGTGAATAAGCGTCTGAGGTTCGTTGTTATCTTGGGTGAACCTTTCTCCAACTTGTTGCGCTGCATTTACGATTTCAGTAACTAGCGTCTCCGTTTGGCTCAAACTCGACCCAGGAGGAAGAATGATCCTTGCCTCTGCAATATCGCCATCCAACTCGGGAAAGGCGGTAAATTTAACTAAACCACTAATCACCAATGAAAAAGATAACAGCAATAAACCAAACGTTGCTCCAAGGGAGACGTAACGCCATTTCACAACAAAGGCTACGGCCGGAACTAACTTATTAAGTCGGAAGTTTTCAAAAGCATTTAAAAATTTAGCTTTAAACCCGCTAGTAGGTCGTTCAATTCCTTTGTGCTGCAAAGTATGACGAAGGTGATTAGGCAAAATTAAAAATGCTTCTACCAAACTTATGCATAGCACCAATAACAAGGCCATGGGAACCACGCTTAACACAGCCCCCATTTGACCGTCTAACCACATCAAACTTCCCAGTACAAAAATGGTGGTGAAGAACGACGAGATAACCCCGGGAGCGGCTTTTTTAACGCCTTTTACTACCGCTTGGTCAGCACTTAATCCACGCTCTAAGTGCGCGGCAATGGATTCTGCAATAACAATCGCGTCATCCATCATGATACCAATGGCCATAAGCAGGCCCACTAGCGTCATGATATTGATCGACAATCCAAACACCGACATTAAAAACAAACCGCCCATAAAGGCTACCGGTAAGCCTGCTGCAATCCAAAAAGAGTAACGCAGCGAGAAAAACAACCACATGCTTAAAAAGACCAAGATAATCCCTTGCCATCCATTTTTGAGCATCATGTTTAAACGATCGCTCAATAGAGAAGACATATCGTTGGTAAGGGTTAAGCTCACTCCCTCCGGCGTAACAAAGCGCTGGTCATCAACAAACTGCTGCACAGACTGCTTGATTCGCAAGGCATCATCTGCTTTGTTTTTGCTTATTTTAAGTACCGCAGATGGAAGGTTGTTAAAGAGGATTTTTTCTTCGTCCAACTCAAATCTATCACTGATAGTGGCTATATCACCAAGGTACACCACGCTGCCATTGTTATCTGAAGCAATCACCGTTTTTGCCAGCGCAACCGGGTCTCGCTTACGCTGGTCAAATCGAATTAACAAATTTTTATCGGTAAGCTCAATGGTGCCAGCTGGCAAATTTATGTTTTGCTGGCTAATGGTACTCGCTACATCATTCACGCTAAGGTTTAACCTGCGCAGCGCAGTGTGGTCTAGCTCAACGCGTAACTGATGATCCGAAAATCCACTCACGCTTACCATCGCCACGCCGTAATCAACCTTTAGGATATGTTTAAGCTCTTCTGCGTAAGCTTTTAAATCAGGCCAAGATGCTGGCGCACTTATTGCGATATCGACGACTGGCTCGGCCCAATCCATTTCTTTTACTACGGGCGGTTCAATTTGCTCTGGGAAATCCTTAATTGCATTTATTTCGGTTTGTATATCAACCAGCATTCGTCCTACGTCGGCATTACCTTCAAGCTTTACAACCAACGAGCCAAGGCCTTCAACAGCTTCACAGCGGGTTTCTTCAATACTTGATAAACCATCAACTGCGTCTTCCATTCGCATACATAAACTTTCTTCCACTTCACTAGGTGACGCACCAGGGTACACCACCGTTGCGATAATGAAGGGATTAGTAAACTCGGGAAAGGTCTCGCGCTTTAAGGTACTAAGGCTAGTAAAGCCGAGAAGTATAAAACTCACCATAACAAGGTTTGCTAGAGTGGGATGGCGAATAAAAAAATTAAGCATTCGTCGCGTCCTCTAATCGCAAACTCATTCCCTCTACGGCAGGGATAAGATCATTAAGAATTAGCTTCTGTCCGCTGCTAAGCTCGCCACTGATAGCCACACCTTGTTCAGTCCTAAACAATACAGTAATAGGGATTATGCGAAGTTTCTCTTGGTCATCCATGAGGTAAATATTGCTGCCATGCAACGCGCGTTCTGGCACCACATAGTGCTGTTGCGGATAGCCCTTAATGGTTGCTTGCACATACATACCTTTAGTAAGCGGGATTTGCTGGGCTAAATCCATTTCTGCAATATTTTGCGCAACTTCTAAAAACATACCAACCGTGGCTTGCTCTACACTCACCGACTCAGCAACACGAGTGACCGTAGCGGGCCAACGATACTCGATACCAGATGCCACCAAACTCACCGAAGCTTCAAACTCCAACTCATCAATTGAAGGTAAACCCAAAGCATTTTGATAGTGCTGAACGCTGCTAACCAAATGACGCATATCGTTTAGCGATAGCTGCACATCGGCTACCATTACATCCAGCTTCTGCGCCACTACCATTACCGATTGCAAGTTAACCACCTGCTCAGTTTCAATATTTACTTCTGCAATTTTGGCATCGAAAGGCAGCACGATTTCTGTTTTACTCAGTTGCCGTTGCGCATCTTCAAGTTTGGCCTCTTCCACCGCGAGTTGTGCTTCGGCAACACGTCTATCATCGGGGATAAGCTGTAAGGCATTCTCAAGCTCTTGAACCACGTTGTTTTGAATGAGTACGTTTTGTTTTTGGTTTTCTAACTCTGAGCTGGAAATAAGATTTTGCGCTTTAAGCTTTTGCTTACGTTTATACTCTTCATCCACCAACAAAGCTCGCTGACGTTCGATATCTAAGCTCACTTTAAGATTGGTTTCTTCTTGGTTTAGTCGAGCCAATTGAGTTTTACTAGCGTTTAAGTTGGCCTCTGCCTGAACCAGTTTTAGGCTGTATTCAAGCGGGTCAATTTTAAGCAACAAGGTTCCTTTTGGAAGAAACCGCCCCTCTTCTAACAAGGGATGACGATAAACCAAACTGCCGGTTACTTCCGCTACAGCTTCCCAGCTGGTTTTAGGCTCTACTCTTCCGTAAGCCACCGCTATAGGAGCAGCAGCTTGCTGCTCTAAACCCACCACCTCAACTAATCGGGAAGACTGGTGCTGAGCATTTACCGGTGCAACTTCCTTTGTAGCAATGGCCAAGACCAGAAAAAATACCCCAATGGCAATGCCAGGAAAAATCAACCAAGGTTTATTGAGCTGCATTACTATGTTCCTTAGGTTTAAACAATCCACGCTCAAGCAACTGAACGTTATGATCTGCAAGTTTTAAAAATTTTTGTTTCGACAATTCAATTTGATTGGCTTCCAATAAACGCTCAGGCATCAAAAATGGAAACACCATTAAACTCAAAAAACTAATCTGTGCCATCTCAGGGTCTACACCATCTAAAAGCGACTTATTTTTTAACAATTTTTGGAATAACTCCCTGCTTTTAAAGCGCCCCAAACTACCAATCATCAGGTTTAGTTGCTGAGCGCTTTCGTGTTCTTTAGGTAAGCCGGACAATTTGTATATCAGCTTCGGAAAGTAAGGGTTGTCCACCATGGTGGTGTAATATGCGCGCATAACCTTAGCTAAGTCACTGACTTCGGTGTGTTGTTTCCCATGTTTAAGGGTACTAAATACAGGGTCAGATACATTCTTTAGCATTTCACCAAAAAGCTGCGCTTTAGAGCCGAAATAATACCTAATAAGTGCCGCGTCTACTTCGGCTTGGTTTGCCACCATGCGTATCGATACTTTGTCGTAGTCGTGTTTTACAAACAGCTGAGTGGCAGCCTCTAATAATTTCTTCCTAGCTTGGCTATCACCTTTAGGTCGCCCTACAGGATTCTTTTTAGTCATGGCTTATTGGTTTATTCATCATGTGTAGAATAAATAATAAAACATAAACGCGCGTTCTGCGCCAAGTAAAATTCTTCGCATCTTTACTTTCAATGAATTTCCTTTAATTCGCACAGTTAAAGGCTTATTAATGTTCATCTGGCCCCTGAAAAATATTTGATAAATATCAGTACCATACTTGGCTATAGCTAACTCGCATCTAGAACATAAGTAACTATGAACTTAAGCATTTTTAAGCAACAATGAGGCTTACGAAATAGTTGGCTTGAATGGAGTTATCATGGCTGTTAGCGGCGAGTTGAAGATTGGCTTAGCCTTGGGTAGCGGAGCAGCAAGAGGCTGGTCTCACCTAGGGGTAATAATGGCCTTGCAAGATATGGGGATCCGCCCACATATTGTATCTGGTTGCTCAATCGGTGCCTTAGTCGGAGCAGCATATGCTTGCCAACGAATAGACAAACTCAACGAGTGGGCCTTAAGCCTTTCTAGCTGGCAAGTTTTCAATTTGATGGACTTCTCACTTTACCGTGGTGGATTGCTCACTGGGGAAAAGGTATTTAACGCTGCAGAAAAATACATTGGTAGCGACAGCATAGAGCAATTAACGATTCCATTTGGTGCAGTGGCAACTGAGCTTGAGACCGGCAAGGAAGTTTGGTTGCAAAAAGGCAGTGTACGAGACGCTGTTCGCGCATCATGTGCCATGCCAGGATTAATGGCTCCCTATCATTTAAAAGATCAATGGCTGGTAGATGGTGCAGTGGTTAATCCAGTTCCGGTATCGTTGTGCCGAGCGATGGGCGCCGACATCGTTATTGCGGTAAACCTTAATAATGATAAATCTCGAATTGCGCTAACCGACCATCCCTTAGAAATAAACGAGCAAAACAACAATGCTAACGAGCAACCATTTTGGCGCTTGTTAGGTGGCGGCAAAGATTTTCTTAATTCCATGCTAAGTAACCTCAAGCAGCCAAACAATAATCGCTCCCCCGGCATGATAGGCGTAATGTCTACCTCGATTAATATTATGCAGGAGCGGTTAACCCGCACCCGTATGGCAGGCGATCCACCAGATATATTGCTGTCTCCCAAATTAGGGGATATTGGCATCATGGATTTCCACCGTGCCGAAGAAGCTATTGCCGAAGGCAAACGAGTGACTGAACTGATGCGACCACAAATCGAGGAAGAGTTATTTTATCGCTAAATTAGCTTTTAAGCTCGATGAATAATATCAATTAAAATAATCATTATTATTGATATGAAAACAGATAATCGCATTAAATCAATGAATTAAAATATTTTTGTTGATTTATCTCGCAACTAAATCCGCATGCATGCAATCCTTGCTCGGCGTATACTTAAGCCTGATGTTGAGGATTTAATATGTTAGAGAAACTAAAACAGCTCAGTAAAGCAGATGTATTGTGCCTAATTACCTGCTTAGTAATCCTTACGCCTCTCATAAACGGTCCTGGCGCTCTAGTTATTGGAGCTTGTTTTGCAAGTTTTGGATTAACACCTAAAACCATTGATATTGCTGTTTTAACCAAGCGTCTATTAGCTATCTCGGTGGTCGGTTTAGGTTTTGGTATTTCTATTACCCAAGCTATTGAATACACACAACACGGTTTTGGGTTAATTGTCGGCTCTATCGCTTTTACCCTATTTGTTGGCTTAGTTGCCGCTAAATTAGTGGGTATGGAGAAAAAGACCGGCTATTTGATCTCGGTGGGAACTGCAATTTGCGGCGGCAGCGCTATTGCCGCAGTAGCACCTGCGATTAAGGCAAATAGTAAACAAATTTCCTTAGCCTTAGCGACCGTGTTCATTTTGAATGCTTGTGGTTTGTTCTTATTCCCATTGCTGGGCCACGTATTAGAGTTAAGCCAAAACCAATTTGGTTATTGGGCGGCCATTGCTATTCATGATACTTCGTCTGTTGTAGGCGCTGCTGCAGCGTACGGCGATGAAGCCCTTAGCGTTGCCACTACGGTTAAACTAGCCAGAGCGTTATGGATAATCCCTGTAGCCTTAATGAGTTCGATAATATTCAAAGAAAAAGACGGTAAGGTTTCAATTCCCTACTTCATTTTTTTCTACATTTTGGCAATGCTTATCAGCAACTATGTACCGATGTTTGAGGCTGTCTACAAAGGCTTATTTGAGATGTCTAAACAGTTGTTGGGAGTGTGTTTATTTTTAATCGGCTACGGCTTAACGGCTAAAAACTTACAACAAGCAGGCAGTAAACCATTATTACTTGGATTAGGGCTATGGATCTGCATAGCAGTGAGCTCACTAGTTATCATTAAGCTTTTCTACTAATCGGAAAGTTAAACCTGAATGAGCAATGCTAATGGTTAGATTTACGCTGTTTGCCCACTAACGATGTACCTAGCATTACCAATACCGCCAAAAAGGCTGTTGCTTCGAATACCGCTCGGATCAAATCATTACTAAACCAAGCAATAAGTAGACTTAGAACAATAATCGTTAACAAAATTTTACGTAACATCAGCACCCTCCAGTTGGCAAAACTGTAACCAACATTTGTGCTTCTGCAAATTCAGTTTGTCTATAAGCTAGCGCTGCTGCTTATAAAGAATGATTGTTGAGGCGAATAATAATTAGACATACATCACATTTTTGTTAGAATCGTCCGCGGTCACAATACTTACGGCAGGCACAATGTTTCAAACTTTGTTCTATAGAATACTTTTTCCGTTCATCATCGCGTTGTTGGTGATGATATTAGCAATATTGCAAATGCAAAAAGTAACTTTGGCAAAGTTTTACGACAAAGAATTGAGCTTTTCCGATTACCTAAACTGGTTTTCAACTCACCCAGCTAACACCGTAGACGTATTATCGGTATTGCGGGCCCAACAACCCAATCACCATGGCGGTACAACGCAGGATTGGTGTCCAAGTGTTAATTCTGAAGATGGTTTTGTTAGCATTAGCTATTTAGATGACAAACCCGTTTGTTGTAGCTTAGGCCAAGGTCAACGCTACGTTTACTACAAAGAAGATGAGCAATTTATTACTTTGCTCTGTGGACGATGGCCAAGAACCGAAGTAGTGAATGTGAGTAAGAAAGGGATCCGCGCAGTGCAATCTTACCGCAGTGCAGCAGGCTCTTAATTTACTCCGCTTTGTTTACGGCACTTTAGTGCTCATCAAAATAGTCTTTATTGCGAATGTATTTACGCATGTAGTGATAAGTAAACGGTAATAGCAACCAACTCACCAACGACTTACTTAACCGATACCAGGTTGGCGTATTCTCATAAATTCTTTCATCGTGTAACCATAGCATTCTACCTACATGCCAATAGACAAATGGCAAGGGCGGCAAAAAGGTTACAATGTCTAAGTCACAGCAAATTCGGTAAGTTTTACGATGCAATTTGTAGTGCTTCTTAAAGTTCCATAAACCTGTTGCTGGTTGGCCAAAGGTTACGACCCGTTTTACTTTTTTGGGATATTGCCGCTCTAACCTATCCGCCACCAATACTGCCATACAACCACCAGAAGAATGCCCCGTAAGCGATATGCGCTTTCCCTGTGCCATCAGTGGTAATAATATTGCCTCAAGACGCTGGTAAACGGTGTACTTGTTTTTGCTCCGATTAGGATCGCAACTTAACTGCTCCAATAGCTGCAAATAGCCCCAATGAACATGATAATGGCTCTCTCCTGCTTGATACTTGCGTGGAACAAAAGCAAGATTAACCAGCCAATCAAATATGTTCATTGACCCTCGAAAAACAACAATCACTTCATCTTTGTTCTCTTTCCATAATACCCGGGTTGTTGACCGCCCCCAGCGATCAAACACGTCTTGATACAAATACTTATCAAGCTGCTCAGTCATACCTTGCATAGCCGACGGATAAGCCAGTCGACAAAGCACCGCATAACGTTCGTATTGGTAACGTTTTAGTTTTTTTAACTTAGCGATGGGTTCTTGAATTAACGGTTGGTTCAAACAAAGCTACCTAGGGCGTTTTGGTTGTATATTGAAACATAGTGTTCACAATTTAATATGACACTTTAATGAAACAGCACCAACACCGCTATTGTGCGTAGTACTTTAACCAATATTGCTGAGCCTTAACGTGGTTAGGAACTACCTTGTTAAAGATATAAACATTGCCAACTTGCTGAACCACAAAAAAACTGTGTGCAATTACGCCTGTTGTATCATTTAACTCTAGCCTTCCCCACCCCCCGCTAAACGCGGAAAGGCTTGGAAAATGCAATTCAAGGTCTTTCACCTTACAACTCGTGCTAGAGCTTGGCACTAACACGCGATAAGCTAAGTCTTTCCAAAGCTTGTCTTGGCTTAACACATTGATTTGTTGCTGTATGCTGGGGTTCCAAGCAAGCTCTAAAGTTAGTAGTCGCCCTCTTAATAGTTGAAGGTTATCGTAAACACAGGCATTGCTTGCAGGTAGGCTTATTTGCAAGGCATCTGCTTGTTCGTTAACACTTGCCTTTGTTATTGGCATAAGTTCAAGTTGTTTGGCTGCTTCTACTCGAAAAGTAAGCTTGGGGTAAGCGCCTTCTATCACCTCTATCGCTAGCTGATTAGCTATAGCTGAGTATGAAAACAAGCCAAAACAAAATAACCACTTACCCATAACCACCATTCCTTAACTTGTCCAAGCGATAGTTCATCGACTTTAAGATTAGCAGCTTAATGCATTAAGCCATTGCTGAATCTGCTTCACTGTCCATAGCGGCGCATCTAAGGGCAGGTCATGCCCTGCGGTAGGATGTTGCTTAACATCTGCTTGCCAGCGCTTAGCGAGTTGTTCACTGCAACTGCAATCAACTAATTTATCTCTACGACTATTTAGGATCAGCATTGCTTGATTTGGCTTATTAGGCGCTTTAAAAGCTGCAGCCGCTTTAAGTTGCAAAAAAGCATTTTCTAAGCTTACCGGATACTGCTTTGCCCAGCTAACCCAAGCGCATAAAACTTGCTGGTGTTGTTGCGGGAAGCTAGTGGTTAAGGCCATGATTTTGCGTTGTCGAGAAACTGTAGATTGAGTGAAAATAGCACTTATCAAAGAAGGGTAAATACGCCAATTTAAACGACGATAAAACGGCGAAAACGCAGCGTTAGATGAGTTAATTAAAACCAGCGAGTTAACCTCATGACTAAATTTATTTGCCCAATCTACGGCCAACATTCCCCCTAATGAAATGGCAACGATATCTACACAATCAATGTTTACATTTTGTAGCCGAAGTTGAATTCGCAAACTTTGCCGCATTTGGCATATGCTGTCTGCACTTTTTAAGCGATATAAGTGGCCATTACCTGGGACGTTAAAACTAACAATTGTACGCTCGGGAAAGGCCTGCTGCAGGAGTTCTCGAAATTGTCCCCAATGGCGTTTCTCTCGAATTAACCCTCTAACCAAAACAATTGGTCGTTGACTATTAGTCATGAATACCACTTCTTTATTGCTCCTTTCTTGTCTAAGTCTAATTGTGGATCATTAAGGAAGCTTTGCCATGAATGGCAGGCATCCATTAAAAACTCCATTAATATTAGATGCCGTCTTAGCACTCGCTGTACTCGGTGTGGCTTCATGGGATGATATAAACCTAAACTGTTAAACAGCTGAAGTGGATTTTTCTTTAACCAACGCCACGAACCCATCTCCAGAGTAAGAGGAATAAACGTACCCGGATAGGCTAAAGACTGATCGTAGCAATAATCCCAAAGATCACCATGACAAACATAATGTTTAGTTTGCGGTTCAAACAGGTAGTTTTGGTGTGGAAAGCCACTAAAAAAAGCTTTTCGAAGCCGATAAACCACATCAAGGTCATCAATAGGCTGTGATACCGAGTTTGCATAAGGAAACCAAATCCGGTCACTGTGGCCAAAACCGCTATGACAATCTAATACCAAACTAAAAGGCCGTGGGAATAAGTTGGTTTGAGCAAATTTAACTAAGGCCTGATTTTCCATTTCCATTGCTTGGCCGCTTTTGCCTCTAAACCATGGTAAATGTGGACTGATTCGCTGCCCACCAACCATAAAGCTTGCGCCTTCGGTAGCAATACTTGGCGAGTTACGCATTAAATCAACCCCATTAGCGTTAGCTCTTCGCTGCATAACCATGCCACTAGGGTTTACGATAGGCACAAAACCAAGGTAGCAGTTATTGAGGAGGTACTGGAGTTGTGTGTCCCAATCAAGCCGGTTTAGCAGGCTGGCTAGGAAAGACAGCACTACTTGACTACCAATACGTTCAACACCGTGAACCCCACCTACAAACAATACTCCAGGTTTATCAATAGAGGCATTCCCCAGGCTAATTGCATGAACAGGATAAGAGTCATTAGTGTTGCTGTTTACTTCACACAGTAACTCTACTTTAAGCTTATTTGGAAACAGCTGAAGAATGTTAAGCAGCTGATCCATCTCTGGGAATTCACTCTGGCCTTGCATCGCGTCCTCGCTTGCTATAATTGGCAAGTTACATCTAGCAAAATGCCATGACAGGTTTATTACCAGCTCACTATGTAATCTTAATAGTATTTTGGAAGTAGTTGATTTTGCGACAAAGCTGGGCTTCGGTTACACTGCAACAACGTGCTTATAAGGACTTCACATGCCAGTAAACGACAAGCTAGATTTTTCATCAGTTTTAGCCACTGCAGTTCACGATATGAAAAATTCGCTGTGTATGCTGACTCAGTCAACAGAATCCATCGCCTTACGCTCTAAACAAATGGGCAGAGAAGACAGTGAAGAACTGTCGCGCTTGCATTACGAAGTCTCTCGCTTAAACGGAAGCTTGATGCAGTTATTGGCGCTTTATCGTTTCGAAAAAGAACAAATGCCAATGACCATTGAAGAGCAGTACCTAGAAGACTTGCTCAATGATATTTATTACAAGAACCAAACCTTCATCGAACAAGCAGAAATGAAGGTTGAAATAGATGTGGAACCTTCACTAAGTTGGTACTTTGATGGCGTACTGGTGGACTACCTACTTAATGATATTGTGGTGAATGCGCTTCGCTATTCAAAAAAACAAATTAAAATATCTGCAAAACAAGCCGATAACTATTTATGCATCCAAATTGATGATGATGGTGATGGATTTCCACAAGACATTATCGACTTGGCAAATATAGAAGTAGCTTCGCAAATAAATTTTGTTAAAAATCGTAGCGGTTTAGGTTTATTTTTCGCAAAATTGATCGCTAAAGCACATATAAATTCGGGCAAGGAAGGTAAAATAAAACTAGAAAATGGCAGTTCTTTAGGTGGTAGCCGTTTTAGTTTATATCTCCCGTAGCACAAACACTTAGGATATTTTTTCGGTTTAAGTATGGTATTTACCTTAGTATTGCTTGGCATAGGCGCGTTGTTGTTTTTAGTCATCGCCTACAACATGGTTCAACAATTTAAACAGAAGCAAGAAACCGAACGCCGTTTAGCAATTGCCAAGCAAAAGGCAATTATTAACGAAACGGAAGAGTTGCTACTGCATTCCTCTATTTTGCCTTACAGCAAAGAATTGGTAGAGCTGCTGCATAAACGTATGTTAGAAGCCCTAAATCAAATTAGAACCACCGATCCTAGCGTTAAAGGTTTAAATAACCGTATTCGCGCAACCAAAGGTCAACTAAGCCAAATAAAAAATGCAGGCGACATCAGTGACAGTGCTTTCCGAGCCCCTGATACTGATAAAGATGCACTGCAAATGCTGCAGATCATAAAAAAAATTCGTGCGGTAGTACGCTCAGAACATGCCAAGGGTCGTTTAAACACTCAAGTGTTTGTACTAGAAGACCGACGCTTAGAGTTAATGCAGCTAAAAGTGAACATTGAAAATGCCCTTAAACGCGCTGTAGAAGCCCAAGCGCTGCGCCAATGGGGCACCGCTCGCCAATTGCTCAATAAGGGAATCTCAGCCCTGAGCAATATTTCTGACCGCGATGCCTACCTAGAACAAAAATTACAAGACATGCGCCGGATGAACCAAGAAATGAGCGACAAGCTAAAATCCGACAGCAAACAAGAAGCAGAAAACTTAGCAGAGAAAGAAACTGATGAGTTAGATGTATTGTTTCAACCCAAGAAAAAGTGGTAATACTTCCCCACCTCATCGTAATCGCTTTGAATTAGCAGCCTAACTCATAAAGTTAGACCTGCAGCTCAAAGCTATGCGAAAATATCGCTAACTAAATAAATAAAGCAAACACAACATGCGTAAAACACTTGAGCAGATTTCTAGTGACCCTTTCCATGGGGTTTACTTCATAGGTACCACTCCCCCTAAACAAAATACCGATATCGAAAAAGTCAGCGACATTGCAGATAAATTGCTGTCTCGTTTAGATGAAATTGAGTATAACGGCCTAATTGTTTACGACATTCAAGATGAAAGCAGCCGCATCGACAAGCCTCGCCCATTTCCTTACATGCAAACACATGATCCGCGTATGTACGCGCAACTGCTAATGCATAAAAGTGAACGCTCGGTAATTACTTACAAAAGTGTCTCTCAGCGAAATGAACAAGACTTTGTAAATTGGTTAAAAGAAGCATGGCACCAGTTTGAAATTCGCGACCTGGTGTTAGTAGGCAGCCCAGCGGCAACCAATGATATTCAATTAAGTTTGGCCGATGCCTACAAAGCAATCGCCAGTCATGCACCAGAGTTTTATTTAGGTGGAGTAACCATCGCTGAGCGGCACGCCAAGAAAGGTGATGAACATGCTAGGTTAATCCATAAAACACACCAAGGCTGCCAGTACTTTGTTACTCAGGCGGTATATAACGCTCAAGCTACTATCGATATGCTAACCCGTTATGCCCATGAGTGTGCAGCGAACCAGCAAAAACCACAGCGGATCATTCTTACCTTTTCACCCTGTGGTAGTGCTAAAACCTTAGAGTTTATTGAATGGTTAGGAATATCGGTACCTGAAGCAACCAGCCTACGCATTCTTAATGCTGACAAACCGCTAAAAGAATCAATCCTAATTTGTTACAACAACTTAGTGCAGATACTAGAAGCCGTTTTACCGCTTGGGATCCCCTTAGGGCTAAACATAGAAAGCCTTACCAACCGTAAAGAAGAAATTGATGCCGCTATTTTGCTGTATAAGCTACTAAAAGCTACCATGGACAAAAAGCTGGCTCAGTTGCAATTAAACAGCTAATCATCGAAAAATAGCTAATAAAAAAGGAAGCTTTCGCTTCCTTTTTTAGTTCTATCTACTTAAGCCTTTTTCTTGGCTTTAGGCTTTTTACGCTTATCTTCAATGGTCCATTTACCATCGCTAAAGTACGCTCTCCAACCGGTAGGTTTACCATCGACTTCAGTGCTTAAGTATTGCTCTTTAGTCTTACGGCTGTATCGAACCAAAGATTTAACCCCATCTGGATCTTCTGTTGGCCCATCAGCTAAGTAGTAAAACTTCTCTGGCAATCTATCTCTAAAGCGCTTCAATTCTTCCACTAATGGCGCACGTGTCTCTCGTGAGCGTGGGAAGTTACTTGCGGCCATAAAGATACCGGATGCGCCATCGCGTAATACAAAGTAAGCATCACTATTTACACAGGGTAGTTCAGGCAAATGAACGGGGTCTTCACGTGGTGGAGCCACTTCACCGTTTTTCAAAATCTTACGGGTATTGCTACAATCTTCACCTGTACAAGCCATGTACTTGCCAAATCGGCCAGTGCGTAGTTGCATGTCGCTGCCACATTTTTCACACTCAACGATAGGCCCGTCGTAGCCTTTAATCTTAAAGCTACCTTGCTCAACCACATAACCTTCACAATCTGGGTTGTTACCACACACGTGTAGTTTACGGGTCTCATCAATAAGGTAACTGTCCATGGCAGTACCACAAACTGGGCAACGCTCTTTAGCTCGCAGAGCCTCTGTTTCTTGCTCTTCTGCATCAGCGGCGACCGCTTCTTCACCAGGTATTAGATTGATAGTGCACTTACAACGCTCTTTAGGCGGCAATGCATAACCAGAACAACCTAAGAATACACCGGTGCTGGCAGTGCGGATGCCCATAGGACGACCACAATCAGGACACTCGATATTAGTCAGAACAGGAGTATTGCTACGCATCCCCTTTTCGTCATCATCGGCTACGGTTAGTTGCTTCTTAAAGTTTTTATAGAACTCGTTAAGAGTTTGTTTCCACTCAATACTGCCATCAGCAACTTCATCAAGACGTTCTTCCATCTCTGCAGTGAAGTCGTAATTCATTAAATCTTGGAAGCTTTCAGTTAAGCGTTCAGCAACAATCTCACCCATTTTTTCAGCGTAAAAACGACGACCTTCGGTGCGTACATATCCACGATCTTGAATGGTTGAAATAATTGACGCGTAGGTAGACGGGCGACCAATGCCACGCTTCTCTAGCTCTCTAACTAACGATGCTTCGTTGAAACGCGCTGGTGGCTTAGTAAAGTGTTGTTTAGGATCAAGCTCAACCAAGTTGAGTTTGTCACCTTGGCTCACCGCTGGTAACACTCCATCATCGGCTTTACTGGCCTTGCCTACTGGTTGAACCTTTGTCCAACCATCGAAGCGCAAAATTTTGCCTTTAGCACGTAATTCGAATTGAGCTGCACTCACTGTAACGGTGGTAGCATCGTATTGCGCATCAGTCATTTGACAGGCTACAAATTGACGCCAAATTAAATCGTATAACCTAGCAGCATCAGCATCTACACCGGCCAATTGAGTACTGGTTACATTCACGTCTGAAGGTCGAATTGCTTCGTGCGCTTCTTGAGCTCCTTCCTTACTTGAATAACGTAAAGGGTTGTCTGGTAGATACTTATCACCAAAATTATCGCCAATATAGCCTCTAGCAGCCTCTACAGCGTCGTTACTCAAGTTTGTTGAGTCAGTACGCATATAGGTGATGTAGCCTGCTTCATAGAGCCTTTGAGCTAACATCATGGTGCGTTTAACGCCAAAACTTAAACGGGTGCTAGCTGCTTGCTGCAACGTAGAGGTAATATAAGGTGCTTTTGGCTTTGAGCGTGTCGGTTTATCTTCACGTTTAACAACTTGATAATCAGCGCTTTTTAAAGTCGCAACTGCTGCTTCTGATTGCTGTTTGTTAACAGGTTTAAAGGCCTGACCGTTTTCTTTAGCAACTTCTAAGCGGAAGCCTTCGCCTAATTGTGTGGCTAGATCAGCATGAATATCCCAGTACTCTTCTGGTACAAAGGCTTTAATTTCACGCTCTTTTTCAACGACCAGACGAACCGCTACCGATTGAACTCGTCCAGCAGACAAACCGCGAGCAATTTTTTTCCAAAGCAGTGGCGATACCATGTAACCCACTACGCGGTCTAAGAATCGACGGGCTTGCTGAGCATTTACTCGCGCCATATTTAATTCGCTTGGCTGCGAGAACGCGTCTTTAATTGCTGACTTAGTAATCTCGTTAAATACTACTCGCTTAAAACGACTGTCATCGCCGCCAATAATTTCTTTTAAGTGCCAAGCAATCGCCTCTCCTTCGCGGTCCAAATCGGTTGCGAGATAGATGGTGTCAGCATTTTCGGCAAGCGTTTTAAGCTCGTTTACTACTTTCTCTTTGCCAGGCAGAATTTGGTAATTGGCTTTCCAATCTTTCTCGGGATCCACACCCATTCGAGCTACTAGCGCTTTTTTGTCTTTAGCCTTTTTTATTTTGGCTTTTTCTTCTGCGCTTAATCCTTTGGTTGAAACAGGCGCAGCTTTCTTTTTATTGGTTGCACTTCCACTGCTAGGCAGATCACGAATATGACCGACACTTGATTTCACCACATATTGGCGACCCAAGTACTTGTTAATCGTTTTTGCTTTAGCTGGTGACTCTACAATTACCAGAGATTTGCTCATATTTTTCTTTTTACCATTGTGTCCACCAACTTGGCCTATTGACGGAAAGTAATAGATATTCGTTCTTTTTTATATTGCTCGAGACTTAGCATAGGTCAATAACTTTTTTGCATCTTTGGTTTATTGGGCGAATAATTAAGCACTCGACCACCAAGATACAAACTGATAACATCTGAAAATCCCAGTAAAGCGTAGTGTTATACGCTTGATTTTCTTTTTCTGCCAATATAAATAACCATTGGTGTCAAATTTTTCAATAAAAGATAACTCATTTTTTAAGTGAGCGTAGTAAAAGGAAGACTATGAAACATTTTGAAGTCAACTTCGACGGCTTAGTTGGCCCAACCCACAATTATGCGGGTCTTTCATTTGGCAATGTTGCCTCTTTATCCAATGCCCAAAATGCCTCAAACCCCAAAGAAGCCGCCAAGCAAGGCTTATTAAAAATGAAAGCCTTGCACGACCTAGGGCTTACTCAAGGCGTGTTGGCTCCGCAACAACGTCCCGATCTCAATCTTCTTCGTCGTATCGGTTTTACCGGTAACGATAGTCAAGTTTTACAACAAGCGGCAAAAAATGCGCCAGATGCCCTACTCGCTAGTTATTCGGCATCAAGCATGTGGACTGCTAATGCAGCCACCGTATCGCCTAGCGCAGACACCGAAAATGGCAAAGTACATTTCACGCCAGCAAACCTAACTAATAAGCTGCATCGCTCTATTGAGCCACAAGTTACCGGTAATATTTTGAAGGCGGTATTTTCTGATAGTAAATATTTTGAACACCATCAACATTTGCCAGAAAACGACTACTATGGCGACGAAGGTGCGGCAAACCATACCCGATTGTGTTCAAATTACGGCGAAGCTGGCTTAGAACTATTTGTTTATGGCCGCTCAGCTGCTGATGCCAGTGTAATTGCTCCTAAAAAGTTTCCCGCAAGGCAAACCCTAGAAGCAAGCCAAGCGGTAGCTCGCTTACATGGTTTAGACCAAGATACCGCGATTTTCATTCAGCAAAACCCTGGAGTAATTGACCAAGGTGTTTTCCATAACGATGTGATTGCAGTTGGCAACCAAAATGTGCTGTTTTATCATCAACAAGCTTTTTTAAACACTCAGCAACAACTTCAGCATATTCAGCAGCGTTTCGGCGATAATAAGCTACATTTCATAGAAGTTAGCGACAACGAAGTGAGTCTTTCAGAAGCAGTTAAAACCTATTTATTCAATACCCAGATCGTTACCACTACACCTGGTAAAATGGCTATTGTTGCACCAACAAACTGTCAAGAATCGGCCCAAGTTAGTGCTTATTTAGAAGACTTAGTAAGTCGAAATACTCCGATTAAACAAGTGCATTACTTTGATGTTAAGCAGAGTATGAGCAACGGTGGTGGCCCAGCTTGCTTGCGCTTACGAGTGGCGCTAAACGACATGGAATTAGCTGCGGTAAACCAGCACACTATCATGAATGAACAACTATTTAGCACGCTAAACCAGTGGGTTGATAAGCACTACAGAGATAGCTTGGTTTTTGATGATTTACGTGACCCTCAGTTAATCACCGAAGTGAATACCGCATTGGATGAGCTAACCCAAATCTTACACTTAGGTTCTGTTTACCCTTTCCAACAAGCTTAACTGAGCAGATAAAAAAAGCCTGACTAAGGTCAGGCTTTTCCGTTGCTGTTTGTTAGTTTGATATTACTTGGTCCAATCCCAAGATTGAGACTGCATAATTTTCATTACGCCACGCTCTACTCCAATGCTTGCCGCTTGGCTGAGCTTTTCTGCTAATTTCTTCTTGGTATGGTATTTGAACTGGATAACTTGTTTTTCATCAAACTGCTGCATCAAGTAATCGTCACTGGTAGATACTTCATCAACCAATTCCAAAGCAAATGCTTGAGTGCCGTACCAATGCTCACCAGTGGCTACTTTTGCAATATCCAATTGCGGTCGAAACTCTTGAACAAACTCTTTAAATAGAACGTGAGTCTCTTCTAGCTCAGATTGAAACTTCTTGCGTGCTTCATCGGTGTTTTCGCCAAACATAGTCAGAGTGCGTTTAAACTCACCGGCAGTTACCTGTTCAAAATCGATGTCGTTTTTCTTTAATACTTTATTAAAATTTGGCAACTGGGCAATCACGCCAATTGAACCAACGATGGAAAACGGCGCTGCAATAATCTTATCAGCGATACAAGCCATCATATAACCACCACTTGCGGCAACTTTATCAACGGCGATAGTAAGTGTGATGCCTTTTGCTTTAATCCGTTTTAACTGAGAAGCCGCTAAACCATATCCGTGAACCATGCCGCCGCCGCTTTCTAAACGAACTAACACTTCATCTTCTGGCTTCGCTGCGATAAGTACCGCAGAAACTTCTTCACGTAAACTGGCTACTTCTTTGGCGTCGATGCTGCCTTTAAAGTCGATAACAAACAATCGTGGTTTAGTTTGTTCTTCGCCTTTTTTCTTATCTTCTTTTTGTTGTTGCTTTAGTTGCTTCTTATGCTGTTTAAGTTGCTCTTTGCTCATGAGGTTATGATTAAGCTTTTCCTCGACCTCGTTGTGTTGCTCACTTAAATCAGTAACTTCAAGCTCACCACTTTTGTGTTTAGTCTTAGAAGAAGCGGCAATCACAACCACAACTACAGCAATAATAGCGATAACAATCGTTAAGGCCTTCGCAAAAAACAATCCAAACTCAATCAAAAAATCCAAACTTCTGCCCTCATATTTTCGAGCTGCTATTAGTACCATAGCTTGCACACTGAACCAAGTAACAAAAAAGGCCTGCGCGATGCAGGCCTTAGAACCGATAACTTAGTGCTTATTGAGCCGGAGCAATTACCGAACTATCACTTACCACAACACTAGCATTTCCAGCATCTGCACTTACTGCATAACTAACAAACTGGGTTTGCATTTCAATCGTAGCAGCCAAACTAGCTGCTGGCGAAATCAGTGAGCTATGCGAGCCTTGGCTAAAGCGCACCGCATAACTACCTGCTGAGGTAACTTCGGTACCCTCTAGACCCATTGAAGCAATCAGCGGCTCGGTGCCAACTAAGGGCAACGTTGCAAGGCTATTTGGAATAACTTGATCTCCGCTACCTTCGCTACCGTCACCCACAATTTCATGCACTAGTACTGGCATAGCAAAACCAGATTGCGCGTAGTTAATTGGATCTACTCCATCTACCACTGTTTGCGCTAACGACCCAAAAATTGACGCAAATGCAGGATAATTAGAGTCAATCACCAGCTGCGCTGCTTCTGGGTAAGTGGCTTGATATACCGCAAACTGCTCTAAGGCTGTAGCTGTGTCATTGTCTTCAAAGCCAAGGCCAGCAGCAACCAGCGCTAAGTAACCAGGATTAGATTTTAAACCTGCTTCTACGATAGGACCAAAACTAGGTGAGTACTGGAACACTCCAGCTAAACCGCCAGCAGGTGCGCTAAGCGAAACACTTTGTAGGCTGTAATCAATGTCAAAACCACTTACGTTTACTGTATCAGCAACCGATGCTGGACCAACACCGACAATTGCTCCTAATGACTGACCTGCATAATGTACTTTGCTGCCGTCAAGTTCAGCAGGCGCACCAGCTGCTTGCAAGGCTGCTCGCACCGCAAGTAAATCAGCTGTTGATTGACGTAGATTTTCTCGAATGCTTAAAAAGCTACCCAAGTTGGCGAATACTTGAGGATCGTCATTGGCACTGATTTCCGCATTACCATCACCGGTCAAATCCAATCCTCGACTACCGTGATAAGGCAAATCCATAGCCAAAACTGCGTAACCTTGCGCTGCATAGCTAGCAGCAATAGCCGCTGCGGTTTCTTTAACCGACCCAATACCATGTTGGAAGATCACAACTGGCCAGCCTTCGACCGGCATGGTATTGCCAGTTAAGGTTTCATCAGGTAAATAAATATCTAAGTCTAAAAACGCGGTGCTTTTAGTTTCTGGAACAGGGTTATAAGCCGTAAGATGGCGATGAGAGTCAACTGGCATCGCTTCACCGTCTTGCATATAGGTAAGTCCAGCTAAATCTGCCTGAGCAAGCATTTGTCCAGCGGTTGTTGTATCACCGCCTGCTACTAAGCCACCAAATGTAGCAACGTCAAAACCTTTTGCGCCGGCCTGGGCCCAAAAACTTGTTGCACTGCCTTGGTCAGCAAAATCAGCATTGGTTTGCAGCAATTGTAAAATGGCTACTGGACTATCAGTCTTAGCTTGTGCCCATTTATTTACATCTGCACCAGTAAGATCAGGATTATCAAGGTCTGATAAATAATAAGGCACAGCCAAGGTAGACTTAAAGTATTTAGCGGCTACAAAGCCTGGTTGGCTAGTACCAAGAGCAGCATTGGCAACGTCTTGCGCTGTAGAGCCTGTATCGACAAGTGCACTCATTGGCAATAAGCTATTTAGTGCCATCCCACCATAAATCTGCTGCAAAGTAGTTAACACGCTTCCTACCGATTGAGTGGTAAACACTGCAGAGTAACTAACATTTGCAGTTACACCTTCAGCGGCCAACAAGCCATTATTAAACGCTGTTAAGCCTTTTAGGCTTTGCAACGTAGCATCATCATCGGCAGTGATTGGAGAACTCAATAACTGGTAGGCCTCACCGGCGGCAACACCTCGACCATTTTCATCTAATAGTTGATCTGTAATTGCCACCATATAAGACGTAGCAGGAGCAAACGGTACTAAAGGAGTAACAATTAAACTGCCATCACTAAAAGTAGCAATGTAGTCTTCACCGTAAACAAGCTGCTCATCAACGCGGCAGGTTTGCCCTGCCACAAAACTGCCACCATTTTCGGTAACGTCAGCACACATATCTGCAAAACCTGAAGCGCGAACTTTGTATAACAACACGCCAGCTGGGAAAGAACTTGCATCTAACTTTGTATCTATTTCTTCATTGTATTCCGCGTCATCATCGCCGTAGGCTAAAGGAATTGAAAACGGCACACTGGTTTGCCAACCGTCTAAGGCGCCTAATACATTGGTGATATCTTGATACTGCTGAGTAAGCGCAATAGCGGCTTCACTTGGTAGGTTAATCGTCCCGTCTAAGCTACCGTTAAACAACAAGTTATTTGGTGTAGATACATCACCAGTAAGAGGATTGAAGCGAATTTTTACTGAGTTTGGCTCATTTGGCGTGATATCATTACCAAAATCAAATGGCGAGTTGCTACTACCACAACCCGCTATAGTAACTGATGCAAATAGAGTGACTGCTGTAGCTATTCGGGACAGACGCATATTAGCTAATTCCTTTTTTTATAGTATGTTTCTTCAAAGAAACCTTAAACATTTGTTTACATTTTTGCAACAGGTCTAACCAGGCGTTAAACACTTGTTTAATTGTTAATCAAATATTTGTGCACCAACGCACATCTACAGGAACGAAAAATGAGCACGGAAACCTCTCCTCAACACTTCCAAGCAGCCAGTGATGAGCTACAAAACAAGGTCATCCTAGTAACCGGCGCAGGCGACGGCATTGGCCGCCAAGCCGCTCTATCCTTTGCACAATGCGGTGCAACAGTGATCTTGCTAGGAAGAACAGTTAAAAAGCTTGAAGCTGTATATGATGAAATTGAAGCCTTGGGCGCACCACAACCAGCCATTATTCCCCTTGATTTAAAAGGTGCGACTCAACAGAACTATCTTGATATGGCGGCCACCATCGAAAACCAATTTGGCAGATTAGATGGCGCCCTTCTTAATGCGGCGCATTTGGGTGTGTTAAGCCAATACGTGCAAATAGAAGAAGATCTTTGGGATCAACTTATGCAGGTAAATGTAAAATCACAGTTCTTACTTAGCCAAGCTTTAGTTCCGTTAATGCTTAAAAGTGACCATGCCTCATTAGTTTTTACTTCTTCAAGCGTCGGTAAAAAAGGCCGTGCTTATTGGGGTGGTTATTCGGTATCTAAATTTGCGATAGAAGGTATGTCGCAAGTTATTGCAGACGAATTTGATAAAACCGGTTTACGCAGTAATTGTATAAACCCAGGTGCAACCCGCACTTTAATGCGTGCAACAGCCTACCCCGGCGAAGATCCAAAAACACTAAAAACGCCGCTCGATATTATGCCTAATTACTTATACCTAATGAGTGACGCTAGCATTGGGGTAACAGGCACTAGCTTAGATGCGCAACCTAAGTAACTAGTTAGGATAGCGAACGATGAGCAAGCCATTTCGCGCCAAAAGCACCTTAGAGCAGTGGCGAATTTTTCAGGCCGTTGTGGATTATGGTGGCTACGCACAAGCCGCCAGTCAGCTAAACAAAAGCCAATCCTCACTGAACCACGCTGTCAGTAAGTTACAAAACTTACTAGGCATTCAGCTGCTTGAAGTGAAAGGTCGCAAAGCCTACTTAACCCCAATGGGCGAAGTAATGCTAAGGCGCAGTAAATTGCTTAGCCAAAATATCCAAGAGCTAGAATTACTCGCTGCAAGTCTAGAGCAAGGTTGGGAGCCACAATTGAGCTTAGCTTGTGAAATTATTCAGCCACAAGCACCGGTTATTAAAGCACTTAAAGCCTTTTTACCGGAAAGCAGAGGCACTCGAGTCGAAGTTATTGATACCGTAGTAAGTGGCGCTGATGATGCAATAGCTGAAGGTGAATTTGACTTGGTGATCACAGCTCACTTGCCTAAGGGTGTTTTGGGTGAACGCCTCGGTGTTGTCACCTTAGTTCCAGTTGTTCATCGCAATCATCCTTTGGCTAAAATGCCACAGCCTGTCTCGATAGACGAAGTGATACAACACGTCCAACTAGTGATCCGTGATACAGGTAAAAACCCTCAACAAGATAGAGGTTGGTTACGCGCCGAACAGCGCTGGACATTTAGTAGTTTTCATCGCGTAGTAGAAGTACTTAAGCAGGGTTTAGGCTTTGCATGGCTGCCGCTACATATCGCTCAACCGCATTTCGAAGATGACAGTCTGGTTGAACTTAATGTAAGTGGCGGTGCGGCCAAATCATTAGTTACCTATCTGGTAGTACCGCGCCCAGAACTGCTAGGCCCAGCCGGCCAGCATTTTTCAAAGCTGCTGATTCAACATTGTAAAACGCTACGTTAAGGAAGGTAGATGTTACTAAATTGCGATATGGGAGAAAGTTTCGGCGTGTGGGAAATGGGGGTTGATGAGCAGCTCATGCCGCATATTGATCTCGCTAATATAGCTTGTGGTGGGCATGCTTCAGATCCCAATGTAATGAGTCGTACCTTAGCAATAGCCAAGCAATATGCTGTCACAATAGGCGCGCATCCAAGTTACGCAGACATAGCTGGCTTTGGCCGGCGTTCTATCCCATATCAAGCTGATGAGCTCACCCACCTACTGCTCACGCAAATAGGCGCTTTAGATGCTTTATGCCAGTTTCATGAGCTTAACTTAAGTTATGTAAAACCACATGGCGCTTTATATAACGACATGCATAAACAGCCGGCAATATTCGAAGCAGTATGCAAAGCGCTAGCCGGCCTCAATAAGGCTTCTCAGCTAATGGTACATGCCACCCAATGCCATGGCTTTATCAGCGAACTAGCAGAAAAATACCAACTATCGCTAATTAAAGAAGCCTTTTGTGATAGACGCTACTTAAGTGATGGGAGTTTACAAGCACGCAGTCAAACTGGAGCGGTACTCTCCACTAAAGAGCACATATTAGAACAAGTAGATTTGTTACTCACGCAACAAAGCTTACGCTGCGCTGACGGCAGCTTATTGGGTGTAGAGGCCGATACCCTGTGTGTTCATGGCGACAATCAAGCAGCCGTTAAGCTGGTGCAAGCCATCAAGCAGCAAATCCAACGCTCAAAGAAAGACTAGTCAGTATGTACTGCATCGACTATGTTAACGAGGATAGCGTACTAGTAAGCAGCCAATCAGCAGTCCACTGCCAAGCACTGCCTGATTTAGCAAATTTTCTGAAACACCAGCTTACTAACATCACTGATATTATCGTGGCCAGCGATACTTTACTTTGCATCGGCAATAGCCAAACGCAGTTCGAATCGATAAGCATTGCAGTTCAGCAGTTTGAAGTGCAATTAAGTAAACGTACTAGTCACCAAGTATTTGATATTCCAGTTTGCTATGCAGAACAGTTAGCGCCCGATTTAACAGCAGTCGCTCAGCAACTCCAGCTCAGTGTTAATCAAGTTATTGAGCTGCATAAACAAAGTGTTTATAAAGTAAAGATGATTGGCTTTATGCCTGGCTTTACTTACTTAAGCGGACTAAACCCGCAACTAAAACTGCCTCGCAAGTCCACTCCCGTAAGCAAAGTACCAGCTGGCAGCCTAGCAATTGCCGAAGAGATGAGCGCAGTATATCCCAGCGATAGCCCTGGTGGCTGGCACATCATTGGCCAAAGCCCCATAAAGCTATTCGATAAACACCTCGATCCTATGTGCCCGTTAACGGTAGGTGATCAAGTGCGTTTTATAGAGCTCAGTTATGAAGAATTTCTCAGCTACGGAGACAGCAGTGACTAAAGCAGCCTCACTCACGGTACTTCGTAGCGGTCCGCAGATGTTAGTTGTTGATCAAGGGCGTATTGGCTTTCAGCACATTGGCGTTAGCCCAGGTGGTCCTGCAGACAAGCATGCCTTTAATTGGGCTAACCGCTTGCTAGCAAATCACGTTAACAGCCCTGCCCTAGAAATCACCTTTGGTGGCGCTAAGCTGCATTTTGAGCAAGCCTGCCAGATTGCAGTATGTGGCGCTGAGGTGCCGCTTACCTTTGAAATAAATAAAGCAAACAACAAACCAATTACTACTTGGCAAAGTATTGATGTGGAAGCCGGTCAAACTTTGAGCATAGGCGCTAGTCGCTCAGGACTAAGAGCTTATTTGGCGATACAAGGCGGCTTTTTACTCGACAGCGAGCTAAATAGTGTAAGCAGTTCACCGAAACAGGCTTTAGGTCCCTTCAATGGGCGGGCTTTAATGCAAAATGACAAAGTCCCTTATCCTATAAAAAGTGCTAAGCAGCTTGCATCCACTCCAGTGCAACAAACACCGTATCAGTTTATTCCAAACTATAAAGAACACTTAAAACTCGCTCTTATTCCGGGTTATCAATTCCATGCATTTAGTACTCAACAACGGCAGCAAATTTTGCAACAGGAATATCAACTCAGCGAGTTAAGCGACCGCATGGGGTTGAGATTAAAAGGCACAGCTATAGACAATGTTCCCCAAGCTAAAGAATCAGAGGCAATAGCTTTAGGCGCTGTGCAAATCCCGCCTAACGGCTTACCAATAGTTCTGTCTGTGGATAGGCAAACCATTGGGGGTTACCCCAAATTGGGTTGTATCTCTCGGCTAGACTTGTTTGCTTTAAACCAGCGGCATCCAAAGCAAAGCATAAGCTTTTATTTAAGCAGTATTCAGGAACAACGACAGCGTTGGTTAGCCTTTGAAAACTTCTTCAACTAAGCCAGCTAGAGGCTAAATCCATTATGAGCAGTTCACCAGCTAAACCTAAGCGACTAAGGGACTTAAAAGGCTTTGGTCCACGCAGCGAAGAAATATTGGCAGAGGTAGATATTCACTCCGTCGAAGACTTTATGGCCATCGATCCTTACCAACTCTACGGGCGTTTAAAAGCCCAAGTAAAAGGCACTGGTTTAAACTCTATCTACGCGATAATCGGCGCAAGAGAAGATCGCCATTGGCAAGAGATTAATCAACAGCATAAAACAGAGATTTTGTTCAAGCTAGACGAACTGGGACTAGCACCTAAGTAAGCAGAAGTTAGAGTGCTAACCAATAGCGCAAACTATTTACTATATGATCAACGTCGCTTAAACCATTAAGCCGTTCTAGGGTTTCTAAAGCCATTATTGGCGAGTCAGTAACCACCCCATTTACCCGTAAATAATAAAGTCGCTCAACGTCTGCAGCATTGTTAACTGTCCAAACATGTACTTCTTGGCCACGCTGCTGGGCGCTAAAAAGTCGCCAAGCGTTCACCCATTGTTGGTTCACAATCAACATATCTACATTTTGCTGAACCGCCGACTCTCCAAAACTGGCTGCAGCAATAAAGGCAGTGCTAATCCTATTTGCCAATTCGGTACCGCTTATTTGCAGCTTTAGTTCTTCAAGCAGTTCAATGTCTAAACTACTTATGATGACCGGGTATGGATATTCTTTTAAAGATTCTAGTAGCGCCGGAACCAAGGCTAGGGAATTGTTGTAGCGTTTAAGCTCAATGTTTAAGGTAATCTTGTTGGCGCTCTTTTTTAACCAATAAGGTAAGGCCTGCGGTTGGCTAAATCCTGCGTCCACAAAGGCCTGTTGAATCTGTACAAATGAGCTTTCTGGTACCACCAAATCACTTCCGGTTAAGCGGCGTAAATCGCGATCGTGAACCACAGCAATTTGACCATCAGCGGTTAACTGTACATCAATCTCGGTCACCGGCAATTCCAGGTTTATCGACTTTTGTAAACCTTCTAAACTGTTTTCTAAAGCCAACCAGCCTCCAGCCCGATGCCCCATCACCAGCATTGAGCTTGGCTCGCTAAAACGCTGACTAAAGGCGCCAATTTCCTCTTTCATTTCACTAGCGCCCAACAACAAAACAGCAATAAACATCAGGCGCAAGCCTAAGTGAACGCGGTGATTTTCATTAAGAACCTTTTGGTGCTGTTTGCTTACGCTTTCTTTGTGTTGTTTTAGCAATACCTTAAATAGATAGAACTGAATACTTGCGTACAGCCAAGTGTCTAAAAAGCTAAGAACAGAGCCACCCGCCAGCACTATTGCACTGAAAAGAAATAATACTAAGGGAGTGACGTCTTCAGGTGCCCACCAATTTAAACTAATGCGAAGTAACCAAATAAAGCCAGCGATCACCGCAACAAATACAGAAGTGCGTAAGGCAAACCAAGCAAGGTTCAAACACAAAATTAATTTACGTTGGCCAATACTTAATTGGGTGGAATCTTTAAGCTGAGCAAGCAACGGCTTTTTCTGCAACATGCAAAATGGCAAGGCAAACCACCAGTTAAGCCATTTAGCGCCAAGCCAAACAGCCAAGGGTAAGCCGCCAATACTTAAGGCGGCAAAATAAAACCAAAGCTGATTTCGTTGCTGGTCTAGATAATAGTTAATATCCCAGTCGGCTAACATTAAGCCAAACAACCAACGGCCAATAAACAACAGCGTACAGCTGATGCTAATCAGCAAGGCAGATTGCAAAAACGCTAATCTAGCGATTGTCCAAGCACGATTAACCAGTAAACGAATCGCCTGCGACACCGAACGTTTGTTCACTTCGTGCTGCGCAAGCAATAAGGTTAAAGCACCCTGCTGCAAGAAGAAGTTGAATAAGGCCATCGCGACTAGCCATATAGCGAACAAGTAGCCGCTGGGCGATAAGAAGAAAGCCAATAGTTCTTGATTGGCAACTCCCTTTAGCCCATACCAAGACATCAACGCTTCACTCACCACTATCGACAAAGGCGCAAATATGGCGAGCCAGCTAGCTTGCACTATTAGATAAGCACCAAACATGGCTATGCCGCGATTTTTTAATGAGCTAGCTAAGTAATAAACAAAATGGCGAATACGATGTAGTAAGTTTGGCAACATATTAATTACGCTCTAGAGCTAAGGCCATGGAGCTCACTTCTCGTTGAGAAACTTGGGCGCGTTGTAGTTCTAATTGTGGATCCTTATCAGCAGCCATTGCTAAAGCATAACGAGTATCAAACTGGCTTAACAAAGGCTCCGAGGCGGCACTATGAAAATGCTTTATTCCCTGCATTTTTAGCATAGCTAAGTTGTGAGCACGAACGCCCCCAGCCACTATCCATTCGATATTTTGATGTTGTTGCTGTAAGGCTATTAGCAATGATAATCCCTGCTCGATGTAATTCTGTTGTCCTGAGCTCAACACCCTATTTATGCCTAATTCGCTAAGATGCGTTGCTGCAACGGTAGGATTAGCTGTGCAATCAAAAGCGCGATGAAAAGTGCTAGATAGATTGGTAGAAGCTGCAATAAGTCGCTTGCAGGCATCAAGATCAACAGTAGCTTGGTGAGTTAACGCACCAAACACCACGCCGTTAAACCCTAACTGTTTAACTAGCTTAATGTCTTCGACCATATGTTGTAGTTCACTGTGGCTATAACAAAAGTCTCCACCCCGTGGGCGAATCATTACCACAATGTCAATTTTTGGCAGATATTGGCGGGCTTGCAGCAGTGCGCCGTAACTCGGTGTAGTACCTCCATCACGCTGTCCTGCACATAACTCTATGCGCGTAGCACCACCTTTGATGGCACTAATAATGTCATTTTCACTATAACAACAAATTTCCAGCGTATAACCAGAAGGGTCTGAAGAAACCAAACAAGTAACCACTTTAAAAAATACTGGCTTGATTATAACGGATTATTGTTTAGCAACGAGTCACTATGCGAAACATAAACGGCGCTTTGTTTAACTAGATCAAAAATAATCAGCCAAAATAACTGTGCTTTTACTCTAAAGCCAGTCACTTTTGCCCCTGAATAGATTAACAATAAGAAAAATCGAAGGTTTTCCAGCTCACAACTTAGTCGCCCAAACAAGCGTTTTACTAAATAACTGTGTATATTGGCTAAGTTATTCTAAGGAAAGAAGACATTTTCGGGTGAAACAATGACACGATTTTCTCTATATTTGTTGACTGCTGCACTAGCGATCAACGCAAACTTGGCGCATAGCAATGAATACTTATTTGTAGGCACTGGCAACGTAAGTGGTGTTTACTACCCAACTGGCAATGCATTATGCCGACTTCTTGAACAAAGCAACGAACACCGAAAATTAAGTTGTACCGCCGAAAGCTCGGGGGGTTCTAGTGATAACATAGAAGCGCTAAAAGCCGGCGACATTGATTTAGCCATTGTTCAATCAGACGTTCATTGGCAAGCCTACCAAGGCGCTGGTGAATTCACTGAACAAGGTGCTTATAGTGAATTACGTTCACTGCTCTCACTCTATTCAGAAGCCTTAACTGTATTGGTTAACGCCGATCTAAATGTTAGCCAAATTGATGAGCTTAAAGGCCATGCTCTAAACCTTGGTCCGGTGGGTTCTGGTCAATATTCCACCATGCAGGTGGTTATGCAGCAGTTAAACTGGCAAGAGTCCGACTTCTCTAAAATTACCAACCTTAAACCAGACGAACAAAGTCGTGCTCTTTGTGGGAAGAAAACCGATGCCATTATTTATGTTGTTGGCCACCCAAATACTTCGATAACCCGTGCTACCACTATGTGTGAGTCGAACTTATTAAGTTTGTCGAAAAAGACTATTATGGCGCTGGCAGAAAAGTACGAATACTTCTCCCCAGTAACCATTAAAGGTGGAACCTACCACGGAAACCCAAACGATGTATCGTCAATTGGCGTAAGTGCAACGCTAGTGGCCGATAAACAACTCTCGGAGCAAACGGTTTATAACTTTGTTGCAGCGATATTTGAAAACTTGAATACCCTGCGCTCTCTGCACCCCGCTCTTTCAGAGCTGAACGTAGAGCAAATGATCAATACCAACCTAAGCGCTCCACTTCACCCTGGCGCGCTACGTTATTATCGTGAACAAGGTTGGGTAAACTAAGCCTTAGTTATCCCAGCATGCTCCGATATCTGGCTAAGTGGCAAGTCCAACTTGTCACATAGCCTATCTAATTCATTGTCTACTACCTGATTCCAATCTTCGCATTGCCCTTGCCAACCAAGGCTTTCTAGCCAGTCTTGGCACACCTTTCTATTAGTAAATAAATCATGCAGATAAGAGCCTTGAACATTATTAAGCTGCCACCCCGTTGCTTGTTCAACAAAGCTATCTAGCTGAACTGAACATTGGGTTTGCCCGTGATGAATTTCATAACAAGCTATTGTTTCGCCGCGGTAACTAATGCTTCGTTGAATCGTCGTTTTTACATATGAATAAACAGTAGTTAGTGGCAGTAAGGATAAACCATCAAACGTTTCACCTTCTACAGAACTAGGATCTAGGTTACGTTCACCTAAAATCTGTAAACCACCACAAATGCCAGTTACCCGAACGCCTTGTTTAGCCGCCTTAATAATTTGCTTGTCTAAACCTGTTTTGGCTAAATGCTTTCGGCTAGCAGCCACGTGTTTAGAACCTGGTAAGATAATGGCGTCAAAATGGCCTAGGTCTTGGCTGTCACGCATTGGCACAACATTAACCCCTGCTTGATACACCAAAGGATCAAACTCATCTAAGTTGCTGGCATAAGGGTAAACAATTAAGGCAATGTTCAGACAATTAGGTTGCCAAACGCTTCGGTGAAAAAAGTTATCTTCTTCTGGTAATTGATGCTCAGTCCATGGGATCACTGCCACTATTGGTATGCCGGTTTTTTCTTCTAACCACACATTGGCATCGTGTAATAAAGCCTGTTCACCTCGAAACTTGTTTAGCACAAAACCTTTTACAAGCCGTTGTTCTTCTGCACTTAAACACATCCATGTTCCTAGTAGGTGCGCGTATGCCCCGCCGCGGTCGATATCAGCAATAAGATAAACCGATGCCTTACAATGCAAGGCTACTTCCATATTTACAATATCACTTTTACGCAAATTAACTTCAGCGGGACTTCCAGCCCCTTCAATAACAAGTTGAGAGAAACCCTGTTGCAAGCGAGCCAAGCTAGCGGTAACGGCAGGCCAAAGTACAGATTTTCGTTGGTGCCAATCTTTCGCTAACAGCTCATGGCTTACTTCGCCATTCACCACCACCTGAGCGCCTTTATCGCTATGTGGTTTTAACAACACCGGGTTCATATCTATGCTGGGCGTCTGCTTTGCAGCTATCGCCTGTAGATATTGGGCGCGGCCAATTTCTCCACCTTCTTGAGTCACCGCAGCATTGTTACTCATGTTTTGTGCTTTAAACGGCGCAACGTTGCTACCAAGATTAGTTAAATGGCGACAAACCAGTGCGCATACCAAGGATTTACCCGCATCGCTGGTGCAGCCCATAAACATGATTGGAGATTGGTTCTCGGTAGTGTTTTGCATTAGTTATCGTTGTTCACTAGCAAACAGGCTAATACATCGCGCCACGTCACAAGGCCCAGTAACTTATTGTGCTCATCAATCACCGGCAAACAGCTAATGCCTTTGTCCACTAAGTTACGGCCAGCATCGCTAATGCTGGTATTGGCGTCACAACACAAAGGCTGGCGAGTCATAACATGATGAACTCGCTGGGTTAAGGTATGCACGTCACGTTGGCTTTCAGCTGCTTTTCCCAAATAAGGGCTGAGTGAGGCTAACAAATCTGATTCAGTAAGAACGCCAACCACAGCGTTTTCATCATCGAGTACCACTAGGTGATGAAAACTCACATTATCAAAAATGTCTTTTATATCGAATAGCCGCTGATCCATGCCTACGGTAACAACTCGAGTTTGCATAATATCTTTGATATTCAAGTGATTCTCCAATCTGTTGGGCTTAATTCCATTATAAACATAAGCCACTTTAATTGGTGGCTTAGTTATTACAAACTATAGAAAATTTCATTTACATCCGTACACTAGGGCTATTCATCTTTCGAGCTGATTCTAACCGCGAAAGATAAACAGCCCCTAGGCTTGTAATCAATAAGAGTTAACTAAGATGGCTTACCAAATAATTCCCGTAACTCCATTTCAACAAAATTGCACCCTTATCTGGTGTGATAAAAGCAAACAAGCTGCGATTGTCGATCCAGGCGGCGATCCTCAATTGATTCAAGCAGCAGTAGAGAAAGCTGGTGTTGAAGTCACCAAAATCTTGCTCACCCATGGCCACCTAGACCACGTAGGCGCTAGCAGCATTATTCAGCAGCGCTACCAGGTACCGTTAATTGGTCCACATAAAGATGATGATTTCTGGATCAGCAAAATGGCCATGCAATGCCAAATGTTCGGCTTTCCTGAGGTTGCTAGCTTTACCCCTGACCGATGGTTAGAGCATGGTGATGTGATTGAAGTTGGTGAATTAAAGTTAGAAGTACGCCATTGCCCTGGCCATACGCCTGGTCACGTAGTGTTTGTCGACCACGACAATCAATTGGCTATTGTGGGAGACGTATTGTTTAACGGTTCGATTGGACGAACCGATTTCCCCAAAGGCGATCACCCTACTCTGATCAACGCCATCAAAACTCAGCTTTATACGCTTGATGATGCCTATCAGTTTTTACCCGGACATGGTCCCATGTCGAGCATTGGACACGAAAAAGAATTTAACGGTTACACCCGTTAACTAAAAAGGCACCTAACAAGGTGCCTTTTTTATAACTTAATTTTATTCCGTTTAGCCAAGTATTTTGCTTCTGTCGCGATACAACAAATAAGCGCAACTTAACCACACTCCTATAGCCATAAAGAACAGTGGGTACTCTCTGGGGCATCCATCTTGTAAGCAGCTTAAATCGGTGTAAGGGAATAGCCCAAGCGGGGTAAAAATGTGAAAAAATATCGCGCCAGACATAACCCCTAAGCCAATAAATGCGCCATAGAAACGAGTAGATTTACGCAAAATTAAAATGCTGGCCACTAACTCTGCTAATCCAATCACTGTTTCGCCGTATTGGCCAAACAGATCGCCAATAAGATTAAGCCCTAAACCATCTCGTAACCACTGCCCAACGGTGTCAAATATGTACACGGTAATATCTGCTGGGCTGCCAAACCAACCAGCAAACTTAAAGAACAGAGATTGCAAAAATACAAAGGCGACGTAAATAGATAGAATGAGTGAGATGTGCTTTTTCAAAGCTAACTCCATGATTTAGGATCTTGTTTAAGCGTAGTCGAATTAAGCACCTTAGTGCTTATTCTTGCCAATCAAAGACCTACCTTCACTAGCTTCCATTTCAGCAAAGCCCAACTATTTTTCAATAGTTGGGCAAATATATATAACAGGTTGCAGTTTTAACTAGTCATTGCTTGCTGGGAAAGTAGCAATTAATAACTCAGGCTCTGGTTGTTTTCTGCTAGAAAAGCGCTCGCGTAAAGTTTGGAACAACACAAAAAACGCTGGAACAAACAAACAGCCAAGCACCGTAGCTGCCAGCATTCCACCAAACGACGCCATACCAATTGCTTGCATCGCCGCAGCCCCAGCTGAAGATGCTAGCATTAACGGCACTACGCCTAGTATGAAGGAGAATGCTGTCATCAACACAGCACGAAAACGCAATTTAGCTGCTGCAACGCCCGCTTCTACAATGCTATAACCTTTTTGCTCTCGTAGCTGCTTAGCAAACTCCACAATAAGAATAGCGTTACGGCTTGCCATACCTATAAGCAGCATAATGGCGATTTGCGAGTACAGGTTGATGGTTGTGCCGCTAAGTAACACCGCTGACAAAACACCAAATATTGCAGTGGGTACTGCTAGCAAAATAGCTAATGGCGTTAACCAAGATTCATACTGAGCAACTAAAAACAAGTAAGTGAATAACATGGCAAAAGCAAACGCAATGAGGCTAGCGTTACCTGCTTGCTGTTCTTGTAAGGTTAAACCGGTCCATTCATAGCTAAACCCTGTAGGTAAAACCTCATTAGCAAGCTGTTCCATTGCTGCAATGGCTTGACCTGAGCTGTAACCTGGCATGGTAATACCATTAATTGTGGTGCTGCCTGATACGTTATAGCGAACCAAAGAACTAGGATTAAGCACCGTACGAACCGAAACCAAGTTGCTTAATCGCACCATCTCGCCTTGGCTAGAACGAACATAAAGATTCGATAAATCATCGATTTGTTGTCTAGAGTCTGCTTCAGCCTGCAGCATTACTCGGTAGTTTCTTCCGCCTTTTGTAAAGTCATTAATGTAACTTCCGCCATATTGCACATTAAGGGTATTTACTATGTCACCAAAGGCAACACCCATCGCAGCAGCCCGCTCTTCGTTAATGTCGAGGTACAAGTTAGGCATACTGATGCTAAAAGTAGAAAAGGCCGAGGCAATCTCTTCACGCTGATTAGCTTTGTCGAGTAGCTGTTCGAGTACCTCAGCAGTTTTTTCTGGCCCCTTGCCCATTTCATCTTTAAGCACAAATTCAAAACCATTTACCATACCTAGGGCAGGAATGGCCGGTAAGCCAAATGCAAAACCCACACCTTCCGGTAAAGCATCAATGGCAGCTTGTACTCGTGCAATAACCTGATCTTGATGTTGTTGCTTATCTGATCGCTGGTCCCAGTGTTTTAGACTAAACACCAACAAAGCAGAATTTGAGTTACTCGACTCGTTTAATAAGTTGTAACCAGCGGCAGAAAACGCCATCTCAATATCGGGATCATCTGCTAACGACTCCACCAACAATTTTGTCATGTCGCGCGTGCGATTAAGCGCAGCCCCTTCCGGTAAATCAACCACCGCAAAAAAGGTTCCTTGGTCTTCATCGGGTAAGAAGCCACCGGGTAAACTAGCACCTAAATAAGCGCTAGCCCCCAAAAACACCGAGAACAACAACACCGCAATACCCACTCGGCGACACAACACTGCTACGCCTTTGCCAAACAATTCGGTAAAACGTTCAAAACCGCGGTTAAATGCTTGAAAGAAACGGTTTGGTTTAAGATCGCGATTCATTAGCATCACGCATAGTGCTGGCGTTAAGGTCATCGCAACCAAGGTGGAAATAACTACAGAGACTGAAATGGCGATGCCAAATTCAGCATAAATAATCCCCACCATGCCAGGCATTACAAGCGTTGGGCCAAACACCGCTAACAGCACAGCAGCTGCGGCAATACATGGACCAATCACTTCTTTCATGGCTATTTCTACGCACTCTTTAACCGGTTTAGTGGTTTCGTGCAGCAGGCGCTCCACGTTTTCAATCACCACGATGGCGGCGTCAACCACCACACCAATGGCTAACACTAAACCAAATAAGCTAATGGTATTAATGGTTGAACCAAATGCTTTCATCACTGCAAACGTTGCTATAAGGGAAACAGGAATGGCAATCGCAGGAATCAATGTAGCTTGCCAAGTTTGCAAGAATAAATAGGTCACCAAGGTCACTAGGATTAATGCAATTACCAGTGTTTCTTGTACGTTGTAGATGGAAACATCGATAAATTCGGTAGCATCATAAGGCAAGGAAAACACCATGCCATTTGGCAAACTTTGCTCAAGTTTAGCCATTGCGGCTCGCACATCTTCGGCTACTTGCATGGCGTTGGCAGTTGGATCTTGGTAGATCATCATAGCAACCGACTCTTGGTTGTTTAGATAGGTATCGACCAAATACTTTTGCGCGCCCAGCTCAATACGAGCAACATCTTTTAAGCGTACTAAAGTGCCATCGGGATAGGCTTTAACTCGAATGTTACCAAAGGCCTGCTCGTTGGCTAATCGACCTCGAACTTGCACAGTGTATTGCCAATCATTATTTCCGGTTACCGGCTCTGCGCCTACACTGCCCGCGCCACGCACGGCATTTTGGTCGGCAATAGCAGCAGAAATATCATTAACAGTTAAATCTAAAGCCTGTAAACGCTCTGGCTCAAGCCATACTCGCATGGCATATTCTTTTTCACCTAGGGGCGTTACTTTACTTACGCCTTTAATTCTGGATAAAGTTTCTCGCACAATGCCAGTTAAGTAGTAGCTTAACTCTAAGGTGTCGTGAGCACCGGTCTGAGAGTTTAGGCTTGCAATCATTAGCATCGAAGGGCTCAGCTTTTCTACATAAATACCACTGCGCTTAACCTCATCGGGTAGTAAGGGCTGAGCAGCATTTACCCGATTTTGTACCAAGGTAGCCGCTCTGTCTGCGTCAAAACCAGTCTCAAAGGTTACGTTTAAATTGTATGAACCGTCATTGGAAGAAGTTGATTTCATGTAAATCATTCCTTCAACCCCGTTTACTTCTTTCTCTATTACCGAAGCAACGGTATCGTTCACTACACTAGAGTTAGCGCCGTTGTATTGGGTGAATACGTTGATCATAGGCGGTGCAACATCGGGATACTGCCCTACCGGCATAGTGTAAGCCGCTAAGGCGCCTAACACGCTCATGATCACCGATAGAACGATGGCGGTTTTAGGGCGCGAAATAAAGAACTTAACCATACTAACCTCGCTGTCTTACTAAGCTGCCATCACTTAGCTTTTGCTGGCCTCTAGAGACCACAACATTGCCATCTTCTAAGCCCGTTAATACTTCAGTTTGATTACCCAACTGAAAGCCCAGTTCTACTGGCTGCAGTTTTGCCTTGCCTCCGCTTACCCTATAAACAGCAGGCCCGTTAGCGGTTTGTACTAATGCTCTGCTGGGGATCACAATCGCTTGTTTCATTTCACGCAATACCACTTCAACAAATTGGCCAACAAATACACTGTCGTCATTGGCAAATTTAAAGCCTACTGCTAGTGCGCCAGTAGCTGGGTTAATTTGATTGTCGATAAAATCAAGCTCACCAGCTAATGGGTATTTGCTGCCATCTAAAAATCTCGCCAACACTTCAAACTGGGAGCTACCATCGCGGTATTGCTGAATAGCTTTTAGAACTGTTTTCTCATCAATACTCACAGTGACTTTAAAGTTACTGTCATCAACGATAGAGGCTAACACTTGGCCTACCCCAACCGTATCGCCAGGGCTAAATTGAGTTTGGCTAATACGCCCAGATCGCGTAGCTTTAATCTCGGTTCTGCTTAACAAAAGCTCTGCATCGTCGACTTGCTTTGCAATGGCTTTAAGGCTGGCTTGATTAACCAAAAACTTGGTTTCTATATCTTCTAGTTCTTGCTTGGAAATGGCATCGCCTAGTTGCTTAGCGCGTTGTAGGCTTTTAAGTGCTGAATTGTATTTGGCGGAAACGTTAACCAAATTAGCTTGCAAGCTGGCTAGGTTAAGCTCAAATTCCAGAGGGTCTAGACTAAATAGTAATTGGCCTTGCTCGACAAAATCCCCTGCTTGAAAGTGCTTATCAAGTAAGGTTGATGTAACTCTGGATATCACCCTCACTTCTTCATTTGCTAATACTGTGGTTGTGTACACTTCTTCAAAGGTAAGTTGCTGTTGAGCAGCGTTGGCGAGATCTACGGCAACGGTAGCAGTGGTTTGACTTGGCTTAGCGTCTGATGTGTTAGATGTTTCGCAAGCACTGATAAACACACTGGCCAATAACAAACTAACTAGTCTTATTTTCATGTTTTGCCCTTATTTGTTGTTTTGTCCTTAGCGTTTTTGCAATTGGTTAGTCATCCTTGTTTGCTTATGGTAAACCGCTATCGTTAACAACTAGAATTAGCACCTATCAGTTTTGCTTAAAGCTTTTTCCCTAACCATTGGCCAGTCAATACCACTGGGTGAAATAACAAAAAAAGGAGCCAATAGGCTCCTTAAGATTCAAAAATGGCTTATGCCGCTTGGCAAAGCTCAGATTTAGCAGATTGCTTTTGTTTGTTATCCAAGGCTGCACTTAAACGGGTTAGCAATAAGGCGCCAACAACAATCAATGCTCCAGCCCAAGGAGTATGTTCTACCCCAACATTGGCAACTATCATTCCGCCGCCCCAAGCGCCTATAGCAATGCCGACGTTAAACGCAGCAATGTTTAAACCTGAGGCTACATCCACTGCGTTGGGCGTATATTGCTCGGCTAACTTCACCACATAAACCTGTAAGCCCGGCACATTGCCAAAGGCAAAAGCCCCCCACACTAGAATGGTTAATACAGCTGTAATAGGGTTAACCGCGGTAAAGTTGAATACCAACAGTACCGAGGCTAAACCTAAGAATATCCAGCTTAGTGCTTTAGTTGGGCCTAAACGGTCAGCCATTTTTCCACCCCAGATGTTGCCAAAGGCGACCGACACGCCATACACCAACATAATCAAGCTAATAGCGCTGGCGTTAAATCCACTTACGTCCTGCAAGATAGACGCTAAAAAGGTAAACGCAGTAAACGAACCACCGTAACCTATAGCGGTTATTGCATATACCAACAACAATCGAGGCTCTGTTAATACTTTAACTTGCTCTGATATTTTAGTGGCAGGCGCTTGCTTCAAATTACTAGGCACCAAAAAAGCACTGCCAATAAGTGCAATTAAGCCCAAAATCGCTACTACCAAAAATGTGGTTTCCCAACCAAAATGTTGGCCAATGTAGGTACCCAAAGGCACACCAGTAACAAGCGCTACCGTTAGTCCGGTAAACATAATGGCTATAGCGCTAGCAGCTTTTTCTTTTGCTACTAAACCCGTTGCGATGGTCGAACCTATAGAAAAGAACACGCCATGGGCTAAACCTGTAAGAATTCGCGCACCCACTAGGATTTCATAACTCGGAGCCTGCCAAGCTAATAAATTGCCCGCGACAAATAAACTCATCACCGCAAGCAGCACTTGTTTGCGTGGCCACTTGCCAGTTAATGCGGTTAACACTGGGGCACCAACCGCAACACCTAAGGCATACAAGCTCACTAACAATCCAGCAGAAGGTAAAGAAACCGCTAAGTCCTGGGCCATAGTAGGAATTAACCCCACTATCACAAACTCGGTGGTTCCAATGGCAAAGGCACTTAAAGTAAGTGCAAATAAAGCTAAAGGCATAACAGTAATCTCTCGTCATCGATTAGGTTGTTGCGCTGTGCAACAGTTGATGGCAAGCATTATTAGTTAATTAACTTTTGTCAGAAATGGCAGTATCAACAAAATACTTTTGTAGAAAATGTAAGTGATAAAGCGATAAATTTAAGAAAACTTTTGTAATAAACACTAGTATTAAGCATTCACTTTTGTTGATTTCTTCACAAAGAGTTGCTGATGTTTAACCTAAAAAATCGTTCTGATGATCTTGAAATTTTGTTGGCTGTAGTTGATAGCGGAGGCTTCTCAGCTGCCGCAGATGCCTTGGATATACAAGTTGCTAAGGTATCTAGAGCGGTTAGCAAAATAGAAAAGCAACTAGGCATTACTATTCTTAACCGAACCACCAGACGGGTGGTACAAACCGACGAAGGCCGCCAGTTTATAGAAGCAGTACGTGTAGGTTTAAGCCAAATTCAACAAGCTGAAGAAGATATTATTAGTAAGGGTGAATTGCCTCAAGGTAGGCTCCGAGTTGATGCGGCAAGCCCGTTTGTAATTCATCAACTCGTTCCACTAATAAATGATTTTAAACTCGCCTTCCCCAATATAGAACTAGAGCTAAATACCAACGACGGCTTTGTAGACTTACTGGAGAAGAAAACCGATTTGGCGATCCGCATAGGCACATTAGCTGACTCCACCCTGCATGCTCGCCCCATCGGCGTGAGTAATTTGTATATCGTCGCCTCTCCAGCTTATCTCGAAAAACGCGGCGCGCCCCTGCACGTTGCGCAATTACACGAACATGAGTTAATCGGCTTTAGCGGAGCTAAGGTGCTAAACCATTGGCCATTAAAAGGGTTTAAATCGATGAAGCCTGCTATTACTGCTAGTAGTGGAGAAACCATTCGCCAACTAGCATTAAGTGGCAACGGCATTGCGTGTTTGTCGGGATTTATGGTTAAACACGATATCGAACAAGGAACGCTAGTGAGTTTGTTCCCGGCCTTGTTGGTGGAAGAAACTAATCAGCGACAAATTAATGCTGTGTACTACCGCTCATCTAAAGTTGCTCGGCGTATCACCGCGTTCATTGATTTTATTAAACCTCGGTTAAACTTGTAAGCTGCAGCTTGACTTGGAGCTAGCTCCAAGGTCTAGGCTTGTGACTTAGCCTTAGATTAATGGAGTGGTCAATGGAACAAACAAGATACCAACGTGGCTTTGATAAGCTAAGCGAAATAGACGGCGAAGCAGGCCACAATGTGATCAATAGCCTCGCCAGTATTTGCCCAGATCTGGCCAAATTCATCATAGAGTTTCCCTTTGGCGACATATACAGCCGTGAGGATCTCGACCTTAAATCACGAGAGATAGCAACGGTATCAGCACTAACCGCAATGGGCAATTGTGCCCCCCAACTGGCGGTACATATCCATGGCGCCCTTAATGTAGGCTGTAGCCCAAAAGAGGTGACTGAAGTAATTTTACAAATGGCAGTATATGCTGGGTTTCCAGCTGCTATTAACGGCATGTTAGTCGCTAAACAAGTATTTGAAGAACGTGGGGTCATTGCGCCTGAATAAGCATTTTTATAACAGTTTTAGATACTGTTTTGGAGTGATTTTGCCAATGGTTTTACACTCTCGTGTCATATGTGCTTGATCGGAAAAGCCCTGATTAACAGCAAGCGCAGCCAGCTCTATATCTGGCTGCGTTTTTAGGGCCATAAAAGTATTTTTTACTCTAATGGTTCGCTGCCATTGTTTGGGCGTCATGCCAGTTAACGCTTTAAACTGGCGTTCTAGTTGCCGCTGGCTAAGCGCTAATTCATCAGACACCAAACCTATCTCTTGAGCATGTTCTACCAACTCAATAGCGTCTTTAAATAATTGTGGTGGGCAACTATGTATGCCGAGGTGCTGTTGTAACCACTTATACATTAATACTATCCGTGCGTTATGCCCGCTAGTTGTCACTAAGCTTTGATGTAGTAGCTGCAATTTTTTCAGCAATGAAGCGTCGATATCCTCGGCGTCACGTCTTACCAATTTGCCAAAGAACCCAACACTTACACCAGGATTAAAGCGAAAACCCGCTAGCTGGGTATCCGCTGACAAGGTGATGCTTCGCGCAGTGGTGTTCACTGGCAGCACAATCACCCCAGAAGAATAAGACTTATCTTCAAGCCTTATTGGTGGGCCTAAGTTAAACAGCACCCCGCTACAGCCGTCGGCATGTAGCCAACGGGTAAACGGTGCTCGCTGCTGCGCCTCAACTGAAGCAGACCACAGGCCTTGTATGGCTTGAGCTAACTGTCCTTTGGGCTTAAATAAACTAAACAGAAACTGTTGCTCAAGCTGGTGAATAATTTGCTTAGCTGGGTTTATAACTGCCTACCTCAGGTTTGAAGGTGATTGCAATTCTATTCCAACTGTTGATGGCATTAATTGCAATGCTTAAATCCACCAACGCCTTTGCGCCAAAAGCGTCTAGCGCTTTTTGGTAAAGCTCATCGTCTAAGCCTGTACATGCCGTTAAGCGTTCGGCGCATTCTAAAGCCAGCCGTTCATTTACCGAGTAATACGGGGCTTCTCGCCATGCACATAAGCTAATTAAACGCTGCCAACTTTCGCCTGCACTCTCGGCATCTTTACTATGCATATCAATACAAAATGCGCATTGGTTAATTTGTGATACCCGCAACTTAACCAGCTCTAATAGCTTCATGCCAAGCGCCTGCTGGTCAGCAAACTGGCTTTTTAGATACTCTTCTTGCTCGAATAAAATCTGCATAGCCTTTGGTGCTTCTGCAAAGTAATTAACTTTAGTCATGCTTAACCTCCCTTCAATAATGAAAAGCCAGCTTAATTGAACCTTGCTTACAATTATTGAAGATTTTCGACATCACATAACCGTATTACATTTGCTATTAGGTAAACTTAAAGGTGCTAATTGGCTATATTTTAGTCTTCACCGCAAAATTGTCTCATTACCTATTAGCAGCGAGACAATCACCATGAAAACCTATAAAACAGCCTTACTATCTGCGTTTATTTGTACCTTAATGCTTAGCCAAACTGCTAGTGCACATATCGTAGAAATCGACATCTACAAAGATGGTATTGAATATGAGTGCCTACAAGATACCGATACAGGCAAAATCTTTAACTGCGAGCGTGATTAAGATGAACAGATATCAATTAGCCATTATTGGCCTGCTAGTATCTAGCAGCGCTTTTGCCAACATTGAAAACTTAGCTGAACATTGGCAAGTAGCTAGCAACAACAACGCCGCTGTATTAAGCCAAGATCAAGGTTACATCGCAGAGTTTAGTTTCGCTGATGGCGGCGTCATTATATCTAGCACCATTAATGGCAGTTGCACCAGCACCCAACAGCAACATCATGTGGCCGGTAAATTGGTCACTTTTGAGTTAAAGCAACACAATAAGCACTGTTCATTAATCCCTAAAAAGATTAAAGATAAAGCGATTGTTAACTCCTCGTTTAACCGCTTAAAAACAGTGAGCTTTAACAATGCTAGCTTTACCACTAAAGGCTTCCATGATGCGTTAATCCAAGCTGAAAAAATCCGCTTCACTGGCAAAAATAGTTAAACAGAGCTAATCGCAAACCTGCTCGAGCAACTGCATTTTAACTACCTTAAATTCCGGTAAATAGGACTGCATGTTTTGCTCTGGACTGGGTGGTAAAACGTAGCCCTGAACAACTACTGGGTTTCGGTACCCTTCGAGCTGGTATTGGCCTTGTACATCAGCACTAGACCACATCCAAAACAGTTCACCTTGGCAGCTTTCGAACAAAGAAGTTTCGAAGCCGTATATCCAGTACCCCTGCATCGTTTGATTAGGGTATTGCGCAGTGCGATTTGAGCAAGAAAATAGGCTTACCAAGAGAAACGTGGCCAAAACCACTCGAAATACAATAGTCACTCTACTTCTCTCCTTTTTCTCTACCTTACACCTATGCAGTGTCGCCGCTGCATAGTTTAAATCATTAACAAGCTTGTTGATAAGCCTTTAAAAACATTGGTTAAATATCAAACTCTCCATGCAAACCAACTGCATATTTTTAAATGAATCAACAATGGCAGGCAGTATAAATATCGAACAACAAAATCATTCAGCCATTAGTGGATACACTGTTAATTTTATCGCTACCACTATCAATAAGATGCATTTAAATAATATGAAACAATGAGTTAAAAGAAAGACAAATCCGACCAGTATAGCGCACGACTTTTAGTTAAATCCTGCCATGAAACAACAGCAGTACAATTTTTGAACTGCCGCACAAATCACCAAAGCAAGTATTTATTCATCCTCTCGAAATAAATATTGATCAACCAATTGTGATCAACCTCTAAAATTTGGATAACCAATAATGCTATTTATTTGCCTATCAACCCAATTATTGGTCAACCTATTGGCGTTATTTAGGGAAACCAATTAACCACAAGGAGGACGGTATTTCTTGAATCGCTTAACCAAGGGAGTGGCAACAAGTGGTCAGTATCAAAAATAGCGCAATCATATTATTTAAGCTCAACAGCTTAAGTACTTGGCTGCTATCAAGTACTACCAAGTAAACCACTTCATTCGTTTAAGCACAGAACAACTTATTAAGGTAACCAAAATTGGTATACCAAATTTTGAGCATATCGCGTTTAGATAATCGAGAAGTAACAAACGCAAATAAATAACTAGGATATAAACATAGGAAGTTTTATGACTATCAAGGCAAAGAAAATGGCTCCGCTCTGCTTTGCTGTCAGTTCAATACTGAGCATAGGTGTATGTTCAGCAGCAGCTGGCGAAGCAATACGAGTAGAGGCCGAAGATTTCGTGATGATTGGCGGAACCTTCGATGACGGCCAAATTGCAGCAGTAAGCACATATACAGTAAATGGTGCGACTGCAATAAACTTTGTAAACAAAGGCGACTACCTAGACTATCAGGTAAATATCGCTGAAGCCGGTACCTACAACATCGAATACTTAATTGGCACCGATATAGCAAACGGTGCAGAAATTGAAGTATTAGTAAAAAATGGTGCCGCTTGGGTTTCTCAAGGAAGAACGACAGTGCCAGCAGCTGGCTGGGACAATTTTCAATTACTCGCCCCTACTCATACGGTAGAGCTACCTAGTGGCCAGGTGGATATTCGAATTGCTGCCTCTGGCGCCAATGACTGGCAATGGAACTTAGACTACTTCACGCTGCAAAAAGTTGCCGATGAACCGGTAGATCCTGAACCGCCAGTGGTGTTGCCACCAGCAGCACTGATTACCCAAGCCACCAGCTTTACTGGTAGTGGTGGTGCTTTTGCCGATGGTCAACCTTCTCCTGTAAGTACTTATACCGCTAATGGTGTAAGTGCGATTAATTACATTAACAAGGGCGACTACGTAGATTACGACCTAAACATTGCAGAGTCTGGTGATTACAGCATTGAATACTTAATTGCTACGGCGCTTGATGCAGGTGTAGAAATTGAAGTATTGCTAAATACTGGTAACGGTTGGGCGTCTGTAGGTAAGTCTTCGGTAGCTGCAGGTGGCTGGGACAATTTCCAGTCTCTCAAACCAAGTTATTTATTGTCGATTCCTAGTGGTTCAGTGCAATTGCGCTTAAATGCTTCAGGGACCAATGACTGGCAGTGGAACCTAGCCAGCTTCGCCTTATTACGTGAAGGTGATTATACGGAGCCAACTGACCCTACAGACCCAACTGATCCTACAGACCCAACCGATCCTACGGACCCAACTGATCCTACGGACCCAACTGATCCTACGGACCCAACCGATCCGCCTGTAGTGATACCACCAGGCAATGGCACCGACCCTGTTGAAGTAGAAGGCAGCTTTACCTTAGAAGCAGAAAACTACCAAGCAGTAGGTGGCGAAGTAGGTATTTATGATATCGATAACGGTAAGGCTGTTAATTACTTTAACTCTGGTGATTACTTAGAGTTTTACGTCAAACTTGAAACCGGTGGTTTATACGACGCCAGTTACCGAGTTGCCACAGGCACTTTAAGTGATACAGCGGTAGGCCTAATGCTTACTGATCACAATGGCCAATTAGCAGTTAAAAATGTAACAACCGTTAATAGTGTTGGCGGCGACTGGGACGTGTTCTACACCCAACCAGGCAATGGTAGATTCAACATCTTTAGTGGCACTAACACTATCCGCATTTACGGCGCTGGTTCAGCTGACTTTCAGTTCAACATCGATAGCATTAGCTTTAGCCGAGTAGGCAATGTTGACCTAGCTATCGACGGTGACAATGACGGTGTTCCCGACGTAGATGACCTTTGTGCTAGCAGCCCTAGTGACGAAGTTGCAGATGCAAACGGTTGTACGCCATCACAAAAAGACAGCGACGAAGACGGCATCAATGATCGCATAGATCAATGCCCTAACACACCACCAGGCGCCTTTGTAGATGACATTGGCTGTACTAGCACTGGCGGTGACGACGATGATTTTGATGGAGTACCAAACACCATTGATCAATGTCCAAACACGCCATTTGGTCAAAATGTAACACCAACAGGTTGTCCCGTAGCAGCCAGTGATGCCGACGAAGATGGCGTAGCCGACAGTGTAGATATTTGCCCCAATACACCTATCGACGAGTTTGCTAACGCAGAAGGTTGCTCAAGTTCGCAACTAAGCAACGGCGAAACTGTATCAGTAAGTGTAAACGCCAATATCATGCATGAAGTGAACGGTGTATCTGACTTTGGCCGTAGCCGCCATATGACAATGCACAGTACCATCTTTGAGCAAGATTGGAATGGCCACAGCGACCGTTTGAACTACATCCTAAATACGCTAGACGTATACATGGGCCGTGACAACGGAACAGCAACTTGGCGCTTCAAAGAAACGGCTCAAGATCCAAATGTAGCTAATACACCTGATATGGACTGGATGGTTAATCGCGGTAAAGTACTGCGCGAAGATTACGCTAACAACGAGTTCTACAAGCGTTTCTCGCCAGAAAAAACTGAGTTAATTGCTGGTACTAACCCGCACCCTACCTACCCCACCTTAAGCTGGTACGACAACGGTATGACATCTACCGGTTGGCAGCCAAAAACTATTGAGACCTCAGCTAAATGGATGGGTCATTACCTAGCCAACTACTACGCTAACTCTCAAAACGGAAACGTTGGTGAGCCAATGCCTAAGTTCTGGGAAGTAATTAACGAACCCGACATGTTGATGAAAACCGGGCAGTTCATGGTTACTAACCAAGAAGACATTTGGCGTTACCACTCTTTGGTTGCTCAAGAAATTAGACAAGCACTGGGTGACGAAGCACCGATGATTGGCGGTATGACCTGGGGTCAACACGACTTCTATCGTCGTGATGGTATCTCTCGCCACCAAGACGACTACCTATGTGCTTGGGTAGACGAAGAAGCCTGTGCAATGTTCACCGAAGCAATGCAAACCACAGTAGACGATACTCGCGAAAGCGATTGGTATCAGTGGGATGTTATGTGGCGTGGCTTTATGGAAGAAGCGGGTGCAGATATGGACTTCTACGCTGTACATATCTACGACTGGCCAAGTAAAGACCTAAATGGACAAGCAGGTACGGTTCGCCGTGGCGGCCATGTGCAAGCCATGTTAGACATGATGGAGTGGTCTGACGTTAACCTTGGTGGTTTAGAAAACCGTAAGCCAATTGTTATGTCTGAGTACGGCGCTGTACAAGGTGCTTGGGACGAACTTCCTCACGAAGAACGTTACGACATCGAGAACTTAAAAGCCTTTAACGGCATGTTAATGCAGTTCTTACAACGTCCAGACTACGTGATTAAGTCTATGCCGTTTACGCCAGCTAAACCATTGTGGGGCTACAAGCCTGCGGGTTGTGGTTACGATGCAACAGTTAACTGTACTGCACCTTACCACTACTCAATGATGATGGAGTCTGAGCTAAACAATGGTGATTGGCAGTGGTCTTCTTACATTAAGTTCTTTGAACTTTGGGCAGACGTAGATGGAACACGTGTTGACGCTCACTCAAGCGATCCTGATGTTCAAGTTAATGCTTATGTAGACGGAAAAGAGTTGTTTGTAATCATCAACAACCTAGAAGATTACGACACTACCGTTAACCTAAACGTTGCAGGTTTAACTGGCCTAAATGTTAGCAATGTTGAACTACGTCAAATGTACTTTGACGGTGTAGAGCATACCAAGCTTGAACGCCGCCATAAGAAACAGCTTCCTTCTAGCTTAACCTTAGCAGCTGATGGAACCGCAGTTCTACGCTACACCTTAAGCAACAACGTTGCCGTTAACCAAAAAGTAACTGAACACAAATACTTTGGCGAAAGTGTTAGTGGCGGCTCGGTACCACATCGCATAAGCGTAAATGGTGGTGCTAAAACCGTTAAGGTTAACAACCTTGTAGTACCTAATGGCGCTGCAGAAGCAATGCTACGTTTAACTGTAGCCTTGTTCCCAGACCAAGATGATAAAGAAGGCGGATTGCTTACTATTAACTCACTAACGGTTAATGGTAACGACGTAACTACACCTATCGATTGGCGCGGCCCAGCTAAGTACTCTTCTGACCGTTACTTTGCAACGTTAGAAATTCCTGTACCGGTAGAGTACCTCTCTACCAACAACACCGTAAATGTTGACTTCAAACATAACGGTGAGCTAACGGTTGCCAGCATAGTGGTTTGGGACTTCTCCGCCCCGCCACAACGCTAATGCCTTAGCAAGTTCTTGGCCCTAGCACCAAGACCGTAAGCAAAAGCGCCACTTCCCCTGAGTGGCGCTTTTTTTAAATCGTTATTTACACAGCCAAAGTACTTATTTCTCTTTATTAGATTAGCGCTTACAATAAAAATATAAGGATATCTCATGAACGCTTTACGCCTAAACAGCTGCAATTCCGCACTCGTTAAACTGGGTTATACTAGTTTGCTGGCACTTAGCCTAAGTATGCCATTAGCCCACGCGTGGCAATGGGGTGACGCCACCGATAATGCCACCTACCAAAACTTAAAGTCTCAGGCACAAACTGCTCGAAATCAGCTTATTCAAACCATTGCCCAAGCAGAGCAACAAGGCCACAACACCGACTATGCCAACGTGTCTAAGGCGGTAGTCGATCTGTTCCTAAAATACGCTGAGTTTGACCGACAAAATCCACAAATCATTCAAGCCAAAGTAGATGCCATATGGTGGAACGAATATATACCGAGTAACTACTCGCAAAATATTCCCTTTGAAGAACTAAAAGACAGCATTACCGTTGCAGAGCGTGCCGTACAAGAACTGCAAGCTCAGATGAATGGCAGTTTAGTATTGCAAGCACCTACTGACTTTAGCAGCGGGCCCGTTAAGCTTAGTGGCGATAAATTTACCATTAACAACCAAGTTGTTTATCCCAGTAGCTTTAATTGGTTACCTAGCGAGAACAACTACATCGATGCTTTTGGCAGAATTGGCGGTGACTATTACCCAGTATCAGAACTTAAAGAAAGTGGCGGTTTACATAACTGGGCAGTAAACAGTGCTGTAGAAAGCTTACAGTCGCAAAATGCTAAATACATGGATCCTAAGGTATTTTTCCTTGGATACAATACGAGCGCTTGGCAGAAAGAAGCCGCACCAGAAGCTTTTGAAACCGGCCGCTATTTTGTTCCCTTTGATATCGACAACAGCAGTATTCGCAGTTGGTACCAACAACTCATGCAGCACTATATTCCTGCAACTAAGGGACATGCTGGTGAAGGCGAAAGAATCCACTTACTGGCTAACGAACCACATTTTGCAACACGCGAAGGCGGTTGGTATGCAGACAAGGGGGTATCAAATAGCACTAAACAAAAATACCAAAACTGGTTACAACAGCAATACAACAGTATTAGCGATTTAAACCAAGCATACGGCACCCAGTATAGTAGTTTTGCCCAAGCCAAAGATGGCCTAACTATCCCTATTGCCAAGTCATTACAAGGTGGACCCATTTGGTATGACTGGTGCAAATTCAACATGGCACGTGTTACCGAATGGTTTAGCTTTTTAAAACGCAACGTTCAACAACACGATCCACAAGCCAAAGTAACCATTAAATTGTTGGGTTGGATTATGAGCTCTGAGTGGCGAGATCACGGCATCGATATTGAAGCATTGGCTAAGTTACAAGATGTCATGGGATCTGACTTTAGTATGGGCCCTCGCGATTTAGTCAACTTTAGAAATAAGGAGTTTGAATTTAGAGAGCGTTACAGCATCGAATGGGTAGAACAGTCGAGAGGCTTAGATTTCTACCGTAGCATTGCGCCTAACAAGCCCTTTTACGACTCCGAATGGCATGGTTTATCTGCCGAATGGCAACACTTTGATATGGACCCAAACTACGTGCGCGCAGGCCTGTGGTTAGGCCATACCCACGGTATGAAAATGAACACTGCTTGGGTGTGGGGACGTAAAGAAAACGGAGATCCTAGTACCGTAAACTCGATTTTTGTTTCAGAGCCAACCACGCAACCTCTGGTAATGGATGCCTACGGCCGTGCCATGAAAGAACTAAATGCCCACGCCGAAAGCTTCAGCCATTTAGTCGATTACGATACCACCTTCCGCATTTTTTATTCCGAAGATTCTGCCATTCAAGATAGCGGCTACATTAATAAACTCACTAAAGTCTATGAAGCGCTAAAAATGCTGAATGTAGACGTCGGGTTTATTACTGCTTCAGAGCTAAATAACTTAAGCAGCGATAAGGTGGTAGTTGTCCCTCCTACTCCCTACCTAAGCTATTGGGCCTACAAAGCATTGCAGGATCATGCAGCAAAGAAAATATTGGTAAATCGTCAAGACTCCTTTGTTAAAAACCAACATGGTAAACCACGCAATCAGCCCCAAATGCCTTCTTACGCCGACATAACTTTAGGCGGTGTATTTGATATGGCCGACGAGTTGGCAAGCAATGTAAAATCTTTAGCCACACCTCGTAAGGTAGACTTTCAAATTACAGATATGCAAAACCAAGCGGCTTATGGTGTGTTTGTTAGGCAGTTTACCGACGACAGTGGCGATACCACCCTATCCATAATTAACGTAAGTAAAGACAAGCGTAAACTCAGTTTAGATTTACCCCACCAAGTAAAAGACCTAATCACCGGCAAAATGCATGCTCAACAATTTGAGCTAGAGCCCTACAACGTATATCTAGTAAAAACCAGTCAGCAAGCTAACACCGAAAACAGCCTAAGTGGCATCACTGTGCCTTCTACAATAGATGCCGGACAGCAAGTCTCAGTTGCAGTTAATTACTCCGCTACCAACTCCCAAGACTTACAACTACATTTAGTAAGTCGCACCACCTGGAAAACCGTTGCCAAGCAGCAAAAAGTGGTTCATTCCGCCAGCAATCAAGACACCTGGTTTGGCTTTGAAGTACCCGGCGATCTGCCCAGCGGCGATTACGAGTTTAGAGCGATGTTAATTCCAGAAGGTGAAACATGGCGTGAAGCTCACGACATTATTAACCATCGCATCGTGGTAAATGCCAAGCAAAACGGCAATGCGGTTCCGGCAAGTTGGACCAACCTCGAACTCGCCCACAGCGGTCGCTGTTTCGAACTTGCCAATGGCAACACTGCAAATGGCGCGACCTATCACCAATGGGATTGTAATACTGGCAACCTAAATCAACGTTTTAAATTTATTCCAGCAGATGATGGTTGGTACCTTATTCAGTCGCAACGCAGCGAAAAGTGTGTTGATTTAAACAATGGCTCCACGGCCGATGGTGCGACGGTTCACCAATGGTCGTGCATGCCCAATAATCAGAATCAACATTGGAAGATTAACCCCAAAGACAATGGTAATTTTGAGTTAATCGCAAGGAAAAGTGATAAATGCCTAGACGCAGAAGGCAAATCAACCGCTAATGGAACTCGTCTATTACAGTGGGCTTGTTACAACGGCGACAATCAACAGTTCACTTTCAAGTAGGTACTAAAAATATAAAGCTCGCATAAGCTACGAGCTTTATACGTTTACATAAGTCTAATCAGCTTTATGGTAGGCAGAGATAATCGTTGTGCTTGCTACAGAACTAACAAAATACTGATCTTTAACTTGTTGATAAATAGGGTCGGCAAAAAAACTGTCCTTGTTTTCTTCGCTACTAAAGTTAATGGTGAAAACGCGATTAATGTTACTTTGTTCAAGCGAATCTTGCTGCTCGGTCTTGAGCACCTCCGACACTTTAAAGTCATAAACAAAGTGGCCCTGATAATCAGCCAATATTGGCTTCATTGCAGCTCGATACTCTGCGTACTTAGCATCATCTATTACTTGCAAACCCACTAATATTTCGTAAGACATACACCTCTCCAAGGCTTAGCTGAAACCAGCAATCTAATCTATTAATCTGTTATCTACTCTACACCCAGCTTTTGGCAATCGCCAAGCTTAAGCGCCAACAAAACTTTGCTATTTCGTAAGCCACAAATATGTAATACAAATTCGCTAATTTGATGTAAAATCAAGTTTTATCTTAGTAGTATTCAAGATGCCTCGCTTATCACCCGTTACACTGCTCACGCTGTTAGGCGTGTTTTTAGTGGCCCTTAATTTAAGAGCACCGTTTACCAGCTTAGCCCCAGTGCTAGAGCAAATTATGGAAAGCCTTTCACTGTCTGCTGCTCAGGCGGGGTTTGTTACTGCGCTTCCGTTAATATCCTTGGCAGTTTTTTCATCTTTAGCGCCTAAACTGGCGCAAAACCTTGGCTTAGAAAAAGCCTTGGTAATTTCGCTATTTTGCGTGGCGCTTGGTGTCGCAGTTCGCTCGATGGGTTTAGTTTCGCCCTTATATTTGGGCACTGTAGTAATGGGCGCAGGCATCGCTTTTGGTAATGTACTGTTGCCAGCGGTAGTTAAAAAGTTTTTCCCAGAGCGTATTTCTGAGGTTTCATCGCTGTACATTTTTGTAATGGGTGTGGGTTCAACCTTGGCAGCTAGTGTGATGGTGCCTCTGTCGCAACAAGCGCCAGAACAGCTATTTGGTTGGCAATTTGCGCTAGCCTTTAACCTTATCTTTCCCTTAGCCGCCCTATTATTCTGGCTACCAAAACTTACAACTAAATCGAGACAGCAGCACCAAGCAGAGCAACATAGCGAGTCTGTGTCCATTACTTCACTGCTGCGTTTACCGGTAGCTTGGTTTGTTACCTTAGCGCTTGGCATCAACTCTTTTACCTTTTACGCCTTTGCTGGATGGTTGCCTAAAATACTGAACGATGTTGGCTACAGCGAATTAGATGCAGGTTATATATATGGATTTTTGCAGTTTTCTACCATGGTGCCAGGCCTGGTGTTGATGCCCATTCTGGCCAAGCTGAGAAACCATACTTTGCTAATAACACTGTGTGCATCTAGCGTAGTATTTAGTTTGCTGGGGATGATATTAGCACCCGGTTTAGCCATATTATGGGTAGGATTATTTGGCCTAAGCAACTGCGCTACGTTTATTGTAGTGCTAAGTTTTATTGGCCATAAAACAACAAATACTCAACAAGCTGCTGCGCTGTCGGGCATGTCGCAAAGCTTTGGTTATGCGTTAGCGGCAACCGGTCCTTCGCTTATAGGTATTATCCATACCTCAACAGGGACTTGGAGCTTACCACTCTTAATCATTGCTCTGTTTGGCGTGGCTTGTACTGTATTCTGTGCGCTAGCGGCAAAAGGTAAGCGACTACGGGTAAATGAGCGTAACTAGTCGACGCTAAATTTTCCAAGATATTCAATTCATGGCTTTCCAAATATTGGAATACTGGCACTTTATCGTTACAAACTTTAGAAACAGCAGTTGATAATCTGATCTCACCAAACATTCTTAACCACTTGGTGCGAACTATGAAAAAATCTATATTAACTGTTGTTACACTTGCGTTGCTCTCAACGCATGCTTTAGCCGACATGAAAGCTGGCGATAAGTTAGATTATTACCAACCACAACGAGCAGCCCACCAAAACGGCGCAGAGCTTATCGATTTAAGCGGCCAAAGCGCAGAAGCCTTAGCACAAACACTTGCTAAGTTTGATCGCCTAACGCCGGATGCCGAAGTACTCACGCTAGCTAAAAATGCAGTATCAAACAACCAAGCAATAGCCCCTAAATATGCCGCTATGATGGAACGCCAAGCAGAGATTCGAGGAGTAGAAGTACACGAGCTATATGCCGCAGCATTGCAAATGGACTGGTCAGTAAACAAGTCCATTATGCAGGCCAACACTAAGCAAACTCTTTCTGACGCAGCCACTAAAATGCGCGGTTGCACAACACTTGCTTTTGCAGATACCGGCATTGTTGCGCAAAACAATGACCTAGGGATCGACCACTTACTTAACTACCCTACCCGTGTGATCAAGACCGACGATACTATCTTTATACCCACCGACGGGAGTCATTTTCAAGGAATGGGTAAACACGTTGGTGTGGTGCTAAATATTATGGGCGAGCCTAGCGGCACCACTGCAGATATAAACACCAAAAATATTGTAACCATAGATGCTGTGTTTGCAGCGATTACTTCATCTACCAGTGTTGAAGATGCCTTTAACAAACTTAAGCATTACACCACACCAGTAGCCATGAACTTTACCGTTGCTGATGATTCTGGCGACCATGGCGCTATAGAAATGTCGGTAGATGCTACTGTTCTAGTACGTGGAGACGGTGGCATTGGCCACGCTAACCACAATGCAAAAATGAAACAAACAATGCTTGAAACCATGAGCATGACAGAGGCAAACGAAACCTTTGTCGATAGCTTTGCTCGCGAACAAGCAGCGCAAAACTTCGTAGACTTTAGTAAAGAAAAAACAGTGCAAGGGATGAAATACATTCTTAAGCAAAAACCAATCAACATTACCCTTTACGACAAAGATTTTGTCACTGTTGAATCAATGATTTTTGATACTAAGCAAGGCTGTGCTTATGTGTCGGGCGATAACCCGCTATTTAGCGAATACACTAAAGTATGTTTTTAACCCAGCCTAAACAAAAAACCAGCGGCCAAAGTCGCTGGTTTTTATTTCGTTAAGTGCATAATGCTAATCGAGCATAAAATGGGTTGCGCATATCTTATTGCCGTCGGGATCACGCAAATAAGCCATATAAAGTTTTCGTGGCGCTTTACCTCTTATGCCTGGTGGCTCTTCGATTGCAGTACCACCATTGGCAAGCCCCACCGCGTGCCACGTATCCACCATCTCTGGGTTGCTAGCTAAAAATCCCACTGTCATCCCATTACCATTAGTGGCGTCTTCACCATTAATTGGCTTAGTTAAGCCCAACACTCCCGATGCAGTGGCATACATACAGCGACCTTTAGCATCCATCACACCTTCGTTATACCCAAGCACTTGCATAATCTGGTCATAAAATGCTTTTGAACGTGCTAAATCGTTAGTACCAATCATTACGTGGCTAAACATACTTTGCCCTTTAGTTTATAAAACAAACTGCAATCAGCTTAAAATTCCAAGCAACCAAGATATAGAATGATCTTGCTGTTTACTCTCTATTATTCGCAAACCGCTACTAAATCACTCAACTAAAACTAACTACCTGCACAAACAACTAGTCTTCTTCAACCGCTTTAAACTTCACAATTATTTCTGCCACCAGCTCTTCTGGAAACAAAGACTTCGACAAATATTGTCGACCGCCTGTTTTAGCCACCAAAATAATGCCAAGCTCGGTTTCAATTACCGTCTCTACATTGTCCCAAGCTAGGCTGGTTTTAGTGTAAGGGTTTTGTGTCTCTATACCTTCATTGTTAATGCTAAGTTTTATCTCACTATTAGCGCTGCGCCCCCACATTTGTCTGGTTAGCCACCACGCTCGTTTAAAGCGAATATGAATTAACTCTAATACCGCCAAACCAATTAGCATACTACCCGCTACTTTGGGTTGTTCGGTAAACATCAACAGTGCTAAGCCTACTAATAGCAGCAAGGCAGGAAACCACTTCTTTATAGCGGACTTCTTTTCAAAGGGCGATGTTTGATCAAAACATTCGGCGAGGTATTGGCGTGACAGCGTAAACTGCGTTTTAAAAGCTTGCATAACAACACTTAATAATTGGGAGGAGGATTAACACCAAGGCTACTATTGGCCTTTCGGGTGTTGGCTTATCAAAATAGCCTGGCTAAAAAATTAGCTTGAGCATTTTACTTAAGTTAACTGTAAAGCTGTAGTAAAAGCTTAGTTTTCTAGTGCTGCGAATAGCGCTTGTACATCGCTGACAGCAACCGGTCTAACTACTCGTGCCACTTCCTTACCCGATTCAAGCAGTATAAGTGTTGGCCAAAGCTTAACCAGAAATGCTCGCCCTAAGCGCTTACCTTTGCCATCAAACACCTTGATGTGTGGTAAATCTTTAGAAGATAACACCGACTCAACAGCGCTGGCAGCGGCTTTACAATGGCCACACCAAGGCGCACCAAACTCTAATACTGCATATCCACTTAATGCTGCTAAATCCTCGCTGCTAGGCGCCTCTTCTTGGTACTCTGGGTTAAAACCCATCTTGCTTGCTTGCATCGTTGTTCCTCCAAATCGCTTAAGCTTACTCACTAGTTAAAGCTCACATAGCCACGTAAAAATCTACATTACATCAACACTAAAGCATAAATAGATAAGCCGCGCTCATTACACAGCACATAGAAAGGCAAACCAAGGCAAACCTTTGCATATCTTTACATTAGTTTACCTAAACAGAAACCTAAACAACGTAAAATAGCTATTCATTTTTAAGCTCGATGGACTCCCATGTACTTACGTTATGTTTTACCGCCAGTTCTCATTATTTGCATGATCGCTCTAATAGTGATCAATCAGCAGTCTACAAATGGCAACCCAGCGCGTAGCCTTGCCCCCACTTTGGTAACAACAGAGCAAGTGCAACAACATAGCCTAGCTCAAAACCTGAGCTTAATTGGCACCCTAGATGCCGAACAGTCGGTGGCTATTGCTGCAGAAGTCAGCGGCAAGATTAATCAAATCAATGTGCGCTCTAATCAACGAGTTCAAGCAGGCGACGTATTAGTTAAGCTAAACGATTTAAAAGCCAGTGCAGCATTGGCCGAAGCAAAAGCCTACTTGGCCGACGAGCAACGCAAACTGTATGAATTTGAACAACTGCTAAAACGTAAGGCGGTTTCACAAACCAGTTTTGACGCCCAACTGGCCAGCGTAACTATTGCCAAAGCACGATTACAATCAGCGCAATCAGAATTTGATGATCACACCCTTACCGCGCCTTTTACTGGGGTTACCGGATTAATCAATATCAGTAACGGTGAACTGATTAACGCAAATCAATCGCTACTCAGCTTAGACAACCTATCAAGCCTACAACTCGACTTAAATGTGCCCGATCAGTATTTGTCTCTATTATCCAAAGGCATGCCTATACAAGCCACAACCCCCGCTTGGCCGCAGCAGATCTTTGAAGGCACCATCGACGCCATAGACCCACGAGTCGACAGCAATACCCTTAACCTCACTGTGCGAGTTAACTTCGACAACACCAGTAAACAATTAAAACCTGGCATGATGATGCGTGCTAAGCTCACCCTGCCAGCAGCCACTCAAGCAATGATCCCTGTGCAGGCTATTGAATACTCTGGCACCAAACGGTTTGTGTATGTGGTAGGAGAAAACAATATTGCTCATCGCACCGAAGTTCAGCTAGGTGCGCGTATTAATAACTACGTACTAATCGACCAAGGTTTAGCATTAAATGACAACATCGTAGTACAAGGCCTGGTGAATATTCGCGACGGCGCTCGTATTAAGCAAGTAGACACCAAAGTCGCTAAGTCGAAACAACTCGCCGATGAAAAAGCCACTCAGGAGCCAATTTAATGCTGCTGTCTGACATTTCGGTAAAACGCCCTGTTGTTGCCATTGTATTAAGCTTGTTGCTGTGTGTTTTTGGTATTGCTTCGTTTAGCCAATTGGCTGTGCGAGAAATGCCAGATGTAGAAAACCCAGTTGTTACCATAAGCACCCGTTACGAAGGCGTGTCTGCCACCATTATCGACAGCCAAATAACCTCGGTAATTGAAGACCAATTATCGGGCATTAGTGGCATTGATCAAATTGATTCTGTGTCCCGAAATGGTATGTCGCGGGTAACCGTAACCTTTTTACTGGGTTGGCCCTTAACCGAGGGTGTGAGCGATGTACGAGACGCCGTTGAGCGAGCGAAGCGTAGTTTGCCAGATGATATTACTGATCCAGTGGTGTCTAAAGATAACGGCAGCGGCGAAGCTTCTATCTATATCAACCTAAACTCTAATAAGATGGATCGCACCGAGCTAACCGACTACGCAGAGCGCGTATTGGTAGATCGTTTTAATCTTATTAGTGGAGTAAGCTCGGTAGAACTTACCGGTGCATTGTACAAAGTAATGTATGTAAAACTCGACCCCACCTTAATGGCCGGTCGACAAGTCACTCCTAGCGACATTGTTACTGCATTAAAAAGCGAAAACCTCGAGCTACCCGGCGGTGAAATAAGAAACGATACCACGGTAATGTCGGTACGCACCGAGCGACTCTATGCCGAGCCTGAAGATTTTGACTACCTGCGAATTCGAACCAGTGAAGATGGCACTCACGTTTATCTAAAAGATGTCGCCAGCGTATTTGTTGGTGCCGAAAACGAAAACTCCACCTTTAAAAGTGATGGCATCTTAAACCTAAGCCTAGGCATTGTAACGCAATTAGATGCTAACCCACTTAATGTAGCCACTAAGGTTGCAAACGAGGTTGAGCGTTTACAACGTTTCGTACCCGAGGGCACCGAGCTAAAAGTAGATTACGATGCCACAGTGTTCATCGACCAAGCCATCGACGAGGTTTACCAAACCTTAATGATCACCGGTGGCTTGGTAGTGTTAGTGCTATATATTTTCCTAGGCCAAGCACGAGTAACCATTATTCCGGCGATTACCGTACCGGTATCGCTAATTGCCACCTTTATCGCCGCACAAAGCTTTGGCTTTTCCATCAACCTAATCACTTTAATGGCGCTTATTCTTGCCATTGGTTTAGTGGTGGATGATGCAATTGTGGTAGTAGAGAATATTTACCACCACATCGAGCAAGGCACCCCGCCCTTGCTAGCAGCTTATCGCGGTACCCGTGAAGTTGGTTTTGCCGTTATTGCTACCACTCTGGTTTTGGTTATGGTGTTTTTGCCGATTGCCTACATGGACGGCATGGTAGGTAAAATGTTTACCGAGTTTTCGGTATTGCTATCGGTAGCCGTTATTTTCTCTTCGTTTATTGCACTAACTCTTACCCCCGTGCTCAGCAGTAAACTGTTGCGTCACAATGCTAAACCTAGCCGTATAAGCAAAATGATGGATGCAGCATTCACAAAACTGATCCCTGCTTATCAAGCTCTGTTAAACAAGATTATTGCTACTCGCACTGCGGGGCCTACCGCCATTGTATTGTGTGTGCTTGGCAGTGTTGCGTTTATGCAAGCTATCCCCTCGCAACTTGCGCCGGTTGAAGACAGAGGTGTGGTATTCATCATGATCAAGGGAGCAGAAGGTACCAGTTACGATCGTATGACCACCAACATGGACCAAGTAGAGCAGCAAATTATGCCCTTGGTTGGCAATGGCGTGATTAAGTCATTCAACATGCAAACGCCAGCATTTGGTGGCCGCGCCGGCGACAACACCGCCTTTATCATCGTTCAACTAGAAGACTGGGCAGAACGCGAACAAAACGCTGGTGACGTAGTTAACCTACTGCGTAAAACACTGTCTAATATTGCCGACATTTCTATTCGACCCATGCAGCCAGGCTTTAGAGGAAAATCAAACGACCCTATTCAATTTGTATTGGCGGGTTCAAGCTTTGAAGAGCTAAACCATTGGGGCCAAGTAGTTATGCAAGCCGCTGAAGCACACCCTGCGATTAGTACGGTAGATATTAACTATTCTGAAAAAACCCCAGAGCTTATTGTAAAAATTGACCGCCAACGCGCCGCTGAATTAGGCGTAAGTGTTAGCGACATTTCCGACACATTAGAGGTAATGTTAGGAGGCCGCAGCGAAACAACCTTTGTAGACCGAGGCGAAGAATACGACGTTTACCTGCGCGGAGGCGAAGAAGGCTTTAACAGCGCCAGCGATTTAAGCAAAATTTACCTACGCGCAGCAAATGGTAGTTTGGTAACGCTAGATAGCGTAACCCAGCTAGAAGAAATAGCCTCTGCCAGCCGACTAAGCCGCTTAGACAAACAGCGAGCAGTGACTGTTTCGGGTACGCTTAATCAAGGTCATACTCTGGGCGAAGCACTAGACTACCTAGAACAGTTCGCCATTGAGCAACTGCCTAGCGACATATCTATTGCCTACAGCGGAGAATCTAAAGACTACAAAGAAAATCAAAGTAGTACCTTTATTATTTTCTGCTTAGCCATATTAGTTGCCTATTTAGTGCTTGCCGCCCAATTTGAAAGCTTTATCAACCCTATGGTGGTAATGCTTACCGTACCGATGGGAATATTTGGTGGCTTAGCAGGTATGTACTTAATGGGTGAAAGCCTCAATATTTACAGCCAAATTGCCATGATCATGCTCATAGGCATGGTAACCAAAAATGGCATTCTCATTGTTGAGTACGCCAACCAACTTCGTGACCGAGGCATTGAGTTTAACCAAGCAATTGTGCAAGCAGCATCAAGGCGCTTACGCCCAATTACCATGACAGCCTTTACTACGGTAGCCGGTGCAATCCCTTTAATTGTCTCTACTGGAGCGGGAGCAGAAAGCCGTATCTCAGTAGGTACGGTGGTGTTGTTCGGAATGGCCTTTGCCTCGATTGTAAGCTTACTGGTGATACCGGCAATGTATCAGCTACTAGCACGCTCAACTCATTCTCCAGGCCATGTTGGCGAGCAACTTAATCAGCAAATCGCTGCCGACAAACAAGCCACTAAGGCTTAAGGCTTAAACCCTAAAGCCTAGAACCAAGAAACTAAAAGGCCAAAGCAAACCTTGCTTTGGCCTTTTAGTCACCACGCTTTCAGCTTCTTTAAAAGCATTTTTAGCTTGTTATCTGTTTGGCTTAAGCACCTCTAAAGATCTTTTTCAATTCATGCCCTTTTGCAAGTTCATCAACTAACTTATCAAGGTAGCGAACTTGTTGAGTAATAGGGTTTTCAATTTCTTCCACTTTATAACCACAAATCTTTCCGGTTATTAACTTAGCGTTTGGGTTAATAGTGGCATCAGCGAAGAACTCTTTGAATGAGGCAGAGCCATTAATATGCTTTTGAAGAACAGCCTCGCTATATCCAGTAAGCCAGCAAATAGCCTGATTAAGTTCGTTACTTGTACGCGCTTTCTTCTCAACCTTGGTAAGGTAAAGAGGATAGATTTTTGAAAAGACCATGTTGGCTATTTGCTCGTCTTGCTCTTGTGTAGATTTCATTTTTAACCTTGTAATTTCACCCAAAGTAACGGAAAGCTTAAGCCTTAGATATTGGCCTCAACTGCCCACTTTATCGCTCTTTCTAAGCGGTCATTTCCCCAAAAAAGCTCGCTACCGACATAAAAAGAAGGCGCACCAAAAATTCCACGCGAAATCGCCTGTTCGGTTTGTTCTCTCAGCATTAACTTAGCCTCTGCAGTCACCGCTTCCCTCATCACTAAGGAAACATCTACTCCAACAGCATCAAGACAAGATTCGATTACGCTTGGAGATGAGATATCTTGGTTATGCTCAAAATTAGCAGAGTAAACTAACCTTACGAATTTGGGGATCCAAGGTGCATCAAAAAACCTAGTTGTAACGCGGGCTGCTAGCAAACCATTTTGCGGGAATGTTTTGGGGCGGCTAAACGGAAGATTGGAATCACTACAAATTCTCGCCATATCTTTCCACATGTATTCACCTTTAGCGGGATAGACATTAAAAGGTGAATCATTCATATCCTGCTTATTGAAGATTACCCCCAACAGAAAAGGCCGCCACACAATACTTACATTGTTATCGGCCGCCAGAGACTCAATACGCATTGCCGCAGGATAGGAGTATGTACTAGCGTAATCAAACCAAAACTCAATGTTCACTGAGCATTCCTCTAAGAGGCTAATGCCTTGTTATGCCGATGACTTAAGCGAATACTATTTATTGTTTTCTTTATCCGACAGATACTTAGTAATCAATTGAGGAATATGTAGCCCAGTCTTGCGAACAAGATACCAATCTATAGCAGCCAGAATAACCAAACCTATTATCATGCCCATTTTTCAATCCCCCATGTACATTGTTATGTGCGTTACCCTGCTCTAGCGCCATTAGGCATTTCTGTTTCTGGACAGGCAAGACAGGGTTGTAGCTTATCATCATAGCCAATGTCGAACAGCATACCTTGAGATACTTCACCTGCCATTTTTCTTTCGGGTAGATTCACCACGAACAAAGCTTGCTTACCCTCAATCTCGTTTGGGTCTTCGCGTTCTTGTTTTATACCTGCCAATATCGAACGCTTATGGTCACCAAAATCGACTGTTAACTTCATGAGTTTGTCTGATTTGGCTACTTCTGACACTTTTTCGATTAAACCCACTCGAATATCTATTTTAGAGAAATCATCAAATGTAATTTCGTCTTTAATTGGGGCATGTTTCATTCTTCTATCCTCAAATTTCCCACTAGCATGGAGGCGGCCCTTACATGGTTTGTTAAGTGCCAGACTATTCAACAATGAATAAATACACCAAAACTATTAAACTTAAAGCAGCCATGGCATAGGTACAATACTTCAGAAATTTTGGCTGATGATGCTTAAGCGCCAAAGATAAGCATGCCGCAACAAACCAAGTTGGTACTGAATACAACGATACCAAAGAAACCCCAACCATCAATTCACCATTTGCGCGTTTACTTGCAGCATTAATATACTCAACGTAGAAACTTACCCCGTAGAACAACAGAATTAACCCTATAGCCGTGACCGCAATAAAAACTGCCCCTAAAGTAAATGGAGTGGCGCCCGCTTTGCGGGTCTTTTGCAAAGCGGATGACGCACTATTTTGTCTGCAACCTACGTGCGTAGTCGATTCACCACTTCAACCCCTTAACTTTGATAAGTTTCGCGGACTGACTTTCTTTGTCTAAAAGTACTTCGTATGATACTTGTGAGAAATAACCCTGCAATGACTCTTCGGGGTTGACGTGATTTAGTAGCAGCTCCACCACTTTATACTCATTGTTTGTAGCTGCTTCACTCAATGCAGCATCACCTTCCGATGTTTTAATTCTGGGGTCGGCACCCTGATTAAGTAAAAATTCACACAGATCATAATATCCTAAGCTTGCTGCGTCAGATAATGGTGTGTTGCCAAACTCATTGGTCGTATTTATTTCAGCGCCCTTTTCAAGCAGCCAAGAAACTTCTTCTTGGCGATCCTCTACTGCCAGATAATGCAATACTGTCTCTCCGATTCCATTCTTAGCATTAATGATCTCTGGGTCCTCTGCTAAAAGCTTCTCGGCGAGAGGTCTATCCTGTACAACTAGACCAATAAGGGATTCAAATTTTTCCTTGCTCATTGCAAACTCACTCGCCTAACAACTTATTAAAAGGAAAAACTCCTTGATTAAACAATGAATTTTTCTTTTTATCACACATTTATTGCAATGAAGGTTATCAATAAACCCTACTTAATTCAGCAAACTAGCCAACACATTGATAAAAAACTTATGAAGAAAGTATGCAAGCAGTTGGGGAAAGAGGGAAAGTAAAAAACACTGGGTGAATACCCAGTGCTTTTTTGTTGGTTGAGCGTTTTAACTGCTGCTAATTACAAGCTAGCCATGTACGCTCGCCAGCCGCCAAATTCGCTAACATCTTTGGCTGTGGTCGTTGCGTAGCCTTCGCAGATAAAGCTATTTACCCAGCTTCCATCAGCTAACTCAATTTTGCCTAAACCTAGAGGGTGCGGAATGCCTAGCAAAAAACTGCCAAGGTGTTGTTTGGGTAAGCGCCATACTTCTACTTCTATCGCTACGCCATGTTCCTCATCACGAATCATACCGGGGCGCGCTGGTGGCCCACCAGCCAAGGCATATAACTTGTAGGCGCTGGCGCTTTGAGTAGCGTTAACTAATTGCCCTGCTCGCTCGGTAAGCTGAAAGTTAAGGGGTAAACCTGACAAGTGAGCACCACACACTGCTAGGTCCATGTAATCATCCTCTATGCTTTCTGGGGTTTGCAGTGCCGGTAACGCTTGTTTGCTTGCACCTAAGTTAAAGCCATTATCTTGTTGGACAAGCGCAGCCATGCTGAGGATCTTTCTGTCGCAATAAGCATCGCTAAACAGGGTAATACCAAAGCTTTGAGTATTTCCTTGCTTGTTTTGGTAGAAACCGGCAGGTACCGATATCGCGCTGTAGTCCAGCAAGTTCATAAAGTTGGTGTAGTAGCCCATATTTGAGTTAAGTTGAATAGGATCATCTTGTAATTGGGCAATGCTATAACTACTGCCCGCTGTTGGGGTAACAATTGCATCTACTTGTTTAACTAGCTTGTCACAGACCACTTTATAGGCTTGCAGTTGATAAAAGGCCTTAAAGGCATCTACCGCATTGTGTTTTGTAGCGCCGCCAATAATGGTTTGAATAACTGGTAAACATTGGCTTGGATCTTTTTCAAAAAATTCTTGAATAGCAGCATAACGCTCGGCCACCCATGGGCCTTCGTAAAGTAATTTAGCGGCTGCTAAGAATGGTTCAAAATCAATTTCTACTAACTCTGCGCCTAAGCGCTGTAGCTGTTTGAGGCTTTGCCCAAACAACTTTTCTGTTTCTTGGTTATCGAAAAACGCTAGGTTGCTTGCTTTGGGCACACCAATTTTAAGTGAAGTTAACTCCTGCAAAGGCTGATAATACTGGCGTTGATTAGCTTGTTGGTTGGGCCTTGCGTAGCAATCATCGGCGTCGTACTGGCCAGCTACGTCCAGCAGCAAGTTTAAATCATCACTGGTATGGGCGAACAAGGTGACACAATCGAGGCTTTTACAAGCCGGCACTACACCGCTGCAACTAAGCAAACCTTTGGTGGCTTTTAAGCCAAGAATATTATTGAGCGCTGCGGGCACTCGGCCAGAGCCTGCGGTATCGGTACCCAAAGAGAAACATACTTGGCCCAACGCAACACTTACCGCACTGCCTGAGCTAGAGCCACCAGAAATCATGCTTGGATCAAAGCTGTTTTTAACTGCTCCCCAAGGGCTGCGAGTACCCACTAAACCTGTAGCAAACTGGTCTAAGTTAGTTTTACCCAAAGGCACCGCACCAGCTGCAATAAGTTGTTTCACCACAAAGGCGCTGTCACTGGGTTGGTAGCTGTATTCCTTACAGCCTGCGGTAGTTGGCAAGGCTGCTAGATCAATATTGTCTTTAATCGCAAACGGCACGCCATATAAAGGTAACTCGGCAATATCTTGCTGCTCTAGCGCGGCCAAATAGTCGGCTAATTGTTGCTCACTTATGGTAGATATCCAGCAGTTGTTAATGTCGCTTTTCACTGCTGCTAACTGCTGCTCCAAATATTGCTTAGCGCTAAACTGTTTGCTTAGGTAAGCTTCGCGCAACTGCGAAATAGTGTAGGTACTTGTTGTCATGTTATTCGGTCTCCATAACCATTAGGCGCTGCCCTGCGTGAACTTGGGAACCTTGAATTTGGTTCAACTGTTTTATTACTCCGTTTGAAGGCGCAATCACTTCTAGTTCCATTTTCATTGCTTCTAACACTGCCACCACCTGGCCAGATTTAACGCTTTGCCCCGGCTCTACCATCACTTGCCAAAGGTTGCCGGCTACGTGACTTTCTATCGCCAGTTCTGAGTCTGCTAAAGCGTCTTCAGTAGCGCTTTGTTGGCTTTGTTCTTCTACCGAGAAGTGGGCTTGGCCGCTTTCTTCCCAGCGTTGGCGTTCGGCTTCGAAGGCTTGTTGTTGTTTAAGCTTAAAAGCTTGAATGCTCTCTTGTTGCTCGTCTAATAGTGCTTGATAGCCTTTTAAGCTGAATTCTGTTTGCTCAATTTTTAGCGGGTAATCTCCACGTGGGAAATCTTTCCGAATTTGCTTAAGCTCATCCGCACTCACTGGGTAAAATTTAATTTGATCAAAAAAGCGCAATAACCAAGGTTTAGTAAACTCAGTAGTGCTGCGGTAGCGATTCCACATCTGTAGAGTGCGTCCCACAAACTGATAACCACCCGGCCCTTCCATGCCATACACACATAAATAAGCGCCGCCAATGCCTACAGCATTTTCTGGTGTCCAGGTACGTGCTGGGTTGTATTTAGTGGTGACTAAACGATGGCGAGGATCGATAGGAGTAGCAACTGGTGCGCCTAAGTACACATCCCCTAAGCCCATCACTAAATAGTTAGCGTTAAACACAATGTCTTTCACTTGTTCAACGGTGTCTAAGCCGTTAATGCGGCGAATAAACTCGATGTTATCCGGGCACCATGGCGCGTCTTTGCGCACTACATCGTTATACTTTTGAATAGCTAAGCGAGTGGCTTCGTCGTCCCAAGATAGCGGTAGATGCACGACTCGTGCTGGCACACTAAGTTGGTCAATATCACCAAGGCTTGCTTCTGCTTGCTCTAGTATTGCCAACAAACGCTCTAGCGGTAGCTCTAGGTTGTTGTAGTGGACCTGCAGTGAACGAATACCAGGAGTAAGCTCTTCTATGCCGACAATGTTTTGCGCTTGCAAGTTAAGCATTAAGGCATGCACTCTAAAGCGCAGCGCAATGTCTAAACGCTGCGGACCATACTCAATCAGCAAATAGTCTTCACCCGCTGGGCGATATACCACCTTTTCACCATAAACATCACTGGCTAAGGTTTTTACAATTGGCGTGGTAATGGGCGCTGCGCTAATTTCGCTATTGTAGGCGTTGCCTAGCGCTAAACTTGCTAATTGCTCTCGCTCTGCCTGCTCTGCTTGCTTAATGCTTACTGGAATAAAGTTAATTTCATCGCCCGCTTTAAGCTGTCCCATTTTCCATAGGTCGGCTTTAATAATGGTTGCCGGGCAAACAAAGCCGCCTAAGCTTGGGCCGTCTGGGCCAAGGATAACTGGCATATCGCCAGTAAAATCGATACTGCCTACAGCGTAAGCGTTATCGTGAATGTTAGATGGGTGCAAACCCGCTTCGCCGCCATCACTACGTGCCCACTCAGGCTTTGGCCCAATAAGGCGCACGCCGGTTCGGCTAGAATTGAAATGCACTTTCCAAGTTGCTGCAAAAAACTGCTCGATGTCTTGGTCGGTAAAAAAGTCTGGCGCACCATGCGGGCCGTAAATAACGTGAATATTCCACTCTTGAGTAATTTGCGGCTTTTGCTGTAACTCTCGGCCTAGTAAGAAATCGTCAATGGCTTTGACTTGCTTAGCATCTGGCAGTTGCAATACATCACCGGTTCTTAGCGCACGCCCTGCGTGGCCGCCAAACTGACCTAAAGTGAAGGTAGATTTACTGCCTAAATACTCAGGACATTGAATGCCACCACCTACCGCTAAATAGGCGCGAGCACCAGCATCGCTCACTTTGCCTAATGCTAAGCTTTGGCCAGCGCTTACTTTAAATACTTGCCACATCGCGCGGCTTTGGCCATCTAAGTTAATCTCTATATCTGCGCCACCTACTGCTACCAAGCTGTCTTGATTAAACTTTAGCGTTGGCCCTTGCAGGGTAATCTCTAAACCAGCAGCATCACTTGGATTACCTAATAGCTGATTAAGAAGCTGAAAGCTCTGTGCGTCCATTGGCCCTGATGGTGGAACGCCAATATCCCAGTAGCCCTTCCGCGCTGGGTAATCTTGAATAGTAGTTTGTGTGCCAGCGCTTAGTACATCCATAGTACTTGGGCGATAAGCAAAACTGTTTAAGCTTGAAGTAAGCAAGGTACCTTGCTCTAAGGCAGGTAGCGTTAACAGCTGTTTAAGGTAGGCTAAGTTGTGCTCAATACCATACACTTGGCAAGCCTGCAGCGCCTTGGCTAAACCAGCAATGGCAGAGTCTCTATCTGCTGCGTGGTATTGCACTTTAGCCAGCATTGGGTCAAAAAATGGTGAGACTTCTACCCCACTTTCTATCCAATGATCGATACGTAAATGTTCAGCAGTTGGCAAACCCAGTTCTGCTTCGGTTGGCCATGCAACATGACTAAGTAAGCCAGCGTTTGGTTGGAAATCTTTGTTAGGATCTTCGGCATATAAACGGACTTGAATAGCGTGACCAGAAGCCAGTAAATTGCTGGCTTTATCAACCAATGGATACGTTTGTTGAGAGAACTGTGCATAGCCCAGCTCTACCATCCATTGCACTAAATCGACGCCAAACACCATCTCGGTTACGCCGTGCTCCACCTGTAAACGGGTATTCACTTCTAAAAAGTAAAAATCTTGGCTTTGCTGATCAAATACAAACTCTACGGTGCCTGCACTGCGGTAATTAACACTTTCGGTAAGCTGCTTGGCAGTTTGTTGTAATTGCTGGCGAATAGCTGGGCTTAAGTTGGGAGCTGGGGTTTCTTCAATCACCTTTTGATTGCGGCGCTGCGCAGAACAATCACGCTCGCCTAAGGTTAATACCTCACCAGCACCGTTACCAAATACTTGTACTTCAATATGGCGAGCTTGGGTAATAAACTTCTCGAGGAATAAGCCCGCATTGCTAAAGTTGTTTTCACTAAGGCGTTTTACGCTATCAAAGGCTTGGCTTAATTGCTCTGCGGTGTCGCAACGTTGCATACCAATACCGCCGCCGCCAGCAGTGCTTTTTAGCATAACCGGGTAACCCAGCTGTTCGGCGCAGCTTAATGCTTGTTGTTGATCTTCTAATAGTCCGCTGCCCGGTAATAAAGGCACTTGCGCTTGTTCGGCTAATTCGCGAGCACAATGTTTAAGGCCAAAGGCATTCATCTGTTCTGCCGTGGGGCCTAAAAATACTAAACCTTGTTGCTCACAACGTTTGGCAAAGTCTTGGTTTTCACTTAAAAAACCATAACCAGGATGAATGGCTTGCGCGCCAGTTTGTTTGGCAATGGCAAAGATCTTGTCGATGTTTAGGTAAGTTTGACTGGCTGAACCTTCACCCAAGCTATAAGCTTCGCTGGCTTGGCTAATGTGCAGGCTGTCTGCGTCGGCGTCGCTGTAAATAGCCACGCTGGCAATGTTCATTTTGTTAAGGGTTCGAATGATCCGGCAAGCTATCGCGCCACGGTTGGCTATCAATACTTTATCGAACATAGTGTCACCTGAGAGCTGCGGGTCGTCCCGGCTAATAACAAGGCGTGTTTAGGGTCGTCCCTAGCCTTAATCTAAAGAGTTATTACTTGTGCTTAAGCTGCATCCCAAATCAACATTTCTACTGGGGTTGGGTTGTAGCCATTACAAGGGTTGTTTAACTGCGGGCAGTTAGACATTAAAACAATTACGTCCATCTCGGCGCGCATTTCTACGTATTTTCCAGCACCGCTAATGCCATCTTCAAAGGTTAAACCACCGGCTGCGGTAATTGGCACGTTCATAAAGAAGTTAATGTTGTGGGTAATATCGCGCTTGGTTAAGCCGTACTGTTCGTTCTCGGCAACCGCTAACAACCAACTATCACGACAGGCGTGCATGCATTTTTTATCCAGAGAATAACGCACTGTGTTGCTTTCGGTGGCACAGGCACCGCCTAAAGTATCGTGGCGACCACAGGTATCGGCAGTAATGGTGAGCATTTCGCGACCTAGGTTGGATAACAGCTTTGTACCAGCGGTTAAGTAAACATTGCCTTGTTCACGAATGGTATCCATAGCGCTGTATCGCTCGCTGGGATCGGCTGCACTGTAAAACAAAGTGTCTGCAGCTTGGTTGCCTTCTAAGTCTAAAATTCGCAGCGTTTGACCGGCTTTTAGCTCCTGCATGTAGTAGTCACCGGCTGGAACCACTTTTCGCTGGCTGGCTTGTTCTGCTTGTAAATCACTTTCTTTGATCATGAATATTATTCCTTGTTTAGCGCTTACAACTAAGCTTCACAACAAGTGCTAGCTTGGCTAACACAGCGGTAGCGTTCGGTATTTTCGAAGCCACGACCATTCTCTGGTCTAAAGTTTCGACAGTAGTCGTCTTCTCTTACGGGATCAGCTTCCAGCATCGCAACTTCAACACCATGGTTGGGATATTCACTAGCAGGGTTCATTGGATGTGGACAGGTTGTCATCAGAACTAAAGTGTCCATTTCAAAACGCAGTTCGATTACATCTCCTGCTTTACTGGCGTTTTGCTCAAACTGTAAATTGCCTTCAGCATCGGCGGCTACTTTACTAAATAGATTAATGTTAGCTGCCATATCTCGCTTGCCTAAACCATATTTAGCTAATTCAACCAGCATGGCGTCGTAGCCATTTTGTAACCACAAATTACCTTGAGTTTGATAGCTACGCTCGCCCCATTTCTGAGCGACCTTATGTTTGTTTGCTAAGCCACCTACGCTGTCTATCCATCCGGTATCGTCACGGGTAATCGAGCAAAACACTCGCCCCATATCGGAGTACAAACAATTACCTTTGGTTAGTTTAAAGGTGTGCTGACATTTAAGGGTATCGGGCGCGTTATAACGCTCTAACAAATCCTTTGGGTTATAAAACAATAGGCTTACATTAGAAGCCCCTTCTGGGTTGGTAAAACGCAAGGTTTTACCGGCGGGTACCGTTACCGACCAATGCGCGGCACCGTTTATCACTTCTTGGTAAATAGGTTCTTGGGAAATAGTAGAGTTCATAGATTGTCCTTATTAGGCCACCGACTTATCAATAATCGGCTTCATCTCTTCACTAAAGCGAGCAGCATCGCTGTCTTTGCTAATAGGAATATCGAAGGTGACTTGCGCCCCAAAGCGCTCGGGGTGCTGTGCATCATGACGATGCTTGTCAAACACCCATAGGCGGTTGCCTAAGCTAAAACCTTCGGAGAGATCGTGGGTAATCATAAATATGGTAAGTTTGTGCTCTTGCCACAACTGATGAACTAGCTTGTGCATGTCTTTACGAATGCCGGGATCAAGCGCGCCAAAGGGTTCGTCTAGTAGCAATATCTTTGGCTTTTTCATCAAGGCTTGAGCAATTGCCAAGCGTTGCTGCATCCCCCCAGACATCTCTGTCGGGTATTTATGCGCGGCTTCTGTTAAACCTACTTTATCTAACATTGCCATTGCTTGGCTGTATGCCTGTTGTTTTGCTTTACCAAATAGACTCGCAAGCACTGGCGCTTTAGCAAATACATCACTTAGCATCACGTTTTGCACAGCCGTTAAGTGGGGAAACACGGAGTACTTTTGAAACACAATGCCACGCTCTGGCCCTGGTTCATTAGGCAACGGTTCGCCATTTAACAAAAGCTTGCCACGACTGGCAGTTTCATTTCCTAGTAGCAAGTTGAGAAAAGTAGATTTACCGCAGCCAGAGGCGCCTACAATGCTAACAAACTCGCCTTCTTCAACACTTAGGTTTAAGCGCTCTAGCACTACGTTGTCGCCGTACTCTTTCCAAACGTCTATGGCTTGAATGATTGGAGTGCTCATTATGCGTCTCCTTGTGTTTTGTGATACCAAGAAAAAGCATGCACCGACAACTTGCGCAGCAGCCAATCCATTACAAAGGCCAACACACTAATCCACAGCACGTAAGGTAAAATTACGTCCATCGCTAAGTAACGGCGAATAAGGAAGATGCGATAACCCAAGCCCTCTGTGGCAGCAATTGCCTCGGCAGCAATCAAAAATAGCCAAGCACTGCCCAAGGTTAAACGAACCGCTTCGATTAGCTTTGGCAGAATTTGCGGAATAACTACCGCAATAATGGTTTGCCAACTAGACGCACCTAAAGTTTGCGCTTTTAAGATCTGTTCATTAGGCAGTGCATCGGTACGCAGCTGCAGGTCTCTAATCATAATCGGGCAGATCCCAATGATGATCAGCATCACTTTAGATAGCTCTCCCAAGCCAAACACAATGAACAGAATAGGCAAGATTGCCATGGGTGGAATAAGCGAGATGGCAGTAACCAATGGCGATAGAGGTGCGCGTACAAATGGCACCATGCCATTAGCAACACCTACCATTAAAGCCACTAAGGCACTGATCCCTACCCCAAGTGCCAAACGAGTTAAACTAGCAAGCGTATCTGCCAGCATTAAGTATTCGCCGCTACGCTTGCTAGGCTCAAACGCCATGCGGTTAATTGCTTCCACAAAACTCGACATAGCAGGCAATAACTTATCGTTTGGATTGTCTGCTAAGCGCGCCTGTGATGCAGCCATGTATAAAGCAATTAGCAGCAAAAACGGTAGTAGGCCCAACATCAGCCGCACGAAGCGGCTAGGTTTTTTATTTATTATGCGAGTCATAGGCAGAGCCTTATAGTTTGCCTTCGGCAGCCATATCCATGTACTCGGCTGTAAAGCGAAGTTTTACGTTACTTGAATCGCCATAAACACCTGATGGAGTTTCGATGCCGATAAAGCTAGCATCTGGTGCGCCTTCACCTAACAAACCGTGATGGTGCGAAAACTCGGCTACTTTAGCCATGGTGCTTTTTAGGGTTGCACTATTGGTAAAATCAACAGCTTCTTGAGGCTGGTAGAACATTTTAGTAGAGGCTAATTGCGCATCATAACCGGCTAAATCGGTTCCTGATGCTTCAGCCATAAATGCACGAGCTTTCATTGCTGCTTCATCATCACCCGACATAGTGGCCATAATCTCGTACCACGCGCCAGTTAGAGCTTTACCAAGCTTAGGATCTTGCTTAAGCGTATCGGTGTTCACTACTAGCAAGTCGATGATCTCACCAGGGATCTTAGATGAATCGAACACCATGTTAGTATCTGGCATTGCCACAATCTCGCTTAGTAGCGGATTCCAAGTGGTAACAGCTGTTACATCTTTGGTAGTGAATGCCGCAACTAAATCGGCGTCGGAGGTGTTTTCAACTTTGATATCACGCTCTTTTAAGTCTACTGACTCTAAAGCGCGAGCTAACAAATAATGCGAAACACTTAACTCTACTAAGTTAACTTTTTCGCCTTTTATGTCGGCAAGGCTTTTATCACCTTTAAGTACTACTCCGTCGTTACCATTTGAGAAGTCGCCAACAATTAGCGCTGTCGAATCCACGCCACTGGCAGCAGGAATAGTTAGTGCGTCCATGTTGGTCATTACTGTGGCATCAAAACCACCGGCGGTGTATTGGTTAATTGACTCGATGTAGTCGTTCACCTGCACGACTTCGATATTGATATCGTATTTGTCGGCCCACTTATCAACAATGCCTGAGGCTGCACCATAGTCCCACGGCATCCAACCAACATAGATAGTCCAAGCGAGTTTATAAGTAGGTTTATCGGCGGCTTGGGCAGACACAACACTAAGCGCACTTGCGCTAACGATGGTGGCTGCTACTGCCAGGGTACGGAGTGGAGATTTAATTAGATTTATCATGGTCACCTCAATGTGGTTATGCACTTTAAAATAAAAACATGAGAGACGTATTTATTGTCATCTCCCGGGCTTTTATCCCTCCGTGTAACCTCTATGAGGTTGACAACTCTCGGTCCAGACACTGCGTTGCAGCCGGAACCCTAGATGTCTATTGCAAATTTTAAGCGGCTCTTGATGAGGCAGAGCCATACATCTCTCATGTCGCAAGTATTAAGTAGCAATGGATATGCCAACGCTAACGCATCCCTCTATCTAGGTATAAATCACCAAATGAAGCTCCTGTAATTGCCCCCCAAAGGCACCATAACGGTGCAAATATGTAATTTTTGCACCAAAACTTAATAAAACAAGGGCGTGTTACGCTGTGTGAGAAGAAAACAGTATTGTGGCTACAATATAAAGATAAGCAACGCGCAATCTACTGAGATGTTTCAAAGGCTTATATTCATCAACAACTTAAGTTAACAAGTGAAACTAGCGAGCCTTAAGTAAATCACTTATTGCTTTTAGCTATACCTATTTGATTTTTTATATTTATACTCGAATAACTAATTACATTAGCGTGATGAATTAAGCGTTCTTGATTGGCACTCAGCAAAAAGGAGTTATGCATGAGTAGTATTTTTTCCCCTGCCGTTTATTTAAGTGACAGAGTAGGTTTTAAATACAAGTTCATAATGTGGACTTGCTTGTTTTTATTGCCAATCGTTTATGGTTTTGGGTCAATTATCCTCACCATGAATAAAGAGATTACATTTACCGAGAATGAGTTAGCAGGATACGAGATTGTTAACCAACTACCCGGTATATCCAACTCGGTAGTGAGGCACCAGCATCTAAACACGCTAAGAACGATGGGCGCAGATTACGACAAAGATGAACTCAGCGCTATTCAGCAAGATTTAAACAGCACCCTGCAACAACTAAGCTCACAACTTTCTGGCGATAATAAAACGTCGATGGAACAAGCCCAACAGAGCTGGCAGGCCCTGGCTGAAAGTAAAAGCTCTTTAGGTAAACTACTTATTGAACATGAAGCCTTTCTTAGACAAATTAGAGCCATCACCTATAGCGTAGCCGCGAATAGTGGATTAACTAGAGATCCAGAAGTCAGCAGTTATTACCTAATAGACATAGCCACCGCCCGTTTACCGATATTACAAAGCAACATAGCTAGGCTAAGAGATAAAGGAGGCGACATTGCTGACTTTGGCATTCTCGACGCTGAAGGTAATGCTGATCTTCAGTTTAGAACCGATAATGCTATCGAAGTACTTAACGACATGGATAAAGCCTTGGCACAACTGGTATCTTACGATAAGCAATTTGAAAATAAACTGGGTAAACAAGCCCAGCAAACTACCGAAAGCATAAAACAAATCGTTAATTTGATTCGCGATGAAATTCTTAAAGACCAACAAGTTAAAACCAATACCGATACTGTTTTTCAGCTTGCTAATGACAGCTTAAGTCAAATCGAAGATTTTACTGCTGCTTCGCTTAGCTACTTTGGCGAAGAGTTAGGTAAGCGTAAAGCCAGTGCAGAACAAAAACGAGCCGTTATGCTGTTTGCCCTACTCGGGGTGCTACTAGCATGTTGCTATTTCATGATTGGTGCTTATCTATCCATTAGACGCACCGTTAAACAAATTCGCTATGTAGCAGGTAGGGTTAATCAAGGTGACCTAAGCCAAGATTTAACGGTATATGGTTCTGACGAACTTGCTGACATTGCCCATGACTATAAAACTACCTTAGAAGCATTACGATCTTTGTTAGAGCAAGTTAAGAGCGGCTCCGAAGAAATGTTAATTGCTACCCAACAAATTGATGGCAAATCGCAAGAGGTGAGAGATGCGATTAATCAGCAGCAACTAGAAACGCAGCAAGTAGCTACTGCAGTTGCTGAGATGAATGCCACTGTTAACAACATGGCTGAAGATGCGAATAAAGCCGCAGACTCTACCTTGGCCTCCCAACAAGCAGTTGTTAATGGCCAAACGATTGTCAGCGAAACCATTTCAACGATTGGTTTGATAAATGAAGAAGTACTTACCACCTCTACCTCACTCAATCAGTTACAAGAGCAAACAAGCGCAATAGGTGGAGTTATCGATGTCATTAGGAACATCGCCGAACAAACGAATCTTTTAGCATTAAACGCAGCTATTGAAGCGGCTCGAGCTGGAGAACAAGGTCGTGGCTTTGCGGTAGTTGCTGATGAAGTGAGAACCCTTGCCAACAGAACCCAAACCTCAACCGATGAAATTCAGAAAATGATTGAAGGTTTACAATCTGGATCATCGAGTTCAGTTAATGCCATGGCAAATGCTAGCAGCCGCGCACTTAGCGGTGTTGAACAAGCCGAAGAAGCCGGTGGCTCTTTTACCAATATTACTCAACGTGTAGACGAAGTTGTTGATTTGAACACTAACATCGCCAGCGCGATTGAAGAGCAAAGTAAAGTAATGGACGAAGTGGAACTCAATATCGTACAAATATCTGATGGTGCCAATGCCGCGCTGCTTCTTGCAGATGAAGCGAGCCAAGCCAGTGGCAGCATTGGACAAGAAGTAGATAAGCTGCAGCAGATAGTTAATAAGTATCAACTGTAAGCCAAGCTAAGTAACTCTATGAATAGCGCAAGGCAATGCACCATGTGAATTCACATTCCGACAATTTCTCTAGCAGTATGGCTGATCAATTAGGTGCATTAGTTTTGTTCAAACAAAAAAGCCAGTAGCGTTAGCTACTGGCTTTTCTAATTGGTGCCCGGGGCCGGACTTGAACCGGCACGTCCTTTCAGACGAGGGATTTTAAATCCCTTGTGTCTACCAATTTCACCACCCGGGCAAAACTCTTCTTTGTAATGGAGGCGGGTCCCGGAGTCGAACCGAGGTCCACGGATTTGCAATCCGCTGCATAGCCACTCTGCCAACCCGCCAAACAGCGTTACAAATTTTGGAGCGGCACATCGGGTTCGAACCGATGACCTCAACCTTGGCAAGGTTGCGCTCTACCAACTGAGCTAGTGCCGCTTTATTCTTTATCACTATTTAGTGCATGAGAGTAAACAACTAGGTTGCGCTACTCTATATACCCACACTGAGCTAGTGCCGCTTTATTCTTTATCACTATTTAGTGCAAGTGAGCTAACAACTAGGTTGCGCTACTCTTTATACCCACACTGAGCTAGTGCCGCTTTAATCTTTAAACAAATTGGTGCCCGGGGCCGGACTTGAACCGGCACGTCCTTTCAGACGAGGGATTTTAAATCCCTTGTGTCTACCAATTTCACCACCCGGGCGACACGTTTTGCTGTTAACTAGGAGCTAGCCCCTGAAAACGAGTTGTACTTTAACGTATTACAGAAATGAGTCAACGGATTTTTTAAGGGAGTTGATTCAAGTGCTTAAAAAGCGATCTAGGCGCTGCCTTTTCACACCATTCCTGTATTTACGTTGCGAAAATAAGCGGCCTTTGCACACTACCAAAGTAAAACAGATATCGATAAACAAATGATTTGATGCGCTGATTAATTGCAACAATGAGAGTAACTGACAAGATGAGGAAAAACTTGGGAAGCTTGAGATATAGAACAGATAGAAGAGTTGGTGCCCGGGGCCGGACTTGAACCGGCACGTCCTTTCAGACGAGGGATTTTAAATCCCTTGTGTCTACCAATTTCACCACCCGGGCGACACAAATTTATAGTATGGAGGCGGGTCCCGGAGTCGAACCGAGGTCCACGGATTTGCAATCCGCTGCATAGCCACTCTGCCAACCCGCCATACTATGTGTGTTAAATTGGAGCGGCACATCGGGTTCGAACCGATGACCTCAACCTTGGCAAGGTTGCGCTCTACCAACTGAGCTAGTGCCGCTTCATCTGCTTTACTTGCTAGTATGAATTAATAGACAACTTAGGTTGCGCTACATTTTATATCCACACTGAGCTAGTGCTGCTTCTTGCGAATTACCTAAGTAATTCGCCTTTAACACTCCAGCGTTGCCGCTGAATGTGCTGTGCATTTTAGCGACCTAAATCTTTACGTCAACTGTCTTTTAGTAAGTTTCTTACTGTTCGTTGGATTTTTAGGCTAAAGCTACGATTTATTAATCATTTTGCTTTAATTCTGGCCACGCCAGCATTAAATAACTCACCATTGACCAAAGCGTAAGAACAGTTGCCACATAAAATAGTACGTAACTGGCTTGCGTAACTAAAGGGTCTATTTGTGCGGTTAAGCCGGTAATAGCTGCCATTTGAGCAGCTGTTTTATATTTCCCTATCCAAGATACCGCAACGCTTGAACGCTTACCAAGTTCTGCCATCCACTCTCGTAGGGCGGAAATAATAATTTCGCGGGATATCATGATAACCGCAGGAACAGTAATCCAAAAAGTCTGATAATGCTCTACCAATACCACTAAGGCTGCAACTACCATAGCCTTATCGGCCACTGGATCGAGAAATGCACCAAAAGGTGTGGTTTGCCCTAGGCGTCGCGCTAAGTATCCATCTAAATAATCTGTAGCAGCCGCTAAGCCAAAGATAAATGCAGCGGCCAACATGCCCCACTCTACGGGAAGGTAAAAAGCTATTAAGAAAAACGGAATTAATACAATTCTAAACGCGGTTAGTATATTTGGAATATTTATCATTATTTTTCATTTATAAAACTACTGCCGCTATGTTGCCTAATCTTGTCTAGTGATGCAACGAATCATAAATTTTTTGCGCTAAAGTAGGGCTAATTCCGGGAACTTTTTTAATTTCGTCAACACTAGCGCTTTTGAGCTGTTGCATTCCACCTAAATGCGTTAGCAATGCTTGACGCCGTTTGGCCCCTACTCCATCAATATCTTCCAACACACTAGTCTTGCGCGCTTTGTCTCGGCGATTACGATGACCGGTTATCGCAAAACGATGGCTTTCGTCTCGAATATGTTGAATAAGATGCAATGCAGCGGAATCACTGGGTAAGTGAATTTCTGTCATCGCTTTACCAATCAGCAGGGTCTCTAAGCCTGGTTTGCGGGTTGTGCCTTTAGCGACTCCCACCAACAAAGGCATGGGATCGAGATTTAGTGGCTCAATGCTGGCAAAAGCTGCAGACAGCTGCCCTTTACCACCATCAATAAACAATACGTCGGGGATCTTTTCTGCTAACTGAGCTTTTTGGTAACGACGAGTTAATGCCTGCGCCATTGCGGCATAGTCATCGCCACCAGTAATGCCGTCGATGTTAAAGCGACGATACTCAGATTTGTTTGGACCTTGCCTGTCAAACACCACGCATGAAGCCACCGTGCGCTCGCCTTGGGTATGGCTGATATCAAAACATTCCATGCGTTTAATTGGCTGTTCTTGTTTGAGCAGCGCTTCAAGTTCTGTTACCCGATGGTGGATGGTAGCTTCTTGGTTTAACTTGGTTAACAACGCATTCTCAGCATTAGTATTGGCAAGCGCAACAAACCGAAGCTTCTCTCCACGTTTTGGTTGAGAAAGCTTCACTTTGCAATCGAGTTCACTTTCGATTGCTGCTTCTATCTCTGGCCAATCGCCTTCGATATCGGGCAACAGCACTTCATTAGGTTGGTTGCCCTTACGTTGTTCAGACAGGTAATACTGCATTACAAAACTGCGCAGTACTTCAGGTAAATCGGCCTGTTTAGGCACTTTAGGGTAATACGAACGACTACCTAGTACTTGACCATCACGGATCAGCAACAAATGAATAACGGCAATGCCATTTCTAAAGGCAAAACCCAATACGTCACTATGCTCGGTATTGCCACTCACAAACTGTTGTTCTTGAACTTTGCGTAAAGCTTGAATTTGGTCTCGAAAACCCGCGGCGGCTTCGAAATCTAGGCTATCGCTGGCCTTGGTCATCTTTTCGGCTAGTTGATTAATTACCTGTTGGCTTTTGCCCTTTAAGAACATACTCGCAAGATCTACTTGCTGTTGATAGTCTTCTTCGCTAATTAAGTTTACACAGGGTCCAGAACAACGTTTAAGTTGATACTGAAGACAAGGACGTTGGCGGTTGGCGTATTCACTATCGCTACACTGGCGAATAGGAAATAGCTTCTGCATCAAATGCAGGCTTTCTCTTACCGCATTACCGTTAGGATAAGGGCCAAAATAGTCGCCTTTATTACGTTTAGCGCCTCGATGCATCGATATCCGCGGATGCTTGTGTTTACTTAAAAGAATATAGGGGTAAGACTTATCGTCTCTCAACAGCACATTGTATTTGGGTAAGTGCTTTTTAATCAGGTTGTGTTCGAGAATAAGCGCTTCGGTTTCGGTATGCGTAACCGTAACTTCAACCCTTGCTATGTTTGAGACCAAGGCACGGGTTTTATTGCTATCGACGTTTTTTCTAAAATAGCTACTTAAACGCTTCTTAAGCGATTTAGCTTTACCTACATAGATTACTTCATTAGCGGCGTTATACATCATGTATATGCCGCTAGCTTCGGTGACTTGGCTTAGAAATGCCTTACTATCAAATGGAGCGCTATTTTCGAGCAAAATTACAGCTTGTCTGTGTCTATCATGCCGTGGCGAATGGCTAAATGAGTTAACTCTACATCGCCACTAATGTTTAACTTGCTAAACAAGCGGTAACGGTAAGAATTAACCGTTTTGGGGCTTAGGCTGAGCTGGTCAGAAATATCGGTAACCTTTTCGCCTTTGGTAATCATTAGCATTATCTGCAACTCGCGTTCAGATAAGCTTTGAAATGGATTGTCTTCTGCCGGATTAAACTGACTGAGAGCCATTTGCTGAGCGATCTCGGGTGACAGATAACGCTGCCCTACGTTAACCGCACGAATAGCTTGTAGCATTTCATCTGGGCCGGCACTTTTGGTTAAGTAACCACATGCGCCAGCTTGCATTACCTTGGTAGGAAATGGGTTTTCAGTATGAATAGTTAACACGATAATCTTGGCATCTGGATCGTAACGCAATATCTTGCGGGTAGCCTCTAAGCCACCAATTCCAGGCATATTCATATCCATTAAGATTACGTTGGCTTGGTTGCTTCTGCACCATTGAACGGCTTTCTCTCCGCTCTCGGCTTCACCAACCACTTTAAATCCTCGAACGTCTTCTAAAATGCGACGGATCCCTGTACGCACTAGCTCATGATCGTCAACCAGAAATACGTTTATCAAGCGTTTTCTCCGCTGTAACTAAAACATCAATCTACTAATTGGGCGGGTTGCCAGACCTTGCATCGTCTGCGCAGCAAACTTTATATCCCATCAGGATAATAATTTAAAGGCTTAAGCGATATAAGTTTAGAGTAGAACTGAGATTATTGGCAGTTTGCGCAATAAACTGGCAATTTATCCACATTGGATATGAGGTAGTGCAGAAACGAAAAACGCCAGCGTAATGCTGGCGTTTTTCCTGAATAATGGCGGAGGAGGAGAGATTTGAACTCTCGAAGGGCTATTAACCCTTGCCGGTTTTCAAGACCGGTGCATTCGACCACTCTGCCACCCCTCCGCAGCAACGGGGCGCATATTACCTAGCATTTTTCAGCTTGTAAACCGTCATCTTTGAATTTTTTGGAAATGTCTAACAATTGACTAAATGCTAGGCAAATTTTGGCCATAAAAAAGCCCAGCATAAGCCGGGCTTTTTAGCAGTTTGTCGTTAACTTACTTAGGTAAGTAGCTCTTACCCATTAAGAAGGTATCAACGGCTTGTGCTGCACCACGACCTTCGTTGATTGCCCAAACAATCAAACTTTGACCACGACGCGCATCACCAGCTGCAAACACACCTTTCACATTTGTGGCGTATTCACCGTAGGTTGCTTTAGCATTTGAACGAGCGTCTTTTTCAACACCTAGTTCGTCAATAATACCCGCTTCTGGACCCATGAAGCCCATAGCTAGCAATACTAAGTCAGCTTTGATGACTTCTTCACTGCCTTTTACTGGCTCAGGAATCATTTGGCCGTTAGCGTTTTTCGTCCAGTTGATCTTGGTAGTATGAACTTCCGTCACGTTACCTTGCTCATCACCCACCATTTTCTGGGTCATAACTAGGTAACGACGCGGATCTTCACCTTGAATGGCAATCGCTTCGTCTTGACCGTAGTCACGCTTTAAAGTGCGCTTAAATTCTGGCCAAGGGTTGTCTTGAGCACGTTCTTGCGGAGGCTGAGGCATAATCTCAAGCTGCATGACGTTCTTACAACCGTGACGCAGTGAAGTACCCACACAGTCAGTACCTGTATCACCACCACCAATAACCACAACGTGCTTATCTTTGGCGCTAATGTAACGGCCGTCTTCTAGGTTGCTATCTAGCAAGCTCTTAGTATTTTTACCTAAGAACTCCATCGCAAAATGAACGCCGTTTAACTGGCGACCTTCTACTGGTAAGTCACGCGGAACCGTTGCGCCAGTGGCTAGCAATAATGCATCGAAGTCTTCGTTCAAACGGTTAATAGAAATGTCTTTACCCACTTCTACTGAGGTTTTAAATACGATGCCTTCTTCACGCATGATTTCGATACGACGCTCAACGATCTCTTTTTGCAGCTTCATGTTCGGAATACCGTACATTAATAAGCCACCAACTCGGTCAGCACGTTCAAACACTGTTACTTTATGACCAGCGGAATTTAACTGAGCAGCTGCTGCTAAACCAGCAGGACCAGAGCCTACAATGGCGACTGTTTTGCCGCTGCGTTTAGCTGGAATGTTAGGTTTAACCCAACCTTCCTTAAATGCACGCTCGATAATGTTAACTTCTTGGCTCTTAATGGTTACTGGTGGAGCATTAATACCTAGAACACAAGAATCTTCACAAGGAGCTGGACATACGCGCCCAGTAAACTCCGGGAAGTTATTGGTTTTGTGTAAACGGTCAATCGCATCCTTCCAGCGACCACGGTATACCAGGTCATTCCACTCTGGAATCAAGTTGTTAATTGGACACCCAGCTACGCGTGGTGCGTAGTCTGAGTCACCAGAATGACAAAAAGGAATACCACAATCCATACAGCGAGAAGCTTGGTCTTTAACCGCTTCTTCGCTCATAGGCGTTTTAACTTCTAGCCAATCTATCAAACGCTCTGCTGGGTCGCGGTCTGTCGATAGCTTCCTGTCTATTTCCATAAATCCCGTTGGATTTGCCATGTCTCTCTCCTAAACCGCTTCAGCTTTTTGTTTGGCTTGTTCAGCCTTGGCTTTTTTCGCTTGCGCTACGCTATCAAGGTGCATATCGAATGCAGCTACAGCTACATCGTAATCCGTTTCATGCTCACCCGTAGCTTTAGCTTCTTTCATGTAGTTTTGCATACGCTCGTAGTCGGTAGGCATTACACGAACGAACATGCTAAGTGCGCTATCCCAATCAGCTAGCAATTCTTTTGCTACATCAGAGCCAGTTTGCTCTAAGTGATTTTCGATTAATGCTTTTAGCTCGGCTGCTTCAGCTGCATCATCAATGCCGCCTAACTTAACCATTTCCATGTTACAACGTGAGGCAAATTGCTTGTTACGGTCTAATACGTACGCTACACCGCCAGACATACCAGCTGCGAAGTTACGACCCGTTTCTCCAAGAATTACCGCTTTACCGCCGGTCATGTATTCACAACCGTGGTCACCTACGCCTTCAACAATGGCTGTTACACCAGAGTTACGAACACAGAAACGCTCACCAGCTATACCGCGAATATAAGCTTCACCAGAAGTACCACCAAAGAAGGCTACGTTACCTACAATGATGTTTTTGCGTGCTTCGAACGGTGCGCTTGCATCTGGGTAAACCACTAATTTGGCGCCAGATAAGCCTTTACCGAAGTAATCGTTGGCATCGCCTTCAAGTTCAAACTTAATACCTTTAGCGGCAAAAGTACCAAAGCTTTGACCTGCACTACCGTTGAATTTCACTTTAATCGTGTCTTCTGGTAGGCCTTCAGCGCCATAACGCTTAGATATTTCATTCGACAACATAGTACCAACACTACGGTTGGTGTTGATGATCTCTGATTTCAGAGATACTTCTTCGCCACTCTCAAGCGCCTTAGCGGCATCTTTGATTAACTGGCGATCCACGATGTCGTGAATTAAGTGTTTTTGCTCTTGGCTGCAGTAAAGTGTTTCGTTACCACTGTCATCAGCTTTGTAAAGGATTGGAGATAAATCCACGCCTTTGTATTTCCAGTGATCAACATCGGTACGTGGTGTTAGACACTGGCTTTGGCCAACCATCTCATTAATTGAGCGGAAGCCTAGTTCAGCCATAATTTCGCGTAAACCTTCAACCATCATCTTGAAGAAGTTAACAACGTGGTCAACTTGACCTGCGTAACGCTCACGCAAACGACGGTCCTGAGTAGCAATACCCACTGGACAAGTGTTCAAGTGACACTTACGCATCATGGTACAACCTTCAACTACTAGGGCTGCAGTTGCTACGCCCCATTCTTCAGCACCTAGCAAAGTTGCTACAGCTAAATCGCGTGGTGTTTTAAGTTGACCATCGGCCTGTACAGTAATACGGCTACGTAGTTTATTTTGAATTAGCGTTTGATGCGTTTCTGCTAGACCTAACTCCCACGGTAGACCCGCGTGTTTAATTGAGCTAAGTGGAGAAGCACCAGTACCACCGTCATAACCTGCGATAAGTACTACGTCGGCGTAACCTTTACATACACCAGAAGCAATTGTACCTACACCCGCTTCTGATACTAACTTAACGTTAATACGTGCATCGCGGTTAGCATTTTTCAAATCGTAGATCAGCTGGGCTAAATCTTCGATTGAGTAGATGTCGTGGTGCGGAGGTGGTGAAATTAGACCAACACCTGGCGTTGAGCCACGAGTTTTACCGATCCAAGCATCAACTTTATCACCTGGTAACTGACCACCCTCGCCTGGTTTAGCACCCTGCGCCATCTTGATCTGTAGTTCTTCAGCATTTGCCAAGTAATGGCTAGTTACACCAAAGCGACCAGAAGCAACCTGTTTGATCTTAGAGATCATTGAGTCGCCATTTTCCATAGGCTTAAAGCGAATTGGGTCTTCACCGCCCTCACCAGAGTTACTCTTACCACCAATGCGGTTCATAGCAATTGCTAGTGTGGTATGTGCTTCCCAAGAAATAGAACCAAAGCTCATTGCACCAGTAGCAAAACGCTTAAGAATTGTTTCTGCTGATTCAACTTCGCTTAGCGGTACACTTTCACGGTCTGATTTAAACTTCAATAAACCACGTAGCGTGAAAGCTTCTTTAGCTTGGTTATCTACGTTTGCAGCATATTCTTTAAACACTTTGTAGTCGTTAGTCGACGAAGCATTTTGTAGCAAACGAATCGTTGTTGGGTTAAATAGGTGACGTTCACCGTCTTTACGCCATGCGTACTCACCACCCGTTTTCAGGATTAGATCACTGAATGGGTTGTCGTCTGCAGGGAAACCTTCACGGTGACGGTTTAGTGCTTCTGTAGCGATACCGTCTAAGCTTAAACCTTCGATACGGGTCACTGTACCGGTGAAGTATTTTTTCACTACTTCAGAGTTAATACCAAGCGCTTCAAAGATTTGAGCGCCTTGGTAAGACTGAAGTGTAGAAATACCCATCTTCGAGAAGATTTTTAGCAAGCCGCTATTTACTGCTTTAGTGTAGCGCTCAACAACTTCATCGTTGCTTAGGCTGCTTTCGATAATTGCTTGGTCGCGCATATCAAGAAGCGTTTCAATTGCTAAGTATGGGTTAACCGCTGCTGCGCCATAACCTAATACAGTTGCTAAATGGTGGGTTTCGCGAATATCACCAGACTCAACAATTAGGTCTGCGTGAGCACGAATGCCTTCACGAATTAAGTAGTGGTGAACTGCTGCTGTAGCTAGTACTGAAGGCACTGCTGCGTGGTCACTATCTACTTTACGGTCACTCAAGATTAGAATTGAGAAACCATCATCTACCGCATCTTTAGCATGACGACAAATACGCTCAAGCGCTTTTTCTAACTCATTTTCTGCACCAGAGGCGTGGAAAGTGGTATGAATAGTCGCAGCTTGGAAGTGATTGTGATCAATGCTACGTAGCTTAGCTAACTGGTCGTTAGTTAATACTGGTTGCTTAATCTCAACTTTACGACAATGCAGCGGCGTTTCTTCAAGTAAGTTTAAGTCCGCACCTACGTATGTACGTAGTGACATTACCATTTCTTCACGAATTGGGTCGATTGGCGGGTTAGTTACCTGGGCAAACAACTGTTTAAAGTAATGCGATAAGTGCGGGTTTTTATCAGATAAAATCGCTAGCGGCGTATCTGTTCCCATTGCACCAAGTGGTTCTTTAGAAGTACCAACCATCGGCTTTAATACCGCGTTAATATCTTCTTGGCTGTAGCCAAATGCTTTTTGACGTTTCTCTAGGCTGTGCTGCGTAGCAAAACGGTCGTAACCTTCTGGTAATGGAAGATCATCTAAAACAATCTTGTTTTCTTCTACCCATTTGCCATAAGGCTGGCTAGAACACACTGTGTGTTTAACTTCATCATCAGCAACAATGCGGCCTTGTTCTAGGTCGGCAATGAAGATTTTACCTGGTTGCAAGCGGCCTTTTTGAACCACTTTAGATTGATCTACAACCAATGCACCAGTTTCAGAGCCCATTACTACTAAACCATCATCGGTTACTAGGTAACGAGAAGGACGTAAGCCGTTACGGTCAAGAGTTGCGCCAATTACTTTACCATCGGTAAATGAAATTGAAGCTGGGCCATCCCATGGTTCCATGATGCAAGAGTAGTACTCGTAGAAGGCACGCTTCACCGGGTCCATGTCATCTTGAGTTTGCCATGCTTCTGGCACAACCATCATCATTACTTGTTCAAGCGGACGACCACTTAATACAAGTAGCTCTACACACATGTCTAAGTTTGCAGAGTCTGAGCGAGAGATATCACAAACTGGATTAATCATATCCAGTTCTTCTTTGCTGAAGTTTACACTTGCAAGCAAAGACTCACGTGCGCGCATCCAGTTTACGTTACCTTTAACAGTGTTAATTTCACCATTATGTGCAATGTAACGGAACGGCTGTGCTAAGCGCCATGCTGGGAATGTGTTAGTAGAAAAACGCGAGTGGAACATGGCAATTGCCGAAACCACACGAGAGTCTTGAAGGTCTAAGTAATACTTGCGTACTTGAGCCGTAGTTAACTGCCCCTTGTACACAATAGTACGAGAAGACATCGAAGCCATGTAGAAGTCTTCGTCTACACCGGCAACTGTCGCATCAGCGATGTGCAAGGTGTATTTACGTAAAACAAATAGCTTACGTTCGAAAACTTGCTGGTCTAAGTCAGCAGGACGCGCAATGAACACTTGTTCAATTTGCGGCTCATTATCTAGAGATGCTTGACCTAGGCTAGAGTTGTCTTTTGGAACTACGCGGTAACCTAATAAGGTTAGGCCTAGTTTTTCAATGTTACGGTTTAGTATCTCGCGACATTCGCGACGAATAGCTTCACCAGCAGGGAAGTAAACCATACCCACGCCGTACTCACCTGGTTTAGGTAAGCTGAAGCCCAATTTTGTTACTTCTTCGTTAAAAAACTCATGAGGAAGCTGAATGAGAATACCGGCGCCGTCTCCACTATCTACGTCACAACCAGTACCACCACGATGCTCCATGCAAGTAAGCATGGTTAATGCGTTTTCGATCACATCATGACTTTTACGCCCTTTTAAGTGGGCAACGAATCCGATACCACAGCTATCGTGTTCGAATTCTGGCCTATAAAGGCTCTTATTGTGTTGAGTTATGTTTGTCATCCAGTAATTCCTATTTACTGCTATATTAATGTTATTCAGACCGACAGGACCTTAGACATCAATAGTATTTTCATTTAAAGAGGAGCCCCACCATCTATCGATGATGTGTGAACAACTACCTTTCACAGATAATTATTCTAAAAACCTCCAAAACAACAGCATTCAATAACGCAGGAGCTAGTCCATTCGTCACGAAAGTAAACGAAATGCTACCACAGATATAATTTGAATTTCAGACTTGACTTGAAATTAAACACGATTTTTTTTTACAAAAATGCGTAAGAGACTAAAAAAGCGAGTTTTTTCTCACAAATAGTGCAGAAAAATTCACTATCACTTGATAATTTTGCGTTAAAGGCATCTCAACGTAATAAAATAACGTAATTTGTAAACCATTTTAAAGCATCATGTTGCTGAAAACGCTACCGAGAGTTACAAAAGAAAGCGATCTAACATTTACCTACAAAAAAGCCAGCGATAGACGCTGGCTTTTAGCGAAAGGTTTGCCCTTTAAGCTACATCAAACTCACGTTGTAGCGGCGGCATAACTTGTTTCTTACGGCTAACTACGCCAGGTAGGTCGATAACTGAACCTTCGATAGTTCCACCTAAAGTAGAAGCAACCAGTGCAGCTTCATCACTACAAATTAAGCCAGTAGAGTTTAGGGTAGTAATGTCAGTTAACAACACAAGAGCGGTGTGGTAGTTGTTTGCTTGTTTAAGCGCAACTAAGGCCGTTTCTAACTCATCTAAACGGGCTAGTACCGGTTTTACTGAAGTAAGTTCTAATTGAGCAATGGCAAATTGTTTACCATTAATCTCATAAACTTTTTGATCTCTTAGTACTAACTCATCCGCAGGCACTGAAGCCACATCAGATTTTGCTGCAAATTGCTCGTCTGCAAATGCATCAATATCTTCAACACCAGCCAGTAAAGCTAAGGCTTCTGCAGCTTCACGATCTACTGGTGTAAATGTTGGAGAGTTAAATTTAACTGTATCGCTTAAGATAGCGCCTAACATTAGGGTAGCGGCTTCTTTACTAGGCGTAATATTAGCTGCTTGATACATGCTATAAACAATCGTGCAGCTACAACCTACAGGGCGGATCCAACACTCTAAAGGTTCAGCAGTAGTGATATCACCAAGTTTATGGTGATCAACGATACCGCGAATGTTAGCTTTTTTAGCGTCCTTTGGCGCTTGCCCCCAATCAGAGTAATCAATTAGCCAAACATCTTCGCCAGCGATCTCTGTGCGCACTTCTGGCGCTGCAAAACCAATTTTGTCTAAGAGAAATTTGGCTTCAGGATTAGGTTCACCTTGAGCAATCGCTGTTGCTGATGTGCCTTGCTTGGTTAATAACTCTGCTAACGATATTGCACCGGCAATACTGTCACAGTCTGGATTAGTATGTCCTAAAACTAACATCTGTTATCCGTCTCTCTTAATCGTTGAATGGTTTAGGCAAACTGCCCTGTTAATGCGCTGATCATAGGGCTATGTGATGGCGAGTGCAATACTAAGGAAGGTTTAAGCTTGTTGATTATTTCGCTGAATCAAGGCAATTTTGTTAAGTAGTTGAGCGTTTTAGGAAATTATTCGATGATAATTTGGTGAGGCTAAGCCCACTTTTAGATGGCGGATTTGATTTTATTTGTAAAAAAACTCGTTATACTACAATTTCGTTTTACATAACTTAACGAACTAACTCAGTCATAACGGAGTGAAAAAATGAATCAGCCGAGCACGATAAACTATAGCGCTGCATCGAAACTGGAAACAAATAAGGTATTGCGTAACACCTACGCCTTACTTTCGATGACCTTGTTTACCAGTGCCATTGCAGCATTCTTTGCAGTAGTCGCCGGAATTGGTAGCCTGGCATCTATTGGTATGATGGTTGCCGCCATGGTAATCGTATTCTTCGTTCTACCTAAAAGTATCAACTCTTCTATGGGTTTGGTTTGGACTTTTGTATTCACTTCATTAATGGGTGCCTCTTTAGGTCCGTTGCTTAGTGCTTACCTCCAATTCCCACAAGGTCCTGCTATTGTAATGCAAGCCCTTGGCATGACAGGCTTAATTTTCTTTGGTTTGTCTGGTTACGTGCTAACTACTAAGAAAGACTTCTCTTTTATGAGCGGCTTCTTAATGGCAGGCCTAATCGTTGTTGTAGTTAGCATGTTGCTTAACTTGTTTTTGCAAATCCCAATGCTTAGCCTAGCCATTAGTGGTGCAGCAGTACTGTTGTTTTCTGGCTTCATTCTTTATGATACCAGCAACATTCTAAACGGTAATGAAACCAACTACATACGTGCAACAATTTCAATGTACTTAAATGTATTCAACATTTTTGTTCATTTGCTAAGTATTTTAGGTTTCCTAAACGACGACTAAGCTATACAGCTAAAGGACTATTACGCCCTGTTCTCACAGGGCGTTTTTATTTATGGTACTTAATTTTAAACTAGATGCTTCCAAACTTAATTGGACCATAGCCTGTAAAGCCGCTGGTTTGGCTATGTTTATTCTCAGCCTAGGTTTGGTATTTAATTTAGACTTTGCTTTAACAGCAACACTTGGCGTGGTTGCGGCAGGACTTGCAGACAGCCCAGACTTTTATCAACATCGCCTGCAAAGCACCTTGTTGATGATGGCGAGCTTTTCCCTAGCCAGCATCTCAGTTACTTTACTGTTTCCCCTTCCCTGGCTATTTGCCATTGGCTTATTTTGTTCTAGCTATCTATTTATGCGCATGCCAGTGCTTGGGCAAAAATACGGTGCTATTTCCCTGTGTTCGTTAATCATCGCTATATATACGATGCTTGGTTACAACACCTACGAAAACCCTTGGCTGCAACCCTTCTGGCTAGTGATAGGCGCTTTGAGTTACGCCCTGCTCTCATTGCTTATCAATGCGCTATATCCAACCCGCTGGTTAGACAGACAGCTAGACCAAATATTTAAACAGATTAGTCTTTATCAATTAACTAAGACCCGTTTATTTCAACGCGAAGCAAACATCACAGATATACAAGTAAAGCTAACTGCTCAGAGCGCCGACATTGCAGAGCAATTGGGCGTTATTCGCCATGGATTATATGTTTACCAGCAGCGTAACAAACAGCATGTGGGCTCCAGCCAAATGGACCGATTTTTTAAAGCACAGCTACTGCATGAACGCTTAAGCTCCTCACACTTAGACTATCAACGTTTACAACGAGTATTGCCAAGAACCTTACTAGCCGACACTAGAACAGTGCTAGTTAAAATCGCACGGGTTATTGGAGCAAAGCACCTCGATGCAAGCGCTGAGAAAGAATTAATATCCGCTGTCGATGATTTAGAAACGGCACGGGCAAATCTAAAAGACGTTCCTCCCCGTTTTGCCTATATGCTTAAAAATTTGCATAAGGTGATCGCCTTATGCTTTAACGAACAGCATTTCCCCGAGCCAGAACAAAGCTTCTCACCATTTACTCAAATATCGGTAAAACAATACCTGTCTCAGGCTACGGATATAAGCCTAAGTATCAATCGCCATGCCTTGCGAATGGCCACGCTAATGCTACTTGCCTATGGATTAATCCAGTTATCTGGCGATGAACATGCCTACTGGCTAATGCTTAGTTGTTTACTAGTGGTAAAACCTAATTATCACGATACTAAAAAACGCGTAGATAAAAGAGTATACGGCACCATAGTTGGAGTTGGCTTTGCAGCAGCCTTGAGCTACTTACGTCTACCCGACATAGCACTAACATCATTAATCCCCGGTTTAGTGCTGTTATTCTTTTTGTTCTTTCACCTTAATTACGCCATTTCGGTCGCCATGATTACGGTGTTTGTTGCCATCTCTCTCGATCTTCAAGGCTACCCCGCTAACGAAGCATTGATAGTGCGTACCTTAGTAACAGTAATTGGTGCCTTAATGGCAATGGCGGCACTTCGTTACCTGTGGCCCGATTGGCAACATAAACAAAGCAGAAAAATAATTAGCCAATTGTTTGCCAACACTGCCAATTATCAAACTGCTATTTTTAACCAGTACTTTAATGGCGATGTTGAAGAAACCACCGATTTTCGATTAAGTCGCTACCACGCTTATCAAAGCGAAGCTGAGCTAGTTAGACATTGGCAATATATGCTAGCAGAACCTAGCCACAAGCAGCGTTTATCGCCAGACTTATATCAGCTAGTTGGCTTAAGCCATCACTTGTTATCGCATTTATCTGCGTTATCAACACACCGCACTCAACTACAATCCAATCAAGCGGCCGAGCGTTTGGCCTGTTTGGGTGAATTGATACAAAGCGAATTACAATTGATGCATGATTACTTGTTACTAAAGGGGCCACATCGACCCTTTGTGCAAGCAAACAACGAAGCATTTACCCGAGCAATTAACCAACTTCTTCCCCAGTTAGTCGGCAACGAACTGTTGATTGCTTATCAACTGCAATTAATCGGCAAAGACTTAAAGAAAATTCGCCAACTACTAGTAAATGGTAAGTGGTAAACTAGCCGCAAGATAAAAAAGGCACAAAGTACACAATGATTGAATTTAACGGTCAACGATTTGAAACCGATAAAAATGGTTATTTAGTCGACTTAAACAGTTGGTCGGAAGACCTAGCAGCGCATATAGCCCAGCTAGAAGAAATAGAAATGAGCGAAGCCCATTGGGAAGTGGTGAGGTTTGTTCGCAACTTCTACTTAGAATTTAATACTTCCCCGGCCATGCGAGCCTTAGTTAAAGCAATGGCTAAAAAGTTTGGTCCAGAAAAAGGTAATAGCCGTTACTTGTATAAGCTATTTCCGCAAGGCCCAGCAAAACAAGCCACTAAAGTTGCCGGGTTGCCTAAACCAGTAAAATGCATTTAGCACTTGATTTGCATATAAAAAAAGCGCCTAAAGGCGCTTTTTTCTTTTAACCATTATTTAAACCGTAATGGTTTCTAAACCGCCCATATAAGGCTGCAATACTTCTGGAACTTTGATGCTGCCATCGGCGTTTTGGTAGTTCTCTAATATAGCCACCAAAGTACGGCCAACTGCCAAACCAGAGCCATTTAATGAGTGCAGTAATTCAGGCTTCTTAGCGCCAGCAGCACGAAAACGTGCTTGCATGCGACGAGCCTGGAAATCTTCGCAGTTAGATACTGAAGAGATTTCGCGGTAAGCGTTCTGAGCCGGAACCCACACTTCCAAATCGTAGGTTTTTGTTGCACCAAAGCCCATGTCACCTGTACACAGCGTTACAACGCGGTAAGGAAGTTTAAGCTTTTGAAGGATGTTTTCGGCGTGTTGGCGCATCTCTTCTAATGCTTCGTAAGACTTCTCTGGGTGAACCAGTTGCACCATTTCAACTTTGTCGAACTGGTGTTGGCGGATTAAACCACGCGTATCACGGCCATAAGAGCCCGCTTCACTGCGAAAACACGGCGTATGGGCAGTCATTCGAATCGGCAATTCAGCCTCTTCCACAATGCTGTCACGTAACATGTTAGTGAGCGGTACTTCTGCAGTTGGGATTAAGCTCATGCCAATGCCTTCTTCGGTCGCTGGCTGAGTATGGAACAAATCCTTGCCAAATTTAGGCATTTGACCGGTACCATATAAAGAGTCTGAGTTAACCAAGTAAGGAACGTACATTTCTTGGTAACCATGCTCCTCGGTATGCGTATCTAACATAAACTGAGCGATAGCACGGTGTAACTTGGCAATCTTACCTTTCATTACAATGAAGCGTGAACCACTAATTTTAACTGCATTAGCAAAATCTAGCCCTTGTAAGTCACTACCTACATCAACGTGATCTTTAACCTCAAAATCAAAGCTTGGCAGCTCTCCCCAAGTATGTAATTCAACGTTTTCTTCTTCGTCTTTACCAATAGGCGCACTCGGATGAGGAAGATTAGGTAAAGTTAAAGCGTAATCTTTAATTTCCTCTAATAGGTCATTTAGCTCGGCTTTAGCAGCGTCGAGCTTTTCACCAAGCTGCCCTACCTCTGCCAAAAGTGGCGCTATATCTTCACCACGACCTTTAGCTTGTCCGATAGATTTGGAACGGGTATTACGCTCATTTTGTAGTTCTTGGGTACGAACTTGCAGCTCTTTACGACGACTCTCTAGCTCTGTCAATCGTGCGACATCTAGTTCAAATCCACGAGTCTTTAAGCGCTCTGCGGTGGTTTCTATTTCGCCGCGCAACAAATTAGCGTCTAACATTCAATAACCTACTTCCAATTCTTGTCGTTAATTAAAGGCAAAGCTCCAATTTAACCTACTGTAGTGAAGGCAAAATAAGCTTTGCTAATTATTTGGTTTCCAAAACTCGCTTATTATAAAGCAACTACTTACAGACACAATCGGGCTGTAGGCTGGATTGAGTAATAAACTGAAAATAGTGTTGTTTATTGCTGGCTATTGCGCTTGTTGGTCTAAGTTACGCAAGTATTCAAGCTTTTCAGCAATCTGCTTTTCTAAACCACGGGGCTCAGGATGGTAGAACTGATGGCCTAATAAAGGGTCTGGAAGATATTGTTGACCAGCGGAATATGCATTAGGTTCATCGTGAGAATAGCGGTACTCTGCGCCATAACCTAGTTCCGCCATTAGCTTGGTAGGCGCATTTCTCAAGTGCACCGGCACCTCGGCATCGCCGAACTCTTTTGCTGCAAGCCTAGCTGCTTTAAAAGCGGTATACACCGCGTTACTTTTAGGCGCACATGCCAAGTAAACCACAGCTTGAGCTATCGCCCGCTCCCCTTCGGCTGCGCCTACTCGGGTAAAGCAGTCCCAAGCGCTTACAGCAATTTGCATCGCGCGGGGATCGGCATTACCCACGTCTTCAGAGGCAATAGCTAAACATCGTCGCGCTACCGATAGAGGGTCACCACTAGCTTCCAAAATTCGACAGTACCAAAACAATGCAGCATCGGGCGATGAACCACGGATAGATTTATGTAGGGCTGACAACAAATCATAAAACTTATCACCGCCTTTATCTATATGACTATAGCGCTCTCCGGCAACTTGCTTGAGAAGATCAAAACTTAGTTGTTTCTGCTGGCCTTCGCCCTCAGCCAATTCACTCATCATCTCTAACAAGTTTAAGGCGCGGCGTGCATCCCCACTCACTAATGTGGAAAGCGCTTCTAATACACCTTCTTCAAAATTTAGTGTGTGTTGCTTTAGCAACTCATCTTCGTTAATTGCCCGATTCAACAGTTGTTGAATAGCCTCGCAGTCTAAAGCGCGTAATACATAAGTTTTGGCCCGTGATAATAAGGCGTTATTAAGTTCGAAAGACGGATTTTCGGTAGTTGCGCCAATAAAGATAACAGTGCCGTTCTCAACATACGGTAAAAACGCATCTTGTTGGCTTTTGTTAAAGCGATGAACCTCATCAACAAACAAAATGGTGCGACGACTAACCTGTTTGTTTTGCAGAGCGCGGTCAATAGCGGCGCGTACTTCTTTTATCCCCCCGGTTACGGCTGAGATCTTTTCTACTTCCGCATCGGCATACAAGGCGGCTAATTCTGCAATGGTGGTTTTTCCTGTACCAGGAGGCCCCCAAAGAATCATCGAGTGCAACTGCCCAGATGAAATGGCTTTATGCAGAGGTTTATCTGCAGCCAAAATATGTTGCTGGCCGACATAATGCTCTAGTTTGCTGGGCCGCATTCTCGCAGCAAGAGGCCTAAAGTCGGCCTCAAAATTCAGCTCTAAGCTCATTAGCGTTGATCATCAATCATAGTGTTTTTAGGGATCTCAAACTTAAACAGTTTTTCACTAAAGCTTGGGTTGGCTTTAAACCCTTGAAGATCAAATTGACTACGCTGTCCGGTACTTTCAATAATATCAAAGCGAGAAATACTATTATCAGCATTTAGCTTTACCCAAAAAGCAGCTTGTAGTGGATCATCTTTTGACTTAACTAAAAACCCTTGTTGCTGTTTTTCTACCTGATAATTTTGCCAGCTTTCGCTGCGGTCATCTGCCAACAAGATGAATGGTGATTGATTGATCGCTTCACTCGCATCCATAATCGTTACTTGCTCAACAAACGGGCTGTAATACCAAATAGTTGAGCCATCAGACACAATCATATCTTGCTCGGGCATCACTTGTTGCCAGTTTAACTTAGCAGGACGAGCTAAACTTAGTTTGCCTTCGGCTTCATGAATGCTTACGCCGTCGGCATCTATCACGGTTTGTTTAAACTGCGCTTGAAACCCTTTTAAGTCGGCAAGATGCGTTCTTAGCTCGTTAGCTGCGTCATTGGCAAATGCTTGAGCAGATAACAAAGCCGCAAAACTTATACTTAATAATTTTTTCATCTTTTCTCTTAATCAATTCTCACTGGAGGCGGCGCGATAACTTCCCGGTTACCGTTATGACCTGGTGCACTAACAATGCCCTGAGCTTCCATTTGCTCAACGATTCGAGCGGCGCGGTTATAACCAATTTTAAACTTACGTTGTACGCCAGAGACCGAGCCACGGCGCGTTTCTGTAACGTGCATAACAGCTTGATCAAACAAAGCATCTAACTCTTCATCAGACTCTGCTACTTCACCTGGCAGCATAGCATCAGGGCCTGCTTCACCATTTAATATCTCATCAATGTAATCTGGCTCGCCACGTTCTTTCCAAGCCGATACCACAGCATGTACTTCGTGATCATCCACAAATGCGCCGTGAACACGGGTTGGCACACCGGTGCCTGCCGGTAAATAAAGCATATCTCCCATGCCTAGCAAGGTTTCAGCGCCTTGCTGGTCTAAAATGGTACGTGAATCAATACGGCTAGAAACTTGGAAGGCCATACGAGTTGGAATATTCGCTTTAATTAGACCGGTAATAACATCTACCGATGGTCGCTGAGTAGCCAACACCAAATGAATACCTGCCGCACGGGCTTTTTGTGCAATACGTGCAATTAACTCTTCAACTTTTTTACCCACAATCATCATCATGTCGGCAAACTCGTCAATGATAACCACAATATGAGGCAGTTTTTCTAAGGTTGGCGCAGTTTCAGCCATACTGTCTTCGGGCTTCCACAATGGATCAACAATTGGGTTGCCGGACTCAATAGCATCCACCACTTTTTGGTTGAAGCCTTTAAGGTTTCGCACACCCATTGCAGACATTAACTTGTAGCGTCTTTCCATTTCGCCGACACACCAACGTAAAGCATTCGCCGCTTCTTTCATGTCGGTAACAACTTCAGACAACAAATGAGGAATACCCTCGTAAACTGAAAGCTCCAACATTTTGGGGTCGATCATAATCATCCGAACATCTTCTGGTGTTGATTTATACAGAAGACTCACAATCATTACGTTTACGCCCACCGACTTACCAGAACCTGTAGTACCTGCAACTAACAAGTGAGGCATTTTTGCCAAATCAGCGACCACCGGTTGACCAGCGATATCTTTGCCTAACACCATAGCAAGGGGCGACTTTGACTGATGGAAGGTACTGCTATCAATAACTTCGCTAAGATAAACAATCTCACGATAACGGTTAGGTAATTCCAATCCAATCACCGACTTACCAGGTATCACTTCCACTACCCGCACACTAATAGCAGACAACGCACGCGCTAAATCTTTAGACAAGTTAGTAATTTTGCTGACTTTGACCCCTGGCGCTAAATCGAGCTCAAAACGGGTAATTACTGGGCCAGGATGAACGGCAACTACTGATGCTTGAATATTAAAATCAAGCAGCTTTGCTTCAACCAAACGAGAAACTTGCTCTAATTCTTCTGGTGAAATTGGGTTAGCTTTTTTGTCGGGTCTATCCAATAAATTCATATCAGGTAAACGGCTTAACCTTGGTTGAGCAGGTTTTACCGGCGCTGCGGGTTTAGCTGCAGGCGGTTTAGCCACAGCGACAGTTTCACCGTCAAACGGAATATCAGGCATGGGCTCAGGAGCGGTATCATCGATAATCACACTTGGTGGATCAATCGCTTCATCTTCGTAAGCAAATTCAATATCTTCTTTTGCCTGTGACAACTCTGCTTCAAAGTCACTGTCCATGGAGAAACTAGGCTCAACAGCAACAGAGGTTTCTGGCTCTGAGTAAACAGTTTGCTCGAGCGTTGGCTCTTGATATGTATTTTGCTCTTCAACAAAATCCTGTTGAAGTTCAGCATCACCTACAGATAAATCACTTTGAGCTGGTTCTAGTGAAGAAGACTCTGTAGCAAAATCCCTCATAAGAACATCTTTCTCTAACTCGCGCTGTTTTTTATTACGTAAACGTTCAGGAAAACTCACTATTGCACGGTAAGTTGAGTTAAGGCCCCCACCAAGTTGTTCTACAAAGTGAACCCAAGACTGGCCGGTAAACAAGGTAATACCACCGGCAAAAACGGCTAATAAAATAATGCTAGTGCCAAGCAAGCCAAACACTGGAATCATTAGCTGAGTGAAGATATCTCCCACTAAGCCTCCTGAAGAAAAGAAATGAAAATCATCAATATGAATGCTCGCTAGCGTGGTTAAGCTAACGAAGGTGAATACAAAGCCAATAAGCCTAAGACCTAAGGTGAAGAAGTTTACTTGGGCTACAGGACAAGGGCGCCAAAACAAGGCCCAAGCCAACAAACCACAAATAAACGGCATGCTATAAGCCATAAAACCAAAACTAAACAACAGTAAGTCGGCAAACCAAGCACCAGAACTTCCCGCAGCATTAGCAATACTTTGCTGACCAGCAGTTTGCGACCAACTAGGATCGCTCGGATTAAAACTTAATAAGGCCACCATTAGGTAAACACCTAAAGCGCCCATTGCGATGGCACACACTTCCGCAATTCGAGCAAAGCCAGACAATTTGCTGTCTGTAGTATCTGTCACAAGCGTTCCCTTGAACTAAAAATATCCAATAATTATTCTGTTTGTCTAAAAACAAAACAAGCGGCTATAGCCGCTTGTTTAACTTTATCAAAAATGAATTGGAGGGGGAAACGACTCCGTTAGTTTTTGATAACTAGTCGATTACTCTGCTTCACTTCTTCCATCACTACGTAAGTACGGGTGTCGTTAACACCAGGTAGGCGCAACAAGGTTTCACCTAACAACTTACGGTAAGCAGACATATCTGCTACGCGGGTCTTTAATAGATAATCAAAATCACCTGACACTAAGTGACATTCTTGAATTTCTTCAAGCTGTTGCACAGCATGATTAAATTGTTCGAATACGTCAGGAGCACCGCGATTCAACGTGATTTCAACAAAAACCAGTAGCGAAGCGTCTAAGTATTGAGGGTTTAGAATAGCAGTGTAACCAGTAATGTAACCTTGGCGCTCTAAACGTCTAACCCTTTCTAGACAAGGTGTAGGGCTAAGGCCTACACGTTTTGAAAGTTCCACATTCGATATGCGGCCATCTTTTTGCAACTCATTAAGTATGTTGCGATCAATACGATCCAGTTCCTTCATTGGTCGACCTTTTGCTTCCATTAATGGTGATACGATTGTTGTCCCTAAGCACACCTAGTTGTGCTGACTTTTTATGCATTAATACTTGAGGTAATTGCATAAATTATGTGAATATCCTTTCACACATAAATAAGTCATTCCAAGCGAGATGCAGAGCTAAAACCCAAGCCAATAGACTTTTTTAAACTTTTGTCTTATCCCTGAGCATTATTTATTCCACAAAATGCACGGACTATCAAGTAAAAAGCCGAATTAAAGGCTAGATAAATACGCATATCCATATAAAGTTTTATTATTTGGTAGGAATAACGAAGCCTATTATGCTGTGTCCAACAAACTTCTACTTTGTATAAAGCGCACTTTTTTCGCTTTATTACGCTTGATTTCGGATTTTGTACCCTCATATATCAAGCAAGAACTTTAAGGAATTGTAGCAATCATGAGCAATGCAAAACACCACAAACTAATTATCCTAGGCTCTGGCCCTGCAGGTTATACTGCAGCTGTATATGCGGCACGCGCCAACTTAAACCCAGTGCTTATTACCGGCATTCAGCAAGGCGGTCAGCTGACCACAACAACTGAAGTTGAAAACTGGCCAGGTGATGCAGAAGGTTTAACAGGCCCTGCCCTAATGGAGCGTATGCAAGCTCACGCTGAGAAATTTGAAACCGAGATTGTATTTGACCATATCAACGAAGTTGACTTCAAAGAGAAGCCATACAAGCTTAAAGGTGATAGTGGCGAATACACTTGTGATGCGTTGATTATTGCAACTGGTGCATCAGCCAAATACTTAGGCCTACCTTCAGAAGAAGCGTTTAAAGGTAAAGGGGTTTCTGCTTGTGCTACTTGTGATGGTTTCTTCTACCGTAACCAAAAAGTAGCAGTTGTTGGCGGTGGTAACACGGCTGTTGAAGAAGCCTTGTACTTATCAAACATTGCGTCTGAAGTGCACTTAATTCACCGTCGTGAAGAGTTCCGCAGCGAAAAAATCCTCACTAAACGTTTAATGGATAAAGTAGCTAACGGCAACATCGTATTGCACTTAAACCAAACACTGGATGAAGTGTTAGGCGATGAAATGGGTGTAACCGGTGTACGTACTAAGAACGTACAAGATGGCACAAGCCAAGATATCGAAGTTATGGGTGCCTTTATTGCTATTGGTCACCAACCAAACACCGGTATATTTGAAGGCCAATTAGAGATGAAAGATGGTTATCTAACTATCCAGTCTGGTACCGAAGGCAATGCAACTCAAACCAGCATCCCAGGCATTTACGCTGCAGGCGATGTGGCCGACCACATCTACCGTCAAGCCATTACCTCTGCTGGAGCAGGTTGTATGGCGGCCTTAGATGCTGAGCGATACTTAGACAGCCTAAACGCCTAAGTAATAGATGAGCCGGTTGTAAAACCGGCTTTTTTATATCAATAATCGTTTTAATATTGATATACTTAGTAGAGACATTGTAAAAGCTATAAGTGCCTGTGCAACCAGTATTCCTAGAGCTAAATCGCCCCTTCCCTTCTCCAAATAATGCCTTAGACGATCCTAATGGTTTGTTAGCCATTGGCGCAGATCTTAGTCCACGAAGATTAATCGCAGCCTACGATAATGGGATTTTTCCTTGGTTTAGTGATGACCAACCCGTTTTATGGTGGAGCCCTAATCCTCGAATCGGCCTAGACCTATCCGCGCATACCGTAAACAAAAGCATGCAAAAATTCATGCGTAAAACCTCGTTAAAAGTTAGTGTAAATCGAGACTTTTCACAGGTTATTAAACGTTGTGCGGCCTTACGCACAGATGAAACATGGATAAATTCAGACATGATTAAGGCCTATATTGCCTTACATCAACTGGGTCGAGCTCATTCTGTAGAGGTTTGGAAAAATGGTGAGTTAGTGGGTGGATTATACGGCGTTCTCGTTGGAAAAATATTTTGTGGTGAGTCAATGTTTCATACTGAAACTAACGCATCTAAGCTGGCTTTTCACAGTTTTTGCCACCACTTTAAACAACATGGCGGCGTATACGTCGATGGGCAAGTTGAGAATCCCCACCTGTTGAGTTTAGGTATGGAAACTATCGAAAGAGAAAACTTTTTAGATTTACTTTGTAAGCACAAAGATGACCAGTTAAATGTAAGCTGCTGGCACCAACAGGAAATCTTTTAATGCAACTGCCAGTGGGTTTGAGCCAAATAAACAATTGCCCTTATTTAGATGAACAACAAGAGCAGTTGTGCTTTTTATTGTGCGATGATGAACAAAAATCAGCCTACTACTCACAATTGTTGGAGCTCGGCTTTCGACGCAGCGGCAATGAGATATACCGCCCAGCTTGCAGCGCCTGTAATCAATGCCAATCATTAAGAGTTAAAGTGGCAGACTTTAGCCCTAGCAAATCTCAAAAACGAATTCTAAACAAAGCCAAGCAACTTACACATCGTTGGCAGCACCAACTCGATCAAGATGACTATCAACTTTATGCTCGCTATATCGAAGCAAGGCATAGAGAAGGCAGCATGTACCCACCAAATGAAAAAGCCTTTTTCGAATTTTTACAATGCGATTGGTCGCGCACTCAATACCTAAAATTATTTCAAGATGAACAATTAGTCGCGGTGTGTGTTACTGATGTTTTCTCAAAGGCATTAAGTGCTGTTTATACATTCTTCGATCCAGACTTAGATAAACTTTCGTTAGGGAATCTAGCGGTTTTAATGCAAATTCACCAAGCTAAACAACAAGGCAAAGACTGGTTATATTTAGGTTACCAGGTGGATGAGTGCAGAAAAATGAACTACAAACGGAACTATTTGCCACATCAACGATTTATTAACAGTAAATGGCAATAGATTTAGAGGATAAACTTTACACAAGGCAGTAAATCTGGCATCCTCCCTGCGTTTTTATAAGTGCGTGTCAAACAGAGGACTCAATGGCGAAAGAAGACAATATTGAAATGCAAGGCACAGTGTTAGACACCTTGCCTAACACAATGTTCCGTGTAGAACTAGAAAACGGACATGTTGTTACTGCCCACATTTCTGGAAAAATGCGTAAAAACTACATCCGCATTTTGACCGGAGATAAAGTTACGGTTCAATTAACACCGTACGACTTGTCAAAAGGGCGCATTGTTTTCCGCGCGCGCTAATCCGCAATTGTTGTATACAACAATTAAAAAGCCAGCTAATAGCTGGCTTTTTTGATTGTAGTTGCAGTACTAATTAAACTTCAGCAACTTCATCTTCATATTGAAAATCTAGCTTGCCGTCTTTGATACCAACATCTACATGTCCACCATCATTCAAGCGCCCAAACAATATCTCGTTCGCTAATGGTTTACGAAGTTGTTCTCGAATAACTCGAGACATTGGTCTTGCACCCATAGCTTTGTCGTAACCTTGTTCAGACAACCACAAGCGTGCTTCGGCATTTACTTCCATTGATACGCCGTTAGCGTCGAGCTGAGCTTGCAGTTCAACAATAAATTTATCCACTACTTGCTCGATAATTGTTTCATCTAAGTGATTGAACCAAATAATGTTATCTAAGCGGTTTCTAAATTCGGGAGCGAAGATGCGATTAATTTCATCCATGGCATCAAAACTCATGTCTTGCTCTTTAAAACCAATAGCAGAGCGTTGAGTTTCTTTAACCCCTGCGTTACTAGTCATTACCAAGATCACATTACGGAAATCGGCGTGGCGGCCATTATTATCGGTTAGCGTACCGTGATCCATTACTTGTAATAACAAGTTAAATACATCTTCGTGCGCTTTTTCAATTTCATCCAGCAACACCACACAATGCGGGTGCTTTAACACTGCATCAGTAAGTAAGCCACCTTGGTCGTAACCCACGTAGCCAGGAGGCGCACCAATCAAGCGAGAAACCGCATGGCGCTCCATGTACTCAGACATATCAAAACGAATTAACTCTACGCCTAAGGCCTTGGCAAGTTGCTGAGTCACCTCAGTTTTACCTACACCGGTAGGGCCGGCAAACAAGAATGAACCCACAGGTTTTTGCTCTGCCCCTAAACCCGAACGATTCAAGCGAATGGCATCAACTAACACGTCGATGGCTGGGTCTTGACCAAACACCACCATTTTCAAAGTTTCATTTAAGCTACGCAGTGTTTCTCTATCAGAAGAAGATACCTTTGCTTCAGGAATACGAGCAATCTTAGCAACAATGGCTTCAATATCCCCTGCCCCAATGGTTTTCTTGCGGCGGCTAACCGGCAACATCCGCATGCTTGCACCGGCTTCATCAATCACGTCAATCGCCTTATCTGGCAAATGACGTTCGTTAATGTACTTAGCGGCAAGTTCAGCAGCACTGCGCATTGCTTGCTTGGTGTAACGTACATCGTGGTGAGCTTCGTAACGGCTTTTCAAGCCCAACAAAATCTTAGTGGTATCTTCAATTGTTGGCTCTACTACATCAACTTTTTGGAAGCGACGTGCAAGTGCACGATCTTTCTCAAAAATCTGATTGTACTCTTGGTAAGTGGTTGAGCCGACACAACGCAATAAACCATTGCTTAACAAAGGTTTAATTAAGTTTGCTGCATCTAGTTGACCACCCGATGCTGCACCCGCACCAATAATGGTATGAATTTCATCGATAAACAAAATCGCGTTTTCGGCATTTTCAAGCTGCTTTAATAGTGCTTTAAAACGTTTTTCAAAATCGCCACGGTATTTCGTCCCAGCTAGCAGCGATCCAATATCTAAGGAATAGATAGTGGCGTCTTTGATCACATCTGGCACATCTTCGTGAACAATCCGATAAGCTAAGCCTTCGGCAATAGCGGTTTTACCTACTCCGGCTTCCCCCACTAGTAGTGGGTTATTTTTACGGCGACGACACAATACTTGAATGGTGCGAGACAATTCTTTATCACGGCCAATCAGTGGATCGATTTTGCCTTTAAGCACTAAATGATTAAGGTTGCTGGCAAAGCTTTCTAGCTGCTTAGTTTCTTCAGACTGAGCTTCGGTATCGGCAGGGCTTTGTTCAGCGCTAGGTTCTTCATCTTTACGAATGCCATGAGAGATAAAGTTAACCACGTCTAAACGGCTAATATCGGCCTTCTTAAGGAAATAAACGGCTTGGCTCTCTTGTTCGCTAAATATGGCAACCAAAACATTGGCACCACTTACTTCACTATTACCAGAAGATTGAACATGAAAAACGGCCCGTTGGAGAACCCGCTGAAAACCAAGGGTTGGTTGCGTCTCGCGCTCTCCATCGTCCTCAGGAATTACTGGGGTAGTTTGTTCAATGAAACTGCTTAACTCTTGGTTAAGTTGGTTGAGGTTAGCCCCACAAGCCACTAGGGCTTCCTTGGCGGCAGAGTTTTCTAATAAACCCAACAACAAGTGCTCTACCGTCATGAATTCGTGTTGTTGCTGTCTTGCTTCTTTAAACGCCTGGTTTAAAGTTTGTTCCAACTCTTTATTTAGCATGCATAGGCCCCCTAAAGACAATCAATACTACTTAGCTATGCTTTCTCCATAGTGCACATCAAGGGATGGTCATTTTGTTTGGCATAACTATTTACTTGTGCAGCTTTGGTTTCAGCTACTTCGGCCGTGAAAACCCCACAAACTCCTTTACCTTTGTAATGAATGGTAAGCATTATTTGGGTTGCTTTGTCCAAATCCATATTAAAATACAACTGCAACACCTCAATAACGAACTCCATAGGAGTATAGTCGTCATTATTTAAAACCACCTTATACATTGGTGGGGGTGCCGTCTCACTTTTTGCTTGTTTGGTTATTTCTTCTACATCTAACCAATCAGATAATTTGCTCATAAAAACTATAGTAGTAAAAACGCGTCTCTGTTCTCAACATAACCGCTTTGAGTTAACAAGGCTAGTAGAAAAGTACTCTGAAAACTTGACTGTAGTAAATATTTTACTAAATTGTTAAACAGCTGACTCAAAGTTGCGTCAAAAGTGACCAACTCGGTCAGTTTGGTAGATAAATTTAATAGGGATATGTCGTATGCCAAGCGGAACAGTTAAGTGGTTTAACAACGCAAAAGGATTTGGTTTTATTTGCCCGGATACAGGTGGAGAAGATATCTTCGCTCACTATTCGACGATTCAAATGGAAGGGTATCGTACCCTTAAAGCTGGCCAGCCAGTACAATTTGAAACTCAGCAAGGCCCCAAAGGTAGCCACGCGGTAAGCATTGTTTTCGACGACAGTCAAAACTAGCACTCGCTGCAGCAGCTAAACAAAAAACCAGTCTTAACGACTGGTTTTTTATTGCGTGTTTGTAAATTTTCCAAACACAAAAAAGCCGATGGCTAAGCATCGGCTTTTCTCAAATAAAGCTTAGCCTAACGTAAGCTATCAATAACATCGTTAAACAAGGCACTTGGGCGCATTGCTGCAGCCGCTTTAGTGCTATCAGGCTGGTAGTAACCGTTTAGGTCTACTGCAGGCCCTTGAGCGGCGTTTAGCTGCTCAACAATTTCAGCTTCTTGGCTTACCAACTTTTGCGCTACTTCAGCAAATATAGCTTTCAACTCTTGGTCATCATTTTGCTCTGCTAAGCACTGAGCCCAGTACAAACATAAGTAGAAATGACTACCACGGTTATCCAACTCTTTCACCTTACGTGAAGGCGATTTGTTTTCATCCAAGAAAGTACCAGTAGCTTTATCAAGCGTACTTGCAAGCACTGCCGCTTTAGCATTGTTAGTTACTTGCCCTAGGTGCTCTAAAGATGCAGATAGAGCTAAGAACTCACCTAAAGAATCCCAACGTAGGTGGTTTTCTTTTTCAAACTGCTGCACGTGCTTAGGCGCAGAACCGCCAGCACCGGTTTCGAACAAACCACCGCCGTTCATAAGCGGTACAATCGACAGCATTTTAGCTGAAGTACCTAGCTCTAGAATTGGGAATAAATCGGTTAGATAGTCACGTAGTACGTTACCCGTTACAGAAATAGTATCTAAGCCCCGCTTCACTCGCTCTAACGAGAATTGTGTCGCTTCGCTTGGGGCAAGTACTTTAATTTCTAAACCGCTAGTATCGTGTTCGGTCAAGTACTGCTCAACTTTGCTAATGAGCTGTGCATCGTGAGCACGATTTGCGTCTAACCAGAATACTGCTGGAGTATTAGTTAAGCGAGCGCGGTTAACAGCCAGTTTCACCCAATCACGGATTGGTGCGTCTTTAACTTGGCACATTCTGAAAATGTCGCCTTGCTTAACCGCTTGGCTAAGTACAACTTGGCCATTTTGGTCAACAACTTCAACGGTACCAGCAGCTGGTGCAGTGAAGGTTTTATCGTGTGAACCGTACTCTTCAGCTTTTTGCGCCATTAAACCAACGTTAGCTACAGAGCCCATGGTAGTTGGGTTGAATGCACCATTTTCTTTACAGAAATCGATGGTTTGCTGGTAAACACTTGCGTAGCTGCGATCTGGGATAACCGCTTTAGTATCTTGTTGCTTGCCTTCTGCGTTCCACATTTGACCAGATGCGCGGATCATCGCAGGCATCGACGCATCAATAATTACATCGCTTGGTACGTGTAAGTTAGTGATGCCTTTATCTGAATCAACCATTGCTAGACCAGGGCGCTGCGCGTATACCGCGTCAATAGCGGCTTTAATATCTTCTTGCTTAGCTGCGTCTAACTGTTGAATTTTTGCATAAACATCACCTAAGCCATTGCTTACATCAACACCTAGCTCTTCAAACAGCTCGCCGTATTTAGCAAATACATCTTTAAAGAATACTTTAACAACATGACCAAAGATGATTGGGTCTGATACCTTCATCATGGTTGCTTTCATGTGTAGCGAGAACAAAATGCCTTTAGCTTTAGCATCTTCGATTTCAGCTTCAATAAAAGAAGAAAGCTCCGCAACGTTTAGTGCAGCAGCATCAATAACTTCGCCTGCTAATACTGGAAAAGCTTCTTTTAACGTGATGGTTTCACCAGCTTCAGTTTTTAACTGAATAGCTACAGAGCCAGCTTCTTGGATAGTGGCAGAAACTTCGCTGCCGTAAAAATCTCCTTGGCTCATGCTAGCAACATGGCTTAACGAATCTTTCGACCATGCTCCCATTGAATGCGGATTGTTACGCGCGTATTGCTTAACAGAACCGGGGGCACGGCGGTCAGAGTTACCTTCACGCAATACAGGGTTTACTGCACTACCTTTTACTTTGTCGTATTTGGCTTTAGCGTCACGCTCTTGGTCATTGCTTGGCTCTTCTGGATAATCTGGCAGCGCGTAACCTTGAGCTTGCAACTCTTTAATGGCCGCTTTTAATTGCGGAACCGAAGCACTGATATTAGGTAGCTTGATAATGTTAGCTTCTGGCTTTTTAGCCAATTCGCCTAGCTCAGCTAAGGCATCAGAAATCTGTTGTTGCTCGGTTAAACATTCAGGAAAGCTAGCAATAATTCGGCCGGCTAAAGAAATATCACGGGTTTCTACATCAACACCAGCAGCATTAGTAAACGCTTGTACAATAGGTAGCAGTGAATACGTGGCTAAGGCTGGCGCTTCGTCCGTTAAGGTATAAATAATCTTTGACGTCATGTCGGTCCCTAAAAGTTGTGGTTGCTCTCGCAATGGCTGCCATTTTTATACAAATGATCGAGTCTGCGAGGTGGTTAGCAAGCAATAAAAAACTACAAAGTTTGTTTACTTATCTACTCACCGTCCAATAATTCGGCCAAAATAATAAACCATTTACAAACGCTTTAACATTGTTTTACTAGTGGTACATCCATTAGATGTTACAATTGGCGCCATGAATAAGTTTGCAAAACCCCAACAGTCGCGTCGTTTTAAACGAAAGGCTGAGACCAAATCAGTTAAACCGTTCAATGGCCCGCGCCGTTTAGTTCTGTTCAACAAACCCTTTGATGTACTTAGCCAGTTTACCGATGGGCAAGGTAGAGCCACCTTACAAGACTATGTCGACATTCCCGATGTATATGCCGCCGGCAGGTTAGACAGAGATAGTGAAGGCTTATTGCTGTTAACAAACGACGGGAAACTGCAACATAAACTTGCCAACCCTAAAGCTAAAACCGCAAAAACCTACTGGGTGCAAGTTGAAGGCGCACCTAAAGATGCTGATTTGGAGCCCTTGCGTAAAGGCATAGTGTTAAAAGACGGTCCCTGTTTACCGGCCAAAGTAGCGCTTATGGATGAACCAAATTTATGGCCACGCAATCCACCGGTTCGAGAGCGTAAATCCATTCCAACAACTTGGTTAAGCATTAGCATTAAAGAAGGCCGAAATAGGCAGGTTCGCCGCATGACAGCAGCTATTGGCTTCCCCACCCTGCGCTTGGTTCGCTATCAAATTGGCCGCTATACCTTAGATGGAATAGACAACGGCAGTTACCAACAATTAGTGGGTGAAGAGCTCTCTTAGAACTACATGCTGAAATGCTGTTTTCGTCACGGTTTTTCTGGTAGAATTCGCCGCAAATTTTTCCCAACAAGTTAGCATGAACTCAAACAACACTAAAAAAGTGATTGTCGGTATGTCCGGCGGCGTTGACTCTTCCGTTTCAGCCTACTTGCTTATTCAGCAAGGCTATCAGGTTGAAGGTCTTTTTATGAAGAACTGGGAAGAAGACGACAACAGCGAATACTGTGCAGCGGCAGAAGATTTAGCCGACGCTCAAGCTGTGTGTGACAAATTAGGTATTAAGCTACATACCATTAACTTCTCAGCAGAATACTGGGATAACGTATTTGAACACTTCCTCGAAGAGTACAAAGCGGGTCGCACGCCAAATCCAGACATTATGTGTAACAAGGAAATTAAGTTTAAGGCATTTTTGGAATTTGCCGCAGAAGAATTGTCTGCCGACTACATCGCCACTGGCCACTATGTGCAGCGCCGTTTTCAAGACGGACACTGGCAAATGCTACGCGGCCTAGACAGCAATAAAGATCAAAGCTACTTCTTGTATACACTAGAAGAAAAGCATATTGCGCAAACACTCTTCCCAGTAGGTGAAATAGAAAAGCCAGAAGTGCGCCGCATTGCCGAAGAACAAGGCCTTATCACCGCCAACAAAAAAGACTCCACCGGGATCTGCTTTATTGGCGAGCGTAAGTTTACTGACTTCCTAGCCCAATACCTACCAGCTCAACCGGGTGATATTGAAACCTGCGAAGGCAAAGTAATTGGTAAGCACCAAGGTTTGATGTACCACACCCTGGGCCAACGTAAAGGTTTAGGCATTGGCGGCACCAAAGACGGTGACGAGACGCCTTGGTACACCGTAGATAAAGACATTGAGCGCAACGTGCTGATTGTTGGCCAAGGGCACGATCACCCTCGCCTAAAATCGCGTGCACTTATTGCAAGCCAATTACATTGGGTAGACCGCAAAACCATCATCGAAGAACTGCGTTGTAGCGTTAAAATTCGTTACCGCCAGCAAGATGTTGCCTGCACCATTATCCCGCGTGAAAACGACGAAATTGAAGTGGTATTCGATGAGCCGCAAATAGCGGTTACACCAGGACAATCAGCAGTATTTTATCTAAATGAAGTATGTTTAGGCGGCGGTATCATTGAACAAAAGATTGGCCTATAGCCTATGAGCAATGCAATCAACGACCGCGTTATCGCTTTTGCTGGGATCTGCCAAGCCGCTAAACTGGTGCAAGACGTAGCCAGAACCAGCAACTGCGACGAAGCAGGTTTAAAAACCAGCTTAGGTAGTATTCTAATTACCAACCCCAACGAAACGGTTGAGGTATTTGGCTCGTTAGAACAACTTAAGCTAGGCCTAGGTGTAATGAGCGGCCAACTGAGCAACCAACAAGAAAAACGTAACGCCGAAATCACGCGTTACCTAGTTAGCTTGTTAGCCCTAGAACGCCGTTTAAATAAACGCCCAGACTTAATGAACATGATGGGCGAACGTATTGGCCAACTAGATAGACAACTACAGCATTTTGATTTGCTAGACCAGCAAGTTCTGGGCGGAATTGCCGACATTTACAGCGACATTATTAGCCCGCTTGGTCCGCGTATTCAAGTAGCCGGAAACGTGAGTTACTTACAGCAACCAGTAGTACAACATAAAGTTCGCGCGCTACTGTTAGCCGGTATTCGCGCCAGCGTATTGTGGCGCCAGTTAGGCGGCCAACGACGCCAGCTACTGTTTTCACGTAAAAACTACTTGCAGCAAACAACACAACTTTTACACACCATTGATTAGTTAATTTAGGAGATCACCATGGAACTGTCGGCCTTGACAGCCATTTCCCCGATAGACGGACGCTACGGGGATAAAACTTCTGAACTACGTAGTATTTTTAGCGAGTTTGGCTTAATTAAATACCGCGTACGAGTAGAAATTCGTTGGTTACAAAAACTTGCTCAACAGCAAAACATTGCTGAAGTACCAAGCTTCTCTCCTGAAGCTATCGCGTTTCTAGATAGCATTAATGACAACTTTAGCGAAGCAGACGCTGCGCGCGTTAAAGAAATTGAACGTACCACCAACCACGACGTAAAAGCGGTTGAGTACTTCTTAAAAGAAAAAGTAGCGGCAAATGCTGAGCTTGATGCAGTATCGGAGTTCATCCACTTTGCTTGTACCTCTGAAGACATTAACAACCTTTCGCACGCGTTAATGCTTAACGAAGCGCGTAACGAAGTATTAGTGCCTTACTTGCAAAAGCTTATTGATTCAATCACCGAGCTAGCAAAAGAGCTACGTGCAACTCCGCTACTTTCACGCACTCACGGCCAACCAGCTTCGCCAAGCACCATGGGCAAAGAAATGGCCAACGTAGTTGCTCGTTTACGTCGCCAGCTTAAACAAATTGAAGCGGTAGAAGTACTGGGTAAAATTAACGGCGCCGTAGGTAACTACAACGCCCACATCTCTGCTTACCCAGAAGTAGACTGGCACCAGTTCTCAGAAGAGTTTGTTACCAGCCTAGGTGTGCAATGGAACCCATACACTACGCAGATTGAGCCGCACGATTACATCGCCGAGCTATACGATGCCATCGCTCGCTTCAACACCATTTTGCTAGACTTTGACCGTGACATTTGGGGTTACATTTGCCTAGGTCACTTTAAGCAAAAAACCATTGCCGGTGAAATTGGCTCATCAACTATGCCGCACAAAGTTAATCCAATCGATTTCGAAAACTCAGAAGGCAACTTGGGTATCGCTAACGCCTTGTTTGGCCACCTAGCGGCTAAACTACCGGTTTCTCGCTGGCAGCGTGACCTTACCGACTCAACGGTATTACGTAACCTTGGTGTAGCCATGGGTTACTCGTTAATCGCCTACCAAGCCACCCTTAAAGGTGTGAGCAAGTTACAAGTAAACGAAGAAAACTTACTTAGCGATTTAGATAGCAACTGGGAAGTATTGGCCGAGCCAGTGCAAACCGTCATGCGCCGCTACGGCATCGAAAAGCCTTACGAGAAGTTAAAAGAACTCACTCGTGGTAAGCGTGTAGACGCACAAGCCATGCGTGAGTTTATCGATGGCTTAGACATGCCAGAATCAGCCAAAGACGAGCTGAAAAAAATGACCCCAGCCAACTACATTGGTGATGCGGTTAAGCTAGTAGACCAGCTGTAATAACTGCTGCCTGAAGCCTCTCGCTTAAGGCCTAGTTAATGCCAAAAGCCACAACAGATTTTGTGGCTTTTTTATTTGCCTCACATAATTAAATCTCTCTATCCGACCCAGTTACAGACAAAATTATGAGCAACATAACGCTGGCAATTTACTGGCTATGCATACAGCATTATTAATTTTTAGCGTTTTAGAGCTAATAAATTAGATAGATTGTGCGCGTTTAGCCTTGAGCTGAAAAAAATACAAGCGTAGTATCGGGAAATTGACTATTGTTAACTCTGATAATAAGTTCATTAGCTGTGAATGCGCAATATACAAATGGTAGGTGCGATCGGTCACTAATATTGCGAACTAAAAAGCCGGTTGCATATTGGGTTATTGTTATGCAGTTTCTATTATCACTATTCATGAAAGATGGCTTAGATGAAAAAGTTGAAAATCGAAACGTTCGAAAACAATGCTAGAAAAGATACAATTCAAGTCCCAATAGTACTTGCCAAACTTGTCTTGAAGTCTTTCGTTAACAATCTCAGCGCGACCAACGCAGCAACTCTCAAAGCAGCGGTAAGTGAATCTGCATTAGAGGGTGTAATTTTAGACTGTGACGCTCATATCCAAAATGAGCGTGTCGTTTTTTCTATTGTTTAGCGGAGCATCTAACTATGGGTATATACGAAAGAGATCAGCGCAAACGTAATGATGAAGATTCAATGCTCAATGCATCTGGCTCTTTATTCGAAGTGCGCTTTGCTCAGGAAGCGGCAAAATCTTGGAAACGAATAGCCTTTCTAGCGATCGTTGCAGTTCTGCTTTTGATGTTGCCTGCACTTGGTGCGATTGTTCGAGCGTTGTCGGGTCTATTTAGTTAGCCCTCAGAGCACTTGGTTGCAGCTAACAAAGCGTTTAAAAGCGACTCCATACCGTGCGCTAGTTTCGCTTGGCTCAAGTTTAGCGCACATTATTCCGCGCCTTAACTCTAAAACAAAAAAGCAGCCAATGGCTGCTTTTTCTAACTACGATTTAAGCTGCTAGGCGTTTAAGCCTTGGCTTTTTAGGTATTCTTCGTAAGTGCCGTGGAAGTCTACAATACCTTGTGGCGTCATTTCGATGATGCGCGTAGCAAGGCTTGATACAAACTCTCGGTCATGGCTTACAAATACCAAGGTGCCTGGGTAGTTTTCTAAGGCTAAGTTAAGTGACTCAATAGATTCCATATCCAAGTGGTTGGTTGGCTCGTCCATCACCATAATGTTTGGCTTTTGCAAAATCATTTTGCCAAACAGCATACGGCCTTGTTCACCACCAGAGATTACTTTAACGGATTTGTTAATGTCTTGCTGTGAGAACAACAAGCGACCTAAGGTGCCACGGATCACTTGCTCGTCGTCGCCTTCTTTACCCCATTGCCACATCCAGTCAATCAGGTTTTTATCTTCTTCAAAGTCGGCTGCATGATCCTGTGCATAGTAACCTAGCTGAGCATTTTCAGACCATTTAATGCTGCCACCAAAATCAGTATCACCCACTAAACATTTAAGGAAGGTGGTTTTACCAATACCGTTGGGGCCAATTACCGCAATGCGCTCGCCTACTTCAACCATTAAGTCCAAATCTTTGAACAGGGTTTCTTCGTAACTCTTTTCCAAACCTTCAATTTGTAAGGCTAAGCGGTGCAGCTTTTTCTCTTCTTCAAAACGAATGTAAGGGTTTTGGCGGCTTGAAGGCTTAACTTCGGCCAATTGAATTTTATCAATTTGCTTAGCACGAGAGGTAGCTTGCTTAGATTTTGAAGCGTTAGCAGAGAAACGGCTAACAAAGGTTTTAAGCTCGGCAATTTGGGCTTTTTTCTTGGCGTTGTCCGACAACATTTGCTCGCGCGCTTGGGTCGCCGCGGTCATATATTCGTCGTAAGAACCAGGGAAAGTACGCAGCTCACCGTAATCCAAATCGGCCATGTGGGTACATACGCTGTTTAAGAAATGGCGGTCGTGCGAGATGATGATCATGGTGCAGTTACGCTCGTTGAGCACCCCTTCTAACCAACGAATGGTATTAATATCCAAGTTGTTGGTAGGCTCATCTAAAAGCATAATATCAGGGTCACCAAACAATACTTGGGCTAGCAATACACGCAGTTTCCAGCCAGGAGCTACTTCGCTCATTGGGCCGTAATGCTGCTCGATAGGAATGCCAACACCTAGCAATAACTCACCAGCGCGAGCTTCGGCGGTATAACCATCCATTTCTGCAAACTCGGCTTCTAGCTCAGCAGCGCGAATGCCGTCTTCTTCACTCATCTCTGGGTTAGCATAAATTGCGTCGCGCTCAGATTTAACTGCCCACAGTTCTTCGTAGCCCATAATCACGGTATCGATAACCGCTTTATCTTCGTAAGCAAATTGGTCCTGCTTTAGCTTACCAATGCGCTCGTTTGGATCTTTAGATACATTGCCGGCACTTGGCTCTAAATCGCCACCCAATATTTTCATAAAGGTAGATTTACCACAGCCATTAGCGCCGATAAGACCATAACGGTTACCTTCGCCAAATTTAACTGAGACATTTTCGAACAATGGCTTTGCGCCAAATTGCATGGTGATATTAGAAGAAGTAAGCAATGTAAATATTCCGCTTGGTTACGTTACACCAGCATTTTGCTGGGTAATCTGATGGCTAAATTGTTTGGTCGCGCATTATGCCACAACTTGCTCAAACAACGCACATATTAAGACAAAGATCACATAAGCTTAGCCACTTTCCGCGAATACGCCGTAAAACTAAGCACTCAAGAGCTAGCTTAGCGCTTTTATATGACGGCTTAGTTTATTTGGATTATTCTAACCACCTATCATCGTAACGAGGACGAACCATGTCTGACGCTAATAACATTGCTAAAGCCGATAGCCATTCGCGCATGCAATACTTAATTAAAGAAAGCAAAGCTCAAAATCAATTGTGGATCTTAATCGACGATGATGGCTGCGTAATGCTTAACTCTGAAGATGAAGACTGCGTACCCGTTTGGCCAAGTAAAGAATTTGCTGACGCTTGGGCCACTGGAGATTGGCAGCACTGTAAAGCCGAAGCAATCTCGCTAAATAAATGGCGCAGCCGCTGGACCGAAGGCCTAACCGGTGACGAACTGTATGTTGCGGTTTTTCCTAACGAGCAAGAAGAAGGCCTAATTTTGTCGCCTTACGAGTTTGAAGATGCCTTAGGTAAAGGCCGTTAACAAAAAAGCCCCGATAGATTAAGGCCTTAATCTATCGGGGCTTTTTAAACACTTATACGAGTGACTACCAGCCTTGAGTATGTTTCTCAATTAACTGGCAATACAACTCAACTTGTTCGGGATTGTCATTTAACGCTGAAATGTAATGATATTGCTCCCCGCCCGCTTCTAAAAACTCATCACGTAACTCGCAAGACACTTCTTCAATTGTCTCTAAGCAATCGGCTGAAAAAGCCGGAGAAATTACATCTACCGATTTAACGCCCTGCTCTGCAAGTTGATGCAGTAACTGGTCGGTATAGGGTTTAACCCATGGATCTTTACCAAAGCGCGACTGATAACATAAGCGCCACTGATTTTGCTTTAGCCCTAATACTGCGGCCACTTTAGCTGCCGTATCTTCACACTGCTGCGGGTAAGGGTCGCCATTTCGCGCGTAACGCTCTGGAATACCATGAAAAGAAAACAATAACACTTCACCACGGGCGGTTAACTCCCAGTGCTGTTTAATCGAATTTGCTAAAGCTTGAATATAAGCTGGCTCGGCATAGTAATCTTTAACCATGCGTAATTCAGGCAAGTTGTAAGTATTTTTAAGTGCTTTGGCGTAAGCATCAAAAACCGGAGCAGTAGTTGATACCGAATACTGAGGATACATTGGCAATAACAGTACTTTTTGATGCCCCGCATCTAGCACCTGATTAACCACCTCTTTAATATCGGGTGAGCTATAAGTCATGGCTAAATGTACTTCGTACTTATCGCTAAGTTTGGCTGACACTTTATTGCGGATTTGTTCGCTAATAACTTTAAGGGGCGAGCCATTCTTTAGCCAAATTTGTTGGTAAAGCTTGGCAACACGTCGTGAGCGCAAAGGCAAAATAACGCAATATAACAGTGGTAACCATAATAACTTAGGCAGGTTTACCACTCGCTTATCTGATAAAAAACGCCCCAGAAACTTCGCTACGGCGTTAGGTGTCGCTTCATCTGGTGTTCCTAGGTTCACCAATACTACGGCACATTTTAACTCGTTGTCATGTTGTGACATTCAACTATTCCCTAAAAGTGGACAACACAGTGTACGGCATTTTTAGGCATAAAAAAAAGCGACAATTGCCGCTTTTTTTGCAAATCGTAATTAGCAATTAATCAAGTAATTCAACTAATTGATTGCTAATTGCTTCAACAGACTGAGTACCGTCTAGTTTGAAGTATTTGCTGTTGCCTAGCTCAGCTTCTTTACCGTAGTAGCTTACTAATGGTTTAGTTTGCTCGTGGTAAATAGCTAGTCGGTCACGTACGATGCTTTCTTCGTCGTCTGGGCGAATAACTAAGTCTTCGCCACTTACGTCGTCTTTACCTTCAACCTTAGGTGGGTTGTAAACAATGTGGTAAACACGGCCGCTGCCTGGGTGAACTCGACGTCCACTCATGCGTTTAACGATTTCTTCGTCGGCTACGTCAAATTCTAATACCGCATCAATGTTAATGCCGGCTTCTTTCATTGCGTCAGCTTGAGGGATGGTACGAGGGAAACCATCTAACAAAAAGCCTTTTTCGCAATCGTCTTCAAGAATACGTTCTTTTACTAGGCCAATAATCAACTCATCGGAAACTAATTGCCCTGCATCCATTACTTCTTTTGCTTTGATGCCTAAAGCTGTGCCTGCTTTTACAGCGGCGCGAAGCATATCGCCAGTAGAGATTTGAGGGATGCCGTAACGCTCCATAATAAATTGTGCTTGGGTACCTTTACCCGCACCTGGAGCGCCTAAAAGAATAATGCGCATAATTTGCTGTTCCTTGGTCTAGTTTTTAGTGCTTTTACAAGAGACGTGAATTTACACTGATGAGGCCAGAACTACAAGGGAAGCTCGACTAAAGTTCAGTTTGACGAAGCTCTGCATAATAACGCTGTTTGTTACTATACATGTTCTGATCTGCTAGCTTGTACAAACCACTAAAGTCTACGTCGGTGGTTGACGCGTAGCCTACAGAGAAACTCACCAAAGGCTCTCCACCAAAGCTATTTAGGTCAATACCCACTTGATTATTTTGCCTTGCCGCTAAACGCTCTTTTAGCTCGCTAGCTGAAGCTAATTGCTCACCAGACAATACTGCTGCGAATTCATCACCACCAATACGGTAGAAATCTCCCGTTAAGCCTTCGCAACAATCAGATAGCACCCTCGCCACAGAAATAATCAGCTGGTCACCTTTCTCATGGCCTTTCTCATCGTTCATTTGCTTTAGGCCGTTCACGTCAATAATAAATAAGCCGACTTCAGCATCTAGTTGCGTTTCTAATGAGAATTGCAATTCATCAAAAGCTTGGCGGTTTTTAATGCCAGTTAAAGAATCGGTTCTAGCAACATGGTCCAGCTCTTCGTTTAGGGTTCGGTTTTCTAAAAATGCACTGAGTTCGGTGATAAACAGTAGAATTCGGTTACTGTTTTCTTCACTTAACTTAGGTTCATTAATGAGTAGCCACCCCATTTTTCCGCCACCGCAGCGAATACCAAAAACATTCACCAACTGTTGTTTAAACTCGATACTAAATCGGTCCCAACGCTGTCGAGATTTCTCTGACACACGATTAGAAAGCTGTTCAAAGCTTTCTACTTCGACAGACAAGCTGTCGTTCACCATACGGTGACCACGCGATTGTGGTAGGTGAATAACCAAACCTGTATTTGGAAAACACATAGACAATATACGAAGTGCATCATTAGCAATCTGTCGGTTACCCTCACTGGCCTCCAATACTCGCCTAAATTGCACAAGCTGTTGAAAAAAGAAGTTACTTTGCGCCAGGTTATCCATCGACAGTTCTAAGTCTCGGGTGCGCTCTTCTACTTTGTACTCAAGTTGGCTATTCAAGTTTTGAACTTCTTCTAGGTAGCCTGCCCGTAGTTTGTCGATACGTGCTAACTCAACATTTTTCTCATTTACCGTTCTTAACTGCTCTCCAATGGTACCTTTCATTTCGGTGAGCAAGTTTGCTACATCGGCAAACTCTCGAATCACTAGCTTTCCGTTGTTCAGTGCTTCGGCATTTCGGCCTTTTTCAAAGTCTCGAATTAGGCCGTACAAACGCCCAAATGCTTTTGCCACTAAATGAGCAAACAGCATCACCACCACAATAATAAGACCAATAACAATTATGCTACTGGCCATGCCCGGCGCCATTGCTTCTTTAACTTGATTAGCCAGGCTCTCTAAGCGCTGACCAACTTTAATTTTAATCCATACAGAGTTTTGATAATTTCGCCCCGATATAATCAAGCGGCTGGCGTGAGTAACATCGTAGGCGTCATCACCGATCAGGTTCCCAAGCAATTGTTCTTCGCGATAGAACACTGCCAAACTCTCTTGATCGTCAAGCCGGTTGGCAGCAACTTCCGCTAATTTATATATAGGAACCACCGCTATTAGGTAGCCTTTTACAACGATACGGTCGATGGCACGATCAGAGTAAATAGGTACCACATGTACCAAACTATGGTGCTGGCCGCTTTTGCCAACCAAGGAGTAGTTATCAACCAAATAGACCTTACTTTTTGATTCAAGATCTTTTATTTCGAAGGGACTAGTAAAACGTTGCTGCAGAATATTGGATTGCTCGAGCGCCAATATGTTTCCACCATAAGACTCCACTACAAAACCATCTGCTTCTACCAGGTACAAAGACTCAATGAGCGGCGCATCGAGCACAAAGTTACCCAGTATATCGGGAAGGTGGATCGAATAAAGTAGGTCATCAATGCCGTTTACTACACTCTCTTGCTCAGAAAGCAAACGTAAACCATTGGTGAGAATCTCATTACTATGTTGAAGCTCCGCTGTTATCTGGCTTGCAGAAGCCGCCAAACGGCTATTAACCGATTGATAAACAAAATTGTACATCTGTTTATATAAGGTAAAAGAGAGCACCGAAACCGGGATAATGGCTACGAAGATCAATAACAAAAATGTGATAGACCGAAGTCTTATTGTCATTTTTTGCGTCCGCGTTTGCGAGTTTCTTTGTCAGCAATGGTTTGCATTAGCTGGGTAGCTTGTTCGACTGAATAGTTATGATCCATATATCGGTTAAAGCCACGCTCTAGAGCTAACCATACCACGGTCATTTCGGCATCCCCGGGCATCGCTCTAGTATCTTCCATTTGCTTCAACATGTTTTGTTCGTTGGGGTTGTTGTCACTGATTATTTTCGAAACCAATTCAACATTAGCAGGGATTAAACCACCTTGATGATAAATGATGCTTTGTGCTTCTTGCTGCTGCATAAATGCACTAAATTGCTTAATTTGTTGGTAATTGTCATCTGACGTTGAGAGACGAGGAAAAGCTAACACATAACCAGAAAACATCGGCAGCATTGGGCTTCCCTCAATATCAGGCAAGGTGCTTACACCTAGCCGCTCATCCATACTTTGTTTCAATTCCTTATATATCCAATCGCCGTTAATCATATAAGCGGACTGACCGCTCTTAAATCGTTCTACACTGCAATCGTGATTACATTTTGGATCAACCAAGCCGATATCTTTGAGCTGTTTATAGAACGTTAAGGCTTGCTGCATTTCTTTGGTATCTAGGGTTATTTTTCCATCGTTAAGTGGCCAACCTTGAAACGCAGTTAAGAATGGAATGAACCAATACATCTCGGAGTAGTTCCAAACAATAGCTTGTTGCTCACCTTGGCTAAGCGCTGATTGCTGCTCTAATAACTCGGCCCAAGAGCTTACGGGTTGTTTCACTAAGTCTTTGTTGTAATAAAGCACCAAGTGATTGCCTTGAAATAACGGCACACCATATTGTTCGTTGTCTGTAAAACCCGCTTTAAGCACCCGCGGTTCTGTTTGCGGAATAATCCAGTCTTTGGGCACCGGTGCTAAAGAAATTAAATCATGCATGCCAACAAAATCACTAGGTACGTAAAGAATATCTGGCAAGGTATTAGTGCGGGCTTGGTTAAGCACCTCTTCGCGTAATCGTTCTGACAAAAAGTTATTTTTTTCAACGGTTACGCCGGACTGTTTTTCAAATTCAGCAATGGCATTATCGAGGTATTGAGATGGGTTATGGGCATTCCACAATGTGATTTTTGCGTTAGCTTGAGAAAGCGTACACATTAAGCCTAAAATCAGCACTACCTTGCGCATGTTAGCTACCTTTCCGTTATTATTTTTTTGTTTAGTGTAGCAACGATTCAGTGCTTTATCTGTGAACTCATCCTCTGCAATTGCTTATAAGTCATCTGACCTGTAAATCCACAATCAAGTCTATGAATAATCGTTTTATTTTTGGTAAAACGCCCAAATCAGCAAGCAACAAAAAAGGCAGCACCGAGTGCTGCCTTTTATTCTTTAGAGTATGTTTAAGCTAAAAGTTGGTTAACTCGCTTAATGAACTCAGAAGGGTTTTCTAAGCTACCACGCTCAGCAAGGGTTGCTTGATCCAATAGTAAGCTCGCCCACTCTGCAAATTTAGCTTCGTCTTGCTCATCGGCAACGCGCTTAACTAAGGCGTGCTGAGGGTTTAATTCAAAAATGTACTTTTGATCAGGTACATCTTGACCAACCGCTTGCATCAACTTCTGCATTTGCGTGCTCATGTCGTTGTCATCAACAACGATACAAGAAGGCGTATCGGTTAAACGGTAAGTTAAACGAACATCTTTAACCTTGTCACCTAAGCTTTCTTTCATGCGCTCAACAAAGCTTGCGTATTCGCTTTCGTCTTGCTCTTTCTGCTTCTTAGTTTCTTCGTCATCTAAGTCGCCAAGGTCTAAATCACCTTTAGTTACCGAAACAAGGGTTTTGCCTTCAGCTTCTGGCAAGTGACTAATTAACCACTCGTCTACGCGGTCGTGCATTAACAATACTTCAATGCCTTTACGCTTGAAAATTTCTAAATGCGGGCTGTTAGCAGCGGCTGCGTAACCATCGGCCGTTACGTAGTAAATCTTGTCTTGGCCTTCTTTCATGCGCTCGATGTAATCGGCGAATGAAACATTTTGCTCAGCACTGTCGCTATTAGTAGAAGCAAAGCGCAGTAGCTTAGCGATTTGTTCTTTGTTAGCGAAATCTTCTGCTGGACCTTCTTTTAGCACTTGGCCAAATTCAGCCCAAAACGTTTGGTATTTCTCTGCATCGTTCTTCGCCATGCGCTCAAGCATAGTAAGAACACGCTTAGTACAAGCGCTACGTAAGTTAGCGGTTGTTTTAGTATCTTGAAGGATCTCACGTGATACGTTTAGTGGCAGGTCGTTTGAATCTAACACACCCTTCACAAAGCGTAGGTAACCTGGCATAAACTCATCAGCGTCGTCCATGATGAACACGCGTTGAACATACAGCTTCAAGCCATGTTGACGCTCGCGGTTCCACATATCAAATGGGGCTTTGCTAGGGATGTAAAGCAAGCTGGTGTAATCCTGCTTACCTTCAACTTTGTTGTGCGCCCAAGTTAATGGATCAGCGAAGTCATGAGAAATGTGCTTGTAAAACTCGTTGTACTCATCTTTAGAGATGTCGTTTTTACCACGCGTCCACAAAGCAGTTGCTTTGTTAATGGCTTCCCATTCACCTGGAACAGCTGCAACTTTTTCACCGTCTGGACCTTCAGATTCAGGCGTTTCGTCTTTCCACATCTGAACTGGTATCGAAATATGATCTGAGTACTTAGTGATGATAGAGCGAACTTTCCAGCTATCTAGGAACTCATGCTCATCTTCACGCAAGTGAAGAATAATGTCGGTACCGCGGCCTTCTTTGGCAATGTCGGCTACGGTGTAATCACCTTCACCAGCACTTTCCCAACGTACGCCTTGGCTAGCTTCTGCACCTGCTGCACGAGTTTCAACGGTTACTTTATCGGCTACGATAAATGCTGAGTAAAAACCAACACCAAATTGACCAATTAGTTGCGAGTCTTTTGCGCTGTCGCCACTTAACTGACCAAAAAACTCTTTAGTGCCAGACTTAGCAATAGTACCAAGATGCTCAACAACTTCATCGCGGGTCATACCAATGCCGTTATCCGACAAAGTAATAGTTTTAGCTTCTTGGTCGAAGCTTACACGTACACGTAAGTCACCATCGTTTTCAAATAAAGCGTTATTTTCTAAAGCTTTAAAACGCAGTTTGTCGGCAGCATCGGCTGCATTAGAGACTAATTCGCGTAAGAAAATTTCTTTGTTTGAATATAGAGAGTGGATCATCAACTGGAGTAATTGTTTTACTTCAGTTTGAAAGCCATGAGTTTCTGCATGAGCTGCATCAGTCATCTTATTGTTTCCTTGCTTTTACACATACTTCGTTAGTTGCTAAACGATATGGGGGTAGCCAATTTTGATTTCAAGCAGATGAGAAAAAAATATTCTAGGATGTAGCGAGAAACTAGTAGCTATGAGACCTCACGCTAAAAAGCTTAAGTAACAAGGAGGCGATTAATTACGATATTCGGTTTGAGGTATGATTGAAAAGCTGGCTAATTTAAGCCAGCTTTGATGAGAGTTATAGCGAAGAAGAATGCTCCTAGATACTATTCACCTAAGCCCGCTAAATCTTCCACAATAATGGCTGAAACAAGATCTATGTCTTTGGGTTCATCTTCAGCATCCCAGTTACCGGCAGTAATTTCTAGATTTACCGCAGCATCCTTAAAACCGCCATAGTTTGTTGTGTATTTAGATTGACTAAAACTTGCCAGCTGACCTTGCTCACCAACAATTTGAACCATATGAGAAACTTGGGGTTTGTTCAAAGATCTGCCGCCGTAATTAAAAGTGCGAGTGTAGTCGATGTCTATGTTCAGCTTAAATGAGTCCTTCGAATCACTGTTTGCTATCAAGTTATTTTCAGCTAAGTGCTTATTAATAGCTTCTATAAATTGTAGATTCAATTCTTCTTCAGATACAAACGACGTCCCCTCTTCAGGCGCGCCATGGCCTAAGTTTAACTTAACTTTGACTTCTCCAACGTGGTATCGGGTGTTGCCTTTTACTATTGGGGTTGGTTCAACATAGTATTTATACGGGGAGCTGCCACAAGCTGATAACATTAATGCTACTGCAATAAGAATTATCTTATTTAACATCTTCATAGTTCCTTCTAGTTAGAATATTTCCATTTAATGCTGTCTAACCATATTACAATTAAGGTTAAACATCAGCACGGTATCACTTACTAACGAAGAAGTCAGTACCATTTCATTTCCAAAGGTTAACAGCTTAAAAAAAGGAATTATTAATCGAGTTGTTGGCGACCAATCAGGGAGTGAGACAGTGTAGTGCCATCTACGCTGTCTAGCTCACCGCCTAGTGGCACGCCATGAGCAATTCTTGATACTTTAATTTGATAACGTTTGGCCATATCGGCGATGTAATAAGCGGTAGCCTCGCCTTCTACAGTGGGATTAGTTGCAAGGATCAATTCAGCAACCTCTTCTTGGGCGAAGCGCTGTTCCAGTTTATCTAAGTGCAGCTCGCCAGGGCCAATGCCGTCGAGTGGTGAAAGATGGCCCATTAATACAAAGTAACTACCAAAAAATTGTGCGGTTTGCTCAATAGCAGCAACGTCGGCTGGGGTTTCAACCACACAGATTACCCCTTTACTCATCCGCTTGGGCGATTGGCAAATAGGACACAATTCTTCCTCAGCAAAATTGCGACACACCTTGCAGTGGCCAATTACGTCCATTGCATTGCTAATGCTAGCAGCAAGCTGTAAGCCATCTTTACGTTTGCGCTCTAACAAATGAAAAGCCATACGCTGGGCACTACGTGGGCCTACACCGGGTAATACCTGTAGCGACTTAATCAATTGTTCTATGCTGGGGCTGTATTTCATTAAACTTCCACTAAACTCAATTTACGCGACGCTAATGTAACAGCGTGATAAACAAAATTCACTAAAAGCGACAGATTTTGTCCCTTAATATTAGTAACCAAATAGTTGTTACAAGTAGACCAAACAGCACTCCTGTGCGTATGATATTAATGAAGATGTATTAGCGATAAAGGATTTATCGTTAACTTGAACAAGGAAAAAGTAATGAAGCTAAAAACCAGCTTAATCTCGGCCGCTATTCTATCTGCATTTAGTACCAATACACTCGCCGAAGATACCTATGTACAAATTGGTGACTATACTCAGATTCTACTGCCCCTTGGTGGCCTAGGTGTGAGTTTAGCCAAAGGTGATACCGCAGGTAGCTGGCAATTAACCAAGTCATTCGCCACTACTATGATATTCACCCATGGTATTAAGTTTGCCGTAGACAAACGCCGGCCTAACTTTACCACTAACAATTCGTTTCCCTCTGGTCACACCGCTGCTGCATTTAGTGGAGCATCTTTCTTCCAAACTCGTTATGGCTCAGCTTGGGGCGTGCCCGCTTACGCACTTGCCGCATACACCGGTTGGAGCCGAGTACACGGTGATAAACACTACTGGGATGACGTAATTGCAGGTGCCAGTATAGCTACTTTGAGCAACCTGTTTTTTGTTAACCCCATCGATGAAGACATTAAAGTAAGCCCAATGGTTGATGGCGATGCCAAAGGTTTACAAATCTCTTTATCAAATGGCTTTTTTGAAGGTGGAACGCGCTCTAAAAAACCACCAACAACGTTTGACCCTAAGTTTAAATTTGATTTTTTACTGGGACCAACTCGCCTAAAATCTAATGATATTGGCAGCTTTGCTTCTGAGCAGAATATAGAATTTGGCCAAGAGGATACCCTAACTACTGCAGCTGCAAGATGGACGTGGTTTGCTAGCGACCAACATAGCTTTAGTTACCTTACCCAGCCCTATGAAGCCCGTGATCAAGGCAAAGTTGAAGGCGGCGGTGATGTTTACGCGCAATACCAAGTTTGGGATAACTTAGTAAATTGGCAGTACGATTTACAGCTTGGTAAACAATGGATAGGTAAAGCAGGTTTAGGTTTATTAATTCAATATGCGCAAGCTTCACTTTACCCCGACTCAAGCTTTAGCAACGAGTTAGAAGGTGAAGAAGAGTGGTTATTTTACCCTTTAGCAAACGCTACCTTCGGCTACAATTTCACACCTAAAATGAACCTCGCATTTACCGGTGAATACGGTAATAATGGCGACGGTGAAGTGCTTATGACAGACCTAGGCATCAACTATGCGTTTAATAAGCGTTGGGATATTGGTGGTGGATACAACTACTACAAGCGTGATCAAGACAATGCTAAAACCTTTAGAAAAATTGAGTTCGACAGCATTTATCTACGTTTAGGTTATGCATTTTAATACTAAAGGCGCAGGTTGCGCCTTTTTGTTTTAATACCTTTTACTTGCAAGGAAGCCCGTGAGTACTCGTTTAAAGTCAGCTTTACTAATCAACCTAATCTGCTTGTTGGTGGTAGCCAGTGTCACCGCCTTAGCGTTGCCGTTTCTTTATCAGCAGCAAAAAGCCAACACCGAGAAGGAAGTGACAACCGCACTAAGTTTGTTTGAAATTAGTGCCCGGCGCGCGGTTAATATTCAAAATAAAGCAGTGCTTAAAGAGTTGGCTGAAGAACTGTTAAAATCACCCAGCGTTAACTATGTAAAAGTTACCGACCAAAGCAGTCGCACAGTAATGGCAGAAGCTGGAACGCCACGTAAAAAGCAACAAAATGATGGCAAACAAACCAACAAACTGGCTGCTAAAGTTGATAACCAAAAGCGTTCATCGACCCAAATTAACCCTATCGCTTGGGTCGAGATAGAGTTTTCCAGCCCCACCAATGTTTACCATTGGTTGCTGCCACATCGCTTAGTCGTATTCCGACTATTGGCCGGGATCTTGTTGCTGCAAATCTTACTCAGTGTTTTTGTAAGCAGAATGTTTACCACTGCCCCTGCAAAACCAACATCGAATAAGCCAGTAAGCAACAAGCAACAGGCAACACAAGATCCTGTTATCTCTAGCTCAAAAACGGCGGTGGATATAACCAATGCCAAGCTAAGCAAAGAGTTACAAACAGCTAAAGCACAACACAAAAAAGACAAACAAAAAGTGAAGCAGCTGGTTGAGTTATCTAACCGCGCTAACAGTTTGAAAAAAGCGTTGCTAGAACATGCTAATAACGCCGCATTTATCGTGGATGAACACAACCACGTTATCGAAGCTAGCAACATTGGGCTTAACTACCTAAACGTAAGCAAAGCCAAGCTCATCAACATTAACTTAAATAAACACTACTCAGTACCAAGCCTTGATAATACTCAAGATGGTGAGTTTATGGAGTTATTGGTCTCTTACCCTGAGGAGTTTTGCCTATTAGTTAAAGCAAACAAAACGGGAAAAACCTACGCGGCTACCCACCTTGCCCTGCCCTTTAGTGAAGACAGCTTGTACTTAGTGAGCATCAATCCCATTAGCCAAAATAATCAAGCTCAGCAAGCTAAACAAAACCCTAAACAAATTTTACAAAACTTAACGCCTAGCGATTTATACAGCCCGCTTAAAGCAGGGTGTTTAGATGCCTTGAACCAGCTTAACAAGGCCTCGCTTCTAGCACCTAATGAGCATTCGGATAGAGAACGCTTGGACGCGCAGTTGCGCTTAAGCACCTTGATTCGCAGCTTGCCTTGGCAGCAGCAAGAAGCCAGCATAAAGCTTAAAGCGGAGTCTGTACTAGAAGTACTTGAGCAGAGGCTCGGTCAATTTTCGGCGCTTTACCAAGCAAAAGAATTGCATTGGGCATTGGTAGTTAGCCCAGAGATTAGCTCGCAATACATGCTTAATCGCGCTCACCTAACTGCGATATTAGATCTACAGCTTTACTTGGTCTCATTGTACCCCGCCAGCAGCCAAGTGCTTATTCAGTTACAAGTTGAAGATAAACAATTAGTCTTTTCTGTGGATAGCGAAAACGCCGGCCAATTAAGTGCATTACAGCAATCAATCATTGCCCTTAGCGCAGCCTTAGTAAAACAAATCAATGGCCGTCAGCAACAAAACCAAGATTCCTTAAGTATTTGCTTAAACTATGAAACAGTAGCATCGGACCAATTGGTAGAAAGCCCTAGTGATGAGGTGCAATACTTCGCAGTAGATTTTGCCGATGAGTTTTTCCAGCGTTGTATCAGCATTCAACTGCAACTTTTATCTGCCGAGCTTGTAGAGCTCAATCAGATCGAAGATGTGGCTGCCAATCACAAGGTAACAGTGATAACTGACAAACCTGAGCGATGCCTTGAGTTAGAAGACCAAGGCATTAAGCTAAAGGTATTGCTGGTAGCAGAACAACTGCCTTCACCAACGCAAGTCGACTCTTCACTTAAGCCACTATTATGTTTGAAGCATCAACTGTGCAGCTTTTTAATGGCGAGTTTCTTCCAGCGACATTCCGATAAAGAAGAGCAGCAAACCATCGAAGACCTTGCTGAAGTAGCCATTGCAGCATCGGCCGAAGATGAGCCAAACACGCCAAGCAACTTCTCTATTGCCTCATTTAGTCAATCAAAGCACCGTTTTGAGCACTTAAGTACTCACATAGGTGACATTGCCATTAAATGGCAGCATCGTGCTTGGCAAGAAGCTTATAACCAGATTAAGAATCTCGGCACAGTTGATTACTTGTTACTAGAAAGCAGCGAACTCACGCCAATCCGTATTCAACAAATACAACAGTACAAACCTGAGCTTCGCTTACTGCTATTAATGAACAACGCTAAGAATTTTGATGCCACAGATTTAGCGGGCTTACATTACTATTTGATAAGCGAATCCAATACTGAAAGCGATATCCGCGATGTGTTGGTATTAAATCAACACTTTGGGCAGGCATTAGAAGGCTTGTGTGCAGATGAGCAGCTATTATCATCTCATGCTCTTTCGGAATATAGCTACCTTCGCTTAATTGAAAGCCTTAGCGGCTTAAGCCCTAGCGAACCAAAACCCAAGCCGGATAACCAAGCTGTGGCTTCGCCCACAAAAGCAGATAATGAACCCTACTTACTTGCGCTAAAAAATGTATTCAGTATCGAAAACAAAAACCGCTCTTCTCTCATTGTAGAGTTTGCCAAACAGCAACGCTGGAAAGAAGCTCAAGAGCAAGTACAACAGCTCGCATTTGGAGCTGAGAAGTTCGCATCGGATAAACTAAACCAGCAGGTAAGCGAGATTTCTGAAGCAGTATTTAAGCAAGATGAAACAGCCTTAACTAACGCACTAGAACAGCTTGGTTAAGAAAAGACAATAAAAAAGAGCAAGGCATTGCCCTGCTCTTTAACTTTGCACTATCGTTCTAATCAACGATTAAATCGTAATCTTTACGAAGAATATCAATCACTTCTTGTTTTGGATTGTCGCCAATAGTGATTGGCGCACCAGTGATCTTTTCGGCAATGCCTGTATAGGTTTCAGATATTTTCATTAATACTTCAACCGGCAAATTGTTATCTCGCGCTAAGGCTTCACGCTCTGGCATGCGGTTTTTGTTTAACAGAATATCTGGATCCGGGAAGTAGCTAAGTAAGGTTTGGCGGAAGTCTTCTTTAGAGTTCTCGACAACCTTACCTTCAAGATAACTTGGGCCATCCCAAATACGTGATGAGTCAGGTGTCCCCACTTCATCCATGTATATCAACTTGTCCTGGCCTTGAGCATCGGTCACGTAGCCAAATTCAAATTTGGTATCAACAAATACTTGGTCGATATCGCTTAAGGCCTGACTAATTACACCAAAACCTTGTTTAAGTAGGTTTTCGTAAACATCGATATCGTTAGCAGATTTAAAGTTAAATGCTGCGAAGTTATCTTCGATATTTTTACGCGTTACATTTACGTCATCGGCTTCTGGCACGCCGGGGATCCCTGTAAGAATACCTTTAGTAGACGGGGTAATGAGAATCTCTGGCAGTTTTTGATCTCGCTGTAGCCCTTCCGGTAAATCAATACCACAGAAGTTACGCTCACCTTTCTCATAAGCACGCCACATAGAGCCAGTAATATATTGTCGACAAATCGCTTCGATCATTACCGGGCGTGCTTTTTGAACAATCCAAACAAAGGGATGAGGAATATCCAGAATATGGCTGTCGGCCAAGCCTTGCTCTTTGAAAAGCTTAAACCAATGGTTAGAAATTGCGTTAAGTGCAGCACCTTTGCCAGGTACACCTTTAAGGCCTTCTTCGCCGTGCCATATGCAATCAAAGGCTGAAATTCGGTCGCTGATTACCATAATTGCTAGTGGTGTGTCGGCAGCAACATCATAAGCTTTTTCTTTAATGAGTCGTTTACTATCAGCTTCGGTTAGCCAATATACCGAACGTACTTTACCGCTATGAACGGGCGCGTCGGTGCGAATGGGTAAATCGTTATTCACTGCTAATACTTTATCAGCAAGACTCATGGTAAACAGTCCTCTATTTAAGAGCGAAAAATCAACGAACAAGCTGGCTTACACACTGATTTTTACGGGGAACATTAATTTGCTGAGGGATTTTACCAGAAAGCTCGCTAACTGCTAGCGATTCGCGAGCTCTAAACAACTTTCATTCTCAGATACGCTTTGGTCAAACTTAACTAAAGAACGAATATAATTTGGCTAAAAGCTATTGCTCGTCAAAATACCAATAGCCGGCATTGAGTAGCTCTAACAGCCAATCAAGCTGGTGTTCATCTTCGTTAAATGCCCGCAACGAGTGAGTGTCTAAAACGGTACTATCACACATGTTTTTTGCTAAAGCCCAAGAACAATTGGGCACAGCATAACTTTGCCCATCAACAAACAGCTCATAAGGCAATACATCAAGGTACAAGGCCTTAATGCCCGCGGTTCGTTTTAACTCAGCGCCCTGCTCCATCAATTGGCGTAGATCACTCATTGCTAACTCTTGATCGCTGCCACTTAGCACAACAATGTCAGAACTATGTGATGAATCACTAAGGTACTCACCTAAGAAATGCGCACTGGCTTGAGGAGAATTGATTAAAGACTGCATCAGTTTATTAAGTGCTAATGTATCGTTCTCGGCTACGCGACCAAACTCATTAGTTTCTTGGCGCTGCGGATCAGCAAAACGTTGTGAGCTAGTTTCGTGTTGCAGAAGATAATCAGCAAAACCAGTTACCAAATCTTTAGCATTTGGCGCTCTAAAGCCCACCGAATAATTCATCGATGGTTCTATCGCATAACCTTCATGCGGGCAGCCCGGTGGGATATACAATACATCACCAGCTTCGAGCACCACATCAATCTCAGCCACAAAGTCTTCGCAGTGTTTTAACTTATCGTGAGAGGCAAACTCTTTAAGAATTTGCTTCTGGCCAACACGCCAATGTCGGCTACCTTGTCCTTGGATGATGAATACGCAATATTGATCAATATGTGGCCCTACACCGCCCTTAACGGTGGAGTAAGAAATCATAACATCGTCAAATCGCCAGTTAGGGATAAACTGAAACGCCGCAGCTAGTTTTGCCACTTCGCTATGCCAATGGTCGACACCTTGAACCAACAGAGAACTATGTGATTCACCCAGCAATGCAAAGTCTTCAAATGGACCTAGGTGAGCTTCCCACTGCTGCTCGTGACATGTTACCAATCGGCTTTGAATATCAGCCTCCATCGCTAAGCCAGCAAGTTCTTCCGGGCTAAGTGGGTCAACAAAATCAAGCATGCCTTGTTTTAACAAACAGGGACGCTGTTGCCAGTAATTAGCCATAAAATCTTGTTGGTTGAATGCGGTTTGATATGTCATACAGCTTACCTTTTGTAGTATCGGCAAAGTGTAACTGATTTCCATGCAGGCTTTTAGCCAAACCGTCGCTTTATTCAAAGGACAAAACTCAAAAAACTTTGTATGCTTAGGCCAGCTAACAGGGACAGTAAACGTAACACTAAACCATGACCACGCACTTTCAATTATTTGATCTCCCGGAAAATGCTACCGAGGAGCAAATAAAAACTCGCTACAAACAACTCGCCAGCCGCTGCCACCCCGACAAAGGCGGCTCAGCCCAGTTGATGATTCTAATTAAAAACAGTTATCAAAAATTGTTGTTAGGCGAAGGCGCGATTACCATAGAGCAATCTTTGGATGATTCAAACAAGCAAGTCCTTGCCTTAAAGAAAACCATTCATCAACAGCAATTCTATATTCAAAAACTTAGCGTAGCGATTGCCAAACAGGCTCAAATTAAAGAAACCAAACGATTAAAAAAGATATTAATGCCAGCGCTTGTTGGGATACTTGGCGTAGTGGCGGTAGTTCTAGCCAATGGCTGGTATCAGTCTAACCAGCAATTAGACAAAGTAAGCAAACAGCTGACTACAACCATTAATAACAGCAATAAGCCTGCAAAACCCACAATGCCTGCACTAAGCCAAGAAAACTTAGCCAAAACATGGGAGTTAAAACAAAAGCTACGTTTAAGCAGTGCTCGCCAACAATACCTTGAGTCTGATTTTGATATGAGTTTGACGCTAATTCGTGCCTTGCTCAATCAGCATTCCGCCAAAGCACTCAACCAAGCACAGCAGCAGTTTTTGTTACAACAACATATAGAAATACCACCCCTAATTGATAACGAAGCGGTCATTGATGAAAGTGCAACTGATAAAAGCTCTATCGAAGAAAACTCGACTAAAGCTCAACAAACGGAAGAGCAACAAATAGAAGAGGTAGATTTAGACGGGGAACCGAGAGCAGTGCTTTTAGAAAGTCTCGATGTTAGCGCTGCAAACACGACAACTAATTAGATAAGAAAGCCTTTAACTCACGCTTTGCCTGTTCGTTTTGTTCTTTAATAGCGGCAATTTGGTCTAGCAGGCGAGTCTTCTTATCACCACAAGGTAGCTTGGCACAAAGCTCATCTAAGCGTGCTAAAGGGTCTAATAGTTTATCGAAATGCTGGTTAATTTGTTCCATTTTCACTGTCCCAGTTAAAACCGCCATTAAGTGTACTGATCAAGTACTTGAAAACAAGACTCCAAATGGGTGAAACTTCATTAACTTGAAGTGAATACACTAAATTTGCCAATGCCTTACTCCGCGCTGCTCGAACCAATTAACAATTTTTTATACTGCTCTACACCTAAGCAATGGCTGGCTACGGCTAAAGAGCCCGAAAACTTAAAGGTTTTGTTAATCGATCACGCAAATGCAGAGTGGAAAGCGGCCGCCACTGCAAGCAAACTGATGCTCAAGTATGCCGGCGCTAATCAGCCATTGATTCAACAAGAAATAAAAGCATTGCTAGCTCCCTATGAATTCATTATTTTTCGGGCGGGTCGCTGGTCTGTTCAGGTTTTTATAGATTGGTTCTTTCCGTTAGGCATAGACAAAGCCAATAACAAGCAACTAAACGCAGCTCTTACAACCTTGGCTTTAATGCAGCGATGCAAGTTTGACCAACAGCTATTGTCTCAGCTGCAAGATCTAGTAGGTAGTCATAACGATAACTCTGCACACAGAACATCAACATTAAGTGCTAAAGCAGAAACTAGATCAGAGGGGCAACTATCTGATTTTCAAATAGCATTGATTGAAAAAATGCGGCTGCTAATTAAAGAGGAGCTGCACCACTTTGAACAGGTTTTTTCTATCATGCATCAGTTTAACATTCACTACCAAAATCTCCCTGCAGGTAATTATGCCAAGGGCCTAATGTCGCAAGTTCGTCATTTTGAGCCTCAAGCCCTAGCCGACAAACTGATTGTTGGGGCTTATATCGAAGCGCGCTCCTGTGAGCGTTTCGCTATGCTTTCGCCACTTTTACCCGAGGCCATTGGCCAATTCTATATATCATTATTGCGCTCTGAAGCCCGCCACTATCAAGACTATTTGAGCTTAGCCAATATGATCATCGATGAACAAGAGCTCCAACAAAGAGTCAACAACATTGGCCAACAAGAAGCACAGTTAATTTCTCAGCAAGATAAGGTGTTTCGTTTTCACAGTGGAATACCCTTGAGCTAATATAATTAATATAGAGAGAATTGATCACCCAAGCAGTAAACCACGTAGTAATTTGTGAAGTTAATTAGATTGGATATGGTGGACTATGCGCTTACCCTTGTTTCCATTAGAGCTTTTTGTTTTGCCCGGAGGGCTGAGCAAACTACGCATATTCGAACCGCGTTATTTGCGCTTGGTCTCTATAGCTAGCGAAGAAGCTAAGGGCTTTGTCTTATGCCAGCCATTGGCAGAAGGCCATACAGAGTTCAACATAGGCGTTCATTGCCAAATAGAGGACTTTGAGCAACTTGAAGACGGCATGCTGGGCATTACTATTCGCGGCATCAAACGCGTCGACTTAAGTGATACCAGCCAGGCCGACGATAAGCTTTATAGCGCTTTTGCTCAAGCTAAACCCAATTGGCAGCTTGAAGAGCCTCCCGCAGTTGAAGATGACTTAAGTGAAAAACTACAACAGGTATTAACTCAGCATGAGCTTTACGAGCAACATCCTGATTTTTTCGCTTACGACGACGAATATTGGGTAGTGTTGCGTTGGCTAGAACTATTACCTTTCTCCAGCAAAGCAAAAAACCAAATTCTTTTTGAAGATGACTTCTCAACCTTAGATAACCTGGTCCATCAATTAGTGTCAGAAATAACAATAGGCCATAGGTAGCTGAAATTAAAAGTGATTATCAATTAAGCTATTTATCTTAATTGATATATAATATTTAGCATTTAAAACTTATATTTAACTAAAAAATGTCATATTTATCGTAATATGCGAACTTTTACACAGTCTTGTAATCAAAAGTGCTTTAAGATGATTGAGTCATGGATGATGAGAAGAAGTAATGGCTTCGCATTGGACATAGAATCCAATATGCTATTGCCCTAATAACCTTGGAACGATAAATATCTAGTAGTTAGACAGTAAGAGATCTGCGACCCTTTCTGTCTTAAAGGTGATTCATGAGATATAAAGCAAAAATAAGCGCAGCAATTACACAAGCACTACCGCTAGTCCAATCTGCCACCGCCGATGAAGCCGTACTTTGGAACATCGAAAAAGAGCGTGACATGCTCTGCATGGAGTTCACTTCAAATATGAGCTTCGAAAGTTTAGAGGCTGGATTTAAACAAGCCGCAGAGAAACTAGGCATTACCTGCCCTATTAGTATCTTAAAACTGCGTCGCTAGTTTATAAGACAGTGGGGGCGGATCTCCTCCCCCAACTCTTTCCATTAATTTTTAGTCTTAGTCATCTTCTCGTTAGTTTGTTGCGTATCTAATACACAAACTAAGGAGGCTTATATGGATCTGATAATTAATTCTCATGAAGGTGACATCTACCTAGTTAACGAGCAACAAGACAATTCTGAACAAGCGCTTTGCGAGAACAGTCACCCCGCTGTTAGGTTCTCCAGTATTTCTAGCATCAAACAACACTACCAAGACCAAACCATCGATAAGGTGTGGCTAGTTCAACACTCGGCCTACGATGAAATGTGCGGCTTACAAAGCACCAACCAGCCAATGAAAATGCTATTAAGATGGTAGCTAGCGATTATCAACAGAGTTAAAAAAGCAGCCAGTAGGCTGCTTTTTACTTAGTCTTGAAGCCAAGGCGGTAAACATACCCCTAAGCCACCTAAACCACAGTATCCATTGGGGTTCTTGTGTAGATACTGCTGATGGTAAAGCTCTGCGTAATAGAAAGTATCAAAACTAACTATCTCAGTGCTAATAGCATGAGCTAGGCCTTCACCTTGCAGGGCTTTTTGATAAGCCTGCTGAGCTTGCTTAGCTAACTCTAGCTGTTTACTGCTGGTCGAAAATATCATCGAGCGATACTGAGTTCCAACATCCCCACCTTGGCGCATGCCCTGAGTAGGGTCGTGCTGCTCAAAAAAGCAGGTCAACAATTGTTGATAGCTAATCACACTTGGGTCGTAAATTACTTTAACAACCTCAGTATGCCCAGTTAAGCCAGTACACACTTCATCGTAATTTGGGTTAGGTGTAAAACCACCGGCATAACCTACTGCCGTTGTAATTACGCCTTGTTGTTGCCAAAACAGACGCTCAGCGCCCCAGAAACAGCCTAAACCAAAATAAGCAGTTTCCTGATCAGCGCTAGCTTGCTCTAGGTAATTGCTGCCGTTTACTGCATGAATTCCGTCTAACTCTATCGCCTCCAAGCGCCCTGGTAAGGCATCAGCTTGGCTAACCAAAGTCGTTTTGCTCATCGATACAACTCCATCTCTGTTGGCAAACGTTTAATTACTGGCACCTAACCACCAATTTTAGCCCAAGTATCACGCAAACCTACTGTACGGTTAAACACTAACGCTTCTGGGCTAGAATCTACGCTGTCGGCACAAAAATAACCTTGGCGTTCAAACTGATAAGCATGTTCCGCTTCTGCCTTAACTAAGCTTGGTTCAACAAACCCTTGTTTAACTACCAATGACTCAGGGTTAAGCACTGCGGTGAAATCTTCTTCTGCAGCTGGGTTAGCAACGGTAAACAAACGGTCGTACAAACGGATTTCCGCAGGCTTGGCATGTTCAGCAGACACCCAATGAATAACGCCTTTTGGTTTACGTCCATCTTCAGGGTTTTTACCTAAGGTGGTATCGTCATAAGTACAATAAACAGTAGTAACATTACCGTTTTCGTCTTTATCGCAACGTTCGGCTTTAATCATGTAAGCATTACGTAAACGCACTTCCTTACCGATCACTAAGCGCTTGAACTTCTTGTTAGCTTCTTCACGGAAGTCTTCGGCTTCAATGTACAGCTCGCGACTAAATGGCACTATTCGTTCGCCCATATCTTCGCTAGGGTGATTAGGTGCAGATAGCTGTTCTACTTTGTCTTCAGGGTAATTTTCGATTACCACTTTAATTGGATCTAACACTGCCATTGCACGAGGTGCATTGGCATTTAAGTCGTCACGTATGCATGCTTCTAACATTGGCATTTCTACCATGTTTTCCATCTTGGTCACGCCAATGCGCTTACAAAACTCGACGATTGATGCAGCGGTATAACCTCGGCGACGTAAACCAGCAATAGTTAACATGCGTGGATCATTCCAACCGTTTACATGACCATCGGTAACTAAAGTATTTAGCTTACGCTTAGACATTACCGTGTATTCAAGGTTTAAACGTGAGAACTCATACTGATGTGGTACTGTCTCAATGGTAATGTTATCCAGTACCCAATCGTATAAACGACGGTTATCTTGGAATTCTAACGTACACAAAGAGTGAGTAATGCCCTCGATCGCATCCGAAATACAATGGGTAAAATCGTACATTGGGTAAATGCACCACTTATCACCGGTTTGGTGGTGATGAGCAAATCGAACTCGATAAATAACCGGGTCACGCATACACATGAACGAAGAGCTCATGTCGATTTTTGCACGTAACGAACACTCCCCTTCTTTAAATTCACCCGCGCGCATTTTTCTAAATAACGCCAAGTTTTCTTCAACAGGAGTATCGCGGTAAGGGCTGTTTTTACCTGGTTGGCTTAAAGTGCCACGGTACTCACGCGCTTCGTCGGCATTTAAGAAACAAACGAATGCCAAACCCTTTTGAATCAACTCTTCAGCATAAGCGTATAACTGATCAAAATAGTTTGATGAATAACATACCTCACCATCCCAATCGAAACCAAGCCACTTAACGTCTTGCTGAATTGAGTTAACGTAGTCGATATCTTCCTTTTCAGGGTTGGTATCATCGAAGCGCAAGTTACATGCGCCCTGGTAGTCTTGAGCAATACCAAAATTCAAACAAATCGACTTAGCATGGCCGATGTGCAGATAACCATTTGGCTCCGGTGGGAAACGTGTATGCACTGTGTCATGCTTTCCGGATTTAAGATCTTCATCAATGATGTGACGAATGAAATTGCTAGGGCGATTTTCCGCCTCACTCATACCAGCCTACCTATAAATAATGAAACGCTAATTAAAGCCGTATAATCCCTGATTCTTAGCCTTAGTACAAGCAACCATCGAACAAGCGATGAAAAGATCGCCTTATGCATCTGTTCTGCATCCTTGCCTTGCGATTAAACAGTGCGTTCCTTTTGGCTAAACTCAACCAGGGCCTTGCTGTAACTTTTACCAATAAGACTGGTATAAAAGTCATTCCCCCCTAATTTTCTTACTTATGGTTTTGTTAAGGAAATGGCGAATTTGTAGTCATGGTTTATAGTGATTAATGGTTACTGTTGATAATTAAGGGAATATGTCATGCGTCTACTTAGTGTTACTTTTAGCATCCTGCTATTGGTTGCTTGTTCTAGCCAACCCACCTGGGATGGTATGTCAGAGTCTGAAATTGCATCTTGGAAAGAAATCGGGGTAAATGTTGAACAAGTACAAACTTATGTACGAGCAGGCATGAGCCAACCACAAGTTAAAGAATTTATAGACCAAAACTTTACTGACCCAAACCAAATCACCGCTTGGGCCCAAGCCTTCACCGCTGTTGACGCCCGAGGTTGGATAGATTCAGGCTTTGATCTTTCTTCAGCCACTGCATGGGCCGCTAAAAAGTTCACTCACCAAGAAGCCAGCGCCTGGAAGTCTGCCGACTTTGATCTAGACGGCGCTGTAGATAATCGCAATAAGGGCTTAACCCCAGTAAAATAAAACCATGTAACCAAGGTGTTTACTCTATTTGAGTAGACACCTTGCCTAGGCCTCCAATGCTCACTTCTACTTGGTCTCCACTTTTTAGTGCTTTAGTTCTTCCCGGCGTACCAGTAAAGATCACATCATAAGCTTGCAAGCTTACATATTGGCTAATGTAACTAACAATATCCTCTACAGAGTGAATCATGTTCGCCGACGATTCTTGTTGAACGATATCGCCGTTTAGCTTAGTGGTCACAGTGAACTGGTTTTCAGCTGTAGCTTGAGTTATCCAAGGAGAAATGGGAGCAAAACCATCGGCACCTTTAGCCCGCCACCATTGCAAATCTCGACCTTGCCAAGAGCGCTCGGTGAGATCATTCCCTACTGTGTAACCAAATATACACTCTCTAGCATTTTGCTTAGATACCTTTGAGCAGTTTTGACCAATCACAACCACCAGCTCTCCCTCAAAATGCACATTTCGCGCATCCTTTGGGAGCTGCAACGGTCCTCCAATACTGAGAGAACTATATGACTTGTAGAAAATTTCTGGCTTGCTGGCACCTGCATCTCCAGCATGGCTGCGATAGTTTAAACCCACAGCAAATACTGTGGCCGGTTTTATCGGCATTAAGTACTTAGCTGATGCCTCAGCCGATGTTTGACCATTAACTTGGCCTTCCTCTAAAGGAGAAGCATTTAAGTGAAGTAGCTTATCACCATCGCGTTTAACCCAGGTTTTTACCCCTTCACGGTCAATTAACGCAAACTGGCTGGTTTGCTCAGCAGTCGCTGGGCTTGAGAGTAGTAAAAGCGCGAAGCCTGTCGATAATATGTAATTCACAGTTCGTCCTTGATGTTAGGTGTCTCAGTAACTACGTACACAAGCAAACTATAGTTTAGCGTTTAACCACTTTGTCCACACTTAAACCCAAACGTTTTGCCAAGCGGCTTAGATTGGCTCTATCAACCCCTAGCTCTTTAGCTGCCGCCGACCAGCTTCCTTGGTGTTTTTCTAAACTCGCTGCTACCAAGCTTTTTTGATACGCGTCTGTTGCTTGGCGTAAGTTAAAGCCAGCAACAATGCTTGTGGGTGCAGTCGATTGATACGAGGAAGCTTCTACAATATCTGCTGATTTAAGCTCACCGCAATCAGCAACGCTAATTCGTACAATAGCTTTAGCACTTTGGTGAGCTCGCGCTTTTAGCGCTGCGCGGCTAATTAGATGCTCTAATTCCCGAACATTGCCAGGCCAATCGTAGGCATTTAGATAAGCCACCAAATCACTTTGAAGTTTTATTTGTGGAATCCCCAACTTGCGTTTAACCAGCTCCACAAAAAAGCCCGCTAATAATTGAACATCCCCCACTCTCCCTCTTAAAGGTGGAACCAACACAGGGTAGACCGATAAGCGATGATACAAATCGGCGCGAAACCGGCCTTGCTCAACTTCCTTTACTAAATCCCGGTTCGTGGCGGCAATCACCCGGACATCTACTTTTTGAATTTTGTCTTGCCCAAGCGCCTGCACCTCTTGGTTTTGCAATACTCGCAATAGCTTACTTTGGGCAGCCAAAGGCAACTCACCTATTTCGTCGAGGAAAATAGTGCCGCCATCAGCAATGCTAAATTTGCCAGCGCGGTTTTTATCGGCACCAGTAAACGCGCCTTTAACATGGCCAAATAGTTCACTTTCAATCAAATTGTCAGGTAAGGCCGCGCAGTTCACATGTACTATTGGCGCTTTATAACGAGACGATTGAAGGTGCAATGAGCGGGCGACTAGCTCCTTACCCACCCCGGTTTCCCCTTGGATCAGAATAGTAAAATCAGATGGTGCCACCAAGGCAATTTCTTGTTTGAGGCGCTTCATCACCGGGCTTTCACCTACCATTTCATCACTGTTGTGATGCCAAGCTGCTTGATTTAGTTCTTCCAATACTTGTTGCGAATGATGAGCCTGCTGTTCCAGTAGGTCTAAGGTTAAGCCTGTATTAAGGCTAGCAGCCGCCATGGCGGAAATTACTTCAAGTGTTCTATTGGGAATGTCATCAAATACTTCCGGAGTAAAGCTATCTAAGGTAAGTACGCCAATTAAGCTTTGATCAAAATACAAGGGTAACCCCATACAGGCATGAACAGGCAAATCACCTTCTCGATCGATCAACAATCCATCATAGGGATCGGGTAACTCACAGTTAGCCGGAAAACGCACCGGCATACTGGAAGCACAAATTTGTTGAAAGCGCGGATGTTCCGACAGGTAAAAACGCCTACCTAGAGTATCTCGGCTAAGCCCTTGCAGCGTAAGAGGAGTGAGTTGCTCACCTCTTACTGCAAGCAGAGCCACTGCATCACAAGCAATGGTTTTTCGCACGGTATCCAGTAACCGGTCAAAGCGATCTTTACTACTAAGATTTTGCGCTAAGTCTAAAGCTAACTCGATTAAGGCTTTTGAAGATATATCTGACATTACAACTCCTCATTTATACCCATAGTAGTCAAAATGACAAGGAATATCTACGTGTCATTATGACATCATCACATCAAGAGTCGGCGAATTAACTGGTCTTAGCGGCTTTAAATAGTTGGTATGAAGATTGCGAAGTACATATGTAAACGAGAAATGAATATCAAATAGCTAGTATCAGGAGAATTCCATGAAACACTTTCCTTTATTCGTAGATTCAAACAAACCAAGTGCTTTTCGCCAATACATGCGTTGCATAGTGGGTGGAAACTGGTTAATGCTAGTCTCACTGCTTGTGATCATTTCATCCATTATCATTTCCTACCCCTTAGCACAGGCTTTTTCTATTCCAATGCAAATTACTGCACACATATCTACCATTGTCTTTGCTGGCGTATTAAAAGTGGGTTACGTGTTACGCTGTGTAGGATTTAACGAACTCGGTCAAGAGGTTATATAGTGATTAAAATTGCTGAGCCAGATACAAACGATACTGCACAACATTGGCATCAACACCCAATTTTCGAATTAGCCTTTCGCCCTTTCTTCTTGCTAGCAGCCTTTAGCTCGGCACTTAGCTTGGCGCTTTGGATATTGTTACTAAACGGCCATATGCTAATTGGCCATAGTGGGTTAAGTCCGCATGTGTGGCATGCTCATGAAATGCTAATTGGCTTTGGCACTACCGTAGCAGTTGGCTTCATTTTAACTGCGGTACAAACCTGGACTGGCCAGCCCAGCATTAAAGGAAAAGCGCTAGCTGCTTTAGTCGCACTTTGGTGTTTAACTCGTATTGCCTTTTACATAAACACTGCCGAAAGTGCGGTACTGGCTACCATCTTACAAGGTCTATGGTGGCTAGCTGTTGTAATCATCTATAGTAAGTTGGTATTTGCTGCCCAAAATCGACGTAACTACATATTTATCGCACTGCTTTCGGTAATGGGTTTAGTCAACTTGCTTATATTAGGCAGTGATTTAACAGCAAACAGCGGTCTGGCGCTGCATTTAAGCCGAGCCATGGTTTTATTGTTTACTATTATGATGACTTTAGTGGGTGGCAGAGTTATTCCCTTCTTTACCGTTCGCGGCGCGCAAACTGCTCCCATCGAATGCCCTGCGTGGATCAATCGCTTGGTTGGTCCATTAGCAATTGCAACCACTGCGGCTTTTATTGCTAGCTATTTTGTAAATACCTATCAACTTGTACCACTAAGTTTAATGTTACTTGGGCTGTTTCACTTATTACGCTTAGCTTACTGGCGCAGTATTAACACCCTAAAAGTACCGCTGTTATGGTCGCTACACATATCGTATTTGCTTATGGCCTTGGGGTTAATTGCTCTTGGCGCGAGCTATTACCTAACTTCACTAAGCTTTAGCAATGCGCTGCATATCATTACCATTGGAGCCATTGGCTTAATGATTTTTGCCATGATGAGCCGTGTATCGCTTGGCCATACCGGCAGAACATTGATCATCAAGCCGATTATTAGCATTGCGTTTATCCTCTTAGTAGCGGCTACTTTAATACGCACTTTTTTACCCCTTGCTGATGCTTTGTTAGCTTGGAACTTAAGCGCCGGACTTTGGATTATCACGAGTTTGATTTTCTTGGCGGTATATTTGCCAATATTGTCTTCTAAACGCCAAAGCTAAACATTTTACGGCAAGCTCTAGACGCCCTTAGGCTATTCTGCGATATTGCAGCAATGTTTAGGGCTTCTTTACAAGGATTTCCCCATGTTGCTCAGTGTATGGCTCACCTTTGTAGCCGCTTGTATTGTATTTAGTATTTCACCAGGAGCTGGCACAGTAGCGACGATTAGCCATTCATTAAGTGGTGGTTTTAAACAGGCATGTAAAAACATAGCTGGCTTACAACTAGCTTTGGTTACTCATCTACTTATTGTGTCTATTGGCTTAGGCGCATTGTTAGCGTCTTCGGCGATAGCGTTCACCGTAGTAAAGTATCTAGGCGCAGCCTACCTTCTTTATTTAGGCATTAGTAAATTCTTTGAGAAATCAGTAGCACTAACTGGAAAAGAAGTGGCAAATAAAACCAGTTCACAGCTTATCAAACAAGGGTTTATCGTTAACTTAATGAACCCAAAATCAATTATTTTTCTTGCGGCATTTTTACCGCAGTTTGTTAATCCAACCCAAGATATGACAAGCCAGTACCTGCTTTTAGGGGTAACAGTGGTTATGATTGATTGTGCCGTGATGTTTAGTTATGCCACCTTGGCTTCAGCGGTAAAGCCTTGGTTAGGAAAGGCGAAGTTTGTAGCCTTGCAAAATCGTGTATTTGGCTCGCTGTTTGTAATGATGGGCATTGCGCTGGCTCGCGTAGAACGCTAGTTAGTATGTACGCCAAACAATAAAAAAGACGCTATGAAGCGTCTTTTTTTATTCTAAGCGAGAGAAGCAATCAATTAAGTACGTTTATAACAACGTAACAACACCAAACTTAAACCAACCAACATTAATGGCCAGGTAGGCGGAGCCGGTACAGGTGTTGCTGCGGTATAAGAAAGCGCGTCAAAACCGTAAACCGCTGAACTACTCCCTGAACCAACCAATGAAAAGGATCTTAACGCTGTATCACTAATCAAGCCGAAAAAGGTACTTTCATACCACACATCGGTAATCTTTAGCGCTTCATCGATTATGTGGCCTGCACTATCCAAATAATCCAAATGAGATGAGTTAAGCTCGTTCAAATCAAAGCCAAGTGCAAACACATCGTGTTCAAAATCAATGGTGAAAGTATTTGATTCATAAATACTAAGGGCTTTTTCGCCTTCACTAACTAAACTACTAGTCCTTCTGTAACGGTTCGCACTAATCGTTAAGTCTTCGTTCAGTAAAGCTGGATCATTGAATCCTTCAAAGGCTAACTCGGCACCAGCAGCATTTTCAAATGCAGCTCGATCGGTATAAACAATAAACCCAGCATGGGCTTGCTGCGTTAATCCGAGCACAGCAGCAAAAACGAGTAGCGTATATTTCATTCTATTCAGCATATAAGGTCCATTTAACAGGGTACGACTTCCATTTCAGCCCGACATACTAAACTAAAAAGACTGTTGAGCAAGTCGTTATTTCAAACTCATATAGGCTATAAACCCCTAATTTTATTAAGGTTTAAACTTACCCTGTGTTAAGCAGATGGCTCGTTTATAGTTCTTAAGTGTTGATTCGAAGCAAAAATCAGCAATGGATGGCATCAGTTTAAAACTAGTCTTTTGGTGTACCTAAATAGATAGCGAATAAAATTCGTCTTTTTCTCATCAGGTTCGTCTTATAAGTAATTCACCAATACGATGAGAACATCATGATTAAAATTGTTAGCTTTAAAATTTGCCCATTTGTTCAGCGCGTCACCGCAGCTTTAGAAACTAAAAACATAGCTTACGAGATTGAATACATTAGTTTGAAAGACAAACCGCAGTGGTTTTTAGATATTTCACCTAATGGGCAAGTTCCCGTTCTAGTAACAGAGAACAATATTGCGTTATTTGAGTCAGACGCCATTATTGAATACATCGAAGATGAATTTGGTTCCATTGAAGCTGATGTTACTAACGAGCAGCTAGCCATGGATCGTGCATGGAGTTACTTAGGTTCAAAGCACTATATACTCCAGTGCGGCACAATGAGCAGCAAAGACAAAACCACCTTTGAAGAACGCAGTGAGAAATTAGTTAAAGCCTTTACCAAAGTAGAAGAAAAGTTGTCTGGAACAACGGTGTTCTTTAAGTCTAACCATGTAAGTAAAGTTGATATCGCTTGGCTACCGCTGTTGCACCGCGCAGACATTATCAAACGAAAAACAGGCTTCGACTTATTAGAAGGCTTACCCAAAGTCCAAGCTTGGCAACTCAACTTGTTAGCTACAGGCATTGCTGTGGCAAGTGTCGCGCAGGATTTTGAAGAGCAATTTAGCGACTTTTATCTTACTAATACTTATCTAGCTGGCTATACCAAAAGCAAAGCTAAGGAGGAACCTGTGGGTCTTACCGCCTGTTAGCGAGGGTCGCATTAATCGTTGCTCTTAGATTCATCGCTAAGAGCAACAGTGCAGCAAACAAACTCGATTATTCACGCTGGTATAAAGCTTCAATGGTGCTCGACTCTAAGGTATTGGCATTAATCATATACCCGGCCAAAGCCCCCGATGCTCTTGCTGGTAAATCTAATTTTTCAACCGATAAGGCATGCAAGGTAAATCGGTAGCGATGAATACCATGTCCTTTGGGAGGGCAAGCTCCGCCAAATGCCTCAACACCATAGTCATTCTCAATCTGACGGCTACCACTCGGTAGTATCTCTGATTCGACGCTACCGGCATTACTTGCCAAGGAACGGGTACTTAAGGGGATATTAACTACCTGCCAATGCCACCAGCCACTTCCGGTAGGTGCATCTGGATCATAGGCAGTAATGGCAAAGCTTTTGGTGCCTTTAGGTGGATTTTTCCAGGAAAGCTGCGGTGACATATTCCCCCCAGAACAACCAAACCCAACAAACTCGTGCTGCTTGCTCATTAGCTCTCCATGGCTAACGTCATTACTCGACAAGCTTAGACTCTCAGCCATAGCTATGTTGCACCCGATTAGTGAAAAGAAAACAGTTGCGGCAGATAACGCTCTCATAATAAATCCCTTAAACAAATAATGAGGAGTCATCATAGAACTTACCTAATTACATAATTAGCGCAAAAACCGTCAAGTTATCGCCTTATTCGTTCATTCGGGTTTTTCTTAATTCTCGAGGGGTTAGGCCGAAGTGTGCTTTAAATTTGTCGGTAAATCGAGATTGCGAGTGGTACCCACACTGCTCTGCTATTAAACCTATCGGCTCGACACTGGTTTGTAATAAATGCAGAGCCAAGCTCATACGAGAACGATCTTTAATTGCTTGTACACTGCTACCTTCAAGCTTGAGCTTACGGCGCAATGTAGATTCGCTCATCGCCAGCTTTTCGCAAATGGCTGTGGTTGATAGATCTTTAAAACCACTTTGCGTAAACAACTCGTGCAGCCGATGCGATACTTTGTTTTTGCTTCGCATCATAGCCACTTGTTGATAACCAAGGTGATAAAGTAAGGTCAATATTTCTCGCTTCCTTAAAGACAATATCTGCTGATTTGCCCAACTACTGCATTCAACAAACTGTTGTAAACTTTGCCTTAATGGGACTGGTATTTTGTCTGCAAAATATTCTTTATCCGGCTGCTCTCCAATCGGCAATTCTTCAAAATCTTGGTAATCAAATTCAATTAACAAAGCGAAATACAACTTAGCCTTCGGAATATTTCGCATGTTTATGGCTGGGCTGTCCGACAGAAAAATAAAATGGTCGGCCGGACAGTTAATTTTATTGTCGCCCCCAAGTTGCTTGTCTCCGCTTAACACCACAATCAACAAGGGTTTGCTAATAGGTACATTGTGCAATTGCTGTTCTAACACCGAGGAATAAACCGAAAAAGGCAAATCACTCGATTGTTGCATCGCTTTTCTAATACTAAAAAGCAGCTTATCCATTGCTGGCATCCTTGATTAATGAACTAGCAAGCAAGCTTATTGGCTGAAAGTTGGCTTAGTTACTTGGTGAACGGTTGGTTGAGGCGTTACCGTCATTACTTTTACCGCTTCGGGTGTTTCAAAGCGGTGCCATTGATTTTGCGGAACCACCACTAATTGCCCTGCACTTAGCGAGATACGCTGTTCTCCCTCTTCCTGTAACAAAATAAGCGAGGTAGAGCCTTCGATAATTTGAACAATTTCATCACCTTCTGAATGTCGCTCCCATTCGCTATTGCCAGCATAATGGCCAATGTAGATGCCGCCATTGCGATATGCAGATAACTCAGAAAATGCGCCTGCTAACTCTTCTGCTGTAGACTCCGGCCGACGCTCACTTACAAAACGAAGTTGTTTAAATGCTTCCGATAAGGTAATCACTTTTATAGGCATAATTATTCCTTGAAAAGCTGCCAAATCAAACTTCGCTAGAAAGTGCATAACATCATGAAATTTGCAGCTACTGTAAGTTAATAGCAATTAACGTTATTTGCTAAATGCGTCCAAGCTTAGTAGCGTACTAAGATACTGTAACGAGACATAAATTAAAGAAGTGATTTTATGAAAAAGATCCTTAGTACCATTCTGGCCTGCGCCCTACTCACTGCTTGTGATAGCAATGAAGTCGCCGATGTATCTTTAGGCTTACTTACCACCAAAGACATTAAAATCAGTGTATTGAAGGATCCGTTAATCGACGGAGTGACCTGTCACATCGCTAATGTAGAAGCCGATCTAGACTTTGCAGACCCCAGCGATATGTCTATATCCTGTCGCCAAACTGGCGAAATCACTCCAGCGATGTTAGCTAACATTGATAAAAGCAAATCTGGTGAAGTGGTGTTTAAAAAGTCGAAAAGCATTTTGTTTAAATCACTCAAAATACGTCGAATTTTTGATGAAGAATCACAAACCCTAATGTATTTGTCTTACTCAACCAAAGAAACATCGGGCAGTTACAAACATAGCTTGTCTACAGTACCGCTATGGGGAACCAAAGCCTTTGCCGAACCTGCTGCAATAACTCAGTAACCAATATCAAAATCAATACAAAGTAGTAACAAAAAAGGCCCTCTAATGAGGGCCAAACACTATCACCACAATAGCAGTTAAGGACGACTGCTTTTTTTTGCTCTTTTCTTTGTTCTTTTATTTGGCCGCCAATAACTTCAGCTCATTGGCAACAAATTCTACGTGTGGACCAATCACCACTTGTACCGCCGTTTTACTTGGAATAATAACGCCAGGTACATGTTTTTTAAGTTCATTTACATTTACTTGGTCACTGTCTTTCACTTCTAAGCGAAGACGCGTTGCGCAGTTATCTACTAGTACTACATTGTCGGTACCACCTAACATGGTTAGTACTAAATCAGCTGTATCACTGTGCGAACCACCTACACTTAAGCTAGCTTCCTCTTCAGTGGCATCTTCACGCCCCGGCGTTTTTAGGTTCATTTTGATGATCATAGTTTTGAAAACAAAGTAGTAAACTGCGAAGAATACTAAGCCTTGTGGAATCAACATGTACCAGTTGGTAGCAAGCGGATTGCGTGATGACAACACCATATCAACCAAACCAGCACTAAAGCCAAAGCCCGCCATCCATTGCATAGACGCAGCAATAAACACCGAGATACCAGTAAGTAAGGCGTGTACAACGTAAAGTACTGGAGCTACAAACATAAAGGCGAACTCGAGCGGCTCTGTTACACCGGTAAAGAACGAAGCAGTAGCTGCGGCAATCATAATTGATGCAACTTTAGTTTTGTTCTCAGCTTTAGCGGTGTGATAGATAGCTAGCGCCGCCCCTGGTAATCCAAACATCATAATCGGGAAGAAGCCCGCCATGTAACGGCCTGTTTCCCCTGGCACAGCATCAGAAGCAACACTCAAGAACTTGCCTAGGTCGTTGATGCCGGCCATATCGAACCAGAACACAGCATTTAGTGCATGGTGAAGGCCAATTGGAATGAGTAAGCGGTTAAAGAAGCCGTAGATACCCGCGCCTACCGAGCCCATACCGGTAATACTCTCACCAAAAGTAACTAGGCCACCAAAAATTAACGGCCACAGGTACATTAATACAAAGGCCACCACAATACCGGCTACCGAGGTAAGAATAGGAACTAAACGCTTACCACTGAAGAAGGACAACGCTTTATGCAGCTCAACTTGATAAAAACGGTTATACAGCTCGGCCGCCATAATACCGCTGATAATACCTACAAACTGGTTTTCGATTTTAGAAAACGCCAGTGTGCTTGCGTCATTTAGCGTTACCAAGCCAATTTGTTCTACGGCTCCCGGAGAAAGCAAAGTGGTTATTACCATGTAGCCAACAAAACCGGCTAGCGCAGCAGCACCGTCTTTGTCACGAGACATACCATAGGCAATACCAATAGCAAACAGTACCGACATGTTGTCGATAATAGCAGCGCCAGATTTAATCAAAAATGCAGCCAGCGCGCTATTACCGCCCCAGCCGTTCGGATCAATCCAATAACCTATTCCCATTAAAATGGCTGCTGCTGGTAGCACAGCAACGGGCACCATTAAGGCTCGACCAATTTTTTGTAAATAGCTAAACATAGTATCCCTCGTTATGGTTATTAATAACCAAGTTCAATTTTCCAGTAGCGTTTGCCTATTCGAGCTTGGTGCATCATTGGTTATTTGGTTGATTAATGATCCGCCAAGAACTTAATTCGCAGTGTAAATAATAAAAATTCACACGCAAATAAAGAACCGCAAAAATGTGACGCAGACACGAACAATAGAGACTAAAACAGGCTATTTATCACAAAATATCGAAAACTTATTTTTCAAAGAGAATTATATTGCTAAACTAAGCCTAAATTTAGTGGAGAACGATCATGAGATTAATACCATTACTCGACAAAAACCAAGTAGGACGATGGTCTGCCCTTTATATCGCGGAGAAAATTAAGTCCTATAAGCCCACAGCTGAGCGCCCATTTGTATTAGGTTGCCCTACTGGAGGTACGCCGCTAGCTACTTATCAACACTTAATAGAACTGCATAAACAAGGTGAACTAAGTTTTGAGCACGTTGTAACGTTTAACATGGATGAATATGTTGGGATCCCAAGTGACCATCCAGAAAGCTACTACAGCTTTATGCACAACAATTTTTTCTCGCAGGTAGACATACCAGCAGAGAACATTAACTTGCTCGACGGTAACGCCGAAGACTTAGAAGCAGAATGCGCCAGATACGAAGCCAAAATTAAACAATACGGAAAAATAAACTTGTTTATGGGTGGCGTAGGTGTTGACGGACATATCGCTTTTAACGAACCGGCATCGTCTTTGGCCTCTAGAACGCGGGTTAAAACCCTTACCGAAGATACCCGTATGGTAAATTCACGCTTCTTCGACAGCTTAGAACAAGTGCCAAAACTGGCGCTCACGGTAGGAGTAGGAACTCTCCTTGATTCAGAAGAAATTCTTATATTGGTGACCGGACACAACAAAGCCCAAGCGCTAGAAGCCGCGGTAGAAGGCAGCGTTAACCACCTTTGGACTATTTCTGCCCTACAACTTCATCCTAAAGCGATGATAGTATGTGACCAACCTTCCACTATGGAATTGAAAGTAAAAACAGTACGTTACTTTCATGAGCTGGAAGCCGAAAACATCAAGAATATTTAGGATAAGCCAATGATGTACGCCCTAACCAATGCACTAGTGTTTGATGGTTGTGAATTGCTAAACGGCTATTCGGTGCTTGTTGATAACAACAAAATCAGTTCAGTGGTGCCTAACCAACAAGTATCGCCACAGATTAGCAGCATAGACTTAAATGGCTCGGTACTTTGCCCAGGTTTTATCGACCTACAGCTAAACGGTTGTGGCGGAGTAATGCTTAATGGCGACTTCTCTAGCACCAACTTAGAGCGTATGCATCAAACTAATTTAAAAAGTGGTGCGACTAACTTCATGCCTACCCTTATCACCACCAATGATGAGGAAATGGAGCAAGCAGTTACCGTTTCTAGAGAACATAGCAAAAATAGCGGCACAGTTAACTTAGGGCTTCACCTAGAAGGACCCTACTTAAGTGTTGATAAAAAAGGCATTCATAGCGAGAAGCTGATCCGCCAACTTAACCAACAACGATTGCGCTTTTTGCTCGACAATCATGACGCGGTTAAAAAGGTTACCCTTGCGCCTGAGCAGGTTGAGCTAGCTAGCATCTCCGCACTTAAAGAAGCAGGCATATTAGTCTCTTTAGGTCATACCAACGCAAACTACCAGCAAGCAAGTGACGCCATTAATGCTGGGGCTGGCTTTGCCACTCATTTGTTTAATGCCATGAGCCCAATGACCGGGCGAGAGCCAGGTGTGCTTGGCGCTATATTTGACCACAACCTCTACGCAGGCATCATCGTAGATGGCCACCATGTATCAAACGCCAATGTGCGCATCGCAAAACGACTATTGCGCCACAAGCTATGTTTAGTTAGTGATGCAACCGCTGCAGCTGGTGCCGATATAAGCAGCTTTGATTTTGTTGGACGTAAGATCACAGTTCAAGATGGGATTTGCTTTGGCGATGATGGTACACTCGGCGGTTCTGCTTTAACCATGATTGAAGCAGTAAAAAACTGCGTACAATCAGTAGGTTTATCTCTTCGAGACAGTTTAAGAATGGCTTCTTTGTACCCAGCAACCGCAATTAACAGGGATCACGACTTAGGCAGAATCAAGGCAGGTTACGCCGCAAACTTAACCGCATTTGATCAAGACTTTAATGTCACCCTTGCAATTAGCGATGGCCAATTGACTCAGTTTTAATCAAAAAGATGAATGACAAATTAATCGTAAATGTAGATAAAGTTAAGCAGGTAAATACTGCTGCAGTATATGGCATGATTGACCAACAAGGGCCAATCTCGCGGGTAAAGATTGCGGAGCAGAGCCAACTAGCTCCGGCCAGTGTGACAAAAATTACCCGCCAACTGCTAGCAACAGGCTTAATTAAAGAAGTTGCCCAACAAGCCTCCACCGGGGGGCGTCGCGCTATTTCTTTAATGGCTGAGCAAGGCAGTTATTACTTTATCTCGGTACGATTGGGTCGCGGAGCTTTAGATATTTCACTGTTTGATTTAAGCGGTGTATCTCATGCCCACGACAAACTCTCAGTAAAGGAACTTGAGCAAGATCCGTTAACCAACGAGTTACTCGACAAAATTGCCAGCTTTATTGAACAGCATGTTAGTGAACAAAATCAGCTTATTGCGGTAGCCGTAACCTTGTCAGGCTTAGTTAATCCTGGTGAAGGCATTGTGGTTTATACCCCACATTACCAACTACGCGATTGCCCATTAGGTGAAATGATAGAGAGCCGTTTTGGTTTACCCGCTTATATCGGTAACGACACTCGCGCGATGGCTTTAGCCGAACATTACTTTGGCGCGACCAAAGACTGTTTAGACTCGATACTTATTACCGTGCACAGCGGTACTAGCGCGGGCATCATTGTTAATGGTCAGGTATTTATGAGCCAACACCGCGATGTTGGCGAAATTGGTCATATTCAAGTCGATCCATTAGGTCAGAAATGCCAGTGTGGTAATGTTGGTTGCCTGGAAACTATTGTATCTAACACCGCCATTGTCGCTCGTTTGCAAGCGCTTATTAAACAAGGCAGCCCAAGTATTCTGGAAACTGGCTTTACCATAGAAGACGTATGTTTTGCAGCTAAACAAGGCGACATGTTATGCCGACAAGTACTGCAACGTGTTGCCACAGTATTGGGTAGCAGCATTGCGATTTCCATTAACCTGTTTCACCCACAAAAAATTGTATTAGCGGGTGAAATAATGGCCGCTGAAGAAATTTTATTACCCACCATCAAGCAATGCATTCAACATCAAGCCTTAAGCTCTTTTGCTGATGCCTTGCCAGTGCAAGCGGCACACTTTCAAAATAACCCAACCATTGGTGGCCTAGCACTCGTGAAGCGTGCCCTACTCGACGGCAGCTTGTTAATCCGTTTAATCAATCAAAAGCCGGAATAAGCATTCAAATATAGCCCAATAACTAATCTAGAAAATGGAACTTAAAACACTGTAAAGCATAGGAATGATTGATGTTTTTATGCTTTACTTGTGAGGTCTATGCAAAAGGATTGGTTAATGCGGATATTCTCACCTCGAGCTGTTGTAATCAGCAGCGGATTTTTCACCTGCGCTCTGATGGTTTACATTGCCTTAATGCTACTTTCAGCAGATATTAGTGAAAGCCAACGCCGCTACGCCCACAATACTATTTCCCTCACTCAAACAGTCATTTATGATTCCCTTCAAGCTTTAGACGACCTAGAAAAGCTAGATATAAATGATTGTAGTGAAGCTTCCCTCACTAAGATGCGCCAAACTGTATACTTAAGTAGTTATATTCGCGATGTAGGCTTACTAGAAGACGATCGCCTTCTTTGTACTAGTGTTGGCGGCTTACTCGAAGCGCCAGTAGCTTTAGATCCTCCGTCTTTTTCTACCTCACTAGGTTTTGATATTTGGCTTAATACACAGCTCATCATATTTGATTATCTGCATTCTGGAGTGGTGATTCGCAGGGGCGACTTTAATGTGGTGATCGATAACAGTACCTTTGCGCCGCTCGAATATGGTGATAATCAATGGGAGTTAGTATCGAACAGGAGAGAAAATGCCATTCACCTCACCGGCACCCAAGGTATATATAAAGACACCGACACCTTGGTTTATGAGGAAGTCACCGACAACTATCACTATTTTCACAGCTGTAGTGAAAACTACGATTTTTGTATCGCCCTAAGCCTTTACAATTACACGCTTATTAAAAACAAAACTTGGTTTTTATTCTTCTCGTTAATGTTCAGCCTTGCCTTTGGGATTTTAGCAAGCATCTGCTCCGAAACATTATTTAAGCGTCACAGCAGCACCAACGCTCGACTTCGTCGAGGTTTACGTAAAAAGCATTTTTATTACCAAATTCAACCTTTGGTGGACTTAAAAACCAAACGAGTGATTGGCGGTGAGGTATTGGCGCGCTTTAAGGACCCGCTCGGCGAGCTTTATCCAGACCAATTTATTGGTGAGATCCGAGCCTTAAAACTCACTTGGCCGTTTACTTTATTGGTGATGAAAAATGCGCTAAAGGACTTGCAAGCCAGCGGTGTAATCCAAAGTGATTGCAAAATTAGTTTTAATATTTTCCCTAATGACGTTGAAAACAACAACATCAACGAGTTAAAAAACTTACAAGAGGTAAAAGACTTCGCAGGCAACATAACCTTAGAGATAACCGAAGACTTGCAACTAGACAGCCTGGTAGCAAACCAAAATATAAACCAAGTCATTAAACAAGGTTTTGAAGTTGCCATTGACGACTTTGGTACCGGCTACTCTAACCTTGCTCAACTAAAAAACTTTCGCTGCCAATACTTAAAAATAGACAAAAGCTTTGTATTTGATTTAGAAGCCGGCTCTATCCGCTCTTCGCTAGTGCCACACATGGTAGATATTGCTCATAAGTCCGACTTAAAAGTAATTGCCGAAGGCATAGAAAATATTATGCAGAGCAAAGTGTTAGAAGATTTAGGTGTTGAATATGGTCAAGGCTGGATGTTTGGCAAACCAATGCCTGTGAAGCAGTTTGTCGAAGCTTATCAACGCACCAACAAGCCAGAATAAGCGCTTAACCTATATAGCCGGCTAAGATAGATAACTTCAACTTAGTGGCTTTGGTGGAGCAATTAAAATAGTCACAAAACCACAAAAAAAGGACAACTCACTGTTGTCCTTTTTTGGTCTAAGTTTAGGTATAGATTTAGCAGGTTACGCCAATGCTATTGTCGTTTTGCCAGTAAAGCTGCCACTGCTCTTCACTAGCGCTACAACCGCAGCCTTTATTACATGAGCCGAGTTTAACAATTCGCAACTTATGGCGCTTAACCCATGGCTGTAGCATAGCTAGCGCGGCGTCATCGCTAAGCGAAAAATGCTTAGCGACTTGGTTTAACAACACACCGGGGGTCTCTTCAATATAGCTTTTAAGCGCTTGTAGTATCATAGTGCTCAGCCTTTTGACGCTTTAAAAACAGTACCCAAACACTTAGTACAATAACCATTGCCAATAACAATACACTGGCTGAAATGGGTGTTTGTTGCCATGTTGCCGCTTGGTAATAAATAGTTGCGGTGCAATAAGCTAACAAGGTCGACCATACACCAATCAATCTTGCCCATTTTAATCCAAGCTCTTTGACCAAAGCGCCCATCGCCGCTGCACAAGGCATGTACAACAAAATAAACAACATAAACGATACAGCTGAAGCTTGGCTAAAGTGTTGAGACAACTGTGACATAGTGCCTAGATCTACTTCATTGATTTCTGCAGCGCTAGCTACATCTTCAGCTTCTTCAATAGCAATGCCCAGCGGATCGCCATAATTAAGGTCGTTAAAGTTATCAACAATGCTTTGACCGGCTTCTTGGAAACGGCCTAAGTAAGTCCATGCTTCAGCCTCTTCTTCAGGATCTGCATATAGACTGTTTAAGGTGCCAATTACCGCTTCTTTAGCAAACAGGCCGGTTACAATTCCTACAGTGGCTGGCCAGTTATCTTGCTCGATGCCCATGGGGCCAAATACCGGCGTAACAAACTGGCTAGCGCGGGCTAATATGGAGTGCTCTTGACCTTCAGCATCCAACTCACCGCCGGTACCAACGTGATTAAGAACACTTAATATCGCTACCACTAAAACAATGGTTTTACCGGCGCCAACAATAAAGCCTCGCACTTTTTGCCAAGTAAGCAATAGTACCCCAAACACTGTTGGGAACTGATAGTCTGGCAGCTCTAATACCGAGTCTTGAGCTGTGCCAGGTAGCAGAGTGTACTTAAGCAGCAAACCGGTAATAATCGCGGCGATAATGCCCACAATATAAAGAGCAAACACCATGTTCTGCCCTTGCTCGGGGAAAAACGCAGCAACAAACAAGGCATATACTGGTAAGCGTGCACCACAAGACATAAACGGACTCATTGCTGAGGTAAGCACCCGTTCACGGTGTTTTTCTAATACTCGAGTAGCCATAATGGCCGGCACGGTACAACCAAAGCCCATTAGCATTGGCACAAATGCTTTACCGGGTAAGCCGATAACTTGCATAGCGCGGTCTACAACAAACGCTGCACGCGCTAAGTAACCTGAGCTTTCTAACAAGGCTAAAAACAGATACAAACAAGCAATTACAGGAATAAAGGTTGCTACGGTTTGTATGCCTACCCCTACTCCGCTCGCCAATACAATGCTCGCCCATTCTGGCGCGCCAATACTGGCCAACAGTTCGCTCACGCCATCAACAAAAATAGTACCCACTGTAATATCGAAAAAATCGATAAACACCGCACCACCGTTAATGGCAAACATGAACATTAGGTACATAACACCTAAAAAGGCCGGGATACCTACCCAACGGTTAAGCAATACTTTGTCCAGTTGCTCAGAATAATCTCGGCTAAGCTGGCCTTTCTTACTGATACAGCTTTGGGTAAGTTGGTAGATAAAGCTATAGCGGCTGTCAGCGAGCTCTAAATCAACGTCAGTTGTTGTAAATTGGCCTAGCGCTTGGCCCACATCTAGCTGTAAATCAGGGTCTAGTTGCTCGTTTAACCATGGATCATGCTCAATTAAGCGCAGAACTTGCCCTTTGTTTAAGCCAAGCTTTTGCTGCCACTCGGTGGTAAAGGCTTCAATTTCCGATGGGTATTCCAAGCTTAAAGCGGGAGCTTGCTGGGCTTGCTGCATTAATTTAGGCAAGTTGCGCTTAAAATCATTCACTTGCTTTTTAGAGGTGGCTGACAAGCACACCACAGGCAAATTAAACTGTTCGCTAAACTGCTTCACCTTAATATTAAGTAGCTTGGCTTTAGCTGTGTCCATTTTATTTAGCACCAACACCACTGGTAAGCCAAGCTCTTTAAGTTGAATGCTTAAATATAGGCTACGCTCCACAGCGCTAGCATCAATCACGTTAATTACTAGGTCGAGGGGCTCAGACTGCAAAAACTCGCAAGCAATCCGCTCATCTAGTGAGCTTTTATCAAGCTGCGGATCAATGTTGTACACACCGGGTAAGTCTACGACTTCTGCTTGCCAGTCGGCTAGGCGGATCCAGCCAGACTTTTTGTCTACAGTTATCCCGCTAAAGTTACCTACTTTTTGTTTACTGCCCGTTAAAGCGTTAAACAAGGTACTTTTACCGCTATTAGGATTACCTACGGTGGCTATCATATGTTTGTTCATAGACTATCCACCTCAATCGCTTTTGCTTGGCCATTACTTAGCGCAAGGTTGATTCCAGGTGCAGATACTTGGATAGGATCCCCAAGTGGAGCGCGCCTTACAATGGTTAAGGTCGTGTTAGGTAAAATACCCAACGACATAAGCTTTTTGCGCATTGCGCGCGGTAAGCCATTTAAGCTCAATATTTGCGCCTTTTGACCAGTGGCTATTTCATCCAATGACATGGAACCTCCATACCTAAGTCTAAATAATAATGATTTTCATTTGATTTCATTGTGCGACACACATCACTGTTCCGTGTTGATCTAAATCAAACGCTTATAGATAGCTTTGTATTTTTGTGAGAAATATTTATCGCTATTTTTTGAAACCGTCTGAATAAATACGCTACCATCAGCACAACTTACGTATAAGGTAGATTGAAGATGTCATTCAAAGACCAACTTTCGCAACTGGTTTACTCAACAGACCAAGGCCGCATTGAACCAGAGCAGCAAGCTGAACAAGTGCCTGAAACAGACGGTACTATTAAGCTGCGTAGAGAAACTAAAGGCAGAAAAGGCAAAGGGGTTACCTGCTTAACAGGTTTTGGTTTAGCCGAAGCAGAATTAAAAACCTTATGTAAAGACATGAAAAAACATTGCGGCGTAGGTGGCAGCGTTAAAGATTACGTTATCGAGATCCAAGGTGACCAACGCGACAAGCTAGAGGTTTGGCTTAAGCAGAAAGATTATAAAACTAAACGCATCGGTGGCTAAACCATTGCCTTTAGTGGGGCTTTTGGGTATATTCAGCGCGCTTTTGGGGAGTAGCTGCTCATATCAATAAGGTATGGGGCATTTATCAACATACTTAGTGCTCATCACTATGGTAAATGCAGCCTTTATTGGCCTAGCAAGACCAAATGCACATTAACGCCATAAAGAGGTGAGCTGCGTTGTGTGCATTGGTTTATCTGCTCGCCTCATACAAGAAATCCAATGGAAGCTTTATTCACTTCAATTACTGCCGTAGCCATTGCCGAGATAGGCGATAAAACTCAACTGCTTGCTCTTCTGCTCGCCTGCAAATTCAAAAAACCTCTGCCAATTATTGCCGGCATTATTATCGCAACTCTACTTAACCATGCAGCCGCAGCTTGGTTTGGCTCGTTAGTGCAGCAATGGCTAAACCCTGAGATTTTGCGTTGGTTAGTTGGCTTCTCATTTATTGCCATGGCACTTTGGGTATTAGTGCCAGACAAAATAGATGAAGACGATAACAAACTACTCAAATACGGCCCCTTTTTGGCCTCGCTCATCTTGTTTTTTATTGCCGAGATTGGCGACAAAACCCAGGTTGCGACTGTGATTTTAGCAGCCAAGTATGACTCAATGTTTATGGTAATTACCGGCACTACCATCGGAATGTGCCTAGCCAACGTGCCAGTAGTGCTGCTGGGTAAGCTTGGCGTAGAGAAATTGCCTATGACTCTAATTCATCGTGTTACTGCTATTTTGTTTTTGGTGCTGGGCATTACTACATTGGTGTTTTAGTAAGGCTTTTGCTGAGCACTGATTGTGTTAAACTCAGCCGCAAATTGTTAGCAAGGTTGTAATAATGAAACTAGTTCGTTGGATTTTAGGCCGCATTATATTGTTACTTAACGCAGTATTTTCTCCTAAGGGCGTAAAAAGAAGTGCTGAGGAGCAGGCGGTAATTGATCAAAAAACCCAAGGTTTACACCTTTATCAGTTGCCGGCTTGCCCATTTTGCGTAAAAGTACGTCGCTCGATGAAACGTAATGGTTTAAGTATTGGCTTACGCGATATTAAGGCGCAGCCAGAATATCTTGAAGAGTTGGTGGCCCAAGGCGGTTCAAGAAAAGTGCCTTGTCTACGCATTGAAAATGGCGACAAAGTAGAATGGTTATACGAGTCTAACGACATCATAAACTACCTAGAAGCCAAGGTAGCTTAAAACCAAAAAGCTCCGCAATGCGGAGCTTTTTACTATTAGCAGCTAAAACTTAGTCTGCTTCCATAATATCACTTGGCATGGTTTCACGCAGGCGCTTCCACACTTCACTAGTAGCAATACCGTAACTACGCACTACTTGCAGCGCTTTATCGTGTTCGCCGCTATCGGCCAAGGTGATGAGCTCTTGATAGAAATTATCAACTAAAGTACGAGCTTGAGGGTCGTCAAAGTAGTATTTACCAACGCTTTGATACATGCCTCTAAAGCCATTTAAAATAAGCGCGTATAAAGGATTGCCCGACGCAAAAGATAAGCCGTGTAACACTTGATAATCAAACTCAGCGTAAGCTTCGCCAGTTTGTTCAAGTTGTTTGTATTGCTCGATAAGTTGGCGACTTTTCTCGGGATTGTTTTTTAGGGCACCACGAATAAAAATCACACTAATGTTGGTTCTTGCTGATAGCAGTTGCTCAAACAACTCTGGCACACCATCGGTATCTAATCGGGCTAAGGTTTCCAAAATATTAAGCCCTGCGGTTTCCCAAAAGTTGTTCACCTTAGTGGGTTTGCCGTGCTGAATAGTTAACCAACCATCACGCGCTAATCGCTGAAGCACTTCACGCAAAGTGGTGCGGGTTACACCTATTAACTCAGATAATTCTCTTTCGGCGGGTAAAATTGTGCCAGGAGCAAAACGGTTATTCCAGATAGATTCAATGATGTATTGTTCTGCGAATCCCGCTGGACTTTTTGCTTTAATTACCATTATTTACTCAGTCTATTTTCGTTTTTATTGTATCGATAATAACAAACCATTAACTAAAGCTAAAGCAAGTGGTTTGAGCTCAAACCTCCAAATTTGAAAATCTCTTGACTATTTTTATCGACACTTGAATAAATTTGATATTTTCGGTTGTTCAACTACCAAAGCCGCGTGAGATCACATACAATCGCGCACGAGTTTTCGTAGGGGAAACTCGACCTGCCATTTGAACAACAATGAGATTTCAGGATGAATACTAGTCTTTCTAGTGCTTTTGCTAAGAATTTTCTTGGCAATGCACCTTTGTGGTATAAAAAAGCCATTGTTTTATTTCTAATCATTAACCCCATCGTTTTCTATATCAACCCGTTTGCTGCAGGTTGGTTACTCGTTATCGAATTCATTTTTACTCTTGCGATGGCGTTAAAATGTTACCCGCTTCAGCCGGGCGGCTTGCTAGCCATTGAAGCAGTAGCAATAGGCATGACATCCTCTGAAACCGTTAAACATGAATTAGTCGCCAACTTCGAAGTAGTGCTGCTATTGATCTTCATGGTGGCCGGTATTTTCTTCATGAAACAACTGCTGTTGTTTGTTTTCACCAAGATGCTTATCAAAATTAAAGACAAAGCCATTTTGTCTTTAGCCTTTTGTGCAGCCGGCGCCTTTTTATCAGCTTTCTTAGATGCCTTAACCGTAATTGCTGTAGTCATTAGCGTAGCGATTGGCTTCTACAGCATTTATCACAAAGTGGCATCTGGCAAAGATTTTCACCAAAAACATGACCACACTGGCGATGATTTAAGCAGTGATGACTTAGAAGGCTTTCGCGCATTCTTACGTAGCTTAATGATGCATGCGGGTGTAGGTACCGCATTAGGTGGCGTATGTACCATGGTAGGTGAACCGCAAAACCTGATCATTGCAGACCAGTCTAGCTGGCAGTTCTTCGAGTTCTTCCTGAGAATGGCACCGGTATCTCTACCTGTTTTAGTATGTGGTTTAATTACGTGTTTTGCGTTAGAAAAAATTGGCAAGTTTGGCTACGGTAGCCAGCTACCAGTAAATGTTCGCCAAATTCTTACCGACTACGATAAACATGAAGATCAAAAACGCACTAACCGTGACCGCGCTAAGCTAATTGTTCAAGCAGTTATTGCTGTATGGTTAATCATTGGTCTTGCACTGCACTTAGCCGCTGTGGGCTTAATTGGTTTATCGGTAATTATTCTTGCTACTTCATTTACTGGCATAACTGAAGAGCATCAGCTAGGCAAAGCCTTTGAAGAGGCCCTGCCATTTACTGCCTTGTTAGCAGTGTTTTTCTCTATTGTTGCGGTAATTATTGACTTAGAACTATTTAAACCAGTGATTCACTGGGTATTGTCGATTGAAAACGAAGGACAACTAGTTGCTTTCTATATAGCAAACGGTTTGCTATCGATGGTCAGTGACAATGTGTTTGTGGGCACGGTTTATATCAACGAAGTAAAAACAGCTTGGTTGGAAGGACAAATCACCCGAGATCAGTTCGACATGTTAGCGGTAGCGATTAACACCGGTACTAACCTACCGTCGGTTGCCACGCCAAACGGTCAAGCGGCCTTCTTATTCTTACTTACGTCGTCGTTAGCACCATTATTACGCTTATCTTACGGCCGCATGGTTTGGATGGCGCTGCCTTATACCTTTGTACTTGCTGGTGTTGGTTTACTGTGTGTGGAATACGCGCTTATTCCTGCGACTCAATACTTCTACGATATGGGTTGGATCAGCCATCACGTTGCGGGAGCCGCATCAGCGGTTTCTGCTGGACATTAAAAATAAAAACGGCGATGCTTGCATCGCCTTTTTTTATCGGAGTTTCTGATTATGCTCAACTTTTTAAGCAGCATGCCGTACCAACGTAAACCTTGGTTTCTGCTTTTTATTGGTAGCTTATCACTAGAATTGTGTGCCCTATTCTTCCAACACGTAATGAAGCTCGACCCTTGTGTTATGTGTATTTATGAGCGTGTTGCCATGTTTGGCTTAATGTTCGCTGGTCTCATTGGATGGATAGCCCCGCAAAACCTTATTATTCGCTTAACAGCATTTGGAATGTGGATAGTAAGCGCAGCTTGGGGCTTGCAGCTGGCTATTACTCACACCGATTATCAAATGAACCCTAACCCATTCGCGACGTGTGACTTCTTCGCTAACTTTCCGGAATGGGCGCCATTAGATAAGTGGGTACCTTGGTTATTTAACCCAACAGGCTTCTGTGACAAAATTTCATGGATGTTCTTGGGTTGGTCTATGCCACAGTGGCTCATCTTGATATTTGCGGTGTTCTTGGCTGCAGGTGTGTTGTTTTTTGGCCTACAATGGCGCAAAAAATAGCTCACATTAAAAAGCCCGCTTTAAGCGGGCTTTTTATTTGTGCCAATAACCAGAACTACTCACATTCATCTAAAGGCCAACGCACAATATAATCTTGAGAAGGGCCGGTTAATTGTGTTTCGCAAACAATCTTACCGCGTACCGATGCCCCTCGTTTATGCATTTCAGAGGCTTTGCCTTTATTAAGCAGCGGATGCCATTGTGGCAAAGGTTTACCTTCAATCAAACGCTTATAAGCGCAACTTGGCGGCAGCCAATGAAAGGCATCAATATCATCTAAGCTTATTTTTACGCAGTCGGGCACTTTAGCAAAACGGTTTTCATAATCACTGCATCGACAGCTTTTACTATTAAGCAATACACATGCGATGTTGGTGTAATAAAGCTCATCGGTGTCTTCGTCTATCAACTTCGACAAACAACATTTTCCGCAGCCGTCACACAATGACTCCCATTCTTGGGCATTCATCTGCGCCAAGGTTTTGGTTTCCCAAAATCTTACTTCACTCACTTATTACAACCTCTGTTTCTAGCTCTATATCGGCAACGGTTAATGCTAGTTTATCTCCAGCTTCTAAAGGCCCAACACCAGCAGGAGTGCCAGTAAGTAGCACATCCCCCGCTTGTAGACTAAAGCACTGAGAGGCTTCAATTAACAACATCTCAATGGTGCGGATCATTTGTTGACTACTGCCCTGCTGTTTTACTGCACCATTTTGTTTTAGCTGCAAGCTAACGTCATCTAATTCACTTAAGCAAGTAATTGGCTTAAAAGCGCTAAGCACACAGCTGTGATCGAAAGCTTTGGCTCGCTCCCAAGGATGACCACGTTGCTTTAGCTCTAGTTGAATATCACGAAGGGTTAAATCTAAGGCCGCAGCGTAACCCCAAACTGCATCATTTAGCTCAGCTTTAGAGGCATTTTTTAGCGGTTTGCTAATTAACAATGCTAGCTCTAATTCATAGTGCACAGCTCCCAAACCTTTGGGAATAGCAACACCATTATCAAAACTTACAAAGGCACTAGGTGGCTTGTTAAATAGCACTGCTTGTTTAACCGGAGCGCCACCCATCTCTTGCATGTGCGCAACATAATTTTGCCCAACACATACGGCTTTGCTAGGCCTTAGCGCTATTACATTGCCTTCGTGATCAACATGCTGATACATATCAAAACACCGGTGGGTAAGAAATACGGTCAGCCAAGGTGCCAACCGCAGCCACGAAATAGTGTGAACGATTCCATTTCATTAGCACCCGATAGTTATCATAAGCGAGGTAGGCACGACCTTGCGCATCATCAGGTTGAACAATAGAAGCGCTAATATCACGTGTAGGTAAATCACTTCCATCGTAACGGCGAACGCCTAGAGCTTGCCATTCGGCTAAAGTTTTAGTGATTTTCAATCCAGAATTGCTGACATCATAATCTTTAGGAAGCTGAACTTGGCGACCCCAGGTTAGATCATCACTCCAGCCGCTTTGCGCCAAATAATTTGCAGCAGAGGCTAAGGCGTCGGCGGTATTGTTCCAAATATCGCTATTACCATCGCCGTCAAAATCTTGCGCGTAAGCGAGAAACGAGCTTGGCATAAACTGCACTTGGCCCATTGCCCCGGCCCAAGAGCCCTTCATTTTGTTGGGCTCAATATGTCCGGCATCTAAAATACGAAGCGCATTCATTAGTTCTTTTTTGAAAAACGCTTCGCGGCGCCCTTCAAAAGACATGGTTGAAAGCGCAGACACTACATTGTAGTTGCCAGTAAACTTACCAAAATTAGATTCTACGCCCCATAAGGCAATGATAAATCGAGGCTGTACCTTATACTTTTTTTCTATCTCTTTTAACAAAGGGTAATGCTTTTTGTATAAAGCCCGCGCTTGTTGCACCTTCCAATCGGGAACGGCTCGCGGTAAGTAAGTGTCTAAGGTAAGTTTAAACTCAGGTTGCTGCTTATCTGCCTTTACCGCACGTTGGTAAAATTTAGTATTAGCAAAAGCTGCATCAATGGTTTGCTGAGATATCCCCTGCTCTGCCGCTTCTAATTTAAGTTGTTCAACGTAGTTATCAAAGCCCGGTTCAGCGTGTAACGAGAAGGCAGCCGAGAAGAGCACCGCACTGATAATTTTTTTCACTAACGTCCCCTTATTGTTTATTTTTAGCTTTAGCCTGGGCGGCCAAATGCTGTTTAAGATAATTCTCTGGAGGTGGTGGTAGTTGTAAATAGTAGCCTTGTTCTTTAAACGCGGCTTCTATGGCGTCGATTTTTACACTAGCAAAATCTTTTGTTGGTCGTTTAGGCACCAACATAACTAGCTCCTTAGCGCCCATTAATTCAATTAACGAGGCCGGAACTTTCGAAAAATCGTCTTTCTTCTCAATATAGAGATAAGTTTGCTGTTTTTTGAGACTTTTATAGACTGCACAGAACATGAAAATGTTAGTATCCTAGGCACTGATCAGGTTATGCTAAAACGCAGACTATATCAGAATATATGGTGTAGCGTCATCGCTCGTATACAAATGTAAAAAGGAATCCGCTGTTCATGTCCGGACAGGAAATAGAGTTTAAAGGGACAAACTTTACCCTTTCAGTCGTTTACTTAGGAAAAAATGATTTAACGTCATTAAATAACAAACTTATGGAGAAGGTGGCACAAGCCCCGCAGTTCTTCAATTGTGCACCTATCGTAGTAAATATTAGTGAAGTGGATGATGCGTTTGACTTCGACCAACTTAAAGAAGTAGTTGAAGCTCAAGACTTTGTATTAGTGGGTGTAACTGGCTGTAAAACCGCTGAGCAAAAAACCGCAGCTCGTGCTGCCGGCTTGGCAGTGATGACCAGTGGCTCACAACAAGCTACTGCTAAACCAAGCAAACCAACAGAAGAAAAAGCCCCCACACCTCCCGCTGCTCCTTCGGTAGTTCCCAGCAAAATAGTTCGTGGTCAAATTCGCTCTGGCCAACAAATTTATGCACAAAATACCGACTTAGTAGTGATTGGCTCCGTAGGAAATGGAGCCGAAGTAATCGCCGATGGCAACATACATATATACGGCGCGTTAAGAGGCCGAGCCATCGCAGGCGCAAGTGGTAGAAAAGACAGCAAGATTTTCTGCCAAAACTTGCAAGCAGAACTTATTTCAATTGCTGGTGTTTATATGCTGCATGAGCAAATCGGCGAGCATGCCGATTCTCCGCAATGCATTCAGATAGAAGACCAGCAAATCGTATTTGGTAATTTAAGTTAACCCCGTTAACGATTTTATAAAGGAAAGATAATGGCTAAGATTATCGTTGTAACCTCAGGAAAAGGTGGCGTAGGTAAAACAACCTCCAGTGCTGCTATTGGTACTGGTCTCGCCATCAAAGGTTTTAAAACAGTAATCATTGATTTCGATATTGGCTTACGTAACCTCGATTTAATTATGGGTTGTGAACGTCGAGTCGTTTACGATTTTGTTAACGTAATTAAGGGCGAATCTAACCTTAATCAATCATTGATTAAGGATAAGCGTACCGACAACCTATACATTTTACCTGCATCGCAAACTCGCGATAAAGACGCGTTAACCAAAGAAGGCGTGCAAAAAGTATTAGACGATTTAGCCGAACAAGGTTTCGACTACATTGTTTGTGATTCGCCAGCTGGTATCGAAACTGGTGCAATCATGGCCTTGTACTTCGCCGACGAAGCGATTGTAACAACTAACCCAGAAGTTTCTTCGGTGCGAGATTCAGACCGAATTTTGGGCATGCTAGCCAGCAAGTCAAAACGTGCCGAGCAAGGCAAAGAGCCGGTTAAAGAACACCTACTATTAACCCGCTACAACCCAGAAAGGGTAAATCGTGGCGATATGTTAAGTGTTGAAGACGTGCAAGACATTCTGGCTATTCCATTGCTTGGAGTGATTCCTGAATCTCCAGCTGTGCTAAAAGCGTCAAACTCGGGTGAACCAGTGATTTTAGACAGCGAAAGCGATGCAGGTTTAGCTTACGACGATGCGGTAAGCCGTTTAATTGGTGAAAGTGTAGATTTCCGCTTTTTAGAAGAACAAAAGAAAGGCCTATTTAGCCGCATATTTGGAGGATAACAATGTCTCTTTTAGACTACTTTCGAACGTCAAAACAGTCTAAAACGGCGGCAACCGCCAAAGAACGACTGCAAATTATTGTTGCCCACGAACGTGGACAACGCAGTGGGCCTGATTACTTGCCTGCGATGAAGCAAGACATTATAGAAGTAATTAAAAAGTACGTAGATATTAACTCAGACCAAGTGAATGTTAGCTTGGACAACAAGAGCGAAGATATAAGCGTACTTGAACTAAATATTACGCTTCCTGAGCAACGTGATTAGCAAATAAAGGCTGACGCCAACCGGTAAGTAAAAGAGGTAACTCAGCTGCTTGCCGGTCTTCTTTCCAAAGCCAAGACAAATACTGATTAAGCATTTTCTTACTCGCCAATACATCTTCTGGTAACCCTGACTCTTCGGCAACTTTAGCCACTACTTTTTTAAGCTCTTGAATACTTTTCTTGTAATCTGGGTAATCAACGATACGTTTAATGGCCTGTGGAAAATCTACGGTTTTAGTCTGCTGCCCTTGTTTAACTAACTTTAATAAGCGCTGCCCATGTATCCGCAATTCTTGCGGTGGCAAACCAAGGCGCTGAAGTTGATCCATAGTACTTGGCTGATAACGCGCCAAGGCCCATAAACTATCACCATGAACAACATTGTTAATGGCTAAGTCTCGACTAGCAGCTTGTTGGGCACGCCAACGCGCTAATACTTGCAAAACAGCAAGTTGCTGCGGGTTTAGCTTCCAAGCATTCTTAATGTCTTTATAGGCTTCGTCTTGATTAAACACCCGCTTTTTAAGCGCAGCTAAACGCGCACTTTCTTCAAGCGCGGCATCAAAACGCCCTTCATCTTTAAGCTGTTGTTGAATCTTTAAATACGCAGGTAAGAGGTAAATAACATCCAAAGCCGCATATTCTAATTGAGAAGAACGTAAGGGGCGTGCTAACCAGTCGGTACGTGATTCACCTTTGTCTAATTGAATATCCAACTCTGTATCAATAAAGCGCTGATAACCTAAGCTAATACCGTGACCTAGAAAAGCGGCCCCAACTTGCGTATCAAATACACTAAGACCAAACTTGCCACTCACTCGCTGAATGATTTCGAGATCCTCACTAAAGGCGTGAAGTACCCAATGGTGCTTAGCTAATGCTTCCCACAACGGCGCCATTTCTACTTTTAGAGGATCAATCAAATAGCATTGTTGGCCATCAAAGATTTGCAGTAAACCAAGCTGAGCGTAGTAGGTACGAGTACGAACAAACTCTGTATCAATGGCAAGTACCATTGCTTCTTGCTCATTTAAAAAACGCAACAGAGGCGCAAGTTGCGCCTCTGTTTCTATCATATCGAAGTTTACGTCTGCCAAAATTACGGCGTCCTAGTGGAAAGCATCTTAATAATCACCATTTTACGGTTTATGCCTCTTCACGCAAGGCTCTACGTAAGATCTTACCCACATTTGTTTTAGGAAGTTCATCTCTAAACTCCACCAACTTAGGCACCTTATAAGCAGTAAGAAACTCACGGCAATGCTCGATAACTTGTTTCTCGGTAAGCGACTCATCTTTCTTAACCACAAAAACTTTTACCGTTTCGCCGCTAACATCGTTTGGAACACCTACCGCTGCAACTTCCAATACTTTGGCATTACTGGCCACCACTTCTTCCACTTCATTAGGGAATACGTTAAAGCCCGATACCAAAATCATATCTTTTTTACGGTCCACAATGTGGAAGAAACCTTGTTCATCTACTGTGGCAATATCACCTGTGGCAAACCAGCCTCCAGGCATTGATTCTTCAGTAGCTTCAGGGCGCTGCCAATAGCCCTGCATAACCTGCGGGCCTTTAACCAAGATCTCACCTGATTCTCCATCAGCCACTTCCTCTCCATCTTCGCCCACTAGCTTGATATCGGTAGAAGGAGCCGGAAGGCCAATACTGCCGTTATAAGCTTCTAAGTCATAAGGACATACGGTTACCAACGGCGCACATTCGGTTAAACCGTAACCTTCGATCAATCGAGAGCCGGTGACTTCCTGCCAACGCTCTGCAACCGCACGCTGCACCGACATGCCACCACCTAATGAAAGGCGTAAACGTGAGAAATCGAGCTTGGCAAAATCTTCATGATTAAGCAGCGCGTTAAACAAAGTATTCACCCCTGTAATGGCGGTAAATGGGGTTTTAGCCAACTCTTTAGTAAATGTAGGAATATCGCGAGGATTGGTAATGAGAAGGTTCTGACAACCCATTGCGAAAAACACCATGCAGTTAGCCGTTAAAGCAAAGATATGATACAGCGGCAAAGCGGTTACCACTACCTCTTTGCCTTCGCGCAAACAAGGGCCAACAATGCCTAGTGCTTGCAGTAAATTAGCCACCATATTCTTATGTGACAACATGGCGCCTTTAGCCACACCAGTTGTGCCACCCGTGTATTGTAAAAAGGCTAAATCTTCACTTTGGATCTCTGGACGAACATATTGTAAATGCTGACCTTTCGACAATACATAACGTAAGGATTGTGCATGTGGCAAATGATACTTAGGCACCATTTTTTTCACGTACTTAACCACAAAGTTAACTAAGGTACGTTTAGTGGCAGAGAGCTGATCGCCTAAGCGAGTTAGCACTACATGCTCTACCCCGGTTTCTTCAACAATTTCTTCTAGTATGTGAGCAAAGTTAGAGACAATTACAATGGCCTTTGCACCACTATCATTTAGCTGATGCTTAAGCTCGCGTGGGGTATACAACGGGTTTACATTCACCACAACCATGCCGGCACGTAAAGCACCAAACAAACAGATGGGATACTGCAGCAAATTGGGCATCATTAAAGCAACGCGGTCACCCGCTTTTAGCTTTAATTCGTTTTGAAGATAAGCAGCAAAGGCTCGAGATTGTTCTTCGAGGCGGCGATAGGTCATCACCTGGCCCATGTTAATAAATGCTACTCTGTCGGCATGTTTGGCTGCGCCTTCTTCGAAGACATCAAGCAATGTTTGATAACGTGCTGAGTCTATCTCTGCAGGAACATCCTTAGGGTATCGATTAAGCCAAACCTTATCCACGCAGTTCTCCTAAACAATTCAATTACATTAAGTATAAATTGCCCACCAAGTTTATTGTGAATTTTATTATGCACTTGGCGACATGACTGGCCTTAGAGCTTTAGCTCTAAGATTTCAAACGATTGTTTCATACGGCGTTTAAAATAACAATATATTAACATTAAGCGTAGAGTGTAAGTTCAAAAACAGTGAAGTGCTTCAAACAATTGTTTTAATAAAGTCGTGAAGTAACTGAGCTGTAGCATGCGGATTTTGCATATGCAGGTGGTGACCACCACTTAGTAGTTGTGTTTGAATATTGTTAAACCATTGCTGGCGCAAGGCAATGTAATCTGGCTTAAGTAAGGGGTACTCATTTGCTGCCAGCAATAAACAAGGCGTTACAACTGCTTGGCAAATCTGTTTGGCTTGTTCTTCACTAAAACGTAAAGGTGAGCTAAGTTTTAATTTTTCGTCATGCCGCCAATACCACAACCCTTCACGCTGAATAGTAGCGCGCTCTACGAGTAAGCGGCTATTTTCAGTGCTAATAGCGTTAGTTTTAGCTCGCAGGGCCACGACATAATCTAGCTCTGCAAAACTTTTGGCGGGTTTTAGTTGCTGTCTTTGACGAATCGCGTTAGCTAAATGCGTAGACGTTTCATGGCTTGCTAAACTTAAAGGTCCAATGCCATCAATACATACTAAACCACTAAGCTGCTCAGGAAATGCCGCAGCAAAGCAACTGGCTACAAGCGCTCCCAAAGAGTGGCCAACTAAGATAACTGGTTTACTAAGGTTGAGCTCATTTAATGCAACAAACACGTCATCTATGTAGTCAACAAAGTGATAATAATCTTGTCGGTGTGGCGAAAGGCCATGTCCAGGAAGGTCTAAAGCAATGCAGTGACTATTAGGTAGCTCGTGAATAACAGGAATGAAACTAGCAGCGTTGTCCATCCAACCGTGCAACATTAACAAACAGTATGGGCTGTCGGTTGTTTGTTCTAGGTAAGCAAGTTTGCTTTTCGGAAGGCTGGATTCACTGAGCATGGATAAGGGAAAAGCCGAGTTAGGCAAACAAGTCGATGCCGAACATTTCATTCACCTGTTGGCGCTTAAGCTGATTAGCAACATCTTGATAGTGAGACACAGCCTCTCCGCCACTGCCAATATTTTGGTCATAGCGGAGCTTTTCTACACTTTTTTCATCCATAACCGCCCATGGCACGACGCCTTTTGGCGCTTGAGTAGCGGTACTTAACTCGGTACTACTACTTGCCTGCTTAACTTTAGGCTGTTGCGGTATGGGCTGGCCAAGGCCCTGAATTTTCAAGTTATTTATCCTTTAACTATTCTCTACCTGGAAGCTTTTTCCAAGTAACTTTATCTCGAAGATACACCGGTTCTGCGTTTTCGGCAGCAACAAGGTCGCCACGTTCAAAAGCATATTGAGCATAACTAAGCATATCTCGTGCCGCCGGGTATAGCACCGAATCTAGCACGCTTACGCCAGAAAATTGACCACTTAATAATTCTTTATAGGTTTGCCAACCAGTGCCAACAGCTGCGGCCTTATTGGCACTTGCTTCGAGTAGCTCAGGCTTAATCACTAACTCTTGGCCAACCAAGCGCATCAAACCTTGTTCTAAGCGATATTCACCCCAGTATACTTCGCCCATGCGTGCATCTATGGCAGCCAAGCAACGCTCTGAGGCATGATTAACATAAGCTTGCTGTGCCATAGCTTGCAACGTTGACACTGCAACCATCGGTTTATCAGCCCCAAATGCCAAACCTTGCGCGGTAGCTACGCCAATACGTACACCGGTAAAACTGCCTGGTCCGCGGCCAAAAGCAATGGCATCCAGTTGAGTTAAGCTTACGCCTGCTTCCGCTAATACTTGCTCCACAAACGGCAAGATCTTTTGAGTGTGGTCGCGCGGACTGTATTCTTGCTTGCTGATCACTTCACCCTTCCATTGCAAGGCAACAGAGCAGTTTTCGGTAGAAGTATCTAAAGCTAATATATTGGCTGTCATGTTTCCTCAGCGTCTTTTTTAACAAATTCTAGAACTTTTGATAGCTCTCTTGTGCGGGGCATAGCCGGTAAGCTACTGATAAATAAAGAGCCGTATTCGCGGTTTACTAGGCGATTGTCACAAATAATCACCACGCCGTGATCGGCCTGAGTTCGAATCAAACGCCCCACTCCTTGCTTCAAGCTTATTACAGCTTGCGGCAAATATACCTGACGAAAAGGATCTCCGCCACGCAAACGGCAATCTTCACTTTTTGCTTTTAGTAAGGGATCATCGGGTGCAGCAAACGGTAACTTATCGATGATTACACACGACAAGGCCTTACCGGGTACGTCTACACCTTCCCAGAAAGTACTTGTTGCCACTAACACGGCGTTGCCATCTTCAACAAACTCGCTAAGCAGCTCTTGTTTGCCAGCTTCCCCTTGCACCAATACCAATAACTCAGTGCGTTGCCTTAGCTCAGCGGCAACTTTTTGAATCATGCGATGACTGGTACATAAAAAGAAACAACGGCCGCCGTTGGCTTCTATTACTGGGGCAAGCTGGTCTAGCATCAGCTGTTCGGCATTATGCTGCTTAGTTTCTGGCAAGTAGCGCGGCACACAGAGTAAGGCTTGTTTTTGATAATCAAACGGACTGTCGAGCAGCATGCTGCTGGCATCTTTTAAACCCATTTGGGTTTGGAAATGCTGAAAGTTGCCGTCAACCGCCAAAGTAGCTGAAGTAAATACCCAAGCTGCGTTACGATCTTCCACTTCACTATTAAAGCGCTCTGCAATATTTAAGGGCGTAATGTTTAAGGTGAAATGCTGACGCGTAGTCTCGTACCAATAACTAAAGCCGGTTTTATCTACGTCCATTACCTTGTCGAATAAGCTGCGCATTTTAGCTAAACGCTCAAAACAAGCATCTGCTAATTCACTGCGTGAAAGTGCTAACTTTAGCACTTGATAAACAAAGTCCATGTCTTCACGTAAATCTTGCATCATCTCGCCAAAGCGTTTTTGTTTAGCAAGCGGACGCCACTCACCACGGTCTCGCAAACCTTCAAAAGCAAGTCGGCATTGCCGAATGCGACGCTCTAGCTTTTGTGAGGCTTTTTGCAATTGCGCCATATCGCGAAGGTCAGTTTTATAACTCAACTCAATATCGTTACATAAATCGAGGATCTGTCGGCTAGAGAAGTGCTGGCCAAAATAGCTGGCTGCAATGTCCGGCAACTGGTGTGCTTCATCAAAAATAAAGGCATCAGCTTCTGGAATCAGCTCACCAAAGCCCGTTTCTTTAACCACCATGTCGGCAAAAAATAGATGGTGATTCACCACCACTAAATCAGCTTCCATGGCGCGATTACGCGCTTTAACCAAATAGCACTCTTTGTAAGATGGGCAATCGCGGCCAAGGCAATTGTCGTTGGTGCTAGTTATAAGGGGGAATACATCTGCCCGCTCAGCCACCGGGCCTAAGTCGCTAATGTCGCCACTTTCTTCACCTTGTGCCCAACTTTTGATTTTGACCAGCTCAGCCAAGGTAGCTCGGTCTTGGCCACTGCTGTAGTGTGAAAAGCTGTTTAACCTTTCAATACATAGATAGTTAGCGCGCCCTTTTAGTAAGGCAATCGATTGATTGTACTTAAGGGCTTTTTGCATGCGTGGTAGGTCTTTAGTAAACAGCTGGTCTTGCAAGGCTTTACTACCTGTACTGATTACTATTTTTTTGCCGCTATCCATAGCTGGAACAAGGTAAGCAAAGGTTTTACCGGTGCCGGTCCCCGCTTCTACCAGCAAACTACCGCGGTCATCTATAGCCTGCGCTACTGCGTTGGCCATTTCACCTTGTTGAGGACGAGGAGAGAAGCCATCAATGGCCTTTGAGAGTAATCCATCTTTGGCGAAATATTGCTGTTTCAATCTAAATTCCGGCAAGCAAAAGTCGCCGCAACTATACCAGCCGAATTAGCCGAGACCAAACTTAAAACTAAACAAACAAGTCAATGTTATGTGGGTCGTCGGGATCTGGCTTTCTTTTCTGCGCTTGCTGTTGGTCTTGAGCGGATTTAGGCCGCACTTGTATGTCATTGTGCGCGCTAGTTTTGCCCTTTTTAACCACTTTCGTCGTTTTAATAGGCGGCGCCTTACCGTCAGGCTTTGCAGGTGCCCTAGGCAAAATAGGTAGTATCGCATCTTGGCTCACAACTACAGCTCCTTTTATGGCTTCCTCCACTATATTATCGGTTAAATTTTAAACAACTTTAATCTATTCATAAAAAGGCGTTAAAAAAGGTTGCAATTTAGCGCTAGCTTGGTAACTTTATGCCCATTATTGCCATCAAGGCAAAACTCACGTTGACAGGAACGTTACATGATTTTTAACCAACTGAAGCATCATCACCACCATCATCCAGAATAAGCTTCAGGCGGTTATCTGCTGGAAGCTTGTAAGACGCTTCCGGTGGTAGAATATAACAATATTGCAAACCCCCGGAAGGTAATCCTCCCGGGGGTTTTTTAGTATTATAATTAGGGACATAAACATGACAGAGCAAAAACGACTACGCATCGCCATCCAAAAATCAGGACGTCTAAGCGATGACTCACAGGCACTATTAAAAAGCTGCGGAATGAAAATCAACCTCCGCCAACAACGCCTAATTGCCCACTCAGAAAACATGCCAGTAGATCTACTACGTGTGCGCGATGACGATATCCCAGGCCTAGTAATGGACGGCGTGGTTGATTTCGGTATCGTTGGCGAAAACGTATTAGAAGAAGAAACTATGTTGCGCACCGCGCAAAATGAACCTACCGAATGTGACATTCTAAAACGCTTAGACTTTGGTGATTGCCGCTTCTCTCTAGCAGTAGCAGAAGAGTTCGATTACACCGGCCCACAATGTTTAGCCAACAAACGCATTGCCACTAGCTACCCAGGCATTCTTAAGCGCTACCTAGACGAGCAAGGCGTACCGTTTTCAACTTGTATGTTGGCAGGCTCGGTTGAAGTAGCCACTCGCGCTGGCTTAGCTGATGCAATTTGTGACTTGGTATCTACCGGCGCAACTTTAGAAGCAAACGGCCTTAAAGAAGTAGAAGTAATTTATCGCTCACAAGCAGTTTTAATTAAATCTAAAAACAAGCTTAGTGACGAGCACCAAGAGCTGTTAGATCGCTTACTAATGCGTATGCAAGGCACCATGGAAGCGAAAGAAAGCAAATACATCATGCTACATGCGCCAAAAACACATCTTGACCAGATCGTTGACTTACTGCCAGGCAGTGAGCACCCAACGGTATTAGCGCTTGCCGGCGACGAAGATAAAGTAGCCCTGCATGTAGTAAGTACCGAGAACCTGTTCTGGGAAACCATGGAGAAGCTAAAAACCTTAGGTGCTAGCTCTATCCTAGTGATGCCAATCGAGAAGATGTTGAGATAACCACCATGCAAACGGTAATTTGGAAGCAACTTAATTCAGAGCAACAACTACAGGTGCTGTCCCGCCCTGCGGTTAATAGCTCAACCGACATTGCCGGAATTGTTGCCGATGTAGTAAGCCAAGTTCGTGAACAAGGCGATAAAGCCCTAATCGCTTTAGCTGCCAAGTTTGATAACACCGAACTTAGCGCTGTAAGAATATCTCAACAAGAGATAGAAGCAGCAGAGCAAGGTTTAAGTGAAGAATTTAAACAAGCTGTAGCGCAAGCCAAAGCTAACATTGAAGTTTTTCACCAAGCACAAAAGCCACAACCAATTAGCCTAGAAACCCAACCGGGGGTGCGTTGCGAAATGCACTACGCTGCCATTGGTAATGTGGGTTTATATGTGCCTGGTGGCACTGCCCCACTACCTTCAACGGTATTAATGTTAGCCATTCCAGCCCGCATTGCTGGCTGCAAAAAAGTGGTATTAAGCTCTCCACCACCCATTGCGCCAGAAATCCTTTATACCGCTAACTTATGTGGTGTAGACGAAGTATATGCAGCAGGTGGCGCACAAGCGATTGCAGCCATGGCCTATGGTACCGAGAGTGTTAGCAAGGCAGACAAAATATTTGGTCCGGGTAATGCTTTTGTAACGCAAGCCAAACAGCAAGTTAGCGGCGACCATGCTGGTGCCGCCATTGATATGCCAGCAGGCCCGTCTGAGGTGTTAGTTATCGCCGATGATAAAGCCAATCCAGCTTTTGTTGCTGCCGATTTACTCTCGCAAGCCGAACACGGCCCAGATTCACAAGTAATCTTGGTGACAACTTCAGAGCAACAAGCTGAAGCAGTTAATCAAGAATTGGCACGTCAGTTAGCGCTGCTTAGTCGTAATAACATTGCCGATCAAGCTTTGTCGCACAGTACTGCCATTGTAGTAAACGACTTAGCCCAAGCAGTGCAAGTAAGTAATCTTTACGGCCCAGAACACCTCATTGTTCAAACCGAACAAGCGCGTGATTTATTGCCAGAGATTGAAAACGCGGGTAGCGTATTTTTAGGTGAATGGACGCCAGAATCAGTTGGCGATTACGCCAGTGGCACCAACCACACCTTGCCTACTTACGGGTATACACGCACCTACTCTAGCCTTGGCACTCTAGACTTTATGAAACGTTTCACAGTTCAAGAGTTAAGCCAGCAAGGTCTAAAAGACTTAAGCCGTGCAGTAGTGCCTATAGCTAACGCAGAAGGGCTAGACGCCCACCGCAGAGCAGTTACTCTGCGCTTAGGCGAGGAGCAATAATATGTCGGTTACATTATTAGCCCGCAAAAAGATTCAGGCGCTGGTGCCCTACCAAAGTGCTCGTCGCATTGGCGGCAGTGGTGAGGTGTGGCTAAACGCCAATGAAAGCCCAGATGTCAGTGACTTTAGTTACGAAGGCGAAGAGCTAAACCGCTACCCAGAGTTTCAACCAGAAGCTTTAATTAACGGTTACGCTGCTTATGCAGGCGTAGAGCCAAATCAAGTGTTGGCTAGCCGCGGCGCCGATGAGGCGATTGAAGTACTGATTCGCGCATTTTGTGAACCTAACGAAGACAGCATTACCATTTGTGCCCCTACTTACGGTATGTATGCGGTAAGCGCCGAAACCATTGGTGTTGAGATAAAAACCGTTGCTCTAGATGCGAACTTTGATCCCGACTACGCGGCACTGGCAAAAATAGATAGCAAAATTATTTTCTTATGTGCACCCAACAACCCAACAGGCAACATGCTAGATGAAGCAAAATTGTGTGAGTTGTTGCAGGCACAAAAAGATAAAGCGCTAGTTGTAGTAGACGAGGCCTATATTGAGTTTTGCGAAGAACTTAGCGTAGTGAAACTGCTCGGCGACTACGACAACTTAGTGATTACTCGTACCTTATCTAAAGCCTTCGCTTTGGCTGGCTTACGTTGTGGCTTTACTGTTGCAGGTCGTGAGGTGATCGAAGTAATGAGCAAAGTGATTGCCCCTTACCCTATCGCCCGTCCAGTTGCCGAAATCGCAGCAAAAGCATTAACCGAAGATGGCCTAAAAATTATGCGCGAGCGTGTTGCACGCTTAAACGCTATTCGTAGCCAAGCGGTTGAAGATTTAAGCCAACTTAATATTGTGCAAGAGATCTTCCCAGCTACCGGTAACTACATACTGGTACGTTTCGACGATTCAGCCCGAGTATTTAAAACATTGGGCGAGCAAGGCATTGTACTGCGTGATTTTGCCAATAAGCCGCGGTTAGAAAACTGCATCCGCATTAGCATTGGCAACCAGCAAGAAGTGGCCGCCACCGTATCAGCAATTCAAGGATTGGAGCGAACTTAAGTGAGCCAAGTAAAACAAAAAATCTTATTTATCGACCGTGATGGCACCATGATCGACGAACCTATCACCGACAAACAGGTTGATAGCGTAGAAAAGGTAAAGTTAGAGCCACAAGTGATCCCGGTATTGCTTAAGCTACAAGCCAATGGCTACCGCTTAGTTATGGTAACCAACCAGGATGGTTTAGGCACCGACAGCTTCCCCGAAGCTGATTTTCACCTAGCTCAAAACTACATGATGGATATCTTCGAATCACAAGGCATTAAGTTTGACGACGTACTGGTATGCCCGCACTTCGACGAAGATAACTGTAGCTGTCGCAAACCCAAGCTTGGCTTGGTTAAAGACTACCTAAAAAGTGGCGTGATTGATTTTGCCAACTCTTATGTGATTGGCGATCGCCACACCGACATGCAGCTAGCTGAAAACATGGGGCTAGAAGGCTTACAATATCAACGCGACGGCCTTAACTGGATAGCGATTGAAAAGCAGCTTACTCAACAAGGCCGCAAAGCCAAGGTTGAGCGCAATACTAAAGAAACCCAAATTAGTATCGCGGTTGATTTAGACAACGCAGGCGGCAGCCAAATTGATACTGGCCTTGGCTTTTTTGACCACATGTTGGATCAAATCGCTACCCACGGCGGTTTTCAGCTCAACTGTAAAGTTGTTGGCGATTACCATATCGACGACCACCACAGCGTAGAAGACACCGCCATTGCCCTTGGCCAAGCCCTTAAAGAAGCGCTTGGCGACAAACGTGGTATTGGCCGTTTTGGTTTTGTACTGCCGATGGACGAATGCCTGGCCCAATGTGCACTAGATTTAAGCGGCCGTGCTCACCTAGAGTTTAAAGCCGACTTTACCCGCGACAACATTGGCGACTTTGCTACCGAAATGGTGCCGCACTTCTTCCGCTCACTAAGCGACGCAATGGCCTGCACCTTACACCTAGAAACCACCGGCAAAAATACTCACCACATGGTAGAAGCCCTGTTTAAAGTATTTGGTCGTGCACTAGGTCAAGCCATTGTTAAATCGGGCGATGCAATGCCTAGCAGTAAAGGCACACTATAAGCGCCTGCTTTAAAGGATAAGAGCAAACATGAACGTAATTATTGATACAGGATGTGCCAACTTATCTTCGGTAAAATTTGCCGTAGAGCGTTTGGGCTTTCCAGTAACAGTGAGCCGCGATCCACAGGTGATTTTAGCGGCCGATAAACTGTTTCTACCCGGCGTGGGCACCGCCACCGAGGCGATGCAAAACCTAGCGGACCGCGAGCTTATCGACTTAGTAAAACAAGTTAAAAAGCCGCTGTTAGGTATTTGTTTAGGCATGCAAATGCTGGCCGAATTCTCTATCGAAGGCGGCGCTAAACAAGCCGACGAGCCAGTCCCCTGCTTAGGTTTAGTGCCTGGCACTGTAAGCTTAATGCAACCGCAACAAGGGCAACGCCTGCCGCACATGGGTTGGAATCAAATTCAACCTAAAGCCGGTCACCCACTGTTTAAAGGCATTGAAGCCGGCAGCTACTTCTACTTTGTACACAGCTATGCCCTGCCAGTAAACGCTGCCACAATTGCCGAATGTGATTATGGCAACGCCTTTACCGCCGCAGTAAACAAAGACAATTTTTACGGGGTGCAATTTCACCCAGAACGTAGCGGCCAAGCCGGTGCACAACTAATCAAAAACTTCTTGGAGATGTAACACATGATCATTCCTGCTTTAGATTTAATCGACGGAAAGATTGTGCGTTTGTTCCAAGGTGATTACGCACAAAAAACCATTTATGGTGACGACCCACAAGCGCAGTTTTCTGAGTACCACAGCCAAGGAGCTGATTGGTTACACTTGGTTGATTTAGACGGCGCCAAAGATACCAGTGCTCGCCAACTCGACGTTATCGCCCAGCTACTGAAAAACACTCCAGCTAAAATTCAAATTGGTGGTGGCGTGCGCAGCGAGCAAGATGTAAAAGACTTGCTCGACGCAGGTGCAGAGCGTGTAGTAATTGGCTCTACCGCAGTAAAGAAGCCAGAAGTGGTTGCCAAGTGGATGGAAAAGTACGGCGCCGAGCACATTGTATTAGCGCTTGATATTAACATCGACGAGCAAGGCAATAAGGTAGTAGCGGTATCTGGCTGGCAAGAAGACAGTGGCGTAACCATTGAAGAGCTAATGGCTATTTACGCACCTGTTGGCCTTAAGCACGTATTGTGTACCGACATTTCTAAAGACGGCACGCTTGAGGGCTCAAACGTAAGTTTGTACCGCGAGTTATGTGCGCAATACCCAGATATTCACTGGCAAAGCTCTGGTGGCATTGGTGACTTAAATGACATCGCAGCGCTTACCGATACCGGCGTAGCTGGCGTAATTGTTGGCCGCGCATTGTTAGAAGGTAAATTCAACGTAGAGCAAGCCATCGCCTGCTGGCAGCAAGGAGGCAACAATGCTAGCTAAACGAATTATCCCCTGCCTAGACGTAAAAGACGGCATGGTAGTAAAAGGCGTTAAGTTTCGTAACCACGAAATTATTGGCGACATAGTTCCACTTGCCAAACGCTACGCTGAAGAAGGCGCAGACGAACTAGTTTTTTACGATATTACCGCTAGCTCAGACGAGCGCGTAGTAGATAAAAGCTGGGTAAGCCGCGTAGCGGAAGTCATCGATATTCCCTTTTGTGTAGCTGGTGGCATTAAAACCATTGAGGATGCCAACCGCACTTTGCAAAATGGCGCTGATAAAATCTCTATCAACTCCCCTGCTTTAGCCGATCCTAGTTTAATTACTAAGCTAGCCGACAAATTTGGCGTGCAGTGCATCGTAGTAGGCATCGATTCCTACTACTGTGACGAAACCAGCCAATACCAAGTTAAGCAGTTTACCGGCGACGAAAAACGCACGGTAACTACTGCTTGGAATACCTTTGACTGGGTGAAAGAAGTGCAAGCTCGTGGCGCAGGTGAAATAGTACTAAACGTTATGAACCAAGATGGTGTACGTCAAGGTTACGATTTAGAACAACTAAGCCGAGTACGCGAGATTTGTAATGTGCCTTTAATTGCCTCTGGCGGCGCAGGCGAAATGCAGCACTTTAAAGACGCCTTTAAGATTTCCGACGTAGACGGCGCATTGGCGGCTAGCGTATTCCATAAAAGCATTATTGATATTGGCGAATTGAAGCAATATCTCAAACAACAAGAGGTGGCAATTCGACTATGAGCCAGTTTGAAGAACTAAACCAAAAGATTAACTGGGACAAAGTCGAAGGCTTAATCCCTGCCGTAGTTCAAAACGACCACAGCGGCCAAGTGCTTATGCTGGGTTACATGAACAGTGATGCGCTAGCTAAAACCCTAGACACCGAGCAAGTAACCTTCTTTAGCCGCACTAAGCAGCGCCTATGGACCAAAGGTGAAACCTCAGGCAACGTACTAAAGCTTAAAGGCATTACGCTTGATTGCGACCAAGACACGCTACTAGTAGCTGTTGACCCTATTGGCCCAACTTGCCACCTTGGCAACCCAAGCTGCTTCGACGGCCACCAAGAGCCTAAGCTAACCTTTATCGCCCAACTGCAAGCAGTATTAGCCGAGCGTAAGTTAGCCGATCCAGAAGAAAGCTACACCGCTAGCCTATTCGCCCGCGGCACCAAGCGCATTTGCCAAAAAGTGGGAGAAGAAGGTGTAGAAGTAGCCCTAGCAGCCATGGCTAACGACCGCGAAGAGTTAGTGAATGAAAGCTCAGACTTGTTGTATCACCTACTGGTACTGCTAGAGAAACAAGAAGTCGGCTTTGACGAAGTAGTGGCTTGTTTGCAAGCAAGACATAAGTAAGAATTGTCCTTCTTATCAAATAAAAAAACCAGCGTAATGCTGGTTTTTTTACGACATCTAAAAATAACGACTAACTCATTTTTGGACAGATAAAAGGTAAGGAGACAGGAATTAACGCCTCATTAAGAGGCTAAAAATAGTTGGTTAAAATAAGCGAGGCACGAGCAAAAACCAACTGTTTTTTGTCCTGCTTTAATGACTTGTTATGTGTCACTTAAACCTTTACTAATTGTTTTTAAATAAGTTGTTTTATATTTTTTCCAATCACCATGAATGTATGTGTGATAAAACTTATAGTCATGTTCTTTGATCGGTATGCCATTTAAATATTTATAAATCATATCTAAATGTTCACGATTCCATGCCCAAAGAATCCCACCGCGCCCTTCAAACTGAAAGTAAGGTTCAGTTAGCTCTTCATAGGCTAACCTCTTTTTGCGGTACATACATGATGTGCATGTAATTGAAAATGGTGAGCCTTTAAAGCTTGGTGACATATCACCGACAAATAAAGAGTCACCTACCTCTTCATCTTTAGCAATTGCTAAAGAACTACAGTTAGGGCATTTAATATCAATTTTGGATGGACGACTTTTGTGATCATACCTCACATGGGTTAAACCACCATTCATTAAAAAAGTACCACGATGATTCTTTTTTGTCCCTGTAGGATTTTTCAAACCACTCTCCGTGTTAGATGTGACACATAACGCCCAAAAAATGGGCAGGTGCAGCGGCTCCGCCGCGTCGTGGCACCTGTCCCCGCGAGGAGCGCAGCGACAAGTACTTGATTATTTTGCTTGTTAGCAGCTAGTCCCACCAGTTGAACAATGCCTCGCCCAACGATTGAGGCTTCCAGTACTTAACATCGTTATGGCTTAAATAGGACCTCGTTACAAATGGACCATTAAGCACTTTGCTCGAAGTGACATCGATACCGTGGCAATACTTAAGCTCTCGTGCGACGTCTGCGCTATCGATGAAGTCGAGCTCGCAAACCGACGGTTCAAACTCTGAGACAACGGCCCAATCTGAATTTATGGAAGCGAGAACAGCAAACTCCTTTCCCCTTTGTTCCATTAAAGCAGCAAAAAAGTTCGGTGTAGCCAGTGGACCATGAAACTCAACAACAGTGAAACCAGCCCGTTGGGCTAGGTCGTAAATTACTTTTTTGAAGTGCTGCATATCCATATAAGAGGCCTGCTAACAACTTATTAAGAGGAAAAATTCCTTGTTTAAACACGGAATTTTTCCTCTTATCATACATTTTATAAAATCAAGGTTATCACCTTTCCTAAGCAAAATCAGCCACCTAGCTCGAAAAATAACAAAAACATCAGCATGAAAGTATGCAATCACATGCAGAAAGTAGGAATTACAACAGCACTGTATAAAATCACAGAACTTTGTTCACTAAAACTAGAAAAATTAAGGGTACATAGGTTTATTAAGAGTAGTTTTGAGGGAGCGTTAACACGTTACGGGGCAAAAACGTTTCACACACTCGATAGCCAAGACTGTGCTTTCAATCCCATCATCTTCGCCGAGTAGCGCAAATGAACAAGGGATCAGAGTTGAAGTCTGTTTGAGCGTAGCGAGTTACTTCAACTCCCTTGTGAATGCGCAACGGAGGGTCTAAGAAGATGCAGGGCGAGTTTTCTTTTTGCTTCGTTTTTCTTTGCTCGTCAAAGAAAAATGACGTCGCCGCAGGCGAAAGCCTTTACTCCATAGCTAACACATAAAGGGGAAAAAACATTTCATACACTCGATAGCCAAGACTATGCTTTTCAATCCCATCATCTTCGCCGAGTAGCGCAAATGAACAAGGGAGCAGAGTTGAAGTTTGTTTGAGCGTAACGAGTTACTTCAACTCCTTTGTGAATGCGCAACGGAGGACCTAAGAAGATGCAGAGCGAGTTTTCTTTTTGCTTAGCTAAGCTTTACTCGTTGAAGCTTAATGACGTCGCCGCAGGCGAAAGCTTTAACACAATAGCTAACACATAAAGGTGCAGAAACGCCTTGGAGCTTCGATATCAACAAGCTTAATGTCTCAAAGCTAATTTAGCCAAGAGTCGTCCAATCTGAATAAAAAATCGGTAAGTTGCGCAACTACCAAACAAAAAGCCGCGTTGGAAAAATCAATTCCAGCGCAGCTTTTTAAGATATACACCTATATTAGTCTTTAAATAGCAGAGCCTTGTTGAACAACTTCAGACTCAGCATTTATACGCTGCACCACTGCTAGCCCTTTTTCTAAGGCTTCAGTGCGGCTATCTACAATATGATCTTCATCTATCCAATCGCGGATTTGGATTTTCTCTAACTGGTGCATTGTTTGCTCGTTAGGGCTGTAAAGGAACACTTCACATCCAGCATCTAAGGCATCACGCATGGCGTTTTCCAGCGCTAGCGCCACGGTCACATCAATCATCGGCACTGCACTAAGATCTAGCACCATTACTTTGTACTGCTCAACCGCTGCGTGTTGTCTGGCAATGGCTTTTGATACTCCAAAAATCATTGGCCCTGAGAGGTAGAAAAACAATAGCTGACCTTTGGCTTGGTCTAACAACTGCCGTTCTGAATCTTCAAGTGGCACACCGTCGTCGGCATCAGATATCGCTTTAACATTTTTTTCCTGAACTCGGCTCAGCTTTTCAATAGTAATTACGTTGGCGAGGAATACTCCAATGCCTACGGCGTAGATTAAATCGACAAAAACGGTAAGAAATAGCACACCATACATGATGCAAGTAGGCACTAAAGATACTCGGTGGGCGCGTTTAATGAAGCTCCAATCGAGAATATTAAGGCCAACATACATAGCGATACCCGCGAGAACGGCCAATGGAATAGGCTGGGTAAGCGGGGCTAACCACAGCACAACCAAGAGCAGAATTACCGCGCGCACAATGCCAGAGAGCGGAGAGCTTCCGCCCACCTGAACATTCACCACAGTTCCCATAGTCGCGCCTGCGCCAGGCAAGCCCCCAAACAGGCCTGAAACCGTATTTGCTATGCCCTGCCCCATTAACTCTCGGTTAGAGTCATGTTCTTTGCGGGTTAAGCTATCGGCAATTACTGCGGTAAGTAGAGTATCGATACAACCTAATGTTCCTAGTACTAAGGCATCAACCAGCATTTCGCTAAGCAGGCCCCAAGTAAAAGTGGGCCAAATAATCGATGGTAGGCCACTTGGGATCTCTCCAATACGGCGAATACCCTCGTCACTAAAGAGCAGCATCGACACTAAAGTCACCGCCACCAGCGCGACCAATTGTGGGGGGATTATTTTTTTATATTTGTTAGGCATGAACAAGAGTGCACCCAAGGTCATCAGCCCTAATAGGAACTCGCCAAAGTGCATGTTTCGAATTAAGTCGGGAATCGCCTGTAAGGTACCTAAGGCTCCCCCTGCGGGAGTAGACTGGCCTAAAAAGGGCGCCAATTGGAGGATGACCAGAATGACACCCACGCCTGACATAAAGCCAGAAATAACACTATAAGGCATCAAGGTAATGTATTTACCTAGCTTAAGGGCGCCAAGAGCAATTTGGAATAGCCCGGCCATCATCACCACGGTAAATGCCATGGCGGGCCCGTTTTCAGGGTGCTTGGCTATCATGGTGGTAAGTACCGCCGCCATTACTACGGTCATCGGACCGGTTGGCTCCGAGATCAAGGTGCGCGAACCGCCAAATAACGCGGCAAACAAGCCTACTAAAATGGCGCCCCAAAGACCAGCTTGAGGCCCAGCTCCCGATGCAACACCAAACGCTAAAGCCATTGGTAGTGAGACGATAGCAGTGGTAACACCACCAAACAAATCGCCCTTAATGTTCATTGATTCAAACTTACCCTTAACCAAACCGCTACTCCTTTTGCTTGGACGCCCCAATTGTATTGAATTCTTTTGGAATTAAAACACTGAATATAGTGCGGTTATTAATTATTTCTCTTACGCCTTACTGATACTAAGCGGTGGATTAGCATTAAAACCGGCGACTACAGCAGTTTGCATCACAGCCAAAACCTACAAACACCAAATGATAAAAACTAGAACGAGTCATCTTCCCAATAAAGAAAGCGCCTAACAGCTTACTAATTTCTCTCTGCTTCGATATAAATCGGCATGCTCTAGTAGGTATTCGCCAGCTAATTCAAGCCTAATGTCTGCTGTTGCCGCCATCTCTGGCGGCTTGCCATATACAATAGCGGCGAACTCTTTTCCTGATGTCACACATTCCACTTGAATGCTGAATTTTCGATATCCATCTGGCTCTTGTACACGCTCTAAGTTGTCCATTTCTGCTAGTACTTGGTCCGAGACTAAGAAAACTTGCCCCTTCACCGGCTGGCCTTTGCCCTTATCAAGCACTAGCCACGGCGAGTAACGGCTACCCACCAAATACAAAGGGTAACTTTCTTTGCTTACATAATCAGAGCCATGGCGAATGCCTTGGTTAAATTTAAAATTTGGGAAGCCTTGTTTTAGCGTGCCAAACACAAACACTTTGTGCATATTTTTATCGTCCTTAAGCAATGTTCTCTAAAAGGCCTTTGGACTGGCTCCACTGTTTAGGAGATTGCCCATACATCCTTTTAAACTCCCGACTAAATTGAGATGAGCTAACATAACCAACCGCCATTGCCGCTTCACTGACATTATTACCTGCGGCAATTTTCATAGCGGCTTGATTCAAGCGCATCGACTTCATAAATTGAATCGGCGACATCATCGTTGCTTGTTTAAACTTACGGTGAAATACCGCTCTGCTCATGCTAACTTGAGAAGCAAGCTGGTCTATGGTGACATTTTCGCTAAGACGCTTAGATAAGTACTCAATTGAGCGAGCAATTTCGTTACCAACTCCAAAGGCGCGCCGCGCCGAGATGCCCGCTTCACCTTTTAACACCGCATAATAAAACTCACGTAAACGGCTAGCGCCTAAAATAGCACTATCCCTTGGGTTATCGCCCAATTGCAGCAGCCTTAATAGGGCATCAGAGAAGGTGTCATCCCAATTTGCTAGCGATAGGCCTTGCGCGCTATTTTTAGGATGCTTTATCACCGCTGCTGAGCTTTCCATTTCAATGGCTAGCTCGGTCATTACTTTGGTATCGAGAGAGATGTACACACCGAGCAAAGGCTCTTCTGGCGAGGCTTCTGGTGTACCCGCTTCTACTGGCATAGACATGGTGCAACACAGGTATTGGCTATTATCGTAGACATAATGATGCCCCTCGATTAACGCCTCTTTTTTACCACTGACAATAACCACAACTGTCGGCTCATAAACCGCAGGAGCACAAGGGATAGCAGTGGTTACTTTAAACAGATGAACCCCTTTTACTCCTGTCTCAACCATTCCTTCATCGCTGATGCGACTTTCTATCAGCTGTTTTATTTTTTGCCTAAACATATCATCCCCCAAGAACCACGCTCGATACAAATAGGCAATTTTTAGCGCCAAATACGCCTATTAAATACACATAGTGAGAGTTAAAGTCATTCCCAAGCAAAGATACTACGACAAATAAGGTAGTGCAATTAACTTCGTTGCACTGTCCGAAGGCTGAATCAAGAGATTAGAAAATGACAACAAAGCAACTTACCACTAAAGCTTGGACGCCAGAGCAGATTGGCTCACTAGCAGGGAAAACCTACGTAATAACTGGCGCCAACAGCGGTGCAGGATTTGAAGCCTCTCGCATCTTGCTGTCTAAAGGCGCAAAGGTAGTAATGTTAAATCGAAACCCTGTTAAATCTGTCGCGGCCATAGAAGAGTTAAAAGCCCAGCTGGGTAGCGATATTGACCTTAGCTATATTCAAATGGATTTGTCTGAGCTTGACTCGGTTAGGCGCGCAGCAAAACAATTACTAGAGTGCACCAGCAGCATTGAAGCGCTTATTTGTAACGGCGCGATTGCGCAAGTTGCCAAACAACAATTCACAAAAGACGGCTTCGAAAGCCAATTAGGTGTTAATCATTTTGGCCACTTTCTTCTGTGTGGCTTGTTATTCGAACGAATAGAGGCATCTCAAGGGCGCATTGTGATAGTAGGCAGTAATGCCTACAAAATGGGCTTGAAGAAAATTCAATTTAACGATCTTAACTTCGATGCTAATTACACGGCATGGAACTCTTATGCCCAAAGTAAACTCGCGCAAATGATGTTTGGCTATGAACTGCAGCGACGAATTAAAGCCTCAGGTAAGCATGTACAAGTACATGTTTGTCACCCAGGCGCGTCGAGAACTAACTTATTAAAAGACACAGCTAGCACGTTTAACAAAACACTCTGGGCAGTACTGTCTAGACTAATCGCACAATCTGCCGAAAAAGGCGCATGGCCAGAAGTAATGTGTGCCACCAAACAAGGCTTAGCGATAAACAAACTCTATGGCCCAACCAAACGCGCCGATACCGTTGGCCCGGTGGGTGAATGCTTATTAGATGAGGTAGCACTTGACCAAAAAATGGCTCAGCAACTTTGGCAGTTATCTGAAGAAAACACCTCGTTTAACTGGAAGCTATAAGCTTGGCTAAAATCGACCAAGTTTAAAGTCATACTTAGCCCCAAAGGAGCAAAAAATGATAGAAACTAGCTTATTGTTACGAGGCATTGGCATCGTATTGATCATTGCCGGCATTGTACTGGTATCTAATCCAGAATTAGTCAGTAACAAGGCAATTCCCGACAATACCTTTGATGCGATTGAACGAAGAATTTGGTGGGGCCTGTTAATTGGTTTTGGTTGTTTACTGATGTTTCATCATCAATTTCAGCCTTGGGTGACAAGCCTTGCTGCTACTAGCGCATCACTAATGTTTGGCCTACTTGTGGCAAGACTTATAGGAATAATGCTAGACGGTTCGGTAACAAAACAATGGTTATATGTAGGCTTAGAGTTAGTATTGTTAGCGCCATTGGTGTGGTGGTACCTTCGCGTTCGCGCATAACAAAGCCAGAGACCCGATTTATTGCGGGTCTGGCTTGTTAAGTATACAGCTCACGCTAAATTAAAGTGCTTTCGTGGCGACCACCTCTCCTACCTTATTGATGGTTATTTCAACACTCTCTATGGGTTGCTTTAGCTTAGCTAAGGCATTTTTCACCCACTTAGAGAGCCCACCACAGCAAGGCACTTCCATTCTCAAAATTGTTAGGCTTTTAAGTTGACCATAGCGAATAAGCATATTGAGTTTTTCCACATAAGCGTCTTGGTTTTCATCTAGTTTAGGGCAAGCAATAAGTAGCTTTTTTCCGTCTAAATAGCTGCTGTGAAAATCGGCTGCGGCAAACGCGCTACAATCGGCAGCGAGTAATAAGTCCGCGCCCACAAAAACGGGATTGGCGCTGTTAATAAGATGCAATTGAATAGGCCAATGGCTTAAGGCGCTAATTGGCGTACTACCATCACTTGATACTTGGTTTGGCTCACCTTTATCTCGAACAAGTACCTGCTCTTTTTTACCGGGGCAGCCTGTAGTTGAGGTTTGTTTGGATACTTGTTTGTGCGAGGGCACCTCGATACCCTGCTCCGCCAATACCTGTAAAGCGATTTGGTAATAATCAAACTCTTGATGCTCTAGCATATGCTCTAAATGGGCTTTAATTACATTTGGCCCACCTTGTATGATGTTTTCCATGACTTTTCGTTCGTCATAAGCGCTAGCTTCACGCTTTACCACAGTCATTGCGCCTGTGGGACAATGTCCCAAGCAAGCACCTAGGCCATCACACATTAAGTCGCTAATTAAGCGAGCTTTTTGGTCGATGATTTGCAAGGCACCTTCATGGCAAGCAGGCACACATTGACCACATCCGTCGCATAGCGCTTCATCTATTTCTATTATCTCGCGTAACATAGCTTCTCCACATATTCTGCTTATTGAAAGCTAGGCTGCAATATCAAAGCCAGTGAAAAACATAACTTAAGTGGCTGATATTTCGTTCAAACTAAAGAGAGATGAAATGAAGCAAACAAGTAAATGTAAGCTTTGTGCTAAGTGCGACAGTTTTAAACTACATATTTAGAATATGTTGAAAGGCCATCCAAGGGTGAAAATTTACTCGGATACACTCATTACCCGCAGCAATCTTAGCTAAGCGCTAGCTGGCAGAGTCATTCTTACTTATAATGCCCCTACAAATATTAGGTACTAGTTTATTAGTACTGCTATGGCTTAAAGCGTACCTTCGCTTTGCCACCATAAACTAAAGATTAAAGAGAAAATATCATGAGCGATCTGCCTCCATGCCCAGAATGTGAATCAGCCTATGTATACCAAGATGGTTCACTACTTATTTGCCCTGAATGCGCGCATGAGTGGAACCCTAACGAAGTAGTTGTTGACCCTGATGCCATTGTACTTAAAGACGCTGTAGGCAATTTACTGGCAGAAGACGACAAAGTTACCCTGATTAAAGACCTAAAAGTGAAAGGGTCGTCGTTAGTGCTAAAAGTTGGTACTAAAGCGGTAATTAAACGCTTTGTAGATGCTGATCATGACATCGACTGTAAGGTAGATGGTCACGGCCACATGATGCTTAAATCTAAATTTGTTAGAAAACAAAACTAGGTGAACTCAGTTCTATCGCTAAATAAAAACCTGCACTAGCAGGTTTTTTTATACTCTTTAGCCACACAACAATAAGGAACACACTTTGGCAATCAATAAAGTACTGTGTTTTGGCGACTCTAATACTTGGGGTTACTCCCCGACTACTGGGCAACGTATGCCAGCCAGCCGCCGTTGGCCGGTCATTATGGGAAACTTGCTTGGCGAGACTTACCAAATGATTGAAGCTGGACAACCCGGCAGAACCACCTTTCCCAGCTCATCAAGCTTTGGTTTAAGCAGCGGCATAGATGCCTTATTGCAAGACACCCAAAAGCACCAGCCAGACTGCTTAGTATTGATGTTAGGCACTAATGATTTTTATCCAGAATTTCAACTTGCGGCAGAGCAGATAAGTGACAACCTTGAGCGAATGCTTGTTGAGCTAAACCAGCACTGTGTAAAGCGAGGAATAACAAGCCCAAAAGTGTTGTTACTTGCTCCACCAGCAATAGATGAAACAGGCCCTTTCGGTCAGCACTTTAAAGGCTCGCAAGCTAAGTCTCAGCAACTTGCTGGCTTACTCAAAGCTAAAGCAAAAAGGCTTAGCTGCGCGTTTTTTGATGTAAACAGCATTATTAAACTTGAACAACAAGACGGCGTTCATTTAAGCCCTGAGCAACATAAACAACTTGCTGAAGCGCTTGCGGAAAAGCTGGCGTTTATCTGCCAGCAAGCGTAACTAAAGCCTCAGGTAGAGGCTTTTAATCATTACAAACCAAAATGCTTAGGCAGCTTGCGAGGCGCCCATTGTTGCCAACGATATAAAGCCTCTATGAAAAAGTAATCGCCAAAAATAGTGCCGACTTCTGGCTCGCCCCACTTTTCTGAGCCTTTCAACAAAATACTTTGGTAGTTACTGTCCATTGCTAAGTATTTAGGTGTAGAAAGTGACGCTAGCATTTGTTGTGCGTCGTTTATGTACTTCTCTTGTTGAGTAATCTTATAAAGCTCGATCAGTGCTGATGCCACAATCGCCGTAGCAGAACTATCTCGAGGGTTATCTTCATCTATTGGAGCGTCAAAGTCTGAATACGGCACCCAATCTTCAGTTTGTTGTTTGGTGCTTTCAATAAAGTATTCATAAGACTTGATTGAGCGCTCTAGCATCCGTTCTAAACCCGTGTAACGATAATACATAGCATAAGCATAAACCGACCAAGCCTGGCCTCTTGACCAGGTTGATTCTGTTTTCCAGCCTTGATGGGTTCTTTTCTTAACTACTTCACCACTAGGGCTATAACTCACTACATGGTAGGTACTGCCATTTTCTCTTACGCCGTGCTCCCAAGTTTTATCGGCATGAGAGATCGCCATCTTGGTGAACTCGGGCTTGTTGGCATGCTTGCCTACCCAAAGCACCAATTCCATATTCATCAACTGATCAATATTGACTTCAAAAGGTAGCCGAGTGGGATTACTAATCCCCTGCCGCCAAGACCGAAATGCGCCGATATCTTCGTTGTAACGCTGTTTCACTAAGGTAGAGGCACCGTCTATCAATACTTGCTTGTAATCATCGCTAGGCTTTTCACCTATGGTGTAGCCTAAACCAAAGCTGTTAAAAATTTGAAAGCCAGTATCATTGTCAGTGGCATAAGCGCGCGACCTTACCCCTTCTGTCCAATGCTCAGCATGTTGCTGCCATTGGCCATTATCACTTAGTGCATTTAGATACCAAAAGATGCCCGGTATAAATCCGCTACACCAGTTTTTAGAGTACTCATGCTGCCATTTTCCGGCTTCATTGGTATAGGCTGTAAACCAATGTTTGTTACTGTTTAATGCCTCGGAGGCAAGCAGTTCAGATTTGCTTTCGATAAGCGCCATCACGCTTTGCGGGGGCGCTTGGCTGGCTACCGCTTGTGCGTTTACAGACAACATGCTTACCGCTAATCCTGCGACAACAGCATTTTTAAGATTAGCGAGTTTAATGGAAAAAAGGGACATAGTTACCTCATGGTTTGGTGCGGTGTAAAGTGAAGATACTCAAGCAAATAGCTGCTAGCAGGCTAAGGGCTCTCGCGTGGTGGCACGCGAGAGCTCACCAGGTGCAGGCTTCTATTTAGGCTCAGCCGCTGAATACTCAAGCTTGTAGAAATGTGCTTCACTCATACCATGGGTAAATTGGTTGTATACGCCGGCTTTAAAGTAACTTAACAGGTGACGCCAATAATCAATGTCGTGCTTAACGAGGTTGGTACCGTCTACGTCAACCGATAGCGTTTTGTTGCCTACGGTAATATCAAAAGCGGTAGTTTTGCCTGTCGGCGCCTTACCCAAATCAATGTGGCTATAAGCAACATCAGGCTTACACATATTTTTGTCTTTATTTTTTTTACCAAAGGACCCTTTGCAAATGACTGCATTGTTTTTGATGATTGCCCAAAAATGACCTTTCACGCCATTAGCATCACGCTTCCATACCACCCTCAATAAGGGGTGCGGTACATTGTGTGTGCCTTCGTCATCTAAGCCTTTGTTATGCACTTGTAGAAAAGTAATCTCATCTTGTTTTGAATCTGAGTCTTTCATTGAAGCTTCAGGGTCAATCATTTCAACAGAGGCGCGTAATGAGTAAAAATGATCAGGTAAATCGGTACGGAAGTTTTTATGCACTCGAACTTCATTACGTAAATGATCGTTCTTCATTTTGAAGACCAGCGCTTCGCTTGTTTTATCTACATAAAAGTAAGGATTTACGATGCCAGTAAAATCTCCATCTAGCGCAAAGTATTCCTTATTGCCTTTCTTACCTTCAGCATCTGAAATTTGCAGCTCAGATTCGCTTAAAACATGTTGAAACTGAGGATAGTTAACCGGCTCGCCCAAGCTACCATTGTTATCAGAAAACTGAACATTGGCTGAGGCCAATGTGGAAACAGCAAGTAAAGCAGATAGAGCGAGTAGATGGTTTTTCATAAGGCCTCATTAATGTAGTATCATCATACTAATAAATATTTAGCATATTCGAACAACAATAAAAGCCACTTAACACGATAGTGTGCACCAAGGCTCAAAAGTAATGAGTTAGAACTAGCTCGATGAATTGTTAACTGGACAGGATGATTCTGCATTACCGGAATCTTAGGGCTTGGCGAAGGGAGTTCTCACTATTAGTTGTTCTTGTCTGTTCAGTTTCCTATTTAAAGCGCTAAAATAAACACCCAAGGTGCTAAAAAAGCTTTAGCAACTCTTCTCAGCTTCACTCAAAGGACAACTTATGCTGTTTGTATGTTCTGATATTCATGGCGACCACCAAGCCCTAACACTCACTTTAGCCGCTTTTAAACGCAGCGGAGCTTCGCATTTAATTAGCTTGGGAGATGTGCTTAACCACGGGCCTCGTAACTCCGTACCCGCTCACTATGCACCTTTAAAGGTAGCGGAAGACTTAAACAACATCGCTGATAAAATTATTGCGGTTAGAGGGAATTGCGATAGCGAAGTAGATCAAGCCCTGTGTCACTTTCCACTATTAGCTGAATACAACCAAATGCTTTTAGGAACACGCAAAATATTTTTGTGTCATGGCCATAATTATGGACCAAACAAACTGCCGCCTTTAAGCCCTGGAGACATATTGGTGAGCGGCCACAGCCATATTCCGCAAGCCCAACAACAAGACGGGCACTTTGTGCTTAATCCCGGCTCGGTATCAATGCCTCGACTAGACTGGCAAGCCAGTTACGCTTTAATCACTGAACAGCAAATACAAGTATGTAGTCTTGTTGATCACCAAAAGCTACTGAGCTGCCCTTTAGATAAAAACTAAACTAACAACTAGCAGAGCCAGCCTCTGTTAGCACTAATTTGCTTTGACTTATTAGTTAAAATCGCCGTGCTTACCGGCGAACATTGCGCATGTGATACAAGCTGTTCCCACCACAAACTGTGATGTACAGCAAAATTTATAAATGAAACTCTCAAAAACAGAAAGCAATATGAATAATTGCCAAGGTCATCATATTTAATAATACAATAGTATTATAACGTTTCCCTGTTCACGAAAACTCCGTCTACGAGTTACATTTAACTAACAGGGAACTATCATGAAAAAGATTTATGTCGCTTGTGCCGTAGCTGCACTGTTTACAGGTACAGCTGGCGCAGCGAATACACCGACCGATTACCAGCTTGAATTAATGTCGAAGCTGGATGCCTCTAAAGCCCCGGCGCAAAACTTCGAAATGCGTAAGTGGAAAATTAACTTACCCTACCCTGATACCAAGCCTGAGCGCGAAGGTAAAACCATGGAAGTGTATGCATCTCAGCTAAACGATGCAGAAAATCCATTCTCACATCCAGAATGGTTTTACACCAACGCAGAAACTGGCGCCATGGTATTTAAAGTACCTAATGAAGCGGTGACCACTCCTAACAGCAAAAACGCTCGTAGTGAATTACGCGCAATGTTAAACGTGAACTTACCTACTGGGTATAAAGATCCAAGCACCAATTTTGTATTGGCTTCTCACGACAATGCGGCAGCTTACGGCTCTATTGGCGGACGCATGAGCGCAGCCTTAAGTGTTGACCATGTAAGCCTAAGTGGTAACGATGCAAAAATGGGTGCTCACTCGGTGGTTATTGGCCAGATCCATGGTTCAAATAATGAACCTTTAAAGATCTTCTTCCGCAAATTGCCAAACCATGAGCATGGTTCACTATTCTGGAACTATGAAATTAATCCTAAAGACAAGAAAGACCGTTTCGATATTCCTCATAACATCTTCGGCCAGTACAACTTGACCAAAGAAGATAAAGATCCAGTTGGCGGCATCAAGCTGGGTGAATTGTTCTCTTATGACGTTGATATTGTTGACAACATAATGAACCTCACCTTTACCAAAAACCCAGGTGAAGCCAATGAGCAAGTTGTCACGTATAGGGTTAACTTAGCTGAACCTAACTCTGCTTCTGACTTAGATACCAGCTACGCGCAAGATTGGATGTACTTTAAAGCAGGTGCTTACAACCAGTGCAATATCAAACCTAAAACCAATACTTGGAGCTCGGGCTGTAGTAATAATGGCTTAGATGCTGGTGATTACACACAAGTAAGCTTCTATAAACTTAACCTTATCCAATAAGGCTAAATAAGCTAACAACTCCGTTTATAAACACAAGCCCTTGGCATGAAAATGCCAAGGGCTTTTTAATCACAAGTAAAGCTATAACACTTAAGCCTTCATCAACAATAGAAGGCCAAAAAGCGCAGTAGAGATGAGGCGTTAAACAAAGAAATACTCATCGGGCTCTGGTTACACCCGATGTGTATTATGCCTAACCGCTCACTGATCGATAGGTATAACCAGCAGATCTATCGAGACGTTATTTACCAGCTCATGATGTTTAGATGCTAAACGATGCCAGAACCCATTATCATGACCACATACGATTAAGTCAGCGCCTACCTCGGCCACTGTTTCATCTAAGCGGGCACTTAAATCACCTTGCATAACAAACTGGTTCTCAATGGTGTAATTAGTATCCACCACCAAGGCGTTAAGCTTGTTAGCAAACTCTTTAAGGCTAGGATGCATCGGTTCTATGGCTGCTAAATCAAGATCAATTAGCCCACTGAATGCTGAATCGTTAGCGCTTTCATCAACAAAAATCAGTGATACTTTTGCATCGAGTGGTTTCGCTAGCAGGATGACTTTGTCGATTATTCGTCTGCTGTTTTCAGAGAGGTCGACGGCGACTAAAATGTGACGATAGCTCATGATGTGCTCCTCGTAATTTATTTAATCACTTTAAGCTTAGCAGTGGAAATACGCCTTAGACGGACTTGGCGCACATGCCAAGGGAATATTTGAAGCTAACTTGAGCTTGGTCATTATTAGCAGCAAAACAAGGTATCAGAGGCAACAAAAACCAACATAGCCGCTCGCTTATAAGCATTCATGGTTTAGCCTCCCTTTTTTTGACAAGTAGATAATTACTGTTAAGTGCTACACAGCTAGTTTCTCTTATTTAATCAGCGGCTTTGTGAGCAAGCTCATGCTGACCATGAAACAACAAGAAATTTACCTATCTATTTCAGCCAGTTATGCGGCTTTCCAACTTTTTTACTCGGCTAACTCGGGTAGCATCATCTTTAAGTAAGTTGTTAACTTCACCCTTAAATGTGAGAGCCTAAAATGACCGAACGTCGAACAAACCATCGCTTCGCAGCTAAGCTGATTTTGCTTGGTTTCATCTCGCCTCTTGCAGTTGCGGCCGACTGCGAGTACTCCATAACCAATCAATGGGACCAAGGCTTTCAGGCACAAGTGACCATAACAAATACCGATTCAACTAACATCGAGCGTTGGCAAGTTAATTGGCAATATCAACAAGGCTCTCAACTTAGCTCTAGCTGGAATACGGTTTTAAGCGGAAATAACCCTTACAGCGCAAGTAACCTTTCGTGGAACGCGACTATAAAGCCAGGGGAGTCGGTTGAATTTGGTATTCAAGGCACCATGAACGGCAACAGTGCGGAACAACCAACGCTTACTGGCGATGTTTGCTCTAACCAAACTCCACCACCTCCCAGTGAGAAGCCTGCTATAACCGCTATAGACGCTGCGGCAGCAATGGGCACCGGCTTTAACTTAGGGCAAATGTTCGACAACCAACAACATGCGGCTACCCTAACCGAAGCTTCAGGAAAAATAGATGCTTATTACGAGCAAGGTTATCGTAATGTTAGAATTCCGATTAGTTGGACCATAGAGATATCAGGTTCAACCATTGCTGACGAAACAGGAAAAATAGACCTTAACAATGCTCGCCTTAAAGAGATAATAAAAACTGTCGACCATGCCCTAGCTTATGATGATATGTTCGTAGTTATTAATGCTCACCATGAAGCCGTAATCAAAGACAATAGTGATGCGGTGATGTTAGAAACCCTATGGACTGATATTAGTGCTCTATTTAAAGACCGCAGTAACCGCCTCATTTTTCAAATTTTAAACGAACCGCACTTAAGTAATAGCGAAGCCATGCTTCCGTCAAAGCTACGCCACATGACAGGTTTGGCATATAACAAGATCAGAGAACAAAGTCCAAATCGGATTGTTGTAATTGGTGGAAACCAATGGTTTGGCGCTCATGAGATGGCACGAACCTGGCCAAACTTAGACGCTGTTGGAGGAGGCAATGACCCCTATGTGATGGCCGCATTCCACCATTACAATCCTTGGTCTTACCACGGTGAAGGTAACTTATCGACTAAGTGGACTGAATCTGACATTAGTGACCCAATTAGAACCATGCAACAATGGGCAAACGGTGTGGGTCAAGGTATGCCAATCTACATCAGTGAATGGGGTACTAATTGGCAAAAATATAAAAGCCAAATGGATTGCAACAATATTAGAGCTTGGTATGAGTTACTGGACTCTAAACATGCAAAAGCAGCAGGCATTCCCACTTCTGTGTGGGACGATGGAGGTTGGTTTATGATCTATGATCACCGCACCAATGCCTACAACAACAACCTTTATCAGTGCATTATTCAAGGCTCTTGTGAGTACAGCAGTAATGACAGCAGCCGAATCAATGCGGCCTGTAAGTAGCGCAACTAAAACCCACTATTTTATACTTCCCGCGACTACTCTGTCGCGGGCAACCTTTGAGCACTAGAGACAGCATTCAAAGCGTGATTGTTAACCGCGATAACCAATACTAAATACCCCACCCTCTGTCACAGAATTATAACCAATGCCAAACACTAAATGCCGAGTTAAAGCATAACGAAGCCCAACTTCGCCGCCCCAGTTTCGCTTGGTATCGGTATACCATTCTGGCTTACAGTCGGTGCAAAACTGGGTAATACCGTCAGTGTATTCGGTGGTGTCTTCTAACATTGCTCCACCGCCATAAACACTCAAATTATTGGAGAGGCTGTAACTCACCCCTAGCCTTAACATGGTTAAGTCTCTTTTACCTTCTGCAGGTGCTTCAAAGCCTAAGTCTTCTTCTTTTGATCTGCCATAACCGAGGTAGTAACCCCAATTAGGGTAGCTTTTGTCGTAATGATTTACCGCAACGGTCAAGCCCAACATAGGTTGGTCGGGATGTTGGTAATCGAGAAATACCGCAGCCCACGGATAAGCGTTGGTGTTTTCTTGTTGCTGTTGGGCAACAGCCTGAGCAGACATTGTGATAGCAAATACTGTAATACTGGGTTTTACTAACTTGGAGATGTGCACGAAATTCTCAACCTTTTAAACCTTACCTCCCTGTAAACCAATAATCTGCGGCAGATAATGGCAGTTATTAGTCCTTAAAAAAACCGTAAGCACTGCTTTTGCTCAAATTATTAGGATAATTTGCTAAATACTTGAGAGCGCCTTGAGTTTGCTGCTCGTAACCTAGCTAGAAAAGCAAGGTATGACAGTTGAGGCTCTCTTGTCTCACCGCAATTAGATTTTGCATAAGCTATTGATTAAATTGCTTACTTGACTATGCTGAGAACATAAATCTTGTTGAGGATGTATTTATGTTTCAGCTTACTGGCCGTAAGGTTGTTGTTTTCTTTTTGGTGTTTTTCATCATTAACTACATCATTGCAGTGTTTTGGAGCATTGAACCAGACCGAATCGAAGTCAAAGAATATGTACTTGAGCAAGCAGTGGCAAACGGTGAAGAAGCGGTAACCGGATATGCCACCACCACTGCATTGATGTTTGTGGCTGAAACCCTGCTAAACAAATCGGGCGGTTACTTAAGTAACGATAAAATGCCTCCCAGCGTATTTATGGACAACATGCCAAGTTGGGAGCTTGGTGCATTAAACCAAGTTCGAGATTTATCGCTGATTATGCGTAAAGATTTTAGCCGCTCTCAAGCGCAATCGGTAGAACATGCCCAGCTTAAAGTCGCCCAGCCTAAGTTCAATATTGACCATACTTCATGGCAGCTTCCAAGTGCAGAGCGCGAATATCAAGATGCTATAGATGCCCTTGCAATTTATCGCGCCCAATTAGCCGATCCTAAAGACCCAAATGCGCAGTTTTATGCTCGTGCCGACAACTTAGTTACTTGGCTTAACGAAGTACAATCACGCCTGGGAAGCATGTCGCAGAAGCTTTCAGCCTCGGTAGGCCGAGAACGAATTAACACTAGCTTAGTGGGCGATGAAGGTGCTGCGCAATCTACCTTTGCTCCATCTGAAAGCATGGTGAAAACCTCTTGGTGGAAAATTGATGACGTGTTCTACGAAGCTCGCGGCGAAGCGTGGGCATTGTTGCACTTTTTCCAAGCAGTAGAAGTAGACTTTAAAGGCGTATTAGAGAAGAAGAACGCTACAGTAGCAGTTCGCCAAATTGTTCGCGAGTTAGAAGCGACCCAAGAAACCGTATGGAGCCCAATGATCTTAAACGGCACAGGTTTTGGCCTGATGGCTAACCACTCTCTAGTAATGGCTAACTATGTATCACGTGCCAATGCGGCCATTATTAATTTGAATAATTTGCTTACCAAAGGCTAATTTAGCTACCAGGCATTACCAAAAGCAGCGTTGATTCGCTGCTTTTGTGCATTTACACTGGCTTAACTTTTACCAAGGATAAGTAACATGGACAAACAACAAGCAATTGAAGCTGCCACTTTTCGCCGTTTGCTGGAACACCTAGACCAACACAAAGAAGTACAAAACATTGAGCTGATGAACTTAGCTGATTTTTGTCGAAACTGTTTAGCCAAGTGGATGATGGCAGCAGCTGAAGAGCAAGGTGAAAGCCTTAACTATGATGAAGCAAGAGAAAAAGTGTATGGCATGCCATATTCAGAGTGGAAAGAGCGCCACCAACTGCCAGCTACCGATGAGCAAATGGCCATTTTCAACGCTAAACAAGCTGCTAAAAAGTAATACGCTAAGGTGAAGTGAGCTTTCTTCTTTCACTAACCATTGTAATGAACATTTAGCCAATCCGGTCCGTATATCTAAGTATCACGGTAAATGATTGAGGTAACACAATGCCAAAATCAGTATGGATAAAAAGCAAGGCCAGCAACAACGCCAAAACCTTAGTTCTTGCTGGCTCCCTGCTAGTATTTATTGGAATAAGTACCCTCTACGTTCCTGCGGTATTGGTGTCGCTTATTGCTTCGGTGATTTTCTTTTTAGCATACTTAGGGATTAGAGTTGGCGTAGAAAAATGGATGCAACCGGTGTATTCAGTTGTATTGTGCTATGACCACATTCAATTTCACCATCGTTACGGCGGTTGGTGTTTGCCCTGGGATAAACTACAACGTATCGATGTGCCTAGGTTAAGCGACGGACTTAATTGGCACGATATGAACTACGTTGGCTTACGTTTGAGTGACCCAGATTATTTGCTCGACAGTCTGTCCCCTCGCCTATCTGCACATTTACTCACAGAGCAAAGAGCGGCTTTGCTCGCATCCTTGCGAAGAAGTTGTAAACATTGCCAAGACAGTAAAGTGAGTGACCATTTAATTGAAGACGATTATTTTAAATCGAGCAGTGGGAAAATTTACACCGGACTCACCGGCATGTTCGCAAACAGAATGAAAAAGCTTCGAGAGCTCACTGGCTATGACCTATTAATTGAGCAAGATATTCTTGACCGAGAACCAGAAGATTTCATTAGCTTAGTGCGTAACTACAAAAACCAAACTCTGCGCGAGCATAACGCCTAATCACCCACAAGCTCACTTAGAGCGCGATTACCAAAAACCAATACAGGTTAATAACGCGGCTGATCGCTACCTTCGACGGTACGCAATAACTTTAAGGTCCACATGTATTGCTCTGGCGAGCGAGAAATTAACTTCTCTACCTCTTGATTCATTCGCAAGGTATCTTGCGCAACATCTTTGCTGGGGAAGTCTTGCATAGCTGGATGAATGAACAACTTCACTTTATGTAATTCGCTGTCGTAACCCGCATAGATAGGCACCACCTTTGCGCCACTTAATTTGGTCATTTTACCCAATACCGGCAAAGTGGCTTTTTTAGTAGCAAATAATGGCGTCATTAAACTGGCTTCTGGACCAAAGTCCTCATCTGGTAAATAGATACACCCAAAACCGGCTCTTACTGCTTTGATCAGCGTTTTAATACCTGCATTACGTTCAAAAATAACGCCGCCAAAACGAGTACGTTGTTTTGCCATCGCCCAATCAACAATGGGGTCACCAGTTTTTTTAAACATGGTGCACATATCATGGCCGCGGGTACAAAAATAAGTCCCTAAAAAATCCACTGGGTAGGTATGTGGCAACAGAATTATAAAGTTTTCATTGTTATCGAGAATACTTTGAATATTCTCTTCACCATCAACCACAATACGGTTTTGCAGATAGCGTTTTGAGCGCACAGACATCTCGCCCGCTCCCAAAATAAGCTGAGCAAAAATCTGCATATTTTTTTGCATTAATTGCTCGCGCTGTTGCGCGGTCATATCGGGGAAACACAGCTTTAAATTAGTGTCGGCAATTGCACGGCGCTTCTTCAAGGCTTTAAGGTTAAAGATACGGTTGGCAATAGCTACGGCAATTTTATCTCGTAGCTTTACCGGCACATAGGCCAGCAGAATGATGAGTCCGCCCACCAACCAGGTGCCCCAATGCTTAGGGGCTAACCATGTTTTGGAAAACGATATAGAAAATGCTTGAGACTCAAACTTCGACATAGTCTAACAACACTACCTTAAGAAATTGATAAAACTGCGCGCCAGTTTACTCTGCAGTGGCGCTAAAGCAAGTTTACTCAAGGCGGTGAGTTACAAAATAGAGTGTGTAGCGTCCAAGTTACTCGATACGAAATGATCAAGCTGTGGCGCCATTAATAAGGGTTCGTCTTGCCAAATAATCGCTTTACGCATTTTTTGGCGTGCATCTAATACCATAGATTCAGATTCTTTTGAGCGTAACCAATGGTCTTTACTAGGCCACTGAGAGTAAGAAATCCACGTGCCGTCGGAGGCTTTATGCAAACGCGATCCCAATGCGGCACACTTATCAATATTAAAATGAATAATCTCTGACCAGCCTTCTTTAAAGGACTGAATATGCTCTTCATTTAACTTCCAACGAAACAACACAACAAACATCGACAATCTCCTTATTATTCTCGCTTAACATAACTATGGCTGTAGCCTGCCTTAAAACACAAGGTCTCTAGCTAAACTCTGCTAAACGGTTATCAATTAGTTGACTTAACTCACTTTTTCTTTGCTCACTGGCATAACTTGCGGCAACAGCGTTTTGGCAAAGCTGGGCAATCTGTCGCGGGCTCCAGGCAAAAGTTTCACTGCAGGCCTGCAAGTTATCCAGTAAATATCCACCAAAATATGCAGGATCGTCTGAGTTAATAGTAACCGCTAAGCCTTTTTGCAACATTTTCGGTAATGGGTGCTCACTTAAGTACTCAACCACCTTTAGTTTTACGTTACTAAACGGACAAACGGTTAAAGGCATTTGAGCGGCGGCAAGTTCTTTAACTAAAGTTTCATCTTCTAAACAGCGAACGCCATGGTCAATTCGGCTAACACCCAACAACTGCCAAGCGTTTGCCACATTGGCTGCTGGGCCTTCTTCTCCAGCATGAGCCACTCTTTGCAGCCCCAGTTGCTTGGCCATCGCAAACACTTGTTGGAACTTCTCAGGAGGATGACCTTGTTCACTAGAATCTAAGCCCACACCAATTATATGTTTAAGGTAAGGTTTAGCCGCTTCTAAAGTCTCTATTGCAGAGTCCTGCGATAAGTGGCGCAGAAAACACAATATATATTCGCTGGTTATTCCAAACTGGGTAAAAGCTTGTTGCTTAGCCCTCACCAGCCCATTAATCACTGTGCTTATTGCGATACCGCGTTCAGTGTGAGTTTGCGGGTCAAAGAATATTTCCGTATGTAATACATTATCGCGGTGGCAGGTTTCAAAGTAAGCCCAAGCTAAATCGAAAAAGTCTTGTTCTGTTTGCAACACTTCTGCACCTTGATAGTACAAATCTAGAAACTCTTGAAGGTTATTAAACTGGTAAGCTTTTCTTAAGTCTTCGACGCTGGCATAAGGCAAAGTAATATTGTTTCGTTTAGCTAGCTTGAACATCAACTCAGGTTCTAAGCTACCTTCAATGTGCAAATGCAGCTCAACCTTTGCTATTTTTCTAATAAAATCTTGTTGATTAAACATCAATCTTTCCCTTCAACTGCTTGGATACTAATGAATATAAGCTATTTGTTGCCGTTAGGTTATTTTTCTCTAGCGCTTTTTAGTCACACTACGTTACTCTGAACTACGGATTATAGGGTTCTAAGGAAAAAGAATGAGCAAAGCAGTTATTTGTGACATTGATGGTGTACTACTACACGACAACCAACTGATAGACGGAGCCAAAGCATTTATTGAACGTTTACTGGCTAACGATACCAAGCTAGTAATTTTAACTAACTATCCTGCTCAAACTCCGCAAGATTTACAGAACCGCTTTCAAACTGCTGGAGTTGATATTCCAGAAAGCTGTTTTTATACCTCAGCGATGGCTACCGCAGATTTTCTTAAACGCCAAGAAGGTAACAAAGCCTATGTTATTGGCGAAGGCGCGTTAATTCATGAACTTTATAGCGCTGGATTTACCATCACCGACATTAACCCCGACTTTGTAGTGGTGGGCGAAACCAAAAACTACAATTGGAATATGATTCAACATGCGGCAAAATTTGTTGCACAAGGCGCGCAGTTTATTGCCACCAACCCAGACACTCACGGACCAAACATGAGCCCAGCTTGTGGGTCACTGTGTGCCCCTATCGAACGAATTACCGGGCGCGAACCCTTTGTCGTTGGTAAACCCTCTGCTTGGATTGTACGTGCGGCTCTCAATAAAATTGGCGCACATGCAGACGACACCGTGATTATTGGTGATAACCTACGCACTGATATACTGGCTGGCTTTCAAGCTGGTTTAGAAACAATTTTAGTACTATCTGGTGTGAGCAGTGAAGCCGACATTGAAATGGTACCCTTTAGACCGAACTATGTTTTCCCTAACGTGGCAGCAATCGACATAATATAACGATAAAGATTTAGCACTTAATGGATATTTCTATACTAATAACAGTGACGTTTTTGGCAGGATTTCTTGCTCATTTAGCGCACTTACCCCCTCTAATTGGATTTTTGGCCGCCGGTTTTGCCTTACGCGAAATGGGTTATGAACAAAATGAATTGATCTCTACGGCAGCAGATTTAGGTGTAACATTACTGCTGTTTACCGTTGGGTTAAAACTAGATATACGTACCTTGTTTAAGCGCGAAGTTTGGGGAACCGCTACCGCGCATATGGGTACCAATATGCTGCTGTTTGTAGGCACGCTATCAGCCGTTAAATGGTTTGGTATAAGCAGCATTGGTGAGCTGTCTACCACTGGTATTGTTGTATTGTCTTTTGCATTGTGTTTTTCCAGTACAGTATTTGCAGTAAAAGTATTAGAAGACAAGAGTGAAATGAATGCACTGTATGGCCGCGTGGCTATTGGTGTATTGATTATGCAGGACATCTTTGCGGTAGTATTCCTGGCTGCTACCACTGGCAAAGTTCCAACCATGTATGCGCCACTACTATTGCTGTTATTGCCGCTACGGCCAGTGTTGTATCGTTTGCTAAACCGCGTAGGCCACGGCGAATTGCAGCTAGTTTTAGGCTTCTTTTTAACTTTTGTTCTAGGCGCGCAACTATTCGACAGCGTTGGCCTTAAATCAGATTTAGGTGCGCTAATTATAGGCATGTTGCTAGCAGGCCATCCCGCTGCAAGTGGCATGGCAAAGGCCTTATTTAGCTTTAAAGAACTCTTTTTAGTTGCCTTCTTCCTATCGATTGGTTTATCCAGTGAGTTAAGCTTCGAATCTATCTATATCGCACTATTCTTAGTGGGCATTCTAGTGATAAAAACAGCATTTTATTTGCTGTATTTACTGCAATTTAGATTACGTTCGCGAACCGCATTTCTAGGTGCTGTGAGCTTGGCAAACTACAGCGAATTTGGCTTGATTGTAACGGCTGTTGCAGTGCAACTTGGCTGGCTACATGGCGACTGGATGGCAACCTTAGCAATGGCTGTAAGTATTAGCTTTTTGGTGGCGGCTCCTATCCACAAAAACGCCGATATCATTTACCAGTTTATTCGCCCAAGCCTAAAACGCTTACAGCGCTCTAAGTTGCACTTAGAAGACCAACCTATCGAGCTTGGGCAAATGCAGGTAGTAATATTAGGCATGGGCCGAATTGGTGAAGGTGCCTACGATATGCTGCAGCAACACTATCCCGATTTGGTTATCGGTATTGATACCGACCTTGAGAAAATTCAGCACCAAATTGAAAGTGGCCGAGCAGTAATTCAAGGTGACGCTACTGACTCCGATTTTTGGGAAAAGTTAGCCCCCTCAAAAGATTTAAAACTGGTATTACTGGCAATGCCCCATCACCATGGTAACCAATACGCATTAAAGCAACTTAAGAAAGGTGAGTTTAATGCCAAAATTGCCGCCATTGCGCAGTTCGCGGATGATGTTGAAAAGCTAAAACGCCTTGGTGCAGACGAAGTCTTCAACCTCTACAATGAGGCCGGTGCGGGTTTTGCCGACCACGTACACTCGCAACTCATTGATAGCAATAAACCACATGAATAAAGCTTAAAATTTGCAAAAAGACTTACAAAAATAGCCAGTTTGTTAATAATTCTTAGTTTTCTGGCTTTTTTTAGCAAAAAATGTCATTCAGGACTTGCAATAATTTCTGATCTTGGCAAATTGAGGGCAATATTGGAACAAATGGCGAAGTACCATTTGTTCGAGAGTAAACACAAAGTAGTTAAGGGAAGAGTATGTGTTCCATATTTGGAGTTCTAGACATTAAATCTGACCTCAGTGTATTGCGTAAGCAAGCACTTGAGATGTCAAAACGTTTACGCCACCGTGGCCCGGATTGGTCAGGTATTTACACTTCAAAAAATGCCATCTTAGTGCATGAGCGTTTATCTATCGTAGACGTAAATACCGGCGCACAACCTCTTTATAATCCCGAAAAAACTCACGCTCTTGCGGTTAATGGTGAGATCTACAACCACAAAGATCTTAAAGCACAGCTTAATGTTGATTTTGAATTTCAGACAGAGTCTGACTGTGAAATCATCTTGGCCTTGTACAAAGAAAAAGGCATTGAGTTCTTAGACGACCTAAACGGTATCTTCGGTTTCTGCTTATACGACTCTGAAGAAGACGCCTACCTAATTGGTCGTGACCATATTGGTATTATTCCTCTTTACACTGGCTACGATGAGCACGGTAACTTCTACGTTGCCTCAGAAATGAAAGCATTGACGCCTATTTGTAAAACAGTGAGCGAATTCCCTCCTGGTCACTACTTATACAGCAAGAACGGCGAACCTGTTAAATACTACAAGCGCGATTGGATGGACTACAAAAACGTAGAAAACAACGACGCTAGTGTAGAAGATTTAAAAGTAGCTTTAGAAGCTGCGGTAAAACGCCAGTTAATGTGTGACGTACCTTACGGTGTATTACTCTCTGGTGGTTTGGATTCTTCGGTTATTTCTGCAATCACTAAAATGTATGCAGATAAGCGTGTTGAAGATAATGACAACTCTGAAGCTTGGTGGCCTCAACTGCACTCATTTGCAGTTGGCCTAGTAGGCTCGCCAGACCTAATTGCTGCACAAAAAGTTGCTGACCATTTAGGTACCGTGCACCACGAAATTCACTTTACCGTTCAAGAAGGTATTGACGCCATTAAAGACGTTATTTACCACCTTGAAACCTACGACGTAACCACCATTCGTGCGTCTACTCCTATGTATCTAATGGCCCGTAAGATTAAAGCGATGGGCATTAAAATGGTACTTTCTGGAGAAGGTGCTGATGAAATCTTCGGTGGTTACTTGTACTTCCACAAAGCGCCAAATGCTAAAGAATTCCACGAAGAAACCCTACGTAAGCTTGAGAAACTGCACATGTTCGATTGTAACCGTGCTAACAAATCTCTTGCTGCTTGGGGCATTGAAGGCCGTGTACCATTCTTAGACAAAGAGTTCATGGATGTTGCAATGCGCATAAACCCAGAAGCTAAGATGTGTGCCGGCGATAAAATTGAGAAGCACATTGTACGTGAAGCTTTTGAAGGTTACTTACCTGCTGAAGTGGCTTGGCGTCAAAAAGAGCAATTCTCAGATGGTGTTGGTTACTCATGGATTGACAGCTTAAAAGAGTTGGTTGAGTTGGAAGTCTCTGATCAAGAATTGTCGAATGCGGCCTTCCGCTTCCCAATTAATACGCCAGATACTAAAGAAGCGTACTTCTACCGCAGCATGTTTGAAGAACATTTCCCACAAGACTCTGCAGCAGAATGTGTACCTCACGGTAAGTCTGTAGCTTGTTCAACCCCTGAAGCGATTGCTTGGGATGAGAGCTTTGCAAACAACGCAGATCCTTCTGGTCGCGCAGTACTATCTGTACACAACGAAGCATACTAGTTACTAAAGCTTTACGCTTTAAACAAAAAACCGATGCTTTAGCATCGGTTTTTTATTGCGCGTAAATCCAGCCCTAAGGCTAGAATCTAAACGTTAATCAAGCCATACAAGCTACATAAGCAGTGGTAAACGATGCCTCTTGAAAGGCTTTAAGGCCCGTTGCAGAAAACTCTACCGGCATTGGGTTATCTTTTAGTACTTGCTTAGATTTAGTGGCTGAAACTAAGTCTACATTTAGCTCGCTAATTAACTCGATAGCCGCTTCTAATTTAAAGCCTACCGCACCACCGGCAAATTTACCTTTCATTGGGCGCTGCTTAATCGCCACTTTCTCAACCTTGTAATCACTCATCAATTTAGCAAAGGCGAACTGAAAATCACGTAAGTGCTGAGTGCTGTTTATGTCGCTTAAAGTAAGACGGCGCACACGACAATCTGGAATTTGAAACAATCCATCTTCCAGTGTTAGCAAGCTAACAATAACTTCATTACTTTTTATTTCGACACCGCATACTTTCATCTTGCTACCTATTTTAATCTACGTTCATGCAAAGTAAGTGTTGCACAAAAAAGGCCGCTATGCGGCCTAATCAATTTGCTGCTCTAAGCTAGCTTAGAATGGCATTTTCATACCTGGAGGCATTTGCATTCCACCAGTTACATCAGCCATTTTTTCTTTGCTGGTTTCTTCTACACGGCGAACTGCGTCATTAACTGCAGCAGCCAATAGATCTTCAATCATGTCTTTGTCATCGTCCATTAAGCTTTCATCTAGCTCAACACGACGAACGTTGTGGTTACCAAGCATAACAACTTTCACCAAGCCTGCGCCTGATTCACCAGTAACTTCCATTTTGGCGATTTCTTCTTGAGCGCGCTGCATTTTATCTTGCATTTGCTGCGCTTGCTTCATTAGGTTACCCATTCCGCCTTTAAACATAACTATTCTCTTCTCTTCTATTAGTTATAACTGCGACATTACATCTAGATTAATGTCGAAAATCAAGTTGTTCAGTGGTATTTCACACTGTCGTTATCTAATTCTGCGCCAAAGCGTTGCTGCAATACTTGGATATTAGGATCACCCAATAACCTATCAATGGCTGCATTGGTATTTTTTTGATGAAGTAACTGCGCCAACTCTAAAGGTGTTTTGCCATTTGAGTTTTCACCTACAGTTATTTCTAATTCAATTTCCTGCTGCAAGCACACGCTCAATTGCTGATTTAACTCTTCCACCGAGCTTGCTTTAGGCAAGTGAGATAACTCGGGTTTTAATAGCAACTTTACGGTGCTTTCAGAAAGTTGATACAAAGAGTTAATGGCTATTTGTCGAGCAATTGGCCCTAATTCCATAAACTTCACCATCTCGGACCAAGCTTCATCATTGTCGTTTGTAGTGGCGACAAAACTTACCGTTTCTACTTCCTCAACTGGTTCAACCGTTTCTGGCTGCACCTGTGAAAGATTATTAGAGGATGGCTCCGAAGCATTTGCTGGTGCTAAGTTTGGCTTTAGATTGGTAGAGGCGCCCGCCTCTTCAGACTTTTTTCCGGACTTTCCTCGCCCACGTAGCTGGCTTCTTAACTGCAGCAAAGATGCAGTTTCTTCTTTAGCCGGTGCTTGAGGAATATCTACTGGAGTAGCCTCGGGCATTGCAGCAGGCAAGTCTTGAGCTTGATATTCGGCAGCGTAATTAGGCTCTTCATATTCAGCCTCAGCATTCATGTCGGCAAACTGGGCATAATAACTATCATCAACCGTTGCTTGATCGGCACTAACAGCGGCTTGCTTGGTGTTTACCTGAGGAACAGCTTGAGCTGATGAAGATGGTGTTTGGGAAGGCGCCGGATGGCTTACCACTGGTGGCCTATTCCCTATACCCGCTTCTGCTGCTGGCTCTACAGGGCTGACAGCAGGTGATGCAGCTTGTTCAACTTGCTGTTGCTGTTGCTGTTGCTGTTGCTGTTGCTGTTGCTGTTGCTGTTGCTCAGAATTATCACCACGTAACTGATTTTTCAGCTTGGCAATGCTCTGCTCTCGCTGCACAACTCGCTCATCTTTATCAACAGGAGCCGGCGCATTATCGCTAATACGGGAAACTGCAGGAGCGGTAGGCATTTCGTAACCTTGCTGCGTCGCCTGTTCTAGAATTTCTTGTTGCTCTTTTACTAAGCTTTTATCCGCTAAATCTGCATTGCTCGGGCTATTTTCTTTAGTAATCGGGCTTGCTACTTCACCCTGCTCTGCCGGCTGAAATGCCAACATTCGTAACACGGTCATTTCGAAACCGCTACGTGGGCTTGGAGCGTAAGCAAAATCTCGCTTTCCAGTAATCACTATTTGATAAAGTAACTGCACCAGTTGAGCGTCAACTTGCTCTGCAAGCATTTGAATCGTTTCATCATGTTGGCTTGCTGGTAGCACCTGCGCCATCGCAACTTTATGAATAATCTCAGCGAGTTGTTGATGTAAGTGCTCGTAATCAGGCGACATACTCGCTAACTCTGAAATTTTGCTGAATACCGATTCTGTTTGCCCGGCAACGACATGACAAAGAAGCTGACGCAACTGATGAGGATCTAACACACCCAACATATTAAGTACTTGCTGGTAAGCTAGCTCTTGGTTAGACAAGGCTAACGCTTGATCAGTTAAGCTCAAAGCGTCTCGCATACTGCCATCGGCTGCATGGGCTAATGCGTTGAGCGCTGCAGGCTGATATTGACGCTGTTCAGCATCTAAAATATGCGCTAACTGCTGAGATATTTGTTCTTCACTCAGCGCTTTCAACTGAAATTGTAAACAGCGTGACAACACCGTAATCGGCAGTTTTTGCGGATCAGTGGTAGCAAGTAAAAATTTAACGTGCTCTGGTGGCTCTTCTAGCGTTTTTAGTAGTGCGTTAAAGCTATGGCGTGACAACATATGTACTTCGTCAATTAAGTACACCTTATAGCGGCCTTTGGCGGGGCTATACTGCACGTTGTCTAGAAGCTCTCGAGTATCTTCCACTTTAGTGCGCGAGGCAGCATCAATTTCTAACAAGTCAACAAAGTTACCTTGATCGACCTCTAGGCAATTACTGCACTTGCCACAAGGGTTAGAAGACACTCCTTGCTCACAATTGAGGCTTTTAGCAAACAAGCGCGCAATGGTTGTTTTACCCACACCGCGGGTGCCACTAAACAAATATGCGTGATGCAAACGCTGTTGGTCTAATGAGTTTATCAAGCCAGCTAGTACATGTTGCTGGGCAACAACTTGCTGGAATGTTCTGGGTCGCCATTTTCTCGCTAGGGCTTGATAATTCATTAAATGCTGTTGTCCTATTCGCCTTCGAACTCAACTAGATAAGTTGATTCTACTCCGAGTGTCGTTAATTTCTGTGCGCCAGGTAAGTCTACCAAATTAATGACAAAGGCCGCATAGTTGATTTCACCGCCTAACTGGCGAATTAACTTCACAGACGCCTCGGCGGTACCGCCAGTTGCGATTAAATCATCAACCAACAACACTTTGTCGCCAGGCTGAATAGCATCAGTATGTATTTCCAAAGTATCCATACCATATTCAAGCTCATAGCTTTCGCCAATGACTTCGCGAGGTAACTTGCCAGGTTTGCGAACCGGAATAAAACCAACCCCTAATGCCAGCGCTAGTGGTGCACCAAAAATAAAACCTCTTGCTTCGGTACCAACGATCTTGGTAATACCAAGGTTTTCGAAACGCTGTTGCCATTCATGAATAACCAAGGCAAAAGCCTTTGGATCTTCAATTAAACTGGTAACATCCCTAAACAATATCCCCTCTTTTGGATAGTTAGGGATAGTTTTAATTGCGTTCTTTATATACTCAAGATTAGCGCTGCTCATACCGGCTTCCATTTTCCAAAAAAAACGCCCAAACAGGATGGGCGTATTTACAATCTTTAATTATCTCAGTTTATGACGATAAAGCAACGAAGTGCTAACCTAGATAGTAGCCAAAAATTAGCCAAATATTTTTAGCAGAGACAAGCTCAAAGGTAGGGTTGGTAACAGCAGCGCCACTACAAAACCTAGGAAATAGAATACGTTATAATCTTCTTTAAACTGCTGGTCCATCTAAACTTCACCTTTAAACTAAATTCAATCAACATTGATCTAGATCAATTATACTTGAGCATCATCTCTACAAACACCCAACAAAAACATGGAAATAAACTGAGCATCCAGCTTATTCAGGCTAATAATTTGCGTAGCTAATTTGCTAGCAGCAGACACCACAAACCGTTAGAATGGCCGTTTTTTCAAACCAAGGTTTACTATGCGCGTAGTTTTAGCCCCAATGGAAGGCGTTGCAGACGCTTCCATGCGCCAGCTTTTGTCTAGTTGTGGTGGCTACGACTGGTGTGTAACAGAGTTCATTCGTGTTACTGACGTAGCCCTGCCCGACAAAGTATTTTACAAGTACTGCCCGGAGTTATATGAGCAAGGTTTAATCGCAGGCCACACTCCGGTTAGAGTACAGCTGTTAGGCCAGCATCCTGGCCCCATGGCAGCAAATGCGGTAAGAGCTATCGAACTTGGCTCTCATGGTTTAGATCTAAACTTTGGCTGTCCCAGCAATACTGTTACTGGTAGCTGTGGTGGTGCCTCTATGCTAAAAGCCCCTCAATCAATTTTTGATGTTGTCAGTGAAGTAAGAAAAGCGGTACCAAAGCACCATATTGTATCTGCCAAAATTCGCTTAGGTTGGGAAAACAAAGATGACTGTTTTGATATTGTACAAGCTGTGCAAGAAGCAGGCGCCAATGAGCTAACCATTCATGCGAGGACCAAGCTCGACGGTTACAAAGCGCCAGCGCATTGGCACTATATAAAGCAAGTTAAACAACAGTTCTCTATTCCTATTATTGCTAATGGAGAAGTTTGGAACCGAGAAAACTACTTACAGTGCAAAGAAGCCAGCGATTGTGAAGATGTAATGATTGGCCGTGGCGCACTTACTATTCCGAACCTTGCTAAAGTAGTACGAGGTGAAGAAGAGCCATTAGCTTGGTCTGCAGTAATTGAGCTGCTAATTCGCTACTCTCAGCACGAAATCACCAGTGAAAAAGCCAAGTACTACCAAAGCCGGGTGAAACAGTGGTTAAGATACCTTTCTGGCTACTACACCGAAGCCGACGATCTCTTTCGCAACATCAGAGTATTAAAAGATACCAATTCTATTGTTAAGCAAATCCGCTTACAGCAATGCAAAGATTGACCTTTCGTTAAGCTTGGCTTTACGTTTCTTCGCACTATTTGCTCATATTCTGTATTAGATCAACAAAACCCTAATAAAAGTAGTTATATAGCTTTTTAGTGTTTCGTTTTGATTCACATCATATCTCGGGGTTAGACCCGGTGTTTATACTGCTAGCTCATTTAATAATTGGGCTTAAACGTGGAATTTAGAGATTATCAGTTGCGACTCACGCAACAATTAGAGCAGTTAAAGTCTGAAATAATCTCAATTTTAACTGCCTCAGAAAAAACCAGCTTGAAGCTAACAGCTGACAAACTACAGTCTTTAACTAACGAAGAACTTATTGACCAGGCCCTGAAACTGCAGCTCTCAGAGCTAACGACTCAGTTAAAACAATTACAAAGGGTTGACGCAGCACTTTGCCAAATAGACTTAGGTTTATATGGATTGTGTAGCGACTGTGAAGAAGAGATTGAAATTGGCCGTTTAGAAAACGACCCAAGCACCCAACGCTGTCAACGCTGTAGTGACAAACACCGTATGTTTAAGCGGCGCGAAAGTTTCGCACTTTAAATAATACTGAAATCAGTAAATACAAAAAGGCCACCCTTAGGTGGCCTTTTTACTTCCATCTTCTTAAAAGAATTAGAAGTTGTAACGTACACCCACAGCTAAGCGGTTGTCGTCTTCTTTAGCACCAGATACAGACTTAGTAGTCTCGTCTTGGTACTCGGTGTACAAAAGAACGTTGTTCCAATCGTACATTGCACCAACTAAAGCAGTTTTTAGGTCAGCTGAAGAGTTTTTGTCTTCTTGAACGTTCCAACCAGTGTAAAGCTGTAGACCCATGTCTAGCGTGTAAGCGAATACACCTTCGTGGCCGATAGCTTTGTCAGATACGCCAGTAGCGCCTTCAAACTGTACGTGGTTTTTGAACTCACCGTAAGATACAGCAGCGTAGATTGGGCCTTGGTTGTAGCTAGCTGCTAACGCAGTAAGCTTAGCATCGCCATCGTTGAATACGTCTGATTTTTCAGCATCAGTACGGTTCATTTGGTGGTAAGTTGCACCAACATTTAGACCGAAATCGAAGTCATAAGAAACAGCACCAGAGTAGCTATCTTTACGACCTTCATCTTCATCAGCGAATTGGTACTGACCGCTTAAGTTAACGCCGCCAAAGCTACCGTTGTATTGAAGTGCGTCGTTAGCACGTGCAGTACCTACTTTATCACCGTTGTCGTAGATACCCATAGCAGAGCCACCGTATACCCAGAATACATCGGTTACGCCAGTGATAGTGTAGTAAGTAGACCATTGCTTACCGTAAGAAACAGAACCGTAGTCTGCGTGGTCAACTGCGATGAAACCTAAACGGTTGAAGAAAGGTGAGTTACTGTTGCCACTTGGGTTGTCTAGACCATATTCCATAGTAGCGCGAGCAGTAACATTTTCACTCATTTTGCGAGAGAAGTTTAGGTTAATACGTGAAGAGTTGTTTTCTGAACGAAGATCGCGCTCACCTTCGTTGTTAGCAGACTCAACCATAAGGTTAAGACGACCACCGATAGAAAATGCGTTTTCGCCGTCGTTGTAAATTTCTTGAGCGTTAGTTGCACCAGTTGCAAATAATGCTGGGATTGCGATTGCTAGAATAGTCTTTTTCAAAGTTCCACTGCCTATTTTGAGATTAATAATTTATCTCTTCCTTGACCCATTCATTCGTCCTTGGAATGGTTTCCTTGAGCAGTAAATTCCCTCTCACGGCCGACATATTTGCTGATAATGAGAGTGAAATCAACATTTTTTTGAAGTTTTTATGAACTTTTATGGTTAATTGAAAGTGCAATAGGCATATCAACAAAATAAAAATCTAAATAATGTCTATTTAATAGCAAACATTTAGGCAAGCTTAAGATTTAAAAAGCTTTTTAGGGAAAGTGAAGGAACAGAGCTTACAAGTTAGACAAGGAAAATTTAGAATCAGGTAAAACAAAAAAGCCCACCGAAGTGAGCTTTTTAATGGCTGTAGAGCGCTTAACTAGCGCTCATCGCAACAATAAACTTAGAAGTTGTATTGTACTGCGATAGTCCACTCGTTGTCAGCGCCTTCTAGGCCATTGTTCAAGTATTCAGCCCATGCTTTCATGTTGCTGTTGAACTTGTAAGCAGCACCAAGTTTGAATGCTTTAGCAGTATCGCCTAAACCACTAGCGTCACCTTTACCTTCTTGCGCAGCGTAACCAGTATATAGAGATACAGCGTTAATATCGTATGAAGCAACTAAGTCATAGCCTTCAAGTTCTGCACCATCTAAATCAGTAGTAGCGTATACAGCGCCTAAATACAGGTCTTCCCATGAGTAAGTAGCAGAAAGTGCCATGTTCTTCTTATCAGCACCATTTACTGTACCGTTTTCGAAAGAATCAAATTTTTCTACGTGGTAACCACCGTATAGACCTAAACCGAAGTCAAAGTTGTAACCTAAAGTAGCAGCGTAACCTTGATCTAAAGAAGCTTGAGTAGGTTCAGCAGGGATGCCTGAGTCAGGGTTGCCAAAACCTAGTTTGAAGTTCTCATCACGGAACTGGTAAGAAGCACCAACGTAAAAACCACCAAACTCACCAGAGTATACGATTTGACCTTCTTGGCGACCATCTTCGATTGCTGTGAAAGCTTCGTAACCGTAGGTATTGAAGATATCTGTTGCAGCTACAGCTTGGTAGAAAGCAGTATCAGTTTGACCAAATACTACTGAACCAGCATCATCGAATTCGAAACCAGCGTAGATGTGACGAGCTGAAAGCTGTTTAGCTGATTCGCCGCTGTTTTCAGCACGAATTTGCCATTCACCACGAGCTAAACCGTAAACGCCTGATGCAATTTCAGATTTTGCTTTAAAGCCCATGCGAGCAGAACCAACACCATCAAGGTCTGAATCATCGCCACCAGCATCACTGATATCAAATTGCATACGACCGTAAAGTTCAGCTGTTACGCCGTCAGCGTCATATACTGTTGCAGCTTGTGCAGATGCTGCGAATAGAGCTGGTATTGCTACCGCTAGAATTGTCTTTTTCATTTTTCCTGTGCCTTCTTAGCAATTAAACACTTGTTCCTTAAATTCCCTGTGCGACAGTGATTTCTCACTGTCTGGTCAATACATTATCAAGCTGAAAAATTTTTGCAATAAAAAATTGAACTTTTATAAAATCACGTAAAACCCTGTATCTACGCGCTTTTAGAGTGGTCAAACTATAATCAGGCACAATAAAAGAATGTATTAGAGATAAAAACGTGATCTAGCTCTAACAGTATTTAAGCCAATAATTTGATTTTTTTACAGTATTTTATGTCGCTCTAGTCATCTATAATATCTAGGCATGGAATAAGCGCTTACTTATAAGTTGTTAACAACATTGAGGAATTCATGTTAACAGAAAAAAACAAACAACGAATTCGCCATTGGTATAATACTCTTCAGGAGCAAAACCCAACATTTATTAAGAGGGCTGCACAAAGTTCTCTTATTGCACAAATAGCCAAAACAATTGCTGGGGACATTAATCGTAAACAACGGGTACTTTTAGCAGAAGCTGGCACGGGAACTGGTAAATCACTTGCTTATTTACTTGCCTCTATTCCATTAGCTAAAGCCCTAAACAAAAAAGTTGTCATTTCCACTGCAACCGTTGCCCTACAGCAACAACTAATAGAAAGCGATTTACCCACTGTGCATAGAGCAGCGCACGGCGAGTTTGAATTTGCCTTAGCAAAAGGAAGGCAGCGTTATTGTTGCGCCCATAAACTTGTAGCAGCTACAAGCACCGATTTAGGCCTCACCCCTAAACAATTAGATCTCACCAAAAGAATGGCGATTGCTTTACAGCAAGGTAAATGGGATGGCGACAGAGATAGCTGGCCAGGGCAAGTACCTTGGCAAATTTGGCAACATGTTGTAGTTGATACGCTAAGTTGCTCGGCTCAATCAGCTAGGCATAGAAGTTGTCCTTTTCATAAAGCACGCAAAGGTTTAAAAAAAGCTGATGTTATTGTGGCAAACCACAGTTTGTTGCTCGCCGACCTTCATGCTGGCAGTGGCCATATTCTACCGGCAGCAGAAGATTGCATCTATATATTGGACGAAGCTCATCAGTTTCCAGAGATAGCAAGAGAAGCCAGCGCTAAACAATTAATGCTAAATCACGCATTGAAGGAGCTAGAGAACCTAAAGCTGTTCGACAAAGAATTAGCTAACATACTAAACCCAAATGCCATTGCAGGAAGCAGCCTAAAGCTAAAGGAAGCTTGCGCAGAACTAAACCGCTGCTTTAACAAACTTAAGGATGTTGCAAATGCGAATAAAGAATCATTTGATAATAGCCAGCATTGGCGCTTCGCTTTAGGAAAAACTCCATCGGCAATTATTAACCTAGCCAGTAACTACCATAAAGAAGCCAATAAGCTTAGCAATAGTTTGCAACATTACGCAGGGGTTATCCAAGAGAACGTTGCCAACAATCAAATGAAGTCTGCCCAGGCTGAAGCCTTACTGAGTAGATTAAGCATCATGCAAAGTTTAGCTGAGTCTTGGTTGGAGGTGTTGTTTAGTTATGCGAACGAAAACAACCAAAAAAACTATGCCTTTTGGTTTACTCGTAAAGATAAAGAAATACAGCTTTGTAGTTCACCAATAGAAATTGGTGGTTTGCTGCAACAGCTGCTGTGGCAAGACGCTTTTTCGGTTATAGCCGTTTCAGCAACACTTAGTGCTCTAGATAACTTCTCCTATTATGTAAACCAAATTGGCTTACCTAAGTTAGCCAGCGAACAGCTCATAAAGCTGCCTTCTCCTTTTAACTACCAACAGGTTATTTTAGAGGTTCCGAATAATATCGCTGAGCCTGACCATCCTGAATTTGCCAATAATGTTGCTCAAAAGATCATCGAAGCTCAGCACAATCAAGGCGGTATATTGGTACTTTGTAACTCTTATCGTTTAGTGGATAAAGTTGCAGAGCAATTAGAAAAGCAGAAACTAGATAACCTTTGGATTCAAGGTCAATTAACCAATCAGCAAATACTGGCAAAACACCGACAAAGCCGCCAACAAAATCAAACCAGCACTATTCTAGCAACTATCGGCTTTAGCGAAGGCATCGACTTACCCGGTGATCTATTAACCGACCTTATCATTGCTCGCCTCCCCTTTGCAGTTCCTACAGAACCAGTAATGGCTAGCCATGCTGAGCTGCTTGAAAGTCGCAACCAAAATCCGTTCATGTTGCTAACTTTACCTAGCGCCAGCAGAAAACTAGTACAGAGCTGCGGAAGACTAATGAGAAAAGAAAGTGATTCAGGTAGAATCGTGCTGCTCGATAGTCGACTCACTACTCGTCGATACGGCAAGCAACTATTAGCTGCATTACCACCTTATAAAAGAAGTGACCATTGATGTTAGAACTGGGACTCGACCCTTCTGTTTTAATCCTTATCGTAGGCATAGGCCTTACAGCCGGTTTTATTGATGCTATTGCAGGAGGCGGAGGCCTATTAACCATTCCCGCCTTACTAAGCATTGGCTTACCTCCTCACATTGCCTTAGGTACTAACAAGCTTGCTGCGAGTTTTGGTTCAAGCACCGCTGCATGGACATTTTATCGCAAACAACTATTTAACCCGGTGTTCTGGCTTTGGAGCTTTGTTGCTACTGCAATTGGCGCCTTTGCCGGCACCTTTATCGTAGACTTTATTAGTACCGAGTGGTTAGAAAAGCTGTTACCTCTAGTGATTATGGCAACCGCGGTTTATACCATCCTTAATCGTAAACAAGCCGACGGCCAAGCAGTGCTTCCCAAAGCAGACAAAAAACTAACCAAACAAATGCTTGGCCAAGGTTTAAGCTTAGGCTTTTACGATGGTGTTGCCGGTCCTGGTACCGGAGCTTTCTGGACGGTATCGTCCATGGCCCTATATAAGATGAACATTTTATTGTCCTCTGGCTTAGCAAAAGCGATGAACTTCACCAGTAACTTTGTTTCCTTTATTACCTTTGTATACTTAGGCCACGTAAATTGGACAATTGGTTTAACCATGGGCGTAAGTATTATGCTTGGTGCAGTAGTTGGCGCGCATTCTGCCATTCACTTTGGTGCTAAGTTCATTCGTCCGGTGTTTATTACTGTGGTAATGGTTATTGCCGGTAAACTGGCTTGGCAAGCATGGTTGAGTTAGAACTTGAAACGTTGGCGCAAAAGCTTCGCCAACTAAAGGAGCAAGCCGAACACCGAGATTTGCAAGGTGAGCGCAGCGCGTACGCAAAAACCGCAGTACTTGATGAGCGATTTAGCTGTCGTAGTGATCTGTTTAGTGACTATGTTAGCGAACTTGAACAAGACCTCCTTCAAATAAGTCGCTTAGGTGAAAAAACCAAAGACATAGACTTGCTCAAACTATACTGCGACCGTTTTGTAGGTAAATTTGCCATGCTGCAAGGTAAAATTAACCAGATAACTCGCAAACAGAAACAACGCTCCATTCCCCAGCAACAGCGGATCCAGAGTTGGCAAAATCGCTTAAATAAAGTAATGAACTCTGGCGATCAAAATCAACTGCGCGAAAAGCTCAATCAACAAAAGCAATTTGAAGCGCAATTAGAACAAAAAATTGCGGAAAAAAACCAAGTACTTAATCGTAGTAATATCAAGACAGATACTGCTAGACTAAGCGCGGAGATCCTCAGCTTAAAAAGTCGTTTAGGTGAGTGTCAAAAAACCACTTGGAAACTGGAACAGAAAATAAATCAGTTAGAATCACGCTTTAAGGAGTAATTCATGCGATTCTTTGGGAAGACTGTAAGCTTAACATTTGCTTGTATTGCAAGCTTCAACGCCTTTGCCGCGAGCTTTTCTACACCTAGTCACTTTGAGATTATGTATGTAGATAAACAGTCTACTGGTGTACTTAGCCTTAGCAAAACTAGCGCCGACTTAAATGCTGGTCCTCATCAAGTTGTGGTTCGCTACGCAGACAACGTAGGCTCTAACAGCAATTCAGAAATAATTAAGTCAACGCCCATCGTTATCAACTTAAATGTTAAAGATGGCCAAGACATCGTTTTAAAAGCTCAACAACCCCGCAGTATTAGCAAAGCCAAAAAATTTGCTGATAAGCCAAGCTTTAGTTTAAAAGATGAAAACGGTGGTTCTGTAGACTCAAGTTATTATCTTCTGCCTTTAAAACCAGGTATGCAGTTTTCTCGTGATTATTTAGAAGAGATTGCAGCCATTGAGGCTAAACAAGGTACAGCGGCTCCGGCAGCAGCTGCCGCCACAACCACTGCCGTGGTAGCTAAAACAGACACTCCAGCGGCAAGCTCAACAAATAGCAACAGCAATGCCACTGCCGCAGTAGCAACAACCGCTGTTGCAGCTACAGCAGTAGCAGCCTCAAACAATAACGCAGCTGCAGCGAGTAACGATGTAGCAGTTCCTGCAGGTGACAATACCGAATTACAAATGCTGCAATTTTGGTATCAGCGTGCTGATGCAGCTACTCGCAAGCAGTTTCAAATTTGGGTAATCCAACAACAATAAAATCCTAACGAATACTGGCCTGAGTTGTGTCAACTCAGGTCATTTTCCCATAGCTTTAGCTCTCCCGGATCTCTATGTCTCTTAACTCCGCTCCAAAACACATTCAGTTGGCTGTAGATTTAATTCAATTACTTGAAGAAAACCACATTGAGCCAGAGCTCGCGCTTAAAGCACTAGAAATAGTGAGCCAAGACTGCCAAAAAAAACTTGCAGAACAAGCAAAACCAGAAGATTAAACTCAAAATATCCTCACAAATTTAACTTAGTGCTCAACAATTAGCCTAAGAGCCTGAATTTTAGATATTTGTAACTTATATATTTTTATTATTTTTTTGTGAAAAGCTAAATACCATAAACATATTTGGTTAATAAGATTTAATTGACCAATAAGTGAGCGGTTTTTTGTGATCCAAATCAGAACTTTAGTTCCCTTCCACTATAAACTTTCTGCCGAACTCAAAACAAAACACACACGGTAATTCACTTAAACGTGAACAAGGAACTACCCTATGAAAAAAATTGCACTACTTTCAGCTGCCGCTCTTTTAGCCAGCGCGCCTGCCAGCGCCGAGTATCTTTACGGTTTTGGTAACATCAGCGTAAACTACTTAGATTGGTCTAAAAACACTCAAGACCGTACTGGTTTCCAAGAAGATTTTGCTTACCTTGAATTAGAAGGTGGCGCAGGTTTTGATTGGGGTGAAGTATACGGCTTCTTCGATCTAGAAAACGTTCAAGATGGAAGCGATGAACTACGTACAGCATATAAAGGAACTATTGCTTACAAAATCGCTGATACTGATTTCCGTTTATACGGCCAACACTACGCAACTGACTCAAAAGGTTTTGCTGCAAACAACACTGTACTAGGTGGTCAATACCGCTTCCAAGGTGATGGTTGGTTTGTTACTCCTTGGGTTGGTGCTCACATGACTATCACAAACCCTTCTTGGAACGACGGTTTCACTGGTTTTAACGGTGGTATGTTCGGTTGGACCGCGGTTTACAACTTTACCGCTTGGGACCAAAAATTCTGGATCTCTAACTGGCACGAATCTGAATTTGCACGTAAGTCAGATTACACCGACGTTTCTGGCGAAACTGATGATGTATCAATGAATGGTGCATTAGCATTTTGGTGGGATGCCACCGAGCACGTAACTACCGGTATCCAATACCGTTACGCTTACAACAAGCTAGGTACTGTAGGCAACCAAAACGCCTTCATCTACTCACTACGTTACAACTTCTAAGTTTGTATGTAGTTGAGCGAAAAGCCAGGCATTGCCTGGCTTTTTTGTTTAAGGAAGGTGTAACTGAGTAGTGCTGCCAGATGAATGCTTAAGCACATCTATACGGCTGGTAATTTGTTCCTTCATTTCAGACACATGGGAAATCACCCCCACCATCCGGCCTGCACTTTGCAAATCCACCAAAGTTCGAATCGCCAAATCTAATGACTCTTGATCCAAGCTACCGAAACCTTCATCAATAAACAGAGTATCTAGCTTTATGCCACCCGCATAGGCTTGTACCACATCAGACAGCCCTAACGCCATGGCTAACGCAGCCATAAAGCTCTCGCCACCACTTAGGGTTGCGACAGGGCGTACTTTAGAAGTGTAGCTATCTTCCACTTCTAGCTCTAAGCCAGAGGCTTTGTTGCCTTTCGCCCGTTGCTCTTTGCGAATAAGCTGGTAACGCCCTTTACTCATAACGCTTAGCCGCTGGCTGGCCTGCAGCAATACGTCATCCAGCAAAACACTCAATACAAAGCGCTGCAAACTCACTTTGTTACCGGTTTGGCCGTTAGCCACATCGGCTAAAGTGCCTACTACTTGGTATTGGTCAGCGAGAGATTGGGCATTCTTATCGGCTTGATTTAACTTATTTTGAATCTCTAACAAACTTAACTGACGATTATTGAGCTTGTTCCACTCCGCATCTGCTAAATCTTTTTGTTCTAGCAGCTTGTTAAGCGCTTGCGCTAAGTCTTGAAGATTTTGCTGCTTTTTACCCTTTAGTTTGACCTTTAATTGCTCTAATTGCGCAGACACTGTTGTTAAGTCGCTATGATATTCTTCTAGCTCCTTTGCAAGTGCTGCCATTTCATCATCACTAATCAAAGCCATGTTAAAGGCACTTTCATTGGCAAAACTGGATTTTGCTAATTGTTCAGAAAACGTAGCTTGCGCTTCACTTAAAGCTTGCTGAGCGAGCTGCAGCGCCTGTTTTTCCGCTGTAGCTGCCGATTGTTTAGCACTTAAGTCTTCACGAGCAACATTGTGTTGCTCGTTTATCACTGCAATAGATGTCTTAAGTTGCTCAATTTGCTGCTGTTGTAAGTTTATTGCTTCATCAAGAATTGACGGCTGCTGAAACTTCTCGGGTAGATTTTGCTCAGCACTCTCCCGCTGCCCTTGCAACACATCTAACTGGCTTTTGGTTTGCTGATATAACTCACGCGCTTGCTCTACCTGAACTTGCAGCTGCTTCTCTGTTTGCTCTGTCTGCTCTAGTTGTTTTTGCTGTTGTTTAGCATGTAACTGAGCCTGTTGAGTGGCGGCCAAAGCTTGCTGAGCAGCATCCTGTTCTGCGCGAAACTGTTGCAATGAGGTTGCCGCTTTATCGCCCAGTTGCTGGCTAACTTTCTGTTGTTGATTTAGCCATTCGCTTTGCTTAGTTTTTAAGGTTTTGTAGTGCTGACGCGCTTCTTCTAGTTTATCGCGCGCGATTTGCTCATTGTTACGTGCCTGCTCTACATCATTTTCGCTGGGCAATGCTTGCTGACTCGCCGCAAGTTGAGGATGCGCAGTACTGCCGCATACTGGGCAAGCATCACCAGCCTTAAGTCGTTGCGCCATGATAGCTGCTTGGCCTTGGTGCCAAGTTAGTTGAACCTGATTTGCCTGCTGCTGAGCTTGCTCGTAATGAGCTTTAAGCTGCTTACCTTGCTCAGCAGATTGTTCAACTTCCCGTTTATTCTCACTTAGCTGTTGATTGAGTTTAGCCAAAGAATCAGCCTGCTCAACATACTGTTGAGCTAAACCTAAAAGCCGCTGTTTTTCAGCTTGGGTTTCCGCCAACTGGCGACTGCTGGTAAGTTGCTCGCTCAAAGCGGCTTTACTGCTAACTAAATCTACCAGCTGCTGCTTTAACCCCTTGCCTTGTTCTACTTGGCTATCTAGTTTTGCTTGAGCAGCAGTTTGCTGATGCTTAAGCTTTTCTAGCTCTTGAATCAGTGGCTTAAAGTTTTGTAGCGAAAGTAAGCCTTCTTGAGCTTGCGCTAATTGCGCTTCTTTCTCTGGCATTTGCTCCACTTGCTGCAGAGCTTGCTGCAAGTGTTGTTGAGCCAAACTTAATGCCGCTTCACCCTGGCTTTGTGCCAAACTGGCTTGTTTAGCCTCGTTAAAACGCTGCACTTTTGCCGTATCAAAGGCCTCAATAGCCTGAGCAGCTTTGGCTTGGTCTAAGCGAGTTTGCTTTTCGCTAATATTGGCTTTTTGTTTGTTCAAAGCACTTAAAGATGTTTTGAGAGTAGCCTGTAGATTAAAGTCTTCGTCGAGTAGTTTGGCCGCTTCATAGTCTTTATTTGCTGCTGAGTACTGAGACTCAGTTTGCTGTTTTTGCGCTAAGGCTTGCTCAAGTTGCGGGCTTAACTGGGCTAGCTCTTCGCTTAAATCGCTTTGCTCATTTAGATCTGCACTTTGTAAAATACCTTCGCGAATATTTTTTTGCTCTAGGGCTTTTGTACGAATGCTAGCCGCTTGGTTTTTAAGGCTATCTTCAATTTTTCTGTATATATGCGTTTGAAACAATTGAGAAAATATTTTTTCCCGCTCTTTCGAGTCAGCCATTAATAGCTGACGAAACTTGCCCTGTGGCAAGACCATCACTTGGCGAAACTGGTCGGCATCTAAGCCGGTAAGTGCTTCTATCTGACTATTGGCTTCAGACACTTTGGCGGGCACCAACAGCTCTTCACTACCATCATCATTAACTAAACTTAACTGTGCTTCGGGCTTTTGCTGGGTATAACCATCACCTGATTTTTTAAGGCGTGCTTGTTCGGGCACGCGACGAATTTTGTAGCGTTTCGCCCCTAGTTCAAACTCAAAAATCACTTCAGTTAGTAGGGCTTCATCTGCCAAATCGCAACGCATTTGTGAAGCTTCGCGCTCGTCACCTGTGCTCTTTCCATACAAGGCGAAACACATGGCATCTAAAATGGTGGTTTTACCCGCGCCCGTAGGGCCATTGAGCAGAAACAGCGGGTTTTGACCGAGTTGGCGAAAATCTATCAACTCTGTTCCAGCAAAGGGGCCAAAGGCGCTCATGCATAAAGAAATTGGGCGCATTATTGGTCTCCGCGGTGCAGTTGGTCGATAGTTTGCTTTAACAAGGCTTGCTGCTCAGTGCTTAGCTCGTCGCCAGACACTTGGGCAAAAAAGTCGGTGAACATGTCGTATTCACCTTTTTTTATGTGCTCTCGATTAAGCTCAAGCTTGTCTGTATTCGCCATCAGGCCGGTTCGTTCAAGGTGCAGAACATTTGGGTATACTTCGCGTAACTTACCCATGGCATCTAAAATGGCCGACTTATCTAACAAACGCACCATTAGGTAATCATCTCGATGACTATCGGCGCTTCCGCTAGCTAATAACTCGTCAAGATAACCTTCTATAATGCGTACGTCTCGCTTAGCGTTTAGAGCAATCAGCTCTATTTTGCTGTCGTCTTCAGTGAGCTCAACCAAAGTCACAGACTTAGCCTGATGCTGCTCGCTAAAGGAATACTTTAATGGAGAACCGGAATAACGGATCTGCTGTGAGCCCTTGTATTGGGGCCCATGTAAATGGCCTAGTGCAACATAATCAAAGTCGCTAAATAGCTTTGGAGAAATCTTGTCGGCCCCGCCAATACTAAGGGGCCGTTCTGATTCGGATTCATCACCGCCATCTAAAAAGCAGTGAGCAATCACCACCTTTTTTAAGCCTTCGCTATCATGCTGTTTAACTTGTTCAACCAGCACTTGCATTGCTTCTTGATGGCTAGTTGCTTGGCATTCAAACACTTCGCGCACGGTAGCTGGTTCAGCATAAGGGAGCGGATAAAACACCACTGATTCACCATCTTTGGCGGCAAGCTTAATGGCAGGAATCTGTTGACCTAAAGTGCCACTAATATAAAGGCCACTTTCACGCATTTGTCTCGATGCAAAAGCTAGGCGCTGCGCGCCATCGTGATTTCCGGCAATCAGTATCACAGGAATGTTTAGCTGATTAACGAGTTTATCTAGGGTGTCATCAAGCAGCTTAACAGCATTACTGGGTGGCACAGAGCGATCAAATACATCACCAGCGACGATTAACACATCCACTTGTTGCTGTTGGGCAATTTGAATAATTTGCTCTAACACATACTCTTGATCTTCTAATAAAGACTGATTGTGTAACTGGCGCCCAAGGTGCCAATCAGAAGTGTGGAGAAATTTCATTCAATATCCGTAAGTTAAACCAGAAACCAGCACAAGTGCTTTACTAATTGCAGAGCCAGCATTATCGCCAAGCCATGCTTTTAAGGCAACGAATATACGCATTTGGCACCAAGCAAGCTGTCAAAGAAATGAATTCGTCAGTGAAACTCGCATAGCGCCTTAGACTCTGGCAACATACAATTATTGTTTCGAGTTAATTCAAGGAAGAACAGTGTCTGATCAAGGTTCTACTGGCAACGTGCTTGCCGCTATTTGTAGTTTTTTTATCCCCGGTCTAGGCCAATTAGTTCAAGGCAGAATTTTGTCGGCTTTGATGTTTTTTGTAATAACTGCTGCAGGCTACGCGCTTTGGTGGTTAATTGTGCCCATTGTGATTGCGGTGATCGTTCATATTTGGGCAATTATTGACGCAGCGAGATTTACACCAGGGAGTAACTAATGAGAATTTTTAGCATATTATTATTGCTTACAGGCCTTGTTGCTTGTGAATCCACCTATTACTCCGCAATGGAAAAGGTGGGCTACCACAAACGCGAGATATTAGTTGACCGAGTGGAAGAAGCACAAGAAAGCCAACAAGATGCGCAGCAACAATTCACCTCGGCTCTTGAACAACTAAAAACCTTAACTAATTTTGATGGCGGCGATTTAGAAGATGTTTACGATGAAGTAAATGCCCAATATAAAGACTCTAAAGCAGCAGCCGAAACCGTAAGTGAACGGATAGATGAAGTAGACAGTGTTGCAGAAGCACTTTTTGATGAATGGCAAGATGAGTTAGAGCAATACCAGTCAGCCAGCTTAAAAGCAGAAAGTAAGCAGCAGCTTTCAGATACGCGTAAACGTTACGCCGCCATGCTTAAAGCCATGCGCATAGCTGAAGCGCAAATGGATCCCGTTCTTAGTCGTTTAAACGATAATCAGCTTTACTTAAAACATAATCTCAATGCTCGAGCCATTGGCGCGGTTGGCAAAGAGTTTTCTCGATTAGAGCAAGAAGTTGCCGACGTAATTAAACAAATGAGCAAAGCGATAGCCGAATCTGACAAATTCATCGCAAGCATGAAATAACTAAGTTACAAGGCTACAAGTCCTTCTTTTGTAGCCTTTTATTTGCCTTTTCTACTATCAATCCCTTCTTACCAACAGCTGTAACATTTCTTTCATAAAAATGAAGTAAATTTGCCACTCGAAATTATTTTTGAACTAAGCAGCACAATAGCTAAGCGCTTAATTTCTGTTGCAGGCCAAGGTACTTTATTGATGTTTTGTCGGATTAAACAGCTACAACTTAAGCCTGCGTTATTTGCGCTACTTTGCAGCCTGTTTCCCATCATCATTAGTTATTTTTGGATTGTTGAAACCAGCAAACAACAAAGGCGAGAAGCTTTTAATCACGACTATCAGATAACCTTCAACAACATTAGTCATAACCTAAAGGCCATTGACCAGCAGTTTGAGCAACTCTCTCATGTAAGCGAACAGTGCCAAGAAGATACTTTAATCGCCTTGCGCAAAGTTCACTTTAAGATCTCTTACATTGCAGAAATGGGCTTGGTAAGCCAACACGGCAAATTGCTGTGCTCCAGCTGGGGGAAGCTAGATCCTCCCACCGACGTACTTAAGCCAATTAATTCTAAAGTGTTGCGCTACTTTGGGCCTCTCGTTCTAGAGTACACCAAAGAACCAGCCATGGTTGTTGCCAAAACCCGCCCCGATGGCAGCGAAGTTAACGCAGCAATACCGCTAGAGGTATTCCGTTCATTTATCGAAGATACCAGCCAATCTAGTGACATCGTCGCTTTAAGCGACAGCCAAAATGGCACTCCCCTTTTTGTAAGTGGTAGTTACAGCTTGCCGCTAAACTTAAATAGCCCTTTGTTCCCATTACAACAAAGTAAAACCAGCGGTTTTGCGCAATTTGATGATGACAGCAATAAATATTTTGTTAGCGAAGTTTTTCCTGCACTGCCAGGGCTAGTCCTCGTTGCCAGCCGCCCAACTTCTGAACTATACAAAGGTGTCTATTGTTTAAGCCTAGTGCAGTTAAGCATGTATACCCTACTGCTATGCTGCACCGTGTTCTTGGTATACCGACATCGCAGCCAGCGTCTTAGCCAGCGCTCTCGGCTTAAGTTAGCACTTAAAAACCACGAGTTTATAAACTACTACCAAGCTATTTTTGATACAAGGAACAGCCAGTTAGTCGCGGTAGAAGCGCTTGTTCGCTGGATGCACCCGGTAGATGGCCTGCGTTACCCTGATGCTTTTTTGCCCGATATTGACCGCTATCGTTTGCAAGTAGCTCTTACAGAACAAGTGATCAGTAACTTAAAGAATGACCTTCACTCCTTGTTAGCCAAATGTCCTCAGCTAAAAGTGAATATCAACATCACCGGGCAGCATTTAAAAGACGCGTCTTTTATTAAACAGGTGCTAAGCGCACATGCCGATTTCCCTAACTTGTGTTTAGAAGTAACCGAAACCGAACTAGTAGAAATAGATTCTCCTCAGGTACAACAATCATTACAGAGCCTAAAAGAGCAAGGCGTTAAATTGGCTATCGACGATTTTGGTACTGGTTATGCCGGCCTACAATATTTACAACAACTGCCATTAGATGCCTTAAAAATAGACCGCAGTTTTGTAGTAGCCATTAATACCAATTCTCCACAAGCCAAAGTACTAGATGGCGTAATCGACTTAGCCTTAAACCTAAATCTACAAATAGTGGCCGAAGGCGTAGAGAATCAGCAACAAGCAAATTACCTTATTTCTAAAGGCGTTTATTTGCACCAAGGTTGGCTCTATGGCAAACCACAGGCCATTAACAAATTTAGCGAGTAAAGATTGGCTGTATTGCTTGAGCTGTTTTTTGTAATGTTTATCAATACTTGCAAGCCAAGGCGTTCAACCGCACAATAGCCGCGTTAACGAAGGAGTAAAACAAATGGTTTCTAAATGGGCTAAGCGCTTTTTTCAAATGGCAGAACTCGTGGCTTCTTGGAGTAAAGACCCCTCTACTCAAGTGGGGGCCGTCATCACCGAGAGTAACCGCATTGTTTCTTTAGGCTTTAATGGCTACCCACACGGCATATCTGACAGCGCGGAAACAGACAACAGAGAAATGAAACTGCTTAAAACCTTGCATGCTGAAGAAAATGCAATTCTGTTTGCCAAACGAGATTTGTCTGGCTGCGAGATTTGGGTTACTCACTTCCCCTGCCCTAACTGCGCCGCAAAAATTATTCAAACAGGGATTGCAACCGTGCATTGCCCAGAACAATCTGAAGACTTTTTATCGCGCTGGGGAGACAAAATTAAAGTTAGTGAAGATATGTTTAGCCAAGCAGGTGTTGCTGTTGATTGGTTGCCGCTAAATCAAAACTAGTCTTTCATATTTTTAGGGTTGTTGCTTCGACAGCCCTTTGATATGTAGTACAAAATAGAGAAACAGAGTCTGCTTTTAGGCTTACAAAGCCTTTGTCACTATCTAATCAACACTATTAATAAATCCATACAAAACCGTTTTTAGTTTTAGTCATCAACAAGATTTAGCCTAGATAAGCATTACGAAAATCAGTCACTTATATCGATGCCTTTATTAGCTTTTACTCTTATTCCAATCCAATAAACAAACTATTCAATAACTTACCTTCTTACGAAAAAGTGTTTTTTCAGCTAAGTTTCTACTTTGCGCTCAACACCAATTTGTTGTTTCAATTCTCCCTTAAACAGGGTTGATTAGCTGTTTAAGCTCACATTTCTTTACGCTAAACCTCATCTAGCCCACAGTTTTTAACCTTTTCCTTTTAATCATACAAAAATATTTAATAATCTGATCAGGTTCACAGATACAAATCCAAAATCCCAATAGCATATTTGTATTACATTAATACTAGTAGCGAAGTCACCTCTAAGGACTAATGATGACAAGTTATAAACCTTTAGCTTTTGCAATTTGTATCGCAACCAGCTCAAGCGCTATTGCAGCCGAATTTGTATTTGTGAAAGAAGAAGTATTAAAAAACAACCGAGTCTTGCTGCACTCTGAGAATGCTCCAGCAACTATGACTCAAAGCTATGAGCGTTTGTTAGAAGAAGCAAAATACGCCACCAAAGCAGGTCGATTTTCGGTGACCGATAAAGGGATGACTCCTCCTAGCGGTAACAAAAACGACTATTTAAGCATTAGTCCTTATTGGTGGCCTGACAAAAATAAAGCTGATGGCCTTCCTTGGAATCGTATTGATGGCAAGGTAAATCCAGCATCAAAAACTAGCGAAACGGATTCCAAACGCTTAGGTAAGTTTACCCGCTCTGTAAGAGCCTTAGCTATAGCCTACTATTTTAGTCAAGACGAGCAATATGCAGAAACGGCTATAGATTATATTCGTACTTGGTTTTTAAACCCTGAAACACGAATGAACCCAAACATGAATTATGCCCAAGGTGTGCCAGGCCGAGCTGAAGGACGCCGCGGAGGAATTATTGATTCACGTTCCTTTGCAGACAGAATGTTAGACGCAATTGCGATGGTGTCTCAGTCTCCCGCTTGGACAGAAGCAGACGAGAACGGCATTAAACAATGGTATGGCGAATACTTAGATTGGCTGCTCACCAGTGAATTGGGCGGTGGTCCTAAAGGTGAAGCCTATGCTGAAAACAATCATGGCTCTTGGTATGACTTGCAAGTTGCAGGCATTTCCTACTTTTTAGGCAAAGAATCAATTGCCATGAACGCGGTAGAGAAAGGCAAAATGCGTATAGACAGTCAGTTTAGAGCCGACGGCACTCAACCACATGAATTAGCGCGCACTCGCTCATACCATTACAGCTACTTTAATTTAGATGCTTTATCTGGTGTTGCTCAAGTGGGCGAAAAAATTGGCATAGACCTATGGAATTATGAATCTCCTAATGGGGGTTCATTAAAAAAAGGTATCGAGCTGTTAGCTCAATATCAAGACAAAGCAGAAGACTGGCCTTACCCGCATAAAAAAACTCCGCGAGTAATGCGCATGATGCCAATTTATCGTAAAGCGGCCCTAGGCATGAGTGACCAAACCTTATTGGCTCTCTCAAAATCGGGTGATTTTTCTCAGTTTACTGTTAAAAAGAATCTCGCCGAAATTTGGGCTGAACGAGATATAGAACTGTTATACCGAAAACAATAACAACTACCCTAAATCCCTAAATAAAAACTAGGCCTGTTAAAGGGCCTTAACTGGAAATGGAATTTATCATGACAAAAATGAAAAGCCTTTCAATTGCAATTGGTGCACTATTAATCGCAGCACCTGTAGCTGCGGGTCAATTAGATTTTCGTAGTGAATACAAACACGAAACAGAAGCTCACGCCTACCGAATTAAAATCGGTGATTCAACTAAAGTAAGCGATGCTGGTCAATGGAACTACAGCGTAGAGATGAAGTTCTTTAGTGGTAAGAAAGAAGACGGCGAGTACGGCGGTTTTCTTGAAAACTTACAACGTGGTGACTCAGAGTTTGACCTAAGCTACAAACACAAGTTGAACAAGAAGTGGTATATCCAACCTGGTATGCCAATTACCTTTGGTGATGAGCGCGTAACATATAAGCCGCAGTTTCGTGTAGGTTATACTTCAGATTTCGGTTTAAAAACTGCATTACGCTACCGCTATGAAATTCGCCAATATGCCGATGGTAAAGAAAACGGCGAGACATGGACTAAATCTAAAGTCACTCTAACTGGTGGTTACAAAGTTAAAAGCATGCCTAATCTAAAATTAGATTACGAAGCGAACTACTGGAAAAGCCATGAATACGAGTGGGACCCTATTTCTGGCACAGCAAAGGATCCACAATTCAACAATGGTGATGACAACTGGGACGCTGGTATCTTCATCGGTTACCAAATTGAAAAATGGCGTCCGTACGTAGAGTTTTGGAACTCAAGCGTTAGCTCTAAAACTGACCAACGCCAACTTAAAACCCGTGTTGGTGTTAAATACAAATTTTAAGCATTTCGTAAATATTTAGCTTTCCTTCTTTAAAGCCAAGCAGGTTTTCTGCTTGGTTCTTTTTTTTATGCAGAGCACACACTAGTATTATTTAGCATTTCTTGTTTGCGCATCGGCATTGCATCAATAATTTCAAATACTTCCTGCCAATTGGTAGTCGCGCCCCAGCGGTGTTTTTCGTGACCATCTTTACCAATTAACACTGCTATGTGCTTGTTATCTTCTACCTTATATTTGTCGCGTAAATAAGAGACCCCATGGCTTGCTACTGGGCCAGTTTTGCCTAAAGCTTGTTGCGGTGTCATCACTACAACAACAAGATCTCGTTCTTGGATCTGGCAACGGTAACGCATTTCATCTGACAGAAATTTTTCAACTGCGTGGTCTTGTTGTGGCGCAAAAAACAACACACTTCGGTGTGCCCAATAGTCGCTGTCTAAAGGATAAGACATAGCAACGCCACTAATGGATAACAACATAGCTGCGATTACTTGTTTCATAACAATTCCCCCATTCTCTGCTAATTAGAACGAAGCCTTAGGGGATAAAGTTCAATTTTTCGCCACTTTATAAATAGCCTGCTGGTCAGGATTTTTTACAGCAATAACTGGGTCTTTGTAAGTGGCTAATATCAAAATGAAAAACCATCCTCTCAAGCTACAAGGGAGTTTATTTACAAAAACATTAATTAATATAATAAGTACAGCACCCTGTTATTGGTAACAAAAGTGTCATTAATGTTTACACAATACCTAGGTGTACTAGTCCATGCTTTCTTAAGTACTGATTTTTATAACTTTTACATCTTGGCGCAATTATTGATTTACAGGGTGTTCACTTTACAAAGGAATGCCTAATGCTAATCACTAGAAATATACTCACCGTAAGCTTGTTGCTACTCACCGCACCTGTTCAAGCAACTATCATCGCCTACGACATGGTAAACAGCAGTAGCCTTAATGTAGTCGATTATCAAAACCCATTTAGCCAACAATTTGTTAGTGATCAGGACGGCTTCGATAAATACCAAGCAGTTCCAAGTGCCAGCATTCCAAATAGCTTGATTGATTCAAGCTTAAGTAACCCAAGTGATAGCCTTGGTATTGTTAATTCTCAAACTGACCAAGACAGCTTTTTTGGCGTAAGTGATACGCAAAATCCAAACAACCCAAGCGGTGATGCGCAAGCAACTTGGCAGTTTGATATTGGTGGTTTTGCCTTAAGTTCAATTTCTATTTCCATGGCTGCTATGGGTGATTTTGAAACATTTGATCACTTTAGCTTTAGCTACGCAATTGATGCTTCCCCCATTCAGATACTGTTTGCTAGTGCTGTTGATGAACAAGCCAACCAGAGCTACACCATGGCCAACGGGAACCAATACCTACTAAACGACCCTCTATCTATAAACGGTCAGGTGCTAAACAACCAATTCCAGCAACTTAGCCAGAGCCTAATTGGTAGTGGTTCAATACTTAGCTTGTACTTTAACGCAAATCAAAATGGTGGGACTGAGGCATTCGCCTTTAGGGAGATTATCGTTAACGGAGAACATTTACTGGCTAGTCAAGTACCTGAGCCAAGCAGTATTTGGCTGGTGCTATTGAGCTTAGTCGCGCTGAAGATGAAGCGCGGTCAGGTTTAAAGCAAAAAAAAGCGACAGCATAGTTTACGCTGTCGCTTTGCTATTACCGCTTATTTCTTGTTGTTATTGCTTAATGCCAGCAAATACCACAACCACTTTGTCGTCACCTTTGGTGCGACTAAAAGCGTAAGGTTGATCGCTTATCTTGTTATGTTCACCTGCACCAATGGCAACATGGCGGTCGCGGAACTGACCCACCGTTTGCCAGTGTTTTACTAGCGCTTGGCGATCCGCTTCTTTAGCAATTTGCTCCCAGTTCATAAACGAACGGGTTGGAGAGTCAAAGGCATCCGATTGTGGCCCACGCGGTCTGCCGCTCTCATCACCATAGTACAATTGCACGCCACCAGGCATCATAAGTAATGCGGTACCGGCACCCGCTTGCAGCGGTAAGTCTTCATAGTTTGAGTAGAACAACTTGGTATCGTGCGAACTAATGTAAGTAAGCAAGTTAAACGTTGGGTCGCTGTTTATATCTTTGGCATAGGTGGCATACATCTTTTCATTTTGAGCCAAACACTGCGATCCTTTAAGTGCTGCACTATCGCCAGCGTACTCAAAGTTAATTAGGCTATCCATACCGTTGTCGAAGTAAAAGTCGCGGTAAGCGCCGTGGTGCCATACTTCACCCACCATCCAAAATGGTTTGTCATCAATGGCTTTCTCTGGGTTTTTACTCTTCCATTCTGCTAAAGCGTCGGTAGCTGCATCTTTCAACTTGCCCCACACTTCAGGTTCTACGTGCTTAACAGTATCAGCCCTAAAGCCATCAATACCGTAATCTCGTACCCAATTAGTATGCCATTCAACTAAGTAATCCAGCACAGTGTAGCCTTCGCGCTCTACTGCTTTGGTATCTTTTTTGTTTTTAAGAATCGGCGGCAAACCTACGTGTTTAGTGCTCTCAGTCAATAAGTCAGGTAAACCTGCTAGATTCATGGTGATATCATCACCACCAGGAGCGGTATAACCAGCCATGCCACTGCGAACCCAATCAGGTCCCCACCAATTGTCTACCCATTCGCTAGAGCTCCAGCGAATAAAGTTGTTATAGCGGTGCCAGTTATGTCCTTTATCAAAATCAGGCTGCCAATCGGTCCACTTTTCTGGAACAGGAGCACCAGGCGCCATCGCGTTAATGCCGAAGGTTTGCATGTCATCCATGGTTGGATAACCCACGTGGTTAACTACCACGTCAACCAGCACTCGAATGCCGCGTTTATGTGCTTCGTCAACAAAGCGACCAAAGTCTTCTTCACTACCTAGGTTTGGATCGATTTTAGTAAAATCTAAAGCCCAGTAGCCATGGTAACCATAGAATGGGAAGCTGCCTTTATCGCCGCCGCCCACGAAACCATGAATTTGCTCAACAATAGGCGTAACCCAAATGGCGTTCATGCCTAAGTCTTTGATGTAATCCAATTTAGCGGTAATACCACTAAAGTCACCACCTTGGAAGGTACCAATTTCCTGTTTACCATCGGCTTTACGATTCAGCGGGTAATCATTACTGGTGTCTCCATTATTAAAACGGTCAGTCATGATGAAGTAAACGCTAGCGTTATCCCAAGAAAACTCACTGGCTTTGGCATCTGCAGCTTCCAGCAACAAAATACCGCCGCTAGCAGGGTCTGGCTGCATGGTAACTTTACCGTTAGCCACTTTCTGGGTTTGGCCAGAATAAAAGTCTTTAACGGTTTGACCATTTTTAAAGGTGGAGCTTACGTCAACCGTTACCGGCTGCCCATCCCATGCAATACAATCAACCGCTGGCGGTTTACGTTTAAAGGTTGAAGCTTGTGCTTTACGTGAAACTTGTAAGGTCGGTTTGTCGGCGTCTGAGTTATCTAAAATTAACTCGTAGTTACCCGCAAACAATATTTTCAACTCGTAATACTGTTCTTCAGCACAATTACTCAAGTCGTGAGGTTTTGAAAAACGAAGTTTACTTTCTTCAGCAGGACCAAAACGCAAGCCACACTGCAAGCCTTCGTCAGAGATCTGAACTTTATAAGTCCCCTTCTCTAGTGGAACAGTAATTTTATATTTACTTTTTCCTGCAAATTTTAAGCGCTGCTCAACATTTACACCGCTATCGGCATAATTCATGTAAAGAGGCGTTTTGATCATCGCTGCCGACAAGTTCGCCGAACCACCCGCCATAACAAGAGCCGCACTCAATAAACCTAGTTTAAAACCTTTCATTCAACCTCCATGGTATTTACCTATCGCAAACTGCGCGCAAACACCTCGTTCAACTATTTGAAGTGATGAAAACAAAAGCTACTTAAGTTTTCACTAACAAAGCATGATTATTTGCGAATTTTATGACTGACAGCGCTTTCATTTGGCAAAACAGCACGTTCGCCGTCATATACACATTCATTGGCGCGTGCCCCTTGCTGCACCTGTGATGTTGTTTTATGATGTCGGGTCTTTATTGTGGTTATTTTTGCAGAATAATTCGCTTAAAAAACACAATTAGCAGACAGATAAAAGAAACAGTTTAAGTTAGTAGTATTCGCTTAAAGCTTGACTAAATAAATAAGAATAGCGCGAGTGAGAGCAACAGACAGGGTGTAAAGGAAGCCATGAAAAAAACAATGTACGAAAAGATCTGGGACGCGCATGTAGTCCACGAACCAAAAGGTAGCGCATCTATCCTTTTTGTTGACCGTCACCTCATGCACGAAGTAACAAGCCCGCAAGCCTTTGAAGGTCTGCGTATGGCTAACCGCCCGGTTCGCAATCCACACAGCATTTTGGCCACTATGGACCACTGTGTTCCTACTAAAGCTGCCGACCGCGCTTCTTTGCCAGACCCAATCGGCAAAAAACAAATTGAAGTTATGGCGCAAAACTGTGCCGACAACAGCATCAACTTATACGATATGAACAACGCCAATAACGGTGTAATTCACATTGTTGTACCTGAGCACGGTTTTGTTCACCCAGGTATGGTGGTTTGTTGTGGTGATAGCCACACTGCTACACACGGTGCATTTGGTGCCCTTGCGTTTGGTATTGGTACCTCTGAAGTTGAACATATTATGGCAACTCAGACCATCCAACAGAAAAAATCTAAAACCATGTTGGTTAAAGTAGACGGCGAGCTAACTCAGTTTGCAACTGCTAAAGACATTGTACTAGCCATCATTGGTAAAATCGGTACTGCTGGCGGCACCGGTTACGTGATTGAATTTGCCGGTAGTGCAATTGAAGCCTTAAGCATGGAAGGTCGTATGACCGTATGTAACATGGCGATTGAAGGCGGTGCACGTGCAGGTCTTATTGCACCAGACCAAAAAACCTTCGATTTCTTAGAAGGCAAAGAGTTTGCACCTAAAGGCGAACATTGGGAACAAGCTGTAGAATACTGGAAGTCTCTAACCACCGACGAAGGCGCCGAGTACGACGCTGTAGTTGAATTAGACGCAGCAGACATTGCACCTCAAGTAACTTGGGGTACTTCACCAGAGCAAGTACTGCCTGTAGACCAGCCTATTCCTGACCCAGCCAAGATTGAAGACTCAATTAAATCATTAGCTGCTAAAAGCGCCCTAAACTACATGGGTCTAGAAGCAGGTAAGAAAATGACCGACTTCCCCGTAGACGTGGTATTTGTTGGTTCATGTACCAATGGCCGTATTGAAGACTTCCGCGCTATTGCAGAAGTGTCTAAAGGCAAAAAAGTAGCACCTGGTGTTCAAGCTATCGCTGTACCGGGTTCTTACCCAGTTAAAGAGCAAGCTGAAAAAGAAGGCATTGATAAAGTGCTTATCGAAGCTGGCTGGGAATGGCGTGAGCCGGGTTGTTCTATGTGTTTAGCGATGAACGGTGATTACCTTCAACCTGAACAGCGTTGTGCATCAACTTCAAACCGAAACTTCGAAGGACGACAAGGCAAAGGGGGTCGTACCCACCTTGTATCACCAGCAATGGCAGCAGCAGCGGCCGTTGAAGGTAAGTTCGTCGATTTACGTAATTGGAAATAATGTAAACACGTTGATTAATCAATGTGAGTGAAATTTTTGGAGTTTATTATGCAACCATATAAAAAACACAGCTCAGTTGCTGCGGTAATGAATCGTAGTAACGTAGATACCGACCAAATCATTGCTAAGCAGTTTTTGAAAAAAGTAGAACGTACCGGTTTTGGTGTTCACCTTTTTCACGATTGGCGCTACCTAGAAGATGGCTCTGACAATCCAGAGTTTGAATTAAACCGCCCTGAGTTTAAGGGTTCTAAAATCCTAATTGCCGGTGATAACTTTGGCTGTGGTAGCTCACGTGAGCACGCACCTTGGTCAATTGCCGATTACGGTTTTAATACAATTATTTCAACTAGCTACGCTGACATTTTCTTCAGCAACTGCTTTAAAAATGGCATCTTGCCAATCATTGTTGATGCAGAAACATTACAAGCATTAATGGATGAAGTAGAAGCCGCACCTGGAATTTCAATTACTATCGATTTAGAGAATCAAGTAATTCAAACTCCAGCCGGTAAAGAAGTAGCGTTTGATGTAGACCCATTCCGTAAAGAGACTTTATCTAAAGGCCTTGACGACATTGGCTGGACTTTAAAATTTGAAGACAAGATCTCTGAATTTGAAGCCAAACACAAACAACAACTACCTTGGTTGTGGCCAAGCGCATAGTTGCAGCTAGGCGCTACTAAGGTAGCGCCTACTCTTTAGCTAACTTCTTTACTGCGAGACATGGTTTATGGAGCAAAACCGCTCAATACAACTCATGGACACTACCCTTCGCGATGGCGAACAAACCCAAGGTGTGTCTTACTTCCCCCAAGAAAAAGTCAGTGTAGGTAAAGCCCTACTCCAATCCTTAAAAGTTGATCGTATCGAAGTAGCCTCTGCACGTGTTTCAGATGGCGAAAAATCTGCGGTACAACAGCTTACCGACTGGGCTAGAAACGCAGGACACCTGCATCAAATCGAAATTCTTGGTTTTGTTGATCACACCAAAAGCGTTGATTGGATTGTAGAATCGGGCGCTAAAATCATTAACCTGCTGACCAAAGGCAGCTTAAACCACTGTACTAATCAGCTAGGTAAAACCATTGAGCAGCATATCGCCGACATTAAACAAACGGTGAGTTATGCCCAAGCCCAAGGCTTAAGCGTAAACGTATATTTGGAAGACTGGTCAAATGGCTATGCTGATAGCCCAGACTACGTATACCAGCTGGTCGACGCACTTAAAGACTTAGGCATAGAACACTTTATGTTGCCGGATACCCTAGGGGTAATGGCACCAAAAGAAGTGTTTGACAGTTTAACTGACATGATTGAGCGCTTCCCAAGTATTAAGTTTAACTTTCACCCACATAACGATTATGGTTTAGCCACAGCCAATAGCATGGCAGCGGCAGAGGCCGGCGTAGCAGCGTTGCATTGCACCATGAACTGTTTGGGTGAACGCGCTGGTAATGCTTCGTTAGCCGAAGTGTCGGTAGTACTTAAAGACAAGCTCGGTTTTCAGCTAAACATCGATGAAAAAGAAATTCACAATATTGCCAAGCTAGTTGAAAGCTTTTCTGGTAAACGACTAGCCGCTAATACCCCGATTGTTGGTGCAGATGTATTTACTCAAACCGCTGGTATTCATGCCGATGGTGACCATAAAGGTGGTTTGTACATTACCGAGCTAAGCCCGGAGCGCTTTGGCCGTGAACGCAGTTATGCCTTAGGTAAAATGGCAGGTAAAGCCTCAATTATTAAAAACCTAGAAGCGATGGAGATAGAAATATCTCCAGAGAATCAGAAAAAGCTCCTCGACAAAATCGTGAAGTTAGGTGACCAAAAAGCCACTATCACACCTAACGATTTACCGTTCATTATCGCCGATATCATGGAGAGCAATGACTTCGCCCATATTGAGTTACTTAACTGCTCAATTACCAGTGGATTGGATCTAGAGTCTTCCGCCAACATTCGCCTACGCATTGGTGATAAGGTTTATAAGAGCTCTGGACACGGTAACGGTGGTTTTGATGCCTTCATGAAAGCGCTCGATCATCCTTTAAGCGATTCTAAGCTAACCATGCCAGAACTGATTGATTACGAAGTTCGTATTCCTCCAGGTGGCCAAGCAAATGCACTTACCGAGTGTGTGATTCAATGGGCCGATGATGCTAAGCAATTTCATACCCGTGGGGTTAACTCCAACCAGGTGTTTGCTGGTATTCAAGCTACCTTACGCATGCTGAATGTGCGTTTACACCAGCGCCAGTAACACTAACGCAGGTGTAAACTAAAAAAGGCGAGCATGGCTCGCCTTTTCTAATTAAAACCAACGATAAAAGGCTTTAAGCGAAGTCCACTAGAGTAAAACGCGAGTTGTCACTTAATACTTGTAACTGCTTAAGACTATCTAGCAGTACAAGGCGTTCACCTTCTTCCTGTTGTAACTTGATACATTCTTGTTTCTGTTGATTAGTACAGGTATCAACTGCTATCCCTTCAAGCACGGTAGCGTCTCTCAATAACAGCTTAACGGAGTAGCGAAACATGCAGGCTATTTCAATATAATCATATTCGTTGCAAGAAATCATAGGCACCCCACTACACCATATATCGCCAACTATAGACCTGCGAAGAAAGCTATTAATTCCCAAGCTTGCAAGTAAATAAGGTGCTACACTCCGCGCTCGTTAACTTATAGGCTAGATACTATACTAGCTGTTGCCGCTTATTTAGCAGAGTACTCCAATGCCTTTTACAAAACTTGGTTTAAGCACACCGCTTATTCAAGCCATACAAGAACAAAACTACCAACAGCCTACTCCTATTCAGGCTAAAGCCATTCCATTGGTATTAAAAGGCAAGAACCTTATTGCAGCCGCACAAACAGGCACAGGTAAAACTGCCAGTTTTGTCTTACCCATTTTGCAAAGTATTTCCCGGCAAACCGAAGCACTGCGCGGTAAAAGAGTACGAGCCTTGATATTAGCCCCCACTAGAGAGCTAGCTCAGCAAGTTGAGCAAAGTATAAAGGACTATGCAAAACACCTTGAAATAAGCTCACTAGCAATGGTTGGCGGAGTAGACTCAGAACCGCAAAAGCAGGCCTTAATTTACGGTGTAGATGTTTTGGTGGCAACTCCCGGTAGATTATTGGACATGATGTATCAACGTGCGGTGCACTTTGACCAGCTAGATACCTTAGTGCTCGACGAAGCTGACCGTATGTTGGATATGGGCTTTATCGACGACATAAGCAAAATTGTTGATCGCCTACCTGAGCAGCGTCAAAGCCTACTATTTTCAGCCACACTATCTAAACAAGTTAAACAACTTGCTAAGACCACGATTGGTGATGCGGTTGAAATATCGCTTACCCACGATGCCAACAACGCGCCTGATATTGATCAATGGTTAGTCACCGTAGACAAAGACAAAAAATCGTCGTTACTTAGTCACATGATTAACGAGAATGATTGGCAGCAAGCGCTTATTTTTATTCAAACCAAACATGGCTCGGCCAAATTAGTTAGCCAATTGGAAAAACGCGGAATAGCTGCAGAAGCCTTTCACAGCGGTCGTAGCCAAGCATCTAGAACTAAGTTGTTAGAAAGCTTCAAAGCCGGTGAGGTAAAGTTTGTGGTAGCCACCGGTATTGCCGCTCGCGGTATTGATATTGAAGAGTTAAATCGAGTGGTTAACTACGATTTACCCGACCAAGCCGATGACTATGTGCACCGCATTGGCCGAACCGGCCGCGCAGGCGCAAGCGGCGAAGCGATATCCTTTGTATCAAAAGATGACTTTAGAAACCTATGTGCAATAGAAAGCCGAATTGGCCACCTTATTGAGCGCAAGGTAGTAGAAGGGTTTGAGCCAAAGAAGGAAGTGCCCATTTCAATTCTCAACTACAAACCTAAATCTAAAAAGGGTAATGGACATTACAAGAGCTCGAAAAAGACGAGCAGATAATGTGTAACAGCCTTCACTGCTCGTGAGGGCTAATTAAATCAGTTATAGAAGTAGCGAGTTAACTTTGGAAACTAGCTTTTAAGTATCAAGGGTTTTACTTTTGCCCTGCCTGAGTTTTCAAAGAAAGGATTGGGTTTTCCTTTTCCGGTCAGTTTCCAGCTTAGTAATTTAACAATCAGTTTAAATTTGGTTATCCGTGGGGATGCTCCCAACAGTGCCTTGGGTAGTGGCTTTAAGGCTTCATCCTCATTTACGGCTCCCAAGTCTTCTACGTGACTCTGTAAAGCGCTAGTTTGCTCTGCAGCCACAAAATCTTGATAAACCGTAACTAAGGGCAGTTTAATGCCCACGGTATTTGCAATAGGTGTATTACAACATTGGCTATACCAGCGATAAATGCCTTTACGCGTTAAACGCAAACAGGCTAACTGCTGTTTACCTTCAACTATTTCAACCTTAGCGGGCGCCGCTAAATATAGCTCGGAGCCACCATATTCGTTTATTGAGCCTCCCTCACTCTGCAAATGTAGAGCGAACTTGCGGCAATCTTCACAGTAACAGGCTAGCTGCTTAACAGCGCTTGGGCTTACTTGCTTTATCTGCCCTTTTATTTTCCCACAACGGCACTGTAAATCGACATCCATGACTAACTCCATTTTACTCAGGCTTGTATTTTATAAGGAAGCAGTTTCTTACACTGTTCGGCATATTGGGCAATTTGACGCTGTTCTTCGAGGCAAAAATCTTTTATTGCAGCGGAAAAGTCACTACGAGCAACATAGTGAGAAGAATACGTAGTCACCGGTTCGAAGCCTCGGTAAAGTTTATGCTCACCTTGCGTTCCGGGGTTAAACCGCTGTATTCCCTTGGCAATCGCAAACTCAATGCCTTGATAAAAGCACAACTCAAAGTGCAGCATATCTAGCTCTTGCAAACATCCCCAGTAGCGGCCATATAAGTTATCTTGGTCGAAAAAGAATAAAGCACTAGCCACAATTTTCTGGTCTTTTTCTGCTGTCACTAGCAGCATGTTATCGCCCATTTGCTTAGCGAGTTGCTGAAAAAAGCCAAACGACAAATAGCCTTTTTGTCCACGCTTCATATAAGTAGTTTGATAACAAAGATAAAATGCCTCTAAGGCTTGATAGTCGATATCGTCGCCCGTTCGCCAAACTATCTCGTCCACGCTGGATATCGCGACTCTGCGCTCTTTGTTAGTGGTTTTTCTTTTGCGGGAGGTAAAACGTGATACATAATCTTCAAAGCTAGCATAGCCCTGATTATGCCATTCAAACTGCACCCCGTGACGCGTCATCATGCCATTGCTTTGCAATTGCTCGGCAAAAGAATGCTCAATAAAATTGCAGTGCCAAGAGCTTAAATTCTGGTGTTGGCAAATATCTACCACACTATCAGTCAGTTGAGAAACGGCGTTATCAGTGAGGGAGCTACCAAAGTGCTTGTGCCCAGCGATAGGCGTAAAGGGTTGCATGGTTACAAGCTTGGGGTAGTACTGTATACCGTAACGCTGATAAGCGTCGGCCCATGCCCAATCAAACACATACTCACCATAGCTATGTGACTTTAAATAGCTGGGAAACAATAATTGATGATCGGGCAACTCTATATGATGAGGCTGCCAGCCGCTATTAGCGCCCACACATGCTTGTTGCTCTAAGGCTTTTAAGAACAATGGGTTGTGAAATGGGGAGCTAGCATTAAGCGTAATTTCACTATGGTTAATATTAGAGTGCAATAAATAACTGCAGTTGTTAGTTAACGCGTTTTTACTGGAAGTCACAAAATCACATTTCGTTACATTGATACAACCAAATTACAACAAAGCGACGCATAACAATACTATTTATTGAGTCTGTTGGCCGCTTTTACAAAACATGCTCATTGCAACTTAATATAAATAAGCCTTAAGTAGCTAAATCACCGACGCTAGAGCAAGGCAGCGGTGGCAAAACTTGGTTGCTAGCTGCACCTCGTTGCCTGTTGCAGAGCCATTCCAGAAACTCTTGCTCGGGTAAGGCCTTTGCATAAAAATACCCTTGGGCAAGTTCACAGCCTAAGCTCAACAATTTGTCTTGTTGTGCTTTGCTTTCAACTCCCTCTGCAATAACCGGCAATGAAAATACTTTTGCCAAACTGATAATGCCTTTTATCATCCGGAGATCCTTAGGGTCGTCCAGTACATCGCGAACAAAACTTCTATCAATTTTAATGAGTTCGGCAGGCAAGCTTTGCAAATAGCTTAAAGACGCATAACCAGTTCCAAAGTCATCCAAGGCAAAGCTAAAACCTAAGCCTTGGCATTGTGCCATCACTTTTGCGACTTGAGCAAAGTCATCTAATACTCCCGTCTCGGTAATCTCTAGCTCTAAGCAGCCAGGCTTTACTGTTGGATATTGCTTAGAAAGGTGATCTAAGCGTTCGGCAAAATTATCTTGTTGGATATGAAAAGCAGATATATTGACACTTACTTTAAGATGCACGCCTTGTTGTTGCCAACGCTCTAATTGAGCCAAAGCTTGGTTTATTACCCACTCGCCTAAGTCAATAATAAGCGGGTGATCTTCAATGGCCTGCAAAAAACTCACTGGGGAACGTATTCCCAAGTTAGGATGCAGCCAGCGCAATAGCGCTTCAGCACCAATCACTAGTCCGGTTTTGGTATTCACTTGAGCTTGATAGTAGAGTTGTAACTCCTGATTTGCCAAGGCTGCTTTAAACTCTTCGCGTTGAGCAAATAGAGACTTGATCGTTCGAGCGCTTTCTCCATCAAATAGCTCATAGCGATTTTTACCAGCCAGTTTTGCGCGATATAAGGCTTGATCAGCTTGGCGGATTAATTGTTCCGGAGCCAAGCTTTCTTGATCCTGTTCCGGATAAAATGTCACCCCAATACTGGCCGAAGTTTCAATCTTTAGGCCGTCGATAACAGTGGTAAAATTGCAGGCCTTTATGATGCGCTCTACAGTTAACAAGCATGCTGATTGGCCTTTGTCGCAATTTAATACCGCAACCAACTCATCTCCACCAAACCGCGCGATGGTATCTTCGGCTCGAATGCCTGAGGCGATTTTTTGGGCAATCTCCCGCAATAAGCGGTCACCCGCATCATGCCCTAAATAGTCATTTACCTTTTTAAAATCATCAAGATCTATCATCAAGACAGCGATACGAGAGTTGTTTCGATTGCAGCGTGCCACAGCTTGGCTTAAGCGGTCTTCCAAAGATATTCGGTTAGCCAAGCCGGTGAGCGGGTCGTGAGTCGCTTGATAAGCCAACTGAGATTCGCGCTCTTCTCTCATTTTTGCTTCGTATTGAGCTTCGGCCCATCTGCGTACCGCAAGCCACAACAAAAAAATCGGAGATAACAGCACCATTAAGATAATTTCGTCCAGTTCCCAACTTTCATGGTTGCGAGAAAAGGAATATAGGGTTTCAAACGCTTCGAGGTGAGCGAGAACAAATCCCAATAATAAGGTGGCCAATAACGCTGCAAGAGATTCTGCAACGATACACTTGTTAGAACGTTTTGCTTTGCTAATCAAACCCAATCCCTGGAGTTTAAAGCCTTTGCGCTGGTTAATATCGTTAAGTCACCAGTATCAAGGTTGTATTACCATCATATTTTATGAAATTTAGTCTATTGCTTTGCGTACTTCCTTACAATAACTATTGAGTAATAACATTAAATAAAATTGATAAAAAACAGAGTATTGTTTGACATACCAATCAAAACTCAGGCGCTGAGCCAAAAGTATTTTCTCGATTTGAAAGAGTAAACTGATTACAACACAAGTTGGTTGCCCTAGCGCGGTTCAAAACCTAAGGCTTGTTAGACGAAGAGCGAATGATAAGCGCAAGTTCGCTAAGCTCAACGGTAGGATAACAGCAGAAAGCAAGAGCCGATAAGTCGGCTCTTGCAAAGTAAACTTAAATACAGTCTACGATTTTAATATCTCCAGGTGCCCAACCGATCCCCCTCTCGAATTTCTTACCTTCGTCAGTAATAAATTCAACAAATAGGAAGTGGAAGTGCCCGTCTGGAAGATCTGCAGTTGGGATAACTAATGGATCACTTAGGTCAAATTCAGCAGTTGCCGTACCTGATTCACTGTTAGCCGACTCCGGATGCTCAACGATGTAATCATTAACAAGCCCCCAACCAGCATCCATGTGTCGTAAGCGGAAGGTTAAACCATTGCTGTTAACTTCTGACCCCGAACCGGCATGATAATTTGCCACCACATCAAGAGGTTGATTTGTACATAGCTCTGGTCCGAGATATTTACTGTTGTCATCAAATACAACACTCGCTTCTACAAATGCCTCTACATCCAATGAAACGGTATCTTTTACTTGATCAGCTACTTCAGAACCTACAGCAGTTGCAGTAATTACAACATTACCCGCAGCAACAGGGTTAACTTGACCACTGGTTGATACGGTTGCAACACTCACATCAGATGAAGACCATAGAATTGAAGGATCATCAGGTAGTTCTCCAGGTTCACTGGAAGTAAGTTGCGCGGTTAATTGGTAGTTTTGACCAATGTAAACAGCTTGTTCTTCCCAGTCGATGCTAATGCCTGTTGCATAGATAGGATCAAACTCGCCTGACTTCACCAGCAATGAAGCAGAGACACTTTCAGCAGCAGTGGATTGTACAGTGATTGTTGCCTCGCCTAGCTCTATTGCAGTGACTAAGCCAGTGTCACTAACTGACACTAGATCTGGAGCGCTTGAAGTGTAAGTCACGCCATTAATCGCATTAACCGGCGTAAAACTTGGCGTGATCTGGTAGCTATCACCCGGGCGCAGTTTACGCTCTTCGCGCCCTAAATCGATATCAGTTGGCGCTGGCATTTCAGCATCATCACTGGTGATTCGTTCATTAATGGCCGGAGCATTTAAATAAACTGTCTCACCATTACGCCACGTAATCTGGACTTGTTCGATAGCTGTAGATTTACCTAAACCAAAATGTATTGTGTTAAGTAAACTTTGTGAAAAGTTTTCACCAGAAGAGCCTACACGTCTTGTATAAGACTTACCTTCAACTGACACTTTAACAACTGCAGACATTGGGTCGACATTATGCACTGGGCTATAACCAACGTGCACTAAACTATGGCTGTCGGTAATTTCTGTTTGGTTTTTGTAGAGATACCAAATGCCGTCTTCACTGCCATTAAGTAAGTCAACTTTACCATCACGAGTTAGTGCAAAGGCTTGTCCCATGTCACCATGACCAGGGTCTTTTGGATCATGAGCGCCATGCATTTGAGTTAATTCAAATTTACCTTCACCAGTATTTAGCAATAGATAATCGGTAACACGTTCCTTTAAGAAACCATAGCGATGAACAAAGATGTCATTGTAACCGTTGTTGTTAAAGTCTCCGTAAGTAACACCCCAGTGGTTACCACCTGGAGGAAGATTCCATTCGCTGGTTTCATCAACAAATACACCGCCTTTGTTAACCAACAGTATATCTTGCTGATTTCGGTTCTGAGGCTCCCATGCAGTATTCACATTTTGAATGTTATCGAGTGAGAACGCTACCTGCCAAAACACGTTGTCATTTTTAACCCATTCCACATTCCACTGATTGTCGCCAACGTAGCCGATGTAAATACCATTTTCTTCGCGATTTTCTGGCCACCCCATTGCTGCATCTTGGGCAATAGTTAAGTCTTCAGGAAGTGTGTAGTAATCCTCAACTTTAACCACTTCATGGGCAACTTTGTTCTCGCCCAGCATTATCGGGAAACCACCGTCATATTGACGATAAGTCAGGTGAAGATTTTTTAGTGTAAACGAATCTTCAACCGTGAGCTGCATGGTTCTGCGCCCCTGATTACCATCATCGTTAAGATCAAGTGTTTGTGAGGTCGGGTTAAAGTCTAAAGAACGATTTGAAAGTTGGTAATGCGGAAGGCCTTTTGATAAGTAGATATCTGCAAAACCATTTCCTGTCACATCCACATCAGCAGCCGCTTGAACTTGCCATGTTTGGCGTACATTCTCAGGTAAAGCCGTGTCTGTTACGTCAGTAAAAGTGAAATCGCCATTATTTTTCCACAAGGTCATCGGAGTGAGGAATAATAAGTCATCTACGCCATCACCATCGTAATCCAACACTAACACCCGTTCAGTATTGGCTTTTTCGATGCCGGGTACATCAATTCGACTAAAGGTTCCGTCTAGGTTGTTTTTGTAAAATAGATGCTGCGCTCCACTGTCACCATTAATGCCTTCAGCATTAATGAATACTAGGTCAAGGAAACCATTGCCATTCATATCGATGAAACGAGCACCACGGCCACGGGCACTTTCAGTGATGCCTACCTCCTGGTAAGACTCTGTTAGTGTAGTGTCCTCGTTAACGAAAAAGTCTGGGTATGAAGGTGTTGTTCCGTTGCCGCCACCTCGCGTTACGATAATGCCCAAATCACCCGATTTGTCATAATCAGCTGCGGCGGTACCATGCATGTCACCCCATGATAAAGAACCATCCCAGTCACCAGTGTTTAAGGTAAACGTGCCGTCTTGGTTATTCCAATAAAGCTGGTTGGTTGGACGCCAGTTATGGTTATTAAGAATAAGATCGTAGTAACCATTATTATTAATATCGGCAACGGTTGGCCCACCATATTTAGGTAGATTTAGTTGGTCTGTGATCCCCACCTCTTCGGCAATATCAACAAACTTAGGCAGTAATAAATCGGGGCGTTCACTAAATTCCATTTTATTAACAGTGATATCACTACCACGGGCCATTAACTTAATACTTTTTTGCCCCACCTCACCAATATCCACTAATGCATTAATAGTATTGATACCAGAGGCAGGAATATCAATATTGTCTATTGCAAGCTTGTCATCGATGTATAGCGATAAATTGGCAAAGTCACTGTCGATAGAAACTTCAAAGTCAATTCGTTGTAGCGAATCGCCACTCAAATTTTTCTCTAAGGTAACTGGCTCAAAAATACCAACTGTAAAACTTTCATCAACTGGGGGGGGAGTACCATCGTCAGAGCTGCTACCACATCCGTATAACGTAGTTAGAGAGGCGGCTAGCAAGGTCAAACAAAGACGCTTATTAAAGCGTTCAACCATGTGGGGCATATTAAATCCTTTTTATTCAGATTATGACTGGAACCAAATTCCCCCTTAAGCTAATTCATTGGTAAACCATGATTCAATATTGGTTCACATTTTGTGCGATAGTGATCCATATTGGTTAACCATTATTGTGGAGTAGATCGATGTTTGACCTTAAACATACTGATAACAATTGGAATTACTGCAATGATTAATCATTAAAAATATTTACTTCCACCTAACTTAGGATTTTAAAAAGCAGATAGGTAAGAAGTTTCACAAAAGGCAAGTTACTGATGTTTAATGTAAAAAATGGACCACTATTAATACTATTGAGTTTGTTCTGCTTGCTTACACCAAGTATAAGCTCAGCCTGCGAGGACGGACGATTTCATGGAAGCTATGACCCAATATTGAATAGACCAATAAAGCTGCCCGATGGCGTTAGAGTTGTAACACCGAAGATATTGGACTTGGTCGATCGTGAATTTAGCTATCAGGTTATTATTGAATCCGATGGCGAGATAGAAGACTTAGCTATAAAAATTGCACCTGGCCCTGGAGTGATTGTTAATCAAGAATCATTCGGTGTTTTCGAGAATACGATGTCGCATACCGTAACCGCAAAATCTGTAGCAAGTGTAATGACGATGACGTCGGTACAGGTTCGCGGCCGCTACAATGGGCAAGAGTTTAATGCATATCGTTTTGTCACTGCGCTACCTAAAAAATAGATATTCGGCTACTTCGGTAAATGATTGATTATGCCGATAGCGTAACGCAGTGAGAAGCGTTGTTACTAGCTACAATTGGGCTCGTTTATACCTACGGAACAATAAGCGAGCCGTGAAAGAACCTATGATTGAGATACAAAAAAGTAGTTAGGTAAGAGACATCGGTCCCATTTCGCAAAGCGCTAAGAGCAAACTCTAATAACAACTTCTTCTGCACTCGGCTTCTCAAATTGTTGCCAAAACATCTCCATCATCTCGGGTGTCATTTCGTAAGCGTTCTCACCGCGCTGCTTATTGCGAGAATAAGCCCGGTCACAACATTGCTCAAAAGTTACGTCTAGATAGTGAATCTCAAACTCAAAGCCTTCGGCTTGGGCCCACTGAGCCATTTCTATTCGCTCTGTTTTTTGCCAAAGGCCGCAATCAAACACAACTGAGTTTCCCAACTTCAATAACGATATTGCAGATTGTTGAAACAAGCCATAAAGAGTAGCTTGTCGCGCATCAAATATCTCGCGCTCCATATGCTCACCAAACAAAGGGATCATCCACTCATCCATGGTGAAACGAAATGCCGGAAGCTCCGCCGCTAGCTTTTTTGCGTAAGTAGTTTTACCTGAACCAATAAAACCACACAGAAAAATGACTTTAGCCATTACTCTCCTCAAAATTACGCCTAAGGCGTAATAAACTTATCAAAACGACTATCCATACAAGCGCTTATATCAGTGGTAATAAATTGCCCCTGATAATACAGGCTAAAGATAGTTTGTGGACAAGGGCAATTTTGCGCTTTTTCTACACTATCTAATTTAACAATGCTTAACGGGATGTTCCGCTTAACACAACTTTGCTGCAGAGATTCTAAGACATGATACTCAGCAAATGGACAGCGATTAGAATAATATACAAGGCAACCTCGCTGAGCATTGCTAAGATCCGCTTTAAGCACCGAGTCTGCAAAACGCGGGTTTTGCTCGTCTGCAGAATTGGGGAATTGATACGCTAAGAGCAAAAAGCCATTTGGCGCCTCATCAACCACTACAAAGCCTTGCCTAATCAGCCACTTGGTATCGCTCATAAAGTGGTATTTTTTCTTGCCTACAACGGTAACCAAACCTAGCTTGTTGTTTTCTTTAGCTGCACCAAGCGCCTTCGCCAACAGGGCTTTGCCATGACCTTGCTTCTTATACTTACCAGATACCCAAAAACAACCAAGTGCCAAATACTGTGGCGCAACAATGGGTAACCATGCTTGCTCGGCAGCTTGATACTCAATAAAGACCTTGGCTCTTTCATCTAAGCGCTGAAATACAAACCCTTGTTCAAACTGCTGACTCATCCATTGTTTTTTTGCTTGGTAACTGTTGGCACATTTCTTATCAGAAAAGCCGCAGCAAATATGCTCATTCTCGATGTTGTCATGATTAAGCTGAATATAATCCATGTGCTTTGCACTCCGAGTCAATGCATAGCTTTACTCTACCAGCCCCAATAAATGCAATATTGATACAACACAAAAAAGCCCTTGCAGATTGCTCTGCAAGGGCTTTTTATACAAAACTAAATACTAGTTTAAATCGATAGCTTTAACTAGCTCAGCGATAGCATCCCAGTTTTGTTCTTTGATTAGATTCGCTGGAACCATCCAAGTACCGCCACAAGCAAGTACAGCATTAATGCTTAGGTAATCGTTAATGTTCTTAACCGATACACCACCCGTTGGCATAAATTTAACTGGGTAAACCGCTGTTAACGCTTTTAACATGCCTACGCCGCCTGAAGGCTCTGCTGGGAAAAACTTCAAGGTGTCTAAACCCATTTCCATCGCTTGCTCAACCAATGAAGGGTTATTAACACCAGGAATAATCGGCATGTTACGCTGCTGACAGTAACGCACGGTTGTTGGGTTGAAACCAGGGCTAACCACAAAATCAACACCTGCTTCGATAGCCTGATCAACTTGGCCACTGTTTAATACTGTGCCCGCACCAATTAGCATGTCTGGGTAGGCTTCGCGCATGTTAGCAATTGCTTGAGCCGCAGCTGGCGTGCGGAAAGTAATTTCAGCACAAGGTAAACCATTATCTACCAATACTTTTGCCAATGGCACAGCATCATCTGCGTTATCAATAGCGATAACAGGAATTACTTTAAGCGCTTGAAGTTGTTCATTTAAGTTCATGTTTTGTTCCTAGTTCTTACACCGCATCTGCGGTAAATAATAGCTGAATCTTTGGCATATGTGCGGCGTCAATTACTGCGCCTTTATGCTGAATAACTGTACCAGCCACTTTATGGCCAGTTAATGCTGCTTGTTCGGTATTTGCACCGTGTAAACGAGCAACCAAGTAACCTGCAGCAAATGAGTCGCCCGCAGCATTGGTATCAACCACATTAGCAACTTTTGTAGCTGGAACACTAATTGCGCCGTCTTCAGTAACGATTAAACAATCTTTACTACCGCGCTTAATCACTAATTCGCTAACACCTAGCGCTAAAGTACGCTCTATGCATTGCTCTATATGTGCATCATCATAAATCTCTTGCTCATCATCAAAGGTGAGCATAGCAGTATGAGTGCAGGCTAGAACTTTGGCATATGCGTCGATAGCTTGTTGTTTACTTTGCCATAAAGCTGGGCGGAAATTGTTATCAAATACAACTTTCGCCCCGTTGTTTTTACACTGAGCTAAAACTTGGAAAAGCTTCTCTTGAGATGCTTCTGGCAACACTGCAATGCTAATTCCCGACAAGTAAATTACATCGTAATTAGTCAGCTCTTCAATTAAAGCGTCACTAGCACGCTCTAACCAAAATTTAGCAGCGGAATCGTTGCGCCAATACAAAAAGCTGCGCTCGCCAGTCTCGTCTACCTGAACCATATAAATACCAGGTAACTTGTCTTCTAAACGTTGTACCAAGTGGGTATCAATATTGTCGGCATGCCATGTTGCGATCATTTGCTCGCTTAAGGCATCGCGGCCAAGTGCGGTAACATAGCTAGCTTTGGCATTTTGGCTAATACGCGAAAAATAAACCGCTGTATTTAGCGTGTCGCCACCAAAGCTCTGACGCAGGCCATTTTCTTGTTGCTGCAGTTCTACCATGCATTCGCCAATAAAGGCGACTTTTAACTCAGTCATGAATGTTTCCTCTTAAGACAAGAAGTCCTCACGCGGTGGTGAGAAACAATCTACTAATACGCTACCTTCTTCCAGCGCAACTGCACCATGCATGAAAGTACGCGGGGCGATGTAAGCATCACCTTTCTTAACAATTCTTTTTTCGCCGTTGATTTCAGCTTCAAAGCTACCTTCAGCTACGTAACCAATTTGGTCGTGAAATTCGTGGGCATGTGGAGCACCAATAGCGCCCTTTTCAAAACGTACGTGAACAACCATTAACTGGTCGGTGTGACCCACAATTTTACGGGTAACGCCATCGCCAAGGTCATCCCAAGGAGTTTCTGCTGAATTAAAAAATGCTGTCATAATGTTTCTCGTTATGGTTAGTTTTCAGTTGTGCTTAAGGTAAATCCTTCTTTTACCAAGGCGAGACTCACTCGCCTTGGCTTAAGCCTCTCGCGTTTATTCCGTTATCGCTTCTGTGTCTAAGTTTTTATTTGGTTTTCTAGAAGCTTGTACCAACAAGATCCCAGCTACCAATACTATGGTTCCGCACAGAACAAACAGTGCTCGACCGGAAATGTCATTTGGAATCAATGCCATGGTGATGATGCCGAAACCAGCAACACTAATTAAGTTACCCAACATTGAACGCTGTTTAGTATCTAGGTTGTGTTGCTCTTCAGTGTTTGCATGTACTGGAGTATTCCAATCGCGGAACAGCTCAGCTACTTCAGCTTCACGCTCTGGCGTACGCCCTTTAAAGAACAAGGTTGAGCCAATAAAGAAACCACCGGTAAATATCACGTGTGCAGCTAGGCTAAGTCCTACTTTCAGGTCAGCCCATTCACGACCAGTTAACGCTTGCTCTAAGCCAAACCAGTTTTGAATGTCGTCGGAAGTTAACGCGATACCAAATACATAAGACACCACACCACCAACTACTAAGGTTGCCCACCCTGCCCAATCAGGCGTATTGCGGATCCACATACCAAGTAGCACAGGAATCAGCATTGGGAAGCCAATCAACGCGCCAATGTTCAATACAATGTCAAACAGGCTTAGATGACGTAGCGAGTTAATAAATAGGCCAATCGAGATAATCACAAAGCCCATGAATATCGTTGCGGCTTTACTTGCAACAATAAGCTCTTTTTCGCTGGCTGCTTCTTTACGTAAAATCGGTGAATAGAAGTTACGAATAAAGATACCTGCATTACGGTTAAGACCCGAGTCCATAGAGCTCATCGTAGCGGCAAACATTGCCGACATTAACAAACCCACCATACCTGCTGGCATAACGTTTTGAACAAAGGCTAAGTACGCTGCATCGCTGCCACCTACGGTGCTATAAGCTTCCGCAAAGTCAGGCATAAAGGCATTTACATACCAAGGTGGTAAGAACCAAATAAGCGGACCAACAATCATCAACACACAAGCTAAACCAGCAGCTTTACGTGCGTTATCACTGTCTTTGGCACATAAGTAGCGGTATGCATTAATGCTGTTATTCATTACCCCGAATTGCTTCACGAAGATGAATACAATCCACAATAAGAAAATGCTTACATAGTTAAGGTTACTGCCCATCACAAAGTCGCCATGGAAGTTACCAATGATGTTGGTTAGACCGCCACCATGGAAGTAAGCAGCAATAGCACAGGTAATTGTTACCGCCATTATCACTAACATTTGCATGAAATCAGACGCAACAACCGCCCAAGAACCACCGGTTACAGCCATTATCACCAATACTACACCGGTGAAAATAATCGTGGTTTCCATAGGAATGTTGAAAACAGCAGCAACAAAAATTGCCAAACCGTTTAACCATACACCGGCAGAAATCAAACTGTCGGGCATGCCTAGCCAAGTAAAAAATTGCTCAGAGGTACGGCCGAAACGTTTTTTAATCGCTTCGATTGCAGTAACTACACGAAGTTGTCGAAACTTCGGAGCGAAATATATGTAATTCATAAAGTAGCCAAACGCGTTGGCTAAGAACAAGATAACGATGGCAAAACCGTCGCTAAATGCTTTCCCTGCTGCTCCAGTAAAGGTCCATGCTGAAAATTGAGTCATAAATGCTGTCGCACCTACCATCCACCACAGCATTTTACCGCCGCCTCTAAAGTAGTCACTGGTGGAAGATGTAAAAGTACGAAACATCCAACCTATCGCAATTAAAAATACGAAGTAGGCTAGTACAACAACGATATCAATACTCATAGCCGCCTCTGAAGGTCAAAAGTTAAGTGTGAAATAATTAAAGCCAGCTAAGTGTATTACAAATTAATTATATTGTAATACAAAAACACTTTATGTGTGATGAAGATCCAATTATTTTTTGCTTAGCTTGTTTTGATTAATTTTAAGGCAAATCCAGCCTCATGCTACATAGCTTCAACAACTAAGCTACAATGCTGTAGAACGAATAAACAGCAAAAAGATATATTGTGAGTAAGTTCACTTTTTTACCTGATTATGCTGAATTCATTTTTTATTTGTATTACTTTATATCAATAAATTATGTGTATGAGGTTTCAAATGCTTGCGAATTTAAATGCAGTGTTACTAGACCAGCAGGAAATTGCTGAAATTAGCCAACAGCTAAACACCAAAAGCTTAATGGGTTTAAGCTTAGCCAAAATGATTAGCGAAACTCAGGCTTATATGGCTAAGCCTATTGAAGTACCTGGCCATGGCGAAGCGGGTGGTTACGAGCACAACCGTCACAAGCAGAACTACCAGTACATTAATCAAGCGGGTCGCTTATTTCTTATTACCGGTGAAGAGCAATACGCCCAATACACCGCAGACATACTGACCGAGTATGCCGACAAGTACCTAGGCTTTGGCTTTCATATTCAACGCAATACCAACCCACCAGGGCGTTTGTTTCACCAGATTCTTAACGAACACGTGTGGCTTTTGTATTCAAGTTTAGGCTACAGCTGTATTAAGCACTGGTTAAACGAAGAGCAAGTTAAACATATCGAAAGCCAACTATTTCAACCTATGTTGGATATGTTTACCGACAAATACGGTTTTGATTTTGACCGCATTCACAACCACGGCCTTTGGGCAGTGGCAGCGGTAGGTATTTGTGGTCTAGCCATTGGCAAACCAGAATATGTAGAAATGTCGGTACATGGCCTAAAAGGTGACGATGTTACGGGTGGGTTCTTAGCGCAAATTAGCCAACTGTTTGCGCCATCAGGCTACTACATGGAAGGGCCTTACTACCATCGCTATGCGATTCGCCCACTGTGTTTATTTGCCGAAGTATTGCACCGCCATCGTCCAGAGCTAGACATCTTTAACTACAAAGACCAAGTGATTGGTAAAACCATTAAAGCGATGTTAGCTACTGCCTACCCTAACGGTGTGTTCCCGGCGCTAAACGATGCCTCGTTAACGATGGACATTAAAGATCAAGGTGTAGTAGTGGCAGTGAGCTTAGCTTACAAACACTACGGCCACGATGAAAAACTGCTTGGCATGGCTAAAATTCAGCAGCAAGTTTGGTTACATGGCTGCGGCGCGGCCTTGTCAAAAGCTTACCAAGAGTCAACCAACACAGCCCTTCCTCACTGGCCAAGTGTTGAGTTAAACGAAGGTCCAAATGGTGATCGCGGCGCACAAGGCTTTGTTCGTATGCAAAGCAAAGACGGTGACGTAAGCCAATTGGTAATGAACTATGGCCAACACGGCATGGGACATGGTCACTTCGACACCTTAGGCATTAGCTTCTTCAACCGTGGACAAGAGGTACTTAAAGAGTACGGATTTGGCCGCTGGGTAAATGTAGAGCCAAAATTTGGTGGACGTTATTTAGATGAAAACAAATCTTATGCACGCCAAACCGTTGCTCACAACGCAGTTGCTGTAGACCAAGCTTGTCAAAACAACTTCGATGTAGAATTGGCAGACAGCAAACACGGCATTCCGCACTTCTTCGAAAGTAGCAACCAAGATCTACAAGCGGTAAGTGCCTTTGCTGAAGAGTTTTACCCTGGCGTTGACCAACAACGCAGTGCAGTACTCATTAACGATGACGCACTAGAAGCACCGCTATTACTTGACGTTTTCCGTTTATCTAGCGACACCGAACATAGCTACGACTACGCCCTACAATACCAAGGTCAAATTGTACGTTGTACAAGCGATTACCATACACATAAAGAATTGGCACCAATGGGTGACAGCTTTGGTTACCAACATTTGTGGAACGAAGCGCAGGGCAAAGCCTCTGAAAACAATTTAGTAAGCTGGCTACAAGGCAATAGCTACTATTCTTGGATTAGTGCCAGCGAAGCAAACGACGAGCTGTTCTTCACTCGCGTAGGCGCTAACGACCCAGAGTTTAACCTGCGCAGCGAAACCAGCTTTATTTTACGCCGCCAAGCTAAATCTACGGTATTTGCTAACGTATTAGAAACGCACGGCTACTTTAACGAAGCTGTAGAAGCCAGTACTAATGCTCGCGGCAAAGTAAACCAAGTTACTGTAGTTGTAAGCAACGACATTGGCAGCGTTATTGAAGTTAAAGGTGAAGGCATTGATTTCACCGTAATGCTTAGCAACCAACGCGATGTAAGCGCTGAAACTCAGCACACTATTGAACATAATCAACAAACTTATTGCTGGCAGGGATCTCTGGCGTTAGAAAAGAACCGAGGTTAACCATGACTTACCAACCATTATTGATAAGCTTTGAAGAAGCAAAAGAGCTCGCTAAGCATCTAAATACCGATTCGCTGATTGGTCAATCTATCGCGGCAGAAGTTGCCGCACTAGAAGCCTACATGCCTTTAGGCATTGAGATCCCAGGCCACGGTGAAGCAGGCGGTTATGAGCATAACCGCCACAAGCAAAACTACATCCACTTGGATTTAGCGGGCCGCTTGTACCTAATTACTGAAGACCAACGCTACCTAGATTATGCACGTAGCATGCTGGTTGAATACGCCAAGGTGTACCCTACTTTAGAGCTAAACACTAGCCGAGACTCAAACCCACCAGGGCGTTTATTCCATCAAACATTGAACGAGAACATGTGGATGCTGTACGCCTCATGTGCTTATTCTTGCATTCGTCATAAGTTGGCAGAAGACGAGCAAACACTGATCGAAAATGACTTATTTAAGTTGATGATTGAGCTGTTTGTAGACGTGTACGCCCACGACTTTGATATTGTGCACAACCACGGTTTGTGGGCAGTAGCAGGTGTTGGTATTTGTGGTTACGCAATTCAAGACCAAGCCAGCGTAGATAAAGCCTTGTATGGCCTTAAAGGTGATAGCGTAAGCGGCGGCTTTATTGCTCAGCTTACTCAGCTGTTTTCTCCTGACGGTTACTACATGGAAGGTCCTTACTACCACCGCTTTTCGTTGCGTCCAATCTTCTTGTTTGCCGAAGCTATTGAGCGTCGCCAACCAGAGATTGGTATTTACCAACTAAAAGATCAGGTTATTAAAACTACAACCTACGCAGTAATGGCTACTGCCTTCCCTAATGGTGTATTACCTGCACTTAATGATTCATCAAAAACCATGGACATTAACGACGAAGGTATTTTGATTGCTACCAGCATGTGCTTTAGCCGTTACCAACGTGATGCCAACTTAGTGGCTATGGCCAAACACCAAGCTAAAGTTTGGGTGCATGGTTCTGGTGCCAGCCTATCGGATGCTAGTGAAAATGCTGCAAGTATTGGTGGCTTTAACTGGGGCAGCTTAGTATTAACCGACGGCGCTGAAGGCGACCGAGGCGGCGTAGCAATTTTGCGCCACCGTGATGCTCAGCAAGACGACAGCATGGCGCTACTTTGGTTCGGCCAGCATGGTAGTGACCACAAACTTCACTCGGCCTTAGACCATGGCCATTTTGACGGCTTGCACTTCAACCTATTTAATCGTGGCCAAGAAGTATTGCACGACTACGGCTTTGGCCGCTGGGTAAATGTAGAGCCAAAATTTGGCGGCCGTTACATTCCAGAGAACAAAAGCTACGCGAAGCAAACCATTGCTCACAACACTGTGGTTGTTGACTACCAAAGCCAAAACCAAGGTGATACCGCCACCGCAGAAGAAAAATGGGGCGAGCAGCACTTCTTTGTAAGTGGAGACAACCAGTTACAAGCAATGAGTGCGTTTGTACGCAACTACTACCCTGGAGTTGATCAACAACGCAGTGTAATCATGTTTGAAGCAGAAGGCTTCGCTAAGCCTTTGGTATTGGATTTGTTCCGCCTAGTAAGCGAGCAAGAGCATAACTATGATTACGCCCTTCACTACTCTGGCCAGTTTATTCGCAGCGACTTTAACTACGAATGCAATGCACGCCTTAAGCCTTTAGGTGAAAACAATGGTTACCAGCACCTATGGCATCAAGCAACAGCAGAAGTTGAAGGTTCAAGCCTAATCACTTGGTTGCAAGGCAACAGCTATTACACAATGGTTAGTTCTGCGGTAGCAAATAGCCAAGTTATTATGGCGCGTACCGGTGCAAACGATCCAGATTTCAACTTGCGCAGCGAACCAGTATTACTGTTACGTCAGCAAGGTAAAGATCATTTATTCGCCAATGTGTTCGAAACTCATGGCTACTTTAATGAAGCGATTGAAGCGAGCACCGAGGCTCGTGGACAAGTTGTTTCGGTTGAAGTATTGGCTCACAACAAAGTGGCGTCAGCAGTGGCGATTCACTTGGTGTCTGGCAAACAGATTACCGTTTGTGTTTCTAACCAAGCAAACGTGAAATCAGATACTCAACATCAATTAGAGATTAATGGCGAAACCCTACGCTGGAGTGGCGCGGTTTACATAGCTTAATACTCTTGATTCTTATAAAAGCCTCGCTAAGCGGGGCTTTTTTATTGCCGCGCGTCAAGCTCATACTGCTCTACCAACATTCTGCTGTAACAAAATATTCATCTATCGCTATCTCCTGCTCTGACAAGCTTGCCAAAGTTGATTAATTAACAAACAAGTAATTTAACCCAAATGGGGAATGGTCGTGAATTATCAGCTTAGGTTACTCTTTCGTCATACCTAATTAGTAACATACTTGATTTAGGTAACTGTTTAACAAGGATTGTTATCAACGAATAGAGGTTAAAGGAATGACGATAGTATTAACGCTTTCTCTACTAACACTAATTATGCTTGCACCGATTAAATTGGGCACTCAAGTGCTCAAGATTGAGCGCTCAGGAATAGATGTTTGTTTTGTTGCTGTAATTGCTGCCATAGCAGCTACAGCGTTTACCGAAATGGTTATTGGCGAGGGACTCTTCCCTTCTTTAGTTGCTTTAGTTATCACTAGCATTCTATTCTCTTTGGTCTTTCGAACCACAGCAGTAGCGGGTTTTGTATTAGCGCTATTGTCTACCGCAATACAGTTTGCTTTTGCTCTAGGGCTTGTGGCCTTAGGCGTTGTTATTGCTTATAGCATCTCTTAACTAACCCCCTTATTCACCCAAAGGGCGCTTTCGCGTCCTTTTACTTGCGCCAAACTAAATTCACCCACAAAGAATTTCTACTAGGTTTGCTCGCTTCTTTTTCTTTTCCCCGCTAACATAAAAATGTTAAATCATTGATCTAACGCTAGCTTGCTAGTTAACAAAGATTTTCAGGGACGGAATGAAGAAAACAGTACTTAGTATCTTGCTGCTATCGCTATCAAGTACTAGCTTGGCAGAGCAAGACGGTGGTCCTCGGATAGTTGCCTATCGCGATACCTATATTTTGCTAGGGAAATACAACCCTAACCCACCAAGTTTAGGTGATTACTCCTCAGTATTAGCCACTAAAGAAGGCGAAAATGGCAGAGGTATCGACAACCTAGAAACTGAGTTTCAAATTAGTGGCAAGCTCATCGTAGCTGAAAACCTATTAAGTGAAAGAGACTACTTTAGCATTGCCTATACTCAGCAAAGTTTTTGGCAGGTATATAACAAACCCTTCTCGTCCCCATTTCGTGATACCAATTACGAGCCCGAGCTCATTTACACTTGGCGCCCCGATCAATTTAGCATTGCCAAAAATCGCTGGTTGTTGCGCGCAGCTAGCCTTGGATTTAGCCATCAAGCAAATGGTTCTTACGGTGATTTTGATCGCTCATGGGAGAGAATATACGCCCAATTTGATACCTCTTATAACGATTGGTTAATCACCTTTAAACCGTGGATCCCAGTAGGTCCCGAAGTGAACAACGGTGGTGACTTCACCGATTATTATGGTTACGGAGAACTGACTGTAGGGTATTTATTTGGTGACAATCAATGTAACCACCGCATCACAGCAATGGGCCGCAATAATCTACAATCAGATAATAAGGGCGCTTTAGATTTGCGTTTTGCTTACTGCATTAGCCCTGCATTTTCTCTCTACGCCAAGTATTTTAATGGCTATGGCGAGTCAATGCTTGACTACAACATCCACAACCAGTCTTTTGGCTTAGGGGTTGCCCTCAACCGGATCGGCGACCGTCGTGAAATGATGTCTACCAGTAGCCAATGGACGTTTGCCGGCATGAGCATGTTTAGAGATAACTATATTCTGCCATTTAAATATAACCCCTCCCCTGCTATCCCTGATTTAGCTGGAGGTGTGCCCGGTCAACAGCCAGAAAAAATGGAAGTAGAATTTCAGTTTAGTTTCCGCCTCACGCTTCCTTTCACGCTATTTACCGATAGTGATAATTTAAGCTTTGCTTACACTCAACAAACCTTTTGGCAGCCTTATGAGCGCTCGGGAGATTCGATTCGAGAAACCAACTATGAACCCGAGTTTTTCTACCAATGGAACAGCCAAGCTGACCAAAAATCACAATGGTCGCCTGAATGGCTGCGCCTTGGCTTAGTACATGAATCAAACGGACAAACACAAATACGCTCGCGCTCATGGAACCGAGTGTACGCAGAATTTGGCTTTGATGCAGACCCGGTAAGCATCGCGATTAAGCCATGGTATCGAATACCAGAAGACGAGTCTGAAGACGATAACCCTAACATGGAAGACTACTACGGATACGGTGAGCTAACGGCCAAATGGCAAATAAATGAGCGCCAGCGTTTAAGCTTTTTAGGACGCAATAACTTTAAAAAGGAAAACAAAGGCGCTTTAGACCTACGCTGGTCCTACGGTATAAGCCAAGAGTTAGCGCTCTACCTTAAGTACTTTAACGGCTATGGTGAATCCTTAATTGATTACAACAAACATAATCAAAGCTTGGGTATTGGTTTTGCCATTAACAACTAGTGGCTTTACAGCAACCACCGAAAAGAGCGTTTTAAAAAGTTAGTCGCATCTTCGTGAATAATTTCACCATGCGACATCACTAAGGTATTAGCTTGCCAGTTGAGTATCTGGGTTAAATGTTGGCGTGCTTTGGCTTTACCAAACATAAAACTTAGCCGCCAATCTAGCGGCATTTTTCCATTCGGCGCTACTATACCGGTCATTCTTGCCAATAAACGTTGCCACCAGTTAAAACCAGCAGGGTTAAAGTTCTCAAGTAAGTCGGTAACAATTAGTACACCTGATGAAGGGTGGTAAAAAATGCATTCTTGCATCAATGGAGAACCGGTAAAAAGCACTTGTTTTATCTGTTGATGCCAAGGCCAAACTTCACTTGAACTGTTGGTTAAAGCGCCATCAAAATCCAAATCATTACGCTTAATAATTAGTTGTTCTGTGCCATACAAGCGAGCATCAGGGAACTGCTGTTGCCAAGGCTCAATAAACAGATGATGCAGATGATTTGGCGCGACCAAATACTTAACCTCTCCTAGCGAGGCTATATTTGTTAGCAAGTTATCGTTTAAGGCTATTGGACTATGGACCCACAGCTGCTGATTATCCAGGCGGATAATAGTCATACGGGTAGAATACGGTAAACCGAAAAAGTGAACACTAGGCCCCTCTACAACCCAAACATTCTCGGCAAGTTGTTGCATTGTACTCCCTTTCACTACGCACTATCTCTATAGTTTGTCCTCTTCTAAACAAATAAGTTCTTGAAAGCATGAAATAAAAATCAAGAAAGTCATTTAAAGAAGAATTAGAGAGCAAGTTATAGAGGAAGTAGAAACAAAAATGCCGACAGTATAACTGTCGGCATTTAGCAATTATCAGAGAGGTAATACTAAGCAGCGTTATCAGAAGGCAAACGGTGATTACTGTTATTTAGCAAGGCTAGGTTAGCTTCACGCGCTTTTTCTGCATTGCCAGCCATAATCGCATCATAAATTGCTTTATGCTCATCAATACAGGTGCCACCTTCTTTAGAAGAGTGATCAATAAAACCGATAAACATGGTGCGTAGTACGTTAGCAAAAGGAATGTAAAAGCTATTACCAGTTGATAGGAATACCAAACGGTGGAACTCCATATCTACGTCTGTCCACGAAGTGTCTTCATCAACCCCGGTAGCAACATCGAACATCTGTTGAAAAACAGCCGACAAGCCCATACGCTGTTCGGCAGTAGCATTTCTTGCCGCTAAGGCAGCTGCTTCTGGCTCGATAGCACGGCGTAAAGCCAAAAACTCTTGATAAGCTTGTTCTGTATTGCTTAAACCCATCATCCAATCAAGTAATTGGGAGTCTAAAAAGTTCCAGTATTCGCGGTCACGCACACGCGTACCAATTTTAGGGCGAGACTCTAATAAACCTTTAGAGTTAAGCAACTTAATCGCTTCACGTAATGCAGTGCGGCTTACACCAAATTGTTCGCATAAGTCGAGTTCGCCAGGAATAATGCTGCCCTGTGGCAAGCTTCCCGACAAGATGCCCCGGGCAATCTCTCTCGCAACTTGCAAATGTAGGCTGCGAGACGCACCTTCTATTTGCATGAATTCGTTAGACATAAAATAACCTTAATCAAATATTGTGTTAGCAATAACCAATCCGCCGGATTTATCATTGCTAACACAACTCATTCTACATTTAGTATGACTAATACTACCCTATTTGTAATAGACCAGATACAAAAAAAGCCGTCAAATGTAGGCTTGATCGCTATATTTGTAACACTTAAATACTAAAGTCTTAGCTCATTGCCAAAGAAAGAACACCCGCTGAGTGCTTTCAGCTATTAAAAAAGCCACACTTAATGTAAGTGTGGCTTTGCTATTCTAAAGCGCTAAACGCAGCAATTAGATACCTAAGGCTTGTCCACCACCAATCTGTACAGTTTCAGCGGTGATGAATGAGGCGTCTTTGCTGACCAAGAAAGAGATAGTTGAAGCAACTTCTTCAGGTTGACCTAAGCGGCCTAGTAGAATGCTATCTTTCCAAGAAGCAAATACTTCAGGCTTGGTTTCTTTGATTTGAGCATGGAATGGCGTATCAATAGTACCAGGAGATACTGCGTTAACTCGAATACCAGCTGGCGCGAGTTCTTTTGCTAACGCGCGAGTTAAGGTATGTACCGCACCCTTAGAAACTCCATATATGCCAGCACCCGGACCACCGGCATTCCAACCAGCATTTGAGGTGAAATTAATGATTGAAGCATTTTCACCTTTCTTCAAGAATGGAATTGCAGCACGCGATACAAAAAATGCACTATCTAAATTTAGCGCCATTACAAAACGGTAGAACTCAGTGGTCATTTCTTCCATAGGGCTTCGACCGCCTAAGCCACCGGCGTTGTTTACCAGCACGTCAATTTTGCCGAACTTTTCACCAATTTTGGTCACATTGCTAGTAACTGCAACTTCATCAGTAACGTCAAAGCTATAGTATTCAGCTTCAATACCCAGTTCTTGTAATTGAGCAACGCGCGCTGCGCCGGCTTCATCTTCGATACCGTTCAAAACAACGGTATAGCCGTCTTCACCTAAGCGTTTTGCCACTTGAAAACCAATTCCACCGGTTGCTCCGGTAATTAATGCAACTTTATTAGACATATCTACACTCTCAATTAAAGGTTAAGTAATGTTAGAGAGCCAACGGCCTCTTTAGTAATACAAATAGACTACATGGAGATAATTTGTAATACAAATACACAGATCACATTTTAGAAGTTATAGCGTAGGCCTATGCGGCTTCTTAACTCTCGCTGACTAGATTGGTTTGAAACAGAAACATCACCAAACTCTAACCAAGGCGTCCAGCTGCCCATGCTGTAATGAATGGTAAAGTTGTTTTCATAATTAGTTCGGCCATTGTTATAGAGGTGATATTCAGAATTGTCGGAGTAGTAATAGTTACCCTCTAGACCAAATGTCCATTGCTGATATTTATACCCAATGTTGGCGGTATAGCGATGGCGATACTTTTTAACATCTTCACCCGGTTTCACATCAAGGCGATAACGACCACTTAAAGAGAAACCTTTCAGTTTTTCCGGGGTATAAGTAAGGCGCAATTGAGGTTTATAGGTGGTTCCTGATTGTCCAAACTCTATAGGCATACCAGGAATTAGCGCCCATTGATCGTTAATTTTATAGCGGTAGCCAAGGTCGATTTCAGATCCGTTTGATTGTAAGTCTTCCATGAATTTTCCCTCTTCTCCTTTAAATTTAAGCTCTAAAGCCATAGAGAAATTATTTTCGAAGGTATGGGCCATCTTTACTCGGCTAGCATGCTGCTTGGTATCACTTTTGTACTCATGGCGAAAGTCTACTGAAGTCGCGAGAACGTTCGCACTCAGTAAACAACCACCAATAAGTAACATTGCTAGACTGCATGATTTCATGTTTATAACTCTACATTGAACACAATTAATTGTATTACAATATCATTTTAATGCATTTTGTAGACTAAACCGTTCAAAATGTGATCATCAGCATTACTGTTGAAACAAAACGTCTAACAGATCACCTTTTTCAGTCCATTGATTCGATAATTGAATTAAATACAAAATATAATATGGCAAGTGAGCAGGTAGGCGACATTGCTAACTTAGGGTGCAGCTATATTGCTTTACGAAGTGTTAGAACGTCTTGATAGCATGTAAACCTTCGAAGGCGACACATTTACTTTTAGAGGAGCGTTTACTGAAAAGAAAAATGCACCATATAAGGTGCATTTTAGAACTGCTATTGTTGGCGATTTACAAATTCACGACTATTGCATCACAACTAGCTTGCTGGTCGGCGATGTTTCCATTTATATCTAATTGAGCAATAAAAGATGAACTCGCTAAATAAACAAAACCCTCACCTATAGCGGTGAGGGTTTAGCTTTATGTTATTAGTTAACAGTAAAACCTAATGCTTCAGCGCGTGCAGCCACTTCTTCAGCAGTTAAGGTGTCTAACCAGAACGCAACGTTATCGATAGCGCCTTCAAGGTTTTTCTGTGAACTGTTGGCGCCACCACCGATGTAAAGCTTGTCGCTTGTACTTTCGTTCGGTAAGAAGTCAGTAACCTCTTGAGTAGCATCTTGCACACCATTTACATATACGGTTGCAGTTGTACCATCGTAAGTTGCAACAATGTGTGTCCATTCATCATCTTGTAAAGGTGTTGCACCAATTACTGAAGTAGAGCTTGAGCCGTTATAAATTCTCAATCGAGGAAGTAAAGTAGTCTGGTCGATAACTAATTTATAACCTCGGCTACTATCAACATTTTCAATCAACTGTAAATCTTGACCAGCATCAGAGTTAAATGCAGCGTCAGTTGACTTAAACAGTATTTCAAAAGAAATAACACCATCAGCTGCTGCTAGTGGGCTCGTTGACATATCTACATCATCAATGTAGTGGTAACCAAAGTTTCCACCTTCAGCTTGAGTAATTTGAACAGCGCTTCCCGTACCAAATGCACCGGTTACAACCTCACGTGGGTTATCACTAGATTTGCTCATACTTAAGGTGTAATCACCGATGGCAGCATCGCCGTCAATGGTAGAAAATTCCCACTGATAGTTAGCAGCTGGTACATCTGGATCAACAGGTGGATCTACAGGCTCTTCTCCATTAGCAAACTGAGATGCACGCTGAGCAACTTGCAGCGCATCCAAAGCTTCGCTCCAAGTGGCAATGTTATCTACAGTACCTTTGAAGTTTCGGTCTTTACTGTTTGCACCACCCAGAATGTAAAAATCATCTTCGGTGTTAAAGCCGTAATCAACAGAAACATCGCGAGAATTATCTAGTTCACCATTAACATAAATCTTGATAGTTCCTGTATCACCGTCATCTGCGTCATACACAGCAGCTAAGTGATACCAATTGTCTGTTTCGAAAGCTGTTGCGGCGGTCACTTCAACAGTATTGCCACCAGCACCATAAAGCTTAAAGCGAATAGTTTGGTCTGAAGCAATGTAAAAGTTAAAGCCTTTATCATTATTGCTGGTTTCAGCAAATTGAACGATTTGCATGTTTTCAGCAGCAGCAGTGTTGGCATTGATTACAGCTTCTAAAGAGAACGAAGGTGACTCTTCTGTAGACAGCGTATCTGAACCATAAGTTACACCTTCAACAATTTCTGAAGAATCATACTTCAAATAACCATAAGCACCTGAACCAGCATTAAACTGATCGAAAGTAATCGCTGTTGCGTCTACACCACCCATACCGGCAGCAGCAGAAAAGTTTACGTCTTCAGACGAGGCATAGATATCATTCGCTGCAGTTCCGCTATCTGATTCAAAATCCCCATTTGAGAACTGGTATTCATTCACAGCATCAGGAATTTCAACTCCAGAACCATCTTCTTCTTCGGCAGCAGCAATAGAATCAAGTACCGCTTGATCGGTAACCTCTGTGCCGTCGTCCGTATACTCTACAGAGTCTTTTGTATAAGTAATTGATAAGGCGCCATCAACTACTTCATAAGTACCATCGACGTCGCCATAAGTAATTGTTGTTTCAGAGACAGTGTAAGCCTGCTGGCTGTACGTGTAGAGATCGTCTGTTTCGTTATAAGTATAGATTTTTAGAATATCGTTTTCGAAATAGTAAACTTCTGGATACTCTGCAGATGTAGGTGCTATAAGAGACGTTGCACTGGTAATGTTCCAAGTAACTTCTTCAATGGCGTAAGTAGGCTCTGGTGGCGGAACGTATACTTCTGGCGCCTCAAAACAACCAAACATAAAAGTTGTGCTCATAGGGATTAGCAGCAGCTTAGACGGTTTCATTTAAACCTCCTTGTAGGTATAAATAATATTATTGTAATAGTTAAAATACTAATATTGCTAAGGTCATCCGTAGTTAAATAGTCCGAAACCTATTTAACGAAATACAACCAGATGACTTTTCCTTTCCAGACTATTCGCTCTCTTAAATGATTAGCCGGCGATAAGTTCCCATTTAAACCTCCTAACTACGGTAAAAATGATCATATTGTATTAGTAATACAAAACTATAATGTGGCAAAAGATCGTGATTGTAAAGTGACCGACTTCGCACTATTTGCGATTAATCTTTTTGGCTTCACAAGTCGTAGAATCTAGATAAAAGCAGAGTGAGCAATGAAAATATTGATATTGCGAGGAGCGAACTTATAGGCAAACTATAAAGCAAAATAACTGTTTAATAACTTATTAAGTATTGATCTTGAACACCACTAACCCTGCGGCTAAATTCTCCAGTTGCACCAGGTATCAGTGAACACAGGTTAAAACTAGTAGGCTTGTTAACCAGCTAACTGCGCCTAGTTTTGTATCGCTAGCCAAGAGAAACACTCTGGCTTAGTTCCACTCTAAACCGAAATTGGTAATACAAATAGCTTATTTTCCCGTTCAGGTTTTTCGGCAGAAGCCATATTGCTATTACTGGTTTAACGCTAACAAATTTTGTTACTTAAGGCGTTTAGCTTCACTAATCTGATTGAAAAGCGCCATTGCTTAAGCAAAACAAGATCAATCTCACAGACAGCTGTTCAAAAAATAGGCTTTAATTGTATGACTATTTAAGCTTGTAGCTTTAATAGCAATGCAGGGTACTAGCTGTTATAAGCTAAATACGCTGCAAAAAATAATAAGAAAGATATACATCGTTAAAACCTTCATTGCACTGTTGTCGGAACTGTTGGTTTTAATAATTAAACGCGAGAATAAGGACAACATTATGATTTTTGTAGGAATATTCCTGGCATTAGTCGCCTCTTACTTAGTAATAATGGACGTAGCTGCCATACTAAAAAGTCACCATTAAGATAAAAAACATGAATAAGACTAACGTTCTAACCGACGCAGTTTGTCGGTTAGAATACTTAACCAAGCGCTAAACTCCCCTACCAACTCTGAATCATCTTCGTTATTAATTCTTAAAAAGCTTTCTACAAGCCAAAGATTTATACCGACTCCTGTGCAAATAACGCATACTTAAGCAATTGTTTAGACAGTATTTAGTATTATGGACTTAGAAGAAATCTATCGTCGTGACCTAAACTTACTCATAGCTTTAAAGGTGCTCATCGAGGAAGGTAGCGTAAGTAAAGCGGCTATCCGCTTGAGTCTTAGTCAATCGGCGATGAGTAGAGTATTAACCCGCCTACGTGACTTACTCAATGACCCTTTGTTTATTCGCCAAGGCCAAGGTTTGGTGCCTACTGAGCGAGCCTTAGAATTGAATCAAGCCTTACAAGGCCCCTTAGAAAACCTGCGTCAGGTACTTAGCCCAAATGTGTTTAACCCTGCAGAATGTAGTCAACATTTCACCATCGCCACTACTGACTATGCAATGCAAACTATTCTGCCCTTTGCCCTAGCAAGGATTTACCAAGAAGCACCGAATATCTCTCTCGAATTTGCTCCTTTGCAGCATGAACAACTCGCCCAACAGTTATCTGCAGATGGCTGCGATATGGCCATTTGTCGACCAACCAAACCAGTAGCCCCGCTTGCTAAAGACAGTTTGGGTTTAGTGAGTGTATTTTGTTTACTTGCCAAGCATCACCCATTGGCAAACAAAGAGCTCACTCTAAAAGAGTATTTAGCTTATCCACACGCGATGATAGCCATTAGCGATGGCGTTAAAAGCTTGCTGGATGAAGCATTATCTGGTCAAGATAAACCACAACTGCTGCTTCGCGCTTACCACTTAGAAGCGGCCCTAGCAATTAGTGAACAAGTCCCGGTGATTATTACGGTTCCCGCTGATTTAGCCTATCTAGTCGCGGAAAAGAATCAACTGGTAGTTAAACCGCTGCCTTTTGAATTTAAGCCTTTTGACTACTCACTGTTATGGCACCCACGCTGCGAGCACTCTGCTCCGCAAATTTGGCTACGCAATGTAATTAAACAAGAATGTAGCCGCTTAATAAGCAAACGAGTGCAAGACATGGGATTAGTAGAATAAGTGCTAAGCAATCAAAAGCAGAGCAACAAAAAAGCCGACCTTATTGGTCGGCTTTGACGTAAGTTACTAAGTTTTATAGCTTGATAACCACCCGCCCAGTGACTTGGCCATTCGTTATAGCTTCAGCGTATTCCGCGACTTGCTCTAATTCCACTTCGGTGCACGCTTGCTGGTAGTAACTATCTGGAAGCAACTCAGCTAAACGCTGCCACGCTTTAATCCGTTTAGCACTTGGGCAACTCACTGAATCTATGCCTAACAAGCTAACATTACGCAGAATAAACGGCATTACCGTGGTTGGTAAATCGAAGCCGCCAGCTAAGCCACATGCGGCAACGGCACCATTGTAATCCATTTGAGCCAGTACTTTAGCCAATACCTTGCTACCCACGGTATCAACTGCACCGGCCCAAACTTGTTTTTCTAAGGCGCGCGCAGGCTCTTCAAACACACTACGGTCGATAACTCTACTAGCACCTAGTTCTTCTAATAAAGCACCATTTTGTTCTATTCGACCGCTAACAGCAGCCACTTTATATCCTAGCTTAGCAAGTAAGGTAACGGCTACTGAGCCAACGCCACCACTAGCACCTGTAACTAGGATCTCGCCCGATTCAGGCGTAATACCGGCATCAACCAAGGCTTGTACACATAACATAGCAGTAAAACCAGCAGTACCTACCATCATGGCTTGCTTACCACTTAAGCCCTCAGGCAGAGGAACTAGCCAATCTGCTTTTAAACTTGCTTTTTCTGCCATTCCACCCCAATGGCCTTCACCAACTCCCCAACCGGTCAACACCACTTTGTCACCAGCAGCGTAACGAGGGTCATGAGATTGCTCAACGGTACCGGTCAAATCAATTCCGGGTACCATGGGGAAATTGCGAACAATTTTGCCTTTACCAGTAATGGCTAGGCCGTCTTTATAGTTAAGTGAGGAATAATCAACTTTTACAATTACGTCACTCTCGGGCAAGTCGGTATCATTAAGTTGGCGAATGCTAGAAGTGGTTTGTTTCTCAACTTGATCGAGAACGAGTGCCTTAAACATAGTAGAGCTCCGAGTTAGTAAGCAAAATTTACAGATATCAGTGTAGCCGCTCTAGCTCTATGTATTAAATGAATTTTTATCATTTAATACATGTACAACACTCATAACGACTAAAGTTTAGTCGCTTCGCTACTTAGCGCTCCTCAGTTAGCAGGCTTACTTGAATAAGCGAGCTATCTAATTGTGCAAGCTTCTGTTTTGCTAATCGAATGCACTTACCACAGGTGCTACCCAACTGCTTTGCTTGTTTTAACTGCTTAACCGTTTTTAAACCTTGCACATAACTAACTGTCAATGCTTGTTCGTTAATCTGTTCACATAAACACACCCACATAAGTTTGCTCCTGTATTAACAAAACTAAAGTAACAGTAAATCAAGGCTAACTGGCTAAGCAGTTACACACTGGAGCGTTAAGCAGAACGCAAAACCGGAGCTAGGTAACTTTAGGTAACAAACAGCCAGGTAAGAAGCGTTAACTTATTGTATTAACGGGAGTAAACCGTAATTTACTCAACAGTTAGATGTTTGCATAAGAGAATATGTCACCCAATATTTACTGAGACATCATCATGCAAAGCGTACAAATTCTGATTTGTTTATCACTGTTAGCATTAGGACTAAGTAAGGGTTTGCAAGCGCAACAATTTGCAGATTTGTCCAAACAGGTTTCCCCTTACAACCACAAACCCTTGCTGAGTGATGTCGATGAACTAAGCAATTATCAAAGCATGAAACGTTACTTGTCGGTAAATCATGGCTTAGACTATCAAATCCAAATTGCGCCTATTGCCCAAACCGACGGCCATGGACATAACTACCTTGATAACGAAACCGACCTGATTATTACCAAGCGATTTTGGGAAGACCAACAAGGTTACGGCAAGCTAGTGTTTGCCGGCGTGATGGTTAACATGCTTAACAACAGCTATACCCGAAAATTTGCCGAAGATGTCGGATTAGGGCCAAGTCAACCAAATGGTGGAATGACAGGACCAGACCAAAACATCACCGCAATTAACGGCTTATGGTGGGAACATAGCTTACTAAACCATGGACTCACCTATCGCCTAGGACACCTTTACACCACCCGACTATGGGCAACCAACAAATATCTAAGTGATGACCGTAGCACCTTTATGGCCTCGCCATTTTCACACCAAGGCTTAAGTTGGACTAGTGGTCAACGTGCACTAGGCGCGACATTGTCAGTTCAAAACCAATGGGCCTATGTGCAGGTGGGGTTTAACGATGCGAAACCTAACGGCAAAGATATCGACATTCGTAGCTTTAGTGATGGGAAATTTGTACGCCACCTCGAGCTAGGGCTAACACCAAGCTTTGACTTTGGTGAAGGTGAGTACAAAATCAGTCTTGCAGACATTGACGATACAACTAGCTCACATACCTCAGCAAATGAGTTAGAGGCAAATAAGGCCGGTCAAACTTTATCGGTGAGTATAAGCCAAGACTTTGGCAAACTAGGTATATTTGCTCGCTACAATCGCTCTTATCAACGTTATGCTGCAAAAACTAAAGCGGTTGCCGTGGCCGGCCTAGTGATAATTGATTTGATAGATAACCAAGATGTTTTAGGCATTGGATACGCCGAAGTAGAACCCGTTGATAGGATCCGCAAACAACACGGTAACGAAAAGTCAGTCGAGATTTACTACGATATAAAACTGACTAATCGCTTAAGCATTGCGCCTGATATTCAATACTACTTTACCAAAGCAGCCACCAAAGGCGTAAACACAGCTGGAGATACCATTTTTGGCTTACGACTTCGCTATATGCTGTAGTGCCTATAACGATACGTTGTCAGCACATATAATCATCGCCTTACCCAGTGCACTGTAACAAGTTACTGGGTCTTTTAAGATGTCACTCGGAAGCTGCTGCGCCGCTTCCTTATTAATGGTGACTTCATTAAAGCCTTGCTCCGCATGATCATAAATTTCGGTGCCATCTTGCAGTTCCCAATAGATGGTTGAATCGTTAGCGCTGGCACAGATTTTTATCTCACAAGGCATAAGCGTTATCTCATCACCTTGATAAACTCGGCACTCAAACACATCTCTTCCACAGCCTGCATTCGCTGAGATGCAATAAAACAGTGCTAAAGCTATTGCGATAAGTTTAAACAACTAGTTTTCTCCCGACAGTTTCAAGAAATAGTATCACCAGAGGGTTTTATGTTCTTAAAGCTTTCTCGTGGCGCTTTAGCAGACGCAAACCTAAACACATTTTTATCGACATCGCGATGAATGGTGATATCGATATAGGTGGTTTGATTAGCAGCACACACCTCATCGATGGCTAAACCCTCAGAGCGAAACTGGGTGTTGGTGTAAAAAGAAAAGCCCTTGTTTGGTCTAGCCATCACTTGCAGTCCAAAACAGTTATCTTTAATTTGCGACATTTTGTCGGCATCAATGTAATACACCAAGCTGTGTGTCGCTTTATTCATTTGCTTATCGACAAAGAAGCCATCCGGTAATTGATGAGGTTTATAACCTTTACCTGCTAGTAGCAAAACATCGTAGTTTTCATTGTGGATGTGCTCGCCAGTTTGGTCTCTAACCCGCACAACCAACATGCAATATTTACCAATGCTTCGCTTTTTACCGAGCGGCACTTTAGCTTGTTCGGCTTGGCTTAACTGCGTTAGCTCAGTACTGCGTTGTTGGTAATCGCTGGCACTGTTTACTTGCAAACATGCAAGCACTTGGTCAACAACGATATGATGATTAGCAGAGCTTGCTTTATTTGCCATAATGCCCATTTTTGTCCCTGAATGACTAAATTCACTTAGTATCCCAATAGGCACTTCTGCAGGGCGCCGAACAGGCTCAACTTCGCTAGGGTTTAGTCGATATGCTTTACCTTGAAAACCCGTCAGCTGCTCTTCAGACTGCTCTAGAGCAAAATAACGGTAATTCATATTGGCACCCGCTACGCGTACCACGCCATCTGAGCCAGACTCTACCAAGTAGCCATTTAAAAAATCATAGAACTTAGTATCAATCCCCTGTCCACTTAATACAAAGGGATAAAAGCTGTTGCCAACATAATCATAAGCCATGCCATTTTCATTTAGCTGCCACTGACCTTGGCTACCCAGGCACAGCCAATCTAATACTCTTTGGCCTGGCTCAACACCCGCAAACCAAGATTTGATACGCCCAACTCGCTGTTTGCCTAACACCGCTAAACTAGAGCCATGGTTAGCTGGTGCTAGCATCACTAAATGCTTAAGCGGTAACGAAGCTAAACCTGCCGCACCGTAATACTTATCAACCCAAGAACGCACAACAGGCCCACCAGTAGAATGGGTAATACAAGAGAATTCTTGAATGCCTGTTTCGTTACCGGGTAAATCCAATAAGGCTTGCTGCATAGCTCGCGCGATATCATCCATCGATACTTCATCATGGAAGCTAATGTATTTACCCAAATAGATGTGTTCTAAATCTAGCTGCAAACCTGCAGCGCTAGCTTTAGCCACTAAAGATTGTGGTAACTCGCCGTATGTGGAGGTATTAGTCACACTCCAGCCATGCACAAAAATCAATTTCATCGTATTACGTCCATGTAATTTAAATAGCTAATTCAAAAGCTTAGTTTTTTTCGCAAACGATTGTTAACCGTAAGTTAAAAAAAAGCAATCACCCTTTTACACTATTGCATAGCCTAGGTAAGCCAATAGCAAAGTGCGATGTAACTAACGAGAAAAGGCGCGATGAGGCTGTAGTAGATAGTGGACAGCAAAAACGCGGTAGAGCTATGGCTTACGCAATCTAAGTACTAAGTTTTGAACACTAACGGGCGCTGGCTGAGTATAGCGCTGGACAATAAACACAATCGCGAAATTTACTAGCATTCCCAGGGCGCCAATTCCTTCTGGAGAAATCCCCCAAAGCCAGTACTCCGAATGATTTAGGCCTGGAGATACAAACTTAAAGAAACCCACGTATGCCAAGGTGATACTCATGCCGCTCAGCATGCCGCTTATTACCGCTGTACGCCCAATGGACTTAACAAATATACCTAAAACAATGGCTGGAAACAGCGAGCTAGCTGCCAAACCAAAAGCAATAGCAACCACTTCCGCAACTAAGGCCGGAGGGTTAATGCCTAAATAGCCAGCCGCGCAAATTGCTACAATTGCGCAGCTGCGCGCTAATTTCAGTTCCTGTTTATCACTAAGCTTTTTTTGCCAAGTTTGCTTCACTAAATCATGTGATATCGAACTAGCAATCACCAGCAACAAGCCTGCAGCGGTAGAAAGTGCCGCCGCTAAACCTCCCGCAGCAACCAAGGCCACGACCCAGTTTGGCAACTGCGCTAACTCCGGTGAGGCCAGCACCACAATATCTTGATTAATGGTGACTTCATTGCGCTGGTCTCCCGAGTAAAACAAACGGCCATCACCATTTTCATCTCGCCACTCCACCAGGCCAGCTTGCTGCCAATGAGCTAACCAGCTGGGTTGTTGTTCTTCAGCAATGCCGTTTGAATCCAAGCCGTTGATAGACTCAATAATGTTTACTTTTGCAAAGGCCCCCACCGCCGGTGCTGCGGTGTACAATACAGCAATAAATGCTAAGGCATAACCAGCAGATGCTCTGGCTTCCGCTACTTTAGCGACTGTAAAAAACCGCACGATAATATGCGGTAATCCAGCAGTTCCCATCATCAAAGCAGCAGTGATAAACACTTGGTCACTCAGGTCTCGACTACCATTGGTAAACTTGGCAAAACCTAACTCTTCAGATAAGCCATCGAGCTTATCTAACAAATAAACATTTGAAGCTCCACTAAGATTGCTACCCAAGCCAAACTGCGGGAACACCTGTCCTGTTAAGGCTATTGATGTAAAAATAGCGGGAACCAAAAAGGCAAAAACCAGTACGCAATATTGCGCAACCTGGGTATAGGTAATGCCCTTCATTCCTCCCCATACTGCGTAAAAGAACACGATTGCCATGCCCAATAATATGCCTAAATTTACGTTCACTTCTAAAAAGCGCGCAAACACAACACCAACGCCGCGCATTTGCCCAGCAACATAAACAAAAGAAATGAACACCGTGCATATTACCGCTAGCACTCTCGCCCGCTTAGAGTAATAACGCTGACCAAAAAAATCGGCGACAGAGTATTGGCCAAAACGATGTAAGTAGGGCACTAAACATACTGCTAGCAGCACGTACCCGCCCGTCCAGCCCATTAAATAAACGGCCCCATCATAGCCAAGAAAGGAGATAGCCCCCGCCAAAGAAATAAAAGAAGCTGCCGACATCCAAGTAGCAGCAGTAGCCATGCCATTAGTAAGCGGGTGAATGCAGGCATGAGCAACGTAGAAGTCTTGGGTGTTGTTGGCTTTAGCCCAAATGGCTATCACCATATACAGCGTGAAACTAGCCGCAACGAATAAAGAAGTCCAAGTTTGAATGTCCATATCTAGCGATACTTATCCTACTGGAGCTGAGATGCTGATAATCGAAAAGAGACACCAACAAAACAGACCAAAAGTTAACAAATTGTTACACATTAACTTAGGGCGCATTTAGCCACTTGAAACTTATACTTTGGTATAGATGAGACACTCAATAGCAAAGGTGCTTTATTAATTTACAGATTCACACGTAAGCAATTGAATATAAATAAAAAGAAGACCAAAGCCCTTCTATCATCCTTTAGTCTAAACAATGATAAACAGGGCGATGTTTCTATAAAAAAGACAAAAAAAGAGCTCTTGCAAAGCAAGAGCCAATGGAAACGTGCTTTTTGGAAACCTTCAACACTACTCCCCTCGATGTAGTGCTCGCCGACCAAAGCTAGAAGGTTCAAGCTACTAAACTAAATTAGCATGCTGATTTTGTAGGTCAACTATAAATTTTACAATTCATTAACTTTATGTGAGCAGCCTAACACGCTGAAGAAACGATGCATTTTTCGATCTCTTTTATTTCTTTAAACGTACTTTACTTAAATAGAGCGAAGCAAATCACGCCTGTTTGTAATACTCAAAGAGCCTTGCGCGGGAACTCTTGAACGGACAGGATGGCAACAATTAATGACTAAAGGTTTTTAAAAAAATGCTTATTTTTTAGAAATTTATTTTTGCCATGGTATAAACTTATTTTAGCGCTTCATGAAATCTTTTGTTTCCAAATTCTATCTTTTATAGAGATAGCTTGTATTTAGGAGGCCTAGGCCATGAGTATTTTTGACCACTATCAACAGCGTTACGAGCAGGCTCAAGAAGAAGAGTTATCCCTCGACCAGTTTTTAACACTTTGTAAAGAACAACCAAGCACTTACGCCAGTGCAGCAGAGCGCCTTTTGCTCGCCATTGGCGAGCCAGAAATGGTAGACACCTCTAAAGACCCACGCCTAAGCCGGCTTTTTTCCAACCGTATTATTGCTCGTTATCCCGCTTTTAGAGAGTTTTACGGGATGGAAGACAGCATTGAACAAATTGTCTCTTATTTAAAACACTCTTCTCAAGGCCTTGAAGAGCGCAAGCAAATTCTTTACTTGTTGGGTCCAGTAGGCGGTGGTAAATCCTCCTTAGCCGAAAAGCTGAAAGCCCTTATGCAACAAGTACCTATATACCGCTTAAAAGGTTCGCCAGTAAACGACCATCCATTCTGTCTGTTTGATGCTAACGAAGATGGCAACATTCTAGAAAAAGAATACGGCATTAGTAAGCGCCATTTAAAAACCATTATGTCTCCTTGGGCAGCCAAACGTTTAAATGAATACGGTGGGGATATTACTAAGTTCAAGGTGGTAAAATGCTACCCATCTATCATAAACCAAATTGCGATAGCTAAAACAGAGCCCGGCGATGAAAACAATCAAGATATTTCATCTTTAGTGGGTAAAGTAGACATTCGTCAATTAGAACACTTTGCGCAAAATGACCCCGATGCCTACAGCTACTCAGGCGCACTATGTAGAGCTAACCAAGGTTTAATGGAGTTTGTTGAGATGTTTAAAGCGCCTATTAAGGTGCTACACCCTCTACTCACCGCCACCCAAGAAGGTAACTTTAACGGTACCGAAGGGCTCTCCGCAATTCCCTTCGAAGGCATTATTTTGGCTCACTCAAATGAATCCGAGTGGCAAAGCTTTAAAAACAACAAAAACAACGAGGCCTTTTTAGACCGGGTTTATATTGTAAAAGTACCTTATTGCTTACGAGTAAGCGAAGAGATAAAAATTTATCAAAAACTACTGGATAATAGTGAGTTAAACACAGCCAAATGTGCTCCTAGCACCTTGGAGTTATTATCGCAGTTTTCAGTCTTATCGAGGCTTAAAGACCCAGAGAACTCAAGCATCTATTCAAAAATGCGAGTTTACGACGGTGAAACACTTAAAGACACCGATCCTAAAGCCAAGTCTTACCAGGAGTATCGTGATTTTGCTGGGGTAAATGAAGGCATGGAGGGGTTGTCTACTCGTTTCGCCTTTAAGATACTATCGCGGGTATTTAATTTTGATACCACCGAGGTGGCGGCTAACGCAGTACATCTGTTCTATGTGCTTGAACAACAAATAGAGCGCGAGCAATATAGCCAAGAAGTGGCAGACCGCTACTTAGAACACTTAAAAGGCTACTTAATTCCTAAGTACGTCGACTTTATCGGCAAAGAAATTCAAACCGCTTATTTAGAGTCGTACTCAGAATACGGACAAAACATATTTGACCGCTACGTTATTTACGCCGACTTTTGGATTCAAGACCAGGAATATCGAGATCCTGATACTGGCCAACTATTTGACCGCGCAGCACTCAATGCCGAGCTAGAAAAAATAGAGAAACCCGCGGGTATTAGTAACCCTAAAGATTTTCGTAATGAAATCGTCAACTTTGTACTCCGCGCTCGCGCAGGCAATGACGGCAAAAACCCTAACTGGACTAGCTACGAAAAACTTCGCACAGTTATCGAGAAGAAAATGTTCTCGAATACCGAAGACTTGCTACCTGTTATTTCATTCAATACTAAAACCTCCGCCGACGACCAACAGAAACACGATGATTTTGTTGCCCGAATGATGGAGAAAGGATACACCCGCAAACAAGTGCGCTTGTTGTCGGAATGGTATTTACGCGTTCGTAAATCGTCTTAGATTTGATGGAGGGCGCCTATGGCTCATTTTATCGATCGACGTTTAAATGGTAAGAATAAAAGCGCGGTGAACCGCCAGCGCTTTATTCGCCGCTATAAAAGCCAAATTAAACGCGCAGTAAACGATGCGGTTAATCAGCGCAGTATCCAAGACTTGGAGAACAGCGAAAGCATAAGCATTCCTCATAAAGATATTACCGAGCCCTTTTTTCACCAAGGTGAAGGGGGGCATCGCCAACGCACCTTACCAGGTAACGATCAGTTTGGAACAGGCGACAAAATAGAACGTCCTCCCGGAGGAGAAGGAGCGGGAGGACCAGGTGATGGTGAGGCCAGTGACCAAGGCGAAGGTACTGAAGAATTTCAATTTAACATTTCCAAAGACGAATACCTTGATATTCTATTTGACGATTTGGAGCTACCCAATCTTCAAGAAACAGACGTAGATAGCATTGTTGAATATCGCACCGCCCGCGCCGGCTTTACCAACGACGGGGTGCCAGCCAATATAAATATTGTGCGCTCTTTACAAAACTCGCTAGCGCGACGAATGGCGATGGGAGGAGACAAGCGCAAACGCTTACGTGCATTGGAACAACAACTTGAACAAAGCCAATCAGACTCGCAAGTTCCACATAGTGAGATTGAAGCGATAAAAGCAGAAATTGAAGTACTAAAGCGCAAGCTTTCGAACATCCCATTTATCGATACCTTCGATCTTAAATTTAATAACTTCGCTAAACACCCAGTACCAAGCAGCCAGGCGGTGATGTTTTGTTTAATGGATGTCTCTGGCTCTATGGACCAAGCAACCAAAGACATTGCCAAGCGTTTCTACTTACTGCTCTATCTATTTTTGACCCGCAGTTACGAGAAAATCGAGGTAGTGTTTATTCGTCACCATACTCAAGCTAAAGAAGTTGATGAGCATGAATTTTTCTACTCTCAAGAAACCGGTGGCACCATTGTTTCTAGCGCACTTAACTTAATGGATAAAATTATTGAAGAGCGCTACCCGCAAAACCAATGGAACATATACGCAGCACAAGCTTCCGACGGCGATAACTGGGCTGATGATTCACCCAAGTGTCGCGCATTACTGGAGAAGACCCTGCTACCTCTAAGTCGTCATTACGCTTACATAGAAATAACCAGCCGTGCCCACCAAAGCTTGTGGCACGAATACGAACAACTCAGTGAAATTTTCCCTAACTTCTCTATTCGTCATGTGAAAAATGCCGAGGAAATATTGCCGACATTTAGAGACCTCTTCAAAAAAGCCACTGTGTGAGGCCCTTATGAGCAAAACAAAGATGTTGCCCGATGGACCAGATTGGACCTTTGAAATGCTTGAGCTTTATCATCAAGAAATTGAGAAGGTTGCACAACACTATCAATTAGATACCTATCCTAATCAAATTGAAGTAATTACCGCCGAGCAAATGATGGATGCCTATTCCAGCGTAGGTATGCCGATTGGTTATCACCACTGGTCCTATGGCAAAAAATTCATCCAAACTGAACAAACCTACAAACGCGGCCAAATGGGCTTGGCCTACGAAATTGTTATTAATTCAGACCCTTGTATTGCTTACTTAATGGAAGAAAACACCATGCCAATGCAGGCTTTAGTTATCGCCCATGCTTGCTTTGGCCACAATAGTTTTTTCAAAAACAACTACCTGTTTAAAACTTGGACCGATGCCAGCTCAATTATCGATTATCTGGTATTTGCCAAAAACTACATTAGCAAGTGCGAAGCTCGCCATGGCGTACAAGCAGTAGAAGACTTACTCGACTCTTGCCACGCTCTAATGAATTACGGTGTCGACCGTTACAAGCGCCCTAGCCCAATTTCAATGGAAGAGGAAAAATCTCGCCAAGACGCTCGAGCAGAATACTTACAGAGCCAAATCAATGAACTGTGGAAAACCATTCCTACCAAAGAAGATCCAAACGTAGAAAAACGTCAGCGTTTTCCCGCTTCTCCAGAAGAAAACATTCTCTACTTCATCGAAAAACATGCCCCCTTATTGGAGACTTGGCAGCGAGAAATTGTTCGCATAGTAAGAAAAATTAGTCAGTATTTTTACCCTCAAAAACAAACTCAAGTGATGAATGAAGGATGGGCTACGTTCTGGCATTACACCATCACTAATCATATGTTCGACCATGGACAAGTGAGCGAGCGTTTTATTCTTGAAATTTTACACAGCCACACCAGCGTAGTAATGCAACCGGCTTATAACAGTCCATATTTTAACGGGATAAACCCTTACGCGCTGGGTTTCGCTATGATGACCGATATCCGTAGAATATGTGAATCGCCCACCGATGAAGACCGCAAGTGGTTCCCCGATATCGCGGGCAGTGATTGGCTTCAAACCCTACACTTTGCTATGCAAAACTTTAAGGATGAAAGTTTTATTAGCCAGTACTTATCGCCTAAAGTAATTCGTGACTTAAAACTATTCACCCTCGATGATGACGAAAACAAGCCCTACTTAAAAGTTAAAGCCATTCATGATGACCATGGCTACCAACAAGTGCGTGAAGCGCTCAGTGCCCAATACAATCTAAGTAACATTGAACCTAATATTCAAGTTCATAACGTAAACCTTCGTGGGGACCGTTCACTTACCTTACGCTACGTCCCTCATCAAGGCATTCAACTAGGCAAAAGCAAAGATGAGGTGATTAAACACCTTCATCGCTTATGGGGCTTCGATGTGATTCTCGAGCAAAGTGACGATAAAGGCGGCGTACAAGAAATAGCCCGCTGCCCAGCGCAAGAATAACAATGCTGTTTATAAAAAAAAGGCCACCATATGGTGGCCTTATACTATTCAGAGTGAATTTAGAACAGCGCTTTATTAAGCATTAAGTGGCAAACAATAGATGCGGCATAACCTAAGGCAATAACTGGTGCCCAGCGCAGGTGGCTAATAAAGGTATAGTGGCCTCTAGCTTGCCCCATTAACGCTACCCCCGCCGCAGAGCCAATTGATAACATGCTACCTCCAACCCCTGCGGTTAGCGTTACCAATAACCATTGGCCTAAGGACATTGCTGGCTCCATGGTGAGAACGGCAAACATAACTGGGATGTTATCTACGATGGCACTTAATACCCCAACGGCAATATTGGCGTAGGTTGGGTCCCAATTTAAGTACATGGTGTTAGATGCCATTTCTAGGTAACCAATAAATCCAAGGCCACCAACACAAACAACCACGCCGTAGAAGAACAATAAGGTGTCCCACTCGGCCCGCGCTACCCGGTTAAAAATATCAAAGGGCACGACACTGCCTAAGGCTTTTAATCGGGCATCATCACGATGAGAAATCGCATCAACGGCTTTTTTATGCAAGCTAGACGCAAGTGTTTTGCGCAAGAAGAAACCAAAGAACTGTAAGTAACCTAAGCCCATCATCATGCCCATTACCGGTGGCATGTGGAACAAGCTATGCCCCATTACAGCTGTAGCAATTGTTATTAAAAACAAACCAACAATTCGTCTTGCACCGCGTTTTAATTCAACTTCTTCGTGTTCTGCTTCTACTGCTTCAGCAGAAACAAACATCGACATGATAAAGGCAGGAATAACAAAATTAACAAATGAAGGGATTAACAAATCGAAGAACTGACCAAAAGTAACCAAACCTTTTTGCCAAACCATCAAGGTAGTAATATCACCAAAAGGACTAAATGCTCCACCAGCATTAGCGCCAACAACAATATTGATACACGCTAGGTTAATAAATCGACTGTTTCCTTGTGCTACTTTAGTTACCACCGCACACATAAGTAACGCAGTGGTAAGGTTATCGGCCACCGGCGAAATAACAAAGGCTAAGCAGCCCGTTAACCAAAACAACTTACGATAACTCAGCTTTTTACTAACCAGCCAAGCTCGCAATGCATCGAATAAGCGTCGTTCCTCCATGGCATTGATGTATGTCATCGCCACCAGCAAGAACAGCATTAATTCTGAAAACTCCAATAAGTTATGGCGAAAGGCATCAGTTACCAGCTCTTCGTGACCAGAGCCGCGATAATAAATAGCAATCAAAAACCAAATTAAGCCTGCGGCGACCAGCACGGGTTTCGACTTTCTTAGATGAATAACCTCTTCACTCATCACCAATAAGTAAGCAATGGCAAAAATGACTAAGGCGCTATAGCCCACCCAAGACGAGGTTAAGCTCAAGCCATCAGCGGCATAACTAGCAGAAGAAAAAAACAACAATAGCAGAGGCAACAATATACGCATTAAATCCCACTCCTTAGGCGAATGCTCATTTGTTTTAGATTGATAAAGATTTCGTTCTAGCGTCCGTAGCTTAGGGCGCTGGCACTTCGATGATTGTTCATTGCATTTTCAGCTTTGCTTATTAGTGCCTCAATATTGTTGGCAGTGCCATCTACGCAAGCCACCCCCAACCGAGAGCCAAGTTCTAACTCATCAAGATAGTTGAGCCAAAATTCGCTACCTAAAGCATCGTGGATCCGTTCTGCAGTATCCAAAGCTTGGTACAAGCTAGATTCAGGTAAACCAATAACAAACTGATCTTTTTCGCAACGCGCTAACAAGTCAACTTTGCGTACCTTCGATTGTAAAAAATTCGCTAGTTTAACCAATAGCTTATCAGCTTCATCAGCGCCTAATTTATCACGGTATCGACTAAAATGATTGACGTTAATCAAAACAATAGAATAGGCATTCTGATAACGAGAGGTACGTTCAATTTCTATCTCAGAAAACTGTTTAAAGCGTGCAAAGTTAGCACAGCCAGTAAGCTCATCGGTATCGATAGATTGCTTAAACAAAGGTAGGTTTTCGCTACTTGGCTGCTCTTTCTCTTGAAATAAATCTAAGCCTTGTTCATGAGTATAGCGATGACGCCACAAAGCATGACAAAGACAAACGATGATACATACCAATAAACAGTTCACTAAGGCATTTGGCAGCTCGACATAAGGCCAATTTTGTACTTGGCTTGTGTTTAAGGGCTCAACACCACTCAAAGTGAGCAGAGTAGCAACAACTATCAACATAATTGCTAGCAAGATAGGCAAATAGAAACAAATAAACAGTACCGGTAGGCTGTACACTAACCAATCAGGAACGGCACTAAACTGCAGCTCCGCTCCACCATGCATTAACGCGAAGACTAAAGCGAAATGAATCACTGCATGGCCAGCTAACAAGGCATGGGCTGAGCGAGCCGTCACCAACTTTAAACCACGCCAAGTAAGCAACATTTGATAACAAAACCAAACACTTAATGCTAAAGATGCGCCTATATTGGCTTGTTGCCACCAAGCAGCAAGTACACCCGATTGAAAAAGATAGGAAATAACACACAAGCAATAGAGCGATTGAACCCAAAAGAGATGTTGGCGCTGTTGTTGCCACTGCCAGTTAGCAAATTGCCGCTCTTGGCTAGAGGAAGAAAAGCCCATAAATACGCTTTTCCACGCTTGCATAACTTGTGGCTGTTGCATCTTTCCTTTAACTCCTGTTGTTAAATCAAAGAGAACACCGATATAAGCTAGTTTAGATTTGCGCCTAGGGCTACAATATCGGCTTTAATTGCCAAACAAAGAATCATTGTGACTTCACTTAAGCATACTCGCTATCGACAGTTTTTCCCGTCATTAAACGGTACTAATCAGCCATTTGCATACCTTGATAGCGCAGCTTCAACTCAAGTCCCTGAAGTTGTCTTAAAAGACATTGAACAATATTACCGCCAAGGTCATGCCAATGTACATAGAGCAAGTCATAGCTTTGCTCGACATGCCACCAATGCCTTTGAATTAGCAAGGAAAACACTTGCAGAATTTATTGGTGCTAAGGCGCAAAACATTATTTGGACTAGCGGAACAACTCAAGCAGCCAACCTATTGGCAGATGGTCTCGCCCATTTGGTTGATGAAGGCGACGAAATTTGGGTTAGCGAGCTCGAGCATCACTCAAACTTAGTACCTTGGCAGCAACTAGCCTTTAAGCGTAAGGCGAATCTAAAAGTAATTCCTGTACTAGACAATGGCGATATAGATTTAGCTTACTTTCGCCAGCAACTTAGCAACAAATGTAAAATTGTTGCCGTTGCCCACGTATCAAACAGTATTGGTGCTATGCAACCAATTCCTGAATTATCTAGGCTAGCTCACCAGTTCGGCGCAAAAATAGTGGTGGATGGCGCACAAGCTGTAGCCCACTTAGATGTCGATGTTAATCGCTTAGCTTGTGACTATTACTTGTTTTCTGGACACAAGTTATATGGGCCAACTGGCATAGGCGTGCTATATGGAAGCGAAGAAGCCTTGGAGCTGCTCGAGCCCAGCATGTTTGGTGGAGAGATGATAAGTAAGGTGTCTTTTGAAGCCAGCACCTGGAACAGTCTTCCTTATCGCCTAGAAGCGGGGACTCCAAACATAACTGGGGCAATAGGTTTGGCCTCAGCCATTAAATTCTTAGCACAGTTCCCTTTAAAAGAGCGTCTTAGTCACGAGCGCCAATTATTAGCTTATGCGCTACAGCAGCTTAAACAGCACCCCAAGGTTGAACTGGTTGGTGAACCGATGATGAGAGTTGGCTCAATTGCCTTCAACTTGCAAGGTGTTCACCCTCAAGATGCTGCCACCCTATTTGACCAATACAATGTTGCTTTGCGCTGTGGCCATCATTGCGCAATGCCCTTGAGCAGTCGTTTGTCTCCAGAAGGCAGTATTCGTTTGTCACTTGGCTTATATAACAATCAACAAGATATTGACCAAGCGATAGAAGCAATTGATAAAATTATGGAGTTGTTTGGTGAATAGAGCACCGCAAGTTGAACTAAACATAGAACAGATTGAACAGCGCTTTGTTAATTGTAAGTCTTGGGAAGAGCGTTACCGCCAACTGCTGCTGTTAAGCAAAGTACTGGGCCCGATGGAGTCTCAATACCAAACACAAGAAAACTTAGTGCAAGGCTGCGAAAGTGATGTATGGCTGTATTATGCCAATACGCAGCTACTAGTTGATAGTAATGCGAAAATCATCAAGGGTTTACTTGTAATCATGCTAGCCAGCTTCGCGCAGGATGCTGAAAACACTCAAATAACATTTAGCCAAACTTTAGAAAAGCTTGGCTTAGCGCATCATTTAAGTGAATCGAGAAACAATGGAATAACGGCGATATTGCAGACAATCGCAAAGTTGAGCTAAGCGGTTACTCTTCGCTAGGAATAGTATAAGTGCGGCGTTTTTTGGTTTTTATCACAACTTTTGATTTAGCACCGCCTTCTTCCACCACCGCCCTGTATTCACTTCTAGGTACTGGTTTAGCTTGAGGTACTGGCTTGGTGGCTGCAGGTGGACGGCTCGTTACACTATAGGTAAATCCACAATCACGACAGGCCATTAATGCTGGTTTATGGCCACCGCAAGATGGACATTTTTGATTAGAGCTCACTACTGGTTCCTATTTCTTTCTATGGGAAATTTAGTTTATCGCTTAAGTGTATTTGATCATCTGCAATTAATCACAACAAATTAAACATTTAATGATCCGGTTAGCTATTTACTTAGATTTATCGCTAGTTTATTCGATGTTTTGCTCCGTCAGGTGCTCAATAAACCATTCTCCAGCAGGCCCAAGAGCTTGACTCCAAACCACTTCAATTGGCCACTCAAAGTCATCCACAATAAAATCTCGTTCTAACTCAACCAGTTGATTATTGGCAATGTAGGTTCTAGCTAAAGGCTCGGGGAACAAACCAAAGCCAACGCCATTAAGCAACAGCTGCTTAAATTGATACATTCTTGAACAATTAACCACCTGAGAACTAAGGCGCACTGACTCAGCTAAATCTTCAGTAATAAAGTTAGACACTGCGGGAGTTATTTGAATTTGCGAAAGGAGATCTTGAATAGATAAAGCATGTTTTATCTTGGCAAGCGGATGGCTTGGCGCGCAAACACACAACCATTTAATTCGACCAATCATAACACTCTCTACTCCGCGACGCGGGATAAGCTCTGCAGGAGTAATAAGAATGTCTACCTCCCCTTCATCACCAAAATTATGGGAGTCGAACTCATCTACATCAATGATCTTCACATTTAATTGCGGAAACTTAGCTAACAAGCTCTTTATCGCCTCTCCATACTCTGGAAAAAAGCTATAACCCGATACACCAATGGTTAATTTGTCTTCAATCCCCTCATGGTAAGACTGAGCTTTTTTCTCCATAGCTTGTAAGCGTGGAACAATCTCCAAAGCCTGAACGTAAAGCGTGCGCCCTACGTCGGTTAAGGTTGGCGCTTGGCCTGAAACACGGTCAAAAAGTCGAATATTTAAATCCAACTCCATGTTTTGAATCAATTGGCTCACTGCTGAAGGGCTTACACCCAGTTTACGTGCGGCAGCTGAGAAAGAGCGCGTCTCAGCTACTGTCACCAAATAAACTAAACGTTCGGGAGTAATATGCATGCAGTACCTAGGAACAATGCTTTGTTTTTATTGATTAAATGTTAGCACTAGCAGTTTGCTTTTCCCAGCGGTCAACTACTTAATTGTTTGGCTATAAAACTCACTAATGTATTTTCCGCCTTTAATATTGGCAATAATACGTAACTTATAGCTATCTCCCTGGTTAGGGATCAATTCGCGTAATTCGGTGGGACTTCGCCAATAATAAGGGCTATCACTCATGCCTAGTGGGTAAGCGGTCACTACATTTGCACTACTTACAATAAAGAAGGTGGCACTATCTAAAGGAAAGGTAGAATTAACCGTGGTTGTTCCTGCTTCATCACTAATATTGAGCTGAAAATCACCGGATTCAAGAATACACTTTTGGTTAATGATGTCGCAGTGACCATAGGTACTTAGCTGGAAAACGCGCTCTTTTTCTGCATCATGCTCCAAATAAATATCCGATGCGATATACCCGCCAATTGCCAAAAACGGCATCACTAACATAGCTAACTTAGTGTGTCTGTTCATTGTTACTTCCTGTAATCAACCTTATTGAGTGATGCTAACCAAGTTCACTCTTTAACACTATCATATTGAAATTTAGTTATTTTTACCAAGCTCCACCGCAAAAAAAGGCTCCCTCTAGGGAGCCTTTTGCTTACTAGGGATTAGTTCAATTCAAGCTTAATGATCGTGAGCTGCGCCTGCACCATGTGGTACACGGAAGTTATCAACCATATCTTGAATATGCTGTGGAGCAGGACCGGTTACTTTACATACTGCAAAGGCAACACCAAAGTTAACCAAAGCACCTACTACACCAAAGGCATTTGGCGAAATACCCAAGAACCAGTTTGGTCCCATATCACCTAAGAATGAAGTACCTGGGATAAACATAATGCCTTTATGTTGGAATACGTAAAGCATTGTTACACCAATACCTGAGCACATACCGGCTACCGCAGCGGTACCACTCATTTTCTTAGCAAAGATACCCATCATCAACGCTGGGAAGATAGACGAAGCGGCTAGACCAAAGGCCAGTGCAACGGTACCTGCGGCAAATCCAGGCGGATTTAAACCGAGATAACCGGACACCAAGATGGCAAGTGTCATCACTATTCGCCCTGCCAGCAACTCATTCTTATCTGAGAGGTTAGGCGTGAGCACCCCTTTCATTAAGTCGTGAGATATCGAGGATGAAATAGCCAACAACAAACCAGCAGCGGTTGAGAGCGCAGCCGCCAAACCACCAGCAGCTACTAATGCAATTACCCAGTTAGGTAGGTTAGCAATAGCTGGGTTAGCAAGTACCATAATGTCGCGGTCTACTTTCACCATTTCATTGGTTTCTTTATCAGCAACATATTGGATTTTGCCGTCACCGTTCTTGTCTTCAAACTTCAGCAGACCTGTGTTTTCCCAATCTTTGAACCACTGTGGACGTTCGTCATATACCAAGTTATCACCGGCTTCAGGAACAATAGTGTTCATTAAGTTGAAACGAGCCATGGCACCTACAGCTGGTGCTACAGTGTACAAAATAGCAATGAATACTAGAGCATAACCAGCAGAAGAGCGGGCCGCTTGAACGGTAGGTACAGTAAAGAAGCGCATGATTACGTGAGGTAAGCCTGCAGTACCAATCATTAGTGACAAGGTATAAGCGAACATGTTTAGAGTGCCGCCTAGGTTGTCAGTGGTGTACTCTTTAAAGCCAAGATCGGTAACTACCATATCTAGCTTATCGAGTAAGTAAACACCGCTGCCATCAGCCAGGGTACTACCCAAACCAATCTGCGGAATTGGATTACCGGTTAGCTGCAGTGAAATGAACACGGCAGGAATGGTGTATGCAAAAATTAGTACACAGTATTGAGCAATCTGGGTGTAAGTAATCCCCTTCATGCCGCCTAATACAGCGTAAACCCAAACTACAAACATGCCAATGTATAAGCCCATATCGTACTCAACTTCTAAGAAGCGAGAGAAGGCAACACCAACACCTTTCATTTGGCCGATAATGTAAGTAAGCGATGCGATAATCAAACACAACACCGCAACAATACGCGCACCTTTTGAGTAGTATCTATCGGAGATAAACTCAGGCACCGTAAACTTACCATGCTTACGCATATAAGGAGCTAGTAACATTGCTAGCAGCACATAGCCGCCGGTCCAGCCCATTAGAAAAACAGAACCACCATATCCTAGGAAGGCAATTAAACCCGCCATAGAAATGAACGAAGCTGCACTCATCCAATCAGCACCAATTGCCATACCATTTTGGATAGGTGTAACACCACCACCAGCAACGTAGAAGTCACTGGTTGAGCCTGCTCTAGCCCACCAAGCAATGGCGAAGTACAGGCCAAAGGAGCCAAATACAGCGATATAAGTATAGAGTTTTAACTCGTCCATTTATGACTCCTCAACATGGTATTTTTTGTCGAGCTTATTCATTTTGGCGGTATACCAAAAAATCAAAGCCACAAAGGTATAAATAGAGCCCTGTTGTGCAAACCAAAAGCCCAGTTTATATCCGCCTAAGCGAATTTCATTTAGCGGCTCAACGAGAAGTAAGCCAAAACCAAATGAAACCACAAACCATATGACGAGACAGGTAAATATTAGGCGCAAGTTTTCTTGCCAATATGTAGTCTGTTCTTCCATGATATTTCTCCAAGCAAGCTATAAAAGCCTCGCAATTTTGTGCCAATAAATATGTAAACAACATGTTAACGGCCGAACAAATCATTAAGTTTTTATCTGCGGCTAGTGGAATAGATGCACATATAAACTCAATTCAAGCCTATCGAAGAAAAAGTTAACAAACGATTAACAGACTAGGTATTAATCTTTAGTCTAAAGTCCCTGAATACAAGTAAAAATTGAGATCTAGACGCAGAAAATAAACACAAAAAGAAGCAATAGAAGGATGCGGTGAATAATAAAAGAGGGCTAAAGAAAACAAAGCTAAGCAGAAAAAAGCCTGAATAGACAGGCTAGGCAAGTTTTAGTTAACAGTTTGTTAACTACACACAAAAATCCAATTCAGAAATATCAACCGGATTCTCTTCAGAAGAAATTTCAGCGTAACTATCGTCGGCAAACGATAGTTCTTGACCATCATCTAATACAATAAAGTATGAAAGACTCACTGGATCGACACGCAACTCCCCTTGCAGAAAGCAACCACTGTTAAATACAACCGTAGTATCCGGTTTAGAATAGAAAATGGCGTTAACTCTAGGGCCAAAATTAACTAAGGCAATAATTACCAAAAAGGATATGGTTACCCACTTCATCTTAAGTCTCGTGCAAAAAAGAAAGGATTGTAGCAGGTCTGCACTCTGTGGCGAGTTGACCAAGAATAATTAGTGGTATTTCGATAATAAAAAAGGCATTGCGAGGAAAAGTGCAATGCCTTTTGTTGGCTACAACAAGCGACTTCTGATTACTGCAAAACTTCTAGTTTTGTAAAAAGCTATGAATAACTTAGAGCGCTAATTGCTGTTACTTGGCTAGAAGTAGTATCGGGCTTGTATCGACATTTCGTCTTGTTTTTTATCTGCACCTAATGCGTCTTTATTTTCTAGACCAAACTTATACTCTAGAGCCAAAAGAACTTGGCCGGGCTTCCACCCCACTCCAGCTAAAGCGTAGCTCAACTCGCCTTGGCTACCACTGGTTTTATCTTCTAAACCGTTATAACCCGCATAAACGTGGTAAAGGCCGCCATCGATTTTGTAAACGCCAATTAACTCTAAGCCATTAGCTTTATCAGCTAATGTACTAAATTTACCGCTTAAATTTTCATACTCACCATAGACACCTGAAGCATAAAACATATCAGACTCATACACCGCGCCAGCTAGCCACGATGTTGCTTTATCCTGATCATCAGCTCCAACGTAATTTACATTTTTAACATCGTAACCATTGGCTGCATATGCCGCACCTATTGATAAACCAAAATCAAAGTCATAGGTACCACTCAATTGATAACCATAATCTCTAGCTGATGAATCATTTTCAAACTGATATTGAGCCGCTAAGCCAAAGCCGCCAAAAGACTTTCGGTAGGTTAATGCATCATCAGCGCGCCCCATACCCGACTCATCACCACCATTTCGACCATCATACGTACCCGACGCATCACCGCCAAACTTCCAAAACTGATCGGTCCACACAGCTATATCGTAGTAAGCAGACCACTGCTTACCGACTCGAATTGAACCAAAGCTATCATTATTAAAGTAGATGTTGCCTAAACGATTGGTGAATAGTGGATCCGCTTTTTCAACGGGATTAAACCCCCACTCTAATTGGGCACCAGCAATCCAGTTTTGCACCATTTCATGTTCAAAAGCAAAACGGATCCGTGAGGCCCTGTCTTGTAACTCAAATGACTTGTCTTTATCTCCGTAGCCCGCTTGATAAAATGCCTCTATCCCTAAGTAACCACCTATACTTACGTTAGTTTTACCATTTTCATAAATAGTAGCGGCCGAAACGCTACCTGCCATTGCACTAAGTGCAAGCCCTGCAATTACCTTATTCATGGTTTACTCCTTGGTTTGAGTTTTTTCATTAACTCTTAACAATTGGGGAACAAAAGTGTGCTAACAGTTAAAGCCCCCAAAATTCAGCGTAGTAACAAACCAAAAAATAACCAGTTAACTAATTGGAAGCATAAAATAGCGGAATAGTTATTAGTCGTTAATATCAGCAACTAAAGTAACAAAAACGTCAAAAAACAATATTTACTAACAGGTTTGAGCTAATTCCCCCTATTAAGCCCTAAAGTTCCTGGAAAAAATTCTTGCCACTTATTAACAATTAACTAATATTCATAGCCTTACTGAGGAGGGATGGGTGAAAACGAGTAAACGTTTGACAGCAATTAACCAACGTGTGATAAAGCATTACCAAGATATATGGGATTGCTGTTGCGATCACGGGTTATTGGGCGCAGAGCTGGTAAAACGCAACAGTGCCAACTGTGTGCACTTTGTGGATTGCGTGCCACAAATATGCCAGCAACTAGAGCAACAATTGCAGCAGCACCTTGCCTATTCATCATCTAGCTTAACCAGCCCATGGCAAGTACATTGCCAAGACGTAGCCAAACTAAAACTCAGTAAAAATGACAGCCAACTGGTTATAATCGCGGGAGTTGGTGGCGAGCTATGCATTCAATTGTTAAAGGGGATACTAGAACACAACCATGCGGTGGACTTTGAATTGATTATTTGCCCAGTGCATTATCAATATGAACTTCGACAGTTTTTGCAGAGCAATGGCTTTGGTTTAATTGATGAACAGCTAATAGAAGAGAACCGCCGCTATTACGAAATACTGCATCTTTCTACCACCGTCAATTCACCGATCAGCCTTGTTGGTGACGCAATGTGGGACTTTTCTAAGTCCGAACATCGAGCCTACTTGAATAAAACCATTGCACATTACCGTCGTATGGGCGGAAACACTGTTCATCCAGCTCTGCGAGCCTATGAAACGTTGCAAGAACAAAACGCACTAGATAACAGCTAAATCAACACGCCATTTAATAAAGATAAAATATTTAAATCTAATATTGATCTATAAAGCAACATTTTGAGTCGCCTATGCTAGAATCGCTCGCTTTTGTGCAGTGCTATCCGTTCACTGCTACAGTAAGCCTTAAATAGAACAAGCGATCATTGCATGAAATTTCCTGGCCAACGTAAATCCAAGCACTATTTTCCTGTTGAATCTCGAGACCCCTTAACCAACGAGCTCAACCCAGTGATTAGCCCCAAGCACACTCACATAACTGGCATTGATCAAACCTTGGTGGATATCGAAGCGCACGTTGACCAGGCATTTATAGACCGCCACCAACTTGTTAAAGGCAATTCCTTGCTCATTGATGACTTAGCGGCTCAAACGCTATATCAAGAACTACAAGATAAACAGCTTATTACTGCCGAGTTTGCCGGTGGTACTATCGGCAATACTTTGCACAACTACTCCACCCTAGCCGATGGTCGCTCGGTGATGTTTGGAGTAATGAGTCAAAACATCACCATTGGTGATTACGCCTATCGTTACTTATGCAATACCTCTTCACGCGTAGATCTCAATTACCTGCAAGCGGTAGACGGCCCGGTAGGCCGATGCTTTACCCTAATTAGCGATTGTGGTGAACGTACTTTTGCTATCTCGAAAGGCCATATGGATAAACTTACTCCAGAGTTTATAGACGAAGAATTAGTAAAAACTGGCGCGGCCCTCACGCTCACGGCTTACCTTATGCGAGCCGGAGACGACCCCATTACTCAAGCCGCTATGCAAGCCATAGAGTATGCACACCAAGCGAAAGTACCCGTAGTGCTTACGTTGGGCACCCGCTTTTTAATCGAAGATGATCCTAAATGGTGGCAACAATTCATTAGCGAACATGTCACTGTTTTAGCAATGAACGAAGAAGAAGCAGAAGCCTTAACCGGTGAAAGTGACGTATTACTCGCCTGCGAAAAGGCTCTAGAATGGTGTGATCTTATTTTGTGTACGGCTGGCTCACGGGGCTTATTTATGGCCGGTTACACCGATGAAGCCTTCAAACGAACCACCAGTCATACGCTGCTGCCAGGAGCCATCCCAGAGTTCAACCAATATGAATTCTCACGCCCAATGTTAAAAACCGATTGTGAGCAAGCGCTGAAAGTTTACTCGCATATTGCACCATTTATGGGTGGGCCAGAAAAAATCACCAATACCAACGGCGCTGGAGATGGGGCTTTATCTGCCCTACTCCATGATATGGCTGCCAATGTATTTCATCGTAGTAATGTTGAACAATCGAGCAAACACCGCTTTGAAGCGCTTAGTTACTCTTCGTTTGCGCAAATTTGTAAATACGCAAACCGCGTAAGTTACGAAGTATTGGCTCAGCATAGCCCTCGCCTTTCACGTGGGCTACCAGAGCGCGAAGAGAGCTTAGAAGAAGCTTATTGGGAGCGCTAAAGCTAAACTGAACGAGGCCTACTTAATAGGCCTCGATAAGCTTAAGTGATTTCCGCATTGCCTAACAAATAACGATGATAAAACTCATCTTTAGGTACCGGCTTCGCAAAGATATACCCCTGCAAGTAATCACAGGCGACGTTTAACACATGCTGACGCTGTTGTTCAGTTTCCACCCCTTCTGCAACTACTTTTAGCCCCAAATGATGAGCCATAGTCACAATGGCTTTAACCAACGCTACACTGTCGTTATCGGTGGTTAAGTGTTGAATAAACGAGCGATCTATTTTTAACAAATCGATATCTAATTGCTGTAAATAAGACAAAGAAGAGTAGCCAACACCAAAGTCATCAATTGCTACATCAAACCCGCGTTGTTGCAGACGAGAGAGCTGGTCTTTAATGGAGTCATCAGTGGTCATCAAAACATTTTCGGTAATCTCAATCATAATGCTGTGGGCCGGTAATTCGTGTAGCGCAATGGCATGGATCCAATCATCTATCCACTTACCACCATCATTAAACTGCGAAGGCGAGGTATTTACACTAATTTGAATATCATCCAGCCCCTGCTTATACCATTGTGACACGGTGGCAACAGTTTGCTGCATTACCCATTGGCTAAGCTCGCGAATTAGCCCTGCTTCTTCCGCAACATGAATAAATTCTTCTGGCCCCACCACTCCGCGCTGTGGATGGTTCCAACGTAACAGTGCTTCGGCCTTTTTCACCCCGCCCTCTTCTGTCTCGAACTTAAGTGAGGTTATGGGCTGATAATAGAGTTCGAACTGTTCTTCTTCCAATGCGGTACGCAGCTCTTCTAACAAACGCCGTTTCTGCTGAGCTTCCACCTGCATGTCTGAAGAAAAGAACTGATAGCAGTTTCGACCGCGACTTTTAGATACATACATCGCTTGATCAGCATGTTTTACCACGGCTTCCACGCTATCACCGTCTAGTGGGGAAAAAGCGATTCCTATACTGCCACTAACATGAGCGGCTTCTTGTTTAATTGTGAAACGTTTCGCTAAACCTTGTAATACGGTTTCGGCAATATTGGCAACTCGCGCTTGTTCGTTTACCCCTTCAATCACAATGGTAAACTCATCACCACCAAGGCGGGCCACGGTATCTTGCTCGCGCACACAGCGTAGGATCCGCTGCCCAGCTTGACTTAACAATACGTCACCATAATCATGACCTAAGGTATCGTTAATCTCTTTAAAGCCGTCTAAATCAATAAAGATCAGCGCAAATTCAATTTTCTCTTTAACTAATGTATGTAGTTTTTCGTAGAAAAAGTGGCGGTTAGGCAACCCAGTAAGACCGTCGGTATAGGCATATTGCAATAGCTGCTGATTTGCTCCCTCAAGCTCTTGAGTTCGCAGCCTTACTTGCTTCTCCAGCATACGCTCACGCAGTTCAATCGTCTCTAACATGCCGTTAAAGCACTCGGTAAGGTTGGCTACCTCATCGTCGCTAGACTGCTGAGCGCGCAAACTATAATCATTGGATGCCGTTACACGCTCTGCAACATCCGACAAGTGTAATAAGGGACGCAAAAAACCACGTTTTAGAAACAGTGAAAAAGACAAACTTAAGCCAAACGTAATCACCAACAGCACCGCTAAGAATTGCCCATAAAAACCAATTCGTTGGTCTATGTAGCTGTCATTTGCCAGTACTGTAAGCGCACCATAAACTTGCTCATCAAGAATAAGCAAACTGCTTACCTCTATCAGTTCGTCGGCTTCTTCCGCTAACTCTTCTTGGTAGTTATCACTTTCTACCACCGCCAAATTTTGCTGCTCGGTATCGGTAATGGCTGCTCTGATTACGCCTTCACGTAATAACAATGAAGAAATCATCTCCTGCATGGCATCTCTGTCATCAAACAACAAAGCGGCGGTGATGTTGGGCGACAAGGTATCGGCTATGTTTTGCAAGCTTTGAGTCTGCTCTCGCTTGGCACTTACAAACTCGTAGGCACTTAACACCACCGTTACCATGGCAGCAGAAAAAATCGCCATACTCATCAAAATGACTAGCAGCTTTTTACTCATGGTATTAATGCTAAGAAAAGACATCTTTACTGTTCCTCCTTAACAACGCGACTCAATCTCAATACCTTTGAGCTCATGGTTATATCAGCCTTTTTGAGTTCTTCGGGGGCAACTTCGAAACGGATTTTTCCAGCTAATAAGAAAAAGCGAATGTGCCCTCCTTGATGAATAAAATCAGGAGTTTCCCCAACCAACATAGTGTGAGGCAATAAGGCTCTGTCTACAGTTAGCCAGGTTTTTCTATAGGCGGCAGGGACAAACAGTAAGTTACATTGATTTATCGATAACGAATCCAATTCAACTAGGCTCACCCGTATTTCTAATTCATGAATGCGCTGCTTATGGAGCACCCAGCTAGCAGTATCGACAAACTCAATGTCTGGGCTACACAGCTTAAAATAACCCAATGGTTTAGCTAAACCTTGCCATTCACTATAACGCGCAAAATTAAACATAAATCCAGCCTTTAAGGCTGCTTCTTTATCAGCAGCACTCACCTCACTAGCAAGGCCCAATATAGCCAAGGTAATGAGTAGCTTAACAAAGCGCCTTATTGCCAACACTGGCTAAAACTCTGCCATAAATCGTAGCACGACACTTTGCTCGATATAGTTTGGAACGGTAAAGGTTTCGGAGGTGTTGTTGTATTCTAGGTGGCTACCGGCTAATAAATTTTTGCCTGTTAATGAAAGCGAACTATGCGGCATTAGCTGCCAAGCCCAACTTAGATCTAGCGCGTTATAATCATCTACTGAATAAGCATCGCTGTTAATGGAGCGGAACAAAGCAAAAAAGGAATGCTTCTTAAAAGGTTGCCAGCCAGTCTTAGCAAAAATCTGTTTGCTGTCAGAGTCATATCCTATAGCAGGCTGAGTATTTTCTTGTAAGCGATAACGATAAGCCATTTGGCTGTATCCTAGTTCGGCGCGAAAATTGGCACTTGGTCGCCAAGCAACTAGTGCTTCACCACCTTTCACGTTTAAATCAGCATTAGATGCAACGTCAAATTCAAGCACTGTACTTTGTAAAGCTTGTTGCGCCTCGATGATTTTACCCTGTGCTAACAAAGCTGCGATTTGATCCAAGTTTGCACTGTCTGGATTAGGCTGAACGGCAAAAACATCTTTAGATTGCGTATGAAATAAGGCTAGGTCGAATGACCAATCTTGTTTGCTAAAACGGTAACCCAGTTCGTAAGAGAGGGACTTTTCTGGCTCAACTTGTTGATTGCCGTTCAATACCGTGCGCACGTGATAGCTATCAATAGCGTCGATACCGGTTTGAAAATACTCGCCAACACGCGTGCCATTAATAGCAGAATCGTAATCAAACTCTGCCAAGGATGGGATCCGCACGCCTTGCGATATGGCACTCCAAAGTACATGCTCGTTATTGGGCTGCCAAGTTATACGTGCGACCGGCTGATGCTCCCAACCGGTAAAACTGTTGTGTTCAGACTTGTTACCAAAACTTAAATTTAACTGCTCAGGAATAAGCGCAAATTGCAGCTGTAAAAAAGCGCCATATTGTTCTAAACGGTCGATATCTTCGTCACTACTAATAATGTAGTTTTCTTCAAAAGGTAAATAGCTATTACGGTAGTTTAAACCCCAATCAAGTTGGGTAGACCCCCACAAGCTATTCATTTGATAATCAATATCCAATGTTTGAAATCGTTCTTCCAAATATAGCTGTTTACCATTTTGAACAGCCCACGAAGCTTGCAACATTTGATTGGAAGAGCCAGATAATCGGTGCTCTGCCCGCGCCATAATACGCCCGTCATCACGCTCAAAGCGCTCGGCATATAGGGTGTTTTGGTTTGTGGCTAGTGATAGAGCTTTAAGATTTTGCCCCATATCTGTATGGGTATAACTGAGCTGGGTAAGAATAGACAAATCATCATTGGGCGCAAAATCAAAACGTGCACCAATGCTTTGTTGTTTGGCTTCATCATTAGCAGGTAGCGACTTGCCCGTTTTGGCCGCGTCAGAATCTCGCACGCTACCATAGATGCGGTAGCTACCGTTGGAGCCAATATTTCCACCGTGGCGCAGCCCTACATCATAATTTAGTTGGTCACCACTGCTTACTTGCACCAAGGTTTCGCGCGTGTCTAAACTATTTTTGGTGATAATATTAATCACCCCATTGGTGGCATTGCTGCCCCACAACAAACCACCTTGACCTCGAATAACTTCAATACGCTCAATGTCATACAGAGGTACATCTAAGGTTTCCCAATAAACTCCGGCAAAAGATGGGTTATAAACACTTTGCCCATCCACCATAACCAACAGTTTACTGGTATAACGCCCAGCAACACCACGCGCAGTGATAGCCCACTGATTACTGTCTAGCTGCCGTACTTCTAAACCTGGTACCAACTTTAATGTTTCTGCCACCGATACCGCACCCGATGCCCGAATGTCTTCCTTGCTTAGTACATATAATGACGCCGCGGTGGTGAACGCTGATTGAGCACGTTTCATCGCAGATGTTGCTTGCACATCTGTAGCCATTAACGATTCTAAATCCAAATTAGGCAAGGGTTCAGCTGCTGCAAAGCTGTAATTAGCCATACATAGCGACCACAAAACACCAGCTGAATACTTCAACTACACCACTCCTTAGGCTTTTAATCTATCCTTGATAACTGAAACAAAAAGCTCGACACGAAATTGGGCGTGAGAACAGAATAAAACTCTGAGCAATTCTTCAGCAAAAATTAGTGACATTTATCTCATAGAAAACAGGCGAGGTAAACTACAAACTGATCTTAAGTATTCGTCTTAGGATTAACTAAATCTCTGATTTATAGCTTAAATACTAAATTCTTCTAGGAACTGAACAGCTTGATTTCGTCCAGTTTTCTTGGCGTGATATAAAGCATCGTCGGCACGCTGTAATACACTATCGCAATTACTGTCGGTCACTTCTATGCTACTCACTCCCAAACTAACCGTAACATCAACCTGATGATTTAGTGTGGTGAAAGTGTATTCTTCAATTGCTATTCTTATTCGCTCGGCGCTGCGCAGAGCTTCTGATGTTTTAGTATTGGGAAGTAAAATGGCAAACTCTTCACCGCCCATTCGCGCGCAAATATCCACCTCACGGAGTTGGGTACAAATCTGCTGATACACTTGCTTAAGCACTCTGTCACCACAAGGGTGACCATATTGATCGTTGATTCTCTTAAAGTTATCAATGTCTAACATGATTAAGCTGCAATCAAGAAAGTGACGGTGAAAGGTTTGGTAATGATTCGCTAAACTTTCAAAGAAACGACGCCGGTTAAACGCACCGGTTAAATCATCGGTTTCACTAAGTCTACGCAGTTGTTGCTCTAGCTTGTAGCGCTCATTAATATTGCGCGCCGCCCAAACCACCGCTCGCTGACCATCTATAAAAGAGTTTAAGGGTAGAATGCGAGCTTCAAACCAATGCTCTCTTTCTAGTTTGGCGCTTTCACAGTTGGGTAAACGAATATCGTCTGGTGAAATGGCGTACTCCGAAACACGCAAGCGCTGCTCAAAAATACTATTGCGGATTTGTTGTAAGAACCATTTAGCTTTTTCTTCGCTAAATACATCAGATACAAAGCGACCGGTTAATAACCGGCTGCTTGAGAACTCATGGGCCTCTTGATCACCCAAATGAGCAATACAATAACCATCTTCGGTAAATACCAATGTGGAATCGGGAAATGCTGCAACAATCTCCAACAGCTGTGGAGTCGATAAATGCATATAATAAGCCTTAACTAACTGCAAAACAGAAACGACAAGGTTTAGTTACACAAACTACAAATCACTATTATTAGAATTATAAAGCTAAACGAAATTTGAGTTATAGCTGAAGCTTTAGACTACTCTGACCACTTAATGATGAAATTGATTCACATCAATTTGCGAAATAAATAGCAAGTAAATCTAATAAATCATAAGGCCTAAGAACATTAATCCACACATTGGCTAATAACCCCAACTAACTCACTAATTAGTTCTGCTCAGGTTTTGCTACCCAACTGCTATTTAAGCCAACTCTTCACGCCTTTGCCTGCGTCGCTGCATCTTTAATGCACAGTAAAAACTAAATTTTTTGATGGTATTTCAGACAAGCCGACTTAATCGTTAAAACTGTCACAGCCTAATAAAACAACAATTGTATTACCAGGCGTTCAAGATAAAAGTATTAATCAATTGTTAAGGATTTATGAATAGCTAAGGACAGCTAATGAGCTTATTTACAGAATTTAACCCTATTAAGTGGGTAGTTTCTATTCTCACCTGTTTGCCCACTAAGTTAGCTATTTGGCTTTTTAACACGCTAAAACTTCATCAGTTTAGCGCTCTAGTGTTAATGGCAATAAGGCTTATCCGCCCAACATTTACAAGCGATACCCAAATAGATGCTTCATCAATCAACTTGAGTTTTCCAACTCAGTTTAGGTATTGCCAACCCAAGTCCCAAGTGCTGTTAAATCGAGATGCTTATACATTTTGACGTCACTTAGACAGAAGCAAAATTGTTAATAAAAACAATGAACTCCACATAAGGAATATGATGAAAATGAAAGTTAGTTCTATATTTGCAGTAGCAATTGCCGTAGCAACAATAACGCCTTCCCACGCTAATTATTTTAAGGATGATTTTAGCTGGGGATACAATTCTGGTATTTGGCAAGCCCGTGATGGCAGTAATGGCAGCCCTTTTGGTTGTAAATTTACTCCGTCTAAAATCTCACCAAGCTCCCATGGTATCACCCTAAACGTAGCGCCAAATCAATGTGCCGAGCTTAGAACCAAATCCTTACTAAGTTATGGCAAGGTTCAATCTAGCCTCAAAACAGGAAATGCCAAAGGCACTGTATCCTCTATATTTACCTACACTTCATGGCACGATGTGCCTGGTCGAGCTTGGCAAGAAATAGACATCGAGTTTTTACCTAGTCTTGGAAACGTTGTACATACTAACCTTATCTACCAACCCCAAGGTGGCCAATACCAAAGCTGGGAACTGGATATTGATTTAGGCCAATATGGTCTAAACATACATCAAGACCTAATCCATATCGGCTTCGATTGGTCTAGCTGGAAAATCGATTGGTACTTGATAGATTCTTCAGGAAATACTCGCATCATTCGTAGTCTGTACAAGGACAATGGGGATGGCTATATTGCCGCAAATGAAGTTCCACAATACGCATGGCCTGTGGATCCAACCCGCATAATGATCAACCACTGGCACGGCGATAACTCTGCAGATGCAATGTACTTTCCGCAAGAGTACTTCTATCAAAACAACTGGGCCTACTACGATTACCTAGAATACACACCCAAATAAACTCAGCTATCGGCAGGCTTTATTTAAGCTTGCCGATTTTGGCATCAAGCAATTTGCTACAAACTAGCGGGCTTAACCACAGTCATTCAGCTTGTTATTTACCAAGGCATAAGTACAGCGGCTAATTAATGCAACTTGCTCAACTTGCATAAAGTGCCCCTGCTCAACTAGGCGAATAACTTTGGAGTGTTGGGCTGGTAAGTATTGCTCGGCAAAATCAGCATTTTTGGGATCAACCAAATGGTCTTTACCACCTTGTACTAACACCACAGGTATTTTAAGCGAAGCTAAACGCTCGGGCGAATCAGCTAAGCCATCTTGCAGGGCAAACATATCTAAATTAGCTTGGTTTAGTTGTTTCCCCATATCAGATAAAGACAATAAATAGTGCCCTACACCACTTCTAGCAAACTTGTTATACCAACGCGCTTGAGTAAGCTGTTTACTCATTCCACCAGCCAACAATAACAAACCATCAACTTGCTGGGGGTTATGCTCGGCAATAATAGGCGCTAAGGACGCGCCCCAAGAATGCCCTACAAGAATTAGCGGCAGCTCGGGGTACTTTTGCTTTAAGTGTTGAATGAGAGGTGAAATCAGCTTCGCTTGAGCCTGCATGTTAGCAACAGGTTTAGCTTGGTCTTGATATTGCGACAATCCCCAGCCCGGCCTATCAAAACTAACCACGCGTATTTTGCTCGTTAAAGAAGGCTCTGTAATCAAGTAAGCACTGTCTTGCCAAGACCCAGGCGTGCCGTGGATCCACACCATAACCGCTTGCTCTGCACGCCCATTAGCATGTACGTTCAAAGAAAAATTATCCGCAGTAAGTTGATAGTGTTCGATATCCGGATTAGTTAACAAATCACTTTGAATAAACTGCTGTTGTTGCTTTATCGCACTAGGCATTGGGCTACAGGCTAGCAATGTGCACAGTCCAGCCGCTAGACCCAAACACAACATCACTCTCTTCATTAAGAAGCTAAAATCCATAATCAGGCAACACCAAAGCAATAAACAGTCACTAAAACACTAGAAAGTGAAACCACCAAGTAAATTTCACATTCGATTACACTAGCTCAAACTTGACCCATTCCCAGCACATAGCCATAATCTGGGCTCTTCCTCCCCATGGCATTAAAAATGAATAACCCAGAAGATTCACCAGAAGAAATTGAAGTAGAAGCCACCGAAGTATATGTGGATGAACAACCTATCGAGCTTTACAAAGTATTAAAGATAGGCAATTTGGTGAATGGCGGCGGCGAAGCCAAAATGGCTATAGCAGAAGGTTATGTTGGGCTTAACGGTGAACTCGAACAGCGTAAACGCAAGAAGGTGTATGCTGATGACATCATCGAGTTTAACGGTCAGTTTTTATATGTTGTTTGTGATCAGCCTATTACTGAGCCAGAGCCTAAAAGCGCAGTGAAGAAAGGTTCAAACAAGCAGAAAAACAAGGGAAATAAAGCAAGCAAGCCTAGTCAAAAACCAACAACTGCCAAGCAGCCTAACGAAAAGCAAGCTCAGCGAAATGCTAAAACAGGTCGCCACTCAATCAAGTTCTAGTAGCTAAGTGCCCAGAAATAAAAAGGCAGCCAAAGGCTGCTTTTTAATAAACACAAACATAAAAAAAGCCGCTCAATGAGCGGCTTTTTTACTAAGTAGTATGCTTACTTCTTAGCTTGACGTTCTTTTTCTTCTGCGATTACCGCTTCAGCCACGTTTTGTGGAGTAGCAGCGTAGTGCGAGAATTCCATAGAGAACTGACCACGACCAGAAGTCATAGTACGTAGAGAACCAATGTAACCGAACATTTCTGCTAGTGGTACATCAGCTTTAATACGTACGCCAGTTACGCCAGCTTCTTGGTCTTTAATCATGCCACGACGACGGTTCAAGTCACCAATAACATCACCAACGTGATCTTCTGGAGAGAATACGTCAACCTTCATGATTGGCTCAAGAAGTTGTGGGCCCGCTTTTGGTACAGATTGACGGTAAGCGCCTTTAGCTGCAATTTCAAAAGCAATTGCTGATGAATCCACTGCGTGGAAAGCACCATCGTACAATTCTACTTCCATATCTAGTAATGGGAAGCCAGCTAGTGGACCAGTTTCCATCATCACTTCGAAGCCTTTTTGAACTGCAGGCCAGAATTCTTTAGGTACGTTACCACCAACAACGGTTGAAGAGAACGTGAAACCAGAGTTAGGCTCACCAGGCTTGATGCGGTAATCAATCTTACCGAATTGACCAGAACCACCAGACTGTTTCTTGTGCGTGTAGCTATCTTCAATCGCTTGAGTAATAGTTTCACGGTAAGCAACCTGAGGTTGACCAACAACTAGGTCTACACCGTAAGTACGCTTCAAGATATCAACTTTAATGTCTAGGTGAAGTTCGCCCATACCTTTAAGGATGGTTTCGCCTGAATCTTCGTCAGTTTCAACTTGGAAAGAAGGATCTTCTGCAACCATTTTACCGATAGCAATACCCATTTTCTCAGTTGAACCTTTATCTTTAGGTGCAACAGCAATCGAGATTACTGGCGTTGGGAATACCATAGGCTCTAGGGTACAAGGGCTCTTAGGATCACATAAAGTGTGACCAGTTTGAACGTTCTTCATACCTACGATAGCAATAATGTCACCAGCTTGAGCGCTAGTTAATTCATTACGGTCGTCAGCTTGCATTTCTACCATACGGCCAACACGCTCTGTTTTACCAGTAAACGCGTTAAGGATGGTGTCACCTTTGTTCAACACACCCGAGTAGATACGTACGAAGGTAAGCGCACCAAAGCGGTCATCCATAATTTTGAATGCTAACGCGCGTAGTGGTTCGTCAGCAGAAACAATAGCGTGGTTGCCAGTTTCTTCGCCTTCGTCATCCATAAGAGGTTGAGGATCAACTTCAGTTGGGTTTGGCAAGTAATCAACAACAGCATCAAGTACTAATTGAATACCTTTGTTTTTAAATGCAGAACCACAGTAAGTTGGGAAGAAAGACATATCGCGAGTACCTTTACGGATACACGCTTTAAGTTGCTCAATAGTAGGTTCTTCACCTTCCATGTAAGCCATCATTAAGTCTTCGTCTTGCTCAACTGCAGTTTCAACCAACATTTCGCGGTATTCAGCTGCCTTCTCTACCATATCTTCTGGGATATCGGTAACTTCGTAGTTCTCAGGAAGACCTGTGTCATCCCAGATGTAAGCTTTTTCAGATAGAAGGTCAACAACACCAACGAAGTCGTCTTCGATACCGATAGGTAGAACCATAACTAGTGGGTTAGCAGCTAGTACGTCTTGAGTTTGCTTAACTACGCGGTAGAAGTCAGCACCCATACGGTCTAATTTGTTTACGAAGATGATACGAGCAACTTCTGATTCGTTAGCGTAACGCCAGTTAGTTTCTGACTGAGGTTCAACACCACCAGAACCACAGAATACACCGATACCGCCATCAAGTACTTTAAGTGAACGGTATACTTCAACAGTGAAGTCAACGTGTCCAGGAGTATCAATAACGTTGAAGCGGTGGTCGTTCCAGAAACAGCTTACTGCTGCAGACTGAATAGTAATACCACGCTCAGCTTCCTGTTCCATGAAGTCAGTAGTAGACTCACCGTCATGTACTTCACCAGTTTTGTGGATCTGACCAGTAAGTTTTAGGATACGCTCAGTTGTGGTAGTTTTACCTGCATCAACGTGAGCAAAAATACCAATATTTCTATATTTTGATAAATCAGCCATTGTTCAACTCTAATTCAATTGTTTTTCAAATTCGCGGGGAGTATACCACTACTGTCGCACAAGGCGAGAGGGTGAACTGTATTTGAGCGATTTATTGCGAAATTTCTTTAAAAAAGTGTCTTTAATTAGTGTCAACAACTAGCCGCAAGCCTGTTAACCACGGGTTTTCACTTAAATTAGTATTTTCTGCTCACTCAACAAAAAAAGTATAACTCCCCTACCCAATAATCAGCATAGTTGGCTTAATCGTTAGCGCAACCGGATTATTGCCCTTATTACCACCACCTTTGTTAGCGGTAGCTTAGGCTAGCATTACTTCTTTTTATCCATCATTGCTTTAAGATCAGCAAACGGGTTTGAGGTTGCCACTTCTTGCTTTAAATCACTACCGGCTTCTACTGTTGAGCCGTATTGAGCAGCTTCGGTATATTTAGAATGCTCATGGTCATGACAGTACAAACATAACAGCTCCCAGTTAGACCCATCGTTTGGGTTATTGGTATGGTCGTGGTCGATATGGTGCACGGTTAATTCGCGCAAATTAGAGTAAGGAAATTCACGTGCACATCGCCCACAAACCCAAGGGAATAGTTTCAACGCTTTCTCGCGGTAACCTTGTTCAAGGCTTGCGTAATTATTTGGAATATTAGCCATTCTCTGCTCCAGCTATTTTTGCCAAATACTATAACATCAGCACAGCTAAAACACGCAACTAAGCGGGCTTGTTTTGTTCAGCAACAGAAACTTGGGTAAGCGCTTTCATATTTATCAAAAATAAACCACACTAAACTTAGTTGCGCTAAGGGATCAGCCATGGATAGATCGTTAACTCAAGTACACTGTAATCGTTGTGAATGCAGCACCACCACCGACAAAGTAAACGGTTGGCGGGTATTTTTGTATAACGGTTTAGAACTGCCACTGCGCAGAACCTTGGGTTGGTGCAAACAATGTGAAGCGCTAGTAACTGCCGAAGAATTTAGAGATATAAACCTCATAATCAAAGAAATGGGCGAACTGGTTAGGCAAGTATCTGCCTTAGAGAAAACCCTGAAAACTAACTACTGGCAACGGCTACTTAATCGCAAGCTTCGCAGAGTGCGCCGTCGCTCTGTAGAAAACTTACTAACCCTAGGCGCAGAACTTGATGTTGCCAGACAACGGGCAAATAAAGCTAGGTGTGTTTGCTGCGACTCTTTAGATGTAGAGGTTATAGATTCTTCATTAAATATTGTTGAGCAATTTTGGCAGCACAATCAACACAATGAAGTCGCCACTGGGTTAACTCATCCCGGTTGTGGCGGCGAGTTTGTCGCACGTTCCAATTCAAAAGTAGCGGGTAAACATGCGACCGCCACTTCATTAAATCCACTCCCCACAGCAACCCCTCATAAACAAGGCCAACAAAGTGTTGCCTAAGGCAACACTTTTTAAATTAACAAGACAGCAATTGATGCACCTGCTTAGCTCGCTCGCCCCAGCTTTCTGAACGCACACTCATTCGTTGAAAAGAGGTTCTACGATGTTGCAATGCCGAAGGTGTATCTAAGCTGTCTTGCAGCGCTTGAACCATTTGAAACGGCTCTTCAACTTGCGTCACCATGCCTGCGTAAGGTTTAAGCGCAGGGAAAGGCGTGCTTACAATGGGGCGCCCCGCGGCCAAATACTCACGTAATTTAAGTGGGTCACAAGAAGCTATTTGCTTACAGCTTTTAAAGGGTAACCAAGATACCTGCCAATGCTGTACATAACGGGGTAGCTCACTATGGGCTACTGCCGGGTACACTTCTATATTGTCTACTTGTTTAAAAGCAGAAATATCGGTTTGCACTTGGCCAATAAATACAAAACGCCATTCGGGTAAGGCCTTAGCAACTTTAACGATTAAAGGGATATCTAACCAAGCTGCTATAGAGCCATAAAAACCAGCAACTGGACCGCCTTGTAAAATAGATGGCGCTGGGCTCGAGGGGCGAACAAACAAGTTATAGTCTACCCCGTGCGGTAAAATACGGGTTTTCAAAGCTAGATGCGGTTGCTTAGAGAACTTACGTAACAGCATATCGCTAGCCACTAGCACGTGGTCAGCCTTTTCAACTAACTGCTTTTCACACTCAGTAACATGTTGGTGGTCTACGCCAGCTAGCGCATTAAAATCATCGCCACAGTAATAAATGACCTGCCGCTCGTTTAGATGGCCCAACATATCTACCGCCGTTGGTAAGGCAATCCAAAGATCAGGGTTAGTTAACTTAAGGCGCTTAACTTGTTTATTTACCTGAGCTTTTAACAAGCAGCGGTTAAGCCAGCGAAAAAAACGACTGCGTGGCGCGGGTAAGGCAATTGGCGACAATACATGAATATTGGCCGGCTTTTTAGCTGATGCTTTTTCTGTAGAATCTTGAGCATTCGCGTTAGCTTTGGTCGCACCAAACATCGACTTCATTTTTTCTAGTACTCTTTTAGCATCTCGCAGGCTCAAACGTGGCCTACGTAAACCAATAGAATTAATCCAAAGAATACGGTGGTTTTTAGCCAGTTCGGTTATCACGTGTTGGCTGCTACTTGGGTGGCGTTGCCAATCTTCACCAAATACTATGAGATCGTGTTTCATGTTATTTCTCCTCAATCGATTTAATGACTTTGGCGGGCACGCCTGCGGCCAAAACACCTGCCGGCAAACTTTTCGTCACAATGCTACCTGCAGCAACCACTGTACCTTTACCAATCGTTACCCCGGCCATAACTGATACACCGGTAGCTAACCACACGTCGTCTTCAAGAATTACGTCGCCAACCTGCTCATCTAGCTCGGGCAAGCCAGCAGCTCGTTGCTCTGCGTTTAAAGGATGACCTGGGTAGCCAGCAATAAAACAGCGCCCAGCTAAACGTACGTTGTTTCCCAAGATAACTTGTCTGCCAACGGCGATGGTGGTTTGCCAGCCTACATCCACGTTATCGCCAATCTTTAATAACGCGGGCTCAGCTGCACTGCTTCGTCCACTAAAGGTGGTTGCCCCAGAAATTCGGCAGCGATTGCCTAATTCAATGTTTAGGCCTTCACTAATAAGTGGCATTCCTCCGTATAGATACAAGGCCTGAGAAGGGCCGCTGGTTTTACTTCTAAACAAAGGCGTCCACCACAATATGCGCAGCACACTGCTTAAAGCATTAGATAAACTGGTATGAAGGCGGTAAAGCACCGAGAACAACAATGGCACTTTAGGTAGCTGACATAACCTTAGCGCCTTCAAAAACCTAAATAGATTTTTTGCTACGGCAGAGTCACTACTTTTTAGCCAATGCTTAGTATGATGAAAAAACATGCTGCTCATATAATTCCCCTATAACAGGTAGATGTGTTGTCTTAAACTGTAGGTAGCAGCATTTATGCCAATAAACTAAAATCAATTTATTCAATAACTTACAAAGAAAAACAAAGAGCGAATTGCAGTTTGCAATTCGCTCTTTGGGGCTCAAGCATAAGCCTTCTTAAAATGCATTTTTGGCTTTACCAATGGCAATGCCCATAGCAGCAACCAACTTAAACCAACGGCCGGTAATAGAGAGGTCCAGATAGAAGCCGCCATAAACGGAACGATTAGAAGCAAACCTAAAGGAGGGAGTAAAGCGCTGAGTAGCACAGCTACTTTATAAGGCAAGGCCTGTAAGCGTAAGCTCAGTGCGGTGAATAGTATAAAGCGCAAAGCAAATACACTGTTGGTAGCCACAATCAGCCCCCAAACACCCCACACGGGGATAAGTAGGTAATACAAACCTATCGCCATCAACGCCGACAAAGCATTAATCCGCGGCAGCCAAACAGGGCTATTTGGTAAGTAGCAACCAATATCGGTTACTGCGGTAGCTAGTTTAAAACCTAGCGCCAATAGCATTAAAGGCAACCATTCAATGCCACCTAAGTATTCTACTGGCAGCACCCACTTAAGCACTATGGGGACAAACAACGCAGCAGACAAAATCAATAACATCACCGCGAACAGCAAACGCTGATGAATCACACTCACTACATTTACGCCATTGCTTTGTTGTAACACCGTAAACCGACGTGGTAACCACCAGCTTTCTAATACACCAAATGCCATGGCCGTAGCCTCTACCACTTTAATCATAATGGCGTACTGGGCTAACGTTTCTGCGCCTAACCACTCTGCTAGTAGCAGCCGATCTAAACCATGCATAATGAATAGCGCGAGCGAAGCGCCAATTAAGCAACGTTGATAACTTAAGGTTAACTTGGCAAGGGCAAGATCTAACTTCAACTTCAGCTGTTTACGGCAAAACCACAAACCAATACTTAAACCTAAAGCATTGGCACAAACGCTAGCAACAATCACCGCATCCATTCCCCAGCCTTGCTGCAAACCAAATAGAGTCATCACTACTTGGCAACTCGCTTGCGCCACAACTAAATAAAAATAACTGTCAGCACGGCGCTCAATGCGCAGCCACATCATAATAGGCTGCAAAGAAATGGATAAAGCAATAACCGCAGAAACGCCAGCTAACTGAATAAGACTTAACTGAGAGAACACCTCTAGCGGCACTAGGGCTAGTGCTGTTCCTGCCAATACAGCTAACACCAGGCCGTAACTCAAACTTAATAAAACAGACGACGAAATAAGGTTCGCTTTAGCCGCGGCATCTTTACACTCTGGGTAAAAACGTGGCAAAGCACCTGCACTTATTTCTAACAACGAACACAAAGAAAAAATCACCACAAGACTTTCTAACACGCCGTATTCTTGCAAACTCAAATAGCGCGTGGTGACTGGCAGCATCATTAAGCCAATGCCTTTTTGCAGAATCATGAGTACGCCGTATATACCCATTTCCTGTAAGGACTGGCGAGCTTGCTTAAGCTTATTCCACAGCATAATTGGCTCTCCCCGCTCGAATGCGAATCAACCAAAGTGCCCACTCTCGGCTTTGCCATTTACTAAAGCTGCTTACAAAATAATTATCTTGGGTTTGCGAGTCACTGTTGTTTAGCTGATATTTTTCGATGAGGTGCTGGGTAAAGCGCCAGTAACAGAGTAAGTCGAACCAACTCACTTGGGTTCTTAACTGCAAATAAGCATGCCGACAAAGCATTTCCAAACACAGCGGCGCAGCATTAGGCAACAACTTACTTTGCTCCATGCGCTGCATAAAATCGCCAATAGATGACATACGTGCATACAAACGATGTTTATCAGCACCAGCGCGTCGACAAATGCCCTGCGGATTATGCCGATAAAAGTAGTAAGCTTGCTCGATATGCACCACGGTATCTGCGAACAATTCGGCCATGTAAGAGAAAATTTCATCTTCAAATAACTCTCCTTGGGGAAATACTATTTGATGCTCAAAAATAAACTCTCGACGAAATAGCTTGTTACATACCGAAGTATTCTCGCTAATATTTTGATGGGCGTAGCACTCTACACCCAGTGCAGAAAACTTACTAAAACCACAACTTACCCAATCCGCTTGCTGCTGGCTGGCCTCATTAAACAAATGCTGATACATGTTTTCATCTACGTAATCATCACTGTCTAAAAACCCTAGATACTGGCCCTTAGCGTGGCTCATCCCTATGTTTCGTGCTTGTGCTAAACCTACGTTTTTATCTAGCTTAACAATGCGAATAGCCAAATGGGATTGATGAGCAAAACGCGTCGCTAGTTGATAAGACTTATCTGGTGAAGCATCAATCACCACAATAACTTCCAGTGAGCTTAGTTGCTGGTTTTCTAGGCTAGTTAAACATTCCCACAAGTATTGCTCGGTATTAAACACCGGAACCACCACCGAAACACTGACCTGAGAAGCAAATACACTTTCCATTATTTAACTCCTTCACTACTCAAACTGGGCGATAACAGCCCTGCAGAAAGCTGTTGTTTGTACTGGCGCGCCTTTACCCAATAACTCAGCAATACAATTTGTGTGGCCGAGCCTCTAAATTTTAAATAACGGCTTACTTTGTAGTCTTGGGGAACAACTGCGCAGCGCTCAAGCAAACGGTACTTACCCACTAGATGGTCGATAAAACTAAAGAAGCCCAACAAATCAACAGCCGAAATATGATAATAAAGTGCGCTTAAAGCGTGATTAGCTAAACACTGCAGCAGCTCCACCGCATGATCTTCAATAGCGCCCCTGCGCTCCATATCGGCTAAAAACCTTGCCAGCATCAACTGCTTATCATAGAGGTTGAATCGACCGTGGTTATCTCCACGGCACAAGCCTTCTGGGCTCATTCGGTAGTTGTAAAGCACTTGATTAACCTCAGCTACATTCTCGGTGGCAAAGCGTGCGGTATACGCAAAAGGTTCATCTTCAAAAATCACATTGCTATAAAAATTTATTTGCTTGGAAAGTAGATAAACACGACGAAATAGCTTGTTAGTCACAAAGGTATCGTCGTAATACTCTTTAGTAGGAATGTTGTGGTATTCCACACTTGAGGCATGCGTTTCAAAAGAGCGCATTTGGCAACTCACCACGTCGGCATTGGTTGTGAGCGCTTTGCAAAACATCAGTTCAAACATATTTGGCTCTGCATAATCATCACTGTCTACAAAACCAATGTATTCACCCTGCGCCGACTGCATGGCAATGTTGCGAGCCATCGACACACCCACATTTTTTTCCAATACAATTTTGCGAAAGCGCTCTGGATACTGAATACAAAACTCGCCAGCAATCGCTGCGCAGTTGTCTGGAGAGGCATCAATAACTACTATTACCTCAACATGTTCGAGCGTTTGCTTGGCCAGTGAGTTCAAACAACTTGCTAGGTACTGCTCAGATTTATAGACAGGAACAATAATAGATACGTTAAACATGGCGATGCCCTCTTTTGCTATTCTTCGACCCGTTATTTCGAGTTCGAATTCAGGTCATAGCAACACTAGAGCAAAAGCTAGGCCATTCATCATTAGTTATTTAAATTCAATAAGATGAGAACGAAAAAACTGTAACAACAAATGCTAGTTTAGCGGCTTTTGCATTCTGCAATGGGTTGACGAAGTAGTTGAGCAATTGCCACCACTAAAGCAGTAAAAATATAGATAGGCCAAGTGAAGCCTTGAGTAAGGAAGGTGCCCGAAACAATAGTGCCTAACATACCTGCAAACACCCCTTCAGCGCAGGAGAACAAGCCTGCATGCTTGCTTGTGGCATGTTGTGCAAGGGTCTGTAGATTTTGATGGGCGAGCCGACAAACTTTAAATAGCAGCACGCAAAATACAATAAACCCCACAAAGCCTGTTTCTGCTAGCACCCCAAACCAAGTACTATGAACGGCATGGTTTTTACCATCCCAGTGAGACGAGAAGAAATAGTAGTTCGCATAAAAGTTATCAATCCCAACCCCGGTAATGGGGTTATATAAAGCCATCTTAAAGGCAGCCTGCCATGCATAAATTCGGCCCATTGAAGACTCATCAATTCCCGACTCGGCCGCCCCACCCGAGCTACGCTCCGACACCCCCGCCAGAATAAACAATATCGGTAATGCCAAGGCGCCGGCGCTAATTAGCAGCGCTTTATTTTCCACTCTTCGCCATGCTAGCACTGCACAAATGGTGGCAATGCCTAACAATCCACCTCGGCTTTGAGTGGCCAAAATGGCCAAGATAATCGCTCCAGCACATACAATGGCCAGCAAGCGAGTAAACGAAAAACCTCGCTTTAAGCTAAAGGCTAAGGCAAAACCTAAGGGAAACTGCAAGGTTAAGGCGAGATCGTTTGGGTCTCCAAGTACCGAACCCATCGAGCGGCCAATGGTTACTCGGGTACCCTCTACCATCTCTATACCGGCGGCGGCATTTTGTAAGGCAACAGTCGCAATCATTAAGCCACAAACAAAAAAGGCAACGGCTGCTCTCTCAAAATCTTCGGGGCGACGCATTAACCAAGCAATCGCCACAGTCATTAATGCAATCTTGCTAAATACCCCATTAAAATAAGCCATTGCTGTCGGTCTACTACTGGCAAATATCACCCCAACCGCACACAAAGCCACAAACAACATTAAGCAGCTTAATTCTTTACTCCAGTAGATTTGCATTTTGCGAGAAATGAATAAATGCCAAGCCAAACAAGCTAAGGATGCAAGGGCCAATAATTGCGGAATGCGTAAAACATACAAGGCAGGAAAAGCTTCGTGTAAACGAAAAAATGAGAAACAAACAAAGCCAAGCACTACCCAGAACGGTTGTTTCATCACCATTACAACAAGCAAAGGAAGAACGCCTAAGGCTAGTGGAATCAAGGGATTAGATAGCTTTAACCAAATTAAAGCTACCAACGCCACAACCAATAATGACCAAGCTAAAGGCTTGAGTCGCATTCCGCTATGGTCTTGATTTTTTAAGGCTGCTTTCATCTACATCACTCTCTGGCATTCAGCTTGCTTATGTAGCTGTATAAGCAAGCTGAATGCCAGCTACTACCCAGGAGATTGATATGCCTAACTTAGTGAATAACCAACCCGCATGCAGTGTAGTGATCCCTACTTACAATTGTTTAAGCTACTTAAAACAAGCCTTAGCAAGCGTTGAACAACAAAACGTAGATGAGCTGGAAGTTATTGTAGTAGACGACAACTCTAGCGATGGCACCTGGCAATGGCTGCAAAACCAACAACAAAAAACACCGCATCTACGCAGCATTAAACTAAGCGGCAAAGGCCCAGCAGTGGCTCGCAATATCGCCATTCAACAAGCTAAAGCGCCACTTATTGCTTTTTTAGATGCCGATGACATTTGGTTGGCAGGCAAACTACAACGCCAAATCGAATTTCATCAAGCAAAGCCTGAGTTAAGCTTTAGTTTTACAGATTACCGTCATGTGGGAGAAAATGGCGAAGACCGAGGCACTTGCTTCGAGTTTTGGCCAAACTACCAAGGCTTAAGCCAACAACAAAAGGGCTACCAACTTAAACCCGATGCCGCAGCAAGTTTGTTTGCAGAAAACGTGGTTGGCACCTCTACGGTAATGGCATCACGCACAGCCTTACTAAAATGCTTCGCCTTTGATGAGCAACTGCCCTCGGCAGAAGATTGGGACTTGTGGCTAAAGTTGGCACTACTAGGCCCAGTTGGCATTAGCAACCATGTTGATTGCGAATACCTAATGCGCGATGGTTCTGAAAGCAGTAAAAGTCAGCTACGCATTAAAGCCATGCACATTATCTATCAGCGCTATGCGCAAGCAGTAAAACAGCAATCACCAAAAGCTTTAGCCCAAGCCAAAGCTCGCATCGCCACCGCAGAAGCGGAGCTATACAATGAAAAAAGCCTGCGACTATCAGCAATATTCTCAAGAGTTCAAGCTCTTTACTATTCCCCAAATCGCCGACGCGTTATAGAGACCTTAGCGGACACCCGTAATTTGTTAATGCTGAGATAGCCTAGGGTTTTATTGTTATTAAGGCATTTAAATTAAAAACAGTTTTAAAGCGTAAACCTTGCGGTTACGGCCAAAGCTTAGCAGTTTCTATTGCTTCTATCTTTACACCAAAACTAGAGATATTAGCTAAGGTAGCGTTATGGTGGGCTCGAATCTGAGCGCCACTTGCGTGCTCTTTATCATGAGTTGTGTGGGCATCAGATACCAACACTACCGGATAACCCAAACCAGCCGCTCTGCGAACAGTGGTATCCACACAAAACTCAGAGGCATAGCCACACACAATTAGGCTATCAACAGCTAGCTCTTTCAATAACTCTTCAAGGTTGGTATTTAGAAACGAATCGGGAGTGGTTTTGCGAACAAAATGATCACCCGTTTGAGTTACTAGGCTAGACTGCAATTCCCAGCCCTCGGTTCCATACTCAATGACAGAATTGGCATGTTCGTGCTGAATAAAGATTACCGGGACAGACTTTGCGCGCGCCAAACTGGTAACTTGATTGATGTTGTTAAGTACCACTTGAGACTCATATGGTTGAGGTTCTGGGTCGAATAAAATCGACTGAACATCAATAACTAATACTGCAGATTTCATTAATATCCTTAGATTACGCTAATACCGTTTTAGGGTAAGCTTCGCCGCGCGGCAAAACCAAAAAACCTAGTTATAAGCTCACCTTGCAGCCATGCTCTAACTCCTTGTCATCAGGCACCTCGAACTTGCCTTCCATAAAGTCAAACATCATGTCGGTCACTTCAAAGGAATATACTTTAGGGTCTTTTTCCATATTGCGTTTAGCGACTCGCTGCTTGCGTGTTTCCGACGTTGCTTCTATATAATGAACTTCAGCATTTATATGCAAAGCCTTAGCATGATTTACAAAAATGTCTCGTAGCGCTTTGGTAGTAAAACCTAAATCGAGAACAACGTTTCCGTCTAGTGCCAAAATTTGCTCACTCACTTCCCATATTTGTTGGTAGCAACGCTCTACCCGCTCCATCATCCACGAGAAATCGAGCTCCACCATATCCTTAGCAAACAGCGTCTGCATCCAAGGATCTATCGAGAATTTAACTGCGCCAATGTCTTCACAAATAGAGAGAGAATAGGTTGTCTTACCTGCTCCTGTTGCGCCGCAAACTATAATTAGCCTAGCCATTTTTAACATCCTTTTATGTCTATTCTATGAGAGAAATATAAGATCAAATAGGCAAAATTTAAATTAGCTTGTTAAGTGCAAAACAGCTAATCAGCCAATTATTTATAGTTGCCAAAAACCGTGCTCAATTGAGCCAAGTATACAAATCGCAAAGCTCGTAAGCATTACACACAGATTCAACATCTAGAGTTACGACCTCAAGGTAATGTACTTTCATGCTTATCCCTTGTTATTGGTACATACTATCAGCTAAATACTGGCCTAAAGAAACTACGTTCAACACTTAAAACACATCGAGTATCTTCTGCAAACTTAGCCTCTCTCATTAGCTAATCAGGTGATTAGCTCTCTCTTCTAGGCCAATAAAATTGAGTAATTTAATCGTGAAGCGCTAAAACGCATAAAAGCGGCCCAGCTTAGCTAAACCGCCTTTATACGCTTAACAGTAAATTAGCTCACCTTACAAGCGCACTACGGTATCACAGCGCTTCTCAATCATGTAGGGATCGTGGCTTACCAATAACAGCGCACAACCTTGTTGTTTCGCCAAATCCACTAGTAGGTCGGTCACCTCTTTTGCAATGATCGGATCTAAGCGAGAGGTGGGTTCATCGGCAAACAAAAATACCGGATCCAGTAACAAAGCGCGCAAAATTGCAAAGCGCTGCAATTCTCCCCCAGACACCTCGGTGCTTCTGCGCGCGAGAAGCTCTGGTGCCAAGTTGAGTTTGTTCATTAAATCCGGCACACGCTGGCGCTCTACCTTATGCAGCTTGAGCAAGTCTTCTAACAATACTCCAAGTGAAACACTAGAGGTAATTGCCGCAGGAGGGTCTTGGTAAAGCTTCAACCATTGATAAGGTTTGGCGTCGTTCTTTAACTTGTTTACCTGGCCATCAACCGGCTTAAGTAAACCCAGTAAAGTATCGCCTAAGGTGCTTTTGCCACAGCCACTATCACCTACCACCCCCACCACTTCGCCAGTGTGAATAGTGAAGTCGATGTTCTTCGACAGCGCTGTACCATTGCGACCTATCGCTAAACTTTTCGTTTCGAGCACTGGGGTTTTAGCAATTTGGCTTTTCTCTCGCTGTTGCCAATGGCGTGGATCCGCGGCAATCAACAACTGAGTATAAGCGTGTTGAGGATTTTCCAATACTTGCTCAGCACTACCCCGTTCAACCACTTCCCCTTCTTTCATCACAATAATCTCACCGCCAATCTGGCGTGCAACTTCTATGTCATGAGTAATGGTTAGCAACCCTCCCCCCTTGGCACTGTTGATTAGCAATTGAATGATGTCGTCTCTGCGGCTTACATCAAGCCCTTTGGTTGGCTCATCGGCTAGCACCAATTTTGCTCCACCAGCTGTTGCCGCAGATACCGCTAAACGCTGTGCCATGCCACCGGATAGCTGCCCTGGACGTTTTAAGGCGCTGCTTTTCAAGCCCACTCGGTCTAGACCTTCTATCGCGCGATTGAATGCAGTTTCTTCGTCGAGATTGTGTAAACACTCGTAAACTTCAGACACTTGCTGATAAGCGGGCATTAACGGGTCAAGCGCGCGCCAAGGCTCTTGAGGTAACATTATTACCTGTTTGCCCCAAAGGCTGGTGAGTGACTTCCGCTCATGAACTTTACCAAATACTTCTACCTTACCTTGTTGCGATAATTCGCTAGGTAACAAACCCACAATGGCTTGAGCCAACAAGCTTTTACCCGAGCCAGTTTGGCCAAGAATAGTTAAAGGTTTGTCTTGGTATAACTGAAGCGATAAGGGTTGAAGTAACTCAAGCTCTTTGGCGTTAATCGAAAGATCAGTCAGCTGAATTAAGAGATTCACGGCTCGCTCCTGCTAATAAATGAAAACCTAACACCAATAGAGCAACCACGAGTAAGGGTTGAGCGAGTACCCAGGGTGCTTCAATATAAAATGGAAATAGCTCCACACTCATTAAGCCCAGCTCAGCTAATGGTGGTTGAATACCTACCGCAATAAAACCAAGTGAAGCCATCATTAAAATGGCATTCGCAGCACCAAAGGCTGCCATGGTAAATACCGAAGGAGCGACTGCTGGCCAAATGTGACGCTTAAACTGATACCATTTTCCAAAGCCCATCATGGCGGAAACTTGCCGCTCGGGGCTATCGACAATGGTTCGCGTAATTGCGCGGGTTACCCGATAGTACTCAACCCATTGCACCAATGAGATAGCGAGGTACATCACCAAAAATGAACCCGGCGCCAGTGCAGAAAGTAATAACACCAACACCAAACCAGGTAGCGCGAGTAGTATATTCACCACCACACCTAGAGCTTGCTCAACTCTGCCTCCCGCCCAAGCAGAACAAACGCCAAGCGTTACACCTAGTACAGAGGCACTAACAACACAAAGCACGCCTAAGCTAAATGACAAGCCGATAGCACTGGCTAAACGGGTCATCATATCTCGACCAAAATGATCGGTACCCAACCAATTGTTGGCACTTGGCAGTAATAAACGCTGTGCTAAGTTTTGTTCATCAATACTATGTGGAGATAGCCAAGCCACAAGTAACGAAAATGCCAGCAGCCCAAGCAAAATAGTTAAGCCAAGCTTTTGATTTAAATTTAATTGCTTCATCATTTCTCTAGCTGACCTCTTGGATCAATCCAGTAACACAACACATCTATCAGGCTATTTAGCAATACAAACAACACCCCCATGGTAAGGGCACAGCCTTGAATAACTGGAATATCGCGGGCAAAAATTGCGTGCGCAAGGCCGTGGCCAACACCAGGCCAAGAGAAGAGAGACTCAATCATCACTATCCCCTCAATCACGCTCACCAGTTGAATACCAATAAAAGCAACAATGGGCACAGCCATATTTCTCACACCATGGCGAAAAAAAGTTTGATTCTCGGTTAAGCCTTTTACTCGGGAGAATAGATAAAAGGGTGAGCGAAGCACCCTGCCTACGCTATTGTGAACCACCCGATTTGATACCGCCGCCAAACTAATCGCTAAGGTTACACTTGGCAAAACAAGGTGCTGCCAAGTACCGTAACCTGCTACCGGGAACCATTGCCACTCAATGGCGAACAGCAAAATTAGTATCAAACCCAATACAAATACTGGCATTGCCCGAGTGAAGGTAGAAAACCACACCACCAGCGAATTAATCACGCCGCCTTTTTTCTTCAATACTTCTTTAGCTGTTATGGTACCTAAAGGCAGTGCAATCAATATCGATAAGGCAATGCCAACCCCTGCTAGCAGCAATGAATGGCCAAGTTGATGCAAAACCATTTCACTAACCGGTAATCCACTTACCAGTGAATTACCTAAGTTAAGCTGCAGTAGGTCTAACAACCAACTAACGTAGCTACTCAACCAACCTTGGTCTAAGTTTAATTCTTGGCGAACAAGTTCTGCCGCTGCTGAATCAACGTTATCCTGCCCGTAGCGACTGGCCGCAATTCTATAAGCCATGTCTCCTGGTAGGCTACGCATCAATACAAAAGTCAGCGTACCCACTCCCCAAGCAACCAAAATAAGTTGGTATAAGCGCTTTTTAGCTAGATCCCACAACATCGTTTACGTTCCTACTGTTCGAAATACATCTGATTGATGAAGTAATCACGCTCAAATGGGTCGAACTTAAAATTCTTCACTCGTGCATTAACCGACGTATGTTGGCTATAGCTAGAAATAGGTAGCACTGGCGTATCTTGATAGATCTCTTGCGCCACCTCTTGGCTTAAGGCAAAAGACTGCTCAGCTTGGCTGGGATTTAGCAACTCAGCAATGGCAGTATCTACCTGCGGATTAACCCAGTTCATAGTTCCCCAGTCGCCACCACCGTTGGCAAAATCACTACTAATAATGGGTAAAGGATCGGCGCTAAAGCCAAAGTTGCGGGCAATAAGTGCCATTTCTAAAGAACCATCGGTATGGCCTGCTGGGATCATGCTTGAGTTAGTTACATCTACCTTTAGATCTACGCCAAGTTTGGCCCACTGCGCTTGAATGGCCGTTGCTACTGTAGCCAGTTCAGGACGGTCTGCGTATGTCATCATAGTAATTTTAAATGGCTTACCATCGCGCTCTAACAACCCCGACGTACCTTTTTGCCAACCTAAACCGCTGAGTATTTGCTGCGCCTGTTCTAAGTTGTAAGGATTATTATCAACTCCTTCAATAAACCATTGCGACATAGAGCTAGGCATAAGTTGTGCGGTTTCAGACCCTTCAGCGCCCAGTACATTTTTGCTAATGGCGGCTCTATCTAAAGCCATACTCAAGGCTTGGCGAGCTTTAACGTCACTAAGGAAGGGGTGACCAGCATTTAACTTCACAAACATTGTTCGTGGAATTAGATTGCTGTGAACAGCTAACTCGGTGCTTGATTCAAGTTGGCTAAGCATAGCTGGGTCTAGGGTAAACACTATGTCAGCTTCGCCAGATTTAGCCTGCAAAATACGGCTTTCGGCTCGGTGACCAGTTAAGTAAGTTGCAAAGCTGATTTGAGCCTTTTCTCCCCAGTACTCATCAAATTTTCTCACGGTTAATTTGTGAGGCGGCGAAAAGCTCTCCATTTGGTATGGGCCGCTGCCATATAGCTCTAGTACCGCACCATCTTCTTGGTAGGATTTTTCTGCCAAAATGGCATTTGAATAGTTGGTTAGCAGCGCAGCGAACGCCACATACGGTTTAGCTAACTCGATACTAATTTGATTGTCGCTAAGTGCAGAAATGTTCACTACTTCTGCTTTGCTTAAAGTACCGTGCTTACTTTGAGCAACCTTAAGAGAGTGAACGGCTACATTTGCGTCAAGCTTTGAACCATCGTGGAAGGTCACTCCATCTCGCAACGTAAATTGCCAGTTCAGCCCATCTTCACTCACCTGCCACTTCGTTGCTAGTCCCGCTGTAATAGCGCCACGTTCGTCCACGTTTAACAGCGTCTCAATCACTTGCATACGGGTTAATATGTAGCCCTGTTTAGAGGGGTCTAAACTGGTCATTTCCCAAGGACCACTAATAGATAAAGTATTGGCTTTGCTCGGTAATATTGTACCTGATGCTTTCTCAGCCCCACTAAAAAAGATGTAGGTAGAAGTTATTGCCGAAGCGGCCAATATGCTAAGCAAAACACCACGCTTGAGTTTGTTCTTGGGTTTATAAGATATTTCAGTCATAAGGGTTCCTAACGTATTCCATTTAACGCTATAAAAAAGAGATTTTGAAAAGATACTCGGTAGAAAATTTAAAACCGCAGAGGCGGAGAACGCGTTCTTGGAAGTGCAGTAAAACAAGCCGTTTCTTCTAATGTACTAAAGCTAAGAGAGCACTTAATAAGAGCGACTAAAGTGACTGAACTAACTGGATAGCTTATTGCATTAAGTATCGCATCATAAATTTCACACTGGTGCTGTTCATGAACATGCTGCTCCACCTCCATCGCATGAACGAGCGAAAGGCTACTCAACCCCACAGGGATAATGAGCATCGCCAGTATTAGCAATTTATTAAATTGGAAGCGGCTGAAATAAAACACAGTAGCAACGGTGGGATACGAATAAATGTGATGTTATATCATTTCAATTGCAAATCACAGCCAAGATAGTAATTAACAAATAAAACGATATAGGGCCTAAGCACGCAACAAAGAAGTTTTCTAAAACAGAGCTCATGCCAAATGTAAGCAAGCCAATAAAAATTGAATAAAACCAGCCGCTAAAGATTTCTTCACGCAGTCAGTCACGCAAGACTTTACGAAATTTCGTTGCAATAAAGTCAATTAAAAAGCAAATAAATAACAGATAAATACAATAATAAATTGATTGTAAACACAAAAAATTAAAAACATTTCATAACCAACATCTGATTAAAAAATGACCTTTATTTAACTTCACAATTTTATAACATTGACCTAACCTTTACCTAGAAGCTGATTTGTGACGCAGTTAACAATATGACTAGTGATCGTTAATACCAAATCGTCTTCCGTAACTCTGTTAATAAGTCGACAGCCATTGCACTCATTACAGTAATAAAAACTTTTTTGTAAAAGGAATCACTATGAAAGTTTTAAGTTTAGCTTTAGCTCTTAGCTTTGCAGCAAGCTCTGTTCAAGCCATGGGCATATATGTTTTTAACGATAATTTTGACTGTTCAAAAGTATTGAAAACCGAGCAGTCTCGCGGCCCTATAACCAAAGCGGTTATAGATGATTGCAAAATGAAGACTAAAAAGTAATTCCACAATCGTTAACTTCAGGTCTCTTAGAGCTGCATTTTCAGCTGAGAATGCAGCTAGTTTTTTAGAACGGCAAATACTTATCCTTCCTAAGATCCATCAGATAAGCATTTTGAATTAATGCAAATTGCAACAGGAAACAAGCACAATCAAGCTCCCGTTAAGCCAGCTGGCTATACACCTTTTCAAACTGCGGGATAATTGCTTCTGGAGAATAACGCTCGATAATGGTTTGCCTGGCCTGCTTAGCAAGCTGTTGCTGAAAGTTAGCATCTTGTTGCCAGCGTTTAATGACTTTACACCACGGCTCCACTTCAAAGCTTTCTAGTATAAAACCATTTTGTTGGTGCTTAATGAGATCACTCAACGCCCCAACGTTACTGGCGATAACCGGGATCCCTCTGCTCATGGCCTCTAAAGCAGCCAACGGCAAGCCCTCATTTCGTGAAGGCATACACAGTAAATCCAGTTCTTGCCAGCAACTATCCATGCTGTTTTGTTTGCCGCGTAGTCTTAGATTACTTAAGTTTTTGTGCTCATCACTTGGCAATAAAGCCCCCTCACCAAACACCACAAAGTTAAGCTCAGGCATGGCCTTAGCCAATTGGTAAAAACGATCAGGCCCCTTTACTTCTGTTAGCCGACCAACAAAGCCAATGGTTAGACGGCGCTTATATCGCCGCGACTTTAAGGTCGATACAAACGGGGGGACTTGCACGAAGTTGTTCACTATCTTGCTAGACGCTGCAACGCGCTTGGCTATATCTCTACTAATAGCAATTCTGGCCTGCGACAAACACGCAGTATAACGATCTAACCAGTCGTAGCAGGCTAAACGCCCTTGGCTAATTTCGCCTGCATGATAGCTAGAAACCAACTTGATAGGTTTAATACAGCGTAACACGCGCCCAACTAAACTCGCTTTGTAACCATGGCTATGTACTAGCCTTGGAGAGAAGTTATTCACCGCATGCAACAAACTAGCTATCGCGCCGTCGAGTATTAACCAAGGTACTTGAGCTTGCTCTAACTGACTGAGCATAGGATGAGGCTTGATATAAGCCTTCCAAAACACAACAGATACAGCATGGCCTCGTTGATGAAGCGCTAAGGCCAAATTGAACACGTGGCTCTCTATACCGCCCACTGTTTGGCTGTCGATAAACAACCAAACAGAATGCGCTTGAGGAACCATCTCACCATGATGATATGCCTGCATCACATTGACCTCTTAAAACGAAAAGCTCGGTGAGGTAACACCTAACTCTACCAAACTTAACTCTTGATGAACCCGAGTCACGTTGCCAGAAGATAGCTGCCAAACCTCGGCAACTAAAGTGCTGGCATGAGCTGGTAAGGTTATATCTAGTGCCATTTGTGATTGGCTAATTTGACCACGCCATACACAAGAACTGTACTCTATGCTTTGCTGCTCTATGTCTTTCCATTGGGTGCAAATGTTTAAGTAAGCTCGTTCGTCTCCCAGCATTGGATAAGATACCTGCAACTCTATATCTTGCTGATTACTAAAAATAAAACTCTCTGCAACCTGTACGTCTTCTAAGCTGGTTGCAATAGGTGTTGGTTCAGGGCTTGGCTCTGGCACTGTTTCCACCGGTGTTGTTGGCTCTGGGCTTGGTTCAGTTTCTACAGTTTCAATTACTTCGGTTTGGCCACTTCCACCACCGCCCCCGCCACAAGCTACTAACAAGCTGCTGCTTAACACCAATAGCCCACTACTTAAGATGCGGTTTACATTCGTTAACTTGTTCATGGTCTTACTCCTGATCTTGATAAATAAGTTCGCTGCGGGCATTTTCCAGCAAGTACCAGTCACTGGCTTGTTGGCCTTCACTTTGGGCGTATTCAATAAAGTTTGGGTAGGCATCGCTTACTTTGATTCGCTCAAATGGATACTGCCAGTTGTAAGGCACAATGATTGCCCAAGGCAGGCCGTTGCCAGTTTGGTAGTAAGAACTAGCCGCTGGGTTGGATACATCATCCATGCTTCCCCACAAGGTATCGTCAGCTTGCGAGCTTGGGCTTTGATTTTTAGCGTGGATCTCTAAGCCACGACCTGGCGAGTTTTCAAAATAGGGATTACGCGCATGCTCGGTTGCGTAGATAAATGGGTCAAACGGTGCGCTAGGTAAACTACTGGCCGCAACCCCTTCAAGCATTGGCAACAATACTTTGAAGTGAAGTTGACCTTCGCCACGGCAATCGCTCTGTGTTTTGTAAAAGTCACACTGGTTTTGATTATTTATATAATCGCGCACGTTACTGGCAATAATCGCTGTAATGTCACTAGTGCTTGCATCCAGTACAGGGCTATCTAATAACTGCCCATTTATTTCATATCGAATGGCTGCAACATCCACCAACGATTTATCAATACCTGGAATACGGATCGCAAAGCCATTATGAAAACTTGCGCCAACCGCTCTTACTTCGCCTTGCAGCTCTACCCTTGCAACATTACCATCGGCAAAACTTAATACCTTAGTTTGCAGGTTAACCACTAGGTCATTAAGGTCGTAGTCGCCTTCTGCAGGCCAGTTATCTTCAAAGGCCACCGTGGCGTAGCCATCAGCACTTGGGTAATAACTAACCTGAGTGGCCGAGTCGCCCACGTAGATTTGCATGTCTTCAACTTCACCGTCCGGCGCACCACCCGTGGCGGCGTTACCACCTGCCGAGCTAATCCGAAAACGCGCCCAGCGGTCACCACTTTCGTAGCCCTCTGGCACACTCACTAGTAGTGATTGCACCCCACTAACAACAGCTTGGTCGGTTAGCACTTGCTCTTGTGAATCGAATACGCCGTTGCCGTTTAAATCGATCCAAGCACTTAAGTAGCCATTAGCAGAGCTATCGACTTGCACCACAAAATCTAGGCCTACTTGCACATCGGTCACAAAGGCGATGCCATCTTCATCGTCTAATAAACGAGAACTGTCATCACTTTTCGGATACACATAAGCATCGGCCTCGCCGTCTACATAGGTGCCTAAGTGAATTCCACCTTCTACTAACTGATGGCGAGCACCATTGTTGGCTAAAGAAGTACCAAAGCTATCTGGTGCGTCACCAAAATCGATATTGGCTTCATCTTCGGCAACAATCGGGGCGATTGCACATCGGGCGCCATCGTTATTGCCAGAGGCTGGTCCTTGAGCGTAAAACTGTGCTTGTGGGTTACTTTCTGAAACATCAATTTTGAATACTGAACCATCGCTGTTCCGGCTAATATATAGGTTGCCATCAACATCAAAGTAAACCGCGCCAAAGGTGCCAGTTTGACCAACATTTGCGAGGTTTTGGCTATTGCCGTTGCTAGCGTCAATGCTCCATAAGTTACCGTTGTTATCAACGCTGTAAAGCATGTTGTTATCGGGATGGAAGGCCATATCAAAAATGCGCAAGTTTAAGGCACTGCCATCAATTACTCGCTGCATTTGTAGGTAGTCACTATCAGTTTCATCTAGTGACACACGGTATAAGCCGCGCGATGAACCGCTGCGATAGAGGTAGTGTGCGTTATGGCTAACAGCCACATCGCCCACATAAAAACTCACATTACTGTCAATGCCATTCCAATCTAGGCTGAGTGGCTCAATTTGGTAGTCATCACCAATTCTTGCCAAGGTGCCATGCTGGTAACTCCAAGCATAAAGGTAATCGTCGTGGAGGTTAAAACCCAAAGCGTTGAGTTTTCCGGTAGTGCCCATATCATCGGCCAAGGTTTGGTAAAAGCCTGTGGCCAAATTAACACCGAACAATTGCGCCACATTTTGCTGAACCAAAAAAGCTTGTGTAGGGCAACTTGAGAACGCAGCACCATAAGAGCTCAATGGCGAGCAAAGTATGGCGAAAGCGAGAGGTTTCCAAGGTTTCATATTCAATCCTATCGTTTACTTTGTGAGGCTAGTAATTGCTTATCAGCAAGAGCCAAGCCAGATTTGTAATGATATGATTTATATGAATTTAAGCTCTCACTCCCATTGAATAGAATGACACTTTTGCATCTTGCAAATCAGTTAGAATAGCTGAAGAACTAAAGCAATCTAACTCCCTAGCAACCAAACTGCGTTTTCAACATCTATTCCCTTGGCAAACCCTTCTGTTTCCTGTCTGCTCGCGAGTTTCTTTAAAGCATAAATGGATGCATATAAACGCTCTATTTCAGGCTCTGGTAACGCAAAAGGAGGACCGGAATACTGGCTTTGATCGTAGTTGTAGGTAACCACTAGTTGCGGTGCATTGTTGGTGATAGTTGGTAGCATTTGAGCGTAGCGCGTGCGAATGTCTTCCGGTAATGCCACTAAAGCACCACGATCATAAATTGCGTCCACTTCCCCTAATAACTCACTGTTTAGGCTAAAGAAATTAGCGACAAAAATATCTATATTTGCGCTCGTGTAATGTAGGCCGTCAGCTAAGCTCTCTACTTTTGGCTCTAAGTTTAACTCTGCAAAAAGCTGTTTTATGGCATGCTCACTAAGCTCTACGCCCACTACTTTCATCCCCTTGTCTAACAACCAGGCGATGTCTCGTGTTTTCCCACACAAAGGGACAAACACTCGCGCACCTGCTGCTAGTTTAAGAACATTAAAGTACTCATATAAAAAGCGGTTCACCTCTCCTTCATGAAAACCGATTTCGTCTTTTTCCCATTTTTGATGCCAAAATTGTTCGTGCACGTTTACCCCCTAAAATCTTTCTAATCTGCAAAAAGCGTTGTGCTAAGCAAGCTTATCCACTAGTTTACAAGTTAAAGTCGACTTTAAGTCAAGAGTAAAAAAGATGGATATTGCAGAAGTAGTAAAGGCCTCGGGGCTTAGCGCTTCCACACTGCGCTACTATGAACAACAAGGCTTGATTAAATCTAGTTCAAGAAAAGGATTGCGACGCCAGTTTAATAGCAAGGTAGTGGAACAGCTGGCCTTTATTAGCTTAGCTAGCCAAGCTGGATTTTCGTTACTTGAAATAAAACCGATGCTCACATCAACTGGAGCGCAAGTAGACCGGGCCAAGCTAAATGCCAAAGCCGATGAATTAGACAAAACGATCAAAGCTCTCACTACTATGCGTGATGGCTTAAGACACAGTGCAAAATGCAAAGCAGCCAATCATTTCGAATGCCCTACCTTTCGCCGTTTACTTAACATCGCCAGTAAAAAATCGAGCAAACCTAATAACAAACTTAAACAAGCCTAAAGTAAAAAGCCCTGCTAAACAGGGCCTTTTGCATCTTGGAAAAAAGCAAACCTAACTTGCTTCGGCTTCTTCCCATGATTGCTTTTTGCGATAAATAGTAGAAGGACTTACATCCAGCAATTCTGCAGCTTTAGGAATATTACCATCGCAATGGTCTATCGCATGTTCGATGGCTTCCTTCTCAGTAATCCACAGCGGTTGAATTTGATATTGGCTAGCGCCGTTTAAGCCAGTATCACTTTGTTCCTCAGTAACGACTTCTTCTGGGTGTCGACCATCTTTACCGATTGCACCTTCTGGTACCAATTGGTTAATCGGAGGTGGTAACTGGCTAGCGAGCACTTCTTTGCCATCGTGTAATACACAAATATTGCGAATAACGTTTTGCAACTGACGTACATTCCCCGGCCAATCATAATTACTCATTACCGTAGCGGTTAAACTTGAGAAGCGGCGAAATTGCTTCCCCTCTTCCTTGGCGTAACGACGTAGAAACTTTTGCGCAATACCAGGAACGTCTAATCCCCTTTCACGTAATGGCGGCAAATGAATTGGCACTACATACAAGCGATAATAAAGATCTTCTCTAAATCGGCCTGCTTGCACCTCTTCCCATGGATCGCGGTTGGTGGCACACAAAAACCTAACATCCACTTGTTCTTCTTGGCTGCCACCCACTTTTTGAAAACGGCCTGTTTGTACAAAGCGCAGTAGCTTAGTTTGTAGCTCCATGTCCATTTCGCCTATTTCATCAAGAAATAAGGTTCCACCGTGGGCTTGTGAAGCTGCGCCGGCACGCATCGACGAGGCACCAGTAAATGCGCCTTTAACATGACCAAAAATCTCGCTCTCCATAAGATCTTTAGGAATAGCGCCACAGTTAATCGCCACAAATGGTTTGTCGGCACGGGTACCTTGCTTATGAATGGCTTCGGCACATACTTCCTTGCCGGTACCACTTTCACCGGTGATAAACACTGTGGCTTTACTTGGTGCCACCGCTTCAATCATGCGATATACATTTTGCATGGCTAGGCTACTGCCAATAAAGCCATGGAAGCTATCGCGCCCTGCATCCGCTTGGTAGTTTTCGACTAAAGATTTTAGCTTATGAAGATTAAGTGCATTATTCACGGTCACTTTTAAACGACTGGCATCAAAAGGTTTTTCAATAAAATCCACCACCCCCAAACGCATCGAGTCAACAGCAATATCTACCGAGCCATAAGCAGTAATAATAATTACCGAGGTGGGCAAGCTACGTTCTACCATCCACTCTAATACTTGCATCCCGCCCATATCTGGCAGGTTTAAATCCAATAACATCACTTGCGGAGATTGCTTAGACAAGAACTCAATCGCGGCACCACCGGTGGCAACGCGCGCTAATTTTAGGTTTTCTTTGCTTAAATAAGCCTGATAGGTGGCGGCAAGCGTTTCGCTGTCTTCGACCAACAATACGGAGGCTGTTAACTCACTTCCCATGGCTTCTCCTTAAGCGCACACTGTTTTTTCAAACTGTTTAATGGCGTTAATTGTTTGCTCTACGGCATTGTCTAACTGCGGCACAGTATTGGCTAATGCTTCTGCGTCCGAAGCTTTACCGGCTATTTCAATCGCTAATGCTAGTTGCCTCAAACGCTCGCCACCAAAAGTGGCTACATTGCCCTTTAGGGTATGAGCGGCTAATGCTACGTCGTCAAAAAGCTGCTCTTCAAAAGCTTGTTTTATGGTTATCCTCTGCTGCTCAGTTTCTTGATACAACAAAGAAAGCATCAACGGTAGCGCTTCTGTTCCGGCATCTTTTACCAACTGCTCGAGCACTTTTTTATCAACCAACACACTTAAGTCTTGTTCTAGCACCGCTGCTGTTTTTGTCTCTGAAACAAACTGCAAGTTCACCTTAGGTTTATCAGGTTGAGTACTAACTGTTGTTTGCTCTGGTATCGTTGATATAAGTGGCTCACTGAGCTGCGAGCGAATTGGTGCTTCGCTATACCACTGAACCAGTTTAGCCCTTAACAAGGGGATGTCGATAGGCTTAGTGATAAAATCGTTCATACCTGCAGAAAAACAGGCTTGTTTATCTTCGGCAAAGGCATTGGCAGTCATCGCCAAAATCGGGGTTTCTTGATTAGGCCCACTGGCTGCTCGAATGGCACGAGTTGCAGCTAAGCCATCCATTACGGGCATTGCCATATCCATAAGAATCACGTCGTACTCATTGTGCTCGCACAGCTCAACAGCAACTTGACCATTTTCAGCACAGCTTAACTCTTTAACAAAATCTTTAAGTACTTGGGTCACTACAGCACGGTTCATTGCGCTATCTTCAACCAACAGTACTCTGGCATCTTCTACTACGGATTGCTCAGGCTCTGTTTGTTCCGCCATATCATCTAATTGAATCACTGGTGCATGGCGACCTCTAAAGGGCAGGTTCACAGTAAATGTAGTGCCGCGTCCTACTTCGCTTTCTACGCTCACCTCACCGCCCATCTTCTCAACTAATTGGCGGGTAATTGCTAAGCCTAACCCGGTACCGGAATAACGTTTGGTAGCACCACTATCCACTTGATAAAACTCTTCAAATAAGCGCTCTTTGTCTTCTTTACTAATGCCAATGCCAGTGTCACTAACAGTAAGCTCTACACCATAAGGTTGGGTTGCTTTTAACCCCAAGCTCACTCCGCCCTTGGAGGTAAATTTAACCGCGTTCCCCATTAGGTTGAATACAATTTGCCTAAAGCGCAGTGGCTCACCAAAATACTCAGGCAGGATTTCATCCGCCACATCTAACTCAAACTTCAGGGCCTTTTGCTGAGCCGTGGTATTAAATAACTTAACAATGCTTTCTAAGGTATCGGTGGCCGAGAACCATTCGTTGTTAAACTCTAACTGACCAGCCTCGATTTTAGAGAAATCTAATACGTTGTTCACCAAGGCCATTAGTGTATGTCCGGCCTCATTTCCAGTATCTACAAAACCCTGTTGCTCCAAGCTCAAATCGGTTTCTTTAAGTATTTGATACATGTTGATAATGGCATTTAGCGGGGTGCGGATCTCGTGGCTCATGCTAGCTAGAAAACGACTTTTAGCTAAGCTTGCGGCTTCTGCATCATGCTTGGCTCGCTCTAGTGATTGCTCCACTGCTTTTTGTTCACTTAAATCAGTAAAATGAGCCACATAATGAGTAATTTCGCCTTCTGGATTTTTAACTGACGAGATACTTAACCACTCTGGTAAACGTTCGCCATTTTTTCGAAGGTTAACAATTTCGCCCGACCACACACCATCTTGTTTTAGGTGTTGCCACATATTGTCGAAAAACGCCTTATCGTGCTCGCCAGAACTTAATATTGAAGGGGTTTGGCCTAAGGCTTCCTCAGCGCTATAACCCGTAATACGGGTAAAAGCTTGGTTAACCCGCACAATCTCGGCGTGATGATTAGTAATAAAAATGGCTTCGTTAGCATCAAAGGCTTCGGCGGCCAATTGCAGCTCTTGTTCAGTGCGTTTTTTGTCTGAGATATCACGCATAAACGCGGTAAATACAGTATCGTCACCCACTTCTACAGAACTAATCGTTAGCTCTGAAAGAAACTCATGTCCTTCTTTATGCATAGCGGGTAACTCTAAGCGCTGGCCTAATACTGGCGCTTCACCGGTTTTTCTAAAGTGCTTAAGGCCTTGGCGGTGCGCTTCACGAAACGCTTCTGGTACCAGAAAGCTCGCAAGTTCTTCACCCACGATTTCATCTCGGCTATAACCAAAGATTCGCTCAGCACTTTGGCTAAATTCTAATACATGGCCGTGTCTATCGGTGGTAATAACGGCATCCATTGCTGAAGCGATGGTTGCCTTTAAAATTGATTGATTTTGCTTAAGTTCTAAGGCTAGCTTTTCTTGCGTTTCAATGGCTTGCTTAAATTCAATATGGGACTTTTCCAGCGCAGCCGACATGGTGTTAAACGCGTTTGATACCTCGGATATCTCATCCTTGCCTTTCACTTTAAGTTGAATGCCCGGCCCAACCTGAGTAATAGTTTTGGCGGCATCTCTTAAGTCGCCCAGCTGGCGAGTAAGGTATGAACCCAACAAAAACGAAAACAGCGCCACTAAAGCTATTTCCAACAAAGCAATACTCACCCCAAAAGAGCTCGCTTCTGAAATTAGGCCATGCAAACCATGATCATAAACGCCAATTTCTATGTTTCCGTATATTCGCCCACCAATCTCTACGACATTTTCGGTAACAAATACGCTGTGTTCATGGTCTCCTAAGTCGGGGTTATCTCTTGGGTTAGATAAGGGATCTACGCCTGCCTTTGATAACAAACGATCGTTTTGGTCTTTGATGATGACGTAGGCAATGTCTTTTTGTGCAGAGAATTCGCTGGTGAGGCTATCGAGGGTGGCTAAATCGGTAGTGATAATGGCGTTTTTAGTGGTAGAGGCGAACAGAGAAGACATCATCCTACTGTGCTGCTCAACTTGCAGTTCGTTAGAATCATACAGCCAGCCAATACTGCTATATACCAACACGCCTAACAGCACGGCTTCAATTAAAGCGACGCCCAGAACTGTTTTTGCCTTAAAGCTAAATGTCATCGCGTCGTTTCATCCTTGTTGCTAAGGTATATTAGTGGTGGGTATCGCCTATCCCAAGCTCTCTCACATCATCCCACTCGGCATCTTCGGCGGCAACAAAACCTTTCATATTTAAGGCTTTAAGTAAGCTTTGTTGCGCTTCATCTTGCCCCATACTAAGAAACGCTTGCTGCACAGCGGCTAACACAGGCGCTTCCACATTTGGGTGTGCCGCGATGGCATGAGGGGTAAACCCTGGCGACTCCCATAATATGCGTAATTGGTCTTTAACCGTGCTACTTTGAAAAGTGCGCGGAATCCCCCCGCCGGCAGGATATAAACCCGCAGCTACAGCTCGATAAACCGAGTCATGCGACCCAACATAAAACGGATTAAAATCAATTTCTTGTTGAGCTAAGTAACCTCTAAGCACCACACTAGCGGCAAATGCATTGGGTGCAGGAAAAGCCATTGATTGAGAATCCAAGTCACGCACATTATTGATAGTAGTATCAGATTCTTTACTTACCACAATAATACCACTAAGTTTTTTATCTTTTGATTTTGCGAAAGCTCGGTAACCAGGTTGCTCTGAATAAACCTGGTAATGATAAGGATTCATATAGGCAAAGTCGTATTGCCCTTGAGCTAAGCGCTTTTCAAACTCAGCAATACTTGGTGCAGTTTTAAACTCTAAGAGATGACCACTATGCTGGCTAACGGCCTCCAAAAGCGGACTCCATTGCAGCGCCAAACGGGTAGCTGATTGCTGCGGCACAATGCCAAAGGTATAGGTTTTTGCCTCAGCCTTTGACATAAGAGCGGCAAAAATCACCAGCAATAAACATACTAACAACACCGTAACTTTTATTTGCATACGGCGTTTGGCCTTATATTGCTTGTTTTTTAGCTCAAACAATTCTTGTTGCTGTTTACTCAATGGAACGCGACTTCCTTTCGCCGTTTGTATTATGAAAAACATATCATATCCTTATTGAAAGTAGTTGAGAGTTAACGAGAATTCTTTGCAGATACCCCTTGAAACGAGGAAACATGTCGGTAATTCGTGAAGTTTCTCTCAATAACTCGTTTTTTAAACTTGGATTAAAACGATCGTTCATCACAACCCCGAGTAAGCGAATATCTTCAAGGCTAAGATCGTTAATGGCCGATTCAAAAGCAGGCCGAGAAGTAACACCTGCCATCATGGTGATAATGCTGGCGTCACACGCCGATAAAGCACGAGCGGCATGAAGGTTGCCGCTATTGGTTTGATTGATCGCCGAAGTATCAAACAACACCAGCTGATAACTTTCCTTCCATTGCTCTACCCACTGCTCAATGGCACCAGGTTCTCTTAGCTGCACTAAGCTCACTTTGTCCATTGGCACTGGCAGATAATCCACGCCAGACTGTTGGTCTTTAATCACCCCAAGCACTTTGCCGCGATCCCAGCCTAAGTCGAACACTGGCACATCAAAATGGCGGGGGTGATGTAAGTTAAAATCCACCACTAGTACACTTCGTCCTGCTCCAGCTGCACGCCTTGCAATGGCATCAACTAAAGTAGAAACGCCCTCTTCTGGCTGGCTAGCACTCACACCAATGCAAGAATGCTGTTTCACCGGTAAGCGTTGATACACTCGCTCTAGTTCTTGATAAGTTGACGGTAAGCTAATCATATAAAACTCCAGTAATCGGCTAATTCAGTGATGCAAAGGCTTATAGAAAACCTAACAGCGCGCTAATGGTGACAATGCGGAACACATCTTCCATGCCTTGGCGGGCCTTATGCCAGCCGCTCTCTTCACGTGAAGGAATATACACAGTGTCGCCAGCGCGAATCACTGGCAACATGCCAAAGTCACCGGTTTTAGAGAACTCAAGTAAGTTGAAGGTGCGGGCTTGGTCTTTACAGCAAGACAAGTTCACTACGGTAATCTTTTCTGGGAAGCCATCGTTATCAACACCGCCCGCTTCGGCTAACAAGTCTAATAGCGTCATGTCATCGTTAAAGCGGTAACGACCTGGCTTGTTCACCGAGCCAAGTACCCGCACGGTGCGCTCTTTTTTCTCCGACAACCAGTTACGGTCTTTTTCAGGAATGTAGATAGAATCACCAGGTACCACGTTTGGCAGTAAGGACTCATCACCGGTTTCAAAGTACATCGCTAAATCTAATTTAGACACGCGAGAGTGTTTGCCGTTGCGGTGGCTAATTCGCACATTGCTAATGTCTGCTTGCTCCGCTGGGCCATCGGCCGCAGCCAAAATGTCTAGGAAGTGCATGCTAGGGTCAAAACGGTAGCGACCAGGTGCAACTACTTGACCAAATACGTAGATGGAATCTTCTGAACGCTGACGCACCCACTGTGATTTGTTGTCGCTTGGGTCATCTGGCAATTGCGGCACCATGATAGTGGTACCCGCTACGATGCGTGGCATGCTGTTATTGCTAATTTCGCCATTTAGGTAAGCGTTTAAGTCAAAGTTAACCGAGCGAGTATTGCCGTTTGAATCGCTAAACAACACGGTTATTTTAGCCATATCGGCATTCGGTTTAGGGCCACCTGCATGAGCTAACAAATCCATAAGGTTCATCTCGTTCGCCCATTCAAAACGACCAGGACGATTAACTTCACCCATAACCTTCACTGCGCGATTAGGCGATACTTTAGTCCACGACTTTTCATTTAAATCGGTTTTCTCTGGGATAAAAATCGCATCACCAGCGGCTATTTCTGGTAACTGAGAAATTCGGCCTTCGGTAAATGATTGCAAGTCAAAACGCTCTACCGAACCATTACTGCGAATCACACGAATTTGGCGAGTTTCGGCAAAACGGGTTGGGCCACCAGAGTTAGCTAGCACATCTAAAAAGCCAGCAGATTTATTACCTTCGTAAGCACCGGGCTTAAATACTTCGCCCATTACATACACGGTGTTGGCACCCGCTTTAATCTCTTCTTCTTGCTTAGGTACAAAAATGGTGGTGCCAGCGCTTAAACGGGGCATCATCTGGCTATCGCCAGTATCTAAATAGCGTTTTAAATTAAATAGTTGCGGGTCACCGTTGATGATTACGCGGATCTGTTCAACACTGGCGTAGCGAGTCACACCGCCTGCTCGCATGAGCATATCAACTAACGAGGCAGACTCTTTAAAGGAAAAGCTACCAGGGTTGTATACTTCACCAAATACTTTTACTGCGGTGCGATCTTCAGCGGCATCGCCTTTATCGTTTAAGGCTTTTGGGTCAAAATCTACTGCTACATTGCCAATTTTAGGTGAGGCAGGAACAAACAATACATCTAAAGATTCAAGCTCTGGCAGAACACTTAAATCGCCAGAATCTAAGTAGCGTTTATAGTTAAATACTTGAGTTTCATCTAAGCTCTCGCGGCGCAGTTGCATGCGGTCTAATTGCGCACCAGAGCGTAAGCCACCTGCAGCTTGAATCGCCATTTGCACACCCGCACCTTGTGCCAGTACTACTTCACCCGGTTGGCCCACAAAGCCCAACACACTAATGCGAATACGGCGCTCTTCTAACAATACTTTTAGTCCAGCAAGGTCACGGTAAGCTTTCGACAATTCGCGCTTAATCTTTTCTTGCATTTGCGCTTCGGTGAAGCCCGACACCATGATTGGGCCAACTTCTGGCAAAATTAAACGGCCGTTGCGCCCTACTTCAAAGTTCTTATCAAGCGAGGCTTCTCCAGGGAGAATAATTCTTACTACATCACCCGCTTGCACTTGTGGTTTAGCTGCATGAGCTTGTGCGCTAAATACAATACTTAATACAAAACCAAACAACATCCATGCTGCCACTATGTACTTACACAATTTAAAGAATTTCATGACAAGCTCCTTATTTAACACGCAAAGCGTGCTGAGCGAGGATGTTGCTGTCAGCATCAATAACACTGATGGTAACGCGGCGGTTAGAATGGCGAACAGCATCGCTGTTACCTTCTAAATAGGGTTGTGAGTCGGCTACGGCAGCCACTTCGATTAATTCTTCATTCATGCCAAGTTCGGTCATAAACTCAGCTACGGTCTGTGCGCGGGCTAAAGATAAACGCTGTTTGTAGTTGTCATCGCCCTTGCTATCGCTATGCCCAGTGATAATTAGCGATACCTTACTGGCTGCGATAATTGGCGTTAGATTACGAAGCTGGTCTTGGTAAGCAGGCGTAAGCTCGCTAGAGTCAAAAGCAAATTGATTATTGCTGTTTAATGCATCGCTAATGCTTACCATTAATTGTGAAGACTGAATATGTCCTAAACGGTCGGTTTGGCAAGCGCCACTCTCGGTTACGCGGTCCAAACGTTTTTCCAACATATTTAAAAAGTGCTGCTGAATTTCAATATCGTTGGCGGCATCAAAAGTTAGCCCGCCTTCTAGTTCGCGCAAAATGCGCTGCTGCTGCATACGTGCTTGTGTAACCGATGCAGGGAAACATAACTCTGCACCTTCAAGCACTAATAAATCTAACTGGTGTTTTACTAATACAGCTTCAAACTGCAGGCCATGTTCAGGGCCTAGCTCGCGAAGATCGGTAGTGCCAGTGTCACCGTCCATCCAAGCCAAGATAGCGTGTTGATGCTCGGCAAAACCACCGCGTCCTTGTTCTGGCCAGGCGGTACAAGCTGTGGTCATGGTTAACAATACGGGGATGATAATGCTACGCATAATAGGCTCCTGAGGCTCAGCTTAAGCGGCGATTGAAGGTAAAGTATCAGTGGTATGATTTTGGCTAGGTAGCGTATCAATCATGGTAATGATGTGGTCTACACGAAGCATAACCAGCAAATCTCGAGGCTGTTGTTGAGCGCCAAGTAACACTAGTTGACCGCCTGCCGCATTAATGCGTTTAAACATAAATACCAAGGCGCCAATGCCAGATGCATCTAAAAACTCTACTTGGCTCATATTCACAATCACCAATTTGCTGGCTGCATCGGCGCAAATACCTTCGAAGGCTGCTTTATGCTCGGCGCAAGACTCAGCATCAAATGCGCCAACAATAGAAGCGGTAAGGTTTCCTTGGTTTGAAGTAGTTAGTTGCATTTTCATAATTCGCTCCACAATTCTTGATTTCAAGACTGATAAAGCGAGTTTTATGCCAAACTAAAAATACTCAATAAATACAAAAAGATAGAGATAAAAAGGAGTGACAAGGAGGGTTTTAAAATTAAGAAGTATTCTGATTTCGCAAATTGCAATTTGCGGGTGACTGCCAGCCTAGTAGTTAAACGCCCAAGCACTTGGCTTGGGCGTTTAATGGCACAAACAAGCTAGAGTTTAAATTGGCTAATCATAGTGCCTAACTCATGGTTAATTGCCGCAATGTTCTGAGTTTCACTGCGCTGGCTTTGCCCTTCACTGTTTAGCTTTTCAACCATGTCGTGAATTTGATGCATGCTCCGGTTTATTTCTTGAATAACAATGTTCTGCTCGCTGGCAGAGGTAGAAACCTGGCTATTAAGCTCATTAATTTGATGAATAAAATCACCCAATTTTTGCAAGCTGGTTGAGGTTTTATCCGCCTCTTCTACAGTATCTGAACAAGTATGTTCGGTGCTGCCTATCGACGATACCACCAAGCTGGCTTCTTGCTTAAGCTTGGCTAAGGCCTGCTCTATTTCGCTGGTACTACTTTGAGTACGGCTTGCTAAGGCTCTCACCTCGTCGGCCACTACCGCAAAGCCGCGACCTTGATCCCCTGCTCTTGCCGCTTCAATAGAAGCATTTAGTGCAAGCAAGTTGGTTTGCTCAGCAATGCTACCAATCACCTCAACAATATTTTGAATACTCGAAGTTTCGTTATTCATGTTCTCTACATTGCTAGAGGTTTCATGAATTTCACTGGCTAAGGCTTCAATTTTTTGTTGAGTAGACTTAATGGTTTGTACCGAGTCTTCGCCGCTTTGATTTGCCTCGGTGGTGTATTTAGCCGCAGCTGAAGTATTGCCAGCCACTAACTCTGCAGTATTCGACAACTCTTCAATGGCTGCAACAATTTGTGTAGTCTCGTTGGTATGCTGCTGCAGAATGTCACTGCTACTTTTGCTATGCTGGTCTAAAGTATCTATGCCTGAAGATAGCTTAGAGCGGGCAGCGTTTATTTCTAACAACATGGTTTGCAATTGAGCAATAAAGCCGTTGATCCCCTTGGCAATAATGCCAATGTCATCATCAGTTTTAACTTCCAAGCGCTGAGTTAAGTCGCCACTACCTTGGCCGAGCTCGGTTACTAAGTTGCGTAACTTAATAATCGGTTGATAAAGCTGGTTTAACACAAACAGCAAAATAATCACCGACACCAATGTTGCGGCTGCAATAATGCTGGCCATTTTGTAGCTTGTGGCTTTAAGCGGCGCAAAGGCTATTGCCTCGTCTACCGTAATCATTACGTACCATTCATCGTCACCCAGCAGCTTCACTTGCTGGCTAACAAACAAGGTAGTTTGTCCACCCACCTCGGCGGTTTGTATTGCTTGCTCTTTGCCTATAAGGCTTTGGTAAACGCCGGCAAACACTTCAACATCGGCAATGTTGTCTTTCTGTTTTACTTGCTCATTGGTAGAGGCCAACACTAAGCCACTTTTATCTAATACCAAGCCCGTTGCTCCAGCTATTTCGCCTAACGAGTTCAACTGTTCTTGTAAGTGGTCAAAACGTAAATCGGCCATAATGATGCCATCTTTAATCGGATGCATTACCCCCATCATTGGCACACCATCACTACGAGTAAAAAACACGTCGCTTAGCGACAAGCCACTATTACGTTTAGCAGCTTGGTACCAAGGCCGTGTACGTGGGTCGTATTTGTCTAAGCGACCAACACCATTAGGAAACGACTCAGAAGCCCTAGAAACAAACGACGACCCATCATCAAAACCAATAATTACTTTATACACTCCACCTAAGCGGGCGGTATATTCGGTCATGGCTACATGGTTATCGCCAATATCCTTTTCCTGATAGAGCTTTGCTAACTGAGTTACTGCGTCGGTTGTACGCTGAAAAGAGGTTTCAATCTCTTGAGTTTTCTGGTCAATAGTATGATGAATATCACGAAGTAAACTATCGGTTATTTGATCTTTGATCAGTGTGTATGAGAGGTAACTTGTTACAAGTAGAGATAAAACAAGCATAGATGCCATTGCCGACAACAAGCTTGATTTAAAGCCAAAGCGATTCATCCTTTTCACCTTTTGTAATATTTTATAGCTTAATGTATTACAAATAGGCAACGATTAATGTTAGGTACTTCAACAAAATTAAACTTCGCTTAGCGAGTACCAAAAGGCTTCAAAAAAAACGCGTATGTCACCAAATTGCATTAGGTTAACTGAACAAAATAAACTCAAAGTACTGCTTTAATAGCACTACCAACTTAAGAGCCTTAAGGCACAAAAACACAAAAACACAAAAACTAGGAAATGAACGCCCAGCCGATAAAGTGAGCGTATAAATTATTTCAGTATCCTACAGCGCCTTTATCTAAGCGAACTATTAGGATCTGTTGATCTTTGGTGTTGAAATTTTGTTCGAGATAAGCGGGCTTTAATCGCGGCGAGCACTTAGAAGCCTAGTGGGCTAAGCAAGAAGTGCTTAACAAAGAGTAAAGTTCGCTTATCCGAACCCTTCGGGCAGCATTTCTTAGCCATTTATTCAGCGTTAGCGAGTGATTATTAAGCCCACTTAACTGCACACTCACTGCCTTGCCTAAACGGCTAATAAATTGCTGCAAAAACCATCAGCAAAGATCAACAGACCCTAGCTAAAGCTATGAAGATTTTTTAACAAACTGAGCGGTTACCATCATGTCGCCAGCACCATCTACTTTGCAATCTAACTGGTGATCTTTGCCATTAGCCATGCGTTTAATCACCGCTTTAGTGCCAATCTTTAGCACCAAAGAACTGCCTTTTACTTTAAGATCTTTAGCCAAAGTAACTTTATCCCCTTCGGCCAACAACGTGCCATTGGCATCCTTAACAATCACCTTCTCTGCTTCTGCAACTTCATCGGGGTTCCATTCAAAGGCGCATTCTGGGCATATAAGCTGGCTTTGATCTTGATAAACATATTCAGACTGGCAATTGGGGCAAGCGGGAAGTGACATCTCTTTAAACTTCTTAAATTTTACTTAGCAAACATGATACTGATCGTGCGCGCCAAGAGCGAGTAAGTACTACCAATTTTATCGGAACTTCATTGCGCAACAACACTAAAATATTGATTACTTTGTTAAATACATTGCCATTTAGGCAAACTGCTATACCCTAGAGAAAACATTTCGTTTTGTCATTTATCACCGATACCTGGCTTAGCGCTCATTTATTTGTTGAGACAGCCTAATGACAAAATTACGCCTATCCTACCAAACGGTTGAGTTTGGAAAAACCGATATACACCTGTGCACCTTACGCAATAGACAAGAGTTTCACGACCCAGCAGGCATTGCCGAAAAACTCGGTATAAGCTCTGCCTCTTGGCCAATATTTGGTGTAGTTTGGCCATCAAGCTTTGTGCTCGCCCACTACATGGCCGACTATGACACAGGCACCAAAAGAATATTAGAAGTAGGCTGCGGTATCGGGCTCAGCAGTTTATTGTTAAACAAACAACTTGCCGATATTACCGCCACCGATTATCACCCCGAAGTTGAAACCTTTCTCAACAGAAATACCAAGCTAAATGGCGACAAAAGCATAAACTATGAAAGAGTTGGCTGGGCAGATGAACACGACACCCTAGGGCTGTTCGATGTGATAATTGGTAGCGATTTACTATACGAGAATGAACATATAGACCAACTAGCTAACTTCATTAACGACCACTCAAAGCCTTCCAGCGAAGTAATTATTGTAGATCCAGGACGTGGCAGAAAAAGTAAGCTAAGCGCAAAAATGGTCGAATTTGGCTACACATCAAGCCATGCCAAACCCGTTCATACCGACTACATTGATGAAGTGTTTAAAGGGTATATTTTAACCTTTAAACGAGCGCAATAAGCAACAAACACATTATAAAAAACTCGACGAGCCCTTAGTACTCTTAAACAGTTAATTGCTTGTTCGTGACTAAACTAGAGCTCTAATGCGTTTTGCAGGCATGCCCCCAACAAGTGAATCTGGTTCAACGTTTTTTGTAACAACCGAGCCTGCTGCCACAACAGAACGAGCCCCAATAGTTACGCCTTGGCAAACAACAACATTGCCACCAATCCACACATCATCTTCCACCGTAATTGGCAAAGACTTAACCTCCCATGTCCTACGACGCTGATAGTCTAAGGGGTGAGTTGGAGTATAAAACTGCGAATTTGGGCCAATAAGTACATTGTTACCAATTTTAACAGGAGCGTTGTCTAGCATCGTAACCCCCATATTAATGTAGGTATTATCACCCACAGAAATGGTCTTGCCGTATTCACATAAAAAAGGCGGGCAAATAATACTGCCCTTACCTAGATGCGCTAATAGCTGAGCCACATAAGGTTTGGCAGCTTCAAACTGTCGTTGATTTATCTGTTGGAGTAACTCAAATGCTTTATTTCTAATTTGTGCAAGTTCAGGACTATCAACATCATACTCCTTCCCTAAGCACATATTCTCAAACTCGCTCATTGCACTTCCAATAGCTATTATCGGCTGTCCATTGTAGCAAAATGGAAAAATGATAAAGTGGGACAAGCCACACCAATGAAGCTATGCGGCAGCTACGGTCAATGTGCTGCAGTTCAGCTATGAGGCATCTTTGAACATGGCACCGAGGATGCCGTATACCAACTCATGCATGTATGTGTTGCCTCCTAGATGCACCAATGTATCGTCGCCGCCTTGAAAGCAAACATATTGTAACGCTTCACTTCCATCAAAGCTTACTTCCGATACGCCATCAAGCATGCAGGCAACCTTAAAAGCAATTTTGCCGGTGGTTTCTTTAAGCACATCACCTTGTAAACCAACTTCTTCTAGCTGTTCTGCGATGTTCGCGATAATCTCGCCAACAAGAATTTCTTGCTGTTCCTCGGTAGATTCAGAGTCAATTGATAACTTCATTGTTCGTTATTCTTGTTTGCTATATAACATTTGTATAGTGCGCATGCGCGTATACCTCATTGAAACCAGTGAAAACGCGTATGCACAGTTAACAAACCTATTATCTAATTCAACACTAAGCTAAGTAACTGATACTAAGCCGGAAATTTTTCCACCTGAAGGCTAAACGCACAAAGAGTAAACTTTTTATTTAGCAAAAATAGGAAGTTGCTTATCGGCGCAAAAAGCAACAGTCAAGCAAACTTGCTGCTTAGCAATAAGAGCCAGCCTTTATTGCCCTTTTCCCGCTAGTACCACCCAAACCGTTTTAAGCAGTACGCTTATGTCTTGGTAGAGCCAAGAGCTGCATTGGCTAAGGCTTAATGCGTAGCAATGATCGTAAGCGAGTTTTTGTTTAACGTCTTCGATTGAACAATCGTAGGCCAAGTTTACCTGCGCTAAACCGGTAATACCGGGTTTTACGCCCACTGTGCGTTCACTATAAAAAGGGATGGAGTTTTCTAGCGTTTGATAGAAAACCGGGCGCTCTGGTCGTGGCCCAACCAAAGACATTTCGCCTTTAAGTACATTGATGAGTTGGGGTAATTCATCAATTCGGGTTTTACGTAAAAACCGCCCCACTCGAGTAATGCGTTTGTCTTGCTTTGCCGCCCAAACAGCACCAATGCCAGATTCGGCATCGGCCCGCATACTTCTAAACTTAAAGATGTCGAACAACTGCACTACATTGTCAGACATTAAGCCTACTCGGGTTTGCTGGTAGAAAACCGGCCCTTTACTATCCAGCTTTATGGCTAATGCCACCAAGGGAAATAAGGGACTAAATACCAACAGCAATAATGTTGCCCCCAGCACGTCAAATAGCCTTTTACCTACTGCAACTAAGGGGCTTACAAAGCCACTTAAGTAGCGACGCTGTAGCTTTTTAAGAAGGTAATCTACACAGCCCATCATGCTAGAGAAGTGCCCTTCTACTAAATAATTTAGGCTGCCTATTGCGTTTGGTAGTTTTGCATTAGGCATAAAGCGCGGCAACATCGCTAAGCTGTAAGCCACAACCTGCAAAGCAAATAACACTGCAAATACTGCAGATTGCACAGCTAACACCATGGCCCCAAAAAAGCTGGTGAGCATAAATACAGGGATGGTTACTCGTAAGGCTTTGCCAGAGAAGAAGGTAAAGGCCACACCCTTGAAACGTGGTAGCAACATATGACGAAGACGAATGAGTTGCTGTAAGTTGCCCGCTCCAATGCGCTTTCTGCGGCTGCGGTCTTGGCTGTCGGCGGCGTGTTCAAGCTCTAAGGCGCGAATGTTTGGTTCGTAAACAGCCTTGTAGCCTTGGGCAACTATATCCATGGGAATAACAAAGTCATCGTTAATGGTGTCGTCTGGCATTACTCTAAATAGAGACTTTTTAATCAAATAGAATGCGCCATGTGCGCCTAAGGGTGCGCCCATATTCGCCTCACAACGTTTCACTTCGCGTTGGTAATTCCAGTAAGCCTGCTCACCTACCGAACCAGGGCTTAGTAGATGATAGTAACCACACACTACGCCAACTTGTGGTTGGCCAAAATGCTGCGCTGCAATTAACATTGCGTCTACCGAAATAAGCGCTGATACGTCAGACAATGCCACAATATCCGCTTTGCTTTGCGAAATGTACTGGTTAAGCACAGCCACTTTGCCTTGGTTTTGCAGCTGTTCGCATATCTCTATGGAAAAGCTGCAAAATGCTAAGTCTTCTAAACACGCTCTTGCCACGCTGGCGGTATCGTCGCTACAGCCATCGCATATCACTTTAATGCTTAAGCGGTCTTCGGGGTAATCTAAAGTAGCTAGGTTAATCAGCTTTGCCGCAATGTAATCTTGCTCGTTATAAGCAGGTATAAGTAACTCTATGCTGGGCAATTGCTGGTCTTGCTCGCGTTGGTGATATTTGCGCGCAACACTTTGAATTTCATCCTCGGTATTTTGCGTTTTGTCTTTGCTCAAAAGCTTTAACAACAAGGGGTATAAAGCGTGATGATAAACCACCAAGAACATTGCGATTAAGGTTACATAAATTAATGCGTTCATGATTATCCCCTATAAGAAACGGTGGCGTAAGGCCGCGTAATTGCGTGCAGTAGTGCGTAAATCGCCCGACTGCTTAACAAATTGGCGTGGATTTCCGCTACTCGGTTTTTCGAGCTTTGTCTCTAAAGCTTGCGCCATAGCAAACGCAGAACCTGGCTCTACCACAGTGCCAGTGCGCGGGCACAAGGCTTCGGTAGAGGCACCTACATTAGTCACCACTGCTGGTACTTCACAGGCTTGTGCTTCTAAAATAACCAGCGACAAACCTTCAAAATAAGACGGTAAACAAAACAAATCTAAACTTTGGTAAAAGCGCGGCATACAATCTAGAGCGCCTAAAAAATGTACCCGATGGCTAAGGTGCAAACTCTCTACCAACTGCTCTAAACCTTGGCGTTGGCTTCCGTCTCCGGCAAAGGCCAAATGCACATCGGCAGGTAAAAATGGCAGCGCCTCAATTAATACGGCTTGGCCTTTCTCTACTTCTAAACGCCCTGCACATCCAATTATTTGGCAGTTATTAGGTAATCCTAAGTCCTCGCGAGCGGTGAGTTTATTGCCGGGGGTAAAACTGTGAGTGTCGATGCCGTTTTTAATCACTTGTACATTTTCGTCGGTTACACCTAAGGCAGTTTTTAGTTCACCAGCTACCAAATTGGCATCGGCCACTAGCATCGGTTTAACCCATTTAAGAATTGCACCTTGCAAAATGCGACGACGCTGCTGGCGCAAATGCCAGGCGTCGTGCTCGGTATGAATAACCACCTTAACCCTGGCTAAACGTGCAGCAATACCACCATAGATGAGCGGCCCAATGTGATGAGTGTGCACCACTGGCACCGCCCAGCGGCGAAACAAGTTGGTAAGTTTCCACAAGGTTTTCCAGCTAAAGCCAGCTGGCTTGTTTAAAAACATTAGGCGGTCGGCAAAAGGAATCAAACGAGGCCATGCGGCTAAGGCTTCTTCTTTAGTACCTTCTAAAGAAATAATTATGCCTTGTTCATGCGCTTCTTCCATACGTTGTAAGTCAAGCGCCATAGTTTCGATGCCGCCAGGTTGTAAGTGTTGTACTACTTGGATCCAAATACTCATTGGGTCATCCTCTTTAATGCGATTCTTTAAGCGGCGGAATTCGGCTTAATACCGATACGCCTGCGATGTCTTCAATTTCTTTAATGGTGCGTAAGCTTGAGTCTGTAAGCTCGGCAATCACCGCTAAGCTAACTCCTAAGGCTATGCCTCCCACTAAACCGGCAACAACAAACATCCATAAAGGCAAAGTTGAAGGGCCACTGGGTGTGTAAGGGCGGTCAATAATTTTGATCCGATCAGACTGTTCGAATACGCCAAGCGCACCGGTTACTTGCGCCATCTCATAGCGTGTGAGCAAATTTTCATAAAGGCTACGCTTAACCCGCAGGTTACGATTTAGAATGCGTAACTGCTTCTCTTGCTCACCCACCGATCCCACTTGGCGCTGTAAAGAAGACGCTAAACTGCGTAATTGCGAGACTTCTTCGGCCAGTGCATCGACGCGTTGGCGGGCAATCATTAAGGCTTCAACCTGCACAATCAGCATTTCGCCATTAGATTCGGTAATAGAAATTTGCTGCTGCAATAAAGCCGAGCTGTCGTGGTTGCTTACTGCCGATTCGGGCTGCGCTAATACTTGAGCTCGTTCTTCTTCTAAATGGCGCAATACTCGTTTAACTGCGAGAACTTTTGAGTGACCTTCGGTGTAGCGTGACATCAAAGTGGCCAACTCGGCGCGGTTAAGCACTATTTGTTCTTCTAAACGGGTTAATACTGGGTTGGTGCGTGACAGTTGTTGGTCGATGCTACCTAAACTTTGCTTTGCACCCGCTAGCTCTGCTTCTCGTTCGATAAGGCGTTGACGAACTTGCGATAAACGCTCAATGTTTGCCGAATGCTGCTCTGGTAATGCATCGGCATGTTGGGTGCGGTAAATTGCCAGTGCTTCTTCGGCTTCTTCTAGCTCCATGCTGCTTAGGCTTAAGTGCTCTCGCAAAAAGCGCTCAGACTCTTTAATTGACGAACGCTCTGGCGCTAGTAATTGCTCTACAAAGTGCTTAGAAACGGTTTCTAATAACTGGCTCATTCCCTGAGGATTTGGCGATTTATAGTCGATGCGAATGAGATCTTTACCAACCTGACGAACGCTTAACGAAGCCGACAATCGATTAATCACTTGCTCTTTTTTGCTGGCGCTGTCGGTTTCAAACATCAAACCTTGTTCAATCGCCACTTCGCTCAATACGTGGCGGCTGTGCAGTAGCGTGGTTAACGCTTCCATGCGCCCTTCCACGTTGGCCGACACGGCTAAGTCTTCTAGAAATGGGTTTAAGCTGGCGGTTTCTTGCACCAACATACTGGTATGCGAGGCATACTGTTTGTCGGTAAACATTGATACGAGTGCTCCCGCCACTGGCATCAGAAGTATTGGCAAGACAATTAGATAACGTCTGCGCCATAGCGCATCAACGATTAAATAAACTCTTGGTAATAATTCGCCCATTACATTCTCCATTTGATTCAAGTGTTGAAAAGCGAATTTCATACCAAGATTTTTATTTATTAATAATCAGTAAGTTACATTAAACTTTACTTTGAGAAAGGTGGTGAACTTGCATTTTGCAACTGCCACCTAGGCATGGCTGAATTAACAACTAAATTTGAGCGACTCAGCCTTAGAAAACTGTTGTGAGGTCCATACATCTTTAATTTGTGGCCAGCCCCAATCTGTCATCGCAACCCCTTGCAACACGTTTTGAAAACGCAACGATTGCCAATGGTGAAACAAGGGCAAACACCAATATTCACTTACTAAGGTATTGGCCAATGGCGTCATCTTGCTGAAGTAGTCTTGCAGCGCGGAGGTTTCACGAACGTCACTAAGCTGGGCTTGCATCCATCGCCAATTATCGCTGCCGACACAATGCTTAATAATCGGGTCGTTAAACAACCACCGAAACGCCGATGCTGGTCGGTTATCGTCTAAGTTGTAACTTGTCACTATCAGGTCTTGGCTTAACGTATTTTGGCTAGCAGCATGGTTTAAATCGGCATAGGAATACGCTGTTAGTTGAGTGCTTACGCCTACTTGATTAAGCAACTTGGCAATGGTTTCGGCGTACAGCTGCAAATCATCATGTTGGTAAAAGCCAATGCTAAGCTGGTTGGGTAGCGGGACGCTCTCTGCAGCCAAACTAAAACAGTCTGGCCAAATATCTAACAAACTAAAAGCAGGCTCTACGGCCATGCTTTGTAAACTTTTTTCTGCCGTAAGCAAAAGTGCTTCGGGCTGCAAATAGCTTGATAGCCAGCGCCTTTGGCTGTAGTTAAGCGTTTGCCGTTGTTGATTAAACAGCAGATATTGGCAGCCAAATTCTAAACGTTGTTGTAGATGTTGAGGCTGGCTTTGATCGTTGCTGGTAAAAGCGTATTGGCCCTCTTTTGCCACAGAGCTTTTGGCGACAAACCAAATGCTCACTTCGTCGGGCAAGGCGCGATAACCGTGGTAGCTAGAATTTGCCTGCAAATGGATCCGCTGACTATTGTGGGCAATTAAGGTGAAGGGGCCAGAACCAATCACTTGCTTGCTGCTCTCCCCTGTTTGGCTAAGTTGCAACGCAGGTTGAATGGCATACTTTGGGTCTGCCAATAGGCCAGCAAAGCCCTGGTCACTGCTGGCTAAGGTAAATTCTACCGTTAAGGCGTTAGCCGCCTTAACACCAGTGACATGGCTTAGTTCATGTTGATATTGGGCATTAGTTTGCAGCGTATTAAACAAGGCGGCAACAGCATGGGCATCGATTACACTGCCATCGTGAAATTGCAGCTGTGGTCGCAAGTAAAAGCGATAAACCTTGAAGGACTCATCACACTGCCAATGATGGGCTAAGTCTGCATGAATGTTCCCCTCGGCGTCGCACCTAACCAAATTAGCATACAGCTGCCGCAGTAAAAATCGCTCACTATTACGTAGCAACAAGTGGGGTAGCACGGCCGAGAAAGGCCGCGAATAGGTTAGCTGCAGATTAAGAGAACCATCTCGATGGCTAGCACCAGAGGTAGCAATAAGTAGCCGGCCGAACCATTGTTGGTCATCGTCTAGCAGGGCTAACGCAGCGCTATAATCTCCAGAATCAATTTGTGCCTTAGCCAAATGTTGCTTTAGATCGGCTTCACTAAACAACAAGCTCAAATGTGAGCGCTGGTTGCGACCAACACTTGGCTGCCAATTAAGCCACCCAAGCTGGGCCATGTGTTTTAACAAAGTTCGGGCATATCGTGGGCTAGTGCTTACCGCTTCTGCAATATCGGCCAAAGCCAGCTTAACCGGTTCTTTGGTGCCAAACTTAGTAAGCTTTAAGTAGTACCTTAGTAGTTTAATCGCCTGCAAAACCCTACCTCATTTATCGCAACAACTTCCTCATTTTAGCTTTATTTAGAAAAAACCTCAGAAAAATGGCAGAAAAACTACATGTAAAGACAATTTAGGGAAGCAAAAACCCAAAGTTCATCTGTTTTTAATTCCTCTTAATGGGCGCAAAATAGCCTTGTGTTTAACAACAGATCTTAGAGGAAAACGATGACTAGTTTAGAACTTAAAGCCAATCAGCAGCTTATGCACTATCGCAAAAACATAAACCATTTGAACAGCGCGCAAGTTAAAGACAAAGCCAGTGATAAGCTAGTGGCTGCAGCCTCACCAGCCACCATGGCCAAACACACAAAACAACAGGCGCTGCATAGCCATAGCCCATTGGCTCAAGCTGCACTGCAATCGATGCTGAGCTTATGCCAATGGGATGTATCTAATTTAAGTGATGAAGAGCTTAGCGAGCATTTTTAGCTTGCTAGCTTAAAGCGACCAACATTACTTTCTTGCTGATTTGACAGCGCGTTTAAGCGCTGGCCTTCAGCAGCTAAGGTATCTAATGTTTGGCTGTTTTCTTTTGCTTGCTGAGCTAATAAAGCCATTTCCTTGGTGATACTGCTAACACCTTCGCGCTGCTGCTCGGTAGCAGTACTAATGCTGTGAGACATATCTCTAAGCTGCTGAATATCCTCACCTACCTCTGAAATCGCCTCAGATAGTTGATTATTTAAGCTTACGGTGTCACCCATCTTGCTACGGCTTTCGTCCATCAATTCCATAGACGTGCTTGCTTGCTCTTCTAGGCGGGCCATTACTTTGGCAATTTGCTTCGTTTGCTCACCAGTGCGCATAGACAACAACCTTACTTCGTCGGCTACTACCGAAAACCCGCGGCCATACTCGCCAGCCCTTGCCGCTTCAATCGCTGCGTTTAACGCCAGCAAGTTGGTGGCATCAGCAATGGACTGGATAACTTCTAATACCGACTTAACGTCTTGCACATCGCTTAACAAACTCTCCATAGCCCCATGAGTACTGTAAATATGCTGCTGCAAGGCTTGAATAGTTTGCTGGTTTTGCTGCATAACGCTGGTACCGCTTTTTAAACGATTGTCTGCACTTTCGGTTTGATGGAAGGAATCACTAGCAATGGTGGCAATCTCTTGGCTGGCATTCGCCATTTGCGTAATGGCGCTACCAACGCTAGCTAAACTGGTATTCTGATGGTCGTTTTTGCCTTTAATTTCACCAGTTATATTGGCATTGCTATTAGCCATGGTTTCTAGTTCGTTAGTCACTTGAGCAATTTCGCTTAAAGAACGGTTGGTATTCTCGGCAACTTCATTCACCCAGCCTGCTACTTTAGCAAATTCACCACTCCAGTGATGTTGCATATGTAGAGTAAAGTCACCTTTGGCCATTGCCTGGGTAACCTTAGCCAAATCATCTATCGGTCGTTTGATTAAACGACTAATCGAAATACACGCAGCAACAGCAACCAATAAGGCTATGAAACCTGCAACGCTGGCGCTAATACTTACCTTTGTCACTAGGCTTTCGGCCTCGTTAACCATCGTATCGGTTTGGCTATCAATAGTGTTTACTAACTGCCTAAGTGCGGTAATTTGTTTTTCGATTTCGCTTTCTAACTCGGTACGTTTTAAGCCGACTTGCTGAATGTTTCGTTTGTTTTCAAGTATCCGTGATAACAAACCTTGAGGTTGCTGCACATGCTTAATAAAGAATGCCCAGTTACTTTGAATATCGGCGTGGCTGTTAATCGATTCCACTTCAAAGCTTAAATCTTCGAAACTAGTGCTTAAGCGAGTAGTGCTGGAGCGAATAGTCGCGAGTATTTTGTTCACCGCATTAGGATCGTTTACCGACACCAACTCAAATGCCTTAAGCTGAACACGCTGCGAGGCGGCCATATACGTTCGGTAGATATCGCGAATATACTGATCTTCCAGGGCGTAAGGTTCAACCTGATACCCCATGTCGTTATACAGCTCGGTAGATTGCAAAATAAACTGATTAAACAATTTAGTCAGTTCGTCGGCTTCGCTATAGCTTTGTGATAACGCTTGGTATACCGCCACCAACTCGTTGTCTAACTGGTGCACCATAGACTTAGAAGCAGAGAAACTAGCGATAATAGACGTTTGTTGTTGAGCAGTTGAACCAGCAATAGCTCGCTCTAATAAAGACTCTGTAGCATCGCGCTGTTGTTGCCAGCCTTGGTACAGGTCATCCAGTTGTTGTTGATTATTCGAGGTGAGAATAGCCAGAACCAAATGGTTCATTTGTAAGTATGCGGCTTCTACCTCAGAAGCATTTTGTAATGCCACCAGCGATTGTGTTGCTAAGGTTTGGTTACGGCTTTGAATATTATTTAAGCCCACAATGGCAATAAGAATTGCTGTAACAAAAGTACTAGCGATAACCGCTACCACCGTAACCACTTGCCGCGAAATCGACATTTTTCTCAAGCGATTGAAATAGTTAAATCGTTCTACCATGTTGTACCCCATAACCAACAATACTTTCCGTAGTGGTTATTGACGTTAACGAGGGTAAACATTTTCAGCAATAACAATTCGGCTATTTTATGGATAGGATCAACAATTGTTTCTCAATTGACATTGGGTTTACCTGTTGGTTTTAAGCTTTTGATATTACTGGTTAAAAATAAACAGCTGCGGATACTATAAAAGCTAAAACTATTGCTTAACTCCTCGCAAGCTCTGCCGATAAAATGACTGTAAAGGGAATTTATTGGGAATGACGCAATGTCTTTATCATCGATTAATGGCTCGGCAAGTAACGCCTACATGGCGCAAGCAGCTGCGCAGCAAGCTCAAGCAATTAAAGCCCCACAGCCGCCAACAAACACTACAGAGCAAACCGCAACCCAAAAACCAAACGAGCCAGAAGACAGCGCCGTTAAATCTTTTGCTTACGGTGCCTTAGGTATGGACAAACCCAATGAGGTTAAAGATAACGATGATGGCGCCTACACCGCAGGGCAAGTATTAAAAGCCATTGGCACGGTTGGCAGCATCATCGCCATTATGGTGTGAACTAACGAGCGTTAACCGCCCAAGTCGTTTCTTGATGTTGATCAGGATGACGTGGCACCAAAAACGAAAAGGCCAATGAAGCCACTGCAATGCCCGCCCCTATCCAAAATACTAAAGATGAAGAATACAGCCAAACAAATCCCAACAACGCGGGCAATACCACCGCGGCAATATGGTTAATGGTAAAGCTCACCCCCGCCGAGCTGGCAATGTCGGCAGGATCGGCAATTTTTTGGAAGTAACTTTTTATCGCTATCGCCATAGCAAAAAACAGATGATCGATAATATATAAGCCCGCGGCCCACTCTGCGGTGTCCACCAAAGCATATCCAGCAAATACAAAAATTAGCCCTGTGTACTCAATAATTAACGCTCTACGTTCACCAATACGCCCAATCAACTGGCCAATTTTTCCGGCAAACAGAATGTTTAGTACTTGGTTAGCAAGATAAAGTAAGGCGATGTCTGATACTGAATAGCCGAACTTCTCTACCATTAAAAAGCCGGCAAACACCACGAAGATTTGCCTACGCGCACCACTTAAAAATACCAAGGTATAAAACAGCCAATAACGCTGGCGCAGTATTAGTCGTTTGTGTTGTTCGTGTTCTGCGGTGTAATGCGGAAACCTTAAGGCAATAAACAACACCGCTATTATGGTTGCTCCACCAAACATGGCGTAAAGCGATACATATTCAAACTCGGTGTACTCGAGTAGCGCCCATAAAGAGCTATAGGCTAACACCGCAGCAGCGCCTTTCACCGCTAAGGCTTTACCCATAAATGCCGGCGTTTCGTCTTTTGGGATCCATTGTAAGGTGAGTGATTGGTTAACTGTTTCAAAGTAATGAAACCCCACCGACATAAGTACCGTAGTAAAGTACAAACCGTAAATACTGGGAAAGAATCCGGTAAGCGTAATACCAATCGCCAGCACTAATAGGCTTAGCAGAGCGAAAGTTTGCTCTTTGAGCACTAACAGTACAAAAATTGCAGTAAAGGCTAAAAAGCCAGGGATCTCACGCAAGCTTTGCAAAATACCAATTTCGCGACCGGTAAATTGCGCGACTTCAATGGCAAAATTGTTGAGTAAAACCATCCATATGGAAAAACTAAAGGGCATTAGAAATGCCATCATTAACAGAAGTTGTTTCTTAGAACGCTGCATCATAATCCTTGATGAAAGTAACCGAGCTTTAGCTCAGTTCAGAAAAAGCTAGGCGAATACCAAAGGCAGCAAATAAGCCGCCTAAACCACGATTTAACCAACACTTAATTTTGTCACTTGCTTGTACGCGATGAGAAATAGAAGCACTTAACCAAGCTAAAATATGGCCCCAAATCATAGCGTTAAGATTAAACACCAAACCTAACACCACAAATGCTAAGGCTTTGTTTGGCTCGGCGGCATCGATAAACTGGGGAACAAATGCTAAGAAAAACAACGCCACTTTAGGGTTTAAGCTATTGGTAAGAAAGCCCTGGCTAAATATTTTGGAATAGCTAGCTCCAGCGCCCTTATTGTTGCTTAAATGCAAAGTAGCATCGGGGGTGTTTTTTGAAAGGGCCATCGAAAAACCCATATACAACAAATAAATACAGCCAATAACCTTGATCACGGTAAAAGCCGCAGCCGAACTTGCCAAAATAGCAGAAAGACCAAACGCCGCAGCAGCTATATGTACAAAGGTACCCGCACCAATGCCTAACGCGGCCACCGAGCCAGCTTTAAAACCTTGGCTAGCACTGCGCGCCATTATATATAAAGAGTCTGGTCCTGGGATTAAATTTAGCAAAATACCCGAAACAACAAATAGCCAGAACTCATTAATACCTAACATTGCTACTACTCCATTAGTGTTTTGCTTTGTGCGCGAAAGATCTCAGATTAGCATGGAGTTTGTACAAAGCCCTAAGCAGAAAAGACTATTTACACCAATAAAAGTAAAACAAAATTTGGCAAACTATGCTCAAATTTAAGCCGCTTCAAACACCGGTAAATCTATTGTTTGTTGCGGGTTATTTTACTTGGAACCTGAGTACGGTTTTAAGCTTGTCTGGTGTTACTTTACGAGGGTCTGACAGGTAAATTTCTCGATGAACTTTAGATAGTCGCTCGAGGCCTTCGGCGACGGCAAAGGCTTCCATTTTTTCGAAGCTTTGCGGCTCATCATCGAACGGGCCTACATGAAGCATTTGTACCGCTTTCCCTTCTTCTATTTGCTCAAAACTAAGTTGTTCGAAAAGGGGATTAGCTTTTTTCTGTTTTGCTAGCTCAAGCATATCCCGGTAAAACGCTTGGTCTACAAAGTCTGGCTGGCGGATCATTAAACGATATACCAGCTCATCTTTATTAATGGTGCCATCAAAATTGGCTTTTGCTTTTTCGTTAATATCCCAAACACCTTCTAAAGGATAAACGGTAAAATCAAAATAGCCTTGCGGTGGCTTATCCATTTTTTTAGGTATCATTTTAATGGTGTAAGCGAGCGCATATAAGGCCTCTACCTTTTTGGTAAAAGCACTGCTTGCAGGGCTCCCCTCGCCTTGAATACTTATAAAGGAAAACTCAGGAACAGTAAGGGTTTCTGGTTTGTTTTTCGGGAGATAGAAACTCTTCTCCTTTTTTCTCCATTCATGTTTGGCTTGCATCTGCGAACTCTTATTTTCAAGCTAATGATTAGGGTCTGTTGATCTTTGGTGTTGAAATTGCTGCAAAAACCATCAGCAAAGATCAACAGACCCTAGTAGACTATCACGCTTATCCTAAGTCATCATTGTTCTAAGCGGTGTTGTATGAAGTACCCTCTCATTCCAACATAATTTTGTTAAAAACCGCATACACTTTAAGCTTCTACACTGGACTCCAGACTCTGGACACGGCCCACAAAAAAGGCGACTAAAAGCCGCCTTCATTGATTGGGTTAATCACTAACCGCAGCTACCAAATACAGCTGTAGATTGCGTTTCTGCTTGCTCAACCAAGTTTGCACACGAAACCTCTGTTGCGCTAAAGGCTTCTGCTAAATCGATGCGAATTTCTGCGTAGGTATCTAAATTACGCATTTTGAATGAGCCATTGTCAAAGTTGTATGTATATTGAATCCAAGTAGCGTAAGTTTCGCCGTTAGCGGGATCAATAATGTCTTGTGGTACTAGGTTGCCTGCGTCAAAGGTAGACTGCAGCTTACCTTCGGTTTGTGCCCAGTTTGCATCTTGCTTAAATTCAACATTTGCTGAGTGATACAAACCCCGCAGCATACGATCTGCCGATGAAATACTAGAACCAATTTTGTGGCCAGTTTCAGTAAGGCTCATATCACCTGCAGCTTGAGCGTTTGCTTCATGATATTGCTGTAGTGGCGCATTAGCCATTACCCGCATTTGATCATTCACACTACCGCGGTGTACCCGCATTTCCCCGCCTTTATTTAGCTCAAATAACGCAATATCGCCGCTTTTGTCTTGAACCGAAATATGTAAACCATGCTGGTCGCCATGAATACCATCTACCCAAGCAAACTGGAATTGCTTGGCTTCAAACGCTTTTACAGCTTCTTCTACTGTAGCGAAATTTTCAGCCATAAAGCTTGCAGCATCTCCCCAGTTTACCGCCGGTGCGCCGTTATCTTTATAGTCTTTAATAAACTCTGCTGAGTCATATAAATACAAGGTAGACGCCGATAAGCCCGCGGCATTAATAGCCTCTCCTATTGTATCAACAAATACTTCACGCTCTTCTAAAGCGAGCGTTGGGTACTTTACTGTCCAAGTTGCCGCAGTTTTATATGAAGGTACATCTTTAGTTGTTACTTCTGTACCTACTGGATGAAGAATAGCAACTGTTCCAAGCTGTACACCCCAATCTAACGTGCGTACTTGCGAAACGCCGTGTGGAGTATCTAAGGTAATGCGAGAACATGCATTAGCAGTTTGTACAGCGCCAAACGTTACCGCAGCAATGGTTAAAGCAATCATCGATTTTTTCATAGTCATTCTCTCGTTATTAATTGCCCACTCCTTGGCGAATAGTGAACAAAAAAGCACAAATAAAAGTGCTTTCCGGTTCGAGTGATGACAATTAAAACATGACGAAACTAAACTAATTAATCAGCACCTTTAAGGTCAACTAACAGCTTGTGATTGAGGTATTAGGCAAAGAGCAGCAGGTAAACATGCCCTGAGGCTAGGCAGGCTAAATCATCGTTATAAACAAGCAGATTTAGCTTGTCTAAAACGACGAGTCAAACAATAACGGCACGCTTAAGCACTATACAACTGAACGCAGTTTCGCCCCTGTTCCTTAGCCATATACAAGGCTTTGTCTGCTTGTTGCAGCAAAGTCTTTAATGACTTCACATCGCTGCTACTTGCCACTCCAAAGCTGGCGGTGCAGGTAAAGTTAGCTTCACCCACGATAGGAATAATGTGTTTAGACACCCGCTCGCGCATTCGCTCAGCTACTTGTTGTGCTTGCTCTAAGTTGGTTTTAGGCATGGCGATAACAAACTCCTCGCCACCAATACGGGCAAACAGGTCTTGCTCGCGACAAATCGCATTAATTTCTTTGCTTATTTCAACTAAGCACAAGTCACCAACCACATGACCATAACGATCATTAATGCTTTTAAAATAATCAAAATCGAGCAAGACCAAGCTCATTGTTTGGTGCAACTTGTTGGCATGCTCGAGCATGTCGTTACCTTCAGCAAAAAAGCAATGGCGATTAGCCAAACCGGTTAGCGAATCAGTCGACGCTTGTATGGTAAGTTGCTTTTCGTTGGCTTCAATTTGTCGCGCAAAAATGGTCAGCACAAAAACCACTTCAATCATATTCACCAATACCACCGACTGATAAAGCAAGTGATTGGTGGCAGCATCTAGCTCTATAAGCGGATTTAAATTAAGGGTGTTTTCGCAATAAAGGAACAAGCCTACCGAGGCTGCGCTTAATGCCAGCATCTCTCGTCGCTGATGAAGCTCAAACAGCAAAAATGCGCCAGTAGGCACCAAGAAATAGTACAAGTGAAAACCGCTTTGATTGGTCACATACACATTGGTACAAACCAGTAAATGCACCATTAACACCGAGAAAAACCAGGTTTTTGCACCAGATACATGACCCCGGTGCATAAATGCTAAGGTGGCAAAGTAAGCCACTGTAAAGCCAAGATTAATTGAAGCAACACCGCTATTATCAAGCAGTAGCCAATAGTTGAGTGAGTATAAGCCGGATATAACGGTGGTTATTAAGGCGATGATATTGGTTAGCTTTATGCGGCTAACGGCAGCAAAAGAGTGCCCTTCGGCCCCTAAGTTTATTAGTTTTTTAATTTGCATATTGTTATCTGAGACTTCCCTTTCCAAGTACAGACTAACATACAAACTGGTAACAAATTGCTTCAAATTCGCATTTTCTAACATTAAGCTTTAGTTGCAAACGTCGGCAATAATAGAGCTAAAAGTCAGTAAAATTCATTATTTTTTAATTAACAGCAAGTTAAGGTAAAGGCGAATACATTTGCAGCGTTAAGTGACAAAAATGCTAACGGCTAACGCTGCTGCCAAGCAATTAAAATTTAACTATGCCAATAATCCAACTAGTGGGCTTTAACGACTCATTCCATTAAAGCCCTAATACACGAACTAAAGCAGCGAACTTAAGCGTCACTTAAAACGATTACTTAGGCATTTCCACCAACAAATGTCCTTGTTGTGCTTGGCTTAAATCAACTTCAAAACGCTGTGGTGACCATCCATGTACTTTATCGCGCGCTTCGATATAAACAATGGAACCAACAGCTGGATGTGGCACTTTGCTTAAGCTGCGAGTAAAGGGCTGCTCATTAACATGGGGGTGTAATAATTCGCGCTCTCCCAAAACCGTGCCATTTACATCCACTACTCGCCACATATTGGCATAGTGATCCCAACCTGTATCGCTATGCATAAGTGATACATCAACCTTCCAGGTTCGTTGGCCATCTTGAGTAAACTCTGCGGCCACTATTGTGACATCGTTAGCTGAGGCCGAAATGGAGTAAAAGCTAAGAGCTAAGCAACTGGCTAGAAAACTTCGCGAAACTTTAAGTAAGGAAAATGGCATACCAGTACCCTATTGGCTGCTAGGAATGTATTTACACCCTAGCAGCAAAGGAAACTATTGCGTAGCTTTGTTTTGTAAGTGTTCTATTAACTGTTGAGCCATTGCTCGGCTTGGTCAGCCTGATCCATATCAAATGCTTTAATGCTTAAGCCTGGAATAAGCTTGCCTTCAAGCTCGCTAATGGTTTGCACCCATTGCTTGTCGCACAACACTGCGGCGCGGTTAAACTGGCGGATCACTTTAAACATCTCAGGAATACGCGCAAATTCTACAGCTAAGGCACTTAAGGTGGGTAATGCAAAGTCTTCGATTCGGTAAAGCATTAGCCCCTGCTCTATACCTTGTGCCTTGCTGCTAAGTTCATCTAAGGCTAGTTTCATTTCGTCCGCATCCAGCTTCCCGCCAAATTCAATATCTAAACGGTTGTCAGCCACTTTTGTTACGTTAAACATGTTGGTGCTCCATAAGGTAACTTCAGATGATTTACCTCACTGTATGCCAAACCCAATAAACTGATATTGCGCTAGATCGTGTTTTAAAACGCCTTAAGAGCGCATAGGCTCGTTGTTTATTTGTAGAAAATCACCAACCAAATAGTCGCCACATTTTCTGCGGTTTCTGCGACTCGATGCTTTTGATGAACGGGGATGTTTAAGTAATCACCCTTGCCTAAAACAACACGCTGGCCATTATCAAACTCTATAACTGCCGAGCCTTCTAAAACACTTACCCATTCATTTTCTTCTTGGTCATACCAACCCTGTTCAGGTGAGGCTTGTCCATAAGAAACGATCCGCTCAACCCTTAATCCATCGGCTTGTAATAAGTCACTAAAATGCTCTTGGCTCTTATCCCTAGGCAACTTAGCAAATAGATTGTCCATAACTATTACGCCCCCTAAATAAGCCAATTTGATTATTTAGCTAATCCAAGCCCAGTTAACGTTTGCTTAACTATCACTAATAATTCCGCCTCGCTGGTAACAACTTTTGACAACACGCTAATTCCCATTAGCAAACTTTGTAGCGCTAAAGCTTTCTCTCTGGTTTGCTGTTCTTCTAGCTCCCCTTTAGCCACTGCAAGTTGCAGTAGCTGCTCGAAGCGGGCAATGTTGGCGTGCACCATATTGCTTAGGTTTTCACCCAATTCTTCGTCTACAGCCACTAACTCAGAGATCGAGTTAATCACCAAACATCCGCGCGCCTCCGGATCGCTTGCTCTAAAACGGCATACATCTGCGAAAAACGCATTAATTAGCGCTAATACGCTGGTATGTTGTTCTGGCTGGTTTAAAACTTGATCCGGGGTAATGGTGGCGTATAGATCTAGGGTTTCTAAAAACAGCGCTTGGCGGCTACCAAATGCGTTATAAAAACTGGAACGCGTTATGCCAAGTTTTTCGGATAAGGCTTTAACCGAACAAGCCTCGTAACCATGTAACCAAAACTCATTCATGCAATCTTCTATTGCTGCTGAACGATCAAACTTCGCTGCTCTGCCCATGTTCTTCTGATACTGCTCAATATGTTCACATGTGTACAAATTAGCATAATTGTACTTAGCTGCCTAATTCCCTGCTCCAGAAGTTAGCCATCTAAGCTTGCTCTTTAGATGAAACGACTATTTGTGATTTATTTTTGTACATCTATGGACAAAAACAATTTATGAAACTAAATTGTACATACATGTACAATAAGTATTGTACCTTGTTGGGCGCAGTAAACATGCCCTGTTACATCTTGATTTAATGCAAGCCAACTAAAAGGAAGACCGAGACATGACTGCATTTTTTGTTGCAACAAGCCAAGTAAAAGACCCAGAAAAATTTGCGCAATATGGCCAACAAGCAGCCGCTACACTGGGCGAATTTGGCGGTGAGCTGGTAATAAAAGGGAAATTTTCTGGCAACCTTAGTGGTGCAAATGAGCATGATGCTGTGGGAGTAATTAAGTTTCCCAGTATGAGCAATTTGCAAAGCTGGTACGACAGCCCTAATTACCAAGCGCTTTTGCCACTTAGGGAACAAGCTGTGTTTATGAACATTAGTACTTACGCAATACCTGAGTAAGCTTTAGCCTTGCCCAAGCTTTAATTTTAAACCCAGATTTGCTGGCTCATTTCTGGGTTTACTTAACTTCACATAAGGCCATCACAAGCTAAGGCTAGCAAGCCAAATAACAGCTAAGCTAAAAGCACCTGTCGCTAAATACCTAGAGGCCTGCTATTGAAGCTTATTAAGATACTTGCCATTTTATTGGGGCTTATTGCTTATCCAACATTAGCAAACCAACACGCAACAAACATTCAAATAGTAATGCAACCAGCGGTAAGCCAAGCCGATAAAGAAAGCCGTGCGCTTATAAAACGCAGTAATGTAAACCAGCACTTTAGCCAGTTAGTCGCTCAACTGTTCAACTTTAGACGAGCAGTAACTTTAGAATATGGCATTAATGATGGCCCACTGTACGACCCAGACGCTCATGGTATTTACATTCCTTATGCCTTTGTTGCAGAGACCTTAGAGTTTTTCGCCAATAACAATTACCAAAAACGCTATGGCATAAGCGCAGAAGATGCGGCCATAGACACTCTATTGCACACCCTGTTACATGAGTTAGGCCACGCTTACATTACCGACCAGCAAATACCAATCCTTGGCAAAGAAGAAGATGCGGCAGACAATTTAGCCACCATTGTATTACTCAACTACGTTGAACTGGGTGACGAAGTAGCAATTAGTGCCGCCGACATGTTTGCGTTTGAATCTGAAGATAAACCCAATTTTTACGAGTTAAGTGAATATATAAATGAACACAGTTTTGATTTACAACGCTATTTTTCAACCCTGTGTTTAGTGTATGGCTCTAACCCTAAACGCTACCCAAAACTGCTAAACGAGATTGACACCAGCTATTTGGCAGAGCGCCAAGAGTTTTGCATTCACCAGTACCAGCAAACTAACCAAAGCTGGCACACTTACTTAAAACAACCTTAAGCCTGGTTAATCAGCTTAGTGCTAAGCACCGCTTCTAATTGGCTAAAACCATTAACCAAATCACCTAAGTGCTCTTTGCCAATGGCACTCGCTATATGTTGATCTAATTCAGCCAACAACAACCTCGCATCGGCCATTAACAACTCACCTTGATGAGTAAACAAAATTTGCTTTTGTTTACCTACTCCCTCTCGCTGTTCCAAGTACCCTTTGTTACTTAGATCTTTTACTGTTTTAGCCACCATCTGGCGACTCACACCTAAATTTCTCGCGATTTCCGAACCAAAATTAATCCCGCAATCTAACGCACTTAAAAAACTTAAGGTGGCAGGGCTAATCGAACTATAGCCCTTGTTAGAGAGAGCCTTAGATAAGTAATTACCTGCTAAATCTTGAATTTTGCTAGTTGCCATAACCAGCTGTAAAGCGTGGCTATCAACCATCGCAACGCCCTTTAGTGTCAACCTTGTTGACATAATTACTCCTAGTCACTACGCTTATGTCAACCAAGTATACATAAGGAGCAACTATGAAACATCTCTATCTGTTTTTGGCTATAGCAGGAGCCATTGTGCCCTATGTGTTTTTTATTGAGTTTATTACGGCGCATGGCGTTAACTTAGGGCTATTTATTCCTGCCCTTTTTGCCAATGGTGCTGCAGGTGGCTTTAGTGCTGATTTACTGATTAGCTCACTGGTGTTTTGGTTGTTCATGTTTAGCGATAAGCAAGCAGACCGTCCAAAGCCGTACTGGTTTATTGTGATCAACTTATCCATAGGTCTAAGCTGTGCATTACCAGCGTATTTGTACTTTAAAATAAGAAATCAACAAACCACTGCAACTGTTCAGGGTATCGCTTAGCCAGAAAAGGGTTAATCGATTAAAAATAGCTCTAGCATTTGCTGGAGCTATTAATACAGCTAACAAGCTACTACAAATGGCAACGTGAATGCCATAAGCTAGTAACTCTCTCCAAATACAATGTCTTGCTGAGTGTCCAACCATAGAGGATGTTTAAACATCGCTTTAGAAAAAAGACGACTTTGCAAATGCAGGTTTAACCAAGCTTGTATATGGGTATATGGGCCATTTAGGTAAAGCTGTCGGTTAACCTTAGAAAACTGTCGAATAAACGGCAGTAAAGCATAATCAAGAAGGCTGGGTTTATCGCCTATTAGAAACCTGTGTTTAGTTAAACGTTGCTCCAAGTCTTGCACAAAAGTCTCACACTTTAGCCTGCAAGCTTCTACGTCTTGATGATGGTAGCGTTTTGCGTCTTTATAGCGCTCTAAATCCGGCTTAAATTGCTGATCGTTATGCTCAATAATTTGCAGCATTTCATCTAGCGCATCGCCTCGCGCTGAATACAATAAATCATTAGGGTCGTTACGCCTTAGCGCCCACAGCATAATATCTAGGCTCTCATCAATCACCTGATATTGAGTTGCTTCAGCTATAGGGGTATCAGCTAAAACCAATACCGGTACCGTTCCTTTTGGCGACAAGGCTAGCATTTCTTCAGGCTTATTTTTCATCACTATTGGCCGCAAATGCACAGCTTGCCCAGCTAGCAAAATAGCCAATCGAGCCCTCATCGCATAAGGACAGTTTTGCAGAGAGTACAATATAGGTAATGTAGACACGCTAGCGGATTAACTCCCTGACTGTATGAAACTTATAAGGTCCCCATTTTATGGCGTTTGGCAATGTCTTTAAACAGATCTAACATTCCTTGGTTAAACAAAAAATCATCACTCATCTTAAAGCTTTGGCATAAGTCCATATCAGGGTGATCGCAGCGACTACAATTATCTAAACTGTAACCGGGAATATCTCTACCTATAGAGTTAATGAGCCTGGATATCCCTAACTCCTCGTCACCACAATGCCCGTAATGATGAAAACCTTCACTGGTTTGCGGCTTGGTTGGGTCTCCAGCGTTAAAAAAGCGCGGTAGGTTTTCTACAAACCATGCGGCTGCACCAATGGGGAACTCGTATTGGTTAATGTGCCTAATCGGTTTACCGCTAAATCGATTAATGGTGTCTTTTGAACGGTAAAAAATCAGCATAGTGCCATCAAAATAAAGCTGCCAGTCATAAATTGTATCTTTAAACCTAACATCACTGATTTCAGCAACTTTTTTCCGAGCGCTAGGTAAATTCTCGGGCTGGTATACAGGCCATTCTGGCTGGCGAGGCACTGGTACAAAAGTAGATGCATCAAAGACAGGGGGGTTGTTGGTCATGCTATGAATTAACAAGTGCCTCTACTGCCTGTTTAGCAGTAACTTCGTCTACCCAAGTTTCTGGTCTCACACCGTTAAACACGGCATTCTTAAATACTTTAAACAGATTCTTAGCTCTAGGTATGTCATCAATGGTATTCCCTCTAAAGCTTTTAACTTCAGTGTAACCAGGAAATCTAGGTAAGTGGCTTTGGAATGGCAATTCTTGCTTACCGCTATCGATGTCTAACTTGAGTGCTTCTAATTCAGCAAGAAACTTTGTTTCATCTTTCGTCAGTGCACGGTGAGACTTTTTAAGACAAATAATCAGCTGCCCAATCACGGTTGAAATATGTGGGTAATAGTCTGGTTTAATTAATAGATGCCCTTTTTTCAGAACGTTGATGAGCTGCACTAACGGAAGTTCAATTTCTTTAAATATAGAATTTATGTCGTCAGGATTACTAGCACGAAAGCTTAAGGTTCCATCTGTATAAATATAGCGAAGGGTACTTAATTGCTCTGCAGGTAGGGGTAAACTAAAGTTAGGATCCTTTAGTTTATCCAATACCCAAAGTAACTGCGCTTGCAAACGTCCTTCTGGGCTTGCATCAACCACCGCATATTCTCTAAACCTGTCAAGCAAATAGTTAGAAATTGAGATAACGTCATTTTTTTGTTCTGGTGAAATAGTCACAATTAGATCCAAGTTTATTTAGATTTTATTAAAGTTGTAGGGTCTGCGGCAATCTGAGTGCCGCCACCTGGCATAATTTTACCTAGCAAGCCAGTGTCATACTTATTGGCTTCAGAATACTGAATAAGCTCCGTTGCTTTACCAATTGTAGATTCAACAATGCTCTGGTCTTTAGTCACCATAACTTCTTCAATAGTATTTGCTCGGTTAAAGCATGGCAATGCCATACTGTTTTTCACTCCTTCATGGTCCCAGTTAGTTCCATCATAGTGCTTCGACTTCATTTGTTGTAAACCAGCTTCATCCATCCAATAAGCAGAGGTTTTTAAGTCTTTCTCAAAGCCCTTAGTATTAAAGCCATAGAGCTTATCACCTGCTCTTATTTCTTTAATTCGGAAATTATCGCCGGAACTAAGCACTTCCTCGATTTTATCTTCTGGCCAACCTTGTTTTTCTAACAGGTTAGCTGCATTAGCATCTGCATCCGATAAGTTATCTAAGTCGACTTGTCTCACAGTCTTAAAGTTTTTCGCCTCAACTTGGCTTGACTCAATATTGTGATACTTAGTTGAATCAGGTGGAGCTACGACGCTTTTTTGTTTCCCCGCATCAGTAGGCACCTCTGCCCCAGCTGGCTTAGCAATTTTCTGTTCTACCATACTGCCAGTGCGGCCCGATTTAGTCTTAAACTGAGCTTTCTTTTTGAGCTGCTTAGCGAGTGTTTTGAACAAGCCGCCTAGTTTATCTAAATGGCGTACCTTGTTAGCCGCCACAGCGGCGGTACCGGCGCCTCCAGTAAGTGCCACCAAAGTTGCACCTAGCACAATATCAAATATGGCTGCGCCGCCCATTTCGGTAAGTTCGGTATGATGTTGTGCGTCGGCAAAGTCTTTTACAAACTGCAGTAAGGCCGTTTGAGTTTCGTCGTCATCGCTAATAAAGCTGGCGATTTCGTAAGCTTCGGTGAGGTTTTCTTTGGTAATAGAGGCGGGGTCAAACCCTAGTGCTTTTACATAAGCTTGGTGTTGGCTACTGCTCCAATTACTGGCAAAACTCTTTGCCCACCCTTTATCGTCATCTACTTTGTAGGCATCCCATCCAGCGTTAAGGGCTCTCTTAAGTTGCCCTTGCATAGAGCCAAGTTCTATAAGGTCATAGGAAAATTCAGCTGCGTCACCAAGCGCACCACCAATCCCGGTTAACAAAGAGCCAATGCTCGACGCGCCCTTCTGAAGAGCATTTAACTCACCATACTCGGCTGCAATTTTAGCTCCCTCTACTCTCTCCGCCGCAATAATGCTGCTAAGCACTCCGGCAATCTCTGCTCTGGTTGCGGCAATAGCGGCATCATTGGGTTGCTCGCCAAACTCAACATCAACGTTATTTGGTTTAAGGTTTGGTAAGTTAGCTTGGCCACTGGCATCTAGCTGTCCTTGCAATACTGTGCCATCCGCTAAGGTCGCTTTGTAAGGTAAGTTTGCAGCAGGAGAGCCATCTGGTAGTGCACAATAAAGATCTAAAGCTTCACGAATATCTTCTGAAGACTGACCACCATGCCCTAAAGATTCTTTTGCAGCGACAACACGCGAAATAACTTTTTCCGGCACACTTGCTACAGGAATTCCACCTTCTGCATCTGTTGGTGGCAACGGCGCAAAGTTTTCGCCCTTAAATACACTTACCTCTCCGCTCATTATGCTGCGGCTTAACCAGCTGAGTTTATCTTGGCGAGATTTGTGGTGTGCTAAGTAGTCATTAGAAACTTGCTGATAAAGCCTATCAATATCAAATTGCTGGCCCCATGAAACGCTATGGTTTTGTAACAAGGCATCAATGTTGTACTTCTCAATACTATTTTGAACTTGCTCTGCAGATACGTCATGAGTATTAGCTTGTGCAGACAAGAAGAAGTAAGACTGGCCAAATGGATCTACTAGCAGTGTTTGGTTGAACTTAGATTGCTCGATAGGATTAGCGTTTGCTTGCATACTTGCCTCGCTCTACGCCGCCTTGGTTTGCTGCCTTAAACATGCGGTTCCTTGCCTGTTTTAGTTGCTAGGTATTAACTTTAAAATCAATAAAGTGGCGATGCTATCAGGCTAATGAGGGATGAGTCAATATTGAGAGGGCGTACAGCATACTTAGCGCGTAATAAATCATCAACCAGCGCACGTATTGGCGCGTGAAGCTAAGCGAACTGAATGCTCAAAAACAACGGAAGCAGTGCCTTTTAGCAAGGTAACACCATACTAAGTAACACTGATAGAAACACTGCTAGTAAAATACCAGCAGTGCTTGTTAGAGGATTACAAACCTTGGCTGTATTGGGCGTTTGTTGCCACTGTAACCATACTGCTAAGTAGTTGCTGTGCTTGTTCATCCCCTTGCAGAAATGCTTCAAACTGAGTGACCAACACCGTTTTATCTAACTCGGCTTTAGAGCCCGCTCCTATGTTGGTTAGGTCGATAAAAAACTCGTCAAACTGGCCTGCTAGATCATTCACAATATCAAAGTTCAAGAATTGCTCGTGGTTGTAAATGCTTGGGTAACCGCCCTTTTGTTTGTCTACCGCAAACGACACACCTTTCACATTAGTAATAGTGGTGGCCTTAGTACACTTAAGCATGCAGCCATCTTCAATCGCAGGCTTATTACAGCCTACAGTTTGTTGGAAGAAACACTGGCGGCTAGTCATCATCAAAATAGGGTGATAAATGCTGTAGAGCAATTTGAAGTTATCGGGCTTGGTAATATTTCGAATTTGCATGCGATTAATTTCGTTAGAAATAAACGCACCAGCACAATTAAGCTCTTCTTTTAAAGTGACTAAAGCGTGTGAATTGGTGGTATTTAAGAATGGTCCGGCTATCCACTCAATGCCCATTTGGTAAGCCTTAAAAGCCACACCGGTATTGTTACTTACAATACGTGCTGGGCGAACTTCTTCCAGTAAACGCACCGCTTCTAGATAATCTTTACCAATTAACACCGCTGGGAACCATGGGATTAATCGCGGATTACGCAAGAAAATATCAATGTACTTATTATTGCCAGTTTTAAAGCTTTCTGGCAGCTTAAAATAAACATCTGATTCGGTTAAATCACATAGGTGTAAGTCTTTTTCATCTGCAACAAGCAGCGACATGCTTGGCCGACCTTCTTTGCGAGGATGCCTAGGCAAGGCTGGCACCTCTACCGCTGGCACATGAGGCACAGAATTGTTTAAGGCCAATATAGCTTGGTTTTTCAGCTCACTAATTTGCTTAAGCGGCAAACTTAAGTTGGCTGCTAAATCTGAGCAATCAAACTCAGCGTAATCGTAATCTCGGTTAGCGAAGTTTTTAAAACGCTTCTCAAGCAGGGCTTGGTCTAAAGATTGTTTACCGGCTTGGCTAAGCAACTCTTCAGTCGCCAATTGATACACTTTATCGTTATCACCAACAGTGAGAATTAAACGCAAGGGTTGATTTAACTCACCAGAAAACTGAACCTTTAAAGGCTGCTTGGCAATGCTCAAGTACTTAACTTTTTCGGCTAGCTCATCACCAATTTGGTTGCGCTCTGCGTGCAGCCCTTTTCTGGCTTCTTTAATTTCTACCACTGATATAGCGTTATATTTTTGCACCGCATGCTGCACACTGTTATCACGCGGGTTATCGATAAACATATCCTTGGTAAGGTTGCCCTTCAAAAAGGAGTTGGTGAAATCTCGGTTAAATACTCGGTATAGGTTTGAATCGTCGGCTAGAATTTTTCCGGTCTCAACAAACTTATCGATATGTTTACGCCAGCTATCTACCACGGTGTAAACATAGTGAGCACCTTTAATGCGGCCCTCAATTTTAAGTGAGTCTACTTGTGCATCCACCAGCTCTGGCAAATCAAAATAAGCAGAATTGTCTTTAAGGTTAAGTGGGAAACGATTACCAGCGTTGGTGATTTCGTATTCGTCTCTGCATGCTTGGCTACAACGGCCGCGATTACCTGAGTTACCCACACTTACCGAGCTTGAATAACACTGACCAGAAAAGGCGATACACAACGAGCCATGTACAAACACCTCGGTCAATACATCATGTTTATGTGCTAAAGCCGTTAGCGTTTGTATCTCAGCTAAATTTAACTCGCGTGACAGATTAAGCCTAGAAGCGCCAAGCTTCGCCAAAAACTCTACCTGCCCTTCGTTGTGGGTAGTTAGCTGGGTAGAAGCGTGAATATCTAAGCTAGGGAAATGCTTCTTAACTAAGTTAAACATGCCCAAGTCTTGCACAATAATCCCATTAAGGCTGGTATTTACCAGTTTGTTAAGCAACTTAACCATGGCAGGAATTTCTTGTTCAAGAATAACCACGTTTAGGGTTAGAAACACTTCACAATCATACTTATGCGCCAAGCGTAAAATGCCATTCAAATCATCAAAAGAAAGGTTTGAGGCACGGTTACGGGCATTAAAGGTATCTAAACCACAATACACCGCATTGGCACCAGCAATTACCGCCGCCTTTATGGCTTCTACATCACCACCGGGGGCAAGTAATTCAATCTTTCTAGTCATTGTTTAAACTCACTTTACTTAGGCTAACCGCCTTATTTTTGCTGGGCGCGATTTTAACGGCAACAGAACACTATTGCTACAGTTAACTAACCTCATCTAGCAGTACTTTCTAAAATAGGCCAACTTGGCAAGTGGCAGCTAAACAACTGCTAGAAACAGCAACTGCTAGTTTGCTGTTTCCCCCGACAAATTTGTAATAACAACCTAAACTATAATTAGACCCCACAGCATAGAGTGGGCGCTAAGTAGCAAATGACCGATTGCTCGAACAATCAGGACTAAAGCTTATGGCTAATACCAACTCACTCCCTAGCAAAAAATCCACGGGCACCTGGCAAGTAGTGGTGGCAGTTATCATCTTTGTCACCAGCCTGATAGCTGCGTTCTACTGGGGCTACAAAGACATTCACTTTTTGGTAGTGAATCCCGAGTTATCAGATAAAGGCAGTGACATTTTCCTAAAATACCTATTTATTGTGGTTGCGGTAGAGCGAGCCGCTGCAGTATTTGTAAGTAACTACCGAAATCGAAAAGTAGCCGATTGGACCTTAAGAATATCCAGAATTAAAGAAACCCTATCCGATGAAAGCCAACACTTAAACGTGCTAAAAATGGTGTTTGAACGAGAGATCCAAGTCGCGCAAAAAGTGTTAGATAAACAAATGGTTGATTTGCTTATCCCACCAGAAGACACCGCCGATGAATACCGAGCCGCGCTACTATGCATTAAACACAGCTATGAGTTTTCGCTGGCTAGGCATCAATCAACCTGCAACCGAGACGTAACCTTTTTTGTGTTTATCTCGGGTATTGTACTGGCTTCACTAGGGCTTAGCATTCTTAGTGATGTAATGATGAACCTAACTGAAATATCCGGCTTACACGGCCACCTAATACGAATTGCCGACGTACTCATTACCGGCGGTCTTTTGGGAGGTGGCAGCGCCGGACTTAACTTTGCGTCTACTCGATTTGCTGAGCTGATGAAAAAGAATTGATGAAGAAGCGCTGATTAATGGTCGCAACAATTGCTTTCTTTCTCGCTTACATGGCCTTTTTAAAAGCAACTGAACTATTGTTTTTGGTATGACTAACAATTAGTGAGCTAAACACTGTTAATAGCCAGCGCTTTACCGTATGTTGAAGAAAACGGCTACGCAGCGAGATGATTAGTGAAAAAATATAAACATGAAGCTCAGTTACTAAAAAAAGCCTTACAAATTGGTGAGGTATACGCACTGCAACGCGGTTTTGCCAAGTTTCCACCTGGCATATCAGAGAAAGACAAAGTAGAAGCGCTATACATGCTGTTAGCCGAAGACAAACGACTAACACCACTGCCTAAAGACAAAACTACTGGCCCGGAAATGCGCCACAAACTGGTACTGTGGTTAGCTAACCAACTGCCTAAAGACCACGAACTTTTAGACGGTTAGTACAAAAGTGATCCACAAAAAAGCAGCACTTAGTGCTGCTTTTTAATTATCCACGGTTAGCTATCCCTTGCTTAAAACATCCACATTCAGCGCCCCATCACTATTACATTTTTATCTTATAATCATCGATTTAGATATATAAGGTTAAGTACCTAAGAAGTCTTATGAAAAGAAAGTGTCCTAGCTGCAATGAAAAGTCAGTCTCAGTTTTACCGCTGATGCTTTGGGCTACTCGCTGTAAGTCATGTGGAACTAAACTAGCAATTAACCAATTCTTAAGTTTTCTGTTCTACCTAATCATTACTCCGTTATATGTAATTGGAGTCTTTAGCTTCTTCGAACATTTAAATTACTGGGCAGGCGTTTTGGTGGTATTTTCGTATTGTACTTGCATCATAAGCTTCGAATTTTTTGGTCCAATGGTGGTAAGAGAACGAGGAAATCGTTGATCAAGCACTTACTTACCAATACTAAAGGTCGCGCTACAAATTAGGCTAAGACGTAAGATTTTTTGGTCATTATCGTTTCATCAAGGAAGAAAAATGAACATTAGAAAGTTTGGTATTGTTATCGTTCTAGCAGCCTGTAGTAAAGGTTTTGCCACCGAAGATCTGAAGCTAACTAAAGAACAGTTTCAAGGGGCTTGGCAATGTGAGTCAGTGTTACCAGTGTCGAAGTTAGATTCAGTAACGATATATGGACCAGACGGCAGTTTCACTGGGTTTGCTAACTCGGTTACCATTTCAGCTGTGGATGCAAGCAGCCTTGAGTTCGACCTATATGTCAGCGGTTCTTGGATATTAGATGGCCATAGTTTGTTGACTGATATTGGCTATGTTGATGTTTTACCCAAAAATGCCACGTCTGATAAACACCTTAACAATGTCAAAAAATCACTCAATAACTCATCAATGAAACACTCAGAACAAGAGGTTATCTTCTTGAATGACACAACTATAGAAATGAAGAATAAAAACGGGACGGTTCAAACATGCGTCAAAGCGGTTTCAGCAGCAAAAATTTAGCTTAAAGCTAACCAATATCTCACACAAGTAACTAGCCTAATCTAATAGCTCTTTCTAGTAGTTATCAACTATTACCTTCACTCTACTATCAGCCCTGTTCTTTCACCCAATGCTCTGCAATTTGCTCTCTGGTGGCATACCAAACACCTTCAAACTGCTGGGTATATTGAATAAAACGCTGCAAAGCAGCAAACCTTGCTGGACGGCCTATTATGCGGCAGTGCAAGCCAATGCTAAGCATTTTGGGCGTAGTTTCACCTTCAAAATACAACACATCAAAAGCATCTTTTAAATATTGGTAAAACTGCTCGCCGCTGTTAAAACCCTGTGGAGTAGCAAAGCGCATATCATTGGTGTCTAGGGTATAGGGCACCATTAACAAGGGTTTACTGTAGTTGTTGTCCCAATAAGGTAAGTCGTCGGCGTAGCTATCAGCGCAATAGAGAATATCGTCACGCTCGGCAATTAACTTTAAGGTATGTGGACTGGTGCGGCCGGTATACCAGCCTTTAGGTTTGCTGCCAGTGGTTTGTTGATGAATCGTTATGGCTTGCTCTAAATGTTCACGCTCTTGCTGCTCGCTAAAATCTTGATAGTGAATCCACCTTAAACCATGGCTGGCAATTTCCCAGTTGGCATCTAACATAGCTTTTACCGCTTCTGGATTGCGCTGCAGGGCCATCGCAACGGCAAACACGGTTACTGGGATCCCTTGGCTCACAAACAAACGATGCAAGCGCCAAAAACCCGCTCGGCTACCATATTCGTATATTGACTCCATACTCATATGGCGATCAGGATATGCCTCTGCTCCAACAATTTCCGATAAAAACTTCTCGGAATGACTATCACCATGTAATACACAGTTTTCGCCCCCCTCTTCATAATTAACCACAAATTGCAGGGCAACTTTGGCTTTGTTTGGCCAGTTGGCTTTAGGCGGGTTTTGGCCGTAGCCGACTAGATCTCGAGGGTAGTTATTGTTGCTCATAGTTTTCCTTAGTTCACCAGTTGAATAGCTAGTTGGTGATGCTGCAATTTTAGTTGTTCTAGCTGGGCGCGGGTTTCATCGGCGTCTTCAATAATCCACTTACCCGCTACCATTAGTTTGCTCACTTGGCTTGCACCACATAAAATCAAAGCGGCTAATGGGTCGTGAGCACCCGAAAAATTAAGTCCATCTAGCTTATACAAACCAATGTCTGCCTGCTTACCTGGCGCCAAAACGCCAATATCATCGCGCCCCAATACCGCCGCGCTGCCTTGTGTTGCCCAATTAAGCACTTGCTGGTGAGTGATTTGATCGGCGCGATAACGCAAGCGCTGCTGCATTAATGAATGGCGTAACTCTTGAATAATATTAGAGCTGTCGTTAGAAGCTGAGCCATCTACCGCGATGCCTAGCTTACAACCGGCTTTGGCTAAGTCTAAAGTTGGGCAAATGCCCGATGCCAATACCATGTTAGACGTTGGGCAGTGTGCTATTCCAACTTGTGCAGCACCTAAACGCTGAATTTCAGCTTGGTCAAAGTGAATGCCATGCGCTAACCACGTTTGTGGCCCTAGCCACCCGCAATGCTCCAAATAGTCTACCGGTCGCATGCCTAGCGTTCTCAAGCAAAAGTCGTTTTCATCAATGGTTTCACCAAGGTGAGTATGCAGTCGTACACCTTGCTCTTTGGCTAAAGTAGCGGTGTCGCACATTAGCGATTTGGTCACCGAAAAAGGTGAGCATGGCGCAAGCGCCAAGTTAAGCATGCTGCCTTCTTCTGCACAGTGATAGCGCTTAATTAAACGCAGGCTATCATCAAGAATTTGCTGCTCGGTTTGCACCACAGAGTCTGGCGGCAAGCCGCCGTCTTTTTGTGACAAACTCATACTGCCGCGGGTTAAGGTTGCCCGCACTCCCAAGCGCCCTACTACCTCGGCTTGAATATCTATCGCCTCGCTTAAGGCATGATTAAATACATAGTGATGATCGGCCACCGTTGTCGCGCCGCTCAACATTAGCTCCCAACAAGCAATCTCTGTAGCAACCTCGATGTGCTTAGCAGTAAGGCCAGCCCAAACAGGGTAAAGCGTTTGTAACCAAGGAAATAACGGCTGATTAATTGCAGCCGGCAAGCAGCGCGTAAGGGTTTGATAAAAGTGGTGATGAGTATTAATTAAGCCAGGCAGCAACACCGTATCACTGGCGTCGAGCTGTTGGTTTACTGCAGCAGCAGGCTGCTGCCCTGCTGCAATACATTCAATTATTTGGCTTCCTTGAATCACAATGCCACCACGCAAATCGCGCTCAGCATCGGGGCCGCTGATAGCTCCGCTAAATACGGCTAAAGGATTTTTAATCCAAGTTGTTTGGCTTGCTGGTAGAGCTGAACTAGTTTGAGCTTGATTAGAGAGTGGCGACATGACTTAGTGCTTGTCCTGTTAGCATAGTAGCTAAAGCATAAGCAAAAATCTGACCAAGCACTCAGCTTTTTGCTTTAGCTTTTTAAGCCAATCCCGCGAATAACTATATCAATCACGTTTTGCTCGGCTTTGACAAACTCTTCTGCACTTAAGGTTTTACCGTTAATCATTCTAATTTCGGTATCAAAGTCGGCGTAAAATTGAGTAGCTCCCCAAATCAAAAACAACAGGTATAAAGGTTCTATAGCTGCAATTTTGCCTTGGTCGACCCAAGCTTGAATCAAGCTACATTTGTTTTTAGTCCAATCTACAACAGGAAATTGTAAGTTTCCCTTTAGGTTAGGAGCACCTTGGATAATTTCCATAGCAAAGATCCGAGAGCTTTTGGGGTGGCTACGGCTGTAACGCATTTTAGAGCGAATATAAGCACTAATTGCTTGCTCAGGGTCGTCGTTAGCGGTGGTGTTTTCAAAGGCATCGTTCCACATATCTACAATATCTTCGAGCAAGGTTTTGTATAGGCCTTGTTTAGATTTGAAGTAATACAGAATGTTAGCCTTGGGCAACTCGGCTCTGTCGGCAATGGCTTGTAAGGAGGTGCCTTGGTAACCGTGTTTTACAAATTCATTGGTTGCCGCTTTAAGAATAAGCCGTTCATTCTTTTTTCTAATTGCGCCACTTTGACCTGCCGTAGCTTTAGCCATGCTAACCCACTCTCCCTGTTGAACTTTAATGCCGAAACTTTATACCAAAGTATTATTAATGATTAATTTATAAATCACTAGCACTAAGTTTGCTTTACTAAAAATAGCGATAAACGCACCATAACGCGCCAAAACTTGCCATACTTCGCACCATCAAAGCACAACAAAAAACCAACAATTGCAACTTATTAGCTACAGCGCTTAACTTGAACAGTTGGTCAGATTTATGCAGTAAGACCAGCCAAGCGGATAGAATGCATAAACGAATGGACGCAAAATGAAACCAGAGCAAAGCTTGTTGTCGTTATGGCGAGTGACAAAACGCTACCCAGGCGTAATAGCCAACGACAAAGTAAGCCTAGACCTAGCCGAAGGAGAAATCTTAGCGCTACTAGGTGAAAATGGCGCAGGGAAATCCACCCTGGTCAAAATGATCTACGGAGTGATTCAGCCAGATGAAGGCGGCCTGCTATGGAAAGGGAAAGAGCAATTAATACGCTCGCCTAACATGGCCAGAGCCATGGGCATCGGCATGGTTTTTCAGCATTTCTCGGTATTTGAAACTCTCACCGTGCAAGAGAACATAGCGTTAAGCTTAGATGCTGGTGTAGTTAAAGATGCCGCAGCGCTACGAGCAAAGATCGTTGAGCTAAGCAATGCCTACGAGCTAAAGGTTGAACCCGACCGCTACGTGCATAATCTAAGCATTGGCGAACGCCAGCGGCTTGAAATTTTGCGCTGCTTAATACAAGACGTAAAACTGCTGATTTTAGATGAGCCCACTTCGGTACTCACTCCTCAAGAAGTAGCCGGTTTGTTTAAGGTATTACGCACCTTGGCAAGCCAGGGCTGTAGTATTTTGTTTATTAGCCACAAGCTAAAAGAAGTCACCGAGCTGTGTGATCGCGCAGTTATATTACGTGGCGGTAAAGTGAGTGGAGAATGTATTCCTTCACAAGAAACGCCAGAATCAATTGCTGGCATGATGGTAGGTAGCGACACCCAACTATCGGAACGCTACCAAAAACGCATTGGCTCAGACGAATTAATGGTAGTGAGTAATTTAAGCGTGCCGCCCACCAATCCTTTCGGCACAGGCCTAAATAAGGTGAACTTAAGTCTGCATCGCGGCGAAATTTTGGGTATTGCTGGAGTTGCTGGTAATGGTCAAGAAGATTTACTTGAAGCACTTAGCGGCGAAGATACTCGCGCGGCAGCCGACAGCATTTTAATTGGCAAACGCAAAGTGGGTAAATTACATGCTGGCGAGCGCCGCTTGCTAGGTATGAGCTATGTACCCACCGACCGTTTAGGCCAAGGAGCGGTGCCAGAGATGAGTTTGGCCGACAATACCTTGCTTACCAGTGCGCGCAAGGGCTTGGTAAGCAAAGGGCTAATTTTGCCGCACAAAGTGGTGGAGCTCGCCAAAACCATTATTCATCGAAATGACGTTAAATGTCATAACGCCCACGCCCAAGCTAAGAGCTTATCGGGCGGCAACCTACAAAAGTTTATTATTGGTAGAGAAGTAGACCAAAATCCAGAAATATTGATTTGTGCTCACCCGACCTGGGGCGTGGACATTGGCGCAGCTAGTGCAATCCACCGCCAACTGATTGAACTTCGCGATAAAGGCGCTGCTATTTTGGTGGTGTCAGAGGATATCGATGAGCTGTTTATGATCTCCGATCGCATTGCCGCCTTATATGAGGGGCAACTTTCTGAGGCGGTGCATACCGAGCAAACCAATATCGAAGAAATTGGCAAATGGATTGCCGGTGGATTTGTCCATAGCGATAGCGAGCAAGGAGGCCAAGCGTATGCTTAAAACTCAAGCCCGTTTAGAGTCATCAAAGTTGATGTCTTGGCTCTCACCTCTTATCGCCATTGTTCTCACCATGTTGGTGTCTAGTGTGATGTTTTGGGCCCTAGATATTAACCCAGCCACCGCCTTTAAAGTGTTTATCATCGACCCGCTTAGTGATAGCTACAACCTAGGCGAGTTAATGGTAAAAACCACTCCCTTACTGCTTTGTGCCACAGGTTTAGCCTTGTGTTACAAGGCCAATATTTGGAACATTGGCGCAGAGGGCCAGTTGCTGGTTGGCGCGTTAGTGGGCAGCTATTTTGCACTGCAAGCCAATGAGCAAAGTAGCTATGGGTGGTTATTGGTTACCCTCGCTGCTGGGGCATTAGCCGGCATGCTTTGGGCGGCCATCCCCACTCTGCTGCATCAGCTATTTCATACCAACCTTATTCTTACCACCATCATGCTCAACTACATTGGCTTGTATTTGCTGCTGTGGGGCGTACATGGCCCCTTAATTGACCCAGACGGATTTGGTTTCCCAGAGTCAGCCATTTTTGCCGACAGTGTATTGCTGCCGACCATAATGGAGGATGGTCGCGCCTCCATTAGTATTCTCTTGGCAGTGGTATTTGCTATTGGCTCTGGGATCATTTTGTATCGCACCTTACCTGGGTTTCAGCTGCGAGTATTTGGCTCCGACCAACCCGCTGCACGTTACGCAGGTTACAGCAGCAAGTTTATTGTGTGGAGCGTAATGCTAAGCGCAGGCGCACTGGCAGGTTTTGCTGGCGTGGCAGAAGTAACTGGCCCAATTGGTCAGCTCATTCCGCAAGTGTCTCCGGGCTATGGTTACGCCGCCATTATTGTGGCCTACCTTGGCAGGCTCAATCCCTTTGGCATTATTTTCGCGGCATTCTTCATGGGTACTTTATATATGGGCAGCGATCTAGCCCAAATAGAACTAGGTATGCCCACTGCCATCACAGGTTTATTCCAGGGTGTACTGCTGTTTTTCTTACTCGCTTGTGACTTTCTCATTCATTACAAAATAGTCTGGCAGCCCAGCGCGGGCGTAGCGCAACCCTCTTCATCTAGTGCTAAGCAAGGAGCTGCATAATGGACATGGAACTACTACAACAAATATTGGTAGCAGCAATTAAAACCGGAACACCCTTGTTACTAGTAGCGCTAGGCGAGCTAATTTGTGAAAAATCAGGCGTACTTAACTTAGGCCAAGAAGGCATGATGTTAATGGGTGCTATGGCAGGCTTTGCCGGCGCCTACTTTACTGGCAACTTAGCCTTGGGTTTATTGCTAGCGGTGATTGCAGGCATGTTAATGGCGGGCATATTTGGGCTACTCTCGTTAAACCTTAATACCAACCAAGTGGCAACTGGCCTAGCGCTTACTATTTTTGGCACCGGTTTAAGTGCTTTCTTGGGTGCAAGCTTGGTTGGCTCTACCATTAACGGTTTTAAAGCGATTTCAATTCCTCTATTAAGTGATATTCCAATGCTTGGGGCCTTGCTATTTCAGCATGACATTTTGGTATATGGCAGTTTTGCTTTAGTGGCAATAACTTGGTGGGTTGTGAATAAAACACGCGCAGGTTTAACCTTGCGCGCTGTTGGCGAAAACCCCTATTCGGCTAATGCTCTTGGCATTAAGGTAATAAAAGTTCGTTATATTGCGGTGCTTTTTGGCGGCGCAATGGCAGGCTTAGCGGGCGCTTATATGTCGCTTTCTTATACCCCAATGTGGATGGAAAACATGACCGCTGGCCGCGGCTGGATTGCGCTATCGTTAGTGGTGTTTGCGTCATGGCGTGTAGGTTATTTAATGGTAGGCGCTTACCTGTTTGGCGCAGCCTCTATTTTGCACTTAGTGATGCAAGGCATAGGCTTTACCATATCGCCTAACTTGCTAGCAATGATGCCTTACGTGGCAACTATTGTGGTAATGGTTATGATTAGTGCCAACCCAATTCGCCAGAAATTGGCGGCCCCAATGAGCCTAGCTAAACCTTTTGACGCTCGCCGCCATTAACAAGCAGGCCAAATTATTGAAGCAAATACTTCAAGCTAGCCAGCAAACTAACGTATTATGCTTGCCCGCTAGTTTGGAGTAGTCATGACTTATTCGCTGTACCTTGCTCACATCAACGATACCCACTCTCATTTTGAGCCTACTTTGGTTCATTTTGAAGTAACCATAAACCAAGAGGTTTACCAACTAGACGCATACTGCGGCGGGTATGCAAGGTTAGCTACAGCAGTAAAACAACACCACGCCTTGGCAACACAAAATAATAGCTCAAGCCTGTTTTTACACGCTGGCGATAGCTTTCAAGGCAGTTTATATTTTAGCCAGTTTAAAGGTGAAGCTAACGCTCATTTACTCAATTTGATGTCGGTAGATGCCATGACCATTGGCAATCATGAGTTTGATCTTGGCAACGCTCCGGTGTCTAAATTTGTTGATCAGGTTAACTTCCCCTGTCTTGCCGGCAACATGGATTTAAGCCAAGAAGATCAACAAAAGCACTTGCCTTTAGCACCCCATAACAATCTGTATTACTACAACAATGAACTGGCCATTGCTAACTACCTGCTTAAGCCCTTAGGCGACCAGCAATTGGCCATTGTAGGCATCACTCACGACCAGATGCACAACATTGGTTGCCCCGATGCCGACTGCCATTTTTTGAGCGCCGTCGAAACCACCCAAGCCACGGTTAAGCACTTAAAGCAACAAGGCATAAATCACATCGTCATACTTAGCCATTTGGGCTATGACGGCGACATTGCCTTAGCCAAAGCCGTAACTGGCATAAGTGTGATTGTTGGTGGCCACTCACACACATTAACCGGTGAGTTTGGCCATTTGGGGCTAGCAAGTACCGGCAATAACGGACAATGGCAGAATGGCTGCTTGGTACTACAAGCTGGCAAACATGCAGAATCCATAGGTTTAAGCTGCTTACACTTTGATAAGAATGGCAAGGTTATTAAGCTTGAAGGCGGGACCCAGTTTCTTATCGATGATAACTGGCAAGCCAAACAAAACGGGCAGATAGTTTGCAATGAAACTCGCCGTCTCATTAGCGACTATTTGGCTACCGCACCAGGGCTATTAAAGTGCTCTAATGATCAGCAAATCAGCGAGATCATCAATCAGCAATATCGTCCAGCGGTTGAACAAATGAAAAGCCAAATAGTGACCAAACTCAGCCAGCCTTTACGCCATAGTAGAATGCCTAATAAAGATCTACCCAATGGCAGTGAAATTGCGCCGCTGATTTGCCAAGGGTTTTACCAAGCCTCTGCTGCCAAGCATCCAACCGACTTTGCCATGCACAATGCAGGCGGCGTTCGCGTATCGCTAAAAGCAGGCCCGTTGAGTAAGGCTGATATTTGTGGACGCTTACTGCCCTTCGAAATAACCTTAATGAGTTATTTAATTAAGGGCGAAGATTTAGCCATGGCCATTGAAGGTGCCATTAACAATGCCACTAACAATGGCTTAATGGGCACTGGAGATGGCAGTTTTCCCTACTTTTACAAACTGCGTTATAGCTACCAAGCCCACAAGCCTCCGGGCCAGCGCGTTAGCCAAATAAAACTTGAAGATGAGCAAGGCTGGCAAGCTTTGCAGCCACAGCGAGTTTATCGTGGAGTGTCTTCTGCCTACACCTTGGCAGGAAAAGAAGGCTACCACGCACTGTTAAACAGCTGGGATCATCACGATTTAGAACTCAGCATGAGCGACAGCTTTGTTACCTTTGCCAGTAGCAAACAATATTTGGTCTAATAGGCCTAGATAACACGCAAAATTGATTAAGTGAAAAGGATAGCGCCAGTGATTAGAGCCATGACCCAAGCCGACTTTAGTGCTTTTTGGCCAAGCTTTAAGGCAGTAATACAGGCTCAGCAAAGTTACGCTTTTGATCCAGACATGAACGAACAACAAGCCTTTCAGCTTTGGTGCGAGTTGCCGCTAAAAAGCTTTGTGTTTGAACACAACCAGCAAATTTTAGGGACTTATTACATCAAACCCAATGCCATGGGCCCCAGCAAACATATTTGTAACTGTGGTTACATGGTCAGCGAAGCAGCTCGTGGAAAAGGCATAGCGCGTAAACTGTGCGAACACTCTCAAGGTATTGCCTTAGAGCTAGGCTTTAAAGCTATGCAGTTTAACTCTGTAGTTGCCACTAATACCGTTGCTATTGCGCTTTGGCACAAGCTTGGCTTTGCTACTATTGGCACCATTCCAAAGGCCTACTTACACCCTAAGTTAGGTTATGTAGACAGCTTAATCATGCACAAACAATTAAGTGATTAAATCTGGATTGAGGCACCCATAGCCTGCCTGCTTAAACCTTGCAGTTTTTTGGTAGCTTAATCTTTAGCAATTGCCTTTCTTAAACCTATTCTGCAGTGCCCAACAGGAAAGTTATCGAAACAGGTAAACTCGCTAAACCCTAAGCGCTCATAAAACGCGGGTGCTTGCCAGCTTTGAGTCCACAACCATAAACCACTAAGGCCTTTGTCTCTGGCATAGTCTTCGGCTTGCTGCATAAGCTGCTGGCCCATGCCTTGGCCGCGGCAACTATCGTCTACCCACAGCTCGTCTATGTATAACCAATCCCACAGTAAGTCTGCGGTAAGCGCGGCAATAAGTTTTCCCTCTGCATTTTGCAGCGTCCAATTTAAGCGCTGCTTGTGATAAGCCGGCGCTTGTTGTGATTGACTATGCTCTTCAAACCCTGCAGCCAAGGCGGAGTTAAGCATCGGTGCTAATTCCCCTGTCGAAAACTCAAATTTAGCCATTACTTCCCCCAGCTTTAAACTGAACCAACACCACTATTTATTCAGCGAGTAAGTGTAACGCTCTCGGTTATACAAGTAAGCTAAATTCATCTGCATATACTTGAATATTGTTTGCCAGATAACCACCACCAGCGCTTGTTAGTGGTTTATTTAACTAGGGTCTGTTGATCGTTGCTGATGGTTTTTGCAGCAATTTATTAGCCATTTAGGCAAGGCAGTGAGTGTGCAGTTAAGTGGGCTTAATAATCACTCGCTAACGCTGAATAAATGGCTAAGAAATGCTGCCCGAAGGGTTCGGATAAGCGAACTTTACTCTTTGTTAAGCACTTCTTGCTTAGCCCACTAGGCTTCTAAGTGCTCGCCGCGATTAAAGCCTGCTTATCTCGAACAAAATTTCAACACCAAAGATCAACAGACCCTAGGTAATTATTAACAAAATCTAAAAACTGTTTCTCATTAACAGCCGTTGTAGTTGCTAGGTTCAACATCTACTATTTAAAGCAACTTAAGGCATTCGCTTTTAGGCTTTCAAACTTTAAGATAGGTATCAAGCACATGAGCAAAACCATTTTAATTACCGGTGCAACCGACGGCATTGGATTAGTTACCGCCAAGCAATTGCTAGAGCAGGGTCATAAGGTGCTGCTTCATGGCCGTAACCCAGCCAAACTCGAGTCTGTTAAAAATCAATTAAGCGTGAATGGTGCACAAGTAGATACCTTTGTAGCCGACCTATCCAAGCTTGAGCAAGTTGATGAGCTAGCCAAACAAGTAACGAGCAAGTACAGCAGTTTAGATGTAGTGATTAACAATGCCGGGGTATTTAACTTCCCCGAGCCGCGCAATGCTCAAGGGCAAGATTTACGCTTTATAGTAAACACCCTCGCACCATACAAGCTCACCAAAGCACTGCTGCCTTTAATGGGTAAAAGTGGTCGTGTTGTGAACCTATCGTCTGCAGCCCAAGCCACTGTAGATTTAGACGCGCTAAAAGGCAATCGTCAGCTTAGTGACAACTCTGCTTATGCGCAAAGCAAGCTCGCACTAACCATGTGGTCTCGCGAATTGGGCTTAGCACTAAAAGACAGTGGCCCAATAGTCGTATCGGTTAACCCTAAATCACTACTTGGCAGCAAAATGGTGAAAGACGCCTACGGTATTGCTGGCGGCGATTTAAGCATTGGGGCAGATATACTAGTAAGAGCCAGCTTGTCGGAAGAATTTAATGATGCAGCCGGCCTATATTTTGACAACGACATCGGCCAATTTGCCTCACCCCACCCCGACGCGCTAAACGCCCAAAAATCAGGCCAAGTTGTTGAGTTAATTGAAACACTCATCTAATAATTAAAGCAGCTTAAGCGCCTTTAAAACGCCACTAACACAGTGGCGTTTTACTTTTTAACCCCTAGGAAACTGGGTAGGTAAAATCAATAACAAAGCTATCTGGGTAGCCTTAAGTTTACGTCACATGCCTACCCGCTTAAAATTTATGAAAAGCTCACCGAGCTGCACTATGCTTTTGAGGTAATAGTTAATACAAATGGTTCCTCATGATACGCAACATTCTCTTTAGCCTAGTTTTTATATCCCTACCCAGTTTGGCTTTTCAAGCCATTCACTTAGGCACGCAAGATCGTCCCCCTTATACCTGGCCACAAGACGGTAAACCCGCAGGCCCCTTCGATAAAGTGGTGGTCTGCGCATTAGAGAGCCTGGGCGTGGAATATAGCATCGACTTTTTGCCTTGGGCGAGAGCCCAATCAATGACCCAGCGAGGCCAATTAGATGGCTTTTATGCGGGTTCCCAAAATGCTGAGCGTGACAGTTACGCTGCAGCCAGCCGCTTTATTGGCAAACAAAACTGGGCGTATTTTTATTTAGCAGATGTTATTAACCAACCGATTGATGACGAATACTTAAAGAACGCACGCGTGGGGGCTTACTTAGGGTCAAACATGGCGCAATGGCTAAAAGCAAAAGGCGTAAAAGTAGCCTATCGACCCGTTGAACCAGAAATGTTGCTAGAAGGGTTAATACGCGATCGAGCCGACATCATTTTGGCTAACGAGGCGGCGATGCTAAAGCTTACCGAGAAAACTAATCGCAGCGCCTATATCGACCGCCAAGTGGTAGTAAGCAAGCCCATCGCAGTTTATTTTGGCAACACCTACTTAAGTGAAAACCCAGGTTTTATCGATGCTTTCAATCAAGCGGCTAGTGAGTGCCTACCGGAAGAGTCATTAGTGTTATACGGCGAATAGCAAGGAGCTAGAGTTATCAGTTTTAACTAGCTTATTTTTGGACACAAATGAGTTAGGAATTCAGCCTTAAACATTCATAGCTTCGACACCATGTATGAATCAATTGTCGCTAGATAAGTGCTAGGGTTTCAGTTTCAAGCCGGTCTTCAATCTCGATGTGCCTGCGCGTTGTCAACGCGTTCAGTATAGTGCTTGTGCCCCTTTTTGAAGCGACACCTAGTTAGAGGTACACCGGCGATATAGCCTTGACAAGACCGCCATCATCACGTTTATTGCTATGTTTAATGAGGACTTTACGTGCTACCCGTCGTCGCTTTAGCCGAGGGTTTTCTGAAAAAGCAGAGGCAGCGACGACGGGCCGGTTCCCTTAGTTACCCACTAAACTGGGTAACTAAGAGATAGGGCCAATACCAAAAGTGAAGCAGCCGCGATCCAAGATCCCAGGACTCTCACCGCAATTTTTTGCCATGTTAAGCTGTTGAAGTATTCAGAAATCAAAGTGGCAATGCAAAACGCAATAAATATACCAAGCCCAGTACCAATCATCGCTACCAATTTAGCGATACCAACCAAGCTTTCCTGTGGTGAGTCATATGCTACAAGAAAACCCGCGATTGCAGCCGTAATTACGCTCAAATACCGTATAGCAGTTAGCTTACTGGCAACGAAGAGTCCCACAATCGCGCCCGCAGCTAAAAGCGTAGGCTCGAGCCCTGGTTGCACAAAAAAGCTGGCACCAACTAAGCCCGATATCAAAGCAAGCACAAAAGCTAAGACGCTCGCTTTGCTTTTTTCGATTCCTGATTGACCTGCATACAAGCCAAGCGCAATGATAAGTAGCAGATGCGCTGGTACGCCAAGGGGATGCAATAACCCACCATAAAAAGCGCCTGCGCCCTCAAAAGGACTATGCGCTAAGGCTGGCCTTGGCAAGGAAAGTAAAAGTAATACACCCCTTCCCATTGTGGTTACGCTCACCCAACGAGGATCCAAACACCGGCAGTAGCAATCACGCCGCCCGTCGCCTGAATGAGCACCCTTCCGGCTGGTGCACGTACAAGCTGGCCAAACACAATACCGCACAGGTGCAACAATCCCGTGGATAATACAAATCCTATGCTATACGCCAAGGGAGTCGCTGATTGTGGCAGCTCTGTACCATGAGCATGCCCATGAAAAATAGCAAATATGGCAACGACGATGGCCGCAACCAGCAAGTGAGGCTTCAAGGCAAAAGCTATCATCCCCCCCAACACAACTGCTGAAGTTGCGATGCCAGTCTCCACTGCGGGGATTGGAAGGCCGATGATCCCTAAAACGCCACCAAAAGCCATCACTAACGGGAATACCACAGGCAATACCCAAATAGCAGGGGCACCGAGCAATGCTCCCCAAAGCCCAACGGCAATCATAGCCACGACATGATCTACACCAAGAACGGGGTGCACAAAACCGCTTACAAATCCGCCCCCAAAGCCGGTTACTTCATGTGCACTGGCATTAAATGACAGCAGCAACATAGCCGCGAGTATGGATAGCAATTGATTCCTTTTCATGTAATTCCTTTTATTCTTTGAAACGGATTTTGATTGGTTTGTGTTTTTTTAGCTAGGTTACAACAATTCTGTTTGGCAAAGCTAAGAAAGTTAAACTGATGAACCAAGCAGCGCTACCCGCGTCAAGAGCCAATAGGCTGAGAGCCCTCCAAGGCAATACACGGGTAACACTCGAATATGGCTTGGTATGGCTAGGTTTAGCTTTCGACCGAATAATGCCACCACCAAGACGGTAAAGACAAAGATTAGCTGGCCGAGCTCGACACCCACATTGAAAAATAACAATGCCAGCGGGATCTCACTCTGCGCTAGTCCAATCTCTGATAAGGCCCCCGCAAAGCCCAGACCATGCAGCAGACCAAAAGCAAATGCGACGACCCATGGATATCGATGAGTCAAGCCTGTTTGCCCCTCACGCGCCCGCATGATCTCGACCGCGAGAAATACGATACTTAGCGCGATACAGGTTTCAACGGGTGCCGAACGAAGGGTTAAATAATCAAAGGTGGCTAATCCAAGGGTGATACTGTGAGCCAGAGTAAAAGCTGTAATGGTTTTAACCAGGGCTGCAGATCCTCGAACGATCCAGAGCAAACCCAGTACAAACAACAGATGATCTACTCCTAGTAGGATGTGCTCAACTCCCAAAAACAAATAGCGCTGTGCTGCATCTTGCCAACTACCAGAGGTGGCCTTTAATTGCGCCATAGACAAGGTGATCGCACCGGCTTGATTTTTAAACAATCGACTGACTTGGCTACCATCTCCCCAATAAGTGGTCACCATCAGACCATCTCGTTCCCAAGCAAGCCTAATCTCATCCCCTGCTCTCAGTGCACGCTCCGCTGAAAACTCAAAGACCTTCCACTGGCCCTGCTGACTGCCTCGTGGGTTTGCAGTAAATTCAAAGCCTTCCGGCAGCTGCGGTGACGAAAAGCGGGCGGCCATCATTGCTGGAGCATGAACTCGAAGCTGGTACTGGTTGTTAGAACCCTCGACGAGTTCAGCCTTGGACACGCCAATATCGTGCGCAAATACACTTACGGTAACAAAAGAAAGCGCAATAGCTAGCATCCATGACTGAACCGCCTGTGTCATTGAGTGCGCTCCACCACGATGCTGTAGTTCTCACGCACACTATCAAGCTCAGCATCAATTAACTTGCGGGCTTCAGCCGCCTGCCAGTCCATTGGCAGATAAGGTGCTACCTGTTCAAAAGCCGCAACTTTTGGCGGGGCTATCCCGGATCGTTTAACAAAGTGGATCCCTTGAACTGATGAGAATGGTCCCATCCAATGGTCAGAGTCAGTCTCTACGATGTAACGAGAAGCTTGTTCACCGAACAAAGACGCCAGTTCACTGCGGGGACTATTAATTGAAGACTGGCCATAGGTCTGAAAATAAGACTCAGACAACGATCGAAAATCTGCCCCTTGATTGAGCTCATCGAGCAAACCAGGTGAAACACTGCTTTCATCTTTAAAATAAACATGGTCAACCTGAAACTGCTCAGGGCGGGTGTAGCGTTCGAGATTATTTTGGTAGAAATCTTTTAGTTGATCTTCGGAGGGCTCCTTCACCTTAGCAATCATCAATCCCCTTAGCTTGAGGATCATATTGCGGCGCATGCGTGTATCTCCTTGGTTCAATCCACGTTTGTACGCCTCTCTATAAAGGATTTCGTCTTCAATGTAGGCCGCAATTAACTGATCAATGTCTTCATCGCTGTAAGTTCGTAGCGATAGCCTTTCTTGCTGCTTGACCAAATAGTCGATACTGCTTTGGTCAACGAAGATTTGTTCTTTGCGATCACTTGCCAACAATGCATCGGCGAGAAAAATCAACCCTCCCATAAGGAGGAAATGTAACAATGGTTCTTTCAGGAAAGCGTACTTCGTGTCCATTTATAGCCCTGAATCCATTCAGCGTTTACGAGGCCGGATACCCGGCCTCTTGTTGGGAGAGGTGTTATTGGTTGGCGTGCACTAGGCGTTCAGGGTCGTAATACATTGGGTCTGTTATTCCTTCTCTACGCCCCTGAATTCCGCCGAGTAGCGAACGGATTAGGCGATCCATCAGAATGCCTGTTGTTTGATGAGCATCGTCCAAAAGTGGGTTGTACTCATTAAATTCAGCAGCGACGATTTCGTTTTGAATGCCCAATGCCCGCACCAGTTGGATCGCCTGGCCAGCCGTTAGGCCGTCAGGATCCTGCGAGCCCACACCAGGTGCATATGCTGGGTCAACCCCGTCCATATCAAAGGTGAGGTATACTTTGCGGCCTTTGACCTCTGAAAGCAGCTTAACTAGCACCGCATCCCACCCATATTTCTCGATTTCAGCCTGGAAGTGAAAATTCAACTTGTTTTCACGCATCCAGTTTAAATCGTAAGCCCCAGGCGTTGTGCCGCGCAGGCCAACTTGATAGATGTCACTGCCCTTTATAACTCCTGAGTCGACAGCCAGTTTGAAAAAAGACCCATTGTGAACGAAACGACCTGCGCCCGCTTTATAGGCGTCGTAGTGTGCATCTACGTGAACGATAGCCACTTCACCGGGACCATACTTCTCAGCTAGCGCGGTCATAAATCCGTAACTTTGAATATGGGTGCCGCCAATACCAACAGGAATCGCATCAGTACCTAAAATTTCACTGACGATTTTATGCACCTCGTCAAGATTGACCTGATTATCCGCCATCCAGTTGGCGGTTGCGTTACCGTAATCAGCCATGACCAGCTTGCCGATATCAACACCAATAAACTGATCTTCGCCCTGAGGAGGGTACGACATGTAATCAATCAGTGAGCGCATCTGCTGGGCAGCAAATCTGCCGCCTGGTAACACCTGATCACCAATCGACATACCGAACATGGCTATGTCAACTTTAGCCGCTTTCAGGTCTTCTGGAGTCTGGGCAATCGGCGCACCCAAAAAGGTCGGTATTGCCGTCCAGTTCGGGCCGAAGTTATAGCGATTTGGATAGAAGAGCCCGGGCTCACGCTTGGCACCCATTGACTGATCCCGGCGTTGAAACAAGACATCTTTCTCGTCAGTCATCTTGAGTATCATCGGATTTTCAGGATCTTTCCAAGGAGCCCACTTGTAAGGAATTCCGCCATCGCTTTCTGAAGCGGAAGTATTAAACGTAACAGCGATACCAACGGTTAATAATACGCGGCTAAGAAAGGTATTCATGCTTTATGCTCCATGCTTTTGCTGTTGAATAATTCTTCATAAACAAAAGCCTAGCACACGCAGGTATGGGCCGCCATCAACACATTTCCTGTTATCGCTCACAATGTCCTCTTTGAGCATCTTTAACGTTCAATCAGCTCAGCTACGCCAGCTTATTTCGGGGCAAACACGAGTTAACTTATAGCTTCACTTCTCGCTGATGAAGAAACCTATCGTTGAGCAAAAAAGAGCGCCCTATCGGCGCTCTTATCTACTTAAGACTAAGCAAATACTGGCGCGTCAAAATCTTCTGCTTCGTCGCTGTATACACAAACATTTGAATCTTCTACTAAGCCTGTTTCTGCAACACAATGGGTTTGAAAAAACTCGCTAATTTCTTTGCGTTGGCAGTGCGCTTCAAAGCTTTCTTTATCCGCCCAAATCTCTTGAAACGCGATGGGGTAACCTGTGCCCTGAGCAAAAGGGTTGTCAATTTGGCGTGTAACCGTGTATTGAATACAGCCATCTTCGCGCAAGGTGTTTGGCTCTAACGCTTGCAATACTTTAAACAGCTCGTTTTGCTTACCAGCTTTAGGTTTAAACATGGCAATACAATAGATCTTTTTAGACATAAGGCTTCCTTAATAAAGCGGCGAGCTGAGCTCGCCATTCTTAAAAATATCAATAATAAGCCTTTGTGCGGGCAAACGCTGCAACTAATTGGCTATTAACAGGCTTTATAGCGCTGTGTTTGCATTGCCAACAAGCGCTTGTAAGCTAACTCTTGGCGTAGCGAAGACGAGCCTTCACACCAGTTGTATTCCAGCGGTTCCCAAAGTGGATCTTTAGGTGATAAACCCAAAGCCTCAATATAACTTGGGTTGGCCACTACATATTGGCTTTTATAGGGAAGGATTACCCCTCCCTGCTTGGCTTGTAGAGCCAGAGCCTCTGGATAATTGGCGCACCAATGATTAAGCAAAGCCATACAAGCAGGCGAGTACCAAAACTTGCCGCTATCTTGTTGCATGGTTTGCTTGTGCTGACACGACAATACACTTTGGGCGTGTTGCCAGTCTTTAAAGCCCGCTTCTCGCGCTACATACAACAAGGCATGTTTTAGTTGTGGTGATTTGTCTTTAGCTAAACTTGCTAATGGGGAATCGGCAGTATGACGCTGTTTAAGCAAAATTTTACTGCGAATTTTAAGTTCTTCAACGGCAGATAACATCTCTATGCTCCTAAATACTTAAGTTGTTCCCCGCAAAACAATATTCAGAATGACATACAGTGTCGTAATGATGTGTAACTAAGCATGTGCTTAAGGGTGAGTTCCTCTTGGCGGGCAGGCGCCCCTTAGCACCTGCCCGCATTCTGCCAAAGCTAAGTTAATTATACAAGCAAACTCTAAGGCTCATTAATTCTACGATTGTTGCGTACTCGGTTTGAGTTGAGCCGCAACAGAAGATGGCTGCTCAGGTAATAATAAACTAAGCAAGATAGCCACTAAACCACCGGAGGTAACTGCTGAACCAAAGATGTTTTGAACCAATTTAGGCGCGTGTTGTAATAGGTCGGGTACCATTGTCACGCCTAAACCTACGCCAAAAGACACTGCCATAATAAGTAGTTTACGGCGATTCAGTGTTTCGCTAGCAATAATTTTAATCCCCGCTGCCGCCACTGTACCAAACATCACCAAGGTGGCTCCGCCTAGCACCGGTTTAGGAATTTGCTGTAAAACAGCGCCTAATATGGGGAATAGCCCCAGTACCACGAGTATTAGTGCAATGTAATAACCAATATACCGACTGGCTACGCCGGTTAGTTGAATCACTCCATTATTTTGGCTAAAGGTAGTGTTTGGAAAAGTATTAAAAACAGCGGCAATTAAGGAGTTAACGCCGTCGGCTAGCACTCCGCCACGCACCCGTTTTAAGTAGCTGTCTCCCTTAATCTCTTGCTGTGAGATAGCGCAGTTAGCGGTAATATCGCCAGCCGATTCTATTGCCGTAATAAAGTAGATAAGCGCAATAGGAAAAAAGGCCACCCAGTCAAAACTAAAACCATATTTAAAGGGAACAGGGATACTCACCCAAGGTTGTGAGCCTAGCGAAGAAAAGTCTACTTTCCCCATAAATAGCGCGATTAACATACCAGCAAGCAAGCCAATAACAATTGATGAGAGGCGCAGCCAAGGGTTTGCCGAACGGTTTAAAGCAATAATAATTGCCAACACAGTGAAGCCTAAGCCTAGGTTTTGTAAGCTACCAAAATCGGCAGCTTTAAAGCCCCCCGCCAAATCGGTCATACCTACTTTTATCAGCGAAATACCAATGATGGTAATCACTATTCCGGTCACCAATGGCGTGATGATTTTCTTCATATTAACCAGCATTTGCGATAAGAAAATCTCGATAAAAGCGCCCAAAAAGCAAACGCCAAATATTAGCGACAATATCTCTTCGGGACCGCCGCCTTGGCTTTTAGCGATAAAGCCTGCCGCCAATATCGAGCCTAAGAAAGCGAAGCTGGTACCTTGCACACAAATCATGCCTGCGCCAATAGGGCCTAACCTTTTTGCCTGAATGAAGGTTCCAACGCCAGATACAATGAGCGCCATACTAATCAGGTAGGGAATGTGCGAGCCTAAGCCTAATACGCCCCCAATAATCAAGGTTGGGGTTATCACGCCAACAAAACATGCCAATACATGTTGTAGCCCAGCAAAAAAAGCTTCTGCTACCGCTGGTCTCTCCTCTAGTTGGTACAACAACTCCTTTGGTACGGCTTTTTCCGTATTTGCACTCATGCTTTACTCCCTGTTATTTCGCTATATCACAAGCAGATATCTGACCACTAGGTCAGATTAATAACGCAAGGAACTTGCCAATTTACCTTTTAGCAACAAACACCCTACAACAAGTATCATTTATTCAATCACTTAGACGAGAAATCTTGCCAATAAACCATCGCTCAACGAGCTAGCAACATTGATATCCTTACGCGTTTAATTGGTGCGCTCTCACCAATACGTGCACCAGCAACTGTCAATGCCGAGCAGCACATAGAATGCGCCGATTTAGCGTTTTCACCTTGACCGGTAGTGCGAATCAAAATCCTTAAATAACAGTGAGATAACTGTCTTTCATTAGCGACAGGCTCGCGCTAATTCTGGATATTAACGTGATAAGGCTCACAGCTTAATGATAAATTTAATTCTTAATTTAAATGTCAATTGATGCTGCTCTAGTATCTTGCCCAACCAGTTTTGGTTTAAGTGCCCCTTAATAAACAAGCAAGTAATAAAGTGAAGGGACAAAGCTTAGCAATATCAGGATGATATGAGTGTTACATTGCGCAAACTAGATTTGCTGCCGCCAATAATTAGCTAACTAAGCTAAGGCATCAGCAAAGCATTTAACTAACACCCATGCCACATGTTTTTAAAACACTATCATGGAGAAATAAATGCGATTATCCACAGCCTCTGCGCTAGTTGGTGCATGCTTTAGTCTATTTATTAGCAGCGCCTACGCAGCCACTAGCGTAAGCATCGACTTAAACACCCAAAAATTTATTGGCGGCGAATCTCAGTTAGATCGCGAAAAATACTTTAACCTACATACCACCCACTCAGAAAACCAAGTCACCAATGATGAGCTTGAATATTTAACTAACGAGCTAAACGCAGGCTTTGGTCGCGGCTTTTGGAGCCCGTTTTCGGCCCATAAAGGGCATGACGCCTACCCTAACGAAGCCACCGCTAAAACCAATGGCGCCAAAAACATTAGTAGCACCAAAAACCACAACAACTATGCTTATTTCTCGAATCGCTACATTGTTACCGACCATCCGCGAAACGCATTTGCAGCCAATCAAGACCCTGTAAAAGCCGCCGAGTGGGCAGCCAACTACTTTAAACACTACTTCGATGACAGCACTCGCCCGATTTTTTATGAGCCAATTAACGAGCCCTTTGTACATGCCGGTGAGTTTGGGATCGATGCCGATCTAGCACGCTCAAAAATCACAGAGCTGTTCAAGCAAATTGGTAAAAAGTTTGACCAAGAAAACATAGATACCAAAGTGATCGGTTATGCCGGTGCTTGGCCGTCGATGGAATTGTGGGATTTTAGACACTTTGATACCCGCATGAAAATGTTCATGGATAGCGCAGGCCCATACATGGATGCATTTTCGGTACATTTATACGATGGAGTAAACGTAACTGGCGCAAATAGCCAACGCTCTGGTAGCAACTTAGACGCGATCTTAGATTTAGTTGAAAGCTACAGCTACCACAAATGGGCACAGGTTAAACCGCTTGCCATTACCGAATATGGTGGCATTGAAAAAGGTTACGGCGACACCTACAGCGACATTGCTAGCGTGCAATCGGTTCGTTCTATCAACAACATGTTATTCCAGCTGTTAGACCGCCAAGACCGCTTACTAACTTCTATTCCTTTTATTACCGGCAAAGCTAGCTGGCATTACAATGCCGCAAACAACTGGGAACCATACGGCGCGGTAATTACTCGCCCCGACCCAAGCAGCATTGTTAACGGCAAACCTACCCGCTTCTTCTGGACCCCACGTATTCACTTCTACCAACTATGGTCAGACGTAAAAGGGGTTCGAGTTAAAAGCCAAAGTTCCAATCCAGATGTTCAAGTACAAGCGTTTGTAGACGGCAACAAAGCGTATGTTGCGCTTAATAGTTTGTCTGAGAATACCGAGCAAGTTAGTTTAGATTTTGTAAGCAGCTTAGGTAGCATTAATAAGGTAGCTAAGAAATCGTTAAAGATTTACCCAAATGCTGCGCCAGTTTATCAAGACAACAGTAATGTAAATGCCCCAAGTAGCTTGAGCTTAATTGCTGGCGAAACAGTTGTTTTGCAATACAGTTTTAATCAAAACATCAACTTAGACAACACGCTACATGTAAACAGCTATTACAGCACCACTAATTTACAAACCATTTCTGCCAACAAAGCGCTTAACTTTGCGATTAACAACGTTAGTGCCGGCCAAGGTACCTCAAACCTAAAAGTGAGTATTGGTCGTAAACACAACAAATCGAAGAAGCCAGTCGTGAAAATAAACGGCACTGCGCTAACGGTTCCGAATAACTGGAAAGGTGGCGATCAAAGCTCACGCGATGACTTTTTTGGCGCCCTGCATATCCCAGTACCCAACAATTTACTGAGTAAAAACAACGTTGTTAGCATAACCTTCCCCGACTCAGACGGTCGCGTAAGCTCGGTAGTCTTAGAGGTGAACAACCAAAGTAACGCTGCCGTAACCCAAGATGCAGTAAGCTTTGCCAACACTATCGACAGCCTAGCACCAGGTAAAAACTATGCCGTTACACTGGATTACAGCGCCAGCCAAAGCCGCGACTTAACCGTATCCATTTGGAAAGACCAAAGCTACCTAGCGGGCACAACTGTAAACGTAGCTGCCGGAGAAGGTACTAAAACCATAGATGTTACCTTGGCAAATGAAACGGTATCTGGTGAAACTGGCTACATTATAAAGGCCAATATTCGCCCTCAAGGTGGCGATGTTGCTAGCATTATCAAACAAACCCAAATCAACGATATAGTGATTGAAACTGACAGCGGCGCAAACTACGACCAAATCGTGTTTGTAGAAAGCTACCAAGAACTCACTAGCGCTCTGCAATACACCATTAAGCTTGATTACTCGGCCATGCAACAGCGTGACTTGGTTGTAGAGTTATGGGATGAACAAAACTGGTTAGCCTCTGGCAAAACTAGCGTGCCTCCGGGTTCGGGCACTACCTCAGTCACTATTGACCTTAGCACCGCACCGGCCGCAGGTAGCCAAGGCTACAAGCTTAAAGGCTCTATTCGCCCAAGCGGTACATCGTGGCAAGATAATCTCGATTTCGAGCAGATCAGCAATATTGAAATTGTTAGCGACCTTCCTAGTGAAGACGCTACCAAGCTGGTGATGCCTTCTACCGAGTTGCTGCAGGCTCAAAGCTATCAATTTACTGTTGACTACAGCGCGACTCAACAGCGTGACGTAGTGGTTGAGCTATGGCTGAATAATCAATGGTTGGCTCAAGCTACCGAGCAAGTAGAAGCAGGTGAAGGCAGCGTACAACTTACCGTTGAACTTGATGAGGTGGCACAGGCCGCCAACACCTATACGGTTAAAAACAGTATCCGCCCTTTAGGGACCGATTGGCACAGTAACTTAGCCACTAACCAAGTAAACAATGTAAGCGTTATAAGCGACGCACTTATTGCACCGAGCACTTGGACTAACCTGCAATTTAAACACAGCGCCAAATGTATGGACGTAGCAGGCGGCAAAACCACTAACGGTAGTCAATATCACCAATGGACCTGTAACACTCAAAACGACAACCAACGTTTTTTGTTTACGCCTCTAGGAGACAACTGGTACACAATTAAGGCTAAGGTGAGCAACAAATGTGTCGACCTAGCCAGTGGCACCACCGCCAATGGTGGAAAATTGCAGCAGTACTCTTGTAATAACAACAACCCAAACCAAGTTTGGCAGTTAGTTGAACAACAAGATGGTTGGTTTGAGCTACGTGCTAAACCTTCCGCAAAATGTATTGATGTAAAAAATGCCGCTAGCACTAACCAAGCCAGCATTCAGCAATGGAATTGTGGTAACCAAGCTAACCAACTTCTCCGCTTTATAGAATAAACCAGTAAGGTTTAAGAGCCGCTTTGCGCGGCTCTTTTTTCTTTTTACACCTCGCCTACCCTTAATCATTTACCAAGCAAAATCGCCTAACATTGGTGCGTAGCTAGCGTTTGCTGCACCACAAACAATCATTCATTTAAAACCGTCGCATTAACAATTCCTTCAACTAAACTCAACAAAGCTTGTGAAATTGGGATTTATTGACTTAAATCAAAAAACATGACCAAGTGGCCAGCTTTTTGCTACTTCAATTTTTTAACTAACCGCCATTCCAAGAAACGGAGTTCTAAATGAAACTAAATAAATGGATAAGTGCTGCAGCCTTTGCTGTAACCACCTTAATAGCACCAGTTAGCATGGCTGCCGACGAGCCTCTAAAAGTAGGCTTTGTATATGTTGGCCCTGTAGGAGACCACGGTTGGAGTTATGAACACGACCAAGGTCGAATTGAGATGGAGCAGCACTTTGGCGGAAAAGTTAGTACCACCTTTGTAGAAAACGTTCCTGAAGGCGCAGATGCAGAGCGCGTTATTACCCAGTTGGCCAAATCAGGTCACGACGTTATCTTCACTACGTCTTTTGGTTTTATGAACCCAACAATCAAGGCCGCAAAACGCTTTCCTAAAGTTACCTTTGAACACGCTACCGGCTACAAACGCAGCAAAAACGTATCTACTTATGTATTGCGTACCTACGAGGGCCGTTATGTATCAGGCGTAGCCGCTGGCATGACCACCAAAACCAATGTGATTGGTTACATTGCCTCGTTCCCCATTCCGGAAGTAATCCGTGACATTAACTCGGTGTACTTAGGCGCAAAAAGCGTAAACCCAGACGTGCAAATTAAAATTGTGTGGGTAAATACTTGGTACGATCCAGGTAAAGAAGCAGATGCCGCCAACGCCCTTATGGACCAAGGCGTAGACATTATTCTGCAGCACACTGATAGCCCTGCACCACTTATTGCAGCCGAGAAGCGCGGCGTAATGGGCATTGGTCAAGCATCAGACATGAGCCAATTTGCCCCTACTGCACATATGTTCTCGGTACGTGATGTTTGGGCACCGCATTACATTCGCACCGTTGAGGAAGTTCTTTCTAACTCCTGGAAGCCAGAAGATTACTGGGGTGGTTTTGCAGAAAACATTCTGCAAATTGTGTCGGTTAACCCAGCCCTACCCGACGACGTAAAAACCGCCATTAGCGAAGCTGAAGCCAAGATTAAATCGGGCGAATTTCATCCATTTACCGGCCCAATGAAAGACAACAGCGGTAAAGAGGTGATCCCAGCAGGTAAAACGCTTAACGACCAAGAGCTAGCTGGTGTGATGTGGTACGTAGAAGGCATCGACGCAACGATTCCTAAGTAAACCTAAATCCCAAATAAACCGATGTTCTTAATGAGTGCCCAGCTTAACTGGGCCTTTACAGCGAGAGTAAGATGAACTTAGCCCTACCTATTATTGATATTTCTACGCTAGATAGTAGCGATAGTCAGCACTGGCAAGAAACCATTCAAGCCATTGATTCTGCATGTCGTGACAAGGGCTTTTTTTATGTGACCGGTCATGGCATTCCTAGCGAGCAATTTGGCGCTATGCAAGCCATGGCTGCGAAGTTCTTTGCGCTTAGTGAACAAGAAAAACAAAAGATCAATATTCAGCACTCGGCCAACCATAGAGGTTGGGGACAAGTAAGTGCAGAGCAACTCGACCCAAGCGGCCCTAAAGACTGCAAAGAGACCTTTGATATGGCTTTAGATCTTAGCCCTTATCATCCACAAGTTGCGCGTTACCCACAGTTGTACGGGCCAAACCAGTACCCAAATCTTGACGGCTTTATCCAACTTTTGCAGCAGCATTACGAACTCACCTTGCAAGTTGGCCTCAAAATACTTAAAGCCATGGCTTTAGCCTTGGGCCAAAGCGAAGACTTCTTTAGCAAGCATTTTAGCTGCCCGATTAGTGTGCTGCGCTTAATTCATTATCCACCTCAGCAACAAAATGATAACGGCGCTGGCGCACACACAGACTATGGCTGCATTACCTTGCTGTATCAGGATCAAACCGGCGGCCTTCAGGTACAAGATCGCAATCTACAATGGTTAGATGCGCCACCGGTGGAGAATAGTTTTGTGGTGAATATTGGCGACTTAATGCAACGTTGGACTAACGGGCGATACAAATCGACGCCGCATAGAGTGCTTAGTCCAAAACAGCAAACCACTCGCTTTTCAATGCCTTTTTTTGTAGAGCCAGACTTTGATACTCCAGTGAATACTCTCGCGAGCTGTTTAGCTCCTGGGGAACAAAGTCAGTATCCCGAAATAACGGCTGGTGAATGGATACTATCTCGCTTTGCCGATACTTACGCTTATAGAAACGACCAGCAAGAATAAAAAAATTTGGCTAAAAAGCTGACCAATCAGTCAGCTTGATAGCTGCGAATTTTCCGGAGCAATCATGTTACAACTTATGATTAACGACCAAGCCATCACCTTAAGCCAGCAAGCGGCAGATACCATGCTGCTTAACTTTTTACGCGAGCGACAAGGTTTAGTGGGCAGTAAAGAAGGTTGCGCCAGTGGCGATTGCGGTGCATGCACCGTAGTAATGGTGAGCCAAGATCAGCAACAACAACTTAGTTACAAACAAATAAACAGCTGCATTACGCCCTTACATTCTTTGCACGGTAAACAAATCATTACCGTTGAGTACCTAAAGCAAGGCCAAGAGCTACATCCCGTTCAACAAGCCATAGTAGATAAACATGGCAGCCAATGCGGTTTTTGTACGCCTGGTTTTGTAATGTCTTTATATGCCTTATCTCGTCAAACAACTAAACCCGAACATCCCGAGGAATTTTTAGCTGGCAACTTGTGCCGTTGCACTGGCTATGGGCCACTTATCGAAGCGGCTAAGCAAGTAGCAGCAGCGCCAGCGGCCAAGGATCATATCCAAGAAAATGAGTCCGCCGTGCAGTACTGGATGGGGCAATGCGACAAGCTAGAAAGTGACCACTACTGGCAACCTACGAGTCGCAGTGAGTTAGCCAGCATTCGCGCAAAACACCCTCACGCCAAATGGATAGGCGGCGGTACCGATTTAGCATTAGAAGTTACTCAACAGTATCAACGCATTGATGAAATTATCGACTTAACCGCCCTTCCTGAGCTCACAGGCATCGAGCGCACCAACAATGGCTGGCGCATAGGGGCAGCGGTAAGCTTAGATAAAGTTCATGCATTTATGGCGCAGCACTACCCCACTACCGACGAAATTTTTGCTCGCTTGGGCAGTATTACTATTCGTCACCGCGCCACCCTTGGTGGCAGTTTAGGCAATGCCTCACCCATTGGTGACATAGCTCCATTGCTAATTAGCCTAAACGGCAAAATTGAAGTAGATGATGGCACCACTACCGAGCTTTACGCACCAGAAGACTACATCACTGGCTACCGCGAAACGCGCTTAAAACCGCAACAATGGATTAGCGCCATTCACCTGCCAGATTTGTCTCCAACACTTAAGCATCAAATCTACAAGGTGAGTAAACGTTATGAAGACGACATCGCCACCGTGGTATTGGCGGTAGCTATGGAGTGCGATAACCAAGGCAGAGTAAGCCACTGCGTGATCTCAGCAGGTGGCGTGGCGGCTAAGTCGGTGCGCTTAACTGAACTTGAAAATTGTTTGTTGGGTGAAGTCTTCAACAACAACAAACTCAAGCAGCTACAAGCCCTAGTGCCGCAATATGTAAAACCCATTGATGACGTGCGAGCCAGCGCAGCTTACAGGGTATTGCTAGTACAGAATCTATTAAAACGCTTCTACCTCTATAGCCAACAATTACCCACGAGGTTAGCCGCCCATGCGTAAATTAACGACTCAGCACCTCGAGCAAACTGCGCCAAGCCAAGTAGTGGGTAAATCGATTCCCCATGAGAGTGCAGCCAAACAAGTCGCTGGCGAAGCGCAGTTCATCGACGACTACAACCTGCCAAGTGGTTGCTTGCATGCTGCAGTAATCACTAGCCAAGTAGCCAAAGGTAAAGTACTTGCTCAGCAATTAGATTCGCTGCAACAACAACCCGATGTAGTTGCGGTAATTCGCTGCCGGGATATCCCTGGACACCAAGATATTGGTCCGATATTTAAAGGCGACCCACTGTTGAGCGAGAACGAGATTAGCTACTTTCAGCAGCCTGTGGCCCTAGTTCTTGCTCATAGTCACCAGCTCGCATGGCAAATTGCCCACCAAGCCAATCAAGAGCTAGTGCAATACCAAAGCGCCGATACGCCAGCGCTAAATAAGCAAGATATTGGCGACTTCAACCAGCCCAATGCAACGGTGCGCCCAAGCCATTGCATGGGTAAGCAAATAGCCGTTGCCGAGCTAGATCGCAGTGAACTGCAACTAAGTGGTGAACAACATATTGGCGGACAAGAACACTTTTATTTAGAAGGACAAGTCAGCCTCGCCCAGCCAACCGAAGATGGCGGTATTATGCTTTATACCTCTTCACAGCACCCTAGCGAAGTACAAAAACTAATAGCCGAAGTATTAGGCATTGCGTTTCACCAAGTAACTGTAGACATGCGCCGCATGGGTGGCGGCTTTGGCGGTAAAGAAACCCAAGCCGCTCAATGGGCGTGCTTAGCCAGCCTTGCTGCCTGGCATTGCAATAAACCTGTGAAAATACGCCTACCGCGCAGTATAGATATGGCTGTAACCGGCAAGCGCCATCCTTTTTACAACCGATACCAACTAGGTTTAAGCGCCGAGGGAATCATTGAAAGTGCTAAGTTAGAAGTGAATGGCTTGTGTGGCCACTCGCCTGATTTATCCGATGCGATTGTGGATAGAGCGATGTTTCATAGCGACAACGCCTACAGCTTAGGTGAAGCCGAAGTCGTAGGTAATCGATTAAAAACCGATACCGTTTCACATACTGCCTTCCGCGGCTTTGGTGGCCCGCAAGGCATGATGTTAATTGAACAGGCTATGCAAGACATCGCAATTGCTACCGGCCAAGATGCCTTAGATGTGCGTTACAAAAACCTCTATCGCGATGGACATGCCACCACCCACTACGGCATGCCGGTAGAGCAATATCAAGACCAGCTTAACTTAATTAAACAATTAGAAGTGAACGCAGATTACCGCGCGCGTCGTCAGCAAATAATTCAATGGAACAACTCTAACTCGCTGATCAAAAAAGGCCTTGCCTTAAGCCCAGTAAAATTTGGTATTTCATTTACCGCCAAACACCTTAACCAAGCAGGCGCACTGCTGCATGTATATACCGACGGCAGTGTTCAGTTGAATCATGGCGGCACCGAAATGGGCCAAGGCCTGCATACCAAGGTTCAGCAGATTGTGGCGCAAACTTTAGGCATTCCTTTTAGTTATGTGCTGATTACGTCTACCCGCACCGACAAAGTACCTAATACCTCACCCACGGCGGCTTCTTCAGGCAGTGATTTAAACGGGATGGCTGCGCATAATGCAGCAAAAGAAATCAAACAACGTCTGCTTGAATTTGCCCAGCAACATTACCAGCTTGCAGCAGAACAAATCACCATAAACCAAGGCCAAGTTAAACTTGCCGAGCAAACCATTAGCTGGGCGGAGTTAGTGCAACAAGCTTATATGCAGCGAGTGTCACTCTCAGCGACTGGATTTTATAAAACACCTAAAATTTGGTACGACCGTGAACAAGCGCAGGGGCGGCCGTTTTTCTACTTTGCACTGGGCGCCTCCGTTAGCGAAGTGAGCATTGATACACTAACTGGGGAAATGAGCGTAGATCGAGTAGACATACTGCATGATGTAGGCACCAGCCTTAATCCGGCCATCGACATTGGCCAAATAGAAGGCGCCTTTATTCAAGGCCTAGGCTGGCTTACTAACGAAGAGCTGGTATGGGACAAAAAAGGTAAATTACTGAGTAATAGCCCGGCAAACTACAAAATCCCCACCATTGGCGACTACCCCGAACAAATGAACATTACCTTGTTCGACCAAGCCAACCCTGAGCACAGCATCTACCGCTCTAAAGCAGTGGGCGAGCCACCTTTTATGTTAGCCATTAGCGCTTGGTGTGCCATTTACGATGCAGTGACGTCAATCAGCCAACATAAGCTGCCAGCGCAGTTAGATTCTCCAGCCACCAGCGAGCGCATTTTAATGGCTTGCCAAAAGCAATATGAGTTTATGGAGACGCAAGATGAGTGATTGGCAATCTCGCTTTTTACCTAATAACTGGTTAGATGCCTGCAGTTATCTTAAGCAGCAACAGCAGCCATTTTGTATTGCGACCATTGTGGCCGAGGCTGGTTCTGTGCCGCGAGCAACAGGCGCTAAAATGGTGATAAGTCAGCAACAACAATTTGATACCTTAGGCGGTGGAAATTTAGAGTTCTCGGTGATCAAGCACGCCCGCGAGCAACTGGAAAAGGGTGCAAAGTCTAATCACATTGAGCGCTTCTCCTTAGCAGCGGATCTAGCCCAATGTTGCGGGGGTGCAGTACAAGTATTGTTCGAATACTTCTTGGTTGATCAGCCACTTATCACCATTTATGGGGCGGGACATGTAAGCCATTGTTTATGTGAAATACTGGCGAAACTGCCGGTACAAGTACAAGTCATTGATAATCGCCAGCAATGGCTAGATTCAATTGGCCAATTTGGTGTGAACACCCACTATCACGCACAGCCAGAAAATAGCGTAGCAGAACTAAAAGCCAACTCTTATGTTGTCATTCTAAGCCAAGACCACAGCTTAGATTTCGCCCTCAGCTTAGCTGCGCTGCGCCGAGGAGATTTAGCCTTTGTAGGCGTGATTGGCTCTCAAACTAAAGCCCAACGTTTTAGGTATCGCTTAGCCGAACAACTTGAAAATCCGGCACAGTGTGATCAACTAACTTGCCCTATTGGCCTAGCCGACGTGAGTGGGAAATTACCCATGCAAGTCGCGGTATCGATTAGTGCCCAGCTGATCACGCTGCTAGAAAAACACGCTAAAACCAGTGACAGGGACCAGCAAAAACACCAATGGGAATCTAGCAATACTCTGCGAAAACAACTTGCGGGAGAACAGCTCAATGAATGATGACGAAAAACATCTTAAGCAGTTAAACAATCTTCCGCACAGTCAATTCGTCAGTGAAATGGCCAGTATTTGCAGTAGCAAAACATGGCAAAGCACCATGGCAACATTGCGCCCTTTTCAGTCGGTTGAGCAGTTTATGTCTATGGCGAAACAAGCCTTTAGTCAGCTAACAGAGAACGATTGGCTGGAGGCTTTTGCGGGTCATCCAATGATTGGTGATTTAACCAGCCTGCAAAAAAAATACAGCCAAGCCAAGCATTTAAGCGAAGCAGAGCAAGCACAAGTTAACCATGCTCAGCAAGCCACTCTTAGTGCTTTACTCGACCTTAATCAGCGCTATTTAAGCCGTTATGGCTTCATTTTCATCGTATTTGCTAGTGGTAAATCCGCCGAGGAAATGCTGCACATATTGGAGCAGCGTTACGGTAATAGTCGCGAGCAAGAATTACGCAATGCAGCCGAACAACAACAACGCATTAGCCTGCGTAGAATGGAGAACTTATTTTGAGCACCTTAAGCTGTCATGTACTCGATACCACGTGTGGCCAGCCCGCAGCAGGTATTGCGGTAGAAATTTATCGCTTTGGTGAAAGCCAAAGCTTAGCCAAAGGCTTAACCGATCTAGACGGGCGTTATAAGTTTGAACAATTAGACTTGCCTAGCGATTGCTACTGCCTACGCTTTATTACCGAAGAATACTGCCTAGCGCACTTCCAGCAATGCTTTTTTCCTTTAGCCGATGTGGTGTTTATTAGTGATGAGCAACAAGCCCATTACCACATCCCGCTGTTGTTAAGCACCTTTAGCTATTCCACTTATCGAGGCAGCTAAGATGACGCGACAGTTCCACCGCGGGAGTATTTTACACTTTCCTAAGGCCACTATTGCACCGAGCGATAACTACCAATATTTACATGATGGCATGTTGGTTGTTGAGGATGGTCTTGTTCAACACCTTGGGGATGCGCAAGATTACTTACGCAACAACCCCGAAGTACAAGCGGCTGTTATTCAGCATCACGGCCTTATTATTCCGGGGCTTATCGACAGCCATGTGCACTACCCCCAGGTAGAGATTATTGCCAGCTATGGCAAGCAATTATTGGATTGGTTAAACACTTACACCTTTCCTGCTGAGCAACAATTTGTTGAAGCTGCCTATGCTCGTGCCCAAGCCGAGTTCTTTTTGCAACAACTGTTTGCCCACGGCACCACTACCGCCAGTGTGTATGCAACCGTTCACCCGCAATCGGTAAGCAGCTTTTTCGAAGCGGCAGAAAGCTACAATGCACGAATGATTTGCGGCAAGGTATTAATGGACAGAAACTGCCCCACCGCGCTGCAAGATAGCGCTGAATCAGGCTACCGAGAGAGCAAACAACTGCTGGAGCAATGGCACAAAAATGGCCGGCAACTCTACGCGATAACGCCGCGTTTTGCGCCTACCAGTAGCGAAGCGCAGTTAGCTAAAGCGGGGCAGTTAGCCAAGGAACACCCAGATAGCTTTATTCAAACCCACTTGTCGGAAAACCCCACCGAAGTACAGTGGATTAACGAGCTATTCCCCGATTACTCTGACTACCTGGCAGTATACGAAGCGCATGACTTGGTGCGAGAGCGTTCACTATTTGGCCATGGCATTCATCTTACCGACCGTGAATATTTAGCCTTGGCAAGCTCAGGTGCAACCATCAACTTTTGCCCCTCATCTAACTTGTTTTTAGGTAGCGGTTTATTTAACTACCAACGCGCCCAAGCCAATGGCGTGGCTGTAGCGCTTGCTAGTGATGTAGGCGGTGGCACCAGCTTAAGTATGTTTGCTAACCAAGCCGATGCCTACAAAGTTTGCCAACTGCAACAAGCCAGCTTAAGCCCTTTCGATTCGTTGTATTTATGTACTCAAGGCGCAGCAGTGGCAATGGGTATTGAAAGGCAAGTGGGCAATTTAAATGTAGGCAGCGAAGCCGATTTTATTGAACTAGATATGCACCCTACTCCGATGCTTAGCCAGCGCTTAAATAAAGCCAGCAGCTTAAGTGAGAAATTATTTGCCATTAATACCCTAGGTGATGACCGCGTTATAAACGCCACCTATGTAGCAGGTAAGCAAGTTTACAAAAAAGGACAACACTATGTGGCCACAGCTGTATGAATGGTTAGCCCTCTTTATTAAATGGTTTCATGTCATTGCAGGCATTGCATGGATAGGCGCTAGCTTTTATTTTGTTTGGTTAGATAACAACCTAAAAACGCCGCCAGAATGGAAAAAGCAAAAAGGCATTAAAGGCGATTTGTGGGCGGTGCATGGCGGCGGTTTTTACGAAGTAGCCAAGTACCAAGTGGGCCCAGAAAAAATGCCAGAAAAACTCCATTGGTTTAAATGGGAAGCCTATAGCACCTGGCTTAGTGGCACATTGCTGCTGTTTTGGATGTACTACCTTCGCGCCGATGCCTACCTAATTGATCCACAAGTTATGGCTTTAAGCAGCTATCAAGCCATTGGTTTGGGTATTGGCGGCATTGCGCTTGGTTTTGCCATTTATGAGGGTTTACTACGCTCACCCATTGCTAACAAACCTTTGCCCTTAAGCCTTTGTTTAATCGTTATAGGTGCACTGTTTTGTTTTGGTTTTACTCAAGTATTTAGCGGCCGTGGTGCCTTTATCCATATGGGCGCATTAATTGGCACCATTATGGTGGCTAATGTGTGGATCAAGATCATCCCAGGACAGCGACAAATGGTGGCGCAAGTTAGCGCTGGCGAACCCGTTGACCCTGCGCCAGGTCTAGAAGCTAAAAAGCGCTCGGTGCACAATAACTACCTCACCTTGCCAGTCATTTTCTTGATGATTAGTAACCACTATCCAATGATTTATCAGCACAGCCATAGTTGGTTAATCCTCTGTGCGCTGATCGGCTTAAGCGCTTGGATACGCCACTACTTCAACCTAAAGCACCAGGGCGTTCAAAAGCCCAGCATTATTGTCAGCGGCGCTGCAGGTTTGCTGTTACTGGCGGTGTTTTTAAGCTGGAGTAACGCTAATCGCTCAGTGCAGGTTCAAGATCAAAACAACAATGAGCTAAACGCCGAGCAGGGCCAAGTAATGGCAATTATTCAGCAGCGCTGTACCACTTGTCACAGCCGCATGCCTACAGACGACACCTTCACCGCAGCACCAGGCGGGGTAAATTTAGATACTTGGCAAGATGTAGAGCGCTGGAAAGCACGGATTGTAGAACGCTCATTTGTTAGCCAAGATATGCCGTTTTTGAACAAAACCCAAATGACTGATAGCGAACGAAAATTACTTAATCAACATTTAAGCAACTAAAGCTGATCTCAACGGAATATATAACCCAAGCTGTTACAAATACAGCCTGGGTTTATCTCTATCTTTATATTTAAACAAAATGGTTTTGCATCAACACCTGGTGTATCGCTAATTGTCCCCCGCGAACACCTGCCGGTTTAGCCGCTTTGCCAATAGCGATGATCATACCAATCACATGATCTTGAGGCAGGTTAATAACCTCAGCCAATTGGCCAGCATCAAAACCTATCATTGGGCAAGTATCGTAACCCAAGCCTTTCGCTGCTAGCATCAAAGTTTGCGCTGCCATGCCGCACGAGCGCATCGCTTCATCACGTTGCAACTGATCTTTGCCGTGATAAAAACTAGCTAGCATATCTACCAAAACACCCTGCGCTTTAGCGTCTACATTTTGCCAATAGCGCTCTGGTTGCTTAGCCCAAGCTTGAGTGTCAGCACATAACACCAATAGCTCCGAAGCCTCTGTCACTTGTGGTTGGCCCCAAGCAGCTTCACCAACTAGCTCTCGCACCTCGGCATTGCTCACTCTTACAAATCGCCAATGCTGAATGTTGTAAGAGGTGGGCGATAACAACACAGCTTCCATCATTTTCTGGAAATCTCGCTCACTCATTTGTTCGCCTGAATCGAAATGCTTAACGGCGCGACGTTGCTCAATGGCTGTAAATAGTTCCATGGTTGTTCCTTAAGCTTTGTAAGTAATTTGGTGAAACTTAAGACCTTGACTTAAGTTGCCACCAGCTTAATTCCACAGGGTTTAAATGATAATCCTGCTTTTGCAAAAGAAACTGTTGAGAAAAACTATACAATTGTCTTAGAAAAGTGCTTTTAGCGTCCTTTATATTCAACAAAAATTGTGAGCAATAACAGGAATATTGATTAGCCTTTAGCAAAAATAATTCGCTAAAATACTTAAGTTTCTAGCGACGTTTTAGCAAGCTAAGGTATAAGGTGTGAGCCAAGAACTGTATATAAGAAAACCCGAGCGTAGCGATTTAGAAGAGCTAAGCGAGTGCTATCAAAACAGTGAGATATTTCACCGCCCTTGGAGCTATCCGCCAAAAAATGTGCGTGCTTACTTAGAAGAAGAACACCGCTATTTTGTTTGCCTACAAGCAACGGGTGAAATAGTGGGTACTTTTAATATCTCGGCTATCATTCGCGGCCATTTTCAATCAGCTTACCTTAGTTACGAAGTCTTTCATCCTCACCAAGCCCAAGGCTATATGCGAGCAGGCATCCGCTTAGTATTAAAAGAAGCCTTCGAAGAACTCAACCTGCATCGCTTAGAAGCCAATATCCAACCTGCCAATAAAGCTTCAATAGCATTAGTAGCAAAAGCAGGATTCGTGAAAGAAGGTCTATCAAAAAACTACTTAAACATTGGTGGTAAAGGATGGAAAGACCACGAACGCTGGGCGATTATTAATCCTAAATGGCGAAGTGAATAAACCGCACAAGCACTGAAAACACCAGTATTTATCCAGCTTGGTCTAAGATCTAGAGAGCCTTATAAATAACTAGGTTTTAGCATGAGCATCATTAGCAATATTTTAAGTAATACCTCTCTTTGGGAGCTTATGGTACTAGCGGCAGTGATTTACATTGCGACTCAGCCAGAGCTTCGTAAGCGGATCACTAAGCTCAAGTTTGGCGAATTTGAACTAGAGCTACAAAGCCTAAAACAAGAAGTGGAGAAAGGTAAGGAAAAGATTGTGGAACTAGAGGCGGAGATCGAAAATGATAGGCGCCAGTTCGACGATATTCTGCAAAATTTTGACCCTCATGCCCCGGTTAGCCAATTAGCTGAAGCTAGACAAGCAATCATCGCCGAAGCACGCAATTTATCAGAAACTGATTCCCTAGCAGATTACCTTCACTTAAATGCTTCAGCAAAAGAGCTTTACGTTGCTGCTATAAGCATTAGGGAGAAAAGACCAGTATCCCTGTTGCCAGAGCTGATCCGTTTTTTAGATGAACTCGCGAGTGACAGCCAGCTAGGAGGGTTTAGGCTAAACACCATTTGGACCTTGACCAGCGGCTTACATCGTACGCTAATTGCCTGTATTCGCGATGGTGTAGCACCGATGCCGGATCAACAAACCTTAGCTTATGCTCAGCAAGTTTTACTTAAACTCAACAACCATCCAAAAGTTAGAGCCGACCGCCCCGACGCCCCACTAAAAGGCATACAAGGCCCAATTAAACATGCACAATCTTGGTTAGAAAAAGCGATAGCTGGGGCTAGTAACGGCGAATAGTAATTAGCTCAGTATTCACGTAAAACGATAGCAATACACTTAGCCGCTAGCTGGGGTTAAGCTCCCAATATGGCTGTTCTGCGGCTAAGTGCTCTATGGCAAAATCGACAAAAGCTCTCACCTTGGCAGGCAAAAATTGACGCTCTGAAAACACTGCGTAAATGCTCTGATTTGGCATTTGGTATTGGTCTAACAGCTTAATTAAACGCCCCGCTACAATATCTGGCCCAGCCACAAAAGTGGGTAAACGGCCAATGCCTAATCCTTGCAACATGGCTTCGTGCAAAGCTTCACTATTATTCACTCGATAATTGCCTTTTACGTCTATTGATTGTGATTGCCCATCACGCATAAATGTCCATTCTTTTACATCACGAGAATAGCTAAACTGCAGACAATTGTGGGCGGCTAATTGTTCAATAGTTTGCGGTATACCCTGTTGCTTTAAATACTCTGGAGAGGCGCATAACACGCTTTTTAATGGGGCAAGTTTACGCACAATTAATGATGAATCGGGCAAGTTTCCAGCTCTTATTGCTACGTCAAAACCTTCGGCGACCAAGTCGACAACTTTGTCGTCCATCACCATATCAATAGTAATTTTGGGATAACGCTGCAAAAACTTGGCTATCAGTGGTGCTATATGTAAACGGCCAAAAGACATAGGCGTATTGATGCGCAGCAAACCTTGTGGCTCCCCCTGCAATTGGGCAACCGCATCTTGGGCATCTTTTGCAGCATTATTAGCTTTTGCCGCATGCTCAAAATAATGCTTACCCGCTTCGGTTAAACTCAGTTTACGGGTAGTACGGTGCAGTAATTTAACCCCAAGTTGCTGTTCGAGTAAATTAATCCGCTTACTTACTGCCGACTTAGAGATCCCCAAACTACGCGCTGCAGGCGAAAACCCGCCATGTTCAACTACTGCTACAAATACAGGAATTGCTGCAAATCCGTCCATGAACTCACCACTGTCAACTTAATCTCAACAGTTATTATCAAAATAGACGGATTATCAGTCAATATAAATATTATTACACTAACGACATGACTGAATAACGCGGTATTTTCCATGCTAAACCCAAGCTACACTCACACTAAGTCAAGCTTAAATAACAGCCATTTAGCGACTCATGGCTTGATGCTGCTAATGGTTACGCTAGTCGCTAGCTCTTTCCCAGTCGGAGCCGCGATTACCCACGCATTACCTCCAGTAGTGATGATGTTTTTGCGCTTTCTCACTGCGGCTTTGTTATTTGCCCCCTATGTGTTGTACAGAAACGGATTAACGCTACCTTCAGGTAAAGCCTTAATGGGATATGCATTGCTAAGCGTACCCTTGGTGATATTTTTTTGGTGTATGTTTGAAGCGCTGCGCCATACCAGCGCGTTAAACACCGGTGCTTTATATACAACATTGCCTGCCATTACCGCCCTTACTAGCTTTTTTATCCTAGGCCAAGCCATAAAACTACAGAGAGCGGTAGGTTTAACAATGGGTACTCTGGGTGCTTTATGGATTGTATTTCGCGGTGATGTTAATGCGCTATTTGCATTAACGCTAAATCAAGGAGACTTGCTGTTTTTGCTCGGCTGTGTTGCTTTAAGTATTTATAACCCCTTAATGAAAAAGCTTTACCAAGGCGAGCCACAAGAGCTAATGACATTTTGGGTCTTAGCGTTTGGCAGCCTGTTTTTGATGCTACTTTCACTCACCAGCTTAAATGAGATTAATTGGTTAGCAGTCCCCCTAAAAGCTTATGCTGGCATTGGCTATTTAGCCTTGTTCACCACCCTAACTACCTTCTTCTTGCTGCAAATAGGTACGGTGCGCCTTGGCCCCACCAAAGTGGCAGCCTACAGTTACTTAACGCCTCTATTGGTTTTAGTGCTTACGGTAAGCATGGGGTTTGAGCAACTATCATGGCGATTATTGCCTGGCGCAATACTGGTGTTCTTTGCAATGCTAATTATTCAAAATGACAATAGTTAAAACAGATGATTTTTTCTTGACCCGAGGCAATATTCTCAAATAAGGTAAGCGCGAATAAACCAATACTACAGGACGTAACTCATGGCACAGGCAGATATCGCTAACTTTGTTGAAGTTCTTACTAAAGATCCCGATCAAATTCGCTTTGAAGATAGTATGAAAATTATTGATGCAAACTACGAGTTCACGCCAAGTGCATTTAGCAACGGCAAGCAACATAATGCCGAAGGTGAAAATTCAGGTTCATGCAAAGTATTTGCTTTTGGTCAATTAAACGGATTAAGTAAACAACAAACCCTAGCCTTGTTTGGCCAATACTACCAAGATGTATTGTCTACGCCATACAGTGACGACCACCAAAATATTCGCCAGTTTATTAAAAACGGTTGGGATGGCATTAGCTTCAGCCAACCTGCCTTAAGCCTTAAAGCTTAAAACGTAAAAAGCCGCTTAATGCGGTTTTTTACTTCGCTAGTATCATCTCCACCGCTTCTCAGAGCCCTCTCAAAAAGTAGCACTACTCGGCAATGACTGCAGACTTTAAACCGCACTTAGCAACCCTAAACGCCAAACTCTTGTAAGGCCTGCATTGCTGCTTTTGCTTTGTCGGTTTGCACAAATACATGATCGTGATAATAGGCAGCAATTACGTTCGCACTAATACCTTTTGATGCGAGCTTGTTGGCAACAGTTGCGGTTAGCCCAACAGCCTCTAAGCTAGAGTGCACTGTTAAGGTAATCTGGCTGAATGAGCCCTCATATTCCAAACCCGCTGCTTTAGCCGCTGCCTTTTTAACAACAAGTGTTAAACCTTCAGATTCTATAAAAGTGGCTACAGGTTCTAGTTCCAAGTATTCGCTAATACCACCGGGAACCGTGCAAAATACAAATTCTGCATCTATCAACTTAGGGTGCATAGACCTTAAGAGCTCATCTAAATCTGTAATTCCTGACATGCTGGCAAAATCCTTTTGTGAATGCACCTTTATTGTATAAAACCATGAGCAAAATACTTAGTGGTTTCCCCACTCCCCACGAACATTTCAAGCTATCTGTTAGCTTACCCTAAGTCTTTAACTCCTTTGGGTAGTTAGAATTATTGCTTATCAACTACCGTGTTTAGTTTAGAGATATAAGGAAGGTTGCGGTTTAAATTGTTCCAAGGTAAACCATAACCCACCAGCATATCGTCGCTGTCCATTAAATGCGCAAAATGTTGCTTTACTGGAATATCCACTCGACCGGGCTTTACCAACAAACTAGCTATAGCCAAAGATGAGGGTGAGAACTGAGTACTTAGATGGTCAATAAGCCGCTGCATTGTGCCGCCAGACTCTATGGCATCATCAATTACAATCACTGGCTTATTGTTAATTTCGATATTTTGATGATAAACAATGGTGGAGTTGTTCTGCCGATCGCCAGGTGTATGTGGGCAAGAGATGTAATCCATTTCAACTTGAAAGTTTAACTGGCGCACCAGATCAGCGGTAAATAAAATTCCCCCCGGAACTACCGTAATCAGCACAACCGTTTTGCCTGCATACAAGTGATTGAGTTGCTTAGCTACCGTGCTTACTCCTTGGCTAATTTGTTGCTGGCTTAACACCAGCTCGCCGATGTGTTCGTTTCCCATAAAAACCCTTTGTACTTGAACTAAGTGATGGCTGGCTGATCGCTTTTTGTTGCCTGCGACTGCGGCCAGAGTTTCAGTCGCTCAGTGCTAAACATCATTAAACCACTAAACACTAGCAATGCGATTGGCAGGACCACAAAAGAACTTGATGCAGCCAATAAGCCGATAAACGGAGGCATTAAGGTAGTGCCAACATAGGCGCAAGCCATCGATAAACCAATAATGGTCTGCGATGCTTGCTTGCCAAACCTTTGTGGCGTTAGATGAATAGTATTTGGATAGATAGGCGCACAACCAAAGCCGATAAACATTAAGCCGATTTTAGCCAGCATTGGCCAACCTGGTATCAGCAAGAACACTACACCTACAAATATAGTTAATACTCCACCACGAACTAGTTTATCTTCTGCAATTCGCTCAGAAACAAATCCACATATAAAGCGCCCCAGCGTAATCCCCAAAAAGTACATAGCGGTCCAAAAAGCAGCATTGGCAGCACTTACTTGCTGCTGACTAATTAAGTAACTAGCGGCCCACAAGCCAGTCCCTGCTTCTAAGGAGCAATAACAAAAAAAAGTAAGCAATTGCAGCTTAACGCCCTTCATTTTAAAGGCTGTAGCATTGCTTAGCGGTGTATGCTGCTCGCCGCTTGCTGCTAAATTCTCGCTGGTTGCGCGTCGCCACAGGGGCAAAGCCAACAGCAATACAGCAACTAAGGCAAACTGAATATAAGAAATACTGGCGTAACCGTTGCGCCAACCTTGTTGCTGACTCAGATAAAGCGCCATAATCAAAGGACCAGCAGTGGCACCAACACCCCAGAAAGAATGCAGGTAATTCATATGTTTGGCTTTGTAGTTTATCGCGACAAAGTTATTTAAAGCGGCATCAACTGCGCCCGCACCTAAACCCAAAGGCACAGCTAAAAGCACCAGTAACCAAACGTTGTAAGTTAAGCTAAAGCCAAATAAAGCAATCGCAGTCATTAGTACGCTTACAGCTACCACTTTACCGGTGCCACAGTAATGAGTAAGCCGAGTAGACAATAGACTCGACACCACTGTTCCCGCGCTAACAACAATAGAAATTACGCCGGCAAATTCGAGGCTGGCGTCTAGGTCGCCCCGCATGATTGGCCACGATGACCCCAATAGTGAGTCGGGCAAACCAAGGCTAATAAACGCAAGGTAAATAATCGCTAACAGCAATATCATTTCAGTTACTCACTAGGTAAGACAGATGAACATCAAAGTAACTGAACAATACTCTTCACTCCGATTGCTTAATAGCAATTTTCTCTCATAAAATACAACAAAACTCTCAGTTAATGATGAAAGGCAATTCTTTGCTCTTCAAATAGAGGTGAAGGCATGAATACTTACAAAATTAGTTTTTTCAATTCTGCCGGATATCGTGACAACGAAATCATCCGCACAAGTTTTCAGATTGAAGAGCAGAACAATAGCTTGGTGGTCTTAGAAGAAGGGGTTGTTGTTGGTAATGCCGAGATGGTTGAACAGCTTATTAATGAAACCCGCGGTTGGCAAGAAGCCAACACCGCAGTCAGTGCAGAGAATGTGAAAAGCTAAGGTGGGGGACGCTTAGTCACTAAGCCCAATTGAGTACTTAATCTCGCTGCACCACGCCAAAATTAGATTGCTGCAATAACCATGCTTGCATGTGTTTATCGAATAAACGTTCAAAGGTATTAAACTTAGTAAGCTGAGTGACTCGTTCACTTAAATGGCGCCTTAATGCTTCGCTATTACAACCTGATTTTTTTGAAAAAGTGAAATACAAGCCTTCAATTGAGATTGGGTTATCTAAAGCAACAACCTTTGATTTTAAGCCCGCCGACTCCAAGATGGTTAAACCCTGGTATAACTCATACAGAACATAATCGAAACGGTCGGCCAACAACATGGCAAAAGAGCGCTCTGCCGATGCACTGCTAAGTATTTTCAGGTTCTTTTTGGCGTAAGCATCAAAGTCTTGACCAAAGCTGTTATTTACTAAGGTGCCTCCACGGCGGTCTAACAAGTCTTCCCATTTTTGATAATTAAATTCGTTACCTTTTTTGGTCCAAACAACACTGGGAACGTCAGTAAACTGCGGCACAATGTAGTCCATGTATTCTTGTCGCTCATTGGTTAGAAAGGCGCCCGCTAACATATCTATTTCACCATGTTTGGCTTCTTGCAATGCTCTTGCCCATACGCCTCGATCCCGAGCGTCAACACTGATTTCAGTGTCCATTAACGCTAACTCAAGTAGTTCTATGGCTAGGCCAGTAAGCTTGCCGGGATGATTTTGGTCTCGCCATAATATGGGGGGATATTCGGCATTACCGGTTACCACTAATCGATTACAAATAGTTAGCTCGGAGGCTGACACCCACTGAGAGCTGCTGAGTGCAACAATTAAGAATAAGGTTTTGGTAAACGCGGACATTGCGTAGCTTCCTTAAATACAACCTGTACTTAAGGTTAGCGCTAAGTACTTAGTTAGCAAGCTTGCTTAATGCTAAGCAACTGAAAAATTTGTATTTAGTGACCAGACTCCAATTTAGCTTAAGGCTCATTGTCAGCATCCGCTTTATAAACTAGCTAAGGATGTAGTGAGCCTGCCAAACTAATCCGCTTGCGTATCGGTATTCACCTGTTTGGCTTGCTGCCAAGCTTGACGGCAAAGCTCACTGCCATCTGCATCCAGCGGCGCTTCCACTATCCAGCGCAAAGGTGAAACAACCGGGCTGGTTACAAAGCGAATGGTGGTGCCAATTAAACCACCACTTGCGATGCCTATTTTGAAATCTTCAAAACTTCCAGTAACTTGTACCGGTGTAGACAAACCAAAGATTTGGGCGCGTTTCGCTTTTGGTCGCAACACCATTTTTACTTGTTGTTGCTTAAAATCCACTTCGGTTTCACCTAGCACTCTCATGCGGGAAGTGTCTGCCAACAAGACATTTTGAACTAGTTCACCATCGTTACTATCAAAGGCAGCAACCACACAATTAAGTACCGATTTGTCGGAATCATCTAGCTCGGGAACCACAGCACTGGCCAGGCTTACCGCCCATAAGTCCATAATTCCGGCTTCAAATTCTTTAGGCCAAACCGCAAAGCCTACCTTACCGTTGGCACTCTCTAACCATTGCTCAAGCTGTTCAAACTCGCTGTTTACATCTAGATGTAGACTAAAACTACCACGCATCTCGGTATCGGGTTTTATCCGCCTTGCCAACAAGCCATAATCAAAATTTTCGATATCCGCCTTAAGCTGACTATAAAAACCATTTTCTAAAGCGCTTAACTCGCCACTAAGGTTAATTTCACCGCCTGGCAGGGCCAACCATAGAGGCGCTAAACGTAAGCTGCCATCGTGTAACTGCCAATGCAATTTGCCCTCGCCTAACCAATCTTCACCAGATTTAACCCGCTCAACATCTAAAGAAAAATTAGCGTTTAAACGCTGGAACACAGCTTGACTCAACAAAGGCTGAGCGACTTCGTTTGAATCAACTTGATTTTTCTCCTCAGCATTACTTTGCGTTTGTTCAGCTGGTAAATCAGTGCGTTGCTCAAGCCCTTGCCAATCTCCCGTTTTAAAATCATCTAACTGAATATTATTGGCACTAATCGCAATATCGAGTTGGGGTTTTACGTTTACGGTACTTAAGTTAGCTAAGCCTGTGAGCTCGCTATTTGCTACCGCTAATAGCATGTTATTAATAGCGTAGCCTTGCTCGTTTATCTGCAACTCACCAGCAAGCTCTATCGGGCCAAACGGTGGCAGTTGAATACCATGCAAGCTGTCTAACTGACTTAAACTAGGGCTTTTTAAGCGCATAGCAAGGCTTAAGTTATTGCTTGAAACGGGACGTGGAAGTGTCGCCTCTGCCTCTAAATTAACCTGGTTTATATCTAAATTAAGCTGAATTGGTAGCTCACGAGGTTGTTGGCTAAACTCGGCCAAACTGAGAGTGCTTAGCTCTACACTTAACGGAAGCTGCTTTAAGTGACCTGTTAGGGCCAAAGCCAAGGGCTGCTGCGGGCTAGCAGTTAAGCTACCTTGATTAAGCTCTACTCTTGCGCTCGCTTGAGTATTGGGATCAATTAAGTCCCAATAGCCGCCAATCAGCTTAGCCGAGAGCGTGGTACTCGCTAATAGCTGGGCTATATTGTCGCCCTTTAAAGACAAATCTAGTTCTGCACGTTCCAAAGCTAAATTAGCTTGTTCTGCAATATTGAGTTGTTTAAGCAATTGAGGGATATTTGGCTGCTCACTAGCAATAGTAAAATCTAGTTTTAGTGGTGAACCGCGTAAATCTAATACTGCGTTCCCCGCTATTTTACTTTGAGCAAACTCGCCACTAAATGGCGCTTGCTGCAACCAGCCATCACGCGCAGAAGCTTGCAGTGCTATTCGATTAAATTGATGTTCACCTAACAAAAGTTGCGCTACCGAAATATCAAGATCAGCATCATGAATAGCCACACCTTGCGGCAAGATAGGCACACTAATATCTATTGCCTTTTTTTCACTAGCCGGTTGGGTAGCAGCTTTATCTTCTTTTAATCCTGGCAGTGCAGAATCGCTAGGCATAAATGCCATTAACTGGGCTACGTTAATGCGTTGCCAATCGGAACTAATGCTCACTAAACCTTGCTCAGTTTTGCTTTTATCCCAACTTGCTTGTAACTTGCCTTGGCTGTCGGCTAATTGAAGCTGATTAATATTAAGTGATGAGCGCCCTTTTGCTGCCTGCAATGCAAGATCGAGCTTAAAAACCCCCTGCGCTTCTTTATCTACGCCTAGCCATGGCGCGAGCAAACCAATACGTGGCGAATCTGCATTTAACTGCAGACTTGCTCCCTGCTGCCACACGCCACTAGGTAGCTCTCCATTTAGGTTTAGCTCTATTGCGGGCGAGTCTAACTGCATGCGCACTTGCCACGCTTGTTGATTGAGCATGGCTCTTAGAGGGCTGGTATGAATTACCGCGCTAACCGGAATATCTAGCAACACACCATCAAGATTAACGGCTACTTCACTCGCTAATCCGGCACTCATGTTAGCACTGGCAATATCAAAACTGGTGCCAGCGGGTAAGGTCATACGGCTGTCTTCAATTTTGTAGTTAAACTGGCTACTTTCTAGTAGCTCAGCAACATCACTACCCGCCGCATTAATGCGTAATACCGAGCGGCCAATGCTTCCAGTACTTCCCGCCAACATTGGAATGCGGCTGGCTAGTTTATCTAGCGGAGATTTTTGCGCGACCAAACGCATTGACGTTGTTAAGCGGTCGTCCTGCACATTCGCTTTTAAGTTACCGCGAAAGCGAATGTCGTCGACTACTGCGCGCAGCGGTGCTTTTAACTGTTCACCTTCTACTTTTAAACCTAGGCTAATGGATGATATTTCTTGCGGTAGCCCGATTATCTCACCAATGCTTAACGACAAATCTGCATCTGCTTGATTTAACCAGTAACGAATAATCTGCAACAGCGGTAAAGCTTCAGCTTGTGTTTCTGCTTCTTGAACTTGCGCGACAGCGGACTTATTTGGCTTAGGCTGTGTGCGAGTATCAACTAAAGGTTCTTCTGAAGACTGATTAGGCTCAACGCTGGGAAGCCAAACGCCTAAATCAATTTGGTTTATATCTACGTTGCCATTAATAGCGACTGGCTGGTGCCCGGTAAGCGCTAACTCACCAGAAAATTGGCTACTCCCTAAAGTGGCCGAAATTGGCGATAAACTATAGCTACCAGGCTTACCATCAAAACGGGTCGCTAATTTAATGGGTGCAATATGCGATAAATTTGCACCTAACAAACGGGCAATCGAATCGGCATTTTGCCAATCAAGTTTCAGCTCCAAATAGCTGTTTATTTCTTTTTGCGGCGCCAACTGGCCCGATAGGCCCAAACTAGCATCTGCCACCTGCATATTCAGTTGAACGTCGCCAGCTCGCCCCTGCAATAAGGGCTCTAACTGCCAGGTTGAATCTAAGGAGTAACGCTCATCTAGCATGCTGCCTTTGGCTGTCATCGCCAAGGTCTCGCTATCTAAGGAGGTTAGTTTTAGCTCTTCGAGCTGCCAGCTTAGCACTGCTTCAGCAGCTTGGTCTGTGTAGCTAATTCTGGCATCACTAATTAAAATTTGCTCTTTGATTTCAAAGCTATAGTTAATACCTTGCCAAGTGAAATCATTGTTACTCTCTGATTTGCTAAGCTCTGGATGAGAGGCTGTATTGCTTGGCGCGGTTGCAGAACTAGCAAATTGCCAATTGTTATCCCCTTCCTCGGTTCTTATTAACTCTAAATAAAAGCCATCTAGCAGTACTTGCTCGATCTCTAGATGCTGCCTTAGTAATGGCAATACTTGAACCTGAGCACTGGTTTTGCGCACTTGAGCAAAGCTTTGTTCACCAAAGCCGCTAGGATTGGCAATATGAATATCTTCTACGGTAATCGCTGGACGAAAAGACAGCTCTAGTTGGATATTTCCGTTAATACGAACATCTCGCTGCAGTTGCTCGCTAAGTAGCTTGGTAACCAATTGACGGCTATCACCAATCTCTACCTTCACACCCACCATTAAAGCTGCAATGGGTAGCAGGACAATAAGCAACAATACAGTTAAACCAATTAAGCTTCGTTTTAGCCAGGGCTTCATTTTCATCACTACAGTCACGTTTAAATAACAGAAAAAGCCACTAGCACACCGGCTAATAGCTTGAATTTAATGTTGATATTGTAAACCTACTAACAAACTATAGTGTTTGATTAGCAATAAGATAATAGTTAGAAGAGAAATATTTAGCGCTAGCCAAGACTGACTAACGCCTGAGGGTAATGCTTAAAGCGAGGTAGGTATCAATCCTTCAATTAGCGCTGGTCGCCACGCGCCAGCTTCTGGATCGTAAGCACCAAAGCCAGAGGCGTACTCCCAGTAGGCCCAGCTTATGTTGCGCTTTTCTGCCTCGCGAGAAATAAACGCTGTCCAGGCACGTTGATGGTCGGGATCAGAATGCAGTGAATACACGCCATATTCTCCCATGAAGATCTCAAAGCCTCGCCCAGCTTGTTCATTCCAAGCCGTTACCCTATCGAACAAATCAATCAAAGGTTGCTGGTCTGAAGCAGTACCTAACCATGGTGTGCCAATCCAATCGTTAGAGCCCGATACCCAATCAGCGCCTTGGTGAGTAAAGTGGAACGGTTCGTAATAGTGAACGGTAATAATGGTGTTATCTGAATTAACACTGCTAGGTAATTGCAATTGCGTTAAGCCATCGGGATGTCCCCAATTGGCGGTACCAATCATAATAGTACGCTGCTCACTACCATTGTTTTGCTGATCGGCCATAGTGGTCCAAATCAACTGAGTTAGGCGAGCAATGATGTCATTCCAATCATCGTAATCAATGGTGCCATTTGGCTCATTAAGTAGCTCAAATACTACTTGCTCTTGGCCATACTCACTTAACGTGAACTCTTCACTGATTTGTTGCCAGATCCCCACTAAGCGACGTATATGGTTTTCTTGCATGTTCTCGCCGTCGTTCATCATTTCTTCGTAGTGATGAACGTTTAGCACGACTTGCAGATCCTCAGCTAAACTCCAGTCTACCACTTGCTTAACCCGAGCCATGAAGCTTGCATCTATTTGATAAGGTGTTGTTTCACCAGCATGATTTGACCAACGCACTGGTATGCGTACTGTTTTAAAACCAGCGTCAGCAATAATTTGTAGATCTTCTTGAACCAGCAGTCTTCCACCCGTCCACTCTCCTTCATTCGGCGCTTCTAGGTAGTTACCTAAGTTAAGTCCTCGGCCAAGTTGGGTTTGGCTAAGTCCGCCGCTGGCATTCCAACCATACAGGTCGGTATAGTAGGCGCTATCCAGTTCAACTTCTGCATCGCTTGGCGCGCCCACAGAGCTACCGCCGCCACATGCCGCAAGTAGAATACAACTACTGAGCAACACACCACCTTGAAGACATTTCTTAATCACTTCCATGCTTTACCTTCTAAACAACTACCTATTACTACTAAGCAGGCTAACTGATTAGCCCGGGCTGACCTAGGCTAAAGCTTTGTTCAGTAATCAGAATTTGTAGGTTCTCACATTAATAAAGCACCAATGAAAATATGCTCAAATTTGTTTCAAACAAAACATCAAAGAATGTGAAAAAACAACAAACCCGCAGTGTTAGTTGCGGGTTTAGCGTAAAAGATAGTAGCTAGGGTCTGTTGATCTTTGGTGTTGAAACTTTGTTCGAGAAAAGCGGGCTTTAATCGCAGCGAGCACTTAGAAGCCTAGTGGGCTAAGCAAGAAGTGCTTAACAAAGAGTAAAGCTCGCTTATCCGAACCCTTTGGGCAGCATTTCTTAGCCATTTATTCAGCGTTAGCGAGTAATTATTAAGCCCACTTAACTGCACACTCACTGCCTTGCCTAAATAGCTAATAAATTGCTGCAAAAACCATCAGCAAAGATCAACAGACCCTAGTTAACTAAAAGTACTTAAAGTGGAAGCGCAGATGATCTTCGATAAAGCTAGCTATGAAGAAATAGCTATGGTCGTAGCCTTGCTGCATTCTAAAGTTTATTGGGTAATCAAGTTGCTTGGCGGCATCAACAAGGGTTTCGGGCTTGAGCTGCTCAGCAAGAAAATTGTCATCGCTGCCTTGGTCAATCAGCAGCGGCAATTGCTGCTCGGGTTTTAATTGTTTAATCAACAAACTACTGTCGTGCTCTTGCCAACGCAGTTGGTCATCACCTAAATAAGCCGCAAAAGCCTTTTGTCCCCAAGGGCAATTAGTAGGCTGACAGATTGGGCTAAATGCTGAAACCGACGAATAACGCTGGGGATTTTTAAAGGCTATAGACAAAGCGCCATGCCCGCCCATCGAGTGCCCGGCAATAGCTCGCTGTTGGGTAATGGGAAAATGCTGCTCTAACAATGCCGGTAACTCTTCACAAATATAGCTATACATTTGATAGTGTTTAGCCCAAGGCGCTTGGCTGGCATTAACATAAAAGCCAGCACCTAAGCCTAAATCGTAAGCACCTTCTGGGTCATCAGCAACGCCTTCACCTCGTGGGCTAGTATCGGGGGCTACAATCGCCATACCTAGCTCGGCAGCTACTTTAAAGGCTCCGGCTTTTTGCATGAAATTTTCGTCGCTACAGGTTAAACCAGACAACCAATACAACAAGGGTACCGGTGTATCCTCGGCAGCTTGCGGCGGCATATACACAGCAAAAGTCATTTCACATTGCGTGGATTCTGATTGATGAGAATAACGCTGATGGATACCACCAAACACTTTGTTGCTGGCAAGTAATTTAATCGTCATTGCACGCTACCTTAATAGTGAATTACGCTGCGAATACTCTTACCTTGATGCATTAAATCAAATGCCTCATTAATTTTTTCTAAAGCCATGGTATGGGTAATAAAGTCACTAAGTTTAAACTCGCCTGCCATGTAACGTTCTACATATTCTGGTAACTCACTGCGCCCTTTTACTCCTCCAAATGCCGAACCGCGCCAAACCCTGCCGGTAACTAATTGAAACGGCCTAGTGCTTATCTCTTCGCCCGCACCAGCAACCCCAATAATGACCGATTCACCCCAACCTTTATGGCAACACTCTAAGGCTGAGCGCATTACGTTTACGTTACCAATACATTCAAATGAAAAATCCACACCACCATCGGTAAGTTCTACGATGTAATCTTGAATAGGTTTATCGATGGTTTGTGGGTTTATGCAGTCAGTAGCGCCAAGCTGTTTGGCTAAGTCGAACTTAGATTCGTTAATATCAATGGCTAGAATGCGTGAAGCCTTAGCCATTTCTGCGCCAATCACTGCTGATAAGCCAATGCCGCCTAAACCAAATATTGCCACCGTATCTCCAGCTTGCACCTTGGCTGTTTTTGTCACCGCGCCCATGCCGGTGGTAACGCCGCAGCCCAGCAAACAGACTTCTTTTAAGTCGGCACTTGGGTTTATTTTGGCCAGTGATATTTCTGGCAGCACGGTGTATTCACTAAATGTAGAACAGCCCATGTAATGAAAGATGGGTTTACCGTCTTTATAAAAGCGGGTAGTGCCGTCTGGCATTAAACCTTGCCCTTGAGTTGAGCGAATTTTTTGGCAAAGATTGGTTTTGCCCGACAAGCAAAACTTACACTCGCCACATTCTGGGGTATAAAGCGGAATCACGTGATCACCCACTTTAACCGAGTTAACCCCCTCACCCACTTGCTCAACGATGCCGCCACCTTCATGGCCAAGAATACAAGGGAATACCCCCTCTGAATCGGCGCCCGACAAGGTGTAAGCATCGGTATGACATACCCCTGTAGCAATAATTTTAACCAGCACTTCTCCTTTCTTTGGTGGCATAACATCTACGGTTTCGATAGAAAGCGGCTGATTGGGTGCCCAAGCAATAGCGGCTCGAGATTTAATAAAGTTACTGGTATCCATAACATTCCTTCACTAATAGATAAGCAATTTAAACATGCAGTTACCAGAGCATAGCAGAGCCTATAGCCTTGAGCTTTATAAGCATTTTTTATTTTGGGGAACAAAAAAGGCAGCCCGAACGGGCTGCAAAACAAAATGAACTCAAAAACACGGTAAGCAACTTTAGTTGCTTGAACTACTTACAACTTAATAGAGGTGCAAAAACTTACATCGGCATGGTGAGTCTTTAAATCGTAGCTATGGTAAAGCTCGAAACATGGGCGGTTATCAACCGTTAACTCTGCGTCTACCACTTGGGTCATCAGCTGCTGCCAGTAGAGCGCATATTGCGATTTATCCGTTACCAATTTACGCAAGTTGGCATAACTCCCCGCAGGTAAGGTTTGCAACTCGATGCCTGCAGGTGGAGTAACCCCTGCAGGTATAGCCAAGCAAACGTCGGTACGGCATTTATCAGCTGGAGTTAACTCTGGGTTATCGTGATAAATAAAAATACTCTCACCCTCAGCTAAACCCATTGGTCCCGCCCAGCCATAAAGGCGTTCACTGGCAACATCGTAACCTTCGCCATAAGGCCCAGTTACCCGAATATAAGCCAAGTTCTTTTCTTCAAAATGTTCAGTTTTCATGATTTCACTCCTTGTTTGATTTGCAGAGTCATCATATTGCGTGCCGTTTGCTAAAGCGTGTCCATTGTTGCGTAACAGGTGTCCAATCTTGCTGTCTCTTAGCAATTGAGTGTAATGCTCCATGCTTTCACAATTTTTAACTTCGCTAGGGCTTAGTGCAAAGTAGCCTCGAAAAGCCTTAGCTAAGGCTTGCGAGCTAGAAAAACCAAAATCTAAAGCCACTTTGGTGACCGCTTCTTTATGAAAAAATAGCTGGGTGGCGGCTTTCTCAAGTTTTAAGCGGCGAATGAAATCGGCGGGAGTCTCTCCCGTTACCGCCTTAAACACACGGTGAAAATAGTAAGGAGATAAATGGGCCATCTCCGCCACTTCATTCAAATTAAGGTTTTTATCGTAGTTTTTTTCTAAGTAACGAATCACCGGTACAAACTTACGGTGATAATTAGTTTTACTCATTGTGCTCCCTGCTGCTGATCATATAGGGCGAGCTGTTGATAAAGCCAAATAGATGAGTCCACTTGCTCGCCATTGGCAAACCGGATTTGATAAGGTTTGCCACTCAAAGAAGACTTGCTAGCAAGCTTGTCGATGAACATTTCGGCGGTCCAGCTCTCTTTATCTGGCGCAAACCAACTGTTTTGCGCGCGCTTTAGCTTCATTCTTAAATGTTCGCCTGCTTGCTGAGGATTGTGTTCAGATCCATTGCGAACAAAAGTGAGATCGGCTTGTTCAATGGCTTGTAAAAGGACTTCAATTCGTTGCTGCTGTTGTAACCAATTTGAGTCGCTTGCTGTTTCAGCTAAGGCAAACTGACTAAACATGCACAAACTTAACAACAGTAAACTAACACCGCGTTTAAATAGCACCATCAAAAACACCTTTTATTGTAGGGGTTTGCGCCTAGTCTATGACTCATTTCCCTTAAGCTCAAGAAACAAAATAACTGTTGTTAATCGCTGAGTAACTTTAGCCAAGTAGTGTAAACTAAGCGTGGATATTCATTCGAATAATGACTATGATTTTTCATAAATACCAAACAATTAGCTGATGGAGCTGCGTTAAATGCACTATTTCTGGGTACCGTTTTTACCCATGCTAGGAATTATTGTTCCTTTGCTAACCAACAAATTCAGCCGAAGTACTTGTGCACTGGCCACCGCCTTGCTACCTGCGCTTGCACTGGCCTTGATTTTGTTCGACATGCCTGCGGTATTGGGGGGCCAATTTTTCACCCAAAGTATCGCTTGGATCCCACAGCTAGGGCTTAACCTCTCTTTTCGCCTTGATGGCTTGTCAGTGCTGTTCAGCTTACTGATTTTGGGCATAGGCTTGTTGGTCATTTTGTATGCTCGCTACTACTTGAGCGAAAAAGACCACATGGGCCGCTTTTATTGCTACCTAATTATGTTTATGACAGCAATGCTAGGCATTGTGATGTCGAATAACATGTTGCAGCTTTGGTTTTTCTGGGAGTTAACCAGTATCAGCTCCTTCCTGCTTATTAGTTTTTGGTCTCATAGCAGTGACGCAAGAAAAGGCGCTCGCATGGCGCTTACCATTACTGGCGCTGGCGGCTTAGCCCTGTTAGGTGGCATTGTGTTACTGGGCCAAGTTGTCGGTAGCTACGAACTTGATGTGGTATTAAACAGCGGCGAATTAGTGCAGCAACACCCTTATTACTTTGCCATTTTGGCCTTGTTTCTATTAGGCGCGTTCACTAAATCAGCACAGTTTCCGTTCCACTTTTGGCTACCACATGCCATGGCAGCCCCTACACCGGTAAGTGCTTATTTACACTCTGCTACCATGGTTAAAGCGGGTATCTTCCTATTAGCACGTTTTTACCCAGTGCTAGCAGGAACCGAAACCTGGTTTGCGGTGGTTTCTCTTACTGGCTTGTTTACGTTGTTATTGGGTGCTTACACAGCACTATTTAAGCACGATTTAAAAGGCTTACTGGCTTATTCAACCATTAGTCACTTGGGTTTAATTGTATTGCTGCTTGGCTTAAATACCCAACTGGCGGCAATTGCAGCAGTATTTCATATTATTAACCACGCCATTTTTAAAGCTTCACTATTTATGGCAGCTGGCATTATTGACCATGAGTCCGGTTCGCGTGATATGCGCAAACTTAATGGTTTATGGAAGTACATGCCAATCACCGCCACGCTGGCGATGGTGGCCTCAGCCTCGATGGCCGGTGTGCCGCTGTTAAATGGTTTTCTTTCCAAAGAAATGTTTTTTGCCGAAACTCTCGACCAAAGCATTTTAGGCTCACTATCTTGGCTTATTCCTGTTCTTGCCACCATTGGTGGTGCGTTTGCAGTAGCCTATTCATTACGCTTTATTCACGATGTATTTTTCAACGGGGAACCGAAAGGTTTAACCAAAACACCGCACGAGCCGCCGCGCTACATGCGAGTGCCCGTCGAAATCTTGGTAGCCCTATGTTTGATTGTTGGAATCTTCCCTAATTTCACCATTGGCCCTTTGTTAGACAGTGCCTCGCTGGCAGTACTGAACCACCCCTTACCCGAATTTAGTTTAGCTCTTTGGCACGGCTTTAACATTCCATTGCTGATGAGCGGTCTCGCTATTGCTGGCGGATTAGCCATTTATTTAAATCGCAAACCATTGTTTAGGTTTGAAGGCTTATTCCCCGCACTAGATGCCAAGCTGATATTTGAAGGCGCCATTCAACGCTGCGTAGTATGGGCGCAAAAAGTGAATGGTTATTTAGAGTCTGGATCGTTACAGCGCTACGCATTTTGGCTGTGCTTTTTTGCACTAGCCCTAACGGCACCACCGCTACTGGATTTAGAGACAACTCAAGGAAGCTTGCCAAACACGCCGCTTAATGGCGCAGTTGTGATTGCTGCGATACTGTTAATTGCAGGCTCACTCGCTACCATTATCTGGAGCCACTACCGGATGATAGCATTGCTGATGCTATCGCTAGTGGGTTTGGTGGTATCTATTACCTTCGCCTACTTCTCTGCGCCAGATTTAGCCTTAACGCAGTTATCTGTAGAAGTAGTAACGGTAATCCTGCTGTTGTTAGCTTTGTACTTTTTCCCTCAACATACTCCTACCAGCAAAAGCCGCCCCAGCCACTTTGTTCGTGACTTAGCGGTAGCTTCGGCAATTGGTTGTATCGTTGGCAGTATTTGTTTTGCCTTACTGACTCATCCGCTAGATAGCATTTCAGATTTCTTTATTGCTAATGCTAAAACTGGCGGCGGTGGTACCAATGTGGTTAACGTTATTCTGGTTGATTTCCGTGGTTTTGATACCTTTGGCGAAATTACCGTTTTGGGTATTGCGGCACTAGGTATTTATAAGCTGATCGCAAGAATGCGTTTATCGATGCGTACTAAAGATCACGATGGCCGCTTATGGGCTAAAGACAAATACCCAATTCTGCTGTCGGTAGTATCACAAAGCTTACTGCCCTTATTCCTATTGGTATCGGCTTACATTTTCATGCGAGGACATAACTTACCCGGTGGTGGCTTTATTGCAGGCTTAATTACCTCGATTGCACTAATTCAGCAGTATTTGGCTCACGGCGTAGATTGGATGAGCAAGCGGGTAAGCGTTAGTTACCACTACTTTATTGCCATTGGTTTAGTCACCGCAGCAATCACCGGTTTAGGTAGCTGGGCCTTTGGTCGCCCATTCTTAACCTCTTGGTTTGATTACTTCTCACTACCTTGGATAGGCAAGTTTGAGCTTACCAGCGCCTTGGTATTTGATTTAGGCGTGTACTTAACGGTAATCGGCGCAACCTTATTGATTTTGGCTAATCTAGGCAAACTCACTACCAAAGAACGACTCACCGTAGGAGAAAGATAATGGAAGTAGTCTACTCAGTGTGTGTCGGCTTTATGACCGCTTGTGGCATCTTTTTAATGCTACGTGGCCACACTTTTACCCTTGTTATAGGATTAACCTTGTTGTCTTACGCTGTTAATTTATTTTTGTTTGCCAGTGGCGGGTTAACCATTGGCGCGCCAGCGGTGCTAAATGGCGGAGACAATTACGCCGACCCACTCCCTCAAGCTTTAGTACTAACAGCGATTGTTATTGGATTTGCAATGACCGCTTTTGCCGTTATTTTGGCCATGCGCGGACGTGCCGATTTGGGTAATGACCATGTTGATGGAGAAGAACCTATAGACCGTTTAGCGCGGGAGGATAAAGCCTAATGAGTTTGTTTGATCATTTAGTTGTTTTCCCCGTTCTAATCCCGTTTTTTGTGGGCGTGATTTTGCTATTTCCAAGCCTAAGCGCATCGTTAAGTAAGCAACGTATTTTCACGATTGCAGCCAATTTATTAATGGTTGTTGTGGCAATAGCCTTACTTTTAAAAGTGCAAAATCAAGGTATTCAAATGTATGCCTTAGGTGATTGGTCGGCGCCCTTTGGTATTGTATTAGTGGCTGATGCCTTTTCTGCATTAATGATTGCCTTGAGCGCCGTATTAGGCCTAACTGTCATTTTGTATGCCAGTGCCGGTGAAGATAAAAATGGAGCATTTTTTCATCCATTAATTATGTTCCAACTAATGGGCATTAACGGCGCCTTTCTAACTGGCGATGCGTTCAACCTGTTTGTATTTTTTGAGGTATTACTGATTGCTTCCTACTCCTTGATGATCCACGGAGGCGGTAAACAAAAAATTCAGGCCAACATCCATTATGTATTTTTAAACTTAATTGGCTCATCGTTATTCTTGTTTGCCCTAGGCACCTTATACGGCACCTTAGGTACCCTCAACTTTGCCGATATGGCTGACAAAATTCCGCAACTGTCACACAGTGAACAGCTAATTACTAAGTCTGGTGCATTACTGTTACTTGCCGTGTTTGGCTTGAAAGCAGCAATGCTTCCGCTGCACTTTTGGTTGCCTAAAGCATACTCAAGCACCAGCACCCCAGTAGCCGCGCTATTTGCCATTATGACCAAAGTTGGTATCTACAGTATTTGGCGGATCCACGGAGTAATGTTTGGTGAACAAGCGGGTGAGCTGGCCAATATCGCACTTCCGTGGCTTTGGCCAATTGCCTTATTGACCATCGCCATTGGCGCGATATCAGTATTAGCGAGCCAAAGCCTAAGAGTATTATGTAGCAACTTGGTGATAGTTTCGGTTGGTACTTTGTTGGTTACAATTAGCCTAAATAGCGTACAAGCTAGCACTGCCGGTATTTATTACTTAGTACACAGTACCATCGCTTGTGCTGCGATGTTTTTGCTGGCGGGACTCATTCAGCAACAGCGAGGAAAAGCAGAAGACCGCTTTGTAACAGCAAGAGCGATGCCTCAATCAGCTAAATTAGGCTTTGTATTTGCGCTGCTTGCAATTGGTCTCATCGGCATGCCACCGTTGTCTGGTTTTGTTGGCAAAGCCCTTATCTTGCAATCGGTAACCGATACCAATCAAATGGCGTGGATATGGTCTTTAATTTTAGGTGCAGGTTTGATTTCGCTAATTGCCTTATCTCGCGCCGGAACCTCTTTGTTTTGGCGTACCAGTGGCGAAAACACCACTGCCTTACAAGGGCACCCTATTCAATATTTAGCCATCGCTATTTTAGTGGGCTTACTACCTTTAATGGTGGTCTTTGGTGGTCCATTAACCGATTACGCTCAGCTTGCCGCAGAGCAACTCAATGCAGGTTTAAGCCTGCAACATCTTAACGAGGTAGCCAAATGATTAAAACTCAAAAGAAATTTGTTTGGTTTCCAACCCCTTACCACAGCTTACTGTTGTGGTTAGTGTGGCAAATCTTACATGAGTTTAGCCGCGGACATATGGTACTAGGTGCAATCTTCGCTATTGTAATCCCTTGGATCGTTGCGCCTCTAAGTGAAAAAGAACCGGTTGCTAAAAACCCACTTAAAGTAATCTCTTACACTTTTCGTCTAATTATCGATATTGTAGTTTCGAACTTTGATGTTGCGAAAAGAGTTTTACAAAGTAACAAAAAACTTAACCCTGCGTTTATCGCAGTGCCCATCTCTTTTAGCGAACCTTTGCCATTAACCATTTTTACAAGCAGTGTGTCGTTAACCCCAGGAACCTGCAGTGTCGAGTTATCTGACGACAAACAATGGCTGTATGTACACGTGCTTCACCTAGAGGATGAGCAAGCGCTAATTACACAAATTAAACAGCGCTATGAAGCCCCACTGAAGGAGATTTTCAAATGTTAGCTTATGCCACTCTCTTTGCCAGCGGCTTAATTTGTATAGCCTTAGCGCTTAATGCTTGGCGCTTAATTATTGGGCCTACCGCACCTGATCGCATTGTTGCGGTAGACACTATGTATATCAACAGCATCGCCTTAATTATATTGTTAGGCTTGTACCAAGGCTCGGTAAGTTACTACGAAAGTGCATTGCTAATTGCCCTATTGGGCTTTGTTAGTACTGCTGCATTTTGTAAATACTTACTTCGCGGCGACATCATCGAATAGGATTAGCAGATGACCAGTTTATTAGAAATTGTTGTAAGTATTCTGCTTGTACTTGGCGCAGTAGTTATGTTGATTGGCTCAGTTGGTTTAGCCAAGTTGCCAGATTTTTTCACCCGCTTGCACGCCCCTACCAAGGCGAGCACATTGGGTGTCGGCTGCATTTTAATTGCCTCAATGGTTTATTTTAGCTTTGAGTTAGGCAGGGTTAATTTAAAAGAAATACTGATTACCATGTTTTTGCTAATTACTGCGCCTATTGCAGCGCACATGCTAGCTAAAGCCGGTTTGCACTACAAAGTGAAGCTTAAGGACAACACTCATAAGCAACACTTAACCAACAAAGCTTATTTGCATCAAAACCCGAATGACGAGTAATCAACATCCGGCGGCGTTTTTTAACCGCGCCGCCGATAATAACAAACAGGCAATCTTAGAGCAGCTTGCCCCAAGGCTAACATCATCGCGGTGCCTACTTGAGATTGGTTCAGGCACCGGACAACACGCTGCTTTTTTTGCTAAAGCCCTACCTCAACTTCGTTGGCAGACCTCAGACCAACAAACCAATGACCCAGCCATTAGATATTGGCAAGAGTACATGATACTCAGTGAGCAACCGCCGCCGCTTAACTATCAAGTAGGTACAGATCTATGGCCATGTGATTGCGACACAGTATATACCGCCAATACCGCACACATAATGCCTAAAGAGCTCGTAGAGCTAATGTATTCGAACATCGGTGACAATTTACCATCTAAAGGACAACTGTTTCACTACGGTCCGTTTAAGCAAGCTGGCCAATACAGTAGCGAGAGTAATCGCGAGTTCGATTTGATGCTGCAAGCTCAAGGCTACGGAGGCCTTCGAGACATTGAGCAATTGCAGTCTTGGGCAGCCAAACATGATTTACATCTCAAAGAAACAATAGCTATGCCAGCTAACAACCTATTGTTAGTTTGGCAAAAAGCCTAACTAACAAAAAAGCCAGTCATAAGACTGGCTTTTTTTATACTCGCACAGTTTACTCTGCGCTAGCAGCTTTATCTTCATTGGTGTAAATCAAGATTGGGTCACTCTCACCTTGAATCACCGTTTGGTCGATAACTACTTTTGAAATATTATCAATCGATGGTAAGTCGTACATTGTATTAAGCAATACTGCTTCTACAATTGAACGCAAGCCACGAGCACCGGTTTTACGCTCCATCGCTTTGTGAGCGATAGCACGAAGTGCATCTTCGCGGAACTCTAGCTCAACATCTTCAAGCTTGAACAAAGCACCGTACTGTTTAGTAAGGGCATTTTTAGGTTCGCTTAAAATCTGGATTAATGCGTCTTCATCAAGCTCAGTTAGCGTAGCCACTACAGGCAAACGGCCAATAAACTCAGGAATAAGACCGTACTTAACTAGATCTTCTGGCTCAACTTTAGAGAAGGTTTCGCTTAGCGAGTTTTTATCTGCTTCGCCCTTCACTTCAGCCCCGAAACCAATACCGGTTCCGGTAGAAGCTCGTTGCTCGATAACCTTATCTAAGCCAGCAAATGCACCACCACAGATGAATAGGATTTTAGAGGTATCAACCTGTAAAAACTCTTGCTGAGGATGCTTACGTCCGCCTTGAGGAGGAACAGAAGCTACAGTACCTTCAATTAACTTAAGTAAGGCTTGCTGTACACCTTCACCAGAAACATCACGAGTAATTGACGGGTTATCTGATTTACGAGAAATTTTGTCAATTTCATCAATGTAAACAATACCGCGTTGCGCTTTATCAACGTCGTAATCACATTTCTGCAGTAACTTCTGGATGATGTTTTCAACATCTTCACCCACATAACCTGCTTCGGTTAAGGTGGTAGCATCAGCCATGGTAAACGGTACATCGAGTAAACGAGCAAGCGTTTCCGCCAGTAGCGTTTTACCACTACCAGTTGGGCCAATAAGAAGGATATTACTCTTACCAAGCTCAATGCCATCAGCCACATCACCGTTACGAAGGCGCTTGTAGTGGTTATAAACCGCTACTGCTAATACTTTCTTGGCGTGATCTTGACCAATTACGTAGTCATCAAGGTGTTCTCTAATTTCCTTAGGAACCGGTAAGGCGTTGCCTTCTTTTTTATTTGGCGATATTTCTTTTATTTCTTCTCGAATGATGTCGTTACATAACTCAACACATTCGTCACAAATATAGACGGAGGGACCGGCAATCAGCTTTCTCACTTCATGCTGGCTTTTACCGCAGAAGGAGCAATACAACAGCTTACTGCTATCTCCATCACCCTTGCGCTTATCTGTCATTCGCTAACCTCAAACTATGTAGCATTCTACGCTTTTATCTACAGTGTAAATCAAACCGCGAAGAATGCTATTTTCTCTATGCTCTATCTGTACAGACCGTGAATTGGAACTAATTATTCACGACGCGCAAAGATATCATCGACGATACCGTATTCTTTAGCCTGTTCAGCTGTCATATAGTTATCGCGATCAGTGTCTGCAGCGATAGTATCAAAACTTTGGCCAGTATGCTCGGCCAACAACTCGTTCATGCGACGTTTTGTTTTAATAATTTCGTTGGCGTGGATTTCAATGTCAGATGCTTGACCTTGATAACCGCCTAGTGGCTGGTGAATCATCACTTTGGCGTTTGGTAAACAATAACGTTTGCCTTTAGCGCCACCAGCCAATAAAAATGCGCCCATGCTTGCTGCCATACCCATACACACGGTACTAATTTTAGGCTTAATAAACTGCATGGTGTCGTAAATCGCCATACCAGCACTAATTGAGCCACCTGGCGAGTTAATGTAAATGAAGATGTCTTTCTCTGGGTTCTCAGATTCTAAAAATAACAACTGAGCAACCACTAGGTTGGCCATGTGGTCTTCCACTTGACCAGTTAAGAAAATAACTCGGTCTTTTAATAGACGAGAGTAAATATCATAAGAGCGTTCCCCTTTAGAGGTTTGCTCAATAACCATTGGCACCAAAGCCGCCATGGGGTCGAATGCAGACTGATTAACTTCTTTAGACATTGATGCGCTCTTCCTTAAAAAAAATGGCTCGTATGTAGTACATACGAGCCATTATATGCGAGATAAAGGTGGCTAAGTCAAATTAGACCTTAGTTTGCACCTTGCTTGTTCATAATTTCATCAAAAGCTACTTCTTTTTCAGTCACTTTTGCTTTACCAAGCACAAATTCAATCGCTTGCTCTTCTAAAACTACGTTACGAACGTTGTTCATCAACTCTTCGTTTTTCGCGTAGTAGTCAAGAACTTCAGTTGGATCTTCGTAAGCAGAAGCGAAAGAAGCAATGTGCTCTTTAACTTTCTCATCATCAGCTTCTAGTTCGTTAACTTTGATTAACTCACCTAATAGAAGACCGGTGCGAACGCGACGCTGCGCTTGCTCAGTGAATAGCTCATCTGGAAGCTCTGGAGCATTTTGTGCGTTTTCGCCAAAACGTTGCATTGCTTGCTTACGAAGTTGCTCAACTTCTTGAGAAACTAGAGCAGCTGGTACGTCAATTTCGTTTTGCTCGATAAGACCAGCTAAAACTTGCTCTTTAACACCCGCTTTTAGCGTTTGCTCAAGTTCACGTTCCATGTTCTTACGGATTTCAGCTTTAAGTGCGTCTAGTTCACCAGACTCTACACCGAACAATTTAACGAATTCTTCGTTAACTTCAGCTAGTTCAGGCTTTTCAACTTTGTTGATTTTGATATCAAAAGTTGCAGCTTTACCTTTTAGGTTTTCTGCGTGGTAATCTTCTGGGAAGTTAACTTCAATAGTGAACTCTTCGCCAGTTTTCTTACCCATGATGCCGTCTTCAAAACCAGGAATCATACGGCCAGCGCCCATAGCTAGGTCGAAACCTTCAGCTTTGCCGCCTTCAAATTCTTCACCGTCGATTTTACCTAAGAAGTCTAGGTTTACGCGGAATTCGTTTTTGATCATGCCCTTGGTTTCTTTCCAAGTAGCTTGCTGCTTGCGCAACGTGTCGATCATGTTGTCAACGTCTTTGTCGTTAACGGTAGCAGTTTTCTTTTCTACTTCGATTGCGTCTAGACCAGCAACTTCTACTTCTGGGAAGATTTCGAAAGTAGCGCTAAAGCTGAACTCGCCATCTTTAGTATCACCAGGCTGAAGTGCTGGAGCACCTGCTGGGTTTAGCTTCTCTTGCATGATAGCTTCGTAGAATGAACGCTGCATTGCTTGACCAGTTACATCGTGGCGAATAGCTGCACCGTAACGTTTCTTGATTACGCTTACTGGCACTTTACCAGGGCGGAAACCGTCGATGCGAGCGCGACGTGATTCTTGCTTAAGCGCTTGCTCAATTTGCTGTTCGATTTGCGTAGCGTCAATCGAAATCGTAACACGACGCTCCAAGCCCTGAGTTGTTTCTACTGAAACCTGCATTTTATTACCTCGGCTATAGTCAGCACCCTGCTGACAATTTACTTACGTAAACAATGGGAATTTAGCGGTTCGCATTGGCGAACTAGCTGTCCTTAGTTAAGGACCCATAATTTCAAAACGCCGCATTATAGCCATGGTTTTCGCCAAGGTCGAGACTGATTGCTAGATAATCGCAGATATCGCGTAAATATTTGCTGCTACGCATACCTGTTTGGCGATTTTCACTACATTAAGCTCAAAGCTCCCGCTCAAAAAACAGGTCTTTGTTGATATAACGCTTGCTTATAATTAGCGCACCCGCACAAAATTAGACCAATGACTCTACAAAGCTAGGCAAGCGATAAGCAAACTTTTATACTTCGCCGAAAACGGATGCGGTAAAAATGTTTAGGGATTAATGAAAAACCAAGGCTTTACCTTAATAGAACTGGTTGTAGTGATTATCGTGATCGGTATTCTTGCGGTTACTGCTGCACCTAAGCTACTAAATCTATCCAGTGATGCCCGAATAAAAACCATTGAACAAATCAGCGTTAGTGTAAAAGCCGCCAACGACCTCCTCACCCTTAAATCCTACATGCCAAGTTATGTGTCGCAACAGGTGCCTAATCGCGATGACTTAATCGACGTAGACATGGATGGAGATGGCACTTTTGATGTATTTAACCCCGATAGTCCTGACGTAAGACTAAAATGGCGATACCTTGATAATACCGACATTACTAAACGCATCGACATTGATGATGTTTTTGTTTTACAAGAGCAAGGCATTGCTTTCACTTATCTGGGCTACGACAGAAACGGTAATGGCCAAGTCACTGACGACAACTGCTATTTTCAATATACCCAAGCCAGTAACGCAACTACGCCTCCGCAGTACGAGCTAGTTGACGACGGTTGCTAAAAAGCCCCTAAGACGGGGCTTTTGCTAAATGCATTAACGACCGACTAAAGAAATGGGTAACTAACGCCTACTTGAGCCAGAATCTCATCCATTACTCGCTGGGTGCCTAGGGTGTCTTGCCAAGTATTTAACTGGCTTTGCAACTTCCCCTGACGAATGCAACTCATCGCTTCACTTGATTGATATTCGAAACCGCTGGCTAAGTACGGCAGCTCTAATAGCTCTGGGCGCTTGTCGAATAAATGAAGCTCTACTTTGTTGCTATCCCAAAAATACGCTGGTACCACAATTTTGCCTTTATCACCGTAAATGCAAAAACTGTTTTCGGTATAACTTTGGAAAGAACAGGTGAATTGGCTAACTGCACCACCATAGTTAAGAATAACGCTACAACGCTCGTCAACACCTGTAGGGCCAACCAGGCCATCGGCTAAAACCTTACTAGGGTGTCTGCCCATCACAAACTGCGATAAAGCAACGTTATACACTCCGTAATCAAGTAGCACCCCGCCCGCTAAATCTATATTAAGTAAGCGATCACTTTCATCTCTTGGAATGGGAAACGCAAAGCTAGATTGCAGCAACTTAATGTCACCAATCATGTTTTGATTTAGCCAACGCTTTACCTGCTGCCATACAGGCAAATAACGGCTCCACATAGCTTCCATTAAAAACACTTGGTGCTGTTCGGCCAACGCCATAAGTTGTTCAGCTTGCGCGGCATTCACCGTTAAGGGCTTTTCACACAGCACTGGCTTACCCGCTAGAATACAAGCCCGAATCGTTTCGTAATGAAAACGATGGGGGTTGGCAATATATACTGCATCAACCTTTGGGTCGGCGAGTAATTCGTCGTATCGTAAATAGCTAGTAGCGGCGCCAAAATCTTTAGCAAAGGCTTTGCCACGCTGCTCATTAGAGCTTGCCACTGCATACAGTTTGGCGTCTTCAATGGCGCTTAAGCCCTCGGCAAAACGCCGAGCAATACGGCCTGGAGCAATAATGCCCCAGTTAAAGGTTTTTCTTTGCATTGTTGATTTAACCTTTTACCGCACCACTGGTGAGCCCAGAAATCATTTGCCTAGAGGCAAACAAGTAAAAGGTCACAATCGGCAAAATGGAAATGGTAGTTCCCAACATCACCGCGCCCCATGGAGTATTTGGCAAACCTTGAACGGTTCGCAGAGCAAGTGTTACCACATACTTATCTTGGCTAGACAAAATCACCAAAGGTCCTAGGAAGTTATTCCAGAAGAAAACAAATTGCACAATGGCAACGGTTCCCAATACTGGTTTCATCAGCGGTAATGCAATGCGAAAATAAATTGACCACTCGCCCGCTCCATCAATTCGTGCGGATTCAATCAACTCTCGAGGGATTGAGCTCACCACATATTGACGCACCAAAAATATCGCAAAAGGGGTAGCGGTAAACGGCAACCACAAGGCAACGTGAGTATTTAATAAACCCAAAAACTGCACAATCATGTAGTAAGGAATCAAACCTAAGATAGGCGGTACCATCATGGAGGCTACCATGGTTCCAAATATAAAATTCTTCCCTCTAAACTTGTAGATTGCAAAGGCATAACCGCCCATAGAGCAAAACAAGATAGACACCACCGTCCCCAAGCCAGTGACATATAAGCTATTCAGCATTGAAGTCCAGAACGGCAAGGTATCAACCAAAGACTGATAGTTCTCAAACAGTGCATTGCCTAGCGCCAAGCTAAGCTCTGAGGAAAAAATCTCAGTTCGGGTACGAGTAGATAAAATGCTCGACCATATAAACGGGAATATACTTAAAAAAGCACACAACACTAAAAAGACATAAAAACCAATAGTGCCCACTACCCCAAAAATTTGGGCGGCTAATTCTCCGCCCTTGGTTTGCTGTCTACGACGACGAGGCAGAGTAGAATTTGCGAATATATTCATGAATGGCTCCCTAATCCTTTGCGGCCAAAGAATAAGAACTGCACCGCCGTTACCGCTGCAATGATTAAAAACAGTAACCACGACATTGCCGATGCCCAGCCCATGTCTAGCCATTCCCAAGCGACTTTATAGAGGAACATAGAAATCGTTAAGCCAGAGTTACCAATACCACCGGTACCGTTAGTTAGAATGAACGGTTCTTCGAACATTTGTAGGCTACCGATAATGGTTAAAGTGACCCCAAAGAAGATAAATGGGCGTAAATGAGGCAAGGCGATATACCAGAAACGTTGGCGGAAGTTTGCACCATCTAGCAAAGCTGCTTCTTCCACTTCCTTTGAGATAGTCAATATGCCGGAAATATAGATTACTAAGTGAAAACCGGTGTATTTCCAAAATTGTAAAAAGGCAATGGCAGGTTTAATCAACAAACGATCTTCTAGCCAGCGCAAGGGCATTAAGTCGTTTAACCAGCCAAAGATGTACCCCAAACCAGGCGCATTAGCTAGTGCTACCAAAGCCTTGTTAATAATCCCTACATTTGCAGAGTACAGGTTTACAAAAATCAGGCTCACCGCAACGGTAGAGGTGATAAACGGTAAAAAGAAGGCTGAGGTCATAAAGTGGCGAAACTTGCTGCCAAGGTTCACCAGCAAATAAGCCATTGGAATTGCCACTAAGTGTTGGCTTATCCCAGAGGCTAATCCCAGCCAAATGGTGTTATATAGAGAACGGTAAAAGTCTTCGTCTTCTAAAGAAAAAGTGTAGTTTTCGATGCCGACAAAGCGCATTGAATCTAATCCAGCAACCGGGTTCCATTGGTGAAACGACAAATACAAAGAAAAGGCGAAACCAAAAACCTGAAAAACCAAGAATAGAATGATGAACGGCATTAAAAAACCGTAAGGGGCGAACACTTGGCCTAACTTGGCAAACGAACGTTTGCGTGCAGACTTAGCCTTCTTATCGCCCTCTACCTCGGAAAGAGGTGCGGATGCGTGAGAACTGCTCATGTTACTTACTCATATTGTGGTGAACTGAGCGACGACAGTCGCCCAGTAATTAGAAAGAGACGGTGAAGCTTACAAACTACGCATGCGGCGTTTTATTTGCTTCTCGGCATCAGCCAAGGCTTCTTTCACATCTTTGCCTTCTTCTACTACCGCTGGTAACGCTTGCTCTAAAATAATCGCGCGTGCGATGTTATCGGCTTTAGAAGGTTTAATTGGCTTAATGTTTTCAGCAATTTCTGTCCACAATAGGCGAGCTTTTTGGCCACCTAAGAAAGGCATTTCTTCTTGGAACATTGGCGCGTCGTAAGAACTTTTTAATGCAGGGAAAGCAGCATTGGTTTTAAATTCGTACAACACGATGTCGCGGTTTTTAGTTAAGTATTCAACTAATTTGTAGGCTTCTTCTTTATTCTTGCTTTGCTCAGGGATCGCAAGGAATGTCCCACCCCAAGAACCATAGTTACCCGCAGGTAAACCACTTACGCCCCACTTACCGCCTGTATCAGGCGCAATCCAAGATTCTAGGAAACCCGCTAACCAAGCTCCCGAAAATTGAATAGCGAAATTGGCGTTTTTCAAGCCTTCAAACCACTCAGAACTCCAGTCACCAATACGCGCATCAAGGCCTTTTTCACGCGCCATTTTGGCGTAAGTAAAGGCTTTAACAAAACGTTCGTTAGTTACAATTGGGTTATCGTCTTTATCGAAGTAAATACTATTACCCGCTTCTACTTCGGTATTGATGATTGCTTGAGCGATAGAGCCAGCATGACCCACTAACGGAACACCTTTAGCTTTTAGCTCTTCGCCCCAAGCCATTAATGCATCCCAATCTTTAGTCACGGCTTCAGGGTTGAAGCCTTTATCTTGCATGTGCTCACGGCGGTAGTACATAACACCTGGGCCAACGTTTAGCGGCAGTGCATATTGCTCGCCATCAGCGCCTTTACCTTGTGCCCATGCAAATGGAGCAAATTTGTTTTCATCCTGATCAGCGTTAAAAGCTTTGCTCATGTTGGCAAAACCGCCTTGGTTAACAATGGCGCCAATCTTTTCTACATCGATACATACCACGTCGCCAGCACCATCGCCGGTAGCTAGAGCCGTGGTCAGTTTGTTGTGGTGGTCAACCCAGTTGTTAGACAGTACTTCAACTTTAATGCCAGGGTTGGCTTTGTAAAAATCGTCAATCTTTTCTACGGCGGTTTTATCGTGGTTTGGCCAACAATCATAACGAATGGTTGTTTCTGCCTGTGCCGCCACGGCTGTGCCTGCTATAACTAGCGCTAAACTAAGCTTTTTGAGTTCCATTATTCAAATCCTTATGGGCGTCACTCAAACTGCTTAATTTGCACAGTAGGAGTGAACAACTAGATTGTTTTAACGGATTCGCGCTCCATCAGTTGAACATCAACCTCAAGGGCTAAATCCAGTTCTTCCTGTGCAATCAAACTTAACGCGCGTTTAGCGGCCAAATTACCAATGCTTGCAACAGGTATCCTCATTGAGCTCATTTTGGGTTTAAGGAATTCATTCAGTGGCACATCCTCAAAACCAATCACTGAGACATCTTCTGGTACCGACAACCCAGCATGATTAAGCGCTTGAATACCGCCAATCGCCATTTCGTCGTTACCATAAAAGACGGCGCTAAAGTGATGTTTAGCCGCTAACAACTTTTCAGTTGCTAGCTTTCCGCCAGGGACTTGAAAGTTAGATTCCAATACCAACTCAGGACGATAAGGAATTGCGAATTCCTCTAAAGCCTTGCGGTAACCGGTTAACCTATCTCTCGCGTCTTGATTACTTAAAGGTCCGGTGATGGTGGCAATATCACTATGCCCGTTAGCAATCAGGTGCTTGGTAGCCTGGTAAGCTCCACTGGTGTCGTCGAAGCGTATACACTGGCTGTCCAATTCTTCAATAAAGCGGGAAATCAATACTACTGGGCTTCCTGCTTGGTTAATCTTGATAATTTCTTCGTCCGATAAACAATCGGAATACACAATAATCGCGTCACATTGGCGCGAGACCATAAATTCCATGGCTGCACGCTCAGACTCATAAGTGCCATGCCCGCTAGTTACCATGCATTGATAACCAGCTTTGGTGAGAACTTCTTCTACCTCGCACATGATGCTGCCAAAAAAGAAACCGCCTAAAGAGCGAACCATTAAACCAACACTTTGCGAACGCCCTTTTGCCAAGGCTTGAGAGAAATAGTTGGGCGCAAAACCCAACTCATCCATGGCTTGATTAACTCGCTCTCGCAACTCTGGTTTCACGCCTGGGTAATCGTTTAATACCCGTGATACTGACGCACGAGATACCTTCGCCCTCGCGGCTACATCTTTAATGGTAACTTTCTTGTTATTCACAACGCTCTCCGTAAGCGGTTTCACAGCTAGCTCTAATAAGACCTTTATTTTCAGTCACTAGCAATTGCAGAACCAATTTCTATGGGTTTTGTCGTGAAAAATGTTAACGCTATCACTGTCGCTCTTCTACCACTTTGTTGCTGCCAAAGTGGTAACGCATATTCCGGTAGACACAAATGTCAGTAATATCTAAAGGCGTGCCTTTAGGAACTGCGCGATAATTAGTCGATATACGGTTTCCACCATGGATGGGCAGTACTCGGTGCCAAGTATGGCCATGTAAGAAAATCAGGCTGCCTTTTTTGGGGCGCAGCACTAATTGCCCTGGTAACTCACCCTCTGGGTCTCCAATCGGGATTTCGCCACGCAGATGAGAGCGAGGTACAACCACCACCTCACCACCTATGTCTTGGCGAATGTCCGAGGTGTAGATGAGGCGATTAATATTGAAACGCTTAGGGTCATCGGGGTCGCAGTCTTGATGCCAAGCCTGCCCTACCGTACCTTGTTTAGAAAACATCACCATGCAGTAAAGTGTTTGGCTGTCTTCGCCTAGCACGGCTTTTGAAAGTGCTTTGAAGTAAGGGTGCTGATCAACCTCGTTAAACAACAAGCAACCTTCATTTTGCGGAAACCAAGGAATCACTTCGGTTTTGGCACGATCTAAAAATTCATTGGTGTGCCAAAATTCTGGATCTACACCATAGTGCTCATTTATAGCATTGGTCATTTGGTCCATTAGCTGCATTGAAAAGAAGTCTTCAATAAGTAAGTAGCCATCTCGCCAGAACTGATCACTAAGTGCCTTAAGATCCATTTCTTCTCCAGTTTACCTTATTCCCTTAACCCAGAATCCGATTAAAAAACACAAAATGAAACCGGTTCCTGAAACTGGTTTCAGAATATTATTGATTATGAAAACAAACAAGTAATCTAAAAGAGAAATGAGATCTTGATCAGTAATAATTAACTAAGCATTAACATTTATTTGAAGCTGATTAAGGCAAAAAAAAGCCCGCAGTCAATGCGGGCAAACAAAGGCTATGCAATTGCTAATATAGCCAAGGAAGAGGAATGAAATAGATCCGACTAAGGCACCTCCTATTGTTGAACAAATTCGAACCAGTCGATGTTTCCTGGCGTGTTATAGTCACCACTTGCAGTAAATTCGATGGTAAGTAAGTGCTCACCTTGAGTTAACGTTATTTCCTCAAGACTCACTACTTGGTAGGTTTCCCAGCTCTTAGTTGCCGGAATGTTTACTTGTTCGATGAGTGTTTCGCCATTTAACAGCACTTTGAAAGAGCCGGCTTTTCTCCCACCATGTCCCAGCCTAAAGTTAGCGGTATAAGTGCCTGTTTCGGCCACGCTAACCGAGTAATTCAACCACTCACCTTTGGCTGTCCAGCCAACTACGAAGCTTTCGGTCTCGGGATCTTTGCCAATATCAACAAGTTCATTTTCACGGAAGCGGATCCCCCATTCGTTCGCACCGTGGTTTATGCCCGAACTATCTTTATAAGCTACGCCCTCGCCTCCTTTATCGTACTCTTGTGCTTGAATACGACTAGGAATTGCAGCAGGTTTATCGTGAAATGGGCTTGATTTAACCACCTTGGCTATTTCTGACTTAGCGGCTGTTACTGCCGTTATTGCAACACTGGCTTCAGTCCAACCACTCAATTGATCAAAGCCGCCGTCTTCTTGGCGATAAATATACTTACCGTTGTCTAGGCGATTAAAGAACTGCTGCTTAATATATGGATTAACTTGCACTCTGGCATCACCCCATATGCCATCTTTACAGGTTAAGCCAAGCTTAACTGCGCGGGTGTTTTTAATGTCGCAACTCCAGCCAGCAAATGACTCCCAATGCATGTTGATGTAAGACACTGCGCGAATTGATTGCTGATGACGTTTCAGAAAATCAAAGAACGGCTCATACCAATCTTGCCAAATTTGCTCGCCACTAACTTTTTGTAAGTTATTCACCGTGGTATCTGCATCGGGTTTGTACTCGCCACGTTCAATCCAATAGTATTTAGGGCTAGCTTCAGCAACAAAGATAGGTTTATCTTTTGCATTTAAGTAAGCGATGATGTTGTCCAAAGCTAAACTATTGCCTTGCTCGTCAACATCACTCAAGGAGCCAAAAGCACTCGGCAAACCACCAGCGGCATTTTTAGCTGTATCACTTAGGCAATCACGAGGTTGGGAAAAATATGAAAGCCCCAGCCAATCAACATGCTCATCGCCTGGGTACCAGGCGTCATAATCTAAGCCCTTAAAACTGTTCTGAGTTTCGGTAAACACCGAGTTGTCCATAGATGCACAATAGCCAGCAATTTGCCAAACAGTAGTAATATTTTGCGCGTCATTCTTGGCAATAGCAGCAGTGATAACCTTCCAAGCGGCTTTAAACTCCTCTGGGTGGTAGTTATTCCAGTAACCATCTACTTCATAGCCAATTCTGAGCATAATTGGCCTATTCAAACCCTTTAGATGTTTTACTAAACGGTCTACATTATTGACGCTACGTGGGTGCCCCTCTGCTAACTTCTTATAGGTGTTTTTTAGCCACAAACCTATCGCCAACGTAGCGTTTGGGTAATCCTCGGCATAACCAGGAATATCCAAAGACCCATGCGACTCAGGAAAAGCATTAAGCACACCAGTTAAGTCGGCCGAGGCGTAAGCTGTAACTGCAGCAGGCTGCACTCCTGTGTCAGCAACAAACTCATTAATAGTTTGTATGTCTTGGCCAATAAACATTAAGGTTTTACCCTGCGGAGGCAAAAACTGATGACGCTTGTACGATGTTACATCTAGATTAGGCTCAACCTTACTGGTTGCTCCGCACCCACCTAACAACGCCGCTAGAGAAACACCCAGTATTGCCGAGGTAGTTGTCCTTTTCTTCATATATCGCTCTTCCATAAAGTTCTCGTAATAACGCTTTTACTTTACCACTCAAACTAATTAAAACCGTGAACTCAAACACACAAATGAAACCGGTTTCATCAAAATGTTGCTTAAAAGTAAAATCATCGAACTATAAATAAAGGAGCGAGCTTTTGTGGCTGAAAGTGAGAAGGTAGTTGCTAATTTCAGATTGTCATTGGAAATTTAATAATTATAAAACAAATACTTATATTAAAAACACAGAATAAGCACCACTCGGCAATGCCATAGGTAGCAAACAAACAAGGTCATTTCGAGCAACACTCTAAAGCCGAACGCTTAGCCACTAGGCCTAAAATATCATCGCTCTACTATTCATTTGCACTCGCACCAAACACGACGTTAATATTTTGTTATTCAAGCTTTTAAAAATCATATTTGCTCGTGGTTGTTACAAGCAATTTGGAATAACGTGGTAATGAATAAGCCCCCACAATAAATAATTAACCGTAAGTAATTGATTATATTAATTAAGATATCCAATAAAACACTGTAAAGGTGATGCATAATCTAATTAGCAAGCTAAAAACCGCCCTACATCACATGTTAACGCTACCATTCAAAATCGCTTATTTTTGCCCTAACGCTCCGCAGCGTTAACAAAAATTTACTTTTGCTTATGAATTTTAAAAATCGAAATAGAACTGTGATCCACACACCATTGAAACCGGTATCATTGTGACGAAGTTCAAAATAAAACCGGTTTCAGATCCCTATAATCGAATCGTCTTTTGGCAAAACAGCGATGTTTAAGGAAGCCCAATGAAGACATACGGAAATATATTTAGGGAGTTAAATTAAAATGAAAATTAAAGCACTATCTGTTGCATGTTCAATGGCACTTGCAGCTAGCGCAGTTAGCACAACTGTTGCAGCTGAAGAAGGATTCGAATTCCACGGATACTTTCGCTCTGGCGCGCTATTTACTGGCTCAACTGGCGGCAACCAAGCACTTTACCCTGCATCTAAAGAAAGCTTAGGTCGCTTAGGTATTGAAAGTGATGACTTCTACGAGCTAGCGTTTAACAAAACATGGGCCCTAGACAACGGTCAAAAAATTGCTATCAAAACGCGTTTAGGTCAGCACAACACTGGCGAAGATGCATTTGAAGCTCAGCAGAACTACTCGATTAACGGTTCAGCTACTGGCTTACTAGAGGGATTTGTAGAGTTTGAAGGCTTAACAAACACCGGCAAAATGTGGGGTGGTCAGCGTTACTACGGCCGTGATAACTACATCTTCATGACTGACTTTTTCTACACAGATTGGTCGGGCACGGGTTTAGGTGTTCAGCAAATGGAACTAGGCGGCGGAAAGTGGGATTTTGCTTACTTAGCAAGTAACCGCCCCGATGACAACGGCTATGGCAGCGACGAAAGCGCCCCACTTCACTTAGGTCACGCTCGTGCTGATTACGGCAACTGGCGCGTAGAGTTAGTGGGTAAATACATGGCTGACAACGTGTCTCGCAGTGATGACGGAAATGGCAATATTACTGTTTCTGAGTTTGCCACTAATGGTATTGAAGCGCATGTTCAATACACACCAAAAGACTTCTTCTGGTTGGGCAATGGTTTCTCAAAAATCTCTGTTCAAGCCGGTTCAGGCCTAGGTGCTAGTAGCATGCTTGGTAAGTCATTCACTAACTACAACGGCTATGCGCCAGGCAGCGCTGGTAAAGGCCCTGTTGGCATGGCTCACGTAGATAAAGGCGATAAATCTTACCGCGCTTTAGCTTATGGTGGCTGGTTTGGCAGCAGCGTTATGATCTTCCCGTCTGTACAAATGCAGTATGACGATTTAGATAATGGCAACAAGAGCTTATGGTGGTCAGCAATGGCTCGCCCGGTGTTCTTAATTAACTCTATCGACAATTTCACCATTGCTACTGAATTTGGTTACACAGAAACAGACGTAGAAGGCTCAGGCGGTAACACTTTGTTTGAATCTTCACAGTACAAAGCAACCATAGCTCCTACTTGGGTAATTGGTACTGGTACTGGCCCTGCTCCTGAGATCCGCTTGTTAGCAAGTTACATCGACGGTAAGACAAATGGCCAAGATAATACCAATGCAAATGGTGAGCAAAAAGGTGAGTTTGTTTACGGTGTTCAAGCGGACATGTGGTGGTAGAAACGAGCCCTTAGGAAGAAGTGATTGGAGTTAGTGTGGCACCAACTTCAAACACTCCGGTAAAACTTCGGGTGATGACGAAGCTTTACTAACCCTAATAGGCAAGGTGAAATATTTGTGGCGAATACTCACCTTGCCTACTTTACGCTAAGCCTTTGTGAATTAGCAATAACTTAGTCAACAAACAGCAACAAGATAAAACAAAAACAACAAATAAAGGTGAAGGCAATGATCTTTGCTTAGCAACAAGGAAGATATGATGAAAAAGTTACTAGTAATAACTATGGTTGCGTTAACAGCGGCCTGTAGTAGTAATAAGAGTATGATTATTGATTATGGTGCTGCCGACGCAAAATCCGTACAGAAAATAGATCCCAGCATTGGTTACCAAGCCTTAGAGCAAGCGCCTGTGTGTTGCTCTAACTTGTCACAGCTCAATTACCAAAAAATATCGGCGCCAGGTAAAGTTGACTTTACCCTCACTACTCAAGATCCCGCTTTTCAGTTCAGAACAGGTAAATCCTTTGTTAAAGCCGTTGAATTACCAGAAGTAAATGGCCCCATTAAGGTTGCGGTATCTTCCCCCATTGTTACCAGTGTTTTTGCTCCTACCCTATTAGTACTCGACAAAAACTTCGATCCCATTGATGTTTACGGGGAAGAAACTATCAATTACGAGAACGGCTCGCTATTAAGTATTGACCGTTTTTTTGGCAATGTGGAATTACCCGCAGTGTTTCGAGATGGGAGACAAGCTAAGTACCTAGTGGTGCTTACAACAGACCAAGCGATGCAACAAACCACTAAACTCGACCCACCCGATCCAAAAGCAGTGGAGTTAGGTAGAGAGGCCGATGTAGTAAAAATGTACAGTAACCAGCCCATTGCACACACAGCTACCGGTGTATTCCGCTTAGCCTTCGATTACGCACCAGGGGCAGCTAGCTCAGCTAATGACATGGTTGAACAGCAAAACTCTGCAGACGCATTAATTTCAGAGCCAGCAGCAGTCAGCACTACAACCGCTGTTGCGGTAAGTTCAGCAAAAACCAAGACGAGTCCTATACAACCAGAAACCGAAGCAATGTTTAATCAACTTATCGAAAATGCGGTAAAAGCCAGTGACTTTGATAAAGCGTTAAGCTTTGTGGAAGAAGCAGAGCGTGCAGGTTCAATCTCAGCCCGCGATGCCTTGGTTGAAGCAATGAAAAAGCATCACTAGCAATAACTTTAAACTTTACCTCAGAAGAGAGCTACGGCCCTCTTTTGTATTTGTAGGTGTGTTAAGTCGAGCACACCACCAACACAAACATTCAGATTTTAATAAACGTAAAATACAGAAAGCCTTACCACTGTGGGCAAGGCTTTAGATAATAGTCGATGATAAGCCAAGCTTAATAGGCGAACTCCCGACACCAACACTCAAAATTCAATAAACACCAAATACAAAAAAGCCCCGTCATTGCTGACGAGGCTTCATGTATTGGTCGGTGATGAGAGATTCGAACTCCCGACCCTCTGGTCCCAAACCAGATGCGCTACCAAGCTGCGCTAATCACCGAAATTTGACTTGGTATGTTTACCAGACCTTCACTGGTCCCACTCTTTATGAGCTTCGCGACGATGCACTACCAAGTTGCGCTAATCACCGAAAACTTGTTGGTATTTTTTTAGCGTTACCTACGCTTACACCAATAATGGTGCGGAAGGAGAGACTTGAACTCTCACACCTTGCGATACTAGAACCTAAATCTAGCGCGTCTACCAATTCCGCCACTTCCGCAAAACTATTTTCGCAACATTGCTATGGCAATGTAGTCGAATAATGGGGTGAGTAATGGGATTTGAACCCACGACAACCGGAATCACAATCCGGGGCTCTACCAACTGAGCTATACCCACCACAAACTTTTATGCTACTAGAGCATGTATTTGGCGCACCCTGTAGGACTCGAACCTACTACCTACGGCTTAGAAGGCCGTTGCTCTATCCAGATGAGCTAAGGGCGCATCTTTAGCGTCAAATAACCCAGTGTAAACACTAGGCTTCAAAAATTTGGTCGGTGATGAGAGATTCGAACTCCCGACCCTCTGGTCCCAAACCAGATGCGCTACCAAGCTGCGCTAATCACCGATTGCTTTGATATTTTAGAAGGCTATACCCTCTGGTCCCGCTCTTTATGAGCTTCGCGGCGATGCGCTATCAAACTACGCTATTCACCGATTTGTTTAAAGCACTGATTGTGCCCTTCAACGGAGGCGAATACTACCCACTTGATTGGTCAGCGTCAAACAGTTTTTTACTGATATTTACCGATTGGTTACAGCATAGCCAAAATGGGTGAATTTCAACAATATCTAGCGCTATTTATCAGCAAACAAACGTCATGTACCAATCAACAAGCTTTGCACTTCCACATTTTTTACGTAGGCACTGTTTATTTAGATCATTGTTATTTATTAATCCAAATCAATAGTTAACTACGACTAAAGTAGTAGTCTCGTGCTGGTTATTTAAACACAAAATGTTTTTTACGATTGGAATGGAATCTCATGAGTGAAGTTGCGTTATCCATCTTGGTGCTATCAGCAGTGGCTGTTATAGGCTTATGGTTTGGTGGAATAAAGGTTCGTGGTGTTGGCTTGGGCATAGGCGGTGTATTGTTTGGAGGCCTATTTGTTGGCCATTTCATCAAACAATTTGGCTGGCACCTTGATCCACACGCACTACATTTTATTAAAGAGTTTGGCCTTATCCTATTTGTTTACACCATTGGTATCCAAGTAGGTCCTGGTTTTTTTGCCTCCCTTAAAGCAAGCGGCTTACGATTAAACCTACTAGCCGTTGGCATAGTCGTATTGGGCGGCGTTACTGCAGTTGCACTTCATTTTATTTTCGACCTGCCTTTAAACGTATTTTTAGGCATATATAGCGGCGCGGTTACCAATACCCCCTCTCTAGCAGCTGGTCAGCAAATTTTGCAAGAACTAGGTATGGCTACCGAAGAAACCACCGTACTCGGTTTAGGTTATGCCATGGCCTACCCCTTTGGTATTTTGGGCATCTTGCTCACTATGTGGATCATCCGCCTTGCCTTTCGCGTTGATATCGAACAAGAAGCAGAAGACTTCGATAATGCCAAAGGTAAAAAGAAACAAAGCCTACTCGATATAAACGTTATTATTGAAAACCCCAACCTAAATGGCATTGCTTTCTCTGAGTTAAGTAAACTAATTGGCGAAGATGTAATTTGTTCGCGAGTAAAATCAGATGGCGAGCTAAAAGTACCTGGTGCCGATATGCTGATGCACCTAGGCGACTACCTGCACTTAGTTGGTCCCGACCGCAATAAACTAGAACAAGCCACCTTAATCATTGGCCAAGAGATTAATGAATCTCTTTCTACTAAAGGGACCTTGCTTCGCAGCGAGCGGGTTGTAGTCACCGAAGAGCGGATTTTAGGTAAAAAACTCAGTGAGTTAGATTTAAAACATAGCTTTGACGTAATTATCTCGCGCCTAAACCGTGCCGGTGTTGAGCTGGTTGCTAATAAAGACACCATTTTGCAGTTTGGCGACATTCTTAATATCGTAGGTCCTAGCCAAGACATTGAAAAAGTAGCCAAAAGCCTAGGCAACGTGCGTAGCAAGTTACAGCATGTACAAATGCTGCCTATTTTCATCGGTATTGGCTTAGGTGTTTTACTGGGTTCTTTGCCTTTAGCAATTCCAAGCTTGCCGGCTCCTCTTAAGCTAGGATTGGCTGGAGGCCCACTTATTGTGGCAATTATTCTTGCGAGAATTGGCAGTATTGGCCGCCTTTACTGGTTTATGCCACCAAGTGCTAACTTAGCACTTAGAGAGATAGGAATTGTGCTATTTTTGGCGGTTGTAGGTATTAACTCGGGTGCTAACTTCATTGAAACTTTAGTCGAGGGCGATGGCCTTAGCTGGATGTTCTATGGCGCTTTTATAACCCTTATTCCCCTGCTTATTATCGGCTTTATTGGGCGTTACGTTCTAAAAGTGAATTACTTAAGCCTATGTGGTTTGATGGCAGGTTCGATGACCGATCCACCAGCGTTGGCATTTGCTAACTCTATCCACAGTACCAGCGGTGCCTCGGCCTTAGCCTACGCTACGGTGTACCCTTTGGTAATGTGTTTACGGATTTTATCACCGCAAGTAATCGCTGTATTACTCTGGGTTGCTGCTTAGTTATATAAAGGCCTGTGCAAGCAGGCTTTTTCTTTATCCGCCTTATAAATTCCCCCGTTTCGCTCAACTTCTTTTTAAAACCATCCTTTTTGCTAAAAAAAAGATCTGACATTTATTCGCCTATCATGCCAAAATAGCGCCCTCTAGCATGGTCAATCACTCGTTAAAGAAGAATCAATGTCTGCACAAATAATTGATGGAAAAAAAATCGCTCAACAAGTTCAAGATCAAGTTGCTGAGCGTGTTAAGCAAAGAGTCGCTGAAGGGAAACGTGCTCCAGGTTTAGCCGTGATTTTAGTAGGCGATAACCCAGCCTCTCAAGTTTATGTAGGCAGCAAACGCCGCGTATGTGAAGCCGTTGGCTTTATTTCGAAGTCTATCGACTTAGATGACAACACTGATGAGCAAACGCTATTAGCCGAAATTGACAAACTTAACGATGACCCACTAATCGACGGAATCTTAGTGCAATTGCCTTTACCCGAAGGTATCGATGAAACCAAAGTGGTTGAGCGTATTCGCCCAGACAAAGATGTAGATGGTTTTCATCCTTATAACATTGGTCGATTAGCTCAACGTATTCCAGCACTGCGCCCATGTACTCCCAAAGGCATTATTACCCTTATTGAATCAACCGGTGTCAGCCCTTACGGCCTAGAAGCCGTGGTTGTTGGTGCCTCGAACATTGTTGGCCGACCAATGACCTTAGAGTTATTGCTAGCTGGCTGCACTACCACCACTTGTCACCGTTTTACTAAAGACCTAGAAGCGCATGTGCGTCGCGCCGATTTAGTAGTTGTTGCTGTAGGTAAACCGCAATTTATTCCTGGCGAATGGATTAAACCCGGCGCAATGGTGATCGATGTAGGCATTAACCGCTTAGACAACGGTAAACTAGCTGGTGATGTTGAATATGAAGTTGCTCGTCAAAATGCCGCGTTTATTACGCCAGTACCTGGTGGAGTTGGCCCAATGACAGTAGCAACACTTATTCAAAACACCTTAGAAGCCTGTGAAGAGTTCCACGACAAATAGTTGGCTGGGCGAATACTCAGATCAAGTATTCGCCATTTTCACTGCAACTTAATCAAAAGTAAGCTAATTTTAACAAAGGGACTAGATTAGGATTACTTATGCTCCACCGTTACTTATTATTGCTGTGTTTAACCTTACCTTTTGCCGCTCGTGCAGAAAACATTAGCTTTGTAACGGAAAACCTGCGCCCTTTTAACTATGTAGAAGATGCTCACCTAACCGGTATTTCTGTAGAACTACTGCGTTTAGTGTGGCAAGAGATGGGCGAAGATCCTCAACCTATTAAAGTGCAAACCTGGGAAAAAGCCTACTATTTGCTACAGCATCGCCCCAATATGGCATTGTTTCTTACCATGCGTAGCCCCCGTAGAGAACACATGTTTCACTGGGCCTGCCCCATAACCACCTCCAATATTAAGCTCATCGCTTTAAAGTCACGCGCTATCAAAATTGACCAAATTGGACCAAATTCAAAACTCCTATTTGGCGCTATGAAGGCCGGCGTTGGCGAACAACTCTTGCTCTATAAAGGCGTTGAGTTTGAGCAGATATCACTTACCGAAGACTTAGAAAAAGCCTTACGCATGTTAAAGCGCGAGCGTGTTGATGTTATTGCTTCTGAACCCGAGGTCGTCGAGCAAACGGCTAAAGCCTTAGGATTTGAAAGTGAACTATTTGAACCTGTTCATCAGCTGGGTAAGTTAGAGGGTTGTTATGCATTTAGCCAAGGGACTGACCCAGATTATTTGCAACGCTTTAGAGCCGCACTAAGCAAAGTGACCTCTGGCGAGCAATATCAGGGCTTGTTAAAGAAATACAAGATGTAAAAAAGGCAGCCTAGGCTGCCTTTTTGTTATCCGTAAACCTTGCTTAGGCTTTACGCCAAGTGGTGCCTGCTGCACCGTCTTCCAACACAATACCCATTTCGGTTAAGCGATTACGCGCAATGTCTGCTGCAGCCCAATCTTTATCAGCTCGTGCTTGATTACGCGCAGCAATCAAAGCCTCAATCTCAGCCACTTCACTATCGTGCTCACCTTGCAAAAAGGTTTCTACATCTTGAGTCAAAATGCCAAGCACCGCGCTAAGTTCTAACAACAAGCTAGCATACTGGCCGGCTAACATTGCATTGCTGTCTTTAACCCGGTTAATTTCTTTTGCTAACTCGAATAAAACAGGCAAGGCTTCTGGCGTATTAAAATCGTCATCCATCGCGGCCTTAAACGGTTCACGATAAGCAGCTGCTACTTGTTCGTCTACAGCTACCAGCTCAATACCACGCAAGGCAGTATACAAACGCTCAAGTGCCGAGCGAGATTGCTTTAAGTTGTCTTCAGAGTAATTTAACTGGCTGCGGTAATGGCCAGACAACAAGAAGTAACGCACCGTTTCAGGATCATACACTTCTAACACATCTTTGATGGTGAAGAAGTTACCTAAAGACTTAGACATTTTCTCTTTGTTTACTTGAACCATGCCAGAGTGCATCCAGTAGTTCACGTAATTGGTTTTATGGGCGCAGCAAGATTGAGCAATTTCGTTTTCATGGTGTGGGAAAGCTAAATCTGAACCACCACCGTGAATATCAAATACATCACCTAAGTGCTTCATATTCATTGCTGAGCATTCAATGTGCCAGCCAGGGCGACCTTTACCCCATGGAGAATCCCACATAGGCTCACCAGGTTTGGCACTTTTCCACAATACAAAATCAAGAGGATTACGCTTGTCTTCTTCTACTTCTACTCGCGCGCCTGCTTGTAGCATTTCTAAGTTTTGTAAGCTCAGCTTGCCGTAATCGGCGAAGGTGCTTACTTCAAACAGTACATCACCGCTGTCGGCAACATAGGCATGGCCATTAGCAATAAGCTTTTCTATCACCTCAATGATTTCTGGCATATGCGTTGTTACCCGAGGCTCAATATCTGGGCGCAGCATATTCAGTGCATCAAAGTCAGCATGCATTGCTTTAGTAAAACGCTCGGTTAAGGCATCACAGCTTTCGCCGTTTTCAGCAGCACGTTTAATAATTTTGTCGTCTACGTCGGTAATGTTGCGAACAAAATTTAGCTCGTACCCCGACCAACGTAAGTAGCGAGCAACCGTATCAAAAGCAACAAACGTACGCGCGTGGCCAATGTGACAGTAGTCGTAAATGGTAACTCCACAAACATACATACCCACTTTCCCTTCGACTAAGGGCTTAAACGCTTGTTTCTTGCGGGTTAAAGTATTGTATATCTGTAACATCTAATTGGTTTCCTGTTCCATTTACTGACTATTGCTAAGGTTGGCTATTCTAACACTGCGCTTGAGGAAAAACAGCCGAATTAAGCGCTGTGACTAGTCAGTAGACATGGGAAAGTTTAGAATCGGTGCACTTACCAAAAAAGGGTGAAACAATGGTTACTTTACATACAAATTTTGGCGACATCGTGGTTAAACTAAACACCGCTGAAGCGCCTGAAACAGCTGCTAACTTCCTTGCTTATGCAAAAGACGGTTTTTACAACGACACTATCTTCCACCGCGTAATCGATGGCTTTATGGTTCAAGGCGGTGGCTTTGCATCTGGCATGGAAGAGAAAGAAACCAAAGCGCCAATTAAAAACGAGGCGAACAACGGTTTATCTAACAAAACTGGCACCTTGGCAATGGCTCGCACCATGGATCCTCACTCAGCATCTGCCCAGTTTTTCATTAACGTGAATGACAACACCTTCCTAGACTTTAAAGCAGAGACCACCGAAGGCTGGGGTTACTGCGTGTTTGGTGAAGTGATTGAAGGCATGGATGTAGTCAACAAAATCAAAGGCGTAGACACTGGTAACTTTGGTTACGTTCACTCAGACGTTCCTTTAGAAGAAGTACTAATCACTTCTGTAAGTGTTGCGGAATAAGCTTACGTGCACACCTATTTCATTTCAGATTTACATCTAAGTGAAGATCGGCCTGACATTATTCAGGCCTTTCTCGACTTTTTGCAACAACAAGCCCCTAAGGCCGATGCCCTCTACATTTTGGGCGATTTATTCGAGTTTTGGATTGGTGATGACGATAAAACACCGGTGGCCAAGCAAGTAGAGCAAGCGTTAAAAGCTTTATCTGATAAGGGTGTGCCAAGTTACTTTATTCATGGCAACCGAGACTTTATGGTAGGCAAGGCTTACGCAAAACGCTGCGGCATGACCTTGCTTGAAGAAGAAAAATTGGTAGATCTTTACGGTCATAAAGTCTTAATTTTGCATGGCGATACCTTGTGCACTGACGACGTAGGTTATCAAGAATACCGCGAGGTAACTCAAAAGCTTTGGCTTAGGCGCTTATTTTTATTGCTGCCTCTATTTGTTCGGCAAAAAATTGCCAACAAAATCCGCAGTAAAAGCAAACAAGCCAATACCAGCAAATCGCTTGGCATTATGGATGTTAACCAACAAGCCGTTGAACAACGCTTTGAAGGTCAGGCTATCGACTACATGATCCACGGTCATACCCACCGGCCAGATATTCATCCTATTAAGCAAACCAATAATGCAATCAAGTATCGGGTAGTACTTGGAGATTGGTACCAACAAATGAGTGTGTTAAAAATTGATCGAAACGGCTTAGAACTTAGCGCTAAAGGTCAGCTACAGAAGCTTGAGCTTGGTCAATAATTTAAACATTAAGTACTAGCACTTTGCTTAGGTAAATTGTTAATAAACCAAGCCAAGCACTTGAATACTCTACTCTTACCCAGATTCTCAGCAGAATCGTTTAATTAATAAACTACTTGACGATTTCATAGACATCGCGCATAACTTAATCATTAATGTTGCATTAATGTTAATTTTAGCGAGGACGCGCCTATGTTATTTAGTCATGTTTGGGGACTAGCTTCACATACAAAAGAAGAATGGCAAGACATTGACAAGCACCACGAAGGGATCGGAGCGAGCTTGTCGCACTTATTACTTATGGCACTTATTCCTGCCATTTGTGGTTACTTTTCTACCGTACACATTGGTTGGAAGGTGGGAGCAAACAGCTTTTCATTAACCAGCGACAGTGCCATTTTCATGTCTGTGGCTATGTATGCTGCCATGGTTACCGTAGTGTTGTGCTTAGCTTATGCAGCGCTTTGGATGGCAAAAACGTTTAACACCGATACCACCTACCAGCAAACCCTAGAACTATCTGCTTACGTAGCCACGCCAATTTATATGGTAGGTTTTGCCGCGCTTTATCCAGAACCTTGGTTTGTTATGGTTGCCGGCTTAGTTGGTGTCACTTACGCCGTATATTTGCTGTACACGGGTGTGCCTATCATTATGCACATCCCTGAAGAGCGAGGCTTCATCTTTGCCAGTAGTCTAGTCACTGTGGGCTTGGTGATGTTAGTGACCGTGCTCATCTCAACTGTTATTTTATGGTCTAGTGGAGCAGGCCCCATCTTTGCGAATTGACGCAAGACCAAAACAAAAAAGCTCGCAACTAAGCGAGCTTTTTTATTGGCTAAAGGGCTATTTTAAACGCCTTCTTTTTGCCGCTTGGCTTTGCGTGCGAGAGCGATGTTTACGCACCGACTTTCTAATACGCTGAGTACTGCGAACGCGATCCTCCACCTTGATAATCGTATTCTCTTCTTTATTTAGCTGCACCAACTTACGCAAGTAGTTTACCTGATCTAAGGGCATTTCTTGCCAGCCGCTGCGTGGTAAACCTTTAGGTAAAGGAATAAGCCCATAACGAACCCGAATCAAACGGCTCACTTGCATGCCTTGAGATTCCCACATTCTGCGCACTTCGCGATTACGACCCTCGCTTAGTGTCACGGAGTACCACTGATTAATACCCTCGCCGCCTTGGCGCTTAACCGTGGTAAATGCTGCTCGGCCATCTTCTAATTCAACACCGGTGCGCAAGTTACGAATTACTTCGTCATCTACATCACCAAATACCCGTACTGCATATTCGCGCTCAACTTCGAAACTTGGATGCATTAAACGGTTAGCCAACTCGCCATCGGTAGTAAATAACAATAAACCAGAGGTATTGATATCTAATCGACCTACCGCAATCCAGCGACCATGTTGCAAGCGTGGTAAACGGTCAAATACGGTTTCTCGCCCTTCTGGATCATTGCGAGAACAGATTTCACCCTCTGACTTATGGTAAGCCAATACACGACAAATGGTATCTTCGACTTTTTGAATATCGATGATACGGCCATCCACCCTTACTTCAACCCCTTCTTCGATGCGATCACCTAAAGTGGCAATACTCCCATCTACGCTTACTCTCCCTGCGTCAATTACAGCTTCCATCTCACGACGTGAGCCTAAACCGCTGCGGGCCAGGACTTTTTGAAGTTTTTCACTCATATTTCTTATCCGGGTGGTAAAGTGCGCTAAGTCTGAAAGTCTTGCGGCAGTTTTTCAAGTAAAGATTGATCTAATTCTGGCAAATCGGCCAGATCTTTCAAACCAAAGTAATCTAAGAAGCTTGTTGTTGTTGCAAATAAGGTAGGACGGCCGGGAATTTCTTTATGTCCGACGCTACGGATCCAATTGCGCTCTCTCAATACACTTATGATATGGCTGCTCACGGCCACTCCTCTAATCGCTTCAATCTCACCGCGAGTAATTGGCTGGCGATAAGCAATTAAAGTGAGTGTTTCTAACATTGCTCGGCTAAATTTCGGGGCTTTTTCAGCCCATAAGTTGGCTAATTGTGGCGCATATTCTTGGCGCGCTCTAAATTGAAACCCGGATGCGGTTTCGGCCAACTCAATACCCGAATCTTGATAACGCAACGACAACTCTTCAAGCACCATATTCACTTGTGCTTTAGCTAAGCCTACATCTGCCAACACCGTGGCTTGCAGCTCTTTAACGCTGAGCGGTCTGCCAGCAACAAACAAAGCGGCTTCAACTAACTTAACTAAATTGGGTTTAGCCATGCTCAGAGATCTCCGCATCAACCAATAATACTTGAATAGGCTGCAGAGGCTGACTTTGCACACACTTGATATAACCTTCTTTGACTAACTCAAGTATTGCCAAAAAACTTACCACTAAACCGCTACGACCTTCAGATAAGGAAAACAACTGACTAAATTCGACAAACTGGTGTTGTTGTAACCTGGCCAATATATCGCTCATCCTTTGCCGAGTAGACAGTTTTTCACGCTTAATTTCATGATGTTCAAAGTTAGCCACTCGCTGAGCAATACCCCGCATAGCTTGGATTAACTCATCCATCGTCACTTCTGGGTAAATAACATTAATTGGCATATCTTGAGGGCGGTCAATGATAGCCGTGTAAGTATCTCGTTGCTGTCTTGGTAAACTATCTACTTTTTCGGTGGCATCTTTATATAATTCATACTCTTGAAGACGCCGAATAAGCTCAGCCCTTGGATCTTCCTCAACTTGTTCGTGCTCTTGTACTGGTAGCAAGCTACGCGATTTAATTTCGGTTAACAGCGCTGCCATTACCAAATACTCTGCTGCGAGCTCTAATTTGAGCATTCGCATTGCTTCAATATATTCCATATATTGCTGGGTGATGGCTAATACTGGTAAGTGCTCAATATCCAACTTCTGCTTACGGATTAAATACAGCAATAAATCCAAAGGCCCCTCAAACTGCTCCAGAATCACTTCCATGGCATCCGGCGGAATAAACAAATCCTCCGGCATATCTAGCCAAGGCTCACCATTTACGCTGGCTAGGGTTAATTGCTGAGTAGGAGAAGCCTGTTCAGACATTATTCAAATGGGCTCGTATCACCGGAGCCACTGCGCAATATCTCTGGCTCATCTTCTGAAAGATCAATAACAGTAGTAGGCTGCTCGCCTAAATAGCCACCGTTAACAATTAAATCTACTTGGTGTTCCAATAGGTCGCGTATTTGTTCCGGATCAGATTCGGTGTAGTCATTGCCCGGCAAAATTAAGCTCGATGACATTAGTGGCTCACCAAGAGCTTCCAGCATCGCCAATGCAATTTTGTTGTCGGGAACTCGAATACCTATGGTTTTACGTTTAGGGTTGAGTAAACGACGTGGCACTTCCTTGGTACCTTTAAAAATAAAGGTATATGGTCCTGGGGTATTGTTGCGTAACAAGCGATAAGCTTGGTTACCCACTCGCGCATATTCCGAGAGCTCAGATAAATCGCGACACATTAAAGTAAAATGGTGGTTTTTATCTAGCTGACGAATACGGCAAATGCGCTCTAATGCGGCTTTATCACCAATATGGCAACCAATGGCATAACCTGAATCGGTTGGGTAGATCACCACCCCGCCCTGTTGAATATGATTAGCCGCTTGGTTCATCAAGCGCTGTTGAGGGTTGTCGGGGTGTACATAGAAAAACTGACTCATAACTGTCCCTGCGATTAATGGGCCTAGCGATTGGATTCAGGAGAGAAGCCAGGCCACAACTGCCAAATAGCTTGGCACTTTTCTGGTAATTGTAAGCCTCTACCTAATTCACGCCAAGGAGAGGGATGATGAAAATCAGAGCCTTGAGAAGCACGTAATCCATTTTGTTCGGCTAAATCGGCTAGCCACAGTAATTGGTCTTTAGACATTTGCGGCATTGCCACTTCTACGCCGTCGCCGCCCAATTCGGCAAACTCGGCCAACAACTTACGCACCCATTTATTCGACAAATCATAATGAGTTGGGTGAGCCAATACAGCAACGCCGCCGGCTTGGTGAATAATCTCTATAGCATCGCCCATGCTCATCCAATTATTAGGCACATAACCGGTATTACCACGGCTTAAATACTTATCAAATACTTTATTAAAGTTAGCTGCTATACCACGTTCCACCAATACCTTGGCAAAGTGAGAACGGGTAATCGGGGCATTGCCTGCCAATTGTTTCGCATCACTGTAAACATCATGGATACCGGCTTTTGCTAAACGGAGGTTCATTTCTTGAGCGCGAACTTCTCGCTTGTCTCGTTGCTCAGCTAAGTGTCTTTGTAATTCTGTAGACGTCACGTCAATATTCAAGCCTACAATATGAATATCAAAAGCATGCCAAGCAGTAGAAATTTCAGTGCCAGTGATAATTTGCACATGCTTCGCATTAGCTTTTGCTTCTGCAATGCCAGCTGTGGTGTCGTGGTCGGTAATAGCCAACACGTCGACTTGCATGTTTTCGGCACGCATTACTATTTCAGTTGGGCTTAAGCCACCATCCGAGGCAGTAGTATGGCAATGCAAATCAAATCGCATTAAATTTCCTAAATTTTTTCTTGACTTGGTGATGTCATTTACAGTTAACTTAGTCTATCAAAATGACTAGGAATAAGCATGACAACTTTTCTTCTTACCAACAAATCTTGGTGGTGGCGCACTCCGAAATAAACGGGTGTGAGTTGTTGTATTTCCAATACATTGAACAGAACAACAAAAAGCCCGCTTAATGCGGGCTTTTTTTATATTTGCGCTACGGCCTTAACGAGGAGTAACGAACCATGAGTAATCACCCTAGGGTGCAGCTAAGCAACAACTTAATTGATGCTAGCTACGTGCTTGACCCACTAAGCTTATATCAAGAGCTTTGCAAAGAGAGTCAACACAATGTTTTGCTAGAGTCTTGCGAAATAGACAGCAAAGAAAATCTACAAAGTTTAATTTTGGCCGATGCAGCCTTAAAGATCACTTGTAAAGGTCGTCAAGTGACGTTTACTGCGGTATCACTCAATGGTGAAGCGGTTATCTCGGCGGTTGTAGAACACAGTGACAACAGCTTAATCACCGAACATAGTGCAACTCAACTGGTTTTAGATTACCCACTCCCAGCCGCTAATTTGGATGAGGATTCTCGTTTAAAAGCGAGCTCTCCTGTTGATGCCTTACGGTTAATAACCACACTTTACGGTGAGCTAGCCTCTCATGATAAAGGCGTTTTTATCGGCGGTGTATTTGCCTATGATTTCATCGCCAGCTTTGAGCAACTACAAGACGTCGCTGAAAGCACCAACATTTGCCCCGACTACCAGTTCTACCTCGCCGAAACATTGCTACTAATAGACCACCAAGAACAAGTGACTCACTTAATTGGCTCGGTATATAACGAAAGTGAGCAAGCTAGAATAAATCAGCGTTTAGCCCACTTAGTAGAATTATGTGAGCATAAAAATCACCAACAAGCGCAGCCAGATTTTAGTGATTACCAAGGGAAGATTGAAGCTGACATTAGCGACCGAGACTTCTGCCAGAATGTAGAAACCATGAAAGACTACATTCGCCAAGGTGACATTTTTCAAGTAGTTCCATCTCGCAGTTTTAAACTCTCTTGCCCTGACAGCCTCGCCGCTTACCGCGAATTAAAAATTACCAACCCAAGCCCTTACATGTTCTACCTGCAAGACAGTGAATTTGTATTGTTTGGCGCCTCTCCTGAAAGTGCAATTAAATACTCCTCTGATAGCCGAGATGTAGAAATTTACCCAATTGCCGGCACGCGCAAACGTGGCTTTAACGCCGATGGTTCAATTAACCAAGATTTAGACGGTCGCCTAGAGCTTGAGCTGCGCCTAGATAAAAAAGAAACCGCTGAACATATTATGTTGGTTGATTTAGCCCGTAATGATGTCGCTCGCATCAGTGAGCCAGGCACTCGCCATGTAGCTGATTTACTAAAAGTAGACCGCTACAGCCACGTAATGCACTTAGTATCGCGCGTAGTAGGTACCTTACGTAATGACCTAGACGCACTTCACGCTTACCAAGCCTGCATGAACATGGGCACCCTTGTTGGCGCACCAAAAATTCGTGCTTCAGAGTTAATTCGCCAAGTAGAACAGCAGCGCCGAGGCAGTTATGGAGGCGCAGTTGGTTACCTTGCAGGTAACGGCGACATGGATAGCTGTATCGTTATTCGTTCTGCTTTTGTTAAAGAAAAGGTCGCGCATGTTCAAGCTGGAGCTGGTGTGGTGTATGATTCACAGCCTCAAGCCGAAGCCGATGAAACTCGCAACAAAGCAGCTGCGGTGCTAAATGCCATTGCCCGCGCTCACGGTTCTACTTTGAAGGATGTTAGTGATGACGCATAGTGTATTTTTGTTAGACAACTTTGACTCGTTCACTTACAACCTTGTTGATCAGTTTCGTAGTCAAGGCTTAGAGGTTAGTATTTACCGTAACCACTTAAGCGCTAAAGAAATTAAGCAACATATTGATAATAGCCCTACTCCGCCAGTATTGGTTTTATCACCAGGTCCTGGTAACCCCCAACAAGCGGGCTGTATGTTAGAGCTTATCGATTTATGTAAAGGCGAAGTACCTATTATTGGAATCTGCCTTGGCCACCAAGCACTAGTAGAAAGTTATGGTGGTGTGGTGGGTAAAGCAGATGAAATTGTTCATGGTAAATCGTCGGCAATTGAGCACGACAACCGCCTTATGTTTGAAGGTTTAAGCAATCCTCTGCCAGTAGCGCGCTACCACTCGTTAGTAGCCACTACAATGCCAGATGGGGTTGTGGTGAATGCTCATTATCAAAACATGCCAATGGCGATAATCAACGAACAAGACAAGATTGTTGGGTTTCAATTCCACCCCGAATCCATTTTAACCAGCGAAGGGGCAACACTATTAGCCCGCAGCCTAGACTGGGCCACCCAAAAGGAGCAAGCGTAATGCAGGCTATTTTAGAGCAGCTATATCAAGGAAAAGACTTAAGCATTGAACAAGCACAGCAGGTGTTTAGTCAGGTGATTCAGGGTGAAGTTGAGCCTATCGTTTTATCTTCATTGCTAACCGCACTAAAGATTAAAGGTGAACAACCCCAAGAAATTGCTGGAGCAGCCAAGGCTTTATTAGCGAATGCGGCGCCTTTTCCAAGCCCCGATTATGATTTTGCGGATATTGTTGGCACCGGCGGTGATGGCCACAACACCATTAATATCTCGACCACCTCTGCGTTTGTTGCAGCAAGCTTAGGGGTTAAGGTAGCCAAGCACGGTAACCGCAGTGTATCAAGTAAGTCAGGCTCTTCAGACCTATTGGCCGCTTTGGGAATTAACATTCAAATGCCCCCAGAGACCGCGCGCAAATGTTTAGATAAATTGGGCCTGTGCTTTTTGTTTGCACCGCAATATCACGCAGGTGTACGCCACGCCATGCCGGTGCGCCAAACCTTAAAAACCCGCACCATCTTTAATGTACTAGGTCCGCTAATTAACCCAGCTCATCCAAGTATGGAAGTGATGGGCGTTTATGACCCCGCGCTTATTTCGCCCATCGCGCATACCTTGCAACAATTAGGTATGAAAAAAGCCATGGTGGTTCACGGTGCAGGCTTAGACGAAGTAGCCATTCATGGTGAAACTCAAATTGCCGAAATTAACGGCGACAAGATTACCGAATATAGCTTAACCCCTTCTGATTTTGGTGTTGAGCAAGCCGATCTAGATGCCATTAAAGGTGGCACTCCTGAAGAAAACAAAGCCATCACTTTACAGTTATTGCAAGGCACCGCGACACCTGCACAACAAGCAGCTGTTGCAGTTAATGTTGCCTTGTTACTTAAGCTTGCAGGTAAAGCTGATGATGTTGCTCAAGGCGTTAAAATGGCCTTAGATGAAATGGCCTCTGGTCGTCCATTAACCCTAGCAAACCAATTGGCGGAGATGAGTCAGTGAGCCAAGTAGAAACAAAACAAGCCACCATTCTAGATAAAATTGTGGCTGACAAAGAAATTTGGTTAGCAGAGCGTATGCAAAGCCAAGCACTAGCAAGCTTTATAGATCAGGTTAAGCCCACAGAGCGCAGTTTTTATGATGCGCTATCAGGCTCACCCGCTAAGTTTATTCTTGAGTGTAAAAAGGCTTCTCCATCTAAAGGCTTGATTCGCCCAGAGTTCGACTTGGACCTAATTGCTGGCGTATATAAAAACTATGCTGCAGCCATTTCGGTGCTTACTGATACTAAGTATTTTCAAGGTGAGTTTGACTATGTAACTCAGGTTAGAGAGCAAGTTGAGCAGCCTGTGTTATGTAAAGACTTCTTCATTGACGAGTACCAAATCTATCTAGCACGTTATCACAAAGCAGATGCCATCTTACTGATGTTATCGGTTCTCGATGACAACGAGTATCGCTTGCTGGCTGAAGTAGCCCACAAGCTAAATATGGGCGTACTTACTGAAGTGAGTAATCAACAAGAGCTTGAGCGTGCCATTGATCTAAATGCCAAAGTTATAGGTATTAACAATCGTAACTTGCGTGACTTGTCGATTACCTTAGATAGAACACCGGAGCTGGCCAAACAAATTCCTGAAGATCGCATCATCATTTCAGAATCAGGCATTTATCAGCACCAACAAGTGCGTGAGCTAGCCAAATACGCCAACGGCTTTTTAGTCGGTAGCTCGCTAATGAGCCAAGATGATGTAGACATGGCTTGTCGTAAACTCATACTTGGTGAAAACAAAGTATGTGGCTTAACACGCGAACAAGATGTTAAAACGGTTTATCAAGCGGGCGCAGTATACGGCGGATTAATTTTCGCCGAAAAATCGCCGCGCTGCGTAAACCTAGCGCAAGCAGAAAAACTCAGCCAAGCGGCACCACTTAATTTTGTGGGTGTATTTGTAAATAGCTCGGTTGAAGAAGTGGCCAATATTGCCAATCAGCTTAAACTTCATGCAGTGCAATTGCATGGTGATGAAGACGAGCAATTCATCGAGCAGCTAAAAGAAAAACTTAACAACAGCCTAGTTTGGAAAGCGCTTGGCGTGAGTGAAGCGCTACCAGAAGCGCCAAGCAACGCAGACAAAGTATTATTTGATAGCAAAGTCGCCGGACAATGCGGTGGTACAGGGCAAACCTTCGATTGGCAACTGTTAGGTGAGCACAGTCATGGTGCGATGCTAGCAGGTGGTATAAGCCCAAGTAACATTCAAGATGCACTAGCCTACGCCGCTGCAGGCTTAGATTTAAACTCCGGTGTAGAACAAGCGCCAGGGGTAAAAGACCCAGCAAAAATTAATGCTGCGTTTGAACAGATTAGACAGTACTAGTTTCAAGCAGATTAGTAAGCGTTAACCATTTTTAACGAATAAGAGTCAACAATGAGTAAACTAAATTCATATTTCGGCGAGTTTGGCGGGCAGTTTGTTCCACAAATTTTAGTGCCAGCGCTCGATCAACTAGAACAAGCCTTTATCGACGCCCAAGAAGACCCTAGCTTTATTGAAGAGTTCAACGGGCTATTAAGCGAATATGCTGGCAGACCAACACCTCTAACCTTGTGCCGCAATTTAACTGCGGGTACTAAAACCAAAATTTACCTAAAGCGTGAAGACTTATTACATGGTGGTGCACATAAAACCAACCAAGTGTTAGGCCAAGCCCTATTAGCAAAACGCATGGGTAAGAAAGAAATTATTGCTGAAACCGGTGCTGGCCAACATGGAGTAGCGACCGCCTTAGCGTGTGCCTTACTTGGTCTAAAGTGCCGTGTTTACATGGGCGCAATTGACTGTGAACGCCAAAAGCCTAACGTGTTCAGAATGAAGCTAATGGGTGCAGAAGTTATCCCAGTACACAGCGGCTCTTCTACCCTAAAAGACGCCTGTAACGAAGCCTTGCGTGACTGGGCAGCCAGTTATGACAGCGCTCACTACTTATTAGGTACAGCAGCCGGCCCTCACCCATTCCCAACCATTGTTCGCGAATTCCAGAAAATGATTGGCGAAGAAGCCAAACAGCAGATTCTTGAGACCGAAGGTCGCTTGCCTGATGCGGTAATTGCATGTGTGGGCGGTGGCTCTAACGCAATCGGCATGTTTGCAGACTTCATCAAAGAAGAAGATGTAAAACTAATTGGCGTAGAACCTGCGGGTAAAGGTATTGATACCGACCAACATGGCGCTCCACTTAAACATGGCCGCAAAGGTATGTTTTTTGGTATGCATTCGTTATTGATGCAAGACCAAAATGGTCAAATTGAAGAGTCTTATTCAATTTCAGCTGGCTTAGATTTTCCATCAGTAGGCCCGCAGCATGCTTATTTGAATTCAATCGGCAGAGCAGATTATGAATCAGCTACCGATGAAGAAGCCTTGGACGCATTCCAAACTCTAGCTGAGAGTGAAGGTATTATTCCCGCTCTAGAGTCTGCTCACGCGCTGGCTTACGCGCTAAAACTCGCTAAGCAAGATAAAGACAAAGAACAGATATTGTTGGTAAACCTATCGGGGCGTGGCGACAAAGACATCTTTACCGTAGCCGAAATATTCGAACAAAGAGGAAGCTTATAATGACGCAACGTTACGCTAATCTATTTGAACGTCTAACAAGCGAAAAACAAGGCGCCTTCGTTCCCTTTGTAACACTTGGCGATCCCAATTTAGAGCAATCTCTAGCCATTGTTGATGCCTTAGTTGAAGGTGGTGCGGATGCTTTAGAGTTGGGTATCCCTTTCTCTGATCCAGTAGCTGACGGCCCTACCATTCAAGGAGCTAACGTTCGCGCATTAGCAGCTGATGTTACCCCTCCTAAATGTTTAGAAATGCTAAGTGCTATTCGTGAAAAACATCCAGAGGTACCTATTGGTCTTTTGTTATACGCTAATCTCGTGTATTCAACCGGTATTGATTCTTTCTATCAAAAGCTGGCAGCAGCAGGCGTAGACTCGGTGCTGGTTGCAGATGTGCCAATTCGTGAATCAGCGCCTTTTAGAAAAGCGGCTGATAAACATGGCTTGCAAAGTATCTTTATTGCGCCACCAAACGCCGATGAAGCTACATTGGCTAAAGTTGCTGAGTATGGACAAGGTTACACTTACCTTGTTAGCCGAGCAGGCGTAACCGGTACAGAAACCAAAGCAGGCGCGCCAGTGGGAGAGTTGTTAAACAAACTTAAGCAACATAATGCGCCGCCAGCTTTACTGGGTTTTGGCATCGCAACTCCTCAACAGGTTAAAGAAACCATTGAAGCTGGCGCAGCTGGTGCGATATCGGGTTCAGCCGTAGTTAAGATCATCGAAAACAACCTTGATGACAAAGCGCAAATGCTTGTAACACTCAAGCAATTTGCCAGTGACATGAAAGCGGCTACCGTTTAGTTAAAGATCTTGCTACTATCAAAAGCCGCTTTTTAGCGGCTTTTTTATTAACAGCTTACGCTGAGGAACTATGAAACAATTTTTCGAGTTTATCCCTTTAATTATATTTTTCGCTATATATAAAATGCAGGATATCTACGCAGCAACCCTTGCATTAATTATTTCTACGGCGGTTCTATTAGCTATTTCCTACTTAAAAAACAAAAAAGTTGAGAAAATGCATCTCATCTCTTTTGTTCTAATATTGGTTTTTGGTGGCTTAACCCTAATCCTACGCGATGACGATTTCATTAAGTGGAAACCTACGGTTATTAACTGGATCTTTGGTTTGGTGCTGTTAGTGAGTCAGTTTGTATTTGGCAGCCCACTGATCAAAAAGATGCTAGGCAAAGAAATGACCTTACCTGATAACGTTTGGTCAAAAGTGAATGTCTCATGGGCACTTTTTTTCATCGCTTGCGGAACACTAAACCTCTATATTGCATTCAGTTTCTCAGAAGAATTTTGGGTTAATTTTAAGGTGTTTGGCCTACTCGGCTTAACCTTGGTGTTTACAGTAGGCACTGTCGTTTACTTATACAAACACTTACCTAAAGAACAAAAAGAATCACTCACAGAGAAAAAGGATTAATAGCATGTGGTATGTAATTTATGCGGAAGATGTGGCTAATAGCTTAGATAAACGCAAACAAGCGCGACCAGCTCACTTAGAGCGTTTAAACGCTTTACTCAACGAAGGACGATTATTAGTTGCTGGCCCAATGCCCGCTATTGATGCTGATGACCCAGCAGAAGCAGGCTTCACAGGCTCTACAGTAATAGCAGAGTTTTCAAGCTTAGAAGATGCAAAAGCATGGGCAGACGCAGACCCTTATGTGGCTGCAGGCGTTTACGCAAAGGTAAGTGTAAAGCCCTTCAAAAAAGTACTTCCTTAATCTAATTGGGCGAGCTATCGCCCATTTGTCATTTTAGTGTCACAATTTAGCCCAAATGAGTGATTCGCATATAAAACATATCCTCTACTGTTATTCATGGTTTTATCAAAAAGGAGAATGAACCATGAAATTACTTAAGCTGGCATTGGTGCTCGTATTTAGTTTAATTAATATGCAATCAGCCTTAGCTAATGAAAATTTAACACCAATCAACTTAAATACTGCCAGCGCAGAACAACTAGATTCTTTAAAAGGCGTAGGTGAGTCGAAATCAACAGCAATTGTTCAGTACCGCCAGCAACATGGTAACTTCAAGAACATTGAACAAATTGTGCTAGTGCCAGGCATTGGTGAAAAGATTTACCTCGATAACAAAGACCGAATCTACGTAGACTAAGTTACCCACACAACATCGTCCGTAGCTCGCTACCACTGCGAGGGCGATGGCTTTTCCACTTCAAAAAATTATCACGGGGATATCTATTCGCAAATATCTCAATTTAAAATGTCATTTTGGCATGTTACAGTGCACGGGCATTTAACCTTACTTTTTCAAGAGACTGAAAATGACCCAACAAGTACGAAAAGCGGTACTACCGGTAGCAGGACTAGGAACAAGAATGCTACCCGCCACCAAGGCCATCCCTAAAGAGATGTTACCCATTGTAGACAAGCCGCTAATTCAATATGTTGTTCAAGAAGCAATATCTGCAGGCATTAAAGAGATCATTTTAGTAACCCACTCTAGTAAGAACTCAATAGAAAACCATTTTGACACCAGCTTCGAACTAGAAGCTACATTAGAGAAACGGGTAAAGCGTCAATTGCTTAATGAAGTACGTTCTATTTGCCCAAAAGACGTTACTATCATGCATGTACGACAAGGCGTTGCAAAAGGTCTTGGACACGCAATTCTATGCGCTCACCCACTTATTGGCGACGAACCTTTTGCCGTACTTCTACCAGATGTAGTGCTGGATGACTCAACCTCAGACCTTCGCGCTGAAAACTTGGCAGACATGGTAGCGAAGTTTAATCAAACAAGCTCTAGCCAAGTAATGGTTGAAGCAGTAGCTCAGGAAGATGTTAGCAAGTTTGGTATTGTAGACATCAACGGCAGCGAGCTTAAACCCGGAAATTCAGCAGACATGGTTGGTTCTGTAGAAAAACCCGCTGTTGAGGATGCTCCTTCTAATCTTGCTGTTGTGGGCCGTTATGTATTATCAGCTAAAATCTGGAAGGAGCTCGCAAGAACCCCTCCTGGGACTGGAGATGAAATTCAATTAACAGATGCCATCGCTAGTTTAATGAAGAAAGAAACTACTCAGGCTTACTACATGGTAGGAAAAAGCCATGACTGTGGTAGTAAGTTTGGCTATATGAAAGCCATCGTTGAATTTGGCTTACGCCACCCAGAACTAAGAGACCGATTCAAGAAATACTTGTCTGAGCTGAAGCTCTAGTAAATCCACAATCACTTTCTCGATTAAAAAAGCCTGTTTAACAAACAGGCTTTTTTAATCGACAACCTCCTAATTGATAGAAATATTTTCTTCCACTTAAGCGGGCTAGCCTTGCTTAGAAACAGCCAAGCGTAATCACTGGTCGACCTTGTATGTGCAAGAGGGTGATGTCTGTGATGCGCTAGGTTAGTGCTGTTAATGAAATGACTGAGGATTGAATGATTGATATGCCTGAGAGACTAAATCGCAGGCAATAAAAAAGCCCTCGTCGTAAGACGAGGGCTTAGTATGAGAGCCTGGCGGTGACCTACTTTCACATGGGGAAGCCCCACACTATCATCGGCGCAGTTGCGTTTCACTTCTGAGTTCGGCATGGAGTCAGGTGGGTCCACAACGCTATTGCCACCAGGCAAAAACTGTTGTCTTTAACATTCGAAAAAGCTGAAACATCTCATGAGCACTAACAAGTATTCATGGTTTCTAAAATAAAGTATCTATAAGCAACACCCTTTAGGTGTTGTATGGTTAAGCCTCACGGGTAATTAGTACAAGTTAGCTCAATGCCTCACAGCACTTACACACCTTGCCTATCAACGTTGTAGTCTCCAACGGCCCTTCAGAGGACTTAAAGTCCTAGTGAGAATTAATCTCGAGGCCTGCTTCCCGCTTAGATGCTTTCAGCGGTTATCAGTTCCGAACGTAGCTACTGGGCAATGCTATTGGCATAACAACCCAAACACCAGCGGTTCGTCCACTCCGGTCCTCTCGTACTAGGAGCAGCTCCCCTCAATTCTCAAACGCCCACGGCAGATAGGGACCGAACTGTCTCACGACGTTCTAAACCCAGCTCGCGTACCACTTTAAATGGCGAACAGCCATACCCTTGGGACCGACTTCAGCCCCAGGATGTGATGAGCCGACATCGAGGTGCCAAACACCGCCGTCGATATGAACTCTTGGGCGGTATCAGCCTGTTATCCCCGGAGTACCTTTTATCCGTTGAGCGATGGCCCTTCCATACAGAACCACCGGATCACTATGACCTACTTTCGTACCTGCTCGACGTGTCTGTCTCGCAGTTAAGCTGGCTTATGCCATTGCACTAACCGTATGATGTCCGACCATACTTAGCCAACCTTCGTGCTCCTCCGTTACTCTTTGGGAGGAGACCGCCCCAGTCAAACTACCCACCAGACACTGTCCGCAATCCCGATAAGGGACCAACGTTAGAACATCAACACTACAAGGGTGGTATTTCAAGGTCGGCTCCACGTCATCTAGCGACAACGCTTCAAAGCCTCCCACCTATCCTACACATGTAGGGTCAATGTTCAGTGTCAAGCTGTAGTAAAGGTTCACGGGGTCTTTCCGTCTAGCCGCGGGTACACCGCATCTTCACGGCAATTTCAATTTCACTGAGTCTCGGGTGGAGACAGCTTGGCCATCATTACGCCATTCGTGCAGGTCGGAACTTACCCGACAAGGAATTTCGCTACCTTAGGACCGTTATAGTTACGGCCGCCGTTTACCGGGGCTTCGATCAATAGCTTCGCGCGAACGCTAACCACATCAATTAACCTTCCGGCACCGGGCAGGCGTCACACCGTATACGTCATCTTTCGATTTAGCACAGTGCTGTGTTTTTAATAAACAGTTGCAGCCAACTGGTATCTGCGACTCTCAGCAGCTTAGGGAGCAAGTCCCATCACCATCAAGAGCGTACCTTCTCCCGAAGTTACGGTACCATTTTGCCTAGTTCCTTCACCCGAGTTCTCTCAAGCGCCTTGGTATTCTCTACCCAACCACCTGTGTCGGTTTGGGGTACGGTTTCGTATAATCTGAAGCTTAGAGACTTTTCCTGGAAGCAGGGCATCAACCACTTCGTGTCCGTAGACACTCGTCATCAACTCTCAGCGTAATGTAAACCCGGATTTGCCTAAGTTTACCGCCTACTGCCTTTCACGTGGACAACCATCGCCACGCTGGCCTAGCCTTCTCCGTCCTCCCATCGCAATTATACGAAGTACAGGAATATTAACCTGTTTCCCATCGACTACACTTTTCAGTCTCGCCTTAGGGGCCGACTCACCCTGCCCTGATTAACATTGGACAGGAAACCTTGGTCTTTCGGCGAGGGGGCTTTTCACCCCCTTTATCGTTACTCATGTCAACATTCGCACTTCTGATACCTCCAGCAAACCTTACGATTCACCTTCAACGGCTTACAGAACGCTCCTCTACCGAGCATGCAAGCATGCTCCCGTAGCTTCGGTGGTATGTTTAGCCCCGTTACATCTTCCGCGCAGGCCGACTCGACCAGTGAGCTATTACGCTTTCTTTAAATGATGGCTGCTTCTAAGCCAACATCCTGGCTGTCTAAGCCTTCCCACATCGTTTCCCACTTAACATACACTTTGGGACCTTAGCTGACGGTCTGGGTTGTTTCCCTTTCCACGACGGACGTTAGCACCCGCCGTGTGTCTCCCGAGTAGTACTTGATGGTATTCGGAGTTTGCAAAGGGTTGGTAAGTCGGGATGACCCCCTAGCCTTAACAGTGCTCTACCCCCATCAGTATTCGCTCGAGGCGCTACCTAAATAGCTTTCGAGGAGAACCAGCTATCTCCCGGTTTGATTGGCCTTTCACCCCCAGCCACAAGTCATCCGCTAATTTTTCAACATTAGTCGGTTCGGTCCTCCAATTGGTGTTACCCAATCTTCAACCTGCCCATGGCTAGATCACCGGGTTTCGGGTCTAATCCCAGCAACTATGCGCGCAGTTAACACTCGGTTTCCCTACGGCTCCGCTATTCGCTTAACCTTGCTACTGAAATTAAGTCGTTGACCCATTATACAAAAGGTACGCAGTCACCCCACGAAGGGGCTCCCACTGCTTGTACGTATACGGTTTCAGGTTCTATTTCACTCCCCTCACAGGGGTTCTTTTCGCCTTTCCCTCACGGTACTGGTTCACTATCGGTCAGTCAGGAGTATTTAGCCTTGGAGGATGGTCCCCCCATATTCAGACAACATATCACGTGTGCCGTCCTACTCGATTTCACTTAAAGTAGATTTTCATGTACGGGGCTATCACCCTGTATCGCCATCCTTTCCAGAATGTTCCACTAATCACCTAAAAGCTTAAGGGCTAATCCGGGTTCGCTCGCCGCTACTACCAGAATCTCGGTTGATTTCTTTTCCTCCGGGTACTTAGATGTTTCAGTTCCCCGGGTTCGCCTCGCAACGCTATGTATTCACGTTACGATACTGCATAAAATGCAGTGGGTTTCCCCATTCGGAAATCCATGTCTATAACGTCTTTTATCGACTTAACATGGCTTATCGCAGATTAACACGTCCTTCATCGCCTCTGACTGCCAAGGCATCCACCGTATACGCTTAGTCACTTAACCATACAACACCTAAATGTTGTCGCTTAAATCACTTGAATGGTCAGGCTGTATAATTCCTGCCATTCGAGTACGATCACCTTATTTTTGAATACCAAGAACACTTGTTATTAAACTCATATTCTTGAGATATTTTTTTATCAGCTTTTCCAAATTGTTAAAGAGCAATTGGTTCCTTAGAAACCAAAGCTAAGCACTATATAAACAAATGCTTAGCTTTGTATTCTCAAACCAGTGAGAGAAAATGGTATCCCGTAGGGGATTTGAACCCCTGTTACCGCCGTGAAAGGGCGGTGTCCTAGGCCTCTAGACGAACGGGACACTGCAGTAGCTGTTCTCGTTGGTTCTACACCACACTAGAACTTCTCTCTTTTCTTTTTCATCAAGCAATCTGTGTGAACACGTCACAAAACCTAAGCATCATAATAAGGAGGTGATCCAGCCCCAGGTTCCCCTAGGGCTACCTTGTTACGACTTCACCCCAGTCATGAACCACAAAGTGGTGAGCGTCCTCCCGAAGGTTAAACTACCCACTTCTTTTGCAGCCCACTCCCATGGTGTGACGGGCGGTGTGTACAAGGCCCGGGAACGTATTCACCGTAGCATTCTGATCTACGATTACTAGCGATTCCGACTTCACGGAGTCGAGTTGCAGACTCCGATCCGGACTACGACATGCTTTTTGGGGTCCGCTTGCTCTCGCGAGTTCGCATCCCTCTGTACATGCCATTGTAGCACGTGTGTAGCCCTGCCCGTAAGGGCCATGATGACTTGACGTCGTCCCCACCTTCCTCCGGTTTATCACCGGCAGTCTCCCTAGAGTTCCCACCATTACGTGCTGGCAAATAAGGATAGGGGTTGCGCTCGTTGCGGGACTTAACCCAACATCTCACGACACGAGCTGACGACAGCCATGCAGCACCTGTATCTGAGTTCCCGAAGGCACTAAACCATCTCTGGTAAATTCTCAGTATGTCAAGGGCAGGTAAGGTTCTTCGCGTTGCATCGAATTAAACCACATGCTCCACCGCTTGTGCGGGCCCCCGTCAATTCATTTGAGTTTTAACCTTGCGGCCGTACTCCCCAGGCGGTCTACTTAATGCGTTAGCTGCGTTACCCACGAGTTAAACTCACAGACAACTAGTAGACATCGTTTACGGCGTGGACTACCAGGGTATCTAATCCTGTTTGCTCCCCACGCTTTCGTACATGAGCGTCAGTTTTTGTCCAGGTGGCCGCCTTCGCCACTGGTATTCCTTCAGATCTCTACGCATTTCACCGCTACACCTGAAATTCTACCACCCTCTACAAAACTCTAGCTTGCCAGTTCCAAATGCCATTCCCAGGTTGAGCCCGGGGATTTCACATCTGGCTTAACAAGCCGCCTGCGTACGCTTTACGCCCAGTAATTCCGATTAACGCTCGGACCCTCCGTATTACCGCGGCTGCTGGCACGGAGTTAGCCGGTCCTTCTTCTGTCGCTAACGTCAAAGATATAACGTATTAAGCTATACCCCTTCCTCACGACTGAAAGTGCTTTACAACCCGAAGGCCTTCTTCACACACGCGGCATGGCTGCATCAGGCTTTCGCCCATTGTGCAATATTCCCCACTGCTGCCTCCCGTAGGAGTCTGGGCCGTGTCTCAGTCCCAGTGTGGCTGATCATCCTCTCAAACCAGCTAGGGATCGTCGCCTTGGTAAGCCATTACCTTACCAACTAGCTAATCCCACTTGGGCTAATCTTTACGCGAAAGGCTCCGAAGAGTCCCCTCCTTTGGTCCGAAGACATTATGCGGTATTAGCAGTCGTTTCCAACTGTTGTCCCCCACGTAAAGGCATATTCCCAAGCATTACTCACCCGTCCGCCGCTCGTCATCTTCTAGCAAGCTAGAAATGTTACCGCTCGACTTGCATGTGTTAAGCCTGCCGCCAGCGTTCAATCTGAGCCATGATCAAACTCTTCAATCAAAAGTTTTTTCGCTCAAAGTTAAAAACTGAAATTATTACTGTGTTTTACAGTGCAAGACTCCAGTTCACTTAAGCTTAATTTTTTCGCTTAAGGCCCTGTGAGTGCTCACACAGATTGCTTGATAAATTGTTAAAGAGCGTTGCTTCTTGCCGAAGCGAGGTGCGCATTCTACGCTTTCCTCTGTGGCTGTCAACCGCTTTTTAAAACATTTTAAAAAGAAGTTTGAGAGCCGGTTAACTCAGCCCTAGGCCTTGCTAACCCTGACGTAGCCTTGCTTCGCTTTAGTGCGCTGCGTGCCGTGTCAGTGGAGGTGCATTATAGGGATCGATTCCCGCGGCGCAAGCGTTTTTTGAAGAAAATCACAGAAACACGGTTAAGTGTTCAGATAGTGAACAAGAAAGCTTTAAAAGGATAGCTTATTTGCATAAATCTATCCCCTAAGAGTTACTAGAAAGTAAAGATAAAAGGAAGAAAATTGATCTAGCCCTTTAGAATATACTTAGTCGCTTCAGCTAGAGACGAAATCGTAGCAGTCGCTAAAGCTTTATCTTGTTCGCTCACATCGTACTGACCGCTTACCAACAATCTATTTGGCACTCCGGCATTTTGGGCAGCCAAGATATCTGAAGCTTTATCCCCGACTAACCAAGACTTTTCTAGATCAATATCTAGTTCTGCTGCGGCTTCTAGCAACATACCTGGTTTAGGTTTACGACAGTTACAATCTTGGCGGTAATTTTTATCACCGTATTCGCTATGATGAGGACAGTAGTAGATACCATCTAAATCGACGCCGCGATCAGCAAGCGACCAATCCATCCATTCGGTTAGGCTTAAGAACTGCTCTTCACTAAAGTAGCCACGCGCAATACCCGCTTGATTAGTTACAACCACAAGCAACCAACCTGCTTCTTTGAGTTTTTGCATCGCCTCAATAGCGCCGTCGATAAACTCAAAGTCATCAACTTGGGATACATAGGCCCGATCGTGGTTGATAACTCCATCTCGGTCCAAAAACACTGCGGCTTGTTTCATTAATTTTTTCTTTGCTAGGTCAATTAAGGGCTCATTCTACAATACAAAGCGTTGAATTTGTTGCTTGAGTTGATTGGATTTTTCTTCTAACGACTTTGCATCATTTACACTAGATTGAGCTTCGCTCACTGAATCTTGAGCAATAAGAGCAATTGTTTCCAGTGTTGCGGCTACATCGGAGGCCACTGCAGATTGTTCCTCGGTGGCTGCTGCAATCGCGGTAACCATTTCGGTAACACCCTGAGTAGTGTCGATAACTTGATGCAACGCATCTCCTGCCTTATTAACTACATTGCGGCCGCTAGAAACCAGTTCGGTACTCTTTGACATACTCTGGTTAGCCGCTTCAGTTAGGCTACGAATTTGGTTGATAATTCGAGCAATCTCTTCTGTGGATTGGCTAGTTCGGCTAGCCAAGCTACGCACCTCGTCAGCAACTACAGCAAAACCACGCCCTTGCTCGCCAGCACGAGCTGCTTCAATGGCTGCATTTAGCGCTAACAAGTTGGTTTGTTCAGCGATACCAGCGATAACATCGGTAATCTTTTCTACCTCTTCACCGGCCAGGTTTAACTTAGCGATGTGCTGATTACTATCACTTACAGAACCTTCGATTTTTTGCATAATGGAAATGGTATCTGTCACCACTTGCCCACCTTGGCTTGCGACGTCTCCGCAATCTCTTGCATGGTCAGCAGCTTGAGAAGTGTTTTGCGCTATTTCCCTAGCTGCTACAGACATCTCTTCAATAGCAGTAGCCGCTGAGTCAACTTTCGAACGCTGTTCATCAAGAGCTGTGCCAATGCCCGAGCTCTTATCAAAGGCCTTCACACTGCTTTGACTCACATCTGCAGCAGTTTGATTAACCTCTGTTATTAATCCTTTTAGCTGTTCTGCCATCGCATTGATGGAGCCAGTAAGCTGCCCCACCTCATCTTTAGCGCTAACCTTTAACGCCGGTTGCGAAAGGTTTCCGTTGGCTATTTGCATTGCTCGTTGATTGACTAGAGCCAGGTTGGATTTAATTTGACGAGTTAACCAAAGCACCACCAAGCCACCCAATAACGCGGCAATAGCAGCACCAGCAAATACCACCAGCACAACTTGCTCGCCTAAACGCTCTAGTTCCTGTTGGTGGCTAACTAACACATTTTGCTGCTGCATATTCCAGTCATTAAGTTGCAATTCAATATCGGCCACTAAGGGAATAACTTCGTTGGCCATACGGTGGTTGGCAATATTCCAGTCAGGTGCAGCTCGTATCACAAACATCTCATCGACTAGGGGAACAAAAATATCAACTAACTCGACAAATTGTTGCCACAGCCGAGCTTGCTCTTCCGTAAATAAATTATTTGCGGCCTCTACGTCGGCTACCCGCTGTTTATGCCTGGCAAAATACTCTTGGTATTTCTCTTGTTCATATTTATCGCCAGTAATAATAAAACTACGCAAGCTAGTAAGGGCATTGGCCAGTTCATTACGCGCTTCGCTCATATCTGCTAACAAGCGTACCCGTTTTTTGGGGCTATATAAGCCGGGTTGAGAAATTTCTTCGGTGACTGCACTAGAAACCTGGTTCATCGCTTCTTCAGCTAAGGGAGCAATATCAAACAGCAATAAAGCGTGGGCAGGTAGGTTATCTTCGCTATTGGAAATTTTAATAATTTGTTGCTGCAGTTCTTTTAAGGCTAAAAAGCTAGTTAAGGTTTGCTCTGGAACCGCTATATCGCTTAACAGTTGGATTTGCTCTACGGCCAAGTCAATGTTTAGCCAAGACTGTTCAAATAGGCTTTGAAAATGCTCGGCGCGTTGTTTATCTGCGCCATGGATGAGGTAGGCTCGAAGAGCACTAAGCGATTGCTGAAGGTGTCGCTCAATTTCTTTGCTTTGGGCAACTACAGGAACACTAACTTCAACTATTTGCCGCTCTTTTTGAGCAATTTTATCTAGTTGAATAAACACGATAACGGCGGAACAAAACATCAAAATAGCAACGAAACCAAAAGCCGATAACAGCTTATTCGAGATAGACACGAAGAGAACTCCTTTCCACAAAAAAACGATGCTGTTGTTTAAGGCTAGTCTATTTGCCTAAAGCTACAACGCATCGTGGTTTACATCCAGCAAACCTAAAAATACCAATCTATTTAGAATATAAGCGGATATGCTGTTCGATTTCCAGCATAGTTTCACTAAGAGTTTCAAATAAACCAGCAGCAAGTGCTATATGCTCATCCAAAACCGGTTGTTTTTTCAAGCCCTCTTCAAGCGCTAAACACTGAGCTTGTAAACTGCTTGCACCGAAATAACTACTACTAGATTTAAGGCCATGCGCTAAACGTACTGCATCTTGGTAACGCTTAACCTTTAAAGCTTGCAATAGCTCTTCAATCATTGCCTCTGCGCCCTTTTGATATTCCTGCAATAAGGCATCAAACTCATCCCCCATACTTTCTGACAGCTTAGTAAGCTCAGTTGGTGAAATACGTTGATATTGAACGTTAGAAAGCTCATCGCTGCTTGTTAGCAACGTTTGCTCAACACTAGCATTTTTTGTATTCAACCATTTACGTAGGCAAACATATAAGCCTACTCGGTCAAATGGTTTAGTCACATAGTCATCCATTCCAGCATCAAAACAAGCCTGTTTTGCTTCTAAGCTAACGCTTGCTGTTAACGCAATAATGGGAATTCGCTGAGCGAGGTTTTCAAGTTCCCGAATAACCATAGTGGCTTCATAACCATCCATGTCAGGCATCAAGCAATCCATTAAAATGAGAGAAAGTTTTGAGCCCCAACGCTTAAACAGATCTATGGCTTCATGGCCATCACGAGCGATCATAACTTTAAGGCCAAAACTGTCTAACATATGGCTAGCAACACGTTGATTAACCACAGTGTCTTCAACCAACAATACGTGGCCAGATAACTTGCTTAATACAGCCTGTTCACGACTGTCGGTAACACTTACGCTTAGGACATCATCTTCAACACTTTGCAAAGGTAAGCTCACACTAAACTCTGAGCCAACCCCTAAACCCGATGTCACCGATATATCGCCATCCATTAAGGTAACAATGCGCTGACAAATGGCCAACCCTAAACCAGTGCCGCCATAACGACGGGTTGTTGAGCTATCTGCCTGAGCAAAAGGCATGAATAAATTGTTGATAGACTCTTCGGCAATACCAATGCCGCTGTCGGTTACTCTTACTAATACAGCTTCCTCGGCACCTGGCTGTTGACTGTATTCAACACTTAAATTCACCGTGCCCACCTCGGTAAACTTAATCGCATTATTGACGAGGTTAATGAATATTTGCTGCACCCTGCCCTGATCACCAATGAACACCTTAGGTAAATGTTCTGGGTAATCGAGATGCAAACTCAAATGCTTGGCTTTAGCTTGAGGAGAGAATAACTTAACCACCTCAAGCAAGGTTAAATGCAAGCTAAATGCATCCAAGCGTAACTCCATTTTACCGGCTTCTACCTTAGAGAAATCCAATACGTCATTAACAATCACCAATAAAGCTTTGCCAGAAAGGCGAATAGTATTTACGTGCTCAATTTGCTCTTCAGACAACGAGGAAGCACTAAGTAACTGAGTCATTCCTAAAATACCGTTTAGCGGGGTACGGATCTCGTGACTCATCATTGCCAAAAAGTCGCTTTTTGCTTGCGAAGCTGTTTCTGCATCTCGCCTAGCAATGCTTAACTGCTGCTGGCTACGCTGGTGTTCGGCAATCTCATCATTGAGCTGTTCAGTACGCGCATCTACTTTTGCCGTCATTTGGCCTATGGCTCGGGCTAATACGCCCACTTCATCATTAGATTTATCTGGCAAGGTCACCTGTATATTGCGCTCACCAAACAACAACGTTGCGTTGGTTATGTAGCGCAATGGCGCAACTATAGTGTGAGCAAAAAACCAACCTACTAGCACCATTAAGCCGATGACTACAGCTGCCGCTAACAAAGCTTGCTTAGCCGCCATTTGTGAGGCTGCGATAGTTTCCTCGTAATCAGTTATTTGCACTAAATCCAAATACTCTTGATCGTTCGACGGCAAATAAGGCAGGCGCTGAATACTTAGTATGTAAGAGCCAAACTTAACCACTTGTTCTGGCAAATCTCTAACGGGAGAATTGATTAGCTGCTTGATGCGTTGATATTCTGAGGCTTGAAAGCTCGTAGACTGCCCTCTGCCATGCTCACTGCGCCACAATCGCTCTCCATTAATGTCGAACACCAACAAAGGCCCAATGGTGGTTTCAGCATGTTGACTAGAACGATTTGATGACGCTTGCTGCGATACTTTAAATAAATCATCAAGGCGATACTCAAAAAGCCATATAGCGGCAACACCGCCATCGCTATGTTGCACACTGGTTGCCAAGTACCATACGCCTTGGCTATTTTGTCTAATTGTTTGAGCATGCACTCTGTCTGGCAACTTTTCTGCGTCTAATAGCAATGCCTTCGGCGGCGTTTGACCAATTCGCTTTCCTACTGAGAGATATTCAAATTGTTGGCCTTGGCTAACCACAATAAGATGCGCGGCCAGTAAAGCTTTTTCCCGTTTAAGTAACTGACGAATATCGCTACTCAAGCGCGAATGCCAAAAATCGGGTTCAACATTGATGAAGCGTTCGTCTACAAATTGCTGCTGAATAAACCCATCAAGTAAGGATTGCTCAGCTAGATGGCTGAGCTCTTCATAAGCATGAGATATTTCTCGATCTAGGCGCTCAACTTGAATTGCATTTCGTAAACTTAGTTGCTGTTCACGCTCGCTCTCTAAACTGGCAACAAAAGAAAAATAAAAAATAAGGTAAGTTACCGTAACCCCGGCTATCACCAAGCAACCGCTGAGCAAGGTAACGTAAGTACTAATGGAGCTTTTACTGCGTTTAAACCACGAGTACTGCTTCCCCCTAGCTCGCTCCATTAAGCGAATCAGCCGGTCTTCGCGGCGTCGCTCCCGCTCTATAGTAGTGACTGGCGCAGGCGCTCTTAACTCCAAGTAGCTAGCAACGGCAACCACCAGGTAACTGCTTAGCTTAATTAACGACAAAGAAAACACAGCAAAGCTGTTAACACCTAAGTCTTCTGACACCGGCCAAAAGTACAAAATAAATTGAATGCACACACACGCAAATACGCCACACTCAAGGGTGCAATTTAGCCAACGGCCACGCCAGCCAAAATAAGCGATAGCAATGGCAAATACCGCAGTAACCAATAATTCCAACACTGAATGAAGATGGGCTAAAGCAACCTGCATAAAAGGTAATGACACTACATAAAGAAAGGCGACACTTAAAAAAGAAAATATCACACTACCGATAGCCAGCACTGCAATGCTCATTTTCCCACCGTTGGCTAAGCGCTCGTAACGGCTAAGCAGCACCCCGCAAATGAGCAACACAGCAGCTAAAAAGCCACGTGTAATCAGCCCAGACCATATCGCTACAGTATTCGAAGATAGTGGCTGAACACTTAAAAAGGAGGGATAGTTGAGAATAAAGTAGCAAAGCTCTAAACCCGACACCGAGAAAAAGGCGGCGCCAAAAACCAACATAGTGTAACTGTATTTCTTACGGTAAAAACTGCGGCACATTAAGCCAACAAAAAGCGGCAGAATAATGCTAAGCATCGCCACCATAACAGTAACTAAGGGAGCGACTGACGCTGAAGACTGGCGCCCCCAAAAGGCCAGCGCTACCACCAACACCAGCGAAAATAGCAAGCCAATGCTGTGCCGCCATGCTAAATCTAAATTGCGAAACATGCTGATGTTAGGTTTAGACATTACCTATATCCTTGGTAAAACATCCTAAAAACTTTTTCGCTATTCAGCATTAACTTGAAACAACAAGCGAAACTAAGTGATGTTATAATAAACCCAGTATTATCAATAAGTACATGTCAATTTTACCAGCTAATGACCAGCTTCAAGTATTTGATTCAAGGGAAGTGTATGCGTGTTTTTCTAATAATGGCGCTTAGCAGCAGCCTAATAGCTTGTAGTGGCAACTACAGTTTTAATACCAACGTAGATAAAGAAAACTTTGAAAACTATTTACCTGCCACCGAAGTGGAAATTGTGAACGATGAACAAATCGATCCCCTGCAAGCAGAATACTTAGGCATTGTAGAAGGGCTAAGTTGCCAAGAAAAAGCCAATCAAGCACCACCGCAAAAAGTGGATGCACGCAATAATCTTCGCGAGCAAGCTGCCGGAATTGGGGCCAATGTAGTCACTATTCAACAATGCTACCCAATTGAAGAACCTGCAGCATGCATTGCCATGTTAAGTTGTTTTGGCAAAGCCTACAGAATTGAAAAGTAATGAATATCCAGCTATCTCCTTTGGGCCTTATCCACTCCCCTTATCAAGAGAAGTTTTCGGTGCCACGTCAACCCGGCTTGGTTAATGCAACAACCAGCAGCTTAGTCTTCAACTCCGACTTTAATGATCCTGATTTACTAGACAGTGTGGAGCAGTTTAGTCACTTTTGGTTAGTGTTTGCCTTTCATCAAAATATTAAATCTGGCTGGAAAGCAAAGGTACGCCCACCACGTTTAGGCGGAAACAAAAAAGTGGGCGTATTAGCATCTCGTTCGTCGTTTCGCCCTAATCACTTAGGTTTATCCTTACTTGAACTTAGTCACGTTGAACGCAGCCCAAGTAAGTTGGCCATGCATTTCAAAGGTGGCGATTTAGTTAACGGCACTCCTATTTATGATGTAAAACCCTACTTACCTTACGCTGACAGCATTCCAGAAGCGCAGGCTGGTTACGCACAGCAAGCACCACAGCAACAGTTACTAGTGATTTGGTCTCAGCAAGCCTTGCAACAAGCTCAGCAACTAAACATAGAACAAACTCAACGGCTGGTGATAGAGCAGGTATTAGCCCAAGATCCACGCCCAGCATACAAACAAAACAAAACTGACGACCGAGAGTACGGTGTGGCCTTATATCAATTCAATATCCGCTGGCGAATCCTAGAAGTTAATGCAAGTGAGTCACAAGTAGAAATTGTTTCGGTGACCCATGCAGCTTGAACCTCAGGACTATCAGCAACAACATAAACAGCGCCTTGCTTGGATGCCATGGCTTTATTACCGTTTAAAAGCTAAACACCTGCAATGGGCCAAGCCCTGGCAAAAAGATATCCAACAACATTTGCAAGCACTAGAAACCGTACAAGTTGGTGAGAACTGTTTCATTGCTCCAGACGCCAATATATTTGCCGAGCCAGGGCGTTTAGTCTCGCTAGGCAACAGCTCATTTGTGGCAGCCCAAAGTTTCTTGCATGGCCCAATAACCATTGGCGACCATGTAGCCATAAACCACGGATGCTCCATCGACGGCGGACAAAAAGGCGTAAGCATTGGCAACAACAGCCGTATTGCCAACGGCGTTAAAATTTATGCCTTCAACCATGGCATGCAACCAGAGCAAGATATTTGGCGGCAAAACAGCCGATCCAAAGGCGTCATAATTGGCGAAGATGTGTGGATTGGTGCTAACGCTTGTATTGTAGATGGCATTGAAATTGGCGACCATGCGGTGGTGGGAATGGGGACTGTAGTCACTAAAAATGTGGCTAAATGGGCTATCGTTGCCGGTAACCCTGCAAAAATCATCGGCGACCGCCGTGACAAGGCCTGACAGAGCTAAATTAGCCTGTTACAATCGCCGCAATTTAATAGCTAAATGAAAGGACAGATATGCGTTCTAGCAAATATCTTCTGGCAACTCAGAAAGAAACTCCGAGCGATGCAGAGATTGTATCTCACCAGTTAATGCTGCGCGCTGGCATGGTAAGAAAATTAGCCTCAGGTTTATATACTTGGCTGCCCAATGGTTTGCGTGTTCTTTCAAAAGTAGAACAAATTGTTCGTGAAGAAATGAACGCCAGTGGCTCTATTGAGATCCACATGCCTACTGTTCAACCTTCAGATTTATGGCAAGAAACCGGCCGCTGGGATAAGTTTGGCCCAGAGCTGCTTCGCTTTAAAGACCGCCACTCGCGCGATTTTGTACTAGGCCCTACCCACGAAGAAGTGGTTACCGAATTAGTCCGCAGAGAAGTGAATAGCTATAAGCAACTTCCACTTAACTTGTTCCAAATTCAAGCCAAGTTCCGTGATGAAGTTCGCCCGCGTTTTGGCGTTATGCGCTCTCGCGAATTTTTAATGAAAGATGCCTACTCTTTCCACTTATCTGATGAATGCTTACAAAGCACTTATGATGAAATGTACGTAGCTTACTGCCGTATCTTTGAGCGTTTAGGTTTAGAGTACCGCCCAGTATTGGCCGACACTGGCAGTATTGGTGGTAGCGTATCCCATGAGTTCCACGTTCTCGCCGAGTCTGGCGAAGATGCGATCGTATTCTCTGATAACAGCGACTACGCGGCAAACATTGAAAAAGCAGAGGCCTTAGCCCCTACAGGTGAGCGCCCAGCACCTAGCCAAGAGATGCAAGAAGTGGCTACGCCAAATGCTAAAACCATTGCAGAGCTCGTTGAACAGTTCAACATTAAGGTTGAACAAACAGTTAAAACCTTGATTGTGAAAGCCAGTGAAGAATCTGAGCATTCACTTATTGCATTAATTTTGCGTGGCGACCACGAGCTCAATGAAATTAAAGCAGAAAACTTAACTGAGATAGCTTCACCGCTTGAGTTTGCTAGTGAAGAAGAAATTCGCGCTGCAGTTGGCGCAGGCCCAGGCTCTTTAGGACCAGTTAATTTACCAATGCCAGTTATTGTAGACCGCGCTGCCGCGCACTGTAGTGACTTTGGTGCAGGTGCTAACGTAGATGATAAACACTTCTTCGGTATCAACTGGGAGCGAGATGTAGCACTTGGCGAAGTGGCAGATCTACGCAATGTGGTAGAAGGCGATCCAAGCCCTTGCGGTTCAGGTAATTTGTCAATAAAACGTGGTATCGAAGTTGGCCATATTTTCCAACTAGGTGATGCCTACGCTAAATCAATGAACGCAGCGGTGCTTAATGAGCAAGGTAAAAACCAAACCTTAACCATGGGTTGTTACGGCGTGGGTGTATCTCGTATCGTTGCTGCAGCCATTGAACAAAACAACGACAAATACGGTATTACCTGGCCAGATGCAATTGCGCCATTCAAGCTAGCCATTGTACCGATGAACATGCACAAATCTCATCGCGTTCAAGAAGTGGCTAACAAGCTTTACGAAGAAGCCAAGCGGCGTGGTATTGATGTATTGTTTGACGACCGTAAAGAGCGTCCAGGTGTCATGTTTGCCGACATAGAATTAATTGGCATTCCACACGTTATCGTTATTGGTGACCGCAGCCTAGACAAAGGTGTGATTGAATACAAAAATCGTCGCAGCGGAGAAAAAGTTGAAGTGGCTGTAGAGCAAATCTTCGACCAATTCTGATATCTGTAGATTGATTAAAAAACCGGCCTTCGCCGGTTTTTTTTGTTTTTGGGAGTGTGATATCACCAGCAAGCAGTGATAAAACGCTGTGCTAAGATATTATTATGAATCAAAAGGCTAGCACTAAAAACAAACCCAAAGTCGCTCTTGTTCTTACCGGCGGCGGCGCGCGAGCGGCCTACCAAGTTGGGGTTCTAAAAGCAATTGCAGAGCAATACCCAAGAAACCATGCCAGTCCCTTTTCAATACTTTGTGGTACATCCGCGGGGGCGATAAACGCTACCGCGCTAGGCGTCTATGCGTCCTGTTTTCGATTAGGGGTTAAAAAGCTTGAATACATTTGGCGTAACTTTAAATGTAAGCAGGTTTTTAGAACCGACAGTTTAGCCATAGCCAAGCAATTATCATCAATGGTGTGCAAAAGCCTGCATGCAGACTATAGCCAGCAACAAGGCTTTTCCCTACTCAATAACCAGCCCTTACAAGCCTTATTAAACGATTACCTTAATTACAAGCGAATCGATCAGAACATTGCCACCGGCTATTTGCATGCCTTATCGGTTACCGCTTCAAATTACCAAGACGGTCAGTCTTTATCTTTTTTTCAAGCCAAGCAGCATCAACAAAACTGGCAACGCGCCAGGCGGCTGGGGCGAAAAACCCAAATCCATACCAGCCACCTACTTGCTTCAACAGCCATACCTCTAATATTTCCGGCGGAGAAAGTAGGTCAAGATTACTACGGCGATGGCTCCATTCATCAGCTTTGCCCACTTAGCCCAGCAATCCATTTAGGTGCTGATAAAATATTGGCGATTCATTTAGAACAAGCTCGCAAACCCAACTGCGCGATAGATTGTCCTCCGCCGAATAGCGCAACCATTGCAGGTCATCTTCTCGACTCGGTGTTTTCCGATACCCTCAATTCAGATTTAGAGCGCTTACAACGTATTAATCGAACTATTGAGTTATTAACACCACAACAGCAAAAACAATTAGATTTGCGCCCTATTAACTCTTTAAGTATCAAACCAAATATCGATTTCGAACAAACCGCACACAACCACTTTAGTATATTGCCTCTTTCGGTTCGGCTGATGCTGGCTACCTTAGGCATTAAAAAAGACAAACCTTCGGCAATCACCAGCTTTTTAATGTTCGAGCAAGATTACACTAACTATTTGATAAGAGAGGGATACCAAAACACTCTGCAGCAAATTGACAAAATTTTGGCTTTTTTGGAAGATTAGCTGGCCTACAAATTGCTTTATTCTTAACTAGCGGCGTTTTTTGACGCTAAACAGCAAGATTAGATAAGAGTAAAGTAACTATGGATTCTCTACAATTAGCGCAGAACAATATTGTAAGCCCAAGAAAAATATCACATTTTTCTAATGACGCTAAACTTAGTGCTGTTCAGAAGCTGAGTATTCTTGAGTCTTTGCAAGAAAGCTTACAGTTAGATGAGTTACTGCAAAACTTTGCCGCTATGGCAACGAATTACGTTGAGTTTTCGGCCATGCGTTTAGTTAGTGATAGCCTGCAAACCGAAGTTAGCCTATTTGAAGGCCAGCGCTACTACCGTAGTTTTAATCTCAACAATAAAAGCCAACCCTTAGCGATTGTTACCTTTACCCGCGATACGCCGTTTCAGCGTAATGAAATTCATCAACTCCGCCAGCTAACGCAACTGCTGCAGGCTCCATTAAAACATGCCCTGCAGATAGCGCGATTACAAGAACGGGTGCGTAATGACTACTTAACCGGTATCGGTAATCGAGCTCATTTCGATGAATCTTTACATACGTCTATCGAACAGCAAACCCGTCAAAGCCAGCAACAAGGTGGCTTAGTACTTATGCTGTTAGACTTGAACAAGTTTAAGCAAGTGAATGATTCGCTTGGTCATCCGGTTGGCGACCAAGTATTGATTAGCTTTGCCAAAGTACTCGAGTCGGTAATTAGAAGCGGCGATCAAGCCTTTAGAGTAGGTGGTGATGAGTTTGCCATGTTATTGCGCCCGGCCACCGAGTACTCTGCGCAAAAAGTGATTAAACGCTTACACGCTAAACTTGAAGAGTCTCCATTACTAGCTCAATACGATATTTCAGCGAGTATTGGAGTAAGCGAATGGACACCTGGCAGCAATAGCGAAAGCCTAATCCAAAGCGCCGACGAACAGCTTTACGCTAACAAGTCGGCAACCAGTTAAGAGCAATGCCCGTATTATTTGGGCATGCATAATCTTGCTGAATGTAAATGTCAGCTATTGCCACTAGTACCTCATCATAAAATACAAAAGGTAAGCGATTGCGCTGCCATGGCGGTAACTTGCATTCCTGCAGTAGCTTCTTAATGCTTCTACTACCCAAGCGCCCAAACGCTTTAAACTCTTTTTGCCCTAGATGAGTTCTAAATTTAACGCTAACTTGTTGGGAACTTGAAGGCGGCAATAACTTGCCACCATTTTGCCAAGCTAATTGACTGCCATTATCCAAGGTTAATATTGGTGTGCTAGCAAGCTTCCAGCTAGTCACTAAGTTTGACTCAAGCAATTCAACTTTTCTCACCAAATACAAACAAGCTTGAAAGCGGCGACACTCCCCTTCTGCTAATGTAACAGCTACCTTGGCATCTTGTTGTGCAGAGGCTTGAGTGATGATCTGCGCTAATTGCGCTTGGCTTGGGTAAGCCCAATTCATACGTTTAAACCAGTAACGGAGCACATTTCTTTGGCGCTTTGGCGAAAGCAGTAACAAGCTTTTGCAACACAGCGTTTGCTCACGATCAAGCTTTTGGTAATCAGACTCAGCCAGCTCTTCCAGCAAATCGACTGATTCTTGTAGTAGTTGAACGCTACGTTGAGTGGAAGCTAACCATTGTGGCCAGCGCAGTGTTAGCTCTGGCAATACCTTATGCCGCAAAAAGTTACGATCAAACTCTAAAGACTGGTTACTTGGGTCCTCTATCCAGCTGAGTTGCTGTTGCCTAGCATAGCCTTCTAACTCTGCTCGTGTTACCAATAACAGAGGCCTTAACAAGCATCCAGCAGCAAAATTACGCATTGGCGGCATGGCAGCTAAGCCTTGGAGGCCACTTCCCCGCTTTAGCGCTAGCATAAAGGTCTCGAACTGGTCGTCGGCATGGTGTCCAGTTAGCAAACAGCTATGTGCATCCATATGTTTAGCTAAAGCTTGATAACGCTTTTCTCTCGCCACTGCTTCCAAGCTAGAGCGTGCTTTTACTTCAACATCAACCATCTCAGCCACAAAGGGTAAACCCAAAGCCTCAGCTTGCTGCTGACAGCTAAGTTGCCAGCTATTTGCTTGCTCTTGCAAGCCATGGTTTACGTGCACAACTAGCAACTCTAAGTGCCGGTGAGATTTATGATACTGGGCTGCTAAGTGCAGTAGAACGCTTGAATCTAAGCCGCCACTAAGGGCAATAACAATACGTTGAGTTGTTGAAGGAAGTGAAACTAGGGAGTGAGAAAAGCGAGATTGAAGGGACAAATTAACCTCTTAATAGGGCACTGGAAATACCAATGCCCTAGATCATTTTTAGCAATATCCGTAGGACATTAAGCGCTGATAGCGCTGCTCTAACAAGGTTTCAGTGTCTAATGCTGATAGGCTTTCTAAATCGCTCACTAGCTTAGTTTTTAGATTAAGCGCCATAGCTGCAACATCACGGTGCGCACCACCTAATGGCTCTGGAACAATGTCATTAATTAAATCTAACTCTTTAAGGCGCTCTGAAGTAATGCCCATAGCGTCGGCTGCAACAGGCGCTTTATCAGCACTCTTCCATAAAATCGAAGCACAACCTTCTGGAGAAATCACCGAGTAAGTGCTGTACTGAAGCATGTTAACGCGGTCGCCTACACCAATTGCTAAGGCGCCGCCAGAGCCACCCTCACCAATAACTGTACAAATAGTTGGCACCTTTAAGCCAGCCATAACCAACAAGTTTTTAGCAATTGCCTCACTTTGTCCACGCTCTTCAGCGCCTACGCCTGGATATGCTCCAGGGGTATCGATGAAGGTAATGATTGGCATGTTAAAACGCTCTGCCATTTCCATCAAACGCAGCGCTTTACGGTAGCCTTCTGGTTTTGGCATACCAAAGTTACGACGGATTTTTTCTTTGGTTTCGCGACCTTTTTGTTGACCAATAACCATTACTGGCTTGCCATCTAGACGTGCCATACCACCAACAATAGCTTCATCGTTAGCGTAAGCTCTATCACCAGCTAACTCATCAAAGTCAGTGAAAATGTGCTCGATGTAATCCAACACATAAGGGCGATTAGGATGACGCGCTAGCTGGGCGACTTGCCAAGCACCTAAGTCTGAGAATATTTTTTGGGTTAAATCGTTTTGCTTTTGTTGCAAACGAGAGATTTCTTCCTGTAAATCTACATCTACGCCAGATTCTTCATTTACAATGCACAACTCTTCAATTTGCGCTTGCAGCTCAGCAATCGGCTGCTCAAACTCTAGAAAATTCGGATTCATATAATCTTTTTCTTAATTAAATTCTAGGGTGACTTGCTGTTGTCCCAGCAGTTGGGTCAACGCCTCTATTAAATCTTCACTCGGCGTAATTCGCCAATCGGTGCCTAAGCTTAACATGCCACTGGCATTATCGCCCTCATAACTTATTGCTATTGGGCAGGTTCCCGCTCGATAAGGCTCTAATACTTCGTAAAATCTTTGCCAAAATAGTTCATCTAGCTGGTCGCGACACATTCGCAAACGCAGTTTTTTCATCCAGCGTTCACGGGCCATCGACAAATCCATGACTTCACGAGCAGTCATTTTAATGCCTCCGGAGAAATCATCAACGCTGACCTCTCCTTGAATCACCAACATGCGATCTTTTTCTAATAATTCTTGGTAGGTATCGAATGCTTCACTAAAGAACATCACATCCAAACGGGCACTGCGATCATCGAGTTGAATGATGCCCATTTTTGAGCCCCGCTTGGTAAGCATTACCCGTGTAGATAACACTAAGCCCGCTACCGTTGATGTAGTACCTCGGCCGGTGGGGCGTATATCAACTAAGCGTCCCGTTGTATATTGACGAAACTCTTTTAAGTAGCGATTAACTGGGTGACCGGTTAAGTATAAACCAAGGGTTTCTTTTTCCCCTTCTAACCAGACTTTTTCTGTCCAAACTGGTTCATCGATAAACTCTGGGCGTTCATCCTCTTCTTCAGCAATTATACCGAATAAGTCTTCTTGACCCCGAGCTGAAGCTTTTGCATGTTGTGAAGCGGCTTGCATAGCTGTTGGCAATGTCACCATCATTGCGGCACGATGCGGGCCTAGCTTGTCCATGGCTCCAGCCATAATCAGCTTTTCAATCACCCTTTTATTGATTTTCTTGAGATCTAAGCGACAACAAAAATCAAACAAATCAATAAATGGTCCACTTTGTCTGGCCTCTAAAATCGCTTCAATGGGGCCTTCACCTACCCCTTTAATCGCGCCAATACCGTAAACAATTTCCTCATCGGCATTCACCGAGAACTTAAACAAGCCAGTGTTTACATCGGGCGGCACCAGCTTAAGCCCCATGTTGTTACATTCATCTACCAAAGTAACAATTTTGTCGGTGTTATCCATATCGGCCGACATCACCGCAGCCATAAAGTAAGCAGGGTAATGCGCCTTCATCCATAAGGTTTGATAAGAAACTAAGGCGTAAGCAGCGGAGTGAGACTTGTTAAAACCATAGCCAGCGAACTTTTCTACCAAGTCAAAGATCTTCATGGACAGTTCGCCATCAACCCCATTCTTAATAGAGCCTTCTTCAAATACTGCCCGCTGCTTGGCCATTTCCTCAGGTTTTTTCTTACCCATAGCCCGGCGTAACATATCAGCGCCACCTAGGGTATAACCTGCTAGAACCTGAGCAATCTGCATTACCTGTTCTTGGTAAAGAATAATACCGTAGGTAGGCTCTAGAATAGGTTGCAGGCTGTCGTGTTGCCAAGTTTCATCAGGGTAAGAAATTGCTTCTCGACCATGTTTACGCTCGATAAAGTTATCTACCATGCCTGACTGCAACGGGCCAGGGCGGAACAGGGCCACCAGTGCAATCATATCTTCAAAACAGTCGGGCTTAAGACGCTTAATCAAATCCTTCATACCACGAGATTCCAACTGGAATACCGCGGTTGTTTTGCAATCTTGCAGTAATCTAAATGACTTTGGGTCAGTGGTAGAAATTGCCGCAATATCGATCGGCTGCTCACCCTTAGCTTCTAACACTGGGTTGAGCATATCCAAAGCCCATTGAATAATGGTCAGTGTACGCAAGCCTAAGAAGTCAAACTTCACTAAGCCGGCATATTCAACATCATTCTTATCAAACTGGGTAACTGGGTTTTTACCCTCTGCATCACAATACAAGGGTGCAAAGTCAGTAATAGTGGTGGGCGAAATTACTACGCCACCGGCGTGTTTACCCGCGTTACGCGTAACCCCTTCAAGAATACGAGCCATATCGATTAGCTCGCGAACTTCTTGGTCAGCGTTATACAGCTCTGGCAAACGCGGTTCAGCCTCAAAGGCTTTTTCTAGGGTCATTCCCGGATCAGGTGGAATCAACTTGGAGATCCGGTCAACAAAACCAAAAGGATGACCCAATACCCGACCTACATCACGCACTACTGCTTTAGCAGCCATAGTACCAAAGGTGATAATCTGCGATACCGCATCTCGTCCATATAGCTCAGCTACGTGGTCGATTACCTCATCACGACGATCCATGCAAAAATCGACATCGAAGTCGGGCATAGATACCCGCTCGGGGTTCAAAAATCGCTCGAATAGTAAGTCGAATTCAAGCGGATCTAAATCGGTAATTTTTTGCGCATAAGCTACCAACGAACCAGCGCCCGAGCCCCGGCCGGGTCCAACCGGAATATTGTTATCCTTACTCCACTGAATGAACTCCATTACGATGAGGAAGTAACCTGGGAAACCCATTTGGTTAATTACATCAAGTTCAATTTGTAAACGTTCATCGTATTCCGGACGACGTTTTGCTCGCTCTTCAGGGTCGGGAAACAAAAACTCTAAGCGCTCTTCTAAACCGTCCCAAGATACTTTACAGAAGAACTCTTCAATGGGCAGGCCTTCGGTGGGAAAGTCAGGCAAGAAGTACTCACCTAAGCGCACCGTCACATTACAGCGTTTGGCGATTTCTACTGAGTTTTGCAGTGCTTCGGGAATATCTGCAAACAACTCCTGCATTTCTTGCTCGCTGCGAAGATATTGCTGCGCACTATATTTCTTAGGTCTGCGGCTATCATCAATAGCAAAACCATCGTGAATGGCAACCCGCACTTCATGAGGCTGAAACTGGTCTTCTTCTAAAAAAACGACTTCGTTGGTAGCGACTACTGGCAAGCCCTTATCGCCCGCTAACGCAACGGCCATGTGCAGGTAGTTTTCTTCGTCGGGGCGGCCGGTGCGAATTAACTCTAAAAAGTAATGATTTGGGAAATACTGTTGGTAAAATGCAAGACTTCGCTCAACGATATCGTGGTTACCTTTAAGTAAGGCTTTGCCCACATCACCTTGGCGACCGCCAGAGAGAACAATCACACCTTCGGCATGTTCACTCAGCCATTGTTTATCAATAACCGGCTTACCCTGCAGCTGCCCTCGCAAATAAGCCCGTGAGATAAGCATAGTGATGTTCTGATAACCTTTGTTATTAGTAGCTAATAAGGTTAATCGAAACTGATCATCACCCAATTCATCTGACTGAACAAAAAAATCACAACCGACAATGGGCTTAATCCCTTGGTTATGAGCTTCGCCGTAAAACTTAACTAAACCACAGAGGTTAGTTTGATCGGTTAAAGCAATGGCCGGCATGTTTAACTCGGCCGCTTTTGCAACAATGGGTTTTACTTTTTTTAAGCCATCAACCATCGAAAAGTCTGAATGGACCCGAAGGTGAATGAAAGATGGATTTGGTGTAGGTTCTGACAAAACTACAGCTCTCCTAGTACCCGCTGTACGGGTTTAAAACTGCGCCGGTGCTCGGCAATAGCACCGTGTTTCTCCAACATTTCAAGGTGTAAGGCCGTTGGGTAGCCTTTATGCTTGGCAAACTGATAATCTGGGTAACGGGCATCTAATTCGACCATTTCTTGGTCTCGTGCCACTTTTGCGATAATTGAAGCAGCACTTATTTCGGCCACCAAACCATCACCTTTTATCACCGCTTGGCATGGGATGCTTAACTGAGGCTCTCGGTTGCCGTCGATCAACGCAAACTCAGGTGTAACGCTCAAAGCCGCAACGGCTCTAGACATAGCCAGCATGGTTGCGTGCAAAATATTCAACTTATCTATTTCTTGAGGAGTTGCCCGGCCTATCGCCCAGGCTATTGCATGCTGCTTAATCTCTTCGGCTAGTACCAAACGTTTTTTCTCAGAGAGCTTTTTGGAATCGTTTAGTCCTGCAATTGCCTGCTTAGGATCAAGGATAACCGCTGCGGTTACCACATCACCCACTAAAGGGCCCCGCCCTACTTCATCGACGCCAGCAAAAACAGAATAACCAGAAGGATAAACAAAAGGCGTCATGACAACTCCAAAAAACGCGTATAAGGAAAACTAACTATTTATTACTTCAATAACCGCTTGCGCTGCTTTGTGGTCAGCATCGCAACGGATTTGTTGGTGCAATTCAGTAAACTTATCGATGAGTTTGCTGTTATCACTTTCAAGTAGGCGACTTAACTCGACCACAATATTGTCGCTGGTACAGTCTTCTTGTACATATTCTTGCACAATCATTTTGTCGGCAAGCAAATTAGGCAAGGCAGCAAACTTGGCATTAACAATTAACTTTGCAATTCGATAAGTCAAAGGCTTAAAACGATAAGCCACTACCATAGGCCGTTTTACTAACATCGCTTCCAGCGTTGCCGTGCCAGAAGCCAATAAAATAGCGTCGGCGGCAGTCATTACGGTGCGAGCTTGTCCGTCGATAACTTTAATATCTAGCTCTGGCGCATGCTCATTGACTAAAGCTTCAAATTGTTCTCGACGGCGCTGATTAACTAAAGGAGCAACCAGCTGTAGATCTGGGTACTGCTCAAGTAATTTTTTAGCTGACTCAAGGAAGACTGGTGTAAGCAAGCCCACTTCGGCATTTCGACTACCAGGCAAAATTGCCAACACCTTTCTGGAGCTATCTAAGCCAAGCTGTTCAATGGCAGGCAATTGGGGGCTTTCAAGAGGAACTTGGTCAGCCAAGGTGTGTCCAACAAACTCACAAGGCACTTCGAAGCGATCATAAAAGGCTTTTTCAAATGGCAAGAAAACCAGAATTTTATTGCAGCCCTCTTTAATTTTGAAAACTCGCTTTTGTTTCCATGCCCAAACGGAGGGGCTAACGTAATGAACAGTTTTAACACCTTTAGCGTGCAGTTTATGTTCTACGCCTAAGTTAAAATCTGGAGCATCAATGCCAATGTAGATGTCTGGTGGAGATTGAATATATTGTTGGAGCAGTTGTTTGCGGATTTTGAGTATACGCGGTAAGCGCCCTAGCACTTCCACTAGCCCCATTACCGACAGCTCTTCCATATCAAACAAGGCCTCACAGCCTTGCTCTTGCATTAGTGGTCCAGCTATGCCGGAAAAGCGCGCATTGGGGTATTGTTGTTTAAGTGCTGAAATTAAACCGGCACCTAAAATATCGCCGGAGACTTCCCCGGCGACGATAGCGATATGCAAATCCGCCTGAGCCATTAGCGAACAATGCCTCGACCATTTTCTTTTAGAAAATCGGCGAACAACTTAACCTCTGGGTATTGCTCAGCAGATAACTCTATCTGGCCTAGGGCTTCCTCTAAAGTATTGCCACTACGGTAAAGCGTTTTGTAAGCTTGGCGAATCGCCTTAATAGCATCTTTACTAAAACCTCTACGCAATAAACCCTCGGTATTAACTGCTACTGGGCGAGCATAGTTACCTACAGCCATCACATAGGGAGGAACATCTTTGTTAACAGCTGCGCAGCCACCTACAAAGGCGTAAGAGCCAACTTTACCAAACTGATGAATCGCCGCTTGACCGCCAAAAATAACGTTATCACCAATAGTGACGTGACCTGCTAAAGTCGCGTTGTTAGCAAAAATACAGCCGTTACCTACAACACAATCGTGGGCAACGTGGGCATTAATCATAAACAAGCAGTTACTGCCAATCTTAGTAATGCTCTGGTCTTGGGTAGTGCCTCGGTGAATCGTCACACTCTCGCGGATAGTATTGTTATCGCCAATTTCTAAATAGGTTTCTTCACCGGCATATTTTAAGTCTTGGCAATCTTCACCTACCGAGGCAAATTGAAAAATGCGGTTATTATTGCCAATTTTAGAGTGGCCTTTAATCACTACATGTGAAGCGATTTGACAGTTCTCACCAATCTCTACGTCACCACGAATAATGGTAAAAGCACCAACTGTAGTGTTGGCACCAATTTTTACATTACCTTCGATGATGGCGCTTGGATGTATACTTGCAGTGCTATCTATCATATTCAGCTCCACTTATTTGTAGGCCCTACGTGCGCACATGATTTCGCCGCTACATACTACTTCGCCTTCTACCTTGGCAACACAGTTAAATTTACCGATGCCGCGACGGTCGCGTAATAATTCAACTTCGAGATGCAATACATCGCCAGGACCAACCGGCTTCTTAAAGCGCGCATTATCGATACCGGCGAAATAGTAAAGCTCGTTGTCGGCTGGCTTAGTGGTAGATTTAAACGCTAGTATTCCGGTACATTGAGCTAGAGCTTCAAGAATCAATACGCCTGGGAAAACGGGTTGTTGCGGAAAGTGACCGGTAAAAAACGGTTCGTTAAAAGTTACATTTTTAATGGCGTGTAGGGTTTTACCTTCTTCAAAATCCAATACCCGGTCTACCAACAAAAATGGGTAACGGTGGGGCAAAAGCTCCATGATATCTTGAATTTCTAAGCGGTTAAGTTGTTTAGTCAAAATCTGTTCCTAGTTTAGTCAGCTTCAGCGCTGTTTTTGCGCTCCAAGCTTACAATGCGTTTATGCATCTCATCTATTTGAGATAGGCGAGCCATTGATTTTCGCCACTGACGATTCGCTTGCGTTGGCATACCTGAAGAATAAGTGCCTGGCTCACTAATTGATTTAGTGACCATTGAGTAACCGGTGATAGTCACTTGGTCGCATATATCGATATGGCCGTTAATGCCAACTCCACCACCAATAATGCAATAGCGGCCAATATTAGTACTACCAGCAATACCAGTAGTACCTGCAATGGCAGTTCCGGTGCCAATCGTTACATTGTGAGCGATATGCACTTGATTATCGATAATCACGTTTGACGCAATTTCAGTATTGTCTAACGCTCCTCGGTCGATAGAGACCGAAGCGCCGATTTCAACTTTATCGCCAATAATCACCGTGCCCAATTGTGGAATTTTCACCCATTGGCCTTGCTTATTGGCATAGCCAAAACCGTCACAACCAACCACCGTGTTGCTTTGAAGCAAACACTGTTGGCCAATTTGAACCTCATGGTAAATGCTGCAATTGGCCCATAATTTTGTCTCTGCACCAATCTTTGCATTTTTACCGACAAAGCAACCCGCTCCAATTTGCACGTTATCACCTAAAACAGCACCGCATTCAATAACTGCATTAGCACCAATAGAGACATTGTTACCAATTTTCGCGCCATCTTCGATAATAGCGGAGGGGTGAATACCGCTTGCGCAAGCTGGGGTAGTATCTAGTAACTGCGCTAATTGGGCATAACTAACATAAGGATCTTCGCTAATTAAGGTATTGCCAGAAAAAGCATCAGCATGGCTTTTAGACAAAATAAGCGCACCGGCCTTACTAGTGGCCAGCATAGGCTTATACTTTGCGTTTGTTAAAAAGCTTATCTCTTGCGCCCCTGCTTTTTCAAAGGGAGCGATGTTTGAAATAACTAGCTCGGGATCACCCTGAAGGGTAAGCCCGAGTTGCTCAGCGATTTGGCCAAGGCTTAGTGTCATATTTACTTACTCTTACTCACTTGTTGAACAACCTGCTTGGTAATATCCAAAGAGTCAGATGCATACGCTGTTGCATCTAAGGGTAATACTAAATCGTAGCCCTGTGCTTTAGATACTTCAACAATTGCGTCTTGAACTTTAATCATCAATTTTTGTTGCTCTTCAGCGCCGCGACGGCGTTGGTCTTCTTCTAAGTTTTTACGCTTAAGTTTGTATTCAGCCTGCATAGTTTCAAGCTGACGGGTAATCTTAGTGACTTCCTGCTGACCTAGCAGCTCGCCATCCTTCTCACGTTTGTCATAAAGACGTTGCATTTCAGCTTCCAAGCCACGAACTTCTTGCACGCGCACTTCAAATTCGTCTTTTAGCGTTTTTTGTAAAGTGTCACGCTGAGGCAATTGTTGAAAAACTTCAGCAATATTAATCACAGCAATTTTGGTTTCTGCTAGCGCACTAAAACTAGGGGTTACGATAGTTGCAGCAAGGGCAACAGCAGCAATTAGTTTTTTCAAAAGATTTACTCCTAAAATCAAAAGTTAAAAAGTTTGGCCAATGTTAAATGAGAAGGCTTCAGATCGATCCCCTTCATAACTCTTAATTGGCTTAGCAAATGAGAATACCAGCGGTCCCATAGGAGAGAACCATTGAATAGACACACCTACTGAGGCTCGAATTCGGTCCGGTGATGAATAATCACCAAAACGGTCACAATACCTAATACATTGCATTTGACTATAACGTTCATAATCAAACTCGGTATCCCAAACAGTACCGAAGTCTATAAAGGCAGTAGTACGAACTTGACGAATATAGGCTTCATCAAGAAATGGTGTTGGGAAGATAAGCTCTGCTGAACCTACCGCCAAAGCGTTACCGCCCACAGAGTCGTCAGACGCAGTAACATACGAACTACCATTATTATCTACTAAATAAAGCGCTCGTGGGCCGACGGTATTTGAACGGAAACCACGTAAGGTAGAATAACCACCGGCATAAAAGTTTTCGAAGAAAGGCAGAATTTGGTCATTACCTTCAAGCTGACCATAACCGTTGCCGTAGCCAACTTTACCTCTTACTGCAAAAGCCCAATCGTGGTTGGTGGTAATAGGGAAGAAGTGACGCGTGTCAAAGCTCATCTTAAAATACTGAATATCTGAGCCAGGAATGGTTATCTTAGTATCGAACTTCTGCGAAGAACCCGCTGTTGGCATAGAACCATTGTTTAGAGTGTTGCGGCTCCAACCCAAGGTTGTATCTAAAGAACCAAAGGTTAAAGATCCATCATCATTTCGGTGTGGGGCATAAATATCCCAAAACTGTTGGATCTGTGCATAAGCATTTAACTGCGAAATTTTGTTTTGCTCTAGGCCTAAGCTTACGCTCAAACGGTTGTACTCGTTAACAGGGAAACCAAGGGTGCCGCGTAAACCAATTGTTTCGTTGTTATAGTCTACAATATCGGCTTTTGACGCTTCAAAGTCGGTGTAGTAGAAACGGCCACCAAAACTCACCCCGTCTTTAGTAAAGTAAGGGTCAGTAAAGTTCACATCAAAATTCTTAGAGTATTTGTTGGTGCTTACATTAATACCTGCTCGGTTACCGGTGCCCAAGAAGTTGTCTTGCTGTACACCAGCTGACAAGCTTAAGCCTGATTCGGTACCAAAGCCCACGCCAGCATTAAACGAACCCGAAGGTTGCTCTTTAACAGTAAAATTGACATCCACTTGATCATCAGAGCCAGGAATTTTCACTGTCTCTACATCAACCGTTTCAAAGAAACCCAAACGGCTTAAGCGGGCTCTTGATTGCTCAACTAAGCGGCTTGATAACCAAGTACCTTCCATTTGGCGCATCTCTCGACGCAGTACTTCGTCTTTGGTGATAGTGTTGCCGCTCACGTTGATTCGGCGAACGTAAACTCGATTACCAGGATCTATATTGATGTTAAGAACTACTGTTTTATCTTCATCATTAATTACTGGGAAAACATTAACTTGAGGATAGGCGTAGCCATAGCGCCCCAAGAATTTGGACAGCAATTCTTCAGTTTTAGTGACTTCAGCACCGCTATAAGTGTCTCCTTGATTAATGCTCACTAAGCCATTTAACTCAGCGCTCTTATCCAGCAAGTTACCCGCTAACTCGACTTTCTCTACTGTGTAGATCTCACCTTCATCAACGTTAATGGTGATGTAAATACCTTTCTTATCGGGCGTTAAAGCAACTTGAGTGGAATCAACTTTAAAGCGGATATAACCGCGATCATAGTAAAAGCTATTAATGGTTTCCAAGTCACCGGCTAGCTTTTGTTTTTGATACTTTTGGTCAGCGAGTACATTCCACCAAGGGGCACTATCGGTGAGCGTCATACGTTTAATTAGCTCACCAGATGAAAACTTTTGGTTACCGATAATGTTAATTTGTTCAATTTCTGCAGACAAACCTTCTTGGAAATTAAACTTCAAATCAACTCGATTGCGCGGCAAGGGCGTTACAATCGCTTTAACCCGCGCACTGTACTTACCCACGCTGTAATAGAAGTCTTCAAGACTTTTTTCAATATTACGAAGATTAGTTTTATCTAAGGGCTCGCCTATTTTGATGCCCGATGAACGTAAAGACTCTTCGAGTTGTTCGGTCTTGATGTCTTTATTGCCAGAATACTCGATATTGCTAACGGTAGGCCTTTCAAGAACTTTGAATACCAATGCATCGCCGTCGCGGAAAACTTGAACGTCTTCGAAGTTACCACTGCGATACAAGCGCTTAATGCTGTCACTAACTTGAGAACTGTCTACCTCATCGCCAATACGTAAAGGTATTTGCAATAACGCGGCACCCAACGATACCCGTTGTAATCCCTCGATCCGAATATCTGCAACAGTAAACGCCGAATTTCCAGCGGCGAGAGTCGTTCCGGAGATGCAGGCTAGTAAAAGTCCAACAACCAACTGCTTTTTGAACATAAGAAAAAAGAACGTCCTATTTAATTGTTATAAGCGCATAAAATCATTAAAAATAGCAAGGCTCATCAAAGCCATCACTAACACTGCACCAATCCTAAATCCAATTTCCTGCACACGCTCTGACACGGGTTTACCAGTTATGCCCTCAATGGCAAAAAATACTAGGTGGCCACCATCTAGCACTGGCAAGGGAAACAAATTAATAATGCCTAAGTTAATACTCACCAAGGCAACAAAACCTAAAAAATAAACCAAGCCGTAGTCGGCGGTAGCTCCAGCACCTTTAGCGATAGATATTGGACCGCTAAGGTTATCTAATGAAACCACGCCTGTCACCAATTTACCGATCATAGATACGGTCAATTTGCTTAAATGCCAAGTTCGTTCGAGAGATTTGCCAAACGCATCAAAAAAACCGTAATGCAAATCAATTCTATACTTTTCTGGGAACTCGGATACTTCAGGCGCTAAGCCCACATAACCGCTTTCTTTCCCTTGGTATTCTCTGGCTTCAGGAGTCATGGTTAGCTGTACAGGGCTACCAGAACGCTCCACATCAACAACAATTGACTGATGCGGCCTAGCCTGAACATAAGTAACAAAATCTTGCCAAGAAGCGAGACTAACGCCATCTAGTGCTACCAGCTTATCGCCTTCTAACAAACCGGCCTCTGCAGCAGGTTTACCAGCAACTACCTTGGCAACGTTCATCGAGATGCTTGGGCTGAATGGTTGTAGGCCTAAACTAATAATCGGGCTTTGCTGCTCACTGTCCAACTGCCATTGACGAATGTCTAAATAAGCTATTTGAGTTTGTTGGGTCTCGGTGTCTTGCACTTCCACGGCCATCGACTCATTACCAAGCTGGCTAACCAAGGCTAAGTTAACGCTTTCCCAATCCAGCGTTTTCTGGCCGTCAATCATGATAATCTCGTGACCCGAACGAAGGCCCGCTTGCTCAGCAATGCTGTTAGGTGCAACGCCACCTAGAACCGGTTTGACCGAAGGAACGCCAATAATAAACATCAGCCAGAAAGCTAATATAGCCAACAAGAAGTTAGCAATAGGACCAGCCGCGACAACCGCACTGCGCTGACCCAATGTTTTATTATTAAAGGCTTGAGAGCGAAGCTCGGCAGGCACTTCGGCAACTCGTTCATCGAGCATTTTTACGTAGCCACCAAGCGGGATCATTGCCACTACATATTCAGTACCATCTTTGGCAGTTCTACGCCAAAGCGCTTTACCAAAACCTATTGAGAAACGCTCTACTTTAACGCCACAACGACGGGCAACCCAAAAGTGGCCAAACTCATGCACCGTTACCAAGATGCCTAGGGCAATAATAAAAAAGCTGGTGTTCCAAATCACTTCGTTCATGCACAGATCCTTTTAACCGCTGCATCAGCATGCATTCGCGCCCTTTGGTCGACCTCTAGTAAAACTGAAAGTTCAGTTTCGGCGCCCATATAACTCTGTTTATCCAAGCAAGTGGCGACAACTTCGGCAATCTGAGTAAATTTTATCCGTTCCGCCAAAAAAGCCTGTACGGCAACTTCGTTAGCCGCATTTAAGCAAGTTGTAGCAGTTTGGCTGTCATAACAGGCATCGATAGCCAATTTCAAACAAGGGTATTTGGCGTAATCAGGTGGAATAAAGCTCAATTCGCCAATGCTGAAGAAATCCAAAGCCTCTACCCCAGAAACCTGCCGTTGTGGGTATGCCATCACATGGGCGATTGGTGTAGCCATATCCGGTTGGCCCATTTGCGCCAACACTGACCCATCACAGTACTGCACCATAGAGTGAATAATTGACTGAGGATGGATGATTACATCAATTTGATTAGGCTGAGTATTAAATAAGCGCTTAGCTTCAATATACTCTAAACCTTTGTTCATCATGGTGGCTGAATCTACCGAGATCTTTTGCCCCATCGACCAATTTGGATGTGCGCAAGCTTGCGCAGGGGTTACCGACGACAAGCTGGCCAACTCGGTGTATCTAAAAGGCCCACCAGAACCGGTAAGCAAAATTTTACTTACGCCAGCCTCAGACAAATTACAATAACCAAGTTGCTGTTGAACTTGTTCCGGCATACATTGGAATATAGCATTATGTTCACTATCAACCGGTAGTATTTGAGCACCGCTTCTTTGCGCTGCTTCCATAAAGATAGCGCCGCTCATTACCAAAGCCTCTTTATTAGCCAACAACACTGTTTTACCAGCCTCTACAGCAGCTAACGTAGGTAATAATCCAGCAGCGCCAACAATTGCAGCCATCACCAATTCAACTTCAGTGGCTTTAACCAGATCAGTAATGGCGTTGCTGCCGCTAGGTACCTCTACTTTAAGAGACTCCGCTTCAATCGCTTCACGTAATTTTTGATTACTAGATTCATCGGCCATTAGTGCATATTGAGGTGAGAACTCACGACAAATATCCAACATAGCGCTTAGGTTTTTGCCACCAGTCACACCAAATAAAGCAAAGCTCTCAGGGTTTTCACGGATAACTTTAAGGGTACTGCTACCAATCGATCCGGTGGCGCCAAGAATAACCAATTGCTTGCTCATCAAGGGCTACATCCAATGAAGGAAGAAAAAAGCAAATACCGGCATCGCTGCAGTCATGCTGTCAATGCGATCAAGCAGGCCGCCATGGCCAGGAAGCAAACTACCACTGTCTTTTATTCCGGCTTGACGCTTAAACATGCTTTCAACCAAATCACCCACTACCGAGGCTAAAACGGTAAATCCACTGGCTATCACCAATACCCACTCTTTGCCTTGTGGTATGTCTAAAAAGATAAATGCGCCCAAAGTAACCAACGCCGCAACCGCAAAGCCACCTAGCAAACCTTCAATGGTTTTCTTCGGGCTAACATTTTTAGCCAACTTACGTTTACCAAAACGTTTACCGGCAAAGTATGCCCCGGTATCTGCGGCCCAAACTAGCAGCAATACGTAAAGCACCCAAGCACCACCAACGGTTGGATTATTCGGGTCTACTGAGCGTAAAAAGACTAAAGACCAAAAGAATGGAAGTAGCACTACCAGCCCAACCAACAGCTTAAAAACGCTGCTGTTGTGCCAAAACGTCGCCGAATGAGGATAGCTGGAGAGCAAATACAAACTACTTAGCCACGCAGCTACAGCAAGGCCCAGCATGGCGCTAAACCAAATTGAATGTGCCAAACTGTCTAGCGGGAGTTGCCACAAGCTAAAACCAAAAACCAAAGCAAAAACAACAAAAAAGCTCAAACGCTTTGAACCTTGGTCAGACACCACTCTCGCCCACTCTCTGGCTGCTAACACCAGCACTAATGCAAACACCACCGCTAAGCCAAACAGTGGTAACATGAAAATTGCAGCTAGGGCCAAAGGCGCTAATATCAGCGCCGTTATGATTCTTTGCTTAAGCAAAATGATCCTCATTTTTTTGATTATCTATCAACAAAGCTTGTACCTGTTCCCCAGTACAACCAAAGCGACGCTCGCGGCTAACAAATGCAGCAATGGCCTCGCCAAATGCATCTTCGTCAAAATCTGGCCACAACACATCACTAAAGTAAAGCTCTGCATAAGCGGTTTGCCATAGCAAAAAGTTACTAATTCGGTGATCGCCACCGGTACGGATTAATAAATCCACATCGCCAACCGTATCACTGTCCATTAATGCCGAGATATGCTCTTCGCTAATATCTTGCGCATCTAAGTGTCCTTTTTTAACTTGCTCTGCAAGTTGTTGGCTAGCGTTTACAATGTCCCAACGACCGCCGTAGTTAGCCGCAATATTTAGCACCAAACCATCATTTGTCGCAGTTTCATTTTGAGCAATGGCAATACGCTTTTGCAATTTTTCGCTAAAGCGAGAAGTATCACCAATTATTCTTAGTTGTACATTATTGTTTTTCAGTTTTTTAACTTCTCGTTGCAAAACTGTCAAAAACAAGTTCATTAAGCTTGACACTTCTTCTTCTGGACGTCGCCAGTTCTCGCTGCTAAAGGCGAACAAGGTTAATGACTTTACGCCAAGCTGGGTGGCAAAACTTACAGCCCGCCTTACAGACTTCACCCCTGCTTGATGGCCAAACATGCGCAATTTACCGCGTTGCTGAGCCCAACGCCCGTTGCCATCCATAATGATGGCAACGTGCTTTGGCATAGCATCTTTTACGGCTAACTGCTGCGCTTCAGGTAAGGTCATAATTCACTACTCTTACTTACAAAAAAAAACCGTGTAACAAGACACGGCTATTTTCAATCGTTGAATCGATTAAACTTCCAGCAATTCAGCTTCTTTTGCGGCTAATGCTTCATCAACTTGCTTAACGGCTGCATCAGTGATTTTTTGAATTTCGTCTTGTGCACGACGATCATCATCTTCACCAATTTCTTTTTCTTTAAGCAGTTCTTTTACATCGCTGTTGGCATCACGACGAATGTTACGAATAGCCACACGTGCTTGTTCTGCTTCCGCGCGAACAATCTTAATTAAGTCGCGACGGCGCTCTTCAGTTAACATTGGTAATGGAATGCGAATTAGCGTACCAGCAGAAGAAGGGTTTAGGCCCAAATCTGAACTCATAATGGCTTTTTCAACTGCGCTAATGAGGCTAGCATCAAAAACGGTTACGGTTAGCGTACGCGAGTCTTCAGTTGATACATTACCAACTTGCTTTAACGGCGTGTCTACGCCGTAATATGGCACCATAATCCCGTCTAGCAGACTTGTGTGGGCGCGGCCTGTTCGAACCTTAGACATTTGAGACTTCAAAGACTCAATGCTTTTACCCATGCGTGTTTGAGCATCTTGTTTGATTTCGTTAATCACGATAACTATCCCTACTCTGTTTCTGTTTTATTTGATACGTGACAGATAGTGGTGCCTTCATCTGCGCCCATAACAACATTCTTTAAACTGCCAGGTTTGTTCATGTTAAATACACGAATTGGCAAGTTATGGTCTCGCGCTAAAGTGAATGCAGCTAAATCCATCACTTTTAATTCTTTGTCTAGTACTTCAGCGTAATCCAGCTCACTGTATAAAGTGGCTGCAGGGTCTTTTACAGGGTCAGCGGTAAATACGCCGTCTACTTTAGTGCCTTTAAGCACTGCTTCAGCTTCAATCTCAATGCCACGTAAACACGCTGCAGAGTCTGTTGTGAAGAAAGGATTACCCGTACCCGCTGAAAAAATAACAACTTTACCGGCTTTAAGATTGCTAATAGCATCTGCCCAGTTGTAAGAATCACACACGCCATTTAGCTCAATGGCCGACATCAAGCGCGCGTTCACAAAATTTCTATGTAATGCATCACGCATAGCTAAGCCGTTCATCACGGTTGCTAGCATGCCCATGTGGTCGCCCACTACACGGTTCATACCTGCTTTTGCAAGGCCTTCGCCTCGAAACAGGTTACCACCACCAATAACTAGCCCAACTTGGATACCTAATTCTACTAACTCTTTAATTTCAAGAGCCATACGGTCCAATACTTTAGGGTCAATACCAAAACCTTCATCACCCATTAGGGCTTCACCTGAAAGTTTTAAAAGAATGCGACGATATGCAGGTTTAGGATTGGTGCTCATAGCGATGATGATCTCTCTTATCTAGAAATACAAGAAGGTTGCGGCATGATACCGCAACCTGAAGAACAACTAAAATTACTTTTTAGCTGCGGCGATTTGTGCAGCAACTTCTGCAGCAAAATCTTCTTCTTTCTTCTCAATGCCTTCGCCAACTTCTAGGCGAATGAAACCAGCAACAGAAGCACCTTTCTCTTTCAAGATAGCGCCAACAGTTTTCTTAGGCTCCATGATGAATGCTTGACCAGTTAATGAGATTTCACCGGTGAATTTCTTCATACGGCCAGTCACCATTTTCTCGGCGATCTCAGCTGGTTTGCCTTCGTTCATAGCAATTTCGATTTGTAGCTTTTTCTCTTTTTCTACAACGTCGGCTGGTACGTCTTCAGGAGATAAAAACTCTGGCTTAGAAGCAGCAACGTGCATTGCAACGTGCTTAAGAGTTTCAACATCAGCTTCACCTGTTACAGCAACACCAATGCGCTCACCGTGACGGTAAGAAGCAATTGGAGCACCGTCTAAGTACTCAACGCGACGAATTGAGATATTTTCACCGATTTTAGCAACCAGTTGAACACGCTCTTCTTCGAAGTTTGCTTTCAAAGTTTCGATGTCAGTTTTTTCTGCAGCTGCAGCTTCAGCTACTTTTTCAGCGAACGCTGTAAAGTTGCCATCTTTAGCTACAAAGTCAGTTTGACAGTTAACTTCTAGTAGGGCTGCAAAACCAGCGCCTTCTTTAATAATAATCGCGCCGTCAGCTGCAATGTTGCCCGCTTTTTTAGCCGCTTTAGCAGCACCGCTCTTACGCATATTATCAATCGCTAACTCGATGTCACCATCAGTTTCAGTCAACGCTTTTTTACAATCCATCATGCCTGCGCCGGTACGGTCGCGCAGTTCTTTTACTAGGGCAGCAGTAATTGCCATTTGTTTGATCCTCGACTGTTTATCGGATAAAACTCAGGGGACAAGCTTGTCCCCTGCTAATCATCAAGCTTACTCAGTATAAATGCAGTTTATTGCATTTAATTACTCAGCAGCTTCCTCTACGAAACCATCTTCTTCAGCTTGTACTACGATGTCGTCTTGACGACCTTCGATAACAGTATCAGCAGCTGCGCCAAGGTACAATTTAATTGCACGGATAGCATCGTCGTTACCAGGAATGATGTAATCAACACCGTCTGGTGCAGAGTTAGTATCAACTACAGAGATAACTGGGATACCTAGGTTGTTTGCTTCGCGAATAGCGATGTGCTCGTGTTCAGCATCGATTACAAACAATACGTCTGGTAAACCGCCCATGTTTTTGATACCGCCAAGGCTTTTCTCAAGCTTTTCCATTTCGCGAGTACGCATAAGCGCCTCTTTCTTGGTTAGCTTTTCGAAAGTACCGTCTTGGCTTTGAGCTTCTAGATCTTTTAGACGCTTGATAGATTGACGAACTGTTTTCCAGTTAGTCAACATACCACCTAACCAACGGTGGTTTACGTAGAATTGATCTGAACGAAGTGCTTCAGTTTTGATGGTGTCACCAGCAGCGCGCTTAGTACCAACAAAAAGAACTTTACCTTTCTTAGATGCAACTTTCTTAAGAACAGACATTGCATCATTAAACATAGGTACAGTTTTTTCTAAGTTAATGATATGAACTTTGTTACGAGCACCAAAAATGAAAGGCTTCATTTTTGGGTTCCAGTAACGAGTTTGGTGACCAAAGTGTACGCCTGCTTGAAGCATATCGCGCATTGAAACGTTTGCCATTATAATTTCCTCAAATGGGGTTAGGCCTCCACACATCCCATTTTACCGACCAGACTAAATTGCCCAGCACCCCGGAAAACGTGACGATGTGTGTGTGTGTTTAAAATATAAATATTTAATTTATGTAAGCATCCACGCTAATTCGAAAACTAGAGTAATGACTTACGGCGCGCTTTATACCATAAATAGCAATATTGATAAAGCTAAGGCTAAACTTTTCGTTAATTTTTCTAGCTACTACAACTCCCCTCGCCCTTACGGTAAACTAGCGGCAAAACCAAGGTAAACACTCAACTATTAGTACTCATGAGCATAGTAATAAAAACCCCTGAACAAATTGAAAAGATGCGCGTTGCTGGTCGTCTAGCGGCTGACGTTCTCACCATGATCGCCCCTTATGTTAAGGTTGGCATTAGCACCGATGAACTTAATCAACGCTGCCATGACTACATAGTAAACGAGCAAGGTGCTATTCCTGCGCCACTAGATTACCATGGCTTTCCTAAATCAATCTGTACCTCGGTAAACGATGTGGTATGTCATGGCATTCCATCTAGCACCCATATTTTGCAAGATGGCGATGTAATCAATATCGATATCACCGTAATAAAAGACGGTTATCACGGCGATACCTCCAAAATGTTTTTAGTCGGCAATGCCTCACCTGCCGATAAACTGTTATGCCGCGTGACTCAACAAGCGCTCTACCAAGCCATTAAAGTGGTAAAACCTGGCAATAAAGTCAGCGACATTGGTAATGCAATTCAAAAATACTTGAAAAAAGGCAACTATCGCTACGGCATTGTCGACAACTTTTGTGGCCATGGTATTGGCGAAGGTTTCCATGAAGATCCACAAATCATGCATTACCGCAACAACGACCGAACAGTATTAAAAGCAGGCATGTGCTTTACCATTGAACCGATGATCAACCAGGGCAAAAAAGGCAACTGGGTTGACGAAGAAGATGGCTGGACAGCGCGCACCAATGACGGCAAAAACTCTGCTCAGTGGGAGCACACGCTGTTAGTCACTAATGACGGTGTTGAGGTGTTAACACTTCGTGACGAAGAAGACTTACCACGTATTATTAAACACTAACCAACGGGTCTTAGAGGTATAGTCATGGAAACGACGTTAGCAGCACCGCCTTTGCCCTGCGTAGAAGAGATATCGCTTAAAAGTAGTAAGCGATATCTAGACGAACTGCAAGAGTACTTAGCAGATCAGTTCAATCAGGGCGTGCATGTCGTTGAGTTAGTGCAGTTGCGCTCTCAACAAATGGACTTGTTACTTAACTGTTTGTGGAAGCATTTTGGTTTAGCCGATCACCCAGAGCTCTCGTTGCTTGCCGTAGGTGGTTATGGCCGTGGCGAACTACACCCTCGTTCAGATATCGACATTCTTATTCTCACTCGAGAGCAAGTTAAACCAGCAATAGCAGACAAAATATCAGCATTTATTACCTTACTGTGGGATATACGCTTAGATGTAGGCCAAAGTGTTCGCACGCTCAAAGAGTGTTTAGAGCTAGGTCTAGAAGACATTACTATTGCCACCAACTTGCAAGAGTCACGTTTGCTGTTTGGTGATAAAGCGCTATATCAAGAGCTCTGTATGGCCGTTTGCGCCGACAGTTTTTGGCCTAGCGAAGCTTTTTTCCGCGCCAAAAAGGACGAGCAACTAAGTCGTCACCGCCAATACAAAGGTAATGCGTACTCCTTAGAGCCAGACATTAAAGCCAACCCTGGCGGCTTACGAGATATTCAAACGATTTGTTGGGTAGCCGGCCGCCATTTTGGCAGCAGCGATTTAGATGAACTCACCAAACAAAACTTCCTTACTCTAGCAGAGTGTAGAGAACTTCAAGATTGTCGAGATTTTTTGTGGCGAGTGCGTTTTGCGCTGCATATTCACTTGCCTAAAAGTGATGACCGTTTGTTATTTGATCGCCAGTTAGCAGTCGCTCAATCACTGGGTTATAGCGGTGAGCACAATGCGCCCGTTGAGCGCTTAATGAAGCACTTCTTCCAAACGGTGCGTCGAATTTCTGAATTAAATGAAATGCTACTGCAGCTCTTCGATGAGGCGATCCTTGGTAACACCGCCATGGATGTTCAGCCAGTCGATGAAAACTTCATGCTACGTGGCAACCTAATTGATAGCGCGAATGGCCAGCTGTTTTTAGAGCAACCTGAACAAATTTTGGTGATGTTTTTACACATTGCCGATAATCCGAAGATTACCGGTATTTACTCAGCAACCTTGCGCCAGTTACGCGAAGCAAGACGCCGACTAACCCATTGGTTGCAAGATATACCAGAGTGTCGCCGCTACTTTAGACGCCTTATTAAACATCCTAACGTGACTGGGCTACCGCTGACCTTAATGCACCGCTATGGGGTTTTATCAACCTATTTTCCTGCTTGGAGCCGCATTGTTGGTCAGATGCAATTTGATTTATTCCATGCTTTCACAGTTGATGAACATACCCATCGCCTGATTAACAAAATTCATTCGTTTAATGATGAAAAAACCAAAGAGGTTCACCCTCTTTGTTGCCAAGTATACCCGCGTTTAGAGAGACCTGATTTACTGGCTTTAGCAGCCATTTTTCATGATATTGCTAAAGGACGCAAAGGCGATCACTCAACCTTGGGTGCGGTAGATGCCGAAGAGTTCTGTTTGGCTCATGGATTTAGTAAACCCTCCGCTCGCACCGTAGCGTGGCTAGTTAAGCACCACTTATTGATGTCGGTAACCGCTCAACGCCGCGATATTTATGATCCTGAAGTGATAACCGAATTTGCTAAGGTTGTACGTGATCAACGCCACCTAGACATGTTGCTTTGTTTAACGGTAGCAGATATTTGCGCAACCAATGACGATACCTGGAACAGCTGGAAGCGAACCTTATTAAGCGAACTTTATAATTCGACACAAAAAGCCTTACGAAGAGGCTTGGAAAACCCGGTCGATATTCGTGGGGTGATTAGAGATAAGCAGAAGAAAGCCATTCAGCAATTAGAACTTAAAGGCTATTCAGAAGAGCAAGTGCGCGGCTTATGGCAGCGTTTTAGGGCCGACTACTTTCTGCGCCACACTCCTCAGCAAATTGCTTGGCACAGCGACCACTTATGGGGCCACAGTGAAGACCAGCCTTTAGTATTGGTTAGTCGCCGCGCAACTCGCGGCGGCACAGAGATATTTATCCATTGCCAAGACATACCGCATTTATTTGCATCAGTAGCCGCTGAACTAGATCAAAAGAATTTGAATATTCATGATGCGCAGATCATGTCGAGCCGTGATGGTTTTGTACTTGATACCTTTGTGGTGCTCGATCATGAGGGCGAACCTCTCTCACTAGAGCGCGGTATTTTACTGCAACAAACATTGGCCGAAAAGCTCCATGTTGCTGCGCCAATTGATTTAAAACAGCGCCGTGTGCCACGCCAAGTGCAGCAGTTCTCTATCGCACCTCGTGTAGAGTTTTTGCCCACTAAAGGTAATCGAACCTTGATTGAAGTTGTCGCCTTGGATAAGCCTGGTTTATTGGCTAAAATTAGCGCCGTATTTCAATCCTTTAATTACACGATTCACGCAGCTAAAGTCACCACCATTGGTGAGAAAGCAGAAGATTTCTTCAGTATTAGTAACTGTGAACGTGAAAAGCTAAGTCCAGAGCAAAAGCAGCAGCTTAAGAGCATTTTGGAACAAGCACTCAAACAATAATATTTAGCAAGCTCAACCACTATTTTGGAGACAACTATGTCTAAAGACTTTTTTAGTTACGCCGTTGGTGTGGGAAGTAAAAACGCAAATGGCCAATGGCTAGAAGTTTTTTACCCTGCTCCGGTTTTAAACCCAAGCGAAGCAGAAGTATCAGGCCTAACTAAAGGTTTAGATTACAACAATGGAAAACAAGACATTGAACTAGACGATGCAGCATTGAACGTGCTAATCGCTAATGCTGAAGCTCTAGGTTTAACAGCGCAAGTAACAGCGCTTAACGCTTTATTAGGCAGCAAACAGCCTCGCGTTTTATGTTTACTAAGCCAAGATGATGCAGCAGCCTCAACTCCCGAAGCTTACCTTAAACTGCACCTACTCTCTCACCGTTTAGTTAAACCTCACGGTACCGATTTAAGTGGCATCTTTGCAGTACTCCCTAACGTCGCGTGGACGAACCAAGGTGCTATTGATCTAGCCGAGTTACCAGCCCGCCAGTTAGAAGCCCGCGCTAAAGGTGAATTACTACAAGTTACTTCTGTAGATAAGTTTCCGAAAATGGCTGACTACGTGGTACCAAGTGGCGTGCGCATTGCAGCAACTTCACGCGTGCGTCTAGGTGCTTACATCGGCGAAGGCACTACAATTATGCACGAAGGTTTCTGTAACTTTAATGCAGGTACTGCAGGCACTAGCATGATCGAAGGCCGTATCTCTGCTGGAGTATTTGTAGGTAAAGGCTCTGATTTAGGTGGTGGTTGTTCAACCATGGGTACTCTGTCAGGCGGTGGTAACATTGTTATCGCAGTAGGTGAAGAATCGCTAATTGGTGCAAACGCTGGTACTGGCATCCCACTAGGAGACCGCTGTACCATTGAGTCTGGCCTATACATAACCTCGGGTACCAAAGTAGTACTAATAGACGAAAACAAGCAACAAGCAGGCACCATTAAAGCCCGTGAGCTTGCAGGTAAATCAGATCTGCTATTCCGCCGTAATAGCCTTACTGGCGCAATCGAATGTTTAACCAACAAAACAGCGATTGCCTTAAACGAAGAGCTACACGCACACAACTAAGCTAAAACGGCTCAAGTTACTACGGTAGCTTGGGCCTACTTTCCCTCTTTAATTCCTCCACATAAAAAGCCCACTAGTTCACACTCCTTCTAGGCGTAATGAGCTATGCTGCAATATACAGGCTCTGCAGAACAATGCGGCGGCGACTGTTTCTAGCACTAGAATGACAATTCGTTATGAAGGAAATTGTATGTACAAAAATCTAAAAAGCATTGGCATTACCAATCCAAGCGACATTGAACGTTACAGCCTCCGCCAAGAAGCCAATTCTGATACGCTCAAGATTTACTTCCATAAGGAAAAAGGTGACTTTCTCACCCGCAGTGTAAAATTCAAATATCCAAGGCAGAAAAAAACGGTACTCATTGATGGTGGTCGCGGCACTTACAAAGACACTACTGAAATAAATGCTAACCTACGCTTTATCGTAGAAGAACTGGATAAAATTACTCGCAGAGACCAACAAGAAAAAGATACCAAACAACAAGTGCTTTCTGAGTTAAGACATTTGGAAAAGGTAGTATCTAATAAAATTGCAGAAATTGAGGCTAAACTAGAACGTTTATAAAGCTAAAAGCAGACACAAAAAAGGAGGCTTAAGCCTCCTTTTTAACACTTACACTAAACCTAAACGGTTGCTAGGTAAGATTCCATATCAGTTTTCAAGTTGTCTGACTTAGTACCAAAGATAGCTTGAACACCTTGGCCAGCAACTACTACACCAGCTGCACCTAAGCTCTTAAGCTTTGGTTGGTCAACAGATTCTACCGACTTAACCTGAATACGTAAGCGAGTGATACAAGCATCTAGGCTAACAATGTTAGCTTTACCGCCAAACGCTTCTACTAGGTTCTTAGACATTTCGTCTTCAGATACCGGAGCTGCAGCACTAGCAGACTCGTCTTCGTCTTCACGGCCTGGGGTTTTAAGGTCTAATTTAGCAATAACCACACGGAATACAGTGTAGTAAACAGCTGCATAACCTAAACCAATTACAGGGAATAACCAGAACTTCTGAGCATTAGTAGATAGAACGATGAAGTCAATTAAACCGTGAGAGAATGATGTACCGTGAACCATACCCAAAGAGTTTGTAATAACAAATGCTAAACCAGCAAGTAGTGCGTGAATTACGTAAAGAACAGGAGCAACAAATAGGAATGCAAATTCAATAGGTTCGGTAATACCTGTTAGGAATGAAGTAAGCGCAGCCGAGATCATGATACCGCCAACTTTAGCGCGGTTCTCAGGTTTAGCAGCATGCCAAATGGCAATTGCCGCAGCAGGTAAGCCGTACATCTTAAACATGTAGCCACCAGCTAGTTGACCAAAGCCATTACCCGCAGCGCGAGTAGCTTCATCTGCTTGTAGGTAACAGGTTAAAACGCCGTTAGCCACTTCGCCAGCAGCCGTTTTACACTGACCAGCTTCAAAGAAGAACGGTACATTCCATACATGGTGTAAACCAAATGGAATTAATGAACGTTCAACAATGCCATAAATACCAAAGGCTAGCGTTGGGTTTTGCTCTGCTGCCCAGTGAGAGAATGCTGCGATACCACTACCAATAGGAGGCCAAATAAACGCTAGTAGCACACCTAAGAAAATAGTTAGGAAGCCAGTGATAATTGGCACACTGCGCTTACCCGCAAAGAAACCTAGATAGGCAGGCAGTTGAATGCGGAAGAAGCGATTGAATGCCCAACCGGCAACAGCACCCGCTAAAATCCCACCAAGCACACCAGTATTGATCGTTTCAACGTCCATTATAGGCGCCATAACGGTCAATGTTTTTTCCATAATGGTGAAGCCAACAATAGCCGCTAATGCTGCGACACCATCGTTGTTGGTAAAACCTAAGGCAACACCTACGGCAAACAACAATGCCATGTTACTGAATACAGCATCACCTGCGTTCATCATCAATTGAGATACGATATGCGGCATCCAACTGAAGTCTGCAGCGCCGACTCCCAATAAAATACCCGCAACAGGTAGTACTGATACTGGTAGCATCAGTGCCTTACCTACCTTTTGCGCTTGTGCAAACAAATTTCCAAACATAGTGAGCTCCTAGGGGCTGATAGTAAACTAAATAAAGCCTTAGCCATTTTCCTTCAAAAGGCCAATTTTTAAGCGGCTTAAATATAATTATTTTGATGTTGCCGCTAAATTCGTTTTCTTACGATTTCAGGGCCTTAGTTTAGGCGGGTACGGAATAGAAAAATGCGATTTGGCACAAGTTAAACCTCACTTTTTGTAACACTTTGTAACACTTAATTTCAATTCAGATAAAAATGCCGCATCGAGTAACCATTTCGTTTTATTCACCTTCTAGCTCCCCATAAATTAACAAGCTACTAGCTTCTCCCAAGATGCACACCAAAAGCATATAAAACCAAACTCTCAGCCAATGCAAGAATAAAAAACCACCAAACAAACAGCAAAAAGCACAAGAAAGGGTTTTCACACTGCAACTGTGAGTTTCCTCACACGACAAACTACAAAACTACTGAGACAATGCCTTCGACATAATGTTCCGCAGGAATTGGAATTTACAGAACAGGGTGCTTATTTATGTCCTAATTTGGAAATTAATACACATAAGGTTTATGTAATGAAATTAAAAACACTTTCGATCGCAGTAGCATCAGCCGCGATGTCAACTCAAGCAATTGCCGCAACACCAGAATTTAACGGTTACATGCGTTCAGGAATTGGCGCCACCGGTTCAGGCGGCGAGCAAATGTGCTTCCAAGCCGACGGCTCACCATATAAGCACCGTTTGGGTAACGAATGTGAAACCTATGCTGAAATCGCATTATCTGCGCCTTTGTATGAAGAAGGCAACAAAGCAATGGGTGTACATACCCTACTTGCTCACTCTGTAGATCAACGTAACGATTGGGAAGAAAGCCCTTCTGCAGTGCGCGAAATGTACGTTTCTGGCCAAAACATGGTTGAATCTTTCGAAGGTTCAAACCTTTGGGCTGGTAAGCGTTTTTACCAACGTCGTGACGTTCACCAAATTGATTACTACTACTTAGCAAATGCTGGTGCAGGTGCTGGTATCGAAAATATCGATGTTGGCTTTGCTAAGCTTTCTGCTGCATGGGTTCGTAATACTTCTGAAGCATTATTTGATGCCAACATTGCCGGCTCTGGCCAAACTATGGCTGATTTCTCTGGTAACAACTTAGATTTACGCCTAGACGGCATCTCTACCAACTCAAACGGCGAGTTGAGCTTAGTAGGTATTTACGGCATGTACTCTGAAGCGGCCGACCAAGATTTCAACATCGAAAACCAAAAAGACAACGGCGTGTTCGTGATGGCTGAGCACACTCAAGGTGATTTCTTTGGTGGCTTTAACAAGTTCTCTGTATCTTACGCAACAGACGCTATGGCGGGTATCGGCGCAAGTGGACAACTTCGCGGATTTGGCTACGAAAATATGGCTGACGAAGGTGATGATCCGGTTTACCGCACCGACAGCAATGAAGGCAGCTGGTACCGCTTATTAAACTGGGGTGTGGTTGATTTAGGTGAGTCAACAGCCATGTCTTACGTAGTTAACTACGAAAACTACGATAAAGATGATAACAAAGGCTCTACCTTGTTCACTGTTGGTGTTCGTCCTCAGTACAACTGGAGCAATAACCTATCTACTATCTTAGACCTAGGCTACGATGTAGTTGAATTCCAAGATGCTGCTAAAGCTAATGGTAGCGAAGATAACAAGCTAGCTAAAGTAACTATTGCCCAGCAGTGGCAAGCTGGTCCAAATGTATTTGCACGCCCAGCTCTTCGTGCATTTGCTACTTACGCAAAATCAGACCAATACATCTCTCGTGACTCTAGCTCGAAAGATGAAGTAACCTTTGGTTTCCAAGCCGAAGCTTGGTGGTAAACACCAAACAATAAAAATGCCTATTTTTAGCCCTCGTAAAGAGGGCTTTTTTATTGCTAGTAAGTCTCTCACCCTCACTCCCCCCCAAAAAATGCTCTCATCGATAAGCCTCGTAAAATAGCAACACTGATTAACGCAAAGAATTATGCGAACTGCCTTTTTGACTGAGCCCAGATAAGCCTTTCCCCACTCTACTCACCGCACAAAATGTTTTACTAAGGCCACAACAACTAAACATATCTAGCACACACCGTTTATACTGGATAGCTAGCAACAAAAAAGCCAGCTTAACGCTGGCTTAATATCAAACGAAAAGAAACCTTATTTGTTTTTCACAGCTTCAATAAAAGTATTTCTTGCGGAGCGTGAGCCTGCGTATTCTGCTTCTTCAACCAATTTAAGCGCTTTCTCTACTTCATCATTGTTAATCATGTCTTCAATTAACTTATTGTAAAAAGCCTCTGTTTCAGGAAGCATCGCTTTTTTAAGGGTTCTATTATCAGTGCCGCTTGAATTTGTTGATGAAACGGCCACGGCTGCTCCAGCGGAGCTTGCTGCTGCCACGGTTCCCTGACTAGAGGGAGAAGGAAGAGGCTCTTCTTTATTCCCACCAAACCAAGCTTGATCAGAAAAAACCGAAGAGTTGGCAGAGTTGAATGTCATATTCACCATTCCCATAGCAGAATGTGGAATTAGTGGATCAGGTAGACCTGGATCAGCTTTAGCCTGAGCTTTAGCATATGTCCTAGCTGGGTGCACAATTTGAGTCTCATCGCTCAATGATTGATCTGTTGTATATACAATCATGTAGCGCTCACGCTCTTCTGGTAAGCCCGACGCCAAGCGGATCTTAAAAGTAGCCGCTAACATATTGGGCTTAAAGTGCTTAGCCTCTACATACTTAAAAAAATCAGCGGGCAATACTCTTAATACTTCAAAATTCTCATTTAATAAAGCAACTGTGGGAGCAAATACAGTTTCACCAATCTGCGCTTCTAGCGTAATAGGAATGTCTTCGCCCAGATCAGGCAACTTATAAGCTAATACAAAACTTTTTCCCGTATTGAACTGAAATGCTTGACGATTTTGGTCTATTGCTTCTTCAGCTTGGTAGTTATAACTAGTGGCTTTATAGCTGATATCTTGAAAACTATTACAACAAACTGGTGCCGAGTCTAATGTACGCCCTGTAACAAGGGTATCGGCGTATAGGTACCGAGTATCAGCTCCTCCGCTTAGCATAGAGCTATCTGAGCCAGAGCTACACGCTGTCAAACCTATCATTGAAGTTAGAACTACTACACCAAGTTTCGTTCTCATTACTACCTCCTCAAAACTAAAAGACCCTTAAAATATTCTATTTTAAGGGTCTTGACTAGCGTTCTAACTATTTAAGTTAAAAAGCAGTGTTTACCACCAAGCTTCAACTTGAGCGCCGTACATAAGGTCATTTTTCTCTTGAGCCATGTCGCCACCGAACTTCGCTACGAAGATACGGATTTCAGGACGTGCCCAGAAACCACCTTTCTCTTGAAGAGGAGACCAAGCTTGAGCTAATGCAACCTTGTTAAGGTCAGCACTTTCGCTCATCCATGGGTCTTCTGCATTGTAGTATGCAGCTTCAAGGATTGTGCTCATGGTGTTGTTCCACAAGTAACGAGGACGTATTGTTACGCCGTAACGAGTACCATCGCTCTTGTTGTTATCACCCGCGTCGTCTTGATCAAGTTGCGAGTAAAAAGCAGACCAACCCATATCTACATTGCTACCAAATTTAACCACACCGTGGTCAATGATACGCCATGATTTACGACCTAAGTCACCGCCACCACCGATGTTGTATGAATCACCTAAATGGTTGTTCATACCGTAACCAGACCAACCGTAGCCTTCAGTAGAGTACTGAGCAACTAACTTGTTGAAGCCACCAGGTAGACCAACAGCCCACTCAGCAGTTAACTGAACACCAGTTTTGTCGTTGTAGCTGCCATCAGTTTGAGCATCTTCTTGAGCATCACTTAGGTTAGCTTTACCACCCATAGCGATTAAATCAATAGAACCTAAACCAATATCAATACCGCTTAAACGAACGTCTAATTGAGGAGTTGAAGTGTAAGGTTGGCTATCGTCACCACCTACATCATGCCATTTGTTATGACGTACAGCTACACCCAAACGAGCGAAGCCTAGGTCAATGCTATCAACACCAGCACCGTAACCAGAACCGTTTACGTAGTACCAGTCGTTGATGTGTACATCTTTACGACCGTAGTAACGGTTACCAGCCCAGATTTCTGTGCCACTAGCCATAGTGTACTTAGCGTAAGCTTCACGGAAAGATAGACGCTGACCAGACCATGGGTCTGAAGCTTCGCCTACGCCCTGCCAAGAGTTACCACGTTGGTCAGTGTTACCTTCTTGAGTACCGTAAGCAACTAAAGTGTGAATAGAGAACTTTTCACCAGTGTTACGTTCTACAACGTTTTGGCTCAATGCTAACTCTGCGTAAGTATCACACTCATCACCTAAACGACCAACAACGTGAGCGTTAGGGCCACCATCACCATAACAGTACTGTGAACCACCATCAGCGTTCAAGCCGAAGCCAGCACGGAAGTAACCGTTGAAATCAAGAGCGAATGCGCTTGAAGAAATTGTTGCCGCAGTAACTGCAACAGCAAGTGTTTTCAGTTTCATAATCCTTTCCTTTTCCTTTAGAACTACTAAGTCCCTTACCTTATTTAGTAAGAGCCAGCGGTGCATTTGTAAGTGTGCTTATATCCGCTAACTGAGATGGATTATAGGGAGCCTATTTCCAGACAACTTTGAACTAGCTCACAGAATGATTTTTCTGAAAATCGCTTGAAAACAAGGGTTTCATGGGTGAAAACAAGGTGTGGATCACATCATCCAATGACCATAAGAAAAGCCTTGAAAATGCTTTCAATCACAAAGAAAAGGCTTTCAGTAGGTTAATTACTAAAAAAAACCAAAATTTGAACTAATATTTAAGGTTAAGACCTAAAAAAAGTAATTTTTTTTCACGACCATGAAAGCCTTTTCAAAGTTCCAATTACCTTTCACAAGTGTGATGTAGATCACCAATAAAAAGGGAACTATTTCCAAGACATTCGCTTAAATAGCTGTTTCCAGCGCTCGGGCATGGGGCAATCGATGATGATTTCGTTGTCAATATAAGGATGAGCGAAGCTTAATTGCTTAGAAAACAACCAAAGCCCAGGTAGCCCCAGCTCACGAAATAAGCGGTTGTGACGACCATCACCATAAGTAGTGTCACCAATAATATGATGACTTAGGTGATGCATGTGACGGCGTAATTGGTGCTTTCTTCCAGTTTTAGGTTTAAGTGACACCAAACTATACCGAGAAGTTGCAAATTTACCTGATGGATAAGGTAACTCTGCTTTTTGTAATCCAGTGTAAAAAGTAAGGGCTGACTGGGCAGGTTTATCCTGCTGTGCCTTAGCATCCACTATTTTATCTAGCTTTTCCTTCAATGGATAATCTAGCTGGTGTTCCCCCTCTATATAACCTCTAACCAAAGCAAGATATTGCTTATCTATATGTTGTGCAGCAAATTGTTCGGAAAGCCTGCGGGCAGCTTCAGATGACTTAGCCATGATAAGTACACCACTGGTTGGTCTGTCTAAGCGGTGCACTGGGTAAACATATTGGCCAATTTGATCACGCAAAATCTGTAAAGCAAATTGGGTGGCGTCTTTAGCTATCCAACTTCGGTGAACTAACAATCCAACCGGTTTATATACCGCTACATAATGGTCATCTTCAAACAAGATCTGAAGTTGTTCTGGAATAGCTTCAACAAGCTCTTCATTAGGCTTAAAGTCGTCAGTCATTACTTAAAACTCTCATCGATTGTTTTTATAACGTCCAACAAGGGCTTAGCGTCAAATGCCAATTGCTTTGCCGCCTCTTCTGCATAAGGGCTTATCTCAACTTTTTGAGGTAACGGGGCACCTAGTTCAATGAGTTCACGCATTTTAGGGATAAAAATAAACTGTAACCATTGCGGCAAACTTAAGGTGTCGATACAAAATGGCTGAGTACTAGCAAGTAGCTCGTTACTTAGTAGGGTGTTTTGCCAACTATTAGCTTGTTTTAAGCACTGCTCAAGTTCCAAAAGCAATGGCATGATTTGTTGCGGCATCGTATTCATTAAAGCAAAAATCGCAGTGTAACATTCCACTCTAACATTACCTACCAAACTGAGATAATTGCCCTCTCCACTATAAATGTGGATACTGACGCCAAATGTTGTGGATCGAACAGTAACAATGAATAAACTAAGCACATTAAGCGAAATCCTTCAGGCTTCGGGCAGTGACCTAAGGGTGTATGAAATGGGTCGACAGATCCATCACATCAGTAACCAAGACTTCTACCAAATGGAAGTAGCAAAGCAGCCCTACCCTGCCCCCATTCAACAACACGCTAGATTTGCAGTTTGTTTTTGGCAAAAGCAACAATCTACAACACCTTATATATGGTTTTTGCAATTACCTGTTAACGAGCAAGGTTTTATCAATCTTGCTGCGCGCGATCAGTTCATCCAACTGGTTATTGAAGCACTAGGCCAAGAACTAAATCTGAAACCGAGTGAAGAGCAACAACAGGCATTAGCCAACAATCAATATATCTATAAACCCATTGAAGAAAAGCTCGCTTTTTTTAATGCCTTATATAAAAGAGATACTCAGTTAGCGCCATCGGAGCATTACTTGGCTGTTCGTCGCTATTTGCAAAACGATGGTGAATGGGAAAATTGGCAGAACCTAGCACTGCAAGGCATTGCAGACTTAGTGGCAAGGTTAGATAGAGATGATAATAGTAAACTGCTTAGTCAAGCCTTCCCACATCTGCCACTAGAAGTTGCCAACAAAACCCTAGAATTACTAGAACATGCTAAGTTAGATCAGCAGCTTAGTCATGTAATTGCATCTTTGCATCAGCAGCAATTATTAAGCAATGAAGAGCTTGCAAGCTTGTACCTTCGAGCTTTAGCCGGGGCTTCTGTTAAGCCGCTGACCCATCAAGCAATTAAGCAACAGCTTGCAAATGCAAACTCGATTCATAGCTTTATCGCGGTGGCAGGAAGGTTGTGGCAATCCTTGAGTGATCCACATTTACTCAAATATTTCTTAGAAACGATTGCGGACCAAAACGACCCGGAGCTGTTTCAACAGATTTTCGCTGATTTAGTATTCATTCCAAGCTTACGTAGTTTTGTATTAGCCCAGCTTCGTGACCCCAATAACTCAGAAGCTCTGCAGCTATCCATTGCGCAGTTGATTAAACTGTATCAATCACCTAAACACCACTAAGGATTAGTTATGTCTCAGCAAATTGCATTGATCGCGATAAAAGCCTTATTGGATGAAAACAAACAACCTACTCTTGCTTTAGTAAAAGGTAAGCTCACCACCAGGCTACCAATGCCTACGGTAATTGCAGCGCTAAATGCTTATAAGAAAGATCCCTCTATCGTTGAAAACCTTGTGGCTGAAGCGCCTCCAGTTAAAGAGGCACCAAAGGCTATTGAACAACGCGTGATGGAGCTAGAAAGCCAAGTTCAGCTACTATTGCAACGCATCGAACAACTAGAAGCGAAGAACTAACGATGTACTTAAGCGAAGTAACCTTTGAATGCTATACCGACACAACTATTACCCGCGCTGAAAAAGCGATAAACCTATTGTTAGATAGTTGGCGTTACCATGGGCAAATCATTGGCCGCGAGTTCCCTATTGTATTAAAAGACGCCACTTTTTCAGTGCGAGTTGTTTGCCCCGAAGAAAATAGCCTATTAGACAGTTTTCAAAGTAAGCAAGTAAAATGCGCCAAACTAGCATTAAGTGAGGCAGGTTTACTCAGCCCAAAACTTAAAAACCTTGGCCGAGACATCAACTCAGATGACAGTGATACTTGCGAAACACCTAGCTGGCAGGTCTTGTATACTAATTATCTGCAAAGTTGTTCTCCAGTTCGCTGTGGTGACCACTTTACCCCCATTCCGCTTTACCACTTGCCCGCAGTAGCCAATGGCGATCATAAGCAGCTAATTAAGTGGCAAGAAGATTGGTCAGCCTGCGACCAATTGCAAATGAATGGCAGCATATTAGAACATTCTGCATTAAAAGAGATGAGTGATATCACTAGTCGCCTTTATCGCAGAGGCTCAGACCTAACTAAACGTTTGGAATACTTAAGTAAAGTACCTACTTATTTGTATCTCTATAGGGTTGGTGGCGAAAGCCTTGAAACAGAAAAAGAACGATGCTGCCCAAATTGCGGTGGCGATTGGTTATTAGAAAACACCGTTCATGATATTTTTGACTTCAAATGTGATAACTGCCGTTTGGTGTCCAATATTTCTTGGGATTTTAAGCGCTAAAATTTGTTGCTCTTTCGAGCAACTCTTTGCAACAATTTGCGGTTGTTTATACAAGTTAGAGGTTTTGAACCAGAACAAAAAGCCTCTAAGGTATTAGAACAGCCACAAGTGCTGCGCGAAGGGTTTGGCTAAAATCGTTTTATGCTTTTGGTTATGCTTATTCTTAGTTAATAAGTGAATACTTAAAGTAGCTAGGCTACGCTCTATTAGCCACAGCCAAAACGATTTTACCTCCAACAAAATTTAACCGCGAAAGGTTAATTGGCTTAGTCACACAGCTCAAATTTTGCAACAAACTCTTCCAGTGTTTTTGCCAGCACTCGATCAATTCCTTTTCCTAACTGCTCCAATACAACCTCTCCGGAATCATTATCGATGCTAACGACTTGCATCTCGTCTTCTGTACTAGCAATAAACACCGTTTCTTTTTGCTTCAAACGACGTTGCATTAATACATGACCGATAATGTTCTCTAGTAGCATCTCAAAGTCTTGCTCATTCCAGGCTTGAACCAACTCAATGCGATTGTTTTGAAAGTCTACCGCTAGGGTTTCAGAAAAGTAATCACCGTAAAATGCTTTAATACTGGGGTGTAAAGTTATTTCTAAGGCGCGCTCAATGCCAGAGAAATCTCCTTTATCCTCACGTAACACCGGTTTCCAACTCACCTCTTGTTGCTCGGGCTCTCCAATGATGCAAGGAGACAACCATTGCTCATCATACTCAACCTTCGGATAGGAGCTGCTTTGCCAATGCCGTTCAAACTTATTAAAAACGAGAGATAATGGTTGTGATATGACGCTGCTCATGGATGTGTTTCACTAAGAATTAAGATAGACTAAGCCTAACTAATTCCATGTAACAACACCATGAAAAAGCAGCCTTTAAACACTTCGCAACAGTTAAAAGACAGTTTGAGTCTCGGTAAACCTACCGATTACATTAGTCACTACTCTCCCGAGTTATTACAAGGCGTACCTAGAACCTTAAATCGCCAGCAAATAAATTTGGATGAAAGCCAAGCCTTGCCTTTTACCGGCTACGACTTGTGGAACTTGTATGAGCTATCTTGGTTAACCCCATCGGGTTTACCCGTTGTAGCGGTAGCCGAGGTAAAAGTGGCTGCTAGTTCGCGCTGCTTAATCGAATCAAAATCATTTAAGTTATACTTAAATAGCTTTAACCAAAGCCATTTTAAAAACTTTGATGAGGTTGCTGCAACCCTTGAGAAAGATTTACAACATTGTGCTGAAGGCGATGTAGAAGTAAAACTGTTACCTATCTCCAGTGAAATGGACTCTAGGCCTATTCCCGGCATTAATATTGACCAACAAGAGATTAGCATTAGCAACTATGAGCTAGACCCTAGCCTCTTAGAAAATGCAGCTGACCCGCAGCAAGTAGTCAATGAAACGCTAAATAGCCATCTATTAAAATCAAACTGCCTAATCACTAATCAGCCAGATTGGGCCAGTGTTTACATTGATTATCAGGGCTCAAAAATAAACCAAGAAGCACTACTTCGTTATTTGGTATCTTTTCGTCAACACAACGAGTTTCATGAGCAGTGTGTCGAGCGGATCTTTTGTGACATTATGCAGTTTTGTAAACCCAGTACCTTAACTGTATATGCTCGTTATACCCGCCGCGGAGGGTTAGACATAAACCCTATGCGCTCTAATGACCCTGAGGTTGACGAAAAATTAGGTAACTGGCGTTTATTACGCCAATAAAAGGTAATTATTTCTTGAGAGTTCAAGCTTATTTAACTGGATTGTTGGCCTTAATTACGTGCTTAGTAAGCTTCAATAGTTCTGCTTACGAGCACGGTTTTGTTCATGTACCCAAAGCACTAGAGCCACTGCGCCAGCTACTAATTGCCAACCCTAGAGAATGCATAAGGCAAACCGAGCAGCAGCTAAGTAATCAGCAACAATCCCCTCAAAATGCAGAGTCGCAAAGCGTTACCTTACTAAGTTATCAACTCGGTGCGCTATGCGCCTATCGAATCAAAGATACCCGACAGGCTCAGCAATACATTGATAAAGCTATCGAGCTAGCGAAACAACAGCAACATCAAGCTCACTTAACTCAAGCCTACATCATTGCCGCATTAGTGTTGAGCAATGATCCTAACCGAGCAAGTGAAACAGAAACTTACCTCAATCTGGCACAAACTAATTTAGACAAACTCAAAATCTTCCCCTTGCCTAACATGCGCTTTCAACTTCAAAAAGTATTGGCGCTTTATCATCTAAACCAAGGTAAAAGCAACGAAGCAAAAACCTACCTACTTAAAGCAAAAGAAGAAGCGTACGCCAGTAAGTCACCCATATTACGCGCCTGGTCCGAGGCACTACTCGCTAATTATTACCTAGCGAACAGTCAACCTGAATTAGCACTTAGCCATTTAAGTGAAGCCGAATTAGACCAACAAGACATTAATAGTAATGAAGCACTGTTGCTCACCAGCATGCTACAAGCCAATATCGCTCGGGTGTACCTTGGGCAAGGAGAGTTGGCAATAGCCCAACAAATTCAACAAGATGCTATAGCCAATGCGGTTGACTTAGGAAATTTTGATTTACAAGCCGAAGAGATTGCCACCTTAGGCAATATGTCTGAGTTAGCCGGAGATATAGACGCAGCTCTAGTGCACTACCTCAATGCGAAAGAGATAGCCAAAGCCAATAACAACCTCCCTCTGCTAGCAGACATTGAGCTGCAACTAGGCAAAACCTATATGGAGTTGTCAGACTACACACCGGCACTGGTTCACTTACAAATTTCTCGACAGCTTTTTATTAGCTTAAATCAGCCTGGCAAATTACTGCGCAGCTTATTGTTGTTAGGTGAATTGCACATCAACAATAATGAAAACGGCTTAGCTATTTTGCAGCTAGAAAAAGCAGAAGAATTGGCTAACACCATGGGGCTAAGTAGCAGCCATAGTAAAGTGTATAAACTGCTTACTCAAGCTTATGAGAAAAATGGCAACTACGCGTTAGCACTAGAGCAGTTTAAGGTTTACCACAGCCTAAATCAGCAGTATCAGCAAATTCGTAATGAACTTAAACGCGAGCAGTTTAAACAACACTATCAATACATCGAGCAAGCCCAGCAGCTATCTGACCTTACTCGTGAAAAAGCGATTATTTTGCAGCAAAGTAACTTTCAGCAATTGGTACTTGTGCTGGTTTGCGTATTTGGCATCATGCTGCTGTTCCTATTCTTAGTAACCCGTCAAAAGCTACTGAGTCGAAACGCTTCGCTTAACGACATAAGCCATCAACTCAATCACCACCCGGTAACTGGGCTACAACAGCTAGCGAACAGCGACGCACCATTAGTATGTTTACGTGACAAACTGTCCAACAAACAACAAGCTCGTATTTTATTAATGCTTTCTATAGAGAGCATTAGCCTTGCCAGCCAGCAAACACTTGGCTTTAAAGCTCAGCGCGAGCTAATTAAACGCTTTATTGAAGAATTGATTGAAGACATAGAAGGTGATTTCCACTTAGGTCATATTAGCGACAAGCAGTTGGTGTTATGCATAGAACAAGCAGATTTAAGTCCACAAGAATTAGGCGAGCAGCTTAGTGGTCGAGCCAAAATATGTGCAGAACAACAAAAAATAAAACTAATTATGGCCATTGGATGTTGTAGCTTGCCATTTTTAGCTAAAGCTAAAGATGCAATTGACGATAAAGGAATGACCGAAGTTGTATGGTTAGCTCTTGAAGGCGCTCAACAGCTTTGTAAACACACTAATCAAAACCAATGGGTTGAACTTACAGCAATGAGTGGTTCACATGCTGCATTTTTCTGTAGTGACGTTACCCAAGATGTAAAACAAGCGATTGCCAAAGGCTTGGTGAAAGTAAACGCTTCCAGCGATAAGAGCTTAATAAATTGGTAAACTTATGCAAACAGCAGCCAAAAACTATGACACTTGAGCTGCTGTAGTTATCAAAGATCTCATGTTATGCTAATTTTATTATGTTAGGCACGCTAGGAAGTATTGGTTTAAACGATGAGCGATATCATCACTATTAAGAAGCGACTTGCGTTGGTGAGAAACGAAATTGACAGTTCCAACAAAAATCCTTCAAACCAAGATGCAAAGGTTAGAATGGAAAAAAAAGCAATAAGCCAGCTAATTTCTCGCCTGTCAAAAATTTGTTATGGTCTAGACGAACAGCTCGATCAAAAACTTGAACAACTTATCCAAGAAGTTGAAAGTAATGAAGACCTGTCGGCTATTTCTCAATACCAAAACGAATTAGATGGGCTGTTCAAGCAACACAGCGAAACACTAAAAACACTACTGGCGCACAATCAACGAATCATTAAAACGTCGGGCGAATCACTTAAACGTATTAACGGTTTGCCACCACAATTACGTCGTAAACTAACCGATTTTTTAGAACAAGAGCCTGCTTATTCTCACAATGACAATCAGCAACGCCTTGAACAGCTGCTAAATTATTACTACCAAGCATTAATCAACAAACCTGCTCTTGGTGGTGCTCCCTTATCAAATGACGCAACACCAGCTGTAAAACCTAAAGAAAGCATTCTCAATAATCGCCTTCACAAGCGAATTTGCGATGACCTTCAGCGGCTAATTACCGAACTAGATTATACCGGTGATGTAGGAACCAAACTTGGCCAAGTTCGCTCAGACCTATTAGTAGGCATTGAGCCCGAAGAACTGCCAAGTTTGTGCATTAAAGTTATTCAACTAGTTATTGAAGGTAGCCGTGAAGAACGTAAAGCTTCACAAGAGTTCTTATATTCCCTTAATGAGAGCTTAGGCGGTGTTCACGACCAATTTAATGACTCCTTGAGTCAATCGAAGTCTATTCATAAAGACCAAAAGCAAAGTGACGGCCTACTTAAGAATCGATTGTTAGAGTTAGGTGCCGAAGTTCGTTCAAGCAACGACCTAGATACCCTAAAAAGCTCTATTCAAAATCGCTTGATTCAAATTGCCGACGTGTTCAAAGAGAAAGAACAACTTGAGCAACGTACTAGCGAATTGTTAGATGAACTAGGCAATGTAGAGCTAAAACTTCGTCTGGTTCGTGAAGAAACTCACGAGTACAAAAAACGCCTTAATGCTCACAAGCACAAATTGTTTATTGATAGCCTAACCCAAGTGTATAACCGCGCGGCTTTAGATGAACGACTTGAGCTTGAGTACAAACGCTGGAAGCGTTACGGCTACAACCTAGGCATGGCCGTTATTGATATTGACCACTTCAAATCAATTAACGATAAATTTGGCCATATGGCAGGAGACAAAGCACTTAAAGTGATTGCCCGTGCTTTGCAAAACAACCTAAGAGACACCGACTTCTTGGCACGTTTTGGCGGCGAAGAGTTTGTGCTACTTATGCCAAATATTTCACCCGACGCGGTAATGGTGCCACTGGACAATATCCGAGAGCAGATAAAAGCCTTGCCGTTTAGGTTTAAAGACCAACAGGTATCTATCACTGTGTCTATTGGTGCAACCTTATTTAAAGAAAGCGACAAACCACTAGATGCTTTTGAACGCGCCGACCAAGCTCTGTATGAATCGAAGAGCAGTGGTCGTGACAAAGTTAACATAATCAGCTAGTTAGTTTAGCGTTGGGTTGAGAAACTCAACGCTAACTTGACGCCTCACGCTATACTCTAAGTTGCGATCCGCAAATTAACCGTGAGGTGTCGATGATTACCCATATAAACCCTGTGGGCAGTATGAACTTACTGTCAAAGCTCGAAGTAGATCAACTCACCTTAAGTGCCTCAGAAGATATTTATCTATTGTACCGAAACTGCAGCTTGGCAGTGCTCAACTCCGGCAGTAAAACTGATAGCAGCCGTGAAATTCTAGAACGTTACAAAAACTTTGAGATAAATGTATTAAGCCGAGAGCGAGGAGTAAAGCTCGAACTCGCCAATGCCCCTGAAGATGCCTTTGTTGATGGCGAAATTATTCGCGGTATTCAAGAACACCTGTTTAGCGTACTTCGCGACATTTTATATGTTTCTAACGAAATTAAAGAGCAAGCCCACCTCGATCTCAATCAATCATCGCACATTACTAACCTAGTCTTTTCGATGCTGCGAAATGCCCGAGTTATTCACCCTAGAACCGAGCCAAATTTGGTCGTGTGCTGGGGCGGCCATTCTATCAATGATGTTGAATACCAGTACACACGAGAAGTAGGCAGCCAACTGGGATTACGAGAGCTGAACATATGCACTGGTTGTGGCCCAGGCGCTATGGAAGGTCCAATGAAAGGAGCAGCAGTAGGCCATGCCAAACAGCGGGTAAACGACGGTCGCTATATTGGCTTAACCGAACCCAGTATTATTGCGGCCGAGCCACCCAATCCAATAGTTAATGAACTGATCATTCTACCCGATATTGAAAAGCGCTTAGAAGCCTTTGTTCGAATGGGACACGCTATCGTTATCTTCCCGGGTGGTGCCGGAACGGCTGAAGAACTGTTATATATTCTTGGCATTATGCTCCACCCAGAAAATGCCCGCCAGCCTTTGCCTATTGTACTTACCGGCCCAAAATCCAGCGAGGAGTACTTTAGAAGCATCGATGAATTTATTGGTGCAACATTAGGGCACGAAGCTCAACAACGTTATCAAATAATCATTGATGATTCGGCTCGAGCTGCACAAGTTATTAAACAGATGATGCCGAAAGTGAAAGACTACCGCCGCGCAATTGGTGACGCCTATTCATTTAACTGGAGCCTAAAAATTGATAGTGACTTTCAACACCCATTTGAGCCGCTACACGAGAATGTAGAGAAGCTTAATTTGCACTTCGACCAAGCACCGCAAGATCTAGCGGCTAACTTACGTAGAGCATTTTCTGCCATTGTAAGTGGCAATGTAAAAGATGAAGGCATCAAACAAATAGAAAAACACGGTCCTTTTATTATTGACGGTGACCCTAAAATAATGAAAATGTTAGATAAACTCTTAAAAGACTTTGTTTCTCAACACCGTATGAAGCTACCAGGAAGCAATTACGAGCCCTGCTACAGGGTTGGAAAAGCTAAATGACATTTGCCATAGGCGAGTTCGAAATTGGCTAAGCAACTTGTCATCATCGACGCATTAAACCTCATTAGACGTATCTATGCTGTGCAGCAGCAAAGAACGCCTAATGGGGCTTTAGATAATGCCACCACCATGGCCTTAAGCAGCGCCTGTAAGCGCATTATTGCTACCCTGAAACCTTCACACATTATTGCGGTATTCGATGGAGAACGCTGCGCTTGGCGTGAACAGCTTTTTCCCGATTACAAACAAAACCGTTCGCCCATGCCGGAGCAACTTGCCAAACAGTTAGAAAGCTTAAAAGACCATCTATTAGATCTCGGCATTGATTCAGTATCAGCTCCAGATGAAGAAGCCGACGATATCTGTGCCACTATTGCCAGCAAAGCAGCTGCGGCTAGTTACCCGGTAACCATAGTGTCTACTGACAGAGGCTATTACAGCCTGCTCAACAACGGGGTTAATCTGTACGACTATTTTCGCCGTGAATATATATCCATAGATGAAGTAGAAAACAAATTTGGCATTACCATCTCCCAACTTACCGACTACTGGGCCCTTGTTGGTATTAGCAGCGTTAATGTTGCTGGCGTTGCAGGAATAGGCGCTAAAAGCGCTAAAACTCTGTTAAACAACTATTCCGATGCACAAGCTATATTAGATGCCCCTACCTCCGACAAGCTCGCCAAGAAAGTACAAACCAATGCCGAACAGCTCAACTTAGCTAAGCAGCTATTAAGCCTGCGAACTGATTTACAACTAGGCTTTTCTCTCAAACAACTGCGCTATCAACAGGTGCCCAGCAATTAAATCCCCAGGCTCATTAAGTGGCAGTCCTTTTAGCGGCGTTTTTAATTTAACGCCTTAAAAACTATCAAGCTACTTAACACCCGTTTTTGTGGACTATAGTGTAAGAACAGTTTTTATTTATTACTGCTATTTCTCTTGTAAAAATTAAGGGACTAACTCTATGAGCGCTAAGGCCAAAATCCTTTCACTAATGGGTTTACTCATTTCAGCCATCATCATTTTCATTTCTGTCATCGGTTTTTTAAATTTTAAGTCTGCATCAGAAGTTAATTACAGCAGCCAACTAAACAACCAGGCGTTTTTAATTTCTAAAGCCATTGAACAAAAAATGAATCGTTACTTCGATACGCTTAAGCTCAAAGCTTCTGAGCTCCCTTTAAGTGCTAGCGGAAAAATTGATGAAAAGCCGCTAGTCGCTAGCCTGCACAAAATACAAGACGCCTTAGAAGTACTTAATGCTTATGTAGGTTTGGAAAATGGCGACACTTACGCTGCAAGTAATGACGGTATCATTCCTAACTTCAACGCAAAGCAACTAAATAGGGAATGGTATCGAAGAGGCATGGCCAATGAGCCTAAGATCGTGACCACTCCCTATACAAGTAGTACCGGTGATGTAGTGATGGCGGTGGCAGTGCCAGTTATTCGAAATGGTAAGCCGGTAGCCATATTGTCAGTCAACCTTGCACTTAATCAGATCACTAGCTTCATTGACGGTCTATCGGAAAATAACCAATTGTTTGTGAGCCGAGAAGACGGCTTTGTTATCGCTTCGAAGTACACCGACTACATCGGCAAAAACCTATTTGAATTACGTCCATCCTATCGTCAATACAACGATCAAGCTTCCAGCCAGCATGACTACGAATTTGATGGAAATGAGTACTCTGTTGTGTCAGCAAAAGTTGCTAACCTAAATTGGACGGTATGGGCGTGGGACAAATGGGAAAATATTAATCGCGCATCCAATGAGAACCTTGTGCTTACTATCTCGATTGCAATCTTCCTGCTGCTGCTCGCATTAGCCGTGTGTTATTGGGTGGTAATGAAGCTTATGTATGGCCCTATTGGTGGAGAGCCTGCCACCATCGAAACCGTAGTCCAAAATATTGCAAAAGGAGATCTGCGTTACTCTTCCCAGCAATCTGGCCAGGAAACAGGCATTTACCAAGCGGTATTATCGATGGTAAATAGCCTAACCAACATTGTTACCGGAATAAACACTGCAACCGAACAGCTCAATCAATCCTCTTCACGCATTCATGAATCAGCGACGTCTGTAAATACCAGCTCAGAATCACAAATGATGCAACTAGAGCAAACCTCTACTGCAATGAACCAAATGACCGTGACCGTTGATGAAGTCGCTCGCAACGCTCTACAGGCCTCTAGCGCAGCAACAGAAGCAAATGAGCAGTCAAGCCAAGGTATCAGCGTAGTCAATGAAATGAACAGTAACATAAGCTTATTAGTGTCAGGCATCGAAGAAGTACAGCAAGTAATTGGTAAACTTGAAATGGAAACTGAAGGCATTGGTCGGATTTTGGAAGTAATTAGAGGTATTGCTGAACAAACCAACTTGCTGGCGCTTAATGCTGCAATTGAAGCTGCTCGAGCTGGAGAACAAGGCCGAGGGTTTGCGGTAGTGGCCGATGAAGTAAGAAACTTAGCCAATAGAACTCAAGACAGCACCAATGAAATTCAAGAAATGATCACTAATCTGCAAACTGAAGCTAAGAACTCCGTGTCTCTGATGGAGACAAATGCAAAAGATGCCCAACAAACTTCAGAAAAATCTGAGCTAGCCAATCAAGCGCTTAATGCTATTAGCGATTCAATTTCGGTAATCCACGATATGAACGCTCAAATAGCGACAGCAGCAGAGCAGCAAACCCTAGTAGCAGCAGAAATAAACAGCAGCATAGTAGGCATAAATGACTTAGCGAAAACCACTTTTGATAGCTCAGAAAACAATAGCAAAATGGTTGAAGAATTAAGCAATATTGCCACGCGTTTGAATAAATCAGTAGAAGTATTCAAGTTTTAACTAGGCTCAATAGCGCTAATAGATTTTTGTATTGTAATCAAGCTAATACCTTAGTATTAGCTATTTCCTTTTGAGTATTGCGTTAAAAAATTGTAAACTCTGTGTTGCCCGAACACCTCAAACTTCGGGCATTAACACGGAGTGTTACCTCCTCCCCCTTAAATAATAAAAATGCCTACGAATTAGGAAGAGATATGTCAACAAGACGAATCACCGTCATACCTGGAGATGGTATTGGCCCTAGTATTATCGAAAGTGCAATCGCGATTATGGATAAAGCGGGTTGTGGTTTCGAATATGATTTTGCCAACGCAGGTCTAGCAGCCCTAGAAAGCGATGGCAGCCTGTTGCCTGAAAAATCACTGCAACTTATCGAGCAAAATGGCATCGCCTTAAAAGGCCCGCTAACCACACCGGTTGGCACTGGCTTTACATCAATCAACGTGTCTATGCGTAAACACTTTGACCTTTACGCCAACTTACGCCCTGTGCGCTCTTTTGTTGGTACTAAAGCGCGTTACGAAGACGTAGATATTATTACCGTTCGTGAAAACACCGAAGGCATGTACTCAGGTGTTGGCCAAAAACGTAGTGAAGATGGCACTAGCGCAGAAGCAATGAGTGTAATCACTCGAGACGGCGCAGAGCGTATTGTAAAGTTTGCCTACGAGCTTGCCCGCCGCGAAGGCCGAAAAAAAGTAACGGCAGTTCACAAAGCAAACATCATGAAGTCAACTTCAGGCCTGTTCCTAGAAGTGGCTCGTGAAATCGCTAAACAATACCCAGATATCGAATCTGAAGAAATGATTGTTGACGCAGCATGTATGAACTTAGTGATGTACCCAGAGCGCTTCGACGTAATGGTTACCACTAACTTGTTTGGCGATATTTTGTCAGACTTGTGTGCTGGTTTGGTGGGCGGCCTTGGTATGGCGCCAGGCGCTAATATTGGTGAACGAGCAGCAATTTTTGAAGCCGTGCACGGCAGCGCGCCAGATATCGCAGGCCAAGATATTGCAAACCCAACGTCGGTTATTCTAGCCAGTATTCAAATGCTTGAATATTTAGGTATGGAAGACAAAGCGGCCAATATTCTAAACGCAGTGAAAGACGTTATTGCCAGCGGTGACAGAACCACTCGCGATTTAGGTGGCACAGCCGGTACTAAAGAGTTTACACAAGCAATTCTAGATCGCCTATAAAGCTGATAGCAGCATAAATACCAAAAAAGGCAGCCCAGGCTGCCTTTTTAATGCTCGGTCTTGCTGCCCTAATAAACACGCGCAAAAACGGTAATTTCTTCTCGGTCATGGTACAAGTGCTTTGCCCTTACTTCATGCTCAAATCCTAACTCACTCAAGCCCTCTTTAAGCAAATTAAGATCCTGATTCACCTCAGCAAAGCGTTGCTTCATTGGCAACTTCAAATTAAACATTGCATATTGGCACCAGCCATTTGCCAACCACTTCAACATTAAACGACTTACCTTAGCAGGACGCTCTACCATGTCGCAAACTAACCAGCTTACATTGCTGCGCTCTGGCTGATATTTAAAACCATCTTCTCGAAAGTGCTGCACTTGGCCAGTATCCATTAGCGATTGCGCCATAGGGCCATTATCAATAGCAGCCACAAACATGTTTCGCCTTACCAGTTGGTAAGTCCAACCACCCGGGCATGCTCCCAAATCAACAGCATGCTGGCCATTTTGAATATACTGCTCTCGCTCTTCGTCATTCAACAACACCATAAATGCTTCATCTAGTTTAAGGGTTGAGCGACTTGGAGCCTCTGCTGGAAACTTAAGACGTAATATACCATTATGCTGAGCATTACCGTTGCGGGTATCCGAGTAACCTATCCAGCAATGGGTTCCACTTACAAAAAATAACTGCATGGCAGGCAACTTAGGATTCGCTTTTTTAGTCAACCATTGATGCTTCACCAATGCATTTTCTAGGGGGCGAGTAAATTTTTTGCAAAAGCTAGATAAAGCTTTACCGTCATTAGTGTCAGGGTACTCCAAACGTAGGCTGCCACACTTGGGTAGCTTTTGCTCAATGGCAAGTATAGATGCGACGCGGTTTGCCTCATCGAGTTGTAATTCTGCAAGCGCTAAAAACCAATGCCTAGCAAACACTAAATGACGAAAATCTATCGCTTGATACAAGGCTTGTGAATGCTCAGCTTGATAGCAGCTAAACTCCACAAAACCGGTACCACTGCTCGCTTTGGCAAAACCAAAAAAGCCTAGCTGCTCAGCATGAAATTGGATCTCTGCAGCACAGTCGCTCTCAAAGCCAGTGCGACAATACAAAATTATACTACTCATTTACACTTCTCTTTGTCGGCAAAGCTAGGCTCAGCCAAGCAATAATCAAAATAAACCCACCAATTGGGGTTATTGGCCCAAACAGCTTTGAACCAAAAAAAGCTAAGCAGTATAAGCTACCGGCAAATAACCAACCACCCAAAATCCAAAGTAAAGCAGTTGTTCGGCGTTTATCTATCACTACCAAAGCAGCCACTAAATGAATGATTTGATAAAACACGCCGGTTTCAATCCACGATAATTGCGCCTCACCCAAAAAACGGCTGAAACCATGCGCAGCGCCCGCGCCCATAATCACAGTAACAGCGCCACTTACAGCCAACAGCAGCCTTATGGGCCAAGCCGTTTGATTCAACATATTCACTCCGCGTCTACCAAACCTTCATTCACAAACTCTTGCTGCTCTTGCTCAACCAAAGAAATCATCCACTCACGGAAGGCAACCAACTTACCTTGTTCAGCTTGGCTGGGTTTACACACCATGTAATAAGCATTTTTACTCAGTAAAACTTGCTCAAAGGGGCACACTAAACGGCCGGCTTCAATTTCGGGTTTAGCCAATACGCTATGACCTAGTGCCACACCCTGCCCATACACCGCCGCTTGTAGCACCATGGTTGAATGCGAAAATATAGGCCCATGATTCACATTCATTTGTCGCAGCCCCACCAATTTAAACCACGCTTTCCAATCGTGGCGAGCGGTATCATGCAATAGGGTGTGATATTGCAAATCCTCGGGCTTAGTTAAAGCTTTATCACCCACTAACAAACTGGGGGCGCATACCGGAACCAAATACTCTGTGTGCAACTTGTCGGCTCGCAGGCCAGACCAATTACCTCTGCCGTAATAAATTGCAACGTCAACATCTTCCGTTAATGAACCTTCGTATAAATCAACCGCTTTAATACGAACATCAATATCGGGATGCATCTCACTAAATTGAGATAAACGTGGTACTAGCCATTGGATGGCAAAACTGGGTTGTAAACTAACCGTTATCGTTCCTTTGGCGCCACGAGCGAGCAAACGGTCGGTAGCCTCGGTTAACGAAATAAAAATATCTTTAATATCGAGAAAATAACCTTGGCCTTCTTCGGTTAGCAGTAAGGCTCTGTTTTTCCTTCTAAAAAGCTTTAAACCTAAGAACTCTTCTAAGGCTTTAATTTGGTGACTAACAGCGGCTTGAGTCACAAAAAGCTCTTCTGCTGCTCGGGTAAAACTAAGATGCCTTGCTGCCGCTTCAAAGGCTTTTAAGGCATTAAGTGGAGGCAAACGACGCGCCATTTTTACATCCTATTAACGGATAAGTTTTTCTAATCTATGGTCATTATAATTTATCTGTTGTTGTAGGACCAGTTGCAGATTACTATGCACCCGCAATCAGGCGAAGGGGTCTGACGCAGCACCTAAAATCAAGGTGTTATGTCAGGCCTCTTTGAGTAGTTACCGGATTTGTAATTACTTTGATTGCTATGTTGTGTTTGCATTTGTCAGCCCTTTTGCTGACTTCCCTGTTTCTTATTTTGACCCTGTCTGTCAAAAAGAATTTTGAGCCACTGCTTATGCAGTGGCTTTTTTTTACCTGAAATTCATAGAGATAGACCTATCAGCAAACACATCAGTGGTATTAATCAATAAAAACCTCATGGTTTTAGCATTAAAAAAATTAATCTTTGATGTTACGCACAAAAATCCAGGCTTTAATTAGCCTCATACAGATAGTTGCCTTTTATGTTGACGCTGATAAAACAACAAGCAAATCAAACCAAGCATCAATATGGGTAAGGCGCTAACATTTACCACTCGCCACCCCAAACTTTGCTCTAACCAGCCAGCAGACAGCGCAGAAATAGCCACTAAAGAGAACACCACAAACTCATTAACAGCTTGAGCTTTAGCCTTCTCATTTAAACGATAAGATTGAGTTAGCATTTGGGTCGCACCAATAAACATAAAGTTCCACCCTACTCCAAGCAAGGTTAATGCAACTGCAAAATGAATAAAGCTAGTGCCCATTAAATTAACAACAACACAAGCAAACATTAGCGCTAAACCAAGCAGCATGGTTGGGAAAAGCCCCATTTTCAATATTAGCCTGCCGGTAATAAACGAAGGGGCAAACATGCCTAATACATGCCATTCAATGACCGAAGCAGATTGAGCAAAGTGATAGCCATGTTGATGCATCGCTAAAGGCGTTGCGGTCATTAAGAGATTCATTACAAAGTAACTAACAACGCCAGCCACCACTGCAACGATGTAATTGGCCGAACTAACTATTTCCCTTAGGGGTCGAGCATCGATTGTCGGCTGGCTGCTTACTTCAGTATCATTGAAGCGAATCATCAGCAGCAATATTAAGGCGATAATATACAGAGCAAGTAAACCAACAAATGCGCCAATAAAAGGCTGATTAGGCCACCATGCCTGACTATACACCGCTAGGCTTGGCCCAATCACCGCGGCGATCACCCCGCCAGCCATAATGGCTGAAATGGCTCGGGGTTGTTGCCCTTCGGAGCAAAGCTCTACCGCCGCAAAGCGATACAACATGCCAAAACCAATGCCTATTCCTAATAAAAAGGTTGCGCAACTAAACAGCATAAATTGCTGGTGGTATAGCGCATAAGTAGCTAATAGTGCACCACTAATGCCAACCAAGTTACCAAGTACAAACCCTTTCTTGCGCCCAGTTACCCCCATAATAAGAGACGCAGGAATGGTGGCTAACATTAGCCCTAAAAATTGCATAGCAACAGGAAAGGTAACCCAAGCAGCGGAAGGAGCGAGCTGCTGGCCAATTAAGCCGGTGACTGCCACGAGCAAAATATTTCCGGTGGTTAATAAGGCTTGGCAAATAGCCAGCATCCATACAAAAACATTCACGCCATAACTCTCCCTGTTATACCAATCGTACTAAATAACTAATCATTCTAACTGATTAAAAATACTCGATAACTGCGTTAGAATTTTTGATTGTAGAATAACTACTTATCGAAAAATCCTGCCTTATTCTCGAGCCTTTTCCCTGCGTTACTTCTGCTCACTTACTTAGTGTGATTGGTATTAAAACATCATCATAGAGCAGATCTTAAAAATAGAGAACGTGAATTAGTTGTTCAGCTTTAAATAGCAAGGAGCCCCCCAGAGAAAGCCTTTTGCTGAATGTGAGGCAAAAAAAAGCGCCATTACGGCGCTTTATTCAACGAAGGGAAATTTATTCCCACTCAATGGTTGCAGGCGGTTTACCAGAGATGTCGTAAACAACACGAGAAATACCATCAATCTCGTTGATTATACGGTTGCTCACATTACCTAAGAAGTCGTAAGGTAAGTGCGCCCAATGTGCAGTCATAAAGTCGATAGTTTCAACTGCGCGCAATGATACAACCCAGTCATACTTACGCGCATCGCCCATTACACCTACCGAGCGAACTGGCAAGAATACGGTGAAAGCTTGGCTTACTTTATGGTAAAGATCTGCTTTGTGTAATTCTTCAATGAAGATAGCGTCTGCACGGCGTAGTAAATCACAGTATTCTTTCTTCACTTCGCCCAATACGCGTACACCTAAACCAGGCCCAGGGAAGGGATGGCGGTATAACATATCGTAAGGTAGGCCTAGTTCTAAGCCAATTTTACGCACCTCATCTTTAAACAGTTCTTTAAGCGGCTCTACTAAGCCCATTTCCATATCATCAGGCAAGCCACCTACGTTATGGTGAGATTTAATCACATGCGCTTTGCCGGTCTTAGATGCCGCTGATTCGATAACGTCAGGGTAAATCGTGCCCTGCGCAAGCCATTTAGCATTTTTCAGCTTTTTAGCCTCTTCATCGAACACGTCAATGAACACATGGCCAATAATCTTACGCTTCTTCTCCGGGTCACTTTCGCCAGCCATTGCATCTAGAAAGCGGTTTTCAGCATTTACGTGAACGATGTTTAAACCAAAGTGGTTGCCAAACATATCCATCACTTGCTGGCCTTCATTCAAACGCAGCAAACCGTTATCTACAAATACACAGGTAAGTTTGTCACCGATTGCGCGTTGAACCAACATTGCCACAACCGAGGAGTCAACGCCGCCACTTAGACCAAGAATAACTTCGTCATCGCCCACTTGCTCTTTAATTTGAGCAATGGCGTTCTCGATGATTGATTCAGAAGTCCATAAAGCTTCACAAGCACAAATGTCTTTTACAAAGTGCTCTAGCATGCGCAAGCCTTGACGAGTATGAGTCACCTCAGGGTGGAACTGCACACCGTAGAAATGCTTATCTTGATTCATCATGGCAGCAAACTCACAACTTGGAGTTTGCGCAACGGTGGTGAAACCTTCAGGAATGGCCGACACTTTATCGCCATGGCTCATCCAAACATCTAGCAAGGCATTGCCATTTGGTGCTACTGCATCTTCGATTGCTTTAAATAATGGAGATTGCGCAACCACTTCAACTTGAGCGTAACCAAACTCACGCTCGCCCTCGCCTTGAATAACCGCTCCACCTAGTTGCTCAGACATAGTTTGCATGCCGTAACAAATACCTAGAACAGGAACGCCAGCATTAAATACGTACTCAGGAGCCCTCGGAGAATCATTCTCCGTAACACTTTCTGGGCCACCGGCCAAAATAATACCGTTAGGCGCAAACTCGCGGATATCGGCTTCTTCTACATCCCAGCCCCACAATTCACAATACACACCGATTTCGCGGATTCGACGCGCGATAAGTTGGGTATATTGCGATCCAAAATCTAAAATTAGAATACGATGTTCGTGGATATCTCTGCTCATAATCACTTACTTAAAATAGGCTGATAGAACTAAGCGCCTTTCGGCGCTTAGAGAAGAAAAACAAACTTATTAGGCTTAGCCCATACGGTAGTTAGGGGCTTCTTTGGTAATGGTTACGTCATGTACGTGACTTTCACCCATACCTGCACTTGTTACCCGCACAAATTCTGCTTTGGTATTTAACTCGTTAATTGTAGCGCAACCGGTTAAGCCCATGCACGAACGTAAACCGCCCATTTGCTGGTGAATAATCGCTTTTACTGGGCCTTTGTAAGCTACGCGGCCTTCAATACCTTCAGGAACTAATTTGTCGGCAGCATTGTCTGTTTGGAAGTAACGATCTGACGAACCTTGAGACATTGCGCCAAGCGAGCCCATACCGCGGTAAGACTTAAACGAACGTCCTTGATAAAGTTCAATTTCACCTGGCGCTTCTTCGGTACCAGCAAACATGCTACCAACCATTACACAAGAAGCGCCAGCAACTAAGGCTTTTGCAATATCGCCAGAGAAGCGAATACCGCCGTCTGCAATAACCGGAATATCACGGCCTTTCAACGCTTCAACAGCATCAGCTACTGCGGTAATTTGCGGTACACCCACACCCGTTACAATACGCGTAGTACAAATTGAACCAGGGCCAATACCTACTTTTACCGCACTTACACCTGCGTCAGCTAGGGCTAAAGCGCCTGCGCCAGTTGCCACATTGCCACCAACAATTGGTAGGTCTGGGTATTTTTCGTGGGTGGCTTTAATGCGATCAAGAACGCCTTGAGAATGACCGTGAGACGAGTCAATCAACAATACATCTACGCCAGCTTCAACTAAGGCATCAATACGCTCTTCGTTACCGGCACCAGCACCTACAGCAGCGCCAACACGCAAACGACCAAAGCTATCTTTACAAGCATTAGGTTTACGTTCCGCTTTTTTGAAATCTTTTACGGTAATCAAACCGGTCAGTTTGAAAGCCTCATCTACCACTAGCATTTTTTCAATGCGGTGTTCGTGCATCAGTTTTTCAACAACGTCACGCGATGTATCGGTAGTTGTAACTAAACGCTCTTTAGGTGTCATTACTTGAGAAACAGTTTTAGAAAAATCGGTTTCAAAACGTAAATCACGGCCAGTTACGATACCCACTAGGTCATTCGCTTCAGTCACAACAGGGAAGCCAGCAAAACCGTGGATTTGACGCAATTCTGCAATTTGGCCCAAGGTTAACTCAGGCGTTACAGTAATTGGCTCTAGAACAATACCGGCTTCAAACTTCTTCACTTTACGCACTTCAGCTGCTTGCTGCTCAATGCTCATGTTTTTGTGAATAAAACCAACACCGCCCTCTTGCGCTAGTGCAATAGCAAAATTAGCTTCGGTTACCGTATCCATGGCAGCAGACACCATTGGAATACTAAGCGGGATATCTTTGGTTAGACGTGTCGCCAAATTGGCAGTATTAGGAAGTACTTCTGAGTGAGCAGGAAGTAGTAGTACATCATCGAAGGTTAAGGCTTCTTTGGAAATTCTCAACATAGCAACATTCGCCTAAATCAGTTAATAAAGGGATAAAATATTGCGGTCGGATTATAGGTATAAAGCTGGCCAAGGTAAATTGAAAAATGTTATTTTCTTACATTATTTTCAATTTAGCTTCGAGTTGGCTAATGCAAAGCAATCAAATCGCCCAAAATATCCTCAGCGTAAGTCAATTAAACCAGCAAGTTAGGCGATTGCTAGAGAACTCTCTAGGCACAGTTTGGTTAGCAGGTGAAATATCTAATTTTGCTACGCCATTTTCAGGGCACTGGTACTTCAGTTTAAAGGACGATGGCGCCCAAGTCCGCTGTGCCATGTTTAAGGGCGCTAATCGCAAGGCGGTCTTCACACCAGAAAACGGCATGCAAGTATTAGTGAAAGCCAAAATCACCATGTATGAACCACGCGGTGATTATCAGCTTATTGCAGAAGCCATTCACCCAGCTGGAGACGGCGCCCAGCAGCAAGCATTTGAGCAACTAAAAATGAAGTTGGCCAGCGAAGGCTTATTTGGCCAAGCTGACAAGCAATCCCTGCCCGAATACCCTAGCACCATTGGTGTGGTAAGCTCCGCCTCTGGGGCTGCTTTACAAGATATTTTATCAGTGCTTCAACGCCGCGCACCCGCTATTAAAGTGATTGTTTATGCTGCAGCCGTTCAGGGAGATGCCGCTGCAAGCCAACTTAGCAAGATGATTGAGCTTGCGAACCAACGAGAAGAAGTAGATCTACTTATTGTTGGCCGCGGTGGAGGCTCAAAAGAAGATTTATCCGCCTTTAATGACGAAGCCCTCGCTCGCTGTGTATTTAATTCAAACATTCCAATTATATCTGCGGTAGGCCACGAAGTGGACGACAGCATTTGTGATTTAGTTGCCGACATTCGCGCCGCAACCCCCTCAGCTGCCGCAGAAATTGTTAGCCAGCAAGCTAGCCACCTTGCGTTAAGCTTAAACAAACTAAGCCAACAGTTAGAGCAAAGCTACTTACATATGCTTAGTCGGCAACAGATCCGCCTCAAGCAGCTTCATCACCAAGTAGAAACCCAATCCCCTATCCATTTATTAGAACAGCAACAGCAACGCTTTGACGAGCTTAGCCACCGTTTAAGCTTTGCTCATCAACAAAGCTTAAACCGCTGCAAGCAGCGCCATCTAGAAGCGCACTCACGTTTAAAACACTCACTTTTAGAACAAAAGCTAAGCCGTCATCAGCAACTGTTAGTTCAGCTTAAGCAGCGGCTAAACCTAGCCAGTGATAAGAACCTTCAACACCAGCAAAATGCCTTAGTAAATGTTTGTCGACAAATGGACAGTTTGAGCCCACTGCGTGTATTGGAACGAGGTTTTAGCTTAGTGACTCAGCAACAGAAAATCGTTAAATCAGCTGCAGATTTGAGCGTTGGTGACCAAGTCAATATCAAGTTTGCCGATGGAAACCATAACGCAACAATTATTGAATAAGCTCTAGGGGCTGTTTATCTTTCGAGCTGTTTTTTGCAGCAGTTTGTGGCTTATTTATGCAAGGCAGAAGCTTTAATGTGTAGTGAGCCTACATGAGAAGCTGATAACGCAGTAGAAATAAGCCACAAACGCTGCCCGAAGGGTTCGGCTAAAATCGTTTTATGCTTTGTTAAGGCGTATTCACTTAGAATGCTAGGCTACACACGCCTTGCCGCGCCTAAAACGATTTTTTTCGCGAACAAAACTCAACCACGAAAGACTAACAGCCCCTAGCGTTTTAAACGCCAAGGTCACATCTAGTGAGTTAGTCATCAAAATTGATGGGATTTTAGTTAATTCTGACATAAGATTGACTGGACTAAACCGAATACCTAGTTGGTTCGCAGTTTAGCTAGAATGTCGACTAAACCCACAAAGAGGTAAAGCGAACATTCGGGTAACTAACTAGATATCAATATAAAAAGTAAATTAGCAGCAATACTATGAATTCATTGGATAGCACCAAGGAGCGAGAGCTAACCAGTGTCGATAACAGGGAACAGTTAATCGGTATGATTTACCGTGCGGCGGCAGAACCTGAATATTGGCCCGATTTGCTTGAGCACCTATACATGATGCCAGAACTTCAAAGCACAGAAGATCATGGCCACTCAGACTCCTCTTCGGCACAATTAAGCCAAATGCTCGATGCGGTATCTCCGCAACTATCGATGGCTAAGAACCAATACTCCGAACGGAACCAGATTTTACTTGAACACTTTAACCAAGCATTAAATATCGCAAAGCGTATTTACCAGCTTGAAGAAAAAAACCATTCGCTTAACTCTTTGCTCGACCACATTCCGGTTGGGGTAATTTTGGTGAATGCTAAAAGTGAAATTTTGCTCACCAACGAACTAGCAGAAGAAACACTGCAGCTCGGCCAAGGACTATACCAACGTAATAAGAACTTGGTAACTCAGCAAAGTGAATCAACTGACTTACTTAATCAATATGTAGAAGAGCTGTCTTCACTGGGACCTAACGAATCCAGCAGCCGGGGTTTACCGATCCAAATTGGTCAAGAAACAGATGTACAAACCATGGTAATTCTTAGCCCGGTAAACCATCTGCAAAACCCCAGTTTAGAGCGAAATGCCAGTGTGGTGGTGTTTATCTCCCCTTCTCGCCCCGATGTAGAGCTTGATTTAGCCGCCTTTGCCGACGGTTACAACTTAACCCCAAAAGAAGCGCGCATCGTTAATTATATTGCGCAAGGTATGTCTCCACCTGACATTGCTGACAAAATTTTTGTTAGTTACAACACCGTGCGTACCCAGCTTAAATCAGTATTCAAGAAAACCAACGTTAGTAGCCAAAGCGAATTAGCTAGTTTGGTGCTAACTGGACCTTGGGGAATGCTATCGCAAAGTAGCCGCCACTTTGACTTTACCGAAGCCCACGACCTTAACGCACGCTACTTTACTTTGCCCGACCAACGTAAGCTGTGTTACCAAGAATACGGTAGTCCAAAGGGCAAACCGGTGGTTTATTGCCACAGTATTTTAGGTAGTCGCTTAGAAAACTTTTTTGATGATGTTGATTTAGCAAAACACCTAGGATTGCGCTTAATCAGCATCGACCGGCCCGGGTTTGGTGGTTCTGACTACTGCGAAAACTACGGCTTTGTAAATTGGTCAAAAGACTTAGCGGCGCTACTCGACCATTTAGAGCTAGAGCAGGTCCAGTTACTTGGCTATGCCACAGGAGGCGTTTACGCAGCCTGCTGCGCAGCCACCATTCCTGAGCGGATCAGCAACATGACAATTGTGAGCTCAGGTGATGCCCTCACTTACGACAGTGATTACGAGGCCACTGCCAAGCTATATCGCATGCACATGAAGCTGGCTCGTGACTTCCCGAGTATGCATCGCCTGTTTACTAATATTCTTGATAAGGGCTTGCACAAAGACCCTAACAAATTATTTAAGGTATTAGCCCGCGATCTAGAAGGTGCCGATGTTGAGTTATTTGAGAGCCCACAATTTAGGGAAAAGTTTGGCCGCTATTTAAAAGAATCAAAGATCCAAGGCGGTAATGCTTTTTCTGATGAGGTTCGTCAAGTAATGTCACCTTGGGGCTTTAACATTGAAGATGTTAAAGTTGCTACGCAGCTATTTCATGGCGAGCAAGACAGGCATATTCCATTAGTGCTTGCCGAGCGCTTTATCGAGCGCGCAGCCAACGCTAAGCTCACTGTCGTTCCTGAACAAGGTCATTACATGATTTATCGACAGTGGCCTGAAATACTAAAAAGTGTTGCAAGTAACTAAGTTGCTAGCTCTACTCTCAAAAAAGGCGGCCAATGGCCGCCTTTTTAATTAACTGTCTAAGCGCTCGAAACGCCGAATAACAGCTCGCTTAGATTTTAACTCGTTGCAGCTATTACAAAAATAATCTACTGCACCGCAGGCCTTTAGCTTTTCAAGCTCGGCATCGCATTTATCGCAATGCACACGCTGCGAGAACTTATGGTGGCAAGCGCCACACAACCAATGGTCATGTTCGTGTTGTAACTGTCCATCACACTCTGGGCAAGCAACTTCAATAGTCATAGTATCCCTCTACGATTTTTTGTACTTACTTACATTTTGCATTTTTTTCCGACGGCGTTCTTGAGCCATGGTAAGTTTTGACTTCTTATCTGAGAATGGATTCTCACCTTCTTTAAACTCTACGCGAATTGGCGTCCCCATAATCTCTAGCGCTTTGCGGTAATAATTCATTAAATAGCGCTTATAAGAGTCTGGTAAAGAATTAACCTGATTACCATGTACAACGATGCGAGGTGGATTATAGCCGCCAGCGTGGGCATAACGTAATTTAACCCTACGACCGCGCACTAACGGCGGCTGGTGGTCGTCTTGAGCCATCTGCATAATCTTGGTCAACATAGAGGTAGAAACGCGCTTAGTGGCGCTTGCGTAAGCCTCCTGAACCGATTCATAAAGGTGGCCAACGCCAGTACCATGTAGCGCTGAAATAAAGTGAACGCGCGCAAAGTCGATAAAGCCCAAACGTCTATCCAGTTCAGTTTTAATCCGCTCTTTATGTTCGTTGTCTAAACCATCCCATTTATTAACGGCAAGCACTAAGGCGCGACCGGCATTCAACACAAAACCAAGCAGACTTAAATCTTGATCTGAAATGCCATCTTTTGCGTCGATTACCAGCATCACCACATTAGCGTCTTCAATCGCTTTAAGGGTTTTAATAACCGAGAATTTTTCTACTGTTTCTGTCACCTTACCGCGCTTACGTACCCCTGCTGTATCAATCAAGATGTAATCTTGATCTTCTCGCTGCATCGGAATGTAAATACTGTCTCTGGTAGTACCTGGCATGTCGTACACTACCACTCGGTCTTCACCCAGAATCCGGTTAGTCAGCGTAGATTTACCCACGTTGGGGCGGCCAACAATGGCCAGTTTAATTGGAAGGTCTGCAAACTTCTGCGCTAACTCATCAAGCTCTGACTCGGTCATTTCTTGCGTATCAGCTTGCTCTAACTCTGGCTCATCCGCTTGATTCTCAGCCTGCTCAGTAACAAAGGGACGCAGAGCTTCTTCTAATAACATGTTTACGCCGCGGCCATGGGCAGCAGCAATTTGATGAACTTCACCTATCGCCAAGGCATAAAACTCGCCACAAGCTGTATCGGCATCAATGCCGTCAGTTTTATTGGCCACCAAGAAAACTTTCTTTTCTTGTTTACGCAAATGATGAGCAATCGCCTCATCAGCAATGGTCATTCCAGCACGCGCATCTACCAAAAACAGAACAGCATCAGCTTCTTCAATAGCTTGCAAAGACTGCTGCGCCATCATTGCGTCGATACCCTCTTCATCGCCATCAATACCGCCGGTATCAATAACAATAAATTCTTGCTCCGCGACTTTAGCTTGACCATATTTACGGTCACGAGTCAGTCCTGGGAAATCAGCGACTAAGGCATCCCTGCTGCGTGTAAGGCGGTTAAATAAAGTAGATTTGCCAACATTTGGGCGTCCCACTAAGGCGACAACAGGAAGCATAAGGGCCTCATTTTCTAGAATACATGACATGACAAAGGCTCATGGTTAATTCACCATGAGCCTTTTGTACACAATTATAACAACTTAACTGCGATCTAGCGCAATTAACTTACCACTTCGTGTTTGAAGGATAATTTTGTCGGAGGTTACCACAGGCGCAACATATAAGCCGCTTTTATCTACTAACATTTTGCTAGCAAACTCGCCGGTTTCACGATCAAGCCAATATAAGTAGCCCTCACTGTCACCCACTAATACCTTATTTCCGTCTACTGCGGGGGCAGTAACGATACGGTAAGACAAAGCACCTTGGGTCCATTTCTCTATGCCGTTGTTGCGCTCAATGCTGTATACATTGTCGCTAACGTCAGTAACAAATAGGTTTAAACCCGAAGAAGCAATATTCTGGTAGGCAGAGTAACTACGTTTCCAGTCTTCTTCACCACTGCGTAAATTAACCGAAATAAGGTTTCCGTTGTAAGCAACCGCATAGAGCTGGGAGCCAATCAAGGCTGGCTTACTATCCACATCTACAATTCGGTCAATCTCAGTAGACCCTTTAGGCTGGGCTAACTTTGTTTCAAACAGCAATTGACCACTTTCTAAAAGATACAGGCCAATCTTACCGTCACTACGACCTAAAATTATCGCGCCGTTAGAAATAATAGGTGGCGCTTTGCTGCGCAACGACAGTGCTGGCTGGTCAATTTTAATATCCCACTTTTGCTCACCAGAGTGAGCATCTAGTGCAACTAAATGGCCGTTACTGGTGATAACTACCACCAAACTGTCTTCTACAGCAGGAGCCGCTAGCACTTCACCAGCCACTTCTGCCTGCCAAACTATTTCACCGGTTTCTGCATTTAACGCAAATACGTCGGCGTTTTCGGTGCCTAAATATATGCGGCGATACGCAGCAGTTAAGCCACCAGAAACACGCGCATTAGGGGTATTACCCGAGAAGCGATTGTTACTTTCAACTCGAGATAAATCTTGGTCCCATAAGCGTTTACCTTCTAAATCAAAGGCACGCACTTGACCATAGCGGGCAGCGGCAAACACTGAATCGTAAGCGACAACTGGCGACAGCGCCGAGAAGTAATCATCAACTCCTTTACCTACGCGGGTTTCCCACTGTTTGCCTACTGTAAACTGGTTTTCAAACTCAGGCACCGGGGCCATTTGCACAACATCTTCTTCAGAGTTAAACAAAGAACACGCCGACAAGCCAACGAGCAAACAAGCTAAGCTAGCAGCACGCCAAGCTTTAACCATTAGCAGCCTCAACTTCAGTTAAATCATTAAGTTTTAGGTTTACACTAGGATCTTGCTCTGCTGCACCAGCAGCAACAGCCGCTTGATATGCTTGACGAGCTAATGCTTGCTCACCCTGTTGTAAGTAGATATCACCTTTAATCAGTTCAACGGTTGCCACTAAAGCAGGCTCAGTAACTTTATCTAGGCTGGCTAAGGCATTATCAAACTCGGCTAATTGAGCTTGTACACGAGCGAGTCGAGTATAGATCATGCCTTTAAGCTCTTCGGGTGCACCTTCAAGCGCTAGGTTAAGCTGAGTTTGCGCCTGAGCATAATCTTCTTTAACCACTAGTTCTTTTGCTAACAACAATGATGCAAACACTGAATAGTTTTTGTCACCTTGGTTAGCTGCTACAAAATTTGCTAAAGGAGTTAACTCTTCATTATTTGTGGCTAGTTGACTAACCACTTGTTGAAAAGCATCTGAAGCCGCTTCTTTTTGCTCAATTTGGTATTCGCCAAAATAGCGCCAGCCAAATACAGCAGCTAAACCTAGTACCGAACCGCCAATAACTGATGTTCCGTTTTTCTTCCACCAGTCTTTGATGGCTTGAACTTGCTGTTCCTCAGTGGAATAAATGTCCACAGCGTCTCCTTAACTAAACTAATACGGTATTAAGCAAAGCAACTAACTCTGATTGAGCGATGCACTGCTGTTGAATATCTTCGCGTAGGTACTTTACAGTAACCTGCTGGTTGGCTAACTCATCTTCACCGATGATCAATGCCACTTTAGCGCCTGACTTATCAGCTCGCTTAAATTGTTTCTTAAAGTTTCCACCACCACAGTGGCTCATAACCCGAACAGAGGGTAACGCATCTCGCAATTGTTCGGCTAACGAAAATGCTGCGCCAAGTGTTCCTTCTCCAGCATTGATCACATAAACATCGGCACTTGATGGTAAATCACCCAGTAACTCGAGTGTTTCCAGCAATAGAACTAAACGTTCCATGCCCATGGCAAAACCAACAGCAGGCGTTGCTTTGCCGCCCAATTGCTCTACCAAACCATCGTAACGGCCGCCAGCACATACAGTACCTTGAGAACCTAAGCTTGATGTTACCCACTCAAACACAGTGCGGTTATAGTAATCAAGACCTCGAACCAAACGCGGGTTTAGTTCATAAGCGATGCCTGCGTTATCTAGCAGCGCACATAGTTGTTCGAAATGATCTTTACTTTCTTGGTCTAGGTATTCACTAAGGCTAGGTGCGTCGACTAACACCGCTTGCACCTCAGGATTTTTACTGTCGAGAACACGCAAAGGGTTATTGTACATGCGACGTTTTGCGTCTTCGTCTAAGGCTTCTTTATGTTGCTCTAAGTAAGCAATTAAAGCATCACGGTAGTTAGCGCGAGCTTCATTCGAACCTAAGCTGTTAAGCTGCAAAGTAACGTGGTTCTCTAAGCCAAAGGCTTTCCAAAAGCGCGCAGACAAAATAATTACTTCAGCATCGATATCGGCGCTGGCAATACCAAAAGACTCAACGCCTACTTGATGAAACTGGCGATAACGACCTTTTTGTGGGCGTTCATGGCGGAACATTGGTCCCATGTACCACAAACGCTGCTCTTGGTTGTACAACAAACCTGCTTGGTTGCCTGCACGTACACAACAGGCTGTGCCTTCAGGTCGCAAGGTTAAGCTATCACCATTACGATCTTCAAAGGTATACATTTCTTTTTCTACGATATCGGTTACTTCACCGATAGAGCGCTTAAACAAATCAGTGCTTTCTACAATCGGCATTCTTATTTCGTTGTAACCGTAGGCTGCCACCACCTCTCGAATTACTGATTCTACCTTCTGCCAAGCGGGTGTATCACTTGGTAGGCAATCATTCATGCCACGTATTGCTTGTATTTGTTTAGCCACATTAATCTCGAATAAAACAGGTCAATAATTATTAAAGGCCCTCGATTATAGGGCCTTTAAGCAAAGAGGTAAATTTAAATGCAGATTAGCTTTCGGTAATGTCTTTAATCGCGATACGCGAGCGGATTTTCGCTTCTAAAGCATCTACTAAGTCGTCATTGTCGAAGCGCTCTTTTTGGCGCACGCCATCTTGATAAAAGCCGCTTTTTTTGTTGCCACCTGTAATGCCTAAATCAGAGATAAGCGCTTCACCTGGGCCATTTACCACACAGCCGATAATGGAAACATCCATTGGCTCTACAATGTCTTCTAAACGCTGCTCGAGAGCGTTAACCGTTGAAATAACATCAAACTCTTGGCGAGAACAGCTTGGGCAAGCAATAAAGTTAATACCGCGAGAGCGAATGCGCAGAGATTTAAGAATATCAAAACCTACTTTGATTTCTTCAACGGGATCGGCTGCTAAAGAGACTCGCAAGGTATCGCCGATACCTTGTGATAACAACATACCTAAGCCAACTGCCGATTTAACCGAGCCGCTGCGTAAGCCACCGGCCTCTGTAATACCAAGATGTAAAGGTTGGTCAATTCGGCCGGCCAATCCTTGATAAGCGCCTACGGCAAGGAAAACATCAGAGGCTTTCACACTCACTTTAAACTGGTCGAAGTTCAAGCGATCGAGTATATCCACATGACGCATCGCAGACTCAACTAAGGCTTCTGGAGTGGGTTCGCCGTACTTCTCTTGCAAATATTTTTCTAAGGAACCGCCATTCACACCAATACGAATGGGGATGTTGCGCTCACGTGCAGCATCCACTACCGAGCGAATGCGCTGCTCGTTACCAATATTACCCGGGTTAATACGTAGACAATCTGCGCCATACTCCGCCACTTTTAAGGCAATGCGGTAATCGAAATGAATATCAGCCACTACAGGAATTGATACCTGCTGCTTAATTTGTTTGAAGGCTTCGGCAGCATCCATGGTTGGAACTGAAACGCGCACAATATCGCCACCCACTGCAGCAATTCGGTTTATTTGCTCAACCGTTGCAGCAACATCAGTCGTACGTGTATTGGTCATAGACTGCACAGTGATGGGCGCGTCTCCGCCCACTGGCACATTACCCACCATAATTTGTGTTGATTTACGGCGTTTAATTGGAGTTGGTTGATTCATAATAATCGAAAGATCTTAATTGTTTGGTATTTGCATTCGCACAACTTTACCGCGCGTAAATGACGATAAGTCGATTGATTCTTGTCCGTAACTTACGCTCACGCCTGCATTAGTGCCAAGCACGATACTATAAGGAGAAGGACCAGTTACAGAGAGTGATTGACCAGGCTGTTTAATGTCTGCCACCAAGCGTTTGCCAGTGGCATCTCTAATCTCTACCCAACACTCATTTTCAAAACTCATGTTTAAGGCAGTTAAAGCTGCCGCTTGGTTCGCTTCTACTTCTGGCTCAGGATCTGGGCTGTTTATTACATTGGGCTCAGATGCTTGCGAAGCAGGCTCATTTGACGCAGATTCAGTAGCGGGCTCGACGACTGGCTCTAGAACCGTTTGAGACTTAACTTTTGGTTCAGCATCAATTTCATTGTTAACTTCTACCACAGGCTCTGAAACAGGCTCTACTGATTGTGCCGATGGCACCTCAGGAGTTTCAACAGTGTTTAGCGCTTGAACATTTTCAGCACTAGGTTCTGGAATTACATCAACTTCGGGCTCGCTGGTCGGCTCTAGAATTCGGCTTTCTGAACTAGCGGTGCTAGCCTGACTAAAATCTACTTGTTGGCTCTTCTCTTGCCACCACCAAATCACCAGCAAAACAACAATGCCAAGGCCCACTAAGTAGGTAAACTTCATCAAGCGACTGTCATGAGTCTCTTGCTTTATCCGCCCAGAAAAACTCTGCATCTCTGTGCGTTGTTCATGGGCATCGTGCAAATGCGTGTAGCTAGAAAGCACTAGATCTTCAGAAAGATTTAGTAAACGCGCATAAGCACGTAAGTAACCTTTAATAAAAGTACTCGATAAACCACTATCGAAGCTATCGCCTTCTATATCTTTGATTACTTGCAAACGCAGTTTCAAACGTTCGGCAACTTGAGCTTGACTTAGCTTGGCGGCAACACGTGCTTCTTGCAGCATTTGCCCAGGGCTAACCACTTCAATGTCTTCACTTAGCTCTGTTTGCTCTGATTCGGCTTTAGTAGTCATTAGCGATGTATCGTTTAGTTTGTTCTGATTTAGGGAACTGCTGTTGTAAGGTTAAGCCCCAACGTGCTTCTTCAGCAAAGTTGTCGGCTGCACTTTCTAAGCGAACCCAAGCGAAGGCGCTTTCCGCCGTAGTTTCAGCCATACTATCATACCGTTGCAGATATAATCGGGCTTGCTCGGGTTTATTTTTTTGTAGGTAAACCTCGGTGGCTCCAAGCAAAGAAGCAGGGCGGCGAATGTTATAGGCTAAAGCACTGGTAAAGTAATCTAAGGCTTTATCCAAGTCGCCAGCAGTTAAAGCACATAAACCCGCGTTCTCATTGGTTCCCGCTACTTGAACATATTCAGGATTAGCTAAAGCTTGCTTAAATAACTCCTCGGCTTGGTCATACTCTTTCTGCTTACACAGCATCACGCCGTAGTTATTAAGTACATCACCATTGCGTGGCGCGATAGACTTAGCACGTTTATAGGCATCTAGGGCTCGCTCAGGCTGACGAACACTTTGGTAGAAGTGGGCTTGGGCGATGTAAACATCAACTAGATTAGGCGCTAACTCTTGCGCTAGCTCCAAATTACGTTTTGCTTGTTCTGCATCGCCAGCTTCTAAATAACGTAACGCCAAGCTAATTCGGGTTTTAGCGGCAGCGTCTTTATTAAGCTGTTTATCTTTATTGTTTACTTCTTGGCCATTTACACGGGTTTCAGTTACACAACCAGAAACCAAAAATACCACCAAAAACAAGTACAACCAGCGTTTCATATCCGTCCTTCGATAAGGTTAGTTATTGAATTGTGACTGAAATTTCTTGCTGTTGCATCCGTTTTTTCATGGTTCTTTTGGTTCTGTCGACAACGTCACCTGCTAGCTGTCCACAAGCCGCATCAATGTCATCGCCACGGGTTTTACGAACCACTACAGTTGAGCCATATTCCATCAAGACCTTACTAAAACGATCTACGCGGCTATTACTCGGTTTGGTAAACGGCGAACCAGGGTATGGATTAAATGGAATTAAGTTAATTTTACATGGAGTATCGCGTAAAACTTCCGCTAATTCATGCGCTTGCTCCATAGAGTCATTAACGCCATTGAGTAATACATACTCAACAGTTACCTTGCCTCTATTAGCGTTTGATTTATCGATATAACGTTTTACACCAGCCAAAAATGCTTCGATGTTGTATTTATCGTTGATCGGCATGATTTCACTACGCAGCTTATCGTTAGGAGCGTGCAGCGAAATAGCCAGCGCAACATCGAGCTTATCACCTAATTTATCTAAAGCAGGCACCACACCAGAGGTACTTACTGTTACCCGACGCTTGCTCAGGCCATAGCCGTTATCGTCTAACATTAACTCTAAGGCTGGGATCAGGTTGTTTAGGTTTAGCAACGGTTCACCCATACCCATCATTACCACATTGGTAATTGGACGTTTTCCTTCGATGCCTTTGTGGCCAATCACTTGAGCTGCTCGCCAAACTTGACCAATGATATCAGACACTTTTAAGTTACGGTTGAACCCCTGTTGGCCAGTAGAGCAGAAGGTACATTCCAGCGCGCAGCCAACTTGTGAAGACACACACAATGTCGCGCGGTCACCCTCAGGAATATAAACGGTTTCGATCTCTTGGCCAGCCACTAACATCGCCCATTTAATGGTGCCATCTGCACTGCGTTGCTCAGTGCTAATTTCTGGTGCACGCACTTCAGCCAAACGCTTAAGCTTTTCGCGTAAGGCTTTATTGATATTGTTCATTTGGTCGAAGTCATCAACACCAAAGTGATAAATCCACTTCATTACCTGATCGGCACGAAATGGTTTTTCGCCTATCTCGGCAAAAAACAGACGTAAACCCGCTCGATTAAAATCAAGTAAATTTGTTTTTGTTTCACTCATCGCTTAACTCCACGATCGACCAAATAAAAAAAGCGCCGAATTGTACAAATAATAACAGCAGAAAGCCAGTTAATCTCTGTACTCGGCGCCAATTGGCAGCTAATAAGTTTTTAACTATTAAGCTGCATTTGCCAAAGAAGCTTTTGCCCCGTTTGACTTATCTAGGACAAATCTCATTGTCTTCAAAGAAATAGGCGATTTCTCTCGACGCTGACTCTGGTGAATCAGAGCCGTGGGTGCCATTTGGTGGCATGCCCGAGCCAAAGTCATGACGTAAGGTACCGGCAGCGGCTTCTGCCGGATTAGTTGCACCCAATAGTTCACGGTAACGCTGCACCGCATTCTCAGCTTCAAGCACTTGCACCATGATTGGTCCAGATGTCATAAACTCAATCAGCGGTGGGTAAAACGGTTTACCCTCATGTTCTGCATAAAAGCCTGCAGCTTGTTCTTGCGACAAATGCACCATTTTGGCTGCAACAATACGTAAACCGGCAGACTCCATACGCGCATAAATTGCACCAATTGCGTCTTTCGCCACTACATCGGGTTTAAGTATAGAAAAAGTACGTTCTAAGGCCATTAACTAGCTCCATCTAAAATTTGGTGAATACCACTCTTTGATATTGTAAGTGAATGATAAGTTAGCTCAACTCAGTTAACAACCGTGAAATGGTGCGAATACCATGTCCCTTTGCCCCAGTTGCCCAAAGTGCATTACCAGATTTTTGATAAGAGCCAGACATATCGAAATGCAGCCAGTTTTTTTCTGCGTTATCAACAAAGTGAGCTAAGAAAGCTGCAGCAGTAGATGCGCCGGCCATGCCCTCGCCTGAAGAAACATTGGCAATATCAGCAAAGCTAGAGCCAATTTGCCCTTTGTGGAAAGGTTCTAAGGGCAGAGGCCAAGCTTTTTCCTGCTCCTGTTTAGCAGCTTGTAAGGCTTGGTGAACCAACTCATCATCAAAGCCAAACACTGCATTGTAGTCGCGACCTAAAGCCATTTTAGCTGCACCCGTTAAGGTAGCTGCATCGATAATAACTTGAGGCTTCTGCTCACTAGCGGCAATTAAACCATCAGCTAATACCAAGCGACCTTCTGCATCAGTGTTAAGCACTTCTACCGTAACACCATTTTTGTAAGTAATGACGTCGCCCAGCTTGTAAGCTTCTCCCGAAACCATGTTCTCGGCGCAACACAAATACAGTTTCACACGTTTGTTTAAGCCGTTAGCAATTGCTAAACCTAAACCTCCAGTAACCGTGGCAGCGCCCCCCATGTCGCTTTTCATGATTGACATGCCGTCGGAAGGCTTAAGGCTATAACCGCCTGAGTCAAAGGTAATACCTTTACCTACTAGGGCTACGGCCACTGGCTCGTCTGGGTTTCCACTAGGATTAAAATCTAACTGCAACATCGCTGGTGCTTGGCTGCTCCCCTTGCCCACCTGATAAGTCCCTACCCAGCCTTGTTCCAGTAAGTCTTCTCCAGAGATAATCTCATAAGAAACATGTTCCGGAGATAAACCACTTAAGAAGCTCGCAGCAGATTCACATAAAGTTTGGGGGTAAATAGCGGCCGGACCAAGATTAATCGTTTTACGTGTCCAATCAGCAGCAGACTTAAGAGCGTCAAAACGCTGCTGGTCAGCATCACTTAGTACCACTACATCTAATTGGTTATCTTGTTTAGCGTTGTAATAACCTTGATAGAAAGCCCAGCATGCTTCTAAATCCCAGCTATCGCCAATAAAAGAAAGGTGCTTTAGGCCTTGCGCATCTAATTTTCGGCCGGCTTTTTGAATATCTTGAAGGCGGGCTACGCCTTCAGAATTGATATGAATATTAACTTGGTTAGCTTCAAAGCTAACTAAGGCATTTTGGCCCCATTGAGCAGCGGCAGGTTTGGCGCATAAAACTAGATCCATAACGGCGGTCATCAATACTTCCTCATTTGAGTAATCGACAACGAGCCCTTGGAACTTAGTCTAGTTCATCCATCCAGGCTAAAATAATTGCTTCCAAAATGCGCTCGTTGCTGTGCTGTGGGTCATCGTCAAAATCATCTAACTGACAAACCCATTGGTGTAAGTCGGTAAACCGAACTTGCTTAGGATCTTGCTCTGGAAATTGCTCGGCCAGTTCTATTGCTATTTGCTCAACATCTATCCAACGCAACCCCATCAGCCTATTCCTTAATGTTGTTCAGACACCATATTAATAGTGTATTTAGGAATTTCTACCACTAAGTCTTCATCGCTTACCATTGCTTGGCAACCTAAACGAGACTCGGGTTCCAAACCCCAGGCTTTGTCTAGCATATCGTCTTCTAGCTCATCGCTTTCTTCAAGCGAATCAAAGCCTTCGCGAACAATTACGTGACAGGTAGTACAAGCACAAGATTTTTCACAAGCGTGCTCAATGTCGATACCTTCGCGCAAGGCAACATCCAATACGCTCTCACCTTGTTTTGCTTCTACTACTGAGCCTTCAGGACATAAGTCCTCATTAGGCAAGAAAATCACTTTAGGCATCTTAAATCCTATCTACTTGCTGGCCCCTTAGGGCTTGTTTAATGGAATCATCCATTCGCCTTGCGGCAAAATCTTGACTGATACTGTCTAAATATTTAATGGCTTGCTCTATCTCTGAAACAGAGTCACCTTCGGCAATAGCTTGTAATTGCTGCATGGCTTGTTCAATGCCAAGACGCTCTTCATCTTGCAGCAAACGTTCGCCACTTTCGACTAATGCAGCACTCATATCTTCAATGAATCGAGCGGCTTCAACTTGTTGCTCACGCAACATGCGCATAGTGACATCATGTTTAGCATTGGTGATGGAGTCTTTAAGCATTCTTGCCACTTCTTCATCGGCTAAGCCATAAGAAGGTTTGACCTCAACAGACGATTGCACCCCAGTTGATTTTTCCATCGCTGTAACTGATAACAAACCATCGGCATCCACTTGGAAGGTAACTCGAATATGAGCGGCACCAGCTGCTAAAGGAGGAATACCTTTTAGCGCAAATTTTGCCAAAGAGCGGCAATCATCTACTAACTCGCGTTCACCTTGTACCGCATGAATCGCCATTGCTGTTTGGCCATCTTTAAACGTCGTAAATTCTTGGGCTCGAGCAACCGGAATAGTGGTATTGCGTGGAATAACTTTTTCGACCAAGCCTCCCATTGTCTCAATACCTAGAGAAAGAGGCGTAACATCAAGCAGTAACAGCTCACCATCTTTTTTGTTCCCCACCAAAGTGTCTGCCTGAATGGCTGCACCAATCGCAACAACTTGGTCAGGATCAATGTTAGTTAAAGGCTGCTTATCAAAAAAGTTCGCTACGTCGCTACGCACTTTTGGCACTCTGGTAGAGCCGCCAACCATAACTACATTGTTAACATCTTCTAGCTCTACTTCAGCGTCACGTAAAGCGCGGCGACAAGCGCGAATAGTGCGCTTAACCAAACTTTCAATGAGGCTATCGAATGACTCGCGGCTAATGCTGCCCTGCCAATTAATACCGTCAATATCCAAATTGATATTGGCACTGTCTTGATCAGTCAAGGCTACTTTAACTTGATTGGCTATGCGTGATAATTCGCGCTGTAACTGGGCAGAACGAATACCACTGACTTGCGCTTGTTCGGCTATCCACTCAACTAAAGCATCATCAAAGTCATCACCACCTAGAGCAGAATCTCCACCCGTGGCTAGTACTTGAAATACACCTTTAGATAAACGCAGGATGGAGATATCAAAGGTACCACCACCTAAATCATAAATCGCGATTACGCCTTCGTCACCACTATCTAATCCATAAGCAATAGCCGCGGCTGTCGGTTCATTAAGTAAACGCAGTACATGTAAACCGGCGAGCTGAGCAGCATCTTTGGTGCCTTGGCGCTGTGCGTCATCAAAGTATGCAGGCACAGTAATAACCACGCCATCGGGTTCACCTTGTAATGACTCTTCAGCTCTCGCTGCTAAACTTTTTAAAATTTCAGCAGAAACTTGAATAGGATTAACATCGCCCGCTACTGTTTGAATATGCGGGGTTTTAGCATCGCTAAAGTTATAGGGAAACAGTTCACGGTCTATATCTGCGCTATCTTTGCCTAATAAACGTTTAACCGAGGTAATGGTGTTATGAGGATCAGTAACCGCTTGTGCTTTTGCTAACTTGCCAACTTCTACGCCACCTTTGTGATAGCGAACCACCGAAGGAAGCAAGGTATCACCACTATGGTCGGCCAAAGTAACGGCTTTGCCGCTACGTACAGTTGCAACCAAAGAGTTAGTGGTACCTAAATCGATACCTACAGCCAGTTTATGTTGGTGAGGAACAGCCGATTGCCCAGGCTCTGCTATTTGTAGTAATGCCATATAGATTAGTAATCTAAAATTTTCTCTTCAAGTTGAAGCAGCTGCTGTTGCAGGCGTGCATAGAATTTGAGTTTGCGAACATCGTCTGCAGCTTGCTCAAAATTTTGTTCATTGTAGGCTTTTTCAAAGCTTGAGCTCAAGTCGCTTCGTTGCCGCTTCAATAACCTTGAGAAGTTATCAATAGCGTCTTCAGGATCGGCTGCATGCTCTATTTCAGCCAATTGCTCCCTTAACTCCATTTGACTCATCAAGAAGGCAACGTCGTTGATAGTTTGCTGTTCGCCTCCAAGCTCTAAACCTTGCAAACTTAATAAGTATTGCGCTCGGCTAAGAGGGTCTTTCAGCGTTTGATAAGCGTCGTTGATTTGCGCAGCTTTTTGCATCACTTTAGCCTGGCGTTCGCTAGACTCAGCAGCAAAATTATCGGGATGGTATTGTTGTTGCAGCTCTCTGTAGCTATCAGCTAAACCATTTAGGTCTAGCTGATAAGACGGAAGTAGAGAGAATAACTCAAAATGATTCATAGCGTGTTCCATTTAAACGCTAAAGCTCTCTCCACAACCACATTCGCCATTTACGTTAGGGTTGTTAAATACAAAGCCTTCGTTCAAACCTTCTTTAACAAAGTCTAATTCAGTGCCATCGATGTAAAGTAAGCTTTTCTCATCAACGATGACATTTACACCGTGGCTTTCAAATACTTTGTCGTCTTCAGCTAATTGGTCTACAAACTCCAAAATATAAGCCATGCCCGAACAGCCAGAGGTTTTTACCCCTAGGCGCACGCCAGTGCCCGCGCCTCGGTTGTTCAAAAATTGACTTACATGTGTTGCTGCAGCTTCAGTTAGTGATACAGCCATGATGGCTCCTTAAATCTACTACGCGTTTTTCTTTTTGTAATCAGCAATGGCGGCTTTAATGGCATCTTCTGCCAAAATTGAACAGTGAATCTTCACTGGCGGCAAGGCTAATTCTTCAGCAATATCGGTATTTTTAAGCGCTTGGGCTTCATCTAAACTCTTACCTTTAACCCACTCGGTAACCAATGAGCTAGACGCAATTGCTGAACCACAACCGTAAGTTTTGAAACGAGCGTCTTCAATCACGCCTTCGTCGCTTACTTTAAGTTGTAACTTCATCACATCACCACAAGCTGGTGCTCCCACCATACCGGTGCCAATGTGGCTATCATCTTTATCTTCGAAAGCGCCAACGTTACGCGGGTTTTCGTAATGATCAATTACTTTTTCACTATAAGCCATGATATCTCTCCAAATCCGTTATTTTTAATACTTAGTGGTGTGCCCACTCAACCTGGCTGAGGTCTACGCCGTCTTTAAACATGTCCCAAAGTGGGGACATTTCGCGGAGTCGGCCAATACCTTCGTTAATCACTTTAACTGCGTAATCGATTTCTTCTTCAGTAGTGAAACGGCCAAAAGAGAAACGAATAGAACTGTGTGCGAGTTCGTCATCTAAGCCTAGTGCGCGCAGAACATACGACGGTTCTAAGCTTGCAGACGTACACGCAGAACCTGATGAAACGGCTAAATCTTTAAGCGCCATTATCAATGACTCACCTTCAACATACGCAAAGCTCACATTTAAGTTAGCCACTACACGTTGCTCAAAGTCACCGTTTACATAGGTTTCTTCAATATCTTTAATGCCTGCCCAAAAGCGGTCACGTAAAGCGCGAATGTGCTCGTTATCTTTTGCCATATCTTGTTTAGCAATAGCAAAGGCTTCACCCATTCCAACAATTTGGTGGGTAGGTAAGGTACCAGAACGCATTCCACGCTCATGGCCACCGCCATGTACTTGCGCTTCTAGGCGAATACGTGGCTTACGTTGCACGTACAAAGCACCAATACCTTTTGGCCCGTAAACCTTGTGTGCTGAGAAAGACATCATATCTACAGGAAGCTCTTGAAGATCGATCTCAACTTTACCTGCGCTTTGTGCCGCATCAACGTGGAACAAAATTTTACGAGAGCGACATAACTCGCCAATCGCTTTAATGTCCTGGATTACGCCAATTTCGTTGTTCACGTGCATGATAGACACAAGAACCGTATCTTCACGTAATGCTTCGGTTAAGATCTCAAGGCTTATAACACCGTTGCTTTCTGGGTCTAAATAAGTCACTTCGTAACCTTCTCGCTCTAATTGGCGACAAGTATCTAGCACAGCTTTGTGCTCAGTTTTACACGTGATGATGTGCTTACCTTTTTTATTGTAAAAGTGAGCAGCACCCTTAATAGCAAGGTTGTTTGATTCTGTAGCACCCGAGGTAAATACGATTTCACGTGGGTCAGCATTTACTAGGTCAGCAATTTGGTTGCGGGCAATATCTACAGCTTCTTCTGCTTGCCAGCCAAAACGGTGTGAACGTGAAGCAGGGTTACCGTAAATACCATCTACGCTAAGGTATTGCATCATCTTTTCAGCAACCCGAGGGTCAACAGGAGTGGTTGCTGAATAATCAAGATAAATTGGTAATTTCATTAAAGTTCTCCGTTACTACTCGGCGAAAGCGAGCGTCATAAACTAATTTGTATCGTGTTGTTATCAACGTGCTGAAGTTGGTCTTGATTATGCGCTACATTAACAATTTGTCGCTCACGCATTAAGCCACCCAAGCTTATGTTATCTAAGAAGTCGGCGATTCTTTCACTTAAGTCATTCCACAATGAGTGGGTAAGACAAGGTTTGCCGCCTTGACAGTCTGCAGAACCATGACAACGTGTTGCATCAATCGACTCATCAACAGCGTGAATCACCATGCCTACTGCAATATCATCAGCGTCCATACCTAGGCGATATCCGCCACCAGGGCCACGCACGCTGGTTACCAAGCCATGTTTACGTAATTTTGAAAACAGCTGCTCTAAATAAGACAAAGAAATACCCTGTCGCTCAGAAATGTCAGCTAAAGAGACCGGCCCTTCTTCCATATGAAGAGCAACATCTAACATCGCTGTAACTGCGTAGCGTCCCTTAGAAGTTAAGCGCATATCAAACCTATTTTTTCCCGTGAACTTGGTCACAATCTTTCCATACCCTAGTAATTTAGTCAAGTATAAAACCTACTAAATTAGTCAGGTTTATTTTTCAGGTTTGGAAATATGCTTATCAAAAGAAGTTAAAATACCACGCATTACATTAAGCTCTTGTTTTTCCATACGAATACGGTTGAACATTCGTCGTACTTTTTCCATTACTTTGCCCGGGTGTGGCTTGATGATAAAACCTGAGTCAGCAATAGACTGTTCAAAATGCTCATAAAAACGCTCTAAATCATCGGCATGAGGGTAATCTTCGGGAGCAGCTTCTGGGTGTGTGTTTTGCTGGTCTAAAAATGCCATACGCACTTCGTAGCATAATAGCTGAACAGCCATTGCTAAGTTTAGCGAACTATATTCGGGGTTAGCGGGTACACAAACGTGATAATGGCATTGCTGTAACTCTGGGTTGTTTAAACCACTGCTCTCACGACCGAACACAATAGCTACTTTACCCTGTTGGGCCTCTGCGGCGAGTTTAACGCCGGCTTCTCGCCCATCAACCATCGGCCAATCTAAAGTTCGAGAACGGGCACTGGCGCCAATAACTAGCTGACAGTCTGCAACTGCTTCTGATAACTCTGAGACAATTGTGGTACCACCAAGCACATCCGATGCACCTGCAGATAACGCAACTGACTTACCATCAATCTCAGCTTCTGGAGCTACCAAGCACAAATCGCTAATTCCCATGGTTTTCATTGCTCTGGCTGCAGAGCCAATATTGCCACTATGACTAGTGCCAACTAAAACCACTCGAACATTTTCCAACATTACTTTTACTTCACCCTAAATTTGATGCGCGGGATTGTAACATAGCCATAGCCTTAGCAGCTAGATTGGAAAAAGTTTATATGGAGTGCCTATAATCAATTGTGTTTGTTTTTGGTTTTCCCTATAATCCGGCGGTTATTTTATGTTCTTTCTACAAATTGGTGGTAATTCATGCATGCTATGCTAAACATTGCGATTCGCGCTGCGCGAAACGCAGGTAAGGTCGTAACTCAAGCTTACGAACAGTTAGATAAAGTTGAAGCGACAACAAAAGGCGCTAACGACTACGTAACTAATGTTGATAAAGCCGCTGAGAAAAGCATTATCGACACCATTCAAAACGCTTTCCCAGATCACTCTTTTATTGGTGAAGAAAGTGGCTTAACAGCTGGCAAGGATGATGAATATCAATGGGTGATAGACCCATTGGATGGAACCACCAATTTTATCAAAGGTATTCCTCACTTCTCTATCTCTATCGCATTACGCGTTCGAGGGAAAACAGAGCATGGTGTGATTTACGATCCTCTTCGCAATGAGTTATTTGCTGCTTCACGCGGCAAAGGCGCGCAATTAAACGGTTACCGTTTACGTGTTACTAAAGCTAAAGATTTAGAAGGCACACTAATTGGCACCGGCTTCCCATTCAAACGCAAACACTACATGGACAGCTATTTAGCCATGTTCGGAGCAATCTTTGCCGAGTGTGGAGACATGCGCCGTGCTGGTTCTGCCGCTTTAGATTTAGCCTATGTAGCCGCTGGTCGTTTAGACGGTTTCTTTGAATTAAACTTGAAGCCTTGGGACATCGCAGCAGGTGAACTAATTGCTCGCGAAGCAGGTGCCATTGTTACAGACTTTAGCGGCAACACAGATTTCTACCAAAGTGGAAATGTTGTATGTGCAAACCCTAAAGTACTAAAACATATGTTATCTACAATTCGTCCGCATTTAACGGATGCAATTAAAGCTTAATAAAATTAAGCAGAAACAACTTAAAGCGGGCACTGCCCGCTTTATTTTTGTCTTTAAGACCACTATTTTATAAATAGACACCATATTTAGGATGTATTTATGAGATTGCTACCTCTACTGCTTCTGCTGATAGGCGCTTATGCAAACGCCGCTAACTTAACCCAACAGACAATAGACAACTGGTTTGAAGCGAGCAAAATGCTTAAACCAATTGTTGAAAAAATCGAAGAAGAAAACACATTAGAAGAAGTAGAAAACCCTAGCGAGTTAGCCGAACAGATGGTTCTTCAGCTCAATCAAAGTGCTTATGCTAACGAAGTGAAACAAGTATTAGATAAATACAACTTAGACTTAGAGAACTGGGCAGCAACTACCGAGCAAGTAATATTTGCTATCTTGGCCGTTAATTTAGAAGAATATAAACCGCAGCTTGAAGTCTACGAGAACATGAAGCAACAGTTGTTAGATAACCCCGAGCTATCTGCTGAACAGAAACAACAACTGTTGGAATCATTCGAAATCGGCGACCAATGGTTTACCCAACTGCAATCTGTGCCACAAAGTGACATAGATCTTATAGCGCCTCAAGTATCAAAAATTAGCCAAGAACTAGGCTGGGAATTTGATACTAATTAGCACCCAAATCAAAGCTATCTGAACCTAATTCAGCCCGCTCTAGTTGCAGCTCTAAAAATGCGATGCGCTTGGCAAACTCGCCTAACAGCGCATCCTTTATTTTTAGTAACTCAAGCATTGGCGTGGGCTCTCGCCACTCTGGATAGTCGCCTTTAGCTTCGGCTTGCTGAAAAGCCTGTTCGGCCTCAAGCTGGTCAAAAAAGTAATAGGTATTTTCGGCAATATCAAAAGCGTAAATAGTTGGGTTAACCTGGTCAGTCATCTTTTTATGCGCCTTCTAAGGGGTAGCCAGCTTCCTTCCAGCCACGGATCCCACCATCCATAGAAATCACATTGGTGTACCCCATCTTCACTAAATTATCGGCGCTTAATGCAGAGCGAAAACCACCACCACAGTAGATCACTATCATAGTGTCTAAATCTGGGATAAGCGTTTCAACATCACGCTCCATTACCCCACGCCCCATATACTTGGCATTTGGAATACGGCTTTTTTGCCATTCATCTTGTTCACGATTATCAATCAAGGTGAATGCTAAACCTTGTTCTAACCATTGATTAACCTGGTGCACATCGCACTCTTTAATACGGCTGCGACAATCATCAACCAACGCTAAGAATCGAGGGTTATGGGCCATTTTGTTTTCTCCTTAACAACAAAAAACCCGCCGAAGCGGGTTTAGATAATTATGCGATAGGGTCCTGGTCGGCACCTTCTTTCTCTTCGATTTCTTTGGGCATAAAGTCTTCTTTCTTAATGCCTAAGTACAATGCCAGCGTACTAGCAACGTAAATAGAAGAGTGAGTACCAATGAATACACCAAACAATAAAGCCGTAGCAAAGTTGTGAATCAACTCACCACCCAACATGAACAAAGATACAAGTACCATGATGGTGGTTAACGAGGTCACAATTGTACGGTTAAAGGTTTGAGTTAAAGAAACATCGATAATCTCTTCAGGGTCACCTTTACGTAACTTACGGAAGTTTTCCCTGATCCTATCAGATACAACAATGGTATCGTTCAAGGAGTAACCTACTACGGTTAACAGCGCAGCAATAACCGTAAGATCAAACTCTAACTGTAATAGTGAGAACAAACCTAAGGTTGCCACTACGTCGTGAGCCAAAGCTAGCACCGCACCCAAAGCCATTCGCCATTCAAAGCGCATTGCCACATACAGCAAGATACAGCCCAAAGCAGCTATAATAGCTAAGCCACCCTGCTCTGCTAACTCTTTACCTACCGTTGGGCCTACGTACTCAATACGGCGCATTTCTACATCAGAATCTACTTCACTACGAAGCAAACCCATGATGCTGTCACCTAAATGTTGGCTATCAATTCCTTCACGCGGCATCATGCGCAACAATACTTGGGTTTGAGAACCAAAGTATTGTGCAACGATATCAGGGTAACCATTGTTGCCCATCACTTCGCGCACTTCTGTAAGATCAGCCGCTTGAGAGAATTCAACTTCAATCAAGGTACCGCCAGTAAAGTCGAGCCCCCAATTGATTTTGTTAATCGCTAAGCTAGCTACCGAAGCCACCATCAGCAAAACAGTAAACCAAATAAATGGTTTGCGGTGCGACATGAAGCGCACGGTGCCTTTTGGTCTAAATAAATAAAACACGTCGTAGCTCCTAGATAGACAACTTGTCTATTTTCTTACCGCCCCATACCCAGTTAACAATTACACGGGTACCTACAATGGCAGTGAACATAGATGTTGCAATACCAATCGCCAGCGTCACAGCAAAGCCTTTTACAGCGCCAGTACCAATCGCGAAAAGAATCAACGCAGTGATAAAGGTAGTGATGTTAGCATCAGAAATCGTTGAAAGTGCGTTGCTATAACCGTAGTGAATTGCTTGTTGAGGGCTGCGGCCGTCGTTTAGCTCTTCACGAATACGCTCAAAGATAAGCACATTAGCATCAACCGCCATACCAACGGTTAGTACAATACCCGCCATACCCGGTAAGGTTAAGGTAGCACCAGGAATCATCGACATTACGCCAATAATTACCCCTACGTTTGCAATCAAAGCAAAGTTAGCCACCAAGCCAAACTTACGGTAGTAAATAGGCATAAATACTAATAATGCTAATAAGCCAACCACAATCGCCATGAAGCCTTTATCAATGTTGTCTTGACCAAGGCTTGGGCCAACAGTTCGTTCTTCAACAATTTGAATCGGCGCAATCAGCGCACCAGCACGTAACAGTAGTGCTAGGTTCTGTGCTTCTGCAGGGGAGTCAATACCAGTAATTCGGAAACTACGGCCAAGGCGCGATTGAATAGTAGCAACGTTAATTACTTCCTCTTGACGCTCTAGAATAGTTTTACCTTCAGCGTCTTTATTGCCAGTAGGTTTGTACTCAATGAATAAAGTCGCCATAGATTGGCCAACATTATCTTTAGTGAAGGCAGCCATTTTGCTACCACCTTGACTATCAAGACTAATGTTAACCTGCGGACGGCTGTACTCATCAAAACCCGACTGTGCACCAACGATGTGGTCACCAGTTAAGATAACTTGGTTACGCAATACTACTGGCGAGCCATCAACACGTTTTGCGAGTTGAGAACCAGGAGGCACTCGGCCAGCGGCCGCATCACGCACATCAGCGTCGGTATTTACCATTCTAAATTCAAGAGTAGCGGTTGCACCTAAAATTTCTTTGGCACGTGCGGTGTCTTGAACACCTGGTAATTGCACCACAATACGCTCAGAACCTTGTCGCTGTACCTGTGGCTCAGCAACACCTAATTCATTTACCCGGTTACGGATAATGGTAATGTTTTGCTGCAGCGCATACTCGCGAGTTTCTTTTAGCTTCTCATCAGTCATTTTAGCGCTAAGACGGAATTGGTCGCCTTGGCTAGCATCACTGAATTGGTATTCATTGTATTTGCGGTCTAAAAAGCTAATGGCTTTATCTAGGGTGGCTTCGTCACGAAAACGAACTACCACAGAATCGCCTTGCGCTCTTACCCCAGCATAACGCAGTTTTTCTTCACGTAAATCGCTTCGAAAATCTTGAATCATGCCTTCTTGGGCTTTACTGATTGCGGCATCCATATCCACTTCCATTAAGAAGTGCACACCACCACGTAAGTCCAAACCAAGTTTAAGCGGACCTGCACCGATGGCGTCTAACCAACCAGGCGTTGCTGGAGCAAGGTTTAACGCAACGATGTAATCGTCACCCAATAAATCGTGTAAGAGGCTTTTTACTTTAAGTTGGTCAGCATCGTTACGTAAACGTACTAAGGCTAAACCATCTTCAAAGGCAACAGAGCGAAAGTCGATAGACTGCTCTGTGAGGAAGTTGCGAATCTCGTCTAATTGGGCCAGCTCTACTTGAGCGCCCCGAGTGCCAGACACTTGTACTGCAGGATCCTCACCGTACAAGTTTGGCGTGGCGTAAAGAAAGCCGATGGCAATCACAGCGATTACCATCACGTTCTTCCACCAAGGGTATCTATTTAACAAAATCTTATCCCTAGTGACCGAATAGCTACTATAGCGACTTCAGCGTGCCCTTTGGCAATACCGCTGATACAAAGTCCTTCTTAAGCGTAACAGTGGTGTCATCGCTTAGGCTTAATTGGAAGTAGTCATTTTCATCAGAAATCTTGATGATTTTACCTACCAAGCCACCAGTGGTGAGTACTTCATCACCCTTAGACAATGAAGACATCAAATTCTTATGCTCTTTAACACGCTTAGATTGCGGGCGGTAAATCATGAAGTAGAAAATTACCGCGAAAATCACCATCATGAAAATTAATTCCATGCCGCCACCTGCAGGTGCCGCTGCACCGCCTTCTGCGTATGCTGGAGAAATAAATAAGCTCATTGTTACCCTCATTAAAAAAATTAAAAACTTAAGATAATCTATACAACTACCTTATTAAATGGAGACAGAGCAAGCAAAAACAAGGCTTTGCTTGCTCAATCGGGCATTATTCCGCCAAAGGTGGGACTTCACGCCCCAACTTTGCGTAAAACTCTGCTACAAAATCGTCTAACTTACCGGCTGCAATTGCACCACGTAACCCTTCCATCAAGCGCTGATAGTGACGCAGGTTATGAATGGTATTCAAACGAGCGCCAAGGATTTCATTACACTTGTCTAAATGATGCAAGTAGGAACGAGAATAATTTTGACAGGTATAACAATCACACTCTTTATCCAGTGTATTTGTATCTTCACGGTGGCGCGCATTGCGAATTTTAATCACCCCTTCACTAGTAAATAGGTGACCATTTCGCGCATTTCGAGTTGGCATTACACAATCGAACATATCCACGCCTCGACGCACACCTTCAACCAGATCTTCAGGTTTACCAACACCCATTAAGTACCTTGGTTTATCTTCAGGTACTTTATACGCCACATAATCAAGTATGCGGTGCATATCTTCTTTAGGTTCGCCAACTGCTAAGCCGCCAATCGCATAACCATCAAAACCAATATTAGTTAGCCCTTCCAACGAAACATCACGCAAGTGCTCGTAAACACCGCCTTGGATAATGCCAAACAAGGCATTTTTGTTTTCCAACTCGTCGTGACGCTGGCGCGAGCGCGCTGCCCAACGCAAGGACATTTGCATCGACTTATCCGCTTCTTCTTCAGTTGCAGGGTAAGGCGTACACTCATCAAAAATCATCACTACGTCGGAGCCCAAATCATTTTGGATCTCCATAGATTTTTCTGGTGTTAAGAAGATTTTATCGCCGTTTACTGGGTTGCGAAAATGTACGCCTTCCTCAGTAATATTGCGAATATCGCCCAGGCTAAATACTTGGAAACCGCCTGAGTCGGTAAGAATAGGACCTTGCCAATTCATAAAATCATGCAAATCGCCGTGGGCTTTCATCACTTCTTGGCCAGGGCGAAGCCACAGGTGGAAGGTATTACCCAGTAATATCTCTGCACCCGTGGCACTTACTTCTTCTGGCGTCATGCCTTTTACAGTGCCGTAAGTACCCACAGGCATAAATGCAGGGGTTTCTACTGTGCCACGTTCAAACACTAAACGGCCGCGACGTGCTTTACCGTCTTGCGCCAATAATTCATATTTCATAACTTACCTCAGATCGGAAAAACAGTCCGATTCAGATTGCTTCAAATAAGCGCTTAGATAATTGTCTAATCGCCAAAATAGGATTAACTAAGCGTCTTTTCGCTCAATAAACATGGCATCGCCATAACTAAAAAACCGGTAACGCTGCTCTATAGCCGCTTGATAAGCCTTCGTCACATTATCTTTACCGGCAAACGCCGAAATCAGCATGATCAATGTAGACTCAGGCAGGTGGAAGTTGGTGACCATGGCATCAACCAACTCAAATTGATAACCAGGATAAATAAAAATATCGGTTTCTGCCGCGTAGGCTTGTAAAGCTTGCCCCTTGGCTTTGGCATCTTTAGCCGCGCTTTCTAACGAACGAACTGAAGTTGTACCCACCGCAATCACCCTGCCACCAGCGGCTTTAGCTTTAGCGATTTTAGCCACAACATCCTCGCCAACTTCGGCGTATTCAGAATGCATCACATGCTCATCTACCGACTCAACTTTTACTGGCTGAAAAGTACCAGCACCAACATGCAAGGTAACAAAGGCAATATCCGCACCCTTGTCTTGGATTTGTTGCATCAAGGCGTCATCAAAGTGCAAGCCCGCCGTTGGCGCTGCAACAGCACCGGGCTTTTCATTGTAAACCGTTTGGTAACGCTCCTTATCTGCATCTTCATCGGGTCTGTCAATATAGGGAGGTAATGGCATGTGGCCGTAGGCTTCAAGTAGTTCTAGCACTGTTCGCTGGTCATCAAAACGTAATTCGAACAAGGCATCATGGCGAGCTAGCATAGTAGCGTCAAATGCATCAGCCAAGCGCAGGGCCGAACCGGGTTTAGGCGATTTGGAGCAACGAACATGCGCAAGCACTCGATGTTCATCTAAAACACGCTCAATCAGCACTTCAAGTTTTCCGCCGCTGGCTTTTTGACCGAACAAACGCGCAGGAATAACCCGAGTATTGTTAAAAACCAATAAATCGTTAGCTTGAATATGGTTTAGTAGGTCTGGAAACTGCTGATGTTGTAGCTCACCAGTATTACCATTAAGACACAATAAACGACTATCACGACGTTGCTGTTTTGGATAACGAGCGATTAACTCATCAGGGAGTTCAAAAGAAAAATCGGCAACACGCATTAGGCTAAAAACTCTGTGGGCTATTCAATAATAAACAAGGCCGCAATTTTAGTGATTGCGGCCTGTAATAGCAAGGATTAGCGCTTGAAATGCTGTGCTTTGCTAGACCGTCGCAATAGCCACAAAGGCAAGCTCAAAATCAATAGCCACCAACTGGCGCCACCACCGCTTGACGCGGGAGTATCCGCTATACTGCAATTTAAGCTGCTATCGCCGGCAATACTGGCTGTATCGGTGATCCAAGTACAAACTGTGCCTATATCGGCATAGACACCTGCACTGCCTTGGCAAGATAGATTCCCCCAACTCACCAAACCTAATAAACGATGTTGCTCTTGCTCTTCAATAAAAACCGGACCACCGCTATCACCAGAACAGGCATCTTGGTTAGTACCATAGGCGCAAAACATTTGATCGGTAATTGAAGAAGCGGACCACTCATCTTCACAACGGCTCTCGCTTATTAAACTCAGGTTACCTTGTTGTAACACATCTGGATAAATTGGGTTCAAAGGGTCAGTATTGGTTCGCCCAAAGCCAACCACCTGCATAAAGCCACCAATATTGAGCGCATCGGTTACCTTATTCGCATTGAGAATAACCGGCGTTACGCTTTGTGCTTCAGTTAATCGTAATAGGCTAACATCATAATCAAAAGCAGGACCAGAATCGGAAGGATTAACATAGCTTGGGTGCTGATATACCTCACTCACTTGCAAGGCATCGGGATGAGCACTATTGGCAAACTGATAATTGCCCAACAACACTTTGACTTCTGAGGCAGCAATCGTTCGATTTAGTCTGCTGGAGTCATAGGTACAATGAGCGGCTGTTAACACCCAGCGCTCGCCAATTAACACTCCACCACAGCGTGATGAGCCAAGAAACACTTGAGCCATCCAAGGATAATTAGCTGGTGCATCATTACCACCAACAATAAATGGGACAATATCGGATTCAGCTTTAAGCGAAGTACTTACACCCAACAAAAAGGACAAAACCACTAGCCACACTTTTGTAATCTTCATTTGCTTATTCTTCGTTGTTTTCACGAATTGTGACGTGTTCAGGATCACCCAAAAAATGCGGTTCAGCTTGCAATACATGTAAATCAATTAAGGCCTTAGTTCTCGCTAATACCTCTCGTAACCTCACCCGCCAATGAAAAGCTTGCGGTGCATCGTCTACCACATAACCATAAGCTTCTATGCCATATTGATTAGCGATGTATAAAGCCCGCTCCACATGAAATTGCTGCGACACAATAATTATAGCCTGTTGGCCAAACACTTCTTTAGCTCTCACAATAGAATCGAAAGTACGAAACCCTGCATAATCCAAAGCAATATGCTCACGTGGCACGTTCAAACGTAGCACGTCGTTTAACATGGTTATAGGTTCATTATAATAGCGGGTAGCATTGTCGCCACTTAAGATTAGCGCTTGAACCTTATTGGTGTGGTATAGCTTAGCTGCAGCTTCAACTCTAAAGGTATAATAAGTATTTAGTCGCTTACCCACATACTTACTTGTGCCCAATACTAAAGCAACAGGCTGAGGCGGCAGTTGTTGCATATCGCGAAACCACTGCCCGGAAACTTGGCGAGAAATGTAACGGTCTACAGCCACTAGGCAAGACAGCACTACGATAACCATCAGCAACACCACGCCAAGGAATCGTTTCACTGCATGTACTCCGACCATAATCTACAATTAAAGCCATGCTAGCATAGCCAAACTTGGCAACCCAGTGACTAGGAAGGTTTTTGTTAGAAAAAAGTTTTATCAACAATACCTTGGCAAGTTTCAAAGGCTTCGTAAAGAAGCGTAAAAATAGTTTACATAAACAGATAATTTGCTAACTTAAGCCACAATTAAAGTAATGGTATTTAACATATGAACTTAACAAATAGCCCGCAGCGCTTTGGACTTTTCAGTAAACTCATTCACTGGTTGATGGCACTACTTATCTTAAGCTTAATTGCCATTGCACTTTATATGGATACCTTGCCTAGAGGGCCAGAGAAGTTTGAACTATATGACCTTCATAAAGGTTTAGGCTTACTTGCCATAGCAGCGATAGCAATACGAATTGTTTGGCATCGCGTAAGCAAAGTACCCGCTCCTATCGGTGAAGGGATCAAGCTTAAGATGGCGCATCTAGGCCACATTGCTTTATATCTGCTGATGTTAGCAATGCCTATTTCTGGCTTGATTATGTCGTTGTCTGGCGGTCATGATGTGAAATTTTTTGGCTTGTTCACGATAGCGGGTTTTGCAGAAAAAAATGAATCGCTTAACGAGATTGGCTCGGCTATTCACCATTACGGCGGCCAGCTTCTCTATGTGGTGCTTGCAGTGCATGTACTCGCAGCTTTATATCACCACTTCATTCTAAAAGACGACACGCTAAAACGAATGACCTCTAAATAGAAAACACCTTTATTAGCGACTCGCAGTTAAGCCAAACAGCTTGCTGCGAGCGTCAACTAATACCAATCACACTAAGTAAGTGCCACTCGCTTACTTGCTTTAACATAAAACACTCGCCAGCCTGCCCATGTAGGCAGCTCCCAACGTTTAGGCCCCGCCTTACGACCGCCAGAAGCATAGTGAACAATCACTTGTTTTGAGCCTGCTTTATACTCAACATCCAGTTTTAAGTCTGCCAATACTAACTGTCGCGGGTAACGTTGCTCAAAGTCTTCGCGTTGCCATTGGGGGATCCCCTCAAAGACAAAATCTGTAGCTTCGATTAAACTAAAGTCCTCGGCATTTTCTACGCCTAATAAAGCCAATTGAGAACTCAACCACTCTAGAGAATCTACTTGGTCACCTTCTCCACCGCCGTGTTTCTCACCAAGGCTTACCCATAAGTTCCAAGCTGCAATATCTTGAATACAACCTAGTTGGCTAAAGCCAGACTGTTGATTGGCGAGGATCCGCTTAGCCAGCGCTTGGCGATAGTCTTCAGCACTTAAGGCCACTTTCTCACTGCCTATCACCCTGCCTGCATACACTCGTTGCATGAGCTGAGAGCCATCAGCAGCAACACTGGTTTTGCTTTGTAGCTCGCCAAAGCTGTGTTTTGCTAACAGCTCTACACTCACCGGCGCTAAGCACAAACCAATGTTGTTTAGCTGCTTTACTCCTCGCCCGGGTAAACTGTAGAGGTCAAACACCACTGCAGCCAATTGAGCATCATCAAATAAGCTTTCTCTGCCAACTTGCAACTCTGCAATTCCATTTCCCATCGCATTGGTGCGCTTTTCTCGCCTCACATATACCAGTTCTTTAGCCCCGACTAACAAGGCTTCTAGCAGTTTTTCGCGGCTATAGTTTTTCGCATAAGCAAGATCATCTAAAGCCATTACTGAACGCAATTGATCGGCTAACTCCTGCGCTTGACTTAAAGCGTCTTGGTTTACTGTTAGTTCATCTGGCCAAGTTTTCCCGCGTAGCAGATCTAGTGTAATGCTCATATCACAATGTAAAGGTTGCCACTGGCTCAATACTTTTAAAGCATGTTCCGATTTTGGCTTTTGATAAAGGCTACGATTAATACTTAAGGCCGCAGCCAAGTCGAGCATAGCCTCGCGCTCCGGCCCCTTGGGGACAAGGTTGACCAGATGCGAAAAATAACTGTCAATTGGTAAGTTTAATAAGCGTTGGCCATGTTCACTTAAACAGTCTTCGGTTTGCAATGCCTGCATTCGATTGAGCCGTTCACTAGCAATGCTTAATGACTTTTCAGGCAATACTTCAAGAAATTGAAGCTTTGCTAAAGCGTGATGACAGCTTGCCGCAAAAAGCATCGGCTCTAACAACTCTTCACGCTGCAATTGTGGCGGCGTTACACTTTCTAGCGGCGCAAACTCCCCCCATAAACGGTAACAATGGCCTGCACATACTCGCCCTGCTCGGCCGCGTCGCTGCTCGGCACTGGCGCGCGACACCCGCTCTAAACTCAATACCGTTCTGCCGGCGCGTTGTTTGGTTCGCCGCTCTAGGCCAGAATCAATTACACTGGTAATTCTTGGAATGGTTAAACTGGTTTCGGCAACGTTTGTTGCAAGAATAATTCGCCTTATCCGCTGTTCGCTGCTGTTGTCTAATAGGGTTTTACGTTCTTGCGCGCTAATACTTGCGTGCAGTGGCAATACCTCTGCTTCAAGCCCACTCAAACTAGCTTGGCAAGCTTGAATCTCTGCTCGGCCTGGCAAGAACACCAATATATCGCCCTCATCCTTTAGCAAAGCCTTCTCAACAGCCTGCTTAACTGATTCGGTAACCCGTCGGCTATCTGGTAGGTGATGAGACTCTCGCGCTTCATAACTCACACTAACTGGGAACTCTCTCCCTGTAGTTTTGAGCACCTTCGCAGCTAAATATTCACTCAACTTGTTGCCTTGCAAGGTAGCAGAAGTGACCACCACTTTAAGCGGTAAAGACTTAGCTAAAGCTAGCAACAAATCAGAATCCCAACGGCGCTCATGAAACTCATCAATAATCAGCACCGCATAGTCAGCAAGTTTATTTTCCGCTAACCAACGCAGGGCGATCCCGGGAGTGACAAAAGCAATATCAGTATTTTCATTAACACTTGAGTGGAAGCGAATTGAATAACCCACCTTATGTGGCGAGCCGCTTAAAGCCAGCTGCTCAGAGACATAAGTGGATAAGGCCTCACACGCTATCCGCCGTGGTTGCACCACCAGCACTCTACCTAAGTTAACCGCCCACACCGGCAAACGGGTGGACTTGCCCGAGCCGGTGGCAGCTTCTACCACCAAATGATCATGAGCAAGTTGCTCAACAAAACGCGTTTGCAGGGAATCAATAGGTAATGACGAGGGTTTGTAGTTGCTCACGTAATATCCGATAGCTCATTTGAAACGTTGGCATATTACCCTTAAGCAAACTTTATCGCGAATACTAGCCATGTGAATCAGCTTATCTACCATCAAGAATTATTTGTACTTGCTTTCACAATTAGCCATCACCTAAGCTAACTGCTTGTGCGCTAACCCGATTAATGGACCTAACATGAATTTTTCTAAACTTGGCAGCAGTAACTTATCAGTTTCGCGAGTGTGCTTAGGCAGTATGACCTGGGGCCTACAAAATAATCAGCAAGACGCTAATCAACAGATTGATTACGCCCTAAGCCAAGGGGTTAATTTTATTGATACAGCAGAAATGTACGCCGTTCCACCTTCTCCAGATACCTACGGCAAAACCGAAGCCATTATTGGCAATTGGCTTGCGGCCAACAAGCAGAAACGTAACGATGTAATTATTGCGACTAAAATTGCCGGTGCTGGCTTGCCTTGGGTGCGTAATGGCGGCCCTATTAATGGTGAAGAAGTGGTAGCTGCAGTAGATGCCTCATTAAAGCGTTTACAAACCGACTATATTGATTTGTACCAACTGCACTGGCCTAATCGCTCCACTCCACACTTTGGTAAACACTGGCCGAACCATATTCAACCAACCGCAATAGATGCAGCCGACCATCAAGCGCAGATGCTAGATATTCTGCAAGGTTTGCAACGCTGTGTAGAAGCCGGAAAAATTCGTCACTGCGGTTTATCTGATGATACCCCTTGGGGTATTAATACCTACCTAAAGCTGAGTGAACAACATAACTTACCGCGTATGGTGTCAATTCAAAACGAGTTTAGCTTGTTGCACGCTAAAGATTGGCCTTATTTAATTGAGAATTGTGTGCAAGAGGATATTGCCTATTTGCCTTGGTCTCCGCTGGCAGGGGGGATGCTTAGTGGTAAATATGCCAACGGCGCTCGCCCGGAAGGCAGCCGCTGGACCTTTATGCAACGCAACGGAATTTTCCGTGATACCGAACTTGCTCACCAAGCGGTTGCAGCCTATGCCGACTTAGCAGCCCATTATGGCTATACGCCTGCGCAATTGGCCTTAGCTTGGTGTGACCAAGTAGACGGAGTGAGCTCTACCATTATTGGTGCCACCAGCATGCAGCAGTTAGAAGAAGACATTGCCGCATTTGCTATGCCTTTAAGTGAGAAGGCAATGGCCGACATAGGCGAAGTATTTAAACGCTACCCAGCACCTTACTAGGGTTTAAGTCCACCATTTTTCGTGATTAATGGTGGATTACTTTTGTTCTTCAGCTTGCTGATTTTGCTCTGCCAACTTGGCCATGTTTTTAGTCATACCCCAGAGCAACCAGCCATGCCAAGGCGCAAAAAAGTACCAATATACTAAGCCCCAAAAACCGGCCGGATGCCAATACAAAGCCACTTCCAGTTGATGTTTATTTTCGCTCAAAGGCTCGATACTAATTTGCATACCGCCGCCGCCGGGCGCCTTCATACCAAAACGCATCACTAAGCATTCATTTTCTTCAACACTCAAGATGGTCCAAGAATCGACTCGCTCTCCTACCCGTAGTGTTCGATAATCACTGCGCCCGTGTTCTCTGCCTTTTCCTCCAACTGCAAAATCCATCCATTCGCGCATAGCCCACAGCACATCGAGATAAAAGTAACGATGCTTACCACCTAGTAGATTTATTACTCGCCAGATATTTGCTGCAGAGGCATTCACCGTGACGGTTTTTTTTGCCGCTTTGGCATAAAAGCCATGCAACGAGGAAAAGTTTCTGAACGTGGGCACGCCATCTTGCCAGCGCTTAGGGTAAGTATGTACTTGCTCCTCTTCAAATACCTGCGCAATGGCATCATCAATCGGCATTAATTTTTGAGGAATTAAGCCACGTAACACGTCTGGTTTTGCCTCTAGCTGCTCAGCTAATCCAGCAATTAAAGCCTTAGCCAAACTTTGTGGCACAGAGGTTATTAAACCTAAAACGGTGCAAGCAAGCTTAATTGGAAGACCTGGTAGCACCATGATTTTTATCGACTTATTTAAATGCTTAGCTATGCGTAACATAAGCTGTCGATAGCTTAACCATTCTGGGCCTGCAGCATCTAAAACCATCCCGGCCGTTTCTGGCATATTGGCGAGTTTAACCAAGTAATGGAGCACGTTTTCTAAGGCTATTGGCGGGGCTTTCGTTTCAATGGCTTTAGGTACAAATGCTAAAGGCATATGCCCCACCAAGTCGCGCATCACCTCAAAAGCTGCTGAACCCGGTGTAATAATAATGCCAGCGCGCAGCTCGGTAACTGCAACGCCGCTTGAGGCCAAAGCTTCACCAGTCGCTATACGTGCGAGCATGTGCTCAGACTTAGGCTTAACCGACACTAAGCTGCCCATATAAATAATACGCTGGACCTTGGCCGTAGCTGCTGCATCTGCCAGGTTTTTGGCGGCAATAGCTTCTAGTTCGCTATGTGCCTGACCATCACTCATGCCATGCATTAGGTAATACACAAGATCAATGTCTTCCAGTGCATCTGGCAGGCTACTAGGCTCCAGCAAATCTAAGGTAAATCGCGGACAACTTAACTCTGGCCAAGGCACTGGTTTATTAGGATCGCGCGAACTAACACTCACATGATGACCAGCACCAACCAAAGCCGGCACCAGCTTTCGGCCAATAGTACCCAATGCTCCAATAACCAGTATTCGCATTAAACAACCCTAATCTACTGTTAATACCAATCGTACTAAGTAACTGTTCATTCTATCTGGTTAAAATACTCGATAACTGCGTTAGAATTTTTGATTGTAGAATAACTACTTATCGAAAAATTATGCCTTATTCTCGAGCATTTTTCCTGCGATATTTCTGATCCCTTACTTAGTGTGATTGGTATAAATTTGTTAACTACAGCCTAGCTGAATTTTCTCACAATTTAAGAGAAGTTTTTCTAAGCAACTAAAATAACAGTATTTTCTAGCTGGATTATGAAGGTTAACTAACAAGGCTTGGAGGCTGCAACTTGCAACAGTTTAATGCTTATTGATGCACACCAAAATTATAGCGGATTAGCTATTCCGTCTTACTTAACCTGAGCTCTGGATAAAGAAGTGACGATAACTCTGCAACCCAGTACTTAATCTAGCTTCATGTTTCTAGCGAAATAGTTTTGCTTAGTTCAAGGCGAAGCTGCACGCCAATAGCTAGCCTATTGCAAGTAGCTTCAACACTGAAATAAGTAAAAGTAGCCGCTAGAAACCGGTTAATTATCTCGAGCTCAGGTTACCTAGCCAAAAGACAACACAGTTTGAGTGGATTGGCGAAACTGACCCGGTGACATGCCCATTACTTGCTTAAACTTGGCACAAAAATAAGCGCTATCGGAAAACTCACAAGCATAAGCTATTTGGGTAATGCTTTGTTTACTGTCGCTGAGCATAGCAACTGCGGTATTAATTTTTCGTTTAAGTAAATAATCTTTATAGTTTTGGGCAAACAAAGACTTAAATACCCGTGAAAAATGGTATCTCGACATACCACAAATATCAGCGGCTTGTTGCAAGCTTAAGTTAAGTGTTTGGTGGTTCTCTAGGTGGTGAAGCAAGGGGATGATTTTTGCCAAGCCTTTGTTTTCTTTTAATACAGTAGCATTTTTTTCGGTACTAAATTGGCAGCGAGATTGCTGCCCGGCCAAAAACAAAAATATAGTGCGCAATAAGCTATGCGCCAAATTCCGTCCATCATTGTTGTTATCTACGTTCTCTAACCAAGCAAATTGGCTATGTAAGTACCCTGCTTGCTGGTCATTAAGTTGCAGCACTAAAGGCTTCTCTAATTGAGAGGCCACATCCAATAAGGCTAACTCGCTATATAAATATCGCTGAAACTGCAGCAGACTAAACTCTCGCTCCTCACCTTGCATCTCCATTTCGTGCATCGCCAATGAAGGAACAAATACCAGTGAATTATCATTTAACTCTATTGATTGCCCGTCGATCCCCACCTGCCCTTTGATCTTTTTAAACAGCATAACCTCGCATAGCATGTGAAAGTGAGTTGGGATCTCTAAACTAGGTTCATCAATGAAGTGAAAGCGGCGCAAATAGTAGGATTTTCCCTGAGGAAGGTGGATGTTTTCAAAACTGAGAGGATGCGCAGCCATAATAGCAATATTTTTATACTTTAAAGCCTATAACTTACATATAAGCACAATTTAAAGCAATAAATTACCAGTACAAACTTTAGGAGTAACTATGGCTACTATTACTAACCCTATTCTTACTGGTTTTCGTCCCGACCCATCGATTATCCGCGTAGAAGACGATTACTACGTTGCTACCTCTACTTTCGAATGGTTTCCGGGCATCATGCTCCACCACTCTAAAGATCTAGTGAACTGGCGAATTATCGGCCATGTACTTAACACCGTTGACCACCTAGATATGCGAGGCATGGATAACTCCGAAGGTGTATATGCCCCAGCCTTAAGTTATGCCGATGGCAAGTTTTGGTGCTGCTTCTCTAACGTGCATTCTTGTCGTGGCGGTACTTGGATGTCTACTCCCAGCTATGTGGTTAGCGCCGAAGACATTCGCGGCCCATGGAGTAAACCTGTATCTATAGGTAATTATGGCTTCGACCCATCACTGTTTCATGATGACGATGGCAAAAAATACATGGTAAACATGGTGTGGGATGGCCGTAAAAAAACTGACTTTTTTGGTGGCATTGTTCTGCAAGAATTTGATGCCGAGTTAGGCCAACTAGTTGGCGAAGAAAAAATAGTATTTAACGGTACCAAACTGGGCTGTACTGAAGGGCCACAAATTCTTAAAAAAGATGGCTGGTATTACCTTATCACCGCAGAAGGCGGTACATCATACGACCATGCAGTCACTGTTTGCCGCGCCAAAAATGTTTGGGGCCCCTATGAGCTGCACCCAGAAAACCCCATTCTAACGTCTCGCCACCAAGATGACGCCGAATTGCAACGTGCGGGGCATGGCTTCTTAGTAGAAACCCAAAATGGCGAATGGTATTTATCGCATCTTTGTGGCCGCCCAATTAGCGACCCAGAAAATCCTAAAGAGACATCAAAATATGCCCAAGGTCGCTGTACCTTAGGTCGAGAAACCGCCCTGCAAAACGTAGAGTGGCGTGATAACTGGCCATATGTTGTAGGCGGTACAACCCCAAGGCTGGAGATCCAAGCGCCAAAACTAGCGGCTCAACCTTGGCCGGTTGAAGCGAGCCGTGATGACTTTGATGGCAACACCTTAGCGGTAAAATACCAATCACTAAAAGACCCATTTGAAGAATCATGGATATCTTTAAGCAAGCGACCGGGTTATCTGCGCCTAGCTGGCCGTGACTACTTGTTCTCACGCTACAACCAAAGCATGTTGGCGCAGCGAGTTACCGCATTTAACTGCAACAGCGAAACCGCTGTAGAGTTTGATCCCCGCTCACCACGGCAAATGGCAGGTTTGGTAGCTTACTACTCACGTGGCGGACACTACTTTTTAAAAACCTCTGCTAACGATGCTGGCGAACAAATCATTCAAGTTGTGGGCGACATTGATAATAAGTACCAAGAATACACTGACGAAATCGTTATTGGCCGCAGTAAACGGGTTTACATGCGCCTAGAACAACGTACTCAGTGGTATCAATTTAGTTATTCTTTAGACGGAAAAGTTTGGCAAACCATTGGTGAGCCTTTAAATGCCACTCACTTATCAGATGAAGGCAGCAACGATGTGTTTCGCTTCACAGGCTCATTTGTCGGTTTATTTGCTTGTGACCTAACAGGTAAGCAGATTGAAGCCGACTTTGATTACTTCGACTATCAAACATTAAGTTAGTCTGAAAATACCCCAGTTAGATTGCGCTATTTAGAGTACTAGCTAGTGCGATCTAACTCTTAGTTTCAACCATTGAACTAAGTATAAAACGGTTATTTTGATTTAAATCAGTATCTTGCTTTATAGAGCTTGCCACACTCGCTGCATCATTTTTAACCACTAAGCAGCACAGTATGCAATCTTCAATTCGTTGGTTTCTCGCCCCTTGTTGTATCTGTTTTCTGCTTAGTGCTGCCCACTTCTACCACGCTCACCAGCAAATTTACGTTGCGCTATGTATTATGGGACTGTGTAGTATTTTGATTCGCCACCCAATTTGCTTACGACTAAACCAATGTGCCATGTTGCTACTCACTGCCGAGTGGATTAATACCATCGCAGAAATCTATGTTGTTCGCAGCGCCTATGACCAACCTTGGTTACGCATGGCATTGATACTAGGTGCTGTTTCTTTGTTGCACCTCGCCACAGCCTTATTGTTCCAGCATTACAAAATTCGCCGCTACTTTGGTTACCCCAGGCAGTTCTTGTTTCGCTAAGCATAAATAGAGTTAAAGATCACTCTCAGTTATACTAATCGGCCACTCCAGCTACTTACCCAATCTTGTGAATCGCTTTCTAGAGCTCTACGCTCAGCGCAAAGCTGCTGCCACTACCCAATTTAAAGGCCGAGGGGCACGCCGAGTGCGTTGCCAAACCTGTCAAATGCCTCAGCAGCACTGCTTTTGTGAGCAAGCTATTTTACAAGATAGTGATTGTGGTTTTGTGCTACTCATGCACAACATGGAGGTTTTGCGCCCCAGTAATACTGGCCGATTTATTGCGGACCTAATCCCAGACACCTACGCATTCATCTGGCAACGAACCGAACCTTGTGAAGATTTATTAGCACTTTGCCAGCAACAACAATGGCAACCCTATGTGGTATTCCCTGCCGCGTTTAGCCAACCAGAGAGAGTTCATTACAAGGTAGAGCTTAAAGCAGGCCAAAAGCCGCTATTCATTATGCTCGATGGCAGCTGGCGCGAGGCCAGAAAAATGTTTCACCAAAGTCCTTGGTTAGACAAGTTTCCTGTGATTTCAATTAACCCTGAACAAGCTTCCAGCTATGGGCTGCGTTCTCGGCCAATAAAGGGTCAATGGGCCACCGCTGAAGTGGCGGCTCAGTTGTTAGCGATGAGCGGTGAAGAAAGTAATGGCAAACAACTTGCGCAGCGTTTTAGTCAATTTACTCAGCAAACTCTCGCAGGTAGAAACAGCTAACCGAGTCGGTTAATCTTCTAAGCTAACTTATACAGCAGTTTGTCGGGTATTTAATACAAGATCGCGGCTTTGATAAGTAGCTGGACTGCACACTCCTTGCCATGCATTAAACGACGTCACCTCGAACAAAACTTAACCAGCAAGGGTAAACGGCCCCTAGTGTTAACCACCAGTTTTTACTCAATTTAACAGCGAATTAAACTACTACTTTCGTGAGATACATCACGCATTGAAAACGTTATCAAGCAAAAGTGCTTTTGCCACGTTTTGTCACTATGCCTAGGCCTTTAGTTGTTGTTATGATGTTGTCGCTTGATAAGACAGCGCATAATTTGAACAAAATTACTAAGCCCTGCAGAGCAAGCAAACTTAAAAATATAGAGTATTATTTCAATTGTTTCAGGAGACATAATGTCTAAGAGCACTGGTACCGTTAAGTGGTTTAACGAAAAGAAAGGTTTTGGTTTCATTTCTCAACAATCTGGCGCAGATGTGTTTGTACACTTCCGTGCAATTTTAGGAGATGGCTTTAAATCACTTGAAGAAGGCCAGAAAGTAGCATTTGACGTTGAAGACGGTCAAAAAGGCCCACAAGCGGCCAACGTTGAGGTTGTATAAACAACTTCTAGAAGCATAACCTTGGGATTAGGTTATGCTTCCTATTTCTTTACTGCCCTACTTTAGCTTCATTGTATAAATATGCTGTGGCCCCGCAGGCCCTCCCCGATACAATACTTCACTGTCTTTAAATCCACACTTTTTATATAAACCCTGCGCAGCGTGATTGCGGCAATTGACCGTTAAGCATAAAAATTCAAAACCTGAATGTAACCGAGAGACATAATCCTTAAGCAGCAAACCCGCTTGATATCCGTAACCTCTTCCTTGGTGACCATGGTCGATGAAAAATGACCTCAACAATACAGCCTTATTCAGTGGCAAATTTTGGTGATATGGATAATGCTGATCAATCACAAAAAAACCGACTAATTGTTTATCTACCATCATCAAATGTGCCGATTGTTGCTCACTAAGCAGCTGCAAAATATCTGTGATGTTTTTTACGTAGTTTTGCTGCTCCGGAGCAACTTGTAGCGCCAAAACCTTCGCTACATATTGTTCTGCAAAAGGCTGTAAATTCATCTCTGGCCTCATGCACTCTCCCCATATTGATTACTTTGCTCAGCTAATACCGCTTCGCGGCCCATCATTAGTTGTTTTCTATCTAGCCCCCAGCGATAGCCACCCAAAGCACCACTGCTGCGAATCACTCGGTGACAAGGGATAATAAATGCGATGGGATTTTTTGCGACGGCGCTGGCAACTGCGCGAGTTGCATTGGCCGAGCTCACCTGCTGCGCCAAAAACTGGTAAGAACACAAACTGCCGCTAGGCACTTTTAACAAAGCTTGCCACACTTGCAACTGAAAGTTTGTTCCTTTTAGCCATAACGATAAAGCTTGTTTCGGAGGCGCTTTTTGGCTAAATATCTGAGTTAACAAGGGCCTTATCGCATCATCATCATGAATACATTTGGCTTTAGGCCACGCCTTAGTGAGCTCATCCACTGGTATTTGCTGCTGCTCTGCTTCACAGAAACTTAACTGGCAAATCCCTCTATGCGTAGTCGCAATAAATGCACAACCAAAGGGCGTGATTCCCCAGCCATAATGAATAGTTAAACCTTCACCTTGAGCCTTAGCCTCACCAGGTGTTACCGCTTCAATGTTTACAAATAAGTCGTATAAACGGGCACCGCTTGATAAGCCAACATCGTAAGCAAGCTCTAATACCGAGCGTGATTCAAACAACTGCTCGCGCGCTTTTTGCAAAGTGAGATACTGTAAAAAGCGCTTTGGCGATACCCCAGCCCATTGGCTAAATAAACGCTGCAAGTGAGACTCGCTCAACCCTAAGTCTTCGGCCAAATCTTTAAGTTCTGGTTGCTGCTGTTGGTGTTCAACTAAATAGGCCATTGCTTGGCTTATTTGCTGATACTCTCGATGCGATTGCAATGGACTTTGCTCCATAACGTTTCCTCACTAGCCTTTAATCGCAACTTTAACCTAATTGAATCATAGGCTCGACCCGATAATTGCAAAATAAGAGTTTAGGAAATGTTGAGCAGTAAAATTAGCAAGCACCTTTTGGTTAGTAGCCAGAATTCAACGCCTGTTGTTCAGCTTGTTCGATAACTTGGGCTAACTCGCCAGACCTAAGCATCGCTTGAATCACCTCATCCACTTTCGCGACTAAGTGGCGCTCTCGTTCATGAATATAATGATAAAGCGGGAACACCGCCAACGGCGCCGAATAAGCGATGTGTTCGTTAAGTTTTAATCGCTTCGAAGCGACTAAACCATCAACTTTATTAGTGAGTGCCACATCTGCTCGCCCTCGGTGAACAAAGCTTAGGAGTTTGTCAGTACTACTTAATTGCTCAACATACTTGTGATTAGCAGTAACATCGGCAGTATGTTTAACCCCTCTCACTACTACCAATTTATATCGCTCTAAGTCAGACAAGGTAGATATTGCTAGCGCTCGTTCGCTCAAGTAAAACGCGGTGGTGTTCAGTGAATAATAAGGAGTTGGTACACGAACCAATTGCGGGTTCTGCTCTCCATAACTCCATATTCGCATCACTTCACCATCGAGCATGCCATTTGATGCTTCTAACTGGGCTCGTTTAGCCGGTAAAGGGTTCACCTCTATGCTTAAACCCAATTTTTTGTAGATCGCAGTTAATACAACAATTCCAACTTTTTGCTCAAATAGGTGCTCAATAGCGGCGTACTTATAAGGGCCCTCGGCAAAGACCGAAGAACAAAATAGAAAACAGAAAACAAGCGCAATTTGACGAATACCCCACTCCTTATGATTAGCGAACTTATCAAGATTAACCAATAAGTTCTCCACTAATATTAGACTAAGCTTGGTTAACCGACCGACAAAAAAAGACGCACCGTTGTGCGCCTTGTGTCATTACTGCAAGCAAGCTTTTGAGTGCTTACATCAACTTAATCGAAGGTATAGGTAAATACCCTAAAGCCTTCATTGTCTGCCACGTTGTCAAACTCTTGAGTCGGCGTAACCCGAGGCAAATAGGTATTTGCAAAACTCTCTGCCGCCTCTAGGTGCGAAGACAGAAACTCAACGGTAACTCCACTTGGACCTATCAGCGTAAAGTTATGCGCATTGGGAAACTCTAATATGTCATTAGGGTCGGCAAGATCATCAGATTTTGCGTTCAAGTAGTTGTTCACTAGGTCACGATTAGAATCCACTTCATCTTCATGAGCAATGCGCGCGTTTGCCACACCAGGCATCCAACTTTGCGATGCGCGGTAGTTATTTGTTACAACATAAAGCTTTTTAGTTAAGTCATTTTCTAACGCTTCACCAGCATACATAATGTTACTAATTCTGCGGCTGTCCGTTTGAATTAAGTTACCATTTGCATCGTAGACTAACTCGCCTATTTCGTTAACTTGGTAGCGAGGAGCTTGGCTAACATCAATGCTATAAGTGAGAAGACTCTCGCCATCGGTGTCAAAACCGCCAAAGAACACATCAAAGTTGTAGCTACGGAACTGTTGATGCAATAAGCGGTCACCCTCTTCAGCAACGGTTTGGTATTGCTGAGCAACAATCACTTCCATCCACTCGATAAGATCAGCCACTGTTAACTCAAGTACAGCAGGGGTGTTGTTATCAAATACGTAAAGATCTGCCACACTCGCGCGAGTTAAAGCATCACCGTCGATGTTGGTATAGTCTTCGCGACCTCCGCGACCACCTTTAAAGGGAGCAGATACCGACAACATAGTAATACTTGAATCTAACACGCCATCATCTTGCCAAGACAAGCCTTGAGAATATTGCGCTTCATTCACGATTTGCACAGAAATGTCTGACTCAACGGCCGAAAAGTAGCTGTTAATTGGCTCATCAATATTGCCTATTTCTTCAGCCATGAAGTCCATGGTTCCTTCATGGTCTGAACTCACTAAATAGTTGACCATTTCATCTTGCAGATAAGGGTCCTCTTTTAATGAACGTAAACTCGCGCTGCTCGATTTAACGGCCCAAGTTTCACCTCTGTCAGAGCTTCTTAAGGTTAAATCAATCACCCCAAGGTGATTCCCCCAAAAGCCTGGCATTACGGCGGGTTTACCAAAAATTTTACCATTAGGCGCATCAACACCTTCCATACCGTCGTAGGTATTGCTAGTTGTTGGGAAATTGTTGTGGTCATGGCCAAACATCAAGGCATCAATACCGTCAACTTGCGCTAACTGCCAAGAAGCGTTGTCCATAAAGTCTTCATCTCGATCGCCACCAGACAAACCAGAATGCGGAATAGCAACAATGATATCAGCGCCTTCAGCTTTCATTTTTGGCACATAGTGCTCAGCAGTCATCTTAATATCAGCAAGCATTACTTTACATTCAAGGTAGCGCTTATCCCAATTCAAAATATTAGGCGGAGTGAAACCAATAACCCCAACTTTGACCGTGTAAGTGCCGCCATCTGTAGCAGTAAAGTCACGCTCAAGAATTTCATAAGGCGTAAAGTAAGGTTCAAATTGGTCGAAAAATGCAGCGTAGTTACCCGCAAAGTGTTTATCGATATCTACCGCACAAGTCTCTTCATCGACAGCAACATTATTGGTTGGTTGTTTGCCTTCAAACTGATAAACGTTAGCGTTAATGTAAGGAAAATTAGCGCCTGAAGTTGCTGCGGCTAAGTAATCTAGCCCATAGTTAAATTCATGATTACCAATGTTACCCACATCGTAGCCTAGATAGTTCATGGCCTTATAAACCGGGTGAACGTTTCGCTCGAGATAAGCGACTCCTAAGTTGGCAACGTAATCACCCATCGGGCTACCTTGAATCAAGTCACCGTTGTCAAACAACATGCTGTTTAGCGCTTCTGCTCGCGCTTCCTTAATCAATACCGCTGTACGAGCTAAGCCATAATCTTGAGGGCTCAAGGCATTGTCTTTTGGAGAAGCGAAGTAATTATAAGGCTTCATGTTTGAGTGCAAATCGGTGGTTTCCATCAAACGAAGCTCCATCTCCAATTCATTGTAAGAATTGTTGCTGGAGTTGTCCCAACATGCAGTCAAGCTCACGGTAATGGCTGATGCAAGCAGCAGTTTATTCAGCGGAAAATGATTATCCATTTCAATCTCTAAGTTAAGGTAGTGTAAAAATCGACTACACCATAGAGACCGCAGGTTTCAGTTTTATTAATTGATAAATAAAGTATTTTTAGCATGATTGTTTTACATTTGTTGGCTAAATAGCGTTACGAACTAGCTTGCAAGGCACGCCTAGCCTACACTGAGCAGACCACACAAAAGCATCAAATAAACATCACCCAACCAATCCACCCTAAGACAAATTTCACTTTAGTATTCGCTTTGTTATTTGGAGATAAAGGCTATAATGCCGCCATATTGCAGTACAAGGTTCGGTAGTGTGTTTAAACCTAAAGCAGCCAGTTGGATAAGTTTATATTTTTCAGGATTGTTCTTTGCCTGGGGGATCTTTTTGCCGTTTTGGGCGCTGTGGCTCGAAAGCGAAGGCTTAGACCCTAGCCAAATTGGTATTTTACTTGGCTTTAGCATGCTGGCACGTTTTCTTGGCAATGTGCTACTTATGCCGCGAATTAAATCTGCTAAACACCTTTTGCCAGGCGTTCGCTGGGTGAGCTTTGCCAGCATATTGGTAGTGGCTAGCCTATGCTGGTTAAACGGCTACTTTTGGCTAACTGTGCTCACGCTTGCCGCTAACTTTTTTATTGCCACCTTAATTCCCCTCGGTGATGCTGTCGCCACTAAATGGGTAAGCCAGCTGCAACTAGACTACGGCCGCGTTCGGGTATTTGGCTCTATTGCATTTATTGTCTCTTCTACCCTTTTAGGGCTTGGCCTCACTTATTTTTCTCACTCATTAATCTTATATGCAACGCTTGCTTCTTTGGTTGTGATGTGGGGCTTAAGCTTGCTATCGCCCGCCAGCCCGTTAGTCGACGATGAGAGTGATGGTGAATCGGTAAGCAGCAAACTATGGCCAGTACTTAAACAAACACACGCGCTTAAATTTGTGGCTGTAACGGCATTAATTCAAGGCTCACACGCTGCTTACTATGCCTACAGCACGCTTTACTGGAAAAGCATTGGCTATGCAGAATCAACCATCGGTTACCTATGGTCTATCGGTGTGGCATTAGAAATGAGCATTCTTATCTTTGGCAGTAAATGGTTTAAAAGCTGGAATGCCAACAAAATGTTTTTGCTCGCGGCAATGGGCGGAGTTATCCGCTGGGGTATTTTTGGTAGCACCGAAGCATTGCCACTGATGATGCTATCGCAAGGCTTGCACGCCTTAACTTTTGCACTTACCCAACTCGCTGCGATTAAGTACATCGCATCAGAAGCACCAAGCTCTCAAGCTATCCCACTGCAGGCATTGTACTCGGCTATTGCGCTAAATATGGGAACCGCCCTACTCACATTCCTCAGTAGTGCCTTATATGAACCAATGGGTTCGGGGATTTTTCTAATCATGGGCGGCTTGTCTGCACTGGCAATTCCGCTATTGTTGCTAAACGCTAAATCAGCCAAAGCCAGCAACTCGTGATTGAGCACCAGCTACAAAATAGCAATGGTGAGTAACAAAAAATCCGAGTGTAAATCATTACACTCGGATTTGTTTTTTAGCTACTGCCTAGCCATAGCTTTGACTCGCGATACAGTAGTACTACAAAGCAAGCCTTGGTTTAAAAGCTACCTGCAGTTGAAGCACCATTACCGGTGTTCACCGCGTTATTAGCACCCGATTGCCATTGAATAACATTGCTAGGATCTGTTTCGTTACGAATAATACATTTCCATTCGATATCCGTCGCTTTAGGAAGCTTGATGGTGCCAGTCCAAGTTGGGTAGCTTGTTGGGCTTAATAACACTGCGCTAGCAGCTTGCCAGTTACCCAATGCAGCGTTGTTACCAACCGCATAAACGCTATCGCCCATGTTGGTATTGCCGTTGTTACAAGTGAAGCTAACGTCAACTTCATCTGTTGGGTCAATTACGCCACCGGTTTCTGCCAGCCACATTCTTGCTGAGCCAGCAGGCACATTAACGGTGTGGTAAGAACTGTTAACCTTAAAGCTTGAACCACTGAATACATCAACATAGTTTTTAGCGCTGTTTAAATTACTCGCGTTAATGCTAATGTCTTTAGCATAACCACATTTGTTAATACCCATTACGCCAGCATCGCCACGGCGCAAAACAATGGCACATTGATCGGTATACAATACTTCTTCGTCAGCACCTTGAACGCCATTGTGGAATTTAACCATGGCTTTAAGGTTGTCTTGTTTGTAATCATTTACCCAACGGCCATTATCAACACCGGTCGCATCACTAAATACCATTGGCACACCTTCTTGGCGACCCATAATATAAGCGTAAGCAAGGTGTTCATTAGCTTCGCTCATAATCTGGTAGCGGAAGCCGTCATTGCTTGGGATGTCGTGGGTAATGGTAAAGGTAAGAGCTCGAATACCATCAATCGCTCCGCCCCAAGACTTAGGGTTAGCTAAGGCTTCTAAGCTACCGTTAACATCAAAGGCATCACGTAATGTTTTTAATAGTGGGAAGTCGTAAGCACTATGCGAGGTTTCACGTAAGTAAGGTTCTAAGAAGGTATCGTAATCGGCGTTACCTGCACCAGCACCAGTGATAATTTCACCAAATAAATACATGTCTTGCTTGATGTTAGCGTCGAACACTTGGTTGATATGCCAAGTAGTCATGTGTTTGGCAGCATCAATACGAAAACCAGTAACCCCCATGTTCTTAATTGCTTGAACATAGTTCTTTTGCTGCGCACGAACCCAGTCATTAGGATCTAAATCTGGTAAACCTGGGTCGCCATTACCACCACAAATACGGCCGTTCATTGATTCCCAAACATCTGTCCAGTTGGTGATACAGAATCCGGCGTGGAAATCACCAGGAGAAAACAGGTTATTATTTAAATCACCAAACAGTTTTTGTCTATTCCAGTAATCACTGTTACTTGCATAGTCATTAAGAGTATCGCTGCCTGGGAAGTAGGTAGAGTTTCCGCGCTCATTGGCCATCTGATTAATCACGATGTCAGCATAGGTATTTACTCCGTGTGCTTTCAAGGCATTAATCATGTTTTGGAAATCTTCTTTGTTACCGCGGTTGTTATCGATGACTCGATAATCTTGTGGCTGATAGCGTGCCCACCATTGGGTGTTGCTACTATCAGACTTCAATGGCGGCGCGACTAAGACATTCTTGTAACCTATATCTGCGATTTCAGCTGCCTTTTCGGCTACCTCTGAATATCGCCAATCAAAGGCATGTAAAATAACATCGGCACTAGCCAGCTGTGAAAACACAGCCAATGAAGTACCCAATAGACACGTATTTATTGCATTCGCTTTAGTTTTGTATTTCATTATTAGTAAATCCTTTCCCATGATTACTATATTTAATGAACACAAAGACCAATTTATAGAATTAAATTATATTGTTACGACAACGTTTAAAACAGCAGAAGCATTCAATACATTATTTCTTAGTGCTATTGTTTTCTTTTACTTTAAGTGAGCTGTACAAAACTGCTCTGTAATCTTGCTTGCAAGCTAAGCCATAATATCTGCATTGTGGAGATCTCCACTATTTTAACGCTGCATCACTGGTCCTTGTGGCTAATAGAGAGTTCATAACTCTTTCGTTTACTGCCTTATCGACGCCGATAACATCAACAAAACATCAACTTCAGGTAATTTACTGACATATCGGTGTGTGTCAACGAAGAGCAAAGGAGATATTCTAAAGTGTGAAGCAAGTGCCTATTACAGCGAGGAATTATTTAATATTACCTAAGAAGAAAGTAATCAAACAATTAAAGCAAAGCTTTTACTGCTAATAAAATCGAGCTCAACATACAATATTTAAAACATCTATAAATATTGAAATTTTTAATTACATTTATTTTTTACACTTAAAAATATTATTCCCTTCTTTATTTATCGTTACTATCAAATTACCTCAATGGGATGTTGTGAAAAGCTTGCAAGGAAACAACACTTGCAGCTAGCCAGCCCTTAGATGAACAAAGTTTAATCTTGCCACCAGCCAAACTTTGGTACATTAGGGCCTAGGCGAAAACCAGCTGAGGTTAGCCCCCTAACTTGAATCTTGGGTGATAAGCCCTGATATTAATTAGAGCTTGTTGATCATTCGAGCTGTTATTTTCGGCAGTAAGCAGAGTTGTTTATCCAAGGCAGAAGCTTGGTGTGCGGTTAGCCTAAATAAGAAGCCAGTAACAGATTAGAAGTGCGCTGAAAATGATGCTGTCTCGAACTCAATTTTGCCGCGAGCGGTCAATAGACCCTAGTAATCACCCATAAAAGGTTGCAGCTGTATTCATGAATTTTTCTCGACTAACTAGCGTTAAAACGAAAGCCGATGACCTAGCTAAGCTAACTATGGATAAACACATGCGTTTAGCGGTAACGGGCTTAAGTGGCGCAGGCAAAACCGCCTTTATCACCTCCCTAGTCAATCAGTTGCTATTGGGTGCAGAGAACCACCAACTGCCCTTATGGAAGTTAGCCCGTGAACACCGTTTTTTAGGGGCTAAACGCACCCAGCAGCCGCACTTGCATGTAGCCAGTTTTGATTACCAAGGCGGAATGGACGCGCTACAAAGCCAGCCACCACGCTGGCCTTCGCCCACTCATGGGGTGAGTGAAATACGCCTCAAGTTGCGATATACCCCACAATCAATGCTGTGGAGAAAGCTCAACAACACTGCCACACTCAACCTAGACATTGTTGACTACCCTGGCGAGTGGCTACTTGATCTGCCCTTACTTGAGCAAAGTTATGCTCAATGGTGCGAACATATAGAAAACAGTTTGCAGGACTCGCGTAAAACCGAACTCGCCAGCGTTTGGCAAACTATGGTGCAGGACCTCGATATTCATAGCACTGCCGACGAAAATCGCATGGCCGACATTGCTAATACTTACACCGACTACTTGCACCAATGCAAACAACAACTAGGCATGCACCACATTCAACCGGGTCGATTTGTACTACCCGGTGAGTTGGCGGGTGCGCCAGTGCTGGCATTTTTTCCGCTACCAGCAGCGCTGGCAAATAGTCCTAGCAAAGACAAAAAACAACATAAACAATCATATCTGGGCTTGTTAGAACAACGTTTTGAATACTACAAAGAGCATGTAGTAAAGCAGTTTTACCAGCAGCACTTTATCAAGTTTGATCGACAAATCGTGCTGGTGGATTGTTTAAGCCCTCTCAATAGCGGCCACGATAGTTTTTGCGATATGCAGTTAGCAGTAAACCAAATACTGCACAGCTTTAACTATGGGAAAACCAGTTTACTGCGACGCTTGTTTGCTCCCAAAATCGACAAACTGCTGTTTGCTGCTACTAAAGCCGACCATGTAAGCATCGATCAACACAACAACTTGGTGCAACTGCTAAGTGAAGTCGTCGCTGAAGGCAAACGCCATGTGAAATTTGAAGGTATTACCACCGACACTATGGCCTTAGCCTCTATTAAAGCCACACAAAGCGGAAAAGCCCAGCTGAATGGAGAAAGTATTTCTGCCATTAAAGGTATATTGCAAAGTGATGTAGAAAGTCAGCAACAAACCACCTTGTTTCCTGGTGAAGTGCCTAGCCAGTTACCCCAGCAAGATTTTTGGCAGCAACAAGGCTTCGAGTTTAGTCCTTTTCAAGCGCCAATCACTAGCCCTTATCAGGCTCTACCTCATCACCGTATCGACCAAGCGATTGAGTTTTTGCTAGGAGATAAATTTAAATGAACACCCCAATAAAGCAGCGCCAAGTGCTGCATACCGATGAAATCCTAAATGAACAAGTTACAGAGACCCAAGGCAAGCCTGCCCCATTGGCCAGTAAACAAGTGCTCGATGAAGAACTCAATTGGCAAGAAGACGACACTCAAGAGCAATTAGAACCTCTAGACATTGAACTGCATCCGAAAAAAGCCAGCCCTTGGTTAAAATACGGTTTTAGCGCCGCCTTAGTTATCGCCTTTGGAGAAATGGCGCTAAGCCTTAGTGAACTTTGGCAAAGCTCGCCAACTCGCGCGGCAATATATAGCGCAGTATTAGCCAGCATTGTGATGGGTTTAGGAGCAATAAGCTTTCGAGAATTCGCCAAACTACGCCGCCTAAAACACTATCAAAAAGAACACCAATTAGGCGCAGCCTTACTTGACCAAGAAAGCAGTGATGGTTCAAAAGCTAAAGCCTACTGTGAAAAGCTGGCCAAACTACAAGGCTTAACCGACAGCCAAGAATACTTGAGCTGGAAGAATTGGCTAAGTGACAGTCATACCAACAAAGAGATCGTAAGCTTATACAGCGAAACGGTATTAAGTCCTTTAGATAATCGCGCCAAACAAGTGATTAGCAAATGGTCTAGCGAAGCGGCAGTATTGGTTGCAATAAGCCCCTTAGCGCTAGTCGATATGCTGATTATCTTTTGGCGCAACATTAAAATGATTGAAGCCGTCGCCAAAATTTATGGCATAGAACTGGGTTACTTAAGCCGAATTCGGCTTATCAAACAAGTATTTGCTAACATGATTTACGCTGCAGCGAGCGAAGTTGTAGCCGATGTAGGTAGTGACTTATTGGGCGCAGAACTGACTGCCAAGTTATCTGCTAAAGCAGCACAGGGCATTGGTGCTGGGTTACTTACTGCCCGCCTTGGTTTCAAAACCATGGAGCAAGTTAGGCCGATACCTTGGACACTCAACAACAAACCCAAGACTCAACAGCTAAAAGGCATACTGTTAGACAAAGTGAAACAGAAGCTAAAAGGCTAAGAACGCAGTCTTCAATAGGCCATTTACTTAGCTAAATGGCCTAGAGTTAACTTCTCAAACTTAATCACTTAACCACTTGGCTAATTAAAGGATAAAGAGAAAACCTTGATGCTATAAGCTGGAATGTTGAGCTTGAGCTCTTGGTTAGCAACGTGTTCGTTTGAGCTAATGCCACTAAGCAACTCCTTGCCTAGTTTAATTTGCTTATTAGCCAAACTGGCTCCCGCCAGTTTTACCCCAGCCACTATTTCTTCATCACTAAGGTTTACAGCCACTAACAGGGTTTCATCGCTGTGTTTACGTAAAAATGCAATCGAGTGACGGCTGCTACTCCCAGTAGTCTTAAGCAATTCGAATTCTCCACTAGCCAATGCTGGATGCTGGTTTCTCAGTGAGATTAACTTTTGATAGTGGCTTAACATCGAATCAGGATCTTCGACTTGCTGAGCAACATTGATTTGCGGGTAATTGGGATTTACGTTTCGCCAAGAGTTGCCAGCGGTAAATCCGGCATTGTCACTGGCGTCCCATTGCATTGGAATACGTGCTACCGCGTCATCCCAAGGCACTAAGGAGCGATCAATCAGCGTCATACCTATCTCTTCACCATAATACACAAAAGGGATGCCAGGTCCTGTGAGCATTAGGCTAGCAGCGAACTTGGCCTTATCAAGATTTCCCTTCATCGCGGTGGCGGTTCGCTCCCCAGCAAAGGGGTCGTGATTAGACAACAAAGTTGCAAAATTAGCCCCTTCTGGTGCGCTATTCACCATAGAAAGGTACGACTGCACCGCTCGCTTACTACTATTTTTTACACCATAAATTAGCTTTTGGCTGCATTTAAAACAAAAGGCAGAGTGAAACTCATTGCTGCCATCCCCCATGTACATATCGCCGGTGAATGGTGCTTCAGCTACGATAAATGCATTGGGGTATTGGTTGATTAACTGTCTAAACTCAGCATAAAAAAGGTGGTTGTCGGGCTGGTTTTCCTGAGCTCCATCACCGTTTTCAATAAGGTGGCTCGCAGCATCTACCCGAAACCCATCCACTCCCATATTAAGCCAAAACTTTGCGCTGTCTTTCATGTAGGCAACAACTTCAGGGTTGCGGAAATTCCAGTCGGGTAAGAAATCAAAAAACAAACCATAGTAATAGCCATGTTCAGATGGATGCCAAACGCTAGCAGAACGGTCCCAAGGTCGGCCCCAGCCTAGATCAGAATCAGCCCATATAAACCAATCTCGGTATTTACTTTCTGGATTACGCACTGCGTCTTGAAAGATGGGGTTTGCGCTACTGCTATGGTTAACCACAAAATCCATGATGACGCCAATGCCACGTTGGTGGGCTTCATCAATCAATTGCTGAAAATCTTCCATGCTTCCATAAACTTGCTCGATGTCTCTAATGTTTTTCACATCGTAGCCGTTGCTGTTAAATTCGCTTTCAGTCACTGGCATTAACCAAAGCCCTGTTACCCCTAAGTCTTGTAAATAATCCAGCTTAGCAATTAATCCTTGGATATCTCCGTGCCCGTCACCGGAGGAGTCATAGTAAGCACGCACAAACACTTCATAGAACACAGCGCTTTCCCACCAACGCTCTGGCAGACTGCTACTTGCAGGTATAACTTCAATCTGTTCTTTATAGGCTTTAGGATCTGCCAACTTATTAGCAGTGACAGACCCAGATTTTGGTTGAGGGGTCGAAGAGCAGGCAGCCACCAAGGCCGCCAACAAAAAGCCGAGTATGCAGTTTTTCACGATACCTTTCCTTGCTGTTGTAAATTTATAAGCTTTTTTATTCTTTCAATCTATATAGAAAAGCCATTTAAAACAACAGGATGCAATCTAGCACCGCCACTTATTATGTTTTCTGTGATTAACTTAGCGCCTTAATAAACAAAAACTGTGGGTGCTCACTTAAACGTTGGTAATGCTCGGGCGAGATTGTTTTTAGTGCTTCACTAGGTTTACCTTCGCTTAACTCGGTAATCACCATTTCATGATCGGTAAGCGCAGTTATCAAAGCAGAGAGCGGCCTGCGGTAAAAGCTCACCTCAACCGGTTTGCCAACCGTATCCCACATTTCTGTTACTCGCTCGGTTGCGAAGTAGTTACCACTGGGGCTCGCTTCAATGTCAACCATCGGATGATGAGTAGAAAACACAAAACTACCACCAACCTTTAGTACGCGCTTCACATCGGCAAATAGCGGATTTAGATCTTGCAGATAATGCAGCATTAAAGGGCAGATCACTAAGTCATAACTGGCATCAGCTTCCTCTGGCAATCCCGAGGCTAAATCTTGCTGATAAACCTTTAACTGAGTAGCCAATTTTTGCTTTACCAAGGCCACCATTTCACTTGAACTGTCAATCGCCGTTACTTTAGCGCCCTTAGCCAATAAATACTCTGCATACACGCCTGAGCCACAGCCTAAATCGAGCACTGTTTTACCCGCCATTTCACCTAACATGGCTTGCAAAGAGGGGCGTTCGTAATGCGCGTTGTAAATGTTGTCTTGAATAGCCACATCGTATTCTTTGGCATAAGTGGAATACATAGCAGGTTTTTGAGGCATCGATTTAGCCTTTAAGTTAGCGCCTTGAAGCTGAGAAAGCTGTGGGTGAATTGAATATTCTAAAGTGCTTGAGCCACTAAAGCCCAACAACCAGTTTAGATAGGGATAATATTCTCGTTTTACTTGCTTAAAACCTTTAGCAAGGTAAAGCTTTTTAGCTCTTGGATTACTGTCGATGACATCTAAGCGCACCTTAGAAAACCCTTGCTCTTGCGCTTGGTGAATAATGCCGTCTAACAGCATAGAACCTAAACCCTTACCCCGGTATTCTTCTGCCACCGCGATGCCGTCCATCACCATAGTGTGCTGACTTGGTTTACGTTCAAACAAGCTAAATACTAAAGCTGCCCAAGCGCCTTTTACGTAGCCCAACAAATCAACCAAACCTTGCCAGCCAATTCCGCTGGTAAACCCTGCTTTGGGGGTTTGAAAACCCGCCACCGCAACTAAACATCCTTGGTCGATTACCGACAGTGCATATTCAGGCTTAAAAGACTGGGCCAACAGCGCGATACGCAGCTGTTGATTGGGAACCGCCAAGTGAAACTTTTGGCCAAAGGCTTGTTCGTACAAGGCTGCCACCGTCTTCCTGTGATGTTCTGGCCAGCCTTGTTGAACTGTAAACTGAGCTTTTTCCATAACCCGATTCCTAAAACAATACCCACCTAATAAGCTTTCTAGCTACAACGCCAATGCCATTACCCAATCGTCCATAACATAACCTTGGCCAATATCGGTGCATTGCTCAGCTACTTTAACAAAACCCATTTTTTGATATGCAGCTATAGAGTCATGATTATGTCGGTTTACTGTCAGCGTTATTTGCTGCAAGCCAAATTCATTGGCGAGTTGTTTGGCAAAGTTCATTGCTTGTTTAGCAAAACCTCGACCTCGAAAACGAGAATGTACGTAAATCTTACTTAAAAATAGCTGCTGTTCTTGTCGCTGAACCCCTAGGTAACCAAGGTTTTCACCTTCACTCTGCAACAGATAGTAATAATACTGCTCGGTCTCCATTTGCTCAGCTACGCGGGTAGCAGAATGGAATGTCCTAAGCATGTATTCCACCTGCTCAACACCAATAATCGGCGTATAATGCTCTAGCCATATCTCTCTGGCCAACTCTGTAAGCTGTTGAATATCATGTTGATTACTTACCTGATGAAACACTCTACCTCCTTTTTTCAACATATATAGCCACGATTAACCGCCGCTTAATTATCCTAAGCGCACCCTAGCATGAGAACCAAGGCCTACCAAGCAGCAGCAAAAACACAAAGCTAAGGATAGATTGATCTAAATTGCACCAATGTCACAGTTTTAAGGTAGAATCGCCGCTCATTTGAACAACGTTAGCTGTTAGCCTACTTCGGCTTGTTTAGCTCTCACTAAAGGTTTGCCCATATATGATTAAACTTATCGCCCTAGATATGGACGGCACACTTCTCAATGACGAGAAAAAAATCACTCCGCGCACTTATCAAGCCATTCAGCAAGCTAAGCAAGCGGGTGTAAAAGTAGTACTTGCATCGGGTCGTCCGCTAGAAGGTTTACGTCCTTATTTAGAGCAACTTGAGCTAACCAGCGACCAAGATTTTGTTATTTCCTACAACGGCTCCTTAGTACAGCGTGTAGGCAGTGGAGAAATTATTCATAAAACCACGCTCAATGGCAGCGATGGTACACAGCTAGCCAAAGTAGCGGAGCAATTAGGTGTTTTTATCCATGCTTTCTCTGCAGAGCATGGCCTTATTACTCAACAGCACAACCCTTGGACTGATATAGAATCTTCTATTAACGGCATGGATGTAAGTGAAGTTAACTTTGCCTCACTGCAAGCAAACGATGCACTTACCAAAATTATGTTTGTAGCTGAAGAAAGCATACTCGACAAAGCTATTGCCAACTTGCCTGCTGAGTTACGCGAGCAATACACAGTAGTGCGCAGTGCGCCGTTTTTCTTAGAGTTTTTACACCGTGACAGCAACAAAGGTGTAGGTGTAGAACAGCTAGCCAATATTTTAGGTTTAAATGCGTCTCAGGTAATGTGTGCCGGTGACGCCGACAACGACCGCCACATGCTGCAATACGCAGGTTTAGCAGTTGCGATGGCAAACGCAGATCCTGAAATTAAAGCAATGGCTAATTACATAGCCCCAAGCAATAAAGAAGATGGTGTTGCTGTAGCCATTGAAGAAAATGTACTAAATACGCTTTGCCCAACCAGTTAAGCTAAACGGTAAGCAAACAGTAATCAAGGCGAAACTAAAACCCTTAGTTTCGCCTTTATCTATTATGTACCGTTCTCATTCCTAGCATAAACAAGTCCTAAACCTTCCATTTAAAATCTGTTTGACTAATTTACAAGTTTTATAAAAACAACAGCAAACAAACACCATCACACAAGACAAATAAGTCACAACCCTTACAAAATCCAACGAATTTTTTTAGCTATTTTAGTTATACGAACAGCAAACAAGCATCCGATTCTCGGCATATTGCCATTAGATTTACCGATGCTATATTTCGCGCTCAGATAACTGATTAATAAGGAAATTCTAAAATGAGCACTAAGAAAACCGTAGGTATCGTTGTGGCAGTAATTGGTGTAATTCTAATTGCTATTGGTGGCTTTAGCCTTAATGACATCGCAGTCGCAGAGCAACAAGCACAAGCCTTAGGCGGTTTATTTGGTGGTGCTGGGAATGATTTACTGGGCGGGCTAGGTTTAGATGCGGCATTAGAAGCACAAAAAAACAAAGCTTATGGGTTTATTGTATTTGGTATAGCAGCCATTGTAGGTGGTGTTTACATGCTAAAAACCGCCACTGAAGAAAACACCAAAGCAGCTTAATTTAAATCAACAATGCTCACTTAATTCCGTTTATATAGAGAGCATTCGATTAAGTAAACTCAATAAAAAATCCGAGTGACTAAGCCCACTCGGATTATTCAATAAACTCAAGAAAGACCTTTCTGTTGGTCCTTATAAACAAGCCCTCGATATTTAGTAGAAGCATTTAGGAACTAACTCGTCATTGTTTAACCCTCAAACTGCAACTTCCTCTTTGGTTTAACACCACAAAACGGGTTTTTATTGCTCATAAGCAAGTTCTAAGAAAAATCTTCCAGTCTACTTAGCCAACTAAATCCTGAACACTTTGTAACCAAATCGCCACAAATAAGTCACCCAACTGACATGTCTAGATAAGCTAACTGTCACATTACAAGCCTAAGTTATTGTTCAAAACAACGGCAGGATCCTGTAATGAACAATCAAGTAATCACAGTCAAGCAGCTGAACAAACACTTTGAAAACAACCACGCCCTTAAAAGCGTAGATTTAAGTGTTCAGCAAGGTGAAATGGTGGCATTACTTGGGCCGTCAGGCTCAGGAAAATCAACTCTATTACGCCACTTAAATGGCTTGGTTAGCAGTGACAAAAACAGCAAAGGCTACATCGAAGTTCTTGGCATGCCAGTGCAACGTGACGGCAAGTTTTGTAACACCGTACGCAAAAGCCGCAGCCAAACAGGTTATATCTTCCAGCAGTTTAATTTGGTTTCACGCCTTAGCGTTTTGCAAAATGTTTTGATTGGCGCACTAAGCGCTACTCCTAGCTGGCGCAGCCTTACTGGCCGTTTTACTTTTGAGCAAAAGCGCCAAGCTTTAGCAGCTTTAAAACGCGTAGGCCTTGAGCAATTTGCTTTACAGCGCGTTTCAACACTATCTGGCGGACAACAACAACGCGTAGCGATTGCTCGCGCCTTAATGCAACGCGCTAAGATCATTTTAGCCGATGAGCCGATTGCTTCCTTAGATCCAGAGTCGTCGCGCATCGTGATGGAAATACTCACCGACATCAATAAACAAGAAGGCATCGCAGTAGTGGTGACCTTACACCAAGTTGACTACGCCAAACGTTATTGCCCACGAGTTGTGGCTCTAAAACTTGGCGAAGTATTTTACGACGGACCTAGCGAGCAATTAAACGAAGCAAAACTTGCAGCGTTATACGGCTCGCGAGCTCAACTAACAACCACCGAAAATCAAGACCAAGCAGTACCACAACTTTGGCCACAGATGGCCTAAACCCAATTAATAAGGAGATAGATGGCATGTTAAAGCTAATCAAGCAGACAGCCTTTGCAACCGCAGTTGTTGCGACAGCGTTAAGTTCAACCATGGTTTCAGCTGCTGAAAAAGCGATGGACACCATCAACTTTGGGATTATTTCTACTGAGTCTCAGCAAAACTTAAAAACCACTTGGACACCGTTTTTAAAAGCGATGGAAGAGAAAACTGGTTACAAGGTAAAAGCATTCTTTGCTCCAGATTACGCAGGCATCATTCAAGGCATGCGTTTCGATAAAGTAGACGTAGCTTGGTATGGCAACAAATCAGCCATGGAAGCAGTAGACCGCGCCGGTGGCGAAATCTTCGCACAGACAGTTGATGCTACAGGTAACCCAGGTTACTGGAGTGTATTAGTTACTCATAAAGATAGCCCGCTTAACAGCCTTGAAGATGTTATCGCCAAACGTGGTGACCTTACTTTTGGTAACGGCGATCCAAACTCAACGTCTGGCTTCTTAGTACCTTCGTACTACGTATTTGCGCAAAACAACATTTCAGTGTCTGACTTCAAACGCAGCATGAACTCTGGCCACGAAGCGAACGCTTTAGCCGCTGCAGCGAAACAAGTAGATGTAGCAACTGGCAACACCGAAAACATGGACCGCTTAAAAATTACTGCACCTAAAAAGTTTGAGCAGTTAAAAGTTATTTGGAAGTCACCACTTATTCCTTCAGACCCAATTGTATGGCGTAAAAACCTACCAGAAAGTGTGAAAGGCGAAGTATATGACTTCTTCATGGAGTACGGCACCACTGGTGATGCTCAAGAGCTAGCAGTATTAGAAGCGCTACAGTGGGCCCCGTTCAAAGCCTCTAGCGACCTTCAACTACTACCTATTCGTCAATTGGTATTGTTCAAAAACCGCATTGTTACAGAAAACGACACCAAGTTGTCGAAAGCCGAAAAAGCCGCTGAGCTAGCAGTAATTGACGCCCAACTTGCTGATTTAAATCGCCAGCAAAGCGCTATTACCGCAATGGCCCAATAGCGAACGACAAGCTGGGTGCAAACCCAGCTTTTCTTTAGGCAACTTATCTAGACATGTTGAGAACTTTAAATGACTACCGAAGCTGTAATTCTTAACCAAAATTCCAAACCATCTTGGTTAAGCCTACTTTTTTGGGCCATCGCCATCGCTGGTTTAACTTGGAGCTGGCAAGGTGCTGAAATTGCCCCGATGAAGATCTATAACGATGCCGGCAACATGGCCGAGTTAGCCAGTGACTTCTTTCCACCAGATTTTACCGACATCAATTACTACCTCGAAGAAATGTTAGTGACCCTGCACATCGCCATTTGGGGCACCATTTTCTCAATTTTTTTATCCGTTCCTTTTGGTTTGATGTGTGCCGAAAACATGGTTCCAGCATGGGTGTATCAGCCTATGCGTCGACTAATGGATGCAGCCAGAGCAATTAACGAAATGGTATTTGCCATGCTGTTTGTGGTTACCGTTGGCTTAGGCCCGTTTGCAGGTGTAATGGCTTTGTTTATCCATACCACCGGCGTGCTGGCTAAATTGTTTTCCGAAGCAGTAGAAGCCATCGATCCCGGCCAAGTAGAAGGGGTAAGAGCTACTGGCGCAAACAAGCTGGAAGAAATTGTTTATGGGGTCATTCCGCAAGTACTGCCACTGTGGATTTCATTCTCCTTATACCGCTTCGAATCGAACGTTCGCTCAGCCACCGTTGTAGGCATGGTAGGCGCTGGCGGCATTGGGGTAATTCTGTGGGAAAGTATTCGCGGTTTTATGTTTCCGCAAACCTGCGCAGTGATGATCATCATTGTAGTCACTGTAAGTCTGCTCGACTTTATCTCTCAACGCGTTAGAAAACTGTTTATTTAAGCGAGCTTAAGATGCCCCGTTACCAAGAAATCGCGCTAAGCCTAGAAAAAGAAATTAGCCACGCTTACCAAGCAGGCCAATACTTGCCGCCCGAGCAACGCTTGGCAGAACGCTACCAAGTAAATCGCCACACCTTGCGTCGCGCCATCGACGAACTAGTGCTTAAAGGTTGGTTACTGCGCCAGCAAGGTAAAGGGGTAATGGTATTAAGCAAACCGGTTCGCTACCCACTTCATGCCGGGTCCAAGTTCACCGACAACTTGCTAAATGCCGGGGCAAAACCGATTAGCCGAGTACTAAGCTTTGGCCGCGCCAACGCCAATCAGCAGGTGGCTAAAGGATTAAACATTGAATTAGCCAGCCCCATTTTGCAGCTCAAAACATTGCGTTTTATCGACCAAATGCCCATTAGCATTGTTTTTCACCACTTGCGCATGGGCGAGCATGAAAATCATTTAAGCCAATATCAGCAGGGCTCACTGCACGGTTTTTTACAACAGCATTGCCAGCTTGAATTACGCCGACACCACACAGTAGTGGGTGCGCAAATGGCTAATCGAGAAGACTGCGCCTGTTTGCAAATTGATGGCAGCACGCCCTTGTTAACCCTACAAACGGTTAACGTAGACCAACAGCAACAGCCTTTCGAATTTTCAATCTCCCATATTAGAGCCGAGCTCGTAGAGCTAAGCTTGGAGCACCCCCAATGACTACCCAACAATCTACCCAAGCGGCAGATGTAGCCGCGCGCCAACACTGGATGGCAGTACTCGCCAAGGCTTCTTATCAAGACTTATCTAGTCGCTGGCAACAGCTAAAGCTAGACCCAGAATGTGAAATTATTCGCCAACCAGAGATCGGTTTAGCCAAATTGCAAGGCCGAGTCGGTGGCAAGGGCGAACGCTTTAACCTAGGCGATACCACCATCACTCGCGCTGCTGTGCGCTTAAGCGATGGCACTTTAGGTTACGGCTATTTACGCGGTCGGGCCAAACAACACGCCCTGCTTTCAGCCTTAATTGATGCCTTAATGCAAAACGGCGAGCATGCGCCCAGTTTACACGAAGCTGTGATTCAACCTTTGGCTGAGCAACAACAAGCGGAACAAGCAAAAACTGCCGCTCAAGCAGCAGAATCAAAAGTAGATTTCTTCACCGTGGTTCGAGGAGAAGACTAATGCACACAATTGAAGCGGGCTTTCCTAACAGCGTACACAACGCTCAACAGTGCTTTAGACAAATACTCAAAGCGCTTAGTGAACCAGGCAGCCAAGTAACACTTGAACATCACTTAGGTTTTGCGCCGCTTAATGCCGCAGCTAGCCAAGTTATTATGAGTTTATGTGACCAGCAAACTGCGCTTTACCTAAGCCCAGCTTTAGCAAAAAACTCAGAGCAGCCAATTGAGCAAGCCTTACAAAACTTAGCCTTTCATAACGGCCTTAGCCCGGCGCCCATTAATCAAGCCGATTTTGTTGTGCTAGACGCCCAAGAAGAGCTGGATTTAAGCCAGCTAAAAGCCGGTACAGATTCCAGCCCAGAACAAAGCGCAACCGTGTTAATTCAAACCAACGGTTTGCGCACTGGGCCGGTCTTTCAACTATCTGGGCCAGGCATAAAACATAAGCTTGACCTGCAGTTAGGCAACCTAAGCACCAGCATCGTTGATTACCTGCTAAAGCCGAGCCACCGCTTTCCACTGGGTCTCGATTTTATGTTTTGTCATCAACAATCACTGGTGGCAATTAGTCGCACCACCAAGCTGGAGTTACGCTAATGTATGTAGCAGTAAAAGGTGGCGAAAAAGCCATTGCCGCAGCACATAAACTGCAAGCTAAACGTCGCCGCGGCGACACCAATGTTGCCGAGCTTAGCGTTGAGCAAATTAGCCAACAACTTAGCTTAGCGGTAGAGCGAGTTATGACCGAAGGCGGCATTTTCGATCGTGAGTTGGCGGCTCTGGCAATCAAACAAGCCAGCGGTGATCAAATAGAAGCCATTTTCTTACTTCGCGCCTATCGCACTACGCTGCCGCTGTTAGCCACTTGTCTCCCTTTAAACACCGGCAACATGCAGGTGCAACGGCGAATTTCGGCCACCTATAAAGATCTACCGGGCGGGCAGCAGTTAGGCCCCACCTACGACTATAGCCACCGCCTATTAGATTTCAGCTTATTGGCCGAGCAGCAAGCGGAGCACAGTCAACCAAGCCAACACTCAATCTCGCAACCAACACCAAGCGAAGATGAAGCCTTAACTAGCAACAAGCAGCAAGCGTTTAGCAAGGTGTTTTCGTTGCTAGAACAACAAGGTTTAGCCGAGCCTGAATCAGACAGTGGCGCAGAGCCCGCCGACATAACCCAGCAAGCGATTAGTTACCCTTGCTCACGGGCTGCACGTTTACAACAGCTAAGCCGCGGCGACGAAGGATTTTTACTATCAATGGCCTACTCCACCCAACGTGGATATGGGCGTAACCACCCCTTTGCTGGCGAGATTCGTAGCGGCGAAGTAGCCATCGCAATCTGCCCAGAAGAGTTGGGGTTTGAGGTTGAGATAGGCAGCATTACCCTCACCGAATGTGAAATGGTCAATGGCTTTGTTAGCCCACAAGATAAAGACGCTCACTTCACTCGAGGTTATGGCTTAGCCTTTGGCTTTAGCGAACGCAAAGCTATGGCGGTTGCCCTACTCGACCGCTCTTTGCAAACCGAGCGCTATAACGAGCCAGTAAGCAGCCCAGCGCAGGATGAAGAGTTTGTGCTAGCCCATGCCGACAACGTAGAAGCCGCCGGCTTTGTTTCTCACCTTAAATTGCCCCATTACGTCGACTTCCAATCCGAACTAGAACTGCTACGAAAAATGCGCCAGCAAGGAGCCAGCCATGACCAGCTTTAGCCAACAGGCTACTGCACTAGATGATAGTAGCCAGCAATACAATTTTGCTTACTTAGACGAGCAAACCAAACGGATGATCCGCCGCGCCATCTTAAAAGGTGTCGCCATTCCTGGTTATCAAGTGCCCTTTGGTGGACGCGAAATGCCAATGCCTTATGGCTGGGGAACCGGCGGCATTATGCTTAGTGCCTCGATTCTCGGCCAGCAAGACGTACTTAAAGTGATTGACCAAGGCGCCGACGACACTACCAATGCGGTATCTATTCGTCATTTTTTCAGCAAAGTTTGCGACATTGCCACTACCGAAAAAACCGAACAAGCCAGTGTTATTCAAACCCGCCACCGCATTCCAGAGCAAGCCCTAAGCAACAACCAAATTCTGGTTTTTCAGGTGCCTATTCCCGAGCCGCTGCGCTTTATTGAACCGCGTGAAACCGAGACAAAAAAAATGCACGCTTTGGAAGAGTACGGTTCGATGCAGGTAAAACTGTACGAAGACATTGTGAAGTATGGCTACATCGCCACCAGCTACGCTTATCCGGTAACGGTGCATGGGCGCTACCTTATAGACCCATCGCCAATTCCTAAATTCGACAATCCAAAGCTACATCAATCGGAAGCCTTAATGATTTTTGGTGCGGGTCGAGAAAAACGCATTTACTGCATTCCTCCCTACACCGATGTGCACAGCCTCGATTTCGACGACCACCCCTTTAGCATTCAGCAGTGGGATGAGCCTTGCAGCCTATGTGGTAGTCACGACACCTTTCTTGATGAAGTGCTGATCGATGACCAAGGGCAACGCATGTTCATTTGCTCAGACACCGACTACTGCCAAAAGCAACAAGCCGCGCAACTAGGAGCTGAACATGACTCAGTTAGCTAAGCAACTTGAAGAACCTCGCGCAAACGCCGCGAACCAAGCCGAGCCAGCCCTACTCCAAGCCCAAAACTTGAGCATGCTGTACGCGCCAGGCAAAGGCTTTGAAGACGTTAACTTAAGCCTTTATCCCGGTGAAGTATTGGCCATTGTGGGTGAATCGGGCTCTGGTAAAACTACCTTGCTCAAAACCTTATCGGGTCGCCTTGCTCCACAAACCGGTAGCATTAGTTTTCAAAGCGATAGCAACACTGCAGAGCTATACCAAATTAGTGAAGCGGAACGTCGCAGCTTAATCAGGCAAAACTTTGGCATTGTACATCAGCACCCGCTAGATGGGCTGCGCCCAAGGGTGTCGGCGGGCGGCAATATCGGCGAGCGTTTAATGGAAAACGGTTGGCGCAATTACGCCGAGATCCGCCAGCAAGCACTCACTTGGCTAAAAGCGGTAGAAATAGATCAAAGCCGAATTGACGACATGCCCCTCACCTTCTCCGGTGGCATGCAGCAACGCCTGCAAATCGCGCGCAATTTGGTTACCCATCCGCGTTTGGTATTTATGGATGAACCCACTGGCGGCTTAGATGTATCGGTGCAAGCGCGCTTATTAGATTTAATTCGTAATCTCGTCACCGAACTGCAACTCGCAGTGGTTATTGTTACTCACGACCTAGCGGTAGCAAGGTTGTTGGCGCACCGAATCATGGTGATGAAACAAGGCCAAGTAGTAGAAAGCGGCCTTACCGATCGAGTATTGGATGACCCTAGTCACCCCTACACGCAATTGTTGGTTTCATCGGTTCTTCAACAATAAACGCCTAGCTTACAAGGATTCATCATGAAACCCGTCATGATCGCTAAAAACATCAACAAAACCTTTGTATTACACAATCAAGGTGCTGCGCGTTTACCGGTTTTACGCCAGCAAAATCTAGAGATTTTTGCCGGAGAGTGTGTGGTGCTTAACGGCAGCTCTGGCTCTGGTAAATCTAGCCTATTACGTTCCCTTTACGGCAACTATCAAGTTGATGAAGGTGAATTGCTGATTAGCCAAGGTGAACAGTGGCTAGATTTAGCTACCGCTCAAGCAAGAGAAATTATTGCTTTACGCCGCAATACCATTGGTTGGGTAAGCCAGTTTTTAAGGGTTATTCCACGTTTATCGGCCTTAGATATCGTAATGCAACCGATGTTAGAAAATGGCATTAGCGATAGCCAAGCTAAAGCTAAAGCCGAAACCTTATTAAGCCATCTAAACGTGCCTGAGCGCTTATGGAGCCTAGCACCCGCTACCTTCTCTGGTGGCGAACAACAACGGGTCAACATTGCCCGCGGCTTCGCCCTCGATTACCCAATATTGTTGCTAGACGAACCAACCGCCTCATTAGACAAACACAATGCCCAGCAAGTGGTTGAATTAATTTTGGCCGCCAAACAACGCGGCGCAGCCATTGTTGGCATATTTCACGATGTTTGGGTGCGCGATTTAGTCGCAGACCGCTTACACAACATGCAACAACCAGCACAATTAGCAGGATAGTGTGATGATTATTACCAATGTAAATATGGTTCTGGAACATGAAGTAGTAACAGGGTCACTAGAAGTTCGTGAAGGCCGCATCGTGGCGCTTAGTGATACTCAAAGCCAACACAGCAGTGCCATAAACGGCGACGGCGCTTACCTGCTGCCAGGCCTTATTGAATTGCATACCGACAACTTAGAGAAGTTTTTCACCCCACGGCCTAAGGTGAGCTGGCCCAGCGGTTCGGCCATGGCCAGCCACGATGCCTTAATGATTTCCAGCGGTATCACTACCGTGCTTGATGCCATTGCACTGGGCTACATTAACGACCACGGCACTCGCCTTGCCAACCTTGAGCGGATGCTACACACCATTGTGAATAGCCAGCAACGCGGCGTTAATCGCGCAGAGCACATGCTGCACTTACGCTGCGAACTACCGAATGCTGATACCGCCAACATATTCGAAACCTTGGTTGAGCAAGGGCCAGTAGCCATGGTGTCGTTAATGGACCACACACCAGGCCAACGCCAATTTGTAGACAGCGAAAAGTATCGCACTTACTACATGGGCAAATACGGCTTAAACGATAAAGAAATGGCAGCTTTTGAAGCCGAGCAAACTGCCGCGTCCGAGCAGTGGTCAGACGCAAATCGTAAACACATTGCAGCCTCTGCTCGCGAGCGAGGCATTGCCTTGGCCAGCCATGACGACGCCACACTTGAACACGCCCTAGAGTCTGCATCATTAGGTTGTGCTGTTGCCGAGTTCCCTACCACTGTTGCTGCGGCTAAAGCCTCGCACGAAGCGGGTTTGCAGGTAATGATGGGCGGGCCAAATATTGTGCGTGGCGGCTCTCACTCTGGCAATGTAGCCGCGGCAGAGCTGGCTCGCGAAGGCGTGCTGGATATTTTGTCGTCTGATTACTACCCAGCCAGTTTACTCGATGCCGCATATATGGTGGCTAACATGGAAGATAACAACTACGATCTTTGTCAGGCCATTCAAATGGTTAGCCTAACTCCAGCACATACCTTAGGCATGGACGACCGAGGCAGTATTTGCGAGGGTAAACGGGCCGACTTGGTATTAGCCAAACCCAATGATGAGCGCTTGCAAGTAATGCAAGTATGGCGCGAAGGAGAGCGAGTATTTTGATGACTTCGCTAACTGCCAGTGAACTAAACGGCGAAGCCAAGTTGTTTTACTTGGTGGGGCCTTCTGGCTCAGGTAAAGACAGCATAATTAATGGCTTACGTAGCCAGTTGCAAGCGGACAGCAACCTGCTGATTGCTCATCGCTACATCACCCGCGCGGTAGATGATAGCGGTGAAAATCACATTGCCTTAAGCGTGCCAGAGTTCACCCATCGTAAACACAGCGGCTTATTTGCGATGGACTGGCAGGCCAATGGCTGCAATTACGCAGTGGGTAATGAAGTAAATACTTGGTTGAGCATGGGGTTCTCGGTGCTTTTCAACGGCTCTCGCCAACAGATCCCCTTAGCTGAAGAGTTATTTGGGGAGCGCTTGCGAATAATCGCCTTGGATGTAGACCCCAGCATATTGGCCGAACGCCTGCGCAAGCGCGGTCGTGAATCTGAACACGATATCTCAGCACGGCTGCGCCGCAGCGAACAATATCAGGCTTCTCTACCAGAAGAGTGTTGGCGCTTAGACAACAACCGCAATCTAGACTGCACCGTGAGCAAGCTGCTCAAATACATTGAAACCGAAACGACCGAGTTATATATCCAATGAAACTAACCCTACTTGGCACCGGCAATGTAACAGGCTGTCCAGTGTACGGCTGCGATTGCCTCGCCTGCCAGCGAGCAAGCTTAGACCCCAGCAAAGCAAGATTACTTTGCTCAGCGGTGCTAGAAGTAAACGGCCAACGAATACTCATCGATGCCAACCATCCGCAGTTACAAACCCGCTTTCCGGCTGGGTCTATTGGTGCCATGTTACTCACCCACTTTCACATGGATCATGTACAAGCTTTATTTGAATTACGCTGGGGAGTGGCCGAGCCAATTCCGGTTTATCACCCGGATGATCCCTTAGGGTGTGATGACCTATTTAAGCACCCTGGTTTACTAGATTTTCAGCCAGCTAGGCAGGCCTTGCATAGCTTTTCGTTAGCCGATATCAACATAACTCCGCTAGCGTTAAATCATTCAAAACCTACTCTAGGCTACTTGTTTACCAGCGAAAATGGCCGGATTGCCTACCTAACCGATACCCTAGGGATCCCAGACCAAAGCTGGCAACAATTGCTGCGCCAGCCGCCAAAGTATGTAGTGATTGATTGCAGTAACTCTCCTCTGCATCGTTCAGGCAATCACAATAATCTTAGCGATGTGCTTGAGTTAGCACATGCACTGCCCGACAGCACTTGGGTGCTCACCCACATTGGCCACGATTTAGACGAATACCTCATGCAACACCCCAACTGCTTTCCCAGCAATGTGCTGGTTGGGCATGATGAATTATGCCTAAGCCTATAACTTCAAAGGAATAACCATGGCGATAGTAGATCCCGGCGCAAATTTAAACAGCCAGCCCAGCGTAGCTAATAACAGTAAGATAACTAGCTCTAAACTAGGTAGCTGGACTGAAATTGGCGAGCGCTGCCTATTAGACAACGTGCAATTTGGTGATTACAGCTACGCTCAAAATGACGTAGATATTGCTTTATGCGAAGTAGGAAAGTTTGTCTCTATTGCTTCAAGCGTAAGGGTAAATCCCAGCAACCACCCGTGGTGGCGACCAAGCCTGCACCACTTTAGCTACCGCCCGCAAAAGTATGGAATGGCAGCAAAAGTAGACGAACAGGTATTTGATTGGCGCGCAGATAACAAAGTGAAGATTGGTCACGATGTATGGATTGGCCACGGTGCGATTATTATGCCGGGTGTAAACATCGGTAATGGCGCCATTGTAGGCTCTGGCAGTATTGTTACTAAAGATGTACCCGCTTGGCACATCGTGGTGGGTAATCCTGCCAAGGTATTGAGGCCGCGCTTTGATGAACCAAACACTGGCGAGCGCCTAGAAAAACTCGCCTGGTGGGATTGGTCGCATGAAAAACTTGCCGAGGCCCTGCCATTATTCCAAGAAGACTGCTTAAGCTTTCTAGAGCATTATGAGAAACAACTGTTAAGCGAAAGCGTTTAGTGGCACTAACCCCAACGAAAGTTCGCTTAGCCACTCATGGAATGGCCATTGCCCAAACACTGCTTTGGGCATGCCTTTACTATAGCTTTCCTGCCACGCTGCTCACTTGGCATCAGCAGCTTGCTTGGTCGATTGCCGATGTCTCGTTAGCATTCACGATTTGCTTAGTCGCCTCTGCGCTTTGCTCGCCATTTATTGGCCGTTTAATCGACAAAGGGTTTGGCCCACGGGTTTTAAGCTGCAGCGCTATGCTGGGCGGAATGGCTTTGCTGGCCGTTAGCCAAGTGCAGAGCTTATGGCAGTTTTATGCTGCTTGGTTAGTGCTAGGCTGCGCTAGCGCTGGGTGTTTATACGAACCTTGTTTTGCTTTTCTTACCCGTTATCGCGGGGACAACGCTAAATCGGCGATCACCAAAGTCACCTTATATGCTGGCTTTGCAGGTACCCTAAGCTTTCCACTTTGCCATTACCTTATCGACCTCTTAGGCTGGCGAATGACATCCATGAGTTTGGCCTTGATTGTTTTGCTCATCGCTACACCATTGCTGTTTATTAGCGCCAAGTTAATTCAAGGGGCCCAAAGCTCAGAGCTTGGCAAAACGAAAGCCATCGCAAACATTAAGCAATCGAGCGCGCCAAATGCTCAGCTTAAAAACGCAGTGTTCTGGTTTATTGCCTTAGCCTTTTCTCTTAGCGCACTTAACCACACGGTATTGGTCAACTTTTTACTACCAAGCATGCACGCTCTCAACTTTAGCGCAGATAATGCCGTGTTAGTCATGGCGATGATTGGCCCAATGCAAGTGCTTGGGCGCATCGCAATGATCAGTGTAGATAAACGGCTATCGAATACCCTTATAACCATGCTGTGTTTTGGCAGTTTGCTCGTTGCCGCCGGTTTATTGTGGCAGCTCGATCATCTCCAGCACCTTATTTGGCTGTTTGTCGTATTACAAGGGAGTGCTTATGGTGTGACCAGTATTTTGCGGCCAGTGTTAACCAAACAATTACTCGGTGAACAAGGCTTTGGAGCGATATCGGGAATGTTGGCCGTGCCCTATTTACTCGCCAGCGCAAGTGCCCCATTTCTTGGTGCTTTTGCTTGGCAGTTAAATCAGCAGCAGGGTATTTTTGGTTTAGTCAGCCTTAGTGCAGGCCTAGGGTTTATGGCAATGGCAGCCTGTTGTTTGCAACAAACTGCCAAAATAACTCGCTATCAGAAGTTAACAGCTAAACCTAAGTAAGCGCCGCTATTACTGGTGCTGTAGCTACGTGTTGCAATATCTTCGTACTGGTAACCGGCAGAGATATCAATAGTGCTCGCCACTAAATCAAACAGTTCGTAGTTAACACCCGCGCGGAAACGGTTAGCTTTGTAATCTTCATCGGTAAGCGACAGTTTTAAATCACTTTCCAAACCTAAGCCAGAACCAGGGAAACGCCAAGCCACACGCCCTACAGCGTATACTTGCTCACCGTCATCAGAGCCAGCTAAGGCAGTGTTGGCACTGTCCCAACGCTCGTAACCCGCACCCACATCTAGATAAAGGCCTGCAGTATCAAACAAGTTGTAATACAACTCACCTTGGTAGCTAGAACCATCTGCCGCATCACCTTGCTTACGTTTGTTAGCACCTACTGCCACATTTGGAATTAGCGGGATAGGATGCTTAAAACGCAGCTCTAAATCACCTTGCCAAGCCGACGAGGCTTTTGGGTCAGTATTGGTTTGAGCGATATGGCTAGCCAGTGTTAAACCTAGTAGATCGGCTTGAGCAGGAAGAGCAGCGAACATAGCAGCGCCAACAACAGCGAGGCGTAATTTCATGTTGAGTCCTTTAACTAAACAACTTCATATGAGGGTAAGGCGGCATTTTGCCACGCCACTTAGTGAACACCAAGAGAAAAAACTACCTCACCATCCCCTTTTAGTTTATTTTGCTAAAAATTAACATATCGCCTTATTTTAGTGCAATATTTGATATTCATTTAGCTCAAACAACATTCGATATATTTACCATTGATTATGCATATTGTTGAGCGCCGAATGCAACAGCTCATCATCATGACTATCCACAACCGTATTATCATCAACAAGTTGGCTATGATTATTGTCTTGGGCATCATCAAGTTGATGATGTTGGTCCTCACCTTCAGCCAATGGATTGTCAAACGGATCCGACGATTGTAATGCTAAATCATCTGCATCAGCTAAAGGGTTGTCTACGTTAAATTCAGGTAGTAGATCTGTTTGGTCGCCATCAGAAGACTCCAATGGCGTGTTATCTCTGGTCATTCCCAACATTTGAAAGTAGTGGTCTACCGGAGCAATAGGATCATTGAGAACTCCAGTGCTTGCCACGTTGGATAAATCGGCATCAACATTTGAACTAAAGGTCAGCGTATCTGTTTCAGTGTCACTTTGTGGAGCATCTGATTGCCCTATTCCGGCGAGTACAGGTGCCGCTAGTACATCAACTCCAATAGTTTGACTAACCGAAGCCTGTTCACTGCCATCATGACTAATTGCTGAAACATTTAAATCAAAATGGCCATGAAAGTCAGCTTCAGGAATAACTTTGAGGTTAGTTAATTCGCTTTGTTGCAGTGTCCATATGCCGTTATTTTCAGTCCCCGCAGATAGCGAAGCCCCTGGTGGAACGCCTGTGATTTCAACTGTGAGCGTTTCATTTGTATCTGGACTGGATACGTTAATATTAAGTGCTAAATCAGAATTTTCATTCCCCGAAATCGCCATAGTATCGAGTGGCGAAGCTAAATCACCGACATGCTTAGTAAATATCATGGTAGGAGTATCGGCATCAGGCGACACATGAATCGCCATAGTGTTATCTATCGCTACATGACCATCGGTCACCGTATAATTTAAGCGTAATTCCCCATTATAATTTACCCCTGGATTAATAACCCAATGGTCACCTTGTTGGGTGATAGTACCACCACCGACTATTGATAAATGGCTTACATCAAGCACATCTTTAGCGTCTGTATCGTGAACGTTAGCAAGTAAATCAGCTTTACTCAGAGTGAGCAGATGATCTTCAACAACCGTATTAGCAAGGGCATGACCAACAACAGGTACATCATTGGTACCGATGATCACTAACTTCATGGCTTGGTCTACGCTGTGACCAAGAGAGTCGGTAGCGGTCACCATTATTGTTTCTTCAAGTCGCTCACCCTGAGCCAAGGCCTGCACACGAGCCGAATCGTTGTGGGCCTGATATTGCCAACTGCCATCGCTACTTAAGGTTAGGTCACCGTATTGCGGACGTGTTCCGGCTTGCAATGCCCAGGTGACACCGCTGGCGACTTTGACATCACCAACTAATAAATCGAGTAAACCGTGCGAGCGTGTGACTTTATCTTCGGTAACCACAGACTCGGACGCGCCGAAAATTTGCGGCCCGGTTTTACCGTCACCAATGTGTACTGTTAGATGTTCTTCTCGGCTCTCACCGCTGCCATCGGTAACTTTGAGGGTAACGGTTTCGGTATGAATTTTACCTGCAGCCACCTCCTGATTGAGTTTGTCTCGCTCCGGACCACTGTGGCTAAAGGTAAAGTCCCAGCGACCGTCGGCATCAATATTAAAGTAACCAATGCCCTGTACATCAATTATATTGCGGTTGCCTGGAGTGAAATCCAATTGATGGTGGCCGCCTTGATTATCTATGTACTCGACGTTGAGGTTGTCAGCGTTATCAATGTCATCAATATTGATATAGCCGTAAGAGTGGGTGTTGGTCATTGAGCCCGTGGTAATTGAACGGGATATTTCAAAGGTTCCTGTTAGTAGAGGCGCGTCGTTGGTGCCATGAATACCAATATTGACCACGGCATGCTTGGTGTCGCCATGGTTATTGGTATAACTGATGAAAAAGTTATCTGCATGGCTATCTGTTTGCCCCATTTGCTGAATCGCGGCAGCTTGGTTGTCCAATGTGTAGTGATAGCTACCATCGGCGTTCATGTGTAAGGTGCCATAGTTGCCTTGTAGCACTCCGGTAGTGGTTACGGTTTCACTAGCGCCAACAGCAAATAAAGTTCCTGTCGCAGTAGTCTTACTGTCCTCCTCGACAGCTTGAGTTTGTACCAGCGTACTGAGATCAGCTGAAACCACCAGTTGCCTCTGTTCATGAGCGCTATCGCCAGTTGCTGTAGCGACAACCTCAGCATGAACTTGATAGGCGTTGTCGCCAATATTGGCAACTTGGTTGGCAGGAATGGTCAATTGCCAATGGTTATTGTTAACGCTGGCGCTATAGTGTGTACCAGCCACAATCACATCAACCGAATTGCCATCAGCCACATGGGTTGTGGCACCTGTAATAGTTAAATCCTGCTGATGGTCATGATGATTTACCCAATCGTCATTGGAGATAGGGTCGATAGACAGCGTTGGTTTAGCAGTATCTATAGTGATTTTATGATGGGCTTGGGCATAGCTGCCATCAGCTTTTACTTCAAATACGGTCAGCGTATAGGTACCATCGGCGCGATCTGTTGCGCTGACATCCATTTTCCAATGACCATTTGCATCGACAATTGCTTTAGGACCGCTGAGAATCCCACTGCCCATGATAGTGCTACCGGGCTCGCCAGTTCCGTATAAGATTATGTGGCCGTCGCTAGTAACAAAGTCACTGTCACTGACACCGGTATCATATTCTAATCTGGTAATTGCCAGAGGCGGCGTGACATCAATTATTGCGTTGGCATCAATAGTGTTATGACCATCGCTGATTTGGAAACTAATGGCTAAATCGTTACCAACAAAGCCTGGGGTTGCAGTAAAGCTATAGCTGCCGTCAGGATTGGTTACTACCGTTCCATGGGGAGAGAGCAGTGAACCTGCCACAATCGATAATCCCGCGGTGCTGGTATCAACATCGGTAACATTCGCAAGTAAATCAGTTGCTTGAAAGTCGTGGGTGTGGCCAGATTCAACCTTGCCTAAATCGGTGGTGACGGTGGTTGGCGCGGTGTCGCTACCAGTGAGGTCGACGCTGATTTGATGTTGGGTGCCATCGGCAGTCTTAACTGTAACGATATCGGTGGCACTTTGGCCCTGTGACAGCGCTTGTGCGGCTTTGTTAGGCGTATATTGCCAATGACCAGTGGTATCGATACTAAATTCCCCGTGGCTGCTAGGCAGCACTTGAGCGATGAAGTGATCTTGGTTGGTATCGGGGTCGGTCACCGTAAGTTGACCCGAAACGGCATGGGTTTCGTCGGTAGTTAGCTTGCTATCGCCTGTGATGCTGGCATTCCCTACTTGAACTGTAAGGTGCGCAGGTAGTGTTTCTTGCCCATCGGTCACGTCGACTTCGATTTTCAATTCACCGCGATAGTTGGATTGAGGGGTAACGGTCCAAGTGCCATCACCATTATCGTGAATCGTGCCGTGATTCCCAGCAATGGATACGTGGGATACCGATAAGGTGTCACCATCAATATCAGTGGCTTGGTTTAAAATATCATCTTGATTGATGGTAAAGCTTTGATTGACGTTAACTGTTGCGTGAAATTGGTCGTGGTCTATTTGATCGTACTTATGTAGCAGATCATTCAAGTTACTTGCTGCAGCAAGTGCTTTAATTTGTGCAGGAGAAATGACCTGATCAAACACCGCAAAATTATCAAAAGCACCATGCAGGTTACCATCTTGTGACCAGTGGCTCTTGCCAATGAAATTTTGACTTCTAGCGGTAGCGGGAAGCTCTGCGCCGCTATCGGTTTCCCCTAATAGCTGGCCATTATTATACAGTGCCATATGACCATCATGACTAATGGTCGCGGTCAGTTTCATCCATTGGCCCGGGGTGACCCCATGAGGCACCATTAGGTCATGCTTTTGACCCGCAGCGTCGATGAATTCGAGCTGTAGTGTATCGGTGGTGCCACTATGGGTGAGCAAAATGTTGTCTTTGGCTTGGCCATTACCAAAATCAAACACTCTGGAATAACTGTCAGCTATTGAGTCAAATTTTACCGTGGCGGATACCGTAATACCTTGGCCATATTGTAAATCCGGGACTTCGATTTTGGCACCGCTATCACCATGAAATTGCACTGCTGAATCTGGCGTGCCATCAGCACCTGTGGTGGCAGTGATGGTGCCACTTAGCACGGCATGATTATTTCGGCCTGATAGATCGGTGCCTTGATTACCCGAAAATTCGTAAGCCGCCGAGATGGGCAGTGATGCAAATTGCCCACCTGCTAAGAAAGTTGGCGCATCGTTATCTGCTGAAATGTGGATTGCGCCAGTGTACTCTTTCGAGTCTAGGCTGCCATCGCTTACTGAGTACTTAAACGCAGACTCGCCATTAAAATCTGTTACTGGCGTAAAGACCAATTTATCAATGTTATCAGCATCAATTTGCTGGCCAGCAACCACTGCTCGACCATCTAATAATAAACTACCGTGTGCAGGGTTGGGCAGGTGAGTGATGGTAATGTGCTGCAATGTATCGCCCGTATCAACATCAGCAAAACTGAATTCATTTTTACTGAAAGTATGGCTATGGTCTTCAATATCCCTAACACTTAGATGAACTGAGGTCGGTGCATCATTTCTTGCTGCAATATCAATTTCAGCCGTTGCTACCGATGAGTTGTCATGGCCATCATTAACTGAGTACTTAAAGTTAACTCTACCGTTAACGTCTTGTTCAGGGGTAAATATCAGGTTAGCAATATCCGTTTGGCTAATGACTTGGTTAACCGTTACGGCAGCACCATTTAGATGCAGCACACCTAAACTGGCAGCGGGTAATTCCGTAATGGTGATACTGCTTAAACTGCCGCCATCGCTGTCAGTAAAACCAAAGTCAACATCAGTAAAGTGATAACTAACATCTTCAATAGCATGGATGACTTGTGTCGCAATCGTTGGTGCTTCATTGCTACCTTGTACGTCAAAGTGCATGGTGTGAGTTGTTTGACCACCTTCATTATCGGTAACGACTACATTAAATGTTTCGGTAACGTGTTGCCCTTCGGTTAAGGCTTGAGTAGCAGCTAAAGCATTATCAAGTTCGTAATGCCAGCCGCCATTGGCTGCAATTGTAAAGTGTCCATATGTACCCAACACATCGGTTTGTTCGGTAATGCTATGGGTGTCTCCAGTATCTGGATCGCTGATACTTAGCATGCCTGAAGTGCGAACGTGGTCGTGTCCGCCGTCTTCAATAACGGTTTTAGGTGCTGCGAGTTCAGTAACGATTGGGTTATCGTCACGGCCATCAATGTTGATGGTGATTTGGTGTTGGGTGCCATCAATACTAGAAACGGTATAGGTTTCGTGTACCTGATCATTTTTGGTTAACGCATTAGCGGTGGCATTCGGTGTGAAAGTCCAATGACCATTGCTTGACATATCGAGGTGGCCATAGGTGCCATCTAGAGCAGCAACATTAAAGTGCATTTGCGCGGTATCTGTATCTTGCACACTTAGCACGCCAGAGATGCTGGTATCTTCATCAGTATTGGCAAGATCATCACCACCAATTTGGGCATTGGGAACTGGTTTGGTTGGATCCAGAACTAATGCCTGAAAATGGCTGTCTATCGCTTGAGTATTGTCTGGTCCTTGGGTGGTGACAATGAGTCCTATATTCATATTGTGACTATCGCCACCAGGCAATTGTGCAGTTAAATCGGCTAACGACCAATCTTTAACATCGACTTTATCTGTCATTCCATTAATAGTGTGACTATGCCCATGTCCATCACTGATAACAGTACCTTTTAGTAATCCAGTAATCTCTGTTTTGACAATTTTGTCGTCAGTATCGGTAGGGGGAGTGATGACAGGATTTAAGCGAATGAGCGCATCAGGATTTGGTGGGACCAAGGTGCTGTCGACTTGCACGACTTCTGATATCACTCCAGTAGCTGTTGTTGTGATTTGATGATGGCCAGTAAGATCGCTCGCGACCCCATTTGCCATCCTAATATCAATAACCAAGCCATTATTTTTATCCACAACGCTATTTAACGGGGCTTGTGATAATAAGCTGGCATCAACGGGATGATTAGTGACCATTGCAGCACTGAATATTTGCCCATGGAATGCATCTTTGGGCTGAAAACCATGATTTTGATGGTGGCCATCCTCATGGACTAAGTTGCCATCTTGATCCTGCGCTAGCGACAGCATCCCCTTACCTGGCATCGTATCACCTTGATGGACATTATCTTGGGTGAATTTTACTTTACCATCTTGCAATACTTGTAAGATGCCAGAGTGGGAGTCCCACAATAGTGTGTAACGGTGGGTTAAATTGTCAGCAGTAGTGTCAATACCTGTCGCATACTCAGTGCCACAAATCGATACGGTTAGATTTGATGGTTTCCAAGCGTAAAGTTCGTTGGTGGAATGGCTGTTCCCATAACTAATAAACGTTGCCCCATGTATACCTTGTGTAGCAACCTGATTGCCACCGATGACGTTGAACTCCACGGCAATATTGGAGATCGTGTCGCCTGTTTGTAGTTCGCCATTGTTCATTACCGAACCTTGACCACTACTATCAAACTTCATTACCTGTTGTTCAGTGGTAAAGCTTAGTGTTGCATGAGCGCTATCGGTCACAGAGGTAATGTCAATATTTGCATGCGCCGTGCTCTGGTTGGTGCCATCGGTAACTTGGTAAATAATATCGACATTGTCGCCATGAAAGTTGGCAGTAGGCGTAAACGTGTAGCCGTGAATTGCGTCGCCATTAAAGGTTCCGTGGGATGAAGTTGGGGTACCAACAATCTGCAGTGAACCGTCAGGGTCTGACAAATGTTCAAGTAGCTGCGCCTGTGTAATATGAATCGAATGGTCTTCATCCGTTGTGCCTAAATTGCGGGCACCACTGTCAGTTAATGGGTCATTCACTGCTGCGATATTGATGGATGCCTGAGCGGGAGCGGAATCGGCATGGCCATCATTCACGGTATAACTGAAATGAACATCACCATTAAAGTCTTTCGCTGGAACAAACTGCAGCTTACTGATATCTCCGGCATCGATAATCTGATTTACAGACACATCACGTCCATCAAGTACAAATTTACCTGCTGCTAAGCTTGGCAAGTTAGTTAAGGTAATAGCCTGTAAGGTGTCGCCAGTATCAATATCAGTAAAGCCAAACTGACTTGCTTGCATCTGGTAACTGACATCTTCAGTACCGTTGGTTAAATGTACCTGATTGATCGTTGGTGCATCATTGGTTCCGGTAACATTAATATGCAGATCGTAAGGCGTACCGTCTTTACTATGCACACGATATACTACGATTTCAGTTTGACCTTGTGCTAGATGCTGCAGGTTGGCGTTATCAACGCTATAGGCCCAGCTACCAGCACTGTCAATGCGTAGCTGACCACCAAACGGGTCATGAATTTTTGTTTCGCCAAATTGACTATATCTAAATGCATTTTCACCGCTATCGGGATCAACGACATTGAGGGTACCATTAGCAATCTCGGTGACGGTGCCATTAACATTACTACTGTGGGCCCCATCTTCAGTAATACTGCCACTACTGACCTCTGTGATGACAGCACTGTCTCTCACCGCGCTAAGTGTTGTTGTCGCTCCGGTGTGGGTGATACCACCGTGAGCATCTAAGACGTCATAGGTGAAATGGACTTGACCGTTGTAGTCTTTGTCTGGAGTAAAGGTAAAGGTTCCATCTTGGTTAGTGAGAATAGAGCCATGATCAGCATGTAGATTGGCAATGGTGAGTTTGCCTGCATCATTGGCATCCACGTCTATGGTGTTTGCTAAAAGATCAACGACAGAGATGGTTTGAGCTAGATCTTCTTTGCCACTAGCAAGCAGCACTTCTGAAGAGCAATATGGGCGGTCATTATCACCATGAATAGTAATAATAATATCGTGAGATGTGCCATCTTTAGCGTATACAGTAATGGTATCAGTTAACGTTTGATGCTCACCTAATTTATCAATGGCAGTGCCGATTGTTGTCTTACGATTTCCGACCCAATCAACGCTTCCAACCGTCACGTCGTAATGCCAAGTACCATCTGTGTTTAAGAGTAAGTGTCCATATTGTCCGTGGTAAGAGTTATTCCAGGCACCGCCTTTAGGATCAAACTGAGATTCTGCTGTATCGGGGTCAACAATATCTAACTTGCCATCAGCTGTTAATGCTGCTTGCCCGAACTTAGCCATGCCTGGCTGAGCATAATCTGGCGACATATCTTGTCCAGCAGTTCCCTCGCTGACATCGCCAGTATCAACTCCACCAATAACGGCAGCATTATTGGTGCCGGTTATGCTAATAGAAAGGTTTTGTGTGGCGCTGGCATTATGCTCATCAGTGACGGTGACTGGAATCGTTAGCGTTTTTGTTACCCCTGAGGCTAGTGATTGATAACTTGCATGGCTAGGGTCAAAGCTGTAGCTGCCGTCGGGGTTTAATGTGAGTCCATCTATCTGTGGTGCTGAGTAACGTAGTTGTGCACCAGTATCAATATCATGGCCTATCATCTGCCCATTTAGGATGGCGCCACCTTCAGTGACAGACTGTGACTGTGCACTCACTGTGGGAGTATCATTGGTGCCGTGTACACTAAGTTTGATGGTATGCTCAGTGCCGTCAGCGGTGCGGATAATCGCCGAATCTGTTTTTGTTTCGCCGGCGGCAAGGTCTTGAATATGACGGTTGTCCAGCGTATAGGTGTAGTGGCCATCTTGCATGAGTAAGATATGCCCACCGAGTTTAGTATCGTAACCAATACCTTGGTAAGTTTGTGGACCTATATTAGGGTCAAAACTGTTATCGCCTTTGTCGGGATCTTGAATGTTTAATTGACCGTCATAGTGCAGATCGTAATGGGTATCTATGTAGCCGCGATCTTCAGTAACGCCGCGTAAATTCATGTCCGTTTGAGCATCGGTGACGGTTGCTTTATCTTCTGTGCCGTTAATGGTAATGCTAAGACCGGACTCGGTTCCGTCAGCTGATTTAACCAAAATGTTTTCTGTTAGTGATTCACCGGCTTTTAACTCTTGAATAGCAGATTGTGCGTTGTCAGCTGTGTATTGCCAATGGCCTGAAGTATTTATGCTTACTGTGCCATAAGTACCAGTGTAAGAGGCGGCAATAAATTGCGACTCCCCGCTGTCTACATCTAAAGCCGTTAATTGCCCATCGGTTTGCAGGTAGCCATGATTAACGTGTAAATCTTCCGACACTGAACCAGTTTTATCACCACTAATTGTGGCAATATCGTTTTCCCCGGCGACATTAACCTGAATTTTATGCTCGGTCCCATCAATTGAGTGAACAATAAATGTTTCTTGAAGGGTGGCACCTTTTGGGAGTTGTTGAATGGCATTTTGTTGATTATTTGCGAGATATTGCCAATGACCATCATTACTGATGACAAGCTGCCCAAATAGGCCATCTTGAGTCCCTGACGGGAAAATGTTCTGCCCGGCGTCTACATCGGTAATCGTCAGTTGCCCTGAGGTCGTTAATAATCCTGAAGTGAGTTTATCTTCGGTCACTGTCCCGGTATCAACACCTTGAATATCGGCTCTGTCATTACTGCCAAGGACTTGAATTTGTATGCCATGAGGAGTGCCATCAGTAGATTTTACAAAAAAGGTTTCCAATCCGAGCTGGTTTTCTTGTAATGACTGAACCGCTTGCGAGCTGTTGTTGAGTTGGTAGTGCCACTCTCCTTTATCATTGACCAGCAGTTGACCATATTTTCCCTGCAGTGTTTCAGCTGTGAACTGCATGTCACCTTTATCTGGGTCGAATATATTGAGCTGCCCATTAGCCGATAATTGCGCCGTATCTTCTTTTAGCAGCGCAACGTTTTGGCCAGTAATAATTGCTGGAGAATTACTGCCTAATACGGTCGCCGTGATAACTTGAGAAGTCCCATCGACACTGGTTACAGTGAAGCTCTCATTGAGCTTTTCGCCTGCTTTTAAACTGACTATATCGGTGTTGTATCTATCGACACTGTATATCCAAGCACCGTCTGCATCAATTGTTAAGAAACTACCATGACTGCCAGCTATCAATTGAGCTTGGAAGTGATTTTCTCCAACGTCAGTGTCGGTAACCGTTAATTGCCCGTTAGCGAGTAAGATATTCGGCGCATTGGCTGCATCGGTAATGGTAGCGCTATGATTGCCACTGATTACAGCGTTATCGTTACTGCCAAGGATATCTACCGATAAGGTTTGTTCTGTACCGTCAGCCGTTTTTATAATGACGGAATCGGTGAGCTTTTGCCCTTGGGCGAGAGATTGAATGGCTAATTGGCTATTGTCGGCATGATAATGCCAATGACCATTGACATCGATTTGAAATTGGCCATATTGGGTTGTACTCGTTTGAGCCAAAAAATACCCTTGTCCCGAGTCTGCATCTGTAGCTGTTAGCTGGCCTTGGGTTTGTAGTAGACCTTGCTGAACATCTTTGTCCTCGGCTACTGTGGCTGTTGCGGTACCTGCAATGACAGCCTTATCGTCTGTGCCATTGATTTTGATAGTCACTTGTTGCTCAGTGCCATCAATTGAGTGAACGATTAGGGTCTCAGTCAGTGACTCACCTGTTTTAAGCCCTTGAATCGCCGCTTGCGCATTATCAGCTGTGTAGGTCCAGTGACCCAAATTATTGATAGAAAGCGTACCGAATTGGCCTTGCAGGCTCTCGGCATTGAACTGGGCTTGGCCGTTGTCAGCATCGGTGATGTTAAGTGCGCCATCAACACGCAGTTGACCACCATGCACGTCTTTATCTTCGGTGAGCGTAGCTGTACTGGTGCCTGCAATCACTGCTTTGTCATCAGTACCGTTAATCGCGACAGTGATTTTTTGTTCAGTGCCATCGACGCTGTGAACCAATAACGTATCCGTAACCGAATCACCCGTTTTTAGACCTTGAATCGTGGCTTGTGAGTTATCCGCTGTGTAGGTCCAATGGCCGAGATTATTGATAGTCAGCGTACCGAACTGCCCTTGCAAAGCCGTTGCTTGGAACTGGGCTTCGCCATTGTCTGCGTCAGTAATTGTTAACGCGCCATCAACGCGAAGCTGTCCGCTATGAAGGTCTTTGCCTTCGGTTAATGTGGCGGTTGCAGTACCTCCTATCACAGCTTTGTCATCGGTGCCGTTAATAGTGACAGTGATTTTCTGTTCAGTGCCATCAACTGAATGCACCAACAATGTGTCGGTGAGTGACTCGCCACTGTTAAGGCCTTGAATGGCGGTCTGAGAATTGTCAGCTGTGTATGTCCAATGGCCAAGTTCGTCAATAGATAAGCTACCAAACTGCCCTTGTAGCACATTGGCTTGGAACTGGTTTTGACCGCTATCCAGATCCGTAACTGTTAATACACCATCTGCGCGCAGTTGCCCTTGATGAACATCTTTATCTTCGCTGAGTAAGCCACTATACCCTCCGCCAATGATCGCCTGTTCATTAGTGCCAAGAACTTGAATAGTTAAGTCTTGCTTAACTACTTCACCAGCACTGTCGGTTACACTAACAACAAAATGCTCAACCCCCTTTTGCCCTTCGATTAACGCAAGGGTTGCAGGTTGCTTATTATCAAGCTGATATTGCCACTGCCCATTATCAGGGTTAATAGTTAATCGGCCATATTGACCTTGAGAGTGGCTAACTGCCCATTGTAGTTGCTCATTGTGGTCTGGATCTTTAGCGAATAACTGACCATCAACTTCAGAAAGTGCAGCCATCTCAGTAACGTTGGCATGGTGCAAACCAGAGATTTGGGGTTTATCATTACTGCCCTCCACCTCTATTGAAACCACCATTTTGATTTGATGCTGCAGATTGTCTTTAACTAAAACAACAAATTGCTCACTATGGTGCTCTCCTTCAGCCAAAGCATTGGTCGTAGCTAGTACATTATCCAACTGATAACGCCACTGCCCAGTATGAGAGTCTACAACCAGCTGGCCATATACCCCACTTCCAGACTCAACTGACCAGCTTACTTGGTTAGCGTCAACACCAGCAACATGCAACTGACCGCTCACCTCGCTCACTTTATCTTCTTTTACTGATCCGCTTTGTTGCTGTGCCCCTTCAGCATGAATAACCGGTGCTTGCTGCTGGTCAGTTTGAGAGTGATTAACTTTAGTAAGCTGTTGTACTGTCACACTGGGCTTATAATGATTACCCTCAACATTTACCAACTGGTTGCTCGTTAAACCCTTAACCCCAACATGATTAAGAAGTGAATGTGCAGCAAACCAATGAGAGTTGGCACTGCTACCCCCTCCTTTACCCACTCTTGCTGTCGCTTTGCTATCATCAATTAAGGCAGCTTCCACCAAGGCAGCGCCAGCAACGGCTTTTGAAGTGTCGTCGGATTCGGAGGATTTAGCATTAGCAGATTCCCCACCTTTACCAGTTTTCGAAATTGTCTCTGACGGGTTTGTGGCTTCTGACAATAATCCCTCGTCTGGTAAAGCCTGCTGCTCACTTAGCTGTTGCTGATGGGATTTATCAGCAACCAAATCTTGATTGCTTAAACCTGCGGTTTTTACATCCCGTAACTCTTTTGCCTTAAGCCGTGCTACATCTTCATCGATACGCTTGGCTTTTTTTATGCCTTTATCTTTGTTGACGCTGTTACTGCTTTTAGAGAGTTTGCCTTTGGCATTTGAGGCTGATTTATCTTGCGGCTTAGTCATAACAAACCTCTCTTAACGTTCGCCAAAGGCAGTGGTTATGTTGGTAAATACTGGCTTCCATAAGTATTGAAATACCGTTTTATCACCCGTCACAATATCTACCTCACCAGTCATCCCTGGAATTAAACCAAAGCGCTCGGGATCATTGTTAAAAAACGGTCTCTCAATGCTGATTTTCACCTTATAGAAAACACCTCCTTTCTCATCGGTATCTGTAGAAGGAGAAATCCGCTGAACAATTCCATCTAATGCCCCATATCGGCTGTAATCAAAGGCGTCTATTTTCACCCTTGCAGGCTGTCCTTCAGTAACAAAACCAATATCACGTGGAGATAGTTTGGCTTCGATTAGCGCTTCCTTGGTAGTGGGAACAATTACTGCGACAGTTCCGCCTGGTGCAATTACGCTGCCTGAGGAGGTAGTCGGAATAGATTGCACAATCCCATCAACCGGCGCCAAAACAGTAGTTTGAGAAACTTGTGAACCGGAAGACTTTAAACGCGCCTCAACCCCTAACAGTTCGGCTTGAGCCTCAGCTCGCTTTTCACCTACTTGATTGAACAAAGCAGCATTTTTCTGATCTAGTTGCTTACTGAGGTTAGTTAGACTTTTACTTAAAACTTGTTCTTTACCCTCTAAAGATTTTAGCTCTCTTATGTAAGAGTCGAGCTTTTGTTGAGCTTCAAGTACCTGTAATTTAGAAACCACCTGGATGCCACCAGGTGATTTCATCATGTTGATAGTTTTACGCGAAGCCGCTATTTGATCACTTAATGCTGGCACTTCATTCTCTACTGCTGCTAATTCTGCCTTAGCTTTAGCTATCTCCGATTCTGTTAATGCCGAGGTTGCAGCTAACTCAGCATTCATCCTTTTAAGTGCTGAAACATGCTGCGCCACCAATTTAGGATACTCTGCTTCAAATGCCGAGAAGTTAGCTTGGCGCTGCTCAACAAAGGCGTTATAACGCTCTATACGTAATTCTAAGTTGGCTTGTTTGCTGGCTAATTCTTCCTCTAAAGACTGGCTATCAATGGCCACAAAATTTGCCAGTACATCGCCCTGCTTAACCACGTCACCTTCCTCTACACTCACAGAGGCTAAAGTTCCACCCAGCTGGCTTTGAATAACTTGCCGGTGACCCAGTGGCACCACCTGCCCTTTGGCTTTAGCAATTTCTTCCACAGTGGTAAAAATCGACCACAACAGCATCCCCAATACCGACAACGCGATAAACCACGCAATACGCCTAATCAGCGTTCTCTCCGCGGGGGCTTCGATGGCATCAGTAAATTCATGTTCTGGCCAAATACGATTAGACAATTGACGCTGTTCCATATTTACTGCTCCGTATCACTGTTGGTTTGAGGCTGCTGTGAAGGAATAGGTCCAACATAAGCGGCTGTACCTTTGTCTAAAATTATTACCTTGTCGGCTAGTTGAATTAGCTCTTGATCATGACTGGTGAAGATAATTGTGGCTTTGCCTCGCAAGCTTTCTAAGGTGCGAATAAATTGGCGTTTAGCATCTGGATTTCGGTTTGCTAAAGGCTCGTCTAACAGCAAGTACTGAGCCCCTTTTAGTAGTGCTCTTGCTAAAGAAATGTAGCCACCTTCTACCGCCGATAGCATGGCACTGTCATCACCTGCAATTGGCGCATCTAACTGTTCATTTAACGCGCTAAATAACGCTTGCCCACCAGCAGCCAACAACGCATCAATTAATTGTTCATCACTGGCATCAGGATCTGCTACTCGTAGGTTTTCAGCCAAAGTGCCCGGAAATAAATCTGGCTCTGCCGGGCAATAAGCCGCCCATGAGCGCAATAGCTCCGGATCGTACTGGCGAATGTTTTTGTTGTTTATTGCTACATAACCGACTTGAGGTTCAATTACCCCTAAAGCTGATAGCAACAATGAGGTTTTACCACAGCCATTAGGGCCAATGACTGCTACTATTTCTCCAGCGTCTATTTCAGCATTAACGGCCGATAATGCCGGCTCCATTTCGGCTCCATAACGCAAGGTTAAATGTTGAAAAGACACACTAGGTGCGCAGCTCATATCGGGTACATCTAAACGCAGTTCGCTATTTTCGGTTTTCACCTGCATAAATCGGTCAAACTGCTCAGCGGCCCCCTTTAGCAAGGTGAACTTTTGGGTGGAGCTAAACGCTAGTTGCGCTGGGCCGGTAATTCGCCAAATCAGCATGACACAGGCAATCAACGCCCCAGCAGATATTGACTGGTTAAGCACCAAGAAAATGCCACAGAAAACAGTGACCAAGGCAGTGGATAGACTTAAAGCATGAGCAACGGCAGCCATTAGCCCATTGCGCGCCGCATAACGAAAGTTCTGCCGGCTATTCTCACGGCATAAACGGGCAAACTTAGTGGTCCAAGCATCGACTTGCCCGGCCGCTTTTAATTGGGTGAGATTTTTAGCCAACTCGTTAAGCGCATTTTGATACTCACCAGATACCGTAGGAGAAGCGCTTTGAATGTAGCTGCGCATTAGTCGCATAAGTAGGTAAAACACCAGTAACATCAGCAGTGGAACCAGCACCAACCAACCACTTAACAAAGTAATGGTCGCTAAGGCGATGAAGGTAAAAGGTAAATCGATTAAGCCACCTGCAGCAGGACCAGATAACACAGTGCGAACTTTTTCTGCATTACGCATACGCGCCACATGATTGGCAATGCCCACTCGCGATAACACCATTAACGGCATGTTCAGCAAACGGTGAAAGGTAAGTTCAGACAAATCTCTCGCCATGCGATTACTCGCTGAGGACATCACTCTTGCTCTAATCAAGCGAGATGCAACTAAAATGCTTAAGGCCAATGCCGCACCTAAAGCAATACTGGGCAATACCTCAGGTGTTTGACCGCCAATTACACGGTCATAAACTGCCATTGTAAATAGCGGCACGGCTAATCCCGTCAAGCTAGACAATAAACTGAGCCAAAATACCGGCCGATACCATTTACTTCGCTTGCTCACTTGCTCGGCAAAAGCTTTCGCAGAAGATCCCTGCTGAGGCAAGCGCTCAATCATAATTAGATGCGCGTCTTCACCGATAGTTGCGGGGTCACAGGCTTGCCACTGCTGCTCAAACTGTTCCAGTTGCTCACCATGGCGACGCAACAACTTAGGAGCATGATGATCAGATATCAGTACAAAAGGATGAGCCGCTTGAGAAACTAAGGAAGGCAAGTGACGATGCACCGAATAGGCAATATGGTGTTTTTTAAGCAGCCCCACAAAACCCATAACATCTAGCGAATCTATGCGCTGGTCTTGTTCTATATTGGTTGCTTGAGAGTACAAACCAAGTTGCTGCAACAAACTAATTAAGGTGGGTTTTAAATCAGGATTTTGCTGCTCCATGTTAAGCCCCCCTCTGTTGTTTTAACAGCTTGACTAAGCCATCTTCTGCAATTTGCAGTTGTATGTCGCAATGGGCTTTTACTTCGTCAAAATGCGAAGCGATCATCACCGTCATGTCATCGCCTTGCTTACTTAGCAAGGTCAGTAAACGCTGCTGAGCATCAGCATCTAGAGACAACATAGGCTCGTCTAGCAGCAATATCGACGGTTGCTGCGCTAACGCGCGCACCAAAGCGATAAGTTTAATCGCTCCTTTGTTAAGCATTTGATTACCGCTGTCTCCCACGCGGGTTTGATAACCGGCTGGTAACAAGGAAATGGCAGCACTCAAACCCAACTCTTCTGCTAACACCATGGCATTAGCTTCTAATTCAGGCCGAAACAAGGTCATGTTTTCCATCAAACTGCCGGCAAACAAGGTAGGCCACGGCGCTAAATACACCACGGATTGGCGATACTCATTTGCGTCATGCTGGCCAAGTTCAACACCAGCAATATTAATGCTGCCTTGTTGCAACTGATGAAAGCCAGCCAGCGTACTTAATACTAAACTGGCGTGGCTAAGAGGATTAGATTGCACTACCACCATGCTGCCAGCGGGCAAGCTAAAACTCGCGTTTTCAATACAGGCCACCGAAGTTTTAGCACTTAGATGGCTGTATTCAATGGGCCCTGCTGGTAACTTTTGCTGATAGCAATGTTCGGCGCTAAAGCGTTCTCCCTCTAAACTTGTCAACTGCTTTACTTGTTGCATCGCAGACTTAGCGGTAACCATTCGAGAGCGCAGGCTAATAATGGCGCTTAAAGGAGCAACCGCTCGACCCGCTAATATAGAACAAGCCGCTAAGCCACCAGTGGTTAACTGTCCATCTAACACCATTAAACACCCCAACAATACCAATACTAAGGTAGTTCCCTGAGAGGCGCCTTGAATAAACTCTTGCAGCTTGGCTGATAACCAATCAACCCGCTGTTGTTGTTGCAAACGCTTATAGTTAATTTTTCGGTAATTTGCGGCAATGCCACTTTCTAGAGCTAAGGCTTTAGTGGTGGTTAGCCCAGACAATACGTTAATCAACAATCGTGAACGTTCAGCCTCGCTAAGCGCTAAATCTTTAGTGGCTTGGGCTAGCTGCTTGCCAAGCAGCAATACAAGTAAGCTAATTAATCCCCATACGGCAATCGGAATAAAAACTAAGGGCCCACCAATGTAAGCCACTAAAGCTAAGAAAATAACAACAAATGGGAAATCAATCAGGGCTAAGGCCGCTTGACCAGAATATAGGTCTCGCATACCTGCTATTGAACTTAAGCCATTAAATACCCCGCCCCTGCCAAGTTTCGCGATAGGATCAAAACTGCTGGCGAGTAGCGTTTTCACCGCATCAATAGTGGTATGCAACTCAAAGTTAGCGGCTGCCGAAGCCAATAACCAGCTACGTATGTATCGCAACACTAGCTCTAGTAAAATAGCCACCGCTACACCGAGCATAAGAACCGTAGCCGTGCCGTAGCCTTGGTTGGGTAATATGCGGTCGTAAATCTGCAACATGGCAAAAGGCAAAGCGAGCGAGAGTAAGTTTATAAATGTAGAAGAGAGCAATACATCGATTGCTGACCGGTTTCGAAACAATAAGCTTAACGCATACCTCATTTAGCTGGCTTCCTTTCTCAATAAACACTGCGATGAGTTATTGATAAGCCTAGCAAATAATCGAAGTTTTTCTTTTTTCGTAAGTTTTTATTTAAGCCTGCGAATAAGCCTCAACATATTCATTAACAAAATTGACACAAATACAAAACTAATTCACTATCGGTGAGCGTTAATCTAGCTCATGATTTCAGCATTGCTGTATATGTTGTCATTTAAATCTATTTATTACTTTTTAAACAAACAGATATGAATGAATCAGCCAACTTAGCTCAAGTGCTGGCATTACCCAGCCACTCTCACCACCATAGCCACAGGTATTTTCAGGTGGTGATTGGCTTGCAAGGACAAACCGAGTTTGACATTCAAGGTCAAGCTAATTTGGTTGGGCCAGGTCAAGGTTGTTTAGTGCCAGCCTCTGCGGATCATGCTTTTACCGGGGTAGGCAGAAATCAAATCTTGGTTATTAATCTGGCCGATACTCAACACGCTAGTTTGCAGACCAAAATCGAGCAATTGTTCGAACATCAATCCTACTTCAAGCTAGCCAACCAGTCGCAAGTTCTCGTCAATGCACTTTGTCAGGAAATGCTAACTAAGCCGCAAGACACCATGCTAGCCGAGGCCTGCGCCAATACCCTGTTGTGTGTACTGCAAAATCACTTAGCTCAAAGCAAACAACACCAAGCTAAGGTCACCCGCCTGCAAATGGAGCATATCGACCGCTACATTCAACAACACTTGCAGCAAAAAATTACCGTGGCGCAACTTGCGGGTTGTGTGTTTTTAGCCGAAAGCCAATTTCATTTATTGTTTCGCCAGCAAACCGGATTAACCCCACATCAATATTTGCTACGCAAACGCTTTATCGCGGCTAAACAGCTTTTAGCTACACAGCAATTAAGCATTGAGCAAATATCGCATCGCTGTGGTTTTGCTAGCCAAAGTAGCTTTACCAGTGCCTTTAGCACTTTTTATGGCATCACGCCTGCTCGCTACCGCAAACAAGCCAGCTAAAGCTAAAACATCCACGTCGCCTTCGCTCGCCCCGCCTAGGCTGACTACACTATAAATAAGCAACATCAATAACCTGAGCTCGGGATAACAAACCGATTTCGAAGGGCTATTTTTACTTATTTCAGTGTTGAAGCCACTTGCAATAAGCTAACTATTGGCGCGCAGCTTCGCCTAGAACTAAGTAAAACTATCTCGCCAGAAACATAAAGCTAAATTAAGCACTGGGTAGGAGAGTTATTGTCACTCCTTTATCGCGAGTTCAGGTTAAATAGATTGTTAAACGCTTGCTTCGCTTTTTGTTCATCAACAGAGAATTTCGAAAAAAACGCGGAGTTTTTCGAAATACGCGACGCCCAAAGCGCTCTACAATCGGCCTCTAAATAACAAAGCCGTAACATCCTCTGTCCCCTCGCAGAGGATGGCAACACGAGGACCCAGCATGCACAACACTATGCAACTCGATGCTAAGGCCATGACCCAAGCTTCGTTTATCGAGCAGCCTTTAACCAAGGTTTGGCAATACATTTCGCCGCTTTACGCTGTAAACGAATCAAGCTGGTTAAGCCAACTTATCCCACTCGCTAAACCTAGCCCAAGTGAATTAACCCAAACTACGGTATTGGCCACTCAACTTATCGAGCGGGTTCGCGCCGACAAAAATGCCGTGCAAATGATCGACGCCTTACTGCTTGAATACAGCCTAGATACCCGCGAAGGTATTCTGCTGATGTGCTTGGCAGAAGCGCTAATGCGAATTCCCGATAGTGCCACCGCCGACGCGTTAATTCGTGACAAAATGAGCGTGGCAGACTGGAAGTCTCACCTCAAAAACTCAGACTCACTGTTTGTAAATGCTTCTACCTGGGGCCTAATGCTAACTGGCAAAGTAGTGAGTTTAGATACCCCGCAAGATGGCCAAGCCAGCAAGGTGCTCAACAAGCTAGTAAACAAATTCTCCGAGCCAGTGATCCGCCAAGCCATGCATCAAGCCATGAAAATAATGGGGCATCAGTTTGTACTAGGCCGCAATATTCAAGAAGCCTTAAACAATGGCGAGCCTTTGCAACAACAAGGCTTTGCTTATTCTTTTGATATGCTGGGCGAATCGGCCCTTACCCGCCAAGATGCTCAAAAGTATTTTAACGACTATCACCAAGCTATTAGCGTTGTGGCTAAGCAACGTTCAAGTACTAGTGAAGCTCATCCTGCGGCCTCAGTATCAATCAAGCTCTCGGCTTTACATCCTCGCTACGAAGCAGCCAACCACGAAAAGGTACTACAAGAGTTGTTTGATACGGTTTTAGCACTGCTAAAACATGCCCGAGCACAGGATGTTGCCATTACCATTGATGCCGAAGAAGCCGACCGCCTAGAAATATCCTTAAAGCTATTTGCCAAACTCTACCAGCACCAAGCAGTTAAAGGCTGGGGCAAATTTGGTTTAGTGGTGCAGGCCTACTCAAAGCGAGCATTAGCAGTAATTGCTTGGTTAGCTACACTGGCTAAGCAGCAAGGCGATGTCATTCCCATGCGCTTAGTAAAAGGTGCTTATTGGGACAGCGAGTTAAAGTTGTCTCAACAACATGGCCATCACGGCTATCCGGTATTTACGCGCAAAGAAGCCACCGACGTGAGCTATTTGGCCTGTGCGCGTTTATTACTTAGCGAACATATTCGTGGGCTTATTTACCCGCAGTTTGCCAGCCATAACGCACAAACAATTGCGGCGGTGTCGGCGATGGCGACTCACCAAGACTTTGAGTTTCAGCGCTTACACGGCATGGGCGATGCGCTATATAGCCATGCCAAACAACTGCTAAATAGCGAAGTACGTATTTACGCCCCTGTAGGCAGCCATAAAGATTTGCTGCCTTATTTGGTGCGCCGCTTATTAGAAAATGGCGCTAATAGCTCGTTTGTTCATCGCTTAGTAGATGCCCGTTGTCCGGTCACCGATTTAACCGTGCATCCAGTAGATTTATTGCAATCACGCAGCTGCTTACATAACCCCAAAATAGCCCTGCCTCCACACTTGTTTGGTGAGCAAAGACAAAACTCCCAAGGTATCGCCACCGACATAGAAAGTGAATGGCAGCCCTTTGAACAGCAAGTCAGCCAGTTTTTAGGCAATCACCAATGGCAAGCCAGCTCACTTATTGAAGGGCAAACTCAAAGTGGTGAACACCATCTTATAACAGCGCCTTACCAGCGACCTCAGCAGGTTGGAGAGGTAAGGTGGGCCAATGCAGAGCAGGCCTTGCAAGCAATTAATGTAGCAGAACAAGGCTGCCTATTATGGCAACAAACACCAGTAAGCCAGCGTGCCAGTTACTTGCTGCAATTAGCCGATAAGCTTGAACAAAACATGCCAGAGTTAGTGGCCTTGTGCCACCGCGAAGCGGGCAAAACCGTATTAGATAGCATTGACGAAATTCGCGAAGCAGTAGATTTTTTACGCTACTACCCGCAGCAAGCCATTCAACACTTTAGCTCGCCTATGCAGCAACACTCGTTTCGCGGTGAAGCGCAGCAAGTCAGTTACCAAGGACGCGGCATATTTGTGTGCATTAGCCCGTGGAATTTCCCCTTAGCCATTTTTATCGGCCAAGTATCTGCCGCCTTGGTTGCCGGCAATTGCGTCATCGCCAAACCTGCCGAGCAAACCAGCCTTATTGCTGCTCGCTGTATCGAGTTGCTACTAGAAACAGGTATTCCTAAGCAGGTTATCCAACTCATACTGGGCAATGGCGCGTTGCTAGGGCAAACCTTATGCAGCGATAAACGAATCGCAGGTGTTGCCTTCACCGGCTCAACGCCAACTGCGCAAGCCATTAACAAACAGCTGGCTAAACGCGATGCCTTGCCAGTGCCGTTTATCGCCGAAACCGGTGGCCAAAACGCCATGATCGTAGACAGCACCGCCCTGCCCGAGCAAGTAGTAAGAGATGTACTACGCTCAGCCTTTGCCTCGGCAGGCCAGCGCTGCTCGGCGCTGCGGGTACTATTTGTTCAAGAAGATATTGCCGAACGCGTCTATTCGCTGATTGCTGGTGCTATGCAAGAACTGGCCATTGGTAACCCAGAAAAACTAAGTACCGATGTAGGCCCGGTGATCGACCCACAAGCTCAAACAAAACTGCAGGCTCATATTAGCTGGTTAGAAAAGAACGCTCAGCTCATTTACCAAGTAGCGCTTCCTGAAAATTGCAGCAAAGGCAGCTTTGTTGCGCCGTGCGCTTATCAAATCGAAGACATTGCTCAACTAACACAAGAACACTTTGGCCCTATTTTGCATGTGATTAAATATCAATCAAATCAACTTGATAGGGTGATCGATCAAATAAATCAAAGTGGATTTGGTTTAACCTTGGGCGTACATAGTCGTAATGAAAGTACCTATCGGCATATCGAGCGGCGTGCTCGAGTGGGTAATTGCTACGTAAATCGAGATCAAGTAGGTGCCGTTGTAGGGGTACAGCCTTTTGGTGGTCAGGGTCTTTCAGGCACTGGTCCTAAAGCGGGTGGCCCGCACTATTTGTACCGTTTTGCTAAGGCGAACATAAGCACCACCCTTGCCCAGCAGGAGCACTAATATGACCACGACTAACAAAGTTCTAAAACAAAGTCTTGCTGTGCAAGATGCTTGGCAGCAAAACACGGTGGCTCAACGTAGCGAGTTACTGCTTACTTGGGCACAATTGCTTGGCCAACGAGACCAGAGCTACCACGAATGTGCAGCAATGATCCGTTTTCAATGCCAACAAGCCCTAGCGCTTATTGCTAACGAGCATGAGCTACAAGGGCCTACGGGCGAAAGCAACCAGCTATACACCGCTGGCCGTGGCTGCTTTTTGTTGGTGGCCGATGAAACAGCCAGCAACGAAGCACTAGTAGGTTTAATGGCCGCAGCGTTAGTGGCTGGTAATACCGTTATTTGTTGTGCTGCAAATAGCCCTGTAGATGAGTTACTGAGCGACCTACTGCGTGCAGGCTGCCCGGATAGGGTGGCACAGCCCTTGGCTTACACCTTGGGGCCGCAACTTGCACAAAACAGTCTGGTAGCGGGCATTGCATTAGCAGGCACCAAGCAAAATTGCATCCACTACAACCAGTTGGCAGCAGAGCGAGATGGCCAACTTGCGCAGTTCGTCTATGAGACTGATATGCGCAACCTTAGCCAACTCAGTGAACCAACACTTTGTTTGCGCTTTATTACCGAGCGCACACGAACCATAAACATTACCGCCGTTGGTGGTAACGCCAGCTTGCTTGAGCTAGGCTGCGGCGAATAAACCTAAAGGCCTGGTTAGCCATTAGCAGCGACAACCCAAATAAACCAACATGCTGAACTCAGCAATAAAAGGAAAAAGGAATGATTGAAAATAGCTTTGCTATCAGTGCTACATTTATAGCCTATCTAATCGTTATGCTATCAATTGGCATTTACGCCTATAAACGCACCGCCAACTCAGAAGACTACTTCTTAGGTGGTCGTTCACTAGGCCCATGGCCCGCAGCCTTATCGGCTGGTGCATCAGATATGAGTGGTTGGTTACTGCTTGGTTTACCTGGATATGCTTACGCAGCCGGTATCGAGGCCATTTGGTTGGCCGGCGGCTTACTCGTTGGCACCTGGTTAAACTGGCTGATTTGCGCCAAACGCCTACGCACCTACTCCATCGTGATGGATAACGCCTTAACCATTCCTGAGTTTTTTGCGCGCCGTTTTGAAGATAAATCTAAATTACTGCAATCAATCTCTGCCTTCTTTATCTTGCTGTTTTTCTTGTTCTATACCAGCTCTGGCTTAGTGGCTGGCGGCAAACTGTTTGAAACAGTATTTGGTTTAGACTACACCACCGCAGTTATTGTCGGCACCATTTGTGTGGTGTCTTACACTCTATTTGGTGGCTTTTTAGCAGTATCTTGGACCGATTTAGTGCAAGGTTTATTAATGGCCGCCGCCTTAATGATCGTGCCAATTGCCGCAATGGAAGGCTCTTTTGGAGACTTAAGCCAAGCCCTCACCCTTAAAAACCCAGAACTACTTAACCTATGGACCGACGTAAAAGGCGAGCCTTTATCGGCCATTGCCATTATCTCGCTAGTGGCTTGGGGTTTAGGTTACTTTGGTCAGCCACATATTTTGGCGCGTTTTCAGGCCACTCGAAGCAACAAAGACATCGGCACTGCCCGTCGCATTGCAGTAAGCTGGACAGCTCTTTCTATGGCTGGCGCGCTACTCATTGGTGTAGTGGGCATTGTGTATGTAGATTCTCACCTAGGTGGCAATATTAAAGATGGCGAAACCATCTTCATGCTGTTAGTAAATGCCATTTTCCACCCTGTAATTGCCGGCATACTATTAGCCGCTATTTTGGCCGCGATTATGAGTACCGCCGACTCGCAATTATTAGTATCGTCGTCTGCCTTAGCCGAAGACTTCTACAAACAAGTTTTTCGCCCGCAAGCCAGCCAACAAGAAATTGTTAAGGTTGGTCGTATCGCCGTAGTCGCATTGTCGATAGTGGCTTTAATTCTGGCCATGAATCCAGAAAGCTCGGTACTAGGTTTGGTGTCTTATGCATGGGCAGGATTTGGCGCAGCCTTTGGCCCTGCCCTACTACTTAGCTTGTTCTGGAAAGACATGAACCGCAACGGCGCACTAGCTGGCGTAGTGTTAGGTGGCGTAACCGTAGTAGTGTGGAAACAACTAAGTGGCGGCTTGTTCGACATTTATGAAATTGTTCCTGGCTTCCTGTTCGCCAGCATTGCCATTATTGCAGTGAGCAAAGCCACAGGTGGCGCAACACCAGCAATTCATAGCATTCACGCTAAATACGAAAAACAGCTGGTTGAATTAGACTAAGCCCTTAACCACAAGGCAGTTAAATACAGCTAAACAAAAAGCCGTTTACCCAAGGGTAAGCGGCTTTTTTATAACAATGCGATTGGTTAGCAAGCGCCTAAAACGAGTCACTCCGTTTTTGACTACCAAAGATTTATTTATCATTTGGTTTCAGGAAGACTAATATTTGCAAAAAAACCTTCGGTATTCGCGGCTGTAATTTTCTGTGCTGATTGCAAAAATCTCTTTGACACTATAAGGCATTTTTTGACTGCTTCATCTGGATCTTTAGAAGATTTTGCTTCTAAGTACTCCAACCTCCACAGCGCAAATAGCGCTTCCAGATTCAACTTAGCTCCCATATTGAGCTTCCATATTTCATCAGGTTTAAAAAAAGTAGAAATACCTGTAACTAAAGTAATCGATAACGATAGCCCTGTTATCCATAATAATTTATTTGGAATTTCTAAGCTGTCTTGTGAGATAAACGGGATAATCACACTTAAAGCTAATGTTGTTACCCCTAATATTCTAAAGCTTAATCTGGGGCCTTTGACATGTGAATCATAAAAGGAATGAGCCGATTCCATTTCTTTAATTACCAAATGTTCAATTTCGTTAATGACATCCATTTCAAATTTATCCTATATATTGAAGTGACTTATGGTGCTTAGTTCATGTGAGCCTTGAGCTAATAGCATTGAACCATTCAAGGACTTCACCATTTACATCTACTTCTTGAAGGTGGGCATAGCTCATTCTTGCTACAGCACGGGTATTTAGCTTTTTCTTTACATTGCTTTCTTTGTAGGGGGTAAGGTCTACAAGTAAACTTGGTATATCCGTTTGAGCATCAATTTCTAACTCCATGTCGAGCTGAAATGCGTCCTTGATTGCATCAACATGGAGATAATTCTCTGCCTCACGTTTACTGGTCAGGAATGCAATAGAATCATCATCTCGACCATTTACTGTGTCGCGAGTTTGTAGATACTTTGGTGGCTGCTCTGTATCACGATCATATATATGAACTTCTGGTCTACCGGTATGCTTTAAGTAGTGTGAATTTACCCAGTCTTTTAATGTTGAGCCTCCGAGTGGTAGTAATACAACTCTTGGATCATTATTTAGGTCAGGCACATCTACCCCATCTCTTATGAGTATTGTTGACATGCCTTTGAAGAAGTTAACGTCATTTGGACCTTCAACACAAAGAAATACTTGTACTCGACTGTCCGGTAAAACACCTAAATCTTTTGCTATAACGTCATATACACTGTTAGAACTCTGAGCAACGACTAGCTCACTACTTTCATTTCGTGAAATATGCCTGATGCTCTCTAGGGGCAGCTGACCAGCAAGTGCAGGTACATGAGTAGTAAGAACCACTTGGCAGTTTTCGAGACTCGAAAGCTCACTAAATGCTTCTAATAATAGTCTTTGATTATTTGGGTGCTGTGAAGTTTCCGGTTCTTCGATTGCATAAATGACACCTCGCCCAGAGTTCTCATTTTTAATTCTTTCTGCTTCTGCCTTAAAAAAACTGATTAGTACAAGTCTTCTTACACCACTGCCACGTTTGTTGATATAAATGCCATCATCGCCAACTAATGAAAGTTTGAAAATGCTATCCCATTTGGGTTCGGCTTTAAATTCAGGTTGAAGTTGCTGAGCTAAATCTGAGTCGATATCATTCAAATGGCTTATCGTATTAGTCGCTACCGCAAGAGCTTTTTCTTTTACTTTAACCTTTATCTCATTGAGATCGCTTTCAATTTCATTAAGTGCATTTACAACAGCTGCTTTCATCGGGTCTTGAACTTCAGATTCTTCATCTGTACTTGGACGATCTGCTCTGAAAAGAGCAAAGTGTGGAAGATATGTTTGAATCTGCTCCCAGATAGTTTTTCCGTCCTCTTTTGCCAATGAAATATATTGGAGGGTCAGTCGAAGTTCACCTTTTTCACGATAAATAGCTTGGCGTAAAACAACATTAGATCTTCGGTCTTCAACTTCAATGGCCAAGCGTTCCGCAATTGCTTTTAGTTCATCATTTTTCTTTAAAAGAATTCCTTTTGCATCCCTTACTGAAGGGTGGCTACAGTAAGCATGAATTGCGCCCGTCCCCCTACCTTTTCTGAATATTTTGTGTAGCTCTAATAGACCATCATCATTAAGAAGATATTCATCGTTTAATGTTGTTTCGGAAGTTGCGTCTATGACAAGGTTTTCGGGAACACCTGAGAATACACAACCGATTTTCACATCATCATTTTCTTCAGCGTAAACGCATTTATCACTAATATCATACTTGCATAATTTATGTCCAAAGAAGACACCCAAAGCATCAAGAACAGTTGTTTTACCTACATCGTTCCTTCCAATTAATGCAGTTAAGTCATCAAGAATGATTTCTGTTCTTCCTTGATAACCACGGAAATTTTCTATTATTAACTTCTCTAGCTTCATGCTGCTTCTCGAGTATTGAATGTAAAAGTTGATGTTAGGTGACTCGTAACCGCTTATTAAGAAGAATATTTCCTTGTTTAAATAAAGAAGTGCTCTTCCTTTGACCTATTGCAAAAAGCCAGCCTAACAGCATTTATATGACCAATTAGTAATCTAGAACAAAAATTGATAAAAAAGTCAGCATAAAAAGATGCAAGCCCTTGTAGAAAGAAGGAATTGAATTACAGAGGTCTGAATAGCTTAAGTCTCAAGCGCTTATAACTACCCACCGCCTTAGTCTTTCAACTCAAGCCTCACCTATTTTGTACTACTTATAAAGAGAGATATTTGAGTAATCTTGCAACTAAGCATGAACAAAGCTTTCATCTAAAGGCTTTATAACCCGAGCTCAATCACCAAATCTTTATATGTATTATTAAAATATATTAATACGATCACTTTTTGTTGATAACTATTGAGTAAAATGTCGCTTATTGCTTTACCCGCTTACCATTAACAAACAGTGAAAAGGAGATCCCATGTACTTTAAGAAGTACCTGCCAGTTGTTCTTGGCTTAATAGTTGTTGGATGTAATAGCAGTAGCGACTCCCCTGCCACCCCACTAGACCCAACAAAACCCGTGGACCCGCCGGTGATTGTTGACCCGCCAGTTGACCCAGAGCCCACCCCTAATGAGCCTAGCTTTGGCTTACCGGAAGGTGTGTTAACCGTTGCTAGCGTAAACTGTACTCAGGTGTTTTCTTCCACTTCAGCCTTAGTAGATGCAGCTTCTAAAGAAATGGACGCAGGTACCACGCTTTGTTTAGCCGATGGTGAATACAGTGGTGATTTTCAACTTAGTTTTGGTGGCAATGGCACCTTGGAGCAGCCTATTAAAGTAGCTGCCGAACATCCTGGCAAGGCCATCTTAAAAGGCGGTGAAGTAGCGATAAACATGGGCGGCAGTTTTGCCCAATTGCAAGGGCTAATTTTTGATGGCGTGGAATACGGAAGCAACTTAATTGCTACCCGTTTTGGCACTAACGATTTATGCCACAATTGCCGAATTAGTGAAATTGCGATTATTGATGCCAAAGCACAAGACGACTACGGCATTTTGGTACATATATACGGCAAAGATGTATGGCTAGACCATAGCGTAATTAGCGGTAAAACCGTGCAAAACCCGATGATTTCTTTTAACCGTTGGGTAGATGATAGCTGGGATGAAGCCACTAAACTGGCCGAACTTGCTCAAGGCATTGTGGTGTACAACAACTACATTGCTAATCGCCCGCCCGCCAACAACAAAATGTATGCGGGAAGCAGCGACAACGATTATGAGGCCATTCGCACCGGCTTAAGCTTTACCCACCATTACCCTGGTAATTCATTTATTGTGCGCAATGTATTTGAGCGGATCCAAGGTGAAGCCGAGGTTATCTCTAACAAAGGTTCTAATAACGTTATTGCTTACAATACCATTCGCAATAGCTATGGCTCGTTAACCAACCGCCACGGCAACAGCAACAAAATTGAACACAACTTTATTTTAAGTGAAGACTACCCACTAGCTGGCGGTATTCGAATTGCCGACGACGGCCACTCGGTAGTGAATAACTACATTGAAGGCGCACGCTACCAAAATACTAGCCACCACGGCGGCATAGTATTATTAGGATACGACGGCGCGGGCGATGGTGATAACGGCTACCAACAGGTAGAGAATGTGCACGTAGCTAACAACACCATTGTTGATAGCGTAAACAGCTTAAATATTGACGGCGGCGGCAAACCGCAGCAGCCTAAAACGGTTTATTTGGCCAATAACCTTATCGATAAAGCCATTGGGCCGGTGATTACCCAAGCTGAGCGCGGCATGCTGCCTGATTCAACCGTGGTAGGAAACATCTTCCACGGGCAGGCCTTTTCTGATGACGACGCGGTGCCGTTAGGCACTGCCGGCATTGAGTTTTACTCTGCAAACTTACAAAGAGGAACTGATGAGCTATATCGCCCTTCGGATAGCTCACCTAACTTAGATGCAGTAAGTGACTACAACAAAGGAGATTTTGCTGAGGTTAATCTAGATATGGATGGGCAAACCCGCACCGAGCCAAGCAGCGTTGGCGCAGATCAACCGCTAACAAGCAGTGTTAGTTTAAAAGCGCTGAGTTTTGCTGATGTAGGGCCAAGCAGTTATCAAATCAGCAAGCCTCAAGCCACCATGTTAGAAGCAGAGATCATTAACCCTGCCTTTGACGATGAGCTAGACGCTTGGACTAACAACGGTGCTCAAATCGCCGAGGCAAGTGAATCGTTCTCGAGAAGTGCTAGCGCCCAACTTAGTGGCAGTAGCAGCTTAAGCCAAACAGTTCAGTTAAAGGCTAATACTCCATACGCTCTGTCGGCTTTTGTAAAAGGCACTTATCAGCTGGCCTTGGGTGAGATAGCGAAACAAGCAGGCGTAGTTACCGACGATGACTATAGTTGGGTAAGTAGCGAGTTTAACTCTGGCGATGCTACCGAAGCGCTACTTACTTTAAGCCTACCCGACGCAGTAACCACCGATACCGATTTGGTTGATGGAAACTTAGGTGAATTTCGCAGCAATAGTGGCTCGAGTGATGCTTGGGTACAACACGAAGATAGTGGTGCCGGTTTAGGCGATGTTGGTAGCTCTGGCGACAGCGCATTTAGCGACAGCGGCTCTACTAGTAGTGGCTCGGCGCGGATCCGCTTCAAAAATTCGGCCAGCAATCACGATTTTACTGCCACCCCAGGTTTGAGCCAAACCGTTGCTAATATTCCACTAAACACCGAGTTAGAGTACTCGCTGTATTACTGTGACAACAAAGGTGATAGCTCTTTAAGTACCTTACATTACGGCGCAAAAGACAGCACTGGCGCAATAATCGCCCAAGCCTTTGCCCATGTGAAAGACTTAAGCAATGCCCCGCAGGGCAGCGTTAAAAGCTGTTTTAAACAAGTAACGTTAAGCTTTAACTCTGCTGCACATAGTAGCGTAGAGGTATTTGCTTATATGCAAATTGACACGGCAAGCTACAACGATGCTGCAATTTATGCGCATGAACAATTTACTGACGACGAATTAGAAGTGCGGATAGATGAGTTCAAACTTAGCTACTCAGCAGCGCCAGATGCTGCTAGCGAAGCTTTTTTTGATGACATTCGATTAATGAGTCGCGAAGACTAACTGCAAAATAGAACCTAAAAAGCAGCACCTAGGTGCTGCTTTTTTATTTTAGCTACGCCTATTGGCAAGTATAACCTGATACAACGTTACCGTTTTTGTCGTAGTACTGCGGCGCATTGCCGGTGCCGTTAAACGAGCTTTGGTTGTAACGAATATTGTTGTTAGTACCGCGTGCAGTGCTAGTACTTAAACCACAAGGCACGTTGTAAAAAGACGCCGTTACTTGGTAAGGGTTACGCGTTGTAAACTGCGAGGCATTATTGTCTTCAACCACTAAGTTAGAGAAGCCAAAGGCTAAAATGGTGTTCTCACCCGTTCCTTTAAAGATGTTTCTAACCAAAGTAATGTTACTGCTAGCTTGAGCATGGTTTAACGGGGCGTGGTGATCTTGAAAGGCCAATACGTTAATACCCGTAGCAAAGTTGCCTGAAGCACCCACGGTAATGGTATTGCTATCTACCACAATATCGCGGCTGTTATGTTCAACATTGATGCCTGCTGTAAAGTTGTTCTCGATATCGTCAGACGAGTTAATATCATCTTCCGTTGTACTCACTGTGTTACCCGCAACAGTTACGTTAGCCACAGTAGCCAAAGCAATGCCAAACTCGTTGGCCCCCTCTACAGTGTTTGAGTTAACTTGCGAGCCATTGGCAAACACGACCGGTTTATCACTAAACTGAGCGCGGGCTGCTGCATCAAAAAACGGAATATTGGTAAAGCTTGGCGGCACGTATACCCCGTCGTTACCCGCATCTACAGAGATCCCTAAACGCACTCGATTACCACGAATACGGTTATTTGAAATGTTTAGTGTTCCGCCGTTAAGCACTACGTTGTTGGCACTTACATTCCACACGTTGTATACCCGGCCAACATCTCGTAGCAGTTCTACACTGCGATTCACTTTAATAAAGTCATTGTTGGTAATCGACAAATTACGTGGAATTAAACCCGAAGACGCCACACCAACAGCGGTGTTTTCAAAGGTATTGTTTTCGATAGTGATGTTAGCAATTTGCTGGTAAGCATCTTCGTAAGGAATGTTAATTAAGCGCGCATTAGAGTGGTCGTTACCTGCTTCACTGGCCACTTGGGTATTAGTATTTTGGCCCTTCTCGTCAATTAGCAGCAAATTACGAATAGTCACATTCGAACTTTGAATATTAAACAAAGGTTGAAAACCGTCGTCAGAAGTACGAATGATACGGCTTACGCGAAACCCAGCTGCACCTTGAATAGTTACCGGAGTTTGAATATCAATTTGCTGGTCGGTAAATATGCTGCCTTGAATGGTAATCACATCTACGCCGGTGCCGTTGTTGGCTGCATCTTGCAAACGCGCACTTAACTGGCTGGCATTGCTGGCAGTATAGTTAGCGGCATTTGCACCGCTAGCCAAAGCAACGGTTGCTAGAACCGCAATGGCCGAAGGCTTTAACAAAGCCACTAATGATGATGAAACCTTCCTTGAAGCTTGGTGGCGCTTTAACATGAACTGCATCTCCTTGAGTTAAATTCAAGGCAAAGCTAACACCACACATCAACAAATAAAACACAATTGGATTACCAATTTGATCTTTTGTTAACCTGTCTGCATAAATTTTTATTTGTCTATTGCATTAAAAAATCTGAGACAAGGATCACTATAAAAATCTAAAAACAATGCCAAGAAAAGCCTTTCTTTGGCGATTAAAGCTGCACTCAGCCAGCTTTAAAACAATAACACTTTACATTTTTAAGAGGTAATACCAGAAGAGTCGCGTTAGAGATCGACAAAACATTCAAACATATTGATTTAATAAAAACCGAATATTTAACAATCAAACAAGAAATTGGTTAACCGCGAGGATATTTCTAGCGCTGGCAACTTTTATGACGATACATTAACTGATCAGCTTGCTCTAACGCGCTGTCGATAGAAGGATATTGAGTAAAGTCTACTTCCAACAAACCGTAACTAAAACATAGAGGGTAAGCGAGCTTATGCTGCTTGGCAGCTGCACTAAGATCGCTGGCGAATCGTTGTAGTATTTCGGTTGCATCCGCTTCGTTGGTATCGGTAAACATTACTACAAACTCGTCTCCGCCCATGCGGGCAAACAGATCAGACTCTCGAAATGAAACACGCATTTGCTCGGCGAATAAACGCAAGGCATTGTCACCTTCAGCATGACCGTATTGATCGTTAATGGGTTTAAACTGGTCTAAATCCATATAGGCAATAGTAAGCGGAATAACTTGCCTGCGGCACATGGCGAACGAGTAATGTGCTAGCTTCATAAAGCCACGACGATTAGAGATGTTGGTTAATTCATCGGTAATCGCCATTTGCAGTGCAGCCAGTTCTTGCTCCACCATTACCGCTAAATCATCCAATGCAATGAGGTCATCTTTAGTTAGGCTTTTTGGCTTAGTATCGATAATGCATAAGGTACCTAGCTTCTCTCCATCTGGAGTAGTAAGTGGGTGCCCGGCATAAAAGCGAATGTGCGGGTAGCCAGTTACCAGTGGGTTATCGGCAAAGCGCGGATCTGCTAGGGCATCTTCAATTTGAAAGGTATCGTCACCTAAAATGGCGTGACCGCAAAAAGAGATGTCACGAGGCGTTTCACTGGCATCAACACCAAAACATGATTTAAACCATTGGCGGTTTTCATCAACCAAACTCACTAAAGCAATTGGCACATCAAATAGCCGTTTGGCCATTCGAGTAATCCGATCAAAACGCTCTTCTGGCATCGTATCCAAAATATCGAGATCTTTTAAAGCTTTAAGGCGACTTGCTTCGCCAATAGGTGTACTTGGTGCTTGCATAGCTAACTTCTAGTAGGGCAAAAAGTAAACTATAAGTTGATAAATCAACGCTCTAGAAACTTTGTTGCCGTTAACAAATGTTCAAATTTAGTATCTATGGCAATGCTGTAAATGGCAAGTTTATAAATAACAAATGTATCTTTATTCGATAACAAAAGTATAAGAGAAGGCGCTCTGACAGCGCCTTCTATAACGAGATAAATAAACCAGCTTGGTGGCTATTTAAGCTTATTGATAGATGCTAAAAATGTGGCAATGTGCTGATTAACTTGCTCGCTATATTCATACTGCAAAGCGTGTCCTGCCCCTTCAACGGTGACTAGCTGACAATGCTCGCCTAAGGCTTTTTGAACACCCTGCGCTTGGCGATATGGCAATACTTTGTCGGCATCTCCCCACACAACCAAGCTAGGTATATTAGTTTTAGCCACTGCAAAATAAGCATCTAGCATTGGCTCTTGCATCAAACCTCTTACGGTTGCCAGCATTGCTTTTCGGTAGCCCTTGTAGCGCATTTGAGGCTCGAACTGTGCCACCCAGTCGAGTGCTTTTTCTAGGTTAGATAAATCGTCTAACTGTCGTTTAGGCAAACTAGGTATCACAAAGCTATAGGCCACATATTCACCGATAATCGGTATAGGCAAAGGCGCAATTTTGGGAGTGGTAGTTAAAGGTGCAAGTAAGATAAGCCCTGCGACACTATCGGGGTACAATTCAGCAAACCTTACGCTAATCGCCCCGCCCATAGATAAACCTGCTAAATACACCGGTTCATCTATTTGCTGGTCATCGAGCAACTCCTTTATTTGCTCCACAAACAGCTGCCGAGTATAAGCAGTATTTGGCCTAGCCGAATAACCTCGGCCATATAGATCAACGCTAATCACTTGGTAACCCTGCTTAAGTAGACTATTTACGTTACGTTCCCAAACATAAGAAAATGCAGAAAATCCATGAATTAGCACAACAACAGGCGCAGTGCGTTGCCCCTCTCGATGAAAGTGAACTAAACCATGACTAAGTTGTACGTGTTTTCCGGGAAGGTCGTCGGCGTCAATATCGGCAATTTCAAACACTTCTTGATTGCGATAAAAGGGTAAGGCAAGGGCTGCCACTAGCAGTAAAAATAACAAAAACTCTATTAAATATAGCATCGTCATTCCTCCACTTAAGGGGTAGTTCAACTATACAATAAAGCACTGTAAAAAGGAGTTAGTATTGACGAATATTTGACCGACTTAACCTTCAATCAATACCAACTCACTATTATTGTGATGACAGTAAGTTCATCTAAGATTTAGTAGCGCATTACGCCTACCAAGGCACCTCGATGCCCATTTCTTTAATTAATCGATCTACTTCTTTCCAAGCCGCTTTTTTTTGCGTCATGTCTAGCTCTTCGCCGATTAAGAAGTCGCGATCGCCAGGTGCATTACCATGGCCTAACAGCGCAGCAATCGACATCCACACATAGGCTTGCTCTGGATCTTCATCCATGTTTTCGCCTTCGAAGTAATACAAACCTAATAGGTAAGCAGCTTCTTGGTGTTTGTTTAATGCAGCTTGGTTATACCAAAACTCGGCTTTGCCGAAATCTTGCTCGGTGCCTACGCCATTCCAAAAGTTTTCTGCTAACAGAAATTGCGCTTCTGCATCTTGCTGCTTAGCAGCAACCATTAGCCACTCAACCGCCAATTCAGGCTTACTGCCTTGGCTAGTTAAGCCCTCTTGGTATAACACCGCAGCTTGCGTCATGGCAGCTACATTGCCTGCTTTGGCAGCTTTTAAATATTCTGCCAAGGCTGCATCGTAGTTTTGCTCTACGCCGTCACCGTGGTGTAGTTGCTGAGCACGAGTAAACTCTTGCTCGCCACACACGCCGCTACATACAACTGCAGCTGGTGTTTCACTAGTACTAGTTTGATTGTTGCTGCTACAGCCAACGATAAACGCGGCGGCAATACAACTTGCTAAACAATAAACTGATTTTTTCATTATTATTCCTTTGTTGACCACTGCCTAATGACCAAAGAAGGCAGCGGCAGCAACGCTACCACACAATCGCTCGAAGAAAATAGTGAATAATTATTTTGTTGCGATTAATCAATTGCAGGGGAAATACAGAAAAAAGTGCTATTGCGATCACAAAGTTGCTGCTAATACGCATTAACAGCAACAGTTCGATGAATATAGTGACTATTTTATGCAGTTATCGAAGAAGGTCACAGTGGCTGGCCAATCAGAAAATACGCCAACTAACTCAAGATCTTTTTTAAGTACATTAAGTACTTCAAATTCATGCATAGAGGTGTACTTGCGCTCGATGGTCCAAGTAATTAAATCTAAACCCGCTTCTTTTAGCTGCTTGGCATAGTCGGTAGCAACTACTGCTCCATCTTGCTCTTCAACAAGCGCAGTATAAATGGGCGCAACAATATTGATGTTTTTAGCGGCAATTTCTGTTGGGCTAGGCACACCATCAAGCAAGTAAATAAGGTAAACGGCTTGCTCCCCAAACTCTGGGGTGTTGGCGACCCAGTATTCAACATCGTCAATTGAGAAAGATTGAGCATAAACCTCGCTAGGCTCAATGCCTGCCTCAATGTATTCATCAATCATTTTTTGGGCAAATTCTTGCTGGGTAATCCCTGCTGCTGCTAGGTCTTGCGCAGCGGGTGTTTTAAGCTCTGGGGTCATTTTTACGCCTAGCTCCTTAAACAAGGCGATACTCTCTTTATGCGACATTAATGTGCCAACCTCAGCGTAAAGATCGGTACGGAAACTTGGCGTTGCGTCCATGTATTCTTCAACTGTGGTTGCTTGTTTATTAGCCGCGTCCATTTTACCGGTAAGGCTTTTATATTCAGCCAAGGTAAAGTCTGAAGTACGACACTCGGCAGTGGCCTCTACGCCATTAGCAGCGTCTGCCGGAGTGAAGGGAACTGAACATTTAGCAGCTAACTCTGGCACTGCCAGTACGTTGGTGGTGGTGTGTAAATCAGCATGTGAGTGGCGACAAACTAGTTCGCCATCTTTAGTAAAGGCTACATCACACTCAAGCACACCTGCTCCCATACGCGCTGCAGCCATATAGCTTTCTTTAGTATGCTCTGGGAACATGAGTGGCGCGCCTCGGTGACCAATGGAGAAGTCACTTACACTGTAAGTTGTCATGTCATCTACACACGCTTGCAAGCTTGTTTTTAGCTCTCCGTCGGCGAGCTGATCAACTAAGAATGCTGGACGAGGCCCTAATTGCACTTTTGATATAGCCCCAGTGTTGGCCGCTTGAATAGGATTGTCGTCGTCGCTACAGGCGCTTAATAGTACAAGTGGGCAGAGAAATAGCCCTAGCTGAGAGAATTTCATTGGTTAACGTCCTTATTGTTGGTGAATAACATCGATTTAAGAGCTAACCAGTAAAGATTCACCGGGTGACAAAGTGATGAAAAATTGATGTTAGATTTATGTCACAAAGATGAACGGCTTGTAAAAGCAACAAAGCCAGCAATAACTATGCTGGCTTTGTTGATTTTAGTTGATTCTAGGGTCTGTTGATCTTTGCTGATGGTTTTTGCACCAAAGATCAACAGACCCTAGTAACTAGCGATAATCAGGAATGCTGCGATTCCAGGTCACTAACTTTTTATCATTAGCTTTGTTGCGCCAATAACTGGCTAAGCGCGGGTTAGGCTCGGTGGCCAAGCCTACTTTATAGTAGTAAGCCAAAGTACTAGCAGCAGGTTTAGAGCCTTTATCAGCGGCTAAACTAAACAGTTCAAAGGCTTTGTTATAATCTTGCTCAACTCCACGACCGTAATGGTACATGCGGGCCAGTGACCAAATAGCTTGTGGGTTACCCTGCTCGATAGCCTGTTCAAATAAGCGCTGCGCTTTTGCGAAATCTCGCTCACCACTTATTCCATGGTAGTAGAGCAAACCCAATTCACGGCTGGCTGCTGGGTGCATTTCTTGGCTAGCCACTTGATAATAACCAAGTGCCTTAGTTAAATCGGCTGCTTCAAACATGCCTCTTGCACTAGCTTTACCTATCCAATAAGCCGACTCTGGTCTGCCTTGCTCTGCTAACTGCTGGTGTAAGTTATAACAGCTCTGCTGTTTTTTAAGCTGGGTGCACCAAGCACTTAAACGCTGATCTTCATTAGTAGCGTTTGGCTTTGCAGAAGCCACAAAGCTATTACTCAAAGCTAGGCTTAGCCCGGCCACACACCAAATAAGTAATTTTTTCATGATTTTCATCCTTGGCTTATTACGACAACTTAGGAGTTAAACCTACTCCCTTGTGATCTAAGTCGCATTTTGTATGCCAAATATAAAAACCATATATTTCAAAGCAATGACAGAATCTAAATTCCAAATCACACCATAATGAAGCAATAATCACCAAGTTGAGTCACCAAATCAGTAATTATGAAATACAATAATAAAGAAAATATATTTATTAATAGCCTTTCGCCGATTTACGCCATTGCAGTGGCGTTTGCTTGAACCACTTTTTAAAGCTGCGGATAAAAATGGCCGGTTCTTTAAAACCCAGTTGCAAAGAGATATCTGCAATTGATAGCTGGCTATCAACTAAAAAGTCCACTGCCATGGTTTTTCTGGCGTCTTCTAACAAGGTTGAATAGCTAGTTCCTTTGGCTTTTAAGCGCTTTTGCAACACTCGAACATGCACTCCAAATAACTCCGCTACATGCTCAATACTGGTGTTTCCATCGTAGATTAATGGCGGCAAAATTTGATAAATAAGATCATCCAAGTCTTCAAGCCGCTGTAAGGTTTCGCTACTTTGTTTACGCAGTGCTTCTGCAGGGTAAACTTGCGCGCCAGTAACGTGGGCCCAACGCTGTTCAAACACAATCGCATTAATAGCTTTATTGTCTTTTACCGGGCAATTAAGAAGTTGGGATAGCTCTTTAGTGTGACTAAAACTATGCATTAACCATACTTCGGTCGCTCGCCACGACTCACCAAACAATGTTTGGAAGGTTTTAAATAAGTTACACAGCATTGCCCTATGCATAGAGTCACAACTAAGTTGATCAGCAAAACGTAAACTAAATTCGGCTCTAACTAAGTCCCCTTCCTTCACTAAATCTAGGTCAGTTCCGCTCGACTGAGCATTCAAGAATGCCTTCAACATTTGGATCATCGCTTCTAGATTAGGCATGCTTTGAACCGCAATGGCTAGTACCCCTTGCTTACGCAAAGGCATCGACAAGCCACAACGTGCGCTGGCCAAAGGCTGTTGACTAGCGCGATCTGCAGCTGTCATTAACTTTGCCACTTTAAGCTGGCTAATTAAGCCGCTGGTTTGACGCAATAAACTCGGCGAGATATCTGCAGCAGCTAACAGTCGGTGCCTGTCTAAACCTTGCTGCTCCAATATGTCTACAACCCACTTCAAGGCTGGTAACTGAAATTGATATTCCTGCATCTCGCCGCCACTTCCCTATGAACCATAATCATCATTTTTGCACTTGTTCGCAAAATGTCAATTTACCGCCATGGTTTGATTAAAATAGCAGCAAGTTGAAAGGCCGAGTTGTATTTCAGATTGTTAATTTTTGCTGGCCATACCCAGCACATATTTAGGATCAATAATGACAAAATCACTTAAAGCTATTTTCGCCATCGCACTATTAAACATGACTATTAGCATGCCTGCATTTAGTAAAAGCGCAGCAGAAGAACGTGCAGAATCAGACCAAATGGTTCAAGAAACCTTGGTAGACTTTAAGAAAGAAAATAGCGACATTGCCGGTAAAATCAACGGCGCTGTAGGTTACGCAGTATTTAGCAATGCCGGTATCAACTTGTTTGTTATCTCTGCTGGCGGCGGCCATGGTGTAGCCATCGATAATGCAACTGGCAAGCGCACTTACATGAATATGGGTGAAGCGGGTGTAGGCTTTGGTGCTGGTGTTAAAGATTTTAGAGCCTTAATGGTGTTTAATACTCGCGAGTCTTATGACAAATTTGTTGAATCTGGCTGGTTGTTTGGCGCACAAGCGGATGCCTCAGCTAAAGCTGGCGATAAAGGCGGCTCTGCAGAAGGCGAAGGTGCTATCGGTGACGTAGATATCTATCAAATGACCGAAGCTGGCTTATCGTTAGAAGCGACCGTAAAAGGCACCAAGTTTTGGAAAGATAAAGACTTGAACCAAAGCTAGACTTAACTAAGTAAGCAAATAACAAAAAAGCTTGGCTCAATTGGCCAAGCTTTTTGCTTTCTGCCTTTTACTTTCTGCAGCTCTAGATACCGGTACTCATGGTGTATTCTGGCAAACCAGTATGTGGGTCTATTTGTTCTTTCACTAGACTAAAACCCTGAGACAAATAGAACTGATAACTAGCGGTGTTTTGCTTATACACCGACAAAGTTAAAACACTGCGCTGTTGCTTGGCATGAGCAATGAGCTGTTTTCCAATACCCTGCCCTTGTGAATCGGGTGCCACAAAAATAGCCGCAATATGCTTTTCGTCAAGCGCATAAAACCCAAGTACTTGGTTGTCTTGCTGATATACGTAAGTCTCGGCATTAGGTAGATAGAGATTACGCATATTATCTACTTGCGAATGCCAAAAGCTGGCATCTACAAAATCATGCGCTTTTATCGAAGCGGCCAGCCATATATTCAATACTGTTTCAGTATCACCTGATTGATAAGGTCGGATCATTGTGAATGCGATATTAGTGACAAGTTAAACAATGATACCGCAAACAAACAGAGAAAGGGCATGTCAGCTAAATGATAGTTTGATGAAGGTTAAGCTAGCTGCGAAAAATCTGATTCGAGCTCTGAAATATCAAGAAACGAATAAACAATAAGGCACAAATTTAGTGCCCTTCTTGCTCCATTTTCTCTACAAAGTCATCAAGCTCTTTTCCAGGACTATGGCTAAACACCCGTTCTTGGTGCTTAAGCTCGGTAATTCGATCAACCCGAAAGCTACGAAAATCATCGCGCAACTCGCACCACGCTAGCAAGGTCCAGGTGCCTCGCCAAAAATAAATGGCCAGTGGACGAATTTCTCGTTTGGTGCAGTCAGCTTTGGCATCTTGGTAGCAAATCTCTAGGTATTCACGCTGTTGCGAAGCAATACGCAAAGGATCTAAATATTTGAATTGGTCGCTGTCGATATAAAAATCGGGGGCAAACATTAAAGATTGATAGGCTTGTAGGCGTTGTGGCAATACCGCTTCTACTTTAATCATTGCTTGCTTGGCAGCCGAAGACAGTTCTTTGCCTGCCCAGGTTTGCACCATACGCATGCCAATTTGAATGGCCTCTAGCTCCGCTTCATTAAACATTAGCGGTGGTACGCTAACTTCTTGGCGCAACAAATAACCTACGCCAGCTTCTCCTTCAATGGGAATGCCACTTAAACAAAGATCTTGTACGTCACGGTAGATGGTGCGAGTTGATACTTCTAAACGGTCGGCTAAATCTTGGGCAGTGGTGAGTCGCCGCATACGCAAAATTTGTACTATCTGAAAAAGCCTGTCTGCCCGTCTCATAAATCATCCCTGCCAAAGTGCAGAGCAAACACTAGCCCAGCTTTAAAGGCTGAGCTAGCTAAATTTGCTTGCATAACAACGTCGATATTACTGGAACTTAGACCACAGACCTATTTTATTACCTTCACTATCCACAAATAAGGCGAAGTAACCATGCTCGCCATCTTGAATGGCAGTAACAGGCATTAAGATTTGCACGCCCGATTGAGTAATTTTATCCACCAATGGGCTAAGTTTTTCGCTTAAATGCAGATAAACGGTGCTGCCATCCATGCTTGGCTTCATCATTTCATGCTGACATAAACCAAAACTAGCAGCCTCTGGATCTTCGGTTTCTAAAATGGCCATATCCATATCGCCCATATTCTCGCGGCGAAAGGTTAGATCAAAGTGCTCGGCGTAAAACGCTAACGCGCGGTCCATATTGGCAACGGCGATCTCTGCCCATACTAAAGGTGCAACTGCTAACATAACTATCTCCTTGCTGTTACCGGCTAGCCCCCATGGCCAGCCAGTGAGATAACTATAGTCCCCCCCTACTGACAACTACCTGTCAGTAGGGTTTCAGTAGCAGCGTTTTATTTTGTGACCAGTATTCTGCGCTAGCTCGAATAGTTTGCAATTAGCTTTGATACCCTAAAGCCAAGCTATTGAATCTGATTAGCTTATTTGCAAAAATTCTGGCGACAAATTTATCACTATAAACACAAGGAAATGTGAGTGGCTAAATATGAGTTAGTGAGTTTAGGCGCTCAAAATGGAAATAATCGCGATAACCATGTGGTACATAGTCTGTGTAAAGCCTTAGATATCACACCCGCTACAGCTCAAAAATACTTGGTTGAAGGACATGTCCTTAAAGAGAGCCTTTCACTAAGTTTGGCAAAAAGCCTTGCCGCAGTATTTAGCGAGCATGGCCTACGAGTAGAGCTAAGAGAAATGGCAGTGCTTGAAACAAACAGCGCTGCACCTACTGCCTCTCATAGCAAAGCTCAACAAAATAGTGCACCTAAACTAAAAGCAGACTTTATTAAACTGCTTAGTGGAGAGTTCCCTCGCTCTAGCGTAAGCCGAGAGTACCGAATTGGCATGATATGCACGCTACTTATTAGCCTAATTGCTCCGCTTATTTACTTGCTTATGTTAGTGGGTTTAATCAGTTTTTCGGTGTTTTACTTCTCGGTGTTAGTTGAAAACATCGGTGATTTTTCTGGTGGCATTGCTAAGCAATTTCTCCTCGTTGTTCCTTATTTTATTGTTATTGTGCTGTTTCTGTTTTTGCTTAAACCTTTATTTGCCACCTACCAGCAACCCAAACTATATCGCCTACAAACCAAAAGAGCCCCGGCATTATTCAATCTAGTTGATGTAATGTGCGACAAACTAGCGGTTCCTCGCCCAACAGAAATTTGCTTAGATACCCAAGTAAATGCCTCTGCCGGAGGCCTAAACGGCTGGCTTAGCCTACGTAAAGGCGAGTTACGCCTAACCATAGGCATGCCCTTACTAACCGGCATGAATATGCGCCAGTTAAGTGGCATTTTGGCGCACGAGTTTGGCCATTTTGCTCAAACCCAGGCGATGCAAACCCGCTATATTGTGCAAACCGTTAACCATTGGTTTTATAGCCGAGCCTACCAGCCCGACGAATGGGATTTACGCCTGCAAAACTGGGCTAAACAAGAACACATGCCCTTTGTTATGAATATCGCAATTATTGCTGCTCAGCTTTCTATAGGCTTTACTCGATTCATTTTTAAAGGTTTGTTTAATCTCAACTTTAAGCTCACTCAATATATGTCTCGCGCAATGGAGTTTGACGCCGACAGCTACGAAAGCCGCTTTGTGGGTAGCGATCAGTTTGAGAACACCGCCATTGAACTGCGTAAGCTGGCCTTAGCCGCGCAAAAAGTAGCAGACATCAATAAACTAGCCTGGAATGACAACAAACTACTGGCAAATATACCGTTGGCGGTTGCTAATTTGGCCAAGCAAGCCAGCAAAGCGCAAATGAACAAAATAGAACAGCAAATGCAGCGCACAGACAGCTCAACTTGGGATAGTCACCCAGCAGATAAAGATCGTATTGCTTTTGTTACATCACGAGGCGACCAAGGTATTTTTAAATCTGAATTACCTGCAGCTTTACTAATTGGTGATATTGACACCTTAAGCGAGTCGGTAAGTGCTTTTTTCTATACTCAGCAAGGCATAAAGCAGCCCAGCAAATTTACAGTGAGTAACGACAGCTTAATTGAGAATGAACAACAAAAACAACAAACTGCCGAGTACCTAAAGCAGTTTTTTGGAGAGATCTACAGCGGACGCTTTTTCCATCTCTCCAACCTTGTGGACAATAAACCCAGCGGTTTAAGCGACTGTATCGCGCAGATTAATGCCCAACATCTACAAATCAACAATCAGGAACAGCTCTACTTTAAGCAGCTAGACACCTTGCGTGTCGCCTCTTTAGTAAAGCTTTATTATGAAGCTAACTTAAATATAGCGCCGGAAGAGTTTGACCTGCCTGCGAGTAATCGAGTTGATGTAGGTAATTTAATCACCGAATCTACGGCGGCAATAAAGCAACATCAAAATGAATTTAAACCCTTTGATAAGCTGTTACATCACCGCATTATGCTGTGTCGTTCGTTGATGTCGAGCCAACAAAGTGCCCGGCTAGATAGCTTATTAAACGCTCTCCAAGGCATGGCTAAGCTGGAGCCTATTATCAATAACTTAGAGCGTTTTCACTTTATCCTCGATACGCTAATCAACCTAGACGATGAATGGCAATCAAAAATTCATTCTCGACTATTAGCGCAAACAAACTTGTGCGCCTTAGAAACTAAGCGTTTAGCCATTGAAGCGAAAAACATTAGCCTACCAGATCCTAAATACCCTAACTTGGCTGAGTTTATCGAAGGCTGGAATGGCGGCGTACTGGACTTCTCCCCCACTATTCAACCCTCGCAATATATGTTCATTTGTGAACAGAGTTATAAGGCAGCAAAATACAAACACTATTGGTTATGCGCCGAGCTTAGCCAGTTATGCATGGAGGTTGAGAGCAGCATCGATACTCAAGCACTAAGTGAACCCGCCGATGAGCTCGCCTTAGTTTAGACAATTACCTCATCCAGAGCACAGTTTTCCACGACCAGCAGAGTAACTAGGGCCTGTTGATCTTTGCTGATGGTTTTTACAGCAATTTAGGCAAGGCAGTGAGTGTGAAGTTTGGGCTTAATAATCACTCGCTAACGCCGAATAAATGGCTAAGAAATGCTGCCCGAAGGGTTCAGATAAGCGAACTTTACTCTTCGTTGAACACTTTTCACTTAGCCCACTAGGTTTCAAAGTGCTCGCCGCGATTAAAGCCCGCTTATCTTGAATAAAATTTCAACACCAAAGATCAACAGGCCCTAGCACTAACTCAGCAAATTAAGCCCAAAGCGAACAATTTTGTACAAAACCTTCTGCTAATTCTGCGCTATGATGACAGCTTATACCAATCACACTAAGTAAGTGGTCAGAAATAGCGCAAGAAAAATGCTCGAGAATAAGGCAGGATTTTTCGATAAGTAGTTATTCTACAATCAAAATTCTAACGCAGTTATCGAGCATTTTAACCAGTTAGAATGATCAGTTACTTGGTACGATTGGTATTATTCCGGCCAGTAAGGAGGCAAGCCAATGACAAAAGAACAAGCACGTTATCAGCTTGCCGACGAGTTAGGCGGTATAGAAATACTGAATGCCCGCTATCAACAGCAAAACTTTTCGCGACATAGTCACGAAGGCTACACCATTGGTGTGATTGAAAGTGGCGCGCAACAGTTTTACCGCACCGGTGGCAACCATATAGCCCCACAAGACAGTATTATCTTGGTGAACGCAGATGAAGTACATACTGGCTGCTCGGCCTCGGAAGGAGGCTGGTCTTATCAGGCCATGTACCCCACTCCTGAACAATTTGAACAACTCAGCCAAGACTTAGGTATTAAGCAACAAGGCGCTCCCTATTTTAGCCAAGCAGTGGTGCAAGACTCGGTGGTTGCTGGCTCTTTACGCGCTACCCTTGCATTACTGGCTAACTCTAATAATCGCTTACAACGTGAGAGTATGGTTTACGCGAGCTTGAGCTTACTGATGACTCGGCACGCTAAAACTCGCCCAACAACCACATCTACCTTTAATGAGCGCAATCACCTTAGTTTAGTGAAGCAGTTTTTGGATGAGCAGCCTCAAGCTAATGTCTCTCTCAGCGAACTGGCTAAGTTAGTGAATTTGAGCCCTTGTTATTTAGTGAAGCAGTTTGTAAAGCGCTACGGTCTTCCGCCACATGCTTACCAAATTCAAGCGAGATTACGCTTAGCTAAACAACTGTTGCGCCAAGGTAACAAGCAATTGGATGTCGCTTTAGATTGTGGCTTTCATGATCAAAGCCATTTCAGCCGCCACTTTAAACGCGCTTTGGGTGTTTCTCCTGGCCGTTATGCCAAGGAACTTGCAGCTTAGCTGCTGCCTGTCGCTTTACCCTCTCAAGGAAAATTGTGAACAGTACAGACTATATAAACCATCTAACTTGGTCTAATAAACTCACCGCATTTGCCAAAGGCACCTTAGCGGTATTACCGCTCACCATTGCCGTTGTACCTTGGGGAATATTAGCGGGCTCTTATGCAATGGAAGCAGGCCTTAGCCCTTTGCAAAGCCAAGCTATGTCGGCCATTTTATTCGCGGGTTCAGCCCAATTGGTAGCTACCGGCATGTTTAAGCTGGGAGCAGGCCTGTTAAGTATGCTGGTTACCACCATGCTAATTACTTCGCGCCACTTTCTGTACAGCATGGCTATGCGCCCAAAAATTAGTGGCTTACCGCTAAAGTGGCGCCTATTACTGGGTTATTTGCTTACCGATGAATTGTTTGCCATTGCCAATCAAGACAAAGCTGAACGCTTTGATCGCTGGTACGCATTAGGGGGCGGCTTAAGTTTTTATCTTGGTTGGAATATCGCTTCTGCGGTGGGCATTGTGGCTGGCGCAAATATCGAAAACCTAGACAGCTGGGGGCTAGACTTCGCCATTGCGGCTACTTTTATTGCCATTGTTGTGCCAAACATAAAACATGGCTCGGGCTTACTGTGTGTGCTTATCGCTTTAGTAAGTTCGGTAGCGTGTGAACTTTATGCAGTGCCTGGAGGCCTACTCATTTCGGCTCTGCTGGCAATGGGTTTAGCCACAGCTTACGCTAAGTGGCGCGGAGAAGAGCAATGATTTGGTTTACTATTTTAGCTATGGCCGCAATTGTGTTTGCCAGCCGTTACCTGTTCTTAGAGCCAAAAATTCCGCTTAGGTTGAACAAGACAACGTTGCAGTTTTTAAGCTACTCAGCCCCTGCAGTGCTAACGGCCATATTTGCTCCAATTGTATTTATTCGCGATCAACAATTGGCATTATCCTTAGACAATCCCTATCTGCTCGCCGCCGTGCTAGCTGCGCTATTAGCCTACTTCACCCGTAATGCTCTAATAACTACCGTGGTGAGTATGGCAGTGTTTTTCTTTATTCATTAACCACTAGCCAGTGGTAACCACTTTAAGATATCTACAAGTAGGTAGATCAAAGCATAATATAGCAACACTGTGTTAGTGTGCTGGCCTCCAACGCACATGTAAGTTTGGTGTTTTGCTGTGGCTAAATACCAAGGTGCTTTTTTGGCTGTTTACTTGGCATAGTTTGTAACATGCCCAGCTTACACATTTGCAGGCTAACACCTTGCAATGACTAAGCAGTCATCGCGCGTCAGTTGGGCTGAACACGCGAACTAACACAGAGTTTTTATGAATATCACTAGCAAGATAAACCCTCCTGTTTTTTATTCTTCTTTAGTTATAGCCTTGTCCATCGCACTATTTTCAGCAATGTTTCCAGATATTTCTGCAAGCAACTTTAACCAAATACAAACTTGGCTTAGCACCAATGTAAGTTGGATTTACGTGCTATCAGTCGCCATATTCCTAATATTTGTAGTGTGTGTGATGGTAAGTCGCTTAGGCGATATTAAACTTGGGCCAGACCATTCAGAACCCGATTACAGCAACTTATCGTGGTTTTCCATGCTGTTTTCTGCCGGTATGGGAATTGGCTTAATGTTCTTTGGCGTAGCCGAGCCAGTTATGCACTACATGTCACCGCCTTTAGGTGATGCCATGAGCATAGAAGCAGCCAAAGATGCCATGCGTATTAGCTTTTTCCATTGGGGCTTACACGCTTGGGGGGTATATGCAGTAGTTGCGCTATCGCTAGCTTACTTTAGCTATCGCCACAAATTGCCCTTGCTACCACGCTCAGCCCTTTACCCCTTAATTGGTGACAAGATCCATGGCCCTATTGGCCATGCTACCGACACCTTTGCAGTAGTGGGAACCATATTCGGCGTGGCTACTTCTCTAGGTTTTGGGGTACAGCAACTTAACGCGGGCCTTCATTACTTATTTGGCTTGCCACAAACTGAGTGGATTCAACTAGCCCTTGTGGTGATTGTTATTGCACTTGCTACAGTATCGGTGGTACTTGGTTTAAACGGCGGCATTAAGCGCCTTTCAAACCTAAATGTAATTTTGGCTTTAGTGCTAATGGTAGCTGTATTGCTATTTGGCCCAACTGAGTTATTACTGCAATCCTATGTGCAGAATACCGGCACCTACATGAGCGAGTTGGTAAGTAGCACCTTTAACCTTTACGCCTACGATAGAAAAGAAGATTGGATTGGCGGTTGGACCTTACTCTACTGGGGGTGGTGGGTATCTTGGTCGCCATTTGTGGGCACCTTTATTGCCCGCGTATCGCGGGGTCGTTCGATCCGTGAATTTATTGTTGGCGTATTGTTTATTCCAGCTGGCTTTACCTTCCTATGGATGACCATTTTTGGCAACACCGCAATACACATGATTGCCGGTGATGCCATGAGCTCACTAGCTGTGGCAGTTAATAACGATGTAGCAACGGCAATTTTTGTATTCTTTGAGCAACTGCCTTTATCGTCGGTACTATCACTGATTGCTGCTCTGCTAATTACCACATTTTTCATTACTTCTGCCGATTCTGGCGCTTTGGTTATTGATACCATCACGGCCGGCGGCGAGAGTAATACACCCTTGTGGCAACGTATTTTTTGGACCTCAATGATAGGTTTTATCGCCGCTGCACTACTGTTTGCAGGCGGCTTATCGGCACTACAAACCTTAACCATTGCTTCTGCTTTTCCATTTATGTTTGTATTGCTTTGCTTTTGTTATGGTTTGTTTAAAGCGCTTAAACACGACTACATGCTGCAAAACAGCGTGCAAACTCACAATACCTCGGTGCAGTTTTCTAAAGCCAACATATCTTGGAAAGAGCGCTTAGATGCTTTGCTGGTTCACCCTTTAAAGCCAGAAGCAGAAAGCTTTTTAAGCCAAGTAGCTCGCCCAGCACTCACTCAATTAGTGGAGCAATTCTCAGCCAATGGCTTAAGCGCCAAACTGATAGAAGACAGCGATAAAATTAGGCTAACGATTTACAAAGAAGAAGCTGAAAACTTCGCTTATGGGATCCGTTTACGCCACTTTGTGATGCCAAGTTATGCCGACGAACAACACAACAACTATTACCGAGCTGAGGTGTTTTTGTTGCAAGGCGGCCAGCAATACGATGTGTTTGGCTATACCGAAGACCAGATCATTGCCGACGTAATTAGCCAATACGAGCGCCACTTACATTTCTTGTATTTAGCCAGTTCAGAAATATTGGAAGAAGAGGCTAGCCCTATGCAACAGGCACAACAGCAAAACACCTAATCGCTTAAGCCTATAAACCTAACAGCCAGAGCTATACTCTGGCTGTTAGCCTAGTGTGTTTAGCTTTCTAACCAAGCCAACGCGCTTTGCTCGTCTTCAAATACCTGTACTTCACCTGCGATAAACCAATTACCCACTTTTGAAGCCCACTCTAACCACTGTTGATGGCCTAAAATAGCCACTCTTTCAAAATCCTGACCGTGTTTTAAGCCGAGTTTTAAGTCGTCCCACGCTGCCCTTAGCTCCCAACCCTCTAGCTCGCTAGCATCAAAAAAAGCGCGTATTTGCGGATGTTCAACCTCTGCTAAGGCTGATTCGAGGATCGGTGTAATGGTTTGATAGTCTTGATGAGTGAGTGTACCGCAGGCTTTAAACGAGACTAATAAGCGCGTTTCTACACGCTCGATGCCCACGGTAATGCCGTGTCTGCGAATCGTCATATTGAGTTCCTTGTTAGTCCAAACTTGCCTTACCAGTATGGTTGAGATTTGCCCACTCTCAAGCCTATATGAGCAGTTTTAGGGCCAATAAGCAGCGCTTCACTTGGCGATTGTATTTAGATAGCTTTGAATGCAAAATTCGCCTATGAAAAACAAAGACTTCGCAATCACTGTCGCTCTGCCTTCGCTGATTCATCGCATTGGTGGTGACAATACCAAACAAGCTAAACTGCTGGCATTGGAATCGGCTTGCCAGTTAAAACGAATACGCCGCTCTAGAAACTGGCAGCTAATCGGCGAAGCTTCTGCCCTTAGTGCTTTATCAACACATATTAAAAATCTAGAAAGTAACAATTTTACTTATTTACTCACTAAACTTGAGCTGCGTTTAGCAGCCTACCAAGAGCAAGTAGAACCTAAAAGCGAACGTCTCGCCCGATTAATAAAGGAAAAGCCTAATATCACCTTGGCGGAGCTACTTGAGCAAACCGATTGCTCATTAGCCGAAGCCCGGCTAGCCCGTTTTGATGCAGAGCTTTAAATAACAAAGCCACAGCATAACGCCGTGGCTTTTTAAGGTTTAAGCTAACCAGATTATTGCTTGGTTAGGGTGAATTTGTCAGCATTCCACTGCCAAGAACCTGCTTCTCCTACTCCCATAATACGAATAGTGTGTTGGCCTTCACTCAAGCTAATGTTGTTGCTCACCAAGTTACTCGCAAATACATCCCAAGAACCGGTATTGGTAATGGCTGAGCTGGCTTGTGACTCACCATCCACCCATACTTCAATGCCAGTATTAGCTAAGTTAGTACCCGCTTCAATGCTCATGCTATAAGTACCGGCTTGCTCAATAGCTACCAGATAATCGGCATAATCTCCGGCCTGATTAAAGTTAATCGCCGAGCCACCGTTAATAGCATATACCTGAAAACCATCGTAGCTGCCGCCAGTATCAGCAAAGCTTTCGGCTTCAACAGAAATAACTACCTCACCGGGTGTAGGGTCTGGGTTAGTAGAACCGTTGTCGGAATTAGGGGTAAATACCAGCTTGTCGGCATTCCATTGCCAAGCATTATCTGCCCCCACACTGATTAAGCGTAAGGCTTGCTCACCACCAGTGGCTACCACTAAATTGGCAGCAATCACACGGCTTTGGAAATTATCCCATCCACCGGTTGGGCTAATGCTGCTTACCGCAATAGACTCACCATTTAGTATTAGCTCTACGCCAGCATCATTCATCGGTGTAGCTGCGTACAAACTTACGCTATAGCTGCCTGCTGCAAGATTTACTGTGTAATCAGCATAATCACCGGTTTGGTTAAAGTTAATGCCTTGCCCACCGGCAATATCATAAACTTCAAAACCACCATTTGCCCCGCCAGTAGCAACAAAGCTTTGAGCTTGCAGCGTTACAGCTGTTGGGTCGGTGCTGCCGTCACCAGGATCGGTGCCGCCATCACCTGGGTCTGTGCCGCCGTTGCCTGGGTCTGTGCCGCCGTCGCCTGGGTCTGTACCACCGTCACCTGGGTCGGTGCCACCGTCGCCTGGATCAGTGCCGCCATCACCTGGGTCTGTGCCACCGTCGCCTGGGTCAGTGCCACCGTCACCTGGGTCTGTACCGCCGTCGCCGGGATCAACATCGCCTTCTAATACTTGAACAAAGTGGGCGCGCGCACCATTCCACTGCCAACCTGAGCTGCCCGAGCTCATAATCCGCACGGTATGCGTACCAGGCTCTACTTCGAAAGACCCAGCTAAATCGGTTCGTTTATTAACGTTCCAATTTCCAGAGGAAGCAATATCACCACTTAGCACCTCAACACCATCAATGAATATGGTAGCGCCGATGCCGCTGGCGATGTCGGTACCAGCAGAAATACCTGCCATGTAAGTGCCACCACTGCCAAAGTCTACATCAAAGAAGTCGCCATAATCGCCGCGGGTATTAAAGGTAACCACACCATTACCAACACCCCAGCCATAAACGTTATCGTTCTCTACTTCGTCCCCTTCTTTACCAGTAGCGCCATAGTTGACCAGCTCTAGGTCAAAACGCTTACCAATTTGCAGAATATCTGCGGTAACACTAATGGTTTGATTAGGAAGGTCTGCATGTGAACCCGTGAAGGTTACACTGCCTGCGGCTTTCGCACTAACCATGCCTGAGCGATTGATATCAGCAATACTAGGGTCGCTAGACAGCCAGTTCATTTGCTTGTCGGTAACGTTGCTTGGGGTAAACTGCGGCACCAATACATAAGGAATATCGCTTTGAATCTCGATATGGCTTTGCTTAGCGGCGATACCTTGCAGCGTTACCACTTCAGGTGAGCCACTTACCGGATTCCCCCACTTCTCGCGATAAGCTTCAGTGCCACCATATTCGGCTGCAACTCGGTTTTCACCGGGTTTACCATTTAGGCCATCACCGGTTTTGATGGTTGGGTCCATAAAGTAACGACCGCGCCAGTTTTGCTCTGTTTCATCGTTGGTCCATACCCTCACGTACTCAATTTGGTGAGCAAAATCGAGCTCATTTGCGCTAGGCATGCCAAACCAATCGGGCATGGTTTCGGTATCTAACAACAAATATAGTGGCGTGTGGTAGTAACGGTTTTTCATTGAACGAATCGGTTTACCGTCAAAGTACCAAATAATTTCTTCAGGCCCCCAGTAAAAACCGTACACATGGAAATCGTCTGCAAAATCAATGTCGGCTTTCCAGTGACCACCGTTTTGATAAGCGGTGTACTCGTTACCCTCTTCATTCACGTAAGACATTTCTTCGCCTTGGTGAATAAATACCCAAGAGTTCATGTTGTAGTAAGGTGCCCACTCTGAGCGACGACCCGACTGCTCGTAAACATCTAGCTCAAGCTTGCTTTTTACATGTCCGGGCTCATTAAACTGCGATAGGTACTCTTTATCTTCTAAGGTTTCGGCATATAACCAAAAGCCACTAGAGCCAATGCCTACTTTAGATTTAACTTCAAAGTAGCCATAACGAATAGGGTTTACGTTTTGAACGCTGGCCGAAGTCCAGCCGTAGTACCATTCGTTCCAAAATCCATGCGGAGTATAAGACTCATCATTGGCAATACTTAGGTGCAGTTTACCGCCTTCTTGCTTCACATTTTTAGGAGCAAAAACAGCAGGCGCTCGGCCTCCCCAAATATGGTTGTTAGGCAACCATTTGCCATTTTCTTTCCCCATCAAGTTGTATTCATTGAACTGCGGGCTATCAAACTCATCGCTGAGTTCTTCAACCATCGTCCAGCCACCTTGGTTAGCTAAATCAGATAATGGGTAGTTTTGATGTTCTGGGCTGGTGCGCTTAATTGCATCAGCTGGATCCCAAGGCGATAGGCCGTTCCCTGGCACTTGTTCGGGTTCTTCATAAGCTTCTTCTACTAGCTGGCCATCAACATCATAGTAGCTATCGGGGTATTGATGGAAAGAGCCTTCCCAAGGTGTATAAATTGCCTGTACCGGTGCACTGCTAAAAGCCAGTGCTAGCGCGCTCGACATAGCCAGTGCAATTGGCGACTTAGGCCATTGTGTAGACATGATTTTCGTCCTTAAATATCACCGCTTCTTTTATGCGGTATAAATGAATAGTGCACACTTACGCAGCACCGATTAGCTCACCCGAAAGTGAGATCAGTTAGCACTAAACCGGTAGCTCAATAGGTAGCCACCGAAGAACGATGTATTTAGGAAGAACTATGCAAGCTTGGTGAATATCCACCCAGATTGAAAAGCTAGTTGACCTGTTACTATGTTATTTTTATTTTACGCTGAGCTTAATAAACACCACTTGAAAGCGATATCAAATCACCAGCAGTGACCTTTTTACCAACAATTATTTATTTTATGAACAAAAATATTAATAAGATTTAGTAGAATAAAAATTCAAATATATTATTAAATTAGCAGTATATATATGATGAAAATATGAAGAGTCACTACTGAGCATACAAAACCCTAAGTGAAGACGCCCATCACATTTTACAAAGGTTTTGTTGCTCGCAAACCTGCACTCGAAGCCCTTACTAAAAAACGAGCTACTTTTTTAAAAGCTGAGCTAGTTGCAAATTCGGCCTGTTGTTAGCATCCATTTCCAGAAGATCATAAAACAATCCAATAACTTTTGTGGAGCTATATCATGCCAAGTACTTTCTATATTCCAGCAATAAACCTAATGGGTGCAGGCTGCCTTTCTGAAGCAGTTGTTAATATTAAAGCATCTGGTTTTAAGAGTGCGTTAATCGTTACCGATGAAGTTCTTAATAAGATAGGCATTGTAGGCAAAGTAGAAACCATGCTTGCTGATGCTGGCGTTTCTGCAGTGGTTTACGATCAAACCAAGCCAAACCCAACAATTACCAACGTTAATGAAGGTTTAGCGCTACTAAAGCAAGCCAACTGCGACTGCGTTATCTCTCTTGGCGGTGGTTCTCCACACGATTGCGCAAAAGGCATTGCACTGCTTGCGGCTAACGGCGGCGAAATCAAAGACTACGAAGGCGTAGACCAATCAGAAAAACCGCAGCTTCCGCTGATTGCGATCAATACTACAGCGGGCACCGCTTCAGAAATGACGCGTTTTTGTATCATTACTGATGAAGCCCGCTACATTAAGATGGCCATCGTTGATAAAAATGTAACCCCATTACTATCGGTAAATGACCCAGAATTAATGTTAGCAAAACCCGCTTCTTTAACAGCTGCAACCGGTATGGATGCCCTAACCCACGCTATTGAAGCCTATGTTTCAACTGCTGCTACTCCAGTAACTGACGCTGTTGCCATTAAAGCCATTGAAATGATTCAAGCTAACCTACGTACTGCAGTTGCAAACGGTAGTGATCTATCGGCACGTGACAACATGGCCTATGCGCAATTTATGGCAGGCATGGCATTTAACAATGCTTCTCTAGGCTATGTACACGCTATTGCTCACCAACTAGGTGGTTTTTACGACCTGCCACATGGTGTATGTAACGCTATTTTATTGCCACACGTTCAGCAATATAACGCGCAAGTAGTACCAGAGCGCCTTGCCGACGTAGCCAAAGCAATGGGCGTAGACATCGCTGAGCTAAGTGCCGAGCAAGCTGCAGAAGCAGGGCTTGAAGCGATTCGTCAATTATCAAAAGACGTAAACATACCAGCAGGACTTGAAGGTTTAGGCGTTAAGGCTGATGACTTTAAAGTACTGGCTGAGAACGCACTCAATGATGCTTGTGGTTTTACTAACCCTAAACAAGCTAGCCATAGTGAAATCGTAGAGATTCTTGCTTCAGCAATGTAACGCAAAATTAGCTTGATGCTTAGGCATCAGCAAAAACAATAAGCGGCGAATTTCTTGGTAACTTCGCCGCTTTTTAGGTTAATCCCCCACCCCATACTGCTACTTTACGCCCGCAATCTGGCTAGGATCAAAAAGCCAATTCAACGATCGGTATATATTTCGTACTCTATTAACCGAGGCAGACGCGAACTATGCACAGAATCAACAATTTTAGTCGGATCGCCGAACACGAATATGCGCTCTCAACAGATAGCCTAAACATGTTGTTTTATGCCTTGCCCAAACACTTTTCTGACCAGTACCGCTCTTACGATGCACCCCGTTTGTGTACAATTTTAGACGGAGAGAAAAAGGTGAGTGTGAACCAATCAGAGAATTTTGTTTACACAAAAGACCAGTTTATCCTCATTCCTCCACACGCTAGCGTACACATGACAATGCCAGAATCGACTAAAGCATTGGTATACGAGTTTGGCGATCAAATCATTGACTATGTGGGCCAAAGAGTCGCTGACAACCTGCAATTAGATCCTCCCCAACAATTTAGTGATTCGACCTTTGCACTTAGCGCTTACTCAGAAAGAACAGCGGTACTGCACCAGCGAATTCAAGAGATTTTGCAGGATAAGGATAAGAACATGCGTTTTCTTATCGACCTAACCTGCCAGGAAATGGTCTACGAGTTGATGAAACTTGAAAGCTGTAACGAGATTATTCAGCACCACAAAAACCATCCAATAAATATCGCTATTCGTATCTTTGGCTCTAATGATAACGCCGGTATATCGGTGTCACAGGTGGCCGAAGAAGTAGGAATGTCTTTGTCTAACTTCAGTCAAAAATTTAAGCAAACGACAAACTATACTCCGAAGGAGTATATGACTAAGCTGCGACTAAAAAGATCCAAGCTTCACCTTAAGAACATGTCGGTTACAGATACCGCTTTTGAAACAGGGTACGATAATATTTCACACTTCATCCGCCTGTTTAAAAAGGAATATGGTATGACCCCTAAACAATACCAATTAACAGGGAGAGACCACCATTAAGCACTCTGCTGAATATTAGAGCTTGAATGTAGAGGGTTAGCCAAACGCACCGGCCTAGAAGCTAACTTCCATTGCAATTACCCATTAGTAAAACATATTCCAAGATGGTGAGTGGGCAATACTGGAATGGAAAGATCCCATCGGTTTACGAGGATGCGGCTTCTTTCAATTTGAAAACGGCATAATCGTGTTACAACGCGGCTACTGGGACAAGCTTAGTTTTCTTAAAGCACATAAGCTTCCTATTCCTAGTGAGTAACGCTAAAACGCCTCGAGCTAAAGCACCATCTTTGTCTTAGCGCTCCGCTGTTAAGCAAGCTTATTAACCAAGCTGCTCCCACAATCTCTCTACTTGCTGCAAGGTATTTGCGTATGGCTGTTTTTCACAGCAGGCAAACCCAGCCAGCTGGCGAAGTTTAAATTTTGTAGACCACGGACTGGTCACCCCAGTTAAAAATCGACAGGCCATTATGGGGCTAAGCAGCGCTTGTTGGCTGGCACTTAAATGTTGTTTAAGCTCTTGTAAGTAATTAAACACTTGAGCATCGTCTAGCTGCTTAAGCGGCGCAGAATAACTCAACTTAGCCACTTGCCCGCGGCATACACTACAATGGCCACATTGTGCAGGCGCGTTGTGGTCATCAAAGTAATGCGCTAACTGGTAACTTAAGCAAGAATCTAGTTCAAAGAAACGAACCAACTGGGCAATCCGTTTAATCTCTTTAGTTTGCGTATCGTTGAAGTACTGGCTTAAACGGCTGGCAAGTTGAGGGTCGGCCAAACCCGCTGCGTTTACTTGATATACCTCGGTAGTCTTCTTGGTTTCTAACTCGATTAAGCCCTGCTCTGCCAAATACTCTAGGGCGGCCACTACTCTGGAGCGCTCTGCTTGATACTGCTGATACAGGCCATCAAAGTTAAGGCTTCCCCATATTTTTTTCATTTGGGTATGAGAGAAAATCGCTTCAATAAACTGTAAGCGTTCGCCAGAAAAGCGCGCTAGCACTGCGCTTTTGTCTACTAAGAACTTGTACTTAAAATCAGCATAATAGGCATATAAAGGCTTAATAAGACCTTGAATCTCTAATTGCACCAATAGCGTTTTAAGTGGCAGTTGGCGAATATTAGTAAGGCTAGACAGGCTGTTGATTTGCACTTCCCATTGCTCACCTTGAGATTCAGCCTGAATGTTTGCCAACAAGGCTTCTATGCCACTTTGCTCGGGCGTATCGCCGTATACAAAGTTCTCCACCGTGGTTAAACCGTCTAAATTCGCCAAGGTTAAACAGTGCGAAAGCTGACCATCGCGCCCTGCTCGGCCAATTTCTTGGCTATAGTTTTCGATAGACTTAGGCAAATCAAAATGCACTACAAAGCGAATGTCACTTTTATCTACTCCCATACCAAAAGCTATGGTGGCTACCACCACCTGCACCTTACCCGCCATAAAATCATCTTGCGTTTGCTGGCGTTGCTCATTGGCAAAACCTGCATGATAGGCAACTGCATTTATGCCTTGTTGCTGTAAAAAGCTTGCCACCTGTTCAGCGCTGTTTTGCAAAGTAACGTAAACGATGCCAGCACCCGTTTGTTGGCGAATAAATGCTAATAGCTGTTGCTGCTTATCGTTGCTACTGCAGGCTTGCACACTCAGATCTAAGTTGTTTCGATAAAAGCCTGTTTGCACGATGTCATCTTCTGCTATAGCGAAGCGCGCAGCCATATCGAGTTTTACTTTTTTGGTGGCCGTGGCGGTTAATAGCAGCACTAAAGGAATGTTAAGTTCTTGACGATATTGCGGCAGCTTTAAGTAGTCGGGGCGAAAGTTATGGCCCCACTCAGAGATACAGTGCGCCTCGTCTACCACCAACATAGACACAGCTACCGATTCAATAAACTGACGAAAACGCTCGTTTTTAAAACGCTCTACCGAGACCATTAATATTTTAGTTTTGCCGCTGCGCACCTCACTCATTACCTGCTTACTTTGTTCAGCAGTTAAGGTGGAATCTAAACTGGCTGCAGCAATGCCTTTAGCCTGTAAAAAAGCCAGCTGATCTTTAATCAAAGCCAATAACGGAGACACCACCAAAGTAAGATGCGGCAGTTGCAAGGCGGTAAATTGATAACATAGCGATTTACCCGACCCTGTGGGAAAAATCGCTAAACAAGAACGCTGAGCCAATAAGCGCTCCACCACCGGTGCTTGCCCTTGACGAAAACCGTCAAATCCAAAATGTTGTTTTAACTGAGCAGATAAATTTTGAGGCATGTAGGTAAGCTCTTAGTGGTTAAATAAATTAAACTATAGGGCGTGGTATAAGGCATGTGCAGCCAAGCCAATAAACACGCTGGCGGCAACACTAAGCAAAGTACCCAGCATTACATATTCGGTAAGTTTTCGGTCGCTATGATCTTTTAGGTCGCCAAAACGAAAAATCGATTTGGCGGTAACAATAAAGCCAATTGCGGCAAATTGATTGAGCAATACACAAGTGAGCACCAAGCTACGCTCAACCATGCCAATCGCCTGCCCAGCCATCGGTAAATTTTGCTTTGGCTGTTCAGTAAGTGGGCTCCAGCGCTGCAAGATTAAACCAAGCACCTTTGAACATGGCCCCCAAATAAGTAAATAAGCAAAAATAATTACTAATACTTTGGCCTGCATCGCTTGCTCGAAGAGCACACTCACTAGCGGCCAGGCTTGGCTTAACTCCACAACCAATAGCAACAATACTGCAAGCTGGGCTAGTTGCTGGCCAAGGTAATAACGGCTTCTATCGGGCAAGTAAGCACTTACCCCAGCAATTAACACACTGGCGATAAACAATGCCGCTATAGCTGCTAACAAAGGGCCAAGTGCTGATACAAACAACATGCTTATACCTGCAAACAACACCGTGATAAGCAGCGCGCGAAAATACAAACCACCAGCTGCAAACTTGCTTTGCTGAATGGCTTCTAGCCAAGAGTTTGGTAAACAATAAAACTCTAACAACAGATAAGCTAAGCCAATACTAAGAGCGAATTGCGCCAGTGTTTCCATAATAAAACTCTTCCATAAGTTGGATAAAAAACAGTTTATATTCTTCTAGCAATTGGTACTGAGACTGATTGAGCAACTTGGTAGCATTAACCCGTGAACTATTAAGTTGCGCCGCCAGTGCTGCGTGGCTTGGCTCAGTTAGCTGCCAGTATAACGACAAGGCTTGCGCTTGTTTAATGGTAAGTTCTTGCACTTGATGGTCGGCAAATTTGGTGAGCAATTCAATACGTTGCGTAAACTTAGTGTCGTTGCTAAATATTCCCAAATAGTGACGTTTAAGACTATCTAGCCCGCGCCCAGACAATACAAAGGCTTCACCATTTGAGCGTGACACAAATTCTGCCAAAGGATCTATCTCGCCAATACCAATTCCAATACGTGCATCAAAGGCTAAGTGTTTATCGCCAGACGCTTTTAAATCTAAACGAATTGCTAAGGCACATTCTAATGCTTGGCGTGGATCATTGAGCACCAGCTGAAAAGCATCACCGCGAAAAATTTCGTAGCGACATTGGTAGCGTTCGCTGGCTAAAGCCAAACTAGCACTTAATCGCTGCAAAATTTTTGCAAAATCTTGGCTGTTTAACTCACTAGAGCCAACTAAGTCCCCAGTAAGAACGGCTACCTGCTGCATAGTATTATCCTCTTCATTGAGAACAAAGTAACCCAAATTAGTTACTTTGTAAAATGTAACCCATATAAGTTACATAAAGCAAAGTAACTTGCTTATTACCCGCTAAGCACATCGACCAGCATTCAACAAACTTAAAGCCCATATAAATCATACAATTTTAGGTTTTTGTATAGGTGACAAAAGAGCCTTCAGCTCAAACTTAACCAGTAATCCAGCTCAAAAAGGCTAAAAACCCACCAAATAAGGCTAAAAATGGTAAACCTTGCTTTAGCTTAAAAAACAAGCAAAGCAACATTTAATTTCATATTTGTATGACTAGTTCACAAAATAACAACAATTGTATTATAAAAACACATTATTGCAGTGCATCGCTGATTTTTTCATCATCAACAAAGCTAACATCAAATTTCATAAACAAATCATCACGTTTATGAACACTGTTGGTCATTTACTTTTAAGCAGTTGGTAAGCCGTGGCCTGCAGAAGGCTGGGCAACTAAGGATAAACCCGCTCGTCTTAGTCTGCCTTAATGTAACTTCACAATAAGCAACAAGGTTTTAAAAATAAGGAAATGAGTAATGAAACCTATTGATAAATGCACTGATTCGAACAAGACACTCGTTAATGGTAAAGCACTAAAAAAATCACTTTGCTTTGTTGTTCTAGCGCTATCTTCTTCGTTGGCGACTGCTGCAACTTTCAACATGCAAAAGATGGAAACGGGCTACTCAATGGACGGTAACGGCGGCGCTGTTCAAGGACAGCAGCTTTACCTATGGACAACCAAAACCACCAATGTAAATCAAAACTGGGTACAAATTAGTCATGGAAGTGGTTACTACTCTTACAAGAAAGAGGGTACTAGCCTTTGTTGGGATGGTGGAACGGGTGGTGCTAAGCGTCAAGCCGTTACCCTAGAGGTATGTGATTCCAGCAACTACGACCAACACTGGAAGAAAGTTAAAGTAACCAGTGGCACCGAGATCTACCGTTTTGAAAAACGCAATGCACCAGGCTTTTCTATCGATGGCAATGGAGGCGCCGCACTGCGCCAATCACTCTACCTTTGGACATCAAGCAGCGGCAACATTAACCAGCAATGGGAGCTAACCAGAACCGATGATACATCTGGCGGCGGTTCAGGTGGCGGTAGCGGCGGCGGTGACCACAATCTTGATGCGTCTAAAGCACCTTCTGGCAATTTTGATCTATTGGACTGGTACCTAAGCATTCCTGTAGATGAAGGCGACGGTTACGCCACTTCAATTAAAGAAGTAGAGCTAGCGGCAAGTTACGAAGATAGCTACTTCTACACCGGTAGCGACGGCGGTATGGTGTTTTACACGCCAGTTAAAGGGGTAACAACCTCTAGTGGTACCAAATATGTACGCACCGAATTACGCGAAATGCTACGCCGCGGAGATACCTCGTATTCAACTAGCGGTAAAGACAACAACTGGGCATTTTCAAGCATACCAAGCAGCAGCCAAAGCGCCTTTGGCGGCATCGACGGTGTACTAGACGCCACCCTTGCGGTAAATCACGTCACCACAACAAGCTCAAACAATGAGCAAGTGGGCCGAATTGTAATTGGGCAAATTCATGCAGAAGGGAACGAACCTATCCGCCTTTACTACCACAAACTACCGGGTAACAGTAATGGCGCTATTTACTTTGCCCACGAAACGTCGAAATCAGACGGTGGTAACGAAACGTGGTACAACCTACTAGGCAGCATGGTGAGTTCAAACGGTGATTTAAACAGCACCTCTAACCCATCAAGCGGTATCGCCTTGAACGAAGAGTTCTCTTATACCATTACGGTGAATGGCGACTCACTTACTGCCAAGATCAGCCAAAATGGCAGCCAACTCGCCAGCAAAACTATCAACATGTCTGGCAGTGGTTACGATGATTCCAGCAACTACATGTACTTTAAAGCCGGTATCTACCTGCAAGACAACAGCAGTAACGATAGCGACTACGCAAAAGTAACGTTCTACAAATTGACCAATACTCACGATAACTACAACCCATAAGTTGAGCTTTCAGAGTATCTAACAAGCAGACAAAGGCCGCTAGTTAAGCGGCCTTTTTAGTATTAGAGTCTTTTTTCGAAGGACAATAAAGTTGGAAAAACTTAATTTTTCTTCAATGTTTTTGTCTCAAAGCTAGTTAAGATGTTGCTGTTTTCCCTTGGCCGTTGTGCCGAATTTCGCCTCTCGGCGACGTCATTAAGCTTTAACGAGCAAAGCTTAGCTAAGCAAAAAGAAAACTCGCCCTGCATCTTCTTAGATCCTCCGTTGCGCATTCACAAGGGAGTTGAAGTAACTCGCTACACTCAAACAGACTTCAACTCTGCTCCCTTGTTTATTTGCGCTACTCGGCGAAGATGATGGGATTGAAAAGCACAATCTTGGCTATCGAGTGTGTGAAACATTTTGCCCCGTTACGTGTTACCGCTCCCTCAAAATTACTATTAGTAAACTTATGTACCTTTAATCTCTCTACTTTTGTGGACAAAGCACTGTGAATATACACATGTAAATTGTGATTCCTTCTTTCCACAAAGGCTTGCATTCTTTATTGCTGATGCTTTTGTTATTTTTCGAGCTAGGTGGCTGATGCAGCTTAGGAAAGGTGATAACCTTGGTTATATCAAATGTATGATAAGAGGAAAAGTTCCTTGTTTAAACAAGGAATTTTTCCTCTTAATAAACTGTTATGTGGTACGAGGTGATTCATGCAAAATGGCTTAATAAATATATCTCCAGAAAAAGAAGATTGGTTTGCTACTCCCCGTAGCAATGGCATGAAATTGCTACGGAATTATGCATCTACTGATGTGGTTACACCAGAGAACTTAGATATAGCTTTTAACAACTGGTCTGAGTCCGCAAGTGATAAAAAACCGCCAGAAATTGTTGTAGGCTATGGATTGGGAGTCTTGTTTGGTGACTATATGCTCAAACAGGCGGGTGGTAAGTGGATGGCAGCTACAGATGATCAAGACTTTGAGCTGGCAGTACTGTTCGACAATGGAGCTGTTGCTTATCCAATTGATAGTGTGTGGAAAAGGATGCCAAAGAATGCTGATGAAATTGCGTTCTTTGAACCTATATGGAACGTAATCACTCGTGAACTATCCACATAACAAACCAACCCACGCGGACGGATTTTCGCAGGCTTTCGTTGTTCCGCTCTTAGTTTAACCTGCTCAATCCGCCCATGGTTGGGACGTTATGTTTATCCTCATGGGAGGCAAATTTGGTACGTAAAACAGTAATCAATGAGTTTCACCTTTTTGAGATAAATATAAAGGGTACGCTTAGCTATTTGTTGCTAAAAAACACTACGATTGACCCTCGTTCAATTCAAGAAGATGTTTTTAGTCAGCATTCAAAATTAGCACGACAGCAAGTGGATGTATTGCTTAAATTTCATTTATCCTCTCTCGGAGGATCACCTCAAAAAGTGAGTAAAATTGGAAGCATGGAAGTGTTTCCAATAGGGGAAGAGCTATATTTTGATCTAAAAAAACAAAAGCTTGAGGTCAAACTCATACGTTACTCGAATAATAGCTCTCTGATTCTAGGTACTGCTGAGAGTGACGAAGCGTTTTTAGAGGCTTATTTTGATGATATTGACGATTATGGTGAGGGTTATAGCTCGATAGTCGAAACATACATTGTTCATTTTATGCCAAGTGTAAACTATAGGCACCTGAGTGATATCGATAAGACTTTCGCTAATTGTACGGTATATGACTATGAAACAAAGTCTTGGGTAGCACCAAGGTAAACAAAAATAACAAAGCATTTAAGAGTGATTCGCAACGCTTGCCATTTTCGCTTCGCTCAAGTTTAGCCAAACGATGCTCACACCTTAACGCGGCGTTAGGGCCACAAGATATGTCAACTGAATACGAAAAATACATGGACGCTGTGTTCTGGATAGACGAAACAACGTCAGGTCTTGTTATACCTGCCGATGAAAGGTCGTTGTTGGCTTCTGGCTGTTTTGATGTGGCTCTAGAGCATCAGGCAGCAATTGGTCTGTTGTACTCATCTCAGCTATATGGTTCTGTCATGTCGATTTTGAGAGTACTAACAGAGTCAGTCGTAAGAGGGTTATGGATCCTGTACTGTGCTAGAGACATAGAATTGAAGAAGTTTAAGAAGGGAAAAATAGATAAATCCTTTGGTACATTGGTGTCGGAGTACGAAAGTAAGATTGATGACAAAGATTTTGTTCTCTCTAAGTTCAAAGGTGTCGCTTGGAAGTCAATGAATGATTTTACTCATACCGGCTTTATGCAGGTCAGTCGCAGGCATCTACCAGGAAAAATTTCAGCTGACTACGATGCAACAGAACTAAATCATGCATTGGGCGTTGCCGGAGCCCTTGGATTTATCGCAGCTGGGCAGTTAGTCGGTATGGCTGGGCGAGCAGACTTAACTCAGCCATTCTTGGATAAAATGCAGGATTATGGCAATGTTCAGCCCTAACAAGCCAATTCAGCCGATCGCTGACGCTCCGGCTGATTGAAGCGTTATGAAACGAGGAGGCTTCAACATGATCAAAAAGGTTGGCAATACGAAAATTTTGCCCAAACATAAGGCGACTTGCCATTGTGGTTCGATAGTTTTAGAGCTTACGTTGCCTAATGGTATAGAAAACCCAAGACGCTGTGACTGTTCAATTTGCAGAAGAAAGGGTGCTATTGTAGGTTCTGTTGACCTTAGTGGTATCCAAATCCTCAAAGGTAAAGAATTTCTCAAGCTCTATCAGTTCAATACAAATACAGCGAACCACTATTTTTGTTCAAATTGTGGTATTTACACTCATCACCAAAGGCGTTCAAATCCTAACGAATACGGCTTTAACATAGGTTGCTTGGAAGGCGTTAACCCGTTTGACCTTGGCGATGTGGTGACTAAAGATGGGGTAAATCACCCAGCGGATAGAAAAGCTTCATAACAATGCATTCAAGAGCGATTTCGTAACGTGCGCTGGTTTCGCTTCGCTCAAGTGTAGCGCACGTTACTCCAAGCCTTAATGCGGCGTTAACACCAACTGTTCCATACTTTCGCTAATCCGAAACACCATTGAATAAGTCATCACCCAAACACGCTTTTGTCCAAAGACGTGTTAAGAAGAGGTAAACCTATATCACCCTGATAGGATCAACTCGCAGCTGCCAAACGCATTACCGGTTTATCATTAATCGGCAAATGAATCAGTGCTGCAATAAAAGCCAGTGCCACAGTTGACCACCAGATAGGTTCGTAAGAGCCGCAGTAATCATAAATACGCCCACCCACCCAGGCTCCTAAAAAGCTACCGATTTGATGCGTAAAAAACACCAAGCCATACAAGGTAGATAAGTAGCGAGCGCCAAATATTTGCCTAACCAAACCCGAGGTAAGCGGCACAGTACCTAACCAACAAAAGCCAATAGCGCCACCAAATAATGCCGCTGTGCTCTCGGTCACCGGCAAACTCACAAAACCTGCGATCACGATAGTTCTCATAAGATACAAGGCAGACATAACATGGCGCTTGCTAAATCTGTCGCCCATTACGCCCCAAAAATACGAGCCAAAGATATTAAATATCCCCACATAGGCCAAAGCCATGGCCCCGGTTGTGGCACTTAAGTTTTTATCAGCGAGGTAACTAGGCAAGTGCGTAGCTATAAACATCACATGAAAACCACAGACAAAAAAGCCGGCATGAATAAGCCAATAACCTTTATGAGAAAACGCCTCTTGTAAGGACTCTTTAAGGGTTTGCTTATCATCTACTACCGCTTGATGTTCAGTACTAGGTTTAGCGGTTTTCATAAACATGGCAAACGCCACCATTAAGGCGCATAACAAAGCAAAAGCTTGCAGGGCTTGCTGCCAGCCCATTTGGCTTAGCATAAGTTGCGCACCTGGAATCATTGCAAACATACCAAAGGAGCCTGCTGCGGTAGTTAAGCCAAAAGCCTTTGCGGCATGTTTAGCAGGTACAACTTTAGCCACTGCACCTAATACAATCACATAACTCGTGGCACTAAGCCCTAACCCTACCAATGCACCCAAGGATAGATACAACATGCTAGACAGCGTGGCGATTGAGCTTAAATATAAACCCAGTGCATAGGCAGCCGCTCCCAGTACTATCACTCGTTTTGCTCCCCACTTGTCTGCGGCCATACCCACAAAAGGTTGGAACATGCCAAACAACAGGTTTTGCAAGGCAATGGCAAAGCTAAAAAACTCTCTGCCTAACTGAAAGTGCTCTGATACTGGCATCATGAAAATACCAAAGGACTGGCGAATACCGAGCGAGATAACCAAAATGCCAATGCCTAGCCAAACCAATGCAGGAAAGCGAAAAATACTCATGTAAGCCTCTTACTTAATGATGAGAATGGTGGTGAGAGTGATGCTGCGATGCATCGTCATTAATTTGGTGGCAGCCGCTATTCATAGCCTGTTCAGCCAACAGCTTTAATAAGCCTGGTGAGTGATGCACAACTAGCAGCGTTAAGCTTAATAACTGCAGTATTCTCAGCATTTGAGCCAGAATAGATTGCGAAAACATAGGGTAATTTATTTGCTGATAACCAAAAGAAGCGCGGAGTGTACGCAGTTCTGTTTCCTCAAACTAATGAATTTAACTCAGGAGATATATGCACAGAACGCATAGCTTAATCAGTAGTTATATAGAGCAAGAAGCAGCCACAACAAGAAGTTAGAAACTGCACAAACCAGCGCCTATCTATCAACATTCACTGGGCTACACCGATAAGCGCCAGCCCAGTGAAAAATGCAAAATTACATAGGTTTATCTAAGGTAAAACAAAAACGGGTGCCTTCGCCTAAAGTGGACTCAACACTAATTGATGAACGATGCAGTTGCACTATTCGTTTAGCAATGGCCAAACCTAAGCCACCATGTGAGCTTTTATCTTTCGCTCGATTAGCTGCTCGATAGTGGGCGTCGAAGATATGCGGTAAATCATCGGCAGGGATCCCAGTGCCAGTATCACTTACGGTAATGGCTAATTTGTTGCCCTGCTCTTCTTGGTCGATTGTTACTTTTATCTCGTCGCCTTCGCTGCAATGACGGATCGAGTTCTCCAACAAGTTGGTAAACACTCGCTCAATACGTTGAATATCGGCGCAGGCGACTAAGGATGGGTCTTGCGGCTCTACGCTCATTACCACCTGCTTTTTCTGGGCAGCTAACTCGAGCTTTTGAATTACGTCCTGGGCTAATTCAGCAATTGCGACTGACTCTTCATTAATCGTAGCTTGGTCGCTATCAAGGTGAGCCAGCTCAAATAGCTGCTCCACTAAGCTAGAGGTTTTACGTGCGCTGCTTAAAGCTACTTTAATTAACTGCTCACCTTCTTCTGGAGATAAGTCTCGGTGTTTTAACTGCCAAGTTTCTAAGTAACCTTGCAGTGATGCTAGCGGTGTTCTCAGATCGTGAGAAACATAAGAAATAAGCTCTCGACGCAGTTGGTCGGTGTCTTTAACCTTTTGATATTGGCCCTTAATGGTGGTGGCCATATCACTAAAGGCAGCGCCTAGCTTTTGCACTTCATCGTGAGAGTTATTTTGCCAATGCCCTGCAATGTTGGCGGTTTGCTCCAAGCCAACATGCTGAAACTGATCAATATCCTTGGCTAAGCGACGCAGTGGTTTGGTAAGCAAACCGAAGATAAGAAATACCACTAACAAGCTAAAACCTAAAATGAACAAAAGCCCCAGCATGCTTAATTTCATAATGTGACTGCTTTGCAGCAGCTCGGCAACGCTGTCGTAGATCTCGCCACCAATGATGATGTACAAATATCCTTTTAAGCTATTGCCTTCGCGAATTTCGGCCACCGAAAAAATCTTACTTCTTGAGGGAGAACGAGGGTCGTCGCCAATAATCGGCATGGCTCTAGACCCGTCGATAAAATCTCGAATTGGCTTTAGATCTAATTGCCTGCGTTTGATTTTGCTGGGATCGGCTGAGTAAGTCACCACCTTGCCAGCGGTATCAAGAATGTAGAACTCAAAACTTGGGCCTAAGATCATCATCGAATGAAAAGCCTGCTTAATCGCTTTAGGATCAAGCTCTCCATCTTTAAACAATTGGCTTTCGTAAACTAAATGTTCGGCTAATTGTAAATGCAGTTTTTGTTCAATTTCGTTTTGATACTGCTGCGAGCTTTGATGGGCCAAGCCCAGTAATAAGCCACCCGCTAAAATAAAACACACCACCACAGCCAGCATTAACTTGCTGTAAAAAGAACTGATAAATCTAAACATCATTAAACTTGTACCCTACTCCCCACACAGTTAGCACGTATTCAGGATTAGAAGGGTCGCTTTCTAACTTGGTGCGTAGTCGATTGATATGCGAATTTACGGTGTGCTCGTAGCCGCTGTGTTTATAGCCCCAAACTTGGTCTAATAGCTGAGCTCGGCTGAATACTAAACCCGGTGATTTCGCCAGATGCAGTAGTAAATCAAACTCGGTAGAGGTAAGCTCCACCGCCTGATTGCGCACCGATACTTGGCGGCGACCAATATCGATGGATAAGTCCTTCCACTGCATGGTAGTGGCGTCGGTTTGTTGCTGGCTTTGCACTAGCATATCAACGCGGCGCAACATGGCTTTCACTCTTGCTTGCAGCTCGCGCACGCTAAAGGGTTTAGTGAGGTAGTCATCTGCGCCCATTTCTAAACCTACTACCCTGTCGGCCTCTGAGTCGCGTGCGGTGAGCATTAAAATTGGCGTGTTGTGTTGTTGGGCGCGAAGTTGCCGACAAATGTCTAAACCGTCCATGCCGGGTAGCATTAAATCAAGCACAATTAAGTCGAAGTTATAGCTGCTGGCTTTGGCGTAACCTTGCGCGCCATTCTCGCAGCTTTCTACTTGATACATCATGTCGTTTAGATTCATGGTGATCAGGTTATTAATATCGTGGTCGTCTTCAATGACCAGGATCCGCGGGGACATATAGGCTCCTTTCCTTGTAATGAACGACCACAATGAGTAAGGCACTCACCCGCACCTAAGTACGGGTGTAGTGTTCTCTGCGCTAGTTGGTACGAGTAATCACTACTCTTCCCACTGTGCCAGACAATCGATGATCTGGCAGCAATACTGACGCAGGGTCGTCGGCTTGTGTAACTAGACCGGGATGACGCGAAACTTTATTCATTACATCATCACGTGCCGCGTTAAACCCTTCACCGCCATCAGCTGGGCCAGGAATCGTTCCCACCGCTTCGCTGTTTTGCTCGGTTCCTGCATCATAGGCTGGCAAGCTATAGGTCATGCTATCACCCACCATTAAGCCACCAATATCAATACCATTTAGCCCAGTAAATGCATCGTTAGTATTTACCATCATAGTGGCTAGTGACAACTGCATATCGCTACGCTCAGAAGCACTTATCATTAAGGTTTCATAAGCACCTGGGCCAATAGCGCCAGCACCAGTTACTGCTACATTGTCATCGGTAAACATAGCTGCAATGTCAGAGGCGTCACCACCTTCGGCCATGGTTTCTAAGGGCACGCTGGCAGAAGTTCCCAATGTCCATAAACTCATGGTTGCACTATGAATACCCACTACAGCTGGTGATAAGGGCTGCGCCGAGGTGTCGTTGTAAATGGTTACTTCATACTCTAGCGTATCTGGCGGAAGAATAACGATTTGTTCATCATCACTGCCACATGCACTTAGTCCTGCCGCCATTACCGCTACGGCCAAGGCTCTCTTACTAAAACTTGAGATAGCCATAGATCCTCCTTAATTACTTAACGGTAACAACCACTTTTGCAACTGGGTTTAACCAGCGGTGAATACGGCTGTCTAGGTCACTCATGCCGCCCGTTGCATCTTGGTCACCCACATTACCAGGGTGAATATGAATGTTGGTATTGCTTGATGCTGTAGCTACGCCACTGCCGCCAGTTCCACCATTCATGCCAGGGTTTGCAGGAATACCAGGAGTACCAGAAGCTCCGCCGCCGTTTACAATCTCATCGTTGGCTTCGGTGCCAGCGTCGTAACCATTCATGTAGAAGGTATAAGTGCCTTCTTCACTTGGAATTTCCCAGCTGTCTTTACCTACAAAACCATCATTGGTTGGCAATAACATGGCCACAATACTCAAATGGGTGTTGCTGCCAGTATCTAGGTCACTCACCATCACGTAATCGGTTGGTGCTAATAAACCAGCCGCTGGATTTGCTGACGACACTGCGCCAATACCATCAGCAATAGTGACTAAACCAGAGATGTCTCCACCCTCTGCCATCATCTGTAGGGCTGGCGATGCCGCAGAACCTACTTCAAATAGGTGGGCGTCAGAAGTGTGTGCAGTTACTAGTAAAGGGGTGTAGTAAATACCTTGCGTTAAGTTAGTAATTTTAACGTCTACTACCGCGGCTTGGCTTAATGTACTTACAGCAATAAACGGCATTGCTAACAGAGATGACTTGAGATCCATGGTTCGCTCCTTTTGCGGTCCTTATTTAACAGTCAAATCCAGTATAAGAAGCACATGTCCCAACCAATTCACGAACTTATCACTTTTCTATCACAGGCATTAAAGCCCATTTAAAACAAATAGTTAAACTTAAAAAATTGTTTGAAAAAGCGAGATTTAGACAAATATTTGCGATTTGTTTTAAATAAACTCATAAATACCACTTTAGTAGTAATTTATGCACCAAACAGATCCCAAACAGCACCAAGATGGGTAAATATTAAACACCATCCGCTAGAGCACCTTCACTTATCCATCAAACTAAAAGCTATAACCATATGTATTTAAAGGAATTATTAAATACTTACTTCACTTCCGGCTTGATGGCTCGTGCGTTGCAAATAAAAAACAAAAGATTCATTCGTTTCACAACAAGTAAACTCGCTAAGGAAGCTTTATGTATACCTTCAAAAAACTATTTGCTAGCGCAGCCATTTTACTTTGCGCTCTAAGCAGCACCGTAAGCCATGCCGACCAACTAGCTACTTTAATGGAGCGCGGCGTATTAAAAGTAGCCGTGCCACAAGACTTCCCTCCGTTTGGCTCGGTGGGGAGTGATTTACAACCCATGGGTTACGACATTGATATGGCTCGCTACCTAGCTGAGCAGCTGGATGTAAAACTAGAATTAGTGCCAGTAACTAGCGCTAACCGCATTCCCTACTTACAAACCCGCAAGGTTGATTTGGTTATTTCTAGCCTAGGTAAAAACGCCGAGCGTGAAAAAGCCATCGACTTTAGTGATGCATATGCACCATTTTTCCTTGGTGTATTTGGTGCCGCAGAGGTAAGCGTTGATTCTGCGGAGCAACTGGCAGGTAAAACCGTTGGTGTTACCCGTGGCGCGGTAGAAGACATAGAGTTAAGCAAATTGGTGGATAGTTCTACCACCATTAAACGTTTTGAAGACAATAACACCACCCTGTCAGCTTACTTATCAGGCCAAGTAGAGCTTATTGCCACTGGTAATTTAGTTGCCACAGAAATTGCCAAACGCGTTCCAAACCGTAAGCCAGAGACTAAGTTCTTACTTAAAAACTCACCATGTTATGTAGGTGTACTTAAAGGCGAGCCTGCACTGGTTGCCAAAGTAAACGAGCTAATTGCTAAAGCAAAACAAAGTGGTGAGTTAGAGAAACTCTCGCTTGCATGGTTTAAAACATCGTTACCTAAAGAGTTGTACTAAAGGAGCGCGCCATGAGCTACCAACTAGACTTTAGTGGCTTACTGCCCTACATGCCTGAGCTTGCCAAGGGTTTACTCACCACTGCCGAGCTCACCTTGTATTCAACCTTTGCTGGGATCTTGCTCGGTACTGCGGGGGCTGCAGGTAAAATAAGTAATAAAGCTTGGTTGCGCTGGCTCATAAGCGCCTATGTAGAAGTGATTCGCAATACACCGTTTATTGTGCAGTTATTCTTCATCTTTTTTGGCTTGCCAGCCTTGGGGGTAAAACTAAGTGCTTGGCAAGCAGGCTGCTTGGCCATGGTGATTAACCTAGGCGCCTACCTCACCGAGATTATTCGTGCAGGTATAGAAGCCACGCCTAAAGGCCAGTGGGAAGCGGGTAAAACCTTAGGCTTAAGCCACTGGCACATTTTTAGCCGCATTGTATTACCCACTGCGTTTCAACGTATCTATCCGGCCTTAGTTAGCCAATGCATTATCGTGATGCTGGGCTCGGCGGTGGTCTCGCAAATCTCTGTCGAAGAGCTCACGTTCTCAGCCAACTTTATTCAGTCGCGTAACTTTTTAAGCTTTGAATCTTACTTGCTCACCGCACTGATTTATTTGCTGCTAGCCATAGCCATGCGCCAACTGTTTGAGCTGGCCGCTCGTCGCCTTTTCAAAAACCCTGCATTGTAGGAGTAGTTTAATATGATGCAATTTACCGATTGGGACATCTTACGCAACCTGCTACTGGCAGCGCGTTGGACGGTCTTGTTATCACTCATTGCCTTTGCCAGCGGTGGCTTGGTTGCCCTACTACTAACCTTTATGCGCATAAGCAAAAACCCAGTGTTAAGCGCCTTCGTTAAAGGCTATGTAGAACTGTTTCAAGGCACACCTCTGTTAATGCAGTTGTTTGTTACCTTCTTTGGTTTATCGCTAATTGGCATTGATGTGAGCGCTTGGAGCGCTGCCATCATTGGTTTAACTTTGTTCACCAGTGCCTTTTTATGTGAGATTTGGCGCGGCTGTATTGAATCTTTACCCAAGGGACAATGGGAAGCATCTCGCACCTTGGGTTTGAGCTTCTTTCAAACCATGCGCTACGTTATTTTGCCGCAAGCACTCACCGTGGCCATTGCTCCTACCGTAGGCTTTTCGGTGCAAGTGGTGAAAGGCACTGCACTCACATCCATTATTGGTTTTGTAGAGTTAACTAAAGCCGGCACCATGCTTAACAATGCCACTTTCCAACCCTTTAAAGTGTTTGCCTTAGTGGCAGCGCTGTACTTTTTGTTGTGTTTCCCGCTGTCTTTATACAGCAAGCATTTGGAGAAGAAGCTCAATGTCACTGGTTAGTATTGAACAAATTCATAAGTATTACGGCCAACACCATGTGCTAAAAGGCATAGACTTAAAAATAAAGGCTGGCGAAGTTATCTCTATTATTGGCCGCAGCGGTTCTGGAAAAAGCACCCTATTGCGCTGCATTAATGGCTTAGAACCCTTTCAAAGTGGTGCCATTATTGTAGATAAACAAGCGGTAAGCGAAGACGAAAAACAGCTTAGGCTACTTAGCCGTAGTGTAGGTATGGTGTTTCAAAACTTTAACCTCTTCCCCCATATGACCGCTGGCGAAAACATTATGTTAGCGCCCAAGCTAGTACTGGGGAAAAGCCAGCAAGAATGTCGCAAGCTAGCAAAAGAAGTGCTGGAAAAAGTGGGTTTAGCCGACAAGTTTGATCAATACCCCACTAGTATGTCGGGCGGCCAGCAACAACGCGTGGCGATTGCCCGCTCTTTGGCTATGTCGCCTAAAGTATTGCTGTGTGACGAAATCACCTCGGCTCTCGACCCTGAGCTGGTAGGTGAAGTACTCAAAGTACTTGAACAACTAGCCGCCGAAGGCATGACGCTAGTTTTAGTCACCCACGAAATGAACTTTGCTCGCGACGTTGGTGATAGAGTGGTCTTTATGCACCAAGGAAAGGTGTGGGAAACCGGCGACAGCAAACAGGTGTTTGCTCAGCCCCAAACCACCGAGTTACAAAGCTTTATTTCTGCAGTGTTATAAGCTGTAAGCAATAATGAAATTAAAAGGACCTTAAGTAATCATGACAAAATCGGCCTGTGCATTTAACCAACGTATTGTTGAACACTATCCGCAGCTTTCGGCCAAAGCACGGGTAGTTGCAGATTACTTGCAGCATCATCCCGATAAAGTATTGATTCAATCAACCGCCGAAATTGCTAGCGCTTGCCAAGTCTCCAAAGCCAGTGTGAGCCGTTTTTTCCGTCAACTGGGTTACCAAGATCATCAACAAGTCTGTGACGAGCTTCGCCAAGAGCGCGAATGGGGACAACCACTGTTAACCAGTGAAGCGAGCGATACTAGTGAACACAGCGATTTAGCCGCCATTAGCCAGGTATTTAAGCAGCTAGAACAGATTGATTGTGAGGCTTTAGTTAAGCAAATTAGCCAAGCCAAACGGATAACCATTATTGGCTATCGCAACAGCTATCCACTGGCTTTGCACTTTCGCCAGCAATTAATGCAATGCCGTAAACAGGTGTATTTATTGCCGGTTCCGGGTCAAAGCATTGGTGAGGAACTAGCGCAACTTGACGATAAAGACTTAGTAATAGTGATAGGTATCCGCCGCAGACCCAAATTGTTTACGGCGCTTATAGAGCAATTACAAAACCTTAATTGCCTGCTAATTACCGACCAAAGTGGCCAGTGCTATCGCACTCAAGTGAGCCAGTTATTGGTCTGCCCAATGAGCAATCACTCAGCCTTAGACAGCTATGCCGCACCGATGAGCTTGCTCGCCCATTTAAGCAACAAGGTCTACGATTACTTAGCGCATTCAGCCCAAACCCATAGCAACCAAGTCAGCAATAATTATCAATTACTTGATGAGCTAGAAGCTCACCACTAAACATTTACCTCACTGTTACTTACAGATCCCAACAAGGGGAAGCACTAAGCAGCAGTGAAACAATTGAACCAAACAAGTAGACGATGAGCCAATTAGCGCATTCTCTCAACAAATTTAAGGATAACTATGAGCCAAGCTATAACTGCCCCAGCTGCCACCGATGCGCCAGCCTTTAGCCAACAGTGTGTAAACTTAGCCGACAACCGTTTAGGCAGTCAAATCATCGCAGTAAGTGACGATTTTTTTGCCAAAGCCGAACGCATGCTTAACCACTTGCCCGCTCTGTTTTACCCAGACAAATATGATGATAACGGCAAATGGATGGACGGGTGGGAAAGCCGCCGCCGTCGTGATGCAGGCCACGACTGGTGCATTGTAAAACTAGGGGTTGCAGGCAAGGTTAAAGGACTACAATTAGACACTAGCTTTTTTACCGGTAATTTTGCTCCAGCGGCCAGTGTTGAAGCCTGCTACTGTGAGCAAGATACACCACCAAGTAATACCCAATGGCACAGTATTCTCTCTGCCAGTGCTTTAAGTGCCGATAACCATCACTTTTTTGCAGTAGACACTGAGCAGCCGATTAGTCATCTAAAAATTAATATTTTCCCCGATGGTGGCATTGCCCGTTTACGGGTATTTGGCCACCCCATCCCACAACACTCAAGTGAGCAAAGCATTGATCTAGTTGCCCTTAAAAATGGTGGCAGAGTCATTGGATACAATGATGCGCATTACGGTACACCCAGCAATCTACTTGCTCCAGGCAAAGGCGTTAATATGGGCGATGGCTGGGAAACCCGCCGCCGCCGAGAGCCGGGTAACGATTGGTGCATTATCGCTTTAGGCCAAGCTGGCGAGGTTGATAAAATTGAAGTGGCCACCACTCACTTTAAAGGTAACTTCCCCGACAAACTGTCGATACAGGCAGCCAATATTCAAGATCCTAACGATTTAAGCTTGATCAGCCAAAGTATGTTTTGGCAGGAGTTATTGCCCGCTAAGTCACTTAGCGCCGACAATGACCATCACTTTAACGAGCTAAACTCGCTTGGCACCATCACGCATATGCGAGTGAATATTTATCCCGATGGCGGCATCAGTCGCCTGCGCTTATGGGGTAAATCAGCTTAAGGAATGGCAATGAAAAAACTCAGCTTACAGCCGCTTACTCAAGCGGCCTTTGCACCCTTTGGTGATGTAGTGGCCTGCGACAGAGTTTCACCTTTTGCAATCAATGGTGGAACCACCAGTCGCTTCCACGACTTGGCCGAATTACAAGCCAGTGGCAGCCAAGCCAAGCTGATTGTCTCGATATTTCGCGGCCAAGCCTTTCAGCTGCCATTAGCCATAGATATGCTGGAACACCATCCATATGGCAGCCAGCTATTTATGCCCTTGTCCCAACGCCCCTACGTGGTAGTGGTGGCAAAACCTGGTGAGCTGGATGAAGATAGCATTTGCGCCTTTTGGGCACAGCCTGACCAAGGGGTTAACTACCACAGCGGGGTATGGCATCACCCCTTGATTAGCTTGCAGCAAACTAGCGACTTTTTGGTGATTGACCGAAGCGGCGAAGAAGCCAATTGTGTAGAACAGCAACTAAGTGAAAGTATAGAATTACAGCTAGCTTAGCTGCTCGGCCAAAAAGTCATACACCATACGCAGTCGTCGGCTGGTATTTAGCTCTCGATGAACCACCAGCCAAGATTGTGTAGGGATTGCAGCTAGAGAAGGAAAGGCGCGCTCGACCAAAGGCTCGCTGTCGCCTACTTGCTCTAACATAAAGCCAATACCAACGCCCTGTTTCACCAGCTCCCACTGCACTAAATGGTTGCTCACTACCGCCGGAAAGTTACTTTGTTTAAGCGAGAAACCTAGCTTAGCCAGCTCATTAATCAATTCATCGTTTTTATCGAAAGCGAGAAATTTTGCATCAGCAAGACTTTGAATAGTGCGAGGCTGTGGCCACTTAGCTAAGTAGCTTTTAGCCGCATATAAATGCACATCAATATCCGCAACGCGACGGGCGATTAACTCCAATTCGGTAGGTTGATATGCCCGAATGGCAATATCTGCTTCTCGGCGTAATAGGTCACTAGAATCATTGCTGGCAATAATCTCTACCCGCACACCTGGGGCGTGTAACCGTAGCTTCTCAACAATACTCGGCAAAACAAAAGCTGCCACGGCCTCCGAAGCCGAAATGCATACGTCACCTTCAATGGCTTCTGCCCTACCAGAAGCGGATAAAGACAAATTATTAGCCGCTTGGCCCATGGCTTGAACGTGTGCCAATAACTCTACACCACTGGTGGTGAGGCTTAGCCTGCCCCCCACTCGCTCGAACAAGGAAACCCCTAGCTCTTGCTCTAAGGCCGCCACTTGGCGACTTAAAGTAGGCTGAGTCATCGCTAATGCTCGTGCAGCTGCGGATAAAGAGCCTTCTTCAGCGGTGACCAAAAAAGCCCGAGCCCTATTCCAATCAAAATTTATAGAACGCCTATCCATACAAATACGTATACCTAAGATGCATTATTGATTATTGCTACCTGTTTTAAGCATGATTACTATTCACTCAATCAGCGCTAAACGCAACTCATTAGGGAAATTATTGATGGATACTCGCAATAAGTTTTGGGACAAACATGCTAGCTCTTACGCTAAGCGCGCTATTTCAGATATTCCCAGCTATGAGAAAAAACTGGCACTTAGCCGCGAGTACTTTTCTAAAGAAGCTACGGCCATTGAAGTGGGCTGTGGTACCGGCTCAACCGCATTACTGCATGCCCCTTATCTAAAGCACATACTCGCCACCGATATCTCAGCCGCAATGTTAGATATTGCAGAGCGAAAACGCCAAGAACAGCAAATAGACAATCTAAGTTTTCAACAAGCAACGGTCGAAGAGCTAGTGGTAGATGAACCGGTAGACATCGTCTTTGCACTTAACCTGATTCATCTATTGGAAGACAAAGAAACCGCTATAGCAACCATAAAGAGTTGGCTAAAACCAGGTGGAGTACTAATCAGTAGCACCCCTTGTTTAGGCGACAGAATGAAATTTTTTAAGCTAATTGGCCCAATTGGTAAAGCACTCGGCCTGATGCCTCTAGTAAGAGTGTTTACCGAGCAAGAGCTGCTGGATAGCATTCAACAGCAAGGCTTTAGCATCGACACCAAGTGGCGACCAGAGAAAGCCCTATCAGTATTTTTGGTGGCGCGAACTTAAACCGCCTGTTTAAGTGGCGAGTTTATCAAACATTCCGCCACCACTTTTTGCAGTAAAAAGGTCTCGCGCTCAACCGACATACCCGCTTTAGGATTACTGGCGATAGTCTCTAGGTTATGGGCGATAGCGCTATGAATGTTCAACCAGACGGGCTTCATTCCATTGTTGATTTCGTAGTCTTCTAAGGCATTTTCGGCAAGTTCATCATCAATTTTGCACAAGTAGCAATAGGACAGCATATGCATGTAATCAGCATCATCTTTATACCAGGGGCGATATTCTTCATAGCAGCCAAAGGGCTGAATATCGCGCACATTTTGTGCACCAGTTTCTTCACTCAGCTCCCGCTTTAAGCCTTCAATCAGGTTTTCGCCTTGGTCAACACCGCCGCCAGGCAAGGTGTAATCATGATAACGCTCGGTATACATTAACAAAATCTCTTCCCCCTTCAGCACAATTGCTCTTGCAGCAACTCGCTCCAAAGCCTTCCCATCAAGGGAACTTAGATCAGGGTGAACAGTAGACTTTAATAAACGCATAGCACCAAACGGTAGAAAATTGGCTGGCGAATTTAGCAACAAAGCGGTTTACAAGCAACTGATACCTTACCGAGGTTTATCAAGCATTGTATTTATAAACTTTTATGTCGATAAACTTTACAACTCCTACTATAGAGGTCCAACCAATCTAGCATAAGTTTATGAATTACAAAGACTAGTTTGGATAGGCTTGATTTTTGCAATTAGTCGTTCCGAAAATATTATTATAAAACATTAGCTTAACTAAACATCTTTGTACCACTTTAAAGGAATATACTTGTGCAAAAGACATCTTTGGCGTTATTTACAACAGCCAGCCTACTGCTAGGCTCCTTTGCAGCTCAAGCCACTATGTTAAGTGGATTTGGCGGCGATGCCGGCTACGGCGAACTGGCAATGGACAGAAACGATGATGGTTCTTCTAATCAACTAGACCTACCATTCGAAATCAATTATTTCGGTAATAGCTATGATCAGTTTTTCATAAACAATAACGGCAACATTACTTTTGAAAGTTCGTTATCTGGTTATACCCCAATCCCGTTCCCTATCGCTGAACAACCAATAATCGCGCCATTTTGGGCAGATGTAGATACTGGTTGTGACAGCTGTGGTGAAGTATACGTAGGTAGTCCTAGTGACGGTGTAGTTGCAGTGACTTGGGATAACGTTGGTTACTACGACGAGAATAGCGACAAATCGAACAGCTTTCAGGCTGTACTGATTGACCGCTCTGACACTGGCGCAGGCAACTTTGACGTAGAGTTTCGTTACGACAAGCTAGAGTGGACCACCGGTGATGCGTCTGACGGTGAAAATGGCTTAGGCGGCACACCCGCTCAAGCTGGCTATGACGCAGGAGACGGCGAAAACTTTTTTGCATTGCCGGGCTCATTCAGTGAAGACATTTTAGACTTAGTATCTAGCTCAAATACTGGCGAAGACGGTGTTTGGCGCTTTGCGATACGCGAAGGCGCATTACCTGGCGCTACGCCAGAGAACCCAATTATGCCAGTAGTTGTAGATGGCGGTTGGTCATTCGATTTCAATGTAAATGCTAATGAACAAGTGTTTATTGATCCAGACGTTGCCGTGGGTTACGACTACATCGTTGACCAAGGTCCAAACATCCGTACAGTTACCTTACCGATTGGTTTTGATGACGATATGTTCTTTATTTGGCTTTGGAATGGTGTTGAATGGGAGCAAGTTGCTAATGTTGCAGCAGGAACCGCCTATGACTTTGGTATTGATGGCGTTGACCGTTTCCGCGTTACTGGTATCGATATTAGTAATGAAGTAGATCCAACAGACACCGCCGCTTTTGTTACAGGGCTAACCTTTACCGAAGACGGCAATGTAACAATGCGCCAACTGCCAATTGTAGAATTTGTTCCTGGGCCGGGTGCTTCAGTACCAGAGCCTAGCACTTGGTTATTGGTGTTAGTCGCAGTAGTATTGTTGCTAAGCTCTCGCAAGCGCAGCAAATCTGCGCCATCAACTCTATTGCCAGCATAAGATTGATGTTCTAAACAAGGGAGCATATTGCTCCCTTTTTTTGTTATGGAAAACTGATGAAATATCTAATCTTAATTCTGTGCTCTGCTTTAATATCTTTTTCTAGCTATGCTGAAGACTTTGAAGCTTGGACAGTAAAATGCCCAGTAGGAAAGCCTTGTGTTATTACCCAAATGGTGATGAAGCAGCAAGGAGATGCAGCTGATGTAATCGCAGGCATAAGCTATTTTGATCACAGTGAACAACCTATTCTAAAAATTAGAATTAGTGCCAAAGCAGACCCCAAAAAGGGAATTGGTTTAAAAATAGATGAACAAAAACCATTACATCTGCCCATTACAAACTGCGATAAAAAACTGTGTGAGGTAAATGTTGTAGCGGATAAGAAACTAATAGAAGATTTACAAAGTAGCCAAGTTATGTCGGTGGCTTACATTGTTAAAAGCAGCCAACAACAAACTGCATTTCCAGTGATTCTTAATGGTTTTCAACAAGCCTATCGCTCGATTCAATAATACAAAAAAAGGCCTCGCACGCGAGGCCAAACACCACAGGGAATTGTGGACTTGCACAAACATTTCTTGCTTCAGCTTTTTCGCAAAGAAATGAAAACTTAAGAGCTTACACTCATTAGAAAGGGGTAATCGGTATAACCTTTCGCTCCACCACCATATAAAGTGTCTTGGTCTAACTCATTCAACTCCGCACCTTGTTTAAAGCGCTCGGGTAAATCAGGGTTGGCAATGAACGGGGAGCCAAACGAGACGAGGTCGGCGCTGTCTTCTGCAATGGCTTGTTCTGCACTGTTCGCGCTATAACCACCATTTGCCATATATGCGCCCGCGAAGCGGCTGCGTAACTGAGTGAAGTCGAAACCTTCGCTGCTTGCTCCAGCAAAATTCTCTACAACGTGAAGATAAGCAAGCTTCATGGGGCTAAGCTGCTCAACCAAGTAGTTGAACAAAGCTTGAGGATTACTATCAGACATCGAGTTAAAGGTGCCGGTTGGCGAGATTCTAATCCCCACTCTACCCGCTCCCCATACCTCGGTCACAGCTTGGGTAACTTCCAAGCTTAAGCGCGCTCGATTTTCGATTGAACCACCATAGATGTCGTCACGCTGGTTGGTTCCGTCTTTGAGAAACTGATCCAGTAAATAGCCATTGGCAGCATGAATTTCTACACCGTCGAATCCGGCCTTTTTAGCATTAATAGCGCCTTGTTTAAACTGCTCAACTATTGACGCTATTTCTTCGGTTTCAAGCGCTCGTGGCGTTTCAAAATCTAAAAATCCCTGTTCAGTAAAGGCTTGTCCTTCTGCGGCTATCGCCGACGGCGCAACCGGCAATTCACCATTTTCTTGAATAACCGAATGAGAAATACGGCCAACATGCCAAAGTTGCAGCACAATTTTTCCGCCCTTGGCGTGCACAGCGTCAGTAATTATTTTCCAACCGGCAATTTGTTGCTCGCTGTGAATACCTGGCGTAAAAGCATAACCCTTGGCCTGAGGTGACACTTGCGTAGCTTCACTAATAATAAGAGCAGCACTCGCTCGCTGTGAATAGTATTCCACATTAAGCTCATGAGGGTAGTCGCCCGGTTGGGCAGAACGAGAACGGGTAAGCGGCGCCATAACAACACGATGTTTCAGTTCTATATCGCCCAGTTTGATTGGTGTAAACAGTTGGCTTAGAGACATATCTTTATCCTTTAAGATCATTAAAAGTAATAAACAAACGTTTTAGCGAGCTACTTAGTAAGCCAACTCTCGGCATTACCTAAGTAATCGGCAAACAGTGAGTTAAAGTTCTCAACTACCGAGCCCGATACTTCCGGCAAGGCTAGCAAGCGTTGCCCTAGCGCCTTTAGCTTGGGAAAGTTTGCAAGTAAGTCGCGCTCAAACAAGCTTTCTATCGCCGCAAAACGGGTAAACAATGGCGCTAATGCGGTGTCGATTAAGGCTAAGTCTTCGCCATTAAAAAAGCCCTTATCACTGGTTAAAGCTTCTAGACGCGAGAGCTTGTCGTTTAGCCCAGCTTCTGCTTGAGCAAAGTCATCCTGATTTTTAGCTAATGAAGTTTGATACTGCGCCATTAATACTTGGCTTGAAAACTCTATCCATGCGCGATCTTTGGCTTTTTGTAGAGGGTCACTTGGCATTAAAGAACCTTCGGTAATTTCATCCAAGAATTCGTTTATCACCGCAGACTCAAACAAGACATCGTCGCCGTACTTAAGCACCGGCACTTTGCCTAAAGGAGACAGCGCTAAAAACCAGTCTGGTTTGTTGGCCAAATCAATGTACTTAATCTCAAAATCGATACCTTTGTGTAATAAAGTAATCACCGAGCGTTGCACAAAGGGGCAAAGCTTAAAACTTATCAGTTCAATGGTTTGGTTCGGCTTATAAATGGCTGACATCGAGTGATTCCTTGTATAAATTAACAAATATGCGCTTGGCCAATCGATATAACTTTTGTATCCAAACGAAACATAGTATCTTTTGGTAACTATAAGAACGCTTTTAGCGAACTACAAGTACGCACTAATTAGATATTTAGTTTCCTCGAGGTGCCTAATGTTGGATTCAGCGGCTTCTAGCCCAGAAAAAAATTGTGAAGTTTCTTTGACAGAGCAAAAGCATGAATGCCCTGTTTCGACGGCCATTGAAGTAATTGGTGGTAAATGGAAGGTGATTATCTTGTATCAACTACGTGGTAAAACGCTACGTTTTGGTGAACTAAAACGAGAGATCCCAAAAATCACTCAAAAAACCTTAACCCAACAACTGCGTGATTTAGAAAAAGATAAGCTGATAGAACGCAAAGTATTTGCCGAAGTGCCACCAAGGGTTGAGTACACCCCAACCGCTTTAGCCGAACAATTAAATCCGGCCTTAGATTTGCTTTGTGACTGGGGAAAAGCCTATCAAAAGGCCCACGAGTAGCTTAAATTCGCCGTAGCAAAACATCACGAATTAAACCCAGCGCATGTTTTAGATCGGATAGATTTTGCGTGGCCATGAGGCTAATGCGCACTGCCGGTCGCTGTTTACCCTCGAAGCTAAAATGCTGCTCACCACTTACATGGATATGATGGCCGAGCATTACCTCTACAAAGGCTTGGCTGGTCCAGCCCAGTGGCAGATATAACCACAGGTGGTAGGCACAATGGTCAGCCAGATGCTGATTAACAAACTCCAATTCATTGAGCATTGTTTTTGCCAAATTCTGTCGCGCCAACGCTTGGCGCTTTTGCCATTGGGTTATTTTGGCTACAGCTCCACTGCTAATTAACTGACAAGCTAGTTGCATAAGTAAGGGCGATGGCAACCAAACAGTTGTTCTCACCAAATTTATATAATCGTCACGACTACTTTTAGGTACCACCAACAGCCCTAACCGCAAACTCGGCGATACACACTTAGACAAACTCGTTAGATAGATGCTTTGCTGCGGGGCAAAATGATAAAAGGGTTTGATCTCTTCTGCAGCCAAAAAACCATAAATATCGTCATCTATCACTTGAATAGCGCAACGCTTAACCACCTTCGCCAGTTGCTTACGCCGCTGATTCGGCATTACCGTTCCAGTTGGGTTTTGACACGAAGCCACCAGCATTAACGCCCGTATAGTTTGTTGCTCATGCAGCCGTTCTAAAGAATTAGGCACTAAACCCTGCTCATCAAGCGCCACTGGCACAGGTATTCTGCCAGTTTGGCGGAGCACCGAGAGGATCCCCGGATAACACAAGCTTTCTACTGCAACCCTATCCCCTACTTGAGTACAGGCCAATGCTGCAACCAATAAAGCATGCTGCGCACCATGGCAGGCAATTACTTGGCTCTGTTCACAATCAATGCCTTGAGTTTTCAGCCATTGATGCAGAACGGCCAACTGCTCTGGGTTACCGGCATCTGCCTCATAATCGCAATAGGCACTTAAATCAGCATTGGCAAGCGCGCTTAGCTGAACGCTTAAAGGTTTAAGTAAGGGGCCATTTAATGGCGCTACCAACGAAAGGTTAAGCTCGTTTTGAGTACGTCCTTTAATGCCAGCACTAAGGTTTACATTAAAAGAAACAAAGGTGCCTTTACCCACCCCAGAACTTAACAAAGCTTTGTTTTCTAATTCTTGGTAAGCCTGCCGCACCGTTACGGCACTACTGCCAATTTCGCTGGCGAGGGTTCGATGCGATGGCAGTTTATCTTGATAGGCTATCTGCCCCTTCAAGATGGCGTTCTCGATGCACCGAGCAATCTCAAGATATAGAGGTCGAGATTTTGGGTTAAAACCTAGCAATATTGTGTCTAGCAACTCTGCGCTCACTCACTTGTTTACAATTAGCTGAATATAGCTATCTGCATGATATTTATAGAATAACCATTTACAAGAATGGTATCACCGAATGCCTAGATGATTTACAGCCTCATGTGGTTTTAGCAGCTAAGCAAACCAATTGAACTAGCAAAACAAGTCAATTATTGGGTAATGGTTAAATATACACTCAAGTATTTGCCAATGAACTAGTTCAATGCAACTATCGTTAATGAATCAGCACGGGTTGCTGCACTTAGTTTGACTTGTTAAGGACAACCGTTATGACATCATCTTCAATTACCGTTGCGTTTATAGGCTTAGGAACAATGGGCTTTCCTATGGCTGGTCACTTAAGCCAACAAGGCTACCAAGTGGTGGTTTATAACCGCACCGATACCACCGCTAAAAAGTGGCTAGCCAAGAATCAAGGTAAACAAGCATTTACCCCGGCAGAAGCCGCTAGCCAAGCAAATGTTATTTTAAGCTGTGTAGGTAACGATCAAGATCTGCAGCAGGTTTATCTTGGTGAACAGGGCATTATTGGCGCAGCAAAACCAGGCAGCATTTTAGTTGACCATACCACTGCCTCGGCAGAAATTGCCTGCGAGCTAGATGGCGCGGCCAAAGCCCATCAACTTGAATTTCTTGATGCACCAGTATCTGGTGGCGAGGCCGGCGCCGTTAACGGCTGCCTAACAGTAATGGTAGGTGGAGAGCAGTCCACTTTAAGCAAAGTAGCAGCTGTTTTTGATTGCTATGCCAAGGCCGTTAATTTGATAGGGCCGGTAGGCTATGGCCAGCGCTGCAAAATGGTTAATCAACTTTGTATCACTGGAATCTTGCAAGGTTTATCCGAGGCCTTAAAACTGGCAGAAGCCACTAAGCTAGATATAAACAAAGTAGTGGAAGTGCTGCAGCATGGCGCAGCAGGAAGCTGGCAACTGAGCAATCGAGCTAGCAGCATGACCGCCAATGAGTTTGACTTTGGCTTTGCCATTGATTGGATGAGAAAAGACTTAGCAATATGTTTTGATGAAGCCGACAAACTGGGCGTTGCCTTACCATTAGCCAAACAAGTTGATAATGAATATGCCAAGTTACAACAACGTGGCTATTCTCGCGCCGACACGTCAGTACTGATCAAACAGTTCGATGATGAGCAGCGCTAGCTGCCCTTTCGCTGCTTATCATTAAGCAGCAAACTGCAGACAAAAAAAACCTAAGGCCAGTGGCCTTAGGTGGGAGTCACGCGAGAACGTGAATACTTAAAAACAATAGAAGTTCAAAAAAACGAAAAAGAGCGCGACAACTCATACCCGCAACAACACCAAAAAGTATGTTTGGTAGCTACCAGTATGCTTGCATCTGTCTTGCCTAGCGCAGCGGCTCAAACTGACAACTTTTTCGCTAGCACCGTCTAATATTAACCCATCTCAGGCAAAGCAAGCTCAATTGGCAAAACTTGACTGTAAGCTTTGATGTACAGTGATTTATGCTAGTACAAAAATAGCTAGACTCTCAGCTTTAGCTTGCGCCAATGCGGCAGCTAGACTAAGCTCGCGCTCAAACAGCTTGGCATAAAAATGTTGCCTAGCTGAATCCAATTACTATTTTCCACTAGGTACTTAAAATGACTGTTATCTCTGTTCCTGATTTAGCCAAACCACAAGTTAAAAGCCACCATAAAGCCCGCCACCTAAAAAAGATGGCGATTGGGCCTTTCGCACAAACCTGTGCCGAAATCCGTTTTGTAGCAGACATTGAAAAATTTGATGAAGTAGATGCTGAGCTAGCCAATACCCAACAACAGCAAGGCTGGGAGCTGTTTATCGCCTACTTTAACGAACAGTACCATGTAGCCATTAACTTTTTCACCGAGCAAGCAGAGTTAGATGCGGTGATCGAGCTGGCCAATGCCGCCATTGTTAAAGTACTAGGTGACGTTGAGTTGCAAGTTCTTGCCGGTGACGCAAACTACGGCGATTGGGATAGCTGCTACAGCAACTAAGTCAAACAAAAAAGGCGTAAGTTTTTACTTTACGCCTTTTTGCTCTCGATTCGCCAAATATTAACAGCTCGCTTCCAGCTAATAACTAAATTCAAGCTTTCTAATACTGTTTAGCTGATTTAGCGCTCGTAAGGTCATTTTAAGCGGAACCCAAACGAAATATGCTGAGGCAATAATCACCATTGCCGGATCAGCATAAACAGCAAATGCAGCATAGGCGCTTTTGCTTACTAACATAGCCACCACAAAACCGACCAATACCGCCCCGCTTATCACACTGTCCATTAACCATTGTTTCGCCTCTGCGTCCAGTAACAAAGACTGTTTACTGGCTTTTGTTAGTATCAGGTAAGTCGCGACACAACCAACAACATTAAGCAGCCCAAACACCAAAGCTAAACCGGTATCCACATCGCGGCCCCCATTTACTATAGCCAAAACCGCAGACCCAAATGAAAACAAACACATAGCACTAATAGCCAAGCCTTTGAAGGCTACCACCGCCGGCTCTATCATTAATGCTTTATTGGGCTGCTCTTCAAATACAGGGTGTTTTCTAAGCGCTAGGGAGCCCAGTGAAACTAGCGTTAAAGCTAGGCTCACCAATGAATAGGCACCATCAAATACAATCACTAAAGAACCGGCCCATAAACCAAGGCTGATACCGAGTAAAGCGAACAAAAAGGAGGAAAAACTAGAAAAACTTAACAGCGTTTTTTCTGTTACAGCGGAGCGAAACATTTAACTACTTATGACACCTTTTGGCACCACAACCTTCTATCAAACAATAAAAGTTCGCTATTGTAGTGGTTAAATAATCCACATACAAGCCGAAGCTTCCACTGCAAAACCAGCAGTAGAGAGCAGCAACACAAGCCTACAAGTGAGCGTTAATTTTCAGACTCAACTAATGCTTTAATTTTATGCGCTTTTTCGAAATGATCGAGCTGATGAGTTTCAATCCACCACCTGGCTGCTTCCATCAGCAGCTCGGGATTATCATTTTTATTGGCAAAAAACGCATAGAAAGACAAACCTACATTACTGCCCTTAGCGTCAATTTTGCTTTGGCAAACCTTAATAACATGGCTGCGTAAGCTTGCTCTCATCGTTCTTGTTAATCCTCTGACTGCCAACCTGGCGCAATACTTAAGCCAGATACATTTGCCAATACCTTGCTGTCTTTTAAGGCTAATTGATATTCACCACCACTCAAACTGTGTTGTTTTGAACAATCAACATTCCATTGGCGTAACAAATACCCCGCCAGCGCGGCGCGTACTTCAAGTTTAAGTGCCCCTTCATGCATCGCATAATCAAGTTCAATAGCCTGCGGGTACTGCAAACTTGGATGAGCCACCAGCTCCAACTCCACAATGTGATTCCACTGCTTGTCATAATCACGAGCTTCTAGCGTAGCAATTGACTGATCGAGCACTTCGAGTTGGGTAAAGCGAGTACATACAAAGTCTCTAAAGCTCCCACTTACTCTGTCAAAAGCTCTAACATGCCAACGGTGACCATTGTTCACTAAACTGTGAGGCACTATTTCTCGGCTGCTTTCGCCAGACGATATAGACAGGTAGCTGCATTTTAGCGGCACGCGGTGATGAATAGCGCGCATAATCGAGGCAATATAATCGGCCTTTGGGTGCACCAACCTCACCGCATCAAAGCAGGTATCGCTGGGCTCTAGAGGAAACGACAAGCCATCACCAAAGCCATGAGACAGCCCCGTTAAGATCGCTTCTGGATTATGAGAAAACAAAGGAGAGAATTTATCTCTGCGTAAATACCTGCGCGCCTTATGGTCTAAAAAAGCATTATTAGGTGCAAGTTGCTTATAGCTGGCTAAATCACGAGTTGCAGCTGCAAGGCCTGTTTTAAATCGACTAATTAAGTCGGCACGGCTCACTTCGCCAAAGTACTCTAGGCTAAAATCAATAAAAGCTAGTCGGCTTCTTTGTCCATGGTTCAGTTCGTTCAAATCCATTTTCACTTCGCTCTGTTCATCTTGAAAAACAAATACTAACAAGCAGTTCAGGTATAGGCAATCATTATGATTAGGTATAAAGATGGCTGTGATATAAACCGATTTTTAAGTAAAAAATCCCTTATAAATCGAAGCAAACAATTATTTTATTTCACAAGCTAAGTAACTATTTTTTAGCAAATAGCTTCCAGCCTCTCAAAAGCAGCAAACGCCATGAAATAAATCAATCCTTTTTTATCAACAACTTAACAAATTACTATCAACCAATATCACACATCTAGATCACATTCACTAAGACCAAAGCTCATTCTGAACACTTTTTGATCAGCACAAAATATAAACTATGACTGTTAGCGCTAACAAAAATAATAATGATCAATTGTAAGGATGAACAATGACAGTTTTTTCAACTACGCGCCCCATGCTCAGCTGTGCATTAATCAGTTCGGCATTAATGTTAAGTTGCGCCAGTTTTTCGGCCAGTGCGGCATTAACTAAACAGAATTTAGCGAACTCTGGATATTGGGGCGGTATTTTGCTCCCCAACAACACAGCCATTAACGCATCAGAGCTAAACACCATATATAACCGCTTTGTAGATAACTACATCGTTGATGCCGGTACCAATATGGCGCGTGTAAAGTGGGGTTCGGGCGGAGCACTGCGCGATGGTAGCGGCAATGTAAGTAAAGATGCCTACGCAACGGCCTCTGAAGGAATGGGTTACGGTATGCTAGTTACCGCCTACGGTGACGACAAAACTCGTTTCGACAAACTTTTCCGATTTTATCGTAAAGCCTTGGATGATAACAATGCTGATCTAATGCCTTGGTTAGTTTGGGGTAATGCCTCTCCAGTAACCAACCAAATTTGTTATGGCATTGTTGGCCAAAACCAAACCTGTTTTGGTGCAGGTGGCGGTGGCCCAGCCACCGATGGTGATATTGATATCGCCATGGCACTGTTTGTTGCCGCTGATAAATGGGACAACCCAGATATTGATTATCGCGCAGAGGCAATTCACATAGTTAATGAGCTGCACGATAACTGGTTACATTGGTGCGCCGATGACGGCGGCACGTGGGTGGTAAAACCTTACCGAAAATCTAATTTCGACCCGTGTAAAGATGAAATCGATGCTTCTTATTCTATACCCGCATTTTTCCGCTACTTTGCTGAGGTGGCTTCGGTAGACAGCTCGGTAAAAAATGCCAATGACCGCTGGAATTCGGCCGCACGAGATCTATACAGCAAGTTACTCGACAAACAAAAAGCAGGCCCAAATGGTGATAAAACCTTTGTTCCCGATTGGATGAAGTTAGATGGAAGCGCGGTAACTGGCAGAAGCACTAACTATGGCTCAGATGCCTCACGCATTCCTTGGCGGGTAACCATGGATTATGCCTGGTATGGAACCAGTGAATCGCAAAACTGGACTCGTCGTTTAATCAACGACTTGGTAAACAACTCCAATAATGGCGGCATTGCCGATATTAACGCAGATATTTCCCAAGCGACCGGTGACTCCGCTGGCTATAACGGCCGTTCTTTCTCTGGAGGATTTGCAGTAGCGGCAATGCTCTATAACTGGTATCCAGACAATGCTAACAATTACACCGAGCATTGGGTTGATGAAACCTTAAATGGCAGCCTGCCTTGGAACATTGGCGCTAACGGTTATGAAAATGCCAATAACGATTACTACGGAATGGCCCTTTCGGCTCTATACGCACTAACTCTAACCGGAAACACCTATAAACCAGCATTAAACTAAATGTTAATAATAGGGTCAGCGATATGCTTGGCCCTTTCTTACCTAATCTCAACTAAAAAAAGTAACAACGAACTCAACGCTAATATCGGTAACTAAACCCTAATGTATGAAAATTAAGTGCTTCATTAATTGAAGCGAGATTTCCGTTGGAGTGGTGAATAAAGCGATATCTCAGAGTAAATCTATTGTCTATACCAAACTTAAAGCCCGCACCAGCGAGGATCCTAAACTGTACATTTGAACCTAAATCTATAGCAGAATTAGTCTTCTTTTCTAAGGTATCAGTTGATAACCAACCTGCCCCCAAGCCTATTTCAGTATAAGGAGTAACACCCAATACAGTGTTTGACGAATGAACACTCAATATAGGAACCAGAGCCAAGCCATAAGCGTGATCTGAACCGGATTTAGAGCGCGCTTGATCAGAACCTATAGTGCTATCTAGATAAAGGAGATTAAGTTCGGTGGCATAATCAATTGAATAAGTGTCAGAATAATGCAAAGGCTCGTTCTTGTTCCATTTAAAATCCAAAGAATACTGTTGCATTTCCACTCTGGAATCTGTCTCTTTTCCAATCGTCATAGCCACCTCATCAAACCAATAAGACGGGTGACATGCCTTAGAATAAAAAACCATAGCAATTAAAACTAACTTATTAATACTTCGAAAAACATCATCCATGATCAAACCTCGAAACGCTGTTGCATTAACGATCTAACAAAACCATTTAATAACAACAAGTTAACAGGCGCGAATCAATAATAAAACACTAAAAACAAATAACGTGACGTCTACTAGCTAACCACAACATTTATTTATAATTAAATATGGATAAATATTTTTTTTACTCATTAATTATATATTTTCGATCACTCATTAACCAACCAAGAAAACTCCATTTAATAAAATTTAACTCAGCACTGATTATCCAAGGAAATACAAAACGTTACTTTTCTTTCGATGAAGGACTTATTAAGCGATAAATTTCTTCAAAGCAGCCCGTTACATTCTTATAAAAGCTGCCATTTATTTGAGTTTTGTTTCTTAAATAACAATAAAACTTTCGCATTAGTGTTTCTGAAACAGCACATCGTGAATGCCAGAATTCGTCTAAGGATAACTGTGAAGTAAGCCCCTCAATGTCATAAATAGCTTGTCCCATGACTTTTGTCGGAGTTAGGTGAATAACTGAAGATAACCCAACGGTGCTATTAATTGTAACTGTTCCTTTCGCTTGACGAAGCAGTGTAGGTAAATGTGCATCATGGCAGTACATCACTCGCTTCTTTAGATTGAGCTCCTTTATTAAGTCTTCAATATAATTGGCATAGTGAGTAAACCCTCTATCCATTGGATGATGTTTGATAACAATTGCACTGTCTCTTGGAGCACAAGCAGCAAAAGATACTAATACCTCCTCAATAAAAGACTCATTGGATTGATATTTGGAGTGGTGATGAATTTGAGAATCGTTATGCACTTGCAGAGGAACAAAATAAAAATTGTTTTTATGCTGCTCTGCAAAACCTGCCACTTTCCTACGATGAAACAAGTATGCCTTAACTTTTCGGTAACAACTTCTTGCCCAACAACAAAGCTCAAACCACTGTGTTCCTGACCTGTGGTGCTGATAATAAGGGTATTGTGCTTGCCTGAGGAAGAAGATGAAATAATAGCTTAACGCGAAAAACGCCTTGTGAAAAAAGGTTTGACCAACAGAACTATCTCTTTGGGGTTTAGAGGATCCATCGTTGAGAATTGTACTTGGAGCTCGTGGCAAACGGCTTGCCGCGTTTACGTTATCTGCTTCTAAACTGATGTAGTCTGGCCTTAAATAGCCCTCTTCAAATACCCAAATTTTCACACTTAACTGATTTGCCACCTCAATAGCAACCCTGTGATACATTCTACAATCGCCATACATAAACACTTGTGAAATATCGTAATCACGTAGGTAACTCTCTAGGTAACGAGACCATTCCTCAGGCTTCCCGACAAAATCATCTAATTGGTCCGCGTAAGCATATAAACGATCACCTCCATTAAAGTTAATTTTGTATGTGACCATACCATTACAACTTAAAAAACGGGCTAAGCGAGCAAAAAAGCCCCCTAGAGGGCCTTGTAAAAAAAGTACATTAGAAGAGACATTTTGGAGCATCATAAATTATGTCATTACCGTTTCAATAAGCCGTTTAGTTTTCTCAATAAATGTGTTTATTTTGCTTGAGAATGCGCTGTCAGCTTTATATGCGCCTTTAAGTAAGCGCTCGCTTTCTAATGAATCAATAGTCAATTCGGGCGTTGTTAATTGGTCTTTCTTCCAGTGGTAGTAACTCGGGTAGAGCACGAGAGAAGCAAATACAAGCTCATACAAGCTGAGAATTCTATTACGATAGGGGTGTTTAATTATATCCTTGGTTAAACCCCAACCAGCATAAAAAGGTAAGCCGTAACAGGTTACTTTCTTTTTATGGAGTAAGGCTTCAAACCCAGATAATGAAGTCATTGTGTGCAGCTCATCAACGGCGTTGATGCAACTGATAACATCGATATCCGTTACCACTAAGTCACAGTATTTACTTAACGTCGCCTCTGCTACTCCCCCTTTACGGTTACCACATAGTACATCTGGATGAGGCTTATAAATAATAAATGCATCAGGATGACTAGTTTTAACGGATTGAATTAGCTGAGTATTTGTTTTTACGTTAACACAACCAAGTGTTACAGAGGCATCATCTTCAACCTGACCAGGTATCAGAATTAGCACTTTTCCCTTAGCAATTTTACGAAAGTCTACTTCACCCGTTTGTCCTACATTGTACTTACTAAGTTTTGAGCGACGGATAGTTTCTATCAATGCACGACTTCTGGCTATTTCCTGCTCGCTAAAGCAATGAGTGGATAATAGTGTTTCTAGCTTACTAGGCTTAGTTGGGTCGTAATAAATACCTTGCTCATCAATCACCAAAGAATTAGGTCTACGTAAATTTGACCCAAGACCAACAGACCTAAGAAATCCATCTTCCATTCGCAAAACATCTACGCCATTAAAAGTTGAATCTACGAAAAGATCCGACTTTCTCCCCCAAACTAAAATAGCATCAGTCGGCTCAAGGTTGGTCAACAATGAAGCACAACGGATAAACCGCACACAATTAGCACGGTCACGCACATATTTATAAACAAACGAGCGCTTCCATAGAGAAAAACCTACACAGTAAAGCGTGCGATACTTTCGATTCGCAACTACTTCAATCATTTGTCTCATCAACTAAGTAATCGAGAATGCTTTCTAGTTCAGTTAATCTCATTGTGCGCGGATCTATATACTTACAATAGAGCAAATAGCTAACGGCAAAAACTTCAAGCAAAGTGCGTTTTCGTACTCGCCGTTTACACTTTACTCGATCATCAGTTAAGCCCCAGCCTGCATAGAAAGGCATACCGAAACAACTCACTCGCTTCCCCAACATTAACGCTTCAAACCCCAGCTGAGATGTCACTACATACACATGGGTAAATTTCTCAAGCAAAACTATGGGGTTACAATCTTCGGTAATCAGTGTGATTCTAGTTTCTTTTAAGTGCGCTAAATACCCTTGCTTTAGGCCTTTAAGTACATCAGGATGAGTTTTCACAAAAATGTTAGTTTCGGGATATTCCTGTAAAGCAGCGGTAAGCATTTGAGTAAAAGAATGTTCACCTGCAAGTCCATACTCAACCGACATATCTCCGTACGTCTGATCAACAAGCAGGACCTTGTCTCCCGAAACATTAGTAAGCGTTTTATGTAAACTATCCGACAAATGCTGATTTAAGTGATGGTTGTACTTGCTGAGCTTATTAGATGTTATAGCTGTCATAGTACGCTGACTACGAGAAATCAAATCATCAGGCAGTTCTTGCTTATCATTAAGTAAATTCTCCAGATCAGAGGGAGCGGTGGCATCGTAATAAATCCCAGTAGAATCTATAACTAAGGATAACCTAGAGTCATTTTCAGATGGATGCTTCAGATAACTAATAAATCCGTCTTCCAGTCGAAAATAATCAATGCCATGTTGCTTAGCATAAGTGTTGAGCATTTTTGTATTTGGTTTCTTACCCCATCCTACGGCTAGGCATTGTGCCGTTTTAGGAGCAACAAAGTCTTTAATACGAGAATGATAGCGCATTGTAGGAGAACCCAAAAATAGCCGAATCTCGGCAGATTCAGCTATTTTTCTGGAGCTACATAAACATGTTTTCTCAGTATTAAATCTCATGCACTAATAAGCTGGCGCTCAACACGTTCAATGACTCTAGCCAAGTCTTGCTCGGTATCAACGCCATGCTCAGGCGCTTTATCTACGACAGCAACTTTAATTTCCACACCATGTTGAAGAGGACGCAACTGTTCCAAACACTCGATTGACTCCAAGGGTGAAGCAGGCATCTGCGGGATAGATTTTAGTACACCAACTCGATAAGCATATAAGCCGATATGCCTAAAATAGTCACCTTCTGGCATAGCATTTTTGCTAATAGCAAACGCATCTCGAGGCCAAGGGATGGGTGCCCGGCTAAAGTAATGTGCGGTCTTATTTTGATCAAATACCGCTTTTACCACATTAGGATTAACTAAGTCATCCACTGCATAAATTGGGCTTACTAGCGTAGCCAAACCAGCATTAGTCGCAGACTCGGCCAACTGAGCAACCCTCACAAGTAAAGCAGGATCTAACAACGGTTCATCGCCTTGTAAGTTCACCACAATATCTTGATCATCCCAAGCAAATTTAGTGGCTACTTCAGCTAGACGATCAGACCCAGACGCATGCTCGCGAGAAGTCATTACAGCCTTACCTCCAAATCGTTCAACAGCATCTACAATTTGTTGGTCGTCGGTGGCAACTACAATGCTCGAATAACCAGATTCCGCTGCTCGTTGCCAAACGTGCCAAATCATGGGCTTTCCAGCAATATCACGCAGTGGTTTACCAGGTAACCGACTAGAGCCGTATCTTGCGGGAATAACAATATGAACTTTACTCACTGAACCACCCTTTTGCTTAACAGTGTCAAGGAGTCAATACCTAAACCAGCAAGCAAATGCTCAATGGCCTCTCGCACAGCACCTTCTCCACCAGAATGTGCACATACGTAATCTGCATGTCGCTTAACTTGCTTTACTGCATTTTGAGGAGCATAGGCAATAGCTGCTAGCTGCATAGCAGCTATGTCAATAAGATCATCTCCCATGTAGACCGTATGCTCAAAACCAATATGCATTTGCTGGTGAATCTTGCGTAAGGCGGCGGCTTTATCGGTCTCACCCAATACAATGAAATCGACCTTCAAGTCTTCCATACGACGACGAGATGAAGTGGTTGAGCGGCCGGAAATAACCGCAACCTTAAAACCTGCATTTCGAAGCAACGTAATCCCCAAACCGTCTTGAGCATTAAATACTTTTAAGCCCGATTCTTCGCCATTTTGACCATAGTACAAACGCCCATCTGTAAGCACGCCATCGATATCAAAGGCAACTAGTTTTACTTCTTTCACGATAAGGAATCTTCTAGATATGGTCGTGCTTTTACCGCTTGGTTTATATCCACCAATACTTGAAGCATTTCTTCCATTTTGTCTAACGGCAACATGTTTGGACCATCACATAGAGCATTATTCGGATCTGGGTGAGTTTCCATGAAAACTCCATCTACACCAACTGCAACAGCAGCACGCGCAATAGATGGAACATACACTCGATTACCGCCCGTAGAACCATTAAGAGCTCCTGGCATTTGTACGCTGTGAGTAGCGTCAATAACAACTTTACAACCAGTTTCTCGCATAATAGCCAAACCTGGCATGTAGTTGATCAACGCACCAAAACCAAAGCTAGTGCCACGATCGCATAACCAAATATCGCTATTGCCTACCGCTTTACACTTTTCAACAACCGGAGCCATATCGCCAGGAGCCATCCATTGACCCTTTTTGATATTGACTGGCAAACCTTGAGCTGCAACTCGTTGAATAAAGCTAGTTTGACGAACCAAAAACGCAGGGGTTTGTAATACGTCAACAACCGACGCCACTTCTTCTAACGGAGTGTCATCATGAACATCCGTTAATACTTTTACTCCGAGCTCCTTCTTGGCTTTTTCCAATATTCTTAAACCATCTTCAATACCAGGGCCGGTAAAAGCTGTAGCACTTGAACGGTTAGCTTTAGTAAATGAAGACTTGGCAATATATTCAATGCCTAATTTATTTGTAATTTCCTGTAGCTTACCAAAGGTGTCCATCACTAAACCTTCGGACTCGATAACACATGGACCAGCAATTAAAAACATAGATAACCTATTATATTTGTTGAATTTTACGCTACTGAGTTAAACTCATTAAAAGATGAATAAGGGGTATTCTTCCGATGGTCGTATACCTTTTTATCTACAACCTCAGGTTCTTTGGTTAAGGCATCATTAGCCACCAAATTAACTAATGTGATAGTCGATAACACGTCTGACTTACCAGTAGAAAATGGTTCAAAATAGTCCGGATAAAGAATGTAAGCACCAGCAAATAACTCTGTTAAAGTTAGTGTTCTACTTCTTCTTGGATTCTTTTGAATATCATTTGTTAAGCCCCATCCCGAGTAGAATGGGCAGCCTAAAGTGGTGACTTTCTTCCCCCTCAACAAGGCTTCAAAGCCCGCTAATGAGCTAATGGTGTATACCTCATCAATGGTGTCAAAAGCATCACTTATCGATAGTGGGTCAGCCACCACATAAGCAAACTTACGGATAAGCTCTAAAGGTGTTGAAATGTCTCGATTACCTTCTAGGGTATCAGGGTGAGGCTTAAAGAAAATATCAGCGTCAGGATTGTTCTTTCTGGCCTCCCACACTAAGGCACCATTGTTAAGTGGGCGGTCTGCGCCATACTTAATCGAGGCATCACTTTCTACTTGGCCAATTACCAAAATGCGCTTGCGTAGAGGGCTATAACTAGCGTATTTTCCGTACGTTGTTAATGCGGAAGATTTTTGAACATGATTGTATTTACTCACACCTTTCGCAGTTAGCGCATTCATTGCAATTTCTGCTTGCTCTAATAAGGCTTTATCCTCAGCAAATTTGTAACTATTTAAGATAGTCTCTAAAGATGACGGAGTTCTTGCATCAAAATACAAGGTGCCACTTTTATCTAGTACTAGTGATAAAGGCAACTCATGATTAGAGCCCAAACCAACCGAGCGAACAAAACCATCTTCCATGCGATAAATCGGAATACTTAGTTGTTTAGCTTGTTCAACCAAATCAGCTGGCTCTTTATAACCCCAAATAATAATCCTGTGCTCGCGGTCAGCTTGTTTTTGGATTTCCTTCACTATATCTAATGACTTTGTTTTAAATGGATAAAACACCCAATCGTATTCAGGATAGCGTTGCTCAATATACGAACGCTTCCACTCATTAACTCTTAGCCCATGAGCAATTGGTTTAGTTGGAGTATTAACAGCGATTAAATTTGACTGGTTTTCGGCCTGTTTATCTCCCAAAGCTCTAGGACTTGCAGTGTTTAAACTCAAAGCATCGATAACATTGTTAAGACTAGTTTTCTCTGGCATGTAGGGATCAAAGTAATCAGGGTAGAGAATGTAAGCGCCAGCAAAAACTTCTTCGATGCTCAGCTTTCTCCCTCTTCGCTCATTGATTTGTAAGTCCCTCGTTAATCCCCATCCAGAATAGAATGGACACCCTAATGTAGTTACCTTCAGGCCGCGGAGTAGCGCTTCAAAACCACTTAGCGAAGTAATAGTGTAAACTTCATCAATCGTTTCAAATGAATCTGACAGCGCTAAATTCTCAGTGACTACATGTGCTATTTTTGCAATTTCCTCTAAGGGAGTAACCAACTCCCGTTTACCTGCTAACGTATCTGGATGTGGCTTAAAGAATATCTGCGCATCTGGGTTTTCTCGTTTGGCCTGCCATACCAAAGCGCCATTATTTAAAGGCCTATCACTGCCATACTTAATCGAAGCATCGCTTTCAACTTGACCAATAACTAAGATACGCTTGGTATTCTCGTCGTAACTGCAGTATTTAGCGTACACACTTAAGGCAGACGACCGTCCAACATGGTTGTACTTGCTAATGCCTTTTGACTTAATGACCTTAATAGCGTCGCTAGCTTGATTGATTAGCGCTTGGTCATTTGCAAAATCATAAGTATTCAGAATGTTTTCCAAATGAGACGCCTGCCTAGCATCAAAGTACAGAGATCCGGATTTATCTAAAACTAAAGACATTGGCAATTCATGGTTGGCTCCAAGGCCTACCGACCGAACAAAGCCATCTTCCATACGATACAAAGGGATAGCCAGTTCTTTAGCTTGCTCAACTAAATCAGCAGGTTCGTTATATCCCCAAACGATAATTCGGTGCTCACGTTTATCCTGTTTCTCTATTTCCTTAAGCAACGAGGCCGTGGTTGTTTTAAATCGATAAAATACCCAATCGTATTGAGGATAGCGTTGTTTAATAAAGTCGCGTTTCCAATCATTAACTCTTAAGCCATGAGCTATCGGACGAGGGTCGACAGGTTTTATTTTTGTAACTGCAGTTTTTTGCTTTTTATCTTTAAGGTCAGGTTTCGCATGCTTATTGTTAAGACTCAACACGTCGATGATGTTATCTAAACAAGAACGCTCTGGCGTATAAGGGTCAAAATAGTCTGGATACAAAATATAGGCAGCCGCAAATACTTGTTCTACAGTAAGAGTTCTTTTTCTTCGATGATTGGTTTGTAGATCTCTTGTTAGCCCCCAACCGGAATAGAAAGGACTGCCCAGTGTGGTCACTTTTAATCCATGTAATAAGGCTTCAAAGCCACCTAGTGAAGTGATTGTATAAACCTCATCGATAGACTCAAAAGCGTTGACCAATGCTAGGGGCTCTGAAACTACAAAAGCTATTTTGGCTATATCATCGAGAGAAGAAACAAGCTTTCGCTTTCCAGCTAATGTATCAGGGTGTGGCTTAAAAAATATTTGAGCTTCAGGGTTTTCTCTCCGCGCTTGCCAAACCAAACCGCCGTTAGTTAAAGGTTTTTCGCAGCCAAATGTAATTGAAGCATCACTTTCAACTTGGCCAATAACCAGTATTCGTTTTTTACCTTCTTCTGGCTGACAGAGTTGATTGTAGACATCCAGCCCAGATCTCTGCTGAACATGGTTATATTTACTCACGCCTAAAGACACAATCTTTTCTATCTTTTGCTTAGCTTCAAGCATTAAACTTTGATGGCTGTCAAAATCATAGTTGTTTAATAGCTTTTCTAAATACGACTCGTTTCTAGAATCAAAATACAGGTAGCCAGATTTATCAATAACTAAAGAGAGAGGAAGATTGTGATTGGCTCCCAATTCTACAGAACGAACAAAACCATCTTCCATTCGATAAATTGGGATCTTCTTAGAAAAAGCGATATCTGCCATACCTGCTGGCTCATTATAGCCCCAAACAATAATGATATTGTCTCTATCAGAATTACACTTTATTTCACTAAAAACATCATTACTGCTTGACTTAAAAGAATAGAACTTCCATTCATACTCCTTATAGCGCTCTCTAATATATTCTCTTTTCCAGTCGTTAATACGAATTGCATGAGCCAAGGGTTTCACATTAACATTGCCAACCTTAAACATCTTTCGGATTAAATTGCGAAAAAAATAGTAACCAACAGCGCGCTTAGCCAATCGACCTACTCTCTTAACAATAAGATTGCTTGCTAACTTAACCACACGGTATTCCTTTAAAATTTCTAATATTTATATGATTAATATTTAACATATTAAAAGTTCTACACATTAGGGCCGATTGCCAAAACACCCAAAACTAATTCAGTTTTATTTACAACCAATACTTTTGTGAAGTTTTTTTCTGCTACATCTTCAATTGCTTTACCCAACATAGTATCTGGTAATACGGTATATGGATTTTCTGTCATTAATTGTTTAGCAGAATATTGGGTAAGATTTTCACCTTCAGCTAATAATCGGCGAATGTCTCCATCACTTATAACGCCTAATAGTTTATTTTGCTTATCAACAACAATAGCCAAGCCAGTTATGCTAGTTTGAGTCATTGTCAAAACCACTTCAGACATAGGAGAATCAGCAGAAACAAACGGTAAGTTTTCTGACACCATTTGATCTTTCACCCGAGTCAGTAGCCTACGACCTAAGCTTCCTCCGGGGTGGTACTTTGCAAAATCATTTGGCTGGAAACCGCGTTTATGCATCAACGCTACAGCTAAGGCATCTCCAACAACAAGAGTTAAAGTGGTAGAAGTAGTTGGGGCCAAGTTGTTAGGGCACGTTTCCTTTTCCATCATGAGGTCTAATACCGAGTCTGAATTAAGGGCCATTGTCGACTCAGTGTTATTACAGATAGAAATAATTGGATTTCCAAAACTTTTTAGTGAAGGAATAAGCTGCAATACTTCATCTGTTTCTCCACTATTAGAAATAAGAATCACAACATCATCTTTTGTTATCATTCCTAAGTCACCATGAAAGGCTTCTCCAGGATGTAGAAAGAAACTAGGTGTTCCAGTTGATGCCAAAGTCGCCGCTAACTTTCGTCCTATGAGACCAGACTTCCCCATGCCTGATACAATCACATGCCCTTTACACTGGACCATGAAGCTTAATGACTTTTGATATTGAATATCATTGAAGTTATCAGCAATCTTATTTAACGCCAAAGCCTGCTCACTGAATGTAGTTTTTATACTCTCTAAAATCGAACCTTCAAAAGGTATATCATCATAAAAGCTCTTTAAATCTAAATTGGTTAGTGCAGTTGGACTCATTTTTACCTCAGTTTCTTTATACTTGGCATAGTTAATAACCACGCCTTAAGTTATTTTTTATAATTGCTAATAATTTTCTTTAATCGTTTTTATTACCATCGAGAAGACGCCATACAACATGCTCAATACAATAAAGATTGTAATTAAATTTCTTATTTTTAAAGGGTATGTGGGATCTTCTGCTAGCATTGGCGGCTGAATAACAACTATATGTTTCAGCTTTCGGTACGCTTCAGTGCGCACTTGCTCTAAGCCTATTAAGCCTGCTTGGTAAGCATCTAAAGCAAATTGCACATCCAGTTCAACTTGCCTAAACGCAATACTTGTCTCATTAATTGCTTTTGGGTCATCTGAAACCAGTTTTTCTTTTTGTTCTTGCAACTGGCTAGTTAGTGCACGTAACTGATTATCTAGTTGAGTGATTTCTACTGAGTATGGCTTCAAATAACTATGTTTAACCGCTAAGTCGGTTTTCACCTTAACGATATCCATTTCAAGTTGATTAATTAGCGCTTGAAGCGCAGCACCTTGAGCTTCCGGATCCAATAACTGGTGTTGATTTTGAAATGCAAGTAATGCCAGCTCAGCCTGCTTCATAGTTTGCTTGGATTTATCTAGCTCTTGCTCAACAAAAGCAATTTGTTCTTGCGCCATGGCATGACCAATCCGATTGATAAACTCTTCACTGGCTGCTTGCATTGCCAATACCAAAGCCATAGAGAATTCAGGAGTAAAGCCTTGTGCCTTAATGCTTAACACAGCAGCCATATCGTCAAACTGAACATCTATATGCTCACGATAAAAGTCAAAAAATTCTTCCTGACTTGCACTGGAGCTTAGCCGACTAATGAGGTCCCAGTCGTTCGCTTGATAATGACCTCGTAAATCTAATAGTTCATCTAGCTCAACAATAAGTCCATTGGAATATAGGTAATCCCTGATAAGCAAAGCATCTGCTTTCCCTAGGCTATTGCTTCCACTTAACACAGGAATAAAATCGTTAGGCGTAGCAGGTTTATCAGCATCGCGCACTTGCACTCGGGATTCAGTTTCATAGCGCACAGAAGCGATCATTGTGAAATAAACCACAGCACTAAAAAAAGCTAATATAACAAAAGAAAACCCACCCATTTGCTGCCATCTGTAACGTGTTTCTGCTACTGCTAAGTTGGCAGTTTTGGCGGCTTTAGAGTCAATAATAAACAGCTTTGGATTCTTCCTTAGCTTAGTTAGTTTACGCTGCCAACCACTTTTAGGTGTAGGGGAAACCGTGATCGTCATAATCGCTTATATATATGAATTGCTTCATCTATATCTTCATACGTAGAAATTTTTCCTTGATGAATCACCAAGCCATAATCACAGTGCTGCTTCATTTTTTTAGCACTATGAGCAACCAACAATATATTGGCTAATTCGCGTTTTTCTTCTAACGCTTCGCGACACTTACGTTGGAAACTTTGGTCTCCCACCGCAAGCACTTCATCAATAAGATAGACCTCAAAATCAAACGCCATTGACAAAGCAAAAGAAAACTTAGAACGCATCCCCGAGGAGTAAGACTTCACCGGCAGTTCGAAATTATCCCCAATTCCAGAAAACTCTTGCACAAACGCCTCAATAACTTCAGATCTTTTAACTCCGTAAATACGACATACAAATTGAGTGTTTTCTCTACCACTCATACTACCTTGCGTGCCGCCACTTAAACCTAAAGGCCAAGATGTTTTAAATGGATTATTAATGGTTCCGCGATTTGGAAAGTCGGTGCGCCCTAACATACGTAGCAAGGTGGATTTGCCCGCACCATTGGCCCCCATAATCGCAATATCTCTACCTTTAGGTAGCCTAAGACTGACATTGTTTAGCACATAACGACGCCCTAACTTACTTGGGTACCACTTAGTCACATTAAGCAGCTCTATGCTAGACACAGCCATTACGATGACACCATTTTTTGCCAGTTAAGTCGGTACAAAACCATGCCAACAAACATTACTGAAAGGGCTGACAACAATAGAAACGAAAAACCATCTACGTATATTGGGTATTGCTCAATCCACCCTTGACGAAGCAACTCTAAAGCATGCAGCACCGGGTTCCATGTCAACCAGTGATGATAATTGCTCGGCACAATCTGTAATATAGGCACTACGGCTCCACTTATTATCATCAACGGCATAGTCACTACTGCCCACACCTTAGTGATCGATTCCATGTAACAACGCACTGCGCATAAAATTAGTCCTACTCCCCAAGCTAAGAAAGTCACACTCAACAACGATGCCGTTACTTTTGGTAAATCTGTTGGCACCGCCTGATAACCAAGCCATGTAAACCCACTGGAAAGAATCACTAAAACCGAAAGGTAAATTGAAAACTCTAAAATTAGCCGAGCTAAAATAGATGAAAACGGCCTAACCATTGGATAGCTGAATAGGCCTTTATTAGCTTGAACAGCTCCTAAGCCACTCTTAACTCCGTTTCTAAACAACAATAGCGGAACAATTCCAGTCATAACAAAAACCGGAAACTCAGCATTACCTAAGCCATTAGTTTTGCCCCTAAGATCAAACATTATGCTTAATACCGACACAAACAATAGAGGCTCTAATATCGCCCAAAGCCACCCTAAGCGGTAAACACCAAAGCGAGTTTTTAGCTCGCGCTTATAGAGAGCTACAATCACGTCAAATTGCACTTTTATGGGAGAACGAGATTGAACAGTTTCAATAAGCATGATTACAAAACTACATTCGCAGCAACGGCGACTTGATAAATAATTTGAGTAATGTCTTTCACATTTTGCATGGTTTTGGCATCTACTCGTGGCATGACTAAAATCTGGTCGCCCGGATTTACCGTTGAAGACCCAAAGTCAATCTCGCCACTGGCTCTGATAATGCCAATTCGATTAACATCTGCTCGTTCCGTAAAACCACCAGCCCATGCTACATAGTCGCTTGGTTCAGCGTCGATGTTTGCGTTATGCAATACAGCTTGTGGCATGACGACTTCGCCGCCAATTTGAACCAGTTGAGACCGTTCGGGAATAACAATTTGATCTCCATCTTCAAGTCGTAAATCACCAACTATTTGATTTGAAGAAACGATGACTTTTCCTAATGGTTTTATCGAGCGGGCTTTATTAACAAACTGCATCACTAACTCGGCTTCTTTAGCCCGAATAGAAGCCTCTCCATCAGAAGAAGCTGGAGCCGTAAACAAACTTCGCTCCAAACGATCTAAAGAATCATTCAATAACTGCTGCTGTTGTTTAGCAACACTAATCCGTTGGATGTAAATGCTAGAAGCATCAGCCAAGCGTTGATCAATCGCGACATTGTCAAGTAACTCTTGAAGGGTAGTGTGCTGCTTAACCACATAATGAGAGGGCCCTAAGTAGCTACCCTTGAGCGTAATATCAATCATTTGAGCTTGTTGGTCAGGCACGAAGGTAACCTTATCGCCATTAGACAAAGCCTTGTGACTAAAAGCTTGCAGCGACAAGTATTCGCGCAAAGGTTTCTTGTCTCTTGTGCCATCAATTTTTGCGTGGCTAACACTAGGCACCGGCATTGCAAGTTCAATGATATCAGCGCCCACCTTTGCATCATTATTCAACTCAAACTCAAATGGGTAACGAGCACTGCCTTCTACCGCAACAACGGCTCCACGCCGTGAAACTAAAATAACGTCTCGGTCCTTAAAAGTTTGATGAGCAATTTTGCCTGCTCGCAAAAACTCATAAAGATCAGCCTCAAACACCACCTTACTGTCACGCAACACCTTTATGCTTCGATAACTGCCTCGCAGGCTATCGATGCCGCCGGCACGATTAAGAAAATATAAAAGGCTATCTGAAGCCATGCCTGCATATTGTCCAGGCCTATCAACACCTCCCGTAACAAATACACTAACAGGAGTAGCATTTAACAAATTCACATAAATTCGGGCTGCATCTTTGTACACTGTACGAATTTGGGAGGTAACAACTACGTTGATGTCTGAGGCCTTAACCCCCTGTAAACGCACCGGACCAACATCAGGAATAAACACATTTCCTTGATTATCAACCGTAGCTACAGTTGAAAGACTTTTAGTCCCCCAAACTTCAATAGAAACTTTGTCCCCTGGCGCAATCACATAGTCCTCATTCAAACCATCAAAGCGCTCAGCTTCATAACCACCTTTAAACAGGTTTTCTCCAAAAACCGTAAATACTTTGCCCGATGTTTCCGCCACTTTGTTTAATTGGTCTCTTGATGAAACATGCTTACTGGCAGCTTCGCTAAGTAGCAGGTTTTCATCACTGTAAGTGGGAGAGCTAAACAACAGCACAAACATAGCTGCCAGCTTAAAGCGCTTATTTGCTGCTTTACAACTCATTGTTCAGCCTCAAATAAGCCCTTAGGTAATACCTGCTCGGAGTTTAACGAATCTACAAAAATAGCCTGAGTAACATACCAACTCCCTTGTGCAGTTTTACAAGCTACTCTTTCCTGTTGTATTTGTTGGCCTACATCGACAACTAAGAACATTCTGCACTGTCTACCACTAGCGGCTCGATAGTGACTCTGTAGCAGAATAAAGGAGCCATCAACGTCAATGTCTGATGAAAGAGGATTATCGAAAACAGGCCAATAATGTTGAGCAACACGCTCACCTGTTATACTGGCAGATTCACTAACTAAATGATGACTCGCTACAGGCTGTGTAATCACAGAGCTACAACCACTAAGTAAAACCCCCATAATCGTAAATGAAAGAAAATGACGATAACCGTGATAAAGCACCTAAACCACCCTATAGATAAAGAAATATTTTTGTCAGCAATTAAGCTAAACGACTTATTAATATGGATATTTTAAAAAATTTCGAGAAAGGATTTAAACATAAAAACAAATGGATAAAAGTTACAGTTTAATCAGATAACTTCTGCAAAAAGTTGGGAGTTCACTTAATTTTTACGCAAAAAAAAGAAATTAAAATATAAAACAACACATTTATAAGAAAATATTCCGGAATAGGATGCAAACATAAAAATCGTTAAAATATCATTTTAAAACAACAAGTTAAATAAAACCAAAACATTGAAAAAACATCCCCACCTCAATTTATAGTTTAATCATTAAAGTGAAAAAAAATAAGCAATAAGCAATAAAATTAAAACAAAAACAATTTTAGTGATTTATTTGTAAATAAAAAGAAGGTGTAAATAAACACCCAAAAAAGAAAGAATAAAGCGAATTCATTGTTAATTCTTCGTTAACACCTTGATGAATAAAATGATTGCAAACTCTGTTAAGTCCGCACAAAAACAATAAATACCTCAGGACAGTGTGAATCCAGCTCACAATCTGGTTAAATTTCCCCTTGCTTCTTAAGCGTTTACTATATTGGAAGGATGTTGATGCAAGTCGGTTCCAACTGAAGCTTTAAGAGAATATAGCTTCCGTTATGATTACCTCTTTTAGCGACTAGCACGATCTAAAGCTGAGACTTGGAAAGTGCTAATCAGTATGCCTTAAATGCATATAACTAAAGGCTAAAAAACAATTCGGGTTTCACCAATTGCCATGGTGACAAATTCACCTTGTTTAAGATCTTTCAAACTTAGCTGCTCCAAGTGCTCCGCGGGTTCCATCACTGGTTCAGCAGTAAGAGGATAAGTGCCCCAATGCATACCAATTGATAACTTAGCACGCACGTCGTTGTGCACCTTTATAGCCTCAGGCACGTTAACGTGTTGATCTTTCATGAAGCCACGTGGTGAGTATGCACCTATAGGAATAAAGGCCAAATCGATTTCTTCCGCTCGCTCACCTATTTCTTTAAAGTCATAGGGGTTATAACCCGTATCTCCTGCAAACCAATAGCGCTTGCCTTTAAACTCAATTAACCAACTCGCCCAGTGGCTTTTATTGCGATCAAACAAGCCACGTGCCGACCAATGTTGGCTAGGCGTAGCAGTGATTAAGGCATCGCCTTTTTGCTGCGAGCCCCACCAAGGCAGTTCAGTAATATTGCTTGGTTTAATATCCATTTTTTCAAACCAAATACCCAAGCCTTCTGGCACAAAGTAATGAGTAGAATTACCAAAGTGCTTAATGGCTTTTTTATCCAAGTGATCATAGTGATTATGGGAAATCACTACAAAATCGACACTGGGTAGGTCTTCTGGTTTAAAGGTAAGTGGAACTAAGCGTTTTGGCCCGGCAAAACTCACAGGCGATACCCGTTCACTAAAAACCGGATCTGTAAGAAAGGTCAGCTCTGGCAGTTGCACTAAGAAACTAGAATGACCTAACCAAGTCACCTTTGTACCTGCGTGCTCATCTTTAAGTAGCTCTAGATCAACATCTTGGCGTGGTACGCGGTAAGCTTCGGCCGCTTGATCAGACCAACGAGTATCACCAAAAAATCGAACATAAAGAAACTTAAAAGGGTTTTTAGCGATCGGCTCAAGATGGTTATTTTGGTATTCTTTATCTGATGAACTACAGGCGATGACTAAGCCCACAGCGGCCAAAATCAACAGCTTTACAATTAACTTCACGCTTTACATCCCTTAAATCTTTTCCAAGAAAGTCCACTCTAGTGTCTAGTCACAAGCTTTGGCAAGTCGTTATACCAATCGTAGCAAGTAACTGTTCATTCTATCTGGTTAAAATACTCGATAACTGCGTTAAAATTTTTGATTGTAGAATAACTACTTATCGAAAAATCATGCCTTATTCTCGAGTATTTTTCCTGCGTTATTTCTGATCACTTATTTGGTGTGAGTGATATTAGGCAATAAAAAAGCGCTGAGGTTTACCAGCGCTTTCTCGCAATACTGTTTTATTTAGTCCAGCTCAAACTCTTTGCTTAAACTCATAACACTCACCCGCCCTTTGCCCTCTGCTTTCGCGCGATATAGGGCTCGGTCAGCTTGTTTAAGTAACCAATCCTCACTTAAATCATTGTGCTCTACACCACCGCAATCGGTAATACCGATTGAGCAACTAAGATCGGGTAAGTTGTCCACCAACTCTGGTTTTTCTGCCCAAGCACGTAACTGCTCTTTAAAATAATGTTTCTTGTGCAGGTTGGCCAACAAGCGTTCAGCAGTGAGCTTGGCTTGGTCGTGTTTGGCACTTGGGAAAACCACGACAAATTCATCACCGCCCCAACGAGCAACAATATCGCCAGCGCGCATGGTGTCCACTAATAAAGCAGAGAAAGCCGAAAGCACTTTGTCACCAACATCATGGCCTAGCAAATCGTTTACAATTTTAAAGTTATCTAAATCAATATAAGCCAAGGAACAGTGATAAGTACCAGCTTGTTGCTCAAACATCACCAGCTCTTGCTCTAAACGCGCTAACAATGCTTGTCTATTTAGCAGCCCGGTAAGCGAGTCGGTGGTAGACATCTTAAGCAGGTTTTCTCGGTGTTTAAGCTGCTGTAACTGGCTACCTAACTGGCGACTAATTAAATTAAGTGTGTCTTGGTCTTGGCGGTCAAAATAACGATTACTGTTAAAGTTACAAAGGGTTAAGGCGCCATATAAATGTTCATCTACAAATATTGGTAAGCAGGCAACCGAGTTATAGGTCGCTCGTTTGCCATCTTCACCTTTTGAACTAAAGCTATTGTTTATCCAAGTGCTCTGGTTATCTTTAACATGCGCTAGGTATTGATCAACTTGTTCTTTGCTTAGCAATTTACCTACATGCGCCCATTCTTCCCATGCGTCACTAGCTAAGTGGTGCACCATTCCCACTTGCACAGTGAAGTTACCACAAACCAGCTTTAAGCTTTCAACAGCTAAATCTACGGTACTATCAAATCGCTCAGGCAACGATTGCATGCGGCTAATTAATTGCATTTCACGCAAGCGCTGCTGAACTTGGCGAAGCTGTGTGTCTTGTTTGGCACTACGCACTAAATCATCAAGGTTAAGATGAATTGGTGCAAGCTTATAGCTATCAATATCTTTAGCGTAAAATACTTGGCGCTTATCAATGATGCTTTTAATACTATTAAAGATCTCGGTGAATCGCGGCAAAATAAGCACTTCACACATGGCTAAGCTGTGGTTTAGCAAGCTATCACAGGCTTCCCATTTACCGCGGCGGCTATACACTTCTAATAACTCGGTGCTGCACTGCGGCAACAAACGGCTGTCCATGTCGACCACTTCACCAAGTAAGGCCGGCGCTGCTTCAAATATCTCTTCAGCTTTATTTAAGCGACCATCTACTACCTCAAGCGCACCTTGCAACAAGGCTTTTAAAAATGCGCCGGTACCAGAGGGCTTAAAAGGCAAACCTTGCATACGCTCTAAACATTGCTGAGCACGAGCACGCTCGCCGAGTTTAGAATGACAAAAACCCTTTAAGCTAAATACGTCGTAGAGGTTTCTAAAGGGGAAGTGAGTCATTTGTCTAATTCGACAAATTCTTACCAATTGCTCCAATACATCACAGGCTTGTTGGTAATCGCGGGTGCAAAAATATAACCAGGCAAAGTTGTACAAGGTCACTACCAGCTCCGAGTAATCACCAGTATGCCGAGCAATATCGTAAGCAGCCAAGTACTGCTCTTGGGCTTCTGGGTATTTCTCTAAGAGAGTATTAAAGTAGCCGGTGCCGTTATACATGCGTACCCGCTCACTGGCTTCCCCTAGCTCTTCTCGAATACGCGAGCTAATACCAAAACAGCGGAAGGTGGCGTGGTAACGGCTGATATAAGAATAAATAATGCCCTTGCTATGGTAACTAGCTGCAATACCTTGTCGATGACCAATTCTGCGCGCAAGCTTCACCGCTTTTTGAGTAAAATCTAAAGCAATGCTTGAATCTAAATCTTCGTAAAAACGCAAATAAGTGTAATAGTTACGCAAGGCATAAAGCCGTGAGCAGTCCATGTTGTATTGCTGCAGCTCACTGTCTAAATGGGCAAATTCAGCCAATTTTAGCGGTGTAGACGATTTATCGTGAGCATAAAAGTTTACGAACAAGGATTGCGCCACCAAATGACCATTTGTAGCTTGGCCTGCAAGCTCTAAGGCAGCTTCTGAGCATTGCATCGCTTCTTCAAAACTTTGCTGTTGCACCAAGGTAACGCTGAGCAGATTTAACAAGCGCACCTTGTCGTAAGTGTTGTTTAAAGACTCTTGGAAAACTTGAAGAAGTTCTAATTCGGTTACCGCCGTATTTAGTTCGCCTTGATACAACAGCGCTTCTGCCAAGAATAACTGTAGTCTTACTTTTAAACTGCTTTCTAAATCTGTGGTTTCTAGCATTAAACGGGCGGCAACTTCGGCCTCTGGCCACGCCATAAATGCTATATTTTCAGCAACTAACAACTCTGCACTTTTTACACAGTCTCGATATTGCCAATGTACTTTTAATGGTGATTGGCTAGTAGGCACGTTATGCAACAATGTCGTGTCATCAAGCCAATCTAAGAAACCTTCCCAGGCTTCATCGTCTTGGCGATTAGCCAGAGCATATTGGGTATCAACAGAAGTAAGCACTAAAACAGGAATACTAAGTTCACTAGACACCAAGGCTTGCAGCATTTTAATCGCCGAAGCAGAAGCAAAGTGCCAACCACTTACTACCACAATAGCGGGCTCTACAAATAACTTAGCAACTAAAGCAATAATCGCTTTTTCAATAGACTGTTGCTCGAAATAAAGATCATCAACCAACACCAGCTCACTGCGTTCAAAACGTTCGCCTTTAAGCATTGCGCATAAATTTTGTTGCAGCGGTACAAAGTCGGTCACGCTGGCAGCAAGCTCTTCTGCACTTAAGCTGGATTGTTCAAAACGGCGGATAAGCAAGGCAAATAGCGAGCTATAGGGGGAGTAAGCACTCAAATTGTTGAGGCTTATCATGTATAGAGGAGCGCCCTGTTGTTCTGCAAAATCAGAGGTGCAACGGGCCAAATTGTCGGGATCCGAGCTTTGAAAAAAACTAAAGCTGGTTGCTCCCCCTAAAGTACGCTGCCAATCAATCGACAAACGCTTCGCAAAACTGTCCATTTGGGGCATGGTTGAAATCGCCCTCCTAGGCTAAATTTACCGCTAATATACTAATTTATTTGCCTAGATTTCGATGCCAAGATGGTCACATAAAATGGCTGGAAAATTGTTAATAAACAGGGATAAGGCAAAATCTGATAAGTTGGTCAATATTCTTATACTATAAATACTAACAAAGCGTAATTAGGCAAGATTATCTCGCTCAAAAATCTTAGTGAAAAACTCGATACGTCAACTCGCTTGTCGTACCATGACCATTCATACCAAACAGCACTATTTTAATGTCTTTATCTGAACGACAACAAGCAAAACTTAAGCAACTAAATCAAGCTGGCAGCATTTCTGAGGTAATGACGATTCAATCCCTCTGGGGAGGCTATGGCGAACTAGTTAGAGTGAAGTTTAAGCATGGTATTCGCCCAAGCATGGTAGTGAAAAACATAGCTTTTCCAGAGCAAACGAAACATCCGCGAGGATGGAATACCGCTCTCTCACACCAACGCAAAGTTCATTCATACCAAGTTGAGTTGGCATGGTACCAACAGTTCGCCCAAGATTGTGACCAGCACTGTTATATGCCCCAACTTATCGATTCAAGCCAGCATGATGACCAGCAAAGTATTGTATTGGAAGACCTACATACCTTGGGTTACAGCGAAGTAAGACAACAAGTAGACTTCAAGCAAGCTTTGGTTTGTATCCGATGGTTAGCCTATTTTCATGCCCGTTTTATGCAACGCTCAGCCTCTTCACTTTGGCCTCAAGGCGGCTATTGGCACTTAGCGACTCGCCCCGACGAACTCGCCGCTATGGCCGAGTCACCTCTTAAACAAGCAGCGTCGGCGATAGACCAACACCTACAATCTAGCGATTACTTTTGCCTTATTCATGGCGATGCCAAACTTGCCAACTTTTGCTTTAATCAAACACTAAGCCAAGTAGCAGCAGTAGATTTTCAGTACGTTGGTAGGGGTTGTGGTATCCAAGATTTGGCCCTGCTTGTAGGTAGTTGCCTCAGTGAACAACAGTGCTTTGAGCAACAACAAAACATTCTTGACTACTACTTTGGAATGCTACAACAAGCCCTTGAACACTATGCTGTTCCTGAAGTTAACTTTACAGAGCTGGAGCAACAATGGCGAGATTTGTATCCTTTTGCTTGGGCTGACTTTGAACGTTTTCTTGAAGGCTGGAGCCCAGGTCATTGGAAGCTAAATAGTTACAGCCACCAACAAACCCAGCTGGCTCTCCAAATTTTGGCAGAAAATAGCAATGACTAAGTCTAAGATAAATTGCCACTTTAGTTCAGCTCAACTGCAACAGTTTGTAGGCCTTGCAATAACTGCCGCCAAACAAGCTGGCGAATACATTGCCGCTTACCCAAGAGAGCAACTAAAGGTAGAACATAAATCCCAAGATTTGAGTTTAAGCGCGCAGGTGGTTACCGAAGTAGACCGACATTGTGAAAGGATAATTTTAAACACGCTTAAGCCAATCACTCAGTTGAACCAACTAGCCACTCTAGCCGAAGAAAACACCGAAGGCTTCGATTTAACGCAACACCCGCGGTTTAGCAGTAAAGCTTTTTGGGCAATCGACCCCTTAGATGGCACCCTGCCCTTTATCGAAGAAGGCGATGGTTGCGCAGTATCAATTGCTTTAGTAAATAAAGCCGGTCAAGCACTTCTGGGGGTATGTTACCTACCCTTTAGTAACACGCTCTACCACAGCTACTTTAACCCTGACTCCCAACAACACCACAGTTTTAAGCAACAGCTTGCGTTTGAGCAAAAAACACCAAGCAATATATGCGACTTAGGCTCTACTTCGCTAACATTTTATTGTGATAGAAGCAGCCTTAAATTGCCTTATTTTGAGCAACTTAAGGCGCAATTAGAACAGCTTGCCAAACACTTAGGTTATTCTGAACTGCTAATTAACAGTAGCGCTGGAGCCGTAGTAAACGCTTGCTCAGTAATTGATGAATCGAACGCCTTTTATTTAAAACTCGCCAAACGAACACAAGGTGGCGGCAGCATTTGGGATTTCGCCGCCAGCTCATGCATCGCCCAAGGCTGCAATGCTTGGGTAAGCGACAGCAACGGCCGAGCCTTAAAGCTAAATAACCCAACTAGCAGCTTTATGAATCAAAAAGGCGTGTTGTATGCCAGCAATGCCACCTTAGCCAAGCAGATTTTAGCCCTTAAACTCAACCAGCAATTTAGTGATGCATAATCAGCTGTTAATGGTACTTCTCTCTTCAACAATCACTTGAAAGAAATGAACTCGATGCACTAGCGTTGGCTCGCATAAACTTTGCCTTCGCTGAGGCATAAATGCTTTGTTCGCAATACAGTTTGCTTGATAGCGTAAACACCCCTCTTATAGTGCTATCTATATCTGCGCTCAGTATGACTTCATGATTAACCGGAACTGGTTTAGCAAACCGAATATGTAAATCAGCAGTCATTGCTTCCACACCCTCGGCGAATAAACGATGTGTCATTGCGGCATCGAGCAGAGTAGAAATAATACCACCATGCAACACCCCGCTATATCCCTGATAAAGCTTATTTAAACTAACCGCTGCTTCTACACCCCCAGCTTTGCTGCGAATAAAGCGTAAGTTTAAAGCTGTATTAGAAGAGTCACTCGTTCCGCAGGCAAAACAGTGCTTATGTGAATAAGGAATAGCAATGTCCATCATCAATTCTCAAGTGTAAAAACCTGTTTATTTATAGCATATGCCAAAAATAAACATCAATAAATTATTGGCATATGCTAATAATTTATCTATAGTGAAAATGAACTTAAGCTTAGGAGATAACATGGCCAGACCCAAAAAATGCCGCCGCATTTGCGGGCGACCAGCACATAACTGCTTTAAACCCAATGGCGTACCTATGAATCGTTTAAGTCAGCTAGAAATTCTACCGGAAGAGTTTGAAGCCCTACGACTTGCCGACCAACTCAAGATGAGCCAATTAGAAGCAGCCACAGAAATGGGCGTTTCCCGACAAACCTTTGGCAATATAGTTAGCCAAGCACGCTTTAAAATAGCGACATGTTTGGTAGAAGGAAAAGCCCTTGTTTTTGCCGATGAGGAATCTGAACTATGATTTATGCCGTTCCAAATAACCAAGGCCAAGTAGCTAACCATTTTATGAAAGCACCAAGCTTTAGCGTATTTAGCGATACCGAGCTACTCGATGAAATTACTCACCAAGCTAACCATGAGCTGTCATGCAACAGCAAAATAGCCATCTTTGAACAGCTATGCCAGCTAAACGTAGACGCTGTGATTGTTAAAAATATTGGAGAGAAAGCTCTAAATAGATTGCTTGCAATGGGGATTAAAGTGTTTAAAACCAACGCTAGCGTGGCGTTGAATACGGTAAGCCAAAGCCCAATGATAGAACTTAAATCGCTAGAGCTTGCTCGCCCTTCCCTACAACATTCAAAAAAGCATAGCCATAAAGCGTGCTGTAAAAACTCGATAAAACAAAAACGTAACAACAATTGCTGTTCAGAAAAACAAAAATTCCAACACAGCTAATACCAATAGCTTACTTACAAAAACACGCTATTTAGGCAATTACCTTATGCTACATTGATTGTTTTGTTGTTATAAAAAATCACGTTAGTGCAATTTGAGCACAGCACAAATTGCACTAACGATCATGTCGTTGAAGAGAGCCAACCATCATGCCTAAACCAGATTTAAGCAAAGTTATTACCTTTACAACGCCGCAAGAGCTTGGTCGTTGGCTCGAAATTAATCACGCAACCCAAACTGAACTGTGGATAAAAATATTCAAGAAGAAAACAAACCTAGCAAGCGTAACTTGGGATGAAGTGGTAATTGAAGCTCTCTGCTGGGGTTGGATTGACGGAGTAAAAAAGTCGATTGACGAGCATGCATACTTACAGCGAATTTCTCCCAGAAAACCCCGTAGCACTTGGTCGAAAAGAAACAGAAAACACGTAGAGCGGTTAATAAACGAGGGGCGAATGACCAAACCCGGCCTATTGCAAGTAGAGGCAGCTAAAGCTGACGGAAGGTGGGAGAATGCCTACGCGGTAAGTGAAATGGAAGTCCCCGCAGACTTTTTAACGGCATTAGCGCTAAAACCACAGGCGCAACAGTTTTATGAATCACTCACTAAATCAAGTCGCTATGTTATAGCTAATGGATTACTTAGCGCCAAAAGGCCCGAAACCAGACAAAAGCGCTTTACCAAATACTTAGACATGCTTGCCGATAACATAAAGCCAATTTGAGTATTAAAAGGATGCTTATATAATGCTGAAGCATTAACCGGAGTCTTACTTGAAACTAGATAAAGCCTTATCCAAACTGTTTCTTCCCAAAGACGAGAGTTGGCTAAAACATGCTAACCCTTGGTCTGTGTGGACAAGATTTGCCACATTGCCATTTATTGTATTAGGCATTTGGTCACGAGTTTGGATCGGCTGGTACTGCCTTGTCCCTATTTCGATACTTATTTTTTGGCTTTGGATAAACCCAACTTTGTTATCTAAACCAAAGGATTACAGCAGCTGGGCAGCCAAAGCTGTGTTGGGTGAGCGCATATTAATCAACCGTAAATCTAAGCCCATTCCAGATTCTCACGCAACAGCTATAAACATACTAAACATCCTACAAGGGATCAGTTGTTTAGTCCTTATCTATGGCTTGTGGAGCCTAAATATAAGCGTTACATTGCAAGGTGTTGTCTATATCTACCTCACTAAAATGTGGTTTTTAGATCGTATGGTGTGGTTATATGAATCAAGCCATTTAAACCAACAAAATGATTCTAAGAGTTAACACTCGGAGAGCAGAAAATGAAAGTGAGTACCTTGCGGATCCCTTGCCGATGCCTCATAGAATCAGAAAAATTCTATACAGAAAAACTCGGGTTAACCAAAGTGTTTGGTGCTGTATCAGAAGGCTACATTGGGTACCAGTTAGATAATGCTCAACTATTGCTAGAGCTTGAAGAAAAAGGCGAATTTGAAAGTGCTAGATTTTTAGGATTCAGTATTGAAGTATCCAACATTCTTCAACTTTACAGCGCATTATCTAAACGCGGTGTTGTATTTACCGGCCCCCCAGAAAAGCAATGTTGGGGTGGGTTGATGACTCACATTATTGATTGTAATGAGAATACATTTTCATTTATACAAGGCAGTTCATGAGTAGATGTTTCGATATAATTGGTGCGCCTTTTAATCAACTGGGCTACGTCACCACTAAACAAAATACGGTGGACGGGCTTCGTTGCTTAAATCAGCAGACTTGGATTGGGTTAAGCGAGTGGATAAGCGTTAGAAATACCCGTTGGAATTGTGATATTCAAGATCTTGGTGATGTAGCAGTATCGGCAGAAGTATTGTCTTTAATCGCTGCTGGTAAGAAAGAAGCAGCTTTATCAGCCTATAGTGCTGAGTTGAAAGCCAAACTGCTGGCCAGTTATAGCGTTGGACGCACACCTATCACTATAGGCGGCGACCACTCGATTGCAGTAGGTACGCTGCAAGCAACAATGGAGTATTATCAAAAACAGCAAGGCAAGAAGGTGGCTGTGATTTGGGTTGATGCCCATGCCGATTGTAACAATAGCCTTGCCAGTAATTTGCATGGCAAACCATTAGCCATGTTAATGGATAAATATCCGCACAATGGTTGGTCAATTAACCCCGACATTGCAATAAAGCCAGAAGACGTTTTTTATGTGGCGATACGAGACTTAATGCCAAATGAGCACCAGCTTATCAATGACCATGGGATCACCAATTATGATATGGCGAGTATTGACCGCCTAGGCATCAACACAGTTTTAAAGGAACTAAGCTCACACATCGAAAGCCATTATGATCACCTCTATTTATCTTTTGACTACGATGCCTTAGAGGGAAGTACTTTTAGAGCCTGCGCTACTCCAAATGTAGGGGGTTTAAGCGCTAGAGAAGCCATTCACCTTGTTCATACTCTAGCTTCCAGCAGTAAATTTATTGGCGCTGATTTTGTCGAGTATTTACCAGAACTTGATCATGATGGCGTTTCTAAAGAACTGATGATCAAACTAATTGATGCATGCTGGGGCTTTAGAACTTAAAACTTACTTGGTGTTTAATACCTACCAGTCAGAACTTAGCTTCTGCGACACTAGTGCTCGAATTCTCCCGTTTTTAGGAAGCGCTTTACTTGGCTTATAACTTCATCATTACGCATCATAAATGTATGCGTGACAGGTAAAACCACGTGGTCAGTCATACCCGCTACTTTGGTTCGTTCAACGGACACCTTTCCATCATCGGGGTTGGGCAACATTTGCGACAGTAACGGATTGAAAGTGGAACTCCCCGCAATAATGCCAACCGGATAAGTGACAGGTCCAAGCGAATTAGGAACACTATCTTCCTCGGTGCCAAGCTGCGAGCCGGCGGGACCATTTATAAACTCAAATCCCGGGACATGCCTTAGCGCATCGACTACCTCACTACCCCGGTTAGGAGGACCCAACATTACAACCCGGCCAAGTGGTATTATGCTGTTTTCACTTAAATATTTTCGCAGCACAATACCGCCTAGCGAATGAGTGACAAAATGTACCACCTTTGCATTACCACAATCCGCTATTGCTTGAGGTACATGTTTCGAGGCTATGTCTTCTATTTCTAAGCTAGTTGATGGGTAACCATAATTTGAAACTTTGTATCCGTCACTTTTAAGTTGTTTGGACATTTTTTCCATAGAGTCTTCTGAACGTGCCATTCCATGTAGCAATACAACACATTCCTTAGCTAAGGCTGAGTTAGCTGACAACGAGAGTAACAGCACGACAATAAACTTCCCCATAACTCAAACCTTATCTAGTTTGTTTGGTAATGGTCACTTAACAGTACTGTGCAGCACTTAAGACCAAATGCTTGGGAAATCATACCCTAACAAAACCAACCATAATAACAACTAACTCAACAAAGTAAGCTATCCAATGACTGCTTCTCTGAGTACTTCAGCGCTACCAACGGTGTGAAGAAAGTAATGCAGGCGACATTCACCCTGTAACTAATAAAGAAATCTTGATAGTAAACTTATTGGTAGCACAATTCGATTTAGAGTAAGGCCGAAAACTGCTACAAAAAAGCCAGGTTTAACCTGGCTTTTTAATCACAACAATACTGCTACACCGAGGTGTGTAAACAGCTTACCGAGTGCTCATCACTCCCCACTAAAGCGGGTTTAGTTTTAGCACATTGCTCGGTGGCTATGGGGCAGCGCGTGCGAAATACGCAACCCGAAGGTGGACTAATTGGCGAGGGTAAATCGCCCTCTAGCAGTTCAATGGTTTTACCGCGTTCTAAATCCGGATCGGGAATAGGCACTGCCGACATCAACGCTTTGGTATAAGGGTGCGTGGGTTTATCAAACAGGGCCTTAGCCGTGCCTAATTCAACCGAGTTACCCAAGTACATTACCAATACGCGGTCAGAGATGTGCTTCACTACCGAAAGATCGTGAGCGATGAAGATAAGGCTTAAGCCCATTTCTGCTTGCAGCTCTTTAAGCAGATTAACTACCTGCGCCTGAATCGATACATCTAGTGCTGATACAGGTTCATCACAAATGATCATCTTAGGCTCTAGGATTAACGCTCGCGCGATACCGATACGCTGACACTGACCACCCGAGAATTCATGCGGATAACGGTTGATTACGTTTGGTAACAAGCCCACCCGCATCATCATTTTTTGCACTTTTTGTTTTACTTCAGCCCTGCTGAGGTTTGGGTAAAAAGTACGTAACGGTTCGGCAATAATATCGCCAACCGTCATTCTTGGGTTTAGTGATGCTAGCGGGTCTTGGAAGATCATTTGAATCTCTTTGCGCTTTTCGCGCAGATTCTTTTGATCGAGCTCGGTTAAGTCTTGCCCTAACCACACCACCTTGCCTGCTTCGGCTGGCACCAAACCAATCACCGCACGGGCGAAGGTAGACTTACCACAGCCCGACTCACCTACTACCCCTAAAGTTTCACCTTGGTAAAGCTTAAGCGACACGCCGTCTACCGCTTTTAAGGTGGCAGCAGGTGTCCAAGGTAAGGCTTTGGCATTCTTAATTTTGAAATAGACTTTTAAATCCACTACATCTAGCAATAAGGCTTTATCACTCATCTTATTGGCCTCCGCTTAAGTGGAAATCATTGTGGCAAGCACGCTGACGCTGGTTAGCAAAAGTGCTTAGTTCAGGGCTTTGCTGACGACAGTGATCGCTCACTCTATGGCAACGTTCTTGGAACGGACAGCCCTGTGGAAGTTTAAGTAAGTTAGGTGGATTACCCGGAATAGTCGGCAATATTTCGCCTTCGGTATCCAAGCGTGGGATTGCTTTTAACAGACCTTCAGTATACGGATGACTAGGTTGATAAAACACTTCTTTAGCCGTGCCATATTCCATGGTGCGGCCAGCGTACATAACCAACACTTTGTCACAGATACCAGCAACTACACCTAGATCGTGAGTAATCATAATAATCGCAGTATTAAACTCACTCTTCAGTTCGTTTAACAGTGTCATTATTTGCGCTTGAACCGTTACATCTAAGGCCGTTGTTGGCTCGTCGGCAATTAACAGCTGAGGCTTACACAGCAAAGCCATAGCAATCATGACTCGCTGGCGCATACCACCCGAGAACTCGTGGGGGTACATGGCCATGCGCTTTTCAGCTTCTGGCATTTTAACTGCGTCAAGCATACGAACGGCTTCCACGTGGGCTTCGCGATTACTCATGCCCTTATGTAAGCGAAGCACCTCTTTTAGCTGCTCACCCACTTTCATATAAGGGTTTAGCGAGGTCATGGGGTCTTGGAAAATCATCGAGATTTTCTCGGCGCGTATGGCGTTTAACTGCTGTTCTGGCAAGTTAAGAACTTGCTGGCCGTTAAACAAGGCTTCGCCGCTAATAGTACCGTTTTTTGCCAGTAAGCCCATTAAGGCAAAAGCGGTTTGGCTTTTACCTGAACCTGACTCACCAACAATACCCAAGGTTTGCCCAGCTTCCAGTGAAAAAGTTAAATCGTTCACTGCGGTTACGCTGCCTTCGGGGGTAGAAAACTCTACACGAAGGTCTTTCACATTTAATAAACTCATTACTCTGCCCCTGCCTTAGCGATCTTTTGGATCTAAGGCATCACGTAAACCGTCGCCTACATAGTTAAAACTAAACAGCGTGACCACCATAAATGCAGCTGGATATAATAGCTGCCAAATGGCAATTTCCATGGTTTGTGAGCCGTCTTGCAACAAAGCTCCCCACGAGGTCATTGGCTCTTGTACACCCAAACCTAAGAAGCTTAAAAACGATTCAGTAAGAATCATTTGTGGCACTAGCAGCGTGGCATATACCGCAACAATGCCTAATACATTAGGCACAATGTGGCGGGTAATAATTTTCCATTTGGATACACCACACACTTCGGCAGCTTCAATAAACTCTTTGTTTTTAAGACTTAAGGTTTGGCCACGAACAATACGCGCCATGTCTAACCAAGACACTGCGCCAATGGCAACAAACACCAAGAAAATATTGCGGCCAAAAAAGGTCACCAGCAAAATTACAAAGAACATGAATGGAATGCCGTAGAGGATCTCTAGCAAACGCATCATTACTCGATCTACTGTGCCGCCTAAAAAGCCAGAAGTAGCGCCATAAAGTGTACCAATGAGTACCGCGACAAAAGCGCCCATCACACCTACCAGCAACGAGATTTGTCCGCCCAACAAGGTACGAACAAACATATCTCGGCCTAACGAGTCGGTACCAAAATAATGGCCACTTTCAATAGATGGTCCATGGTGCATGGCGCCCCAGTCGGTATCGTCAAAAGCAAACTCACTAAGGTGAGAGCCAAACATCACTAGCAAAGTGATGAATACCAATATGCCTAAACTTACCATCGCAGCGCGGTTACGCATGAAACGCATACGCGCATCTTGCCACAAACTGCGGCCTTCAATTTCTAACTTATCTGCGAATTCACTAATAGCGTCGCTGTTTTGTTTGTTATCTAACATTGCAGCCTCCTAGTAGCGAATTTTTGGATCGATGAAGGCATACAAGATGTCTACAATCGCGTTGAAAACAATGGTAAAGGTACCAATTAAAATGGTGAGACCTAACACTAAGGAGTAGTCTCGGTTAAGCGCTCCATTCACAAACAACTTACCAAAACCAGGCAAGCCAAAAATGGTCTCAATCACTACCGAGCCAGTAATAATGCCAACAAAAGCTGGGCCCATGTAAGACACTACTGGTAACAAAGCTGGGCGCAGCGCGTGGCGCACAATAATGTAACGATATGGCAAACCTTTCGCTTTGGCGGTGCGGATAAAGTTAGAGCTTAATACTTCAATCATGCTGCCGCGCATAATCCGGGCAAACGAGGCCACGTAAAGCAACGACATACCCAACATGGGTAGAATAATGTATTGCCACTGCCCCCCATTCCAGCCCCCTGCGGGTAACCATTGCAACTTAATTGCAAAGATATAAACCAAGGTGGGCGCTAACACAAAGGAGGGCATCACCACCCCGGCCATTGCCGTAGACATAATGCTAAAGTCCATCCAGGTATTTTGTTTTAATGCTGCCAGCGTGCCTACAGACACCCCCATCAACACTGTAAAGATAAAGGCAATAGAGCCGATTTTTGCTGACACCGGCAGGGCTTGCGCCACAAGTTCATTCACGGTGTAGTCTTTGTATTTAAATGATGGCCCAAGATCGCCTTGTGCCAAGTTGCCTAAGTAGGAGAAGTATTGCTCCAGTACCGGTTTATCCAAACCGTACTTAGCCTCGATATTGGCTAATACTTCAGGCGGAAGTGAGCGCTCACCAGAGAATGGGCTTCCCGGGGCAAAACGCATCATAAAGAAGGTGATAGTAATCAATACCAATAGCGTAGGTATTGCTTCTAGCATTCGTTTTAAGATGAACTTAATCATTCGATTTTCCAGCTTATGTTTATTGCTGTAATTGAATTAGCGTAGCTAACAACAAAATAAGGCACCTTAAGCATAAGGTGCCTTACAAAAGACCATCAACTATTTGGCAATAATGTATAGATCTTTAGTGTAAATTTTGTCTTCGGCGTTGTTCATAGGGTAGCCACCAACTGTTGGCTTAACCAAACGCGCATTTACGTAGTGGTAGATTGGAGCAAGTGGCATATCTTGAGCAAGTTGTGCCTCTGCTTGGCGGTAGTTATCGCCACGAACAGCATCATCAACCGCTGACATAGCGGCATTCATAAAGCCATCGTAAGCTGGGCTGTTGTAGAACTGATCGTTGTTACCGTTATTGCTTTGCATTAACGATAGGAAGGTTGACGCTTCGTTGTAGTCACCACACCAGCCGGCACGGGTTACATCGTAGTTACCGTTACGACGGTTATCTAGGAAGGTTTTCCACTCTTGGTTCTCTAGGTTTACTTTAACACCAAGGGTTTTCTTCCACATAGAAGCTACTGCAATAGCGATCTTCTTGTGGTTTTCGCTGGTGTTGTACAACAAGGTAAACTCTAGAGGCTTATCTTTACCGTAACCTACTTCGGCTAGTAGCTCAGCAGCTTTTGCATTACGCTCTTTTTGCGACCAAGTAGCGTAATCTGGCGTATCTACTTGTAGGCCAGCCACTTTTTGGTGTGCAAAGTTGTAAGCAGGTAGCTCACCTTTGCCCACGATAAACTTAGCTACTGCGTCACGGTCAATGGCGTAAGACAACGCTTTACGTACGCGAACATCATCAAATGGTGCTTTTTTGTTGTTAAAGCCGTAGTAGTAAGAGCATAAGTAAGGCGTTACTTTTAACGAATCTGGCTGCTCTTTTTGCATGCGCTTAAAGTGCTCGTTAGCCATTTCGTAAGTCATGTCAATTTCGCCCGCTAGGAAGCGGTTCATGTCAGTAACTTGGTTTTCAATCGGCAGGTAAGTCACTTTGTTGATAACCGTTTTGTCGTTATCCCAGTAGTTTTCGTTACGCTCCATAACGATTTTTTCATTCACTACCCATTCAGATACTTTGTATGCACCGTTACCCACAAAGTTAGCTGGTAAAGTCCACTTATCACCGAACTTTTCAACAGTAGCCTTGTGCACTGGCTTCAGCGTAGTGTGCGACGTCATCGCAACAAAGTATGGTAGAGCTTGCTCTAGTTTAATTTCTAAGGTGTAGTCATCAAGAGCTTTAACTGCTAATTCAGAGGCGTCTTTCTTACCATTGATAATGTCTGCAGCATTTACCATGGTGGTCATTTCTAGGTACCACGAATAAGGCGCTGCGGTTTTTGGATCAACCGCGCGTTTGAAACTATATTCAAAATCGTGGGCGGTTAATGCATCGCCATTAGACCATTTTGCATCTTTGCGAAGGTGAAATACGAAGGTAAGGTTATCTTCAGTTTCCCAAGATTCTGCTACGCCAGGTACCAGGTTTCCGTCGCCATCTTGATTTACTAAACCTTCAAGTAGCTCACGAATCACATTGGATTCAGGCACACCTTCGGTTTTGTGAGGGTCTAGGGAAGCAGGCTCGGTGCCGTTACCACGTACTAGTTCCTGTACTGGGGCAAGTTTAACGCCAGCAGGAACATCAGCAGCAAAAGAGGCAGTGGTGAAAGAACTTAGGATCGCAGCACTAACGAGGCTGGCAGCTAAAGTTTTAGCAGTTTTCATTTTCATCTCCATATTGACACATTTGGCTATAACTAGGCCGTTTGTGAAATTTCCATTCACTTTACATGAATATTAAATCAGTACAATATTCTAATAAAACGCACATCAACGCCAGATGCTACACCCGAATCAAAGAAACAACAAATAATAAGTTGCCTTTTATTAGTGAAGATTCCTGATTATTCTCAAGAATTATTAGGTTTTTATTGTTAATTCACTAGGTTAAGCTAGCATCTAAAAAAAACGTCAAAACTTACTGTTAACGTAGATAAGTTGAGAAGAAACTACAAATTTGATCGGAGTAGCAAAATTGGTAAAAAATTTACACTTTTTGCCTGAATACTGATTGATTCTGTAAAATTAGCCGAAAATATTTCGTGATTTTTTTACATTTGTAACTTAGCAACACATGATCTGGATCAAGTTGTACCACTAAAGGGCTACCTATAATTGCTGGTGAAAGTTAATTACTAAACCACTAGAACGGTGATTTACGGTCTATACTGAGGCGGATTGAACTATCAGTGTTGGTTTACTAATTAGTTTTAGTTTAAATGAGGAGAACAGGATGCCTGTAGGTAATATTGATGAGTTAAACGCAATGGTTGCTCGAGTGAAGGCGGCGCAAGCTGAATTCGCATCTTACAGCCAAGAACAAGTGGACAAGATTTTCCGCGCTGCGTCACTCGCTGCTTCTACAGCACGTATTGAACTAGCTCGTATGGCGGCTGAAGAGTCTGGCATGGGCATAATGGAAGATAAAGTGATCAAAAACCACTTCGCTTCTGAGTTCATCTACAACAAATACAAAGATACTCTAACTTGTGGCGTTATCGAACGTAACGACGAAGGCGGTACTATTACTATCGCTGAGCCAGTAGGTATTGTTTGTGCCATCGTACCAACCACTAACCCAACTTCTACCGCTATCTTTAAAGCGCTAATCAGCCTTAAAACGCGTAACGGTTGTATCTTCTCTCCACACCCACGTGCTAAAAACGCAACTAACTTTGCGGCTAAATTAGTACTTGATGCTGCTATCGCTGCTGGCGCGCCAAAAGACATTATTGGCTGGATCGATACTCCTTCTGTAGAACTATCTAACGCACTAATGAAGCACGAAGACATCGCGCTAATTCTTGCAACTGGTGGTCCAGGTATGGTTAAAGCTGCTTACTCTTCAGGTAAGCCTGCTATTGGTGTTGGTGCTGGTAACACGCCAGTAGTAATTGACGAAACTGCAGACGTTAAACGTGCTGTTTCTTCTATTCTTATGTCTAAGACTTTTGATAACGGTGTTATCTGTGCTTCTGAGCAAGCAGCTATCATTGTTGAATCTAAGTACGACGAAGTAATTGCTCGTTTCGCTAAATACGGCGCAGCAGTACTAAGCAAAGCAGACGCAGATAAAGTACGTAAAGTACTTATGATTAACGGCGCGCTTAACGCTAAAATCGTTGGCCAACCAGCATACAAAATTGCTGAGCTAGCTGGCGTAACTGTACCAAAAGCAACTAAGATCTTAATCGGTGAAGGCCTAGAAGCATCTTACGATGACGAGTTCTCACACGAGAAACTATCTCCAACTCTAGGTGTTTACAAAGCGACAGACTTTGAAGACGCTGTTCGCCAAGCTGGTATCGTATTAGACATCGGTGGTGTTGGTCACACGTCTGTTCTTTACACAGACCAAGACGCTAACGCTGACCGTATCGCTTACTTTGGCGACAAAATGAAGACTGCACGTATTCTTATCAATACGCCTTCTTCTCACGGTGGTATTGGTGACCTTTACAACTTCGAACTAGCACCTTCTCTAACGCTAGGTTGTGGTTCTTGGGGTGGTAACGCGATTTCTGAAAACGTGGGTCCAAAACACCTTATCAATAAGAAAATTGTTGCGAAGCGAGCTGAGAACATGTTGTGGCATAAACTACCTAAGTCAATCTACTTCCGTCGTGGTTCATTACCAATCGCAATGGACGACCTAGACGGCAAGAAACGTGCAATGGTTGTTACTGATAACTTCCTATTCAACAACGGTTACATCGACGACCTACGTGCCATCCTTAAAGAGAAAGGCATGGAAGTTGAAGTATTCCACGATGTAGAAGCAGATCCTACTCTGTCTATTGTGAAGAAAGGCGCTGAAGCTTGTCACAACTACCAGCCAGACGTAATTCTTGCTGTTGGTGGTGGTTCACCAATGGATGCTGCGAAGATCATGTGGGTAATGTACGAGCACCCAGAAACTGACTTCGAAGACCTATCAATGCGCTTTATGGACATCCGTAAACGTATTTACAAGTTCCCTAAAATGGGTTCAAAAGCTGAACTAGTATGTATTACTACTACTTCAGGTACTGGTTCAGAAGTAACTCCGTTTGCGGTTGTAACTGACGACACTACTGGTCAGAAATACCCACTAGCTGACTACGAACTAACGCCTAACATGGCTGTTGTAGATGCTAACCTAGTAATGGATATGCCTAAGTCACTATGTGCCTTCGGTGGTTACGATGCGGTTACTCACGCTATGGAAGCTTACGTTTCTGTACTAGCTAACGAATACTCAGACGGTCAAGCTCTGCAAGCACTTAAGATGCTTAAAGAATACTTACCAAGCTCTTACCAAAACGGTAAAGCTGACCCAGTAGCTCGTGAGAAAGTACACAATGCCGCTACTATCGCTGGTATCGCGTTTGCTAACTCTTTCTTAGGTGTGTGTCACTCAATGGCTCACAAACTAGGTGCAGAGTTCCACGTACCACACGGTTTGGCTAACGCATTGTTGCTAACTAACACAATTCGTTTCAACGCGACTAACACGCCAACTAAACAAACTGCGTTCTCTCAGTACGACCGTCCTAAGGCACGTGCTCGTTACGCAGAAGTTGCTGAGCACTTAGGCTTCCGTGAAGGTAACACTGAAACTAAGCTTAACGCCCTTCTAACTTGGTTAGACGAGTTGAAAGTTGAATTGAACATTCCTCTATCTATTAAAGATGCAGGCGTGAACGAGGCTGACTTCCTAGCTAAAGTTGACGAACTAGCGGTAGACGCGTTTGATGACCAATGTACTGGTGCAAACCCTCGTTACCCACTAATTGCTGAATTGAAACAAGTTCTACTTGATTCTTACTACGGTCGTCCATACACCGAAGCAGCAGATAGTGCAGAAGCTGAGTCTCAAAAAGCTAAAAAACCAGCTGCTAAAAAAGCGACTAAAGCAAAAGCTTAATCACTAAACAGCACTGAATACTAAGGCTCCTTTACGGAGCCTTTTTTTTTATTTTCATTTTCGCGCTAAGCTTTGTCATACTATGGCGGCTATAATTAGTCGAAGATGTTTGGGGTTAATGTTATGTCGTATTCAAAAGCTATAGCACTTTCAGCTTTGTTAGTTGCCACCACCAGTATTGCTGAGGTACTGCCCTTTGAGGCCGAATACCGCGCAGATTTTAAAGGCATCCCCATTGCCAAAGGCTATCGCCAACTGATTGATTTGGGTAACGATACCTTTCAAATTAAAAGTATTGGTACAGCCCTCGCCGGCGGCCTGAAATACGACGATACATCTCGTTTTACCTATCACCAACAAGATGTAAAAACCTTAGGCTTTGTACTCAAACAAAGTAACCTATTTTCCACCACACGAGTTACCGGCCACCCAGATCGTAAAGGCGGCTTAATCGTTGATGTTGATGGTGAAAGGCACCACTTTGAAGCACCAGACAACGTTCACCAATTAATGGATGCAGCAGGCTTCTCGGTGCAATTACAAAACGACTTAAAGAAAGGCTTAAAAGATTTAGACTACCACTACAATGTGATTGATGAAGTGGATAACTATCGCTTCACCGTCGTCGCCGAAGAAACCGTAGAGACCATACTCGGTACTTTTGAAGCGTTAAAAGTGGAGCAGAAAAAACGAGAAGGCCGCAGCACCTGGCTATGGTTAGCGCCTGAATTAGATTATCACTTGGTTAAAGCAGAAATTATCCGCAACGGTAAAAGCTGGGCTACCCTAGAGGCCACCCGCATTGATATTGTTGAACCAGAAAAACCAATGTTAGCTAAGCAAGCCGCTAACAACGAAGCAGAGCTTAGCAACTAACCAACCTTGCGTTTGCAATTATAAAGCCTTGTTAATCACAAGGCTTGTTGCTGCAGATAGAGCTGTATTCAATTTTTTATTAGTGGCGCGTTAACAATTTTGCTTTTACTTCGCTGCGCCTCCCCCTCTAGCCAAAACTGCTGAGCTTGCTGATTAATCCACTCACTAAATTGCTTTATTTTCTCTCGTTTAAAATAAGGTTGAGGGGCAACCAAGTAATAACGATAACGAGGTTTTACCTCTACATTGCCCAACTTAACCAGTAAACCTTGTTGGATATACTTCCACGCCAAGCTGTGCCTTACTAAAGCGATACCTTGAACAGCTAGCGCGCCTTCAATCACCACATGAGCCCCTTGGTACAATAAGTTGGCCTTGGGCACACTAGAGTTAAAACCAGCTAGCTCTAACCAGTACTGCCAATTCATATCAGGCCTCGCATCATCAATCAGCGTGTGTTTACTCAAATCGTTTAAACACACCTCTGGATGCTGTTCTAAATACAATGGATGACAAACAGGATATAGATGATCATCCATTAGCTTAGCGGCATGTAAGCCTGGGTAATCTCCCAAGCCATAACGCACACATAAATCGACCCTATCTTGGCGAAAATCTATCAAACTATTTTTTGGCATTAGCATTACCGATAGATTTGGGTGTAGTTGGCTAAACTCACCTAACCGAGGCACTAGCCAATGCTGGGCAAAAGACGGCAACACCGACAAAGACATGCTGTTTGGATCGGGATCAAGACTTACTTGACGAACGCCGTCCTGTAGGGTTCTAAATGCTTGTTTAGCGTAATGATGTAAGGTTTCACCCTCAGCGGTTAACACTACTCTACGATGCTGACGCTCAAACAGCTGTACATCTATTCTCTCTTCTAACTGACGGATCTGCTGGCTCATAGCCGCCGCACTCACAAATAACTTTTCTGCAGCTGCTTTAAAGCTGCCCATTTCTGCAGCCAAATAGAAGTAATAAAGCCCTTGCAAGGGAGGCATTCGGTCACTCACTTAAGTTTTCCTTAACTAAGAGTCAATTTAAGTCGTTTGTCATTGACCTCCAATATAGCGTACTTTTTAACCGTCAGCAGCTAAAAGGAGTTTTGTTATGAATATCATTAGCCAAACAAAAACAAGCCTACAACGCCAAGGCTTCACATCACCTAAACTAAACTTACGCAACATGCTTAGTAAATTGGATATGCTATTGGCGCGCCGAAAAAGCCGTCGAGAGTTAGCAAAGCTTCCCGACTATTTGCTAAAAGACATTGGTGTGAGTAGAGCAGATGCATTACGAGAAGCCGAGAAATCATTTTGGCAGTCTTAGCGCCACTTAAATCGATCAATAGGGGGGTATTGCCAAAGCTTGACTAGCCCTAGCTTTAAATTGTTAGCGCGACTTGAAGCAAGCAATAGCCCCTATTCTAAGCTCGTTCTAACTATTCTTTTTGATGAAGAATAGCTTGCTTACTAACTACGCGAAATACCTTTCGAGCTTCTACTAATACTAAGGTGTTGATGTAACTAAGCTTTATCTAGGCCTTTCAACTATTGACTTTTAAGCGAATAAAACTTGCACGCTTCAATGAATTTTCAAGATGTTTTTTTGACAATGAATCCGCTAGAATCAGCCCAACTGATCACATATCGAAGTGGTCGAACCTGAATGATCGCACAAACGGATTTGAAGTTTTACCCTTATGGATCAAGTACAGTTTCACAAAGTGCCGCCCAACTGCGGACTAAGCCTTAATATTACCACTCGCTTTAAAAAAGCAGCCGATTACAAAGGTTACTGGATAGGCGTAGACAAAAAGAGCTACATTATTTGCCGCCTTAATGGTGCCGATTCAAGTACTGGCATCAACCTTATTAGTGAAGGCTGTGAAGTAAATGCGCGCTTTCATTGGGACGGTAAACTCATCGCCTTCCGCTCTGAAATTGTGGCATTGATTAATGAGCCCGCTCGTTGGATGATTTTGCAATATCCTCAAAACGTTATGTCTATGCCACTGCGTAAATATGACCGTTATGAGTGTTATCAGCCAGCAACCCTGCACCTTGATTCAAAACACGTGTTGCGTGGAGTACTAAAAGATATCTCTGAACGTGGTTGTAAGTTTGTGCCAAGCGCTGCCAACAAGTTCAATATCAATGTATTAAAAGACAAGAACTTACAGCTACAAACCCGCTTTCCTAAGCGCGACGAGCCAGTAATTCTTACCTGCCAAATAAAAAATACCCCTAACGAGCGAAATGAATTTGCACTGGGCTGTCAATTTGTTCAAGATTACGAACTTGTTAATCAACAAATTGAATACCAACTTGTTGATAAAGCCTACGAAAAGAAAATACAGGGCATTGCTTGAGCAAACCAATCAACAGCATTTTAATCACCGGGTGTAGTAGTGGCATTGGCCTTTATTGCGCCAAAGAATTACAACAGCGCGGCTACAATGTTATCGCCTCTTGCCGTAAAGACGACGATGTGAAAACGCTACAAACAAGTGGTTTGCAATGTGTAACACTTGATCTAGATAGCGAAAGCTCTATTGAGCAAGGCTGGCAACAAGCCCTAGCCTTAGCTAACGGTAAAATAGATGCTTTGTTTAATAATGGTGCCTATGGTCAACCCGGGGCGCTAGAGGATCTGCCCACTCAAGCGCTTCGCCAACAGTTCGAAACCAATCTATTTGGCTGGCATCACTTAAGCCGTTTAGCAGTAGCCCATATGTTACAGCAGCAACACGGGCGGATTATTCAAAACAGTTCGGTACTTGGCTTAGTAGCGATGAAGTATCGCGGAGCCTACAACGCCAGTAAGTTCGCCCTAGAAGGCTACACCGATACCCTACGTTTAGAATTAGCCAATACCCCGTTACATGTTTCGCTCATTGAACCAGGCCCTATTACCAGCTTGTTTAGGCAAAATGCTAAAGCCGCCTTTGAACAAAACATTGATGCCAACAATACTCGCCACCAAAGCGCTTACCAGAAAACGCTAGAACGCCTAGAGCAAGAAGGCCCAAGCAGTAAATTTACGCTACCCGCTAGCGCGGTGTATAAAGCCCTATTGCACGCACTTGAAAAGCCAACACCTAAAGCGCGTTACTACGTTACCTTCCCTACCCACTTGTTTGCTTGGCTTCGTCGAATATTACCGGTTTCTTTGCTCGATAATATCCTTAAAAAAGGCTAAAGCCAGGGGCTGTTGAACTTTCGCGGTTAAATTTTGTTCGAGGAAAAATCGCTTTAGGCGCGGCAAGGCATGTGTAGGCTAGCTACACTTTAAAACCTCTGCCTTGTATAAATAAGCCACAAATTGCTGCAAAAGCCAGCTCGAAAGGTTAACAGTCTCTTGTCACCACTTAAGCGACTCATGCTAAAGTGGTTTTCTGTTCCTAAGCATGGATAAACTATGAAACCTTGGCTTAATCGCTTAAGCACTTTATTGCTGCTGTTCTCTAGCAGCCAAATAGCTGCAGAACCCTCTCTTTGGCTAGCCAGTAAAGACCAGCAACAGCTCTACTTGTTTGGCTCTATTCATCTAGGCAGCGAAACATTTTATCCCTTACCTAAACCCTTTATTGATGCCTTTGAGCGCAGTGAGCGCCTAGTGATAGAAATGGACGTATCGTCTGTTTCCGGCAGCGACCAACAGCTATTGCAGCACGCTAGCCAATTGCCGGGCGGTGAAAAATTAGCGGACAAAATAAGTGCTGATTATTTAGACCAACTTAAGCAACGCAGCCAACAGCTTGGGATCTCACCTTCTATTTTCGATAACATGCAGCCCTGGTATGTAGCTGTGGTACTTAGCCAGTTGCAAATGCAAGCCCTCGGCTTTGAGCCTGAGTTAGGGCTTGATCTACATTTCATTCAGCGGGCGCAACAAAGTCAGCTTTCGATCCATCAATTAGAAAGCTTTGCCGAGCAAATAGAAGCTTTAAGCAGCCTAGCCAGAATTCAAGTAGCTTTATTAGAGCAAACCTTGGATGACTTTGAGCAAGTACCTAGCTTGTTCAATCAACTCGTAAGCCACTGGAATAACGGTGAGAACCAAAAGCTACTGGCATTACTTGAGGACGACCCGATGTTCCAACACGATGCAGAATACGTATTGGAAAAATTGCTATTTGAGCGCAACCACAAATGGATGCAACAACTTACCAACTTAAGCAATACCAGTTTTGTGGTAGTTGGTGCTATGCACTTATACGGAGAACAAGGTTTACTCGATGAGCTAAAAAAACTGGGTTACTCAATCCGTGAAGTTGATCCGGCGACAAATTGACCAGCATCAATTTGACCTTTACTTGAGCAATTTATGCTAATTACTCCTACTTAAAAGGAGTATTAGCAATGGAACTTTGGTTAGACTTACTCTTTGGTAATAGCATTGGATTAATGTCGGTGACGGTGATTGCCACCACCATTGCTTTGATGGGATTTTATACATTTTATTTCTTGAAAAAAATCCGCCAAAGCGACCCTCAGCAAAAATAAGCTTACGCAGCGGTTGCACCGCTGTCTGCTCTCATCTATAAAGAAGGAACTTCGTTGTTCAGGAGTTCTTTTATGTCTGATGAATTTGATCTGTTCCAGCAGGAAGTGGCTGGAATAAAACCCTTAAAGCAAGATGCCGTAGTGTCGGCTGGCGACAGCCTTAACGAAGCGGCCAAAAAAGCTAGACAACAGGCCGCTGCAGAGCACCTTGCTACATCTCAAGATTACCTTTCTTTAGAGAATGTTACGTTACTGCACCCCGACGATGTGGTGTCTTTCAAAAAGTCAGGCTTACAACAAGGCGTATTTAAAAAACTACGCTTAGGCAAATATGAAATTCAAGCCAAATTGGATTTACATAAATTTCGCTTAGAAAAAGCCCGCAGCGAAATAATTAGTTTTATTAAGCAATGCCAAAAGCTCAATATCCGTAGCGCACTAATTATTCCGGGTAAAGGCCATAACAGTGACCCACCAGCACTATTAAAAAGCTATGTGAGCCAGTGGTTACCACAAATAGACGCGGTGTTGGCCATTCACAGCGCCCAAACAATGCACGGTGGTACTGGCGCCATTTACGTACTACTCAAAAAAAGTGAGTTACAAAAACTCGATAACCGTGAGCGTCATGCTCGCCGTTTAGCCTAAGCTAGGAACAACTATGACTAAGCAAACTGCTTATCAACAGCTCTGTGAGCACTTTAAACACCTGTCAAAACTCTCTCACTTAAATTCAATTTGTGGCTGGGATCAGGCCACCATGATGCCAGATGGCGGTAACCAAGCTCGCGCCGAAGCCTTAGCAGAACTAGCGGTGATTATTCATGAAAAGTCCACCCGCCCAGAAATGGAGCAATGGCTAGAACAAGCACATCAGGAAAACCTTAACCCAATGCAACAAGCTTCGCTGCGAGAAATGTCTCGTAGCTGGCGCAATCAAACCGCCCTTCCCGCCGATTTGGTTAAAGCTAAATCACTCGCCACTGCCCACTGTGAGCATGCTTGGCGTGAGCAGCGCGGTGCTAATGATTGGAAAGCCTTCCAAGTTAACTTGCAAGCAGTAATGCAGCTAGCCATTGAAGAGGCGCAAATCCGGGCAGATAAAACCGGCTTAAACCCTTACGATGCCATGCTCGATTTATACGAACCAGGCATGCAAATGCAGCGCTTAGATAAAGTATTTGGTGAGCTGCAATCTTGGCTGCCAGACTTGATAACTCAAGTGGTCGACAAACAAGCTAATTGGCCGGAATTAACGTTAAATGGCCCCTTCCCTAGTGAACAACAAAAAAAACTTGGTTTAGCAGTGATGGAAAAACTGCAATTTGACTTTAAGCATGGCCGACTAGATGTAAGCGCTCATCCATTTTGTGGCGGAGTGCCCAGTGATGTACGTATAACCACGCGTTACGAAGATGAAGATTTCACCCGTTCATTAATGGGCATTGTGCACGAAACAGGTCACGCAAGGTATGAACAAAACTTACCGCTAGATTACCTTGATTTACCGGTGGGACAAGCCCGTTCTATGGGTATACACGAGAGCCAGAGTTTATTCTTTGAAATGCAATTAGGCCGCAGCCAAGCCTTTGTTGAGCAACTATTACCCTTAGTTAATCAGCACTTATGCCAGCAGCAGCCAATGCAACTTGAAGAACTTAAGCAGCACTATTTAAGTGTTAAGCCGGGTTATATTCGAGTAGATGCCGATGAGCTGACTTATCCTGCCCATGTGATGCTGCGGTATGAGCTAGAACGCGACCTAATCAATCAAGATATTAAAGTGGCAGATATCCCCGAGTTGTGGGATCAAAAAATGCAGCAATATTTAGGTTTGTCTACCAAAGGAAATTATCGCGATGGCTGCATGCAAGACGTGCATTGGCCAGCAGGGTTAATTGGATACTTCCCTTCTTACTCGCTAGGCGCAATGTACGCCGCACAATTTCATGCGGCTTTAGTTAAAGCCAAACCCAACACCCCCAAAGCGGTGGCAGAGGGCAACTACAATGAGGTATTTGCTTGGCTGCAACAAAATATTTGGTCACAAGCCAGTATCTACGACACCGATGAGCTGGTAAGCCGTGCTACCGGAGAAACCTTAAACACCCGTTACTTCGAGCAACACTTGCGCCAGCGTTACCTATAAGCTCTATATGACTGCCTGACAACCGTCAGGCAGTTCTCTCTTTTTCATATCAAACTGCTTGCTGCTAGACGCTTCATCAAATCTTGTAGCCATTCCATAAACAAACTTAATCGCTGCGGCAACTGTCGACGTGACGAATAGAGAATTGAGACCGGCATCGATGGAACCTCAATATCTGGCAAAATACGTTGTATGGCTCCACTTTTAAGCTGTAACGCCGCTCCCATAGCCGGAACTTGAATAATGCCTAAGCCAGCCTCACATGCTGCCATATAAGCATCGGTGCCATTTACTGCCAACCTACTGGGCATTTCTAATACTCGGCGCTGCCCTTTATCAAGGTATTCAAACTCGGCAGCGCTATTGCCCATTTTAGGCGCATAATCGATTAAATAATGCTTAGCTAGTTCGCTAAGCTGCTTTGGTTCGCCATAACGCTGCAAATAACTGGGACTAGCACAGCTGTAGATTTGATAGTTACATAAGGGTTTTGCAATGAGTTGGCTGTCTTGCAGCTCTCCCACTCTAATTAAACAATCAACGCCCTCTTTCACCGGATCGATTTGGTAATCAGCACTGCTTATTTTGATTTTAACTTGTGGGTAACGCTCTAGCCATTCGGCTAAGTGAGGCAGCACAATGGTGCTAGCAAACCGGCTAGGCATATCCACCCGAAGGACACCGCGTATTTCATCCGCTTGACGAAATTGGCTTTCTACAGCGTCTAACTCCCGCAAAATAGACCTACACTGCTGAAGGTAAACTTCACCATCCTGAGTAAGCGTAACGCTGCGCGTGCTGCGATGAAGTAAGCGAGTTGCTAGCTTTTTTTCCAAGAATTGCACCGCATTGGAAATGCTCGACTTAGGTAAATCAAGTAATTCTGCTGCTCGCGTAAAACTGCCACTTTGTGCAACCGCCACAAAACGTTGCATTGCCTCAAATTTATCCATAAGTCGCTACTGTTCGCCTAAAAGAAACAATGATATCTATTTTAGTGTGTTTTTCACTAACAGTATTTTTTCTATCCTGCATGTCGATACAAACAGGAGAGACTTTATGAACAACTTATTATTGGTGACAGGTGGAAGCCGAGGCTTAGGGCGCAGCGCTGCTTTAGCCTTAGCTAAAAGTGGAGTGGATATAGTCTTCACTTACCATAGCCAACAAGACAAAGCCGAGCAGCTAGTGAGTGAAATTCGCCAATTTGGAGTAAACGCCGCGGCCATTCAACTTGATCTGGCAGACAGCAGCAGCTTCCCTAGCTTTATCAGTAGATTAAGAACGGCCTTACAGCAACAATTTGAACGAGACTCAATCAACTACCTGGTTAATAACGCAGGAATCGGCATTAATAACAGCTTTGCTGAAACTACCGAGCAACAGTTTGATCAATTAATGAATGTGCATTTAAAAGGCACTTTCTTTCTTACTCAAGCCCTGCTGCCAATGATTGAAACAGCAGGACGAATAGTCAATATCTCTACCGGATTGACGCGCTTTAGCATGCCAGGCTTTTGTGCTTATGCCATGATGAAGGGAGGATTAGAGGTAATGACTCGCTACTTGGCAGCAGAACTAGGCTACAAGCAGATTAGGGCAAATACGCTCGCGCCAGGAGCGATAGAAACTGACTTTGGTGGCGGAGTTGTACGTGACAATGTCACACTTAATCAGCAACTAGCCCAACACACTGCGCTAGGCCGAGTAGGTATTGCAGAAGACATTGGCGACGCCCTCTCCATGTTACTCAGCGACCAAGCTTCTTGGGTAAATGGCCAGCGGATAGAAGCTTCGGGAGGAATGTTTTTATAAGCTTAAACCAATAAGGCTTTGCCCAATGTGCCTTGGCTAAGCCTTATTTCTAAGGCTTTACTGCTCGTTTGCGTTCAGCAATAACCAGTCTTGTGGCTTAGGATCTAATGGGGCTTCTACTTCATCGATAGCAGAAAATGTCCAAATAAACATAGATTTGAAAAAGGCTTCTTCATTATCTATTTGGCCATTTACAGCCACCAGTTTTTTAGGTGGTAGGTTGCCAATAACATCGCCACCAAAAGCTAGTAGGCTTAGTGAATCTGCGTAGAAATCAACGGTTAATTCAAAAAAACGCGTATTATCAGTAAAACTAGATATTTGAGTATTATCATCACCAGGTGGAGACAATACAGAATTGTGTTGTTGCGCAGTCATAACAGACCCCATTTACGTAATTCAGAGAGTAATTGAGCGTCCCTGTTACATAAATTGACCTACATATTATTAGGTCTAGTCCATCAATATGGGCTGATTATGGCACAACTTGACCAATAAAACACCAGCTAAAGCTAAAATGTGAGCTTTAGCCACAAAAAGCCACTGTTTGAGACTAATTCTTGTTCTAGTTTGGTTATTTGCAATGCATAAGGCATAATCCTTGGCAACTTCAATTAGCCAGAGTTTTAAGCACGCTATGTACAATGCTGAAATTACCGGTTGGGGCAAATGTATGCCACCAGCACGACTCACTAACCACGACTTAAGTACTTTTCTCGACACATCGGATGAGTGGATTAGTAGCCGAACAGGCATAAAAGAGCGCTGTGTTTCTCATGTAGATATTGCTGAACTCGCAGCTACCGCTGGCTTACAAGCTTTAGCTGCTGCAGGGCTAAAAGCAGAACAACTCGATGCGATTATTTTGTGTACCTGCACCCCTGGTACATCGGTACCTAGCAGTGCCAGCCGTGTACAACAATTACTTAAAGCAGAACAAGCCGCCGTATTTGATATGAATGCCGCTTGCTCAGGTTTTGTTTACGGCATGCAAACAGCCTCTGCCTTAATTCAAACCGGAGCGATGAAGCGCATTCTGTTGATTGGCGCCGAGCGATTAACCCAATTACTCGACTGGACTAAACGCGATACTGCAGTATTGTTTGGCGACGGTGCTGGCGCAGTGATTCTAGAAGCAAACGACCAAGCGGAAAAAGTAGGATTTCTTGCCGCAAAACTAGGCTGCGATAGCGAGAAACGAGAGATCCTGTTTATTTCAGATTTTGGCACTAACCGTAAACGTTTTTCAGGCGTAGATACGCTTTACAATTTTCAGTTCGAAGGACCTGAGATTTTTAAACGTGCGGTAAAAGGCATGGGTGAAGCAGCAAGTAACGTATTAGAGCAGGCTAACATCGCCAACAATGAGCTCAACTTCATCGTGCCCCACCAAGCCAACTTACGCATTATTGATGCCCTAGCCAAACGTATTGATGCTCCTTATGACAATATTATGGTGAACATTGAAAAATACGGGAACACTTCAGCGGCCACTGTTCCAGTAGCCTTATGTGAAGCCTTAGAGCAAGGCCGAATCAAGCCTGGTGACAATGTATTGCTAGCCGCTTTTGGTGCTGGACTAACATGGGGAGCGGCTGCGATTCGCTGGGGTCAGCGTGTTACACCTATCGCCGAATCAGATGCTAGTTTAAGCCCTTGTGAGCAAACCGCTTTGGAGATTTTGGCCCCCGCCATTAAAGGTTGCCAAGAAGCACGCGCAGCAGAAGCGTAATTGCCCAGAGGCTGTTTATCTTTCGTGGAAGCTTACCAACAAACAGCCCGCTAAAAGCGGGCTGTTTGCTATCTAAAATTCAACCTTACCACTGGTGCAAACGGCTTAACCAATGCTGGGTAAGCTCTATCTCACAACTTAAATACTGGCTACCCGAACCGCTGCCGCCAGCCATCATTAAGCTTTCCCAAGCACACAAAGATTGTCGAAACTCACTAAACTCTATTTTGGCTTTTTCTAAAGCTTGAACTGCGCCTTGAGCCCCTTCACTAATAGACTCTAAGTCCATAGCTTGCTTATGCAGAACGACCAAACGCTGCCTTACTTGGTGGTCAAGTTGGGCTAGGCTGTTCTCTAAACATGTATTTACTTCTGGTTTAGTAGCACGCTGCCAGCACTTACCAATAATGTTTACTTTAGGTTTATTGGCCGAGGTACTTTCTTCACTGGCTTGAACTTGCCCCAGAGCAAATGTTAAAGGCACACATAAGATAACAAGTTTAGCGATTAAGGTATTCAATGGCGGCTCCATTAGAGGCAAATGTTATACAAGTTAAAGATCCAAATTTTAGTGCTATTTTGCTGGACTCAGCCACAGGTAAAGCTTGAATATCACCAACAATGGTACGAATAACTCCAGCATGAGTGAACCACACTTGGGTGGTATTCGCTTCGCTAATTGTAGATAAGCGGGTTTGCCAAAAGCCTAGTACGCGCTGGCTAAACTCTGCAACTGTTTCGCCAGATTGACCAAGGCGATAACCCTCTAAATTATCAGCCCAAGCGTCCAGTTGATTGCGAGGAATGTCATCCCACTTACAGCCTTCCCATTGACCAAAACTTATTTCCTTCAGAGAGTCTTGGTACGCAATATCGTCCGGAACAAAAAGACTTTCGGCCAACTGGCGACAACGTAACAAAGGGCTAGCATACACTTCTGCTACCGAGTACTCGGCCAATAATTTTTGTAATCGTACTGTGGCTTGTTGTAGTTGTTCTGGTATTGCTGGCATATCTAGTTGGCCGTAACAGCGGTTGCTGGCAATATCTGGTTGGCTGTGGCGCACCAATAGCACTCGATTCACGGAATCAGGCCTGCATTAATAGCTGCAAGCAAACTGATATAAATGGCCACTTCGCTCAACTGCTGCTGTGCCCCTAAGGTATCCCCTGTATAGCCGGCTAATTTAAGCTTTAGGTAGCGAGCCCACAATAGCGTGACTAGCAAGCAACTTAACACCGCAAAAGCTAACATATTTAGCTCTAATAAAACTGCTGGCACCGCAACCCAAAACAAGGCTAAAAGAAGCTCTTTAGAACCAATCGACTGAGCAACAGCTTTGGCTTTACTCGGCTCAGACGGTTCACGAACGTAATCAAGTTTCCAGATAATAAGCACCGCGCTAAAACGACTTAAGCTATGCGCTAACCACAGCACCAATAAGAGATCGGTGCTAATGAGCATCTGACTAAGGCTCAATAAGGCACTAAATTTAATCGCCAATATGCTGCACAAACCTAGCACTCCGTAGGTGCCTAGGCGGGAGTCTTTCATAATTCGCAGCATTTGCTCTGGAGTGTAGCCACCGCCAAAGCCATCACAGCAATCAGCAAAGCCATCTTCGTGAAATGCACCGGTAAGCCAGCAGCTAGCGGCCATCGAGAGTAATATAGCTAAGGGCGCGCCAAGTATGGGCATAAGCAATACAATGAGCCCGGCGCTAACTAAACCAACAATCCAGCCCACCAAGGGGAAATACGCCACACACTGGCTGAGACTTTGGCCGCTGTATCTTACATTTTTCGGGACCGGGATCCGGCTAAAGAAACTGAGTGCATTAAACACTAAGTTCAGCTCATGTTTGGCGCGTTCAATCACGCTCACGACTCACGCCAGCTGAGTCAAACGAGGCCATTTCTTTTAAGAACACCAGGGCAGACTCAACCAGTGGATAAGCCAGCACTGCGCCACTTCCTTCACCCAAGCGCAGTGCTAAATCCAGCAAAGGCTTGGCCTCTAGCGCTTCAAGTAACCTTTTGTGAGCATGCTCTGCACCTTGGTGACAAAAAATCATGTATTGTGTTACCAAGGGGTTTATCTGGCTGGCCACCAAGGCAGCCGCTGAGCAGATAAAGCCATCTACCAAAATAACGATGCGCCGATGAGCGGCTTCTAGCATCGCTCCCACCATGGCAGCAATTTCAAATCCGCCTACTTTGGCTAGCCATTGCTGCGCGCTGTATTCACCTTGATGGTATTGCATCGCTTGCTGTAACACTGCCGTTTTATGCTGTAAGCCTTGATCATCTAAGCCAGTTCCGCGACCAACACAGTCGCTAACTTCCAGACCCAAGCAGCCCGCCATAATGGCAGCAGCACTAGCCGTGTTAGCAATGCCCATCTCGCCAAAAGCCAGCAAGTTCGAACCTTCACGTGCAGCTTGGGCAACTCGCTCAGCGCCAACGTCGATTGCTTGAAGGCATTGCTCTTTGCTCATTGCATCGGCATTCAAAAAACTCTTGGTGCCGTTTGCTACCTTACACCGTTGTACCCCTTGCTCAGACAAAAGCTGGCCCACCCCAACATCAACGATCTCGAAGCCCAAACCATGTTGACGGCAAAATACATTAACGGCGGCTCCACCATTAACAAAATTTTGTACCATTTGAGCAGTAACTTCTTGTGGGAAGGCGCTCACACCCTCAAGCGCAATACCATGGTCAGCGGCAAATACAATCATTTTAGGCTGGCGAATTTCAGGCTCTAAGGTCTGTTGAATTTGCCCTATTTGGCAGGCTAAACTTTCCAGTTGGCCAAGAGAACCTTGTGGCTTAGTTTTTAAATCAATCTTATTGATTAAGGCTTCAGCTAAGCCTTGGTCTAGCGCTTCAATGACGAATTTATTATGCAAAATCAATTTCCTAGCAACATAAGTGCATTTGCTTAAGCTTAGCGTGTTTAATATCCAGTTTTAAGAAAAATATCCTAAGAATCGCTAGTAATTTCCTATACTGATGATAGAGGCCTTATTAACGAGTGAGGACAGTAGCAATGGATGATAGTGCTGAACTATTCCTGTTTGATGAAGAAGACGATACCGCTACCGAAACCCTAGAGCCAGCTCCCTGGAAGGTGCTAATTGTTGATGACGACAGCGAAATGCATACCGTCACAAAATTAGTATTAAACAACTTTTCTTATCAAGATCGAAAACTCAGCTTTATTGACGCCTATAACGCTGCCGAGGCTTATCAATTACTCAGTGAACACGGCGATGTTGCGATTGCCTTAGTAGATGTTGTCATGGAAAGTGACGATGCGGGCCTATTGCTTATCGATGATATTCGCCAACGCCTTAACAACCACAAAATACGATTAATTTTGCGCACCGGGCAACCCGGCTTAGCGCCCATTAGAGAGGTGATTCGCCGCTACGATGTGAGTGACTACAAAAACAAAACCGAGTTAAGCGATGTAAATTTAGACACTTTAATGTGCGCCTCCCTTCGTGCCTACCAAGAAATTACCGAACTGCATTCACAACGTAATAACCTGCGTGCGGTCATCAATTCCTCTAGCCATATTGAAAACTGTAAAAACGAGCAAAACTTGGCTATAGGCGTGTTTCATGAGCTAATTGACTTGTTAACACAGCAAGATGCCAAACTTACGCTCAGTGGCTTAGCCTTAAGTGTTTACCGCTCCAAGCTTAAAGTACTGCATAGCGAAGGGAAGCTGGCCTATTTAGAAGAAGTTCGCAGCTTACATGAGCTACCAAGCCGAGTTCAGTCATTGCTTAACCAAGCGCAGCAAAATCAACAGCACAGTTTTGGCGAGAACAATGCGGTATTTTATTTGCAAAATACTGATAGCGAACCTTTGATGTTCTATCTAGAAGGATGGAGCGACACCCAGCAGTTGCAGCTAGAACCACTTAACTATTTGATCCAAACTACGGCTGTGCGCCTAGAAAACCAACACTTGCAAAAACAACTAGCTCACGGTCAATTGCGCCTGGTGGAATTAATTCATCAAGCCATTCAAACCAAACAATATAATACCGAGCAGCTTAGCACTATAGAGCGTTATTGCGCTGAACTTGCTGTGGCTTATTCGCTCAGCGACCAACAGTGTGAAGCATTAAACCAAGCCGCTAGCTTTTATGACCTAGCTAACCACGGCTTACCCGACGTGCTGCTTAGCTGTAACATGTTAAGCCAAGGGAGTTGGCAGCGCATTGCCGAACATTGCGAGCTACCAGATACACTTAAAGATCCCGCAGTGCAACAGCAAATAGATGCAGCCCTTATCGTAGCTAATCAAAGCCAAGAACATTGGGATGGCAGTGGCCGACCACTAGGCCTAAGTGGTGAAGCCATTCATGTCTACGCCCGTATTGTCGCTTTAGCGGTATTTTTAAGTGAACAAACAGACCAGCAAGCAAGTTTGGCTCAGCTTGATTTAGCCAACAACCCACACTTTGATCCTCAATTAACCACATTTACGGTTAAGCACATGTTAAATCCTGATTAATAAGGCCAATTTGGCCAAACTATCACCAAGTTTCAGCTGCCTTATCGGCAGCTTCTTGCTACACTTCGCCCTTAGTCAAATTTGAGGTTTCCCTGTGTTAGTTTGCCCCTGCGGTAGCGGCAACGATTTTCTTCAGTGCTGTCAGCCCATCATCACCGGTGATTGCTTACCAACAAGTTGTGAGCAGTTAATGCGTTCTCGCTACACCGCGTTTACGCTGGGCGATGCTAGTTATTTATGGCAAACGCACCACTCGGACTATCGACAAGGCGATGCCCCACAACCTTCAACTAAAGAAGATTTAGGGCAATGGGAAAAGCTACAAATAATTTTTAGCTGTGACTTTAAAGATGGCCAAACAGGCATAGTGGAGTTTAAAGCTCATTATCGCGAACAGGGTCAACGACAAATTTTGCACGAGCGCTCTAACTTTAAGAAAGTTAATGAGCGTTGGTTTTATACTGATGGAGAGTTCGCCCCAAAAGCCTTGGCGCGTAATTCAGCTTGCCCCTGCGGAAGCGGCAAAAAGTTTAAACAGTGCTGTAATAAATCTTAACTTTAAAACTGAATAAATCGAAAACACAATGGAAAGAAAAATTCTATTAACCGAATGCCCAGACGCAAAAGGTTTAATCTCAAGCATTACCAATATATGTGCTAAGCACCAGCTTAACATTATTAAAAACAACGAGTTTGTTGATAACGATGCCAATCGCTTTTTTATGCGTACAGTATTAGAAGGCTACTTTAACGACCAAACTTTACTTGCCGATTTAGATGGCGCACTTCCAGCTGGAAGCACCCGTCGGCTAGAAAGTGCTGGGCGCAAACGTATTGTTATCATGGTAACCAAAGAAGCACATTGTTTGGGCGATCTACTCATGAAAGCCGTTTACGGTGATATGGATGTAGAAATTGCTGCAGTTGTTGGTAACTACGATAGCCTACGTACCTTGACGGAAAAATTTGATATTCCTTTCCATCATATTAGCCATGTAGATTTAAGCCGCGAAGAGCATGAGCAACAAGTTATTAAGGTAGTGCAGCAGTACCAACCAGACTACGTAGTACTTGCCAAGTACATGCGTATTCTTACGCCAGCTTTTGTTGAAGCCTTTAGCAACAAAATCTTAAACATTCATCACTCGTTTTTGCCAGCATTTATTGGTGCTAAGCCTTATAAACAAGCTTACGACCGAGGCGTAAAAATTATTGGTGCCACCGCCCACTTTGTAAACAACGATTTAGACGAAGGGCCAATAGTAGAGCAACATGTAATCCATGTTGATCATACTTACAGCGCCGAAGAAATGGCCAAAGCTGGCCGTGATGTAGAAAAAGCAGTATTAAGTAAAGCACTGCAGCAAGTGCTTGATGAAAAAGTATTTGTATACGGAAACCGTACCGTGGTGTTTCGTTAATTAAAGTACTTAACGCTAAGTGGCTTTGAGTAATCGAAGTCACTTAGTAGCTTGTACATGTCAGTACCCTTCACTTCCTTATCTATTTCTTGTTGCTGATCTGGCTTAGCCACTTGGTGTTTTACCCGGCTTAACAAATCCACGTTGTTCATTACCTCGTGAGGTAAACCGTCGACACTGTCTTCTGCACACGCCGCATAGCCGCCTAGAGCCTGTTCTAAACGAATTCGCGACGGCTCACCAGCATGTAGGTGCTTACTCCAATTAGCTTGCACTGGAAACTCATCATCTAGCGCTTTAAGAGCGCGAGTTTGAGCCAGTTGAAACTTATCACGTAAATCTTGCTGAACTTGTTCATGCTGTTGCTTTTGCATTGAAAACTGAGCTTGATCGCACACGTTTTGGCTAAGCATGCTAAGCAATAAATGAAAATGAGCCTGATCACCCTGCAAGGCACTTTGGTTAAGCGTATCGCCCAACTGCAGTTCATCACACAAGCTACTTTGTCTAATTTGCTCAACTAACATATTGCTCCTCCATTACCTTTATAGCTATCGGAAAAGCAGGCTAAAACTTTAGCAAATTTCGGCCAAATGCACAGATAATAAGCAAACAGTTATCTACCAATAAAAATGTCGCTGTTTTTGCTTTACAGCCCACCAAGTTCTGGTAATATGCCGCTCCACAAGCAGGAGGGGTTCCCGAGTGGCCAAAGGGAACAGATTGTAAATCTGTCGCGAAAGCTTCGGTGGTTCGAATCCACCTCCCTCCACCATATTGATAAAAAAAGACATCTTAGGATGTCTTTTTTTATACCCGAAATTTGCCTTAAGTATGCAATTAGCGCACAACAAAAATATTAAGTTGAGCAATAACCAATAGATTTAAAAGTCTTAGGAGTAACAGCATTTAGAAACAAATGCTTAACAAGATAAGGCAGCGGAAACAAATACGCCAAGCTAATTTTAGCTTGGCGTTCCAACCAAATACGGAAAGTAATAAACGGTAAATAGACTAACTTACTAAGTAGAAAGATGTACATTGTGCAAATCTAACCACTCAACTAAGGCGGTCCAGCCATCTTAAGGTTGCCCTAAAGACCTGTAACTTTCCGACCTTGGATCACTCCAAGTTTGGCTTTGACTCAGCGCTGATGAGACCAAAAGACTCATCAACACCTCAATATTAAATCAAGCTTAGCTGTTTTTGCAAGGTTTAATAGCAGATACTACTACTGCGCTAACTGTCTATACTTACACTACTTTATCGCTTGGTAACTTATGCTAGGATAAGCCAAAAGGATTAGAACACTCAGTAATGGCAACGCAATACAATTACAGCGACAAGCAAATACTCATCGTTGATGACCAGCGAGCCTTTCAGGTTATGCTTAAGGCCATGTTGCAAAACTTTGGCGCAACCGACGTTTATTTTGCAAACACTGGCGAAGCCGCTGTAAGGGCGTGCAAAAAACGAAAATTCGACATCCTTCTAGTGGATTATAACCTTGGCACTGGCAAGAATGGTGGCCAGCTTTTAGAAGAGCTTCGTGTTAGCGAGTTGTTAGAAGTTGATGCTCTGTTTTTTATTATTAGTGGTGACAATAATAAAAGTATGGTGCTTAGTGCTCTAGAAATGGAGCCAGACGAGTTCATAACCAAACCATTTTCTCAGTTTCAGTTACACAACCGCCTAGCAAGAGCCCATGTAAAGCGTCAAAGTTTACGCGAGGTTTATCACGCATTATCAAAAAAACAGTATCAGCAAGTTATTGAACTGTGTGACAAACAGATTGAAGCCGAAAGCCGTTACAGCAACTATTGCCGTAACTTACGCGTTGAAGCGCAAATAGCCTTAGGCGAATACGTGGCAGCTAAAGAAGCACTAGAAGCCATTCTAGAAGAGCGGAAACAAACCTGGGCAAAAGCTACCTTAGGCCGTGTTCACCTGTTACTAAAAGACAATAAAAGCGCGATTGAAACACTTAATCGCTCTATTGCTGAGAGCCCATTGCTGCTCACCGGCTATGACTGGCTAGCTCGTGCTTACCGAGCAGACGGTGAGTTAGACAAAGCCCTAGAAACTGTGCTTAAAGCCTCTAAGTTGGCGGTAAATAGTATTGAGCGCCAACAGCTGTTAGCCGAGCTTGCTATGGAAGCTGGCGATTTAACCCTAGCCAAAGAAACCTTTTCTACCATTTTGCAGCTTGCTAGGCGGTCTATACATCGTGGCCCTCATCACCTGTGTAACTATGTACGCAGCCTAATAGACGAAGCGCAAAGTGAAGATGATTTGTATCGAAAAAATCGCTTACTGCAAGAAGTTAACTCTGTGCTATTTCATGCTAGGCGTGAAGAAGGCAAAGACGATGACTTTAATTTTGATGCCTTTGAAGGCATAAGCCAAGCTCGCGTGCACGCCACCAAAGGTGAGCTAAACAAAGCCAAACGATTGCTGTTTGATAGCCACGACGGTTTGTTAGATGCCCCCAGCAAAGTAAGTGGTGAACTATTACCCGACACCTTCTTAACCCTAAACTCTGTAGGCGAGTTTGAATACGCAATGCCCTTTGCCGAAGAGCTAGAAAAACGCGATGACATCGACCCCATGTCTTTATCCTCTGCGCACAAAGTATTAAAAGCTGAAGATTTTGAACTCAAACTTGGCCAGTTTCGTGAATACAACAAAATGGGCATCGAAGCCTATGAAGAAAATCGCTTTCACGAGGCGACGAGCTATTTCGACAAGGCTTTGCAAGTGGCCCCTGGAAACACCGGCGCAATCTTGAATAAAATCCAAGCCATTCTAAAACAACTTAATCAATCGGAAAAAGGGCTCAGTGGGCAGCTTTTAAGTGACTGCAAAATTACCATTAAGTTACTCGATGGTCTTAAATTAAACGACAACCACGCCGAGCGTTACTCAACCTTAAAAAGTGAGTTCCAGCAACTCGGTAGCGGCAACAAAAAATAGCAAGCAAGTCTTGTTAGCCCCACATTTTAAGGCTGCTCGCAAAATCCTCCATTTGAAATACACTTAGCTTAAAGCCAGTGAATAAAACTGGCTAATAATCAAATTGTTGATTAATAGCTGGAGCGTTAGCCAAATATGGAGAAGTGCGGTCAATGTCTGTACCAAGATAGTTCTGGAGCCAACTGCAAGGAACCTGCTTTAGAAAGCGGGTTGTGTTTTTGGCATGATCCAGACGAGGACAAATGCGGTGAAGAAATCAAAGAGAAGCTAGAAAACCATGCTAAAAGCGGCGGCATGCTTCAAGGTATCAGCCTAAAAAAAGCCAAACTAGCTGGTATTGATTTAGTTCACTACAACAGCAAGCAAGGTTACGACCTTTCTGGCGCCGACCTCTATCGAAGTGACTTGAGAGGGGCACACCTTTTTAATATCAACCTGCAAAGCGGTAGCTTAATGAAAGCCGATTTGCGAGGAGCTAATTTAAATCATGCCGATCTAACAAAAACCAATTTGCTTGGTGCCAAAATGGACCAATGTAAATGCGATAGTCTGTGCGTTGGCGAAAGAGTGCTTCAAGAGCAATTAGGCAGTGCCGCTGAGCAACAGCAAGATAAAGAAGCCATGGCCGACTACTACCAACAAGCCGAGGAAGTGTATCGCGGTCTCCGTAAAACAGCCGAATCGGAAGGCTTGTTTACTACTGCAGGTGTGTTTTTGCGTAAAGAGCTCACCATGCGACGCTATCAAATGCCCAAATTCTCTTATCGGCGCGGAATATCCAAGCTGGTTGATTTGGTATGCGGCTACGGAGAACTGCCGATCCGCGTGGTATACACCTCTCTGTTAATCATTTTGAGTTGCGCTATTATTTACTCGTTTACCGGGATTCATTTCAACGGAAATATTGTTTCTCTCAGTGTTAATCAAAGCCTTGGACAAAACGTTGTAGCGTTTTTTGAATGCTTGTATTACAGCGTGGTCACTTTTACTACTCTTGGTTATGGCGACTTTACCCCGGTTGGACTTTCCCGCATGTTCGCAGCCATAGAGGCCTTTAGTGGCAGCTTTATTATTGCCTTGTTTGTTGTGGTATTTGTAAAAAAAATGACCCGCTAGCGCTTTTGAAGCGAGTTTTCTTAGATAAGCAGTGCTTTTTAACTAGCACTTTCGTAAAGTTAGATTAACATTTATCTTTTACTCAACACCCTAGTAAGGAATCGACTTTGAAATTTGTGGTTCTCGCTCTACTCGCTATTTTTGTGATTGTATTTATTCTCCGCGCCAATAATAACGCCAAAGCGGTTAAACAAAACCGTCAGTTAGGCCACGACTTTCTTGCTGAAAACGCTCAAAAAGACGGTGTAATAACCACAGAATCTGGATTGCAGTACCTAATCATTGAAGATGTTGTAGAAGGCGCTGAGAAACCTTCAGCAAACAGCACAGTAACCGTTCATTACCATGGAACTTTGTTAAGCGGCTTAGTGTTTGATAGTTCGGTAGAACGTCAACGCCCTGCTCAGTTCCCGCTAGGGCAAGTTATCGCGGGCTGGACCGAAGGCTTACAATATATGAGTGTGGGCGAGAAATTCCGTTTCTTTATTCCTAGCCAATTAGCTTACGGCGACCGCAGTGTGTCATCCATTCCAGCTGGCTCTACCTTAATTTTTGAAGTGGAATTGCTATCAATAGATAGTAAGTAAACTTATCGGATATTTCGGGTAAATGTAAAAAGCCTTGGCATGACCAAGGCTTTTTTGTATCAGCTTTCTTTACTAAGAACTGGCTAATGCTTGCTCAAAGTCATTGAGCAAGTCTTCAGTATCTTCAATACCAATTGAGCAGCGGATCATTGTTTCACTAATTCCCGAGGCTTGGCGTGCCTCTAAGCCCATTTCAAAGTAAATGGTTTGGGCAACAGGCAAGGCCAAAGTTCGGTTATCCCCTAAATGGGTCGCGTTAATTACGATATTGGTTTTATCCAAAAACTCTGTGCTGTTGATCCCATCAACTAAATCAAAGCTCACCAAAGCGCCATAGTGCTTAAACAAGTCACTGGCTCGTTGATGCTGAGGGTGAGAAGCCAAGCCTGGGTAATACACCTTAGCCACTTTAGGGTGCTCATCTAACATCTTGGCTAAGGCCAAGGCATTCGCACATTGGCGTTCCATACGCAGGGCCATGGTCTCTGCCCCTACCGACAATAAATGCGCAGCTTGCGAGCTCAAAGCGCCGCCAAAGTCTCGCAGGCCTTTTTTCTTAATTTGGTTAATGCCCCACATCTTAGGATCGCCACTGCGATAACCTTCAAAAATATTGGGATAAGCACTCCAATCAAATAAGCCTGTATCACTTACCGAGCCACCCAAGGCATTACCATGGCCGCCAACATACTTTGATAAAGAGGTAATGATTAAGCTCGCGCCTACCGACTTAGGCTGAAAAAGGTAAGAAGAGGTTAAGGTATTATCCACTACGTAAACCAAACCTCGTTGCTCACATAACTTTCCAATCCCCGCTAAATCAACTATCTGGGTGGCAGGGTTAGCAATGGTTTCGACAAATACCATTTTGGTGTTGGCTTGGCAAGCCTGCTCTACTGCGTCACAGCTTGTGGCATCCACTAAGGTCACCTCAATGCCATAGCCTTTTAGCGTGCCAAATATGCTGCTGGTGTTACCAAATAAAAAACGACTCGCTACGATGTGGTCGCCAGCCTTTAGCAAGGTTAAAAACACCGTACCAATGGCCGCCATACCGGTACCAAATACTAAGCTAGCAACACTTTCATCAAGCATGGCTATTTTGCGTTGTAAGTAATCGAGAGTAGGAGTTGATTGGCGTGCATAGGCATGGCCAACTTGCTTGCCTTGAAATACATCCACCAAGTCTTGAGTGGCAGCGTATCCATAAGGTACCGAGTTATGAATTGGCGCGTGAACAGCGCCTTCCTCTACGCCAGCTAAACGGTCGCAGTGAACCAGCTGTGTTGTGAATCCTTTAAAGCTCATAGGGCTACTTCTAGTAAAAACCAAGTGCCGCTATTATGCCTTAGCCAAGGTCTAAAAACGAGCAGCCCTCAGCCAGTGGCTCTAGCAAATTCTACTCAGCCCAAATACTTTGGCCTTTGGCAAACACTTGCTTGATCGCTAAAGATTGCTGGTCAAGAACTACTAAATCGGCGTCAAAGCCTACTGCTAATTGACCTTTATTTCTTAAGCCCAAAATCTTAGCAGGGTTACGACTAATCACCGACAGCGCAATGTCTAGAGGCACTTGATAAGACTGAACAGCTTCTTTAGCAGCCAGATATAAACTCTCTAGTTTTCCCGCTTGCATACCCACTAACTCACCAGCATCATCAAATAGCGGTAAACTCGCGTTAGCATCTGAGCTAAAGCTCACTCGTTGCCAATCTAAGCCCTTATCAACAATGGTTTTAAGCGCTTTAGGGCAGCTTACCTCGCCTTCTTCGATAAACTGCGGAATAGTGCTAGTGGTGAAATCGATAACACCGCCCTCACTCAAAAACGCGAGGGCATCGTTAAACAAGGCCTGATTACGATTACAATGGGTTGGATAGAGCTGGGTGATTAATAAATCAGATTGCTTAACAATCTCTCGCAGTAGATTTAATTTTCCTTTTCCATCACCAACGTGGAAAAAGCTAATACCCTTTTTACCCGACAATAGTCCGGCTACGCGCGCCTCGGCGGCCACTGCGGTAAAAGCTTGTACCGAGGCCTGACTGGCTCGATGATCAGCAATGGCTAGCTCACCTACACCTATCATCTCAGGAATTAATACAATGTCTTGCTCGATGCTTCCGGTGATGGTTTTAACCGGCAGATGATAGGAGCCGGTGTAGCAATAGCAGCTTAAGCCCATTGCACTTAATTCTCGTGCTTTACCTAATACTTGCGCTGGAGTGCGGGTAACACTATCGGTACCTAATGCGCCTACTAAAGTAGTAACACCAGTGGGTGCGGCATTTTCAAAACTAAGCTCTGCAGTGCGATGAGCAAAGCCCCCTTCACCACCGCCGCCGGTAAAGTGGACTAAGGCATCAACAAAACCAGGGGCTAGGATGCTACCTGATAAATCAATACTGTCTACTAAGCCATGACTGGCCTTAAGCTCAATATTCGGTGCAAGCTGCAAAATGCTACCATTAGCCAACAAAACATCCATTAAGCCTAGAGCTTCTGGTGCGTACACCTGTGCATTTTTAAGTAAAGTGAGCATAGCTATCTTCTTAATCCCAAACAAAAAAGGGGCCTAGGCCCCTTTGTAAAACTTAACTTAGCGGCCGTAAATGACGATGCCAGCGTTTTTCCCAATGCTTAAAGCCATATACCAGCAAAAAGGTCACCGATAAGTAGATAAGCGCTGCAAAAGTAAAGGCTTCAAATGGCGCGTAGTATTTAGCATATACATCACGGGCAGCACCGGTAAGGTCAATAATTGTTACCACACTCGCAATCGAACTAGCATGCAGCATAAAAATTACTTCGTTGCTGTAAGCGGGCAATGCTCGGCGAAGCGCACTTGGCAAAATAATCCTGCGCATCGCTCTACCATTAGACATACCGTAAGCTTTGGCAGCTTCGATCTCACCACGTGGCGTTGCAACAATCGCACCTCGAAAAATCTCGGTGGTATATGCCGCGGTGTTCAATACAAAGGCCAATAAACAAGGATAAAACGCTTCTCGCACTATCGGCCAAAACATTGAATCTTGAATACCCTCAATATAGGTCACGCCATAGTAGATGATGTATAGCTGAATCAGTAAGGGAGTACCACGAAATATATAGGTAAATACCCAAACACTGCGGCTAATTAAAAAGTTGTCGGAGGCACGCATAATGGCAAGGGGAATTGCCAGAATTAGGCCTAATATTAGCGACAAAAATACCAATTGAACGGTCATCACTAAACCGTCCCAGTACCCTAACACGGTGGTTAAAGTAAAAATGTCATTATTGGCGAGTAAGTTCTCGATAGTTTCATACATAATTAAGCGCTTACCTCACCGTGCCAGCACTAAAACGAATTTCTAATCGTTTTAGGAAAATTTCAGAAACACTAGTAAGTGCAAGGTATACAAAGGCCACTGGAATAAAGAACAAAAATGGTTCGTGTACCGCGCCTGCAGCTTCTTTGGCTAGGCGTACCATATCCGCTAGACCAATTACCGAAACCAGCGCTGTCGTTTTCACTAATACCAACCAATTATTTCCAATGCCCGGAATAGCGTGACGCATCATTTGCGGTACCGTAATACGACGAAATACCTGCAAGCTACTCATACCATAAGCTTTGCCTGCTTCAATTTGGCCGTTATCTACAGCGAGAAAAGCACCGCGAAAGGTTTCCGCCATGTAGGCACCAAAAATAAATCCAATGGTGGTTACACCCGCCACAAACTCATTGATATTGATGTAATAATCGATGTCAAAGTTGTCGTATAACCAATCAGAAAACACATTCATCATGATTTGAGCGCCAAAGAAAATAAGCAGCATTAACACTAAGTCGGGCACACCGCGAATAACGGTGGTGTAAACCACAGCAACGCCATTAGCAATACGGTTTTTTGATAAACGCGCCACCGCTGCCAACATGCCTAAAATTAGCGCTACAGCCAATGATAAGAAGGCAACTTCGATAGTGACAATCGCCCCCATAAATATTGAAGGGCCGTAACCATGAAGATCTAACATAATGAGTCTCTTAGAAAGTTAACCCGAGCTGGGCTCGGGTTAATGGTAGTGCAAGGCTTACTTCTTAATACTGTAATCGAAGTATTTTTCGTTGATTTTGTCGTATACACCGTTTGTTTTAACGGTAGCTAAGGCTTTGTTGAACATTTCAATTAGTTCGCCATCGCGCTTACGTGCAGCAACACCTACACCTTCACCTAGCTGTACGTTGTCGCCTAACACTTTAAAGTCTGCGCCTTTCTCAACTTCAATAATCGTGCTAACGCCTACAGGGAAATCGATAACTACAACGTCTAAACGGCCGCCGTGTAGATCAACCACTAGATCATCACCGGTAGTGTAACGTTTAATATCAGCTACTTTTGAGTAGTTGTCTGTTGCGTAAGTATCTTGAATAGTACCGCGCTGAACACCCACACGTAGGCCTTTTAAGGTTTCTGGTTTAGCTGGGTCAACTTCGCTTGCTTTAGGGCCAAAGAAACCGGTAGGTGTGTTGTAGTAAGGTTCTGAGAACAATACCTTTTTCGCACGGTCTTCGTTAATAGACATAGAAGAGAAAATTGCATCGTACTTACGTGCTAGTAGGCCAGGAATGATGCCATCCCATGCTTGAATAACCCACTCACACTTAACTTTCATTTCTTCACAAACCGCGTTACCTAGGTCAATTTCAAAACCAGTTAGTGAGCCATCAGGAGCTTTGTACTCAAACGGTTCGTAAGGCACATCTACAGCTAAACGAACTACTTCCCAGTCTTTTGCTTCAACTGCTGTAGTACTTAGTGCAATTGCACCAATCATCGCGACTAATGTTTTTTTCATTTTTTACTCCGTGTTGTTTGCTTTAAGCGAGTTAACGCTTGTCTTCCATAGTTATAATTTTAGTATTTTGGGGCTAGAAATTGTTTCATGCGCTCAGAATCTGGATTTTCGAATACTTTTTGTGGGGAACCACGCTCTTCCACTATGCCTTGATGGAGGAATAACACCTGATTGGATACGTCACGCGCAAAGGCCATTTCGTGAGTCACAACCAACATCGTGCGTCCTTCTTCAGCCAAACTACGCATTACTTTAAGCACTTCTCCCACCAATTCAGGGTCAAGTGCGGAAGTTGGCTCATCAAATAACATCACTTCAGGGTTCATTGCCAAGGCGCGCGCAATTGCAGCCCGTTGCTGCTGTCCGCCCGACATATGGGCTGGGTAGTAATCTTTTCGGTCGTGTAAACCTACGCGCTCCAACAAGCCTTCAGCTTGCTCGATGGCTTCTTTCTTGGGGATACCCAATACATGAACCGGCGCTTCAATGATGTTTTCTAATACGGTCATGTGTGACCAGAGATTAAAGCCTTGAAACACCATCGAGAGTTTAGAGCGAATTCGTTCAACTTGCTTATTGTCAGAGGGTAAACGCTCACCATTGCGTAGGTGCTTAAAGCCAATTTTTTCACTGTGAAGTGCGATATCGCCTTGAGTTGGGATCTCAAGTAGATTCATGCAGCGTAAAAAAGTGCTTTTGCCCGAACCAGAAGAACCGATGATAGAAATCACATCGCCTTTGTTAGCGGTAAGGTCAATACCTTTAAGTACTTCGTTATCGCCAAACACCTTGTGGATATTTGATGCTTCTAGTGCAGCCACATCACTCATATTTTATGTTTACCTTGTTAATGACTGCCTAAGCAACCAGCCTTGTTTCCTAAGGCGCGTAGTTATTGTTAAATAATTTGTTACACGTTCAACCCAACGAAAAGTATCATCGCGAAAGACAAAACTCAACATTTTATGGGGCAATTGGCGCTCTTATGATTACAAAACACCCTATTAAGCGATTTTATTAGCATCTTTATATTCAACCAGTCTGCATAGATACGCTATATAACGCCCGAGCAACGAATTTAATTTCAGTTTTAGAATTTTAGCTCGATATACATCAATAATAGGCCTTTTAGTTCAGTTTGCGGTTAGCGCCGCATTTGCTGTTGCGTAATTGTAAAATAGCACTCAAAGATTAAGCATAAATAAGTGAGCCAGCTCTCATTACTAAGCCCACTATTTTAGTAAGTAAATTACAGAATAAGGCCCATAACTTCGACTATGTTTCGCTTTACCCTGCAAATAAGTAGTAAAATTACACAAATTATGGGCTTTTTTGACACAGATCAAATTCCGGATCTTGCTTACTTTGATACAATTTTGCTATCAAAAGTAGCAGGTAGAAGTTGTGGTTAAGAACTACAAAACAAGCGGCCTAAGTATTACTAACAACAATATTCAAAATTGCCGAATTTTGTGTTTCTTTCATATTTCTTTAATACAGTTAATCACAACACTTTCTAACTTTAGCTGCATACTGTTAATTCACGTTTTATACTCACTATCCTTATATGTTGTTCGTCCCATTGAGACGATTATCGCGAGTGAGAAGGATCTCAGGCTTAGTAACACCTAATAAGCACCTGCGATTTACCGGTTTTTATATTTGTTTTTTGAGGAAACTATGTCTAGTAACAACCACCAGTCTCAAGACGAAGAACTGAGCTATTCAGAAGCACACCGCCCTGCTTCTGAGTTTGAAACTCGTTCCGACTACTTAGACCACGAACTAAAAATCATGAAGCCTCGCCGCTGGGGCTTAAATTTGCCAGGTCGTGACTTCCGCTTCGAATGGGAAGATTTGGTGCCAGCCATTGCCGGTACTATTGGCATTATTGCAATGTACTCAGCAGTAATGATGGCATGGGCAGATGGCCTAACCGAACGTTGGGACCACATTAATCTAGGTACCGAGTTTGCTATTGAGGTAGCTCGTGTAGAAATGCTTATCCCTGCGTTACTTTTCTGTGTATTAGCTTCGGGGATATTTAACCCGCGCGCTAACCTTGCAGGTAACCATGGTCCAATGATTCCATTGATTGGCGCCATCGCTTTAGCAGGTGCTCACCCGCTTGCATTAGCAATCTTACTTGGTGTGTTTGGTTTACTTCTTAGCTTCTTTAAAGGTGGCTCTAAACTGGTGAACTTAACCAGTGAAGGTGTTGCTGGCGGCTTGCTGGTGTTCCTTGGCTTTGGCGGCACCATGTCAATGATTGGTGACATTCAATCTTGGTCTAAAGGTCTTGAATCTGTTGATGCAGGTATTGCTGCAGGCGAGATGGGCTATGTAGGCTTAGTTGTTTTAGCCGCTACCATTGTATTGTATGCATTCTTAGCAAAAATCGGTAAACGTTGGTTAGCGATTCCAGCCTGTGCGGTTATGGGTCTAGCAATTGCCTTAGCATTTGGCGCAGGTTTTGACCTTACCTTTAAAACCGAGATGGGCCTACCTAATCTAAACCCAGTTTACTGGTGGGGCTCTACTGAGCAAGGTTGGCAGTTAGGTTTACCTAATATGGAACACTTTATCGCTTCACTACCGTTTGCAATTTTAGCTGTAGCGATGTGGTCACCAGACTTCCTAGGTCATCGTATTTTCCAAGAACTGAACTACCCACGCGGTACAGACAAAGTATTAATGGATGTTGATGACACCATGACTACTTGTTCAGTTCGCCAGATTGTAGGTACAGCTGTAGGTGGTGGTAACATTACTTCTAGCTGGGGTACTTACATGATTCCAGCCGCTATTGCTAAACGCCCAATTCCTGGCGGTGCAATTTTGCTTGGTTCACTATGTATCATCATTGCAATTTTAGGCTTCCCAATGGACGTTGCGGTTTGGCCTCCAGTAATGAAAATTGCTCTACTAGTAGGTGTGTTCTTACCGTTACTAGAAGCAGGCATGCAAATGATTAAAGACACTAAAGATTCACAATCTGCTGGTATCTGTATCTTTGCTGCAGCGGTAACTAACCCAGTGTTAGCTTGGGCACTAACTATGTTGTTAGATAACAATGGCTTAATTGGTGATAAAGAACGTCCGAAGAAGCTGTCTTTTGCAGACCGCATTATTATCCCTGCTACCGTATTATTGATTTGTTTTGTAGCCATGATGGCTGTAGGTATGCTGGAAGGTAAATACGGAATTCCAGCACTGTTGTAATTTAAATTTTTACCCCTTGGAACTAGCACTATACTTGTTCCAAGGGCTTAAGATAGTGGCTCTTTAGCTATCTGATAAACCATAGAATATTTATTTGTATACCAACTTATAGGTGGGACAAGAAATGGCAGAGAAGAACGATGTTTTTGCTAGTGCCTGGTCAGGTTTTAAAACCGGCGAATGGCAAAATGAAGTTAACGTTCGTGACTTTATTCAAACTAACTACACTCCATATGAAGGCGATGAGAGCTTTCTAGCTGGAGCAACCGAAGCTACGGATAAGCTTTGGGACAAAGTTATGGAAGGCATTAAAGAAGAAAACCGCACTCACGCGCCGGTAGACTTCGATACTTCAGTAATCTCAACCATTACTGCTCACGATGCTGGTTACATCAACCAAGATCTAGAGCAAATTGTTGGCCTACAAACTGAAGCGCCACTAAAACGTGCGATTATCCCTAACGGCGGTATTCGTATGATTGAAGGTTCTTGTAAAGCTTACGATCGCGAATTAGATCCAATGGTAAGCAAGATTTACACTGACTACCGTAAAACCCATAACCAAGGTGTATTTGACGTTTACACTGGCGCTATCATGAAGTGTCGTAAGTCAGGTGTACTAACTGGTTTGCCAGACGCTTACGGCCGTGGCCGTATTATTGGTGACTACCGTCGCGTAGCACTTTACGGTATCGACTTCTTAATGGCTGACAAAGTTAAGCAACACCGTTCTTTGGAAGGTGACTTTGTAAACGGTTCTGACCTAGCTTCTACCATGCAGCTTCGCGAAGAAATCAGCGAACAGCACCGTGCACTAGGCCAAATTAAAGAAATGGCAGCTAAATACGGCTGTGATATTTCTCGCCCAGCAGAAAACGCAAAAGAAGCAGTACAGTGGACTTACTTCGGCTACCTAGCTGCTGTTAAATCACAAAACGGCGCTGCAATGTCGTTTGGTCGTACTACTACTTTCTTAGACGTGTACATTGAGCGTGATATCGCTGCTGGCACACTAACAGAAAGCGAAGCGCAAGAATTAGTAGACCACTTAGTAATGAAGCTACGTATGGTTCGTTTCCTACGTACGCCTGAATACGATGATTTGTTCTCTGGTGACCCAATCTGGGCAACTGAGTCTATCGGTGGTATGGGTACTGACGGTCGTACGCTAGTAAGCCGTACAGCTTTCCGTTTCTTGAACACGCTATACACAATGGGTCCTTCTCCAGAGCCGAACATTACTGTTCTATGGTCTGAGCAACTACCTATTAACTTCAAGAAATACTGTGCCAAGGTATCTATCGATACTTCATCTATCCAGTATGAAAACGATGACCTAATGCGTACTGACTTCGACAACGATGACTACGCAATTGCTTGTTGTGTATCACCAATGGTTGTTGGTAAGCACATGCAGTTCTTCGGTGCTCGCGCTAACTTAGCTAAAACACTGCTTTACGCAATTAACGGTGGTATGGATGAGAAGCTTAAGATCCAAGTAGGTCCTGTTTCTGACAAGATCACTGACGAAGTTCTAAGCTTTGACGACGTAATGGGTCGCCTAGACACCTTTATGGATTGGCTAGCAGAGCAATACGTGACCGCACTTAACTGTATTCACTACATGCACGACAAGTACAGCTACGAAGCTTCATTAATGGCACTTCACGATCGTGACGTTCGCCGTACAATGGCTTGTGGTATTGCTGGTCTATCAGTTGCAGCTGACTCATTGTCTGCTATCAAATTTGCTAAAGTTAAGCCAATTCGTGACGAAGACGGTATTGCTACCGACTTTGAAATTGAAGGTGATTACCCTAAATTTGGTAACAACGACGACAGCGTAGATGATATTGCCGTTGACCTAGTAAACCGCTTCATGACTAAGATCCGTAAGCTTAAAACTTACCGTAACGCGATCCCTACTCAGTCAGTTCTTACTATTACTTCTAACGTTGTATACGGTAAGAAAACAGGTACTACTCCAGATGGTCGTAAAGCAGGCGCTCCTTTTGCTCCTGGTGCTAACCCAATGCACGGCCGTGATGAAAAAGGTGCGGTAGCGTCTTTAACATCAGTAGCTAAACTACCATTTGCTAACGCACAAGACGGTATCTCTTACACCTTCTCTATCGTGCCAAACGCACTAGGTAAAGATGACGATACTCAGAAGTCTAACTTAGCTGGCTTAATGGACGGTTACTTCTACCACAACGCTGACGTAGAAGGTGGTCAACACTTGAACGTTAACGTTATGAACCGTGAAATGTTAGTTGATGCGATGGAAAATCCTGAGAAATACCCTCAGCTTACCATCCGTGTATCTGGTTATGCAGTGCGCTTTAACTCGCTAACGCCAGAACAACAACAAGACGTAATCACTCGTACTTTCACACAAAGTATGTAATTGAACGTTAAGTAGTTCTGCTTAGCAGAGACTACGGTTATAATTAACCTTGCCCAAGTTTTTGGGCAAGGTTTTTTTTTGGAGAAACAAATGTCAAAGATTGGGCGAATTCACTCTACTGAGTCTTGCGGAACCGTTGATGGACCAGGGATCCGGTTTATTGTATTTATGCAAGGTTGCTTAATGCGTTGCCAATACTGCCACAACCGCGATACTTGGGATTTACACGACGGTAAAGAAGTTAGCGTTAGTGAGCTAATGAGTGACCTTACCCCTTATAGACGTTTTATGAATGCCAGTGGTGGTGGTGTAACAGCCAGTGGTGGAGAAGCGATACTTCAAGCTGAGTTTGTGCGAGACCTATTTCGAGAATGTCAGGCTCAAGGTATTCATACCTGCTTAGATACCAACGGTTATGTGCGTAAACATACCGAGGTCATTGACGAGCTGCTGGAAGTGTCAGACTTAGTGATGCTCGACATTAAACAAATACATGATGATGTGCACCAAGATTTGGTGGGCGTAAGTAATAAACGTACCTTAGATTTTGCTCGCTACTTGCACAAGGTAGGTCAAAAAACTTGGATACGTTATGTTGTTGTTCCTGGCTTTACCGACGACGAACAATCAGCACATGACTTAGGTGAATTTTTAGCGCCTTTTGATAATGTAGAAAAAATTGAATTATTACCCTATCACGAGTTAGGCAAGCACAAATGGACGGCCATGGGCGAAGATTACCCACTTGCTGGCGTTAAACCACCTAGCAAAGACACCATGGAAACCATTAGCGGCATCTTAAAGCAGTATCACGATAAAGTGATTTACTAATAGCCTCTCGAGAATAAGCTATACATGATTATTTGCCCTATATGTCAAAGCGCGTTGAGCCTTCAAAATAAACAATGGTCCTGTGATAAGGGCCATTGTTTTGATCAAGCTAAAGAAGGTTATACCAATTTACTGGCGGTTCAGCATAAACACTCTAAACAGCCAGGAGATAGTAAAGCCATGCTGCAGGCTAGGCAGCACTTTCTTAATCAAGGGCACTTTGCGTTTTTGGCAACAGCCATCAATAAGATGCTTAGCCAGTATTCTGCCCAAAACATTGTGGATTTAGGCTGCGGAGAAGGCTATTACACGCAAACTATTAGCAAACAACAAAGTAATGCCAACAGTGTTATCGGTATTGATATAGCAAAAGATGGTATTCGCATGGCAGCCAAACGCTGCAAGCAAGCACAGTTTTTTGTGGCTAGTAACCATCGACTTCCTATTGCAGATAACAGCATCGACTTTACCGTAAGGGTGTTTGCCCCCAGCGATAATCAAGAGCTATTGCGTATCAGTAAGCCCAAGGCTTACCTACTAAAAGTAGTCCCAGGCGCGATGCACTTATCTAAGCTACGCACGCTGTTATACAAAGACCTACAAGCTCACTCTGAACAAGCAGAAGACATGCCCGGATGGCAATTGTTAGAACAACAAAAAATTGCGCAGCTAGCTACCTTAAACCGTCCAGATATGAACGCCCTGTGCATGATGACTCCCTTCGCGTGGAAGAAAAATAAAGAGTTAGAACAGCACCTTAATTCGCAGGATGATTTCGAAATGAATTTTGAATTTGTGCTGCAAGTTTATCAACGGCAATAATATCGATACAAAGTAAACTAAAGCACCCACCCGAGTTACAAGCCAGATGGGTGCAATTACCTACACTACAAACACTGGCTTGTGCCACACATGCATATGCTCGTTGCCGACTGGCTGTTTAAACAATCAGTCGCCTGACTGCCAAATTCGTTTCGACACTGTTGAGTGTTATTGCACTGATCAACACTCACGTTGCTTACTGGCACAAACTCAATCCAATTTAGGTTAAGGGCACCCGTTTCCATGTGTACTCGTAGCTGCTGATTTGGCTCCCCAGAAAAATATATATTCTTCAAGGTTTGCGTTTGCCAATTCTGCCAACCGTCGGTAGCTTTAAAGTTCACACTACCTAAGGTGTTGCCGTCTATGTTTAGGCTAACCGATTTATCGCTTGTGCCGGCCGCTGCAAGTCTAAGATTCACATCGTAATTGCCTTGAGTAACATTGCTAATGGTGTATTGCAGCCACTCTCCAGCTTCTACCCAACCAACAAATTGTCCGCCACCAATATCTGCAGCATTGCCAATATCAACACCGTCACTACGGTATTGGCCACCCAAATTACTGGTATTACTATCAGAGTACCCTACCCCTTCGCCGCCATTATCATAATCTTCGGCTTGAATAAGGCCTGGAATAACATGCGTTTTGTAGGCTGTTCCGGTATTGCTCTCGAGTAACTCTGCGCTTAGCCAATTTAGATTAAATAGGTAGCCGCTTCCTCCAGTGAAATCTAAAGACAGCGTTTGCACTCCCTTGGCTAAAGTCACTTCCTGCTCAATGGTTTGCCAGTTTTGCCAAGCCCCAGTGCCCGGCACTGCCAGTGAAGCCAATGTGGAACTGTTGGTTTTAATCACTAAGTTTCCACCGTTGGTCGCCGAGGCAACTCGAAAACTAAGCTTATACTTCCCAGCTTGGGCAACATTAACTTTATATTCGGCAACATCACCATTTTCGATATATCCAATATTGTCACCACCGCCACTGTCTGAAGTGGGCTCGACTTGAATTCCACTTTGGTTAGAAAACTGCTCTGCTTCTATTTTCCCAGGAATCGAATGTTCGGTAGCAACTGGCGGCTCTGGTTCCCCAGGTACCAACTTCCATGTTTTAACCCAATCAACTTTCATCGCATTACGAGAGTCATCTTTAAGCGATTCAATTGTTGGGTAGCCCACCCATTGAGACGCTAGCGTTTCAGTATCAAAAATCATGTGTAGCTTTTCTTTAAAAGCCACCGATGGCTGGATCTCAAACACTTTTACCCCGTTATGGTAGAACCAAAGATTATTGGCATCTTTCCACCATAAGCCATAGCGATGAAACTCATCTCTACCTCGAGTCGCCATTTTGTAAGACTCAGGAATAGAAGCGCCAGATTGCTCACCATAAACGTGGGTATTAGCTTCATATAAAAAGGATTTAGTCGCATCAACATTGCCTTTGGTTGCGCGACCAATATGTTCAATCACATCAATTTCTGAGTATTTACCTATGCGAAACCAAAATGACGAACTCATTGCTGTGTCAGAAGCTTTCATAGAGGTTTCATAGTACCAACCAGGCTCTGCCAATTTCTCTTTTGATACCACCGCTGCCGCATCAACCCAAACCCTAGATTCAGGATCGGCTAATGGGGTATCTATTTGACTAGTGCTGCGCAAAAACAACACGCCGTCTTGCACAAAGGCATTCCCCTTTTTAAACCTTGAAGGATATCGGCCAGACCAAACTGGATGATAGTCATACCACTTATTAGAATCTAAGGAGTTTCCATTAAAGTTATCTGTTAACGCCTCTACCATTTCCCACTTGTATCCAGCAGGTGGTTCGACTGAAGGACTAGCTGGTGCAGGTTCAGCTATCACGTTACTAGACACTAATAGTGCACCAATAAGTGTGATTGATTGAGAAAAAGCACCGACGAATTTGGCTTTCATTGTTATAGCGCTCCGCTATTGTAGTTGTAGTTACCCTCTGCTTATTGGCCAGCCTCATCAGTATTTATTGATATGTCATACAATGTTAAAAACATTAACAAGTAATAAAGTGAATGTTGATTAGCCTAAGCAGCACCTAGATTCACCTAAAGCAAAAATGACAAAAACATCAATATAATTTGTTAACTCAACGCAAGAGATGGGAGCTAGATTAAATAATTCGACAGCCGAATAAATATTTACAAATAGCGACTAATGAATTGTCCAAAAGGCAGTTTCTTGGTGTTTAGCGATATACGTAAGTTGTTGATATTATTGTATAGCTAGCTAACGGGATTTAGGAAGAAAATGAACGAGAGGAATGAATATAAAAACACAATCAAGGAAGAAAAAACATACAAAGGAAATAGGCTCTGAAATTAGCGACAAAAAACCAACTGAACAAGAACAAAATACACTAGCGATCTTGCTCAATAAGCTCGATTAATTGTATTACAAATAAAGACTAGGAATAATCGTTAAAGTCGTCGGCTAACACAAAGCTTTTATCAAAACGTTTAAAGGCTTTTCGTAGTAAATCTGCTAATTCTGCATAACGGGGCTGAGTAACAGCCGGTGCAATACTTTCACCCGCTTCGGCCAACTTGTGATGCAGGTCACGATACCAGGTCGCAAGGCTCGGCGGCAGTTGTGAGTTAGCACGTTTACCTAGCCAATATAATCCGTGCAAAGGCATTAAAAATATCACCATCGCCATCATTACTGATTGTGGTAATATTTCAGTCAAATTAGCCATGTACGGCATCATTACCGTAACAACTGCAATCGCAGGCATGGTTTTCATCGCCAGTGAAGTAGCAAAAATAACGCGATTCTCAGGAAAGATAGGGGCCAGTACACGCTGATTAGGCCAGCGTTTCATGTATTCACGACCATCATTTAACATTTCAGAGAATTTGCCCATGGGCACCTCAACACTCAAAATTGACTTAAACCAATAAACTAGTAATTTTTTTACATTTTTGGCTAGTTATTAGTATGACATATATGAATAAAATTTGCTTTCGGTTATCATTGGTCCGGCAAACGGTTTCATATAAATCAGCTTATTTGTTAAGTGTAGCTTGATTGAGACCAAGGCACTAGGTCAAATCTAATTTGCCTTAGTCAGAGACTGAAAATCTGAAACAAAAAACGTGTCTCGCAATGCCCGACGTTTTTTCTTTCACTGTCTATAATTGAACAAATTCAACAACAGGTGTCTATAAATGAGCAACAAGCTGGTACTCGTTCTTAACTGTGGTAGCTCTTCACTTAAATTTGCAGTTCTTAATGCGTTAAGTGGCGAAGAGATTATTTCTGGTTTAGCGGAATGTTTTAATTTAGAAGATGCGCGCCTTAAATGGAAAGCGCAAGGTGAGAAAAACGAATCAAGCCTAGGCGCTTACGCAGCTCACCGCGAAGCCATCGAATTCATCGTAAAAAATATTCTAGAAGCTAACCCTGAAATCCTAAACGACATTGTTGCTATTGGTCACCGCGTTGTTCATGGTGGAGAAAAATTCACCAAATCAGCTATCATCGATGAAGCGGTTGTAGAAGGTATCGAAGAATGTTCTGGACTTGCACCCTTGCATAATCCAGCGGCTCTAATTGGTATTCGCGCAGCACAAGCTTGTTTCCCTAAGCGCCCACACGTTGCGGTATTTGACACAGCTTTCCACCAAACTATGCCAGAAAGCTCTTACTTGTACGCACTGCCTTACAAGTTATACCGCGAAAAAGGTATTCGCCGTTATGGCATGCACGGTACCAGCCACCTATTCGTATCGCGTGAAGCTGCTGCAATGTTAGAACAGCCAATCGAACAAACTAACGTTATTACCGCTCACCTAGGTAATGGCGCATCAATTTGTGCAGTTAAAAACGGTAAGAGCTTTGATACCAGCATGGGCTTAACTCCGTTAGAAGGCTTGGTAATGGGTACTCGCAGCGGCGACATTGACCCAGCCATTATCTTCCACCTTGTTGATCGCGAAGGTTACACCCTAAAAGAAGTTAACAACATGCTGCACAAGCAGTCTGGATTAATGGGCCTAACTGAAGCAAGCAGTGATTGTCGCTACACCGAAGAAGGTTATGGCGAAGGTAAAGAACCAGCCATTCGCGCCATGAACGTATTCACTTACCGCTTAGCGAAAAGCATTATGTCTTACGCTGCCTCAATGGACGGTAAGCTAGACGCCTTAGTATTTACTGGCGGTATTGGTGAGAACTCAGCGCTAGTTCGTAAACTAACCATCGAAAAACTAGCCCTGTTAGGCTTTAGCTTGGACGAGCAAGCAAACTTGGATGCACGTTTTGGTAATTCAGGTAATATTGGCACTAGCTCAAGTCGCCCAATCTTAGTTATTCCAACTAACGAAGAAATGGTAATCGCACAAGATGCAGTGGCATTAACTCAAGCTTAATGCAGATTCTTATCAAGGCTGAGTAATACTCAGCCTTGTTCTATCACTTAACTTAAGAGGTACAGCCGTGGCTCGTACAATTATGTTAATTCCAGTTGGCGTTGGTGTTGGTGTAACATCCGTCAGCCTTGGTATGGTTCGCGCTATGGAACGTAATGGCGTAAACGTAAACTTTTTCAAACCTATCGCACAGCCTAAAACCCGTGAGAAAGGTGCAGAACGTTCTACCGCTATTATCCGTCAAGCATCAAACATTATTCCTCCAGAGCCATTCACTCAGGCTTACGCAGAAAACCTCATCAGTGCTAACCAAATCGACGATTTACTCGAAGGCATTGTAGCGCGCTTTAATTCTGCAACTTCTGGTGCCGAAATTGTCGTAGTGGAAGGCTTAGTGCCTACCTCAGAGTCGCCTTACGCAACCAACGTAAACTACGGTATTGCTAAAGCGCTAGACGCAGACATGGTGTTTGTTACTAACCCTGGTAGCGATACTTCTCAGCAGCTAAAAGAGCGTATGGAAATTGCCTGTAACAACTTTGGCGGCTTGAAGAACAAACGCATTATCGGCTGCATTATTAACAAAGTTGGCGCGCCAATCGACGAGCACGAAATCACTCGTCCAGATCTGACTGAAATGTTCGATAACAAATCAGATCACTCTACCAACCTTGAAGTACTGCAAATGTTTGGCAAGAGCCCACTGCGTATCTTAGGTTGCGTGCCTTGGAATGCACCGCTCGTTGCGCCACGTGCTCGCGACTTAGCTAACCACTTAAATGCCACCATTATTAACGAAGGTGACATGGATACTCGCCTAGGTCGTGTGACCTTCTGCGCGCGCAGCATTCCAAACATGGTTGAACACTTTAACGCAGGCAGCTTGTTGGTAACATCTGGCGATCGCTCAGACGTAATTGTATCAGCCTGTTTAGCTGCCATGAACGGCGTTAAGATTGGAGCCCTGCTGCTTACTGGTGGTTACCAACCTGAGCCACAAGTACTTAAGTTATGTGAAGGTGCATTCGCGACAGGTTTACCTGTTATGCTTATCAATTCAAATACTTGGCAAACTTCATTAGCGCTACAGAGCTTTAATGCAGAAATTCCAGTAGATGATTCTCAACGCATCGAGTTAGTACAAGACTACGTTGCTGGTCACATTGATAAACATTGGATTGAGTCACTTACCGCTATCTCAGCGCGTGCTCGTCGCTTATCGCCACCAGCTTTCCGTTATCAGTTAACCGAAATGGCACGCAACGCTAACAAGCGTATCGTATTGCCAGAAGGCGAAGAGCCACGCACTATCGCAGCTGCAGCTATTTGTGCCGAACGTGGTATTGCTCGCCCAGTATTGCTAGGTAACCCAGAGGTTATTCAGCGCATTGCTAGCCAACAAGGCGTAGTGCTTGGCGAAAGTGTTGAGATTTTCAACCCGGTTGAAATTCAAGGCAAATACGTTGCACCAATGGTTGAGTTGCGTAAAGGCAAAGGCCTTACTGAAGTAGTAGCCAAAGAGCAATTAGAAGACAACGTAGTACTAGGTACTATGATGTTAGCTAACGATGAAGTAGACGGTTTGGTATCTGGTGCAGTTAACACCACAGCCAACACCATTCGCCCGCCGCTACAGTTAATTAAAACTGCGCCAGGTTACAACTTGGTGAGTTCTATCTTCTTCATGCTGCTACCAGATCAAGTATTGGTATATGGCGACTGTGCAATTAACCCAGACCCAAGTGCAGAACAATTGGCAGATATCGCCATTCAATCTGCAGAGTCTGCTGTTGCCTTTGGCATTGAGCCACGTGTTGCAATGATTTCATACTCTACCGGTAGTTCTGGCTCTGGCTCAGACGTAGAAAAAGTACGTGAAGCGACCAAAATTGCTAAAGAGCGCCGCCCTGAGTTAATCATTGATGGCCCGCTTCAATACGATGCCGCAATTATGGAAAACGTTGCTAAGAGCAAAGCACCTAACAGCCCTGTAGCAGGTAAGGCTACTGTGTTTATCTTCCCAGATTTGAACACCGGTAATACTACCTACAAAGCCGTTCAACGTAGTGCCGACCTAATCAGTATTGGTCCTATGCTGCAAGGCATGGCTAAACCTGTAAACGATTTGTCACGTGGTGCATTAGTAGACGACATTGTTTACACCATTGCACTAACCGCAATTCAAGCAGGCCAAAGCAAGTAAGTTATTGCTAAGCAATAAAAAAGCCGATCGTAAGATCGGCTTTTTTGTGTCTCTTTGTTAGTTTTCTAAATAGCTAGGCCAATAAGCAAGCCCTTTTCTTGCCAAACTTTTACCTTAACACCATCCACTTCTAATTCTTTTTGCTTAGTAATGTTTAGCCACTCTTCGGGCAACTTGGCTTGATAAAAGGTATGTACTTGCAGGCTTTGACGGTTTCTTACTTTTAGCTGAGCGGCAATACGGCCATCAATACTGCAGTAGCGCCCCCCCATTAGCTCCCATTTATCTTTATCTAATAATTGAGATTGAATGAGCTTAAAATCCAAACGGTTAAGATGCTTTTGAATATCATTAATTGATGATGACATAACTTCCATTTGCATTTGGCTGTTATGGTTATAGGCAATCTCTTTTGAAATAGCGGAATAGTTGATGCCGGCAAAGAAGGCCAAATAGATAGTTACGGCCAGCACACAAGAGACCGCGCTTGCCCAAGCCCATTGGCTAGCATCCATTTGCTTGCTTTTGGCTAAACCCTGCAATTTGTTAACTTGCTTCTTAGAAAGCTGCAGCTCTTGAAAGTAATCTCGAGTAAGTTGTTTGAAGCTGCCATCTTGCGCACTAAAGCTCATCTTAAGACACCTCCTCAATTAAGTGACCAAACTCATCACTTAAACGCTTTTTCAAGCGGGAAACGCGTGATAACAAGGTGCCTCGAGCAACTCCGCTAGTGGTGGCAATTTCTTGAATACTAAAACCTTCTACCGCCCATAAGTATAAAAGTTCGCGTTCGTCTTCAGACAAACGCTCCATCACTAAGCCAACATGTTGCTGGTCTATAAGTAGCAACTCCATGTCTTGTAGACTCTCTTCAACAATACTGGCATCAATGTATTGGTCCTCATCCACCACCAACTCCAGCTTTTTACGGCGAAAGTTGTCAATGAATTCGTTGCGAATAACTCGCATCATAAAGGGTTTAAGAGGTTCTGGAGGAGGATCTTTCTGCAGCACTTTTTCGCAGCAACTTTGCAATAGGTCATAAGCCTGCTCACTATTGTGACATAGTGAAAAACTATAGCGATATAACTGGTTAAGCAGCGCGTCCGAAAATACCGGTCGGGCTTTACGTTTAAACAATTTCAGCATGCTATCTTACTGCTAACTATCCAGCAGACATTCCTTTGTTATTCAAGTAACACGGCGCTTTCACGCCGAACAAGCTATCACTTACTCACTGCGCGGTTAAACAAGTAGTAAGATTTCACTCTTAGCAACATGTCTTGCAAACTAAAGCGGTTTCCCCCACCCAGTTTTGCCAACACTATGGCTGCCGCTGCTAAAGCGAACTCTCGTTTAACTCCATTTAAGTTCTTAATCAGTGACTTATCGATAGAGAACTTCTGAAGCATAAACCAAATCATCACTAATACGCAGGCTACAGCTCCCATTTTTAGAGTTTTACCATGAGCAAAAATAAAAATTAGACCCAAAACCATTAAAACTAGCTGATGAGTAGCAAAACTAGGGATTTTTGCATAGCCTGAGAAAAAGCCTGCGACGATAAAGGTCATACCTAAAGAAAAGCGTAACAACAGACCTAGCGTTTGCCAGTCTTGAGAGTTTTTGCTGGCTACCCCACGTTTACTGCGCAGCCGTTCATCAATGCTCAGCGCACCGCCGCCTAGGTTAAACAACACAAACATCATACCCGACAGGGTAATGTCTCTAATCTGCACAAATATCGCCGGTGAAGTATAAGTACTCACGCCTACCGATGCCCCTGGTACGGTATCAACAGGCAGTGATACCACAAAAGTCCATAGTAAAAACCCGTAGAATAAACTTAAAGGCCTAACCAAAAAACCTGCAGCCAAAGCCACACCCGACAATAGCTCAAAAACCGATAAAGTAGTTAAAAATGCCCAAGGGCTAAGTAATCCTGCAGAAAACAGATAGTCTTGAAATAACTCATTAATATAACCGGTAGTCCCCATGTAGTTGGCAACCATTGCCGCTTCGGTGCTGGAGTCTAATAACAAGCTTAGTTTCGATGTACCACCAATAATAAACACCAACCCAAGGCCTATACGCAACCATAATGCTACGTTGTCTAATTGTTTTTGTTCCATCTTATTCTCTATTCCATTAATGACTTTACTTAGCAGTAACGAATCAACGCCACGTTTGATTGCAGCTTTTGAGATTTTTTTTATTTATCATTAAGAATAGAGGTAGCTTTAAACTAAATAGACAGGACGGAATAGCCACTACCACATTACAACTCGGGAATTCGTCTACAGTTTTCTAAAAAATGCAACTACTAAAATGGCACCATAAAGCATCGCTTCTTTTTTAGACAACATTAAAAAGTCATATAAAACAATAAGATATTTACAAACAGCGGTTTCATACACACTTTAATCCACAGAATGTGTGGATAAAAAAATAAAAAGATAATAGTTATACACAGAAGAAGGCAATTATTGAGCTCTACATAACTATTTATTCACATTATCCCCACTTACTCTTCATCTGTAGGTACTTTGTGAATTAAGGCCTGAATTTGATGGGCCACCCCAACGGCTTCTTCTACGTCTAGCAATACAGCAATTCCCTGGCCTTCTTCTTGGTCAAACTCTGCCACCGCACTAATGGTATTTAAGATCGGTTTGGCAAGGTGGCTTTCCACAACAAACAGCAACACGTCTCGCTGTGCCTCTAAATTCAATCCAAAGAAGGTTTTTTTGCGATGTACCCCTTCACCCCGCGCGTTGTTTATTACCGTTGCACCGGTAGCACCAGCAGCACGTGCGGAATCGAGCACCAAAGTAGTTTTTTGATCATCAACAAAGGCAAGAATCAATTTAAATTTCATCGTCATCTCCTGACAAACTAGAACTTGCTAAGAAACTAGTAACTTGCGCATAGGCAAGCACCGAAATGATGGGGAATAAGCTGGCAAACGCAATTAAACCAAAGCCGTCAAGCAAGGGGCTACGCCCAGGCACCGACTCAGCTAAACCTAAACCCAGTGCGGTCACTAAAGGCACAGTAACCGTAGATGTGGTCACGCCTCCACTGTCGTATGCCAAGGGTACAATCGCTTTAGGAGCAAACAGGGTCTGTATCACCACCAAAATATAACCTGCAATAATGTAGTAATGCAGCGGGTCGCCTACCACAATTCGATAACTGCCTAAGGCCAAGCCTAAAGCCACACCTATGGCTACAGAGATCCGCAAACCACCTATTGATACAGCTCCGCCCGACACGCCATTAGCTTTAATGGCTACCGCTAACAGAGAAGGTTCGGCAATCGTAGTGCTAAAGCCAATAGCTGCAGAAAACAGGTAAATCCAAGCGTAAGCCGCCCAGTGTTCCGACACCACATAAACCGCAGACTCATCTAAGCCCAAAAATTCTGCGCTGGTGAGTTGTTTTGCCATAGACTCGCCCAGTGGAAATAGTGCCTGCTCTAAGCCCAACAAAAATAACACCATGCCCAACACAACAAATAGCGTGCCCAGTAACAGCTGCTTTGGCTGGCTAATCGGCCGTTTAATCACCAAATACTGAAAGACCAATATGGTCACAACAATGGGGAAAATGTCCCCCAAAGTGCCAAACAGCGTCTCTAAAAAATTTAGGCTTGCGCTAATCAATAGACTATCCCGTAGAGCATCACAAACATCATGGGGGTTAACGAGGCTAAAGCAATTAAACCAAAGCCATCAAGCAAGGGGTTACGGCCTTTAATGGCCGAAGCTAAACCAACTCCAAGGGCGGTGACTAAAGGTACGGTGATAGTAGAGGTTGTCACTCCGCCAGAGTCGTAGGCAATACCAATGATTTCTTGAGGGGCAAACATGGTAAGCAACACAATCAATAGATAACCGCCAATGATAATTAGATACAGCGGCCAACCTTTTATGATGCGAATAACGCCAATCACAATTGCTAGGCCAACGGCAAAGGCTACACTTAAACGCAGCCCAGCAGCATACTCCTGCATACTGGTTTCGGTATTTTCAATATGCTTGGCTTGTGCGGCTACCTCTGCGGCCTCTTTTGCTACAGCTACTAAGGCCGGTTCGGCGATGGTAGTGCCAAAGCCCAAACAAAAAGCAAAGCTAAGCAGGGCTACCAAACTACCTTTATTGGCAAAGGCATGGGCAAGGTTTTCGCCTATAGGAAACAGCCCTAGCTCTAAGCCCATCACAAAAAAGCTTAAACCAACAACAACCATCACAGCACCACTTAAGATGCTTAAAACATTAGGTAAGCTGCTGTCTAGCACTCCCCATTGGAAAAACAAAACAACCACAACAATCGGCGAGATATCGCGAAGGCTTTTAAGCAGAGAGGAAAATAGGTGAGAAAAACGAAACCCCATATACGCTCCTTGTATTAAACCTTTGAATTAAACCTTTGAATTAAAGGCTTAATACAAGCTTAGCAGAGCGTTAGCTAAGGCAGAGTAGAGAGGGCCAGTAAAGCGCCAATTTGTGATATTTGTAGCTAAGGCTTATTTTGGAAGATAAGCACTTTTAAGCCATCATCTGGGCTTTTTTCCATTACCGCATCAGGCCTTGCTAGCGTTTCAATAAGCTTTAATTGGGGAGCTTCTGTGGCAATGGCATCGAGCAAAAAGTTACGCCTTAACCACGGCGCGTTTAAACACAACATGGCTATGCCGTTTTCTGTGAGCAAACTAGGCAGCTGACGAATAATCCGCGGGTAATCTTTTTCAACCAAGAAACTGCCCTTTTGCATTGATGGCGGATCAGCAATCACCAATTCATAAGGGCCATGTTTGCGCAACTTACCCCAAGATTTAAACAAATCGTGGCCAAAGAAACGGGCTTTTTTGTCATCCAGCTGGTTTAGCCGCAAGTTGTCGCGGCCAACACTTAACGCTGCTTTACTCATATCGATATTAACAACCGAATTAGCGCCACCAGCAATCGCCGCTACGGCAAAGCCACAGGTATAAGAGAACAAGTTAAGTACTTGTTTGCCTTCGGCTTGCTGCTTTACCCATTCTCGTCCTTTGGCCATATCTAAAAAGATCCCAAAGTTTTGATGAGTGCCAACTTCAACCTTGTAGCGTAAACCTTGTTCACTCACTTCACTCGGCGTTTGCTCACAACCCCATAAGTGGCTTACTGGGGCCATGGCTTGGTCACGCTGTTGCAAAAATACGCCCTCAACCAAAGGCTCGGCAGTTAATTGTTCCACTAACCGACTCACCAACTCTTCACTGAGAGGCGCATAAGCCACAATCAGCATGATTGGTGGCAGCCATTCAATATTGAAGGATTCAGCACCTTCTAGGCAGTGGCCTCGACCATGCACAACACGTAATGCATTATCACTTAGCTGCGGAAGTTTAAGCTTCATCTACCGGTTCACTCTCTTTCTTTAAATCGTCTGGGTGGCTAAGGATACGCGAGAACCAGTGGCCACTGTTACTAGATTCCAAGCCAATTTTGATAATCATGGTCAAGGGCACCGATAACAACATGCCAACACTGCCAAACAACCAGCCCCAGAATATTAACGACAGCACCACCACCAGCGAAGACAAACCTAAACCTTTGCCCATAATACGTGGTTCAACTATGTTGCCCATCACCAAATTTACGCCCACATATAAACCCGCCACAGCCAAAGCTTGGCTAGGCCCTAATTGCAATAAGGCTAATAATACCGGTGGAATGGCGGCAATAAGCGAACCCACATTAGGAATATAGTTAAGCAAGAAGGCCAAAATACCCCACAAAATCGCATAGTCTAGATCCAGCAAGGTCAGCACAATGGTGATAGGAATTGCGGTAAATAAGCTGATCAACGTTTTAACTGCAATGTAGCTGTTAACCGCTTTTAAAAACTTATTCACCTGAGACATACGCACACCAGGATTATGAATCGCATCGTGCATTCGTTGAGGCATGGTATCGGCTTCTAGCAACATGAAAATCGTCACTAGCAAAATAATGAAGATGTTAGCTGCTGCCCCGCTTAAGCCAGTTAAAGTATTAGCAAATAGCCCCAGAATAATGCCTGGGTCGAAGTAATCAGTCACAATGCTCATCGACAGGTCGATATCAAAGCGCGCAGCAAATGCGCTTAAACCGGCCAACTGCACCAGCAACTGCTCTCGATAAACCGGAATAGAGGCTCTAAAGTCACTAATCGAGCTACCTACAACGCCTGCTAACAGCATGATTAAAAATACAATTAGCAACAGCACCATCATTACTGACAATACCCGTGGAATTTTTAATCGGGTTAAAAAGTTAACAATGGGACTGGCAATAATGGCGATAAACATCGACATCAAAAATGGAATTAATACCGGTGTTGCAGCTTTAAGCCCTGCCAGTAAAACCACTAAGGCAGCGGCTGTGACTAAGCCATGGCGCATCGAGGTGGGTTGATTCACCACTCACTCCTAGAAATAACTGATTATGCTCAGCAGTTTAGCTTGCATAAGCGCTGGCGAAAAGGCTAAATAAAATCCAATAGCAAACGGGAGTAACCAGATGTTTTACTTATGTAGCCTTGGGAGCAACATTCAGCCACTCGAGCACCTTCCTGCTGCGCTATGCCAACTTAGTGAACGCTTGCATACACTCACCATTAGCTCGTTTATCGAAACCACACCTTTTGATATTAAAACTGAACATAAATTTGTGAATGCCTTAGGCTGGTTTGAATCGAGGCAAAGCCCCAGCCAACTTAAACAGTTTTTTAATCAACTTGAAGCTAGGCACGGTCGCAATCGCAACGATCCACTATCTAGCGCTAAAGATAGAAGCTTAGACATAGATTTAATTGGGCCGGTAGAACAGCCAGCCGCCCTCGCCTATTTAGCAATAGACCCTTTTTTGCACACGCTACAACAGCAACTATTTACCACCGCAGCAAAAACGCTTCCTCAAGCGCTAGATATAAACCTGCAACTAAGCCCACAGCAGTGCCTACCACTGGGTAAGCGACCTACCACCATCCACTTTAATCGAGCATCCGGTTAGGAACTCATTGTTAATCAGCAACTCAATGGTTTGCCAAACCGGCGCTATACCGCCTTCTTTAGCTAAGGGGGTTTGCGCCAGTACCCGCTCTCGATGCTGTTGATCATGCTCATCCAAAAATAACATCGGCCCTGGCTCTATGCCGTTAACTCTCACCTCTGGTGCCCAATGGCTAGCATAAGCTTTTAGCATATTAGCTAAGCCCGCTTTAGAAGCGCAGTAAGAGCGAAACTTAGCATGTGGTTGCTGAGCATAAATATCGGTCATCATTACTACGCAACCTTTGGCCCTGCATAATGCACTATGCATAGTCTCGTTAATTAGCTTTGGGGCTAACATGTGCACTGCATACATTGCATCAAAGAACTCAGCTTGCTCGGCAGGGCTGTGATTTGGCTCATCGCTAACAAATAACGAAGCGTTATGTATGAGTACGTCCAAGCTGTCGCAAAGCTGTGGTAGCTGCTCCACAAAGCCTAATAGCTGAGTGCGTTGACTAAAATCGGCTTGTACTAATGTGACCCCTAAGCCTCTTAGTTCGTCTAGCTCTGCGCGCTCACTTCGATATTGACCAATAACCCGATAACCTAAGCCAACAAACTGATGCGCAAGAAAAAAACCTAAACGTCGACCAACCCCGGTAATCAAAACAGTCTTCATCTTGCTTTCCATCCTATAAATCTCTGCTATTGTTAACTAAATCAAAGAGTAACATGGCTAGCCCTGACAAGGACTGCTCAACATTATGAAAATACTACTTACCGGTGGAACTGGCTTCATCGGCAGCCGCTTAGTAAAACATTTACAATTTAGTCATGAACTGACGATATTGTCACGCAACCCTATTCGCGCCTATCAAAAGCTAGGGCATAACTTACTGGCCATTCCTTCTCTTAAAGATCTCAATAACCTTAACGAATACGATGCCGTTATTAACCTAGCAGGCGAACCCATCGCCAACAAACGTTGGACCGAGCAACAAAAGAAGCGTATTTGCGATAGCCGCTGGGCACTCACCGAGCGCCTAGTAGAGCTATTTGAACAAAGTGAGCAAGCACCAGAAACCTTTATTAGTGGCAGTGCCATTGGCTATTACGGCGAGCAAGGCCAACAAGCCTTAGACGAAACCAGCATCATAGAAGACGACTCCTTCCCCCATCAAGTATGCAAAACCTGGGAGCAAATCGCATTAAAAGCGGCTAACGAGCATACCCGCGTATGTGTTTTGCGCACTGGCGTGGTAATTGGCATAGAAGGTGGAGCATTGGCAAAAATGTTGCCAGCCTTTCGTTTAGGTTTAGGCGGCCCAGTGGCCGATGGCCAACAGCAAATGTCGTGGATCCACATTAGTGACATGGTAGACGCCATAATATTTCTGCTCAACAATCAGCAATGCCATGGCGCTTACAACTTAACCTCTCCTAACCCAGTCACTAACCAACAATTTAGCCAAGCGCTAAGTAAGCAACTTAAACGCCCATGCTTATTTCGGGCACCAGCTTGGGTGTTAAATACCGCAATGGGCGAAATGGCCAGCTTAATTACTGGCGGGCAAAAGGTACTGCCGAAACGGCTAAGCGGAGAAGGCTTTAACTTTCGCTACAAAGAGCTAGACCATGCCTTCAAAGAAATACTGCTGCGCCGCTAACAACGTCTAGGGCTCAATCACTACCGAGCGCAACGGCCTTTTCTGCTTTTCATCAAACATTTGTTGGCGCTTTGCATCAAGGAACTGCTGCAACTCGGCTTCAGGCTCACAACGTAAAGTGCCGCCAAATAAACCCGCGGCGATAGTCGCAGCCCGCTTAGCCGAATTGCTGCAATCCACCTTAACTTCTAGGCTTTGCTTAAACTGCTGCTCTGCGCTCAAGCTGGATTTGTGCTTTTTGGGATTAGCTAAAGCCGGAGCGTTTTTTTGTTGCTCAAAGCGCTTAGCCCGCTTTGTGGCAAGTTTATCCAGTTGCTGCTGTTGGTAACCCTCTAGATATGACGCTGCTGAGCGCGGTTGTTGCGGGGGAGCAGTTCGTGAAACTGGCGCTTGAACAACACTTTTACTTTTGAAAGCTTGGGTGACTATATCGGACTGTTTAGTTGGTTTTAAGTTTGCAGTGGGGCTTTCTGCTGGCTCTGCACTGCTAGGCTTGTTAACTGGTAGCTGATTGCCAGAGTTGCTTTGCAGGTTACTTGGTTTATCGGTGAGTTTACTCGTGTGCCGTTTGGGCTCCGCCAACAGGTTGGCATCTTTAGGGGCTTCAAGTGTTTGGACCTGCTTAGAGTCTTGCTGCGTAGTCAATGCCAGACTTGGTACTTTATACAAACTGGCTTGAATAATCGGGCGAGAGGCTCTGGCAGGCTTACTCTCGCGAAATTGATACAATTGATTCACCAATACATATAACAGCCCCACATGCGCCAAGGTAGAAACCACCAGCGCCGAATTCCAAAAGCTGTTGCCACGCTTTGCCATCCCTGAAAGCCTATTACCCACAAAAACCAATAGACTGATGGCAACGCGCTTAGTTCAGCAGAGTTTGTGTTGATTCTGTCAGCAGCAAATTGCCCTAGGCTTTATAAGTTGTTTTCACCGATAGAGTAGGCCACGGTTTGGCTAATAGCTGCTAAAGGTAAGCTGCTTTGTAACTGCCAACTATTAAACACCTCTTGCACTGCTTTTAGCCCTTTAATACTGGTAGGCGCTTTATTAATCACCCCTCGGTTAACCAAGTAAGCCACCACATCATTCGACAACATAAAGGTATCTTTACCCATGCGACGTAAGGTATAAGAGGCGGAATTACCGCCAAGGCGCGCACCTTGTTTCTTAAGCAATAACCATAAACCTACAATGTCATCACAAGGCCACTGCGCAACAAACTTGGCAAAGCTGCCATGCTCGCTGGCAAGGTCTAAAATCATCTGGGCGTTATGTGGCACGGTGATGATTTTTTGGCGATTACGAATAATGCTGGCATCGTTACATAAACGTTCAATATGGCTGTCGTCCAGCATCAGCATTTTTTCTGGGTCAAAGTCGAAAAAGGCCCGCTCAAAATCTGGCCACTTATTTTCAACCACTCGCCACACAAAGCCAGACTGAAATATGGTTTTAGTCATGGCCGACAACCAGCGGTCATCACTAATGCCAGCTAAATGTTCACTACTTAAAGGGGTAGTCAATAAATGTTGTAACGCAGCATCGCCACCTTTACGCTCCGCGGCTCGTTGCCAAATAGAAGAAAAGTCTTCAACCACAATCAATCCTTATTTGTTAAATCAGAGATGCCTAAGTGAGAATTATTCTATACCGCTTAGCACTATTGACTAAAGCCTGTTGTTTAGCATTTTTAAACAACAACTGATTCGACCACACTGACAAAAATATTTAACATTAGAAATCTGTAACATAAAAGCGTTATAGTTTTCATAAACCTAAATGAAGATAGCGAAATATGCCCAGCAAACTTAAACATGATTTTGAGTTTGAGCCAGACTACGGATACTCCTTAAAGCAACTTAAAGCGCTATGCCCTGATGATCGACCCAGAGGTTTTAAAAGCTTTTGGCAAAACAAATATCAGCATGCCCTGCAAATTAGACCCGACGTCGCGATTCAAGATTGCCACCAAGACACTCCCAACTGGCGCATTTTCAAGTGCTATTACAACTCTACTAAGCAAATGCGCTGCGGCGGCTGGCTGCTACTTCCCCACTCGGGCGTAGTAAAACAAGCTATCATTAGTGCCCATGGTTATGGTGGAATCGAACAAGTAGACTGCCCAGTATCGCTTAAAAATACAGCAGTGTTAATGCCCTGCTCACGGGGCATTGGCTTAAGTGCCAAAGCGCCTATTTCAGACAACCCTATGTGGCACGTACTGCACAACATTCAAGATAAAGACCGCTACATTATTGGCGGTTGTGTTCAAGACTTATGGTGCGGAGTTAGCGCCCTGTTACGTCTATTCCCACAAGTTGCCAATAAAATAGGCTTAATGGGCAGCAGCTTTGGTGGCGGACTAGGCATATTTGCTAGCGCCTTTGACCCACGCATTCAGCGTGCTCACTTTCATGTTCCCACTTTTGGTAACGTAGCACTGCGTTTAAAGATGGCTACCCACGGCAGTGGCAAAGCATTACAAGACTTTTACCAACAGCAACCCAAACTCGCATTAAGTACATTACGCTATTTTGACTCAGCCACCGCAGCCACTTACTTAAGGTGTCCTAGCCATTGGGCCTTGGCCTTATTTGACCCTTTTGTCGCGCCACCTGGGCAGTTTTCGGCATATAACAACGCTCCTCAGCCTAAACAACTTACAGTGCTAAAAGCAGGCCATTTCGACTACCCAGAACAACAACAGCAGCGCCAGCAGGTAAATCAACAATTGGCTACATTTTTTGCTGAGCTCACTAAGCATGAATAGAGAATATCATCGTTGGTGGAGCCCTAATTTACATCGCGATATGGAGCTGTTGGTTTTTGGTCACGCAGGGGCTAAAGTGCTGGTGTTTCCTACTCGCGGCGGGCGATTTTATGAATACGAGAACCTAGGACTCGTTAACTCAATCGCTCACAAAATAAATGCCGGACAGCTGCAATTGTATTGTGTAGATAGCATCGATATAGAAAGCATGTATTGTTTTTGGGCCCACCCTGCTGGGCGTATCCAGCGCCACCAGCAATACGAAGACTACATCCTACGCGAAGTGCTGCCCTTAATGGCGCAGAAAAATGACCACCCTTGCACCATCTCTCACGGATGCTCCTTAGGTGCTTATCACGCCGCTAACATTGTATTTCGCCACCCTCACCTATTTAGCAAGTTGGCGGCTTTTTCTGGCCGTTTCGACCTTACTTGGCAGGTTGAATCTTTCAGTGATTTATTCGAAGGCTTTTACAACGACAACGTCTATTTTCACACACCCACCCACTACCTAGTAAACCTAAACTGCCCTCAACGTTTAGCCGAGCTAGCCAATACCGATTTACTGTTCATTATTGGTAATCAAGATCCCTTCCTGCAAAACAACCACACCCTAAGCCATATTCTTAATCACAAAGGCTTAAATCATCGAATGATTGAATGGCAAGGCCGCGCCCACCGCGGACGTTACTGGCGAGAAATGGTGCCGTTGCATTTGTAGAGAAGGTACAGCAGTTAAACATAATCCTGTAAAACTTCACAAATAGGCTTCACTTTCCGAGTAAATGGCTTTTGAGTATAAGCTCTAATCAACGAATTAGCATTTGCTTTAAACTCAATTTATTCATGATGCTTTATTCATTCTTAACGCTTCACGAAAAGTAAAAACTACTGAGTAGTTATATTTCAAAGCATGAATAAAAAGGGGTTTTAATTAAAAATAATGCCTTTTTTTTAGCCGGCCTACCGAAGACTCTCTATTCTTATACAGCCAATATATATATCCTGCCCACAAAGCGAAATTTGATATAATCACCCACAAACGAGAAGTAGCCTGATTATAGCTTCTATTAGCATATTTATAGTAATGTTTTCCAGAAACCACTACATCCCAAACTTCTACATCATAAAAAACTCCCCACATTTCTGTGGAGTGGGTTCTTATCTCAGCACTTTTTCCAACCAAGGAAAGTACCTCTTTATAACCTTTAAAGCACGGTAAACTAAGGTAGTTTGACGTGTCTGAGTCTAGCTTCACCCCAAAACTACAACTGCTCTTCTTTCCAATTGAATTTGATTTACGAGTAGATAAAACCTTACCTTGATGAAGCTCGAGTTGATTAAAGCTAGGAATTGGAAGGTTGCTCCTTTGATAGTGATATAAACTAAATAAAAAAAGCAAAAAACCTGGTAGCAGTTGACTCATCAACTTCATTACACATCCTTGTATATGGCCAGCGAAAGGCCATAAATAATAGATATATATTTAAAACTATCAAGCAATTAATTTTTTTATCACTTAAGGATGCAAAGATGTAACATTTACTTTCAAACAACTAAACTAGGAATGTAAGAATAGTATCCTAGCATAGCTAAACTTCGCCCCCCCTTACCTACTCTAACAAACACTCCAGCAACCTTGCTTCTAAACCATCATCTAGCTGATCTGCGATCACTTCTATGCGGCTTTCTAGGCAGTCATCTAGCTCAGCTTCGCTTAGACCATCGCTGGTGTAGTTGTAGCCAAATACGCCGCTGCTAGTGATAAATACGGCTTTAATGCGCTCTACTTTTAAGCTTAATAGCAGCAAACACAGCTTCTCGCGGTCGAATACTTTATTAGGTGAAAAACGCCATCCTATACTGTTAAACCCTTCGCCTTGGTTGCTGGCTTTTAAGTAACCACTCTCTGGAATAACTTGCTCGGAAGCTAGAGGTTTATCGTGCCCATGATGATGATGTTCATCAGGTGCATAGCTACCCGCCGTAACGCCTTGCAGGCAGCTAATGTCCATCTGGCCGTTTTTGCTAAACAGAACTTGCGCACCTTTGCGCCCGTGTTGAGCAACATATTCACGTAGCTGTTGCTGCTCATCTGTTTGATAAAGGTCTAACTTATTGCCTATCACTGTATCGGCTATTGCGATTTGTTGGTTGAAAGTTTCGTGGTTAGTGTAACGGGCATCACTAAGGTTTCTGGCATCCACTAAGGTTATGGTTTTGTTTAGTGCTAACACTTGTTGGTAATACTTGGATGAGAGCACTTGTAACACTTCTTTGGGATGACCTAATCCGGTAGGTTCGATGAGTAGCCTGTCTGGGGTTGATTCACTTAACAATTGATTTAATGCGATTTGCATTGGCAAGCCCGCAGCGCAGCACATGCAGCCTCCTGGTACTTCACGAATATACACTTGTTGCTGCTGATGTTGGCCTTGTAGTAAGGCGCCATCTATACCAATTTCGCCAAACTCATTTACGAGTACCGCCCAGCGTTCGTTTTCTGGTTTATTGCGCATTAGCTGCAAAATAGCTGAGGTTTTACCTACACCTAAAAAGCCAGTGATGATATTAGTTGGTACGGCGCTAATGGGTTGGCGCTTACTGCTCATGGTTTGTGTTCCAATTAATTAAAAAAGGTAAGCATTGCTGCAAAAACTAAGTATTGGTTATAGCATTACTTAACTGAGGAAAGAACGTTGATTACTAGACTAACTCAACCAAGCCTTTAAGTTTAAGACTTGGTTTAATGATGGGGCTAAACAAGTAATACAGGTTAAAAAAGCTGAAAGCCTTAATGCTCTGGGCAATCGCAATTGTTGTGATCATGCTGGTGACACAAACGATAGTTCATCCAGTGGCCAACAGCTACCAACGTTGCGCCTAACAAGGTAAGCGATTTTTCGCCAATTTCCCCAATACTGTCTTCACCAAGGGCGACTGCCAAAATCAATAGAGCCAAACCTGCAACACCCCAAAGCAACACTTTGGTTCGTTTGTGTTGTTTACACCCCATGGTGAGTGCATAAGCGCTAATGGGTATAACCGCCACTACCATCCAAAGGTGAAAAGCCTCGTTGTGTAAAGGTAGCGCAACCATGCTGGGCACTAAGACAACCAACAGAGGTAACGCCAAACAATGAATGGCGCACGCAAATGATAAACCAATGGCGAACTTATCGCCGATTGCTTGAGTGACTTTCATTAACTTTCCTTGTTTTAAATGTTGATTAAATTAAGCCGCTTGCTGAATACAGTCTTCGCACAGGCAGTTCATTTCCAATTGCTGACTAACTAAGGTAAAACCAGCCTGCTCGGCATTGTGTTTTAACTCGTTAATAGTTGAAGCAGCGATGCTGATTTCTTTTACTTTGCTGCACTTACCGCATATCAAAAATTGCGGTACCCCATGGCTATGGCTGCAGCAAATATGCGCACAAGCGACATATTTATTGGCCAAGCTAAGTTTGTGCACAAGGTGCTCGGTTTCTAGAAAATCAAGGATGCGATACACCGACATGGCAGGAATGCTTTGGTCGAATAGTTGCTTACAATAATCGGTGAGTTCATAAGCAGAGAGCGCTTTGTTTGACTGCACCAAGCCAGATAACACCTGTTTGCGTTTTGTAGTTAAGCGAACACCTCTTTGCTTGCAGTGTTGCTCGGCATGTTGAATAACGCTATCAATTTGCATCATAAGTTTGCTCACATTTTGTTTTACTTGGTTTAAAAATAACCCGCGACAAAATGTTACGTTATATCATAACTGTAATTCAAGGCTTATTTTGATTTTATGTTCGAGGTAAATTGCAATGGCCTAATTAATAGTAAAACCAGATTGACCAACAAACCTTTAGGCGCTTTATAAGTAGGAGTAAGAAAGAGGCTATGTGTTGCATCACTTATAGCCTTTTTAGAAATATATTCAGAGCAATAACAAAAGACATTAACGCCGAATAATGATTGAAGCTTCTAACTGAAAGCTACGCCCAAGCTCTTGTTCAATGCGCGCTTTAAGCCCATCTAATTGTTGGTCGTTTAGTGAATGCTCACTAACCAACTGCAAATGTAAAGTGAGCGGCTTGGTGCTTTGTGCGCGAACTGTTCGCAGTAATACCTGGTTAAAGGTTTTACCTTGCAGGCGCTGCACTATTTTCGCCTCTTCTGATAGGCGGTTAAAGCTAAATACCAGTGGAATGCTCACAAGGGTCACTGCGACTAATGCGATGCCGAGTCCCTTTTTGGCGCGAGTGAACGGAGCAAAACCTAAGGCCAAAAAAGTTAAAGCGGCCGAAAATACAATGCCGGCTAAGTTAGTTAAAAACAGCAAAAAGGCGCCAGATGCCACGCCAATATTAAGCCAGCCTAAGCCTATGCCAGTTACTGCTAAAGGCGGCACCAACGCCACCGCAATAGCAACGCCTGCCAAGCTTTTGGCTGCATCAATCCGCGCATGGGCATAAGCACCGGCAATGCCGGAGATAATCGCCACCCCTAAATCAAGTAAATTGGGGCTTAGGCGCGCCGAGATTTCTGGTGTAATCACTTCCATTGGGATAATAAAGCTGGCGCTTGCAGCAAAGCCCAGGGCTACACACAAGCCAGTAAACAAAGTACCTAAGCTGGCGGTCATTAAGCTGGGATCTTGGCGAGTAAGCGCCATAGAAAGTGAGATAATCGGTGCCATTAACGGCGCTAAAATCATCGCACCAATTATCACCGGTGCCGAGCTGGCATAAAGGCCAATAGTAGCTAATAAAGTAGACAAAACCATTAGGGTTAAAAAGGCTGGCGAGGTAGTGGCGTTGTCACGTAACAGCTGGTAGAGATCTTTAAATTCTTCTTTGGCGGCATGGGCAATCCAAGGCAATGGCTTGGCTGCTAAGGCATTTATCGCCTCGCCCTCCGGCAAGTTGGCAATTTTGCGGCTCTCTTTTACTGCAGTGGCGCTGTCTTGGCAGAGCATGTCTGCAGAGGGTAAAATACTCAAGGCGCGGTGTTCGCAGTCAATGGTTAAGCTATTGGCTTTTGAGGGGATGCTATCGTGCCAGTACTCCAGTTCACTCTCACCGCTAACCTGTATCGATTTAGATTTAATTAAGCTAAGAAAGCGCGGCTTTTTAACCACTCTGCCAAACATAGCAAGCACTAAAAAGCGGAACATTTCCATAATGCTACGGGGGGCTAGCAGCATGCTTTCTAACATGCCATCGTTACAGTGGGTATCGGTAAGTATTCGTTTAGATAACATCGAGCCTTGGGCATGTTCAATAATTACTAGCCCCACCAACGAGGTTTCTAAACAGGTGTCACTACCGGTGGTTAAACTGAGTTTTTGCGGTTTAATATCGCTAATTTTTCGAATGTTTTGCCAAGTCTGGGCAATGCGCTGTCGCCACGAGGCATTGTGCCCGCCAGGTCGCAGGTTAAAGCTATTCCCTACCACTAAGTGATTTAACACCACTTGCTGGTTACAACGCAGCACATCTATTTTTGTGGCTTCGGCTTGCTGAAACTCCGCCAATGCTTTCTCTGGAGAGTTAGCCAAACTAAAAGCCCGGCGGGCATGGTTTGCTTTAGGGTGAGGCAATACTGCAACCACCCATTGTTGCTCCACAGCTAGCCCAATGGCAGTAGTTAAGCTTTCATCACTGAGATAACAATAAACCAGGCTTTCAGCTTTAAATTCGGGCGGTTGGTTCGCATCCCACATTTTTGGCAATATTACATCGTCGAACAGCGGAACGAGTTTTTGACTTACCATGTCGCTAGCATCGGGCTCAAATAACAAAAAACTATCGGCCATTCCTGTTTCCATACAAGAGTTTAGATCTTACCTCAGCATGGGGGCTGTCGCTTAAAACTGCAAGTAACAGCGCTACCAATTAGTACCCATTTTTTAGCGCTCTGCTCATTTAGCACTGCCTAAATATTCTACATTTAGCCTTGATAACCATAGATTTTCTTTGTGGCCTAAAATTTTTTTATCATTAATAACAAATAAAACAGTTAAACAAGCAGCACGACTAAAGCCTTAATTTGCGGGCATTTAGACGTCCATGCGGCTAACTAAACTTGAAAGCATCGTTTATTTTGTAAACAAGATGCAAAAAACCGCCGCTATTTTTTTCTAGTGTATTCTGCTATAACTTCCCTGAAACACTAAGGGTTCACGCTGTTTTGCAAGGATAGAGCAGAATATGAACTCAATAAAAATAACGAATTAAAAACACAACAAGGACCATTATGAAACGTGTCATTCAATCTGCGATTGCCGCAGTTACACTGTTATCAAGTGCTGCTTTTGCTCAGCAAACATTGTTACAAGAAATCACCGAATCTGGCGAGCTACGCGCTTGTTTTGATGCGGGCTACATGCCATTTGAAATGAAGGCCAAAAACGGCCAGTTCATTGGTTTTGATATTGATTTAGGTAAGCAAATGGCGCGTGCAATGGGCGTTAAATACGTACCAGTAAACACCGCTTGGGACGGCATTATTCCTACCCTACTTACTGGTAAGTGTCACCTAATTATGGGCGGCATGACCATTACGCCACAACGTAACATGCAAGTTAACTTTGCAGACCCATACGTAGTCATTGGCCAATCAATCCTACTTAGCCCTAAATTAGAAGGCAAAGTAACCAGCTACCGTGACCTAAACAGCGACCAATACACTGTGGTAACTAAATTAGGTACTACTGGTGAAGGTGCAATTAAGCGCTACATTCCTAAAGCTAAAGTAAACCTATTTGAAACCCAATCTGAAGCGGTACTAGAAGTGACTAACGGCAAAGCCGATGCCTTCATTTACGACTTACCGTTTAACGCGATTTATGCGGCAGAAAACCAAGGTCAACTAACTCACCTAGATCAACCGTTCACTTTTGAACCACTAGGTTGGGCTGTTCGCCAAGGCGATCCTGATTTCTTAAACTTCTTGAACGGTTACTTGCGTCAAATTAAAGGTGATGGCACCTACGACCGCATTTACGACAAGTGGTTTAAAGACGACGCTTGGTTAAAACAAGTTCAATAGTAAGACTTAAGTGGCTGCCCTTAGCAGCCACTTTTCTTTACTAAGCGCGCCCTAGGCGTGCTTAGTAAAGTAAAACCAAATATTAATAAAAGAGCTTCAGATGCAAACTCAAGCAAGCAAAATTCTGTGGAATGGTGTTTTTGTTGCCATTTTACTTAGCCTATGCGGACTCATTTATCTGTCGGGCGAAAAAATTGACTATAACTGGAACTGGCAACGTGTTGTTCCTTACATCGTAAATAACGAAGCAGCTAGCATTACTGCGCCGCAAGACGGCAGTATTGAAAGTAATGCAGCAGGCCAACTGCAACTAGTGTCTGATGGTGGCGAGGTATTAGTAAATCTCGCTGAGTTTGAAAACATCTCAGTATACGAAGGTGACCTAGTATTTGAAGGCGACCAACTAGCCTCCTCTGAAGAGTGGCGAATTGGCCCGCTCACCGAAGGCTTAATTGTTACGATTAAAATTTCATTGTGGTCATTGGTATTTGCCATTTTGCTTGGCTTAGTGATTGGTTTAATGCGTATCGCCGACAACCCAGCGCTACGTAAGCTGTCTATCACCTATATTGAAATTATTCGCGGCACACCACTGCTGGTACAAATCTTCATTGTGTACTTCTTCATTGGCACCGTATTCGACTTAGAACGCTTTACTGCAGGTGTGATTGCTTTATCGGTGTTTACTGCTGCCTACGTAGCGGAGATCATCCGCTCAGGTATTCAATCTATTCCTAAAGGCCAAATGGAAGCCGCCCGCTCTTTGGGTATGAACTACCCACAAGCCATGGTGAACGTGATTTTGCCGCAGGCCTTTAAGCGAACCTTGCCACCAATGGCGGGCCAGTTTATTAACCTGATTAAAGATTCTTCATTGGTATCGGTGATATCCATTACTGACTTAACCAAAGCCGGTCGTGAGGTGGTTAGCGGTAGCTTTGCACCTTTTGAAGTATGGTTTACTGTAGCCCTACTTTACTTGGTACTTACCAGCAGCCTGTCTTGGGCTATTCAACGCTTAGAAAAGAGGTTAGCTGCCAGTGACTAAAGATTACCAAGGCAACGACATGATTGTTGCAAAGAACATAAACAAAATTTACCCCAATGGCTGCCACGCATTAAAAGACGTATCGGCAACAGTAAACCGTGGCGAAGTAGTAGTGATTGTGGGGCCTTCTGGCTCGGGTAAGTCAACGTTTTTGCGTACCTTAAACCAGCTAGAAACCGTAAGCAGCGGCACCATTCATATTGATGGTACCGATATGTACGCTAAAGGCACCAACATTAATAGCCTGCGTGAAGAAGTAGGTATGGTGTTCCAAAATTTCAACTTGTTCCCACACAAAACAGCCTTAGGCAATGTAATGCTGGCACCACTAAAAGTGGCCAAACGCCCCAAACAACAAGCCGAAGATGAAGCTAAAGCCTTGCTACTTAAAGTAGGTTTAGCAGATAGAATGGGCAACTACCCTTCTCACCTATCTGGCGGTCAGCAGCAGCGCGTGGCGATTGCACGAGCACTGGCGATGCAACCCAACATTATGTTGTTTGACGAGCCCACCTCGGCGCTTGACCCAGAAATGGTAGGCGAAGTTTTAGATGTAATGAAAGGCCTCGCTGCCGACGGCATGACTATGGTGGTAGTTACCCACGAAATGGGTTTTGCCCGTGAAGTGGCAGACCGAGTATTGTTTATGGAAGATGGCGAGCTCTTAGTAGAAGCTACGCCAGAAGCGTTTTTCGACAAGCCTAGCCACCCAAGGCTGCAGCAGTTTTTGTCGATGGTTCTTTAACGTGAACTTGAATTACACGACAGAAAAGGGAGCTTAAGCTCCCTTTTTGTTTGCAGGCGTTACACCAACATCTTCAACCAAATTGCTGCCAAAACGCCCGCACAATTTCTTTATCAGCTCGCTCACGTAACTTGATTAAATAAATGGGTACTTGGCTACTATAAGCAAATTGCTCCACTTTTAAGCTTACCAATAAGCCCTGCTCTAGCTCTTGCTGCACAATGTGCTCGGGCATTCTTGCCCAACCTAAGCCTGCTAACAGCAATTCCTTTTTCAGATGATAGTCATTTACATACCAGCGTTGGCCACCAGCAATCACATTAATATTGTCTGAGCGAGCCTCGGAGCCAGAATCAGCCAATAAAATATGTGGTTTGTTACGCAACATGCTTTGTTTAAGCACTTGCTCGTGCTGCTCAAACAAATGTGGCGCCGCTGCCGTTATCATGTGAACTTTGCCTACTTCTACAAAATCAAAGCGCCCATCTAAGCCTATGTTGGGTGCCAAGGCTAGATCAGATTGTTGCTTTAACAGAGCTTCTAAAATGCCCGATAAATGGCCAGAGTCTAAGTTAAGTTGCAACTTACTGTAGTGTTTTGAAAAAGCCTCTATTTTGCTTACCAGCGGTGGCAAATAGCACATAGGGCTTAAGGTGAGAGCAAGCTGCGGATCGGCGCCTTGCGCAAGCTCATGGCCTAACAGCTCTAACTCATTAGCTTGTTTAAGCAAACTTTTGGCTTTAACTAAAAAGCGTTCCCCTTCTGCGGTAAGTGTGGGGCGATAACTAGAGCGATTAAACAGAGTAATAGAAAAGTGCTGCTCTAAGCTTTTAACCGAAGCGCTCAAGGTAGGTTGAGTTTTATTTAAATGCTGCGCTGCTGCCCGAAAACTTCCCAGTTGGGCAACACTCACAAAGGCGCGTAGCTGCTCATGATTCATACTCACTCTCGATATAGATACCCTTACAAACAGCTTAATCTATATAGATAATTACAATCAAGATTATCCAAATAAGTGATTATTTATCTTTCATAGTATTTGCTATTCTGCGCAGCACATTCACAAGCTCAATGGCTTACATTGAAAGAGGTAAAGTGGATAGCACAATCATCATCTTGCACCTGGTCGCTTTATTAACCGGAATTTCTAAATTCTCTATTGGTGGAATGGGCGCACTTATCTTGCCCCTGTTACTCATTGCCTATCCTGATGGGCAAGCGCTAGCGATACTCATCCCAATGTTTTTACTCACCGATATTCTCACCATGGCGGTATATCGCCACAAAATTGCATGGCGAATTCTACTGCGTTTGTTGGTATTTATGGTGTTGGGCTGTGGGCTTGGTGCACTGCTGCTCTCTTATTTGGATCCTGGCGAATTTACCCTAGCCATTGGCTCTATCATTCTTGGTATGCTGGTTTTAAGTATCTACTTGGAACGCAGCAACTCGCAATGCATGAAAACACCTGCGGTAGCTGCTGGCAGCGGCGTATTTGCCGGCTTTATTAGCATGACCGCCAATTCTGCTGGCCCAATAATAAGTTTATACATGATGCAGCAACAACTAGGTAAAACCAGTTATGTAAGCACCCGTGCCTGGGTAGCAGGCTTAGTTAACGTAGCCAAGGTTCCTATGCTAATCAGTATTGGCTTGCTCAACATAGAAACAGCAAAAACCAGTTTAAGTGCTCTGCCTAGTCTGCTAGTTGGTTGCGCCTTGGGTTTTCTTATACTCAAAAAGATAAACTTAAAACAAATGACCTGGGCTATTAGAGTGCTTATTTTGTTTGCCGCGATAAAGCTGCTATTCAACTAAGCTAAACACGGCTAGATTCGGCCCCAATAACTCTACAACACAGCTTGTCTTCCGCTTCAAATTAGATAACAAAAAATTATCAAATTAATAATTTTTAATAATTTCATAAAATTTACCGAGCTGCATATACTTTCTCCATCGAAGCAAAACAACGCAACAGTTAACAAGTAAGGTTTGGAGAAGAATTATGAAAATGAATCACGTAGGTATCATGGTTGGCGATATGGACAAAGCGGTAGAGTTCTACACTAAAGCGCTAGGCCTTCGCATTGTAATGAATAACACTAAAGTAATTGAAGAGCGCGAGTCTGCAATTGGTCGCATGTGTATCGCAGTATTTGGTGAAGGCTTCAAAGGCTTTAATATTGCACACCTTGTAACTTCTGACGGTATTGGAGTAGAACTGTTTGAAATGAAAGAGCGCGATGAGCGTCACGAAGTAGACTTCTCTCGCCTTGGTATCTTCCATTTCTGTTTACAGCTACCCAAAGAGCAGTTTGAATCAGCAATCAAACGTGTTGAAGAGTTTGGCGGTAAAGTTCGCATGGACATTCACCGTTATCACCCAGAAGATGATTCTAAGCAAGCACAAATGGTTTACCTAGAAGACCCGTTTGGTAACCTATTTGAGTTCTACTCGCACTCTTACGAAGACACGTATGCCTCTGATTACGAGTAAGTAATAGCGTAATATAGCTATCAAAAAAGGCTTAGCAGCGATGCTAAGCCTTTTGCTTGTTTAACTACTACGCAGCGATAAAGGTTCAAATAGATGAATACCCAAATCTAGCAAGGTAGTGCCAGATTTTCTTTATGTCTTGTTCATCGTAAGCCTGCTGGGTTATCGCTATCCCTAGCAATCTTGGGTTAATAAACCCGTTCTGCGCAATCTCTTTAGCCAGCTCAATAAACCGTTGCCCTCGATAATCTGGATAAAGACTCATACTCTCAAGACTCAGCTCATAGCCTTTATGCCATTTAACTGGAACACCTAGCTTTAAAGCATGCTCTTCAACAACGCTAGAGTGATAACAGGGATCAAGTACCAAACATTCAATATCATCTTTTACCGATAGGACTCCGTGAATGTGCGCTTCGATATAATCATCAAGCAAGTCGTCATTTGAGGCATTCGCTTTGTCGATAAGACTATTTAACTGGCTACACACAGCAAAGTCTTCGGGAGTAAAATAACTGTCGGGATAACAAAAGGTAGTGCGTTCTAGTACCTGTGGCTTTAACTCAAAATAGGCAGAGCCAAATCGGCAAGAAGCCCCTGTTTGATACTCTCGAAAGTTAAGTGCGCCATATTTAGGCCTAAGACTATTATCGGCGTTATTATAAGCGCCATCAAATGCCTTTTGCTCCCATAGCCAGCGCTCGCCGCCCTTATAAGCACTAAGCCCGCCGTTGCTAGTTGCTGTTTCAAACTGAGATTTCAAACAGCCATCTTGAGCGATTGCAAGCAGTAAAGGGATACCTGTGATGGTATAACGATCGGGATGAAAGTTTATGGTTACTCGGTAGTTACCTGGTGTGGAGTGCCCTTTAGACTTCTTTCTGACATTATCGATTGCTTGCTCTACAACTTTATCGCCCATTCACTCTCCAATTATCATTTTACAGCCTTAACTCTATCGCTAAGCAAGCGGCAACATGAAGGGATTAAAACCAATCAAGCAATTATGGCATACCCCAAACTAGCTCAATTAGCCTTTTGTTATTAACGCTCAAAATTTTTATGCACACTCAAGCTAAACAAAACATTTACTAGCAGTTCACTAACACTAAAAAGCTACCCAATAGGTAGCTTTAATATAATTTTTGCGGAACCTGCACTTTATTGCGATTGCTCTACCGCCACACTCACCGCAACACTGGCACCCACCATAGGGTTGTTACCCATACCGACTAAGCCCATCATCTCAACATGCGCCGGTACTGAAGAAGAGCCCGCAAATTGGGCATCGCAGTGCATTCTGCCCATGGTATCGGTTAAACCATAGGAAGCTGGCCCTGCACCAACGTTATCTGGGTGCATGGTTCGCCCAGTACCACCGCCAGAAGCTACCGAGAAGTATTCTTTGCCCAGTAACAAGCGCTCCTTTTTGTAGGTGCCCGCAACGGGATGCTGAAAACGCGCTGCGTTGGTAGAGTTACCAGTAATGGATATATCCACGCCTTCGTGATGCATGACTGCCACACCTTCAACCACGTCGTCGGTGCCATAACAGCGGATAGTGGCTCGATGGCCTTTACCAAACACTTTTTCACGAGTGATATTGAGCTCGCCGGTTTGATAATCAAACTGCGTTTGCACGTAAGTAAAACCGTTCATACGCGCAATCATATAGGCGGCGTCTTTACCAAGGCCGTTAAGAATCAGGCGCAGCGGTTTGCTTCTTACTTGGTTTGCATATTCAGAGATTTTAATCGCCCCTTCTGCAGCGGCATAAGACTCGTGGCCAGCCAAGAAGCAAAAGCAATCTGACTGAGTAGAAAGCAAGCGAGAAGCAAGTTGGCCATGCCCTAACCCCACCTTACGTTGGTCGGCTACCGAGCCTGGCACACAAAAACTTTGCAAGGCCTCACCTATAGAGAGAGCAGCTTGCTCAGCGGTTTTATCTTGCTTTTTAATTGCAATGGCTCCGCCCAATACATAAGCCCAGGCGGCATTTTCGAAAGCAATTGGTTGAGTGGTCAAGGTAATGTCATGTGGGTCAAACCCGCGAGACTGACACAGCTCTCGAGCCGCTTCCAACGATTCAATTTGATACTGGGCTAAGGTTTGCTCAATCCGCTCAATTCGGCGCTCTTTTCCTTCAAATTCTGCCATGATACTGCTCCCTATACCTTTCGCGGATCAACGTATTGAACACCATCTTCGAAGCGCCCATAATGAGATTTACTGTCGCTTAAGGCTTGATTTGCGTCTACACCATCGGCAATTGCACTCATCATTTTGCCCATTTGCACTATCTCGTAACCGATGATTTCGTTGTCTTCGTCTAAGGCCATACGTGTAACATAACCTTCTGCTAGTTCTAAATAACGTGCCCCCTTCGCTTTGGTGCCATAGGCTGTGCCTACTTGCGAACGTAAACCCTTACCTAAATCATCTAAGCCCGCTCCAACAGGCAGGCCCCCTTCAGAAAAAGCGGTTTGACTGCGTCCATAAGCGAGATTTTCAAAAATAGAACGCATAGCTACATTAATTGCATCACAGACCAAATCGGTATTCAGGGCCTCCAACAAGGTTTTCCCGGTCAAGATCTCTGATGCCATTGCCGCTGAATGGGTCATACCAGAGCAGCCTACAGTTTCAATTAAACATTCTTCAATGATGCCGTTTTTAACATTTATGGAAACCTTGGTTGCCCCCTGATGAGGCGCGCAAGTACCCACCCCATTTGATAAACCCGAGATGTCGGTAACTTCAATGGCATTCACCCACTTTCCTTCCATTGGGATCGGTGAGTTTCGATGGTCGGGCCCGCGAGCAATCGGACACATTGACTCGATGGTATTGGTTAAAGACATACATAACACTCCTCAATTCACACGTCTTATCAAGAGGATAGACGATAAGTAAACAAGTAAGCGGTCAATTCCTCAGCAAAGAAGAATTAACCGTTTTAGCGATGGTGTTGTTTGGTTGTTTTTATAGCGTGTTAATAGGGCAAACGAGAGCAGTCGTTGTCACTTTGAATGGCTTGATACAGCGAATCTCCATTGCTAGCGTTTATCACCAGTTTAACTCTTACTCCGCGATACAAAGACTGCTGGTCGACTTTGCAAATATCGGCCCTTACTTGTTGGGCGAGCAGTTCGATGTCTTTAGCACTAGAGCCTTGCTCAGCTAAGGTAAGGTGGTAGTGAACCAAGTCTCCTTGAGCGCTGGCGGTAGCATTAACCGACTCAAGCATGAACTGGCGTTGCTGCTGGTTATAACTAGCTGCTAAAGCTTGTGCAGCTTGGTCTCGAGTGGGTAGTGGTTCGGCTAAAGAGGCTGTCGTAAAGGTCGCTAAACCAGCGGCCAATAAGCACGGTAAACCAAGATTGCGGATAAACATAAGCGGTACTCAAGGTAATACATCAGACTTTGAGTGTAGTAAGTAGCGGCTTAAAGCAACAATAGATAGAAACAGAAAATTACAACTACTGTTAGTTGTTCGATACAGAATAAGAAGGAAAATTGGTGGAGCTACGCGGGATCGAACCGCGGACCTCTTGCATGCCATGCAAGCGCTCTCCCAGCTGAGCTATAGCCCCGATATACGGTAGGGTGTGAATTGGTGGAGCTACGCGGGATCGAACCGCGGACCTCTTGCATGCCATGCAAGCGCTCTCCCAGCTGAGCTATAGCCCCAAAATCACACTGCTTTCAACACAATATCTGCCGAAAGCGAGCAGAATTCTAAGCAGCGGGAACTAGAGTGTCAACCGTTTTTACTAAGAAACGAGCCACTTGCTCATTTAGCCAACAATTCAAGACCATTTATAGAATTTTGTTTAATGTTGGCAGCGGTAAACCGCAGTAACGCAGTTGCCTTGCGGATTAAACGTCATGCTTTCGCAAAGAGACTCTACCAAACGCAAGCCTCTGCCCGAGTATTGCTGTTCAGCACTTTTTTCAGCGACTTGTGAGGCTTCAAACCCATTGCCGCTGTCAGCAACTTGAATAGTGAATTGTCGAGTCTGCTTTCCATCAAATTCAATCGCAATGCCTACCGAGCCTTCGGTAAGTTTTTTGGCTCTGCGTTTACGCTGGCGATAATACTCCTCAAAACCACTAGCAGAAGTTTTTATCGCCGAATCCAGCCCTAATACGCCATGTTCAAAAGCGTTGTTAAACAATTCACTGACAACGGTAAATAAGATATTGCGGTCGGTTTGGTGTACCGACAGCTCTTGCAAGGTGGTCATTAATAGGGGGATAGGCGTAAATTTTTTAAGACTGATAGCGTCTAACTCTAATTGCCAGCTCCATTGCCCTGCAGCCAGTGGACCAGCCTTATAAGTATCGGCTGCGTGTTGGTTTGGCCTATTCAATAAATCGGGCACTTCTACCATGCTGATATCATCGAGTTGCTCAGCACCTTCACAAAACCCTTCTAGCGCATGCTGAATGCTGGCAATAAAAGAGGGATGGCTCGCCTTATCAGTAATTGCATTTATTAAACGCTGTTCGCCAAACATCTCGCCACTAACACTAAGCGCTTCGGTCACGCCATCACTTAATAACACCACATGGTCATAGGGTAACCAAGGTAGCGTTTTAAGGTTGAGTTCTACTTCGTTTTGAATACCTAGAGGAATTGATTCAGATCTTAGGCGCTCACGAATACTTTGTTGTTGCGTATTGTAAACAAGTAGCTCTGGCATGCCGCCATTCCACACTGTTAAGGATTTTTGCTGAAGCGAAAGCTCTACAAATATACCGGCCATAAACATACCGGTGGGTAATAAGCGATGCAGGCGACGGTTAATTTGCCGAAGAATGGCTTCACCAGTGTAACCTTTGCGAGTCATGCCTCTAAAAATATCGGCAACGGGCATTGCGCCTATTGCTGCTCGCAACCCATGCCCGGTAAAGTCACCCAGTAAAACATGAATATCACCATTTGGGCGATACTCTGCAAAAACAACATCCCCGGAAAAAGTAGACGCACTATCGAGCGATACAAGCAGTTCTTGGTCGGCACAATGTGAGTTAGCCACCGCGCTACTAAATACTCGCTCGGCTAGCTCTTCTTCCTCTTGAAGCTGGTTATGCAGTCGGCTTATTTCATTGTAAATAGCTCTAGTACGTTCAAAGCCAAGGGCTTTAGCTTTGAGTACCGCTTGATGAACAGGCTTAAATAGAATGTCGTCTCCGCCACAGGCAATGCACTTAACCAATGCATCCACTTCATTTTGCGCGGTAACAAATAAAACTGGGGTAAATTTGTGAGTACTTAAACGTTTAATTTCGGCGGTTGCTTGATAACCATCCATTACTGGCATCAAGACATCCATGAACACAATATCGATATCTTGCTGCTGAAACAGCTCTACCGCTTCTCGGCCATGTTCAGCAAATACCACCTGATAGCCAATATCACTGAGTATTTTCCCCAACAACAAACGGTTTATGCGGGTATCGTCAACCACTAGGGCTGTGCCTTTAACCGCCTTGTTAAGAAAACTTAGCGTATCAACTTCAAACACTAATTTTCGATTTTAAGTAGTTTATCGAAGTTGGCTATTTCTAAAATCTTCAAAATTGCCGGTGAGGGTTTACGAATAGTAAGGGCTTCAGCTTGGCTTTTCTCAGCATGTTCTTTGAGCAATAACATCATGCCTAATGCAGAACTATCCATATAATCAGCACTGCTTAAGTCAAGAATAAGCTGAATCCCCTCTACCGATACGTGCTCGTAACAAGCTCTGAAGTCACGGTGCAAAGAATAATCAAACCTACCGGCCACACTAATAATAAGCTGACCTGAATCTTGATCTAACTGACTACTAATAGACATCGAATCTCCTTGTAACGATCACTATTGGTTTATGCTAAAAACCAAATTTAGTTGATTTCACTTAACCAAGTGCTAAAGCGTTCCTTGCTTCAAACTTATTCATGTTCACCCGGTCATAACTTATTGCTTAATATCCACAATCAAGCTTATCGCAACCACAACAATAGCAAAAAAAAAGCCAAATACTAGATGCTCAAGACTTTATTTATAAATAAGTCATTTGTGAATAAGCATCTTACAAATAGGCTTACCAGCTTTGGCTCCATACTAGGCTTTCAGCATGTTATGCCATTGTGTCAATTTGGTTACAAGATTGGCATTAAAACGCAATATAAATGAGATCTAAAGAAGGTTTTTAATGTATAAGCACTGGTCAAAAAACAAACTGTGAAGCAATTCAAGGTAATCGCTGCAGTGCTTGATGCAAGATGAGTTATCTACTGATGCATAATATAGGAACACGATGAGTATTAGACTTCAATTGCAGTTCTTGCTGGCGCTAGGTTTACTGCTTGCGGCTTGTGGCAGCATGTTATTGGTATAAACAAACTATTTACGCTAAGAAATAAAAAAGCCAACGCTTAGCGTTGGCTTTTTAAGTATTAACGGCGGTTTACCAGCTAGCTTTGTATGCGCGATATGCTTTATCTAACGACTTAGCTTGCTTCTTACTTACGCCAATATGGCTTAGTGCAAAGCGTAAACGTGCTCGGCTCATATCTGAACCAAGAATAGCCATAGCATCAACTACCGAGGTAGAACTGGTTTTGCCAGTAATTGCCACAAAAATAGGCTCTAAGAAATCACGGATTTTAACATCTAGATGAGTAGACAGTTGCTTAGCTACCGCAAATACCGTGTCTTTGTCCCATTGGCGCTGCTCTTCTAGTTGCCAAATAAACATCTGCAACAAACTACGAACTTGCTCTTCTTCAAGTTTACCTGCGGTAAGCAGCTCTGGCGCATATTCTGGAATGCCCGATACAAAGTGCCCAGCAAGCGGTGCTAAGTCACTTAATACATCTAAACGCGCTTTTGCTTGCGGAATAATGCTCATCAAGGTTTCTTGGTTGTAAGCCCACTCAACTAAACGTTGAGCTAACTGCTCATCGCTTAGCTCTTCACGGATCCACAAACCGTTTAACCATTTGAGTTTTTCTACATCAAATACTGGACCGCCAAGCGATACACGCTTCATATCGAAATGCTCAATCATTTCTGCCAAGGTGAATTTTTCACGCTCATCAGGCATAGACCAACCCATGCGGCCTAAATAGTTAAGCATTGCCTCTGGCAAGAAGCCCATTTTGCGATAGTAATTAACGCTGGTTGGGTTTTTACGCTTACTCAGCTTGCTCTTATCCGGGTTACGCAACAACGGCATGTGGCCAAGCACTGGCGCTTCCCAACCCAAATCTTGATATAACTTCAGCAGTTTTGGCGCAGAGTTTAGCCATTCTTCACCACGAAATACGTGAGTAATGCCCATCAGGTGATCGTCTACAACATTAGCTAAGAAATAAGTGGGTAAACCATCGGCTTTAAGTAGCACTTGCATATCTACCTGCTCCCAAGGGATCTCAACTTCACCACGTAAATAGTCTGTAAAGCTAAAGCTACCAGACTCAGGTATTTTCATACGCACTACGTAAGGTTTACCTTCTGCTAGGTTAGCAGCAATTTCTTCAGCGCTAAGTTTTAAGCCTCGGCCATCGTATTTAGGCTGTAGGCCTTCTGCCATTTGCTGCTTACGCATTTCATCAAGCTCTTCCGACGTAGCAAAACAGTAGAACGCTTTACCTTCATCAATAAGCTGTTGAGCGTATTTCTTGTATATGTCACTACGCTCGCTCTGGCGGTATGGGCCAGCGGCTCCGCCACAATCTGGGCCTTCATCCCAGTTCAAACCTATCCAGCTTAGGCTGTCGTAGATGGCTTGTTCAGATTCACGCGAACTACGTGCTTGGTCGGTATCTTCAATACGTAGAATAAATTCGCCACCATGTTGCTTGGCAAAACAGTAGTTAAATAATGCGATATAGGCGGTACCTACATGTGGGTCACCCGTTGGTGAAGGTGCTACGCGAGTACGAACTGTCATGTTTATTCTCTAGTTAAATAGTTGACCGAGTTGAATGGCGCGGATTTTACCACACCCAACAAAATTCGCTAGCTAAGAGCCACACTCAAAATACGCTTAATTTGCTAACATTCTGGCCAATACAGCGGCCTAAATAGGCATTTTGACGAGAATTTGTGCAAGCAGTCAGTTTCCTTAAAATTTGCGTTGACACACACGCAGACCACCCTATAATACGCCCCCACAAGACGGTCGCTTAGCTCAGTTGGGAGAGCATCGCCCTTACAAGGCGAGGGTCACTGGTTCAAGCCCAGTAGCGACCACCATATTTAAAGTAAATAGTTCTTTGAACGGTTTACTAGTAACACAAAATTCGGTCGCTTAGCTCAGTTGGGAGAGCATCGCCCTTACAAGGCGAGGGTCACTGGTTCAAGCCCAGTAGCGACCACCATATTTAAACACTTAGCATGAAGTGTTAGTGGTTGGTAAGGGCATCGCCCTACTCTCTATATGGCGAGAATCACCGATTCAAGCCCAGTAGCAACCACCATATTTATTGGGTGTTAATGTAAATTAGCCTCCAGTTGCATAGCAACGAAACCCGTTGGTCGCTTAGCTCAGTTGGGAGAGCATCGCCCTTACAAGGCGAGGGTCACTGGTTCAAGCCCAGTAGCGACCACCATATTTAAAGTAAATGGTTCTCTGAACGGTTTACTAGTAAGAAAAAATTCGGTCGCTTAGCTCAGTTGGGAGAGCATCGCCCTTACAAGGCGAGGGTCACTGGTTCAAGCCCAGTAGCGACCACCATATTTAAAGTAAATGGTTCTTTGAACGGTTTACGAGTAACACAAAATTCGGTCGCTTAGCTCAGTTGGGAGAGCATCGCCCTTACAAGGCGAGGGTCACTGGTTCAAGCCCAGTAGCGACCACCATATTAAAAAGGCCTGCATCATTTGCAGGCCTTTTTGCTTTCCGCCAAACAGAAAACTCGAACTCATCACTTAACCATAAAGAGCGGGAGAGCAACGCCCTCCTCTTTGCTAGGCGAGGGTCACTGGTTCAAGCCCAGTAGCGACCACCATATTAAAAAGGCCTGCATCATTTGCAGGCCTTTTTGCTTTCTGCCAAACAGAAAACTCGAACCTATCGCTTAGCCATAAAGAGCGGGAGAGCAATGCCCTCCTCTTTGTTAGGCGAGGGTCACTGGTTCAAGCCCAGTAGCGACCACCATATTTAAAAGGCCTGCATCATTTGCAGGCCTTTTTGCTTTCCGCCAATCAGAAAGCTCAAACCTATCGCTTAGCCATAAAGAGCGGGAGAACAACGCCCTCCTCTTTGCTAGGCGAGGGTCACTGGTTCAAGCCCAGTAGCGACCACCATATTAAAAAGGCCTGCATCATTTGCAGGCCTTTTTGCTTTCTGCCAAACAGAAAACTCGAACTCATCGCTTAGCCATAAAGAGCGGGAGAGCAACGCCCTCCTCTTGCTAGGCGAGAGTCACTGGTTCAAGCACCGTTGCGACCACCATATTTAAAAGGCCTGCATCATTTGCAGGCCTTTTTGCTTTCTGCTAATCAGAAAGCTCAAACCTATCGCTTAGCCATAAAGAGCGGGAGAACAACGCCCTCCTCTTTACAAGGCGAGGGTCACTGGTTCAAGCCCAGTAGCGACCACCATATTAAAAAGGCCTGCATCATTTGCAGGCCTTTTTGCTTTCCGCCAAACAGAAAACCCGAACTCATCGCTTAGCCATAAAGAGTTATTATTCTTATTACTAAAGTTCTACAAATCACGAATTAGCCAATTGCTTTCACCGCTTCAAATATTGATTTCATATGACGCATATCGGTACCGCAACAGCCGCCTAGAATATTGAGTTGGGGATACCGGCGATGGAATTCTGCAACTTGGCTACCTAATTCGACCGGGTTTCCTTCATCTAAGTCAGTGGCTTGTTCAAGTGCTTGATGGCTGCAGCAAGAGGCATTCACAACCAAGCCACGCAAGCGCTGCATCCAAGCGCCACCATCAAAAATCTGAGCAAAATGACTAGGATGAGCACAGTTTATTAAGTAATAAAGCGCTGCTGAATCTGTTTCCGCATCCACCATAGCAATAGCATCTCTCAAGGCCATACCTGTAGGTAAACAGCCATCGGTTTCTAAGGTGAACGCGATGGCAACAGGCATAGCGTACTTCTGCGCGGCTTTGACGATACCGATAGCTTCTTCGGCATAGCAAATGGTAAACGCGCTGACAAAATCTGCTTCGGTGCTGGAATACACCAATATTTGCTCACAGTGATAATCAAAAGCCTGTTGCACATTCATTAAATGGCGGGGGGCATAACCATCATCACGCGGGCCTACTTGCGCTGATAATACTATTGGCACATCAGGGGTTTCCCGCTTAATACTCGCTATGAAATCTATTGCTTCTATGTTGAACCGTTTCAGCTGCTCAATAGTGATGCCGAGAGCTGAAGCTCGGTCTCGATTTGCCGCCCAAGACACTGAATCAAGAATACACCCTACGCCCAACCCTCTCGCTAACTCGATCAGCTGCTTGTAATAAGCATCAAGCAAAAGTTTATCACTGGGAGTGGTTAACAACGGATAAGCGGCAAAACCGGGTAAATTAAAACCACGGCGATAAACCAGCTCGGTTTCCAACCCGGTATAACAGGCAAAGAGTTTACTGCTAAGGTGCGGTAAAAGAGGATTCTGTTTCACTATACTCACCTGGATTTGCTTGGGTCGTATTGCTCACTTTGCAGCTAAAAGAAGAACACTTGGCTTAGTGCAAGAACGAGGTATTCAGATTTTAAGGTGCATTTTTTAATAAATCATTTATCACTTGCTTCCTAAGCAGCTCAAGCTCGCCACTCTCTTGCATATCGATAAACACCGCGTCGATTTTCTCGACCAAATCGGCATGTTTTTTATGCACGTAGTGATAGAGCAATTGCCGACTTACCGGAGGGCCAACCACATGTACATTATCTATATCCATTGTTTTTCTTAACCACATACCGTTGACCCAAGATGAAATAGCAAAATCAATTTTTTGTGCACTTAACATGGTCATCATCTTGGTAGATGTATTAAAAACCCTTTGAAGAGGAAGATCTCGAGTGCATTCTTCAGCATGCTTCACCCCTCTCACTATCCCAACAGTATAAGGCGCTAAATCTTCGCACTGCTTTATATCTACATTCTGTATCGAACTAAATACAACCTGGTCTATGTAATTAATTGGAGTGGGTACTCGAATCAGGTTTGGATAACTATCGACGATACTCCAAACACGGTGAATTTCACCATCAACTTTTCCTTCATTAGATTGTTTCAGTGCGCGTTTAGTGGGCATATCAACAAACTCGACCGCAATGCCCAGTTTTTGGTATGCAGTCTTAATAACCTCTGCGCCTATAGCTACGGTAAAATTATTGGGGATATTAGCGAAATACATGGTTGTTGTTTCGGATTGAGATTTGGCATGTATTGACCAAGAAAACAACAGAACCATGACTAATAATAGCTTCATTTGAATGTCTTCAATTTCAGTTATCTACGTAGATAAAGCTTAATTCACTCCTCTGTCAAACGCGAACTCTCATTGTTAGCAACTAACAATGAAAAGGCCAGCAACGAGCTGGCCTAAGTTTAGAGCACCTACAACACCTTAATACTGCTTATAAATACTTAAGCCGTCCTCTGAAAAAGCGATAACTTTAAAGTCTTTATAAGCAGCTCCTTCTTTAGCCATGCCCGGCGAATGCTGTGGCATTCCAGGCGCAGCTAAGCCTTTGATGTTTTTGGGGCGTTCTTTTAACAAGCGGGCAATGTCACTTTCCGGTACATGCCCTTCTATTAAATAGCCATCAATCACTGCACTATGGCAAGACTGCAGCTGAGGAGGCATGTCATAACTTTGTTTTAGTACATTCCACTGTTGTTTGTGATGCACATTCACCTGATACCCTTTTTGCTCCATTATTTCCGCCCACTTTGTACAACAACCACAAGTGGGTGACTTATATAGCTCAATGCTAGTTTTAGCCAATACCGAACTGCTGAAGCAGACCAACAAGCTTAGTAGTATTTTGTTTAGTATTTTCATCATTATTCTCTTATTCATTCACTAGTAAATGTAGAGCCTGCCCATTAACTTGTAGGCTTACCGAAAACGCAGGCGCAATAAACTGCACAGCTTGGGTATCTAAAGGCTCTATATGTAATGTTTGATTTATTGCCAAGGGACTAAGATCCACCGCTATAGCAACTAAGGTGTCATTTTTAACAACCAACTGGCTCAACTGTTTAGGTATAAGCTGCTGAGCTTTAATGTCGGTATCTTCACCGATGCTCCACTCCAACAGCGGCATTGCACCTAAACTGGCGAGATATTGCACAATCAATCCTCGTTGCTTTGGCGCTATAACTTCGCTTAACAACTGCATAGTTGGTTCATTTTCTAAGGCGTGATTAAGCTGCTCTAAGCTGGCACCACGAATGTTACCTCCCACGTTCCCCGCCCCATTGGCGTATTTGCCATGGCAGGCCGCGCATCCGTAACCGCCAACAGTTAAATACAGGTTTTCACCAAGTGCAGTTTCATTCGGCTCCGCATAAACTAAGTTTGCATAGGCGGTAAGCAGTATCGCAGCTACTAATCTATAAAAAGATATGTTCATTGTTGTTCCACTTTTGGCCCATCTAACTAGGGGCTTAATGCTTCCACTATCAATCCAAAAACTGATAATGCTTATAATCTTGGGAACTTAACCAATTGGAGGGCGATATAGAGGTTCAGCAGTATTGAATAGGGCAATACTGCGGGTAGAAGAAAAAGCTAAAAGGCTGCTCGGGGATTCTGCAATATTGAGTTTGAGCAAATTCATCAGCGGCGGAGCCATGCAGCTTACGCTACAACAACTGCCGCCAATAGGCATTGTGTGTGTTAGTGCATGTCCATCGATATTTACTGCCGCAGAAGAACTAGCATTTACATGACAATCTTGCATCGGTGAGTGGCCGATTACCAAGATATCTTCAACCGTGTTTTGCTGCTCGATGAGCGCGCCAGCACTTGCAGAAATGCTAGTTAAAGCAAATGCCAGAGCTGTATAAACCACTAATGAAAAACGCGCCAAATTCAACAACACAAAACCAACAACTTTATTTAACCAACACTCTAGCGCCGCCAATATACCATTGCAAGCCAGCTCGCTGGCTTGATGGCGTTATTAGACTTGCCGCAGACTTTAAGGCTTAAGCCTCAATTTGTTTCCTAAAAAATTGAATCATTTCATCGCGGGTCTTTCGGTGATTCAAATGGAAAATATCCATAGGGAATAGTAGCTCAATGACCCCGGTATCGAACATTCGTTTCACTTCATACTCATTGTGAGCAACATCTTGTTGATACATATAATTAAGCCAAGTACGGTTGGTATGAATAATAAACTCCACCCGCATTCCGCCTAAACGCGCAAAAAACTTCATCATTGGCGTTTTTTCACTAGAGCCCACTGCCCTACCGCGATATTCAGATCTATCGGTTAAGGTATCGGAAATGTCTTCTAGCACCATTAAGGAATTTGCGCTAGAAGCACTGCGCGTGAGGTGCTTTTGAAAGGCTTTAATATCGCTAACCGAATCTAGAACCGCCATTAAGCCAAGCTCGTCATCTACCGCCACCGCAGGATTCTTCTGATTTTTGCGCAATAGCTTTAATACTTTTGCTTCTGGCGGCTTTTTACGAATAGAAACGTAGATTGGAATTTTACGCTCGCCCACAGTAAAACTTCGGCGCTTTAACAAGGTGAGTTTTTCACGCTCGCCACGTTGAATAAGCTTGGCCTGCTGAGGGTTTAATACTTTCACCTCGCTACAGGCGTAATCGTCGTTAAGGTGTTTTGAGTGTAAATAAACCGGGTCTAGCTCCCCAATCTTGAGCTCTTTACTCCACACGTAGCCGTTTAAAAACTCAAGAAATGCTGAAAACTTGTTTTCGATTTCAGTTTCTCGCTCACGCTGTTCGATGCTGCCAGCTAGGGTCATCAAAATCAGTTTACGTCGCGCTTCAAAGCGCGCTTTTTTGTGGTAGTCATCATTGAACATAATCAGCAATAACTCTACTGGATTATTGGTCACTTCAATTTCGTTGGTATTTTCAATATGCGAAGCATAAGGAGAAAGAATTTTTCCCTTAATTGAGTGAATGACCGCATCTGCAGTACGCGCATATTCATCAACTCGGCTCTCAATTTCGTTTAAGTTGCCATCAATACCAAACATATTGCCCAATAGAGATAATGCTCGTTCGCTGCGCTGTTTACGCAAGCTCACGTCGTCAATCAAGTTCTGAATTTGTGAAAAACTGTCGATGCCCAAAAACTCGAATATCTGGCTACGCAGAGCCCGATATTTAGACACATTATTACTATCTTGCTGCAAGCGTTTTACCCAGCTGCGAACGCCAGTAGAAAATGGGTGCGCCACAAAGGCATCACGGCTTACCGCAAAGGGGCCATCTTGCTGAAGCGAAGTAAAAACACTATTTGGAGAAAGAACCGACATAAACTACCTAAATCACCAAGTACAACAACTAAACTCAAGAATTAACGAAGCAAAATATACACCAAAAGAGGTAATAATTCAGAGGAATCACTATTAGCGCTATATTCTTACCACAATGCTCAGCAAATCTAAGCTACGGCTAAGTTAATCGCAGTAAATACTGGCTAGTCGCAGGCTTAGTTTAGTGCTCAACAATCGCACCCAAACGATGCAACAAACGGGTTAATCGGGCTTTCGTAGATAAATAAGCCAATAGCCTAGTCCCACAAATACCCCTCCGCCAATGATGTTACCGAGAGTGACCGGAATTAAATTGTTGATGAAGAAGTTGCCAAAGGTGAGATCGGCAAAGTCTGCTGGGCTTAAGCCAGTTGCTTGCCAAAACTCGGGGCCTGCGAGATTTTTAATACCAATAGCCATAGGTACTTGGAACATATTGGCAATACAGTGCTCAAAGCCCGCCGAGACAAACATTGCTACCGGCAGAATCATCACCATTACCTTGTCTGTTAAGCTTCGGGCGCTAAACGTCATCCACACTGCGATACATACCAACACATTACACATAATGCCCAGGGCTACCGCTTGAAAAAAATCATGATGCAGCTTGTGCTGGGCAATACGCATGGTATTGATACCTACCTCTCCTTCGGCAAAAGTATATTGCTTGGTCATTAGCATTAGCGAGACTAAGACAAAAGCACCAGCCAAATTACCTAAGTAAACCAATGACCAGTTAATACATAAGCTTTTCCATGAGATTTTACCGCTGGCTCTTGCCACCAGCGTCAATACAGAGCTGGTAAACAATTCACCACCGGTAATAATCACAAAAATCAGGCCTAAGCTAAATGCCATACCGCCGATTAAACGGGTAAAACCCCAAGGAAAATCTCCCGCACCAGTGGTTACGGTGGTATAAAAAACAAAGGCTATGCCGATATGTGCGCCAGCAGTAAGGGCCAGTAAAAATGCTTTAAGCGGATCTTTGGTGGCTTTACTTACTCCAACGTCGGCAGCGCGTTCAGCCATTTGGGGTGGAAGCAAGGAATCGAATTGACTCATAGGGATCACTTAATTGATGGTGGTTAATTAAGCGTAGCTGAATCGACATATAACAAGCCATTTAAGCCAAGCAATCAAAGTGGTTGTTAGTGACTATTCAACAAAAAGGCCCGCTAGCAAACTAGCGGGCCTTTATAGTAGTGAGAGAGTTTCACTTAGCTTTGCAGCAAATCAACTAATTGCTGTTCATTCCATACATCAATGCCTAAATCTTGGGCTTTAGTGAGTTTAGAGCCTGCCGCATCACCGGCAATCACAATGTCGGTTTTCTTCGAAACACTGCCGGTTACTTTAGCGCCTAAGGCTTGCAGCGCTTGTTTAGCTTCACTTCTGCCAAGTTGACTTAAGGTGCCGGTAAGTACAATTACCTTGCCGTTCATGGCCAAGTCTTCTTCCGCCTTATCTTCTATCGCAGGCCAACTGAGTTGTTCGGCCAGCGCATTCACTAGTTCAGCATTTTGCTCTTGAGTGAAGAAGAAACGCAGGTGCTTAGCAACAATTTCACCAACATCGGGCACATCTTGCAGTTGTTCAAGGCTGGCATCGGCTATTGCGGGTAAGCTTTTAAAATGTTGAGCAAGGTTACCAGCTGTCGCCTCACCTACTTCACGGATCCCTAGGGAGTATATGAAGCGCGCCAAAGTGGTCTCTCGTGCTGCTTCTATACCTGCTAGCAACTTATCGACAGACTTCTCGCCCATGCGCTCTAAGCCCAACAAAGCGTCTCGTTGCTGCGCAAGGTGAAATAAATCTAAGGGGGTTTGCAATAACTCCGCTTCGACCAACTGCTCTACCAACTTGTCACCAATACCGTCTATATCTAAAGCTTTACGGGCAACAAAGTGTTTTAGTGCCTCTTTACGCTGCGCACCACAACGCAGGCCTGCTACACAACGCGCAACAGCCTCACCTTCGATGCGCTCGATGGCGCTATCACACACCGGGCAGCTTTCGGGAAAAACTATCTCTTTTGCATCTTCTGGGCGACGCTCAAGGATGACTCCGGCTACCTGCGGAATCACATCACCAGCTCTGCGTACAATCACACTATCGCCAATACGCACCGCTAAACGCTCAATTTCATCAGCGTTGTGCAAGGTGGCATTACTCACCGTAACGCCACCAACAAAAACTGGCTCTAAACGGGCCACGGGAGTTATCGCTCCAGTTCGCCCAACCTGAAATTCTACATCTCGCAATATTGTGATTTCTTCTTGAGCCGGATATTTATGGGCCGTTGCCCAGCGAGGCGCTCGCGCAACAAAACCCAATTGTTGCTGCAGTTCCAAACTATCTACTTTGTAAACAACGCCATCAATTTCATAGGCGAGGCTATTGCGGCGCTCACCAATTTCTTGGTAATAGGCAAAACACGCCTCACTGCCGCTAACAGTGCGCACTTCAGGACACACCGGTAAACCATAGTCTTTTAAGCTTTGTAAGTTCTGATAATGGCTTTGACTTAAGCTTTCACTCACCACGCCCAAGGAGTAGGCATAAAATGCCAAAGGACGCGTAGCAGTGATTTGCGAGTCTAACTGTCGCAAACTTCCTGCTGCTGCATTGCGTGGGTTGGCAAAGCCTTTTTCACCCTTTTCGATTGCTTGCTGGTTAAGTTTTTCAAAACCCGCCTTAGGCATAAATATTTCACCGCGCACTTCCAATCTGGCGGGCCAGTTATTACCCCGTAAACGCAGAGGAATAGAGCGAATGGTTTTCACATTCTCGGTGACATTTTCGCCTGTGCTGCCATCTCCACGTGTTGCAGCTTGCTGCAGCACACCATCAACATACAAGATGCTCACCGCTAAGCCATCAAGCTTGGGTTCGACACAATAGGTAATTGCATCGGCAGTCACCAATCGCTCTTGCAAACGTTTATTAAAGGCACTTAAGTCTTCTTCACTGAATACGTTGTCTAAGGACAACATTGGCATTTCGTGCTGAATTTGATCGAAGGCTGATAGCGGCGTTCCGCTAACACGCTGGGTAGGCGAGTCACTTCGCAATAAGTCTGGATGCTGCTTTTCTAAACTCTGTAATTCTCGAAATAAGCGGTCATATTCAGCATCAGGAACCGAAGGCTCATCCAATACGTAATATTGATAGTTATATTGCTCGAGTTGAGTTCTTAGCTGCTCAATTTGTTGTTCTGGCTTGTCCATGAGAGACCTTTCAAATAAAAAAGCCTTCCCAAATACATGTATTGGAAAGGCTTAAAAGTACACACAATTTATTAGTTTACGAGCAGTTGCTTACGCTCGTATTCACGCACCCGTTGCTCATAGTGATTAACGGTTTGCTTGGTCAAAGGATTACGCTGGTCATCTAACATTATCGCGTCTAAATCTTTAGCCAAGGTCATGGCTGCGTTATACATTAAGGCAAAGTTTTTAGTTGGTTCGCCCTTACATGGCACAGTCATGAAGATGCTCACACCACGGGTTTCTAGTTGGTCCATGGCATTAATATCAAAAGTGCCAGGGTTAACCATATTCGCCAAACTAAATATCACCGGACCAGTGCCGCTGTTATCTAAGTGACGATGAAAAATATCCATGTCACCATGGCGCAAACCAATTTTGTCTAAACTTGCTAACAGCGCAGCACCTTTTAAGTAACGGCCACTCTGAGCCATAACATTTAAGATAAACACATCATCGGGTGCATTAGGATCTTTAACCGGCTCTTGTGGTTCTTCAACCACAGGCTCTACAAGTTCTTCTTTTACTTCGTCCATATCAAAGGCAAACTCTGGTTCGCTAGACAAAGTACTTGGCTCAGGTTCAACACTCACAGCCTCTGGATTGGCCTTAGGTTCTAAGCCCTCTAAACCTTGGCTATCACTAATGCTTGGCGCTTCATCTACTGCAGAAAAGCTAAATTCAGGCTCTTTTCGCTGCACTGGCGCGCTTGGCTCAGCGGCAAAATCTGGGCTTGCTTTTATTTCTGCTGGTTTGGCCGCAGGTTTTGCGGCTGGAGCTACTTCTTGCTGAGTAATAGCGTCTTCAATAGGGTCACCAATAACCCGAGCTTGACCTACACCTAGATCATCAAAACCTTGTTCATCACGTGTTGCTGAAGATTCTTGAGCCCCTAAAGATTTTTTGGGACTAACCAGTTTTTCAGGTCGTTGTTTGCGACTACTCCAAAAACCATGAGCGAGCAAAGCAATAATTAAAATGATTCCAACAACGATAAGTACGATGCGTAATTCCTGCATTTAACTGTTCTCTAAAGCTATTATTCCACCATGGCTATCGCTTCTGCGATATCCACTGCTACCAAGCGTGATACGCCTGGCTCCTGCATTGTTACCCCAGCAAGTTGCGAGGCCTTTTCCATTGTCACTTTATTGTGACTGATAAATATAAATTGAACCGTATCAGACATACTATGCACTAAATCGGCAAAACGTCCCACATTTACTTCATCTAGCGGTGCATCTACCTCATCAAGCATACAAAATGGCGCAGGATTTAAGCGAAATATAGCAAAAACCAAGGCCAAGGCAGTCAGCGCTTTTTCTCCGCCCGACAATAAACTAATGCTAGCATTCTTTTTACCCGGAGGTCGCGCCATTATAGTTACGCCAGTTTCGAGCAAGTCGTCGGAAGACAGTTCAAGCCAAGCCTTACCCCCACCAAAAACCTTGGGGAAAAGCTGTTGTAAGTCTGCATCTACTTTAGCAAAAGTTTCACTAAATTTAGAACGAGTTTGACGGTCTATTTTGGCGATTGCCGTTTGCAACACTTCAATGGCGGCTTCTAGATCAGTAAGTTGCGTGCTTAACTCTTGATAGCGTGCATTCTGCTGTTCAAATTCGTCTTCCGCAGCTAAGTTCACCGCGCCTAATCGCTTCAAGCGCGCATCTACCTGACTTAGCTCACTGGCATAGTCGTCTTCTAAGCTGGCTTCTGGCAACGATAGCTCAAGGTGTGTTAAGTTTTCACCTTGCTCCGCTAGTTGCTCTAACAATACGGTTCGACGCGCTAACAAACTTTGTTGCTCAATTCGTTGTTGCGTACCTTGCTCAATTAATTCTTTTAAACGTAGCTGTGCATCTTTTAACTGCTGAGCCAAAGCTTGCTGTTGTTCAACACTTTTATGGTGTGCTTCGCTAGCACCTGTTTGCTGCTCTTCCAATTCTAAGTGTTGCTCTAGCAACTGTTCTATTTGCTCACCAAGCAGGGCTAGTTGCTCATCGTGCTCTTCGGGCTGCGCCTGTAACTGCTGTTCAAGCTCTGCCAACTTTTGCTGCTGATAGCTTTGCTGCTGCAGTTGCGCTTGAAGTTTTGCTTGCTGTTGCTGCAATAACAATTGCTGCTGATGACTAGCTTGTTGCTGTTGCTGCAAGCTCAAGCGTTGCTGCTTTAGAGCATCTGTCGCCAGTGCAGTTTGTTGTTGCAAGTATTTTTGCTTTTCGCTTTGCTGATTTAATTCAGCCTGATGCTGTTCAAGTTGCTCTTCGAGCAATAACTGCAATTCTTGATCTTGCTCCAGCGTAATCTGCAGTTCGGCGATTTGCTGCTGTATTTGCTCGGTTTGTTGCTTGGCAAAGGCTTGCTGTTGCTCTAATAAGGCTAAGCGGCTGCGCCAGTCGGCAATCTCGGCCTTCACTGTCACTAAATTCTGGCTTAGCCCTTTTATCTGTTCAGCCTGTTGCTGAGATTGCTGCTGTAGGTCTTGTTGTTCAAGCTTTAGCTGAGTAGCGCTTTCCTCCAACTGAGCCAATAATTCGTGTAGCTGCTGGCGCTCTTGTTGCAGACTTAACAAAGAATGTTGGTAGTTCGGTGGGCTCAACTGCTGCCAGTATCTTCCTACCCACTCGCCCCTGGCAGTTATCAATGATTGTTCATTACTTAGATACTCTCGCAAGCTTATCGCTTGCTCAAGATTATCGACCACTAGCACTTGGCCACATAAGTATCCAAGCTCAACATTCTCTAATTGCTCGGCTAAGCTGCTCAACGTTGCTAACTGAGGGGCGAGCTGATGACTTACCGCAGGCGCAACTGCGCTTAATGCTAAGGGAAACTGGGCGTCTAGTTGCTCACACCACTCCGCCTGTAGCCATGTACTTAAAACCACATCTGCAGCCTGTTCCCAACCTTCCTTCACACCCAGAACGTCAAGCAGTGGCTGCTGGGCTGTCTGCTCAACTTGCCCGAGCAATTTATCAACACCCTGCAAACGGGTTTCTTCAGCAGTTTGTTGTAATTGCGTTTGTTGCAATTGTTGTTGGCAGGCCGCTAGTTTGTCGGCTAAGTGCTGCTTAGAGACCTCGGCCTGAGCCAACTGCGTCTCAAGCTCTTGTTGTTTGGGTTCGCTTTCGTCGAGCTGCTGAGTTAAACGCTGCAAGGCAGCTTCATCACCATCGGCGGTGTGACTTAAGCTTTGCTCTAATTGAGCAATCTGCTGCTTATGGCGCTGCTGCATTTGCTCACAATGACGCAATTGAGCTTCGCACTGCTGCACAGAGTGACGCGCCTGTTGGCTCGCAGCTAAAAAGGCATTACTCTCAGCTAAGGCATCGGCATGCTGTTGCTCGGCGTCTTCCAGCTGTGGCTCTAACTCTAACAACACTTGCTGCTGCATTTCTTGTTGCAACTCTAGTTCTGCGATGGCTTCTTGCTCCAGCGCTAACTGCTCACTTAGCACCTCTGAGCTTGCCTTAATTTCAGCTTGCTGAGTTAAGTTGCGGTCGCGGCTTTGTTGCGACTGACTCTGTTGTTGCTTGGTATGTAATTGTTGCTGCTCAAGTTTCGCCAACTCAGTTTTAAGTTGGTAACTTTGCTGCTGCAGATTTTGAATCTGTTCTTGCTGCTCTGCAATTTGGTGGTTAAGCAAGCTAAGCTGGTTTTCCGTTTGAGTTATCAGGTGTTCTTCGTGCCTTTGCTGCTGTTCGGCCTGATCATTCCCCTGATTGCCTTTATCAATGCTCGCGTCCAACTGGCGCAACTCTTGAAGGCAAATAAGCGCCTTTAGTTCACGATGACGCTCTCGATACTGGCGATAACGCTTAGCCGCTTGCGCTTGGGTTTTAAGCTTACTGACTTGTTGCGCAAGCTCTGATTCGATATCTCGCAGACGCAGAATATTTTCATCGGTGTGTTTAATGCGTAACTCCGTTTCGCGTCGGCGTTCTTTATACTTAGACACGCCAGCTGCTTCTTCAATAAACACCCGCAGTTCTTGTGGCTTTGACTCGATTAAACGGCTAATCATGCCTTGTTCAATAATCGCGTAACTGCGCGGACCAAGGCCCGTTCCTAAAAACAAATCGGTAATATCGCGTTTACGGCATTTAGCGCCATTTAGCAGATAGTTATTTTGACCATCTCGACTAACTTCTCGGCGAACGGCAATCTCGGCGTAACTAGCAAACTCACCGCCAATTCGCCCTTGCTGGTTATCGAAAATCAATTCCACCATGGCTTTAGATACAGCGGCGCGCTTGGTTGAACCATTAAAAATAACATCAGTCATAGAGCCACCGCGCAAATGGCGGGCATTGCTCTCTCCTAATACCCAGCGAACAGCGTCGATTACGTTTGACTTGCCACAGCCGTTTGGCCCTACTATGGCTGTCATATCGGTGGGAAAAGGGATGGTGGTTCGGTCAACGAAAGATTTAAACCCGGCGAGGCGGATTTGTTTCAAGCGCATAAATGATTTTGCTTAATTTGTTGCTATTGTTAAGCAAGACTTTACCAGAGCTATCAACGCTTTGTAATATATGAGTCCATAAACAAACGAGGGATCACAACAATGACGCAGCATTCGCTTGCTTCTCGCAGCGGAATTTCTTACATCGCCCAGGGTTTTAGCTTAATTACTCAACCTGGTCTTCGGCTTTTTGTGATGATTCCTCTAATCGCTAACATTTTGTTGTTTGGTGCAGCATTCTTCTTTTTATACCAACAGTTAGGCACTTGGGTTCAGCAGATTGTTGATTACCTACCAAGCTGGTTAGATTGGCTAAGCTGGTTAATTTGGCCAACGGCGATAATCGCTATTCTGATGGTGTTTGGTTTTACCTTTAGCATTATTGGAAATTGGATTGCAGCGCCTTTTAACGGCTTATTAGCCGAAAAAGTAGAAATGCACCTTAGTGGCAAAAAAGTCGACGACATGTCGATAGTTGATCTCATCAAAGATTTACCACGCATTTTCTCTCGAGAACTGCAAAAGCTGTGGTACTGGCTACCCAAAGCTTTGGGATTATTACTGCTGTTTTTAATCCCTGCCATTGGCCAAACTATTGCGCCTGTACTGTGGTTTTTATTCTGTGCTTGGATGATGTGCATTCAGTACATTGATTACCCTTTTGACAATCATCGCATTCCATTTGCTACTATGCGCGATCAACTTAAGCAAGACCGCATTCGCAACAGTGGCTTTGGGGCGATCGTTTTATTTTTTAGTACCGTACCCCTATTAAACTTAATTATCATGCCGGTGGCGGTATGTGGTGCCACAGCAATTTGGGTCGATAGTTATCGAGACAAGCTGGTCGAGGAGAAGCAGTAATGAAAACCAAACATCTATTATCGGGCTTAGTACTAAGCCTCAGCTTACTGAGTGCGGGCTCTGTGATGGCAGCAGCCAGTACACTACAAAAGATAAACTACGGCGAAGCCCAGGAAATGAACTTAACCAAAGTGGCCCAAAAAACCTTTTTGAGCAACTTAGATTTAGACATAGCCGAAAAAGAAGCCGTGGAATGGGCCAGTACCCAAAACGCTAGCCACTACTCGGTTTACACCGTAGAGCGCAGTCCGAAAAGAGATCGCTACCGCGTATCCATTGTGGTTTACAGCAACTAAGCTGCACACTCTGGTTTATCACTGTATTGAGCAGCAATCTCGACAAATTGCTGCTCGCATCGGCAAAATGCCTCAACTACTGCAGGGTCAAAATGCGAGCCCTTCCCTTCTAAAATAATCTGCTTAGCTTTGTCGTGAGAAAAAGCAGGTTTGTATACCCGCTTAGAAATGAGCGCATCATAAACATCTGCCAAGGCCATTAAGCGCGCACTTAAGGGAATGTCATTTCCAGCTAACCCTTCGGGGTAACCACTTCCATCCCATTTCTCGTGATGAGATAAAGCAATTTCTTTAGCGTATTGCAGGAAGGCCGCATCCTCACTGCCAAACTGGCGTTCAGCTTCGGCTAAGGCATCGGCTCCTATTTCAGGATGCTGGCGCATGATCTGCCACTGCTCGTCATCAAGTTGGCCGGGCTTAAGTAAAATAGCGTCGGGGATCCCCACTTTCCCTATGTCATGTAAGGGGGCTGACTTATAGATTAAATCAATAATCTGAGGACTTAATAAATTGCTAAAACCTTGCTCATTTTGCAGCGCCTCAGCCAAGGCTTTAACGTAGTACTGGGTACGTAGAATATGCGCGCCGGTTTCATTGTCACGGGTTTCTGCTAGTGTCGCCAAACTGTGAATGGCGATATCTCGCGTTTGCTGAAGCGACAAAGTACTGCGTTGTAAACTAGCAATCATTGAATTAGTGCGCTGTGCTATCAAGCCAAATTCATCACTACTACTAATGGTGACCTGAGTATCTAATTGGCCGGCTTGTACCTTAGCCAAGCTATGATTTTCGTTTTCTAGCAAACGCTTTAGGTTGCGTGAGTAACTGCTTATTACTCTTAGCACGTAGGCCAATACCACCAGCAATACAAAGCTTAGTTCGATAACAATATAACGCTGAGCCACTTCAATCGGGTAGAGATCTGAACCAACATTTACCAACCAATCTAAATCCTTATTAATCACCAAAAAGATAACACCTGCTAGCACGAAAGCGCTGGCCGCTGCGAAGGCTGAAAACTTTTGACTAACAGAATAAGGTTGCGGCTTAATCTGTAAGTGTTGGCCAGCACTCTCTAAGTCTTGAGCAATTTGCCACTCCTTAAACAAGGCTAAATCTGCCGCTACATAAAAGCCCAAAGCAGCCAAACCTAAAATAACCTTTAAGTTTGACTCCCAAGGCGGCTCAAACATCATTAAGTTATAACTAACGACGCTTAAGGCCATGATTAAAAACAGTGAAAAATCGAGAGTGAACTGGGCGCTTACTTGCTGTTCTTTTGGCTTCTTCTCTATTGCCAAACAGGCAAAGCGCCTCGCCAACAAGGTGACAAGAAAACTAATAATGATAGGGAGTAATAATTGAAGAGGCGTTTGAGCTTCCAAAAACGGGCAAACTTGAACGCCATAAATAGAAAACAACACCATGGCAATTAGCCAGTGTTTACTTGCTAAACGCGCAACTTTCTCCATTAGGCTCTCCCGTTGTTAAGGCTCAGTTTGTTAGTAATTTTAAACTGCTAAACAATAATCAATGAAACTGAAATAAGTAAAGCCATCAAAGTGGTATTAGTGATGTGCGTTAAACTCAAAGTGCAAGCCACAAAATTAATAGCCAGCCACTAGACATTGATTTTACCTAGCGATAGCAAATTGTAAGCTACTTGGGTTGCTGTATACAAAAGCCCTGTTCATTCTCAAAAAAGTTAGGTGTATCGGAATCAATAAACTCTAAGGCTTCGCTATAAAACCGGCTTAGCCAAAGCGCTTCCATATTAGCTAAAGCAGAACTGAGTACATCAGTAGCGCCTGCGTCTGCCAATACGATGTTGTCATATTTTGATATGAAGGAGTGCGGCACAATCTCACCGTCATACAAACAGTAACCTAAAGCTTGCTCTCCAACTAAGCTGTTTAAGCGTTCCGCCAGCGTTTGAATAGCCAGTGGGTCTGCACCACTATCATTTTCAACTGCCACCAATTGAACTTGCACAGCAAGACTCTCAGCTTGCTGATAAGCTACTAGGGTTTCTCGACCAAAACTGTCTACCGCAAACAAATTGCTTATTTTAAAATTACATATACCAGCTCGGCCAGCGGCTCGTTCATCTTCACAGGCAGGGCCCCAGCTATAATCCAATTGGGGAATAAAGGTGCTAAGTTTTAGAAGTGCTAATAAGGATTGCGCCACCCCGGTGCGAAATTGCTCCAGTAACTGAGCAAACTGGTGCCAGACCTGCTCTAGTTGCTCGGAATTATCAGTTTCAGCATTGAGCAAATCCAGCAAGTCGAGCTCTTCTTGTGGGCTAAGCGGTGCTAGCTGCGGCCCCGGTTCTGTAGAGTAAGTCATTGGTATGGCCAAAAAAGGAGCCATTAGCAAAGCTTTATCAAAGGTCTGTTCTCCGCGTATTGCAACTGCAGCCGCCACAGCTCCGCCAACACTTAGACCTGCAATGATTTTTGAAGGCCCCGGAGACAGCTGCCCTAGCAATACCAATTGGTCAGCAAAATCTGAATACACTTGGGCATTATTGGCTAAACCGCTAGCTTCCAACAGCAAATCTTGCTGTTCTGCCTCAAGACCATGACCAGGAAGAGCTGGCAACACAACATGATAACCGGCAGCCGCTAACTGCAAGCCCCAATCAAAAAATTGTTGGTTACATGCGGTAAAGCCGTGCACGACAATTAAGGTGCCTTTTAAGGCTTGCTGAGGATTCGCTTCAATTACCTGAGGGATACATGCAGCTTGTAATGAGAACTCCGCAGGAGGCTCACTGGCCTCAACGACAGTTTGCCACTGGGCAACAAATTCTGGCTCAAAGTTATTTAATAAATCTGAACTTTGTTCGACATCCTTGCACGCCAGCAATGCGAAAACCAGCAGCATAAAAAAGACAATTTTTGAGCTATATCGCAATACACAATCGCACATAAACATAGCGTCCTCGCTACTAGTGACCAAAGAATTAGTTAATCAACTTTAGCTTAGTTGAAGTAAACCTTGTTGTAGCAATGCTTCTTCACAAATTTCCAACAACACTACGCCTAATGGCATATCAATTTATCTCTTAATTACATAACGTTATAAATAAACGTTACTTCCCCTTCCCAAATAGCGCGTTATGCTAGTAACACAGTAATGCTGCTAAGTGCCAATAACCACTGATTGTAGCAAGCCTATTAACCTTAAAAAGGACGTTTCAATGAGTAAGATTTACGAAGACAATTCCCTGACTATCGGTCGCACTCCGCTAGTTCGCCTTAACCGCGTAAGCAAAGGTAACGTACTGGCTAAAGTAGAAAGCCGTAACCCAAGCTTCAGTGTTAAATGTCGTATTGGTGCAAACTTAGTATGGGATGCAGAAAAGAAAGGCTTATTGGGTCCAGGTAAAGAAATCATTGAACCTACCAGTGGTAATACCGGTATTGCTTTAGCATTTGTTGCAGCATCTCGCGGTTACCCAATCACCCTTACTATGCCAAACACCATGAGCTTAGAGCGTCGTAAATTGCTTAAAGCATTGGGTGCTAACTTAGTACTAACTGAAGGCGCTAAAGGCATGAAAGGCGCTATCGGTAAAGCGGAAGAAATTCGTGATGGCAACCCAGATAAATACGTATTACTAGGTCAATTTGATAACCCAGCTAACCCAGAAATTCACGAGAAAACAACTGGCCCAGAGATTTGGGAAGATACAGACGGTGAAATTGATGTGTTTGTAGCGGGTGTGGGTACCGGTGGTACAATTACAGGTGTTAGCCGTTACATTAAACTGGAACAAGGCAAAAGCATCACTTCTGTTGCAGTAGAGCCCGTTGATTCTCCAGTTATTGCTCAAGCTAAGGCGGGTGAAGATCTAACTCCTGGTCCACACAAAATCCAAGGTATTGGTGCAGGCTTCATCCCTGGCAACCTAGATTTAGAAATGGTTGACGCGGTTGAGCAAGTAACTAACGAAGACGCTATAGCCATGGCTCAACGTTTAATGGAAGAAGAAGGTATTTTAGCGGGTATCTCTTCAGGCGCCGCTGTTGTAGCTGCTAACCGTATCGCTGAAAAGCCAGAATTTGCAGATAAAACGATTGTTGTGATACTGCCAAGCTCAGGTGAGCGTTACTTATCAAGTGCTTTATTTGCTAACATTTTCACTGAACAAGAAAACGTTCAATAAGTAAATTTAAGCAAGTAATCAATAAGCAACCTGTGAAGGTTGCTTTTTTTTGCGACAAAGACTTTATTTTCAAAGAAAATTAACCATTAAGACTTGTGCAACAAAACTGCAAAAACTATACTCCAAACCGCTAAATAATGCGCTTCACAATGTATCACTTTGTAACAAAAGGTATCAAAATTGACACATTGTTCACTTCGATAAATTAGTATTATTTATTAAATTACATAGAGTTACACACAAAACCCCTATGTAATATTAAGTAACACTGTACAACTAAATAGGAAAATTTGACGTAGATTAAACTTTACCAAAGGCTTTTACGTTATTTTTTTCTCGAAAACGTTTTACTAATAAGCGTCTAAGCTTATATCAAGCTATAGGCGACATAATTTAACTTGAGGAATGATTGTATGTTTGAGAAAAGTGTTGTTATCACCGCCGAAAATGGTCTTCATACTCGCCCTGCGGCACAATTTGTAAAAGAAGCAAAAGCATTTTCTAGCGATATCACTGTTGAGAGCAATGGCAAATCTGCCAGTGCCAAAAGCCTTTTTAAACTGCAAACTCTTGGCCTAACTAAAGGCACTAGTGTGGTGATTCGCGCTGAAGGCGAAGACGAAACTGCCGCTGTAGAAAAACTAGTTGCGTTAATGGATGAACTTGAATAAGTCAGCATTTTTATAAGTCCGTTAATCAGTTCAACTAAATAGGTGTAGGTTATGATTTCAGGTATTCTGGCATCTCCAGGAATTTCAATTGGTAAAGCACTGCTACTTGCGGAACAAGAAGTAGTGATTAACCAAACAAATATCGACGCAGCGCAGGTAGAAAGCGAAGTACAACGCTTTTTCGATGGACGTAATAAAACTTCTGCACAGCTCGAAGAAATTAAAATAATGGCAGGTAAAACCTTCGGTGAAGAGAAAGAAGCTATCTTCGAAGGACATATCATGCTGTTAGAAGATGAAGAGCTTGAAGAGGAAATTCTAGCCTGCATCAAAGATAACTTGCTTAGCGCCGACAATGCAGCTCATACCATTATCGAGCAAAACGCGCAGATGCTAGCCGAGTTAGACGACCCTTACCTAAAAGAACGCGCAACGGACTTTCGCGACATAGGTTCTCGTTTAGTTAAAAACATTCTAGGCATCGAGATTGTTTCTTTAAGTACCATTACTGAAGAAGTAATTTTAGTCGCCAACGATTTAACCCCTTCAGAAACAGCTCAAATTAACTTAGATAAAGTACTAGGTTTTGTTACTGATATCGGCGGTCGTACTTCTCACACTTCTATTATGGCTCGCTCTTTAGAGCTACCAGCTGTTGTTGGTACCAACGACGTAACCCAACAGGTTAAAAATGGCGATATCATTGCGTTAGATGCACTAAACAATGAAGTTGTTATCAACCCAAGCGATGAGCAACTAGCCACCTATAAACAGCGCCAACAAAGCTACATCGATGAAAAAGCTGAACTTGCCAAGTTAAAAGACCTACCTGCGGTTTCTTTAGATGGCCATCAAATTGAAGTATGTGCCAACATTGGCACCATTAAAGATGTAGACGGCGCTCACCGCAACGGCTCAGAAGGTGTTGGTTTATACCGTACCGAGTTTTTGTTCATGGATCGTGACTCACTACCTAGCGAAGACGAGCAGTTCGAAGCTTACAAAGCAGTAGTAGAAGCGATGCAAGGCCACCCAGTGATTATCCGTACTATGGATATCGGTGGCGATAAAGACTTACCTTACTTAGATTTGCCAAAAGAGATGAACCCATTCTTGGGTTGGCGTGCAATTCGTATCTTCTTCGACCGCGAAGAAATCATGAATGCTCAACTTCGTGCGCTATTACGTGCGTCTGCTTTTGGTAAAGTGCGCATCATGTTCCCGATGATTGTTTCGGTTGAAGAGATTCGCAAGTTAAACGGTGTGCTAGATACACTAAAAGCCGAGTTACGTGCTGAAGGCATCGCCTTTGATGAGAAAGTTGAAGTTGGCGTAATGGTTGAAACACCTGCAGCGGCAGCTATTGCTCACCATTTAATTAAAGAAGTAGACTTCTTTAGTATTGGAACCAACGACTTAACTCAGTACACTCTAGCGGTAGATCGTGGCAACGAGCTTATTTCTTCACTCTATAACCCAATGTCACCTGCTGTCCTTACTTTAATCAAGCAAGTTATTGATGCTTCACATGCTGAAGGTAAGTGGACAGGTATGTGTGGTGAGTTGGCTGGTGATGAAACTGCCACCTTGTTATTAATGGGAATGGGCTTAGATGAATTTTCAATGAGTGCCATTTCTATACCAAGGATCAAAAAACTGATCCGTAATTCAAACTATGCTGATGTGAAGAAATTAGCCGATCAAGCTTTAGCGTTGCCAACAGCCGCTGAAATTGAAACGTTAGTTGACACTTTTGTTAAACAAAATTCCGTCTGTTAAGATAGTTACAACTGCACAATACATAAGAATTTAGGAGCGCCATAATGGGTCTATTCGACAAATTCAAGAAAATGGTTTCAGATGATAGTTCAAGCAAAGGCGGGATCGATATTATCGCCCCACTATCAGGTGAAATCGTTCCTATTGAAGAAGTGCCTGATGTAGTATTTGCTGAGAAAATCGTGGGCGATGGTATCGCGATTAAGCCAAGCGGTAACAAAATGGTAGCGCCATGTGACGGTACCATTGGTAAGATTTTTGAAACTAACCACGCGTTTTCACTAGAATCAACCGACGGCGTAGAACTGTTTGTTCACTTCGGTATTGATACCGTTGAGCTAAAAGGTGAAGGTTTCACTCGTATCGCGGCTGAAGGCCAAGAAGTGAAACAAGGTGATGTGATTATTGAGTTTGATCTAGCCGTGCTAGAAGAAAAAGCAAAATCAACGCTAACGCCCGTGGTTATCTCTAACATGGACGAGATTAAAGAATTAGTGAAAAAATCAGGTTCTGTAACCATTAGCGAAACGCCGGTACTAACCATTATTAAATAAATTGGGCTTTTGCCTAAGTGATTAAACCACGCTATTTAGCGTGGTTTTTTTTGCCTTAAATTCACTCAAAGCCTTAATACCAATCACACTAAGTAAGTGATCAGAAATAACGTAGGAAAAATACTCGAGAATAAGGCAGGATTTTTTCGATAAGTAGTTATTCTACAATCAAAAATTCTAACGCAGTTATCGAGTATTTTAACCAGATAAAATGAACAGTTACTTAGTACGATTGGTATATTTCCTTTACCAGCTTAATTGGTCGATGAGCTTTGCCTTCAGCTCTGGTATTCTTAGCCAAAATAAAAAAGGGAACATACATGTCTGCAACAAACATAGTAATGTTCGGGATCCCCAACTGCGACACTATTAAAAAAGCCCGCCGTTGGTTAAACGAACACAACATTGAATTTAGCTTCCACGACTATCGTAAAGATGGTGTTAGTGTTGAACAAATTAGCCATTGGTGTGAACAGCTGGGTTGGGAAGCCGTTTTGAACAAACGTGGAACCACTTATCGCCAGCTAAGCGACCAGCAAAAAGCTGACCTAAATAAAGATACAGCCATTCAACTGCTGGCCGAGCACCCAGCAATGATTAAACGCCCATTACTTCAAGTTGACCAGTCTTTTACGCTTGGTTTTAAAGCCGACCAATACCAACAACTCTTTTCTCCGGAAGCATAAATCCATGTCAGATAGCCCAGTTTTACACTTAGCAAAAGATCTTATCAGCCGTCCGTCGGTGACCCCAGAAGACTGCGATTGCCAAAAACTAATGGCCGACCGACTAACTGCTGTTGGTTTTAACATTGAAGAAATGGTATTTGAAGACACCACCAATATGTGGGCGCGTAAAGGTGATACCGGCCCACTGTTTTGTTTTGCTGGACATACCGATGTAGTACCTCCTGGGCCTGCAGAAAAATGGCATACCCCACCCTTTGAGCCCACTGTTATTGATGGCATTCTACATGGGCGCGGAGCGGCTGACATGAAAGGCTCTTTAGCTGCCATGGTCGTAGCTACTGAGCGATTTTTGGCTGATTACCCTAATCACAAAGGTTCTATCTCGTACTTAATCACCTCTGATGAAGAAGGTCCTTTTATTAATGGTACAACCCGCGTGGTCGATACCTTAATGGCACGTAACGAACTGATTGATATGTGCTTGGTGGGTGAGCCATCCTCTACTCATCACGTGGGTGATGTAGTTAAAAATGGTCGCCGCGGCTCATTAACTGGAGATTTAACAGTAAAAGGTGTGCAAGGCCATGTGGCTTACCCCCACCTAGCTAAAAACCCTATTCATGATGCAGCACCAGCTCTTGCAGAACTTGCGGCAATGCATTGGGATAACGGTAATCAATTCTTCCCACCAACAAGCTTTCAAATTGCCAATATTCACGCTGGTACAGGTGCTTCGAATGTGATTCCTGGTGAGTTAGATGTTCAGTTTAACTTCCGCTACTCAACTGAGCTAACCGATAGCGAGATTGTAAAACGGGTACACAATATCTTTGATAGCCACGGCTTAGATTACCAATTAGATTGGACCTACAATGGCCAACCATTCTTAACTGAGGAAGGCGACTTCTTGTCTGCTGTGAGCAACGCGGTAAGCAAGGTAACCAAGAAAGCTCCTGAGCTACTCACTACTGGAGGCACGTCTGACGGTCGTTTCATTGCAAAAATGGGGACACAGGTGGTCGAGCTTGGCCCAGTTAACGCTACTATTCATAAAGTGAATGAGTGCGTTAAAGTGGCAGATTTAGAACAGTTAGCAGATATGTACTACGAGCTGTTAGTAAACGTTCTTGGCGGCAATGAGTAAACTTGCCAAGCCTCTAGCCCTTTATGGGCTAGACAAGAGCGAACTAATTGATGACCCCGAGCTTGCTTGGGTTCATCAATTAGTTTTATCTGACCTCAAAAAGCTTATTAAAGCGGCTGCGCAGGCTGGGTTTAACCTAAGCATTTTTAGTGGTTATCGGGATTTTCACCGCCAACTGGCGATCTGGAATAACAAATGGAATGGTCTGCGTCCAATTCTTGATGCCAATAGTCGCCCACTGGATATCTCAAGCCTAAGCGATGAGCAAAAGCTGCATGCTATTTTGCGTTGGTCTGCTTTGCCTGGCACCAGCCGCCATCATTGGGGCACCGATTTTGATTTTTACGACCCCAAACTACTACCATCAGGAACTCGTTTAGAACTCATCCCCCAAGAGTATGCGGAGCAAGGTTGCCAGCACGCCTTATCGATATGGTTAAATGAATATGCTCAAGATTTTGGTTTTTTCTACCCTTATCTGCGCTTTAAGGGCGGCGTAGAGTTTGAACCATGGCACTTGAGCCACCTAGCCACCAGCCAAACAATGATGAGCAAACTCGATGCTAGCCAAACCCTAGAACACTTAAGAAATAACCAGGTGGCAGGCTTCGCTTGTATTGAACAGCACATCGAACAAATTTTTAGCCAATACGTTACCAATATCTGTTTACCGGAGACCTAATGCCAAGCTTGTATGCCACCTTGTTTGTTAGCCTTGTTAGTTGTTCTGCACTGGCCTTTCTTGTATTGATGCTGGTTTTACATAAGGGAGAGTTATGCCCTGGGCAAACAGGCAGAATTCAACGCCAATTAAGCACACTTGTTAGCTTTATAACCTTGGCAGGTTTAAGTGGATTTGAAAGCCAACAAGCGACTTGGTTAGTGGGCTTAGTCTTCGCCAGTGCCTTAATCGGTTGGGTGCTTACTTTCAAAATTAACAAGCTTAAACACAAACGCAGCCTAAATATTAACCTTTGGTGGTTAATGGGTATGCCACTGTTATTAGCCGCTACGGTTGTTTTGCTGCAACATAGTATTGGGATCTTTAGCTTTATTGCATCTGCGGCGGCAATTGCCCACTGGCTAATGGTTAAGGCTAAACACCGCTTAGCAAGCTTTGATAAACTGCTGCCATTTGCTGGGCTTGCTGCGGCAATGTGTAGCCTTGTGGCAGTGTGTATTTATCTCGTTTTAAACCAAACACTCTTGGAACAAGCTGATACAGTTAAGCACTTTGTAGTAATGAGCAGCTTGTTATTGCTAGCGACTCTGTTGTGGTTATTCCCGCAACTAAAGAAAACAGCCCCGCCAGCCCCTTTATTATTGGCCGTGGCGTTTATCAGCTTTATTTCTAGCCTTAACCTTCAAGCACTCAACGTTTAACAAGCTAAACTAGCTTTGGCACAGCTAGTTTGAATGCCCACATAGCAGGATTTGGAGACTTACCATGGCCATCGGATACGTTATTCTTATCATTGCTCTGGTACTGGGGTTTATCCTTGGCAATTTGATGCTGCTCAGGCACATGGACCGATTTAACATCAAGACAAAACTGCCTAAATCAAAAAAGTCGCACGACTCAGAGCAACGTTAAATCGCCCATTAATCACAAACTCCCCAAGCTTTACTGCTGCTGTTCCTTTTGCTTTTCTAAAGCCTGTAAATAAACATCTCTGGCCTTGAGTGAACCGGCTTGCTCGGCATCTTCTACAAGCTTTAAGGCCTGTTGTTCATTTCCATTCGCGATAGACTGTCGAATTAGCTGCCCAAACATTGCGTCTACCTCTGGATCAATGACCGGCGTTGTCGTTTCGCTTGTCGCCTCATTTGCGCCAATAGTATCTACGCTAGAGTTACTTGCTTCCCCAGCAACAGTGGGAGCAGTTGTTTCTGTAGAATTAGCGCCTACACTTTCCACACTAGAATGACTGGGTTCAACTGCTGTAGAGCTATTTTCAGCTGTATCCACATTTTGGCTACTGCATGCGCTTAGAACGAATACAGCACCAATAATTAGTATAAATCTCATAACATCTTCCTTTTAGTCTATCAGTTACTTATTTAATACGAATACAAGCCAAAATAAGTTTAGCCAAGAGAGAGTAGATAAGCCCACTTTAAGCTATGGAAGAACTCTCAACTAAAAACAAATGGCTTTTCACACTGTAATAGTCAATTGCCTAAAGGGCAAAGGCGCAAGAAAAAACATAAAAGGCTAATAAAAAAGGCCTCTTAAAGAGGCCTTATAAATCTAGCTAAGTGCGAGCGAGTATTATCGAGACAAGCTATCGCTTGTATCTAAACCCATCTTCATCAGAATGGCTAAGTACGGATACAGCGCTTGTACTTCACTTGGCTTAAGTACAACACCTTCATTATCACTTAAGGTAATTTGAGTAACATTGCCATTTGACCCCACCGTAAAGATGTAGTCTTTTTCTTCAAACTCCATGGTGCTTAAACCATAGTTTTCAAGAACTTGCTCCGGTGGGCGCTCGTAGGTTAAGTACAAGCTGCCAGAGTTAGCAATGTAATCAGTAATAGTGAAACCCGCTAGAGGTAATACTAAACGCAAACGCTTCATGGTTTTTTCCATGTTAGCACGCGCTTTGTAGTAAGCAGCACCGCTATCGTTTACTAATACTAAGTTAACCGTCTCATCGTAAAGCTGTTCTTTCTCGGCTTCACTCATGGCCGCCAAGCGCGCTTCTTCACGTTGCGCCGCAAGCTGTTCTTCTAGCTCTTCACGTCGGTCACTTATATAACCAATTAAGCGATTAAGCTCTACCACTGCAAGGCGCTGCTTGTCGAACTCATCTAAATCAATCGCTAAATCTCCACCGTCGCGATAAATCTCACCGTCGATAAAGCTTACTTTTAGACCAGCGGTTCGACCATGAGGTTTAACATCTAGCTGATAGGTAAATTTTTGGCGTTGCTCCATTACCGTGTCGCTGGAGAAAAACCACCAACTGCCTTCTACTGTTTCGGCATCAACTAACCAATTTGATTCGATTATAGCTTGCTGGTCATCACGGCGAGCAATAGAAGAGTTACGATAGGCAATATAGTCACTAATGGTTTGCATCATCGTAGCTGTTGTTTCGGTAGCGGTTTGGGCTTGTAGAATATCAAACCAAAAAATCAGACCGTCTTCGGTATTTTCGATACGGCTTCCCGCGATGAGCGGTATAATTTGCACAGGTGCGCGAACATCTACCGCCGACCCGACTAAAACTTCCTCTTTAGCTTGCGGTGTTGGAATAACAAATTCACTACTTTGCTCAGGTGGTGTTATCCCTTCTGGGATCACTAAAGGCTCTACTTGAGTAGCTTCTAAATACTCAAAGCCTCGCTCAGCCTGACGGTGTTTCTCACCGCTACTAGAGCATGCTGCCAGAGTCGCTACTAGGCTGCCAAAAAACACGACTTTCATCGTTGGAAAAGAAACTAGTTGCATATCCCACTACATCTACAAACAAAAATATTTACTGGTAAGCGATTTCGTCATACGAAAACAATCCAGAGTAAGGGCGCTATACTACTTAGCCACTTTCATAAACACAAGGCGAAAACATTCAGGGCTTGATACAAACTCACCTTTTACTTTCTGCTAAATTTATATGCGCTAGAATTCCCAGCTTTAAGCAAGTATCCTGACACACTAAATCTAGCTAAATATGTAAAACGGAATATGAGTCAACATCTTGTGGTCACCGCTGTTGGCAGTAATCGGCCAGGCATCGTCAATCAATTAACTCAACTGGTTTCTAGCTGCGGCTGTAACATTGTAGATAGCCGAATGGCACTCTTTGGTTCTGAGTTTACCTTAATCATGCTAGTGGCCGGTACTCATAATGCCATTATTCAAATCGAGACTCGATTACCCGCAACCGCGCAAGAATTACAACTATTAACGGTAATGAAAAAAACCTCGCGCCACGAATTGATCGATTACTCACATGCCGCCGTTTTGCAATTAACTTTGCCTGATGCAACCGGGGTGATTAGCAAAGTGACCCAATTTATCAGCGACCATCAAATGAATATGGTGAGCTTAAAATCGAATCTGTTCACCAAGAATAATATTGAGATGTTACACGCTGAATTTGACGTGAAGCTAAACCAAACCCATCAACCAGAACAAATTGAACAGGCGTTTGCACAACTATGCCAAGAGTTAGGCAGCGAGCAGTTCGATTTACAAATTTTGTCAAATTAAGTACCACTATAAAGGACACCTTTAATGAACACATTGACGGCCGGAGCTGCAGCTCCGCAATTTGATTTGCCAAACCAAGATGAAAAGCGCATTAAACTTAGCGACTACGCAGGTAAAAAAGTATTGGTGTATTTTTACCCTAAAGCCCTAACTCCAGGCTGTACTACCCAAGCTTGTGGCTTGCGTGACAGCATTGAACAGCTCAAAGATGCAAACACTGTAGTATTTGGGGTAAGCCCAGACCCAGTAAAACGCCTACCTAAATTTATAGAAAAACATCAGCTTAACTTTGATTTACTGTCTGACGAAGATCATGCAGTTGCCGACCAATTCGGAGTTTGGGGGTTAAAGAAGTTTATGGGTAAAGAATACGATGGTATTCACCGCATTAGCTTTTTAATCGACGAGCAAGGCCAAATTGAGCATGTGTTTAATAAGTTTAAAACTAAAGAGCACCATCAAGTAGTGCTCGATTACTTAAACCAATAACTATTCAGCAGAGGTTGAGGGCTCGCTGTCCTCAACCTTTTCTATATGGTGCGGCCAGGCATTCATTACCGCTTTCACCAAAGTGGCTAGTGGGATTGCAAAGAATACTCCCCAGAATCCCCACAAACCTCCAAACACCAACACCGCGACAATAATTGCCAAGGGGTGAAGGTTAACCGCTTCTGAGAACAAAATGGGCACCAATACGTTGCCATCAATCACCTGTATTATGCCGTAAGCCAGGATAAGGTAACCAAATTGAGGGCTTAACCCCCACTGGAATAGGCCAACCATAGCAACCGGTAGGGTTACTGCAAAGGCACCAATGAAGGGAATAAGTACCGACAAACCCACTAACACGCCAAGTAATGCCGAGTAACGCAGATCCATAATTGCGAACACAATATAGCTAGCACCGCCCACGAGCAGTATTTCAATCGCTTTGCCGCGAATATAATTAATCACTTGGCCATTCATTTCTGACCATACTTGAGTTAACAAACGACGATCGTTAGGCAAAAAGCGCGACACGCTATTCAGTAACACTTGTTTGTCACTTAGCATGAAAAACACCATCAACGGCACCAACACGCTATACACCAGCACGGTGGCTAAGTTGATAATTGACGAAAGTGAAGACTGCAACAATTGCTCTCCCACGCCCATTAAGCGGGTTCTAACATTGTCTACCACACTTTCTACTAAGGCACCGTCGATAAACTCTGGGTATTGCTGTGGCAGAGACTCAAGCCATTGCTGAGTACTGTTGAGCATCACCGGGTATTCACTGAGTAAGTTCATCCCCTGCCCCCACACGGTGGGTAAAATGCGTAACACAGTAAATGTGGCAATCAGGAAAAATATGAGTAGCACTAAGGCGCTGGCGAAGCCCCGGCGAAACCCATGATTGGCTAAAAAGCTCACTGGCCAATCCAACAAGTAAGCAAGTACTAAAGCAATAAGTAATGGTGCGAGTAAATTGCCAAAGAAATACAGCAGCACAAAACCAATAACCAACACAAGAGCCATCGCCACCGCTTCCGGATCAGAAAACATGCGGCGGTACCAATTTGATAAGACTTTAAACATAGTTACAGCTTTAATCCTTTAGCGGGTGGACAGTTATGGTGACGCAAAAACCACGGGCGCCTTGCTCAATACTTACGCCATGCCCTAATCGGCGAAAGTACTTGGGGATATCACTACGTGATCCGCTGTCCCCTAACAGCAACTGAATTTGATCACCTACTTTAGCTTGTTTTAGCCAAAGCTTACTTTCCAATAATGGGTAAGGACAGTTGTGTTTTTGTAAATCGAGGCAAAGCATTTGTAATAATTACCATAAAATAACTATGACATTATTACAGGCTATTGATCAGGACTCAATTTATAGCTTTTGAATAACAAACAAAATCGGGGTATTCTCGCGATACAAATGGAAAGTTATCGGATTTCAATGACGCGTTTCGCACATTTTGTTTTAGCAGGCCTGCTGTTTGGCTACGCCCCTCTTATGTCTGCCAATAATCAATTACCTGAAATAGGTACCGCCGGTGCGTCGGCTTTATCCATCGACAAAGAAATTATATACGGTAATGCCTACATGCGAATTATTCGCGCTAGTAGCCGTATGACCAATGACCCAGTGTTATCTGAATATGTCACCGAGCTAGGCAACCACCTGGTTGCCAAAGCTGATTTAGTGCGTACTCCCTTTAACTTCTTTTTAGTGACCGATAATGAAATTAATGCTGCAGCGTTTCTCGGTGGCTACGTAAAAATTCATACGGGCTTATTTTTATACGCCGATACTGAAAGTGAATTCGCTTCTGTAATTGCTCACGAAATTGCTCACGTTACTCAACGTCATATTGCCCGAAGTATTGAAAACCAAGCTGCAGCGCAAAACCTGTCTATGGCCGGTATGCTAGGCTCTTTATTGCTAGGCATTGCCAACCCGGTTGCAGGTATCGCAGCATTACAAGCTACCATGGCGGCAGGTGTACAAAACTCAATTAACTACACCCGTGCCAACGAATTTGAAGCAGACCGAATTGGTCTTCGCACCTTGGCCAATGCCGGTTATGACCCAATAGGAATGGGTAACTTTTTTGGTAAGCTTTCGGAGAAATACCGTTACGCGAGCAAGCCTCCACAAATGCTAATCACTCACCCATTGCCAGAAACGCGGGTTAGTGAAGCGCGCGCTCGGGCAAATCAATACCCTAATCGTTACGTTGCGCCTTCCCTTTCGTTCCAATTTGCCAAATCACGGATTATTGTACGCCATGGCACCCTTTCTCCTTCCGAAGCGTTAGAGCACTACAACCGAGTAATAAAACGCAAAGAATACAGGATTGAAGATGCAGCTCTCTATGGCAAAGCCTTAGCACTGTTTGGTATGGGTAAATACAAAGAGTCGAAAACAATCGTTGATGGTCTTGCCACACGCCATCCCGACAACCTTTTTGTAATCGATACCCAAACTGACATCGATTTGGCAATGAAGAACTACCAACCTGCAATTAAGCGTTTGCAAGTGGCGCAGACTCGCTACCCCAATAACCAAGTAATTGTGCTCAACTTAGCACACGCATTTAGCGAAAATGGCCAATTTGAAGAAGGTGCTAAACTGCTTGATCGTTACCTACGCGAGCGCCCCAACGATGCTCTAGCTTGGGGAGAACTTAGCCGCAGCCAACGACGTCTCAAAAACATGGCTGCTAGCCATACTGCGCGAGCCGAGTACCTTTCATTGCATTCAGATTATCGCCGCGCCATTGACGAACTGCATAGCGCCTACAACCTAACAGAAAACAATCTTGAGCAAGCTCGCATCCAAGCTAGAATTGAACAATTTAAAGCTGCTGAGCAAGAGCTCGAGTCGCTCAACTAGATGTATACAAGGAATAAGCATGTCTACTATTAAGATCCTTCATAACCCGCGCTGCTCTAAAAGTCGCCAAACCTTGCAGCTTCTTCAAGAAAAAGGCATCGAGCCAGAGATCGTGCTTTATCTAGAAACTCCGCCAAGCGAAGCGGATATCACCAAGATGCTCGACATGATGCAACTTGAGCCTCGCCAGTTAATGCGCACTAAAGAGGCGCTCTACAAAGAATTGAATTTAGCCGATGCATCACTCACTCCTGCTCAACTGGTAGCCGCTATGCACGCAAACCCTAAACTGATTGAGCGCCCAATTGTGATTAATCAAGATAAAGCACGCATTGGCCGACCACCAGAGCAGGTGTTAGAGATTGTCTAAGCTAAGCACATCTCAACTATTGCTAATTGCCAAGAGTAGTTACTTGGCGCTTCTTGCTTGGGTGCTGTTATGGCATTTATGGCTATCACCACCGATTGATATTAGCCTAGGTTTAATGTTGACCTTTTGGGTCGTGCCATTGCTGTTCCCGCTAAAAGGCATTTTGACCGGTAAACCTTATACCTATGCTTGGAGTTGTTTTGTGCTGCTGTTATACGTGCTTCACAGCACCACGCTGTTAGTAGTATCCGACACCGAACGCTGGTTAGCGGCAGTAGAGCTAGTATTAGTACTCAGTGCGTTTTGGTTTGGATTACAGTACGCGAAGTTTCGCGGTAAAGAGCTGGGGATAGGCTTAAAGAAGCTAAAAGATAAATCTAAAGACTAAAGCTCTAAGATCTCTTTAACAAAAGGAACGGTTAGCTTACGTTGAGCAGTGATTGAGGCTTGGTCGAGCAGATCAAGCTTGTTCAACAAAGTAGGCATATCACGAGATAAACGTTTCAATAAAAATCTGGCGACTTCTAACGGCATTTTCAAACCACGTAGTTCCGCGCGTAACTGTAAAGCACTTAGCTTTTGCTCATCATCTAGCTCGTGCAACTTATAGGTAACACCCCAATTTAAGCGAGACTGTAAGTCAGCCAAAGCAAAAGATAACTGAGGGGCTGGCGCATTGGCGGTAACAATTAAACGGGTGGTAGACGCTAATTCTTTACGACGATTATAAAAATCAAAAATCGCTTCTTCCCAGGCCGAAATGCCCACTATCGCATCAATATTGTCTAAACAAACTAAGGCCATGCTCTCGAGACCCTCGAGCATTTTAGGAGACATTGCTGCGTGCATCTCGAGCGGTAAGTAAGCACTTGCCGCGCCCACATCTGCCATTTCGGTGCAGCTGGCATGCAACAAATGGGTTCTACCCGATCCCTCACTGCCCCATAAATAAAGCATCCTCTCGCCTTTATCTAAAGCAAGATTGCGCAGTGCACTTAGTAACTGTTGATTGTCGCCCGGGTAAAAACTTACCAAGGTTTCATCGTCAGGTAGCAGTACAGGAAGTGATAATTGCGGGGAAAAACTCAAAGTGATAAATCAAAGCTGATACAAGTCTAGAGGCATTGTACCAGCTCGTTATTAAGATGAAAAATTTTTGCTACTGGTAATAGTAGTACTTTGTTCGCGTTTCATCCGCTTGCAAGCGCGGAGCGATATCAAGTGAAGATTTAAGGTCTTCCCAAGGGCTAAGCAATTGCACCTCAAAAGTAAAGGTATCTTGTTTTACATTGTGTAAGGTGACTCTTGCCACACTAGGTTGCTGGTTAAGAAAGCGCTCCAACTCAACATATTTGTTCATGCTGGTTATGTTGGCAAAACTAACTAACATCGCTTCATCAGCATTCTCGCCTAATATCACGCCATAACGCTCGGCCAAACTGGCACTTACCGCACTCATAGCGGCTGCGCTAACGTCTGCTAATGGCGCTTGTACTTGGCCGCTATCAAGTTGAACTTGGCTTGCACTGTCTAACAATCGCCATTGGATCTGCCAATTTTGACCTTGAGGATATTGGCGAAAGCTCAGGATAAGTGGCACAGAGTAACGCTCGCTAGCTGCGTACAATGGGCCATCAAAACCACCCCATACATCATTGACACTTACCGCCATGCTATCTTCTAAATCCATAACAGGAAGGCGAACAGGCAAACCTAATAACTGCGCCTGCTGGCGGCCAGCCTCTAACCAACCTTGTTGAGCACTATCGGCTAACAATTCTCGATTAAAATTCTGCTCATTGGCATACCACAATACGATGTCTGGGCGTTGTTTCCCCCATAAACGCAATTGAGCTTGCATCAACAGTTGATTTACTTTTGCTTCGTTAAACAGCACCGAAATCGCATCGTCGCGATAAGCAAACTGTTGAATATACGGGTTAATATTGGCTCTAGCTTTAGCAACTAATGGGTTAGCATTGCTAGCTTGCTCCCCAGTTAAGCGCAGTACCAATAACTCAAAAGCTTGTTGCTGATCTTGTTGGGTATCGCCAGTGGCTTGTGCTTCAACTCGGTAAAGTTCCTCTTGCAGCGAGGCTTGAACCGGCAACATCACAACTGCCAAACTAAGTACCAACAACCACTTTCTAATCACTGCGCTCTCCTAGAGATTCAATTAACTATTTTTGCGTACTATTTAGTACCAAAAATCTTATCGCCGGCATCACCCAAACCAGGAAGGATGTAGCCTTGCTCATTTAGCTTTTCATCAATTGACGCAGTATACAAGACCAAATCGGGGTGTGCAGCCTCCAAAGCTTTTAAACCTTCGGGAGCAGCAACTAATACTAATACTACAATGTCTTTACAGCCTTGCTCTTTAAGTAGGTCGATGGTGGCAATCATTGAGCCACCAGTAGCTAGCATAGGGTCTACGACAAGAGCCAAACGCTCATCAATTTGGCTCACTAGCTTGTGAAAGTAAGGAACCGGCTCTAGAGTCTCTTCATCACGATAAATCCCCACCACGCTGGTTTTTGCTGAAGGCATATGCTCTAACACACCGTCCATCATGCCAAGGCCCGCGCGCAAAATAGGCACAACCGTAGCCTTTTTACCTTTAATTTGTTCAACCTTTACTGGGCCATTCCAACCGGCAATAGTCACTTCTTCAATTTCTAAGTTGGCTGTCGCTTCGTAGGTAAGTAATGCAGATACTTCACGTGCTAATTCGCGAAAACGCTTTGTGCTAATGTCTGCTTCGCGCATTAGGCCAATTTTATGACGAACTAAAGGATGCTTTACTTCAACAACTTTCATCTCTATTCCTTTGATTTACCGAATTGTGAGCCGCTAGTTTAAATCAGGCTCAATGGAGATATGTTAGCAAATATCAACAAAATGTCTTAGTTATCGTTTATTACTGTTACCGGACAGCTAACACTGCTAAAATATCGCGAAATTTTTTTCCATGTTCGTTGCAAGGTAATCCCGTGACCAAACAAAACACCCCTCTGAGTTATAAAGATGCTGGCGTTGATATCGAAGCTGGTAATGCATTAGTAGAACGTATCAAAAGTGTTAGTAAACGTACCCAGCGCCCAGAAGTAATGGGTGGACTAGGAGGCTTTGGTGCATTGTGTCAATTGCCAACTGGTTACAAAGAGCCTGTATTAGTTGCTGGCACCGATGGTGTAGGTACTAAATTACGCTTAGCGTTAGATTTGGAAAAACACGACACCGTTGGTATCGACTTGGTAGCAATGTGTGTAAACGACCTTATTGTACAAGGTGCTGAACCGCTATTTTTCTTAGACTACTACGCAACTGGTAAGCTTGAAGTTGATACTGCAGCAGACGTAGTTAAAGGGATTGGTCAAGGTTGTGAGCAATCTGGCTGTGCCTTAATTGGTGGTGAAACTGCAGAAATGCCTGGCATGTACCATGGCGACGACTACGACATCGCAGGTTTCTGTGTGGGTGTTGTTGAAAAGTCAGAAATTATCGACGGCACTAAAGTAGCAAGCGGTGACGCGTTAATCGCTTTAGCATCTAGTGGCCCTCACTCAAACGGTTACTCGCTAATTCGCAAGATCCTAGAGGTATCTAATGCCGACCCTAAACAAGTTTTAGGTGATAGCACGCTAGGTGAAACCCTATTAACCCCAACAAAAATCTACGTTAAGTCTGTGCTTGCACTGCTTAAGCAATGTGAAGTACATGCTTTATCACATATCACTGGTGGTGGTTTCTGGGAGAACATTCCTCGCGTATTACCAGCTGGCGCAAAAGCTGTGGTTGATGAAAATAGCTGGCAATGGCCTGAAGTATTCAACTGGTTGCAAGAGAATGGCAACGTGGCTCGTGAAGAAATGTACCGCACCTTCAACTGTGGTGTAGGCATGGTTATCGCTTTACCAGAAGCTGAAGTAGACGCTGCTCTAGCCTTACTAGCAGAACACGGCGAAACAGCTTGGAAAATTGGCCACATTGAAGATGTAGCTGAAGGCGAAGGCCAAGTAGAATTTAAATAGGGTAAATAATGGCACGCAACATTGTTGTATTGATTTCAGGTTCAGGGACTAACCTGCAAGCCATTATTGATGCCTGTAAAGAGGGGCGTATCAACGCCTCTATTTCTGCTGTAGTAAGTAACAAGGCCGACGCTTATGGCCTTGAGCGCGCTAAGCAGGCAGCCATTAACACGGTATTTGTAAACCCTAAAGAGTATAGCGATCGCGAAAGCTATGATATGGCCTTGGCCGAGGTGATTGAGCAGTATAATGCTGACTTAATAGTGATGGCTGGCTTCATGCGTATTCTTAGCCAAGCATTTGTGGAACGTTTTAGCGGCAAGATGCTAAACATTCATCCCTCTTTGCTACCCAAGTACCAAGGTTTAAATACCCATCAGCGCGCCATTGATGCCCAAGACCAAGAACACGGTTGCAGCATTCACTTCGTCACCCCCGAGTTAGACGGTGGCCCGGTAATTTTACAGGCCAAAGTTCCCGTATTTAGCGATGATGATGCCGAAACACTAGCAGCAAGGGTACAAGTGCAAGAACATGCCATATACCCATTGGTCGTTAACTGGTTTGTTGAAGGGCGCTTGAGCATGGAAAATGACAGCGCCCTACTCGACGGTAATGTACTCCCGAGTAGCGGTTACGCTAACTCATAAAAAAAGCGCCTAAAGGCGCTTTTTTTCAATTTGTTTTCGCTTAAAGCTTAGTTAGCTTAAAAGCTTTATTGCACTTCACCGTCTTTAAACAATACATAAGCGCCGCTAGCAATTTTTTGCCATTGCTCATTATTGGTTAAAGGCTGAGTTGCAATCATTGTCACTACATCATTTGGCGTAGTTTCTTTATAAAAGTCGATAGTAACATCGGCATCGGCCAGCTGAGCTTCTCCAAAAGGAGCACGGCGAGTAATCCAATGTAAATTTGTTGAACAATAAGCCATCACAAACTCGCCGTTGCTCAGCAGCATATTAAATACGCCTTTTGCACGCAGCTGATCGGCTAGGCTCGCCACAAATTTAAACATAGCTTTCATATTAGCGGGTTTACGTGGGTACTTAATACGCAGCTGTTCGAGGATCCAACAAAAAGCACGCTCGCTATCGGTTGCGCCAATTGGCCTAAAGAAGCCAGTATCAAGCTGCTTGTATCCTTTTAGTTGTCCATTGTGAGCATAGGTCCAATTTTGTCCCCATAACTCACGGGTAAAAGGATGGGTGTTCTCTAAAGAGACACACCCGCGGTTTGCTTGGCGAATATGTCCTACTACTGCCTGGCTTTTAATCGGGAAAGCCTGAACCAACTCTGCAATTTTAGACTTACAACTTGGTGCAGGATCTTTAAAACTGCGACAGCCTTTACCTTCATAAAAAGTAATACCCCAGCCGTCTACATGCGGTCCAGTAACGCCGCCGCGCTGAACCAAGCCGGTAAAGGAAAAGCAAATATCAGTAGGAACATTGGCACTCATTCCTAGTAACTCACACATACAACTACTCGCTACTTACATTACGGAAAAAACAGGCTTACTCGGCCATGTATTTCTCGATTAACTGAATCAAAATATGAATCACTTTAATGTGGATTTCTTGAATGCGGTCAGCAAAACCAAAGTGCGGAACTCTAATCTCTACATCCGCTTGGCCAGCCATTTTGCCACCATCTTTGCCAGACAAAATAATCACTTTCATGCCTTTGGCTTTAGCCGCTTCTATCGCCTTGATGATATTACCTGAGTTACCACTAGTACTAATGCCAAAGAGAACATCACCAGCTTGACCTAAACCTTCAATATAGCGCGAGAATACATACTCGTAGCCGTAATCATTGCTCACGCAAGATAAGTGGCTAGGATCTGAGATAGCAATAGCAGGGTAAGCAGGGCGGTTTTCACGATAGCGGCCGGTTAACTCTTCGGCAAAATGCATGGCATCACAATGAGAACCACCATTACCACAAGATAATACTTTGCCTTGTTGCTTAAAGCTGTCGGCTAACAAACGAGCCGCTTGTTCAATCGCATCAATGTTTTTCTCATCGGCAATAAAAGCATTTAGAACAGTTACAGCTTCTTGTAACTCTTCAACTATCAAATTTTTCATCTAGGTTCCCTTATCTGGGCAAGGCTTATTAGCTGCACACTATAACTTTTTTTTTAGTAAGGATCAGCGTTCTATTCAGCGCATATCTCAATTTGTTAACTAAAAAATACAACTAAACTTATGTTGAAATTTTGTAAAAGACTTGAAGTTTGTTAACCACTGCGTTACAAATACCCAAAGAGGTCAGACCTCTTACAAGTCCAAGGAGAGATTGATGCAAAGTTACTTACCCCTTTTTGCTGCCATAGGTGGCCTATTTTTAATGGGCGGGCTCGCTTATTTTAGAGCGTCGTTACTGGCATTTAGCTTAGTGCTTACCGCCTCACTGGCTGCTTACAGTTTTGTCTCGCCATTTAGCGAGCTGTTCTGGCTAGCCTATTTGTTAATTGTTGGTGGGTTGAATTTTAAGCCTTTGCGTCAACAACTGATCTCTAAACCGCTGTTCAAAACCTTCAAAAAAATCATGCCCGAAATGTCACGTACCGAAAAAGAAGCCATCGAGGCAGGTACCACATGGTGGGAAGGCGAGCTATTTCGCGGAGCGCCGGACTGGAAAAAGCTTCATAGCTACCCGGCGCCACGCCTAAGTGCAGAAGAACAAGCCTTTTTAGATGGTCCGGTTGAGCAAGTATGTGCGATGACTAGAGACTGGGAAATAACCCATGAATTAGCAGACTTACCCGAAGAAATCTGGGACTTTTTGAAAGAGCACAAATTCTTCGCCATGATCATCAAAAAGAAATACGGTGGCCTGGAGTTCTCTGCCTACGCGCAATCTTGTGTGCTACAAAAACTAGCCAGTATTTCAGCAGTACTATCTAGCACGGTAGGTGTGCCTAACTCACTTGGCCCAGGTGAACTATTGCAACACTACGGAACAAAAGAACAACAAGACCACTACCTTCCTCGCTTAGCTGAAGGTAAAGAAATTCCATGTTTTGCCTTAACCAGCCCAGAAGCAGGCTCAGATGCCGGGTCTATTCCTGATGCAGGTGTAGTTTGCATGGGTGAATGGCAAGGTGAGCAAGTACTAGGTATGCGAATTACTTGGAATAAACGCTATATCACCTTAGCACCAGTGGCCACTATTTTAGGCCTAGCATTCAAATTATCAGATCCCGACAAACTAATTGGCGAGCAAGAAGAGCTTGGTATTACCTGCGCACTTATTCCAACCGACATTGAAGGGGTTGAAGTAGGTCGTCGTCACTTCCCACTTAACGTTCCTTTCATGAACGGCCCTACCCGCGCTAACGACCTATTTGTGCCTATCGACTTTATCATTGGTGGTAAAGAAATGGCGGGCCAAGGTTGGCGCATGCTAGTGGAATGTTTGTCGGTTGGTCGCGGAATTACCCTGCCTTCTAGTGCAACAGGCGGCATTAAAAATGCGGCTTTAGCTACCGGTGCTTACGCCCGTATCCGTCGCCAATTCAAATTACCTATTGGTAAAATGGAAGGTGTGGAAGAGCCTTTAGCTCGACTAGCAGGCAACGCCTATATGATGGGAGCGGCTTCAGACTTAACCGTAACCGCCATCGACCTTGGCGAAAAACCATCGGTTATTTCTGCCATAGTAAAATACCACCTAACCCACCGAGGCCAGCGCGCTAGCATTGATGCAATGGACGTTGTGGGCGGTAAAGGGATTTGCTTAGGTCCTAAAAACTTTTTGGCTCGCTCGTATCAAGGTGCACCAATTGCCATTACCGTTGAAGGCGCAAACATTCTAACTCGTAGCATGATTATTTACGGGCAAGGCGCTATTCGTTGTCATCCATACGTGCTTGCAGAAATGGAAGCTACTCAACACCCCAATTTTAACCAAGGCTTACAGCAGTTTGATAAAGCGCTATTTAGCCACCTTGGTTTTGCCACCAGCAACTTTGTTCGCAGTTTTTGGTTTGGCCTAACTAGCAACAGTTTAATTAGCACTCCCTACTCCGACCAAACGGCTACCTACTACAAACAACTAACTCGTTTTAGTAGCAATTTAGCGCTGTTGTCTGATGTAGCTATGGGAACGCTAGGCGGTAACTTAAAACGTAAAGAACGCGTATCAGCTCGCCTAGGCGACATGTTAAGCCAGCTTTACTTGTGCTCGGCCACTTTAAAACGTTTTGACGATGACGGCCGCAAACAAGAAGATTTACCCTTATTGCACTGGAGCATGCAAGACTCTCTGTTTCAATTACAGAACGCCTTAGATGAGTTACTGCTTAACTTCCCGAATAAATGGGTAGGTAAAGCAATGCGCTTAGTGATGTTCCCGCTAGGTAAGCCCTTCCACGCACCAAGTGATGTGTTAGACCATAAACTTGCACGTATTCTACAAGAGCCAAGTGAAACTCGTAATCGTGTAGGACAAGGCCGCTTTGATAGCCGAGTAGAAGGCAATGTTTATGGTGAGTTAGAGCAAACTTTAGAGGATGTACTGGCTTGCGAAGCGCTATACGACAAAGTATGTAAAGCACTTGGCGAGAAACGCCCCTTCACCCAGCTAGATAAACTTGCCGACGAAGGTATAAAACTTGGTGTAATTAACGCTGAAGAAGCTGCCTTAATGCGCCGAACAGAGCAAGGCAGGTTGGCTGCAATTAACGTAGATGACTTTGACCATGAGCAATTAGAGAATCGCCCTAACCTAGCCAAAACAGACGCAGCTGATTTAGACTCCGTCGCTTAATACAAAAATTCATCAATCAAAAATAAGCGAGCAACAATAGCTCGCTTTTTTTATCAGTATCAGAAGCAAGGCATTGAATTTGAGTCTAAAATACACTTAACTAAAAGAAAAACATAAGCAATGGATAGCGAATGAGCGACGACATCTTTTTACTAGATGACACAGCCACCGAAACTCAAGAGCAACAGGATCAATGGAAATTATTGGTTGTTGACGATGAGCCGGAAGTTCACCACATCACTAGCATGACGTTGTCGCAGTTTGTTTTTGACAACAAATCGATATTATTTCTACATGCCAACTCAGCCCAAGAGGCCAAACTTATATTGGCCGAACACAACGACATAGCCCTAATCCTATTAGATGTGGTTATGGAAACAGACGATGCAGGCTTATGTTTAGTTCGTCATATTCGCCAAGATCTGGATAACCAAAGCGTTCGAATCGTTTTACGCACCGGCCAGCCTGGGCAAGCTCCCGAAGATGAAGTAGTAGAAAACTACGACATTAACGACTACAAAGACAAAACCGAGCTCACCTCGCAAAAACTACGTACCCTTATTAGAGCTAGCTTGCGCTCCTACCGAGATATTTGTTCACTTGAGAAACATAAACTGGGTCTAGAAAAAGTCGTTAAGGCCTCGCGCGGCATATTTGAAAAAAATGCCTTGTTTACTTTTGTGGAAGGCGCCTTAGAACAACTGGCCGTAATACTAAATTTAGAAGACAGCTGTATCTATCAAGTAGAACAATATGCTTATAAAGTTAACTCTACTCAATTGCAGTTATTAGCTTATCAAGGGCAACAACGCCCTAGTAAAGCACATCAACATTTATCAGAATTCCCCAGTAATCAACAGCAAATATTCAGCCAAGCAATAGATCAAAAAACCAATGTATTCCAAGATAATGCCTTGGCAATTTACTGTGAAAACAGCGCTTACAATTTATTGTTTTATATCACTAGGAATACGCCGTTTAACCAAGCAGATCAGCATTTTATTAACTTGCTTAGTGAAAACATCGTGGTTGCGTTAGAAAACATTCGGCTTAACGAAGTGATTAGCACCAACCAAAAAGAAGTACTGTATCGCCTTGGGGAAATAGTTGAAACCCGCTCTAAAGAATCGGGCATGCACGTTCGCCGAGTTGCCCTTTTTACCGCACTACTCGCCGAGTTACTTGATTTACCAGCCATGAAAGTTGAACAGTTAAAGCTGGCATCACCCTTACATGATGTAGGCAAGGTGGCGATTCCCGATGCAATACTGCACAAACCGGGCAAGCTTACTCCCGAGGAATGGGAAGTAATGCAAACCCATGCAGCCATTGGCGAAAACATGCTTAAAGACTCAAATATTGAAGTAATGCAACTTGCTTCAGAAATCGCTGGCTCGCACCACGAGAAATGGGATGGCAGTGGTTACCCAAGAGGCTTAAAAGGTGAAGAGATCCCAATTAGCGGGCGTTTAACCGCCATTGCTGATGTGTTTGATGCGCTAGGCAGCATACGCTGTTATAAAAATGCCTGGAATGACCAAGAGATTATTGAGTATTTAGAACAACAACGCGGTAAACAGTTTGATCCACAGCTTGTGGATGCGCTGCTCAACAACTTTGCGCGATTTGTAAAAATTAGAGATAAGTATCAAGACTAAGCCTACCAATTAAGGCTTTGAGTAAACCTTAAAGCCTAACCCCTCAAATTTCAGGCACAAAAAAACCTCGCTTAACGAGGCTCTTGTTTAGTAGTGGCGGAGTGGACGGGACTCGAACCCGCGACCCCCGGCGTGACAGGCCGGTATTCTAACCAACTGAACTACCACTCCGCATATACTAACGTCACGATTGTATTACTACTTTAATGCTGGCGGAGTGGACGGGACTCGAACCCGCGACCCCCGGCGTGACAGGCCGGTATTCTAACCAACTGAACTACCACTCCTACGCATTAAATTGTTTCGTCGTTGGCGGAGTGGACGGGACTCGAACCCGCGACCCCCGGCGTGACAGGCCGGTATTCTAACCAACTGAACTACCACTCCGCTACATCGAAACATTACACACAGACTAAACAGACTTGGCGGAGTGGACGGGACTCGAACCCGCGACCCCCGGCGTGACAGGCCGGTATTCTAACCAACTGAACTACCACTCCGCAGAACCATCTCGTCTGGTGCGGCGCAGATAATACGGTTATGCCTATTACGAGTCAACAAAGAATTGTCTTATTTCTTTAAAAATTCGTTCAAGCGCTGATGTTTTAGCCAAAGCGTCGAGCTTTTAGCCAAACCAGCCTATAAATCACTCCGATGGCATCTTTAAGCTACTGGCTTCATCCATTTTTGGTTCTGCGCTTGGCTCTGCTGCGGGAGCTTCTCTAGCGCCTTTTAATGCAGCCTCAAAGGCCTTGCGTTTTCGCCACCATATAAACCCAAAAGCAGCGCCTGCTAACAGCAAAAATCCAAAGACATAAAGTAAAATAACTAGCCACAGCGACATTTCTGGCTCTGGAACAACCACCTCTTCTATTACCACTGGCTCAGGAGGCGGTGGCGGCGGAGGAAGGATCACAAAGTCTTCCTCAGGCAAGTCGATAACTATCTCGCGATTTTGAATAGTGGTCGCTAGTAAGGTGCCCATAACACGATAGCGCCCTTGCTCGGTGGGAGTGGGAAGGTCTACGGTAAACTCATCACTTTCAGCATAAGTTTGGAAGTCTTGCTCCCAACCTACATTGTTATAAACCTTACCGCTAATCACTACCGACTCTGGCCTAATTTCGTCGGTATCTATCACCAAGGCCATCCGCGCTTGACGCTCTTCGTCTTTTGGCGACATAACCTTTATTTCTACAGGATTAGGATATATCAGCACCGGAGAGATTTGAGCACGAGTAAAAATCTGGTTTAAGGTGCTAACGATCATTTCGTACTTGCCGGGGCGAGCTTCTAACTTGATAAAAGTAGTGAACACGCCATCGTCGGCATACTCATCATAATCTTTGCCATCGTCAAAAAACTTACCTAACTCGTCGCGACGCACTTCCACAGTTTGGTCTTCGAGCAATTGCTGGCGCATTAATGCAACATTCATTAGTGCTTCTTGTAGCATGACTTCTAAGTCAATCCGCTCCCCTTTACTGCTTAGGCGCGCCGTTACACGCAAACGCTCTCCTTGATAAAGTTGATGAGGGATAGGATCAACCGTTAAGTCGATATCACTGAGAATACGAATGCGGTTACGGCCTTTGTTTTCAGCCACCGCCTGCCAAGGGCCTCGCATCGGTTTTTCAATGGTTACAATGTCGAGTTCGTCGGTTTCTAGCCAACTGACATTTTTCGGCACATCCCAAGCATAAATTTTGCTGCCATCGGGGCGCACCAAAATAGCGGCAGGAGAACCGGGAGAGCGATATAAAAGAAAGGTCGCCTTATCAATAGTTTGATCGAGGCGAAAACGATTATCGATTAAAGGAATATCTCGATTTTCGAAAATGGTTGATGCTTGTACAGGAATCACAATACACAACAACAGCCACAAAAGTTTTTTTATCATCAAGTTCAGTTGCGCCAGCGACACTGGCCTCCCTTTTTCTCGACAAGGTCTAAGCGCTCCTGGTGCTCGCTGAGCTCTTGTTCTGTTGCAAATACTACTTTTAGAGGGGCACGATTAGAATCAATCAAACGAACGCCAACTCCATCCCCACTGCCCTTTTGCTTTAAATTTAACTTATTTTGGCCACCGGTCATTTTTAAGAAAACGTCGGCCAGCAATTCGGCATCCAATAATGCGCCGTGGTAAGTCCGTGATGTGCGATCTACACCATAGTAGTCACTTAAGGAGTCTAAGTTTTTACGTGAAGGTAAAGGCTTATTGCCCGCCATTTGCACTTCACGTTTATTGTATTCACCACGCCGCGCCACCAATAATGAATCGGTGATAGTACAGATATCGGCACATTTGGGCATCGCTTGAGCCAAGGTTCGCGACATCATTTCAAACTCGTGATCTAGGAAGCTAATATCGAAGTTTGCGTTATGTGCCACCAACTCGCCGCCACGAATAAACTCAACAAAATCATGGGCAACATCTCTAAATAAAGGCTTATCTGCGACAAATTCATCGGTAATACCGTGAACTTGAATCGCCTCTTCATCAATCAACTGCTCGGGGTTGATATAAACATGAAAGGTATTGCCGGTTAGCTTTCGGTCGATAACTTCAACACAGCCAATTTCGATAACGCGGTGCCCTTGGTAGATAGGTCCGCCACTATCATTCATACCGGTGGTTTCAGTATCAAATACAATTAAGCGATGGCTCTTGGATTGGTTCACAACAACTCCTATGCGACACTAAGCAGATAATCCTGCAAGTTTAACAAAAATATGGCAAAAGAAGTCCACTTGTTTACCGATGGCTCATGTTTAGGTAACCCAGGTCCTGGAGGATATGGAGCATTGCTAGTTTACCAAGCTCATCGCAAAGAGCTTAGCCAAGGCTACCGACTCACCACCAACAACCGAATGGAAATGCTAGCGGCCATTATTGGCCTAGAAAGCCTAACTCAAGCCTGCAAGGTGATATTAACTACCGATAGTCAATATGTTCGCCAAGGAATAACTCAATGGATCCACAACTGGAAAAAGCGTGATTGGAAAACCGCTGCAAAAGCCGAGGTAAAAAATGCCGATTTATGGAAGCGCTTAGATGCAGCCTGTCAACGCCATCAAGTTGAATGGCACTGGGTGAAAGGCCACGCTGGACACCCAGAAAATGAACGAGTAGACGACCTCGCCCGCGAAGCGGCCACTAACAACGCCTGCTTAATCGACGAAGTGTACGAGCAACAAACCTAGCCACTAATTGACGAAGGCACCGGAATGCGTTGTTTCACTCTCCAGGCCTTTTTGACCGGGGTTAGCGGTGCGCGGCGTTTACGGGCCACTATAAAATACGCCGATGCCGTAGCGCGAAAATAACGCTTGCCCCAACGCTCAAACCATTGCGGCGCGGGCCGGCTATTAACAAACGAGGTATAAGCAAAACGCTCATCATTAAGCACTTCAAAACCTAATAGGTTTAACCAATCCTTCACCCGCGCAGGGGTAAACATGCGACACGACCAAGGCATTCCACGTTTTCTGAAGGGAAAGTAACGACGCATACCCAATAAGCTAAATGGATTAAAACCGCTGATAATCAGGTAACCATCGGCTGTGAGTACTCGCTCTACCTCACGCAATATTTGATGGGGATCTTTCGAAAAATCCAAACTGTGGGCTAGCAGGCATAAATCGATACTGCTTTCTTGAAAAGGTAGTTGCTCCGGGTGAGCACGTAAGCCAATTAAGTGCCCTTGCTTTGCCACATTTAATTGGTGACGTATCATCGAGGCATGGCAGTTTAACTGAGCACTTAAATTACCCAGTTTTAACATGTGATAACCAAAGGCCACAGGCAGGTGCTGGTCAAGCAAACTTTGCTGCTGCTCCATTAACCAATCGCCTAATGGCAGATCTTGCCAGAAGTCAGGGCTTGCAATTACTTCACGAATTTTCGCCGGCTTCATCAATTCCCCGTACCAATCTACTGCAGTTAAGGCAATAATGTGTCATCGACTTTAACGACAGAGATATCATAATGCAAATCATCCATATACCCGCCTTTAATGATAACTATATCTGGTTAATAAAAGAGGCAAATTCAAACGATTGTGTTGTGGTCGACCCAGGAGACGCTGCGCCAGTAGAACAGCGACTTAAAGATATTGGCGGCCAGTTAAGCGCCATACTAATTACTCATCAACATGCCGATCATATTGGCGGTGTTGAAAGGCTATTGGCCAGTTATCCGCAGGCTAAGGTTTATGCCCCAAAAAACGCTAGATACACGTTTAAACATCAAGCAGTTAAACAATCAGATAGCTTCACTCCCGAAGGTTTAAACCAGCCTTTCTCGGTGCTTGAAGTGCCAGGTCACACCCTTGACCATATTGCCTACCTAAGCAAGGGTCACTTGTTTATTGGCGATACTTTATTTTCGGCGGGTTGTGGAAGGTTATTTGAAGGCAGCGCCCAACAAATGCACCAGTCTTTAGAAAAAATTAAGGACTTACCAAACGACACCCTAATTTATGCAGCGCATGAATATACTCAAGCCAACTTACAATTTGCACTTAGTGTAGAACCAGATAATGCAGACTTACTGAGTTACCAGCAGCAAGTAAGTAAGCTACGCCAAATGGGCCTACCCAGCCTGCCAACCAGCTTAAATCAGCAATTGGCAATAAATCCCTTTTTACGCTGCAACAATGCAAATATTAAAGCCGCGGTTGAGTTGGCTGAATTACAACCATTAAACAATGAGATAGCAGTATTCGCTGGCCTAAGATCATGGAAAGACCGCTTCTGACTTGCCAAACTAGCTTTAGCTCAATACCATTGAGCACTGAATTTTACGTAAATGGATAAATCATGAAAGCGCTCACTGTTGGCCTTTTTTCTTTATTATTGGGCGCTTGCCAACTCACTAATCCTCAAGTTACTGAACAATTAGTAGATGCTAATGCTGTAGACGCTAGCGAGCAGCAAACTAAAGCAGAACAAGTAAAGGAAGTTGAAGAAGCGAAGGTTCAGGTACAACCGGAAGCAGAGCCAGAGCCTCAAGCTCCGGTTTATCACGACGTTTGGGTTAGAATTGAGGACCAACTGGCCATTCCTCTGCCAGAGAACAACAAACGCCTACAAGCTCAACTTAACTGGTTTTTAAAACACCCCGACTACATGCGCCGTGTATCAGTTAGAGCCGACCCTTACTTGTTTTTTATTGTTGAAGAAATTGAACGCCGGCAAATGCCTTTGGAGCTCGCGCTTTTACCCATCGTAGAAAGTGCTTTTCAACCCTTTGCATACTCCCATGGGCGTGCAGCGGGAATCTGGCAAATAATCCCTGGTACAGGTAAACGCTTTGGTCTTGAGCAAAATTGGTGGTACGACGGACGCCGCGATGTATATGCCTCTACTCATGCCGCACTCGATTACCTTGAGTATCTACATAAATACTTTGATGGCGATTGGTTACATGCTCTTGCTGCCTATAACTCTGGCGAAGGTCGCGTTCGACGTGCTATTCGCGCCAACGCTAACGCTGGCAAAGCTACTGATTTTTGGTCGCTAAACCTACCTAGAGAAACTCGCGCTTATGTGCCTAAACTATTGGCACTAAGCCAAATGTTACAACATCGCGATGAGTACCAGCTAAATATCCCTGAAATCGCCAACAAAGCGCATTTTGAAAAAGTTGATACTTATAGCCAAATCGACTTAGCACTAGCGGCCGATTTAGCCAATATTAAACTTGATCAATTACATAAACTGAACCCAGGTTTTAACCGTTGGGCTACAGCACCTGATGGCCCGCACTATTTGTTAGTGCCAAAGAAAAATGTACCTAATTTTGAAGTAGCCCTTGCCTCTTTGTCTAAACAAGAGCGCATGCAATGGGCGCGTTATAAAGTGAAGTCAGGTGACAGCCTTAGTGTCATCGCCAAGCGTTATAACACTACCAGCAAACAGATCCGAGAGCTTAACCAGCTAACCAGCAATACTATTCGCATTGGTCAACATTTGTTGGTACCAGTATCTTCGCGTAATCAGAATGCTTACACCCTTAGCCAAAGCCAACGTTTAGCTAGCCAACAAAACAAACCTCGTGGCGACATTAAGCTAAATTACACGGTGAAGTCAGGGGATAGCTTTTGGAGCATTGCGCAGAAATATAAGGTGTCGCACCGCAACATTGCAAAATGGAATAGCATGGCGCCAACCGACACTTTAAAACCGGGTAAAAAGCTGGTGATTTGGCAAAAATCTCAAGCCAATAAAAACCATATTCAAACCGTTACCTATAAAGTACGCAACGGAGATTCACTGTCTCGCATCGCCCAAAAATTTAAAGTGTCAGTGACCGATTTATTGAAGTGGAATGACCTAAACAAAAATCACTATTTACAGCCAGGTCAGAAGTTAAAGCTGTATATCAACGTGGCTGAAGTTAGCGCTTAGCAAAACGGAAGTGCACCAACAAGGCATTGTGATCGGAACTCTCGGTCACAATGCTCTCGCTCTGATTCACCCGTAATCCACGATAAAACACGTGATCTAAAGCTTTTCCAAAAAAGCGAGTTCGCCTATCTGGCTTAAACCTCACCGTTTTTAATTGGTGCGCAGTAATAAACTGCTCTAGCACTGCTAAACGCGCACTGCTCCAAGTATTAAAATCACCAGCTAAAATCACAGCGCCATGGTACCCCGCCAGCCACGGACCAAGCAGCTGGAGTTGCCGCAAATAATCTTCTTCACTGAGAGTGAAATTAATACTATGCATATTGATCAGCAATAATTGCTGCTGTTGCCATTGGTATAACTGCAATAACGCTGATTTCGGTACTCTTATCCACGGCTCGGTACTTAAAGCCAAACAGTTTTCCTCACTAGCAAACTTGGCCAAGTTCATTACTCCTAGTCCATCACCAAGCCACTCAAAGGCGATAGCTTGATACTGGTGCCATTGAGGTCCTTCAGACCAAGCCAACATGCGCTCTCTGCTGGCTTCTTGAAGCAGCATAAAATCGGCTTGTTGTGAGAACTGTTCTAGCTGTTCTGTCCAGCCTTGATTTTGGCCTTTATAGCTATTCCATACTAAAACAGAAAAGTCTGCAGTATCAGGCAAAGCTTGAATATTCTGTATATTCGCAGGGTGGTAATCTAGCGTTTGATTCTCACAAACTGGCAGCTGCGCATAAGCAGCAGAGCTTAATAAGACAAATAAAGTGCTTATTAACATAGCTTGGAAAAACCAACGCATCACTCGCACATTAAGCCCTCATACAAAACTTAGATACAAAAACAAAACCGATAAAACAGCCCGTAAATAGAAAGATATTTTGGCAAAGCCTAGCGGCTTGGCAAATTTGCGACATACTTGAGCTATCATCAAATAATGGATAAACAAATGCAATCTCAAGAGCCAAGGACACTAGTTCCCATATTTGCTGGCGGTGGCACCCGCCTACCCGCCCATATTGGGATTCTAGCCGGCTTAAAAGAGCTAAATGTTCATTTTTCACATATTGTGGGCGTTTCTGGGGGCAGTATTATCAGCTCCTTATTTGCTAGCGGTATGGATGTAGAGCAAATAAAAGCCATTGCCTTAGATACCGACTTCGAGCAGTTCAAAGGTTTTTCGCTGATCAGCTTACTACGAAATGGCGGGCTTTGTTCAGGCGACAAGTTTGAAGAATGGATCGATGACTTACTTAATGGCGTTACCTTTAGTCAGCTGCCAATGCAGTTACATGTAGTAGCCACCGATGTACGCTCTGGCTCACCAGTTGTATTTGATGCTATTCGCACCCCTCACGAAAAAGTATCGCGAGCAGTGCGTTTTTCTATGTCTATTCCACTAATTTTTTCTTTTAAGCCCTACCAAGACCACTTAATGGTAGATGGCAGCATATTGTCGGAAGATGCTCTTCATCAAGATTGGGCTGAAGATGGCACCCCTGTCATTTGCTTTAGACTACGAGGCGACAATGACATAAAGCCATTGCAAACTAATGGAATTTTCCCCCTTGCCGCGTACATTTCATTATTAATTAGAACTTTCATGACCACCATTTCAAGAGAGTATGTTAACGAGAAGTTTTGGCATAGAACCATCGTAGTAAATACTGGCAATACCTCACCGGTCGATTTTCACCTCAACGATGAAGCAAAGTTACGTTTATTCGACACCGGTTATCAAACTGCCATTAACATCGTGCCCGCTAAAATATGGCACCAACAGCACCCGGCTCCGCAAGCTGACAACAAACATATTTAAAACAATGGCTTGATCACGTTTTCAAGCTACTAAAACCGCTTCACAGCCTGTAAAGCGCATAGCCGTCTACACTTAAAAAAACCAAAAAAATAAACAATTCGGAACGTAGACTATGTCACTAACTATTCGCCAACGCTTACTCTTTTTATCACTAGCGCCCGTGCTTATTTTGGCCGTTAGTATTTTGCTCCTGACCATCTCCGAGACCCAAAAGCTCACCCAAGGGCAATCTAAAGAAACCCGAGAAAACATGGTTAATATGAAAAAGGATGAGCTAAAAGCCTATATGGGTTTAGCCTACTCTGCGGTGGCCGAAATCTATGAAAATGGTGGAACCTTAGAGCAAGCCTTACCCATATTACAACGCCTAGAATATGGCGAAACAGGATATATGTTCGGTTATACCAATAAAGGTGTTCGGGTGTTTATGGGCACATTAGATAAAGGCATTGGCGATAATTTTTGGTCACTGCAAGACAAACAAGGCCAGTACTTAATTCAAGACCTGATTAAAGCCTCGAAAAAAGGCGAGTTTTACACCTACTATTTCCCTAAACCTGGCGGCAGCGAAGCCTTGCCGAAACTCAGCTACGCCATTTACTTAGACCGCTGGGATTTAATGATGGGCACCGGTTTTTACACCGATGATGTAGAAGCGGTAATTACAAGCTTAGAAGAACATGCAAAAGACAGCCTGCAATCATCTCTAATGTTCTTAGGGCTAACAGCTGCTGTCTTACTCGGCTTTGCACTTATCATCGGTTACTTTATTAATCGAAGCATAATGGCGCCGCTACAAGACTTAAATAATTCCTTTGAAAAACTCGCCAGTGGCGATGCAGACTTAAGCGCCCGACTCGACACCAACTACGTGCATGAGTTTGGGCAACTTGCAACTAACTTTAATTCCTTCATCGAATTACTCCACGAAATCATCAGCATGGTAGGTAATGTTGCCCACGACGTTGCCAAAGAAACCTCTTCAATGTCTGACCGCGCCAATAGCGTTGACCAATTGCTGGTAGAACAACGTGAAGAAACCGAGCAAGTGGCCACTGCTATGACAGAAATGACCGCATCTGCTCACGATGTTTCTGACAATGCAAATCAAGCGGCAAACTCTGCCCAACAAGTTGATACTAACGCTGGTCAAGCTATGAGTACCGTGGGAACCGCGGTAACAACTGTGCAGCAACTGGCCGATGAAATAGGCCAAGCGAGTGAGGTGATAGGTAAGCTTGAAGGGGATGTGCAAAATATTTCTTCTGCTTTAGGGGTGATTCAAGGCATTGCCGAACAAACAAACCTGCTGGCCTTGAACGCAGCCATTGAAGCGGCCCGAGCAGGTGAACAAGGCCGAGGCTTCGCAGTGGTGGCCGATGAAGTTCGTCAATTAGCCAGTCGTACCCAACAAAGCACCGGTGAAATTCATGGCATGATTGAACGCCTCAAGAGCGGCTCCGATGCAGCTGTGTCAGCTATGAATAGTAGCCAAGAGCGCAGTGGTGAAGCTGTAAGCGGTGCTAACGCGGCCAGTGATGCGCTGCAGCTGATTAAAGAATCTATTCAACACATCATGGACATGAATGCCCTCATCGCAACGGCAACTGAGGAGCAAAGCCATGTGGGCCAAGAGATCTCCCAGCGCATTGTGCATATAGCTGACCAATCTAGTCAATCTGCCGGTCTAGCACAAGAAAATCGTAGTGGCAGTGTTAACCTTAATGAACGCGCAGAACAACTTGAAGAATTAGTAAAACGCTTCACTCTATAAAGAGTTTTTAGCAAAGCCCCTTAAATTAAAGGGGCTTTTTTATATCTATTGCTAAGTAGCAGAATCAATTCACAAAAAAGCTTAAATCCTTGTGCTAGTCTGCCGATAATAACTCAACAATACCTCTAAAATATATCAACCGCAGGGAGCGAACTATGTCTCTTACTATACGCCAACGTTTACTTATTTTGGCCTTAGGGCCGGTTCTTATTTTGGCAGCCAGTATGCTTTTTTTAAGCTACTCCGAAACTAAAGCTCTGAGCCAGGCTCAATCATCAGAAACACAAGAAAACATGATGGAGATGAAAAAAGCTGAGCTAAAGGCTTATTTAGATATGGCCTATTCATCGATAGCCGATATCTATGAAGGTGGGGGTAGCCTAGAGCAAGCGATGCCAACGCTTAAACGGTTAAAGTATGGCGAGAGTGGTTACATATTTGGCTATGACAAGACCGGGGTGCGAAAGCTACTTGGCGCTAGTGATAAAGGCATTGGCGATAACTTTTGGTCACTGCAAGACAAACACAACCAATACATAATTCGTGATTTACTAAAAGCATCAAAAAACGGTGATTTCTATACTTACTACTTCCCTAAACCAGGTGGTAGTGAAGCATTACCAAAACTAGGTTACGCCATCTACCTAGATAAATGGGACTTATTCATCGGCACTGGTTTTTATACCGATGATGTTGACGCTGTAATTGCAAAACTGGAAGCCGAAGCCCAAGCTAGCCTTGAGTCGTCAATGCTATTTATCTTTATTACCGGTATTGCCCTGCTCGGCTTAGCTGTAGTGATTAGTTACTTTATTAACCGCAGCATTATGGCCCCACTGCAAGATTTAAATCAGTCCTTCGAAAAGCTCGCCAGTGGCGATGCAGACTTAAGCGCTCGTCTGCGAACCGACTATGTTCATGAGTTTGGTCAATTAGCCAATAACTTTAATGCCTTCATCTCGCTTCTTCACGACATTATTAGCATGGTAGGTAAAGTGTCTTCTGATGTAGCCAAAGAAACCTCATCGATGTCTGATCGCGCCAACAGCGTTGACCAACTGCTTGTGGAACAACGTGAAGAAACTGAACAAGTGGCTACGGCGATGACTGAAATGACCGCTTCGGCTCATGACGTATCCGACAACGCTAATCAAGCAGCCAACTCGGCACAAGAAGTTGATAACAACGCAGGTCAAGCTATGACTACGGTAGGCAGCGCAGTTACCACTGTGCAACATCTAGCCGATGAGATTGGTCAAGCCAGTGAAGTGATTAGCAAGTTAGAAGGCGATGTACAGAATATTTCCTCGGCTTTAGGGGTAATTCAAGGCATTGCCGAACAAACCAACCTATTAGCGCTGAACGCTGCCATTGAAGCTGCGCGCGCTGGTGAGCAAGGACGAGGGTTTGCAGTTGTTGCCGACGAGGTTCGCCAATTGGCCAGCCGCACCCAACAAAGCACCGGTGAAATTCATGAAATGATTGAACGATTAAAAAGTGGCTCTGACGCAGCGGTAACGGCAATGGATACGAGCCAAGAACGCAGTAGCGAAGCCGTTAGTGGCGCCAATGCCGCCAGTGATGCGCTGCAGCTGATTAAAGAGTCGATTCAACACATCATGGATATGAATGCGCTTATTGCCACCGCTACCGAAGAGCAAAGCCACGTTGGCCAAGAGATATCTCAGCGTATTGTGCAAATTGCCGATCAATCGAGTCAATCAGCCAGCCTCGCTCAAGAAAACCGCGCAGGCAGCCTGAACCTTAACGAACGTGCCGAGCAACTAGAAGAGCTGGTAAAACGTTTTACTTTGTAAGCTCAAACAACCTTTCTAATAACAAAAAAGCCACCCTAAGGTGGCTTTTTTATTTAGTGCTGTTTAACCAACATTAACCCGTGCATTACGGAACATACGCATCCAAGGGCTATCTTCGCGCCAGTCATCAGGGTGCCAAGAGTGCGCTACCGTGCGGAATACACGCTCTGGGTGAGGCATCATAATGGTTACTCGGCCATTTTTTGAAGAAAGGCCAGTAATACCTAGCGGCGAGCCATTAGGGTTAGCTGGGTATTGAGTTGTAGCTTCGCCATAGTTATCTACATAACGTAGCGCCACGGTACCACTGCTCGCCAAGGCATCTAGATGCGCTTGGTCACGCACTTCCACACGGCCTTCACCATGAGAAACCGCGATAGGCATTTGAGAACCTGCCATACCATTTAGGAAGATAGAAGGTGATTGCTGCACTTCTACCAAACTAAAGCGAGCTTCAAAACGCTCAGATTCGTTGCGTACAAAACGCGGCCATAAATCAGCTCCTGGGATTAGCTCGCTCAGGTTTGATAGCATCTGACAGCCATTACATACACCAAGAGCAAAAGAATCGTTACGTTCGAAGAATGCACTGAACTGTTCACGCGCTCGGCTGTTAAACAGAATCGACTTCGCCCAACCTTCACCAGCACCAAGTACGTCACCGTAAGAGAAGCCACCACAAGCCACTAAACCTGCGAATTTATCTAGGCTCACTCTGCCAGCCAAAATATCGCTCATATGCACATCTACTGCTGCGAAACCAGCTCGGTCAAAGGCGGCTGCCATTTCGTGATGCGAGTTAACACCCTGCTCACGTAAAATAGCCATTTCAGGTTTTAGCCCCTTAACAATGTAAGGCGCGGCCACATCTTCGTTGATGTCGAAACTTAAACCGATATTTAGGCCTGGATCTGCGGCATCAAATTTGGCATCAAATTCTTGCTTGGCACATTCTGGGTTATCACGCAGCGCTTGCATTTGATAAGTTGTTTCAGCCCAAATACCGCGGTAATGAGTGCGTGTGTTCGCCAGTACAACTTCACCGTTACGGGTGAAGCGAATCGCATCATCATCGTTTAGTGAGCCAATAACATGGCTACAAGAGGCTAAACCGTGTCCAGCGAGAACGTTTAGTACGGCTTCTTTTTCTTCAGTTTTAACCTGAATCACCGCACCAAGCTCTTCACTAAAGAGCACGTCTAAAGTATCACCAGCCAATAAGTCTAGCGCTACGTCTACACCACAATGGCCAGCAAAAGCCATTTCAGCAATAGTTGTGAACAAGCCACCGTCGCTGCGATCGTGGTAAGCAAGCAGTTTCTGCTCAGCAGTAAGTACTTGAATCGCGTTAAAGAAACCTTTTAGTAGTTCAGGTGAATCTACATCCGGTACTTTGTTACCAAGCTGTTTATAAACCTGCGCTAAACAAGAGGCGCCCAAGCGGTTCTTTCCTTGGCCTAAGTCGATAAGAATTAGGTCGGTATCGCCAGCATCATTTCGTAATTGCGGGGTAACCGTTAAGCGAATATCTTCAACTTTAGCAAAGGCGCTAATAATTAAAGAAAGTGGTGAAGTCACCGCTTTGTCTTGGCCTTCATCTTGCCAAGCAGTCTTCATCGACATCGAGTCTTTACCTACCGGAATAGTAAGACCTAATGCTGGACAAAGCTCTTCACCTACTGCTTTAACAGCAGCGTATAAACCTGCGTCTTCGCCTGGGTGACCAGCTGCTGACATCCAGTTAGCCGACAACTTAATGTTGTTTAACGAACCAATGTTAGTGGCTGCAATGTTAGTTAATGCTTCCGCTACCGCTAAGCGTGCCGAGGCTGCATGGTCAATCAGTGCTGCAGGTGTGCGCTCACCCACCGACATAGCTTCGCCATGATAGGTATCGTAACTTGCCGCTGTTACCGCACAGTTAGCAACCGGAACCTGCCAAGGACCAACCATTTGATCACGCGCCACTAAACCGGTAACACTACGGTCACCAATAGTGATTAAGAAGGTTTTCTCTGCAATGGCTGGTAAACGTAACAAACGTTCTGCGGCTTCTGCTAAATCAAGCTTATCGCCATTAAAGGCCGGGCCATTAAACGTTGCAGTTTTAACGTCGCGATGCATTTTAGGTGCTTTACCTAAAAGTACTTCTAGCGGCATACGAATAGGATCGTTGTTAAAGTGAGAATCGTGAAGAATCAAATCACGCTCTTCGGTTGCTACACCAATAACTGCATATAAGGCACGTTCGCGCTTACAAATGGCGTCGAACACTTCCAAATGCTCAGGTGCAACAGCCAGCATGTAACGCTCTTGAGATTCGTTACACCAAATTTCTAGTGGTGACATGCCTGGTTCATCATTTGGCACGCTGCGCAAATCAAAAATACCACCACGGCCGCCGTCATCGACCAGTTCAGGGCAAGCGTTCGATAAACCGCCAGCACCAATATCGTGAATGAATGCGATAGGGTTAGCATCACCTAGCTGCCAACAACGGTCGATAACTTCCTGACAGCGACGCTCCATTTCTGGGTTTTCACGCTGTACTGAGGCAAAATCTAGATCTTCACTCGATTGACCAGAAGCCATTGAAGAGGCAGCACCACCACCTAAACCAATGTTCATGGCTGGGCCACCAAGTACGATGATTTTAGCACCAACCGGAATCTCACCTTTCTCAACGTGGTCTTCACGAATGTTACCTAGGCCACCTGCCAACATGATTGGTTTGTGGTAACCACGTACTTCACTACCGTTAAAGCTTTCTACTTGCTCTTCGTAGGTACGGAAATAACCCAAAATATTAGGGCGACCAAATTCGTTGTTAAACGCCGCGCCGCCTAATGGGGCTTCAATCATGATTTCTAAAGCATCTACAATACGGCTTGGCTTACCAAAGTTACTTTCCCAGCTCTGCTCAAAACCTGGAATGCGTAGGTTACTAACGGTAAAACCAACCATGCCAGCTTTAGGTTTAGAACCACGACCGGTTGCACCTTCATCACGAATTTCGCCACCAGAGCCAGTTGCTGCGCCTGGGTAAGGAGAGATAGCCGTTGGGTGGTTATGCGTTTCTACCTTCATCAAGATATGAATATCTTCTTGATGGTAGTTGTATTGCTTGGTTTCAGCATTTGGGAAGAAGCGGCCAGCCACTGAACCTGTCATTACCGCTGCGTTATCTTTATACGCCGACAGTACGTAGTCGCTGTTCAATTCATAGGTATTCTTAATCATTTTGAACAATGATTTTGGCTGTTTTACCCCATCGATTGTCCAATCAGCATTAAAGATTTTATGGCGGCAGTGCTCTGAGTTTGCTTGAGCAAACATCATTAGCTCTACGTCATTAGGGTTGCGCTTCATTTTTTCGAAATTTTCGACTAGGTAGTCAATTTCGTCATCGGCCAAGGCCAAACCTAATTCTTGGTTAGCTTGTTCTAAGGCTTGTTTACCGCCAGATAGAATGTCTACCGACTCAAACGGTGCAGGGCTTGCGTGTTCAAACAATGCGCTAGCTTGTTCGGTTTCTGCAAATACCACTTCCATCATACGGTCGTGAATTAAGCTTTTAAGCTGTTTGCTTTGTTGCTCGTTTAGTTCGCTACTGGTATCTACATAGTAAGCAATACCACGCTCTAAGCGCGTTACATTGGCTAAACCACAGTTATGTGCAATATCACTTGCCTTAGAAGACCAAGGAGAAATTGTACCTGGACGGGGAGCTACCAAAAGCAACTGGCCAGTAGGCTGATGCTCGGCAATAGTAGGGCCGTAGGTCAATAACTTATCTAATACTTGTTGTTCAGCATCAGTCAAATCACTTGAGATATCAGCAAAATGCATAAACTCAGCGTAGATAGCTGTAACAGGAAGGTCTTGCTCTGCGCAGCGTTTTAACAATTGCGCAATTCGAAACTCAGACAGTGCAGGTGCACCACGTAGTACCAACATATTTATGTGCTCGCTTTTCCAGATGGAGGTGGGAGGGGGAAAATTGCGCGTATTATAGATAAAAACTGCGACAATGGTAAACAAAACGTTAGCTTGACGAGGAAAACAACGCTTAAAGCTAGACAGCCAAGCGTATATCCCTAAAATCGAATAAAAATAATAGCGTGGAAACCAGATTTGATGATTAAACAGCAACGCTTCACCCTGCTTCTAGCGTTGCTCGCTTTGTTTGTATTACAAGGCTGCGAACCCAACCCCTTTGTCTCAGAGCTAGAGCAAATTCGCCAACGTGGAAAACTGCGCGTGGGCACCTTGTATAGCCAGCAAATCTTCTATTACGACCAACATGAACAACCAACGGGCATGGAATACGAGTTATTGGAAGACTTTGCTAACTACTTAGGCGTTGAGTTGCAAATGGTGCCTTTATATAACCAAACAGAGCTTTATCGAGGTTTGCATAACAATCAGGTAGATCTTTTAGCTGCAGCGCTATCGCCAACTAATGCGCTACGCGAAAACTTTCGCTTTTCTCCAGAGATATATAAAGTAGACGCCAAGGTTGTTTATAAAAAAAATACGCGCCGACCGCGTGATATTAGCCAAGTGGATTCTCCATTATGGATTACCACAGGTAGCTATCATCAACCTTTGCTTAAGAGCTACCGCAAAGAACACCCAGAATTAGCCATTGAAGCCACAGACCGCCTAGACAGTAGCGAATTACTCAAAAGCATTGTTGATGAAGACATCCGCTTCGCCTTGGTGGATGACACCACCCTCGCCTTGCATCAACGTTTTTACCCAGACCTAGCTGAAGCTTTTACCTTAAGCGAATCTACGTCTGTAGTTTGGATGGTAAACCGCCTGCGTGATGACAGTTTATACAGCGCGCTAATCGAATTTATTGGTGATAAACACAGCAATGGTGACATTACTCGTTTGTACGAACGCTATTTTGGCCATATTCAACGTTTCGATTATGTCGATACTCGGGCCTTCTTGCGCTCTACTAGCACCCGCCTGCCTAAATACGAAGATTGGTTTAAGCAATACGCAGGTAAGTTAGACTGGCGCCTGATCGCAGCAGTGTCTTATCAAGAATCTCACTGGCGCCCGCATGCTAAATCTTTCACCGGTGTGCGCGGCATGATGATGTTAACTCTGCCAACAGCTAAATCTGTGGGAGTCACTAATCGTTTAGATCCAGAACAAAGCATTCGCGGCGGCGCTGAATATCTGCAAAAGCTAATAAACCGAGTGCCCGATAGCGTCCGTGAAGATGACAAAATATGGTTTGCTCTTGTCTCTTACAACATAGGTTTTGGCCATATGTTAGATGCTAGGCGAATTACTCGAATGCGTGGCGGCGATCCAGATGCTTGGGTAGATGTTAAAGAAAACCTGCCACTGCTTATGCGTAAAAAATGGTACCAACAAACTCGTTATGGTTACGCTCGCGGGCAAGAAGCCTACAACTATGTAAACAACATTAGGCAGTATTATCAAAGCCTTTTGTGGCTAGATGCTCAGAAAAAAGAGTCGCAACGCCGTCAGGAGTTAATGAAGAATCGTGCACCTTATCCAGTGAATAATCCCAGCGTCGAGGCTAGTGAACCAAATAAAACAGAAGTTGATACCATTAACTAAAGAATAATCTTGACGATTTGTCACATAACTGTCATGTTTTATGCTTAATCTGTAATGGAGATTAAAAACTGTAAAGCGTCCTGCCTACGCAATGGAGAGGATAGTATGATTAGAAAGAAACGCGTTACCCTTCACTCGCCACGTCGCCGAATTCAATTGGCTCGTCAGCACCGTAAGGTTTTGTTAAGACAACGTTCTTTTGTTTTGACTGAAATGGGTTTAGTCAGCGTCGCTGAGTAAACCACTGCTCTGTTGTTTTTTTCGCAGCTTGTGTTGTTCACGACGCTTGCGAAAAAAACGACTAATGTTCTCACTGCACTGTTCCGCTAATACTCCAGCTTCTACCTCAGCTCGATGATTTAACTGCTCACAATCAATAATATTAAACACGCTTCCCGCAGCGCCTGTTTTAAGATCGCTTGCACCATAAACCAATCGTTTCACGCGTGCATGCACCATGGCTCCCGCACACATAGAGCAGGGCTCTAAAGTAACGTAAAGCGTGGTATCTAATAGCCGGTAATTGCCGATATTCTTGCCTGCTTCTCGCAGTGCTAGTATCTCAGCATGGGCAGTAGCATCGTTAAGAGTAATCGTTTGATTCCAGCCTTCTCCCACTACTTCGCCTTGGTAAACAACCACTGCTCCAACTGGCACTTCTCCTTGTGCTTCTGCTTTATCTGCTAACAGCAGTGCATGTTTCATCCAGTCAATATCGGTATTGTCCAAGTACTTATCCTTGCCTGTTTTACTCGCCACATTGTAAACCTGAAAGCTGCCTGACTAAAGCCCCCAACAAGCCCCCTACTCTTTAACAAAAACAAAAAAGCCGGCACAAGGCCGGCTTAGCTATTTATTGAAACGTTTATTCAGCAGGCTTTTCTGCTGGTGCTTCGCTAGGCGCAGCCGCTTCTTTAATACTTAGACGTACACGGCCTTGGCGGTCTACTTCTAGTACTTTAACTTTCACTATGTCGCCAACAGTTAGGTGGTCAGAAACATTAGCAACACGCTCTTGAGAGATTTGCGAAATGTGTACTAGGCCATCTTTACCTGGCAAGATTTCAACAAATGCACCGAAGTCTGCAAGACGAACAACTTTACCTTCGTAGAATTGACCCGCTTCAACTTCAGCAGTTAGCTGCTCAATACGTTTAATCGCTTCTTGAGCTTGCGCGTTATCAGTTGCTGCAACTTTCACTGTACCGTCATCTTCGATTTCGATAGTAGTGCCAGTTTCGTCAGTAAGTGCACGAATAGTTGCACCACCTTTACCAATTACGTCTTTGATCTTCTCTGGGTTGATCTTAAGCGTGTGGATACGTGGAGCAAACTCAGAAATCTCTTCACGAGAAGTACCGATAGCTTGGTCCATCACACCTAGAATATGTAAACGTGCACCTTGCGCTTGGCGTAGGGCAATTTCCATAATTTCTTTAGTGATACCTTCAATCTTAATATCCATCTGCAATGCAGAGATACCTTCAGAAGAACCAGCCACTTTAAAGTCCATGTCACCTAAGTGATCTTCATCACCTAAAATGTCAGAAAGAACAACGAACTTGTCGCCTTCTTTTACTAGACCCATTGCGATACCCGCAACAGAAGCTTTAATTGGTACACCCGCATCCATAAGCGCTAGTGAGCTACCACAAACAGAAGCCATTGAGCTAGAACCATTTGATTCAGTGATTTCAGATACTACACGTACAGTGTATGGGAAGTCTTCAGCACTTGGCATTACCGCAGCAACACCACGCTTAGCCAAACGACCGTGGCCAATTTCACGACGCTTAGGTGAACCGATGAAGCCCGTTTCGCCAACACAGTAAGGAGGGAAGTTGTAGTGAAGCATGAAGCGAGATGTTTGCAAGCCAGCTAGCGAGTCAATCATCTGTGCATCACGTTCTGTACCTAGTGTACATGTTACAAGAGCCTGAGTTTCACCACGGGTGAATACAGAGCTACCGTGAGTACGTGGTAATACGCCAGTCATTACGTCTAGCGCACGGATCATATCTGGTTCACGACCATCGATACGCGGCTCACCAGCAATAATGCGTGAACGAACTACGTTTTTCTCTAACTTGCCTAGCTCGTCACCAATTTCTTGGCTGTCTAGCGCTTCGTCTTCAGCAGTTAATGCTTCAACAACCGCTTTTTTGATTTCGCCAACTTCAGCGTAACGCTCTGCTTTGTCGGTAATTTGGTAAGCTTCAGTTAACTTAGCTTCTGCTAATGCTGCTACTTTATCTTTAAGTGCAACGTTAACTTCTGGCGCTTCCCATTCCCAAGCAGGTTTAGCAGCTTCTTCACACAGTTCGTTAATGGCAGTAATTACCGCATTTGATTGCTCATGACCATAAACAACCGCGCCAAGCATTACTTCTTCTGAAAGTAATTCTGCTTCTGACTCAACCATAAGAACGGCACTTTCGGTACCTGCTACAACAAGGTCTAGCTTGCTTTCTGGTAGCTCTTCAGTGGTTGGGTTAAGGATGTAGTTACCATCGATGTAACCAACACGAGCAGCACCAATTGGGCCGTTAAATGGAATACCTGAAAGGCTTAGCGCCGCAGAAGTACCGATTAACGCCACGATGTCTGGTTGAACTTGTGGATTTACAGAAACCACTGTTGCCACAACTTGTACTTCGTTTACGAAGCCATCTGGGAACAATGGACGGATTGGACGGTCAATCAAACGTGCGATTAACGTTTCTTCTTCCGAAGGACGACCTTCGCGCTTGAAGAAACCACCAGGAATTTTACCTGCTGCGTAAGTACGTTCTTGGTAGTTCACAGTCAACGGGAAGAAATCTTGGCCAGGTGTAGCAGTTTTTTTACCCACTACTGATACAAATACTGTTGTATCGTCCATAGTAACCATTACGGCAGCTGTAGCTTGACGAGCGATAGCGCCAGTTTCAATGGTGACTGTATTCTCACCGTATTTAAACGTTTTTACGATAGGATTCACGTGAATTTCCTTTAATTTATGTTCTCTTTTCAATTCGCGCTAAAGTATAAAGCAATGGCTTGTCAAAAGATAACTTTATCCTTACTAAAACCACTGTTATCACACCACTTTGTGACTTTTATTTAAGCAACAAAAAAGGGAGCCATTCGGCTCCCTTTCGGTATTCTTTCTTGGCGACGTTAAAATTAACGACGTAGGCCCAATTTAGCGATCAATTCAGCGTAGCTCGCTTGGTTTTTACGCTTCAAGTAGTCAAGTAATTTACGACGCTGGCTAACCATGCGTAGTAGACCACGACGGCTGTGGTGATCGTGGATGTGCTTCTTGAAGTGACCTTGCAAGTGGTTGATCTGTGCAGTTAACAAAGCAACTTGAACTTCAGAAGAACCAGTGTCTCCTGCTTCACGTGCGTATTCTGCAACGATTGCTGCTTTTTCAGTGCTACTTAGTGACATACTAACTCCTAAAAATGTAAATTTACTCTCCGCCAATCACTAACTCAGCGAAGAAGGACGCGCATTATATAGTGCGTCCTAATGAGTTGCAAGCAACTCGCCTAACTATCGCTATTTTGAATCAAGCGTTTAGGTGCCACTAAACCATCATCGTTTAGCTGGCCAATTCCAACAAATCGACGTTGCTCGCCAATAGTCAGCCTGAACACATCATTCAACGGCGCGCCAGCGACTTGCATCGCTTGGCCTTGCATTAAATATCCACCTAATGCCTCGGGAATATTCACTTCCGCCAAATGGGCGACGGCTGAATCCATTGGCAACAATAAAGGGTCAAGCAACTCTTTAGGAGCAATATCTTGCTCGTTAGCTTGTTCTAATAACGTCTCTAACTGTTCTGGTGTCACCATTCGTTCGCTTGGGTAAGTCGCTACCTGTGAGCGATGCAATTTAACTACATGCGCACCACAACCTAGCATTTCACCTAGATCATCAATAATGGTGCGAATATAAGTACCTTTGCTGCAATGAACATCTAAGGTCAGCATATCGCCATCTAATGAAATAAAGTTGTTTTCATAAACAGTAATTGGCCGCGCTTCACGTTCAATCGTAATGCCTTCACGGGCGTAAGAATACAAAGGCTTGCCGTTATGCTTTAGCGCAGAGAACATAGAAGGTACTTGATTTATCGCACCACGAAATGATGCTAATGCAGCTTCAATCTCGGCTTGATTAACATTCACATCACGCTGTTCAACCACTTCCCCATCGGAATCAGAGGTATTAGTTCGAACACCGAGTTGAGCAGTAACCTGATAACGCTTATCTGAATCTAACAAAAACTGTGAAAACTTAGTGGCTTCACCTAAGCAAATTGGCAGCATACCAGTGGCAAGCGGATCTAGAGCCCCGGTATGTCCGGCTTTTTGAGCAAAATAAATTCGCTTAACTCGCTGCAAAATTCCGTTTGAAGAAACGCCAGTAGGTTTATTCAGCAGAAGGATACCGTCAATAGCTCTACCCTTTTTTCTGCGTCCTTGTCCCATTACTCGCCCTCTTGCTCTTCACCGTTGCCCAAGCTACGACCTGATGCTTCGGCTTTTTGTTGGTCATCTTTAACTGCTTTAGTCGCCAGCTCAGTCATTCGCAAACCTTCACGTAGTGAGCCATCATATTGAAAGCGTAATTCTGGTACAGCACGCAGGCGCATTGCTTTTGCTAACAAATGACGAACGTAGCCCACGTGCTCTTCTAGGGCTTCTAAGCTAGCTTTTACCGCTTCTTCGCTATCGTCTAAAAAGGTCACAAACACTTTAGCGTAAGCAAGATCACGGGTTACTTCAACAGCAGATACTGTCACTAAGCTCAAACGTGAGTCTCGTACTTCTCGTTGCAAAATCATCGCAACTTCTTTTTGAATTTGTTGGGCTACCCGATCTGGGCGGCTAAATTCTCTAGGCATCACATTTCTCCTGATACCACTCCCAAGGGAGTATTGAAAACACAAATGGGGGCGCAAGCCCCCATCTTAGAGATTAATTAAGTGGCGAGCTTACAAGCTACGCTTAACTTCAACAATCTCAAATACTTCGATTTGGTCACCAGCACGAACGTCATTATAGTTCTTAACGCCGATACCACATTCCATACCGTTACGTACTTCGTTTACGTCATCTTTAAAGCGGCGAAGTGACTCTAGCTCACCTTCATAAATAACCACGTTTTCACGTAAAACACGAATTGGGTTAGAACGCTTAACCTGACCTTCAAGTACCATACAACCTGCAATAGCACCAAGCTTAGGTGACTTAAATACGTCACGAACTTCAGCTAAGCCCATAATTTGTTGTTTAAATTCTGGAGCAAGCAAGCCGGTCATTGCACTCTTAACTTCATCGATTAAGTCATAGATTACGCTGTAGTAGTGTAGATCTACACTTTCAGTTTCGATGATACGCCGCGCAGTTGCGTCGGCACGAACGTTAAAGCCAAGTACGATAGCGTTAGACGCAGCGGCTAGCGTTGCATCAGTTTCGGTAATACCACCAACACCACGGCCGATAATGTTAACTTTAACTTCGTCAGTTGAAAGCTTAGACAGAGAATCAGCAATCGCTTCAAGCGAACCTTGTACATCAGATTTAAGTACAATGTTAAGCTCTTGAACTTCACCTTCTTCCATGTTGGCAAACATGTTTTCAAGTTTAGATTTTTGCTGACGCGCTAATTTAACATCACGGAATTTACCCTGACGGTAAAGTGCAACTTCACGAGCTTTCTTCTCATCACGAACCACAGTAGCTTCGTCACCAGCTTGTGGCACACCAGATAGACCTAGAATCTCAACAGGGATTGAAGGGCCGGCAGTTTCGATGTCTTTACCGTTTTCATCTTTCATGGCACGAATACGACCGTATTCGAGACCACAAAGAATGATGTCGCCTTTTTCTAACTGACCGTGTTGTACCAAGATAGATGCAATTGGACCGCGACCTTTATCAAGGCGAGATTCAATTACTACACCCGATGCAGCGCCAACATGGCTAGCTGTAAGCTCTAGTACATCAGACTGAAGCACAATCGCTTCTAATAAGTCATCAATACCTTCACCACTTTTCGCTGATACGTGAACAAATTGCACGTCGCCGCCCCAGTCTTCTGGAATAACATCGTGTTGTGATAGTTCAGTTTTAACGCGATCAGGGTCGGCGGCTTCTTTATCGATTTTGTTTACCGCTACAACTAATGGCACTTCAGCAGCACGGGCGTGCTGAATCGCTTCAATAGTTTGTGGCATTACACCATCATCTGCAGCCACTACCAATACAACAATATCGGTTGCTTTAGCACCACGAGCACGCATCGAGGTAAACGCAGCGTGTCCTGGAGTATCTAAGAAGGTGATCATGTTGTCGTTAGTTTCAACATGGTAAGCACCAATGTGCTGGGTAATACCGCCAGCTTCACCATCGGCAACTTTGGCGCGACGAATGTAATCTAGTAGCGAGGTTTTACCATGGTCAACGTGCCCCATAATAGTTACAACGGGTGCACGAGTTGTTTGCTCACCGGTTGATTCCGCTTCTTGCATAACTTGTTCTTCAAGCGCGTTTTCTTTAACTAGAACCACTTTATGGCCAAGTTCTTCAGCAACCAACGTTGCAGTTTCTTGGTCGATAACTTGGTTGATGGTCGCCATTGCGCCCATCTTCATCATGGCTTTAATCACTTCAGTGGCTTTGATTGCCATTTTGCTAGCTAATTCACCAACTGAAATGGTTTCGCCAATGCGTACTTCACGCTCAACCGGTTGCGCAGGCTTGTTGAAGCCATGCTGCATAGTAGTTGGAGTTGCAACTTGACGCTTATTACCTTTGCGGCCACCACGACGATTGTTATTGTTATCGTCGTTTTGCTTAGCTTTACGCTTCTTGCGGCGAGGAGCTTCAGCTTTTTGCTCTTGCTCATCTTCTGCAGCACGAGCATAAGTAGATGTAGTTGTGTGGTAATCGGCAGATTCTTCACGCTTTTTACGGGCTTTTTCTTCTTCGGCCCAACGCGCGGCATTTTCTTCTGCTAGCTTCTTCGCTTCTTCTGCTTTTTTCTCAGCTTCGGCCTCAGCTTTCGCAATTGCAGCTTCTTCTTGCTTACGCAAGATATCGGCAGCTTCTTTCTCTGCAGCTAATTGCTCAGGAGATTTTTCTGCGTCAGACTGTTTTTCAGCTTCTTTAGCTTTAGCCGCAGCGGCTGCAGCAGCTGCCGCTTTTTCTTCGCGCTTCACTTTCTCTTCTGCTTCACGCTTAGCTTTATCTTCAGCGGCTTTCTTTGCAGCGGCTTCAGCTTCAACACGAGCTGCTTCTTCTGCTTCTAGGCGTGCTTTTTCTTCGGCTTCTTGCTTCGCTTGCTCTTCAACTGCGCTGCGTTTAACGTAAGTTTTCTTTTTACGCACTTCTACTTGAACTGCGCGAGACTTACCGCCAGTACCAGATACACTTAAGGTGCTCTTGGTTGTACGCTTTAAGGTCATGCGGCTTGGCGAGCTTTCTTCACCATGCTGTAATTTTAGATGCTCAAGAAGCTTAGTTTTCTCTTCTTGAGTAACATTGTCGGTTAAAGACTTTTTAATACCAGCATCTGCAAATTGCTGAATTAATTTATCTTCGTTTGTTCCCACGTCGGTCGCGAGTTGTTTAATTGAAACTTCTGTCATCGGGCTATTGTCCTCCGTCGACCTTATTCTTCGTCGCCAAACCAGCAAATCTGTCTGGCGGCCATAATCAGTTCGCCGGCTTTCTCTTCCGACAACTCTTCAATATCTTCCAGCTCATCTACACCTTGCTCTGCAAGATCTTCTAAGCTAATTACGCCTTTACTTGCCAGTACAAACGCTAGGTGACGCTCCATACCTTCAAGAGCAAGTAGCTCTTCACTTGGCTCGGCGTTATCTAAAGACTCTTCTTTAGCTAGAGCTTCGGTGACTAGTGCCGCTTTAGCACGCTCACGCAACTCGTTAACGATATCTTCATCTAGGCCGTCAATGCTGAGTAGTTCGCTTACTGGTACGTAAGCAATCTCTTCTAAAGAAGTGAAACCTTCTTCAGCAAGAACGGTTGAGAACTCTTCATCAATATCTAGGTATTGAACAAACGTATCGATAGCTTTTTGAGCTTCAGCTTGGTGTTTATTGTTTGCATCTTCAACAGTCATTACATTTAGTTCCCAACCAGTAAGTTGAGACGCTAGACGTACGTTTTGACCATTACGACCAATAGCTTGGGCAAGGTTATCAGCTTCAACAGCGATATCCATTGAGTGGCTATCTTCGTCTACGATGATTGAAGCAACTTCAGCTGGAGCCATGGCGTTAATCGCGAATTGAGCTGGGTTATCGTCCCACAACACAATATCTACACGCTCGTTATCAAGTTCACCTGAAACGGCTTGAACACGCGCGCCGCGCATACCAACACAAGCACCAACCGGATCGATGCGGCGGTCATTACTTTTCACAGCAATTTTTGCTCGTGAACCTGGATCGCGAGCAGCAGCTTTAAGATCAATCATCTCTTCAGCAATTTCTGGCACTTCGATTCGGAACAACTCGATCAGCATTTCTGGGCGAGTACGGCTCATAAACAATTGAGCGCCACGAGCTTCTGGTTTCACTTCGTACAGCAAACCACGAACACGGTCACCCGGGCGGAAAGCTTCACGAGGAAGTGATTCTTCGCGATGAATAACTGCTTCAGCATTGTTACCAAGGTCAACAATGATATTTTCACGGCTTACCTTTTTAACAACACCTGTTACCAATTCATTCACTTGGTCAAAATATTGTTCAACAACTTGAGCGCGCTCTGCTTCACGTACTTTCTGTACGATAACTTGCTTAGCAGTTTGCGTAGTAATGCGGTCAAACACTACAGATTCGATTTGCTCTTCAACATAATCACCAAGTTCAATTTCTGGCTCTTCGTATTGGGCAGCTTCTAAAGTAATTTCACGGTATGGATTTTCAATCGCTTCTTGATTTTCAACAACCATCCAGCGACGGAAGGTATCAAAACTACCGTCTTTGCGATCGATATCAACGCGAACTTCAATATCGCCTTCATACTTTTTCTTGGTTGCCGTTGCTAAAGCAATTTCCATAGCTTCAAAGATTTTTTCACGCGGTAGAGCTTTTTCGTTCGATACCGCATCAACAACCAACAAGACTTCTTTGTTCATTCCTGACCCTCTTTAGTCAAACTGGGGAACCAGATGCGCTTTTTGTACATTACCTAGCGCGATCCGATGTTGTTCTTTGTCTACTGCTAAAACGACAGTGTCGTCTTCAACAGCAATAATTTCACCCTGCCATTTACGGCGATTGTTTACAGGCATACGTACCTGTAGAAAAGCAATCTCACCAATAAAACGTTGATAGTGTTCCGCTTTAAAAAGAGGGCGTTCTAAACCAGGAGATGACACCTCAAGGTTGTATTCAGTGCTAATTGGATCTTCAACATCCAAAATAGCGCTAGCTTGTCGACTTACGTCGGCGCAATTGTCGACATTAATGCCGTTTTCGTGGTCAATAAACAAACGCACGATCGAGTGCTTGCCAGCACTAACATATTCGATACCTAAAAGCTCAAAACCCAGCGCTTCAACCGCTGGAGTAAGCATGTCAGTTAATCGTTGTTCTACAGTTGCCAAGGTTCCCCTCCAGAAACAAAAAAAGGGCGTAAAGCCCAGTTCTAGCACCTAAGGTGCGGCGAGAAAATAACAAAAAGCCCCGATGAAGCGGGGCTTTAAAATTTCTGAGCCTTTAACACTATCACTACCTAAGTATTTGATAGTTGGTTGCGGGAGCCGGATTTGAACCGACGACCTTCGGGTTATGAGCCCGACGAGCTACCAGACTGCTCCATCCCGCGTCCGATTGCCGAGGATTATATCAATCACTCTGACAGGATGCAAAAATAACTATTGGTGCCGAGAGCGGGACTTGAACCCGCACGTCCATAGGACACTACCCCCTCAAGATAGCGTGTCTACCAATTCCACCACCTCGGCTAAAATTAGTTTGGTACGTCGCTACCAGGGTTTGCTGGTGATGCTGGAACATCAGCATCTTGAAGCACTTGTTCAGCAGCAGGCTGAGACAAATCGCTCCATTCATCAACTTGTTGGGTTTGTTTGGCTGAAAGGTTGCCTAACACCAAGCTGATTACAATAAACAACGTTGCACAAATAGCGGTTGCTCTAGTTAAGAAGTTACTTGAACCAGAAGAACCAAATACTGTGTTAGATGCGCCAGAGCCAAAAGATGCGCCCATATCAGCACCCTTGCCTTGCTGAATTAACACTAGACCAATCAAAGCCAGTGCAACAACTAAATAAACTACTAATAAAATTTCGTACATTCTCTTTCACCTAAGTGTGGGTCGGTCTTCATTCCGACCGTCATTTAGTGAAACACAAGTCACCAAAGCGGGCGAATATTAGCGAACCTCTGCTACTAATACAAGCGCCAAGCTCAAAAAACTTCTACTCTGTGTTCAACCGTTTAATTATTGTTCGCTTTAGTTGCAAGCAGCTCTTACAGCATCAGCGATATCGTTAGCGCATTGTTCTACTAGAGCAGAATCCGCCCCTTCGACCATTACGCGCAGTAATGGCTCTGTACCAGATTTGCGAAGCAATACTCGGCCTGAGTCACCTAGTTGATTCTCGGCTTTAGCTTGAGCTTTTTTCACTAAGTCACTGCTTAATGGATCGCTATCACCTTTAAAGCGCACATTGACCAGTAATTGAGGATAAAGCGTTAAGTCACTTAGTAAACCTCGCAAACTCTGTTTTTGTGCCAACATAGCAGCTAGAACCTGCAGTGCAGCAACGGTACCATCACCTGTTGTGGTATGACCCAAGCAAATAATATGACCAGAGTTTTCGCCGCCGTAAGTCCAGCCGCGCTCAGATAATTGCTCCATAACGTAGCGGTCACCAACTTTAGCTCGGCTAAACGGAATATCCATTTCGGCAAAGGCTTGCTCTAAAGCCAAATTGCTCATTAGTGTGCCAACAACACCGCCACTTAAGTGATTACTTAACTTAGCGTCTTTGGCCAAAATATAGAGAATCTCGTCACCATCAACTTGTACACCATGTTGATCGATCATCATGACACGATCACCATCGCCATCGAGCGCGATACCAAGATCTGCTTTGTGTTCTAAAACTTTTTCAGCTAATAAGCCGGTATCGGTAGCACCACATTTCTCATTGATATTCAGACCGTCAGGCTGGTTACCAATAGCAACTACTTCTGCACCCAACTCGCTAAATACTTTTGGTGCAATGTGATAAGTGGCACCGTGTGCGCAATCCACTACAATCTTAAGGCCTGATAAGTTGTATTTATTAGGAAAAGTACTTTTACAAAACTCAATGTAACGACCCGCTGCATCTTCAATACGGCGAGCTTTACCTAACGCTGCCGAATCTACACAGGTCATTGGATTATCCAACTCAGCTTCAATCGCTAACTCCACTTCATCGGGTAACTTAGTGCCATTAGCAGAGAAAAACTTAATACCATTGTCGTAGTAAGGGTTATGAGAAGCACTAATCACAATGCCCGCTTCAGCCCTAAAAGTACGAGTTAGGTAGGCAACTGCTGGTGTAGGCATAGGGCCTACAAAGCTTGCTTGAACACCCGCGGCGGAAAGGCCTGCTTCTAGAGCAGATTCCAGCATATAGCCAGAGATTCGTGTATCTTTACCGATTAGTACCTTACGTGTTCCCGTGCTCGACAAGACCTTACCGGCTGCCCATCCTAGTTTTAAAGCGAATTCAGGGGTAATTGGGTACTCACCCACCTTACCGCGAACACCATCCGTGCCAAAATATCGTCTTGTCATTACTTACTCATCTGTACTTTTGAATAAACCTTTAGTGCATCAGCCGTTTCTTGAACGTCATGTACACGAAATATGTGTGCTCCCTGTTGAGCAGCTAATACAGCACCAGCTACACTAGCTGCCATTAAGCTATCTGGAGATTTACCCAGCAGCTTACCGAACATGCTCTTGCGGGAGACGCCTGCCAAAATCGGCAAGCCGAGCTGCTTAAACTCATTTAATTGAGCAAGCAGCTGAAAATTGTGGTCAAGAGTTTTACCAAAACCGAAACCTGGGTCAACTATTATATTCGATTCAACAATGCCTGCCGCTACACAGCTCTCAACTCGTTGCTTTAAGTAAGTAATTACTTCGCTCACGACATTATCGTATTGAGGGTTAGCTTGCATACTTCTAGGTTTACCTTGCATATGCATAATGCACACTGGCACCCCTGAATCAGCCGCAACCTCTAGCGCCCCTGGATTAGTTAAGGCGCAAACATCGTTAATGATATCAGCGCCCGCTTCAACGGCTTGCTGCATCACTTGAGCTTTATTGGTATCTATCGAAACCAAGCAATCAAAACGCTGCTTAATAGCCTTAATCACACCAACGGTTCGTTGCAGTTCCTCGGTTAATGAAACATCCTCAGCGCCTGGTCGCGTAGACTCTCCGCCCACATCAATTATATCAGCACCTTCATTAAGCATTTGCTCTACACGTGCTAGTGCCTGCTCATGAGAAACATAAGCGCCGCCATCGGAAAAGGAATCAGGCGTAACATTGAGAATGCCCATAATCACCGGGCGTTTGAATTGATGAGGACCAATATTGAGTGCAATAGTCATTTTTCTTTACTTACAAAAAAGCCCTGTAAGCGACTTACAGGGCTAACAACTTAATTTAAGCCTTACTGAGCAGGATCTTCACCTATGGTTTTAGGTGGCTCAGGTGCATCAGTTTTTGCGTCGTCAGCTTTAGCTTCATCACCTTTGTCATTAGATTCAGGTGGTGTTGGCTTGTCTGAGTCATCCCAATCAGCCGGTGGACGAGGAGTTTTACGCTCCATCAAATCGTCTATCTGTCGAGCATCAATGGTTTCGTACTTCATTAACGCATCTTTCATGGTATGCAGAATATCCATGTTTTCGGTCAACAAAGATTCAGCGCGCTGATAGTTACGATCGATGACAGAGCGAATCTCTAAGTCGATGGCCTTAGCGGTATCATCAGACATATGCTTAGTTTTAGCAGCACTGCGTCCTAAGAATACTTCACCTTCTTCATCAGCATAAAGCAGTGGCCCCATAGACTCTGAAAGACCCCATTGAGTAACCATCTTACGGGCAATTTCAGTTGCTCGTTCAATATCATTGCTAGCACCGGTCGATACTTTCTCATCACCGTAGATAATACGCTCAGCTAAGCGCCCACCGTACAAGCTAGAGATCATGCTTTCTAAATGCTGTTTGCTATGGCTCACTCTGTCTTGCTCAGGCAAGTACATTGTTACACCTAAAGCGCGACCACGCGGAATAATACTCACTTTATATACAGGATCATGCTCTGGTACTAAACGACCTACAATTGCATGGCCTGCTTCGTGATAAGCAGTCATCTCTTTTTCAGCTTCGGTCATAACCATCGATTTACGCTCAGCGCCCATCATGATCTTGTCTTTAGCTTTTTCAAATTCTTCCATCGAAACAGTACGCTTGCTACCGCGAGCGGCAAACAATGCAGCTTCGTTTACAAGGTTTGCTAAATCTGCACCAGAGAAGCCAGGAGTACCACGAGCAATTACCGCGGCATCTACACCATCTCCCAAAGGTACTTTACGCATGTGCACTTTTAGAATTTGCTCACGACCACGGATATCTGGCAAGCCTACCGTTACTTGGCGATCGAAACGACCAGGGCGCAATAACGCTGGGTCTAATACGTCTGGGCGGTTAGTTGCAGCAATAACAATAATGCCTTCATTACCTTCGAACCCATCCATTTCAACTAGCATTTGGTTTAGTGTTTGCTCACGCTCATCGTGCCCACCACCTAAACCGGCACCACGCTGGCGACCTACGGCATCAATTTCATCAATAAAAATGATACACGGAGCAGACTTTTTAGCTTGCTCAAACATGTCACGAACACGTGAAGCACCAACACCTACGAACATTTCTACAAAGTCTGAACCAGAAATAGTAAAGAAAGGCACTTTTGCTTCACCAGCGATAGCTTTAGCAAGTAAGGTTTTACCGGTACCTGGAGGACCAACCATCAATACGCCAGTAGGAATTTTACCACCAAGCTTTTGGAACTTAGTTGGATCACGTAAGTAATCGACTAACTCACCCACTTCTTCTTTGGCTTCATCACAACCTGCTACGTCAGCAAAAGTGGTTTTAATTTGGTCTTCGCTCATTAAGCGTGCTTTACTCTTACCAAAAGACATAGCGCCTTTACCACCACCGCCTTGCATTTGACGCATGAAGAATATCCATACACCGATTAGCAATAGCATCGGGAACCAAGAAATGAAGATAGAGGTTAATAGCCCCTGCTCTTCTGGTTGCTCACCCAATACCTTTACATTGTGGTTGATAAGATCATTAAGTAGGTCTTTATCGTGCAAGGGAATAATAGTGCTAAATTGCTCACCAGTACGCTTGATGCCTTTAACATCTTGCCCACTAATACGCACTTCGCGGATCTGTTCTTGATTCACTTCCTTTACAAAGGTGGAATAGTCCATTTGCCGACCACTGCTTGAATCAGGGCTAAAGCTTTGGAATACAGACATCAAAACCACAGCTATTACCAGCCACAGAATCAGATTTTTTGCCATGTCACTCAAGACGAAAACCTCACCGGTTATTTTTAAATAAGAATTATTATCTAGCGTACTATAGTTTAAAGCCACTAGCCACTATATAGACTTCTCGAGAGCGAGCCCTCGAGGAATCTGGCTTACGAGTTTTCACACTGGTAAACATAGAACGTACTTGCTGGAGATATTGATCAAAGCCTTCGCCTTGGAATACCTTTACTGCGAAGCTGCCTTTTGGCCCAAGCACTTCACGACACATATCTAATGCTAGTTCAACTAAATACATTGCACGTGATTGGTCAACATTATTGTTGCCACTCATATTGGGCGCCATGTCTGACAACACAACATCCACTTTCTTCTCACCCACTCGTTCGAGCAAAGCGTTTAGCACCTCTTCTTCGCGAAAATCGCCACAAAGAAAGTCCACGCCAGCAATTGGGTCCATAGGTAAAATGTCACAAGCTATTACATGGCCGTCTAAACCGACTTGCTCGACGCAGTATTGAGACCAACCACCGGGTGCAGCACCAAGGTCAACTACGGTCATGCCCGGTTTTAGTAACTTATCTTTATTTTGAATCTCTTCAATTTTAAATACCGCTCTTGAACGCAAGCCAAGTTTTTGGGCTTTTTGCACATAGTGGTCATCAAAATGTTCAGTTAACCAGCGTTTAGAGCTGGCAGTATGTTTTTTATTGGTCACAAATAGTTTCCACTATAGTTACAAAACCGCACGGTATCATGATTATAAAATAGTATTAGTGATTAGATGGCGCTAGAATGTGCTTTTTTCAACCCCGAGTAAGCAGAAAGTTTCATGCAACTAACCAACAAACAAAAACAGCACCTGAAATCCTTGGCTCATAACTTAAAGCCGGTGGTAATGCTTGGCTCAAATGGATTGACCGAAGGAATTTTGGCAGAGATAGAAGTCGCCATTGCTCATCATGAATTGATTAAGGTAAAAATTGCTACCGACGATCGTGAAATGAAGCAGCTTATTGCCGATACCATTGCAGATAAAGTTTCAGCAGTGAAGGTTCAGGTGATTGGCCATATATTGATTATCTATCGCCCTAGTGAAGATAAAAAGATTGAATTACCACGCAAATAAAAAAAGCGGCTTTAGCCGCTTTTTTTATAACTAAACTGCAATTGAGACTGGCTGATAAGGCTCCGGCTGAGGGTCTGAACCAGAACTACCACCATACTTGGCATAAAACTCAGCAATCGCTAATTGCTGATTAACTTGCTTTTGCTGCTCTAAATTACTGTTAATGCTCTCTAACGCTTTATAGCTTACTGGATTGCTTTCACTGCTTTTGGTTTCGTTACCCGTAGAGCTAGTATAGTAAATATCTAATAAGTTTTGCTGATGATTAACGGCTGAAACACCAACAACAGTGTTACGTTTAGCATCTATTTCGGCTTGTTGCTTTTGCTGATAGCTCTCAACTTCTCCACCAACATATAGCCGCGCATTACGTTGCTCTTCTGGGGATAATTGATCATATTCATCGGAGATTTTATCAACAATATCGCCATAACTTGGCTTATTTGAGGTACTAGATATAGCAGTTGAGGTCGATGTAGCAGCGGGAGAATAAGCATACATCGAATTGGAGTTTACTTGCATAGACATTAAGCCACCTCTAAATCAGTTAATAAACAACCAATCCATGGTGAACTTTTATACTATAACAAACATCAACTTCGCACACAATTAATCATCTGCATATCTAAAATAAGCCAACAGAATAACTAAACTAAATAACTTTTTAGCAGACGTTTAAACCAAGGTTAAGCCAAAGGTAAAAACTCAGCCAATTGGAAATTTTTAACAACTACACAATCCATTCCCGCATTGTGCGCTGCTTGAATACCAAAAGGAGTGTCCTCAAACACTAAACAGCGCTTTGGCTCAACGTTTAAACGCTGCGCTACTTGCAGGAAAGTGTCCGGCTCCGGTTTGTGCGCCGCCACGTCTTCAGCACACACCATAGCCTGAAAATAGTCAGTAAGCTTAAGGTTATTGGTAATACGGTCCATGTTAACGCGCTCAGCGCCAGTGCCTAAGCCCAGCTTTTTGCTGGTTGCGAATTCAGCCAGTACTTTACAGCTTGCAGGTATCCTCTCGACCTTATGCCACAAAGCGTCAAACCCCGCGCGTTTGTCGTTTAATAGCTTTGGGCCATCAATATTTACTTGGTAATGTTGCTGATATTGCTCTGCAATTTTGAGTGTTGGCATACCACCGCGCTCAGCTACAAAATTAATATGAACAGGTAAACCTTGCTTGTTTAAAGCGTCTTCCCAAGCTGCTAGGTGCGCTGGCATTGAGTCAACCAAGGTGCCATCCATATCAAAAATGAAGGCGTCATACTTCGCGTAATCTATTGCTAACAAGGTGCTTCTCCAATAAAAAACGCAGCATAACGCTGCGTTTTTTAACAAGTTCTGAATCTAAATATATTCAACCGCTACAATTTCGTACTCAACTTCACCACCTGGTGTAACCACGGTGACTTCGTCTTCTACATTTTTGCCAATAAGTCCACGGGCAATTGGCGAGTTAACAGAAATACGATTCTGCTTAATATCAGCTTCATCATCTCCCACAATGCCGTAGGTAACCTCTTTATCTGTATCAAGGTTTAATAAGGTAACTGTACAACCGAAAATCACCTTACCGTTGTTGGTCATTTTGGTCACATCAATAACTTGAACGTTACTTAACTTACCTTCAATATCTTGAATACGCCCTTCACAAAAACCTTGCTGCTCTCGTGCAGCGTGGTATTCAGCGTTTTCTTTAAGATCGCCATGCTCACGAGCTACCGCGATATCGTCAATAATTTTTGGACGAACCACTGTTTTTAAATGCTCTAACTCTTCACGTAATTGCGTTTCGCCACGCACCGTCATAGGAACTGGTTTCATACTTAATAACTCAACAAAACTAGAAAAACAGAAAAAAATTTGGCTGTCGATGACAGCCAAATTTACTTGTACTAATAATTGCAGTGTAACGCTATTTTACGCTGCGGTGAAGATCTTCACCGCTTTGCTTATAACGATATTCGCCAATTAGCTGATACGTTTATGCAAATCTTGAACAGAAGTCACAGTGCCGCGATCATCAGCATTATGAGCCTGGCAAGTCGCAAAGGCACCGTTAAGCGTAGTCGTGTAATTGACTTTTTGCGCTAACGCAGCTCTACGCAATTGACGTGAATCTTCAATAGATTGACGACCTTCGGTAGTGTTAATCACGTAGCTGTATTCACCGTTTTTCAAACGGTCAAGAATATGCGGGCGACCTTCATGAACCTTGTTCACCAAGCGAGGGTTAATGCCAGCTTCACCCAAGGCAACTGCAGTGCCGTGAGTAGCATCTAATTCGTAGCCAAGTTCAAGCAGTTTAGCAGCCAGCTCTGCAACTCGTTTCTTGTCTGAGTTACGAACCGAAAGCAATACTCGACCACCTTTAGGGCCATCGTTACCAATACCTAATTCAGCTTTTGCATAGGCTTCAGCAAACGTGGCACCAACTCCCATCACTTCACCAGTAGAGCGCATTTCTGGGCCTAAGATTGGGTCTACGCCATGGAATTTGTTAAACGGCAATACCACTTCTTTAACTGAGTAGAACGGTGGAATAATCTCTTTAGTTATTCCCTGCTCGGCTAAAGAAATACCGGCCATTACACGTGCTGCTACTTTAGCAATAGGTACGCCAGTTGCCTTAGATACAAACGGTACAGTACGCGCAGCACGTGGATTTACTTCAATTAAGTAAATCTCGTCATCTTTAACCGCAAACTGGGTGTTCATTAAACCAATTACACCTAACTCTAGGGCTAGAGCACGAACTTGCTCACGCATACGGTCTTGGATTTGTGGGCTTAGCGTATAAGCCGGCAATGAACAGGCCGAATCACCAGAGTGAACGCCCGCTTGCTCGATGTGCTCCATAATGCCGCCGATAACCACATCTTTGCCATCACAGATTGCATCGATGTCAATTTCAACCGCATCATTTAGGAAGCTATCTAAAAGAACTGGTGAGTCGTTAGACACACTTACAGCCTCTTTAAAGTAGCGACGTAAATCTTGCTCATCGTAAACAATTTCCATTGCTCGGCCACCTAGTACATAAGATGGGCGAACAACTAATGGATAACCGATACGCTCTGCTGAGATAACAGCTTCTTCAGTAGTTGAAACCGTATCGTTTTCTGGTTGCTTAAGCTTCAAGCGATCAACTGCAACTTGGAAACGTTCACGGTCTTCAGCGCGGTCAATCGCATCTGGAGACGTACCAATAATTGGCACGCCAGCCGCTTCTAATTCACGCGCCAGTTTTAGTGGAGTTTGACCACCATATTGAACAATAACACCGGTTGGCTGCTCTACACGTACAATCTCTAGTACGTCTTCAAGCGTTACCGGTTCAAAGTACAAACGGTCTGAGGTGTCGTAGTCAGTTGAAACCGTTTCAGGGTTACAGTTAACCATAATGGTTTCGTAACCGTCTTCACGCATCGCTAGCGCAGCATGTACACAACAGTAGTCAAATTCGATGCCTTGACCAATGCGGTTAGGTCCGCCGCCCAACACCATGATTTTCTTCTTATCAGATGGCTGAGCTTCACACTCTTCATCATAAGTTGAATACATGTAAGCCGTGTCGGTAGCAAATTCAGCAGCACAAGTATCCACTCGTTTGTAAACTGGCAGCACTTCTAAGCGATGGCGTAACTTACGGATCTCTTTATCCGATACACCGGTTAATTTAGCTAAACGAGCATCGGCGAAACCTTTACGCTTTAGCTTACGCAGTGTTGCTTCATCTAAACTGGCTACACCTTCTTTAGCTACTTGGTTTTCTAGTAATACAATGTCTTCGATTTGAACCAAGAACCAACGATCGATGTTAGTAAGAGAGAATACATCTTCGACAGACATGCCAGCGCGGAAAGCATCAGCGATATACCAAATACGGTCAGCACCGACATTTTGTAGTTCGTGACGAATGGTTTCCATTGCGTCAGATGCATTTAAGTCAACAATTGGGTCAAAACCATCAACGCCAACTTCTAAGCCACGCAAGGCTTTTTGTAGCGATTCTTGTTGGTTACGACCAATCGCCATAACTTCACCCACCGACTTCATTTGAGTGGTTAGGCGATCGTTAGCACCAGCAAATTTCTCGAAGTTAAAGCGAGGGATTTTTGTTACAACATAGTCGATTGAAGGCTCAAACGAAGCAGGTGTTTGGCCGCCAGTAATGTCATTTTGCAATTCATCAAGCGTAAAACCTACAGCCAATTTAGCTGCAATTTTAGCAATTGGGAAACCAGTTGCTTTAGACGCTAGCGCAGAAGAACGAGATACTCGAGGGTTCATCTCGATGATAACCATACGGCCAGTATTTGGACAAATACCAAACTGTACGTTAGAACCACCCGTTTCAACACCAATCTCACGCAGAACTGCAAGCGACGCATTACGCATCAATTGATATTCTTTATCTGACAACGTTTGTGCTGGTGCTACGGTAATTGAGTCACCAGTGTGCACACCCATTGGGTCGAAGTTTTCAATGGCACAAACGATAATACAGTTATCGTTTTTATCACGTACCACTTCCATTTCGTACTCTTTCCAACCGATTAAGCTTTCATCAATCAACAGCTCACTGGTTGGCGAAAGATCTAGGCCGCGGGCACAAATCTCATCAAACTCTTCTTTGTTATAAGCAATACCGCCACCGGTGCCGCCCATAGTAAAAGAAGGTCGGATAATACATGGGAAACCAACTTCTTCTAATACACCGTAGGCTTCTTCCATTGAGTGAGCAATACCCGCATTGGGACACGCTAAGCCAATGCTTTTCATCGCTTGGTCGAAACGATTACGATCTTCTGCTTTATCAATCGCGTCAGCAGTCGCACCTATCATTTCAACATTGTATTTCTCTAGCACGCCTTTGCTTTCAAGCTCTAGCGCACAGTTCAATGCGGTTTGGCCACCCATGGTTGGCAATACTGCGTCTGGGCGTTCTTTTTCAATAATTCGCTCTACCACTTCCCAGTGAATTGGCTCGATGTAAGTTGCATCAGCCATCTCTGGGTCAGTCATAATAGTAGCGGGGTTAGAGTTAACCAAGATGACTCGGTAACCTTCTTCACGCAAGGCTTTACAAGCCTGAGCGCCAGAATAGTCAAATTCACAAGCCTGGCCGATAACAATTGGGCCTGCGCCCAATATTAGAATACTTTTTATATCACTACGTTTTGGCATAAGTTCTGCTGCTCTCTACCTACGCTTGGCCGTTAAGGCGCTGCTCAATTAATTCAATGAAGTGGTCAAACAATGGCGCTGCATCATGCGGACCAGGGCTGGCTTCTGGGTGACCTTGGAAGCTAAACGCTGGCTTATCTGTGCGATGAATGCCTTGCAAGCTTTGATCGAACAAAGAGAAGTGAGTCATTGTTAGATTTTCTGGCAAGGTTTTTTCATCTACTGCAAAACCATGGTTTTGCGCAGTAATCATTACGCGGTCATGTTTGATATCTTTAACCGGATGGTTACCGCCGTGATGGCCAAATTTCATTTTCACTGTTTTAGCACCACTGGCTAAAGCGAGAATTTGGTGACCTAAACAAATACCAAATACTGGGATATCTGTTTCAAGGAAGGTTTTGGTAGCTGCGATTGCATAATCACATGGCTCTGGGTCACCAGGGCCATTAGACAAGAAGATGCCATCAGGGTTTAAGGCAAGAACCTCTTCAGCTGATGTTTTAGCCGGAACCACGGTTAGTTTACAACCACGGTCCACTAACATACGCAAAATATTGCGTTTAACACCAAAATCATAAGCAACTACGTGAAACTTACTATCTTCACTATCGGCGGGAAGCCCAGCTTTAAGATCCCAAGAGCCCTGTGCCCAAGTGTAAGTATCAGCCGTGGTAACTTCTTTGGCGAGATCCATCCCTTTTAAACCAGGGAAGGCTTTCGCTTCAGCTAAAGCTTGTGCTTCATCTAAATCTTCACCCGCTACAATACAACCCGCTTGTGCACCTTTTTCACGAAGAATACGCGTTAGTTTACGGGTGTCTATGTCCGCAATACCTACTACGTTTCTTGCTTCCAAATATTCACTTAAGCTTTGTTGGCTTCGGAAATTACTCGCCACTAAAGGCAAATCACGAATAACTAGTCCACAAGCGTGGATAGCATTCGATTCTTCATCTTCTGGGGTGGTTCCGTAGTTTCCGATATGGGGGTAAGTGAGGGTGACAATTTGGCGAGCATATGAGGGGTCAGTTAAAATTTCTTGGTATCCGGTCATCGAAGTATTAAAAACAACTTCTCCAACGGCAGAACCATTGGCTCCGATTGCGGTTCCACGGAACACGGTACCGTCTTCTAATACCAGCAGCGCTGATTTGCTCAAGGCAACCTCCTAACAAAGAACTGTCGACACGACAAAGTTGAACTAAAGGGTAAACTTTAGCCCAATACGATAAAATTTTGGCAAATTCCGCGGATTATAGAAGAGATATTGAGAAAGGTCTATCAATTTTTATACAAACTTATAAAAATAAGCTTTATAGTCTTTTTGAAGCAGAAAGGGCTCAAAATAGAATGTTTTGTCTAAGTTGCATTAGCTAGCATTTTTGAGTATCAACCCTAGCTGCCATAAAGCAATTTGACCAAATAAAAAAGCCAAGGCAACACGCCTTGGCTTTTACATTACGGTTTAGTCGTTAATTATTCAACTTCACAAATACTAATTGTACCGTTGTCTACGTTGTCAGTTAACTCACCGTTCACAGTAAGAGTAAGAATACTATCACTAGCTAAAGTAATCTTATTGTTGCCTGGGTCGCCAATGGCGCTATCGCCAACACGTGCCCACGCTTGGTAGTCAACATTCATAACAAGGTTCTCTACGCGAGCGCCATCTGAGTAGGCAATCATTTGAGGATCCCAGTTATCTGCATCGGAAGCCAGCTTGAACTCATATGCACCAGCGGCAAGTGATACCTGATAGGTATTTTCACCCTTGTATGATAGTGCGTACATTTCGTCCCAACCCCAACCAGAGTGGCTACCACGAACCGCTAATTGAGTGGCCAAAGGCCCTGCGTCTGCGCTATCGTCTAGCAGACCACAACTTGCTACTTCTTCAGCAGTTACCACAACTGTAGGAGCATCAACCGTTGAGAAATCCGTGACAAATTTCACAACTGATTTTGTATCAATCGCGAAGCTTAAATCACCAGCATTGTACTCAAGGGCTTTTGCTGTACCTAAAGTAAGTTCACCCTCAGTAGCACCGTAGTTAACATCTCCCCAGTCAGCATCCGCTACTTTGAAGCCGTAACTACCCGCTTCTAGCGTAGTTGTATACTCGTACAAGCCATCTTTAGTGAATTCCAACTCATAAACAGCTCCCCATTCACCGCCTAAGCCACGAACAAATACTTGGGTATCACCTAGAGGTGGGATAGCACTTAAGTCTTTGTTAGAGGTGTCTACAGGAAGACCCGTTCCGCGAGCACCATCTCGTGGCTGAACAAATACGGCTGTTGTACGTGCTGGAACTGTAAAGGTTGCATCAGCAAAGGTTGCGCCCATTACAACTGAGTCCGCAGAGTTTTGTTGAACTTCATGCAATTCAAAACCAGTTGCACCAGTTACTTCAAACTCTTGTTCTGCATCAGTCGCATTTAGTACAACTACAATCGCGTCATTGTTTTCGTCTAAATCAGCCCCGGCACCAGTGCCGTTGTCGATAGACATTACAATTAAGCCCTGTACTTGATCTTCACCAACGTTGCGGAAGTCAACACGTGCTTGTACTTCTTCAGCGGTAGTTAAACGGAATAAGTCACTGCTAGAGCGGATGGTTAGCAACTCTAAGAACTGATCTTTAGCAAGCTTAATATCAGCTTGGGTAGGTTTAGCCGTTTCGTCAGCAATAATGGTCTTGATTAAATCCCAGTTACCGCCATCTTTATCTTCACGTGGTAGACCAACGTTCCAGTTATTGTCTGAACCATCAAATCTTACACGGTTGAACCAATCGCCAGAATCGTAACTATCACGTTGCATAGATTTTGAGCGAAGTAACTCTGAACCCATGTGAATGAACGGAATACCTTGGCCTAGCATAACAGTAGACAAACTCACTACTTGCATACGTGAGCGATCTGCAGCAGTGGTACCCGTAGTAGCTTTATAGGCATTGTTATCCCATAAAGTTTGGTTATCGTGCTTGGACACATAAGAGATGTTCTCTGATGGATTTAAGGTATAGCCTGCTTTAGCACCATTGTAGTTAACATCTTGGCCGCGTTTGGTATTTCCTTGAGAATCAAGTAATACAAACTTCTGCAAGTTACCCGCCATACCAACACGAATCAAATCTTGGTTATGAAGGGCTTCAGTGCGGTAATTATCTGCATCAGTGTTTAACTCATTTAGTGTATCAGCATTACCAAAACCTTGAGTTTTACGAATGCCTTCTCCACTATCGAATGGGCTACCACCACGAACTGCGTCACGTAAACGGTCTGAGAAGGTACCAATCTCTGTACCAGCCATGTTCCACTGCGTGGCTTGTTCAAAACGCGCGTTGTTGGCTACTTCACCAAAGTCCCAACCTTCACCGTAGAACAAGGTATCTTCATCAATTTCACGAACAGCGGCCAATGAATCTACCATTAAATCTTTTGGTTGGTGACCCATTAAGTCAAAACGGAAACCATCAACTTTGTATTCCTTCGCCCAAGTAACCAATGAATCAGTCATTAGTTTACCCATCATAAGGTTTTCTGTTGCGGTATTATCACAACAAGTTGAGGTTTCTACCCCACCGGTATTTGCATCACGGCGGTGGTAATATCCAGGGACAATTTTGTCTAGAACCGACTTATCATTCACACCTGAAGCATTGGTATGGTTGTATACAACATCCATAACAATCTTAAGACCCATGTCATGTGTAGCTTTGACCATTTCACGGAATTCTAAGATACGTGTAGTGCCTTCAGCGTCAGTGGCATAGCTGCCTTCTGGCACGGTGTAATGGAATGGGTCGTACCCCCAGTTAAAGCTATCTAAACCGCGCAGATCATTCATAAGTGATTGAGCATCACCTGTAGTCGGGTCGAAGCTTGCTAATTTAGCTTCAATAGTACCTGAAGCATCTGCACAGTAATCATCAGTTTTCTGAATTTTGTCACATAGGTCAGACAACGGTGCGTCAATATCAATAGCACCTTCTTCATCTACTGTTGCTATATCAAAAGCAGGAAGAATGTGTAATGTGGTTAAACCAGCATCTTTTAACTCTTGCAGATGAGTAACCGACTCACGCTCTGGCTCTGTTAATGCAAGGTATTTACCACTGTTTGCAGCAGTACCTTGAGTATCACTAACACTGAAATCACGTAGATGTGATTCGTATAAAACGTGGTCTACATCTTCAGCCATTTCAGGACGTGTGTAACTGTCCCAATCAGCAGGCTTAAGCTCATCGGCATCTAAGTCAACAACTAAAGAGTATAGAGAGTTAGTTGAAAGCGCTAGTGAGTATGGGTCAGTAACCATACGGGTTTCAACAGTTTCTGTGGTTGGGTGGTAAACAGTCACTTCGTAGCGGTAGTATTTACCCACTGCACCAGTTTGCTCAGAAGACCAAACGCCATTTGCGGCCTCTTCCATAACAAATGAACCGGCTGAGCTCATGTCTTCTTCGTTGTACAAGTACAATTTAACGCTTTGCGCTGTAGGAGCCCAAACTTTAAAGCTTACGTCATCACCGCTAACAATAGCACCTAGCTCTTCAGCTAGTGCACCACCTTCACCTTCTACGAATACTTTATCAATTACACCAGGTTTTTGAACTTGAGTGGCTGCAGTTGCAACGCCTTCAGCGTCCATGGCAACTACAACAATTTGGCTTTTAAGAATTGCTTTTAAAGTTGCATCATCAACTTCAATTTCTGCTGCACTCAAACCAGATAAGTGTGGGAAACGCGCTTTAGCTTCATCAGTTAAGCTGCCAGTAGAAAGTGCAACCGCAGTACCACCGGTAACTTCTTTAGTCTCTGGGTCCATGGCAATGCCATTTTCAGGGTCGTAACGAAGTTCTAGCTGAGTAGCATTGCCCGCAGCTTCCCAAGCAATGGTGTTGGCATCAACCCAATGCGCTTTTGCGCCATCAATGGCGACTGGGCGCTCAGCAATTGGTGCGTAAAATAGCTCGCTGCTACCGTGGAAACCAAAAATACCTTTGTCATCTTCAAGTTTAGTTAATTCAACTTTTGAGTTTGCACTACCAAAGGCTTTATCGTCACCATTGTGCAAAATAAAGTTCATACATTCATGTGGGTCAGAGGCATCAGGGTCAACAGTTAATACGTAATAAGCGCCGTAAGTTTCACTAATACCAGTGGCAGGATGAGGAGATCCCCAATCAGTACCGCCATCAGCAATACCCATAGCTTCTAGGTCGGTACTAGTACAACCTTCGCCATTCCAGAGGTGTAAGCCCCAGCCTTCATAAGCAGACTCATCTACACGCTCATGAGCTTCATCTCGCTTATAATAAATTACAACTTCATTTTCGCCTGCAGTGTACAGTCCATCAATGACGTTACCACCGCCACCGTTACCATTGTCGTCGTCGCTACCACAAGCAGCCAGCAAAGCTGTCGCTAGAATGGGCATGGTAAGCTTGGCTAGCTTATTGATTTTTATATCCATGTCAGCCTTTCCTTTCCTTTTACTGAACCGATATTCAGTAAATTACTGTTTTTATGTTTGGGTTTTAATTACTCTCGCCTTCCGTTGGACGAGATGCACATAAGGTAGGATTTCGCGACCAAAAGGACTGTGACGGCAACGTTACTTTGAGTAACACAATATTACATTAGTGTGTTTTTTATAGGCTTTGTGAGACTGCTCAAAGAACATAATTCTTGAAAACGATTTCAAAGAAAGCCTTGATAACGTTTTCAAGATCTTTTTCAGGATAAAGCACTGCCATTAAATTTAGGGAATAAAAAAACGCCGCTTAGCGACGTTCACTATTAAAGATAAATAAAGCTTATTTATTAATCATTCAAATCGAGCACATCTCGCATGTTGAATAAACCTTTTGGCTTGTCTTGTAACCAAGATGCGGCACGTACTGCTCCATTAGCAAAGGTCATTCTACTCGATGCTTTATGCGTGATCTCTACGCGTTCACCAATATCAGCAAACATAGCGGTATGCTCACCTACTAAGTCACCGGCGCGAATAGTAGCAAAGCCAATAGTGTCTCGATCGCGCTCGCCAGTAATGCCTTCGCGGCCATATACAGCTACTTTTTTAAGATCACGCCCCAGTGTATCGGCAATCGCCTCTCCCATACCCAGGGCCGTTCCTGAAGGAGCATCTACTTTATGGCGATGGTGGCCTTCAATAATCTCGATATCAGTGTAATCGCCCATCACTTTAGCGGCGACTTCCAAAAGCTTAAATACTAGGTTAACGCCAACACTCATGTTAGGCGCAAACATAATAGCTATATCTTCGGCTGCATCTTTTAACTGCTGCTTTTGTTCATCACTAAATCCGGTTGTGCCAATAACCATCTTCTTGTTGTTGGCGCGTGCCCACTCAACATGAGCCAAAGTAACAACAGGTGCAGTAAAATCAATGATTACATCGATATCATCCTTTGCTTGCTCAATGTTATCTACAATGGCGATATCTAATTTGCCTAAACCAGCTAGCTCACCAGCATCAACACCGATTAAGCTTGAACCAGGGCGTTCTGTTGCCGCACCTAAGGTTGTGGCCGAACTTTGATTTACTGCTTCGAGTAAATTCTTACCCATTCTTCCATTACAACCAACAATTGCCACTCTAACTTGCGACATGTTTATTCTCCTTTGAAACCGGCCACACCCGTCTTAATTTGTGGCTCGACTATAACAAAGCAAGCTATATAAAACGAGGTTTAGCCTAAATATGAACCTAAAGTGCTTAAAAACCTATTTGTTCTATTGAGAAGCACACGCACTAAAAAGGCCACTATCTACAAGTAGTGGCCTTTCTTGTTAGGAAAAAACTGAGTAACAGCGGTTTAAACAGTAATAATTACGCGGCTTCACCTGATTTAACCAACTTTGGTTTAGCTTTCTCTGTAGCTTGTGCCGGGTTACGTTGACGCTCATAAAGGAATTTAAGCACTTGCGAGCGATAATGGTTGTACTCTTGGTCATCAGCGAGAGCAACTCGGTCACGCGGTCGCTCAAGTTTAACATCAAGCACTTCGCCGATGGTTGCCGCTGGCCCGTTGGTCATCATCACGATTTTATCAGACAACAATACCGCTTCATCTACATCGTGAGTAATCATGATTACTGTGTTGTTTAACTCTTGCTGGATTTCCATTAAAGAATCCTGCAAGTGAGCACGAGTTAGCGCATCTAGCGCGCCAAACGGTTCATCCATTAACAGCACTTTTGGTTGCATAGCTAATGCACGGGCAATACCTACACGCTGCTTCATACCACCCGAAATCTCATCAGGGCGTTTATGCAAGGCGTGGCTCATATGAACAAGCTCTAGGTTGTGCTCAATCCAGTCTTTCATTTCAGCCTTAGATTTTTGCCCCTTAAACACTTCTTTTACAGCTAACTCAACATTTTGGTAAGCAGTAAGCCAAGGCAGCAACGAGTGGTTCTGAAACACTACAGCGCGGTCCGGGCCCGGTTGGTAAACCTCTTTACCTTCTAATACCACACCACCTTCTGTTGCGTTATATAGACCCGCAACAATGTTTAACACCGTAGATTTACCACAACCTGAGTGGCCAATTAAGGATACAAACTCACCCTTTGCAATTTTTAAGTCCACCCCATTTAACGCTCGGAAAGGACCATTTTTAGTTGGAAAATCGATGCTAACGTGATCGATTTCTAAATACTGAGACATAATGTTTTCCTTATCCTATCGAGCACTTTCTGGGCTTGAATGAGAAATGATTTTTTGTAGGCTTACCATTAACCAGTCAAGTACATAACCAATTAAACCAATCACTACTACTGCCACCATGATACGGCCCAGTGAGTTAGAGCTACCGTTTTGGAATTCATCCCACACAAACTTACCTAGACCAGGGTTTTGCGCGAGCATTTCTGCAGCAATAAGTACCATCCAACCGATACCGAGTGAAATACGCAAGCCGGTGAATATCATTGGCAGAGAAGCTGGAATGGCAATTTTAGTCACTTGCTTAGACCAATGTAACTGAATCACTCGCCCAACGTTTAACCAGTCTTTATCAATAGATGCAACGCCGGTCGCGGTGTTAATTAGTGTTGGCCATAGCGAACATAAAGTTACTGTAATGGCCGAAGTCACGAATGACTTAGAAAACATTGGGTCACTGCTTACATAAACCGCACTCACCACCATGGTAACTATTGGTAACCACGCTAATGGCGAAACCGGTTTGAGAATCTGGATAATCGGGCTAACTGCGCCATAGAGTTTTTTATTCAAACCACAGGCAACCCCAATTGGGATAGCGATTAAACTGGCTAGTATAAAGCCGGTAAACACTGTATATAAACTGGTAAGTATCTGGTCAAAAAAGGTTTCTTTACCGGTGTAAGGTCGTATTTTTACTTTTGCATCAGGATTTTTAGCCAGTTTCTTCGCATTGCGAGCCTCTTGGCGTTCATAAAAGGCCTCTTCTTTCGCACGCTCCTCTTTATGCTCAACCACTAAGCCTTGATATTGCTCCCACACTTGGGCTGGGCCAGGCAAGGTACCTAGGCTAGTTTGTACTTTTGCCGCCGATACACTCCACAACAACAAGAACAAAGCAATGGCCAAAATAGGCAGCCCTATTCGTTCAAATATTTCGGTGCATTGCTGCTTTGGGTTTTCACCGCTGGCCAAGCGAACCACTGGTACCATAGGGCTTAATCCTACAGTTTCTAAAGAGTGAATTAACTTGTCTTTCATCTCTACAACTCCTTTTGCAAATCTCGATGCCGGGCCCTTAAGCCCGGCTGCTCTCAATAACGATTCGGCTTAGATCTTGTCGTCTTTTTTCAGGCCAATCGAAAACTTATCAAGATACGCATTGGGTTTTGAACCATCGTAAACAATGTTATCAATGAAGTGTTTTTGTGGCGGTTTAAAGCCACTCTCGGTAGCAAAATCAGGAAACTCGCTAGCATCAATCACTCCATCAGCAATTAGCTCTTTAGCAGCAATTGCGTAAATGTCTGGGCGATATACTTTCTTAGCAATATCCATGTACCAAGAGTCTGGTTTGTTGTCTGAAATTTGTCCCCAACGACGCATCTGCGTTAGGTACCAAATTGCATCACTGTAGTAAGGGTAAGTCGCGTTGTAACGGAAGAACACGTTAAAGTCTGGCACTTCGCGCTTATCGCCTTTTTCGTATTCAAAGGTACCCGTCATACTGTTGGCAATTACGTCGTAATCGGCACCAACATATTGGCTTTTAGAAAGAATCTTAACGGCTTCTGGGCGGTTTTTGTTGTTCTCTTCATCCAACCACTTGGCTGCACGAATCATCGCTTTCACTACGCGAATGTGAGTATTTGGATATTCATCAGCCCAACCCTTACTTACACCAAATACTTTCTCTGGGTTGTTTTTCCAAATCTCATAGTCGGTAACAACTGGAACACCAATACCCTTAAATACGGCCTGTTGGTTCCAAGGTTCACCCACGCAGTAACCGTAGATAGTGCCTGCTTCCATGGTTGATGGCATTTGCGGAGGTGGCGTTACAGACAACAGCGCATCAGCATCAATTTTGCCTGAGGTATCGCCTTTATGCGGCGCGTAGTAACCAGGGTGAATACCGCCAGCAGCTAACCAGTAACGTAACTCGTAGTTATGCGTAGACACTGGGAATACCATGCCCATGTTAAATGGCTTACCTTGGTCGATGTAACTATCAACTACCGGCTTAAGCGCATCGGCTTTAATTGGGTGAACAGGTTTGCCATCTTTATGTGGCACGTGCGGTTTCATCTGTGCCCAAATGTCGTTTGATACGGTAATAGCGTTACCGTTTAAGTCCATGCTAAACGCGGTGATAATGTCGGCCTTAGTACCAAAGCCAATGGTTGCCCCTAGAGGTTGGCCAGCCAACATGTGAGCGCCATCTAGCTCACCGGTAATTACGCGGTCCAATAATACTTTCCAGTTAGCTTGTGCTTCTAACTGAACATACAATCCTTCGTCTTCGAAGTAGCCTTTTTCATACGCCACTGCAAGTGGAGCCATGTCGGTAAGTTTAATAAAACCAAACTTAAGATCTTCCTTCTCTGGCTCTCCCACTTCTGCGTGACTAAAGCCAATAAAACTGGCTGATACCACTGCAGCGGCGATGGTCGTCTTAATGATTTTTTGTAAGCTTAATGGTGCTGATTTCTGCATTCCCTGCTCCTAATACCCATTTGGAAGTAACTAATTTGTGATAACACTTAGGGAGTAGCTAAGGATGTGCCAAGATCTAGATCACATTTTTTTAACACCAAAAATCATTAACTTACAAACACTATTACCCCTAAAGGAGTATTCGTGTTTTTTCATAAAATTCACTAACTTAGAACAGGCGCGCACAATTTTGGCGCATAAAAAAACCGGCTTAAAGCCGGCTTCTTTTAATTGAGTTTTCTATTAACCAAGAATAGCTAGTAACTCAACTTCAAATACTAGGGCTGCAAATGGTGGAATTGCTGCACCCGCACCTTGAGAGCCGTAAGCAAGCTCTTGAGGAATGTATAGCTTCCATTTGTCACCCACTTTCATACGTTGTAGTGCTTCAGTCCAACCTTTAATTACACCATTTACTGGGAATTCTGCAGGTTGACCGCGCTGTACAGAGCTATCGAATACTTCACCAGAAATTAAGGTACCTTCATAGTGAACTTGTACTTTGCTGCTAGCACTTGGCGATTCGCCTTCACCTTCAACTAATACTTCGTATTGAAGACCAGATTCAGTTTTATTGATTTCTGGGCGTTTGCCGTTATCAGCTAAGAAGTTTTCGCCTTCAGCCATAGCTTCTTTATGTTGCTCAGCTTTTTTTGCTTCAATTTCTTTAGTAATTTCTTGGAAAGCCGCACTAATAACTGCTTCATCAAGCTGTGGTTGCGCGCCTTGCATTACGTCACGAATACCGTCAAGCATTGCATTCACTTCTAAGCCGTCGAATGCTGCACGCTCAATTTGCTCACCAATTTGAAGGCCGTAGCCGTAACTTGCTTGCGCTGCTGCGCCTTGATATTTATCGCTCATTTGAACTCTTAATTCTGATCGTTAAAAAGAGCCAAAAGGTTACCACAAAGTCACTAGAAAAACCGTTGGTCTGCGGCTAAATGCGCCTTTTTTTGAACAAAGTAACTGCTGGCAAATTCTACTTGGCGTTGCTCACCAGTAAATTTAAAGCCCATATGGCGATAAAAGCCCTCTGCACGCGGGTTATCTTGCATCACCCAGCAGTACACATCCTTCTGCGCAGTGCTCTGACAAGCTTGTTCCAATAAAGCTCTGCCCCAGCCATGGCCAATGATATCTGGTTGTAAATACAGTGCCGCCAATTCAACCTCTGGCATTTGCTTTTCCAGCATTAAAAAGCCCTGTATGCCAGTCGTTTTTAATACCCAAATTTGGTTTTCTTCACTGCTAAGACGTTGCAACCACAGTTGCTGATGCAGTTCAAATGGTAGGGCTTGGAACATATCGGAAATGAGTTGCTGAGAGTAGACATGCTGCCAGCTTCGTCGCTGAACCCGGCAGATGTCTTCGGCATCACTAAGACTAGCTAGTTTTATCGACATCGGACTCTTTAGAAGTCTCTTTAGCATCAAAACTCGCGGGTCGAATACACTGCGGTGATTTACCCTGGGCAATGGCTTGCTTTTCTAGTTGAATGGCACGTGGCATCCGCTCTTCTAAATCAGAGATACGCGTTTGATTTGAAGGGTGAGTTGACAAAAACTCTGGTACTGAACCACCACCCGCTTTAGCCATATTTTGCCAAAGAGAAACACTTGCACGAGGATCAAAACCGGCACTGGCCATTAAGTCTAAGCCCATTAAATCTGCTTCGCTTTCTTGGGTACGACCATAAGGTAATAGCACGCCGTATTGCACTCCTAAACCAAGTGCAGCCATAGCGGCGCCCTTATGTTTTACATCATCACTTACGCCAATCGCCACTGCCGCTACTGCGGTGCCTATTCCAGCAATTTGATTTTGTGATAAGCGCTCGTTGCTATGCTCCGCCAATACGTGTGCTATCTCATGGCCTATAACCGTTGCCAACTGATCTGGAGTTTCGGCCACCTTGATTAGACCGGTATATACGCCCACATGTGCACCGGGCAAGGCAAACGCATTTACTTGGTCAGAATCAAATACCACTACTTCCCAGTCTTCATCACCGTAATGACCGGGGATTTCTGCAGTAACCGCGTTTGAAACACAAGCAACATAATCATTAGTGGCTTTGTCGGTATAAATCTTTTCTTGTTTTTTGATTTCTTCAAAAGACTGAGCGCCTAAGGCACTCATTTTTGAGTCATCATAAAGTAACACCCGTTTGCGCCCAGTAGGAGAAGCAGAGCAGCTAAGCAAAACTGCAATTGAGCTAACAATAATGGCGTTTTTTAAGATCTTATTCATTCATGCATTCCATTTCATTACTGCCTATATCGGCAATCACTCCTTTAATACTAGCGGTAAGCCAGCACTAACAAATACAACTTTATCGGCTTTTGCTGCTAAGGCTTGGTTTAGTCGCCCAAGTTCATCAGCAAACCTACGCCCCAAGGCATTGTCTGATACCAAACCCAAACCCACTTCGTTACTCACGATAACAACATCACTATCCAGTTGATCCAAGCTTGCCAGTAATGCGGCAGATTGCTGTTGAATATCGAGTAACTGCTGGTCTACAGATTTATTGGTGCATAGCCACCACCCTAACCAAGTAGACATGCATTCTAACAATATTGGCTGCTTTTTAGCGGCGTAACTCAGTACCACTTGGCTTAACACTTCTTTAGAATAATCCAATTCATGAGTCTTAAAAGAAGCTTTACGCAAAGAGCGATGATGAGCAATCCGTTGGCTCATTTCTTCATCACTCGCCTTCGCTGTAGCGATATATACAGGCTTAAGCTCACTGTTACTTTGAAACTGCTGTTCAGCCCAAGCGCTTTTGCCACTTCTAATGCCACCTAAAACAAGACTTATCATCATGCTACCTAATGATTTTTAACAAAGAATAACATAGTCAAAGGGCTGCTTGGAACGTTGGTAATGAGACAATATCAGTGAGCAATAAGCATAAAAAAAGCGGCTTATAGCCGCTTTTCTTTAAGTTTTTTGATTAACTGGTTAAGTCATCAAAGAACTTCTTAACACCGTCGAAAAAGCCTTCAGCCTTAGGCTTGTGCTTGCTGCTCGCAGAACCACCACAACTTTCTTCAAAGTCTTTAAGTAGCTGCTTTTGCGTTTCGTTAAGCTTAACCGGCGTTTCTACAATTACTTTGCAGATTAAGTCGCCAATTGGGCCACCACGTACCGATTTAACTCCTTTGCCACGCATTCTGAACATACGACCAGTTTGCGTTTCGTTAGGTACTTTTAGATTAACTCGACCATCTAAGGTTGGTACTTCAATCTCGCCACCTAAGGCAGCTAAGGTGAAGCTAATCGGTACTTCGCAGTAAAGGTTGTTTTCTTCACGTTGGAAGATTGGGTGTTCTTTAACATGTACTTGTACATATAAATCACCGGCTGGAGCACCGCTCTCGCCCGCTTCACCTTCACCCGATAAACGAACGCGGTCACCAGTATCAACGCCAGCAGGGATGCTAACTGATAGTGTTTTTGAGCGCTCGTAACGACCTTCGCCATGACACTTATGGCAAGGATCTGAAATAATTGAGCCTTTACCTTTACAGGTAGGACAGGCTTGCTGAACAGCAAAGAAGCCTTGACGCATCTGCACTTGGCCTTGGCCATGACAGGTACCACAAGTTTTTGGTGTTGAACCTTTTTTAGCGCCGCTACCATTACACTGCTCACAGTGTACTAAAGTAGGTACGCGGATTTCTTTCTTAACGCCTTTAACCGCTTGCTCTAAGCTCAACTCTAAGTTGTAGCGAAGATCCGAGCCACGTTGAGGCTGACGACGGCCACCGCCGCCACCGCGTCCACCACCAAAAATATCACCAAAGATGTCGCCAAACGCATCGCCAAAGTCGCCATGTCCGCCACCAAAACCACCAGCGCCACGGTTTGGATCAACCCCAGCGTGACCATAGTGATCGTAAGCTTCTTTCTTTTGAGCATCACTCAGTACTTCGTAGGCTTCTTTAACTTCTTTGAATTTCTCTTCAGAAGCTTTATCGCCTTTAGTACGGTCAGGGTGAAACTTCATCGCCAGACGTTTGTAGGCTTTTTTAATTTCTCGCTCGCCGGCATCTTTGCCTAGACCAAGAACTTCGTAATAATCGCGTTTTGACATAATGGGTGTTCTACTTTCTCGCAACTAAACCAGTTGAAAGTAATGGCTTTTGATAGACACACGGGCGTTGTTCACACAACGCCCGTTATTTACTTACTAAAAGTGTTTAGACAAATTATTTTTTGTCGTCTTTCACTTCTTCAAACTCAGCATCAACAACGTCGTCTTGGGCAGGAGCCGCTTGCTCTGCGTCTGCTTCACCAGCATTCGCTTGAGCTTGTTGCTGTGCTACTTCCATTAGTTTTTGAGACGCTTCGATTAAAGCTTGAGTTTTCGCTTCAATTTCTGCTTTATCTTCGCCTTTGCTAGCGGTTTCTAACTCGCTAACTGCAGCTTCGATTTTCTCTTTATCTTCAGCAGGAAGTGCTTCACCAGCTTCTTCAATTTGCTTACGAGTACCGTGTACAAGTGCATCAGCTTGGTTACGAGCCTGAACTAATTCTTCAAACTTCTTATCTTCTTCAGCGTTTGCTTCAGCTTCGTTTACCATCTTGTTGATTTCGTCATCCGACAAACCAGATGATGCTTGAATGGTAATTTTCTGCTCTTTACCGGTATCTTTGTCTTTAGCAGACACGTGTAAAATACCGTCGGCATCCAAATCGAAGGTTACTTCAATTTGTGGCACGCCACGCTGTGCAGGACGAATACCTTCTAGGTTGAATTGACCTAAAGATTTGTTGTCTGCAGCACGCTTACGCTCACCTTGAATTACGTGAACGGTTACCGCACTTTGGTTATCGTCGGCAGTTGAGAATACCTGTGAACCCTTAGTTGGGATGGTGGTGTTCTTTTCTACAACGCGAGTCATTACGCCGCCCATTGTCTCAATACCTAGAGATAATGGAGTAACGTCTAGTAGTAGTACGTCAGTTTTGTCGCCAGACAATACCGCACCTTGAATAGCAGCACCCATAGCAACTGCTTCATCAGGGTTAACGTCTTTACGTGGCTCTTTACCAAAGAACTCGGTTACAGCGCTTTGTACTAGTGGCATACGAGTTTGACCACCAACAAGAATTACATCGTTGATGTCGCTAACTGAAAGGTCAGCATCTTGCAGTGCAATACGTAATGGCTCTAGTGAACGTTGAACTAATTCTTCAACCAAAGACTCAAGCTTAGCGCGAGTTACTTTGATGTTTAAGTGCTTAGGACCTGAAGCATCAGCTGTGATGTAAGGTAGGTTTACATCTGTTTGTTGCGCTGAAGATAGCTCACACTTAGCTTTTTCTGCCGCTTCTTTTAAGCGCTGCATAGCCAGTGGATCTTGCTTAAGGTCGAAACCTTGGTCTTTCTTAAATTCTTCTACTAAGTAGTTGATTAAGCGGTTATCAAAGTCTTCACCACCTAAGTGAGTATCACCATTGGTTGCTAATACTTCGAAGGTTTTCTCGCCATCAACTTCGTCAATCTCAATGATTGAGATATCGAAAGTACCACCACCTAAGTCGTAAACAGCAACTACGTTGTCGCCTTTAGCGTTGTTTACGCCGTAAGCAAATGCAGCGGCAGTAGGCTCGTTGATAATACGTTTAACATCTAGACCAGCAATACGGCCAGCATCTTTAGTTGCTTGACGTTGTGAATCGTTGAAGTAAGCAGGAACAGTAATAACTGCTTCTGTTACCGCTTCACCTAGGTAGTCTTCTGCAGTTTTCTTCATTTTTTTCAAAACTTCTGCAGAGATTTGTGGTGGCGCTTTTTTGTCGCCTTTGGCTTCTACCCAAGCATCACCGTTGTCAGCATTAACAATGTTGAAAGGCATGATTTCGATATCGCGTTGAACTTCGTCATCGGTAAAACGACGGCCGATTAAACGCTTAATAGCGAATACAGTGTTCTTTGGGTTAGTAACCGCTTGGCGCTTAGCAGGTTGGCCTACTAAAGTTTCGCCGTCGTCGGTAAACGCAATAATTGAAGGCGTTGTGCGATCGCCTTCTGCGTTTTCAATTACTTTAGGGGTGTCGCCGTCTAGTACTGCAACACAAGAGTTAGTGGTTCCTAAATCGATACCAATAATTCTACCCATGATGGTGTTCTCCAAATTCTGGTTGTAACTAATATTTCGTTGTTGAGAACTAAGTGGGGGCGGCAAATTGCTTTTCAAGGGAAAAAATAAAAAAAACTCACTAAAAACCTATTCTCGCAAATTATCCAAGAGTGCTTAGGTATTGAGCAAGCGATCACACATTTAGCTCATAAAACCAACAAAATTACCCGTCGCAGTGCTAAAAATGGCTATTTTTATAACCTGTGATACTATGCGCGCAACTTTAGGTTATATGCAGAGTTAAATCCTGCATAAAATACAGAGAGAAGGGAAATGAAAAACGATTCAAAACTGAGTCTTACTCATAAAATACTAATAGGTATGATTACCGGTATTGGCTTAGGGGTGTTCTTACAAACCTTTTTTGCTGAGTCTATCTTAGTCAAAGATTACATCGTTGACGGCATCCTCAATATCACTGGCTCGATTTTCGTATCAAGCTTGAAGATGTTAGTGGTTCCATTGGTATTTGTTTCTTTAGTGTGTGGTGTTTCTTCAATGAAAGACACTGCTCGCTTAGGCCGCCTTGGCGGTAAAACAGTACTACTCTATTTGGCCACTACTGCGATAGCCATTTCACTGGCCATGGCAGTTGCACTGCTTATTCGCCCAGGTACTGGCATAGAGTTAACTACCGAAGCAGCCTTTGTTGCGAAAGAAGCGCCAAGCATTAGCCAAGTTATCATTGATATGTTCCCCGATAACCCTATTGCCTCGATGGCTCAAGGCAACATGTTGCAAATCATCGTGTTTGCATTGTTATTTGGTATCGCAATTGCCATTTCTGGTGAGCCAGGCAAGCGCATTGGTAAACACTTTGAAGACTTCAATGTAGTAATCATGAAGTTAGTAACCATTTTAATGAACCTAGCCCCTTACGGCGTATTTGCGTTACTAGCGAAGCTGTTCTTTGAAATTGGTTTTGACGCGATTGCTAGCTTACTCAGCTACTTCATGGTGGTATTGGTTGTATTACTGCTGCATGCCTTGTTGGTTTACCCTTCACTATTAAAAGTACTGACTGGCTTAAACCCGCTTATTTTCATTAAGAAAATGCGTGAAGCTATCGTATTTGCTTTTAGTACTGCCTCTTCAAATGCAACTATTCCAGTCACTATGGAAACAGCTACTCATAAGCTAGGCGTACGTAACTCAACAGCTTCGTTCACCGTACCTTTAGGCGCTACCATCAACATGGATGGCACCTCAATTATGCAGGGTGTTGCCACTATCTTTATTGCAACGGTGTATGGCATTGACCTAACCGCAGGCAATTTCTTAATGGTTATTGTTACGGCAACGCTTGCGTCAGTAGGTACCGCAGGTGTTCCTGGTGTTGGTTTAATTACCTTAGCAATGGTATTGCAACAAGTTGGTTTGCCGGTAGAAGGTATTGCGCTAATTATTGGTGTAGACCGCTTGTTAGATATGGTGCGCACAGCGGTAAACATTACTGGTGATAGCATGGTGACGGTTGCTGTAGCTAAATCGGAAGGCGATTTAAACGTAGAGACTTACAACAATCCTCAAGCAGGCTTATCTGAAGAAGAAGTACATCTTCCTCACGGTGAATCAGATACCAGCTTGGCCTCGGCCGAAAAAGCCTAGGCTTACAAACACACCAACAAAAAACGCGGCCATGGCCGCGTTTTTTTATCATTAATAATACAGTCTAACTGTTGCCAGATATCGAGATATCTAGATTGTTTAAAATGCCATTCTGAATAGAGTAGATACAACCATGTACCGATAAGTCTTGGCCTTTACTCCAAGCATTTTGCACGATAGAAGTTTGCGATACGTTTTTAACCTGCTCCACCACATTTAACTCACATAAACGGTCGGCACGCTGCTTCTTGTCTTCAATAGCATCCAGCTCCGCTTCATGGTAACGGTAAACATCTTTAAGATGGCGTAGCCAGTTATCAATCAAACCAAACTGTTCGTTTTCCATCGACGCTAACACGCCACCGCAACCGTAATGACCGGTAACAATAATGTGCTTAACTTTAAGTACATCTACAGCATATTGAATAACCGACAAGCAGTTTAAATCGGTATGCACTACCACATTAGCAATATTGCGGTGAACAAATACTTCACCAGGGGGTAATCCAGCAATCTGGTTGGCAGGTACTCGGCTGTCACTGCAACCAATCCACAAAAATTCAGGGTTTTGCTGTTCAGACAAATCACAGAAGAAGGTTGGATTCTGTTCTTTTATATTTTTAGCCCAGCTACGATTATTACTTATCAGCTGATTTAAATCACTCATACGACCTCTAGTTAACAACACTTCCCTACTACTAGAGGCATATATTGCCCGATGTGATAGATAACTACCACTATTTAGCGCAGCATTTACTCACCAAATGGCAGTTCATCTTGCACCGAGTTTTGCTGCTGTTGTTCGGCTAACTTCTTACGCTGCATACGAATAAAACGCATCCTGCGCTGCTTGGTTAGCCGTAATATGTTCTGCTGCTGCGCAGGCTCTAAGGTTTGCCAAGCAAAACGTTCATCGCGATTTCGGAAACAGCCCATACACAAACCGCGGCTATTTGTTTGACAAATGCCACGACAAGGATTGGGGATGTCGAAAATCTCTAACTGTTCCATTTGCTGCAATGCTTACCTTTTGAGCAATACGAATAATTTTTATTCATACCTCTACAATGGCATAGCCAAGCAACTTAGGTCAAAGAATTCGCCAAATCTCGATCCAAAAACACGCTAAAATTCAGCCACAAAAAAAGGGCCATAAGGCCCTTTTTCTCTAAACAATAATGACTATGCGCTAGTGTCTACCGAGGCAGCTTTAGAAATCATAACCATTGCTGGACGCAATAGACGGCCATTTAATTCGTAGCCTTTCTGTAGTACTGCAACCACGGTGTTTGGCGCTACACCTTCAACTTCTTGCATGCCCATCGCTTGGTGCTTCTCAGGATCAAAGGTTTCATCCTGCGGTGAAACAACTTCGATACCAAATTTCTTCACGGCATCAATCAAGGTTTTAAGGGTTAGCTCAACACCTTCAATCATCGAAGTTAAGGCTTCGTCTTCACGGTTAGCGTGTTGCAAAGCCATTTCCATGTTGTCGATAACCGGTAGCAGTTCATTAGCAAACTTTTCTAAAGCAAACTTACGTGCTTTCTCTACTTCTTGAGCAGAGCGGCGGCGAATGTTGTCTACTTCTGCTTTCGCGCGAATAACACCGTCTTTTTGGTCAGCCACAGTTTGTTCGGCTGTTGCTAAACGCTCAAGTAGCTCAGCTACGCTAATTTCTTCACCAGCAGACTCTGCAGCTTCTTCTTCCACTTCACTTTCAAGCTCAGCGTCTATCGCTTCAACCTGTTGCTCTACTTCGTTTTCCGCTACCACTTCTTCGGCTTGTGGTTTGTTTTGCTCACTGCTCATGCAGGGTCTCCGTAATTCTTCACAAATAACTTAAATCTGTTGCATATTATGGGGATCAAACCGCCGCTTTCAAGTGATAGTCACGATAAAACTGGCTGAGTAGTAAAACCACACGTTATAATCACTAGCAACACAATGTTAAATCAACAAGTTATGACTCAAACCTTCAACACTATTGGTTTAATTGGCAAACCCCACCACGAGGGAGCCAATAATACCTTAACAGCGCTCTACCATTGGTTGATTGAACAATCATACAGCGTATTGGTAGAAGAGCAGACCGGCCAACAACTCAGCATTGATGGGCTTAATCTGGTTAGCATTAACCAAGTAGGCGAACAAGCTGATTTAGCGATTGTGGTTGGCGGTGATGGCAATATGTTGGGGGCCGCGCGAGTATTGTCGCGCTACGACATAGCAGTGCTTGGTGTTAACCGCGGTAACCTTGGTTTTTTAACCGATCTAGACCCTTTCAACTTTGAACACCCTTTAAAGGAAGTGTTGCAAGGTGAGTTTATTACCGAGAAACGCTGCTTATTAGAAGCCAAAGTGCTGCGTCATAACGCAGTAAAAAGCCGCAATAGTGCTGTGAACGAAGTGGTACTTCACCTCGACAAAGTGGCCACAATGCTAGAGTTTGAAGTATATATTGATGACCATTTCATGCTTAGCCAGCGAGCCGACGGCCTAATTGTTACCACGCCAACAGGCTCTACTGCTTACTCTTTATCTGCTGGCGGGCCGATCCTTACTCCTAATTTGGATGCCATAGCACTGGTACCGATGTTTCCACACACCCTTAGTTCACGGCCAATAGTTGTAGACAGCGACAGTGAAATTAAGCTCAAGCTGTCTCACGACAATAGCGACCATATGAACATTAGCTGTGATAGTCATGTATCACTACCGGTAATGCCTGGGGACGAGGTTATTATTCGTAAGCAAAATCACCCGTTGCGCCTAGTTCATCCTAAAAGCTATGATTACTTTAAGATATTACGGACCAAGCTTGGCTGGGGAAGCCGCCTGTTTTAAGCAAACATGTAATAAGGAAGTTTTATTTTGCCAGCTACACCAAGCCCTCGCGTTAACCAACGCCAAGAAGTTGTAGAAATAATGCGACAACTGCGCTTTGGCGACGTTTTAGATGTGCAGTTTGTAAAAGTAGGTAATGTACGAATTAAATGTAAGCTTATTGGCTTAGATGACGCTAACTTTCTTATCTTTGCTGTGCCTAAATATGCTCAACAAGGCCATGGTGATGTATTAGTGGAAGGCATGGCTTGCGTGATCCGTTCAATCATTGAAGGAGAAGCCGGTCAATGTATTGCATTTCGCAGCATCATTACCGACATTATCAAATCCCCTAAGCACTTATTGTTTGTTAAATACCCATCTGAAGTAGAGCGTTTTAGCCTACGCAAACAGCAACGCGCGAGTACACGCATTCCAGCAACCGTTACTCACCGCTCCTCTGTAAGTGACCAGCAAATCGAAAACGATTTAAGCTTTGACGGCATTATTCTCGATTTATCCGCCGGTGGTTGCCGCTTCAAAATGGCGTGGCCAGAAAGCAATGGCAAACTATTACTGGATAGCGTGTTTGTGTACATTCGAATTCCTGGCAAACCAGAGAATGACACAGTAATCGAAGGCAATATTAAAAGCCAAAGCCGAGATGGTCATAACCATATTGCAGTGGGTATAAAGTTTGAAGGTGCTACCGACCTAGATGAGCTATTTGCTCACCTAGCATTGGACGTATAAAAAGGTTACTAGGCACAGTAGCTATCTAAAAGGTCCCATAAGCGGTCCACTTCTTGATGAGTGTTGTAATGCATACAACCCACACGTAGCACCCCGCCTTTATTCATTAATCCCAATTGCTCCATCATGCCTTGCGCATAAAAATGCCCATGCCACGTAGCAATATTATGCTCGCCCAACATAGCGGCAATTTGCTGCGGCTGAGTATTTGGCCAGCGTAACGAGAACGTTGCAGTGCGCATATGGCTACGCTGCAAGCTACTCTCACCATAAAGCGTGGCTTGCGGATGGGCTGCCAAGCGCTCCAAAAAGTGCTCACTTAAAGCTTGTTCATGCGCGGCAAACTGCTCAAAGCTGGCGGTTAACGCTGCTCGTTTATTTTGCTGTGGGTTCCAATCAGCCAAGTAGTCAACTGCTGCACTCATGCCTGCAATAGCCGCAAAGCTTTGGGTCCCGGTTTCAAAACGACCTGGGCCGATATTGGTTGCTGGCTCAACTTTATAAGGTTTGAGCAAGTCCAGCCAAGGATCGGCCACATAGGCAATACCAAGGTGAGGGCCAAAAAACTTGTAAGCCGAACAGAGCAAGAAGTCGCAGCCCAGTTGTTGCACATCCACTAAACGGTGTGGCACATAATGCACCGCATCCACATATACCATTGCACCTACGCTTTTCGCTTTTTGGATAACTCTTTGTAAATCAACAATGCTACCGCTGGTATTGGAGGCATAAGTAAGCGCAATAAGGCGGGTATTAGAATTGATCAGTGACTCTAGGTGCGCATAATCCAAATTACAGTTATCTGGGTCAATTCTCACTTGGTGAACCTTAGCCCCTTTGTCGGCAGCTGCCTGTTGCCAGCTCGACACATTGGAATAATGATCAAGTGCGGTCACCAGTATTTCATCATTAGCTTGCCAGTCTCGGCTTATAGCCCTACTCAACTTAAAGGTTAAGGATGTCATATTGGCATCAAACACAATGTTATTAGCGCTAGCGGCATTCAATAAGGTTTTAGCCTGCTGCCTCCCTTTTTCTAAAACTTGTTCGGTATGCCTACTACTAACAAAAGCGCCGCCTAGATTGGAATTACCTTTTATAAAATAATCGTTCATGGCTTGCAGCACCGAAGCAGGCAGTTGCGCACCCCCTGGCCCATCCAGATAAGTTAAGGGCTCTTCATCCCCCTTAGCATTTAAGGCAGGAAACAGCTTGCGTGCAGCCTCTACAGAAAAACTCATGCTTCATCCTTTGCTGTTAATACAAATACATCCATAAAGCCCGGTTCACTTGGGCGATGAGCACGAATGGGCCTTGCATAGTGCCAAAGTTTACTGTCATCAAGTAAGGCCACCTCGCCACTGTCTAGTGCTAAGGTCATAATCGGTGCTTGATGTTTATCTTTAAACACCATGAAATCTCCACCATCAATATTATGACGACGAATGCCCACTACGGCGATATGGCTAAATCCATCTTGATGCACTCCTTCAGGGGCAACTGGTGTATCGGAAGCCTGTGCGGCAATTCTAATTTGATGAATTTCAATCTCTTGCTGTTCACTTAAGCTATTTGCTTCCAAGAAAAGGGCACACATTTCATACATGCCTTTAGAAGCAATAATGCTCTGCTCAATATCCTCAAACTGACGAATAACATCACCTTGAAAGTGATTCACCTGTTCACTTTGCACAAAGCTCCGTCCTGGCAGAGCTTGCACTTTTCCATCATTAATATGAACAACAGAATAGCGACGTAAACGGTATTGCCCATCGGCATGCTTAGTATGAGGAAGATTATCAAATGAAGACGATAAATCGTGCACTGCGGCACCGCTTAAATGGTTTAGCTGTAGTAAACAATCTGCGTGAGTGTTCATGGCTCAATCTCTGGTTAACAAAGTGATAACATAAAGACTAATAATAAACAGCCGCCAGCGCCACACCAAGCAGTATTAAGAATCACAAAAAACCATAAATTCAACATTTAAAACCAACAAATACCCCCAACACTTACTTAAAACACCAAACCATAACAACTAGTCAGCGAATTAAAGAAAAACTCTCCGGTTTTTCCTTAAGTCGCTGATTTAATGTAGATTAAAAACGATATTTTGTGCTTTAAGAAGCCGGTAATTGCTTGCTTTCAACATCTGGATTATCGAAGCACTTGATTAGCAACAAGCTACTCGCTGCCACTAACCCAAATCCAATAACCACCGGATAACAGGTTTGGTTAAAGCTAAGGCCGATAAGGCTACCAATGGGAATAGCCACCAGCGTAGAAATACTCGCGACAAACGCCGAGCCCATTCCTGCAATTGCTCCTAAAGGCTCCATGGCTAAAGAATTTAAATTACCAAACAAAATACCAATGCAGAAAAATGCTGGGATTAAATAAGCCATTAACCACCAAAGAGGAGGCACTCCGCTGCTAGCTATTAGTAATAAACAAAATACGCTCGTAAGGGCAAGTAAGCCCCACAACGCAGCCTTAATCATTAAGCGCATGCCTAACTTAAGTACAAAGCGACCATTCACTAACGATGCAACGCCTACGGCAATTGCCGCTAAAGCAAATAGCAGCGCAAAGTTGTCTGCTTGATTGTAGAGTTGAATAAACAACAATGGCGCGCTATTTAAGTAACCCATAAAAGCGCCAAAAATAAAACCAGATACAATGGTGTAAACCAGCGCACTGCGCTTTTGCAGTAAATACTTAAGCCCTTCTACAAAGCTCTGTAATGTTAGAGGGCGACGTTTATCTAAGGTTAAGGTTTCTTCTTGTCCCCGCCAAAACCCAAGACCAGTAGCAATAGCCATTAGCAATAACATGCCGAAGATCCAACGCCAGTGGGCCAGACCTAAAATAACTTGGCCCACCGCGGGGGCCAAAATCGGCACCACAATAAATACCGAAAACACCACAGACATAATGCGCGCCATTTCAGCGCCTTTTAACTTGTCACGCACTAAGGCCATGGTAATAATTCTTGGCGCAGCTGCGCCCATACCTTGCAGTACTCGCCCGGCGATAAGCCAAGCAAACGAGCTAGACAATACACAGATAATGCTACCTACAATAAATAGTAGGTAACCAACATAGATTGGAGGTTTTCGGCCAACCGCATCTGACCATGGCCCATAAACAAGTTGGCCAATCGAAAGGCCTATAAACAGTGATGTGATGGTCCATTGGGCATGCGCGGAATTAGCCAGTTCGAAATCTTCGGCAATAGCTACCAGCGCCGGTAGCATCGCATCAACCGACAAGGCCACCAACGACATCATACCTGCAAGTAAGATAATAAAGGCTTTAGAGTGGGTACTGCTGTGTTTCACCAACTACTCCCTAGTACAACAGTGAGCTGTTGGTTATATCACGCTCAAATCGCAATAGCGATAAACAATAACAGCGCAGCTAATTTTTAACTTTTATCGTCAACTTAAGTGCATAAGCCACAACAAAACGTTGTTATTTTTTAAACACTAAGAACTTAATCCTGTTTACTTTTGCCATCAAATAACATCGATACCAAAGCAATAAAAGCAGAGCCAAGCATCAATAATAATGACACAGCATTGAGCACTGGTGTTGACCCTTCTCGCAAGCGGTCATACATAGCAATAGTCAGTGGCGCGTCGGACCCCACCAGCATTAAGGTAGTATTAAAGTTTTCGAAAGACATTAAAAAGCTAACCACCGCAGCTCCAATTAATGCAGGGCTAAGAAACGGCAATACCACAGTAACAAAAGCGACCCACGAATTAGCCCCTAGGTTTAGCGCCGCCTCTTCCAAACTAAAGTCGAACTTGCGTAAGCGCGCTAACACCACCAAGGTAGCAATGGTGGTAATAAACGCTACTTGGCCAATCACTACCAACACAAACCCCGGTCTTAACCACTCTAACTCCCAAGCAAAACTGTTCTCAATGCTGTTCGCTAAGCTGCTACTGGCTACCAAAATCGCCACCCCTAAAATCACTCCAGGTATCACTAAAGGCAACAATAAACCAATGTATAACCAGTTCTTCCCTGGGAAATCAAAACGAATGAACAGCCACGCATTGGCCGTGGCAAGCAGTAAGGAAAACAAGGTAACAAAACACGCTATCGAAGCACTCACTGCAATGCTAGACAACAAACCATCATCATAAAGGATGCCCAGCTTAGGTTCAGTTTGACCAATAAACCAATCAAAGGTGAAGCCTTGCCAAGGTAGTGCTGCAAACAAACTATCATTAAAAGCAAACACCGCCACAATGCTTAATGGCAGTGCCAAAAAGACCAAGAACCCCACCATATAGAACTGATAAAGGGATTTAGCAGGGCCACGTAATTGATGCAGCATAAGGCTCTCCTAACGTCCCAAAGTACGACTAAATGATTGGCCACTTAGCTTTAAACCCAGCGCCACAACCAAAGACGAAACCAGCAATAAAATCACCCCAAAGGCAGCGCCTAATTCCCAATTAAAACGCGTAATAAATTGAGTGAAAATTTGTTCGGTAAACCAAAGGCTATCTTTTCCACCTAATAAACGCGGTGTTAAATAGTTTCCTAAGCAAAGCATAAACACCATAATACAACCCGATACAATGCCGGGCATAGCATAAGGGACAATTATTGAGGTAGTAACGTTCCAACCATTGCCACCCAAATCGTAGCCCGCTTCTATTAAGCTTTGATCTAAGCCCTCTAAAGTACTTACCAATGGCACCACCATGAACAACATTGAGGTATACACCAACCCTACCAACATGCTCACATCGTTGTACAAAAACTCAATCGGTTGCTCGGTTAAACCCAGAGCCATTAAACCTTGGCTAACCACCCCCGACTCACGTAGCAATATCATCCAACCGTAAGTGCGCACTAACTCACTTACCCAGAAAGGCAGCAAGCAACTTAACAACAGCAAACGTTTAACTTTACCTTGAGCCACTTTTGCAATGAAAAATGCCACTGGAAAGCTCACTAACAAGGTTATAAAAGTGGCTAACAACGACATCCACACTGTACGCAACAAGGTTCGCCAATAGAGCGGTTCGCCCAAAAACTGTTGGTATTGGTACCAACCTACGCTGTCCCCTGCCACATAATCCCGTTTGATGAAAGACAGCTCTAGCATCTGCAAATGTGGCAATACAATAAGCAGAACAAACCACAGCACAAAAGGAAGCAGTAATAAGTAAAACCCAAGCCCTTTAGCTTTCACCCTTCACCTCTTGGCTAATACAGATTGCTTGCTTAGCATCCCAAAATATTCGCAACTTACTGCTCGGAACGATGTGCTGCAAAGAAAAACTCGCACCTGGAGCCACTCGATAACTGTCTTGATGGTGAGTATCTTTAACTACCAATGTGGAACTGGCGCCATCAAACAAGCATTCTTCAACTTCTACATCAAACTGGTTATCGGCTTGAACTTCCCTTCCCGCTTCACAAATTCCAATGGCTTCAGGCCGTACAAATACATCCACCACCGACTTTTCTGCTTGATCAATAGTAGTCGCTACAATCAGGTGGCGACCTCGAGCGGTTTTAAGTAAAGCAACACCTTGTCGTTGTTCACACACCACTGCTGAATGCGCGTTGGTTTGGCCAACGAATTTGGCTACAAACGCCGTATTCGGTTGATAATACAGCTGCTGTGGACTGGCCACCTGTTCAAAGCGGCCATTGTTCATTACCGCCACCTTATCTGACATCACTAAGGCTTCAGATTGATCGTGAGTAATGTAGATAAAGGTTGTGCCAAATTCACGCTGCAAGTGCTTTAGCTCAACTTTCATTTTTTCACGCAATTTTAAATCTAGTGCGCCTAACGGCTCATCAAGCAGCAGTAATCGAGGCTCCAGTACTAAGCTGCGGGCAATCGCAATGCGTTGTTTTTGCCCGCCCGATAACTGAGTAATTTGCTTGTTTTGACTGCCATCTAAGCCCACTCGCTCTAACACATCTTTAATCTTATGCTGTCGCTCGTTGGCTTTAATACCGCGGCGCTTTAAGCCGTAAGCAATGTTCTCCGACACATTCATGTTCGGAAAAAGAGCCAGGTGCTGAAACACCATATTCACTGGGCGCTTATTTGGCGCTAGCTCGTTAACCCGCTTTTGATGGATCTGAATCTCACCTTCACTGGGTGATTCAAAGCCAGCCAACATTCTTAATAAGGTGGTTTTACCGCAGCCAGAAGGGCCTAAAATAGAGAAAAACGAGCCAGCCTCAACCGAAAAATTAAGCTTATCTACTGCTGTAAATTCTGAGAAATGCTTCGAAAGGTGTTTACATTCAAGATCATATTTAGCGTTTGCCGCCATAGTACTTCCAAATAAAGCAGAGGGGCGCGAGCGCCCCAATAAAACTAGTTGGCCGCTTGTACGCGATCCAGTACTTTGCCTTCCATTGCTTCTAAACCAGCAGGAACAGCGGGGTACCACTTAATGTTGTCGATGTCGTCGCTACTAAAGCTGGCGTTAAACTGCGACTTCGCCAGTTCGTTTACGTAAGCGTCTGAACCTTTAGAAGCGGTGAAGTTACCTGCAGCTTCGGTAATTTTAGCTGCTACTTCAGGGCGCATAACAAAGTTAATCCACTTGTACGCAGCATCTACTGCTTTAGATTTTTTAGGAATGGCAAAAGTATCAATCCAACCCAAAGCTCCAGATTTAGGTGCTACAAACTGAATATTCTGTTGATCGCGATTTAGCTTCCAACCACCAGCATCCCAAGCCATAGCGGCAACTACTTCATTAGAGCGCATCAAGTTCATTAACTCGTCGCCGCCAGACCAGTAAGTCTTAACCAAAGGCTTACATTCCACCAGAGTCTTTTCAACTTTGTTCAATATTTCTTGGTACTTAACGGGATCAGCGTAAGCAGCAAATGGATCTTCACCCAATGCAAAAGCAAAACCGATTAAGGTAGGGCGCTTTAAGCGATAAGAAATTTTACCCTGGTACTGCTGCTGACATAGGTCGGTGTAATCGGCCACATCTTTTGCCATTTCACCATTTACTACCAAGCCGCTGGTTCCCCACACATGAGGAACACCAAACACTTGATCACCTACAGCGGTATTCTTTTTGGTAGCATCTAACATTGAGGTAATAATTTGGGCCTGCTCAATACGGGCTAAATCAATAGGCTGGTAAATGCCAAACTGTTGTTGCACACCGGTGATGCGGTCTTGGCTAGGTTGGGCTAAATCAAACCCCGAGCCGCCAGTAGCGCGAAGTTTAGAGATCATGTCTTCGTTGTTTGATTTAGTCACTTTTACTTCAATGCCGGTTTCTTTCTCAAACATTTCGATAACTTCTTGTGGTGCATAGCCGCCCCAAGTAAGCAAACGTAAAGTTTCAGCATTGGCCTGCGCACTTACCATTGCGCCCATGCTAAGTGCCAAGGCACTTAATGATAAACGTTTATTCAACATAATCTCTTCCATGTAGTTCTACGGTTAAATGGTTTACCGACAAAAGCGGCTTATTTACAACAAGTATTTGATAAACATGCACCAATTTAATGACACTAATGTGACAAGCAAAAGCGTAGTCGCTAAATTTTTAAACAGCAAAGAACTTGAAAGAAAAAATTAACCACAGCAAATTAAGGTAAATTAAATAGCGCCCTGGAGGTAACAAACAGTTTTTGTGAAAAGTTTTTTCCAGCTCGCAATCTCACTTAAAAACAGTAGCTATATTGATGTTAAACCGCTCCAATGCATCTTTCACAAACAAAACTCTGTGTTTTACTTATTTAGCTGCAAAACAGAGCACAAATACCCACGGTAATCGCCAAACAATTGGCTATAAAACGAGGCAAACAATGAACTCAAAAATAAATACAGCGCTTTTGTTTATGGTGTTTATTGTTGCCGGCTGCCAGTCTGCGAACCAACCTACTAGCAGTGATAACAATGCCAGCATCACTGCTCCAGATCTTAGAGATAATTTCATTCGTGGAATGGATATCTCGATGCTGCCTGAGATTGAAGCGCTGGGTGGAAAGTACTACCAAAACAGTATCGAGCAAGACCTAGTGACCATCCTAAAAAACCATGACGTAAATTCTATTCGCGCAAGATTATGGGTTGACCCTAGCTCTAGTAACGGTGAACCATTTGGGGGTGGCAACAATGACCTTGCGCACTCCATAGAACTTGGCATACGTGCTCATCAGCAAGATATGTCATTCCTGCTAGATATCCACTACAGCGATTTTTGGGCAGATCCTAAAAAACAAAGTAAACCCAAAGGCTGGGAAACCCTTACCTTTGATAACCTAAAACAGAAAGTATACGACTATACTGCCGAGATAATGCAAGCCCACCAAGCCGCAGGTGTTATGCCAGACATGGTGCAAATTGGTAACGAACTAAATGGAGGAATGCTTTGGCCAGATGGAAAAAGCTGGGGACAAGATGGCAAAGAGTTTGAGCGCTTATCGCAACTACTCAATGCAGGAATTCAAGCTGTACATGACAACAACAGTGGCAAAGAAATTCAAATCATATTGCACCTAGCAGAAGCAGGTAACAACCAAACCTTTCGGTGGTGGTTTGATGAAATAAGTGCGCAAGGTGTCGACTTCGACATTATAGGCATGTCTTACTACCCGTGGTGGCATGGCCCGGTAGAACACGTAAGAACCAACATGGAAGATCTAATTGCTCGTTATAACAAGCCAGTGTTACTTGTTGAAACAGCCTTCCCTTTCACACATGAAAATGGCGACTCATTAGCCAATAGTTACTCAAGTGCAGATCCAATAGAAGGCTATCAAATAAACGTAAGTGGGCAAGCACAATTTCTAGTAGACATTATGTCGTTAGTTAACGAGCTTCCAAATAATATGGGCTTAGGCATCTACTACTGGGAGCCCGCGTGGCTACCTATTCAAGGGGCCACTTGGTCGACAAACGCAGGCATGGAATACAGCGGCGATCAATGGGGCCTAGGGAACTCATGGGAAAACCAAGCCTTGTTTGATTTTGAAGGTAATGCCTTACCCTCTTTGGAGGTTTTTAAACAACAAGAGTAAGAGTTCAAATCTGTTCAAAGAAAATGATACGCAGTATATCTTCAAAGTAATGCCGAACAACATTTAAGCTTTGATGCTTGCATGTTTAAAAATAGAACTATATATTTATACAGTTACTGTATAAATAGTCAGGTAAGGATATGCTCACTCAATTAAGCGTACAAAATTTTGCGATTGTTCGGTTTCTTGAACTCGACTTACACCAAGGTATGACCACCATCACCGGTGAAACTGGTGCTGGTAAATCTATTGCCATTGATGCGCTAGGCCTATGTTTAGGCAATCGCGCCGAAGCCTCTGTAGTTAGGCAAGGCGCAGATAAAGCCGAAATTAGTGCTCAATTTGATTTAAGCAATAACCAAGGTGCCCAACTTTGGCTGCAACAAAATGAACTGCTAAGTGACGATGAGTGTATTCTGCGCCGAGTGATCACCAAAGAGGGACGCTCGAAAGCCTATATTAATGGAACAGCGGTACCCGCTGCGCAATTAAAAAGCTTGGGCCAATACCTTGTCAGTATTCATGGCCAGCACGCCCATCAACTATTATTAAAACCAAGTCAGCAGTTAAGCATTGTTGACCAATATGCAGCTCACCCTCAACTTATCCAAGATGTAAAACAAGCCTATCAAGCTTGGAAAAGTTTATGTAACGAGAAAGAGCTAGCAGAACAACAGCAAAATGAATTGGCTGCACAACGTCAGTTACTTGAATACCAAGTCAAAGAGTTAGATGAATTCGCCCTACAGCCGGGTGAATACCAAACTATTGAGCAGCAGCACCAATGTTTGTCTCATAGCACCGAGCTACAACAATCTAGCTATCAACTTACTCAGCTACTTGGCCACGATGAGCAAGTAAACGTATTAGATATGCTAGGCCAAGCCTGCAAAACAACCAGCCAACTGCTCGAATTAGACCCTAAACTAGATGCAATCAATAACCTATTGCACGAAGCTCAAATCCAAGTAGAAGAAGCCACTCAGCAGTTAAGTAGTTACAGTGAGCAATTGGATTACGACCCAGAGTTATTTGCAGAATTAGAAGAGCGTTTAAGCCAAGCCTTAGAGCTTGCAAGGAAACACCAAACAAACCCAGAACAACTGCCAGAGCTGCATCAACAGTTACAACATCAACTAGAACAACTAAGCCAACAAACAGAACGCTTTGAACACCTTGCCGAAGATATTGATAAGGCATGGCAACAATATTTAGCTAAAGCTAACAAGCTGTCTAAAAGTCGTGAGCGCGCCGCTAATAGCTTAAGCAAACAAATCACCAAAGAAATTCACAAACTAAGCATGGCAAAAGCCCAGTGTGAGTTTTCTTTACAAAGTGATGAGCAATTTACCAACGCCAACGGTATTGACCGAGTTGAACTACTGGTGCGCACTAACCCAGGCCAACCGATGCAGGCCATCGAAAAAGTCGCATCCGGCGGCGAGCTCTCACGCATAGGCTTAGCAATTCAGGTGATTTGTTCTGCCAGTATCTTAACCCCTACACTAATTTTTGATGAAGTGGATGTGGGTATTAGCGGCCCAACCGCTGCAGTAGTTGGCGGCATGTTGCGTCAGCTAGGTAAACAATGCCAAGTATTGTGTGTCACTCACTTACCGCAAGTTGCAGGCCACGGTCATCAACAAATGCTGGTAAGCAAACAGCAAAAGAAAAACGAAACGATAACAAACATGCAAGCCTTGGATACTGAACAGCGCCTTGGAGAACTAGCCCGCTTGCTTGCAGGTGATGAAATTACCGCTTCGGCGCTAGCAAACGCGCAAGAATTATTGATTAAGGATTGAATTCTTAGCATTCCAAGCTTCTTTTTATGGCAAGGCTTCGTTATGATGCTTGCCTTAACAAGGAGCTTCGATTCACATGCGTTTTACTGCCAAAATTTTTGTTCTACTAGCCAGCATTGGCCTAAGTGGCTGTTCTGCCTTCGACTGGATGGTATATAAAATTGATATTCCACAAGGCAACTACATTGATGATGCCAAAGTAGAACAGCTCCGCATTAACATGACTAAGGAGCAAGTGCGTTTTGTACTAGGTACTCCAATGTTAATTGACGCCTTCGATAAAGAACGTTGGTATTACTTATACAGCTATCAAAGTGGCAACGGTGATTTTGAGAAGCGCGATTTAGTGATTCAGTTTGTGAATGACCACTTAGCCTTCATCGAAGGTGACTACGAAGTCAGCGAAGACTTTATGCAACCACTCGACGCTGGTTAAAAACAAAACATCATTAAAAAGCCAGATTAATCATCTGGCCTTTTTGTTTCTAGCTATCTGCTTTTTTCGTTTTTGGCCTACCGCCAGTTACCTTACTGGCTCGCCCTTCTGCTTTGGCCCTCTCAGCACGAATTTTTCGCAACTCTTTAGGGTCAGCTATCAATGGGCGATATATTTCAACTCTATCACCATCTCTTAACTCCTGAGCGAGTTTTGCTGCTCGGCTAAAAATGCCAACCGAGGCTTTCTCAGGCTCAATTTCAGGAAAATGCTGCACTATGCCAGATTGATGAATGGCCTCCAAAATACTGCACCCCTGCTCAACCTTTAGCGCCAACAATACTTGATGCTCTGGCAAGCCGTAAACCACTTCTACATTTATTAGATCCGACACCGTTAATATACCTGCTTGGCCCGCTCAACAAAGGCTTGCACCATATTGCCAGCTAATTCATTAAATACACGGCCAAACGCCGCCGCTATTAGTTTGTTGCTAAACTCAAAATCTAAATCCAACATCACTTTACAAGCTTGCTCGTCCAAGGCCACAAAGTTCCATACCCCAGTTAACGATTTAAACGGACCATCCACCAATTTCATTTGAATGGACTGATCTTCAGTGAGGGTGTTTTTAGTCACAAACTTATTTTTTATGCCTGCTTTGGCAACCCCAACTTCGGCTACCATACTTGAAGTACTTTCTTCCAATATTTCACTATTCACACACCCAGGTAAAAACTCGGGGTAGGCGTTTATATCATTAACTAATTGGTACATTTGCTTAGCGCTAAACATCACTAAGGCACTACGGTTTACTTGCGGCATGAACCCACTCTTTCATCAAATCTGTACACATTTTATCATTAGCTGAGCTAATCCGCACATTATCAGTTTTAAAGCCCCGCCGCATCGGTATAATAGCCGCCATGAGTAAGAAAAAATCAAAATCAAAAGCTGGTTCTAATACCATTGCGCTAAACAAAAAAGCGCGTCATGAATACCGTATCGAAGACAAATTTGAAGCGGGTATGGAACTACAAGGCTGGGAAGTAAAATCCATGCGAACCGGAAAGGTAAATATCGCCGAGAGCTACGTATACGTACGCGACGGTGAAGCCTTTGTTTCTGGTTTAAACATTCAACCACTAATTTCAGCCTCAACCCATGTTGTGGCAGATCCAACACGCATTCGCAAACTGCTTCTTAATCGCCGAGAGCTAGATAAGCTTATTGGTGCGGTTGAGCGCCAAGGCTATACCATTGTTGCAACGGCTTTGTACTGGAAAGGCTCCTGGGCCAAACTAGAAGTGGGCTTAGCCAAAGGTAAGAAAGATCAAGACAAGCGTGAAGATGAAAAAGATCGCGAATGGCAACGTACTAAAGACCGCGTAATGAAGCACAGCTTCAGATAGTTTTACCCTATTGGGTAAATAAGCAGCGTTTGAACAGCACTGTATATCCGCACGCCGTTGGCTTGTGTTACAATGCTTGAGAAATTCCGGGGCTGAATTGGATTCGACAGGATCAGGAAGGCTTGTGGAGCATGTCGTGGGGCGGTTTGCCACGTAAAAAGCCGCAAAAAAATAGTCGCAAACGACGAAAACTACGCACTAGCAGCTTAATAACCTGCTAGAGCACTTCTACCCTAGCTTCCGCTTGTAAGACGGGGAATCATAGAAGTTCAAACCCAAACAAGATAGCGAGGGATGCTTTGACTAGAGAGCTGAACCGCGAAATAGAATTCTGGTATGTTAGTAAGTGGCGTGTTTGTTCGCAGCTTGCTAACGAGAATAAAGACAAACTAAGCATGTAGCGCCATTGGTTAGAATGGTTTTGGACGCGGGTTCGAAACCCGCCAGCTCCACCAATTCTACAAACGAAGACACTTAAGGGTGTCTTTTTTTGTGCCTAAAAAGCACCAAATTATATATAACTATATATGTTTCAACACCTTATAAATCACCACATTGTCCTAATTGATTCTTTTTGATTCCGTGACATCTCATTATTTTAGTGTTACTTATAGCGTACCGATCAAAAAACAACCAGCACTTGGACCACTAAATGGCAAGAGTAGTAAAACCTTTAACACACACTGAAGTAAAAAATGCCCAAGCGGTAAACTTAAAGGCAATACGCCAGGTACTTTTGCGCAACACTTACTTCAGATTTGCGGATGAGATTCTTTTATTTTCGCGAGTTAATCAATCAGCTGGTCGCGATAAAGATGCCACTATTCGTCTTTTTCACGCCCCTAATCTAGACTATATTTATGCAGTAAAGCTGCAAAGTTACGCTGCGAAATCGCTCAGTAAATCTGGCTACTTTATAAGAAGGATGGTGCCCAGCTTTCAAACAAAGCAGGTAAACCTTCACCAAGCGAGCGGAACTATTTACCGATTTTTATGTATACCAAGAAGACAACAACAAGAGATTCAATCTTAGCCAGTCTGAAAGCGATCGAAGCTAAACAGGATGAGTACCCTTGCTTAAATGTCGAGGAAATGCTGAACAAATTGGGAATCAATGACACAGCTAACCGACTGGATATTCTTCAAGGTTTGGTGGATAAGCATCAACTCCTCGCTTTTAACTTTAGCCAACCTTCTAATCCACGGTTTCCCTTGTTTCAGTTCAACGCCCACGGACAAATTCATGAATGTGTACCAACGCTGTTGGCCTACTTGGAGCCATTGTCAGATTGGGCTACTTTTAACTGGTTCACTTCGTTTAACCACGACTTAGATGCTGCACCAGCTGACGTGCTCGGCTCCCCTGAACATCGAGGGAGCTTGATGGATGTCGCCGGCTTGTACGTGAATAGCAATACGTTTAACTCCTTGAAGCAATAACCAATACCAATAGCTCTGGATTTGCTGTGTGATTATCAGCCTCACGCGAAAGCCTGCAAAAACTGTCACCTCCCAAAGCAATAGCTTCGCTCATTCGAGATAGCCCTGGTCTCTAGAAGTAAAAATTAAACAGTCCTCGACGATAACGGGAGGAGTATTGCTGGTTGAGCATTTATAATTGCTTGGCAGTGCAGGCTCCCACGGATTTTGGAGTGCAGCCGATAGCGGTGCCGCGCGAATGCAGTTGGTGCACGCTGAGCCATTTTGCATAAATGCAAAACCAACAGCTCATACACGTCTTCATAAATCCCACTGAAGCCTACTGGTCTATGTACTCTAGTAAACACCGCATCATGCTAGAACTTCCCTTTCCCTGCGGTTGCAACAGAGGCTTATCCCCACGGGCATCTTTGATAGCGTAATACGCCTGATGCGCAGCACTCAACCAAGCAAATACAAATAGATCGGCATCTTTGGCCAAAGCTTTTAGCGGCTCGGTTGAGGCCTTGTCACTATTGATCCGAACATCAGCTTGCGGGTAAAGCTTCTGTACTTCAGATTTTACTCGCTTAGCTACAGACTCGGTCAAAGTATAGAGGCCAATCTTTTTGCCATTCAGTGAGGCAACAGGTTGTAGCTTACCATCGGGCTGCTGTTCACCTTCTGACACAGATTCCGGCTCGCAATAATCGAGACCAACTTCCTTGGCAAATAGCACAAGATACCCCCACTGAACTGCCTTATAGCGACTGGCATTGGCGCAGAATGCTCCGTAAACACTGGCGAACAATTCTTCGCGTTTTTGCTGTTGTGGGCATGGATTCAGTACCAGCAGCTCCAGCGTATCCAACCAAATGTCACCGCTATCAGCTCCCGATCCGCTACTGGCTTGCAACTCACTAAGGTAGTCAATCAAGTCACTGTAGCCGTCAGCCGTTACCGTGCCATGCAAATAACCACGTGCTAGGTCGATAGCAAAGATCATGTCTTCTGATGAGCTTTGCTCGTCCAAGGACAACAACTCTATGAGCGCCAACCAAACGGTTTGCCAACGGGTTGCCGACTCATGTCGGTATAACCAGGCCGCCAGATAGGGCAAGCATTCTCGTACGACCAGGGCAGCCTGCTCATGGGCGCTATCACCACATTGCATGACCAACTCGGTAAACGACTCACTATGTAGCGCAGTGTCAGGCCAATCCAGCGCTCCTTCCTCGGCAACGTCTTTTGCACCATGCCAGGTTGGTTGCACCAGCAACTGCTGCAACCACTCATGCCATGTCTCTACATCAGCAGCTCGATCAGGCAACTTAGCGCTGATTTCCTCGAAGTACTTTCCGTAGGCAGGCTTGGCTAAGAGTTGCCCGCGCTCGGCCTCGCCAAGACGCCCAATTAGCTCATTTGCTTGTTGCGCGGACTTGGTCGATGAAATTCCCCACGCGCACTTCAGTGCCAAAGCAGCCAGTTGTATCGCAGGCGTGTCCGACCATTGTGACTCAGTCAAAGCCTCCAGCACGGCCGTAGGGTCGTCATCGGCTTCCAGGCGCAATCGCTCAAAGTCTGTAAACGAAGCTGCCGTCACCTGATGTTCAGCGTCCACAAGCCGCTCTAATGCAGTATCTTTTGGTGTTGGAAGCGGAGGGAACTCGGCAAGCAATTGAACGATCCACTGCCGATCAGTTTCCGTGTGACAAACAGCGTGTTGTGCCAACTGCTCAGCACGGCGGCGGACAACGTCTGGTTTTGCGTCGCCTTCTGACAACAACCAAAGCAAGCAGCTCTTGACAGAATTGGCCGAAGTGACCCGGGGATTAGCAGAAAACAATCCCAGGAGCCGTTTTGCCACAGAGGATTGGAAGAACTCTCGCTGGCCGCCTAAGTCATCATGCACTTCGAAATTCGATAACTCGGAGCCGTAGACGGCTTCCATTAAAGCTTCAGTTAAGGCACGTGGCCGCGGCAGATCCAACACGATGCGCAGATCCGGGTGCTCCATGATCTGCTGCCACTCTCCGGCAATGGCGTGGCAGCGCAACTCCAGGAACAACTCATTCTGATCACCTATGCCACCAGCACGGCGCAACTCAGCTAGGTATTTCATCGCCTGTTGGCTGTCATGACGATACAGCGCCTGGTTGATATCACGCAAGATGCGCCCACGATGTCGGACCAGGTGTTGCTTCAACGCCGGTCGTTGAGCCAATTGCTGGCGTAGCCTTTCCAGCGCGCTGAATATCGCGTCTATATGTGGTCTACTGCTGGCAGAAAAACGAAACACCTTACACGTGCGAATGTCGCCAAAAGTATCAATAATGGCGCGCTCAATAGGATCTTGCGCATTAAGCTCACACGGCTGTTTGTCAAAGTCGGTATAAGATGCGCCGACATGTGCCGCCAGTAACTCACCAAGTTCAACCCGTGCCGTTTCAGAATCGGTTAGCGCATACCAACAAATACCGCCTTGATAGACTCTCGGCAGGATCACCGGGAAACGCTCGTTGATCACGTCTTCCAGCCACGGCTCAAGCCGCGCCAAGGTACTGGGGTTGAGCGTACGGTTGACGATCTCCGGCCAGGTTATCCGGTTACCAGTAGCAAAAAAGCGCTCAAGAAACTCATGCTGTTGCGGCAGTTTCATTCCGTACCTCCAGTGTTCACGTCAACTGGGCCGTAATGCTTGCGGAACGTCAGTCTCGCTTCGGCAATGGATTGCTTATCGGTACTCAGGTTTATCTGCTCATCATTGATTTCAACGCCGCCGATGGTCAGGTTCATCGAACCATGAAGATAGTAGTGCTCACCTAAGATCCCCTTGGTGTGCAATTTATCTTTCTGCAGCACGCTGAGTCGCTCGGAAACCCCATAGCCTTCGGCGCGGTCTGTTATGTGACGCAAGAAACGCGCATTGTGCGCATCGCGATTTGTCACCAACTTCAAACGACCACCGTTGGCCAACATGCGGGTCAACAGTTCAGTGATTTGCACCTTACGCTGCCCCCAGGCAGGCTCGAGGTAATCAAAGTTGCCCGTGCGGTTATCCAATAGCTCGAGATCTGTCACCCAGGGTGATACCAGCCACAACGTGTGACTAGGTCTAATCACCTCGGCTGTCAGCAAACCGCACAACACATCCTGGATCTCGGCCTGGCGTGAAGTACGGGATTTGAAGATACGACGAGTGGTCATTGCACAGCCTCCGCGATTTCTACCTGGGCGCAGACTAGGTGCTGCTCACGGCGAATCGATGCCACCCGCGGATAGAAGAATAATCCATACATGTCCACAGGCTTGACCAGCAATTGGGCCAACGCCTGGTTAATGTCCAACTCCGGTTTTGCCACCAGTTCACATTTGCCATGCTTGTCCAGCAGCGCATGGCATTGTGCCATCCAGTCACCATCGGACAGATCGACTTGTTCACAGGCAGCACCAATAGACGCTCTCACAAGCAATCGTTCGGTGGGTCCGGCAAAGGCGAAAGGATTGTAGTAACTCAGCCAGGCATCGCGAATCACATAGCCCCGGGGCCAAAGTAATCCGTTGCACACATTGAAGCGCCAACTTTGCACGTCCTGTTGCCCTGCAGCAGCCTGCGGTAACAACTGATCCAGTTCATCGTTTAACGAACAGGCAAACGCATAAACACGCTGAGGCAGTTCAATTCCCAAACGCTTCTCTTCATCCCGCCACCCCTGTTGCAATTGCAGCAGCAAAAAATCGCTATGTTGGCTACTGCCCGGCCGCAACAAGCGGGAGTTCACTGCCGACATGAAATTGTGGCTGGTCATGAACCCGTTTTGCTGCAGTAAGCCAAGTAGGCCACGCTGCGCCTGCAGTTGGCTTTGATGGTCGTTTGCCGTCCGCATAGCTTCTACTCGCGTCGCCACTTCGGCGTCTTGCTGCAGAGTATTCAGCAACTGATAAACATGGCTGTCCATCGTCTCGTAATCACCAGCGCGCAGGTTAAAGTCTAACAACTCAAAAAATCGCCGCGGATCTTCCCGGTACACCTGCTGAATGCGCTCGATTATCCCGCCGCCGCCCACGGTAGTTTCCGACAGCCATATCTCCAGTTCATCCTCAGCCAGAACCTGGCGCCGGGCAGGGCCCGGATCCAGATCCAATACCACATCTTGTTCGTCGGCATCCTGGCACAGTTGCATTGCCGTTTGCTGCAACGCTGCACCCAAGGAGGTCTGAAAGACCTTTCTCAGCCAATCCAGCCAACTGGCATCCGGCTGCTGCCAAAGCAACTCTGCCCAACGGGCGAGTTTGGCAACGACGCCACCTCGGCCCAGCAGGTCGCGTAGATTTTGCTGCAGATCCTGCTCGCCTTCATCGCCTGAAGTCCCCGGCAGCGTCTGGAAGATCTTAGCCGGGATATCTTTCAGCGCAACCTGCGCCTTGCCATTACGTAACGCCTCCAGGGCTTGCTCCAGCGAACACTGACTCAGTAGGGCCTCACAACACATACCAGCCAGCAATGACTCAGCCAACCACCCTGCTAGGAACACGTTTTCGGTGAGAGTTTTATCGGTGCGAACTTCATCGATAAATCGCGCCGTTCGCACACCGGAAAGCAGCGCTTTATCCTGCATCAATGTATCAAGGTGGAACTCCGGCATACGACAACGAAACGCCACAGCATCAACCCACAGAGAAAATGCCAAGCTCGCCGGTTGGCCCTCATGCTGAAATTCGAAATTAACCGCCGCACTCTCTTGGCCGCCTTTGAACTTGAGTTCTGCCCGGGATCCGGCGGCTAGGCGCACTACCTCCACTGGGCGATGCTGTTGATGGGTAAAGAACTCGACACCAGTGAACACCCGGCGCCAAATGTTACGCTCAGGTAGTTCCGCATTTTTGCGCTCTGCAGGTGGCCGAATCTCCGTATGCCACTGCAAAAACGCCTGCGAAGTATCCTGCAGGTCCCATTCGTCAGGAGGCGTGGAAGTATTCACTTCGTAGGGGCGGAAGCAAGGAATAGTCTGAACCCCAGCGCCGGTGTCTATTTGGCAACTGCCCATCGCTTCAAGTCGCTCTGGTGGGCAGTAGTCGGTAATAGGGAACACTCGATCTCCGGCTACCAACTCAAAGTCCTGGGGTACCACCCAGTGCCGCTGACGAATACTCTCGGTAGCAAACCGCTTGCTGATGCGTCCCGGAGAAAAATCACGCATGCCCTGCAAGATTGGCATTTGCGGCGCCGGAGCGCCGTCTTCCGAGTCAAATTCTGGTAACCGCACCGTTAACTCTGGCAAACACAGTTCGCTAAACAGTGCCGCGGGCACGAACTCTGGCATCGGCGCGTTACGACGGCAGTTGTCGCTTTGCTTAACCCCGGCTTTTTCCCAACTGGTGGCTAGACGCCTGAGCACCGTTGGCAGAAACGCGGTCAAAATTGCCCGCGGCGGTTGCCACAAAAGAGACTGGATCAGTCGATTATGCTCGGGGTTGGCAGATTGCAGACCAAGCGCACCGGTTAAATACTTAGTCAGGCTCGCAACCCGGGCAGGGTCATTCAGTAATTGCTGAATCTCCCGTTTGAGGGATTCCTGGCGCCCGGACAGCGCGGCATCATCACTTTGCGGGCACGAGAGATCCTCCCATATCCCGCCCCATCCGCCAGCGTTAGCGACACTTGGCAGCTGAGATAGCCAGTCCATGGTGGCAAATGCCGCCTGGATCCGCAGCACATAACTGTTATGTACTGGCAGCCGGCGTGCTTTCAGTTCAGGATCAAACAAATCTTCATAGCACTGGAACGCCATGCGGTCACGGCCATAATCAGACAGCACCACAACCGTCCACGGACGCATGCGGCGCTGACGGCCCGCCCGGCCCTTGCGTTGCAAGAACTGTGCGTTGTCGCGCGGCGCCTTATGCTGGATCACCGCCCCTACGGTTGGGTCGTTAAAGCCCACCTCCAGCGAGGCTGTAGCTACGATCACGTCAGCTTGTTGATCTACCCCGGCATCTTGCGATGAAGTGCGTTTGATATTGGCTCGATCGTTATTATCCAGGTCATGACCAATAGCCAATGGCAGATCCCAGCTTTGGCCATAAGCAAATCGCTCGCTATCGCCGTAAACCGGCTGGCGCAGCAAAGCCAACGGCTTCTTCTTGGCGTTGATGTTACCGTTGGAATAGCGCCCTTCCGCATCCAACAACTGGTAGTACAGGCGGTTGATCACATCGATATCGTCAGTAAACACAAAGCTACGGGTACCGTACAAGCCTTCACTCGCCGGGCTCTGCACGTTATCCATCACCCGCTTGGCCAGCATGGAAGCCTGAATAGTGGTAGACAACAGACTGGAGCGCGAGGCAGGATCGCCGCGCAGTGCCAGCATGTACTCTGCTCCTTCCTGCTCCATTTCGTCTTCCAGCGGGCTCACTTCCGCCACTAGGTACTCTTTGACCCCTACCAATGTGGCCAAGAATCTCGGCGCCTGCTCCAAGGTGGCCGAGAGGCCGACAAAGTGGGGACTCGCGTCAGCCAAGTGCCGCCAGCGCCGCAGCAACATGCCGGCTTGGGCTCCACCCACACCGCTGTAAGTGTGCACTTCATCCAGCAGCATCAAAGCAGGCGGAATAACGTGCTTGCCAATGCCAAACAGTTGGCGACTGTGCGGGTTACCCATCTGTCGGTTCAGCATCTCGGTGGTGGTGAACAGCAGATCCGGGGCATGTTTCTCCATGCGACGGCGGGTCAAAATCACCTCATCGGACTCGATGCGCTGGTTGCAGCTATCACAGCACAAGCGCTCAATGCCTTTACTGTGATCATCGTTGAGCCAGACCATGCTGCCTTTGCACTTCTCATCCGGGCACGGAATGTACTGACAGACAAAGCCCGTCTTGCGGCGTTGCCAGGCCTTTTTCATGTAGGACTGGAAAATCGAGTTCTTCGAAGTTGGTGCCATGCCGAAGTACGCGCCGATGCGCAGTTTGGGCTTGCCATGCTCCGCCAAGACAACATCCAGTTTGCGCGCCTGACGCCAGGTCTCGATAAACTGATCCTTAAGCAGTTCGTTACGTGGATAAATGGCAAGCGCCTGCACATGACCACCGCGATTGGCAATCAGGTGGCCTGCTATGTGCGTCAAGGCAGGCAGATAGAACGCCAGGGTTTTACCGCTACCGGTACCCGCACAGACAATCGAGCCTGACGCGCCCTTACGTCGCCCCCCACGCAGCACCGTATCGCAAGCCCGCTGCTGGAAGGTCGCCAGGTCATAATACCCATGCTCATGCTTGAGCAACTCACCAAGCAGCCGACGCTCGACCGTTGACAAACCAGGCGCTTCGCTCAGCGTATCAAGCACCTGCACTGTAGTCAGGTCGCGACGCGGATAATTACGCTTGCGGCGTAAGAATCGATAGTCAGAAACCAGGGTTGGTGCCTGTTTCCAGGCGTCACCGCGGGCGTGCTTGGGAAACTGCTGGCGCAATGCCCTAAACAAGCGTACCGACTCGGCCATACGGCTGCGGTAACAAATCTCTTGATCTGCATTTGTCCAACTTACCAGCAAGCCCTGCTCCTGCATGGTGTCAATAACATCATACGGATCATGTGGTTGGTCAGCACCGCCGTTAGCAGCCAGTTGAAGCTGCTCGATGGCCTCAACCACTTCATCTTCTGAAAAATACCCCTGGCTGTTTCCCCAAGTCAGCAACGAAGCTTCCCGGGATTCGAGTTGATCCAAGAGTTGTAAAATTAGTTGCTTCATGCAATTCCTTAGTGTCGCGTGATCCGGTAGCGGGCAGTATCGTCATTGTTATCTAACCACTCCAAGACTTCGTCAGTAAGCAAATCCAACGATGCACCGCGGCGGCCAGAAGCCATGAGAAAGCGGTTCACAGCAGGAGGAATATTCAGATCCATCTTCCCGCGCAGGGTTTCCAAACGCCGTTGCAACTGGTGAAAAGCATCCAACTCTTCTTGCGTCGTCGGAGGATTTTGCGCTGCTTCCACAAAGCGTTCGCGCTCCACCTGGTACGCTTCGAAGATTTTCTTGCGCTCTTCGATAAGCATCTGGCCATGCAGCAAGCTTTCGTCGATCTGCCAACTACGCCGCAGATCTTCGGTATAGGAAGACCACACCGGCTCGACATGCTGCTTCAGTTCCTTGGTCAGCGACGCCATGCTATCGAGCAGATTCGGCCACTCTTGATCGTCAGACTGGGTAACGTTTTCTTTTTGGTTGATAAAAGCCTGCCGAAACAATCCAATCAATACACGCGCCTTGCTCACAGGCTCACTGTCCATGGTATGCAGGATTGCGCCATCACCATCCAGTCGCTCGTTTTGCAGTAGCAACAGATAGCAGATGGTTTGGCTTTGCAACTTTGTGCCCGCATTTCTCAGTTTGTTAGCAATACCTATGTAGGTGTCCCGGATCAGGGTCTTGCGCTGCAATTGGCCATACCGGTCAAGCTGCTCTTTCAACGCCGCACAACGTTTTTTCAGTCCACTCTCAACCGGAGCCAGGGTTTCATCGGGTGACGCCATTGGTAGTTCACTCATCAGTTCACCTCCTCTTTTTGCTCGGGTTCAAGCTGCTCGGGTTCGAGCTGCAGTAATTGATTTTCAATTTCGTCCAGCTGTGCAAATACATCCTGCTGAGCCTGTTCAATCTCAGCACCACCCTGCTGTTCGATTTTATTCTTCAAGTGCTTAGTCGTCGCCGAGTCGAATTTACTGAACTGGACCAATAGTTCTCGGACATCATCCAATTGCTTAGCATCAACAGAAATGAGCTCTTGCATCAGGCGTACAGAATTTTCTTCAGGCAATTGCAGGCGGCTCAGCAGCTTAACGGCTTCAACCCGCTCTTCGCTGTCCCATCGCCTGAGCGTACGCTTAAGCGCTGAGGTCATATCAATCGGCCGTACGACATCGGCTTTTACCGCCAACGTCAGTACGTCTTTGATCTGGGTGCTGGCTTCAACAATGGCCGTTTTATCGCCGGCGAACAACTCTTGCAACGCGCTGGTCACTGGCTGTACTTTCTGCCGAAGACTAGGCAAATCGCGCAGTACCTGGTCAATCACATCCGGCTCAGCACCTTTTGGCTGCTTGAGGGCTTTGACGACCAACCTACCGTCGATGGCGTAAGGATCTGCGCCCGGTTTTTTAGCAGCAGACAACTGCAGCAGTTCACTGCGCAGTTCGTTATGCCGTTGGGTCACCAGCTCCCATTGGGTATCAAGTTCACCCAGCAGCTCGTACTCTGGTTTTTGGTCGGCCGAAAACAGCAATGCATTAAGCCGCTTGACGAGCCCGTTGGCACTAGCGCCTTCTGCTCCCAGGAATCCCGCCCCCTGCAATAGCTTGGCAGCTACCGCGCCAAGTCGCTCACGCTCCAGCGCAACAACATTGTCCGCTACCTGCGGCGCAATACTGTCGAAGAAGTTGTGATAATGCAGATATGCGCTTGCGCCACCAGGAAAGTCCCAGCTTTTTCCGTAGTGGTTATAAGCAGCCATGGCGTTAAACGCATTGATCCATTGCTCACCATGCCGGGCAAAAGCTTTGCGATCGCTCAAATCCACCAGCGGAGCACCCGTGTTACCCGTTTTCACTGGCAAGTGAATCCGACCGGCCGGGAGCTTAGCGCTACCCAGTACAGCCTGAGGACGGCACAGGTAGTGCCCCCAGTCAATCACGGCATTAAGACCTTCACAGATCCATTTACGCAGTTGAGCAGCATCCGGCTGTGGTAAACCTGCGGTCCCCTGATACCAGTAATTCAGTTTGGTGATCCATTCGATTAGCTCTTTGGGAGCTTCAGGAGCGGTCACTTGGTCGGTTTCGTCCTCGACGGTCACTTTTACCTGGGGCTTGGTTTCACCCTTGGCTGTATCCTTGGTTTCGTCTTCTATTGTTGGCTTTGGCATGGACTTTGGTGATTCACCAAGTACCTGACTCATTTCAGCCAAGCCAAACTCTTCGCATACGCCGAGAGGCAACGAGCCAGCCAGCTGGGTCAAGGAGCTAGGATTGCCCCCCCAAACAGCCGCCAGTGCCTTGGCCCGCTCTTGCTCCGACAATACACTGAACTGAGTTGCGATCGCCGGATTACAGATAAAGCCTTCCCATTTGGCGGGTGGGAACTGCCCATCCAGGTATGCGCTCCGCCCGTCTTTGAGCGGTGTACGCAGCAGATAGTGCAAAATTGAGCGCGGATGAAAAATCAACTGGCCGTCGGCAACGCAGTGTTCATGTGCCAGCTTGTCTAATGCCAGCTTATTAAATGGAAATAGCGGGTCGCCCTGGCGGCTGAAGCCAAATGCATCTAGGCGCGAGCGAAACTCACTTTCCTGCACTTCACCATCGTGCCAGGTAGTCAGCCAGTCATGCTCAGCGCCGGCGTTTTTGAAAGCACTTTCCAGATCCTCGACGCCATGGCGCGCTGCATTCAGGTAGCGGCCGCAGAAATCGAAGATCCGCTCCAGGGTCTCGGACTCATTCTGACTGGCTGACTCAATCAGCCATTCATAGCCGGTACGGCCCAGGATACCGTCACGAACGTGCAGGTAACCGGCAAAGCCTTCGGTAACAGCAATAACCGACTTCAGAGGACACAGGCGCTGTTCACCATGATGAACCTCCTCTTCCATCAGACATTCGATGAACTCTTTCTGGATTGCCGAGGTGGTGGTGAAGTCTTCGATCAAGATCACCAGAGTGTTGTCTTTGTCGTCAGCCAGCAACTGCTTACGGATACCGCGCACGACCTGCTGCACGCTCGTCGGGCTGATCTTCAGCAGCTCTTCAATGGTCTTGCCGCACGCTTTATACAGCACCTGGTTAATGGTCCAGGCGGCATTTTCTCGTGCGCTTGGAACCATCAGGATCTGCTCATTCTGAATATACGTCTGCGCGTCATGTGCCGCGGCAGCCACTTCCAACTGGATCTCAAAGTCATGAGCGAACATCTGGTAGTCCTGCTCAAAACCTTGCTCCTCCTTGACACCTTGATAAAGCCTCTGGGCAATGTTGTAAAGACAAGCCCCCGGGCGAGTAAAGTGCTTGGTCAGGTGGCTATCCTGCAATAGAGCCTGAAGACCTTCTGCGTGTTGATAAACACACTCGAAGCGCCGCTCATCTTCAGAATTTACCGGCTTGCCTGCTTCGATGTGCGCGCAAACTTGCTCGAACTCTTCGCTCAGTGCCAGACGCAGTTTCAGTGCCAAATGCTCAGCGATGTGCTGGACATCGATGGCTTGACTGATTCCATCGATCGACTGGCGAATGTCATTGTAAACTTCGCCTTCGAGACCTTCAGTGATCAATCGCAGCACATCAGCAATTGAAGAGCTCTTGGGAATATAGATAGTCTTGTATTTGTTGGCGTTTGGCAGCCGCTCTAACTGCGCCCCCAACCAGCGAATAATATGGGATTTACCAACCCCTGCTGCGCCCGTAATAGGTATCGGTCGGTTGTGCTTCAGCAGAAAGTCAAACAGCGCCTGCTCGTCTGCTCGCACCTCGTTGCCCGTGGTGTGCTGTCGCTTGATCAGGCGCATCGGCTCATGAACGGCCATCAGCAAACTGCCCGAGAGCGACTCGGCCTCGGTCATGATGCAGTCATTGATCCGGTTATTATCCGGCCAGTAAGTCGCTAACGCTGTCATCATTACTCTCCACGTACCGTTACATGCGTTACAGGCATCAGAATTTCGCCCTTAGGCCCCTTTAAATTGCGTAGCCCAGCATCTGACAGTTTCTGCAATTGAATTTGACCGCCATGGTGCAAACGCAAAAGAGCCCTGGAAAGAGAGGTCGACAACTCATTGTCTTTAGGTTTTGTCCAACTCTGTCCTTCAATGCGTTGCTCGACTTGTTGACGATACGCACCACCATCAAGCACAGGCATCAACTTAGCCAACTGCCCAATAAATGTGTCAATTGGTATTTGTGTATCCGGCTTAAAAACGCTGGTGCTAGCCGCAATTTCTTCTCTAATGGCTAACGTCGGATCAATGCTGTAGACGCTGTTTCCGGTGCGGACCATAAACCCTAACCAATGGGCGTATCCCGGCACAACAGACGTTTCGTTGGAGTTGATTCGAAAATCACTGAGATAACGATCGACGATCTCAGCCAGGTTATTCGACTTGATTTCCGGATAACGGTAGACATCCAAGGCAAGCAGCATACTGAGCAGGACGGTGAAATCGGCTGCACGCTGATCTCTTGAAATCAAGTCTTTATTGTTTTCCGAGGCCAGCAAACAACGACGTGCACCTGTTGTCAGTCGTACCTTTGAGTCAGTGAAATAGTTAGAGCTTAACTTAATGCTGGTATCTGCAGTCTCCAGCAACCCAAGCTCGCTCCAAGCTTTCACTTCTTTGTCAAGCTTGCTTCGAGCACTCTTCTTGCCTTCGGGTATCAGAGCTTGAGGGCGACACCAGGCGATGAGTTCCTCCTGCTCCATGGGATTTTCTTTGTTTCCCTTGAGCACGCTGTAGATGGCTGCCAGCACTTCAAACTGGCTGCCCCCGTGATCATTATTGACAATCGACACTGTCCACCATCTCCTCTGCAAAACAAAAGCCTATTCCCAGTTGCCCTTCAAGCGCTGTGTGCGGCTCTGGGCAAACTGGATAAACAGGCGCAGTTGCTAAGTCAGAATTCCTGCTTAGAGATGCTGGTCTGAATTTGGAAAGTTGTTATTCTTGCTCTGGCTGAGGAAAATAGGGCCAGACACAGTAAGTAGGGAAGCCGACGTAGACTACGCCAAGGTAACCGAAGTAAGTCTACGCCCAAGATGGCGTTCATGCAACCTAGACCTTCTGAGAATGGGAGCCAATGCACATTGTTAACAGAAGAACAGGGCCGATAGCCGAGCAGCTTTGGTCCCTGTACTCACGCTGTTGCTATTACCGTTAACGTTTCGCTAGCGCTTGCATCAGTGTGTCTCTTCGCACCCAGTTGCTGTGATCCATTTTAACGTAAAGCTCTCTGGCATGATGATTCCGATCCACCATATCTTCTGGCACCAGAGCCAACTGCAGCGGACCGTTAAAGGGTCTGAGCGGTCTTGGAAAGGCATACCCAGATTCATGCTCAGAGCTGGAAGGGATCAACAACTCCGGCCATGGTGCCGCAGCAGGCTCAGTAGTCTGATTGCTATAACGGGTCAACAGCTCCGGTTTGACGCCGCCTGTGCGCGCAATTGCTTTTTGCAACGGCGCAAAATCATTATCCGCGATGCGAATGGCGCAAATCACCCCAGCCTGGGCCAAGGCTTTGATCAGTTGCACCGTGGCTCTGGCCCATTCACGTTGTGACTTGGTGCTGCCATCGAGGCGTGGATACATGATGAAGCATCGGGTAGACGTTAGACCGGTCAGTTCGTGCCAACGCAAAGCAGATGACTCTACGGCAAATTCACGGTTAAGCTTGGCACTCGGCATCACATAACCAAGCACCGCAACCGAGCGCTTGCGACACGCAGGGCAGCCACCACACGCCTTGTCGGCGAATGCATCAGACAAGGTATAAAGCGATGTCAGCGTCCGGCACAACGATACCTCATCCGGCGTAGCCAACCAGTTTTTTAAGGCGGCCAAGTTTGAACTGGCTGACTCGGCTATGACTTTACGAATCGGCTCCACGTTTGACCGCCAAAATGCCGGAACCGTATGGTTTGTCACCAGGGGCCGCACAACCAGCGAGTCTTGGTACTTCTTCATTTCGGCCTGAACAACACGCTCATAATCAACATCAGACTGTGACTCCTGTTGCTGTGGTATCTGCTGCCTGACCGCATCCAACTGGATCACGCCAGCACGAACCATCAGCAAAATAGTCCTGAGGTTCCAACTCTTGTTCTGTTTCGACAGACGGTGCAGTCGAGGAACCAGGTTAGCTAGATTGAGCCTGAAGTAACCGCCAGGAAGGGACTCAGCACGTTGCCACATGCTGCACCAGCGCTCATGACCAAGGTCGACACCGATAACGGTTTCCCCACCAATGCGATCGGCGAGTTTCATATCGTCGTTGGTATAGATTAATATAGACGTCGCGGCCAGGCCGTCGCGACCGGCGCGACCAACTTCCTGGTAATAGCGGTCCATATTTTCCGGCACTGTGGCGTGTATCACGCAACGCACGTCGTTCTTGTCCATACCGACACCGAACGCCGAAGTGGCCACCATGATATCCAGTTGGTTTTCACGCCACTGGTCGAGTAACTCGATACGCCTCTCTGTCTTGGTTAACCCCGTGAAGACTCCCACGCGGCCGTAGCCCGCCTCCTGCAGGAGGCTGTGCCATTGCCTCGCTTCAGCCGGGCGTGTGCAATAGAGGATCAGCGGCCTTGGCGCATGGGCCAGTGCTTCCATCACCCATTGCTGTTTGATTTCCTGGCTCTCAGCCTTGGCGCACCAATAAGCAGGCTCGGGTCGCAGGTGACAGGCATGGATTTCTGCCATTTTTGCGCCAAACGTTTCCAGTAAACCCTGGCGGGTATCTTCGGTCAAGGTGGCTGTCATCAGGATCGTGGTGCAGGGAGTAACCCCCTGTGCTTCGCTCGCAGTTCGCAGCCCTCTAACCAGGCCCCCTAATTGCTGGAACTCGGGCCGGAAGCCTGTGCCCCACTGAATCACCAGGTGTGCTTCATCGACGATCAAGTTGCGCAGGCCACCGTTCTCGGCGGCATCAAACAGCACCGGGGTCAACGAACTGCAAACAGCCTCAGGTGAGGTCACGATCACACGCTGGGTCCCTTCGCGGATCCGGCTACGAACATCACGTCGTTCTTCAACATCCAACCCAGAATGCCAGGCGACGACATCGTCAAACGCCCCGCCCTGCTTGAGAATCTCATCGCGGTAGCGCTCAGCCTGCTCCAGGGCCAACGCAACAGTTGGGACTATAACCACGCTAAGCGCATTCTCGCGAGGTGCCACCATCGCCATGACTTGGCCGACCAGGGTCTTGCCGGTGCCGGTTGGCAGATTAACCAGCAATGTACTGCCGGGCTCACTCAACAGTGCAGCCCTTACGGCCTCTCGCTGGCCTGGCGCCTGGTACTGGTTATAGCCCTTACCCAGCAGGCTGCTTACCCCGGCATCCATGGGTACCCAACTGAACTTGCGTCGCTCTGCCTGAGCCAGCGTGGCTGCAAACACAGGACGCTGCGCATCAGTTAACCAGTCCGGTTTCCAAGGGCTACCGGCCAGAAGCAAATAGCTCTGCCCCAGTTGCTGGCATTGGATCCCCGACTGTAGCCATTGCTCTCTTGTGAGCCAGGAGCCTGCACCTGTACCTGCAATAGGTACCTGGATCTCGAAACCAGCATCCTGTGCCGCCTGCTGTTTTAGCCAATGGGCGACCGCGCTGCGTCGATCCAGCGGTTTTGTTCCCTCACCTAAGCATTGCCATAACCGTTTATCAACACCCACCATGTCCAGTGGCTTTTCTAATCCAGCATTGCTGCCTTCAGCCAGTGCGCGTATCAGCATCTGTTCCACGTCATTGCCTGCCCTGCCTAGATTGCTTTGAAGACTTCAGACGAAGCCAAGAAGACTGCTCGCGCAGACAAACATTGGTGTTGCGGGCTCTCAATTGCCTGACGCAGTTGCGCACAATAACCTTCTGGTATCTGAACACTGGAGGCCAGATAATTACCAAGGTTATGTATACCTTGCTGATGAATGTCCTGGTAATCACCGGCAACCACCTGCTGCGCTTGCTGTCCGACAGACAGACAAATGTCTTTCCACTGGACCTTGCTGTACAACGCCTCGACAAGCGGCCAACGCTTGGCCAAGTTCTTATCGCTTCCACCTTTTTCATGGCTCAAGTACTGGCGCCCTACGATATTCAGAAGATCCTGGTTGGAGACCTGCTTGCCCTTGTCATCTAGCCATACAGTGTACTGCTTCGGCGGCATCAAACGGTCTGCCAAACGGCGCAATGCGCCGGCGTTTTCATCAACGCCAGCGGAGATAACGTAATCCAAGCGAAAAAACAGTGGCATGCTGTCATTTGGCAGGCCGTGTAACTGACGCACCATGGCACTGGCCATGCCACGTGACTCGAAAGGCAGCATCGAGAACATCGCGTCGTGGAAAGGCTCTCCCAAGCGAGCAACCCGTTGACGACTGTTTTGAGCAAGCGCTCGGCGATAACTCACTTCATATGTAACCGGTGCATCACAGTGCCCATTCTCGAAGTCAAAGCCGAGAAGGCAATGCTTGATCAGCATCTGCAGGCTGACCATGGTGCCACGTGCGGCCCCGCCATGATCGAAACGGTATCGGATCATACCCGGGCTTTCCCCTTCGCTAACCTTAAAGCCAAGCTGTTTCTTGATCCAACTGATTGCAGCCGACTGGAACTCCTCTTCCTGCCCATCCGTTGTCTGCAACTTGCGCACAAAATGTTTGGCTTCAATCACTTCTGCATCAACCGACATCAAGGCTTCGAGGTTGTGGATCTTTTCCAGTTCGGTAACCAGGAGATTTTGCTCACCGACTAAACGTTCATCCAGCGCAAGTAACGCAGCAAGACCTTCCAAGTACAGTTCCTGATCTACCTGCTCCATTTGCTCTTCAATAATAAACTGCAAACCAGCGATAGAGCGGTCGAATACTTTAAACGAGCGCTCGAGGATATTGATCCAATGGGTAGCCAGTGACTGCGGATCATTGCCCAGAATGACAAAGTTGCGAACAGCTTTTGCGTGATGATCGGCGTAGTAACGGTTCATTCGCCCGTTACGCTGCTCCATCCGGTTGGGTGAAAACAACACATCATAATGGATTGCTGCGCGGTGACTGCCGTGAAGGTTAATTCCCTCTTCCGCCCGGCGATCGCAAATCAAAATCCGACAGTTTTCATCGTCGCCAAACCGTAACGGCTTACTCGGGTTGTGTCGTTGGATCTGTCCTGAATACTTAATGCCGATATTCATAAACAACTGGTCAGCTGACCACGGATGGTCACAGAAAATCACTACGCCAAGCGGTTCTTCTCGTAGTAACTCTTCGAGCAGTCGATTCAGTTGCTGCTGAAGAGCCGGCTGCTCTGTTTGTGCACGCCCAATCAACTCTAGCAGCAATTCTGCCTCGCCCGTTGACAGCGGGGAGCACAGAGCCATGCGTTGCTGTTGGGACAGGTAAAAATCATTCTCATCGAGACTACGTTGCTCGAGGCGCGAGGACGCAAACTCAGACAGAACTGCAGGAGCACCGAGGCTCGCTTCCACAAACAAGTGATAAATCGAAGCGAAGCAAGCACTATGGGCGTCGTTTAACATCATGTGCTCTCGCCAGGCAGACAGGCTCTCACCGACGTCGGCACTTTGATATTCCCTGCGCTCAAGCCCATCCAAGCCAGGTAGCAGACTGCCAACTTGTGGCATCGAGCGGCGATTACGCAGCAAGCGATGATGAACGCCATGGCGGTTGGCAATATGGTGACGTACCTGTTGAACCAGTTGGTTCGCTTCATCCGGACGCTCTTTGCTGAACGGATTGGCCGTGAGGTACGTCAACAGCGCCTGGCCTTGCTCTTGAAGGTATTCATCAGATGGGAACAGTTGCAGCAAGTTGTTCAAGCTGTTTCTCAACTGCAGGTTACCGTTATTGGTACGGAAAGATTGGATGATACCACCCAACGGTTCACGCATTTCGACCCGCTGGCGAAACTCTGCTACCCCCTCTTGGCTCAACTGGTAGCTCAGTGGATCGAGCAGGTGCAGCATAGCCAGGAAATTACGTTCGTTGCCCACCAGCGGCGTTGCCGAAAGCAACAGTAACTTTTCACTGGCGTGGACATGGTCGGCAATGGCTTCGTAGTGCGCGACGCGCTCCACTGACCAGGCCCATTCACCGACCTGGTGCGCTTCATCGATAACGACCAAGTTTGCCTGTTCAAACTCTTGGTCATCGGTTACAAACTGGTCGTAGGTCCTGATCCGGATACTAATGTCCAACAACTCTGCCAAGTGAAAACGCTCAGTTAGTTCTGTATGCCACTGCTGCAGTAAGGGATCCGGCACTAATACTAATACCTGGTGCAGCTGCGGGTTTTCCAAGACGTGCTGGCGCAGTATCAACCCGGCTTCAATCGTCTTGCCTAATCCAACCTCGTCAGCCAGAAGGTAGCGCTGAATGGGATCAGATAACACCCGGCGCGCGACTGCCAATTGATGAGCCTCAAGCGCAATCGACGAAGAAAGTGCCGCTGTAACCCCTGCACACGCTTCTCGCTGAGCGAGCATGTGGTTTTGAAACTCCAAGCGCGAATCTTGAAAAAAAGGTGTGTACGTTTGCTGATTAGCTAACCACTCCATAGCATTTTGGATGGGTTTATCCCACCGCACATAAATCTCGGCCTCCGATAAATCCCTCAAAACGTCGTTTGGAAACTGAATCCGGTAGTCTTTGGGATATGGAGCAGGTCCAATAACTCGTCCAACCTCCCACGCACTGCTTTCCAGGTTGAAATAAAAGACAAGGGATTCTTGATTTAACGCAGCAGGTTTCACATCACCCAAAGATACTTCAACACTGTGAGCGTTAATCGACATCGGAGAGTCGAAATAACTAACGGTGACAAAGTCCGTCTCTGAGGCAAGAATCTTACCAATGCCAAGTCCGTTTCTCGCTAAAACTAACTCATTTTTATTAAACATAAAAGCACATAAAGAAAAAGAAAAAGAAAAAGAAAAAAGGACAGTACTTCGTATAGAGATAACTAATAAACTATGACAAGCGGGACAGCAAGTCGGTGTACCTGTTATATTTACAACTCAAAGACCAAACATCTTTGATAGGCGTCAAACCAACTTGAATAAGTCTTCTTCTATGATGAGCACACTATTATGTGGAATCCGAGCCTGCATACACCTTTATATATAGAGTCCAAGCTTTTGATAACTCCTCATCAGGAAAACAATTAGCTAAGTAATCCAACACTTCTTCTGTGAGTTAGGACTCCATAACTTGGTGTAAGTAAGAGGACCAATCTAAATCAGAATCTTTCAAAGAAAGTTGCCCCGAGACGACTTTCTGCAAAAACTCTCGGTAGGTTGCTTCAACCGCAATGCCGCTCACATCACAAATCTCGCCGAGAGAAATCCGATCGAATATTGACACCTTGCCTCCCATCGAATCAGCCTACTCCTAATATGGTGGTACAATCCAGAATCTCAAAACCACTATGCTACTTACAAACTTGACCATTTACTGCGATTTATTGGACATTTTCACAAATACTACCGACAACAAGTCAATCTGGAGTAGCTGATAGCGGAGATTTGTTACATAATAATCAGAATTTGGAATTTATTAATCACCGATTGCTTCAATGTCTAATCTTCACCTAATCACCACCTGCACCAAAGCCAAAGCAAAAGCTGCGAAAGCTGCGAAAGCTGGAGGATGTCTTCACGAGTACCAAGACTATCAATACTTGGAGCAGTTGACTGATGACTGGATAAGAGCATCCGAGAAAGCAGGCGCCGAAGAATCCCTACCTGCTGGAGAGATGTATAAAGGGCCTCACTGGAGTTTCGCAAAAAGTCTGCTGAAGATGCCGACGCTGAACTGTGGGTTTTGTCTGCAGAATTAGGCCTGTTGCACTCAACAGAGCAAATTCCTGGCTATCAAGCGACGTTCGACCGTTCAAACAAACCCACACAAAAGAATAGCTGTTCGGACAAACCAACATTAGAGCAGCGTTGGTGGGAGTTAGTATGTGCAAGAAAGGCCAAACTTAAGCCCCAAAAACCTAACTCTCTCACCGCCTTGTTCGAGGCCAACCGAGACAGTTTTTTTGTCATCGCGGGGTCTATACCCTACTTGAGAGCCGTGAAGCATGATCTGCTAAGAGCCACCCAGCACTTGCGAGTACCGCAAGAACAGCTATTGATTGTAACAAGCAAAGTGGATTCAACTATGGCTGCCACTTTTGCCCCATATCTCATCCGCGCCGAGCGAAAGATGAGCCAGCATTGGCTTGATGGTGGCGACACCACACTCAATATTCGTCTTGCTGGGCATGCACTGTTAGAACTTCGTCAGGCCCTAAGCGCTTCTGTAGTCAAAGAAAAAATTACTACTTACACAAGAGGACTACCTGAAATGGTTCAGTCCCCAAAGCGTAAACGCAATAGTATTGAAGAAGTCGATAATTAACTGAAAAATCTGCTGTCTAGCGATTCGGAAATAAGCGCTACTCGCGCATTAAGGAGATTTCGTGACGAGGGGAACGCCTTTGAAGAAAAGCACTTCGTCGCAGGTTTGTATCGGTACACGCTTACATGAACAAAGCAAAACAAAGCCCAAGGCAGAGCAAATGGCTTTGTAGAATTCACCTACTACTACAACCCTACCCCCAACGACCGCAGCCTAGAGTATGATTGGCCGCAAAACCTTTTCATAGATCTAAAACTCAATGAGACAATTAGGGAGCCTTAAAAACGCCTACCCCTCACTGAATTAACAGTTGGGTAGTCGCTTCGCTGCTTTAGCGTCAACTCAAAATAGATATCAAGGAATGATTAAATAATGACTAATAACAAACCGCTACTGGTTTGGCTAATTGCTGCTTATTTTATTTACCAAGGCACAATACAGCTGTTTTATGTTGTAACAGGCTTAGGTAATGCACCTATCCCCTTGTTATTACCCCATATAGGCTTTACTTCTCTTTACTTAGGGGCAGCCTTCACCTTAATACTTAGAATAGGTATTAGCCGCTTGCTTATTTTTGCAATTTTCGGCTACAGCGTTGTTATGAACCTACATAGCATCATTAACATGCGCTCTGCACTTGCACACTTAGGCATACAGCAATGGGCAATGGTATTAATCGAGTTTTTATTCCTTACTTTTGCTGCCATTTACACTGTTAAGCTAAACAAGCAAGGCTACTACCAGCCTGCTAAACTGGCCTAAACACTAACAAACTGAAAATAAAGTGACTCAGCCCCTTTAATTCATAAGTGCCGTCAACCAAGACACCTAAGGGCGTCTTTTTTTGTGCCTTATATTTACCGCTCAAGTTATGTAAATCTAAATATTCTTCTGCCCTTTTGTTGATATAACTTGATAAACTGCGGCTAACGACAGCGGCAAGACTATTTGTGGCAGCGTTACTGCACGCCCAACAGTGTATTTGGGTTTATAAAATGGTGGATTAAGTGTTTCTTTTAGTAAGTTTTTTGTGTCTTGCTATTATTGTTTCATTTTTGTGTTCTGTGCTAGAGGCGGTGCTACTTAGCGTATCTCCTAGCTATATTCAGCTGCAACAGCAGCAATATCCTAAAGTTGCAGAGCGGCTCGCCAAGCTAAAAGCGAGTATCGATAAGCCGCTGGCGGCGATTCTTACCCTAAATACTGTTGCTCACACTGCCGGAGCCGCTGGTGTGGGAGCACAAGTAGCAGAGCTTTATGGCTCACAATACTTAGCCATTTCATCAGCAATTATGACGGTACTGGTATTAGTATTGTCTGAAATTGTGCCTAAAACCTTAGGAGTAACTTACTGGCGCCAGCTTGCGCCGTTTGCCTCTTGGTTGCTGCCTTTGATGATTAAAGTGTTTTACCCTTTTGTGTGGTTAAGTGATCGCATCACTGCACGTATTGGTAAACAACAAGAAGATTTTTCAAGCTTGCGTGACGAGATTAGTGCCTTAGCCGAACTTGGCCACCAGCAAGGTGTGATTGAGCAAGGGGAATCGCAAGTATTACGTAATCTACTTCAACTAGAAAAGTTAAAGATTACTGAAGTGATGACCCCGCGCGCGGTAGTGCAACGTGTTGAACTAAACAGCACCGTGGCAAGCTTTGTTGAAGAGCACTTAAGCCAGCCGTTTTCGCGTTTTCCGGTGTACCAAGGCGAGCGCGACAACTTTGTCTCTTACGTGCATAAACAAGATGTTTTAGGCGCTGCTGCAAGCGGCAATGGCGACACACAAATAAGTGATTACTCGCGTAAGTTGCTAATGCTGCCAGCTAGCGTAAGTGTTAGGCATGCTTATCAAAGCTTGTTACAGGCTCGAGAGCTTATTGCAGCGGTAGTGAACGAATACGGTGAAGTACAAGGCTTGCTTACCATGGAAGACATTATTGAAACCCTGTTAGGCCAAGAGATTACCGACGAAACCGATGCCATTGAAGACATGCAACGATTAGCTCGCTTCCAGTGGTTACGCCGTTTACGCAGCAAAAACCAACGCTATAGCCGCTAAGTTCTAACGAGCCTAGAAGCAAAAGTAGCTTTAAGTAAACAAAACTTTAAGCAAACAGCTAATCTTCAAGCACTAAAACCGACGGTTTTAGTGCTTTTGTCTTATTTATTAAGCTGTTCTTTAGCTGCCTCTACTTTGGCAAAGTCTAAACCTAATTCTTCTACTGCTTCTTTAATCAAAGCAGGGTTCTGCATCACCTGTCCCATCAGCAATTGCAATTGTTCTTGAGGCAAACCTAATTGGCTAATAGTCGCCATAGCAGCAAGGGGGTTTTGAGTAAGCACTTCAAAAAGCTCACTGATTTGCTGGTCACTAATATTGTTCTCTCTCAACATGGTAAGAATTGGGTTCATCACATTACCTTTTAGACTAAATAAAATTAGGCGACAGTTTAGCTTTGTAGGTATGGAATTGACCAGTACTCATAACAACAACTTTGTAGATTACGGGTCGAGTATCTCGCCATGTCGTTCATAAAAAAAGCCAGCGTGGTGCTGGCTCTAATGCTTCATGAAGCTAGCATCTAGTAGGTTTTGTAAGGTAAAAACTTACCCGACAACACTACGTTTACCCTATCACCTTTAGGATCGGCTTCACGCTTAATGTCCATCGAAAAATCAATAGCGCTCATAATGCCATCGCCAAACTCTTCATGAATGAGCTCTTTAATAGTACTGCCGTATACATTTACTACTTCATACCAGCGGTAGATAAGCGGATCGGTTGGTACAGCGGTAGGCAGTGAGCCTTTGTAAGGCACAATTTGTAACCAAGCGATGGCTTCGTCACTTAGCTCAAAAATATCGCCCACGGTTTCAGCTTGGCTTTTATCAAAAGTCATTTGCCCTAAACACGCTGCAGTTGTCCACTCTTTCGATAAACCAATAGCGCTGGCAACCTCACTCCACTTAATGCCTTTTCTCACCTTGGTTGATACAATTTGTTGAGTTACTTCTTCTCTACTTGATATCATTTTTTGCTTCCTTCCTTTGATTGAAAAACGAGACAACTCGGTGTTCACCTAAGTAATAGGTACACCACCATAGCCGCCAAAATTGCAGAGATCCCTTGCCATACCGCCACCGGATTGCGCTCTACCAATGGAGCACGAGCCTTATTCAAAAAAGCTTTGTTGGGTTGGCGTAAATCACAGAGAAATTCGGTGATTTGTTCGTAACGTTTTAAGGGGTTTATGTGCAGCGCTTTTTCTAGGGCATCATCAATCCAAGCTGGGATTTCGCTGTCACTGTCAATTACCGATTGATAGCGTAAGCGCTTTTGCGCTGCATGGCTTTTTGCACCCGCCACTTTAGTACCGTAAGGATAGCGGCCGCTTATCATGTAGTAAGTAATTACTGCCAGCGAAAACTGCTCTGCGCGGGTGCTGCCGCCAATACCCAAAAACAACTCCGGCGCCGAATATAACGCAGTGCCTAGCAAATGTTGCTGGGTAATATCTTGAGTTTGCTCTGCAAGACCTGCGGCCCATACCGAGCCAAAGTCGATAATTTTAATGGTGCCAGAGCTATCAATCATAATGTTGTCTGGCTTAAGATCTTGATGGAGCATATCCATGCGATGAAAGGCACGTAGGCCTTTGGCAATTTGCTCTACAACCTCCCTCACCTTAGCCAGTTCTGGCTTGGGATTATCGGTAATCCATTGGGCTAAGGTTTGCCCATCTATGTATTCAAATACCGTATAAAGGTAGTTACGTTGGCGTGGGTTGCGGCTTGCTTTTAACACATAGGCACTGTTAATACGCCGCGCTATCCACTCTTCAGTATAAAAGCGCTCTAAATAATCGGGGTCGTCGCGCAAATCTACCGAAGGTGTTTTTAGTATCACTTGCTCGCCGCTTTGTTCATCCAATGCTAAAAACACGTGGCTTCGACTACTGGCGTGAATTTGTCGAACAATGGTGTAGTTGTCTATGCTCATACGAGCACTTAACTCTGGGGGAAAAGGTAAGGTCTCTATTTGCTCTTTAAGCTGCTGAGAGCTTTGTTCTGCTAGTTGCTCTACCTTTATTATTTGTAAGCTTAAGTTGTCGTCGCTGCCTGCCTGATAGGCTTTGTCAACAATTTGCGCTGCCGCTGCTTCTAAATCGTTGGCACATTGGGCAATAGTATTGTTGATAAGCTCTGCATCAACAAACTCGTACACACCATCGGTAGCCAACAAAAAAATATCACCAGGGCTCACAGGCAGCGTGTGGTAATCAAACTCACAATATTCTTCAATACCCAGTGCACGGCTTAGGTAGCTTTTATTGTCATTCACCCATAGTCGGTGATCTTTAGTGAGTAACTCTAAGCCCTGCTGATTGAGGCGATACACTCGGGTATCACCAACATGAAAAATATGCGCCTTATTGCCTTTAATCACTAAAGCACTAAGCGTACAAACATAACCTTTGTCTTTGTCGTAATGGTAAGGGCTTTGTTGCGATTGGCTATATAGCCAAGAGTTGGTGGCGTCTAAGACCTTTTCGGCAGCATGTTGAACAGACCAAGTCTCGGAGGTGCAGTAGTAATCATCTAAAAAAGTTTTTACTGCAGTTTCACTGGCTATTTGACTTACTTCGCTGCTGCTTATGCCGTCGGCCATCACAGCAGCAAAGCCTTTATGATTGAGCAGAGAGCCACGCGGAGTATAGCTTCCATAACTGTCTTGATTAATGTCTTTGCGACCTTTATCAGAACACTGACCGATGGAGATACTCAGCTGGCTCGTCATCTACTGTCCTTTAATTAAGCGTTGCTGGTAGCCGCTTTACTTGGCGCTTCAACTGCTGCTTTAGCTACTTTGCGTTTAGGCGCAGTTCTTACATGGGTGGTGTAAAGTGTTAAACCAGTGAAGGCTAAACCACCTACTAGGTTACCCAATGCAGTTGGAATTTCGTTCCATAGGAAGTAATCCATGATTGAGAAATCACCGCCCATAATCAAACCAAATGGGAATAGGAACATGTTAACTACAGAGTGCTCAAAGCCCATGTAGAAGAACAAGAAGATTGGCATCCACATGGCGATTACTTTACCGCTAACGTTAGTAGAAATCATTGCGCCTACTACGCCCATTGATACCATCCAGTTACACAACATGCCACGGATGAAAATAGTAAACCAACCAGCAACACCATGTTCTGCGTAACCTACAGTACGTGCTTCACCAATGGCGGCAGCTTTAGCACCTACAGCGCCCGCTTCAATGTTAAACCCGTAGGTAAAGATAAAGGCCATCATGAAGGCAACGGTAAGTGCACCAGCAAAGTTACCTAAAAATACAAAGCCCCAGTTTCTTAGCATGCCTTTAACATCAACCCCAGGCCGCTTATCTAACAAGGCCAAAGGCACCAGTACAAACACACCCGTTAAAAGGTCAAAACCCATTAAATAAAGCATACAGAAACCAACAGGGAACAAAATAGCCCCAATGAGGAAGTTGCCTGTATTCACTGCCATGGTAATGGCAAAAATTGCTGCCAATGCCAAGATGGCGCCAGCCATAAAGGCTCGAATAAGAGTATCTCGTGTTGACATGAATACTTTAGATTCACCAGCGTCAACCATTTTGGTTACGAACTCCGCAGGAGCTAAATAAGACATAATATTTCCCTATATTGCTTAAGTAGTAGATAAAAACTGTTGGCTGGTTCTGTTCACCTAGGTTTCCCTTGGCGAGTTCACCTTTACAAGTAGAACGGATTTCGTTGCTTCCTTGCTGCTTGGGCCTGTCCCTGACCTACAAAGGGGAAATTGCAATTGTTAAGCCAAGCACCACAAAAAACACACAAAACCCTAACACCACGGCAACTGCAGCCTGATTTTCAAATACAATGTGGCAAAACAAAAAGTGTTTATTTAACTGGATTTGCACCGAGATGTTGATAATTGCACCAATAAAGGACAATCAACAAGTTGGTGCAGTAGGCTACTGCCGCAACTCCCCAAGCTTGGGCAGCTCAATGATGAAATTAACCGCTAGCTAACACTTCTTCATGAAACACCATTGGCTTTTAGCACTGCGATAAACTACGCATCAAAAACTGTTATTTTGCTTTAAAGTAATGCCAAACAAGTAAACGCTCGACATGATAGGAAGCACTAATGAAGCCTGAGATGCGCCACGCCATTATGGAAAAAGCCGTAAAGGCCTTACAAGCGGGTAAATATAGCCAAGCCTTATCTACCATTGGCAAAATCAATAAGCTTAAGTCTCAGCAAGACTATAAAAGCCTAGAGTTAGAGGCGTATGTACTTTTTCAACAGCAGAAACTAGAGCGTGCTTTAGCCAGCTATAAAAGTTTATTAGCGCTATGCGAACACCAACAACAACGAAGCGCCACTTACAAAAACATGGCTAAGGCAGAAAAACTACTTGGCTTGTTTTCATCGGCAATTGAGCATTTTGAACAAAGCTTTAGCTTAACTGGTGAGGCAAATAATGCCGATGTAGCTGCAGCTCTGGGCGAGTGCTACTTAGAAGAAGATAGATATCAAGATTTAAGCAGCTTGGCAGAAAAAATGAAAACGTGGCCAGGGCAATTTGCACCAGCTCAAGCATTACTCATCTCTAGCGCTAAACGTCAAAATCAACGAGCGCTCATATTACGCCTAATTGAAGAGTTATTGAGCCACAGCAAGTTTGTAGAAGAGTGGCAGCTAGAATTTTCCATAGACACCCTAATGTTCATTCGCGAGCACCAACAAGCCGAACAATTGTTGCAGCAAGCGCAAATTGATTTTGTAAATAAAGCTTGGATAAGTTTTTACCAGGCAGAACTAAGCGCAAGGAACGGTCACAGCGAACACGTTATAGAGTTATTGAGCGACGAACTGATTGACCGTCTCGACTTTATGCGCCAAAAGGCGGCTTTTAAACTACGGGCAGAGGCCTTCGATAAACAGAAAGACTACTCAGCAGCCTTTGCCGATTTTTCGGCCATGGCGAGTTTGAATCACCAACGCGTTCAAGGGCAAACGCGCACAGACAAAGTGGCAGAATTTCAAAAGCTAGACTTGTCTTTCATCAAACAACAAGCTGAGGCCAATGAACCACAACCGGTGTTTATGATGGGCTTTAATCGCTCTGGCACTACTCTGCTGGAGAACATATTAGATACTCAGCCGAACATCGTTGCCTTAAGTGAAACACGTTCTATTTATAATTTAACTCAAAGCATCACTAGCCAATTTAATAAACGCTATCCGCAAGATCTAGCCACACTAACAGAAGATGAGTTAAAACAATTGCGGGAGCAATACTTTAGCTACATCCAAAGCTTAGGTTTGGCTCCGCAGGCCAATAGTCTTATTGTGGACAAGTTTCCGCTTTATACGGTAGATCTGCCATTCATCTTGCAGCTCTTCCCTAAAGCGAAGATTATCTTTTGTTTACGCCATCCAATCGACACATGCTTGAGTAACTTTCAGCAAAACTCAGCCAATAACCAAGAGCAAGCCTGGCTTAACCAACTAGGCGATTGCTTTAAGCGCTATCAGCAAGTATTCAAGCTGTTTAATCGCTACCAAGCTGAATTACCCTTAAATATTCATTTTGTACGTTACGAAGACTTAGTTGAAGATTTAGAGAAAGAAGCCAGCAAAGTGTTTGAGTTCCTCGGGATGTCTGCAAACAGTAGCTATTTAGAGTTTGAGAAACACGCCCAACAAAAAATTGTTATGTCTGCCTCAAGTAACCAAGTAGTTAAACCGATTTATACAGAGTCACGCTACAAGTGGCTTAACTACCAACAATTCTTGCAACCACACATTCCCAAGGTGGCCGAGTTTATTGAACAGTTTGGCTACCAGCACAACGCCCCCCAATAGAGCTTTAGGGGGCTTAGCGTTGCACTTAAGCCCCCTAAAATTGGTTTAATCTAAAGGCTTATAAACAAAATTTGCTTTAATAATGCCGTGGTCTGTAGCACCTAGTTGCTCGTAATGCTCATCGTTTAAATGATCGTTAAATACCTCTAAACCTTTAAAGGCCCAAATTCTATCTCGGCTTTTATCGTAAAACTGCTCACTGAGTAATATATGGTCTAAGGATTCAAGCTGGTTGTTATGCACATGGGTGTAATAAACATCACGCTGACTACGATATTGCTGCATGGTACCCGCTGAATACAAGGCGTTATCGGCCCCTCCTCGCGCATCGCCGTCTAATAAAAAGCGCGGTTGCTCGGTAAGAATATTCAAGGTGTTGCTGGCTTGACCATCATTCAAGTCGCCCAACACAATCACTGGCGTATCGGTGTGTTTCATTTGCTCAGTTAAGATCATTCTTAACGCTACAGCCTCCGCGGTGCGGCGCAAAGTAGAGATGGCATAACCTAAGGCATTACGATGCGGTTTATGCTGCGCATCGTCATACCAATCTTCATTATCTATTCGTGTGGGTCGTTTCGATTTAAAATGGCAAACATATACATGTACATTCTCCTCATCGGCATGAGGTTTTATTTGAAAATGCAGCACCGGGCGAGAGAAGCTATTGATATCTAAGTCTAAGGCGCCGGTTTGCGCATCATCCCCTTGGCTGGCTAACTTAAAGCTTGCCGGAAACTGACTAATCCACTCCGCTTGCCCTACCAGCAATTCATTACGCACTGCTGCTGCACAAGCAATTTTACCTTGATGCCCATCGGGCACCAGTAAGTGATATTGAGAATCTAACCCAGCATTTTGGAACAAATCTAATAAAGCATCGGCATGCCACAATTCTTGAAAACCCCATAAATCCGCACCAATAGTTTGCAACTGATTTACTAACCAACGCACCTTATTGTCGTACTCGTTTGGCAACCAACCTTGTCGATCCCTATACATCGGTAAATTGGGTCTATTGAGGTTTAAAGTATTCGCTGTCGCTACAGAAAATTTCACCGCCATGGCTTGCTCCGCTTAATTAGTAGTCTCTCATTAAGCAAGTATGGTGCAATTTAGCAGTTTTATTATTGCGGATTTATGATTTTGTTTTTAGACAAAAGTTATAGCAAGCTTTAAGCGGTATACGGCCTTAGTAGCCAAATGCTTTACCCACAAGATCTAGCATTTATGAATTGGTCATTACTTAGGTAAATGCGCTTTTATTATTTGATACAACTCTGGTCTACGCTCGGCGATCTCCTTTGGGCTTAAGCCTTCAAGAGAATGCGGATACTTCAACCATTGCTTGGTTTCATGTAAATAGTAATCTGGCACTCGGTCGGTTCTATTGCGCTCTGGCTTAAAATACGGAACTGCAACTCGAATATCACTGGGGGTATTTAACCTCGCTAAGCGGCTCAGCTCATTAATAATCGCTTCAATAGAGCGGCCGGTATCGAATACATCATCAACAATCAACAAACGGTCATGCTGCTGTACATGTTTCACCAGGTAGTTTAGTCCAAATACCTTAACCTGCTTTGCTTGATTATCTATAGCTGCAGCATACGAAGATGTGCGAATGGCAATATTATCGCTAGCAATACCGTGATAAGCCAAAAACTCTTGAACCGCGATACCAATTGGTGCACCGCCGCGCCACACGGCAATAATAAAGCTAGGTTTAAAACCACTTGCCAATACTTTTTCGGCCAAGCGAAATGAATCTTCGAGTAGCTCTTGCCCGGTGATGTAAAGTTTGTCGCTCATAATTACCTACGATTAAAACTGACCTTTTGGTCAAAGGTGTAGTATAAAACTATCATTATAGAACTCGTAAACTCAAGGACACTTTTCATGCCAATGAGCCAGCCGACAGCCCAATTACAAAAGCACTACTTAGATGAAGATAGTTTAATTCAAGATTCCTTTCGTTTAGCTGTGCATATTTTCGAGAGTGGTTTTCGCCCTACTTTTATCGTTGGCCTGTGGCGCGGAGGCAGTGCTGTAGGCATTTACGTGCAAGAATGTTTGCAAACCTTAGGAGTTAAAACCGACCATATTTCGGTACGCACCTCCTACCAAGGGCAAGCCAATTATCATCAAATACTCCAAGAGCCCGAGTCGATAAGAGTTCATGGTATTCAGTACTTACTGGAAAACCTAAACGTTGATGATAGCTTGTTGATAGTGGATGACGTGTTTAGCAGTGGCCACAATGTAGAAGCAGTGATTAAACGTTTAAAATCCAAGTTAAAACTCAATATGCCGCGCCAAGTAAAAATAGCCACCTTATGGGAGCGACCTAAGTTTAACCAAACATCGTTAAAGCCCGATTTTTGCCTGCACCAAACCGAGCAATGGCTGGTCTTCCCCTATGAATTAACCGGCTTGAGCTTAGAAGAAATACGGCAACACAAAGGCTTTGTAGCACCACTGATTAAACCAGAATTATTGGGGTAAAATTCTTCAGATAAAAATAAAGCGGCTACTAAGCCGCTTTTTTCTGCGCACTGGGGCTAAGCTAAAATTGGATATTCTCCCCTTTGCATTTTGAAATCTAATACTGCTGATTAGCTCTTCGATAATTGCCTTGGTAATCAAAAATCCGGTGCTCAATAACCCAGTAGTGCTTTTGCTTTTTAGCGATAACAAAGTCGGGGGCTACAAGTTTTGTTACTAATGCTTCTGCTTCTTTTGCATCGTCAATAAGAGCTGCTTGCTCAGAGACTCGGCGACTAAACACAGCGTTAAATTGTTGCTTGGCTTTGGCGTAATCAAAGTTAAAGGATTCGCTAAGCTCTGCGCCATCTTCATCGTGATAAACCAATTTAAGTTTATTGCCATCGCAGCTAGCCGAGATGCCGCTGCACCTTAGCACTTTACGGTCTTTTAACTGCAGCGCATCTTTAAGCTGCTTGTCTGGGTCAATTAATTGAAAGCCACAGCTTTGACATTGCCGTGCTGCAATATCGTTTTCGGCATTACATTGTGAGCATTGCTTGTATTTATAGCGGTAAGTACATTGGATTTGTTTTGCTGGCTCATCTGGGTCTGCCACTAACCCTTGGCAACGTCGACCATAATGTTCAATAACATCACCATCTTTATCGGTAATGCCCCAAAACATATTGGCAAATTGGCATTGCGGGCAACTTACCTGTACCAATGTACTGTTAGGGTTGGGTTTCACTTCGCCAATTTCTGGCTGATAGAGATCGTAGTTATTACCTGCATAATCAACAATTAGGCAATCGGTTTTGTCTTTGAATAAACGCAAACCTCGGCCGGCGATTTGTTGATACAAGCTTACCGAAGCAGTGCGCCGCAAAATAGCAATTAAGTCCACATGCGGCGCATCAAAACCCGTAGTTAACACCGATACATTCACTAAAAACTTAAGCTGTTGGCGCTTAAACTGTTCAATTAAGCTGTCTCGCTCAGTATTGGCGGTAGCAGCGGTGATGACCGCAGTTTGTCCTTCTGGTAAATAGTGTGCAATTTCCTTGGCATGGTTAACAGAAGCAGCAAACACCATTACGCCTTTACGCTGCTCTGCCAATTTAACCAACTGTTTGCATATGGCTTGAGTAACTCGCGGGCAAGCAGCTAAAAACTGGTCGAGCTGTGCCTCGCTGTATTGCTGCGGTAAATCATCAAATTGATAACGCGCCGCGGGAGCATCCACCACCAGCGGCTTAGTTAAGTATTCTTTAGCAATGAGATGGCGCATCGGCAGCTCGTAAATACACTTTTTAAACCAAGCTTGGCCGCTGCCACGAACATAACCGTGATAATGATGTTGGTAGATCCAGCCTCTATCTAAACGGTACGGAGTAGCCGTTAAACCTAGCACTTTTAGTTGTGGGTTTTGTTGCTTTAAATGCTGAATAATTTGCTGATACTGGCTGTCATCGTCTTCACTTACCCGGTGACATTCATCAATCACTAGCAAAGAGTAGTAGCCGGAAAAAGCTTCAAGGTTGCGACTTAAAGACTGCACACTGGCAAAGGTAACTGGAAGTTGGCTTTGTTTTAAGCCTAAACCTGCGGCATAAACGCCTGACTCAAAACCATAGTCTTTAAACTTTTGATGATTCTGTTCGACCAACTCTTTTACATGGGCTAACACCAGAATAGGGTGACGCGCTAAACGCGCAAGTTCGGCAATCACGATGCTTTTCCCAGCACCAGTTGGCAGCACCAACACAGCGGAATCGTCACTTTTTCGAAAGTGAGCGAGAACGGCATCTACCGAGGCTTGCTGGTAGTCGCGCAGTTGAAACATTACTTGTTAACCCTAAGCTAGTTAAAAATCGGCTTATTATGCCATGTTTAAGCCGGAGTGCTTTATAGTGATTATTTAGTTGCGTCATAAAGCGGCTACCAAATTGGCATTAAAAAAGGCGGCCTGAGCCGCCTTGTTCAAAAGGTAATGATACTAAGGTAACACTTCACAGCTTGGCGCTTCAAAGCTTCCGTTGTATCCACCTTGAAGACCAAATGAGGTGCTTTGGCTAGGCGCTAAACGACCGTTGTAAACTTCGTTCACAGCGGTTAAACCTAAACCATCACTTGAGGCTTGGTATTTAGCATTCCAACCATTTACCAAACTAATTGGTTGAGGGAAGCTTAGGTGAACTTTCCACCCGGTTACCTCTTCACCGCCGGCATTAGTCACCTTAAGGTTGCCTAATACAAAGCCAGTATTCCAAACATTGGCTTCACCAACAGTACAAGTAAGCTCAGAATCACCACCGCCTACAGGAGGCTGTTCACCCGCTTTAACATTCAAGTTTAAGCTAGCTTCTGCTGATAACTCTTCACCTTGCTCGTCGGTAGCAATTACAACAATCACTACCTGCCCTTCTGTTTCTGGCATTGTCAGCGTTACGTTACCGCTGCCAACTCGACTAGTTGCTAATGCGCCATCTACGTATACATTCGCGCCATAAGCGTTGGCTAAATCAAGACGAAGCTGAACTTCACTGGCTGGTCGAACTTCACTGCCATTGCTAGGAGAGCTAATCACTACTGCAGGTACAATCGGTTCTGCAACTGTAACTGTGACTTTAGCTTCTGCTGACTTAGCACCTTGGTCATCAATCGCCACGAAGGTGAAGCTATCGCTACCAAAAGTACCCGTATTAGGTGTGTAGGTTGCAAATTTACCACTTAGACTAACCGAGCCGTTTGCAGGCTGAGAGGCTATCTCGTAACTAACAACATCACCATCAGAATCACTGCCGCTTAGCTCAACAGACACAGCAGTGTCAGACTCAGTGCTAACACTTTGGCTTTGCGCAATAGGCGCACAGTTGATGCCGGTAGTTGGGCCACAAGCAGCCGATGGTTCATTACCCCATACCAACTCGCCGTTATCATACAAAGCAATGTTATTTGCTAGCTTGTATGCATTGCTAAAGTTTTCCCAAGATGGGTCATTACTGTTATCCCAATCTGGGTTGTTGGTATTGGTTGGTAACGATAAACGGAACTGTACTTCTTTCTTAGAAGCTGATTGACCGCCGGGGTAAATATCTACGCCATCAAAGCTAATCTCAGCGTAATAGATGTTGTCTTCGTTATTACCCCAAGCGTGTAAACCGCTATACCCAGAACCTTGGCTGTAAGCAGTTGATAAACGTACATCATCAACCGAGTAACCAGCATCAAACACTTCTGTTAGGTCTACCCAGTAGCGATAGCTTAATTTATCGGTTACCCGTGAAGGCCACGCAGTATGGTTGTGTACACGAGTCGCTAGCTCAATATGGCGAGTGCCTTGTGAGTTAATTTTAGCTTCTACATATAGCTCGGTATCGCGAACCTCTTTAGCTGGGAAGTTTGCTTCTGCAATGGGATCACCGCCATGGTCAAGCCACAGGCGCGCTAGCGCGGAAGTAAAGCCAGCATTGTAATCGGTTGCCACTTCGTTTTTCACGTAGTCGCCACGATCATCAGCCCACGAATCATCCAAACCTGGGCCACCAACCAATGCACCAACTAATAAGTGACGGTTTTCAACTGGGTCGCCAGAGTTGTCATTCCAGGTACCATGCGCAGTACGGTGATGCGGCTTGGTTGGGTGGTAATCGCCATAACCAATTTGGTAAGAAATATTAAGTGGGTTATCACCTAAAATGTAATCCAGCTGGCTTTTAGCAAAGTTATAATACACATCGGCTTTAGCTGTTTTGTTGGTGTTTTCTTTAAGATAATCAGAATACACCAAAGCCAAGAATGAGGTATTTGAGGTATAACGTGCAGCCCCCCAAGTATCTAGAAACGCTAAACCACCTGGCGTGTAACGAATTTTTTGGCCATTGTAGCCAACGGTCCAATAATCTAACCAACGCTCAGCATCTGCTTGATATTGCGCTTCTCCAGTTAGGCTTGCCATTAATACATAGGCGCCGTAAGACTTATCATCCCACGCTTGGCCCCACTTGTAAGAACGCGTATCTGTTTGCGGTTCAGTACCTAAAGAGCCGTATTCCGTTTTAGCTTTATTTAGGTAACTGTCGTCGCCAGTTGCGCGGTATAACCAAATGGCACCCCAGACCAATTCATCTTGATAACCACTCCAAGAGTTATAAAAAGCGGTGGCATCGGTAATTGCATCTGAGTATTTGCCACGGTAGTTATCGGCAAATGAATACAGCTGCTTGGCGTGCTCTAACAACATAGCGGCATAGCTTGGATCGCTATCTTTAAACACCATAGAAATAGACGCTAACGCCGCTGCGGTTTCACCCGCTAGATCAGAGCCAGGGTTAGCTGCATCAATTTTGTATGAAGGACGCTCCATTTGCATCACTTCGGCCGAGCCCCACCAAGCGTGATCCACGCTACCTTTGCCAACTTGGCCATAAAACTCATTAGGCGCAGTGTGAGCCTTAACAAAGTAGTCGGCAACAAAGCGTAAATTGTTTTTGATATGTTTAAGCTGGTTGGTTTGCTCGTAAGCTTGTGGGTAATCAACTACCCCCCAAGCAAGCATGGTGGCAGTGGCCGCCATAGGAAAACCAAATTTTACGTGGTCACCTGCATCGTACCAACCACCGGTAAGATCTACGTTGTTATCGCTACCGTCTTTTAGCGCAGAATCACCACGCCATTCAGTACGATTCCAACTAGGTAATACCCCTGACTGCTGGGCTTCATAAAAATAAATCGATTTTTGTAGCGCTTCACCATAATTTGCTGCTTGAACAGACATTGCACTGGAAATGATCGCGCTTGCTAGTAAGGTTTTCCTTAACATCTTTAGTTATCTCACAAAAATTTAGAACGTAATCCTTCTTCAGCTATTCTTTGTAGCGGTAAGAAGTAATGCCGTTTACCGAAAACTAAACTCTTTGCCCAATAACCATTGGTGTTGTGCAAGTTCACCGCACAGCTATTGAAGCTTAGGTTTCTTAAATGACCAACAAATATGTTATTCATCAGTAAACCCGCAAGAGCTTACCCTAGTTGGTCAGAGTTTTTTATTTCCAGTGCTAAAAAATACTCAGCAGCTGAAACTGTGAAAAGTTTAGGAAGGGTAGTTTTATTATCTAAACAACAAAGCCAACAATAAAATAAACAGCATATAACACTAGCGTTAAACAAAGCGTTTACTAAAAAAGTAAAAAAGCCCTCAAATTGTAATGAGGGCTTTACAGCTATACTGCTAATTTAGTCAATAAATTGAAGGTCTTACTAACGCATACGACAGCTCGGTGCAGCAAAGTTACCAGAATGACCACCTTGCAAACCAAAGGAGATACTCGCCCCTGGTGCTAATTGGCCATTGTATGCTTCATTGGTAACTTCGATACTTTGGGCAGAAGCATTAAACACGCCGCCCCATCCACCCACTAGCGTTACGCTTTGCGAGAATTCAAGCACTGCGTTCCAAGCTGAAACAGTATTTGAGCCGGTATTTGTAACCGTAATGCTGTTAATCACAAAACCGCTAGCCCAAGAATCTGCCGCGCCAACTTCACAACTCAAGTTTGCTGCTGCCGGTTCAAGCACTTTTAAGCTAATACTGTCTGTAGCATTAAGGTTTTGCCCCTGCTCGTCTTGCGCAGTCACCGTTAAGGTGTAATCCCCTACTTCTGCAGGCGCAGTTAACTCACCGCTGGTACCACTAAACGATTGCAGTTGTCCGGCTAGGTTAGTTTCAAACCCTGCGGCATCTTTTAAGCTTACTACCACACTAAAACTACTACCGGCTTCAATACTGGTATTGTTGGCAGGCGCACTTAAGCTCACCTCTGGCTGCAGCGGTACTTCATTCAGAGCACTTAAAGTAATGCTGTCACTTACCGCCATCTCTGTACCGTTGCTGTCTACGGCAACAATCATGATGGTGAAATCACCTTCTGCCGCGGGAGCAGTGATACTAGCACTACCTGCAGTAGGTGCGTTTTTCACCAAACTTCCATCAAGATAAATATTAACCGAAGCCGCTTTGTTCACCGAGTAACCAAGCACGACTTGTGAGCCTGTAAGCACAATGCTGTTTGCAGCCGGAGAATTAATGCTTACCGAAGGATTTAGCCCTTGGTAGTAATCATTCAAACTAATACCAGTGGTGCTGCCCTCTCCTCCTAGTGCAACCTCATGATCTAAACTAATAAATTTGCCAGCATCGTTAGTCCACAAAGAAGGCTTAAACAAAGCATATTTATCTTCGTCCCAGGTAGTCCAATCGTGGCCTAGCAAGCCTCCGGTATCGCCAGAGTTAGGATTAATACACCAAAAGGTGTGGTGTAATTGATGCTCAATAATCAAATCACGGATTGCTACCATCCACGCTTCATTTGGACCACCATCCATAAAGCCGCCCCACTCACCAATTAGCAGCGGTGCAATACCTTCTTCATGAATAAACATCCAGTTATCTTTCCACACATCTTGGTACAAGGTGTCTTTGTTAAACCCTGGATAGAACCACTCTTGCTCAAATACCAAAGGCCCATAGTCGTGTGGTGAATACATAAATTGCTGTTGGCGTGCGCCTAAATCAATCGGGAATTCGCGTACGCCACGTAAATTGCCGCCCCACCAATTAAAGTGAAAATCGTCTTTACCTTTGCTTTCCCAGTTTTTACCTTCCACGGGATACGCTTCAATGCCTTCACACATCACTAAGATGTGAGGGTTAATATCTAACACACGGTTAGATACTGTTTCACAGGCATGCTTCCAGTTGTTTTCATCGGTACTGTCATCCCACTTGGCAAACTCACCAGCGGCACTTTGCTGAGGGTTACCATGAGGTTCATTTTCTAGGTCATAGGCGATGATGGTGTCATCATTTTTATAACGTTCGGTTACCCACTCCCAAGTGGAGTAAAAATCTTCTGAAGTAATATCGCCTTTGTACCAAAGCGGCGCAATATGCCCCATGTTATCGGCTTCGGCACCGTGAACATCAAGCAAGATCTTCATACCACTCGCTTTAGCAGCGGCAATTAAGGCATCAAACACTTCCAATGAAGTAGCTGTAGCTAAATCTGGGTTAGCCGAAGCATTCACTTGAATTGGCACAAACTGGCCATTTTTCCATTCTTTAAGTAACTCGGTAGAAATAGGCACCCGCAGTAAGTTGACACCGCGAGTAGCAATATCCTGAATGGTGCTCTCCAAATTCACCGACCACAAACCATGCAACACTCGCTCGGTAGTATTAAAGCCAAACCAGTTAGCCCCGGTAAGCCAAACCGTATTGCCTTGCATATCTTTAATTTGATTGCCTTCTACATGAAGCCAATCATCGCCAGGCAGCGGTGCCGCCAATAAACTTGCACTGCATAACGAGGCCGCAGCAAAACCCACACATTTAGCGAGTAGTGTTTTAGATGTATTCATTTTGTTCTCCATAACATTTCCCAATGAGAAAAGCGGCCAATTAAGGCCGCTTTGGGGTGTTAAGTTCTAAGGTAAAATTTCACAGGTAGGGGCAACAAAGGTGCCTGAATGCTCGCCTTGTAGACCAAACGAGGCACTCGCATTAGGCGCAAGCTGACCGTTGTATACCTCGTTACTAGCGCTAATACCTAAACCATCACTTGAGGCATTAAGCTGGGCATTCCAACCGTTAGCTAGGCTCACTGGGTCGGTAAATACTAGATTCACTTTCCAGCCACTTACCGCTTCGCTGCCTGCATTGGTTACCGTGATACTGTTAATCACAAAGCCGGTAGACCAAGTGTCAGCTTTACCTACTTCACAGCTTAAGCCATCACCTACTGGAGGCTCTGCACCTTGCTTAACCACCAAGCTTAAGCTGGCTTCTGCGCTTAACTCGCTTCCTTGTTCATCAGTGGCAATGACTAAAATAGCCACAGCACCTTCTGTAGCAGGCATGCTAATAGTTACCGCACCACTGCCAACTCGGTTGGCGGCTAATGCGCCATCAAGATAAACATTAGCGCCATAAGCGTTGGCAACATCAAGCTGCAACACAACGTCACTGCTAGGGCTAACCTCTGTGCCGTTATCCGGTGAGCTAATAGCTACCGCTGGGATTATTGGCGCAGCAACCTCAACCGTTACCGTCGCTGTTTGAGAGACTTCACCTTGATCATCAGTTGCGGTAAAGGTGAAGCTATCGCTACCAAAGAAACCTGCATTAGGTACGTAGCTAGCAACATTCCCTGTTAGTGTTACCGTACCCTGACTTGGCTGGCTAGCAATGGCATAACTTGCTATAGAACCGTCACTGTCGGTAGCAGATAAGGTGACAGACGCCGGAGTATCAAAGGCTGTATCTACCGATTGGTTTTGGGCAATTGGCGCACAGTTAATACCGGTAGCACCTCCACACGCGGCACTTGGCTCACTGCCCCACACTAAAACACCTGCATCGTACATGGCGATTTTCGGTGCCAGTTCATGTGCATTAGTGTAGTTATCCCAAGAAGGATCGTTTGCGTTATCCCAATCTGGATCGTTGGTATTGGTTGGCAAGGCTAGTCGAAACTGTACTTCTTTTTTCGATGGCGATTGACCACCTGGGTAGATGTCTACACCAGCAAAGCTAATATCTGCGTAGTAGATGTTGTCACCATCATTCCCCCATGGATGTAAGCCGCTATAACCAGTACCTTGGGAGTAAGCCGTTGAGATAGTTACATCGTCAACGGTGTAACCCGCAGCAACCACCTCGGTTAAATCAACCCAATAACGAATACTTAGGTCATCAGTAACACGAGAAGGCCAAGCTGTGTGGTTGTGGACCCGGGCGCTAATTTCGATATGGCGCGGCCCTTCTGAGTTTACTTTTGCATCAACAAATAATTCGGTGTCGCGCACTTCTTTAGCCGGGAAATCGGCTTCAGCTATTGGCGCTCCACCATGATCTAGCCATAAGCGCGCTAGGGCTGAAGTAAAGCCGGCGTTATAGTCGGTTGCAACTTCGTTCTTATAGTAGTCACCACGGTCATCGGCATAAGAATCATCGTCGCCAGGGCCGCCTACCAATGCGCCCACTAACAAGTGACGGTTTTCTTCTGGATGGCTTGATAAGCTATCAGCCCAAGCGCCATGGGCCGTGCGGTGATGAGGTTTGGTTGGATGGTAATCGCCATAGCCAATTTGGTAAGAAATGTTCAGTGGGTTATCACCCAAAATGTAATCTAATTGGCTTTTCGCGAAGTTGTAATAGGTTTCCGCCTTGCCTGCTGCAAGGTTATTGGCTTTTAAAAAGTCGGAATAAATCAGCGCTAAAAATGACGTATTAGAGGTGTAGCGCGCTGCGCCCCAAACATCCAAAAAGGCTAAGCCACCCGGCGTGTAAGTGATCTTTTCACCGTTAAAGCCGGTGGTCCAATAGTCTAACCAGCGCTCTGCATCATCCTGATAAACTTGCTCGCCAGTAATTTTAGCTAACAAAACATAAGAGCCATAAGACTTATCATCCCACGCTTGGCCCCATTTATAAGCGCGATACTCCGTTTGTCCCTCGGTGCCTAAATTAGGATATTCGAGTTTGGCTTTATCCAAGTAAGCAACATCGTTAGTGGCTTGATACAACCAAATTGCTCCCCACACCAACTCGTCTTGATAACCACTCCATGAGTTATAAAAGGCTTTTGCATCGGTAATAGCATCTGAGTATTTGCCACGATAATTATCGGCAAAGGAATAAAGCTGCTTGGCGTGCTCCAACAACATCGCCGAGTAACTAGGATCACTGTCTTTAAACACCATGGAAATGGCTGCTAGCGCTGCTGCGGTTTCCCCCGCTAAATCAGAACCAGGATTAGCTGCATCAATTTTGTATGATGGACGCTCCATTTGCATTACTTCGGCAGAACCCCACCACGCATGGTCTACGCTGCCTTTACCTACTTGGCCCCATAATTCATTTGGCGCGGTATGGGCTTTAACAAAATAGTCGGCCACAAAACGTAGGTTGTTTTTAATGTGTTCTAGTTGGTTGGTTTGCGCATAAGCTTCTGGGTATTCCACTACCCCCCAAGCCAACATTGTGGCGGTAGACGCCATTGGGAAGCCAAACTTAACGTGGTCACCTGCATCATACCAACCACCGGTTAGATCTACATTGTTGTCGCTACCGTCACCAAGTGCCGAATCGCCACGCCATTCATTTCGGTTCCATTCGGGCAAAACTCCCGATTGTTGAGCTTCGTAAAAATAAATGGATTTTTGTAGCGCTTCACCATAATTGGCTGCGTGCGCCGACACCGCACTGGTTACCATCGCCGTAGCGAGAAGTGTTTTCCTTAACATCATTGCGTATCTCTCTATATTTGCAAAATTAGCTATTTTCTTCCTCTTCATCTTTGTGAAGGTAAGAAGCACACTGGTGTGTAAACCGCTGCAAACGAAGAGCTTAACCATGCCATGCTAACTCATGAACGCTCTCATTAGGCCTCACACCATTTTTGGCAAACCTTACTTTGAGGTTTTACTCAATAATGAAACTAGCAAGCAAAAAGCAGTTCTCAAGGCCTTTATTGACAAATATGAAACTAATCAAGGAAAAGATTTTTGTGATGAAATGAAAAGGAAAAAATCAGGCTTGTTTCATACAAAATGTTGCGCGAGGTCGCGAATGACGACTGATAAGACCAGCGTCATTCCCACTTAAAAGCAGTTTTTACTTTGAGATTTTTTTAGAGAGGCAAATAAAATCAGGCACTTAAGGCTTCTTCCACTACTACTTCTCGATATTTAATGCGCTTGTAAACCAATACCATAACCATGGTAATGTTGGCAGTTAGTACCAAGGTAGTAGTAACTGACAGCAGAGGATCGCCCACTACAAACACCGTATAAGACCAGGCTAATACCGCATTACATTGGAACATAATCCAACTTAAAAACGAGATATCTTTAGCGGGGCCTTTTATCCGCATTAAGCGAATGATTTGCGGGCTGAAGGACAAAATAGAAATGATCCAACTGAAGGGATACAAAAATTGAATAAACTGTTCCAAGTAAATCTCCGATAGCCAAAACGCGCCATCCGAGGCGAACAGTCATACCATTAGTGCAGGCAAAAATTAGTGAGTAATTCAAAAGCTGCGCGATGATACACCAGCAACGCTAACTGGTCAAAATACAATCAAATAATTACTCAACTTTATGTTGATACATATCTTGGTCTGCCAAGGCCAGGATGCCCTCAACCTCCATGTTTAAGTCAACATCAATATAGCCGATAGCCACCGTGTACAAGGGCAAGTCTTGCTCAGAGTATTGAGCAAACTGGTCGGTAAAACGCTGGGCAATGGCATCAAAATCAGAATCGTGCTCAATTAACACTAAAGCAACAAACTCGTCCCCGCCCATGCGACCAATCACATCAGAGCTACGTACGCATTTGTGCATCGCTTTAGCCACATCAATTAATACTTCATCCCCTACGGCATGCCCGTAGTTATCGTTAATTTGCTTAAACTTGTCTACATCTAGGTAAAATACGCCCAAGCGAGAGCCCATGCGTTTTGCTAAGCGGATCCGCTGCTGAGCTAAAGAGCAAAATCCGCGGCGGTTGTTTAACTCGGTTAAAGGATCGGTAACCGCCAACTTTTGCATATGAGTGTATAACTCAAGCAAAGACAAGTCGGCTTCTAAAATATCTTTTAACTGCTCGATAAGTTCAAAGTAAGTATCATCGTAATTGGTTTCTCGATAATCCATCACACAAAAAGTGCCAAAAGCTTTTCCGCTTGGCCAAAATACCGGTACACCTAAATATGAGCGAAACCCATCGCCATGCACCTCTGGATTGCTATCCCAGCAAGGATCTATCATCGCATTTGCCACATACAAGCTTTTACGCGTTTCAACAATTTTGCGGCAGAAGATATTGGCCTGCGGCTCTACCACCATGCCCGCGCTGTAGGGATTAGTGTTCTGCTCGCTAGCAATAGTGATTTGGTAACCACTTGGTGTGTGTTGTACTAAAAAGCCAGCAGGCGCATCAAATAATTTAGCTAGCAAGTTAACAGTACGCTGCCATTTAGTAAGAGATATTAGGTCATTTGGGTTGGATAAAATCCATTGTTCTGGGTCAATCGCGGGCTTTAAGGGCATCTACACCTCCAAAATAACCAAACTCACCGAGTTAGCTAAGTAAGGCCTTAGCTAAGCTGATAAATAAAGTTTATGAAAGAAGTACTTATAGTGCCCGCTATCAATAATCGTTAACTAAGACTTGAAGCCTGATCAACTGGCAAGAAATATTTACTATAGGAAAAATAAATGGGGTGAGGATAAGACGAGTTTCTTTAGTTAACACTATTTATGAGCGCCTCCGCAGCCAGAGTTCTGCCACATATCAATTTGCTCTTCGGTAAGAAAAGCGCCTTGCTTGTTGGTATTAGATTGCTTGATAGAGGCCAACAAATCCTGATTATAGTTTTGATTATCTTCTGCCCTATTGTCGCCGCTGCTCATGGTAGCTTGGCTAGAGCAGGCTGAAATAAGTACGCAGAATATTACCGGAATTGCAGATTTCATCACTTGGTCCCAATGCAACATTTGCTTAACAAACTTAGTCTGAGTTTAGTTCAAAGTCATCCTGTTTTTTCGAAAGACGCTGAATCGAAGCTTAATTAAGTCACATCAAAAAAAGATCTCGGTGATTTTGCTAGCCTATTCCCCAAGCTTTAGGACTCATTAATGACTGATACCAAAATCAACAAGACAATTGATAACTTCACTTGCATTGAAGAAGCATTGTGCTACTTCGAAATCGACTTTGATAAGGGTTTTATTGATGAATGCCGAGACTTGTTAGTTAAACGTTTTGGCGGCAACCTCATCTTAAGTAAAGCAGATGACTGGTTTTCGGCACGCCGAGCCTTAAAGAATGCTTACTGCAAAACTCAGCGTGAGCGTTTAGACAAACATACCCGCTCGGCTTGTCGCGGCTGTACTTCCTGTGAACGTAGGTAAACACAGGTAAAATTAATTGCCCACCCACGAGCCATTTACACATTTATAGCTACCTATGGTCGCCCCTTCTGGATACACATTACCGCCGTGTACGCAATCAGCAAAGCTAGGCAAACTAAGTAATAGTGTCACTAGCACAAGCCCTATTTTAAGTATTTTCATGGCTATTTCTCCTCGGTACTATCCGTTGGCGGTTGTTCTGCAGTTTCAACGTGAATACCATTGCGTTCAGTCAAATCCATCGTTGTAATTAACGTAGGCTCGGGGTCTGGATTTATTAAAGTAAAATTTCCATTTAAACATTTCAGATTACCTAGCTGGGCTCCCTCTTGATATACATCTCCTTGCAAGGTGCAATTGGCACTCACAGCAAAACTTAAGGGAAGTAGATAAAAGATCATTTTCATCATTTTTTACACCACCTTTCTATCTTAGCTTGCCATCGCTGTCTCCACCCCTCTTGTTGCGCAATCAATTGCGCTTCAGTGCTATAGGTCTTTCGACTAGCCTCTAGGCTAGCGTCGGGTACAGAGTCAACTTTAAGGAAGTACTCCAAGCTCACTAGCTTTTCATACTTCTCAGCGTCAATGTCTATCATTGACTGCTTTAAATCGTTATCTAAAAGAGATCCATAGAGAGACTTGGAGTTGAATAGCATCTTAGCCAACACTTCTAGATCTTCCTGCTGTTGTTTCTTTAATTTGTCTGGGTCAAGCGATTCAGATTGTGAATTAGACTTACCTAAACGTAAGCCTTGTAAATTAGAAAATATAAAACTGGTTTGAGAAAATATTAGTGGTAGATTCTCTTCCTGACCTGAAAGTTCTATGGATACGTCTTTTAAGTTGCTCCAATAGACTCGAGCGCCATTAAGCTTAGTTTCGTTAAAATTTAAGTTTTCCATATTTACATAGCTAAAATCAGGGAAATTAAAGGTCGTTCTAGATAAATATGAACCCGTCAGGTTCACGCAATACAAACTGGTTGTTGTAAATGTGATGTCGTTTAACTCGATATAAGAAAGATCCTTGCCTGCTAAAGACAGAAACTTCTTCTCTTGAAAATACCTTGTGGTATCAAACAACTTGGCAAAGTCATTATCTGAAATGAACTGAATGACCTGAGCTAATAAAGTAGATGTGCTTAAACTCTCCAAAAGCAACTCAGAACGAGATACTACGAATCTATCTAAAGCTTCTTCATCAGAGTCTTTAAACACCAACAGCGCTTCGCTAATTGCGGAAACATAATTTGCTACGTTTGCCACTTGGGCAGCATCTTTTTGCGCCTTAAGCTCCTCAGAAAAAAGATCTGCCGACGTTTGAATAGATTTGTATGCAACACCCACCGTAACAATGACTGTGACAACTGTAGCGATAAACCCTAGTACGCCGTGATGTAAATCAACCCAACGAAAGAACCGCTTAACAGATGAAAGACTCTTATCACTCATGTGAATTCTTAAACTGATGATAACTTTATCTAATGACTTGATGCATATTTAGTACCTAGAGCGACATAGTTAGTTAAATCAACATGTTTAATTTTTGAACAAAAATCCACAACGCAGCTTTTGTAAAGAAAAGTGACACAATTGTTAACAGTTTCTAAATAAGCAGCTTAAGATCGCAAATCTATCAACAAGTTAATCTTGAATGTGAGCTTTCTCTATAGCCACTTTGCTTTTTCTTGCAAATCACTCATGTTTTTTCAATGCTGAGTTGGCAAGCTATCGGGAAAAACATAATGAAAATAGGGATAACCAGCATAACGCTAAGCTGTGCTTTAGCGGCGTTTTCAAGCCTAGCTCTGGCCGACACTCAGCAGCCAGAGCTCACTATATGGACAGGCAAAAGTCACCAACAAATGCAGCTTATTGCGAAACAATTTAGCGCAGATACCGGCATTATTGTTGAGGTGAAACAACCCGTCGACATCACTGGAAACTTTGAAATTCAAGCTCGTAATGGTGAAGGACCAGACATCGTATTTTGGCCCCACGACAGAATGGGCGATTGGGCAAATGCTGGCCTTATTAAACAGTTAAAACCCAGCCAAGCGCTACAAGATTCCGCGGTAGACTACGCCTGGGACGCAGTGAAAGTTGAAGGCAAAATTTATGGCTACCCGATAGGCGTAGAAGCGATAAGCCTGATTTATAACAAAGCGCTAATTAAGGAAGTTCCTACTAGTTTTGAGGAAATTTTCGCTCTAGATAAGCAGCTTCAAGAGCAGCAACAAACCAAAGCCATTTTGTGGGACTACAACAATACCTACTATACATGGCCACTACTTGCAGCAAATGGCGCTTATGTATTCGGCAAGCAAGGTGGGCAATACGATGTAAAAGACACCGGGGTTAATCACCCCAGCGCGATGTATGCCGGCAAACTACTAAAAGACATGCTCGACCAACAAATAATGCCGCGTAACGCGGATTATTCAATCATGGATATGCAGTTTGTTAAAGGCAAGGTGGCCATGGTAATTAATGGACCTTGGTACTGGGATGAGTTGGAAAGTGTAGGGATGGATTTTGGCGTTGCGCCGTTACCTAAAATTAATGGTAAGCCGGCCAAAGCCTTTGTAGGTATTTGGAGCGCCATGGTGAATAGCGCAACTAACCAACCCGCATTGGTAGACGAGTTTCTAAACTACTACTTAATGAATGTAGACAACCAACGCTTACTGTTTAGCAGCGGAGACATTGGTGCCATGGCAAACTTGCAGTTACAGCAAGAGTTAATTAACGACCCCAAAGTACAGGCCGTTTATGCCAGTGCAGCGCAAGGCGAACCTATGCCAAATGCTGCAGCAATGGGTAAGTTTTGGGCCGCTATGGCCACTAGCCTCACTAACATCACCACCGGTAGACAGGCCGTAGATAAGGCCCTAAATGCTGCCGCTAAACGGATTACTCGTTAACTTTAACGCTCTCCCAACATTGAGATTCGCGAAATAAAAAACCGCTTAAAGGTTTTACAATCTACAGAAATGGCACACTCAACACTAACTTCTTTACTTGAGGTGCCATTCTCAGGGATTAAGCCAAACTTTAGTAATCCCTGTTCCTGATAAAGCCTTACCTTAATCCGCTTAAATTCACACAGTTTCTCATTAATCAAAGCCGAAATGGTTAAGGGATCATGCATAAAACCTAAGTTGTTAGTACAGCATGTCTTAAGGAGCAAAGATTGTAGAAAAGACCACCATTTACATTGCTTTAATGCTGCACTCATTGCATTGCTTTTTATCTCTCTCAACATCTGAATATCTTTCGGGTTCAGCCACGTCTTAAGTGTTACATCGGCGGTAACCAGCCTAATATTCAAACCAGAAAGAAAGACGATTTCCGCAGCCTCGGGATCAGCTTGAATGTTATAATCATGCTTTACGCTCATCTCACGTCTTCCACAAAGAACATTCGGATAAGTGGGAAGCTGGCCAAGGTACCCTCCCATTATCGTAACCCGCTTGATATTCTCTATTAGTTCCGGAGCACGTTGAATGGCTGTGGCCAAATTGCTCAAAGGCCCGATAGCGACAAACTCAATAGCCTGATGCTGCTTGGCTAGCTTTATTATTTTCTCAACCGCACAATCATCCCCTACATGCAATAGGCTCGTAGGTAGCTTCTTTTGTCCAAGCTCTTTTCGAAGGCTAGCGCGTTGAATACGCAAATTTAGCCTCTCAACAAAAAAACTAGGAAAACCTCCACACAACCGACTCCACAATCTTGGGCTTTTGCCAATCGGCTTCGCCAAACCGGCAAAAACGGGCACCTCTGGCCGCTTTGCTAACAAAGATAACTTCTTAGCGATACGAGCTCTTACCTTCGGCTTATAACCGACGGTTGTTAGGGCTAGTAGGTCAATCTCGGGTGACTTTAAGGCCAAATTAATCGCCCAAGTATCATCACAATCAGAGCCAATATCAGTATCTATAATTAGGGGATAACGCTCATTACTCATGCCCAATGTTAGCCACAAATACCTACAGCAGTTCCCATCGGTCTACCTTGTTCCATTTCCCATTGCACGCCCCAAGGATCAATCCAATAGAAAAATTTAATTGGGAAAGGAGTAAGCTCTTCAGGTGGTCCGTAATCTTTAGAGGAGTTAATCAAGCTAACATCTGCTTGAGCTTTTAAAAATCTGTATGCTTCATCGATATTGGAGACTTCTAAAGCGATGTGCCTCGGTCCACCTAGATCATTTGTAGCTTTTACTTCTATTTCCTGGTTTCCTTGCGGACTTTGATAATGCATTAGCTCTAGATACAAACCAGAATCTTTGTGCTGCAGAAAACGTACATCAACAATGACTTCTTGCCCCACAAAGCCTGCGTTATTAGCAAACGAAGGCATATTTACATCGCTATAATACATTTCCCCTTCATCGTTAAACGCTGGCTCGAAGCCTAAAGTTCGAGCGTAAAACTCTGTAGCTTTTTCAATGTCATCAACAACCACATTAATATGGGATATCCCTAATACGTTCTTCTTTGGATTATAAGAACTCACATCTAATCTCCTTTCTACAAATAGGCCTTTGTACAACGCCTTATTACAATCCATGTAAATTTGGTAATCACTAAGGTTGGAATTATTTAGCTATTAACGCACTCCATTAGACGCTTTAAACGCTCCTCATCTCCTGGGTGGCTGCTTATCCAAGTAGGAATGTGTGACTCGTGGTCTTCGAATAAATGCTGGTAGCCGGTGAGTAGTTGTTCTTTAGGTAAATCTAGCTGCTTGCTCCAATGACAGGCGAACAAATCGGCTTGTTGCTCAGCTTCTCTAGAGTAACCAAGGCTTACCCCTAGTACTGCGGCGCTTACTAGGCCATCTACCAGTAGGCTGCTATCGCCAACAACTAACACCACAGCTGTACTGATCAATGCCGAACGCACTAAGCTTGCCATCACATCGTTATGAGCCACATGGGCTAACTCATGTAATAAAATGCCATTGAGTTGTTCTGGGCTATCTAGCAGTTTTACTAATTGGTCGGTCACCACAATACTGCCATCGGCCAACGCAAAAGCATTTGCGTCTTCGCCCATACGGTAGAAGTACAACTTAGGCTGCATGGGTAGGCTATCGATTTGTTCTACCAAACTATTAAAGTTTTGCTCTATTGCTTGGCGTTGCTCTGGGTTGATTTTAGTTTCACTAAAACCTAAAGTTTCAAATTGCTGCAGCGTCCTTTCGCCTAGCTCTTGGCTAATGGAAACCGGCACTTTGCCGGCCAAATAATGGCTTAACCAAGGAAGCCCTTGGCTAGCAGCCGCGTAAATAGCCGCCGCACTCACTACAAAGGCTAAGATAATCATCAAGACATTGCGCTCTAAGGTTTTTAGCCAAGAGCCTTGGCCTTGTTTATCCAGCCAACTATTCAAACGGCTTGGTTCATCGGCAACAAAGCGACTGCCATTGCTAAAACCAATGGCACGTGCTTGCGAGCCAATCGACATCGCAATATCTAGCTCAGATACCGGCGCTCGAATAGCGCCAAATTCATCACTTAGCTCAAGCCAGCCTTCATCAGAGCAATGCAACTTGGCAGCTCTAGACACAGAGCTATTTTCTACAAAAACCTTTCCGGTAATGATCATGGAGCTTAAATCACGCCAATTTCTACGCTAAAGGCATCAGCAACCTCATCAGCAATGGCTGTTTTGCTATCACTTACTTGGTTGTTAGTTGCAATACTTTCGATATCACCCTGTACTGCCGTGGCTTGTGCCAAAAACTTCGCCATACGCACTTTTGCAACAGGCGTCGCTAAACCAAATGAGAATACAATAATCAACATATTGCTAAGCATTACGCCCATAAATGCCAAAGGCTTTACTGATGACACCATGAACAATTGGCCTTCTATGTCTGTTTGTCCAAACTGATAGTTTCGCAAACAAGCTTTTAAGTAGGCAGTTACAAACCAGCCCAGCAAAAAGAAGCTGAGATAAATCAGCATGAAGATCCCAACCAACGCGCCGCCGGCTGCTAGGTCTTCAGTACCGCCTTGCTCCAATGAAGCAAACATAGCGCCGAGTTGGCTAAAGTCTGCGCTAAATAGAGCAAACGCCAGCAAAGCTCCCACTAGACATAAAGCCAGTACACCGCCCAAACCAACCGCTGCGGCTTTTAAGAAAATTTTAAACATAGCCGCAGACTCAATATCTGCAGTAAACTTCATGCTGCCCCATTGGTAGTTATTCAATACATAGCGGCTCATGTAAGTAGCCATAAAGGCATACAAGTAAGTACACCCAGCGCCAATAACCACTACACCTAGTACACCTGCTACTAAAGGTGAAATAACACTACCAAGTCCAATAACTAATCCAGCAGTTAAAGCAAAAATGACGGAAGCTAAAAACGGCATCACCATTAACGCCATGTAGGCTCCGCCATAGCTGCCTACAAAATCAAATCGAACATTTCTGTAGCGGGTTACCCGAGAATCAAAACGTAAGTTTTTCACTACTAAAACTGGCATCACTGCCACAAACGCCAGCATTAGAACAACTTGAAGCAATTCATTTATCATTGGCGACACAGCCCAAATAATCACCAGAGTCACTGCAATTATCCGCCCCAGCAAGATTTGTAAGGGTTTTGCTAAATACTCGAATCGCTCACCCGCTAGTTCACTATTGCCGTAAAAATACTGTTTATTTCGCACTTTTGCCCAAGCTGAATAGATACCCAAGGTAACAATGCTGAGCAATACATTAACGATCCAAATTCCAAAATACTCGTCGGTTTTTCCATGAAATTTAAAACGGTTTTCACTTAAGTGCTGACTTTCCATGCCAAGAAATCCTGATGTTTAACTAATTGAAAATTAATAAGTCAAAAGACTTTAATGACAATAATATCTAAATAAAACAGATTTTTGTTATTAAAAATCAAAGAGGGGGAAATTTAAGATTAAATAGTGTGATTAAAACGTTTTCAATCACACTCTATATAGAAAAATGAAGCACGCTAAGTGGGTGCTTCATTTATATTTGTTCACTTGATGCAAACTCAGAATAGATATTGTTGCATGTTCACCGAGTAATGGTCTCCATCATCTACGCCACTTTGCTGCACAATAAATGCCCCCAGTTTATCTTTGCTTAACCACAGTTCGCTGCTCTCTCCTTCGGTATTCAAAGCAAATCCATGGCTAACATACACCCGGTTTGCAGCACTTAATGGTTTCTCTCCTAAGTACTTAACTTGATACTGAATAATGTCAAACTCATCAAGGTCTAGCACTTTGAATACCTGGGTGTTTTGATGATCAATGGATGCCATCAAGTAATCAGGAAAACTCAAGGAATCAGAATCAAAATCGCTGCGTTGTAAAATAGCATCAGGAGCTTGCTCAAAACGGTTTAGCAATAGAGCCATGCCATTAGAGTTATGCTCATTCTCAATCAACTGCAACAGCTTATTGGTCCATGTGGAGTTGCTGCTAGCTTGGTTTTCTAAGGCATTAATATGGATACCTTGCTCTAATTTATCATTACCAAAAATTAAATAGCTTTCTTGATTTTCATCAACCTTAAAAGCGAACTGCTTCAAGGCTCCATTATCCAGCATCACTTTTCCGCTGCGCTGGTAAAACTCCTTAAACCACAGAAAACTAAAATCTAACTCCACCTCTTCTTCAATGACTAAGCCATTAGGAATTTGGTTATCGATGATTCGGTTCCGTTGGTAAACGCCAACCACATCACCTTCCACAGCAATTTGATAAATAATGGTTCTAGACTCGTGGGCGGCGTTTGCAATACCAGCCCCAAATGTAGCAACCATCACCAATATCAAACTAAGCCTAGAAAGTTGCGCTATCCACATTACAATTACTCCTTAGCCTACTAGTTGTTAAAACTCGTAAGCGACACCCATTAACAAACCTAACGATTTGCTTTGATAGAACTCAATGTTGCTATCGCCTTTATCGTAAGATGCCATCAGGTAAACCGAGGTATTCTCAAAATCAAAAGGTTGGGCATATCCATAAATGGCGTTTATACCAAAATCGTCATCACCCTGAGTTTGGTTAAATATCGGATTACGGCCTTTGTAATCACGCTTAGCATAATTAATGTAAAGGCTAGTGAAATGGCGCTCGGCAAAGCTGTAGGTGGTTTCTAAGCCAAAGGCATAAGCATCAAAGGCCATTGCATCACCATCGGTATCAGCCTTGGTATAGGTAAGCTGAGGTGTCACGGTAAATCCATCTTCATCGTAAGCCAAGATCTCGGCAGAGATTCGGTGATACTTGCCGTCACGTTGCATTAACTTTTGTTCGTTAGCATCTAAACCAAAGGCTTGACCACTACGCTCATTTTCTATATCTGCCGCCGCAAAGCCGTAACGCAAGGTTAGCGGCGTATCAAATAAATAACGCCAAGCCACCCTAAAGCCACTGCTATCAGCATCGGTTTTTTGCCGCGCACTGCCGGTTAAATATGGATCTTGCCAGGTCTCACTAAAACCTGGCAGCTTAGGGAAATACGCCAGTTCTAACTGTGAATACTCACCCACCATTTGGGTAATACCCAGTTCAACTTGGTCTTGGCCACGCACAATATTTTCTTCTTGTTGACCTAAGAAAATCTGAGTTTTCTTGTTAGCGAAGGTGTAGTTTAGCTCCGCTAAAACAGCTGGGCTTACACCGCTACTTTTATTGCCTGAGTTATTAAGATCCTGAGTCACAGCGTTATCGTCATCAGTATCAAACTGAGATTGTTGCTGGCCCACCATACCACCCAGCAATAACTCAAAACCAAACCCAGCCTCATCGTCTACATAACCAGTAGCATTGGCAGCACCAACAGATGCAAACGTAGCTAGTACGCTGCTTGTTAATAGACGCTTAGTGTGAAATTTTTTCATCCTGTTCCCTATCCCTTTAATAGACTTTCAAGCATGCTTTTGCATGCCGAGCAACCACTTGTTGAGCACATTGTAAAATGCGACAAATTCTCACTCAGTCAGTCTTATGTCAGGGATAGTCACAGTTTTCCGATATTCCAAACTGGATATTGAGAATTAGTTTACATTTAAATGATATTTGTCGTAGTTTTGTAAGTGGTAATTGCATCGGCCTAAGGGCTCTCTAAAATGAGCCAGCTGAGGGAGTTGTCTATGCAGGGAAACAAGTTGAGCCAAGAACACAAAAAAATCGTATTAATTGAAGATGATTCACGCCAACAACAGTTGGTGGCTACGTTCTTGCGCAGCGAAGGCTTTGAGGTTATTTCTTCAGAGCGTGGCGATCAAGCGCCAGAGCTAATTGCCAAACATTCTCCAGATGCAGTGCTGCTAGATTTAATGCTACCAGGCATGGACGGCATTCAAGTATGCCAAGTGGTTCGTGACTTTTATTCAGGGCCGATCTTAATGGTTACCGCCCAAGGCGACGATGTAACCGAAGTGTCAGCCCTAAATTTGGGGGTTGATGACTTCTTAAGTAAACCATTGCGCCCACATGTTTTGCTCGCTAGGCTTCGCTCTGCACTGCGCCGCAGTGAACGCGCCAGTGCCATCGATGCTTTACAGCTAAGCAATAGCGAACCGGTTCGCCACCCCAACCGAATTATCTGCCAAGAGCTGATTGCCGACAAAACTCAGCGCCGTATTTGGCTAGGAGAGCAACTGCTAGAGCTTACCGACGCCGAGTTTGACCTACTCTACTTTCTTATGGACAACGCAGGCCACGTATTGCCGCGCGATGTACTATTTAGAGAAATGCGTGGCATTGATTACGACGGCCTCGACCGCTCGCTAGACATGCGAGTATCAACTATACGTAAAAAGCTAAACGACAATACGCCACCTTATCGCTACATTAAGTCGGTGCGTGGTAAAGGCTATTTATTTGTAAAAGCAGCATAGCGAGCTAACCCCGCTTGATTACTTTATTTCTAAAGCTGTTTCTGTCTTCGGTGTTATCAATTATTGCTGCCACCTTTATTTACGGCGTGATTATTGAAGAAAAGGTGCAGCACATTGAGCGCGAACAAATACGCCAAATTGTGCTGCCTATTTACTACCTGCTAGACCGAGATCTGCTGCAAGCAGAGAACCCAGATGTAGACAAAGTACTCACTCGCTACCAAGAAGAATTCCCTTTCTTTATCCGCATTTTTCCAATTACCGAACTAGACGCAGAAGCCCGCTTAAAGCTAATGCGAAACGGTGAATACATATCGGTTAAAAGCAATTTTTTAGATGACGACGACATCGTTCTTTATTACCAATGGCCCGACCAACAGGTTCTCGAGTTAGATTTAGACGAAGAGTTTGTGGATTACGGTGATTGGCTATTTTGGTACATGGTAGCGCTAATGGGTGGCTGTTTAGCCGCTACCGTAATGTGGTTCTCTTTCTCAATTACTCGCCATACTTATCGCCTAGCTAAAGTGACCAAAGCCTTAGGTGACGGAGATTTTGACGTAAGCGCCAACGAGAAAGCGCCTTCGCCGATTAATCACATGGCGCGCAGCCTAAATAGCATGGCCGCTAAACTTAAGTCGCTGATCCAAGAGCAAGACTCAATGACCATGGCGGCGTCTCACGAATTAAAAACCCCGATTAACAATCTGCGTTTTGCCTTAGATATGACTCGCTCAATTACCGACATGAAAACCATGCACGAGCATATACAAGAAATGGATGAAGACTTAGATAGCTTGGAAGACTTAACTCACGAGTTAATTAGTTTTTCTCAGTTAACCAAAGCGCGTGAAATAAACCCGCAATCAATTAACCCCTACCCACTGCTTTACAACATGTGTGAGCGCCTCTCTAAGCTTAGCCCCAAATTAAAGATTCAAATTGAATGTCCGGTGGGTTTGAGTTTAATGGCCGATGAAAAGCTAGTGCGCCGCGCCTTAAACAACTTGATCGTTAATGCGCAAAAGTATGCCGAAAAGCTCATTCTTATCCGTGCTTATGTGGTTAATAAATCGGTAATTTTTGAAGTACATGACGATGGTAGCGGTGTACCAGAGAAATACCGCGAATCAATTTTCCTGCCCTTTGCTCGGGTAGATGATAGCCGCAGCCGCCAGAGCGGTGGTCATGGCTTAGGTTTATCTATTGTCGAGCGAATTGTCACCAACCACTGCGGCAAAGCCAGTGTAAGCGATAGCCATTTAGGCGGCGCTTTATTTACCCTAGAGCTACCGCTATTCCAAAATAGCGAAGACCACAAAGAATAATTGGGATTGCCCCCCTTAACCATTGCCTTTTCGCTGAGCGGAGTTACCATTGTGGGCTCAAATTAATGACTAGAAGCTCGCACCATTGACCGCTCAAGCCCCTGCCAATACCGTTGTTGTTCTCGATTTTGAAACCACAGGTTTATCGCCAACTCAAGGCGACAGAGCCATAGAAATTGGTGCCGTATTACTAGAAGATGGCCAAGCTACAGCGCGCTTTCAAGAGTTGATGAACCCTGGCTTTCGCATCTCTTCTTTTATCGAAGACTACACGGGTATCACTAATGCCATGCTACAAGAGGCAGCTCCTTGCGATGAGGTAATGGAACGCTTTTATCAATTTGTTGGCCAGCACAATATGGTGGCGCATAACGCATCCTTTGATCAGCGTTTTTTAGAAGCCGAGTTTGACAAAATAGGCCGACGACTTAACGGCGACTTTGCTTGTTCGATGTTATTGTCACGCCGCCTATTTCAAGACGCACCCAACCACAAATTGGGCAGCTTAGTTGCTTACAATAACATCGACAATGACGGCGTTTTTCACCGTGCCTTAGCCGATTCTGAAATGACAGCCAAGCTTTGGCTGTGTTTACTCGAGCAATTAGAGCAACACTATTCGTTAATAAATCCAAGCTTTGCGCTAATGCAGCAAATTAGTCGTAAGAGCAAAGCAAATGTCGCGAGCTTTTTACACAAAATTGCGTAACAATATGTGAGATAAAACAAACCATGAATTTGCGCCAAGCTTGGGCTATTGCAACACGCGAGGTTCCCGCCGCCATATTCACTTGCACACATTCACCCGCAATTATAGGTGTTCCATGAAAATACTTGTCCGTAACCTCGCTCGCAGCATTACAGAAGCCGACTTACTCGCTTTATTCGAAAGCCATGGCGCTGTAGAAAGCTGCGATTTGGTATTGGATAATGAGACAGGCAAATCTAAAGGTTTTGGCTTTGTCAGCATGCTTGACGAAACAGAAGCCAATGCAGCTATTGCCGCGCTAAATTCAACCAAGCAAGCAGGTAATAAAATACGAGTTAAGTTTGCCGAAGAAAAAGGCCCATCTGAGCAACAAACTGTTTGGCCAGAGTCTGAATAAACTTCAGCCATTAGCGAGTAAGCCCGTTACTCGCTAATAAACCTAATTTGCCGTAGCGGTTTTGCTATCACTATCCCTTTGTTAGCTAACGCAGCCACCACTTGCTGAGTAAGCTCCTGTTGTTCACCACTTTCATTCGCCTCACTTAACAAAGATTGGCTTGCATAGGCGCAGCTCACTAGCAGGCTGTCGGGAAAGCGCTGAAAGCTAACACTGTGGCTAATCCACGCAAAGCCCTCACAGCGTTGCTTGGCGTCCTCACATACCTCGGTTAATGCCGCTACGATATCCTTATCGCGTTTTTTGTCCATCTTTCGCATTAGTTTGCTTGCTCGTTTAAATTATTTGCCACTAGTTGTCATTACTTGTTAATAAACTTGGCGCTTTAAGCTGTTGATTAAGCTGGTCGGCTCGGGCTTCTGGCGAACCACTTAAACCGCCGAGTAAATGATACAAACACGGTACCACAAATAGCGTGACTAAAGTGGCCAGCAACATGCCGCTAAATATCACTATACCAATAGCAAAGCGTGTTTCGGCGCCCGCTCCCGTTGCTAGTAACATTGGCACCGCACCCAACAAGGTGGTCATGGCAGTCATAATAATCGGGCGTAGGCGATTGGTGGCAGCTTTAATAATGGCTTCTTTAACCGCTAAACCTTGGTCACGCAACTGGTTAGCAAACTCTACAATCAAAATACCATTCTTGGTTGCCATGCCAATTAACATCAACAAGCCAAGTTGACTGTAGATGTTAAAACTCTCTCCGGTAATCAGTAAGCCCAACAAACCTCCCAGCAAACCTAAGGGCACCGTAAGCATTACAATGGCTGGGCTAATAAAGCTTTCAAATTGAGCCGCTAATACCAAGTAACAAACCAGCAAGGCCAAAGCGAATAACAACCAGATCTCGCGTTGGTTATCGTAAAACTCTTTTGATTCGCCCGCGTAATCAACCGTATAACCACTGGGCAAAATCTCGCTAGAGGCTTGATTTAAAAAGCTCAGAGCTTCGCCTAAACTTACGTTGTCACTTAAGTTGGCTTTTAAGTTAATCGACTTTTTACGCTGGTAATGGAACAAACCGCGAGCCGAAGCAACATCTTGTGCTTCTACCAAAGTATCTAAAGACACCAAAGCGCCATTATCACTGCGCAAATACACTTTGCTTAAATCACTGGGTGATTGAAATTGGTTTTCATCGGCTTTTAAGTACACGTCGTACTCTTCACCAAACTCTTCAAAACGGGTTTGAGCACGTCCTCCTAGCAGCACCTCTAAAGTGCTGGCAATGTCATTAACGCTAATGCCTAACTCTCTGGCTGCTAGTCGATTAACATGCAATAAAATTTCTGGTGTTGTGGGGTTGTAGTCCAACTGCACGCCGTGCATTAGGCCGCTGTCTTTGGCTTGCTGCTCTAATTCTAAGGCGTATTGGTAGAGCTGGCTGTAGTCGTCACCTTGCAATACAAACTGCACCGGCTCGCCCATTCGCCCACCAAAACTAGGTTGATAAGGATACACTTTAACATCGGCGACATCATGGGCTGCATCGCGGATCATCTCTACCACTTCGGCAGCGTCTTGGCTGCGCTCACTCCAATCTTTTAAGCGAACAATGAAAAAGCCTTGGTGATCAGCCCAACTGCCAAATGCAGGCGCCGAATAGTTAAGGGTTTCGATTGGCCCATCATCACTCATCATCGGCAATAGCCGTTGCTCAATCTCAGCCATGCTTTTAACCATGCGCTGGTAGCTCGTTGCTTCTACACCGCCAACATAGACGTTAACCACACCTCGGTCTTCTTTTGGTGCAAAGGCAGGTTGTTGCTGTTGATAGGCCCACACCAATAAACCCATGCATAAAGCCACAACGGCAAGTGCAGAAAATTTAAAGTTAATAACTCGAGTCAACAGCGTGGCATAAGCCTGCTGCAGAGCGGTCATGGCGCGCCCCACCGAGCGGCTCATCCAGGTGGCTTTGTTAGGATTTTTTTCAAACAACTTACCGGCCATTACTGGCGCTAAGGTAAGAGCGATTAAAGAAGAAAAAATCACCGCAGCAGACAGCAATACAGCAAATTCGGTAAACAGATCACCAATTTTTCCTTGCATGAATACCAAAGGCAAAAACACCATCACCAGTACAACGGTGGTAGCAATTACTGCAAAGTTGAGCTCTTTAGCTCCTCGAAATGCGGCAACTAATGGCGGCTCGCCAGCGGCGCGGTGGCGAATAATATTCTCCACCACCACAATCGCGTCATCCACCACCAAACCAATGGCCAAAATTAAAGCCATTAGCGTCACTAAATTGATGCTATAGCCAAATAAATAAGCCACTGAAAACGCTGCGACTAGCGATACCGGAACGGTTACTGCTGGAATAATGGTTGCGCTTAATCGCCCCAAAAACAGGTACAACACCGCCACCACCAGCAGCGCACAAATTAACAAGGTGGAATACACTTCGCTAATGGCCTGGCGAATAAACACAGTGCTGTCGTAATCAACCGTAAGCTCTGCACCTGTGGGTAAAAAGCGCTGCAACTCCGCCAACTCTTTTTTTACCGTATCTGCTACTTCTAGCGGGTTAGCCTTAGACATTGCCACAATGCCCAAGCCCATGCTGTCCACGCCGTTACTTTTAAAAGTAGTGGTATCTTTTTTAGCGCCAACGTAAATATGCGCGATGTCTGACAAAGTAACGTGGTCACCGTCAAAGTTGGCAATTTGTAGCTTGGCAAAGTCATCTGCCTGTTGGTACATGCGCTCCATGCGCACCACAATATTTAAACTGTCGTTACGCACATAACCCGCGGGCAATTGTAAGTTTTCACGGTTTAAGGCATCAATCACATCGTTGGTGGTTAAGCCGCGTCCAGCCATTGCGGTGGGGTCTAGCTCCACATACATCACTCGCTCAACCAAGCCCGAGGTATTTACCGCACTCACGCCGGGCAACAAACTAAGTCGCTCAATTAAGATCCGCTGGGCAAAATCGCTAAGCTCTACTCTGTCTTGCAAAGTAGCAGTGAGATTAAGCCACATAAACGGGGCTTCTTCGCTGTCGTTTTTGCGCACCACGGGTTCATCAACATCATCGGGCAAGCGATTACGCGCTCGGCTCACCGCATCGCGCACATCACTCACCGCGGCCAACATATCCGAACCTTGCTTAAAGGTAATGGTAATGCCTGACCAGCCATCCCACGACGATGACCAAATATAGTCAATGCCATCAATTCCGCTAAGCTCGTCTTCAATCGGCTTGGTGATTTGTGATTCAACAATAGAAGAGGCACTACCGCGATAAGGCGTACCAATAGACACCACAGGGCTTTCAATGTCGGGCATTTCTCGCACTGCCAGCTGGCTATAGCCTACAACCCCAAACAGCATAAGTAGCAAACTTAATACTATCGCCGCTACCGGACGATACATCGACAGATCAGATATTTTCATTAGTTGAGTACTTCAACCTCGATGCCATCATGCAGCTTCACCAGGCCTTTATTCACGACCTGTTCACCAGCATTTAAGCCACTAAGCACTTCGACTAAGTTGTCGCCGCGCTGGCCTAACTCCAACTCAACTTTTTCTGCAACGTGTTGATTAACCCGGTAAGCAAAACGGCGATCGCCGTTATAAGCAATCGCCTGTAGGGGAATTAACACCCGCTCGCTAGCACTTAAATCTAATTCACCCGTAACCAAAGTGCCTGGAGCAATGCCTGCTTGCTGATTGTCGATAGACAGTTGAATGTACACATTTAAGCTTTCGCCGCGCACTCGGCTGTCAATGCTAGTCACTGAGGCATTAAATATTCGTGAGCTTAAACCCGCTTGGTGCAGCTTAGCCTGCTGCCCAACCTCAATTCGGCCTAAATGGCGCGCGGCAACGGGAACGTTAAGGCGTAAAGTATTGGCATCATCTAAGGTGGTGAGCACAGTATCAGAGTCAACTAACTGCCCAGGGCTTAAATCAACAAGGCCGAGTTTGCCACTAAATGGCGCGCGAATAGCCCTGTCTTGCAATGCAGCTTCTGCTAACGCGAGCTCGGCTTGTTGCATGGCAACTTGAGATTCGTAACGATCAACTTCGGCTTGGGTGGTAGCCCCTTTGGGTAATAATTGCAGCAGATTTTGATGCTGACGAAGAATATCATCAAGCCGTGCCTGCTCACGCTGTAACACTGCACGTTGATGGCGGTCGTCCAATTGAACCAACAATTGGCCTGCACGCACAGCTTGGCTAGAGCTAACAGCAATCGTGTCTATGCGACCATCAACCTCTGCTTTCACATTTACCGAATGAGCAGAGAATACATTGCCTAATAAATGCACTTGTTCGCGGAGCTTGCCTTGCTCTACCGTTACCACTTCTACGGTAACGGGTTTACTTGATGTTTGCTCTGTTTGAGCCGCGTCGTCACTGTAATACATCCATGTAACAACAGTAAGAAGCGCCACCACAACTAAAATGATGCGTCGCATTACTCTTTACCTTTTCAAACTGAGAGAAGACTCTAGCGCAAGCAAAGGTTGCGGGTCTATCTTTAGTTGATTACAAACTGCATAAATGCGAATCAAACAGCATCATGCACTACAAAAGATAACAATAAACGAATTTTAATTAAAAAAAGTCAGGTAAAAGCAAATTATTTGTTTAGACAAGCAAGCTTGTTTCTTTTGCTACAAGCCACGCCAAAGCTCACTCTACGCTAAATTAAATAGCCAGTTTAGATTTACTCAACAACAATCCCTCTCTACACTGAATGCGAAATGTTTGCGAAAAAATGCAACTTTTCCACCACTTATACACCTAAGTAGGACGGATCCTGCTCGGCATATTGTACGTGTGCTTAAATAATTAATTGCTATAGGAAGTTATATGGGTATTGAGTTTGACAATGGAGTTCTACTATTTGACTCTTTTTTTACCGCCACCATTGGTATTTTGGTGCTATTTATCGGTAGACGAATAAATGCAGCGGTAGGTTTTCTGCGCGAGTTTAGTATTCCCGAACCCGTTACCGGCGGTATTCTGTTCTCGGTAATGATTGGTTTAATCTACGCCCTCACTTCTGTTGAAATCGAGTTTACCCTAGTGGCCCGCGACATTTTGCTAGTGTATTTCTTCACCACTATTGGTATTAACTCAAGCCTTAAAGATTTGCTCAAAGGCGGCATGCCACTGGTTATTCTCTTAGGTATTACAATCGGTTACATGATCCTGCAAAACTTAACCGGTATCACTGTTGCCAAAATATTTGGCTTAGAGTCTGCTGTAGGTATGCTGGGTGGCAGTGTGTCGCTGATTGGTGGTCACGGCACCGCTATTGCTTGGGCGCCTAGGATTGCTGAAGACTTTGGCATTAGTAACGCCATGGAAATTGGTATTGCCAGTGCGACTTTTGGCCTAATACTAGCCAGTTTAATGGGTGGTCCAATTGCCCAGTTCTTAGTTAATCGACACAACTTAAAGCCCAAAAAAGAAGAGCCTTTGGATGTAGGTGTAGCTGAAGAAAACAAGAACAACAGCATTACCGGTTTTGATTTCTTAGATGCGATCTTAGCCATTCATGTATGTATTATTCTTGGCTTCTTGTTAAACGAAGCCATTGCGCAAGCAGGTCTGCAACTACCGCTGTTTGTTACCTGTTTGTTTGCCGGTATCGTTATGACCAACTTGGTACCTCAGTCGCTTCCGCGCTTAACCGGTACCCAGTGGCCTTCTCGCAAACCAGCGGTTGCTCTAATTGCCGACATATCCTTAGGTACTTTTTTAGCTATGTCATTAATGAGCATGCAGCTATGGACCTTAATTGATTTAGCCGGCCCAATTTTAGCGATCCTTGCCGCACAGTTTTTGATTGCTATCTTGGTGAATATTTTTGTGGTGTTCCCAGCCATGGGCAAATCTTATGATGCAGCGGTGATATGTTCAGGCTTTGGTGGTATTTCTTTAGGTTCTACTCCCACTGCAATGGCAAACATGTCGGCGGTTTCGCAACGCTACGGTAACTCTCACCTAGCCTTCATCATTGTGCCGTTGGTCTGTGCATTCTTTATCGATTTAGTGAATGCCCTGCTAATTCCATTCTTCCTAGCTAATTTCTAGCGTCATTGAGGGTAAGGTTATTAAGCCTTACCCTCAAAATTCTTAAGCTTTTGTTTCTTATATCTATTTACAGCAAAATCAACACACCTTCCTAGGCTTACTCATCTCACCTGCCCATTGTTCTGCTATAACTTTAATGTTTAATTGTTCAAAATTCACCCAAGCCTAAGGAGGCGCTTCCTATGACAATGATTAGCGCTAAACAGTTTTCAAGCTGGCTACGAGATCGCTTTGGCGAAGACAAAAAAGGGGTGTGTTTATCACGAGAAGACGTCAATCACCTTACTGGTCGGCAAAGCTTTTCGTTAAGTTTTGTACACGATATTCACTACGAACTGATGCCCCATGGTATGGCTTTTGTTACCGATACCAATCGAGAAACATTCTACCTAGTGCCAATAAGCCAACGAAACTGGCGCGAACACCTAGAAAAACAATACGAAAAGGACTTGTTCTGCAACGTGTTGCCATTAGATAAGTCTGCCAGCAACAACTAGGGGCTGTTTATCTTTAGAGCCTAGTTAAGCGATCTATTTGCCACCTTAATGCGTTTTACTCATAAGCGTTAGATGAGGTGGAAGATTGGATAGTTTGCAACGAAACTACAAGTTACTCGGGTACGCTGGCTTAAGTGTTTTTATCGCTTTGGCATTGGCGGTAGTATTTGGAGCAACAAATATTGGCCCATCGCCTACCCAATTATTTTTGTATTACAGCGTCAGCATTTTGTGTTTTTTGTCCGGTAGCTTATGGGCGCAAACCGTCTCGGGAAATGCATTTGGCCCCGCTCAGTTATTTACAAGCAATGCCCTTACCTTGCTAGCTTGTGGTAGCTTGGCCATTAACTCTCCAACTTTTGCACTCGCAATATTAGCCTTTGCTTTTAGCTACCTTTACTACTGTGAATGGCACAGTGCTAATCCCAGCCGATTAGGTAAAAGCTACCAATCTATGCGCTTTAAACTCACCACAGTAGTGGTACTTTGCCACCTTGTGGTTCTTAGTCATCAGTAATCTGGAGCCTATATGCAATTACGAATTTTTTATGATGCCCAATGCCCACTTTGCGCAGAGGAAATGCGTCAACTTAAGTTTTTTGACCATCGCCAACTGATTGAGCTGCAAGATATTAATCAGGCAGATTTCGCCAGCAAATATCCACATATTGATCGCAGCGAAGCCAGCGACATACTGCATGCGGAAACAGAAGAAGGCACCTTGCTGCTAGGATTAGACGTTACCGCGCAAGCGTGGGGCTTGGTCAATCAGAAACCTTGGATACAACTGTTACGCACCCCCTTACTGCGCAAAGTATCCGACAAAGCCTATTTGGTTTTTGCCAAAAACCGCTTCAAAATATCTAAGCTGTTAACCGGTAAAGAGCGCTGCGATGAACAAAGCTGCGGCGTGGGCAAACAGTTTGATTGACCAACAAGGGCAGCCTTAAGATGCAACGACTAATCGATGTCAACTTAGTACTTCGGGTCTACGAAAAGATTTGTCGCTTAGGAAAAAAGCAGCAAGAGCACTACTTGTATGAAGGCCTAAGTGCCAGTTCAGACTGGGACGGTTATACCATTGTTGTTGCTAACTCCCAGCTTGAGCTAAGCGTGTTTTTTCATAACAAGTACCAGTTCTCTAGTCATGACGACAAAGCGATTGAACGCTTTATCAAACAGCTCAAATTTATTGACGAACAGTGAATGCTGCGAGATCTAGCTCGCAAACTAACGCTCCAAGGCTACTGGTCAGAGCTCCAACTGCTACAGTAACAGTTTTTTAACAAGTGAGCAGGAAGCTTATTGTGTCAAAGCCAGTCCAGCAATGGTTTAAGGAATATGCGCGTAGCCATCAACATCCTACAAACAAGGCCATCCACTGGCTTATGGTGCCGGCCATCTACTTTAGCATTGTGGGCTTGTTGTGGTCAGTCCCCCTACCGGGAACGAATTCGGCCAACAGTAATGCGCTATGTTGGCTCAATCTAGCCAGCTTGCTAGCCATACCAGTCCACATTTTTTATTTCCGCTTATCTAAACCCCTTTGCTTAGCCATGGCGCTGTTTACTGTAAGCTGCTTTTTAGTTTGTGATTTGATTACTCAATTTAGCCCAATTGCCATATGGCAAGTGAGCCTAATAATCTTTGTCGTCGCTTGGATTGGCCAATTTATCGGCCACAAAATAGAAGGCGCTAAACCTTCCTTCTTTGAAGATATTCAGTACCTACTAATAGGTCCGCTTTGGCTGATGGGTTTCGTGTTCGATTATCTAGGTTTAGATTACCAACAAAAATAAGCCGCAAAGTTTAGCAAGCCAAAAAAATACCCCGCTGTAGAGCGGGGTATTTTTAAACAAGGTGACAACTAAAGCTTATTTCTCTGTATAGCTATCGTGAGTTGCTTTTAGCTTATAGAAAGTTGCTTGAGAGTAATCATCTAAATCGCCAGAGATGTTTTGATTGTAAACACCGGCTTTAAAGTACATGTACTTACCACCAACATCGTAACCACTGTCGCTCATGTCAACTACCTGAACAGCGTCTTCTTTGCCTTCTCGAGAAACGGTAACAGTCATGGTGTTGCCAACAACTTCGATGCGGTAGCTAAATACTTCGCCTAGCGCGATACCATCTTCACCAACCTCAGCCGTTAAATCACCTACTAGCGGATAGAAATCCTCTTTGGTAGCGTCTTGGCTTTCGTGAGCAAAGTAAACAGCACCAGTTGCTTGGTTTGGCAGCTTACGGTAGTACAAACGAATTGGCTCATCGTTTTGGTCGTGGATTTGACCAATAATAAAGCGACCTACTTCGTTAGCCGCACCAGTAGTGGTGGCGTGGTCAATTTTAAGAGTGGCTTCTAGAACGCCATCAATACCGCCGGCAGCTTTTAAGTCTGCTTCTGGAGCGCTTGAGAATACCCAGTTGTTCTTGTTCACACCTTTAGTTTTGTGCGACATGTTACCGCGACGTAGCATTTCACGAAGCTCGGTACGCGCATACTTGGTGTTTTTAGAGGTACGAACCCCTTTCACGTATGACTTGAATACTAAACCACCATCGTCTGCTGTATAGAAGATCTCAGGGTGCTGATAACCGTTTGCCAGGTTCCATTCAGACACGTCATCTGGGCGTTCATTTTTGTCGTGGTCGAAAGGCTGCGATAAGTACCAATAAGACAGGTCAAAGTTTTCGCTTGGCGCGTTACCTGGTAGTGGCGTTTCTGGTAAAGCCGGAGTTGGAGGAAGCTCAGAACGTAAACACGTTACTGTGGTTTCACAAGGGTATACGGCTGGCGCACCAAAATCACCTGAACGAAGGTCTTTACGCGCTGCTTTACGTGCTTTTTCTGCCGCTTTCATTTCTGCAATCATTGAAGCTTCAGCTGCAACTACTGCACTAGTAATGATGTGGCTTGATGGACAAGCGTTAATGCTACAGTTAACGGCTGCGAGTTCGGTTACACTGTTCCAACCGTTTTTGGTGTTGCCGTGTCCTACGTATCGTACGTAGCGGGCATTTACCGCAGGCTCGAACTGAAAACGCTCTAAACCAAGGGCTCTACCAGAGCTCTCTTGAGCTTCTAAAACAGTGGTCCAGCTTTCACCGTCAACACTCATTTGGATATCAAATTTAGACTGACGCTCGTTACCTTTACTAAAGGCAGCTTGAACAGCATCAAACTCTTGAACTGAGCCGTAGTCTAGCATTGCCCACTCGCCATCACCGGCGGCAGACCAACGCGTTGTAATGTCTTGGTCGAATAAACGGTCAGGGCCGTTACCATCATGGCTACTTGCAGTAATGGCTACTGGCGTTAATAGAGCTTCACCTGTTTCTTTGTTATTCGTAAACTTTTCAACAGAATCAGGAGTAGAAGTTGATGTACAGCCTACGGCTAAAAAAACAGAAGTTGCTAACAAGCTTTTAAGATAGATATGTTTCATGTATCCATTCACCTAATGTTGTATAAATCAACTATATAGTTTTTTATATAATCGACTCAGTGCTGTGTGTTGACGTGGAAATAACAGCTATCTCCGTTTCCACATTATCTGAAACCCTATACGAGAGCGTTTTCAAATCTAATGAACCACAAAGATAATATAATTTAATAATACAAATATATATGAATGTTGATAAATGCGATTAAGATCTAATCCTGCGGTCCGCAATAGTGATCTATGTTCAAAAAAATAGCACATATTTACCCGTTTCCTAGGCGATTCAAGTTGCCATTTGAGATTGGCCACAGCCTTTGCGCTTGTATGGGTCTGTTCTACTTCAGCGGTTTATAGTAGGCGATTTCACCAAAAATGATGCGCCCTATTTTGCTTGAGTCAAGCACCGTGATGATTGTAGTAGTGATACCAGCACTTCAATTTACCCGCTACCTAACAAAGAGGAGGTCTACGATTTTTGGAAGTTCGATATTTACAGGGTAGTCTACTAGGGAGATAAGGCTTTATGTATGACAACTTAAGCGTTGAAGACGCAGATAAAAAATAAGCCGCAAATGCGGCTTAGTCTATTTACACTTTTATATTTATATTTTCGCCTAGTCCAGCTCTAGTCGCAGGTGCGGCTTCTGGTACGTCAGCTGCGGCCACTAATTCTTGCACCGCTTTACCGTCTTGCTCTTGCTGACTTTTCGCCAGCTTGGCTGAAATCACTTCCATTGATTGCGAAGTGCTTGCTCCACTGATTTCCATTCTACCTCCTATTCCTGGACATCAAGCCTATAGCGGCAATACTGAGTTTTTCTTTAGTAAAATTTGCTATTTAGTTATCACAAGCTTCTGTTGTGAGTTGGTGCTCGCCTTTATCTTCACCTTCGGCAATGACAAAATCGCTAACAAACTGATAGCACGGCACCCCACCCTGCATCGCCAAGGCTTTAATGGTAATCACTCCACTGTTGCCAGACTTGCGATTACTCCATTGCTCCTTAGCACCTTGTTTTGGCTGCTTCATCAGCTTCTTCATGGCCTTTTCGTATTCATCTCGATCTTCATCAGTAATGCTGTCGGTGCTCTTAAGGCCTAAACGCTCTGTAGTACTGTCGCCAATCCTGCCAATTAGATTAAACGGAGAGGTTAGTATTCCACCGACAAACCCTGTCACTAAACCTTTGCTGGCTTCTTTACCTGCATCTTCGGCTTTGCTCACTAAATCATCGGCACTGGCAATCATTTCGGGGATTTCAATCCTCAAGGCCTCGCTCTCTGCCAAAATAAGCGGCACTTGTGGCACCACTTTAGCAATCTCTTTATTGGTTCCACGCACCGTAGTGTTGGTTTCATCCACTCGCTTGAGGATCCCCGGCAGTTCTTCGCGCCACGCTTCTGTTTGCTCTAATACCGGTTCAATGGCTTGGCTAATTGCGGCAACTTCATCAATGATTAAAGGCAGTTGAGCGTTGATGTCATCAACTCGGCTTAATACCTCGGGGATCAATTCTTGGTAACCTTCACTCTGCTCAATAATTTGCGGAATAAAGGTTTGAAGCTCTGCGATTTGCGCCACAATTGGGTCAACCCGCTGAGCAGTACTATCCACCTGCTCTAACATGCTCGGTAATTGGGTCCGCACTTGGCGAAGCTCTAAGGTAAAAAATACAATCGCTGCGGCTAGTGCAAACAAACCCAAGGCAGTGAGTATTCGAACAAAGCGTAAAAAACCTTCCATTTAAGCCATTTTCCCGTTGATTCTTCTCGCACAACCATAACCTATCTCTAGCGCCTAGTCTGCGTAAACCGCGGCAAAACCATTAATACCAATCACGCTAAGTAAGTGATCAGAAATAACGCAGGAAAAATGCTCGAGAATAAGGCAGGATTTTTCGATAAATAGTTATTCTACAGCCTAAAATTCAAACGCTATTATCGAGTATTTTAACCAGATAGAATGAACAGGTACTTAGTACGATTGGTATAATAGCTTTAGCTGTGACTAATTGAAGCTGATACAATTACTCGGTAAGAAAACAATAGGCTTCAACATGACCCAAGTAAACAATCCCCTGCACGGCAAAACTCTCCAAAGTATTCTCGAAGAACTGGTTGAATTTTATGGTTGGGAAGAACTAGGCGCGCGCATTACCATTCGCTGTTTCACCCACGACCCAAGCATTAAATCTAGCCTTAAGTTTTTGCGTAAAACGCAGTGGGCACGCGACAAAGTAGAACGTTTATACCTACGAATGAAAGGCTTAGCATAAGTTTTTAACACCGCTCAACACCTTGTCGCTAGCGAGCGATGCAAATCGAGCATATAGTAATAAAGCAGCTAAGTTGCTGATTACTAAATAGAGGCTAAACGTGGAACTTCGACTAATACTCAACGGAAAGAAAGCTCACCTGCCCGAGATACGCGAAGCCGTGCAGCAACTGCGCAAGCAAGGGCACGACATTCAGGTACGAGTCACCTGGGAAGGTGGAGACGTTGAACGTTTAGTCGCCGAGGCCCACCGGCAAGGTTGGAATTCACCAGACAAAAAACTAGTTATAGGTGGTGGTGATGGCTCGGTGCAAGAAGTTGTATCTGCGCTTATGCAATATCCCGCAGAGCAACGCCCAAGCCTTGGCGTATTGCCCCTTGGCACAGCCAATGACTTTGCCACTGCCTGCCAAATCCCCGATACCGCCTTAGCAGCGCTAGAGTTTGCTTTATCAAATAACGCCAAAGCGGTTGATGTAATCCAAGCGACCGATTTAGAAAATCAGCAAAAATTCTATTTTATGAACGTGCTCACCGCAGGTTTTGGCGCCCAAATCACCGCAGAAACCCCGGTTGAGCTTAAAAACTTTTTAGGGGGTGGCGCTTATACCCTCTCTGGCATTGTGCAAGCGCTAAACTTTAAACCTTATATCGGCGAGATAAATAGCCCCGACAAACAGTTTTCTGGCGGTATCATCATTGGCGCCTTATGTAATGGTAAGCAGGCTGGCGGAGGCCAAGTATTGGGGCCAAATGCCTACCTAAACGATGGTTTAATGGACATTTGTTTAGTTCGCGATTTCCCCGCTACCGCGCTAAGCCAAGTGCTGCAAGAAGCATCAGCCTTTGGTAATGACGAACAAATAAATGCCGACTATGTAGTGTCTTGGCAAACGCCTTGGTTAGAAACAAAATCTGAACAGTTTATTCCCACCAACCTCGACGGCGAACCGCATAAATTTAGCCACGCGCGCTTTGACGTTGTTCCCAATGCTTTGCCGCTAATAGTGGCCGACTCTTGTCCTTGTTTAATGCCTTAAAGGGCAGACCAACAACGAAATTTTTAGCCTCTAAGGCTTGCTTAACTGCCCTAGCTTAACGAGTTTCGACTAAGCTGAAAGGTAGGCCAGCAAGCTAACGAGGCAAACATGTTAGGTGAAAACCACGCGCTTATTTTCGAGTTTCCGGAACATCGGGAGAGAATTCATCAACTTAAAGTAGCAGACAGCGATTTTAATTCGCTGGCTAAGCGCTACCATCAACTCGACCATAAAATACGCGGCTTAGAAGCCACGCAAGTTCCCGCAGAAGACCAATACTTCATGCAAATGAAGCTACAACGCGTTCAACTCAAGCAGCAAATCTTTAGCATTTTGTCACAAGCCAATACAGCAACTGCAGAATAGTGGCTTAAAAGAGTAAAGCTAATAAGTTAATTTTATTCGCTTTTACTTGAACCTTGTTGCTAAAACTACCTATATTGGAACTAGTTTTTATTGTCGCTTGTCATGCAAGGCTAAAAGGAATTACCAATGCCAAAGCAGAAAAATAAAGTATTACTGCTATTTGCGCACCCGTCGCAAGATCGCTCCGAAATTAATAAGCCTATGTTCAAGCTTGCCAGTAAAATAGATGGTGTAACCGCCATTGATTTATATCGCGAGTATCCTACTTTTCGAATCGACGTAGACAAAGAGCAACAACGCTTGCTCGCGCACGATATTGTGATTATGCAGTTTCCGCTCTATTGGTACTCCACCCCAGCCATCTTAAAAGAATGGCAAGACTTGGTGCTGGAATATGGCTTTGCTTATGGGCACGACGGCACCATGCTGCATGGTAAAACCTTGCTTTGCGCCATAACCGCAGGTGGTGCAGAAGCGGCTTATAGAAAAGAGGGTTATAACCATTTTACTATTCGTGAATTACTGCATCCATTAGAGCAAACTGCCTCACTCATCGGTATGCGCTACCTAGCACCTTTCACCCTATTTAGCTCTCGTACCGCGGCCGAAGAAAGTCGCGACAAAAAGCATTTAGAAGATTGGACTCAGCTACTTAACGCATTAGTAAACAACCAACTCGATTTTGAACTTGCAGCAGGCTTAGCCAAGCTAGATGTGCAAAATATTGACCTTATTAAGGAGTTGCTATGACCGGTTACTTCTTACAAGCCTTTGTTTACTTAATTGCCGCCGTGCTGGCCGTGCCATTGGCCAAGCGTTTAGGTTTAGGCTCGGTGCTGGGCTACTTAATTGCTGGGGTAATTATTGGCCCTGTGATTGGTTTGGTAGGCGCCGAAACCGCCACTATTCAACACTTCGCCGAGTTTGGCGTAGTGATGATGTTATTTGTGGTAGGCCTAGAACTAGAGCCTAGAATGCTCTGGAACATGCGCCATAAACTCATTGGCCTTGGTGGCTTGCAAGTAGGCATCACCACCTTGGTGGTGATGTTAGCCTGCTTAGCTTTTGGGTTGCAGTGGTCGGTCGCTTTAGCGGTTGGTTTAATATTCTCGCTCTCCTCTACCGCCATTGTGCTGCAAACCTTTAACGAAAAAGGTTTAGGTAAAACCGATGGAGGGCGCTCTTCCTTCTCGGTATTGCTTTTCCAAGATATTGCAGTAATCCCCATGTTGGCACTTATTCCTTTGCTAGCTTTGCCAGAGCTCGTGGCCTTATCCGAAAAACTGGGTGAAGCAGCCGCAGAACACGGCGATAGCTTAAACCTAGTGGCCCACCTGCCTGGTTGGGCTTACGCCATTGTGGTGGTTGTGGCCATTGTAGCTTTAGTGGTTGGTGGCCATTTCCTTAGTCGCCCACTGTTCCGTTACGTTGCTAGCTCTGGGCTTCGCGAAATATTTACCGCCGCCACTTTAATGCTGGTTATTGGTATCGCCGCACTAATGGGCTTGGTAGGTTTATCGCCTGCCTTAGGCGCATTCTTAGCTGGCGTGGTACTCGCCAACAGTGAATTTAGGCATGAATTAGAATCCACCATCGAGCCTTTTAAAGGGCTGCTGTTAGGCTTGTTCTTTATCACAGTGGGTGCTGGTGTCGACTTTGGCGTATTGCAATTGCACTGGGGTAAAGTTATCGCCATGGCTTTAGCCATTATGCTAATCAAAGCCACTATTTTATTTGTTCTAGCGATTATCTTTAAGATTAAAAACAGCGACCGCTGGCTGTTTGCCCTTAGCTTGGCTCAAGCCGGTGAATTTGGCTTTGTACTGCTTAACTACACCGTGCAAAACCATGTTATTCCGCATGACTTATCACAAATCCTGTCCTTAGTTGTGGCCTTCTCAATGTTCTTAACACCGAGCCTGTTCATACTCTATGACAAAGTCATTTTGCCACGTTACGAACGCTCCGAGAACCACCAAGAACCCGATGAAATTGATGAAAAAGGCACGGTAATCGTGGCGGGCATTGGTCGTTTTGGGCAAATTATCAACCGCTTTTTAGTGGCCAACGGCATTAAAACTGTGGTGCTCGATCACCAAGCGGGCCAAGTAGAATTAATGCGTAAAATTAACATTAAAAGCTACTTTGGCGATGCTACCCAACCGGACCTACTGCATACAGCAGGAATAGAAGAAGCCAAGCTTATGGTGGTCACCATCGATGATAAAGAAAAGGTGCGCGACATCGTTAAATACGTAAAACACGCGCACCCGCATGTGCGCTTAATGGTGCGGGCGTTTGACCGCGGCCATGCTTACGAACTGCGCAGCTTAGGTGCCGATCACATAATTACCGAGGCCTACTATTCTGCACTAGAAATGGGTGGCCGAGCACTTAACGAATTGGGCTTTCATCCCTTTAAGTCTGAACAGCTTAAAGCCGCTTTTGACCAAATAGAAAAAGACAATAAAGAAAAGCTCTACCAAACTTGGTTAGCGGGTAACGAAGACAACCGCTTTAGCAACGACTACCGCGAACTGTTTTTGCAGTTAGAAGAGTTACTAGGCAAAGCCATGAGCAAAGATCGCAGCGACGGTCACTCGCTTACCGAACGCGGCTGGACACCGCCACCTAAAAGCTATCAAGACGACTTTAAGCAATAGTCATTAGGGTCTGTTGATCTTTGGTGTTGAAATTTTGTTCGAGATAAGCGGGCTTTAATCGCGGCGAGCACTTAGAAGCCTAGTGGGCTAAGCAAGAAGTGCTTAACAAAGAGTAAAGTTCGCTTATCCGAACCCTTCGGGCAGCATTTATTAGCCATTAATTCAGCGTTAGCGAGTGATTATTAAGCCCACTTAACTGCACACTCACTGCCTTGCCTAAATGGCTAATAAATTGCTGCAAAAACCATCAGCAAAGATCAACAGCCCCTAATACAAACAGGTAAAAGCTGGCTGCTAGGCGTTGCAGTCAATCTGCGCTTAAGGCTTAATAGGGCAAATTTTTGATATTAAGCGCTGTATGCATATCAACCAAGCTGAACGAGACGCCCTGTATAAAGTCATCTACTCCCGCCGCGATGTGCGTAAAGACTTCTTAAGCACCCCAATTAACGACGACGTTATTCAACGTATTCTAGCCGCTGCTCATCACGCGCCCAGCGTAGGTTTTAGTCAGCCTTGGGATTTTATTTTGGTAAGTAAACAGCAAACCAAACAAGCGATTAAACAGGGCTACCAAGCCGCCAGCGAAGAGTCTGCTAAACAGTTTGCTGATGATAAACGCGAGACCTACCAAAGCTTTAAACTTGAAGGCATTTTAGAAGCGCCCTTGGGCATTTGTGTTACCTGCGATAGAGAACGCAACGGCCCAGTGGTAATTGGCCGCACCATAAAGCCAGAGATGGACTTATACAGCACCGTGTGTGCTATTCAAAACATGTGGCTGGCCGCCCGCGCCGAAAACCTTGGCCTAGGCTGGGTAAGCATTATTCACGACGAGGTTCTTCGCTCTGCCCTTAACATTCCAGAGCGTTTAGAAATTATTGGCTACCTGTGCATCGGCTATGTATCCGGCTTTGAAGACAAACCAGAACTGGAGCAATTTGGCTGGCTAGAGCGAGAGAACTTAAACCAGCTGGTTCATCACGAGCAATGGTCAGATAAAACTAAGTAAACGAGGTAACTGGCACAATACAAATAAGTAGCACGGGGGTAAATGATAAGAGCTTTATAAGCTAACGTGAAACATCGCGGGGGTTTTGATTCCGTGTTATTCAGGCAACTCCAACGCCATAGGAACAAAGCTAATACCATTTCTACACTGAGGGTCAGCAGTTTCAACAAAGCCAAGTTTTTTGTAGAAGCCCAGAGAATTACATGATGCTTTTAGCTTTATAGTCCTAGCACTTACTCGATGTTTAACTGCTGTTAACAATTGCCGCCCAACTCCCGAGCGTTGGTAAGCACTATCCACGTATAACTGTGCAATGTAATGGCCTTCTCGCCACGCGACATAAGCCACTAGTTTGCCATTGAGCTCTGCTTTTAAGGCTTGATAAAGCGTTTTATCGGCAACGGCACTCATATCTTGGCGCCGAGCACTCCTCATGGCTTGTTTGCCTTGCTCGCTTAAGTGAGGAATAACATCGGCTTCATTGATGGCGATACCTAACTCGACAATGGAGTTTAAGTCGGCAACTGTAACTTCAGAAATGGTGATGTGCATTTAACGATGCCTTTAACAAATTATTTATCAAGCCTAACTATAAAACGAGTAGAGCAAATCAATTGATATAATTTGATTCTTACTCCATTTATTCTTCTTAATATAACCATTCCGACTAATTTTGTTTGTTAAATTTCACCCCCCAAAAAGTCAACAAACTCATTCCTAGACATGTTCTTATGGTAAAAGTCTCCGAGCAGCTGATTGACCTTCAACAAATATGAAAAATCATATAGATCATCAACCGTTGAATTAGAGTCAATTTTGACAACAAATTCGTTAACTATTTCTTTCTCGATATTATATATAACAAGGTCTACCTTAGTTGGCCTTAAACTAATTGAAGACTTAACAGCATAATGGTTGTAATCAAGGTAGCTAAAGTTAACCTCACTTATGCTTCTAAGCTTGTATAGAAAAGAATCCCCTATAGAAATAAAAGCAGTCACCAAATCAAAGTACACTTGAACATCCTCAATACTCGGAGTTTCGTAATGATGTTCAAGTCTATTTCTTAGCTTGTTTATCCTATCCAATGAGCTTGCCTTAAACACGCCTGAACGCTCTAAAAATCCGAGTTTTTTATCCACTCCCAAACGCTTTTTTCTATAAAGATCATCAAGCCCAAGAACAGACATAAGTGTATCAAGCTCACAGTCCATTGCTCTTTTCAGATTACCCGTAGCATTAACTAGGCTATGCAGGGAGTGCTCTCCATTGAGATCCAGCTCAGAAAATGTCAGAAAGTTCTTAGGACGCAAATCAAATTTTGGCAACGAAAATGACAGGCCGCCACCATCACACCCTTCTAGATACTCAATGTTTTCTTGAAAATATTTTAGTATTTCGGATTTCAATGGATGCCCTTAATATTAACGCCTCAATCTGCCGACGAGTCAGCGGTAGGCTAGATCAACTTGATAATCATTGAGCCTCTCTTTAGCAAATCGCTTCAACGGTATGCTTAAGGTCACCAAACCAGCAGGAGGAACTCAATTAGCTGCTTTTTTCTCGTTTATTACTTTTACTTATGGCGTCAATGATACCCGCGCCAATAACAAATAAAGTACCGTTTAAAAAAATTAGTAAACTTACTGTTTCATGAACCGAACTTTTCGCCCCAGAAAAAACAACACCCCCAAAAAGGTAAAGTAAAACGCCAATAATAAAGAATATAATTTGCATAGTATTTCCATATAAAAATATAACATTTAATTACTGTGACCAAACAAACCAGGGCTAGCCTAAAGGCTAGTAATCTGCGCCCCTCAGGCACCCACTGTTGCTAGAAAAACATCGTTTAATCATATAGTAACAACACACTGCAAATAACTATTTAATCAACAAGATACCCTTTACTTGAGTTAGCTCACTTTTCATTTACCCACTAAGTAGGAAGCTTGGGAGCGATGGCAAGATCTTGGAGGCGGAACATTCAACTTCATTGATAGGACAAATTTAAGTTGCCTCATTAGAAGTGCAAACAAAAAAGCCAGTGAACAATTACCTTGCCCACTGGCTCCTATACCAAAACCCTAGCAACTAGGCCTTATAACTTGGGTAATCCGTTAGGCCTTTTTCGCCACCGCCAAACAGGCTGTATGGATCGTGTTCGGCCAGCGGGTAACCGTGTTGTAATCGTGCGGGTAAATCGGGGTTTGCTACAAAGGGGCGGCCAAAACCAATCATGTCGGCGAGGCCTTCTTCAATAGCTTGTTGGGCGCTGTCGGCTTTGTAACGGCCAGCGTAAATAAGTACACCTTTAAAGGCATCACGCAGTGCTTGTTTAAAGGCTTTTGGCGTTTCTGGCGCGTCGTCCCAGTCTACTTCGGCGATGTGCAAGTACACGATATTGTGTTTATTTAGCAGCGCAGCCGCGGCGGTGTAGGTTTCTTCCGGCTTGGCGTCTACGGTGCCATTTAAAGTCGTGAGCGGAGCTAAGCGCACGCCTACTCGCTCGGCGCCAATGGCGTCTACCATGGCAGCAACTACTTCATCTAAAAAGCGCAGACGGTTGGTTAAGCTACCGCCGTATTTGTCGCTGCGTTGGTTAGACTCTGAATCGATAAACTGGTTAATCAAGTAACCGTTGGCGGCGTGAAGCTCGATGCCATCAAAGCCTGCGGCAATGGCATTAAGCGCTGCTTGGCGGAACTGCTGAATAACTTCATCAATGTCTTGCTGAGTCATTTCACGCGGGGTGGCTACGTCTACAAAACCAGGTTCGTCGCTACCGTTATCAATAAACACTTTTACATTTTCAGCTTTAATAGCAGAAGATGAAATTGGCTGCTCACCGTTAATATTGTCTGGGTGGGTCACTCGCCCTACATGCCAGAGCTGAGCGAACATAGTGCCGCCTTTGGCGTGAACAGCATCGGTGACTTGTTTCCAGCCAGCAATTTGTTCTTCGCTATAAATGCCCGGTGTCCAAGCGTAGCCTTTACCCATTGGCGAGATTTGAGTGCCTTCGGAAACGATTAAACCAGCGCTGGCACGTTGTGCGTAATAGCTGGCCATCATTTGATTTGCTACATCGCCAGGCTGAGTAGCACGAGAGCGAGTCATAGGTGGCATAACGATGCGATTATTTAGGGTGTGGGTACCAAGCTTTATTGTGTCAAACAATGATGTGGTCATTAGTGAGGTTCCTAGTCATTTGCTAACAGCATAATAGCAACTGCTCAGTTATCTATTTAGATCAAAAACAACAAATTAATGTTGCACTGGCGGCAAAGAAGCTGAGCGCCCAATTTAGCGCGATGGTTGCCAATTTCTCGGCAACTCCGCATACTCTAAGCTGGTTTAATGAAGGGGTTGCTTATGTCTGCTGGTATTTCTTTGCGCATCGATATTGTGTCGGATGTGGTCTGCCCTTGGTGCATTGTGGGTTACTTACGCTTGCAACAAGCACTGTCCCAAGTTGACGAGAGTATTCGCCCACATATTGAATGGCACCCCTTTGAGCTAAATCCGAACATGCCAAGCGAGGGGCAAAACTTACGTGAGCATATTCAAGAGAAATACGGTAGTACCCTTGAGCAAAGTGAAGCGGTTAGAGAACAACTAAAAAGCTTGGGTGATGAACTTGGCTTTAGTTTTAAATTCAGCCCTGATTCTCGTATCTACAACACTTTTGAAGCTCATCAACTGCTGCATTGGGCACAGCCTTACGGCAAACAAACCGAATTAAAACTGGCATTGTTTGATGCTTACTTTAGCCAAGCTAAAGATCCTTCAAACCGCAATACCTTGTTAGATGTGGTTGAAAGCATTGGCCTAGGCCGAGATTTAGCCGAGCGAGTGTTGGTAGATGAAATGTATGTTGAAGCGGTAAGAGACAGCCAGCAGCAGTGGCAAAATCAGAACATTAGAGCGGTGCCAGCTTTTATCTTTAATAATCGTTACTTATTGTCTGGCGCGCAGCCTGTGGAAACCTTACTACAGGTAATTAACGAGTGTACCAACAGCGCTAGTTAGCGCCCACCAACTTTCTTTGCAGCTTAAGGAAGCGGCTGTCTTCAGATAATCAAATGCCTAGAAAAAGCTAGTTAGACTTAGTTAGCGCCAATCAGTTTACGTTGCTGTTTAGGGAATCGGCTGTCTTCGGATAGCCAAATACCCAAGAAGTGTTGGCTAAATAACTTATCTTCTAACGAACCTAGCAGCTTACCATTTAAGTAAAACTGACCTTGATTAGCTGACTCGGCGACCAGCTTTAATTGGTCGCCTTTTTTTAAATCAGGCCAAAGTTGTGAAAGCTCTGCTAACCATTGTTCACAAGGTGCTTGCTCGCATACCCCTAGGCGCTGCCATTCGTCCTCGGTTGCTTCTAGCAACTTACCGCGTTTTATTTTGCGTAGGTAATCAATGGTGAGTTCCATTGGGTAACGATTTTGCTGGTAACGCCCATCTGGGCTGTGCAAGCTAACCGTGTAAATGGGCCAAAACAATACTTGCAGTTTGGCGTTACCCACCAGCTGCATTTGTGTTTCTGCTTGGCTAGAAAACGCCAATAAAATACTGGCTAATGCCATGGCTTTAAACATAGCGTTTCTCCAATAGCGAATTAGCTAAGTAAGCAAAGGCCGCCCACAAGGGGAACAGAATAAGCAGACCTAATATTGCATCGGGCTGTATCGCAAATACCTGCGCTAAACTGGCTAGGTAGTAAGACACCGGGCCCATTACCGCCACAAATAAGGGCATGAAGGGTTTGGGGAAACTGGCTAGGCTTGGCAATAACAAGGCAAAGCTTGCCCAAAGCAACATCATAAACAGCGGTAAATTGGACGAGCTAAAGCTCAGCACGCCCATTTTTACCAAACTGAAATCTAAAATAACGCCAACCACGCTGAGCATGGCACAGGGAATAAGCACCGCCCATTGGTAACGGCGAACTTGCAAGGCCACTAAGCCGATTAACCCCAGCGCCATAAACATCACCGCTTGCTGCCCCCAAAAGAAGGCCGCTAACCAGTTAAGTTTAAATAGCAGCAATACCGGCCATTGCATGAGCTTAGGCCTTAACCAAAGTAAGTTGCTCGGTACCAATGTTATGGCTTCTAAAACCTGCTTCGCAGTAAGCAAAGTAGAAATGCCATAGGCGGTAGAACTGCTCGTCGAAGCCGAAGCGTTGGTTATTATTGTGTTGCTGCTGCACCCGCTGATGCCAGTGCTGCAGGGTTTCGGCGTAGTCGATACCTATCTCTAGTCGCTGTAGAGATTGTAAGCCTTGCTTGGAAAATAGCTGTTTGAGCAGCGATGGCGAAGGCAAGAAGCCACCAGGAAATACATACTGCTGAATAAAGTCGACACTTTTACGATAGGCCGAAAAGCGGCGATCATCAATGGTAATGGCTTGAATAAGCATTAAACCTCCGGCCTTTAACCTATTAGCACATAGCTCGGCAAAACCCGGTAAAAATTTCTCGCCTACTGCTTCGATCATTTCGATAGAGACCAGTTTGTCATACTGGCCTTCTAAATCGCGGTAGTCTTTATTTAGCACAGTCACTAAGTGACTCAGCTTACGCTCAGCTACCTTGTCCACCACATAGGCGTGCTGTTTGTCGGAAATGGTAGTCGTGGTTACCTTGCAACCATAGTGGCTGGCCGCATACATTGCCAACCCACCCCACCCGGTGCCAATCTCTAAAAGGTGATCACCCGACTCAAGCTTTAGCTGCTCGCATATGCGCTTAAGTTTGTTGTCTTGCGCCTCGGCTAAGGTAATGTCTTGGCCGCCAAAAATGGCTGATGAATACTGCATTTGCGGGTCAAGAAACGATTGATAAAAATCGTTGCCAAGATCGTAGTGAGCCAGAATGTTCTTTTTCGCTTGGCGTTTATTGTTGCGGCGAAAGAAGTGCTGCACTTTAAACCACGCATCGGTAAACCAGTGCAGTTTTCTATCTAAGCAATCTAGGTGGTCTTGGTTGTCGGCCAAAAGCTGCAGTAAGCGGTGCAGATTAGAACAGCGCCACAACCCTTCCATGTAGGTTTCGCCCGCGGCAATGCTACCGCCTTTTAAAATACGAGAAAAAACTTGAGAATCGAGGATATGAACTTCAACGGTTTCGGGGTGGTCTGCTTCACCTAAATGAACTGACTCGTAACCTGCTTGACTCATTAAAATGGCGCCGCCTTTTAAACCGTCAAAGGTTTTTAATACAAGGTGGCGGGTCCAATCTAAACCACTGGAAACTGAAGCAGAAGAAAGCGATTTTGCAGTAGCCATAGTTTTTCCTTAGGGCAATTTTAATTATTTTTTAGCACTGGCTGGATGACCATAAAAAGGCACTTTTTTCATCCATAGCTTCAATGCTTGCCAGTAAATTCCTGTAACAACCTTGAGAGTCATTAAAGGGTATGAACTTATTACGCGGCGAAGACTAGAAGAGTTTAACGGCTGCTTAATTAAATTTATGCCAGCACTAAATTCTTTCTGTTCGCGCCAGCAATTAATCACAATATTCACCTGTTGTTGCACTAGCTTTACTTGCCAGTGATAACGCATGTCCATGGGATTAAAAGGGGAAACATGAAAGGTTTTGTCGTGATCTTTTAACTCGTTTAAATCCAGCCAATATTGGTGCTTTTCTTTCCAAGGAGTATTGGTGACTTCAGCCAGCATATAATCAAACTTATCGCCGTCGCCATAGAGCACAAAGTTAACCGGGCTAAAGTACCAACCTAAGCAGCGCAGTTGACCAAGCAAGACCACTTGCTTGGCTTGGTAGTCGGGCTGAAAACGCTGCTGAGCGCGCAAGGCTTTATCACGGATAGTGCCTTGTTCGCTGCCTAAGTAGTCGCCCGCTTTTAAGCGAAACCAAGGTAAAACACGCCCAAAGCTTTGCAGCTCTTGCTGCACGGTTTGTTCTTCGGCCAAATCAATCCAGGCGTAATACAGCCGATAATTAAAGCCGTGTTTGCGCGGCACAAAGCGTTGATGAAAGGTATCGCCAAAGGCGATAGCGGAGTGCTCTATGCTCATAAGTCCACTCCAAACTTACGACACACCTCCACAGCCGAGCGCACGCCATCTTCGTGAAAACCGTTGTGCCAATAAGCGCCACAAAAATAGCTGTTGTTGTGCCCACAAATATCGTCGCGTTGTTGTTGGGCTTGATGGCCATCTATAGAAAACACCGGATGCATGTAATTAAAGCGCTTAATCACTTTATCTTCGGCTATCGGCTCTAGGGGATTTAGGGTAACGCAAAACTGCGGCGCATCGCTTAGGCCCTGCAAACGGTTCATGTCGTAGGTAACACTGGCTAGGCGGTCGCCTCTATCACCACTAGGTGGTAATAGGTAATTCCAACTGGCTCGCGCACGATGAATGCTTGGCAACAAGCGCTCGTCGGTATGCAGAATTACTTCGTTATTTTGATACTTGAGTTTGCCCAGTACCGAACGCTCGTCATCACTGGCCTGAGCGCCTAATGCCGACAAAGCTTGGTCACTATGACAAGCAAAAATTACCGCATCACCCTGCCATTGCCAGCCATCGCTGGTTGTAACCTTAACGCCAGTATCATCTCGGTGAATGCTACTCACTTGGCTATTCAAACGGATCTGCTCATCTAAGCCCGCTAACAGCGGCTTAATGTATTGTTTTGAGCCACCGGGGATGACATACCATTGCGGCCGGTTGGCTACGTCTAACAAACCGTGATTCACAAAAAAGCGAGCAAAAAACTGCATCGGAAAATGCATAATGCCGTTTAACGAAGAAGACCAAATGGCCGCGCCCATTGGCAATAAGTAGTTCTCTTGAAACATGCGCGAGAAGCGATGCTGCTCTAAAAACTGGCCGAGGCTTACCGCGGTATCGATGTCTACCGCTGCTTTAGCTAGCTTATTAAACCGCAGTATTTCATTGATAAACTTATAAAAGCTGGGTTTGAGTAAGTTGCTGCGTTGGGCAAACAGTGTATTTAAATCGTGGCCGTTATACTGCAAGTTGAGCTCGGGGTTTACCACACTAAAGCTCATTTCAGTTTCTTGAGCTTGAATGCCCAACTTGGCTAACAACTTATTAAACAGAGGATAAGTGCGGTCATTAAACACAATAAAGCCAGTGTCTACTGCATGCTCTTTGCCCTCTATAGTGACTTGGTTAGTGGCGGTGTGGCCACCTAAGTAGTCATTTTGTTCTAATAGCGTTACGTCATGCTGCTCTTTTAATAAGTGCGCACAGGTCATGCCGGAGATGCCGGCACCTATAATGGCGATTTTCATTCTATCTATGCTCCTTCCTTGTGAGCTAAACGGCGACAGATATTTTGCTGCCAGCGATATGGCAAGCAATTGAGTATGTGCAGAAAGCCGCTGAATAAGCTAGGGAAGTTAATCACAGTTTTACCTTTGTTGAGGCCTTTGATGATTGCTTGACTAGCTTGCTCGGGGCTAATAATACTGGGCATAGCAAAGTTGTTTTTGTCGGTAAGCGGGGTTTTAACAAATCCTGGTTGAATACAATGAACACTCACCTGTTTGTCACCCAAATCGGTGCCTAGGGCTTGAGTTAAATAATACACCGCGGCTTTGCTACTGCCATAAGCGCCAGCTTGGCTAAAGGGCAGTAAATGAGCAAGGCTACCAACTAACGCCAGTTGAGAGCCGGGCTTTAGGTTACCCCATAGGGCATCTAAGCAATTAGCGATGGTAAGCACATTGCTTTGCCACACTCGCTCAAACAGTTTGGCGTCGAAACGCTGAGGGTCTAAGTATTCACAATTGCCGGCACACAACACAATGAGGTCCATTGCTGGCAAATCGGCAAAGCTACTGCGCACCTGTTCTAGCTCGCCAAGTTCTACTTGAAGCGGCGTGATGCCTTGTTCGGCTAGCTCCTGCAAACGCTGTTGGTTACGCCCCTGCCCCCACACCGAATGGCCTAGCTTTTGGTAATCAAGCGCCAACTGCTTGCCAATGCCGGAACTTGCACCAGTGATTAGAATATTCATTGTGCTAGCCCATTTTTAAGCTTTTTGGATAGCCAACCAATTACCGGAATATGGTCATGCAGCATCGCGCTTACATCATAGTAATCACGGTGGTAATAAATTTTGTCGTTAAACTTAAGGTGGCTTATGCCATCTAGCGACAAAATACGTCCGTTACCTAATTTGGGATGAGCAAACTGCATTTGCCAAGTAAGGCTAAATTCACCTTCTGCAATTAGCCGAGAGTGAAACTCAAAATGGCATTGGCTGGTATTTTGTAAAAGATGTTCAAAATAGCTTCGTAAATCTTGTAAGCCATGAAGATGATGCAGAGGGTCGATAAACTCGATATCGTCGGCATAAATATCAGAGAGGCGCTCAACCTGCGCCATACCTAGCTCACTGTAAAACTGCTCTAGTTGCTTAACAATATGCGGTGCAGATGCCGTGATACTCATTCAATTTTCCTTTACCAAACAAATCTAAGCATTTGTTTCTATTGTCGTTAATCATAGTACGTCAGATAAATTAAGAAAGATCATTCATCCTTTTGGCAACTTTTAGCGTTATATAAGACAAACCATCCATTTCTAGGAATATTTACTTGAGCAGTAGTTGTTGTTTTCCATTAATGATATCTCGTGAGCACTTTATGCCGCAGCGCTTTGCACGGATGAAGGGGCAAGGCGTGGTTTTTATCGCCAGTTTGCGTGCTGCTGAAAAAGCCGGTGGGGTTTGGCTGGCCTTTCAAGACAGTGATGGAAATAGTGCGGTACAAGCTAACGACTTAGTGAGTTTTGCCCAAGTCAGCCATATTGATTGGTTAAGCAAAGCACAAATTGAAGTGGAATTTAAAGTTCTGCATTGGGGTAAAGTAACGTCGAGCAAACCGGGGTTTTCTTCTATTTGGGTATCGCCTACCCTTTGCGCCGACAAAATTGAGCTTTGGCCCAACACCTCCGTACAAAAGAACACTGCAGCACTGCAAAGCGCTTTGGCTAACATCAACTTACAGTACCCAGAATTACAAACCGCCAACTTAGAACAAAGCGTGCAAAGCGAGCAAGTAAAAAACCTTTGCTGGCGTTGGCTAGAGCTGCTACCGCTGCCCATTTGCACCAAACAGCGCTTGCTTAAATCACCCTCTGCTTCTTTGTGTATTCGTTATTTAGGATTTATTTTGCGACAAAGTGATCGTTTTACACACCTTGCTCGTTAACTTGTTATCAATCCGCAAACGATTTTGGCAATATGGAAATACACAGTTCAGTATCAAAAATCGGTGGACCCAAATCACCTATGGCTAGTCAAGTAGCTCAGCCCAATAACGACGATGATATCGCTTTGTTGTTGGCAAACATTGCCAGTGAGCAATGTCGTAAAAGTTATGACTTATTGTTCCGCCAAGTAGCACCACGTTTATTGAATTTGGCTAGGAAGCAATTTGTTGATGAATCTCTTGCCCTAGAAATGGTTCAAGAAACCATGCTTAAACTTTGGCTTAAAGCGGGTCTTTACGATTCGTCCAAAGGTAATGCAATGACTTGGATATTTTCGGTATCAAGAAACGTAAAGTTTGATTTGATGCGAAAAGGCAAGCATCAGCAGAGTTGGGTGCAAGGCGATGACTTATGGCCGATTCTTAGTGAAGAAGAAGACGCTGATAAAGTGTCGACCGAAGACCAAGAGTTGGTGACCAACGAGCTAAAACACTTAGTTGCTAAGTTGCCAGAAGAACAAGCAGATATCGTAAGGCGGGTTTACTTACACGGTGAATCACAACAGCAAGTGTCTGAAATATTAAACCTACCGCTTGGCACTGTAAAAAGTCGCCTAAGATTAGCGCTGAAAAAAATGAAGGAGGCATTGGATGACTAACATTCAATTTCATCCGGCTGATGAAAGCCTTGAACTTTACGCCGCCGGTCAACTGGACCCAGCCATGAGCATTATGGTTAGTGCTCACTTAGAATACTGCCCAGAATGCCGCCGCCGCGTAGAGGCTGCTGAGCAAAAGATGGCCACTCAACTTGAGCAAGCCCAGCCCGAAGCCATGAACAGCGAACTCGATTCGATGTTAGCGATGATTATGCAGCAAAGCCCTGACAGCGTGATTGAAAGCCCTCAGTCCGCCTTGCAGCAAGAAATCACCCTTGGCAATAAGCGTTTCCCAATGCCCCGAGCCTTGCAAGCTCACCCGCAACATATTGGTCCTTGGGGTCGTTTACCGGGTAAAATTCAACGTGCTCGAGTGGATGCAGTAAGTGACAGTAAAATGAACTTCATTTACATGGATCAAGACAGCGCACTGCCAGAGCATACACACCAGGGGCAAGAAATAACCTTGGTACTGGCAGGCACCTTCATTGATGACGCTGGAACCTACGTACCGGGTGACTTCATCATTCAAGATGCGCAAAACAAACATACGCCGCGAACGGCCGCTAACCAAGATTGCTTATGCTTAACCTTGTTGGATGCACCTTTGCATTTCACCTCAGGCTTAGCATCGCTACTCAATCCATTTAGCCAACTGTTCTTTAAATAAAGAATGCTAGAAAACAAAAAACCAGCCTAATGGCTGGTTTTTTATTGGCTGTTATTTTAACGATTCGCGCATTCGCTGCTGCACTACGTCTACTAACAAGTCTGGCTGGAACTTAGAGATAAAGCGATTACAGCCCACCTTTTCCACCATGGCGTCGTTAAAGCTGCCACTAAGTGAGGTATTTAAGGCTATAAACAGTTCGCTCATGCGCTCATCACCACGTACTTCTGCGGTTAAGCGATAACCATCCATCTCTGGCATTTCGGCATCGGTAATCATTAGTAAGATTTCATCGTAAACTGATTTACCTTCATCGGCCCAAGCTTTTAGCATGTTCAAGGCCTGTAGCCCATTCTCAGCTTCTATAATCTCCATGCCGAGCTGGCCTAGAGTGGCTTTTACTTGACCGCGGGCGGTTGAAGAATCGTCAACGACCAATACTCGTTTACCATTAAGCAGATGTGAGACTTCTTCGTCTAAGGCTTCGTCTGAAATTGCGATGTTGTAACTAACGATTTCTGCCAGCACTTTCTCTACGTCAATAATTTCTACAATTCGGCTGGCTTCTTCATGCTCGATACGGGTGATTGCGGTGAGGTAGTTACTGCGTCCCACCGAGCTTGGTGGAGGTAAAATGTCTTTCCAAGATGTATTCACAATATGCATTACTTCGCCCACCATGAAACCTTGCACGCTGCGATTATACTCAGTGATGATTAGGTTACAGTCGACTTTGGCTTCTTCTTTGGCCGGTGGCATTTTTACCGCAGCACGTAAATCAATAACCGGAATGGAATGACCACGAATGGTTACTACCCCACTAATATGTGAGTGAGAACCCGGTAGTTTGTTCATGCGAGGTAACTTAACTACCTCTTTAACTTTAAATACATTTATCGCAAACAACTGCATAGAGTTGAGTTTAAAAATCAACAGTTCTAAACGGTTCTCGCCGACAAGTTTGGTACGTTGATCCACTGTGGCTAAAACACTAGACATACTACTCAACCTATTCCATGTTAGATAATTACTTCATTATAGACATCTCATACCACTGAGCAAAAACGCAAGTAGCTGTAGAGACTTGATTTAGCGGGCTAGAACACAATTTTAGCTGTTTTTCTGGAAAAAGCTCACAACAAAAGCTCAACAAAGCACCACAAGATTGCTGCATCTTTTAGCATTTTCATTACAATGGCCTTCTTTAAAAATCATGCTCTGGGATTACGCCCCAAAAGGCAGGAAGCTAAGTCTATGAAAGAAATAACTATTTGCGCCCTTTATAAATTTGTTCGCCTAGATAATTATAAAGAGCTTCAAGATCCATTGTTAGCGTTAATGAAACAACAACAGGTGCGAGGCACATTATTACTGGCTGAAGAAGGCATAAATGGCACCATTGCCGGTCCAGACACTGGCATAAGCACGGTGTTGGCTTGGCTTAAAAGCGACAGTCGATTAAGCCAACTTACCGACAAACGCTCGTACAGCGAGCAGCAGCCCTTTAACCGCTCTCGGGTTAAGCTCAAAAAAGAGATTGTAACCATGGGTGTGGAGGGTATAGACCCAAACCATGTGGTTGGCTCTTACGTTAAACCTGAAGACTGGAACGCCTTAATTGCTGATCCAGAAGTGATGGTGGTTGATACCCGCAACGACTACGAAATTCAACTGGGTAGTTTTAAGCATGCGGTTAATCCACATACCGATACCTTTCGCGAATTCCCAGACTATGTCGCTGAAGAGCTAGACCCAGGAAAACACAAAAAAGTAGCAATGTTTTGCACTGGCGGCATTCGCTGTGAAAAATCCACCGCTTATTTAAAAGAGCAAGGTTTTGAAGAGGTCTATCACTTAGAGGGTGGCATTCTAAAATACCTAGAAGAAGTGCCTGAAGAGAACTCCTTATGGCAAGGTGACTGCTTTGTATTTGATGAACGCGTAACAGTTGATCATCAATTACAACCAGGTGACTACAAACTATGCAGCGGTTGTAGAATGCCCATTTCACCCAGTGATAAGCAAAGCGCCAAATTTGAACAAGGCGTTAGCTGCCCGCACTGCCATGACAAGCTAAGCGATGAGCAAAAAATGCGTTTTAGAGAACGTGAAAAACAAGTTCGCCTAGCTAAGCAGCGTGGTGAGCAACATGTGGGGATGGAAGCAGCAGAACATAGCCAACAGCGCCGAGAGCAAAAGCTGCAACTGCGCCAAGCGCAACGAGCCGACAAAAAATAGTGAGTAGCTGGGGCTTGTTAGCTATCAACTAACAAGCCTGACTTAATCACTTAGCCTTTAAGCGGTTGTTCACATCGCGGCTGCTACGAATAAGTGCTTCGCCACCGCTAGCTTTATCTGATTTTGCTAAGCGATCGTAGAGCACCACATTCACCGTGGCGGCCAAGTTCAAACAGCCTTTGGTGGGAACATAAACCACCTCATCAGCTTTATCGACTAACGCTTGGCTAATTGAGCCATCTTCGGGACCAAACACATATAAAGCCTGCTCTGGGTGAACAAACTCCGGTAAAGGCGTAGCCCCTTCGGCTAACTCTATACACACTAGTTTTACCTGATCGCCAGCTTGCTCAGCAAGCTCATCAACGCCGGTTAGCGGTATGTTCAAACTTTGGTTTTTAGTATCGGTATTAAAGCGGGCTGCACGTGCATAACGCTGGCCGGTGTAATACACGGCATTAGCGCCAAAACACCCAGCGGCACGCATTACCGAACCCACATTGCTAGGGCTTTTAGGGTTAACTAATCCAATTTGAACAAACTTTTGAGACATATTTATCGATAAAACCTATAAGAAGAGCGCAGTATTAATTACAGCAAAATCAACGAGGCGAAATTGTAACTGAATTTACTGCCTCGCCCCACTCACTAGAGCAAACTAATTAGCCTGAGAACAGCTTATTTAGGCGAATTAGCCCATGGGTCTGCACTATCAATCTGATTAGATTTCTCAGCTTTAGGTTTTGCGCTACGAGCTTTAGCCGGACGGCTAGGTCTCGCTTTTGGCTTAGGCTTGTTTTGCACTTGAGGCTTGGCAGTAATATCTATCACTACTGGTGCGCGAGGCTTTTGATCTAAGGGCACTAAACGGTCGCGAGGCGGCAGTGCATATTGAACATCATCGGGACGCGGTAAATGCTTAAAACGATAGAGATAAAAACTCTCTACCTTTTCGCGAGCCCAGTCAGTTTTACGCAGAAACTTAAGGCAAGACTTAGTATTTGGGTTATTGCGAAAGCAATTCATATTCAAGGCAAACGCTAAGGTTTCCCAGCCGTAATGCTCAACAATTTCATCGAGCAGCACTTCCAGCTTTAAGCCGTGCAAGGGGTTGTTTTGTTGCAAATCTTTCATCAAGTTTTCCAATATTTAGCGCTTGAATTAAACAGTGATTGTAGCAAAGCTATGCCAGCCGCTTTTAGACCTTAGTCATTCTTCGCTTTGCCCAACGCTCATTAATCGCCAGTGCAGCTAATATAATGGCAGCACCAATGCTTAAGCGCATAATGTCGGCATCATGATTCCAAATCAACAGATTTACCGCAATGCCCGCTGGGATAAGTAAGTTATTAGCAACGGCTAATGCACCAATATTGACTAAGGTAGCGCCTTTGTTCCAAGCAAAGTATCCCAAGCCAGAGGCTATTGTACCCAAATACACCAACACTCCCCACTGGGTTGCTGTAGTTGGCAAGCGCTCTGAATTACCCATCGCCAAATAGGCAATCACAGCCACTACCAAAGCACCTACAAAAAACCAAGCAAACACGGTTTGCTGGGCTAAGTGCTTAGGCTCATTAGCCATGATCCGTTTGTAAGCAACTTGGCCGGTAGCAAAACATAAGTTGGCGCCTTGCACCAATAAAAAACCAGTCACAAAACCTTGGTCTATCCCTTCATAACGGATCGCCACCGCACCTAAAGTAGCGATAAAAGCACTTAATAAAAACTGCCAATTAAAACGTCGCTCAAAAGCATCATTCACCAAGGTGACGTAAATGGGAGTCATCACTGTAAACAGCAATACTTCAGGAACCGACAAGAATAAGAATGACTGATAATAAAAGCCATACATGCAGCCTAATTGAATAGCCCCCACCAACATTAATTTTAAAGCTAAGCTCCGGCTAACTTGTTTAGGTTTCAAAAACGGCAGAAAGACCAGTGTTGCCAGTGCAACTCTCATTAACACCGAAAACCAAGCGTCTACTTGGCCAGCTAAATACACGCCAATTAAACTAAAAGAAAAAGCCCACAATAGGGTTATCGACAATAAATACTGCATAGATGTTCTTTGAGTAGGGAACAAAAGCTAGAGCATATCTCAGAACGAAATTAAACCATCGATATCAATAGCTTTTTAAAGATTCATATTAGGTATATAGCGAACTAGTCGCTTATAGACCTTGCAAATATACTACTTTGCTACATCAACTAAATAGGGACCACTAGGTAAGTATGTAGCTGCGTCAGAATAAAAAACCTGATAATTGGCGGTTCGAGTTAAAGGCATGTAATCAGGCGCGGCTCTATTTATGCTCGCCGTAATCACTGCACCTATTAGGTCAGCTAAAGCGTTTCCTGTAGAAGAGTTTTGTGGTGTATATTCCATATGCTTATCTGCTTGCCAAAGAACCTCTCCTTGACGCCCTCTAATTTCATAGGAAATATCAACAATGGTGGTGCTAGCAAGCAACAAGTAAGTCGTATCCCACTGATTGATGGTTACATACAAAACACTGTCAGCATCAAACATTTCAGCAATAGTATTGCTAGGTAACTGATGGATCTCTTCTGCTTCGTATAGTCCTTCATACTCCAATATAGTTTTAACTGTATTGATAGGAAATATGTAATAACCTTTCTCAGCTAACATTACTGGCAATGAGCTGTATACAGACAGTGGAGCATTTACATCTACGCTATGATTTACTACAGGTAAAATCAAAATCGAACTTGGGTCTCCAAGATCAAACTCTTGTGTAACTTCTGGAGTAGTTTGACAAGCACTAACGAAAATAAGAATGACAAATGGAATTATTCTTTTAAACATTTTAGTTTTTCTCTTCTGTATCAGTTTGTCTTTCTAAGTTTTGAACAATAGCATCCATCAACGCTTTACTCTCCGGCCAAGTCGAAGCTTCTTTTTTATAATAAGTAATTGCGTTTTCAATATCGCCCGTCTTTAATTTAAACGTTCCAACCTCCGCATAAAGGCCAGGAGCAGGGGTTTGACTATTACTTTCAAGCTGGACAATGTGAGCTTCAACCAACTCAGGAAAATTAGCGGCTTCCACTGGATCATAGTAGTACTCATATATACCTTCATCATACCCTCCCCAATCATATAAGGTCGTTTGTGTAGATGCGCAGCCAGCAAGAATTGTTGTAATCAAAATCACCCCTAGTTTAAGAAACTTCATTAGTTAACAACCACCTGTTTAGTTACTCCATCACCTAGGTAAATCTTTTCTTTAAGGATCACCTCTTCATTTCTTTTTAGCTCAATAACATGGGAACCCGGCAATAGTCGCAGTGCTGCAGAGTCCGCCTTATAATCGGAAGCCAATCCAGATTCCAAACCATCAACCCACACTTTATACTCGCTAAGAACAACATTATCCGACGCAGCAATAAAAGATAACTGCGGACGGTTGTCAACAGTTGTGCTCGTAGTAGTAGGCATTTGAACACAACCAGCTAAACCAAGAAAACTAAACAATAAAACAAATACGGTAGCCTTCATCATTACTTTATCTCCATGATATCAACAGTAGTAATATCTAAATTATCAATCGAGCCTTCAACGACCTCTGCTATTGCGCCCTCATTGGTTTCGCTTTCTCCGAATAATTGAATAACTTTAATAGCCCCAATTTTTTTACCCGGGAGCGTTACTAGGAACCCTGTTTGCTTAGACTTTATTTCCTTGCCTTTTGTAACAATGCTGAACTCCATGTCCTCACGAACCCCCTGGCTTTTACCGCCGCTGACATAAACCAAGCCATCTTCAATCGCTAAAATATCTGTTTTCCAAGGCCTTTTTTGAATTTGAGCAGTCAATTTATTTACGGCGTCAGAGATTGCATTTGAGATAGCTAAATCATTGAGTGTTCCATCATAGGAAGCTTTAGAGCCAAAACCTGCAACTGAAGCTGATTCGGTAGAAGCTTGGCCGGCACCAGAAAGTGAGTGATAGACATGACCTGTTTTCGAATCAACTAAGCGCAAGTCGACTTTCGCGTGAGCAACTTGAGTCTTTGTAGAAGATAAGAACCCCGACTCGCCCTCTGTTTTTCTACCAAATTCAGTTAAAGAGCCAATAATCAGCGTATCAACGCCGATTAATTCAATACTTTCACCTGTGAGTTCTGCTTCATCCTTTAAACGTTCGATGTCGGGGCGTTCAAATACCAAATAACTACCTGATTCTGTTAAAGCCTTTGACAACATATCAGTTACTTGCTTACCTAACACATCGCCCTTTGAGTCTCTCAGCAAACTCTTACCATAAATTGTTTCATTAGTTATGCGACCTAATGCCACTTTCCTTTTAAGTAAAGGCTGTGTAGGCTTAGCCAAAGTTTGGTTTTGAGCTTCAAGCTGCTGCTGTTGAGAATTCTGATTCTCTTTAGATTCAACTTGCGGAGATTGAGTGGAACATGCAGAAAGAAATAGCAAGCCGATAACAGGTAAACCTATTCGGTAGTGTACACTTTTCATAGAAACATCCAGTTTGTTAAGTAATTCGAGAATATACCACAGAGTAAATAAACAGAAATAACTAAACACCTAAAGACAAGTAATAATTTTATTTTTAACAAATAAATTCTAAAATTGAGAACAAAAATCGAAGCCTGCCCACTTGTTAACAAATAAATTACATATGAAAGAATTTCAGTGTGGCTAATAAAATCGACATCATGTAAAGATTCAATTTAAGCCCAATTCTTTTTGCAGCTTTTTAGTTAGGATGAGACTCTGTAAGGGAGTATCTTAGCTGCTCATCTATAGTGGAGGCTCTACATTAGGCGTTTTAATTGAAGAATGACTAAATCCATTTCCCCCTCTCTCAACAGCAAGGCAAAGAAACCATCCCTTGCCGTGAAAGAGCGTAGCGACTCAAGCTAAATGCCTAGAACCTGCATCATCTATGCAAATAGCAATTAGATTATTACCTAGAAGCGATAATCTAAAGAAACAGTGTAAGTATTGCTATAAGGTAAAGATAGCGATGTAGACTCTCCACTTTCTCTAGTGAAGCCTTCGGAATAACTCTCAAACATATGACGATACTGAACATCTACAGATAGGCTTTCAGTTAACTTGTATTGCATGCCAAGCTGTAAGCCATAGGTAAAATCGGTTTTACTTGATTGATGAGAATAACGCGAGCTTGGATTACCATCTTGCGGCTTGTGTTCAATCGATAACTTAGCCTTGTTATTCACTAGCCCCACTGTAGCGCCACCAAATAAAGAGAAGTTTTCACTCAATGGATGAAGATAGTCATACGAAAGTAAGTATTCGTTCTGCGCCAATTGGGCTTTAGAATCAAAATGGCTTGGGTACTCTCCTAAAGCATTGCGATAGACAGTAGCGTCGCTCATGTAGTTTACCGTTGCAGTAACACGGTGGTTCTCACTTAAATACACACCACCACGAACGTGGATAGCAGCTCGCCCAGCATCAGTCGAATAATTACTTAGCAGTGTGTCTGAAGCATCAACTTTCACATTTTGATAGCCAGCACCACCACCAATGAAAAATTCATTGGCCAATACAGAATGGCTGGTCAAACCGCCAATTACTAATGCCAATAACGTATTTTTCATAATGTTTCCTAATAAACTCAGTAAATTGGCGACATTATTATTTGATACATTTTGCAGTTCTAATTAGTAAATCAAATTAAGATCATAAGCTATACTTATCACAAAGCTAAAACTCATAAGAGAACCTAAGTTCCGGATGAAATGAAAATGAATCACAACCTTTACCAGCAATTAGACTTAAACCTACTTAGAACTTTTTTGATCTTATATGAAGAACTAAACATGCGTAGAGCAGCTGAACGCTTGTTTATATCGCAACCGGCCGTAAGCCAAGCCTTAAAAAAATTACGCTACCACTTCAATGATGAATTATTTGTAAAAGTATCTGCAGGCTTAGAAGCCACTGCATTTGCAGATGAGCTAAAAGCTGATATTTATCCACACCTGTCGGGCTTAGAAAGTGTTATAAACAAAAACATCGAACTTGATCTTCAATCACTAAATCAAACTCTCGAAATAGCTCTTTCGCCAGTTGTAATGGCTTGCCTTTCTGGCTCTCTATATAAAGCCATAACCAAGCAAGCCCCAAACGCCAAGCTAGTGTTAACTGCGTGGTCTAGCTCAACACTTGAAGATATAAGAAAAGGAAAAACGCTACTTGGTGTGAACTACGATTTAAAACATCCCAAAGAGCTATATAGTAAGCGCCTTGTTCAACTCGAAGGACGAGCAATTGTTAGACAAGGTCACCCCTTAGCAGCTCAAACTGTCACCCTAGCTGAATTAGCAAAGTACGACATTGCGTCAATGATCATCCCAGGCTGGAACGATAATTTTGTTTGGTTACAAAAGGTTATGGAAGAAAAAGGCTTAACTAGTAGGGTCGGCTTTCGGTCTGAAATAATGATGGCACTGATTGATGTTGTACTACACACGAACATGTTTTTACCTCATTCAAACTTATTTCCTCAGGAGTTTTATCCCAATTTAAGAGTCTTAAAGATAGAACAAAGCCACTTGATTTATAATGAAAGCATACAAAGCTTGTATCACATCAAGAACCGTAACAACCCGGTACAACTATGGTTAAGCCAACTCATTAAAAAGGTTCTCGAAGAACAATTGCTGGCTAACAAAGACTAAATTTGATGGTGAATAATTGATGCTGATTAAGCTCAAATTCGAGTTTTAATTTAGTTAAAAACCTGCCAAAGTAGCGCTCTATTTTTTGCTGAGGTTTTACCATGTTTTACAGCCCATCTGAGGCATTTAACGCCTATTTAAGCATTCCTGAGCGTATGCCTAAAAATGTTCCAGTAGAGAAGTGTCAAACCATTAACAACATTACTGACATCGTAGACGAAGTTGATGTTTTTTTATTTGATGCCTACGGCGTATTAAATGTTGGTGGAACAGCGATAGATGGGGCTAAACAGCAAATCGATAAGTTACGACAAGCTGGTAAAGTAGTAATGGTGGTCACCAATGCCGCCACCCAAAACAAGCAGCAACTGTTCAACAAGTTTGTTCGACTTGGTTTTGATTTTAGTGACCAAGAGATAGTAAACAGCCGAGAAGTATTGCTGCAATACATGGATTTACACAGCAACTCACGCTTAGGGGTAATCACCCTCCCTGAGTTTCGCCTAGATATTCAACGCCCTTGTTTATACCCAGAGGACCAAGAGTTTTGGCAAGCCGAAGAGTTTTTGTTTTTAAGTGGGCAGGCTTGGAACGAAAGCTTGCAACAGCGTTTTATCACCGAGCTTAATAACAACCCTCGCAGAGTGTGGGTGGGCAACTCTGACCTAATTGCGCCTCTAGAAGATGGTGTATCACAAGAGCCAGGTAGTTTTACCCTTACCCTGCCTAAAGAGCTTTACCCTAACGTTCGCTGTTTTGGTAAACCTTATGCGCCAATATTTGAAGAAGCACTCAGCCGAATAAAACAAAGCTATGGTGAAGTAAATCCGCAGCGCATAGCGATGATTGGCGATACTCTGCATACCGATATATTGGGTGGCAATGCGATGGGTTTTAAAACCGTACTGGTCACACAGCACGGCTTTTTGCGTGGTTTAGATGTTGCAGAGCATATAGCTAAAAGCCAAATTACCCCGCACTATCAGTTAGCCTCTATCTAAGTCTTACTGCCCGTGAGTGCGAATTGGCTAAGCGGGCCCTACTCTCAACTTAATGAACAGAATCCTCTGTTTGAGTAAGAAAAACCTGCAAGGTTTGGCATTTTTGCTGACGCTGTTGGCTATCAAGCTGGCCCCACTCCTGCTCAGCAACGTGAACTAGGTTAGACACCACCGAATCCATAGGTTTATCCTGCTGTTTAGCCATAGCGGCAACTTCTTCTCGCCCTAGTTTAATCGCCTCTTGATTACCCAATAGCCAGGCTTGAAAATCACCAGTTAAACTTTTGTTTCCCGGTTTTGCTGCGCAAAGGCCACTTAGTGAATGATAAATAATCGACTGAGCAAATAATTGCTGATTAGATGATACCGAAGTTTGTGGAAATGCAGCCGCTGGCAAACTCACTAGCACACTAAGCATTGCAACAACACTGAGGCAAAATGGCTTAATCATTGGTTTATCCTTTTCCAAATGCGATTTACTAGGGGCTGTTTATCTTTCGAGCTGATTTTTGCAGCTGTTTGTGGACTATTTATACAAGGCAGAAGCTTTGATGTGTAGTGAGCCTACATGAGAAGCTGATAACGCAGTAGAAATAAGCCACAAACGCTGCCCGAAGGGTTCGGCTAAAATCGTTTTATGCTTTGTTAAGGCCTGTTTACTTAGAATGCTAGGCTACACACTCCTTGCCGCGCCTAAAACGATTTTTTCACGAACAAAATTTAATCGCGAAAGATAAACAGCCCCTAGCCTAGGTGAATAATCGAGCGCTTGCAGCAGAAACACAGGTTCTCATGATATGCATCAACTGAGTAGTGATTTTAAGCTCTGCAACTGCTCACTCGCAGCTTCAAAGTCATACTCAGCTGCGGCCTTGTTAATGCCCAACAATTGCTTTTTCACCTCGGGTGGAAAAGCAAGCTCTGCTAGTTCATCTATTCGCTCTACTGCATCAACGTCGCACTCTTCCAACTGTGCTTCTAGGGTGCTCAGTTCGGCCTTAAGTTGCTGCATGTTGTTTTGTTGTTGGCTGTCGTCTTCAGCTATCTCATGAGTAGTGCCTTTAGGTAGTAACAAGTCTATTTCTTGAAAGACCAGCTCTAGCAAAGTGCTTACATCTGACAATAAAGACTGGATCCGCTCGTGACTATTTTTATAACTGTTGCTGCCCTCTGCCGACAAGATACTGGCAGCAACCGCTTCAAGTTCGGCAGCTGCGGCTTGCAATGAAAGCGCTCCAATATTCCCAGCGTTGCCTTTTAAAGTATGTATTAAACGTGTAGCTAATACCCAGTCTGACTCACCGCAGGCTTGCTCAAATTGTTCCGCAAAACTGCGCTGGTTAATACTAAATTTATTCAGCAGTTTGAAGTACAAGTTGGCGTTGCCATTACACGTTGCTAAACCAGCAGTCTGAACAATAATTTCGGGATTTAAGCCTTCGGTAATCCCCGTAGGCACTGGCTCTTCTTGCGCACTAACAGGTGCTGTTTGTTGCAAACCAGAAGCGCTAATCCACTCGGCCATGGTGTTTATCATAGCCTCTACATCAATAGGTTTGCTGATGTAGTCATTCATGCCTGCGCTTATCACTCGCTCTCTATCGCCACTCATGGCGTTAGCGGTCATAGCGATAATCACCAGCTCTAAATCAAACTCTCGGATCTTTTGGGTGGCTGTGTAGCCATCCATGACCGGCATTTGGATATCCATCAATACCCCATCAAAAGCGCTTTGATGTAGCTTCTCTATAGCCAACTTGCCGTTTTCTGCTAACTCGCAACTTACCCCTATGCTGTTAAGTAGTTCTATGGCTAAGTCTTGATTTAACTCGTTATCTTCCACCAGCAGCACATGTGCGCCCTGCAACTTCTGTTTGGCTAAAGTGAGTTTGTCGCTAAGTTTGGCCAACGGCGTATACAAGGCAACATCACGCCCACTTACTTCAGCTATAGCGTTAAAGACTTCCGAAGCCGTAATTGGTTTAGCTAAATATGCACTAACGCCAGCATCTTCACTTTGCGCTTTAAAGCGGGCATGGTCATACGCCGACACCATAATAAATTTAACCGGATGACTGCCAGCTTCTTGGCGAATTGCTTCACAAGTGGCAACGCCGTCCATATCTGGCATGTTCCAATCAACAATGGCTACATCAAACTTGTTAGGGTGTTTAGCCACTAAGGCCTGTGCTTCTGAGCCAGCATGTACCACGCTAACTTCTGGGCCAAAAGACGACACGATAGAGGCCATAATTTCAGCCGCACTTTCATTATCATCCACCACTAAAATGCACATATTCTCTAAGCTGCTTGGGCTAATCGCACTGCGCATGGCAGGCCGTTCATGGTTTAGCTTAAACCACGCAGTAAACAAGAACTCGGTGCCTTCACCCAAGGCGCTCTCTAGCCAAATCTCACCTTCCATTAGCTCAACTAATCGCTTACAAATAGTTAAACCTAAGCCGGTTCCGCCGTATTGACGAGTGGTAGAGGCATCAGCTTGAGTGAATGATTGAAACAGTTTTTGTTGTTGCTCGGGCGAAATACCAATGCCCGTGTCGCGCACCGAAAATTGCAATTTGGCACGGTTGGTTTGCTGTTCCAATAACTTAACTGAGAAAGCTATTTCGCCCTGCTCTGTAAACTTAATCGCATTGCTAGCCAAGTTAGTGAATATTTGCCCTAAGCGAAGCGGATCGCCCATTAGGTTATGCGGCACCGAAGGCTCGACCACTGTGAGCACCTCAACCCCTTTATCCTGAGCCTTTAACTCGATTAAGTTGAGCTGGTTTTGCAAGATATCTTGAATGCTAATATCTAAGCATTCCATGTCTAGTTTGCCAGCTTCTATTTTCGAGAAGTCGAGAATATCGTTAATGATTCCAAGTAAAGAAGCCGCAGCATGGGAAACTTTATTTAGGTAACCGCGAGTTTTGCGGTCCAGCTCCGCATTTAGCGCCAAGTGCGTCATGCCAATAATGGCATTCATTGGGGTACGAATTTCATGGCTCATATTAGCCAAGAAATCTGATTTAGCTTTGTTGGCATTATCGGCTTCATCAATAGCCAAGCTCAGCTGATTATTCAGGTCTTTAAGTTCACTAATGTCGTAACACCAAAACAATACCGCTGGTTGGTCTTTAAACTGGGTATTTAAGTAGTTAGCCGAGCCGATAAATTGGCTACCATCGGTGCGTTTAAAGTTCATTTCGACATTGGCAACAGCTTCTCCTTGCGCCAATTTTCTGTAGCATTCATCGCGCTGGCTAATATCACAATAAATATTGGTAACTTGAAAATCATCCAGCTCGTTTGCTTCCACGCCAAACATGTCACGGCAGGTTTTATTGGAAAAAACAGTTTTGTTATTTTGTACAATGGCTACCCCAATCGGCGCAGCATTGAGCATATCGAACAGCAGCTGCTCGCGTTGTTGGATTTTTTGCTCTGCTAACTCTCTGGCTTTGATATGTGAGGCCAGCTTTCGGTTCCAAAACAGCGTTAAAAATATTAATACCAAGGCACCCATAGAAATTTGAGTAACCAAGCCGTAGTCTACTTTTTCAACCAGTTTGTTAGGTACCCAGCTTAAAGTAATGTCATCACTTTGCTGTTGAGTTACAGCATCAATCGCTTTATTAATGATGCTATGTAACAAAGGCTCTGACTTAATCACAAACAACGTAGATACAATCTCTCGGTCAAAGTCAGCCGCGATCGCCATCTGGCTGTAACCACGCGTTTGAATCAGGTAGTTAAGCACCAACAAGCTATCGACCATGCCGTGATATTCACCATCGGCTACAGCGATAAAACCTTGCTCGGTGTTCTCTGGGTATTGCCAGTCAATATCGGGATAACGATTAACAATACTGCGGGTTTGCGAAGCTCCTTTTATAATGCCTATTTTCTTACCCGCCAACTGCTCAGCTGAACCAAAAAAGCCATCTCGCTCTAAGCCCATGTAGGCCAACTCGCTTTCCACCAAAGGCAGCGCAGGATGGTAATCCAACTCTAACCACTTATTATTAAGTGCCGCAGATACCAGCTTTACCTCGCGATTTTGAATCAACTTAAGAGAATCTTGCCAACTCTCGACAGGCACGGGTTTAAGCGTTAAACCGGTGCTCACACTTAATAGCTGCAAATAATCAGCCACTATCCCAATGTAGTTGCCATCTTCATCGAAGGCTTCATAGGGTAAGGCAGACGGATCAACAGCTACCGCAACTTCAGGATTATCAGCCATCCAGGCTAATTCTTCTTTGGTGAAATTTATCTGCTGACCAGACAATTGATGGCGCTCGTAACTATCTCTTAGATCGGCTGTTTGCTCTTCGTTTAATAAAGTAAATCGACTGATATTTGGAATGCTAGGGCTACCAATTTGCGAGGAGCTTGTGGCTTCGAAATACAGAATAACCTCTCCCACTTTATCGGGGTTGTTGTTATGCACAAAGTAGCTCTCTTTAGACAGCTTACTCAGGTGGCTAATCTGCAGCACATCCACTTCTTTGAGTTGACCGTCTATTTCTTGAGCTTTAAATATCACCTTAGGCGGAGAGTCTGAACTAACAACAATGGCTTTTATATTCGAGTTCTTCTGAAAAACACCCGCGATATGTTTAATGATTTTAAGGTCATCATTGAAAATGTATGGCGCAAGCACATCACTCAATAAACTGGCGCGCTTTATTTGATTACTAAAGTCTGATTTAGCGTATAAGTCATTCAGTTTGGAGTAATCAGCACTTTGCTTAAACTCCTGTAAAGCTTGATTAAAAATGTCGCGATAATATTCATTTCTAAAAGCAACGGCATAACCCACGTCGGCTTGCTCAAAAATGTCGTGAACCACAAAATCACTTTGCAGTAAGGCCGTTAATCCCGAATGTTTTATCGTCCACTCCAGCAAGTTTTGGTCTGCGATAATCACTTGAGCATTGCCTGAAAAGAACTGCTCCAAGGATTGCTCTTGAACACCATATTCTTGATAGCTCGAGGATACCTTAGCAACGCCGGCTAAAGACTTACCTAACACCTCAGATGCGCCCTCAAAGGCCGTTACGCTAAACTCAGCAAGCTGAGAGACCTTAGTAATATTGAGCTGATCGGTTTTACGGGTTAATGCCACATTGTGAAACTGCACGATGTTATCGGAATAAAATAACTCATCATCTTTTTTTGCCACCAAGCCGGCCGAAAAATCTAAGCTTTGATCTTCACTTAATATTTCATGAGCCCGCACAGTAGGAATTTGTTCTATGTCCCCTAGTTGATAACCAATAGAGGATAAGACTTCGCGAACAATTTCCAGCTCGAGGCCCACTTCAGAGCTTTGATCATACATGTAGGGGGGCCGACCAAAACCAAATGCTCCCGGTAGCAGCTGCTGAGACGAACTGTCTGTTAACCAACGCCCACGAATTTTGTTGCGGGTAGCTATGTCTATTTTTTTGATCGACTTGTCGATGATGGATAGCAATACTGGAGAGTGTTTAGCCAAGCCCATATGAATAGGAATGTTTTTCCGCCCCAACACCACAGAGTTATTTTTAATGTTGCTTAAACGCAACTTGTTTTTGATATACAGCGCGGAACTCAGCTCGGCAATAGCAGCATAGGCTTCACCGTCGGCCACTGCTTGTAGTGTATGCGACAGCTCTGGATAGGTTTTAAACTTTAGCTGGGGAAAGTTTGTTTTTAACCAATTTACTTGCTCAAAGCCTTCAACAATGGCAACCACTTTTCCGGCTAAATCATCAACACTGGCAATAGTAGGAACGTCGCTTTGGGTAAAGACATATTCGGTATGTAGCAAAAATGGATGTGAGTAATTAACAAAGTCTTGTTTGGCTGAGTCTAAGTACATCATTGGAATCAACGAGAACTCGCCGCTTTTTAGGCCTTGCAACATGTCTTTCCATTGCATACCCAATTTGTAATCGAAACGAAGCCCAGAAATTTCTTCAATAACATCAAGGTACGAGCGAGTCACTCCATCAAAATCACCTTGAAGGTTAATAAATGCATAGGGGTAAAAGTTTGCATCGGGGGCCACTGACACCACCGTATTCTCAGCAATCCATTGTTTTTCTTGTTGAGTAAACTCTTCAACTTGAGATTGAGACCAAGCGTTGGCAGCTAGCAGTAAACTTAATATCGCTACAATTGCAGCGGTGATTCGGCTCAGCATATTCCTTTATCCAAGTCTGATGTGTAATTTCAACGGGCATTTAAGCTGATGATTTACTGTAAGAAGTAGAGAGCTACTTGGCTTAAATACTCACTAAAAGAGTAGTCTATTACTTGGAAGCTGCCGAATAGAAAGTGAGATTTGCAGCGATACAATTCACATTAATGATAAGTATAGAAATATGGCAGCTGACGCTGCCATATCAGTCAATATCGTTTAATTTGCGGGAGAGATTTTAATCCAATTTAAATTAAAGTTACCCTGCAAAACATTAAAACGAAGGGTTTGGGCACCACCACTTAGCGCTATGTTGGTTTTGTTCTGGCTCACCCAGTTTTGCCAACCACCGGTAGCCGCCACGTCACTAGCCGAGACTACAGTTTGACCATCGGCCTCTAAGCTATAACGCCCGCCACCTGGATTAGAAGCTACTCTAAACTCGATGTTATAGCTGCCTGCAGGCAAATTAACCGAATACTCGAGCCACTCCCCTGCTGCGGTCCAACCAAGGTTATAACCGCCACCTACATCGGAAGTGATTTGTAGATCTACATCGTCACTACGGTAACTGCCACCCGCATTGCCACTAGTTGTATCGTAATATTGGCTATAGTCTTCTGCTTGAATGAGTACTTCACTAGGAGTGCTCGGATTACCCCCACCAGTGCCGCTGCCGCTATATAGCTGGTACCAATCGAGCAAGGTATCGTTTTGCCCAACATCGGTTTCTAATACAAATTTAAGTGAGCTTGCTGCACTAGTTAAACTAAAACCAATCGTTTGCTCGGTTCTGCTGGTACCAATAAAGCTAGCTGTCCCTACTTTTACATTGTCGGCATAAACACTAATACCCGCTGCCGTGTTATTGCTGGATGAGCCATTAATCACCAAGCTATAGTCGCCAGCTGCTAAGTTACTGCTGCTAACCGTTATCGCTTCACCATTTCCGTAAAGAATAACGCCAGCGTATGGTGACGTAATAGGTTGGCGATAAGACGGTGTAATCCCCCCAGTTTCCAACTCAACTTGCTCAAGTAATTCTCCCTCTGTAGGCGGTGTGCCTCCATTATCATTGGCTGTAACAGTTATAGTCACGGTTGCGCTAGCGCTGGCTTGGCCATCACTAATGGTGTAACTAAAACTATCGCTGCCAACAAAACCACTGTTAGGAGAATAATTTAACGAATCACCAACTTGGCTAACGCTACCGTTGCCCGCTTGGGTATAGCTGGTAATAGATAAAGCATCACCGTCGGCATCGCTATCATTTTGCAGCACTGCAATACTTACCGCGGTATCCTCGATGGTCGCGCTGCTGTCGTTATTGGCGTTTGGAGGGTTATTCCCATCAGATGGTGGAGGGGTAACTACATCACACTCACCCGCTGGACAAATAATTCGATAGTTGCCACTTAGTGCCAACATGCCAAACATATACAAGGTACCGTCGTAGTAGCGGTATTTTCCGCTTGGTACAGGAGTATCCCAAAAAGCTTGAATAAACTCCCATGAGCGTTGGTTGTTAGAGGCCAAACTCGCCATCGCATTCATGGCCACTAAGCCTGGGGAATGATCAGAATTGTTTTGATAAGGCGTTCCATCTAATTCATACAAACTCGCGTAAGAGTCGATGCCTTCACTCTTAAAGAAGCTCTGCAGACTATTTACGTAGGTAGTTTGCCAAGGGTCGGCTTGCCACCAAGCGAAGTCCATTGCTGCGTTGCCCACGGTGCGCCAAGCATCGTATTGGAAGGTATCTTTCCAGTTTTGGAAATCACCATGTGGCGTACCATCAAAGTAAGCATAATCGGGGCTTAAACCATTAGCAGGGTTAACCGTTGTTTTTAAGAAGGCGCGACTGGTCACCGCTAAATCAGCCCAAAACGCATTGTTATTGTCGGCCCAACGCGCCCACAACTCATAAAATGCTGGCAAGTGGTATGAAGGATCAGTCCAGTTTCTGTCGGTTGGTGTGGCCGGAGAAAACACTATTTGTTTTTCCGCATGGTTGAACAAACTAAATTCTTCTAACTGACCTTGGTTGTTGTAACGGGTCTCGCCGTTACCATACATGTCTTTTAAGATTTGATTCGCTTGCGCGCTGTAGTTGAAAATACCGCTGCCATCTCCCCAAAGGTGAGAGGCAAAAAATAAGGCGGTTACAAAATACTCTTCACCATCGGGGGCCGGGTTAGCATCTTGAATATTGCCTGAAGTGCTCACCTTCCATGCAAAGTAGCCTTTGTTGTTACCCGATTTATTGAGCGAATAGGTGTGCGCCCATTTCCACAATTTGTTGAAGTCATCCTGACGGCCCATTTGTACCGCCATCATCATGCCGTACGACATGCCTTCACTACGCACATCGTTGTTGCCCACATCCCAGATATAGGCCATGTCGTTGCCAACCGGAATAAAAATCGCTTGGTTAGTCGTATCGCTGCTATGGAATAGCTGATCGTAAACCGCTTGTACTTTGGCATCTACTTCGGCTTTGGAGTAACCAAGTTCTTGGAACATGTTGCGATATACACCGGTGTCGTAAGCGCCTGCGCTAGGTAAAACGGGGGCATCGGGCAGCGGTGCAATGTCACCGACTCGGTGTAACTCATACCAGTCGAGAAATGTGTCATTACTTCCGTTATCGGTTTCTAGTCTAAATTGAAGATTAGCCGAACTTGGCTGAGTTTCGAGCTTAAAATTGATGCTATTTACTGAGGCACTCGTCCCCGAAAATTCTGTAGCACCGATTTTTTGGCCGCCGAGATAGACGCTAATACCAGCGGCATTATTGGCACTACTTGCTCCTCGAATATCAAGGCGAAACTCGCCCGGAACATTTGATATTTGAGCCGATGTTTCAAGCCCATCATTATTGGCATAAGCAGCTACACCATTAAATGGGCTGTCAATTAGTCCCGAATAACCAGGCAGTAAACTGCCATTCTCCATTTCGAATTTTTGTAGTACTTCGGCCGAACATACTGGAGATAACACCCCAATAGTTAACAGCGTTAATACTGTTCTTTTAAAGATCATTCCTTTTATCCTCATCTATGCAATAACGCAGTTCAGCCATCGAATATTATTTGGTTTTTAAACGATTAGATCGCTCATATTAGTATTGGTAACTAGAGCAAAGGCTGAATGCAGCACAAACCATAGCAGCGCTCAAAAATTATCCAAGGCAGAATGAAAGTGATCATGAAAGAGAAAAGAAATAACGTACAAATTTTATACAGAACTGTGAACAAGGTTAACAAAAAGTTAACGTTAACATTCACAAAATTATGATAAGGATTTTTGCATTAGAGCGCTAAAAACCAAAGAGAGGCTAATGCCTCTCTTAAATTATTTTGCTTTAATCAATTGGCTTAATTACAGCTTGAGCCACCAAGTGTGACAACTTCAGCTGGTGTGTTTACTGTGCCTTTAGAGCCTTGTAAACCAAAGGTCACCGATTGCCCAGGTTGAATGGTCGAGTTCCAAGATAACGAGCTAGCCACATAAGGCTGACTACCTGTTAACGTGCTATTCCAGCTGCTAGTAACGGAAGAGCCGTCACTGTATGACCAGCTCACTTGCCAGCCATTCATCGCAGTTGTGCCTTGGTTGCTAATAGTAATACTGGCCACAAAGCCACTATTCCAATCATTATCTACCGTATAGCTACACACCGCGCCGCCAGGGCCATTATCTGAGTTGCTAACATCAATGCTTACACTATAAATATCACTAGCACCTTTACCATCGCTTACCGTTAAGCTTGCTTGATAAGTACCAGCAGCACTGTAACTGTGGCTAGCTGTAGCCCCTGTGGCGCCATTATTATCACCAAAGCTCCAAGCATAACTCAGCACATCACCGTCTACATCGTTTGCGCAACTAGCGTCAAAATCAATTGACTGACCAACTGTTGTCGCTTCGCTGCTCACAGTAAAACAGGCACTAGGGGGATTATTCACCGTAGTGTCTGTTACCGTAACAGACACAGTAGCACTTGCCTCTAGTTGCCCATCGCTAATGGTATAGCTAAAGCTATCGCTGCCCGAGTAATTGCTATTTGGCGAGTAACTTAAACCGTCACCTACTTGGCTAACACTGCCGTTGCTTGCTTGGGTAAAACTCACAATGCTAATAGTATCGCCATCCGGATCACTGTCATTTTGCAAAACACTAACCACTAGCGGCGTATCTTGAGCAGTTGTAACACTGTCATTTACCGCCACAGGGGATCGATTCTCGGTAGGTGGAACTACCGCATCACATTCTCCAGCAGGGCAATAAATCTGATAGTTACCACTTAATGCCAGCATGCCAAACATATATAAGGTGCCATCGTAATAACGCCACTGACCACTAGGTACTGGAGTATCCCAAAGGGCTTGCACAAACTCCCAAGCTTGTTGATCGTTAGCCGCTAAGCTAGCTAAAGCATTCATCGCTACTAAACCAGGTGAGTGGTCACTATTGTTTTGATAAGGCGTACCATTAAGCTCATACAGGCTTGAGTACGAGTCTATCCCTTCGCTCTTAAAGAAGGCTTGCAAGCTATTTACATATTGAGTTTGCCAGGGATCCTTTTGCCACCACGCAAAGTCCATTGCGGCATTACCAACGGTGCGCCAAGCATCATATTGGAAGGTGGTTTTCCAAGCTTGAAACTCGCCATGCGGAGTGCCATCAAAATAAGCATAATCGGGGCTTAAACCATTGGCTGGGTTAACGGTGGTTTTCAAAAATGCGCGGCTGGTAGTAGCAATGTCCGCCCAAAATTGATTGTTGTTGTTCGCCCAACGCGCCCACAATTCATAGAATGCAGGGAGGTGGTAGGAAGGGTCAGTCCAGTTTCTGTCGGAAGGTGTGGCTGGAGAGAACACAATTTGTTTTTCATTGTGATCAAACAGACTAATTTCTTCTAACTGACCTTGATTGTTGTAACGCATCTCGCCGTTACCGTACATATCATCAAGGATCTGATTAGCTTGCACGCTGTAATTGTAGATACCCGTGCCATCACCCCAACGGTGAGAAGCAAAAAACAAAGCTGTGGCAAAGTATTCTTCACCATCGGGCGCTGGGTAGGCATCTTGTACATCACCGGCAGTGCTTACCTTCCAAGCAAAGTAGCCTTTATTTACACCCGATTTGTTTAGTGAGTACGTGTGCGCCCATTTCCAAAGCTTGTTGAAGTCGTCTTGACGGTTCATTTGCACCGCCATCATCAAGCCATAAGACATGCCCTCACTACGAACATCGTTGTTGCCTACATCCCAGATGTAGGCCATATCATCCCCCACCGGAATAAATATCGCTTTATTGGTGGTATCAGTACTATGAAATAGCTGGTCATATACCGCTTGAACACGGGCTTCAACCTCAGCTTTTGAGTAACCAAGCTCGGCAAACATATTGCGGTATACGCCGGTATTGTATGCCCCATCACTTGGCAATACTGGCGCCGCAGGCAAAGCAGCTATATCGCCTACGCGATGCAGCTCAAACCAATCTAAATAGGTATCGTTACTGCCATCATCGGTTTCTAATTTAAACGAAAGGCTCGAGTTAAGCGGCATCGTGTCTAGTTTGAAACTAATGCTACCCAGCGATGCAGCAGTGCCCACAAACTCTGTTGCACCTATTTTTTTATCATCAAGGTAAACACTAATACCCGCTGCATTATTGGCGCTACTTGCGCCACTAATATCTAACCGAAACTGGCCGGGTGTATTACTAATTTGCGCTGTTGCTTGCACGCCATCATTGTTTGCATAAGCTGCAACACCGTTAAACGGACTATCAATTGCGCTTGAGTAACCGGGTAACAAACTTCCATTTTCCAGCTCAAATTTTTGTAGTAACTCTGCTGAACTTAATGGCGACCATAGCGCTAGGCTCAATAAAGCCAGCACGGGTTTATTTGAGATCATTCCATTTATCCTCTTACATAGTTGGCCCTGAGTGGCAGGTGTTGGCTAAGGCTATGAACACCCCTCACCTAACAGCTCAAGTAATTGTTTGTTGTTTGCTGTAGTTGCTTTTATATGCAGCGCAACCATAGCAGTAAGAGGAAAAAGCCCAAGTTAAAATGCAATCTATCATTATGAGTGATGAAAAATTGTACGTTTTTATGTTTTTTTTGTGAACAAGACAAACAATTGTTAACGCTAACACTGCCTATGCATAAGGGTTTAACTAAGAAATAGATATTACTTAATGGATAATAAAATCTGCCAATTACGCGGTTCAGGCACTGGGCAAATCAAACCAAAGCGCTTCTAGGGCGTAGCTTTCCGTTTTTATGCTTAAGGCTTCTTCACCTGATACACCAACCCCATCGCCGGGTCGAACCGTATAAGCACTACCAGAAGCTTGCTGCAAGTTTGCTGCACCGCTTACCACATGCAAATAGCCACACGCTTTCATCACTTCTAATTCAAACTGGCTATTCGGCTTAAGAGCAAGGCGATAGAGTGCTGCGTCTTGATTCATAATTAGTGAACCATCGCGGCCATCAGGAGTAACAAGTGGGGTTAGTAACTCCCCTTGGCTAATCCGCGCTTGCTGGTAGGCAGGAGCCAAACCCGTTTGCTGCGGTTTAATCCAAATTTGCAAAAACTCTAAATCGTCAACATCAGAGCAATTAAACTCGGAATGACTAAGCCCAGTGCCTGCACTCATCACTTGAATATCACCGGCAGGAACTTGATAACGATTACCCATGCTATCTCGATGTTCAACGGCGCCATGGGTTACGTAGGAAATGATTTCCATATCTTTGTGCTGATGGGTGTCAAAACCCTTACTGGGCGCAACACTATCTTGATTAATAACTCGCAATACTGAATACCCCATGTGTTTGGGGTCGTAATAATTGGCAAAGGAAAAACTGTGCTGGCTTTTAAGCCAACCTAAATCAACAGATCCGCGTTCACGTGCGGGTCGAAAATAATGCATACCCTACTCCACTTCTCTTGCTCGTGTTAGTAATTAAGCTTTAATAAGCTATACGCAGTTATTCATAAGATCGTTTTAAACAGTGTGGCTGTTAAGCCTTAAAGATCCAAGACCTGATTTGTCTCAATAGTTATTCAAGTAATTGTGGGGTTCGCCCACATCATTTGCTATTATTTAGCCGATTTTTAGTCAATAGCGAGGATACAAAATGATTGTAATCACACCTTCTCGGGCTCAGGAACAAGCGTAACTCTGTTACTCCTGCTCAGCCCGGTTATTACCGGGGCGTAACAACGACCCCTATATTCTTTTTATAGCACAACTGTGCTTGGGGTAATCTCAAATGGGTATTTCTTTTTCTCTATCTCAACTTGGATGGAAACCCTTTTTTCAACAACAACTTAATTTAGACGAACTAAGTTCGTACACTGCTGCGCGCGTATTTGAACAGCACCGCAGTGAATATTTGGTCGCCAGTGAACTTGGCTTACAACGCATCACCATTCACCCAAATATGCCTAAAATGGCCGTAGGTGACTGGTTATTGTTAGAGCAAGCCAATACACCCGAGGCTAAATTTGTAAAGCAACTCGAACCCGCTACCTTATTTAGCCGTAAGGCAGTAGGTACCCGTGCTGAACTACAGCTAATTGCCGCCAATGTAGACACGGTATTTATCGTATGTTCATTGAACAATAACTTTAATCTAAGCCGTATTGAACGTTATTTGGCCTTAGCTAATGAAGCAAAAGTAGACCCAGTGGTGGTGCTAACTAAAGCCGATACTTGTGACGACGTACCCAGCTTTATCCAGCAAGTACAAAAGCTTGATCCCATGTTAATGGTTGAAGCAGTCAACTCGCTGGATGCCAACGAGGTGGCCAAACTTAACCCTTGGTGTAAGCAGGGCCAAACGGTTGCCTTTATGGGCTCTTCAGGGGTGGGAAAATCTACCCTAATTAATACGCTGTTAGGTGAACAAACTAGCCAAACAGGGGCAATTAGAGAAGCCGATAGCAAAGGCAGGCACACAACCACGGCGCGCTCAATGCATCTAATGGAGAACGGCGGCTTACTGCTAGACACTCCCGGTATGCGTGAGCTACAACTCAGCGATTGTGAAGAAGGGGTAAATGCCACCTTCAACGATATTACTGAGCTCGCCGAGCAATGTAAGTTCGCCGATTGCCAACACAACAGTGAGCCCGGCTGCCAAGTGCAGCAAGCCATAAGCCAGGGCTTATTAGATGAAAGGCGCTTAGTGAACTACCACAAACTAATGCGTGAGCAACAGTTTAACGCCGCCAGCGTAGCTGAGCGACGAGCCACCGATAGAGACTTAGGCAAGTTTTATCGACGTGTTCAAAACAGTGTTAAGCAGTTGAAACAACGCGGGTAAACCTTATAGGCGATAGCGCATTGCTATCGCCTATCTTCCAACCATCTTATCTATCAATAAGTCACCTAAAACTGTGTACTAACACTGATTTTTTCTATTCATGCTCAGATAAACTCTTAAGCGATGGCGTTTTAGCTTGAGGAAATAGACTGTGAAACGAGTATTACTCAGTGTGTGTTTAATTGCTAACGGCAATGCCCAAGCGGGCGATTTGCAAATCCCTTCTGCCCAGCGTTGGCTTGATAGCGTAGAAAACGAGCTGGCTCCTTTTTGGTTACACCAAGATGCCCATGGTTCACCGATAGGTAACTTTCCAACTTTTCGTTGTAACGACGGCTCAGCTTTTACTCAAGCTAGCCCCTGTTCTGAGCTCAACACGGCTCCCAGCTGGATGAAGCCCCATTTAGGAGAAAGCTACACCCGCATGCAGGCTAGGCACACCTTTGTTTATGGCGTGATCTTTCACCTCACTGGTGATAAGCAGGCCTTGCAACTCGCCAAGGCTGGCGTTGACTACTTACGCACGCATTTACTAGAAGAGCAAGGCTCGGTAGTGAGCGTGACCGAAAACGGACAATCAAAATTTTCAGCTAAACAACGTACCACTCAAGACCTTGCCTACGCTCAATTAGGCATGGCCTTTTACTACTACTTAGCCGGCGATAAAGCAGTACTCAATGATCTACTAAAAGTTAAAGATTATATATTTGATAAATATTGGGACGAGCAACAACAGCGCTTGCGCTGGGTAAATGCGGCATCCACCAACGGCACTGGAGAAGAAGTTGAGCTTGTGGCGCAACTCGACCAAATAAACGCCTATATGTTGCTAATATCGCCATTGCTACCAGAGCCTCACAAAAGCCAGTGGGATAATGATCTTTCAAAACTGCTTAACACCATCACGCAGCAGTTTTTGCGCCCCGATGATTTCCGTTTTTGGGGCACCAAGCATGGCGATAATTACCAACCAGACTCTGCCCGCCATAATGATTTTGGTCATACGGCTAAATCTTGGTGGATGAGTTGGTTAGCCGCCGAGTATTTAGGCCAACAGCAACTTGTTAACCAAAGTAAGCAAGGCCTTCAGGCCACCTTGCAAGCTGCCTTTATTGAACAAGGCGAAGGCGGATGGCGTCGCCTTCCCAATGGCGCTCCAGCTATTTGGTGGGAGTATGCAGAACTCGATCAGGCGGCGGCGAGCCTAGCTTTAGTCGAACCTAAGGCTAAACGTTACCTAGCCAATACCTATCCACAATGGTTTGAGCGCTTTATCGCCGAAGATGGCGGCACCTATCCGGTTGCCAATCAGGGGCTCAAAATTCATCTTTGGAAAAGTGATTACCACGCGCTCGAGCATGCACTCGTCGCCTATCTCACTAGCGCTCAACTAAATGGCGAAAGTGCCCGTTTGTACTTTGCCATGCCCGCAGAGCAAGCCGCTTTGCGCCAACCTTATTTTTATCAAGCTAAAACAAGCCAAGCTAAAGCCTTTGGTAACTGGCAGGGTTTAGCCATTAGCCAAGTTAACTACCAAGATATTGGCATTAAGCGAGAGAAATAAGCTGTTAAAGCACTTGGCCGACTATAGCTGTTCGGTCAAGTGTTTAAGCGCTCTTAATAATAACGCCCTCTTCTACAAGCACCTCGTAACTCCACCTGTCCTTAACTCACAAAGATGCTGAAACCCGATGAAACAAAACATCCCCAAGCTACGAAGTGTTACCATCGATAAGGGTTAAATGAGATGAGATAATCCCATTCAGTGGGCATGTGTAGCAAAGGAACAAGAATGTCGAAGCAATATACTGTGGAATGTATTTGGCCAGCCGAAGCGCGTTTAGGCGAAGGCGTTGTATGGATAGAGCAAGAGCAAGCGCTCTATTGGGTAGACATTCTTAAAGAAACTTTACACCGCTATCAGCCAAGCTCAGGAGAGCAACAAAGCTGGTCGCAAAAGCCAATGATTAGCGCAGTTTTACCGACCCAGATACCCGGAGAAAGCACCACCTTTGTCGCCACCTATGCCGACGGCGTTAAACTGTTACGCGACGGAACGGTTTATCCTTTACTAGACCCAGAACCTCAGTTACCAGACAACCGTCTTAATGATGCTTGGGTTGCTCCAAATGGTGATCTTTGGTTAGGTTCAATGGATTGCCAAATTAAACAAGACTCAGGAAAGTTTTACCGCTTAACGCCAGCGCTTAGCCTTAGCTCGTTAAGTGAGAAATACTGGGTTACCAATGGCCCAACCTTTTGTGATAAACAAGGCTATGGATATTTTGTAGATACCGAAAACTTTACCATTCTTCGCAGCAAGTTAACTGATGATGGTGATGCATCAGCATTAGAGCCTTGGCTGGAGATTGACCGCAGCTTTGGCAACCCCGATGGAATCACTATCGACGCAGAGCAACACATTTGGGTAGCCCACTACAATGGTGCTCAAGTAAGCCGCTATACGCCAGAAGGAAAACTAGAACGGCAAATTGCCATTCCAGCTCTTAATGTCACTAAATGTGCCTTTGGCGGACCAAACCTAAGCACCTTATATGTGGTGAGCGCTCGTGAAGGCATGAGTGAGCAACAGCTACGCGATTATCCGCTAAGTGGCGGCGTTTTTGCCGTAGAGCTTGAAGATATTAAGGGTGTAGCAACACCGGCGTTTGCTATCAACGAATACCCAGCGCCTTAAACAACTAATCACAGCAGTAGGCTCAAGCGCTAAGGCTTGAGCCTATTAACTATTTGCTCTTACTGTTCCGTTTCCACTTGCAAGATCCGCTGATAAAGCGAGTCTTTTAGCAAGGAGCGATCGTGCTTCAACTGGTGCATAGCTTGGTCGTCAATCGGTGAATTGCTGAGTTCTAAATCTCTAATTTTATTGTCTAAGTCTTCGTAGTGCTGAGCATCTTTAGCAAAATTTTCGTCGCTGTTAACTAAGCTTAAAATACTTGCTTTAGACTTGGGAAATTCGTGCAGTAATGAATGGCTTTCACCTAGCATAGTGAACCTCTTATTTTGTTGATTGGGGTGAATAAACTATTCGCTTTAGCGCTTGGCTTGATGAGCTATAGAAATAAGAAAGCTCCGCGTTTCTCTTTCGAGTTAACACCGTAGGAGCTTTCTTGTTAGCTTGTTCTAGTTAATATCTTGAACGTTCATAACTAACTGTTCCCAGTTACGCTGGTTCTCGATATCGTGCTCTAAGCCCTGCTCGTCGGCAATTTGGAAACGCTTAACTGCAGGTGTTTTACTGGTAGCTTGGTATAGCCAATATGCTTCTGCTTTAAGCGCTTCATCGATCGGTTTATCGATTGACTCGTACACCATCTGCTTACAAGCGTTAATTGATTCTGCAGGGAACTTAGATATACGTTGCGCGAGCGCATCAACATAAGGACCAATTTCATCGGGTTCTAAAGCCTTATTAATGGTGCCGTAAGCTTCTGCTTCGTCAGCACTAAAATCACGTGCACTTAATACAATTTCTAAAGCGCGGCCCAAACCCACTTGGCGAGCCATACGTGAAGCACCGCCACCACATGGCAAGATGCCCATGCCCACTTCCATTTGCATGAATTTGTATTTGCCGCGTGCTGCAAAGCGCATATCACAAGCTAGGGCAAACTCATGACCGCCGCCACGGGCAAAGCCTTCAAGTTTAGCAATGGTCGCTTGAGGCAACTTGCTAATGCGCTCAAGTACTGCTTGTAAGTCGAGTAGTTTTGCGTCTTCGCGAGATACCGCCTCAGTCGACATGTCTTTAAGCAAGTCCGTATCATAATGACATACCCAAATTTCTGGATTTGCCGATTGAAATACCACCACTTTTACACTGCGGTCGCGTTCTAAACGCAGCGCCAAACCATTTAGGTCAGCTAGCATCTCCTGGCCTTGTACGTTAACCGTTCCAAAATCAAAAGTGACATATAAAATCGCGTCATCTTGTTTTGCGCTAAATGTTGTGTAGCCTTGGTAAGCCATATTCAGTTCCTTCCATTTTATGATTGTTTCGTTATCAGCCCGTGGATAACTAACTACAAAGTATTCCTAGCTCATTGTTTAAACAATCAAAGAAAAAACGAAACTAAATAAAGAAAAGATTAACAATATAAGCCATTGAATTTAATGATTAATATAGAGGTTAAACATAAGAGAAACCTAATTAATGAATGGCTACAGCAAGGTCGAAAAGTGTTTCTAACCTGAACATAAAAAATGCAGTTCATCACTACAAACCGAAACTCGCTTAATAAGAAAAACCTTGAGAAATAACAGGTGGTGGTGATTGGCAAACTAGCATTAAAAAGTCACTTTAAGCTTTATTTAAACCAATAAAAAAGCGGCTCTAGTGCAGCCGCTTATTAACTTGATATTGAATGTTTTTAGATTAAATCTCTGGGCAACTTTCTACCATGCATAGGTCTCAATCGCATTTTTCTTCGCCATTGGATTATGCGCGATATGCTGATTAATGTTCTGCAAGAAAGATTGGCGAACCTCGGGCCAAACCCCGCGCATAGACGCTATGTTGTTACCATGGTCACCCCAGTAATAACACGGGAAATCATCCATGTTTTCCAGCAAGTACTTTTCCTCTTCTAAGATCTGTAGCGGTGTGGGTAGAGCAAACTCTCCCCGATGTAGCTCCCGCTCCAACTCGCTACCAGGTTGAATAGCAAGCGCCATTGGCGCAATCGCATCTGGACGCATAATGTTAAGCAAACTAGTGGTGTTTTTTGCATGCTCAACAGAACGCTCTTTGCCACCAAGACCAAAGATAAACGAGGCAAGCACTTGAATATTTGCTTCACGCGCCATCTCCATACCTTTAATTGCATGCTCACGTGTCATGCCCTTTTTAATCCGCTCCAGCACAATAGGATCGCCAGACTCTAATCCAGAATAAGCTGTAGTTAGCCCCGCCGAACGCAAATCTTTTAGCTCCGACATACTCTTACGACGAAAATCATTAAAGCCCGAATACAGCGCCAAGTGCTTTAGCTCAGGAAAGGTCACTTTAATTTTATCAAGGATCTTTAACAGCTTTTCGGTGCGCATCGCCATTACATTGCCGTCGATAAGAAATATTGACTCGACCTTGCGATGTAACAATCTCGCTTCATCAATGTCTTTAAAGATCGCCTCAAGCTCACGCACTTTAAAACGTTTGTCGTCGAACATAGTACAGAAGGTACACTGGTTATTGCTGCAACCTAGCGTGGTTTGAATAAGTACACTCTTGGCTTCCATCCAAGGACGATAGATTTTACCTTCATAATGCATATTAGGCTCCTCAACCTAGGGCGTTTATCGCCGAGAAGTCTACTGCTATGTCTGAGCAGGGATAAGAAAGTGAAACGCAGAATCAGTGTTAATAAAAAATTAATAATGTAGTTAAGGTAAGGTCGCTGAAAAACCTACTTCAAAAATGTTATTCGGGCCTGATAGGTCTCACTATTCCAAGTGACACTTCATTATTAACAAAAACTTAAAACTGATTTTGTATTTGTCCTTCTTATCAAACTAAACATGCTGCCTATACTGAACCGCAATCAATGACAAACAATAACGGATAGAGGTTCATCATCATGAAAGCAACTGTGATTCGCGCATTCGGTGACAGCAAGGTATTTGAAACAGCAGAAATAGCTAAACCAGAGCTTAAATCAGGTCACCTGTTAATAAAGGTTGCGGCGTCTAGTATTAACACCATCGACATGATGATTCGTGACATGGGTGAAGCCTTACCTTTTCACCCTAAGCTCCCAGGTGTTTTGGGAATGGATTTCGCGGGTACAATTGAAGCGGTTGGTGAAGGCGTAAACAACTTTAAGGTTGGAGATGAAGTATACGGCTGTGCTGGCGGTCTTGGTGAACTGCAAGGCTCGTTGGCAGAATACATGCTGGCAGATGCGAATTTAGTCGCTCACAAGCCAAGCAACATCTCCGTGCGAGAAGCCGCTGCGCTGCCGTTAGTGGGTATTACCGCCTACGAAGGTTTGGTTAGAGCAGGCATTACAGCAGGTCAAAAAGTACTTGTTCATGGCGGCGCCGGTGGCGTGGGACATGTTGCACTACAACTTGCTAAACATTTTGGTACTGAGGTTTTTGCAACTGGTGCCGCTGGCGAGCAAACTGATCTCATCGCAGCGCTTGGCGCAACAGCAATCGACTTTAAAACCGAAGCCGTTGCAGACTATGTTGAAAAGTACACCAAGGGCGCTGGGTTTGACGTAATTTTTGATTCAGTGGGCGGTGCCAATATCAATAACTCTATTGAAGCGGCCAAGCTAAACGGTCAAATTGCCACCACGCTGTCTATGCACGAACAAGACTTAACCATGGTGCACATGAAAGGCCTGTCTTTACATGTTGTGTTTATGCTTTTACCGATGATCTACAACCAAGGTCGAGCTGCACACGGTAAGATCCTAGAAGCACTGGCAAAAGTTGTTGAGGCTGGCGAATTAAAACCAGTACTTGATAGCCAACAATTTGCCCTAGCCGATGCCGCAGCAGCGCACGATCGCCTAGCCAGTGGTCAAGCAATTGGCAAGGTTGTCGTTGATATTAACTAGGGTCTGATGATCTTTGGTGTTGAAGTTTTGTTCGGGCAGCATTTCTTAGCCATTTATTCAGCGTTAGCGAGTGATTATTAAGCCCACTTAACTGCACACTCACTGCCTTGCCTAAATGGCTAATAAATTGCTGCAAAAACCATCAGCAAAGGCCAATAGACCCTAGTCGCTACCCATAACGCTTAGTGGCTTGCCGTAAAGCAAGCCACTGCTGTTTCTGCCCTCACCGAAACCAAGGTCATCTAGATGTTTGCCGTATCGCCAACCTTAACACTCATCATCAAGCGCACGCTGCCACTCACTGTGGGTTTGTTTGCCATTATGTTGGTGCAACTGGTTGATTCAGTATTTATCGGCATGCTTGGCCTTAACCAACTTGCGGTTCATGGCATTACCTTACCCTTTCAAGCAGCGTTTATTGGTATTCAAGTAGGTATTGGGGTTGCAGCAACGTCTATTATTTCTAAAGCCTGTGGCGGCCGCGATAAGCTAAAATCTCAAACCGTTGCCACATTAGCAGCGGCTGGCGGCACCTTGTTTATCACTCTACTGGGCGTGGTGTTGTGGCTGTTACAAGAGCCAATATTGGCGACCTTCATTGCCTCCGATGTAAGCTCGGCAAAACAACTAGCGTTGGCAGCGATCTTTAATCGCTATTGGCCAGTTTGGCTGTTAAGTGCTATCTCTGTGGCCGCGCTATACTTGGTATCTTGTGTCTATCGAGCAAATGAAGATACAAAAACCACCGGACAAATGTTCCTGTTGGCCAGTATTATCAACCTGATACTAGACCCTTTGCTTATTTTTAGTTTTAACATGGGCATTGTAGGGGCAGCCCTTGCCTCTACCTTAAGTTACAGCATTTGTACTCTGTATATGCTGTATAAAGCACGCGGCAAACAGTGGTTTGCTGCTATAAACTTAAGCTCACTCAGTAGCACTAAACAGCAAGCCATACAAAACTCGCCCTATTTTTACTATGGCAAAGAGTTAATTCGCACCACGGTGCCAACCATATTGAATCAGTCACTGCCTTCATTAAGCGCCTTTATTTGTATGCTGCTAATTGCTCAGATTGGCACCGAGGAAATCGCCTTCTGGAGCCTACTGTCTCGACTAGAAAGCTTTCTTCTGGTTTTTACTCTAGCTTTAACCATGGCCATCCCCCCTATTATTGGCCGCTACCTTGGCGAAGGTAAGCTAAACGAAATTGTTGAGGTGTTAACGGTTACCGCCAAGTTTTTACTTGTGTTTCATCTAGTCATTGCTCTTATCGCAGCGATCAGCTCTCCTTATATTATTCCGCTGATAAGTGCTGATAAGATGATGCAAAACTGGTTTAGCATCGCTCTGTGGGTCATTCCTTTTAGCTATGCACCTCTTGGCCTTTGCATGCTGGTGGTTTCAGCATTTAATGCCTTAGGGGAAGCTCGCCGTGCCTTGTTTGTATCTATGGTTCGTTTGTTGGTTTTATATGTTCCAGCCATTTGGCTTGGCACATCAACAGATAGCATTATTCAAACAATTATCGCGGCTTGTATTGCCAATACACTTGCAGGCGCATACGCATGGTTTAAGCTAAAACAATGCACTGCGCTTCAGTTTACCCGTTCACAACTTGCCTAACAAAAAGGTCTAAATAATACGATGAATATTGAGCACCTCCGCTTGTTTGTAAGAGTCGCAGCCACCCACAATATTAGCCTAGCGGGAAAAGAACTTGGCTTGTCTGCACCGGTAGCCAGTATGCATATCAATAAGCTTGAAGAAAGCATTGGCGCTCGACTTATTCATCGCACCACCCGTAAGGTTTCACTCACCGAAGAAGGCGAAGCACTTTTACCCTATGCCGATGAGATATTGGCCAGCGTTGATGCGGCCCGCTCAACGGTGGGAACAGGCAAAGCCCAAGCAACGGGTACATTAAGAATTACCGCTCCCGCCTCCTTTGGCCGAATGCATGTTATACCCGCTCTAAAAGGCTTTTTGGATAAGCATTCAGAGCTATCTGTCGATATTCGTTTGACCGACTCCATGATAGATATGATTGAAGGTGGCTTTGATGTCGCCATCCGAGATGCAGATCTGAAAGATTCAACCCTTATTGCCAAAAAGCTAGCTACCGATAAACGGATTATCTGCGCCTCACCGGATTACCTTGCAGCATACGGAAACCCAACATCCCTCGAAGATTTAAAGCACCATAGCTGTATTAAGCAGATGGGTTTTGATACTTGGAGCTTCAATACCCCTAATGGCCTGCAAAACATAAAGCTAAAAAGCAGAGTTCGAGTAGACCACGGAGAAGCGGTGCGCGACGCAGCCTTGCAAGGTTTGGGGGTTGCCATGTGTGCAGAGTGGTTAGTCTACAAGCAGCTAGAAAATGGCAACTTGGTCGAAGTGCTACAAGATTATAGCCTTAATGATGCAGCTGCTATTTGGGCGGTTTATCCCAGCTCTCGGCTTTTGGCACCTAAAGTGAGAGCCTTTCTTGATTACTTCGCAGAATACTATGGCGCTCCCCCTTATTGGGAAAACTAGGCAAGATTATTACTCCCCCTAATAAAACACTTAGGCGATGCCTTAACCGGATAATTGGCAGCCCAAATAAAGCTCATTGTTGAGCGTTATATCGCCTTTAAAGTGCCCTACAAAACACCCTACAACTTAACCCTACGGCTAATACAAAACCGCTAATTAATTGTTTAATCACTTATTAATTGAAGTGCATTTTTATCAATGATTTAATAGCCCCTTTGCACCTGTAAAGTTGAAGCTAAAAGCGTTTCATCTGAAGGTAGTTAATCAAATATACACGGAGTTTTAGATGAAGAATGTTCTTATCGCAGGCGGTTTGTTAGCCATTGGGGCCGGAGCGGGTGGCTACTGGTATTCTCAGCAGGCTACAAACCTTAATAGCGAAGCGGGTGCACTCGCGTATATTCCTGCCGATACTGCGGTATTTTCTGCTCAACTAAAACCGTTCCCAATCAAAGCCTATGTTGATTCAATGGCAGGTTCATACAACAATTTACCAAGTGACGCCTTTGCCGAAACAGATGTAAGTGACCCGCGCGGTAAGTTTTTCATTGCCTTATTCGAAAGCTACAACGAAGCACTAAAAGACGGGCAAACCTTTGTAGATACCTTTGGTTTAGCCAACGATATTCACAGCTACTTTTATACCTTAGGCATCATCCCAGTACTTAAAGTAGAAGTAAGCAAAGCCGATGCTATTTGGGCTTGGTTAGATAAAGCCGAACAGCAAAGTGGTTTTAGCCATACTAAACAAACGCTTAACGGCGTTGAGTATCGCGCTTATCGTTTGAGCGATGACAGTGACTCAGAAACCGCAGATTTAGTCGTAGCCGTAAACAATGGCCTACTTACCATTACTTTAAATACCTCGCTTAATGAAAACAGCTTGTTAGAAACCGCATTAGGTCTTAAACCAGCAGAGCAGCCGATCAACGCCACCACATTAATCCAAGACAGCCTAACCAAACATGGCTTCATGGAAGAAGGCATTGGCTTTATTAACCACCAAGAGATTGCTAAAGCAATAACCACAAAAGATGGCAACCTACTGGCAAAACACCTTACTAAGTTAGCCCAAATGGATAATAGCAACGAGCTTACAAGCTTACGTACTCCAGTTTGTGAGCAAGAGTTTGCCAGCATTACCGCTAACTGGCCAAAAACGGTAATGGGTTTTGATAGCTTAAGCATCAACGATAAAGAAAGCAGCTTTGGCGTGCGCATGGTGGTAGAGAGCAACAACAGCGTATTACTTAGCGCCTACCAAGCGATGAGTGGCTTTATTCCTTCTTATGCTTCAAACACCGAAAATGCAGTATTTAGCATGGCTTATGGCATTGATGTAAACCAACTGGTGCCTTCATTACTATCCGTTTGGGAAGAAATGCTTACCCCTGATTACCAGTGTGAGCCGCTACAAAACGTGCAAATGGCTATGCAGCAACAAAACCCAGGTATGGTTGGCATGATGACCGGCATGGCTAACGGCCTTAAGGGCATTGGCATGGCCGTGTTTGATTACAAACTGGCTGACATTAGCCGCCCAGAAGAGCTAGAAAGCCTAGACGCCATTATTAGTGTGTCTGCCGACAACCCAGGTGCCTTGTTCGACATTGCCAAACAGTTCTCACCAGAGCTAGCCAGTATAAGCTTGCCAGCCGATGGCACACCGGTTGATGTTAGCCACTTACTTCCGCTACCCCCTACCACCAACATTCAGCCCCAGCTAGCACTTAAAGGTAACCACCTTGTATTGTTTAACGGCCAGCGTGCTGCAGAAGTGAGTCAACAACTAGCTTCAGAGCCAGTGGCGAACAACGGGCTTTTAAGCATGTTCATCGACTACCAGCAAATGTTTGAGCCGATTATTAGTGGTATTGAATTAAGCGGAGAAGAAGTGCCACAGGAATTGATGGACTTAAAAGACTACCGAATTAAAGCGCAAATGAATATGGCCGTGAATGACCAAGGTATTTCTTTTGGTTCAAGCATGACTAGCCAAGCAGACAACGCGGTAAACTAAGCAAGTCTTTGCAACCAATAAGCAACGCTCTGTAACTAAAAGGCTCGCAATAGCGAGCCTTTTTGATTTCAAATTCTGGTGAATAACTTTTAATTAACCCGATGATAGACCCGCTCTGGCCGGCCTACTGCACCATAAGCCACCTCAGGCGTAAGCTCATTACAACTCACTAAATACTCCAAATAACGCCTTGCTGTAGTGCGGCTACTGCCAATTTGTTTGCCGGCTAACTCAGCCGTTAGAGAAGCATGTTCACTAAACAGTGCGCGCACTTTATCTAGCGTTACCGCGTCCACGCCTTTGGGTAAGCGCTTTTTGCTTTCGGCTACCGCGCCTTCACTCATTGGCATTAACTTATCTACATCTTGCTGCTCAAAAGAGCTGTTTTGATCAAGCCTGCGTAAGTAGTTCTTATAGTTATTTAAGGATTCTTGTAAACGCGGAAATACCACCGGTTTTAGAATGTAGTCAAATACCCCATTACGCAGCGCTTCTTGCAAGGTTGAGGCTTCTTTAGCGGCGGTGAGCAACATAACATCAATGGCAAGATCTTGGCTGCGAATATGTTTTAGCAATTCTAGGCCGGTGCCGTCGGGTAGGTACACATCTAACAGCAAAAGTTGTGGAGGTTTAGCCTTAATGTGGATCATCGCATCGGCAATGCTCAAGGCAATGCCAGATACTTCAAAATCACTCACACGCTGCAAGTACTGGCGATGGATCTCGGCAATCCCCGCATCATCTTCAACAATTAATACCTGAATCAAATGGCTACTCCTGCTTTAACTGCTTGGGAATATACACCGTAAAACGGGTGCCCAAATTGTCACTACTAAACTCAACATTTCCACGCAAAATTTGCACGGTTTCTTTTACTAGGTAAAGGCCAATGCCGTGGTCGCCTTGGGTTTTGGTGGTCACTCCCTGCTCGTAGATATTGGCTTGTAAGTTATCTTGAATACCACCAGCAAAATCTTCTACTTCTATAATTATGTCGTTACCCAAATCGGTCATAGAGAGATTAATCGGCTCGCGGCCATTGCTAGCACGTGTTGCCTCAAAAGCGTTATCTAAAAGGTTAGCCACTATGGTAACGATTTGCTCCGAGCCACAGTGTGCTGGTAAGTCGCGCAAGCTGCTGTCGGGGTCAATATTTAGGGTTAAACCAAGCTCCCTCGCCCGGTGAAACTTACCCAAAATACAGCCCGCTATTACCGAGTCTTCTACTGCTTCAATCAAAAAGCGAATCAGTTCTTGGAATTGATCATTTGCTTGGCCAATAAAAGATAAGGCTTTATCACTTTCGCCTAACTGAATTAAACCAGCAATGGTATTTAGCTGATTAGAATGCTCATGGTTTTGTACCCGCAAGGCTTCTGAGTGCGCCTTAATTTGCGATAACTGCTTAGTGAGCAAGGTGATCTCATCTTTCCGCCTAAAGCTAGAAACCATGCCAATAAAGTTTTGTTGCTGGTCTTTCATCGGCACTCGATTAGCAATCACTAAATGCCCGTTAAGCAGTAACTCCACATCGCTTTGCGCTTGCGGCTGATCGAGTAGTTCAGCCATATCACTATCGGGTAGCCAATCTCGCAGCGGTAAACCAACCGGACTAATCGATTTTCCTTGTAGGTCTTTGCCTAATAAGCGAATCGCATTAGCATTCACATTAGTAATAATGCCTTCTCGATTAATCGCTATCACCCCTTCACGAATGGTGTTTAAGGTGGCTTGCAGCTCTGCATATAAGCGGGTCATTTGCTCCGGTTCAAAACCCAACAATGTGTCTTTTATCCGTTGAGCCAGCCACCAACCAATCAGCATATTGAGAGACAACACCGCCATCACCAACAGCACCATAAAGTGCAAATAGGGTTGCAGTTGTACGTCGATTTTCTCTAGCAAATATCCAACCGAGACAATACCAATGATCTGCCCCTGTTGATCTTTAACTGGCACTTTACCACGCACCGATACCCCCAAAGATCCCTTGGCTTGCGACACATACTCTTGCCCTAGTACCAGAGCAGCATGGTTATCGCCTCCCACCATCGGTTTGCCAATACGTTCGCTTTTGGGGTGAGCCAAGCGGATCCCATCAACATCCCCTACCACAATAAAACTGGCGCCCATGGTGCGGCGCAATTCTTCTGCTAAAGGCTGTAAGTTTGCGCTATCTCGGCGCTCTACCGCACTCACTACATCGGGCAGCTTAGCCACTACTCGCGCTACATCTAAGGCCCGCTCCCCTTTGTCTTGGTATTCAGAGTCGCTTACGTACCAATAGCTGGTCACTACCACAATGCTTAACTGAATAAGGCTGTAAATCAGCATTATTAGCAATAAGCGAGCACGGTAGCTTGGTAAGCGAGCTTGTTGATACATCTAAACTTTTCCCTGTTTGTTTCAATTTAGCTTAGCACGAGCTTAGCGAGCAGCTCCCGTGAACAATATGCACTTAATTACCAATATGGATTTTAAAGCCATTACTTGGCTTACATTTCAAAATCTCAGGCTTCCATTAACATTAATTTAACTTTATTCGCCAGCTAGCGGTATTTAAGCATGGCAGCAACCACTTTCAGCCACGCTGAAAGCCCTATGCAACAAGGAGAGCAAACATGTTAGCCAAGATTAAATTGGTCAAAACATTAATAGGGGCCGCAGTATTGGCCGCAGGCCTAAGCGGCACAGTTCACGCAGAAGAAGTGCACTTTTTAATCCCCGGAGGCGCAGGCGGAGGCTGGGATGGAACCGCCCGAGGCACCGGCGAAGCCTTAATGAAATCAGGCATTATCGATAAGGTGTCTTACCAAAACATGAGTGGTGGAGGCGGCGGTAAAGCCATTGCTCACTTAATAGAAACAGCTAAAACCCAAGAACATACCTTAATGGTGAACTCAACGCCGATTGTGGTTCGCTCATTAACCGGCGTATTCCCGCAGTCTTTCCGCGATCTTACTCCCATTGCTGCCACAATCGCTGATTACGGCGCGTTAATTGTTAGAGCCGATTCCAAATATACTCATTGGGACCAAGTAATTGCCGACTTCAAAGATAACCCCAATAAAGTAAAAGTTGCTGGCGGTAGTGCGCGCGGCAGCTTAGATCACCTAGTAGCAGCCGCAGCCATTAAAAACGAAGGCTTAGACCCACTAAGATTGCGTTACGTAGCTTACGATGCCGGCGGTAAAGCCATGGCAGGTTTGCTTTCTGGAGAAACCGCACTGCTTTCAACTGGCTTAGGCGAAGCGCTAGAAATGGCGAAAAACGACCAAATTCGTATCTTAGCCATTACCGCAGAAAAACGAGTTAAAGACGCTCCCGAAGTACCAACCTTAAAAGAAATGGGCAACGACACTGTGTTCGCTAACTGGCGTGGCTTTTTTGCGGCACCAGGCACCAGCAAAGCGCAAGCTGAGAAGTTCTCAGACATGCTTAAAGAAATGTACACCACCCCAGAATGGGAAACCGTGCGTTCACGTAATGGCTGGGTAAACAACTTTGTGCCTTATGGCCAGTTCTTCGGCTTTTTAGAACAACAAGAGAAAACAGTAGGCAGCCTAATGAAAGAGCTAGGCTTTCTAAAGTAATCCTATTAGCCAGCAACTCCCTTGCTGCTTTATTTGCTTATCGGTAGTACTCAGTTAAGCACCGGTGCCTAGGCACCGGACTTTTTTTACATTTGGAGCTAACAATGCAAATTAGCAATCAACGAATTGGCGGCCTAATTTTTTTGCTGCTCTCTTTGTTCTACGGCTATTTTAGCTACGACATTCCGCTATTTCCCGGCGCGGAATATGAACCCTTCACCCCGCGCACTCTGCCGCAGTTTTTAGCATTGTGCGGTATTGCTTGCTCAATCATTTTGATGCTCACCGGCGGTAGTGATTTTAGAACCAGCGTAAAACATTTGGTATGGCGCCCCGCCGCCAAATTGCTCGTTGCTATGTTCGCCTATGGCCTACTCGTCAATTGGATGGGGTTTGTATTAGCCACCATTATTTTCCTGGTTGTGAGCTTTCGCATCATGGGTGAAACCCACCATAAAAAGGCACTGGTAGTAGCCATATTGTTCACCGTGGCTTTTTGGGCGCTATTAACCCAAGTATTAGATATTTATTTAGAACCTGGGCAACTGTGGCACTGGTTTAATGGCTAGCAATATAAGGACACGATGATGTTAGATGGAATTTTAGCTGGGCTTAGTACCGCCGTTATGCCAATGAACTTAATGATGGTAATAGTTGGGTGCTTAGTGGGTACCTTCATTGGCATGTTACCCGGCCTTGGGCCAATTACTGCTATCGCTTTGATGATCCCACTTACTTATAGTTTAGAGCCTTCATCAGGTTTAATTTTAATGGCGGGTGTTTATTACGGCGCTATATTTGGCGCATCATCCTCGTCGATATTAATTAATGCGCCAGGCTGTAGTGCTACCGTAGTGACCGCTTTTGATGGCAATCCCTTAGCTAAAAAAGGCCAAGCGGGTAAAGCTTTAGCCGTTGCTGCTTATGCCTCGTTTACTGGCGGTACTTTGGGCGCAATTATGCTGTTAATTGCCGCGCCAGCTTTGGCCTCGGTTTCCTTAAGTTTTCAAAGCGCCGACTACTTCGCCTTAATGGTGCTTGGTCTTTCTGCCGTGGCTGCTTTCTCAGGCAAAGGCCAAGTATTAAAAGCGGTAATGATGACCATTGTGGGTTTGATGTTAGCCACCGTAGGCACCGACAGAAGTGAAGGTGTAGAGCGTTTTACTTTTGGCCAACTGGATTTAATCGATGGCTTTAGCTTCTTATTGTTAGCCATGGCAACCTTTGCCCTAGCCGAAACCTTGATGTCGGTATTAAAACCCGAGAACCCCAATAACAGCGCTACCGAACAAAAAATGATGTCGGAGCTAGGTAGCCTTAAGCTCACCAAACAAGAAGTTAAAACCGTTGCAGCGCCTACTCTTCGCTCTTCATTTCTAGGTTTTTTTGTTGGCGTGCTTCCCGGTGCTGGCGCGACCATCGCCTCTTTTCTGGCATACGGCGTAGAGCGAAATCTCGCCAAAGGCGACGCAAAGAAAGAATTTGGTGAAGGCTCATTAAAGGGCTTGGCTGCGCCCGAATCGGCCAACAATGCTGCGTCGACCGGCTCTTTTGTTCCCTTGCTTACCTTAGGAATTCCCGGCTCGGGCACTACCGCGGTATTGCTCGGAGCCTTAATAGCCTACGGTATTCAGCCGGGGCCAAGAATGTACATCGAGCACCCCGACCTATTTTGGTCGATCATCATTTCTATGTATTTTGGTAATGTGATTTTGTTAATTTTAAACTTACCGCTAATCCCCTACCTCGCCAAGCTACTAAGCATTCCTCGCCCTTATTTGGTGCCGATGATTTTGCTGTTCTCAATTACTGGGGTGTATCTGGTGTCGTTTAATAGCATGGACATCATGATCATGGTGGCGATATGTATGGCAGCCTTGGGCTTACGTTTACTCAACTTCCCTATGGCGCCGATGTTGTTAGGTTTTATTCTTGGTGGAATGCTCGAAGACAACCTACGCCGAGCACTATTAATTGGCGATGGCGAGCTAAGCTTTTTATGGGAGCGTCCCCTAACTCTCACCTTTATTAGCATTGCTGCACTAGTGTTATTTAGCCCACTCTTAAGACCTTTGTGGGAGCGCAGCAAAGCTAAAGCCGAGTATGAACAAGCCAAACAAAAGGCGGCAACTAAGTAATAAAAAAGGCGCTAATTTAGCGCCTTTTTTTGTTCTCTTTAAGTTAGTTAAGATATTGCTTATAGCGTTGATAGCTCGCTGATTTTAAATATTCTTCACCCCTATCAAAGGTAAGCAAATCTGTTTTGCTATAGCGCGTTTCAAACCTGTCATAGAGCACTTTAAGAATAAGCTCTGTTTGCTGATACTGTTTGGTATCAATAGACAGGCCCAGCAACCAAATATAGCCAAATGGCTCTGAAGGCGCCTTCAATAAGGCATTCACTAGGTAGTCTTCGGCTTTCTCGGTTTGGCCACTTTCGTACAAGGCATTGCCAATCTCTACTTGCACTCTTACGTCTTTAACAACGGTTTCTGGGAAACGCTTTAAGCTTTCAATCGCTAGGTCAAATTGCTGATTGTCGTAGTAATAGGCGTAGAAACGTGGATGAACCGGCTGGTGCTTCTCCATATACACTACAAAAGATCGTGGCATCACCAAACTGGGTTGGTTGATATAAGCTTTCATTAAGCCTGCCAGTACTAAAGGCTTTTGCTGAAACGGCTTAGGAATCTCGTTGTAGGCAAACAGCATCTCGGTATAACTAGCTTGTCGAACCGCCTCAAAGAAATCGCCCATGCGCTGGATACCGCTATTGGGGTGGGTTTTACGATATTGCTCCATATCGATAACCAGGTCGAAGCTGTCTGAGATCCCAACCCCCGTAAACAAATTGAAAATATCAACGATGTGGCCATCTAACCAGCTTATTTCGTAGTAGGCAAAGGTGCCATCTAGGGTAAAACGGTAATAGCTAGTTGCTTGCTGCTTAGTATGAACATCACTGTCTACATATTTCCAGCTACCGCCTGGCTGGGCCAAAATGGCTGTAATCGAAGTATCCGTTAAGCTAGACAGAAGTTGAGTAACGTTTGCTCGCTGATTGGCATTAAAAGTAAACGCTAAATCAGTTTCCAGTTTTTCAACCATTTTAGCTTCATCAATTTTACTTCTAAGCGCATTTTCAGTATGTTGATTCAGCGCATTAGCATAGTTAACAAAATATCTATCACTGTATAGCTCTGCCGGCTCTTGGGTTTTAACCACCGGGTTATTTGTTTCAGATACAGAAGGAACTGTACGGCCGGTATCGTTACTTGCACAAGCACTCAGCATCAAGCTTAAGGCTAAAATATAAAAAGCTTTCATTACAATGCCTCCTGCTGGTTATTGGTTTGCTTTTCAAGCAAGAAGCTCACTAGTTCGTTCATCGAATCGTAGGCTTGATCTTCGGTCACTCTGGTCACGCTGTAATTAATTTCTAAGGCCTTTCTAGCTTTCCTCATTAACTTGGCATATTGCTTTACCTCACTGGCGGCAACCGCCATTTGCTTATTCTGATATTGCTGTTGATAAGTGATCACTTTGTTGCGGTAGTCAAAACGCGTATACAATTTAAAGTGTTCGTCTTCTAGCGTTTGTTCTTCATTAGCCCAACTAAAATCGATGTCGTAGGGCAAGTATAGTTTTGCTTGTTGCTGGATGTTTATCGGACGCCCCAAGGAGTAAGGTTGTTTACGTTGAATTTTCTGCGGCACTTTTAAGTAATGCTCAACCGCATCAGAAACCAACACAAACTCAGCGTCGCCTTCAACTTCATGCCAAAACTCATTCACCAAATAGTGCTCTTTAATTTCAATACGATTGCTAATTTTGTCATCACTAATTTGCAAATCTTGTTTTAGGCTAATCGAAGGATAAAAACGCTGGTAATAAGACAAATACGATTTTGTCATGCGTTTAGCGCTCTGGCCTGCAATTTCATAACGCATTCTGTCAGCTTCTGCGCCGGTAAAGGTATTAACAACCGTGAGTTGCACCGGCGAGCGAAAATCAGAAGCAATAAACTCCTGGGTAACTTCAACAAGGTTATCTTCAGCGACAAAATCAGGAATACTGCTTAAGCCTTGATTGTCTGGCGAAATAACCAAAGCTTGTCCAAAAGCCGCTGGCACTATGGTTTCCAACAGGTTTGACTGATATGCGTTAGTTGGGTCAACCCAATAGTCTTGCCCCTTATAATTCAAATACACAATCGCATGATTAAAGGCGTTGTAACCCGGCAAATGCTCAGCCAAGGTATTGTGTTTATAGCTAGACACCAATACTGGGTAAGCATCTACTCCCAACTCGTTTAATGCACTTACCAACAACAAAGACTTGTCTTTACAGTCTCCATAACGGTTCGCTAACACTTCAGATGGAGAATGTGGGCGATGTGAATTCTCGCCAATCTCCACCCCTAAATAACGAATATCTTGTTGGGAAAAGCGTATCGCTTCTTCAATGGCTAATTTGGTGGGTTTAGCTTTAAGTTCACTAAGCCAGTCGTCGAAGGCAGCAGAATGCTTAGCCGAGGTTTTAAATAAAGACTCAGCCCAATTAGACACTTGCGACCAATCTTCAAAGCTAGTGATTTGCCAAGTAGGGTAAGCAGAATCCCAGTTTGGGGCTTGGCCATCTTCATAATAGGCCGGCGAATTTTCGATAAGCACCGAGTAGCGAACCTTGTTCCCCTCGGTGTTTACCTTTACCTCTGTGTCGATATCGGCAAGTTGATTGCTAAGTTTTCTGCTTTTGTGCGCCACGATACTGGCATGAGTTATTCCCACCGGAACGCCCCAACCTAAACCAAAGGTATGGCTAAAGTGGCCATCAAATACTGGGTTTTCACCAATTACGCTAAAGCTGTAATCGACAATGTCACCCGCTCTTACATCCTTTAACCAAAGCTGTAATTGCTTTTGTCCTGAATACAGTTTGCTATGTTGTTCGGGTTCAATGTCCACTGCTCGAATATCATCAGCAACCAAACGGTTAAACGATTTATCGCCTCGTATGATGTTTATGTGGTGCAACTCAACCCGCTGAAAGTCGGGATTAAAGGTGATGGTTAAATCTGAATTATCTTCAACGCCAGCACTGTCATTCACTTGAAAGCGGATATAGCGATAGTAATGCGGCTGCTTGTTAAGCAAACTTACTTGAGTATCCGATACCAAATAATCTACAGACTCTACACCAAGATCAGCTTGGTTTAACTTGCTTAAATCCGCTTCTACAATCCACTTAGGTTTATCACCTACTCGCCACAACGCATCGTTAGCAGCTAATGAAATGGTGGAGTAAAAGAGATTGGCAAACAGCAGAAAGAATAAAAAGAATGGTCGACTAACTAGCACTGCACTTCCCTTGCATCAACATCAAAAAGCCATACTAGTAATAATTATTTTAAAGTTAAAGCTCAACACGCGGCTTATTAGAAAAGAACTGCAATATATTGATGTTGTTTAAATAATTTTCAAATTTTAAGGTAATTGCCAATAAAAAAGCAGCGCCTAAACGCTGCTTATAAATACTCATTATGAATAACTACTTTTCTTCAGCAGCCTTACAACAAGCAGCCGTAAACAATACATCGGTAGAGCTGTTTAGCGCAGTTTCGGCAGAGTCTTGTAATACGCCGATAATAAAGCCTACAGCAACCACTTGCATGGCCACATCGTTAGACACACCAAACAAGCTACACGCTAATGGAATAAGCAATAACGAGCCACCAGCAACACCCGAGGCACCACAAGCAGACACCGCTGCCACTACGCTCAGTAACAAGGCAGTAGCAAAATCTACTTGAATACCTAAGGTATGCACTGCCGCTAGCGATAACACGGTAATGGTAATTGCAGCACCGGCCATGTTAATGGTGGCACCAAGTGGGATAGACACCGAGTAAGTATCTTCATCTAGCTTTAAGCGCTGGGCTAAGTCCATGTTTACTGGAATGTTCGCAGCAGAGCTACGGGTGAAGAAGGCAGTTACGCCACTTTCACGTAAACACTTAAATACTAATGGGTAAGGGTTGCGACGAATTTTGTAGAACACTAGCAGCGGGTTCATCACCAAGGCAATCAATAACATAGAGCCAATGAGTACCAACAATAGTTGGCTGTAACCTAGCAATACCGAGAAGCCCGTTTGCGCAATAGTGTTTGCCACCAAGCCAAAAATACCAATTGGTGCTAAGCGAATAACAAAACGCACAATGCTTGATACACCCGCAGCCACGTCATTAAACAAGGTTTTAGTGGTGTCCGATGCGCTATGCATGGCAATACCTAAACCAATTGCCCACGCTAAAATGCCAATGTAGTTGCCATTCATAATGGCGCTAATTGGGTTATCGACAATTTTAAATAGTAAGGTGTGTAATACTTCGCCAATGCCTTGCGGAGGATTAGCCGAAGTTTCGGTGCTCACTAACACTAACTCGGTAGGGAACATAAAGCTCATGGCTACCGCCGTTAACGACGCGGCAAAAGTACCAAATAAATATAAATAAATAATCGGACGAAGCTGAGTATTTTGGCCACGTTTATGGCTAGCAACCGAGGCCGCCACCAACACAAAAACCAATACCGGCGCTACGGCTTTTAAAGCGCCAACAAATAGGCTACCTAACATGCCAATAGACGTAGCCGCACTAGGTGCTAAAACGGCTAAAATGCTACCGGCGATAATACCGATAAGGATCTGCAGCACTAAACTGCCTTGGGTAATAAATCGTAATATGCTGTTGTTTGATTGTTGTTTCATGCTTCTTATGGTCCTTTCGTGAAGCTATATAATTGGCGAAGGCGTAACCTTATAGGATGAAACACCATAATCACAGACAATAACCACATTAAATTGACACATCGCAAAAACTTTTCGCTCATCTAGATTGTATAAGCAATATACAAGTAAGGTTTACACCTAAAAGCCCAACATTTTTAGCTATTGCTCAACTAACTTAGTGTTGCAACTTGCCCTTAAGCTCAGTATTTACTTACACTTTGATCAGCTGTTCAGGTTTTTGTGGCAATTTTGCAAGTCGTCATTGGCTAAACAAACAGGCGCTTAAACTAAATTAAGCACCAAAAGCAAAACATCAAACATAAATAAAACTTGAACAATTAATTATCAAGGCGTATAACTTGACGAATCGTCACATTGTGACGAAGTGTCAATAACGAGAAAAAATGAATACCAAAACCAGAAAAGCCCAAGAAATTGCCAACCGCGAAGAGCTGCTGCTAGATATAGCATTGGAGCTGATGGCTGAAACCGGCTTTGCTGGCCTTACGATGGATAAAATTACCCAGCGTTCACAGTATTCAAAAGGCACCGTGTATAACCACTTTGCCTGTAAAGAAGATGTATTGTGTGCCTTGTGCTGCCGCTCTATGCGATTACAAATAGAGCTATACCAGCGGATTAATGATTTTGCTGGTAGCACTCGAGAGAAGATGATTGCAATGGCCTATGGCTACCGTTTGTTTAATCGTCTTTACCCTACTCTGTCGATGGTAGTGTTAAGTATGAAAACACCTAACATCATGGAGAAAACCTCGAGTATTCGCAGTACCAGCGTAAGTGAACACGAAAACAAAATTGTCGGTATTGCGGTTAAGTTGATTGAAGAAGCTGTTGCTTTAGGTGAAATACCAGCCAGTCAAAATGTAGATGCCAATGCTGCTACATTTGCCGCTTGGTCGATGGCCTTTGGCACCAATGCGCTAAGCAGCGCAGTGGTAAATAAATCCAGCAAGTTTTGCTCTGCGGGTTTCGACAGCCAATACGCATTGCTATACAACGTAAATTTGTTGTGTGACGGGTTAAATTGGAAACCCTTGTCTAATCAACAAGATTACTTAGCCACTTGGCAGCGAATAGGCCAAGAGCTATATGCCAAAGAGTTGGCCATGCTGGAGCAAAACGAAACGCTGTATTAAGCGCTTTACGCAAACCAGCAATTAGCGAATAAAGATTTGTAAGTTCTAAGAGTAAAAGTGCCAAGTTGTTCTATTGTTGTTAAGTGGAATAATAAACGCACGCATTTAGATTCAATTAAAACCGCCGATTACTGCGGTTTTTTAAGCAAAGGAAGTGACGATTCGTCAATTTTAGACAAATCGTCATAATTCACTCTAAACCAATTGAATGGTGCAATTGGTAAAGGACAGGGCTATGGAAAAGAAATTTTTTAATCAAGTGATTGCCAGACCTTGGCTAACACTCATGTTATTAATGTTAGCCGTTGTAGCAATGAGCTCTGGCGGACGCTTTCTTACCTTTGTAGGCGATTACCGCATTTTCTTTGGTGAGGACAACCCTCAGCTGCAAGAATTTGAAAGCATGCAAAAGGTGTTTAATAAAACCGATTCGGTCACCTTTGTTATCTCCCCCAACGAAGGCGATGTATTCAACCCGCAATCTCTCACTCTCATTAAAGAGCTTACCGACGACTCTTGGCTTATTCCCAACTCTACTCGGGTCGATTCCATCACCAACTTTCAACATACCGAAGCCGTAGAAGATGACCTTTGGGTAGAAGACTTATTGCTAGAGCTAGATATGTTAGATGCTGAAAAAGTATCTAAAATTGAGCAAGTTAGCCTAAGTGAACAACTACTAGAAAACCGCTTAATTAGCCTAGATGGGCGCGTAGCAGTAGTGGCTGCCACCATCACCATCTCTGAAGACGATATGCAGGCCGAGGTACCTAAAACCTCGCAGTTTGTACGTGAGCTACAAGCCAAGTATCAGCAAGCCTACCCAGAACATAAAATCTTGCTCTCTGGCATGATTATGATGAACAACAGCTTCATCGAACAAAGCCAGAAAGACATGTCCACTTTAGTGCCGCTAATGTTCTTGCTAATTTTAGTGATGCTAGCCATTTTACTGCGCTCGGTATTAGGCATGCTAGCTACCCTAGTGGTCATTGTAGTGACTATTGCCAGCACCATGGGCATGGCCGGTTGGATGGGCTTTGCACTCAATACCGTTACGGTAAATGTGCCCACCATGGTAATGACCTTAGCAGTGGCCGACTGTGTGCACGTTATCGCCTCTATGCTCTACGAGATGCGCCAAGGTAAATCTAAAAAAGAAGCCCTCGCCTTTAGTTTAAAAATAAACAACCGCGCTATTTTCCTTACTAGTGCCACCACTGCGATTGGTTTCTTAACCTTAAACTTCTCAGATTCACCGCCGTTTCAAGCCTTAGGCACCATTGTGGCGGTGGGTGTAATGCTGGCCTATTTGTACGCACTTACCATTTTGCCTGCCCTGCTCAACATTCTGCCAATTAAACAAACGCCGAGCATCAGCAGCCGTTCAAACTACGACCGCTTAGCAAATTTTGTGATTGATTCTCGCAAATGGTTAATGCCAGTTACGGTAGTTATGATTATTGGCTTCTTGGCCATGATCCCACGCAACCAACTTAACGACGTAGCTACGGAGTACTTCAGCAAGCAGGTGGACTTTCGTCAATCCACAGACTTTATGGAGGAAAATATATCCGGGATTACCACCATTTCTTATGAAATAAGAAGCGGTGAAAGTAGCGGCATTAACCAGCCTCACTACATGCAAAAAGTGGCCGACTTTAGCGCGTGGTTACGCCAACAACCAGAGATCGACAACGTAAATAGCATCTCCGACATTATGCGCCGTTTAAACAAAAACATGCATGGAGACGATCCAAGCTATTACCTAGTGCCCGAAGAGCGCGAACTCTCGGCCCAGTATTTATTAATGTATGAAATGAGTTTGCCCTACGGCTTAGATTTAAATAACCAAATCAATGTAGATAAATCGGCAACGCGCTTAACCATTACCACCAAAAACATGGGCTCTATCGGCATGATAGCGCTAGAGCAACGCTCCTTAGATTGGTGGCAACAAAATGCGCCCGAGTATCGAGTAATCGCCGCCAGCCCTAACCTAATGTTTGCCCACATTGGTGAGCGCAATATGCCGCAAGCCCTCAAAGGTGCATTTTGGGCACTGGTGCTTATTTCGGTGTTAATTGGTATTTCGCTACGTTCACTGCGGCTAACCTTTATTAGCTTGCTACCAAACCTAGTACCCGCTGGCATTGGCTTTGGTATTTGGGCGCTAATTGATGGCAACATAAACCTTGGTTTGTCGATTGTTATTAGCGTTACCTTAGGCATTGTGGTCGACGACACCGTGCACTTCCTTACCAAGTACCAATATGCCCGCAAGCAGGGTAAATCTGCCGAAGACGCAGTGCGCTACGCCTTTGTAACCGTAGGTAAAGCACTGGCTATTACCACCGCGGTATTGGTAGTTGGCTTCTCAGTATTAATTGGTTCAACCTTTACTATTAACTCCAATATGGGGCTACTTACTTCTATTATTATTGCCGTAGCCTTAATCATCGATTTCTTACTACTACCATTACTCTTGATTAGTTTTGACCGTGCAAAGGGAGCAGAAAATGCAGCAGCACTTCAACAAAAAACCGCTTAGTATGTGGCTTAATCGTGCCGCAGTTATCTGTATTAGCCTGTTGTTTAGCCAACAAGCATTAGCAGAAACCGCAGAAGAAAAAGGCTTACGCATCGCTCAAGAGCGCAAAGCCTTTGATTTAGGTTGGGTAGACTCTAAAGCCGACACAGAAATGGTGCTGTACAACGCGCAAGGCGATAAAAGCACCCGCTCTATTCGCATTCAATCTTTAGAAGTAGAAGGCGACGGCGACAAAGCCTTAAGCGTGTTTGACCACCCAGCCGACGTAAAAGGCACTGCCTTTTTAAGCTTTTCTCACGCCCTAGAGCCCGACGAGCAATGGTTATACCTACCTGCGTTAAAACGGGTAAAACGCATTGGTTCACGCAACAAATCGGGCCCTTACATGGGCAGCGAGTTTGCCTTTGAAGATCTAAGCTCATTTGAAGTAGAAAAATATACCTACACTTACCTGCGCGACGAAACCATTGCCGGCTTCGACAGCTATGTAGTGCAAAACGTACCGGTAGATAAGTACTCAGGTTATACCAAGCAAATTACCTGGATGGACAAAGAAGCCTACCGCGTACACAAAGTAGAGTTTTACGACCGTAAAGGTCAGCTACTAAAAACCCTCACCATGAGTGATTACCAAGTGTATGCCGACAAACATTGGCGTCCTTCTAAAATGCTGATGGTGAACCACCAAACCGACAAAAAAACCGAAATGTTCTGGAATAATTATCAGTTTAAAACTGGCGTAAAAGAATCAGACTTCAACAAAAACAAGCTTAAGCGAGCCCGCTAATGAGAGCGACTAACTCTGCGCTTGCAACAGCGCTAAGCCTAGCCTTATTAAGCACAAACAGCGCAGCCATGGAGCTGCGCGGCAATGTGGCTGTGCAATATCGTGGCTTTTTCGAGCAAGGTGCTTTTCCGGGTCAAGACCAGCAGCATCAAGGCTCGATAAGTGCCGAGCCCGAGCTGTACTGGGAGTGGAACGATGGCATCGACAGCATCACCTTTACGCCCTTTGCACGGGCCGACTCCATGGACTCTGAGCGCACTCATGCCGACATTCGCGAGCTTAAATGGCTACACCTAGCCGACGAATACGAGCTCGAAATTGGCATAGCCAAAGTGTTTTGGGGCGTAACCGAAACCCAACACTTGGTAGATGTGATAAACCAAACCGACTTTATCGAATCGCCCGATGGCGACGAAAAGCTTGGCCAACCCATGCTGCACTTTAATACCTATCAAGACTCCGGCATTTGGGATGTATTCATTTTACCGGGCTTTAGAGAGCGAACCTTTGCCGGCGTAGATGGCCGCTTTCGCCCGCCATTACCGGTAGACCAAGATAATGCCCAGTATGAATCGGGCGCTAAAGACAAACATGTTGATCTAGCCCTGCGCTGGGCGCAAACCTTTGGCGACTGGGATGTAGGCACCGCCTACTTTCGTGGTACCAATCGTGACCCACTGCTAATTGCTAGCGCCGACGGCACTAAACTTACCCCCTACTATGAGCAAATGGACCAACTTGGCGTAGATCTACAAGCCACCATTGGTGATTGGTTATGGAAGTTTGAAGGCTTATATCGCAATACCAGCAGCAACAGTTACACCGCTGCTGTTGGCGGTTACGAATATACCCTAGTGGGTTTATTCGACAGCATTGCCGATTTAGGTTTACTTACAGAGTACAACTGGAATAGTGACGGCAAAGAGGCCACCTCTACCTTTCAAAACGATCTCTACCTAGGCGCGCGCTTAGTATTAAACGACGCGCAAAGTAGTGAGTTTTTGTTAGGAGGCGCGATAGACCTCGACTACAACACCAACGTAGTCACCCTAGAAGCCAGCCGCCGCTTTGGCGAAAACTGGAAAGGCGAGCTAGATCTTTGGTACATCGACGCCGATGACCTCGCAGACCCAACCTACTCCTTTAGCAAAGACAGTTTTGTACAGGTAAACATGGCCTACTTTTTCTAAAAGCTACCCAGGAAAGGTATTGCAAAAAGCCCTCATTGTTGAGGGCTTTTTATTGGGAGTGAGTATATGGGTTAGTTGAAAACTAATTCCTTGCTAAGCCGAAAGAGCGGTTGGATATAATCGAGAAGCGATGGCCAACTGTTATTTATCCGTTTAAGCAACTTGTTATACCTATCTTAACCTAGACTGTCGTCTTAATGATTCTACCGCATCGACTATAGAATCACCTTTAGATTCCTTGCTAGACCAATCCTGCCAAAAGTCTTTAGTAACACTTGCGGGTTCTAAGTTTGGCTTATTCAACTTTATACGCGAAGGTAGCAAGACAGCGTCTCCTAATACTACTGCCTCACCAGTATCTAATATAGGTAAAACAGAGGTAAGCGAACTTAATGAATCAGGCATCATTTTGTGGACGACTTGCTGATCTTGTGGGTTACTTAGCCTCAATGCTATAAGGTTGTTACATTGGCTCAAAATAGTTCGGCTTACATCTGAAGGTCGCTGACTAACAACAAGTAACGACACTCCATACTTTCTGCCTTCTTTTGCTACTTTTTCAAAAGTGTCTAAAGCAATTCTTGAATCAGCATCACTAGCATCTTTTGTTGGCAAGTATATATGTGCTTCATCGCATACAAAGGCGATAGGAGTTCGGTCTTCTTCTGCTCGCCAAAACTGTACGTTATACAAAAATCGGGTCAATACACCAATTACTATTGGTAATATGTCAGAAGGGACTTCTGAGAAATCTATAACTTTTATGCCGAATGAATCTGCTTTTGTTTCCAAAAATTGGTTGGCATAAGTAGCTAACCATTCGTACTCATTTGCTCCATCAGGAGATTCAAACAAAAACGAATTTCTCTTATCATCTATTTTCGTCTCAAGTCGCCCGATAAATCTAGTCAGTTTACCGTTCCAATCCCCTTTAACCTCACCTCTTGCACCTTGTTTCATTCCTTTATCATCTGCAGAAAGTCGTTCTAAAAGGTGACGAATTGAATACGGAATAGGTGAATCAATAGTTAATCCATCAGTAAGTTCTGTGAGATTATTCTCAACTAAGTATTGTTGCTTTAGCTCTCTTACATGGTGAGTAAATCGAGATGATTGATTAGGCGCGTTATTATCAGAACGGTCTAAGAGCAAAGCTAACATTTCATCTTTATTAAGCAGCCAGTGCGGCACAAATACAGAGCTAGAGTTTTTATTTTCAATATCAGCTGGCCCGGCTATTTTATAATATTCAGCTATTGGATCTTTTCCAGCTTCTACACCTTCTCTAGTTAGAGTTTTATACTCACCATGAAGATCAAAAAGAATAATATTTGTATGCTCTAATTTTGCAGCTTGCTCAAGTAGAGAAGCTACCGTCCAGCTTTTACCTGAACCAGTGCTACCAAGCAGAGCTGCGTGACGCTGAAAAAGCTTATCGCCATTTGCAACTGCTTTAGATTGGGTATTCCCATATGTACCAAGTACTAATTGAATATCCTCAGGAGTATCACTTGCAACTACTGACATCAAACTTTCAAGACTTTCTTCTTGTATTAAAAAGACTTGTTTATCAACTCTAGGGAAGTACTTTGCACCCCGCTTAAATATTTGACGCTTATCTCCAAGAACCTCCCAATAAGTACCAATCAGTGCAACTTGAACAACATCATGATCAATGACTACATCAAAATCTTCCTCATCATCCTCTTCCGCTTCAGAATCCATTAATATAGGACTTCCGATACTTCTTTTCACTTTCTCGATTATGCCAATCAAAAACTCTTGAGGTGTAGCTCCTTGAATAGCGACTAAATCTGAAACTGTTAATATTTGAATAACCTCTGGTGACTCGGCTAATATTAGTGCTCGATTTGTATCTACACTAGCTACTCTACCTATATAACAGTCACCTTCAGTTGATACCACATACTCTTCTGTTGTCATATTAAAACTCCAGTTATAAATTCTTTAAGTGACCACCAATTGGCATCAAGAAGAGTTTCAACTCCACCAATTCTAATTTTGGTCTCATTATCGTCTGAACCAACAGAAACCAAGGTAACGTTATTTAGCTTGTCACAGATTCTTATTGCATTCGGTGTTAAGACTTTGGTAATAACTAAAGTAGGAACACCTTCACGGAGCTTATTTAACAAATGAACCTCAAGCTGTTCATCATTAAAACCGTATCCGACAATCAATATCGCTTTGGCTTCTTGAATATGTTTATTTGCAAACTCACGGTGATAGTCAAATGGGTGTTGATAACCTTCTCTAAACTTGCTAGTACCTGGAGTAATAATTAATCTTCTCGCACTACTCTCGTAAGGCGACCTTATAATATTCCCATTGACTTCATACCAATCTAAACTTCCATGAGGTTTAAAGATTTTCGCATGTTTTTTTACTGAAACTTTAACCCCTGATCCACCTCTTAAATTTCTTCTTCTTTCAATAACTGAAATTTTGTCTTTTTCACCATCAGGATCATGTGTTCCGCAGTAATAACCATTGAAACCAGTAATTATATCGAGACCACATGTTTCACAAGCTAGCTCTATGAGACGATCATAATTAGGCGTTACAATAATGAGTTCATTTTGATTGTGTAACAGGTGGTTTAACAAAAGAGAAAATGCTAATCGCTTTTCTTGCAACACAACAGCCTCGATTATTGATTTTTCATCTTTGCTTATAAGTTTGGTCGTTTCAGAAACAATAAATGGAACCAAAGCACTGCCTTGTTTTAAAGATGCCATAGCGTCTTCAAAACCTACACCCTTATCTATTTGATCCTCAACTTGCTTCCATTCATCTAATAAATCCCCTTCAACAAGCTTCGGGATTTCCTCCTTCAAATATTGAGAAAGATGCCACATACCAGATATTCCTTCACCCAAAGATAATCCCGAGCCAATAAGTACTAGAGGGTTTTGTATAAAAAACTCTTGTAGATGCTTCTTTACTGAGTCAACGTCCAAAATGTCCTCTCAACTATGAAATAGGTATAACAACTTATTAAGAGGAAAAATTCCTTGTTCAAACAAGGAATCCTTCCTCTTTTCACGCATTTTATAATACAAAGGCTATCACCTTTCCTAAGCTACATCAGTTGCCCAGCCCCAAAATTAACAAAAATATCATTATGTAATAGTGCAAGCCGTTGTGAAAAGAAGCAATCACCTTGCTTTTTATGCCTTTAGCCAAGCGATCTTTCTGCGGTAGTATTCATGAACAAATGTAGGTGTTTGACGTAAACCCAGCAGAGCTAAGCACTACTGAGTTTAGGCCTTGTTACTACTAGAAGTAGACACTGGCTTGCAGCCAACCTACTGTGTCTTTTTTCGAGATTTTGCTCTCTGCAGTGTGGTCAACTTTAAAGCCTACTGACATATTGCTATTAATCATGTAACCCCCACCCACTTCAATTTGCGGCACAAAATCTTTGGCTCGGCTTACGTAAGTGGCTTTGGGGTTGGCGTATAGCCAGTGGCCATCGTCGAAGGCGTACATGGCGTATAAGCCGCCCTGTACTAGTGATGAGTCTTTAAAGGTTTCGTTACTGTCTTTAATTGGCATATCTAGTTTACTTTTCATGTAGCCGCCATAAAGCATCGGGAACAGTGAGATGTTCTTGGTGATATCAAATTTGTACATACCACCTACCAATGCAGTAGTGGTATTTCTATCCCCGACTACATCAACGGAGTAACCCAAGCCATCGTTTACTTTGAAGTAACGAACGCGATAATCAAAATCAATTTTGCCTTGCTCATCTTTTTTATCGGCAGCGCCTAAATCGGCAAAGATCATATTGCCCGCTCCCCAGCCAAAGGTGCTGTTTAATTGGGTACGTTCGCTGCTGCGCGACAAACCGAAAGAACTGTAAGTAGCGGTGGGATCGCCGTAGTTAACCTCGTCTTGGGGAGTAAGGCTTGAGTCGGCCAGTGCCGTGCACGAAATAAGGGAAATAAACGCTGCTAAGCTAGTGTTGATCTTTTTCATTGTGTTACCTGCTAATAATGAAATGCCCTTTAGAAAAGAGCGGCATTCCATAGCCGCAAATATTGGCCGCAAGTTTAACCTTGCCAAAGGAGGCTGCTAAACGAGTACCTGTTAGCTCGTCTTACAGGTGAGACAGTGCCAATACAGTTTGCGCAGCTGTTAAGGCTGTAACGCTAAGCACTTAACTTGAATTGCTCATCAATACTGTTAATCTTCGCTCAGTTTGTATCTAATTTGGTGACAATATCGTATGCGAGTAGAAGATCTTTCTTTATTCATAAAAGTGGTGGAATCGGGCAGTTTTAGTGCTGCGGCCCACTCTCTCGATTTACCTCGCGCTAATGTAAGCAGACGCATCAACGAATTAGAACAAAGCCTAAGTACCCGTTTGTTTGTGCGCACCACGCGTAAGCTAAACCTTACCACCCAAGGCCAGCAGTACTACGAAAGCATGCAAGACATTATTCGCCGCCTTAACGACGCAAACAGCGCTTTGCATAGCCACACAGCTAGCCCGAGTGGTTTAGTAAAAATGGGGGTTAATGTAGGTAGTGATCACTATGTGATCGACATACTTAAAAACTTTAAACAGCGCTATCCCGATATTAATGTTGAGGCACGTTATTCTAACGAAAGCTACCAAGGCTTATTTGAGCATGGCCTTGATATGGCTATGTATGTAGGCTCGTTAGACGACTCTAGTTTTATCGCAAGAAAGCTAGGAGGCTTTAGCAAAGTGATTATTGCCAGCCCCGAATATTTAGAACAAAACCCAGTGCCTGTTACTCCGCAAGATTTACTGCAACATAGCTGCATTATTTATCGAAGCTATAGCCAAAAATTAGAGAATCGCTGGCAGTTTACCAACCAAGAAATCGAAGTAAGCCATCACCATATTAGTAATAACTACGCCCACATTGCCCAAGCTGTTGAAGCGGGTTTGGGCATAGCCTTAGTGCCCTATATTTTAGCTTACCCGATGATAGAAAAAGGCACGGTATGCCACTTAATGAAAGACCATGTATCTTCTTCTGAAGACGCATGGATGGTCTACCCAAGCCGTAACGGTTTAACCCATACGGCACGGCTACTGTTGGATTATATTGCTTCTCGTGTACCAGAGTATTTGTAATTGTCACGCTTTTTGTGACATACAAGAACAGAATAGCTAGCAGATAGCCTTAATAAAACTGTTTACCATGCGTGCAATTAATCCTTCCACCGGAGCACGCAATGAAATACTCCTATCTCGCTTTAGCACTAAGCGCTACTTTGCTTAGCGCATGCAGTACCGAACAAACCGCAGACATTAGCAATGTAAAGCTGCGCCCTGTTAAAGTAGTCAGCCTAAGTGCCGCCACCCAAGCTAATAACAGCTATTACAACGGTGTGTTGCAATCGAGTACCAGCTCTAAGCTGGCCTTTCGTGTTCCGGGCACCATTCAAGAAATACTGGTAAGCAATGGCCAAAGCGTGACCAAGGGGCAAGTGCTTGCGCGCCTAGACCCACACGACTACCAAGTAAGCCTGCTTGAACTAGAAGCCAAGCTACTTGAAGCTGAGTCGGCCCAAGCCCTCGCCCACAACGAATACCAGCGGGTTGAACAAGCCAGCCAAGACAACGCCATAGCACCGGTTAACCTAAACCGAGCACTTAGCGGTAAACAACGCGCCGATGCCAGCGTTGAAGTAGTGAACCAGAATATTCAACGCGCTAAAGATGCTCTGCGTTATACCGAATTACGCGCACCTTTTGATGGGGTAATTGCTCAGCGTTTCGCCGAAGAACACGAACAAGCAGTACCTGCGCTACGCGTGTTTACCTTACACCAGCCCGAGCACTTAGAAGCCGTGATAGAAGTGCCAGAGAATCAAATTAATGCCTTTAGCATTGGCCAAGCTGCGCAAGTTAGTTGGCACGAGAAAACCGATAGCATAAACGCCAAGGTGAGTGAGATTGCCACCGTGCCAGATCTCATCAAGCAAACCTATACGGTAAAACTTAAGCTTGAGCAGACTCTCGATGAGGTGTATCCAGGCAAATCGGTTCAACTAAGCTTAGCGCTCTCGCAATCTGAACAAGCTCGCTACTGCTTGCCTCATTCAGCCTTAATTCTTGAGGGAGCAAAGGCCAAAGTTTACCGCGTTCACAATCACAAGGTTGAAGCCGTAGCCAGTGAAATCGTAAACCAAACTCAGCAACAAGTATGTGTAAGCGGTGACTTTAAGCACGCCGATAAAATCATTGTTGCTGGTAGCCGTTACCTAAGCGAAGGACAGCAAGTAGGTGATTTATTAGACGTGAAGGAGGGTTAAGATGAACCTCGCAGAATTCGCGATTCGCCAACGCACCTTTGTATGCTTTTTTACCGTGTTATGCATTATTGCAGGCATTGGCTCATACATTGGTTTAGGTAAATTAGAAGACCCTTCGTTTACCGTAAAAAGTGCGGTAGTGGTTACCTTATACCCTGGGGCATCAGCCCAGGAAGTAGAGCTGCAAGTTACCGACAAAATTGAAACCCGCTTGCAAGAGATGGGCTCGGTGTGGAAGCTACGCAGTCTTTCTCGCCCTGGCAGTTCAATGATTTTTGTTGATCTAAAAGAGAGCACCACCTCAGAAGAGCTTCCTCAGCAATGGGATTTATTACGCCGCAAAGTTAACGACGTAAAACTAGAGCTTCCGGCCAGTGCCCAAATCAGCATCGTGCAAGATGAGTTCTCGGAAGTATATGGGATGTTGTTTGCGGTACACAGCGACGACGCCGCACCAGCTGAGTTAAAGGCCCATGCCAAAGAGTTACAACGCCGCTTAAAATCCGTTGATGGCATTAAAAAAGTAGAGCTGCATGGTGTTCCCCAGCAAATCGTTAATATTGATTTGCCTAGCGAGCGCTTAGCAGAGCATCAGCTCTCGGCTGCTCAAGTATTTAGCCAATTAACCACCCAAAACATGGTGCTGGATTCGGGCAGCTTTAAACTTGGTGAAGAGCGCATAAGAGTTAGCCAAAGCGGCACCTTTGAAAACCTAAGTGATATTCAGAATCTATTACTTAAATCTGGTATTGCCGAACTCGGTTCTGGCTTAATTCGCCTTGGTGACATCGCCGATGTGTACTTGGATTACCAAACTCCAGCTTTATCAGAAAGCCGTTATAACGGTAGTACTGCGATTACTGTTGCGGTAAGCCCAGTTGATGGCATAAACGTAGTGGCCTTGGGCGACACCCTAAAACAGGTGATTCAGCAGTTTACTAGCGAACTCCCGCTTGGCACCGAGGTTGGCACCATTGCCTTTCAGCCCGACGAAGTGCAAAAGTCTATCAATAACTTTGTAAGCAACTTAGTTGAAAGTATTCTTATTGTGGTGGCAGTGCTTTGGGTATTTATGGGGCTGCGCAGTGCTGCCATTGTTGGCAGTAGCTTGCTCATTACCTTGCTTATTACCCTTATTTACATGCTAGTTGCTGGCATTGATTTACAACGGGTATCGGTTGGTTCGTTTATTTTGGCGCTAGGTATGCTGGTAGATAACGCCATTGTTATTACCGACATGTTTAAGGCAAAACTCAACCAAGGCATAGAGCGCTATCAAGCCGCCACTAACAGTGTGAAAGAAACCGCTGTGCCCTTACTCGCTGCTACCGTGATTGCCATTATGGGTGCTACCCCGGTGTTGTTATCACAAACCGATGCTGCCGAGTTTTCTATTTCTGTATTCCAAATACTTTGTAGCTCACTGCTGTTGTCTTGGTTAGTGGCGATGACACTTACCCCTCTGATGTGTTGGGCTTTCATTAAACCTAAGGCTAAACAAGTAGACCAGCCAGAGCCAAAGTTTGCCCAAATTGCGCGTAAGGTTCTTACCTGGGTAGTGGCAAAACCCTTTAGCGCTATTGCTTGCATCATTCCGGCATTACTTGTTACTGCCTTAATTGTGCCAAAAATTGCGATTAACTTTATGCCTGGCTCCGATAGACCCATCTTATTTTTAGATTACTGGCTACCCAACGGCGGACAAACCGAAGTGGTGTCACGTGATATGAAAGTGATTGAGGACTGGTTATTAGAGCAACCGGAAGTAAGCAGCATTTCAAGTTACATAGGCGCCAGTGCTCCGCGCTTCTCGGTAACCGTTGAGCCAGAACCGTTTGACAGCAGTTACGGGCAAATTCTGATTAATGCAAAAGATTTTGAATCTATTGCACCGCTTATTGAACGTGGTGATAACTGGCTAATGAGGCAGTTTCCTAATGCTGAACCTCGCTTTAGAAACTTAAAGCTAGCCACCAAGGATAAGTTTGCCATTGAAGCGCGCTTTAAAGGCCCCGATCCGCACGTTCTGCAAGACTTGTCAGCGCAAGCTCAAGCCATTTTCAATGCTCACCCTAATACCAAGTATGTACGTGATGATTGGCGACAAACCAGTAAACAGCTGGTACCAATTATGAACCAAGACAAAATGCGCCGCGCAGGTATTAATCGCAGCGACGTGGCACTAGCGATCCAACGAGCGTCTAGCGGTGTTGTTGTGGGTGCGCTGCGCCAAGGCGATGAGACCTTGCCAATTAAAATGCAAAGCAGTAACACCGATATTGCGCAACTAGAAAACATTCCTGTTCGCTCACTATTGGGTTTACACACTGTGCCGCTTAGCCAAATTGTCGACGGATTCGAAACCCGCGAAGAGCAAAGCATTATTTGGCGCCGTAATCGGGTACCAATTATCACTGCGCAAGCAGAAGTATTTGGCCAAACACCTTCCGATGTGCGCAAAGAGTTAGCCGAGCAAATTCAAGCCATTGAATTGCCTTATGGTTACAGCTTTGAATGGGGCGGTGAGTACTACGATGAAAAACGCGCAATTGACGACACCTTAAAGCAAATTCCAAAAGCGACGTTGATGATGGTGATTGTAATGGTGGCGCTATTTAATGGCTTAAAACAGCCTGCGATTATTTTAATTACCTTGCCGCTAGCCGCGATAGGTTGCGCTTGGACGCTGTTCTTCTTTGGTAAACCCTTTGGCTTTATGGCCCTAACTGGCGCAGTTGCGCTATCGGGAATGATCATCAAAAACGGCATCGTATTAATTGACCAAATTGAACTTGAGCGTAAGCAAGGTAAGAGCATTAACGAGGCCGTTGTAGAAGCCACAATTAACCGCACCATGGCCATTTCGATGGGCGCACTAACCACCGTACTAGGTATGGTACCGCTACTTAGTGACCGTTTATTTGACCAAATGGCAGCCATTATTATTGGTGGCTTGGTGGTTGCGACCTTCTTGTCGTTAATCATTATGCCGGCGTGGTATCGGATTTTTTACCGTGACCCACAAACCGAAAACAAAGCTGAAGATCTAAGCGTAAGTTCGGAGCTAAACCATGAACAAAATTAAGCCTTTAACTACAAGCAAAGCCCTGTCGGTAATGGTGATCTCAGTATTGGCAACTGCTTGTGCTAGTGCTCCTGAATATCAAATGCCAGAGACGTCGGTAGACACCGTATACTCTGAGCAACAGTCTAATCAGTTTGTAAACCAACAAACGGTTGAGGCGGCGTGGTGGCAGCAATTTAACGACCCCATTTTAAATGATTTGGTGCAGCAAGCTCAGCAGCAAAACTTAAACATTAAAATGGCGGCTAACCGCGTTCAAGCAGCGCAAGCTTATCGCAGTGCGGTGGCGTCTTTTAAAGTACCAACCGTGAGCTTAGGTGGTGGTTACACCAGCTACCAACTCAGTAAAAACGATCCTTTAGCGGGCCCCGCCTTTGGTATTGAAAATCCCATATCGGGTGGGGAGTTCGACTTAATTGAGCAGCAAAACGGCGGCTTTTTTGCTGGCATAAATGTAAGTTGGGAAATGGACTTATTTGGCCGAATAGACAAGCAAGTAAACGCTGCAGAAATTAGGGGTGAGCAGGCCGAGATTTTCCATCAAGGCATGCACACCTTAGTGAGCGCAGAGATCATTAATAACTACTTACAATATCGCGGTGCTCAACAACGTATTGCCATTGCTAAACGAAATATTAGTGAGCAAGAAACCGTCCTTAAACTGGTTAAATCGCTCAGCGCCAGCGGCTACGGTTCAGATATGGATGTAGCCAAGGCAGAAAGTGCACTGGCTTTAAGCCGCGCGGCCCTGCCCCAGCTTAACAGTGCCGAAAGTGTGCATTTAAATCGCATGGCTTTAGTACTTGCGCAAACCCCGTCTAGCTTGGCTGAACAACTTGGGGAGCCAGAAGCCTTGCCAGACTTTGAAGGCATGATCCCCTTAGGTTTGCCGTCTGATTTACTTAACCAGCGCTCCGACATCAATTTTGCGGAGCGCGAAATGGCGGCGGTGAATCAAGAACTAGCAGCCAGTATGGTGGCGGGTTACCCACGCTTTTTCTTAACCGGTGGGCCGGGCTTAAGTGCTGAGAACTTTGATGATTTATTCAAAGCAGACTCTGCCGCTTGGCTAGCTAGTATAGGGGTGCAATGGAACCTGTTTGATGGCGGACGAAACGACGCCTTGGTAGAAATACAGCAGCAAAGATTTAACGACAGCGCCTTGCAATACCAACAAACCGTGAACGCAGCCTTTGTTGAAGTAGAGACCATGTTAATGGCCTATGGCAATAGCCAGGTGTTTGCCAGCAACATTGAGCAAGCAAGCGAACAAGCCGATCTTGCATTAAGTAAAGCCAACTCACTATACCGAGCTGGCCTATTGGACCACTTGGCTGTTTTAGATGCGCAACGCCAGCAAAACTTGCTTAAAGACGCACAAGTGCTTGCTCAGCTGCAAACCGCTAACAGCATAGTTGGTTTACATAAAAGTTTAGGGGGTGACTGGACGATGTAATAAGTTTGGTCATGTTGACGCTTTGGTAGGTAAGCCTAATTAGTTAGCCAAAGCGTCCTTTTTAGACAAATAGTTGCCTATACATTTGAGAACAAATCAATTTCAGGTGACAAATAGAAACCATCATTTAAGTGAGTAAGCTGTTTTTCTGAAAGATTCGCAGGAGTGTATTCATTGGAGGGCTTTTGCTTATCCAACAAGCCAATATGCTGATAAGCAGCGGCAACTAATTCACTGCAAAATAATGAATCTAAGTTTTCTTGGTTTTCACCAAATGGGCCTTCCCAACCAGCCCGAGCCAGCTCCCAAAAGTCTTGTTCATAATGGCGTAGTTTTAGTTGTTCAAGCAATTGCATTAATTTGCTTAGGTGCTCATCAGATAAGGTTCCACCTAACAATTGGCGAATTGAAATACTGCCCAAGTGTTGTTTAACCCTTTGGTGTAGCGGCACTACCTGCACCCCATTGCTGGCTTGTTGGGAATACAAACAGGTATCTTTTGAATTAGGAACTGCTTCCCAAAGGGTCACAAAGTCATAGGCTTCTAGCTCTAGCACCATGCCAACATGTGACCATTTGCTAAACGTGCCGTAACGAATAATGTCGCTACTTAAACCTTTGCCAGAAAAGAACACCAAATCGCCTGTTTTTAGTTTTTTGGCTAGTGGGTCGGGCTTTAGCATCCTGCTAATTCTCTCTTTAATCCTTAATGAACTTTATATGATAAAAACAAAAAGCCCGCAATAGTGCGGGCTTAAATCAAAAAAGTAGACATTTAACACTAACGACTACAGCAACCTACATAGAGAAAGGCCCAAAGCTAATCAAAAATATAACTGCTTATAGTTACGTCTTCTAAAACTTAAAGCGATAATTTAACCAACCCAATTTCAAGGTACTTTTTTCAATAGCTTATTTATCAAGCATTCAAACTAATAAGTCTTTAGATGAACGGGCACCTAAATGTGACATTAATCACAATTTAACCAGCCTTAATCAGGCTATTTCTGCACTAAACACTGTTGCATATTGTCGGTGATCAACTTAAATCGCGAAGCCAAACGATGATAACGGCGCTGCACCAAATAAATGGTTTCACTCACTGGATTAGCTAAATGGCTAGCAGCAATAAGCTCAGATTTGGCAAAAGCGGCCACTGCGTGCGCAGGCAATACCGTAAAGCCCAAGCCCATTGCAACCGGCTCTAAAATCAAACTAATTTGGTTAGAGAATCCGCGAAGTTTAAATTGGCTTGTTTGCTCAAACTCTGGGTAGTTGGCTGACAATAACAATTGTGAATGATGGGCGCCGTCGGGATGGTCCACATAACCTAAATCTAATAAATCTTGCCAACTAGCATTGTTATATCGTGCCGGTGTTACCAATACCAAAGCCTCTTCTGCGAAGGCTTGAGTAGCCAACTCACTTAGGGTGCTGGGGCGAGTAATAAAACCTAAATCTAGCTGACGATCGGCCAGCATTTGTTCGATGCTAGCATTGGGTGCAAATTTATAATCAAACACCAAATCAGGGTACTTTGCTTGTAAATCCAACAGATTTGGATAGAGCTTCAAACCCACGCTTCCGGGGCTGGCAATCCGACACAAACCGGCATGAGGATCATCTTGTTTAAGTGACAGTTCAAGCTGGTTAAGTTGAGCCAAGGTTTGCTGCGCTTGCAAATACACTTGATTGCCCGCCTCTGTGAGCGTGAAGCTTTTGCCTTCTCGTTGTAACAGAGTTTGCTGGTAGTAGTGTTCTAGCTTACGAATTTGCTGGCTTACGCCAGGCTGAGTCATCGCCAGCTTTTCAGCGGTGCGAGTAAAATGTCCGGTTTCAATTAAGGTGCAATAGGTTTGTAGCCAGTCGATATTGATCATAATGAAACCTTATTGAAGTAGCCAAGAAAGATAACATTATGCAGGAGCGGATTTTTCAAACAAGGCTACACAGCAAACAAAGCCTATCGCCCGCCGAAAATAACTTAAAGTCGAGAGAACAGCATGTTTGCAGCACCGGATACAAGCGCTAGATTAGATGGGATAAGCACACAGATGGTTGCCACGAACAGCAAATAGAATTGCAGCTTTGCAAACAGCAGGTTTACTATAAACCCAACATAAACAGTAACATCGCTAGCGCAGAAGCAAGGCTGCGCCAGTGATTCCAATAGGTCCACTCCGCTAAATATTGCTGCCACTGCAAGCTTTGTGCTTCGCTTAGCGCATCATCCACGGAAATTAGCGCCAGCGCTTTATTTCTTGGTACGTTGGCAAACGCGGTCACCGCAAAGCAGCCCAGTAAATAACAAAGGCCCGCAGCCACCAGCCATAAGTTAATTGTTGCGGCAAAAAACACCTGCCAAACAAGCACTACTAAACACAAGATTGCCGTGCCCATAAACAAGCCTAAAAATCCTGGGTTAAGCACCGTGATATTAATGCTTTGCATGGCCGCCAAACCTTGCTGAGCGTCCAGCCTAGCGAGAGCAGGCATTACAAAATTAGAAAATGCCACAAAAATCCCAGCAACCAAGCCACAACCAAAAGCCGCAGCGATTATTAAGCTTTGTTCAAACATGTATTTCCCCTAAACCACTAGCTTTAGTCCTATAACACTAATGCAAACTAGGCTAATCATTGCCCACTGTTTGAGCGTAGGCTTTTCCGCTAATAGCCACCAGCCGAGTAGCATACTAAATACCATCATAGTGCTTAACACAGCTGCCGCAATGGCTATGGGGCCTAAGGTCATTGCTAAGGCATAGCAGCCAGTGCCAATAACCGTAGGTGAGGCGAAAATGAGGATCTGTTTAAACTGTGCGGCGGTCACCTTTTGCATTCCGCCGTGGCCGCTAAGCTTACCTCGCGCGAACGCCATTAACATAGCCACCACGCCAATCATCACTTCCCAGCTAAATCCCACTAGAAATGGGTGGCTGTCGCGAGACATTTTGGCCACCAGTATCAACGCACAAGACATTAAAGCGCCATAACAAGCACTGGCTACAATGCCAATAAGCGGTTTGTATTGAGCGGCACTCTTCGTGGATTTAGTGTTAGTACGAGTTTGACTTGCTCCCAACAGCAGCACGGCAAGTAAGGTTAGTCCGGCCATTAACCATTGCAATGGACTCAAACGCTCATCTAACAGTAATTCGCCCAACAAGCCGACAAACAGCGCCGTAAATGCCATCGATAAAGCGCTAGCAATGCCAACGGGTAACCTTACAAAGGCTATTGCATTTGCCCAGTTAGCCAAGGCGGCTAAACCCGCCGCTAGTACCAACCAACCAGCATGATGAATAAAACCAGAATACGCAGACAGCGGCACCAATAGCAGTAAGGGAGACATGCTAATTAACAAGCTTAAACCGCGGTAGGCCACCGCACTAAGCAGATCTGATTGGCGATAAACCTTGGCCATTAGCACCCCTTGTAGGGCATAGGCAAAGGTAGCGGTTAAGGCGATAAAAAAGAACAAGGCTGCGTACTCTCTAAAAATTTACCCCAGCCTACGCAACAAACTAAATAGCAACAAGGGCTTAACTAAGCATCGAAATGGTGTAAGCAAAAAACATTAGCCTTGCTTAAGTTTAGCCACCCTATTTAAACGCTTGATGTAACCTCAATCACTAACGCGCTCGCAATGCCTCTTGCTTGGCTAAGCTCTGTTTTAAGTAATCGATGAGTAAACGCAACTTCTTAGAGCTCGCCGAGCCTTTAGGAAAAACACAATACACATCAATATCTTGTAATTGATAATCTGCCATAAGCACTTCTAGCTTTCCGGCCTGTATTTTTGGCAAGGCATCGTACAAGGGAACACGCCCCAAGCCATGGCCACCTTCAATAAAGGCAGTACGCACTGCTGCATTATTGGTGCTCATGCCACCTTTGGTTTTAATGCTAAAAGAACGAGAACCTTTGCTTAGCTGTAAGGTACTTGAGCCTGCGGTATAAATAACCCATTGGTGGGCATCTAAATCTGCAGGTTTAGTCGGCCGGCCATGCTTATTTAAGTACTCTGGGGCAGCGCATAAGCAGGTACTTAAGGTGGTTAGCTTGGCGGCTTGCAAACCAGAGTCGTTAAGCTCGGCGCCGCGGATGGCTAAATCAAAACCATCTTGAATAATATTTACCACGTCATCACTTAACACCAGTTCGATATCCACCTTGGGGTACAAACGGCGAAACTCGTTAATCACTGGCACTATAGTTTGTAAGCCTGCGTTCACTGGACAAGAAATTTTCAGTGAACCTTCCGGCTCTTGCTTGAGGTTTTCTATCTGTAAATTTGCCGCTTTAGCTTGCTCGGCAATGTTATGACAGCGCTGATAGTATTGCTCGCCAGCCTCGGTTAAATGCAAACTTCGGGTTGAGCGATTTAGTAAGCTAAGCCCTAGTTGCTGTTCCAGCTTTTTGATGTGGTAACTAACCACTGCGCGGGTAATGCCAATATGCTTAGCGGCGGCGCTAAAACTGCCCTGCTCCACCACCTGAGCAAATACCACCATACTTTTTAGCTGCTCAAAGCTAACGCTCATTATTCTCTCTCTTTTTTAAAACACCTTCTTCATTGTATCAATTATTCTACCAATAATGTCTATTTAATCTGCATTGTTGGAATGAGCTTACCCACCTACAATAGGTGCATTGCTATTGCGAGATCGCATAGTTACTCATCAATTTTAAGGAATGCATCAATGAGCACAGCCAAGAAAATCCTAATGGTTCTAACTTCTCACGACCAACTGGGCAATACCGAACATAAAACTGGTTTTTGGGTAGAAGAATTTGCCGCCCCTTATTATGTGTTTTTAGATGCTGGAGCAAACATCACCTTAGCGTCACCTAATGGCGGCCAACCACCCATTGACCCAAATAGCGAGCTCCCTGATTTTCAAACCGATGCCACTCGCCGCTTTGACCAAGACGACGCGGCAAAACAACAGTTAGCCACTACACTTAAGCTCGCCGACCTTGATGCTAGTGATTACGATGCGGTGTTTTACCCAGGTGGTCATGGTCCATTGTGGGATCTCACCGACAACCCACAATCTATCTCGCTGCTAGAGAACTTTGTTGCGCAAAACAAACCAGTTGCAGCAGTTTGCCATGCCAGCGCAGCCTTACTAAATGTAAAACAAGCCGATGGCCAATTGCTGGTAAAAGGCAAAGCAGCAACCGGCTTTACCAACAGTGAAGAAGCCGCAGTACAACTTACCGAGGTGGTGCCATTTTTGTTAGAAGATGAGTTAAAAGCCCGCGGTGCAGATTACCAAGCAGTAGCCGACTGGAACCCTTTTGCGATTCAAGATGGTTTAATGATTACCGGTCAAAATCCGGCATCTTCAGAAATGGCTGCAGAAAAAGTACTACAACACTTGGCTGGTTAATTGAAGGAAATATGATGTTAAATTTTTCGTTCCAAAACAGTACCCAAATCCATTTTGGCGAAGGGCAAATAGCTACCATCGCTAACGAGATCCCAGCGGATGCCAAAGTATTGGTCACCTATGGTGGAGGCTCAATTAAAAGCAATGGCGTTTATGACCAAGTTGCAAAGGCCTTAGAGAATCACCAGTGGTCTGAGTTTTCGGGCATCGAGCCAAACCCTAGCTATCACACGCTTATGCGGGCTGTTGAGCAAATTAAAGCTGAAGGGCTTGATTATATTCTTGCTGTAGGCGGTGGCTCGGTAATTGATGGCAGCAAGTTTATCGCTGCTGCAGCATGTTACCAAGGCGATGATCCTTGGGACATTATTGCCAAGCAACACCCGGTTGATACAGCCTTGCCATTAGGAGCAGTGCTCACCTTGCCAGCCACTGGCTCAGAAACCAACCCAGCAGCAGTGGTCACCCGTGACGGCACTAAATTACCTTTTTATGCCCTAGCAGTGCGCCCTAAGTTTGCAGTTTTAGACCCAAGCGTAACCTTAAGTTTATCGCCCCGCCAAGTAAGCAATGGTGTGGTAGATGCTTTTGTTCACGTAATGGAGCAATACCTCACTTATCCGGTAAACGCCAAAATCCAAGATCGCTTTGCCGAAGGCATTTTACTCACTTTAATTGAAGAAGGCCCAAAAGCACTTGCCGAAGAGAGCAGCAAAGACTTAGAGGTTCGCGCTAACATTATGTGGGCAGCCACCATGGCCTTAAACGGTTTAATTGGTGCTGGCGTGCCGCAAGATTGGGCAAGCCACATGTTGGGCCACGAGTTAACCGCCGCTTATGGTGTTGACCACGCACGTAGCTTGTCTATCACTTTGCCAGCGGTAATGAAAATTCGCCGTGAAGCAAAAGCCGACAAATTGCTGCAATATGCAGAACGTATTTGGGGCATAAGCGAAGGCGACAAGCATCAACGCATCGAACAAGCGATTGCCGCTACCGAAGCCTTCTTCCGTAGCATGCAAGTTCCAGTGCGCTTAAGTGACATCGAACTAGGCGCTAGCGATGTAGAGGTATTGTTGACTAAGTTAGAGCAACACCAAATGGTAGCTTTAGGTGAAGATAAGAAAATCACTTTAGATGTTAGCCGCGACATCCTAAACGCCGCGCTATAAAGTCAATACAGTTAAAAAAAGGGCCTGAGGGCCCTTTTTTATTGAGAACAACACAGAGTTCTAGGTGCAATATAAGCACCGCATAGATTAGATCGTTTTTAGGTACTCAAGTATCGCGTCACATTGCTGCGAATCAAAGGCAGTGCCAATCACCCCTTTAGGCTGATCCAAATAATGTTTACTAGGGTCATATAAATCTGAGAAGTGATGGCCACTGTTGTGATTACCCGGTATTGAAGTATCTAAGATAAAGTAGCCTTCCGCTGTATATTGCTGACCTTTCTTCAGCGCTTTGTTAGCTACTTTTTCAAAACCTTCGGGCTGCTGTAATCCTAGGTTCACCGCATCATAGCCAATGTTGCCCAACTGCAAATACTTAGGGCGCTCGCCTCCCTCTGGGCAAAGCAAATCGCGCAATGTTGCTACAGAACCGTTATGCAAAAATGGCGCTGTGGCCCAAACACCATTCAATGGGCGAGCTTTATAGCCAGAAGTGACCCGAATACAATTGGGGCGTCCTCCTTCAAATTCAGCTTGTAAGGCTTTATCACTCACGCCCTGCTGTTTAAACCAAGCGTTAACGGCTTCCTGCACTATTGCGCCCAGCGCTAAGCCAAATAATACTTCGCCACTATCGTTTACCGGCAAGTCCACCAGCTGGGCTGTATCTTTCTTCGAATAGTTAGCGCCAGCCATTTGGTTGCCATAAAGCTGGTTAGGGTTTTCGCCACAAATTGTTTCATCAATGCCTAAACCAGGAGTCACATTCGCAGCAGCTACATTGCTTACCCCAGCCGTGCTTAAGGTGCGAGTAGCCAATACATTTGCCTGAGCAGGATCGGTCCCAACTTGCGACAAATCAATCAGCTTAAGTTGCAGTACTTTTTCTGCGGTTTGTTTTTGCTCGCCATTTTGCTGATAAACAATCGGCGAAAAGTATTGCTCTTGCCAAATCTCTTGGCTGTCTAAGGGTGGTAAATGGCAGCCCTGACACTTAGCTTGATAAAGTGATGCCCCAAACTCGGCTTTTTGTTGATCAATTGGGCCAAATTGCCACTTGGGTGGCTGTAAACCCGAAAAACCCTTAGTTTGGCTAGGCTGTTCCCCACCAAGAAAGTGTTCTAGCCACACCAAGTTTTGCATTGGAATGGACGAACTAAAGCGGTTGTCATCCATAGCGCTTTGCATATCCACGTAAGCATTTACCCCCATCGCTTCGCCAGCATTGCGAATGAGCGGGCTCATAATAGAAGCATCGTACTGCACCCAGTTAAACCAAGAAGCGCTCCATAAATGCGGATAATTAACTGGCGCATTTATCGCGTGGTAATTTTCACGGCGATTGATATTCTCGGCAAACACTTGGTTACCAATGCGGTTTAGCGCATCTAAGCGCATAAAGCCTTCGTTTACTTGAATAACATCTTGCTGCCCTTCACTGGCCGCAACAATGCTGGCTAACTCTTCAGCCAAAGACAGCTTGTTGGCTGGGCTATAACTAGCACCAAGCACTCGGCGAGCAAAGCGGTCGAAACGACCATCTAAAATGGGTAACTTACTCGAAAGCAAAGTTTGCCCTAGCGCAGCAGCTAAGGTTTTGGTAAGCAAACTTAAGTCGGTGGTAGCGGGAGCACCGTCAATCACATACTCGGTTTTGCTCTCCCCTTCCCCATGAATAAAGTGGCCGGTATGACAAGCCGCACAAGTAAAACCAATCCCCGCAGTGCGGGTTGGATAACCAGGTAAATTAACGGAATCGGTGCGAGCAAAACCAATAGGTAAACCATCGGGATTTTGCTCACTAACTTGTGAGCGAATAAAGCCAAAACGCAGCAAAAACTCGTTTGCCGAAAGCAAGCCATTATCAGAAAAACCGTTTAGCAGTAGCAAAGACCAAAGCGAGCCGCTGGGTTGCTCTAAACTCACAAACCATTGGTAAGGAATGGGAATGGTGCGAGTACCTTGGGAAATGTGATGATACTTCCTAGCATCATCACTAACATAATCACCTTTGCTGCCCCAGTTTTGCTCTGGCCAATACTGTTTTAGCCAAGAGCCATCTTGGTGAACAACTTGCAGCTCGGGCAAATTAGGCGGCGTTAAGGCATCGGTAATGCTCTTCACCTTGTCACTGCTTAGTAGCATCATTAAATACACCACTAGCAGCACCAACAATATGATGCCTAAACGAGCCAGTTTGCTAGATAACACCTTACTCATACATTTATTCCTTTCTTCCATGAAGGGTAACAAGCAGATGATGATTCACTATTACTGCGCTGAGCAAGCGCCTAACATCCTTGAAAAAGTCTCTCTGCTAAGGCTAAACCATAGAGGAAAAGTGGCTTTAATGTAAACCTATTAACTGTGGTGTCAGTACCGTAAGCTTTACGCACGTGCGTAACACCTAGAGATAAGGCAGCTAAGATAACAAAGCTGCCTGGCATCGCTTAAGCCTTTAGCTTTTGAGTAAACTTATGCCCGCTGCTTTGCCGAATATTTTTGTCACTATGGCTACGCCCACATTTACCTGCTTGCCAAAAAGGTTTACGGCCTTCGGCTAAAGCTTGCGCTCGGCTTAAACCGATATCCTTGAGCAACTCGTCATTCAAGGCTAGCAAGGCTCTGCGACTGCGGCGACGTGCTCGATACAGGGCAAGGCGCTTAATTAGTGCATGAAAACCCGTATGGAAAGAAGTTTGTATCTGCATATTCCGCTCCTTGTTTTAGTCAGCTACCCCTCTAGCTTAAATTTTGAACAAGCAAGCTTACAGATTCAGAATATAAGAATATTGCCATTACAGATGCTGCAAATAGCTATCTGTAATGCTTGTTAATGTTCAATCTGTACTGCTTTGCTACACAACTTTGCTTAACTGTATTCCTCTGTGTTATTAATGAGCGATGTTTTGGCTAAGGAGTTGCCAATGACCCTCTACGAGCAATTTGCACAAGAACTTAAGGAACAAATCTCTCAAGCCTATTACCCGGTTGGCCAAAAGCTGCCTTCTATCCGCGAGATGAGCAAGGCGAGAGGGGTAAGTATTTCTACGGTGCAAGAGAGTTATCGATTGTTAGAAGATGCCGGCTTTGTTCGCAGTAAGCTCAAGTCGGGTTATTATGTTCAACAACCTCCAAGCACCGCACAACTGCCAGAAACCAGCCAACCAGAACAACGCCCTGTGCCGATCGATAATTGGCAAGCGGTGTTAGAGCTTATGATGACAGAAAGCAATAGTCACTTTCTTGCCTTAGGCAGAGGCTCTCCAGATACCGAGTTAAGCAGTTTAAAGCCATTGCAGCGCTTACTTAGCGACAATATTAAGTATCAAAGCAAACAAGTTTTTAGCTGCTCAAAAGGCAATGGTTTGTTTAAGTTACGGGTGCAAATTGCTCGCCTAATGCAGAACTCTGGTTGTCATATTCATCCCGATAACATCCAAATTACCGCCGGTTGCCAGGAAGCCTTATCCTTAAGTTTAAAAGCACTCACCCAGCCAGGTGATATTGTGGCGATTGATTCACCCAACTTTTATGGCTCGATGCAGGCGATTCAATCTAACCAATTGAAAGTTATTGAGATCCCAACTCACCCTGAAACCGGCATAAGTTTGCCCGCCCTAGAACTTGCTCTAGAACAGTGGCCAATAAAAGTGCTGCAACTAATCCCAACATCTAATAACCCTTTGGGTTATGTGATGCCGGAAAAGAACAAACTTAAGCTGCTAAAAATGGCTGAGAAATACGATTTCGCCATTATTGAAGACGACATTCTAGGCGACTGCTATTACCAAACACCTCGCCCGCGCAGTTTAAAGTCCTACGATAGCCAAGATAGAGTGTTGTTTTGCTCGTCGTTTTCTAAAACCATTGCTCCAGGCCTGCGTGTAGGTTGGGTAGCGCCTGGCCGTTATGGGCAAATGCTCACCCACTTAAAATTTGTTACTTCACTGGGCGCTAACAGCTTACCCCTGTTGGCAGTGGCCGATTTTATCGAGCAAGGGCACTACGAAAAACACCTAAGGCAGGCAAAACAACAGTACCAAGCTAGGCGTGATTTGATGCTCCACTGGGTACAGCGCTACTTTCCTAGCGGCAGTAAAATGAGCTTTCCTAAAGGCGGATTCTTTTTGTGGGTAGAGTTACCAGAGTCAATCGACAGCTTGGTGCTAAACGAAAACTTAAAGCCGTTTAACATTGGTATTGCGGCGGGTAGCTTGTTTTCAGCTGCAGGCAAGTATCAAAACTGTTTACGCATAAGTTACGCCAACAAACCCAGTGAGCGCATAGAGAAAACCATCAAAATTGTTGGCGAACAGGCAAAAGTTCTCTTACAACAAGCATTAGCGCGAGCTTAATAGCGTTAAGCTCGCTTATTTATTACAGTTTCTTCCACTGTAACTTAGTGCATTTGCCGTTGTCGTCGTGCACACGGCAACCAAAGCGGTAGCCATCTTTTACTAGGCTTTTATTGTAATACTCTGCATTTTTATCGAATTCGCTAAGCGCTGGCTTGCTGCTTGGTTGTTCAGCAGCAACTGTAGTTACGCTAAGACCTAAACCGAACACTAGTGCAACTGAGCTGATTAAAACATTACGCATTTTTCTTCTCACAATTATTGATAAAAGTAATTTCTGCGTTTTATACCAGCTATTTTCCGCAGTGCAATCTGCGACAGTTTTGTGAAAAAACTCACAATATAAAGCAGACGTAAAAATGACAGCATTTTCACTTCTTGAGTATCAGGAAATTAATTATGTAATCAGTAAATAATAAAAATGACATCGATTTCAACAGAGGGTTATTTTTATTTAATTGTTAGTTTAAGTGGCTATTATTTACGCAAATTCTGTGAAAAGCAGCCAAACATCATACATTAAACATAAATCTTTAAATTTCAGTCAATTAAAACTAACGCCAAGTAAACGATTTCATAATTTAGCATTAATGTTAATAAGCATACTTTAAGCGATCATGTTTATTAACAAACCACAAATATTAAAATTTACATGACGAATTAAATAATAATTTCAAGCCTAAAATCTCAATTTGTTAGTTTGACAAGTATCATAGCTTGGGATAATTTTTGGGCCACAGTAAATGGATTTAAATCATATTTAACGGCAATTGCTATTAGATATATAAGGTAACAATGAAATTAAAACACATAGTTAGTGCTGCTGTTATTTTACTTAGTTCTCAAGCCAGTGTGGCCAATGAAAGCATTGATAGCTCTGAGCTTCCTGCGCTTAAAAACTATGCTTTTGCCGCTTGCATGTACCACATTCAAGCCAAAATCGATCCCACTCCGGCTGCCACGCTAAATGGCTTACGCGAAGAAATGGAAGTGTTCTACCAGTACAGCGTATTACCTACCGAACACTTTGAAGCGGTATACGCCGAAGCTGAAGCTGGCGCTAAAAATGTCCCACCTTCCGGCTCTATTCGCTACTGTATTAGCTGGCTACAAGAAGACAAAGTAGAACAAATACTGGCTAACTAAATTTGCCCTACTCTAGCGCTTAACGCCGTCTAACCGCATAATAGCCACTTCTTAGAAAGTGATGAGATTATGCAATGCAAAACGTATTAGTAACCGGTCTAAATGGTCGACTTGCACCTTACCTTAAACAAGCGCTAGAAAAGCAAGGCATTGCAGTACATGGCTTTAATCGCCAAGAGCTAGACATTACCAACCGCGCGCAGCAGCTAGGCTATGTTCGCGGCAACCACATCGATGCAATATTTCACCTAGCTACAGGGCCCGAAGAGTGGCTGGCTTGTCTAGCTGGCATTGCTGGTGAACAAAATATTCCAATGCTATTTACCAGCACCGAAAGTGTATTTAACCCAGAGAGCACCGGCCCTTTCACCCCAGAGCATCCCGCAGATGCGGTAAATGATTATGGGCTATACAAAATAAGCTGTGAACAGGCAGCCCTTGCCGCTAACCCCAATACCATCATTGCTCGTCTAGGCTGGCAAATGTTCGATAACTTTGAGCAAGACAACCTACTCACACATGTTAGAGATATGCATGCTGAAAAAGGTTACTTGGCTGCTAGCACCGAGTGGTTACCAGCCGTGGCCTTTGTTGAACATAGCATGCAGTGCTTAGTCACTTTGGCTAAGCAAGCCAAACCGGGGATATATCATGTAGGCGGTAATGAGCAAGGCTTGTCTTTCTACCAATTGGTGCAAATGATCAATCAAAAGTACCAATTAAACTGGGACATTCGCCCCGGTAGCGATCCACAGCGAGATGGCCGAATTATCGACTCACGAGTCGCATGTGGCAGCATCGCCGAGCAACTGGCTATATAACTTGGCCAAGCGCTAAATCAGGGCCTCGCCTTTTCCAACTAAATTGAAGAACAGTAAATATGTCAGAGCAAAATTTTACAGTAGTGGTAGGGTCGCGTAACCCAGTCAAAGTGCGAGCAGTTGCTAAAGCCCTCGCAATGTATTACCCAGATGCTGAGATTGACTGCCAAGGCATTGATGCCCCCTCTCAAGTGCCCGAGCAACCCATTACCACTCAGCAGACTCGCGATGGTGCAGTAAATCGCCTACGTTACTGCCAGCAGCACCAAGCTGCCGACTTTTATGCCGCAATTGAAGGCGGCGTAGATATGTTTGAAGATGGCCCCGCTACGTTTGCTTATGTGGCAATCGCACGTGGTGAGCACCTTTCGGTAGGGCGTGGAGCCAACATGCCTCTGCCGCCAAGCGTTTATCAAGCGCTAGAGCAAGGTGAGGAACTTGGCCCACTAATGGACAAGCTGTTTAATACTAAGAATATTAAGCAAAAAGGCGGCGCCATTGGACTACTCACCAATGGCTTAGCAACCCGCGAAGATAACTATGTGCATGCACTGATATTGGCGCTAGTGCAGTTTGCTCATAAAGAGCTATTTGCTCTGTAAACCCACCATTGCAGACAGGCGGCGTTTACGCCGCTGTAAACAACAACCAAGCAAACCACTGGCTAGCAGCCATGCAGATAGCGGCTCTGAAGCTTCTACAGGAGTTGTTATAGAGGCCGGCTTAAAATCCACTAAATACATCATGTCGTCGTAATCATCATCCCCCAACATGCCTGGCTCAAAAAAGCCAAAAGGTAGATCTTCCCAACCGATTAAATAGGCATTAGTAAATATGTGTTCGACAATGTTTCCACCAATATCTAGATAGCGTGATTGTCCGTTAAGCTCAGGCATTGCAAAAGTCATAGTATGATCCCAACCACCATTTAGCTGATTTTCCGAATAGAACGTTGAGTAAGTAAGTGGACCACCCTGCTCCAAATACCAACCAAATTCGCCATTAATATCCAAAGTAACACCTGAAAATGGCTGACTTGTAGAGCCATCCCCCTTAAAACCATAATATGGATCGGAGGGTAAAATAGCTGTTTTATCGTTACCCACACCAATATCTGTATAGATACCTAAGGTATTGTGATTACCGGCTGTTAGGCCCACTAAGGCCACACTTTGAGAGCCTTCACCAACAAACAATTGATCATTAGCTACAAAACGATTATCCAAATCGGCATTGCTTTGGTAGTTGGTGCCCAATAACAGATTTACAGCATCGTAAAGATCCGGTACTCCATCATTGTGATCCCGAGCAGTCGGGACTCCGTTGGCTTGATTGTGATATACATCGTTAATCACATTGCTACTAAAGGGAGTAGCTTGCCCACTAAAATGCAGCAGTGCTAGCGCCGCTATTGTTATTCTCATTTTCATTCCCGCTGTTTCTAATTATGTTTTTTAAGCGAGCAAATAATAACCACACAAAAATAAAGGACAACTCAAAGCTGAACAATTTGTGAACTAGATAATAATTAAGTCAATATTAGATATTTGAGGAAATACCTCATCACTCGTGCCTAAAAGAACCTAGGCTCAACGACAAAAGTTGACTTTCCGCCACAAGTCTATAAAGTGGCGGCCATTAGAAATTCAGTCTATTTTTTGAACTCCGCTTTAAGGTTGCCTTCTTTTAACCTTCGTTTCGTCGTTTTAAATTCAAGCTTGTTTTTCCAATCTTGCCTTTCGGCAACTATATGATTGTCTGTCATCTATGTGTCACATAAGCGGCTTATAAGTCAGACCAACTACATCACTTGCAAGGCCAACTAATGGCGCCAGCAAGTAACAAATTTTAGCGACTTGCTTTAAAGCAAGCGCCCAGGCCTAACAACCTTGAGAGTTATATCTGAACTGCATACTTAAAACATTTCATGATTTCCCTAGAGCAAGGTTATTGGCCCTATTAACAGAGAACAATAACTATGAGTAAACACTCAAGCTCTAAAGAGCAACAATATGCTAATCCCATTCCCGACCGCGACGCGATTATTGCGCTGCTCGATCAGCAAGGCCAAGCACTTAACCGCGAACAAATAGCGGTAGCCCTAAACCTAGACAGTGAAAACGACCTAGAAGCCCTACGCCGCCGTTTAATTGCGATGAGCCGCGACGGCCAGCTGCATAGCGATCGTAAACGCAATTACTGGCCAGTAGACGACAGTGAGTATTTGGTAGGTAAAGTAATCGGTCACCGTGAAGGGTTTGGCTTCTTAAAATGTGAAGGCTACGATACCGACTTTGTATTGCATAGCTCGCAAATGAGCAAAGTATTTGATGGCGACCTTATTCAAGCGCTACCTAATGGCTTTAATAACCGTGGCCGTGAAGAAGCCCGAGTAATTAAAATACTGGAAAAAAACACCCAGCAAATCATTGGTAAGTTAGTTGAAAGCAATGGCCACTTTAGCCTCCAGCCAGACAACCAAAAAATTAGCCAAATCATTGAAATACCAGCAGAGAAAACCTTAGGTGCTAAGCATGGCCAATACGTGACTGCAGAGCTAATTAGCTACCCACATAAACGTGACAATGCCATCGCCCACATTAGCGAAGTGATTGGTGATCCTATGGCGCCAGGCATGGAAATCAACCTTGCGATCCGCAGCCACGATATTCCCTTTGAATGGCCTGAAGAAGCACTAGCCCAAGCCAAACAATTAGCCCCAGAAGTGGCCGAGCAAGATAAGCTACACCGGGTGGATTTCACCGCAACGCCTTTTGTCACTATTGATGGTGAAGATGCCAAAGACTTCGACGATGCTGTGTATGCAGAGCCGCTAAGTAACGGTAACTGGCGCTTACTGGTGGCGATTGCCGATGTATCACACTACATTCAGCCAAACAGTGCCTTAGATATAGAAGCCCAAAAACGCGGCACCTCGGTGTACTTTCCTGGCCATGTAGTGCCTATGCTGCCCGAAGCGATTTCGAACGGTTTATGTTCGCTTAACCCTCAGGTTGACCGTTTAGTAATGGTTTGCGAAATGAACATAGATGCCCAAGGTCAGCTGGCCAGTTACCAGTTTTGCGAAGCGGTGATTCACTCACATGCCCGCCTCACTTACACCCAAGTGGGCGCAATGTTAGAGCAAGCCAACTCAGCGCAAGGCCAACAGCTGTGTAAAGAATTTGCCAACGTACTGCCACACCTACAAGACTTACACCGTTTGTATGGCGTATTGAAACAGGCGCGTGAACTACGCGGAGCCATTGATTTTGAGACCCAAGAAACCCGATTTGAATTTAATAGCGAACGTAAGATTGAACAGATTGTTCCGCTAGTACGCAACGACGCCCACAAGCTGATTGAAGAATGTATGTTGTGCGCCAACGTTGCCACAGCGCGTTTCTTAGAACAGCTAAAAATTCCGGCTTTATACCGCGTACACCAAGGCCCTAAAGAGAAAAAACTCAAGGGCTTGCGTAGCTTTTTAGCCGAACTAGGTTTGAACTTAGGCGGTGGCGACAAACCTACGCCAGCCGACTACAACAAGCTACTTAGCAGTATTGGTGAGCGAGAAGACGCCAGCATTATTCAAACGGTGATGCTGCGCTCTATGAGCCAAGCCATTTACACCCCAGAAAACGAAGGCCACTTTGGTTTGTCTTTTGATGCTTACGCTCACTTTACCTCGCCAATTCGCCGCTACCCAGACTTACTGGTACACCGCGCCATTCGCTCGATTATTCGTAGCAAAGAGTCTGGCGGCATCATGAAGCGTGCACTTAAGAGCCTAAGTGGTAAAGGTTTTGATCCTGTGCAGCGCCTAAAAGGTGCTACGCCACTAGCCATTGAACAAAGCTATCCTTACGACACCGCACAAATGTTGATGTTGGCTGAGCATTGTTCGTTAGTATCTCGCCGCGCCGACGAAGCCAGCTGGGATGTTGATGCTTGGCTTAAATGCGAATACATGCAAGACCGAGTGGGCGAGAGCTTTGAAGGCATTGTAAGTGGCGTAAACGGCTTTGGGTTGTTTGTTGAATTGCCTGACACTCAGGTTGAAGGCAGTATTCATATTTCTGCTTTAAAAGGCGATTTCTACCATTACGATGCCAACAAGCAACGTTTAACTGGTGAAAACAGCCGTAAAAGCTATGGCATTGGCCAAGCCATCTCGGTCACCATTGCCCGAGTAGATATGGAACAGCGCAAAATTGAATTTGTCTTAAAGCAAAGCCATAAAGGTTTAAGTAAAAACGTCGCTTAAACCTTCATCTAATAGTGGTTTTGAGTCCTCCTCAAAACCACTGTTCACAAAACGCCTAAGCACCGCAGCTAAAAGAAAAACACAAGTCAGGACCCGATTCATAAAACTTGGCAACTGGCCTTAAAGTATTCGTGAATTCACACAAACTCTATCAAGGTAAGCCACTATGAAAACGTTTATAAAAGTAATCGCTTTAAGCACTCTATTCACCGTAGCAGGCGTGCAAGCCCAAGACTACTGCCAAGGCGCTTGTCAGTGTTTAACCACTAATCTTAGCAGCCAAATACAAACCAACAGCGAGCAAGCAATTGCTAAATACAACAGCTCGTATTGTAGCAGCGCAGCTCAGTGCGAAGAGTTAACCAGCCGTGGTTAACATCTAGGCCAGGGAAAGCTCGCCTTATCGGCTAAAGCTTAATTTCACCCTCTCAATCTTCACCCATTTTAAGGTTCCATAGAAGGCTAATAGGTAGAGTAAAAAAGAAATAACAACATAAGCTGGATACTCCTGTGTTTGCGCAAAATCAGGAGAGTAATACCACTGAATAGCAATCCCCAACCAAGCTACCAAGCCAGCTAAGCATGAAACCATTAGCATATGCTTCAAATATTTATATTCTGTTATTGCAGATACAATGATCGCGAAAGTTAAACAGTCTCCGATTAACTTCACAGCATTGAACTCGATCATCTGCATGGAAATCCGGACTAATAAACCATAACTAAAGAAGACAACAAGAAAATACTTAAATGCTCGATGCTTAATTGTGCAAGCTGCCAATCTCGACTTCTTTACGCTAGATGGGTATTGGTAACCTCCTTTATCAATTAACTCTTTGATATAGGCGGCCTCGTCTGGATTAGACTCAACATCTAATTTTTTTAATGCCCCTTCAAGTTCATGAAGGTGGAAAGTCTCATAATTCTGTAAGTACTTCATGCAAGTTCCTTTCGCACGCTAACGCCTCAAGCAGAGGCGTCAGGTTTTTCGGCGTCCATCTGGCTTGATTTGTTATGCGAACCTTCTTTCTTGGTGCATTCACCTTCGTAGCAAGGGTTTTTTACAGTTTTTCCAAAATGGTGTTTTGACATAGACATTGTGACAGGCCCCTTATCCGTTAACACACCGATCAATGCCCCATTTTTTGCAATTAACCTTCCTTTAATTAACTTGGGGATATTATTACCCTTAATATGATCTGTAGGAAAATCAATGCACTGGCTCCAATAATCTTCTGAGTCGCCACACAAGGTTTCCTCATAACTAGAGAGCCTTTTGCCAGCTATACTTTCTCCGTGACTAACGCCAAACATTGGGAAATATACCCATATGAAAATAAATATAGGGATAAACAAAATTGCTATCAAAAAGAAATACGAAGCGACAAATGCCCACAAAGAGTGCTCTTTAATTAAAAACCACTTTAAAGGAGGGTAGAAGATTTTAAATTTTTTAGGATGTGACCGCCTTATTCTTACAAGGAGCCTTGAAAACCATAGGTTATTTGAACCTTTCCTTTTGTTGGCGCTCCCTCCCATTTCATTAATAGACATCCATATTCTGGCAAGCATATAAACAGCGAGAAACAATACTAAAACTGCTTTTTCGGTCAAAGTAGTCCAAATACCAATTGTGCTAGCACCCAGTTCACGACTTGCAAAATAAGTCCACAATAAAGTGTCATTCCAGTCGATAGGAAAGAAATTGTATTCAAATCCAAGCCTTCCTATATAGCCTTGATAATAGGCAAGACCATAAATATAAAGTGCATTACTGATTAACCCAGAACCTATTACCACAAGCAATACCTTCTTCAACATTTGCTGTAGTGATGCATCAACTGAAACGTTTCTCATTCAACCCTCGGAGTTATTCTGACTCATAACGCCCAAAGCAGCCGCGCGTTTACGCGTTCGACTGGCTTTGATTGTTAGGCTTATCTTCGACTTTATTTCGATTACGGATAAGGCTTTTCCCTTCTTTACATAGCGCCGAAAACTTTTCTTTCTCTTCGTTTTGACTTTTTATTGCTTTTGAAAGCCTATCGTGTGCATATTCAGAAGAGGGTTCTATTTCTAGCCCTTTCCTTAGCCACTTCTCTGACTCGGAATAGAAGCCTTTATTTTTTAGTAAATTACCAACGTTGTGCAAAAGCCATGCTTCTTTTTCTTTGGCAAGCTCATTTGCCTTTTTTAAAGTTAGCATTGCCTTATCATAGAGGTTAAGTCGAAGGCACGTATTGCTAAGATAGCCAAGGTAAGTGACACTTTTCGGATTTCCAGTGCATAGGAAATTTAACAGATACAAAGCTTCTTTATTGCAGCTTTTTTCTTGGAGAAGTCGAGCATATTTGTATACAACCTCTTTATTGTTCGGATATTTAGTGTATGCAGAATGAATTACTTCGATAGCCTTATCTAAGTCGTCATCCTCATAGATCTCGCTAAGAGCAACTGCAATATCAGGGTTCGTTGCAAATTTCTTATTGCTTAGGAGTGCTATCGCATCCTCCTTTTCATCAATGCTAGTAAGGTAACTTGATTTCAAGACCAATAATCCGGTGTCGTCCTCATATTTTTCTAATGCTCGGTTTACCATATCTAGAGCTTGATCATAATAGCTCTCCCAAGAAAACATCTGAGAAACGATCGATAAAACAGTTTTTGACTCCATATTATCACTAGCCAATTGAAGTAGCTTATCTAAGCCTATAACTTCATCTTCCTTAAGATCTATGTAAGCCATCCAGGCATTATCTACCAATAAATCCTCCCCTGTTTTATTTTCCATTGCTACCTTTAGCTTCTTTCTCGCTTCAGAATAATTATCATCAAACAAGTCGGAAAGCCATTCAGAATTAGTTTCTGTATTTTTCTCTTTAGACTCATCCGATTCTTTTTTAATACCTGTTGAAGAAATAATTGGGAGCTTTTTCATGGCTTCACGTATTTGATTACATGCAGGACCTGTTGCAGCCTGAAGTCGACCATCCTCACGATTGGGGTTATAAGCTCCGGGAGTAATTCCGAGTAAATCTGTAGGAAGGTGAAGATCACATCCATCGGGTCTCACAAAAAATACGCGATCTCTACCTAGCTTTCCTGTGAAAAGACCAAACTCAAAAATGACGTTATCACGAACCGTGTTGTGGTCAGAGCCTCTCATTTTCGTTACGTCATCAGGACTAAAAACAAAAACACCAAAATCTGATTCATCTACGGCTTTGGTGAGTGAATCCATAGTCGTTTGAGACAGATCAAATATACCTTGATCCCATACTGTAGGCTCAGCATCATGAGTCAAATTTTGCTGAATTGCATATGCAACACTTAATCCTTCTACAGATGAACCGATAAAAATTTTTGGCTTCACTATTTCTCCTTAAGTATTTTCTGAGCCTAACAGCTTACTAAAAGGAAAATTACCTTTTTTAAACAAGGAAATTTTCCTTTTATCACACCTTTAATAAAAACCAGACTATCACCTTTTCTATGCCTCACCAGCCATCCAGATCAAAAATTAACAAAAACATCAGCAACAAATAATACGAGAATTTGGAGAAAGAAGGCATCGTGATAAGCGGTATTGATACAGCGTTTTTTGTCGCTAATCACCAAGCACCACTATGCTCAGGTTTATGGTGAAAAGTAATAGTGAGTTTACTTTGGCAAGTGCAATAACTTACGTAATTTAAAGTGTTTTTTCACCATTGATCCAGCTCTAACTCTATCTGTAATTGACTATCTCACTGCTTGGCTAGCAGGCAAACTGGCTATGGGATTATTAGCAACGCACGGAGCATTCAATGCCAAATAACAAATATAAACTCTGCTTAATCGGCTTTCTCAGCACTGCACTTTTCGCTTGTGGTGGAGGAGGTTCAAATCAACAAGCACTAACACCCAATCCACTACCCGAGGACATACAGTGGCAATTAACTTGGAGTGATGAATTTAACGACAGCCAGCTAGATCTGAACAAGTGGACCTTTGACATGGGCAACGGCTTTATGCTCAACGACCAGTACATTTCAGGGTGGGGAAACAACGAGCTGCAAGCCTATACCAACAACGCCGCTAATGTGCGACTTAACGGCAATGGTCAACTGATTATTCAAGCCCTAGTCGAAGGCAGTAGCGACCAATACGGCAATTACAATTACAGCTCTGCCCGTTTAAAAACCCAAGGTTTATTTGCCCAAGCCTATGGCCGATTTGAAGCGCGTATTAAATTGCCGGTTGGCCAAGGGCTATGGCCTGCCTTTTGGTTAATGCCGCAAGACAATGTATATGGCACGTGGGCGGCCTCGGGCGAAATCGACATGATGGAGGCGCGGGGTAGCACCCCTTCACAAGTAAATGGCACCATTCACTATGGTGCACAATGGCCAAATAATACCTACTCGGAACGCCACTACCTATTTACCGACAGCGATATTAGCGAGTTTCATGTTTACCGAATCGACTGGACGCCACAAGGCATATATTGGTACGTTGACGGCCAGTTGTACGCTAGCCAAAGTTCTTGGTATACCCAAGACCACGCCTTCCCTGCTCCCTTTGACCAAGATTTTTATATCATTATGAATTTGGCGGTAGGCGGCAATTACGATGGTAACCCGCAATCTAACCAAATATTCCCCGCCCAAATGGAAGTGGATTATATACGGGTATACGAAGCGCTTAACTAGAGTTAGCGCTCCGCCTTAGCTAATTGTTTATGGATGGAAGAAGGCTGATATTTGGCTTAGGAAATGGGCTGATATGCCATTCCAATAACGCCAAGTGTGGCCGCCTTCTGCTGTGGTATAAGTAAATTCAACCTTATGGTTTTCTAGCTGCTCTACCAAGCGCTGATTGGTTTGAAAACTGGTATGGTCATCTTCACCGCAATATAAGTACAGGGCTGGCTGCATAGTAAAGTTCTGCCAAGTAAAATCGCGGTAAATGCTCATATCAAAGTAGCCGCTCAAAGGTACCGATAAACCGAACTGCTCTGGGTATTTATGTGCTAAATAAAATGCTCCAGCCCCGCCCATAGACACACCGCTAATTGCGCTATTTTGTGCGCCTGATTTAACTCTATATTGCTCACGAATACTCGGTAGCAGCTCTTGCATAATGAGCTGCTCGTATTCGCCAGTGTAATAACTCTGTTCGCCAGACGGCATTAACAGTATGAAAGGTTTAATCGCTTGTTTGGCGATTAAGTTATCCATAAGGTGCTGAATTTTTCCGTCCACCAGCCACTGCTGATAATTGTTGCCATATCCATGCAACAACACCACTAAAGGATAGCTTTGCTCGCTAGCATGGTAGCTGGGTGGCAGGTAAACCGCATAAGGACTAGCTTTATTAAGCGCACTGCTGACGAAGGTTGCATCAACTATCTGGCCATGCGCAATCTCATCGTTTGCGCTAAGCAGCGGCGACTCTTCGCCAATCACCAGTACTGAGTTAAATCCGCCTCTGCTGTCATCTACCGCGCGCTCGTTGTTTTCGTCGGCTATCCAATTGCCGTCTATCACAAACTTGTACTGCCAAGCCCCCGGCGCTAAATATAAGGTAATTGACCAGCTACCATCGTCATTCGCCTTCATTTGAAATACATCGGGACGCCAGTCGCTCATTTCACCGGCTAAATACACTTGCTCAGCCTGTTTAGCCATTACCGTAAAGGTGTGTGCGGTGGTGTTTTCTGCCGGAGAAAGCAGTGGGTGTGGTGGTGTTAAATCAAACTCGCCGAGCTCGGCGCTGGCGGCTTCTTGCTCCGGCAATATTCGCCCTTTTACAGTGGTTGAGCCCGAACAATAATAAGTGCTGTTGAGCCATTCCCACTGATAAGAGCCAGTAATGTTTCCATCGAGTATTTCAGCTGTAGCCGAAGCGTGACTTAATTTCCCACCATCAATCCGAACACTCGGTACAGACCAAGTGATTTGCTGGCCATTAATATTACCTGTTACGCCACTATCAATACTCAGCTCGCATTGCTGTTGTTCCACAACAAATACTTGCTTTAGCTGTTTGCCAAAGCCATTGCAATCACTGTCATCAACATCTAAAAAAAGCTCCCAAGTGCCAGCGTAATTAGCGCAAGCTAATTCACTCTGTTCAGAAGTATTGCTGTTGGAAGAAGAACTGCTGCAAGCCCCCACCAATAACACACTAACAAGAGGCAAGGTTAAGGCTACTAAGCTATGTCGTTTCATCTCAATCCCTAAGTATCACTGCTCCGTGATCACTAATAAGCGGCGTAAATTTTATCACATCAAAGCACAGCACTATTGATAATAAAAGTAATTGTGATAAGTGCTGTGATAATAGGCACAAACTGCTAAAAGGGCCGATAAATAAACATTAACGGGTGATTGAATCATCCATGTTGATCTCATCGAGATTTAGTCAACAAACTGCTTATATAGTCTTGCAAATAAGCCATAAACTGCTGTAGCCGCGAAGAGTGTTCAATTTTAGGCGGATACAGCATCCACACTTGTCGGGGTTCAACCTGAAAATCGGCCAATACCCGTTGCAAGCGCCCGGCCTTTACATGCGCCCATAATAAGTGTTCCGGCACGCGTATCACTCCTTGGCTATTCAGCGCTGCTTTAATCAAAATATTATTGTCGTTTACCGCAAACCGCCCTTGTGCTTCAAACTCTTCCACTTGGCTGGCTTGCTGAAAACGCCAAGTGCGCCAACTGGGAAATGCCAAACACTGCAATTGTGCTAAATCGCTCGGTTGTTTTGGTTCAAAGTGCTCTGCTAAGTATGCGGGGGAAGCACACACCCAATGGCAATAAGGCATGAGAGTGCGCGCCACCATGTTTTGCGGCGGTTGCTCGGTAACCCGAATTGCTAAATCAAAATTGCGTTCATGTAAGTCTTCTAGATGATGGCCAACATCAATTTCAAAACTCACCTCTGGGTAGCGTTGATTAAAGCCTTCGCAGGCCTCTAGCAAGAAGGATTCGGCAAAAGCGGCTGGCGCGGTAATCCGTAAGATACCTGCGACATCTTCGCCACTGTGTTCTAACTCGCGTTCCAGATCGAGTAAGTTATGGTGCATGGCTTGCGCCTGCAAAAACACTTTATGGCCTTCGGTGGTGAGCCGCACGCTACGGGTGGTTCGAATCAACAATTGGGTATGTAAGTCTTGCTCTAAACTGCGAATTTGCTGAGACAAATAGCTGCGAGAAATAGCCAAGTGCTCTGCCGCTTTAGAGAAACTTAAGTGCTGGGCCACTTCATAGAACAGCAATAAGCGCTCTAACTTCTTATGATTCTTCGACATCTGCTTACCTACTTCGCTGGATCAACTTGTCCATAATAATACGCAAAGTAAGATTTTTTGTTTGATATAACAAACAGTATTTTTGCTTTAACCCTCTTTTTTCAGTGGCTTTATTAACTCTATACTTGAGCCAACTTCCTCCATTTAAGTAGGTAACTATATGCAATACCGTCGATTAGGCCGCAGCGGCCTGCAAGTGAGTGAATTTGGTTTAGGCTCTTGGGTCACCTTTGGTAAACAAGTGGATTTATCAGCGGCCAAGCAGATCATGGCAAGGGCTTATGATGCTGGTATCAATTTTTATGATAATGCCGAAGGCTACGAAAGCGGTGAAAGTGAGCGCTTAATGGGCCAAGCCATCGAACAGCTTGGCTGGTCACGCGACAGCTTTGTTGTGTCTAGCAAAGTCTTTTGGGGAGGCGACAAGCCCACCCAACGAGGCCTAAGCCGCAAACATGTATTTGATGCTTGCCACGCCGCACTGGCCAGATTACGAGTAGATTATTTAGATTTGTTCTATTGCCACCGCCCAGATATTGATACGCCAATCTACGAAACAGTGCGAGCTATGCATGACTTGGTTAGCCAAGGCAAAGTAATGTATTGGGGCACATCTGAGTGGAGCGGCCAACAAATTACCGAAGCATGGGCAGTGGCTAAAGCCGAAAACTTACATGCCCCAGTAATGGAGCAACCACAATACAACATGATGGTTCGTGACAAAGTAGAAGCCGAGTACCTGCCGCTTTATTCCTTAACTGGGCTAGGCACCACTATTTTTTCTCCATTAGCGAGTGGCTTGCTCACTGGCAAATACCTAAATGGGGTGCCAGAGAATAGCCGTTTAAGTTTGCCTGGCTATGAATGGTTGCGCGACATGTTAATTGGTGAAAACAACAAACTTGAGCAAATTGCCCAGCTAAACCAGCTCGCTCAGCAGTTAGACATGCCATTACACCACTTGGCCTTAAACTGGTGTTTACGCACTCCCAATGTAAGCAGCGTGATTTTGGGCGTATCTAAACTGGAACAGCTTGAAGATAACTTGCAAGCACTAACCAACAGCAGCAGCTTAAATCAGCAAGTTTGGCAGCAAGTGGATGACATACTGGGCAATAAACCAGCAGGGCCAGAGCGCTTCTAGTGTTTTTAAAATAAGCACTTACAACAATAGAGCAAAAGCTCTATCACGGCATACTACCCCTTGGGTAGTATGTTGATCACAGTATTTGGAAAAACCACCTGAAATAAGCATATTGCGAGTTACTTTTGTCACAACTTGTCTATACTGACAAAAAGGTGTTTACACCTACAAAACAACAATAGTACTAAACGCATAAATCGATTAGGGGCCTTAGGGCCCCTTTTATTTTGTTAAAACAAAGCTTTATTAGCTTGCCTCAGCCATTAGCGCTTTGCGATACCCCACAATATCTTCAATACTGCACACTGGCATGGCATGATGCCTGGCAAAACTAACTATCTCAGGTAGGCGTGCCATAGTGCCATCTGGCATAGTCACTTCACACAATACTCCGGCAGGTTTTAAGCCCGCCAAGCTCATTAAATCTACCGTACCTTCGGTATGTCCTCGCCTGGTTAATACTCCACCCGGTTGGGCACGCAAGGGGTAAACATGGCCAGGCCGGGCTAAATCACTGGGTTTAGCATTGTTGGCAATAGCTGTTTTAATGGTAGTAACGCGATCTGCTGCAGATACACCGGTGGTGACCCCTTGCTTGGCTTCAATGCTTACCGTAAAGGCCGTACCAAATTGGCTAGAGTTATCACTAACCATAGGGGGTAAATCTAGCTGTTTAACTTTATCGTCAGTTAAACACAAACAAACAATGCCGCTACATTCACGGATCAACATGGCCATTTGAGCATTAGTAAGGGTTTCGGCGGCAAAGATTAAATCGCCTTCGTTTTCACGGTCTTCATCGTCAACCACCAACACACCTTTGCCATCACGCAAAGCGTTAAGTGCGGCGTTAACACGTTCAATAGGATTGCCATATTCGGCAAGTAGAGACTGATTCATGGTTTAATTCCTTAAGGTACAACATTAAGTTTTCCAGAATCAGGGCGCGCAGGAATAGCACCTCTAGCTAGCAGAGGTTTTAGATCGGCATCAACAAACACTTAGCCATTGGCCAAGCACTTATATCTAACTGGCAGAACACCAGTTAGTGATACTTGATTCTCTTCCATCCGGACTTATTACAGCTACGCTGCAAATTACCGTCGGCTCTGGACTATTAACTCATTAAGTTAAGTCACCAGATCTGCTGACCCCAACCACTGTTGGGCGCTCGCGGGCTTTTACTGTCTCGTTTGCTAACGACACAGTAACTACCGCCGGTGGGGAATTGCACCCCGCCCTGAGAATTACTGTTGCTCCGATTACGAAACAACCCGCTTATGTTGCCCTGCTTCTGCTAGAAACTCAATCTTGAACTGAGTTAACAAAATCACGTTTAGCTATTGATAAAACACAAAGAAGAAATCAAAGTAGCACTTGGTTTAGCAAGCCATTGTTATTCCACATTAATACTTAGCGCTTACAAGGTTTCGTCATGGAAGACACAAACAAGCCTCTAGAAGAAAGAAACGAAGAGTTTATTGCTTACGAATTGGCCATTTTAAAAGACCGAGGACAATGGACTAAGTATTGTCGCATTGTTGCTAATGCCATGTCGGCGATACCTTGGGTTGGCCAAGTACTGGCAAGCAGCGCCTCCATTCATGGAGAAAGCGAGCAAGGTAGAGTTAACGAACTGCATGAAGAGTGGCTCAAAATCCACCAGCAAAAAGTTAACCAACTGATGTTAACTCTAGATGAAATGGCATATCGATTAGAGTCGGTGCACGCCAACCATAAATCTCGAATACAATCAGACGCCTATTTAGCGTTAATACGCAGAGCGTTTAAGTCTTGGGATGCTGCAGAAACACAAGAAAAACGTGATTACGTGGTGAACCTAATATCTAACGCTGCGGCTTCTCCTCTTTGCCCAGATGACCAAATTCGCTTGTTTAATGACTGGCTCGATAAATACCATGAAATCCACTTTAAAGTGATCCGCGCTATTTACCAAAGTAAGGGAATAACTCGATTAGCCATTTGGCAGTCGGTAAGTGAAGAAATGCCCCGTGAAGATAGTGCTGAAGCCGATCTGTTTAAGTTGCTTATTAGAGATTTAAGTGCAGGTGGAGTGATTAGACAAACTAGAGAAACCACCTATGAGGGCGACTTTGTAAAACAGTCAAGCAAGGGTAAAGTTAGAAAACCTGCAAGCCCGCTCTTAGAATCTGCTTTTGAAGAAACCAAACCCTATCAACTCACCGAATTAGGTGCTCAGTTTGTTCACTACACCATGAATCAGGTGGTCAAAAAGCTAAGCAGCGTTTAGCAAACCTTTAAGAGCGGCTTAATTTCACAAACTAGGCAGGGTTTAATTTAGCCCTGCCGATACGCCTATTTTGGTAGCAATACGGTGTCGACAACATGAATCACACCGTTGCTAGCTTTTACGTCTGCAGCCACTACCTTTGCGTTATTGATCATTACCGTTTCACCGCTAGTACTAACGGCTAACATGCCTCCTTGAACGGTTGTAGCGCTATCAATGTTAACGACATCGGCTGCCATGACTTTTCCGGCTACAACATGGTAAGTAAGCACGGCGATTAGCTTATCTTTGTTCTCAGGCATGAGTAACATTTCCACGGTTCCTTCAGGCAGTTTTGCGAAGGCTTCATCGGTAGGAGCAAACACGGTAAAAGGCCCATCTCCCTTTAAGGTATCAACCAACCCAGCGGCTTTCACAGCGGTAACTAAAGTAGTAAAAGAGCCATTCTCGACGGCTACATCAACAACATCCTTTTTCATGCCGTGATGGTCAGCGTGAGCCAACATCGAGAATGTCATTGTTGTGATAATCAAAGTAAATACACTTGCAATTCGTTTAATCATTGTCTCTTTCCTTCAAGCTTAAGTTGCGTAGGTTTCGAGAATGGTTACGGCTGGCAAATTTGCTTAGATCAAACGAAAAGCACAATCGTGCCACTTTTATCAAACTAAAGTGTTAAATTGAAAGGGTTTAATAGTTACTAAATTCAATTACTTATATAGGTGGAAATCGCTACATTTTTCAGGCTTAAGTTCACGAGTTACCTTATTGAAACATTTCATTGATTGTCATATTTTCGTCATCGTAAAGTCACATTGAGTACACAAAATGCCCTTCGAATTGTAACTACTTATAGGGATATAACATGATGCTCAAGAAGAGCTTGGTTTCATTGGCAGTAATTTCTAGCCTAACATTAACAGCGTGTAGTAGTGACGATGGTCAAAATGGTTTAAACGGTGAGCCTGGTGCAGATGCTGTTAGCAGCATCATGCTTAATCCGGTTGGTCGTGCAGTATTAAACCCAGACGGTGCAGCTGAGATCCTGCAGTACCACGCTGCTACTCAAGCTATTTATGCCATTAATAGCTCTGACGCAACGGTTGAGATGATTGATGCCTCTGGCCTTAGCTCTGAGCAACTAAGCGCCCCAACTAGCGATACTAACCTAAGCGCAACCCCACTTACTTTGCCAACCGAAGCCAATGGCGTTGCACTGGGCGGAGCCAACAGCATTGCCGTGCATAATGATTTAATGGCAGTAGCCATTGAAGCCGACGCCCAAGCCAGCAATGGTTTCATTGTTTTCTACAATGGATTAAACGCTGGCACTCCAGTATTCCTAAGTGCCGTTGAAGTAGGAAACTTGCCAGATATGGTTACTTTCACGCCTGATGGCAGCAAAGTGATTGTGGCTAACGAAGGTGAGCCAAGCGGCGATTACAACAACGATCCTGAAGGCTCAATTGCAGTCATTAGCGTAACTGATGGAACACCAGCAACTAGCGCCACTATCATCGACTTTACTAGCTTTAACGGCATGCAAAATGAGCTTGAAGCTAAAGGGCTACATTTCCCTAACCCAAGTGGTCGTACTTTAAACGGCCAAGTAATTGCCACCACTGTTGCACAAGATTTAGAGCCTGAATACATTACCGCCAGCAACGACATGGCCTATGTAACGCTTCAAGAAAACAACGGCTTAGCACTTGTAGATTTAAGCGATAACAGCGTGCAAATTATCGGCTTGGGATATAAAGACTGGTCAGGGTTAAACTTTGACGGGAACGAGGATGGCACAGTGAGCTTTGGCCAATACGACGGCTTATACGGCGCTTACATGCCAGACACTATTGCTTCTTTCTCGTGGAATGGGGCGCCGTTCCTCATTACTGCCAACGAAGGTGATGCACGTGAGTATTTCTTTGATGTAGCCGACGAAGCTGCCTGTATTGCTGCGGGTGGTCAAGACTACGATGAAGACGATGGTTGCTTAGCCTTTACTGAAGAAGTAAAACTTAAAAACCTTACCGCCCAAGCAGGCTCTAAGCTAGAAGCACTGCAAGCCGGCGGCGAGATTGATGACCTACGCGTAACAAATGTACTAGGCGATGCCGACGGCAATGGCGAGTATGAAACTGCCGTAGCCTACGGCGCTCGCTCATTCACCGTATGGGATCAAAATGGTTTAGTAGTGTTTGATTCTGGTGATGAAATTGGTCGCATCACCGCAGCACTTCACGGCAATGCCTTTAACAACGGTGATGATGAGAACGAAGGCGACTCTCGCTCAGAAAACAAAGGCGCTGAACCTGAAGCGTTAACTGTTGGCACTGTTGGCGACAAAACCTACGCCTTTATTGGTTTAGAGCGCATGGGCGGCATTATGGTTTACGATGTAACTAACCCTTACAACAGCAAGTTCGAAACCTACATAATTAACCGTGACCTAACAGAAGGTTTAAGCGTTGATGACGGTATTGGTGACTTAGCTCCAGAAAGCTTGGTATTTGTTACCGCCGATAACAGCCCAACCAGCCAACCATTATTGTTGGTAGGTAACGAAGTAAGTGGGTCATTAACAGTATGGGAAATTACTGCTAACTAAGGCTAAACCCTACATCCACTCTTCATACAAAAAAGGAGCCCATTGGCTCCTTTTTATGCTTAACGGCTAGGGTCTGTTGATCTTTGGTGTTGAAATTTTGTTCGAGATAAGCGGGCTTTAATCGCGGCGAGCACTTAGAAGCTTAGTGGGCTAAGCAAGAAGTGCTTAACAAAGAGTAAAGTTCGCTTATCCGAACCCTTCGGGCAGCATTTATTAGCCCATTTATTCAGCGTTAGCGAGTGATTATTAAGCCCACTTAACTGCACACTCACTGCCTTGCCTAAATGGCTAATAAATTACTGCAAAAGCCATCAGCAAAGATCAACAGACCCTAATCAATTGTTAAGGCCTTACACTCTGCGATATGGCAGGTAAATAGGCTCCCACATATGTTCGGCAATTTCTTGGTCGATGTCTTTACCGCTCAAGCAGCCTTGCGGATCAGTTTCTTGAATTTGCTTCAAAATCGCTTTAGCTACAAAGCCAGAAACTTCTTTTAGCTCACGCATTCTTGGGAATACACAGCCGCTGTCTAAGTCTTCTTGAGATACATACTCAGCCAAAGCAAATGACGCTGTGGTAAACATTTCCATGGTGATTTTGCTCACGCCAGAAACAATGGTTGCAAGGCCAACTGCTGGGAAGATAAACACATTGTTACCCTGACCAATACGGTAGTTTTTGCCGTTGTAATCTACGTCGTCAAAGGGGCTGCCAGTGGCCACAATAGCTTGGCCATTAGTCCACTTGTATACATCTTCTGGTAGGGCTTCACAGTTATCTGTTGGGTTAGATAGCGGGAATACCATCGGGCGTTCGGTGTATTCCAGCATCTTTTTCACATGGCTTTCTTTAAATGCACCGCCTACACCACTACAACCTAATAATACGGTAACCGGCGTATTATCGATAAGCTCGCCCAAACTCGCCTTGCCTTCTTCGGCTAGCGTCCAGTTTTGGGCTAGTTCAAATGGCTTGGCGTAACGTTTTTTGTATTCATCGAGATCTTCACGGTTATCAAAAACCACTCCGCGTGAGTCTAGAATGAAAATACGATCACGTGCTTCTTGGTGGCTAATGCCCTCTTTAAGCAAGCCAGCAAATATTTGGTCGGCAACACCTACTCCGCCAGCGCCAGCACCGTACACCGCGTAAACTTGCTCACCAAGGGTTTCGTTTTTAATTTTAGTAGCGCCAATCACGCCAGCCAAAACCACAGAACCGGTGCCTTGAATATCATCGTTAAATGATGGCAATTCGTCTTCATACTTAGATAGGTTATCGAAGGCGTTAGACTTACTAAAGTCTTCCCATTGCAACACGGCTTCAGGGAAGTGCAGCTTAGTTTGCGCCACAAACTTCTCGATGAAGTCTTGATACTCTTGACCACGCATCCGTTTTTGCGGAAGGCCTAAATACATAGGATCGTTGAGTAAGTCTTGATTATCGGTACCTACATCAAGCGCAATCGGCAAACAACGTGCTGGGTGAATACCCGCACCTAAGGTATACAGAGACAATTTACCAATAGGAATGCCCATGCCACCAATGCCTAAATCGCCTAGGCCGAGAATACCTTGGCTGTCGGTAACCACAATAATCTTAATATCTTTACCGGCGAAGTGGCGCGCCATCTCACCCATTTGATCGACATTCTCTGCGGTAATGTATAACCCGCGGTCTTTTTGGTAGCGATGGCTAAATTCCTGACAGGCCTTACCCACTGTTGGGGTATAAATAATCGGCGCCATTTCTTCAATATGGCGAGATACCAATGCATAAAACAAGGTTTCGTTTCTGTCTTGCAGTGCGCGTAGGTATTGGTATTGCTCAATGTCGCTACAAGCACTTAAAAAGCCTTGGTAAACACGCTTTAATTGATCTTCAAAGGTTTGCGGCTTGGGAGGCAACAAGCCCGCCAAATTAAAGGCTTCGCGCTCTTCAAAACTAAAAGCTGAGCTTTTATTTAAAGTACGATCGTTAAGTAATGCGTTACCAGATATTGAAACAGGGCGAAACTCGTTACCGTTTTCGTCTTTCCAACGTAAATATTTACCAGCGGCCATGGTGTCCTCCGAGACAGCACGTGAGAATAATTAGCTAACTGTAAATGATAAATGATCAGGCCGATTCTGTACGCTATTTCATTAAAAAATAGGAAAATTTCTCTGTTTAAAACGCCGGCAGGAGTTTTTTATCTTAAGACAACTACACCAAATGCCAATCTGTGAGATACAATTAAGCATCTGCTTTTTAGAATTAGCCCCCGCATTGAAACAATCAAGCTTTGAAGTAAAACGTAATTTCATTATCAGACTAGGCAAAGCCTTACATAAATATGGTACGCCGGCGTTTCGCTTAGAGTCACACCTAAGTAATGTCGCTGAGACCTTAGGCCTAAATGGCTATTTTTTAGTTACTCCTACCTCACTCACTTTTGTACTTTGGGCACCAGACGATACTCAAGAATATAACTATGTGATGCGAGTAAAGCCCGGTGAAATCGATTTAGGTTTATTGGCCCGTACCAATCAGCTAGTTAAGAAAGTAACAGAAGAAGAAATCAGTTTGGCCGAGGCCATAGAGCGGCTAAACCAAATGGCCAATCAGCCAGCTTTACATTCTCCTTGGGTAATTTGCTTGGCCTTTGCCATTACTGGCGGCGCATTTGCCATGCTAATGTCGGCTAATTGGAGCACCATTATTTGGTCGAGCTTGCTTAGTTGTATTTCATTTTATTTGGCTTATCGCGCCGAGCACTCTAAAGGGGTACATGAAGCCTTAGAGCCGGTAGCTGCGCTACTCTGCTCATTCGTGGCCGTGGCTATTTCTCAGTTTGTGCCTGATGTAAACATTCCCATTGTGGTGCTTTCGGCGATCATTATTTTCATTCCAGGTTTATCGCTCACCCTTGGTTTAAGTGAGTTAGCAGCACGCGAGCTTATATCGGGCACGGCAAGGGTAATGGACGGCATTATGGTGTTGTTTAAACTCTATTTTGGCGCGGTGTTAGGCATGGCCTTCGGTGCTCTAATTTGGGGGCAGGTTGATCTTCAATCTAGCTTTGTTAGCACCTGGTGGATTAAGTGGCTAGGTGTGGTGTTGTTATCCTTAGGCCTTAGCGTGGTATTTAAAGTACGCGCTAAAGATTTACCTTGGGGCATTCTTTCGGGAGTGATTGCCTATGCTGCTGCCTTTGCTGGCAGCGCCTACCTAGGCGAAGCATTAGGTCCTTTTGTAGGGGCATTTATTGTGGGTGTTTATGCAAACCTATTTGCCAAGTTAACCAAGTCTCCTGCATCGGTGGTATTGCTGCAAGGCATAGTATTATTGGTACCGGGTAGTAAGGCTTATATCAGCTTAAATTCATTGGTACTAGGTGAGTCAATGGTGAGCATCCCCAATATTGGTTCGCAAACATTTTTGATATTCATGTCGATTGTGGCGGGGATTTTATTTGCTAACGTAGCGGTACCGCAACGTAGCTCGCTATAAAGAAAAAAAGGCGCTTAAGCTAGCACAGACTTAAGCGCTGGAAAATTATCGAGGATTAAAACTGCTACAAACTAGACCAAATCGCAGAAAAATTGGCCCCCGACAGCGTCCTAAAATTGGATCGGTTCACGAAAACATAAAGGAACTAACTATTCAGCTACTTCGCTGTTTTCAGGGTCTTCAGGTTGAACGGAAATTTCAAGGTTTATGAATTCTGCTTGGCTCAATACACCATCCTGGTCTGTATCAAGCTCACTCCATACTTCAGTAAGGATCGGTAGTTCGGCAGCTTCTTCCATGCTTACCACCAAATCTTGGTTGGTATCTAGGTCTTTGAACACTTCACTATTTGCCGAGGCTAGGCTGGCTACAAATAGCGCTAACACTGGAAAGCTATACTTCAAGTTCATAAGAAACTCCTTGTTTAACATCTACTTCACTAAATGGCCGCTAACTAGGTTTAGCGGTTGACAAACTACATATAGCAAAGGTCGAACCAACTTTTAAAAAACCTTTAAAATCAAAACCTTAAGACAAAACCAGGGGCGCAATTTAAATGCCAGCGTCGCCTACAAGCGACACCTAAATAGTGATATAAGCCAAAACCGACGAGTTATGCGGCTTCAAGCTGTCTCTTATCTACGTCACCGCTGTGCTCAATTCTCATACAAATAGAAAAACCTGCATAAATTCAGTCATATAAACAAGCGATGGCGATTAATATATGGACTGCTACACTGGCTAAATACGCATTAAAAAAGGATTTAGCATGTTTACTCGCAGCCTCATTGCATCAACCCTAATAATTAGCGGCTTTTGCTATTCAAATAGCCAAAGCGCCGATGCTTATGCCCCAGAGTTATCCAGCGGAGTGCAGGCTAAGACCGAGGTCACTGCCAAAAAATTCATGGTGTCGGCTGCTAACCCCTTAGCGGTTGAAGCCGGTTATGAGGTGCTAAAAGCTGGTGGCAACGCCGTAGATGCAATGATTGCCGTGCAAAGCGTACTAGGTTTGGTTGAGCCGCAATCCTCAGGTATTGGTGGCGGCGCTTTTGTAGTGTATTACGATGCAGCCAAGCAACAACTCACCACCTTTGACGCCCGAGAAACCGCCCCTTCACAAGTTGATGCTGGCTTGTTTTTGGACCAACAAGGTAAACCACTAAAGTTTTATGATGCGGTGGTGGGTGGGCGTTCAGTAGGCACACCTGGAGTTATCGCGCTGTTTGAAGAAATGCATCAGCGCTACGGTAGCGCCAATTGGCAAGATTTGTTTAAACCGGCAATTGGCTTAGCTAAAGAAGGTTTTAGAGTGAGCCCGCGATTGGCTAAGTTAATTGCTGGCGACGCTGAACGCCTCGGTCGCTACCCAACTAGCCGCGACTACTTCTTTGATGACTCAACCGAGCCTTTACGCGAAGGGCACTTACTACAAAACCCTGATTACGCTAACACCTTACAGTTGGTCGCAGAGCAAGGCGCTTCAGGTTTTTATCAAGGTGATACCGCCAAAGCAATTGTTACGGCTGTTGGTCAATTCAATGACAACCCGGGTTTGCTTAGTGAAAAAGATCTAGCCAATTACCAAGTAAAACAGCGCCCTGCCCTTTGCTCTGCTTACTTTCAATACTCAATATGTGGCATGGGGCCACCGAGTTCAGGCGCTAGCACCGTTGGACAGATCCTCGGTATTGCTGCACATTACCCCTTGGCAGATTGGGGACCTAATAATCCACAAAGCTGGCGTATTCTGGGCGATGCTTCTCGCCTAGCCTTTGCAGACCGAGGCGCCTACCTTGCCGACAGTGATTTTGTCGACGTGCCACTTAGCAACTTACTAAGCCCCGAGTACCTTGCCAAGCGCGCTAAGCTGTTAAGTGGTGATAAAGCCTTAACCTCGGTTAGCCCTGGCGAGTTGCCTTTAAACGCCTATCGCAGCAAGGACCAAAGCCTAGAACTTCCTTCTACCACTCACATCAGTATTGTGGATGCCCAAGGCAACGTATTGTCGATGACCAGTAGCATTGAGAATGCCTTTGGTTCGAGGGTATTTGTAAAAGGATTCTTACTAAACAATCAGCTGACTGACTTCTCATTTGTCGCTGAGAAAAACGGTAAGAAAGTGGCGAACAGAGTCGCAACCAATAAACGCCCTCGCTCTTCTATGGCGCCAACTATTGTTATGGAAAACAAACAGCCAATTATTGCCATTGGCTCACCGGGTGGCAGTAGCATTATCGGCTATGTAGCACAGAGTTTAGTTAACCACTTGAGCTGGGGAATGAGCCTACAACAAGCGGTTGAACAGCCTCACTTAAACAATCGCTTTGGCACCTTTGAGTTGGAAGCCAATACAGCCGCTGCAGATCAGCAATCGGCTTTAGAAGCCTTAGGCTACAAAACCAAAATCAAAGATATGACTTCGGGTTTACAAGGCATAAGGATCTACCCCGATAGGTTAGAAGGTGCGGCCGATCCTAGGCGTGAAGGAATAGCCAAAGGAGACTAGCGCTAATACCAATCGTACTAAGTAACTGTTCATTCTATCTGGTTAAAATGCTCGATAACTGCGTAAGGATTTTTGATTGTAGAATAACTACTTATCGCAAAATCCTGTCTTATTCTCGAGTATTTTTCCTGCGTTATTTCTGATCACTTACTTAGTGTGATTGGTATAAAACAAAAAAACAGCGCGAAGGCGCTGTTTTTTTAAATGATAAAGCCGTTAGCCTTAGATAATGCGATGCTCATCTAACATGGCTTGGCGAGCCTTTTTCTTCTGCTCAACCAAGGCCATTTTGGCTTTGCGCTTATCGCAAGGCTCGGGGCAGTCACACACTTTTTCGATGCCTAAAGAAGCAATTCCGCCACAGCTTCCGCTAATGGTTTTCTTTTGGAAAATGTAGCCCACAGCCATAGCGGCAATAACCACCATGAAGAAAATGAATGTCACCAAAAAATAAGCCATTACGACTCCTTATTCTGTTATTGGACTACAAAAGGCACAAATTTGGCGCTGATATGCTCAACAAATTCGTTCTCTTGCTTCTCGATAATATACACCGCTAGCTGCTTAGCTTCAGCAAATTCCATCGTTTGCTCCACGCCCATTACCGTAAATGCGGTGGCGTAAGCGTCGGCCATCATGCTGGTTTCATCGATAACGGTTACCGACACAATATGGTTGGCAATCGGTTTACCGGTATTTGGGTTGATGGTGTGTGAATACCTGACCCCATCTTGCTCAAAATAATTTCGATAATCACCCGATGTTGCTAAACCATTATCACCCGGTGCAATCACTTTTTGAACCGCCCGCTGTTCAGCCAAGGGTTTCTCTACAGCAATGCGCCAACCAAGGGCTTTGTCATTGTGACCTTTTAGGCGTAACTCACCACCAATATCGACCATGTAGTTCAGGTAACCTTCAGCTTCCAGCAAATCGGCAACACGGTCTACTCCGTGGCCTTTTGCAATTGCTGATAAATCCACATAAAGCTCAGGTAGATCCTTTGACAACTTACCAGCATTCAAACTCAAGTGATGGTAGCCAATTTTAGCACGAGTCTCGTCAAGTAGCTGGTCATTAGGTCGCTTCTCAGGACGCCCCTCTGGGCCAAACCCCCACAAGTTAACCAATGGACCTACGGTTACGTCAAAGGCGCCATTAGAGTCTTCTGAGAGCTGTAAAGAGGCTTCAATCACCAAAGCTAGATTATCTGAAATGCTAATCGCCTGATTACTAGAATGCTGGTTGAAACGTGACAATTCCGAATCGGCTATGTAGGTAGACATTTCTTGATTGACTTGTTGTAACACTTGGTCAATTTTAGCTTGCAGCTTGTCACCTTCTGGCAGTTTGGCCTTAGGCTCAACTAATTTTATTTGGTAATAGGTTCCCATAGTGCGCCCTTCAATTTGTAAGGTATACAAATTGTTCTGCTCACTACAGCCACTAATAAAAAAGGCTAGCCCAAGCAGGGCTAGCCAATAATGCTTCACTAAACTCACGGTTTAGCCACCAAAGTCATCAAGTAGAATGTTTTCGTCTTCCACGCCTAAATCTTTAAGCATGTTAATAACAGCAGCATTCATTACCGGTGGACCACACATGTAGTACTCACAATCTTCTGGGGCATCGTGGTCACGTAAGTAGTTTTCAAACAATACGTTGTGAATGAAGCCTGTTTTACCTTCCCAGTCGTCTCCAGGTTGCGGATCAGATAGGGCAACATGCCATTCAAAGTTTTCGTTTTCACGGGCCAACATATCGAAGTCTTCTTCATAGAAGATCTCACGACGTGAACGTGCACCATACCAGAAGCTAATTTTACGCTTCGAGCTCAATCGCTTAAGCTGGTCGAAAATGTGCGAACGCATTGGTGCCATACCTGCACCACCACCAATAAATACCATTTCAGCATCGGTTTCTTTCGCGAAGAACTCACCAAATGGACCAGAGATAGTAACTTTATCACCTGCTTTTAGGTTAAAGATGTATGAAGACATCTTACCGCAAGGTAGGCTCATGTTGTTTGGCGGTGGCGTAGCAATACGCACGTTCAACATGATGATGCCTTCTTCTTCAGGGTAGTTCGCCATTGAGTATGCACGAATGGTTTCTTCATCAACTTTTGACTCTAAGTTGAAGAAACCAAAGTGCTCCCAGTCGCCACGGTATTGCTCTTCTACATCAAAGTCAGAGTACTTAACGTGGTGGGCTGGCGCTTCAATTTGAATGTAACCACCCGCGCGGAATGGCACTGATTCACCATCAGGAATTTGCAGTTTAAGCTCTTTAATGAAGGTTGCTTTGTTATCGTTAGAGATAACTTCACAATCCCATTTTTTCACACCAAAAATTTCTTCTGGTAACGAAATTTTCATGTCTTGCTTAACATTAACCTGACAGGCTAAACGCAAACCGGTAGCAGCATCACGCTTGCTGATATGATCTAATTCAGTAGGAAGAATATCACCGCCACCTTCATGAATGTGAACATGACATTGACCACAAGAGCCACCGCCACCACAGGCAGAAGATACAAAGATACCTGAATTACCTAATACACCCAGCAACTTACTACCCGCTTGAGTAGTAATCGCCTTAGCAGGATCATCATTAATTAAAATTTGAATGTCACCAGAACTTACCAGCTTAGACTTAGCAAACAAAATGATTGTTACTAAAGCCAAGACGAGCAAGGTAAACATGGTTACGCCGAGAATAATTTCCATCGACTAATTTTCCTTGTAGTTATTGGCCGTCTTAAAGCTGAACGCCTGAGAACGACATAAACGCCATTGCCATTAAACCTACGGTGATAAAGGTAATACCTAAACCACGTAAACCATCTGGCACGTCTGAATACTTCATTTTTTCACGAATACCGGCTAGCGCCACAATGGCTAACATCCAACCGATACCACTACCTATTCCGTATACCAAAGATTCGCCTAGGTTGTACTCACGTTGCACCATGAACGATACACCACCGAAGATGGCACAGTTAACGGTAATCAACGGTAAGAAGATACCTAGAGCTTGGTACAAGGCCGGGAAGTACTTATCTAATACCATTTCTAGTATTTGTACTAAGGCGGCAATAACACCAATAAAGGTAATGAAGCCCAAAAAGCTTAAATCGGCATTTGGCAAGCCAGCCCAGCTTAGCGCGCCAGGAGCCAATAAGTTGAAGTAGATAAGCTGGTTTACTGGTACTGAGATACCCAATACCACAATAACCGCTACACCCAAGCCAAATGCAGTTTTAACTTTCTTGGAAACCGCTAGGAAGGTACACATACCTAGCAAGAAAGCTAAAGCCATATTTTCAATGAAAATAGAGCGAACTAACAAACTAATATAATGTTCCACTCGATTACTCCTTCGGCTCTACTTGCTCTGGGTATGCAGTGCGCAAGGCCCAAATCAACAAACCAATAATAAAGAATGCCGAAGCAGGCAATAACAATAGGCCGTTTGGTTGGTACCAACCGCCATTGTTAATCAAAGGCATAATTTCGATACCAAATAGCGAGCCCGAACCAAATAGTTCACGAACAGCGCCTACCGACATCAAAATAGCACCATAGCCTAAGCCATTACCGATACCATCAAGGAATGATTTAAACGGTGGCTCCTTCATTGCGAAGGCTTCTGCACGGCCCATTACGATACAGTTGGTAATAATCAAACCAACAAATACCGAGAGCTGTTTAGAAATGTCATACACCACCGCCTTAAGCACTTGGTCTACCACAATTACTAATGAAGCAATAATCGCCATTTGAACAATGATTCGCACACTGCTAGGAATGTGATTACGAATCATAGAGATGAACAAGTTAGAGAATGCAGTAACAACAATTACGGCTAGGGTCATTACAAACGCAGTTTCTAACTTACTGGTTACCGCTAATGCAGAACAAACACCAAGCACCTGTAGTGCGATAGGGTTATTTGCAAAAACAGGCCCAAATAGAACCTTTTTGGTTTCCTTAGCATCAGCCATTGTTTAGGCCTCCCTGTTGCAACTTGGCAAGGAACTTACCAAAGCCTTTATCACTTAACCAAAATTTGAAGGTGGCATCGACACCGTTACTGGTTAGCGTTGCACCAGATAATCCGTCCACTTCGTAAAGTGAGTCGGCTGGAGCACTACCTTTAATCACAGAGATCGCAGTATCACCGTTTTCATCAAACAGTTTTTTGCCGATGAACTTGTCTTGCCACAATGGATTAGCTACTTCACCACCTAAACCAGGAGTTTCCCCTTGGTCATAGTAAACAATCGCATCAACGGTATTGCCGTCTGGCTGAATAGCCAAGAACGCGTACATAGTTGACCAAAGACCACGACCATGTACTGGCAAAATAACCCGTTCAATTTCGCCTTGCTCGTCTTTAACAAGATACACGCTAGCAAGGTTAGAACGACGTACGATACCGGCAATATCTTCTTCGCTAGATAAACGAATACTGGTTGCTGGATCTTTAGCTGATTTGCGCTGTTCAAAGGTAGCAGGGTCAATTTGATCTTGAGAAACAAACTCACCGGTTTCGATATCAATCACGCGCGGCTCAATCACCTGCGAGTAAACATCAGCTACCTTACGACCATCTAGGGCTACACCAGATACTGCCAAGATATTCTTCTGCTTATCTTCAACCGCATTCTGCTGCTGCATCCCTCGTAGACCAACTGCTGCAAGAGATACAACAATTGAACACACTAAACTTACGCCAACAACAACCTTAATGGTTTTGGCTAAGGAATCATTACTGGCCATCGCGAGCAAGCCTCCGTTTGATATTGGCTTGAACTACAAAGTAGTCAAAAATTGGAGCAAACAAATTAGCGAATAAAATTGCCAACATCATGCCTTCTGGGAATGCCGGGTTAACTACGCGAATCAACACCACCATCACACCAATTAAACCGCCGTACCACCATTTACCTTTGTTAGTAAATGAAGCTGACACTGGGTCGGTTGCCATAAAGAACATACCAAGAGCAAAACCACCCAATACTAAATGCCAATGTGGAGGTAGCTGGAACATCATGTTGCTGTCAGAGCCAATCATGTTCAATAGCAAGCTGCTAATCACCATACCTACTAATACACCTGCAACAATGCGCCATGATGCAATGCGAGTAAAGATTAGGAATAGACCACCAAGAGCTAGTAAGAACGTAGAGGTTTCACCACTTGAACCTTGAATAAAGCCAAAGAATGCGTCGCTCCAAGAAATGCCTTGGTCAACTAAACCTTGCATACCCTCTGCAGCAACAACGCTTAATGCAGTTGCGCCTGAGTAACCATCTACCGCAGTCCATACCGCATCGCCAGAAATGGCTGTTGGGTAAGCAAAGAATAAGAAAGCACGGCCAGCTAAAGCAGGGTTTAGGAAGTTTTTGCCGGTGCCACCAAATACTTCTTTGGCCACTACAACACCAAAGGTGATACCTAAGGCAACTTGCCATAACGGCATGGTTGCAGGCAACGTAAGTGCAAACAAGATAGAGGTAACAAAGAAACCTTCGTTAACTTCATGGCCACGCACAGAAGCAAACAATACTTCCCAGAAGCCACCAACAACAAAAGCGGTTAGATAGATAGGCAAAAAGAAAATTGCCCCATATATCATCGACGCAATCCAGCCAGCTTCGGCGCCCGTTGGAACCCCTAGCATGCTAATTAATGCGCCATGCCAGTCGTCTGGTACAGTACCTGCGCTAGCAATAATTGCTTCGTTAGCTTGGATACCTGCGTTGTACATGCCAAAGAACATAGCCGGCATTAAGGCAACCCAAACAAAAATCATGATACGTTTTAAGTCAATCGCATCACGTACGTGAGTGTTCTTCTTGGTTACTAAGCCTGGCGAGTATAAAAACGTCGCGATAGCTTCGTATAAAGCGAACCACTTTTCATGCTTACCGCCAGGTAAGAATTGCGGTTCAATCTTTTCAATATAATCTTTAATACTGCTCATGCTTAACCTTCCTTCTCAATCTTGGTCAAACAATCACGTAGCACGCTACCGTACTCGTATTTGCCAGGACACACAAAGGTACACAGTGCCAAATCTTCTTCATCTAGCTCTAAACAACCTAATTGTTGAGCACTGTCGGTATCATTCGCCAACAAATCTCGAAGCAATAACGTAGGTAAAATATCTAGCGGCATAATGCGCTCGTACTGACCAATTGGCACCATTGCACGCGCACTACCACCGGTAGTTGTGGTGAATGGGAACAATTTGCTCTTATTAAGGCCAGAAATAAATATTCGCGCTAAAGAGAACTTACTGGTACCAGGTACTGCCCAGCCCATAAACTCTTTCTCGTAACCTTCTTCCAACGCAACAACCTGCTGGTGATAACGACCAATATAAGCGTGAGGACCAGTAGCATGATTACCCATAAGCACTGAACCAGAGATAACGCGGTGCTCGCCGTCAACCAACTCTCCATCGGTCAACTCAACAACATTAGCACCTAACTCAGTACGCACTAAACGAGGTTCTTTAACCACTGGACCAGCCAAAGACACAACCCGTTGGTTGTAAACTTTACCGCTAGCAAATAGGTGACCAAATGCAATTACCTCTTGGTAAGAAAGCGTCCAAACTGTGCGCTGAGCACTAGCAGGCTTTAAGGTATGAATATGCGTTCCAGCTAAACCTGCTGGATGCGGGCCAGCAAATACGTGCTCTTCAACACGGGCTGCATCCGATTTAGGTAAGCTATCATTTGCTTTACAAACAAAAACTTCCCCAGCAGTTAAACGAGACAAAACACGTAAGCCTGTTAAATAAGCACTTTCGTTTTGGTCTATTACTACTTTGGGATCGGCAGCGAGAGGGTTAGTGTCGATGGCAGTAACAAATATGGCAGAAGGTTCTGAGTCTACTGCTGGCACTTTGCTATAAGGACGAGTTCTTAAGCCAACCCATTGGCCTGACTTAACTAACTTGTCTACAATCGTAGCGCGATCTGCGCTGTCGATTTCTGCATCGCTTAGGGCACCAAAGTCGATGCTATCGCCGTCTTGTTTTTCAATAACAACAGACTGCAATACACGTTGGGCACCACGGTTAATTTCTTGAACAACGCCAGCACAAGGTGCAGTAAATACAACGCCGGGGTTCTTCTTATCTTCGAACAGCGTCTGACCTTGGCTTACCACGTCACCCACTCGAACCTTCATTGTAGGTCGCATGCCTACATAATCTTCTCCGAGTACAGCAACTTTGGTAACAATAGACGCGTCTACTATTTGCTGTTTGGGACCGCCTTTTATAGGCAGATCCAGTCCTTTATTTATTGTAATCATACTCTCTTACACATGTGTTGGGTCGGAAGACGAGCGATGATTTCTGTGTAACTTTTGTACTCAAAATTGGGTAGTTCAGCTAACAAGTCTTAGACAATTAACTAACAAGACACAGAAATCGCGTGTATTCTAGCACCAATTAATCCTATTTCTCCAAAGAAAAAGGCCAAAAACCTAACCTATTCGACTTAAGTGTTAGCGGATTGTTAACAGACTTGTAAAACAAGTCATGCTTCCACCAAACAAAGCTCAAATTGCTGACATATCACCCTAATTATTTTGTGGTGATTTTTAGCTTATTCTAAGGTTGTTGGATCCAGCTTCACCTGATTGTACTTAAGTACGCCAAATTGAAACCGCTGATAACTACTGAGAACCTTTTCAAAGAACCGATCCTGCTGGGCTAACTCTTGGATCACTTCAACACTGAAACTTTTAAGCGAAGCAAGCACGTCATCGGGGTATGCCAAAACCTCTACACCATGCTCGTTGGCCAGCACATTGAGCGCTTCTATATTGTAGACCACATATTCGTTAAGGGTTTCTTGATTAACGACTTTGGTGGCATTTTCAACAATTCGTTGTAAATCAGCAGGCAAGGCGGCAAAAGCATCTTGGTTTATCACAAATTCTAAGGTGGTACTCGGCTCATGCCAGCCTGGGTAATAGTAGTAAGGTGCTACTTTATGAAAACCAAACGCAAGGTCGTTGTATGGTCCCACCCACTCAACAGCGTCTAGCTCACCAGATTGCAAAGCAGTGTAAAGCTGCCCTGCGGGTAAATTTGTTGGTTGTCCGCCTGCTAATTCAAGTACTCGCCCACCTAGGCCGGGCAAACGCATTTTTAGATCTTTAAAGTCTGCAATTGTGGATATTTTTTTGTTATACCAGCCACCCATTTGCGCGTCGGTATTGCCACCAGGAAACGGAATTAAGTTATGAGGCGCATATAACTCACGCCATAGCTCTAAGCCTCCTCCAAGGTATAACCAGGCATTCAGCTCTTTTGCTTGCATGCCAAAAGGCACCGAACTAAAAAATGCCGCTGCAGGAAGTTGCTCTTGCCAATAGTACGCTGCACTATGGCCCATTTCAGCTTTTCCTTCCGACACTACGCTAAATACCTCTAAGGCGGGATAAAGCTCACCAGCACCATATACATTTATTTGCATACGGCCATTGCTCATCGCGGCCACTTCTTCAGCAAAGCGGTCCGGCGTTGACCCTAAACCAGGTAGGTGTTTTGGCCAAGAGGTCACTAAGGTCCATGTGTACTCAACTGGCTGAGATTCGCCTTGATTCGCCGAGCGATCAAAACAAGCACTCAATAGCAACGTTAATAACGCCACCTTTATATATACCCGCATTAAACAATCCTTATTTGATGCAGTGTGTTAGCTATTGTCCACCACGACACTGAGGTGAACTAGGTACTTGTTGTTGCTCAGCCCATTGCGCAGGCGTAAAAGTATGCATCGCTAAAGCGTGAATTTCATTTTTCAGCTCTTCGGCAAGCAACTGATTTACCGCTCGATGGCGTTGCAATAAACGTTTACCTTCAAAGGCCTCACTCACAATTGTCACTTTAAAATGGCTCTCTGAGCCGGCAGGCACATTATGCATATTACTTTCATTCACCACTTCTAAATGCGTTGGAGCAAAATGTTGCTGCAATTTATTGGTGATTAGTGTTTCAACCCGCATAACTGTTCCCTGTATTGATTATTCATCTGGCATTGTATAACGAAAAGTAAAATTGATCCTCGGCTGTTTTATCCGCAAAGCCTTAGGCAAGCTGTGTTGCCATTGGTCTTGGCATAATTTATTCATTACCAATAAATCGCCATGTTCCAATAAATACTCGTGTTTTTGATCTTTGGATTTATTACGAAATAAAAAACGGCGCGCTTGCCCTAAACTCAAAGAAGCAATCGCCGGTTGCTTACCCAATTGCTTTTCGTTGTCGCTATGCCAGCCCATGTAATCATGACCATCTCGATAATAGTTAAGTAATACGCTGTTAAACTGCTGCCCGCACTTTTGCTGCACGGCAAACTTTAGTGGTAGTAAAAAGCTAGGCCAAGACAAAGGCCTACGCCACTCGCCCGAATAACGATAAGCGGTATTCGCATCACCTATCCATAAGGAAAGGCGTGGCTCCAAGCAAGTTTTACCAAATATTTTGATGGTATGTTGCTGCCAAGGCAGCTTGGTAAGCGATTGACGATAAAATGCCTCAGCAGACTCGGCTTTTAGCCACTGCTGATGATGAACAATGTTTTCTACTTGAGTATCTTCTGCTAGCACCACGTACGACAGCCTATTTCCATATGGGTGTTGCTTTAGTTTAGCCCTCAACTTAGATACACTGCTGCCACTAATCAAGGCCTGCAGCATACAAATCCACTATGAGTCATGAATTGCAAATTAACTCGCTCCATTTGAGCTTATCGCGCTACCCAAAACAGGCGACAAACGATTTACAAGCATGGAATGCTGCTGATGAACTAATGCTCAACTTTGCCTTTGAGCATACCATTGCAGCCAAACGCATACTCATTATGAACGATGAGTTTGGCGCGCTAGCCTGTGCTCTGTTGGCCGCCCCTGAGTTTGCCGATAGCCAAATACATTGGTTAAGCGACTCTTTTATTGCACAGCAAGCCTTAGCTGAGAACCTAGAAGCAAATAACTTAACTATGGATGGACGGCTCACTCTGCTTAGCAGCACCGATAACCTTCCAGCCAGTGACATGGTGTTGATGCGTCAGCCCAAAAGCTTAAATTATTTGGAATACCAACTAATTGCACTGCAAGCGATATTGACGGCTGATAGCCTTTTTGCCTGCGGCGTAATGCTAAAGAACTTACCTAAGTCAGTTTTCTCTTTATTTGAAAAACACCTTGGCGAGGTAAGTACTTCGCTGGCGAAGAAAAAAGCCCGCCTATTGTTTGGCCACTATCAAGGTATTAGCTCTACTAGCCCTTATCCCAAACAATGGAAAGTTGCAGAGCACCAATTCAAGCTAAACGACCATGCCAATGTATTTTGCTTCGGCAAGTTAGATATTGGCAGCCGCTTTATGTTAGAACATTTTCCGCAGGGCGATTTTGAAGCGGTGGTTGATTTAGGTTGTGGCAATGGCCTACTGGGTTTGCAAGCTCTCAAACATTATCCCAAAGCTAAAGTCTCTTTTTGTGACGAATCGGCTATGGCCTTAGCCTCGGCAAAAAATAATGTAAGCTTAAACTTTCTAGAGCGATTAGCCGATTGTGAGTTTAACCACGACAACGCTTTGCAGCATCAAGCCGACAACAGTGCCGATCTCGTGTTATGTAATCCGCCTTTTCATCAACAAAACACCATTTCTACGCATATTGCCCAACAAATGTTTCGTGACGCTAAACGCTGCTTACGCAGTGGCGGCCAACTGATAGTGGTAGCTAACCGACACTTGGGTTATCACCCACTATTAAAATCTTACTTTGGCGGTTATAAGTTACTGGCGAGCAATAACAAATTTGTTATTCTGAGCAGCACTAAGCGTTAATCCACTCATTAAGGTGAACAACTTGAAAACTCAGTTTTTATTGCCCGCTTTGCTAATTAGCGGCGTATTAGGGCTTAGCGCCTGCAGCAGCCAACCGCAGCAAGTCGCATTAAACCCAAGCATTGAGGTTAATGATTCGGCTCAACACTCAATCATTGCTGCAATAAAATCTCAAGATTTACGCAGTAACCGGTTTTTAATTAGCATTCACCAAGAAGGTGAAGAACAAGCCCAGCTGATTTCAAGCGGCAACAACCTACGTCAATACATTGAGCAACAGCTCTCGAGCGCTTGGCAACAACAAGGCATTGGTTTTGTGCCAGACTCACCAAACCTAATTACCATCGATATTCTAGAATTGGCCAACAAAGTAGAAGAAAGCAGCGTTAAACATGCCGCCAGTTCTGTTATGCGTTTAAAGGTGACTATCGACACCCCTCACAAAACCTTAAGCAAACAATTTCGTTCCACCCACACTAATGAAGGTGCGTTTTCTGTCAACGTAAGCAAGCAAAGCGAAGCCATGAGCCAACAGCTTTCTGAACTACTGACACAAATCGCTAACGACCCGCAACTTATTGAAGTATTGGAGTATCAATTATGAACTTGGGCATTTTCCGTAACACCTTGGTGGCTTGTGTTTTCGCTACATTAAGTCTTGGCGCTAGTGCACAAACCTTAAAATTCATCACTAACCAAGGTGAATTTGAAATGGAACTGAATGCCGAAGCTGCGCCAAAAACTGTCGCTAACTTCCTTCGCTATGTAGAAGACGGCAGCTTTAAAGGTACGTTATTTCACCGCACCATTTCTAACTTTATGGTGCAAGGTGGCGGCTACTCAATTAACTACGAAAAAGTAGATACCTATCGCCCAGTTGAAAACGAGTCGAAAAATGGCTTGAGCAACAAGCGTGGCACCGTTGCTATGGCGCGCACTAACGACCCACACAGTGCTACTCGTCAGTTTTTCATCAACGTTATCGACAACGCTTATTTAGACGGCAGCGCAAATAAATACGGCTACACGGTATTTGCTGAGATCACTTCAGGCATGGACGTAGTGGATAGAATTGTAAGCAAGCCAACTAAAACAGGTCCTATCCCTGGCATGCGCAATGTTCCTATGGAAAAAGTGATTATTGAAGATGTAGTCATTGTTGACGAAAGCCAACCGTAAACTCGCCACAACTTAACCGAGCTATAAATGAACTCATCGCTAAATTGGTCTCAGACCCTACGTTCTTATTTAGATAAACGATTGCTTTGGGTATTTATGCTCGGTTGTGCCAGCGGTTTTCCGTGGGTACTAATTGGCTCAAATATGTCGGGCTGGCTTACCGACGCCGGTTTGTCACGCTCAGCCATTGGTTTTTTTGGCTCGGTATTTACCGTGTATGCCATCAACTTTTTATGGGCCCCTTTAGTTGATAGGGTAAAGCTTCCCGTTTTACATGCTTGGCTCGGCCAACGTCGAAGTTGGATATTTTTGTGCCAAAGTATCGTGTTGCTGTGTACCTTTGGCATTGCCCAGTTTGACCCCGCCAACAGCTTGGTCTTTACCTCGCTGCTGGCCTTGTGCATCGCCACTGCCTCTTCCACCCAAGATATTGCCATTGATGCTTACCGTATCGATACCTTTGCAAATAGCGATTCACATCGCTTACCGCAAGCCTCGGCCATGGCCGTAATCGGTTGGTGGACGGGCTATTCTCTGCCGGGGTATTTGGCATTTATTAACGCCGACAGCATTGGTTGGAATGGTGTCTATTTAGGCATGTGTTTCATTGTTGCGCTATTGATGCTCTTTACCGTGTTAGTGAAAGAACCTATTAGCAACCGTGAAGCATTGCAACAACAAGCCGAAGCGCGCCATGCTCAATACCTTGGCACTAAATCACCTTTGGTGGCTTGGTTAACGGTAACGGTTGCCGAGCCGTTTTTAGATTTTTTCCGCCGCAACGGGGTGCGCGTAGCCATAACCTTGTTGCTGTTTGTGTTTCTATTCAAAATTGGCGAAGCCTTCTTAGGCCGCATGTCAATTACCTTCTACCGCGAGGTAGGCTTTAGTAATGAGCAAATTGGCCATTACTCTAAACTTATTGGTTGGGGTGCAACGGTTTTATTCACCATTGTTGGCAGTGCCTTTAATGTACGTTTTGGCATTATTAAAGGGCTTATATTAGGCGGTATTGCTATGGCTAGCAGTAACTTAATGTTTGCTTGGATTGCCGCGACCGGCCCAGATGAGCAACTATTTTTAGCTACCATTATTGTCGATAACTTTACCAGTGCCTTTGCCACAGTAGCCTTTGTTTCGTTTTTAACGGTGCTTACTGGCCAAGCGTTCTCGGCAACTCAATACGCCTTGCTTGCCAGTTTGGGCAACTTAGGCCGAACCACTCTCGCCTCTTTCAGCGGCAGCTTGGCAGATTATTTAGAATCTTGGCCGCTGTTCTTCATCTTAACCGCGGTGATGGTTGTGCCAAGTTTAATCATGTTACTCAGCTTGAAAGGCTACTTTACCAAGATATTGGCGCATAACGAATCCAGCAAACAAACTTAAGCGCTATCTTCAGGCGCAACTAAGCGCCAGCGCTTACTTAATAAACGCCTAATCGTAGCGCTAGGGGCCTGTTCTAGTGCTAGCTGGGCATTTTGCTCTGCCAGTTTCTGTTCTCCACTGCGAAATTGTAAGTCTGCCAATACCGCATACCAATGATAGGAGCGACTCAGCCAACTAGGAACTTGAGAGTTTTCAAGCTCTGCCAAGCCAACCTTTGCCCCTTGCCATTGCGCTAGCGCTACTGCTCGATTGAGAATATGAAAGGGTGAAGGCGCCAGCTTTTCGAGCAACTGATAAGCCTCCACTATTTTATGCCAACGAGTCTGCTCAAAAGAAGAAGCCAAGCAGTGTTCTGCCGCAATGCCAGCTTCTATATGGTAGCGAGACAATTGATCACCTTGTGCCGAACGCTGCAAACAACGTAAGCCCATAGCAATTTGCGCCTGATTCCAGCTACTACGATCTTGTTCTTGCAACAGCAGTAGCTCACCCGCTTGTTGTCGCGCGGGCAGCCTAGCTGTATTTAGATACATAAGCGCTAACAAAGCATGACTTTCAGGCCGATTGCCCAAGGCATGTTGGCTTAACAACCCTGTTAAACGAATTGCCTCTTCACATAAATCTTGGCGAATAGATAAGTCTTCATGAGAAGACAAATAGCCTTCGGTAAAAAGCAAATACAATACCCGGTACACTGTGGGCAAACGCCGCTGCATGTCTTGCTCGTTTAAACTGTCTAGTTGCAAGGGCTGCTGTTGTAGGTGTTTTCTAGCACGACTAAAGCGCTTATAAACATTGGCTTCACTAATAAATAGCCGCAATGCGGTTTCTTTAATGCTAAACCCCACCAAGCTTTTTAGAGTGAAAACTAGTTGCGACTCCACCGCTAAAGCCTCATCGCTAGCAACAAACAACATTCGCAATAATGCGTCACTTAATTCTCCACTAAGTGGCGGCTCTACCAGTACCTCAGTTTGTGGCTCTTCAGTTTGGGCTAGCAAATTAGAATGGCTTTGCTGTTGGCGAAACTGCGACAAAAGGTAACGCAGTGCCACTTGATAGAGCCAAGCAGAGGGTTTGTCTGGCACGGCTTGTTTCAACCAAATATCAAGCGCTTGGGCCATCGCCCACTGCACTGCATCTTCTACTTGCTCAAAATGTTCAAAGCCAAAACGGCGAACCAATAAGGCCACGAGTTGGCCATACTCGTGGCGAAATAGATGCTCTATTTGTCCGTGGGAGCTCAAGGTTTGCTTATTTCTCGAAGCTCAATATTGGTTCCCATGTTTTCGACCATAGGGCTCGCTTTAATCACCTCAATAGCTTCTGACAAATCACTGGCAGTAAGCAACATATAACCACCAACAATTTCTTTAACTTCGATGAAGGGGCCATCTTTTACTTCATCACGATTAACCACCGCCCCTTCACTGCCCAACTTACCGCCCATATCCACAATGTTGTCAGCAAATTTAGTTTGCCAAGCATTAAATTTGGCATACATCACTTCCATGTCACTGGCAGATAATTGTTCGCAGCCGCCCGAGTTACTACGAAGTAAACACATATATTGTTTATTGCTCATTATTTCACTCCATTAAAATTGCTATCTAATCAGTGAAGCATATTTCACCGACATAGTAATGACGTTTAACAAATATAAACTTGGACACTTGGTAGGAGTTTTTTATTAAAAAGTTTTTGAGATAAGCTCCAGATACAAAAAAACCGCCAGATGGCGGTTTATGCAGTTCAACAAACCTTGGCTATACAGCCTTAGTCGCGAAAGTTATTAAACTGAAACGGTTGGTCGTATTCACCACTGCGTACCAATGCCATCGCAGCTTGCAGGTCATCACGCTTCTTGCCAGTAACACGCACTTGTTCACCTTGAATAGAGGCCTGAACTTTTAGCTTGGCATCTTTGATTTGCTTAACCACTTTTTTAGCGGTGGCTTGATCAATCCCGTTTTTAAAGTTAACCACTTGAGAGTGTGATTTGCCGCTACGGGTTACCGAGGCTAAATCAATCGACTTAGCATCAACCGAACGCTTTACTAAAGTGCCACGCAAAATATGCAGCATTTGCTGTAACTGAAACTCAGCCTCGGCAGTCATCTTAATTGACTCATCTTTGTATTCGAAGCTGGCTTCTACACCACGAAAATCAAAACGCGTTTCCAGTTCACGTATTGCATTATCACAAGCATGGCGAACTTCGTTAGCATCTATCTCAGAAACAATGTCAAATGAAGGCATGTTTTCTCTCCCCTAAAATCTGGCCTTATGCGAAAATTGCTGCATTATATCCCGTTACCACTAAAAGAGTATCGCTTGCGGTAACGCTAGCGCCAATTTTGTTAGATTTGTGAGTCTATTTATGACTGTTTCTGCAGAACCCTATTACGACTTTGCCATTATTGGCGCGGGCGCCGTAGGTGGCTTACTGTCCAGCTTGTTGAGCCATCAACAACAAAAAGTGTGTTTTGTTGACTCACGCTTAAAGCATAATCAAGACCTAACACTACAACTCGATAGCCTTGAATATGGCTTAATTACAAACAACTTAAAGGTATTTCCCAGCTTACCTAGTTGCCGATGGTTGCTGCTATGTGTAAAAGCCCATCAAGTAAAACAAGCCTTGTCTGCGTTTAAGCTAGCCGACAATTGCAAACTAATGCTAGTGGTGAACGGGATGGGCGCAGACCATGAGATCGTAGATAAACTAGCCCCCCAGCAATTATATTTAGCCAGTAATACTCATGGCGCGCTTATTCAAGAAAAGACGAATACCCAACTACAGCTAAAACACACAGGCTTGGGTCAGCTGGTTGTTGGGCCTTACCTAAAAAACGCCACAAAGCCGCAAGATTTGATGGCACTTGAGCAAGCATTGCCCAGCGCAAGTTGGCAAGACAATATTTACCCCGCTCTGTGGCGAAAACTGGCAATCAATTGCTGCATTAACCCTCTCACTGCCTTGCACCAATGCCGAAACGGCGAGTTGCTAGATACACGTTTTGCCAAAGACATTGCCGCGCTTTGCGACGAAGTTAGCCAAGTAGCCGCTGCCGAACAGCTTGATTTAAGTGCCGAAGACCTACACAAAACGGTGTTGCAGGTAGCGAAAGCAACTGCCAATAACTTTTCCTCTATGCAGCAAGACATACACCACAAACGCCTTAGTGAAATAGGCTACATTAATGGTTATATAGTTAAGCAAGCTGCGAAACATCAATTGGCTTGCCCACATAATCAATACATGCTGCAACAGATCCAGCGATTGGAGAAACACAATGACTAAAGTGATGGTAGCTATAGCCTCTGGCAGTGAAGAGATTGAAGCCGTAAGCATCATCGATGTATTACGCCGAGCCGAGATTATCGTAGACGTAGTGAGTATAGAAGCCAACAAACGCTTAGATATTGTTGCCTCTCGCGGCGTTAAGCTGATGGCCGATATACACATTAGTGAAATAGACGCTACAAACTACGACATGTTGGTATTACCCGGTGGTGTTCCCGGTAGTGAGGCTTTCCGAGACTGTGAATCACTCATTGCCATGCTTAAGCAACGTAACGCGAAGCAATGGTTAGCCGCAATTTGCGCAGCTCCTGCAGTAGTACTAGCAGAGCATAATTTACTGGGTGATGCCGCAGTAACTTGCCACCCTGGCTTTCAACAGCAGCTACCGCAAAATCAATTAAGTCTAGATAGAGTCGTGGTTGATCAACCCCATAAGCTCATCACTAGCCAAGGCCCCGGCACAGCCATTGAATTCAGCCTAGCCTTAATTGCTCAACTAAAAGATCAAGATAGCGCCGACCAAGTTGCTGCTCCTATGGTGCTTGCCTAAATCCAAACTTAAGGATAAAAGCCATGCATAACATGGCTTTATTACTTAAACAACGGCAACTATTGGCAAACGCCACCGGTTACCGCGGTAGCCACGCCCGCGCCGGTTCCGGTAAAGCCAAATTCAACTGACTGCCCAGCAGCAATAGTGCTATTCCAAGCAAGGTTAGAAGCGGTGTATCCCTCGGCAGAATTTAGCTCGGCATTCCAAGAGCTACTAATGCTTGAACCATCACTATACGCCCAGCTAACTTGCCAAGTATTGATGGGTTCGCTGCCAGTATTAGTGATAACCACCGCACCTTGGAAACCACCTTCCCACGAGTTAACCACTACATGTTTACACGCAGCATTTGGATCAACAGGGTCCGTTGGGTCTGTTGGGTCTGTTGGGTCTGTTGGGTCTGTTGGGTCTGTTGGGTCTGTTGGGTCTACAGGACCATCCACTATGCCGCCCGAGCCTGCAGGAATTTCGCTACACATCGTGTAACCCACACAGTTGCCGCCATTTTCTTGAGAGTGTCCGGCATCTTCGTATAAACAAATAGGCACAATGGTGCCGTAAAAATCACACTGTTGAACAACCGGTAGTTCTTGGCCATCAAACACAGAAGCAAGAACCGAGGTTTGTTTAATACCATTTTCGCCATTGATTAGGCGTTTGCCCCAAGTAGTGAGTTTGCTGGCATCGAAGTTAACCGTCATATCCAGTTCAAATGTACCCGGCGCTGTATTGCCCGACCAAGACCAACCTAAGTAGCCAATTTTATATTCTTCGGCCACCGCCAAAATAGCATCTTCATCCACATCTTGTCCTTGATGATCCATGCCAAACTCACCCACGATTAGTGGCATGTTGTGGCGGCTCAAAAAGGTAGATACGTAGGACTCGATCTTCTCGCGGTTTTGGTAAACCTGGTACATATGCACACTAAACATAATGTTGTTTAACGAATCTGCAGAAGCGACCTCTGTGGCATTGTCTAACATAATCTCCTGCCAATCTTGCCCCCAGTTTGCTGCATCAATCATTATGGTGTGGGTAAAGCCAGCATCTCGTAGCGTTGTTATCGCTTTTTTATGTTCATTTACATAGGTTTCTGCAGGTACATTGTTACCAAAGGGTTCGTTAGCAATGTTGATGATCACATAGTCTTCTTCACCCTTAAGCACATCTGCAAGTTCCACCCAATAAGCGGCTGTGGTTTGTAAATCGCCGGCCTCAGCTTTTTCACCCGATCCTGTTACATCATGCACTTCAAGCACACAGACTAAACGATTTAACTTACACATCTTAACCACTTTGGCCACGTCTTCTGCATCGTTTTTAGCAAACTGCTGACCATCACTTAGCACCACCCTCACGGTATTTGCGCCAGCTTCAGCAATGTCTCTAAATGCACCTTGGCGGTAGTTATACCAAGCGTGAGCATGGTTTACCCCGCGCATAATTACCTCATGCCCGTTAGCGTCTAGCAGTTGAGTACCTGAGGTACTAAAACCTGCCACTGCAGGCAAACTAGACAAGGCCAACAAGCCCGCCGCTACACTAAGACTTAATCGAGAAATAGGGTTAACACGCTTACTATTGTTGAGTTTTTCTAAAGTACTGATGTTCATATCGGTGACGCTCCTTTTCAATTAATGACAAATAAAACTATTAACAAAACAAACAATAGATAAATAGTCAGAGAAATAACTCAACGAATAGTGGTTTCATAGTGATTTCACGAAATACATCAATACAGATCTAGTTTTAGGCAAAATTTAAAACCAGCCATTGACTAATTGTATTATTTTAAATCTAAAGAATATTTTGGCGTTCAGTGAGACTGACGGAACTAAAGCCCCGGCATATTGCTATTAGCGGATTTATTCAACAATGACCCGCGCATTAACTGCTTGAACAGGGCGATTGTTGGGGTGTTTCATTACTGCAGTAAAGTCACGAATTTGCTGCTCGGAAGCACTAACTGGTTTTTTTAGCACCAACCAAGTGACTCCTTCGCTACACGGCGGTGTTGTTAATGAGCCATTAAAGCGGTAGTACTCGTGACTCTTTGGCCACAGCGCCAATCCATCTACCGGATCAAGCAAGGCTGCTTGCTCGCCAGCATGTTTGGGCATTTGCGCCCATGCTTTTGCCAATTCTTGGTTCTCATCTCCTTGCTCGAACATTACTGCCACCACCGCCAAGTGACCATCTTCATCGGCATGTACAAAGTGCGCTTCCAGCGGGAATGACTTTCCTTTTAAGGTGTTTTCACTGGGTGAATGGAAATGAAACTGTTTTAACTCAAAGCTATGCCCAGCAAGGCTAATACTGCTGCCAGGCTGGTAGTTCACTTGAATAGTATGCCCATTGTTGATGACTTCACTGCCTGCGGCTTTATAACTAAGCGCCAAAGTTGGCAGCTCACCTTTGGTTGTGCCATCAATATTAATAGGTGATTGATTTTTGCCGCTTGCGCAAAGGCTAAACTCGGGGGCTAACTCACCCCAATGCTCAGGCCCTTGATGACCAGAATAGCCCCAGTGCCCATTGCCTTCTGCCAATACACTGCCCGAAAAACCTAATACAGCACTAATCATTACACTTTTCAGTTGTTGCTTATTCATCCTTAGATCCTTGAATGTAAAAAGCCCATCGCAAAAACCGATGAGCATAAACGGAAAAAAGGTTTTATCAATTTATTGATAACGAGATCAATAAAAATAAGAAACACACTGAATTTATTACAATTTAGCTGTAAATAAAGCCTTACTCATTGAAGGCTTTATCATCAATGCTGCTTATTCACTAAGAGTGATAATAGGCAACTCATCCCAAATCTTTTCTTGGTTAGCCTCGCCACCAGAAAAATTCCACGGGCCAGCATCTTCAGCAAGTGGTCTATAAACAGCAGACAAACCATCTAAGTCCCAGGTAGAAAGGTAAAAACGGATACCATCTAAACTATTTGGCCTACCAAGAGAATCACTTGCAAAATCAAGATAGATGACTTGCTGAGCCTTATCTACAGTCACTTTTGGTGCAGGTGTTACTGCTTCCCCCCAATTATCCGCATCGGCACCTTGAGCGTTATAAATAGAACTTTGCCAGCCAAATATCACCGCATTTCGGCTCCAAGTACCACTAGGCATGTTGGCATTAATTTTTGGTAGAACGGTTGCACTAGGCCCTTGGTCTTCGGGTAAATCAATAAACACGGTAAAACCTACGTGGTCGAAGCCATTTGGTGGCAACCAAGTATCGGTGAGTTTATCCATGGTTAGTTTAAGTCGAATATTGCTTCCTACGGAGTACACTTCAGCTTGGTTAATTGCTAACTGGCTGTTTACCTTGTCAAAGCTAGGGTCACCTGGCAACGAGTAACTACCATTAGGACCACCCGTTCCTTCTTGCACATCGTTGCTATCATCAATGCTTAAATCAGGTGTATCAGACCAAGCTAAATCTGAAGTGAAATGCACGTCGGCTAAACCGGCTTTTTCTTCGGCTGAATAAATAGCAAAACGATGCTGCTGCTCACCGATCGCGAAATGTCGAGTTGATAACATGGCCGACCATTGCCCTTGCGAATCAACTTGTATGTCTGTTGCTGTGGCTAAGTTTCCATTCACCACCAATTGCAATTGAGTATTTGCTTGAGCGCGGCCAGTTATCTGGGTATCTGCGCTAATCACTCGGTTTGTCCAATCTTCATCTAGGCTGATGCCCAAATTAGCGGTATCTACCTCCGCAATAGTATTCGTTTTAAAATACAACACCGCGGCTTTTGCTGGCAGTTCAACACTTACTTCACCGTTTGCATCTGCCACCAAGCCCGCTGGTGCTTGTATCCAATTAGCTTGAATTTTCTGTTCAAATACCGTGCCTTCTGCTTGGTCTAGACCTAACCTGTTTAACAGCATGGGTTGATTAGCGGTATTCATTATTACCAGCACTTCTTGATCCGCTAACTGACGCGTAAATGCAAATACACCGGCACCCGACTTGTCGCTAGCCAACACCTCAATATCTCCACGCGTCATCACAGGATTATTACTACGTAGCGTCGCTAATTGTTGTATAAACAAATACATCTCGCTGCCGCTGTCGAAGGAGTCGAGCGACTCACCATCTTCGCGATAGCCTCCCTCAAACATCGCGTCTCGACTCGCACTCATTGCTTGCTCTGTGCCTTGATAAATCACCGGAATGCCCGGAATGCTTAAAATGGTCATTAGCGCTTGTTTTAAATCTGCTTGGCTAGCTTGTGACAAAAAGCGCGGCATATCGTGGTTGTCGATAAAGTTGGGCAAAATGTATGGGTTAGGAAACAGCTCCATCATTTTTTCTATACGAAACCGTAGATAATCGGTAGGTTGCCCGGCAGCAAATACTCGCGTCATGGTGGTTTGCAAAGGGAAGTTAAGTAAGGATGCCAGTTGTTTGTTATCTGCATCCCCTAGGTAACTCAGCATTTTTTGCTCGCCTTCGGTGTTATAAGCACTTGAGCTCTCGAATACTTCACCAAAGGTAAGAAAATTGCTCCGCCCTGTTTGTTCTGCTTGTGCCATTACTCCATCGTTGGCATGTAAAAAGTCGGTCCAAAACTCGTGTTCTACAAACTTGACGGTATCGATACGAAAAGCATCCACCCCCACCTCACGTATCCATTTTCTATAACTTTCTTTCAAATAGGCACGCACTTCCGGGTGAGCGGTATTTAAATCATCTAAATCAGACAGCTGCCAGTTTTTCTCCTGAATAGGATCGTTATGGTCGCTAATGCTTGGCGTCCAGTGGTAGATCCCAGAACCATCTTCATTACAGTTGTTTTGGTTTAAGGGGTAAGGTAATTCTTGCCCTTCAACTAATGGGCTATCTATTAAGCGAAACCCTTGGCATGGCAAGCTTGAGTCGTATTCCCAAGGTTGATCATAAGTGAAATAGTTTCCTACATGGTTAGTCACAATATCTTGAATGAGGTACATATTGCGGCCGTGGATTTCTCGGGCTAAATCTTGGTAGCTGGTCAAATCACCAAAGTGCTCATCAACTTTTTGAAAATCTCTCGCCCAGTAGCCATGGTAACCACCATAGTTTTGCTCATTGTCCCACCACTGGTTAGCAACTGGTGGCGTTAGCCAAACCGATGTGGCACCAAGCTGTTGAATGTAATCTAGCTTGTCGGCTATGCCCACTAAGTCACCACCACTAAATTTTTTGTCTGAACTTGGGTCAAACTCCCCCTGCCCTTGATCGCTCAAACTAGGATCGCCATTGTTAAAGCGATCAATCATTAAAAAGTAGATAATTTGATCTTGCCATTCCGGTGATGCCACATGACTTCCGGTTGTTTCACTCTGCTGTTCATCGGAATTACAGCCACTTAGCGCCACCGCAACTGATAATGCCACTATATTCAATGGTTTTAGTATGTTATTTCTTCCCCGCAACATATTTCATTCCTTTATGAGTTATCTTGCGGAGAACAATAAGCCAGACACTCATGGCGCGTAGTGTCACTTGGCGCCAAATAATATGCAGCAGCATGCCAGCTAAAGCATTCTGTGAACTTAGTAGCTATTTCTGGAGAGTAAGCTTATGGCTTATAACAATGGAGGAACAAATTGATAGCGCTGCGGGTAGTGCTGCTCAGCTAATTCGTTATCGTGTTGGTCAAATACTCTAAAACGGCAATGCTCGGCGAGCGCCGGAAAAGGGCTGGATAAGGTCCAAATACTGTATTGTTTATTACTGCTCACTTGCTGCAGCGCCAGCGGCTGAGAATGCTCTCCCAGATAACAAAGTATTTTACTGGCCTGCTCTAACTGGCAAGCAAGCTCAACAAACAACTGGTAAGCAAAACCGGTTTTAATAATGCTAAGAGTGGGCACGATATAGGCCGGTGTCCCTAGTAGCAAACGCTCACTGACTAAGTAATCTCGCTGTTGGTTATCATCCACATAGCTTTCTCCATCTACTTCATAACGCAGACGAAAACATAAGGGGTGAGCAACCGGTAGGTTGGCGGTAGACCAAAGCTCGGTGCCATCACTTAAAAAATCGGCAAAAAATGCCGGGTAATGGCGCCATATGCCATCCCTGTCTTTACACTCAACGGTTACTACCTTTTCGAAGGCAATGTTATCCACTTCTAACCAAACTTGACCTTCTTGAGTATGTAACTCCTCGGCCTCGCCTATGGGTCCACGCGCATAATGTAAACGCACTGGCTGCGCTCTTAATTGACTGCGATTTTGCACACAACGCTGGCGATAAAAACTAGGGGTAAACTTAAACCAGCGACGAAACGAACGATGAAAGTTAGAGGGATCGTCATAACCTAAACGCAAACCAATACTAGAAATAGGCAACTGGGTATCGGCTAACAAATTTAGCGCCAAGGTTTTCTTCTCATCTTCAACTAGCTGAGAGAAATGAAGCTGTTTCTCGGCTAAACGCCGCTGCAAAGTACGCGTCGACAAACCAATTTTTTTAGCCACAAGCTCTAGGTTTAGTGGCTTATCAAGTGAACGTTGAATAGAGCGTTTTAGTTGTAGCTGTAAGTCTGGCGATTCAATCGATTGATGTAATAGTAGTGAATATACTTTTTTAGCAAAACTGTGGCTCGCCGACTTAGCCTGTAAGCTAAGCGGAAGCCCTTTGGCAGCCACCTGCAAACTTGCACCACTAAAATGGCAGGTAATCAGTGGGTTGTTGAATTGCTGCAGCTGTTGATACAGATTATCTAGCAGTAGTTCACTCCAAGCAGGTAACACTTGTGAATCGCGGGTTTGTAAGCTTAGGGTTAAATCTTGCTTATCGTCGCTCACCTCAACATAAACACTTCTATCAAACAGAGAGAGGCTTTTACTCCACCACACCAAGCCCTCTTTTAGTGAAGGAGCATGCAGCAACAACATCGATTGCAAACACAATACATCGGCCAAGTGCCAGTATTCGCCCGCTACTTGCAAGTGGGAGTGACCAAGTTTTTTGGCTAAGGCCGAAATGACTGGAGCTTGATTCAAGTAATTGATCTAATGTAGAAATTTTCGCCAGTGTCTAACAAGCTGGTTAGCTTATCAATATAAAGATTGTAAGCATGTTTACTGGCACATAGGTATTTGACCAAATACACAACGTTCCAGCTTGGTGTGTATTAATGGTTCTACGGTCTTACCTTGGTGAATGCTATACAGCGTATAAATTGATTGGTAGCCCATATCGTAAGGCGACTGACCAACATTGCCATGTGCTAAGCCTTGGGCTAATAAGCGCTTTTGTACTTCTAGGGTGTCGCCAAAAATAAGCAATAAACGCTTTGAGGCTAAGCTATCACTATGCGGCGAGACAACATCTGAGTATTTAAACTCCAGGGTTTGCGGCCACGCACCAACAGTAATAATTACATCAAGCAACTTCGGCTCGTATTGATGCAAACGTAGCATTCTATCAAGGTTATTTAATGAGCGCTGAGCCTCGTCATCGGAATAGATTGGGCAGCGACTAAGCTCTTCCCATAAATCACTTTTACCGCTGTTATTGTTAAAACCCAAGCCAGCATACACCCCGCTAATGCGCTCTACTAAATTGGCTGCGCCCTTGTGTCCGGTAATAATGCAGAACGAGCCTCCTTGCGGCTTTGAAGCTTGGGTTAAACGCCCCAGCTGAAAACCAAACTGAAAGTTATCGGTTCCAATGTAGCTATGTCGTAATTTGGGATCCGCAGCCAAGGCTTTTTCAGAGAAATCAGAATCAAATGTAACCACGGGGATTTGGTTTTCCTTGGCCAATTGCATACTGCGGTGAGTAAGCACCCGAGAATTAATGACCGATACCGAAATACCGTCGAGCCCTTGCTCAATTTGCTGAGAAATAATTTGGTCTTGGTAACGTGCATCGGCCTCTTCAGGGCCAATATACACACATTCGACATCTAGCTCTGCTGCTGCTTGCAAACACCCTTTCTCAACATCATCAAAAAAGGGGTTAGTAACGGTTTTGGGAACCACCAAAAAACGGGGTTTTGAGGAAATCTCGTTTGCAAGAGATTGACAACTTACAAGAATCAACAGACTAAACAGACATGCTTTCACGGCATCACCAACTACCAATGAGAATACCCTTAAGCTAAGCCAATAAAGTCCATTAGGTAAAGCCAAGCTGCGCTAACTGCAACTTGGCTCACGCTTTTATGGTAATTATTCAGCTTCTAGGTATAACTTAGCAAACTCTTGATATCGCTGATTATTTATACCCATATCGGAGTAGCCAACCCGCGATTGAGAACGAAAATGGACTAACTGCTCGGCTTGGTCGAAGTGTAACTCTACATCATCGCGATAACCTACCGTTGGACTATAAAAAACCGCGTGTACATATTGCTCGTCTCGGCTAATGACTTGATTATTGGGCATATGAGCAAAAGCGCGTAAGGCGGCTAGTTGGGTGCTTTTCAAATCGGCTTTAAATGGCAAGGCAGCGACTTTTTTATCGCCTTCGGCATAACTAGACACCCCATTTGGAGAACTGGCTAATGGCGCCAACCGACCCGATTGCAAACCTAGGTCACTTGGAGTGCTAAGGTTTTTGTAAACCATAAACCCAACTATAACCAGCACAATCACTACTATTCCTGACAACAGCATTTTCACTACCTTTCTCCCTTAATTACGCTAATTGCTTTTAACTAAACCAAGCTTACTCTCAATGAGCTTAGTCTTCGTTATCGCTACTATAACGAAAAAGCACAAAAAAAAAGCCACACACTGTAAAAAGTGTATGGCCTTTAATAGCTTATTTGTGAACTTAAGCTTGAGGGCGCATCGCTGGGAACAAGATCACGTCTCGAATGGTATGAGTGTTGGTGAAGAGCATCGCTAGACGGTCAATACCAATACCTTGACCAGCCGTTGGTGGTAGGCCGTGCTCTAGGGCGGTGATGTAATCGGCGTCGTAGAACATAGCTTCATCATCGCCAGCATCTTTAGCCTCAACCTGCGCCTTAAAGCGCGCATCTTGGTCTTCTGCATCATTAAGCTCAGAGAAGCCATTAGCAACTTCACGACCACCGATGAAGAACTCAAAACGGTCAGTGATGAAGGCGTTGTCGTCGTTACGACGCGCTAGCGGGCTAATTTCTGCTGGGTATTCGGTAATAAAGGTTGGCTGAATTAGCTTAGGCTCAGCAGTCTCACCGAAGATTTCTTCAAGTAGCTGGCCACACGTCCAGAACTTCTCTACTTCAACGCCAACTGATTTAGCAATGCTCACCATGTGCTCGCGGTCTTGCACTTTGTCGTAATCTAAAGCTTGAATATCACCATGCTCTGGGTTGTATTGCTTAATCGCTTGCAACATGCTCAAGCGTGGGTAGCTACCAGCAAACTCCACCGTCTCGTCGCCGTAAGGCATAGAAGAAGAGCCCAGAACCTCAACCGCTACAGTGCGTAGCATTTCTTCGGTTAGATCCATTAGATCGTTGTAGTCGGCGTAGGCCATGTAGAATTCCATCATGGTGAATTCTGGGTTATGGCGCGGCGACAGACCTTCATTACGGAAGTTACGGTTAATTTCGAATACGCGCTCAAAGCCACCTACCACTAAACGCTTCAAGTAAAGCTCTGGTGCAATACGCAGGAACATCTGTTGATCTAGCGCGTTGTGATGAGTGATAAATGGACGGGCAGTTGCGCCGCCTGGGATCACTTGCATCATTGGCGTTTCCACTTCCATGAAGTTCTTAGACTCCATAAAGCGGCGAATGCCGGCTACCAACTTGGAGCGCACCATAAAGGCTTGGCGTGAATCGTCGTTCACGATCAAATCAACATAACGCTGACGGTAACGCTGTTCTTGGTCGGTTAAACCGTGGAATTTCTCTGGCAATGGACGCAAGGCTTTAGTTAGCAAAGCATACTCGTCCATGTTCACGTAAAGGTCACCTTTACCTGATTTGTGCAGCGCACCTTTAACACCAATGATGTCGCCAATGTCTAAGCCACCAATTTCTTTAAGCTCTTTTTGCACCGGCTTAGGCGCGTAAGCTTGAATGCGACCCGATACATCTTGAATCACCAAAAATGGCCCACGCTTAGCCATAATACGACCAGCAATAGCGGCTACGTTACCGGCTGCTTCTAAATCTTCTTTAGATTGTTCGCCAAACTGCTGCTGTAAATCGTCAGCTAAGTGCTCACGTTTAAAGTCATTTGGGTGGCCGTTAGCCGAGCAAGTTTCGCGAATTTTGTCTAACTTAGCGCGACGCTCTGCGATCAGTTTATTTTCTTCTTGTGCTGCTTGTTCCAGACTTTGTTCTGTTTGTTCCGACATGTGAAAACCTTGCTCGTTACAGCCCTGACTTAAGGCTAGCTTCTATAAATTTATCTAAATCACCATCTAACACGGCTTGAGTATTACGGTTCTCAATACCGGTTCGAAGATCTTTAATTCTTGAATCATCTAATACATAAGATCGAATTTGACTGCCCCAGCCAATATCCGATTTATTGTCTTCCGCCGCTTTTTTCTCGGCATTCTGTTTTTGCAACTCTAGCTCAAACAACTTAGCTTTAAGCTGCTTCATTGCTTCGTCTTTGTTCTTGTGCTGCGAACGCCCGCTTTGGCACTGCACCACGGTATTGGTAGGCAAGTGGGTAATTCGCACCGCCGATTCGGTTTTGTTTACGTGCTGACCACCGGCGCCTGAGGCTCGGTATACGTCAATGCGCAAATCACCTGGGTCAATGTCTACTTCAATGCTGTCATCAATTTCTGGGTAGATAAACGCCGATGCAAACGAGGTATGACGACGTCCACTAGAATCAAAGGGAGACTTACGTACCAAACGGTGCACGCCGGTTTCTGTTCTTAACCAGCCGTAAGCATATTCGCCACTTACTTTAATCGTTGCGCCTTTAATGCCTGCTACATCACCATCAGAGACTTCAACTAACTCAGCTTTAAACTGGTGAGCTTCACACCAACGCAAATACATACGTAGCATCATATTGGCCCAATCTTGAGCCTCGGTGCCACCAGAGCCAGATTGAATATCGATGTAGCAATCGCTCTCATCCATCTCGCCGGCAAACATCCGGCGAAATTCAAGCTTCTCTAATTGTTTAACTAAGTCTTCGGCTTCGGCTTGAGCTTCTTCGAAGGTTTCTTCATCTTCTGCTTCTACCGCCAGCTCAACCAAACCAGCAACATCTTCGATGCCTTGAGTAAGGTTGTCGATGGTTTTTACCACCAACTCTAGCGCTGAGCGTTCTTTGCCTAAGGCTTGCGCGCGCGCCGGGTCATTCCAAATTTCTGGTTGTTCTAATTCGCGACTGACTTCTTCTAACTGCTCTGCTTTTGCATCGTAGTCAAAGATACCCCCGGAGCACTTCTGTGCGCTCTTTAATATCTGCTAGTGAGTTGTTCACCGAATTAATTTCAAACATCCTGCAATGACCTACGTCGAAGTACCAAAAACGCGCAATTTTAACCAATATAGCGGGGAATAAACATAGTTAGGCGCAATGAATAGGCTAAATAAACCAGTTTTTTTGTTATCTCGGTGAATCGCAGCTTTAGCTAACCCACAATTTGCCAGTATTTCCATAAACTAAGGAGCTTTATAGCTAATGCCCAAGCGGCTTTTCGTTACCCGCTTCAGCTTTTTCTCAATTTTGTTGGGATTACAAATTAGTCGAATTCGTTAACTGAAACTTGCTGAACTTGAGATCTAGCATTAACTTAAACTAACAAGCCAATACAATTTCGTCGGTTTAGTGTTTGTGGGAGACGGCATTGCGAGAAGCACATGGTTCTATTGAGTTTTCACTTAATGGACAAATAATGGAGATTGAGGGCACAGGTCCTTGGAATCTTGAACAAATGGAAGAAAGCGGCGGTGCTGCAGCTCCTATATTAGACCAGTTATTAGATTCGCCATGGGGAGTTTTAGCCACATTTCATGGAGAAACCTTTTATACCGAAGATGCAGCAAACCAATTAATTGAGTGGTTAAAAGTTGAAAAACAGCGTGGTCGAGTTGCCACCGCCTTAATCCTTACCCACGCCAGCGTACCAGAGCTCGCTAAATGGCATTTAAGCCAAATATATATTCAGGCAGGGGAAACGGTACAAATATTTACTGATAAGGGTGAGGCGCTGAGCTGGTTAAAACAAAAAATTGCTGAATATGAACAGCAAGCGGCTTTCGAAGACCACCTATAAAAAACAAGCTAATTAAGCGCATAAAAAAGCCAGCCCTAAGGGCTGGCTAATCACTAACTACAAAACCTAAGAGCGTCGGCTGTCGTTAGCTTGCTGTAATAAGCTGCGGCTTTCTTTTAAGAACTCTTGCGAGTAATCACCAAACCAGTCACTCACCCGCTCAAAAGACGCAATAAAACCTTCGCGATCTTTATTCTCTACCAACTCAACCAATTCACCAAAGTGTTGGTGGTAACGCTTAATCATCGCAGCACTCTGCTCTGATGCCATAATAATATCGGCGTACAAATCAGGAGACTGGGCAAATAAACGTCCAACCATGGCCAGCTCTAAGCGATAAATCGGAGAGCTTAAGTCTAGTAACAGTTTTAAGTCTGCATCTTCCTGCGCTAAATGCATGCCATAAGCAAAAGACGTAAAGTGACGCAAAGACTGAATCAAAGTCATCGCTTTATCATGGCTTTCTGCTTCTACAGCATGTAAACGCGCACCCCAAATGCCCATTTGCTGCAATAGCCACTGGTACTGCTCACCGCCACGACCATCGGCGTAAACAATAACCTGCTTAGCAAGACTAGGCACATCTGGGCCAAACATTGGATGCAAGCCCACTACTGGACCTTTGTGCACAGCCAACATTTTGTTTAGCGGCGCAGACTTAATACTAGTGATGTCGGCCAAGATACAGTTTTCAGGCAGATTACCTAACTGGGCAATCACCGTCTCTGTAAGGTTGATTGGCACAGAAACCAACACTAAACCGGCGGTAGCAAATAGTTCGGGGGCTTTATCCCAATCTTCTTTACCAATGACATCAACTTGGTAGCCAGACAAAGTAAACATTTGTACAAACAAACGGCCTAGTTGCCCACGACCACCAATTACAACAATATTGCCAAGCTCAGGATTTATCGTTTTAAAACCACTGTCTTTTTCACTGGTATACGACTCACGCATCACTCGACGCAATACGTCTTCGATTAACGCTGGCGGTACACCTTTGTTTTCAGCCTCGGCGCGACGCTTAGCCAACATGGCTGCTTCGCGATCCGGTGCATAAATAGGTAAACCGTGCTGGGTTTTAACTTCACCTACTTTATGAACCAGCTGAATACGTTGCTGTAGCAAATCTAGAAGCTGTTGATCCACTTCATCGATTTGGTCACGTAAAAGATTTAGAGCTTGAACCATGTTGTTTCCGTTATTATTTTTCTAGGCGTTTAGCTAGGCTGTCGCCAAGTTCGTTGAACATTTTGTCGATCAACGTTGCAGTTGCATCCCAATCAATACACGCATCGGTTACCGATACACCGTATTTAAGTGCTGACTTAGGAGCTTCACTTGGCTGGTTACCCGCTTCCAAGTTACTTTCTAACATTAAGCCAATAATTGATTTATTGCCTTCTTCAATTTGATTAATCACGTTAGCCGCAACCAAAGGCTGAAGTTCGTGGTTCTTACTAGAGTTAGCGTGGCTGCAGTCCACTACTAGGGTAGGTGCTAAACCGGCTTTTTCCATTGCTTGCTCAGCCAGTGCCACGTTTACTGAATCATAGTTAGGCTGTTTACCACCACGTAAAATAACGTGACCATCTGGGTTACCTTGAGTTTGCAACAAAGACACTTGACCTTGTTGGTTAATACCCATGAAACGGTGTGAGTGAGCAGCCGATTGCATTGCATTGATTGCTGTACCTAAGTTGCCGTCAGTACCATTTTTAAAGCCAACAGGCATAGACAAACCACTGGCCATTTCACGGTGAGTTTGTGACTCAGTAGTTCGTGCACCAATAGCAGCCCAAGAGAACAATTCTGATAGGTACTGCGGGCTAATTGGGTCTAGGGCTTCGGTGGCCACAGGTAAACCTAACTCGGCGGTCCAAGTTAGCAGTTCACGGGCGTTGTGAAGACCAGTTTCCACATCAAAAGAGTTATCCATGTGAGGATCGTTGATGAAACCTTTCCAACCTACGGTAGTACGAGGTTTTTCAAAATACACCCGCATAACGATAAATAGGCGATCGCTATATTGATCATGAAGTTTCTTCAGGCGTGAAGCATATTCCTTCGCCTGTTCTAAATCGTGAATAGAACAAGGGCCAGTAATAACCAATAAACGTGAATCACGTTTGTGGCAAATATCGGCGATAGTTTTGCGTGACTGCAGTACAAATTGTAATGCTTCATCAGAAGCAGGAAGCTTCTCGCGTAACTGTTCTGGTGTGATAAGGACTTGTTCTGACGAGATATGAATATCGTTAATTGGATCTTTTTGCATTTGCTCTTTTACTCCGGTGGCGGATTTAGCCACACATTTCCTTTCCCATTTTGGGATTAATTATTATAGAAACCCATCACAATACCAGTGCTTGCACCATTTGCAAGCGGTCAAGCGTTACCAGCTTGTTAAGAGCTTTACCAGCGATTTTGGTAAGTCCTATTAGTTGCTGTAAACAGTATGCTAATATGCTGCTATCTACTGTGAATGCCAGATATCCTTTCGCCAACTAGCGAGGCTTTAATAGCTGATGATATTGAGTGATTTTTCCCTGCTATTGTCTTTAGCCCAACAAATGAGCGTTTTTCTGGTCATTGCCTACCTGCTGAGTAAAACGCCGGCCTTCCTTCCGCTTACTAATCTGTCGCCACGCTTACCGAATACGCTCACCATTTATTGCTTGTTTTCGGGCTTCTGTATTCTAGGCTCCTATTTTGGTTTGGCGATTGACGACGCCATTGCTAATACTCGTGCAGTTGGCGCCGTGCTTGGTGGTTTATTTGGCGGCCCAGTACTGGGTTTGCTGGTAGGTTTTACCGGAGGCATGCATCGCTACTTTATGGGCGGATTTACCGACGTAGCCTGCGCAGTTTCAACCACGCTTGAAGGTTTAGTTGGCGGCTTATTTCATTTATGGATCCGCAGGCGCAGCTTGCACAACGAACATTTGTTTTCGCCCACTATTGCCTTTGTTGCAACCTTAATCGCCGAAACCCTGCAAATGTTACTAATTTTGCTGATTGCTAAACCCTTTGAGCAGGCACTAGCCTTAGTAGAAGTTATCGCCCTTCCTATGGTTTTAGCCAATTCTGTTGGCGCCGCTTTATTCATGATGATGATTCGCGACCGCCGCCGTCTTTATGACAAATTTAGTAGTCATTCTTCAGCTAAAGCGCTTAACCTTGCGCAACGCATGGTAGGTGTCTTTCATCAAGGTTTCAAACAACAAGATGCGGTGCGTATCGCCAATATCATTCATGAAGAAACCGGGGTTTCTGCGGTCGCTATTACCGATACCCAACAGGTTTTAGCTTTTAAAGGCTTAGGAAGTGATCACCACCACGCGGGTCGCCCTATTGCATCCAAACAAACTCACCAAGCAATTAACGAAAACCGAGTAGTATTTGCCGACGGTGTTGAAGAGCCTTATCAATGCAGCTCCAGCGATAAGTGCCCACTAGGCTCATCATTAGTGGTGCCGATTCGCGGCAGCGAGAACGATGTGATTGGCACAGTGAAACTCTATGAGTCGAAACGCCGCTTGTTTTTACACATTAACCGCGCCTTAGGAGAAGGTATTGCCAAGGTGATTGCCGAACAATTACGTGATAGCCATGTTCAGCAACAGCAACAACTACTCACCGAAGCTGAGCTAAAACTGGCGCGCGCCCAAATTAACCCACACTTTTTGTTTAACGCCTTAAATACAATCAGCGCAGTGGTAAAACGCGACGCCAGCTCTGCCCGTCAGCTTATTGCTGATTTAGCCTTGTTCTTGCGGATTAATTTAAAACGCAATCAGCAAACCAGTTTGGTGAGTGCCGAGCTAGAACATGTAAATGCTTATCTGCATATTGAGCAAGTGCGCTTTGCCGACCGATTGGTGATAAAACAAGACATCGACGAAGCATTTATGCAACTTGAACTACCCACTTTTACCCTGCAACCTTTAGTGGAAAACGCCATTAAACACGGCACAGCTCATTTACTTGAAACCGGCAAAATCACCATTTATAGCCGGCTAAACAATGGAGTTAAACAATTGGTAGTTGAAGATAACGCCGGTCTCTATCAAAAACCAGAGCAAGCCACCAGCGAAGGATTAGGCATGCATATTGTGGATACTCGCTTACGTAATGCCTTTGGTGCATCATTCGCGTTACAAGTTGAATGTCAGCTAAACCAATATACTCGGGTGATTATTTCACTGCCCAAGGAGCCTAACCAATGAGAGCGATCATTGTCGACGATGAACCCTTAGCCAGAGAAGAACTCCAGGAGATGCTACAAAGCTACCCTGAAATTGAAGTCGTCGCGCAATTTGGCAACGCCATAGAGTGTTTAAAGCACCTTAAGCAACTGCAAGCCGAGGTATTGTTTTTAGATATAGAAATGCCACAAATTAGCGGTTTAGAACTGGCGAATATGATTGACAGCGACAATGCGCCAGCGATTGTATTTGTGACCGCTTACGATCAATTTGCTCTGGATGCCTTCGAACAAAATGCCGTGGATTACTTACTCAAGCCGATTGACTCGGAACGTTTGTGTAAGTCGATTAAACGCTTAAAAGAGCGCCTGCCTTCCATCAAGCAAACCGAAGCTGATTCAGCAGTTAATCACTCCTACCAAACCATGCTCAAAGAGCAACAACTTAGATTAATACCCTGTTATTACCAACAACGAGTAAAACTGATCCGCTTAGAAGATATCGAGCATGCTTCAAGCGATATAAGCGGTGTGCATGTTGCCACCGAAAATGGCACCTACCATACCCAGCTAACGCTAAAAGTACTTGAAGACAAATCCCCTTTGTTACGTTGCCATCGCCAACACTTGGTTAACGTGGAAGCCATTTCCGAAATCTCTTTAGAAGATAATGGCGGTGCGGTGCTGTTCACTAAAAGTGGCGCACAGTTACCGGTAAGTCGTCGCTACTTCAAAGCAATTAAAGAGCATTTTGGCTTATAACATTGTTCAATTAGCCAACACCACTTAGGTGCTATCTCAACGACTAGCCAAGAAACGGTGCTGTTTACTAATAGTGGCGCACAGTTAACAGTTAGTCGTTAGCCGTCGCTACTTCAAAGCAATTAAAGAGTATTTTGGCTTATAACATTGTTAAATTAATCAACACCACTTAAGTGCTATTTCGACCACTTACCAAGAAATAGCACCACTCACCAAAGCGACTACTGAATAGCGACTTGCGAATAAATACACTGGCCTTGATTACAACTAAGTACTGAGAGGATGACATGCTTTGGTTTCTATTTTGCGTCGCAGCGTTGCTCGGCGGCTACTTCATTTACGGCGCCTTTGTAGAGAAGGTTTTTGGCATTAAAGAACAACGACAAACACCCGCTTACGCGAAGCAAGATGGTGTGGACTTTGTGCCAATGTCGAAGAAAAAAGTTTATTTAATCCAGCTGCTTAACATTGCGGGTGTGGGCCCTATTTTTGGTCCTATAATGGGTGCCTTATACGGCCCAGCGGCGATGTTATGGATTGTGGTAGGCTGTATTTTTGCTGGCGCAACTCACGACTACTTCTCAGGCATGTTGTCGGTTCGCAATGGCGGTGCATCGGTACCGGCATTATCTGGGCGATACCTAGGTAAAAGTGCTCGCCACTTCATGAATATTTTTGCCATTGTGCTGTTGCTACTGGTAGGCGTAGTATTTGTATCCGCTCCAGCAGGCATGTTAACTAACCTTATTAACGACCAAGCTGGTATAAGCCTTGGTTTAGGCACTATGGTTAGTATCATTTTTGTTTACTACATCATTGCCACCATCGTTCCCATCGACAAAATTATTGGCCGCTTCTACCCACTGTTTGGTGCATTACTTATCTTTATGTCGGTAGGCCTAATTACCGCAGTGGCTTTCTCGAGTGAGCACCAAGTAATGGGCAGCTTTGAAGTAAGCCAAATGTTCACCAACATGAATCCAAATGACTTACCGTTATGGCCGGCCTTATTCATTACCATTGCTTGTGGCGCAATTTCAGGCTTTCATGCCACGCAGTCACCGTTAATGGCTCGTTGTGTAGAGAATGAAAAAAGTGGCCGTTTTGTATTTTACGGTGCAATGATTGGCGAAGGTGTCATTGCCTTGATTTGGTGTGCTATTGCGCTGTCTTTCTTCAACTCAATGGAAGGTTTACAAGCAGCAGTTGCCAGCGGTGGGCCAGGTAAAGTTGTTTACGACGCATCATTTGGTTTACTGGGTGTATTTGGCGGTATCTTAGCCTTCTTAGGTGTGGTGATTTTACCTATTACTTCTGGCGATACGGCGTTTCGTTCAAGCCGCTTAATTTTGGCAGAGTACTTTAATCTTTCTCAAAAACCGGTTAAAAACCGCTTAATGATTGCCCTGCCAATTTTCATTATTGGTGGCATTCTTACTCAAGTAGATTTTGGAGTAATTTGGCGCTACTTCGGCTTTGCTAACCAAACAACCGCTGTAATGATGTTATGGACGGCAACCGCTTACTTATTGCGTAATGACAAATTCCACTGGATAACCACTGTTCCCGCAATGTTTATGACAACAGTAGTGGTGACCTTCATCCTAAACTCAAGCACTTTGGGCTTTGGGCTACCAATGACTATTTCGACGGTGGCAGGGGTAGTGACTACCTTAGTGATTACCGGTTTGCTAATAGCCAAACTAAAAGGCATTGGTGAAGACGATTTGGATGAAGAGTTAGACGAAATAACTAAACTAAATTCGGCCAAAGAGGCTTAATATCATCCTTAGGGTCTGTTGATCTTTGGTGTTGAAATTTTGTTCGAGATAAGCGGGCTTTAATCGCGGCGAGCACTTAAAAGCCTAGTGGGCTAAGCAAGAAGTGCTTAACAAAGAGTAAAGTTCGCTTATCCGAACCCTTCGGGCAGCATTTCTTAGCCATTTATTCAGCGTTAGCGAGTGATTATTAAGCCCACTTAACTGCACACTCACTACCTTGCCTAAATGGCTAATTAATTGCTGCAAAAACCATCCGCAAAGATCAACAGCCCCTAACTTTTGAGCCGCTTTATGCGGCTCTTTTTTAGGCTTAAGAAACGACGGAGTTGTTAGCTTAACTACGCTTAAGTTGCGGGAAGGCCACTTCCCAAGGCTTAGCTAAACTGGCAATTTTTTCAGCGATTTCAAACCGCTCAAAATCCCCATCAAGATTATCTAAAGCTGCATAATGAAGAGATTGTTCACCCCAATTAAACTGCAGGCCAAAAGCATGCAAATAACCTCGCTCTGCCACTTCGCCACCATAACGCGTATCACCCAGTATTGGCGCGCCTAAACTTTTAAGGGCAACCCGCAATTGATGGGTACGCCCAGTATGAGGTTTTAATAAAAACAAACGACGTTTGGGTAACAGCGCAAAGCTAAAAAACTGGGTAATCGCTGGGTTATCGTTAGTATGCCCGAGCTTCCAACTTCCGTTGCGCGCTTTCAGCATATCGCCTTTAATCAAGCCCTGTTTCTTTTTAGGTTTGTTAGAGGCTAAAGCTAAGTAGAATTTATTGACTAAGCCTTGGCTAAACAGCTCTTGAAAACGCGCAGCTGCCGATTTATTTTTGGCTAACAGTAACAAGCCAGAGGTTAGCTTATCTAAACGATGTACTGGCCATAACTCTAAGGCAAATTGTTGGCGCGCCAACTCAACCAGCCCCAACTCGCCAGACTCGGTATGAAAGTTAATACCACTGGGTTTATTAACTACTATAAAATCGCTGTGTTCGGCCACGAGTAGGAGCTTTTGCATACTGCTTTTCCTTACAAAATCAGTGACATTATCGCCCGAACAAGGTTTAAAACAAGCTTTCGCGATTAATCAGCAATAATACTTAAGGTTACCAACATCTTGCCGCTTTGCTTGTCGAGCGCTTGGCGCTGTACAAAAGCGCGATCAATGGCTAATTCGTTTTGTTCGGTGAGAACATCTTTCACCGCAATCGCTCGTTGCTCCGCGAAGCTTTCTAAATCGCCATCATTAAGGGTTTGTTGGTCAACTAATCGTTGATACCACAAGCTGTGTAACTCTTGATTTAAACGCTCGGGACTAAGCTGCTCTTGCTCTTGTAAGCTTTGGGTTAGCTGCTGGCGATCTTCATTACGGCTTGCTTCTTCTATGTTGACTTGTGCCAAGTTAACAAGAGCAGTTCGTAAACTGCGATTCTCGAGTACTGCACTTAAACTGATATCTTGCGGCGCTATATCCAAATTAGCCTGTTGATTAAGCTGTACAGCGAGCGCTTGTCTTTTGAGAGCTGGAATATCTTGAGCTGGATCGATGGAGCCAACTAAAGCAATTTTTAGCTGCGGACGTTTTTTTAAGCCTTCGGCCAATTGGCCAAGTTGAGTAAGCTGTTGCTGCTCAATCTCGCTACTGCCAGCAACAAAACTCACTTCATTTAAGGTTTCGTCACTACCAATTAGCGAACCAATTAAAGCAAAGGGTGAGGTAACGATTTTTTTCAGCGCGCCACCTAAGGCCTTGAACACCAATCCACCAACATTAAAGTCTGGATCATTAACATCGCCGCTAACTTCTAAACCTAGGTCTATCACACCTTGGTCATCTTCTAGTAGCGCAATCGCAAGCTCCACCGGTAGCGAAGTAGCCTTTTCGCTATTGGTGCGTTTCCCCAATTGCAGTTGCTCTATGTAAACTTGATTGCTGCCCTGTAGCTGGCTTTGCTTAAGTTTATAAGCCAGGGCTAAAGACATTTGTCCACGCTCAATCACGTAGCCGGCATAGGTGCCCGAATAGGCGTTTAAGCGAGTAAGTTCTAAATGTTTAAAATCTAGTGCGGCATCAAAAGCAGGGTCTGCAGCAAGAGGGGCAATTTCACCTGCAAAACTTACCGGAGCATAACCGTCCACTTCACCGCTTAGGCTCACTTCGGCAGGCTGGCTAGCGTCTTGATTTAAGCTGCCAATTTTACCCTCTACCTTTTCAATCTTGGCGGCAAAGTTTGGGTCTAATGAGTAATCAGCAAAGTCGACCAAGCCTTGGCTAAACTGCGTTTGCGCAATGCTAATTTGCCAGCTTGCTGAATCATTTGCAGCTACTGGCTCACTGGCTTGTTCCTCGAGCTCTTCGCTTCGCTGCTCAACCGAGCTTTCACCCTCTTCGGGTGACTTTACAATCCCCGCCAAATTAGTGGAAAAGTCTTCTGATACCTCAATTAAGAAGTAGGGTTGAATAAAGTTAAGCTCACCCAAAGCAAGGCGGCGTTGGCGAGTATCTAGGTCCAATTTGCTAAGATTTAACTCAGACCATTTGAGTAAATCCGACTGCTCCCTTGCGTCTTTTAAATGCAGTTCATCAATGCTGAGCGGGCCTTTTAAAGCCAATCCAAATTGCTCTTGCCAATCTAATTGCACTTGCATGTCGGTATTAAACTTGGCCGACTCTAGTTTTAACTCAGTGTATTGCGCTAAGTAGGCTTGATAAAAAGCCAAACCAAACTGCGTAGCTTTAAGCGTTAAATCTGCTTGTTTATTGGCAAGTGCAATTTCCCCATCAATAGCGAGCTCCCCTCCCTGCTCGGCTTGTAGTTTGGCGGCTATCGTCATCGAAGAACTCATATCGGAGCTTATATTTGAAAGCTCAATTAAAGGGGCGTTTAGTTGGTGCTTAAGCTCTTGCCCTGAATACATCTCACTCAAACTAAAACGTGAATCAGCCGCGCTTAACTGGGCAATGCTAACCAACCACCCTGCTTGCTCTTCACGTGCAGTAGCGTCAGTTTCTTCTGCTGCCACTGCATTTTGTGCAAGTTCTGGCTTAGTTTGCGCATCTAAAGAAACGTCACTGGCTTCATCGAGACTCGTTAACTCAGACCCTGAGATTTGATCGCTTTGCGGCTCAGGTTCGAATTCGGTTGGGCTGTTTTCGCTGTTTTTACTTGCTGCAAAACCTAGGTATTCAATAATGTCCAAGTTGCCTTGCTCATCGAGGCTGGCAATAAACTCTAAGGCTTCACTGCTAAGACTCGCAATATCAACGGTTTGCTTAGTTAGATTGACACCTATACCGTCGGCAACAACGTCATTGGCCGCCAGCCAATGCAAGTTTTCTGGATGTTGTGGCACCGCCAGATTCACTTGCGATAAGGCCAAACGCCCGTTAGAGCTAGTAAGAGCAAAGCTGTCTGCCAGCTGCATATCTAACTCGCTACTTAAGGCCAGTTGGCCACTGTCTATATCTAAGCGAACAAAGGGGGAATACCATTTTTCAAGTTGCGTTAGCGCCAATTGGCTAAGGCTTACTTGACCAGTTAAACGCTGCTCTGGGCCACTAAAGGCTAACTTTGCATTGAGTGGACTCTGCTGGTACAAACTAGCATCAAGCGTTAATTCCGTGGTTTGCTGCATATCACTAGAGAACCCGCTAAGGCTAAGCGCTTGTAACAATAATTGATGCTGTTTAGTGCTACCTAACCAAGCTTCACCTAGCCTTAGTTCAAAGTCACTCACCTTAATGCTGTTGTTGCTTAGCACCCAAGAAGACTCACTAGTAGCGGGTTCTTCCTGCTCAACCGCCGGAGCAGAATCACTTTTCTCGCCAGCTTCAGGAGTTTGAGTTTCAGCCACCAGCTTTTCAAAATGAAACCACGAGAGCCAATCTAGCTCAGAGTGCTGGTCAAAGTTGGCAGTGAGTAAACCTTGATTGAGGCCTATATCCCCTAAGCTCAGGTGTTGCTGGTTCAAATCAAAAGTAATATTAGTGAGCAAGAGCTGTTCGAACTTAGCGCGAGTTTCCTCAAAAGCACTCAGCTCAAATTGTTCAATGCTCAGCTGGCCTTGTTTGGTAGTAAACTGAAACTGTTGTTGGTAATCAATTAAATAATCAGTGCTAAGCGTTACCGCGCCTTGGTTGATTCGCAAATCGGTATAAGGGCGTAAAAAAGCAAAAACCCGCGGCAGCTGAAACTCTTCTAAAGAAAATTGACCCGATACCTGCGAAGCTGGCAAATCCACTTCACCACTCCAGGCCAAACGGCCCTGCTCGCCTACTTGCGCTTCAATACGATAGGCATTAGCTGCATCACCGGTTCTTTGGGTATAAAAGTCGTTAAGCAATAAATCAAAATCAGAGATGGAGAAATCTACAGCTTGCTCTGGCAGGTAGTCACTTAACTTTAATTGAGCGTTGCGCAACATAAATTGTTTAACCCGCAAACGGGGAACGCTAGCTTGTTCGCTGTTTTCAGGTTCAGCCTCTTGTGGTTCGCCAGTATTAGGAAACAAACTGTCTACATTTAGTGCACCATTTTTTAGTCGGCTAAGGTGGAAAAACAAACCGTCTAACTCTAAAGCTTCAAAGTTCCAACTCCAGTAGAACAAAGAGCTTAAGGTGAAATCTACATAGAGGCGCTCGAAGCTCGCCAAAGGTTGAGCTTGCTGCTCATCAAGCTCTTTAATGGCAAAGTGGCGCAGCGTTAAGGAAAGCTTAAGCGGATGAAAATCTGCTTGTTGCAGAGTCACTGTGTGACCGGTGAGAACGGTTAATTGCTTTTCTACTTGCTGCTTGATCACCCAAGGTAACAAGCTTAGTGACAGCACAACATAAAGCATAAAGACTATTACAAAATACACCCCAGCTTTTTGCCAAGCAGAGGCCTGCTGCCAGCGCATTTTTAATTGCCCTATCCTTGTGGCTGCCTTCATAAATCTCCCGCGTCTTTGATGATGCTTATTAGTTTCGACTACTAAAAAGCAAACGAATTCCCAAACTCACTAAAACAAAACCCATACTGCGATCAAACCAGTGTCCTACCTGCAAAAACTTACGGCGAACTCGGGCAGTACTAAACAACCAGGAGATCATGGCAAACCATAAGGCTGTAGCAAAAACCATATATAAACCATAGCCTAACTGCACCAGCATTGGCGTGGTTGGGCTAATAACTACAGTAAATAAAGACAAGAAAAACAAGGTCGCTTTAGGATTTAAGCCATTAGTCATAAAACCACTTAAAAAGGCACTTTTATCGCTAAGCCTAAGGCCCGTATCCGCTTCAATATCTGCGGCATCACGACGCTTTGCTCGCAAGCCTTGAATACCTATCCAAATCAAATAAGCAGCGCCTAACCATTTAATCACGTTAAACAACCAAATCGACTGAGAGATGATTAAGCCGATTCCCAGCACCGAATAAATCACATGAACCATAATCCCACAGCCTACGCCAAGGGAGGTAAAGATAGCGGCTCTACGACCAAGGGAAATACTATTTTTTAGCACTACTGCTAGATCTGGCCCTGGCGAAGCCACGGCTAACAAATGCACCACAACCACGGTTAAAAATTCAGCCCAGTACACGCTATCTCCTTAAAGAAACGATCAGTGACAATATTCACGTCTGATTGATTAAACAAAACCAGCAGCCATAAATCCATCTACAATTGTATTTAGTAGGTATAAAACAATATAGCTTAGTAAGTTTTTGTTATTACTTATTAAAAAAACTGCGCTGCATCAAACAGTTATTTTGTTATATTAGTTTTTCAAAATTCAGTTTTATTTGACCCAAAGCACAATAATCAAGTGAGTTTTTAGGAAAGCAAGCTATGCAGAAAATTCTTATAGTAGAAGACAGCCCAACAGTACTAAAAATTCTCCGCCATTTGTCTTCACGTTTAAACCATCTTGAGCCAATTTTTGCTTCTAGCTTAGAACAAGCGAAGCAGAGTTACAGCGCCGACCCAAGTAGCTTTTTTGCTGCGTTGGCGGATTTTAACTTACCCGATGCGCCAAACGGTGAACTGGTTGATTATCTATTGGAAAACAAAATTCCAACAGTGGTGCTTTCAGGCTCCTTTGATGAACAAACCCAATCCCTACTAATTATAAAAGGTGTGGTTGACTATGTGCTAAAAGAAGGACGTTACTCCTACGAGCTGGCCTTCGATACCTTAAATCAACTCTACCTAAACCAAAATACCAAAGTGTTGGTTGCCGAAGACTCGGAACTAGCAAGAAAACATATCTGTGGTTTACTAAAACGCCATCTATTTCAAGTAATTGAAGCGAACGACGGACAGGAAGCCTTTAAGCATTTACAAGATGATCCGGATATTAAGTTGCTAATTAGTGACTATCAAATGCCAAATATGGATGGTTTCCAACTGGTTCAAAAAGTACGCCACGAAATGGGGCAACGACGGATCAGCATTCTAGGTTTATCCTCTGCCGATAATGCAACTGTATCGAGTAAATTCATTAAAAATGGGGCTAACGACTACTTACACAAACCCTTCTCTATTGAGGAGTTTCAATGTCGAGTCAATCATAGCCTGCATACTTTAGCACTAGTCGAAAAGCTGGAAAAAGCCGCTTACCAAGACTATTTAACCGCGATTCCTAATCGCCGTTTCTTTATTAAACACGGCCGTAAACTACACCAAAAAGCCGAGGACAAAAACTCTCAACTTGCGGTAGCAGTACTCGATATTGACCACTTCAAAAAGTTTAACGACCAATACGGCCATGAAGCAGGTGACGCAGTACTCATTCATTTCTCTAGCTTAATGAAATCAGGCCTGTCTAACTTCTTATTTGCCCGTACCGGTGGCGAAGAATTTAGTGTGGCGATGGCGGGACTAAACAATGAACAAGCCTACCAACTGTTAGATGCATTTCGTGAGCAAGTGGCAACCACAGAGTTTATTTACAACGATACGCCACTGTCGATAAGCGTTAGCATCGGTGTGACCAATAACCTTGAAGAACATTTAGATGCGCAGCTCAACCGAGCAGATGAGCTGCTTTATAACGCCAAAGATGCCGGGCGCAATATTGTCGTTGGAGATTAGTACCAATATTAGCTAGCTGCTGAATGTTGTCGCTGTTAGTGCATATGAAGAACAAAAAAGGGTGCAGGCTAAAATGCTAAGCACCCTTTTTACTAACTCATTATAAATGGTGAGTAAACCTAAGCTTGATCGGGCAAGTAGTCGTTTATGTCTATCTCGTCTATCTGTTCTGGTTTTAAGAACGCTTTAGCGTACTCTAGGTAAATTCCTGAGTGCAAAAATAGCCTGAATATGTCGGCATCAATATGTTTGTCATCACACATAAAGCGCATAATTTTCAGTGACTGACTCAAGCTCTTACCTTTTTTGTAAGGCCTATCCACTGCCGTTAAGGCTTCAAAAATATCTGCCACCGCCATCATTCGAGCAGTGGTAGGCATTTGCTCTTTGGTAAGCTGTTTCGGGTAGCCAGTACCATCCATTTTCTCATGATGTCCTCCGGCAATTTCTGGCACTCTTCTCAAGTGATGAGGGAACGGCAGTTTCTCCAACATAATAATGGTTTGCACAATATGGTCGTTAATTTTGTAGCGTTCTTCTTCGCTAAGCGTGCCACGCGCAATGCTTAAGTTATAAAGTTCACCACGATTGTATTTATACTCGGGTACCTTAAGTTTGAAGCCCCAAGGGTTGTCGGCATCAATCTTCTCATCTTCGCGACGATAAATAATATGCTCTGGTTTATCATCCAATAGTTTTTCGGTAGCCGGTAAATGAGTACTTTGCGAAGCGCGACGATCGAGCTCCATATGGGATAAACCAAGGCTATCATCAATGGTGCGTTGCCAAGTTCGTAGGCCAATTTGATGCAAACGCTCAATATCTTCAGCGCCCATAAACTCACCACCAATATTAGATTTTGCCACAAAGGCAAACTCTTCATCTAAGGTGGCTAACTGCTGTTCTAATTGGGCTTGCAAAGATTCTTGCTCTTGCTCCGGCAGCCCACCCGCTACCTGCTGCCAGTAGCTCAACTGAGCATCTCGTTTAAGCACTTCGAAGCGCATACGAACTTCATGTATTCGATCGTAAATGGTTTCTAACTTGGTGGCTTTATCCACTACGTATTCGGGGGTGGTAACTTTACCGCAGTCATGTAACCAACTGGCGATGTACAACTCTTCCCATTGTGCTTCATTCATCGAGAAGTCGGCAAATACACCGTGCTGCTGCTCTACCGCTGCATTGGCTAACATTTTGGTAAGCTCTGGAACGCGTTGACAATGGCCACCGGTATAGGGCGATTTAGCATCAATCGCTCCTGCGGTAAGTTTGATGAAAGATTCCAATAAGTTCTTTTGTGATTCAATTAAGTGACGATTTTCAATGGCGATTGTTACCACACTACTTAAGGCATCAATAAACGACAGCACACGTGGCGAGACATTAGCCTGATGATGGCTAAATGTTGCAATCATGCCCACTAGTTTGTTTTCTCGATTGATCAACGGAGATACGACTAAATTGAGCGGCTTACCTTGGTAATCTAGGCTGGTAAACTTGGTGGTTGAACTGGTGGTGGTGTCGAGCAGATACTTAACCAAAGGCTGAGTTAAAGTATCGGCATAAGTAAAGGTTTTTGGCAGCTGCATGCCCTCAAGAGCTTTGGTTTGCAGCTCGAACAATTGATCGTTCTTCAGCCAAATAGCGCCTTGCTCCATATCTAATATGGTTTGCATTTCTTGCACACTTTTATCGAGCAAGCGACCAAAGTTATCTTCTTCACCGAGCATGGTAGAGACATCAGAAAACTGTTTAATGGTTTTCTTCAGCTGTTCAGTAATTCGGCTTAGTTGATGAACCTCTAAAACCACCGAGTTAACTTGCTTAGTGGCATCAAAATCAAAGGCCATAATGGCTTCATTCTGATTCATTAACTCACGTAAAGGTTTAGCCACCAAGCGCGACACATACCAAGCAATAGGTATTGAAACCAGCACAATGAAAATACTAAAAACAACCGATTGATCGCGGGCCGCTCGAGCATCCATCAATATTTCGTCTTCAGGTGAAGCCAGCCCTAAAAACAACTTATCTATTTTTACGTTTTCACGGTCTGCATTGATCTCTAAGGTAAGCTCAATAATTTGACCAATCCAATCTTCATGCTCACCGTTAATAATAAAGCTGCCGCCATCAACAGCACCAGAATGATCAGAGAACTGAGAAAGAACCCCTAAATTTTGTTTATCTAAACGCGGTAAAATAACTTCTTCTTCGGTGACTTGTAGGTTATCTGCTATCCACGAGGCCTGCTGGTGTGCCAGTACCGAATAGTCACTGTTAAACATCACCAGTAACGAGGATTCGCTAAGCTTATTTTTACCTAAGCTTTTAGAAACACTGGCTAAGGTAAGATCTGCACCCACTACCATGTTGCGTTGCTTATTGGCATGAGCAAAGGTCACCCCCACTTCTTTGGTGGTGTAAAAAACATAGGGATCGGTGGCAACAATTGAGGGGCTATTAATGGCCAATTTATACCAAGGGCGCTCACGTGGATCTAACTGATAATTTCGGTCTATTTGGTCACGAAGCGGTCTCAATTCATTATCGTAAAATACGTTACTAGAATATCCATTAACGATTTTTGTAACTAACACGACTGAGCCGATTGGGGCACTAACTTGCTGACGTTTTTCTAAGGTATCTAAGGGGCGAACTAGGTAGAAATCGCCGTTGGCATAGCCCATATAAACAGCTGATAATCCGCGCTGTTGGCTTAAGCTTGAATACAGCATTGGCAACCAGCTACGTTGGCTGTTGTTAAGCTGAGCCATTGTAAGGTTCATCGCGGCCAAGCTATGTACAAAATTTTGTGCTGGAAACATTACGCCTTCCAGCTCAGAGACCGTGGCGCGACCTACTTGCTCTAGGGCCCTAGCCTGATTCTCGGCAACAATATCACTGGTATGAAAATAGTTAAGAGTGCCAATCACCAAACCACTGGTAATCAGCATTAAAATCATCACACTGACGAGATGAATATGAAACGAAAATCGCCGCTTCGTACTTGCCGCTTTTTCGGAAATACCAGCCATTATCAATCCTTTGCTAAAGCTAATCCTTGCAGCTTTCAACTATGGCAAGGCAACCCCGCTTAAGCAAGTAAAAGTGCCTGTTTTTTAAACTGTTATGCTACAAATCAATAACTAAGGATAAATTAGCTAATGAAGTAAACATTTTCATCACTGCTTACATTTTTTTCGCAAAAAACCTGAATTGTTGGTTAAGTAATTCAATAAAGCTCGAATCCTTAATGTGAGCCAGAGCATTTACGGTTATAATCTCAATCACATACATTTGAAGAGAGTTACAACTTGCAGTTTACTGAACTGGGCTTAGATCCCCGCCTAAATAAAACCATTGAGCACCTTGGCTTTAGTGAAACCACCGAGATCCAAGCTCGAGCAATTCCCGCGGCAATGGTAGGCAAAGATCTACTGGCATCATCTAAGACAGGTTCAGGTAAAACCCTAGCGTACTTGCTGCCAGCCATGCAGCGTATGCTAAAAACGCGAGCTCTCTCTAAGCGCGATGCACGCACGCTAATTTTAACCCCCACACGTGAGCTGGCTAAGCAAGTATTTGCGCAGCTGCGGTTGCTTATTGCCAATACACAAACACGTGCCTGCCTTATCACCGGCGGAGAAAACTTTAACGATCAAAGTAAGTTGCTACGTAAAGATCCACAGGTTGTAGTAGCAACGCCAGGTCGCTTAGCCGATCACCTTAGTAAGCGCCATTTGTTTTTAGACGGGCTTGAGTTACTAATCCTCGACGAAGCCGACCGAATGTTAGATTTAGGTTTTGCCGAGCAACTTAACTATGTGAACAAAGCAGCGAACCACCGTAAGCGTCAAACCTTAATGTTTTCGGCCACCTTAGATGATGCAGCCATTAACTCGTTCGCCCTTGAGTTGCTCAATGAACCAGAGCGCATAGCGGTGGGCTTTAGCTTTACCCAGCATCAAGACATTAAACAGCAGTTTTTGTTAAGTGATCACCTCGACCATAAACAAGCGCAACTTGCCGAGATACTCAAACAAGACACTGTAAATCAAGCCATTGTGTTTACTGCGACACGAGCCGACACTCAGCGCCTCGCCGACGCTTTCACCGAACAAGGTATCAGCTGTTCGGCCTTAAATGCCGATTTAAGCCAAGGCGCACGCAACAAGATCATGGATGAATTTAGCCGTGGTCACCAAAAGGTTTTATTTACGACCGACCTTGCCTCACGCGGCCTGGATATTGTGCAAGTCTCTCACGTGATCAACTTTGATATGCCTAAACATGTAGAAGAATATGTGCACCGCATTGGCCGAACAGGCCGAGCAGGCAATCTTGGACAAGCCTACTCATTAGTTGGACCAAAAGACTGGTATAGCTTCAAAACCCTAGAAGCACTATTGGAGCAAAAAGTAGAGTTTATTAGCCTAGAGGGTCTAGCCGCTAAATTTAAAGGTTTACGCCCTAAATATGCCAAGCCTAGCTTTAGTAAAAATACCCAAAAAGCGAAGACCCAGAAAAAAGCGAAGACCAGCAAACCTAAGGTGAAAACCAACAAAACTTTTGCTGCCGGCACCGAAATGGGCGATGCACCTATTATTCGCCAGAAAAAGGCGCAAAAAGCCAGCGATATTGATACTAGCGAAGAATAAGGCTTAGCGTCTTACTGCAACTCGCCAAATTAGCTGCAAGCCAGAATGCTTGCAGCCTCTAGCTTTTTTATCTCAGTCTCCGTAGACTTGCCAAATTACAGATGAAAAAGATTCTTATTTAGATTATGCATTCAAACGTCTCCTCGGCTACTTTTACTTGGGCAACCATTCGCCAACAAATTTTCCACTATAAAAAGCCCTTGGTTTACGCTCACCTTATTGCCATTTTGGCTACCTTAGTGAGTGTACCCATCCCACTTATGATGCCTTTGTTGGTTGACGAGGTATTGTTAGAAAAACCAGGCAAAGCCATATCTGTACTTCAACAAGTACTTCCCGAAGGCTGGCATACCGCCACTGGTTATATTCTTACTATTTTATTGGTGGTGGTTTGTTTACGTTTATCATCACTAGTGATTGGTGTATTGCAGGCTAGGCAATTCACCTTTATTGGTAAGCAGATTAGTTTTTTGATCCGCCAGCGCTTGGTCGAACACTTGCCCAAGGTTGAACTACGCGAATATGAAACTCAGGGCTCTGGTGGCATAAGCGCCCGTTGTATTACCGATGTAGAAACCCTAGATAAATTTATTAGCGAAAGCCTATCCAAGTTTCTAGTAGCCTTGCTCACCATTGTTGGTACGGCAGTTATTTTGCTGTGGATTGACTGGCAGCTAGGCTTAATTATTTTGCTGCTCAACCCAGCTGTTATCTATTTCTCGCGCTCTTTTGGCAGCCATGTAAAAGAACTAAAGAAAAAAGAGAATGCCGCCTTTGAAGCCTTTCAGCTTGCCTTAATTGAAACCTTAGACAGCATTCAGCAACTACGCGCAACACAACGAGAAGGCCATTACTTTTCGCGAGTAATTAGCGCCGCTGGCGAGCTAAAAGACCACGCCATTGCCTCGCATTGGAAGACCGATGCAGTAAACCGCCTTAGCTTCACTATCTTCCTTGTTGGCTTTGAGGTGTTTCGCGCAATAGCCATGTTAATGGTGGTCTTTTCTGATTTAACCGTAGGGCAAATCTTCGCAGTATTTGGCTACTTGTGGTTTATGATGGGACCAGTGCAAGAAATATTGAGCATTCAATACAGCTACTTTAGTGCTAACGCAGCATTAGCGCGCTTGAATCAACTATTTGAGCTAAAACAAGAACCTCACTACCCTTGCGAAGTAGACCCCTTTGCTAAACAACAGAACTTTGACATTGAATTCAAGAACGTCAACTTTAGTTACTCAGTAGAATCCCCAGTACTAAAAGACATTAGCCTAACGCTGCCAGCAGGTAAAAAAGTCGCTGTAGTGTCGGTAAGTGGCGGCGGTAAATCTACCTTGGTGAACCTGCTGCTGGGGCTATACCAAAAAGACAGTGGCCAAATCTTGTTAGATAAAGCCCCGATTGAAAAAATCGGTTATTCCACCATCCGCAGTAATATCTCCACAGTATTACAACAGCCAATACTGTTTAATACTACGGTTAGAGAAAACCTCAACATGGGTCGCCAACACAGTGATGATGAGCTGTGGCAAGCCTTGGCTATTGCCGAGCTACAAACAACTGTTGAAAAGCTACCCGACACCCTGGACACAATAGTGGGCAGAAGTGGCGTAAGACTTTCGGGAGGGCAAAAACAGCGTCTAGCGATAGCCCGAATGATCTTGGCTAAACCGCAAGTAGTGGTATTAGATGAAGCCACCTCGGCCTTAGATACCGATACCGAAGCCAAACTGCATCGTAATCTGCAAGGCTTTTTAGACCAGCGAACCACCCTAATAATTGCTCATCGTTTAAGTGCAATTAAACAAGCCGATCTGATTTATGTATTAGATGATGGCGCCATTAGCCAAGTAGGTGAACATCAGCAGCTGATTGAACAAACTGGCTTATACAAAACCTTGTACCAACATCAGAGCTAAGTACTGGGCTGCAGCTGCATAGTTACGCCAATTAGTCTTAACTATGCAGCTTGCCATCCAGAATGGCTAAGTTCATTGCGACTAAATATATAGCAGCTAAGTGCTGGGTTGAAGCCTAAATCTATGTCCACCAGTGAATATTAGCTATGCAGTTTTCCGTCCAGAATGGCTAAGTTCATTGCGACTAAATATATGGCAGCTAAGTACTGGGCGGAAGCTTCAATCTAGTTACGCTAATTAGTCTTAACTATGCAGCTTGCCGTCCAAAATGGCTAAGTTCATTGCGACTAAATGTATAGCAGCTAAGTACTGGGCCGAAGCCTAAATCTAAGTCCACTAGTGAATATTAGCTATGCAGCTTGCCGTCCAGAATAGCTAAATTCATCGTTGCTAAGTACTGGGCGGAAGCCTCAGCCTGATTAAGATAGTTAGTCAGGGCTACGTCAGCAGTTTGTCGCCCAGGGTGGCGCTGCTGGCTGAGTACTAATAATTGTTGCTGGCGACGTTCAAGCTTTAGTTCATGTTTTAGTAATAAATGGTATTGAGTTTCACTCAGGTAGGGCTTCATTTTTTTCCGGTAACGGCGGAACTCAGTAATTTTCTGTTCGCTATTATTAATTTGGCTGAGCAATAGCTCTAAATTAACTGTCCAGCGTTGCTGTTGGCAAAAGCTCAACCAAAGCAGTAGGTTTACATTACGGGTGTGTTGCTCTTGTAACCATAAACACAGTTTCTTCACTTCAGGTCTTGAATAAACCTGCTCCGAATAATGCCAAAAACTATCGGCAATAGTTTGCATCTCTGGCACCAAACAAGATTTTGAAATCACGGTCTAACCTATCCTTTTAAAATGAATAAGGTCGAAATTGATCGCCCTACACAGACCTGAACAGCTATAAAATCTTTCAATTTGTTATGAGGGTCTGTTGATCTTTCGCGATTAACTTTGTTTGAAAGGCCAACAGACCCTGGATCAGATTAACAAAGCAGCTAACTAGCTGACAATACAATAAGTATTCAACCTTAGTCGTATCTGTAAACAAAAAAAAACGCTATCTAAGTGATAGCGTTTTAACTGAAACAGACAACTGCGTTGTTTATAGGGCAGTTACGTTTTCAGCTTGCGGGCCTTTTTGGCCTTGAACAACATCAAACGTTACCGCTTGACCTTCAGTTAAGGTACGGCGACCGTTACCGTTGATAGCGCGAAAGTGAACAAAAACGTCCGGACCTTTCTCTTGTGCAATAAAACCAAAACCTTTTTCATCGTTGAACCATTTAACGGTTCCTGATAATCCCTGACCTGACATTATCGTCCTCTCATATTCCAAGTGCAATTTAACGTATTTGCTAGGCAAGCCAGCGACAAAAATTTAACCACACCTAAAAAATTTAGAACCAGGAAAAACTTTGGACTATCAACAAGCATTGCTAAAGCGTTTTACATTCTCTACTAAATACTCAATAAGATCAGCCCTAAACCGTCAATAAACTGTTAAATTTTGATTAAAGTTCTGAACAAAAGCATTTAGAAATAACACGCTAGCAAAGAGATGAACGAAAAACAACCAGTTAACAAGGAAAGTTATTGATGTTTTGTATCGATAAGTGGCCAGATGATCTTTTCTAAGCCAGCTATTTGAATTTCAAGGGCTAATGCCATTAATTGACCTAATTCTCCATTAGGAAAACCATCGTTGTTGGCAAACCAAAGTAGGTACTCTTCGGGAAGGCGAATAATTTCTCGACCAGCGTATTTTCCAAAGGGCATTTTGTGGCGGGCAACCTTCAGCAATAAGGTTTTATCAAACGGCTCATTTGCCGATAGAAACTGTTCATTCATTATGCAAATAACTCATTAGTCGATCCAAATAGCCTAACATTATGCTAGCCTGCGTTTTTGCACAATCGATTCAAACAAGGAAATGTGATGTTAAAGAGCAACGAGTACTTTGACGGCCAAGTAAAATCAATCGGGTTTTCAGGCAAGGATAAGCCATCATCGGTAGGTGTTATGGCTGTAGGTGAATACGAATTTGGTACAGCTGAGCCTGAGTTAATGGTTGTTGTTGCTGGCGAATTGATTGTTAAACTTCCTGGTGAAACTGAATGGGTAAGCTTTAAAGACGGCCAACAATTCAACGTACCAGGCAATGCTAAGTTTCAGCTAAAAGTACCAACCGAAACAGCTTACCTTTGTGTTTACGGCTAGTTAACAATGCTTAAAAAAGATCCAGAAACCTTACTCAAAAAGCGCCCAGCGCTAATCCATTCTGAAGATGTGAAAGTTGCCTCCCACGTGCAACGCGAAGAAGGCGACTGGATCTTACACACCCTAATGATAGCGGGCTACGACGTCCCCTTTGTTTACAAACGCAAGCAACGCTACCAAGACTTAAAAGGTGCACGGGTTAATCTTAGCTACTACCCCAGCCACCAACTACGCGCCGGCTTTGAGTTTGAGATAATGAAGGTGGTTAGACTGCGACGCAGTTAAACCTTTAGCCTGTATCAATTGGCTAAACTAGAAAAAATATCTAATCCCCATATATACATCAGAATTTCGCTGCTTTACTAAGCTATCTTCGCCAAGCTTCAACTGTGAATTGTCTAATTCAATACGGGTATTTATCCACCATTTTCGGTCATCGGTTAGAGGTGAGTTAAGGATCAGTTTTGTTGATACATTCTCAGTTTTAATACTGTTCCCGCTCATCTTTCTGTATTCAGGCCAAATCATCATAAATGCACCATTGCCACCAATTGGTATAGATGCCGCAATAGATAGGTTAACGCCATCCACATCTTCTTTAATGCCGTTAATATCCATGTTCCCAAACACATAACCTGCCATCGGGAATAACATAAACCCAGGTGTGAACTGCTGATTTATTGCTGCAACCCCACCCAACGCGAGTAAATCAGACTTAATACTGGAAGAGCACACATTGATATAGTCAGCAGAGAGACCTGCTCTTGGCATAAAGCTTGAGCCAGTATCAGCAACCTGAAAATACTGAAAACGAGAAGAGCCATACTCTAAGCCAAACTCATTGTCAGCATTCTCTCCACTCTTGCCAAATTTTGCTTCGGCAAGCAGGGCGAATTGATGACCATTATTGTATCCACCGGAAATCATGCCGACAGGCATAACATTACTATTACCACTCACCATGAGTGCGGCTTGAGTGTAAACCCTTGTGAGGTCTGAAGGATCAATCTCTTTATCGCTGGTTTCAGAGAAAGAATTTAAAGAAAAAAGTGAGAGTGATACAAACAGTACCAAGTATTTTGACGTCATTTTACTATCCAAGAAAGGAGGCGAAAACGCCTCCTGTATAGGTTTGCGAACTTCTAGAGAATTGCTGTCATAGAAACCCCGAAACAAGTCGTTAAACTTTTTCGCAGTATCTAATCAAATAGGGGACTGGATTAATGAGTAGCGTAGTGCGCCATAACACCGTTATTTTGGGTAAACTGTCCCGTCACATCGCCAAATAAATCTGGGCTATCTGCGGCAAGGTGGTAATTTTTACCGTCATTCAGTTTTTCAAAATCAACAAAGAAATGGGTGTAAGCGTCACCAAATTGATAGCGAATTTGCATCACTTTTTGATCAAGGTTGTAGCCCACAGAGTAAATAGTTGCATACCCACGCATTACACCTGCAGCGTCTGGGCGATTAGCAGCATCTAATGGAATTTTATAAGTAACGCTATCTAGCTTGGCCAAGCCGTTTGTGTAACTCGTAGGCTCTTTTAGCTGCGATTTCATATACTTGTTCCAAACAAAGCGCTGCGCAGAGTTAATATTGCCTGGTATTGGGTATTCGCCATCTATCACATCTTCAGAGGCTGGTTGAGCTTCACTCCAGTTGGTAAGATGCTGCTGGAATGTAGGGCTATTAGTCATTACGTCATACTGCTTGCCGTGATAAATTTTCCAGCCCTCATCAACAAATTCAAGAATTGCAGAATCGCCATTTTTGTCCTGAATAGAATAATGACCACGCATCGAATGACCATTGTGCGAAAACTGTTGAATCTCAATCTCATTGATATTTTCTAAAGCTTCTTCAACAGTCGCAAAGTTATCCAGTAAATAAGCCACAAACACCGCATTTGAAACCTGCGCTAATTCGCCCTCTAAATCACCTGCCGATTCTTCGTCTAAGAACAAGCCATTTGCAGAGAAGCCTACTTCATTAAACCCATCAACAATTCCGATACCATATAGTGTCATGCCAATTGAAGCGTACTTAGACGTCCAAGTTTTACCTAGCTCACTGCTATGCCCCTTGTAAGTCTGCCCTGAATGACGAACTTCTATGGTCGGTTGATTCTCTTCCATCCAATCCATCGTACGGCTCACAAATACCCCGTGGTTTTCGGTCTCCCAAATAATTCGAGAACAAGCCTCAGCGGTAGTTGCTATTGCAGTAACTGCCGACGCCGCCAACAGGGCTACCATTAATTTGCTTTTGCTACTTATCATTTTGTCGCCTTTTAATCATTCCGATATTGAAAAGACTTTAACCACTCACTCACAACAAATAAAATCACCTACGTTGTATAATATGCAACATAAGTAAAATATCGATGAGGAGCTAAGTGTGCCGAGAGCATCATTTGATCAACTAAGTGCATTTGTTGCGGTTGCTGAAGAAGGGTCATTTAGTAAAGCAGCAAGAAAACTAAATAAGGACCGCTCTACCCTTCATCGACAAGTAGCAGATCTTGAAATAGATTGGGGAATAGCTCTCTTTGAGAGAGAAGGAAAAGCCCCCAAGTTGACAGAACAAGGGGAAAGCTTAGTGCGCGCCTCTAGGCTGATCATTTATCAAATGAATGCCCTCGAATCTGCCACCGATAGCCTACATTTAGGCGATAAAACACAAATATCCATTTGTCATGACTCCTCCATTTCGAGCACGGCAATACAGCAAATGGACCATGCAATTCGCTCTCAACACCCGATGACGGTAATCAATTGGCTGTCACGATCCCGAAAAATGGCATTAGCGCTATTGGTAGAAGGACAAGCTGATTTTTGCATCACGCTAAACCAAGGGGCTCTGCATCCAGATACAGGAGTAAGCTTCATCAACCTGGGTTATCCAGAGTTTAACTATTACGCCCATAAACGCTCTCCGCTTGCTAACAAGCAGCAGGTATCGTTACCAGAGCTACAGCTTCATCGACAATTTGTGTTGGAAGATCTTGAACAAAGCATGTTTGGCCAACAAACCCTTATTTCATCACAAACAAGTTCGGTGAGTGAAGCAATGACCCTAGTTAAGCTTCTTGAGTTAGAGGGATTTGCCCTACTCCCTACCAACATGGTTGAAAAACATCACAGCGAACTAGTTCCGTTAGATCTTGATTTTGCATTGCAATCGGGAAGGCTTGGCTACGTTTTACTCTACCCCTCAAGTGCCCTCAAAAAACCGTGGCAACAAGACATTATCGACGTGGTTGGCAATTGGTTTAAAGTCACTTGTTAGATTAAACGCTAACAGCGGGCTCTATAAAGCCCTTGCATTCCTCCCACTTAGCCTCAGCGAGTAGATTAAACAGCGCTATTGGTGCTAATTGCTTAACTAGCCGCTAAGCCATCGATTATCGGACAATCCGGACGAGCATCACCGCGACAGCAATTCACCATGCTGGTTAAGCTTTGCTGTAGTTGCTGCAGCTGCTCGATGCGTTGCTCAATCTCGGAGAGGTGTTCAGTGGCTATGGCCTTTACTTCGCTGGCGCAGCGCTGCTTATCTACATACAACGACAACAGCTGCTGGCTTTGTAATAAGCTAAAACCGAGCTCTCGGCAATTGCCTAAAAAGCGTAAATGAGTGACTTGCTCTTGGCGATAATACCGGTAACCATTGTCGGCTTTTATGGCTTTAACCAAACCAACATCGTGGTAGTAGCGAACCGTTTTTACCGACAGACCGCTTAGCTTGGCCACTTCTCCAATTTTAAACATTACTGCTGCTCCTGCTTTAGTGCTTTAATTGGGCTTTGCCAATAATTAAGTCGCACTGCATTACTTACCACACACACCGAACTTAAGGCCATGGCCGCCCCAGCAAAAGCGGGGTTAAGCAAGCCCATCGCTGCGATAGGAATACCAATTACGTTGTATATAAAAGCCCAAAATAAATTTTGCTGAAGGGTTCGCCAAGTTTGCTTGGCGAGCGCAACGGCTTGTGCAATCAATAAAGGATCATCTCGCATCAACACAACATCGGCGCTATTAAGGGCAATATCACTGCCTCCGCCCATGGCAATGCCTATCTCAGCTTGCGCTAAGGCTGGCGCGTCGTTAACCCCATCCCCCACCATCATAACGGTGGAATGTTGCGCTTGCAGTTTGCCTATCTGTTCTAGTTTCTGCGCTGGCAGTAACTCAGCTTGCCAGTGTTTAATGTTGACTTGTTTAGCAAAGGCTTTAGTAACCGGCTTAGCGTCACCACTTAATAAATGAATCCTTAGATTTAGTTTTTGCAGCGAACTCACCGCTTGTTTTGCGTTAGGGCGAATTACGTCTTTAAACGCCAATAGACCAAGTAACTCGTTGGTTGTTGCGACATATACAACGGTAAACCCCTGTTGCAGCCATTGTTCAGCTTGCGTTTGTAGTTCTGCAGAGAAAGGTTCAATAAGCTTGTCGGCTAGCTGCTGAGCCACAAAGCGCTGATTTCCTAAAAATACTCGCTGCTCAGAGCCGCTATCGTTGCTTAACTGAGCTTCTATGCCTAATCCTGGGTAACTATTAAAGTAGTGTAAAAGCTGTAAAGGCGTGCCTTCGGCTGCTTTAAGCAAGGCACTCGCTAACGGGTGTTGGCTGCCTTGCTGAGCGCTCGCGGCTAGGGTTACCAGCTCTTGCTGGTTTAGTTTGCTGCTAAAGCTTTTTACCAAGCTCGGTTTACCTTGAGTTAAGGTACCTGTTTTATCAAATACTACATCGCTTACTTTATGACTAAGTTCTAAGGCTTGAATATTACGATACAAAATCCCAAGCTTTGCGCCTCTGCCGGTGCCAGCCACCAAAGCCGTTGGCGTAGCCAAACCTAAGGCACAAGGGCAGGCAATTACCAACACCGACACAGCAGCAATAAGACCCTGATTGACATCGCCATAGATTGTCCAAACTAGCAGACTCGCCAAGGCAATTATCAACACCACTGGCACAAAATAGTGGCTAATTTTGTCGACTAAACCTTGAATTGGCGCTTTACCCGATTGGGCTTCGCTTACCAGCTGAATGATTTTACTTAGTGTGCTGTTTCGATTCTCGGCGCTTACAGTAACTTGCAGCAAACCCGAACCGTTTAAGCTGCCCGCAAGCACCGAGTCCCCTACTTCCTTTTGTAAAGGCAGGCTTTCTCCGGTAATCACCGCTTCCGATACCTCACTGCTACCCCAGCTTACTTTGCCGTCGGCTGCTAATTGCTCGCCTGGTTTAACCAAAATAACATCGCCCACCAACAGCTCGCTTACATCAACTTCTTCACCAATGCCTTTAGCATCCAGCTTTAAAGCACGTTGCGGGCTTAGTTTCACTAAATCGGCAATGCTTTTAGCCGCTTGTTGTTTGGCGCGTGTTTCTAAATATTTTCCCAGCAAAATTAAGCTGATAATGACCGCAGCGGCCTCAAAATATAAATGCCCGGTTTGGCCATTCACCCACAGGTAAATACTGTAGAAGTACGCGGTACTGGTGCCCATAACCACCAAGGTATCCATAGTGCTAGAGCCTTGCTTTAAGGCCTGCCAAGCGCCTTTATAAAAGGCCAAACCTGCATAAAATTGCACTGGCGTGGCCAGCAGAAACTGCCACAATGCGGGAAGCGATAAACTGCTAAATATCATTGGCATTACCAATGGAATAGACAAGGCTATGCTGAATAAAAAACGCCAAGGTATGACTTGTTTGGCACTAGGCTGAGAGCTTGCGGTGCTTTGTTTAATGCTAAAGCCATTGCTAGCCAGCGTTTTTTTAACTTGAGCTAGAGTTTGTGTATCTGGCAGAAGCTCAAAGCTAAGCTGATTTAAAGCTAAGTTAACACTTACTTTATCGATGCCTTGTTGCTTGGCTAAAGCGGATTCTAACTTACTCACACAGCTTGCGCAGTTTAACCCTTCAATTTGCCAACAGTGACGAACAAAGGGAATATCAAAACCTTGCTCACTTAGCCGTTTACGAAGTTGCGGCAATGCATCAGGGCTGGAGGTATCAAGCCTAACTTGATTTAAGGCCAAATTAACCGATGCATCGCTTACATCGGGATGTTCCGAAATGATTTTTTCAACCTTTCGAACACAGCCAGCACAACGTAAACCTTGTAAGGGGAAGACTAGCGAGTCAGTCATTTTCTACTCCAACAGCATTAGCACTTGGAGTATAGTGTCAACCCTCCCGTAAGAGGAAGGTCAAGCCTTGTTTTTTGCTTGTTCGAATAAATGCAAAGCTTGCTTGCGCTGCACTGCATGATCTACCACTGGTAAAGGATAGTTTAAAGGCACCCCATGTTTATTGGCCCAAGTATGCGGTGTATGCACATGTTTGCCCGGAATGTTAGCCAGTTCTGGCAGCCAAGCGCGAACAAACTCTCCATCCGGGTCAAATCGCTGAGCCTGGGTTGTCGGATTAAAAATACGGAAATAAGGCTGAGCATCAGTGCCGGTAGACGCTGCCCATTGCCAGCCACCATTGTTAGAAGCAAAATCACCATCGATTAAATGCTGCATAAACCAACGCTCACCGTCACGCCAGCTAAGTAATAAATCTTTAGTTAAAAAGCTGGCAACCACCATGCGCAGGCGATTGTGCATCCAGCCAGTTTGTTTAAGTTGCAACATGGCGGCATCAACAATTGGGTAACCGGTTTTACCTTGCTGCCAAGCCTTAAGTAAGTGCTCATCATCTTGCCATGCCACCGATTCGGTCCATGTTAAGTAAGCGCTGCCTTTGCACAACTGAGGATTAACCGCCATTAAATGGCGATAAAACTCCCGCCAAATAATCTCACTTAACCAAGTAAACGCCCCGCCCTGCTGGCTGGCAATTGCCTCGGCATGGTCGAGATAGATTCTGGCTAAACATTGCCGTGCAGACAGCATGCCCAAGGCTAAATAGGCCGATAGTTTACTGGTTGCATTTAGCGCTGGCATGTCACGCAAATCGTGATAATCAATGGCCTTGCTGGCGCTAAAATCACGCAGCTGCTGAATGATTTGTTGGTCTTGGCAACTCCAAGCACTGCTATCTGCCCGAGGGTAATTACAGTTAATCGCTTTCGGGTGATTAAGTAAACTCAGCAACTGTTCATTAAGTAAGGATTTGTCTATCGCTTTAGGGCTGCCTAAGGGGCTATAAGATTGCTCACTTAAACTTGCTAACCAGGCCTTACGAAAGGGAGTAAATACTTTAAAGTTCTCGCCACTTTTTGTAAGCACCTGCCCAGGCCGAACTATGCATTCTCCGTGGTAACGATGAAAGCCAATAGCTTGCTGGCTTAAGGCCTGTTCAACAGCTTGATCACGACGCTGTTCGTTTAGCTCGTATTGAGAGTGGCAATAAACCTCTGAGATTTGGTATTGCTGACATAGCGATAACAAACATTCTGGCACCTGCTGGTAACCCTCTAGCTCAAGCACCAACAAAGGGATATTAAGCGCGGCTAAGTCTTCGCGTAATTGAGTTAAACGCCGCAGAATAAGGTCGGCTTGAATCGGTGCTAAATCATGCTGCTGCCATTGTTTACTGCATAACGTATACACCGCTAACACTGCTTTTCCACTAGCCACAGCAGCGCTTAGTGCTTGGTTATCTTTGCTGCGTAAATCGTTTCTAAACCACAGTAATTGCGTGCTCATTGGCTACCTATTGTAATCTCGTCAACTTGCTTATAACGTAGCTAAAAGCTAAAGGGATCAATTAATTAAACTACTTAGCTAACTCTTGCTGCAGCTCTTCAAGTTGCTCTAGTATGCGTAAGAACTTATCGCCAAATGCCGTCACTTGATACTCTACTCGCGGTGGCACTTCTGCATATTCAATTCGCTGTAAGATGCCAAACTCGAGATTCTTTCGCAGGCATTCATTAAGTACTTTTGTTGATAAACCCTCCACATTGCGCACCATTTCTCCGGGTCGATTAATTCCGTTTGCCAATAATTGATACACCGTTAACGACCATTTACAGCCATAAATAGTTTCAACCATACGTGCACTGCGTTCAGGTGCCGATTTTCGGGAAAATAATAATTCTTTATTTTTCATTAAGATGTACTCAAAAGTACCTAGGGTACTGGTTTGTGCCTACTTTTCTTGATAACTCAATGTTCCATAAGATGAGCCTGAACTCAAACACTTGTAAAGGATTTATCATGACACAACCTACTCAGTCTTATAGCTTAATCATCGGTGGTTCTAGTGGAATTGGGTACGCCACAGCCAAGCAGCTTTTAGCACAAGATAAAGCAGTTATTCTTGTTGGGCGTTCGCTACAAAAGCTGGCTAAAGCAAAGCAAGAGCTATCATCACTAGGTGAGGTTATCACTTGGAAGTTTGATTTATACCAGCCAGAACAGGTCGCCGAGTTACAACAAAAAATCAGTAATTTTGGTGCCATCAAGCAACTAGTGAATGCTGCCGGCTACTTTAAGCCCACTGCCTTTTTGCAACACAGCGAAAGCGACTACCAACAATACATGCAGCTTAACCAAGCCTTGTTTTTCATTACCCAAGCAGTAGCGAAAAACATGATAAAACATCGAGGCGGTAGTATTGTAAACATCGGCTCTATGTGGGCTCAGCAAGCGATTAAAGCGACCCCATCTTCGGCTTATTCAATGGCCAAAGCAGGATTGCATGCACTTACTCAACACCTAGCTATGGAATTAGCCGACCACAAGATTCGAGTTAACGCTGTTGCGCCAGCGGTAGTTAAAACCCCCATTTACCACGCTTTTATTGAGCCGGAAGCCTTAGATGAGAGCCTAGCGTCTTTTGATGGTTTTCATCCAATTGGTCGGATTGGCCAAGTAGAGGATGTAGCTAACACCGTAAGCTTTTTACTCAGTGATAAAGCAGATTGGGTAACCGGAGCAATTTGGGATGTAGACGGCGGAGTAATGGCCGGCAGAAACTAAACTGCTGCTGAGCATTCAACAATAGCTGTGGCTGTGGCTGTGGCTGTGGCTGTGGCTGTGGCTGTGGCTGTGGCTAAGGGTACAGCTATTGCTGATACAGCTCTAAAGGCAGGCCGTCGGGGTCACTAAAGAAGGTGAATTTTTTGCCGGTATAAGGGTCAATTCTTACCGGCTCCACCTCTATCCCTTTTGCTATTAACAAAGCAGCCGTTTTCTCTACATCTTCCACAACAAACGCTAAGTGGCGCAAACCTTGCGCCTCTGGGTAACTTGGCCTTGCAGGTGCATTAGCAAAAGAAAACAACTCTATTTGCTCGCCGCTGGGCAAGGCTAAATCCAATTTATATGAATCTCGCTGTTCTCGGTAGTGCTCAGCAACTACTTCAAGGCCCAATAACTCACAATAAAAGTGTTTTGAACGGGTATAGTTGGAGCAGATTATCGCCACATGATGAAAAGCCTTAAACATGATTATTCCTCGGTAATAGGTGGCTCAGACTGTCGCCAAAAAAAAGCGCTAAGGCCCGAAAGACTCATCGTAAGCATTAAGCCCGCCATTAACCAATTACTAGGCGATAAATGAAAACTGCCGCCTACGGTAGCCGCTAGCATTAACAAGGCTAAACCTAACAGCGCTAGTGCGCCGCAAATTCTCGCTAATAATATCGCTATGTAATCTAAGCCTTTAAAGTACAAAGATAAGATGACAAAAGAAGCAAGCGCCAAAAACAGCAATGGCCACCAGCTCAAACCAAAAATAACCAAACTGCTTAAACTGGTTACCGCAGTACAAATAGAAAAAATAAAACGCGCAAACAAAACGACGATCCTTTATTACGAAGAGGGAGCATTACAACTGTCGGGCACAGCCTGTTGCCAATCAAGTATCTTATCCAAACGTAACACTGCGGGGTACTCTTGAGCATATCCATCGGTCGCGGCTGGAAGCAGCTTAGCTTCCGCTTGAACGTAAATGGCTTGGTAAGGTTCAGTGGTATTGAGTTGGTAGAATTCGATGAGATCGGCTACTAGGTCTTGATCGGCTTGCCACCATAATGCCGAGCGACCGCAAGGTATAAACTCCCTCACCTCATGACCAAAAATAAAACGCCCGCTATATACCTTGGGCTTTTCTCCACAAGCAGTAAGGCTTAACACACTGCCAATAAGCATTGCCGTTGCACTTAGCTTTATCATTTCCAACCTACATAAAACAGGCTTGTTCAGCCACGCATCGATTGTTATAAGGTATCTGGTAACTGAGAAAAAATCGAAGTAAAAAACCTAAATTAACTGGTTAAACATCTAAAGCACTAGACCAAGCTATTGTCATTCCAAGCTGGCGCGATAAAAGTCCCATTGCTCAACAACCCGCCCGTCGGTAAAGTGGCAATAGCCCACCTCCCCTTCAGCGGTTTTCTTAATCTGTGGGTCTCCACCTTGTTCTACACAATATACTGATGCGGGATTAGCCATACTTACAGAGGCAGAGTCTTCCTGCTCTGAACCGCAGGCTACTAACCCAGTGACTAGCAGACCAACAACTACAACTTTCATTTGCAAACTAAGCCTCATACAACAACGCATTTACTCGCATAAATTAGCAACACCAAAGGTGTTGATTAATAAACCAAGCATAATTGATTAAAAACACAGCAACAAGTTAATCTAAGCTGGTTTGACCTAAAACAATGGTTATTACACATTAGTCGCCAAGGTTTACTCACAAATAACTACAGCCCTTAAAATGCTTTATAGAGTGAAATCAAAAACAATGATGTCTTCGAGCAAAGGAACAAAATGGTGTTTTAGACGCTCATGTTCTGGGTGAGGTAAATAGTGTTGCCGCGCTGCTTCATCAGCAAAGGTCATTATTACACTGTATTGATAGTTTTTGTTTAAGGCTTCAGGGCTATCGTTTCGCCCCCATTCAACCTCTAGTACTCCCTCAATTTTATTTGGAATATCTAAAAAATTTTGCCGAGCTTGCTGAATGTTTGCGTCACTCACTTCAGCCTTAAACTTAATCAAAAGAATATGTCTTATCATGGCTTGCTCCCGCGAATAAAGCTCTCATTTTTAAACATTAGTTTTACTCCTTCCCACCTCAAATAATCTAACAGTAATTTAAGTCTCACCATCAATTAACAAAATTATGCACTATAAACCAGACGCTTAGCTTGCAACATTCAGGTCAGACCACCGCTTTTAACAATTTCAACATTAGAATATTCGCTCTGGTCGGAGTTGTAGAGGACCGATCACTTGCCTAAGATGCGGAAAATATTACAAAAATAAAACAATTCAGTTACGCCATGCGAACTGAGACACTTATTCGAGAGATTAGAAGTTATGGATAAACGTAAATTAAGTCTAGTTGCAATTAGCGCCTCATTACTTACTGGCCAAAGTTTAGCGGCAGGTTTTCAATTAAATAGCCAATCGGCCACCGGTATTGGTCGTGCGTTTTCTGGTGACGCAGTTATTGCTGATAATGCATCGGTATTATCACGTAACCCTGCAGCCATGGCGATGTTCGACCGCAAAGCCTTGTCATTAGGTTTAACCTACGCAGACGTTGATGTAACCATTAAGGATGTAAATTACAACACTCTAGGTGGCCCTCTTAACCTGGGAAGTGAAAATGATGCTGCAGATAATAAAGTTATACCTAATATCTACTACATCCACCCAATTAACGATTCCTTTGCCGTTGGCGTAGGTGCATTTTCTAACTTTGGTACAGGCACCGATATTAGCTCCTTAAATAACAGCGGTGCATCGGTTACACCTGTTGATTTACTTGGCGAAACCGAAATTATTACTTCTAACTTTAATGCCAGCGTGTCTTACCGGATTAATCAACAATTTAGCATTGGTGCTGGATTAGATCTTATTTATGGTGAGGGTAAGTTAAAACGCCAAGGCGAAATATTTGGTGGTTCAGATGTACAAAGTACGATGGTTGATGTTGAAGCTGATGGCTGGGCCGTGGGTGGTATTCTAGGAGCTACCTACGAGATCAACGATAAAAACCGATTGGGTATGAGCTACCGAATTAGCCCAACCTTCAAAGCTGATGGGAATGTAAAGTTCGGTTTCCCAAGCCTAAATACATACGATGAAATTCATATTCCTCTGCCCAATATTTTCCAAATCGCTGGTTACCACGAGTTAAGCCCTAGTTGGGCAGTGCACTACACGGCGCAACATACCAGTTGGGGTGATTTTGAACATATTACGGTTACCGGTTCAAACCCAGACGCCACGGTAAAAAGTTACCAATGGAAAAACTCTTGGTTATTTAGTGTAGGTGGTACTTACACTATCAACCAGAACTGGACAGCTCGAGCCGGTTATATGCATGACAAAGGTGTAGTGGATGAAATTAGCTCACTGTCTATCCCAGACTCAGATCGTAACTGGTACACCGCTGGTGCGAGTTACCACTTAAACAAAAACTCAAGCATCGACTTTGGCTTAGCTTTTGTTCGAGGAGAAGATGTTGAAGTTCGAGAAACTAGCGCGATTGTAGGTGAAGTAATTGGCCATACTCGCTCAGATGCTGTTTACTACTCTATGCAATACAGCCACTTATTCTAAACATGGCTAACAGTGGCAAGCGCCTGCTTGCCACTGGATTTCTCACCGTTTTTGCTCCGCTAGCCCTCTGTTAATTCCTGCATTATTAAACTAGTTAACACTTCGCCACGTAACTATTTAAAACCAACCACAAGATTCTACCCATGAAAGTATTGGTAACTGGCGGCAGCGGTGGCATAGGCCTCGCTTTAGTTAAACAACTGCTCGAACAAGCAACGATTACAAGTATCACAGCCACTTGGCATTCAAACATGCCTACCTTGCAGCATCCTAAGCTTTATTGGCAGCAGCTAGACCTTAGTGATGAAACAGAGATAGCAGTGCTAATGGCCAATATTCACCAACTGGATTGGCTAATAAATTGCGCCGGAGTATTACACTCGCCTCAGTTAAAGCCTGAAAAAAGCTTAAGCCAATGCCAAGCGGCTAGCTTTATGCTGAGCATGCAGCTAAATGCCTTGCCCAGTTTGTTACTGGCAAAACATGCTGCTAACGCGCTAAAACATAGCCAATCTGGTGTATTTTTAAGTATCTCGGCCAAGCTGGCATCAATTAGCGACAATCGCATTGGTGGTTGGCACAGTTATCGCTGTGCTAAAGCCGCACTCAATATGGCCTTAAAAAACATCGCTATAGAATGGCAACGCACCCACCCTAAAGTATGTGTCGCGGCCTGGCACCCCGGTACTACCGACACAGCCTTATCGAAGCCATTTCAAGCCAATGTTGCCAAACACAAGCTGTTAACCAGCGAACGCAGTGCAACATTGCTGCTGAAGAGAATATATCAACTAAGTCCAGAGCAAAGCGGCAAGTTTTGGTCTTGGGATGACCAAGAGCTAAGTTGGTAATAACTAACTGGCTAGCCGTTAAGTTTAGTGGCTCAAGCCATGCCACGGCAACCAAGCAAGCCCAGTTCGCAAGGCTTGGCGCATGGCTAACTCACTACCTTGGTGGTAGCTATAAACCCGAATACCAAAGATGTGAAGCATGATACAACACGCTTTGGCTTTAGCGTCTTGCTCACCATACTTTGCTTGTAAATAGCCAGCATAAAGCTGCTCTATTTGCTGTAGCTGCTCACTCACAAAGCTTTGTAAGTTTGGCTCATCACTAAGCTCAAGCTGACTTTTCACTAAAAAGCAGCTGCAATAGTCCGATGCAGCAGATTGGGACACCATACCATCAAGTATTTCGCAGATGCCCAATTCAACCGACTCTGCTGCGTCTAAACTTTTGGTAATTCCCGCTTTAGAGACTTCTGCATAATGGCTTAAAGACTCTTTAAATAGTGCCTCTTTGTTACCAAAGGCTAAGTAAATACTACCCGGTTTTAAACCAGTATGTTTGAACACCTGTTGCATAGAAGTGGCGTTATAACCCACTCGCCAAAACAAGTTAGCCGACTGCTCCAATACCTGGTCACGCTGAAACTGCATCTTAGCCATTTATCTATCCACTCTACTTAGGTAACTCGGTGTAAGTATACCTTTAGGTAAACAATTAAACATCTTTTTGAACGTTTATTCAAAATTAACTTGAATGTTCATTCAAACACTGCTTGAATGAACATTCAAAAATAAGCTAACACTTCTAAGGATTGACCATGAGTTTACAAACAGAGATCGCCGATTACATTGCTTCTTTTGTAGCGAAAGCACCACTAGAGGTGCAGCAACTAATGAAACAAGCCACCAAAAACTTAGCCGAGAGTGGCATTGCAGCCAAGGCACCTCAACAAGGGCAACAACTACCAGCGTTTACCTTACCGAATCAAAATGGTGACTCGGTTAGTTTGGCTGAATTACTCAAGCAAGGGCCGGCCATTGTGACTTTTTACCGTGGTGGCTGGTGTCCCTACTGCAACTTAGAGCTACGCGCCTACCAGCAAATTTTGCCGCAAATTAAAGCCTTAGGAGCAAACCTAGTGGCGATCACCCCTGAGCTACCAGATGCATCGTTAAGCACCGCCGAGAAAAATGAGTTGGAGTTTCAGGTGTTAAGTGATGAAAATGCAGAATACGCCAAAAGCTTAGGTATCGTTTTTGCCCTACCCGAAGAGCTACGCCCTATTTACTCATCATTTGGTATTGAAGTAGAACAACATAACGGCGCAGGACAATTTAACTTACCGCTAGCGGTAACCTATGTCATTGCCCAAGATGGTTCTATCGCGAGTGCCTTTGTCGACCCAGACTACACCAAGCGCCAAGAGCCGAGTGATTTATTACCAGTGTTGGAATCGTTAAAGAACTAACTCTGCAGTGCTCCTACAAGGGTGTAGCATGCTACACAAAAAAGCCTTGGTACTGCTTAGGTGTAAGTGCCAAGCGCTTTTTAAAATTTCGTTGAAAGTGACTTTGATCAGCAAAGCCTAAATCTAAGGCAGTGTCGGCAATACTGCTTCCTTCGCGCAACAACGCTTTGGCGCGATTAATTCGCTGATTAAGTTGAAAGGCATGCGGAGACAATCCGTAAACCTGCTTGAAACTGCGCACTAAATGAAAACGACTAAGCTCGGCCACTTCCGCAAGTTCACCCAAGCTTAACTGACTATCTAGCTGGTCAGAAATACACTCTTTCACCCTTTTCAATTGCGGTTTAGCTAAACAACGTAAGTCTGCTCGCAATGGGTGTTTTGCCGCAAACTGTTGCTCAAAAAAAGCAATCAACAAGCTTTCTTGCTCTAGTGAATTTCGCTCTAATTTAATGCTATTAAATAAGTTTTCTAATAAGCGGTAATCTTGTTTATGACTTAAGCAATGCTTCTCGAATGCAAAATAGTCACTGGCAGAGCGCGCAAACATCTCTTGTTGCAGTTGCGCTACCCAAGCCGTTTCCACAAACAGCATTCTATATGACCAAGCACCTTGTTTTGGATTACAAGAATGCACATCTCCGGGGTTAATGGTTACGCTATGTCCTTGGCTAATATGATGCTGGCGTTGCATGTTTTTATAAATGGCTTCGCCAGTATCAATAATGCCAAAGGAAAACTCATCGTGAGAATGGGTATGGTAACAAGCCTCAGAATGCTCAGCTTGGCGCAGCTCAACAAACGGCAGCTGGGCACTTCGCTTTAATAAATGCTTTGCAATAGTTGTCATAAAGCCTCACTCATAGAGCTACACAAAAAGCGACAATACCGAAACAGCCAATAGCAGCGCCATTAGCACATTAAATACTCGCATTCGCATTGGAGATTGCAAATAACGGGCAATAAGCGAACCTATCGCGGCCCATGTTCCCACTCCCACCAAACAAACAATAAGAGAGATGCTGCAAAAAACCAACAAATATAACCATGCTGGCTGCTGTGCCGATACAAATAAACTTACTCCCGACATTGCAACCAACCAAGCCTTAGGATTTAAACCTTGTGCCAGCGCTCCTTGTAATAAACTAGGGGGCTTAGCCAAAGCCCGCTCCGCCTGAGTAGCCACTGGTGAATAAGCAATTTTCACCGCGATATACAATAAAAATGCGCCCCCTAAGTATTTTAAAGTTTCCGTTAAACTGGGAAGCCAATACAACAGTGCATTTAGCGCTAAACCCGTTGTAAGCACCACTAAACTATAACTAACACTTGCCCCAACTACATGTGGCAAGGCTTGCCGAAAACCAAAATTAGCGCCAGCACCTGTAGCAATAATATTAACTGGTCCCGGAGATACAGCACCAATAAATGCAAACACCAACATCGATAAAAATATACTCACTATGATCTCCGTATTTCTAACAAAACCAAACTATATGCATTCACCGATAAACTTTATTGAACAAAATTGCGCTAGGTCATTGAGAGATTTTTGCGGCATCACGTAAGCAAACAAAACAGTGCGTAAGGTATCAGTTCTTATCCTGACCGCTTGCGCAATAAGAGTGGGCTTTCTAATGTGGAGATAACAAAAACATAAAGGATGGCACGATGAAATTTACTCCCAATACTATCGCCGAACTCAACTTACTGCTGCAATTTGATATGAGCAGTTTGCAAACCGGGATTAAGGTTCACCATGATGCAGCTCCCGAAGTAATTGCTGCAGCACAAAGCCTGTTTGATAAAGGTTTAAGCACCCTACCCGACGGCGGTTACCTCACCGACTTAGGCATTGAAGTGGCCGAGCACGCACAACGTTTATTAGCTGTACTTTCTACCAAACCAGAACACATTCCCGCTTAAAAACATCTAATGAGAAAAACCAAGGCAAGGCCTTGGTTTTTTGCTTTTACTCTATGCAAATCATTTAGAGAACAACATATAGGCATCGTGCACGCCTTGAATTAGCATTTGCATGCCAATAACGGTAAGAATTAGCCCCATCAATCGGGTGGTAATATTTATCCCATCCTTGCCCACTTTATCTACCAATTTTGGGCCATATAAAAAGCAGATAAAAGTAATTAAACACAGTAAGGCAAATGCGATAACAGTAACGATGATGTTTATAATCCCTCCAGAAGCTGAGTAATTCATCGCTGTAGCGATGGTTCCTGGCCCGGCTAGGATAGGCAACGCTAATGGAGATACAGCAATGTCTTTTTCCTCATCGTCACTATCATTGCTGGGAGTATGAGAATGCAGTTTAGAGCTCGCACCTTGCAACATATGGTAGCCCACCAGAAAAACCAATATACCGCCGGCTAAACGCAGCGCAGGCAAAGTAATACCAAATAACTCAAATATGCCTTTTCCCAGTAAACAAAAGGCTGCTACGATACAAAAAGCCGTTGCAAGTGAGCGAAACGCAGTTCGCTTGCGCTCAGCAGTACCTTGGCCGCCAGTTAAGCCAACAAACACAGCAGTATTTGCGATAGGGTTCATCATCGCAAAAAAGCCCATAAATACGGTTATCGCGAGTGTCGCCAATTCATGCATGGTGATATCTACCCTATTATTTTCATCCTTGTGTTCACCTAGCATCGCAGCTTTAGTAGCTAAACTAAAATGCTTTTTTGCCAATGCTGTGGGTTTGTAGCTAGCTTTAACGGCTCCATTTACGTGGCCAGTTTCACCAGGCTAGCGAACACATAAACAACAAGCCCAGCTCCAAAGCTTTCACCAAATCAGTATTGGCAGCATTTACTTACACCTTGGCAAAAATTAACTTAATCATTTAAGCGTAAACTGCTAGTTAAGCCATAGCATTGTTAGGCTAAATCCGTATCATGCAGATATTAAGTGTTTAATAAATAAAGGAACTTAGGCAAATGGATGTATCACTAATTGTAATCTTGGTAATTATTGCGGCACTAATTTTTTATGTTGTTGGTATCTACAACCGTTTAGTTAGCTTGCGCAATCGCTACCAAAACGCCTTTGCTCAAATAGAAGTTCAACTTAAACGTCGTTACGACCTTATCCCTAATTTAGTTGAAACAGCCAAAGCCTATATGGCACATGAGAAAGACACCTTAGAAGCCGTGATCAGTGCCCGTAACGATGCTTCGGCATTATTGCGTGCTGCAGCAAGTGATCCCACTGGTGCAACGCTTAGCAAATTAGCCAGCGCCGAAGGGGCGTTGCAAGGTGCCATGAGCAAAATGAACATTGTGATGGAGAACTACCCTGACCTAAAAGCCAGCGATAACATGATGCAAGTGAGTGAAGAGCTTACTACTACAGAAAACCGTGTCGCTTTTTCACGCCAAGCCTTTAATGACTCGGTAACCGAATACAACGAATACCGTCAATCTTTCCCACCGGTATTTTTTGCTGCCCAATTTGGCCATAAAAAAGATGCAAGCTTACTCGAGTTTGCCGACAGTGCTGAGATACAAAACGCCCCTAAAGTGTCTTTTTAAGCACCGGGGAGCACCATGAACTTTTTTGCCGAACAAGATCATGCTCGTCGTAACAGCAAGTGGTTGATCTTATTATTTGTTATCGCTGTAATCATTTTAATTGGCCTAAGTAATATTTTGATCGCCGCGTGTTTGTGGATGTTTGACTCTACCAGTGAGTTAAACTTGCCAGACAATCGCAGCTTCTTCTCTGCTGATATTCTGGTATTTGTTAGCTTGGTAATGACTAGTGTCATTATCTGCGCGATTGCTTTTAAGTGGTTTCAGTTAAAAGATGGCGGCAGAAGAATAGCTGAATCTTTAGGTGGTCAGCGTATTCCTCCAAATAGCCAACACCCAGAGCAGCAACAAATACTCAATGTTGTTGAAGAAATGGCACTAGCTTCTGGCATGCCGGTGCCTTCGGTATATTTGCTCAAAGATGAAATTGGTATTAATGCTTTTGCAGCAGGGCACACCCCTGCCGACGCAGTGATTGGCATTACTCAAGGCGCACTTGAACAGCTTAATAGAGAGCAGTTGCAAGGTGTAGTCGCCCACGAGTTTAGTCATATTCTAAATGGTGATATGCGCCTAAACGTGCGCTTAATTGCCTTGCTTAGCGGGATAGTTTTTATCGCTAATCTTGGTGAATTTATTCTGCATACTCAGCGTTATAGCCACCGTTCATCGAGCCGTTCTAACAATAATGACGCTCGGGTGGCGGCTGCAGGATTTGGCTTACTGGCTCTAGGCTGGATAGGTTTATTCTTTGCAAATATGATCAAAGCAGCCATCAGTCGCCAGCGCGAGTATTTGGCGGACGCATCGGCTGTTCAGTTTACTCGTAACCCCAATGGCATCGCTGATGCGCTAAAAATTATCGGCGGTTATGATGCTGGTTCGGGTTTACGTACCCCACTTAGCCAAGAAACCAGCCATATGTTTATAGGTGATGCTCGCCGTTTAGGCAGCTTTTTTGCCACTCATCCAGCCATTAAATCACGGATAAAACGGATTCTTCCTCGCTGGGATGGCGCACTGATCAAGCGCGATATTAAAAAAGTAGCCAAACCTATTTACAGTAAAACCAGCCAACAACAAGCCAAACAACAACGTCAAGAGCAACTCAAAAAAACCGTGTTTGTAGCAGCGGCAGCAGAAGCGGCCATAGACGCTCTAGATAACAAATCTGAAAAAGCTGAGTTTACCCTGTCAGAGAATACTGTAACGGTAAGTGGCGAATTAGCCCACTTACCCGATGGATTGCTGAGTTTGGCTCATGATCCTTGTGGCGTTATCAGCGTGGTTTATGCCTTGCTGCTTAGCAACGACGAAGCACAACGCGCTAAACAGCTAGACGATATTAAAGACAACCTGAGTAAATCTTCAAGAATTGAAGAAACCCTTCAAGCTTGGAGTTGGATAAACTCGGTGGACAAAAGCTACCGCTTACCCTTGCTCGAGCTATCTTTTCCTGCGCTTAAGTGTATGTCGGCTAAGCAATATCAGCGTTTTATGGACAACCTACGCAGCCTAATTAAGGCAGACCAACAAGTTGATATGTATGAATGGTGTTTGTACCACTTAGTAAAACACTACTTATCTCATCAATTTGAAAAAGTTACGCACAGCAAACCGGTCTATAGCAGTATTCCAGCGTTATCTGAGCCATTTTCAGTCGTATTATCGAGCCTCGCTTACTTTGGCCATGATAATGATACCGAGACTCAGCGCGCCTTTGGGATTGGCGCCAACAGCATTGGTTTATATACCATTACCTTGTTGCCTCTGGAGCAATGCCAGGTTGAGCATTTTGGCCCTGCAGTGAAAAAGCTCGCCAACGCCTACCCGCAAATTAAGCAGCGTATTTTGCGCGCCTTGGTAGCCTGTATTTGTTTAGATAAACAACTTACTGTGTTAGAAAACGAAATGATCCGCTGCATTGCAGCAGTAATGGATTGCCCAGGCCCACAGATAAGCTTGGGTGTACGGCGCCCATAAAAAAGCCCGTGCTAATGCACGGGCTTTTGCTTAGCTCCTTTAGCGTTTTGAGGCTTTTTCCCGCAAGGCCTGACGCGCACTTTCACTAATAAAGGCCATTTTCAAACCGTTGCTTTGCAGTTTGGCGATCTGTTCATCTCCAAAACCCAACTGCTCACGTGCAATGCGGTATTCGTCGGGTAAATCAATCGCCGATACGCCAGGATCATCGGTATTTAAGCTAGCTCGAATACCATGTTCTAAAAAGCGTTTGAGTGGATGCTGGCTTAAGTCTGGCGTGGTATTGGTTTGGAAATTAGATGATAAACAAGACTCTACACCAATCTTATGTTTTGCTACATAGTCCATTAATTCTGGATCGTCGGCAATCTTAACGCCATGGCCAATACGGGTTGCACCTAGTTCGCGAATCGCTTGCCACACACTCTCTGAACCCGCAGCCTCGCCAGCGTGCACCGTAATAGCAAAACCTGCATCTCTAGCTCGTGAAAACTGCTCCACAAATAAATTACCCGGATGACCTAACTCGTCACCCGCCAAATCTACCGCCACAATTTGATCGCGAAACGCCATACAAGCGGCTAATTCATCGCTACAACTTTGCTGACCAAAAGTGCGGCTCATAATGCCAATTAAGTTTACTTGCACATCATGCTTTTGCATGCCACGGCGCACACCTTCGATAACCGCTTCAACCACCCCTTCTGGGTTCAGTTTATGGCTCATTGCCATATAGCCTGGGCTAAAACGTAATTCGGCATAATCGATCTGCGCTTTTACTAAATCTTCAACGTTCTCTTCAGCCACCCGCGCACAAGCATCGTAATCACCTAATACATTTACCCCCCAATCTAACTTAGAAAGGAAGGCCACCAAGTTAGGCTCTTGCTTGGTAATTTGCACATGGGGGATTAATTCTTGTAGCGAGTTAGCAGGCAAACTTACGTTAAACTTTCGACCCAATTCCAAAATGGTTTCTGCGCGAATGGTGCCATCTAAGTGGCGGTGTAAATCGGTAACTGGGTATTGTTTTAACATGAAGATTCCTGCATCGTTTTTATAACTTATTTATCGCCTCAGTGTAGTCAGCACAAGGTCGCAAGCCAAATTAGATTAACCGAAATAAGGCCTTCTTTTTCAATAAGTTTAGGGCTTAATTTAATCCTAGCCGAATGTGTTGAAATATCACTAGTCAAAGCGATATTTCACCGACTCAGTATTAGCACTTGACTTGGAGTTAACTCCAAGATTTACACTCACGTCTAAGTTATTTGTTTACATAGTAATCAACAAGGCTTTTGAGGAGTCAACATGGAATTGGCACGTTTGGGCAACAGCGATTTAGATATCTCTCGTATTGGTTTAGGCGCTTGGGCAATGGGTGGAAAGTGGGAGTGGGGCTGGGGAGCTCAGCAAGATGAAGACTCCATTGCCACTATTCAACACGCCTTGTCATTAGGCATTAATTGGATAGATACAGCGCCCGTTTATGGGCTTGGACACAGCGAAGAAGTAGTAGGTAAAGCCATTAAAAGCTTGAGTGAAAAACCACTTATCTTTAGCAAATGTGGTTTTAACTGGGATGCACAAAATAATATTGAGCCGTGTCTTAAAGCAGCCAGCGTTAAACAGGAAGTAGAAAACAGCCTAAAACGTCTGCAAGTAGAAACCATCGATTTATACCAAATTCACTGGCCTAACCCCGCCGAGGACATTGAAGAAGCTTGGCAAGCCATGCTTGAGTTAAAACGGCAGGGGAAAATTCGTTATTTAGGCGTTTCTAATCACTCCATCGAACAGATGCAAAGCCTACAAAAATTAGCCCCTATTAACAGTATGCAGCCACCATATAGCCTAATAAACCGAGAATGTGAAACTGAGCTACTGCCCTACTGCCAGCAACACAATGCCGGGGTGATTTGTTACTCACCAATGGGATCTGGCTTACTTACTGGGAAAATGAGCGCCGAACGGATCGCTGCAATGGGTGATGATGATTGGCGTAAAAAAGCCGATGACTTCAACGAACCAAAGCTAAGTCATAACTTAAAAATAGTTGCTGCCCTGCAGCAAGTTGCAGAAAAACATCAAGTATCGGCAGCAGAAGTTGCAATTGCATGGACCTTAAAGCACCCGGTAATTACCGGCGCCATTGTGGGAATGCGTAGCCCTGAGCAAGCTGATGGGGTAATAAAAGGCGCTAGCCTTAACCTCAATAAACAAGATATCGCCTTGATTGAATCGGTTTAAAGCGACTTAAGTTTAATGCTTAATTCGCTACCGGTTTGGTAGTGCTCTATTTTCCGCTGTACGTGTTCTAAATTTCGATTTAGGCAGGCTATTTGTTGCTCGGTTTGCTGTTTATGATCGAGCAACAGCTGCAAACGCTGTTGCTCGGTACTAGGGCCTTCGTCCAGCATATCGCGATATTGCTTAATCGCATCAAGCGACATGCCGGTAGACTTCAAACAAACAATAAAACGCAGCCATTCTATGTTTTGCGAACTAAAACGGCGATGGCCGCTAGGTGAGCGATTAACCGTAAACAGCAGCCCCTTTTTCTCGTAAAACCGCAAAGTGTCGCTACTTATGCCTGCTAACTCTGCTGCTTGCTTTACGCTAAAGCTACTTGGTGTATTCTCGGCCATCGCTTTTGTCCTTAAGTCACTAACTTAGTCAACTAACTGCCAAAGCGACTCATCGCTGAGGTAGATATTGCAGCAAACGCTCAATGGCTGATTCGATACGCAGCTTTCGTTCGCTAAGGGGAATATCGGTAGGTGCCATACCTTGGCCTAATACCCGCCAAAATGGGCCAGTATCTTCTGCTTGAAATAGCGCCACCATAATTGAGCCTTTTTGGTAGAGCTCAGGATCTAGTGAATCACTAGACATCCCCGCCATCATACCAGCGCGTTCTAATATTTGCTGGTCACTCATTTGAGATTCAAGCGCTGCGCCCACGCCAACTAAAAAGTCGGGTTGCTGCTGCAAAGAGACTTGCGTGTAGCCTTTCTTAGCCATCGCTTTAGTAATGCTTTTACGTAGCTCAGATATTAGTAAGTCTTCGTTTTCAGCTTTATTGAGATGGGCTTGGCCTAAACTCGGGTGCCAAGCATATCGGCCACTCGAGCTTTCCAAATACTCAGTGTCCCCAGTTACCACCGTGGTTGAACGCGTTTCAGGAGCGCGAGTTTGCTCAGCAGATACGCAAGCAAACAACAAAGGCAGAAATAAAAATGGCAGCAATTTCAAACGCATATTACAGTTACCTAAAGGCAAATCAAAAAACTCACCCTAGCATAAAATTAACAGCATGTTGCGCTGTTCTGCTGCCGTAATGCTAGAGGCGGTTTATCTTTCGCGGTTAAATTTTGTTCGCGATAAAATAGCTTTAGGCGCGGCAAGGCTTGTGTAGCCTAGCAATCTAGGTAGATACGCCTTAACAAAGCATAAAACGATGTTAGCCGAACTCTTCGGGCAGCCTTTGTGGCTTATTTCTACAGCGTTAACAGCTTCTCATGTAGGCTAACTACACATTAAAGCTTCTACCTTTTATAAATAAGCCACAAAGAGCTGCAAAAATCAGCTCGAAAGACAAACAAGCTCTAACTAAGTTTATATTGATATAGAGCAGCGTTATCCGCCGAAACTTTGAAGCCCATTTTAACTAAATACTGCTGATGACTCGCTACCGCCGTATAGCTAACTAGCTGCTTAACACCTAAGGCCTCAAAAAACCCAGAGCTATGGTAAAGATAATCGCCGGTTTTAAAGTCTCGATAAGCGGGGAAAACGTAGTCGAGCTTTATTTCAAACTCATGCAATTGCTGTTTGCCCACCAATATGCCTGCAGGTTCACTATTGCGCATTAGTATGTAACAACCTTGCCCAAGCAAACTATCTGTCGAAAATTGCGGAAAATACTTCTCGATATCAGATTGATAATGCTCAATCCAAAAACCAAGCAATGGGCTGCTAGCTTCCACTGCCACTAGTTTAAATTGGTCCTTGCTGCGGTAAATACCCTGCAAGTAATAAACGTTAGCAAATACAATAAAAAGGTTTAACAAAGCCACCGGCATAGCACCAATAATAAACCCATAAGTAGAAAACAGCGCTGCCCCCACCATGTTTAACCAGCGCAGCTTTACAATCGAACTCATGGTTAACGAAATGGCCACCACCACCGACGCCAAGTAACCAAACCACTCAATCCAATCCATTATCATCTCCTTTTGCCTGAGCTTTTAGTGTCGCTCACTTTACGAGCAGCGATGCTAATAATCTGGTTAGCTCACACAAATTGACAAATAAATTAGCCTTAATTAAGGAAACTCACTGTATTTGTTGAAAAGAACTAGGGTCTGTTGACCTTTGGTGTTGAAATTTTGTTCGAGATAAGCGGGCTTTAAACGCGGCGAGCAGCTCGTTTATAGTTGAATTGAAACCTAAGGCTGATAGCGCTTTTGGTTATAGTTATTAATAGCGTGTTCTAAGGCGAATGCTCGCTGCGGCGCTTGCTGCTCTACACGCTTTAAGAAATGACTAAAGCTTTCCCCTTTGGCCCGAACAACTCCCCGCCTTGCCAATAGCCAACACTGCCATTTAAGCGAGACAACTTGTTTATTGGGCAGACGCCATTGCCAAGGTTTAGCCATAAGTAAAACAGTGGTAAGTAAACCCAGCAAAATCATCGCGGCGGTTAACATTAATAAGGAGCTGCCCGGCAGCCAAGCCAGTAATTGAGAAAACAGACTTAACTGACGTTTGTGGTCAAAGTTAAGTACCCATTTAGCCCACCAATAATCGGCTTGGGCAAGCCATAAGCGCAGTTGGTTAAAGCCTTGGGTGTACCAAATCTTTTGGCCCCAACCGCTAATGCTTTGCCACTGCTGAGCGGTAGCTTGGCTTTGCTGTAGATTGTTTTCCACCCGGTCAGGGGCGATCCAAGCGGTGGGGTCAAGCCGTACCCAACGCTCACCATCCCAATACTCCATCCAAGCATGTGCATCGTAGTTACGCACTGCTAGTAAGCTGTCTTGTTGCTCCCATTCTCCACCTAAAAAGCCGGTAACCATGCGAGCTGGGATCCCCTGCAAACGCGCCAGTATCACCACACTTTGCGCATAATGAACACAAAAGCCGCTCTGCTGATCTAATAAAAAACGCTCGACGCCTAACAGCCCTGGGTAAGCCGGCGGACTGAGGGTATAACTAAACTGCTGACTTAAGAACCACTGCTGTACGCGTGTCATCACTTGCTTTGGGTAATCGGGTGATCGAGGGCTTAACCCGGACCCCAAGTGCTCACTAAGCTCGCTAACTTTGGGTGTAATGTTTTGCGGTAAACGGGTAAGAAAGTGCAAATAAGCAGGTGGAACTGCGCTGCTGGTAGGCGGCTCTAATTGACTAAAATTTAGAATTTGTCGTGGAAAGCTCTCGCCTTCACGTTGCCAGCTACCATCGGCTACGTAGTTAGCGCCACCACCACGAACTTGGCTAGGGTTTAAGGTGGCTAACCACGCTTGGCTGGCGGGTTCTAACAAGAGTTGATACTGGTTAATAGCACTTGAGCTATCGGGAGCTTGTTTCTGTTGAGCTATCTGGCTGCGGGTCCATTGCTCACCATCAAATTCGTCTAAAACCATGGCTCGCCAATACAGCTCATCGGGTTCTGGCGCGCGACTAAACTCCGCCCGAAATACTAACTTATCTGAGCGAATCAATTGGCTGATATCACCAGGGCGAACCACATCAGACAAGCCAGTTTGCGCGCTGCTCGGGGTAGGCATTTTCCACAAAGGTGCTAAGCGTGGCGCAACAATAAATAGTGCGATAGCTAGGGGAGCAATAGCCAATAACCATAAGCCTAATCGCTTAGCCCAGTTAAAGCTTATTTTCACATCTAAGCTAAGCAACAGTAGCAAGTGTAAAAATGCCACTAGCGCTGCCAATAAAGCAGCTAAAGGTTGGCTAGAAAAAACCAGTGAAAATGCCACCAAAAACAAGCCAGTAAGGCTAAACATTTCCACATCACGCCGCTTATGCAGCTCAATATACTTTAAGCTGTAGCCAAGCATTACCAGGCTCACTAGCTTATCAAACAGCTCAAAGGAGCGCGCTAACCACAGCACCATTGCAATAAGTAGCACTAAGCTTAGCTTTACCCAGCGCGGTTTCGGTAAAGTGGCTAAGCCTTGCATCACCCGCAAGCGCCACCACCCCGCAGTCAAGCCTACAAGCACTAGCAGCCATGGCACTTGTTGTAGCAATAACAAGGCTGTTGCTGAATAACACAACAACGACATGCGAATATGCGAACTATTGAGACTATTCATCACTGCTCGGCGCCTCTGCAAGTAATCTTAAACCCGCTTTTAGTTGCTGTTGACCGCTCCCGCTGGCCAGTTGCTTTGCACCAACTTGTAAGCTAAAACTCTGTTGTTGCTGCGCCAACTGGCGCAACCAAAAAGCCAATACCGAAAGAGTTTGTTCATAATTCAAACCGCTGTGCCTGCGATCACTAAGGTGTAAATCAATACTAGGGTTGCCAGTAAATGCCTTAGTCTGTAAGCCTCGCCCCGCAGCAAACTGCTTCCAAGCCAATAAGCTTTTTCGCTCGCCGCTACGATAAGCCTTAAGGCCCGAAAACTCACTTTGCAACTGGCTATCACTAGCCGCACGCTCAACATCATGGGCTTCTACCCATTCTTGAGAAGGGCAAGCAAAACCGGCCAGCGGTGCAGGATAAGCCAGCAGCTCACAATTAAAATCAGCCACCGTCCAACATCTAAATAAACCCAGAGGAAAGATACTTGAGAGACTTATCCGAGGCAGTAGTTGACGCCCACGCTGCTGTACTTCCAAATCTAACGCCAACTGACCGTCTAGTTGTTGATAGGCTTGCTTACAGGGCCAGTTCTTTATTTCTGCGGCTAAAGCATGAGGCTGCTTGTTATTAACTATGTTAAGTAATAAACGCAGCGGCTTGTCGCATTGCCCTTCAGGTCGCTGCAATAAACTCACGGTATTTCCCGACATGTTTTGATGGCATAACACCAAGCACACTAACCAAAGCGCCAACAACCATAGGCCCAAGGCAATAATTAAGTTATTTTGATAATTGCTGCCCATCATCAACATCACCACTAAGGCGATTAAAAATCCCCAGCCAAAGCTAGTGGGCAGAATAAACAGATTTTTTCGAGTTAAACGTAAACTACTACTGCTAGGCACGCGTTTAGCTAACCAGGCCTCGCTGCGCACGCCCTTCCATTGTTTAAACGCTTTTAACAATTTGAGTCTCATGCCTAAGTTAAATCACTATAGGGGTCTACTTCGGCCAATATTTGCTTGGCATAGGCTTCACCGCTATCTCCTCGCCCTAAACGGTGAGCACTCACCGCACTAAACACCGCTTGCACATCCTCTGGAGAAACGTGCTGCTTATGATGAACAAATGCCCACGCCTTGGCGCAAGCAAGTAAGGTTAAGCTGCAACGCGGCGACAAAGGACTAGCCCCTTCCAGCACTCGGCTGCAGTGCACCAAACGCAATAAATAATCTAACAAAGCATCGCTGCAATGCAGTGCGTTCACTTGCTGTTGCAACTCCAACAGTTGCTCTACAGAAAGTGCCGCTAAAGATTGGCTGGTCTGATTGCCTCGCTTAAGCATTGCCATTTCTGAATCTAAATCCGGAAAGCCAATGCTTAAACGCATGGCAAAGCGATCTAACTGAGACTCGGGTAAGTCGAAGGTTCCAAGTTGCTCACGTGGGTTTTGCGTGGCAATAACAAAGAACGGCGCTTTTAAAGGGTAACTCTCGCCATCGGTACTCACTTGCTGCTCTTCCATGGCTTCGAGCAAAGCACTTTGGGTGCGAGGGCTGGCGCGATTAAGCTCATCAGCCAAAACTAGATGGTGAAAAATAGGCCCAGGATGAAACTTAAACTGCTGAGTAGGCGGTTCAAATACCGACACACCGATAATATCAGCAGGCAATAAATCGCTAGTAAATTGAATTCGCTGAAAACTCAAACCAAAACCAGCAGCAAGCCATTTAGCTAAACTGGTTTTCCCAGCACCCGGCAGATCTTCAATCAGCAAATGGCCAGAGGCCAATAAACAACTCAAAGCCAAACGCACTGCTTTGGGTTTGCCAAGCAATTGTTGCTCAAGGTAATCACAAATTGGCGCTAATTGAGGATGTATTTGATTCATATAAGTAAAGGCCCTATTTTTAGTCGCTCTAGCATACAAAGCTTTTGCTCATTTGTGCAGCCAAAGTCGTCAAACTTATCGCTCTAGTCGAAAATTTGTTGCGAGAGGTTCGCCTAACATTGATGCCCGAAAACCCAGTATCCACTGCCCTCTATGGCATAATCAGCCAAACCACCTAAAGCCATACCTGTAAAGATAATGCTGCACAAGCCTCTGTCGTTATCGCTTTGTTTAACTGTAAGACTAGCGCACTAGACTAAAGTCTAAGCAGGTTAAATGACGGAGTTTGAGATGAATACTCACCAACACGCAACAACTGGTAAGGCTAATGGCCGCTTATGGGGATTGTCATCTCAAGACTGGGCCAATATTCAAGAGCAAACCTGTCGCCCGGTATATCTAGCAGCATTTGATAAACTGGCCATCAACGAGACCAGCTACTATTTAGACGTTGGATGTGGCTCTGGCATGGCCGCCGCTTTGGCCAGCGAACAAGGCGCAACAGTGCATGGGGTTGATGCTTCACAAGCCTTAATAGAAATCGCCGAGAAGCGCTCTCCAAACGGATCGTTTCATGTGTCTGATATAGAAACGCTGCCATTTAAAGATGACAGTTTTTCTTGTATTACCGGCTTTAACTCATTTCAATATGCGGGGGATCCTGTTGCAGCCTTGAGCGAAGCCAAACGCGTTGCCAAGCCTGGCGCCAAGGTAATAATTATGACTTGGGGTGAACCAGAAGGAATGCAAGCGGCCTCCTTAGTGGCAGCCTTAAAGCCGTTGTTACCAGCACCTCCCAAAGGCGCTCCGGGGCCTTTTGCCCTATCCAACAAAACCTTATTGCGTGAATTCGCCCTTAAGTCTGGACTAAAACCTATCGACATCTTCGACGTTGAGTCCCCCTGGCAATACGCTGATTTAGAAACAGCCTTGCGCGGCTTAGCCTCATCTGGAGTTGCAGCAAAAGCCATTGAAAATACTAGTCATCATGCGTTAGACAAAGCGCATCGTAAGGCCTTGTCGCCATTTGAGAACCTCGATGGCAGCTATCACATAGAGGCCACTTTTCGTTGCTTATATGCCAGCGCTTAGTTAACCAAATTGAACGGGAAGTATCAGAGTAAGTTACAGGAGGGAAAAACAAAGTTTCAATCGTTTATTAAGAACTATCACCATCGAATAAAGGCGATAGCTCTTAAATTATCGCGAAGTCATTTTAAACTATGCTTGAGCGACAGCAGGCTCTCGTTTGAAGTACTTAACTATACCTACCACTGATGCGCCAATCCAGAATAGCTCAATAACAAAGCTAGCTAGGTTAAAATTAATGCACAAACTAATTAGCAGTAAAATAGCACCGCTTAAGTTCATTAGGTTGTAGGCAAGTTGCTTGGGGTTTAAACGCTCTAACTGTAATAGAAAAAACGAACCTACCACTAAGGCAGTACCAAGTAGTCCAACGATATCGGCAAAAATACTTTGCATAAAATTCTCATTAACAAGCAAAAATGTTCGTCCAAATTGCTGGCCCAATCCTTGGGGTGGACGTTCTCAACTGTTTAACAGCACTCCATGAGACAGCTTGTTAGTGGCATATAAAAATGCGGGCGTAATCTACCAGAAAACGCCCGCCGATGCATGAGGATTTTTTAAACAATTTAACGGAAGAATTATTCCGTTAATTAACTAATTGAAAAATCTAATTTTTAGCTTTTCTAAAGCGGCGTAACACCAGCAAAGCAATTAAACCTAGACCGCCAGCAGCCCCTCCACCACCAGAGCTAGGCCGAGGAACAGCAGCTAATTGAGAGCACAAACTTGGGTCTGCTCGCTCTGCTTCGCTGGCTTGGATTACTTGGTTAATCCAGCCTGACAATTTGCCAACATCTGCGTAAACCCCAGGCGCATTAGCACAACTGCGTGTTCCCCAGCTAACAATGCCTGCCAGCTTGTATTGGGTCCCTTCGTCAATAAACAGTGGACCACCACTGTCGCCAGAACATGAATCGGCGATATCACTATCCGCACAAAACATTTGGTCGCTTAACCACTCCGCGCCATAAAACTGGCTACATTCTGAGGCCGATGTTAAAGAGAGATCGGCTTGTTGAAGCTCATCAAGATATTCGGGGTTATCAGCATCATTGTTTACTCGGCCGTAACCAATTACTCGAAGGCCAAAACCAGGAGAGTATTGGTCAAAAATGGCACTTTGATTAATCGTTATTGGCGTAATTGAAGTAGCGTCAGCTAAACGTATCAACACTAGATCATAGTCTCCAATAATCTTGCCTTCCTCAGTGTTATCAAAATCAACGTAATCTGGATGTTGGCATACCTCTGCCATCGGCAAACCGTCATCATAAGAATAATTGAATTCATCTTCGCCAATAAAAGCGATGATATCTTCAGCTTGAGTATGCTGCCCTTCTTCATATTGATCGAAAGTACAATGCGCGGCACTTAACAGCCATTGCTCATCAATTAACACAGCACCACAGTGGCTGCTACCCGCTTTAAGTTGAGCCATCCACGGATAAGCACCTTTAGGGGCATCTTCCCCCCCTACAACATAGGGAACGGCTAGATCGGAGCTTGCAAAAGAAGCGCCTGAGAATAGAGTTAGCGCGAGTAAACCACCTGCGGCTTTACGGCTTGTTAGCATCAATACATCCTTGTTTTTACTATTATGAGTTGCGCTACCTTCACATTAAATATTATTTTAATCAATAGAGGTAGACCAATGTAGCTTAGCTTTTATCTGCTAATCCTTAGCAGGCCAGCTTAAGGATGTTCGAGTAGTTACCACCTGCTGCAAGGTTTCGGTCAGCAAACTCACTGTATCTAATAAACTGTCTGCTGCTTGCCCCACCTCAGCCAGCAAACGTTCGACATTTTCAGCTAGCTGGTCTGGGCAAATATTGCAGTGCAGCTCAGCGTACTCAAGCATGCGCTTCTCTCCAGGATGCGGCAGCTCATTAATAGCAAACAGAATGTCGAAATAGCTGGCTAAAAACTCTGCACAACGGTGATTTAAGCTAACTCGGTCTTGGCGCTTTAAGGCCTTGGCTAATTGAAAGTAGTAAGCGGGCATTTGCTGCATAAGTAAAGGCGCATTTTTATTTACGATTGCTTGTTGCAGTGCGCTGGGATAAGCCACATCAAAACGTTGCTGTAAACGCTTGGCTTGACCGTTAGCATCGTAAAGGATTTTTGAATCCAGCAAGTTTGCCCAAAAGCAGGAACTATAACCCACCTTGGCTTGATGGCGTTCCACTAAGTAATGCAGCTCATTTTCCAAGAAGGAAAAGTCTCGATAGATGAGTTCAATCTCTATTCCGTCGAGCAATACACCGTCGTCTTCGGTTTCCCAAAACTGATTATTCAACTCAAGATACTGACAATGTTTTGCCACTAGCTTTTGACGTGTTTCAGCCGCCAAGGGGGCATTTAAATAAACATATACATCGTAGTCAGAATAGCTATCAGAAAGGCCGCTAGCTCTTGAGCCCGCGAGTAAAATGGCATCAACTTGTGCAAGCGCCGAAAGCTCATCAACTAGCGCTAAGAAGTGGATAGATTCAGACATATTTAACATTCCCTGTTGTTTATCAAGCTAGCTTAATAAAAAACCCTGTTAAATATAGGGGCACTTTATAGAAAAGCGCTTTCAAGCACTAAATCACTATTTGGCTTCTTTCTCTTCGTCTTTTAAGAAGCGAATATCGCTAAAGCCCAAACGCTGGAACTCTTTTGCTCGGTATTCTTTCAAGGTAGCCTTGTCTCTAGTAGACATAGCTAACTGTTTCTCCATAGTTAAAAATGAAGAAATATCAACACCTTCAGCTGCCGCTACTGCTTCATGTACGTCATGATATTTATCAAAAGAAAAATTTATGACCTTGGTTTGACGTTTATATTTGTATGTCACTTGGCGTGCCATCATGCCCTCTACGCGCTCTAAAATTTGGCTAGATAATAGCGTAAAGCCAAGCCCAATGCTGTGCTTTATCCATTTCATAAATAGCTTTTATAGAGAAATCAAACACTAATAAGCTGCTTTATTCTTCACTCACCAGATAAAGCATCAAGCAAACATCAAACTTGCGGACAAATCCCGAAGCTTAAACTCGGTATTACTGAGGCTACCTTTAGTAAATATGGGTGTATATTTAGCCCCTACTTATTTTTAGTAATTACTAAAAATAAAGGCGTCAGAAAGGCGTTTCGCAAGGATCGCGTTCTAGTTAGCATCCGCCAACTATACCAATGCAGGGAGCTCTCGGCTCTTTCGGCAACTTGTTCCGCACCATTGTATAGTTTGAGGATAGTTTCATGTTTTCCACCCGTCTTCGTATGCTTGTGACTGCCGCAGCATTAGTTTTGCTCAGTGCGTGCAACTCTTCTACCGAGTCTGCCGCCCAGATACCCGCCAGCTTAGTTAACACTGAATTGGCACAAAATCTTCAATACGCGCCTTCCCAGCAATTTGTTGGTCGCATTGAGGCTTATCAAGATGTAGATATTCGCGCACAAGTAAGTGGCTACTTGGTAAAACGTCACTTTGAAGATGGCCAGATGGTAAAACGCGGACAACTGCTTTATGAAATTGACCCTACCCGCTACCAAGCTGCAGTTGCTCAAGCCAAAGCCTCACTCGCAAAAGCTAAGGCAGCACTAACCAATGCCGAGATAAACTGGCAACGTGGCGAACGTTTATTGCCAAAGAATAATATTAGCCGCTCAGAGTTTGACCGCTTAACCGCAGAAAAGCTCTCTGCCGAAGCTCAGTTAGAAGCCGCAGAAGCAGAACTTAACGCCAGCTTAGTCGATTTAAAACACACCAGCATTGTTGCCCCTTTTGATGGGCGAATTGGCCAAAGTGAAGTAAGTAAAGGTGACTTAATCACTATGACTAGCGGCGCGTTAACTAACCTTGTGAGCTTAAATCCAATTCGTGCCAGTTTTCGTGTATCGGAGCGCGAGCGCCTAGCAATGGGGCTTGATCATGTAGACGCACACTCAAGCGCACAAACCGACGATACCATCGTTGATTTGGTAATTAGCGATAACCGTAGTTACCCCAATAAAGGCCGTTTAGATTTCATCGACAACCGAATTGATTTACAAACCGGTACTATTAATATCAGTGCTCAGTTCGACAACCCGCAACAGCAGCTTTTGCCCGGTCAGTATGTAGAAATAGGCCTTACCAGCACCGCATTAGTTGAAGCAACAGTGATTCCTCGTCGCGCAGTACAAAGTGATTTAGAGGGCGAATTTGTCATGTTAGTGGGCGAAGACAACAAAGCAGAGCGTCGTAATGTCACCATAGGCCCAGTGCTAGAGCAAGGCGTTGTGATACATAAAGGTTTGCAAGGTAACGAGCAGATCATCACTGCTGGCTTACAACGTGTACGCCATGGTCACCCAGTACAAGTTGTTGAAAAGCAGCAAGGATAAGGTAATTAGTCACTATGCTTAGTCGCTTTTTTATTCAAAGGCCAAAGTTTGCTTTGGTAATTTCTATCTTATTGTCGTTGGCAGGGGCTATTGCCCTAATGGTTTTGCCAGTGGCCGAATATCCTCAAATTAGCCCGCCTTCGGTAAGTGTTTCCGCTTACTACACTGGTGCCAGCGCCGAAACCGTAGAAGAAGCCGTCGCCGAAGTGATTGAGAGCTCGGTGAATGGCGTGGAAGACATGTTATACATGAACTCCAAAAGCGCTAACGACGGCTCTTATTCACTAACGGTAACCTTTGATATTGGTACCGACCCCGACATGGCACAAATTAATGTGCAAAACCGGGTTACTCAAATTGAATCTAAGTTGCCACCAGAAGTGCGCCAAGTGGGTGTAACCGTACGTAAACGTTCACCAGACCTATTAATGGTGCTTAACTTTTATTCTCCAGACGGCCACTACGACGATACCTTCTTAAATAACTACGTCACGCTAAACATTGAAGACCAACTCGCTCGCGTAAAAGGCATTAGTGATGTGCGAGTAATCAGCTCAGCTGAATACTCGATGCGAGTTTGGTTAGATCCTTTAAAGCTTGCCAACCTTAACTTAACTACCAGTGATATTCGCGCCAGTTTAGCCGAGCAAAACGTGCAAGTGGCTGTGGGTTCTATTGGTGCGCCGCCCTACCAAGCTAACAACGACGTGCAATTTAGCCTGCTCACCAAAGGCCGCTTAGATACCGTAGAAGATTTTGAAAACATTCTATTAGTCGCCAATGCCGATGGCTCAAAAATATATTTGAAAGACGTAGCCCGGGTAGAGTTAGGTAAACGTGGTTATGCCGCTTTTGGCGAGTTTAGGGACCAACCTTCGGTATCAGTGATTTTATCCTTGCAAACTGGCGCTAACGCTTTAGAAAGTGGCGAAGCAGTAATGGCTTTAATGGGCCAACTTAAAGCCAATATGCCAGAGAAAATGGATTACGAAATTGCCTACGACACCACCTTATTTGTGGAAGAGTCGGTCAAAGGTGTAATTAAAACCCTAATTGAAGCTATTTTGCTGGTAATTTTAGTTACCTACCTATTCTTAGGAAGTTGGCGTTCAACGCTAATACCGGTAGTGGCTATTCCGGTATCGTTGATCGGCACCTTTGCCATTATGTTGGCAACCGGCTTTACCATTAACACCATTACCTTATTTGGCTTAATTTTAGCTATTGGTATTGTAGTGGATGACGCGATTCTGGTAATTGAAAACGTCGACAGTAAACTGTCGGCCCACCCAGAACTCACACCACGCCAAGCCACCTTAAAAGCCATGCGCGAAGTAACTGGGCCGATTATTTCCTCCACCTTGGTATTGCTAGCGGTGTTCTTACCGGTTGCTATGCTGCCAGGAATTACCGGGGTAATGTATCGTCAATTTGCCATTACCATTTGTATCTCGGTGGTTATTTCCTCAATCAACGCCTTAACCCTTTCACCGGCGATTTGTTCCTTGGTATTAAAGCGCGGTAAACAAAAGCAAGCGCGTTGGTTTGCACTGTTTAACCGCGGTTTAGTGGCAATCACCACCCGTTACGGACAAGCTGCCGGCATGTTGGTAAGGCGCAGTGCAGCATTAGTGGTATTCTTCTGCTTGGCCATTGCTGCTGTAGCGTGGATGAACCACAACACGTCTAAAGCGTTTGTTCCGCAAGAAGATAAAGGCGTATTGCTGGTTAACGTGCAGTTGCCCGACTCAGCTTCACTTAGCCGCACAGCGGAGGTCTCTCAGCGTCTCAATGACATTATCCTTGAAGAACCTGGCGTAGAAGCAGTGAGTTTAGCTAACGGCTACGGCTTGTTGGCTGGGGCTATTCAGTCAAATGCTGCCACCATGTTTGTAAAACTAAAACACTGGGACGAGCGCAACGATCTAGCGGGCGATCACAGCTCTTTTGCGATTAGCCAGCGTATTAATGAACAAGCCTATGGGCGAATTCAAGATGCAATGATCTTCGCCTTTGGCCCACCTGCTGTTCCTGGCATGGGCACCGCTTCAGGCTTTGAGTTTGTGCTGCAAGATGGCTTAGGCCGCTCGCGCAGCGACCTGGCCCAGGTGATGCAAGACATCACTATTAAGGCCAATGCAGCACCAGAAATTGGCAGTGCTTTTAGTACTTTCCGAGCCGACGTACCGCACTTTTATGTAGACATCGACCGCAGCAAAGCCAAACAACTAGGCGTGCCACTTGGAGATTTGTTTACAACTTTACAAGCTAACCTTGGCTCGTTATATGTGAACGATTTTACCCTCTATGGTAAAAACTTCCGAGTTACCATGCAGGCAGAGGATGAATACCGTAGCCGCCTAGATAACCTTGGTCAGTTTCATGTTCGAAGCATGAGCGGTGATATGGTGCCACTGAGCACCTTGGTTACTATTGAACAGCAGTTTGCACCCGACGTTGCCTGGCGTTACAACCTGTACCGCAGCGCAGTACTGCAAGGCCAACCAGCGCCGGGTTACTCATCTGGTGACGCCATTGCAGCAATGGAACGAATAGCTGCTGAAGAGCTGCCAAATGGTTACCAATATGAATGGACAGGCATGGCTTACCAAGAGATCCAAGCGGGTAATATGGCCATATACGCCTTTGCCTTAGCACTGCTATTCATCTACCTGTTTATGGTGGCACAATACGAAAGCTGGACGATTCCGCTTGCCATTATCTTGGTAGTGCCGGTAGCCACTTTAGGTTCTTTTGTTGCCTTAGCCATTGCTGGTTTGCCAATGAACTTATATGCGCAAATAGGCTTAGTACTGCTGATTGCCCTGGCCGCCAAAAATGCCATTTTGATTGTTGAGTTTGCTCGAATGCAACGTGAAGACAAGGACATGCCCATCAATCAAGCGGCAGTAACCGGCGGCACCTTGCGCTTTAGAGCGGTAAACATGACCTCTTGGTCGTTTATCTTTGGCATGATCCCACTGGTGTTAGCGAATGGCGCAGGCCATATTAGCCAAAACTCTTTGGGAATATCGCTGGTAGGTGGATTGCTGTGTGTATTACTAGTAGGCACCTTCTTAATTCCTGGTTTTTACGCGATGATTCAGCGTCGCCGCGAAACACACCATGGTGGCTCTACAAAATTAGAAGAAATAGAAGAGGTTTAAGCCTTCGCTATTTACCTCACTAAAAAGCAAGCCTTAGGGCTTGCTTTTTTATTGGCAAGGTAACCGCTAAAAGTCGTCTCGGTTGCGCCTAATAGCCCGATTAATTTCATCTAAATGCTCTAAGCAGGGAGAAGATTTAGACATCACCATATAGATGTTCTGCTCACTAATACTAGGCTGCATATCCACCAATACATCGGCATATTCTGTATCAGCAATTTTTAGCCTGCCCCCATGGGTGGCATATAGCAAATAGTCAGCTCTTTTTAAGGCAATCAGCTTAATCGCTCTATCTAGGTCATCCATTGTAGAAATAGTAAGATTTTGCTTGGCATAGCTATCAAACTGGTCACCAAAGCTACTGCCCAGCATTTGTATACCACGCTTGCCCTCTAAGCTTTCTAAGCCACTAAAAGCAGCACTTTGCTCTTTATGAATAAAAGCAGTGCTGTACTCCACGCCTACCGCTTCGCTAAATACAAACTTACTACCACGTTGTTGATTATAAAAAGCAGCAATAACCACATCTAAATCACCCGTTTCCAACTGCAAAAACTGCCGCTTCCAAGGCACCATTGTTTGATACTCAACATCAATGCCTACTTCGGCAAAAACGCGATTTGCCAAGTCGACCGCTAAGCCTTGCAAGGGAGCTTGAGCATTAACTCTGTATGACACGTCAAACCAATTATGCTCACCGTTCACGCGAATCTGTTCGCAGGTGGCTTGAACAGTTGCGCACAATAAGCTGCTAAAAAACAATGTGAGTAGTCGTAACACTGGCGGTTCCTTTTGCCGTTCCTTGTATAACATTAGTAAAAACAAGGCTACATTCAAGAGCATTTAAATGATAAAAACATCAAATTTAATTAGCGATAATAAGGTTGCTTAAACCTATACACGCCAATCTTAAACCTCTTTCCCTTCAAACAATTCTGACATTTATCTGCATTTTATCCACAAAACTGGTTACTTGGCGAAATTGGCTAATGATTTAGCTCAACGATTCACAAAAATACGCTAGGGTTTATTATCGCAATCAGCTAATCTTGCGGGCAAAAATAGATAAGCCCCAAACAGCATATTATCTGCTTGGTAAAACCGCTTGGTTCGCCAAACAGGACTTTTCGTGCTAACTAATGGGTGAGGATAGAATATGAATTCATCAGACCAACCTTGGTTAAAAAGCTACCCAGACGATGTGCCCGCAGAAATAAGCACAGAGCAATTTGAGAATTTGCTGGAATTGTTTGAGCACAGCTGCAAACAATTTCCCAAACAAACCGCCTTTATCAACATGGGTAAAAGCCTCACCTATCAAGAGCTAGACCAAAAGTCGCTGGCCTTTGCCGCTTATTTACAACAAGAACTAGGCATGCAAGCTGGCGAGCGTATCGCCTTAATGATGCCCAATGTATTGCAATACCCCATTGCACTTTATGGCGCCTTGCGAGCAGGCTTAGTGGTAGTCAATGTGAATCCGCTGTATACGCCACGTGAATTAAAGCACCAGCTTTGCGACTCAGAAGCTAGCGCAATAGTGGCCGTAACCAACTTTGGTAACAGCCTGCAGCAAGTGATAAAAGATACCCAAGTTAAACATGTAATTCTTACCAGTATTGGCGACCAACTAGCCGTGCACAAACGCACCCTAGTTAACTTTGTGGTTAAGTACGTTAAAAAAATGGTGCCTAAGTACAACTTGCCTGGCGCCATATCAATGCGTCGCGCCTTAACTCAGGGCAAAACCATGGCTTATCAAAAGCCGCAGCTTAGCGGTGATGATATTGCTTATTTGCAATATACCGGCGGCACGACTGGTGTGGCGAAAGGGGCGATGTTAACTCACCGCAATGTGCTGGCTAACGTGATTCAGGTTTATTATCACTTTGCCCCACGCACCTTATTAGACCAAGAACATGCGGTAACGCCGCTACCGCTTTACCACATCTTCGCCAACACCGTGAGCATGATGTTCATCTTGTATATTGGTGGCAAAAACTTATTAATTACTAATCCACGTGATCTTAATAGCTTTGTAAACGATCTTCGTAAGTACCCGTTCACCATGATTTTTGGTTTAAACACGCTGTTTAATGGTTTGCTTAATCATGCCGGGTTTAGGCAGCTAGATTTTTCGAAAGCACGTTTCACCATTGCCGGTGGCATGGCTACCCAAAAGCACATTGCCGAGCAATGGCAAGAGCTTACCCAAATGCCAATTATTGAGGGTTATGGGCTTACCGAATGTTCGCCAGTTGTGGCTGCAGGAACCCACCAACAACAAGCCTTTATCCCCTCTATTGGGGTTCCGATGCCTAGCACCCAAATTCGAGTGGTAGATGAAGAAGGTAACGAGCTAGATGTGGGCGGCGTAGGTGAGCTACAAATAAAAGGCCCGCAAGTTATGCAGGGATACTGGAAACAACCTGAAGAAACCGCCAACGTTATCACCAAAGACGGGTGGATTAAATCTGGTGATATTGGTCGCATGGACGAACAAGGCTACTTCTTTATTGAAGACCGTAAAAAAGACATGATTTTGGTGTCTGGCTTTAACGTCTTTCCTAGCGAGATTGAAGAAGTTGCAACGCTACACCCATCCATTGTTGAGGCTGCAGCAGTTGGCGTTCCAGACGATGTGAGTGGCGAACGCATTCGCTTGTTTGTGGTATGTAATGCGCGGGTTGGCCGAGAGGAAATTAAAAAGCACTGCCGCAAACACCTTACCGGTTACAAAATGCCAAAAGACATTGTTTACCGTGAAGAGCTACCTAAAACCAATGTAGGTAAGATTCTGCGTCGCGAGTTACGCTAACAAAAAGGGCGCAGCTAAGCTGCGCCAAAATTCCAAGATTAGGCTCTGTCCCTATCGCCCATTAAAAGTGGTAATAATTACCACCACGCGTCGAACATCATGCCTACGTTAGTAGCCGGTGTTGTTTTGTCACCCACTTTCACTTCACCATGAGTTACAAAGAATCGAATCTCTGGGCGCGACCATAAGAAGCTTCCCATCGACATGTTTTGCTGAATACTGACTTTCCAAGCACTCTCGTCTTGGTTATCGTTGAAATCTACACTGTCGTAACCAAACTCAAACGACGTAGAGTGGATATTAGACCAACGGTAATGAGGTTTAATAACAAACTGATTCCAGGTGCTTTCATCGTTGTTTTCTAAATCAGATTGTTCAAAGCTGTAACCATAATCAATAGCAAACGAGTCACTTAGACCTAAATTACCAAACCAGTAAAATGCTGTTGAATTAATGTCACCTTTAATTTGGCCGGCGTCCAACAAGTTGTTATCGCTCACATTGTCGTTGTAACGAATAGCAAATTCGTTAGTACCCATGCTCCAGCCCACTTTGTAAAAAGCCGCTGCTTGAAGAGAGGTTACGTGTTTTGGATCATGCTCATCAGATTGGTCACCAAAACCATAGTTAAAGTTAAAGCCTATGCTACCTGAGCCTACTTCAATGCTGTGTAGCTTTGAGGTTACCGCGTAACGGCCGTTATTACCGTTGTCGCCAGATACCACTGCCAAATCAAATTTAGCCATACCAAAATCCATGTTGTCGAAACCACCACCGGCACCGTCATTCATGAAATAGAAGTAATCATTTAAGCCAAACTGAGCTCGGCCATTAAAGCGTTTACCTGCCCACACATACATATCTTTCTGGCTTTCAAACAAGTTTGAACCACCGGCAAACGCCTGAGCCATTCTTAAATTGTACGTTGTACTATCATTGTGATCACGCTGCCAGCCATAGCCGTCGTCCGCCATAAAGTAGATATCCCAATCACCCGCATTTTCACTCTTTTGGTGATAATTAATACCTAACTCCATACCGGTACCTTCGTTACCAATACGACCAGGTTGTTGCGGGCTGCTTGGAGCTTTAATAATTGCAATACCATTTCGTACCGCGTTATAAGCTTGAGCTTCATGTTCACTATTATTTTTTTCTGTATTAAAACCCGCAACCATGCGGGCGTAGCCGTTGTAACTTAGGCCTTCTTCCTTCGCAAAAGCAGAACCACTAAATGCCATACCGGCACTCATCATCGCAACTGTAAGCGCTTTCATATTCATGTTTACAACTCCATGGAATAAATTTTTTTTATTAGTTTATCCGGCGAGTGAACCTCACCTTCGAGCCTGAGTATAATTTTGAGAGTCAAATTAAATTGAGACAAATATCACGCACAAGCAGAATAAAATAACTACAGATCACAAAAACAAAAGCTTTTACTGCGATTTAAATGTTAGCGATAAATTAAGATAATTGAGGGTAAAATATCATTAAATGACTTCAAATTAGATCAAAATACACATAAACAGCAAAATATAGAGATAAAAGTTTAATGCAAAAAAACATAAAAGCAAAGACGGCGTTTAATCCAATCAGCATAAAACTCTAAACAGAAATGTTGTGATTTAGATATAGAGGCGTTAGCTAAAGAAGAAATTAGTATTACTAGGTGGGAATTTATTAAAGGCTTACAAACAAAATAAAGGGCGTAAACAACGCCCTTTGATTATGCAACAGCCTCAACCAGTGAAGCTATAACGCATGAGTAAAACGCCTTACCACCAAGACTCAAACATAGCACCTAAAGCCAAAGTATCTTGCTTGGCTTCGATAGCTTCGTTGCTGCGAACTTGATTGTCTGCTTGGCCAGTAGTGGCATAGAAACGTAACATTGGACGAGCGTTACCAAAGGCATTAATGGTTACGTTTTGCGATAGAGTCACTTTCCAAGCCGTGTTTTTACCGCCTTGATCGTAATCCACTACCGAGTAACCAGCCTCTAACCACGTAGAGTGTGTATCGTTCCAGTTATACATAGGTCGAACAATAGCACTGTAGTTGGTGCGGTCATCTTCCGACGAGTTCGCATCGTAGTTGTGGTAGGCACCTAAATACTCTAGGGCTACTTGCTCACTAAAATTAACCGCGCCTTCTAAGCTTAAATACAATGTGGTTAAATCTTCAGTTTTATTAAATACGCTGGTGTCTGCATTATCTGCATAGCGTGCAATAAACTGATTACGACCTTTAGACCAATTTTGGTCAATCACCGCAGCTAGGTGGTAGGCATTAATCTTGTCTTTGTTTTCAATTACGCCATTGTCATCATATTGGTCGCTTTCAAAGCCATAGTTAAACAGAAAGCTCAAGGCAACAGAGTCGGCGAGTTGCAGGGCATGCAGCTTAGATGTTAAGGCATAGTTACCATTGTCTCCCGGCCCATCAACCTGGCCAACTACCGAGAAATCCAACTTGGCCATATCACCTAGTTCAAGGTTATAAATACCACCACCTTGACCATCGTGGCTCATCCAAAAGTAATCATTTAAACCCTGTTGTGGACGTTGGTGGAAATCTCGACCCGCCCAAATATACGCATTAGGCTGGGATGCAAAAATATTGGTGGCGCCGGCGTAGAATTTTTTAAGAGCAATATCGCCATACTCACTAATTTCTTCGCCACTTTCGAGCTCAGATTCATACTTCCACCAGTTTTCTAGCATCAGCACTACATCCCAAATAGCACCACTTTCACTTTGAAATGCTTTAGCGAATTGGAATTCACCACCATTGGTTTCGTTACCTAAACGACCAACAGCACGGCCAGCAAGCTCACCTTCAGCTTGAACATACTTTTGAAAGTCATCTGAATAATGTAAGCCGTATCGGGCATATCCTGAAAAGATAATGCCTTCTTCAACAACAAATTCAGGGTCTAAAACCACTGGCTGAGAATCTTTAATCTGTTGAAATTGTTCAGAATTAACCTCGTCTCCTGCAGCGCTAACGAGGGGGGAACAAGTAAGTGCGATTGCCACAGCTGATGTAAGCGCTTTCACATTCATTAAAAAACTCCTGGAATAGTAATTATTTTATATTTTTATTCTGCCCGAATGGATTTATCTCTAGGCGAAAAGAATATAACTCCAAATAAACCGAATTATTGAGAGCAATATCACGCATGAAAACCTTACCAAAGATTCAGATCACAAAAATAGCAGCAATAACTGTAAAAAATATAATCAAGTAAAAATGGTAATATTGAAGATAAAAATCACAAATAAAGTTAATTTTAAGAAATTAGTTTCAAAAATCGCACAATAAACAGCATAAAGAAAAATCAACGAAAAATTAATTTGAACAATATTCGCTTGTTGTAAAGCTCAATCAGTGCAAGTAGATAAACTTAAGCCCGCCACTCTACACTACTGATTTTATTAGCAATAAATATCAACACACCCTGTTAGAACCTAGATCACAAAAACTATTTACTATAAGACGATTAGTGTTTTTGGTAATCATATGAAAGCGCTTTAATCTGATTTAATAACACAGACTTAAAGCAAATGACTGCTTGCTCCCCTGCGTTGTTAGCGCTAACAGACATCAAGGATTATTTATGCGTGTACTACCATTAGCACTACTTTCTACAGCTATAAGCATTGGCCTAAGCGCTTGTGGAGGCTCAAGTTCTGATTCAGGAGAACCCATCGAAGTACCTCAAGTAGAAAGTCTAAAAGCACTAAGCACTACCTACATGGGTGCGGCCGTGCCAGCGGGATACGAGGACCAGTTTAGTAACGGTATTGAAACACGCCCAGAGTTGCAGGATGTTGTTATTCAACATTTTGATCAGATCACCGCTGAAAACATTATGAAATCGGCATACATACAGCCTCGCCAAGGCGATTTCACCTTTCAGGATGCCGATAACCTAGTTGATTGGGCCCTCGACAACAATATTACCGTGCATGCTCATGCTTTAGTGTGGCACTCACAAATGCCTAGCTGGATGGAGAACTATCAAGGTGACTGGCTCACTATGATGGATACCCACGTAAGCACCGTGGCCGATCACTTTAAAGGCCGAGTAGTAAGTTGGGACGTGGTAAACGAAGCGTTTAACGACAATAACGATAACGGTTATGCCACCTACCGTGATACCGATGCAAATAGCGGCGGCCATGGCAGCCCTTGGTACCAAAACTTAGGGAAAGACTACATACCTGAAGCCTTTAAAATGGCCCATGCTGCAGATTCTGGTGCTGAGCTTTATTATAACGATTACAACATCGAAGACGACGGAGCCAAGCTAGCCTCGGTACTAAGAATGGCCGATGAGTTACTTGCCGATGATATCCCCATTGATGGAATTGGCTTCCAAATGCACGTTAGCTACGATTGGCCAAGTGCTCAAGTGATTGGTACTTCCTTTGCCAAAGTTGTGGCAAAAGGACTGAAAGTGAAAGTAACCGAGCTTGATATAAAAATGAATCCAAACGGTGACCGAAATACTTTTACTGCCGCTATGGCCGAAGAGCAAAAATTACGTTACCAAGAAATCATCAAAGCCTATTACGACAACGTACCTGCTAATTTACGCGGCGGCATTACTGTTTGGGGTGTAAGTGACGCTGATAGCTGGATCCCTCACTTTACCGGCCACAATGATTGGCCACTGTTATTTAACAGCAGCCTTGACCAGAAACCTGCCATTGAAGGTGTAGCAAACGAACTAAAATAGAGAGTAAGGCTAGCTGCCAAACCAGCAGTTAGCCGTTTCTTTTCGCTTAAATCCACACTAGGTCACTTCTTACTACACATAGCGTTGCCCCTCTTTAACTAGCCAAGTAAAGTAAAACTAAGCACTCGTTACTTTTAGGCTATGCATGCCGTATCAACATATTCGTGTACCCGCTGGCGGAGAGAAAATAAGCCTTAACCAGCAGCAAGAATTACAGGTTCCCGACAAACCCATTATCACCTACATAGAAGGTGATGGCGTAGGTGTAGACATCACCCCAGTGATGTTAAAAGTGGTTGATGCCGCCGTGGCCAAAGCCTATGGCCAACAACGAAAAATTATGTGGATGGAAGTCTTTAATGGAGAAAAGGCCGCCAACATGTACGATGGCGACTGGTTTCCACAAGAAACATTGGGTGCAATACGTGAACATAAAGTAGCCATTAAAGGGCCACTTACTACACCGATTGGCGGAGGCTTTCGTTCGCTCAATATATCCCTGCGTCAAGAGATGGATCTGTTTGTAAATATTCGTCCGATCCGCTGGTTTCAAGGGGTGCCCTCACCACTTAAAAATCCCGAGCTAACCGACATGGTAGTGTTTAGAGAAAACTCTGAAGACATATATAGCGGCATCGAATGGAAAGCTGGTAGCCCAGGAGCAGAGCGAGTAATCGACTTCCTTCAACAAGAAATGGGCGTAACCAAAATGCGCTTTAGTGAAGAGTGTGGCATAGGGATAAAACATATCTCCGAGCAAGGCTCAAAACGGCTGATCCGCCATGCGATTCAATACGCAATAGATCACCAACGCGACTCCGTTACTCTAGTGCACAAGGGTAACATCATGAAATTTACCGAAGGCGCCTTTAAGAATTGGGGCTACCAACTAGCCCAAGAAGAATTTGGCGCTCAAACCCACAGCAACGGCTATTGGTTAGAGATCCCGCGACAAGACGGCCAAGCCCCGCTAGTGATCAAAGACATTATTGCCGATAGTATGTTCCAGCAGGTAACCTTGCACCCAGAGCTTTACGATGTAATAGCTACCATGAACCAAAATGGAGATTTACTGGCCGACGCATTAGCTGCCCATGTGGGAGGAATTGGCATTGCCCCAGGCGCTAATATGAGTAGCGAAGTAGCCTTTTTTGAACCCACACATGGCACCGTTCCACGCTTAGCTGGCCAAGATAAAGTAAACCCCTGCTCTATTATTTTATGCGCGCAAATGATGCTAAAACACATCGGTTGGATAGAAGCTGCCGACCTGATTAGCCAAGGCGTAGACGGTGCCATTGGCGCACGAACCGTCACTTACGACTTTGCCCGAATGATAGACAACGCAACCGAAGTAAGCTGCTCTGCCTTTGGCGATGAAGTGATCAAACACATGAGCAGCTAAAAGGGTACTTTTAGACTTCTTCAACAAAGCGGTTTAACTCTTTTATTGAACGAATCACATAAAGCTTTTTGCCCTTAGCTATAGTTTGCAGCTTCTGCATAAAATCATCATTCCAAAACCTAGGGCAGAGCTTCAAGGTTTTATAGCTTTGCAGCGATCCTTTAATCACCGAGCTACCACTAGGCCAACCAGCTGGTTTAACAAATAAGCCTTTTAGTAGCCGTTTAGTCACCAACCAGTAACTCACTGCATAAGGCAAATCGATATAAATAAGTGTATCAGCTGCCTCAAGGCGCTCATAAAAAGAAGAAATTGGCCCAAAGCCATCTATTATCCAGCTATCTGAATGTAATATCGCGCGATGCTTTTGATCATAAACTTCGCGCTCTATTTGGCTGCCATCAGGCTTGAATAAGATGGAGTCTAACGCGTGTAACTCTAAATGAGTTGCTTGGGTCAAGCCCTTGCTTAAGGTTGACTTACCGCTGCCTGGTTTTCCAAATATCGCTACTTTTTTCATATGACCTCCTAACAGTAAATACCCCAGAGGCAGAAATAGAAAACCCGCCTCAAGGGCGGGTTTCTACATTTTAAGCATATCAGCAAACCCACCATTCCTATGGAATGATGATAATTCGTGCTGAAAGTTGGCTAAATAATATACTCATAAACTAATATTTATCGATATCTAGATTAATGTCAACCAAGGGCTTTACTAGCTACCTTTTTAGAAACAAGTAAATGCATACACCACTTATCTTAAGCTAACCCACTTTGGTACAAACTAGTCATCGCTTAACCAAAGCTTCTTAGAACCCTGTTAACAAATATCCTTCTTTTGCCTTGCGTATCACTCAATATTTCTCCCCCAAATAATCAGTAAAAGCTTAAATATGAGATCTAGCGCAGAAAAATCGTAAAAATATACTTAAAGCTTAAGCGCTAAATAATCACACAAGAACCCACAAAACTACTGGCTAGGTATCGTTTTCATAATCCATGAAACTAAACTATCTATATAATTATTATGAATTTTTATCAGTTATAATGATATTTGTTAGTTATTTTATAAATATTATATTAATTCAAATAAGCCAAGCTTTTTGACCGTTTGGTAAATAAACACCTAATTAATGGACTAACTAAAAGGTGTTAAGTGTTAACAATCAATAGGGAAATACATGAACAATATAGTGTGTCGCAGCATCATTTTCTGCTGCCTACTCCTCTCCTTTTCTAGCTACTTACAAGCTGCTCGCTACACTGGCGGTGTGGCGATTAACATAGATCAAAACGTCACTTTCAATTTTGGCATTGCCAATCAAGGCAACCGTACCGCTACCGTTTGGTATAGCAATAACATGGCTATCGCCATCGAGGGCGCAACAGCAAGCACTTATGAACGTGCAACCATGGAGAAGATTGTTGCGTTGATGGCAGCGTCTAAGGCCTCATTTGAAGAGTTCACCGGCCTACGTAATCTGCCTCTAAATGGCTCTTATAGAGGTCTACCCACCATTCAAGTTCCTAGAGACAACAATGGCGCCGGCGGCCTAGCAGCACATGGTGTATTTGGCCTTTCTGTTGGTAGCGGCCTGTTTAACCCTTTTTATGAGCGAGTCAAACAGGGTGATATCAGCATCGACCAAGTGTGGCTCTATGAGATGAACCGTAACTTCTACAAGAGTGGCAGCAACGGTTGGAACGCTTGGATAGACTGGGCCTGCGATGGCAATAACTCTAACTACGGTTATTGGACAGTCGGCTTCAACAATGCCGCTGCGTTTTGGATTGTGGATGACTTAGGTGTAGAGCTGCACTACTTCGGTAAAGACTATGCACGCTTTCGCCAAGATCACAAAGACGAGCTAGACAAGTACCTAAACAACAATGCCTATAACTTTGACAATGTTTGGGCAACCAGCAAACTGCCTTGGCGCAATGGCACCATTAATACGCTAATGTCAGCGGTATTGCTTGAGTGGTACGACGATCTCGGTGGCAAAGCTTTTGTTCAGCGCTTATATCAACAAATAGAAAACAACCCCAAACTGCGCGATCGCTTCGACCATCAAGGCGCTAGAGATAACTGGTATCGCATGGTTAGCCGTGCTAGCCGCAGCGACCAAGCTCAATACTTCGAGAATACCCTGCGTTGGAGTATCTCTAGCTCGGCCAAAGCGCAAATACAAAATGAGCTCGGTGGCGACAATGGCGGTGGCGGCAATGACAGCGACATCATTATAGAAGCAGAAGATGCCCAACTCTACGGTCTGTTCAAGGTAGGCAACGACAGCGCCGCTTCAGCTGGTCAGTATATTCACTCCGAGTACCAAGGAAATTACTACGGCGAAAACGTTGAAGCCAACCGTGCCGAGCTTAGCTTTACCGCACTTAAAGCGGGTCTGTATGCGCTAAAAGGCACCACCTATGCGCCAAACAATCAAGCCGATTCGTTTTACATCAAAGTTAACGACAACCCACGTCAGATTTGGGATACCACCAACAGCTCAGTCTACGAAGAGATGGACGTTAACTACCGCAACGAAGCTAACCAAGTTGAGATAGATATCTCAGCGGGCCAACACAAAATTGTGGTCTATGTACGTGAAGATGGCACCCGTTTAGACCGTTTACGCCTGGTGCGTATTGGTGAAGGTAATGGTGGTCAGGATGACGGTGAAAACGGTGGTTACGACGGCATTCCCCGCCCCATCACCATTGAGGCAGAAAGCGCTACCCTATCGGGATTATTCCGCAAAGGTAGTGACGCAGCGGCAAATGCCGGTGGTTATATTGATTCGGTTCTCAACGGCCAATATTTTGAGGGCAATGCTAGCAACCCTAATCGTGCTCAGATGTCCTTTATTGCGACTGGCGCAGGTCGCTACCAGCTAAAAGGTACGGCTTACTCGCCAACACAAAGTGCAGACTCGTTCTGGGTGCAAGTAAATGGCGGGACGATCCACCTCTGGGATACTTTGGCTACAGCAGCGTATGACGAGATGGACGTAAATTCTCGTGGTGTTTCCGATACCCTTGAAGTCCAGCTAAACGAAGGTGAAAACACCATCACCGTATACGTGCGTGAAGATGGTACTCGCCTAGACCAACTGCGCCTGCTACCCATTGATGGCAACGGCGGTGGTGAAGAACCGCCAATTCCTGAGCCAGAAGTAAACCTGCTAGTAAATGGTGACTTTGAAAGTGGCAACAGCACCGGCTGGGTTTCTGGCTACTCCGCTACCACCACTACCACCACCAGTGCTTACAGCGGCAATTATGCGCTGTTGAGTAAAGACCGTAGCGCTTGGTATCACGGTCCTAAGCAAGACGTCATCAGCAAGCTCAATGTGGGCAGCAGCTATAAACTCAGCGCCATGGTACGCATGGTTTCTGGTAGCAGCACCAAGATTGAGTCTCGCTTACTGACTCGAGATAACACCGGCCATGTATGGCACAAACTCGGCCAGGTATCAGGCACTACCGCCTGGCAAGAGCTAAGCGCCGAATTCACCGTTCAAGCGAGTGGCAGCCTGATCAATGCCGAGCTGTACTTCTTCGGCCCGGATGCAGGTAACAACTTCATCATTGATGAAGTCTCGCTGACCGAGCAATAAACCTTTGAGGCTGGCCAGCCTAGTGCTGGCCAAGCCCAATCCCCTCACTGCTTTATTTGTATTTAATACAAGAGAATGACATGAAAAAGACAGCCCCCTTAGGCGCACTTGCTTTGCTAACCGCGAGCCTAGCTGCCATATACGGCCTAAATAGTGATGACCCACAACAAGACTTAGAGCAAGCCTTAGCTCCACCGACGCCTCAGCAAAAATCAGCCAGCCCTAAAACTGAGCAAACAAAGCCAAGCGAAGGCAGCACTCTACTTGCTCAACAGAGCAAGACTATTACGCCTCAGCCGGCCAACGCAGAAAAACAGCAGACTGCACTTCAAGCAGCAAGCGATGAGGAAAACGTAGCCGGTGACTTACCGCGCGCAACACATGCTCGCGCTTGGAACGAATTGCCAGAAGTGCCAGCCCAGTTTGAAGAGCTGCTCAAAGACGGCGCCGAGCGCCATTTTGTAGAGTATTCAAATTTCAAGGTGCAAGATTTGCGGGTTGGCGATCAACTTGACATCCCAGTCCCACAACTGGACCAAAACTTCGTCACCGAAGTCGTCAGTGTGGTTCCCCTAGAGCACGGCGGAAAGGACATTACCTCTCATTTTGATACCGGAAACGGCGAGAACTATCGGGTCACGCTTACCTCGGGCCAAGGCGCGCTATACGCCACCATTGACACCCCCTATGAGACCTACTTTGTCCAAGGGCACGGCGGTGAAGCTTGGGTCATATCTAGCCGGGAAATGAGCTCACTGCGTAGCTGGGATCACTCCGATGAGTTACTGCCAGAACCAGTGAAAGCACCCAAACCACCCGTTAATTAATTCACTACAAACCAAATAAGAGAAAACCACAACATGTTTCAAGGAACGAACAAAACTAAAGCAAAGCTAGGAATTTGCCTCGCTGGCTTGCTCGGCTCTGCCGTTGCACAAGCTACGCATACTGTTGATGTGATGGTGCTTTATACCCCTGGGGTAAAGGCCGAACAAAATGGTGCTATCGACACTTATATTAGCCACTTAATCAGCACCACAAACACTGCCTATCAAACTAGCGGCATGGACATTGAAGTGCGCTTGGTGCATAGCAGCGAGTACAACAAAGCGGGCGCTACTGCGATGAGTGGCGACGCGCTAAATCAATTTCGCCAAGACCAAAATGTAAAAAACTTACGCTCTGAGCATGGTGCCGACATCGTTACCCTACTCACTATGCCCAGCAACAGTACTTGCGGCTTAGGCTATGTAGGCACTGGTTCCAATGGGCGCTTTGATGGCTATTTCAAAGATTGGGCCTATAACTTTGTTGGTGGCAGCTCAGGTTGTGACTCACTTACCTTTGCTCATGAGCTTGGCCACAACATGGGACTTGGTCATTCGCGTAAGCAAAACAGCTTAGGAGGTGTATATGACTACGGCACAGGCTACGGGGTTGACCGCTCATTTAGTACCATTATGGGCTACCCTCAAGCCTTTAGCACCTATACTCGCGTTCGTCAGTTTTCTGATGCTTCTGTATCGACCTGCCGCGGTTACCCTTGCGGTGTAGACAAGAACACCGCTAACGGCGCTGAAGCTGTGGACGCGATTAATGCTGTCGCTCCCCAGCTAGCGGCATGGTATCCAACCGCCAATAATGGTGGTGATAATGGTGGCGACAACAGCGGCGGTGGTGATAATGGCGGCAACAGTGAGGACGTCATTTTAGAAGGCGAAAGCGCTAGCTTGTTTGGTTTGTTTAGAACCGGCTCAGATACCGCAGCAAGTGCAGGTGGTTACATCGATACCGCTTTTCAAGGCAATTACTACGACGATACCGTTAGCACACATCGCGCCGAGCTGAAGTTTACCCTCGAAAGATCGGGAATCTATCGCCTAAAAGGCACTGCTTATTCTTCTAGCAACCAAAGCGACTCGTTTTGGCTGCAAGTTGATAATGGTACTCGCCACCTGTGGGATACCTTAAGCACCCCAAGTTACGACGAGATGGACATAAACTCGCGTAACCTTAGTGACACCATTGAAGTTGACCTGAGCCGCGGCGAGCACTACATCACGGTTTACGCACGTGAAGATGGCACTCGCTTGGATCAAATCCGCTTAGTTCGCACCGGCGATAGCAATAATGGCGATAACGGCGGTGGTGACAATGGTGGCGGAGATAACGGCGGTGGCGAAACCGGCGGCGAACCAAGCACCATTGTGATTGAAGCAGAAGAAGCCCAGCTCTATGGCATCTTCCGCCGAGGTAATGACAGTGCAGCTAGCGCAGGCAGCTACATAGATTCGGCCCACAACGGCAGCTACTACGAAGGCAGCGCTGCAATAGCAAATCGCGCAGAGTTAAGCTTTTACGCTACCGGAGCTGGGCTCTACAGCGTGAAAGCTACCAGCTATGCACCAACCGCAACCGCAGACTCATTCTGGTTTAGCATCAATGACGGTGAGCGCCATCTGTGGGATACCCATAACCAAGCTCAGTACCAAGAGATGGACCTAAACTCTCGCGGCGTTTCAGACACCTTCGAGGTAGAGCTCGCTCAAGGCAATAACACCATTACTTTCTACGTTCGCGAAGATGGTGCCCGCCTAGACCAAGTCCGCTTCATTCCAGTTGACGGAAGCGGCGGTGACAATGGCGGTGATAACGACGGCGGTAGTGAACCTCCACAACCAGAAACTAACCTTCTGAAAAATGGTGATTTTGAGAGCGGCCAAACCACCAATTGGAAGTCTGGCTACAGTGCCACCACTACTATTACCACCAGCGCTTACAACAGCAACTATGCGCTGCTAAGTAAGAACCGTACCCAGTGGTATCACGGTCCCAAGCAAGACGTGTTCAACGTGGTTCAAGCAGGACAACGCTATTTGCTAACCGCCCAAGTGCGCACGGTATCTGGAACTAGCAAGATTGAATCACGCCTGTTGATTCGCGATGATGCTGGTCATACTTGGCATAAGCTAGGTCAAGTGTCTGGTAACAGTAGCTGGCAAGAGCTAACGGCAGATTTTACTGTGCAAGCCACTGGCGCAATTCAAAGTGCTGAGCTGTTCTTCTTCGGACCAGACGCTGGCACAGAGTTCATCATTGATGACGCCAAGCTAAACGACTGGCAAGAAAGCGAAACGCCAACTGACCCGAGCGATCCGACAGACCCAACCGATCCTGGTGATGGCGGCGAAACTGGTACGGTTTCAGCTGAGTTACTTGCTGCAGTGAATGAAGCCAGAAGCGTCGGCCGCAACTGCGGTAGCACCTACTACGCGGCAACTAATCCAGTGCAATTCCACCAATCCTTGCAACTAGCTGCACAGGAGCATTCTGACAACATGGCAAACAACAACTTCTTCTCACACACTGGCTTGGATGGATCTGATTCAAACGACCGAGCCAAAAAGCATGGCTACGACAAATACTGGGCTGGAGAGAACATTGGTGCGGGCTATGGCTCTGTAGCTGATGTGATGAACGGCTGGTTAAATAGCTCTGGTCATTGTAGCCACATCATGAACCCAAACCATGTCGATTTTGGAGGTGCTAGCGCAGAGAATAGTAGTAGTAACTACCGTATCTATTGGACTTTGTTGCTCGGCTACTAAAGTTACATCAATAAAAAACGAGGCTAATGCCTCGTTTTTTATAATCACTTAACCATGGCTGACCATAGCTTGGCTATCGTGGTACTCAGCACGTTTGCGCGCTTGAGCAATACAAGCCACATTGTCTACAGGGCGAATCACTTCTATATGTTGAGAATCAAAGCCCATTAAACAATGAGCGCGAGCAAACACAGCTTCCATTAACTCTGCTTCAGATTGATTGGTGGTGCTAAGCGATAGCATCATATCTTGCTTGTTAGCAATTACCGTTGTGGTTAACACATCCAATAAACAGCTTGGAATGGCGCAGCTGTATTCATCTAAAATGGCTTTGCTGCTGCCATGGCTAATATTGATTGTGCTAGGCTTGTCAGCGCTGGCTTGGCACTGTTTTAAGTGGATCTCACAGGCCATCTCTTGGCAGCTCTGGTTTAGTTTACGGTAAGTTCCACCAAATTCTTCTACCAAGACAGACAGCGCTTCAAAAAACTGAGCCGCGTCGGCAGTATTATTGCCTAGCAATTTTTGCTCAATAAATGTCGCAAGGGGAGCGTCAATAAATAGGTTGTCTTTGTGTTGGTAACCTTGACCGCTTTGTTGTGTTGTATTCATGGTCAAATTCCTTCTGGTGGTATTTTGTTATTGTTTTATTGGCTAAGTCATTCGTTTAACTAAGCCTCAACTTCAAGATAGCGCGCCACCAAAATAAAATGAAATTGTAGTTTTCAATACAAACTATAGATTTCATGAATAGTAGTAAGTTAGTCCCTCAAATTTACACATTGGCGACAGTGCTAATTTAGGAAGAACAAACAACTGAGCCCCTGCTTATTGCGTGCCGTATTGTACCCTAACAATCTAAAGAGCAGGCAATATCGGCAGTGCCTCCGTTAACTGCTGCTGCGACAAGGTATGCATGGTAAACCACTGCCAGTCATTATTAATACGGCTAAACCTGCCAATGCCTACATCACCGTTGGTGGTCCATTGTGGCCAACCCGCTTGTTTATCAAGCCAGTAATCTGAACCAACACTCATAAGGTATTGCGCTTGGTCGCGATTATCAGGGCCCTCGGGATCATCTAATACCAAACGAGCTGCAACTACCGAAATCACCCCAGCTATACGCGACTCACTAATTGTTTTTCGTCCACTAGATTTAGGCCAAAAATGAAAATTGTAATCCGCTGTTAAGCTTACCGAACTGCCAAGCTCTTCTTTGCGCCTGTCAGCCATTTTGTTTTCATCATCAACAAAGTCTTCACGGTAATAATGACCATCCACATCAGCAGAAGATTGCAGCACGTACCAAAGGCCATCTTCGCTATCTAATACATAGCTAGTAAGGTGAGCTATTTGAATTCGAACATTATCAACTGGCTCACTGCCGGCAGCCAAATATGCCTGCCCCCAAGTTAAAAAGGCGCTAAATTCACCAGGGTAATTACCATAACCAAGCCGAGGAACATGAGACCAATCATAAGAGCTGGGCACCCCACTTGGTAACATTTGATGCGGCAGACTCATATCGTCACTTAAGCGTTGAGCTAAGGCTGGCTGCAGTGAAACAAGTGCTGGAGACTCCACCTCTAATTGAGTGGAAGTGGTTTGATTTACATGTTGCGAAGAATTGCAGGCTAACAAGCCGCTACTCAACATTACTACCAAGAGAGTATTGCTTGGGGTGATAGGTTTAAGCCATTTTTCAAAGGTACGCATAGTCTTGTCTCACTGCTTGAGCATTAAATTTAAGCCACGATTTAAGCAAAGAAACAAGGCATAAGCATTTGAATAGAAGGGATAAGCCTGTACTCGCTCCATCACTTGGCCAGTTTAATTTGCCACAGCCAACACACCCGTTTTGAGAGCCAGTTCATAGGCTTAATCAAACATACTAACGCAGAGTAAAGCTTTGAGAACAATCCAATAATATTGCCAAAAAACAGTAGCGATTAGCAATAATCATAAAGACTAGCGATCCAACACCGTAGTTGAAAACTCAGTAAGTGAACGGCGCAACCATTGGTGGGCTTTCGAATGCTGTAACAAGGGGCTCCAAATCATTTTGGTCTCGATAGGTACAATTTGAAAAGGCACCCTTACTATGCGCAAATCAGGGCTGTCTTTATAAAGCATTGCCTGTCGACGCGGCAATGTAGCCACCAGCTGAGGCTGAGCCACCAACAAACCTGCCAGCGCATAATGGCGCGTATACACCCGAATATTGCGAACTTGTTCTAACTGCGCCAAGGCTTCATCTACCCAGCCAAGCTTTTGGCTGGCGGCTTGATTACCAATGCTTGTTTCAGCCCCCCAGCCTGCTCGGTTTAACCAAACATGCTCAGCCGCTAAATAACTGGGTAAATCTAAGTGTTCTACATAAGGATGGTCTTTATGTACCAAGCAGCAAAAGTTATCGCGCCAAATGCTCGATTGATGAAAGGTTTTTGGCAAGCTAGTGAAGCGATTAATGGCTAAATCTATCTGGCCTTTTTCCATGTCACCTAAGCGAATATCACCAGGCGCATAAATATCGAAATTAATTTTAGGCGCGCTACTAAGCACACTTTGAATAAAAGGAGCCAACAAGGTTGCTTCAATGTAGTCATTACACATTATTCGAAAAGTAACGCTGCTTTGGGCCGGTGAAAAGTCCTTGTCGGGCTGGGTGATCTTCTCAGCCATGCTTAATAAGCTTACAATTTCTGGCTTTAACTTAGTGGCTTTTTCGGTAGGTGTCATACCCTCTGCGGTGCGCACCAGTAGAGGATCATCAAATAATTCTCGAAGACGTTTAAGTGCATTGCTCATAGTAGGTTGAGTAAGCGCTAGCTTGCTGGCGGCTCGCGAAACATTGCGCTCTTCGAGCAACACATTTAAGTAAACTAATAGGTTTAAATCTACTTTTCTAATATTCACAAAAACTATACTCGGCTCAAAAACCATTGGTTAGTTCAATTTATGCAGCTCGCTGCCCACAGTAAAGCTTCACAGCTTAAAAGCGTGATAACACCTCCAAGACAGTAACACCCACCTCTAATATTGATTTTGTAAATATAATCACTGGCTACACTTTTGCTTATAAAACCCGCAAACAAAGCAAACTTTTATCACGCCACAGCTAAAGCATTTCTAAAGTGAAGTCGATAACAAACTTAGATTAGCTGGCACACCACCTGTTAGGTAAAGGAAGGTAGATGAGAAATAATCAACCCATCACTAAGCAAGAGCAGAAGTTCACTTCTAAAGAAGACCTCGTTTCCATCACCGATTTACAAGGTAAAATTAAATACGTAAACGACGCGTTTGTTGCAATAAGCGGCTTCAGCCGTGAAGAACTAATTGGTCAAGATCACAACATTGTGCGTCACCCAGATATGCCGCCCGCTGCCTTTGAAAGCCTTTGGGGCACCGTTAAATCGGGCAACCCATGGCGGGGATTTGTTAAAAACCGCTGTAAGAATGGCGATCACTATTGGGTAGATGCTTTTGTTTCTCCCATCGTAAAGCAAGGCCAAACCGTGGGTTATCAGTCGGTGCGCTCAGAGCCCACAGCTGCGCAAGTAAGCGATGCCGAAAAGCTTTACGCTAAAATGCGCAATGACTCGAGTATAAAAATTCCCAAAGCACCGCTGTTCGAACGTACTTCTATTAGCACTATTAACAGCATATTTAGCCTAGTTTTACTGTGTTTTTCCTTGGCCATTGTCTTCATGGCAGACAGCAGCCTACTCAGTGGCTTAGCAATTGGCGCAGCAATATTGCAGGCTAGTTATTGGTTTTATAGTCATCAGCATGTTTATAAAAGAATTCAGTTGATTCAACAGCATAACCGAGACTTAGCCGCTGGAGATTTTACTCGCCCCATTGCAGTTGATGGCAACTTAGAAATGCTACAAGCCTTAGCTTCGATAAAAATTGTTCAAGCCCGCTATAAAGCTATGTTTATGCAAGTGTCTGAATCTGTGAAAACCATGATAAACACCGCGGACAGTTTGTCTGCAACCAGTAATGACGTACTGGAAAGCATGCGCACTCAAAGCAGCCATACCACGCAAATAGCAACCGGTATGAATCAAATGTCGGTAACCGTAGACGGGGTAAGAGAAAACGTACAACATACCGCCGAAACCACCCAGTTTTTGAGTAAAACCGTTGACGAAGGTGACCAAGTCGTAGCGGATGCCTTAGTCACCATGCAGCAATTTACCAGTGAAATGGCCAGTACCACCGAGAAGATTAAAAACCTTGCTCAAGAGAGCCAGCAAATTAGCTCGATTACCGACACCATTAGCAGTATTGCCGAGCAAACCAATTTGCTAGCACTAAATGCGGCCATTGAGGCAGCACGAGCCGGGGAACAAGGCCGTGGATTTGCGGTAGTAGCAGATGAAGTACGTAATCTAGCCGCTCGCTCTCAAGAGGCCACCAAAGAAATCCAAACCATGTTAGAGCACCTTTCTTCAGGCATTAGCAGCTCTGCCAGCACTATCGACCACAATAACAACTCTGCAAACCAAGCCTTAGAGAAGGTAAGTCTATCTCGCGAGAAATTTGTTCAAATCACCGAGGGGGTTGAGCAAATAAACCAAATGAGTACTCAAATCGCCACTGCAGCGAGCCAACAAAGTGTGGTTGCAAATGAAATGGCAAGCAGTATCGAAAGCATTAGCGCGCAGGCCTCTAGTACCGAGTTAGAGGGAGAGAAGTTGCAAAATAACGCTACGCAGATAAATCAAAACTCTCTAAATCTACAAATACAAATTGATGAATTAGAGCTAGCACAAAAGGGCTAACTCTCCATCTGTAATAGCAATAAGAAGGAACTTAGGCTGCTTACTAGGTTCCTTTCCAGGCCTCTTCAGCATCAAAAATTGAGCTATTAGCTATGAACTATAAGCTTTTTTTAAATGTGATAATAATTTGGGATTTTGCAGACAAATAAACCGTGCGTTTCGGCTAAGCTACCCGCACTTTTTAGCGCTATAAATAGCATAAAACCTTTAAAACGTAAGCTAGCTCTATGTTTCGCAAACATAATTCACTTGTGAACTGGTAGATCCTAGAGATCCTTAGCTATGCTTTTATTGCAAGCAACTAACTCTTCTGATTTTGCTGCAATACTAAGCAAAAGCGTAAGCTGTTAAGGCTCACCCAAAGCAATGATACCGATCAAACGAGCTAGTGCACTCAACGAGGTTTAAGCAGAGAAATTCTTATCAATAACAATGAATTAGAACAGAGCAATGAAAGAGATAGAGCCAACCTGTTATACGACAACGCGTTTTCTGGCATTGTAATCTCGATCATCGCGTCCAGCTTTTTAGTTTTTGCCTTCAATATTAGTGGCACTCAGCAGTTTAAACACGCCTGGTGGGTAGTAATGACAAGTTTATTACTTATCCGATTGCTGGATTGGCGAGTATGGAAACACCGCGAGCAGCATAAAGCTTTTAACGGTAGAAAAGCCATTCGACGTTTCATATTAGGCGCAAACATTACCGCTATAATGTGGTCGGTTTATATTCTCAAAGTTATTTCTAATCCACTAAGTGGTGATATCGATTTAAGCACTCATATTATTATTATTTCGGCCATGGCCGGCGGCTCTGCCACGGTGTTAGCTGGGCATAAGTACACCGCTATGGCTTATGCCTTTATTTTGCTAGCTCCGCCCTCAGTCGGATTAATGTTCTCTGGTATCTACGAGCGCCAAATGCTGGGTATTTTGGGAGTGTTATTTGGCATTGTGATGGTGGTGATTGCTAAAAAAAATGCCGAGTTTACCGCCCAAGCGGTGTTACTAAAAAACCAAAACGCAGTATTGGTTCATCATATGGAAGAAAAAGTAGAGAGGCGTACCCACACCATTTATGAGCTGTCGAACCTAGACCCCCTCACCGGTTTATTTAATCGCACTGCCTTTTTGCAGCACTTAAAGCTTCGCTTACTAGAAGCCAAACAACAGCAACAGTCGTTAGCGGTTTTGTTTATCGACTTAGATGGCTTTAAAAAGATTAACGATGCTATTGGCCATGATACTGGCGACCAGGTATTGAATAATACCGCGCAGCGCCTAAAACACCTTTGTCATAATCATCAACTGCTGTGTCGCTGGGGTGGTGATGAGTTTTTACTTGCTATAGAAGATTGCGATGAATCACTCGCGATAAGCCGCTCAGAAGAGATTATTCAAACCCTTTCAGCAGCTTATACCTTTGCCAATAATCGTTTGTCAGTTGGTGCTACGGTGGGCATCGCGCTTTATCCGCAGCATTCACAAAATGAGCACAGCCTAATTCGTCTTGCCGATACCGCAATGTACGCTCAGAAAAAACGGTTGCCCTCTACGGTTGGCGTTTTTTCTGACCAACTAGAAAAACAAATTCACCGCGAATTACTGTTAAAAGATGGTTTAAGCCAAGCAGTAGAAAAAGATCAGCTGCATTTGGTCTACCAACCCATCATAGACGCTAATGATTGCCAAATAGTCTCCTTTGAGGCGCTGCTGCGCTGGCGCTTGAATGATGAGATGATTCCGCCCGATGAGTTCATTAGCATTGCTGAGCAATATGGTTTGATCCGAAAAATTGGCCAATGGGTATTAGAGCAGGCTTGCCAAACCGCCAGCAGTTGGGCGCAGCGCCATCCCATCGCCATTTGCGTAAATGTATCGGTGGCCCAATTAGAAGATGATGACTTTGTAGACATTGTGGAAGCCGCTCTGCAAAGCAGTCAGTTAGCACCGGAGTTGCTGCACATCGAAATGACCGAATCGGTATTTACCAGCGACATTGGTTTATTGGCCGAGCAAATTAAAGCGCTGCAAGACAAAGGAGTAAAAGTATCGATTGACGATTTTGGTACTGGTTATTCTTCGCTATCCATCATGCAAGATTTAGCGGTAAATATTGTTAAAATCGACCGTTCTTTTGTGGAGCGTATTGATACCAATGGCTATGCGATTATTACTGCGGTAATGCACATGGCCAGAGCCCTGAACTACTCGGTAGTGGCTGAAGGCATAGAAACCCAAAGCCAAATGAATATCCTGCGAAGCCTTGGAGTGGATTATCTGCAAGGCTACTACTTTGCTAAACCCTTGCCTATTGACCAAGTTGAACAACTAATTAGTGCTGAGCAAACTCCTAAATTATTGGCAGAGTCTTAATCAGACCTAGTATCAATTGAAGATTGATTAGATGCACTTAGCACAATGGCGACCGATTTAGAGGTTGGCGTATCACTAAAATCCCCTTTGCTAGCTAGCGGCACCAAAGGGTTTGCTTCGGGAAAATAAGCCGCGGCATTACCCCGAGGAATATCATAGGCAATCAACTTAAAGCCACTCACCTTACGCTCTACTGTATCAGGCCAGAGCGTTTCTATATCCACCAATGCGCCTTCTGTAAAACCTAAAGCTTGAATGTCTTTAGGGTTAATCAGTAGTACTTTACGTTCGTTATAAATGCCACGATAACGATCTTCAAAACCATAAATGGTGGTGTTGTATTGGTCATGCGACCGCAAGGTTTGCAACACCAATACTTGGTCTTCACTTAATGCACGCACTTCGGCGGGTAAAACATCATCTGGCAGAGGATGACTAATAAACTGGGCTTTGGCGGTCGCGGTATTCCACTCTCTACGACGCGCACTGTTGCCTAGGTAAAAACCACCTGGCCGCTGTATTCGTTGATTAAAGTGCTCAAAACCTGGAATGGTCTGCTCGATATAGTCTCGAATCTTGTCATAGTCTTGCACACAAGCTAACCAGTCGATAGGCGAAGCGCCTAATACGGCGTTAGCAATGCCGGCAATAATCGCCGGCTCAGAGCGCATATCATCGGCACTTTCATCCACCAAGCCGGCAGAGGCATGCACCATAGAGAATGAGTCTTCAACAGTTACTTTCTGTGGCCCCGCAGCTTGCATGTCGACATCGGTGCGGCCAAGGCAAGGCAAAATAAGTGAGTATTTCCCCGGTGTTACATGAGTACGATTAAGCTTGGTGGCAATGCTCACGGTAAGCTCACAGTTTGCTAACGCTTGTTCGCTTAGGCCGGTATCTGGCGCTGCAGCCACCAAATTACCACCTAAGCCAATAAACACTTTGCTCTGGCCCTTTAACATCGCTTCGATGGCCTGCACAACGTTGTGACCGGGTTTGCTTGGTGGGGCAAAGCCAAACACATCCTCAATGCTTTTCAAAAATGCTGCGTTAGGTTTTTCGTTAATGCCCATGGTCCGGTCACCTTGCACATTTGAATGACCACGCACCGGACAAACACCGGCCCCCTCTTTACCTATTTGGCCAAACAATAACTGTAAGTTAGTGATTTCGTTTATCGTTGCCACCGAGTGTTTATGCTGGGTAATTCCCATCGCCCAAGCGATAATGACTCGCTCCGACTGCTGATAAATATCGGCAACACTTTCTAGCTGCGCTTGGCTAAGCCCTGATTGCTGTTCAATATGCTGCCAAGAGCTTTGTTCCACCTCTATTAAGTATGCTTCTATTCCCTGCGAGTGCTGCTCAATAAACGCTTGGTTAAACACGCTATCACCATGGCGTAAAGCTTGTTGATGACGCTCTAACAGTATTTTTACTATGCCACGAACCGCCGCCATATCGCCGCCAAGTTTTGGCGTAAAATAGTGACTCGTTGTTGGGCTGGCAGCTCCACCCAGCATTTCTACCGGCTTTTGAGGATTGGCAAAGCGCTCTAAGCCGCGCTCTTTAAGATTATTAAAGGCCACCACTTTTGCACCACGTTGCGTGGCGTGAGCCAAGGTTTCGAGCATTCTAGGATGGTTAGTACCGGGGTTTTGCCCAAACAAAAAGATCGCATCGGCCAGCTCAAAGTCTTCAATGGTAACCGTGCCCTTGCCTATGCCAATACTGGCAGTAAGCGCATGACCACTGGCTTCGTGGCACATATTGGAACAATCAGGAAAATTGTTGGTGCCATAACGGCGTACAAACAACTGATATAAAAATGCCGCTTCGTTGCTAGCTCGCCCTGAGGTATAGAATTCGGCTTGGTCGGGGCTGACTAACTGATGTAGGTGCTCGGCTATCAACTTAAAGGCATCATCCCAAGAGATGGCTTGATAATGGTCACTGCCCGGCGCAAAAACCACTGGCTCGGCTAGGCGCCCTTGGTACTCCAAAAAGTAGTCACTTTGCTTGGCTAGCCACTGCACTGAGTGTTGGGCGAAAAAACTAGCGTCAACCCGCTTGGAAGACGCTTCCCAATTAACTGCTTTTGCGCCATTTTCACAAAAGCGAAAAGTGGCTTTGTGTCCCTTTTCACCCCACGCACAACCGGGGCAGTCAAAGCCATGGTCTTGATTGGTATTGAGCAAATTCTTAAGATTTTTAGCGACATTTTCGCTTTTTACGAGATGCTTCGCGGTGCTAGCTAAGGCAGCCCAACCTCCGGCAGCACCTTGATAAGGTTTATGACTCATGCTGGGACCCACCCTCTTTACTTATTCGCCATGGAGCGTGATAAACATTAAATTGGCTGTCTTTAGTAAAGCCAATTAAGGTGATATTAAATTGTTTTGCTACCGATAATGCCAAGCTAGAAGGAGCTCCAACCGCCACCACTACCGGTATATTGGCAATCAGCGCTTTTTGCATTAACTCAAAACTCACTCGACCACTTAATACCAAAACGCTGCAAGCCGCCTGTTGAGACTCCAACAGCAATTGGCCTAACGCTTTATCTAATGCATTGTGCCTACCGATATCTTCGGCAACACTAAGGAACTTGCCATCAGCCCAAACACCTACACCATGCACCGCACCACTTTGCTTAAACAAGGGTTGATGTTCTTGCAGCAAGCTAGGCAACTGATAAATAAGCGATGCGGCTAGCCACTCTTCTTGCATGTTTAATTCAGGCTGCTGGTTTAAAGCCAAGGCCTTAACAGAACTCGCGCCACACAAACCACAACTCGAATAGCTGGCAAAATTACGCTCTAGTGCCGCCCAGTCAAATTGTCGTTGCCGATTGAGTTGTATCTCTAGGTGATTGTAATCTTCAACTTGCGCAGCCGCAGCTCCTTGAGCAAAGCGAATATCGTCGATGTCGTTTAGTGACTCTATAATATTTTGGCTTTGCAAAAAGCCCAGAACCAAGGCCACGTCGTTACCAGGTGTGCGCATGGTAAGGCTAAGTGGCCGCTGCTGATATTGGTTGGTGCGTTGGCAAAACCATTGCAAAGAAAGCTGCAAGGGCTCTTCTATCGCTAAACAATCATGCTGAACTTGCGTGGAATACGTAGCTTGAGCGGAAAAGCGCTGAATACCTGTCTGCAAGCTAGCCTTAGCAGTAGCGCTAAGTTCTTGCACTACTGGTAATCCAAGATTCGAATGTTGCTGCTTAGGCTTTAGCATTTCGCTCCTACTTAAAGGGGTAATACCAACCGTACTAAGTAACTGTTCATTCTATCTGGCTAAAATACTTGATAACTGCATTAGAATTTTTGATTGTAGAATAACCACTTATCGAAAAATTCTGCCTTATTATCAAGTATTTTTTCTGCGTTATTTCTGATCACTTACTTAGTGTGATTGGTATAACAACTCTCGGCAGTTATTGCCGAATATTCAGCCTAATCAAAAGCCTGGCGCAAGGCCAGAACTTTGCTTATAGATGTTCCAAACTGTGCTGTTTACACCGCCTCACTCAAGGTCGTTAAACTTGCACGATTAGCATAGGCTTGAACGGCGATATCACGTACTTCCACTGAAATCATGTCAACACTGGGCAATAATTCACATACAGCGCGAGCAATATCAGTGGCTAAGGCCTTCTTTTGTAGCTCACTGCGGCCACTTAGAATTTGCACTTCGGTATGTACATACGGGGCTCGCTTACCACCTACTCGATAGTGGTTGGCTAACACTAAGCGTGCTTTTACATCGCCAGCTGAAAACAGGCCACTAGCATCGGCCGCATCGTGTACCGCTTCCACCAAAACATCAAAATTGACTATGCGGGCTAAATCAGCTGGGCATTCTATTACGCAGTGTGGCATGGGGATTCCTTAATCTGTGTTGTATTCCATTAACTCAATCCTCGCCATTATTGGTCAGGGATCGCACATTTGATCAGACTGCTTGAATCGCTATAGCTTCTTGCCTAGAGTGGTTTCTCGCTATCAAAGATATGACAAATACTCTAGGAAGAGTAAGCCAATTCAGCTTAAGTCTATTAAAAAGGAAAATTATGACAGTAGAAACCATTCATAAAATTATTCTTCATCCTTTCATCCAAGAATCTTTACAGAGCCTTAAGCTAATGACCGGCCTTGATGGCCGCGCCGATGAACCATTTATCGATAATGTTGAAGACTTCCGCTTTAAAGGTTATGCCGTTTGTTCTGACATGCAAGGCCAGCTAGATGGCGTGGTGCTCATGCACCACTATCAAGAAACCGCCGTAGCAATTGGTCAAGCAGTGCAACAATCCTTAGTAGGAGAAGCAAGTAGCAGCGAAAGCTTAGATGACGACCTAGTTGCAGCCCTTGAAGAATGGGGTAATACCATTGTGGGTCGGGCTACCCATATTCTACAAAAACACAACTTGGGCTTTGAGTTTGCCAGCCCCCATGTTGCTCTTGATTTAGCCGATATGAGCCGTTACTTAGAAGGCGTACAGCAAATTGTTACAGTACCGGTGCATGTAGAAGGTGTTGGCCGCTATTACTTTAACTTGTTAGTACGCGAGCTTAATCAACAAAACGACTACGAAGAAGCGGTTTTCAATTCTGACGCTTGTATTGTTGCTCCACCCACCACCGGTGAAACTTTAGCTAAAAATGCGCTAATTATGACAGTGGATGACAGCCCATTGATCCGCAAGGCCATGAAGCGCATTCTTGCTGGCATTGGTTATAACAACGTTATTGAAGCAGATGACGGCGACAGTGCAGTAGCCGCATTAACCGAGCATAAACCCGAATTTGTATTTATGGATGTGGTAATGAATCGCTTAAATGGCGACAAAGCACTGGGCCAAATGCGCCAGCTGGATAAACAAACACCCATCGTAATGCTCTCTTCGGTCACCGACAGCAATGTGGTTGACGCCTGCCAAGAGCAAGGCATTCAAGGGTTTATTTTCAAACCGTTAAATGCCGCAACCGGTGGTGAGTTACTGCAAGCCTACCTAAAGCGTTAATGCTTTAACCACTTAGCTAATCAATAAAAGGGGAGACATTAGTCTCCCCTTCATTGTTGTTACCACCAATAGTCGATGCACTAGCTGCTGATTAAATACAGCTAAGCTCGGTTTAAGATTGCTTAGGTTTTCTGGTGACAATAAGCAGCGCCAAGGCAAAAATGAACAGCACAATTGTCACTGGCTCTGATACTGATAAGGCAGCTGCGCTAAAACCACTAAGCGGAATAACTTCCACATATACATTATCGATAAGGTTACCCAACGAACCATTTACCATAGAGTCGAAACGGATCCGTGATAAGGAATCAGTTGCAACAAAGTCACCAGAAAAGTTTCGCCAAGAGCTAGCGTCATGATCATCAATAACTTGCTCAAATACCTCGCTGCCACTGCTATCTTGAATGCTCACAGTAAAGGCCTCTGGTTTGTTAGTGCGTGCACGATAGTCCAAACCAAAACGATATTTCGCTCCAGGTTCGGTAATAAAATCTTGGGAAATATGGTACTTGCCGGGTTGGCAAGCCTTTTTGCCTTTGCCAGAACAGTGTGCGTTTAGCTCAATAAACTGTTGCCCATGTGCTGCTTGAATATTGAACAAGTTATCCCAAATTTCGATATTGTGTCCCTGCCAGCCAACTACATCCTCGCTCGCAAAGAAACTCCAGCCACCATAACGAACATCATTTTGTTCAAAACTGCCGTTGCTAATAATTCCAGCTTGGCTTACCAAGGGTAAGCAGCATATAAACATCAATAGGGTTTTCATAAAGCCTCTCTTGCAAATTGCAAATAACACCATTTGATTGGGATACAGCAAGCAGCGAGCCAAGTTATAACAATCAACATAAGGCATTGAATAGTAATGACTTAATAAACTATGAGTGCATTAGTAAATTGAAAATCCAGCTAAATAACAACGTGGAATCAAAACGATAGATATAGATCCATAAACACCTTTTCGACGTAAACTTAAGCAGAAACCTACCATTAGGGATAAAGCATTATCAGCCACTCAGATAACAATAAAGCCTCTAAAGTGCCCAGTTCGCGCATTGCCCGCTTAGGAAAACTAGGGTCTTTAGCCTCGCGTGTAGCAGGAGGTATGCTGGCAGAAGGCGCCGCCCAATTAGCAGCAGGCAAACGCCCAAAACTAAATGAAATACTACTTACCCCCAACAATGTAAAACGGGTGGCCGACCAGCTGGCAAAACTTCGTGGTGCTGCCATGAAGGTAGGCCAACTTATGTCGATGGATGCTGGAGAGATGCTTCCTAAAGAAGTGAGTGAGCTGTTAGCGCGTTTACGCGCAGATGCCGACCCAATGCCAATTGGTCAGCTTAGCCAAGTGTTGCTTAATGAGTGGGGAGAAAACTGGCAGCAACAATTTAAACAGTTTTCTTTACAGCCAATAGCTGCGGCTTCTATTGGACAAGTACATAGTGCTTACTTATCCGAACAACAAAGAGTCGCGATTAAAATTCAATATCCTGGCGTTAAAGGCAGCATCGACAGTGATGTTGACAACGTTGTAAGCCTGCTCAATATCAGCGGTATATTGCCCAAGCAGTTTGATTATCAGCAAATTCTTCAAGACGCCAAACTACAGCTTCACCAAGAAGCAGATTACCTTCAAGAAGCCGAGTATCTGCGCCAATATCAAGCTAAACTCGCTAAGCATTCAGAATTTGAATTACCAGAGCTCTTTGGCCACTTAAGTACCAGTAACATTCTCACCATGAGTCATCATGAAGGAGAAGCTATAGATCAATTACAGCAGCAACCTCAGGCATTACGTGACCAAGTCATGCATAACTTATTCAAATTATTGATGATGGAGCTGTTTGAGTTTGGCCTAATGCAAACCGATCCCAACTTTGCCAACTACCTGTATTCAACGCAATCAAATAAAATTGTTTTGTTAGACTTTGGCGCAACTCGGCAAATTCCCCCACACATCAGCCAGGGTTATCGCAAACTTTTAAGTAGCGCATTGGCACAGCCATTTACTCTAGATTTAAGCGCCTTAGAGCAACTCGGTTTTGTTAACTCAAACAGTACCGAACGCCAAATAGCCACCCTAAACAGTATGCTGCAGATGGTGATACAACCGCTTAAGTACGCTGGCGACTATAACTTTGCAAACTCACCGCTGGCTAAAGAACTACGCGAAGCAGGCATGGCACTTAGTTATGAACATGACTACTGGCACACTCCGCCTATCGACGTGCTGTTAATACACAGAAAAATTGGTGGCATGTATTTACTGGCGAGCCGGCTAAACGCCAAAGTAAACTTACAGCAGTTGTTTAAGCCTTACCGGCTAGAGCATTAAACTCTAGCGCTCAGTTCAATCATCACAGCCCCATTTGCAAGGGCTTGGAGAAACTCATGCCCACTGGCAGCTATCCCCTCCAGCCCCTATCGACGTGCTGTTAATACATCGAAAAATTGGTGGCATGTATTTACTGGCAAGCCGGCTAAACGCCAAAGTAAACTTACAGCAGTTGTTTGAGCCTTACCGGTTAGAGCACTAAGCTCTAGCCGTAAGTTCAACCATCACCGCTGCGTGGTCACTGGCTTGGCTGTCTACAGAGTAATCTGCGTGGGTAAGATGGCGATCAAAACAGCGATAAACCACTACTTCTGCCAACTGCTGTTGATAATCAGGAGAAAACTCTCCAGATAGCAAAATGTAATCTAAAACACTGCCTTGTCCGCCCCAATAATGCGTTGCGGAACGTGGCTGGTCAGTTTGGCTTAAGGTGAAACTGTCATGCATTCGCCAGTGCTGTTCAATTTCATCATGCTGCGCTAAAGGCAAGTCGAATACATGGCTAAGCGCACCTTGAGATAGGTCATCATTAAAGTCTCCCAGCATCATTACAGCCTCAAGCTGATGTTTACGACAACTTAGAATATCCTGCATCAATAGACTTACTTCTTGTGCTCGCAAGGTATCGGACTGCCAGCGGCCCATGTATTCATCAATATCACTAGGCTCACCCACTAGATCTTCATTTAAGATAGGCCGCTTAGATTTGAGATGGACCACATAAGCTTTAATCCAGCCTATTTCTGGTAACTTAACTTTTGCAATTAAAGGAGCACGACTAAAAGTGCTCAAGTGATTAGGATTATAAAGGCTGCCACTACGCAGCGGATATTTGCTAGCCAGCGCTAAACCCGGTTTGCGGTAAACATAGCTAGACTCGTCGAGGCTACAGGGTGTAGATAAAAAGTGCGGGTAGCCAAGGCTTTTACATTGCTCAGCCAACGCTTCTGCGCTAAATACTTCCTGAAAAGCCATCACATCGGCATCAGCTAAGGCAATTATTCGACTTAACCAAGCTTGCTTTTGCTGCCATTGTTGCGAGTCCAAAATATTGTCGAACTCATACGCCGCATAGGGAGGAGCTAAGTAATTAAGTAGATTCAAACTGAGAATTTTAATGCCTACTCCTTAGCTAAGCTCCTATTTTGTCTAGGGGCAGTTTACCTTTCGCGATAAAGTTTTGTTCGCGATAAAATCGTTTTAGGCGCGGCAAGGCGTGTGTAGCCTAGCATTCTAGGTAAATACGGCTTAACAAAGCATAAAACGATTTTAGCCGAACCCTTCGGGCAGCATTTGAGGCTGCAAAAATCAGCTCGAAAGATAAGCAGCCCCTAGCACTGTGCTTGATTAACTAATCAGTGACAAGCTTATTTCACGGTAATGGTTATTTTCTCAGATAGAATTGGCGGAGAATGAGGGATGTGAGTCATGTCACCTAACAACAGCTGTAAGGTATGTTCACCCGGTGCTAACTCAATAGTGGTTTCGGTTTGTCCGCCACCAAAGTGTATATGTTGAGCATCGGCAGGAACGGGCATGTCGAGCGCAGGAAGTTCAGCCACATCAATTAGTAGATGATGATGCCCGGTATTAGCTTTATCAATTCCTGCTGGCGCTACCCCCATCCCCTTTAGTCCAAAACTCACAGTCACTGGATTACTCACCATCGCGCCGTTGGCAGGAGAAATGATATATACGCTAGCGCCCTCAGGGGCTTTAGTTTGCGCCCAAGTCAGCGGAGCAAAGAGTACAGCTGTAAGTAAAGCTAAATAAACAAATGACTTACCACGTGTTAAATTACCCATATTCATTACCCTAAGTTTTTAACAAGAGCTTTAAAGGTAGTAACTAAGCCTTTACTAAGCAATTCAGCTAAGCTGCAAACTCGAGTTAGCCAGTACGAAAGTATTTGATTAATGCGCTAAGCAAACTTCAGGTTTTGTGCAAGTATCTAGCGCGTTCAGTTAAGCTAAATAGCAAATGAGTACGTATTATTTTATGATTAAAAATCTAACTAGATGGGTAAGTTAGCAGTAGTAGGTGAAGATGTTAAAAGCGATCAGTGCACAATTTGTAATTAAAGTAGATGGTATTCGAGTAGAAGTAAGCAAGGGGCAAGTACCAGAGTATTTTATTCGAGAGATTAAGCTGGTACAGCGCAGCGCCCAAGCCATTAAAGGCAAAATCTACGGGATGCGCCGAGGTCGTCAAATAAACCTAGAGTGCTCAAAAGAGATTCCCGAGCACATCCTACAACGCTTACGTAATGTTTGGCGCCCTAATCCAACACCGAGTAACGATGGCAGTTTAAAGCGCCGCTAAGCGACGTGCGAAATTACGCTACTTGCTTTCTACGAAGCCAAGCAAGAGACAGCAGAGCTAAACCAGCAAAGCCAATACTACCTCCACCAGACTCCGCTGCTGGTTGGCTGATGTTTACCAGCTCGTCTGCCAATTTTGAGGTGAAATCACAATCTATAGAGCTAGATTCATTAGCTCCCTCTTCAAACTCTAGCCTCATGATTTGAGTATATAAATGCCTCTCGCTAGGGCTCATTTTTGCACCCACACTGGAGTTAGTATTAGCCTGAGTCGTAGTAGCTGCATCAGCTTGATAAGCGATTTTAACCGAGTGAACCCCTTCGGGTATATCGACTGCTAGTTCAGCCTTACAATCTCCACTTAACTGATATTTAGAATGCTCATCAACACTTATGGATAAAGAACCAGAGCCACTATAGCTGCCAAGGAAAACATCCAAAGCCAACTGCCCAGGGCCTTCAATATCGCCTACTAAATACTGGCGCACTTGCTCATTACCAGATTCGAAAGCAATTCCTTCATCAAGCAAACTGCTCCATTGCTGCAATCCACTAACATTCCACACATCAAACGGAGTATCGTATACAGCTAGCAATTCAGAAGGCATTTGCGGTAATACTAAGAGATCAATAGTGAGGGCTTCATCAGCCAAGTTAAACGTTAGCTCTGCAGCTGCGTGACTAGCTTCGTTAAGCAATACATCCAGCTTCAACTGACAACTCGCACTTACTTCTAGCACGCTACATTCATTTGTATCAACAATACTGAAGTGCTCAGAGCCCACGTCAAAATCGCTTAGCTCAATTGTCGAATCACTGGTATTTTTTAGGTTTATGCTTAAAGGCTGGCTTTGATATGGATCTTGGATATGCCAGATTTCTTCTTTTGCAAAATCAAGAGGACCAAGCAACTCCAGTTGCATCGCCTTAATCCAATCCAAGTAGCGTCCTATTCGGGTGAATAACCCCATGTAGTTATAGCCATGCGACACTAAACCAGCATATACCTCCTCACCATCAACAAACACAAATGCAGGCGTTCCACTATCGCCAGGGGCAGGTCCTTTAGTCCGCTTTCCAGAACAGATAAAGTCCTCATCTGCGATGGCATGCGGAACATCCGCAGCAATTTGGTTATTACAGGTATCGATATCTGCTATTGGGGATATAGCCCCTTGCAACTGATAAGCGGGCTGATAGCTTTCATAGGCTGTAGAACCCAAGCCTAGTATTTTTAAGTTTTCTCCTGCTTGTAACTGTAGATTTTCAGCTTCACTAATCAATCGAACCGCTGGATAGTTTTCGGGATAACTTGCCATTTGATAAACAGCAATATCTTTATCATAGCTGCCAGCCACATATTGAGGATGGATAACGCTTTTAGCGAGAGGGTAACAATTATTCTTTGCTGCAGTGCCACTGCCTCCCATACAAGCATAAGCACGTGTTGCAGGAGCAAGAGCTACACAGTGTGCAGCACTTACAATCAAACCCCGGCCGATATAAGCTCCGCCACATTGGTGAGTCTCAAGGCTTCCAAGCCCAGTAAAATATCGCAGCGAAACCACACTTGGCCAATCTTTATCGGCCTCTTGCTCTCCACCAACAACGGCATTTGCACTACCGACAAACAGGCTTAAAATTAGCCCAAACCAAATCCTTATGCTCACTTTCCCATCCTTAGCTTTATAGTTTTTTAGCACCCTACATTTAATAATATAAAACTCAATAAAAGGTTGATGAATTTGTGATCAAGCGAAATCTAAGAAGAACTACCAAAGTAAAAAACTACAGCACTAAAATACATGCTGTAGTTCTTTAAGATTTAACTAATATGGACAAGCAAAAGTCCAGAGAGACCTATTAACCAGTAACATCGATATTTGAAAAGCTAGTTAACGGATTACAAGAAGCGACAAAGTAACTTTAGCTACGCGATACTATAGTCAGACTAATCACGCTTAGGCTTTACTCTAATACGATCGAAGCGACCTTGCCCACCTTTTCGATAAGCACCAAATATGGTGACCTTATCGCTAATACCGCTGTTAAAATCGACTTCAATAACTTCCCAATCACCATGGTAATCATCGTCCGCATAGGTTTGGATGGAAAACTCTTGAAACTTGTTAATAAGTTTTTGTTCTTCGGTGGCCTCGGTTGTTACAGTCACCCCTATTTTTCCAGAGCCTTTCAAAAACACCGCTAAGGTATAATCGGTATTGGGTCGCACAGTTACTTCTTGCTCAAAACGGCCACTTTCACCGGTTATTTTGGCAGACGATTCATCATCGCGCCCTTGGCCTGAAATAGCGGTTGAACCAGACTTCTTCCAGCCATACCAGCCCTGCTCAAAATCAGGGTTAAGCACCAAGACCTTGGCCACCGCGGCTTGGCTAACTACCAGTGAGCATACACACCCACAGAGTATCGATAGTACTCGTTTTAACATGTTCAATTTCCTTATTTTTTGTTTACCGTACTGTCTCTTTTCGATAGCAAACTGCAGCCTATTATTGGTACTCTTAAGCCGCAAAATAAGTAATCTTATAACACAAATAAATCAGGTTAGTTTTACTCCAATCTTTGTTGGATTAATCCCTGCATTGGCCTTCCCATACCAACATTTGTAATACCAAACTACTTATTGATGATTTTCTCGGGAATTATTGTTTAAAAACAGAGACAAGCGGTGATTTTGTGAGCCAGCTCATACACTTATTACATAACCTGAACTCGAGATAAGAAAGTGACGAGAACTCTAAAAGCCAGTATTTAATCTAGCTCCCTGTTTCTGGGGAGATAGTTTTGCTTAGCTCAAGGCGAAGCCGTGCGCCAATAGCTAGCCTATTGCAAGTAGCTTCAATACCGAAATAAGTAGAATTAGCCTAACTAGTCAATTTTCCCGAGCTCAGCTTACATAGCAAGCCGTCAGTTGGTCATTGCGGGAACAGGGATCTGTTGAGAATGATAGTAGTGAGCAATTGTAGAAGTCAGTTTTCCAGAGTAATGAAGATAGTTAAGCAAGTGCTCTAGCTTTTCTCGCTGCTGATATAAGCTTGATTGACGGGAGATACCTATATACACCTTGCTGTCGTAAGGCACTTCAAACTTAGCAATCTTAAATTTTCCAGCCCACAAGGAAGAGTTCAAGGCTTTATGGCGGCCAGTCTCGCCGGCTAAGCATACATCAACGCGTTTTCGTTCAAGCATTTTCAAGCATTCGCTTTGGTTGTTTAGCTTCACTTTATATAGTTTGTGGTCTTGATCGAAGCGCGCGAAATGCTTAGCCCCAAGCTTAATGCCTACCCGCATGGGATAAAGATCTGAATACTGGTTTAAGCTTCGTAGTTCACTTTTACGTATAACGAAATAATGACGAGCAGTGCTTAAGTAAGCGGGCTCTAAGAAGTAGATATCTTGTTCACGCTGCTCAGTTTTAATTAAACCTGCGGTTATGTCCACTTGGCCAAGCTGCAAACTGCGCAAACGCCTAGCAAACGGCAAATAATAATTGACACTTTCCACCCGAGCTTCTTTAACCAACAAGTTCATAATGTCGTGGCTCAGCAGATGTTGCTTTGTAGAATAGGCTACTCGCCAAGTCGCTCTTGACTCAGCCATTGCAGTATTTAGCAACAAATAAAGCCCAAGCAACAATAAGACCCTCATTAGCAAAAAATCCCTTTTAGCTAGCATTAAGCCTATGATTCCGTTAAGGCTTTCTCAAAAAGTCGCAATCAGGCTACAGCAAAGCAAGGTCAAATTAAAAGCACCCAAACATAAAATCATTAAGATGAGAGTTGGAAATAATTGTTTACAGCTTAGACTTGGGAAGGCTTGCAGAAAGCTTAAATGCAAACTGCCTTGCCTGCTCTAAATCGCGCTTTAAGCGCGGTATATCTGCATCGTCTAAAAAACGCGTAAAAGCCTTTACCGCGATTTGTTCAAACGCAGGAATGGTATCGCGATCAAAATACTGCGATACGCCAATAGATTCCTTTAGCATACTCGCGCCTTCACTCACTAAACTATCACTACTCACTTCTGACGCAGTAGAAGCAGGTATATAGCCTAAGCCTTCAGCTATTTGGGCTTGTACTTCTGCCCTTGCCATATACTTTATAAACTCTTCAGCTTGGTACACCTTCTTGGTGTGTTGAGCAATCATAAACACATCGGTGGGGGCTACCTCATAGGTGGGTAGATCATACAGCACCGGAAATGGCATAAATCCAATATCGTCTTCCAACTTAGCTGGCCACTTGGTGGCTACAAAATTACCTAACAACAAAAATGCTATCCGTTCTCGGTAAAAAATGGGTAATACTTCATCCCATGCGTAATCATGATGATCAGCATTAAAGAAGCCGTGTTTGATTAACGAGGCCCATTGTTCATAGACTGGTGTTAATCGAGGGTCATAAAAAGAGACTTCCCCTCGAAGTAATTGCTGGTGAAAGCTAAGGTCGTTTATTCTCAGATTTAGATGATCAAACCAAGCTGCGGCTGGCCAATAGTTTTTGGTACCAATGCCAATGGGAGTAATACCAGCTTGTTTAAGCTGTTCGCATTGACGAACAAAATCCTCCCAAAAACGTTGCGGGCCACCATGTTTTTCGATAAGTGATTTTCGATAAAAAATACCCCAGTGATAATAAGCAAAAGGCAAGGCATATACCTGCCCTTCTTCACTCACTCCACTTTGTAAATGGGCAAAACTATCAGCAAGTTTTAACTCTTGCCAAATATGATTAATTGGCCTTATCAGGCCCTTACGAGAAAACTGAAACAAGCGTTCAGAAGCTTGCCAGTGCAGCACATCGGGTGAGTTTTCTCCCCCTTTAAGCCACTTATCGATCTCGCTTTTATAATCTTCATCACTGCGAATAATCGTTTGAATATGAATGCCAGTTTCTTGAGTAAAAGCCTCAAATACAAAATGAAAACTATCGCGTTGCTTGGGTGTTAACAGCAAAGACACTCTAAGCGGCTGGGCAACACAACTTAAACTTAAAGAGACAATTAGCAAGACTAGCCATTTGAGCGACATAAGGTTCCTTTACTATTCGTTTGCTAACCCTCTGGCTAGGTGTAGTTATAGTGTAGTCTCTATTGGATAATCTCGCGTTAGCGCGCTCCGGCTAATAAGTGACAAAAAAGCCAATAAAAACAAAAGCCAGTAGCTTTGTGAGCGATTAGGTATACTTAACTTAGCCTCAATCAGCGTGTTTTAAGAACCAATGACATTTAACCAACTGCCTCTCAACCCTAACTTACTTAAAAACCTTAGCGCTTTGGGCTATCAACAAGCTAGCGAGATTCAACAGCAAGCCATACCTCTGGCGTTGGCTGGTCATGATTTAATGGCTTGTGCCCAAACCGGCACCGGCAAAACCGCAGCGTTTTGCTTGCCTATTTTGCAAGCCCTTAGCCAACAAGAACGTACTCACCCTATCCAAGCCTTAATCATCACACCTACTCGTGAGTTGGCTCAGCAAGTGCACCAAAACCTAGAAAATTACGCCAAAGGCTGCGAACTTAATTGCGCATTGGTGTATGGCGGTGTGAGTATAGAGAAGCAGCAATTAGCTCTTAAGCTAACCTGCAACATAGTGGTGGCGACTCCAGGCCGAATGTTAGATCACCTAAAGCGCGGCTCCTGTGACTTAAAACACTTACAACATTTGGTATTAGACGAAGCCGACCGCATGCTCGACCTTGGCTTTAAAGATGAATTAAGAGCCCTATTCAAGTATTTACCACAGCAGCGCCAAACCATGCTGTTCTCAGCTACCTTAGATGAGAGTATTTACCGTTTTGCTAAACCTTGGTTAAACCAAGCCAAACAACTAAATATTGCCAAAGCTCATAGCAAGGCAGTAAAAATAGAAGAACGCGTTTACAACGTGGACCAAGATAAAAAAGCCGCATTACTTTGCCAATTAGCTAAAAAGGCCAGTTGGCAGCAAGCCTTGGTATTTTGCCGCACCAAACAAGGCGTGGATAAACTGGTTAAACAGCTAATTCAACAAGGTATAAGTGCCGCAGCTTTACATGGAGACTTAAGCCAAGCCGCCCGCGAACAAAATTTAGTTAAATTTAAGGCTTCTGAAATACGTCTCTTAGTCGCAACTGATGTAGCGGCTCGGGGGATAGATATTGAAAATATGCCCTGTGTTATCAACCTAGAGCTACCTTACCAAAACGAAGACTATACCCACCGCATTGGCCGTACTGGTCGCGCAGGGCAAAGCGGCGTTGCCATCACATTGTTGAGTGTTGACGACGAACACTTACTGCACGACTTAGAAGCCCAACTCGACCGCCGATTACCTCAGCAATGGTATCCTGGCTTTGAGCCCGATTTCAGCCAGCCCGCACCCTCTAACAAACGTAATTCGCGCTCTGTGCAAAAACGTAAAGCCCGACAACGCGCCCTAGGCAATAACAAGCGACACAAATAATTCATCGATAAACATTGCCTAATTGCCAACAATGGGCAAGGATCCAGTATTACTTAAATCGGAGCAAAACATGTCTACTTCAGAATCAAATCTATCAGCCTTTAGCCAAGCAGTAATTGCTGCAGGGGAGCTTTGGGTGCTTAGCGCCGATGATGAATTTGTCGTGGTGGATTCCATCGAATTTGAAGCCACCGACGTAATGCCGCTATTTTCTAAGCAAGCAAATGCGCAAGCCTTATGTATTGAAGATTGGGCGAGCTATCAGCCAGTAGCCGTTAAACTTGAAGAATTTTTTGAAGAATGGTTACCAAGCCTTGATGAAGACAAAGTATTGGTGGCCATAGACTTAGATGAAAACTTAGTAGGCGAAGAAATCGAAGCATTTACTTTGGCCAAACAACTGGCCGCAGACGACGCCTAAGCACAAACAAAAACGCCACTCTGCAGTGGCGTTTTCTTTTTATTGCTAAGCACTTAACTGAGCTAGCTTAGCTGTCTCACCATTAATCGTATTTAAGAAAATGAGCTGAAATCCGTTAAATACGAAGCCAACTGTTTTTGCTCATGATACTCGTCTATTCTGCGCCGAGTACGCGAACTATTTTTGGCTTTTTTAGCGTGTTTAATCTGAGCGGCTTTGTCTTCGTCTTCCCACTCATCAATATCATCAAATCTTGAAAATCTCATCGCTGGCAACCTAATTTAACTAAAAATATAACAGGCTATATTGCGCGACAAAAAGTTAGCTAAGCTGAGCTTTTTTCGCCATTTAAATGTGCTAAAAAACCCTACTTTCGTCAATCTATTTCACAGCTAGTAAAAACCATCCAACAAAACAAATAACCATTAATAAACAATGCTTTAAAGTAAAAATGAGTTATTTCCCTACCGAGTAAAACTTTCTTATCGTTACCATAAAAATTCTTTGTTTCAACGTGAACAAACTTACTGACATTATCGCGCGGCTTTGGATAAAGCACTGTCTATTAATCGTGTTTGTAGGTACGCCATGTTAAACAATTCTGCACACCAGCCCAGCTCAGGGATCCTTAGCCCATTGTTAGGCTTGGGCTTATTTGCGGTAGCCTCAGGCTACCTCATGAGCCTATTACCACTGGCCTTAACAGCCTTAGCGCTTCCACTGTCGTTAAGTGCATGGTTGGCCAGTGCGTATTACACAGGTTTGTTACTCGGCGCCTTACAAGCACAGCGCTTAATCGCAGCTATTGGCCATCGGACGGCCTTCATCCTTTGTTTGTTAGCGTTGCTCGCCACCGTTTTATTGATGTTCTGGCTTCCCTATACGAGCGCTTGGTTAGCCCTGCGCTTACTGGCTGGTGTGGCAACCGCAGGTATTTTTGTGGTGGTTGAATCCTGGCTTTTACTGGTGGATGACGACAAACAGCGAGCCTCTCGCTTAGGTATTTACATGCTGACTCTTTATGCTGGCAGCGCTGTTGGTCAGTTGTTAATAGAGCCAATCGGGACCGCGGGCTTAGTGCCCTTTTTAAGCATTGCAACTCTGCTGGCTTTAGCTATTTTGGCGCCTCTGTTTACGCGCACAGCCAAACCCCACCAGATTTTACATAGCGCTGTGTCTATCAAGGAGCTTTCAAGCTTAAGTAGGCCAGCCTTTATCGGCTGCATTGTATCCGGTTTGGCGCTGGGCCCAATCTACGGGCTAATGCCCAGCTATTTAGGTAGCTCAACTCAGTGGAGCAACAAGGTAGGAGTGTTAATGGCAAGCTTAGTACTTGGTGGAATGTTGGTTCAGCCCTTAAGTAGCTATTTATCGGCACGATTAAACAAAACCTTGCTACAAGCTTTCGCTGCAGCCATAGGCGTACTAGCAGCTTTGACGATAGCCATGGCTAACTCCTGGTTAGCCTTGTCAGTAAGCTTATTTATATTAGGAGCGGCGGCATTTTCTATTTACCCTATCGCGATATCTCAAGCTTGTGTAAATGTGCCAGCGGAGAAAATTGTAGCCATCACCGAATTAATGCTAATTAGCTATAGCATCGGCTCAATAAGCGGCCCGTTGCTGGCAGAATCCGCTCAAAGCTTGGCGCTTAAACTGCCTTTGTATATTGCATTGGTCTTGGCTAGTACCAGCATGTATATGTTGATTGTGGCCAGTAAAGAAAAAACGGGCCGAGGCCACCTTCCACCTACACTTGGGGTTTGAACTTAACGGTAATCCTGAGCGCAGTAGAGCTGGCCACTACCTACCTCTTCATCAAGTAATACCGGGACCAAAGCGCCCGGTAATACTGAATCTGGATGATTAGGCGCTTGCTCTCCACCTAAGTCGGTCTGCAACCAACCAGGATCCATTAAGTTCATAAATACACCGCTGCCAGCTAAGCTGGGCAGCATGTCGCGCACATAACGATCTAAGGCAGCTTTAGAACAGCTATAAGCCATAAGCTGAGGTTGGTCGGCAATGCCAGAGGTAACATTAACTATACGTCCCTCACCTTGCTGCTTCATTTGCGGTAAAAAGGCGTCACATAAACTTGCTGGTGCAATGCAATTTACTTGAAAACTTAAGGCATAATCTGAGGCAGGAACCACGGCGTCATCTCGCCAAGGCGTCATAATTGCGGCATTGTTATATAACACCGTCAAAGATTGATGAGTTAATTGATTAACTTGACTCACTAAACTGGCTACAGCTTGGTTATTAGACAGTTCGGCCTCTACCGCAACCGCGAAGCCTTGCTGGCGGGTAATCTCATCTACCACTTTTTGCGATGCGCTTAAGCTTCGACTGTGCACAATTACTTTGGCACCTTTAGCTGCTAGTGCTTTGGCAATGCGTAATCCCACACCTCGACTTGCCCCAGTCACTAAGGCCCATTTACCCGCTACTTGCATACTTTGCCCACCCTCAAACACTTTGAAATAAATTCACTTTCACAATGCTTAATCTTACCCTTAGTTAGGAGCAATCCAGCTTTCAGTCTGAGTTAAATTGGCAAAAATTGAAGTACTTCAAAAGAGAGTGAAACTGAATGAAACAGTGAGATAGTTACTCGCAAAATAAACCAACAAGTACCGCGTTAACTCACAGAAAAAATCAGCCAAATAAGGCCCTAATGCTGATAAACAAAACCACCATAAAGGTATTTTGTCGCTTCTGCTCCTAGCACCAATACTTGGTCTCCAAGCTCTAAGGGGCAATTCTCAAGTAAACGAGCAAAGCTTAACCAAATAGCTGCTGACCCAAGATTACCAAATAGTTTTGCATCATTAATGATTTGTTCTTTTGGATAGTTAAGTGCTTTGCTAAGTAGTTTATCGATATGGCCATTGGCTTGATGCGGCAAAATGTACCTAAAGTCACTGAGTTGATAACCCCGCGACAGCACCGCTTCTAAGCCTAATTCAAATAACTGTGAGCCAGTTTCCTTCACCTGAGTAATATTATGATGAAAACGCGCCATATTGCCCTCACCAACAGTATTGGCCCCTGCATCTAAGTAAAAGCCAGGGGCTTTGTTATGACCAATTTGCCCTAGGTAAATATCTTTGATTAATCGCTCTGGCTGGCTAGCGGGGCCAACAATAACTCCACCACAACCATCCCCCATTTGCACAAAATTCACTAACTGTTGCTGATCGACAAATTGCTTATCTAAATCGAAATATACCGAGCCAGTTTCACTGCCCACAATAGCCACTGGCGCTTGGTCTGCAGCACATAACGCACTAGCTAGCTGCAAACCATTGGCAAAACCGGTACAGGCTTGGCGAAGTTCGGCATAAGCGCCGTGGTATGCCAACTCATCGGCCAACCATGCTGCATTGGGCGGAACTTGGGTGTGCGGCGTACAGGTATGACTTAACAAATACCCTAGTTGCTCAACCTGCAAATCCGACTGCTGCAAGCACTGTTGTAGCACCTGCTTTGCCATATCCACGCCAGTTGGCGAAGCTTGACTGCGTGGCTGGGCAAAACTGCGGCTTAAAAAGCGCCGCTCCACCCCTAAACGTTTGGCAATAATTTTGGCTTTACGTGCCATGCGCCAACCACATTGCTCCGCCATGTAGCCTAACAACTGTTCATTAGCGACTGGCTGATGTGGCACAAACCAGTTAGCAGCCAATAGGTTTAATGAATGGCTTGCAAATTTTACTGCCATTTTAGCTCCAATCTTTTTTCTAACTTATCCAAATCAACGCCTATAATTTCAAACTGATCGGCTTGCTGTTTGAGCAGCTGCATTAATGCACCAAGCACCCACAAACGCTCCTCTGCCATGTCACTCACACTTGCCCCAAGATGCTGAGCAAAGTGCTTGCTCACATACACATGCTTGGCTTCGTCTTTTTTAATTAAGCCGCATAGCAGAGAAAAAGGATGACGACTGCCAATACTGCCGCGCTCAATCAACTGCATGAGCTGGGTTACACAGGCATCTAAACTGGCAATTCGCACAAACTGTTGCTGTAAGCTTAAGCTGCGGCCTAAGCCAGCATAAAATCGCTGCGCAGTACGGCGAACTTTATGCTGTTCTGCAAGCTCTGGCAGTTGAGAAAATACCATTTGTAGCGCTTCATCATGCCACGCTTCATCGGCTTCTACTTCATTTAAGGCTAATACTGAATCGGCGCATTGTTGCTGGCTAAATTGCAATGCTTGCTGCTGAAACACCAACTGGGCTGATTGTTCGCCACACAATAATAGCGGCATAAGTATCGCGAGTGCCTCGGTATGTGCTGAAGAGAATTCTAATGGTGAGCCTGCGTATTGCTTGCTCCAACTGGCAATAGGGTGCTGCAAGTTTAAGTTCGGTGTCGCTAGCTTGGCGGCAAAACAATTGCCCATAGCATGTCGTTTCAAGGCTGCCCTCCTAGCTCTGCTGACAAGCGGCTTTTAGCATGAGGTAAACACAAAGGCAGTATTATTAAGTCCACCATTATGGCTAATAACAGGGTAAGCGCTGAGAGCAAACCCATTTGCTGAATAGGCAAAAAATCAGATAGATAAGCTAGAGCGAAACCAACTGTTAGCGCCCCAGAAGTGAGCAGTAAAGCGGGAGTAATGCTAGCCATACCTTGCTGCAGCTGGGCGCCACCACGCACCGGATCAACCTTAAGTAATATGTGCAAACTATCATCAACAATTATGCCTAGCATCATACCCATTACCACCGCACTGCCTAAGCTTAAGTGTTGGCCAAATAGTTGCCATAGAGCAAATACCCATAATAGCGGAATGGCGTTAGCCAGCAGTGCTAGCAGCATTAGATACCCACTGCGTTTCAACACTAGCACCACCAAGGCCACTAACAAGAAAGCAAGGCTAAAAGACAGCAACATCGCTTGGCCATTAGCTTGGTTAAACTTAGCAAAAATGAGGTTGCTGCTATAAGCCGGTGATAATTGGATTTGCTCAGCCGCCGCCCACTGTGCCACTCGTTGCTCAAACTCAATAAGCTGGCGATTGCTTAAAGGCTGTAACCATACCGTGAGCAACTCTGCCTGTTTAGCTAGATCAAGCCCACTTTGCTGCACCGTAGACATACTCATAATTGCTGTTGGGCCTTGCGCAAACCAATCTAACCAATCATGTTTGCTGTTTACTTGACGAACTTCAGCTTGCTGATTTAAGTAGCCTAGCAATCGGCTTAATGGCTCTGAACGAGCCAAGGGATCATCGCTTTGTTCGTTAAGTTGATAACGCACACTATGTAAACCTAAAAACTGTTGCTGCAGTTTATCTCTGCTCAAAGAAAAAGCATTATCGGCTTTAAAGTAGTTCAAGGGATCATCATCAAAGCGCAGCTGACTTACCGCCCACCCCGCCACTAAGCTCACAACAAGTGCGGTCAGCAAAATAACGCGTCGATACTTAAGCAAAAGAGAAAAGTTAACTAATTTAGCGGGTTGTTTTGTGTTTATATTTTTTGAACATGTAATGCCTTTTAGCCACCAAGGCAGCAGGGAGCAACAGGCTAAGCCATTAACTAACACTGAAAATGCCACCATTAAGCCAAAATCAGCAATCGGTGGTGAAGGACTTAGATTCAATAATAAGAAACCTGCAGCGGTGGTTAACGCACCCCAAAGCAAAGGTGAGAACTTGTGCTCCAAAGCGCCCAATATAGCCTGATAGCTATCATTGCTCACTACTAACTGTTCTCGCCATGCAAAATATAAATGGCTGCAATAGGCCATAATTAGACTAATTATCACCAAGGGAATAAAAGCACTAATTGCCGCCAATTTTAAACCTAACCAGCCACTTAACCCCAAAGTAAGCAGCAAGCTAAATAAGGCGCAGCTGCCCATAGCAGCTAACCACCGCAGATTGCGAATAACCAAAGTAAATAGCAAGGCAAAACTAATCAACAGCGCTGGAGCAAACCAGCTCAAATCATGCTTCAATACTTTAAGATATTGCTGACTTAGCGCTAGCTCTCCAGCGTATTGATAAGAGACGCCTTCAGCTGCAAACTCTTGCAGCACACTATCAAGCTGCGAGAAAAGCTCTGGTACAAGCTTCGCCTGTTCAGCAATATTTGGCGCTACATTTAGGCTAAGTAAAACACTTAAGCCATCTTCGCTAACTAGCTGTTTTGCTAGTGTGGGAGGTAAGGCCGATTGCAAAGCTAAATCGGTCGTTGGGCTAACGGCTTCTACTCCCTCAAGCTGCAGTAGCTGCCGACTAATACTCTGAAGTAAAGCGAGTTGATGTGGGCTGGTCCAGCTTTGAGAGCCGATGAGCAAAACTTGAAGATTAGTAACAGCACCAAACTGCTGTTCAAATTTACTTAGAGCAATAAGCTCTGGATCATTCTTAGAGAAATAGGCTTGAATGCTGGGTTGCAAGTTGAGTTTGGGTAAGCCCATTAAGGCAACAATTAGCAGCAACAGCCAGCCAAATTTCACCCAAGCATGTTGCATGCTTAGGATAAACATTGAGGCCTTGGTTTGTTGCATAGTCCGCCTTTTATTAACTAAAAAATACTGCCTTTTTAACTAGACCAAGCAACACGCAATTTATTTTCAATAAAAATGAATCAGTTACAAAAAAGATTTATTCCCAGCGAGCGTCTTGCTCAGACATTTCAAACGCTATCGCCTCTCCTTTGGCCGTTAATTGCTGCACCGCCTTGGGAGAGCCATCGCTATTTAGTTCAAGCAATCCAATGCCAGAAGCATTAAGTAAGCGCTCACCACGTGCAGCGTTTTCTGGTCGATGAGGCACAATGCGCATTCGTCTGCGGCGAGTAAACCAGTTAAGTGGTGAGCGAGGTGAATATAACCAGCGATTGATCCGATCGAGGGTATTAAGCAAGCCTTCGGGAAATTGGTTTTTTATGCCGCTGCTAGTGATTTGCCAAATATCGGGACTACCTTCTCTGCCACGCAGTTGAATTTGATAAGCAAAAGAATAATGCACATCACCAGACAAAATCACAAAATGCTGTGGCGTTTTCGGGTGTCGAAATAAGTTTAATAACGCGTTTGCCGAACCTGGATGCGCCATCCAGTTTTCTGCATCCACCAGCAGTGGTTTTCCTGCCAAGGTAAATAGGCGCTGAATCACTTCAATAAGCTTTACCCCAAACATCGGTGCAGGGGAAACTAATATAACGGCATCTAGTCCAATCAATTGCTGCTGTAAATCGGTAAGGGCTTCCCAATCCATCAAACCCGACGGTGAATTAAGGTTACGCTCCGAGCGCCAGCGGTGAGTTCTGGTATCCAACACCAATAACTTAGGTTCGGTATCCCAATGGTAATGCCACTGGGGGTAGCTAAGTAGTGTATCGATCAGCGCTATGTGTTGCTGACCACCAGGAGCCAACAAGCTCGCTTGTAGTTCGCCCATCAACTTCGCTGAAAAGTTGTCTGGTGCATTGCCCCAGCCTTGGCATAGAAAGTAGGCCACTAAAGCGTTGCCGATAATACGTTTAGAAAACGGATGACCGTAGGCACTTTGCTCCCAAGCTGCAGTTAAATTCCAATCGTCGGTGACATCATGGTCATCAAACATCATTGCGCAAGGCAAATGCGCCATTAAGCGCTGCACTTTAGCTAAACCCGCCACAAAGCCATGAAGGGTTTCGCGCTGCTTAACAAAATCGTCCAGTTGCTCCAAACTTAATGAATCTGGCGGGTTCATATCCAGTTTCAACCACGCGCTGGGTGACCACACTAACAAGTACATGGCGAGCATTTCGGCTAAAGAGATTAAATGATTGTTAGCGTGATCAGAGGTGAAAATAGGTTTCTTTACCGCACTAAATAAGGCTTTATTAGCTGCCAGCTCTACTCCCTCTTTAGGCAATAACTCTTGGCGAGACAAATAATGCCCTTGAGCATGAAGTTGTTCACTAGCGGCGAGTTTACTGTCTTGAAAAAGCTCATTTGCCAAACCTAAACGGGCAACTAACTGGTGAATAGCGACTAGCATGGGAGTAGCAACGTCGTCGGCATATACTTGATCGCCACTTAGCATCAGCAAACTTGGCCAGTTATCTAACTCTTGTTCGGCTAACCAAGCATCTGCTCTTACCAAACCATCGCCACTAGCAAAGTGCGGTTTACGGCATGAGCCATGTAGCATTTGCTTTACCTTATTAGGTACCACAAAGCCCGGTAAATTGTGCGGTGGATACACCATTTCTGGTGCCCAATCTCGCCATGTTAAAGGCTCCGATTCACCAGCTTTAATAAGACCTAAATCGTAGCTAACCCAAGTATCGACAGGCAAAGCCGACTTAAGTTCTAGATCGATTAAGTAGTAATAAAGATGCTCACCAGCACAAATGCATTGGCTAGTTTGCATGATTTTCTGATGGTCAAACAACTGCGGCGGCTTGCCCTTTGCTTGCAAGTTAAGTTGTAATTCTACGGCTTGCGAGGTGGCAATCCACATGCTCAGCTTAGCAGTGCTGATTTGTCTTAAGATTGGGCCGGCTAATACCAGTGCTAAATTTTCTTCACTCATATCAAAAGTATACAAGCGCTTAGAGAAAAGACCATTACGCTTTATTTAGATATTTTATTGGTTTCCAAGTGAGCATATTAAGGCTAGCTTTAAAAGCAATAAGGAAAACAAGTTTTGAGGCGTTATGGCAGCGTATTTGTTGGGACAAGTTAACATTAAAGATCCGACTCTTTGGCAACAATATGTTAAGGCTGTGGGCGAGTCTTTAACGCCCTATAAGGCCAAGTTATTGCTACGTGGTCAATGGCATAAGCAACTGGCGGGCTCTAGTCAATTTGAGCAAAGCGTGGTGATCGAATTTGGTAGTATTGAACAACTAGAGAGCTGGTATCATTCGCCAACTTATCAAGCGCTTATACCTCTGCGCGATAAGGCCGCAGAGGTACATATTAGTAGTTACAGTAACTAAGGTTTAGGCAAACATATCCGACAGTGAAGCTATGTCATTAGATTTTTTAGCCAGCTCACTACTACTGGTTTTTAGCTCACTCGCATGATGTTTGGTTTCTTGACTGAGTTGGCTGATTTTAGCTACATTTTCCGAAATATTGGCACTCACCACAGACTGTTGCTCGGCAGCCACTGATATGGTGGCAGAAACGTCATGTACTTCATTCATCATATTAGAAATGTCAGCTACTAATTCTGAACTACGACTTGCGGTTAGTAAGCACTGCTCAGCTTGGCCACTACTCTGCGTCATTCTGTCTTCCCAAGATGCTAAGCTATTTTGCATTTTATCCACCGATTGCTCGATTAAACTTGTGGCTTGATGGGTGCGATTAGAGAGCGCCCTTACCTCATCGGCAACCACCGAAAAACCTCTGCCCTTCTCCCCCGCTCGTGCCGCTTCAATGGCTGCATTTAAAGCTAGCAGGTTAGTTTGATAAGCAATGCCTTGGATTTCCTCCATCACCTTAGCAATACCATCAGCATCATCGGTTAGCTCTTTGGCTAAGTTTGCCGCTTGTTTTACATCCTCAGACAAGGTTTCTACCTGCTGACGGGTTTCACTCATATTGATTTGAGTTTGCTCGCAGTGTTTTTGAGTTTCACCCACTTTATCAGTAGCGGTTACCGTGGAGTTACTGATCTCTGACGCGGTCATCGACATTTGATGAATGGCCGCAGATAACTGCTCTAATTCTACAGTTTCAATATCGACAGCCTTACTGGTGGTGATGGAAATGGTGGCGAGTTCTTTGGAAAGGATCTGTAAGCGCTTGGTTGAATCTGCCGTGCGACCAAGTATGGTTTTAATTCTCGCTTCCAATAAACCAATATGGAAACGAGCCACATCGAACAGTTCGGTGCCTTCATAGATATAACGGCTAGGGCTATCAAACGACTGCTTAAGCTTATTGAGTTTCCATGGCGTTGTGACTAACTCATTAAAATTAAGAAAAAATAAACTGGCCACAAACAGCAATTCTAGCAAAGCATAACGACTGTCTATATTCATCGACACCCAAAGTAAGCCCATCAGCAAAATAATGGCAGACGCCCATACCCTTGCTACCCTGCCACTCCATAGTGGTTCGATATGTTTACCATTATTTAGCTTATGGTAAATCATCTCTGCTCGCTGTTTGTGTTCTGATTTTGGCGACACTCTCACCGATTGGTAACCAATATGCTGGCCTTCCTCATAGAGCGGCGTAACGTAAGCATCTACCCAATAATAGCGACCATCTTTGCAGCGGTTCTTTACCATGCCTCGCCACGCTTCACCCGCTTTAAGCTTCTTCCATAAATCGGCAAAAGCGGCCTTGGGCATATCTGGGTGGCGAACAATATTGTGGTGTTGCCCCAACAACTCTTCGTATGAGTAACCCGCCACTTCACAAAAGGCTTCGTTTGCGTAAGTGATATCACCTTGAAGGTCAGTTGTTGAGACCAGTTGCAGCGATTTATCAAAAGTAACTTCTTGATTAAGTGTTGCCATAGCACTATTACCAGAATTAACTATAGATAATATAAATAATAGACGTATTGCTAGATGCTAGCGCTAAAAAGCCAGCATTAACTCACCTTTAAGTAACATATAAATCAATTAGACATTTGCATTCAATAACTTAAAAACCACAAAAATCTTTAGAAAAATTGCCGAACAAGCCGCTAAAGCCAAACAAGACTGCTGTCTTCGAACAAAGCGGTCAATAATCAAACAAAGTTAAAAAATATTGTATAACTACCACTTTATGGTTGCTTATCTGGTTTAAGCAAAAACTCTGATTAATCAGCGGAATATAAGCGATCGATTGAAGAAACAGCCAAAATGAAATCCTTTTCAATCACAAAACAAAGATATTTACTTGATGAATACCTCAATTTGTTCACTTTAAAGACTATTTTTTATTCGAGCGGCGTTATGGTCGCGCAACAAATGACCAATAAGAGTCATTTAACATTGGCTAACAGCTTGATATGCCTACGGCTATCACAATATAAACTCGAATAAGGAAATGACATGAACAAGGTAGTACTCCTTGGTTTGTTAACGGCCTCCCTTTCTGCTCAAGCAGAATGGGAGTTCCGTGGCACGCCAAATGGCTGGCAAACCACCGCCATGGATCAGGTATCTAGTACAGAATTTCAAACCTGCCAAACCTTTGGCAATAACGACCCACGTTTTAAAATTGACCGTTGGGGCAATTGGCAAGAAGCCTACCCTAACCAAGACTACCGCGTATCGGCCGGTAGCCATCAGATTACTTTTTACAGCGACAGCAAAAATATCGACGTAGTATCGGTAGCAAACTGTGATAGTAACCAAGCGCCAACTGCTGTTATCTCACCAGCAAATGCGCAAACTGTAGATGCTGGCACTAGCATCACCTTCTCGGCCGGTGGCTCTAACGACAGCGATGGAAGCATTGCTAGCTACTCGTGGAGCACTGGTGAAACCACTGAAACGATTAGTGTTACCTTTACTCAAAGCGACACCGTTACCTTACAAGTAACCGACAACCAAGGTGCAGTGAGCAATACCGCCAGTGTAGACATTACCGTTGCGGGCGAAGAACCGCCGGTATGGTGTTTCCGCGGCACACCAAATGGTTGGGGCCAAACAGCAATGGTACGCGACGCGGCCAGCGGCTTATACACACTGACTCAAGCCTTTGCAGGAGAAGAAAGCCCAGCACGCTTTAAAGTTGCCGCTTGTTCAGATAACGGTAGCTGGGGTGAGAACTACCCTAACCAAGATTTCCAAGTAGAAGACAATACTAACTATAACATCAGTTTTGATGCTTCAAGCAAAGCCATTACCGCTGACATAGTGATTAAAGAAACTAAGCCGGAGTTAACGGTAAGCCCTAACAGCAGCGATTTTAGCACCGACACACTAGCGGTAACATTAAGCTACAAAGGTGAAAACGTTACTGATAGCACCTACCAACTAAGCACTACTGGTGGCACCCAAGGTGTGAGCTTTAACAATGGCGACATCATCAATATTGGTGGCGAGCTGGCTGTAGGTGAATCCCTTGAGTTACAAGTATTTGTAGCCAATGCTCAAGGTTCGGTTAGTCAAACTTATACCTACAACAAGATTGCAGCGCCTGAAACTGGCTTTACTGTTTATCTAAACGCGCCAGCAGAATGGACGCCGTCTATTCACCACTGGGATGCACTTCCAGCTGGTTCTGAGCCCGATACTGGCTGGCCTGGTGATGCAATGACTGCTCTAGGTGAAAACTGGCATGAGTTTAAGTTTGAGAACAGCGATTCAAGCAAACTAATCTTTAGCAACCAAGGCAATAGCCAAACGGAAGATCTATTCCGCGATAAAGATGGCTGTTACACCATTAGCACTCAGAGTTGGACAGATACCTGTGACTTACCAAGCAATGATGCCAACGTAAGCATAGATCCTGCAGTAAGCACTTTCTGGACTAACGAAGTAAGCATTACCTTAGGTGCTACTGGTGATGACGTTACCGGTGGTTTATACACTACCGATGGTAGCGATCCGGTAAACGGTATTGCGTATAGCAATGGCGAAACCATTTCGGTTGGCAGCAACTTAGCCATTGGTGAGTCTCTACAACTATGTTTATATGCAGAGAACGCTAACAGCAACGCTAACAAATGTTTCACCATTACCAAAGTTGAGCAGCCTACAGCATCTGATTTCACATGGGACAACGCCAACGTTTACTTCGTTATCACCGACCGTTTTAACGATGGTAACTCAAGCAATAACAACTCTTATGGTCGCCCAAGTGTTGATGCTACAGGCAAAAACATTGGTACTTTCCATGGTGGTGATATTGCTGGCTTAACCGCTAAATTGGATGAAGGCTACTTCACCGATCTTGGTATTAACGCCATTTGGTTAACTGCACCTTACGAACAAGCTCATGGCTTTGTAGGCGGCGGCAGCGACGGTGACTTTGCTCACTACGCTTACCACGGTTACTACGTGCAAGATTACACCAACCTTGATGCCAACATGGGCACACCTGCAGAGTTTAAAGCCTTTGTAGATAAAGCGCATAGCCAAGGCATTCGTGTTGTTATGGATGTGGTAATGAACCACGCAGGTTACAACACCCTAAAAGACATGGATGAGTTTAACTACGGCTCTGATACTGCCGGTCCAAATTGGACACCAAGCAATGGTCAAAACTGGTTCGGCTACCATGATTTCATCAACTACGATGGCGATGAGAACCTATGGTTGAACTGGTGGGGTAAAGATTGGATACGTGTAGGTTTACCTGGCTACGATGGTTGTGGCGGTGACGACTTAACTAAGTGTTTAGCCTTCTTGCCAGACTTTAAAACCGAGTCAACTCAACAAGTGGGTATTCCTCCGTTCTTAGCCAACAAATCTACCTTTGGTCAAGGCTACCTAAGTAACTACCAAGCCCAAGGTACTAAGCGTGTTCGCGATTGGATTACTGAGTGGTTAGTGCAATATGTACGTGACTACGGTATTGATGGTTTCCGAGTAGATACCGCTAAACACGTAACCAACGACCACTGGGCTTACTTAATCAGCGAGTCAAAAGCTGCATTAAGCGAGTGGCGTGCTAACAACCCAGATGCACCGGGTGCAGATTGGAACGATGAGTTTTGGGCAACTGCTGAAGTATTTGGCCATGGCTTTAACCAGTCTAACTACCATACCGATGGTGGCTTCGATTCTGTGATTAACTTTAGTTTCAAAAACACAGTTAATGGCATGATTTCTAGCACCGACACCATGCTAAGTGAGTTTGCAAACTACGCTAGTCAAGTTAACAGCTCTAGCGATTGGAACTCACTAAGCTACATCTCTAGCCACGATACTGGCGCGGTGTTCTACAACGGTGACGACAACCGTCAAAAACGTGCGGGAACTGCATTGTTGCTACTACCAGGTGGTGTGCAAGTGTTCTACGGTGATGAACTTGGCCGGGTAAATGGCGATGGTGGTTCAGATGCCGACCAAGGCAGCCGTTCAAGTATTGATTGGAGCAAAGCAGGTAACAGCGTTCACCAACACTGGCAAAAAGTGGGTCAATTCCGTCGTGACAACCCAGCAGTAGGCGCCGGCCAACACATTGCTGTTAGCCAGTCTAACGGCAAAGCTTTTGCACGTACTTGGACGAACCCAGTATCGGGTGAAAGCAACAATGTTGTTGTAGTGGTAGATGGCTCAGGCACAGTGTCTGTAAATGTTGCTGGCTACTTCGACAACGGCAGCAGCGTGCGCAACGCTTACACTGGCTCTATTGCCACCGTAAGCAATGGCACTGTTAGCTTTGATGCGGGCAGCGAAGGGCTGATCTTAATCGAAGCAATATAATCCAATAGCCTTTTATATCCTTTGCCGCTCAAGTAATTGAGCGGCCTTTTTGTTTCTGCGGCTAGATTTTCGATGCTCATCAATCAAAGCTAGCCTCTTAAAAGCACTCAATACGTTTCCATAAAAAAACTTAACTACTTTATCAACTCAACATTATTATGGACAAAAACAACCATAATAATTGGAGAGTTCGCCACTGTTTCTTCAAAACAGATCCTCGTAAGATGCGCCTACCTAAACAAGCTTAGCGAGGACTTACCCCATGTCTCACCCAATTATTAACGATCTAAATAGCCGCTACACCGCTAAAAAATATGATGCATCAAAGCGCATTTCAGCAGAAGACATGACGGTGATAAAAGAAGCTATTCGTTTATCGGCTTCTTCAATTAACTCGCAGCCTTGGAAGTTTATTGTTATTGAAAGCGACGTTGCTAAGCAGCGCTTCCATGATAGTTTTGCCAACATGCATCAGTTTAATCAACCACATGCAAAAGAAGCGTCTCATATCATTTTGTTTGCTCACAATCCCAACTTCACCAAAGATGATTACCGTAAAGTTGTAGACGTAGAAGTAAGCTCTGGTCACTTACCCGCCGACATGTACGACGCCATGCTTAATGGAGGATTCAGCTTTGCAGAAGCCAATACCGACGAAACTGGCTTTAACGGCAATTGGACCAAGGCGCAAACTTACATAGCATTAGGCAACACCTTGCACGTATTGGCGCGTTTAGGCATTGCTTCAACCCCAATGGAAGGCGTGGACTCGGCGCTAATTGGCGAGATATTCGAGCAAGAGCTTGATGGCCATGTTTGCCACTTTGCCTTAGCGCTGGGCTACCACCTAGACGGGGAAGACTACAACTACGGCTTACCAAAAGCACGCCTGCCGGAACAAGATGTAATTACCGTTTTATAATATTTGGCTGGGGAAGCACAAAGCGTGCTTCCCCAATTTGACAGACACTAAGCTTTACCACTACATTTGCCCTCTCAAGCTAAGCATTCAGCAAGTTAGCAAGGCTTAGCCATTAACAGCGACATATACAGAGGACATCTCATGCCAAGAGCAAGCGCACGCCACATTCTGGTAGATACCGAGCAACAATGTTTAGATCTAAAAGCACAAATTGAAGGCGGAGCCGCATTTACCGATATCGCCAAGCAGCATTCTAACTGCCCATCTGGCGCAAATGGCGGCGAGTTAGGTGAGTTTAATAAAGGCGATATGGTGCCAGAGTTTGATACAGTGGTATTTAATGAAGCGCTAAATACGGTGCATGGCCCAGTGAAAACTCAGTTTGGCTATCACTTGCTAGAAGTCACTAGCCGTAGCTAATAAACGTTAGTTAGGCACTGTAAGTTAGTGCCTAACTTTATTACTTCCAACCTTGCTGCCAATGGCTACGATCTTTTAACTCTCGCCAATCAATCTCGAAATCTTGCTGATTGTAAACCGCTTGAATCACACAGCGCTGCACCGTTTGTAAGTCATCAATCTCTAGCTCAGTCACAATAAAGTGTTTTTGCTTATTCACTACCGCTTGTTTAGTCCATTTACTATTCAGTAAGCATTTGGGATTTACTTGATTTTTCATACTCGGGCCCACCATTCCTTACATCTCAGGCACTCATCTAATGTTAGTGCTTACTAGGCAGGTGATGATTTAGATCATCAAGGGGTGACTTTTCAATATTCAAGCACTGCAACTAAAAGCCCATTTGCTGATATACTTAGTCCAACTAAGTTTTATCGTGAGAGCCACCATGTTAGATAATTTAAACATTCCAGAAGGCATCGAAAAAGAGCCCGAGCTTCCAGTACCGTCAATGGAAGAGCAAAAGAAGATTGTAGCGGAGCTAAAGCGCCTAGAAGAAGCCGGTGAATTAACTCCAGAAGTTCTCGAAGAATTTATGACAGGTAAGCGCAAGCCTGAATAAAACACATCTAAGGTAGAGCATTGCTCTACCTTTTTTGTTTACTTACCAATGGCGTAATTTGCCAAAAGGCACGCTGTAACCAACCGTAGTTATCCACTCGTCTTTGGTGTACATCACATCTGCTGTTAAAGCAAACCCCACATACTTGCTATTAAAATACTTTGCAAAACGAACAGGGATCCCCAAGGTATCACTATCAATTGTTTCCCACTGACCGTCATTTTGGTAATCTGTGGATACAAGGGTCTTTGCTAATCCTATTTCTATCAGAAACTCGTTTTTACCCGGATAAAAGTATTTCCCAGCCATAAGTCTAAGCGAGTGAGTTTCAATATCACCTTCAGACCTATCACATAAAAAACAATCGAAGCCGCCGGTACCACCAAAAGATACCGTATAGTCAGAGAAACTATATCGCATATCAATGCTAGCATTAACACTAGGGTTTCCATAAGACATTCCCGGCTCTAGCCAGAAATAGTTTTGTTGCTCTACTGCGCTTTGTTCTTCTGCTTGTAGAGGATTTATTGCTGCGCAAAACAATAAAGCCAATAGACTTACTTTTTTCATCTCTTCCCTTAGCTGTACAACTAATCCTTTATTGGATTTTTAATAGCAAACTTGCAGGCGCATTAAATCATATAAAAAACATATATATATAAAATAATATTGAGTTTGTGAACCAGCTATTGATAAATTAAACATATGATAAAACTAAAAAATCCAGCAACATGGGCGTTGCTGGATTTTTGTTAATAACATTAATTATGCCTTTGCTTGGACCTATGAGGAACTAAGGACTTAGCTCACCTTGTTAAAGCTTAATTGCACTCCAAGCTTACATCCGGTTGCTTATAACTTAAGGCAAAACCTAACTTACCTAAGCGGCCTTTTTTCGAGCCGCAAACCAGCTGCTGTAGAGTTTTATCACTGTTATTGTCCCAGGCCGCCTTTTGCCCTAGCTGTTTAGCGGTTCTGCCGCTGCTGGCAATAGCTTGCTCGGGAGCATACGCTAGCATTTGCTTAGCAACTTCTTCTATTTTGCTTAAATAGTAAGCCTGCTCAACTAAGCGTTGTTCATCTACAGAGATACTTTTAGCTAGCTCATAACCCCAATGAAACTCTAAAAAGTTAATCGCTTCGGCCTGCTTTTTCACCCAGCTAATATCACGCGCGAAATAAACTAAGGCTCTAAAAGCTTGGTTGGCTAAAGAATCCTGCCCGAGTGTAGTCGGCATGTTTAAATAAGAAATGGCTTCGCCACTAGCAGTAAATTGCCAGCTATTGTTAGTTTGTGCCAAGCGCTGCCAAAACAGCGACATAGCTTGCTCGATGGAATCACTCTCGCTCGCTGACCAATTATTTTGTATTTTAATCAGCACCGGCATTTTCGCCCCACCATTCTCCATATCGATAAAAGTCGAGAAGGTATGGTGGCCGTCGGTTAAATATAAGTGACCATCGGGTCCTACAATGGCGGTTTTCATCTCACTGCTATCGCTGCCAATCGCTTGCGGGCATTCAAAGCTAGTTGGCACAAGTGGGGACGACTGCTCACTCCACTTAACCTTTTTTTCACCAGCACCGTAAGACTCACAAATTTCTTCATACATCTTTTGGGGCTCGGCTTGATAGCGGCCAAGTTTATAATTTACTTGGTCATAGCCAATCAAAGCTTGGGTTGGGCGTAAATCTCCAACCTTTGCCCAACGAAGCTCACCTTTAGCAAAGGTTAAAGGGCTAGCATTAAGGTCACTGTTTATTGCACTTAAGTAATCAATGTTTTCTGCTTGAGCATTAAACCCTATTAGGCCAGCGGAAACACACAGCGCCAGAGCCGAGGTTTTGACCGTTTTTAAAGCTTTAAAAATCACTACACTTCCTCATTAAAACTGTTGAATTAAGCCACGGGGCCACGCCATTGGCGCCCAGTGGCTAATGCCTATTTATTAATTAAGGCTAACTCTACATCTTGCTGCGCTATCATCCACCAGCGTCCACCATATTGGCTGTCGTAGCCAACTAGGGGTTGGTCACTACAGCTGGTAATACGTGCAGGCGGGTTAGTTAAGTAGTCTTCATCCCATGGCAAATCGAGCACACATTCAGATGCCGCTACCGCTTGCCATTCACCGTCGGCTTTCCAAGCAAGGTTTAAGTTCTCTGCCTGTGCCAAGTTCTCGGTGGTGAACTCAATGCCATATGGATCAGCAATGATCTGTTCTACATCCCAAGCTTGAGTTGCATAACTTGGTAAATCGACCACCGGTTGTTTGGCCGTTCCATCGGGTTGAGAGCCAGGCTGGCCGGCTATGGTGCGAATATCTACTTCACCGCCGTAGGCATTTTGATAAACCCCACCATGCACTTGGGTACCACTCACTAGCAACACGTCAGAAACCGTAGCAGACTCTTTAGGCATCCAACTCAAGGTGAGGTGCTTTTTCATGTCGATGGTGGTGGCAGGTAGCACTACATGGCCAGTTTCTGCGCCAGACTCATCAGGTTGAATTGAATCGTAATTAGGCACTACTCGGTTATTACCATTTAAATTTACATCCCAAGAAGAATGCTTGGTAAATAAGAACTGGTAGCTTAAACGCATCATGTCGTTCATGCTTTCGGCACGGTTAAAGCCTGCCGTATACCCCATGGTTCGTTCGGTGGTGTCTACCCGGTTAAAGGTATTATTTGTGCCGCCTAACAGCTTGGCCGTACTTTGGTCATCGGCCATACACGATGCGGTTTTGTATTCAACAATATGGTTAAGAATTGGGCGCTGATCATCGGGTATCGAGTTTGGATAGATCAATGACTCACAACGGTTAGAGCTGCGGCTAAAGCTGTCCATTAAGGTCCAGTTTGGCTCTAGCAATTCTTTAGGACCATCACTGTTAGCCTTAATGGTATGAGGCGCCGAGTAAGCACGGTAATCTACTCTTGAACCGTCAAAGTGTAACATTGCGGCGTTGGCATCGTAATGCTCCGAGCCATTGCTCATGCTATCCATTTTGTGTTGAATCACATCTTGAATCAGCTCGCGTTCGCCATAACGGTATTCATAACCCTTGTAAGAAGCATTTCCACTAACAATTTGGGTATAAGATGGCATACGGTAATTACCACCACTAGGGGTAGATGCCAACGGTTCGGCATTGCGCCCACCAGGATCATTAGAACCTAATACCCGTGCATGCACTTGCGAGCGCTGATACATGTGCTCGTGTCCTTGCACCCAAATGACATCTTTTTCGGCAAATAACTCTCGGATCTCTTTATGAATATCAAACAGGCGATTGTCATCTTTAGTGCCCTGTACAATTTGCTCACGGGTTTGCCCATACTTAGCGCCAATCAAACCATCGTGGCTGGCAATTACCACATGTTCAAACTTACCTTCATGTTCTGCAACTACATCTTTAATCCAACCAAAGGCAATCGGTAGGTTGTAATAAGCAAGGCCAATCACCAATACGTTTTCACGAATAATGTAATAGTTAAGCCACTCGGCACTAGGCATGTGAACTGCGTCTTCAGGAATGTAGTGACGCATGTTTTCAATCCATTCTACCGTGTAAGCCCAGCTGGTTTCGTGGTTGCCCATTACTGGCAAAAACTCCATGCCCGCTTCACGGTACTTCTCAGCAACCTCTCGCCACTCTGCCCATTCTTTGGTTGAACCGTGATTGGTTAAATCACCTACCGGAATAACCAAATCAACGCCATGTGCTTGGTGCTTAGCCAACACAGCTTCCATGGGGTGTTGCGCTACTTCCCAACCATTTCCTTGGGTATCTGGTAACAAACCAATAGACAGCGATGCCGGTACAATTGGGCTTGAAGTATCTTGGTCATTATTGCTATCACTATTACAAGCACTAAGTAGTGCGCTCACTGTCGCAGCGCATAAAGCAGCACGAAACACTGATTTAGTTGAATTCGGCATTGGGTAACGTCTCCATATCGCCAGTTATCTAGTTGATTTGGCGGAGGATACTGAATTCAAAATATGACACTAAGATTTCATTTTTATTAATTAAAGCAATTACTAAAATTAAGTGCTAGCCGTAATATTTATTTAATAATTGACCTCTATAACGCTGCCTTATTCTTATTAAAACCTCTTGTTCAAGGCTAATTACATGACCTTTCGCCAATTACTTTTAGTCGCTTTTAGCGCGGGCCTAGCACTTACCGTCCAAGCCAAAGAGCTACCACCTCAAGCTGCAGAAATGATGTTTGAACTTAACGAAGCGGCAGCATGCATGGCAGCCGCAAAACACTTAAAAAACCATGCGCGGGTAGCGGTACACCAACAAGATTACCAAGCACTCATCGCTGAATATCAGGTACCTAGCGAGCTAGCTAACTCTGTAAGGCAGTTAAACCATCGCCAATACTTAAACTTTAGTGAGCGTTACGACCAACGTTATCCAGACCTAGATAAGCATAAAGCCCTAACCTCTGCTTATACCCACCGCTGCTACTTTATGAATGAACATGAAACTCGCCGGGCCGCAGCCTTACATGCATTAAGCAACAACGATTAAGATAACAGCCTGCCTAAGGTACTCATTTGCTTTAGGCTTTTTCTATCTATGCCGCATTTAGCGCAATTTCTGCTCCTCAATTAACAGCCAAGTGCTTACACTTAAATAACTCAGTTATGCCCAAGCCAAATAGGCTGTAATATTTGACTAAGTGCTAAGGTCTAAATACTAGAACCAAACCACCAACAGATTTCATCAGCCACCAGTAATGTGGCGAAAGGATGCCGATGAGAAACATAGTCACCAGCCTAACTCTAATAGTTCTCAGCTTTTCGAGCCTTGCCAATTCAAGTTTTAGCTATCAGCTAAGTCTCAGCCAACCCGATGGCAGCCCCGCCGCCAATGTGGTGGTTTATCTCGAGCCACAAGGCCATCAACTCAAGCAGATAAACCAGCAAACTGTGGTTATTGGCCAACGAGATAAAGCCTTTGTTCCCTATATCAGCGTTGCGCAACGTGGCAACCAAGTCGATTTTAATAATGACGACAACATTACTCACCACATATATTCGGCTGCCGGTGATAATAAGTTTTCATTTCAAATCAAGTCGGGAGAGACCCACAGCAAACATGACTTCGACCACAGCGGCGTGGTACCTATGGGCTGCAATATTCATGATTGGATGGGCGCATATTTATTATTGGTTGATACACCTTTGTTTAACAAAACCGATGCCCAAGGAATGGTTGAGTTTACTGCGGTGCCAGCGGGAGACTACCAACTGGTGGTTTGGCATCCAGAGCTTAAAACAGCTAACCAGCAACTTAGCCAAAAGCTAAACATTAATAACGATGGTAAACTAGCACTTAGCTTGCCCAACGCTTTAGAAGATGAAGAACTAGAACAGCAAAATCCGGATGATTTTGATTTTCTCTCAGAGTACTAATTGGCAGGAGCGCCGATGAAAAGCATAAAGACCAAAATACTACTGCTGATAGTATCGCTATTGTTACTGCTTCAAGCGATCTCATTTTGGTCTACCTACGACTCCTTAAGGCTAAAAGAAAAATTAGCCATCGACTCACAGCTAAGCAAAGCTAACGCTCTATTTCAAAGTGAGTTTAATCGCCGAGGCTTTTACCTAAGCAGCTTTGCCGAAACCGTCACCAACGATTACGGATTAAAAAGTGTATTTGGTGAGGACAAACGCAGTGTTGCGATTGCCCTGCACAATCATGGTAAGCGCATAAATGCCGACCTCTCCATGGTAGTTACGCCTTCAGGCATGATTGAGCTACAACTAGTAAATAGCCAACAAGGAAATCAAAACCCCAAAGTAGTAAGAGGTGAACAACAAGGCCAAACTTTTGCCTTTATGCCAGCCTTACAACAAAACCAACTACCTCCCTACTACGCCATTGGCAGCCAACTTTACCAACTACACCTTTCAGCGATAAAGAGTGGTCCAGCGATTATTGGTTGGGTCGGTTTTGGTTACGAAATTGGCCCCTCCTTGGCAGAAAGCTTTTTAAGCCAAACCGGCTTGCAAACCGACTTTATCCTAGAGCAACAGCAAACATGGTCTTTGTTGGGCTCAAGTAATCCCGATGCCAATGTTGCTAGCGCTAAAGCCTTACTAAGCCAAACCGACAGTGATGTAATTGCTCTGCACCAACAGTTTAGCGTTGCGGGTGAAAGCGCATTTTATGTAGTGCTGCATAGCTCTAGAGACAACCTAGTGGCAGTGATTCAACAAAGTTGGGTGCAAATTTTACTGCTCACTGCACTCACACTGTTCTGTTCGATGATAGCGGCTTACCTGATTGCTGATGACATTACCCGGCCAATTAAGCTGCTGGTGAAACAAGCTAAGCGGCTAGCCGCCGGTGATTATCAAACGCCGGTATCGATTAACGACAGAACCGAGCTTGGCCAACTAGCCAGCGAATTTAACAACATGCAAGAACAGGTGCTCAGTCGTGAACAAGCCATTAACCACCGTTTAAACCACGATCCTCTTACCGAGTTACCCAATCGCAACTGGCTGGCCAATAAACTTACTCAACTTACAGCTGACAGCAAACAGCCCTTTGCGATGTTCCACTTAAACATTTGTCGTCTAAAACAAGTAAACGATACCTTAGGCCACCAAGCTGGCGACCAGCTAATTAAAGAAGCCGGCAAACGCCTAAGCACACTAAAAAGCGAACACTACCTGTGTCACATTGGTGCCGATGAATTTATTGTATTGCTGCCAAATGTAACCCGAGACAACGTACAACAACATTTGCAGCTTATTAGTATGCAAATGCACGAAGGCTGTAATTTTCAAGATATGCATCTACAGCTGCAAACACATGTGGGTGTAGCCTTATTTCCAGAGCATGGCCAAAACCCGCAAGAGTTACTACAAAAGGCAGATGCGGCCTTAAATCACTGTCGAGAAGCGCGCAGCCATTGTTACATCTACGACCCAAGTGCCGATACCAATACCGTTGAACGCTTAAGCCTAATTAACGATCTTAAAAAGGCCATTCAAAATAACCAGCTCACCCTGCACTACCAGCCAAAGTTTAGCTTTGCCGCTAACAGAATCACTCATGTAGAAGCTTTAGTACGTTGGCAACACCCAGAGTTAGGCATGGTTCCACCCGATGCATTTATCGAAATTGCCGAACATACGGGGCAAATTAACCCGCTCACTCGCTGGGTATTTTTAGAAGCCTTATCACAAAGCCTAGCTTGGAAAGTTAAAGGTGTCGACGTCAACATCGCGATCAATATCTCTGGCGAAAACCTAAAAGACGATAACTTCTATAGCTTCATTTGCCAGAATATCGAAAACAAACAACTAGCTGCGGAATCCTTCACCTTAGAAGTCACAGAGAGCGCGTTAGTTGACGACCCAGAAACAGCGATCGCCTTGCTGGCTCGCTTTAAAAAACGTGGCTTTAAATTGTCTATTGATGACTACGGCACCGGTTACTCGTCCCTTGCTCAGTTAAAACGCCTACCGGTGCATGAGCTCAAAATTGACAAATCTTTTGTACAAAAGCTCGCCATTGATGCCGACGATGCCATTATTGTGAAGTCGACCATTGAGCTGGCGCACAACATGGGCTTAAGTGTAGTAGCAGAGGGTATTGAAGATATCGAGAGCTTGCGTTGGCTGGAAAAAGCCAAGTGCAATTTAGCACAAGGCTACTTTATTAGTCGCCCAAAACCCGCTAAAGAATTGTATGAATTACTCGCTCAGGAGAGCATCGAGTTTGCCGAATAAGGGAATTATTTTCAGCATCTGTTTGATGCTAACAGCTACGCTAAACACCACCAAGGCTGCGGAATATAGCGCCAGAGGGATCCTCGATTTACGCGCTAGCCATGTAGATAGCAGTGACAGCTATGTAAAAGGTGGCTACGGCAAATTTGGCTACTCTGATGGAAGCCAACTTTCTGTTACTCAAGCAGGCTTAGATTTAAGCGCTCACTGGGATAACGGCTTCTCTGGCAAACTGGTTTTAAATGGCTGGCTCGATCAAGAAGATAGTGCGCTAGGTTTTACTGAGGCTTTTTTTAGTTATAAAGGTCTCCCCTCAGAGAGTGGCCTTCGATGGTCGGGCCGAGCGGGCATTATGTATCCGAGTATTTCCTTAGAAAACACCGCCACCGCATGGGCCACGCCTTACACTTTAAACGCCTCTACACTTAACACTTGGGTTGGAGAAGAAATTCGCACCACCGGCATCGAAGCCAAACTAGAGCGCTTAGGTAAATTCTCTAACTCCCAACACAACTTGTCACTAAGCGGCATGCTGTTTGTGGCCAACGACCCAGCAGGGGCCTTATTAGCTTGGCACGGCTGGACCAGTAGCTCGAGACAAACCTTATGGGGGGAAACTCGCCCGTTCCCCGAACCATTACAACCCGCATTAGCCGATCAAACCCGCCGTTCAAATCCATTTAAAGAAATCGACCATCGTCCCGGCTTTCATACTAACTTGGACTGGAGCATCAGACGCCATGCCCTGTTTAGAGTGGGATACTACGATAACCTGGCTAAACCTTACTTAATTGATGGTGGCGACTACGCGTGGCGAACCCGCTTTGCTCACTTAGGTGGAAAATGGCGAATTAACAAGCAGTGGCAACTATTGTGGCAATACATGAACGGCTCCACCTTGATGCAATCGCTCGATCGCCAAGATGCTGTAAAGATGGACTTTGCCAATGGTTTTGCCATGCTCACCAACAACTTTAAAAAGAAGCACCGAGTGAGCCTGCGGGTAGAAGCCTTTGAAAACATCGACCGCGATAACACTCCCTTGGATGACAATAACGAGCGCGGTAAAGGCCTTACCTTCGCCTACCAATATAGGTTAAACAAAAACTGGTTTATAGGTGGCGAATACCAATGGCTAAACAGCCAACGGCCACAGCGCGCCTTGCACGGGCTAGAAGCAGACACCAACGAACAACTGTTCCAGCTAGCTGCCCGTTATTTCTTTAGTGCTATTTAGCCAGAGCAATTACGCACTTCTCACTGATTATCAAAAATAAATTGAAAGTGATTTAATTGCAGCTGTGTTTTTCCTATAGCTAAACTTTACTACACTGAGTTATCTGGATTTTTGCCCTAATGGAGCCACCAATGAAAGCTGTAGCCTACCAACAAGCGCTAGCAATTAGTGAAGACTTATCCCTGCAAGATATTGAGCTGCCAAAGCCTAACGCCAGTGGCAAAGACTTATTAATAAAAGTTGAAGCCATCTCTGTAAACCCTGTTGATACTAAAATTCGCGCCAATGTCTCCGCCGAACAAGGCCAATGGAAAGTAATCGGTTGGGATGCAGTAGGCACTGTGGAGCAAGTTGGCGACCAAGCCCAGCTTTTCAAGGTAGGTGACAAAGTCTGGTATGCCGGTGACTTAACTCGCGCTGGCAGCAATGCAGAGTACCAACTGGTAGATGAGCGCATAGTTAGCTTGGCGCCAACTAGCATTCCAACAGCAAATGCGGCCGCCTTACCTCTCACGGCGCTAACCGCGTGGGAAATGCTATTCGACCGCTTGCAAGTGAGCAAAACTGAGCCAAAGTCTATTTTAATCATTGGTGCCGCTGGCGGCGTAGGCTCAATCATGGTTCAACTGGTAAAACAGCTCACCAAGCTTAAGGTTATTGCCACCGCCTCTCGTCCCGAAACCCAGGCTTGGTTAAAAGAATTGGGGGCCGACCAAATTATTAATCACCGCAACCCTTTAAGTGAAGAGTTAGCCGAGCAAAACAACATCGACTACGTGGTGAGCTTAAACAATACCGACGAACATATGGCCGAGATTGTTAAAGTTATTAAGCCACAAGGAAAGTTTGGTTTAATTGATGACCCAGCTGAGTTAGATGTAAAACTGCTCAAGCTAAAAAGTATCTCGTTACACTGGGAGTTTATGTACACCCGCTCAATGTTCCAAACCGAGGACATGATTAAACAGCATGAGTTACTCAGCGAAGTGGCTACACTCATTGATCAAGGGAAGATAAAAAGTACCTTAGGTGAACACTTTGGCCAAATAAATGCCGACAACCTCAAACAAGCTCACGCCTTTATCGAGTCGCAAAAAGCCAAAGGAAAGATTGTGTTGGAAGGGTTTTAGCCAACTCAACACCCAAGCTAGATGAACATCCTACTCTATTCATCTAGCTTGTTTTCCATTTTTCACGTCTATGCAAACAACGACTTTACACTTCTTTACCCTAGCTTTACCTAACTAAAGACTGGCCTTTTTATACTTGTTACCAAAGGATGAGTAAGGCCGAATCATGCGTAAAACAACTGCAACTATAATGCTGCTCTTAGCCACCATTAGCGGATTATGGCTACAAGCAGAACCCAACCTGTTTTCTTCAGATAACTTTTTTCAATGGCGTTCAGCGCTCATTCAGTACAGCGGTATGTTAGCCGTGGGTTTAATGAGTATTACTATGCTTTTGGCCTTACGCTTACCCTTTATCGAATGGCTGACCAAGGGCTTAGACAAATCCTACCGTTTGCACAAACACCTCGGCATCGCCTCGGTATTAGTAGCAGTGGTGCATTGGCTACTGGCGATTATTCCTAAGCAACTGGTAAGAGCGGGAATACTAGACAAACCCGTTAAAGGCACTGGTCCCAATAATTCCGATTCGCTATATGCGCTGGTGCGTCCTTTACGCGGATTGGCCGAACAAGTAGGCGAAGTAGCCTTTTACAGCTTTGTAGTGCTAGCAATTGTCGCCTTAGTGGGGGTGATTAGGTACAAAGGGTTTCGTTACTCGCACAAACTCATGTCGCTAGCATTTTTAGCCATTGCCTTTCACTCAGTGATTTTAATTAAACATAGCTATTGGCCTTACCCCATAACGTATGCCTGTTTAGCGTTAATTTGGGTGGGCAGTGTTGCTGCGGTATATAGTTTGTTTGGCCGTATTGGTAAAACTAAGCAGCACACCGCCACAGTGGCTAACTTTAGATTTCTACCCCAAGATAAAGTTGTCGATTTACGCCTAAGCGTGCCCAACTGGCATGGCCACAATAGTGGGCAATTTGCGTTTATTGGTTTTCCGGGCGAAGAACCACACCCCTTTACCATTGCATCAACTAATACCGGCACTGGTCACGTGCGCTTCTTGATAAAAGAGCTAGGTGATTTTACCGCCAACCTAAAAGGCCGCCTTAACATCGGCCAAGAGCTAAAAGTAGAAGGCCCCTACGGTAACTTTGATTTTAATGATTCGGCACCGCAATTATGGATTGCCGGAGGCATCGGTATAGCGGCTTTCACGGCCATTTTACAACAACGTCAAACCATGAATAATCCGCCTAAGGCGACCCTGTATTACTGCAGTGAAACCTTAGAACCGAAGTTAATTGAAGAGCTACAGCAGCTCTCTTCGAGCAGTCAGGTGGAGTTAAGAATTATCGACAACAGCCGCCAAGATTTATTAAGCGCAGAGCAATTGGTAAACGAAGTTGAAGACTTAATGCAACGTAAGATTTGGTTTTGTGGACCCGTTGCATTCTCTAGTAACTTACAACAACAACTGGCTCACTTCGGCTACCCACTTAAGCATTTTCACAGCGAACTGTTTGAACTACGCTAAGGCAACAATTTACAGCGTGATTACAGAAAGCTCGCTAAGCATTACCGAAGTAGCCCATCAACTGGGTTATAAACACCAAGCCAACTTTAGCCGAGCGAATAAAGACAAGCTAGGAGTAAGCCCTAAGGCACTTTGGGTTTTGGCCAAAAAGCCCAACCCCTAGCTTTGCTAATTTGCTTTAAAACCAAAAGCTGTATAAATAACCTGCGCCAATGGCCATACCAATAATTACCAGTAAGAACGCCGCAATCATCTGATTTTTAAAGATGGATTTAAGCAATATCACTTCGGTCAAACTTGCCCCAGCGCTGCCTATAATCAGTGCCATTACTGCCCCTAAACTCATACCTTTTGCTGCCAAAGCGGCACTTAAAGGAATTACCGCTTCCGCACGAATGTACAAAGGAATACCAATAACAGCCGCTACAGGCACCGCTAATGGGTTATCTTTGCTCGCAAATTGGGCAATCAACTCACTTGGCATAAAGCCGTAAATCAACGAACCAACCGCAATACCGCCAATTAAGTAAGGCAATACCTTTTTAAAATCCAGCCAAGTACTGTCCCAAATTTTCAACCACTTGTTGCGCTCTACAGCGGGCTTGCCTGAACAAGAAGAACCACATTTTTTGGCTTCTGGCTCAAGATAAGATTCTGCTTTTACGTACTTTTCAAACCCTAGCTTCTCTAACAAATACCCAGCAACTACCGATACCCCCATGGCAATGGCAAAGTAAAACACACTCACTTTCCAGCCAAAAGTTACCGCAAACAAACCAATAATTATCGGGTTAAGCAATGGGCTGGCAAACAGGAATACCATCAGGGTGCCAAATCCCGCTCTAGCGCGTAATAAGCCCTTTAAAAAGGGAATGGTTGAACAAGAGCAAAACGGTGTTATTGCGCCCAAAAAGCCCGCCACGATATAACCCGAACCATTTTTAGCACTCAAGATACGTTGGATTTTTTGTGGCGGTATATACAGCTGCAATACCCCAACCAAGTAGCTAATAGCTAAAAACAACAAGGTTAACTCTATCGCTAGAAAGCCAAACATATTTAAGGCCTGCCAAGCCATTTCACTATTTATGTTAAACATCAAATTAATTCCAAATTTCTAGATTATTCGAAATATATACTTGAGCATTGGAAAAAACAAGATATTTCTAGTAATATCGAAATATGCGTTTAAAGAGAACCCCCTATGAATACTGAAAACATCGCTAAAGCCCTAAAAGAACTGGGTCACCCTACTCGCCTAAGCATTTACCGTAGTGTTGTAAGAGCGGGCTACAGCGGTATCGCAGTAGGCGGATTACAAGAAAAGTTGGCCATTCCTGGCTCAACCTTGTCGCATCACATATCCAGCTTGGTATCTGCAGGCTTGCTTAGCCAGCGCAGGGAAGGACGAACACTTTATTGCGTGGCAGAGTTTGAATGCCTGCAAACGGTAATTAGTTTTTTACAAGACGAATGCTGTGCCGACGAACAAACCGCTAACAACTGATTTAGAAGCTTTAACGCCAAGAGTTTGAACTACACTTAGTCCATTCAAGCACTCTGTTCACTCTATGTTAAAACCGCTGGTATTTGCGCTAATTGTTGTTCACTTTATCCTTAGTCAGGCGGTAGCTTCGAGCTCGCCGATTAGGTTTATTACCGTAAATGAACCACCTGCCAGCTACTTAGATGAAGATGGCCAGATTCAAGGCTATGTGGTTGATATTGTTTATTCTCTAGCGAAACGTTTAAACATTGATGCCAAGCTAGAAATGGTACCTGAAGCACGCGCATTAAAAACTGCTTACCATAACCACAACATCATGGTGTTTTCCTTTAGCCGTAACGCTGAGCGCGATCAAAAGCTCAATTGGATTGGACCGGTTCTTATTAAAACATGGGGTTTGTATGGCTTAAAAAGCAATCCAAACACCTATGAAAAGCTAACCGATTACCCAACTATTGGCGTGGCAAACGGTGATATTCGCCACGAATGGCTTGCCCAAAAAGGATTAAGCAACTTATCGGTAAACAGTAGCCATAAGCTAAACATCCAATTGTTAGCTAGAAAACGAATTAGCACTATTGCTTATGAGAGTGCCGGTTTACAGATTGTTGCCAGTGAACTTGGCATAGACCCCAGTAGCTTTATTTTACTTAGAGAGCTCAAACAGCAAGCTGTGTATATTGCGATGTCTAAGCAGTTTAACAACGCAGAGCAATGGCAACAGGCTTTTAAGGACATGCAAGCGGAAGGAGAACTGCAGCAAATAGCCACAAAGTGGCGCCAAAAAATCAAACATGAACACAATATAAATGCCCAACTCAACAACGGTATTCTAATGCTTAAATAATAGTGAATACCCAATACGGTATCAGCTGCAGCCTTTTATACTTGCTTAAATATCATTCAAAATTTATTTGCTAAATGTGATTTATCCCAGCACTCAAACCAATACCAGCAGCAAACATTCCAGCCTTACCCCTCTTTTATTGACCCTTTTACCAACAAAATGTGATTAGTGACAACATAATCAATTACCAATGAAACTCACTAAAGCCTTGCTTCAGCAGATTTCTGGAATCGCGCAATAAGCTCAACTACGTTCCTTAATTAACTCAACAATCATTACGGAAATGAGTAGTCGTAGTTATTTGAGCTTTACCAAGGTTGAAAACTATAACAAACAGCCTTGATAACGGTAGGTTGCGCGCTGGCTTCAAGCTGGTGTTCATTCCACTCACAACAAAAGGGAATAACATGACTAACAAGCTAATATTTTCATTATGTCTACTAGGAACCAGCCAAGCATTTGCGCATGGTTTAATCGTAGATCCACCATCACGAAATGCGCTGTGTGGCTTAACAGAAAAACCTGATCAAGCTAGCAGCGCTCATTGTATTGACGCTTTTGAAAATGACCAACAAGGTGGCTATAAGTTTATGAGTGTACTCACTCATACCGAAGGCCGCGCAGTGGTTTCGCCGCTGCCCAACAATGTATGTGGTTTTGACAGCGAAACATGGCAGGGTGGAGCAACACCATGGGATGTAGCCACAAGCTGGCCAGGGCAAGCTGCTCAAGCAGGCCCTTTAGACATAACGTGGAACATTCAATGGGGAAACCACTTCTCTGATACCCGTGAATTTCATTACTGGATAACTAAACCTGGCTTTGTATTTGACCCAAGCAAAGCTTTAACATGGGATGATTTTGAGGCAGAGCCCTTCTGTGTTTTGCCCTACGATGATAGCCAACCTAATGCCAATCCAGCGGTAGTCGCAAATAAAGAGGCGGTGACCTTTACCACCACTTGTACCCTGCCTGAGCGTAGTGGTCACCAAGTGATCTATGGCGAATGGGGCCGCAACTCTTGGACCTATGAGCGCTTCCATGGCTGTATTGATTTAGCTTACTCCGAAGATACCTTGGGAACGCCAATAGCCACTCCGCAAAAAGTTTCCACTCCCCAAGATACGCCCGTTAGCATAACCTTAAGTGGCAGCGATACCGGTGGAGAAATTACGAGCTATCAAATACTTAGTCAGCCAATCAATGGCACTTTAAGCGGTACGCCCCCCGCTTTAAGCTACACCCCAACTGCGGGCTTTGTTGGCACCGACAACTTTAGCTTTAGTGTAACCGACAACGAAGCACTAGAATCCGCCCCAGCGCTAGTGAGCATTGATGTTAAGTCCACCGCCAACACCGCGCCTATAGCCAGCTTTGATGCAAGCAGCCAAGGCTTAACTGCCAGCTTCGACGCTAGCGGCTCTAGCGATGCAGAAAACGATACCCTTAGTTATCAATGGGACTTTGGTGATGGTTATACAGCCACTGGCGTTACTGCTAATCACGACTATGAAGCGGCCGGTAGCTACGCGGTTGTGCTCACTGTGTCAGATGGCTTGTTAGAAACCAGCAGTAACCAAGAGCTGATAATTACTGCACTACCGCCAAGCCAAGCAGGTTGTGAGTACGTAATTGTTGACCAATGGGGATCAGGCTTTAACGCAGAAGTTCGCATCATCAACACTGGTGAGCAAGCGATTAACGGTTGGCAAGTAACTTGGGCCTATAGCGATGGCAGTAGCATTACCCAACTTTGGAATGGCGAGCTTTCTGGCGACGGTCCTTACACAGTAAGCAACGCAGCTTGGAATACCAAAGTAGAACCTGGCGAGACTGTGAGTTTTGGTTTCCAAGGCAGTAGCAATGGAAGCTCAGAAGTACCTATATTAACGGGAGATATCTGCCAATAGACCAATACTTATAAACGACAAAGCCAGCATAGTGCTGGCTTTGTCGCTTACAGATAAGGAAAACTTTAGTTGCCAACACCACCAACATTGGCGGCGTCGTTGGCCGTCACCACTGGCCACTTCTCAAAACTCGCTAGATGCTTCTGCACCGCTGCTTGAGCTGGACCAAATGCCCACATTTTTTCACCCATCCACTTAATATACATTCCTGACTCTTCGGCGGCTCGCTCATAAGGGTCACGACGTAGGTTAAATAACAGAGGCGCGTTTAGCTCTTCTTTTGGTCCACTCCAGCCTTGGTTTTGCACAACGAAGTGTGCTTTCCAATCACCTACCCTCACAGCCTGTAACTTGTCTCGTTCATAGTAGATGATATGTTCGCGATTCGACGGTTTGTTCTCAATTAACATATCTAGCTGATTGTAACCGTCTAAATGGGCTTTGAAGCCCTTAAAGCCCTCTAGCATCTGCTGTTTTAAATCCTCTGGCCCACCAGCTGCGCTAACCAATGTAGGTAACCAATCCATTCCATCAAACATACCATTATGGACTTTGCCCGCTGGAATCTTGCCAGGCCAACTAACCAATAGCGGCGCTCTAACTCCCCCCTCCCAAGTGGTGCCTTTTTCCCCATGGTAAGGGGTCATTCCACCATCAGGCCAAGTCATAATTTCTGGACCATTATCGGCGGTAAACATCACAATGGTATTATCAGCAACGCCTAGTTCTTCGAGTTTTGCGAGCATTTCACCAACGTGATCGTCTAAGTCTTTCATCACTACTTCTTGCAAGCCCCAGCCATTTTGACCCAGCATTGCTTCATATTCTGGTGAAAGGTGTGTCCAAACATGACCTCGAGACGGGCAATACCAAGTAAAAAATGGTTCATCTGCTTTCACAGCTCGCTCAATAAAATCAATGGCATGTTTGTTTACTTCATCGTCGAGAGTCTGCATACGCTTTTTAGTTAACGGGCCATCATCTTCTATGGTTTGATTACCTTTCCCGTCTGACTTAGCGTAAATAACATTGCGCGGAGCAAACTGCTCAAAAGCAGGATCTTTTGGCCAATCTGGATCTTCGGTATATTCCATCGCATTAAGGTGATACAACCAGCCCCAGTACTCATCAAAACCGTGCATGGTAGGCAAAAACTCATCACGATCACCCAAATGATTTTTGCCAAATTGCCCGGTGCGATAGCCCATGGTTTTTAGCAGCTCTGGCAGCGTAGGAGTATCCGGGTTTAACCCAACCGGCCCACCAGGTAAACCCACCGAATGTAAACCAGTGCGCACAGGAAACTGCCCGGTAAGAAAGGCTGAGCGCCCAGCAGTACAAGAAGGTTGAGCATAGTAATCGGTGAGCAACATGCCTTTTTCGGCAATACTATCAATATTCGGCGTTTCACTGCTCATTACGCCGCGGTGGTAGGCACTTAGATTTGAGATTCCTACATCGTCGGTAAAAATAACAAAAATATTAGGTTTATCTGGCTTGGCGTAAGCTAAAGACATAAAGCCTAAACCAAGTATTAACGCCAAAGTAGCCAAAATCCTTTTCATAGTTAGTCCTTAATATTGTGTCGCTTAATGAGCGTCGCGCTCAGCCTAAAATGCCAACAACCCAAACAGCAGCAAATACCTAGAGTGGCAACCGCTCTAGCTAATGTAGAGTTAATGATTTTTTACTCGGTAGTTACTGTAAAGGTAGGAAAGATTCGCTTTACGTCAACTTAGTAGGTGCAAACAAAAGAGGAAAGCTACTTATTAGAACAATAAACAATAACTGTCTTCGAATAGGGCGAAGACCAATGAAATAATAGCTGTAGCGTGCTTTAGTTAAGTACTCCGGCAAACCTAGTAGCGGACAAACTCACTTATTCAAAAGCTAAGTTTTTGTAATAAAACTGCTTATCGCGCTCACTAATTTCACGTAATACTTTACAGGGGTTACCCACTGCCACCACGTTAGCGGGAATGTCTTTGGTCACCACACTGCCCGCCCCTATAACGCTATTTTCTCCAATCGAAATCCCCGGCAATACCACCGAGTTTGCGCCTATCCATACATTACGCCCAATAGTAATAGGCACATTAAACTGAGCTGCTTGCTGGCGTGGTTTAGGGTTTATTGGGTGACCGGCTGTTGCCAAGGTGACATTCGGGCCAATCATGGTGTAATCGCCAATGTAGATATAGGTATCGTCTACTAAGGTTAGGTTAAAATTTGCGTATACCTTGTTACCAAGATGGGTATGTTTACCCCAGTTGGCCTGCAATGGCGGCTCTATCATGCAATCTTCGCCCACTTCAGCAAAAATCTGTTTAAGCAACTTAGCACGTCGTTCTATTTCGGAAGGCCGACTATGGTTGTAGTCGTAAATCACTTCTTGGCATTGGGTTTGCTCTGCAAAAGTAGCGTCATCGAAATAGTAAATTTGTTGCGAATGTTTTTTATCTACTTGCACCATATTACAACTACCTTTCAGCTTGAAATGAATACCTGTCTACGTGCAGCACTGTAGCAATATGCAAGGCTGTAAACTTAGCGCGAGTTCAAAATAAAACAGCCTGCTTAACCCGGCAAGGCCTCCGCTAAATCTAATAAGGAGGTGATAGTAACAGTGGGCGCTAGCTCCCAGGGGTCGAACACCACAGCTAGCGACCGTTGTACCCATGCAGCCTGCCAACCTGCCGAAACCGCACCAGTAACATCAAAGGGATTAGAAGAAATCAACCAAGTGTTCTTAGCTTGGCTATGAGTTTTATTGAGAAAATGCTGGTAAACCGCTGGATCAGGTTTGAAACTTTCTACCTCATCAACACTCACCACTGCACTAAAAAACTGCCGGATCTCAGCAGTTTCTAATAACAGTTCAACTGCAGCTTGTTGACCGTTAGAAAAAGCATAAAGCCTAAAGCCCGCTTGTTGTAAGCCTGCTAAAGCTTGTTTTGCTTCAGGATGAGCGGGCAATACTTTGTAAATAGCCAACAAGCTCTGCTTTTGTTGCTCAGAGAGTGGCACCCGAAACACTTGGCAGCAGTAGTCCAAGGCTTGCGCGGTACACAAGGCGAAGTTTTGGTAGTTTTGCATTAAGCCTCGGCGAAACGAATATTCTAATTGCTTATCTCGCCAAGCTTGTGAAAAAGGCGCGGCCTGCTCGCCCATATATTCGCGCAGTTTATTTAGAACACCTTGGGTGTCGATAAGGGTGCCATAAACATCAAAAGCCAGTGTTGTTGCCATCAAACTCACTCCCCTCAAAATTGCAGAATAACAAAACAAGGCCATAGTGTTTTGAACCCATCAACAAAAATCGCCAATTGCTTTATGGTTAACGAAGGTCCGTTGATCTTTGGCCGCTAAAATTTTGTTCGAGTAAACCTGTTTAAGAACTTCGATAACATGGGGGTTAACTTCAATACATCGGCGCTGGGTTATGCATTGATGAAAAGGAAATAGCCAAGATCCGCGCCAGATAAACGTAAACCCAGAGCCGCTGCCCTGGGTTTGGTTAAATCAATTAGTAAGTTCGCTTAATAAGCTAACGTTGCGCGCCAAAAACTTGAGTCCAATAAATGCCATAACTGCTGCTGGCATTTTCGGCCTTTGCGGCGCCTAACTCGGTGTAGTTCGCATTCATAATATTGGCGCAATGGCCACTGCTTTGAAGCCAACCACTCATTGCGGCTTCTAACGAGCGCTGCCCAGCGGCGATGTTTTCTCCCACATAAGACCAACTGTAACCCTGAGCACTAGCTCGAGTAGCAGAGCTTGAGCCATCTAAGCCCGTGTGAGAAAAGAAGTCATAGTTAGCCATATTGTTAGAGTGTTCTTCAGCAGCCAATTGCAAAGACAGGTTTGAGCTTAAAGGCGCAACGGCTGGGTAAAATGTACTGCCACAATTACGGCCTTCACCGCGAGCTTCATTAACTAAGCGCAGCATACTGGCTTGTAATGAATTATCTACCGGTTCACTAGGGTCTGGATCAACCGGCTCATTGGGCTCTGGTTCTGTTGGCTCAACTGGGTTGACAGGAGTCACGTCTTCTTCCGACTGGGGTTCTGGCGAATCGCTTGAGCCTCCGCAGCCACTAAGTGCAAGTAACAACAACCAAGACAAAGGTAATACTTTAGAAAAATACATCTACAAACCTATAAGATGAGGAAGCGAACATCGCCAAAAAACTGAACAGCTCAATTCGCTAAAGCTTAATTAAAACCATGCTTTACGCTCATTTGAACGGAAAACCACTAAATTTGTAGTATCTTCATAACAAGTTACAAGTGCGCTAAACGCATGCCAAATAGATAGTACAAATCCATAAATAACATGCACTTAGACTAACATCTGCAGAGATAATTAATCAAAAAATTATCATTAACAGCACTTGCCGCACCTGACTCATTCGCTAACTAAGTGGGCTTATATCTACCTCAAACAAAGGGTGGGGTTTGTTTAAAACAAAATTCTGCCAAACCTGTTGATACACTTCTCGCTGATTTGGAAATGGCACTAAGTCACAGGCTTCTTGCAAGCTACACCAGCGAAATTCACTATGCTCATGGTTCAACACTACCTCCTGCTCAGCCGGGCAAAACACCACAAATACCGGAATAATTTGCATCACGTTTACATTAGCTTCAAAAAACTGCTCAAGAATTTGGCCGTTATATAGCTGTTTCACCTCAATTTGGGTTTCTTCATTAAACTCTCGAATTATCGCCTGCCAGGCTTTTTCGTCCCCTTCAATATGCCCCGCTACATGGCACCAATAATTGCCCTTGGTTCGCTTCATTAGCAACATTTTGGTTTCTCCGTCGAATTGCGACAAAGCCACGCCAGCCACTATCGAAGTATTCAAAGGGATCATGGTAATTTCCTATGGTAAAAGAAAAACTAAGCAGCCAAACACTCGCCAGATTAAACTGAATAACAAGCAGATACGTAAACTAATTTATTCGCCACCAATATTGGAAAGCAAAAATGCGACTAGGGCTGTTTATTTTCGATAACGATTGTAGAGTGCAAGACAACCCTGCACTTAAACAACTCGCGGGGCAAGTTGACCAGCTCATTTGCGTTTACATAAACCAAACCACTAGCCCCTTTGTGCAACACTTCAGTCAAACCAAGGTAAGCTTGGCCAAACAGGCCTACTTAAACCAGACCTTAAGTGAACTCAATCTTAGCTTAAATCAACTTGGCCAACAGCTGTTTGTCGAACATGGTCGTTTCGAGCAGCAAGTCGCCCTTTACATTCAACACTATCGCATCACCGATATTGGCAGAAGTGTGCACCCAGGCAGTGACGAAGCCAAGCAATGGCTTGCCCTGCAGCTTGCCTATCCGCAGATCCGCTTTCACTCCGCCAGCAGCAACAGCTTATTTGAGCAACAGCAATTACCTTTTGATCTAAGCAACTTACCAACAAGCTTCACGCCCTTTCGTAAGCAAGTAGAAGAGCTTGCGATAGCAGAGCCCTTAGCCACCTTACAGCAGCTACCTAAAGTACCAAGTAATTTGAGCCCTGCACCGCTAATTAAACTGCAAGAACATCATTCAAGCGATTTTCAAGCAGGTGAGCAAGCGGCTTGTCATCATCTTGAGCATTACTTTTCAACCACTGCTGCAAGCCACTACAAACAAACCCGTAACGCCCTAAGCGGCGAGCTGCTCTCAACTGGCTTTTCGCCGTTTCTCGCCCATGGCGCTGTTAGCCCTAAGCAAGTTTTACAGGCTTTAGGTAATTACGAAGCAAAGCACGGCGCTAATGAATCCAGCTATTGGATTTACTTTGAACTGCTTTGGCGCGAGTACTTTTATTGGTATGCCCGCGCGCATGGCAGCAAGCTGTTTAGTTTTTCTGGGGTTAACGGCAAAACCTTACATACCAGCTTTTACGCCCAGCGCTTTAAGCAATGGTGCGAGGGCAATACGGCCTACCCTTTGGTGAATGCGCTAATGCATCAACTAAACAGCAGTGGATGGATGTCGAACCGAGGCCGACAAGTTGTCGCTAGCTGCCTAGTAAACGAACTGCAAGTAGACTGGCGCTACGGCGCGGCCTACTTTGAACAACGCTTAGTTGATTACGATGTAGCTAGCAACTGGGGGGAATTGGCAATACATTGCAGGAGTAGGTGCAGACCCACGTGGTGGTCGCCACTTCGACATCGATAAACAAAGCAAAATGTTTGACCCAAATAAGCAATTTATTAAACGTTGGCAGGGCGAGCTAGGCAGCTTACCAAGCGACCATACCAACATGGTTGACTGGCCAGTTTAGCCACCGACATAAAACTAACAAAAATAGTTCATCTATGGTTCATCTAAACTCTCTAGTGTTTAGAGTTTTCTATCTAAACGGAGTTAGTAAAGATGAATTTTCGCAAGGAATGGTTAGCCCTTCTTCCCCTTAGTGTTGCTTTAGTTGCCTGTAATGATGACGACAGTACCCCAAGCCCTCAGCCACTTAGCATTAACGTACTGCATATCAACGATCACCACTCTCATTTACAAGCTGATAGCGGTATAGACTTAAACTTAGCGGGCGAAGCAACTCGAGTTTCGGTAGGCGGTTTTCCAAAAGTTGTGGCGAAAATCAATGAACTAGCCGCAAGTAAAGACAATGTATTAAAGCTGCACGCGGGTGACGCAATTACCGGCGATCTTTACTACACCCTTTTTAAAGGCGAAGCCGATGCAGCCTTAATGAACGAAGTGTGTTTTGACGCTTTCGCTTTAGGTAATCACGAATTTGATGGCGGCGATGCTGGCTTAAAAACCTTCTTAGAGTTTTTATATAGCCCAACTTGCCAAACCCAAGTATTGGCTGCCAACGTAGAGCCTGAAGTTGGCGTATCGCCGCTTGCACCAACTACCCGTTGGGATTACTTCCAGCCATACATGATTAAGTCATTTGGCGATGCCAAGGTGGGTATAATCGGCATCGACATTGCCACTAAAACTAAAAACTCTTCAAGCCCTGATGCCACCACTCAGTTTCATGATGAAACCAGCACGGCGCAAATGTACATCGATGAGCTAAAAGAAAAAGGCGTTAACAACATCATTTTGTTAACCCACTATCAGTACAAAAACGACCTAGAGCTAGCCGCAAAACTTACCGATGTAGATGTGATCATCGGTGGCGACTCACACACCCTATTAGGTGACTTTGAAGATCTAGGCCTAAACAGTGCGGGTGATTACCCAACCATGGTAAGCAACTTAGACGGCGACCCAGTATGTGTTGCCCAAGCTTGGCAATACTCAGCGGTAGTGGGTGATTTAGCTGTTACCTTCGATGGCAACGGCAAGCTAGAAAGCTGTGCAGGTACCCCTCACCTATTGCTAGCAGACAGCTTTATGCGCAAAGACACTAATGGTGACCGCGTTGAGCTTACCGGTGCAACTCGCACTGCAGTTACCGACGCAGTAGCCGCCAACCCTAATTTATCGATTGTTACAGCCGACGCTAATGCCGCTGATTTACTAGCAATTTATGCCGAAGAAGTTGACGTACTAAAACAATCAGTAGTAGGCGACGTGGCACAAAACCTATGCTTTGAGCGCATCCCAGGCCAAGGCCGTAGCACCTTGTGTGATGTATCGGCCACCAGCGCTAATGGTTCAGATATTTCAAACCTGGTAGCTCAAGCCTTTTTGGAGCAAGCCATACGTGGTGACGTAGCCATTCAAAATGCCGGCGGCGTACGTAACGACGTACCACAAGGCGATTACACCATTGGCGATGCCTACACCTTACTGCCTTTCGCTAATACCTTGGTTTACTTGGAAATGACTGGGGCAGAAATCAAAACGGTACTTAACGAAGCTGTAGATTACTCGCTAGATCCAGAAGGCTCTACTGGCGCTTACCCTTACGCTGCTGGTTTACGTTACAAGGTGGATATGTCACAAGCTGCTGGCTCTCGTTTATACGACGTAGAAGTAAAAGCGAAAGGCACCACCGATTGGATAGCCTTAGCCGATAATGACAGCTTCACAGTGGTAACCAACAACTACATTGCTGGCGGCCGTGATGGATACTTTAGCTTTGCCGACATCTCTGCTGATGAGAGTAAGTTTGAAGATAGCTTCTTAGACTACGCGCAATCATTTGTTGATTACGTAGAACGTAATGGAACCATCGACAAACTGCCGCTAGAAAGCTACAGCACCCAAATGTTCTACGATACCGATGGCAACCTGCAAAACTAAGCTAAGCGCCTTCTACTCAAATAAAACCCGCTACTTAGCGGGCTTTTTGTTCCCTTAGCTGCTTAACACTACAATAAACCAACGCTGGCTCTAGCCCTTAACAACAATCGCTAGCAACAAGCCACTAAGTACTCAGCTAAATAATCCATCAATACACGGATTTTTTTGTTGTGCTGAACATCCCGATGACACACCAAATACACCGGTAAAGCGGGTAGCTCAAAGCCCAATTTAATCTCGATTAAACCGGCCGCTTCTGCCAAGCGTTTGTGGGTAACCGCAATACCTGCATGTTGCTTAGCCAGCTCAAGCTGCAGGGGCAAAAAGTCAGTTCGCAGCAAAAATTGTTCATTTTTGATGTTCATGCCTAACTGGCGCGCCCCCACTTCAAACTGCGGATCGCGGTCATAACCCAGCACCCTATGGCTAAACAAACTGCTTTGATCCTTTGGCATACCGTGTTTTGCCAAATACTCTGAACTGGCGTAAAAGCCTAAAGGGATATCAGACACCTTGCGGCATAACAAATCTAACTGAGTAGGCGGAAACATTCTAATCGCCACATCCGCATCGCGTTTATCTAGGTTGCTGGCGCTGTTGCTCACTTCAATTTCTAAGGAAACCTCTGAGTAGGTTTCCATAAAACGAGGCATTATTTGGGGCAGATAATACAAAGCCACTAGTTCGTTAGCAGCTAGGCGCACTCTGCCAGTTAAGGTTTGGGTTTGACCCGCTGCTAAGCGCTGCAGCCGCTGGGCACTACTTTGCATGTTCTGACACTCTTCCAACATGCTTTGACCAAACAAAGTAAGGCTTAAACCTTGAGTACTGCGGTCGAATAAGGGCTGGCCAAGTTGCTGCTCCATTGCCTGTAACTGCCGGCTTAACGTGGGCTGCGATACCTTGAGTTGTTGCGCAGCCTTACTCAAACTTCCCTGCTGAGCAATACCAAGAAAGTACTGCCACCATTGCCAGTTATCGCTATTCATATATGCATATCCATTAGCAGATTTATGCCATTCACTATCTGATTATGAATTGTACAATTTAATTATCAAGACAAACAAAGGAAACAGGCATCATGAAAACAGCACTAATACTGGGTATAAATGGCAACTTTGGCTTAGAGATGGCTTTAGCTTTAAGCAAGGCTGGTTGGTCGATTAAAGCGCTAGTTAGAGACCCGAATAAAGTCCCCTCATTCGTAGAGGCGAAACTGATTGTGGGCGATGCACTTAAGCAACAACAAGTAGTGGCCGCCGCGCAAGGCGTAGATTTAATCGTTTACGCTTTAAACCCGCCTTACCACCGCTGGCAACACCAAGCCTTGTCACTGTTAGAGCCTTGCTTAAAAGTGGCGGAGCAACTTGGCTTACGCGTTTTGTTTCCCGGTAACGTGTACAACTTTAACCCACAAGCCAGTTTGATTGACGAACATCAAGCAATGCACCCGCCCAGTGAGAAAGGACAAATACGGGTAAAAATGGAGCAACGTTTGAAACAAGCCAGTGAGAATGGCGCAAAAGTTACCATTGTTCGAGCCGGCGATTTTATTGGCCCACACACCCATTTAAGCTGGGTGAGCACCATGGTTAAACATAAAAAAGATTGCTACCAAGTTGCCTTTCCTCACAACCAAGAACATGTTCACTTTTGGTCTTACTTGCCCGACTTATGCGCCAATACTGTCCAGCTGCTAGAACAAAGCCAAGCAAACTTTGAAGTATGGCACGACCCAGGCCTAGCACTCAGCCGAAAAGACTGGCAACAGGCCTTTGCTAACAATGGCACCAATATAAAAAGCACAAACCTCGCCTGGTGGGGGTTTTCGATAATTGCGCCTTTTGTGCCGATGCTAAAAGAAGTATTGAAGATGCGTTATCTCTGGCAGCAACCGGTTATTTTAGATGGCAGTAAAATGCGCCAAGCCTTGCAAAAAAGCTATCAAAGCACTCCGCTTAGCCAAGTTTTACAACAACTTAAACTTAACTAGGCTCGATAAGCTTGAGCGCTAACTTAGCTGCTTAAGCTTATTAGGCACTAATCACAGCTCTCTTGTTGTTGCACCAGATATTGACGATTTTGCGGGTTAAAACTAAATAAATAACAGCCACCACTAGCCGCCCTTAAACGGATATTTTCGCCATCAATATCGCCAATACCGTTACGGCTATTATCTCCCCAGTTGCGCCCCCACAAAGGCTGGCCATTCACTTCAAACTTATATTGGTAACGGCCTTTTTGCAGCTTTAACTTAACTTGCCACAGGCCGTTTTCACTTAAAGCCATTGGTAAACTGCCATCCCAGCCATTCATATCCCCACGCAAATACAAACTGTTTAAGGCAATGGCGCTTGGCACTAGCGCCTTGGTAGGCGCAACGACCTTATCTGGATAGCTTGCCACTAAGCTTGCTTGCTGCTCTCCTAGATACAGCACCGTTACACTCTCTGCTGGTAGTTGTTCCAGTTGATAGCTAGCCACACCTGCCAAAGCCTCTCGGCGTTTTTGCACCGGCTCTCCTAAAACAGGCGATAAGCGATAATCTTGATGAGAACTTAAAGCGCTTACTTGCGCCATATTAAGCTGTGCTCGACTGGGGGCTTTATTGGTATTAACAAGCACCACCAGCGCCTGCTGCTGGGTGGCTAAGGCATAGGCAAACACCTTGTCGCTTTGGGTATCTACAAAGTGCAACGAAGCCTCACTAATAAAGGAGTGCTCGCGGCGTATCTTTAGTAGGTGTCGATATTGATTTAACAAGGAGTTTGGCAAGGCTAACTGCCGCTCTACATCTTGCCAATTAAACAAACCACGCAGCTGCGCATCAGGTTGGTGCTCTCCCAACATACCTAGCTCATTACCATAAAAAATGAACGGCGTAGCGCTACTTAGTAACTGTAAAGTCGCGGCTTGCAACGCTTGATTCGCATTGCCCTTATATACAGTCATCGGTCTAGAAAGGTAACTGTCGTGGTTACTTAAAAATGCCGCCGTTTGATAACCAGGCGGATAATCTTGGATTTGCTGCTGGTGCAAGTTGCGCAAACCTTGAGCATTACCGCGTTTAATCGCACCGGGAATTTGCCAAGCAAAGTCAAAATCAAAGCCCATATGAATTTGATCGTGGCCATTACCAAAGTACTTCGACACAAGTTCAGTAGGTCGCCAAGTTTCGGCGATTAGCACTTTGCCTTGCTCATAGCTGTCGGCAATGGCTCGATACTCGCGCAATATTTGGAAGGTTTCGGGCCGGTCAGCCTGTTTGCCTGGGCCGTCTTCAATTAAGTAGGGAGCGCCGTCTATTCTGGCACCATCAAAACCGAAATCGAACCAGTATTTTAATACTTCCTCCAGAGCTTGGCGCACTTGAGGGTTATGCAAGTTTAAATCGGCAATTTCGCTGCTTTGAAAATAACTATAAAAATAGCTATTGCCATGGGCTTTCCAAACATCTTGCCAACTGCCTCCTCCCCATGCAGCCTGCCACTGAGAAGAGGGCTGCTTGTCCCACATATACCAATCGCGCTTGTCGCCGCCATTAGCAGAGTTAATAAACCAAGGATGTTTTATCGAGGTGTAAGCCGGTACAAAATCAAACAGCACTTTTACCCCGCGGCTATGGGCCAAGTCTATCAATTGCTTAAGATCAGCCTTATCACCGAACACTGGATTAACTTGGTAATAATCCACCACGTCATAACCATGAATATTATCTAAGGGGTCTTCGGAGCTACGTGCACTAAGGTAAAAAGGCGAAAGCAAAATGGCATCTACTTCCAGATCCTTACCCGCATTGGCCTGGCCATCATTTAAGTAATCGAAGCGCTGAATAATGCCCTGAATGTCACCAACCTCATGATGTTGATGAGAGGCGGAAAAAGACTTAAGCCAGATATGATAAAAACTGGCTGAGCGATACCAGTTTTGCGCTTCAGCAGAATATAAACTCTGACTCCACAGCAAACCGAGCAAGATAAAAAACAAACGTAACACCAGCCATTCCCCCGCCTTAAAACAATTAGCATAGCTTCATCTTCGGATAGTTTGGGTGAGCAAACGCTTTATTTTGAGCAAAGCCAGCAGCAATACATAAGCAAGATTCAGGATGGTGAAGCAGAAACTCCACCTGCCAGTACCGATAAAGTGAGGCTCTTATTGAAGTACCAGATTGGGCCCAAGTACTTAAACGCTCTGCGGCTTAGCTCCTTACAGAGTCCTAACAAACTTTTGGACACAAATGAGTTTGGCTTTACGGAACATAATCTACCCACATAACTTTTGGTATCCCAAAATGCAATCAAGCATCGCTGAAGACTGTGCCTGATTTGGAAGTAATTGGACATTTCTGTGTATGAAGGTATTAAGCGAACAGCTCATTTTATTCAACCATAGCGATAATTTATGCATTGAATGGCCGTATCTGCGAGAACAGTTCGAACTAAGCTACCATCAGAGACAGGCTTGTTCTACAATTTTGTCAGTATGTGTTCATGGATGGGGGGTGTATGCGTCTACATGGGCGATGGAGGATACAGAAATTTAGTGACTCACTACTAATTGTACAGGTTTTTGAGTCTTGGAATGAATTAGCCTTTCTTCAGTTCAGTAAAGAGCTAGAAGAAGAAATTAATACAATGAACGTACAGAAGTGGGCATACATTGGCGATGCAAGAGATTGGGGCTTAGCAGTACCAGACTCACAAACACCGCTAGAAGAGCTATATTTAGGGGTTGAAGGCTTGGTATGTAATGTCTCTGTTGTATCTACATCACTACAGCAAACAGTGATGGAAAAAATGAAAAGCCCAGAAAATTCTACAGTTGCCCCGCACTATTTTGCATCATCAATTACTGAAACACTGGATATCCTAGAAAGGCACGATATTTATGTCGATAGAGACGCTGTTGATGAATGGTTTGAACAAGGAAGATCCGCATAGTGACAAAGAACAAGATCTGAGTCGTTGGCATAGAATCTAAATGTGGAAATACGCGAAAAATGTTAATAGCTGAACGATTCTGGGAGTTTTCTGCCACGACCTCTCTGCTGGTTACCATGAACAAAAGTACTGTAATTTCAGTGGCACGATTTGCCACTGAGTAATTGAGCTAACACCGAATGGTGCATAAACGAGTTACAACAGCCCCCCAAAAACACACGGCAGCTTACAAGATAGAGGCTAGCTCCAATAAATAGAAAGCCCGCTACTTAGCGGGCTGTTTGTTGCTTATAGCTCCAAGTATCAGCTAACCGTTTAAGGTAACGGTATCAGGGAACCAGTGCGACCACACCATCCAAAATAAGCCGTTATGAGTAGGTAACTGTTCTCCATTTCCATCAACTAAGTAGGCAAAGTCATGTTCGCTATTGTATTTAATGCTTAAGGTTTGGCCGTTCACTTCAAAGGTTTCATCAGCAAAAGTACGCGCGTCATCAATGCTAAAAGCAAACTGGAAGTCTCCACCATCGTAACCATAAATAAGCTCTTTTTGATTGTAGCGTTTATCGTCTAGGCGCAGTGTAGGAAACGCCGCTTCATCTTCTCTCGTTTTATCAAATTGAACATCTAAAGCATCTTGGAAAGCGGTATTGATCATCTTGTCTAGTAAACGGTCATAGTGGTAAATAAACACCTGGCCATTGGGGTATAACTCACGCGCTGCAGCCCACGACATTAAAGTATTTGGAACTTGTTTTGGTTTGTGGTCGGTAAACTCCGATTCCATAGTAATTTGCTGAAGAAAAACATCGTTTTTGGTGTCTTTAAAAATCAGATTGTTATGTGTTTGAATCGATACGTTTAAGTCAGACTCGCCTAAACCGTAGTCGGCTTCAATCACTACCGGCAAGTTAGATAAGCCACAAAAAGTCATGGTGTAATCGGTGCCGTCTACGTTCCAACCTGCAATATGGGGGATTTGTAAATGCTCACGCGGGAACATGCGTACGTCGTCACCAATTTGCACCACATACATTACTTGGTCATCTGGTAACACAGTATCGGCGTAACTTACATCGTAATATTCCGCGTTATGCTGCTTTGAAGGAAACACTGTTTGAGTTGCATAGTTGCTGCACCAAATACCCAGCGCAACTAGGCCTGAACACACCGCCATTATTGAACGTGGCCAAATTTGGGCTCTTCGATTAAGCACAACTAAACCGATCATCATGAGTATATTGATTACTGCAACTAATACTCGATGCTCTAGCAGCCAAACGACTACAGCCCTGTCGGTGCCAAACTTTTGCCCCGGTTCGGTTACCCCCACTGCAGAGCCAACACTGACAATAACAATCAACAAGGCCAAGCTATAAAAAAGTGCTTTTAAGGTTGTTCTATTCATGTTGTTTACCCTTCTTTAAACATCACTGGCACAACGCCGTAAATTTATTGCCAATATAGCGAGCCAAATTTACTGCTTGTTACCTCGAGTGATTGCCTTAGCAATAGACTGGGCTACAAAAACTTGAGTTACGCGTTTACTGGCTTAACTAATTTTCATAGCTAGCTTATCGCCACCGGTAAATAAGAGTAACAGGGCACAGAGCAACCTATAGTTTCAATAATTGGAACAATGAATGGGTTTTTAGTGACGTATATAAGCTTAATTATTAAGCTTACCGATTGACGACAAAGTTCATTAAACATGGAATAGTTGTGTAGTAGAAATGTGCGACGTACCCAATAGAACAATTGCAGCGACGAAATACCTAGACCTAGCTCCAAACAAACTACGCCAACGTTCTGAACACACTAGGAATGGCGCAATTATTTGGCTGTTACCTTGCGCTCAAGGTAAGGTATTTAAACTAAAGTCGTTTCAATGAGAATTGTTTTATCAGTTAACGGTTCTTATAGTTACCCTAGATCTTTTAACGCCAATACTTGCCAGCATTTTTATGCTGTTCGCAAAAAATCAGTTAAGGAGCAGTAATGACTACAGAATTTATACCACCAAAAGTTTGGACTATGGACAGTGAAAGTGGTGGTCAGTGGGCAAGCATTAATCGGCCCGATTCAGGCGCACGGCATGAGAAAACCCTTGCTGTGGGCGCCAACCCTTTGCAGTTGCATTCGCTAGCTACGCCAAATGGACAAAAAGTGACGATAATGCTGGAAGAGTTGCTGGCACTAGGCGTTAAAGAGGCAGAGTACGACGCCTACTTAATTAACATTGGTGAAGGCGACCAATTTTCCTCTGGCTTTGTGGATATTAATCCTAATTCCAAAATTCCGGCTTTAAGCGACCATTCTGGTGACACTCCTATTCGGGTATTTGAGTCGGGGGCTATTTTGCTCTACTTGGCCGAAAAGTTTGGCCACCTGCTGCCTAAAGACCTCATCACTCGTACCGAAACCATGAACTGGCTATTTTGGCTACAAGGTTCTGCTCCGTATTTAGGTGGTGGCTTTGGACATTTTTATGCGTACGCACCAGAAAAATACGAATACCCTATTAACCGCTTCACCATGGAAACCAAACGTCAGCTCGATGTATTAGATAAACGCCTCGCCTATAATCAGTATTTAGGTGGCAGCGAATATAGCATCGCAGATATTGCTACCTGGCCTTGGTATGGCAACGTTGTGCTTAACACGGTGTATGAAGCGGCAGAGTTTTTAGACGCTGCAAGCTACACCAACGTAATGCGCTGGGCTAAAGAGATAGAGCAACGCCCTGCAGTGCAACGTGGCCGTATTGTTAATCGAGTATGGGGCGAAGAATGGGAGCAACTGGCAGAGCGCCACAGCGCCGCAGATATTGATGCGGTATTAAGTAAAAAGCCTTAGGCTCAATTACCCACTAAAAAAGCACCCAAGGGTGCTTTTTTCTATTTCCGAGATAAAACTGGCTTAATAATCTAGCGCCCAAGCAAGAGTGCTAGCATTACTAATTAAGCTTTACGTTTACGGGAAACACCAAGGCCACATAGTGCTAAACCTAGCATCAGTATTGAAGCAGGTTCAGGCACAGTTACTGCCCCTACGATCGACACCTCAGAACCAAAACCAGCTACGTTAGTTGGAGCGTAAGTACCAAAACGCTGGCTACCGTCAGAAAAAATAGCTAAGGCCGTCGCGCCAAAAAACTGATCGCCATTCAAACCAACTGCATCGGGATCACTTAAGAAATCAGTATCGACACCAAAGGTAAAAAACTCACCCGCATCAAAGTCAGTAAACGAGATGGTTAAAATGCTCGAGCCATTCAAGGCATCGTTAGTTGGGAAAATATGACCTACTGAAGAAGAGGCTCCTAATGTAAGTGGGCTGCTGCTCAAACCAGGGCTCGTATCGGTTGAGTCAAAGAAAGCACCAATTGGGCTTAAGTCCCAAGTTATCGAGGTGATTTTCTCACCCTCTGTAGAATCGTTAAAAAACTGAAAAGCATTGTTGCTAGAAAAGGTGGTCCCCTCAATGATCAATCCGCTTGAAATTGGGGTGGCTTGTGCTGCAGCGCTAAATAAAAGCACGCTGATTAAACTGATTAACTTTTTCAAAGTCTGTCCTTAAGTTTTGAAAGTGGAAGTTAGTTGACTAAATTGTCACTCTGGCATCCATAAGCACAAATTAGACCAGTCCAGTAACCAGTTGATATTTATAAAAATATTTTATTACGAAGATTACATTCAGTTCCAAGATGTAAAATAAACTGACAGTTATATCAAATATAATCACTTTAAGTTCATAAGCTTAACTAAATTATTTAGGCCTAAGTCGCTAAAACAGGCTATTTGTTTGCAACAGCTTACTAACTACAAGTTTTCGCTATTTACCTAAAGTATTAAAGCCCAGTGCACTTGGGTAAACTTGCTGCAAAATAGCCTATTTAACAACAAAATCTAGCTTGTCATATTCAACTAAGCACATCAGGCCTTTAGGGCATCAATATGCGCAGGCCCTATTGGCCGCACACCAGAAGGATTTAAAGCCTTAATCGAATAATATCCGCGAGTAATGTGGTCAATACTCACCGTCTCTGCCACACCAGGAATGGCTAATATTCGCTGCATGTACTCTGATAACTTGGGGTAATCGGCAACTTGTTTATGATTAGTTTTAAATAAGCCGTAATAGGCGATATCGAAACGTATTAACGTTACAAAGGTGCGAATATCGGTTTCGGTAAGCCTATCCCCAACTAAGTATTGCTGCTTTGCTAGCCTTTGCTCCAGCTCCTCTAATACTTCAAATACCCCTTTTACAGCCTCTTCGTAAGCAGCTTGGGACTGAGTAAAGCCTGCTTTATAAACGCCGTTATTAAACTGGTGATAAATTCGCGTATTTAGGGCATCAATCTCTTCACTATGTTGCTCTGGATAAAGGCGAATATTGGAAGGAGCTAACTCTTCAAAGGCGCTATCGAACATACGCAAAATGTCGGCGCTTTCGTTATTCACTATTACATTTTTCTGCATGTCCCAGAGCACCGGCACGGTAGCTCTTCCGGTAAAGTTGGGATCAGCCTGAGTATAAATTTGGTGTAGGTAATTAGCAGAGAACAACGGGTCTTGATCGGCACCTTGGTAGCCGCCAAAGCACCAACCTTGCGGGCTTAAACTAGGGTTAAGCACCGTAACAGGGATTAGTACTTCTAAGCCTTTTAGCTTACGTGCAATCAGCGTGCGCGATGCCCAAGGGCAAATTAAGGCCACGTATAATCTGTAACGTCCTGCTTCGGCTTTGAAGCCACCCTCGCCAGTTGGACCAGGGCTGCCATCAGCGGTAACCCAATGGCGGAATCCGGAAGTTTGCCTTACAAAACGCCCTTGCTCATCCACCTTCTGCAAAGGCTGCCAGTCTTCCGTCCATACTCCATTGACTAACATAAGTGACTCCTGTTTAAACTTGATGAAAAACAAACGAGCGCATGGATAATGCGCCAAGGTCAAAACCTTCGCTTACCACACTTAAGTGATCCTGTTTACTTGATGCACCAGCCACAATAATCGCTGGGATATAGTGCTCTAAACTTGGGTTAGCCATGCGCATTAAGCCGCCCATGACTGCTGGGTTGAGCAAGTCAGAAAAATCTCGTTGCGCTAAGCGTTTAGCAAAAAAGGCATCAAACTCTTCTGCCCAGTCATAAGGTTGGGAAGTGGGCTTTAGCGCCGCTAGATTATGTACAACATTGCCCGAGCCAATAATCATTACGCCTTGGCGACGCAGCACTGACAAGCTGCGGCCTAGAGCGAAGTGCCAACTCAAGTTTTGTGATACGTCGATAGAGAGCTGAAATACTGGAACATCTGCTGCTGGATACATCCATTTCAATACCGACCATGCACCATGATCAAGCCCCCAGCTACTATCGGTTTGCAGCTGCTGTTCACTTAACAGCTCAGTGAGCTGCTGCGCCAACAAGGGGTTACCACTGGCTGGATAGCGCTCGGCAAATAAAGCCTCTGGAAAGCCATAAAAATCGTGAATGGTTTTAGGCTTGACGGAACTATCAACTAGGCTTACTCCGGGTGTCATCCAGTGAGCAGAAATCATCAATATTGCCTGTGGCCTAATTAACGTTTGACCAAGCTGCGACCAACTTTGGGTAAAGCGATTCTCCTCTAGGGCATTCATAGGATTGCCATGGCCAATAAACACCACCGGCATGGGCTGCGTTGTCGCTTTAGCGCCAAGAATATTTAAGCCTTGCTGAGTCGCCATCTCGCCTCTTTCTCCCTTCGGCCCAGCGCCATTTGGCCTGAGCGAAGCATTAAACGGTAATGCAGCAATTATCAGCCTAAGAGATTCACCTCACAATGGAGAAGATATAGAATGACTATCTTCAATTTGTTCTTAATAGGTAATTAGCATGGACTTGATTGACGGCTTAAAGGCATTTGTTGCTACAGCGCAAACCGGTTCATTTACCGAAGCAGCAAAACGCTTAGGCGTATCCAACCGACTCACCTCAAAATACGTCGCGGAATTAGAAACCAAGCTTGGCGCTCGCCTGTTGCAACGCACTACAAGAAAAGTGGGGCTTACACCTTCTGGTCAGCAGTTACTCAATCGGGCCCCAGCCCTGTTGGACGAACTTGATGATTTGCTGGCGAGCATTAATGAGGAAGCAACAAGCTTACATGGTACGTTGCGCATCGCTGCGCCAGTGACTCTGGGCGAAATCTACATACAAGGTTTAGTGAGCCGATTCGCTGCTATCCATCCTGAACTAAGCATCGACTTGCGTTTAAGCGATCAGCATGTAGATCTGGCAAGCGATGGTTTCGACCTCGCTTTTCGCGTTGGCACTCCCGACGTTTCTACTTTAAAAGCACGCAAGCTATTTGAATTTACCAGCCATTTGGTGGCCTCACCCGGCTACTTAACACTTAAAGGCACTCCGCTTAGCCCCGATGATTTAGATACTCACACTTGCATCATCGACACCAATAGGCGCAACGCCAATTGTTGGGTCTTTCTGCAAAACGGCCAAGAATATGTCTTTCATCCATCTAGAAACTTGATGGTAAATAGTGCCAATATTGCTCGAGATTGGGCAGCAGAGGGCTGCGGTGTGGCACTGTGTCCAAACTTTGTTTTACATAAACAGTTGAGTGAAGGAAAACTGGTGCGGCTGCTGGAAGACTATCAACTGCCAATGCATCCTCTGTATGCCGTTTACTTAGAAGGCAACGTGCTGCCTCGTAAGGTAAGAGCACTGATAGATTTTGCACTTGAAGATGTGCAGAACAACGATATTGTTACCCTCCCCGCGGCTTAGCGCAGAGAGAGTAACGATTTTAGATTAACTAAACCAATGACGAGTGCGATTGGCAAACCATACCAAAGAGAGCATTACCGGCACTTCAACCAATACACCAACTACGGTGGCTAGCGCAGCTCCAGAGTGCAAACCAAACAACGATATGGCTACTGCTACTGCTAACTCAAAAAAGTTAGAGGTACCAATCATGCAAGCTGGAGCAGCAATGTTATGTGGCAAACGCATGCGCTTGGCTAACCAATAAGCCAGCGCAAAAATGCCATAGGTTTGAATAAGCAAAGGAATAGCGATAAGAACAATGGCTTCAGGCTTGGCTAATATTGTTTCCGATTGAAAGCCAAACAACAACACTACGGTAGCCAGCAAACCAATAATCGACCAAGGCTTCATAGTGGCCAAAAACTGATTTAGCCGTGAGTGGTCATTGCTTTTATCTAGCTTTTTACGGGTAATCGCCCCTGCTATCAGTGGCACTACAACGTACAATACCACCGACAATAGCAAGGTGTTCCAAGGTACCGTGATATCACTCACCCCAAGCAAAAAGCCGGCTATTGGCGCAAAGGCAAAGATCATAATTACGTCGTTAATCGATACCTGCACTAAGGTATAATTAGCGTCGCCTTTGGTTAGCTGGCTCCACACAAATACCATCGCGGTACACGGTGCTACGCCAAGCAAGATCATGCCAGCGATATATTCAGTCGCGGTGCTTGGGTCTACCCAATCGGCAAATATACCTTTAAAAAACAACCAGCCTAGCAGCGCCATGCTAAAGGGTTTAATCAGCCAATTAATCACAATGGTAAGTAGCAAACCTTTTGGTTTTTTACCCACATCTTTAATCGATGAGAAATCAATTTGCACCATCATTGGGTAAATCATTAGCCAAATAAGTAAGGCAATCACCAAATTAACATGTGCAAACTCAAGGCCAGCCACTACCGCAAATACCTCGGGCACAAGGCTGCCCGCAGCAATGCCAACAACAATGGCTAAACCTACCCATACTGTTAAATATCGTTCAAATAATCCCATTTTGTTACCTTCTTCCCCAGCTAGCTGTGTGGGTGGGTTCTGTGATTAATCCACTAGCAAAGTTGTTGTTTATTCGCTTCAAAGCGCGCTAACTCTGCTTGGTAGTAGTCTTTGTTATTGGCTTGAGTCTCGCGCAACACCCGTTCGGCCCAGCTTGGTAACTCAGGGTGTAATTGGTAATACACCCACTTGCCGCGTCGTTGATCGAGCAATACTTGGCATTTGCGTAACTGCGCTAAATGGCGAGAAGTCTTTGGTTGATCAAGCTGCAAGGCTTGCATCAAATCACAGACACAGGCCTCACCAGCCTCGGCAATAATCATTAAGGCTTTTAGGCGAACATCATCAGCGAGGCATTTATAAAATAATTGAGGGTTCATCATTCACATGCATTTATTTACATATGTAATATTTTGCATATGTTTGTTTTTTTGTCAACTTTAAAACAAAAAAACCGAGCCTAGTAGCTCGGTGAAAACAACTAAAGTTGTGCTTAAGGAGTTGGAGTTAACTACCTAGTTGATGGGCAGTTAATATTGCCGACAGTACCGATTGAGCGGTAACAGGGAACGGCATGTTGTGAATGGTTTCGCCCTCTGCGCACGATGCTTCGGCTACGCTAAGCAATTTATCTCGATCAATCTCTTTAACTCCCATGTCATGCAAGTTAGTAGGTAAACCAATTGATTTACAAAACGCGATCACCTGATTAATTTCCTCTAAAGGTGCATTCTCCAACACCAATTGAGTGAGCGTACCAAAGGCTACCTTCTCGCCGTGCAACAAGTGGTGACACTCTTCAAGCTTGGTTAATCCATTATGAATAGCGTGTGCTGCAGCTAAGCCTGAGCTTTCAAAGCCAATGCCACTTAAATAGGTATTGGCTTCAATAATGTTTTCTACGGCTTTAGTGCTTACCTTGTTCTCTACGGCCACTTTGGCTTTCAGGCCATCGGCCATTAAAGTCTCAAAACATAACTTAGCCAAAGCCTGTGCAGCGCGGGTTGGCGCGCCGCCTGCCATGGTTGTTTTACCCGAGGTCATATTGGCACGTGCTTCAAACCAAGTAGACAAGGCATCGCCCATGCCGGCAACAATTAAGCGCACTGGTGCTGCGGCAATAATAGCCGTGTCCATAATCACCATATTGGGATTAGAAGGAAATAGTAAGTACTCGCTAAACTCACCTTCTGGGGTGTAAATAACCGCTAAAGCACTGGTCGGTGCGTCGGTAGAAGCAATGGTTGGCACAATCACTACTGGCAGCTTCGAATAATAAGCAACAGCCTTGGCGGTATCTAGCGTTTTGCCGCCACCGATACCAATTATCACGTCCGCTTTTACCGAATCAGTTTTGTCGATTAAACGGTTAATTTCTTCTCGTGAACACTCGCCATTAAAAGTATCAAATTCAACAATCTGTTCGTTAAAACTCGCTTCAACAGTGCCTTTGGTTAAGCCCATTACAAAATCATCGGCAATCACTAATGGCTGCATACCATAAGTAGCAACATACTCACCAATGTTAGCTAATGCTCCTTCGCCCTGAATGTATTTGCTGGGTGAAATAATAATCTTGTCCATGTTCATCTCCCTACTTCGATAATGATTCAAATACTTTTTCAACAGCGAATGCACCAGGGTCTTTTACCCCATCTAAGGTGTCGCTGTTTAAATAAGACGAGCGCCCAGCGTTTGCTTTAGTCATAGTTAGCGTGCTCTCTGCCCCTGCTTTAGCCGCCAGTACTCCCGCAGAGAATCCATCTTTATTCCAGGCTTCAAAAGCCGGGAATAAAGCATCGATCATGGTTCTATCGCCTACTGCTGCGCCACCGTAATGCATCATTCTGGCTAAGCCAGCTTGCAGAGCCGCGACTAAATCATTATTGCCAGCTAACTCTCGGCCAGCAGCCGTAAAGAAAATAGACAGCAATACACCCGACGAGCCACCCATTACCGTAGTTAACTGTTGGCCAATCACCGTCATCAGCAGCGCAGGCTCGTTTAAAGGCAATTGATTAGCGTCTAATTCGGCAAGCACCTTACGTGCGCCAGAGGCAAAGGTTGAACCGGTATCTCCATCGCCCACAATGGCATCGAGATGGTTTAGTGCACTTTCGCTATCGATAATGGTGTTACACACGGTGCGTAAGGCGCTGGCCACTTCATCATTTTTCGAAGCTGCAAATTTAACGGTCGAAGACAGTGACTCACAGGGAGTGAACGCTAAAGGCTGCTTAGCGCTAACGCCAGGCCATGCACTTGTTTGGCTATCAGCAAACAAGGCGGCACGTTTAAGCTCGTCTAGCTTTAACATCGAGATAGAGAAGCCTTTCATATCGATGGCTGTCATCAGCGGTGCCGGGCCAATAAAGTACTCGGCGTTTTCACCCAGTGCAGACTCAACGACATCTTTTGCTACTACGTTCATCTCAATAGGTGATAGGCCGCCTAAGTTGTTAATAAGCACAGCGTGGCTATCGCTAGGGCAAGCGGTTAATAGCTTATCCGACATAATGCGCACCAGTTCTTTACACTGGCTTAGGTCAATGGTTTCTATGCCTGCTTCACCATGAATCCCCAAACCTAACTCAGCTTTACCTTTTGCAATACGCTCTTCAGTGTTATCACTGGGTAGGGTGCAGCTCTGTAAGGCAATGCCAATGCTTGCCGTTGCATCAATGGTGTCTTGTGCGGCTTTGGTTACGGCGGCTAGATCTTCGCCTTGCTCGGCGACATAACCGGCAACTTTATGCACAAATAAAGTGCCAGCAATACCACGAGGTTTAGGGTTATCCGGAATGGAGATGTCATCACTTACAATTACCATCTCTACCTTGCGGCCCATTTCTTTGGCTTTCTCGCAAGCAAGCCCAAAGTTAAGTCGATCGCCAGTATAATTCTTAATAATCACCAAGCAGCCAGCGTCGCCGGTAACATGCAATATTGCGTTAAGCACTGCGTCTACACTTGGGGCGGCAAACAAATCACCACACACCGCTGCGGTTAACATGCCCTTGCCAACAAAACCGGCATGAGCAGGTTCGTGGCCCGAGCCACCGCCACACATAATTGCCACTTTGTCTTTACGCCAATCTGATCGGGCAATAACTTTAATGTCATTGCCAAAATCTAAGCGGCTAAGGTTGTTGTGTTGTTGGGTATATAAGGTTCCATCAATCGAGTCATTTACCCACGATTCTCTGTCATTAATCACTAAATCGGCCATGTAAAAAAACCTCCGTTATTTACTGCTAGTTACTAACTTCTTTAATGCCTTTGCTAATGCCTTGTTGTTTAATCCGCGTTTCCCCTAGTGCTTACACTGTGCAACAAAGCATGCGTAGCAAAACCCGCCTCGTTGGCTTTTATAGCCATGAACACGAAATGGAAACGTTTTCATATAAAAACAAAAAAACACTGTATTTAGCTTTTAAGGCATAGTGGAGCAAGTAATGAAGAAGCCGCTGCTAAAACGCTACAACAGCTAAGCAGTGCGTTAATAACAGTGACAACTCTATAACAGCTACATTTGGGGTTTAAAAACCAACCAATTGGCAGTGCAACATTTCTGATGTTAATGTGTTCCTCTATAAAAAATAAATCAAGAGAACAAGTGTAAACGTTTACAAAAATGGGATGTACGACATAATTTAGTCGGTAAATAACTGCAAATAATGAAATGATTAGCTAAGGCTAACTAAGCGAGATATTCGGCCACAGTTGGCACAAAGCTAAGTTTTAGTTAGCGCTATGCAGAGCTAAGTACTTCGCTGCTTAGTTTGCCAATCAGGGGCTATCCAAGTGCTTGCCGTTGAAGGAGCAAGCGGTGGTTTTCCTAAAACAGAGTCCGCTACTTTCTCCGCCACCATAATGGTAGGGGCGTTAAGATTACCATTAGGAATAGTAGGAAATACTGAGGAATCAACCACCCGTAAGCCAGTAATGCCTTTTACTTGGCACTGGCTATTTACCACGGTCATTGGGTCCTCATCACCGCCCATTTTACAACTGCACGAAGGGTGATAAGCACTTTCTACATTTTGCCTTACCCACGCATCTATCGCTTCATCGCTGTTAATGTTAGCGCCGGGTTGAATCTCTTCGTCGCGATAATAATCCATGGCTGGCTGCGCCAAAATCTCACGACTTAAACGAATACAGTCACGCCAGTCTTGCTTGTCTTGCTCGGTGCTAATGTAGTTAAACTGAATATTAGGTTTAGCATGCGGATCGGCTGAACTAATCCACACTCGCCCTCGGCTTTGGGGTTTATTAGGCCCAACATGAACCTGAAAACCATGCCCACTAAAAGCAGCTTGGCCGTCGTAACGCATCGCGGCGGGTAAAAAGTGATATTGAATATTCGGCCATTTAAGTCCAGCCCGCGAGCGGATAAACGCGCAAGATTCAAAATGATTAGTTGCGCCTAAACCATCTTTTCGTAATAACCAACGCGCGCCAATCAAGCCTTTGCTAACTAGCCCCAGCTTACTGTTAAGCGTTATCGGCTGGCGACAGGCATATTGAAAATACACCTCTAAGTGATCTTGCAGGTTTTCCCCCACCCCCGGCAAATCTTGCACCAGCTTTACACCTGCATCTTTTAATACAGCTTTGGGCCCAATGCCCGATAACTGCAATAACTGCGGCGAACCGATAGAGCCTGCAGCCAGCAGCACTTCTTTGTTGGTAAACAGCTTTTCTACTTGGCCAGTTCGCTCAATTTCTACCCCAATAGCATATTGGTCTTTAGTTAAAACCTTGCGAGTAAGCACGCCCTTTAGCAAGGTGATGTTGCTGCGCTTAAGGGCTCGGCGTAAATAAGCGTTTGATGTTGAAGCGCGCACGCCTTTGTCTACGGTCATATGCATGGGGCCAAACCCCTCTTGCTGGTAACCGTTGTAATCACTGGTTGTTGGGTAACCCGCTTGCTGGCCAGCATCGATAAAGGCCTGGTAAAGCGGGTTTAAGTTCATATTATTACCAGCGCAGGTAGCCAATGGGCCATCGCCCCCTCGGTAATCATCGGCGCCATCAATCCATGACTCAGCCCGGCGAAAATAGGGCAAGCATTCTTGATAACTCCACCCCTGTGCGCCCTGCTCTGCCCATTCATCAAAGTCGCAAGCATGACCACGCACATACACCATGCCATTAATTGACGAACTGCCACCGAGCACTCGCCCTCTTGGGCAATGCAAACGGCGATTATCGATACCCGACTCAGGTTGGCTTTCAAACTGCCATGCATACTTTTTGCTATTCATGGGGTAAGACAAAGCAGTAGGCATTTGAATAAATATACTTTTGTCGCTGCCGCCCGCCTCAAGCAATAAAACCGAATGTTTACCACAAGCACTTAAGCGGTCGGCTAATACACAACCCGCCGAGCCTGCGCCAACAATAATGTAATCGTAATTGGTGTTCATCTTATTCCCTGTTTGGCCAAACTAGCCTAAGCAGTGGTTAGTGCTGAATGGCTTATTCGTAAGGGCTTTCTAAGTCACCTAACTCAATCATTACACTCTTATTTTGGGTGTAGTGATTAAGCGTTTCGATGCCATTTTCTCGGCCGATGCCCGACTGTTTATAACCGCCTACGGGCATTTCTGCTGGCGAGCCGCCCCAGGTATTTACCCAGCAAATGCCGGCTTCTATTTGCGCAATAACCCGATGTGCACGCGATAAGTTTTGGGTGAACAAACCCGCGGCTAAGCCATATTGGGTAGCATTGGCACGCTTAACCACTTCATCTTCGTCACTAAAACGGAGAATCGACATTACCGGGCCAAAAATTTCATGCTTAACTTGCGGCATATCGTCACTACAATCTGCAAAAATGGTGGGTTGCACAAAGTAACCTTTATCTAAACCATTAGCCGTTTCACGCTGGCCACCACATAACAAACGCGCGCCAGAAGCTTTTGCTGCTTCAATAAAACCCAGCACCTTCTCTAAATGATCACGTGAGATAAGCGCGCCAATTTGCGTCTCCATATCACTTGGGTCACCCACCTTTAGCTTGCGTGTTCGATGGGTAATTTGCTCTACAAACTCATCGTAAATTGCATCATGCACAAACACCCGTGTACCGTGAGTACACACCTCTCCTTGGGTATAAAAGTTAGCTAGCATGGCTGCCGACACCGCGTTATTTAGCTTGGCATCGTCAAATACGATGAGAGGTGACTTCCCACCCAGCTCCATAGTGATGTCTTTGAGCGTGCCAGCAGCATCGGCCATTACTTTCTTGCCGGTGCCTGATTCACCAGTAAACGAGACCTTGGCGATATCAGGGTGGCGCGACAGCATTTGACCAACTCGGTAATCTCCTTGCACCACGTTAAATACACCTTCAGGCACGCCAGCCTCGCTAAAGATCTCTGCCAATTTGAGTACAGACAAAGGCGTTTCTTCCGAAGGTTTAAACACCATGGCGTTGCCTGCCGCTAAGGCAGGGGCAGATTTCCACATCGCAATTTGAATGGGGTAGTTCCACGCCCCGATTCCGGCACATACACCTAAGGGTTCGCGACGCGTATAAAAAAACTGACCGTGGCCTAGGTCTTGTTGCTGGCCTTGAATAGCCGCCGCTAAACCCGCGTAATACTCAATCACATCGGCACCAGTAACAATGTCTACTGCTATTGCTTCTTGAATGGGCTTGCCAGTGTCTTTCACTTCTAACTCTGCCAGCTCGTCATTACGTTCGCGTAATATGGCCACCGCTCGCATCATAATGCGGCCTCGCTCAGCGCCACTCATAGCTGACCACACTTTAAAGCCCTGCTGTGCAGAGGCCACAGCGTGATCCACATCCTCGGCAGAGGCCTGAGTAATTTGTGCTAGCGCCTCGCCAGTGGCCGGGTTAGTCGTGATAAATGTATCCGCCGAAGAGCCTTCAAGGGCTTCCCCATGGATATAAAGAGACTTCATTGTCATCAAAATGCCTTAGTAATTAGCTGTTGTTGCTTAGTTAAAACTTAGCCTAAATAGGGAGCGAGTTGTTTTTCTAGGTAATCTGCTACCAGCTTTTGCGCATAATCAGCAGAAATACCCTCGGGATTAAGTGCCCCGCGCAGCCAAATACCGTCGATAAGTGCCGCTATACCTTGGGCAACAAAAGCGGCTTGTTCTGCAGGTAAAATGTGTTTGAGTTCAAAACGAAGGTGCGACAATAAGCGGCGCTCATTCACACGTTGCAAGCGATGTAAATCTTGGTCGTGCATGGCCTGCGCCCAAAATGCTAGCCAGGTTTTAACTACCTTGCCTTCTACTTGGTAGCCATCAAAATTGGCAGCAACAATCGCCTTAACCCTCGCCATTACATCGTTGGGCTCAACGGCTTGCAAATGCGCAATGGAAGCGGCAGATAACTTACGTAACACAGTACGCATAGTTTCTTCTAATAAGCCGTGTTTACCACCAAAATAATGATGAATAATGCCCGAAGACACACCTGCTTTTTTACTAATTAAAGTCACGCTTGCGCCCGACAAACCTACTTCGTTTATCACCGCCATAGTAGCTTCTACCAGCTGCGGTTTACGTATTTCAGGCATCCCTACCTTTGGCATAAGTGTCACTCAAACTTTTATTAATTGAACGTCCAATTAAAAATAAACTACAGCATTTCGAGGGTAAGTCAAAGATTAGTAAAAAATCGCATGTATGGCTTTTAACTTGAAACAAAGCATTGAGCTGAGAAGGCACAACAAACAGCTTACTTTAAGTAAGAAAGAACTAAGCGCTCGAACACTTTATTCGTTTGAGAGGGTCTCAAGCATTAAAGTAAATTTAAGTAAGTCAATTAAGAGCTGATGACGTTTTTCTGACCAAAACTTAAATTGAATACGACTCCCGCTCACAACTACAACTTCGCTTAAAATGCCAGGTGTATAGGGTTTATAAATTTCCAGCTTATCGACAATGCAACCTTGTGAATTAACAAGGCTTACAAACAAAGTTTCTTCATAGGGGCAATCATTACTGGTTAGCCAAAGGCTGTCACAATTAGCAAGTTTAAACCCCTTCTCTACAAGCACACCCGGCAAGAGAAGTTGCGGTCTAGCATCTTCAAAGCTAAGCGCTAAACCGCCTTGTTGTTCTTGTGCTGAATAGTTATTTAGTGCTCTCACTCATTCCCCTCTTTTAGCTTAGCGATAAAGCCAACATGGCTATTTACTCTAAATTCATGCTCTGATTTCGCTTTCATTTATGGAGCTGAGATCTCCATATAAAGCCTACGAAAAGGTGAGTTTGACTTGTTTTTAAAGCAGGATAACAAATACCTAGGAACAAAAAAGGCTCATAAGCTATGAGCCTTTTTCACTATGGGAAAGCAATTACTTGCCCTGTTGCTTACTCTTCAGTATTTCCTGAATCTCTTGCTCAACTTCTAGCTTCGCAGCTTTCAAGCTTTGTTGAGCGTCGTGCTGAAACTGAATAAATGCCAAGTATGTTTTAGAAGATATTAGTTTTAGAACAAGTAGCCCACAAACTAAAGTAAATACCTGTAATAGAGCACGTACTTTATCCTCAAAGGGATCATAAGTTAGCCATAGAGGAAGAGACAAGATAATCACTGTTAAAACATATAGTTGTAAAAGCTTTCTACAACTAAAGGAGCCTCGGGTAATTCGAAAGTTAATTACACAGAATATAAGCATAGATATCGCTCCAATCCCCCAAACAAGCTCAGGAGCAATATCTAACATTCCCCAGTTTCCCATGCTTGAACCCAAAAAGATCATGGAAAGCAAAGTTACAAGCAAGAAACAAAACGTCGAAGCTAAAGGAGGAAACCAGTTAATAACTTCTTCTCTATCCATATTTGCTTTTGTCACTCTATTGCCGCCAATTCTTGATGTATTCCAATTGCTAATCCTTTAACTGTTCCAGAAAGTGCACTACCTGAAAAACTCATAGAGGCCCCAACAGCATCTTTCAATTGTAACTTCAGTGCATTAGTTATTTGAACCCCAGCATAGCGCTTAGGATAAACTCCATTGCGAACCATTGTTTTTAGTACAGCGTTAGATACGCCAGGGTGATTAAGTCGAATTATCTCTTTAGTTAATCGTGCTCTTTCAGCTCGAGTTAGTCCATTTAATAACTCGAGAGTTGGCTTTCCTGAAGTTGCTTGCATCAACTTAAACGCTTTTATACTGGCTACTCCGGCTGTTGCTGCACCGGCTAACGAAATAATATCTAAAGCACTCGAAGTAACGGTGTACCACTTCTGAGAATCGAGCTGGTCATTAACTTCAGGTTGCTGAATCTCATTAAAGGTTCTGTATAAGCTATTTCCACATTGAACGGAACTCGCTGAAGCTGCAGCAACTGCCGTATAAGTAATGACACTGCTAACACCTCCAGTTAACGGAATAGCAGAACCACTTCCAATTACGACAACCCAACCAAGAACAGCGGCACCGCAGCTTAGGGCTGCACCAGCAATTTCGCCAACCAACCTCGACTCTCTAGCGTTAGATTGTCCGGTTTTTAAGTGGTTTGCAAACTCAGAATTCCCCATAGCTTTAAGTGGTTCTCTAAGTACAACTTTGATTGGGTTGATTTGACATACAGGCCTAAACTTTCGCAGTTCAACAACATTTAACTGGCTGTCTATATATACAACAGCAGCGCCAGTTAAGCCCTGTATCTTGTCTATTTCCTTGAATAACCGTTCCTGATCTAAAGTAACACTCAGCCTATTTTCTAGCTGTTGCTGCTTGAAACTATCAAATGCACTTCCGTTTAACATCTCTTCCCCTGGTAACTGGAACTAAAAATACTGGCGAAAAACCAAATAATTAACAATAAAGTTATTAATATGATAGTTACAAATTAGTCACTAGACATCAATCACTAAAGTGAAAATTATTTTCGCTTCTCTAAGCTACTGCTGTGTAATCCAAATACAGCAAATTAGTCTGTGATTTATCCGTCATGAGACGTTCATTATCAAAAAACTCATTAATTGATTTTCTATTGATAATACAGCAGTATAAACACTCTAATTGATAGAGAACGGCTTAGAGTATGACAGTAAATTTCGCTAGCAAAATTCTCGGTACTCGGCCCTACCTAGCTAAGCCAGATCTTAATGCCGACCTAAAGAAATTTGAGAGCGATCGAGGCCGCATTATTAACAGCGCTGCAGTTAGGCGATTGCAGCAAAAGACCCAAGTTTTCCCCTTAGAGCGCAACGCCGCAGTGCGCAGTCGCCTTACCCACTCTTTAGAAGTGCAGCAGGTAGGGCGTTATATTTCTCAGCTTATTTGTGAAGCCTTAGTTGATGAACAAAACAGCCACCAACTTAAAGGCTTAGAGCGCCAGTTAGAAAGCATTGTTGAAATGTCCTGTTTAATGCACGACATTGGCAACCCGCCCTTCGGTCACTTTGGTGAAGAAGCTTTAATCGATTGGTTAAGTGAAAACCTCAATAGCCTTTACCAAAGCTCTCAAGCAACAGAGTTAGATGAAGACCAGAACAAAAAACCGAAACAAACTCTGCCAGAAGCGATTCACCGAGACTTAGTCAGCTTCGAGGGCAACGCCCAAGGCATTCGGCTTATTCACTCATTATTAAAGCTCAACCTCACCTACTCGCAAGCCTCTGGCATACTCAAATACACTCGCTGCGGAACAGAAGCCAAGCCAGATAAAAGCGCACCGTTTAGTTACTTAAAAAAGAAAGTGGGCTATTACCTTAGCGAGCAAAGTTATGTTGAGGAACTTCGCAACAGCCTAGACATAGACCAATACTGTCGCTCGCCCTTCTCTTACATTATGGAAGCGGCCGATGATGTGTCTTATGGCATAGCCGATTTAGAAGACGCCATAGAAAAAGGCGTGCTGAGCATTAAAGAACTAAAGCACGCCCTATTAGCCACCTTTGCCAAACTAAGTAGTGAACATGGATGCAGCAAACCAAAAGAAATGGACACCATTCTCGACTTTGCTCACCAAAGTAAAAAACCACAGCTGAATAATGAAGATAGAGACTCGATGTTTTTTGTTTACCTGCGCGTAGCAGTAAACCAACGCTTGCCCGAACATGCAAAAAACCAGTTTGTAGAAAACTTAGAAGCCGTTTACCAAGGCAGCTTAAACCGCGCGCTTATCGAAGATGGCAGCGTAAACCACCTGATTGTAGAAACCTTTAAAAGCGTCGCGCTAGAGCGTTGCTTTTGTCACCCAGAAGTAGAAGCCCGCGAGCTGCAAGGCTACCAAATAATCTCTGGCTTAATGGCTTGTTATCAACCGCTGTTAACACTAAGCCAAGGCCAGTTTGAATACTTGGTAGATAACACAAAACCCAAAGCAAAAAGCTCTGCTTACATACAGCGCCTATTCAAAAAGCTGCCATCTAAGCATTTGGCGGCCTATCAAAAGGCTATGAGCGAAGCACCAGTAAGTGATGCGTTTGGCAACGAACAATGTCGCGAGTTTTACTACCGTACTCGATTAATTATCGACTACATCAGCGGCATGACCGACCAATACGCCTACGACGAATTTAGAGCGTTTAATGTGATAAGTGATTTTTAGTTCTTAGGCTAAACAACTAAACGGAGTTGATGTTTAAAGTGACTCTGCCCCTTTTTATTTACCATTGAGTACAGTGCTTTTTGCTGTCTTTTGTTAGCAAGTTAATCAATAAAGGTCTATACCTAGGTTTCACGGATGCTAAAGGCTACGAGCATCCATCGACAGGGATGACGCTGATTATGTAGTTCAGCTCCAATAGATTATTGGTGACTACAATGAACCACCTCACATTCAAAGTTTCCGCCACTCTTGCCAGCCTTTTCTTAATCGGCTGCGCAAGCTCAACTCCGCCCTATGAAGAACTTGTGCAAGGTAGTAACGGGTCGCAAGTGCATATTTACGCCATTAATGTTGCTGAAGAAAATGGGGGGCTACTGCTATTGATACCACCGTCGGCAACGGATGATACTAAGAGTGAAGTCCTAGCCCTAAACAAAGATGTGAAAGGTGCTGCATTATCACATTGCACAGGAAAGAACCTACCTGACATTGATGACGTTTCAGGAGACACCTTGCCGGCATATGCTGTTCCATTGGCAGCTACCGCGATACAGCAAATCTACGTCGGGATTCTTAAGAAAAAGCAGAAAAAAATTAAAACGTTAAAAGCGGCTTCAACATCAACTTACTCGGCTCGCCTTATTTCTGACCAACAGAAGCTAAACAAGACCAGCTGCGTCCTGGTAACAAGAGAAGTGCACATCACTGACGCTAAGGTCAACAGTAAATCTGAACAAGTGCAACTAGCGATATTGCTAAAAGTAAACCATTACGAGACCAGCGCTTTTAGTTTGACTCCCATAGCTGTCAATGCCTTAAACTCGACTGCAATGACCAGAATTGGCGAAGACTACGGAAATATGAACCTTGGAATAGCAATGACACTGAAAAGTTTAAGCGAGAATACCGTCACCTCAGCATATTCCTACATAGTAACCGGTAGCGGTTCTGTATCTGTGCCCAAAGTGAATATTGATGGCTCGGAAACTCAGTGCATTAATGACAACTGTGGCACGACAGGTTTGATTGCGAAGCCTCCAGGTGAGCAAGTGGCAATTGAATTAACCTTTGCGGTTACGGAGGCGGGAAATATAGGTTATAACTTTGATGCAAATATAGCCGAGTTAGAAGCACATAAAGCGGCTTGGGGGCCTGTCATTAAAGAGGCTGCCACTACATACCTTACGGACGATGATTAAGCATGTTGCTTAGCTGTCAGTCTTCGCGTGATTTAGGGCAATGCAAAACTTTTAATGATGCTTCCCGCATTGGGCTGATAAATTCTAACTCCAACTTCTCTCGCGCCTTGGACCTGAGGGAAACGGCGTGGAAAGTTGGCAATCAAGGAAAGACAGGGGCTTGCGTAGGATTTGCAGTGCAAGGGGTACTATGGTTCCACTTGGAAAAAGCAGGTAGAGGGCCTTGGTCAATAACAAAGCCCTCAGCGCGATTTATCTGGATGGCCAGCAAAGAAACGGATGAGTTGACGGTGTTTCCAACAACCTTTCTTGAACACGAAGGCACCAAGATAGTAGCGGCGTTGGAGGTACTGAAAAAGCATGGTTGCGTAAGAGATAGGACCTTAGAGATGAGAGATTTTGTTTCCAGTAAATCGATTGGTGAGTTCTCTCGACAAGCCGATAAATTTAAAATCAGAGAGTACTTCTCTCTGGGAATGAACTTAGATAATTGGCGCCGGTGGATTGCAGAAGTTGGTCCGGTCATAGTAAGAGGAGATATGGACAGTAGCTGGTTGAGTGTACCTAATCGCTGTAGCGACGCTTACTGCTTAACCGAGGCTAGTACAGGAGAGCGAGTAGGAGGTCATGCTTTTGCCTTAGTTGGTTATGATAGTGACACATTCATTGCGAGAAATAGCGCAGGCGGGCATTGGGGTCATAAAGGGCATGTTAGGATAGGCAATAAATATGTGAAATCGATTCTTACCGAAGCTTACGGGATAGCAATGGATTGAAAAAAACTCAAAATGAACAACTGCTAAATTCCCATCATTCGAAGTCATGGGGGTTATGTGAGCGTTGTCTGTATGCGATGAGGTATGGTGGCTTGCTTACTGATAATGCCACCAAATTAATGAGCTAACACTCAATGCTTTAGTCTTTCAGATTTGGCCTGTATAAAGGGGGCAGAGTAGCTTTAATTTTTCAGCAAACCCCTAGCCATAAAAAAAGCGAAGCATCGGCTGCTTCGCTTTTAATAATAACACACTGAAAAGCTTTTAATTTTTAGTCTTGATACGCTTCCATCGGAAGGCAAGCGCAGAATAAGTTTCTATCCCCAAACACATCATCAATGCGGTTTACTGTAGGCCAGAATTTGTTTTGCTTAACCGCATCACATGGGAACACGGCTAGCTCTCGGCTGTAGTTGTGAGTCCATTGCGCGTCGGTTAGGTCATCTAGCGTATGCGGGGCAAACACTAGCGGGTTGTCTTGTAGCGTCCACTCGCCGGTTTCTACTTTGGCGATCTCGGCACGTATCGATAACATGGCATCAATAAAGCGGTCGATTTCGGCTAGCGATTCCGACTCGGTAGGCTCTACCATTAAGGTGCCCGCTACTGGGAAGCTCATGGTTGGCGCGTGGAAGCCGTAGTCATTTAAGCGCTTGGCGACGTCCATTTCGGTAATGCCGGTCGCTTCTTTAAGTGGGCGCATATCAATAATACATTCGTGCGCTACACGGCCATTTTGCCCGCTATACAAAATAGGGAAGCCTTGGCTTAAACGGCTAGCTAGGTAGTTGGCGTTAAGAATGGCAATCTCTGATGATTGGCGCAGCCCTTGGTTACCCAACATGGCAACGTACATCCAACTAATAGGCAAGATAGACGCGCTGCCATAAGGCGCAGCCGATACTGCGGCATTGGCGTGGCTAGCTTTGCCATTGCTTACTACGCTATGGCCAGCTACAAATGGTGCCAAATGAGCTTTAACGCCAATTGGTCCCATGCCTGGGCCACCGCCACCGTGTGGAATAGCAAAGGTTTTGTGTAGGTTTAAGTGGCTTACGTCTGAGCCAATAAAGCCCGGTGAGGTAATGCCTACTTGAGCGTTCATGTTGGCACCGTCCATGTACACTTGGCCGCCGTTGTCATGAACAATGTCGCAAATCTCTTTAATGGTTTCTTCGTATACGCCGTGAGTACTTGGGTAGGTAATCATCACACAAGACAACTGCTCGGCTAGCTCTTCGGCTTTGCTGCGCATGTCGTCCATGTCTACGTTGCCCTCTTTATCACAGGCCACTACCACTACTTTTAAGTTAGCCATTTGTGCAGAAGCTGGGTTAGTACCGTGCGCCGAGCTAGGAATTAAACAAATGTTACGGTGATGGTCGCCGCGGCTAGCATGGTATTTTTGAATAGCTAACAGGCCTGCGTATTCACCTTGCGCGCCCGAGTTTGGCTGCATACAAATTGAATCGTAACCGGTAATATTTACTAGCCAGTCTTCTAGCTGGCTAATCATGGCGTGGTAACCCTGCGCTTGGTCACTTGGGCAGAAGGGGTGCATGCTTGAAAACTCTGGCCAAGTTACTGGGATCATCTCGGCAGTGGCGTTTAGCTTCATGGTGCATGAGCCTAGCGAGATCATCGAGTGGTTTAGCGCTAAGTCTTTACCTTCTAGCTTGCGAATGTAACGCAGTACATCGGTTTCGCTGCGGTAGCGGTTAAATACTTCGTGCTCCAAAATTGGCGTATCGCGTAACAGCGTTTCTGGAATGCAGGTTTCGCCTTTCACAATATCATCTAAGCGCGCGGCATCTAAGCCGTGGCCTTCACCTAGTAATACCGTGAATAGGTCGTTTACATCAGCTGCGGTGGTGGTTTCATCAAGACTAAGCGCTACGCTGCCGTCTAAATCCATACGCAAGTTAATGCCTAGCGCTTCACTGCGCGCTTTAATCGCCTCTTTATCGCTTACTTTAATGCTTAGAGTATCGAAGTATTGGGCGTGTTCTGGACTTAGGCCTTTGGCTTCTAGGCCATGAGCAAGAATAGCGGTTAAGCGGTGAATACGCTGGGCAATAGTGCGCAGGCCATCAGGGCCATGAAATACTGCATAAAACGAGGCCATGTTGGCTAGCAATACTTGGGCAGTACAAATGTTTGAGTTAGCTTTCTCGCGGCGAATATGTTGCTCGCGGGTTTGCAAGGCCATACGCAAAGCAGGCTTACCGCGCCTGTCTTTAGATACGCCAATAATACGACCCGGTAGCGAGCGTTTGTAAGCGTCACGGGTTGCAAAAAATGCGGCGTGTGGCCCGCCGTAACCCATTGGTACACCAAAACGTTGGGCACAGCCTAGTACAACATCGGCCCCCATGGCACCTGGAGATTTAAGCATCACCAAGGCCATAATATCGGCCGCAACTGCCACAATGCCTTTGTTGCTATGCACTTGTTCAATTAGCTCGCTTAAATCGCGTACTCGACCAGTGGTGCCGGGGTATTGCAATAAGGCACCAAACACATTGTGCTCAACCACGCTTTCGGCTGGGCCTACTTCAACGTCGAAGCCAAAGAAATCGGCACGCTCTTTTACTACGTCGATGGTTTGTGGGTGCACATCGTCGGCAATAAAGTACAGGTTACATTTTTTATTTTTAGACACACGCTTGGCAAGTGCCATGGCCTCGGCTGCGGCGGTAGCTTCATCCAATAACGAAGCGCTGGCTAGCTCTAAGCCAGTTAAATCTAGGGTTAACTGTTGGAAGTTAAGCAGTGCTTCTAAGCGGCCTTGGGCAATCTCTGGCTGGTAAGGCGTGTAGGCGGTGTACCAGCCTGGGTTTTCAAATACATTACGTAATATAACGTGCGGTACATGGGTATTGTGGTAGCCCATACCAATGTAGCTACGGTAAACCTTGTTTTGCTTAGCTAGCTTACGTAATGCAGCAAGCGCTTGTTGCTCTGTGAGGCTATCGCCAATACTTAGGTCTTGGTTTAAACGAATTTGCTGAGGCACCGTTTGCTCAATAAGTTGCTCTACAGAGCTTAAGCCAAGCTGTTTAAGCATGGTGTTAACTTCGGCTTGATCGGGGCCAATATGGCGGCGAATAAAGTCTTGGTTTTGCTCTAGTTCGGTTAACGGCAAAGACGGGTTCATTAAACTATTCCTGTATTACTGAAACAAAATGCGTTGCGTTTAGTCGGGTTTATTATTGTGTTGCGGATAAAAAAAGCGCCCCGACTAGCGGAGCGCATTTTTGATCAAAGCTTATTCATCTTCTTCAATAGTGGCGGCGTAATCTTCGGCCGAGAGTAAGTTCTCTAGCTCGCTTTCGTCGCTCACTTTAACTTTAAACATCCAACCGTCGCCGTAAGCATCGCTGTTTACTTGCTCGGGTGAATCTTCTAGTTCTTCATTAATTTCTACTACTTCGCCGCTTAGTGGCGCGTAGATGTCTGAGGCAGCTTTAACCGACTCCGCCACTGCGCAGTCATCGCCAGCGTCAATATCGTCGCCTACGTCTGGTAAGTCAATAAACACCATGTCGCCAAGTAGCTCTTGCGCGTGCTCACTAATGCCAACGGTGTATACGCCATCGCCTTCTGAACGTACCCATTCGTGAGTACTGGCATAACGCAGTTCGGCAGGGATATTAGCCATAATTCCTTTCCTCTATAAGTTCTTACTTAAGGTTTTAATTTAAAGTTAAATCTACAAACAAAATTCGATTATTGGGGCTTACACTTTGGCGCCATTACGCACAAATACAGGTTTTACTACTTTCACTTTAACCTGTTTTTTGCGCATTTCCACTAAGGCTTCTTCTACGTCGCAATTGGCGATACGAGCCAAGGCAATACTTTGACCCAAAGTAGGAGAAAAAGTGCCACTGGTGACAACGCCAGGTAAGGCTTCACCATATTCATTCACAACGGTAACCGCTTGGCCTGCACGCATTACGCCTTTGGTTTCCATGACTAAACCAACCAGCTTGTCGGTGCCTTCGGCTTTTTGAGCTTCTAAGGCTTGGCGGCCAATAAAGTCGCGCTCTTGCGGCTCCCATGCAATGGTCCAGCCCATGTTGGCCGCTAGCGGTGATACGCTCTCGTCCATGTCTTGACCATATAAATTCATACCTGCTTCTAGACGCAGGGTATCGCGCGCGCCTAAACCACAAGGTTGTACACCTTGCGCTTCTAGGGCTTTCCAAAGAGCTACCGCTTTATCTTGCGGTACCACAATTTCGTAGCCTTGCTCGCCGGTATAACCAGTGGTAGCAATAAATAAGTCGCCAGCTTGTACACCAAAGAACGGCTTCATGCCTTCTATCGCGAGGTTTTGGTCGTTGTCTAATACTGCAGAAGTCAGCTTTTTAGCCTGTGGGCCTTGTACCGCAATCATCGCTAGCTCTGGTCGCTCAATAATACTTACTGCGTAATCGCTGGCTTGTTGGTTGATCCACGCTAGATCTTTTTCGCGCGTGGCCGAGTTAACCACTAAGCGGTAATCGGTTTCGCTAAAGTAATAGGTAATAAGGTCGTCAATCACGCCGCCTTCATGGTTTAACATGCCGCCGTAAAGCGCTTTACCTTTAACGGTAAGCTTGGCTACGTCGTTAGCTAACAGTTTACGAAGGAAAGCTTGGGCTTGCTCGCCCTGCACATCAACAATGGTCATGTGGGAGACATCAAACATGCCGGCGGCTTGGCGAACAGCGTGGTGCTCTTCGATTTGTGAGCCGTAGTTAATCGGCATTTCCCAGCCGTGAAAATCCACTAACTTTGCGCCTGCGTCGAGGTGCGCTTGATGAAGTACCGTTTGCTGTGTCATGTGCTGATCCCTTTATTATGAGGACGCGAAGGATAAACTCCCCCTGCCAATGCTGAACAATTATAGCGAGATGTGCGCAACAAGAAAGCACCAATCACAAGCTGAGCTAATCTATAAGCTGCACAATTTGCTTACATCCCTTCAACAGCGTGGTGACAAGCTTTAGCTAAAAACGCCCAAAAACAGCAAAAAACACCAACAAACCAAGCTATTCCTTAGTTATTCACTAATTATTGCTAGCCTGTGCAAACATAACCACAAATTAAAAGGCTGACTCAAAACCACCAATCATTAGTTAAACTAATCCACAAGAAAAAACTTAATAAAAATAAATCACCTGTTTGAGCGCATCCAGTTAGACATTTTGGGGATGTAAATCCCTCCAATAACGAATCAGTTATTTCGCTTAGCTTAATACAAGCTAGCTTTACGACACGAAGAGCCTAGCCAAATACAGGCGCAGCCTGTATTAAGTATTTACTGCTCTTCAAAGTAGTAAACGTTAGCGTTGTAACCACTAAATAATAGCCAATTCAAAGCAATAAATAGACATTAAAGAAAACTCAGCTGGTTATTCATGAAAGGCCAAGCTTTTATGTGACATCTGTAATAACCAAAAATAACCACCAAAAAAACATCAGCTTTTACTGATTAAGATCAATAATAATAAACATATTTATCACCTAACCTGTAAGTGAATGAATTATGAAGGGATCTCAAATGAATTCACTTAATGAGTTAAAAGGTAAGCTACGATTAATATTTAAATCACCTAACTTAAACATTTCCTTAAAATACAGTCTTGCAAAAAATGAAGGACCTTTTTTTAGCGAGTTCACACGATCATTTTATAAAGAAGTAACAAGACGACATCCTAAAATGCCGATATTTGGCCGAATGACCCGTGGAGTAGCGGTTTGTACGTTGGGTGCCGACTACGATTCATATTTTAACTCTCTAGAAAGTTCAGCTCGAAGAAACGTAAGAAAAGCATTGCGCATGGGTTATGTATTCGAACCTATCATTTACAATGACTACCTTGATGAGATTTACGAAATTCGCTGCTCGACTAGCGTTCGCCAAGGGGCAATGGACGCAGAAATGTTGAATAACAAGCCAAAGCCTAACACTGATAAAAAATCTAAGAGTGGCACCCATAACTATCCATACTTTGGAGTATTTGATAGCAACAGAAAACTAGTCGCTTATGCGGGTTGTATAGTCGCCGGAGAACTTCTTGAGCTTTCACATTTTTTTGGGCACAAAGATTACCAAAAAGATGGAATCGTCCCCTTACTTATTACCGAGATTGCCAGAAAAAGCATTGAGGGCTACTCAGGTGTTAAATACTTCGTTTACGGTTCATATGTAAACTCTTCTGAAACATTAGCTCGATTCAAAAAGAAACTGATGTTTAAGCCTTACCATGTGCATTGGAAATTACACTGATGAAGCAGTTTGTTTATTCACTCGACTTTAATGAAGTTCTTCCTTGTGAAAAGAAAGATCATTCTTCTAAAAGCAAGATGGTGATTATTGATAGTTTCACCTCATTTATTAGAAATATAAGCATGCTGAGCGACCATTTTGGCTATGGGAGAGCACTCTTAAAGCTTCTGTTAAAAATCTCGCTGAAGAAAAGTTCAATGTATTGCTCTGGAACTAAGAAAACACTTTATAGCCATGGATTCATTACTTATGGCCGCTGCAAGCATTACCCAGTAGAACTCTCCGACGCAGTTATTGGTCCTGTGTTTACTAACAAAAACATGCGTGGACAAGGGCTAGCAACCCGAGCTCTAGTTTTTGCAACGCAACACATACAAGCTAGGAACAAATCTAAAAGGATTATTATCGATACTAGTGAAGACAACCATGGGATGCAGATAGCAATAAAAAGAGCAGGATTCAATGGACCGATAATGGAGTTTCAACGTGACGAATGTTAAGCAGCAGTAGCTAAATTTCGAGTCTGACAGAAAAATAGTTATGCGTTGGCGCATCTATGCGCTGATGCTCCCGCAGAGTGTTCATCAATGAGTACAACAACTCATGCCCTCATCGGGAACCACCATCAATAAGCTTAACAACTAAAAGCGCTGAGACTGTCTCTGAGTGTCAGCGCTAAAACTTAGGCTTTTAAACTAGCTCGTTTAGGTAAGTCACCTTCTAAACCCAAGGCGCGGCGCATGGCTTGTTGCTTGAGCGGTTCGGCCTTATCCACCAAACTCATGCCTACTCCACGCAGTAACTTAAGTGCTGGGTTGGCGTTGCCAAATAAGCGTTTAAAAAACTCCATTGAGGCGATCATTTGGCTGGCTTCACTTTTACGCCAGCGCTCAAAGTGGCGTAGGTTGGCGTAGTCGTTAATGCTCTTGCCTGCTTGTTGCATTGCAATTAGCTCTTGCGCCAGCGCGGCTGCATCCATTAATCCTAGGTTTACACCTTGGCCAGCTAAGGGGTGAATGGTGTGGGCGGCATCGCCAATAAGGGCAAAACCTTTACCGGCAAAATCGCGTGCGTAACGCATCCGCAGCGGGAAGCCGGCGCACTCGCCTACTCGTTCACACAAACCTAAGCGATTATCAAAGGCCATGGTAAGTTGCTTATTAAACTCAGCCTCGCTCATGGCTTGCAGCTCTGCCGCTCTGTCGGGAGAAACCGACCAAACAATCGAACAGGTATTGGCATCACTTAATGGTAGAAAAGCTAAGGGGCCTTCTGGGGTAAATATTTGGCGGGCACAATCTTGGTGTGGTTCCGCAGTTTTAATGGTGGCCACAATGGCAGTGTGCTGGTAATCCCAATAGGTGAGAGGAATATCTAGTTGTTGGCGCAGCCAAGAGTTTGCGCCATCTGCCGCCACCAGCAATTTAGAACTTAAGCCTTGGCCGTTGGCAAAACTTAACCATGATTCACTATCGCCGCGGTGTAATTTATCTACAGCCTGCTCAATAATAGTAACATTGCTCTGCTGGCTAACTTGTTGCCATAAGGCATGGCGAATAATGTCGTTTTCTACAATGTGACCAATATTTGGCACCATCATCTTTTCTGCTTGAAAACGAATTTTAGCAAAGCTGTCGTGCTCCCAAACTTGCATATCGTTATAAGGCGCGACTCGCTGCTCTACTATGCTTTGCCAAACTCCTAGCGATTGTAAAAACTGTTGAGAAGACAAACTAAGTGCACTCACTCGCAAGCTATATTCACTCAGTTCTGGCGGCTGTGAGGGTTTAGGTTCAACAATGGCAATACGCAATGGGCTGTCGGCCAGAGCGCTGGCTAAGGCCAAACCTACCATTCCACCACCAATAATTGTTAAATCAACCGCTTGCATTTGCCTGTCCTAGTCCTGATTAAGAGAGATATAAACCTAAGCTTTGTTTCGCTAGCAGCGATTTAAAGCGAGGTGAAAGTTGCATAGCCATAAGGCCAAGGTTTCGCGGAACTACCGAAGTTTTGTCGTTGCTAGCAAACAAACTAGCCAGCGTAGATGTCATAGAGATAGTGCGGGCATTATCTTGCTCTCGCGCTTGTTGGTATGCATCTAATAGGCTGTGCGCGCCTAGATCTCCGCCGCAGCTCCACTGCTGTTGAATCAGTTCCGCCAGAGCTGCCACATCGCGCAGCCCTAAATTAAAGCCCTGCCCGGCAATAGGATGCAGCGCATGGGCAGCATTGCCTAACACCAATAAACGGTGGCTAAATAAGCGTGGGTAGTGGCGTAGCACCAGTGGGTAGGCAACACGTTTGCCTACACCAATAAAGTGCCCAGCACGGTAACCAAAAGCGCGTTGTAGCTCCGCTAAAAACTCGCTTTCATTGGCTGCTTGTAAGCGCTGAGCATCCTCGCCAGTAAGTGACCAGACTACCGACCAACGATTGTCGGTCATAGGTAATAGCGCTAATGGTCCATCTTCGGTAAAGCGCTCAAAAGCGCGACCAGCAAGATCTTGCTCGGCCTGTACATTGGCAATTAAGGCAAACTTGCCAAAGTCATGTTGCTGTTGATTGCCTATTTGCTTACCCACTAAAGACTCGGCGCCATCTGCGCCCACTAATAAACTAGCACTAATGGTTTGCTGCTTATCTAGCTCTACAAGTACTTGCTCAGACTGCTGCTCAATCTTGTTCACCTTGTTGGGGCAAAACAGCTGCACTTGCTGGCGTTGGCTAAGTAAGCTGTGAAACTCTCTACCCGCATGTTCTAGCTCTATCACTTGCCCTAGAGCATCAAGCTGATACTCCTGAGCATCTAAGGTGGTAAAACCGCAATGGCCACGATCCGAAACATGAATATGCTCTATGGCGCAGGTATGTGGCGCTAAGTATTGCCACAAGTTTTGCTGTTTAAGCCACTGCTCTGAGCCAGCCGATAAAGCAATAGCGCGACCATCAAAGCCCGGATGCTGACCAAAATTTAGCTCGGCAGCCTCGATAACCGCAATGCGTAATGGCTGCTCAGTGCGGCCATTGCTTAAGGCCAAGGCGAGGCTTGCGCCTGCCATGCCCGCACCCACAATGGCAATATCAAAGTGCTGATACTGCTCTTGGTCTTGGATTTGGGCCTTGCTCATACTAGCCACTTGCCATTAACGCTTCTATTTCGGCAATAGATTTAGGCACATCGCTGGTCAGAATTTCACGACCTTCGCTGGTTATCACCACATCGTCTTCAATACGAATACCTATGCCTTGATAAGCCGCTGGCACCTCGGCATCTGCAGGAATATACAGGCCAGGTTCAATGGTGATGGCCATGCCCTCTACCAATGGTCGAGTGCGCTTAACATCGTAATAGTCACCCACATCGTGTACGTCTAGGCCAATCCAATGTCCTAAGCCGTGCATGTAATATTCTTTGTAAGCTTCTTCTTCAATAAGTGCGGCTACATCACCTTGCATAATGCCTAAATCAACCAAGCCACTTACCATAATGTTAAGCACTACTTGGTTAACCTCATAAATAGACACGCCCGGTTTTAACATATCTAAAGCGGCTAACTGGGCGTCTAAAACCACCTTGTAAAGCTTGGCTTGCTCTGGGCTAAACTTGCCGTTTACCGGGAAGGTGCGGGTAATGTCTCCGGCATACATTTGGTACTCGGCGCCTGCATCAATCAACACTAAATCGCCATCTCGCATCACACTTTCGTTCTCGGTGTAATGCAGAATACAGGCGTTGTCGCCAGCACCAACAATGGTGCCGTATGCTGGTGCGCGCGAGCCAGCCATTAAAAATTCGTGATGAATTTCGGCTTCTAACTGGTATTCCCACATGCCTACCTTACAGCTGCGCATAGCACGCACATGACCAGCGGCAGAAATCTCACCTGCTTTGCGCATTAGCGCCACTTCGTCGGCAGATTTTATCAAGCGCATTTCATCAACAATGGGTCGCCAATCTTCGATTTGCTTAGGCGCTTTAAAGCCTTGGCGCAAACCATTGCGTAAGCATTCGATGGCAGCAAAAATTTGTTGGTCGTAAGCGGGGTAACGCCCTTGCGCCAAATACACTTTGTCTAAACCATCTAGTTCAAGATGTAAGTGCTCACCTAGCTCTTCTATGGCGTGGGCTTTATCCATGCCTAAATCGCTAACGGCTTGCTCTTGGCCTAAACGGCGGCCTTGCCAAATTTCGGCGAGCTTATCTTTACGGCGATTAAACAACACGGTGCGAGTTTCGCCAGCGTGTTTGATCAGCAATAACAATGCGCTAGGTTCGTTAAACCCAGAGAAGTAATAAAAGTCGCTGTCTTGGCGAAAGGGAAACTCAGTATCGCGGCTGCGCGTTTGTTCTTCGGCAGCACAGAAAATCGCAACACTGTTGTCTGACATGGCAGCAAATAACTGCTGACGACGTTGTAAAAACACAGCAACTCCTTGGCTTATGAGTGTTTAATGCAATGTAGGTTGTTGTTGGTCGCTATCACTGGCAGTTAGGTGAGCAAAGATAGTAATGGCGCCAATACGCACGTATTCCACTACTTGGAAAAGTGCTTGTTCGTTTTCTTCTTCGTCATCATCTAAATCGGAAGATAATTGGCTAATTTCGGTGAAGTCTTTAACCAGCTCTTGTACGTCTTCAGAGAGTTTATTCAGGTCGTTTTGCACTACCCCAAAACCCACTAAAAAGCTTTGCACCCATTGAGCTAAGGCTTCGGTGCGCTCTTCTACCACTACTTCGTCATCGGGCAGCATTAATTGAAAACCTAACAAGCTGTCGCTCATACCACTGTGGGTAGCTTCCATTACAATTTTTAGCTGCTTTTTAATCTCAACAGGTAGGCCTTGGCCATCGTTAATAAGCGCATTAATCTGGCTCATCCAGTCGCCATCACTGGGTAAACCCGCTGCCAGTAGGCCGCTTAACAGGCCATGAACTTCGGCAGGGCTTACCAATATTTTTGAACCTATGAGTAGTTCACCCAGATCTTCGTAATCTGGATATGCAATTTTAGTCACATTAAATACCTAGCTACTTTTAGTTGGCTAATCCTAACACTGCTTAAGGGTAGCAGCCATTTTTAAACCTATATTTAGTGGCAGTTTATGGGCTATTTCTGCTGAGCTTCTTTCAGCTGTTGGCGGCGCAGGCGCACTCGCTCAATATATTGATCGCGAAACAGTTTAATTAAGGTGCTTTCTTGTTGGCGAATAAATCGCGCCGACATGTGAGTGGCCTTGGTAAATTGCAGGCACAACTGTGGGTAAGGATCTCGCTTGTTTTCAATCTTGCGAATAATTCTCGCCTCGAACTGATGCTCGTAACCTTCGGTACTGTAAAGCAGGCTTAAATCTTCGAATTCGTCTTGGAGATCTTTGGGTAGGTAATCAACAATTTTGCTTAGGTCTTTATGAAATATGATCCGCCCCACCAATATTTTACTGGAAATAGGCAAAGGCTCGGCTGAAGATCGCCATTGAATACGGCAACCACCCTCAGATACATCTAACACCGGGAAAACATGATCACCTAAGTACATCATCGGCATGAACTGCGCAGCGTAAGCGTCTTTCACTTCTGATTTTTTGCGGCCTTGAGGGTCAACATTGGCAATTTTAGTGTTAACCATTTTTATGAGGAGCTGAATCAAGCGCACTGGGTAAACAATGCGATAAAATCTGCGACGTTCATCGGCAAAACTGCCTGCTTGCGCCATGAAGCTTTGTATCCTGTTACCTAAAAAACTTTGTAAACTGGCGTTAGCGTTAACGCTCAAATAATTATAGTTGGCTATGGTGGACAAATCGTTAGTGATATTCAAGCAAACAAACCGGGTTTTATGAGACCGATAACGCAGATTTGTTTAGCTTTACAGCAAACTGCTCGTAATTGCCGCAGCTTGCACCAAGCCGCAGCAACAATGGTTGCAAGTTAACGCGCTGCGCTATATATTCAGTCGATAATAGAGTTTAGCTAAGGCGAATCATGACGCAGGGCGTAGACATAATATTGTTAGGCAAGAACTACCGAGTAGCTTGCCCGGTAGGTGAAGAAGATAAACTTCGCCAAGCCGCCGACGAATTATCTCAACGTTTAGAAGCGCTCAAAGAAAAGAGCAGCGTTAATAGTACCGAGCACTTAGCCATAATGGTTGGTTTGCACCTCTCTTACGAGCTGCATAACGAACAAGCAAAAAATCAGAATTATGCTGATAACATGAATCAGCGCATAGTAGAGCTACAAAACACCATTGAACGCGCCTTGCTAGAGCAGAGCCAACCAGTGGGTAATGTTGAATAGAGTACTCGCAGGGTATTCGAAGTTTTACTACAGTGTATAAAGAGTTTAGTTTCCTGGGGTGTTCGCCAGTTGGTGATGTCCCTGAGCCGATAATTGTATCTTAAGGGTAATTTTTCCCTGCTATTGAGCATGCTCAGCCCGACTGAGAAGCCTACGGTAGGGTCTTGTTTCCCGCCTTGAACCTCATGGTTCAAGGGCTAAAATCAACAGCGGCACTCTGGGTACTTCTTTCTTCCTCTAATGGTTTCCCCCTTCATAAGAACCTCATGGCTCAAAGGCTAAAAACAACACATGCAGTCAGTTACTTCTTTCCTTTAAAGACACGATTTCCCTTTCCATAAGAACCTCATAGCTCAAGGGCTATAATCAACAGCGGTATTCTAGGTACTTATTTCCCAAAAAACCGACCCACAAATAGTAATCACACACTCGATAGCCAAGACTGTGCTTTTCAATCCCATCATCTTCGCCGAGTAGCGCAAATGAACAAGGGAGCAGAGTTGAAGTCTGTTTGAGCGTAGCGAGTTACTTCAACTTCCTTGTGAATGCGCAACGGAGGATCTAAGAAGATGCAGGGCGAGTTTTCTTTTTGCTTCGTTTTTCTTTGCTCGTCAAAGAAAAATGACGTCGCCGCAGGCGAAAGCCTTTACTCTATAGTTAACACATAAAGGGGCAAAACCTATTTAGTGCACCCAAACAGTTCATATTCCAATTACCCCACATAAAACCTCAATAATTCCCCCAACCACTTATCCCTAGTTAAAACACTTTATCAACTTAGCTAACCGTTTATCGCATTCAAAACCGTTACCTTAGCCACCCTCGTAAGCTAATGCTCAAAGGACAGAATTTAATTAGGATACGTTTTGACTAGGTTTGCTTTATCTTGGTTTTTATTGCTGCTCAGTAGCGTTAGCCATGCAGCTTGGCAGCAGCAATGGCAATTGGAGTTGGATGCTGGTTTTGCTAGTGCTTCAAATAGCCCGGTGTTCGACAGTGAAGACCAATGGTTTGGCGATGCAGCCCTGCGCTGGTTTCCTCAATATGGCAATGTACAAGGGCAGCTAGTTGCTTTAAGCCAAGCCAAACAAAAGCAAGATAATCAGCATGATTTAGTTGTGGCCGAGCTATTCTGGAAAACCGAGCTAGCCGAGCGAGACTTGCTGGTAGGTAAACAACGCATCGACTTAGGCGTAAGTTATGGTTTTCGCCCTTTGGATATGTTCCTGCCGTATCGGCGTAACCCGGTAGCTATTCAAGTAGAAGAAGGGGTGGGCGTATTTAGCCTTAGCCAGTTTAGTGGTAATGGCGAATATGCTTTATTTTATACCGACTCTTACTTAGCAACAGAATCAGAAGGCCTACAGCAACGCGGCCTAGGTTTACGTTGGTACCAACTTAATAACGATAGCGAATGGCAGGCAATAAGCTATTACGACAATAAACGGGCGCTTAACCTAGGTGGAACATGGGTCACCACCTTTGGCGATGCTTGGGAAGTACATGCCGAGAGCCGTTACCAGCAGCATTATCAGCGCAGTGTTAGCCAACTAAACAGCAGTAATATTGGTCAAGTATCACCGGTTATCGAACAAGAATTTAATCATGGTTTTCAAGCACTAATAGGCATGACCTGGGCAAATTTAAATGGTGATAACCTGATCCTAGAATATTGGTTTGATAACCGCGCGCTAAACCAGACAGAATGGCAACAAGTCGCCGATATTAGTTATTACTTGCAGCAACAAAGTGGCGACATTAGCAGCTTACGTTTTTCCCAAGGTGAAGTGTTTAATGGTCAAAACTTGGTGCAACACAATGTAATGTTGCATTGGCACCGAGACATAGAAGATTGGCAACCGGCGTTTGATTTAATGCTAGCGCCAGAAGACGGTGGCGTGATCGCTACAGCAAGGCTGGATTACGAATTTAGCCAAGGATGGACGCTTGGCGCAAGGCTGCGCTATCTTGGTGGCGCGAGTGATGCGGTATATAGCTTATTACCGGAAAATAAAGTTGGCTTAATAAAACTCGAGGGACTCTTTTGAACAATAAATGCCTTTTATCAGTGTGGCGCTCGTTGGCAATTTGCGCACTGTTTTCCTTCCCCATTGCCTACCTCACCAATGCAATTTGGGGCGGCCCCTATTGGATGCATTTCGTTATTGCCTTAGGTTTTGGCACAGTAGGCACTTGCACCACCATGTTAATTGATACCATGTTTCCAAAGATGAGTAGCTTTTGGGCATTTGTGCTGAGCGCCCCACTCACCTTAAGCATTGGTAGCGCCCATACTTGGTATTGGATAAGCCCTTATTACGACGATTTTGATTGGCCCTTAATGATTAAAGTGGTGATTATTGGCTTATTTTTCTGTGCCGTTATTTACTACTACTTTTTTAGCCGCGAGCAAAACCTAAGCATGGCTTCGGCGCTGCAACAAGCCGAGTTAGAAAAGCTAAAAGCGGAGCAAGCACTTACCTACAGCCAACTAAAGTTACTGCAAAGCCAAATTGAGCCGCACTTTTTGTTTAATACTCTAGCCAATTTAAAAGCACTCATCGCAGTAGAGCCCAAACAAGCAGAAATTCTGTTAGATAAATTCACCGAGCTATTAAGAGTTACCCTTAAAAAAAGCCGCCAAGAGAGCATTCGCCTAGAAGATGAGGTAGCAGGAATTAGTGCTTATTTGGCGATTCAACAAATCCGCTTAGGTGAGCGGCTGCAGTATTCTGTAACGCTTACTTCGCAAGAGCTTAACCAGCGCCAATTACCACCAATGTTATTGCAGCCTTTAGTTGAAAATGCGGTTTTTCATGGCATTGAACCCAAGGCTGAAGGCGGCCATGTAAATGTGCGCATTAATGTGGACGAGCAGCGCTGGCAAATAACTATCGAAGATAACGGCATTGGCTTTAAGCAAGCCGCCAAACATGGCCATGGCTTGGCCTTGAGCAACATCCAAAAACGGCTAGCGAGCTTATTTCCCAATCAAGCTAGTTTACATATTCAAGCTTTAGAAACCGGCGGCACCTTGGCCAAATTGGAGTTTCCATGCGAGCAATAATTGTTGATGACGAACCCTTACTGCGTTTTCATTTAGACAAAATGCTGGGGGAATGCTGGCCAGAGTTAGAGATTGTTGATAAGGCAGGTGACGGCCCAAGCGCCTTAGCCGCTGCCGAACAACTGGCCGCCGACGTGGTATTTCTGGATATTCGTATGCCCGGCATGACCGGTATTGAAGTGGCACAAAAGCTCAACCTGCTAGCTAAACCACCACATATTGTGTTCACCACGGCCTTTGATGAATATGCGATTCAAGCTTTTGAACAACAAGCGGTTGATTATTTGCTTAAACCCATTGATGAGCAGCGCTTATTGCAAACCTGCCAACGTATTCAGCAGCGCCAAACAAGTGCTGATGCTAGTCCCAGCTACGACCTTCAAGCATTAGTGCAAGCACTAGACGAAAAGCCCGAATACTTGCAGTGGATAAGAGCCAGTAAAGGAGAAGCGGTAGAGCTTATTGCCATCGATAACATTTTGGCCTTTGTGGCGGAAGATAAATACACCACGGTGCGCAGCCAGCAAGGTGACTACGTTATTCGAACGCCATTAAAAGAGTTGCTAGGCCAAATTGAACCGGGATTATTTTGGCAGATCCATCGCTCAACCTTAGTTCGAGTTAACGCCATTAAACGGGTGAACAAAAACATGCTTGGCAAGCTCACCGTAGCACTAGCAGACAATAGCGAATATCCGGTAAGCCGCAGCGCCAACCATTTATTTAAAGCGATGTAAGCCTTAACGATTAACCTTTTCCTAGGCATAAAAAAGCCCAGCGCTAAGGCTGGGCAAAAGCCTGCTAAGAATTAGCTTGCTTCAGCTTCTGGCTGAAGTTGTTTACGTTTAAGGTGTCTGAAGAAAATACCCACCAGCATAATCAAACCGCAGAATCCGTAAGTTTGCAGCAATGTTGGGTCATCCGACATTAAGCCGATATCTGAGAACATGATGAACGCGCCCAATACCATGTAAAGCACAATGGCCGATGCTTCAAAACGAAACTCCCAAGGTGTTACATCCATGTCTTTGTTAATAGGCATAACGTAGTCTTGTTCGCGTGGTTTAAAGGCGCCAATTACAAACATTAAGATGGTACATACCACAAACAAGATGGCTAATTGGTGTAGAAAGTGCAAAGGCGTTTCAAACACTAACTGCATCGCAGCGTAAGACGATACAAACACCACCAAGGCTACTTTGGCAGCGATAGCAGGAACACGCTTAGAAATGTAGCCAACAAATACAATGGTAAAGATTGGCACACTAAAGAAGCCAGCAACCATTTGTAAGTATTGGAATAAACCTTCTGGCGCAAACATAATAAATGGTGCAATACACACTGCAATAATGGCAATAAGTACGCCAAACACACGGCCCTTAGCCACCAACTCTTGGTCTGATTTACCATGACCAAACAAAGGCTTGTATACGTTAAGGGCAAACAAAGTAGTTGAGCTATTCAACACTCCGTTAAAGGTACTAAGAATGGCACCAAACATTACCGCCACAAAAAAGCCCACTAGTGGTTTTGGTAATACTTCGTTTACTAAGCGGGTATACATCGTATCTGGGTTACCTGCATCAGCACCGAACATATGGAAGGCGATAATGCCGGGAATAATTAAGAACAATGGTGAAATAACTTTAATACCACCGGCTAAAATTACCCCTTTTTGTCCTTCTTTAAGGTTTTTAGCCCCTAAAGCACGTTGGATAATAGATTGGTCGGTTCCCCAGTAGTACAAGTTTACTAACAGCAAACCGGTAAACAGGGTTGAGAATGGTAGAGGATCAGTTGAGGTGCCCACCGACTGCAGCTTCTCTGGTGCAACCGTAACAATTTGATGTAAGCCATCACTAAAGCTACCGCCACCTAACACCATTAGGCCAAATACCGGAATCATTAAGCCGCCAATAATTAAGCCTACACCGTTAATGGTATCGGCAATTACTACCGCTTTTAAACCGCCGTAAATGGCATAAAAGAAGCCTAAAACACCAATAGTGGCAGAAATAATCGCAATAGCCGCAAACTCAGACACACCCAGCAAAGTTTGAATATCGAAGATTTCACCTAACACCACCGCACCGGCATACAAAGTAGTAGGCAGAATGTTAATCACGTACTGGCATAAGAACAGCAAGGTGACAAACTTCTTCACCGATAAGTCATAACGACTTTCTAAAAAGTCTGGAATGGTGGTAATGCCTTGTTTTAGATAGCGAGGCACTAACAACAAGGCAATAATAATCAGGGTAACACCCGAGGCCACTTCCCAGCCCATTACACTCATGTTATGCGTGTAAGACTGGGCACTCATACCCACAAAACTGGTAGCGCTTAAATTAGTTAAAATTAACGAGCTGGCAATTAAGCCACCGGTTAAGCTACGGCCACCCAAAAAGTAGCCATCTTGGGAATCGTGCTTGTTTTTCTTAACTTTGTTGTAGGTAAATACCCCCACAAAGCCAGTAAACAGCAGGAACGATAAGAACACTGTTATAGACATGGTTAATCCTTCAAAAAGTTGGCGAGCGGCAATCACTGACCACTCGGTTGATACTAAAAACTCAATAACTAAATTCGTTTCAGGTGCACCATTAGCGCTGACTCGGGATCGAGGATCGGCAGGGTTAAGCCAATTTCACGCAGGTTATCGCCACTCAAGGTGAGGGTTTTATCTAACCAACTTGGGCGCTGTTTCATTAACTGGAAACTGGTCTCTGGCATTTCTACCAACTTAACTTGGTAGCTTGCTCCCGGCTCTACACAGCTAATGCGCAGGGGTGCAGGTAAGGCGTAATCCGGCATCGCTAACTGGCATACCGTGATCAACATTTCGTCGTCACTTTGTACGCCATTAATGTGTTGGCGATGATCCGAAGCATTTAAGCGAAAGCTTCTGCCACTGTGTAACAACTGGCGATATTCTTTGTGCAGCGCAATGTAGTGAGCAAAGGCTTGTTTTTCTTCGCTAGCCACTTTAACTGGGTCTAGCTCTACCCCCATGTGTCCGCTTAATGCAGTCATGCCACGCATGTTAATGTGATGGCAACGACGGGTTGTATGGCTCTCGTCTGGGCCGATGTGTGCACCCATCACTTCTGGCGGGAAGAAATAGCTCATGCCACGCTGAATGGTTTGGCGCTCTAATGCATCATTACAATCTGAAGCCCAAAAACGATGAGTACGTTTTAGAATTTCAAAATCAATGCGGCCACCGCCTGATGAGCAAGACTCGATTTCAACCTTAGGGTGTGTTGCTAGTAATTTGTCTAATAAGGCATATAGCGCTTTAGTTTGGCCATTAACCGCCGGTCGTCCAACATGGCCTGGTTGTACTAATTCGCGGTTCATATCCCACTTTAAGTACGCGATGTTGTAGCGAGTAAGCAGCTCACTTAAACGCTCAAACAAGTAATCAAAACAATCTTGGTTTTGCAGGTTAAGAACGTACTGCCAACGGCCAGAAGGTTGATGGTAGCCTTTAAGCTCCAGCACCCACTCTGGATGTTCGCGGAATAGGATAGAGTCTTTACTGATCATCTCTGGCTCAACCCAAAGACCAAACTCCATGCCTTGTTGATTTACATGCTCAATAACCGGCTCTAGGCCATTGGGGTATTTTTTCTCATCTAAATACCAATCACCTAAAGCACTGCGCTCGCCACTGCGACCGACAAACCAACCATCGTCGATAATGAAACGCTCCACACCCATTTCGGCGGCTTCGCTGGCCATTTTCATGATGTATTCAGGATCGTGCTCAAAATAAATACCTTCCCAAGTATTTAGGTGAACTGGGCGAGGTTTATTCTCAGGGAACTTAATAATGTTGGCGCGAACATAGCGGTGGAAGCGATCTGAAATACCATTTAAGCCAGTATTGCTAGCACAGGCATACAACCAAGGAGTGCTGTAACTTTGCATGTAATCTAAACGTACTTCGCCAGCCAACAATAACTCACCAGCTTGCACAAAACGTCGGCCATCACTTTTTACGTCGGCGCGTAACTGGTGGTTACCGCTCCACCCTAAGTGAAAGCCCCACACTTGACCATTCTGCTGGTCGAAGTTGTTGCTACCGGCAAACAAGCCAGGGAAGTTTTCATGCGAAGTACGGCCGCGGCGGTTCTCTTGCATAAACCCACCATGGGAGAACGCCTGACGGTGCGTTTGGAACTCGCGGCTCCAGCGACCATGAAAAGTCATCAACTCGTTGGAGTGATGTGGTAAGGGCAAAGTGGCGGAAAGCTTAGTGAGATAGTACTTGGTGTGTTCCAAGTTGGTTACGCTAATGCGCTTTTTCACCACATCACTGTCGTAATCAAGCTCTATCTCAATCTTAAGCTCTAAGTGCGCAACGTCGTCTCGTAAAGTGAATACTGCACAGCCTTCACTTGAATAATGTTCCGTGGTGGTAAAAACCGGCGCCCAGTCGTAACCATTGCGATGCCCTTCTATTCCGGGGGCATTAAAGTGGCCACTACCCAGTTCAGGGCAAAGGCTTAAAGGCACATCCACATCTAAACGGGCTTGTGAAATTGGCCGCTCTGTCGATAGCAGAATATCTTCATCAATCTGCTCTATTTTATTGCCCCAATGCAAAATTTCTGGCACTCGCGCCAGCTTAATAATGAGGCTGCAATTTTTGCTACAAAGGTGAACAATCTGACTCATAACAACATCCAAGTGTTTGCGTAAACATTTAGCCGAAATATGCGCCTATTTGGTGTCTAAGGCTATTTAATCGCCAGCACAATGTGATCAAGATCGACAGGGAAAACGTTTACTTGTGACATTGATCGAATTATGTTTTCGAAAACACAGTAACTACTGTAGCGCTAAATCGCGTTTTATTGGCTTGACTAAGATTTCCCTTAAACTGGGTGTTACAATTTGTTTGCTAAAGCGAAACAGTGAACTAAACACAAGGGATTTGCATGTGAGCGTTACATTTAAACAGGTTGCCGAGTTGGCGGGCGTATCTACACAAACGGTTTCTCGGGTAACCAACGGTGCCAGTAATGTTGCCCAAGAAACACGTGACAAAGTAAATGCCGCTATCGACAAACTTGGTTACGTGCCTAACAAAGGAGCGCAGCTATTAAGTGGTGCTAAATCTAAGGTTATTGGCTTAATTACCCTTGATGTATCGCTGCATGGCATTTCGATCATTGCCAATAACATTCGTATTCAAGCCCAATTGCATGGCTACGGCACCTCGTTTGCGGTGGTAGATGAACACGCATACCAAAAGATCGTAACAGCGACTCGAGAGTTAAAATCACAACGTATTGAATACATTATTGTGAACCTGCCTCTCACTAAAGAAGAAGCCGAACAATTAGTAGAGCTATTCACAGATCTGCACTTTGTCTTTATCGATGTTCCCAATAACAGCCAAGTTAACTCGGTGAGTGCAGCACATCATCAAGGAGCCAGTGAAGCTGCTCAGCTAATGCTTAAGCAGCAACGCCAACGTTTGTTGCTCATTACAGGCCCTCACGATTCAACCGCTTCAACGCTGCGTTTACAGGGCTGGCTTAGCCAAATTAAGTACTTTGAGGCTACTGTGGTTGCTCAACTTGAAGGAGACTGGCTGGCCAGCAGTGGCTATCAACTAACTCGTGAAGCATTAAGCAATGGCGCGGTGATAGACGGCGTATTAGTTGCGAGTGACCAGATGGCCTTGGGTGTATTACGCGCCCTGCACGAGCATAGCCTAGCGGTACCGCACCAGGTTGCGGTAATTGGTTTTGATGACAGCGCCGATAGCGCCTACTTCTACCCTCCGCTTACCACCATTAAGCAAGATTTTGCGGCAATATCGGCCCAGGCGGTAGACATGTTGTTTAACGATTCGGCCAGCGAGCCGCCCTTTAAAGCCTCTGTAGCAACCCAGTTAATTGAGCGAGCGAGCACTCAAACCTTAGACTCGAAAACTTACAATAAGGCAAAAATAGAGCAGCTGCTACAGCAAGTTAAAAATGCATTGCCTTAGCAAGTACAGCTAATCTAGTTTGCGCTAAAAGCCGCTTGCAGCGTGCGTACTTTTACGCTGCTCTCTTCAATTAAACTAAACACCTTGGGACGTACTTCGTTAATCCACCATTGATCGTAGAGCTGGCTACAAATCTCTTGGCGACTTTGCTCATCTTTAAACTGCCTCAACCAAACAAACCATTCATCGCCATTGTCGTCACAATATAGGTAGCTATTAATGACATCCACTCCCTTACTTCGTTGGTAGGGCAATATTTCCTTTTCCATCAAATTAAGCCATTGAGCGGTTTTTCCAGGTTTAATTTGGTACTCACGTAATTCAATCACATTCATTTTAGATCCTTTCTCCCTAGGTCAATTCGCTTAAACAAATCGCTGTCGGCTTTTTTTACATTATATAAGTCTTTGATACATCAATTAAAAATCAATATCCATATTTTTTATAAGGTTATATTGATAGGTCTATTTTTTGCTTAACAACAAATAAGTCAGCAATTATTGTAAAACGGAAAAGCTGATTACTATCATCAACTTATAATGGAAATGTAAAATGAAGATACTCCCTTCTTGCTGCTGGGCCTTGGTGCTCGCGGCCAGCATAAACGTAGCCCATGCGGTGCCCTTCTACTTAAATTTAGGTGGTACTAGCACAGCCAAGGCAGACTATTTAACCACTAACATTCATGCTACTTCGGCTCTGCAAAATGGCAACTGTACAGGTGGCTTTTGCAGCCCAGATGTCAACTCAAGCTTTACTGAGTCTGGCAACGGCAATGCTACAGGATTATACCGAAATCCTAATACCCCACTCTATAACGCTGGCTTAAATAATAACTGGGCCATGACCTTTGACTACAACGATTTAAGCGGCGGGTTTACCGATACGGGTGGCGTTAGCTTCGACCAGGGTGGCAACATCAATATTAACTTCACTAGCGTTTTAGGTTACGACCAAAACAGTGGAGAGATTATTTATGGTGACAGCATTAAAGTGGCGCAGCTAGTTGTTAACTCGGGCAGCGCGGTAATGGGTGATGTATCGCTAACCGGGTCTTTTGACTACAGCTGGTACGATGCAGCCATAGACGATGCGCTAGCTGAAGACTTTTTCTCTACCGATTACGGCAGCTTATTTGAGTTATGGGAAAACGGAGATAACCTAGTGTGGCAGCTTAACTTTAACATCACCGACAATATGAATACTCCTTACCTTGGTGATGAAGATGAAGCCTTTCGCGATACCATTCTTAACGGTCAATTTGCCATTGTATCGGTTTCAGAGCCTGGAACCTTGGCTTTATTTGGCATCGGCCTTATCGCCCTAGGTTTACGACGCCAACACAAAAAAATCTAATCCTTTAGATCTTGTTATAGGCAGGTGTAGGTTTTTTTACGCACCTGTTTTTTTTGCTTATCGCAATTGAACGCGACTTTGTTGTTAATCACTAAGATAAACAAAAACAAAATAATCGCTGCTTTTGTAAGCTAAATCACACAATTGTAATACAATAATAGTATATACTATTTTGGTCGCTCAATCATATGTCCGCTTGTTTGACTCCTCAAACAAAGCTAATTGGGTTCAAAGCCTTAGCAACATAGGCATAAAAGCCGGTGAAATGAGTACGCGATCAGTAAACAGTTTTGTAGGGGCGGTGCCCGCCCGACTCTCCTCATTGGGCACCGCTCTTACTTCTTTCTCGTTGAGTCCTGATTCATCCCTCTGCCTACGATTGTGCTTAACTCTCTACCGGTAAGTGACCCGTTTTCACCAAGATAATCGTTTCCTGCTCAACAAAAGGGTGATGCTGACTCATATGAGGGCTGCGCAGCCAAGTGAGTTTAGGATAACTACCATGTTCGTCTTTAAACTCTCCCGACAAAACTAAAATTTCTTCCCCACCAAAATGACGATGCGGTTGGAAAATCTCACCGGCTGGCCACTTAACCAATGCAACATGTTCATGCTCAAACTCATGCAAAGGCATTACTTCCAAGCCCCCAATGCCCGGCAACCAAGGTGTTTGCTTAGTATTAACTCTTACCTGAGTAAGGTCGCGCGCATCAAACTGATTAAGTTTCACAAATATCACGCAGCCTTGTTTGCTAAAAGGGCTATGTTTGCTGCCTGGCGGATTACGAATATACGTACCCGCTGGGTAATCGCCATGCTCATCAGAAAACACGCCTTCTAATACCAAGATTTCTTCACCTTGTGGATGTGGATGCTCAGGGAAAAAAGACTTTGGCTGATACTGCACAATGCTGGTGACATGACCAGACTCTTTGGCTTCTCGCTCTAGCGGTTTACGCAATACCCCAGCAGAGGGGCTAGCTAGCCAATCCATTTGTTCGGTATCGATCGCCAAGGCTTGGTCAAAATTCATGTTGAGCATAATGGTTCCTAAAAAACGCTGTTAACCATTAGAGTTGCTTGCTTGGCAATAAATTTCAAGCCCATGCCCTTAAGCTTGAATTTGTCATTGCCAAGCACTAACGACTGCAGCATGCTAAGGCCGTGTTGTTTTAACTTTGCTAACTCACCGCAGGAATGCTTATGTCTGAATACTTCGCCATTGTAGAGTGGCAACGCCAAACCGATGAAGCTTATACCGACAACCATTACAGCCGAGGCCACCATTGGCACTTTGATGGCGGCCAAACTGTTGCAGCCTCGTCGTCACCACATGTGGTGCCGCTGCCTTACTCGGTAGAAGCAAACGTTGACCCAGAAGAGGCCTTTGTTGCCTCGTTATCTAGCTGCCACATGCTGTTTTTCTTATCCATTGCCGCTAAAAACCGTTTGGTAGTGGATAGCTATGAAGACAAAGCGGTAGGAATAATGGCCTTAAATGAGCAAGGAAAAATGGCCATGACAGAGGTAAAGCTCAACCCTAAAGTGGCTTTTTCAGGGCAAGAGGTGAGCCTAGCTAAGCTTGAGAAAATGCATCATCAAGCCCACCAGCAATGCTTTATTGCTAACTCTGTGACCACAAAAGTAACAACCAATATTGCGCTGTAGCTCTAAGCCAGCCAATAAAAAAGCCTTGGTGAGACCAAGGCTTTAATGAATAAGAAACTAGCTTGTTATTTGTTAAGTCTCTTTCTTGAAACGCCAAACCCAAGCATCGCAAACATAGCTAACAAAATAGTACTCGGCTCAGAAACCTGCGTTACCGGCAAAGTGCTCTCAACAATGAAGGTAAGTTTATAATCAATACCTTCTACACATTCAGGGCTATAACCTGGAAAATTAACCACATAGGTTTGTGCACAAGTGTGGCCTTGATCAAGCAGGCTACTCAAGTAAATACCTTCAGTAACATCTAAACTTGGTGCATCAAAACTTTTGCCATTTAAACCCAAAACCCCATCTTCTAGTTCAGGAATGGTAAAAATTTCTGGCGTTGTAGAACTCTCTTCAAGGAACCAAGTTGGCGCAGTAGCGCCAAATGTACTTTGTTGGCGATAATCAGGTGAAATAGGTGTGCCGAAGGTCCAATTAATACCAGGCAAGTTGGTTCCCCAATCGATACTGGCTCCTACTAAACGCATACCTGCGGTAATGCCAATATTGAAAACATCTCCGCTGTCCAGCGGGCTGTAAATTGAACCATAAAAGGCGTTCTCACCTTCCACTAAATTGAAAAGTGCAACATCATCGACCCCACCAATGGTGTCAAAATCACCAGCAGGCAAGCCACCTTCAGCAACTACATCTGCCTCATCAAAAGACCCATTGTAATCAACAACTATCACTCCAGCGTGGGCATTACCTAGCACCAGTAAAAAGCTTAATACCAATGAATGACGTAGATTCAGCATGTTTAATTCCTTTTTTGGATGTAGCAAGTATTTTCCTACATATCACTAAACACGGATGCACTTGTCATACCAAAAAACTAATATCTTTTAAAACAAGTAGTTAAAAAATAATAAGTGATTCAAAATAAATATTTGTATAAATAGCTGACATTAAAGCAGTGTTTATAATCTGTAAATTCTAAGATTTTATATTTATTCAGCTTTTAAACAGCTAACTCATCAAGCAGCGCATTTTTCACAGGTGAATAACGCTAACACTCCAAATCACCATTCAACTCCAACAATGACGGCGCTAAGGGTTAACTTATAAGGTTTTAATGGCAGCCCAATGCTAGCCGCAATTTACAGAAAGCGTCGCCATCGATAACGGTACTCTCAATCCATTCATCCTTCGCTATCGGCATTTAGTCCGGCGGTTTTGCCTTTTATCGCATCATGCAGCTGTAAGGGAATATCAATCGTAATCTTGCTCATGTACTCACACTGACAAGGATTGATCATGAAAAAGCTTACTTTAGCCAGCCTACTACTTATTTGCTCTTATTCAGCAAGCGCTAGCATTAACGAGCAACAACTTGCCTCTTACTTTCAAGCAGCCCAAGGTGACTACTCGCAGCTAGATTCACTGTATAAAGAGCTACAACTCGTCCATCAGCAGCAACCTTCAGACCCTTGGACTTTGTTTTATCTGGGTGGAACCGAGACTTTAAAAGGTGACGATGCTTGGATGCCTTGGACCAAAATGCGCTACACCGAAGATGGCTTAGCACGCATGGATAAAGCCTTAAATATGATTGGAGAAGAGCAATGGCAGCAGCAATATCGCTACCTTCCTCAAGCGATATATATGCAGGCAACGGCCGCAGTTACCTTTACCAGCGTGCCAGACTTTTTTAATTACCAAGACCAAGGCATGCAGTTATTCAAACAAGTACTTAATGACCAGCGCTTTTTGCAATCTCCTGCCCAAGCCACCTCATGGGTGTACCGCTTTGCTGTAGAGGCGGCTTTAAACAACCAGCAACCGGCACTGGCTCAACAATGGTTTAAGCAACTACAGCAAAGCGGTGTAAATGATGATTACAGCCAGCTCACCGCGCAGTTAATGGCTAAGCAAAATAAGGGCTAAGGATAGAATATGTTGCAATTTAAAGGCTTAAGTAAGTTTTACCAAACCGGCCAAGTAAGCCAGCAAGCGCTTAACAATGTTAATGAACATATTCGTGCTGGTGAAATGATTGCCCTTTGCGGCCCATCAGGCTCAGGCAAAAGCACCTTACTTAATATTTGTGGCTTGCTAGATCTTAACTACCAAGGCGAGCTGTATTTTGATGGGGTAAAACTAGATAAAGACCCACAGCATTGTATGCAGCTACGGCGACAACAGCTGGGCTTTGTATTCCAGCGCTTTAATTTAGTGCCAGTAATGAGCGCCTACGAAAATGTAGAGTATCCGCTAATGCTAAATAAAGTGCCTAGCCAACAACGCAAGCAGCGCATTATGCAAATTTTAGATGCAGTAGGCATGGCCGACTTTGCGCAAGCTAAACCCGACCGTTTGTCGGGGGGCCAACAACAACGCATTGCTGTGGCACGAGCTTTGATTCACCAGCCTCGCTTGGTAATTGCCGACGAACCAACAGCTAGCCTCGACAGCCACACCGCCCACCAAGTTGTAGAGCTGATGAAGGCCATTGGCAAAAGCCACAACACCACCTTTGTGATCGCCACTCACGATAACCGGATGAGTGAACATTGCGACCGACAAATAGAACTACTAGACGGACAGGTATTATCCAAGGAGGTTAGCGCATGCGTCGCCTAAAACATGCATTACTTAATGTGCAACGAAATCGCCGCCGCAGCATTATGTCGGTGCTTATTATCGCCATTGCCGTAATGGCCTTGGTCACCTCTGGCGGATTTGGTTTGTTTACCTATCAATCGCTAGCCGAAGCCGCCGCACGCGACACAGGCCATTTAACCTTGTCTAGCCCAGAGTATTTTAACCAGCAAGAAGATACTCCCCTGCAATATGGCTTAGCGAATTGGCAACAGCAGCGCCAAGACTTAATGGCCTTAAACGGCATAAAAGCGGTGCAACCTCGCATCGAATTTAGCGGCCTAATTAGCAACGGCGACAAATCGGCAATTTTTGTAGGCCAAGGCGTATTGCCCAGCGAGTTCACCCAGAAAGGGCCCTTTTTAGACCTAAAGGCTGGTCAATTGCTCACTCAGCAAAGTGATCAAGACTTGCCACAAATTCTGCTAGGCGACGAGTTAGCTCGCAACATGAAGGTACAACCTGGTGATTGGCTAACGCTGCTTAGCACCACCACAGAGGGCGCGCTAAATGCCTTCGACTTTACCGTGCAAGGCATTGTTTCTACTGGTGTTCCAGAGATGGACAAACGCCTAGTGTATATCTCATTAAGTGATAGCCAAGCCCTGCTCGCCACCGATAAGGTGAGCCTAATGTCGATATTTGCCTTCGCTAATCAAGATGTTAGCCAGCTCAAACAACAGGTTGAGCAACAGCAACCAAGTTTGTTGGTAACGCCATGGTGGGAACAGGCCTTCTTCTACGAAGCAGTAAAAGGCTTGTACAACCGCATCTTTGGAGTGATGGGCTTTATTATGGCGCTAGTGGTGTTTGTGTCGTTATTTAATACCTTAAGCATGTCGGTCACCGAGCGAACCCGAGAAATAGGCACCCTATCAGCCTTGGGCACTGCCAATTCGGAACAGCTAATTGGCTTTGTATTAGAAGCTGTAGTTCTGGCATTAATTGGCAGCCTAATAGGTGTGCTACTTAGTGGCTCGGTATCATTAACGCTGCTATTTGCTGATATTCAAATGCCTCCTCCACCGGGGCGCAGCGTAGGCTACCCACTACATATTACTTTCTCATTCATGTTGGCTGCCATCGTCTCTTTAGGCGTGGTGTGTATATGCGCATTGGCGTCTGCCATTGCTGCTAACAAAGGCTTAAAAAAGCCGATTACCGAGGCACTTATTTATGTTTAGTCTATTTAAACTGTGGTTATTAGGAAGCTTGTTTAGCATTGGTTTAGTCCAAGCGAATGAAGAAGTTAGCCTGCGCTTGCTTGAAGCCGACAGCTACCGCTTGCAAAGCGCGTCGGCCAAAGTGGTTACCGAGGTGAGTCAATTTGATAAACAGCAGCTAAAAAAGAAACACCGTTACAACGTGTATATTCGCCCAGAACGCGAATCGCTAGTGGTATTTAAAGCGCAATCGGAGCTGGGGCAAAAAATGCTGATGCTTGGCGACAATTACTGGCTGCTTATGCCAAATAGCCGCAGGCCAATTCGCATTACACCCATGCAAAAGCTATTGGGAGAAGCCTCGGTAGGCGACATTTCCACCCTCACTTGGAGCGAAGATTACCAAGGCGAATTGGGTGAAATTAGTGAGTTAGATGGGGTAACGGCTCTGCACTTACAGCTGCAGGCTAAAACCAGTGGTGCCAGCTATCAAAAAATAGACTTGTGGGTAGATCACCGCAGCAATTTTCCACTAAAAGCCGACCTCTACTTAAAGTCTGGCAAACTGGCAAAACAAGCTTACTTTGAGCAAGGCCAGCGAGATGGGCGAACCGTAGTAAAAACCATGACCTTGGTTGATAGCATCCAAACCAATAAAAGCACGGTTATTGATTACGAGTCAGTGCAAGCGCATAGCCTTGCCGATAAATACTATAACCCTGCCTATTTAAGTAAGCAGTCTTTAGAGCAACTTTAAACATGCTACAAACAGCTATTTAGTCGCAAAAGGCTATCAAGCACCTAGATAATCGTGAGGATTTAACAGTTAAATACCTCACGATTTAACTAAATTAACCGCATTATTGATCGAGAACCCGCGCCAGCCCTTGTTCCTTGTATTTCAGCTGGTAAAATCCTTTCCCAGAATTTTTAAGCATCGAACAAAAAGAGCATCCCTATGGGCAGAAGTTTTGAAGTACGTAAGGCCTCAATGGCCAAAACCGCTGGTGCAAAAACCAAGGTTTATTCTAAATACAGTAAAGAAATCTACGTTATCGCTAAAAATGGCGGTGCCGATCTAGAAGCTAACTTACAATTACGCAGTGTTGTAGACCGCGCTAAAAAAGATCAAGTTCCTAGTCACGTAATCGATAAAGCTATCGACAAAGCCAAAGGCGGCGCTGGCGAAGACTACGTTCCAGCACGTTACGAAGGTTACGGCCCAGGCGGCTGTATGGTAATTGTTGACTGCTTAACCGATAACAACAGCCGTACCTTTACCGACGTTCGCCAAGCCTTTGTAAAAACCAAATCTAAAATTGGTAACCAAGGCAGCGTGGCGCATATGTTCGACCACCAAGCTATTTTTGCCTTTAAAGGTGACGACGAAGACGCCATTCTAGAAATCCTATTAATGGACGACGTTGAAGTTACCGATGTAGAAAGTGAAGACGGTATGATTACCGTATTTGCTCCACATACTGAATACTTCAAAGTTAAAACTTCATTAACTCAAGCCTTGCCTGAGTTAGAGTTTGAACTAGAAGAAATTAGCTTTATTCCGCAAAACTACACCACTATTAGCGGTGATGACGTAGCGATGTTCGAGAAATTTCAAGCCATGCTTGATGACTGTGACGACGTGCAAAACGTGTATCACAACGTAGAGCAAGAATAACTCTACTGGTTTTTACCAAGCCTGTTCATCAGGCTTGGTGACCTTTACTTCCTCGTTTCGGTATCGACTCAAATTTTGGCTTAATGTTTTACAGCGCCTTGCTTGATTGCCAATATAGATACACACTAAAAGTCTTATTTGTCAGTTAAGTCTGTTTATATGCCCCAGCTAGATCCTCGCCAGCAATTACGCAAACAGATACGCCTACAACGTAGCGCCTTAAGCCCTTTGCAACAACTAGAGGCCAGCCAAGCCATTCTTGAGTACTTGCAGGACGATCCCGAGCTTATTCCTATGCAACGGGTAGCACTCTATTTAGCCTTTGATGGGGAGCTTGATTTAAGCTTGCTGATTAATTGTTTATGGCAACAAGGCAAACAGGTTTATGTGCCCTTAGTTGACCCCACGAAAAATGGCGAGATGTGCTTTCATCGTTACCAAGCCAGCAGCCCCTTACAAGCCAATAGATTTGGCATTGGCGAACCCATCTTTGATGCCAAACAGGTAATTGACGCTCAGCAACTAGATTTAATATTAGCCCCCTTGGTAGCCTTTGACTCACAGGGTAACCGCCTAGGCATGGGCGGCGGCTATTACGACCGCTTGCTGGCACAACTTAGTGGAGATAAACCTTTAGTTATTGGCCTTGCTCACGATTGCCAGCAAATAAACGAAGTGCCGGTGCAAGCATGGGATCAACCACTTAAACGGATTATTACTCCTAGCAGATATTGGTGCTGGTAATAACTAAAACAGTAATAATAAAAGCGCCGAAAAAAGCGCCAAACGAGCATGGCGTTAACGCCAGCGCTTGGTTATAATCCGCGCCAAACAAGCGGGCTACTTTTGCCCTCCCCCTCACTTTGCTCGGAGCACTGTAATGACACAAGATGAAATGAAAAAAGCCGCTGGCTGGGCCGCATTGGAATATGTTCAAGAAGACACCATTGTTGGCGTAGGCACAGGCTCTACCGTGAACCATTTCATTGACGCCTTAGCGACCATGAAAGACAGCATTAAAGGGGCGGTTTCAAGCTCTGAAGCGTCTACCGAAAAGCTACTTGCTTATGGCATTGAAGTGTTTGATTTAAACAGTGTGAGTGACTTGTCGGTTTACGTAGACGGTGCCGATGAAATCAACGAACAAAACCACATGATCAAGGGCGGTGGTGCAGCCCTAACCCGTGAAAAGATTATTGCCGCGGTTGCCGACCAATTTATCTGTATCGTAGACAATACCAAAGAAGTGCCAGTATTAGGCAACTTCCCTCTTCCAGTTGAAGTGATTCCAATGGCCCGTAGCTATGTAGCGCGCGAGCTGGTTAAGCTTGGCGGTGACCCAGTTTACCGTGAAGGTGTAGTAACCGATAACGGCAACGTGATCTTAGATGTTCACAACATGAAGATTGTAGATCCAGTGAAAATGGAACGCGACATTAACGCAATTGTGGGTGTAGTAACTAATGGTCTATTTGCTGCTCGCGGCGCAAATGAAGTGATCATTGGCACCCCAGAAGGCGCTAAAAAACGCTAATCAAGTAAGACCTTAAAAAAAAAGAGTGCATTGCGCGCTCTTTTTTTTGTGAAATATTCCAACACCCCATAAATAATCTCGATCAAGCACTAAACCAAACCCTCATTGCAACATTAAAAACTACAAACCAATCATTGTAGAGAATAATAATCACATCATGAATAAAATTTGATGTAATAAAATTACATTCCCTAAGTGCTGCTTTTTTGCTAAATTTAGCCGCTCGAGCGGTAACATGGGTATTAGGAAGCAAACATGGCAAAGTATTCGTTAGGCAAGGAAAAAATCAAAGTATTGTTGTTAGAGGGTTTACACCCTAGCTCACTGCAATCTTTCCAATCTGCGGGTTATGAAAATGTAGAAATGATCAAAACCTCGCTAGCAGAAGAAGAACTGATTGAAAAAATTAAAGACGTTCACTTCATTGGTATTCGCTCCCGTACAGACCTAAACGAACGTGTGCTAGCAGCAGCAAACAAGCTTGTTGCAATTGGTTGTTTCTGTATTGGTACTAACCAAGTTGACCTTAAAGCTGCTCAGCAAAAAGGTATTCCGGTATTCAACGCACCGTTCTCTAATACTCGTAGCGTAGCTGAACTAGTATTAGGTGAAATTATTTTACTACTGCGTGGCATTCCAGAGAAAAACGCCAAAGCACATCGCGGCGAATGGATAAAATCGGCCGACAACTCTTATGAAGCACGTGGTAAAAAGCTAGGCATTATCGGTTATGGCCATATTGGTACTCAGCTGGGTATTTTGGCTGAAACCCTAGGCATGCAAGTTTACTACTACGATATAGAAAACAAGCTATCTTTGGGTAACGCCACTCAAATCGCCGACCTTGACCAACTACTAGCAATGAGTGACGTGGTAAGCCTTCACGTACCAGAAACCGCACAAACCAAGTACATGTTTGGTGAAGCGCAGTTTGCCGCTATGAAGCAAGGTTCGATTCTGATTAACGCCTCTCGCGGCACGGTAGTTGAGATTGAATCTTTGGTATCGGTATTAGAAAGCAAAAAGCTTGCTGGTGCGGCGATTGATGTATTCCCAACAGAGCCGAAATCAAACAAAGAAGAATTTGTGTCTAACTTACGTGGCTTCGACAACGTAATTCTTAGCCCACACGTTGGTGGTTCAACCCAAGAAGCACAAGAAAACATCGGTATTGAAGTAGCGTCTAAACTGGCTAAATACTCTGACAACGGTTCAACCTTGTCGGCTGTTAACTTCCCAGAAGTAGCACTACCAGAGCACACTGGCACTAGCCGTTTGTTGCACATTCACCACAACCAACCGGGTGTGCTTACCAAAATTAACTTGGCCTTTGCCGAAGACTCAATCAACATTGCAGCGCAGTACCTGCAAACCAATGACAGCATTGGCTATGTAGTGATTGATGTAGAAACAGCGCAGGCTGAACAAGCAATTACTAAGCTTAAAGAAATTGACGGCACTATTCGCGCCCGTATTCTTCACTAAGCTTTATTGCCTGTATAGAAAAAGCCAGTCATTCGACTGGCTTTTTTGTTGCTCATTTCAATTCAAACAAGCTAAGCAATTTGCGTCATTTCATTCAAGGTAAACTCTGCTACTGCGCCTTCGGTTGCCGCCATGTACTCTGCTAAGTGAGTATTGCCCATGTGAGTTTGCCATAGTTCACGTGACTCCCAGTTTTCGTAAAACACAAAGTGCGCTGGGTTTTCGTTGTCTTGATGCAAATCGTAGTTAATACAGCCTTCTTCGGCTCTAGTGATATCTATCAGCTTAAGCAGTTCTGCTTTTACTAACTCAATTTTGTCTGCATTTGCTTTAATGTTTGCAACGATAGTTAACTTGGCCATTTGGCTGTCCTCTAAATAAGTAAATTGCGGGTTCGCTTTAACGGGTTAAATAGTAGCCTTTTGCATACAGCTCAATAAACAGGGTAATATTTGAATCATTATCAAAAATAAATAGACAATAAAAGGTGCCGTTATGCTACTGGAAGATTTACAGGTAATTTTAAAGGTAGCAGAATGCCGCAGTATTACAGCCGCTGCAGCCAAGCTAGATATGCGTTCTGCCACGGCTAGTGCCGCGCTAAAGCGTGTAGAAAGCCAACTAGGGGCTGAGCTATTTATTCGAACAACCAGACACCTGCGTTTATCTGCCGCGGGTGAGCGTTATGTTCCGCAATGCGAACAAGCGCTGCAAATGCTTGAACAAGCCAAGCAAAATATGAAGCACGACTTGGATGTGATTGACGGTGAGCTACGAATCGCTCTTTCTTCTGATCTGGGAAGAAATGTAATCAGCCCCTGGCTAGATGAGTTTATGTCGCACTACCCTGCGCTAAACCTACGCAGCAGCATTAGCGACAGCAACATCGACTTTTATCGTGATTCAGTCGATATGGCTTTGCGCTATGGTTCACCCAGCGATGCCAGTGTTTACGGCTTCAAAATATGTAACGCTCCACGGCTATTGTGCGCTAGCCCAGAATATCTATTAAAACATGGGACGCCCAAGCACCCTAAAGAGCTAAGCAAACACAACGGCTTGCTCTATCAGCTGCACGACATTGTTCATGATGTTTGGCGCTTTAGTGATCAGCAACAAAGTTACAAGATTAAAATGACAAGCAACAGAGCAGCAAACGATGGCGACTTAGTAAGGCGCTGGTGTGTAGCCGGCCATGGGCTGGCGGTTAAATCTAGCTTAGATATGGCTTCTGATATCTTAGCCGGTAACTTAGTGAGTGTGATGCACGATTACCAACCTACTCCCACCGAATTATGGCTTATTTGCCCCAGCCGCCAATCAATTACTCCAGCGATGCGTTTGTTACGGGATAACTTGCGGGAGAATACCCAGCAACTACTCAAAAAGCTGGTTAGTCAAAACATCCTAGAAGCTAGTGTGCTTAACTAAGTGATGAGTGCAGGGTTTAATCGGTTTCATTATTTACAAGGTTAACCAAAAAGGTATAATCCACCCAAATTGGTTTACCAATAAAATGGAGTTTAGATGACAGCCCTTACGGTTCTTGGATTAATAGCAGCTAGCTGTACCACTTTGTCTTTTGTCCCGCAGGTAATTCACATTATTAAGACCAAGAATGTTGCTGGAATTTCATTAACCATGTATTCCATATTAACCACTGGCGTAGGTCTGTGGATGATTTACGGCTTCTTAATACAAGATCTATCGGTTTTTTTAGCCAATATTATTACCTTTATCCTCGCCTCCTGGGTGCTGATTCTCACCATTATTCAGCGTATTAAATCATCTAAAAACAAAGCTTAATCGCTCCTTAAACCGCTGTTCCTAATAGCGACTGTGAAGCGGTCTACACTTTAAGTTGTTATCTTACGCTACAGTAAGTAACTGCCAAATTAGTTAAGGCCGCCCTAAACAAATAAGGAGCAATAGTGAGATCGTGGATACTCAGCATATTATGCCTGTATAGCTTTTCTTCTTTCGCCGCTATAGAAGTGTCGATTATTGGTGACCAAGGCACCTTCTCAAATTACCAGCAATTACTTGAGCTAAAAGGCGGCAACCCAGCCCAAATCAGTGATTATCAATCGCCCTACTCAGATCGCGCAACCGTAAGCTTGCTGCTGTTAACTCAAGCCCTTAGCTATAGCGATTTGCAGTATTCGCTCACCTTTGTGACCTCGCCGAATACTGGTCGCAGCCTGCGAGAGTTGAAACAAGGCAATGTGGCGGTATATCAAGCCGACATCTGGGAGAGTGACTTTGATGATAGTACCTACAAGTCAGTGGCTATTATCCCTAAAAATACCTTTGAAAAAGGCTTTTATGTTAACCGAGGTTCTCCCCTGCTCAGCCAAACCTTAACTCATGAACAGCTCAGAGAATTACCCATCAGTGTGGGAAGTACTTGGTATCAAGACATAGCCCAGTTGCAGCGTAGTGGCTTTAACAACATAGATAAACTCAACCGTAATCAGTCATTGTTTGGCATGTTAAGTAAAGGCCGAATTAACGTTGCCTTTTTAGAGTTCCCGAATACCCCAGACCTAGCCATTCAAGATAGTTATGGCAGCTTTTACCCGATCCCGAATATGAAAATAGAATTTCAAGAAAGCCGTCATTTTATGGTGTCGAAACAGCACCCACACGGCGCTGAAATTGCTCAAGCCATTGATCAAGGCTTAGCTGAGATCATTCGCTTAGGTTTAGTTGAAAAAGCCATTCAGCAATCAGGAGTTAAACAGCAGCGTGTTAGCCACTGGCAATCAATAAGCGCCCCTTAGTTGAAGCATACTTGAGCCACCAGCATCATACTAAACAGACATCACACAGCTCTATAAATGACTCAGCGATTAAGCCATCAGCTTGTAAGGCTATCATGAGCCAAGAGTAATGACTCACAAGCTGATCGTTAAAGTTGAGTAACGAGAGTAGGAAGGACAAAAAAACACCAGAAGCCGATCTTGCACTTCTGGCGTTATAGCCACACAGGATTATTTAACAAACGGATTCATTAAGGTGTGGCTACAATTCTTATATCACCTGGCGCAAAGCCAATCATTGCATCAACATGCTTACCGCTGATCGCATTAACCAAGATAATCAAGAAGTAGCAATAGACTTTCCCAGTAGATAAACCACGCATTGATATATCAATAAAAAGGAGACCGAAGCCCCCTTTCTTAGTTATGGTTAAACGTCAAAGCGCGCTACTTTTTCGCCTTATTAAAACGGCGCTGATACATGCCGCCATTTACCCGCTTAGCCGCATCAACCATTGGCTGATATGGCACATCGGTTATGCCCACAAAACCCACATTGTAGTTTTCGCCGTCAAATGAGCGCCCGGTAATCGGTGAATCAATGTATTGGAACCAATGTGCGCCGACAAAATATGGATTATCGATTACTGAATTTAAGTAATCTTCAAACATCTCGCCGCGCTCGGTTTGGTCATTAGCCGTCACCAAACCTGCGTGGAAGAAACCTTCTTTAACGCCAATATGAAACTCACCAATAATGCTTGGCATATCTACTTCGGCCAAAAACTTCCAAGGTTCTGGATGTAGCCCTTCTTTGTAGTAGTTGTAACTTACAACATCCACATGTTTTGCAGCGGCTCTTACCACCTCTGGATTACAGCCCCAATCAGCAAATCGAGCCCCCAAGTACAAGTGATTAGGTAATTGAGCTTTAAGCGACTCGTTTACCACCTTGAAGTATTCGCTGGCGTACAACTCTAATAACATGGAGTAGTCACTAAGCTGTGCTTCGTTATGGGCTAAATCACTAACGCCACCAGCTAAAGCTTGCCAAGATTCAATCTTAGTCCCCCAAGCTTGGTTAAGCTGTTCTACAGTGCCGTACTTGTCTTTTAAGGCTTGAGTGAATACTGCCTTAGTTGGGCTCTCCTCATCGCTGCGACCTAGAGTATGGATCGCAATACCATAATGGCCATTAATGGTGCCCATTCGGCCCCAGCTTTTCTCATTATCAATGAAAATACCCACACACCATGGTGAACCCTGCATTTCGGCTTTAACTTGGCTTACCGTTGCTTCGGCGCGCTCTCTAAATACTGGGTCGAAAGGATCAGGCAGTGGCGCCCAAAAGTCATCGCCACTAGTCACTGTTTTAAAGTCTCCAATAATCCAGCCATTGGCGAAATAAGGAATTTTATCGTTACTGTAAAACTCTGGAGCAGTCCAATTACCTAAACAAGAAAATCCCCAGTTAAGCATGCGATCCATGGTAACTTCGCGCCACTTGCCCATGTAATCGGCGCCATCTTGACCGTACTTGCGCTGTAGATTTGCCGAGTAAAAACTAAAGATTTCGCCGCGATCAACTGGGCCTTCAAACAGCTCACGCATATAGCTGTAATGCTCAGCTAAGGGGTCGTCGTAGCTAGGCAACCAATCAAAAAAGTCTCGGCGAGTTTGGTTGGCAACATAGGCTGAATCAAAGGCTTCTTGGCTAATTTCGAGCTTTTCTTTGGAGTCTTCAGGAGTTACATCGTCATCGCTACGCGCAGCCACTTTTGAGTGGTCGTAATCAATACCGGTAATGGTAAATGAGTTTGCTAGGCGAATAATATCGAGGCCGGTAGCAAAGTATGGGTAGCCATCTGGGTCAACTAACGACCATTTTCCGTCGATTTTTTCGGTACGGAAAAAGCCGGTTGCCTCTAGCTGCGGGCCACCAGTGTAACCACTAAAGCGCGAACGCTGGGGCATAGCACCTTGCTCTAAGGCTTTAAGCTCTTTGGCTGTAACCGCCAATAACTCTTCTTCAGAATGTACTTTTTCCGCGGTTTCTACTAAAGCGTTTTGACCAAACTTATCTAAACAACCTTTAAGAAAATCGGGATTACATTCCGGGGTAAAAATCACTCTAAAGTTATCTAACACCAACTGATGATCAATCAAAGTACCGTGAATGCTTAATTCAATTTTGGCAACGGCACTTAAATCGATGTTCATCTCGCCCCACATCCACGTTGCATAGTGAAATGGCGTATCCCAGGCTGCAGGGTTAGAGCGAAAACCCGATTCATAGTTAAGCCCACCCTTTAAAAACTCACCCTTAAGCTCGTTTAAATAGGTTTTGCAAGAACCGCCCGCCACGTTAATGCTGCGGCTATGCATTTGCCCTTGTTTATCGAAGATATTGATGAAAATCTGTGTTGAACGACGGCCTAAGTTGGTGACGTCAAATGCAAAGCTAAAGTTAGGAAGCGCACTCCAATCAAAAGGCTGCTCAGGTTCGATAAAGATTGAGGTGTAAAAGTTTTCTTTGCTATGTGTAGTAACTTTTAAGGCTTGCGAACCAGTAGTAATGCCGTTGCCTTCACTTACCAGTTCTGCGTCCACGTTGCTAAAACTAAAAGCCTTAGGAATTTGCTCAGAAAAATCATAAATCAAAATTGATTGCTCATGCTCAGATATAGTTTTAGCTGAGTCAGCCCTTAAGCGCGTTTCCATTATGTATCCTCAAATGATTAGCGTCCTGATAGCCATGGCAGTGTCTAGGCAATATAACTAAGCCATAGAGAAAACTTAACTAACAAACCTTAAGTATTAAACTTTCTAGCTGCCAAGCGACGCGTTAAAACAGAAAAATATCTAAGGGCAATAATGACTTCAGCCAAACAAATGTCAACCAATCTAAATTATTGGAAAACCAATTTTTGCAAACTTGTGAACCATGCCTCGTGTTAGCCAAGCATAAACGTAAACGAAGTGCTAAGCCTTAATGCTTTAACCCTAAGTCAATAAAGGTATCACTATGGGGATCGACTAGCACAACAGTCTATATCGCTGGGATTTTTTATGGTGAAGTAAACAGTAGCGCGCAGGTTAACTGGCATTAATCAAGGAATATTAGTAGTGATGGGTGAAAGGCTAATAAGCGAGTAACAGCAAAAAAGAATCCACTTAGCCTTGGCTAAGTGGATTTAGTGCACTTACAAAGCACTAACAGGGATCTTAACCACCGCTTTGCGTACTTGGCGAGGTTCGGCTACCGCGCAAAGAGGACGATGAACTTCATCTGGGTAAAACACTGCAAAGTCACCTTTGCCAAGCTTAACCATTTGCTCATTGCTCGCTTGCTCAAAAAACGCCACATCATTTTCAAGTTCGGTTAAGGCTAAAGCTTCTTCGGCTAGTTCGTGGGTATAGCCAATTTGCTCTTCACCATCTAACAGGATTTGAATATCTAAATGCTGTTTGTGAATTTCCGCTTTACGCTTAGCAAATTCTTCAGTTTCCGGCGACATTAGTAATACAAATACATTTTCACCAGAAAGCTCATATCTACCGTCTTCTTTCTCAGCAGCTAAAGCCATCGCTTCATCAATCCAAGTAACAAAGGATGGATTTACATATTTTACTAAAGAGAGCTTATTCACGTTTCCAAATAACATTGATTACTTCCTACTATATAAGTTTATTTGTCATACTTTAAAACGTTTGATATTTACTACAAGCTCATTGTTGTGTTCTTCGAGTGAGATCACTTGTCCGTTCACATTTTTTGCATTATTTGCAATAGAGCTAGCTAGGGTATTTAAGGTGGTAACATTTTCAGCAATGGTCTGAGTAACGCTGTTTTGTTGTTTGGCAGCTACCGCAACGTGCGTATTCATTTGGTTAATGTTCTCAATGTGCTCGCAGATATCTTGTAAGGCTTGTGAAATAGACCCCGCCGCATTGTCCACCTCTTTACTCGATTGCAAACTTGCCCCCATAGAGCTAGCCGCATTTGAGGCATTGTCTTGCAGCGCAGCAACAATAGATTCAATTTCTTGGGTAGACTCCTGGGTTTTCTGGGCCAGTGCTCTTACTTCATCGGCAACCACCGCAAACCCTCGCCCTTGCTCACCAGCTCGAGCTGCTTCAATTGCCGCGTTTAAGGCAAGTAGATTGGTTTGTTCGGCGATGTTACGAATAACCTCCACTACAGAGCCAATCGCTGAGCTTGAATCAATTAACTTATCGATGCGTGAAGAGGTATCGGTAATGCTTTGCGATAAACGGGTAATTAATTGGCTGTTTTCGCGCACCAACTCTACACCAAGCAAGGTTTGCTCTCGGGCTGTTTGCGACTTCTCGGCGGTTTGCTCAGCGTTTACAAACACCTCTTCTGCGGAGGCACTCATTTCTTGCAGTGAAGTAGCGGCCTGCTCCATCTGATCTTGTTGCGATAAAGAGTCACGCTGAGATTCGCTAGAAGATGAACTTAACGAATGAGACACCGAGCTTACCTGCTCACTCACCGAACGAATGCTATTAAGCAGGTGCGATAGGTTGTCCATCAGTAAGTTGAAGTTGCTACTAAGTACACCAATCTCGTTATCGTTGTTCACTGGAATACGTCGGGTAAGGTCCCCGTCACCAGTGGCAATTTGGTGCAAAGAGTTTGCCACGTCGTTGATTGGAATTACCACCAGCTTACGCACGTAGAAAAACACGGCTGCAACCACAACCGCTAATACCAATATAATGTTGAGCATTACATTGGTTATTTCGCTGTTAAGCGTGGCGATCACACTGCTATCATCAAATTGCAGCTTTAAGGTACCAATAAAGTCCTCGCCACGTTGCAGCTCAATTAAATTGAAGTCTTGCTTTTGATTGGCAATGCTGGCCTGAGAAATAGCTTTACCACGCTGGTCCACTACTTCCACTGCATTTAAGATCGGGGATTGAATCAGAGCATCTACAATGGCTTGCGCTTGTTCAAAGTCATAAACAAACACGGCTTCTATTAATGATGCTTTGGCCATCTCGGAAATGGCTTGTTGCTCTACTAAGTAGCCTTCAGCCAATTTGCTTTTGGTATTTAAGTAGCTAACGCCACCGCCTAATAACAGGCCTAGCAAACCAAATAGCAGTAATATAATAATTAGGGATTTACTCAAACTTGCTTTCACGTTTAGTCTCGCTTATGTCTATCTTTCTTGAATGTCCAACCACAACTCTTCGCGGTGCAAAGGTGCGTCTGCGGGCAGTAAAGGATTATCTATTTTTATTATTCGGCGCTCGGTAAGGCGCGCTGTTTCAAAGGTTTTTGAGATAAGGGGAGATTGATAAAACAGCTGGTTATAGCTGCCATCAGCAATGGCGGTTTCTAAGCCATCGTTAATCGCATCATATAAGGCGCGATTCTTAGGATTAACGTAGAGATACATGGCCATTGGGTAGACCAACAGAATGTCATCTTCTACGGCGAGGTTTACTTCCTTTTGGGTTTCTACCACTTCCCAGGCTTCGTGCACAGCTAAAGGTAGGTAGTCAAAACGCCCGCCATCTACCATGTAGAATAAGCTTTGCGCTTTAACCGGTTTAACTACTTCTAGTCCGGCATTTTCTAGGATTTCGGTATCGCCCCAAAAACGGCCTAAGCCTGCTTTTAAGCGCTTTAGCGTGGCTAAACTAGACACACCTTCAAAGGCTGCTTGATTGCTTTTTTCAATAACAAAAACGCGGTGGCCCAATAATCCTTTAAAAATAGGGATCTTGATGGCTTTAAGCTGTTGCTGCATCGAGTTTGACGCACCAGCCCAAATCACACTCACCTGATCTTGTTTTACTTCTTCAACTAATCGAGCCTCACTGTAATAGGTATCGATGGGTTGAATTTTTTGCGAATAGTTACTTTTTTCAAATGCTAATTTAATCAAATCAACGACTAAGCGGTCGCGTTCGCCCAAAACCATGGGCGTTGTTACCTGTGCTAGAACGCTATTAGATAAGGTTAAACCGCAAAACAAAAAGAAGCTGGCAATGGTTATTTTTTTCATACTTTTTCTCTTACCAAAACGCTATCAATTGCTGTTAAAAACCTTGGTGGAATACCACGCTATTTTTTAAGTTGATAATCTGCTTGAGTACCACATCTTCTGGGGCATCTCGCTTGTATTCTTCACTATTTTGATTTTCCATCACCAGGGTGAATACTTTGTATTCATGCAGGTTGGCAGCTTCAAGGTAAAAATCTAAGTCACTAGATTTAGAGAAGGAGTTAGTCACGGCGATGCTGTTAACGCCTTTTTCCATTAACTCAGCAACAGAGGCACGACAATACTCATCGGCATGCGGCTTAAGTTCTTCATTCCACTTGTTTTGGCCATATTGAGCGTAGTAATCCCAGCAGGACACCACGTCATTGGTGATGGTTTTTGCAAACTCGGTTTTACCGCTGCCAAATGGCCCGCGAACAATATATAGATACTTCATATTTCTTCCTGAAAATAAAAAGGCCGCCTCGCAATACAACTTAATTTACGAGGCGGCACAGTCCTTACACTTTACGACGTCTTAGTAAAAATACGCCGGCCAAACCTAGTAGCGATAACCAACCTGCGCTACCGCCACCGCCAGTTACGCCACCCGTTGGTGGTGTTGGCGGTTCAACGACATCTTCACCTGAGTGAACTACGCCTATGTTCGCACCTGTATACAGCGGATCTGCTCTGCCTGCTGTTTCTGTATTGTTACTAAGGCTTGAGCAATCATCACCATACATACCACAGTTAAATTCACGTGCAGCGTCAGTTAATGGGGTATATGGTGTATCGGTAACTGACACAAAACCAACATTGTAGTTTTCACCATCCCAAGTACGACCAGTAATTGGCGAATCAATGTATTGGAACCAATGTGCGCCTACAAAGTTTTTATGGGCATTTACTGACTCAAAGAACTTAACCATTTTCTCAGCGCGGTTTTCTTGTGAATCTGCACCTACGATACCTTTACCGTACAAACCACTATCAAGCGCACCAAAATGGAACTCGCCAATAATTACCGGCTTATCAATGGCTTCGATTTGACTTAAGGCATCTGCATCCCAATCAGCAGCTTCAATGCTTTCCTTGTAAACGTTATAACTCAATACATCAACAACAGCCGCAGCAGCACTTACTACATCAGGAGTACGTCCCCAATCTGCAAAGCGAGAGCCCAAGTACAAGTGGTTTGGTAACTCAGCTTTTAATGCCGTGTTTACGACGGTGAAGTATTGGAAAGCAAATTGCCAAGCAAGGAACTGCATATCAGCTTCCATACCTGCCACATAAGCTAACTCTTCTGCTGGGCGCATCGCATCCCAAGACGCATAATCGGTTCCCCAGGCTGCGTTTAGGTCAGCAATGCCACCGGTATAACGCTGGTTTTCTAGGAACCAAATAAAGCTATTTTTGGCGGGGCTAGTTGTTGCGTCAGTACCGTCGGTATTGAACACCGCTAGCGTTTGCGCATAACGAGAACCATCAACGTTCTCGTCGACCGCTCCCCAGCTCATTTCGTTATCCACAAAGATGCCCAGTAAGTAACCTTCGTTACCAGCAACTTGAGCTTTTATCTCTCCAACCATAGTTGCGGCATTGGTGGCAAAGTTTGTATCCCAAGGATCAGGGAGTGGCCCCCAGTAACCGTTACCAATTTGTTTAACTGGAAGACGATTGGCACCGCTATTAACCCAACCATTTGCTACATAAGGTACACTGCCGTTATTGTAAAATGCAGGATCGGTCCAGTTACCTAAGGTATTAAAGCCCCAGTCTTTCATACGCTTAACAGTAATGTCTCGCCAAGCGTCTTCATTACCATGACGCGCAGTCAAGTTACTTCCGTAAAAGCTAACGGCTTCTCCGCTCGCCACTGGGCCACTATGAACAACATCTTGTTGCTTAACGTACTCAGTAGGAATTTCTGTGAACATTGCTTTACGAACTTCAGACTCTTCAACACTAGATACACCAGTCATGGTGTAAGTATCAGCTAAACGAATGTTATCTAAGCCTGTAGAAAAGAAGGCATTGCCTTCTGGATCAACCAATTGCCAATTACCGTCTGTATCTTTACAAGCGTTAAATGATGCTGGATCTGCTAATACACAATCAGTTGTTGGGGAAGAAGCAGGGTTACCACCGAACGCATTTCGATTGGTAAGCTCACCCAGTACGCCCATTTCTGGATCACTTAAAGCACTAAGCTTCTCTTTACTCGATATTTTCCCAGCAAAGTTAACATGATTGTTTTGGCCCATTGAGTCGGCGATTTCCGAATAAGCCGAAACGTGACTTAAATCGTTGATAACACGCATATTATCGAAAACAAAATTAACATTATTTTTGTCGCTGAAATAACGAACGGCTGTTATTGCTCTTTTGTCCAACTCTACCCAGTCGTTGTCCCAAACGTTAGTACTAGCTGTAGCCGGAATGTCGCGAAGGCCTAAAGTGCTAACTCTTAAATCTTGAGTATTCAATGGAGCATTGTCATTCAAACTAGTAAAAATAGTTTTCGTTTCACCTGGGCCAATCCAAGCACCTCGGTTTACGTTTTGCTCACCAAAATTAGAATTAATCCGAGTATGTACCCACTGACCTTCTGCACTAGGATTCGTCACATCAATGGCTAGCGCAATTTCTGCACCTAAGTTAGACCAATCCCAACCAGGGTTTGGAAGAAAACGAATTGAAGTATAAGCTCCACCAAAAACTACGTTAAGAGCTGTAGAACCTTCTGTAACACTAGTTTCTGTTAGCGTTGTGACTACATCTGAGTCTTTTTCCATGTAAGCAGGAACAACGTCAAACGACTCAACCTGTTGCAGCGTTTTTACTGGTGCGGTTGGTACATTAGTGGCGTCTCCCGAAGGAGGTGGAGTAACAACACGCTCGCCAACGGTAATATTGTCAAAAAATAGCTGAGCTGATTCATCACTAGCTGTAGCAAACTGTACAGACAATACTTTGCTTTTATCGAAGGCTTCACCGTGGGTTTGATACTCACCGCCACCATCTAGATTAAAGTTAAAAGTTTGTGTCGTATTTGCAGGAACGGTGAAGTAATCAATGCTGGTTTGAGTTTCATCTTCCCAGTTATCCACTGAATCTTGGTCGATTAACTTGATAGAAAAATTAACATCTTGGTCCGAAGGGTTAGTCACATCTACCGACATAAGAGATTCTGCCGACCAATCCCAATTTCCCCAGTTCCACACTAATACTGGCTCATTAGACGCCGTATACAATGCACTAATTGACTGAACACCGTCGGTCGCGTGTTCAGCAGACAAAGTGTAGGTGGTACCACCTTGATTTGTTACTTGCAAAAACTCGGGATTATTCTCCAATGCCGAGTAATCATCATATTCAAACGATGTTATTAGGGTTGCTGCACTAAGTGGTAGCGCTAAACCGGCAGCCACAGCCGCGGTTAGTAATTTAATCTTCATATTTCCTGCCTATTCCTTGTACCTAGCAGATTGCACTCCTCGCTAACTGAGGAGTGCTAAATCGTTGTTGCGATTATTTTTTGTAACGAAGCATGTAAACGTCTTGGTTGAATTTCTTAGCGGCTTCAACCAGTGGAACGTATGGTGTATCAGTGATTGAAACAAAACCTACGTTGTAGTTTTCACCATCCCAAGCACGACCCGTTGTTGGAGAGTCAATGTATTGGAACCAGTGAGCACCTACGAAGTAAGGGTTGTCGGCAATACTGTTCATGTAGTTGGTGTATTTCTTAGCGCGATCTTGCTGGCTAGCTGCCGACACGATACCGCCGTGGAATAAGCCTGAGTCAGTTGAACCGAAGTGGAACTCACCAATAATGCTTGGCTTATCTAGCTCTGCTAACTTGCTCCAATCACCCTTTGAGTTAAGGTCTTCGGCGTACAAGTTGTAGCTCATCACGTCTACGTAAGGTGCAGCACCTTTGGCAATCTCTGGCGTAACACCCCAGTCTGCAAAGCGTGCGCCTAGATATAGGTGATTAGGCAGTACTTTCTTAAGCTCAGCGCGAACCGTTGAGAAGTATTTAGCAGAAAGCATTTCTAGCATTTCGGCATAATCTTTCTTCATGTTCTTGCTTAAACGAGAGCGGTGATCAAATGACTTCTCAAACTCTGCCCACGACGCAACTTTCACGCCCCAGCTAGTGTTTAGATCTTCAATGGCCCAGTACTTCTCTTTTAAGTGCTCGGTAAAGGCTGCTTTAGCCGGGCTCTTTTTCATGTCGTAGCTAAGCGCATTAACCACCAAACCGTAGTGGTTTGCGTCGTTTTTGGTATTACCCCAGCTAATCTCGTTGTCGACAAACACACCCATCATCCATGGATCATTTTTGTCTACTTCTGTCATTAGCTTTTTAGTCATCGCTTTAACGCTGTTTACAAACTCTGGGTCAAACGGATCGTGAATAGGACCCCAGTAGTCGTTACCAGTGCTAATGCGTGCGTGGTCGCCAAAAATCCAACCGTTTGCTACGTAAGCAACTTTTTTGTTGTCGTAGAACATTGGGTCAGCCCAGTTACCTAGGGTTGTGAAGCCCCAATCAACCATGCGATCTATGGTGATGTCTTTCCACACTTTTTCAGCTTCTGAGAAAGTACCGCCATATTTACGTTGCAAGTTAGCACCATAGAAACTAAATACTTCGCCTTTCTTAAGTGCCCCTGAATGCACCCAATTTGCGTAGTCATAGTTCTCAGCTAATACATCATCATCTTCTGGTAACCAAGTAAACATTGAACGGCGAACTTCAGAAGCCACTTCTTTACCGCTACGTTTGTCTTTGTCGGCAAAGTCGTGGCCAGTAATGGTTACTGTGTCGTCCATACGAATGTTGTCAACACCGGTTGCGAAGAACAAGTTGCCTTGTGGGTCTACTAACGACCACTTACCGTCTACTTTTTCAGTACGGAAGAAACCTGTGCCTTTCAGCTTAGGACCATCGGCCCAGCCACCATAAATGCTTCGACCTGGCATTTGGCTGGTTGATTTAAGCGACATTTTTGCCAGCTTGCCCATGGTTTCTAGCTCTTCGTCTTCGCTAATTTTCTTCGGCCATTCAGAACCAGTAAACTGACCATATTGGTCAATCAAACCTTCATAACGGGTTGCATCTGCATCAATATTTGGAATAAGTCGAACGCTCTTAATATTGAATTCTGCATCTTTAGTTGGGTTTTGCAGGTATAGCTGGAAAGATACAATGTTTGACGTATCTAAGCTCTTTTCACCCCAGCCATAACTAATCGCTTGCGCGTTGTAGGACTTTTTAGGTGGCTCGGCACGCATACCAGAAACGATTTGGCTACCGGTTTGGCCTAGTGGCAAGTAGAAGGTACCGTCGTCACCAGGAGCTAGCGTTACGTAGCTAGACATACTGTCGACTACGCCGTTTGCAGTGCCGCCCCAGTTTTCATTCTCTGCGTCATCAACGCGAACAAACAACTGCAAAGGTTCGTCTGTTTTACTTTCTAAATCAAACGCTAAACTAAAATCACCGTACTCGCTCCAATCCCATGGTTGTGGCGCTTTAAAAGTGATATTAGGGTAGGCGTTAGTCGCTGCTAATTTAACAGCTAGCAAACCGCCCATGTCGGTTTTTAGCTCGGTTACCGTTGCCGCTGCACTGCGGTCAAAAGCAACAAAGGTAGGTTGGCCTTCGTCAAAGCTAGTAATTGAAGCAACCGTTGGAATTGGCCCACTTACTTTAACTTCTTGGCCAGAGGCTTCAATAAAGTCACCGGTAGCATCCACTAAGTTAAAGTTATCGATAATGACTGTTTGTGCATCCATTGGACCTTGCACAAAGATTTGGAACTCTACAATGTTACGTAAGTTGATTTTCTCGCCACCCCAGTAGCCATCTAACTTACGTTTGGTGCCGTTAAATAACATCTCAACTGGCACTGTTTCGCCAGCGGGTACATTAACCGCGTAGTTTAATTGGTTGTCACCAGAGCCCATTACGCCCACGTTGTCAGCCAATTTTAGAATGATGTTTGCTGGGCTATCAGTTGGGTTGGTAATGTCTAAGCTTAAGCTGCCTTTCGCATTCCAGTTCCAAAAGCCAGAATCTGGGTGTACTTTAACATTTGGCCAGTACTTAAATTTGTTGGCCTCGGATACCGAATCAAAGTTTACTTTTAGCGCACTACTTCCGCTAGTAACACCTTGGTCGCTAACCACTTCGGCTTTAGCATGGTCTTTTTTAACTTTTTTGAAAAAAGCGGCAGATTCAAAATCTGGAATCGTTCCGCCTACATCTTCAACAGCGCCTTCGGCGTCGCTCGAGCTAGGAGTTGAGCCACATCCGTACACACCCAACAAAGTGAGCGATAACAGCGCAGCAATTTTATTTTTTGTAAATTTCATAACTTCTACCATTACGAGTGGGAGGCCCGTAAGCCGTGGCTTACGGGCTCTAGTGCTAAGTGGGTATAACTATGGGCGGCCTACCACCACGTTTCGAATTGTGCGCCAACTGTAGTAGCAGAGTTTTTACCCTTCTCTGTTACGTAAGGGTTGTGACGCCATTCATAACTTGGGTTCTCTACACCTTCACCATGGCGGTTGTTGTATACCGTGGTTTGAGTATCAGATTGACCGTAAGTCACGAAGAAACGTAGTACTGGGCGATCCCAGAAGGTGCCGCCAATATGCACATTTTGCGACAGAGTAACTTTGTAAGAAGAGTTAGTACCGCTCTCACCGTAACCCTCACGAGCATTTAGCTTGATTTGGTCGTAGCTCACTTCTAAATCAGTTGAGAAACGGTCATCCCAGATATAAGTAGGACGAATAGTAATGTTGCCCCAATCTGACTTATCAATAGAAACGGTATTACGGTTTAGTGCTTCTTCGTCAAACTTCTGTCCTTCATATACTAAAGCGTATTGAATTCGGAACGAGTCGCCTAGCTCTTGCATACCTTGGAAGAACGCACCAATCTGAGTAGAAGGAGTATCCAACCAGCTTTGGGTCATTGACTTACCGATGTCGCTGCTGTAGCGCACTACAAATTCGTTAAAGTCTGCCCATTGGCCTTGCTTAATCTGGAAGCCGGTTTGGTAACTGTTAGGTTGCTGATCTTTAGCCGTTGCACCGCCGTCACTTAAAGTTGTGTCTGAGCCGGCGTAGAATCCATAGTTAAAGAATACGCTAGCTGCGATATTGTCGGTCACTTTCATACCATGCAAACGCGTATTCACAGAATGATAAGTACCTCGGTATCCCGAACGGCCACTCGTATCACAGGTATAACTTGGGTCACTAGAACAAAAGTCACCACCGAATACATCGCCATTAGCTTCTTTAGTTAGACCCAAGTTAAACTTAGCAAAACCGAAATCCCAGTCGTCGATACCTGCACCTACGCCATCATTTTGCAGCATGTGGTAATCGAGAATTTCAGCTTTGTAACGTTGGTAGTAACGCTTACCAACCCAAATTACCGCACCAGGATTAGATTTGAATACGCCTTGGCCTGCTACCCACCACTCATCCAAATTGAATTCTTTCATATTGGTAGCAATGTTGGTTTTGATTACCCAGTTCATGTCGTTAAGAACTAAACCGTAATCGATATGGAATTCTGCAAAGTTACCTTCGTTACCCAAACGACCGGTTTGAGCATGTGGGTTACCAGCGGTTTCGATAATGTTAAAGCCGTTGTTGGCTAAATCTGAGCGTAAGCCCATTACTTTGTCAGTAGAAGTACCTGTACCGCCGCGGCCGTAGCCCCAGAAGCGAGCGCCTTCAACCACTTGTGCTCCTAAGTAGTCTAAAGCAGCTTCTTGAGCATGAGCCATGCTGCAAGATAGCGCTAAAGCGGATAGTGCAAAAATACGTGTTTTCATACGTTTACCTAACATCCTTATTTAAAAATAGTGTTTCGATTGTTTAAGCTGCTACGGTTTCTTGTTGATCTGTTGTAGTCAGCGTCTTCTTGGAACTTAGTGTGAACATCGCCAATACCGTGGCAACAGCAGCGAACACACCAAAATAGATATAGCTATGTGGGAATCCATGTTGGTCGTACATCACACCCATCACTGGCGCAGCAATGGCCGTCATCAGGTTATTAACCACTTGGAATCCAAACATGTAAGTGAAGGAGTTTACTTTCTTATCAAACTGCTCGGCGGTGTAAGCAAATACCGACACAATCAACAGCGGATTAACGATGCCGAACAGCAATTTAGCAACAATGGCTAAGTAAAGATTTTTCTCACCTAAGCCTGCAAAACCAATCATTAGCAAGAAAGAGGTAATACCAACAGCGGTAAGAATAAGACTGCCTTTAGCACCAATTTTACGAATAATGAAAGGCACACCAGCACTCACAAAGAACAGGAAGATAGCGGTAAGCCCGTCCATGTTAGAGCTAAAAGAAATACCTTCTTCTTGGGTAGGAAAGAAACTAATAAAATAGCGAGTAAACTGGCTCATTGAAGTCCAGAACACCACCGATATAGTGCCCGCGTAGGTCATGAAGGCCCACATTTTAGGGTTCTTCAATAGGCGAATAACATCTTCTTTTTGAATTTTATCCTGCGAGATAACTTCGTTATCAACATTTTCTAAGTGGCTTACTTTAAGCAACCAAGCACACAACAGCATTAAGAAAGCAGCAATACTACAGGCGTAGAAAATGAAGTCTGGGTTGATGTTATACAGGTAACCAGCCAATACTGCCGATACTCCCCAAGCGGCGATACCAAAGCCGTTAACCAGTCCGAAATCGTTATCATGGCAACGCGCAAAACGGTCACTATAAGAAGCGATAACACCACTACCCGCTTGGAACAACATGCCCAAGTACACAGAACCAGCCACAATACCCAATACAAATGTTGAATCGTTACCCAGTAGTGGGCCGTAAACATAAATGTAGAAAGGACCAATTAACAAGCTTAAGAAAGAGATGAAGTATATAAGGTGCTTTTTAAGACCAAGCTTATCAAGGATATAGCCAAAAGCAGGTTTAAACAAAACCGCAATACCGGTTTGCAAGCCAAACAATACGCCAATCTGAGAGCCATCAATGCCAACTTTGTCGTTTAGCCATACAGCAAATAAAGAACCTGAGCTTAACGACCAGAAGAAGTTGTAAAAAAAGTACATAAGGCAAACTTTGCCCATGGCGACTCGGTTAGAATCGGTTTTCATGATTACTCCATTAATTTTGCGATAGCTACTCAATGCCTAGCACACTGGTAAACCAATATCTAAATAACTTGCTTCATCGTACATAATGATCAACCAATTTAAAGTGACACCGCTAACATTTCGACATAAATACGGCTATTGGTTGGCAAAATGCTAGGCTCCACCGCCAATTGGTTGATGAGTTAATAAGCGTTAACATTCGCAAAGCCTTTATTCATGGGGGTTTGCGGCCGGAAAGCTTGTCATACAAAAAGATTGTCAAATTAAACAAGTGGGTTATGAAAGCTAAAAATTAAGTTACAAAAGTGTGTCATTGGTCACTTTTCTTTCATCTCAATAGCTGCTTCATAGTAAGTTAATGTACCATTGATCGAAATTGGTTTACCTTTGTAACCAGTAGTTATTAAGCAATTTAGATTTTCGACAAATAGAGGTAGATATGTCAGGGACAGGTAGCAAGCTAAGCTTGGCCAGTAAACGCGCTATAGAGCGTGGTTACGATAAAAAAGGGCCTGAGTGGATGGTTGAGTTTGAAGAGCAAAGCTTACAAGGTGACTTTGCTTTTGAAGAGGGTGTGATTCGTCGTGACCCCACCGCAGTAATAGAGGTAGAGGGTGTTTACCACTGCTGGTATACCAAAGGTGAAGGCGAAACTCTCGGCTTTACTGGCAATCCTCAAGATAAGGTTTTTCCTTGGGATCTTACCGAAGTTTGGCATGCCAGTTCTGAAGATGGCATTACTTGGAAAGAGCACGGTTGTGCTATTGCCCCAGGTGAAGCAGGAGCCTACGACGACCGCGCCGTATTCACCCCAGAAGTTTTAGCTCACGACGGCAAATACTACTTGGTTTACCAAACTGTTCAGGCGCCTTACACCAACCGACAATTTGAAGAGATTGCCATTGCTTGGGCCGATAGCCCATTTGGCCCATGGACCAAATCACCAGCTCCAATTGTAAGCCCAGCTAAAGATGGCGAATGGCGTACCGAAGAAGACAATCGATTCTTGGTCAATTCAAAAGGCAGTTTCGACAGCCATAAAGTGCACGATCCCTGCCTAATGTTCTTCAAGGGTGAGTTCTACCTTTACTATAAAGGTGAAACCATGGGTGAAGAAATGAACATGGGCGGCCGCGAAATTAAACACGGCGTGGCGATAGCAAAAGACATTCTTGGCCCGTATGTGAAATCGGAGTACAACCCAATTTCAAACAGCGGCCACGAAGTTGCGGTTTGGCACAAAGATGGCGGGATAGCCTCGCTAATCACCACAGACGGTCCAGAGAAGAATACCGTGCAGTGGGCAGCCGATGGGATTAACTTCGAAATTATGTCTTATATTAAAGGCGCGCCAGAAGCGCTGGGCATATTCCGCCCAAATCAAGAAACAGCCATCGAGTCACCCGGCCTTGAGTGGGGTTTGTGCCATAAGTATGACGCCTCGTGGAACTGGAACTTTATTTGTCGCTACCGGGTGAAGAAACAAGTTCTTGATGCATCAACGTATCAAAATTCAAATTAAGTAAGCTGTTAGCCCACCGCCCGGTGGGCTAACTATTTCCCCTTAGCTCAGCAGCTATCACTCCCTATTTTTTGTACGTCGAGATTTCATGTCTATTTCCAGCAATACGCCTAAAGCATCACGCCAAACTATCGATTTTAATGCTGATTGGCAGTTCCAATTACAAACAGCTAACCAAACAACAACTGAAGCAGACTGGCGTAGCGTTACCCTGCCCCACGACTGGAGCATTGAGCAGCCATTTTCATCTGAACTGGAAGGTGCAACGGCCTACTTGCCAGGCGGTATAGGCTGGTACCAAAAAAGCTTTGATATGAAAGAGCTAAAAAAAGGCCAGCGGGTGTTTATCTTGTTTGACGGGATCTACAACAACGCTAGCCTTTGGCTAAACAAGCAATTACTAGGTAAACAGCACTATGGTTACTCACCATTTTACTTCGAGATAAGCCAGTATTTAAAAGCGAGCGATAATCTGCTGAAGATAAAAGTAGACCGCTGTCGGATAGCCGACAGCCGTTGGTATCCCGGAGCAGGCATTTACCGAGAAGTAAAACTGATAACCGTAAACGCTGTGCATATTCCCATCTGGAGTAGCGTTGTTGATAGCATAGAAATAAACCAAGGCTTCGCTCAAATACTGCACAAGTTTAAAGTAGTTAGTGAGCAGCTAAATCAACGTATTCAAATAGATAGTCATATTGTTGAGTTAGACACCGGGCGCCCAGTCGCCAGTTATCAACATCAAGCAACACTGAGCAATAAAGAACAAGCTTTTGCCTTTAGCTGTGACATATTGCAACCCAAACTGTGGTCTCCCGATTCCCCAACCCTCTATCAAATGACCACCAAGCTAACTGCTGGCTCTAAAGAGTTAGATTGCATCATTACACGCTTTGGCCTTAGAGATTTTCATTTTAACAGCCAACAGGGCTTCTTCCTAAATGGGCAAGCCACCAAAATTAAAGGTGTTTGTTTACATCACGATGGTGGCTTAGTGGGCGCAGCTGTGCCAGAAGCGGTATGGGAACGTCGACTCACTAGGCTAAAAGAAGCTGGCGTAAATGCGATTAGAATGGCACATAATCCCTCATCTGAGGTGCTTCTATCACTGTGTGACCGTTTAGGCTTTTTGGTTCAAGACGAGTTTTTTGATGAATGGGACTTCCCCAAAGATAAACGCCTTAACATGAATGAGCAGCATAATGATGCAGCCTCGCGAGGTTATGCGGAGCATTTTCAAACTCACGCCAAACAAGATCTCAAAAATGCATTAAGAGCTCACATCAACCACCCATGCATATTCATGTGGAGCATCGGCAACGAAATAGAATGGACCTACCTAAGAAATGTAGAAGCAACCGGCTTTTTCGATGCCAACTGGAATGGCAATTACTTCTGGAACTTACCACCAAACTCTCCCCAACAAATCAGCAATAAACTCAAGACCCTGCCTCATCATAACTACGACATAGGCAAAACAGCCCATCAATTAGCGCAATGGGTGCGCGAAGAAGATGTATCGAGGCCCGTTACCGCCAACTGTATATTGCCCTCGGTAAGCTATTTAAATGGCTATGCTAAATCCTTAGATGTAATTGGCTTTAGTTACCGACAAGTACTTTACGATTATGGCCACCAGCATCATCCTCAGCTTCCTATCATTAGTAACGAAGCATTGCCCCAGTGGCACGAGTGGAAGGCGGTAAGTGAGCGCTCACATGTTGCGGGTTTATTCCTATGGACCGGTATTGATTATTTAGGTGAAGTGCATCAGCAGTGGCCAACTAAGGCGCTAGCCGCAGGCTTGCTCGATACAGCTGGCTTTAAAAAAGCACCCTACTATCTCTTTCAATCACTGTGGACCACCACGCCCATGGTGCAAATTCATAATCAGGTATTTGATGAAGAACGCTTTGTATACAAAACCGATAGTTTGAGCCTTGAAGAGCGAGACCCACAAGCTTGGAAGAGAAAACTGTGGATTTGGCCAGAGCAACAACAACATTGGAATTTTAGCAGCAACCAATTAATCGCCATTGAGGTCATCAGCAATTGCCAAGAGGTAGAGCTGCAACTCAACGGGCGAACAATTGGCAGTAAGCAACTTGCTGACCAAGCCGATAGAATGTTTCGCTGGGCCTTGCCGTTTCAACCTGGCGAGCTAGTCGCTCTAGCTAAAAACAATGGCAAAGTGTTGGCAACCCACCGCATTAGCACCACCAAAGCCGCCAGTGACTTAGTGGTGACTGTTGAAGGCGCTCCTTTACAGAAGGGCCAACCGGGTTACCAACACTTGGTGGTACAACTAGCAGATAGTGAAGGAAAATGGGTTAGCCATCAAAACACCCAACTAAGTTTTGAGCTAACCGGTCCTGCCGAGTTAGTGGGGCTAGATAATGGCCACCCAGCCAGCGTGCAAACCTTTAACGCAAGCCACATAGACACCCATCAAGGTCGGGCCCTAGCGTTAATAAAATACACTGGAGAAGAAGAAAATATTCTAGTGAGAGTTACTACGCCCGAGGGCTTCTTTAAAGTACAACGCTTTATACTTGAGTAAACCTAGGCGATAAATAACAGCAAGCTAGCCTAACTAGCTTGCTGTTCTAGCATTAAGCGGTTGCTCCTAAATCGCTTAAATAACCCAATTCTTGGTCTGAGTAACGCTCTTGAAGCTGCGCCATAAACACTTTGGGAATAGCCTGCTGTTGGCTACTTAAGAAGCTTAAGGCTTGCTGCGCCATCGCCTGCACCGGGTAATAGAGGGTGCTATAGCTGGCTTTGCTGTCGGCTGCATTATTGGATGAGCCAATAAATTCAAATGGGTTAGTGCAGCCCAACTGCTCTTTTAGCTGTTGCCATACCGGCCAGCTCAAACGAGCAGACAAACAAACAAAAGCCGAAGCAGGCGATGATAAGGCATCACTACTCAAGCAGTCGTTGGGATCATGGGATAAGCGACTAAGGGCAATGTTAGCTTGCTGAAATGGGCTATCGATATGGCTTAAGCCTTGCTCAATAGCGCAGTACTGCTGTGCTTCACACATTACTGTAATATGCTTGTGACCGTGCTCTACCAACAGCTTTACTGCCAGCCAAAGGCTAGTAACAATGTCTAGGTGCAAACACTGTTTGGCATAGCTTGGTAAGTAACGTTTAGCGACTAATAAACCGGGATGTAAACGCATAAATTCGCCCAGTCTCGCTTCTTCCATGTACACACTTTCAAAATATAACGACTGCACGCCAAGGCTTAAGTAGTTTTCTAACATCTCAATTTCTTGTGCTTCTGAATGCGCACCAGAAACCAAGTGTAGCGGCATTGAGTTACTGGACGCTTCTGCCGACAAAGCCTTTAGCAAGGTTGCGGTAAGCGGATCTTGTATCGACTGCACAATCATCGCAGGACCAATTTTGGGGTTGTTGGTGAGATTTTGCGCATGATAATTTGGAATAAAATTTAGTGCTTTTATCGCCTGATTTACTTTTTCCACCTTGGCTTCGCTAACAAAAGTGGTTTGATTAATTATTCGCGATACTGTGGCAACAGACACGCCAGCTTTTTTTGCTACGTCTATGATAGTGGGCATATGTTTCCTTACTACGCGTTTAGTGTAATGATTTTTATAGTGATTTAGATAAAACAAAAGACGAGCTAGGCTCGTCTTTTGGCTACAAACAGAGCCTACTTCACCAGCTCTGGGTAACGCTGTGGATACAGCTTACGGTTAACTTCTGCAGCTCCTGCTACCAGTTTTTCGTAGGGCGAGTCAGCTACAGTGACAAAACCATTGTTGTAGTTTTCTCCGTCCCAAGCTCGACCAGTAGTTGGCGAATCTAGGTACTGGAACCAATGCGCACCAACAAAGTAAGGATTAGCAATAACACTATCCATATAGTGGGCATACTTCTCGGCACGCCCTTGTTGGGTATCGGCAGCCACTAGACCAGGGTGGAACATACCGCTGTCGGTAGCACCAAAGTGGAACTCACCAATAATGCTTGGCATATCCAACTCGGCAAGGTGGCTCCAATCGCCCTTCGACATGTCGTTGCCGTAGAGGTTGTAGCTCATTACATCTACATATTGGGCAGCACTATTTGCAGCTTCAGGAGTGATCCCCCACTCGGTAAAACGCGCACCTAGGTAAAGGTGGTTAGGTAATACCTGCTTCATCTGTTGCTGTACAATCGCAAAGTAGCGATCAGAGTGGTCAGCCAAGAACATGCTGTAATCGGCCTTAAGTGCCTCGTTCAAATCACCTTGATGCACATAGCCTTTAGCCAGTTCATCCCATGATTTAAGTTCGCTTCCCCATGCCTTATTCAACGCCTGGATATCTTGCGCATATTTCGCTTCTAACAAACCAACAAACGCAGCTTTAGCAAAGCTATCTTTAGCATCAGCACGTAAAGCGGCAATCGCTAAGGCATAGTGGTTAGCGTCAAACTCGGTGTTACCCCAGCTCATTTCGTTATCCACAAAGGTGCCAATACACCAAGGGTCTTGCTCTACTTCAGCGGCAACTTGCTTAGCCATTGTTTTCACAGACTCAACAAATTCTGGGTCGTAAGGATCGTGCATTGGCCCCCAGTAATCGTTACCGGTATTAATGCGTTGGTGATCGCCCACAATCCAACCGTTCGCTACGTACGCAACTTTTTGATTACCGTAAAAACTTGGATCGGCCCAGTTACCTAACGAGGTAAAACCCCAATCCAACATACGAGCCAGCGTTACGTCGCGCCAAACCGCAATCGCTTCATCGCGAGAATCGGGCGCATATTTGCGCTGCAAGTTAGCACTGTAAAAGCTATAAACCTCGCCATGCTCAAGCGGGCCGGTGTGAATCATGGTGGAATATTGATAGTTTTGCGCCAAGGCATCTTGGTAGCTAGGTAACCAAGTAAACATGCTGTTACGTAACTGCGAAGCCACTGAACGGGCATCTTGATTATCTACATAGCTGTCTTGAGAAATCTGGCTAGGACGCAAGCTAAGATCTTCCGACAACACCAAATCGGTAAAGCCAACACCGGTGGTGGTGTAGGTATCATCCATGCGAATGTTGTCTAAACCCGTGGCAAAATAAAGGTAACCGCTGGGGTCAACTAAAGACCATTTTCCATCTACTTTTTCAGTTCTAAAGTAACCCGTCGCTTCTAGTTTAGGTCCGCTCTTCCAACCACCATATGGCGTACGGTCGTCCATAGGTTTGGCTGAATCGATCAGCTTAACATCGGCTTTTGCATGCGCCTGTAGCTCTTCAGCTGAGTGAATTTTTTCTGCCCAGTCTTCATTGGTAAACTGACCAAATTCATCTAGCAAACCTTCATAGCGGCTGGTATCGGCGCTCAAGTTAGGCACTAAACGAATGTTGTCGATGACTAAACTCAGGTCTTTTTGCAGATCTTGCATATAGAGTTGGAAGCTAACAATATTGCTTAGATCTAGCTTCTGCTCACCCCAACCAAAGTTGATTGCCTGCGCCTGATAAGACTTCTTCGGTGGCTCGCCTCGCATTCCAGAATCAAGCGTTTTAGCTAGCTCTTCTAAAGTGAAGTAGTAAGTACCCACTTCGCCTGCTGGCAACTGAACATAACCAGTACGACTATGGATAACACCATTTGCGCTACCCCCTTGCTTCTCATTTACGTCATCGTCTACGCGAATAAATAGTTGTGCGCCGGCATCACCAATATTTTCAATATCAAGGGCTAAGGTAAAGTCACCATGTTCTGACCAGTTCCAAGGTTTATCGGCACTAAAAGTTACGCTGGGGTAAGACGCGTCTGCGGAGTAATCAATTTTAAGGCCTTTACCCTCATCACGCTTTACTGAGGTGATGGTTGTGCCATGAGTTTTGCTAACAATGCCTTTTGAGCCATCATCAAAATCAGACAACGCTAAAAGAGTTGGAATTGGTGCAGCAATAACTTCCGCTTCACGCGCTTCCGACTTTACAAAATCACCGGTACGTTCAATAAAGTTAATGTCACGAATTACCACTTCTTGCGCAGCGATAGGCCCCACTGAATAGAATTGGATTTCGGCAATGCTTTTTAGGTTTAACTTAGCACCACCGCGGTAGCCGTCGATATTCATTTGCGTACCGTTAAACAAAAAGTCTACGGTGGTAGTTTTGCCCGCTGGCAAAATAATTGGTAAATCAACTTGGTTGTCGGCCGATCCCATAATGCCAATGTTATCGCTCACTTTCATTTCGATGCGAACGTCTTCAGTGCCTGGATTTTCTAGGGCAACTTTTAAGCCGCCTTTGGTATTCCAATCCCAAGGGCCTGCCTTAGAGTGGATTTTTACGTTTGGCCATTTAGATTGCGCCTCGGCTTCAGAGATCGCATCAAAATTCATCTTTAAGCCATCTTTACTTTGCTCTGCGGTTTTCTTAAGCACAGAGAACTGACTATGACTATTGGTAATTTTTTCTAATACTGCTGGCTCGGTGAAATCAAGCGGCGTTGCCGCGCTGGTCATATCACCCGAAGTGGCTGCATTTTCACTAGACTGCTTAGTGTCATCTGCAATGACGTTTGATGTAGATACCCCAGCTAATACAACTGATACTAGGATTGCTAAGTTGCTCTTTTTAAACAACACAATATTTCCTCCCTTAAAAGGATAACCAAAACCAATATTTGGACAACCACTAAGCAATATTGGATAACCAGATTACAAAATTAGCACACCAATTCAAGTTCTAATGTGAGCCAAAGCGATATTTGGAAAACTCAATACCAATAAAAAAGTCATTAAAAACAATAAGTAATACCAATAAGAAAGGCGCCGTAACTAAGGGCTAGTCACAGATAAAAAGAGGAGAAACCTAGGTGCCCGCGGAACCATTGCAGGAGAGCACCTAGGCTAGTAGCAACACAGAGCGACACCATATTGCTACCTTTTTTAAAACACTTAGCTCACTAGGTAGTCGTAAACACCTTGCGCAACAGGAATGCCATTAAGGTCGCACTCGGCACGATAAGCCACTTGAAGGTCATTTGGCGCAAGCACTTTATCAACACCCGGAACCGGTGGAACTTTGTGTAGTTCTTTCACCATTGCTGCCATCATTACGGCAAACATAGGGTTACCGAGTTTCTTAGGATCAATCACTATGACTAAGCTCGCCAACTTACGCATTTTTTCGTAGTCACCATACATTTTCACAATGTGGTTACCGAAATTAGCGCCCATCAAAATGCCCGTTAGCGCATCAATCGCTAACGCAATGCCTGAACCTTTATGTCCACCAAATGGCAATAAGTTAGCCACTTTATGCGGATCGGTGGTTTCGTTACCCTCTGCATCAATAGCTAAACCTTTACCAATAGACTTGCCGGTTTCTTTGGCGTGCAGTAACTTGCCGTATGCTGTTGCACTGGTAGCCATGTCAATAATCATTGGCGTTGAGCCTTCAACCGGAAAACCAAAGGCAATTGGGTTGGTTCCCAAAAACTTTGCTGCGCCACCATGGGGTGCTACACAGGTATCGGTTTGGGTCATACCAATGGCAATCATACCCGCATTTGTGGCTTGCTCCATGAAGTATGAAAGCGCCCCACAATGCGAGGTATTCTTGACACTGACAAAACCTAAGCCGGTATCAGAAGCTAGGTTTATGCCGTGTTTGGTGGCAGCAATAAGCGCCGAGTGGCCCATGCCGTCATCAGAGTCTAATACCGCTACCGAAGGCGATACTTGCTCTACTGAAAATGTTGCTTTAGCGTTTAAGCCCCCCTTGGCTAAACGCTCACAGTAATGTTCTACGCGCATAACTCCGTGTGAATGAACACCGGTAGCATCCGCATGTATTAATACTTCGGTTACTTCCTTGGCCGTATTTTCATCAAGGCCAGCGGCAATAAGTTTGTTAAGCGCAAGTCCTTTTAACTCGGCTTCCTTTACGTGTACTGTTGTCATATTTACCTGCGCGACTAAAAATTAATAACGCCCTTAATAAGCGTTGCGTTGTTCACTACATCTTGTTGGTAAGAAAGACCAACTGTGTCAAAGTCATAATCACGGTTTTTCATGATGTTCTCGTCGATTTCGCCTTTGCTCATTAACTCAATCACGCGCTCAAAATCTTCACGAGTGGCGTTGCGACTGCTTAATAATGTGGTTTCTTTTTTGTGGAATGTTGGGTCGTCTAGCACCAAGTCACCGATGTACAAACCGATGAATACAATCTTGCCGCCATGGCGAATTAGCTCAACACTGCGGCTCATAGAGCCTTTGTTCCCAGTGGCGTCTAATAAGGTGCATGCCAAGTTGCCGCCAAAGGCTGCTTTTAGGTCATCAACATAATTTTCCGCAAGAGGGTTTAAAGTTTTAATGCCTAAGGCTTTTTCTACATGTGCGCGGCGCTCATCACTTACGTCTGCTACTACCACTTCTGCGCCATTGGCTTTAGCAATAGCAGCTGCCGCTAAACCGATTGGTCCAGCACCTACTTGCAGCACTCGTTGGCCAGCTTTAACTTCGGCGCGACGCACCGCATGAGCACTAATAGCGAAACATTCGATTAATGCACCTTGGCTATCGCTAACGGTTTCTGGCAATTTAACTAGGTTGCTTTCAAGTACGCTTAGGTACTCTGTAAAGCCGCCATCTTGGTGTACGCCATATAAAGAAACATTCTCACAGCAGTTAGTTTTACCTTCTGCACAAGCAGAACATTCGCCACAAGGAATACACGGGATAACCGAGAAACGCTCGCCCACTTTAGCGGTGCTACAAGCACTGCCAGTGGCTTCAACTACACCACTAATTTCGTGGCCAAGTACCCGCGGGTAGCTAAAAAATGGCTGACGGCCAGCAAAGGCATGAATGTCGGTGCCACAAATACCTACTGCTTTAACTTTCAGTAGTACTTCGTTTTCGGCAAAAGACGGTTTCTCTCGCTCTACATACTCAATTGAGAATGGTTCGTTACAAACTAATGTTTTCATTGATATTTCCTAATTCGCTGCAATGGAGTCTACAACTGACTCAATGCCGTATTCTTCGATAGAGGCAAATGCTGATACCACCTGTTGGCTAAACTTGGCGTTATCTTTAGCAAGCGTTCCAAATATTTTGTTAATTGCTAACAAGGCTTTCGCTTGGTCTAGCGCTTCGCCGTTGCTTTCCACAATTTGTTTAAACTCGTCGGCTAATGGGTCAACAATTTGCTCACCCGCTTTTACAGCGCGAATAACTGAATGCATCCAACCTGCGATAAGAATTGGCAAACAAGTTACTTTTAAGCCGGCATTTTGTAGGTGTAATAAGGGATCAACCGCGCGTTGTGGAAGCTTTTGAGAGCCGTCCATCGCGATCTGTGCAGTTTTGTGTTTTACGTTGGCGTTACTAAAACGCGCTATCAATAGATCAGCGTATTCTGGTAAATCAACGTTAAGGCTTGGGCTTAATGACTTAGCTTGCTCTTGAGTCATCAGTTTTAGCGTTGCCGCTTTAAACGCTGGATCTTGCATGCATTGGTATATGTACTCGTAACCAGCAAGCGCGCCGTTATATGCTAAGAACGAGTGACTACCATTTAACATGCGCAGTTTCATTTCTTCGTAAGGCAATACATCAGCAACAAACATTGCACCGGCCAAATCCCAATCTGGGCGACCAGCTACAAAATTGTCTTCTACTACCCATTGACGGAAATCTTCACATACCACGCCACAAGGGTCGGCATAACCAACTTCAGCTTCAATAGCGGCAAAGGCTTCGGCTGTCATAGCTGGGCAAATTCGGTCAACCATAGTGCTAGGGAAGCTAACATTTTGCTCAATCCAGCTGGCCAACTCTTTATCTAACTTACGAGCGTAAGACAACAAAGCATTCTTAGTTAGGTGACCATTCTCAGGAATATTGTCACAAGACAATACGCTAATTGGTGCTAAGCCATTGTCACGACGAATTCGCAGCGCTTCGGTAATTAAACCTAAGGCCGATTGCGGCTGCTGCGGATTTGCTAAGTCGTGTTTAATTAGTGCGTTTGCTTCATCAAGCTCACCTGATTGTGGGTCAACGCAGTAACCTTTTTCGGTAATGGTTAGCGACACTATTGCTACTTGTGGCTCGGCTATTTTAGCAATGGCCGTTGCAATACCACTTACAGGTGTATGAATAGCTTCGGTAACGGTACGAACTAAGCGAGAAGTCGTGGTGTCTTTAGATTTTTCAACAACACTAAACAAACAGTCTTGAGCAACTAAGTTGGCAACTAAGTCTTCGCTACCAAACATGTTAATTTCACAAATGCCCCATAACTCGCCAGATGCTTGGTTAGTTAAGTCGTTGTATACCGCTTGGTGGCCGCGATGAAACGCGCCAAAACCTATGTGAACAATCTTAGTGCTTAACTGTTCCCTGTCGTATGTTGTTGCTTCATTAAACCGATCTTTACACTGGCTTATTTGATTACTTGCTGCCATTCACTCACCCAATTGTTCAACCAATACGGCATTTATACCGACAAAGCGGTTAGATAGCCGTGACTATAATCACAAAATGGTAAACCAATACAGCCAGAATGGCTAACAATAATACAGTAAATAGCAGTCCAATATTGTTTAAGATCAATAAAAACAATCAACAAAAAGACAAAAAATACAATTAAAACAATAACTTAAATTAAAACCATTAAGATTCAATTTAATTTATTCATGTTGAGGCATTAAAAACCATTTTGGTTGACCAAAATAAATTCATCCCATACCATCAACATCATTAAGGGATTAACCCTTCTTATTAATTCAATCAAATAGGACAGGTCATGTTTAGCGAGATATTAAGTTTTGGCGAACCCATGTATGAATTCAGCCAAATAAAGCAGTCTAAAGCCATGGAGCCAGATTTTTTAAGTGGCTTTGGTGGCGATGTTTCTAACTTCGCCATTGCAGCAGCACGTCAAGGCGCCAACGTAGGCATGATCACCCATTTAGGGGACGACGAATTTGGTGAGCAATTTAGAGCGCTGTGGAAACGTGAATCTGTAGCAAGTGATTTAGTAGTAAGTAACGCGAGTGCACACACGGGCGTCTATTTTATTACTCATAATGAAGAAGGGCATCACTTTTCATTCCTAAGAAAAGGCTCTGCAGCCAGCCTTATTAGTAAGCAGCAACTTCCTGTGGAAGCGATAGCAAATGCTAAACTGCTACATACTACTGCAATTACCCAAGCCATTAGTGACACCAGCTGTGACGCAGTTTTTGCCGCCATTGAGTTGGCGCGTAAAACCGATACCTTGGTCTCTTACGATACTAACCTACGCTTAAAACTGTGGTCGCTTAATCGTGCCAAAGCCATCATCAATGAAACCATTAGCCAAGTAGACATTTGCTTCCCTAGCATTGATGAAGCACAACTGCTTACCGGCCTTACACATGCCGATGAAATTATCGATCATTACTTACAGTTGGGCGCCAAAATTGTTGTGCTAAAACAGGGCTCAGAAGGCGCAACAGTGGCTAATCAACACGAGCGATTTAGCATCAAACCCCACAAGGTAAGCGCTGTAGACGCAACAGCCGCAGGTGACTCATTTGCTGGTTCATTCTGTACCCATTATGTACGCGGCGCAGAACTACAAGAATGCCTTAAATACGCTAATGCTACCGCTTCTATCACCATCACTGGCTATGGCGCTGTAGCGCCGCTACCTACTCTTGCTCAAGTAGAGCAACGTATCGGCCTTAGTTAATTTTACTTTTAATATTACGGACAAAAACATGGAAAATTTAAACTCTCTGCTGAAGCAATTTAAAGTAATTCCAGTAATTGCTATCGATAAAGCCAGCGACATCGTGCCACTAGGCGAACAGTTAAGTAAAAATGGTTTGCCAGTTGCCGAAATCACCTTCCGCTCAGACGCGGCAGCAGAGGCAATTCGCCTACTTCGCGAAGCACAGCCAGATATGCTAATTGGTGCAGGAACCATCTTAAACGAAGAACAAGTAATAGCTGCTAAAGAGGCCGGTGCTAGCTTTATTGTTTCTCCAGGTTTAAACCCAAATACCGTTAAAGCCTGTCAGAAGCACAACATTGCTATTATTCCTGGCGTTAATAATCCGTCAACGGTAGAGCAAGCACTAGAGCTAGGTTTAGACACAGTGAAGTTCTTCCCAGCAGAAGCCTCTGGCGGCATTGCCATGCTTAAGTCATTACTTGGTCCATATACCAACATTCAAGTAATGCCTACTGGTGGCATCAATCAAAACAACATTGAAAAATACTTGGCATTACCCGGCGTTTTAGCCTGTGGTGGCACTTGGATGGTAGATAAATCACTTATTAATAAGGGCGAATGGGATACCATCGGTCAATTAGTGAAAGACATTGTGGCGCAACTTGCCGAGTAAGAGAACAAACATGAATACAGCAATTAAATCAGTTACAGCGCGTTTGTTTAAAATTCCTTTAGCGGAGATTTTATCGGACGCCAAACACGGCGATCACGACCACTTTGAGTTAGTGACAACCACCATTACCTTAGAAGACGGCAGTGAAGGTACCGGTTATACCTATACCGGCGGTAAAGGTGGCTATGCCATTAAAGCAATGGTAGAGCACGACTTAGCACCGGCTCTTATCGGTAAAGATGCCAGCCAAATCGACGAAATTTACGACTTTATGGAGTGGCATATTCACTATGTAGGCCGTGGTGGTATCGCTTCTTTTGCCATATCTTCGGTAGATATTGCCCTTTGGGATCTAAAAGGTAAGCGTTTAAATCAACCTTTATGGAAAATGGCTGGTGCTAAAAACTCTAGCTGTAAAGCGTATTGCGGCGGTATCGATTTACAATTTACCACCGAAAAGCTATTGGCCAATATTCAAGGTTACTTAGATAAGGGCTACAACGCGGTTAAAATCAAAATTGGTCGCGCCGATGCCAATGAAGATATTGCTCGTATTAAAGCGGTGCGTGAGCTAATTGGTAAAGACGTTACCTTTATGATCGATGCCAACTACTCATTAAGTGTTGAGCAAGCCATTGCTTTATCTAAAGCCGTAGAGCAATACGATATTACCTGGTTTGAAGAGCCAACCATTCCAGATGACTACCTAGGTTACGGCAAGATTGCCGATGCCACTTCTATTCCTTTGGCTATGGGTGAAAACCTACATACCATTCACGAATTTGAATATGCCTTCGAGCGCGCCAAACTTTCTTTTGTGCAACCCGATGCTTCAAACTGTGGCGGTATTACTGGCTGGCTTAAAGCCGCCCGCTTAGCCGACCAACATGGCATTCCGGCATGTTCTCATGGCATGCAAGAATTACATGTGAGCTTAGTGTCTTCTCAGCCAAATTCTGGCTGGTTAGAAGTACATAGCTTCCCAATTGATGAATACACCAAGCGTCCATTGGTGGTTAAAGATCATCGTGCTGTAGCACCAGATACCCCAGGTGTAGGTGTCGAGTTTGACTGGGATAAGATTAAACCTTTCGAAGTGTAAATCGCCCCTTCTTTAAACACCGCCCTAGCGCGGTGTTTTTTTATGCTTGTTTTATCGCTCCCCCCCCTTCAGCTTAGACTCTCTTCTGATCTGTTCTGCTCTGTTCCCCTACTAACAACAAAAAAATCAATAAAACACCACAATTGATAACCAATACACACAAAAGATCAACCAATGTCGATCTCGATCGACAAATTGGCTAACCAAACATGCTTAAATAACTTCCGAAAATAACCTTCTAAGAGGAACAAAGATGGACATAAAAACATGGAATGCTTACAAGTATGCGTTAATTGTGGCTATTGGCGGCTTTGTATTTGGCTTAGATGCCGCCATTATTTCCGGCACAGTGCGCTTTATCGCGTCGGAGTTTTCCCTCACTGATTTGCAAATTGGCACTGTAGTAGGCGCGCCAAGTTTAGGTGCAATTTTGGCCTTACTAGTCGCCGGCAAAACTGCCGACGCCCTGGGCCGTAAAAAAACCCTCATAATTATTGCTGGTCTTTACGTTGTCTCAGCCTTGCTGTCAGCTTTAGCAACTAGCTTTATGATGTTAACCATGGCGCGCTTTATTGGCGGACTAGCCTTTAGCTCGCTTTCTTTAGCCTCTATGTACATTGGTGAAATAGCCCCAGCTAAACAACGTGGCAAACTCGTCTCGGCGAATCAATTTAACATTGTGATTGGTTTATTAGCGGCTTACTTCATTAACTACTATTTAGTGCTACATGTTAGCGAGAACTCCTTATTGTTTGCCCCCGATACCGTATGGCGAACCATGTTAGCTTCGGAGCTTATTCCAGCGGTGCTTTGGGTGATCTTACTTTGCCGCGTGCCAGAATCTCCTCGCTGGTTAATGATGAAAAACAAACAGGAACAAGCTAAAGAAGTACTGCTAAAACTGTTGCCAGAGCAACGCGCCGAAGAAGTACAGGCTGAGATTGAGCAGAACCTAAAAGAACATCAGGACACCAGTAGCATTACCGAACAACTTAAGCTGTTGTTCTCGTCGCCAATGAAAACCATTTTTGCTATTGGCTTTATCATGGCGGTTGTACAAGGCATAACCGGTATGAACGCGATTCTGTTTTATGCTCCCACTGTGTTCGAACAAATTGGTTTTGGCTTAAATGCCTCATTCCAACAAGCTATCTACATTGGCATAACGAGTGTGGTATTCACGGTATTAGCGGTTTTCTTCATTGATAAAGTCGGCCGAAAGCCGCTGCTTATCTTTGGGCTATTAGCGGTAGTACTAAGCCATGCAACTTGTTGGTACGGCTTTAGCAACGCCAGCTACAGCATTAATCAACAAACCATCGATAAACTAGAAGAGGTAATCGATACTACTCCACTTAAAGCGCAGCTAAATAGCCAATATGCTGATGATGTTAGCTTTAAGGAAATGCTAGCAACTAACTATGATGCCGACACGCTACGACTAAGCGAAGGGCATATTATTGAAGCCGCTATTTCAGTGAACCCAATTGTTATTTTGGTGGGCATTTTGGCCTTTATCGCGGCTTTCCACATTTCTATTGGGCCAATTATGTGGGTACTGTTTTCGGAGATTTTCCCTAACTCGGTACGAAGCGTTGCGATCCCATTGTTTGCATTGGTCACCAGTGTTGCCAGTTACTTAATCCAGCAGTTTTTCCCTTGGCAACTAGCCAACCTAGGTGCAGCAAATACCTTCTTAATGTACTCAGTGTTTGGCTTAATAGGCCTATTACTGCTGTGGCCACTGCTGCCAGAGACTAAGAATAAAACCATTGAGGAGATTGAAGATACTTTGGTAAACAAGCGCAACAAACCAACCACCAGCGCAGAAGTATCAGATAACCCGGTAGGCAGTAACGCACCTAGTGCATAACGTTTAGCTGTTAAAGCCAAATAAAAAAGCCGCTAAATGTTCATTTAGCGGCTTTTTCTTATAACAATTGTAATTAATGGCTTTCGGTAAAGTTGCTATCAAATTCCATTGCGAAGAAGTAATCGTCTAAATCAGTATCGCTATTGTCAGAGCTAGCTATCTTAAGTAACTCTTGCTTACTGTTCTCGATATGTTGCCACACTGCCTGCTTAGCATCTTCTGGAGAGCGTTTTTGCAAGGCTAACAAAATGCGTTTGTGGTCATTAATCCACATCGACTGCAAACGCTCTTCGTGTAAAAACTGATGATTAAGCTCATTCCACAGCGGGTTGGTGGTACGTACCGTGCTCCACATGTCAACCGCTTGGTTAATCAGCACTCGGTTTTGAGTCGACTCAGCTATTAAGCTATGGAATTGCTGATCCAGTGCTTCAAACTTCTCGCTGTCGCCATTTATCTCACTTTCTTGCAGTTGCAGTACCTTTTTAAGTTCACGTAGCTCGTTAAACTTAATTTGAGTGGCGGCAAATCCGGCAATGCTGCTTTCGATGATCTGACGCGCTTGGAGCAACTCAAAAGGTCCTACATCACTTTTTGGCAATATAGTACGCTTGTTCACTTTTTCAGGAGAATCAATGAAGTAAATACCAGCACCTTGGCGAACCACGACCAAGCCTTTCAACTCAAGCATAATTACAGCTTCTCGGATAGTTGCGCGGCTGGTTTCAAATCGTTCACTTAGCTCTCGCTCTGATGGCAGTCGTTCACCCGCTTTAAACACGCCTGAAAACAACAATTCCTCGATTTGCACGCCAATATCATAGTAGCGCCGCTTGGTATCCATCTTAGCCATAATGTCATTTAACCTTTGGGGAAATATAGAAACTATCTAACTTTTGGTAAATCAATTCAAGTAAGTTCTAGACCGAAGCCTGAATAGTAACGCCTTTTAGCGCGTATCGGTAGTCAACCACAACTACCGATGTCTCATTTTGATCTAAATTGTACGACTAATAATAAATCACGCCTTAAATACATGAAATTTAGAAAATATTCATTTACCAAATGAATTTCTACAAAATTGACAGAATAACTTGTGAACCTCATCACTTTAAAGGTTAACCTTTATGGCGTAGAATGCACAAATTGGTTTACCAAATTAGTTTTATCTCCACTGGGAATCTAAAGGAAGTTAGATGAGCACAGTTACTCACAAAATGTTTATCAATGGTGAATGGTTAGAATCAGCTACCGGCAACACCATTGAAGTTGTAAATCCAAGTAACGAACAGTTGGTTGGCTATGCTCCGCAAGCGAGCCGTGAAGAAGCAGCTAATGCTTTACGCTCATCAGAAGCGGCTCAAAAAGACTGGGCTAAATTACCGGCACAAAAACGTGCAGAACTAGTAGCAGCACTAGCAGACGAACTAGAAGCAGACGCTGAGCGTTACGCTGAAATGATTACCCAAGAACAAGGCAAACTGCTAAGTGATGCACGTGGCGAAGTAGCCGGTTCTGTTGGATTTTTGCGTTACGCTGCTGAATCAGCTCGCCGCATCGAGGGCGAGATAGTAACCAGCGAAAATCAAGATGAGCAGATTTGGATCCAACGTGTGCCTTTTGGCGTAACCGTGGGCCTGCTAGCTTGGAACTACCCGCTAGCACTAGCGGCACGCAAACTAGGTAACGCCTTAGTCACCGGCAATACCATGGTAGTAATGCCACCAGCAGACACTCCGCTCACGGTATTAGAGTTCTCAAAACTAATCGCTAAAGTAGGTTTCCCTAAAGGCGTCGTAAATATTGTTTCAGGTTTAGGTGGTGAGGTAGGCGACGAGCTAGTGCGCAACCCTATTACTAAGCTTGTGACTCTAACCGGCAGCTCGGAAGTGGGTTCTATTTTATACCGCTCTGCATCAGAGAACATCACAGCACTAAACCTAGAGCTTGGCGGCAAAGCGCCGTTTATTGTGTTAGACGACGCCAACATCGACGAGGTGGTTGAGATCGCGGTTAACTCAGGCTTTGGCAACTGCGGCCAAATTTGTACGTCTAACGAGCGCATGTATATCCATAAAGCGATTTACGCAGAGTTTATGGATAAGTTCATCGCTAAAGTGAAGCAACTTAAGATCGGTGACCCAATGTTAGCTAGCACTAATGTTGGCCCTAAAGTAAATGCTCGCGAAGTAGAAAAACTGGTTGAGATGATTAGCAAAGCCAAGGCCGAAGGCGCAACCATCGCTTGTGGAGGTGGTAAACCAAGTGGCGAAGAGTTTGCCAATGGTTACTGGTTTGAACCTACCGTGGTTACCGATGTAAACAACCAAATGGACATCATGAAACAAGAAGTGTTTGGCCCAGTTGTAGCTGCAATGCCAATTGATAGCCTGGAGCAAGCATTACAGTATGCCAACGACATCGACTTAGGTTTGTCTGGCTACGTATATACCAACGACATGCGCAAAATAATGCAAGTTGTTAACGAGTTAGAGGTCGGCGAAATCTATGTTAATCGCCCTAATGGTGAGCTATTAAATGGCTTCCATACAGGCTTTAAACGCAGTGGTATCGGCGGCGAAGATGGGAAATACGGCTTGGAGGGATACTTGCAGAAGAAAACCATTTACCTGAACTACCAGTAATCTTTTTTAATTCCTTTTGACAATTGTTAGCACTTTGCCTTGGTAGTCATACCAAGGCCTTTTTTTATCTGCCCTTCCGAGATCTTGCTCACCAAAACCGCCCTTCTGCAAAACAAAAACAATAACTTGATCACACACCTTACAACAGGTTAACAATGAGCATAAATTGATCGACCAGATCGCATAAATAGGTTAATAACTGTGCGATATTTGTTATCACACTAAACAGGGAGATAACAATGAAAGGATTCACTAAGCACCCACTACTATTAGCCTGCGGTTTAGGTTTATCACTCAGTACTTATGCGGCAGACTGGGATAATATCCCAATTCCAGCAGAGCTAGACCCAGGACAAAGCTGGGAGTTACAAGAAAGCTATTCAGACTCTTTTAACTATTCGGGTAAGCCAAGCTCCTTTACCAGCAAATGGAAAGACGCTTACTTTCATAACTGGACAGGCCCTGGCCTCACCTACTGGTCAAGCGATGAATCGTGGGTTGGTGATGGTAACTTAATTATTAGTGCATCTCGTCGCCAAGGCACTAACCAAGTTAATGCTGGGGTTGTCACCTCTAAAACCAAAGTGAAATACCCCATTTTCTTAGAAGCCAACATTAAGGTAAGCAATTTAGAGCTCTCTTCTAACTTTTGGTTACTAAGTGAAAACGACCAGCGCGAGATTGATGTTCTGGAAGTGTATGGCGGTGCGCGCCAAGACTGGTTTGCCAAAAACATGTCAACCAACTTCCACGTATTCTTCCGTAACAACGATAACTCAATTAGCAGTGACTTTAACGATCAAACACACAATACCCCTACTTGGGGCAATTACTGGCGTGAAGGCTTCCACCGTTTTGGCGTTTACTGGAAAAGCCCCACTGAGGTGACCTTCTACATTAATGGCCAAAAAACCACTAAAGGCGCTTGGAGCCAAGTGGTAATGAAAGATAAAGATTATACCGGTGCCATACTAGATAAAAGCCGTTACAACATGAATCAAGAAATGTTCATTATTCTTGATACCGAGGACCATTCTTGGCGCTCTGAAGCAGGCCATATTGCCACCGATGCAGACCTAGCAGATGGCGATAAAAACAAAATGTACGTAGATTGGATTAGGGTTTATAAACCTACTGGTGGCAGCACTACTCCGCCAACAGGCGACATTACTCCACCTAGCGGTTATACCAACCTTCAAGTGGCTCACTCTAACTTATGCCTAGATGTGAAAAGCGGCGCATTATGGAACGGTAGCACCTATCAACAGTGGTCATGCAACACCGGTAACAATAACCAGCGTTTCCAATTTACCGCTTTAGGCAATAACGAATACAGCATTAGCGCAAAAGTAAGCCAACTATGTATGGAGCTAGCATCTGGCAGCTCTGCAGACGGCGCTAAAGTTCAACAATGGGTTTGTAACCACGCTAATACAAGCCAAGTATGGAGTCTTGTAGATAAAGGCAGTAATACCTTTGAAATCCGCAATAAACAAAGCGGCAAATGTTTAGAAATAGCCAACAATTCGGGCGCTAATGGCGCAGAGCTTAGACAATGGTCATGTGATGGAGGTACCAACCAACGTTTTAAATTCCAGTAGTATTTTTTAGCAATTCCTTCCTTTGGCCAGTGGTGATAATACCACTGGCTTTTTTTCATTCTCGATAGCAATTCTTAGACAAACGACATTGTTACTTACTTGGCGAACAGCAACTAGAGCGAACCAATAACTGAGTGGGCACAATGGTGTCTTGGCTGGCTTTGCTGCCCTGCAGAATCTTCATTAGCGTGTTGGCTGCTGTCTTACCAATATCTTCTTGCGGCTGACGAATGGTGGTGAGCTCTGGGTTGGTATACTCGGCAAATAACAGGTCATCAAAGCCCACTATTGATAACTGTTGCGGCACCTTAATACCCAGTTGCGTTGCCGCTTTCATTGCCCCTAGAGCCATCATGTCGTTAAAGCAAAATAACGCTGTCATTGAGTAGTGTTCGTGTAGACGCATGAACGCGCTATACCCCGACTGAAAACTAAAATCACCGTCTTCAAAAGCGGCTTCGTCAACGGCAATATTTAGCTGCTGCAGACTGTCTTGATAACCGGCTTTACGATCCACACAAATTGGGTTTTCCATAGGGCCGGTAATACAGCCAATTTGGCTATGCCCAATATCTAATAAATAATCTACAGCTCGCTTAGCCGAGCCGCGATTATCAATACGCACCGTGGGAATAGGAAAACCAGGAAAGTACTCACATGCCATTACCATTGGAATTTCGGTGCCTTGCCGGATCTCCATAGGCAGCTCAGCGGTAAGCGAAATAATGCCGTCGGCTTGCTTGCTGCGTACCAAGTCCATATACACTTTTGCTTGTTCAACCGTGTGAATTGAATCCCCCAGCAACACTTTGTAGCCGTTTTGCAAAGCTACCTGCTGGATCCCGCGAACAATGCTGGCGAAAAACATATTGGCAATATCTGGCACAATAATCACGATGGTTTTCGATTCGCTACGCCTTAAATTTCGTGCAATCACATTGGGAGAGAACCCCGACTCGGCTACCGCTAATTCGACCTTCAAACGGGTTTTCTCGGATACTTTTTCTGGGCTCATCATCGCCCGAGATACCGTTGCGGTAGATACGCCTGCCAATTTGGCCACATCTTTTATGGTAGGCATTTACTGTCCTTAGATTGGTAATAAGCAAGGCTAACCTTAGTGAAAGCTTAGCCCAAATGTAACGGATTACATCAATTATCATAAAGTACTTTATTTTAAATCACTTAAGAACTCAATCAGCAATTTGTACAAAAAATAAACTTTTAAACTGATCACATTTTCGCAACATACGCTAGATAAACACTATTTTATTGTATAAGTTTTATTCAACTACTAAATAAATGCCATGCAGTGCGGCTTTATACGCCTCCAGCTTTGAACAGCGCATGGTTTTTTTATGAGACCAAATGTAATCGATTACATTTGATCTCAACAAAATACGACATTTGGTTTGAACTTCGATAAAAGGATTGCCGATGAAAACCCTACAAGGACCCGCGCTGTTCCTCGCCCAGTTTGCTAGTGACGAAGCGCCCTTTAACTCACTAAGTTCAATTGCCGCTTGGGCAGCCAGTGTGGGTTACAAAGGAGTGCAAATGCCCAGCTGGGATAAACGTTTGTTTGATTTGGAGCGCGCTGCAGAAGATCTAAGCTATTGCCAAGAGGTATTAAGCCTGCTTGCCGACAATGGCCTCACTCTCACCGAGCTGTCGACGCACCTGCAAGGCCAACTTGTTGCAGTGCACCCAGCCTACGATGAAATGTTTGACGGCTTTGCTCCTGAATCCGTAAGGGCTAACCCAAGCGCCCGTCAAGAATGGGCGGTAAACCAAATGATGTTGGCGGCAAGGGCTTCTAAAAACCTAGGTTTAAGTGCTCATGCTACCTTCTCTGGCGCGCTGCTGTGGCCATATATGTATCCATGGCCACAACGTCCTCAAGGCTTAGTTGAAACTGGCTTTGAGGAATTAGCCAAGCGTTGGTTACCGATCCTAGACGCCTTTGACGCAGCTGGCGTAGATGTATGTTACGAAATTCACCCAGGAGAAGACCTACATGACGGCGTTAGCTTCGAAATGTTCTTGGATGCAGTTAACCAGCATCCGCGTTGCAATATCTTGTATGACCCTAGCCATTTTGTGCTGCAGCAGCTGGATTATTTAGATTTTATCGACCGCTATCACCCTCGCATCAAAATGTTCCATGTAAAAGACGCGGAATTTAACCCCACTGGTCAACAAGGCGTATATGGCGGCTACCAAAGTTGGACTGAACGTGCCGGTCGATTCCGCTCTTTAGGCGACGGCCAAGTAGATTTTGTGGGGATTTTTTCCAAACTCGCCCAATACAACTTTAGTGGCTGGGCGGTGGTTGAGTGGGAATGTTGCCTTAAACACCCTGAAGCTGGCGCGCTGGAAGGCGCCGCCTTTGTAGAGCAACACATCATTGAAGTCACCGACAAAGCCTTTGATGATTTTGCCGACAGCGCCATCGACCAAGCAGCAAATCTGCGAATTCTGGGTTTATAGGAGTAACTCATGGATAAAATTAAACTAGGAATGGTAGGCGGTGGCAGTGGTGCGTTTATTGGTGCCATTCACCGTATTGCTGCGCGCTTAGATAACCAATATGAATTAGTTGCTGGCGCATTAAGTGCCGATCCAGCCAGAGCGCAACAATCAGCCAAGGATTTAGGCATTGCTGCCGACCGTTGCTACCTAAGCTATCAAGATATGGCTGAGGCAGAAGCCGCTCGCCCTGATGGCATTGAAGCGGTAAGTATCGTAACGCCTAATCATTTGCACTTCCCTATAGCTAAAGCATTTTTGGCCGCAGGTATTCATGTGATTTGTGACAAACCCATGACCTGCTCTCTTCACGAAGCAATGGAGCTCAAAGAGCTGGCGAATAATAGCGGCAAGCTGTTTGTGCTCACTCATAACTACAGTGCTTACCCCATGGTGCGCCAAGCCCAACAAATGGTTGGGGAAGGTTTGCTTGGCAAGCTGCGCTTGGTTCAAGTGGAGTATGCGCAAGATTGGCTCACTACCGCAGCGGAAAATACTGGCAATAAACAAGCCGAATGGCGCACCGATCCAAAGCGCTCGGGACCTGCTGGTTGCTTGGGAGATATAGGCACTCATGCCTTTAATCTAGCGGCCTTTATAAGTGGCTTACAGCTAGAACAAGTAAGCGCAGAACTGTCTACTTTTGTAAATGGCCGAGTACTAGACGACAACGTGCATGCCATGCTGCGCTTCGAGCAAGGTGTACGCGGCATGTTATGGAGCTCGCAGGTGGCGCCTGGTAATGAAAATGGTCTGCGGATTAGGGTATATGGCAGTGATGGAGGGCTTGAGTGGTCGCAAGAGCAGCCCAACCAACTACTGTACAGCCCATTCTCCCAGCCTAGCCGAATTATTAGCCGTGCAGGTTATGGATACAACGCCGAGCCTGAACATTTGGTGAGAACCCCAGCTGGCCACCCCGAAGGCTATTTGGAAGGCTTTGCCAATATTTACACCGAAACCGCCAAGGCTATTCGTACAGCACGCAATGGCTCATCGGCCACCGACATTCTGGCTAATAGTTTATTGCCGGGAGTGAAACAAGGTGTAGAAGGCTTACAGTTCATCAATGCCATGATCCATTCCTCGCAAAACAATGGTAAATGGACCGCTTTGGAGAACGTTCATGAGCTTGCCTAAACCTATTCTTAGCTTGGATAAAATCACTAAAAGCTTTTCTGGAGTACAAGTTTTACACGGCATTAGCGTTGAGGTGCAACCAGGCGAAGTAATGGGCATTCTTGGTGAAAATGGCGCGGGTAAATCTACCTTGCTAAAAATTATCTCTGGCATTTATCAGCGCAGTAGCGGCCAAGTGCTAGTTAATGGCAAAGCCGTTGAGATAAAAAGCCCCGCAGACGCCAAGACCTTGGGCATTGCGATGATTCCACAGGAATTTAACTTAATTGCCAGCCTAAGTGTGTTTGAAAATATTTTTTTAGGCCAAGAGTTAAAAGGCAGCTTGTTTCTTAACAAAAAAGCCATGCGCCAACGTACCCTCCAACTATTGAGTTTATTAGAAACAGACTTGTCGCCAGATGCGCTAATTGAAGTACTGAGCGTGGCCGAAAAACAAATGGTGGAGATAGCAAAAGCATTAGTAAATGATGCGCGTATTCTGATTATGGATGAACCCACCACGGTGTTAACCAGCCAAGAAGTTACCGTGCTATTCAAGCTTATCGATAAGCTAAAAGCGCAAGGCGTAACGATTTTGTTTATCTCGCACAAGCTTAAGGAAGTTAAACAGCTATGCGATCGCCTAATTATTTTGCGCGATGGCGCGTTAATTTCGGTTGACCAAGTGAGTGACATTGACGAACAAGACATGGCGAAAAAAATGGTTGGACGTGAGCTTAACCAAGTATTTCCGCCACGCTCTAAAGTACAAAGCAAAGTGGCACTTAAAGTCGATGATTTGAATGTTAAAAACTTACTTAAGCAAATTAGCTTTGAAGTGCGCCAAGGTGAAGTATTGGGGTTTGCCGGCTTAATTGGCAGCGGGCGCACCGAAACAGCAGAAGCGATAATGGGGCTACGCCGTCGCCAAAGCGGCAAGATCTTTATTCATCAACAAGCCGTCACCATTCACAATATTAAAGACGCGGTAAAACATGGCTTGGCCTACTTAAGCGAAGATCGCCAAGGCTGCGGATTAACCATGAGCTTTAATTTACCCGAGAACATTAGCCTTATTTCACTAGGGAATTATTGCAAAGGCTTAATTAACCACGGCAAAGCTCGCCAACAAGCTCAGCAATATGTACGTAAATTCGACATTAAAGCAGCCTCCTTAGATACCGAACTTCTTTACCTCAGTGGGGGCAATCAACAAAAAGTATATTTGTCGAAATGGATGGATACCCAGCCGCAAATACTGATTCTCGACGAACCCACTCGGGGCGTTGATGTAAATACCAAGAAAGAAATCTACCACTTTATCCAAAGCATGACCGAGCAAGGTTTAGCGGTTGTGGTGATCTCATCAGACATGGAAGAACTCATTGGCCTTGCCCACCGAGTTTTGGTGATGCGCGAAGGCCAAATTCAAGGAGAGCTGCGTGAACAAGAAATCAACGAACAACAAATCATGTTTTTGGCCGCAGGTCTGCAAAGCCAGGCAACGCCGGTATCTACGCCGATGCAGGAGAGCCCCCAATGAGTGAGGTTGCTAAAATGAATCAAAAATCTGGGCTAAGCCCTAATACCAGTTGGTTAAATAAGCTGCCTAAATTTACTCTGTCTAACTGGGCTCCTTTAGTCGCATTACTCATTTTGGTGGTGCTGTCGGCCATGGCCAGTGACCACTTCCTTATCCCAAGAAATCTTACCAACGTGCTTAGACAAGTCTCCTATACCGGCATTATTGCCCTAGGAATGACCTTTGTGATTATTGCCGGGGGAATAGATTTATCGGTGGGTTCAATGGTCGCCTTAGTGGGTGTACTGGTGATTATGCTGCTCAACTATTTAGGTGACGGCTGGATGGCAGTGACCGTTTCTATTGCTGCGGCGATGGCCATGGGTGCAGCTTTTGGCGCGGTAAATGGTTTACTCACCACCAAAGGGAAAATTACCGCGTTTGTCGCCACCTTGGCGACCATGTCTATATTCCGCTCCTTAACCCTATACATTAGTGATGCCGGAGAAATGGTCTCGCAAAATAACCACTACCCCGACATTGGTGGCGGCTATTTACTGGGCATTCCCATTCCTGTTTGGCTGTTTATTGGTCTCGCATTTTTAGGCCACCTTATCTTGCGACATACCGCTTTTGGCCGCCATGTATGTGCGGTGGGCTCTAACCCCAAAGTGGCCACCTATTCTGCGATTAATGTACAGCGCGTTTATTTTCTTACTTTTGTGATTGTTGGTTTCACCGTGGGTTTGTCTGCGGTGATGCTGTCATCACGATTAAATTCGGTGAGCCCTGGTGATGCGGGCTTGTTTTACGAACTCGACGCCATTGCAGCGGTTGTAATAGGCGGCACTTCGCTGTCTGGCGGCAAAGGCACCTTATGGGGCACCGTTATCGGCGCCATCATATTAGGCATTATTAACAACATGCTGAATTTAATGGGGGTGTCCCCCTACTTACAAGGAACGGTAAAAGGCTTAGTGATTTTGATTGCAGTGCTCATGCAATTTAAACGCGACCGCTAAACCAACACCGTACATAAATACAAAGGAGAGTAACTCATGCGTTTATTGCAACACATAGGAAAATTACTACTTGCCGCCACTTTTATTGCCTCACTGGGATTAAACGCCGCAGTAGCTAAAACCTTAAAAGTGGGTGTATCCGTTCCCTCAGCAGACCACGGTTGGACCGCAGGCTTGTTGTGGTGGGCTGAAAAGGCCGCCGACGACTTTAAGAAAAGTGAAGACGATATAGAGTTTTACGTAGTGGCTGCCAGCTCTGGTTCAAAGCAAGTTGGCGATGTGGAAGATTTGATGATCAAGGGCATTGATGCCTTGGTTATATTGCCGCATAACCCTGCCACCTTACAAAAGGTGATTGAAGAAGCCTACGGCAGTGGCATCTACACCGTAGTAGTAGACCGCGAATTAGAAACGCCAGCGCAAAATGTATTTATTGCTGGTGATAACGCGGGTTTAGGTAGCGTAAGTGGCGAATGGCTGGCTAAAGAAATGGATGGAAAAGGCAAGGTAGTAGTAATTGAAGGTATGTCTATTCCTATTAACAAACAACGGGTAGACGCGTTTAACGAGGTGATTGCTCAACATAAAGGCATGAGCATTCTCGATAGCCAACCAGCCGATTGGTCTACCCAGAAAGCACTAGCGGTAATGGAAAACTACTTACAAAAACACCCAGAGATTGATGCGGTTTGGTGCCAAGATGATGACATGCTAAAAGGCGTGATGCAGGCAATTAAAGAATCTGGCCGAACCGACATTAAAACCGTATTAGGTGGAGCGGGATCGCAAGACATCATCAAAATGGTGGTAGATGGTAACCCGGTAGTTCGCGCTACCGTCACCTATCCACCTAGTATGGTAGCCTCTGGCATTGCATTAGCGATTACCGGCGCTCGCCATGAAATGCTAGGCAAGATGTACCACAGTGCACCTTCTCGAGTTATCTTAGCGGCAGAGCTTATCGACACCAATAATGCTAGCGAATTTGTGGTGGCCGACGCTGCTTACTAAATGTCACTAAAAAGCAAAAGCCCAAACAAACATTGTTTGGGCTTTTATTTATTCAGCTAACTAACATAGCAATAATAAGCAAATCACTAGTTTGACGCAGCTACTCTTCGGTTAGCAATTCAAAGCTCACATCAACACTATCTCTATAAATAAGTTGAGCAGCCTGATAGGAGCCGGCGTTAGTATCGGTTGCAGCTAGAGTGGCGCGTTCTATCTTCATCACTGGAATAGCAGATTGGTTACGGTAATTAACTTCAACCACCGGTCCTAGCTGGCCTTCATAGCCTTCTGCCAACTGCTTAGCCTTAACATAAGAGTCGTTCACAGCCATAGCGCGCACTTGTTGCTTGTACTTTTCTTCTTGTGAGCTTTTGTATTGTAGCTGACGCACTTCATTCACCCCACTCAACATAGCTGCATCAAGTACTTGAGTTAGGCCTTCTAGGTTGGCCAGCTCAACGATGATACTGCGCTGCGCGCGATAACCCACAAACACCCGTTCTCTGTCTTGGTACTTATATTCTGCCTGAATTTGCAGTTGGCTGGCTTCAAAGCGGTCTGAGTCAGTTAATAAATTGGCAAGGTTTGATTGTGTAACTTTAACTATTTTATCTACCTGCTGTTTTGCATCACTGGCCGTTTTTGCCAGACTAGTAGCATGTAAGTCCACCTGCACTTGGTCGGCAATTACCACTAACTTAGCCTCGCCACTAGTATGCAGCAAAGCGGCAAATGCCGGAGAGATGCTAACACTGCAGGCAACCAAGCCCACTAACAGTAATTTGTTCATTATTTACCTCTGCTCATTAGTGCACTTAATCATTCAACGTAAAACGCTGAGGAGGAGCAACATAACCTTGATAGGCGTCTACTGGCAAGGCCGACAGCAGCTCAACTTGCTGTTGATTTTCGACTCGCTGTGCCACCGTGATAATTTGTAGGTTGCGTGCGGCTCTACATATCGCACTTAAGAAGTGGCTATCGCCATCTTCGGCCAAGGCCTGTGCTGTATAACCATAGTCAATTTTAACGTAATTAGGTTTAACCCGACTTAAGTAGTTTAGGGAGTTTAGATTACGCCCGTATTGATCAATACCAATTTGGAAACCCAACTCTCTTAAACTGTCTAAACTGGCTTCTAACTGGGTATTCTCTTGCAAAAAAGCCGTTTCTGGAATTTCAAAAGCCATTCGCGATGCCACCGTTTGATACTGCTGTGCCAGTTCAACTAACCACGCTAAAAAGCTCGCTTCGCTGATGGCTGATAAAGTTAAGTTAATCGCCAAGCTTAAGTTATTGTCTTGCTGCAAAGCTCGCGCGGCTTGCTCAACCACCATTTGGTCAAACTGAGCGCCCAATCTAAATTGCTCAACCGCCGGCATAAACTGACCAGCAGCGTAATGCTGAGCATCTACTTCAATGGTGGTAAACAACTCGTGGTGCAATACTTTGTCGCTATGAATAAAGTTAACCACCTGCGCCTTGTAAGCCAAGCTTTGGCGACTAATGGTATTTTCGAGTAGCTGCTTCCATTGGCTACGAGGGATATGAGTATGCTCAACATCGGCCAAACTAAAGAAGCCTTCGCGCAACTCACGAGCGTTATGTAACGCGGTATCTGCTGCAGTTAATAGCTCGCCTATGTTTTCATCTTTTTGGCGCAATACTAAGCCCATCACCAATGGTCGAGGCATGTACTGCTTCCACGTAGCTAAACGGGACAATAAATCTTTATTAATTTCTTCTGCAAGATCTAACAATTGTTGCTGGTCGAAACCCTCAGCCAATACTGCAAATTCTAAATTGCTAATGCGGGCAAATACCAATTGCTGCTGTTGCTGGGTATAAGCGGTAAACAGCTCCCCTACAGAATGAATAAACTCATCCCGCGCACTAAAACCATCGCGCACATGAATGGCTTCAATAATATCGAGAGACAATAGCGCAACCCCACCCACTCCAGACTCAGCTAACCAAGATTTGCTTTGATTGATGAAGTAAGCGCGATTACCTAAGCCTGATACCGAGTCTTGAAACGCTTGCTGGCGCAAAGCGCTAGCTTCTTGTACTTGGCTTTCAAACTGCTGGGCAATGTTATCCGACATATGGTTAATTGCACCCACTACACTGCGCAACTCTTGAGTGTGTGGCAACGGAATAGTTTGGCCAAAATTACGCTGTTCAATTAACTTAGCTTGCTGTTGAATTTGCTCCAGCGGTTTTAACAAATAACGCAGCGCCCGCATTAATAGCAACACCGTTGCTAAATACCCCACGACAAATAGCTTTGCTAAATCAACCATGGCGTTCCACAGTTGCAAATAAGCAAAACCAGGGTGGCCAACTACTTTTAGTTCGCCTAGCTGCATCCAACCACTGGTTAATACCTGCTCTTGAGCGCTGGGCTGAAATAGTTCAAGTGAAGTAAACCACTCGGGCACGCCATCAATAGAGCGAGAGTTTTGGCGGTCGATAAGGCTGTCATCGGCAAACAACTTAAGACTAATTTGCTGATAGTAGCCACTGTCGAACATGGCGTTAATTACCGACTCGGCACCTATTACATCTTCATCTTCTAGATAGGGGCTTAGGGATAAACCTAAAGAAGTGCTTGTATTGTTTACATCTGATAGTTGCTGCTCAGACAAGTAACTACGGGTATTGCCAATTTCGATACTAAATACCACAGCCAGCAGGCCGCCGTAGATAAGCAGTACCACAATTAACAACTGGCGATATAAGGTCATAGTGTTCCCCTAAGCATCGAAATTCTTTACTGGTTTTTTGAGTTTATTTAGCCGCCAGCGTTGCTGGAGATCGGTCCAAAGCTTAAGACGACTAGACTTGCCGGCTAACTGACCACGGCCTTTTTCTTTCATCAACCACAAGTGCTGACCATTAAAACTATATATGGGTACTAGATCGCCGCGCTGCGTCGCCGGCAATATATTTGGATTGATGTTATCGAGAATAATCGGTATTGATGAAGGCGTTTCATAGTATGCCACCACCATATGAAATTGGTTGTAAGTAAGCGACTTTACATAAACCAAGCGCATCTTTTCATCACTCACGCCCAGTTCTATTAACGAGAAGTATTTGGCAATGCTAAAGTCGTCACAATCTCCGGCTGCGGCGCCCAAGAATTCGACGGGAGTAGCCCAGTAGTCTTCTTGCCCCCACACATCAATATCATCAACAAATTGCATTTGATTGAAGAAATCATTAATGGAGCGAAGCTGGTCTGCTTCGCTTAAGTCATGACCATCGTTGATGGTTTGGCGCCAAGCTCGAACTCTTAATTCGGCTTTTTCACCATAGAAATTACGAACTGTGCTGGCGAGTTCTTCTAGCTGGTAAGCGGTAGCAAACAACAATATTGGCCAAGCCAATACTGCTATCCACCACCTAGCTAAAAGCCCTCGCATTAGCCTATTGCTGCTTTAAGTGCGGCGTATAAATTGACCAACGAGGAACCGCTTCGCGGTATTGTTCTTGTACAAAAATTCGAGCTCGGCGATTAGCTGCTTCTGCCTGTTCCGAATCACCGGCAGCCAACAACTCCTCTTCCCCAATTGCTTCTAGCTCAATGCGCTCTGCGCTCACAGCGTAGTCGTCAATTAATTGCTGGCGTACACTTGCGGCACGACGTTTAGACAGCTTAAGGTTGTAAGACTTACTGCCACTAGCGCTAGCGTAGCCTTCAACACTGATTTTCACTTCTGGATACTTCTGCATAAAGTCGGCAACTTGTTGAAGCTGCGGAGCATATTCATCGGTTAGATTGCTTGAGTCGTGGCCAAAAAAGACCATCAACTCATAACCATCATCTACGCTTTGAAACTCTGAACAGCCATCGTTATCAACCGCTGCACCCGCTTCGGTATCTGGGCAAAGATCGCGCTCATTGATAACGCCATCACCATCTTGGTCTTGGCGGTCGTAATTAGCAGGCTCAGCCTGGTAAGTATCAGCAGTTTGACTACACGCAGTTAAGGCCAAAACAGCCGCTGCGACAATTAAGCTCTTGTTTTTCATTAAAAAGTCCAGTCCTCTGGTCGATTAACACGTAAGGCCTCAAGCAATAAGCCTGTGGCATTGAGTAAACGGTATTTCGCGCGAAGTTCATCAATGTCGGCACTAATGAATTCATTTTGCGCTTCAAATAGTTCATTTTCGGTATTCAGTACGTCTAACAGGCTACGTTTGCCTAAGTTAAATTGCTTTTTGTAGGCCTCAACGGTTTGAAAGCTCGCCTCAACATGCTGTTGCAGAAAGGATTTTTGACGAACCAATACATCCCAAGCATTCCAAGCTAAACGGGTACCCTCGCTAACTTGGCGATATGCGTCTTCGCCCACGGCTTTTGCACGATTAACATCGTAAGCACTGCGGCGAATTTCCGCTGCATCACTGCCACCGTTAAACAAGTTGTAACGCAGGCGGAGCATAGCGGCTAGCTCATAATCTTTAGTATCATCCAAACCATTTTGGTTGCGATCCCAGTTACCATCTAACTCCAAGGCAATTTCAGGATAGTTATTAGCTTTAGCTACGGTAGTTTGTGCGTTCGCGGCAGCAACGTCGTATTGAGCCGACTTAAGGGTTGGGTGCACATCTAAAGCCGCGGCAAGCGCTGCATCAAGGTCTGCAGGTAGCAAGGCCACATCGGCCCCCGGTTGCACTAAATCTTTGGGTAACTCGTTAACCACTCGCAAAAACTGAGTTTGCGCGTCCATCAAGTTATTTTTTGCCGATAAAGAGTTGGTGGTTGCTCGGGCAACACGGCCATTTACTTGGGTTAAATCAGCACTAGAACCCACGCCCGAATCGGTGCGTTTTTTAATGTCTTTTTGAATGGCCAAGTGAGTTTGCAGATTACTTTCGGCAAGTTCTGATAGCTGTTGCTGCTTTATTACTTCGAGGTAAACATCAACCACTCGCAAGGCGATGTTTTCAGCATCGTTATATAACAGCCATTGATCGGCCAAGGTTTCGTTTTCAGTACGAGTAACCTCTCCTGACGTAGCAAAACCACTAAATAGAAGCTGGCGAATACTCACGCCAATTTCTGTGGGATTAGCACTATTTACGCCCAGAGTTTCAGTTTCCCGTTGGCCCCAACCTGCACCAGCGGTGAGATCTACCGTTGGGTAGTAACCGCCTTTGGCACTTTGGTATTGCTCGCTGCTGGCCTTAAATTGATTAAAAGATGACTGCAGCTGTGGATGCTCGGTAAGCACTTTAGCTACCGCTTGCTCCAATGACTGTGCTGAAGCCAAGTTACAAGACATCAATAGACCAGACGCTAGGGTTAAGGTCAGCTTATTCATTAACACTCCTTGTCGTAGGCTAACCAAAGGGTTAGCAAACAGACTTTCTTATCGTTCGCGTAGCGCTGATTGTTGCGCTTTAATTATTGGTTTTAGCAAATAATCTAAAATACTTTTCTTGCCAGTGATGATATCTACACTAGATAGCATGCCGGGAATAATAGGCAATGGCGCTTCATCATTCCCTAAATAGTTTTTATCGGTTCGAACCCTGACCAAATAATAACTATTCCCTTCTTCATCCAAAATGGTGTCGGCACTAATATGTTCTAGTTGGCCGTCCAATCCACCGTAGATAGAAAAATCGTAAGCACTGAATTTAACAACAGTTTTAAGCCCTGGCCGAAGAAATGCAATATCTTTTGGCTGAATTTTCGCCTCAACCAAAAGGTTATCTTCGATCGGGACAATTTCCATGATGCTCATACCTGGCTGGACGACGCCGCCAACGGTATTAATGTAGATTTTCTTTACCGTGCCTTTTACCGGAGAAACCACCGAGGTTCTATCAACCCTATCACGCAAGCCAACCTGCCCCTCGCTTAAAGGTTGTAGCTCTGCTTCAATTTGGTTGAGCTCACGGCGAGCCTCACTAAGAAAGTTAAGAGCGATATCTCGGCGTTTATAAATGGTTTCGCCGATGGCGCTGTTGATCTTTGGTTCTAGCAACTTACTGCTTTGCAGCTCACCATTTAAATCGTTGGCTTGGCGGCGTAGTTTTAATATCTCAATTTGCGACACAATGCCTTCTTCGGCTAAAGGCTTGGTAATTCGCAATTCTTCTAGGACGAGATTGTAACTAGTATTTACATGGGTAATTTTGGACTTAAGCTCAACTAGCTCTTGCTGCTTTTGCTCTATTTGACCAGCAGTAATGGATAACTGATTTTGTAATGCGCTTAAACGTGCTGACTTTTGCAGCTGCTGGCCGGTGACTTCTGAGGGGTATTGCTGTTTAAATTCATCATCAAAGGCAATGTCGACCTCAACAACTTGCACTTGATCGCGCCACTGCTGCGTTGGTAATTCAGGGTTTAATTGAATACTGGCAATTTCACTTTTAAGACGAGCCACGTCGCCTTCTAGGTTAATCACCCGTTGTTGTTGTTCTCTAAAGTCGGAGCGAAAGCGAGTATCGTCAATTAGTAACAATGGCTGAGCCGGCTCGACTTGCTCTCCTTCTTTAACCAAAATCTGCTTGAGAATACCGCCTTCTAGATTCTGAATGGTTTGAATTTGTTGCGAAGGAATGACCTTACCGCTGCCTACTGTAACTTCATCAACTTTGGCCCAGTGAGCCCAATACAGTGCGCAAGCTAGCAAAACAAAAATAAGCCACAACAAACGCTTAGAACGACGTGGCGTTTTCATCAAAATAGCAGCATTAATATCGTCAACAAACTTTAGCTCAGCTTCCGAGAGGTCTTGCTTGCGCTTACTCATTTGGCGCCCTCACTTTACCACTTCGCAACAACTCTAGTACTTCTGCTTTGCTGCCATCGGCAACCACTTGGCCTCGTTCTAGTACAATAATCCGATCAACCAAATCCAACATCGACATCTTGTGGGTAATCAATACAAAAGTTTTATCTTCAGCTACTTGCTTCAAACGCTTTTTGACGAGATTTTCTGAGTAGGCATCCATGCTGCTGGTTGGTTCATCCAATACCAATACTGGTGGATTAAACAGCAGTGCTCGCGCTAAAGCGACAGCTTGACGCTGCCCACCCGACAGATATTGACCCCGTTCACCAACTTGTCTGTCTAAGCCTTCTGGGTCCACATCGGTAAATTGAGTAACACCAGCCAATTCGGCAGCTCGAAAGATTAACTCATCTTCAATATGCGGCACGCCTAAGGTGATGTTTTCACGAATAGAGCCAAAAAACAGATTGATGTCTTGCGGTAAACAGCCCATTTTTTGTCGAATATCTGCTGGGCTAATTTGGTTGAGATCCACACCATCGAGGCGAATAGCACCATGCTGAGGTGTATAGAACCCCAGCAAGACTTTCTCTAAACTGGTTTTCCCAGCGCCAATTTTGCCAATAATCGCAACTTTTTCTTTGGCTTTTAGAGAGAAGCTTACATTCTTAAGTACTTGCTGATCGCTACCAGGATAGGTAAAGCTCACATCCGTAAAACTGATTGCTCCATCGAAATGAGAACGATGCATATAACGCTCTAAGTTCTCATCTGGCAATTGCATAATATCTTCGAGATTTTCCAATGCAGATTGAGCTTGGTTATAACGTGTTGCGAGTAAAGATACTTGAGAGAATGGCACTAAGGCACGGCCAGTGAGCATAACAGCGGCAACTAACCCGCCCATCGATAACTCACCTTGAGAGATTTGGAATACCCCAACAACCACAATCAATACCGTGGTACTTTGTGAGACAAAGGCGTTAACGTTACCTACCGATGTAGCCAGTTTGCGAATAGCCATGTTCCAAGTGGCAATGTTACCCACTAGCTCTTCCCACTTGTGTTGAAACTGACTCTCGGCCCCAGCTAATTTCAAGGATTCAATGCCATTTAAGCTTTCGATAAGATGGGCATTTTTTTGGCTGGCAAAACGACTACCCAACTCAACTTCTTGATGCATTTTGCGTTTAATGTAAAAAGAGTAAAGTAGCATCAGCAGAGCGGCACCAGCGGGCACCAGAGCTAATGGCCCTGCCACCATGGCGATGACTAATAGGAACAGCAAGGAAAACGGTACATCGACCAGAGCAGCAATAGTTGACGAAGTAACAAACTCCCTAATGGAATCAAATTCTTGTACGTTCTTAGCAAAAGCCCCTACCGAAGGCGGCCGCACTTCTGCTTTGATGTTGAGTAGTTTTTCGAAGATCCGCGCAGAGAGCAAAATATCAGATTTTTTCGCCGCTAAATCTAAGGTGTAAGCGCGCATTTGCTTGAGAGCAAAGTCAAACACCAGCACCAAGGCCATACCTGCAGTAAGTACCCATAAGGTATCTATCGCCGAGTTAGGAACCACCCGATCATAAACATTCATTACAAACAGCGGAGAGGCTATCGCAAACAAATTAAGAAACAAAGAAGCGACCAAGGCATCGCGATAAATCGGCGCTGAGCGACGCAGGGTATTCCAAAACCAATGGCCTTGCTTATTGCTTAATGACTCTGGAGAACGAGCATCAAAGCGATAACGCTTGCGAACATAACAGCAAAAGCCAGTGTAATCTGGTTCAAGCTTATCTAAAGAGATGTGTTCATGACTATCGGGAAGCTCCGGCCAAGCGACTTCTATGCCTTCGTCACTTCGTGAAAGCAGCACACAAGAACGACCATCTTTTAGCAGCAAAATACAAGGTAAGAGCAATTCAGGTATTTTGTTAATTGGCTTTTTAACAATAGAGGCGTCCATACCGGCACGCAAAGCGGCACGAGGCAATAAGGCTGGTGTAAGCAAGCCTTCCTCTAAAGGTAGGCCAGCAGATAAAGCGCGCGCAGAGAAAGGTTTACCGTAATACTTAGATAAAAATACTAAACTACTCAGTAAAGGGTCTGTTCTTTCTGCGGTTAAATCTAAATCGCGATATTGCTGCTGTGGGTTAGCGTCCTGCACCGAGCGTCCTTTCCATAAACAAAAACATCAAGAGTAAGCCTTAGCTTACTCTTGAATCTACAATTTCCCAAACCTTAAGCGGCTAGTTATCTACATTAAGCTGTTGATCTTCAATTAATTGGCTCAAAATTTCACTATCGCTCATGCCTGAGAAGTCGACATCTTTAAGGGTAATAGTTTGATGAACACTTTCACCATTGCTGGCGCCGTCTTTATCGATTGAGATAATCGTCTCAACATTACCGCCATTATTGACGGTTTCAAAAGACAGATACGATTCTAAGTTTGCCTCTGTTTCACCTTGCAGCAAATCACTTAAATCAAGCACATCGGCGTCACCATCAGCTTTTAGGGTAAAATCAGTTACCGTATCGTTAGTGGTAGATTGATCATCACCATCTAACCAAGCAAACATGTCACTGTCATCACCACCAGTTAGAATATCATTACCTTGCCCACCTATCAGCAAGTCTTCTCCAACACCACCATCAAGTTGGTCATCACCCGCATAACCAACTAAGGCGTCATCTCCGGCATCACCATCAATAGCGTTAGACGCCTCATTGCCTACAAGTACTTCATCACCCTCGCCACCATCAATTGAGCTACCTTGAACGCCAATAAGCTCTGCAGTGGTTGTATCTAAGGCACCACCATCACCTATGATGCTATATTCAAATTCTTCTTGGGTATCGGTAAGCGCTGATTTTTGATAAACAGCACTGCTAGCATCAATGGTTAGATGCATCTGATAAAAACCGCTATCGGTATCATCATCGGCTATGATCTGTATGTAATATTCACCTTCTTCGGTTGCAGTAAAGCTACCTCTAGGTCCCTGCCAATCTTCTTGAAATTGCTTTTCCCCATTATCGGTTTCTAGCAAATTTCCTTCGGAGTCATAAATGAAAGCGTCTACTTTGACTCTTTCTTCTCCCGAAATAGTGGCCATATTTGCCCACAGTACTTCACCTTTCGCTAAAGTAACTTTAATCCAATCTTCATCGGCATTAGTTACAGGGTCGTTATCATTTACTAACTCACTTTGGTAGGTGAATGAATAACCACCCGATACGATTTGAGGAATATTTCCATCATTTAGGCTAAATAGAGAACGGTCACTTAAGTCCACGGCATCGTGGCCATTAAAATCAACAAAGCTTACATCTTCAGCAGTTGCGATATTCGATAACTCTTCGGTTTCAAAGTTGCTATCGTGAATACCTAGGCCAACTCCGTCATCTGAATCAAACAAGATTTCATCACTACCACTTACCGAACCACCAACGGCACTGCCTACTCCATCAAAACTGATGTCATCGCCAGTATCGTTCCAGAGTAATGCTAGGCTTGGTACGCTTATGGTGCTACTACCATCTTGATTAGTAATAATCACGTCGCGGTTAGCATCAACCACTGCTTCAAATACAGTGTTAATCTCGATATTAATAGAGCTTGTGTCACCATCAAAATCGGTTACGGTTACCGCAATGTTTTCTTGTTGTCCCCAACCGTCACCACCAACATCAAGCTCATAAGAGTATGCACCGGTTACAAAGTTAAGCAGCAGAACTCCGCCTAAAGCAGTAGTAATACTTACGTTTTTCTCTTGCTCAGGAACTGCACTAGGATCATAGCTATACGTCACATCGTCTACTGTTATGGCACTTACGTAGCCATCATCAGCACCAACCATGAAGCCGTCTGTAGAGGCGGTTTGCAGTAAACCAAGTGAAGCATCAACTTCAGCTTCAAGGTAGCTTTCAACAAGTGTGGAAGATAAGTCTGTTACATCATCAACGATGAAGGCAAATTCATCTGTCGCGGATTCTGAAGCCACATCCTTCAATACATCTAAATCTGCCTGACCAATACCAATGCCGTAGCTTGTATCAATATTGTCTTGAACAAACTCATCCCATGCTGCAAGGCCATTGGAGCCGTTATACTCAACAGTATCATCAATACCGTAACCAAAGTTTGGCTCACCATCAGAGATAAAATACAGCAAGGTATTATCAGCATCTGGCTGCTGAGCACTGGTACTGCTTGAAATCACCTCATTAAGCGCAATATCGTAGTGAGTACCACCACCTGAGCTTAAATCCTGTAGATAGCTTAAAGCGTCTTCAACGTTGTCGCTGATCCAGCCGCTGCTTATTACTGAATCAGAGAAGCCAACAATTTGCACATTAACGTTACCTGCAGCATCAGCTTGCTCTATTAAATTAGACAAAGCTTTAACGGCGATTTCTAGGTAGTTTAAGCCATCACCGTGTTCACCATTAGTCATACTGGCAGAAGTATCTAAAACCAGAACAAGGTTGGTTGTTACCAATAAGGGGCTTGATTCTAAGCTATGAGAAAGGTCGTGGCCAATTGGAGCATCGTCTTCAATACTTATTTCTAAGCTTGCTTGAGTAACAAAGCCCGAAGTTGGATTAGCCACCAAATAGTTGAAGCTTTCGCTTACTCCATCACCATCTAAACTTGAGCTCTCTAGCTGATACTCGTAATCACCCTTGCTAAAACCATTATAGTCTTGGGTATAAACGCTTAACTGCCCTTGAGCAGTATCAATCGTAATTACGCCATTCGCGTCAGCAGTATGCGGAATACCCTGATATATCACACTGCTTAACTCTAAACCGTCAACTAAGCCATCATCATTTGCTAATAAATTACCTGTGGCTGAGCTAGTTTCAGCACTAGGTGCAGAACCACTAGCTAAACCTGACTCATATACTTGAGCGCTGTCATTGGACAAGTTAACGACATTGCCACTTACATCAGCGCTGCTTTCCGCGCCATGTTCATCTTGTAAAACGTATGAAAACTCGACTAAGCCACTACCATTTGCACTGGCTGTATAACTGATAACTCCAGCAGCAGTTACATTCACCACTCCATTTGGTACAGAGATACTTTGAGCGACACCAGGAGTTAGATCTGTACCGTGAATTGATTTAACGCTGATTGCATCGCCTTCCAAGTCGCTATCGTTAGCAACAAGGTCAAGCAAAACTGTCTCTGATGATGCGATGTTGGCAAAGCTATCATCTTGTGCGTCTGGCGCATCATTAACTGGGGTAATGTCTAAATCGGCAGTACCTGTGCTGATGGTGGCGTCACCATCGCTAATGTCGTAGCTAAAGCTCACGCTGCCATCATCGTCTTTAGCAGGCGTATAGGTCCAAGTGCCGTCGTTATTGTTGGTGAGCGTGCCGTTACCATTAAGGCTTAGGTTGCTCACCGATAAATCTGCTAGGTCATTATCAATATCACCGGCATTAGCTAGGAGCTCAGCTTCGGTGATCACTCGCCCACCCACGGTATCTTCCGCCACTGGGTCGAGAACCACATTACTGGTGGTAGGTGCATCGTTCACAGGCGTAATGTCTAGGTCGGCAGTCCCCGTGCTGATGGTCGCTTCACCATCGCTAATGTCGTAGCTAAAGCTCACGCTACCGTCATCGTCTTTAGCAGGCGTGTAGGTCCAGGTGCCATCGTTATTGTTGGTGAGCGTGCCGTTACCATTAAGGCTTAGGTTGCTCACCGATAAATCCGCTAGGTCATTATCGATATCACCGGCATTGGCCAAGAGCTCGGCTTCGGTGATCACTCGACCACCCACTGCATCTTCAGCCACTGGGTCTAACACTACGTTACTGGTGGTAGGTGCATCGTTCACAGGCGTAATGTCTAAGTCGGCAGTACCTGTGCTGATGGTGGCTTCACCATCGCTAATGTCGTAGCTAAAGCTCACGCTGCCGTCATCGTTCTCAGCTGGCGTATACGTCCAAGTGCCATCGTTATTGTTGGTGAGCGTGCCGTTACCAATTAGGCTTAGGTTGCTCACCGATAAATCCGCTAGGTCATTATCAATATCACCGGCATTGGCCAAGAGCTCGGCTTCGGTGATCACTCGGCCACCCACTGCATCTTCCGCCACTGGGTCTAATACCACATTACTGGTGGTAGGTGCGTCGTTCACAGGCGTAATGTCTAGGTCGGCAGTACCTGTGCTAATGGTCGCTTCACCATCGCTAATGTCGTAGCTAAAGCTCACACTGCCATCATCGTTTTCAGCTGGCGTATACGTCCAAGTGCCGTCGTTGTTATTAACCAGACTACCGTTACCAATTAGGCTTAGGTTGCTCACCGATAAATCCGCTAGGTCATTATCGATATCACCGGCATTAGCTAAGAGCTCGGCTTCGGTGATCACTCGACCATCCACTGCATCTTCCACCACTGGGTCTAACACCACATTACTGGTGGTAGGTGCATCGTTCACAGGCGTAATGTCTAGGTCGGCAGTCCCGGTGCTGATGGTGGCGTCACCATCGCTAATGTCGTAGCTAAAGCTCACACTGCCGTCATCGTTCTCAGCTGGCGTATACGTCCAAGTGCCATCGTTGTTGTTGATGAGCGTGCCGTTACCATTAAGGCTAAGGTTGCTCACCGATAAATCCGCTAGGTCATTATCAATATCACCGGCATTAACCAAAAGCTCGGCTTCGGTGATCACTCGACCACCCACTGCATCTTCTGCCACTGGGTCTAACACCACATTACTGGTGGTAGGTGCATCGTTCACTGGGGTAATGTCTAGGTCGGCAGTACCTGTGCTGATGTTCGCTTCACCATCGCTAATGTCGTAGCTAAAGCTCACGCTGCCATCATCGTTTTCAGCTGGCGTATACGTCCAAGTGCCGTCGTTGTTATTAACCAGACTACCGTTACCAATTAGGCTTAGGTTGCTCACCGATAAATCCGCTAGGTCATTATCAATATCACCGGCATTAGCCAAAAGCTCGGCTTCGGTGATCACTCGACCACCCACTGCATCTTCCGCCACTGGGTCGAGAACCACATTACTGGTGGTAGGTGCATCGTTCACCCGAATAACATCTGCCGTATCGCTGGCAGAAGCAGTCTTGCCATTGGCAGTAACTTCTACACTAACGTTAAGCTCTGATAAATTCAGCTGGTCATTGTTAACCGCGGCCACACCGGCATCGGTGAGTTTTACTTGGTTGCCATCAAGCACCAAGTAGCCATCACCATTGTTGAGCAAGGCGTAGGTCTGCGCATCACCTTCCGGATCGCTAGACGTAAAATTAGCTACTACTGTATCAGTAGAAACGGATTCTTCAGTGAGTGTTTCAGCGATCACGCTAATGCTTGGACCTTCATCCACACGAGTAATGGCAGCTGTATCGCTATCGCTGGCAGTTTGACCATTGGCGGTCACTTCTATACTAACGTTCAGCTCTGATAAATTCAGCTGGTCATTGTTAACCGCGGCCACACCGGCATCGGTGAGTTTGATTTGATTGCCATCAAGCACCAAGTAGCCATCGCCATTGTTGAGCAAGGCGTAGGTCTGGGCGTCACCTTCTGGGTCGCTGGACATAAAATTAGCAACCACGGTGTCTGTAGACACAGATTCCTCGGTCACTGCTTCAGCGGTCACGCTAATGCTTGGACCTTCATCCACACGAGTAATGGCAGATGTATCACTGTCGCTGGCCGTCTTTCCATTGGCAGTAACTTCTACACTAACGTTCAGCTCTGATAAATTCAGCTGGTCATTGTTAACCGCGGCTACACCGGCATCGGTCAGTTTGACTTGGTTGCCATCAAGCACCAAGTAGCCATCGCCATTGTTGAGCAAGGCGTAGGTCTGGGCGTCACCTTCTGGGTCGCTAGACGTAAAGTTAGCAACCACTGTGTCAGTAGAAACGGATTCTTCAGTGAGCGTTTCTGCAGTAACACTAATGCTTGGACCTTCATCCACACGAGTAATGGCAGCTGTATCGCTATCGCTGGCAGTTTGACCATTGGCGGTCACTTCTACACTAATGTTAAGTTCGGAAAGATTGAGAGTATCGTTGTTGACCGCGGTCACACCGGCATCGGTCAGTTTGACTTGGTTGCCATCAAGCACCAAGTAGCCATCGTCATTATTGAGCAAGGCGTAGGTCTGGGCGTCACCTTCTGGGTCGCTAGACGTAAAGTTAGCAACCACTGTGTCGGTCGATACCGACTCTTCAGTTACAGCTTCCGCGGTCACGCTAATGCTTGGACCTTGGTCAACCGGAGGTGTGACTCCATCGTCAGTGCGAGCGATGCTTACGTCAGCACTGTCACTTGCAGTCAATCCATTTGCTTCAGCTTGTATTGTAATGTTTAGAGACGTCAGGTTTAGCTGATCATCATTTACTGCTGCCACTCCCGCTTCAGTTAGCTTTATCTCATTGCCATCGATGACAAAAAAGCCTTGAGTATCATTAACTAGGCTATGAGTGATCTCATCACCATCGGGATCGCTAGAGCTAAATGTAGCCACAACAGTATCTGTATCAACGCTCCCTTCGGTAATAGCTTGTACGCTTAAGCTAATAGTTGGCGCTTGATCAGGGCTTGGTGCTGGAGGGGTTGGCTCATTGGATGAGTTATTTATTGCTAAGGGCTCTGTAGCTTCGTTGTCTGTGTCTGCGAGCTCAGAACTGGTAGCAGGAGGTTGCGTATCAAAACCAGCTTGAGCGATGGTCTCAACGCCAATTCTTTCAATAGTTACAAATCCACCATTACCGGCCGAGGAGCCATCTCCTGCGGGGGCACCACCTGCAGCAGTAGCTTCAAATAGTTCAGTCGGGTCAGCCCCTTCCAAAATGGCTTGTTGTAGCGCTTCTACATCAAGGTCATTAGCTGCATTTAACTGCGAAAGTGTTTGGCTTGGATCAAATTCTGGTAATTGAGTAGCACTATTATCACCCAGCACATATTGGTCATCACCATAATAAAAACCAAGTTGCGCGCCTTGAGAAGTTATAATCAATTCGCCAGGCGCAATAGTATCTCCCGCTTGGAGGGGTCTAATGTTGCCTTGGGCATCTACGGCAAACGCTTGGCCCTGAATAGATACAATCGTTGCACTTGAAGTTGCAATGCTCTGTTCCATTTGATTATTCCTTTCAATCTTTTTCGATACGCTTGCTGTCCGCAGCCCGCGACTCACGCCAATTCATTGGACTTAGAGTATAAATTTTAGCCAACACTGCTCGTTTTAACGAATGAATTTTTCTAATCTTGCTCTAACAAGCACCATAAATGCTTGAATCACATAGTTATTTTTTACATCGAACAAAAATAAATAGAGTTAATTCATTATCTTATGAAGCTAAAGTAAAACAATCATGAACTAAAAGCGAGAAAAATGAAATGCTTGGAATTGTTTAGAAATGGAGAATAGAGAACCAGAAAAACTGTATAAAAAAGTTTACAAAAAAGAAAGGCGTTAGATTATTAATTAGTTTAAAAGTATTTACTAGGCGGCTAAAAACAATTAAGGCCCACCGAAGTGAGCCTTAACTGATAAAGTCTTGATGACTAAATTACAGTACGTCTACTGCATTTAGGTCAGCAAAAGCTTTTTCTAGGCGAGTAACCATGCCTGATTGACCAGCGCGTAACCAAACACGTGGGTCGTAGAACTTCTTGTTAGGTTGGTCAGCACCTTTAGGGTTACCGATTTGACCTTGCAAGTATTCACGGTTAGCCGCTTCATATTCACGGATACCATTCCAAGTTGCCCACTGAGTATCAGTATCGATGTTCATTTTGATAACACCGTAACCAATTGACTCTTGGATTTCAGCTTCTGAAGAACCTGAACCACCGTGGAAAACAAAGTTAAGTGCATTTGGTGCAATACCAAATTTCTCTGCACAGTAAGCTTGAGAATCACGAAGAATAGTAGGAGTAAGTACAACGTTACCCGCTTGGTAAACACCGTGTACGTTACCGAAAGAAGCCGCAATAGTGAAACGAGGGCTAATTGGGTTAAGTTTTTCGTAAGCGTAAGCTACGTCTTCTGGAGAAGTGTAAAGCTCAGACGCGTCCATATCAGAGTTGTCTACGCCGTCTTCTTCACCACCAGTACAACCTAGTTCAATTTCTAGCGTCATGTCCATTTTAGCCATGCGCTCTAGGTACTTACCACAGATCTCAATGTTCTCTTCTAGAGACTCTTCACTTAAGTCAATCATGTGAGAAGAGAATAATGGCTTGCCAGTTTGTGCGAAGAACTCTTCACCAGCGTCTAGTAGGCCGTCAATCCAAGGTAGCAATTTCTTAGCAGCGTGGTCAGTGTGAAGAATCACAGGAACGCCGTAAGATTCAGCAATTGCGTGAACGTATTTAGCACCAGCTACAGCACCTTTGATTTGTACTTCTTGTCCTTCAAGTTTCAGACCTTTACCAGCGAAGAAACCTGCACCGCCGTTAGAGAACTGAACTACAACTGGAGCTTTAACTTTAGCAGCAGCTTCTAGAACACCGTTGATTGAGTCAGTGTTAACTACGTTAACTGCTGGCAAAGCGAATTTGTTTTCTTTAGCAATTTCGAAAACTTTCTGTACGTCATCACCAGAGATTACACCTGGCTTAACTGCGTCAAAGATCTTAGACATAGCAATGGTTCCATTTAGTCTTATTGATTAAAAATTATTCATTTCTGCATAGAACATTCTAATACAGAAAACGGGAGCCGAAGCTCCCGATCAAGTAATTAGCCTTTTGCACGCTCTTCAAGCATGGCTACAGCTGGTAATACTTTGCCTTCTACAAACTCTAGGAAAGCGCCGCCGCCAGTAGAGATGTAAGAAACATCGGCTTTAATACCAAACTTGTCGATGGCCGCTAGTGTATCACCGCCGCCCGCTACAGAGAAGCCCGCAGATTCTGCGATGGCTTTAGAAATACCCGCAGTACCGGCTTCGAAGTTTTTGAATTCGAATACGCCAACTGGGCCATTCCAAAGGATTGTTTTAGCATTGCCAATAATTTCAGCTAGTGCTGCTGTAGAATCTGGACCTAAGTCGAAGATCATGTCGTCGTCTTGTACTTCAGATACTGGCTTAATTTCTGCTTCTGCGTTTTCGTCAAATGCTTTAGCACATGCAACATCTGTAGCTACTGGAATCGCACACTCTTTCATTAGCTTTTTAGCAGTATCTACTAGGTCAGCTTCGTATAAAGACTTACCTACGTTGTGGCCGTCAGCAGCGATAAAGGTGTTAGCAATACCACCACCTACTACTAGTTGGTCAGCAATTTTAGATAAAGACTCAAGTACGGTTAGTTTAGTAGAAACTTTTGAACCACCAACAATTGCTACTAATGGACGCTCTGGGTTGTCCATCGCTTTACCTAATGCTTCTAGCTCAGCAGCTAAAAGAGGACCAGCACATGCTACAGGAGCGTGAGTACCTACACCGTGAGTTGAAGCTTGGGCGCGGTGTGCAGTACCAAATGCGTCCATAACGAAGATGTCACACAATGCAGCATACTTCTTAGATAGCTCTTCTTCGTTTTTCTTTTCGCCTTTGTTGAAGCGAACGTTCTCAAGAACAACCAATTCACCAGTGTTTAGCTCTAGGCCATTTAGGTAATCTTTAGCTAATTTAACGTCACAGTCTAATGCGTCGTTTAAGTAGTTAACTACAGGAGCTAGAGAGAACTCTTCTGCGTATTCGCCTTCAGTTGGACGACCTAGGTGAGAAGTAACCATTACTTTAGCGCCAGCTTCTAGACAACGCTTGATGGTAGGAAGTGATGCAAGAATACGCGCATCAGAAGTTACTTTTCCGTCTTTTACTGGAACGTTTAGATCAGCACGGATAAATACGCGTTTGCCTGCAAGATCTAAGTCGGTCATTTTGATAATTGACATTATCTGTCCTCTATAGTTTCAATTTAAACTTACAGTTTAGCCAGCATGGCTAAACCTACAATTCCGTGTTACTCATTAACTCTGCGGTGTCTAACATACGGTTGGCAAAGCCCCACTCGTTGTCACACCAGGCCAACACTTTTACTAAATGTTCGCCGCTTACCCGGGTTTGTGAACCGTCTATAATGCTTGAATGACTATCGTGATTAAAATCGATAGACACCAATGGTTCTTCGGTATAACTCAAGATGCCGCTTAATTTACCGCAAGTTGCCGCTTGGATGGCTTGATTTATATCAGAAACTGTAACTTTTTTACACAATGTTACACTTAAGTCCATCGCCGTAACGTTCTGCGTTGGCACCCTTACCGCAATTGCTTCAAATTTACCTGCAAATTTAGGCAAGATCCGCTCTACACCTTTGGCCAGCTTAGTATCAACCGGGATAATTGACTGCCCTGCTGCACGGGTTCTACGTAAGTCTGTATGGTAGGCGTCAATCACTTGTTGGTCGTTCATTGCCGAGTGAATTGTAGTAATAGTACCACATTCAACCCCAAAGGCTTCATCTAAGACCTGTATCACCGGCACAATGCAATTGGTGGTACAAGAGCCATTTGACACCACTTTATCGGCTGCACTTAATAGCTGGTCATTTACACCATAGACTACTGTTTGGTCTACGCAAGGATCGGCAGGATGAGAAAACAAAACTTTCTTAGCACCCGCGTCAATATGCATTTGCGCATCGGCTACCGAGCTAAAACGGCCAGTACACTCCATCACAATGTCTACTTCCAGATCTTGCCAAGGTAGCGTGCTGGGATCGCTTTGATGTAGCAGCTGTATAACTTGCCCTTCCACCAGCAATGTTTCGCCTTGAAGTAGTACATCTTCGGCGAAAGTACCGTGAGTAGAATCGTACTTAAGCAGATGAGCCATAGCTTCTGGGCTTGCCAGTTCGTTAATCGCGACAATTTTAATTTGATGCTGACGATGAGATTCAAAAAGAGCGCGAACCACACTACGGCCTATTCGACCAAATCCGTTGATGGCTACTCTAATAGCTTGCTTAGGCATACATATCGCCTTTTGATAACGCTGAAACAAAGAACCCTCTTAGCAGAGGGTTCTATTTTTTACTGAACTTACACCAAGCTAGCGCTTATAGTAGTTCGTTAGCCATGCTCACTAAGTTTTCTTTAGTGAAGCCAAATAGCTTGAATAGTTCACCAGCAGGCGCTGATTCACCAAAGGTAGTCATACCTAAAACTTTGCCGTCGAAGCCAACGTACTTGTACCAAAAGTCAGCAATACCGGCTTCTACTGCAATACGTTTACGCACAGCATTAGGTAATACAGATTCACGGTATTCAGCAGATTGCGCATCAAATACATCGGTAGCAGGCATAGACACTACTCGTACTGCTTTACCTGCAGCAGTCAGCTCTTCGTAAGCCGCAACTGCTAGTTCTACTTCAGAACCGGTGGCAATTAAGATTAACTCTGGTGTACCTGCACTGTCTTTAAGCACGTAACCACCACGTGCTACGTCTGCTAACTGCTGAGCATCACGCGCTTGCGGCGCTAGACCTTGGCGAGAGAAAATTAGTGAGGTTGGGCCGTCGCTGCGCTCTACCGCATGACGCCAAGCCACTGCAGACTCAACCGAGTCACATGGGCGCCAGGTGCTCATGTTAGGCGTTAAACGTAAGCTTGCAGTTTGCTCTACCGCTTGGTGAGTTGGGCCATCTTCGCCCAAACCAATTGAATCGTGCGTGTATACAAAGATCGCAGGTTGCTTCATTAATGCAGCCATACGTAAAGCGTTACGCGCGTATTCCATAAACATTAAGAAGGTTGCACCGTAGGCCTTTAGGCCGCCGTGCAAAGTAATGCCGTTCATAATGGCCGACATACCAAACTCACGAACACCGTAGTGCATGTAGTTGCCTGAAGCATCTTCAGCAGTAACAGCTTCAGAGCCAGACCACATAGTAAGGTTAGATGGCGCTAAGTCAGCACTACCACCTAGTAGCTCTGGCAATTTAGGACCAAAGGCTTCTAGTGTTTTTTGTGAAGATTGGCGGGTAGCAATTTTAGCTTGGCTTTCTTGCAACTCGCTAATGTAGTTATCGGCAAACTCTTTCCAGTCGGCAGGTAGTTGACCATCAACACGACGCTTAAATTCAGCAGCCAACGCTGGGTGAGCTGCTTCATAACCAGCAAATAACTGATTCCACTCTGATTGCGCTTTTTCACCATTAGGTTTGGCATCCCACGCTTGATAAACATCTTGTGGAATATCAAACGCAGCGTGTGGCCAGTTTAAGAATTCACGGGCAGCAGCGATTTCTTCAGCGCCTAGTGGAGCACCGTGACAATCGTGGCTACCAGATTTGTTTGGCGAACCAAAACCAATAACGGTTTTACAACAAATCATGGTTGGGCGAGTAGTTTCAGCTTGAGCAGCTTTAATTGCAGCGCTAATCGCTTCACTGTCGTGACCATCTACGCCACCAATTACGTGCCAACCGTAGGATTCAAAACGCTTAACTGTGTCATCGGTAAACCAACCTTCAACTTCACCATCAATCGAGATGCCGTTGTCATCCCAGAATGCGATAAGTTTGCCTAGGCCTTGAGTACCCGCCAAAGAACATGCTTCGTGCGAGATACCTTCCATCAAACAACCGTCACCAAGGAAGGTGTAAGTGTAGTGATCAACTACAGGGAAGCCATCGCGGTTAAATTGAGCCGCTAAGATTTTCTCGGCTAGCGCCATACCAACTGCGTTGGTAATACCTTGGCCTAATGGGCCAGTGGTGGTTTCTACGCCAGGTGCATATCCGTACTCTGGGTGACCAGGCGTTTTAGAATGCAGCTGACGGAAGTTTTTAAGCTCTTCAATAGGTAGCTGATACCCAGAAAGGTGCAGTAGAGAATACAGCAACATTGAGCCATGGCCGTTAGATAGAATAAAGCGGTCACGGTCTGCCCAGTTTGGGTCAGTTGGGTTGTGTTTCAAAAAGTCGCGCCATAGAACTTCAGCAATGTCGGCCATTCCCATTGGTGCACCAGGGTGACCAGAGTTAGCTTGCTGAACTGCATCCATGCTTAAAGCACGAATAGCGTTGGCGTATTGACGACGAGAAGACATGAATTTCTCCTGCAAATATTAGGGCTATTGGGTATCGAGAGGCGCGTATTGTCACAAAGTCAACGGTGTTACTCAATATTTATCTAAAAAGAATCTCCAGTTTTATGCATTTTTTCTACTGAATGCTTAAGCAATCGCATATTTACAGTTTGAATCTTCGTGATAAAGTCTTGATATAAGAACCAAACAAGGACGTTAAACAAAAAATGGCGAACAACTTTGCTTTTCGCAGCCGCAGTTTTTTTGTTTACCTGTTCATAGGTTTGTTCTCCAGTGGCTTAGCATTATTGTTTAGTGATCTCGCCCACCTCAACCCTAATCAGTTTCTTGATTCGCCCTTGCCTGCTTATTCACTGCCCTTTATTGCGGCTATTTGTATTCTGTTGTTTGAGCGCTTATTTAGTCGTTACAAACAAGTGGGTTTAATTTTTGTGGTGAAGGCTTACCACTTTGATGAGGGGCAGCTGCACTGGGGTAACCTGATATATCAGTTTGCGGTAGGCCTGCTGTTAACGTGGGGAGGCTATGCCGTAGGAATAGTTGGCCCAGCCTGTTATCTAAGTGCGGTTGTTGCCAGTAATTTGTCTTACACCGCGCGCTTAACCGAAGGTCAAGTACGCTTAAGTGTCGCATGTGGCACTGCCGCGGCAGTAGCGGCTTTATTCAATGCTCCGTTGGCCGGTACAGTGATAGCTTATGAGTTAGTCATGCGCCGATTTAATTGGCGCTCTATCGCCACCATTGCGGTGGTGGCGGCAACAGCTAGCGTTATATCGCAATTGCATGGTGGAAGCATGTTAACAATTAACCTGCCTCCACAGTCTTTTGAATGGCATGGTTTAGCCCAGTTTGCCTTACTCGGCATGTTGTGTGGTGTATTTGCTACTTTGCTGGTTAAGCTTATTCGCGCCATGCCTAAACTTAACCGCAACTATGCGGTAACTATTGCGGCTAGTGTGACAGCCTTAGCAGGACTACTAAACCCTCAATGGTTAGGTTTAGAACCTATTACGCCAAACGGTTTACTTTATTGGGAGTTAGATCTTGGCCAACAGCACCTCTGGTTATTAGCTAGGATCGTCTTAACCACTGTAGCTTTAGCCTTTGCCCTACCCGGTGGCAGCTTAGGTCCCATGTTGGTAATTGGCGGTATTTTAGGCAGTATAATTGGCGAGGTTATTCCTGATAGTGCAGACTTAATGCTAGTGATAGTAGGTATGGGCGCCATGTTTGGCGCAGTATTTCGCACCCCCTGGGCAGCGTTTTTACTCATTACCGAACAAACCATGCAGGTTGAAATTGTTATTCCAGCCATAGTGGCGTGTTTGTGCGCCAGTGCCATTGCCAAATATATCTTCCGTTCACCCAGTTTAATTGAGCAGCAACTACTCAATGCACAAATCCGCTTAATCAATAGCCCCGTTCTAGTTAAAGAAGAAAACAAAACGCTAGATAGTGAACAATTGCAGCAAAGTTAAATGTAAGACTCGGCAATAGCAGCGGCGACAAAGACAGCTAAAATACAAACACCCTCGCATTCTCTATATACCAAAACAACTCGCTAGCTCGATAAACTGAGCAGCGCTCTCCCAACAAATGCAGAAACGAAAAGCTCAGTCCCAGCATTACAGATAGCAAAACCCTAACTAGCAAAAATGAGCCGATAATACCTATCAAATAAGACAAGAAAGGAGCTATTCGCCGGAAAAACTAGGTGAAATGAAAATGAGAACGGTATCACAGAAAAATACGATAGGCTTGCAGGCTTAAGTGTTCTAGAATGACACGGATATTAATAGTGGCTTTGTATTTTATAGGGATTTTTTTTATGCGCCGCCCAGTTGTACTGTTAATAATGGCTTGGTTTTCAGGTCACGTTTTTGCTGCCGTAAATACCGACACCACCACCTTCCAAGCTAATAGTCGAGTGATTAAAAGCTTCAGCGATGAACATGGTGAAACCACCAAGCACATACCTAGCATCAAAAAGTTCGATGCTGGCCAATACTTCTATTCACAAACTCTTAAGTACCACGACTTTGTTTGGTCATGTAAAGAATACGATGACGGCGGCCAATGCCTTGATTTAACCCGTAGCCCTCGTCCTCCCATTCGCTTAGTCTCTTTTGTGCATGACCGAAATGACCAAAGTAAAATTCAAGCCGATTTAGTGCTGCTTTATAACCAGCAGAACGACAAAAAAATTGAGCTAATTAACTTGAGTGAAGACAGGACCGCTCGTAGCAAATATCAAGTTTCTACTCTGCCGGTTGTAGTGATTGTGCGTGGCGACGAAGAAATCGCTCGCAAAACAGGACTCGAAACCAGGCAAAACATGAGTAACTGGATCAAGCACGAACTGAGCAAGCCCTAACAACGTAGCTTGCATTCAAACTTGTACACTTAGCAGCTTTAGAAGCTGCTAAGTGTTATATAGTTCAAGTAAAGATCTAACAGCCACCACTTTTAGGCTTTTCTAAGCAGTGCTCTGTATCTGCCGTTCTGACTTACCACCAGCCCCTACAGATAGCTAAGCGATTAGCAACAAAATAGTTTTTGCTAAAATCTTAAAATTGAAAGCCTGCGTATTAATGGGCAAATTCAATAAAACTAATCTGCCAATGTGAATTATTTTCATTAATAAGCGCTAGCAAATCTTTTACCCCTCACTTAGAATAGACGTCCAGATGGTAAAACATCCATACGTATATAAATCCATTTACGAGATATAAACATGGCTACTCATTTATTTACTTCAGAATCAGTGTCTGAAGGGCATCCAGACAAAATTGCAGATCAAATCTCTGATGCAGTATTGGACGCGATCTTAGAGCAAGACCCAAAGGCACGTGTAGCCTGTGAAACCTACGTAAAAACCGGCATGGTAATGGTAGGCGGCGAAATCAATACCTCAGCTTGGGTTGATATCGAAGAACTTGCTCGCTCAACAGTACGTGACATTGGCTACACCCACTCAGATATGGGTTTTGATGCTGACTCTTGTGCTGTGCTTAACGTTGTGGGCAAACAAAGCCCAGACATTAACCAAGGAGTAGACCGCTCGCGCCCAGAAGATCAAGGCGCTGGTGACCAAGGTTTAATGTTTGGTTATGCTACCAACGAAACCGACGTATTAATGCCTGCACCCATTACTTACTCTCACTTGCTGGTTAAGCGCCAAGCTGAAGTGCGCAAAAATGGCACGCTTGACTGGTTACGTCCAGACGCTAAATCACAGGTTACCTTTGCTTACGAGAATGGCATTATCACTGGCATCGACGCTGTAGTTTTATCTACTCAGCACTGTGACAGCATCTCTACTGCCGATTTACGTGAAGCCGTAATGGAAGAAATCATTAAGCCAGTATTACCTGCACAGTGGCTTAACGATAAAACCCAGTTTCACATTAACCCTACTGGCCGCTTTGTAATTGGTGGCCCAATGGGTGATTGTGGCTTAACAGGTCGTAAAATTATTGTAGATACCTACGGCGGCATGGCACGTCATGGTGGCGGTGCATTCTCTGGTAAAGATCCTTCAAAAGTTGACCGCAGTGCCGCATACGCTGGCCGCTATGTAGCTAAAAATATTGTTGCCGCAGGTTTAGCCGATCGCTGTGAGATTCAAGTATCGTATGCAATTGGTGTAGCGGAGCCGACTTCAATCAGCATTGATACCTTTGGCACCGGCAAAATTGCCGATGACAAATTAGTGGCTTTAGTGCGTAAGCACTTTGACCTGCGCCCTTACGGTATTTTAAGCATGCTAGATTTGGAACGCCCAATCTACAAAGCAACCGCTGCTTACGGTCACTTTGGTCGTGAAGAGTTCCCTTGGGAAGCGACTGATAAAGCAGAACAACTAAAGAGTGAAGCTGGCTTATAAGCTATTGCTCACTCGTTAAATTAAGCCGAAAGCGTATAATCGTCGATTATCCTTTCGGCTTTTTTATTGGCTAAGTCTAAGAATTCAATTTGTGCAGCAAATAACTCATCAAGTAGAACAGTGCTTTAGGCTGGCTGAAAGCTATTTTAAGCAAAGCTTTAAGCGCCCCGCGCTGGTGCTGTCATCGCGAAAAAGTAAAGTGGCGGGCAGTGCCAATTTAAGCCAATGGCGCTTGCGTTTTAACGCCCACTTTTATCTGCAGCAACCAGAACACTTTTTGGCGCAAACCGTCCCTCACGAAGTCGCTCATCTGGTCTGCCATGCGGTTTATGGCCGAGTAAAACCCCACGGTGTAGAATGGCAACAGATAATGCAGCAGGTTTTTAACTGCCCCGCTGCGACCACTCACAACTACTCACTAGAACATCTACAGCTAAGTAGTTTTGAATATCGCTGTGCCTGCCAAGTTCATCAATTAAGCGTACGGCGTCATAACAAAGTGCTAAAAGGGGCCAGTTATCAATGTCGTAAGTGCCACGCGCCATTAATCGCCAGCACTTTAAACTAAGCCAACTAGTTTAAATAGTGCCGCTGGGCTTAAGCGCTTTTTAGGTTTATCCTTTAACGGTCAACTCCTTAACCATTACAACTATCCAAAAGGCCTATTTCTCACCATGCGCATTCCACGAATTTTCCACTCTCAGCCGCTCTCGCTAAACATGGTCACAGAGCTTGATGATGAAGCAGCCAATCACGTTGGGCGGGTACTGCGCATGGAAGTTGGCCAGCAACTTGAGCTGTTTAATAACGACGGCAATAACTACGCAGCACAAATAGAAAACGCCAGTAAAAAGCATGTGTCGGTGAAAATTACCGCAGTTACCGCTAACCCTAGCGAGTCTCCTCTGCATATCCATCTAGGCCAAGTGATTTCTCGTGGTGACAGAATGGAGTTTACCATTCAAAAATCCGTGGAATTGGGGGTCAATAAAATCACTCCTCTCACCAGCGAGCGTTGTGGGGTCAAGCTCAACCAAGAGCGCTTTGAGAAGAAGCGTCAACAATGGCAAAAAATTGCTATTGCTGCTTGTGAGCAGTCGGGGCGCAGTGTTGTGCCAGAAATAGCGCCACTACAAAGCCTAGAGCAATGGGCCAGCGAAGAGTCTGCCGCTATGAAGTTGAATTTGCACCCAAAGGCCCCATATAGCATTAAGACCCTGCCAACTCCTGAACACGGAGTAAGGCTACTTATTGGGCCAGAAGGTGGCTTAAGCGAGCAAGAAATTGAGAACTGCAATCAGCATCAGTTTCAAGAGACAATTTTAGGGCCGCGGGTACTGCGAACCGAAACCGCAGCCCTTACGGCTATTACCGCTTTGCAATGTCAATTTGGAGACTTAGCATAAATGAGCATTAAACTTGGTATCGTGATGGATCCCATCGCCGACATTAACATCAAAAAAGATTCTAGTTTCGCCATGTTGCTAGAAGCTCAATCACGCGGCTACGAGATTTACTACATGGAGATGCAAGATCTCTATTTAGATGGCGGCAGAGCTGCAGCTAATATGCGCCCATTGGCCGTGCAACATGACGAGCAATCTTGGTATGAATTAGGCAGTGAAGTGGATCAAAGCTTGAGTGAGCTAGATGTCATTTTAATGCGTAAAGACCCTCCATTTGATACCGAGTTTATCTACGCCACATATATTTTGGAGCGCGCTGAAGCTGAGGGCAGCTTAATCATTAACAAGCCGCAAAGCTTACGCGACGCTAACGAGAAATTGTTTACAGCTTGGTTTGCCGAGTTTACCCCAACCACACTAGTTAGCAGCGATATGCCGCGCTTAAAAGCTTTCCACCAGCAACACAAAGACGTCATCATGAAGCCGCTAGATGGTATGGGCGGAGCGTCTATCTTTCGCCTAAAAGAAGGCGATCCAAATGTTGGCGTGATACTCGAAACACTCACTAATCATGGTCAAGAGTACTGCATGGCGCAGAAGTTCATCCCTGAAATTGTAGATGGTGATAAACGCATTTTGATCGTAGATGGTGAGCCTATGCCCTATTGCTTAGCGCGCATTCCATCGAAAGGCGAAACCCGTGGCAACCTGGCTGCAGGTGGCCGAGGTGTTGCCCAACCACTATCAGACAGTGACTGGCACATCGCTAATGCCATAGGCCCGGCTCTAAAAGAAAAAGGCTTAGTATTTGTAGGCTTAGATGTAATTGGCGATAAGGTGACTGAAATAAACGTCACCAGCCCTACCTGTATCAAAGAAATTGAAGCAGCCTACGATATTTCCATTACCGGTAAGTTAATGGATGCAATAGAAGCTAGACTTAAATCATCAACCTAAGTAGTTAAAAGGGTTAATTTGGACGCAATGAACACTTTGCAGAATCAGTTTTTAATCGCCATGCCGAGCTTAGAAGACCCTTTCTTCAAGCGCTCTGTAGTCTATATGTGTGAACACAATGAAGAAGGCGCAATGGGCCTGGTGATTAATGTACCGGTAGACTTATCGGTAGAATCACTGCTGCAACAAATAGAGCTGCAAGACCAAGTAGAAATGATCCGAGAAGATTTGGACCGCCCGGTTTATCAAGGCGGTCCAGTGTCTCAAGAGCGAGGTTTTGTGCTGCATTCACCGGTAAAAGGCTTTAGTAGCAGCTTAAAAGTAAGTGAAGAGCTAATGGTCACCACATCTAAGGATGTACTCGATACCTTAGGCACTGATTCCCAGCCTAGCGATTATATCGTCACCTTAGGTTATGCCAGCTGGGAAGCGGGACAGCTAGAGCAAGAGATTGCTGAAAACTCTTGGCTAACCTTACCGGCCAGTACTGACATTATTTTCTCAACCCCCATTCATAAACGTTGGGAAGCCGCGGCCAAAAGTTTGGGCATTGATATCTGGCAATTATCTAACCAAGTAGGTCACGCTTAATGGCCAGACCTGGAGAGCGCTCAGCCCTTGCTTTTGACTTTGGAACCAAAAGTATTGGTGTTGCCATCGGTCAAGAGTTAACGGGCTCAGCTAAGCCGCTGGCCGCCATCAAAGCTCAAGATGGCATTCCAAATTGGCAAACTTTAGAAGAACTGCTCAAGCTATGGCAGCCCGATCTACTGGTAATTGGTTTGCCGCTTAACATGGACGGCACCGAGCAAGATCTCACCAACCGAGCCAAGAAGTTCGCCAACCGCCTACATGGCCGTTTTGGCTACCCAATTGCGATGCAAGATGAGCGCTTGACCACGGTAGACGCCAAAGAAAAGTTATTTGAGTTAGGCGGTTATAAAGCCTTAGAAAAAGGCGCCGTAGATAGCCTAGCCGCCGCCTTAATTTTTGAAAGCTGGTGCGCCGAGCAATACTAGTTGCTCGCCTAAATTAGTTAATAAAAAGCCTCGATATTATCGAGGCTTTTTGTTTGAAGAACTAAGCCTTCTGTTTACTGGAGCCAGACCAAATATCTTTATCTATTTGCTGTTTCAATTCTGGGTACTCGTCGCTGTTGAAACTTGGCACTTTGCCGGCGTCTAGCTGACGATTGTAGTCAGAGGCTAGTTTCACTACCACACCAGAGAGCATCAAAATCGCCACAAGGTTAACTAGCGCCATAAAGCCCATCGATACATCGGCCAAATTCCAAATAATGTCTATTTTGACCACTGCGCCTACCATTACCATTGCTAGTACCAACAAACGGAAGATCCACAAACCAGCTTTATGATTGTGCTCTAAGAAGATTAAGTTAGTTTCTGCATACGAGTAGTTACCCACAATAGATGTGAAAGCAAAGAAAATAATCGCAATACCTACAAAGTAGCTTCCCCAGGCACCCACTTGACCACTTAAAGCTTGCTGGGTTAGTGCAATACCATCACCGGTAAGTTGCTCGTTATGGCTAAGCAAAATAATCGCTGCAGTGGCAGTACAAATCACCACCGTGTCGATAAATACCCCAAGCATCTGCACATAGCCCTGAGAAGCCGGGTGCGGCGGATAAGGCGTTGCTGTGGCCGCTGCGTTAGGCGCACTACCCATACCAGCTTCATTAGAGAATAAGCCACGCTTAATACCGTTCATCATAGCGGCGCCTAAAGCACCAGCACCAGCCTCCTCAAAACCAAAAGCCGAGCGGAAGATAAGGCCGAACACCTCTGGCATTTGTTGAATATTCGCCAATACAACCAGCAAGGCCACAACCACATAAGCTAAGGCCATCACTGGCACCACTAACTCAGCAAAACGAGCGATGCTGCGAATACCGCCAAAAATAATCAGTGCAGCCGCTATCACCAGTACTATGCCCACTAGGTATTTCTCAAAGCCAAATGCTTCATGCAAAGCAGAAGCAATAGAGTTAGCTTGTACGGCGTTAAACACCAAGCCAAATGCAATAATTAGACAAATGGCAAATACCACGCCCATCCAACGTTTGCCTAAGCCTTGTTCCATGTAATAAGACGGGCCGCCGCGAAAATTACCATCGCTGTCTTTTACTTTATAAAGCTGGGCTAAGCTGCTTTCAGCAAAGCTAGTTGCCATACCCAACAAGGCAATTAGCCACATCCAAAATACCGCACCAGGCCCACCTAAGGTTACTGCAACAGCCACACCGGCTAAATTACCGGTACCTACCCGCGCCGCAAGACTAGTACATAAGGCTTGAAATGAGGAGATACCACTAGCATCACATTTACGGCTAGACTTCATTACCGAAAACATATGGCCAAAATGGCGAAATTGAATAAATTTGGTTCTTACAGTGAACAACACACCCGTACCCAACAACAAGTAGATGAGCAAGTTGCCCCACAGCACATCGTTTAACCAGTTCACAATCTCATTCATGGTTCAGATTCACCTTACGTTTAATGTTGGTTAAAAACCTAAGCTAGGTTTGAATGGACGCGGATTTTAAGGAACTGCGCGCGACTATGCTTTGATATATAACAAAAACAAGATAAAAACTCACATTGATATAAATTAACGGTATAAAAATCCAGAGCTACAAATAGCAACTACAGATAAAGCTTAGAAAATCTCGCAAAAAAAGCCTAAAAAAGTGAGCCACTGTAACTATTTTGCAACATTAGTATTTTACTTTTTGTGCTCGTATGGTACTTATTAAATTGCAACAACATACAAGGAGATAACCATGGATAGGCTAGACTTGGATACTGTTGAAACCAGCAAATCTTCTCGCAGTTCAAATAAGAAACGTAAGTGGCGAGAGATTGAGGCAATTAAAGATAAGATTCGCTTACAAAAAGAACTACAGTCAATCGACCACAGTTTTGATCTTCAATCAGAGTACGAATACTAAACAAAAAAACCCGGCTTTAGCCGGGTTTTTTATTTGCTTAAATTATACTCTTTACTCTTCTTCTTGAGGTTGAGACAGCTTAATTCGCTCAGACAAAGCTTTATATTGCTCATGAACACGGTGACCAAATAATGGGTCTTCGTAATTACCGTGCTGCCAGCTTTGCTCAATTGCGCGCCAATCATCCGCTGTAAGGTGGCGTTTTAAGGCAGGGAAAACCACATCCTCTTCGTAATTAAGGTGTTCCCACTGAGCATTAATAAAGGCTTCCAGCTTGTCACTAAATTGATCCAGCGGAACCACTGCGTCAAGCAAGATGATATCTAAGATATCGCTCAACTCATCGGTCATCGCCATAAGATTTTCATGCTGCTTCTTAAGTTGATTGGATAAATCATCCTCTACTACACGGTATTTCACGTAGTAATCATAAATAAGATCTTCTTTGGGGTGGTGGTAACGGTCTGCGTACTCTTGCATGTAGCTAATGATATGGGCGATCAACTTATATTTAACCGCTTTCTCATTGCGAATATGAGCCAACTTCTGCTCTAACACCTTCAGCAATTTAGCGATATTTTGATGATCTTGTTGAAGACTTTGTAACATTGCTTCTCCTTGGCTAACCAGCACTTTTCAAATCAGTATAAAGGACTCACCGTTGTACTATTATTGCGCTAGATCGTTTATTAGACAGATTTGCTTTTCGCTCAGTTCACACTTTTTAAGATAAACACGCCAAAAAACGGGTTTGTACTGTTTGTTAACTACTAAGCCATAAAAAACAAATGCTTGTATAACACATCAATGATAAACGCTTAGTTCTTATTCAAGCACAGCTCAAGGCACTAACACAAGCAATCAAACCTCCTCTTAACCTTAATCAACAAAGATAATAATAAAATTCAAAAAAAACCCTTTTTTGATTAAGGTCAATTGTAGTATAGTTACAGCAAGTGGCGATAATGATTCGTAAGTGGCTCAAGGATCGCTATATTCTGTAATAAAATTACAACTTTTAGCTAATGAGGTATGTTATGACCACCGGTATTCAAATCACTAAAGCAGATAACGACGCACTATTAGGTTCTTTTTGGCTACTAGACAACGAGCAAAATCAAGCTCGCTGCCTATGTGTAAAAGACGAGCTATACGCTGAAGATGAAGTGGTAGCTATCGATAAACTAGGTCAAATCGAATATCGCGAAGTACCAATGAAAGCTCAGCCAATCGAAGAAGGTGGCCAACACCTAAACGTTAACGTTCTTCGTCGCGAAACGTTAGAAGATGCAGTTAAGCACCCAGAGAAATACCCGCAGCTTACTATTCGTGTTTCTGGTTACGCTGTTCGCTTCAACTCTCTTACTACTGAGCAACAACAAGACGTAATTACGCGTACTTTTACTGAATCACTATAAGACTCAGTAACTAAAACGAAAAAAGCATGCCTAGGCATGCTTTTTTGTTATCTAGGCTCTACACAAGCTAACTTCGCTCTCTAATTACGCCTTCTTGGATGGTAGACGCAACCAACTTGCCATCTCGAGTAAAGAACTGCCCTCTTACCAATCCTCGGCCATTAGATGCTGCAGGGCTATCCACCACATACAATAACCATTCATCTAAGCGAAAATCATGGTGAAACCACATACTGTGATCAATGGTTGCAGTTTGCATCTGCGGCTCAATAAATGAACGTCCATGAGGCTGCAAAGCGGTAGGCAAAAAGTTGAAGTCAGATGCATAAGCCAATAAGTAGCGATGAATCCGCCCGTCATCGGGCATTTGGCCATTAGCCTTAAACCATACACAACGTTTAGCGGCGAGTTTTTCTGGCTGGAGGGGATTAACAAACTCCACCGGACGCATCTCTAACGGCTTATCACAAATGAACTTGTCACGCACCGCATCGGGTAGCATGTCGCGCAGCTGAAAAGCATACTCTTGCTCTGATTGCAGTTCTTCTGGAGCTGCGACGTCAGGCATTTCATCTTGGTGTTCAAAACCAGTAGACGGCTGCTGAAAAGACGCCGTCATATAGAAAATAGGCTTACCAAATTGAATCGCTTTAACACGGCGAGTAGATACACTACGACCATCACGAATGCTTTCTATATCGTAAACGATACGATGATTGGGATCGCCCGGTCGTAAAAAGTAAGAGTGGAAAGAGTGAACCTGGCGCTTTTCACTCACAGTTTCTTTGGCTGCAGATAAGGCCTGCCCCATTACTTGGCCGCCAAATACTGCACCAAAGCCTAAATCTTGGCTATGCCCGCGAAATAGGCCTTCTTCAATGCGCTCTAAGCTTAATAGCTCGAGCAAATCTTTTAACACTTTACTCATAGTTTTCGTATTTTGTTCTAGCAATCTTTGCAATATGCGTGAGAACGCTGCAAAGATCAACTTGATAGCTAGGCGATATTTATTTGACTAACTAGGGTCTGTTGATCTTTGGTGTTGAAATTTTGTTCGAGATAAGCGGGCTTTAATCGCGGCGAGCACTTAGAAGCCTAGTGGACTAAGTAAGAAGTGCTTAACAAAGAGTAAAGTTCGCTTATCCGAACCCTTCGGGCAGCATTTATTAGCCATTTATTCAGCGTTAGCGAGTGATTATTAAGTCCACTTAACTGTACACTCACTGCCTTGCCTAAATGGCTAATAAATTGCTGCAAAAACCATCGTCAAAGATCAACAGACCCTAGTCACTAATCAGCAAAGGCACTTGCGTTAATTGAGCCAACTGAGTGGCGAAATGTACCAGCTGCTCAATGGCTTGCTCAATATCATTAACTTGTTGAAGCTTACCAGCAATACGTGCCGCAACGAGCTCTTGGCTTAACTGCTCAGCCAGCTCGTCATAAAAAGCTTGAAAAGCCTCTGGGCATTGCTGAATCACTTGGCTAATCGCGGCTGAGTCGTGATACAAAAACTCTATGCCAGCAAAGTCATTGCTAGACCAACGCATCTGCGAATACTGCATAATAGTAAAGTACAACTCAAACCAGCTGTTATAACCCGCCCCCAGCTGATAATAATCGTCATCAAAGTGATGATAGAGAACATTAAAACTAGTTAGCTGATTCTGCGGCTGGGTGAATTGCCAATCCATAAAGTTATACGCTGGCTGCAAAGGCCCATTTGCAAGGCGCATTAAGCTATCCAGCTCACCATGAATGCAGCGAAACATTAGACTAACTTCGCCAGATGTATCAACTAATTCCGCGTAACTCAATTGCTGCTCAGCACTTTGTTGGTAATGCCAAGCATTGCTAGGTTGAGCGTTTGTAGTAGCACTTATTAAACCACTCACTATGCCAATAATCAGGCTGGCTTTCATGCTTTCACCATTTCTTTTACAAACAAAAACAGCGCCATAAAGGGCGCTGTTTTAAATCGTTTAGCCAATCAGCTTAGATGCTCATTAACAAAGTACGCAGTTGAGCAAAATCAGCTGGCATTTCTTTAGATAACAAGTCTAAGTCTGCTCGGTCAGCAAGCGGTTTTGGTAGGTCAATTTCACGTTGTAAAATCTCTTCTACGCTTTCTTTAAACTTAGCTGGATGAGCGGTACATAGGAATAAACCTTGTTCGCCATCGGCTAGTTGCTCGGTAAGTTGCTGATAAGCAATCGCGCCATGCGGCTCACACACGTAACCTAAGTCATCTAAAGCTTTAACCGCTTCAGCAGTTTGCTCATCAGTCATGGCACCTTTGCCTAGGTCACTTAGTGGCCAGCCTTTGGTTTTAAACAGCTCTTCAACACGTGGCCAGTTGTTTGGTTGGCTCACGTCCATGGCATTAGATAAGGTAGCTTGAGTGGGTTTTGGCTCCCAGTTACCTGACGCTAAGTAACGTGGCACCGTATCGTTTACGTTAGTGGCAGCAATAAAACGCTTAATCGGCAAGCCCATAGCTTTAGCAATTAAACCGGCGGTTAAGTTACCAAAGTTGCCTGAAGGCACAGCAACCACTAGTTGCTCACGTTGCGCTTTAGGTAACTGTGCAGCAGCTTCAAAGTAGTAACAAACCTGCGCCACCAAACGGCTAATATTAATAGAGTTTGCCGAGTTTAGACCAATCGCTTGTTTGAGTTCTTGATCGTCAAAGGCTTGTTTAACCATGCTTTGACAAGCATCGAAGTCAGACTCTACCGCTACCGTAGTAATGTTGCCACCAAGGGTACAAAACAGCTTTTCTTGTAGTGGGCTAATCTTACCTTTCGGGTAAAGTACCACTACGTTAATGTTTTCCATGCCATAAAAAGCATGTGCTACTGCTGCGCCGGTATCGCCCGAGGTAGCAGTTAAGATAGTGGTTTTATTACCATTAGAGAACTTGGCTAAACACTGGGCCATAAAGCGGCCGCCAAAATCTTTAAAGGCTAAGGTTGGGCCATGAAATAGCTCTAGCGCACTAATTTGCTCAGTTACCTTATTTAACGGTGCAGTAAAAGTGAAAGCCTTACTTACCATGTCAAATAGCTCAGCTTCAGACAACTCGTTGTCTAATAAAGCCGCGAGCAACTTTGCGCAACGGGCGTGAAAATCTAGTTCCAGCACCGCATCAATATCATCAAATGCAGGAATGCTGTCGGGAAAGAATAAACCTTGCTGTTTACCCAAGCCTTGTTTTACTGCCTGAGTAAAGCTCACCTGCTCTTCGTTGTGTTTTAAGTTATATAAATTCATAGCGACGTTCCTGTTACTCGTGTGCCTTGCTCATCAATTTTACAAACATGGCAAAATCCATCTTCGTTTTGAATAAAGTGTTGTTCTAACCAAGCTTTGGTTCGCTCAGCTTGTTCTAATACTGGGGTAACAATATAAACCGTTGGCCCAGAGCCTGAAATACCACTGGCTAATGCACCACTTTGCGCTGCATAGCTGCGTACTTCATCAAATCCTGGAATTAATTTCGCACGATAAGGTTCAGCCACAATATTATCCTTTAATAAGGCTGCGGCTAACTCTGGCTGCTTACTATAACTGGCATGAACAAAACCTGCCAAATTACGGCCGAATTCTAAGGTGTCTTGGCGGCGATACTGCGCAGGCAAAATAGAGCGTGCTTGAGCGGTTGAAATATTAATGCCTGGGTAGGCAACAATCCAATACCAATCTTCAAAATGGGGAATAGCTTGGCTCGTCACCCCCGCTTCTTGCAACATTAGCTGCATGCCACCTAAATAACATGGCGCTACGTTATCGTAGTGCACGCTGCCGCTAATTTGACCTTCTAACTCGCCCATCATAATTAGCATTTGCTCTTTATTAAATGGCGAATCAAGGTAGGCGTTTAAGCCCTCTAACGCAGCCACTACCGAACAGGCGCTAGAACCCAAACCACTACCAATAGGCAGGTTCTTTTCTAGGGTCATCTTAACGCAGCCAAGTACCTTGCTATGATGCTCTGCATACTGCTTAACAAAGTAGTGGTAGCAATCATAAAGGATGTTCTGTTTAGGATCGGCTGGCAGTTTATGTGCGTATGGACCAACATTTTCGATGATCACATCATCGCCGCTGGCAGCTTCAACCAATACTCGGTCACCTAATAGCTGCCCATCAATTGGCGACAGCGCTGCACCTAAGCTGTCGAAACCTACACTTACATTGGCTGTAGAGGCTGGAGCATAAACAACAACACCCATATTACACCTCTTGGTTCCAGTTAAGCGTTCTTAATACGTCGGCAAATACGCCTGCTGCTGTTACTGCAGTACCCGCACCATAACCACGCAATACTAATGGAATTGGCTGGTAGTAACGGCTGTAGAAGGCTAAGGCATTCTCACCGTCTTTCACGCGGTGTAATGGGTCATCTGCCGCAACGGCACTTAACGACACTTTGCAAACACCTTTATCGATGCTGCCTAGGTAACGCAGTACTTTGCCTTCTGCGGCCGCTTCATCCATAAGCTTAGCGAAATAAGCGTCTGCTTCAGGCAAGCGTTGCATAAAGGCTTCGGTATCTCCGCTTGAATCAAAATTTGGTGGCAAGGCCATATCAATTTGAATATCTTCAATGCTTAGTGGCATGCCAGCTTCACGCGCGAGTATTAGCAGCTTGCGCGCTACGTCCATACCCGATAAATCATCGCGCGGGTCAGGCTCGGTAAAGCCATTTTCACGGGCGATTGTAGTGGCCTCAGAAAAGCTCATGCCTTCGTCTAGCTTGCCAAAGATAAATGACAGAGAGCCAGACAAAATACCGTTAAAGCGCTCTAATTTGTCACCCGCTTTTAGCAGGTTCTGTAGGTTTTCAATCACTGGCAAACCAGCACCTACGTTAGTGTCGTATAAGAACTTACGGCGCATTGCCATGGCCGTTTTACGTAGCTGCTGGTAGTACTCCATGCTCGAAGTGTTGGCTTTTTTGTTGGCCGTAACCACGTGGAAGCCATTCGCTAAAAATTCGGCATATTTACCGGCGATATCATCGTTGCTGGTACAGTCTACGATCACCGGGTTAATTAAGTGGCTTTGGTCTACCAGGTTAGTGACATTGTCTAAAGTAAAGCCACCATTTTCTTCGGTTGCAGCCAATTGCTCTTGCCAGTGCTCAAGATCCAAACCTTTTGAATCTAATAGCAACTTACGGCTGTTAGCTACGCCACAAACACGAATACCGATTTGCTGTTCTTTTAAATGACTCTGCTGGGCATGAATCTGCTCTAACAAAGCACCGCCAACACCACCTACGCCTATTAGGAATAGGTCAATGAAGTGCATGCTATTGAAGAAATTCTGATGACAAGCGCGAATTGCTTCAGCTGCTTTGTCTTGCGACACAACCGCAGAAATTGAACGCTCAGACGAACCTTGAGCAATAGCAACAATGTTAATCGCCACTTCTGCCAGAGAGGTAAAGAAGCGGGCGGCAACGCCTTTACTGCGGCGCATGCTATCGCCCACCAAAGAAATAATCGCCAACTTATCAATGGCTTCAATGGGCTCTAATAGCTGGTTAGCTAACTCGAGTTCAAACTCTTCGTTTAGCGCAGCCAAGGCACGCGATGCATCAATACTGTGAATACAAAAACTTACGCTGTATTCGCAGCTAGATTGCGTAATAAGGGCAACCGATACTTTACTGCGCGAAATGCTCTCAAAGATCCGCCCGGCCATGCCAACCATGCCTTTCATGCCAGGGCCTGAAACCGTCAGCATGGTTAGTTCAGACAAGCTTGATAAAGCTTTAACTGGCAAGTCATCTTGTGCAGGGCTTTGCGCGCCAATTAAGGTGCCTTCACCTTGTGGGTTAAAGGTGTTCTTAATAAGGCAAGGAATATGGTATTGAGCAATTGGGGCAATGGTTTTTGGATGAAGTACTTTAGCGCCAAAGTAGCTAAGCTCCATCGCTTCTGGATAGCTTAAGCTGCGCAACAAGCGAGCGTCTTCAACAATGCGAGGATCACAGTTGTAAACACCATCTACATCGGTCCAAATCTCGCAACATTCAGCATCTAAACAAGCTGCCAAAACTGCTGCGCTGTAATCAGAACCGTTACGCCCAAGTACTACAGTTTCACCTTGCTCGTTACCCGCAGTAAAACCAGGCATTAAGTAGATGAGATCTTCTTGAATCATAGCTTTGTTCAAACGCTGTTTAGAGGCTTGAATATCAACAACCGCTTCTAGATAACCACCGGAAGTAGCCACTAACTTTTGCTGAGGAATGATGATTTCGGCGCTATGACCACGAACCGACAATAAGTGGTTCATAGTATGAATGCTAAGCTTTTCGCCAGTAGACAGTACTTTGGCGCGAATGTTGTCTGGGCACTGCTGTAATAACGCTACGCCTTTCAATAGTTGGCGAAGCTCGCCCAACTCTTGGTGCACCATTAACTGCATTTGCTCTATGGCAAAGCCAGCGTACTTCTCTTTTAGTTTTGACAATAGCTCTTGGAAGGTAGCGTCAATGCGGGTTAAATAGCTTTCGCCATCGTTACCGTGACTAACTTTATCTACTACAGCAACCAAATCATTGGTTACCCCAGCAGGGGCAGACAATACCACCGCCATTTGAGATTGATGCTGATTGCTTAACACAATGTCTGCAGCGCGATTAAAGCGCTCAGCGTCAGCTAAAGATGATCCACCAAATTTTAAGACTCGCATTATTCCTCCCAAAAAAAAACCCGTATCGTGGTTGATACGGGCTTTCTTCGATGTAGTAAGTTGCTACAACCAGCCCGACCCGCATGTGGTGGTGCGGGTAATAGTTCCGGTGGTTGTGTAAGCAAAACGTACTAGCATCTTAATAAAAAACTAAATCCAATTTATGGCCATACCTTAACCAGCTGAGGTGGATAGTCAAGCTTTATTTATCTAAGCCAAATGCATAAAAGTGCGCTTTTAGCCTTATTTATGCTTTAAAGGAAGGTTTTTTAAAGAATAAGCTTGGCTCCGCATAAAAGATACTGAGCATAATAAACCGCTTAAAACAGCAGCTTTTAATCGAAAATTCAGAGCACTAGCGCCTTTTAACCTTAGCGCTTGAAAGCAACCTTTACTCGATGTGCGAAAACTAGACGAAACGACCGAGTAAGGTGCTAGATATGAAGGTGAATACCACAGCCGCAACTTCACAACAAAAATTTGAACAGGTGTTTAAATCCTGCCATAGTGGATAAAAAAACAACAATAAGAAATAGCCTATGACGCAATTAATGGAACACCAAGCCGCCCACGCCATGCTGCAGCGCTTCAATAGCTTTTATCAATGCTTCCTGGAAGTAACTAGAGGTGCTCAAAAACGCTTTGAAGAAGCCGACTGGATGTCGGTGCAACTTGCCTCACGAGAACGTATTCGCCTTTATGACCACCACGTAACTGAGGCACGAGCAGCGATTAAACAGCTCACCGGCCACCTGCAACGAAGCGATGCCTTTTGCGCAGCGGTAAAATCGCATTACTCAGAGTTGCTTAAACAGCATGATAATTTTGAAGTAGCCGAGTCGTTTTTCAATTCTGTCTATCAGCGTTTATTTCATCATCGCTATATAGAAGAAAGCCAACTGTTTATTCGCCCTAGCCGATGCAGCAAACTGTTTGATTACCAACTGCTTACCCATACTTATCAGAATACCTCGTTGGATACCTTATTAAAGCAACTCTTCGAAGACTATCGCTTTAATATCGAATACGAAGATTTAGCTCGCGACATAGAGTTTATTAAGCAACGCTTGACGGAACTTCCACAGCTGGCTCAGCAACAGTTGCACAAAATAACGATGTTACAACCGGTGTTTTACCGAAACAAAGCCGCTTACCTTATTGGCCAATACACCAGTGAAGCTCATAGTTTTCCCATAGTGTTCCCCTTACTTAACCAACAAGGCAAAGTGGCTGTTGATAGCGTGCTAATTGATAGTGACGAAGTGAGTATTATTTTTGGCTTTGCGCGCTCTTATTTCATGGTAGATGCCCCAGCCCCGCGTCGGATAGTCAACTTTCTTAAGCAACTGTTGCCCAATAAAACTGACTACGAGCTATTTACCGCCATTGGCTGTCAAAAACATGGTAAAACAGAATTATATCGCCACTACCTCAATCACTTGCACAATTCCAGTGATCAATTTGAGCTAGCACCCGGCATCAAAGGCATGGTGATGAGTGTATTTACCCTGCCCTCGTATGATGTTGTATTCAAAATTATTAAAGATGAATTTACCCCGCCCAAAGACGTAAGCCACGCCATTGTGAAAGAGAAATATCGACTGGTAAAACAGCACGATAGAGTGGGTAGAATGGCAGATACTCAAGAGTTTTCTAACGTTGAATTTCCACTAGCGCGCTTCAGCCAGAGCTTACTAGATGAACTGCAAACGGTTGCGCCTTCGGTGCTGCATATCGAGGGAGATTCCATCACCATTAAACACTTATATACAGAACGGAAAATGATCCCGCTTAACATGTACCTGGATCAAGCTGACGAAGCGCAAACTCGGCAAGTTATTGATGAGTATGGCAATGCCATTAAACAGCTGGCTGCTGCCAATATTTTCCCCGGAGATATGCTGTTTAAGAATTTCGGGGTCACCCGTCATGGTCGTGTAGTATTTTACGACTATGATGAAATCTCCTATATGACGGAATGTAATTTTAGAGAGTTTCCAAAATCTCAATATCCTGAAGATCAATGGGCGGCACAACCCTGTTATTCGGTGGGACCTAACGACATATTCCCTGAGGAGTTTGCCACCTTTTTATTGGGAAAACCCATCGTTAAACAGGTATTTAAAGAGTTACATGCAGAGCTTTTTCAAGCCAGTTTTTGGCAAGAGCTGCAGCAAAACATTAAAAACGGCCAGTTTGAAGACGTATATCCATACAGAAGACGCCGTCGATTTATTAACCGCTAGACGATTGTGCTAGAAAATTTGGCTTTAAAATCATTTATTGGGCTTTCTGCAAATTTTTGAAGATCCACAATGATCTTAAAGTGATGATCAACCATACTACTGTTACTAAGAAAAATAATAACAAGGAGACGGCAGTGGCTAAGTTACTATTCCAGCATTCGATTGCTGCTGTACTTGTTATTGCCAGCGGTTCTTTAGCGGCCGCTGAAGTAGAAAATGAAATGAGCTTAAGCTACGGCGATGGTGAACACGTTCAGCTATCGTCACGTAGCCAAGTGAAAAATTGGTACATCACTGGTTACAACAACAGCCAGTTTGTGAGTACCGGTGAAGCCAATGATGTTGATTCGTGGTTTTTCAACGGTGGTTATCAACACAAGCTTCGCAACGAGCTATCTTTGTTCGTTGAAGCTGGGGTTAACAACCAATACGACGACATTGCCACACGTAAAGGCTTTAACCTTTCAACTGGGCTTAACTACCAGCCCTTAAAAAGCTTGTCTATCCAAAGTAAACTCGTGCAAGTTCACCAACCCAAGTACGACAATACTGAGCATAGTTTAGAACTTTCTAGTACCTACCACCTGCTGAAGAACATTGATGTGAAAGCCGTTTATCAAGTTGAGGCCCAACAAGATAAAGAAACACAACAACAAGTGCAGTTTGGTTTAGGCTATCGCTTTTAAGCAAACCCTTCCGGCATCTGCAACGCTTGCTCACTCACTAAAATTCCATTTTCATCGGCATATAAGTACATACCCGGCTGAATCGTTTGGCCAGCAAAACTTACTGACACAGCTGTTTCCCCCAAGCCCTTACGCTCTGTTTTCATAGGACAAGCCGCTAACGCCCTAACCCCCAATTCCATAGTGTTAATGGCAGCTACATCTCTAACAGCACCAAAAATTACCACGCCTGCCCAGCCCTGTAAGTAAGCAGAATCTGCAATGAGATCTCCCATTAAGGCTCTTTGGGTACTTCCACCGCCATCAACAACCAATACTCTGCCCTCCCCTGGGCTGGCCAATAACTCTTTTACTCGGCTGTTATCTTGCCAACATTTAGCGGTTTCCACTTGGCCATGAAACAGCTTTTTAGCTCCATAAATCTGGAAAACGGGCTCGAGTAATTTAACTTGAGTTGGATATAAGTCGCACAGTTCCGGTAGTAGATCTTGCATAGTGATAGTCCTCTATCATCTTGTTGTAAGCCCAAGGGTTGTTAAACCAGCGGGGCGATATTTCTCCGAGGCTAGAATGGGCGCTCGCTAAACGCTTAGTGTCGTAAAGGTAGCATTCGTTATCTAACCAATAAAAGGCCTTTTGTCTGAAAGCCTTTGCAATATGTTGAGCATCAATTAACGAGCAGTCAACAATTGCACTATATTCGTAATGATTTAGATCCCTTGAGCCAGCAAATACCCAAAAGTGACGAAACTGATGACGCTGCAAAAATGAAATAAAATGACAGTCTAGCCAGTGATTAAATCGTCGAGTTCGCGTCACACCATCAGGATTACTCGCGGTGATAACAGCAAGTTCTTGATATTTAAAGTCGGTATTTGCCAGAAAAATGGTGTTTTGATACAAATTAAACATGTAGTTTATTTTCAGTATTGATTAGTAAAATTCGCTTTATTCGCAATTTTCGATTGATTTGAATCAAAAGCACCGCAGAAAACGTAAGCTTTTTTCAGACTCAAGTTGTTATATCACTGTTAAGCCCATAGAATATGTTTACTGCTTGTAACGAACAATGCATGTGGAAGGTCTCGTACGCTGATTTATCACGCGTTTTAGACAAACTATTTGTCTATTTTTTTGCCATTCAACGAGTTTTAACACAAACTCAACATGGATGAATAAGTAGCCATTGCCTCACCTTCTATATAGCGCTACCTGTTCACAAGCCAACTTTATTCTAAACAGCATTGGGGAAGACCATGACACCAAATATTCTAATTGTCGAGGACGAACTGGTCACTCGTAATACGCTAAAAAGCACTTTTGAAGCCGAAGGTTACAATGTGTTCGAAGCGATTGACGGCAATGAAATGAACAGCGTATTAGAAGCGCATTCTGTTCACTTAATTATCATGGACATTAACCTTCCTGGTAAGAATGGTCTGTTATTAGCGCGTGAGTTGCGCGACCGTGAGCAAATTGCATTAATGTTCCTAACCGGACGCGACAACGAAGTAGATAAGATCCTTGGCTTGGAAATTGGTGCCGATGACTACATCACCAAACCATTTAACCCACGTGAATTAACTATTCGAGCTCGCAACCTACTTAACCGTACCGTAAATGGTCAAGTAGCTAGTGAAGATAAAGGCACAGTTGAAGAATACCGCTTCAACGGTTGGACCTTAGACATTAATAGTCGCTCGTTAGTTAGTCCAAACCAAGAGACTTACAAACTGCCACGTAGTGAGTTTCGCGCTATGCTGCACTTTGTTGAGAATCCGGGACAAATTCAAACCCGCGCAGACTTATTAAAGAAAATGACTGGCCGCGAGCTTAAACCACACGATCGTACGGTTGATGTGACGATTCGCCGCATCAGAAAACACTTTGAATCGATCCCTGAAACACCAGAAATTATCGCCACCATCCACGGTGAAGGTTATCGTTTCTGTGGTGAAATTGAATAAGCGATAAAATCGCATCAAAACCTCGCAGTTTGGCGAGGTTTTTTTATACTTGCTAGATGCTCAAATAATGAGCAAAACAGCAAGCTTTTACAAAATTGCACAATTAACAAGCCACATTTGTGAATTATAAATCGACATTATTTTGATCGACATTCGGATTTGTAGTTATTTTTCTACATATCCTTTTGTGATCAATCTTGTATAATGTGCGCAGATTTTTTACTAGCATCCTTAACGGAGAGTCACTTCAATGAAGAAAACCAAAATAGTTTGTACCATTGGTCCAAAAACTGAATCGGTAGAAATGCTAACTAAGTTAGTTGAGTCAGGCATGAACGTAATGCGCCTTAACTTCTCTCACGGCGACTTTGCTGAGCACGGCACTCGCATCAACAACCTACGTGAAGTTGTTAAGAACACAGGCAAATCTGCTGCTGTTTTATTGGATACCAAAGGTCCAGAAATCCGCACTATTAAACTAGCTGGCGGCGAAGACGTTAGCCTAGTTGCTGGTCAAGAGTTCACTTTCACTACAGACCAAACTGTAATCGGCGATGCAACTCGCGTAGCGGTAACTTACCCTGGTTTTGCTGCTGACTTGAAAGTAGGCAACATCATCCTAGTAGATGACGGCCTAATTGAAATGGAAGTTATCGCAGTATCTGATGACGAAGTTAAGTGTACTGTTCTTAACAACGGTGACTTAGGCGAAAACAAAGGTGTTAACCTTCCTGGCGTTATCGTTCAACTTCCTGCTCTTTCTGCTAAAGATAAAGGCGACTTAATCTTTGGTTGTGAGCAAGGTGTTGATTTCATCGCAGCATCATTCATTCGTAAGAAAGAAGACGTACTAGAAATTCGTCAACTTCTTAAAGAGAATGGCGGCGAGAAGATCCAAATCATCTCTAAAATCGAAAACCAAGAAGGTGTAGATAACTTCGACGAAATTCTAGAAGTTTCTGACGGCATCATGGTTGCTCGTGGTGACTTAGGTGTTGAAATCCCAGTTGAAGAAGTAATCTTCGCTCAGAAGATGATGATTGAGAAGTGTAACCGTGCACGTAAATTGGTTATCACTGCAACTCAAATGCTTGATTCAATGATCAAAAACCCACGTCCAACTCGTGCAGAAGCGGGCGACGTTGCTAACGCAATCCTAGACGGTACCGATGCAGTAATGCTTTCTGGTGAGTCTGCTAAAGGTAAATACCCTGTAGAAGCTGTATCTATCATGGCAACAATTTGTGGTCGTACTGACGCAGTAATGCCTTCTAACTTAGATCCAGCACGTGATAGCGGTAAACTACGCATCACTGAAGCGGTATGTAAAGGTGCTGTAGAAACTTCTGAGAAGCTAAGTGCTCCTCTTATTGTTGTTGCTACTGAAGGTGGTAAGTCTGCGAAATCTGTTCGTAAATACTTCCCACAAGCTAACATCTTAGCAATTACTACTAACACTAAAACTGCTGCTCAACTTTGCTTAACTAAAGGTGTTATTCCTCACGTTGTTGAAAGCATTGAAAGCACTGACTCTTTCTACGCGCTTGGTAAAGACTTAGCGATGGAATCAGGTCTTGCAAACAAAGGCGACATCGTAGTGATGGTATCTGGTGCCTTAGTACCTTCTGGTACTACTAACACCTCTTCTGTACACGTACTGTAATTTACGTTTATCGAAGCTAAAAAAGGCGCCTAAGGCGCCTTTTTTTATACCTAAATTCTTAGCCCTGAGCGACCGGATTGTAATCAGCCAAATGCGCCATATCATTTAATATCGAATCAATTTGCTCTAAGGCTAGAGCATCCATATTAATGGCCCTTGGGTAAATAGGTTGATGACGGTCATCTAACCAGTGGCTTACCCAATAATTGGTCGAAAGCAAAAACTCGCGAGCGTATTGCTCATTTACCGCCAAACACCCTCGCAAACACACGTCCAAATAAGACTGTAAAATAGGGCTATTGCTCTGTGGATGCCAATACTCTTTAGCCACATAGGTATATATTTTAACCGCTGGTTTTGGCAGCGTATCTAAGAGATCAAGCTGTGAAACATCGAGTAACACTCTATCGTAATCTTCTTCGCGTTTATCCAGTTCAGGCAAGAAGCTTTCATCAAAAGGAATCAGCACCCCATTCACGCTGGCATTATTGTCGGGGGTAATGACAACAGCGGAACGATCATCTGCGCTTTTCAAACCACTCCAATAACGTTGGTAGCCATGTAACCGCGCTGCATAAGCATGTTCACCAGGAAAGGTACACTGTCTGCAATCTGCATCAATTAAACTGCCATAACCAAAAATGTAAATCATCAATCACTCCTAGAAACTTGATGCGACAAAATATACTTACTAAAACAAGCCCATCTGTGGACTATTGCTCGACACATGATAATGAAACTGCTCCGCCTTATATTTACAAGGCTGCCCGCCCAACCAGCGCAAGCCTTGCTCGAGTTCAAACAACAAAGGCATGCGATGATGATATTGCTGCAAAGCATTCGCTGCAGCTTGAGTAAGAACAACTAAGTGCTGTTTTCCCTCAGGAGCCTGTAAATACAAACCACCCAGCAATAATACATTTTGATGCTCCAAACTAAACTCAAAACGTTCTTGATTACGCCATTCATGCCACGCTTTTACTGGCAGTAAACAACGCTGGGTTATCCAGGCGTTTTGAAACATAGCTTTATTAGCAGCGCTTTCTACTCGAGCATTAATAACAAGCTGGGGATGTCGAGGGTGCTTTACTCCCCATATAAAAGGCTTACAACGCAGGGTTTCCTGCTCAAAGATTAAAGCTGGCAACGACTCACTAGGGCGATACTGTTTGGTTTCGCCAAAATCTAGAAATAACGAATCCACACCTACGGCTTGTCGTATTTCATATTCACCGCCAATCATTAAGCTACCGCACACGTTTTTGTTATCCCACCTTGATTATCTGCTGGCTGTTGCTAGCTAATAGTAAATACAAACAGTAACATAATCTGTAGTAAACGCTTTCAAACTAATCGTATTTAAGAGGTAACATGGATACAACCACCCGCACCATGAACGTTCGCAAACGTATTGCATTGGTAGCCCACGACCATAAAAAAACGGCGTTAATTAACTGGGCGAAGAATCATCGCGAAGATTTAATTAAACATCAACTATTTGGAACCGGCACCACCGGTACGCTGTTGTCACAGCAAGGGTTTGAAGTAGAGGCCTTATTAAGCGGTCCAATGGGTGGTGACCAACAATTAGGCGCAATGATTGCGGAAGGTAAAATAGACCTAATGATCTTCTTCTGGGATCCGCTAGATGCGGTTCCGCATGACCCTGATGTAAAAGCGCTACTGCGTTTGGCGGCGGTATGGAATATACCAATGGCTACCAACCAAGCGACAGCTGAATTTATCTTAGCCAGCCGTCACTTTAATCAGGAGTTTTCGGTAGATGTCCCCGATTACGCGGGTTATCTAAAACAGCGTACTAGTTAAACTACGCCGCCGTTTGGCTTTCTGTATCACCGGCACGGATCCTAAATAGTTTCCCAGAGTGAGTACGATTTGCTTTGTAATCTGGTTGTAAAAAGCGAGGGCGAATTGATTTCAAATGTTCAATTTGCTCTTCGTTTAACTTACCAACCGGTAAGCCTAAGGCTTTGTAACTCAGTAATGGCCGTGCCGCTAAATTGATCATCATGTCCACATTGCTTCGTTGCTCGTGAACATGTTGCTCATTCATTGGCTTTAACACACCATTTTCCATTAAGTTTGCTACGGCAGGCTCTTTTAACGGCAGACTTAGTACGCTGCGACGAGTAATAATAAACTCGCGTAAAATAGCACGCTCAGAATGATCCAAACACGAGATCATCGAAGCGAGTCGTTGTAATTCTCGACGATGCTGAACAGCTCCCGTAATACTGGTCATAATCAACAACAACCCGCGGCTAAGAAAATAAGCCAAGCCCGTTACACAACTAATAGTTAACACCATAATCAGTTGCGCGTTTAAGCCTGCTTCAGGTAACCACTGCTTGGGAATAACCAGTAACATGCCACTGGCGGTAAGCACCCACGCCATAAAAATGTCTAATATGCCCCAGCGGGCGATTAAACGTCCTAAAAATTCCATTGTTTTGCACTCCTGACAAAAAGCTGACTCTTCGCAGGTAGTGATAGCAAGGGCTGTGCCAGATAATAAGAAGGCCGCATAAAGCGGCTTCAATTAAACAAGTAAGTGAGCTAACTAGGCTTCTTGATGCTCTGGAACTAAGTCCTTTGCGGCTTGCATCACTTCAATGCCAGCACCTTTCTTATGCGCATTTTCGCTTAAATGCCTACGCCAAGCACGCGCCCCGACGCAACCTTGAAACAACCCCAGCATGTGGCGGCTAATATGTTGTAAACGGCCGCCTTGTGCTAAATGGTTTTCAATATATGGCAGCATTAACTCAGCCACTTGATGGCGGCTTAATGCTGGCTTCGGATCGTCAAAGATCTGTTGATCCACATCCGCTAATAAGTAAGGGTTTTGATAAACCTCGCGACCTAGCATAACGCCATCGAGATGCTTTAGGTGCTCTTGCACTTGTTCCAAGCTAGCAATTCCGCCATTTACGCTTATGGTTAACTGCGAGTAATCAGCTTTTACTTGGTAAGCTCTTGGGTAATCTAACGGAGGAATATCTCGATTCTGCTTAGGGCTAAGACCAGACAACCAAGCTTTACGCGCATGAATAATAAAGGTTTCGCAGCCAGCTTCAGCCACCGGCTCGATAAAGTCTTTTAGAAACTGGTAACTATCTTGCTCATCGATACCAATCCGTGTTTTTACCGTCACTGGAATCTTAACTTGTTGCTGCATTTTACTAACACATTCAGCCACCAACTCTGGCTCAGCCATTAAACAAGCGCCAAAACGACCATTTTGCACACGGTCTGATGGGCAACCAACATTTAAGTTTACTTCGTCATATCCCAAATCTTCAGCGCGTTTTGCACATTCGGCTAATTCCTGCGGATTAGAGCCGCCCAGTTGTAAAGCTAGTGGATGCTCTTGCTCAGAGAAGCCTAAGTAATCCCCTTTTCCATGTAAAATCGCACCTGTTGTTACCATTTCAGTGTAAAGCAGGGTATTTTTGCTCATCAAACGGTGGAAGTAACGACAGTGACGGTCAGTCCAATCGAGCATAGGAGCAACAGAAAAGCGATGAGGTTGGTAGGGTGAAACTTGGGTCATGGGCTCAACATAATAATAAAAAGCTAAAAGATCAAAGCACTATATTCATAAGCCACGCTTATTTAAGCTAGCCGCTATCAAGTGCATCTAAATACCTGAGTTAACTTAACTCAGCCAGCAATTATACTACGGCTGAGTAGGTATTGCCCAACCTTGTTAGAGAATACTTTGCCTTAACTAAGCTTTACTTATTCGAGTAAAAATTGAAATTCGCCAGCTTTAACCCACTCGGCTAACCAGCTTGCACGGCCTACAAGTTTGCCTTCATAACGCTGCTCCCCATTAACTGAGTATACGCCACGTTTTGGCACGATACTAAAAGCCAGCTGCCAATTAGAATAGCCATTGATAGAGCTATCTTTTTGAGGCTCGGGGAGCCTTGCAAACTCACCAACAAACTCATGTACCTCTGCTCCACTTCTATCAATAAACGAACCGCTTAAATCAGGTTGAATAATCAGTGATATAGTCCAGTTTTCAGCCGCCAACTGCTCAGCATTTGGGTAAACAAACACCCTACCATGTGCTTGTTTTCGCAGCTCAAGTTCGCCATCAAATACTGTTATCCAGCCATTGTGGTAAACGGTTTTATCATGTACCACTGAGCCCATATTCCATTCATCGCCGTCGCGAAATGGCTCGGTATAACGAATGGTTCGCAAATAATCAGGGCCTTCAAAATTGAGCACAAACATTTCATCATGGTTTATCTCTGCAGCAGCATACACAGCACCTCCAAAAAGAGAGAAAAGCAAAGCTGCAGCGATTAATTTCTTCATTTCACTTCCTTGTATTTAACCATGCAATAGGCAAGGTCTGTTGAGAGTGCTAGTTCAAACTCTACGCCGGCATCATCGATAAACTTATCTTAAGTCACTTGCTCAACTAGCTTTAACTGGTAGTCTGGCATTTGTAATAACTAGCACAACTTTATAAAACCTGATTAAGGTGATGAAACTTTCAAGGATGAAAGAATGGAAGCCAAAACCTCGGTGGTGATCCCATATTTTAATAATCAGCAGTTTATTTCTAAAGCGGTGAGCTCTGTAATCGAACAAACTCAGCCAGCGCTAGAACTAATCATTGTGAATGATGGTTCAAACAAGGAAGCCCGACAATACCTAGAGCAATTTAGCTCGGTGGCGACTATTGTTGATCACCCCAGTAATCTCGGAATAGCAGAAGCACGAAACAATGGAGTGAAGGCTGCGAAAGGTGAGTTCATTGCATTTCTAGATGCCGATGATTATTGGGATAAACACAAACTTGCACTTCAACAACAAATAATGGAGAGCGAGCCGGAACTCTCTGGTTGTCACTGCGCCACCAATATCTTTTCTGAAGAAGGTGAAGCCAGCGAAACCTGCGACGCTAAACCACTTTATCTTAGTATGAGTGATAGCCTAATAGACTCGCATATTGTTCCTTCGAGTTGGCTAGTTAAACGAAAAGATTTTATCGAGGCTAAAGGCTTCGATTCTCAGGTTATCGCAGAAGACTATGATTTGTTTCTCACACTGCTTGCCAAAGGTCATCGATATAAGTTTATTGCGAAACCATTGGTGTGGTTTCGCAGAGCAAATCAAGGGAACGAGTCTGGTCGTTGGCAATACATTTTTTACGGACGCTTAAAGGTGTTTAAAAAACACTGGCGAGACTTATATATAGCAGGTGGGACTTGGGCACTGTGTAATAACTTACAGCGAACCTTTGAATTAGCAGCGTGGAGAACCAGCGGCATTCGTTATTATCTTTTTAGGCTTTTCGCAACGATAGTTCCTAACAACTATAAATGAGCCGAAAGCTAAAAGGATATAAATGAGAATATCAACTGAGTCTCAACGATTCAGTGAAACACTTCTTAAAAATATGACTAATAGTTGCAGCTCATCGGATCTCGTGCGATTCTTATAATAATTCTCAATAGTTTTTGTGGCTTTGGTCTTCAGCCTGTTTAAGCGCTTGATTTAAATTTAACCAAAATCACCCACAAGTAGGAAGTTATCGGTCACTATGGACGTAAATTTTGTTAACCCTTTTCTAAAGTCTCTTTTAAACGTGCTCGAAACCATGGCTCAACTAGAGCTTAAGCCAGGTAAGCCAGGGCTTAAAAAAGATGAAATTGCACGTGGTGATGTTTCTGGACTGATTGGTATGGTTGGCCCACAAACTAAAGGCTCTTTATCAATCAGTTTTGATAAAGGCTTAGCGATTGAAATTATGCGCCGCATGTTAGGTGAAGCGCCAGAATCTATTAATGAAGAAGTCACCGACATGGTTGGTGAAATTACTAACATGGTGACTGGTGGTGCGAAACGCTTGCTGGCTGAAGATGGCTACGATTTTGATATGGCGACCCCGGTGGTAGTATCAGGTCCGTCTCATACCATTACTCATAAAACTGAAGGACCTAAAGTGTTGATCCCTTTCACTTCTATTCATGGTCACGCCACCATCGAGATTTGTTTCGAAAATATTTAGTTTTATGCGATAAATACAAAAAAGCCCGCTGTTGCGGGCTTTTTACTTTCTAGCTAACTAGCGGCTTATTATAGGCCTTCAGCGTTAGCAGATAAGTACTTAGCAACGCCTTCTGGGCTTGCGTCCATACCTTCTTTACCTTCTTCCCATTGTGCAGGACATACTTCGCCGTGCTTCTCGTGGAAGTTTAATGCGTCAACCATACGTAGCATTTCGTCAATGTTACGACCTAAAGGTAGGTCATTAACTACTTGGTGACGAACAACTCCGTTAGTGTCGATTAGGAAAGAACCACGGAAAGCAACACCAGCTTCTGGATGCTCTACATCGTAAGCCTGACAGATTTCGTGTTTAACGTCTGCTACTAGTGGGTATTTAACTTGACCAATACCGCCATCTTCAATAGCAGTGTTACGCCATGCGTTGTGAGAGAACTGAGAATCGATAGATACACCGATTACTTCAACGCCTTTATCTTGGAAATCTTGGAAACGGTGATCAAAAGCGATCAACTCAGAAGGACAAACAAAAGTAAAATCTAGTGGGTAGAAGAATACTACCGCAGCTTTACCTTTGATGTGCTCACTTAGCGTAAAGGCATCAACAATTTCGCCGTTACCTAGAACAGCAGCGGCAGTAAAGTCTGGAGCAGGACGACCAACTAATACACTCATCTCGTATTCCTTGTTAAATAGGTTATCAATTTCGCTATAAATAATGCGCCAAAATTGTCGACTTGACGAATTGATCTAATCAATTAATTCGATAGGCTGTAACTATCAAAATATAGATTAATAATTCAGCACCCAATTAATAGCCTAATTTGATGAACTTGTAAATACTAGGGTCTGTTGATCTTTGGTGTTGAAATTTTGTTCGAGATAAGCGGGCTTTAATCGCGGCGAGCACTTAGAAGCCTAGTGGGCTAAGCAAGAAGTGCTTAACAAAGAGTAAAGTTCGCTTATCCGAACCCTTCGGGCAGCATTTCTTAGCCATTTATTCAGCGTTAGCGAGTAATTATTAAGCCCACTTAACTGCACACTCTCTGCCTTGCCTAAATGGCTAATAAATTGCTGCAAAAACCATCAGCAAAGATCTACAGACCCTAGTTTGTGTAAGTTATACGAACTCTTGATGTCAACTTAGTGACCAGCTCATAAGCGATAGTGCCAACCGCCTTTGCAATCGTCTCAACAGGTAACTCGGGTCCCCAAAGTATTACTTTGTCGCCTACCTTATCCTTACAATCTGGGCCAAGGTCAACACACAACATATCCATAGAGACCCGCCCAACAATAGGCACTAAGCGACCGTTAAGCCACACCGGCGTGCCATTAGGGGCGCTACGCGGATAACCATCTCCGTAGCCCATAGCAACTACGCCTAAACGAGTATCTTGTTCTGCTTGCCAAGTAGCTCCATAGCCTACCGACTCACCTTTTGGATGTTCACGCACCGCGATAAGGTTAGTTTGCAAGGTCATGGCTGGAATCAAACCAAAATCCGCACCGTTATTATCCACTTGAGGAGAAATACCGTACATGGAAATCCCTGGACGGTTCCACTGCGCATGAGCCTCTGGCCAAAGAAGAATTCCAGCCGAATTAGCTAACGAGCATTCCACACCAAGCTCTTTGGTTAATTCGCTAAACAATGTAATTTGCTGGGGTGTTAAGGGATGTTCTAGCTCATCAGCACAAGCAAAATGACTTATCAGCTTGAAAGGTGTCTGAATATTTTGACAAGCGCGAATTCGTGGTAATAAATGCCTAAATTGCTCGGGCAACAAACCCAAACGATGCATCCCAGTATCGAGCTTAATCCACGTCTCTAAGGGCTGCTTTAATGATAACTGTTCTACCAGCTCTAATTGCTGCTCGCTATGAATGACCGTAGCTACTTGATGTTGCGCTAATTCTTGTGCTTCTGCGCCATCAAAAAAACCTTCTAGCACTAGGATATGCGATTTAATCCCCGCTTTACGCAACGCGATCGCTTCTTTACAACGAGCAACGGCAAAACCATCTGCTAATTCCGCCAAGGCCTCTGCCACTTGCAACATGCCGTGGCCATAAGCATTAGCTTTAATAACAACTAAAATTTTGCTACTAGGTGCACGTTGCTTTAATACTGCGTAATTATGTTTTAAAGCAGATAGCGAAACTTGCGCGTTAGCGATTTCCATTAGTACCTATTCGTCGTCGTAAAATTCGCCAGCCCAGTTATCAAAACGAGAGAACTGACCTTGGAAGGTAAGTGGAACACGGCCAATCGGGCCGTTACGCTGCTTACCAATAATGATTTCGGCAAGGCCTTTGTTATCAGTTCCTTCGTTATAAACTTCATCACGATAGATAAACATAATTAAGTCGGCATCCTGCTCAATAGAGCCCGATTCACGTAAGTCGGAGTTTACTGGGCGTTTATCGGCGCGCTGCTCCAAACTACGGTTAAGCTGAGAAAGCGCCACAACCGGTACGTTTAATTCTTTCGCCAGCGATTTAAGCGAGCGGGAAATTTCGGCAATTTCTAAGGTCCGGTTTTCACTTAAACCCGGTACTTGCATCAGCTGCAAGTAATCAATCATGATCATACTAAGCCCGCCTTCTTCTCGCGCAACACGACGGGCGCGAGAGCGAACTTCGGTGGGGGTTAAGCCAGAAGAGTCATCCACATACATCTTCGATTTCTCGGCCATTAAACCCATAGTGGAAGATAAGCGAGCCCAATCGTCATCATCTAGGGCGCCGGTTCTGATCTTAGTTTGATCAATTCGACCCAGAGAAGCCAACATACGCATCATGATTTGCTCAGAGGGCATCTCCAAACTAAAAATCAGAGCGGGTTTATCTTGGGTCATTGCTGCGTATTCACATAAGTTCATCGCAAAGGTGGTTTTACCCATCGATGGACGGGCAGCAACAATAATAAGATCGGAACCTTGTAAGCCTGCGGTTTTTTTGTCTAAGTCAGCAAAACCGGTAGATACACCGGTTACCCCATCGTTAGGCGCTTTGTACAACTCTTCAATTTTATCAATGGTTTCGGCTAGCAAACCTTTTACTTCTTTAGGGCCTTCGTTAGCATTAGCGCGAGACTCAGCAATTTTAAATACTTTGCTCTCGGCAAAGTCCAACAAATCACTACTCTTTCGACCAGCCGGCTCATAGCAGCTATCGGCAATTTCATTAGCCACTGAAATTAGCTCTCGAGTTACCGCTCGCTCGCGAACAATTTCAGCATAGGCGCGAATATTAGCAGCACTTGGGGTATTTTTAGCAATCTCACCGAGGTAAGCGAAGCCACCAATATCGTCTAACTGTTCTTGGCGCTCTAGTTCTTCCGATACTGTCACCAAGTCGATAGGCTGACCGCTTTCCGCCAAACGGTGCATGGCCGAAAATGTATATTGATGAGCACGTTGATAGAAATCTTGCTCAACTACCAGCTCCGACACATTGTCCCAAGCGTTATTGTCGAGCATTAAGCCACCTAATACTGCCTGTTCAGCTTCTAACGAGTGTGGAGGAACTTTAAGCTGATCAATTTGCGAATCTTTAGGCTTTCTATCTTTATCTTTAAACTTACGAGAGGGCGCGCTGGCTGCCATAATCTTTCATTGCGGTTGTTTGTTACTGGCGCCTATTATGCGGGAATTATGCAGCCACACCAAGTAACATTTCTCCCAGATTTAGAAACTAAAAAGCCAGCTCTAGGCTGGCTTATTGCAAAAAACGGCTGCTTACATTTTAGCGTAGTAGGCAGCTAATTCGGCAATTTCGGCGTCGGTTAAGTTAGCCGCTTGGCCCTGCATTACAACAGCTTGCCCGCCATTACGCTGCTTATCACGATAGGCTTTAAGCGAAGATACTAGGTATTGCTCATTTTGGCCGGCTAAATGCGGGTAGCCGGGAATCATAGCCTTTCCTTCAGCTCCGTGGCACGCAGCACATAATGGCGCTTTAGCTGGAGCCGCGCTTGCGGTTGATGCGACAAATGGTAGTGACAATGCCAACGCAATAATCAATTTGTTCATCTTCATCCTCTTTATTGTTATTGGGGATCTCTATGTGAGTCCTGACGCTTTCGCTCCACACAATAAAGCCTCAGGAAAATTAAGCTTATCAAATAAAACTCAACAGCAACAGCTTAATACTTAGGCAAAAACCACTATCAAAAAATCGAAATAGGCGGAGCTTGTAAACAGTCCTCTGCATCATGGGTAACTAACAGAGCCGGAATTGACAGCTCTTCAATTTTATCTCGAACAAACTCGCGAAACTGTTTGCGTAAGGGTTTATCTAGCTTGCTAAAAGGCTCATCAAGCAATAACAATTTCGGCTCTGCCAATAAACTACGTAATACACTTACCCTCGCCCGCTGACCGCCCGACAAACTAGCAATATCACGCTGCTGATAGCCAGGCATACCAGCATCAGCTAAAGCTTGTTCTATAAGTTGAGCTGCTTGGCCTTGTTTGGCATGCGCTAAGCCGTATTGCAGGTTTTGAGCAACATTAAAATGCGGGAACAGCAAATCATCTTGAAACAGCATTCCAACTTGGCGTTGCGCTTGCGGCATGTTCAGCAAAGATTTCCCGGCCAGGCTCACCTCTCCCGAACAAGTAAAGCCCTCGTCTAAAGTACCGGCAATAGCCGCTAGAAAACTCGATTTACCACACCCACTCGGCCCCATAATAGTCACGATTTCACCAGCGGCCACCGACATATTAAGCTTGCTCAAAAAGTGCTGCTGAGCAAACGCCAAACCAAAATCTTTAATCTCTAACATTAACTATGCATCCCTCGAAAATGCCGGTAGCGCCATTTAGGCCAAGCAATAGCAGCACTGTACACCAGCAGTGGCAGTAAAGTTTGCCATATCACCATCACTGCAGTGACTCGCCTATCACCACCAGAAGCCAGCGCAACTGCTTCGGTGGTTAGAGTACTCACTCGCCCTGCTCCCACAAACAAAGTAGGTAAGTATTGAGCAATACTCACAGCAAAACCAATAGCAAAAGCCAAGCCTAAAGGACGAGTAAGCATGGGTAATTTTACCGCCATAAAACTGCGCCAATAACTATGCGACAAACTAACCGCTGCCTGCATATAACGCTTATCAAAGGCCCGATAACTGCCAACCAAAGATAAATACACATAGGGTAGAACAAAAATAATGTGTGCCCAGATAACAGTAATGAGGTTGCCATCTAGGCGATACTTAAACAGCTGAACTTGCACACCAAATAAAAACACCACTTGAGGCAACAACAAAGGCAAGTACATCATTACTGACCACCAGCGCGACGTATTGGCTTGTTTTAATTGGTACTCCAAGCAGCCAACAACCAGTATTAAACTAATGGCGGCCGAAGAAAACGCAATGACTAAACTATTAAATAATGGGGATAGCAAGTAACTCCCTGCTTGCTGCCAATAGTGCAAGCTCCACTGTGCAGGCAATACATCAGGAAATCGCCATCGCCAAGTTATTGACCAAATAAGGATCACCAATAAGCTCAATACTAAGCTAAGCACCAGTGTCACTAACAAACCACGGGCGAGTTTGCCGCTACTCGCTGATTTGCGAACGCCTTGCATGGCTTTATTTAGTTGCCTGGTGAGACAGAGCTTTTCTAAGCCTAAAGACAACAGCACACTCAACACCACTACCGCAAGCAGTAGCAATGAGCCCGCCGCCCCCACTAAACGCAGATCGATATTGCTATCACTAAACCACTGCCAAACCAATAGTGCCAGGGTTACTGGCTTACTCGGGCCGATAATTTGCGCCACATCCACAACAGTGAGTGAGAACGCAAGCACCGTAAAAAACGGTAAGCGAATACGCTTAATTAGCTGCGGGAATAAAATATCTTGCCATACTTGCTGGCTCGAATAGGCAAAGCTTTGGCCAAGTGCCAAGCTGCGTTTTACTGGCAATTGGGAACAAGCAGACATTAATACCAATAACATGAATGGTAACTCTTTCACCCACAAAGCGAGTATTAAGCTTAGCCCCCAAGCATCTTGAGTGGTTTGCCATAAAGGCGGGTAGTTAAAGTCGGTTAGCCAAGGGGAGACCAAACGCATCAGCCAGCCACTTGGCGCTAATAGAAATAATAAAGCAATGGCCATTGCAGCATGTGGGATGGCCAAAAATGGGGCCAGCGTTTTTTCAAGAAACTGCCACCAACGGCTTTGATAACAGTGCATGATTAACCAAAGCGCCGATATCAATGACAATAAAGCAGCAGCCCAACCGGTAAACACCGTAAGCAATACCGATTGCCATAATGAAGAATAACTAAATAGCTGTTGCCAAATGCTTAAGCTAAATTGGTGTTTTGACGCAATTGGAAAGTAGCCAAAAGCAGGTAGAAGCGTATCAATAAAACCAAACAGCAAAGGCAGCATCAGCAATGCACAGGTCACAACTGGAAATAACACTGCTGCCTTTTTGGAAAATAGACTCATTGGCTATAGCGACGCAACCATTCTGCTTCTAATAAAGCGACCCAAGTAGCATGAGGTTCGCCTAAAACCTTGGCGCGATCTGCAGCACTTAAACTAGCTTGGTTTTGCTGCCCAGCAAAAAACTGTTGTTGTTCAGCGCTAAGTTTATCTAAAGCCAATACCGTAGGGTCGCCCCAATAGGCTAAATCCGCTTTACGTGCTTGCGCTTCAGGCGACAATAAAAAGTTGGCCACTACCATCGCACCTGCGCTGGCGTCACTATTAAACGGAATAGCCAAGAAATGAGTATTCCCTACTGTACCCACCTGATGCACATAACTACGTACTGATTCCGGCAATAAGCCTTGCTCAATAGCAGCAGCTGGGTCATTAGGATTAAAGCTAAAAGCGATACTTAGCTCACCGTCATTGAGTAGCTGCTGCATTTGTCCGCTACCACTAGGGAAGCTTTGGCCACGGCGCCACATTAATGGGTGTAACTGATCTAAATAAGCCCATAGCTTGCTGGTAGCCTTATTAAAGTTTTGTTTATCAACTGGCTGATAAAGCTGCTCGGTGTCGTCAATGGTTTCAAATAAGGCTTGTTTTACAAAAGTGGTGCCATAAAAGCTTGGCGGAGCTGGATAACTAAATAAACCAGGGCTTTGCTGTAGGTAGCCAAGTAAAGCTTGCATCGACGTTGGTGCTTGCTTAATCCGCGCACCGTCGTAATAGAATGTCAGTTGCGCGCCTCCCCAAGGTGACTCGTAGCCTTCTACAGGTATGGTGAAGTCATACTGCAAGGCTGGGCTATTGGTATCGGTAAGTGCTAAATTTGGCAAGTCCTGGCTAAATGGGCCATAGAGCAATTTAGCCTCTTTTAAGGTGCGAAAGTTCTCGCCGTTAACCCACACCAAATCAACACTGCCACCGTTAGTTCTGCCACTCACTTTCTCTGCCAAAATACGGCTGACCACATTGGCGGTATCGGTAATTTTCACATGCTCAAGCTCCACACCATAGCGCTGCTTAACTTGCTCACCGGCCCAGCGAATATAGGCGTTAATATTATCGGCTCCAGCCCAGGCATTAAAATACACGGTTTGCCCTTTAGCTTGCTGCTCTATGTCTGACCAACTGCTATTGGCATGGGAAAAAACACTGATAAAGGCGGTCGCTAAAACCAAAAATAAACGCACTCTAACTCTCCTTGTTCAAGTAACCAATTTGCGACAACAAAATACTTATAGTCAAAACCGGATTTATCTCAACTATCTTTCAAAATCCTTTAAAATCATAGCCAATATACAAAAAAACCGCGCCTAGGCGCGGTTTTTTCAAGCTATTTAGCTGAAATTATTCAGCAGCAACAACTTGTAGAGTAACAGTAGCAGTTACGTCAGTGTGAACTTGAATAACAACTTCAACTTCACCTGTGTTACGTAGTACACCGTTTGGCAGGCGAACTTCAGATTTAACTACTTCAACACCAGCAGCAGTTACAACATCAGCGATGTCGCGAGTACCGATAGAACCGAATAGTTTACCTTCTTCACCAGCTTTAGCTTCGATAACAATTGCTTCTAGAGCATTTAGTTTCTCAGCGCGAGCTTCAGATGCTTTCAAAGTTTCAGCTAGTTTAGCTTCTAATTCTGAACGACGAGCTTCAAAAACTTCTACGTTAGCTTTAGTTGCTGGAACAGCTTTACCTTGTGGGATCAAGAAGTTACGTGCGTAACCTGCTTTAACATTAACTTGATCGCCCAAACCGCCTAAGTTAGCGATTTTGTCTAATAGAATAATTTCCATTACCTTTCCTCGATTAATTCGATTGAGTTAGGCTAGTTGCAAACGCCGATTTACTTATGTAAATCAGTGTATGGCAATAGAGCCAGGTAACGAGCACGTTTAATAGCGCGTGCAAGTTGACGTTGGTATTTAGCGCTTGTACCAGTAATACGACTAGGTACAATTTTACCACTTTCAGTGATGTAGTTTTTTAATGTTGCTGTATCTTTATAATCGATCTCAACAACACCTTCCGCTGAAAAGCGGCAGAATTTACGACGACGGAAAAAACGTGCCATAACATTATCCTCGTGATAACAAATCAATTTCAGAAGCATGAAGTACCAATCGATATGAACCGTTGGCCGCTTTGTGGCTATTTATAAAACCACTTACTCTTACTTCACACCCCATACTTATATGCGATGAATCTTGCTTCAAAATATCGCCACTGGCAACTACTGCTATTTGGCAATAGGCTTGGCGAGAAAATCCAGCTTCTTGTTGCTGCGAACGATGCTCTAGCCAAAATTGGCAATGCGCAACACCGGCCGGACTGGTAGAGCGTTTTGGTGCGCGTAATACTCGCCCCTGCAAAACCAACCTATTTTCAGACATCCGTCTTATTCTTCGCTAGCTGACTCTTCTTTAGCTTCTACTGCTGGAGCTTCTTCAGCTGCTGGTGCTGCTTCTTCACGACGAGCTGGACGCTCTTCGTCACGACGAGCTGGACGCTCATCTTTAGCTTTAGCAATTGGAGAGATCTCTGTAACAGCAGACTTAGTGCGCATGATCATGTTACGGATAACAGCATCGTTGAAACGGAAAGCAGTTTCCAATTCATCAACAACTTCTGCGCTAGCTTCGATGTTCAAAAGAACATAGTGGGCTTTGTGCAATTTTTCGATTGGGTAAGCCAATTGACGGCGGCCCCAATCTTCCAAGCGATGGATGCTACCGCCGTTATCTGTGATAACTGCTGAGTAACGCTCGATCATACCTGGAACTTGTTCGCTCTGGTCTGGGTGGACCATGAATACGATTTCGTAATGACGCATGATTGCTCCCTACGGGTTATAGCCTCGTTCATGGTACAGCCGAACCGAAGAGGCAAGGAACTAAAAGTAAAATGGCTGTTTTAGGGGCGCTGATTTTATGTGAAGGCGAGAATTTAATCAAGCTAAATTAAAGCCTCTGAATGATATTCCACTCAGAGGCTAGTAACTCAGTATTTTTGGCAGCGTAAATTGAGTATTAACGGCGCTGGCGCACCGCTTCAAACAGGCAGATTCCTGCTGCAACCGATACGTTTAAACTTGATACAGCACCTAGCATTGGTAACTTCACGAGTTCATCGCAGGTTTCACGAGTTAAGCGGCGCATCCCGCTGCCCTCGGCGCCCATCACAATCGCCATTGGGCCTTGTAATTTACTGTCGTAAATGAACTGTTCGGCCTCACCTGCCGTGCCAACTACCCACACGCCTAGCTGCTGCAGTTCGCGCAGTGTTCTAGCAAGGTTAGTTACCACTACTAGAGGTACAGTTTCGGCTGCGCCGCAGGCTACTTTGCGCACTGTGGCATTTAATTGAACCGATTTATCTTTTGGCACAATCACCCCAGCCACGCCGGCAGCATCGGCATTACGTAAACATGCCCCTAGGTTATGTGGGTCGGTCACCCCATCTAATACCAGAAACAGTGGAGCTGAGCTTGATTCCACCAGCTGCTTTAAATCATTTTCGTTATAACCACGACCTGCTTTTACTCGCGCCACAATGCCTTGGTGTTGCGAACTTTCCGCTTTGTCGTCTAGGGCTTTACGTGGCATAAACTGAACCGAGGCGCCCAGACGACGCAGCTCATTCAGCAAGGGTAATAAACGCTCATCTTGACGCCCTTTTAAGGCATACACTTCAATAATTCGCTCAGGGCTGCGCTCTAGCAAAGCTTGCACTGCGTGCAAACCATAAATAACTTGTTGGCTCATGTTTAATTCTTCTGTTGTTTAACAGCGTTACGCTCTTGTTTACCAGGGCGCTGCTTACGTTTCTTTTTAGGCTTTTTGCGCGTTTTGGCATTAGCCTCATTATTTGATTTTGCCTTTTTAGCCGCAGGATCACGTTGCTGCCAAGGGCTAAAGCCACCTTTGTTCTCGCTGCTACTCTCATTGCTCTTCGATTTAGCAGTGCCGCGGCGTTTACCTTTATTTTTACTGTCGCGATGGCGTTGTTTCTTTTTACCATCCCTAGAGCGTTCGGAATCCCCGGTAGATTTAGCAAAGCGTTTGCCGCGACCACCATCTTTGCCAGTTCGCTCTGGGCGGTCAAATTCATCGGCCTGACCATCTTTATTAACGATGACAAATTCCATTTTACGATCGGCCATGTTTACCGAGGCTACTTTAACTGTAACCGCATCACCAATTCTAAAGCGCTTTCCGGTTTTCTCTCCCACCAAGATCTGGCGAGCGGCATCATAATGATAATAGTCGCCACGTAAAGAGTTGATATGTACTAACCCATCAATATGAAACTCATCCAAGCGGGCAAAAAAGCCAAAACCGGTGACTGCAGCAATGGTTGCAGGTAACACGGTGCCCACGTGATCTTGCATGTATTCACATTTAAGACTGTCAGATACTTCGCGGGTGGCATCATCGGCGCGACGTTCGGTCATTGAACACACCTCGCCAAACTTATCCATTTCATCATCTTGATAAGAGTAACCACCGGTAACCGTCCATTTGTTGTTAACGGTTTTACCGGCGGATTCTGCTTCTAACTTATTAACTAGAAACTTAATCACTCGGTGCAATAACAAGTCTGGGTAACGACGAATAGGTGAAGTAAAGTGCGCATAAGATTTAAGCGCTAAACCAAAGTGGCCAATGTTGTCGGGTTGATAGACCGCTTGCATCATAGAGCGCAATAACATGGTTTGAATCAGCTCAAGATCAGGTCGCTGTTGAATGGCTTCAACTAGTTTAAAGTAGTCACTCGGCTGTGGCTCTTCGCCTCCACCTAATGGCAGGCCTAACTCGTTCAGGAAACCTCTAAAATTAGTTAAACGCTCTTTACCGGGGCGATCGTGCACCCGATATAAAATGGCTTGCTGATGCTTTTCTACAAACTTAGCCGCTGCCACGTTTGCCTGAATCATGCACTCTTCAATCATTTTGTGTGCATCATTACGGGTTAGCGGAACAATTTGCTCAATTTTGCGTTGGGCATTAAAAATAAAACGGGTTTCTTGCGTTTCTAGCTCAATACCACCGCGCTGGGCACGGCTTACTTTTAAAGCACTGTATAAGCGATGCAGCTCTTGCAAGAGCGGAACTTGTTCGGCGTAGCGCTGGGCTAAAGCTTCATCACCATCCAGAATCGCCGCCACTTTGTTATAGGTAAACCGCGCATGCGAGTGCATTACCGCTTCATAAAATTTATAACCCGATAAACGGCCAGCAGCAGAAATTGTCATCTCTGCCACCATACATAAGCGGTCTACTTTTGGGTTAAGTGAACACAATCCATTGGAGAGTTGCTCTGGTAACATAGGGATAACTTGGTCAGGGAAATACACAGAGTTACCACGATTTAGCGCTTCTTTATCGAGTGCTGCATCGGGACGTACGTAATAAGACACATCTGCGATAGCTACCCACAAACGCCAGCCGCCAGACTTTTTGGCTTCACAATATACTGCATCATCAAAATCGCGAGCATCTTCACCATCGATGGTAACCAATGGTAGCTCACGCAAATCAACGCGGTTTTGTTTAGCCGCATCATCCACTTCTTCTTCAAGTTTACTAACGGCTTTAGTGACCGCTTTTGGCCACTCATGTGGAATATCGTGATTACGCAAAGCAACTTGCACTTCCATGCCCGGTGCCATTTTTTCACCGAGAATATCAATCACTTTACCTACAGCTAGCTTGGGAGCAGAGGGGCGACTAAGCACTTCAATCACTACCACTTGGCCTTGGCGAGCACCTGCTGTGTCATTTTTGCCAATGAGAATATCTTGGTTTATGCGAGAATCGTCCGGCACTACATAACGATGATTGCCCTCTACAAAAAAGCGCCCCACTAACTCCAATTTACCTGGTTTTAATACACGAATAACTTGGCCTTCACGGCGACCACGCTTATCCATGCTAGATGGCGCAGCCAACACAAAATCGTTATGGAAGACCTTGCGCATTTCTTTTGCGGGTAAGAATAAATCGGTGCCTTCTTGGGTAGTTTTTAAGAAACCAAAACCATCACGATGACCAATAATGGTTCCGGTCACTAAACCTAAACGCTCTGGTAAGGTATAAGCACCAATCCGCGTAGTTACCAAAGCACCTTCATCAAGCAACTCAGCAAGGCTTGCCGAGAACTGGCTTCTTTGTTCTTCACTACACAAGGCCTTGAGCCAGTCTTTAGAAACGGGGGCCATTTCTTCTGTTAAGGCAGCGAGTAAGGTCGATTTTAGTGTGGCCGACACAGCCTGATTTTGCATTAACTAACCTACTAAGTTGAGCAATAAAACGTATTGCTCTTCAAGAATAGCTCTATGTTAATGCTTTGCGCGTGGCTTTAGTAGGGTTGGTTGCTTGCTTTAGCTTTAACCACTACATATTCAGGCATTTTGCTGGCAAGCGCAGCTAATAATTGACTGGCTTCTCGGTGAGTTTGTTTGTCGGCAATGATTGAATGATGTAACCAGCGATAGGCATCTTCATAATCATAAGGGCTGCCTTTGCCCTCCACATAGAGTGACACTAAGCGCAACTGAGCAGGTAGAAAACCTTGTCCGGCAGCTTCACGTAATAATGGAATGGCTTTGGCGTAATCTTGCTGAACTAAGGTACCCGTTGCGTAATAGCGACCTAATTGCTCCATAGCAGCAGCTAAACCTTGATTAGCCGCTCGCCACATATACATAACGCCAAGCTCAGGATTTGAATCGATACAGACTCCCCATGCCAGCATATCGCCCCATAAAAACTGATAGGCGGGAATCGCGACTTTTTCGGCCCGTGCCTCAATGTCTTCAACTAACTGGCAATCATCTGCTTTCACCCGAGCAAGGTGCTGATTGTTGTTAATCCAAGTGATTAACTCGTCTTGCTTATAAAGCTGAACCGCTTCAATATCTGATGGACTGGTGTATTCGGTAGGATCGATAATGACCGGCTCAGCTTGCTGTGCTGGCGTATCTAATTCATCATCCACTGACAAGGCATCAATAGATTCTGCAAAGGCCGCTGAACTTATTCCCGCAGCAAGAAGTAGTGAAATGATCTGCTTATTCATAGCCGTTCCTATCGTCTTAACACTTAAGCTATCGGCATCATGCCAAAAAACTAAAGCCACTTTTATCTCTGATAATCTAAATGGCCATTTCTACGCCAAAGCTAGCTTTGAAGCTTGTTTAAGATTAGTTTAGCTCAAGTATTGCAGCGCAAATAAGTGGGCAATAAACGCTTTATATTTAACTTTAACTCGGGATAAGAAAGTGACGATAACTCTGCAAGCCAGTACTCAATCTCGCTTCATGTTTCTCGCGAGATAGGTTTGCTTAGTTCAAGGCTAAACTGCGCGCCAATAGCTAGCTTATTGCAAGTAGCTTCAACACCGAAATAAGTAAAAGAGGCCGCCAGAAACCGTTTATTATCCCAAGCCTAGCTTAGTTAGGAACTTCGACAACATGCGGATACAAAAAAGGAGTGCATTGCACTCCTTATTAGGATTTAAAATTTGTAATTAAACAAATTCTACGCCTTTATCAATGTCACCGTGTAAGGTATCTAACATGCCGTCAATTGCAGCTTTCTCGAATGTGCTAATTTCACCGTAAGGTAAGATTTCAGTAACACCTTGAGGGCCCAAACGCACTGGTTGTGCAAAGAACTTAGCATGTTCACTGCCGCCATCAACGTAGGCACACTCAATTACGTCTTCGCCTTGAGCGGCTTTAACTAAAGACAAACAGAAACGTGCAGCTGCTTGGCCCATAGAAAGTGTAGCGCTACCGCCACCCGCTTTAGCTTCAACTACTTCAGTACCGGCGTTTTGAATGCGCGTGGTCATCGCGGCAATCTCTTCATCGGTGAATGAAATACCATCTAGCTGAGATAACAATGGCAAGATAGTTACACCACTGTGGCCACCAATAACGTTTAAGTTAATGTCGGCAGGGTTTAAGCCTTTTGCTTCAGCAATAAATGTTTCAGAGCGGATTACGTCTAGTGTCGTTACACCAAACAACTTAGCAGGGTCGTATACACCGGCTTTTTTCAAAACTTCTGCAGCAATTGGCACAGTAGTATTTACTGGGTTAGTGATAATGCCAATACACGCTTTAGGGCAGGTAACAGCAACTTTCTCGATAAGGTTTTTAACAATACCAGCGTTGATGTTGAATAGATCTGAACGATCCATACCTGGCTTACGCGCCACACCAGCTGAAATAAGAACAATATCGGCACCTTCTAGGGCCGGGCTTGGGTCTTCGCCTGCAAATCCTTTAATGGCCACTTGTGTAGGGATGTGGCTCAAATCTACAGCAACACCTGGTGTTACTGGGGCGATGTCGTAAAGCGAAAGTTCAGAACCAGCGGGTAACTGAGTTTTTAATAGTAATGAAAGGGCTTGGCCAATTCCGCCTGCAGCACCTAATACGGCAACTTTCATCAAACTTCTCCATGCTTTTTGTAGTTGTAGAGGGGATGTCTATAGAGACAGCTGACAAGATAACGGAATCCGCCTCAAAATACAATTTAGCAACATTTTTAAAGCAAGTTTAAAACAGGAAAAGGTTGCCTTAATCACACTTTAACAATATGGCTTAAGACCTTGGTCTAACAGTATTTGTTAGTTAAAAAAGGACTGATATATTGTTTGGTAAGCGCCATTATTTTTTAACACTTTAAGCGCATGGTTGATTTGATTCAGCAGGTCTTCGTCTTGCTTGGAAACAGCCATTCCCAAACCACTAGCAGGATAGCTTTCATCAACTTGAATAACAAAGTTGGGATGACTCGCTAACCAGTAATGCGCAGCAGCGGCATCCAAAAACACCGCATCTATTTTCGTTTGTTCTAAATCATTAAGTGCCAATTGATAACTGGGGTAAGCAATCGACAAAATATCTGGTCGTTGCTCACGTAAAAAACGCATAAAGCTAGAACCGCTTTGTACTGCCACAACAGCACTATTAGCCAATGCCTGGTCCGAGCTAGTTATATATACCGCCATATTGTCAAAATACGCATCGCTAAAATTAACTAACTGTTTTCGCTGCTCGGTGATATCTAAAGCTGAAATCGCCAAGTTATAGTGCCCTGCCGCAACACTCGTCAGCAAACTGTCAAAAGGCTGATGGTAAAACTCACATTCTCTGTTTATTTGTATACACACCGCTTTGGCTAGTTCGATATCAAAACCCACTAATTGCTTTTGTTCGTCAAAGGCTTCAAATGGTGGGTAAGAGGCTTCGGTAACAATTCGTAAGGGTTTATCTTCAGCAAATGCTGAACTAAACACAAAAACAGGAAGAAGAATGAAAAGTTTAATCCACATAATCAACTACTCATCGAGTCGGATGGGGCTATCATAATTCAGCTTAGCAAAGGCTCACAACTAATTGTTATTAAATGCAATAATAATTCTGTGTCAGAGTATGCATTTATATGCATAAAACTAGAATAAAGTTGAATTAGAGTAAAAAGTTGGCGACAATGGCAACGGATTTATAAGCTCGGATCACCGATGAAATATAGCGATAAACAAGAACAGTTAATAAAAGCCTTTAAATCACTGTTAAAAGAGGAACGATTTGGCTCGCAAGCCGAAATAGTGACCGCCCTGCAAGAGCAAGGTTTCGAAAACATTAATCAATCGAAAGTGTCACGCATGCTAAGTAAGTTTGGCGCGGTGCGTACTCGTAACGCAAAAATGGAAATGGTTTACTGCTTACCGGCAGAATTAGGGGTCCCAACCGTTTCTAGCCAACTAAAAATCTTAGTATTAGAAATGGATTTCAATGACGCTCTCATCGTTATCCACACCAGCCCCGGCGCAGCTCAACTAATAGCCCGTTTGTTAGATTCTTTAGGCAAAGCTGAGGGTATTCTTGGCACCATTGCTGGTGATGACACTATTTTTATCACCCCTACTCGCCAAGTAGATATTGCCGATGTCTTCCAGTCAGTGAAAGAACTCTTTGAAGTTGGCTAACTAAGCCTAATTAGCTTCCCTAAAGCGATGCTTTAGGGAAGACAAATGCCGCATCCCCATCTACCGACAACCATACTTTTGTGCCAGCACTCGCCTGCCAATGATCGCGCATACGCGCATGTATTACCCGCTCAGGCATACCGCTTAGCTGCAATCTAAAGTGGGTTTCGTTACCCATTGCATGCACTGATATCACTGTAGCTTCTATCTGATCTTTGTTTTCGAGCTGGTGTACCACGATATCTTTAGCCCGCACAATAATCTCTGCCATCTGCTGATCTTCGATGTCAGCTGCAGCAAATGCTCCAAGTGGCGTGTTAACTTTGTGCCCTTCAACTTCCACTTCAAAGCGATTGCTAGGGCCAAATAACGCTGCCACAAAGGCGTTTTTCGGATTGTTGTAAATTTCTTGAGGGCTAGCATTTTGCACAATCTCCCCCTTCTCCATCACTACAATTTTATCGGCGATAAACATTGCCTCTAGTGGATCGTGAGTCACCATTACCGCAGGGGTATTGGTTTTCTTCAGTACATCAAGGGTTTCTTCACGTACTTGCTGACGAAGATGCTCATCAAGCGCGGAGAAAGGCTCATCTAGCAGTAAAGTGCTTGGCTCTGGAGCTAAGGCACGAAGTAGAGCTACCCGCTGCTGCTGGCCACCCGACAAGGTATGCGGAAAGCGCTCTAACAAGCCTTGCATGCCCATATTATCTAGGCTTTCCTCAATCCAATTACGCCGCTTCGCAAGATCTTGCTGTTTACGTAAACCATACTCGATATTTTTACGCACACTCATATGAGGGAATAAGGCATAGTCTTGGAACATCATGCCAATGGCCCGTTGCTCTGGTGCTAGATGAATCGCTTGCTTAGGCGCAGCCACTAGCTTGTCTTGCAAGTAAAGCTCGCCACTTTGTAGTCGCTCTAAACCGGCGATAAGGCGTAACAGTGTGGTTTTACCACAACCCGATGGACCCAATAGCGCAACGATTTGATTCTCGCTCACTTCAATGCTGACATCTTTTAATGCCTGTTGTTCGCCGTAAAAATGATTAACTTTGCGTAAAACAATACTCATTGCGGGTTTATTGTCCTTGTGGGCGACGTTCAGAAGAACCGATATTTCGACTCATGATAATAACCGGGATAATGCCCGCCAGTAATATAGTTAATGCAGCCAAAGCGCTTTGCTCAAGCTGTTCTAAAGAGGCTAAATCCCATACTTGGGTAGATAAAGTATCAAAATTAAACGGCCTTAGTATCAAGGTGATAGGCAGCTCTTTCATGGTGTCTACAAATACCAGTAGCATGGCGGTTAGGACACTTGGTCGTATTAAAGGTAGATGAATTCGCCATAGCGTCTTACCTGAACGACTACCAAGAATACGTGAGGCGTCATCCATTTCAGGAGTGATTTTAGTAAGGCTTGCGTCAAGCGTACGGTAACTTAAAGCGATAAATCGCAGCGAATAGGCTAATACCAAGGCGCCACCGGTGCCAGTGAGCAATAAGCCGGTGGGATAATCAAACCAGACTTTCATTAGGCTATCAACAGCATTATCAAACACACCAAGCGGGTACAAAATGCCCACTGCTAGCACCGCACCAGGGATGGCATACCCCAAGGTTGCAGCCTCGGCGATGCTGCGCATTTTATTGCTTTTAGATAAGCGAACCCCGTAGGCTAGCAACAAACCCAAAATCGTTGTTAGCAACGCGGCCATAATCGCCAAAGAAAAACTGTTCCAAGCACTATTTAAGTACTGCTCTAATCCTTGGTCTAAATTGCGTAGTGCATAATTAGTTAACACCGTGATAGGCAAGATGAAACCAAGGCTAATAGGCAATAAACATAAAGCGGTGGCTAACCATGCTTTAAAGCCCGAAAGCGGTTCGGCAAACATAGCGGGAGATTGGCCAGTCAGCTTATAAAACTTACCAGCGTTGCGGCTATAGCGCTCTAAACCCAGCAGTAAGATAGAAAAACTCACCAGCATTAAGGCTATTTGAGCGGCGGCGGACAGGCTGCTCATGTTTAGCCACACATCAAATATTCCCGCGGTTAACGTAGGCACTGCAAAAAACTCTACCGTGCCATATTCATTAATGGTTTCCATAAGCGCTAATGTAACCCCAACCACAATGGCAGGTCGCGCTAGTGGCAATGCCACTTTAAAAAAGCTCTGAGTTTGACTTTTGCCTAGGCAGCGGCTCATTTCTAAAAGCTGTGCAGCTTGCTCTACAAAAGCAGCTCGCGCTAACAAATACACATAGGGATACAGCACTAAACTCAATACCGCAATGGCGCCTTGAATGGAGCGAATCTCCGGGAACCAGTAGTCTCGTGCAGTTTGCCAACCAAACAAAGCGCGCAAGCTTTTTTGCACAAAACCTGCGTATTCAAGCTGGTCAGTAATAACAAATGCGAGAATGTAACTTGGCACCGCTAAGGGTAGCAATAGCGCCCATACCAAAACCGACTTCAGAGGAAAATTAAAGCGCGTGACTAACCAAGCCGCACCGGTACCCATTAAACTGGTAAATAAAGCCACGCCCAAACACAGCATTAAAGTGTTTTTAACGTAAATCCAAAATACCGTATCCAGTAAGTGTTGCCAGATTTCTTGGTTGTCGGCCCATGAGAGCATCAAAATGGTGGCAATAGGGACAATGGCTAAGGCAGCAATTGCTAAGGCAAGCCATACCCAAGGGTCAAAGCGTAAACGAGCTAACGAGAAAGGCGAAGTAGAATTGGCGGTAGTGCTCATAGCTTCCAAATAAAAAAACGGCACAGAGCCGAAAACTAATAAAGCTGACCTAAGGCCAGCTTTATTGACGCTTGCTAATAGAATAGCAAGTTTAACAACCTTTACATATCATAGCCAACACGGTCAACTAAGCGTGCTGCTGCAGCACGTTGGTCTGCCACTTCTTGTAAGGAAATACGGTCAGCTTTGAAATCACCTAGGCTTTCAATAAACTCATCAGTTTTAATACCGGTGCGAACTGGTTCTTCGTAGTTAGCAGTAGCGTATAAACCTTGAGCTTTTTCACCAACTAAGAACTCTAACAACTTAATGGCGTTATCTTTGTTTTTAGCTGTTTTCAATAAACCAGCACCAGAGATATTAATGTGCTGACCACGGCCGCCAATGTCTTGGTCTAAGTATACAACGCGGATCTGCTCGGCCCACTCTTGCTGCTCAGGGCTCTTAGTGTTGTAGAACATCTTGCCCATGTAGTAACGGTTAGCAATCGCTAAGTCACATTGGCCTTCGAAGATGGCTTTAGCTTGAGCACGGTCGTTACCTTGTGGCTTGCGTGCCAAATTAGCTTTTAAACCTTTTAGCCACGTTTCTGCGGCAGCTTCACCGTCTTCTGCAATCACTGAAGCAATTAAACCAATGTTGTAAACATGCTTACCAGAACGGGTACAAATACGGCCTTGCCACTTTGGATCGGCTAAATCTTTAAGTGAATTAAGCTCACCTTCTTTAACACGGTCTTTATGAGCATAAATAACCCGAGCACGTGTGGTTAAGGCAAACCATAAGTTATCTGGGTGGCGTAAGTGAGCCGGAACAACTTCATCAATAACTGGAGAGTTAACGGCTTCAAACAAACCAGCAGCGCGCACTTCTTCCAAACGGCCGATATCAACGGTTAGTACTAAATCAGCAGGATTGTTTTCGCCTGCCGCTTTGATCTTTTCAGCTAAACCTTTAGCAGCATGCACAACATTTACTTTAATGCCCGTTTCTTCGGTAAACGCATCAGTTAAAGGTTGTAGCAAGCTTTGTTGGCGGTAAGAGTATAGGTTTACTTCTTCTGCAGCTAAGGCTGGAGTGGCAACCACTAGTGAAGCCACCATGGCCACTAATGAAGAGAATACTGATTTATTCACAAATGAGTCCTTCAATATATGTTAAACGCAAATCGTTATCATTTGACTTTAGATTAACATGGGACAACATCTTTCGCTATGTTTTAAAACAAAAAAAGGCCCGCAATGCGGGCCTTTTTTATTACTTTTTAATCTTAGCTAGAAGACTTAACTGTTACGAACTCTGGGTATGCATCGATACCACAATCAGCAATGTCCATACCGTTCATTTCTTCTTCTTCAGAAACTCGGATACCCATTACAGCTTTTAGGATGCTCCATACGATGAAGCTTGCTACGAATACCCATGCAAAGATAGTTAATGCACCGATGATTTGGCCAGAGAAGCTTGAACCATCGTTAGTTAGTGGAACAATCAATAGACCGAATAGACCAACTACACCGTGAACTGAGATAGCACCTACTGGATCATCAATCTTAATCTTGTCGAAGAACACGATAGACGCTACAACCAATACGCCAGCTACAGCACCAAACAGAGTGGCTTGAAGCGCAGTAGGAGTAGAAGGTTCTGCAGTAATCGCTACTAGACCAGCTAATGCGCCGTTTAATAACATTGTTAGGTCTGCTTTACCCCAAGTAAGCTTACATACTAGTAGTGCAGCGATTGCACCAGCCGCAGCTGCAGCGTTAGTGTTTAAGAATACCATTGCAACAGAGTGAGCGTTTGAAGCATCAGCAAGTTTCAATACAGAACCGCCATTAAAGCCAAACCAACCCATCCATAAGATGAAAGTACCTACAGTAGCTAGCGGCATGTTTGAACCAGGAATTGGGTTAACAGAACCGTTTTTACCGTATTTACCTTTACGAGCACCTAGTAGTAGTACACCGGCTAATGCTGCTGCAGCACCTGCTAAGTGAACAATACCTGAACCAGCGAAGTCAGAGAAACCAAGGTCGCCTAGGTTGTATAGACCGAATACGTCTGCACCGCCCCATGTCCAGCTACCTTCTAGCGGGTAGATGAAACCAGTTAGCACTACAGCGAAGATTAGGAATGCCCAAAGCTTCATACGCTCAGCAACTGCACCCGAAACAATAGACATTGCAGTTGCAACGAATACTACTTGGAAGAAGAAGTCAGAAGCACCTGAGTATACGCTGCCGCCTTCAAAACCTTCTTCAGCTTTAGAAGCTAACACGCCACCTAGGTCAAAGGCTTCGATGCCTGATAAGAAGATACCGCCGTCATACATGATTGAGTAACCACAAATCAAGTACATGATACAAGCGATAGAGTAAAGAGCGATGTTCTTAGTAAGAATTTCTGTGGTGTTTTTAGCGCGAACTAAACCAGCTTCTAGCATAGAGAAACCAGCGGCCATCCACATTACTAATGCGCCACACACCAAAAAGTAGAAGGTGTCGATGGCATATTGCAGTTGATAAATTTCGTTTTCCATAATTACTTCCCCGTAATCCCTGTTATAAGCTTGCTAAGGTTGCCCTTAGATAGCCTCTGCATCCATTTCGCCAGTACGAATACGTACTACGTTGCTTAAGTCGTATACAAAAATCTTACCGTCACCGATTTTGCCGGTGTAAGCAGCACTAGAAATCGCTTCAATAATGCGGTCTACATTTTCTGAGCTAGTAGCAATCTCTAGTTTTACCTTAGGTAGAAAGTCAACTTGGTACTCGGCACCACGATATAATTCGGTGTGACCTTTTTGACGACCAAAACCTTTAACTTCAGATACGGTTAAACCATCTACGCCAACTTCGGCGATGGCTTCACGCACGTCATCCAATTTGAATGGCTTGATTATCGCGCTAATTAGTTTCATTTGAGCTCCTCCAAAGAGTCATCGATTAACTTTTCTCGATTAACAAAATACAAGGCTTGTGCCAAAACAAAATTAGCGATACAAAACAACAGGTTAAGAAAGAATACATAAAATAGAACAAATGCAGTCGCACCATTGTGGTGCTATATTTTTTAACAACGCTCCAACATGGTTCACAATTTGGTAGTGGTATTTCTATCAGCACTAATAAAGTGCAGCTAGCGGAGAATATGTAGCAATTTGGCAGTTAACCCGCGTATAAGTTAGGGTTAAAGTAATGAATTGGCTGAATAAAAAGAGCTAAAGAAGGGTTTAGAGCATTTTCGAGCTAGATGCTAATTTTGCACCATGTTAATAAGCCTCGATAGAATTTAACAATTCTAGAAAATCGTCATAACCGCAAGCACTATGCGCTGCATCTAAACTCATGGCATCTTGCAAAAGCGCTGGATTATCTGAAGCGTCGTCTTGAGAAACCTCGATGCTAACTTCATCTAGATTGGCCACAAAACGGAACTCATCACTGTCTATGTGTAGCTCAGCTAAGCCAGATAGATTTTTCAGGCGGACGAGTAAGGAAGAAATAAACTGACGATCTTTATTCAATTCACGCTCTAGCCACATCGAAAAACACCGATGTTCGTCACCGCAATCAATAAAAAATGCGCCGTCCAATGAACGGCGAATCGTCAGTTCCATAGTTTCAGTCTAGTTACTTAAACAAGCAGACTGTAAGTTTACGCTAGCTGCGCTGTTTAACATAGTAGGAACAAGATCATAAGCGGCATTTGGCTTTAGTTTAAAGCGCATTGCTACGGCTGTTTTGATTTGTTTTTCCAATACTTCAATGTTAACAGGCTTTACGATTAAGCCTTGCACGTCCATCAATACATTAAAACCAAGCAATTGCTTAGTGGCTTCAGATGCTAAAGATAGAATAGCAATATCAGAGCTAGCTAAAGTTTGGCCAGTTCGAATTGCCTTAATTAGCTTTAAGCCTTCGGCATTAGCTAACTCGGTGTCGATGATCACAGCTTGAAACTCGTTGCTCATTAGTCGCTCATGCAACAAACCAGCATTAGAGAACATTTCTAACTGTTTTAACTCGCCATCTGCCTTCAGGTTTTGAATTTTCTGGCAGGTCTCAGCATCACTTAGTAACAAGGCTTTAGCTTGATTTTGAACCAGCTCCGGTTTTACTCGGTTTGGCTGACCTACTGCTTCACATCTTGCTATGTAACCCTTTTTGGGAATGGTAGCGATAGTGAGTTCAGTATTGTTCAAAGTAGTGATTACTTTTCGTAACTGAGATATATGCTGGTTAATTGTATGGTCTGAGACACTACGCCCCCACACAGCATCAGACAAGTCGTCTCTCCCCACAACTTGATTGACATGTTTACACAAATATCCCAACAAATGGGTTCTTAATGGTCCCAAATAGGCACTTTTATCCTTAAACGTAATACTATTTTGGCTCATATCTACGGCCAACGGGCCAACTACTACAACATCATTAAAGGACATATTGTCTTCCAACTGCAAGCGAATGAGCTAGTAAATCTAGCGGGCTCCTTTATACCAGTAAATGCTAAAATTATCCATATTTTGCAGCACATAATAACGCAAATTATATTTATTTTATAATAAAATGTTCATAATTTTACTTATTTAGGCGTATATATAGTACCACCTCAGTGTGTTACTTGGCTATTGTGCAAAAAAAAACGCAGCCAAAGCTGCGTTTTTATGCGGTGTGAAAAATCTACACGGCGGCTTGAATAATTACCTCATCAGCCACTTTAGTGTAATCAGTGATTTCATCAAAGTTGAGGTAACGATAAGTATCAGCTGCAGTAGCGTCAATTTGCTTCGCATACTCAAGGTACTCCTCTGGAGTAGGTAACTTACCTAAAATTGCCGATACAGCAGCTAACTCGGCAGAAGCTAAGTAAACATTAGCGCCGGTACCTAAACGGTTAGGGAAGTTACGCGTAGAGGTAGAGACTACCGTTGAGTTATCGGCCACGCGTGCTTGGTTACCCATACACAAAGAACAACCAGGGATCTCGGTACGTGCACCAACACGACCGTAAATACCGTAGTAACCTTCTTCGGTAAGCTGCTTTTGGTCCATACGTGTTGGAGGAGCAACCCACATACGTGTTGGCAATGAGCCAGTATGCTTGTCGAGCAATTTACCTGCTGCACGGAAGTGACCAATGTTAGTCATACATGAGCCTAAGAACACTTCATCAATGCTCTGGCCTGCTACTTCAGATAGTAAACGGGCATCATCTGGATCATTTGGCGCACACAATACTGGCTCGTTAATATCAGCCAAATCAATCTCAATGATTTCTTTGTATTCAGCGTCTTTGTCCGCTTCCATCAATTCAGGGTTAGCGATCCACTCTTGCATAGCAGTAATACGGCGCTCGATAGTACGACGGTCGCCGTAGCCTTCAGCAATCATCCACTTAAGCATCACAATGTTTGAGTTTAAGTACTCAATGATTGGGGCTTTACCTAGCTTAATAGTACAGCCTGCGGCACTACGCTCAGCAGATGCATCCGACAATTCAAAAGCTTGTTCAACTTTAAGCTCTTCTAAGCCTTCAATTTCTAAGATACGACCTGAGAAGATGTTTTTCTTGCCTTTCTTCTCAACCGTTAATAGACCGCGTTGAATCGCAGCGTAAGGAATTGCATGCACCAAATCGCGTAAGGTAATACCCGGCTTCATTTCGCCTTTAAAGCGAACCAAGATTGATTCCGGCATATCTAAAGGCATAACACCAGTAGCAGCAGCAAATGCCACCAAACCAGAACCTGCAGGGAATGAAATACCAATTGGGAAACGAGTATGCGAGTCACCACCTGTACCAACAGTATCTGGTAACAACATACGGTTTAGCCAAGAGTGGATAACACCATCACCAGGGCGTAGAGATACGCCGCCACGGTTCATGATGAAATCAGGAAGCGTGTGGTGAGTATTCACATCAACTGGTTTAGGGTAAGCAGCGGTATGACAAAATGACTGCATGGTTAGGTCTGCAGAGAAACCCAAACAGGCTAAATCTTTCAGCTCGTCACGGGTCATTGGGCCAGTAGTATCTTGCGAGCCCACAGTCGTCATCTTCGGCTCACAGTATTGGCCAGGTCGAATACCGTCTACACCACAGGCTTTACCTACCATTTTCTGGGCAAGCGTAAAGCCTTTAGTTGAAGCAGCTACGTCTTGAGGGCGCTTGAATACTTCCGAAGGCTCTAAGCCTAAAGATGTACGAGCGCGGTCAGTTAAGCCACGACCAATAATTAGAGGGATACGGCCACCAGCGCGAACTTCATCAAGTAATACATCAGTTTTTAGCTCAAAGGTTGAGATAACTTCGTCAGTACCTGATTTTTTCACTTCGCCAGCAAACGGGTAAATGTCGATAACATCGCCCATGCCAAGCTTTTCTACGTCTAGCTCAATAGGCAATGCGCCAGCATCTTCCATGGTATTAAAGAAGATTGGTGCAATTTTTCCGCCTAAACAGAAGCCACCGCCACGCTTGTTTGGTACGTGAGGAATATCATCGCCCATTAGCCACAACACAGAGTTAGTAGCAGATTTACGCGAAGAACCGGTACCTACAACGTCACCTACGTAAACTAGCGGATGGCCTTTTTCTTTCAAGGCTTCAATTTGCTTCATTGGGCCAATCGAGCCTGCTTGATCAGGGTCGATACCTTCTCTAGCATTTTTAAGCATAGCTAATGCGTGCAATGGGATATCTGGTCGAGACCAAGCATCGGGAGCAGGCGATAAGTCATCGGTGTTAGTTTCACCGGTCACTTTGAAAACAGTAAGTGTTGATTTTTCAGCAAGCTCAGGGCGGCTTAAGAACCACTCTGCATCGGCCCAGCTTTGCATCACTTGTTGTGCAAAGTTGTTGCCCGCTTTGGCTTTTTCTTCCACGTCGTGGAAAGCATCAAACATCAATAACGTATGTGATAAGGCTTTAGCTGCGATAGGTGCAAGCTCAGCATTATCAAGTAATGAGATGAGTGGTTCAATATTGTAACCACCTTGCATTGTACCCAACAGCTCAGTGGCATACGCGGCAGAAACAATAGGAGAGCTTACTTCTCCAGCTGCTACAGCAGCAAGAAAACCGGCTTTTACATAAGCGGCTTCATCTACACCTGGGGGAATTCGGTTTGCTAACAAATCGAGTAGAAACTCTTCTTCACCGGCTGGCGGAGCTTTTAATAACTCTACTAATCCTGCGGTTTGTTCAGCATCGAGGGGTTTAGGTACAATACCTTCAACAGCACGCTCTTCGACGTGTTTGCGGTAGCTTTCTAGCACGGCTCGCTCCTTATTGTAATAATGCCCGTAGGGGATATCCATATATATGGGCCAGAGCTTTGCTGGCCTCATAGGGCTGAGATTATAGCCGTTTTAACTATAAATTAAAATATCGACGTTTCAGCCAAGCTGACAAATAAACAGTTAAATCATTTTATAACAACAACTTAAAGCCTTTATTATACTTTAGCCACAAGCGGAAAAGTTACAATTTATTCACATTTATCACTTATTTAGAAGTCATTGCCGATAAATAAATATAAAGTTTGCTCCGATTCGTTGTGCCCATAGGCAAGTACCACAGGCCCTAATACACTGGTGTCTAGAGCAGCAAAAATACTGCCGGCCCACAGCGCACTGCTATAAGAGATTTCATCAGAGCTATTCCATACTCCGCCGTTTTCTAAAGACCCCCCGACAAAAACAGGCGCTTGTAATACGGGAGATTGAAAATAGTGCAGCTGATAAAAGTACATGAGGCCCGTTAGCGCCTTATAACGACCAGATAACTGTTCATACTTAAAGCCCGAAAGACGTAAAAAGCCACCTAGATCCTGAGCATCAGTTGGTACAACAAAGTCACTACCGGTGCTACCATATTCACCAAACCAATTTAAATTATGCTTATTCCAACCAAATGGCACTTTCCAGCGAGCCTCAAAACTGGGCGCCAATACACTAGAAAACCCTTGTACATCTTCATGGTAAAGAGTTAACCCTACATCCAGCATTTTACCTTGTGTAGGAAAAGCCCAGCTGTTTAGGGTGTCGTAGTCAAATCTAAAGTAAGGACCATACAACCAATAGCTGGCATCGCCGCTAAATCCTTTTAATTCGATATCACCGTGCCTAGCTGCTAAGCCAAGCCCCCATTCTTGCCAGGGTTTATAGTTCCAGGCTAGTTGAGTGCGAAAAGTGGCATCACTAAAATCGGCTTCAAGGTATTCAATGTCTTCACCTAAACCATATAAACGACGGCTACGTTTATCGTACTCTGCCGATACTAACCAAGCATATTTAAGGTTATCGGTAAATGGTGTGTAGTATTCGGTAAACAGACGCTTTATCGAGCCGATTTCAAACTCATTACGCCACTCTGCGCCATACTCGTTTAGGTTAGTTAAGGTAAACCCAAGCCCTAAATTCGCTTCGGTGCGATCCGAAAAGTTTTCCTGCAAACCAAGCTTCATATCAAAGTAGCCAGGCCCCCAGCGCTTTTCTTGAGTATCCACGTGAATCACATTAGCGCCCTGCTCACTACTAATTCGATAGTCGACTCGCTCAAAGGTTCCTAAGGCATACAACTGACTAATTTTTTCTTCAAGTTGAGCTTTGGAAAGCAACTCACCTTGATTGAGTTGTAAACGAGATAAAATAACCTCGTCGCTCAAAGCTGAGTTGTTATTGAGTTCAATTTTACTCACCACAAATTGTTCATGTAACTTAAGAGTGGCTCTGCGATCTTTAACCTTTTGTTGATAGGCTAAATATACCTTTTCTTGGTCATCACGATGAATACGCTTAGCTAACTGTGCAATCGGCTCTGCTGCCGCTTGCTTACCACGCTCAATCGCTAAAGGCATTAATGCAAAGTCAGCGGTATCGATGCCGGTTACATCGGGTGATATGAGTAAGTCATCAGCCCCTAACAAGGCAATTTGTCGCTCGGTACCAGATCGAGTAAGAAAAATTGAGAGCTGGTCTACCACATCAACCGCAGTATTAAGCTCGTCTTGAGTTTTTAGCCGCGCACCAATATCTACCGCAATAATGATATCTGCGCCCATGTCTTTTAATACATCCACAGGCATGTTGTTAACCACGCCTCCGTCAGAAAGCTGTTTACCATCAAGCTCTACCGGGCGTAACGCACCGGGCACCGACATACTCGCTTGCATAGCAACGGCTAAGTCACCACGCTTGAGGATATAAGGGCGCATAGCAGCCATATCGGTGGCTACTGCGCGATAAGGAATGGCCAACTCATCAAAACTTTCTAGCGCTTCTAAGTTACTGGTGGCATAACGCAAAATCTCGGCCATAGTTTGGCCCTGCACAGCGCCTTTAGGTATTTGAACGCCGTCTTTATTGACCCCAATTGGCAAGGCTATTTGGTAGTCATCTTTTTGCTTTTTACTTCTCAGCGATAACTCACTGCGAGTGACATCGTCAACAAAGCCACTCTCCCAATAAATAGAAAAGGTTAAATCTTCAATCTCTTGCGCGCTATAGCCCATCGCTAACATGGCGCCAAAATAAGCGCCCATACTGGTTCCAGCTATGTAATCGACAGGAATTTGGTTTTCTTCGAGTAATTGAATAACCCCCAAATGCGCCGCGCCTTTTGCCCCTCCGCCACTGAGCGCCAAGCCTATTTTGGGGCGAGCAATAACAGAAGAAGAAAAAAGTATTAGCAATATAAGCCACAAGGCTTTACGCAATAGCCGCATGCAGAGTCATTCCTTTGAAATCTAAACAATAAAGGCAGCCTAGGCTGCCTTTATAACTGTAGTTTTTTAGACTAATTCAGTCTATTTTTTCTTTTTCTTGGCTTTCGCATTTGGAAGGTCGGTAATGCTTCCTTCAAAAATCTCTGCAGCCAAGCCAACCGATTCATGCAAGGTTGGGTGAGCGTGAATGGTTAACGCGATGTCTTCAGCATCACAACCCATCTCAATCGCTAAGCCAATTTCACCTAACAATTCACCGCCGTTGGTACCTACTACTGCACCACCAATTACACGACCAGACTCTTTATCAAAGATCATCTTAGTCATGCCATCTGGGCAATCAGAGGCAATAGCACGGCCCGAAGCAGCCCAAGGGAATACTGAGGCTTCGTAGTTAATGCCTTGTGCTTTAGCTTCTTTCTCGGTTAGACCTACCCATGCCATCTCTGGCTCAGTGTAAGCAATCGAAGGAATAACTTTAGGATCGAAGAAGTGTTTCTTACCAGAGATAACCTCTGCTGCTACGTGGCCTTCGTGCACCCCTTTGTGTGCCAACATAGGTTGCCCTACGATGTCACCAATAGCATGGATGTGAGGAACGTTAGTACGAAGCTGTTTATCAACTTCAATAAAGCCACGCTCAGTCACTTCGATACCAGCTTTCTCTGCATCTAAACCTAAGCCATTTGGTACACGACCTACCGCAACCAATACTGCGTCGTAACGGACTGGCTCATGTGGTGCTTGCTTACCTTCGTAGGTTACATACAAGCCGTCTGTTTTCGACTCAACGGCTACCACTTTGGTTTCAAGCATGATGTTGAATTTGTCTTTCACTTTTTTGGTATAAGCGCGAACAACATCTTTATCAGCTGCTGGTACAAGTTGGTCAGCAAATTCTACAACGTCAATCTCACTGCCTAGTGCGCCGTATACTGTACCCATTTCTAGGCCAATAATACCGCCACCTAATACTAACAACTTACCAGGAACTTCTTTAAGCTCTAGTGCGTCAGTTGAATCCCATACACGAGGGTCATTGTGTGGAATAAACGGTAATTTAACTGGGCGAGAACCCGCTGCAATAATTGCGTTGTCAAAGTTAATAGTTGTGGCTTCGCCATCATCACCAGTTACTTCTAGTGAGTTAGCGCCGGTAAACTTACCTAAGCCTTGTACTACTTTAACTTTACGCATTTTAGCCATACCATCGAGGCCACCAGTCAACTGACCGATTACTTTCTCTTTCCAGGTACGGATTTTATTAATGTCGGTTTGTGGCTCACCAAACACAATGCCGTGCTCGGCCAGTGATTTTGCTTCTTCAATCACTTTAGCTACATGCAACAAAGCTTTTGATGGGATACACCCCACATTCAAACATACTCCGCCGAGGGTGGCGTAGCGTTCTACAATTACTGTTTCCAAACCTAAATCGGCAGCACGGAAGGCAGCAGAATAACCTGCAGGGCCTGCACCCAGTACTACCACCTGGGTCTTGATTTCCTTACTCATTGATGACCTCTTGGTATTGTTATGTTGTAAAGCTGCTGTAGGGTAAAAGTGTCAACCATGCAGCTAAACTGAGTTTACGGTTAATCGGTATAAAAAAGAAGAGCCGGGTGATAAACACCCAGCTCTTATTACTAAAGTACTAGTCGGCGAATGTCGCCCAACAAGCCACTTAATGTTGAGATAAATCTCGCGCCGTCGGCCCCATCAATCACTCGGTGATCGTAAGACAGTGCCAATGGCAACATTAGCTTCGGTACAAAATCTTTACCGTTCCACTTTGGTTTCATTTCGCTGCGCGAAACACCCAAAATGGCTACCTCTGGCGCATTTACGATAGGTGTAAACTGAGTACCACCAATACCGCCAAGGCTAGAAATAGTGAAACAACCACCCTGCATGTCTGAGGCAGTAAGTTTACCAGCACGTGCTTTCTTAGAAATTTCTACCAACTCTTCAGAAAGCTGATAAATGCCTTTCTTATTCACATCACGCACTACTGGTACAACCAAGCCATTTGGCGTATCTACAGCAATACCGATATGGATGTACTTCTTCATGATAAGGCTGTTGCCATCGTCAGACAGTGCCGAGTTAAACTTAGGCATGCTTTCCAAAGTTTTAGCTGCAGCTTTTAGCATGAATACTAGCGGCGTGATCTTAAAGCCCAACTGTTGCTTCTCAGCAATCACGTTTTGCTCTTTACGGAAAGCTTCCATTTCTGAAATGTCGGCTTCGTCAAACTGAGTAACGTGAGGGATTTTCACCCAGTTACGGTGCAGTGCTGGACCAGAGATTTTCTGAATACGTGATAGTGGCACTTCTTCCACTTCACCAAACTTAGAGTAATCAATGCTTGGCCATGCTGCTACGTCCATGCCTGAGCCACCAGCGCTAGCGCCAGACTCTAGAACTTTAACCGCTTGCTTAACGTAAGCTTGAACGTCTTCTTTTACGATACGCCCTTTACGGCCCGAACCTTTAACTTTGGCTAAATCAACACCAAACTCACGCGCTAAACGACGAATTACAGGAGAGGCGTGTACATAGGCACTATTCTCTACAAATTCACCCGATTTAGCTGGTGCACTCGCAGGTTTACTTGCTGGTGCTGGTGCAGGTGCTGCAGCTGGTTTTGGTGCTTCAGCCGGAGCGCTTGGTGCGCTGGCAGCAGGTGCTGCAGAAGTTACTTCAAACACCATAATCAGCGAGCCAGTCTTAACTTTATCGCCAACAGCTACTTTAAGCTCTTTCACTACACCAGCGAACGGTGCAGGAACTTCCATTGCCGCTTTATCACCTTCAACAGAGATAAGCGTTTGCTCTAGCTCTACGCTATCGCCAACGGAAACTGAAACTTCAGTCACTTCAACTTCATCATCGCCAATATCAGGAATGTTAACTTCTTGAAGCTGCGAAGCTGCAGGAGCAGCGGCTGAAGCCTCTGCTACAGGCGCAGCAGGAGCAGAGCCAGCAACTTCGAATTCCATAATTAGCGTACCAGTAGACACTTTATCGCCTACTGCAATGCTAATGGCTTTAACCGTGCCAGCAAATGGCGCTGGTACTTCCATTGCCGCTTTGTCGCCTTCAACCGAAATAAGCGTTTGCTCTGCTTCAATTACATCGCCAACACTTACCGCTACTTCGGTCACTTCAACTTCATCATCACCAATATCTGGCACATGAACCAGTTCAACTGAACTTGCTGCAGGAGCAGCGGCTGCTGCCGAAGCTGCCGCTGGTTGCTCGGCTGCGCCTTCAGCTTCAAAGATCATAATCAATGCGTTGGTGGCTACGCTGTCGCCTACCGCTACTTTAATTTCTTTTACAACGCCAGCTTGAGAAGCCGGAACTTCCATTGCCGCTTTGTCGCCTTCTACCGAAATTAACGATTGCTCTAATTCTACGCTATCGCCAACTTCAACAAGGATCTCGGTCACTTCTACTTCATCAGCGCCAATATCTGGTACAAAAATTTCAATACTCATAGCTATTCGCCCTTACGCGTAGAGAGGGTTAGTTTTGTTAGTGTCGATGTCGTATTTTGCAATCGCTTCGCTCACAACTTTCTTGTCTAAAGTGCCAGCTTTAGCTAGCTCTGTAAGTGCAGCTACTACGATGTAGTCAGCATTTACTTCAAAGTGACGACGTAAGTTCTCACGGCTATCACTACGGCCAAAGCCATCAGTACCCAATACTTTGTAGCTACCTGGTACGTAAGCGCGAACTTGCTCTGCGTATTGCTTCATGTAATCGGTCGCAGCAATAGTTGGTGCGTCAGTTAGCGCCTCAGTGATGTAGGCCACTTGCGCTTCGCTTTCTGGGTTTAACATGTTGGCACGCTCAACGGCTTGACCTTCACGGGTTAGCTCGTTGAAAGACGTTACGCTAAATACGTCAGATGCAATGTCGTACTCTTCGCTCAATACTTTGGCAGCTTTCAATACTTGCTGCATGATGGTGCCCGAACCTAGTAACTGAACTTGGCCTTTAGCACCTTTGTTTTCTTCAAACTTGTAAATACCCTTACGAATACCTTCTTCAGCGCCTGCTGGCATAGCTGGTTGATGGTAGTTTTCGTTCATTAAGGTTAAGTAGTAGTAAACATTCTCTTGGTCACCGTACATGCGGCGTAAACCATCTTGCAGAATTACCGCAACTTCAAAAGCAAAGCTTGGATCGTAAGAAATACAGTTAGGGATGGTGTTAGCCAAAATTAGGCTGTGGCCATCTTCGTGCTGTAAACCTTCGCCGTTTAGCGTAGTACGACCTGCTGTAGCACCTAATAGGAAACCACGCGCTTGTTGGTCACCCGCCATCCAACACATATCACCCACACGTTGGAAACCAAACATAGAGTAGTAGATGTAGAATGGAATCATTGGCACGTCGTTGGTGCTGTACGAAGTAGCCGCCGCTACCCACGAACTCATTGCACCTAATTCGTTAATACCTTCTTGCAATACCTGACCGCTAGTATCTTCTTTGTAGTAAGACACTTGCTCTCTATCTTGCGGAGTGTAAGTTTGGCCACTTGGGTTGTAGATACCAATTTGACGGAACAAACCTTCCATACCAAAAGTACGTGCTTCATCGGCAATAATTGGCACTACGTTTTTACCAATGCCTTTGTTTTTAAGCATTACATTTAAGGCGCGAACATAAGCCATAGTGGTTGAAATATCACGTTTTTGCTCGCCTAATAGCGCATCAAATTCGCTTAGTTCTGGAATCGCTAACTCTTGAGTGAAGTTAGGTAAACGCGATGGCGTGTAACCGGCTAGCTCTTTACGGCGAGCATGCAAGTAGTCATGCTCTGGTGTACCCGGCTTAAGTTCAATGTACGGCAAGCTAGGTAAGGCTTCATCACTAACATCTACACCTAAACGGTCACGGAACTGCTCTACATGAGTCATGTCCATTTTCTTAACCTGGTGAGCAATGTTTTTACCTTGAGCCGCTTCACCCATGCCATAACCTTTAACGGTTTTAGCAAGAATTACTGTTGGAGCGCCAGAGGTTTTGCGTGCTTTATCAAAGGCTGCGTAAAGCTTAACTGGATCGTGACCACCGCGACGTAGAGCAAAAATTTCGTCATCAGACATATCTTTAACTAAGTCAGCCGTTTCAGTGTACTTACCAAAGAAGTGTTCACGCACGTACGCGCCGTACTTAGATTTAAAGGTTTGGTAATCGCCATCAACTGTTTCGTTCATCAGTTGTAACAACTTACCTGAGCTATCTTTGCTTAGTAGGCTATCCCACTCGCTGCCCCAAACCACTTTAATCACATTCCAGCCAGCGCCTTTAAATAGGCCTTCTAGCTCTTGAATGATTTTGCCGTTGCCCATAACCGGGCCGTCTAGGCGCTGCAAGTTACAGTTGATAAGGAAACATAAGTTATCTAATTTCTCACGCGCTGCGAAAGAAATAGCGCCACGTGATTCCGGCTCGTCCATTTCGCCGTCACCAAGGAAGGCGTATACACGTTGGCCAGAACAATCTTTTAAGCCACGACCGGTTAAGTACTTAAGGAAGCGAGCTTGATAAATGGCAGAAATTGGACCAAGACCCATAGATACTGTTGGGAACTGCCAGAACTCAGGCATTAACTTAGGGTGTGGGTAAGAGCTTAAGCCTTTACCGTCTACCTCTTGGCGGAAACTGTCTAGTTGCTCTGCGGTTAAACGGCCTTCAACAAAGGCACGAGCATAAATACCAGGAGAGATATGACCTTGGTAATAAACTAAATCGCCACCATCTTTTTCATTACGTGCTTTAAAGAAGTGGTTAAAACACACCTCGTAAAATGCTGCAGAAGACTGGTAAGAAGCCATGTGGCCGCCTAAGTCGAGGTCCTTTTTAGAGGCACGCAATACAATCATAATCGCATTCCAGCGAATAATTGAACGAATACGACGCTCTATTGCGCTGTCACCCGGGTATTCAGGTTGTTCTGCCACCGAAATGGTGTTGATGTAATCACTAGTGATTGACCCACCAGGGCCAGCGAGCCCATCAATACCCGCGTTAGCGATGACCTGCTCCAACAAGAACTGGGCACGTTCAACGCCTTCTTCACGGATCACAGATTCAATGGCGTCTATCCACTCACGAGTTTCTAGTGAGTCAACATCATGCTTCAGTACCTCTGACATGGCTGTTTCCTTATCAGTTATTAATAGTTTCCAAACCACTGCAACGCAGCTTTTGGGTTACACTTTCAATTGTTTTAAACGGCGATTAGAACGCTCAACTCGGCTTTCTTCTCGTTCGATTTGTAACAGCGTCTCTTCAATAAACGCTAAATGCTTGTGTGAGGCTTCTCTGGCGTCATCAGGCTTACCATCGAGAATGGCTTGCAACATAAGTGACCGATGATGGCGGATTTTGTCTGCCACATTTGGACGCGTATACAACACCTGAAAATTGTCCATGATGTTTTTTTCTAACAATGGACTCAAACCTCTAATTAAATGAAACAATACTAAGTTGTGTGACGCCTCAGTAATGGCTTCATAAAAACGTAAAACGGCTTTTGCTTCACTAATGGTATCGCCGTCTTGCTGCGCAAGCTCAATCCGTTCATGACTGGCTTGCACTTTTTCTAGATCTGCCTCGGTGCCGCGCAGTGCCGCATAATAAGCCGAGATGCCTTCTACCGCATGACGAAACTCCAACAAGTCTAGTTGGCTTTCATCATGATTGGACAATAAATTAAACAGCGGATCGGTTAGCGCTTCACGCAGCTTTTGTTGCACATAAGTGCCGCCGCCTTGGCGCCTTACAACTAGGCCTTTCGCTTCAAGTTGCTGAATCGCTTCGCGCAATGATGGGCGTGATACATCGAATTGTTTGGCCAACTCGCGCTCAGCAGGTAAGCGTTCACCCGGCGGTAAACTTCCTTCTAAGATCATTCGCTCTAATTGCTTTGCAATAACATCAGCGAGTTTAGGTGGCTTAATTCGTTGGTAGCTCATTAATTTCCGTTGCACTTAATATTGGTAATACCAATTTACACGCAGCAAATTAACAAATCAGAAACACGCTGTCCAGAAAAATTGACCCACATCAATTTAGCCAGCACTTATCGCAAAATAAGTAAAGACTTTTGTACGACAAATGTAATTGGTCAGACCTTTTTTTGTGCACAAGATCGGGCAAATGTAACAAGGAGAAAGGAATTTACAAGATTATGTAAAAATAGATGAAAACAAGAAGCCGCTGAGCAGCGGCCTAAATAAGCCAGCCAGAAATGGTTAAAATAGCAATAATCGCAATAGCCAGCATAATGCCGCGCTTGGCTAAACTTACAAATCGACAAGTGGTTGCTACACATAACATTTCGTGCTCACTTTCTTTCTCCGAAAGCTCTGCTGCCACTGCTACTTTCGCCAACCAGTAACCATTGCTGTGCTTGGTATCACGCAAAGCGTGTAACCAAATAGGTAGTGCTTCGCTGGTATTGCCAACCGCCAAATAACACAAACTGGCTAAACGAGAGGGTAACCAATCAAGATAATGCATGAAATTGTTAACCGTAGGCTCCAAAGCCTGCACCTCGGTACTCTTATGCAAGTGCAAACCCCGGCTACAACCATAGAAGATGGCGCCAGCAGGGCCAGCCAATACATAAAAGAAAATCACCGCAAAATAGTAACGGTAATTCAGCCACATTAATTGGGTACCAGTGGTAAGGGCAATCGACTCCTGCTCACTCACCTGATGCAGGGGATGAATTTGTTTTAGCAGTTGCTGATTAAAGTCACTACAGGCCTGTTCGTCGCCACTAGCAGCAGCACGCAAATAGTCTCGATAGCCTTGCTGAATTGGTGGGCAGCCTAGTGTGAGTAACGGGATAAAGATCCATAGTGCAAGATTTGCTAAGCCAAATAGCAAACCACTTATGCTGACTTGTAGCCACGCAATCAACAGAGTGGGTAACACCACTGCCATAGCAATTTGCCAAATCGCTGAAGCGCGATCAAAGCGCTGTAACCACCAATGAAAAACATGTTGCCACCACCAGTTAGCACCAATGCGACGAGCGCGTTCTAAACTCAATGCCAACAGTAAGGAAATAAGAGACATGTTACTGATTTTGCTCCATAAACATCAGGCGACCTTTAAATAATAAGCTAATTCCCCAAGCAAACCAAGTCGCTTCAAAGCGCTTCTAAATAAGCAGACCAATCAAAATACTCACCAGGATCAGTTTTTCTGCCGGGCGCTATATCGCTATGCGCGACAATGCGTTGTTTAGTGAGTTTAGGATATTGGCGCAGCAATAATTGACTAACCTTAATTAAACTTTGGTATTGCTGCTTGGTATATTCACTATGGTCGGTGCCTTCCAACTCGATGCCGATAGAATAATCGTTACACCCTTCTCGACCTTCAAAGCTAGATACCCCCGCATGCCACGCTCGTTTATCAAAGTCGACATACTGAGTCACTTCGCCACTGCGGTTTATCATTAAATGAGCTGATACTTCTAAACCTTGCAAGTCTTTAAAGCTTGGATCTGCGCTGCAATTAAGCTTTCCACAAAACAATTCATCTATATGCGGTAAACCAAAACAGCCTTCTGGCAGGCTAATACAGTGGATAACCAGCAAACTAATCTCATCGTTAGGCCGCTGATTATAGAACTCACTTTCTAGCCACTTAACGCCAGTCAATCGATGTTGTTTTATTTGCAAGAGCTACTCCATAAAAGCATATAGTTTAGCTTTCCAACCAAGCCAATAACTATTGTCTAGCATAAACAGCTTATTTGACCATGCAAGTAGTGAACTTCTGCGCTAAAATGCGCCACACTTAAGTGACAGCCTTTAAATACTGTCTCCTCCTGCTAACCATCAGAGATACGATGCATGAACGCCGAACAACTACGGGCCAATGTAAGCGCCGCTTTAATTGAAGATTTAGGACAATTAGACCCGCAACTAGACATTACCGCCGCACTAATTCCAGAGCAACAAATTAGTAAAGCAAAAATCATCAGCCGTGAAAGTGCAACTTTCGCAGGAAAAGCCTTTGCCGATGAAGTATTTAGGCAGCTAGGCGAGCAAGTTAAGATTGAGTGGCTGGTAGCAGACGGCGACAAAGTAGTTGAAGATCAAGCCTTATGTTACTTAACCGGCCCTGCGCGTATTCTACTTACCGGCGAGCGCTCGGCGCTAAACTTTATTCAAACCTTGTCGGGCATTGCTACCCAAGTAGCCGAATACATGGCTTTACTGGAAGGAACCAATTGTAAGTTATTGGATACCCGTAAAACCCTACCCGGCTTACGTTACGCCTCTAAATATGCGGTAACTTGTGGCGCGGGCACTAATCACCGCTTTGGTCTGCACGACGCATTCTTAATTAAAGAAAACCACATTATGGCCTGCGGTGGCATTAAAGCCGCCATAGATAAAGCGCGCCAGCTTTCGCCAGGTAAAAAGGTGGAGGTAGAAGTAGAAAACCTAGAAGAACTAGAGCAAGCATTGGCTGCTAAGTGCGATGTAGTAATGTTAGACAACTTCTCGGTAGATTTAATGAAACAAGCAGTGGCACTTAACCAAGGCAGAGCAAAATTAGAAGCCTCCGGCAATATGACCTTAAGTACTATTCGCCAATATGCAGAAACCGGCGTAGATTTCATTTCGGTGGGCGCTTTGACCAAACATGTCAAGGCCTTAGACCTAAGTATGCGATTTGTCGCATAGTTTATGTTAATGCTAACATTAAGCTGTACAAAATTTTGTACAGCGCGTTTTTTATAAGTGCTGCTAAGATCACGATTTTATTGCCTTTTTACAATAATCACTATACTTATATGTCACGTGTGCTTTAATGAGAATCACATTTATAGCACCGTGGTATCAGGGATGTTACTGAATTAAAAGTTGTTTCAATGCAGCTCTGATAAAAACAACGGTAAATAAATAACTTCAAAAACTTGTGTAAAGGAAAGACGCAATGAAAACCATCCAAAACCTACAAACCAAAGCTGCTAACAAGCAAGCTGGTTTTACCCTAATTGAATTGATGATCGTAGTAGCGATTGTGGCTATCTTAGCTGCTGTAGCACTGCCTGCTTATCAAACCTATACTAACCGCGCTAAGTTCTCGGAAGTGATTGCAGCAACTGGTCCAGCAAAAACAGCTGTAGAAGTGTGCTGGCAAACAGACCCTTCAGCTTCAAGCGCCGTGGCCTCTGGACCTTGTGAAGATGCAGGTGACTCTGCCGCTGGGACAGCCGATAGCGGTCAATATGTAGACAACGTAGCTGTATCCGCAGATGGCACAAATTTTGTCATCGTAGCCACCAGTGCAAACCTTGGAATTACTTCTGGTGCTTCTGCTCCAACCTATACGATCACTGCACCTATAACTACAGGTGTAGGCAGCTTGAACTGGTCTAAAGCTTGTTCACCAGCTGAATTGTGTTAATAACTTTATGAGTTCATTACTAAACGGCCTTGCTTCAAGCTTGGCCGTTTCTTTTCCCGAAAAAGAAGAGAAACTTGTTGAGCTGTACAAACGCAGCGTACAAGAGCAAACCGCCTTTACTACCGTTCTGGTAGAAAACGAAGTTATTACGAGTAGAGAGCTAGCCGATTTTTGTGAGGCACAATTTGGCATTCCGCTACTCGATTTGGATGCGATTGAGCTCAGCGAAATCCCGCAAGACTTCCTTAATGAAAAGCTAATTTTTAAACACCACGTATTGCCGGTTTATAGCCAAAACCAAACCCTTTATGTCGCCATGGCCGACCCGAGTAATGTTACGGCGCTCGAAGATTTTGGTTTTAGTTTTGGACTGCATGTTGAAGCACTACTCGTTGAAGAAAATAAGCTAGCAAAAGCTATTCAAGCTTTGGTTAGCGATGGTTCGGACTTAGAGCTGGGCGATATTTCCGACGACGACATTAGTGATTTAGAAGTAAGCGAAGAAAGTTCGCGATTAGATGAGCAACAAAACGGAAAGGAAGATGACGCACCGATTGTTGTTTACATCAACAAGATATTGATGGATTCGATTAGACGTGGTGCATCGGACTTACACTTTGAGCCCTACGAGCACAAATACCGGATCCGTTTTCGCATTGACGGAATCTTACACGAAATCGCCAGCCCCCCCATAAATTTGGCCAACCGCTTCTCGGCTCGCCTTAAAGTGATGGCGCGAATGGATATCGCCGAGAGGCGTTTACCTCAAGATGGCCGGATTAAGCTAAAAACTGGCCGCAATAAAGCTATTGATATGCGGGTTAACTCTCTACCTACCATGTGGGGAGAGAAAATTGTAATCCGTATTCTCGACTCATCGGCTGCAAATCTAAATATTGATATTCTTGGTTATGACGACAAACAGAAGAAGCTCTACTTAGATGCTCTTGCTCGTCCACAAGGGATGATTCTGGTTACCGGGCCTACCGGCTCCGGTAAAACAGTATCTTTGTATACTGGCTTAAATATTCTAAATACCGTAGAAACTAATATTTCTACCGCAGAAGACCCTGTAGAAATTAATTTACCCGGGGTTAACCAAGTACAAATCAATAACAAAGCGGGCATGACCTTCGCCAGCGCTTTGCGCGCCTTTCTTCGTCAAGATCCCGATATTGTAATGGTGGGTGAGATTCGAGATTTAGAAACTGCTGAAATCTCGATTAAAGCGGCGCAAACCGGTCACTTAGTATTATCTACCTTACACACTAACTCTGCGGCGGAAACTTTAACCCGTTTGCTCAATATGGGCGTGCCCGCCTTTAATATTGCATCTTCGGTAAGTTTGATTATTGCCCAGCGCTTAGCGCGTCGTTTATGCGAGAAATGTAAGAAGCCAAAAATGTTAGAAGCTGAACTACTGCCTAAAATTGGTTTTAGCCAAGAGCAACTAGATGCCGGAGTAAAGCTATTTGACCCTGTAGGTTGTGACGAATGCACTGGTGGTTTCAAAGGCCGTGTAGGTATTTACGAAGTAATGCCAATGAGTACCGCCATATCAAAAATTATTATGGCTGAAGGCAATTCAATAGAAATCGCAGAGCAAGCTGTGGCAGAAGGCATGTATTCCCTTCGTATGTCAGCTTTAGAAAAAGCCCGCCTAGGCGTAACCAGTCTTTCAGAGGTGGAGCGAGTCACAAATGTATAAGTGTTTTCTTCTCTGTCACTAAAGATCTGATAAGTTTAAGTAATTACTTTATTGCCGCTATGAGCGTATTTTCTTAGCAAGGATGTTATGGCTACCGCAAGTACTACCAGCAAACGAAAAATTGAAGTTAAAAAAATCAATGCTTACACATGGAGTGGAGTTAACCGTAAGGGCGCTAAAGTTAGCGGCGAGTATCAAGCGGAAACCATTAGCCAAGTTAAAGCAGAACTAAAACGCCAAGGTATTACTGTTACCAAGATTAAAAAGAAAACAGAGAGTTTTCTTAGCAAGATGGGTAACAAAATTCAGCCCATGGACATTGCCGTGGTATCGCGACAAATCGCTACCATGCTGCAAGCAGGCGTGCCTTTAGTCCAAAGCTTCAACATTATTTCAAAAAGTGTTGAGAAACCAGCAATGCGAGAGTTGATTGCCGAGATTGCCGCTGAAGTTGAATCTGGTACAGCCCTTTCTGAAGCTCTACGCAAACACCCCTTGTATTTCGACCAACTCTACTGCGACTTAATTGAAGCAGGTGAACAAAGTGGTGCTTTAGAAACCATTTATGATCGCGTAGCAATTTATAAAGAGAAAGCCGAAGCGCTGAAATCAAAAATTAAAAAGGCTATGTTCTACCCCGTTTCGGTGATCATTGTAGCCATTATCGTTACTACTATTCTGCTGTTATTTGTGATTCCTCAGTTCGAAGAAATCTTTGCTGGCTTTGGGGCGGAGTTACCTGCCTTCACCCAGTTTGTAATCGGTATATCCCGCTTCTTACAAGACTATTGGCCCTATATTTTTGGCGGGGTGTTTGCTCTTGGCTATGGTTATGTACAAGCTTTTAGGCGCTCTCAAGCCGTTAAAGATGCTACCGATAGATTTATTCTTAAGATTCCAGTGATTAATCCTATTTTGCATAAAGCAGCAATGGCACGTTTTGCTCGCACCTTGTCCACTACCTTTGCAGCCGGTATCCCACTGATTGATGCCTTAAAGTCAGCCTCTGGTGCATCAGGTAACGTAGTCTATCGAAATGCCGTAGATGCGATTAGAATTGAGGTTACTGGCGGTATGCAAATGAACGTGGCCATGCGTACTGTGGATTTATTTCCCGACATGGTGACGCAAATGGTGATGATTGGTGAGGAGTCTGGTTCACTCGATAGCATGTTAGATAAGGTGGCCAACATTTATGAGCAGCAAGTTGATGATGCTGTAGACGGCCTAACCAGCTTAATTGAGCCACTAATTATGGCTGTGCTTGGTGTGCTAGTTGGTGGTATGGTTATCGCCATGTACTTACCTATCTTTAAACTCGGATCAGTTGTTAGCTAAACATGCTTAGTTTTATAGAACTCTACCCAGCCACCGCGCTGGGTTTCTGCCTTTTAATCGCCCTATGCATAGGGTCCTTTCTCAATGTAGTGATTCATCGCTTGCCCATCATGTTAGAGCGACAATGGAAAAATGAATGCCGCAGCTTCTTGTCTGAAGAATTGAAGTCAGAGCAATCCTCAGAGCAAGAAGTGTATAACCTGATGCTGCCACGCTCAGCCTGCCCCAAGTGCAAAAGCTTGATTACAGCCTGGCAAAATATTCCTGTTATTAGCTGGCTAGCCCTTCGTGGCAAATGCGCTAATTGCAGCAACCCCATTAGTATTCGCTACCCTTTAGTTGAGCTAGCATCTGCAGGCTTAACCTTGGCATGTTGGTGGCAATTTGGCCTTACTTTACCCTTTGTGTTTGCAAGCTTGTTTTGCATTATATTACTGTGTCTAACACTTATCGATTTAGATACCATGTACTTACCTGATCAGCTTACTTTACCCACCTTGTGGCTAGGCTTGCTGATAAATTTAGATTCAGGCTTCGTTAGCCTACATGACGCCGTATTGGGTGCAGCTATTGGTTATGGCTTTTTGTGGAGCCTGTTTTGGCTATTTAAACTATTAACCGGAAAAGAAGGCATGGGCTATGGCGACTTTAAACTGCTAGCAATGATAGGCGCTTGGTTTGGCTGGCAAGCCCTGCCATTAACAATTTTACTCTCATCTTTTGCTGGTGCGTTTATAGGCATTAGCCTGATAGTGTTTGGAAAAAACCAACAAGGGCAAGCCATTCCTTTTGGACCGTACCTAGCTTTAGGTGGTGCTTGCTACTTGTTTTTTGGTGAAATGATTCATGCTTGGTATTTCTCATACCTAGGTTTTGCATCGTGATAATCGGCTTAACAGGCGGTATTGCTAGCGGTAAAAGCCAAGTATCAAAACTGTTCGAAGAGCTTGGTATTAAGATTGTTGACGCTGACATTGTTGCTCGTCAGGTGGTCGAACCGAGTCAACCAGCCCTAAGCAAAATATCGCAGCACTTCGGTCAATCAATTTTGCTTGCTGACGGCTCATTAAACCGCAGTAAACTGCGTGAGATTGTCTTTGCGCAGCAACACAAGAAAGAATGGCTAAATGAGCTATTACATCCCTTAATTCGACAAGAGATGCTGCGCCAACTTAAGCAAGCTAAGGGCGCATACAAGATACTGGTTGCGCCGCTATTGTTAGAAAACAAGCTGAATCAGTTGGTTGATCGCGTTTTAGTTGTAGATACGCCGGTAGACATTCAACTCAGCCGAACTATGGCACGTGATGCAGTCGAGTTACATCAAGCGCAACAAATTGTTGACGCACAAATGAGTCGAGAGCTAAAACTACAAGCTGCAGACGATGTTATCGAAAATAACAGTGACCTAACTAACCTTAAACGAAAGGTGGCTGGTTTACACCAATTCTACCTGGATATAGCCAAAAGCCATGACAGTTGATTGTTCAATGGTTACACTAGTTTGGATACTTCCTAAAAAGCTGTGAATTTGAACCGCTATGACCGCATTGATCTTTGAGCACCCTTTAAACGAAAAAGTACGTAATTACTTACGCTTAGAGCAATTGTTCGAACAACTAATGCTATCTAAGGCACTGCAGCACCCCTTACAGCAACAACAATTCTTCCGGGTACTGTTTGAAGTATCAGAGGTATTGGAACGTTGTGAATGGCGGGCAGATCTTCTCAAAGATTTGGCTAAACAAGCGGAAAAGCTTGACCATTGGGCCTCTATGCCCAATGTAGATACCAGCAAGATTGAAGAGTTGCTTTTACAAGTAAAAACGTTAATTGCAGCTATTTCTAAACATGCACGCGTATCCGACCACTTAAAAAATGACCGTCTATTAGCCAGCATTCGCCAGCGTTTGTGTTTACCCGGTGGCAACAGTAGCTTCGACCTTCCCTATTTGCACTTGTGGCTGAATCAGCCCCAAGCGCAGATTAATCAGCAAGTACAGCAATGGTTAGGCCCTTTCCAGTTAGTCGCAGAAGCAATTAGTCATTTGCTTAAACTGCTTAGAGAACAGCACAGTGATATTGAAGTGATGGCTCACAAAGGGTTTTATCAGGGTGTGGCTGCCGATTGTGGCTTGTTACGAATTGAAGTAGATACCGAATATCAATGTTACCCAACGGTGAGTGGCCACAAGCACCGCTTCGCCATCAAATTCATCAGTGCTTTAAACCAAGAAATTGAAGACATTCCTTGCCGACTCTATTGTTGTAAAATTGCTTAATGAAAACTAAAAATCAAGCCACCGTAAAATGCCCTACCTGCAGCGCTAAAGTCGTTTGGCAGCCAACTAGTGAATTTAGACCCTTTTGTAGTGAACGCTGCAAACTGATCGATCTTGGCGAATGGGCCAACGAAGAAAAATACATAGCCGGGCAAAACCTGCAGGAAGATGAAGACAAGCCCGACAGCTGGGAGTTTTAAACTTAGGCTAGAAAGTCGGGTTTAAGAATTTGCGCCAGAATAGGCGCATTTGCATCTGGAAATGCCAAATTAGCTAGCTCGGTTCTGCTTACCCAACGAATCTCTTGTTGTTCAGCCCCCTGAGGCTCCCCTTCAAAGCGAGTAAGCGTATAAACATCTAAACATACCATTTTATCGCCATAGTCGTGCTCAACGCGAATAAGAGGCTTACAGCTAGTTTTATCAATGTTAATCAGCAGCTCCTCTTGCAATTCTCTCGCTAAAGCGTCCACTGTTGACTCTCCAGCCTCAACTTTACCGCCGGGAAACTCCCATTTTCCGCCTTGATGCTGTTGCAGGTTACGTAGGCTAAGTAAGATCTCTTCGCCTTTAACAATTACACCGACAGCTACATTTACAACCTTCACTGAGTACTCCTTGAGTTGATAAAAAAGGAGAGCCTAAGCTCTCCTTTTTTGTTGCCAAACTAAGCCTTAAGAAAGCTTACCATGACATTGTTTGTACTTTTTACCTGAGCCACAAGGACAAGGATCGTTCCGCCCTACTTTTTGCCCTTCACGAATAACGGTCTTACCCGCTTCGTTTGCTTGCTCATCAGCTTGCTGTGCTGCTTGTTGCTGGCGAAATTGCATGGCGCGCTGCTCGGCTTCACGACGTTTTGCCTCCATTGCCTCAACTTCTTCAGGCGCTTGCACTTGCACACGGCTCAAAATGCTCACTACGTCAAGTTTTAGCGCCTCTAGCATTTGGGTAAACAACTCATAAGACTCACGCTTGTATTCTTGCTTAGGGTTCTTCTGAGCGTAACCGCGCAAGTGAATACCTTGACGTAGATGATCCATCGCCGCTAGGTGTTCTTTCCAAAGTTGATCTAAGGTTTGCAACATCACCGATTTTTCAAACTGTTTAATCGCATCAGCGCCAACTTTATCAATTTTCTCTTGGTAGTCAGCGACAGCTGCTTCGATAATTTTTTCACGAAGCTTGTCTTCGTGTAATTTGTCATCTTCATCCAACCACTGCTGAATAGGAAGATTTAAACCAAAATCACTCTTCAAGCGCTGCTCCAGCTCGCTAACTTGCCACATTTCTTCAAGAGATTGTGGTGGAATGTACTCATCAATAACCGACGAATAAACATCTTCACGAATCACTTCAATGGTTTCTGAAATACTATCGCTATCCATTAAGTCATTACGCTGCTCGTAGACAACTTTACGTTGGTCATTCGCCACGTCATCAAACTCAAGTAATGACTTACGTACGTCGAAGTTACGGCCTTCAACTTTACGCTGTGCATTTTCGATGGCACGAGTTACCCAAGGGTGCTCGATAGCTTCGCCTTCTTCCATGCCTAGCTTCTTCATCATGCCAGTAACACGGTCAGACGCAAAGATGCGCATTAAGCTGTCTTCCATAGAGAGATAGAAGCGCGTTGAACCAGCATCACCTTGACGACCAGCACGACCACGTAGCTGATTATCGATACGGCGTGACTCATGACGCTCGGTACCAATAATATGCAAACCACCTGCTGCTAATACTGCATCGTGGCGCTGTTGCCATTTTTGCTTAACTTCAGCTAATTGCTGCTCTGTTGGGTTTTCGCCTAGAGCATTTATTTCTACTTGTAAGTTACCACCCAACACAATGTCGGTACCACGTCCCGCCATGTTGGTAGCAATCGTCACTGCGCCAGCCACGCCAGCTTCAGCAACAATGTCGGCTTCTTTTTCATGGAACTTGGCATTAAGCACGTTATGCTTAATTTTTTCTTTTTTTAGAATGTTAGATAGCAGCTCTGAATTTTCAATCGAAACAGTACCCACTAGTACTGGACGCTCTGCTTTCACACACTCGCGAATATCGTTGATAATCGCTTGGTATTTTTCTTCTGCAGTCAGGTAAACCAAATCGCCTTGGTCATCACGTACCATTGGCTTGTTAGTCGGCACAACTACTGTGTCTAAGCCATAAATTGATTGGAATTCAAAAGCTTCAGTATCCGCAGTACCAGTCATGCCTGAAAGCTTGTCGTATAAACGGAAGTAGTTCTGGAAGGTAATAGACGCCAGTGTTTGGTTTTCGTTTTGAATTGGTACACCTTCTTTAGCTTCTACAGCTTGGTGTAAGCCTTCAGACCAACGACGCCCTGGCATAGTACGGCCTGTGTGCTCATCAACGATAACAATCTCATTGGTTTCACTAACAATGTAATCAACATTACGCTCGAACAAAGTATGCGCTCGCAAACCGGCATTAACGTGATGCAGCAAGCTAATGTTAGCAGCGTTATAAAGTGAATCACCTTCTTCCAACATACCGCGCTGTTGCAAGGTTTCTTCAACAAAAATCTGACCATTTTCTGTTAAATGAACCTGTTTGTTTTTCTCATCTAAGGTGAAATGACCATCGCCTATCTGCTCTTCGGTGTCTTCTTCCTCTTGGCGAACCAACAGCGGAATAACATCGTTAATCTGTTTATACAGCTCAGAGCTATCTTCAGCAGGGCCAGAAATAATTAGAGGGGTTCGCGCTTCATCAATTAAAATCGAATCCACTTCATCCACTACCGCGTAGTTTAGCGGACGCTGTACCCGTTGCTCTGGTGCAAATGCCATGTTGTCGCGTAAGTAATCGAAGCCAAACTCGTTATTTGTGCCATAGGTAATGTCAGCTGCGTAAGCGGCATTTTTTGCCTCATGGTCCATACCAGAAATATTTACTGCAACACTTAAACCTAAGTATTCAAATAAAGGACGGTTCCAATCAGCATCACGCTGTGCAAGGTAGTCATTCACGGTAATCACGTGAACGCCTTTACCAGTTACACCGTTTAGGTAAGCAGGCAATGTAGCAGTAAGCGTTTTACCTTCACCGGTGCGCATTTCAGCAATTTTGTTGTCATTGAGCACCATGCCGCCCAACATTTGCACATCAAAATGGCGCATTTCAAATACTCGCTTTGATGCTTCGCGCACCACAGCAAAAGCTTCTGGAAGAATCGCTTCAAGCGTTTCGCCTTTTTCCAAGCGCTCCCTAAATTCGCCCGCCTTAGCTTTAATTTCTTCAGCAGACAACTTTTCGTATTCAGGCTCTAGCGCATTAATAGTATTCACTACTTTGCGCATTTTTTTGATGGTACGGTCATTTCGAGTACCAACGATTTTTGTTACTAATTTACTAATCATGAAAAACTACTTTTGCTAAGACGAAATCCAATTTTCTAGGCACTGGCTTTGCGGTAAATAAACTTACTGGGATTTAGTGGACGACCATTTTTAAGCACTTCAAAATGTACGTGAGATCCGGTTGAACGCCCGGTGCTGCCCATTAAGGCAATCTCATCCCCTTTACTTACTACATCACCCTCTTTTACTAATACAGCTTTAGCATGCGCGTAACGTGTTACCATCCCGTTACCATGCTCAATTTCAACTAAGTTACCGTAACCAAAGCGACTTCCGGCCCAAACCACTACGCCGGCTCCCACAGAGCGGATTTTAGTCCCCTCTTTGCCCGCGATATCTACACCTTTATGGCGTGCTTTACGTTTGGTAAAAGGATCTATGCGGGTACCAAATGGCGAAGAAATCCAAATGCCCGGCCCTTTCGCTGGCCAACCTGATATATAACTACTATTTACTAGATGGTGACTTTGTTGCCAAGATTCAAGCAAATTAAGTGATTTTTTCTTGGTCTCTACTTGCTGCTCGAGCAAAGATAAGTCTAAAAACAGGTTGTTTGGTTGATGGCTGGTATCTTGAATGTCTAACATCGGGCCGCCCATTGGAGGCATTGATTCGAAATCAAACTCAGCTGCAAACTCGGTATCTTCAATCAAACGCGCGCCTAATGCATTAAGGCGAGTCATCTCAACTTGCATTTGGCCCACTTTAACCGCCAATTGACTATAACGGTGACGCAGTTGCTGCTCAAACAGCTCAAGCTTTGGCTCCGCTTTCAAACTATCCAGCTGCGATAACAACTGAGTTTGCTGCTTAGCTAAATTTTGATATTGCTGTACACCCCATAAGGCAATACTGCAAATAAGTGATACCAACAAAAACGCAAACCACGCTAAACGTAGCGGATTTAAACGAACAGTTCTTGTCTCGCCCTTATGGGCGTATACTAAAGTTAATTTCATACCTAACTATTAAGCTTATGTCCAAACGACAGCACCAACCTATTTCGATCGAGCGTCTATTTCATCAGAAACAGTTTGCAAAAATCGAACAACCACTGCAGCAACGCGTTCAGTTACAGCAACTGGGTGGTGAAATTTTGGCACGCTACAAACTACAGCAATGCCGTATCGTTAATATGCGTCAAGGAGTCGCTATTATCGAGGCTCCTAGTTCGGCTTGGTTAACCCGCTTAAAACAGTTTCGATTCGATCTGTTAAGTGAGCTGCGAAAAGCCATACCAGGGGTTGTCAGTTTGGAACTTAAAATAAATCCCGAATTGAAAAACATTAAACCAGAAGCTGAGGAAAAAAGCACTGGAAAACGCCAGCTAAGCACTCAAGCAGCCAAACATATCACAGAATTAGCGAAACACGTACCAGATGAACTGAGGGAAAAGCTAGAAAAATTAGCGGCGCTGAGCGGAGAGAGATAGTCAGCGCCGACAATATTTTAATTTAGAAACTGAATACCGGTTGTTGGTATGCAGCTGGTGCTTCGGCTTTGTCTTCGAAAGTAACAATTTCCCAAGCATGTTGTTGCTCAAGCATTGCACGCACTAAGTTATTGTTCAGTGCATGGCCAGATTTATGAGCGCGTAAATGACCTAGGATGGGTAGTCCTGCCATGTACAAATCGCCCACTGCGTCTAACAACTTGTGTTTAACGAATTCATCATCATAACGAAGGCCATCCTCATTAAGAATTCGATATTCATCTAACACTACTGCATTTTCTAAACTACCGCCTAAGGCTAGGTTCTTAGATTGCAAATACTCAATGTCACGCATGAAACCAAAAGTACGCGCGCGGCTAATATCTTTAACAAAGCTATCAGCTGAGAAGTTCATCGAAATCGATTGGTTACGACCTTCCATTGCTGGGTGGTCAAAATCGATTGAGAAATCGATAGTAAAACCGTCATTACCCGGCAACAACTCAGCCCATTTATCTTCGTGCTCAACACGAATAGGCTGTTTAATGCGAATAAATTTCTTTGCCGCTGCCTGCTCTTCGATACCCGCAGATTGTAATAAGAATACAAATGGGCTTGAGCTACCATCCATAACCGGAAGCTCAGGAGCATCAACGTCAATAATCAAGTTATCCAAGCCTAACGCAGCAACCGCAGCCATTAAGTGCTCTACCGTTGAAATACGGTTACCCGCATCATCGATAAGACACGTACATAACATAGTGTCACGCACTAACTCTGCTTTTGCAGGGATCGTTACAACCGGATCAAGATCGGTACGATTAAACAGGATACCTGTATTTGCAGGAGCAGGACGTAAGACCATGGTGACCTTGTGTCCGGAATGCAAACCGATCCCTGTCGCTTGTACTGACTTTTCAAGAGTCCGTTGTTTAAGCATAAAAATTCCTCTGCTTTACGACCAATAAACTAGAATGGTCGGACATCTTAACATAAGTTTGAGACACATCACAAACTTTTGTCTAAAACTTCACCATTTCCTAACAGATTAATCTGCTTGGCGACGCAAAAATGCTGGGATGTCTAAATAGTCACCATCCCCTGCGGTATTGCGCGGCTCAGCGTTCACAACTGCTGCTGGCTCTTCCACCATTGGCGCTGAATCCATAGGTGCAGTGCGAGCAACTGGCTCAGCATTTACTGCTTGTTGCTGAGGTTTAACGATAGAAATATCTGGGCGACGCTCTGCGCCAATACCAGTAGCAACTACGGTTACACGCAATTCATCACTCATTTCTGGGTCAATAACCGCACCAACCACTACCGTGGCATTCTCAGAGGCGAAACCTTTAACCGCATTACCTACTGTTTCGAACTCTTCGATGCTCATATCAAAGCCAGCAGTGATATTAACTAAGATACCGCGAGCGCCAGCTAAATCAACGTCTTCTAGTAATGGGCTAGAGATAGCTAGCTCAGCTGCTTCTTCAGCGCGATCTTCACCAGATGCGATCCCGGTACCCATCATTGCAGTACCCATTTCACGCATTACCGTGCGAACATCGGCGAAATCCACGTTGATTAAACCTGGGCGCGTGATTAGCTCTGCAATACCTTGTACAGCACCAAGTAATACGTTATTTGCCGCTTTAAATGCATCCAGTAAAGATACCCCTCGGCCCAATACTTTTAACAATTTATCGTTTGGAATTGTAATCAAGGAGTCAACGTTTTTACTAAGCTGCTCAATACCTTGCTGAGCATAGCTAGTACGTTTTTTACCTTCAAAGCCAAAAGGTTTAGTTACAACAGCAACAGTAAGAATACCCAATTCTTTTGCAACTTCTGCAACTACTGGTGCAGCACCAGTACCAGTACCACCGCCCATACCGGCTGCGATAAATACCATATCGGCACCTTGCAGCTGGCTCATAATCGCATCGCGATCTTCCATTGCAGCTTCACGCCCTACTTCAGGGTTAGCGCCAGCGCCTAATCCTTTAGTGATAGCACCACCAATTTGCAGGGTGTTGTCTGCACCAGAATTACGCAATGCCTGAGCATCGGTATTAATGGTGATAAACTCTACACCTTCAATTGATTGTGCAACCATGTGCTCAACAGCGTTACCGCCGCCACCGCCCACACCTACAACTTTAATTACCGCTTCATCGGTATGACTATCCATAATCTCAAACATAGTTCTCTCTCCGCTTGATTTTCGCTATTTAGCAAAAACTAAAATTCACCCTTAAACCAACTGTGCAATCGCTTGGCGATATTGCTAACACTGCTAATGTTCTTTACTTCAATTGGTTTTTCACTTTGGTTTTCCATTCCGTAATGCAACAAACCTACTGCTGTAGAGTAAGTTGGCGCTTGTACGTATTCTGTCAGGCCAGCCACATTGTTGGCAGAGCCAACCCTAACCTGACACTGTAAAATCTTTTCGGCGCATTCAACTACGCCTTCTATCTGAGCCGCGCCGCCGGTTAGCACTACACCAGCACCAAGCTGCAACTTAGTCCCCTGCGCTTGCAAGTCTTCGGTAAGCTCATCGAGCTTGGCTTTAATCATGCCAAACAGTTCGCTATATCGAGGCTCGATAACTTCTGCCAAGGTTTGTCGTTGCAAACTGCGTGACGGCCTTCCACCCACACTTGGCACTTCAATGGTATCGTCTCGGCTTACCATACTGCCTAAGGCGCAGCCATAGCGCACTTTTACCGCCTCGGCGTCGTTAAGTGGTGTGCCAAACACAGTAGCAATGTCACGAGTAACCGAGGTTCCTGCAAACGGTACTACCGAGGTGTGGCGCAGTGCACCACTGGTGTAAACTGCGATATCCATGGTCCCTGAGCCAATATCAACCACACACACACCCAATTCTTTTTCATCTTCGGTTAACACCGCATAACTAGAAGCCAAGGCTGAAAATATCAACTGATCAACTTTCAAGTCACAGCGTTCTACACACTTAACAATGTTTTTAACCATGTCGTTATGGCAAGCAATTAAATGCACTTTTGCTTCCATTCGAACACCAGACAAACCAATCGGATTTTTAATTCCTTCTTGAAAGTCGATGGCAAACTCTTGTGGCAATACATGTAGAATACGGTGCTCATCTGGCAATTTTACTGACTTAGCCGTATGAATCGCGTTATCTACATCATCTTGAGTGACTTCTTCGTCGCTAATTGGCACCATGCCCTTTTCGTTCAAGCAACGAATATGACGACCAGAAACACCTAAGTAAACAGAACTAATTTTGCAATCAGCCATCAATTCCGCTTCTTGCAGCGCGCGCTGAACGGTCTTCACTACAGAATCAAGGTCATTTACACCACCTTTATCCATACCTTTAGCCGGATGACTACCTACACCGATAATGCTCATCTCGTTGCTAGGCAAAATCTCGCCAATTAAAGCGGTGATTTTGGCACTACCAATATCGAGGCCAACGATCAGTTTTCTATCCGTTACTTTGGTCATCTATTGCCAAACCTTCCTGTTTCTTCCATCCCACTGCAAATCCAGTGTCATAGCGTAAATCTATATAATCCACCGCATTTGGTTTTAATCTCGGATACACCGACACAAAACGCTCTATGCGATTTAACTTATCTTCTTTGCCCAGCTTTAAAACAATTCCGCTGGCTAATTCTACTTGCCATGCATGACGCTCGTTTAGCGCCAAACTAACAATGCTTAACTGGCGAGCTTGCAATACTTGCTGCAGCTGGCGAAAAGTAGCTAGCACAGCTTCTGCCTGTTCGTCGGGTCCACTTAGTGAAGCCAATGCTTTGGTCACTCGCTGTTGCGGCGCTTCAAAAATCTGCCCTTGCTGATTAAGCAAAGCGGCATTATTCCATCGCGCCACCACCTCTTGTTCTTGTAAAGCAATCGACAGTTTATCTGGCCATTGCTTACGAACGGTTACCTGCTTAACCCAAGGCAACTGCTCTAAAGCAAGCTTCACCTCAGAAACGTCGAGGCTAAAAAAGTTACCCGCTTCTGGCAAAGCCGCTAAGCTTTGCTGTAATTCTTGATCGAGCACGTAATCACGCTTACCCGATACCAACAACCGAGTCATTGGACTCAATTGCTTATCACTTACACTGCTGTACACCGAGTGCACTGAATAAGCTAAACCCAACAACACTGCACAAAAAAATCCCACTCCAGCCCAGTAGCTTGCCCGCTGCTTTTGCTGGTCACTTAGCGTCATGACTAGTGCGCCAGATCCAAAATGCTGACGACAAGCTGGTCAAAACTTAAACCATGCTGCTTCGCTGCCATAGGCACTAAACTTTTTTCAGTCATGCCCGGTGAGGTATTCACTTCCAACAAATACCAATTGCCTTGTTGGTCGGCCATAAAATCAACGCGCCCCCAACCTTCACAATCCACAGATTTAAATGCCTTTAAGGCAATATCGGCTAACTGTGACTCTTGCGCCTCAGTTAAACCACTAGGGCAGAAATATTCGGTAGAACTGCTTTGGTACTTAGCGCTGTAATCATAAAAACTATGTGGCGTTTGCATTCTAATTGAAGGCATTACCGTGCCACCAACAATAGACACCGTGTATTCCGCGCCAGTAATCCACTGTTCAATCAATACTCTAGAGTCGTATTCAAAGGCATTTTCAATCGCTTCTTGTAACTCTTCGACACTGTTGGCTTTAGCCATGCCAATGCTAGAACCTTCTAACGCCGGCTTTACAATAACCTCGCCAGACAACTTGGCTAAAATGCTCGCTGCTTCGTCTGGCTTGTAGCTATCTCGTTCTACAATCGCGTATGCCGCTGTTGGCAAGCCAATATTCTGCCAAATTTGCTTACAGCGAATTTTGTCCATTGCTAAAGCCGAACCAAGCACTCGGCTACCGGTATATGGCAAACCTAAATACTCAAGTGCACCTTGTAAGGTTCCGTCTTCGCCACCTCTACCATGCAAGGCAATAAATACATGACTGTATTTTTTTTGCTTAAGCAAATTTAAATCAAAACCTTTGGTATCTACGCCTTCTGCATTAATACCAGCACGAAGTAAACCCGCCAGCACTGCGCTACCCGATTTTAAAGACACTTCGCGCTCAGCTGAATCGCCGCCATACAGCACTGCTACTCGATTCATTCTTAAACTCGCCATTAACTTTCACTACCTTTAAGCTTGCTAATGTTTAACTGTAACTCGCCCAACTGACGCGCTAAAACGCCAATATTGCCCGCGCCTTGGGTTAACACAACATCGCCATCTTCAATGACATCAGCCAATAAACCATTTAGCTCACTAGGCTGTTTTACGTAAATGGGCTCCAAACCACGCTGGCGCAAACTTCGACACAATGCTCGACTATCCGCTCCTGCAATGACTTCTTCTCCAGCCGAATACACCTCAAGCAGCAGCAAGCTATCTACTTGCGCTAATACATCCACGAAGTCTTCATATAAGTCGCGAGTACGTGAATAGCGGTGCGGTTGAAATGCCATCACTAAACGACGCTCAGGCCAAGCGGCACGTGCAGCCTTCACCGTTGCCAGAACTTCTGTTGGGTGATGCCCGTAGTCATCCACTAGCAAGGCTGAGCCATTACCTGTCGCAAACTCACCGTATTGTTGAAAACGACGACCAATGCCGGCAAAACGATTTAAGGCTTCTACAATTGCAGCATCTTCAATGCCGTCTTCGCTGGCTACAGCAATGGCTGCCGCCGCATTTAGGGCATTGTGCTCACCTGGCATATTCAACGATATATCAAGTTGCTCACAATCTTTGCGGTTTACCGTAAATGAACAACGGTCACCTTGCTGAGCAAAATGAGTAATACGCACATCAGCTTCTTCTGAGAAGCCATAGGTAATAATCTGACGACCAATCTGCGGCAGCAAAGCTTGAACACCGGGATCGTCGATACACATCACCGCTACACCGTAAAATGGAAGGTTATGTAAGAAGTCGATAAATGTTGCATGGAGCTGAGCTTCGTCACCGCCATAGGTCTCCATATGGTCGGGCTCTACATTAGTGACCACAGCAACCATTGGCTGCAAATGCAAAAAAGATGCATCGCTTTCATCGGCTTCTGCAATTAGGTAACGGCTATTGCCTAAACGTGCGTTGGTACCAGCGCTATTTAACAGACCACCAATAACAAAAGTAGGGTCTAACTCTGCTTGCCCATAAATGCTGGCAATTAGGCTCGTTGTTGTGGTTTTACCGTGGGTACCGGCTACAGCAACGCCATGACGGTAACGCATCAACTCAGCTAGCATTTCTGCACGACGAACCACTGGAATACGCGCAGCTCTGGCAGCTTGTACTTCCGGGTTATCTTCTTTAATAGCAGTTGATACCACCACTACATTAGCACCCTCGATATTGCTTTCATTGTGCTCGAAGAACACCTCGGCGCCAACGCCTTGTAAGCGCTCTGTCATGGCACTCGCGGCTTGGTCTGAACCTGAGATATGATAGCCCTCATTAGCCAATACCTCGGCGATACCGCCCATGCCGGCACCACCAATTCCCACGAAGTGAATTCGCTTCACTTTGCGCATTTCTGGAATCATGGTTCGTAATTTGGCTAACTCAACTTTACTCATCTAACTACTCTTTAATTAACGCTTGGCACACCGCTGCTACTTTGTCAGTAGCATCGGTGATTGCCTGCTTTCGTGCATTGCGAGCACAAGACAAACGCAATGCAGGATCAGCAAATTCATTCAGTACTGCAGCAATATTTTGCGGCGTAAATTCTGTTTGTTTTAACAAACGTGCGGCATCAGCTTTAACCAAAAACTGCGCGTTTTTGGTTTGATGGTCATCAACGGCATAAGGCAGCGGAACAAAAATAGCCGGGATCCCCGCTGCAGCCACCTCTGACACCGTTAGCGCGCCAGCGCGACAGAGTATCACATCTGACCATTGATAGGCTGCTGCCATGTCATCAATAAATTCGACAATTTTAGGTGCTTCGCTCAAATTTTTATCAAGTTCTTGCTGGCGGTAAGCATCCACTGCGCTGCTATGTTTGTTTTTACCCGCTTGGTGCCATATTTTTAAATCAAGTTGGCTTTGTTTTATGCCCTCGGCTAACTGCTCGTTAAACACCTGTGCCCCTAAACTGCCGCCAATCACTAACAAGTTAAAACTAGCTGAATCACTTTCACTCTTTTCGTCTAAAGCTAATACCGACTCACGCACTGGGTTGCCAACCACTTCGGCTTTATCTAAGGCTCCCGGAAACGCCATTAGTACTTTACTGGCAATTTTGCTCAGCATTTTGTTGGTTAGACCGGCAGCCGCGTTTTGCTCATGTAAAACCAATGGTTTTCCTAGCAGCCATGCCGCTATACCACCTGGGCCACTGGCAAAGCCGCCCATACCTAATACAACATCGGGTTGATAGCGCTTAATAACTGCTCGGGCTTGACGAACCGCGTTAAGCAATTTGAACGGCGCCGCCAGTTTGCGCAGCAAGCCATTGCCACGAACCCCTTTAATGCTAATAAAGTCGATAGGGTAACCATGTTTAGGCACTAATTGAGCTTCCATACGCTCGGCGGTTCCTAACCACGACACATCCCAGCCCTGTGCAGCTAACTTATCAGCGACAGCTAAACCCGGGAATACATGACCTCCAGTGCCACCTGCCATTACTAATAGTTTATTTTGCTTAGCATTAACCATGAGCATCTCTCTTATAGGCCTGACAGTTGGCCAATCGAAGTTCATGATCAATACGCAGTAAGATAGCGACTGCTATCGACATCGCTAATAAGCTAGAGCCACCATAAGAAATTAACGGTAAGGTTAATCCTTTAGTTGGCACCAAGCCTGAAGCTGCGCCTACATTTACCATGGTTTGAAAACTAAACCAGATACCAATACCGCAAGCTAAGTAACCGGCAAACGCTTGCTCTGCCAGTAAAGCCTGCTTACCAATTTTCATGGCGCGGCTTACCAACAAAATAAGTAGCAACAAAACCGCGCAGACACCGATAAATCCGAGTTCTTCGGCTAATACAGCAACCACAAAATCGGTATGCGCTTCTGGCAAGTATTCAAGCTTCTGAATAGAGTTCCCCAAACCTTCACCTAGCCAGTCGCCTCGACCAAAAGCCATTAGAGATTGCGTTAACTGATAGCCACTACCAAAAGGATCTTGCCAAGGGTCTAGAAAAGAGGAAACTCGGCGCATCCGGTAAGGTTCTGCGATAACCAAAGTCACCACCGCTACCACACCGGTAAAAATCAAACCAAAGAACTGAATAAGCTTGGCGCCAGCTAAAAACAGCATGCCTACAGTGGTTACAAACATAACTACCACACTGCCCAAATCGGGTTGTGCTAGCAGCAAAACCGCCAAGAAGAAGAACACGATAAGTGGCTTTAAAAAGCCTTTTAAGTTTTCACGTACCTGCTCATGGCGACGCACTAGATAACCGGCTAAATAAGTGAACAATGCAAGTTTGGCAAACTCGGCAGGCTGCACGTTTATAGGTCCTAAGCCAATCCAGCGGCTACTACCGTTAATATTGCGGCCAATCAGCAATACCAGTACTAATGCAACACCCGACAATAGCAGTAATTTAGCATTATGAGATTGCCACCACGCTAGCGGGATTTGCACCACAAAAGCCATAGTGGCTAAACACAACAACAAATAAATACCGTGCCGTTTAGCAAAACGGAATGGATCGTCGTTAATCGCGATGCCTTCTGGAATAGATGAAGATGCCACCATCACTAGCCCCATCACCATCAGGCATAAGGCTAACCACAATAAATGACGGTCGAATAAAAGCGGCTCTTGGCTTTCTTTAGCAGCAGGGTTTAACCACTGTAAGGTATTCTCGAACCAAAGTGGTTTAGACATTACTTTCATAGCGCCTCCACCAGTTCGCAGAAGTGTTGTCCGCGTACTTCAAAATTCTTATACATATCCAAGCTGGCGCAGGCAGGAGACAACAAAACTATGTCACCCTCTTTGGCTTGTTGCTGACACCAACTAAAACTCTCTGCTAAATCTTCTTTCAGCTCGATACGCTGATCTAAATCTTTAAAGCGTTGCTTGTCTTTACCAAAGGCAACAACGCCGGCAACTTGGCTAAAGGCAGCTTTTAACTCACGTAAATCGCCGCCTTTGGCATCTCCACCAGCAATTAACCAAAGTTGACCTTGGCCACCAGCTAAGCCGTTTAAGGCAGCTAAGGTAGCGCCAACGTTGGTAGCCTTAGAGTCGTTAATCCAAGCAACACCTTGTTTGCGAGCAACCAATTGACAGCGATGGGCTAAGCCTTGGTATTTTTTTGCAGCTTGCAAGCAAGCATCAATGTTAAGCCCTGCTGCCTCTGCTAAAGCTAATGCAGCAAGTATATTGGCAAAATTATGGGTGCCAACCAGCGCCAACTCATTGGTGGCTAATAGCGCTTGTTGCCCACGCATTAGATATTGCTGATCTTCACTTAGGCGATAATCAGCATCTAAATGAACAGAAAAGCTCAAGCTGTGTTCGGGCTGGACTTGCGGCTGTGACAGTTCGTCATCCAAGTTGATAACCGCATATTCAGCATTTTGGTAAACCGTTTGTTTCGCGGCAATGTAGTCGCCCATGCCTTGGTATCGGTCCATATGGTCTTCGCTAACATTTAGCAATGTAGCGGCTTTAGCCCGCAAGCTTTTGGTAGTTTCCAACTGGAAGCTAGACAACTCAAGAACATATAATTCGACCTGCGGCGAAAGCAAATCTAGGGCAGGCACCCCAATATTCCCGCCTACAGCAACATTAACCCCGGCGTGTTTAGCCATCTCGCCCAACAAACTAGTGACCGTACTTTTACCGTTTGAGCCAGTAATCGCAACGATGGGGGCTTCGGCATAGTGACAAAATAACTCAACGTCACCCATTAGCTGAACACCAGCTTTCGCCAAGCTTTGTAACTCGGGCGTAGCTAACGCGACCCCAGGGCTAACAATCACCACATCACATTCAAGTAATTGCTTAAGGGGCAGCTCGCCGCATACCACTTGCAAGCTAGCAGGCAGCGAGGCTAAACCAGGAGGCTGCTGACGAGTATCACAAACTAAGGGCAACACTTCGTGCTTAAGTAAAAAGCGCACAGAGCTAAGCCCGCTGGCACCAAGGCCAACGACCGCATAGCGTAGTTGTGGCTGTAACTTACTCACTGTAATTACTCTTCCTATACTTTAAACAGCTCGCCTAACGCACCTTAAGGGTGGCTAAGCCAATCAAAACTAAAATTAATGAAATAATCCAAAAGCGCACGATTACCCGAGGCTCTGGCCACCCTTTAAGCTCATAATGGTGATGAATCGGCGCCATTCGAAAAATGCGCTGCCCACGTAACTTATACGAGCCTACTTGCAGGATTACCGACACCGTTTCCATCACAAATACGCCGCCCATAATCACCAGCAACAATTCTTGGCGAACCAATACAGCTACAGCGCCTAATGCCGCGCCTAGGGCTAGCGAACCGACATCGCCCATAAATACTTGAGCTGGGTAGGTATTGAACCAAAGAAAGGCTAATCCTGCTCCCACCATGGCGGTACACACCACCACTAGCTCACTGGCTTGTGGGATATAAGGAATAAACAAATAGCTTGAAAAGTTTACGTGGCCGGTTAAGTAGGCAACGAGAGCGAACGCAGATGCCACCATCACGCTTGGCATTATCGCTAGGCCATCTAAGCCGTCCGTTAGGTTAACGGCGTTGCTGCTGCCTACAATGACCAAATATGTGAGAGGGATAAATAGCCAGCCTAATTGCGGCATAATGTCTTTGATAAACGGCAACACCAGTTGGGTTTGAGCCGCAGAGTCAGAACTCCAGAATAGATAAACCGCAACAATTAGCGCGACAACTGATTGCCAAAAATACTTCCAACGGGCAATTAAGCCCGCAGGGTCTTTGCGGATAACTTTGCGATAGTCATCAACAAAACCAATTGCGCCATAGCTACCAAATACAAATAACATCACCCAAACATAAGGGTTATCTAAACGCGCCCACAATAAGGTAGACAAAAACACCGAGGCAATAATCAGCACGCCGCCCATAGTGGGAGTACCCGACTTGCTCAAGTGAGATTCTGGCCCATCGTTACGCACGGTTTGACCAATTTGTAACAACTGTAAGCGACGAATAAGCTTTGGCCCCATCCATAGTCCAAAGACTAAGGCGGTCAAAATGCTGACAATTGCTCTAAAGGTTAAATACCCAAATAGCGAAAATCCACTAAAGTATTGCTGCAGATATTCCGCCAACCAAACTAACATTCCAAACCCTTTTTATAATATTGCTGTAACTGTTTAACGACTTTTTCCATGTGGGTCGAACGAGACCCTTTAACCAACACAAGACACGGAGAATGTTGCGCTTCTAAGGCAGTGATAAGCTGCTCACAAAGCACTTCATGGCTGTCGAAACCGAGTGAATACTGACCGATTTCAGCCAGCACTTCGTCAAAAGACGCGCCATAAGAATACAAGCTGATGTCACTGTCAAGTGCCCGTTTAACTAAGTCGTTGTGCACCTGTTTTGTTTGCTGTCCCATTTCCCCCATGGCTCCAGCGATAAGGAAGCGCTTACCTTCAAAATTGGCCAAAATATTGATAGCCGCATTAAATGACGCCGGGTTAGCGTTATAGCTATCATCAATAAGTTGGATGCTGTCATTTAACGATTGAACGTTCACCCGACCCGGCACTTTATCTAATTGTGCCAAGCCTTGGCTTACCTGCTCTAGCTTGGCTCCCATGTTCAACGAAAGCGCAGCAGCAGCAACAGCATTTTTAACATTGTGCTCACCAGCCAAATTAATTTGGATAAGTACCTCACCGTTTGGCGTGTGCAATACAAAACGGCTGCCGCTTAAACCTAAAGATTCGATAGCGCTGGCATAATAATCGGCATTAACGTTATCTAAAGAAAAATGCTCAATTTTAGCCGGACGAGCTACTTCATCTAAGTACTCTTGATAGCTAGATTGGTACTCACACAGTGCTAGCTGCTCAGCACCCAGCTCACCAAATAACTCAGATTTAGCTTTCAGCACGCCGTCTTGAGAGCCAAAGCCTTCAATATGCGCAGCAGATACATTATTGATTAAAGCAACCTTGGGTTTTACCAAGCTCACGGTGTAGGCAATTTCACCGATATGATTTGCGCCTAACTCTAATACACCCAACTGATGCTTTTCGGTCGCGCGAAGCAGCGATAAAGGCACCCCAATATCGTTGTTAAAATTGCCTTTGGTGGCTAATACCTCAAAACCCTGTGACAAAATGGCCGTGGTCATTTCTTTCACCGTGGTTTTACCATTGCTACCAGTAATGGCGCAGCAACTTAACGCCAACTTCTCTCTTACATAACTGGCCAGTTGTCCGAGCGCTAAACGGGTGTCTTTGACTAACAACTGAGGTACAGCAAGTGCTAATTCACGCTCGACTAGCAGCGCAGTTGCGCCTTGATCAATAGCTTGTTGCGCGTAGTTATGAGCATCAAATCGCTCACCCACCAAAGCAATAAACAAGGCCTGCGAAATCTGCTCGCGAGTATCAGTACTAATTGACTGAATAACTAAATTTTCGCCCACTAGCTGAGCATCTAAGGCTTGTGTGAGCTCTTTAAGGCTTAAGGCAATCATGCTTTCGCCCCCGCTAGCTGCTTAACGACTGCGCGTTCATCATAGTCACGCACTTCAGCACCAATAATTTGATAGCTTTCATGGCCTTTACCAGCCACCAAAATAATATCTTTATCACGAGAGTGCGTAAGCGCATGTGCAATCGCCTCACAGCGATCGTGAATAATGGTTACGGCTTCAGCTTGATTAAAGCCAAGCAATATATCGTCGGTGATCGCCTGAGGATCTTCAAACCGAGGGTTGTCGTCGGTAACAATAACTTGGTCTGCCAAGCGCTCGGCTATTTCTGCCATTAAAGGCCGTTTACCCTTATCTCTGTCGCCGCCACAACCAAAAATACAAATAAGCTCGCCGCTACAATGCTGGCGCAGGGCTGTTAAGGCTTTTTCTAAGGCGTCAGGCGTATGCGCGTAATCAACCACCACCGAACGTTTACCGGCAAATAACTCCATTCGACCAGGTACCGCACTAAGGGCAGGCAACTGAGTAAGTAAACTTTCTAATGGAAGACCTAAGAACTGCAAACAAGCTATAGCACTTAGTAAATTATCAGCATTAAAACGCCCTAAAAGCGGACTCTTAAAAGTAAGCTTTTCATGTCTTGTTTGTGGGCTAAACAAATAACCGCTTGCCCCTAACTCGCTGAACTGCAGGTTAGCGATTTGCCAATCGGCGGTGTTATCTTCTAGCGACAAAGATTGGGCATTTGGATAGTGCTGCAGCAACTGCTTGCCAAAACCATCATCGGCATTGATTAAACGACATTCTAAACTTGGCCAGTTAAATAAGGCTTGTTTCGCGCGGCCATACTCAGCCATGCTGCCATGGTAATCAAGGTGGTCTCGGCTAAGGTTAGTGAATATCGCAACCTTGAATGGCACACTCGCCACACGCTGCTGCACCAAACCATGCGACGATACTTCCATAGCGACTAATTCATAGCCTTGCTGATTCATTTCACAAAGCTGGCGCTGAATAGTAATCGCGTCAGCAGTGGTGTTTTCACTCGCAACCAGCTTACCTGGCTCACCATTACCTAACGTTCCCATCACCGCAGCCCTAATGCCGCTTAGTTTTGCCAAGTTAGCAATTAAATGGGTTACTGTGCTTTTGCCGTTGGTACCAGTAACACCCACTAAAGTAAGCGGATTACCATCTGGAAAATAGGCCGCTGACGCCAGTTGCGATAGCTGTTGGTTCAAGCGCCAAAAGTAAATGCAGGCGACTTGCTTGTGCCACACTATTTGACCATGAGATTTTTCATCATCCGCATCAGCAAGCACCGCTGCAGCTCCGGCACTAATAGCTGAATCAATATAGTTACGACCATCAACTTGATGGCCTTTAACCGCAACAAATATATCGCCTTGCTCAATCTCTCTGCTATTTAGAGAGAGATGGTTAAAGCTGATGTCTGGGGCAACCGTTACCGAAAATTTCGCCAACAATGCAGACAAACTAGGTTTCACCATTATTGCCTCCATTTAGCTGTACCACTTGGCTGGCATTATCATCGGGGGCAACATTTAAATACTGTAATCCGCCTTGCATCACTTTCGAGAAAACCGGAGCGGCTACGTCGCCGCCATAATAGCGGTCAGTTTGTGGTTCATTAACAAATACTGCAATGGCAAGTTTAGGGTTACTCACTGGAGCAACGCCCGCAAAAATGGCAACGTAGTCATCACCATAACCACCACGAACAGCTTTACGGCTGGTGCCTGTTTTACCCGCCACACGATAACCTGGTACTGCGGCTTTCTGCCCGGTACCGCCATCTTGAATAACCGATTCCATCATCTCTAGCACTGCTTGTGCTTTGTTTTGCTCAAACACTCTCTCGCCGGTGGCTGGCTGCTGTAACTTAATGATGGATGTTGGTCGAAATACTCCACCAGCTCCCATGGTTGCGTACGCTTGGGCGAGTTGCAGAGGGGTAACCATTAAGCCATAGCCAAACGACAAGGTAGCAAGTTCAAAATCTGACCAACGGCGACGCTGCGGCATTTGACCGCCCGATTCACCAACTAAACCTAAACCAGCATCGTTACCAAAGCCCACATCGTAAAATGTATCAAGCATCCCCTCTACGCCCACTTTTAGGGCTAATTGGCTAGTGGCAACGTTGCTCGATTTTTGAATGACTTTGGTTAAACTAATTTCACCGTAGTTACGCGAATCTCGAACTCTACGCCCGCCAATCTGCATCCAACCAGGGCTGGTGTTAATCATACTGTTTGAACGAATATGGTCGCGCTCAAGCGCCGCAATAACCGATAGTGGCTTAACCGTAGAGCCCGGTTCATAGCTATCGGTTATTGCACGATTACGATAGCGATAACTTTGAAACTCGTTACGATTGTTAGGATTAAAAGACGGGCTATTAGCCATAGCTAATACTTCACCAGTTTCAATATCTAACACGACCACACTGCCAGAGGTGGCTTTGGTCTCGGTGACGGCTTTTTTGAGCTCACGATAAGCGATTGCTTGGATCCGTTGATCAATACTTAAAGCAATATTCTGCGCTTGTTTGGCTTGATGAATAACGTCCAGGTCTTCAACTACGCGACCTAAGCGGTCTTTGCGTACTTTACGCTTACCGGGTTCACCAGTGAGCCAGTCGTCATAGCTACGCTCTATACCTTCTAAACCGTGATCATCAATATTAGTAAAGCCAACAAGGTGAGCACTCACTTCGCCGGTAGGATAAAAACGGCGGGATTCAGGTTTTAAATAAACCCCTTTAATTTTGAGTTTAGTAACATAGTCAGCAACTGCCGCACTCACTTGGCGCTGTAAATAAACAAAACGACGTTTCGGATTACTGACTCGTTGTTGCAAGCTATCTACGTCGGTATCTAATACTTTAGCCAAGGCCGCCCAAGCATCGCGATTGGCTAAACTATTTTGATCTGCCACATGTTTAGGATCGGCCCAAATAGCGCGCACTGGTACACTCACGGCTAGCTCGTTACCTAAACGGTCGGTAATTACGCCACGCTCTGCATAGCCGGTTTTGGTGCGAATAGAGCGTAAGTCACCCTCATAGATAAGCTTATCCGGTGCAATAACTTGAATATAAGCCGCACGACTTACCAAGGCAGTAAACACTAAGCAAACCACTGCCATCACCAGCACAAAGCGCCAGTGGATGAACAGTCCTTGTTTATTTGCCTTAGCATTCATTAGTTTGTGATTACCACTTGTTCTTCAATTTTGGGTCGGTGCATATCTAAACGCTTTTTAGCTATGCTCTCTACGCGGCTGTGTTCAGCCAGCGCATTTTGTTCTATTAATAAATGTCGCCATTCAACATTGAGTGCATCCCGGCTCATCATTAATGATTCTCGTTGTTCAACAAACATTCTGGTGTGGTGAGTTGTCCACACCACACAAAAAGCTGAAACAACCGCAGCAACTAACAACAAAAAGTGCTGCTTGTTACGCCACACATCTTTCAAAATCGCCCGCAATAAATTGGGCTGGCGGCTAACCTCGTCCATTACAAACGTTTTGCTACCCGCAACACTGAGCTACGTGAGCGCGGGTTTACTTCAATTTCTGCTGCGCTAGGTTTTATCGCCCTGCCAATACTCTTTAGATAACGTCCGCTGGCTAACTGCTCTTCGGTAAGCGGCAAGCCTCTAGGAAACTGCTCGCCTTTTTCTTGCTTTCTAATAAAGCGCTTCACCATACGATCTTCTAAAGAATGGAAACTAATCACCGCTAAACGGCCATCGGTCGCTAAACTATTCATGGCGCCTAGTAAGGCTGTGTCTATTTCATCTAACTCGCTGTTAATATAAATACGAATAGCTTGAAAGCTGCGAGTCGCTGGGTGTTTGTATTTATCTTTAACAGGGCAGGCTTCATCAATAATTTTGGCCAGCTGCAAAGTGCTAGTAAGAGGCGTCTCTTCACGGGCATTCACAATCCCGTGAGCAATTCGTTTTCCAAACTTCTCTTCGCCAAAGGTTTTAATCACCCAGGCAATGTCTTCTTCCGCGGCATGAGTTAGCCATTGAGCGGCAGTTTGTCCTTGCGAAGTATCCATTCGCATATCTAAAGGGCCATCGCGCAAAAAGCTAAATCCACGCTCAGCGTCATCAAGTTGCGGGGACGACACGCCTAAATCCAGCAATACACCATCAATTTTTTTCGCTAGACCCAACTCTGTAATGTATTGCTCAATGCCAGAAAAAGGGCCATGAACAATTTGAAAACGAGGATCGTCAGCAAACTGTTTAGCAGCTTCAATCGCGCGAGGGTCACGGTCGATAGCAATCAAACGTCCTTTGGGACCTAGTTGCTGTAAAATAGCGCGACTGTGCCCACCTCTGCCAAAGGTGCCATCCACGTAAATGCCATCTTCTTTAATGGCTAAGCCGTCGATACACTCTTGTAACAGTACCGAGGTGTGAACAAATTCAGTACTCATACTAAAGCGAAAAATCTTTTAGGTTATCAGTTAACATATCAACGTCCTCTTCTAGGGCTATATCTGCAGCAATTTGTTGCTGCCATTGCTCTTCTGACCACAGCTCAAATTTGTTGAGCTGGCCAACCAGCATTATTTTTTTCTCCAAACTTGCGTGTTGACGCAACGGAGGTGGAATTAACAAACGACCATTTTTGTCCATCTCGCAATCATCGGCATAACCCAATAGCAAGCGTTGCAAACGACGCTCTGCCGGGTTCATGCTAGATAAACGCTTGAGTTTACGCTCAATTTCTTCCCATTCAGCTAAGGGGTAAAGCAGCAAACAGCGATGATTTATATCAATGGTGCACACCAATTGACCGTGACACTCTTCCATCAACCACTCGCGATATCGGGTCGGCATAGTCATGCGTCCCTTCGCGTCTAAGTTGATTGAGCTAGCGCCGCGTAACATCAGTGTTAATTCCCCATTTATCCCTAATTAATTCAGTTGTTGGGCAAACAGATCCACTATGATCCACTTTATCCCACAATTCACTAAGTTTAAGGACGAGTCTCGCCCTTTGCAAGCGACCTTGAGCAAGAAAATGAACAAAATTCCACCAGCCCAAATAAAGAAAAGCCTAAAGACTTGATATACAAAGCGGCCGCGCTGCTTTTGGCTAAAAAATAATTAAAATTTAATGTCATATTTATTTTGAGGAATAGCGAACTGGAGGCATTAAAAAGGCAGTGAGTGCGAGTTGTGTGATTGAATTGAAAAAGCCCTGTTGCTATACAACAGGGCTTTAATAAAAAGGGAGTTGGCCGATAAGCCGGGTTTTGTCGTGAACAATCATTCGTCTAGGCCATTAATCGCTTAATGGCTCAAGCAGCCTACCCGCCCCCAACGCGGGTCGCGCCTTAAGGGGGCCTATTTGGCCTTGCTCTGGGTGGAGTTTACCTCGCCGCATACTGTTACCAGACGCGCGGTGCGCTCTTACCGCACCCTTTCAGCCTTACCTGTACTCCGAAGAGCCATCGGCGGTCTTCTCTCTGCTGCACTTGTCGTGGGCTCGCGCCCCCCAGGCGTTACCTGGCACCCTACCCTATAGAGCCCGGACTTTCCTCCCCTTCGCCCGTCTGCCACTCCCGAAAGAGCGCACAACGACGAAGCAGCGATTGCCTAGCCAACTCCGGTGGCGGACTATAGCAAACAATTATCAGCAAGAATAGCGCTTATTCGCCGTGCTTTAGTCCGTAGTCATAAAGGGCGTTTTTCTTTAAACCGTAAATTTTAGCGGTAAGTGCTGCGGCCTTCTTTAGTGGCAACTCTGTTTGCAATAACTTAAGCGTATCTAAGGCATCTACTGGTAACTGCTCACTGTCTTTTGGGTAACCGGCCACAATTAGTACCATCTCCCCTTTTTGTTGATTAGGGTCGGCTTTAACCCAAGCAAGTAGCTCTGCAACGGGCAATGATTTAATGGTTTCAAAGGTTTTGGTCAATTCGCGAGCAAGCACAACTTGCCTATCTTCCCCTAAGCAACTAACTATGTCGGCGAGGCTATCTAAGATACGGTGAGGCGATTCGTAATATACTACTGTGCGAGTTTCTTGACGAAGTTCGTCTAATCTTTCTTGGCGTGCTTTAGTTTTAGCCGGTAAAAAACCTTCGTACAAGAACCTATCTGTAGGCAAACCCGCTACCGACAGCGCGGCGATAGCCGCGCAAGCGCCGGGTAACGGCACAACCGGGTAGCCTTTAGCGCGAAACGCGTTAACCAGGTGGTAACCGGGATCGTTAATCAGTGGCGTTCCTGCATCGGAGACTAACGCAATGTCATTCCCATCTAGCACTTGTTGCTCTAACCAGGCTATTTTTTGTTGCTCGTTATGATCGTGTACCGCCACGCAGCGAGTACCAATTTCATAATGACTCAATAACCGGCCAGTGTTGCGTGTATCTTCGGCTGCAATCATCGACACATCCTTAAGCACTTGAATAGCACGCTGTGTGATATCTGCTAAATTGCCGATAGGAGTGGCTACAATATAAAGAGTACCGATGGCTGACATAAACTCACCTCTGATAAAAACGGCCTCTACTTTAATCAAAAGCCTCACTTGCCTCAATCTTTCACCACTTCGATTGTAGATTATTTAGCGTTTGGCTCTTAATATATGCACTAACTAATCAATACTAGTGGTATAAACCTTGAAACATAACCTGATCTCAGCGCTACGTTATCTCAGTTTAAGCCTTATGCTTTTGCTCGCAGCCTGTAGTAGTGGCCCAACCAAGCCGCCTATTGTTGCTATAGACCTTCCTTCAATTGCTGTTGCGCCTGAACATAATGCAGAGTTTTATTTGGATCAGGCTAGCATTGCGCCAGTAGAGCAAACCTTTGAATGGGAGCTCCTTGCAGCTAAGGCTTACTACCAACAAGGCATGTTCCAAGCTGGTGATGCTGTAACCACATCCTTAAATAAACAAGCAAACACGGTACAACGTGGGGCAGGCTTGCGCTTAGTAAGCGCCTACGCTTTAGAGCTTCAAGGTCAATATACTCCGGCTTTAGCATTGTTAGATTTTGACCCAGCTTGGCAACTACCCGATGATTATTGGTATGCCTACTTTCAAACCCGCGGCAACATTTATCAAAAACAAAATAATCCTTTAGCTGCCTCTGGCGCTTTTATCGAGTTAGACCGTTATCTATCAGAAGAAGCCCGAGAAGCAAACCATCAAACCATTTGGCAACTGCTTAAACCGCTTACCGCGTTTACTCTTCGCAGCTTTCAGCAGCCAGGTAATGAATTACGCAACGGCTGGTTAGAAATTGTTGCGATAAGTAACGAACCCAAGCAATCACCGGAGAAACTGGTTGCTAAGCTACAAACTTGGAAAACCGAATATCCAGCTCACCCAGCGCTAGATTATGTAGCTGGTGACCTAGCGAAAGCGCTAAGCATTACTCCTTATACGCCACAAAAAGTTGCAGTTTTACTGCCGTTAAGTGGTAAATACCAAAATAACGGTTTGGCGGTAAAAGACGGTTTAGTATCTGCATTCTTAGATAGCCAAACGGAGTTTTCCAGTGATACTGAATTGGTGTTTTACGATACCCAATCCCAAGCAATGGAAACGCTCTATCCTCAACTTGAGCAAGACCAAATCGATTTCATCGTTGGGCCGCTATTAAAATCGCAGTTACGCAGTTTGTTAAGCCTTGCACCAACCCAACCGGTGTTCGCTCTTAACGATGTGCAAGCTGGTGAACAGGAGCAACAGTTCTTCTTCCCACTCTCGCCTGAGGATGAAGCCAAACAAGCCGCTCAGTTTATGGCGCAACGTGAAGAGCAAAATCCCCTACTGTTAGCCCCACAAAGCAGCTTGGGCAAGCGCATGGCTGAGTCATTTACAGAAGAATGGCAAACCCTTTCTAGCTCTCCTGTAGATGTTATCTACTACGCTAACCGCAACGATCTACAGCGCGCAGTACGTAAATTGCTGCATACCGATATGAGCCAGCAGCGTATTAGCCAGTTCAAGCAGATTTTGGGACAGGATTTAGAAGCTGAAGTTCGCTCTAGAAGCGATGCTAATTCTCTGTATTTAGTGGGCAACAATACAGAAACCAAGCTGATTAAGGCGTTTATTGATGTAACCGTAAGCCCATTTGCAGTAAGCCCACGCTTATATGCCAGCTCGCGCAGCTACGACAAAAATGATGAAACCAGCGAAAACGAGTTAGACGGCATTTACATCAGTGAGATGCCTTGGATATTAGAGCAACAATCGGTAAATGCGATTCGCCATCAGCAGCTTTGGCCTAGCTCTTCAGACTCGCAGAAACGTTTGTACGCTCTAGGTTATGATGCCTACTCGCTAATTAGTCAACTAGCTCAAATGCGCGGCTATTCAGACTATCAGCTAAATGGTTTAACCGGAAAGCTTAGTGTTAACCTACAAGGTTTAGTGATACGACAACTTACGTGGACTCAATATAAAGATGGCCAACTGGTTCCCTTGGAAATCCAAGCTAACACGCTTCAAGACCAAGATATTGAATAAAGGGCAAGCTGCAGAGCAGCAAGCGGCTAGTTATCTGAGCAAGCAGGGTTTACAGCTGATTGAGCAAAACTATCACTGCCGCCGCGGCGAGATAGACCTAATTTGCAAACAGGGCGATACCTGGGTTTTTGTGGAAGTAAAATACCGCAAAAGCCTTAGCCATGGCGGAGCAGCTGCAGCGGTCGACCAGCACAAAATGCACCGTATACTGCTTAGCGCACAACACTATTTACAACAAAAAAATTTGAACCAATTTGATACTGCAATGCGTTTTGATGTTGTTGCTATTCAAGAGCAAGCACCTTACCTAGAATGGTTTCAGAACGCGTTTGGGGAATAACATGCAAGAACGAATCAAAGAAATATTTAGAGAAAGCATACAAACCAAGATTGCCGCTGCAGAAGCACTACCCGATGCGATCGAAAAAGCTACAGTGATCATCGCTCAAGCATTGCTCAACGGTAACAAACTGCTCATTGCAGGCAATAGCGCAGGAGCGGCGCTTGCTCAGCAGTTTTCAGCTAACTTGGTTAACCGCTTTGATACCGAACGCCCAAGCCTTCCTGCTCTGGCACTTAGCACCGACAGCTCAGTGCTAAGTGCCATTGCGAATGATTACTCCTTTGACGAAGTGTTTGCCAAACAAATTCGTGCACTAGGTCAGCAAGGCGATGTACTCGTTGCCATCTCCGATTCAGGCAACTGTCGCAACGTAATTAAAGCCATGGAAGCGGCAGTAAACCGCGACATGACAATTATTGCGCTAACCGGAAAAGATGGCGGTGAAATGGCCGGTCTGCTTAGCGAGCAAGACGTTGAAATTAGAGTGCCAGGTGAACAGAGCGTACGCATTAACGAAGTACACTTACTGGCCTTAAACAGTTTATGTGATTTAGTAGACCGTACGTTGTTTCCCCAACAGGAGGATTAAAGGATGTTACGTATCATCACCGTTGTTGTTTTGGCAGGGCTACTACAAGCTTGTGCTGGAGCAGTTGTAGTGGGTGCCGGAGTAGCAGCAGGTGCAGCAACAGATAGGCGCACCATAGGCACTCAATTTGATGACCAAACTATAGAACTCCAAGCACTTAGCGAACTGGGCAAAGAAGAGAGTATTTGGCGAGAGAGCAAGCTATCGGTGGTTGCGCTTAACGGCAGAGTACTGGTCATTGGCCAAACTCCGAATCAAGAATATTTCAACAAAATAACTCAAGTTGTCCGCGATGTAAGTGGTGTACAACAAGTGCTAAACGAAGTACGCATCAAAGCCCCTGTATCTTTAGGTGTACGTAGCAATGACTCTTGGATTACCACCAAAATCAAATTTAAGATCTACGAAGACAGCAAGCTTCCACCTGGTAAGATAAAAGTCATTACCGAAGACAGTGAAGTATTTCTTATTGGGTTTGTTACCGCAGAAGAAGAACGCTTAGCGATTGATATTGCCCGCCACGAGACCGGCGTAGCCAAAGTAATTAAAGTATTTGAGCTGATAGAAGCCAGCTAACAAATTTAAAGCAGATACAAAAAAGCGCCTTTCGGCGCTTTTTTATTTTACTATGGTGAGTGTCGGCTTCTTAGGAGTTTCCTCTTTCACCGAAACATCTTCAGGCTGGCTCTCGAGCTCTTCCACTTGCTCGTAAGCAGCTTCTGGCTCAAACACGGTACCTGCACCATTTTCTCGGGCATAAATCGCGACAACGGCTGCCATAGGCACATAAACCTGAAACGGTTTACCACCAAAGCGTGCGCTAAAACTTACGTGCTGTAAGTCCATATTAAAGGCCGCAATCGCCGACGGAGCTATGTTTAGAACAATCTGTCCATCATTAACAAATTGGCTGGGCACGGTCACGTTAGCTTGGGTAGCATCCACCACCAAGTGAGGAGTCAACTCGTTGTCTAACAACCAATCAAAAAAGGCCTTAAGCAAATAAGGCCTATTTGGGGTCATCTCTTCACTCATTAACCTAAAAACCCATCGCGAATTTCACGCTCTGCATCGGTCAGTGAAGCTTGGAAAGATTCACGATCAAATACACGGATCATATAAGATTTGATTTCTTTAGAACCCGCACCTTCAAGCTCGATGCCTAAAGTAGGTAAACGCCACAGTAGTGGTGCTAAGTAGCAATCTACTAAGCTGAATTCTTCACTCATAAAGTAAGGCATTTCAGCAAAAACCGGTGCAATACTTAACAGACTTTCTGTTAATTGCTTACGTGCAGCCTCGGCGTTCTCACCTTTTTCAATTTGCGCAACCAAGGTGTACCAGTCGTTTTTGATGCGGTGCATCATAAGGCGGCTTGAACCACGCGACACAGGATAAACCGGCATTAGCGGTGGGTGAGGAAAACGCTCGTCTAAGTATTCCATGATGATCTGCGATTGGTACAACACCAATTCACGATCAACTAAGGTTGGAACAGAGCTGTACGGATTCAAATCAATTAAGTCTTCCGGTAAGTTGTCCGGATCTACCTGATTAATTTCTACGCTGACGCCTTTCTCAGCCAAAACGATACGTACCTGATGACTATATAAGTCGTTAGCACCAGAGTATAGCGTCATTACCGAACGCTTGTTGGCAGCTACAGCCATTGAATCCTCCAAAAACCATCTAAAATAAATACACAAACGGCAACAGCATAAATGCTATTGCCGATAATTAAATACTAGCTCAAGACTTAGTGTACGTCGCGCCAGTATTCTTTCTTCAATAGATAACTAATAATGAAGAAAATGAATAAGAAACCAAGCACCCAGTAACCAAGACGTTTACGCTCTAGCTGAATAGGTTCAGCAGAGTAAACTAAAAAGTTAACAAGGTCTAAAACAGCGTGGTCATACTCATCATCGCTCATCTCACCGCTGCCATCTGATTGGATGCCAACGTAGATTTGCTGATCTTCACCATCAATCATTCTTGTTTCATAAACCGCGTTTGGCACACCTTGCAACTCTTGCAATACGTGTGGCATACCTACACTTGGGAATACTTTGTTATTCACCCCAAATGGACGCGTCTCATCAACATAAAATGAACGTAAGTAGGTATATACCCAATCAGCTCCACGAACTCGAGCTACTAAAGTTAAATCTGGAGCTGGCGCACCAAACCACTTAGCAGCGTCTTTTTCTTGGATGGCATTTTGCATCAATTCACCTGGTTTTACCCCGGTAAAAATCAAGTTTTCTTCCATTAACTTAATTGGAATACCTAAATCTTCTGCTACACGATTATAACGCTGGTATTGAGCACTATGACAGCCAAAACAGTAATTCATAAACAACTTCGCGCCGTTTTGTAACGAAGCTTTATCACTTAAGTCATAGTTCGCTTTGTCTAAAGGAACGGTCGAACCAGCGGCAAACGCCAAGCTAGGAACCAGCAACGCGAATGCTAAAAAAATATTTTTCATCATTTGGTCACCCTTTCTGGAACTGGCTTAGTTTTCTCGTTTTTACTGTAAATCCACAGTAGTAGGAAATAACCAAAGTAACCAACAGTTGCGATACGTGCGATCCAAGTTAATAGGTCGGTTGAAGGTAAAGCACCTAGCACCCCTAGAATCACAAAACATATAACAAACTGAGCGATGTTAAGCTTATGTATGACGCTACGGTAGCGAATTGACTTCACTTTACAGCGGTCTAACCACGGTAATACAAATAACACCGCAATAGATGCGCCCATCATCACTACACCCAGTAACTTATCGGGTACCGCACGCAAAATTGCGTAGAAAGGTGTGAAATACCAAACCGGTGCAATATGTTCTGGCGTTTTAAGCGGGTTAGCTGCTTCAAAGTTTGGCGGCTCTAGGAAGAACCCTCCACCTTCTGGGAAGAAGAACATCACCCAACAGAAGAAGAACAAGAAGCCAACAATGGCGGCTAAATCTTTAACCGTAAAATAAGGGTGGAAAGGAATACCATCCTTCGGCCAACCATTCTCATCTTTGTTAGCTTTAATCTCGATACCATCTGGGTTGTTAGAGCCTACTTCATGCAACGCTACAATGTGTAAGAACACCAACATTACCAACACCAGAGGCAATGCAATAACATGCAAAGCGAAGAAGCGGTTTAAGGTTGCACCAGAGATAACATAGTCACCACGGATCCACAGGGTTAGGTCATCACCAATTACCGGAATAGCCCCAAACAGTGAAATAATTACCTGCGCGCCCCAATAAGACATTTGTCCCCAAGGAAGCAAGTAACCCATGAATGCTTCGGCCATCAATACCAAGAAAATTAACATCCCGAACAACCAAATCAGTTCGCGAGGTTTTTGGTAAGAGCCGTAAATCAAGCCACGATACATGTGCAAGTAAATCACCACAAAGAAGGCTGACGCCCCAGTGGAATGCATGTAACGCAGTAGCCAACCATATTCCACATCACGCATGATGTATTCAATAGAGGCAAATGCTCCATCACCTGATGGGTTATAGTTCATAGTTAGCCAAATACCTGTAAGGATTTGGTTAACTAATACCACCATGGCAATAAAGCCAAAAATATACCAAAAGTTAAAGTTTTTTGGTGTTGGGTATTGGCCCACGTGTTTATTGTAGGTCTTGGTCAACGGGATCCGTTCATCGATCCAACCGATAAGTGCCTTCATCTTATGCCTCTCCCTGGTCCAAGCCGACCAAAATGGTGGTTTCATCAACATAGTGATGCGGAGGAACAACCAAGTTTAGTGGTGCAGGTACACTTTGGAATACTCGTCCGGCCATATCAAACTTCGAACCATGACAGGGACAGAAGAATCCATATTCAACACCTTGAACTTGCTCAGCAAAGCTGCCAGGTAAATAGGTGGGTGAACAGCCAAGGTGAGTACATAAGCCCACACCTACAAACAACTCAGGTTTGATTGAGCGGTGTACATTGACTGTGTAATCGGGTTGTTGAGGCTCCTCGGAATCAGGATCACGCAACCTATCACCAATGGTGTTTAGGTTATCTAGAACTGATTGAGGACGGTTAACCACCCAAACAGGTTTACCACGCCATTCAACACGTAGTAATTGTCCAGGTTCTATTTTGCTAATATCCACTTCTACCGGTGCTCCAGCTGCTTTAGCTTTGGCACTCGGATTCCATGAACTGATAAAAGGTACTGCGGCAAACGTAGCTCCTACACCACCGACAACAGCTGTTGTCCAGGTTAGGAAGCGACGGCGGCCAGCATCGACAGGAGCGTTGCTCATCCAATGTCTCTCCGGTAAGGATCCGCGCAATTATTGTAATTTTCCTTGCGGCATGCTGCACAAGGTAGCGTTTTTCTGCTACTGGTAGCGTTTACTTGCTACTACATTATTGCAGGTAAATGCGAACAAAATAGTAATAAAAAACACACAAATTGACAAGGGAAATCAAGGTTTTTAACCTTTTAGAATAAAGAAAAGCCCGGCATAGCCGAGCTTTTTTGTAACACGAATGTGTATAGCAATTAACGTTTAGAGAATTGCGGACGACGACGTGCTTTACGTAGACCAACTTTCTTACGCTCAACTTTACGCGCATCACGGGTAACGAAACCAGCTTTACGTAACTCAGGACGTAGACTTTCGTCGTATTCCATAAGAGCACGAGTGATACCGTGACGGATAGCACCAGCTTGACCAGTTGTACCACCACCTTTTACGGTAACTAGTAGGTCAACTTTTTCTAACAATTCAGTTAGTTCAAGTGGTTGACGAACTACCATACGAGCAGTTTCACGGCCAAAGTAAACGTCCAAAGTACGGTTGTTTACAGTGATGTTACCACTACCTGCTTTTAAAAATACGCGAGCAGTAGAGCTTTTGCGACGGCCAGTGCCGTAGTATTGATTCTCAGCCATTATTCAAATTCCGTAACTTAAATGTCTAATACTTGTGGTTGCTGAGCCGCATGAGTGTGCTCAGGTCCAGCGAATACTTTCAGTTTACGGAACATTGCACGGCCTAGAGGACCTTTTGGCAACATACCTTTCACTGCAGACTGGATAACACGCTCAGGAGCTTTTTCGATTAACTTTTCAAAGCTAATTGATTTTAAGCCACCTGGGTAACCAGTGTGCGAGTGGTAAATTTTACCTTTCGCTTTGTTGCCTGTTACGGCTACTTTCTCAGCGTTAATTACGATGATGTAATCACCAGTATCAACGTGAGGAGTATATTCAGCTTTATGCTTACCGCGTAGGCGAGAAGCGATTTCAGTTGCGATACGACCCAGAGTTTTACCATCTGCATCTACAACGTACCAGTCGCGTTTAACGCTGTCTGGCTTGGCTACAAAAGTTTTCATTTGTATATATAACCCAAAATAACTGTTACACATGTGTTTGTGATAATCACAAACGTGAAAGTAGCCACTCATAGTATCCCTTCGAATACGGAGTAAGCTGGATTGTTAGTATCACCAAATCGGTGACATGTAACGTGGGGTGGCAAGATTATAGGGGAAGTACAAAAAAAAACCACCCCTAATTAAGATTATTTAAGGTAAGTGCTCTCTTTCCAAGTATTCATGAGACTGCATTTCTTGTAAGCGAGAAAAACAACGTTCAAATTCAAAACTCAACCGCCCACCTTGATAGAGTTTTTCTAAGGGCACTTCAGCAGCAATAATTAAAGTAACGTTTCGCTCATAAAATTCATCAATTAAAGCAATAAAGCGCCGAGCGGCATCATCATTTTTAGCGCCCATTGCCACTACACCCGATAACAACACTGTGTGATAAAGCCTTGCTAGTTCGATGTAATCCAGCTGGCTCCTCGCCCCTTCACACAACTCACTAAATTCAACGTGTAACACACTATCGGCTTCATTCACAAAATTAATCATCCGCTGATTAATTTCAATCTGACCTAGTGCTTGGCGCGGTTCGTTAGACAGTTGCAAAAAGTACTGGGCTAAGTTTTGCTCCGCTTGTTGATCTAAGGGGTAATGATAAATCTCTGCCTCATTAAGGGTCCGCATTCGATAATCACTGCCGCCATCTACATTGATAATTTGGCAATGTTGTTGAATCAACTTTATGGTTGGCACAAAGCGTTGGCGCTGCAAACCATTTCGGTACAAATCTTCAGGCGGTATGTTTGAGGTAGCAACAAGAGTTACTCCCCGTTCAAACAAAGCTTCGAATAGCGTTCCCAAAATCATTGCATCGGTAATGTCTGAAACAAAAAACTCATCAAAGCAGATAACCTCCGCCTCTTTATATAAACGATCTGCCACGACCTCTAAGGGATTAGTTTGGGCAGTTAAGCTTTTTAACTCTTGATGCACCCGCTGCATAAAACGGTGGAAATGTACTCGCATTTTACGTTGCTGGGGTAAGCAGTTAAAAAAAGTGTCCATGAGGTAGGTTTTTCCTCGGCCAACTCCTCCCCACATGTAAAGCCCTTGAACAGGAGACTTAGTGGATACATCTGCATTGGAAAATCGACTTTTTAACTTGGAAAAAAAAGATGAAGGAGCTGCAGCGGAAGTGGGTCTTTCGTTCAACTGATCAAATACACGTTGTAGTTGAGTAACGGCAAATGCCTGAGCATTGTCTTTTATAAAATCATGAGCTTGCAGATCTTGCTCGTATTGTTGCTGTGGAGTCATCCTTTCCCTATTCCCAGAACCCGCTAAAATTAGTCGAAAATTGATAGTACCATGTGAAAGCATTCTCAAGTATATTGAAAGTTCATCAAGACCAACAAAGGAATAATATGAGCGCAATTAGCAGTATGATTTTTCTTCTTATTGGTGTCGCTATTGGCTTCTTCCTTAGTCGTATAGCATCAAAGCCGGTTGGTAGCGATGCCAATATGAAGCAAGAACTCGAACAAAATAAAGCTGAGCTAGACAGTTATAAAGAGCAAGTTCAAGAGCACTTTGCAACCAGTGCTCAGCTACTTGAAGACATGGCCAAGCAATACCAAGGCATATACGAACATATGGCCAGCCAGTCAAAATCATTAATCAGTGAAGACGTAGCTCAACCGCAGCTATTTGCTGATTATCAAGAAAAATTAGAGCTAGACGAAACGGTTGAATCAAGCGAAGCTCAACCTAAAGATTACTCTAATCAACCATCTGGTTTATTTACCGAAGCTCAGCGTAAAGCTAGCTAAATCATTGAACTTTTTAAACTAAGCAGGGTCATTAAGATCCTGCTTTTTTATAATGACATGTATTTATTGAGGTATTTAGATGAGTGTTTCCACTAAGAAATTTGTCATTGTATTGTTGTCACTGTTTCTTGGCATCAATACCTTCCAAGCTCACGCTGCCCTGCCATTCTCAGTGGGTGGCGAAGAACTTCCCAGCTTAGCCCCAGTGCTTGAACAAGCCACCCCCGCGGTGGTTAATATCTCTGTTGCTGGCACAAAGGTTTCTCAACAGCAACTTCCAGAATTGTTTAAATACTTCTTCGGCCCAGAAGGTAATCCAGGTAACGCCGAACAAGAGCGCCCCTTTCAAGGTCTAGGTTCTGGTGTGGTAGTTGATGCGAAAAAGGGCTACGTAATCACCAATTACCATGTGATTCACGAAGCTGACGAGATTGTTGTCACCCTCAAAGATGGCCGCACCTTTGAAGCGGAAGTGTTGGGTAGTGATCGTCATACCGATATCGCATTGCTGCAAATAGAAGCCGATGAACTAGTCGATATTAAGCTGGCAGATTCTGATGAGCTTCGTGTAGGTGATTTTACTGTCGCTATTGGTAACCCTTTTGGCCTAGGGCAAACCGTAACCTCCGGCATAGTGAGTGCATTGGGGCGGAGTGGTTTAAACATTGAAAACCTAGAAAACTTCATTCAAACCGATGCTGCGATTAATAGTGGTAACTCAGGTGGCGCCTTAATCAACTTACGCGGTGAGCTAATTGGCATCAACACCGCAATTATTGCGCCTAACGGTGGCAACATCGGTATTGGATTCGCCATCCCCAGTAACATGGTGCGTAACCTAGCGGATCAAATAATCGAGTTCGGCGAAGTACGTCGCGGCGTGCTGGGTGTAACCGGTGGAGAGCTTAACAGTGATTTAGCCAAGGCTTTTGGCACCGACTCGCAACATGGCGCGTTTGTAAACCAAGTTATGCAAGGTTCAGCGGCCGATAAAGCCGGCATTGAGCCAGGCGACATCATCATTGCCGTTGATGATAAAAAGGTGAAAAGCTTTGCTGAACTGCGTGCCAAAATTGGCACCATGGGCGCAGGTAAAACCATTAAAATTGGCGCAATCAGAGATGGTAAACCTATCGATTTTAAAGTGACCTTACAGCAGGCAGAAGAGCAAAACATTAATGCCAAAGTAATGCACCCTGCCCTTGAAGGCGCAAGTTTGAGCTCTACCGGTAAAGACGCCGACATATCAGGCGTGCGAGTCAATAAAGTTGCGCGTAACTCTAAAGCCTTTGCTAACGGCCTAGAAGAAGGCGATATCATTATTGGCATCAACAAAATTCGCATCACTAGTATCGCTGATTTGCGCGCCCTCTTGGAAACCGAGCCCAAGGTACTAGCCGTAAATATTCAACGTGGTGATGAAAACCTCTACCGAATCATTCAATAGATTGAGATGATTAACAATAAAGGCGACTTATTAGTCGCCTTTTCTTTTGTCTCCAGAATCTGCGTGCTATGCTGAGAACCTAGCTGGAGAAGAACAATTGTTAGCTATAATCAAGTATTTACTCAAGCCCGCTTTTTTTGGATTAGCAATAGCACTGGGCATTTTGTTTGCGTTTCCGGAATTTCGTGAAAACAGTAAGCAACTGCTCGATGACTATACCGATACACCGCTAGTTAGCTACGCACAAGCGTCTAGGCGCGCGGCGCCCGCAGTGGTAAATATTTATACCCGCAGTTTCTTACAATCTTATGTGAATGTAGACACTCAACTCGAGTCTCAAGGTTTAGGCTCTGGCGTTATTATGTCTAAACAAGGTTTTGTATTAACCAACCTTCACGTTATTGCCAACTCCGATCAAATTGTTATCGCCTTACAAGATGGCCGGGTGTTTAATGCCGATTTAGTGGGTGGCGACATGATCACCGACCTCGCGGTGTTAAAGATTGAAGCCTCTCCAGATCTCCCTGTTATTCCGCAAAATGACCAATTGGCGACACAGGTTGGTGATGTAGTGTTGGCAATTGGTAACCCATACAACGTAGGCCAAACCATTACCCAAGGCATTATTAGTGCTGCTGGACGCAGCGGTATGAGCTCAACCGGTCGCCAAGACTTTTTACAAACCGATGCAGCCATTAACCGTGGTAATTCTGGTGGCGCTTTGGTGAATACTCGTGGTGAGTTAGTGGGAATTAACACCTCTGCCTATCACTTAAACGACGCAGCTGATACTTACGGGATTAGTTTTGCTATTCCTTATGTATTAGCCAAAAAAATCATGCAGGGGCTAATTAAAGACGGCACCATAGTACGTGGTTATCTAGGCTTAGACGGGCAAAAAATTACGCCTTTACTTGCCTCTCGCTTAAAGCTAAATGAAACCCGCGGGGTAATTGTGAGTGGGCTTGATCCAAGCGGCCCAGCTGGTAAAGCAGGTATTCAAGCAAATGACATATTGGTGAGCATTGCTGGGACAGATATTGAGTCAATCAAACAGGCCATGGATATTGTGGCGGAAACGCGCCCAGGCTCGGAGATTATGGTTCGCCTATATAGAAACGGGGAACTACTTGAGCTCCCCGTTAAAATTACTGAGTTAAAACTGCCTACTCGACCTACGAGCGGTCGTTAAAACGAGTAATTTTTGCGCCTAGGTTGGCAAACTTGGTTTCGATATTTTGATAACCGCGGTCAATATGGTAAATCCGGTCAACTACGGTTTCGCCTTCAGCTACCAATGCGGCAATCACTAAGCTAGCAGAGGCACGTAAATCTGTCGCCATTACCTGCGCGCCAGTTAAGTGCTCTGAATGCTTACAAATAGCAGTATTGCCTTCTAACTCAATTTCCGCCCCCATACGCATTAACTCTGGCACGTGCATAAAGCGGTTTTCGAAGATAGTCTCCGTCACATGCCCGGTACCTTCAGCAACAATGTTTAACACGGTAAACTGTGCTTGCATATCGGTAGGGAATGCTGGATGAGGTGCAGTTTTCACGTTTACGGCTTTAAGCTGACAGCCTTGCATATCAACTTCAATCCAGTCTTTACCAGTAGTAACCTTAGCGCCCGCTTCTTCCAACTTAGAAAGCACCGATTCCATTAAACCTGGATCGGTATGGGTACAACGCACTTTACCACCCGTTACCGCAGCACCCACCAAGTAAGTACCAGTTTCTATGCGGTCGGGTAAAACACTGTATTCGCCACTGTGTAAGCTCTCTACGCCATTAATTACAATGGTGTCGCTACCAGCACCTTTAATGTCGGCACCTAAGGTATTCAAGAAATCGGCTAGGTCAACCACTTCAGGTTCGCGAGCGGCGTTTTCAATAATGGTTTCGCCCTCAGCCAGCGCAGCAGCCATCATTAAGTTTTCAGTACCGGTTACACTCACCATGTCCATAAAGATGCGAGCACCTTTTAAACGGCCATCTACGCGAGCTTTAACATAACCATCTTCCACACTCATGTTAGCTTGCATAAGCTCTAGGCCATGAATATGTAAATTAACTGGGCGCGCACCAATGGCACAACCGCCAGGTAGCGATACATCGGCTTCTCCATAACGCGCCACTAATGGCCCTAAGGCCATAATAGAAGCTCGCATGGTTTTAACTAATTCATAAGGAGCAACAAAATCATTGGCTTTGCCCGCTTTAACAATAACGGTTTCGCCCTTAACTTCTACTTCGCGCCCAAGATGCTCAAGCATCTTACAGGTAGTGCCAATGTCTCTTAACTGAGGAACATTGTGTAGAGTAACTTGCTCTTCACATAATAAGGTTGCAAAAAGGATTGGCAGAGCCGCGTTTTTTGCCCCCGAGATAGCCACTTCACCCTCTAGGCGGCAGCCACCTTCAATTCTAAACTTATCCACTAAAACTCCTAAAGACTACAATTGGCCAAACTTCTGTTGCTTTTGCCATTCATCAGGAGTGAACGCTTTTATTCCTAAAGCGTGAATCTCATTACTCGCAATGTACTCTTTCAGTGGTGCATAAACCGCTTGTTGTTTTTTAACTCGCGATAAATCCGTAAACATTGCACCAACAGCAACAACTTGAAAGTGATTACCTTCACCACTAACTTGCACATGCTCTAACTCAAGCGCTTGCGATAAAATTTCTTCGATTTGTTCTGGTTGCATAATTCGCTCCGCGTTAAGTGCGTTAATCTTCAAAGTGCAGCAAGCTGTCTAACTCATAGAGTTTAAATAACAACTTGGCTTGTTCAGGACAGTGCTTAATTAATAAGCGCTTACTGGGTTCCGGTTTTAAGGCGGTGATAATAGCGGCTATTCCTGCAGAGTCAATCCGCTTGAGCTTGGCAAGATCTAATTCTTGAGCTTGGCAAGTCAGCAATTCGTTCCACTTAAGTGCAACTTGTTGGCTATCCCAATCTCCGCTAAGCGATAAACACTGCTGCTCAACGCTCAATTCTGCCTTCATGACTTAGACTCATTAGCCGCAAAGTTTTTGTCTTGTAGCAGCTTAATAACTCCATCAATACCATTGGCACGAATCAGGCTATCCATCTCAGATTGTTTTGTTGAAAGTAAACTAACACCCTCTGCGATGAGATCGTAAGCCAGCCAACGGTCGGGACTGTCAGGTGTTTTGTTCTTAAGCTTACGGAATTTAAACTCCAACTTGATCGGTGGACGTTCACCATCAACAAATTGCGCTTTAACGCCAACTTTAGATTTCCCTTCTACAGAGCGTTCTGGCTCAATATTTACTTGTTGTTGCTTGTATTGACCCAAAGCTTGAGTGTAAGTGCTTACCAAATATTCTTTAAAAGCGGCCGTAAACTCTACCCGTTGCGGCTTAGTCGTTTTTTTTATTTGCTTACCTAACACTACAAAAGAGGCGTAGCGATAGTCGATGTGCGGCATTAACTGTTCGCGCACAATATCTTCAATTTGCTGAGCAGAATCCGCGGCGTCTCGATCAACTTCAGCCAAGCGACTAAAGGTTTGCTCAGCCACATAGCTCATCAAGCGATAGGGGTTTTCGTTTACTTGTTCAGCTAAAGCATTAACACTAAACAGCAGTGTTACTACCAACATCAAGCGTCTTATAAACATGCTATTTCTCCGTTATAGAAAACAGGAATTGCCCAATTAGTTCTTCAAGTACTAACGCCGATTTGGTGTCTTCGATCACATCACCGTCATTCAGCTCTTCAATGTCATCCAATACAAAACCCGGTGTCAGACCAATATATTGTTCACCTAACAGGCCGGCTGTAAGAATGGATAATGAACTGGTCTCGGGGTAAAAACCATATTGACGATACATGCTTAAGGTGACTTTTGGCATGTAATCCTCAGTATCAAGGTGAATCTTCTCTACACGACCAACAACCACACCACCAACTTTCACTGGCGAGCGTGCTTTTAGCCCGCCGATATTGTCGAACTTAGCATACAAGGTGTAGGTATCGGTGTTTTTACCTAATTGGCTATCAGCTATTTTAAGTGACAAAATCAGTAAGGCTGCAATGCCCAGCAATACAAACAAACCAACCGACAATTCTAATTTATTTACTTTCATGTTATTCCCTAAACCTAGCTGCCAAACATCAAGGCGGTTAGTACAAAATCCAAGGCTAAAACCAACAAAGAGGCGTGCACTACGCTGCGTGTAGTCGCTTGGCTAATTCCCTGAGCGCTTGGCATCGCATCGTAGCCATTAAATAACGCCACCCAAACTACTGTTATAGCAAACACCGCGCTTTTAATAATGCCATTGCCAATATCTTGACCAAATTCTATTGAAGCTGCGGTAATTGACCAAAAGCTGCCGTTATCCACACCAAGCCACTCAACACCAACCAAAAATCCGCCCCATATGCCTACCAAATTAAACATTAAAGTAAGCAAGGGCATGGCAATAAAACCAGCCCATAAACGTGGAGCGATCACCCGTTTAAGTGGATCAACGGCCATCATTTCCATGCTAGAGAGTTGTTCGGTGGTTTTCATCAAACCTATTTCGGCTGTTAACGCTGAGCCAGCTCGACCTGCAAACAACAATGCAGTGACCACTGGGCCAAGCTCGCGTAACAGCGATAACGCCACCATAGGACCAAGACTGGTCTCGGCGCCAAAATCTACCAAAATGTGGTAGCCCTGTAGAGCGAGTACCATGCCAATAAACAGACCGGAAACCACAATAATAGGCAGAGACTGCACACCTACTACGTAAATCTGGCGGATAGTATCTTTAAGTAATTGTTTGCTAGGTAAACATAGTAGAGCATGCCAAAGCATTAAGCTGGCACGGCCTAGTGCACCAATACGTAATAAGGTGTTGCGGCCTAAGGCTGCAATAGCATCAATCATAAACTCGCCTTTAATGCTTGCGCGTAATCTTCAGCAGGATAGTGAAATGCCGCGGGCCCATCAGCCTGACCTTGCAGGAATTGGGCTAATCGAGGGTCAGGGTTATTAGCAATCTCTTCAACCGTCCCTTGTGCTAGAACACTGTGACCATCAATAACAAAGACATAATCAGCGATACTTAGCACCTCATTCACGTCATGAGAAACGATGACTGATGTGAGTTGCAAACTTTGATTCAAGCCTTGAATAAGCTTAATCAGTACGCCCATCGAGATAGGATCTTGACCAACAAAGGGTTCATCATAAAGAATAATTTCTGGCTCTAAAGCAATCGCTCGAGCGAGCGCCACACGACGCGCCATACCACCAGATAAATCGCCAGGCATTAACTCGGCTGTTCCGCGTAGGCCTACTGCCTGCAATTTCATCAACACTAAGTTACGCAGCACTGGCTCGGGTAGCTTGGTATGTTCACGCAGTGGAAAAGCAACATTTTCAAAAACGTTAAGGTCGCTAAATAAAGCGCCACTTTGAAACAACATGCCAATACGTTTACGCAACTTGAACAAATCACTGCGCTTTAGTTGATGAACATCTTGACCATCAATCAGCACTTGGCCAGCAGTCGGCTTTAGCTGACCACCAATTAATTTAAGTAGTGTTGTTTTGCCAATTCCACTAGGCCCCATAATGGCTGTCACTTTGCCGGTTGGGATATGTAGGTCCAAGCCATCAAAAATGACTTTATCACCGCGCTGAAACGCCAGTTGTTTTACTTCAATCAAACTATCTGCCACTCCGTGAGCAATCTTGATTGGCCAAGGCAGACATATTATTGAGATAATTGCTTACACTCAAGGCTAAACTCTTCCCTTTTACCGGGAAAATGCCGACAATGCCTCGATTTTTTTGCATCGCGGATATTTTTTAATTTAAGGACTTGCATGCTAGTTGAATGTTTATTGTTAATTGTTGGCTTAGCATTATTGGTATGGAGTGCCGACCGTTTTGTTTTTGGTGCGGCTGCTATCGCCAATAATTTTGGTTTATCACCAATGATTATTGGCTTAACCATTGTGGCCTTAGGCTCGTCGGCGCCCGAAATTATGGTTTCTGCCACCGCATCTTTAGAAGGCAAAATGAATACCGCGGTGGGTAATGTCATTGGCTCTAATATTACCAACATTACCTTGGTTCTAGGTTTAACTGCGCTGCTCAAACCCTTACTGGTATCTTCTTCTACTCTGTTTAGAGAATTACCGATGGTGTTAGGTGCTACCGCAGTAGCGGGCTGGGTATTACACGACCAACAACTGGGTTACCTTGAAGGGGTTGTTCTACTTACCTTATTTATAGCGCTTATGGCCTACTTAATCGTTAACTCCCTACGCCAACGTAGTAGCAACACCGTAGACCCAATGGTTGAGGAAGCAGAATCGGAAGTCCCCAATGACGTACCAACTGGTAAAGCATTGTTTTGGTTAGCGGTAGGTATGGTGGTGCTACCTCTTAGCGCTGACTTATTAGTGGGCTCGGCCTCCGAAATTGCCCGCTACTTTGGTATGAGTGACCTCGTTATCGGCTTAACCATTATTGCCATCGGCACCAGTTTGCCAGAGCTAGCTGCTTGTATCGCAGGCGTGATAAAAAAAGAAGACGATTTGGTTTTAGGCAACATTATTGGTTCTAACCTTTTCAATATTTTGGCTGTATTGGCTGTACCTGCCATGTTGGCGCCAGGTCCTATCGACGCCAACGCAGCGGGCCGCGATTTTTATGTGATGATGGGTGTAACCGTGGTGCTGTTTGTCATGGCCATGGGTTTTGGTAAAAGCCGTAAGATTTCTCGTTGGGAAGGCGGCTTATTGTTAAGCGGCTTCATAGGCTACCAAATGCTATTATTCTTAGCATAAGCCGCTGTTGTCACTAATTTTAAAACTAAGGGGAAGTGAGTGTCATTTGATTACATCGCTGTTGCTAAGCGAGTACTAGAAATTGAAAGCTTAGGTATTGATAACCTTCACCAATATATCGACCAAGAATTTGCGGCTGCCTGCGAGATGATACTGGCCTGTAAGGGTAAAGTTATCCTCACAGGCATGGGTAAATCGGGTCATATCGCTAACAAAATTGCAGCCACCCTAGCATCTACTGGTACACCGGCTTTTTTTGTCCATCCTGGCGAAGCCTGCCATGGTGACTTAGGCATGATCGCCGCCGACGATATCGTATTAGCTTTGTCTAACTCAGGTGAATCTGAAGAAATATTGTCTCTTTACCCGGTGTTTAACCGCATTGGTGTGCGCTCGATTGCCATGACTAGCAACCCCAACTCATCCATGGCAAAGCAGGCCAACTATCACTTGTGCATCTCGGTGCCACGTGAAGCCTGCCCCTTAGGGCTAGCACCAACAGCAAGCTCTACAGCTACCTTGGTAATGGGCGATGCTCTAGCAGTTGCTTTATTAGAAGCTCGTGGCTTTACAGCCGATGACTTTGCCCTGTCCCACCCAGGCGGAACCTTGGGCAAAAAACTGCTACTAAGTGTGAGCGACTTAATGCTAACTGGGGAACAAATTCCACTAGTAACAGTCGAACAAACTATTCGCGAAGCGCTATTCGAAATCACAGCCAAAGGTTTAGGCATGGTGGGAGTACTTGATTCCAAGCAGCAGCTGGCAGGCATTTTTACCGATGGCGACTTGCGTCGTATCCTTGATCAGCGCATCGATATTCACGATACCCAAATTGGCCAAGTGATGACGCAAAACCCCAAAGTAATTGACAACAATTGGCTAGCCTTTGATGCCTTAAAGTTAATGAAAACCAAGTCAATTAACGGTTTGTTTGTGCTAAACAACAAAGCCGTTGTGGGTGCATTTAATATGCATACCTTATTACAAGCCGGAGTTTACTAGTGACAATTAACACGCCCTATGGCGCGGTAAGCCAAAGCAATTTTGACGCGGCAGCAACAATTAAACTTTTAGTTTGCGATGTAGACGGGGTTTTCTCAGACGGTCGCATTTATATGGGCAATGACGGAGAAGAACTTAAAGCCTTTCATACCCACGACGGATTTGGCATTAAAGCGCTACTGAATATCGGCGTCGAAGTCGCTATCATCACCGGCCGCCAATCTAATATTGTGCAACAGCGTATGCAGGCTTTAGGAATTACTCGTATCTACCAAGGCCAACAAGACAAACTCGTCGCCTACCAGCAAATGCTTGAACAATTGTCATTAGCTTCTGAAAACGTAGCCTATATTGGCGATGATGTGGTCGACACCCCAGTAATGCGCGCCTGTGGTTTAGGTGTAGCCGTGCAAGATGCTCATCCCTTGTGTAAACAAAGTGCCAACTTTATCACCCAAACCCGTGGCGGTTTTGGTGCGGTTCGAGAGCTTTGCGATCTAATACTGCAAGCAAAAGGCGAGCTTGATAATGCCCAAGGTATGAGTGTATGAATCGCCCAACTTGGTTCTTTGCAGGCTTATTTCTCCTAGCCTTGGTGCTGTGGCAGCTTAGTCCTTCGGAAACTAAGCAGCTAAGTGCTAAACGCGAAGCCAGCAAACCAAACTTTGTTGCCGAAAAGCTCTACAGCGTGAGTTTTGGCGAAGATGGTAGCCCGCGCTATCGGATCTACGCTGAGGAAATGGAGTTTTTTGAACAACTTAAGCACACAACTTTTGCTCAACCAAAGATCTTAGTGTACCCAGATCCAAGCCAACCTGTATGGCAAATTGTGGCCGATCACGCTACAGTACAGCAGCAGCAAAACGTCATTTTAAATGACAATGTAGTAATTAAAAATTTAAGCCGTGGCGAGTATGTTCGCGACTTAATAACCGAAAAATTGGAGATCGACCTGCAAACAGAAACCATGAGCAGCGATCAACCTGTTACCGTTTATGGCCCTTCATACGAACTGTATGGCGTTGGCATGGACGGTGATTTAGCCAACGAAATAGTGACTTTATTAGATGATATCGAAGCGGTTTACCACAACCCACAAGAGTAAGTTAGCAATTGCAGCTAGCTTGTTTATGTTTTCTTGGGGTTCACAAGCACTAGAAGACGACTTCAACAAACAAATTATTGTTGATGCTGACCGCCAGCAGGTCAATATCAAAGAAAACCGAGTCACCTTTTACAATAATGTTGTGGTGACTCAAGGCTCGATTAAAATGCACGCCGAAGAGCTAAGCGTTATTGGTAGTGAAGAAAAAGGCAGCGAAGTTATGATTGCTAAAGGCGAACCCGCAACGTTTTATCAATTACTTGATAGCGGCAAGCCAATTGAAGCTGAAGCGAACGAAGTGCGCTACGACTTAAAAACCCAAACGCTAACACTCACTACCAATGCTCAACTCAAACAAGAAGAGAGCTTGGTAAAAGGTAAAATGATCAAATACAGCATCAACAAACAAGAAATGGTGGCACAAGGCGACGAAAACAGCCGTGTAACTACTATTTTCCTACCGCAGCAACTTGACGAACTAACGCCCAAGGAAGACCAGCAATAATGAGTACCCTAATTGCTGAAAACCTAGCCAAAGCCTACAAGGGCCGTAAGGTAGTCAAAAACGTTAGTCTAAATGTAGAAACCGGTAAAATTGTTGGCTTGTTAGGTCCAAACGGCGCTGGCAAAACAACTACTTTTTACATGGTGGTGGGTTTGGTGCCTCGTGACCAAGGCCGCATCCTCATCGATGATGACGATATTTCTAGTACAGCGATGCATACCCGCGCACGCAAAGGCATTGGCTACCTTCCGCAAGAAGCGTCTATCTTTCGCCGCTTATCTGTGGAGAAGAACATTCTCGCCGTATTAGAGACCCGAAAAGACCTCGATAAAGAGCAACAAATTGGTGCATTAGACGACCTTCTTGAAGAGTTTCACATTGGCCATATTCGCAAAAACCTAGGCATGAGCTTGTCAGGTGGTGAACGCCGAAGAGTTGAGATTGCTCGAGCGCTAGCCGCCGCACCTAAGTTTATTTTGCTTGACGAACCCTTCGCAGGGGTAGATCCTATTTCTGTTATCGATATTAAAAAGATCATTGAACATCTACGTGATCGCGGTCTAGGTGTACTAATTACCGACCACAATGTTCGAGAAACTCTCGATGTTTGTGAGCATGCCTATATCGTTAGCCAAGGCGAATTGATAGCCTCAGGAAAGCCAGAAGAAATTCTCGAAAACGAACATGTGAAACGAGTTTATCTCGGAGAACAATTCAAGCTATAGTTAAAGTGCAAGTTTAAAAAAAGACAATAAGAAGAAGGAACAGCGGTAGTTAATGAAAGCATCTTTGCAGTTGCGTCTTGGTCAGCAGTTAACCATGACCCCCCAGTTACAACAGGCCATTCGCTTACTCCAGCTTTCAACACTGGATTTACAGCAAGAGATTCAAGAGGCTCTGGAAAGTAACCCTCTGCTTGAGGCGGATGAGTCTCACGCCAGTGATAGTGACGCAACCGACGCTAAATCTGCCAACGAGAAGTCTACCGAGGCCGAATCCACTGCTGACATAGACAACAGTCAAATTGAAGCAGGCGATGCCATTAATCAAGAAACTGTTTCTGACGACCTTCCTGTTGACTCTACTTGGGACGATATCTACAGCGCCAGTTCTGCCCCAGCCAGCTCATCTGGCAGCGCGGTTAGCGATGACAACGATATGTTGTTTCAGGGCGAAACTGTCGACTCTTTACAAGACCACTTATTGTGGCAAATGCAACTCACTCCATTTAGTGAAGTAGACCAAGCTATTGCTTTAGCCATTATTGATGCAGTAGATGAATCGGGCTACCTCACCCAAGACTGTGAGCAGCTACTAGAGGGCTTACGTTCAAGCGATAACAATGACTTAGATGTAGAGCTAGATGAAGTAGAAGCAGTACTTAAACGCATCCAACATTTCGACCCTGTTGGTATTGCGGCTCGCTCACTGCAGGAGTGCCTACTGATTCAACTAAGCCGTTTTGTTGAAGATACACCTTGGCTAAATGAAGCCAAAGATGTAGTTTCAAATCATATTGATGTATTGGCTAATCGCGATTTTCGTCTATTAGCCCGCAAAACCAAACTTAAAGAAGACCAGTTACGCGAAGTCATGCGTTTGATTCATACGCTTGAACCTCGACCTGGTAACGCGGTTGAGCCTAATCAAGCCCAGTATGTTATTCCGGATGTATCGGTTGTAAAACGCCAAGGCCGCTGGGTTGTAGAGCTCAACCCAGATGCAATGCCTAAGTTGCGTGTTAACTCCCACTATGCATCTTTAAGTAAAACCTCTACCAACGCTAACGATACCCAGTTTATTCGTAGCCACTTACAAGAAGCCAAGTGGTTTATTAAAAGTATCGAGAGCCGAAATGAAACCCTATTAAAAGTATCCAACTGCATTGTTCATCATCAACAGGCGTTTTTTGAATATGGCGAAGAAGCCATGAAGCCAATGGTACTGAACGATGTAGCAGAAGCTGTAGAAATGCATGAATCCACTATTTCCCGGGTAACCACCCAAAAATTCATGCACACACCTCGCGGCATCTTCGAACTTAAATATTTCTTTTCTAGCCATGTGGCTACCGATGGCGGGGGTGAGTGTTCGTCAACCGCTATTCGTGCATTAATCAAGAAACTGGTAGCTGCCGAAAATACCAGTAAACCACTCAGCGACAGCAAAATTGCTGATATTTTGGCAGATCAGGGGATCAAGGTGGCAAGACGTACGATCGCTAAATATCGTGAGTCTTTAGCAATTCCACCTTCTAACCAACGTAAGAGCCTTATCTAAGGCCACTAAAAGGGGAAGATATCTATGCAAATTAACCTTACTGGACACCACGTAGAAATAACTGAATCTTTGAAAGAATATGTCCACACCAAGTTTGCCAAACTCACCCGACGATTCGATCAGATCAATAACGTTCACGTCATCCTCAACGTAGAAAAACTGAACCAAATTGCTGAAGCCACATTACATTTAAACGGCGGCGAAGTATTTGCAACCTCTGAGCATTCTGACATGTATGCCGCCATCGACAGCCTGATTGATAAACTTGATCGCCAAGTCATCAAACATAAAGAAAAACTTAACAAACGTTAGCCCCCCCATGCAACTAAATAAAGTACTTAGCTTGGACTGCACCCAAAGTGCAGTTCAATGCTCTTCAAAAAAACGCGCCCTAGAAATAGTGAGCGAACTGGCTGCCAAACAGCTTGATACCACTACCCAATGCATTTTTGAAAGCTTGTTAAATCGAGAAAAAATGGGCAGTACAGGTATTGGCCAAGGCATCGCTATTCCTCATGGCCGTATCGACAACCAGCATCAAGCCACAGCGGTTTTCTTGCGTTGCGATCCCCCTATTTCCTTCGATGCAATAGATAACAAGCCAGTAGACTTGGTATTTGCATTACTAGTACCCGAAGATCAATGTAAGCAACATCTTAATACTCTTGCTCAAGTAGCTGAAAAACTTAACGATAAGCAAATATGTAAACAACTTCGTTGTGCACAAAGTGATGACGAATTGTACGACATCATGGTAGCCTAATACTCTAATCAGCCTTAGGGATTATCATGGAACTGATCATCGTTAGTGGGCGCTCGGGTTCAGGTAAAACCGTCGCCTTAAGAGTATTGGAAGATCTCGGCTACTATTGCGTCGACAACTTGCCGGTTGTGCTTTGGCAATCACTTATCGACAACTTAAAAAAAACCTATTCTAAAGTAGCAATTAGCATTGATATTCGAAATCTTCCCGATGAGCTATCACCGGTAGGACAGCTAATACGAGATGCAGGGCCTGACATTAATCTGTTAAGCATTTTTTTAGATGCGAAAGATGAAGCGCTGATCCGCCGTTACAGCGAAACACGCAGGGTACACCCGCTTAGCCAAAGCAACTTATCTTTAGCAGAAGCGATTGAATCAGAAACCGAGCTATTAGCCCCCATTTCTAGAAATGCCGATTTGCGTATCGACACTTCCCGTTTATCGGTACACGAGCTAAGCGGCTTGATTCGCTCACGCGTTACTGGTGACCAACAACAACAGCTAATTTTGGTGTTCGAATCCTTTGGATTTAAAAATGGTGTGCCTAACGATGCCGACTACATGTTTGATGCGCGTTTTTTACCTAACCCGCATTGGCAAGAAGAGCTACGCCCACTTACCGGCTTAGATAAAGCCGTGCAAGAATACTTGGCTGCGCAGCCTTTAGTTACCCAATATATCGAGCAGATTAGCCAGTTATTGCAATCTTGGTTACCGCATTTAGAAGCTAACAATCGAGCCTATTTAACCATTGCGATTGGCTGTACTGGCGGGCAACATCGCTCGGTGTATGTGGCCGAGCAGCTTGCTAGCCTTTTTAGCGCTCATCGAAAAATACAACGACGCCACCGAACTTTGGAACATCGCCTTGAAGCTCACTAGACAAGTAGTAGTAAAAAACAAATTAGGTCTGCACGCACGTCCTGCCACCAAGTTGGTTGAGCTGGCTCAGCAATTTGACGCTGAGCTGAGTATTATCGACGGTGAGAAAACGGCTTCTGCTGCCAGCGTTATGGGTTTACTGGTACTAGCCAGTGCGCAAGGAAGTACGTTAACCATAGTATCTGAAGGTGCAGACGCAGAAGCCGCTCTAGATGCGGTTCAAGCCCTAGTAGAAGCTAACTTCAACGAAGAATAAATCTATACGCAATAAAGCCAAGCTACAATTAGCAAGCAGTACATAACAAAATAACAATAGGGATCGCTTATGCCAGAAGAGATGGAGTTAAACCCTAATCAGCACAAACGCTTACAGGAGCTAAACCAAGCCCTCGACAGCGGTATGTTCGTGCATGTTAGGCGCATGCTTCATCAAATGCCTCCCTGTGACGTAGCACTATTACTAGAATCTAGCCCACCAGCAGGGCGTAAAGTGTTATGGCAACTTACCGACCCCGAGCAACATGGTGAAATTCTCGAAGAGCTAAACGAAGATGTAATGGAAGGGGTACTTCAGTTAATGGCACCAGAAACACTGGCCGCCGCAACTGAAGGCATGGACACCGACGACATCGCTTATGTACTAAGAAGTCTGCCCGACAGCGTGTACCAAGAAGTTCTTGAGCAAATGGATGGTCAAGACAGGCACCGTGTAGAAGCTGCTCTAGCTTACCCTGAAGATACTGCTGGCAGTATCATGAATACCGATACCATTACCTTACGGGCCGACGTAAGTATCGATGTGGTATTGCGCTACTTACGTTTACGTGGCGAACTGCCAGAGGCTACCGACGCCCTGTACGTAGTTGACGAAGATGACTTGCTACTGGGCGACATTCCTTTATCTACTCTGCTTACAGTAAGCCCCAACGTTAATGTTCGAGAAGTAATGGATGGAAACGCAGAAACCATCCATGTATCTATGGATGAAAACGACGTTGCAGCTTTATTTGAACGCCATGACTGGATTTCGGCTCCAGTAGTTGATGAACAAGGTAAACTGCTAGGCCGGATCACCATTGATGATGTGGTCGATATTATTCGCGAAAATGCCGAGCACAGCATGATGGGTATGGCGGGCATGGATGATGATGAAGATACCTTTGCCCCAGTGGTTAAAAGTACCCAACGCCGCACCTTTTGGTTAGCAGTAAACCTGTGCGCGGCCTTAGTGGCGGCCTCCATCAGCAATATGTTTGAATCTACCCTAGAGCAGTTAGCCACCTTGGCCATTTTAATGACGATTGTACCCAGCATGGGCGGTATTGCTGGTAATCAGACCCTTGCTTTGGTTATTCGTGGTTTAGCTGTGGGGCATATTGGTGAAGGCAATTCACGTTGGTTAATAGGCAAGGAAGCTGCGATTGGCATGCTAAATGGGATTATCTGGGCAACTGTCATTGCCTTGGTAGTTACTCTATGGAAAGGCGATTGGACCTTAGGGATTATTATTGCTGGTGCGATGTTTATTAACATGTCACTGGCCGGTTTAGCCGGCGTAACTATTCCGCTGTTAATGAAGAAATTTAAAATTGACCCAGCACTAGCTGGCGGTATGGCCTTAACCACCGTGACTGATGTAATGGGGCTATTTTCTTTCTTAGGGATGGCCACCTTAGTGCTGGCCTAAACGACAGAGTTATCTGGTCAACGGCTCTTAACCTGTTCAAACAACAAGGTTAAGAGCTGAGAATTAACGCCTAGCTACCTGCTACTTTCATTGATGAGATCAGCACCGAGCCCGACTGAATTGCGCTTTCTTTATCAAAGTCGTCAGCGATCGCCACGATATTGGCAAACATCTCTTGCAGAGTGCTGGCCACGGTAATTTCATGCACAGGGAAAGCAATCTCGCCGTTTTCGACCCAGTAACCTGCTGCGCCACGTGAATAATCACCAGTTACGGTATTTACCCCTTGGCCCATCATCTCTGTCACTAGCAAGCCGGTGCCCATTTGCTTAAGTAACTCTGCGCGACTTATGCCACTGTGCTTAACCTTCCAGTTATGAATACCACCAGCATGGCCGGTGCTTTGCATTCCTAACTTACGCGCTGAATAACTGGTAAGTAAGTAAGTTTCTAACTTACCGTCAGCAATAATGTGCTTCGCGGTTGGTGCTACGCCTTCACTATCAAATGGCGTACTCGACAAGCCTTTTTTAATAAATGGGTCTTCGTAAATCGACAACCAACTAGGGAATAATTGCCTGCCTAAGCTATCTAACAAGAACGACGAACGACGGTACAAGTTACCACCACTAATGGCCCCAACTAAATGACCAAATAACCCACTGGCTACATCTTGGTCAAATACCACGGGTACTTCGCAGGTAGAGATTTTTTGGCTATTTAAGCGCCCTAGGGTTTTTTGCTGGGCTTTAGCTGCTATGGTTTCAATACTATCAAGATCTGCAAAATCACGCGCCACACTGTAGGCATAGTCACGTTGCATCTCTTTTTCGCCAGCAATTAGCATGCAACTAATGCTATGACGACTAGTTGGATAACCGGCTAAAAAGCCGTGGCTATTGCCATATACCTTCACACCATAATGGCTATTGATGTTAGCGCCATCACTCGCCTTAATTTGTGGATTGCGCAAAGCAATATCTTCGCACTGCTTAGCCACATCAATAAAATAATCAGGTTCTAAGGGATGAGGATGAAATAACTCTAGATCAGGAATATCGCTAGCTAGAAGTTGCTTGTCGGCAATTCCAGCGGCAGAATCTTTCGATGTGTATTGCGAGATATCATAGGCAGCTTTCACTGCATTTTTTATCGCTTCTGGGCTTAAGTCTGAGGTTGAAGCACTGCCCTTACAATTAGCTGAGTATACGGCGATGCCTAAGGCGCCATCGTGATTAAACTCCAAAGTCTCAACCTGTTGATCACGGGTTGCTACACAAATCCCGGTTTGCTTTGAAATCGATACTTCAGACTCATCGGCACCCAACTGTTTGGCTTGCTCTAAGGCGAATTCCACCGCCTGCTTCAATTGACTTAACTCTTGGCTAACTTGTTTTTCAGGGCTCATTGTTATTCTTCATCTCCATGCATAGCACTAGCATAACAAAACTCATCGAGCGACCATATGCAAGAACTGGTAAGATATGAAAAAAAGTACCACGAGAGTTAAAAATGAAGAATCAACAGCCCTATGATGACGAAGACGATTGGATCAGCAAGTCTGAAATCAAACGTGAAGCAGATCGGCTGAAAAAAATAGGTGCCGAGTTAGTTGCCCTAACCAAACCGCAACTCGCCACTATTGAAATGAGCCCAACACTGCGCGAAGCCATTGCCTTAGCTAAACGCCTAAAAGACAAGAGAGAAGCGGCGCGTCGCCATATGAATTACATTGGCAAGGTAATGCGTACCGAAGATGAAGAAGCAATCAGTGCAGGCTTAGATAAAATTCGCAACAAGCACATTTATCAAGCTCAAGCGCAATTAGCGTTGGAAAAGCAGCGTGATTTATTGGTTGCCGAAGGCGATGCTGCAATTAATCAGTTGCTTGAGCAAAACCCAAGTTTAGAGCGCCAAAAGCTACGCCAATTAGTGCGCCAAGCCAAAAAAGAAGCCGAGCAAGAAAAGCCAGCAAAGGCTCACCAAGATTTAGCTAAGTATTTAAAAGAAAACGCTTAATAAGCTAAAAACAAAAAAGGGGCCTAAGCCCCTTTTTTTACGCAATTAATTTACGCTGTACCGCCAACCGTTAACTCATCGAGTTTAACACTGGGTTGACCAACTCCAACAGGTACACTTTGACCTTCCTTGCCACATACCCCAACCCCTTGGTCAAGAGCGAGGTCATTGCCTACCATAGACACCTGTTGCATTGCTTCTGGACCACAGCCAATCAGTGTTGCACCTTTAATTGGCGTGGTAATCTTTCCATCTTCGATTAAATAAGCTTCTGAAGCGGAAAATACAAATTTACCCGAAGTAATGTCCACCTGTCCGCCACCAAAATTAGGCGCAAAGATCCCTTTTTTCACCGAGGCTATCAGTTCTTCAGGTTCGCTTTCGCCAGGTAACATATAAGTATTGGTCATACGTGGTAAAGGTAAATGCGCGTAAGATTCACGACGACCATTACCAGTAGAGCGGGTATTCATTAACTGAGCATTATGCTTGTCTTGCATATAGCCTTTCAGTACACCATTTTCTATCAATACATTGTATTGTCCTGGCGTGCCTTCATCATCAATATTTACAGAGCCTCTGCGCTGCCCTAAGGTACCATCGTCAACAATAGTACATAGGCTTGAGGCCACTTGCTCACCCATACAACCACTAAAAGCCGAAGAGCCCTTACGGTTAAAATCGCCTTCTAGACCATGACCGACAGCTTCGTGCAGCAATACACCAGGCCAACCAGCACCTAATACCACCGGCATTAAGCCAGCTGGGGCATCTACAGCCTCTAAGTTTACTAAGGCTTGGCGCACTGCTTCATCAACAAAGCCCATGGCCCGCTCGCGCCCATTAACATCTTCTAAAAAGTAACTGTAATTCCGACGTCCACCGCCACCAGCGGAGCCTCGCTCTCGGCGCTGGTTACGTTCCACCAATACACTACAATTAAAGCGAATTAAAGGGCGAATATCGGCCGCTAAGGTACCATCACTGGCAGCAACCAATACCTCTTCATAAACACCACTCAAACTAACAATTACTTGAGTAACAGCAGGATCTAAGCTGCGCGCATATTTGTCTGCTCGCTCTAATAGGGCAATTTTTTGCTGATTAGACAGACTCACTAATGGATTATCAGCTTGATAAAACTGTTCGGCAGAAACCTTACTAAAAGGTTTAATCTTGGCGTTTACACCTTTGGAGCTGATGCCTCGTGCTGCTTGGCAAGTTTGTAACAAGGCGCTGTTATTAATCACATCGGAATAGGCAAAACCGGTTTGCTCGCCACTTATTGCGCGAACTCCTACGCCTTGCTCAATGTTATAGCTTCCTTCCTTTACAATACCGTCTTCCAACACCCACGATTCGTGGCGGCTATGTTGGAAGAACAGATCAGCATAATCAATTTGGTGTTTTGCCACTTCGGTCAGCGCCATACTTAGCTCTTGTTCGCCAATGCCTCCCGGCACCAGTAATGACTGACTGACTTTTTCAAACGACATAGTGTTTATTCTCTCCACCCTAGTTGTAATTGACCATGCAACGGCACGGGCATCCGGTCCCTAATTTGCTGTAATAGCTGCGGATTAAAATCGGCTCTTGCTGGCCCCGTTCCGCTTGGCTGTAGATCTAAACAACGCCCCCATGGGTCAACAATCATCGAGTGCCCCCAAGTTTGGCGTTGATTTTTATGTGTTCCTGTTTGATTGGCGGCCACTAAATAGAGTTGGTTTTCTATGGCTCTGGCTTGCAGTAACGCTTGCCAGTGGGCTTCCCCAGTTAATGCAGTAAATGCAGCAGGAACTAATACAATATCACAGCCCTGTTGGCGCAGCAGCTGAAATAAGTAAGGAAAACGTAAATCAAAACAAATCGCCATTCCTACTCGAATTGCGCCCATATCAAACCAAGCGAGCTGCTCACCAGCAACAAAACTGTCTGATTCTCGGTAACTCCCCACGTTGTCAGCCACATCCACATCAAACAAGTGGAGTTTGTGATAATGCTGTAACAACTCTCCAGCAGGAGAGAAAGCCAAACTGGAGGTGTAACAACGGTGCTGTTCTACAGCTTTTGTTGGCACGCTACCAGCCACCAAATAAATGCCATATAACTTGGCTTGTTGGCTAAGCCAAGTTTGAATAGGCCCTTTGCCTAAATGCTCGGCGATAGACATATAGACCTTATCGCCACCACCATAACAAGCGAAGTTCTCGGGCAATAGCACTAAGTCACCGGCCTTAGGCTTAGCCTGTTGCAGTAAATCTTCAGCCTGCTTGAGATTGTCTTCGACCACACCGTTTGAGGTCATTTGTAGGGCGATCAGTTTCATTGGCGAGACTCTTTGGCTCTAAATTCATCGGGGACTTTAATTTCTTGTTTCACCCGCTCAAGCTCGATAAGCTCTGGCTCAGCAAGATTACCGGTAAGGGCGAAATCAATTTGCGTCACCACTTCCACCACTGGCTCTAGCAGTTTAGACAATGCCAACACTGCAACTCCAGTCGCAGGTGTTACCAAAAAGGCGGCAAGTACCGGTAGACTGGATGTCACTTTAGGTGAGTAACTCACTCGATAATCAATTTGGCCATCGCGGAAGTCAACTTCACCTTTACCACGCATTGCGCCAGCTACACCATCTAAGTAAAAGTCTTGATTGTTACCCACGCCATTATCAAAATTAATGCTGCCACTCATTGAATCAAAGTGCAGCCCTTTTTCAAATACATCACTAAAATCAAGCTGTAAGCGGCGTCGGATGGTATCTAGGCTAGCGAGGGTGAGCAAGCGCGTCCCCTTGTCGCTCATCTCAGTAACAACACCCTTATCGGTCTTCACCGATATAGAGCCATCCAAGCTGTTCATTTGTGGTTTAAGTAAGCTGTCTTGCCAACTTACATCAAAGGTAAAGCGTGCAGGTGTGCCTTTTAAAGGGCTATCTCGGCCTAAATCTTCAATAACTTGTTCCATGCTAGAGCTATCGAAGCTACCAGCAAACCCGGCTTGCTCTTGCTCGTCTACTATGTTCCAAAACATCGCTGCGGTAAGTTGGCTATGACCCCAATCAACCCATAAACGGCCATTCTCCATCGCTTGGTTTTCTATTGGCAGGTCTAGTTTAACGTTACCGATACGATAGTCACCAAACTGACAGTCGTTACAGCTAATCGCTATTGGTGGCAATACTTCAAGCAAAGAACTGCCTTGCTGTTCAGCCACTGCTTGGGTTTGCTCAGCTTCACTATCCAGTTGGGAAAAATCTAGCTCATTCAGCTGTGCTTTCTCAATGTTTATCTTCACGGCTTCTTCGATGCTTGGCGCATCAGGCACCGCAACACTAGCTATCAACTGTTCAGATTCAATTTGCAGCTGGGTTTTACTGCGCGGCAAATAAGCAATATTGAGGTTGTTTAGTTTTTGGCCGAGTAACTGCGCTTCATCAACAGATCCGCGGATAAACATCAAAGGCGGTACAGTGAGACTCACGTTGGTGTAGCTTGATTCTGGTTTTTCTGGGGTGAACTTAATTTGTTGCTTTGACCACTTTAACCATGGCTCTAAATCTAGCTGAGCGAAATCAAAAGACATCGCTAAGCCTTCGCCCTGCCACAGTAAATCGTTATCTTTCCCTAAATTAAGCAAGGCATATTTAAGCTGTTTCTGCTCATCGACAAAATCAACTTGAGCAACAGCAGAGATCAGTTGGTTAGATTCTAGCTGTAGTTTTCCACTTAAACCATCGCCACTAATACTCAGTGCGGTAGGCCAAGTTTCTGCTGGGCGTTTTTGAATAGGTTCAGGAAGCGTTAGGGCGAGCCCTAGCAAGTCACTTCGAAAATCGCCCTTATAATCGAACTGGCCTTCGGGTTTTAAGCGAATATCTAAATCGCCCTGCCAATTAAGGCTACCAGAAGTATAATCGCTAAGCAGAATACCAAAGGCTCGCTGCGCATCACGCAGCGGCCAACGGCCTACGAGATCGAAGTTAAGTAAGTAGTTATCTGCCGAGGCTTGAGTACTAAATTTAATGTCCAGCGGCATGCCGCGCCACAGTGCACTTAAGTTATTAGTACGTAACTTTTCATTTTGAAAATATAAGCGGCCATTCACCTGGCCCAAGCTCATGCCGGCCGGCTTAACATCAATGCTGTTACCATTAAAATCAACATGACCATTTACCTCAACCTCGCCATCATAAAGCGGGATGTTCAAGTAAATCTCACCAGCTACGTCTCCGCCACCTAAAGGCAATTGCGCTAAGCTATCGCTAAGCGCTTCGATGGGGGACTGCAATAGATAGTCTTGCACGCCTTCCGCCGGGCCAGCAATTTCACCGGTAATGAAAAGCTCCGAACGACTTTGAAACTGAGGAATACTAGCGCTAATCCGTTGAGCTGGTACTTCGCCCAAGCGTGCGCGGTTACTTTCCATAAATAGGCCATCATTTTGAAACAGCAAATCTAGCTGCAACTCTTCCAGTGCCGGCCAATCTGGGTCAAATTTGAAAGTGGCATTCTCTAGTGGAACAAAGGCTTGGAAGATGCCGTTCTTCGCATCATAGGGGTAGTTATTAAGTTGGCCATACCACAGCACTTGGCTATGCTTTGCCTGCCCTTCCACCAAGGCATCTTTTAAGTAAGAAAACACCTTATCTGGCATGACTTCTGGATAATACCAATAAGCTTTACCTGCATCTCTAATTTCGGCGTTCGCCATTAAGCTCAATACTGGCCAAGCGCCATCTTTTGGCCAAGTTAGCGACCACATGCCAGCAAAATCTAATTCAGGAGTGATTAAGTGAGTATGTCGGCTGCGTAAACTCAATCCGGGATCGGCAAAACGAATCGCTATATCAGAATCGAGCTTTTCAATTTTCCAGGTTTCTTCAAATTGTACTCCTAGGTGAAAACCGCCTTGTTGTTGCAACCTGACATTGGCCTGATATTTATCGCCTTGCACCTTAGCATTTAAGCCGCTAAGACTAGGAATAAACGCTTGGCCTTGGGTACTCACATCAAGTAGCTCAGCTTGATAAGTGAGTTGCTTAGTGGCTTGCTGATATTCAAGCTCCAGCTGGCTAAGTTGCCCTCCCTTTAGTAACTGAGACCACGTTATGCTCGACTCGCTATCTTCTAGCACTGCTAACACCGGTGACCAAGTCGCTAAATCAAGCTCGGCCAAGCGCCATGCCTGTTGCTGTTTGCTCACCAAACCTTGTAACGAGAAATCGGTGCTTTGATCATTAACATTTAGCTGCCAAGGTAGCTTATCAATTCGCCACTTATCAGCCACCTTCAGGCCCTGAACAAGGCCGTTGTCAATACGCAGTACTTGTTGGTTCTGTTTGCCCCACGATAAATGGCTGGGTTGCCACTGGCTTAGCCAACGTTGTTGCTGCTCTGCGCCAAATTCTGCCCATAGCGAAAGGTTCACATCACTCTCGAAATGCTGTGCCGAAGCACCCAGCAATCTGCGCATGGCTTTTAAATTAAGATGCTCAACCTTAGCGAATAACTTCCCCGTTAAGCCACTTACATCGGCAGCATCGCCGATTAGGTCAATGCGAAAACTTACTTGACCATTTTGCAAATCTTGGCCAATCAGAATTTCACCATTACCTTGGTGTAAATCCCCCTTGTTCACCCAATCTAAACTAGCAATATCAAAATTCATGCTATGTTCTGGGAAGCTCAGTTCAATGAGGCTATTGGTTAAACTAAATTGCGCCAACTGCCCCAAAAACACATTACTAATGGCTTGATAGCTTTGGCTAAAATCGCCGGAAGACCTACTGTTGTTGGGATCAACACTAAGTTTTAAATGGAATTCATCAAGCACCAAATCTTTGAATACCACTTGGCGTTGCTCAATTGTTTCCCAAAGATCTAGTTCTAGCATCAGCGCCCCAACACTGAAGCGGGTATTGCGATCTTCTCCAATCGCGACCTCGGAATCTTCAAACACCAGCATTGGTCTAAAGTTGCGCAGCCGAGCACTCAACTGACCAATACGTAACTCGGCGTCTTGATCGGCCACTAACCACTGTGCAAGGTCGTCTTTATAGTTGCTGGCAAATGATAAAATGCCGCGTGCAATACTTAAGCACACGGCAATAATCACTAATACTATTGCAAGGCCGTACCAGCATTTTCTGGCGCCACGGCGTAAAGGAGTTGCCATAAACCTACATTAATACCACGTCAAATTGCTCTTGACTGTACATTGGTTCAGTTTGAACTCTAACTTGCTTTCCAATAAACACCTCTAATTCTGCTAGGCTGTGAGACTCTTCTCCCATCAACATCTCTGCCACCTTGGTCGATGCATAAACGATGAAGTTATCGGCGTCATAAGCGCGATTAACCCGAATGATTTCACGCAGCACTTCGTAACATACTGTCTCGACTGTTTTTACCGTACCGCGACCACGACAGGTTGGACACTCGCCACACAGAATATGTTCAATACTTTCGCGAGTACGTTTACGCGTCATCTCTACTAAACCTAACTGAGAGAAGCCGCTAATGTTAGTTTTGGCCCTATCTTTAGCTAAAGCCAGTTCCAAACTATGCAGCACACGGCGCTGATGTTCGGAATCAGCCATATCGATGAAATCGATAATCACAATGCCACCCAAGTTGCGTAAACGCAGTTGGCGAGCAATTGATTGAGTTGCTTCAATATTAGTATTGAAAATAGTTTCTTCGAGGTTTCGGTGACCAACAAAAGCGCCAGTATTGATATCGATGGTGGTCATCGCTTCGGTCTGGTCGATAATCAGGTAGCCGCCAGACTTAAGGTCCACGCGTCGTTTTAGGGCGCGTTGAATCTCATTCTCTACATCAAACAAATCAAAGATCGGTCTGTCACCAGCATAGTACTCAAGAATTTCGGTAAATTCGGGCACAAACTCAGCACTAAAAGAAACCAGTTGTTCGTAAGTTTCCCGTGAATCCACCCGGATTCGATCTAAGTGAGTCCCCACAAAATCACGAATGATCCGCAGCGCTAAATTCAGCTCTGCGTACAGCTTACTTTTACTTGGCGAGCTCTCTTTACGCTGCAGAACCTTGCGCCATACTCGTTTTAAAAAAGCCGCATCTTGTTCAAGCTCATCAGCGCCAATACCCTCTGCCGCGGTACGAATAATAAAACCGCCCAACTCATCAACAAAGTCGCCACAAATCTCTTTTAAACGCTCCCGCTCTTCTTCACTTTCAATCCGCTGTGATACCCCAACATGGCTACTGCCAGGCATAAATACCAGGTAACGTGAAGGCAAAGTGATGTCTGTGGTTAAGCGTGCACCTTTAGTACCTAGTGGGTCTTTAACCACCTGCACCATAATGTCTTGGCCTTGCCTAACCAGTTCGGCAATATTTCCCGCTTGGAAATGCTCTTGCTCGGTAATGTCGACACATTCAGTATGAGGAACAATGTCAGAGGCATGTAAAAATGCCGCTTTTTCTAAACCAATATCAACAAAAGCCGCCTGCATACCGGGTAATACCCGACTCACTCGGCCCTTGTACATGTTACCAACAATACCGCGTCGCGCATCACGTTCTACGTGGGTTTCTTGCAAGATCCCGCTATCCACTAAAGCTACACGAGTCTCGGTTGGGGTAACGTTAATCAATAATTCTGCTGACATAGTAACCTAGCGAGTTAAATGTAAATGGAGTAAGCAGTCGGTCTCTACCAATGGCAGACCAACCACCGAACTATAACTACCTTCAATACGTTCGACAAACCTACCGCCAAGCCCTTGAATGGCATAACTTCCGGCCTTATCTGCCGGTTCACCACTGGCCCAATACTCAGCGATTTGGCTATCTGAAACCTCGCAGAAGTACACCTCTGTAGTCACTAGCTGAGTATGCGCCCGACCTTGATAATACAGGCAAATTGCGGTCATTACTTGATGCTGCTTAGCACTTAGCAAACGTAACATCGTTTTGCTGTGATTGGCGTCTTTTGGTTTACCCAGCACTTGGTCACCACAAACCACAATCGTATCTGAGCCAAGCACCGCTACCGAATCCGCTTGATGCAAACTAGCTATAGCTGCAGCTTTCTCTTCGGCTAAGCGGCACACTAAGCTTGCAGCCGCTTCATTCTCTTTTGGTGATTCGTCAATATCTGCGGCTTGGCAAGTAAACACCCAGCCTAACTGGCCTAGTAGTTCACGTCTTCTTGGCGAAGCTGAGGCTAAAATAAGTGGGCACTGTTGTATCATGAAATCTTCCACTGGCGGCGCAATTTACGCAGCAGTAAAAATATCCAAGGCCAAGCAACAGTAGTGGTAATAACCGGATAAAAGTAACCATAAGGCAACTGAATATCTTGAACGAGGTATTCCGCCCAAAAAACCACTATTTTAGCTAAACCCGTTAAACCGCCTACCACCAGTGCTTGTTGCCAAACCGAAAAATTACGCAAACGGGTAAAGTTAGTGGCGGCAATATAAGCCACAATCGACATTGCCAAGGCCCGAACACCTAAGGTTGAGCCGAGCAGAAGGTCTAAAATAAAGCCTACTACGAAGGCAATGCCCACGTTACTGCGATGGGGTAAAGCGATTGTCCAGTAGAACACACACACCAATACCCAATCCGGGCGAAAGGCGTCAGCAATCAAAGGCAAAGGAATGATTGCCAATATCAATGCGATGAATAAACTGCCGATAATGGCACCACGGCCATTAATTTTTTCAATCATGCTATGCCTTTACCAAGCTAATGTTTAGGGCCAAATTAGTAACAAATAACGTAAGCGATCTAACTCAACGACCGGTGTAGCCATTACGTCGGCATAGGGTTTGCCTTCCTGATAGTCAAAGCGATTAACGACCGCCACCGGGTAGCCTTCAGGAAATACACCGCCTAAACCAGAGGTAACCAACACATCACCTTCACCTATGTCGGTACTTCGTGGAATATGCGGCAACTGCAAACGATTTAACTCGCCAGTGCCGGTAGCCACTGCGCGAATGTCATTTCGCGCAATACGCACCGGGATGCCATGACTCGCATCGGTGATAAGCAATACTCGACTGGTGGTAGTGCCTACATGCAATACTTGACCAATAACACCAATATCGTTGATGACAGGTTGCCCTTCAAACACCCCATCGAGTTTACCTTTATCAATAACCACCTGATGCGAAAATGGATCGGAGTCCACGGCCATAATTTCGGCCACCAGCTTGCGACTATCGTTACGCACAGGAGAGCCCAATAAAGCCCGTAAACGGGTATTTTCTTTGGCTAGACTTTCCATTAACAATTGATCTGCGCGATTAAGTAGTAGCTGCTCTCGCAGGCTACTATTTTGTTTTTTCAGCTGTTCACGGGTTATCACTTGATTGGACATTGAGTCCATAAGTTGACCCGGCATATTGGCAATGTATTGCAAAGGGCTCACAGCGGAATGCAAATATACACGCACTTGCTTAAAGGCAATCAGTTTACTGTCGATGAAAATCAAAGAAATGGACAACAAAATAGCGAGCACAAGGCGAAGCTCTAAAGATGGACCTGGGCCGAAGATAGGTTTCATCGGTCGTTACCTAAGTAGTTGTCTGTTTGGAACAAAGTTAAATAAAACGAAGAACACAAGGTGTGTTCTTCGTTAGGTGTTACTTATTCGTAATGGAACAAGTCACCGCCGTGCATGTCGATCATTTCAATAGCTTTACCGCCACCTCGTGCCACACACGTTAGAGGGTCATCGGCAACCACTACAGGTATACCGGTCTCTTCCATCAATAAGCGATCTAAATCGCGAACCAAGGCGCCACCACCAGTTAACACCATACCGCGCTCTGAAATATCAGATGCTAGCTCTGGAGGACTTTGCTCAAGCGCTACCATTACGGCACTTACAATACCTGAAAGAGGTTCTTGCAAGGCTTCTAAGATTTCATTGCTGTTCAGAGTAAAGCTTCTTGGCACTCCTTCAGCAAGGTTACGGCCACGCACTTCAATTTCACGAACTTCGTCACCTGGGTAAGCAGAACCAATAACATGCTTAATGCGCTCGGCAGTTGCTTCACCAATTAAGCTACCGTAGTTACGACGCACGTAGTTGATAATGGCGTCGTCAAACTTGTCACCACCAATACGTACTGAAGAAGAGTAAACAACCCCGTTTAGCGAGATAATCGCTACTTCGGTAGTACCACCACCAATATCTACCACCATAGAACCGGTAGCTTCTGATACTGGCAAGCCGGCACCAATCGCTGCAGCCATTGGTTCGTCAATTAGGTAAACCTCACGTGCTCCAGCTCCCATAGCCGATTCACGAATTGCACGGCGCTCAACTTGGGTAGAACCACAAGGAACACAAACCAAAACACGAGGGCTTGGGCGCAAGAAGTTATTATCGTGAACTTGTTTAATAAAGTGCTGCAGCATTTTTTCAGTAACATAAAAGTCGGCAATTACGCCATCTTTCATTGGACGAATCGCCAAAATGTTACCAGGAGTACGGCCTAGCATTTGCTTAGCGGCATGACCTACCGCAGCGACACTTTTGGGGCTACCAGCGCGCTCTTGGCGAATCGCCACTACTGAAGGCTCGTTAAGAACGATCCCCTGATCTTTTACATAAATAAGTGTATTGGCTGTTCCTAAGTCGATAGACAAATCGTTAGAAAACAAGCCTCGAAGCTTTTTAAACATAGCTGGGCGAATCCTGAGAAATAGTGTCGATGATAAGCGATTAAAACTTGGCTCACTTTACCAATGCAAACCGCGACTAGCAAGCTTACTCTAGAGAGATGCCAAGGATAGTGAAGGCTATCACCTGCCTTTGGTTAAATCCTCGGTTTAGATTGCATATTTTTCAACCAATCCACTACTGATAACGCATCCTGCGATCAATAACCCGATCGCTTTGACGAAATACGCCAAAGGTTACTTGGCCACTTCCAATAGCATCATCTGCACTTTCAAAGCTACCATTGCCATTCCAATCTTCACGTAACCAATTAAGGTTACTGTCTAAATTAAACCAATAATCTACTTGCCCTGTATTGCTGTCACCCGGAGCAGTAAAATCGACCCAAATTACGCCTTGCTCTGCGATGCCTGGAGAACGAAGTGAAACATCAGAACTGCCTCCACCAACTTGGGCAGTGTCGGAATCAACTTTAGGTAAAAACTCTAAGCTAGGAAGATTGAAATTACTGCAAACATCATCAATATTTCGGATGTACTGATTGCCATCGTAATACTGCAATTCGCCATTAACTGCTATAGCTTGAAGCTCTGAGCCAAAGCCGTTATTAAGCTTAATGCGACCATGGCGCAATTCTGGAGCAGTACCCAACACACAGCTATAAGCAGTATCATCATCTCCCACACACACATAAGTGCCATCGGTAGATTGAATGCCAGCATCGCTATGTTGATAAAATAAGCTAATAGCACCGTCTACTATCGGAGCTTGCACCGTTACCGGTTTTTCAACGCCAGAAAGTAAATCAGTTTGGGTAAACACGCCATCAGCCCAAGTGCTGGTAGATTCTTCTATCATAAAGCCATCATCAAAACCCGCCACCGCAGAGCTACTAACAAAACTCCAATCATCATCGGAGTTTCGGCCTACATTCGTTACCTGGAATTTGCCCTCGGAATAGTTTTTAGTTGTAGCACCAAATGCATTTTCAGCTACAAGGGTCCAACTAATTAGCTGCTCTTGCTGGCCAATGTAAGTAAAGTCGCCAAGTAAACAGGCAGCTTGAATGCTCGCCACGGTTAATTCAAAATGATGTGGATAGAAACTTCCCACTTCACTATTAGCTTTTGCTACTTGGTAGTCTATTTTCCCTGTCATGTCAGTACCCTCAGGATAAACCAAAGGGTAGCTTAAATATAAAGTCACTCCACCAGTGTAATTTATGTCTCCCACCTCAGAATAATTAGTATCAATTATTCGCATCACACCTGCCGATTGACTATCGATGGTGCCTAGACCGAGAACGCCTTCAACACCATTTTCTGGATCAGGCGGAAGACTAGGACTTTCTAAGCTGGCCTCCTGCAGCAGCTCACTAGGCTCAGCAATAAAGTTCGGAGCATGACACTCTTGGCCCTTACTAGTGATGTCACAGTTGTCGATGACCGCAACTAACGATGAAACAAAAGGATCACCGGCTTTAGTGAAATATGTTGTTGGATTCACTCTGGTTTCATCAGCTTGGTTTTTTATATCCTGCCATACAAAGCCCGCTGGAATTAGCTCTGCAGTCGTGCTTCCAATTAAGGTGGTGGTTGAACCGTCAACAGTTGAGCCTTCTTCATCCCAAAAGTTAATACCCAAACGGCCAACATCGGGATAACGCAAGTTAAGCTGTGCCTCACCATCAACAAATACTGTTTTGATATTGGTATTGGCACCTTGGCTAGTGCCTACATCTAAAAATTGATTGCTATCTTGGTCTTGCACAGCCAGTTGCCGCGTTCCTGAAGTGGGCTGGATATAATCAGTCCAAAAACTCAAATCTTTGGAACCTTCATAATTAGCGATTTGGCTGCAACCAACACCGCCATCGGGGTCTTTCCCCACTGCGGTAAGCTTGAGGATAAACTCAGTATTGGCTTTATGTGGATTCTCTCCCCAGGTTCCAATAAGCTCGTCTTTAAACCCATAGGCATTAAAGGTCACAACAGTAGTGGCACTAATTCCGCCATCGGCTACAGTAAGCGTTACTGCGCCTTCTAAGGGATGTAGTAAGCCCAAAGTCACTTCACCTAAATCATTAGGTACAAAACTATAGCTGGCTTGGCCGTTGTCGGCTCCAGCTTGCAAGCCGCCTTGACCATCACCTTGCGACCACGTACCACGATTAGTTGAAGTACTCAGTCCAACGGTTCCTTGAAAGTTCTGGTCAATTTGCCCATCTAAAGTCGCTTGGATAGTCACCTCATGGATATCACAGGTTAGCCCAGCACTATCAGCAAAGATATTAAGGCCAGGCACCTGCACCGAAGAATTAGAGGCGAATGCCATATAGCTATATTCCTCCGCTAAGTGACTTCGTTCGTTATCTAGGTATTGATCTTCTTCAGTGATCATCGAAAAGTCGGCAGCATTGTGCTGACATCGCCTTAACCAACCGCCGTTGTTGCCTCGTCGCTCATTTTTGCTACCCACCAAGATAGGTGGAGTAGAAAACAGATTAGTTTGATAACTGGTGGTGTAGTTACAAGTGGCTGCAGGGTTGATAGTGCTGCTGCCACTGCCATGAGTAACAGAGTTGCCAAACTGATAATTGACCACCTGATTGTCTACAGTTATAGCGCCTACCGTTGGCTCTGTAGCAAGGTAGGCGACTGTTTCATCCTGTAAATCTTCGTAATAGATTGAAGCATTGTCCGACACACAATAGCGAGAGAAAAATCGAAAGTCATAGGCTTCACTGCTATCTATCGCTAGGCGAATGCCGTTATTGTTGTACTCCGAGTTTGAGGTTAACCAACAGTTGTTATTACGTGATTGCATTTGATGCAAAACTACTGTGAGATAGTTCGGCATGTCAACATTGAAGTAATTTCTATCTGGGAAGGGGAAAGCTTCATTAGTATCAATGGTGCCCGCTCTTAACTCGGTACCATCTTCGAGAAAATGTTCACCTTCATTCACTGCAATCCAATCAACTGCTTGAATATTTTTTGAGGCCGTTGTATTGCCTGGTGGTTCTTGCCGAGCCCAAGTAAAGCCAGTCCACTCACCGTTGCTTTGAATTACGCTGGTTAAAATCGCCGCCACAGGACCATCGTTATTTGGGTCACTGGCATCCATTGGCGTCATCAAAAAAACTAATGGTTTAGACTGATACGCTTGATCAAAGGTGACAGTTCCACCGTTTTGACCTGCACCTGAATTACCAAACTGTAATAGCAGAGGCTCAACCAATGAGCCATCACATACAGGTGCAAAATCGACTTCTCCGGCATTGCTAATCCCACGAACTTGCACTTCGTTGGCTAAAATCACATCCCGCTGTTGAGTGAATAATGCGCCGTCTACCTGAGCCTGATAGCCAAGTGAGACATTTCGTCTAGCATAAGCAATAAAGGCAGATTTAGTCTCATTTGCCAGGTTAATATCTTCACGAGAGTAAATAGCTAGGCGTAGAGGGTCACCTCCCTGATTAATTTCAGTTTGGTAGAAAACACTGACATCCCCTTTCACAAAAATCTTTACTGTGCCGCTACCTCCTAATACTTGGAGGGTCGCTTCCGAGCCTATTGAAAAGCTTCCATCAACCCAGTAAGTCCCAGGATAAAGATTTAAAGTGCTTTGATAGCCAAGGTTTATATTTTCAATAAAATATTCATCTTGGTTAGCTGAAAAAGTGATGGTACTTTGAGTTCCACCTTCAACATCGGCAAAGTTATTCGTATCGTAGCTGCCGCTGCCTAATACCACGCTTTGCTGATAACCGGCATTAACTGATTGGCCATTGTTTATTTTCTCGATGGAAACATTATTACCGGAGCTGGCTCGATCTCCACTAGGGATACAATCGGTATTAGCATCTGGGCAGGTATCCCCAGAGGTATCTTGATTATCCACTTGGTCGATATCTAAGCGACCTTGATTAGAACCATAAATTCTAGACAGCCAATTAATTTCTAAGCGAGCATTGTTTTGTGACGATGCAATCGGGCTAGAAAACACCTCTCGACACTCAACCGCTTGAACAGGCTGAGCTCCTAGCAGAAGGCTTATGCCTAAACAGCTCGCAAATAAGGACCACAACTTCATAAGGCACTCCTTGCTTGAATACTTTGGCTACGCTGGACCAATACCTCTCCAGAGCCACATTGGCCAGTAGCTTGAAGATCAAAGAAACGCGCACTCAACTCTGTGATGTCTTTTTGCTGGCAAGTCACGGTAACGCCGCATGACGACAGCCCTTGACCATTAAGAGTAGGTGCAGAAGTCACATTACTGCATTGGCCCAAAGTTGCTGCCGGTACGTTGAGAGGAAATAGTTCTGACAGCGCTTGCTCTAAACCTGAATAAGCCGCTAACTCAGCACGCGTTCCTAGAACATCCCATGCGGCATTGCGGGAGGTGTCTTGAATCATTGCCGTTAATCCCACGCTGATTAGTGCCATGACCACAATAACAAAAATAGCCACCACTAAAGCGCTACCACTTTGGCGGGTAGGAAGTGCTTGGTAAGCCTTTATGTTAGGGCTGATTAAGAACGACGATGTCATGATTAAATTCCACTACTTCTCTATTCTCAACAAAGCGCAAGCGAAGGTTCACCAAACCATTTCGCGTCAAGCTAGCAGGCGTAACTTGAAATGGCTGAACAGCACTGTTTGCTTCAAGCTTGCTGGCCATTAATACCCCATTGCCACTATCAGCCGGCTGAAAGCGCAACAGGTTACTACCTTCCACACAATAACGGATCGGTTCATCTAATATAAATGCTCGCTGAGCCGGTGAGTCCGTGTTCACACTAATCGAACCAGAAAAATTAATAGTGCTAACACCAGAACTAGCATCAGCTGCAATACCGCTTAAACAAAACACCTTGCCTGTGGCTGCGGTACAATTAGCATCTAATAAGGCGCCATTGGCAGTTAACACTTCATCACTGCTTAATACATAAACCCCCAACCAAGCATTGCCAGCCGCTGTAACAGCAGGTTGGTTGAGTGAAGTAACGACAGAGCCAGAAGCCGCGCTGCTAGGTGTAATCGGTAAGTTAATATAGGTATGACTAGAAAAGGTAGGCACAAAGGTTAAACAATGATTAGCTTCGCCAGCACTATTTTGGCCAAGCATAGCGCTGTTTGGTAAGCTGTTATGTAGCTCGCGATTTAAACGCTCTATGGCAAAACGCGCTTCACCCAACAATACTTGGCGGTCTGCGCCTTGGCGGTATATCAAACTACCAGTGCGCAGGAAATCACTAGTAGCAATCGCTAAAATCGCCAACAACACCATGGTAATAACCAGTTCAATTAAGGTAAAACCTTGCATGCGGCGCATTAGTAATTCCACCTATAAGCGCTAAAGGCGTAATCGATGCCATTAGGAGCTCTTATTATTACGTCGATACGTTTGGCTGCATTGATGCCATGATCACTGCTATCAACGTTAACTCGGTAAGAAAAATTACGATAAATATCCGATAAATCAACTCCTAAACTATCATCGATAGTAATGAAGTTGCCGTTGGTGTGATAGTCATCTACATCATTGTATTGCCCACGGTCTTCTCCTTCAGGACCATAATCACTAGCTGCCGTGCAGCTCAACTGCCCAGTTTCACTGCAGCGCCAAAGCCCTCCTCCGGTGTGATCAGAGTTTTCATCAAATGATTTGCCAAGGATTTCATTCATTAAACTTGAACCAAGCTCGGCCGAGCGCACCTCGTAAACTGGGTCAACACTTTTTAGCGCTTGTGGTGCTAGAAAAGAGGTTATCACCACCAACGATATGGCCAACACAACAATGCCTACAATTAATTCGATAAGGGTAAAACCACCAGCAAAAGGCTGCTTATAAGGGCGCATGAATATAGCCCTCTGATTCTATGATAATAGTGTGAGTATCATCGCCTTCTACGCTTATCACACAAGGAAATTGACTGCACAAAGATGAATCGGCAAGCCTTACTCGTCCCATCCCGTCAAAACGAATCGTTCCTTGGCTGACCAACAAATCGCTAGAATAAGAAACAGCTTCCAAAGGAGGAGATGTATTGGCGCAGCTACCATCGGTAGACAACTCGCCAGAGAAATAGTTGTCAGTATTTACTTGCAGAAAAAAGCAATCTTGATAATGATTCATGGCTTGGGTTTGCACAAGATGCAAGCGACTTAATAGTTGCTCCCGCAGGCTAATTTCAGCAAAGCCACCGCGAAAGAACTTAGGTAAAACTGTGATGGCAAGAATGCCAATTAAGATGAGCGTAATCACCAGCTCAATAATGGTAAAGCCGGAGGTTTTAGGATGAGGTATTCGCGGAAGCTCCAATGTCTACGAGAGTAAATAAAAGGCTAGCCGAAGCTAGCCTTTTAAACTATTAACAACCGTCGGTTAAGCCAATAGCTGTTGTAGCCGGAGTATTGGCATCAGCCGCTTCAGTATACACTACAGTACAGTTCGCATCAGAAGCAACTGAACTTGGACGAAAAGTGATTGTAGTGCCTTGAGGATCGGCCCACCAGTCATTAGTGTTAGCATCTACCCAAAATTGATAGCTTGCGTTTGCTTCAGGGTAACCGAACACTGTATTGATGGTATTTCCAGAGTCTGAAACCGAATCAGAAGGTTGGCGCTCAACACCTGCAATAGCTGCCTTGCTATATACCAAGTTAGCTCCACCCTTCAGCGCAGCCTCTAAACCACTTAAGGTTGAAACTCGCGCATCAGTTTGTAAGTTCAAAAACTTAGGTGCGGCTGTTACTGCCAAAATACCTAAGATGATAATCACAATCACCAATTCGATTAGCGTAAAGCCTTGCTGTTTAATTACCTTCATTTCTATATCCTTAGAAAATTATTGATTTATAAATCGTTAGTTAGGAATGTTAGTAAAAACCCGCCCTGCGGCTGGTTGATACGTGAAATTGTTATATGAACCTTCATCATTACCAGGATCCACGTAGGAACCGTCACTATTTTTAGCCAAAGAGTTTACTTGATAGAAAATACATCGAGTCTCCTCTGCGGCTCCCGTTACCGTGGTGTAATACTTGAAATAATCACCTTGGTTAGCTACCTCAGAGAAGGTAGCCGTAGCGCGGGCTGGATTTTGTAAAATTGCGTCCCACACTTTCAAGCACTTATCCCCGGATAAAGTACCAGGGTCCACGTCTTCATCGTCGCTAGTCATAGGATAACCAGGAGCAACACTGCCATTGCTTATTTGCGCTGCAGTAGGCGTGGTTAAATACACTTTTTGAGTATCATAAATAACGGCATTTTTGCCATTTTCACTAGGGCGACCTTCTGCCTCCCATTGAGCGCGGGCTAACGAGACACCAGTGGCAAAACCACCGGCTACGCCCTCTAAGCTCGCTACCTTAGCTTCTTCTGTTACATCTAAAAATCGCGGCAAAGCGGTAGCAGCTAAGATGCCCAGAATAACAATTACAATCACCAACTCAATCAGCGAGAAGCCAGCTTGTCTCATTGTAGATCTTGATACCGTAGAAATTGTTGTCACTGTTAGACTACCTCTTAAATCGGCTTTACAGCCATTCCTTTGTCATCAAACCTTGTTGCGGGTCATATATCAGTATGGCCACACCTAAAAACTCATAATGGCATTGCTGGTTTTTATAGGCCGCTGTCACGGCGTTGCCTTGCCCACTAAGCTCAGCGCCAACCATGTCACGCCACAAATCTTGGCACTGCTGGTTTGATGCAACCTTAGGCCACCCCGCTTTACTCATCGCTAAGCGTATTACTTCTAACGGCTTTTGCTCACCGCTAAGTGCATCGCGCTGGTATAAATTTATCTCCAGCTGCTCAGGGCGGAATCTAGCTATCCACAAACCATGAACTTGCGCCAATTGCCTCACCCAAGTTTGAGCATATTCTTCTACGACTTGCTGCTCTGCTTGATTAATTGTCCTAATAAAGCTAATTAAAAGCAATAATACAACTAATAAAACTATGCAGAAGGTCACAAGCCAACTGAAGCGCGAGCGATTGTTGTCCAATAACTCATGCTGATTCAATTAACCACCTCTTACCGCGCGCATCATGTCCCACATTGGGGTAAAGATGCCAAGTGCAAGAATCAGTACCATACCTGCGACCACTGTAATCAGTATTGGTTCAATACGCGCTGTTAAGCTCTTTAAATCATAGTCTACTTCGCGCTCATAAAACTCGGCAGCTTCGGTAAGTAATTCATCGACTTGCCCGGTTTCTTCACCCACCGAGATCATCTGCAATACCAAAGGTGTAAATAACTCACTGGCAATCGCGTTACGCAGCAAACTTTCGCCGCGCTCAATTCCGCGGCGCATTTCAACAATTCGCTCAGCCATAAACGCATTATCAACGGCGCTAGCCACTAAGGATAAGGCTTGGTTAAGCGGAACCCCCGCTCCCACCATCATCGCAAAACTGCGCGAAAAACGAGCCAGCAACGAGCGCTCTATCACCGAGCCAACAACTGGTAAGCGCAATCGCGTTTTGTCCCATAACATACGGCCTTTGGGAGTACTGACATACCAGCGCACCAAAAATACCGAGCCGATAGTTAGCACCAGTAACAAGGGCCAATAGTTAACAAAAAAGTTGGAGGTGCCAATCAAGATCCTTGTAGCTAAAGGCAGTTCCACGTTAAAACGGCCAAAGATTTCAGCAAACTGGGGGATCACGAAAATATTTAGAATCACCATGGCGATAACAATTGCCAAAATCACAAAAGTGGGATAACGCATCGCCGTTTTGATTCGCTTACGAGTATCCATTTCAAGCTCAAGATACTGAGACAGCTGCAAAAATGCTTGCTCTAACTGACCGGTATTTTCGCCAACATGAACAATACTCACAAACAATTGAGAGAATACTTTAGGGTACTCCGCCATGGCGGTAGACAAGGTTCGCCCGCTACTCAACGCATCAGATACGCCAGCCAACGAGCGACGTAAAAGCTTACTATGAGCGGTTTCGGCTAAGCCATTAATGGCGCGCATTATTGGAATGCCAGCCTTAGTTAACGAATACATTTGTCGAGTAAATACCACTAACTCATCAAGCTTTATTCGCCCTTCCCACAAAGTACTAACATCTAAAGAGCCTAAGCCTTCGCCCTTGCCTTTATCCTCTGCGATTTTAATTGGGGTAAGCCCACGGCGCAGCAAGCCCTCTGCCGCAGCATTTTGATTGGCAGCTTCAATGTCGCCATTAATCAGGCGACCAGTGCTATCGCGAACTTGATAGCGAAACAAAGCCATTATTGAGCATCTTCCTGAGCATTAGTAACGCTGCCATAAACGTCAATTTCTTCTACCAAACGCAGCACCTCTTCAACCGCAGTAACCCCTTTTTTAGCGTAATCTAAAGCAGCTAATGACAAGGGGCGGTAATTTTTCGAGGCTTTTGCAGCCTTAGAAAACTCATCGGGATCATCTCTACGCAAACCTTCCATCATTGCGTCATTGAGCTCAAGCATCTCAAACACACCAATTCGGCCTTTGTAGCCAGTGTAGTTACAGCTTTGGCAACCGTGCCCCTTGTAGAAGACCTGTTGGCTTAAATCTTCATTGCTAATGTGCTCTAGCCAAACTTTTTCTTCTAGTGAACTCGTATGTTCCTGCTTACAGTTTTCACATAGTCGGCGAACCAATCGCTGGGCGATAACCGCTCTTAAAGAACTTGCCACCAAGTAACCCGCTGCACCCATATCGATTAAACGTAAGGCGCTGGTTATCGCATCATTGGTGTGCAGTGTTGTTAATACCAGGTGACCGGTTAATGCGCCTCGCAAGCCAATTTCCACGGTTTCTTGGTCACGCATCTCCCCCACCAGCAAAATATCAGGGTCTTGACGCAAAGTTGTACGCAAAATATTGGAGAAATCGAGGCCAATTTTGCTGTTTACTTGTACTTGGTTAATCCGTGGCAGTCGGTACTCAACCGGATCTTCCACGGTAATAATTTTCGACTCAGGCTGGTTCAACTCACTCAAGGAACCATACAAAGTGGTTGTTTTACCACTACCTGTTGGGCCAGTTACCACTATCATGCCGTGAGGGCGATGAAGCTGACGACGATAACGCTCCATAATGTCGGCTGGCATACCTGTTTGCTCAAGCGACAATATGCCTGCCGATTGATCTAACAAACGCATCACTACTGATTCGCCGGCCTGAATAGGCATTGTTGATAAACGTACATCGATGGAATGGCCACGTACTTTAATATTAAAACGGCCATCTTGAGGTAAACGTTTTTCGGAAATATCCAAGCCCGACATCAACTTCAAGCGCAACACCATGGCCGAGGCAATTTGCACCTCATTAAGCACACTTTCTTGCAACACGCCGTCTACCCGTTGACGTATTCGCAGTACTTTTTCATCTGGCTCAATATGAATATCTGAAGCGCCCACCTGAACCGCATCTTCAAACAAGGACTGAAGCAGCTTAACAACGGTGGTTTCGTTACTCTCATCATCAGCGGTAGCAAGACCAATATCAAACTCATCGCTACTGGCATATTCTTCTTTTAGCTCTTGAGCAAAACCTTCAATTTCGCGGGTTCTTCGATAAAAACGGTCAAAGGCTTCAACAACCTGAGACTCCCTTGCCACCACATATTTAAGCTGATGAGGAGCCAACAACGATGCTAAGGTGTCAATTGCCGAGAGATCGGCGGGATCGGAAATAGCGACGGTTAACACGTCGCCATCTTTGTGAATCACCAATGCGCGCAAGCGGCGAGCATGCACTTCGCCCAATAACACAACAGCGTTGGCATCTACCGAAATCTGCGCTAAATCAACAAACGGGATACCTAGCTGACGAGCTAAAAACTCCAGCAACTGCACCTCGGCAATCACTCCAAGCTCAATTAAGGTTGCACCTAGTTTTCGACCCGACTGTTTTTGCTGCGCTAAGGCACTCATTAAATCGGCTTCACTGATCACCTGCTCGCTAACCAGCAAGTCACCTAAGCGCATTCGTAATTTGGGTTGTGCCATCGTTTACTGCTCCAACTGTCGAATGCGATTTACCACAAAATCGCGAGAATTACTGGAAAGCTGTCCCATAAGTTCGGCTTGCTGGTACGCGGCTAAGGCTTCTTGATAACTGCCAAGCTTATCATTGGCAATGGCGTAACCCAGCCACCAGCGGGCGCGTGAAGGTTCATGCTTAACCAGTTTTTGATAGCTAGTTAAAGCCAACTCCTGTTTATCTAAGCGTTGCGCTAAACCCGCTAACATGGCGTAATAATCTACATTGCCGATTATGCTAGGTTCAGCACTTTCTAAGTAATAAATTGCTTGAGCTAGGTTGTCTTGCTGCACAAAAATTCGCGCTAACATCACCCTAAACGAGCCACGCATTGGGCTTAGTTGTAAACCTTCTTCAAGCAAGCTAACGGCAGAGCGCAATTCTCCGCGACCAAACATAAGGGCTGCTAGTTGCTCTCGCACTTCATGCGCTTGGTGGTCAAGCTGCAAGGCTTTTTGGAACTCTTTGCGGGCTTCGTCCGGTAGATTTTTATCTAAAGCCTGAAAACCACGGCTAGTGTATAAGGCCACTTGCTGCTCACGGGTAAGCTTTAAAGGTTTAATCTCTAGCGTTGATTCTTGCTCGGCTTGCGGCTTGTCTTTAGCTTCAGCCGATGGCTGCTTAGCTTTAGTGAGCTCAGTGTTTTTCGGCTCTTTTGCTTTAGCCTCCACCAGCTTATTGTTTGGCGCTTGTTTTGTTTCAGGCTCGGCAAGCACTTGAGAAGTTGTTTCCACTGCCACTGTTGGCTCAACTTTAGGCGCCGTTACAACTATTGCAGCTGTAGGCTGAGCCACCTGTTTATTTGGGTCGGCTTCAAGGCCAGATTGTTCGGCTGAATTAGCATCTTCGCTAACTAAAGCCTGCGGTGTAGCAGTCTGGTTGATTGGCTCGACCAGTTCTACATCAATGGCTTCGGCCACCGCTTGTAACTGTTCAGTTTCGGATGAAACGGCCAATGGATTAGCTTTTTGAGTTGCTTCAGCCACTACTTCAACGTCACTGCCCACTTCAATATTCTTAAAATAACGCAGTGCTAACCAAGCCGAGATAGCCAAGGCGATTAATACTAAAGCCATTAGTATATAAGCTCTGGCACTTTTGCCGCTGTCTTCAACCAAGGGAGACATGCTTTGCGGATTGCTATTTTGCCGTTTATCCAGATCTTTTAGCATTTGGTTAATTACGCTCATAGTGACAAACTCCACCATGCAGCCGCCGCAACTGCGACACAGGCGCTTGCAGCAAGAACTAACCAGGTAGTTTGGCTTTGTGGCCTTACCGCATCTTCTGTATCAGCCACTGCTTGTTTAACCATTTTCACACTAACCTGTTGAGCGCCCTGACCATAACAAAGCATTAATACTTTATGGGCCAATATATTGATTAATCGAGGGATCCCGCGGCTAGCTCGTGTAAGCATCTTTAAGGAAGCAGCAGTAAACAAAGGGCCGCCTCGATAGCCGCTTAAGTGCAAGCGATGCTGAATATAGCTGGCCACTTCATCCTTTTCTAAAGCCCGTAAGCGATAAGAAAAGGTTATGCGTTGGCGTAATTGACGTAACTGTTGGCTAGCCAAGCGCTCATCAAGTTCTGGCTGACCAAATAACACCACGTGCAACAACTTGCGCTGCTCTGTTTCTAAGTTACCTAGTAAGCGAATCACCTCTAAGGCTTCATCGCTTAGGGCTTGCGCCTCATCAATAAGCAGTACAACTGGGCGCTGCTTACTGGCTAAATCAATTAGGTGATGATGAATACTTTCTAATACACTATGAGATGACGCTGCCGCATCCACTTGCAAACCTAGCTCACTGGCTAGCGCCGCATGAATTTGCTCTGCAGATAAGCAAGGATTTGGCAGATAAGCAAACTGGTAATCATCACTCATTTCATTAAGCAGTTTTCGGCATAACAGGGTTTTACCTGTGCCCACCTCACCACTTACTTTAATAAAACCTTCACCCGATTTGAGCGCCGTTTGCAACACTTGAATAGCTTCGTCATGAGGCAACAAGGCTTGGTACAAACCGGTATTTGGTGTTAAACCAAAAGGGGCTTGTGAGAGGCCAAAATGTTCGAGATATACCGCCACCAATGTCCGCCTAGTTATCTTCTGGGTACCAAGTGTTTAACAACTCTTGTGATTTTTGCAGTTCGTTTTGCCAAGTATCTTGGGTAACCACTGTTGGCTGAATCAAAATCACTAGCTCGGTTTTTTGGTTTGATACCGCACGGTTGGTAAACAACTCACCTAAACCAGGAATAGACCCAATGAATGGCACTTTAGAGACTATTTCTTCCTGCTTAGAGCTCATCAGGCCACCAATAACCACCACATCACCAGAGCTAGCTTTAATTACCGTATCTGTTTCTCGAATATCGCTTTGTGCCAGTGGTAAATCCAAGCTATCAGCATCGCTACCAAAGCTAATTACTTTACGTTGCTCTTTTACATCGGTAACCGAAGGGTGAACATGCAACAACACTTCGCCTTGGTCATTGATTTGCGGGGTCACATCTAAGGCCACACCAGAGAAGAACGGAGTAAGCTCTACACTTGGATTAGTAACAGGGTTAGTACCGGTAATAGTGGTATTGGATACGTCGGTGACAAAGTACTCGTCGGTACCGACTTTAATCACCGCTTTTTGGTTGTTGGAGGCTGTAATTCGCGGGCTAGATAGCACGTTTACATCACCCTGAGTTTGCAACAGTTTTACCACAGCTTGGAAGTTGCCGTCGGTAACTGTTAAGGCACCGCCGCCGCCCAGCACGCTACTGATGGCATCGCCAGGAATTTGCGACACGCTGTTAAACAATACTTCTGTAGAACCAAATACATCGCCAGCATTGGTCCAATCAATGCCTTGCTGGTAACCGTCGCTCAAGGTCACTTCAATAATCTTGGCCTCTAACACCACTTGGCGTTGCAGGTTTTTCTCTGAGTGACTTAAAAAAGTTTTAATGGTACGAATTTCGTCAGGAAAAGCGCGAACCGTCACTAAACCGGCTTGCGGGCTAACCACAACCATTCGTCCGTCGTTGGCGTAAGAAGTATCATTACCACGATCACGGCGCATGTTTATGCCTATCATGCCGCGTAAGGTTTCTTCTAATTCATACCAAAAACGCGTTTCAGTAGCCGACTCAATCTTGGTACCGTTGAAGCTATCACTGCGATTAGAGCTGCTGTTGTTATTGTTGTTATTCGAATAGTTGTTAGACGAATTATTACTTGATGAGTTATTCGAATAGTTGTTACCCGAACTATTGTTATTGTCGCTGTCACTGCCGGTTATACCGCCGGAGTTAATACGCGTACGAGTATAACCATAACGCTCTAGCATCAAGTAGTTTAATGGAATAGTTTCGATGCGCATGCCGGCCGGATATACATGCAAAATTTTGCCGCGACGCTTAATGTCGTAACCATACATATCAGCCACTACATCAATCGCTTCTTTAAGCGTTACCTCTTTAAGTTTTAAGGTAATTTGACCTTCTACTCCTGGATGTAAAGCCACACTGAGCGGCGAGCCTTTAATCAGTGCGGGGAAAAACGCTTTAGCATCTACATTACGGGCATTCACATCGAAGCGGTGTTCAACTTGCAATAAATTACCGGGCTGCAAGGCTAGCTCTGGCATTAGCTCAGCTTCAACTTCCGCTGGAAGCTCAGGAGCACTGATGGCGTTATCCGTTGGCACTTGGGCCTCGGAAATTGCTTGCTTAGCTTCTACAGGATCGGGGCGATTAGTGCTTTGACAAGCACCCACCAATACCACCATACAACCTATAAAAATCCGTTTGATATACATGTATTACTGCCCCTGCACAGTGACGCGTTTTACCGACACCTTGTCCAATTTGATTTTATATTGCTTACCCGCTCGGGCTAACACCACATAATCTTGGTGAAGTCGGCTTAAAGTAAAGCCGGAAATATTCTGATTTATTGCCACAAAGCGCTGATTAAGAATAGCGCCTGGTTGCTCACCACCGACAATAATTGCCTGTAAACTCGGTAAAGCTGCTCGCTTGGTGGTGCTAGTATGCTTGCTGCTGTTTGGTGGCGCGGTAGGATCGCTCAAAGAGCTAGCGTAGCCATTGCTAGCTATTAACGAACACCCCAACAATATCAAGCAAAGAGATTTAACCACTGATAAAGTCCTTATTGGTGCTTAAGGTATATATGTCGATAGTGATATCTGCCTTGGGATACTCGTCTACTTGATAATCAATTAGTTGCCACAAAAATCGCTGCGGAAGCTCTTCAACAATCTGTAAATACTTAAGTAATGGAAAATACCCGCCACTGAGTTTTAAGCGGATCCCATGACGATAGAAATTCAAACTATCAGGATTGCTTTCTTCACTACTTAATACTGGCTTTGGTGCTAAAGAGTCCATAGCCACTAATACTAAGCCTGGGCTTTTTTGCAATAACTGCTCGAGTACTTCCGCCATTTGCTCAACAGGAATCAAGCCAGCTTGCTGCTGCTCTAGCGACTGATCGATTTGCGCCAGTTGTATTTTTAACTGTTTTAGCTGTCGGCTAATATCCTGGTTGGGATCTTCACGTAATTTATTTTTACTAAACTCGATCAGGTTTGCGTTTTCGTTATACTTTGCATTTGCTTGTACCAGCTCTTTTTCTGCGCGCGTTTGTTTTAAGCTCGCAGGCTCTATCCACAGGTAATAACTGGGAAGCACTACAATAACCAATCCGGTTATGAAAATAAGTACCCGTTCTCGAAGGCTTAAGGCGGCAAAACGTAACTGCCATTGTTGCCATTGCTCACTCATTGGCACCTCCTAGCATACGCTCGTCATGGTTAGAGCCGCTTAAACTGAAGTGCAATTGTTGTTGCTCGTCGCGATAAATTTTTAAACCGGCAAACTGCTGCTGTGACAAATCAGGATAATGTTTAAATTGCTTCAGCCATTTGGGCACCGCATCGCTACTAGTTGATTGACCAGCCAAAGCCATTTTGCCTCGCTGGATGCTAATTTGGGTTAGCCAAATCTGCTGGTCTTGAATAGAGGCCAAGGCCGATAAAGAAGAAGAGAAGCCGTTGTTCGCATAACTTTGACCTTGCAAGCGTTGCTCAAGCAGCCGTTTTAGTTTCAATTCTTGCTCAGCTAAGCTCAGTTGCTGTTGCAATCTTGGGTCTACAGCTCGTTGTTCTATCGCAGCTTTTAGCTGAGCAAGCTGCTGCTCTTGCGAGTTAACTAGTTTACGTTGAGCGGCAGCCTCAACCACGGCGGAACCTGTTTGTTGCTGTTGCCAAAAACCCCACGCTAAAGCAATTATACCAACCAATAACCATAGTCCTACGGCTTGCCTTAACGAGCCTCGCTCTGGTTTGGGTCTGAACTCTTCGGTATAGAGGTTAATCCGTGTTTTCACGACAGCACCCCTTCTTGTAAGCCAGCAAGTGCAGGGATTTTATAGTATTGGTCACTAGACTCTATCGCCGAGATATCCAACAAGGCGACGTTGGGGGTAAGATTTTGCTGTAACTGTTGGGCGATTTCATCGCTAAAGCGGCTAGGAATGGCTAATTGAATATGGCTTACATCAGGCAGTTTCAAAGTGGCACTAATGTAGTCGATAGAACGTTGTAGCTCTAAACTTAAACTGTCGAAGAAAGTTTGAGTAAATTCAATCTCCTGCATTTTGCCTAAACCAGAAAATGCCCGCAGTTGCCGAGAAAAACACACTTGCCCTTGGCGCACCACTATCAGCTCTAAATCTCCGGCTTTTGGTTGCCACAGCAGCATTTGGCAACGGTCGTTGTTTTCCAACAAGTTAACTGCAGCCAACGTTTCAATTGTAATACCTTCAAGCTGAATATCTTGCTGCTGAGCTATTTGCACTAGCTGCTGGATAATCTGTTTACGCACACAAACAACATTCAGCTTTTCGCTAGCCATGGGAGTGGTAGGAGCTTGATAGTAATCGATAGCTAAATCGGGGATTTGTTCGGCGACCATATCTTTGATGGTCCAAGGCACTGCGCCAGCCAACTCTTCATCGGGAACGCTAGGCTTTTCAACCTGAAACTGTTGGTAGTGCTGGCTACCCAATACAAACACAATTTGATGGTCGCTAGATAACTGAGCTTCCTTACATAAGCTCGCAAAGGCTGCGGGCCATTGCTCAATAGAATCAATAGCTTGCTCAAAGGTTTGTTCATTTTGGTTAGCCAGAACCAAAAAGTCAGGGCGCAAATAAGCACTACAACGAGTTTTTGCGGTGTTTCTTCGCCAAAACGCTAAGCCCATCGAGTCATTGTCCTTTGATGATATCCATGTCAAACACTAGTCATCTAGTCTAAACTTTTCTTTTATTTTTTAAAGCATTGGCCGACAAATATGTGCTAATTCTCAAGATTAAAAGCGGTATATCTAGTAACTGTAGATTAGCTATACAAATACCACACTTATTCATCAAATAAATCTAAGCTAAGTGTGAGTTAAATAGGCTCAGGTTTACTAAACAAAAAGCCTTGAGCATGATGAACGCCTAAACGCTGCAAAACTCGCCACTCTTCATTACGTTCAACACCTACTGCCATCACTTGCACCCGACCTGCACAACTGGCTACCAATGAGCTCACGGCTAACTGATTAACTTGCCGCACTTGGATATCTCGAACCAAACTAGTGTGCAGCTTTAAGTATTCCAACTTAAGCTCGCTAATGTATTGAGTGCTAACAACGCGCTGACCTGCGCGCTCTACAGCCAGCTTAATACCTTTTTTATTTAAGGCTTTTAAGCGTAGCATTTCAGTATCGTTGAGTTGCGATAGCTGGGTTTCAGGAAACTCCAGCACTAGCTTTTGGCATTCTTTAAATGGAACAGAAAATACCCATTGTAGTAAATCACGCATTACCGACTGCTTAATCACTGTCGCTATGTTTAAGTTAATGCTAATAGGCTGGCGAGAGTACTTAACCTGTTGCATCGCAAATTTTAGGGCATGCTGATCAAAGTCTGCCTGCAGGCCACTTTTTTCAGCCCAAGGTAAAAATACACCCGCGTTAATCACTTCACCTTGGTAGTCGGTAACACGCGCTAGCAGCTCTTTGTAACAAACGCGTCCATCCTCATCAAAAACTTCTTGTTGATAATAGTGCAGCGCCTCGTTACTTAGCACATGCTGCAGTAAGGTACGCCAGCGCACCGAGCCCTTGCCGGTTTGGGTAGAACTCAACTCGCGAGGGATGGCATACCAACCATTATGTCGCTGCATCTGCGCCACTCTTAAGGCATCCTCAGCTTGCTCAATAACCAACTGCGCGTTATCACCATACTCATAACCCGCAATACCGATGTAGAAGAAGTCATCGGCCTCGGCCACTTCAGGCAAGGGAATACGCTCGAGTAATTTTAAGATACCTGCGGCAGTGTCTTCCGCTTCATCCAAGGTAGATAGCGGCATTAACAAGGCAAAGGCATCGCCGCTATAGCGTGCTAGGTTCACATCAATATTACGGCGAGTGTACTGCTTTAAAGCCTCAGAGCTTTGCTGCAAAATTGCATCGCCTTCGTTACGTGCATATTGGTAGTTAACATCGTCCATGCCACGCAGATACACTAACAACACCGCGCCGGTGTGCGCATCGGCATCGCCAATCTCCGCTTCCAGCTGATTTAAAAAGTGAGTGCGATTAGATAACTGAGTAAGCTCATCAACAAAGGCATTATTGCGAATGATACAATCAAAGCGACTGCGTTCTTGGCGAGCTTCAATAAGTTGGGTGATCAACTGCTCAATCGCCTTACTTGCAGCATTGGGCCACTCTTTGCCACTGCCTTGCTGCACATCGCGCAGGCGACCTGCGAGAATTTGATTGCCGCGAGTTTGCAGCAATTCAGCACCGTACATAATGCTTTTTAGCCAGCGAAATACAGCGATTAATCCCAAGGCAACAATCAGCACACCAGCACCAATACCTAACATTGCTTCAGGTTCATAGGTGAGCTGTTTAAAGGGTTGTTCGACCCAAATTTGAATAAAAAAGTCAGGATGAGCCGCTAAGGGATAACGATAAGGAATTAAGTTATTGCTGTTGCCAGTGTAATTAAGCTCACGAAAGGTATAAATAACCCCGCCGCGATTAGCTACCTCAAGCACTTGAATATTATGTGCACGCAGCCAATTTGGTAACCATTGAGCAAATTCTGGCGTTTCCGGCTGAACACTCAGCTGACCATCAATCACTTCAACGACTGAGCGCAACTGATGTTGTTGCTGATTAAATGCTAACTGACGGAAGGTAAGCGCACCCCCAAGCAATACCAATAGCACTGCCACCACTACGCAGCTAATGGTAAATACTATGATCCGACTGGAAAATTTCATTAAGGGTGTTCCTCACCTTCAAGCTCTTAGTCGCACCATCCTTTGGTATGACCATTGCTTGAGTATATCAGTAAATTGCAAATAGCTTGGTAATCACAAACAAAAAGACCAGCCGAGGCTGGTCTTTAGCTCAAAAGTGACCAGATATTAGGGTCGTAGCATTCTCTCGCCACGGCTCATGCCACATACACCACTACGTACAACTTCTAAAATTTCAGTTGATTGAGATAGTGTCTTTAAGCAGGCATCTAACTTCGCGCTGTCACCACTTAACTGCATCACATACATGCTTGGTGTAACGTCGACGATTTGACCGCGGAAAATGTCACAAGTTCGCATCACTTCTTCACGGGTTGAACCCGCTGCACGCACTTTAACCAACATGATCTCACGTTCTACATGCTCAGCTTCGGTGAGTTCAGATACTTTTAGCACGTCGACTAGCTTGTTCAGCTGCTTAGTAATTTGCTCGATGGTGTTTTCATCACCAAAGGTACAAATAGTCATACGTGACAAGGTTGGGTCTTCCGTGGTTGATACAGTTAGTGAATCAATGTTGAAACCACGCTGTGAAAACAATCCGGTTACGCGAGACAAAGCGCCGGCTTCGTTTTCTAATAATACTGAAATAATTCGGCGCATTATGTTCTCTCCGTTTTGCTTAACCACATATCTTTCATTGACTCGGTTTTAATCTGCATTGGGTAAACATGCTCTTCAGGATCAACCATGATATCCATAAATACCACGCGATCTTTCATCGAGAAGGCTTTCTCCATGGCTTCATCTAACTCATCAGGATGATTAACTTGCATACCAACATGGCCATAGGCCTCTGCTAGTTTCACAAAATCAGGTACCGAATCCATGTAAGAGTGCGATTGACGACCATCGTAGAACATTTTTTGCCACTGCTTAACCATACCCAGCGAGCGGTTGTTTAGTGAAACAATTACTACCGGTACGTTGTATTGCAAACAAGTTGAAAGCTCTTGAATATTCATTTGAATCGAGCCGTCACCGGTTACACAAGCAACAGTGGCATCAGGGAAGGCAAACTTAACCCCCATAGCTGCCGGGAAACCAAAGCCCATGGTGCCTAAACCACCAGAGTTAATCCAACGACGCGGCTTATCAAACGGATAATACAAGGCAGCAAACATTTGATGCTGACCCACATCAGAGGTTACGTATGCATCGCCCTTAGTAGCGCGATACATTGATTCGATCACTTGTTGCGGCTTAATTAACGTATCGCTTTTGGCATAGTTTAAGCACTTACGGCTGCGCCATTCTTCAACTTGTGCCCACCAATCTTTAAGACTGTCAGCATCGTTTTTAGCGTCAGTTTCTTTAATGCATTCCAGCATTTGATCGATAACCGAATCAACCGAGCCAACAATGGGAATGTCTGCACGGATCGTTTTCGAAATAGAGGTGGGGTCTATATCAATATGCAAAATAGTGGCATTAGGGCAGAACTTCTTCACGTTGTTAGTTACACGGTCATCAAAGCGTGCACCTACGGCAAAAATAACGTCTGCATTATGCATCGACATGTTGGCTTCGTAAGTACCATGCATACCCAACATGCCCACAAAACGTGAGTCTGTAGAAGGGAAGGCACCTAAACCCATTAAGGTTGAGGTAACCGGCATGTTGAATATTTCAACTAGCTTGCTAATTTGCTCGCCAGCTTCAGCCATAATTGCGCCACCACCAATGTATAACACTGGTTTTTCGGCTTCGGCTAAGGCTTTAACCGCTTTCTTAATCTGCCCTTTGTGACCAGTTAGCGTTGGGTTGTAAGAACGCATGCTAACTGACTTAGGATATTCATAAGGGAACTTAAGTAGAGGGTTTTGAACATCTTTAGGCAAGTCGATAACTACCGGACCAGGACGACCAGTAGATGCTATGTAATAAGCTTTTTTGATAGCCGCTGGGATTTCCTCGGCCTTTTTAACTAAAAAGCTGTGTTTTACTACGGGGCGCGAAACGCCGATCATGTCGGTTTCTTGGAAGGCATCTTGGCCAATCAAGCCTGTTGGTACCTGACCAGATAACACCACCATTGGAACCGAATCCATATAAGCGGTAGCAATACCGGTAATGGTATTTGTAGCGCCAGGTCCAGAGGTAACCAATACCGTACCTACTTCACCAGTTGCTCGTGCATAACCATCGGCCATGTGCACAGCAGCTTGCTCGTGCCTTACCAATACATGTTCAATATCGCTACTATCAAACAGTGCATCATATACATCTAATACTGAGCCACCAGGGTAGCCAAAAATGTGTTTAACACCCTGATCTTGCAAACAGCGGACGACCATTTCGGCGCCGGATAACTTCTCCATGTTCAAGCCTCCAGGCTTTATTTATTGTAATTGTGGGGATAACTCTATTGTGTTGCGGGAAATGGGACTTAATATCCTGTCTTCCAAGGCTAGCACTTTAACGTTTCTTTACCCCCAGCGTCTACGCTTTTGTCTGCTCTTTCTATTCTTTTAAGCAGCTAATCATATAAAACAGCTCAAGCTTCTTGTAGCCACCTAAGAGTTATCTTCTAAGCAAGGCACAAAAAACCGGATGATAAGCAAGTTAACACCCGGTGATTCAGCACTACCTTAAAGCACTTAACTACTTAATAGTATCATGCTCTTCTGTTAGCCAAATTTGCTGTTCAGGATCAGAATCTTCACTCAGGGAAATACTCACCCCCATGTCGTATAGCTCTTGGATGGTCATATTGTTAGCTAACTCCATGACCTCACCGTCTTCATTAGTAAAACGCATGTTCCCTCCAAATCGTTTACCCAGACACTTTTATTTTAGTCAAGGATTCTGCAGTTACCGTGCTGTCGCTCATGATATTGGCCATCAATAATTGACTCGCCGCCGGATAACTTACTTGCTGCCACATTTCACGTGCCATAGCATCTAAATCTTGCCAGGTATTGTTTCTAATGTGCTCTGCCAGAATGTTGGCCACATCGGGATAATATACCGGCTCACTTTGATCTAGCTGAAGCCATGAATCTAGTATGTAAGGTTCTAGGCTTTCGGCTATATGTGCCAGGCCCAAGCTTTGCAAAGTATAGGCATTGGTAACTTGTTCAAACTGGCCAAATAATGGCTTAACCAACAATTTTTTACCTGCCGCCATGGCTTCTGAGGGTAGTTCAAAACCAGCGTTACAAAACACCCCGGCACAGCTGCGCAAATGCTCAAGAAAGTTGTCCCGATGAATGGGTTGTAACTCTAAGTTCCCGTCATTTTCAGCTTGCTTAATTTCTGGGTGAAAACAGACAAATTGATGGCCCGTGAAACGGGTTAACAAGGGGCGGATTTGCTCTAGAGACTCAAATGGCAAATACACCAGAATTTTGCCATTGTTTGTTAGTTCATCCAGCTTTTCCACTAAGGGCGGCGCAATAGTTTGCTTAAAGTCGCACCAGTGAACACCGAGGTTATATTCACATGGCGCAAAATTACGTACTAATAATCGATTCCATAAGCCCATTTCTTTAGTGGGAATGTCATGTAAAAACGCTGCTTGGTGAGAGATAGAGATACTGGTTAAACCTTGCTTTTTGGCCGCCCAAGCACTCACCGGTTCAAAGTCATTAATCAGTAAGTCATAACCAGACAAATCGAGTTCGGCAAGGTCATTGCGAAATTGTTTTAAAGAAAGATCCTTGAAGGTAGCCCATTTATCTACTTTACCGCCCTTATGATGAAAACTTATTCCCTTAAGGCTTTTGTATTCACCAAATTCTTCCACTTCAGGCGCTTTACCAACCCGCCCCGACATCAATACATCTACCTCGATGCCTTGCTTTTTTAAAGCGCTACATAGCAAACGAGCTCGCGTAATGTGGCCGTTTCCTGTTCCTTGTACACCATAAAGAATTCGCATTATTTGGCTTACCTAATTAATACCGTAAACAATTAACAAACCTAAACTGGCACCTGCGATAACGTCGCTAATAAAGTGCACCCCAAGCAATACTCGAGAGCAAGCAACCAAACTCGCCCAGGTAAAAGCGACACCCGCCCAAGACGGAAATATCTGAGCCACGCTGCCAGCCATAACAAAGGCCCCAGCACTATGGCCGGAGGGAAAACTAAATCGATCGGAAGGGCGAATAAACACCGGTAAAGCTTGTGGTCGGTCTCGTCGGAAAATTTGCTTAAGCAGCAGATAGCACATTAGTTCAATAACAAATGCTGGTAAGGCGAGACTCCAAAAGGCGCCGGCATATGAAGTGAAGGCTATAATGCCACCAAACAAGGCATAGTAATAACCATCACCAGAATGCGATACTACTCTGGCTAGGCGGGCCACCTGTGCATTAAAGCGGTGCCCCAAACAGGTTGCGGAGATTGCATAATCCCACTGGCTCAATCGTTGTAACATACCAAGCTCCTTCTCGTGCTTTTCCACAGACTGGATAAAATGCTTTACCGAGAAATGAAACTAATTTTACAAATCCATGACAAAGACCCACTTGGTGACAAATTACACAAGTAGAGCTAGGTGCTTTTGCTGTAGAAGAAAATAGAACGGAGCCTAATAATAGAACTAGAGCGTGAGGTTTATTGACTCAGCGCGGGGTAAAAAGCGCCTCTCCTTGAATAACTACCCTCGCTTCAGCTGGCGGCTTGTTCGCGTAGCTAAGCATGGTTGTGGCTAATTGAACTGCTTCGATACCACGCCAGCGCCGCAAAGGTGACAAATTAGCGGAGAATACCGGTTGCAACGCAGCCACTACTTGCTCAGAAAAACGCACCTGTGTGCGCTCGCCTAGCAATGGCCCAGGGCGAAACAGCATTAAGTGTTTAAAACCAAAGCAAGCTAACTGATTCTCTAACTCTCCTTTTATGCGCAAGTAATGAGAAGGAGACTTGGCGTTTGCGAACAAAGACGAGATAAGCAAACAGTCTTCAACATGATTGCGCTTTGCCGCTGTGGCAAAAGCTAAAGGAAGTTCTAAATCAATGGCTCGCATTGCGGCTTTGCTGCCGGCTTGGCTAAGCGTAGTGCCAATGCAAATAAACAGGCTGCGGCCTTGAATAAGCTGCTGCCAACTGTCTATCTTGGCAAAATCTACAACATGCTCCTCCAGTTTATCCGCATTCACACCCGTGCTTTTGCGGCCAAATACCCGCACTTTATCCCAACTTTCATCCGCTAATAGTTGCTCTAGTAAGGCACTTCCGACTAGGCCTGTAGCACCAATTACAATTGCAGTTTTAGTCAATTTATCTCTCCTGATTCACGCTAAATTCATGCCACTACATTTGCTGTTAGCCAGTTTGCCGAGAGCTTGTTAAACTAGCCGAAAACTTGTGCACAGAAAGGCCTAAAACAATAATAAGCCTAATCGTAAACTTGTGCAGTGAAGCAAACACAAATAACAATAGACAAGGATTAATGAATGTCTGACCTAGTCAAAATTTTTGATACCACCCTACGAGACGGTGAGCAAGCGCTGGCTGCCAGCTTAACAGTAAAAGAAAAGCTGCAAATTGCCTTTGCCTTAGAGCGCTTAGGTGTAGACATTATGGAAGTAGGTTTTCCTATTTCGTCACCTGGTGATTTTGACTCAGTGCAAACCATTGCGCGTGAAATCAAAGACTCAACGGTTTGTGCGCTATCGCGCGCCTTACCCAAAGATATTGATGTAGCTGCCGAAGCCTTGAAAGTGGCAGATGCTTTTCGAATTCATACCTTTATTTCAACCTCAACTGTACACGTTGAAAGCAAACTAAAACGCAGTTTTGATGATGTGCTTGAGATGGCAGTAAACGCAGTAAAACACGCGCGTAACTATACCAATGATGTTGAGTTTTCTTGTGAAGACGCAGGACGAACTCCTATCGATAACCTATGCCGCATGGTAGAAGCGGCTATTAAAGCTGGTGCAACTACGGTAAACATTCCTGATACCGTGGGTTATACCGTACCTAGCGAATTTGGCGGTATTATTTCTACCTTATTTAACCGAGTGCCTAATATCGACCAAGCGGTAATATCCGTTCACTGTCACGATGACCTAGGTTTATCGGTAGCAAACTCTATTTCAGCTGTACAACAGGGCGCACGCCAAATTGAATGTACCTTAAACGGTATTGGCGAGCGTGCGGGTAATTGTTCGCTAGAAGAAGTAGCCATGATCATCAATACCCGTAAAGATCAGTTAGGCGGTCTAGGTACTAACATCAAATCTCAAGAAATTTACCGCGCCAGCCAATTGGTAAGCCATTTGTGTAATATGCCGGTGCAAGCCAACAAAGCCATTGTGGGCAGTAACGCCTTTTCTCATTCTTCAGGTATCCACCAAGATGGCATGCTGAAGAACGAAAATACCTACGAGATTATGACGCCAGAGAGCATAGGCTTAAATAAAAATAGCTTAAACCTTACCTCTCGCTCTGGTCGCCACGTAATTAAACATCGCATGCAAGAACTAGGTTACAGCGAAGAAGACTACAAGCTAGATGAGTTGTACGACAGCTTTCTTGAACTGGCTGATCGTAAAGGACAAGTATTCGACTACGACCTTGAAGCCTTAGTCTTCTTCAATAATCTACAAGATGAATCAGAACACTACCGTTTAGAGTATTTAAGCGCGCAAAGTGGCTCGGACGTTGTTTCCACAGCCACGGTTAAGCTGATAGCTGGTGAAGAAACCATACTAGAAGCGTCTACAGGTAATGGTCCTATCGATGCGGCTTACCGCTGTTTACGTAAAATCACTGGTTACGACATTAAGATAGACGATTACACCATCGAAGCAGCTGGCGGCGGAACGGCAACCGCCGAGAAAACCGATATTAAAGACGCCTTAGGTAAAGCGGATATCGTAGCCAATTACCAAGGGCGAAAATACCATGGTATGGGTTTAGCTACTGACATTGTTGAAGCATCGGCCAAAGCTTTTGTTCACGTGCTTAATCATATTCATCGCGCCGAGCAAGTGGCAAAACAAAAGCAGTCTAAATTGGGCTAGCATGTAAACAACCGGAGTCGTCATGAAAAGATTATTACTGTGCTTTATCATGATCTCCGGTTGCCTTTCGTTGTCCGCTCAAGCAGAACAGCTTCGCTTTGAAAGGAATGCCGGACACTACAGCTACCTTTGGAAAGACTCCCAAAACAATACTCAGACGCTTAATTTTAGCCTATTAAACTATCCACATAAACTCACCAAATTTACCCAATATCGTCCCGAGCAAGCTCAGCAATATGTGTTAACCAAGCTCAAGCCTAATTTGCGTAAAATAGATCCCAAACAAGCTAAAGTAAGCTTTAATACTCAGCACGGTCAGCTGAGTTATCAACTGCAAGGAAATGACCAAGAGTTTATTCAAGAGCTATCAGAAAAACTCGGTAAAGAAGTGCAGCAGCATTATCAAGACTACTTAACTAAGCACTATTTTGTAGAAAAACAAACTGCCGATGGCGCGATGGGAATAATGCCCGACCATAATAGGCTTGCCCAAGAAAGTGCAGAGTATTTATTTAGCTGGCTCAATAACAGTTTGAATCAACTCGAAGACCAAGCCAAGCAACGGGAAGTAAGCAATTACTTACTAAGTTTTGTTCAGTCCATTCCTTATAGCGAACTGCGTTCAAAGGATCGTTTACGTGGAGCAGGCTTTCTCACACCTATTCAGGTAATTAGAAATAATGTTGGCGACTGTGACAGCAAAACAACCCTGCTAGCCAGCGCTTTGAAGATCCTCTATCCACGCTTAGATGTTGCCATTATCTATGTGCCTAATCATGCTCTACTTGCATTAAACATGGCACCGCAAGCTGATGATGAAACTGTAAGAATAGAAGGGAAGCAGTATGTATTGCTAGAACCAACCGGGCCGGCCTTGTTCGAGCTAGGAAAGGTGGCAAAAGAAAGTGCCCAGTACATTCATTCAGGTTTGTATACCTATCAACAAATGGACTGGGTTCCACCAGAATTTAAGAGAGAGAAGTAAACTCTACCGCGTAGTCAATATCACCATCTCCGGCGCAACGAACCACTTTACCTTTGGCGCTGAAAGGCGCAACACCTTCACCACTCAAAGCCACTTCAACTTCGTCGCCAATAGCGAGCTTTACGTCTTTAACACTAATGCCCATACCGGTTGCACTTAGGTCTTTACATAAACCAGCATAACGCTGTTGACCAACCACAATTCGCAACTCTGCGTTAATTAGCATACGGTGAAATGCACGCTTGTTTGCTTCTCCAATCATGTTCTACCTTCTATAGTTTTTCTTCTGCAAACGAGGCTAAACGGCTCCTTACCACCCCATTTAAATACACATTTGCACTACCATCAAAATCTTTAAAACGCTCTACAATGTAGGTTAATCCAGAGGTAACAGCCGACAAATAGTTGCTGTCGATTTGCGCTAAGTTACCACAGCATACCAATTTGGTTCCTTCGCCGCAGCGGGTAATAATAGTTTTAAGCTGGGAAGCTGTTAAATTTTGACATTCATCTAAAAACACAAATGCGTTCTGAATACTGCGTCCACGCATAAAGTTTACCGATTTAAACTGAATGTTAGCCTTCTCCATAATGTAATTCATAGAGCCAGACATAGATTCATCGTGTTTATGCAACACTTCTAAAGTATCGGTAATTGCGGCTAACCACGGAGCCATTTTCTCCTCTTCAGTACCCGGCAAAAAACCAATAGATTCCGCAATTTCAGGGGTATTTCGGGTAACTATAATTTTGTCGTAGATACCTTTTTCCACCACCATTTCAAGCGCAGCAGCCATCGCTAATAAGGTTTTACCACAACCCGCTGGGCCAGTAAGAATCACCAAGTCGATATTAGGATCGAGCAAGGCATCAAACGCCATACCTTGGTAGATGTTTTTGGGATGAACTCCCCAAGCATGTTTGGCCATCAAGCGCTCATAACCCAAGTCGAGCAATTCGACATTTTGCTCGTCTTTTTTAACGACTCGCGCCGCAAAGCTTTCGGTGTCATCGATGATGTATTGGTTTACATAACAAGGGCCAAGAATTTCGGCGTCAATCACATGGTGGGTATCTCGCCCTTCTGAACTACTTTCACAATCTTTAACTCGCCCCCAAAAGCTACCTTCTAACTCAGTGAAGCCTTTTGCTAGCAAACGAATATCATCGATTAGCTGGTCGGTCCGATAGTCTTCTACACGCTCTAAGCCTGCACCTTTTGCTTTCAGGCGCATATTAATGTCTTTAGTTACCAACACCACCTGACGAGGAGCGTGTTTGTCTTGCAAATAAATAGCTGCGTTGATGATACGATTATCCGGCTCATCGGCAGTAAAGTTTTGCTGGTTCTTTTCAAGTGTATGATCTGCAAAAATCGATAACTTACCACTCACTTGGTTATCAGCATCATTCTTCAGCTCTACACCATTTACAATTTGCTCTGGTGAGGCTGATGCAAATACGTCTTCTAATGAACGAATAGCCACTCGCGCATCTCTGCTAACGTCTTTTTGCCTATCTTTAATTCGGTCTAATTCTTCTAGGACAGTCATTGGAATAACGACGTCATGTTCTTGGAAAGAGTATATTGCGAGGGGTTCGTGCAGCAGCACGTTAGTGTCGAGAATGAACAGTTTACTTGGAGCGTTATTTTCCATATTTGCCCTCCATAGGCCAACAGGCGATGTGAGAAGTATTGCAAACGTTCAATCTCAGGCTAATTCATCCAGATCGCCATTACAAACATTTCATCAAATAGAAATGTTGACTGCTCACATTTCAAACAACTGAGCCTTTTGTCACGATTTGGCTATAACGACGAATCTTCGTTTAATCGGTAATGGTATATTCAAAGCACATTACCTCATGGACTATATAATTTGGATCAGGCTCAACAAGCACAACACGATTCCTTAACGACGGGGAAAATGCTATCAGTTCTATTTTGTATCATCATAGGCATAGTAATGCTTATGTCTAAAGATGAAGCAATAAGCTATTTAGTAATAGAATCTGATCTTGAAAGCGCAACCGGAAAGATAGGCAACTTAGCTAGCCACAAGCAGGGTGTCGATATCAAAGTAAGTTATATTTTCGCAACAACTAGCGGCGATGAAATGAAAGGGGAGAGCAAAATCCTAAAATCCGGTACCTATTCATATTCCCAAGGTGATGAATTGAGTATCGTATACTCTAAGTGGTTTCCAACATTTAACGAAGAAGTCACTGCTCATAGTCAAAATCAGGGAAATGTTTACATATTTCTATTTAGTCTTCTAGGGATTGTGACTAGTGGATACCTCTTCTTTAAATATTCACTCATCCAATTAAAGATTAAACGGGAATCTGACCTCCGGCAGTACCAGAAAAGTTAAGCTTTTTTGTCTTTACCGCAATTTTGGTTTTACGCTTTTCTTAGAATCAACAGGCTAATATGCGTTCAACTAGTTTACCAATAAGGCTTAACCATAGCCGTAACGTCTTACACATAAGATGCAGTGCACCCTGCAGCTAAACCCGCACGCTAGCAATGCTCAATAAATATGGAAAAGTACAAAATCACAGATAATAAAAAACCCCAACGTCTTACGACGATGGGGTCATTTAATTGAGAGCCTGGCGGTGACCTACTTTCACATGGGGAAGCCCCACACTATCATCGGCGCAGTTGCGTTTCACTTCTGAGTTCGGCATGGAGTCAGGTGGGTCCACAACGCTATTGCCACCAGGCAAAAACTGTTGTCTTTAACATTCGAAAAAGCTGAAACATCTCATGAGCACTAACAAGTATTCATGGTTTCTAAAATAAAGTATCTATAAGCAACACCCTTTAGGTGTTGTATGGTTAAGCCTCACGGGTAATTAGTACAAGTTAGCTCAATGCCTCACAGCACTTACACACCTTGCCTATCAACGTTGTAGTCTCCAACGGCCCTTCAGAGGACTTAAAGTCCTAGTGAGAATTAATCTCGAGGCCTGCTTCCCGCTTAGATGCTTTCAGCGGTTATCAGTTCCGAACGTAGCTACTGGGCAATGCTATTGGCATAACAACCCAAACACCAGCGGTTCGTCCACTCCGGTCCTCTCGTACTAGGAGCAGCTCCCCTCAATTCTCAAACGCCCACGGCAGATAGGGACCGAACTGTCTCACGACGTTCTAAACCCAGCTCGCGTACCACTTTAAATGGCGAACAGCCATACCCTTGGGACCGACTTCAGCCCCAGGATGTGATGAGCCGACATCGAGGTGCCAAACACCGCCGTCGATATGAACTCTTGGGCGGTATCAGCCTGTTATCCCCGGAGTACCTTTTATCCGTTGAGCGATGGCCCTTCCATACAGAACCACCGGATCACTATGACCTACTTTCGTACCTGCTCGACGTGTCTGTCTCGCAGTTAAGCTGGCTTATGCCATTGCACTAACCGTATGATGTCCGACCATACTTAGCCAACCTTCGTGCTCCTCCGTTACTCTTTGGGAGGAGACCGCCCCAGTCAAACTACCCACCAGACACTGTCCGCAATCCCGATAAGGGACCAACGTTAGAACATCAACACTACAAGGGTGGTATTTCAAGGTCGGCTCCACGTCATCTAGCGACAACGCTTCAAAGCCTCCCACCTATCCTACACATGTAGGGTCAATGTTCAGTGTCAAGCTGTAGTAAAGGTTCACGGGGTCTTTCCGTCTAGCCGCGGGTACACCGCATCTTCACGGCAATTTCAATTTCACTGAGTCTCGGGTGGAGACAGCTTGGCCATCATTACGCCATTCGTGCAGGTCGGAACTTACCCGACAAGGAATTTCGCTACCTTAGGACCGTTATAGTTACGGCCGCCGTTTACCGGGGCTTCGATCAATAGCTTCGCGCGAACGCTAACCACATCAATTAACCTTCCGGCACCGGGCAGGCGTCACACCGTATACGTCATCTTTCGATTTAGCACAGTGCTGTGTTTTTAATAAACAGTTGCAGCCAACTGGTATCTGCGACTCTCAGCAGCTTAGGGAGCAAGTCCCATCACCATCAAGAGCGTACCTTCTCCCGAAGTTACGGTACCATTTTGCCTAGTTCCTTCACCCGAGTTCTCTCAAGCGCCTTGGTATTCTCTACCCAACCACCTGTGTCGGTTTGGGGTACGGTTTCGTATAATCTGAAGCTTAGAGACTTTTCCTGGAAGCAGGGCATCAACCACTTCGTGTCCGTAGACACTCGTCATCAACTCTCAGCGTAATGTAAACCCGGATTTGCCTAAGTTTACCGCCTACTGCCTTTCACGTGGACAACCATCGCCACGCTGGCCTAGCCTTCTCCGTCCTCCCATCGCAATTATACGAAGTACAGGAATATTAACCTGTTTCCCATCGACTACACTTTTCAGTCTCGCCTTAGGGGCCGACTCACCCTGCCCTGATTAACATTGGACAGGAAACCTTGGTCTTTCGGCGAGGGGGCTTTTCACCCCCTTTATCGTTACTCATGTCAACATTCGCACTTCTGATACCTCCAGCAAACCTTACGATTCACCTTCAACGGCTTACAGAACGCTCCTCTACCGAGCATGCAAGCATGCTCCCGTAGCTTCGGTGGTATGTTTAGCCCCGTTACATCTTCCGCGCAGGCCGACTCGACCAGTGAGCTATTACGCTTTCTTTAAATGATGGCTGCTTCTAAGCCAACATCCTGGCTGTCTAAGCCTTCCCACATCGTTTCCCACTTAACATACACTTTGGGACCTTAGCTGACGGTCTGGGTTGTTTCCCTTTCCACGACGGACGTTAGCACCCGCCGTGTGTCTCCCGAGTAGTACTTGATGGTATTCGGAGTTTGCAAAGGGTTGGTAAGTCGGGATGACCCCCTAGCCTTAACAGTGCTCTACCCCCATCAGTATTCGCTCGAGGCGCTACCTAAATAGCTTTCGAGGAGAACCAGCTATCTCCCGGTTTGATTGGCCTTTCACCCCCAGCCACAAGTCATCCGCTAATTTTTCAACATTAGTCGGTTCGGTCCTCCAATTGGTGTTACCCAATCTTCAACCTGCCCATGGCTAGATCACCGGGTTTCGGGTCTAATCCCAGCAACTATGCGCGCAGTTAACACTCGGTTTCCCTACGGCTCCGCTATTCGCTTAACCTTGCTACTGAAATTAAGTCGTTGACCCATTATACAAAAGGTACGCAGTCACCCCACGAAGGGGCTCCCACTGCTTGTACGTATACGGTTTCAGGTTCTATTTCACTCCCCTCACAGGGGTTCTTTTCGCCTTTCCCTCACGGTACTGGTTCACTATCGGTCAGTCAGGAGTATTTAGCCTTGGAGGATGGTCCCCCCATATTCAGACAACATATCACGTGTGCCGTCCTACTCGATTTCACTTAAAGTAGATTTTCATGTACGGGGCTATCACCCTGTATCGCCATCCTTTCCAGAATGTTCCACTAATCACCTAAAAGCTTAAGGGCTAATCCGGGTTCGCTCGCCGCTACTACCAGAATCTCGGTTGATTTCTTTTCCTCCGGGTACTTAGATGTTTCAGTTCCCCGGGTTCGCCTCGCAACGCTATGTATTCACGTTACGATACTGCATAAAATGCAGTGGGTTTCCCCATTCGGAAATCCATGTCTATAACGTCTTTTATCGACTTAACATGGCTTATCGCAGATTAACACGTCCTTCATCGCCTCTGACTGCCAAGGCATCCACCGTATACGCTTAGTCACTTAACCATACAACACCTAAATGTTGTCGCTTAAATCACTTGAATGGTCAGGCTGTATAATTCCTGCCATTCGAGTACGATCACCTTATTTTTGAATACCAAGAACACTTGTTATTAAACTCATATTCTTGAGATATTTTTTTATCAGCTTTTCCAAATTGTTAAAGAGCAATTGGTTCCTTAGAAACCAAAGCTAAGCACTATATAAACAAATGCTTAGCTTTGTATTCTCAAACCAGTGAGAGAAAATGGTATCCCGTAGGGGATTTGAACCCCTGTTACCGCCGTGAAAGGGCGGTGTCCTAGGCCTCTAGACGAACGGGACACTGCAGTAGCTGTTCTCGTTGGTTCTACACCACACTAGAACTTCTCTCTTTTCTTTTTCATCAAGCAATCTGTGTGAACACGTCACAAAACCTAAGCATCATAATAAGGAGGTGATCCAGCCCCAGGTTCCCCTAGGGCTACCTTGTTACGACTTCACCCCAGTCATGAACCACAAAGTGGTGAGCGTCCTCCCGAAGGTTAAACTACCCACTTCTTTTGCAGCCCACTCCCATGGTGTGACGGGCGGTGTGTACAAGGCCCGGGAACGTATTCACCGTAGCATTCTGATCTACGATTACTAGCGATTCCGACTTCACGGAGTCGAGTTGCAGACTCCGATCCGGACTACGACATGCTTTTTGGGGTCCGCTTGCTCTCGCGAGTTCGCATCCCTCTGTACATGCCATTGTAGCACGTGTGTAGCCCTGCCCGTAAGGGCCATGATGACTTGACGTCGTCCCCACCTTCCTCCGGTTTATCACCGGCAGTCTCCCTAGAGTTCCCACCATTACGTGCTGGCAAATAAGGATAGGGGTTGCGCTCGTTGCGGGACTTAACCCAACATCTCACGACACGAGCTGACGACAGCCATGCAGCACCTGTATCTGAGTTCCCGAAGGCACTAAACCATCTCTGGTAAATTCTCAGTATGTCAAGGGCAGGTAAGGTTCTTCGCGTTGCATCGAATTAAACCACATGCTCCACCGCTTGTGCGGGCCCCCGTCAATTCATTTGAGTTTTAACCTTGCGGCCGTACTCCCCAGGCGGTCTACTTAATGCGTTAGCTGCGTTACCCACGAGTTAAACTCACAGACAACTAGTAGACATCGTTTACGGCGTGGACTACCAGGGTATCTAATCCTGTTTGCTCCCCACGCTTTCGTACATGAGCGTCAGTTTTTGTCCAGGTGGCCGCCTTCGCCACTGGTATTCCTTCAGATCTCTACGCATTTCACCGCTACACCTGAAATTCTACCACCCTCTACAAAACTCTAGCTTGCCAGTTCCAAATGCCATTCCCAGGTTGAGCCCGGGGATTTCACATCTGGCTTAACAAGCCGCCTGCGTACGCTTTACGCCCAGTAATTCCGATTAACGCTCGGACCCTCCGTATTACCGCGGCTGCTGGCACGGAGTTAGCCGGTCCTTCTTCTGTCGCTAACGTCAAAGATATAACGTATTAAGCTATACCCCTTCCTCACGACTGAAAGTGCTTTACAACCCGAAGGCCTTCTTCACACACGCGGCATGGCTGCATCAGGCTTTCGCCCATTGTGCAATATTCCCCACTGCTGCCTCCCGTAGGAGTCTGGGCCGTGTCTCAGTCCCAGTGTGGCTGATCATCCTCTCAAACCAGCTAGGGATCGTCGCCTTGGTAAGCCATTACCTTACCAACTAGCTAATCCCACTTGGGCTAATCTTTACGCGAAAGGCTCCGAAGAGTCCCCTCCTTTGGTCCGAAGACATTATGCGGTATTAGCAGTCGTTTCCAACTGTTGTCCCCCACGTAAAGGCATATTCCCAAGCATTACTCACCCGTCCGCCGCTCGTCATCTTCTAGCAAGCTAGAAATGTTACCGCTCGACTTGCATGTGTTAAGCCTGCCGCCAGCGTTCAATCTGAGCCATGATCAAACTCTTCAATCAAAAGTTTTTTCGCTCAAAGTTAAAAACTGAAATTATTACTGTGTTTTACAGTGCAAGACTCCAGTTCACTTAAGCTTAATTTTTTCGCTTAAGGCCCTGTGAGTGCTCACACAGATTGCTTGATAAATTGTTAAAGAGCGTTGCTTCTTGCCGAAGCGAGGTGCGCATTCTACGCTTTCCTCTGTGGCTGTCAACCGCTTTTTAAAACATTTTAAAAAGAAGTTTTTCAACCGGCTAACTCAGCCCTAGGCCTTGCTAACCCTGACGTAGCCTTGCTTCGCTTTAGTGCGCTGCGTGCCGTGTCAGTGGAGGTGCATTATAGGGATCGATTCCCGCGGCGCAAGCGTTTTTTGAAGAAAATCACAGAAACACGTTTAAATGTTCAGATAGTAGGCAGGCGCTGTATTTATTGGCGATTTTATCTACGTTTATAGGCGTTTTATCGCAATGATCTTTGGCGCCCAGTAAACATTATCGATGCGCGAAAAGATCACACCTTTAGATGTGGAGGCATGAAGAAAGTGATCTTTGTCGTATACCACGCCCACATGCCGCACTTTATGACTGGTTTTAAAGAAGATTAGATCGCCAGTTTGAATGTTGTTTAGAGATACAGCCTTTCCTTGTTTTAGTTGCACTTCTGTTGTTCGCGGCAAAACTTGATTATAAACGTCTATATATAGGTGCTGAACAAAAGCGGAACAATCTATACCTGCCTTGGTTGTTCCACCAAGTTGATAAGGTGTTCCTTGCCATTGTTTATGAACTTGCAACATTAGTTTTTGTGTTGTCGTTACACTTTTAGCTAGACCAACATTTGAAGATTCGCTCCCTTGCTTAGCGCTACAGGCCGTGAGCAAATAACAAACGAGTAAAACCGCTAAGCAATTAGATGTAGTGGCGATTCTAAGCATTAAACTCGCGACCTTTACTTAGGGCGTTGAATAGAAAAGCTATTGCCATTTGCCCAATACTCGCCACCACCCAATCGCCCTAGTGGATTAAGTTTATTGGTATCTAAAGTGATACGCCCTTGCGCTTCAGTGACAAACTGCTCTTCTATATATAGGTGCAATACTTTAAGCAGTATCATTGCTTGAGGTGTATTCCCCACTTTATGCATTTCATATAGCTCGCAAGCCATAGCAATAGGGGCGTTAGTGAGCCTTGGTAGAGAAAAGCTATCAAACTGGGTTAAACCAAGTTGTTGGAGCTCTATTTCTGACTCACCATGCGGCAACGTTTTTGCCGACTCGGTAACTTGCTCGGCCTGGGCTGCGCTTGCGATATGCACTACACAATGTTTACGTTGTTCAATATTAACTTTGGTATCTTTATCGCTGCCATCTGGTTTTTTGCCCACCGAAAGCATCATCAGAGGAGGGTTAGAACTAACGGCTGTAAAATATGAAAAAGGCGCTAAGTTATAAGATCTAGGCTCTCCGTTGTCGCTAAGCACCCAAGCTATAGGGCGAGGCACTACTGTTTGAGTCATGCAGTGGTATATCTGATTAGTACTTAAACTTGAAAAATCGATGTACATCTAAGCTCTTCCTATATGCCGATAATAGGTTTGAATAAAAAGAAACCCGCAACTGCGGGCTTCAAGCACTAGTATAGAAAGAAAATATCAGCTTTCGCCAAGAACTTCAGCCAATGCCGCTAAACATAAACTCACGTTCTCTTTGCGGGCAGCATAACCCATTAAACCTATTCGCCATGCTTTACCAGCAAACTGACCTAAACCCGCACCAATCTCTAAGTTATAGTTATTAAGCAACTTAGCACGAATTGCTGCTTCGTCTACGCCGTTGGGGATTGCCACTAAATTTAGCTGGGGTAAACGACAGCTTTGATCCACCATCAAATCTAGGCCTAACTCAGCTAGACCATCGGCCAACTGGCTGTGCATATCGGCGTGTCGCTGCCAAGATTGTTCTAAGCCTTCTTTATATAAGGCCAGCAATGACTCATGTAATGCATACAATGCAGTAACTGGCGCAGTATGATGGTAAGAACGCTTTTGCTCCCCAGACCAGTAGCCCATGACTAAGCTTTGATCTAAAAACCAACTTTGTACTTTGCTGTTTCGGCTAGTTAACTTACTAACTGCCGCTTGGCTAAAACTTACCGGTGATAAACCGGGTACACAAGATAGACATTTTTGACTACCAGAGTAGATAGCATCTATGCCCCATTCGTCCACTTTCACGGGGATACCCGCAAGAGAGGTAACGGCATCAACAATGGTTAGACAGTTGTGTTGTTTCGCTAAGGCACATAAGGCTTGAGCATCAGAAGCTACGCCAGTAGATGTTTCTGCGTGAACAAAGGCCAGAATTTTAGCGTCGGGATGCTGTTCAAGTGTTTGACTCACTTTCTCTATAGAAACGGCTTCTCCCCAGCTGTCTTCTACCACCACTGGAACACCACCACAGCGTTCTACATTTTCCAGCATGCGTTGACCAAATACGCCATTAATACACACAACAACTTTATCACCTGGCTCAACCAAGTTAACAAAACAGGTTTCCATGCCTGCAGAGCCAGGCGCGGATACGGCGAAGGTGTGAGCATTTTGGGTTTGAAATGCGTACTGCAACAAAGCTTTAATTTCGTCCATCATGTTCACGAACAAAGGATCTAAATGACCAATGATAGGGCGGCTTTGTGCCTGCAATACTTGTGGAGAAATATCTGAGGGCCCTGGCCCCATCAAAATTCTACGAGGAGGGTTAAAAGAGCTAATATCCATGAAAGCATGTCCTTATATTTAATCTAATTATTTATTGTAATTATGAGTGTTGCGTAATTACTCTAACATTCAGGTGACAACAATTGAACACAAAACAGCCAGAAGCATCAGCCTTTGAGTGATCTTTTCACTGAGCGCATAAACCCCATACACCTCTCATTTGGCATTTAAAAAAACATCTATAAAGACAAATACAACTAATATAAACAAGCTGAAAAAAACGAGCATTTATTAAACTAACCGTTCTATAAACCAAGCAAAATATGAATAAGATCTTTAACGCAACCCAAACAACACCCAAACACAACAAAATTTACATAAAAGCAACATTATAATCTTCATGGAAGATCAAAAACCACCATCGGCAAATTGATCTAAAACAATAAACACACCGAAATCACAAACCACCCTAAGAGCTTTTAAATAAAAGGCATTAAGCCACTTAATCACTACAAAATTCGCTGTAGAATAATTACTCAAAGGCAATGCTAATAGAGCTACAAAAAACACAAACTGCAGAATCGCGCCGATTCTGGCTTAGCAGCTTAATAAACACACAAAAAAGGTTAAATACTTAAAGTTCCCCATATTAACAAAGCATAAAAAAAGAATAATTATTCATGATTTATTCACACGAAAACCTCGCCCTCAAAAACCAGAATAAACATTAGTTTTTCTAATGATTAAATTGCAGTTTTACTTGTTTGAGAAGGCGAATTTTCAGATCTATTATTGCCTCATCAACTGAGATGAGGTCTTACACTATGAGCACTAACGTTAATTCAATTGGCAACAACAAAAATACTTCTTTCTTCCAACAGCTTGTTGAGGTTTACCACCTTTGCAATACATGGATTTTGCGTCAAAAAACACGCCGTCAGTTAGCCCAACTACCAGCTTACTTATTACGTGACATTGGTTTAAGCGAAGCAGACCGCTACCAAGAATCACGCAAACACTTCTGGGAAAACTAAAGCTCCTTTAACGCTTTTCGCCAAGGACCTCAGGCTCATTACAAACGGCATGCTGCTTTGCACATGCCGTTTTTGTTTTTTCTTGCTACCATTCGCTTTTCAATTTCCACGCAATTAAAACCACTATGCAAACTCAAGCCGCTAACCTTATTGTTGTATTAGGCCCTACTGCTTCAGGTAAAACCCATCTAGGTGTAGAACTAGCACGCCGTTATAAGGGTGAAGTGCTATCGGCAGATTCACGCCAAGTATATAAGGGTTTGGATATAGGCTCGGGCAAAGACTTAGATGAGTACCAAGAGATCCCCTACCATCTTATTGATATTGTAGAGCCCGACACCGAGTACAGTGTATTTCACTTTCAGCGAGACTTCTTCGCGGCTTATCAGCAAATAAAACAAGCTAACAAACTACCGATTATGGTAGGCGGTACCGGCTTATATATCGACGCAGTAACCCAAAACTATCAACTACACGAAGCGCCAGTAAATAAAGCCCTTAGGGATGAGCTGACTGCACTAAACCTAGAGCAGCTGCAGCAACGTTTATTGGCGCTCAAGCCAGAACAGCACAATAGTACCGATTTAACAGTGCGGCCTCGTTTAGTAAGAGCGATAGAGATAGCCGAATCGGATAAAACAGTTGAACCTCAAAGCCAGCCCAAGCACCCTAGGATCAATCCACTTTATATGGGCATTCGCTGGGAACGCTCAGTACTAAGAAAACGCATTACCCTGCGCTTAAAGCAGCGTTTAGAAGAGGGCTTAATTGAAGAGGTACAAAATCTTCATAGAGATGGCGTGAGTTACAGCAAACTAGAGTTTTATGGTTTGGAGTACCGCTTGGTCGCTCAGTATTTACAAGAGCAGCTCAGCTACAACGATATGTTTCAAAAGCTTAATTCTCAAATCCATCAGTTTGCTAAACGCCAGGATACTTGGTTTAGGAAAATGGAGCGCCGTGGAGATACTATTCATTGGTTGGATCCTCAGCAAAGCCTGGTAGAACAAGCAGCAAAGTTAGTAGAGCCACAACTAGAAAGCTTAAGTGCAGAGCTGCCTTAAACCAACTACTTACTTGGTGGTTGCTTCGTCGACCACCGATAATAAAAAAACATTAGCCAATGGGCCAAACTTAAGCCGGAAAATGCTGCAAAAGCTAGCCATAGCGCGACAGAGTAAACAGCCACTTCACCGCTGTAGCCCAAACAGCACACCAATAGCAGCAAACTGCCTAGGTTGGCTTGCCACATACACTGTTGGCAACGGCCTAGCTTTTCTAAAAACCATGTCTTTTGGCAAAACTGACAACTCACGGCTAAACCCTATTGGCAACAATCTAAGCAAATTATCCACGAGTCATCAGTTTGATCAATAACTCACTGAATTTTGTATAAGGTGGACGCATCAGTTTTATTGCCGGAAAACGCCCTTGCTTAAACACGGGTAGCATTTTAGAAAACTGCACAAAACCGTCATAACCGTGATAGTGCCCCATTCCACTCGGTCCAACACCACCAAAAGGCAATTCATGTTGGGCTACGTGCAAAAGCACATCATTGATACATAAGCCACCAGCTTGAGTTTGTTGAATAACTTGTTGCTGGGTAGCAGCCTGATTAGAAAACACATATAAAGCGAGCGGATGAGCATGTTGCCGCACATAAGCAATGGCTTCGTCTAACTGCTGATATTCAACTACCGGCAAGATTGGGCCAAAGATCTCTTGCTGCATAACATCGGCATCTTCAGCCACATTTAACAATAAACTCGGCGCTAGTTTTTGCTTACTCTCCCCAGGAAGTAAAGTAATGCTCTCTGCACCCTGCTCTTTTGCCTGCTGGCTTAACTTATTGAGTCTATCTAAAAAGGCGTCAGAAATGATGCTGGAAAATGCCTGATCGCTCAGTTCTCGATAATGCTTCTTACAATAAGTCACACAAGCATCAACAAAGGCTTGGCGTTGTGAGTGATGCAGTAAAACGTAGTCGGGTGCTACGCAGGTTTGCCCAGCATTAAACAGCTTACCCATCATGATGCGCTCAGCGGCCAGTTCAACTGGATAGTCTTTTGCAATAATGACCGGAGATTTACCGCCAAGCTCTAGGGTAACTGGGGTAAGGTTAGCAGCTGCAGCTTGCATAACTTTGCGGCCAGTATTGGTTGAGCCTGTAAACACCAGATGATCAAAGGCGAGGCTTGAGAATTGGGCGCCGCGGTTGCCATCCTCATCAGCATATAGCCTTACCAAATCCTCTGGAAGATACTGCGGCATTAGCTCGATAAGCAGTTGGGTTAATGCTGGGCTAAGTTCCGACATCTTAATCATCACTTTGTTGCCAGCGGCTAAAGCATCAGTGAGCGGCCCTATGGCTAAATACAGAGGGTAATTCCAGGGCACGATTACCCCTATCACTCCTAGTGGTTTTGCAATAACTTGATTACTCGCACCCAAGTGCCAAATGCTAATACCTCGTCGCTGTGGCTTTAGCCATTTTTTAAGGTGCTTTAAGGCGTAGCGTATTCCCTCTATAGAAGGAAATAACTCGATCAGCTGGGTTTCATGTGAGCTACGGTGACCAAAATCTTGGCTAATCGCCTCAATAATGGCGCTTTGATTTTCCATCAACAACTTTAGCAACTGCTGTAGGTTGTATTTGCGTTGCTGCAAACTTGGGTAGCTTTGCTGAACAAAGGCTTGCTTTAGGCTGGTTAAGTCACTAGAAAATTGCTGTTGATTCACATCTGTCACCATAAACACTCTATAATCACAAACAGATTATGTTACCCACGGTAACTTGTAAAATATAAATGATGATACTTGAACAAAATTATGACAGGTAGCATAGTTTAGTCGCATTGAACAAAGGGAGAGCAATCATTAATCCAAACCAATTTACCGCTCCTTGGTGGGCCAGAAACAAGCATATTCAAACCTTATTACCTACTTTTTTACGGCGGAATAAGCGCTTAAAGCTAGCTTGGCAAAAACTGGATTTAGCTGATGGAGACTTTGTAGACCTGGCTTGGATAGAGAGTGTTGAAGCTCGTTCATCAAACCAGCCCATTGTGGTCGTGTTTCATGGCTTAGAAGGCAGTGTTGAATCTCCCTATGCAAAAGGGATACTACAGGCTTGCCAGCAACAAGGTTGGCGCGCAGTAGTTATGCACTTTCGCGGCTGCAGCGGCAAACCGAATAATTTGTGGCGTGGTTATCACAGTGGCGAAATTAAAGATGCCACAAGCTGCATCAATTACTTACACCAGCAATACCCCGAGGCTCCATTACTGGCTTTAGGTTATTCCTTAGGTGGTAATATGTTAGTCAACTATTTAGCCAAAACACCCAGCTCTCCACTGGCTGCTGCCGCTGTAGTATCGCCTCCTTTAAACTTGGGGGCTTGTTCAGAGCGCTTGCAGCGTGGCTTCTCTAAAGTTTATCAACATCACCTGCTATCACGTATGAAACGTAATCTATGTAAAAAAATTGAGCGCACCCAGCAGGCTCCTCTTAATACTCAACAAGTACAAACTTGGCGTAACTTCGTGCAGTTTGACGAACACTACACTGCAAAAGCACATGGCTTTAAGGGCGCTGCCGACTATTACCACCGATGCAGCGGCTTGCCTTTATTAAAAGAAATTACGCAGCCAACCTTATTAATCCATGCAGCTGATGATCCTTTCATGGACCAACGGGTTATTCCCAAAGCAGACCAATTAAGCCAAGCTGTAGAATATCGCCTTAGCAATACCGGTGGACATGTAGGATTTGTTGGTGGTAGCCTGCTGCGCCCGCAATTTTGGCTTGAATCAACTATTCCAGCTTGGTTTAAACAACAACTTGAGCAAACATCAAAATGATCATTCCTTGGCAACAATTAGAACCCGCCACCTTAGATGCATTACTAGAAAGCTATGTACTGCGCGAAGGCACCGACTATGGTGATCAAGAGTTGAGTCTTAATGACAAACTAGAACAAATTAAACAACAAGTTATTAACGGCTCGGTTTTAATCGTATACTCTGAACTTCATGAAACAGTAAACTTAATTGCCAAAGAGCAATTTGATGCCTCTGCCATGGAAGGGCAGCAGGATGATGGGTAAACCCTGTTTATAATCATCACCAACAAATAAGGCCACTATGTCAGCTAAGCATCCCGTTATTGCGGTTACCGGTTCATCAGGCGCTGGAACATCAACCACCAGCGAAGTATTTGCTCATCTGTTTAGGCAGCACAAGCTAAACGCCGCCTTTATCGAAGGGGACAGCTTTCACCGTTACACTCGCCCAGAAATGGATGTAGCTATTCGTAAAGCTCGCGAACATGGTAAACATATTAGCTATTTTGGCCCCGAAGCTAACGACTTTAATTTGCTGTACGACTTCTTCAAACAATATGGCGAAACTGGCACCGGCCAATATCGTCGTTATCTGCATACCTTTGATGAAGCAGTACCTTACAACCAAATGCCCGGTACCTTTACGCCTTGGCAAGATTTACCCGAAGACACCGATGTACTGTTTTATGAAGGCTTACACGGCGGTGTGGCCTACGATGATAAAAACGTAGCCTCTAAAGTTGACTTGCTCATCGGTATGGTGCCTATTGTAAACTTAGAGTGGATTCAAAAACTGGTGCGAGATACCACCGAGCGAGGCCATTCTCGCGAAGCAGTGCAAGAATCAATCGTTCGTTCGATGGATGATTATATTAACTACATCACCCCTCAATTCTCTCGCACTCATATCAACTTTCAGCGAGTCCCCACGGTAGATACCTCTAACCCATTTAGCGCTAAAAGCATTCCAACCTTAGATGAAAGCATGTTGGTTATTCGTTTTCGCGGCCTAAAAAATGTCGATTTTCCATTTTTATTGCAAATGATCGATGGTGCTTATATGTCACGGCAAAACACCATTGTAGTACCTGGCGGGAAAATGGGTTTTGCCATGGAGTTAATCCTGTCGCCAATGATTCAACAACTATTAGAGACAGGAAAAATTCGCTAAGTTAAGCAGATTCAATACGATAGCTGTGGCTTACTTCACAGCTTTTACTCAACATTAGCGACACAGAACAGTACTTCTCCATGCTTAATTGCACTGCACGTGCCACATGCTTTTCACTTAAATCAACCCCGGTAACTACAAATTCGAGATGAATTTTAGTAAATACTCGCGGCGTACCGTCTGCCCGTTCAGAATCGAGATTAACTGTACAATCAGTAACTTGCTGTCTAGCTTTGCTCAAAATAGAAATAATATCTACCGAACTACAGCCACCAGCCGCCATTAGTACGTACTCCATAGGGCTTGCCGCAGCCTTTGCACCGTCACCATCCATCTCAATTTGGTGACCTGAGCTACTTTTTCCAATAAATTGCAGTTCTTTAGACCACGAAACGGTCGCTTTCATGTTAGATTCTCCTAGGGAATATTTCGTCGACCAGCTTAATCTAGGTCAAGGTTCAAGGCCAGCGTTTGACTCATACTAAAGGCGTATAAATGCCTTGCAGCAAAGCCCGAAGCCTTTTATGCTAGAGGCGGAATGGACGACTATTAAAATAAATACAGTTTGCGTGTTATAAAGCTAGCAAACAATTATAAAGACAGAGGATTTCTTTAATATGGTAATTGGCAAACCTCAAGCTGATCCGGTGATGGAGTGGTTTCTTTCTCACTGTCACATTCATAAGTACCCATCAAAAAGTACTTTGATTCATGCTGGCGAAAAAGCTGAAACACTTTACTACATTGTAAAAGGTTCAGTGGCAGTATTGATTAAAGATGAAGAAGGCAAGGAAATGATCTTGTCTTACTTGAATCAAGGTGATTTCATGGGTGAATTGGGTCTTTTCGAAGACACTGAAAATCCAATTCGTACTGCTTGGATCCGCGCAAAAAGTCCTTGTGAGGTAGCGGAGATTTCTTACAAGAAATTCCGTCAGCTAATTCAAGTTAACCCTGAAATCTTAATGCGCCTTTCAGGCCAAATGGCTAACCGCTTGCAAATCACCAGCCAAAAAGTAGGTGACTTAGCATTCTTAGACGTTACTGGTCGAATCGCTCAAACGCTATTAAACCTAGCTAAGCAGCCAGATGCTATGACGCATCCAGATGGCATGCAGATTAAGATCACTCGCCAAGAGATCGGCCAAATTGTAGGTTGTTCTCGCGAAACGGTAGGTCGTATTCTTAAGATGCTAGAAGAGCAAGAGTTAATTACCGCACACGGTAAAACTATAGTGGTTTACGGCACACGCTAATAAAACCACCATTGCTCAAATAAAAAGCCGCTTAATGCGGCTTTTTTGTTTTTTAAGAACGGTTGTCGGTACTACTAAATATTTTATCTGCCGACGCTTCTACAAAGCCTGAGTACAACTCGCCATCAGCCTTTGCATAACGCAGCGCAAACTCATAAAAACAACTGGGTATGCTGTGTTTACTGTCACTAAACACCACCTCCGTTTGATCGGCCATTGTTGAAGATTGCTCAAGCAATACTTCTGGTGAACCTTTAATCTCACCACCCACCGTATTTAAGTTGAAGCCAGCTTCCAACAATTTTTGATTAACCGCTTGTAGGCTTTGGTAGCCCGCCAGCTGGTTTACCGACACGGTAAAGTGATTAGCGCGGTAGCCATAGGCTGCTAACCATGCAGCATATTCGCTTTCAGCGAGTAATGCTTGGTAATCGCTATAGCTTAACTGCCAAGGTCGACCAGAAAAGAATACTTCTGGGCGTTGATATAACTCGTCATTCACTTGGCTCGCCAAACGCTGAACAATATCTTGCGCTTGAGGAGAAAGGCTTTCGACTTGTAACTCACTAATAAACACCTTGGGTACGGTTGGGTCACTATGTTCAAAGTGAGCCGCATCGAGGTGCTTGTTAGCAAAGTGATAAGTACCACCTTGAACGTAACCCATTGCTAACAAGTGCTTGGCAAACGCTTCTACACCGGTATTAGGCAGATTAAAAGTGCGCACCGCAATATGATCATTAATGATTGGAGCGCCGCCACCCAGCAAGGTATGAATAGACTCTGCGCTAGGTGTTACCGCCAAATACTGTTGCCATAAACGCTCAAAGAATAAATCGATAGTCATCGCTAACTCCTTAGAAGTGTAAGCCTGGACTTAAGGTAACTGGCATTACACTGGCTTTACCTTCCATTGACGCCACTGGGTAAGCACAATAATCGGCTGCATACTTCGCGCTAGCGCGATGATTACCCGAAGCCCCTACTCCGCCAAAAGGCGCTGCGCTAGAAGCGCCAGTAATTGAGCGATTCCAATTTACAATACCTGCACGAATGCGGTGGCGGAAGTTTTCCCACAGAGTGGCATCGTTACTTAACAAACCCGCAGATAAGCCGTATCGAGTGTTATTGGCTTGAGCAATTGCACTGTCCCAATCGTCATAACGAACAACCTGCAGCAAAGGGCCAAAGTATTCTTCATCGGGTAAATCGGCGATTTCACTTACCTCAATAATGCCAGGGCTAACAAAGCCCTTATCTGCATCTGTTTGTTCTAGCTCTACTAAAGACTCACCACCCAATGCTGTTAACTTATCTTGAGCGCTAACCATTCCTGCAGCGGCTTTTGCACTGATCATGGCACCAATGAATGGTTGTTGCTCGGCATCGTAGTCACCTACTTCAATCGCCTTAGTCACAGATACTAAACGCTCAAGGATTTGCTCGGCTTGCTCGGTTTTTGGCAAATACAGACGGCGTGCACAGGTGCAGCGCTGGCCTGCAGAGATAAAGGCTGATTGCACAATATCGTGAACCGCGGCATCCACATCATCAACCTCAGCCACAACTAAGGGATTATTTCCCCCCATCTCTAAGGCCAAGATTTTATCCGGCTGGCTAGCAAACTGCTGATGCAGAACGTGGCCAGTATTAGAACTGCCCGTAAAGAACAAGCCATCAATGCCTGAATGCGACGCTAAAGCTTTACCAGTGAGCACTTCACCCTGCACCAAATTAATTACGCCATTGGGAACACCTGCTTGTTGCCATAGCTTCACAACGTGCTCAGATGTCTTAGGCGTTAGCTCCGAAGGTTTAAGCACCACTGTATTGCCTGCGATCAACGCTGGGATGATATGGCCATTAGGTAAATGCCCCGGGAAGTTGTATGGACCAAAAACTGCAACCACTCCATGAGGCTTATGACGCAATACTGCAGTTGCAATGGGCAGCTCAGAGCTTGACTCGCCAGTACGCTCAAAATAGGCTTTCTCTGAAATGCCTGCCTTGCCGATCATTGCTGCAATTTCAGTGCGAGTTTCCCATAAAGGTTTCCCCGTTTCTTGAGCTATGACCAAGGCTAAGGCTTCTTTGTTTTCTTCAAGCAAGCCAGCAAATTTTTTGATGATTGCAAGGCGCGCCTCAACGCCGCTCATGTACCAAGCAAATTGGCTATCTCGCGCTGCTGTTACTGCGTTATCTACTTGGCTCGCAAGCGCTGACTTGCCCTGCCAAACCGACACATTTTTAGCCGGATCAATCGAGTTAAAAGCCTCGCCCTCACCAGCCAACCATTGACCGTTAATAAACTGATTTAAATGTTCCATCTACAACCTCAAATCCTTTATTGCTGCCCGCGGGCAAAATTATTGTTCGAAACGCAGTGCGCCAATGCGAATTTGCTCACCATCGGTCACTTCTAAGGCCTTGGCAGCTTCTTTAGAAATCACTGCGTGGCATTTTTTGCTATCTAACTCTATCTGAGAAACACATGCTCTAAACTCTTGTAAACGCGCATTGGTAAGCAGCATTTCTTCGGCTGCATCGCTAGGTTGTCCAATATGTACGGTTACTTTGAAGGAATGCTTCACGCTCTCAATCAGCTTAAGTGGACACTCAACGGTAGGGCCAGCATCAAAGATGTCTACATAACCGTGTTTGCAGAAACCCTCGGCCTCCAATAATCGCAGCGCCGGTCGAGTTTTTTCATGTACTTCACCAATTACGGCTTGCGCTTCTTTGCTAAGCAAATTGACGTAAATGGGGTACTTGGGCATGAGTTCAGCAATAAACTCTTTCTTACCTACACCCGTTAGGTAATCGGCGGTAGGGAAATCAACACTAAAGAAGTTATCTTGCAGCCATTGCCAGAACGGTGAACGGCCTTGCTCATCGGATACGCCGCGCATTTCGGCAATAACCGAGTCGTTAAAGCGTTGCGGGTGCTCGGCCATCAACAAAAAGCGACACTTCGACAATAAACGACCATTTTGGCCTTGTCGGTGAGACTCTTGCAAAAACAAAGTGCATAGCTCGGTCACACCGGTGTAATCATTGGTTAAGGTGAGGGTTTCAACCACGTTGTATACATTTAGGCTACGAGAAGCATGTACAACTTTGCCGAGATGATAAGTATAAAATGGGCTGGCCATGCCTACTGCGGCATCTATGGCGCTGGTTCCCACTACTTCGCCAGTTTCGGTATCTTCGGCCACCATTAAATAATGCAGGTCGCCAGGGTGGTCTATATCACTGGCAAACGAACGAATAGAATGCGCGAGCTTTTCGCGCAATAAAGGTTCGTCTACCGGTAAAGAAGTAAAGCCTATCCCCGAACCCACTGCCATTTGTAACAAGGCAGGGTAATCCGTTTCCTTAATAGGACGGATAACTAACATGGCTATTTCTCCCTTTATTAAATAGCATGAAGCCGTAGCTAAGTATTAGCCACTATTTGTGTTTATTAAAAGTATTGCTTGGGCTGAAACCTTTAACGGCCTCAGCCCAACTGATTTAGCCGTTTACCACGTTGGCAACAGCTTGCTCAAAACGCTGCATGCCTGATTCAACGTCTGCCTGAGGAACAATAAGAGAAGGAGTAAAACGCACAACATTAGCACCAGCAACCAGAACCATTAAGCCTTCTGCTGCTGCAGCTACTAAGAAGTCTCTAGCTCGGCCCTGGTATTGCTCATTTAATACCGCACCTAACAGCAACCCTTTTCCACGCACTTCTGCAAATACCTGATACTTCTCGTTGATGCGATTAAGTGCTTCTCTAAACCATTGTTCACGTTGCTTAACGCCACTTAGCACTTCTTCAGAATTAACAATATCAAAAGCCGTTTCGGCTACTGCACACGCCAGTGGGTTACCACCATAGGTGCTACCGTGGGTGCCGACTTTCATTGAAGCAGCAATAGCCGTAGTGGTTAACATCGCGCCAATTGGAAAACCGCCGCCTAATGCTTTAGCCGAGGTTAAAATATCTGGCGTTACACCTAAGCCCATGTATGCGTATAGTTCACCTGTACGGCCGACACCGGTTTGTACTTCATCAAAAATAAGCAAAGCTTGGTGTTTATCACATAGCTCACGTACTTTTTGGGCAAACTCTAAGTCAGGACTAATAATGCCGCCCTCACCTTGCAAAGGCTCCATCATTACTGCGCAGGTTTGATCATCAATAATGGCTTCTAAGGCTGCAAGGTCATTGTAAGGAATGTGTTCTACATCGCCGGGTTTTGGTCCAAAGCCGTCTGAATAAGTTGCTTGACCGCCCACGGTTACGGTAAAGAAAGTACGACCATGGAAGCCTTGTTCAAAAGCGATGATTTTGGTTTTATCGGCAGAACCATGCTCAATAGCATAACGGCGCGCTAGTTTTAGTGCGGCTTCGTTGGCTTCTGCGCCAGAATTACAAAAGAACACTTTCTCAGAAAAGGTACTGTCTACCAATTTTTTGGCTAAACGCAATGCTGGCTCATTAGTAAGTACATTACTTAAGTGCCACAGTGAGTTGCCTTGGTCGGTTAAGCTCTTCACCAACGCGGGATGACAATGGCCTAAGCAGTTAACAGCAATACCACCAGCAAAGTCGATATACTCACGACCGTTTTGATCCCATAAACGCGAACCTTCACCCTTCACCGGAATAATGGCAGCTGGTGCATAGTTTGGAACCATAACTTCATCGAATAGCGCGCGAGTAACAGCGTGTGACATGTAGTGTTCTCCTTTTAGCTTTCTGGCTATTCCGTTATACAGGGCCAGAAAGGTTAATAGTTTGTAAACAGTTTGGCGATTATGGCAAATCTCAAGAGCCTTGTCTGAGCATAGTGCCTTTGAGCCATACAAAATATGGCCATTTTTACGCATATTCAGTGCATAGTTCTAAATCAATTATTGCTAAGCTGACAGAAAACAGCCAAAGACTTAGCCACTACAGCATAAATATGCACAATCTATTCATTCTATATAATCACTAGATAAGCATCTATAGAATCTAAAACGTTCTACTTTGTAGAATCAACAAAGTTAGCTAATAACTGTAAACCTTGTTGTGTAAGTATACTTTCTGGATGAAACTGCACTGCATGGATCGGTAAATCCCGGTGTTTTAACCCCATAATTTCATGCGTTTCGCCCTCATTATCTTGGCTCCATGCAGTTACTTCTAAGCACTCTGGCAAGCTGTCTTTCGCCACCACTAAAGAATGGTAACGCGTTACCATTTGTGGATTAGCCAAGCCCTTAAACACTGATTGCTGCTGATGATAAATGGGCCGCACTTTGCCGTGCATAGCTTGTGCTGCACGCACCACCTGTGCGCCAAAATGCTGCGCAATGCATTGATGACCCAAACACACCCCCAAAATAGGCAAGCGCTGAGCAAACCTGGCAATCACATCTAAAGATATGCCAGCCTCATTAGGCGAGCAGGGCCCAGGCGATATGACCAAATGGCTAGGGGCTAACTCTTCAATTTGCTCTAGAGTAATTTGATCGTTACGACACACTTCAACCTGAATACCTAACTGCGAAAAGTATTGATATAGGTTGTAGGTAAATGAGTCGTAATTGTCGATGATAAGTAACATGTAGCTTGAGCAAACCGTGTATAAGTCAAAACCAAGAAAGTCGCTATAGTAGCCGATTTTAAACGGCGACACAGCGACTATTCAGTGCAGTTTAGTTTAATTCAACTTGCTGCGTCTTCGCTCGAAGCTTTAGGCTCAACAAATACTATCTCAGTGTAGTTATTCTCATAAAACTCATTGGCTAAAGCTCTCAGCTGTTTACGCTGCTGCACCAAATCGCTAAGGGCAAGTTGAGATTGTTGGCATTCTAATTCTAGAGTTACCCAAAATCTGCGGCCGGTTTTCATTACCATGGCATCAGCAATACTAAAACCATCAACTAAAGGTTGCTCATTAAGTGCCGCTAAAAATGGCTTAGTGTGGGCATCATCAGGGGCACTAAGCAGTAACTCTTTAAAACCGTTTTTAACCAATAAATACGGATCTTTTAAAAACACCAAGGAGAACACAATTACCAATATTTGGTCTACGTAGCGGGCTATCCAGCCGATGCTGCTATCTTGGATCAACAATACAATGATAAGCGCAACGCCAATAGCACCAGAGATCACAGAGTTGATTAACCAACCCTGCTGCTCCGCTAGAAGCAAATTAGATGCTTGTTTTTGATTGCTGCGCAAACATACATACCATGCAAGTAAACATCCTGCTACGGCCGGCACCACATACACTAACATCATGCCTATTTGTGGTTCTCGCCCACCAGCTAGCATGGTTTGCAAATTGGCTGATAAGGCAAATGCTACCAAAACTAAAATCGAGATGCCTTTCACCATGACCATTAAGGGCTCGAAGGCAAAATAACCCATGGGAAAACGTTCATTATAGTTTTGACTGGTTAGGTAGGCGATACGGATACCTATGAATGCCATAACTGAGGATAATAGATTGAATACGCCATCTAGCATAATTGCGCCAGATTCGGTGTAGACCCCCATGGCTATGCCCCACATAGAGAGCAGCAAAGCAATTATTGCCGACACAACTAAGGTTTTACGTTCAAGATCCATCTATTCCTCACAGAGCCAGTTATCAACACATTGATATACAAATAGATACTAGCAAGCACTTAGCTATGCCACTAGTATTAACTAGACATAAAAAAGCCCAGCTATTAGCTGGGCTTAGCGTTATTAAGTCGCTGTTACTTCAAACTAATAAAACCTAGTACATCATAAACTGCGCGTAGAGTTTTACTGGCTTGCTCACTGGCACGTTCTGCGCCTTTAGCCATAATAGCCTGCAGAGCGGCCTCATCTTCTCGTAGCGCTTGATAGCGCGCTTGAATAGGCTCCATCATCGCAACCACAGCGTCAGCGGTGTCTACTTTCAGGTGTCCGTACATTTTACCTTCATAGCTTGCTACTAAGTCATCAATTGACTTACCAGTTGCCACCGACTGCAAAGTTAGTAGGTTAGATACACCTGGCTTTTCATTACGATCAAAGTAGATACGCGCCTGCTCATCAGAGTCAGTCACCGAAGCTTTAATCTTTTTGGCGATTTGCTTAGGCGTATCGTTTAGTAAAATGAAAGCCTTAGGGTTAGCATCTGACTTCGACATTTTTTTGGTTGGCTCTTGAAGAGACATTACCCGCGCACCAAACTCAGGAATATACGGCTCAGGCACTTTGAATATGTCGCCATATAGTGCGTTAAAGCGATTTGCCACATCTCGCGTTAATTCAAGGTGCTGCTTTTGGTCATCGCCTACAGGTACAGCATTAGCCTGATACAACAATATATCTGCAGCCATTAAAGCTGGGTAAGTAAATAAGCCAGCGTTGATGTTATTGGCATGCGAGGCTGATTTATCCTTAAACTGAGTCATACGGCTCAGCTCGCCCATTTGCGTGTAACAGTTTAATACCCAGGCTAGCTGAGCATGCTCTGGTACTTGCGACTGAACAAAAATGGTACTTTTATCTGGATCTAAGCCACACGCTAAGTAAGTGGCTAAACCATCTAATACTCGCGCTTTAAGTTCTTCGGGCTTTTGGCGTACTGTAATGGCGTGAAGATCAACCAACATAAAATAACAGTCATAGTCATTTTGCATGTCAATCCACTGATTTATCGCCCCAACATAGTTACCAATGGTTAATGAACCAGAAGGCTGAATGCCACTTAATACAATCGGTTTACTCATGTTCTTCCTATAAAAACTAATACTATGGGCTTAAGCCGTTACCGAGCCTTTAATTAACTCAAGCAACGTTACTAGGCTGTCTGCCACAAAATCGGGGCCACTAAGAGCGATATCTTCACCGTAGTTATAACCATAGGTCAAGCCTAGCGAGCGACAACCCGCTGCTTTTGCAGCTTGAATATCATTTTTTGAGTCACCCACCATCAATAAATCTGCCATCTCAACTTGGCAGCGCTCAACTAAGTGCTGCAGCGGCAGTGGATCGGGCTTTTTACGTAGCAGAGAATCACCCGATAATACTACGTCAAAGTATTGTGCCAAATTTAAAGCTTCTAATAACGGTTGAGTGAATACGCCAGGTTTATTGGTGACAATAGCCATTGGCACATTTAACTTAGAAAGCTGTTCTAAACTCTCTGCAACGCCATCATACAGCTTGCTGGCGACACACAGTTTTTCTGAATAATGCTGAACGAACAAATCTTTCGCTTTTAAGTACAGGCTCTCATCAATATCGCTAGAAATAGTAGATGAACCAGATAAAGCGCGTTTTATTAACACTTCGGCACCATTGCCTACCCAGTGGCGAACGGTTTGTTCTGGAAATTGCTCGCGCCCCAAGTCCAGCAGCATCGCATTAATAGCCAAGGCTAAATCAGGCGCGCTGTCTACTAAGGTACCGTCTAAATCAAAAGCAATTAACTTTACCGCTTGTAATTGGCTCATTTGTTTAACCTTAATTTGCAACTTTCGCCAGTTCGGCACGCATTTTATCGATTACCGCTTTGTAATCAGGTTGATTGAAGATGGCAGAACCCGCCACAAACATATCGGCACCAGCTTCTGCTACTTCAGCAATATTGTCTGGCGTCACACCACCATCAATTTCTAAACGAATGTCGTAGCCACTCTCGTCAATCTTTTTACGCACAGCTCGCAGTTTATCTAGGGTATTTGGAATAAACTTTTGACCGCCAAAACCTGGGTTTACCGACATTAACAATATCATGTCCAGCTTATCCATTACGTAATCAAGACAGTGCAGAGGTGTAGCAGGGTTTAATACTAAACCTGCTTTACAGCCATGTTCTTTAATTAGCTGTAAACTGCGGTCGATGTGCTCTGAAGCTTCAGCATGAAATGTAATCATGCTGGCCCCGGCTTTAGCAAACTCAGGAATGATGGCATCTACCGGCTTAACCATTAAATGCACATCAATTGGTGCAGTTATACCGTAGTCTCGCAGTGCCTTACACACCATTGGACCAACGGTTAGATTAGGTACGTAGTGATTGTCCATTACATCAAAGTGGACTACATCTGCACCAGCAGCCAGTACATTATCCACTTCTTCACCCAAACGGGCAAAATCTGCGGCTAAAATTGAAGGGGCAATTAAAAAAGGTTTGCTCATTGGGTTAACCATTGGATTTGAAAGTGCGCAATTTTAGCGCAGCTTGTGCTGTGATCCAATCTCTGTACAAAGATTGTTTTTATGTCATGCTGAAGTTATTCAGAAAAAGGGGCAACAAATGGCAGAAATATCATGTCTGTGTTGAAAAGTGTTCTGGGTGCATTGTTTGGTGTTCAATCGGATAAGCAACGCCAACATGACTTTAGCCAAGGCAAAGCGTGGAAATTCATCCTAGTTGGCATCATTATGGTTACGCTTTTTGTATTAGCGATAGCAGCGCTAGTGTCGGCAATTACCTAAGGGTGATTAATTGGCCTGATAATAAGCCAATAGCTCAGCAACTTTCATTCGTTGCTGCCCTTTACGACTAATGGTTCGGCGCACACTTAGTTGGCTCAATTCACTATGCTGATAAATGCTGCGAGTGAGCGGTAAATCATGATTGCTAATCAATACAGAAGCGCCCCGCTGCTGGGCCTCTATGGCTAAATCGCCTAAACGTTCTTGGTCACTTCGATTAAAGCCTTTACTTGCGTAGTTGGTAAAACTGGCTGTTGGGCTAAGCGGAGCATAAGGCGGATCGCAATAAACTATATCGCCCGCCTTTACCTCGGCAAAGGTTTCCACGTAAGAGCAGCAACGAAATTCGGCCTTTTGTGACTTCTCTGCAAAAAACTCCAGCTCTTGTTCAGGGAAGTAAGGGCGCTTATAAGAACCAAAGGGCACATTAAAGCCACCACCACGGTTATAGCGACATAAGCCGTTATAACCGTGACGATTCATATATAAAAACATTAAGGAGCGTTGGTAGCTGTCTTTGGTGGCATTAAAACGTTTACGCACCTGGTAGTAATATTCGCTTTGATTACATTCTTGCGTGAAATAGTGCTTAGCATCATCAATGAACTGCTGCGGGCGTTGCTGCAATATTTGATACATGTTGATCAAATCGGGATTGATGTCACTCAATAAGTAGCGCGGATAATCGGTATTTAAAAACACCGAAGCGGCACCCACAAAGGGCTCTACCAGCAAATCACCTTCAGGTAGTTGTTGCTGGATGTCTTCAATTAAGCCGTATTTTCCGCCAGCCCATTTTAAAAAAGCACGTGTTTTCTTCATTACTATTGAGTCAATTCAAACTGAACCTGTTTAAATTGCTTAATCAAAGAATCAAGATTTTGCTGTTTTAAACTATTACGAGCGGCTTGGGCTTCTTCGCGTGTGGCAAAGTCACCATAAATAATTTTATAAGGAACATTTGGATTGGCGCTTGAACGATATACCCACACCTCATGTGCCCACTGTCGAGCCGACACAAACTGTTGCGCTTTTTCGCGATTATTTAGCGCCATTAACTGCAGGGTATAACGCTTGCTTGGCTTAGCATCCAACAGCGCTTTTACGTTAGTAACCTTGATAGGTACTTCTTCTTGAGTTACTTCGCTAGGCACTTGCTCAACAGCTAGCTCTTCTGCTGACTCTGCCAACAGATTACCACTATCCTGAATTTGAGCGACTAGCTCAGCGTCTTCATTGGGCTGGCTTTGTTCAGCCAGGAGCTTATTAACCACGTCATCTTCAACCACTACCCGCAACTCTGACTCTGAGCTTTGGCTGGTTAAATCTAACTCTTTAGGTAGATCTTGAGACGGCAGCTCTGCCGTGTCTGCTTCACTATTTGAACCAGCGAACTCTGAATTATTCTGTTGTGATTCATTAGCAGCACTTTGGCTTGGAGAGCTACCATTGGCTAAGGTAGGTTCTTCCATTAAGGCTAAGGCAATCCGGCTGTCATCGCTTTGTTCATTACCGCCCCAGTCGTTGATAACTTGCACCAGTAAACCGGCTACCGCTGCACATAACACCACCGCAATAACGATATATAACTTACTTCTATTTGGGGCACTTGCTTCCGCCATGGGAATATCTCCGGTAACGATTTGATCGACAAACTGATAAATTAAACGAGGATTTCCTTTCGCCGAGGCGATGTGTTGCTCAATTGCTTGTTGGTTCTCAAATTCCGCCACGTACTCAGCACGATTAAATAGTAGTGAAGCCAATTCGAAAGATTCAGTATTATTTAAAGGCGGGACATCAAAATAGAGAACCTGGTTGCTTAGCGCATCCAGTTGCGCATTAAAACTACTGCTAGATTCGGCAAACAGTATTAATGATAAATCATGCTGATACAACTGATTGTAATGCTGGTAAAACTCCACCAACTCGTTTAGCAGCTCTACACTCACATTATGCGCTGCATCTATGATGATTATGAGCGGCGCTGAAGTTTCTTTTACATTGCGTTGAAAGCTGTCGAATAATGGGTCGTCTTGATTAAACAGCGGGTCTTTCAATAATTGCTGCAATAAATCTCGGCGTAAGCGACCGTCTTGCTCATTGGCAGCGCTTACCAAGGCATGATTAGCAAAAGCAGCACTTTCAAGTACGAAGTTGGCCATTGACGACTTGCCAGACCCCGCCTCTCCGTTAACGCAAATGAGCTTTGCGCTAAAGCGAATTTGAGTGATCAGCCTATCGCGTAAGCGCAATTGACTTTGCAATTGTGCAAACTCGGCATCACGCCGCACTCCCACCATTCAAATTTGCCTTATTGAAATCGATTGATAACTGTTTTTATATCACTTTCAGTAATTGTATCAACTACTTCTGCTGTACCAATAGAGCTAGGTAGAACTAAACGGAGTTTTCCATCCAATACTTTCTTATCACGCATCATGTGCGGAATAAATTCAGCTAAGCCCATACCTTGTGGTGGAACAATGGGTAGCCCAGCACGTTCAATCAAAGTCCGCATACGTGTTACTTCACTTTGACCGATCATACCCGCTAGCTCAGCAGTTTCAGCGGCCATAACCATACCCGCGCCAACGGCTTCACCGTGTAACCAAACGCCATAACCTTGCTCAGCTTCAATAGCGTGGCCAAAAGTATGACCAAGGTTTAGTAAAGCACGAATACCTTGCTCGGTTTCGTCTTTAGCCACCACTTCAGCCTTAATTTCACAACAACGCGCAATTGCTCGTGTCATTAACTCTGGGTCGAGCGCCATAAGTTGATCAAGATGGGTCTCTAACCATGCAAAAAACTCTGCATCGTAGATAATGCCATACTTAATCACTTCCGCCATGCCTGCAGCAAGTTCTCGCTTGTCCAATGTAGCTAAACAGTTTATGTCTATCACCACCGCTTTAGGCTGATAGAACGCGCCTATCATGTTTTTACCTAAAGGATGATTAACTGCTGTTTTACCGCCCACCGATGAATCAACCTGCGATAACAATGTAGTAGGCACTTGCACAAAAGGCACTGCACGTTGATAACAAGCAGCAGCAAAGCCGGCCATGTCACCTATAACGCCGCCGCCCAGGGCAACAATAGTGGTATCACGGCTATGTTGCTGGGCTAATAACTCAGAAAATATTTGGTTTAAGGTATCTAAGTTTTTGTATTGCTCACCATCAGGTAAGGTTACTACATCCACTTGGTACTGACTTAAACAAGCCAACAATTGCTCCAAATATAACGGCGCAACCTTAGTATTTGTAACCACCATTACCTTTTTACTAGTAATCGCAGAACTAAATAAGTCAACTTGGTTTAGTAACCCTTGGCCAATACTAATTGGGTAGCTGCGCTCGCCTAGAGCAACGGTCAAACATTCCATTGTTATTTTAGAATCCTAATAATTCGATGATTTGGTTTGCCACTGCTTTTGCGCTTTGGTCATCAGTTTTCACTGTGTAGTCAGCGACGTCTGAGTACATTGGATTACGCTCTTCTGCCAAGTTCTCTAATACTTCGCGAGGCTCATCGGTTTGTAGCAGTGGGCGACGCTTATCGCGTTGCGTGCGAGCAAACTGTTTGTCGATTGTGGTTTCAAGGTACACAACAATACCACGAGCAGAAAGATGATTGCGGTTCTCTTTACTAATTACAGAGCCACCACCTGTTGCTAATACAATGCCCTGAAGTTGTGAAAGGTCATCAATGACACCTTCTTCACGAACCCTAAATCCGGCTTCACCTTCTACGTCAAATACCCAAGCGATATCGGCACCAGTGCGGCGCTCAATCTCTTGATCGGTATCGTAAAATTGCAAATGTAACTGCTGTGCTAAATGACGACCAATTGTGCTTTTCCCAGCACCCATTGGTCCTACAAGGAAGATATTTCGTTTCTCAGCCATGCTTCTTCAAATTTGTCTTTGTCTATTTTCTCCCCGCAATGCGGGCACCTGATGTACCAACCTTAGTAAAAAGATCAGGGCGCGATTATCTCGTTTGAGCGGGAGTTTGGCAACAGCAAAATCACTCCTATACCGAATGACTCGGCATAGGAGTGATAAGAGGTGGGTGTTTATAGTGCGTCGAGTAAGATTCGAGGCGTTACAAAGATTAACAACTCGTTCTTTTTAACACTTTCAGAGGTTGTTCTAAAGAAGTAACCCAAGCCAGGTACGTCACCTAAAATTGGCACCTTCTTCACACGGTCAACATTTTGCTGTTGGTAAATACCACCAAGCACAATGGTTTCACCGTTCTTAACTAATACCTGAGTACCAATTTCTTGTTTGTTAATCGCAACCGCAGGGCCCGTAGGTGTAAGCACCGCTTCACCTTCAGAATCTTGGGTAATAACTAAATCAAGAATCACATTGCCGTCGGGGGTAATTTGCGGGGTCACCCGTAAACTTAGCACCGCTTTTTTGAAGGTAACCGACGTAGCACCACTTGAGGCATTTTCTACATAAGGGATCTCACGACCTTGCTCAATGTATGCTGCTTTTTGGTTGGCCGTTGTGATGCGCGGACTGGCGATCACTTCACCTTTGTTCTCTTGCTCTAGTGCTGAGAGCTCTAAGTCCAGAATCTGACCATTGGCTAGTTTAGCAACCTGGAACGCAATCGAACCGGCTGGATCAGCCACTGGTAAGTTAACGTTTAAGCGGTCATCTAAATCAGGAATATTGCCTGCTAGTACATCATCCGCGCCCTCAAGTGTACCCGATGTAATACCAGTGCTACTGCCTACTGAACCCGAGTTAGTCACGCCCCAACGAATACCTAATTCTTCACTTACATCATCTGTTACGGTAACCATACGCGCTTCGATAACAACTTGCTTAACCGCAATATCGAGTTTCTTAACCATGGTTTTAATATTGGCCAGTGACTCTTCAGTGTCTTTAATAAGCAAAGTATTGGTACGCTCATCAACCGCTACAGAGCCTCTCTCAGACAACATAGAGGTTTGCTCACTCTTAAGCAGTGCAGACAAGTCTGATGCTTTAGCATAATTTACCTCAATGTATTCAGAGTAGAGTGGCGCTAAGTCAGCCACTTGCTGGGCACTTTCTAGTTGCTGTCGCTCTTGCTCTGCTAGCTCCGCAGCAGGGGCAATTAGCAATACGTTGTTATCTAAGCGTTTATCTAGGCCTTTGACTTTAAGAATAATATCAAGCGCCTGCTCCCAAGGCACATCATCCATACGTAGGGTAATGTTGCCGCGCACAGAATCGGTAGTAACCAAGTTCAGTTTGTTAAAGTCGGCGATTAACTGCAATACCGTACGCACTGGAATATCTTGGAAGTTCAGGGAAATAGGTTTTCCTTGATACTCAACTATGCTGCCTTCTTCTGCTTCAAGCTTTTTAACTTCAACTAGGAACAATTCGCCCGATTGGTCATAGCGATAATCAAATTCGCCGTCGATAGCAATTTTAAGCTGAACCTTCGCATCATGCTTAAATACTTCAACACTCTCGACTGGAGTAGCAAAGTCATTTACGTCCATGACATAAACGTTTTCTTCTGCGATATCAGTATTATAAAAATCAACAATTAAGCTGTTATCCCGGCGTTTAATATCAGCCGCTATAGAGCTATTGTTGAGATCCACCATAATCTGACCAGAACCGCCTTTACCGCGTCTAAAGTCTATGCCTTGCACCGTATTGATAGTCGCATGCTCTACGCGACTAGCATTTTCGAAAGCATCATCAACTGTGCTTTGTGCTGCAGCCGCGGCCACAGGCAAAGCGCCAAGCTTAACTAAAATGCGCTGTGACTCTTTGCTTACTTGGTATGGAACCAAGCGCTCTAGTGCCAGTACCAACTGTAAGCCAGACTCAGTTTGTAAACTCTGCACTTGCTTAACGCCGCCACCATCAATGGGTAACGGGTTAATTTTTAGTGCCGAGCTTGCGTTGGCCACATCTATCACAAGTTGATTTGGAGAGTACTCGAGATGGTCACTGACATTTTCCACGGGTCCATCAAACAACAGTTCGATTTCCACCGCCCCCTTAACCATCGGGTTGGTATTTAATTGAATAAGTTGAGCATTTGCCCAAGCCTGCGTTATGCAACAAAACACACCAGCCAACACCAAGCCGCTTTTGTATACTCCTTGCAGCATCTTTCCCTTCATGCCTATTTCCCTATTGATCAGCTTTCGAGAGCGAAAGCTGAGTAGTTCTTTCGTTCCAGCAGCCTTCGCCATCTGAAACAACTTCTTGAATATCTAAACCTAAGTCACTTACTTTAGTGATTACGCCATGATGTAACCCTAAGTAGTAGCCTTCCTTCACGCGATACAGCTCGCCACCTGGCGCTTCAACAAGCGCCCAAAGACTGGGCCCATCACCTAATATGCCTCGCATGGTCAAACTAGACAGCGAAAACTGTTCTAAAGCTTGCTTAGTGCGCTCGGCGTTTGGCGCTAAGGAACATTCTTTCTCAGTGCTTAAAGCGGTATTAGCCGCTTCAGGAGCAGGGCTAGTAAATGGATTTCTCCGTTCACTCGCCTGATAAGCAAGATGCTCAAAAGGTTTAATTTCAGGTACATCTTCTTTGACCGGAACTTTACGCGCCTTCACTTCCATTACGTATTGCTGTAGATCGTCTTTCGAACCTTCACAGCCAAACAATGCAAGCATGGTTAATCCAATTGCTAGTGCTCTCATCATTTCCCCTTCGCCGCCGGTTTTTCTTTATAGCGGTAGGTTTTGGCTAACATGGCCATACTTAATGTCCCGCCATCACCTTGTTTTTTCATGGTGATGTTATCCAAAATCACGATCCGTGGTAATGCTGCCACAGCACTAACAAAAGCGCCTAGCTGGTGATAGCTACCACTCACTTCCAACTTAATTGGCAGTTCCGTGGAAAATTCATGCTCTACTTCTGGCTCCCAGTTAATCCGGCGGAACTCTAGACCATTATCAATGCCAATAAAGCTAAGCTCGTCTAACAAACCTGGAATTTCGTGCTTTTCAGGAAGCTGTTTAAGCAAAGAAGCAAAGGCCTTTTTCATTTCCTCTACTTGCTTCTGGTACTCGGGTAGGTTGCCCGCTAAAGCTGCTTTAACTTCAAATTTTTGTCGCAACTCTTGCTCTTTCGCCTCAAGCTGAACCAGCTTGGTTTTTTCATCGGCGATTTGATAGTAATAGTACCCGGCGGTGATTAAACCACAGACTACGACAACAAAAACGATTTTAGCGAGTTTCGGCCAAGTGCCAATGCTTTCTAAGTCGAGTTCGTTAAGCTCTTGTAAATCCATTACTTAGCCTCCTTTTTATCATTAGGAAGGCCGAGATTAACCGCAAAGTTTAGTTGGAACTTACTTAGTTCCATATCCGCTTGTTTACCCGGTAAAGCAACAATAGAACGGATACTTGGCGTTCCTAACCACACGCGCTGTTCAATATTACGCATTAGGCTTGCTACGCGGTAATTCGCTTCACTTTTACCATCTAAATTAATTGCAGAGTCCTTAAAGGCTAAACTATCTAGATATACGCCAGTGGGTGCAATCAAGGGCAGGTTATTGAAAATCTTAGTTGGAATATTTCGACTTTCTTGAAGCGTTTGAATAAGAGCAATACGTTCTTTAAGGCTCTTTTTCTGCTCTTTAATTTTACGAATTTCGCCAATCTGATGATCCAAAATAGCGATTTCTTTTTCTAAGAACTGATTTCGAGCGCTTTGTTTATCTTGCAAGCCTGTGTAATAGTTTTGCACCAACAACAGTGCTAATACTGTGATACCCGCAGATGAAGCTAGAGCTACCCAAAAATCGCGTTTTTGTTTGCTTTTAACCTCTTCACGCCAAGGCAGTAAGTTAATGTTAGACATTATCAAAACTCCTTAACGCTAAGCCTAAGGCTACCATATATTTTCCGCCTTCCTGGCGAAGCCGTTCTCGATCAACAGAACGATCAAATAAGCAATCGTTAAATGGCTGCGCCTTTATGACCGGCATTTCTAAGTCAGTTTGCATTTGAAACACTAGCTCATCCGATAAGGCACTACCTCCACTTACCGCAATCGCATCCAACGACTTATAACCACTTGAACTTAAAAACAATGACACCTGACGGCGTACATTCTGAATAACACCGCTAACAAACTGAGCGAAAACATCTATCTCATAGTTTTCAGGTAAGCGGCCACTCACCTTCATTTCTTTGGCTTCTTCTATACTCAAACTATAGAAGCTAGCAATTTGTTGGGTATATTGCGCCCCACCAAAGTTTTGCGCTCGGTTATATACCACCTCACCCTTATCTAAAATAGCGAAGTTTAGTGTGGTTTCACCAATGTCGACCAGACCAATGATTTTGTTTTCATCGAGTTCTTCGTCTTGTTGGTTTAATACAAAATTCCAAGCTCGCCCTAGAGCATGCGACTCTACGTCGACAATTTTTGCGTCAAAATCTGCATTTGCCAATACTTCGGCACGAATACTTACTGCCTCAGTGCGCGCAGCACTAAGCAATACATTATTACGGTTAGGCTCACTTTCGTTTATACCTAACACTTCAAAATCAAGACTAATTTCATCAATAGGAAATGGAATTGAGTTTTCAGCTTCAAGTTCAACTTGAGTCTCTAACTCTAATTCAGACAAACTACTGTCCATGTAAATTACTTTAGTAATTACATGACTACCTGCGACTGCGGTCGCAACCTGACGGTTGCGTGAAGGGAGCTTTCGCCTTAATTCACGCAAAGATTCAGTAATCTCTTCCGGAGAAACAACTTGGTTATCAACTAATGCGCCTACCGGTGTTTCGACTTCGGCCACAGACTCAACTTTTAAACCTTTTGAGGATTTAGAAAGTAAAAGTCCTTTAATGGTGGAAGAACCAAAGTCGATCCCTAGTAGAGCAGTCGATGTTTTTTTACCTATCCCTAGTACCATGACTCGCCAACTATCTTTTTTAAATTTAAACAGTTACCTGTTGTTGCAGAATAACGGGTTATTGATTTAGGTGCTAATAGTTATTAAGAAAGTTGTCGAAACAGGTCACAATTTGACGATATAATCGGCGATTCTTTAGATACAGAGTGCAAAATTCGGAATGAAATGGCTTAAAAGACTGTTATTTTTAGTTTTCTTGGGAACAAGCTTAGGCTTAGCAGCCATCACCGCACTATATTTTTATTTTGCGCCACAACTACCAGACGTCTCAACCTTGCGCGACGTGCAATTGCAAACTCCAATGCGAGTGTTTAGCGCTGACGGAGAATTAATTTCCCAATTTGGTGAAAAAAGACGGATCCCTCTACAAATTGAAGAAGTGCCTGAACAAATGTTACAAGCATTTCTCGCTACCGAAGATGCTCGATTCTATTCTCATCCAGGTATCGATCCGATCGGTATTACTCGCGCAGCGGTTAACCTAATTGCTACGGGAGAGAAAAGCCAAGGTGCGAGTACCATTACTCAACAGGTCGCGCGAAATTTCTTTTTAACCCGAGAAAAAACCTACATCCGAAAGATCAAAGAGATCTTTCTAGCAATAAAAATCGAACAAGAACTATCAAAAGATGAAATCTTGGCGCTTTATTTGAACAAAATCCCCTTAGGTTATCGCTCTTTTGGTGTTGGCGCAGCAGCACAGGTTTACTATGGAAAAACCGTAGACCAGCTTACCCTGCCACAAATTGCGGTAATTGCAGGCTTACCTAAAGCCCCTTCAGCATTGAACCCTATTCGCTCACCAGAACGGGCCAAAGACCGCCGCCGCGTTGTATTAGGGCGCATGTTAGAGACAGGTTACATTGATCAGGCAACGTTTGATGAAGCCAGCCAAGCGCCAATGACAGCGACTTACCATGGGGCTGAGATTACTCTAGCAGCCCCTTACTTAGCAGAAATGGTTCGTCAGCAAATACTGCAGCAATTTGGCGAAGACGCTTATACCACTGGGATGGATGTTTACACCACAATCAGTGCCAAACGTCAAAATGCAGCGACTCTAGCACTAAGAGCTAACTTAAAAAGTTATGACCAACGCCACGGTTTTCGAGGAGCTGTTAAACAGTTATGGACCGTCGAACAAGCCCAATTAAGTGCTGACGAGATAGTTAAGCAGCTTAGCTCTCTACCGAACTATGGAGAGCTGCGGGCTGCTGCAGTGACCAGTATTGAAGATAAACAAGCAAAGGTGATTGTAAAAGGTGGTTCTTTTGGCGTAATTGCTTGGGATGATATGAAATGGGCTCGGCGTTTTATAACTGATACTCGCCAAGGTCCGGCACCAAAGTCTGCTCAAGAAATTCTTAACGTAGGTGACGTGATTTGGGTTGAACCACTAGCAACTCAAGTAAATAGTACTGTTGAAGTAAGCGATGTAGCCTTTAATGACGATGCAGAACAACAAAACATTAGTAACTACTCACTCTCTCAATTGCCCGACGCTGGCGCGGCATTAGTTGCCATATCACCTTTAGATGGCGCGATTGAAGCATTAGTGGGCGGCTTTAGCTTTAACCAAAGTAAATTTAACCGGGTTACTCAGGCTAGCCGCCAAGTGGGCTCAAATATAAAGCCGTTTCTTTATTCTGCAGCATTTGAGCAAGGCATGACCTTAGCGAGTTTAGAGAATGATGCCCCTATTAACCGCTGGGATAAGGCAATGGGAGTAGCATGGAGACCCAAAAACTCGCCGCCTGTATACGACGGACCAATTCGCCTAAGAGTTGCGTTGGCCCAATCTAAAAACGTGGTATCAGTGCGCTTAATGCGAGACCTAGGTGTGGATACCATTATTGAGCATCTAGCAAAGTTTGGGTTTCCAAAAAACGAATTACCGCGAAACGAATCACTATCGCTAGGTTCAGCATCGCTAACTCCGATGCAAGTGGCTAGCGCCTATGGTTCATTTGCTAATGGGGGCTATCTAGTAAGCCCTTACTTTATTGACCGAATTGAAGACGGTGAAGGCAACATAATATTTCAACAGGTACCTAAGGTAGCCTGTGATAGTTGTTTTGAGATCATTGATAAAGCGCCAAATCTTGAAGAGCTATTGAACCAAGCCGGCGACCCGTTGAAGCAATGTGATATCTCTTTTGCTGATGAAAGCGATTTAGCACCAAGAATCATCAGTGCCGAAAACGCCTTTTTGGTGTCTCAAGCTATGAATAGCGCGGTTTGGGGCGGCGGAAGTTGGGCACATAAAACCGGTTGGAACGGCACCGGTTGGCGTGCAGCAAGAGCTTTAAAACGCCGAGATATTGCCGGCAAAACCGGTACCACCAATGATGCTAAGGATGCTTGGTTCTCTGGCTTTGGTCCCGACTTGGTGGTTACGTCTTGGATAGGCTTTGATGACTTTAACCGTGAGCTTGGTGAAGCGTCTTATAATGCCAATTTAGACAAAAACCAAGTTACTGGAAAGGAATTCGGCGCACGAACAGCTCTACCTGCTTGGATAGATTTTATGGAAGTAGGTTTAGCAGGGGTGCCAGAACAAACTTGGCAAGCTCCACGAAATGTCTCGACGGTGCGTATTGATCGCACAACGGGCCTACTCACTAAATCTAGTGATCACACCACCCGCTTTGAATTTTTTGAGGAAGGCACCGAGCCAACGGAATATGTAAAACAATCTGTTAACTCAGTGTTCGATAGTGAAGAAGAGCTATTTTAAGACAGCGCAGAATGCTGTTGAATCAACTTAGCTAACTGGTTAAAGCAGGGGCGCCGAACAGAGTTATTGCGATATAGCAAACTTATTCGGCGGCTCGGCTCAGGCGAACTAAATCTTCGATAGCAGATACCGCTTTGTTCTTCAGTATCAGGAATAGCTAACTGCGGTAGCAAGGTAATTCCCATACCCGCAGCCACCATATGACGCAAAGTCTCCAAACTGGTCGCCTTAAAGCTAGTATCTTCTTTTGCGCCAGCAGCAAAACAGTAGCCCATTGCTTGGTCGCGTAAACAGTGACCATCCTCTAGCATTAGTACCTGCTCACCACTGAGCTCTGAAAGCTCCACCTCTTTTTGCTGCTGCCACTTATGGTTTGAGGGCATAGCAAGCATTAGCGGCTCATCAAACAGATCGATGGCTCCAAAGCGATCCATTTCTGGAAGATAAGCAAGCAGAAGGCAGTCTAGCTCTCCTTCTTCTAACCTCTGCAACAATACATTGGTCTGTTCTTCATAAAGAAAAAGTTCCATTTCGCTAAACTCTGAACGAATATGCGGAACAATCTTGGGTAACAGATAAGGAGCTACGGTAGGAATTAGGCCAACATGAAGTGGCCCAGCCATCGGAGCCTGGAAGCTCTTAGCCATGTCTTTGAGGCCCTTTACTTCGAGCAAGATGACTCTAGCTTTGGCTGCTAACTCATCACCAGCATGAGTGAATATCACTTTGCGCGAAGTACGTTCAATAAGCAATAAACCAAGCTCTTCTTCTAACTTAGCTATTTGCCCACTCAAGGTAGGTTGACTAACAAAACATTTTTCAGCCGCTTTGCGAAAATGCTTCTGCTCTTGCAAAGCGACTAAATACTCCAAATCTCTTAAATTCAAAAGATATCCCCAGGGTTTTATTAAACTCTCTATTTATAGATCCTAAATCAATAACTTCACTAGTGTAACAATTATTGAAAAGAGATTAATTAAACGTGGAAATGTCGAGGACAGCTTCAGGAGAAAAATAGAAAGCTCTAATGCCCTAGAGCTTTAGAGCTTTAGAGCTTTAGAGCTTTAGAGCTTTAGAGAAATAAAACTTAGGTTTTTTCGATAACAAACTCTAATTGAGGAAGCAGTTGCTTACCTGTTGGCTGCAACACTGGCAGCATTATGTAGTTATTGCCACCATTTAAGCCAACACCATCATTAAAGTCTGTATAAAATAAAGCTGTTTCTGGGTCTGCTGGTAAGCTGTCTCCTGCCGGCACTACAGCAAATTGGTTGCTATAAGGGTGAGCAGGTACATTGATAGCACTACTATATTCCCCAACAGCCACACTGCTAGCTACCAAAACCAGTTCCCCACCATCTTCTTTGGTCATATAGAAGTCGAGAGGGCCTTCATAATCAGCATAACTATAAACGTTAAGTAGACGTACATTAACGCTCACGTTAGAAGGTCTAGAGCCTTGAAAAGGTACCTTCGCTAAACGGAGACCTTTATTACTACCTATATAACCGTATGCGTATATCCAGTTTCGACTATTTGAGCTAATCGTAAAAGTTGAACCAGCTTGACCAACAATCGTCCCAGCGTTTGAGTCATAAGCAGTAAACACAACACTTTTAGAGGATATATCTTCTTCCCAGCTATCAAAATTAACAAACTCACCATTATGATTTGCGTAGGCAACGCCTTCACCAATTAAATTACTGGGGGTGTTAACGTAACTATAATAAAGGTCAAGAGGAAGAGAGTACTCTGCATCATAAGGGTTAATGTATAGATTCAGAAATGCCGCACTAGTAGGTATCGTCGATACATTGTTTTCATCTGCTGTTGTATTACTTCCATCTAAAGCAACGCTACCATCACCTCCACACCCAAATAAACTAAATGACACTAAAAATGCCATAGCAAGTTTTATCTTACGTCCTTTAAACATACCGCTTCCTTGTCAGCAAAAATTCAATAAAAATGACATATTCACCAATAATATCATTTAATTAAGTGACCTTAATACTTTTAAGTAGAAAGTCATTAGTTATAGAGAGATTATTTTTGTTAATGTTGAAGGTGGTCAATTTTTCTAGCTTGAATCGCTAATATACGCGGAGTCAACGGTAAGGCTTGGTGCACTAAAACAAAAAAGGCCGCTTACGCGACCTTTTTCTTGCTGTGCTACTCTTCTTATTCGAAGATTTTAGCTACAACACCCGCACCTACTGTACGGCCACCTTCACGGATTGCGAAGCGTAAACCTTCGTCCATCGCGATTGGGCAAATTAGCTCTACAACAAATTTCAAGTTGTCGCCTGGCATTACCATTTCTACGCCTTCTGGTAACTCTACAGAACCAGTTACGTCAGTTGTACGGAAGTAGAACTGTGGACGGTAGCCTTTGAAGAATGGCGTGTGACGACCACCTTCGTCTTTGCTTAGTACGTATACTTCAGCTTCGAACTTGGTGTGTGGAGTGATTGAACCAGGCGCTGCCAATACTTGACCACGCTGTACTTCGTCACGCTTAGTACCACGTAGAAGAATACCACAGTTCTCACCAGCACGACCTTCGTCTAGAAGCTTGCGGAACATTTCTACACCAGTACAAGTTGTCTTAGTAGTCTCTTTAACACCTACGATTTCAATTTCTTCTGAAACCTTGATGATACCGCGCTCTACACGACCTGTTACTACCGTACCACGACCTGAAATTGAGAATACATCTTCAATTGGTAGTAGGAATGGCTTGTCGATGTCACGCTCTGGCTCTGGGATGTAAGTATCTAGCGCTTCTGCTAGTTCTACAATTTTTGCTTCCCACGCTTCTTCGCCTTCTAGGGCTTTAAGCGCTGAACCTTGGATTACTGGAATGTCATCACCTGGGAATTCGTATTCAGATAGAAGTTCACGTACTTCCATTTCTACTAATTCTAGAAGCTCTTCGTCGTCTACCATGTCACATTTGTTCATGAATACGATGATGTAAGGTACACCAACCTGACGAGAAAGTAGGATGTGCTCACGTGTTTGTGGCATTGGGCCATCTGTAGATGCTACTACTAGGATAGCGCCGTCCATTTGTGCTGCACCAGTGATCATGTTTTTAACGTAATCAGCGTGTCCAGGACAGTCTACGTGTGCGTAGTGACGAGTTGGAGTGTCGTACTCTACGTGTGAAGTAGAAATAGTGATACCGCGCTCGCGCTCTTCTGGAGCGTTATCGATTGCCGCGAAATCTTTAGCTTCACCACCGTATACTTTTGCAAGTACGTTGGTAATAGCTGCTGTTAGAGTTGTTTTACCGTGGTCAACGTGGCCAATTGTACCAACGTTTACGTGCGGTTTTGAACGTTCAAATTTTTCTTTAGACACGATATGTACCTTCTTTTCCATTCCAATCTGCCTCACCCGAGACAGACCAATCATAGTTGAATTAGTTTACTTTGCTTCAACAATAGCATCAGCAACATTTTTCGGCGCTTCGTTGTACTCTAGGAATTCCATAGAGTAAGAGGCTCGCCCCTGAGTTGCCGAACGTAGATCTGTAGCATAGCCGAACATTGCAGACAGCGGCACTTTAGACTTAACAATCTTTAAGCCCGCAGCCCCATCGTCCATGCCTTCAATTATGCCACGACGACGATTCAAGTCACCCACTACATCACCCATCCAATCTTCAGGGGTTGTAACTTCTACTTTCATCATCGGCTCGAGCAGTACTGGATCAGCGTCCAATGCACCTTTCTTAAAGCCCATTGCACCGGCAATTTTAAACGCCATTTCGTTAGAGTCAACATCGTGGAATGATCCATCGAATAAGGTGACCTTAACATCAAGTAGCGGATAGCCAGCCAATACACCCTGATCCATCTGCTCTTTACAGCCTTTATCAACAGCTGGGATGTATTCTTTTGGAACAACACCACCAACGATTTCGTTGACAAATTCGTAACCAGCACCTGGCTCTAGAGGTTCCATACGCAACCAAACATGACCGTATTGACCACGACCACCCGATTGACGTACAAACTTTCCTTCCACTTCAACTTGCTTGCGAATTGCTTCGCGATAAGCAACTTGAGGTTTACCTACATTACAATCAACGCTAAATTCGCGCTTCATGCGATCTACGATGATATCTAAGTGTAACTCACCCATACCAGAGATAAGGGTTTGTCCAGATTCTTCGTTAGTTTCTACGCGGAACGATGGGTCCTCAGCAGCCAACTTACCTAAAGCTACGCCCATTTTTTCTTGGTCAGCTTTGGTTCGAGGCTCTACGGCAATCTGAATTACCGGCTCAGGGAATTCCATACGCTCAAGAATCACTTTACGATTCATATCACATAAAGTGTCACCCGTGGTTACGTCTTTAAGACCAATCGCAGCGGCGATATCACCAGCACGAACTTCTTTGATCTCTTTACGATCGTTTGAGTGCATTTGCACCATACGACCTAAACGTTCACGTTTTTGTTTAACCGAGTTATACACCGCAGTGCCGGTTTCAACCGTCCCCGAATAAACACGCATAAAGGTAAGTGTACCCACAAATGGGTCGGTGGCAATTTTAAACGCAAGTGCCGCAAACGGCGCGTCGTCATCTGCCGGACAAGCAACTTCGTTGTCCTTTTCGTCTGTACCTTTAATTGCTTCAACGTGGTTTGGAGCAGGCAAGTATTCTACAACCGCGTCAAGCACTGCTTGAACACCTTTGTTTTTAAATGCACTACCACAAGTCGCTAGCACGATCTCATTGTTTAGGGTGCGCTTACGCAAACCAAACTTAATCTCGGCTTCAGTCAACTCGCCTTCTTCAAGATATTTGTCCATTAACTCATCAGTAGCTTCTGCAGCAGCTTCAACGAGTTCTTCGTGTAAAGCCTCTGCACGCTCTACCAAATGAGCAGGAATATCTTCGTAATTGAAGGTGGTACCTTGGTCTGCTTCGTTCCAGTTAATGGCCTTCATCTTGATCAGGTCAATAACACCAACAAATTCGTCCTCAGCCCCTATGTTCAACTGAATAGGTACACAGTTGGCACCTAAGCGATCACGGATTTGATCAATTACTCGTTCAAAGTCTGCACCAGCTCTATCCATTTTGTTCACGAATACCATTCGCGGAACAGAATATTTGTCAGCTTGGCGCCACACTGTTTCTGATTGAGGTTCAACACCAGATGAACCACAAAATACAACAACTGCACCATCTAATACACGCAATGAACGTTCAACTTCAATAGTAAAGTCAACGTGTCCAGGGGTATCGATGATATTAATACGGTGTTCGTCGTACTGGGCGTTCATACCACGCCAAAAGGTGGTAGTAGCCGCAGAGGTGATGGTAATACCGCGTTCTTGTTCTTGCTCCATCCAGTCCATGGTGGCTGCGCCATCATGCACCTCACCTATTTTGTGAGATAGACCGGTGTAGAAAAGGACACGTTCTGTAGTTGTTGTTTTGCCAGCGTCAACATGAGCAACAATACCAATGTTACGGTAGCGCTCAATTGGAGTTGTACGAGCCATTGTTATCCTCTTGCTAAGGAGTAATCCTTAGTCTCACATAGAAAGTAGCGCAGCTGCTAAGCAGCTGCGCAACCAATTACCAGCGGTAATGTGCAAACGCTTTGTTTGCGTCGGCCATACGGTGAACGTCTTCACGTTTCTTAACCGCAGAACCTTTGTTTTCAGCTGCGTCTAGGATTTCACCCGCTAGACGTAAAGCCATAGATTTTTCACCACGTTTACGTGCTGCATCTACCATCCAACGCATACCTAGAGTGTTACGACGTACTGGACGTACTTCAACAGGTACTTGGTAAGTAGAACCACCTACACGGCGAGATTTAACCTCTACCGATGGGCGCACGTTTTCAAGAGCAACTTCAAAAATTTCTTGGTGAGACTTGCCTGATTTATCAGCAGCAGCGTCTAATGCACCATATACAATCTTTTCTGAAATTGATTTTTTACCATCAACCATTACTACGTTGATGAACTTAGCCAGTAGTTCTGATCCGAACTTAGGATCTGGCAAGATTTTGCGTTGACCGATCACTCGACGTCTTGGCATTTTAATATCTCCGGTTTGCTTCAGGTTTCCCCAAAACGAATTTTAAAAAAATTTCGCTATAACTAAATGTTTGGCCTTACTTAACGGAGAGCCGTTATGACTTAGGACGTTTAGCGCCGTACTTTGAACGTCCTTGACGACGATCACTTACGCCAGCACAGTCTAATGCGCCGCGTACGGTGTGATAACGCACACCTGGTAAATCTTTAACACGACCACCGCGAATCAAAATTACGCTGTGCTCTTGTAGGTTGTGACCTTCACCACCGATGTAAGAAGTCACTTCGAATCCGTTAGTTAAACGAACACGAGCTACTTTACGTAGTGCTGAGTTTGGTTTCTTTGGTGTGGTGGTATATACACGAGTACATACACCACGACGTTGTGGACACGCAGCTAGTGCTGGTACGTTGCTTTTAGCAACCTTACTTGCACGTGGCTTGCGAACCAACTGGTTAATCGTTGCCATTCGAAATAGCTCCTGAAATTACATTTAAACATGTGAAAAAATCTACCCCAATTTTGGGGAGGCGAAATTTTATGCGCTTGCAGGTAAAGAGTCAAGGCTTGCGATGATCACAAGCTTGATATTTTTGATGAATGGGAGCTGAGTTACCAAGTCATAGATGGCGTGTGTTGTTCGGTTAACGTTACCAAACCTTGGTAATCGATCAGTACGCTATCGCAGACTTCAATACCCCGAGCACTCACATCGGCACTTAACACCGAGACTCTAGCGCTTTGTGCAAGTACCTTTAAACGAGCGTCATCACGCAGCCATGAGTAAACAGCATCTTCGATGAGTACTAGATGCCCACCGTTTTCAAGCTGAGCAAGGCAGCGTTCGTAGGGGTCACTTGCATAAGGATGTCGCATAATATGTAGCATGCTAAAATCTCAATATTGCATGAGCATGACAGCATTCTGAATAGAACTGTTTTGCTTGTTTAACTCTAACGCTAATAGCAAGTTGTTCTAAAGAAAGGCCACGTTCTTTTAATGATTGTTGATCAACGTAGATCTCTTCAACATCGTAAAGATCTAACAACCCATAAGTAGGAAGCACGTCTCGTTGCTTAATGTTGGTGGGGTTTTGCCCCTTCAATAACTGATAAACCCCATCGCCCTCAAAATAGGCGACAATATCTTCCGATACGGCAGAGGCAGCAAGTGCAGCATCCAGTGTTTCTCGTGCTAAAGAGTTGCCGTGTGGTGCGCGACTAAATACAAACACTAATGATTTGCTCATAGATGCACCACTCTATCACTACTTAACATCGCAGTAGCCATTTCGGCTAAACCAGACATATTAAACTCGTTGTGCATATTCGCCGGCAATTGATTTACTGCTGCTTCTTCCTGACCAATAATTCCTCTGCGGTAGGCTGCTGCACTGCATACAAGAAGCGAACACGCAGATGCTTTTTTTATATCGAGCCAGTGCTGATGAATATTTACTTCATCACCTGCTGGTAGAGAAGTAGACAGGCCATTACTCACCCCATCTAGATAAAAGAATACCGTTTTTATCTGATGACCGGCTTCAATCAAAGCATTGGCAAAGTTAAGCGCCGAAGCACTTCCTTGTTTGCCATACAAGGGGCTAGTAACAACCAGAGTATAGGTAAGGCTCATAAACTACTTAATATGCGCAATAGCTTCTACTTCTACCAACACATCTTTAGGTAAACGTGCTACTTCTACACATGAGCGCGCAGGTGCACTTTCTGGGAAGTAACTCGCGTAAACATCATTAAAGGCAACAAAATTAGCCATATCACTTAGAAAGCAGGTAGTTTTAAACACTGTTGAAGCATCTGCACCAGCAGCAGCTAATACCGCCATTAGATTTTCCATTACTTGTTTTGTTTGCTCGCTTATTCCGCCTTCCACGATCTCCATCGACTCTGGGTTTAGCGGAATTTGGCCTGAAGTAAAGACCAACTCATCAATTTTAGTTGCTTGAGAATATGGGCCGATTGCAGCTGGAGCCGCCTCTGTAGATACAATTTGTTTGCTCATAAAATGCTCTAGATTTTGTTGTTTTTAAAAATGGAGTCTGTGACGAACGCCAACACTTGTCAAATATTTTGCAGAGAGATAATTAAACCGCAGACATTAAAAAAGGCAGCCAATGGCTGCCTTTTTATCTTAGTAGAGTCAGTTACTACTCTGTTTCGCCGCCAGGGGCTGCATTTAGTAGAGCAGCTAAGTTATCAGCTGCTTCATCTGCAGTAATTGGAGCTGGCGCTTCAGTTTGGTTGCGACGATTCTCGTGGTAGGCATAACCAGTACCAGCAGGAATCAAGCGACCAACAATAACGTTCTCTTTAAGACCGCGTAGTTCGTCCTGTTTACCACCCACTGCTGCTTCGGTAAGCACACGAGTAGTTTCTTGGAACGAAGCCGCAGAAATAAACGACTCTGTAGATAGTGACGCCTTAGTAATACCTAGTAACTCACGACGGTATACCGCAGGGCGTTTGCCTTCAGCTTCCAATTGACGATTCTCAATATTCACACGGGCAACTTCAGCTTGCTCACCTAGCAAGAAGCTAGAATCACCAGCATCTAGAATCAAACACTTACGAAGCATTTGACGCACGATAGTTTCAATGTGTTTATCGTTAATCTTCACACCTTGTAAACGGTATACGTCTTGTACTTCGTTTACGATGTAGTTAGAAACAGGGCTAATGCCACGCAAACGTAAAATGTCATGTGGTGATTCTGGACCATCGGCAATTACTTCACCTTTAGCCACTTTCTCACCTTCAAACACGTTTAGGTTACGCCACTTAGGAATCATTTCTTCGTAAGCATCGCCTTCAGCAGGAGTAATCACCAAGCGGCGCTTACCTTTGGTTTCTTTACCGAAACTAATAGTACCGGTAATTTCTGCCAAAATAGCTGGCTCTTTAGGCTGACGAGCTTCGAACAAGTCGGCTACGCGAGGTAGACCACCGGTAATATCTTTAGTACCGCTTGATTCTTGTGGGATACGAGCAATCGCATCACCAACACCCACTTCAGCATTATCTTCTAAGTTTACAATCGCTTTTGCAGATAAGAAGTACTGAGCTGGAATATCAGTACCGGCAATAAGTACGTCGTTACCAGAACCGTCTACCAATTTCACCATTGGACGCATTTCTTTACCAGCGCCAGGGCGCTCGTTAGGGTCCATAACGTGAATACTAGAAAGACCAGTTAGTTCATCAGTTTGACGGCTAACAGTTACGCCTTCAACCATGTCGATGAACTTAACGCGCCCCGGTACTTCAGTAATAATTGGGTGTGTATGTGGGTCCCAGTTAGCAACTGTGTCGCCAGAGGTAACCGCACCACCATCTACTACTTCTAGTATTGCACCGTATTGAAGCTTGTGGCTTTCTTTGGTTTGCCCCATTTCATCAATAATGGTCAATTCAGTAGAACGAGAGGTTACAACCAACTTGCCTTCGCTGTTAGTTACTACTTTAGCGTTGTGTAGCTTAATAGTACCTGCGTTCTTAACTTGAATGCTGTTTTCTGCTGCTGCACGCGATGCCGCACCACCAATGTGGAAGGTACGCATGGTAAGCTGAGTACCTGGCTCACCAATTGATTGAGCTGCAACTACACCAACCGCTTCACCGCGACCAACCAAGTGACCACGAGCTAGGTCACGACCATAACAAAGAGCACAAACACCAAAGTCGTTAGCACAGCTAATTACTGAGCGTACTTTAACGGTATCTACTGAGTTCTCTTCAAGAAGGTCACACAGTTTCTCGTCAAGTAGTGTTTTGTCTTTAAGCAGTACTTCGTTCTCAGTACCAGGCTTAATTACATCGCCTACTAGAACACGACCAAGAACACGCTCACGTAATGGCTCAACAACATCACCGCCCTCAATGTGAGGCGTCATGATAATACCGTCTTCGGTACCACAGTCAGTTTCGGTAACAACCAAATCCTGTGCAACATCTACTAGACGACGTGTTAAGTAACCAGAGTTAGCAGTCTTCAATGCGGTATCGGCCAAACCTTTACGCGCACCGTGGGTTGAGATGAAGTACTGAAGTACGTTCAAACCTTCGCGGAAGTTAGCCACAATCGGGGTTTCGATAATCGAACCATCCGGTTTAGCCATCAAGCCACGCATACCAGCTAGCTGACGAATCTGAGCAGCACTACCACGTGCGCCAGAGTCGGCCATCATAAAGATGCTGTTGAACGAGTCTTGACTCTCTTCTTCGCCATCTTTGTTAATTACGGTCTCAGTAGACAAGTTGTCCATCATCGCTTTCGATACTTTTTCGTTAGCCGAAGCCCAAATATCGATTACTTTGTTGTAACGCTCGCCCGCGGTTACCAAACCAGCTAGGAACTGCTCTTGAATTTCGCTTACTTCGTCACTGGCTTCTTCCACGATGTCTTTCTTAGCATCAGGGATAACCATGTCGTTAATACCTACAGAGGCACCAGACAAGGTTGCGTAATGGAAACCGGTGTACATTAATTGGTCAGCAAAAATAACTGAGTGCTTAAGACCTAGTTTACGGTAACAGGTGTTTAGCAATCCTGAGATTTGCTTCTTACCCATTGACTGGTTAACTAAATCAAATGGCAAACCTTTAGGTACAATTAACCATAAAATGGCACGACCAATGGTAGTTTGCTTAATCTCAGTTTTTTCGATTTTAGAGCCGTCTTCTGCTACAACAACCTCGGTAATACGTACGTTTACACGTGCGTGAATACTGGCTTGTTTAGCACGGTATAACTTCTCTGCCTCTTTAGGGCCAGAAAGGTACATACCTTCACCTTCAGCGTTAACACGTTCACGAGTCATGTAGTACAGACCCAATACAACGTCTTGCGAAGGAACGATAATAGGCTCACCGTTTGCTGGTGATAGTACGTTGTTGGTCGACATCATCAACGAACGTGCTTCTAACTGTGCTTCTAGGGTCAACGGTACGTGTACCGCCATTTGGTCACCATCGAAGTCGGCGTTATAAGCCGCACACACTAGCGGGTGTAATTGAATTGCTTTACCTTCAATTAGCACGGGCTCAAAGGCTTGAATACCCAAACGGTGCAAGGTTGGTGCACGGTTAAGTAATACTGGGTGTTCGCGGATAACCTCTTCAAGAATATCCCACACTTCACCGCCTTCGCGCTCAACCATTTTCTTAGCAGCTTTAATTGTAGTCGCAAGACCACGCAGCTCTAGCTTGCCATAGATGAATGGTTTGAATAGCTCAAGTGCCATTTTCTTAGGAAGACCACACTGGTGTAGACGCAGTGTTGGACCAACGGTAATTACCGAACGACCTGAGTAATCTACACGCTTACCTAGCAAGTTCTGACGGAAACGACCTTGCTTACCTTTGATCATATCAGCCAAAGATTTAAGCGGACGTTTGTTAGAACCAGTAATAGCACGACCACGACGACCATTGTCTAACAAAGCATCTACTGCTTCTTGCAGCATACGCTTTTCGTTACGCACAATGATGTCTGGAGCAGCTAGGTCTAATAGACGCTTCAAACGGTTGTTACGGTTGATTACACGACGGTATAAATCGTTCAAATCAGACGTAGCAAAACGGCCGCCATCTAGTGGTACTAGTGGGCGTAAATCTGGTGGAAGAACCGGTAATACGGTCATAATCATCCACTCAGGTTTGTTACCTGAATCGCGGAACGCTTCCATAAGCTTAAGACGCTTAGTGGTCTTCTTACGCTTAGTTTCAGAGTTAGTAGTTTGTAACTCTTCGCGCATTACTTCGATTTCTTGGTCAAGCTCTAAATGACGCAATAAAGCTAATACAGCTTCAGCACCCATTTTAGCTTCAAACTCGTCACCGTACTCTTCAAGTGAATCCAAGTAAGTTTCTTCGGTAAGCATTTGACCGCGCTCTAAGCTGGTCATGCCAGGCTCAGTCACAACAAATGATTCGAAGTAAAGAACTCGTTCAATATCACGTAAAGTCATATCTAGTAATAAACCAATACGCGATGGTAGTGATTTTAAGAACCAGATGTGCGCTACAGGAGAAGCTAATTCGATGTGACCCATACGATCACGACGAACTTTAGATTGGGTAACTTCTACGCCACACTTCTCACAAATAACACCACGGTGTTTCAAACGTTTGTATTTACCACACAAACATTCGTAATCTTTTACTGGGCCGAAAATACGAGCACAGAATAAACCGTCACGCTCAGGCTTAAAAGTACGATAGTTAATCGTCTCTGGTTTCTTCACCTCACCAAACGACCAACTGCGGATCTGGTCTGGTGAAGCTAGGCCAATTTTAATGCCTTCAAACTCTTCGGTCTTGCTTTGTTGCTTAAGAAACTTAAGTAAATCTTTCACGTTTCTCTCCAGGTTGGAGTTAAACCTGGGGCGTTTCTAATGAAACGCCCGCCTTGCTTTTAATTCAGGTGAAGTCCTGTGCTTACAGCTCATCCAACTCAATGTTGATACCTAGAGAGCGAATCTCTTTGAGCAACACGTTGAACGACTCAGGCATGCCTGGCTCCATCTGGTGGTTACCATCAACGATGTTCTTGTACATCTTAGTACGACCGTTAACGTCATCAGATTTAACCGTTAGCATTTCCTGTAGGGTGTAAGCAGCACCGTATGCTTCTAGTGCCCATACTTCCATCTCACCGAAGCGCTGACCACCAAACTGTGCTTTACCACCTAGAGGTTGCTGAGTAACCAAGCTGTAAGAACCAGTAGAACGAGCGTGCATCTTGTCATCAACCAAGTGGTTAAGTTTCAACATGTACATGTAACCAACAGTTACAGGGCGCTCAAATTCTTGACCGGTACGGCCGTCACGTAACACGATTTGACCTGAATCAGGTAAGTCGGCTAAACGTAATAGCTCTTTAATTTCAGCTTCTTTAGCACCATCAAATGCTGGGGTAGCCATTGGCACACCGCCACGTAAGTTCTTGGCTAAAGTCATTACTTCTTCATCAGTGAAGCTAGCAACGTCAACTTTAAGCGCGTCATCACCTACGTTGTACACTTTCTGGATGAAATCACGCAGTTTATCCATTTCGATTTCACGCTGAACTTTCAGCATTTCATCAATTTTTTCACCAACACCTTTAGCCGCTAAGCCTAAGTGGGTTTCAAGGATCTGACCGATGTTCATCCGCGATGGTACACCTAGTGGGTTCAAGCAGATGTCTACTGGGCGACCAGTTTCGTCATAAGGCATATCTTCACGAGGAACAATGGTAGAAATTACACCTTTGTTACCGTGACGACCCGCCATCTTGTCACCAGGTTGAATACGACGCTTAACTGCTAAGTAAACTTTAACAATCTTCAGTACGCCAGGCGCCAAGTCATCACCTTGGGTAATCTTACGGCGCTTAATGTCGAACTGCTTGTCGAATTCAGCTTTGATTTCGTCATATTGTGCAGCAATTTGCTCTAGCTGCGTTTGCGCGTCTTCATCGCTTAATGCCGCTTCTAGCCACTCTGCAGGTTGCTGGCGGTCTAAGTCAGCTTCTGACTTGCCGGCTGCAATCAATACAGATTTAGCACGAGCAAAGATACCGTCTTCAAGGATCTTGAATTCTTCGGTTAAATCTTTCTTCGCTTCTTTAAGCTGCATAGACTCAATTTCTTGAGCACGCTTGTCTTTTTCTACGCCATCGCGAGTAAAGACTTGAACGTCGATTACGGTACCAAATACAGAGTTAGGTACACGTAGTGATGTATCTTTAACATCAGACGCTTTCTCACCGAAGATGGCACGCAATAGCTTCTCTTCAGGTGTTAATTGTGTTTCACCTTTAGGGGTTACTTTACCCACTAAGATGTCACCTGGCTTAACTTCAGCACCTACGTAAACAATACCTGACTCATCAAGTTTGCTTAGCGCTGATTCACCAACGTTTGGAATATCGGCTGAGATTTCTTCACTGCCAAGCTTGGTATCACGAGCGATACAGCTTAACTCTTGAATGTGAATAGTAGTAAAGCGATCTTCTTTAACTACGTTCTCAGAAATACCGATTGAATCCTCAAAGTTGTAACCATTCCAAGGCATGAACGCTACGCGCATGTTTTGACCCAATGCCAACTCACCTAAGTCAGTTGAAGGACCATCTGCTAGTACGTCGCCTTTAGCTACCAATTCGCCTGATTTAACTACCGGACGTTGGTTGATACAGGTGTTTTGGTTAGAACGGGTGTACTTAGTTAGCGTGTAAATGTCGATTCCTGCTTCACCTGGAAGCATCTCGTCTTCATTTACTTTAACTACGATGCGGCTAGCATCTGCGTAGTCAACCGTACCGCCACGTTTCGATACAACAGTTACACCAGAGTCAACCGCTACAGCACGCTCAATACCAGTACCTACTAATGGCTTGTCAGCGCGTAGTGTTGGTACAGCTTGACGCTGCATGTTAGAACCCATCAATGCACGGTTTGCATCATCGTGTTCTAGGAACGGAATCAACGATGCCGCTACAGAAATAATCTGCTGAGGACTTACATCCATGTACTGAATTTGGTCAGTAGGCATGTAGGTTGATTCACCCTTGTGGCGACAAGGTACTAAATCTGTTTCAAGTAATTTACCGTTTGCGTCGGCTTCAGCGTTTGCCTGAGCGATCACATAAGTGCCTTCATCAATCGCTGATAAGTAATCTACTTCATCAGTGATTTGGCCTTCAATTACTTTGCGGTAAGGTGTTTCTAAGAAACCAAACTCATTAGTGCGAGAGTAAACCGCCAACGAGTTAATCAAACCAATGTTTGGACCTTCCGGCGTTTCAATCGGACATAAACGACCGTAGTGCGTTGGGTGTACATCTCGCACTTCGAAGCCAGCACGTTCACGAGTTAAACCACCTGGGCCTAATGCAGAAACACGACGTTTGTGTGTTACTTCAGAAAGCGGGTTGTTTTGATCCATGAACTGAGACAATTGGCTTGAACCAAAGAACTCTTTAACCGCAGCCGAGATAGGCTTAGCGTTAATTAAGTCTTGTGGCATCAATGCATCAAGGTCACCTAAGCTTAGGCGCTCTTTAACAGCACGCTCTACACGTACTAGACCAACGCGGAATTGGTTTTCAGCCATTTCGCCTACGCTACGAATACGACGGTTACCAAGGTGGTCGATATCATCAACTTCACCACGGCCGTTACGAATTTCGATTAGCGTTTGCATAACCTTAACGATGTCTTCTTTATCAAGTACACCAGCCACTGAACCGTCTTCACGGCCAACACGGCTGTTGAACTTCATACGGCCAACTGTTGATAAGTCGTAACGATCACCGTTAAAGAACAAGTTCTCGAACAAGGCTTCGGCTGCGTCTTTTGTTGGTGGCTCACCAGGACGCATCATACGGTAGATTTCAACTAACGCTTCTAGGCGGTTTGTTGAAGAATCAACACGCAAGGTATCAGAGATAAATGAACCATGATCTAAGTCATTGGTATAAATCGTTTTTATCACCGAGTGACCAGCTTGCGAAAGCGCAGCAATTAACTCTAGGTTTAATTCACTGTTAGCTTCGGCAATAACTTCACCAGTGCTTTCGTCAACATACTCTTCAGCCAATACTTTATCAGCAAGGTACTCAACCGGCACTTCGATTTGCTCAACGCCTGATTTTTCCAGTTGACGAATATGGCGCGCTGTTACACGACGGCCTGCTTCAATCAATACTTCGCCGTTTAGCATAACGTCGAAAGAAACAGTATCACCACGTAAACGAGCTGGTACTAGCTCCATCATCACTTTACCGTCTTTCAATTCGAAAGCAGTAGAGTCAAAGAAGGTCTCTAGAATCTCTTGCGTGGTCATTTCTAACGCGCGCAAAATAATAGATGCTGGAAGCTTACGACGACGGTCGATACGAACAAACAAGTTGTCTTTAGGATCGAATTCGAAGTCTAACCATGAACCACGGTAAGGAATAACGCGCGCGTTATATAACACTTTACCTGATGAGTGTGTTTTACCACGGTCATGATCGTAGAATACACCAGGACTACGGTGTAACTGAGATACGATAACACGCTCTGTACCATTAATTACAAAGGTACCGTTACCTGTCATCAATGGGATTTCACCCATGTATACTTCTTGCTCTTTGATGTCTTTAACCGTGCCAGCCGGAGCCTCACGATCAAATAACACTAAACGCAATTTAACGCGCAAGGGAGCAGAGTAGGTGACTCCACGAATTTGACATTCTTTAACGTCAAAAACCGGCTCGCCAAGACGATAGCTAACATATTGTAGCTCTGAATATCCTGAATAACTGGCAATCGGGAATACACTGCGGAATGCAGCTTCCAGCCCATACTCGCCTTCAGGATCGATCTCTATGAATTTCTCAAAAGAGTCAAGCTGTATTGAAAGCAGGTAAGGCGTGTCCACTACTTGAGGACGTTTTCCAAAGTCCTTACGAATGCGTTTTTTCTCTGTATAAGAGTAAACCATATGGTTCCTCAGCTCGCTGATAAGTGACCCACTCTGTCCGCAAAATCTGGGACAGTTCTTACATACCGTTTGTCATTGTCGAAGAGAATTCCTTCTCTAAGTTTTTTGCTAGACGCACCATCTAAAACGGTGATAAAAAAGACGGCGTCCTACAGCGCAAAAAGGCCGGTGGTTAAATAACCACCAGCCATAGCCTATAAAGGCTGCAATCTACTTATAGGTAGATTACTTAAGCTCAACAGAAGCACCAGCTTCTTCAAGAGCAGCTTTAAGAGCTTCAGCTTCTTCTTTCTCAACGCCTTCTTTGATTGCAGCAGGAGCTGAATCAACAAGACCTTTAGCTTCTTTCAGGCCTAGACCTGTAGCGCCACGTACCGCTTTAATAGCAGCAACTTTGTTAGCGCCAGCAGCAGTAAGAATTACGTCGAATTCTGATTGCTCTTCAGCAGCAGCACCAGCGTCACCAGCAACAGCAACAGCTGCAGCAGCAGATACGCCGAACTTCTCTTCCATAGCTTCGATTAGTTCAACAACGTCCATTACTGACATTTCAGCAACAGCTTCGATAATTTGGTCTTTAGTGATAGACATGACTCAAATTCCTAAATTCAATTAAATTTATAAAATAATGTAGCAACAAGCAAATTATGCTGCTTCTGACTCTTTTTGGTCGCGTAATGCGGCCAGAGTGCGAACCAGCTTGCCTGCAGAAGCTTCTTTCATAGTTGCCATTAACTTGGCAATTGCTTCTTCGTAAGTTGGTAGTTTTGCAAGAACGTTTACGTCTGCTAATGCACCTTCAAATGCTGCTGCACGTACTTCAAAGTTGTCTTGCTCTTTAGCGAAGTCTGTAAATAGACGCGCTGCAGCACCTGGGTGCTCATTAGAGAAGGCAATCAAAGTAGGACCAGTGAATGACTCAGTAAGACATTCTAGGTCTGTGCCAGCTACTGCACGGCGAGCAAGGGTATTACGTACCACTTGCATAGATACGCCAGCTTCACGTGCTTTAGCACGAAGTGAAGTCATCGCATCTACAGTTACGCCACGTGAATCAGCAACTACTGCAGAAAGTGCACCTTTGGCAGCTTCGTTGACGCCAGCAACAATTTGCTTCTTGTCTTCGAGTCTTAAGGCCATTGGCTTTACTCCTGGATTCCAATACCAGATAAATCTGGTGTTTACTTCCCTCTAAGTCATTAGATTTAGAGGCCTTTACGGTTTGGTTGTCCAGAATAAAAAATTATTCTTGGGTTTCCTCACCATCTACGTAGGAGATTAAGCTAGAAACTAGCACCTACGGTCTTGGATGAGGGCATAAGCCCTGACCCATAAATACAAAGCGCAAAATGATAGTATAAATTTTGCGCTTTGTAAATGATTAAGCTTGAGTATCTAAAGTAGCTACATCAACAGTTAGACCAGCACCCATAGTGGTTGATAGGCTAACTTTCTTGATGAACTGACCTTTAGATTGAGCAGGTTTTGCTTTTTTAAGAGCAACAACCAATGCTTCAAGGTTCTCTTTAAGCTTGTCAGCATCAAAATCGGCTTTACCAATAGTAGTATGGATAATACCGTTCTTGTCGTTGCGGTAACGAATCTGACCCGCTTTAGCTAGTTTAACTGCATCAGCTACGTTAGGAGTAACTGTACCCACTTTAGGGTTAGGCATTAAACCACGTGGACCTAGGATTTGACCTAGTTGACCAACAACGCGCATTGCATCTGGAGAAGCAATTACTACGTCGAAGTCCATCTCACCTGCTTTAACTTGAGCAGCCAAGTCGTCCATACCAACTACGTCAGCACCAGCTTCAGTAGCGGCTTCGGCGTTAGCACCTTGAGTAAATACAGCAACACGAACGTTACGACCAGTACCGTGTGGTAGTACAGTAGCACCACGAACGTTTTGGTCAGATTTACGTGGGTCAACCCCAAGGTTAACCGCTGCATCTACGCTTTCTAGGAACTTAGCTGACGCTAATTCTTTAAGAAGAGCAACAGCTTCGTTTACTGAGTATTCTTTTGTTGAATCAACTTTTTCGTTGATCGCACGCATGCGCTTAGAAAGTTTTGCCATCGTATTAGCCCTCTACAACCAAGCCCATAGAACGGGCAGAACCTTCAATTGAACGAACCATTGCGTCTACGTCAGCACCAGTCATATCTACTGCTTTAGTATTAACAATCTCTTCTAGTTGAGCGCGTGTTACTTTGCCAACTTTTTCTTTGTTTGGAACACCAGAACCAGACTTGATGCCAGCCGCTTTCTTCAATAAGTAAGAAGCAGGTGGAGTTTTGGTTTCAAAAGTGAAAGAACGGTCAGAATAAACAGTAATTACTACTGGTACTGGCGCGCCTTTTTCAATTGAATCTGTTTTCGCGTTGAATGCTTTACAGAATTCCATGATGTTTACACCATGTTGACCTAGAGCAGGACCAACTGGTGGTGACGGGTTTGCGGCACCCGCAGCAACTTGAAGCTTAATATAAGCTTGGACTTTTTTAGCCATTTTAAATTTACCTTATTTTGGGTTCAAACGCCTTTCGCACATGCGATTAGCTTCCCGATAGAACAAAGGGCAGCGGATTATAGTCGATCCCCTGCCCTAAAAACAACTGATTGTTTATTTTTTATCAGCCTTTTTCGATTTGTCCGAATTCTAGCTCTACTGGCGTAGCTCGGCCGAAAATCAATACTGATACTTTTACGCGGCTCTTTTCGTAATCCACTTCTTCGATAGTACCGTTGAAGTCGGCGAATGGGCCATCGGTAACACGAACCACTTCGCCTGGTTCGAATAGAGTTTTTGGTCTTGGCTTATCACTGGTTTCATCCAAGCGATCCAAGATAGCTTTCGCTTCTTTATCAGAAATTGGAGCTGGGCGCTCTGCCGTTCCACCAATAAAGCCTAGTACCCGCGGTACACTTTTCACTAAGTGCCAGCTTTCATCGTTTAGATCCATTTGAACCAAAACGTAACCAGGGAAGAACTTGCGCTCACTCTTACGCTTTTGACCAGCGCGCATTTCAACTACTTCTTCAGTCGGTACTAGAATCTCACCAAAAGAATCTTCCATAGAATGGATTTGGATGTACTCTTTTAATGATTTAGATACGCGAGCTTCATAGCCAGAAAAAGCCTGAACCACGTACCAACGCAATTTGCGCTCTTCAGTCATTAGATACCTACCCCTGTTACAAAGGCAACTAGACGAACCAATATCGCATCTAGGCCCCACAAAATTAGTGACATGAATGCAGTAGCAGCTAATACAATCATGGTAGTTTGAATGGCTTCTTGACGAGTAGGCCAGATAACCTTACGCACTTCCATACGCGACTCTTTAGCAAATTCGAAGGCTTGCTTGCCTTTATTGGTTTGCGATGCAATGCCTAAAGCAGCAATCACGGCAATCACAACACCGATTACACGCACCAAGATCGACATATCTGTATATAGGTAGTTACCTACAACAGCGGCGATTAAAATTAGAGCAGCTAATGCCCATTTTAGGCCATCTAACGACCCACTTTGGTTTTCAGTACTGGTACTCATCAAACAACCTACAAATAATCCCACAAAATCATAAATCCCTTCATATAGGGATAGTGGCAGGGGTGGAGAGATTCGAACTCCCAACATTCGGATTTGGAATCCGACGTTCTGCCATTGGAACTACACCCCTATAGCACGAAGCCCGACATTATAGGCACTTTGTTTCAAGATTGTAACCCTTGAATGTCGAAAAAACGCGACTAGGCAAACAATAAATCGCCCGGGTATTTATAACACCAGAGCAGAACTTAAAGATCTTGCCTTTAAAAACAAAAAAAGGCCGCTTACGCGACCTTTTTCTTGCTGTGCTACTCTTCTTATTCGAAGATTTTAGCTACAACACCCGCACCTACTGTACGGCCACCTTCACGGATTGCGAAGCGTAAACCTTCGTCCATCGCGATTGGGCAAATTAGCTCTACAACAAATTTCAAGTTGTCGCCTGGCATTACCATTTCTACGCCTTCTGGTAACTCTACAGAACCAGTTACGTCAGTTGTACGGAAGTAGAACTGTGGACGGTAGCCTTTGAAGAATGGCGTGTGACGGCCACCTTCGTCTTTGCTTAGTACGTATACTTCAGCTTCGAACTTGGTGTGTGGAGTGATTGAACCAGGCGCTGCCAATACTTGACCACGCTGTACTTCGTCACGCTTAGTACCACGTAGAAGAATACCACAGTTCTCACCAGCACGACCTTCGTCTAGAAGCTTGCGGAACATTTCTACACCAGTACAAGTTGTCTTAGTAGTCTCTTTAACACCTACGATTTCAATTTCTTCTGAAACCTTGATGATACCGCGCTCTACACGACCTGTTACTACCGTACCACGACCTGAAATTGAGAATACATCTTCAATTGGTAGTAGGAATGGCTTGTCGATGTCACGCTCTGGCTCTGGGATGTAAGTATCTAGCGCTTCTGCTAGTTCTACAATTTTTGCTTCCCACGCTTCTTCGCCTTCTAGGGCTTTAAGCGCTGAACCTTGGATTACTGGAATGTCATCACCTGGGAATTCGTATTCAGATAGAAGTTCACGTACTTCCATTTCTACTAATTCTAGAAGCTCTTCGTCGTCTACCATGTCACATTTGTTCATGAATACGATGATGTAAGGTACACCAACCTGACGAGAAAGTAGGATGTGCTCACGTGTTTGTGGCATTGGGCCATCTGTAGAAGCTACTACTAGGATAGCGCCGTCCATCTGTGCTGCACCAGTGATCATGTTTTTAACGTAATCGGCGTGTCCAGGACAGTCTACGTGTGCGTAGTGACGAGTTGGAGTGTCGTACTCTACGTGTGAAGTAGAAATGGTGATACCGCGCTCGCGCTCTTCTGGAGCGTTATCGATTGCTGCGAAATCTTTAGCTTCACCACCGTATACTTTTGCAAGTACGTTGGTAATAGCGGCTGTTAGAGTTGTTTTACCGTGGTCAACGTGGCCAATTGTACCAACGTTTACGTGCGGTTTTGAACGTTCAAATTTTTCTTTAGACATAATAGTCCCTCTGGATAAAGGTCATTGGTACAAAGCACCATTGGTTTACGCTTACCGACCGGTAAAAAGCAATAGGGAGACTTAAAAAGGAATGTGGTGCTGATAGGCAGATTCGAACTGCCGACCTCACCCTTACCAAGGGTGCGCTCTACCAACTGAGCTATATCAGCACTGTGGAGCGGGCAGCGGGAATCGAACCCGCATCATCAGCTTGGAAGGCTGAGGTAATAGCCATTATACGATGCCCGCATCAAACCTTTGGAAGACGACCTACTACCAAAATAAATGGTGGGGGGGGACGGATTCGAACCATCGAAGCTTTCGCGGCAGATTTACAATCTGCTCCCTTTGGCCACTCGGGAACCCCCCCACACTGTCACCTTGTAACAAGGTGAAGCCTTACACTTAAGAGATGGTGCCGATTGCCGGAGTCGAACTGGCGACCTACTGATTACAAGTCAGTTGCTCTACCAACTGAGCTAAATCGGCATCGCTTAAGTGCTGCGCATTCTATGTAATGCATTTATTAAATGCAACAACCAAATGGAAAAAAAAACTAAGGATTGATGTGAACGCGCAAAAATCAGCCAGCAGGCTCAATTATTGGCCGCGTAGCGATACTTCACCGGCCATAAAGGCTTGTTGTTGGCCGTTTATTTCAAGCAGTAATTGGCCTTGCTTATCTACGCCTTTTGCCGTGCCTTTTAACTGTCGCTCCTCGGAGAAGCGCAAGCTTACTGCTTGATCCGCAAAAATATCGTAGCGATTCCAACGCTGCTGCAGTGCAGCGAAGCCCTGTAACCGAAATACCTCGAACATCTGATTCAAAGACTCAACAATGGCTATAGCTAAGTCGGTTCTGTTTAAAGGGGACTTGGCATTAGTTTCTAACTGAGCGAAAGCTTGGTCAATTTGCTCTGCTTGAAGGCTGGCCACTCTAACATTCACTCCTAAGCCAACCACCAAACTAACTTCGCTATTAGCGTGACCTTGAAGCTCAATTAGTACTCCACCAAGCTTTTTACCACCATGATAAATATCATTTGGCCACTTTAAGCCTAAATCCTTAAAACCGGCCTTTTCTAATGCTTCTACAATCGCTAGCCCAACAGCTAGGCTTAAGCCCATGGCGGCTTCAATGCCATCTTGCAAGCGCCACAACAAAGACATACAAAGTTGACCCGCATAGGGCGTTTGCCATGCTCGCCCTCTCCTGCCGCGACCAGCACTTTGGTACTCTGCGAGAACCACTTGGCCATGTTCCACGCCGTCTATATTGCTCATTAACCAAGCATTGGTCGAATCCACCTGATCGAATACCAAGGGCATATTATTGGGTAGAGCCTGTTCTAAGACTTCAGAATCTAGCAGAGAGAGCGGCTGGGCCAAGCGATAACCTTTGCCTTTCACACTGTAGATATCTAAACCCAAAACCGAGTACTGCTTGATATAACTAGCAATTGTGGTTCGAGAAACATCAAGTTGCTTAGCTAAACTTTCGCCAGAGCAAAATTCACCTAATGAGAGAGCGTTTATCAGCTGATAAGGTTTACTCTGCTGCATCGGGCTTGCCTAATACTGTGCTTGGCTCGATCTCACCAGAGTGTGTAATAAAACGAACTTCTGGTTGCAGTAACACATTAAAGGATTGCCATACTTGCTGGCGAATGTGGCGACATAGTGCGAGTAAGTCGCTAGCTTTTGCATTGGCTTTGTTAACCAATACCAATGCTTGATCTTGATGCACTGCTGCACCACCTATTGAATAACCTTTTAGGCCAAGTTTATCTATTAGCCAACCCGCGGCTAACTTAGCTTGTCCCTTGCTTGCTGGATAATTTGGCATCTCAGGGTAACGAGAAAGCAAGCTTGAAAGATGCCCTTGGCTAACCAGAGGGTTCTTAAAAAAGCTGCCAGCATTGCCTAGTATCTTAGGATCAGGAAGTTTGCTGATGCGCATTCTGCACACCTCTTCAAACACTGTCTGCGCAGACACACCTTCAGCTAGCTGCTGCAATCCACCATAGTCACGCTTTGCTAGCCATGACTTACTAAGCTTAAAGGTAACCTTACTGATAATAACTTGGTCTTTTAGCTGAGCTTTGAAAATGCTGTCTCGATAAGCAAATTTGCACTGTTTACTGCTGAGAGTTTGCATGCTGTTAGTCAGCAAAGAGTAAAATTCAACCTCACTGCATACATCGGCTAGCTCAATGCCATAAGCGCCAATGTTTTGTACGGGAGACGCACCCACTGTTCCGGGGATCAGAGCTAAATTCTCTAAGCCAGGCATTCCTTGTTTGACAGTCCACTGCACAAACTGGTGCCAATCTTCTCCCGCTGCTGCTTTAATGGTGTAGCAGTCATCGTCATCACTGACTTCAATGCCGCGTAACTTATTGACTATAACCAGCCCGCTAAAGTCTTCTAGCAGCAGTAAGTTAGAGCCTCCACCAATCACCATCCACGGCAGTTGCTTTGAGCCAGCCCAGGAAATGAGCTCGTTGATGTCTTCAGCATGTTTTACTTCAACAAAATGCTTAGCTTTAGCCGCTAAAGCAAAGGTATTGTAGGAGCTTAAATCAACATCACTTTGTATCGAGGAAACTACACTCATTTTCTTAAACGAACCCGACTTACTTCATGGTTAGCACTTTTTTCTAATATCAAATCAGCGCGCTCTCGGGTGGGAAGAATATTCTCAATCAAATTGACGTGGTTAATTGAAGACCAGATCTGCTTAGCAATCTCCGCGGCTTCGTTTTCATCAAGTCGAGCGTAATGATGGAAATAGTTGTTGGGGTGAGTAAAAGCGCTAGCCCGTAACTTTTGAAAGCGTTCGATATACCAGGTTTCAAGAAGCTCTGGTTCGGCATCAACAAATATTGAAAAGTCTAGGTAATCGGAAACAAATACCTGCCGAGGTTGATTGGGATAATCGCGGGCCGATTGCAGCACGTTTAAGCCTTCAAGAATAACAATATCCGGCTGTTCTACTTTAATCTGCTTATCTTTTACGATGTTGTATGAAAGGTGAGAGTATACTGGCGCCGAAACACTCTCCTCTCCAGATTTAAGCGCTGCCACAAAATCGACCAAGGCTTTTTGATCGTAACTTTCTGGAAAACCCTTACGCTGCATCAAGCCACGCGCTTCAAGCTCTTCGTTAGGCAATAAGAAACCGTCGGTGGTTACAATATCAACCTTAGGATGCTCTGGCCAACGTTGCAACAGCGCCTGCAAGATCCGCGATGTAGTACTTTTGCCGCCGGCTACACTACCAGAAACACCAATGATATACGGGACATGTTTTCCACTACCTAAAAAATTAGCTAATACTTCTCGGCGGTCTTGGCGCGCTTTAACGTATAAGTTGAGCAAGCGAGATAACGGCAGGTAAATATCTACAACCTGAGGCAGGGACAGCGCTTCGTTAATACCACGAATGCTTTCAAGATCATCTTCGGTAAGAGTAAGAGGTACTGATTGACGGAGTGTTGACCAAGCTTCGCGTTCAAAATCTAAATAACTAAACGCATGCGGCGCGGTGGTGTAAGTTGCTGGCATGGGCCCTTCCTATATAGTGCGGCACAACCATATACCAAAACTAAATAACTCTCCAGCTTAAGGCAGGATTTAACCCTGTTTGCGGAATTTGTCTTCGCGTAAGGGAACTACTTTAGGGCTGCGTTCAACCAAATGAACAGAAGGTAGGTCGTAATCGTAAGCACGTTTGTTGCGGGCGACTTTATTAAATACTACGCCAGATATTTCTAAATCCATCCGCGCCAACTTATTCAAAGCATTCTCTATTGATTTGCCATCAGTTCGTTCCGCCTGCACAACCAACAACGTGGCGTCTACCGAAGGTGCAACCATAACCGCATCACTAACCTGCATTAATGGGCCGGTTTCAATAACAATGCGATCGTAGTGCTGACGCAGGCCCTTAAGCAACAGCTTGAACTTTTTAGAGGCTAATAAAGAGGTAGAGTGTCGGTCAATCAAACCTGCGGTTAGAACATCAAAACCTAACTGGTTATCACGGTGAATACATTGCGATACAGAATGAGTACGCGCGAGTAAGTGGGTTAAACCCGGTTGTGACAACGAGTAATTTAAGTAGGTAGAAACCGAAGCACGGCGTAAGTCAGCATCAATCAACAATACCTTTTCTACATCACTACAGGCCGAGGCTGTTTGGATGGTTAAACTGGTTTTGCCCTCACCTTCTAAAGCAGAGGTAAACAACACTACTTGGCCGCGGTTTGGCCGCATTTGTAAACGCGCTCGCAAAGAACGCAGTGGCTCACCCAACCAAGGGTGAACACCTTGTCTGAGCCATTTGTTGCTGCGAACCTTCACTTTTGGTACTTCAGCTATCACTTCAACACTTAGCGCATTTTCCAGCTCATCAACCGTTGAGAAGGTGCGCGACATAGCCTGTCTAAGTAATACAAACACCACACTCAAAATACCGGCAAGCATGCCGGCTAGTATCACGATGATTGCTTTCTTTGGTTTAATTGGAGACTCAGGGATCCGTGCGCTATCAACCAACTGAGCATAACCCCGGTTGAATCCTTCTGCTGCTTCGGCTTCCTTAAACTTCTCAAGGAAAGTGTTGTAAAGTCGGGTATTACTTTCTATCTCGCGAGTCAGTTGGTTAAAACGCGTTGTCTTGCGGCTAAGGTCTTGATATCTCACCTTAGCTAATCGTAAAGATTCTGATAAAGCGGCTTCGCGCGCAACAGCAGACTGATAGCTTTTCTCGATACCTGAGATAATAAAATCGGTTTGGCTGCGTAGCTCTAATTCAACCCTTGAGATCTCTCCCGTCAAGGACACACGCTTAGGGTGTTTAGGTCCATAACGCTTAGCTAAGTCGGCTTGTTCTAATTCCAGCTCAATCCGTCGGCGCTTAATATTTTGCACCATAGGATCACGTTGAATCTCACTTAGGGAGGTTAGTTTATTTAAATCGCCAGTGGCGGTGCGTCTTACTAGATTCCATAGCGCACTGGCCTCACTTTTGATCCGCTGAGCTTCCAGTTGCTGAGTTGTCAGTTGCTGCAGCTCTTTACCGATAAGCCCTAAGATACCTTCCTGATCAACTAGGTTTTCTTGCTCGCGATACAGCTGCAGTTCAACTTCTGAGCTCTGCAGGGCAGACTTTAAGCGATTCAGCTCTTGCAATAACCAGCCAATAGTTTGATCAGTGGCCGCTTCACTAGAGCTTCGGTGATACTCAATATAGGCTTCTGCTACCGCGATAGAGACTTGCTGAGCCAGTAACTTGTCCCAGCTTCTAAATTTGATTTCGACTAAACGACTCTTAGGTAAAGGCGTTACCGATAGTCGACTTTTAAATACCCTTAATATCTGGGCTTCACTTGGTGAATTAGTGCTACTAAATTGGGAACTATAGCCTAGGGTAATGACCTGCCACCAATAACGCCAAGGGGCAATTGGTTTGCGTAAGAATTCAGGGTGATGTTGTAAATCTAACTTATGAATAACCGCTAATGCGATACGCTCAGAACGAAGAATTTCTGTTTCAGTATTAAAATATGCTTCAGCTTGGGTATCGAAGTTGTAGACATCTTCTACAGCTACCATTTTGGTTTGGCTGTAACCGATCATTAGCTTAGAGGATGCTTGGTATAACGAAGGCAGTGCTTTTACATACAACATACTTAGCAGCAACGTGACCATCACAACCAAGATAATGTTTAATTTTGCTTGCCACAAAGTAACAAAGAGATGACGTAAATCGACTTCTTTGCTCTCCCTATTTTGTGACGACTTCTGCTCTTCCATGAACCTAAACGGTGACTCCATTACCTAATGTACTTCCTATAACTAACTGATACTGCCAGCTCAGCGGGCTACATGCAATTAGGAAATATTGGAATTGCAGGTGAAAAAAATGCGTCATGCTGCAAAAAACAATAATAATATAATTGTTATTAATAAACGAAAAAAGGCTCCCAATGGGAGCCTTTTTCATAGTTTTAAAGCTTAGGCTTTAACTACTACGTCTACCAAAGTCCAAGACTTAGTCTTAGAGATTGGAGCACATTCTCTGATGGTAACTACATCGCCTTGAGCGGCAACGTTAGCTTCATCATGAGCGTGTAGCTTAGTAGTGCGTTTGGTGTATTTCCCGTAGATAGGGTGTTTAACCTGACGCTCAATAGCAACAACAATAGACTTGTCCATTTTGTCGCTAACTACTTTACCTTGCAATGTACGGATATCGCTCATTACGCACCTGCCTTCTGATTCAGAATTGTTTTCACACGCGCGATATCGCGACGTACGTTTTTAAGCAAGTGAGTTTGAGCCAATTGGCCAGTACTTGCTTGCATACGCAAGTTGAATTGCTCACGAAGCAGGTTTAGTAGCTCAGCTTTAAGCTCTTCAACACTTTTATCTTTAAGTTCGTTCGCTGTCATTACATCACCGTCCGCGTTACAAAAGTGGTGCTAATAGGTAACTTACGCGCAGCAAGCTCGAAAGCTTCGCGAGCAAGACCTTCTGAAACGCCGTCCATTTCATACAGAACTTTGCCTGGCTGAATTTGGGCTACCCAGTATTCCACGTTACCTTTACCTTTACCCATACGAACCTCAAGAGGCTTCTGAGTAATCGGCTTGTCTGGGAATACACGGATCCAGATTTTACCTTGACGTTTAATGTGACGAGTCATCGCACGACGTGCTGCTTCGATCTGACGAGCAGTAAGACGGCCACGACCAGTCGCTTTAAGACCGAAGTCGCCAAAAGACACGTTTTGTCCTTTGCCTAAACCACGGTTACGACCAGTGTGTTGCTTACGGAATTTAGTACGTTTTGGTTGTAACATTCCCGGTTCTCCTATTTAGCGTTGCGCTTGTTACCGCGCTTCGGCTTAGAAGGAGCTTCAGGTGCTGCAGCCACTGGCATTCCGCCAAGTACTTCGCCTTTAAAGATCCAAACTTTAACGCCGATGATACCGTAAGTAGTCAACGCTTCTGAAGTTGAGTAATCGATATCAGCACGTAAAGTGTGTAGAGGTACACGACCTTCACGGTACCATTCAGCACGAGCAATTTCTGCACCGCCTAAACGACCACTAACTTGAACCTTGATACCTTTAGCGCCTAGGCGCATTGCGTTTTGTACTGCGCGCTTCATAGCACGACGGAACATAACACGACGCTCTAGCTGGCTAGAGATAGAGTCTGCTACTAATTTAGCGTCTAACTCAGGCTTACGAACTTCTGAGATATTGATTTGCGCAGGTACGCCAGCTAATTTAGCTACGTTCTTGCGAAGTTTTTCAACATCTTCACCTTTCTTACCAATTACAACACCTGGACGAGCAGTGTGAATAGTTACACGAATGCTCTTAGCAGGACGTTCAATAGTAATGCGAGATACAGAAGCGCTTTTCAATTCTTTAGTTAAGAATTGACGCACTTTGTGGTCGCTGTAAAGGTTATCTGCGTATTCACCTTTATCGGCATACCAGGTTGAATTCCATGGTTTTACGATACCTAGGCGAATACCATTAGGATGTACTTTCTGACCCATTGCTTATCTCCTAGTTATCAGACACAACCACAGTGATGTGGCTGGTACGCTTGATAATACGGTCGGCTCGGCCTTTAGCACGAGGACGAATACGCTTTAGAGTTGGACCATCATCTACGAAGATTTTGGTGATTTTCAACTCATCAATATCAGCACCTTCGTTGTGCTCAGCGTTAGCAATGGCAGATTCTAGAACTTTCTTAACAAGTCCTGCTGCTTTTTTGCTGCTGAATTGCAACGTAACAAGTGCTTTTTCAACTGGTAGACCACGTACTTGATCTGCAACCAGGCGAGCTTTTTGCGCAGAACCACGAGCAAAACGATGTTTAGCTAAAGCTTCCATTATTTAGACTCCTACTTCTTCTTCGCTTTCTTATCAGCAGCGTGGCCGCGATAAGTACGAGTTGGCGCAAATTCACCCAGTTTATGACCGATCATTTCATCGGTAACAAATACTGGAACGTGCTGACGACCATTATGGACAGCGATGGTCAAACCGATCATTTGTGGAATGATCATTGAGCGACGAGACCAAGTTTTCAATGGTTTCTTGTCCCCGCTTTCCACCGCTTTCTCTACCTTCTTCAACAAGTGTAGGTCAATGAATGGACCCTTCTTGAGAGAACGTGGCATGGCGATTCCCCTTATTTCTTAGAACGACGGCGTACGATATATTGATCCGTACTCTTGTTTTTACGAGTTTTGTAACCTTTGGTTGGAACACCCCATGGAGTAACTGGATGACGGCCACCAGAAGTACGACCTTCACCACCACCGTGTGGGTGATCAACTGGGTTCATTACCACACCGCGAACGGTAGGACGAACACCACGCCAGCGCGTTGCACCAGCTTTACCAAGTTTACGTAGCATATGCTCAGCGTTACCAACTTCGCCCAATGTAGCGCGACAATCAGATAAAACTTTACGCATTTCACCGCTACGTAGACGTAGAGTTACGTATGCACCATCACGCGCTACGATTTGAGCGTAAGCACCAGCAGAACGCGCCATTTGGGCACCTTTACCAGGCTTCATTTCAATCGCGTGCACAGTAGAACCTACTGGCATGTTGCGCATTGGCAAACAGTTACCTGCTTCGATTGGTGCATCAACACCAGTCATTAGCGGAGTGCCTGCTTTAACACCTTTAGGTGCTAAAATGTAACGACGCTCACCGTCAGCAAACAATACAAGTGCAATGTTTGCGCTACGGTTTGGATCGTATTCTAGACGCTCTACTTTCGCAGGGATGCCGTCTTTGTCATTACGTTTGAAGTCGATCATGCGGTAGTGTTGCTTATGACCACCACCGATATGACGAACGGTAATTACACCGCGGTTGTTACGACCACCAGACTTAGACTTACTTTCCAATAAAGGAGCGTAAGGCTTGCCTTTGTGCAGGTCTTGGTTAACCACTTTAACAACGTGGCGACGACCAGCAGATGTAGGCTTACATTTTACAATAGCCATTTAAGATACTCCTTACTCTGCGGCACCGGTGAAGTCGATGTCTGCACCTTCAGCTAAGGTTACATACGCTTTCTTCACGTCGTTGCGGCGACCAAAACGTGCTCCGTGACGCTTAGTTTTACCTTTTTGGTTCAAGGTAGTAACACCAGTCACTTCAACTTCGAATAGTTTTTCAACTGCAGCTTTGATTTCTGCTTTAGTAGCGGTTTTCACTACTTTGAATACGATAGTGTTATCGGCTTCAGCAGACATAGTGCTCTTTTCAGAGATATGTGGAGCTACTAGAACTTTCAACAAACGTTCTTCGCTGATCATGCTAACCACTCCTCAATTTGTTTAACTGCATCAGCAGTTACCAACACTTTATCAAAGGCAATCAAGCTAACTGGGTCAATACCAGCTACGTCACGTACGTCTACTTTATATAGGTTACGTGCGGCCAAGAATAAGTTTTCGTCAACTTCAGGAGTAACGATTAATACATCGTTAAGATCGAAGTCTTTCAACTTAGCAACTAATTCTTTAGTTTTTGGCGCTTCAACAGCAAATTTTTCAACCACAATCAAACGTTCTTGACGAACAAGTTCAGACAAGATGCTGCGGATTGCGCCGCGGTACATTTTCTTGTTAACTTTTTGGCTGTGATCTTGTGGCTTAGCTGCAAAGGTTACCCCGCCGCTACGCCAAATTGGGCTACGAATAGTACCGGCACGAGCTCGGCCTGTACCTTTCTGACGCCATGGTTTCTTACCACCACCTGATACTTCAGAACGTGTTTTCTGAGCGCGTGAACCCTGGCGAGAACCTGCAGCATATGCAGTTACTACCTGGTGAATCAACGCTTCGTTAAAGTCACGTCCGAAGGTAGTTTCGGAAACTTCAAGAGCGCTTTGCGCGTCTTTCAATACCAATTCCATTACTATCTCCTAACGTTACGCTTTAACAGCAGGTTTAATGATCACGTCACCATTGGTAGCGCCAGGTACGGCACCTTTAACCAAAATTAGGTTACGTTCAACATCAACACGTACAACATCTAGGTTTTGCGTAGTTACACGCTCAGCACCCATATGTCCGGCCATCTTCTTGCCCTTGAATACTTTACCTGGGCTTTGGTTTTGACCAATAGAACCAGGAGCACGGTGGCTCAAAGAGTTACCGTGAGTAAAATCTTGGGTAGCGAAGTTCCAGCGTTTAACACCGCCTTGGAAACCCTTACCTTTAGAAGTACCAGTAACGTCTACTTTTTTAACTTCATTGAACAAGTCAACTTTTAGCTCATCAGCTACGTTAACTTCTTCGCCTTCACCGTCTGCTAGACGGAATTCCCACAGGCCGCGACCCGCGTCAACACCAGCTTTAGCGAATTGACCCGCTTCTGGTTTGCTAACACGACTTGCTTTTTTAGCGCCGGTGGTCACTTGCAGAGCGCGGTAACCGTCGCTGTCCTCAGTGATAACACGAGTAACGCGGTTTGGCTCACATTCGATTACGGTAACTGGAATAGAAGCGCCATCTTCAGTGAAGATGCGAGTCATTCCAACTTTACGACCGATTAGACCAATCATTGTAAAAACCTCTTATTAAACAGACTCAGGCTTAGCCCAAGCTGATTTGCACATCTACACCAGCAGCAAGGTCAAGGCGCATCAAAGCGTCAACTGTTTTATCAGTTGGCTCAACGATGTCTACAAGACGTTTGTGGGTGCGAATTTCATACTGATCACGCGCGTCTTTGTTAACGTGCGGAGATACTAGTACGGTGTAACGCTCTTTACGAGTAGGTAGTGGAATAGGACCACGAACCTGAGCGCCAGTGCGTTTGGCAGTTTCTACGATTTCCGCAGTAGATTGATCGATCAGACGGTGATCAAATGCTTTCAAGCGGATTCGAATTCTTTGGTTCTGCATTGACAGAGCTCCAAATAAAAAATAAAAGAACCTAACACACACCAACGACATCCGATTCCAATATCTGGGGATGGTAGTGCATGCGACGAGTAACGTTTGCTTCCAAATCGGAAGCACTGTTAGTGCTAACTGTTTAACCAGTTAACTGATGAATTGCCGAAACAACTCAGCCACTAATTTAGTGAGCCGCGGTATTATACTCAAGCACTGTTAAAAAACAAGCCAATCTACAAATTTTGTTCAATCGCTAACCAAATCACCTCCATACAACAGCGGGAATCTTTAAGCAGCTCGCAAAACCTTAATAGTTGTAAGCCTATAATATTCAACAACAAGCATTAAATAGAGCTAGTATGAATACCCAACATAGCTTACTGATTGTTAGCCAACACCCTTGGCCAAAGCAGCTGGAGCATGAAGATGCTCCCTGGATCTACTGGCAAACTAAAACCTTTCCTAATTCCCTACAACTCTCTGAGCACCAACTTGCGCTAGTCGTTGTAGATATCGCCTTACTGCAAAGCCCTGAAAACAAAGCTAGCCTAAGGCATTTGCTCAGTCTGCCTACAACAGAAACAGCTAATGTGCTGTTTTATGCCGACAAGCTACCTAGCGCTAAACAATTATGCGAGCTAGTAAATCAGTTCACGCCAATGCATATCCTGTCTCCAGAAGACTCTGACAGTGAGTTGATTGAGCAACTTAGATTGCATTGGCCAATTGCCGAACATCACCAGCAGCAACGTTGGTTAGAAAAACAATTGGCCGAGCATGTAGCTCAGTTTCGCGCTAACTTTTTTGATTACACCGCGCTTAGCGACCAAGAGTTATCCGACCAAGTTATTTCGGCGCTGTATGCCTTTTTTAAGGATAACGATGAAGACCACTTGTGCCGAACTTACAGTGCCAACCATTTACTTACCCAAGAAGGAAAGGCCAATCAGTTTTTGTGGTTTATTGCCAAAGGCGAAGTGGTTTTAAAGAAACAACAAGACCAACAAACCTTAGAAGTTGCCCGCATGCAGGCAGGCTCATTGGTAGGAGGCATGTCCTTTGTAACTGGCGAACTCGGTTTTACTAGCGCAGTGACCACCATGCAAACCGATGTGATTAAGTTAGATAGGGTCACGTTTGCCAAGGTATTGGATTCTAGCAGCCACTTATTGCCTTTGTTTACCAACTTGTTGTTGCGGCATTTTAATCGGCGCCTACAAAAAAGCATTCATACCAAACTTACCTTACAAAGCACGCTCAACTCTTTAGATTCTGCCCACGAACAGCTCATCGAAAAGGAGAAGATGGCAGTGCTCGGTCAGCTCATCTCTGGCATTGCTCACGAACTAAATAATCCTGTTGCCGCCATTACCCGCGGCAGTGACACTATTGCAAAGCAATTGCCAAAAGTACTTAACAGTCCGCTTAGTGATGCACAACAAGCTTTGGGACAACAGTTACTCGAAGCCGCTTTTACCCTAACCCCAATGTCTACCAGCGAGATTCGTCAGCGTAGCAATAACTCAATCGATTTATTTGGTGATGCCATAACCGCTAGAAAGGCTGTCAGCATAGGCTTAGATAGACCAAACCTTAGGCAACAGTATTTACAGTGTCCAAGCACCTCCGATAACGTGGAGTTAATAAACGCCTTATCTAGCTTCCATCAAATTGGTAATTTTTTACGCAATATTCAAGTCTGTGCAGCACGTATCGCAGAGCTAGTTAAAGGCTTAAAACACTACGCAGGGCAAGACCCTGAGCAACCGGTACTAGCCGATCTAAATGAAGGCATTGCTGAAACGCTAGTGATCTTAGAAAACCGATTACGCGGCTTCGAAGTAGAGTGTAATTACGGTTTACTGCCAGTGTATCGTTGTCACCCAATCGCCTTACAGCAAGTTTGGACTAACCTCATCGCTAACGCTTTAGATGCCATGGAGAGTCGTGGCAAGCTAAGTATTAGTAGTCAATATGTAGAAGCTTCACCTAGTTATATTTCAATTGTTATAGAAGACACCGGCCCCGGGATAAAACCCGAGATAATTGAGAAGATTTTCCAGCTAAATTTCACCACCAAACGAGAAGGTAATTTTGGCCTTGGCATAGGCTTAACCGTTTGCCAACAAATAGTTGCGCAACATTTAGGCAGAATCGAAGTGGAATCTGAGCTAGGACAATTTACCCGTTTCATTATTACCTTACCATTAAACCAACAATAGGACTTAGAGGAGTCGCACCATGGAACAACTACTGATTTTGTGTGTTGATGATGAACGCGAAGTATTGGATAGCGTTCTTAACGATATAGCCCCTTTAAGCCCACCATTTACTATAGATGGCGCCGAAAGCGTTGCGGAAGCACGCCAAGTGATTAAAGACTTTGAAGCGCAAGGCGGCAAGCTAGCCTTAATACTTGCCGACCACATTATGCCCGATAAGTTAGGCATCGATTTTCTCATCGACCTCAACCACGCTAGCACCAGTGAATCAGCTAAAAAAATCCTATTAACTGGGCAGGCTGGTCTGCACGACACCATAGAAGCGATTAATCGAGGTGGACTAAATTACTATCTCGCTAAGCCATGGTCAGAAGAGCAACTGCTTAACATCATTAAAGAAAAGCTAACCGATTTTGTTATTGAGTATTGCGACAACCCTATGCCCTTTGCTCAGGTACTAGACGGAGAGCGGATCTTTAGTCATATGAGCCAACACCGCCTAGATCTAGGTAATTAACAAAATGTCAGTAGAGAATGCTTGCTGCTTAGAAAAAATTGTTTAATGGCTTTATTATGAAAGCAGGATTCTAGAGTTATACCAATCACGCTAGGTAAGTGATTAAAAATAACGCAGGAAAAATACTCGAGAATAAAGCAGGACTTTTCGATAAGTAGTTATTCTACAATCAAAAATTCTAACTCAGTTATCCAGTATTTTAACCAGATAGAATGAACAGTTACTTAGTACGATTGGTATTAGGCAAAGTTATGGATTACGAACAACTAAAAGCGTATTTAATGGGCAAGCCTGAGGTGACCCAAGATTTGCCCTTTGCCCCAGATGTGCCAGTATTTAAAGTTCGCGGGAAAATGTTCGCTCTAGTTGGTTGGAAAGACGGCGTAATGAATATGAACTTAAAATGCCAACCCGAGCAAATCGATGCGCTAACCGATATTTATCCCGCCATCACCCGTGGCTATCATATGAATAAACGCCACTGGCTAACTCTTTATTTTGATGGAAGTGACGCCGAACAAGAAGCCTTGCGCTTAATTGATAACTCGTTTGAGTTGGTAGTTAAAGGCATGAACAAACAGGCTCAGCAACAACTGCTAGGCATAAGCTAATCTTGACTCAGCAGTTAAGGTTTACCTTAAGGCTAGTGCTATTTAGCCTGATTCTGGGGTTATCTGCATGCTCGAGCAATGGTAATAATACTGCCAGCTCAGTTCCTTTAAAAATCGCTTACTGGCCACATTCTGAGGTGAGCACAACACCTTTACCACTACTTAAAGTCGCTACGCTAAACCTTGCCCATGGGCGTAAACATGCACTTAACCAGCTGCTGGTGAACGGCGATACCACCAAAAAGAATTTGTTAGATATAGCCACTTACTTACAACAACAAAATATCGACATTGTGGCTTTACAAGAAGCAGACGCAAGTTCATCTTGGTCTGGCGCCTTTGACCATGTTGCTTACCTCGCTCAACATGCTGGCTATCGCTGGTATGCACATAGCATTCACAGCAGCAGTAAGTTGGCGAGCTATGGCACCGCCATTCTTTCCAAATATCCTATTAGTGAAGCGCTTGCGGTTAACTTTGCACCTAGCCCGCCCACTACCAGTAAAGGCTTTACCCATGCACGCATAAGGCTTAACTCTGAGCAGAGCCTTGATGTAGTTTCTGTGCACCTAGATTTTTCTCGCGCCAGTATTCGCCAGCAACAACTTGAACAACTCAATAAACAACTAAAAGATACGGTAAATCACACCATTATTATGGGCGACTTTAATAGTGAGGGGCAGCTAGACAAACCAGATGAAGTAAACCACTTTCTTCAGCATAGTCCTTACCGAGCATTTGAGCTGGGCAACAAAGCCTTGGCCAGCTATAAAAGCAAACGCTTAGATTGGATTTTTCTTTCTAAAGACCTGAGTTTTATTGACTACCAAGTTGGGCCAGATAGCTTATCTGACCATCGCCCTGTAATTAGCCTGATTCAAATTCCGACACACTAAACGACAATAGAAACGGCAATAAAAAAAGCCTCGCGATGCGAGGCTTTGGCAACACAAACGATGACTGTTAAGCCACGTTTTGCTTATGAATAAGTGTGCTGTTATCAATGATGAACTCTAAAGCAACTTCATCACAGGCATGCTGACGAGGACAAATATCACAATCTTTCATCACTTTCTCTGGCAGCATATTTTTAGAGGTTGGGCTAAAACCTAACTTCATGAAGAATTCTGGCACTCGAGTTAGTACAAATACCTTCTCGATTTCCATTTTCTTGGCTTTCTTCATTAAGTGCTGCACCATTGCACGACCTTGACCAACACGCTGTGAGCCAGGGTTTACACCCAATGAGCGAATCTCTGCTAAACCAGTGTCATAAAGGTAAAGCGATGCACAGCCGGTAACTTTGCCAGCTTGCTCACTAACCGTGAAATCACCAATTGCTTGAACTAGCTCCGGACGAGGACGAGGCAAGTTTTCACCGGCTTGTGACCAGTAGTTGACCATCTCTTCGATGTTGTCTAAGTCGGTCATGCGGGCTGAACGTACATACAAACCTTTTACGTTACGTTTTGATAAACGCACTTCGGCTTCTGTTAAGGCATGCTCTACTTGCTCAGGCGCTACACCACCTAGAGCTTGGCGCTTCGCAAGAGTAGATTCTAGCGATAAGTTTGGATAAACGTCGTCTTCAATCTCTGGGGCTAGCTCTTTAAACTCAGCCAAGCTTAGCTCTTCTAGCGGCACACCTTTTTCAATGGCTTTCACTACCGCAATACCCACAATATGGTGAGCCTCACGGAATGGGATGCCTTTAGCCACTAGATAGTCGGCAAGCTCTGTAGCATTAGAGTAACCACCTTTGGCTGCTTCGGTAGTGGTTTCTTCGTGCACGTTCATATCATCAAGCACTAACTCAGCCATAGCTAAGCAGTCGCCCCACGTATCTAGCGCGTCGAACAACCCTTCTTTGTCTTCCTGCATGTCTTTGTTGTAAGCCAAAGGCAATGCTTTTAAGGTCATCATAATGCCAGACAAAGAGCCGTAAACTCGACCGGCTTTACCACGAATAAGCTCTAGCGCATCGGGGTTTTTCTTTTGTGGCATTAATGACGAGCCAGAAGTCACTTGGTCTGACAAATCAAGGAAGGCAGACTCACCTGAATTATAGAAAATTAAGTCTTCAGCCATGCGGCTTAGGTGAATCATACTAATAGATGCAGTAGAAATAAGCTCAACCACGTGGTCGCGATCCGATACCGAATCTAAGCTGTTACGTGTCGCACGGCGAAAGCCTAAATCTTTAGCAATTTGTTGGCGATCCATTGGGTAAGCAGTACCAGCAAGCGCACCACATCCAAGCGGGCAAACATCTACTCTGCTTAGCGCATCTTGCAAACGTGAGTAATCACGTTCAAACATTTCTACATAGGCCATTGCCCAGTGAGAAAAAGTCACCGGTTGGGCACGTTGTAAGTGAGTGTAACCTGGCAGAACGGTGTCTTGCTGCTGGCGCGCAAATTTAACCAGTTTTTGTTGCAGCTTGTCTAAATGCTCAAGAAGCTCAACCCCTTGGCTTTTACACCACAATTTTAAATCGGTAGCAACTTGGTCATTACGGCTGCGGCCTGTATGTAGCTTTTTACCTAAATCACCCACCCGTTGAATCAGTTGAATCTCAACCCAGGAGTGAATATCTTCGGCATCGCTACCCAAAATTTGCTGTGGGTTTTCGGCGACTTGCTTACCTAAATCTAATAACGCGTCTTCAAGTTTGCTTTGCTCATCTTGTGTGAGAACGCCAACACTTAATAAGGCCTTAGACCAGGCAATAGAACCCGTTATGTCTTGTTCCGCTAAACGGTAATCAAAACGTAAAGAATCGTTGAACTGCTTAAATCTGGTATCTGCAGCTTGGCTAAAACGCCCACCCCACAATGCCATTTTACTCTCCATTTATTATTGCAAAGACCTCAGAGCAACTTGCCTCTGAGGTCTAAGTATTCCTGCTTATTACTTCTGCCAATCTTACTTGCTATTTAAAGCGCGGATCCGGCTGGCTAGAGAGTATAAACGAATAAAGCCTTCAGCGTGCTTTTGATCGTAAACTTGGTCTTCACCAAAGGTTGCAAACTCTTCCGAGTACAAGCTATTTGGCGAACGTTTTTGCACCGCAACGGCTTGGCCTTTATAAAGCTTAATCACTACATCGCCATTGGCATCAGCAGCCATAGCTTCTGAAGCAGCAATCAGTGATTTACACAGCGGCGTAAACCAACGACCGTCGTATACCAAGTGTGCCATTTCTTGGCCCACTTTCTCACGCCATACCCGTGAAGTTTTGTCTAATACTAATTCTTCGATTGCGCGTAGCGCCGCAACAATCACCGTGCCGCCAGGAGTTTCGTAACAACCACGAGACTTCATACCAACAGTACGGTTCTCAGTAATATCAATACGACCAACACCATGAGCAGCAGCAATATCGTTTAACTTCATTACTACTTGGTAAGGGCTTAATGCTTCGTCGTTAACCGCAACAACACGGCCTTGTTCAACTTTAAGGCTTACGTATTCTGGCTCGTTTGGCGCATCTACTGGATCAACAGTTAAGGTCCAAACACCTTTGCTTGGCTCGTTCCAAGGGTCTTCTAGCTCGCCACCTTCGTGCGAGATATGCCATGCGTTAGCATCACGGCTGTAGATTTTGGTTGCAGAAGCAGTTGTCGCAATGTTGCGCTCTGCTAAGTAGTCCAGCAAATCTTCACGGCTTTCCATGTCCCACTCACGCCAAGGCGCAATTACTGTTAGTTCTGGAGCCAATGCTGCAAAACAGCTTTCGAAGCGAATTTGGTCATTACCTTTACCGGTACAACCATGACATACCGCGTCGGCGCCAACTTTACGGGCAACTTCTACTTGCGCTTTAGCAATGATAGGGCGCGCCATTGAGGTACCTAACAAGTAAGTCCCTTCGTATACTGCACCGGTAGCAATGGTTGGATAAATGTAGTCAGCTACAAACTCTTCTTTAAGGTCAACGATGTAACATTCAGATGCACCAGAGGCTAAAGCTTTCTCTTCTAAGCCAACTAACTCTTCTTCGCCTTGGCCAACATCGGCACAAAAGGCAACAATTTCACAGTTGTTGTAGGTTTCTTTTAACCACGGAATGATGGCCGAAGTATCTAGGCCGCCTGAGTATGCTAATACTACTTTTTTGATATCTGACATTTAAAAATTCCTTGTTTAACTCAGCCTAGAGCTGAACATTCACTAACTTAATAAACTTACTAGTACGGCGTTTTGTGCATGCATACGATTCTCGGCTTGATCAAAAATCAAAGACTGAGGACCGTCCATCACTTCCGAAGTAATTTCCAACTCGCGGTGAGCAGGTTGGCAGTGCAGCACGTGGTTAATACCACATTGTTGCATCAAATTCTGGTTAATTTGATAAGCCATAAACTTATCTTTAACTGATTGCAGTGGCGTATCGTCGCCCATCGATACCCAAGTATCACCATATACTACGTCGTAGCCTTTAATGTCTTCAACAGTATTAGTTACTACAATTTTGCCGCCATGCGCTTTGGCTAATTGATTAGCTTTTTGCACAACTTGCGCATCTGGGCTTGAGCCTAGCGGGCAAACGGCAGCCACTTCCATGCCTAAGATAGCGCCACCTAACAATAATGAATGCGTCACATTGTTGCCATCGCCTAAGTAAGCCAGCTTAACTTTGCTTAAATCTGAGTAGTGCTCAGCGATGGTTTGGAAATCAGCTAAGCCTTGGCATGGGTGGTACAAATCACACAGTGAGTTGATAATTGGTACCGACGAATGCTCACGCAAAGTTTGTAGGGTTTTATGAGAAAACACTCGCGCTACAATCGCATCAGCCCAACGAGTAATGTTAGAGGCAAAGTCTTTAACACTTTCGCGCTCGCCCATCGCGCCATTTTGCTGGTCTAAATACACCGCATGGCCGCCTAAACGGTTAATGCCAATATCAAAAGTTACTCGTGTACGTAATGATGGTTTTTCAAACAAAGTTACAACACTTTTACCTGCAAGGGTTTGCCCATAATCTGCGGGTGTTTTTTTAATTTTAGCGGCCAGCTCAAGCAGCCCTAAAATTTGTTCTTGAGTTAGGTCCTGCAAGCTTAACAGGTGTTTAAAATCACTCATCATCTTTCCTTAAACGGTAACTTGAGTCCCTACCGACTCACCTTTATATGTTTGTCCAGCTAACAAGCTGGCAAGTTTCGCAGGATCTTTCCATGATGCTAGCGAAACCGGTGTTTGCAAAAATTCGGCAGCCTCTAGAGCCGCTTTAACTTTTACCGTCATGCCATCGGTAATTACCCCATCGGCAATCAATTTATCAGCCAGTACGCTATTTAGCTCAGCCACCAACTGTTTATCTTGGTCAAGTACGCCAGCCACATCGGATAATAACACCAATTGGCCCTGCAGCAATTTACACACCGCTAACGCAGCTTGGTCGGCATTCACATTGTAAAGTTCGCCATCTTCGCCAATACCAATTGAGCTCATTACCGGCACGTGGCCCAGCTCAATAAGGCTATTTAGTAAAGCGGGGTTGCCTAAAGATGCCTCGCCTACATGGCCTAAACGAGCATCCATTTGGCTTACTTTACAAGAGCCTGCATCACTTAAACACAAGCCCACAGCCGACAAACCTGCTTTTAGCGCTTGCGCTAACAACAACTTATTGCTGGTACCCGCTAAGGCTCCCACCACATAAGGAATCTGCTCTTTTGGGGTAATGCGCAAGCCGTCTAACTTTTCCGATACAAAGCCGGTTTTAGCTAATACATCTTCTACTACTACGCCACCGCCATGCACTAAAACAATAGGTTGCTCAACTTGTTGCAAGGCAGCAAATAAATTGTCTAGGGCTAGGCTGTTATTTAAAACGGCACCGCCTAACTTAATCACTAATGGTTTCATTGCCTGCTCCTAAACCAGCGACTCGGTAAGGGCAAAGCCATTACGAATATTCAAACACTGGATAGCTTGGCTAGCGGCACCTTTTAATAGGTTATCTTCAGCCGACACCACAATTAAGTCTTCACCTTGTTGTTGCCAAGCCACATCAATAAACGGGGTGTTTTCTACTTTGGCAATAGAAGGCCACTCACCTTCCAATATACGTACAATGTTTTGGCCTGCATACGCTTGCTGATAAGCTGCATTTACTTGCTCTTCAGTGGTGCCTGCTTTTAGCACCACATTGATGGTGGCTAAAATACCGCGTTTAAAGTTACCCAAATGTGGAGTGAAGATCACTGGGTGACCTAAGTGGGCAGCAATTTCTGGTTGGTGGCGGTGATTAAACACCCCATAAGGCGCTAAGCTTACTTCGCAGAATGAGCTAGTTAACGAGGCTTTGCGCCCTGCACCACTCACGCCACTAGTAGCATTAATTACTGCTTTGTTGCTTGGCTCAATCAATCCTGCTTCAGCTAGTGGCTTAAGCGCAGTTAACGATGCAGTTGGGTAACAACCCGCTACAGCAACTAAATCCGTTTTCTTAATTTTCTCGGCATTCCATTCAGCTAAACCGTATACCGCTTTTTCTAATAACTCGGGGAATTGATGAGTAAAACCGTAGAATTTTTCGTAAAACTCTGCGCTTTGAACACGGAAGGCGCCAGACAAATCGAAGACCTGACAACCTGCATTTAAAAATGCTTCGGCTAAATCATGGCTTACTTCGTGAGCAGTGGCTAACAAAACAATATCAATATCAGCAAAGTTTTTGGCGATATCAGCCACAATTAACGGTTGTACAGGAGCGTCAACCACACCGCGTAATTTGCCGTGCAGAGTAGATAGCGCCTTGCCTGCGTCTACACTTCGCTCTGAAACATACAACCCGGCAAGTTCTAAATCTGAATGGCGACTTACATAGCCTGCCAACTCTGCTCCGGTGTATCCACTTGCACCAACAATCGCTGCCTTTAACATCGTTTCTTGTTCCCTTGAAATCTTATGGCATAGTGTTATTTATTGAGCTGCATTTTACTGACCAAATGAACAAAATGTCACGCTTGTCAGCTCAAAAAAAACTAGCTGTCTTTAATATAAACGGAGAATACCACAGGCAATTCTTTATGCAATAAAAATGAATTTTTATTTATTGTTAAATTTACGCGTATAGGTTAAAAAGTAAGCCGAACAAAGTTGCCCTTATTAAAATATGAGTAACAATCTATAAATAGCCGCTTGATCCTAAGCAAAGGAAACAGCGTTATTTGTAATTTAATTACAGGTATTTTGACTATATGCTCGGTCTTAGGTATGTTTTTGCCCTAGGACTAGGGTGATTTAGTAAAAAAATTTCAATAATCGCTAGCAAACGCAAACAGTGAAGGAAAGACAATGAGCCAGAATATGCCTCAGGAGATTAACGCCTCGTTACGAGGAAATGTGAGTCTACTCGGACAACTACTTGGTAACACGATCAAGAGCCATATGGGAGAAGCGTTTCTAGAGAAAGTAGAAACCATACGCCAGCTAGCTAAGGCCTCACGTAATAACGATGATGAGGCGCGCGAGCAGTTGTTGGAGCTATTGCGTAACCTAAGTGATGACGAGCTATTGCCGGTAACCCGTGCCTTTAGCCAATTCCTAAATTTGGCAAATATCGCCGAGCAATTCCACACCATTTCACGTAACTGCGAAGGCAGTACCTGTGCCCAAGATCCTATCGACCAAGTTTTCAACAAATTAAAGCAAGAAAACTTAAGTGAAGCAGAGATCCACCATGCAGTGGCACAGCTAAATATTGAGTTGGTACTTACCGCGCACCCAACCGAGGTGACCCGTCGTACCCTAATCAACAAACACGTTGCCATTAATAACTGTTTAGATTGGTTAGAACTCGACTTACCAGATCAAGAGCGCAGCCAATTGCTAAGCCGCTTAGAGCAGCTAATCAACCAAGCATGGCACACCGACGAAATTCGCCAGCAGCGCCCTACTCCGGTAGATGAAGCTAAATGGGGTTTTGCGGTAATTGAAAACTCGCTATGGCAAGCCGTGCCAGACTTTGTGCGCCAGTTAGACAAAAAACTTGGCCAGCACTTCGATATGCGCATGGCCTTAGATGCTGCGCCAGTAGTGTTCTCATCTTGGATGGGCGGCGACCGTGACGGTAACCCATTTGTTACTTCCAAAGTAACCGAAGAAGTATTGTTGTCTAGCCGCTGGGTAGCGGTAGATCTTTACCTAAAAGAAATTCAAACCTTAGTTAGCGAATTGTCGATGAGCGATGCTAACGAAGCACTGCTTGAGCAAACCGGTGACCAAAACGAACCTTACCGCGCCTTATTAAAAGTATTGCGCAGCGAGCTACAAGAAACTCACGACTACCTTACAGCCAAGCTAAAAGGCCAGTACACCGAAGCGCGCGATATTATCACCAATACCGAGCAGCTACGTGAGCCACTTGAGCTTTGTTACTACTCGCTACAAGACTGTGGCATGGGCATCATCGCCGACGGCACCTTGCTAGATCTACTACGTCGTATTGCCTGTTTTGGCATCAACTTACTACGTTTGGATATTCGCCAAGACAGTGGCCGCCACGAAGAAGTGTTCTCAGAAATCACTCGTTACCTAGGCATGGGCGACTATGCACATTGGAACGAAACCGATAAGCAGCACTTCTTACTGCAAGAGTTAAACTCTAAGCGCCCGCTGTTCCCACGTGATTGGGAGCCCAGTGAATCGGTACAAGAAGTACTAGACACGTGCGCCATTATCGCCAAGCAAGAGCGCGAAGCATTAGGCATTTACATTATCTCCATGGCGAGCGAGCCATCTGACGTATTAGCCGTGCAACTGCTACTGCAAGAAGCCGGTTGTCCATTCCGCTTGCCGGTTGCGCCTTTGTTCGAAACCCTAGACGATTTGAACAATGCGCCTGCTACCATGAGCAAACTGCTATCAGTAGATTGGTACCGCGGTTACATCTCTGGCCAACAACATGTAATGATTGGCTACTCAGATTCAGCTAAAGATGCCGGTGTATTAGCGGCATCGTGGGCGCAATACCGCGCTCAAGAAGCGCTGGTATCTATCTGTGAAGGCCATCAAATCAGCCTAACCTTGTTCCATGGACGTGGCGGTACAATTGGTCGTGGTGGCGCGCCAGCGCACGCAGCCTTGTTATCACAACCTCCAGGTTCGCTAAAAGGTGGCTTACGTGTAACTGAGCAGGGCGAAATGATCCGCTTTAAGTTCGGCTTACCTAAAGTTGCCATGGATAGCCTAAACCTCTACGCCAGCGCAGTATTAGAAGCGAACTTGATCCCACCCATGGAGCCAAAAGACGAATGGCGCGAAGTGATGGATCAAATTGCCGAAACCTCTTGTGAAGCCTACCGTGGCATTGTTTGGGGTGAAGAAGAGTTTGTGCCTTACTTCCGCTCGGCAACCCCAGAGCGCGAGTTAGCTAAACTGCCATTGGGCAGTCGCCCAGCCAAGCGTCGCTCAGACGGTGGTGTAGAAAGCTTACGTGCAATCCCATGGATTTTCTCATGGAGCCAAAACCGCCTATTGCTGCCAGCTTGGTTAGGTAGCGGTGCGGCATTCGAAGGTTTAATTAAAGAAGGTAAAAGCGAGCTGCTAACCGAAATGCGCGCGTGGCCATTCTTCGATAACCGCTTAGCAATGCTAGAAATGGTATTTATGAAAGCCGATACTTGGCTATCAAAAATCTACGACGAGCGTTTAGTGGAGCCAGAGCTACAGGAGCTAGGTGAAAAACTTCGGGTTAAGTTAGAAGGCGCTAAAGCGGCCATTGTTTCGCTAGCACCAGACAACAAGCTATTGGCTAATCAAGCCTGGGTGGTTGAGTCACTTAATCTGCGTAACCCTTACATCGATCCTTTGCATGTATTACAGGTTGAGCTGCTAAATCGTTCTCGCGCTAACGAAGAACTTTGCCCTGTAGTTGATCAAGCCTTAATGGTAAGCATTGCCGGTATCGCTGCGGGTATGCGTAACACCGGTTAAATACACACCTATTTAACCGTAGCAACCCCGCTTTATGCGGGGTTGTTTGTTCTTAGGCTAAGCTAATAGCTTACTTTACAGGGTACTTTTGCTGCTTGGCAGCGTTGGCTCATTGATAGCTAGGATGTCTTCAATGCAACAATACAAAGGGTGGTTATTTCTTGCCTCGCTGCTACTTTACTTACTGTATGCCTTTGGCGTAATTGGCATTGGTTTAGCCACCGCAGTAACCTGGGCTGCCGCCTTGCTGTATTTACCTCAACTTAGCAAAGCCATTCGCATTCAGGCGGGTTGTTTGTTAAGCATTGGCATCGTATTGCTATTAATTGCAGCCAAGCAAAATACTTTGCTAAGTGCCTCCGACATACTCTCAATAAACCTTCCCTTGCTGGCGATGTTTAGCGCGGTATCTTTTCTCGCCTTAGCCAATCCAGAGAATCAGCAAGACCCTTTACCTATTGGCAAACGCAGCATTGCCTCAACCGCCCTAGGTATGAACCTGCTGGGTGCGGTAATCAATCTATCGATTGTATTCATTGTCGGCGACCGCTTGGCCAAACAGCAAGCTTTAACTAATGCCCAACAAAAAGTATTAATGCGCTGCTTTTGTGCCGCGGCCTGGTGGTCTCCATTTTTTATTGCCACTGCGGTTTCCATTACTTACGCCCCCGGTATGCAATGGCTAGATGTACTGCTTCCGGGCGCTTTAATGGCGCTAATTGCCTTGGCTTTTACCACTGCCGAAGTATCACTAAGAGAGAAAGACAGTTTTGCTGGTTACCCCTTGCGTCGAGAAAGCTTAACCATTCCCTTTGTGCTCGCCACCAGCGTGATTGCATTGCATTTCGCCTTCCCCGATTTCAGCATTATTTTGATGATCACCTGCCTAGCACCGATTGCAGCCTTGAGTTTTGCCAAAGGGAACTCAAAAGTGCTCATTGCCAGAAACTTTGTTAGCCATCGCTTATCTAACGTTGGCAGCCAGTACGTGCTGTTTTTAGCTGCTGGGGTATTCTCGGCGGGTATTAAAGCCTTGTTGCTGGCCTATCCAGAAACCTTAAGCCTGCACAACGTAAGCTTTAATCATCAAACCTTTGCAATAGTGTTAGCTATGATGATCGTGGCCTGCATGTTTGGTATTCATCCAGTTATTAGCATTTCTTTAGCCAGCCCTTTGTTATTACCGCTTAATCCAGAACCTAGTCAGCTAGGTTTTCTATTCTTAAGTTCTTGGGCAATATCCACCGGCAGCAGCCCCTTGTCGGGAGTGGGTTTAACCATGATTGGCCGCTACCAATTCTCCACTCGGCAGATACTTAAAAACAACTGGTACTACGCCCTAATCATGTGGCTAATATGCTCTGGGGTAAATGCGCTGTTGATGTAACAAGGGTCGTGGGCATGTATATTGAGTTTCGCCTCTCGGCGACGTCATTTTTCTTTGACGACCAAAGAAAAACGAAGCAAAAAGAAAGGTCGCCCTGCATTATCTTTATCCTTCGTTGCTCAGTGGCAAGCGCGCCTGCGCAACTCGCTGCGCTCAAACAATGCTCAGCTTGATCGCTTGTCACTTCCGCGACTCGGCGATAATGAAGGAAGAAAGGGAAAGTATCATATACCAGACCCAGGCTAAGTTACAGTAAGGTTTGAATTCAATGGTTTATAAGATGAACCTCAAGTAAGCCAGCCGTCAAAGCATAAACAGGGGCTTTCGTAAGAATTACTTCATACGAAAGCCTGCTCGTAAGCAATAATAAAGGTCTACAAAAAAGTTATTTGCTGCCATATAGCTGAAACACGCCACTCCGCCCGTTAAAAGAATCAATAAAAACAATTCCTCTAGATTGTAGAGTTTTAGCATTATCCCCAGAGGAGTGAGAATTGCTGTGCCACTACCGCCTTTTCTAACGTTATCAGCAAAGTTGTTAGACTCATTATTTGGTTTCCAGCCAATTTTTTTCAAAAAGGGATTATCAGTAGAAGCTATATTTGAGAGATGTGCGTAAGGGTTGAATGTAAAGCGGCCTTTCTTAAATCGCTTGGCATTAATACTCTGTATAAAATTAGAAGCGGGATCAAAAACTTTAATAGTAAAAGATAATGAAAACAAAAGTAGGTTGAATAGCAGCGACAAAATAATAATCGAATAATCATCATGAGTGCTAATCCAAATTCTGGCATTGATATCGTAAATAATCCACACAGCAAATAGAAACAGAAATGCTTGCCATAAAAGATAAATAATTCCTAATTTACGCTTAGCTTTAAAGTAAAATGAAAACATAGATATGAAAACAAATGCTAAGTTTGATATCCAGAAAACATTAGTATCTACTGAGTCAAAAGCCGGATTAATAATTGTTAGTACATTACCAAAACTCCACGTAACCCCAAGAATAAAAAGAAAAGTTTCTAAATGGATGTTTTTTGTATTCAATTTTACTGTGCCGTTTCTGAAAAAAGTAATTGATTGCCGCTGCATTAAAGTAACGCTTAAAGCATTCCTAAAACCAAAACATGAATAGTCACCTCGTATGATATGCATCTTAACGATTACGCTCTAAACCTAGATAATAAAGCCGTGAAGTGAATCTCAAATTTCAGTTTATTCTGCTTAAAGAACTGAACGAGTTAAAGCTGCTCCCAATCGCATACCCTAGGTATCAAAAATTATTGAAGTCAATCTCTAAACTAATAAGCGTTTGAAGATAATCTACTGTTATTGACTACCTACCCAGACCAAAAAAGCCTAGCATTGCTAGGCTTTTTATCTATCAGCTGTATTCGTCACTAAGCAGGCACTGCCTCCGCCGGGCGAACTCCTAAAGTGTGGCAAATAGCGTAAGACAATTCCGAGCGGTTAAGCGTGTAAAAGTGAAAGTCTTTCACTCCTTCGCGCGATAATACTTTAACCATTTCAATAGCAACACTGGCGCCTACTAGGTTTCGAGTAGTTTGGTCATGCTCTAAGCCAGCAAACTGATTGTGTAGCCATTTTGGCACTTTTACATTGGCAAAAGAGGCAAACTTTTTCAGGGTATTGTAGTTAGATACTGGCAAAATACCGGGTACGATTTCCCCTTCAATGCCGATTGCTGCACAGCGGTCACGAAAGCGTAGGTAGCTTTCTACATCAAAAAAGAACTGGGTAATGGCGCGGTTGGCACCGGCATCCATTTTACGTTTAAGTGCCAGCAAATCAGCTTGGGCACTTTTTGCTTCTGGATGAATCTCTGGGTAAGCCGCTACCGAGATATCAAAATCAGCTTCTTCTTTTAACAAAGCCACCAAATCGCTGGCGTACATTTGCGGCTTGGCTGAACCTTCTGGTAAATCACCTCGCAGTGCCACAATGTCTTTAATGCCACTGTTCCAGTAATCGCGAGCAATTTGGCGCAACTCATCAGGCGTTGAGTCGATGCAGGTTAAATGCGGTGCAGCTGCTAAGCCTGTGCGGTCTTTAATCGCTTTAATCACCTTGTGAGTGCGGTCTCGAGTGCCCGAATTAGCGCCGTAGGTTACAGATACAAACTTAGGCTTTAAGGTTTGCAAACGCTCGATAGACGACCACAAAGTTTGCTCCATGGTCTCGGTGGTTGGCGGGAAGAACTCAAAGGACACGTTAATATCGCGGTTAAGCTCACTTAAGCTTTGATTGAGTGTTTCGATTTGTTGCGCGTTGTGAAATCCCATTGACCTTCTCCGTTAAAGACTTTTAGACGTCTATACCGCTAGATACTAAAGAGAAGACAAAGTAAGTCAACGCTATTCATCTTAAACATAGCTTTAGATGAATTATTTTCAACATCGGGATTTTAGCCGCTAACTACTCGTTAAATATGCATTAAGGCAAATAGTTAGCTAACAGAATTAGCTCCGCTACTCGAAAGGAGTGTATTGAATAAGATTAATCCACCACTCTTTAGTGCCAGAGGGCGTTTTTACAAACACATCATCGTCAACTTGTTTGCCGATAAGCGCCCGAGCCATAGGAGAGTCGATAGTGATGTAACCCAGCTTTGGGTCTATTTCATCGGTGCCAACAATGCGGTAGCGAACGATATCGCCTTCATCATTTTCCAGCTCAACCCATGCGCCAAAAAATACTTTGCCGTTTTGTTGGGGGTGATGGTCAACGATTTCTAAGGCATCTAAGCGTTTGGTTAAGAACCTTAATCGAGAATCGATGCGGCGAAGCTCTCGCTTACCTTCTTTGTATTCCGCGTTTTCTGAGCGATCACCCAGTGCTGCGGCTTCGGATACTGCTTGAGTTACTTGTGGGCGTTTAACCTTCCACAAATACTTTAATTCTTCATCGAGTTTATGCCAGCCAGGGCGAGTGATTAAATTGGTTTTCATAGCTACGTAATTAAGTCTGCCTAAGCCGATTATAAACGACTTAGGCAGCAAACTCGCAAGCTTTAACTAGAGGATATGTGCTTGGGTGGTTTCGCGTTTCACCAATTCAACTGGAGGAATACGGAAGTTGTTGCTAGCACCACCATTTAGCATGTCTAAAATGGTTAAGGCGGCAGCATAACCGGTATCAAATATGGGTTGACGCACTGTAGTTAGCGGCGGAATGAAAAACGCCGAGCCCGGCACATCATCAAATCCAATCACCGAAACCCGCTCTGGCACTGGTCGCTTGGCTTTGTATAAAGCCAACATTGCACCATGTGCGGTTAAATCATTAGAAGCAAAAATAGCACTAAACTGACGCTTGTTGGTTAACAAACGTTGCACCGCATCAAAACCGCCTTGTTCGGTAAAATCGCCCTGCTCAACCAGCTGCAGCTTCACAGGCAAACCTGCATGCTCCATAGCCTGGCAATAACCTTCATAACGTTGCTGAGCGTCGGGATGCCCCTCGGCACCTTTAATGTGCACAATCTCGCGGTGGCCCAATTGAATAAGATGATTGGTGGCCATGTAAGCGCCCACTGAGTTTTCAATCTTTATCGAACGTAAGCGGGCTGCTTCTAACTCACGGCCTAAAGCAACGATGGGTCTTTTCTTTGAAAACTCGACCACCTGTTCGTCACTCAACCCGCCAGTTACGATGATAATTCCATCCACCGAGCGCGATAACAACAGCTGCATCGACTCCATTTCTTCTTCGCTATTCCAGTGGCCCGTTACAATAATATGTGAGTAACCTTGAGCCAGCAGAACTTCTTCAATTCCATTTAAAATAGATGAATAAAACGGGCTGTCTGGGTCTTGCACCAATACACCAATTGTCATGGTGCGGCTGCTAGCACTGGCTCCGGTTTGCTGGCCAGGTTTATAGCCAAGCTCAATCATTGCAGCTTGAATTTGCTTACGTTTTGCATCAGACACATAAGTGGTTTGATTCATAAACCGAGATACAGTGCTAGGTGAAACCCCAGCCAACGCAGCGACATCATAAACAGTTGAGCGTTGCTCTAATTTATTTTTATCTTTCACATTGATTCTCTGACAACTAACACTAGTTCGCATTATATCTCTCCCGGTGTTGCTAAATAGTGATAGCGACCTAGAAAGATATAACTCCCTGTCTCACTATAACCGTCTACTTAGCCAAGAACTTGTTTTCAATGACATTGAGCGTTAGAACGCCGTGACAGATCACATAATCTGCTGGTGCTTACACCCAAGTATCAGTAATTACTTAATTTTTGAAGCAATAAAGGCCGACATAATGTCGGCCTAAAATACTTAATTGTTATGGATTTACTTACTTGAGACGGTGTTCATCCAACACTGTAGTCACCCATACCAAAGGTGCATTCCAGTTGATGGTAATTTCGTTCAAGGTCCACGCACCAATTTCATCGGCAAAACAAGTTTGGCCAACACAGCCGCCCTTCATACCTGCCGCAACTGGGTCGCTAAAGCTGATTGAATTTGGTCCACCCGATAATGCGCCTGGTGCCGGTTTTGGAGAATTAGCATCAGCTTGATGCGCCCAAAAACGGTGGTGCGGATTTTTAAGCGGGTTGCTGCCGTAACCAGTAATGTATGACTGGTCAAGCGGGTTACGCCCTAAGATGTAATCCATGGCATGTACCAAAGCTTGCATGTACTTACTATCGCCACTGTAATCACTTGCATAGGTAAGGAAAATACCGCGATTCACTAAGTTTGAGTTAGACCCCCAAGGATACTGCTCTGCGCTGTATGGAATGTGGTAGCCCTCTTTTGTCATTAATGAGCTGTATGCATCGGCCGTAGCAACAATCTTGGCACGCGCTTTATCACGAGTTGCTTGATCTAACTTGCTAGGAACAAGAGCTAGGCTCAAGGTGCCTGCTGAACTTAAATCTTGCCAGAATAAGTCACCTTTAGCGGTTTCATCACCTACTGGCGCCGCTAAGAATGCAGGAGATGCTTTAGCTGCTTCTAAGTACTTAGATTCACCTGTAGTAATAAATAGCTCTGCCGCTGCCCAATAAAACTCATCAGCTAGTTCTAAATCCCCGTAAGGGCCAGAGCCAGTGAAGTTATCGTAAGCGTATACTTCTGGGTGTTTATTGGCAGCTTGCCATGCACGGTTTGCCGCAGTTAAACACTGAGCCGAGAAATCTGCATCAATATCTTTCCAAATACGCGCACACTGGGCTGCCGTTGCGGCTAGGTTTAAGGTTGCCGCTGTACTAGATTGGCCAACATGGCGCTTTTGAGTATCCTTATGCGGCGGTAATGGCATACCGGTCCACTTCTCATCGGCTACTTTATGGAACGCCATACCAGAGGCGTCAATTTCGGTTAGCTTAAGGGAACGAATGTTTTCTTGTTGGTTACCCACTGGCACCGATACTTTGCTGCCTTCTGGGATTTGCATCGCTAGCATGAATTCCATGTTCCAGCGCGCTTCATCCAATAAATCGTTAACACCATTGCCCGCTTCTGGCATCGGTTGTTTGCCATCGGCAAACGGTTCGCTAGCGCCTTCAATAAACTGCGAGCGCTCGTACAGGTTCATTAAGGTCCAGGTACTAATGCCGCCGTTTACCACATACTTGCCGTGGTCGCCCGCATCATACCAACCGCCAGTGAGGTCCATGTCAAAATCACAACCTGGCCACTTGTTGCCTTTGTCGTCGGTTTTGTTAAAGCAGCTCACTACATCTGGCACATGCCCTGCTGGGCGCGCCAAGTTTGGACGTTGTACAAACTCTGGCTTAATCTCAATACCGCTTCGGTTCTGGTAGAAGTAAGCTAAGGCATCATGTTTCAGCTCACTATATATATCGTCGGCGATTTTGAAAGGATGACTAGTTTGGCCATCTACATCTAATACCAAGTTTTCATGCTTGGTGGTTAAAGCAGAAAAATCAGCTTGATGCACTGTTTCGCCAGATGCAGCATTCACCCCAAATATTTTGGTTTTACCGGTAAGCAGGTGATTGCCTTCGGCATCTTTCACTCGCCAAACACGAGGCTGTTGTTCTTCGCTGCGAATCACCGCAATTTTTTCTGATTTAGGATAGAAGCCAATCTGATTTAAACGAATATTAGGAATTTTGTTTACGATTACGAACGACTTACCTTTCACCGAGATATCGCTAAAACACAGTACCGCTTCTTTTTGGGCTCCTAGCTGGAACTGAAACTCGGTTTTAGCATCACTCTTTTGATCTTGAGTGAACTTGAAGCTAAAGGATTTTGGCTCAGTGCCAATTTCTAATACTTGATTAAAGTATTGCGTATAAGGTGCACCATTATGCTGAATAAGTGCGGTAAAGGCCGTGTCTTTGTTGGCGCGCGCCACAAAGTCGATAGCATAGTCTTGGCCTTCTTCTAAACCAAATCCGCGCTGGCCTAAAATTACATCCCATGGGTTAGAGCCGGCACGCTTAATGTCCATACAGGCTTCGCCGTCTTTTGCTACTAACTCGGCACCGCTTGACCACCAGCCGGTGGTTCCATTGCTAAAATCAGTATTACTAAGCATTTCATCGCTAGCCGCTAGTGCTGGGGCACTGATTAAACTAGCCAATACAATACTTTGGCTAATACGGCTTAAACTAAAATTGATAAGAGTCTTGTCGCTCGCGCTCATTTCGCTCTCCTTGAACTGAGGCATTAAAATCTAACTTCACTCTAATTCAGCAAGTCGGTTTTGTTGATGGGCTTAGCTCACATAACTATGACCAAGGGCCTGCAACAAAACGTATCTATGAAGTGCTTATGAAAAATTTGTCACGCTGTGAAATAGTTTTCACGCTATTAAGATTCTACATATTAACTTTTCTGCTTGATGCCAGTTAATAAGCGAATAAGATAGAAGGCACTTTCTTTTGCTGCAGCAAGCAGCACCTCTAAAATTACATAAGCCCATGCAAAATTTAGAACAACAAATTGCTTCAGATATCAACGCACAAGCTCAACAAGTGAGTGCCGCCATTAAGCTTCTTGATGAAGGTTCAACGGTTCCTTTTATTGCCCGCTACCGTAAAGAAGTTACCGGCGGATTAGATGACGGGCAATTACGCTTGTTAGAGCAACGCTTAATTTATTTGCGAGAGATGCAGCAACGTCGCAGCGCCATTCTTAAATCTATTGCCGAACAGGACAAACTTACACCGCAATTAGAACAAGGCATTAATGCAGCAAGCAGTAAAACTGAACTAGAAGATCTCTATCTTCCTTACAAACCCAAACGCCGCACTAAAGGGCAAATTGCCATTGAAGCTGGTATAGAGCCTTTAGCAGAGCTTTTGCTAAGCCAGCCAGATACCAGCCCAGAAGGCCTAGCCGAAGATTTTATTAATAGCGAAGCAGGTTTTGCCGACAGCAAAGCGGTATTAGATGGCGCCAAGTTCATACTGATGGAGCGCTTTGCCGTGCAAGCCCCGCTGCTCGCTAAGCTTCGTTTATTTTTACAACAAAATGCCACAGTAAAGGCCGAAGTTATCGATGGTCAGCAACAAAATGGTCAGAAATTCCAAGACTATTTTGACTACCACGAAGCCATAGGAAAAATACCTTCTCACCGCGCTTTAGCCATATTGCGAGGGCGCAATGAAGGCATACTCAACCTAAGCGTAGAAGTTGAGCAAGAGGACGGGCTAAACCACCCAGCCGAACAAATGATCCGCGACTATTTTGCTTTAGCCCCTAAAGGGCATGCTAGCGACCGTTGGATAGCGACCGTGGTGCAATGGACCTGGCGAGTAAAACTGAAACTACAACTGGAAACAGAATTGCTCAATCAGCTACGTGAACGTGGCGAAGACGAAGCAATTAGTGTGTTTTCGCGTAACTTAAATGATTTATTGATGGCAGCCCCTGCAGGGCCAAAAGCCACCTTAGGTCTAGATCCAGGTTTGCGTACTGGGGTTAAAGTCGCGGTGGTTGACGCTACCGGTAAACTGGTTGCGTACGACACCATTTACCCTCACGCGCCACGAAATCAATGGCAAGACTCACTAAAAACACTGGCGAGCTTAGTGACTAAGCACCAAGTTAAGTTGATTAGTGTAGGTAACGGCACCGCCTCGCGTGAAACCGATAAACTGGCCGCGGATCTGATTAGCATGTTGCCACCGCAAGGTTTGCAAAAAGTAATGGTGAGTGAAGCTGGTGCCTCGGTGTATTCTGCCTCAGAGTTAGCAGCGCAAGAATTTCCAGAGTTGGATGTGTCGATTCGCGGTGCAGTATCGATTGCACGCCGGCTGCAAGATCCCTTAGCCGAGTTAGTGAAAATTGAGCCCAAAGCAATTGGTGTTGGCCAATACCAACACGATGTTAGCCAAAGCAAACTATCACAACAATTAGACAGCGTAGTTGAAGACTGTGTAAATGCCGTAGGTGTAGATGTAAACATGGCCTCGGCACCACTGCTAAGTTTTGTGGCCGGTTTAAACACCACCATAGCGCAAAACATTGTGGCCTACCGCGACGAGCACGGTGCGTTTAAATCACGCGCAGCCATTAAAAAAGTGGCTCGTTTAGGGCCTAAAGCTTTTGAACAAGCGGCGGGTTTTTTAAGGATTAACCAAGCGAAAAATGCCCTAGATGGTTCTGCGGTTCACCCCGAGGCTTATCCCGTAGTACAGGCCATTGCTGAGCATAGCCAGTGTGAAGTTAGCCAGTTGATTGCTAACGGTGAGCGCTTAAACAAACTCGACCCGAAACAATTTACTAGTGACAAATTTGGTCTACCCACTGTAACCGACATTATTGATGAGCTTAAAAAGCCTGGTCGCGATCCTCGCCCAGAGTTTGCTACCGCCACCTTTAAAGAGGGTGTAAACACCATTAGCGATCTAAAGCCAGCCATGCTGTTGGAGGGCGTTGTGACCAACGTAACTAACTTTGGTGCCTTTGTTGATGTTGGCGTACATCAAGACGGTTTGGTACATATCTCCTGCTTAGCCAATCACTTTGTGAAAGATCCTCATCAAGTGGTTAAAGCCGGCGATATTGTTAAGGTAAAAGTGCTGGAAGTAGAAGTACAACGTAAACGCATTGCCCTTAGCATGCGCTTAGATGAAGACGTCCGCTCTACTCCATCTACAAACAAAACAAAACCAACACCCAATAAGCCTCATTCGGCCAAAAAGCCGCAAGCTAGTGCGCCGATAAATAGCGCCTTTGCAGATGCTTTTGCTAAAGCGAAGAAATAAATTTAAGCGGAGATTTAGATTAAGCTTGTAAGCTTAGTTGAGATTGCGGCTTAAAGGCCGCAGCACTGCTATAGCGCTGTTCGATGGTTTGATTACGCTGCGCCATTTGCTGTGCGATATCGGGGTAGCGTTGTTGCAAGGCTTGAGCATTTTGCTGCTCTCGCGCTTGCTGTGTAGGTTCAAACTCGGCACCTTCGGCAGCAATGGTGCCAAAGGCTGAAGGTTGTTCGTCTGATGCCAGCAAACCAGGCGGTTGCGCATGATTAAGTTCGCGTTGTGCTTCGGCTGCTTTTTGTTGAGCCTGAGCGGCCACTTGCCGATCTTGCGAGGAAGGCTCTGCGGGTGCTAGTGCCGCCCGTTGTACCTGCTCCATTTTAGCAATGGTAGCTTGTGGGTCGTCGGGGATTTCACTCACATCGATAGACACTTCACCGCCTACCGCATATTGCTTTCCATCTGGGCCACGTTCAAACTCAAAAGAGGCGGCACTGGCGTATTGCCCACCAACCGCTTGGTGTTGCGCTTCATGGGTGCGTACTTCTTGGTCGCGCGCACTTAGCTCATCAACTTTCTTCTGCTCGCTTTCGCTAAGCTCATTTTGGCCTTTTTGTCTGGCACTGGGTTGCTCAGAACCGGACTGGTCTTGGCTGCCTTTTTGCTCGTCTTGTTTACCCTGCTGCTCGCCTTGTTGCTCGCGACCTTGCTGCGCTTCACGCTCGTTTATTTTAGCTTGCTGCTGTTCTTGAACTTGAGGGTATTGAGCCGTACTTTGCGGCTTGCTGCGATCTTTCTCAGCGCCTACCTCGGGCTCTTTAGCAAAACTAGCGACTTCTTTGGGTTGAGCTATCACCTGACGCAACTGATTATCGCGACGGGCGGAATCCGTAGGCGGAGTTAAGGTATTGGGGAAAACATTAGGCAAGCTAACATTGATATTCATACTAGGCCTCTACATCCAGTAAAGTGCCTAACATTTTTGATTCGGTTTGTATCACCTTTGCGCCAGCTTTAGCATAAAGCTCAGCTTGGCTAAGGCTCACCATGGCATCAACCACTTCGTTTTGCTGTGGTTCACGTTTTGCCGCTACTTCTGCAAGGGTTTGAGCACTTTCACTAACCTGCTGATTTGCATTAGCAATAATTTGAAAACCGCTACTTGCTGCGCCAATTTGCATATGCCCTCCGCTTAGTTAGTTGCCGCCTAGATCATAGTTAGCCTTAATTCTAGCAAATTGCTCACTTTTACACCACTATGCTGCGCGCAAAGCTGAGTACTTTTTCAGCAAATAGCTGTTTCTCAGAGATGAAAGGTGCATGCGAAGAACTAGCAAATAGGTATTGAGTAGCCTCGGGATGAAGCTCGGCATGTTGCTGCATAGCAGCCTTTGGCACCAACGCATCACTACGACCATATAGCTGTAACCAAGGCATTGAGATTTGCGCTAACTCATCACGTAAATCTTGGCTTTGCAATAGCGCTAAGCCCTGTTCTAAGGCGCTAAGCTGGGGTAGTGGTCGGCTTGCTAGTAGCTCTCGCAACTGCTTGATATCTTGCTTAGCTTGATCGCTTCCCATGGCTTGAATGGCCAAAAATTGCTGTAAGGTTTTCTTAAAATCTTGCTGCAAACCACTGGCAAAACCATCGAGCACTTTTTCCTGAATTCCCGGCCACTCCGATTTAGCGATAAAGTGAGCCGAGCTGGCCACTGTAATTAGGCCCGCAACCTGTTGCGGCTGGTGAATAGCTGCATACTTTGCCACTAAACCACCTAAAGACCAGCCTAGCCAAATGGCCCGCTCCGGCACCTGCGCACTAATGGCTTGCACCATGCCATCTAAACTAAGCGGCTCAATAGCAGGAGAGTGACCAAAACCGGGTAAGTCCACCAGATATACACTGAAATGCTCGGCTAATAGCTCGGTAACAGGCTGCCATACAGCGCCGTTTAAGCCCCAACCATGAATAAGAATGAGCGCAGGGCCTGAGCCATGACGTTCAAAATGCAATTTGCTCATCTACACTTAACTACTCATCAAAAAGGATGCTCATGTTAACTAGATTTCACGCGGCTTTAAACTCCCGCTTAGTTTTGTCTAAACACTGTGATTTTTGTTTTCAAAGTAAAAGGCTCAATCAGGTTTGTTGCGACAGCTGCAGCGCCCTGCTGTTAACCCCAAACCAACACCGTTGTAAGACTTGTTATTTGCCCTTAGCTGAGCCAGGAATATGTGGCGAGTGCCAAGGCAATATTCCTTTTTACGATCAAGTAATCTGTTTAAGTGACTACCAATGGCCGATAGAGCCGGTGATTAAAGCCTACAAATACGCCAAACAGCAACACTTGGCGAAGCCCTTAAGCTACCTTATTTGGCAGCATATTCAACATACTCAAGCAATGCTGCCAGATGTTTTTTGTCCAGTACCTTTGCATTGGTTTAAGCAATGGCAGCGTGGTTTTAACCAAAGTGAGGTTTTATGTAAGCAGTTGGCAAAACACGCAGCAAAGCCAATGCAAAAACCGTTTACGCGCAAGCAATATGGCTCAAGCCAGGCAGGGCTTACCCGCCGCCAGCGACAAAGAGGCTTGGCGGCCAGCTTTAGTTGCCAAGATACGCTTAACTATAAACACTGGGTAATCGTTGATGATGTTGTAACTACCGGCAGCACCGCTAACGTGCTAGCTAGGCAGCTTAAAGACGCCGGCGCAGAACGAGTCGACATCTGGGCTCTTGCACGCACCCCAAAACCTTCACAACGAAGATAAGCACTCGCAACACTAGCAGCGCTGTTTAAAAAGCCGTACAATAAACCTTAGTATTTTAGTCAGGTATCGAGGAAGCAGATGGTATCGATCTCAGAAACAGCTCAACAGCATTTTGTTAAGTTGCTAGAACAACAGCCTGAAGGCACCCATATTCGTGTATTTGTGGTTAATCCTGGTACACCAAGCGCAGAGTGTGGTGTATCGTATTGCCCACCAGAGTCGGTTGAAGAAGATGATACCGCGCTACAATTCGACGGCTTTAAAGCCATGGTTGATACCGCTAGCGCGCCGTTTTTAGAAGAAGCCGAAATCGACTTTGTGACCGACAAAGTGGGTTCACAACTTACTCTTAAAGCACCAAATGCCAAGATGCGCAAAGTAGATGATGACGCCCCACTCATTGAGCGTGTTGAATACACCATTGAAACTCAAGTTAACCCTAACTTAGCCTCACACGGTGGTAAAGTTAGCGTAATGGAGTTAACCGAAGAAGGCGTGGTAGTGCTGCAGTTCGGCGGCGGTTGTAATGGTTGTAGCATGGTAGATGTTACGCTAAAAGAAGGTATTGAAAAGCAGTTGCTTGAAGCCTTCCCTGGTGAGCTAACCGGTGTTAAAGATGTTACCGAGCACCAAGCCGGTGAGCACTCTTACTATTAAGTCTTGCGAACTATAAATATAAAAAAGCCTATCATTTGATAGGCTTTTTTGTTGCTAGCTTGTGGCGCTTGTCACTACTCTTCGCGCTGGTCGCGCGCAAGCAAATCAATAGCAGCTTGTTTAGCTTGTTTCCCTTTGTAGAGCACTTGATAAACCTGCTCCACAATTGGCATTTCAACTCCAACTCTTTCAGCTAACAAATAGACTTCTTTAGTATTGCGGTAACCTTCTACCACTTGGCCAATTTCGCGTTCCGCTTCCTCGAAGGATTTTCCGGCGCCTAATGCCAAGCCAAAACGGCGATTACGGCTTTGATTATCAGTACAGGTAAGCACTAAATCGCCCAAGCCAGCCATGCCTTTAAAGGTTTCAGGATCAGCACCTAAGGCCTTACCCAAACGCGCCATTTCGCGCAGACCGCGGGTAATTAAGGCAGTACGTGCATTTGCACCAAAACCTAAACCGTCGGCTAAACCAGCGCCAATCGCTATAACGTTTTTAACTGCGCCCCCTAGCTGTACGCCAATAATATCGTTATTGGTGTACACCCTAAAGCTTCGCTCACAGTGCATAACCTTCGCCAAATAGCGCACAAACTCAGCATCTGAAGATGACGCAGAAATGGCGGTAGGTAAACCTGCGGCTAGTTCTTTAGCAAAAGTAGGCCCAGAGATCACCGCTAGCGACACCTGTTCACCTAAGGCATCAATCGCAACCTCAGACAACAAATGTCCGGTATTCGCTTCTAAACCTTTGGTTGCCCAAGCTACTCGTGATTGTTCACTTAACATTGGTTTTATCTGACGCATTACATCAGCGAAAGCAAAACTAGGCACTACCACTAGCAAGTTGTCACTTTGCGCAACCGCGGTGGCTAAATCAGCTTCTAGTTCTAGGCTTTCGGGGAAAGCAACCCCAGGCAAGAAGTCTTGGTTTTCACGGGCTGCATCAAGCGCAGCCACGTGCTCAGGCTCATGACCCCATAACACGGTACGTTGTCCATTTCGAGCAATCGCAATTGCCAACGCGGTACCGTATGAGCCTGCGCCCAATACGGTCATAGTAGCCTTTGAGTTAACCATTAAGCGTCAGCTTTAGCCGCTTGCTGTTGTTCTGCTTGCTGTTGTACATAGTTAGCAAACAAAGCATCAAAGTTAACTGGCGCTAAGTTAATTTGTGGGAAAGAACCACGGTTAACTAGGTTAGATACCGCTTCACGTGCGTAAGGGAAAAGAATGTTAGGGCAGTAAGCGTTAATTGCGTGAGCAAGTTGAGGCTCTGGCATGTTACCTAGAGTGAAGATACCACCTTGGTGAACTTCACATAAGAATGCAGTTTGCTCGCCAACTTTAGCAGTAACAGTAAGTGTTAATACTACTTCAAATACGTTGTCAGCTAGTTTGTTGCTAGTAGTGTCTAGGTCAACCTTAACTTCTGGTTTCCACTCTTGTTGAAAGATTTGTGGAGAGTTAGGTGTTTCAAAAGAAATATCTTTTGTGTAAATACGTTGAATTGCAAATTCTACTTGTGGTGCTTCAGTGGTTGCTGCTTCAGCCATGATAATTACCTTTAATATATTTATTTAAAATTGCTTAATCGCTAGAGCGCTAGCCATTAAAACTCGATCTTACTTCTTAGTGATCGGTAGGTTTGCTGATTTCCAATCGGTCATGCCGCCGCGTAGGTTATACACTTTCTCAAAACCGCCTTTAACCAGAGCGTTAGCCGCTGAGCCTGAACGCATCCCTGTTTCACATACAACGATAATGGGGTTGCCCTTTAAATTTTCAATAGGCTTAAAGTTATTAGCCTGTATTTGGGTTAAAGGAATGTGACGTGCGCCCGCAATATACCCTTTTTTGTACTCGTCGTTAGTACGAACATCCACCACTACTGCATCTTCTTTATTAATGAGCAATGTAGCTTCGTGATTGCCTACCGAGGTAACCTTCGACAGCATTGGTTGAATAAAAGTGTAGATAACGGCACCGAACAAACCTACCCAAGCGAATGAAATGATAGGGTTATTTCCGACAAATTCGACAACTTGCTGCATAGTATGACAATTCCAGTTAAGCAAATAGTTAGTGATATTGGGGCGAGAGTATACACCTGAGCGAGAAGAATAGCAGCTCTCAAGCGCGCCAAAGCTCGCAAATTGACCTAAGATTCATACACCAGAACAAATCTGAGCAAAAACAACTAATCTCGGTTGATTTGCGCTCAATCAGGTGACTCAGACAAAAAATGTAGTAATATTTCACTAATTCGTTTTTCACTTAAACATTTACCGATTGAGGAAATTGCAATGTCTGCAAGCAAAAAGCCTTTAGCACTAGTTATTATGGACGGCTGGGGCTACCGCCAAGACAGCGCCAATAACGCTGTAGCAAACGCCAACACACCAGTATTAGACAACCTTTGGGAAACTGCTGCTAGCACCCTTATCTCGGGTTCAGGCCTAGATGTAGGTTTACCTGACGGACAAATGGGCAACTCAGAAGTTGGTCACACTAACATTGGTGCTGGTCGCGTTGTATACCAAGAACTTACCCGTGTTGGTAAGTCAATTACAGACGGTGATTTTTTCACTAACGAAGTATTAGTAGGTGCGGTAGATAAAGCCGTAGCAGCCGGTAAAGCCGTTCACATCATGGGTCTACTTTCTCCAGGCGGTGTTCACAGCCACGAAGATCACATGCTAGCTGCGATTGAATTAGCCGCTAAGCAAGGCGCAAAAGAAATTTACTTACACGCTTTCTTAGACGGACGTGACACTCCACCACGCAGCGCGCAAGGCTCAATTGAAAAGTTTGATGCAAAATTTGCTGAAATTGGTTCAGGTCGTATTGCTTCTTTAGTAGGTCGTTACTACGCAATGGACCGCGATAACCGTTGGGAACGTGTAGAAGAAGCTTATCAATTACTTACTGAAGGTAAAGCTGAATACAGCTACGCTAACGCTACTGAAGCGCTAGCAGCAGCTTACGCGCGTGACGAAAACGATGAGTTTGTTAAAGCCTCCGTAGTAGGCGAAAGCGCAGCCAGCATTAACGATGGCGATGCGGTATTGTTCATGAACTTCCGTGCTGACCGTGCCCGTGAAATTTCACGTTGTTTTGTTGAGCAAGACTTCACTGGATTTGAGCGCGCTAAAGTGCCTGCATGTGCCTTTGTTACACTAACCCAATATGCAGCGGACATTAAAGCTCCTTGTGCTTATGGCCCTACAGACTTAGTTAACACACTAGGTGAGTGGCTAGAGAAGAACAACAAAACGCAACTACGTATTTCTGAGACAGAAAAATACGCCCACGTAACCTTCTTCTTCAATGGCGGTAAAGAAGACGCTTTTGTTGGTGAAGACCGCGAGCTTATCCCTTCTCCAAAAGTAGCCACTTACGACCTACAACCAGAAATGAACTCGGAAATGCTAACCGACAAGTTTGTAGCTGCAATCGAGAGCGGCAAGTACGACGTAATCATTTGTAACTACCCGAATGGCGATATGGTTGGCCACACTGGCGTATACGATGCTGCAGTTAAAGCCTGTGAAGCCGTAGATAAGAGTATTGGCCGTTTGGTTGAAGCACTTGATAAAGTTGGCGGCGAATGTTTAATCACAGCCGACCACGGTAACGCCGAGCAAATGGTTGACCCAGAAACGGGTGGTATCCACACAGCTCATACCAACCTGCCTGTACCTTTCATCTACTATGGTCGTGAAGCAAGCCCAGTTGAAGGCGGTCGTTTAAGTGATATTGCACCAACAATGCTAAGCTTGATGGGCATGGAAACTCCAGCAGAAATGACTGGCAAGGTATTGATGAATTTGAAATAATGGCTTGATGAAAGAGCCTATTTCAGCTTCGAAACAAGGCGCTAGCAAGCGCCTTATTCGCCTGTTTAACGCCAGCCTTATTGCTGGCGTTTTGCTATTGCTCTGCCCGCCACTTCATGCCAATGAACAACAACAGTTGCTCGACGTTCAACAACAGCTCAAGCAGCAACAACAGCAACTTAAAAAGCGCAAAAATGATATAAGCAAAGCGCAAGAACAGTTAAGACAATATGAGCTGGCGCTCGCGGACTCCAGCCAACAACTACGCAAACTTAACAATCAGCTTTCCCACTCAAAAATCGAACAGCAATATATTCAGCAGCAAGAAAAAGCCCTAGAAGAAAAGCTAGCTCAACAGCAACAAGCACTTAAAGCACAAATCAACAGCGCTTATCGCTTAGGTAATAGCGATTACATGAAAATGCTACTGAACCAGCAAAATGCCGCAGATTTAGAGCGGATGTTAAGTTACTACCAATATTTGGCCAAAGCCCGAAGCAAGGCCTTAGAGCAAGTCAGCTTCCAACAACTAGAGTTAAGCAAAGTTCAAAGCCAGCTGGCCGAGGTGCAAAAGCATCTAGAAGGCTTGGTCGCTCAGCAAAAACAAAAGCTGGACCAGCTACAGTCTCAACAAAATCAACGTAAGCAACAGCTCGCTAAACTTAATAAGCTGCAAAATACTGAGCAAAGCCGTTTAGAGCAGCTACAAATTAATGAACAGCACTTACAGCAAGTGATTAGTGACCAAATAGAACAGCAACAACAACTTGCCCTTAAACAAAACTTAGATAAAACGCCTCTCACTGGCCTCGCCAAGGCAAAAGGCAAACTGCCTTGGCCGCTCAAAGGCAGAGTACTTCACAGTTATAATAGTAAAAATCAGGGGCAAACACGTTGGCAAGGCATAGTGATTGACTCCCACCCTGGTACTAACGTAAAAGCAGTGGCCTCTGGCAATGTAGTATTTGCTGATTGGTTGCGTGGTTATGGTCTAGTTGTTGCCATCGATCATGGCGAGCAATACCTTAGCTTTTACGGCTATAACCAAAGCTTAAATGCAGAAATTGGTGAGCGAGTAAGTGCCGGTCAAACCGTGGCTTACGCCGGCAATACTGGCGGCCAAACTACCAACGCCTTGTTCTTCCAGATTCGCCATAAAGGGCAAACCCAAGACCCACGTAAATGGTTAAAATAATTCTACGTTGCCTAGGTATGCTGGCGACAAGCTCAGCTATGGCTGCACAGTTAAGTATCATCATTGATGATGTCGGTAATAGTGCTCGCGACTTTGCGCTATTAGATCTGCACCCCAATATTACCTTATCGGTACTTCCATCAAGTCCTTATGCCAAAGACATTGCCGAACAAGCTCAGCAACAGCAACGCGAAATAATGCTGCACCTGCCGATGCAGGGCAGTGGCACCATTGCTTTAGGGCCATATGGCTTACCAGACAACTTAGAAGAAGCGGCCTTTAAGCAACGTGTAGAAGCAGCTATTAATGACTTTCCAGAAGCCACTGGCTTAAACAATCACATGGGTAGCCAACTCACCCAACTGCCCACAGAAATGCATTGGTTAATGCAAGTACTGGCTAAACAGCAGCTATTTTTTGTGGATAGCCGCACCCACCTAGCCAGCATAGCCCAGCAAACAGCCAGGGTGTACCAAGTACCCAATTTAAAGCGCCATGTGTTTCTTGACCACCAAGACAATCCCGTGGCCATTGAACGCCAATGGCAAAAAGCCCTAAGCCTTGCTCGAAAATATGGTCATGCAGTGCTAATCGCTCATCCCAGACCACACTCGGTGGATTTACTTAATCAGCTAAGTTTGCCGGAAGATGTTCAATTGGTTGGGGTAGCCCAGCGCCTAGCTTTATTAGCACCAGAGCTCGAGAGCGAACCTAGCATTCGTTTAGTGGGTTCAGAAGAGCCCATTGTGCAGCCTGTGCACAACAAACAGCTCTAGGCAGTTGATTTAAAGCAAGCAATACAAAGCCACAATACCAAGCGATACATTACGCAGTTTGCTTTTCTAAGTAGATGAGATTGTCCATGGCTTGTTGCTGGGTAGTTCCACACAGCCACTCTGCAGCTTTAAAATCGCTGCAAACCTTAGGTCGCTCAGCTTTACCAAAAATAGCGCATAAATTATCAGCATTTAAATGAACACATCGCTCACTCGCTACTTTATTTAATGAGCTAATTGATGGCGCAATGCAACAAGCACCGCAGCCTAAACGACACTGCATAACAGGCTCTCCAAAAAAGGGCGGCTAGTGTAGCAAAACACGCCAACATAAATCGATGTTTATTTGAACAAAAAAGCAGCCCTAGAGGGCTGCTTTTATTACGCTTTGCGGCTTACTAGTGTAAGCGGCGTAAACTTAATCGACCGGTTGGCGAGGTAAAGTCGTCAAAACAGAGCATGGTGCCGTTACTTAAAGTAATGCAGTTTTTCTGATTAATCGAGCCATCGTGAACTGAACCATCACTAGGTAAGTTGGGATCGATAATCACTCCTGGTGAAGAAGGAATGCCATCTTCTACCTTTTGATGGGAGCTATCATTATTAATCGTATCGTTAGGATCGTTGGGATCGGTGTTGCCATTAGTTCCCGTATTCCAGGTTCTTCCTGAATGCAGATTCAACTCCATATACCAGCCACTACCGCCAGAGGCACAAGTATCAGTATTGGGTAGCATAGTGGTAAAGCTAAGTTTATTGGCGAGCAGTAGACTGTTACTTACCTGCCGTTCACCGTAGTTATTGGTATTGTTATTCTGAGTATTCACAAAATCCAAATACCAGCCGCTATGGGTATTCCAATCAATTGGATTATCGCTTAACAAGCGATTGCTGGAGTCCTCTTCTATAATGGCTTGCCGTAATAAATTAGCATTATAAACATCTTCTCCACTCACTCTAGAACGCTTGGAACTTACTGCTTCGCCGTTTAAACGATCCCAAATGACATAGATGCTTTGAGTATCTTGATCATCTGCATCGTTATCATCGACTTCGATATACTTACCCGTTCCAAATGCTACTAACACACCTTGATTCAAGCCCATTGGATGAGCGCCAACCGACGGTTTGGTAGTTATTGGCTGCGCTTGATATTGCATGCTAGAGCCAACTAAACGTTTGCTTGGGCTAGTTGCAGAAAATAACGGCGGCTTGGACCCCGCACTTTGAATGGTAGCAAGATCCCAGTTGCTAGCTCGAGTATCGGATACATCAAATGCCCACATGTTTCCATATAGATCACCCGCATAAATGCGATCGGCAACACCATTACCCGTTAAGTCGACCACGGCGGGAGAAGCCAATGCGTTTGGCCGGCCTTGTCCTGTTGGGTCCTCTGTGCTACCGACCCCAGTACTTAGGTCGGCAATTAAACTGCCGTCTTTTAGGTCGGCAATATATAGAGTTGCTTGGTCATCTGCAGCGTTATAGCCATTTGAAAAGATCACTCCAGTTGTACCATTGGCCAACTTAGCAATAGTAGGCTGCTCACGACTATAACCTAGGCCTTCAAAACCTTTGGTGGAACTATCAATTTCCCATTTAATGTTATTCTTAGTTGGCCAATTCATATTGGTAACATCTAATGCATATAAGCCCTTCACGCCAGTGCCCAAGGTTCCCACTACAGTGGTTTTATCCGATTCGTCGGTGTAGCCGGTAATAGCCCCATCGACAAAATACTTGTGAGTATAAGTACTGCGGGTAAGGCTATTTAGATGTTGATAAACTTGGCTAGGTAAATAGGCCATTAGCTCTTTGCCGGTTTTAGCATCAACCACATGCACCATGCCATCGTTTGCTCCAAACACCAGCACTGGCTTATTCACTTTATGGCCAGTAGCAAGATCCACATAATAGGGAATGGAGTTGATGACATCACCCAATGCAGTAGCGCGTTTTCGCATGGAAAACTGCAAGTCACTTTGCTCATAAGTGCGCTCACCTCGCAGGTAATTCACTACCGTCTGAAGATAATCTAACTTCAGAGAATCGGAGCCTGTTTGCCCTGCCAGCAAGGCGGAGATTTGCGATTGGCTAAAGCCAGTAGCCGAAGGCTGTAAACTGTTTGGCGCTGTAAACTCAAAGACCTCCCCGGATTCATCGTTACGGGAGAAAATGGTACGCTGTTGATGAGGCATTGCATCAAGTTCTTTGGCTACGCTCCAAGTCTCAGTAGAGCTAAATCCACCTCCACTTGCCGCTTTAAATGCCTTTACATCGCCACTCCAGTATTCCCCATCAAATGACGATTGATATAAAAACGAGCTACTACTTAAAAAATTGTTATTAAACACCGGAGGGCTAGCTGATTGGCTGCCACTGGCTATTTTCTCTAAGGCTTTGCCAATTTGCGCGCCCAGTTGCCCAGCGTTAGTTACCGGGAAGTAGTTATCTGGCTGACCACTTTCTTCTTCGTCCCATTCGCCGTCATCAGGTATGCCGTTGTTATTGGTATCGGTAAAGCCGCCCCACTTTGCCGCATACCAAAGCGGCGAAGGCAATAAGGTCGCAGCCTCAGAGCTTGAGCTAGGAAAGAAATTCCGCTTACGAATTAGCGGTAAATCTGAGCTGTTGTTGCTAGATTCCCGAGAGTTATTTGGAAAAGCCGAATCATTTTGTAACGGTGTATCTAAGTAATAAGTACGCTTACTTCCACCACGATCTTTCACATCTAAATAGATACCATCTTTGTCAGTACCGGAAATAACGTAACCAGCATGTTGGTCAATACTGCCCGCAGCGTAAATTGAATCTAACGTTAATTGAACACCTAAGCGCTTACTACAAGTGGCCTCATTATCGTAGGCATTCTCACACAGCTGTTTTACTTCGTAGTGGTATTTCACGATCATGTCCATCTCGTGATCAGCACCTTGTTCGACATCCTCAAAGTTAATCCTAAAGGTGCCTTTAGTGGGAGAAAACTCTTCCACGTAGTAATCAACAATGGCATTTGTTGGCTGAAAATCCCCCTTATTAGTACTAATACAACTACCACTAGCACAGCCGCCTACTGACTTAGCAAACGGAACAATGATGATAGTTTCTCCATCGACTTCAACTTCCACCTCAGGCAGCGGAGAAGAAACAGCTACCACCGTGGTTTGAATGTTTTGCTTACCCGGCTTATTGGGGAAGATATCGGTTTTGTGACCATAATGCGCCACTGCAGCTACCGCATAACTGCCCTCTTTTGTTGGCTCTTGAGGAGAGAGGCCTCGAATCTCCGATAAAGTATTTACAGTTTTTGCAGTGGGTGCACTAGTAGTACCGGTAGTATCGCTAACCGATTCACCAATGAAATAATCACCACCAATATTTTCGTATTTTGAAATATTATCTAACAAGTTTTTAAGGTGAAATCCGTCAAGTATCGACCCTTGATAAGAACCTGCGTAACTTGGGTGTGCATTGGGAATTTCGTCAGAATCATAAGACGGGCTAATATCGCTAATCACCAAATTATAAGGTGCTGCGCAATATTCTCGATTAGCAAAAGGGTCGTCCCACTTTGCAAACGGCAAGCCTAGTTGGCCATCGACAGTACCGCTGCCGCTTGAATATGAGCTACTAGCAAAACCTTCGCCGTGGAAATAACGTAAGCTTTCGTACAACATCTCACCAATAGGGTTACCCCATGAAGTACATTCGCCATTACGAATTGCGCGATCGGTAATCCAGCCACAGCCATACTCATAGCTGCCATATTTAAAACCGTAAATACGCAATTTATTGATTGTACTTACAATGCCGTTTACGCTGGTTTTAAACTGCCCGGTATTGCTGATTAACTCGTCGCCAAAATGAGATACCGCTTTACGCAATACCCCACCTGATAAGTTTTTGTCGTAACTACCAGTAATAAGCCCAAACTCGATACTGCCGTCTTCACCGTAGTCATGCAGCAATCCGGTAGGTTTATATTGTTTGTTGGGATACTCTTTACAGTTAGCCTCCAACTTGCCTTGTACACATACCTCAACCCTAATCTCATAAGACTCACTATAATTTCCAGCCAATACAGGACGCTCTGTAGTCGCCCACTCCCATATTTCACTGTTCTGGTTTTTTTTGATTCTTATCTCGGGGGCACCGCCATCAGACCAAGACGCAGTTCCAAAAAAGTGCTTACGATTACTATTAGGCTGAGACAATGGGGTGTAGTTGTCGATACGGTAACCATTCACCGCTTCCGAGGTATAGCTTTTACCCCATGAGTGGGCATCCTGCGGAATAAATACCCGCTCCAATACCGTTGTACCTTCAGTGTCTATCGCTCTATAGCCGCCATACAGTACGGTACGCAGAACATCCATGCGTGACATGGTGAGGTAATTGAGAAAATCGCCACTCCACTCTCCTGAACCGGTGCACGCCTTGGTATTCGTATTTGCCTCGACGCCAGGGGTAAAACGTCTTTGCGAAGAATTATAGGTGTAGCAGCGCTCATTATTGAAGTAACCCGCATAATCTACAACTAAGGGGTTATAGTTAATATCTAGATCGTTATTACCACTTAAGTCGGTAGCATCGTTATAAGCTTCATAGTAAAGAGTATGGTCCCTTCCCATCACCAACATCACCATTGGCGAGGGTGAAGTAGCGACGTATAAGGGGCTATCAGCCAGATTTAACTGAGCTGCTTTAGTTGCTAATGAAATTACACTTAGCAGCAACCCCATAGTCAAATAAAGGCAAGTAAAACGGATAGATTTTTGCGCGAGCATGCAGCAACGCACGTGTGTAAATAGTGTGGTGAGAGTACTCAAAGTTTTGCTTCCAACAACTTAGGCTATTGTTACCTCAAACTGGTTTGAAGCGACAACTAACAACCATAGAAAACCTGCTGAAATTTTAATCTTTAAGCAATAGAAATTTAGTGAAGCACTAGACAGTTTAAATTAGTAATATATTTGAAAAACATATATTTAAATAAACTCTCAGCCAAAACATATCAAGGTTATATAGAGAATATAAAAATGACCCAAATAGCAAATATATGATAAAAAAGGGAGCCGATTAAGGCTCCCTTTTTATTGTCTGATTTCCTACCCTGGCTCTTAGTGTAAGGTTCTTAAACTTAAACGCCCTGTGGGTGATTGGTAATCGTCGTAACAGAACATTGAGCCGTTACTTAAAGTAATACAATTCTTCTGAATAATTCCATCGTCACTAACTACTCCGTCAGTCAAATTAGGGTCAATAATCACCGAAGGTGCTGATGGAATCCCGTCATTTACTTTTTGATGAGAGCTTTCATCATCAATGGTATTTGTATCATCATTGGGATCGACATAATTTTCATTCCCAGAGTTCCAAGTAACGCCAGAATGTAAATTCATTTCCATGTACCAACCACTACCACCAGTTGTGCAAGGGTCCTCGTTCGGCAATAAAGTCGTAAAACTCAATTTGTTAGCCAACAATAAACTATTAGTTACCTGTCGCTCGCCATAGTTGTTTGTATTGTCATTCTGAGTATTCACCAAATCCAAATACCAGCCTTTGTGTGCTCCCCAGTCTATTGGATAGCTAGAGAGACGGCGGTTTCTTGAATCCTCTTCAATGATAGATTGACGTAAAAGACTAGTATAGACCTGCTCTCCATCAACCTCCTCTCGAGTATCGGTGTAATAAGTCTGATTCAACTTATCCCAAATCGCATAAACGGTTTGAGTTGGCTCACCAAGATACTTGTTATCGTCATTTTCAATATATTTACCTGTTCCAAAAGCCACCAGAACCCCTTGAGATAAGCCATTAGGGTGAATACCAACCGAAGGTTTTGTGGTTATAGCTTGCGAAATATACTCAGCGGGAGAGCCAGATTTATCCAAGCTAACCGCGGTAAATAGAGGTTTGTTATCTGAGTTATCAATCGTCCAATTTGAAGAGCTTGAATTAGAAATATCGAAAGCCCATAGATTGCCAAATAAATCGCCAACGTAGATACGATCAGCCACCCCATCGCTATTCTTGTCTACGACTGCTGGGCTAGCAAGTCCATTAGGCCTGCTTTCTCCAGTAGGATCATCACTACTTCCCACTCCAGTTTTTAAAGTGGCAATTAAACTGCCATCTTCGATATCAGCAATAAATAGCTGGCCTTCATCATCACTTGAGTTGTAGCCATTACTAAAAATAACCCCAGTTTTTCCGTTTGCAAGCTTTGCAATAGTAGGTGTTTCTCTTGTGTAACCTAGCCCACCATAACCAGAAGTGTCAGCATCGATTTCCCATTTAATCTTATTTTTATTTGGGCTCGACATATCGCTCACATCAATCGCATAAAGACCTTTAAATCCAGTACCCAAAGTACCTACAACAATAGTTTTATCATTATCATCGGTGAAGCCTGCAATACCACCATCAACAAAATACCTATGCGTGTAACTACTTTTAGTCAAACTATTTAGATCCGCGTAAACCTGACTAGGTATATAAGCCATTATCTCTTCGCCTGTAGCAACATCTAAAACATGAACCATGCCATCATTTGCGCCAAAAACTAATACAGGCTTCCCTACATCATGGCCGTTTACTTTGTCCACATAATATGGAGTAGAGTTAATTATGTCGCCTAAAGCTGACTTTCGCTCCCTCATGTTGTAAGCAAGATCTGGTGATTCGAAAGTTCTATCACCTCGCAAATAGTTAATAACAGCCGTAAGATAAGCAAGCTTTTCATCATCAGAACCATTTTGCCCGGCTAACAAAGCACCTATTTGATTAGAGCTTAAGCCATCATCAGCACCAAGCAAATCGGTAGGAACTACGAAATCAATAATTTCATTACTCTCATCATTTCGAGTATAAATTACTCGACTTGATGAAGATATGGCGTCTATTTTTTCAGCAGCTTGCCAAGACGGCGTATCACTAAAGCTCCCCCCGTTACTAGAGTAAGCTAAAACATCCCCGCTCCAAGCTTCACCTTCAAATCTTGTCTGGTACAAGAAAGCGCCACTGTTTAAAAAGGTGTTATTAAAAACAGGAGAAGTTGAAGATTGATCATCACCAAATGTGCTATCGAGCGCTTTACCAATCTGAGCTTGTAGCTCACCAGCATTAGTTACTGGGAAGTAATTGTCAGGTTCGCCAGATTGGTTTTTATCCCACTCGTCTGGATCTGGCATACCATTAGCGTTTGGCCCTTCATCTGAGTCTACAAAGGCTCCCCACTTAGCTGCATACCACAATGGTGAAGATAGTAAGTTTGCCGGCGTAGAACTTGGGAAGAATCGGCGAGTACGCACTAATTCCAAATTATCAACATTTGGATTAATAATCCGTAGACGTGAATTATTAGGAAATGGCAAATCATTTTGCTCAGGTGTATCAAGATAATAGTTGGTCAAACTACCGCCACCATCCTTTTTGTCTCTTACATCTAGATATATACCATCTGCATTCTCACCATCACCATTCTCAGCCCCTGAAATAACATAACCAGCGTGCTGATCGATGCTCCCATAAGCATAACTAGAGACTAAGCTTAACTCTAAGCCCTCCTTCGTGACACAATCAACAGGATCATCATAGTCTAGGCATAACTGTTTGACCTCATAGCTATACTCAACGATTAAATCCATGTCGTGGTCAGCACCTTGCTCAACATCTTCAAAGTTAATCCTAAACTTACCTTTGGTAGGTGATAACTCTTCGACATAATAATCAACAATAGTATTGGTGGGCTGAAACTCCCCTTGTGTTTTGTCAATGCTGTAACCTGACACAGACTTAGCGAAGGGAACTATTTTAATAATACTACCGTCAACTTTAACGTCTACCTCAGGTAATGGGGAAGAAATCGCCACTACCATAGTATTGATATTCTGCTTACCTTCTTTTGAAGGAAACAAGTCCGTCTTATGTCCATAATAAGCGACTCCAGCTACGGAGTAGCTGCCTTCTTTAGTCGGCTCGGCAGGTGATAAACCACGAATAGTTGATAAATCAGTGACGTCTTTAGCGGTAGGCGCACTTTTAGTATTCGACGTATCTCCAACTGACTCACCAACAAAATAATGACCATTATCTAACCCTTCTTCTGAGGAGATAGTTTTTAGAAGATTGGTTATATTAAAGCCATTAAGTGTAGAGCCTTGATAGTTAATAGCATTGCCTTCGCTATCCCGCTTAAGAAAGTCATCAAGTGTGCCAGGAAGCTCATCGGAATCATAAGATGGATTGATATCACTAATAACTAAGTTGTAAGGCGCTGCACAATACGAACGCTTGGCGGTAGCAGGGTCATCCCAATTCTCATAAGGATCATCCCAAGTGGCATATGGTAGGCCTAAAGTTCCGTCAATGGTGCCGCTACCGGCAGAATAGCTCGAACTTGCGCTCTTCTCTCCGTTAAAATAGCGAAGGCTTTCATAAAGCATTTCACCAACCGGATTACCCCAAGAAGTACACTCTCCATTGGTGATCGCCCTAGTCGCCACCCAACCACAGCCATATTCTTCAGAGTCATAATTGAAACCGTATATCTTCAACTTGTTGATGGTACTAACAATGCCATTAACGCTACTATCAAATATGCCGGAGTCAGATTTAACTTCTAAATTAAAGTCTCCCACCGCTTTGCGAAGTACACCACCCGATAGATTCTTGTCGTAGCTTCCAGTGATTAAACCAAACTCAATACTACCGCTTTCTCCATACTCATGAAGAACCCCTGTAGGTTTATAGTTTCCATCAGAGTACTCTTTACAGTTTTCTTCAAGAACACCTTCAACACACACTGCAACTCGTATATTGAAAGTATTATCGATCGTTCGATTAGAACTGCTTAGCACCGGCCGCTCGGTACTCGCCCACTCCCAAATGCTACCGGTAGGCTCATTAGGGTTACTAGCACTAGGAGCTACATCTCTTCTAACTTTTAATTTGGGAGTGCCACCATCGCTAAAAGAGGCTGTGCCAAAAAAATGCTTAGTGTTATCTTCTGGTAGCCCAAAGGGTGAATAATTCCTTATATCAAACTTATCGATGGCCACAGATGTATACATTTTCCCCCAACTATGTGCATCTTGTGGAATAAAAACACGCTCTAGAACTGTCTCACCAAGTGAATCGCCGCTTGCAGCAGTGTCGATGTATCGATATCCGCCGTATAAAACTTTGCGTAAGACGTCCATGCGAGACATAGTAAGATAATTTAAGAAATCGCCACTCCAAGGCCCAGCTCCCGATTGAGCACATGTTTTGTAGTCATTGGTATCAGAGTCTGATTGCGCAATACCTGAGTTGATAACCGCCTGTTTAGGTACAAACTTGCCAGACTCATACGCATAACAGCGGTTACTATCGAAGTAGCCTGCGTAATTTATTTTATTAGGTTTATAGGTAATATCTAACTCACCATCACCATCTAAATCAGAGGCATCATTATACGCTTCATAATAAAGTGTGTGGTCACGCCCCATTACTAACATAACCATTGGTGGTGGCTTACTAGCTGTATACAGAGGCTGCTCGGCTAAATCCAGCTGAGCAGCCTTAATACCAAGCGATACGGCCCCTAAAACCGAACAACAAAGTGCGGACTTTAAAAAACTATTCATTACCAACAATCCCCACTAGTTGAGCTTGTGTGACCGGTATGGGTGATTGATAAACTTTGGCAATCATCACTTGATTGAGAGCCTTTAGGCGTAGCGGTAAGTGTGTAGCTAGAAGCGCCAACATTACTTACTGTGAGGGTATAAATTTCATTAAATTCGGTGCTAGGGCTGTAGATAGTCAAGCTGGTTCCTGTTGCAGCACTAGCATAGCTAAGATGCATTGCGTAATAACTTTCCATTTTCTGAGCAGCTTCCACCAAAGTGCGCTTAGCTTCTTCTCTTTTAGTGCTTTGCACATGGCTCAAATAACTAGGGTATGCAATGCCCGCAAGAATGGCTACGATAGCAACGGTTATCATCACCTCTAGCAGTGTAAATCCTTTTACTTGTTTCACTACATTACTCCATAAATGCTACATAAGATTGTAGATAAGTTACCGCGCCACCTTCACCTTCCGCTTTCGAAGTAATACGTAAAAAGCGACGTTTAGGTACTTGTACACCCAATACTAAGCCGGAATCAACTCCACCATCCTCGATAATGTAACGAGGTGTTCCAGCCAAAGAATTGCCGCCAGCATCAGTCACTGCTGTCACTTTATTGGCCGCGCTCCAATTACTGTTATCTTGCCACCAAGTATCACTTGCAAAAGCAGGAGTCACTAGATTATTAGGTGTGTCTGGATTTAATAAAGCATCGGTATGATAGGCCTGCTGGCGAACTACAAACTCAGCTTCGTTCACTCCGGAAGTTGCACGAGAAAAGCTCATAGAGTGGTCTTGGTGTACCGCAGAGCCTTTACGGCCACTGGTGACTTGCTGGGCAATGGCAATACCAATCATCGCGATAATCACTACCATTACCAGGGACATGATTAGCGCCATGCCTTGTTGCTTAATACTGACTAAAGGCATATTTAGGTTCCCATATTTAATAGTAAAACAGTTTCACTCACCGCTTGGCGGATACTTCTATCATTCACCGAAATTTCTTTATCTAATACCTGATAGTCTCTGGTATTCGTCAAATTACTCATCGATACTTCCTGTGAAACCAGTAAGCCCACTTTGACGCGATTAACTTCATTCCAATCCGAGACTTCAGTGGCTGTATAGTACTTAAATGTACTGTCCTCGATACTTCCGTATAGCACTTGCAAATTATCTATGCTTTCGTCAAATACAGTATCGCCACTTGCGTCACGGCAAATCAATTGGTCACTAGTAGAAATAAAGAACACCAAGGTTGTTACTGTATCCGCCGCCAACTCAGAGCCGTCACAGGTATACATACTGGCATTGGGCGCTGCTGCACCAAAAAAGCGAAAAGCAATAACATCGGTAGCGGCTTTTGCGCCAGCAAAGGTGGTTTGGTCGTTTAAACCTTGCACCATTTGCGCTTCATCCCAAGTAAAGCCAAAACTATCGGCGGTTGAAACCAGCGGCAACAAGGTATTTTGATAGAGTTGGTTGTAATCCCGGAAGCCTGCTTGTTGCAAATAAAGACGCAAGGTTTGAATGCTCATCCGGTTTTTACTCACCAATAAATGGCTAGCTCGAGTGGCTTCATAGCTTTTTTGGTCACCGATCAAGGCTGCATATAAGCCTCCGACCACAATCAGTGACAATACCAAGGCGATCATTAACTCAACTAAGCCAAAACCACTTTGTTTGTGCATTACCTTACCCATACCGCTACCTCACTACATTGGTGACCAGCCCCACTGGTATCAGCATTACAGTTAGCTACCCCAGCACCTGATAAGTTGGCATCCCAGGTCATTTTTACAGTGACCAGGTTGTTGGCGTGTTGTATTGAAAAGCGTAGCTGGGGTATATATACAGAATGATTACCAAACCAATCAGCTAACTCAAACGCCGCAAACTCTGCACGCGTGCAAGTTTCGCTAATACAGTTTTTGGAACTGGTAGGGGCAGTGCCATCGGCAAGGTTATCGATATTAAACTCATTGTTTACGGTGGCTTCTGGCATGGCACTAAAGCGCTGTACAATATCTAACATGGCAATGTTAGCCGTTTGCGCAAAGCGGGCTTGGTGAGCAGTATTTACCGACTGGATCTGTAAAGCGGCATGCCCAAGTAAACCAATAGCAACAATAACTACTGCTATCAGCAGTTCAATTAAGGTAAAGCCTTGTTGTTTAGTTGCAGTAAGTTGTTGATGGCGAAGCATATTCAACCCTCCCCATGCGTGTAATGCTGATACGCTGGTCTTCATAATCGTTTGAAGGAGCACAAACAGTTAACTCACCAGCGGTAGCGTGACCAGTAGGGAAAAAACGTACCAAAGTACTAGTGCTCCCACTGGCAGAAGGACTATATTTCAATTCTCCGGATTGAGGCTTAGGATGGGCCGCAATGATTTGAGCCCCATCAGTCAAAGAACTATCTCTAGCAGTATCAAGATAAACCAACCAGCCCTTATTCGCTCCCCAAGCTGCTTCGCAACTTGTGCCATTAGTTGTGGGACAAACATAGGTAGAGAGGTTACTTCTAATCGCTTCTTGTTGAGCCACTATTAAGCTATTGGCAAGTAGATCGCGAGTGACCTTTTGCTTGTTGTCTTGCATCAAGCCTTGCATCGAGGGCACAGCTATTACTAGTACTATCACCAGAATCGCCACGGCGATCATCAGTTCAAGCAGGGTAAAGCCTTTGGCTACATAGCCTTGTTTGGAAATACCAAGCATTGCTTATCATCCATAACAGCAATAATCACAGCAAATAATGTAAAGCGAACCAGTCACTCCACAGGTAAAAAATTGATGAGACTATATAGTAAAAAAATCAATAAATTAGCGAGTCATTTTGTCAAACATACCTTGTATACACAATAAGCAGAGCAACAATAGTTGACAGATATCATACTTCGAACTACCACTTCTGTAATGCAGGGTTGACAGCATGAAATACTGTCTCAAATACCCAACACAATTTTGTCCGGCGAACCGTGTTAGCAACACTTTTCTTAACAAAGCCAGATAAAAATATTGGTGTGTAACAATGAAAATGTGTAATCTAAATCCACCAATAATCACGCAACTTTTTTTATGAAACCTCAGTCAGTACCTAGCTACGTTGATGATAACTATGTAAACAATGTTGTTAACGAATGTGTCAGTTTCATGAAGGGGAGTGCGCCGTGGTGGGTACAACAATCGTGTTTAGATTGCCGAGAATCAAAACAACTATTGCATTTATTTTTGGTCGCTTTTAGCACTTGGAGAAAGCGCCGAGCGCAACCTAACCATAAGCGAAATATCGAACCCAATAATCTATTCGACCTTGGACCTCTCATTTACGACTTGAGCTATACCCTTAATCAATTAGCTAACCAAGACAAAGACTACCTTAGTGAAGAGTTAAAAGGTGCAATTAAACTTATTCACCAAGATGCTCAGCATTTCTTAAAAAGCTGGCACAGTCTCGATATAGAACAAATTACCGATACACCACTCTCTCAAGTTTCTTAATTTATACAGTTAAAGGTTTTATGCGTTTATCTTTTCAAGCTATTGAAAACTGGCAACAGCACGCCAGTGATTTATCGAAAATATCCAGTAATCTAGAGCCCTCACAGTGGCAAGAATGGCAGCAAGCGGCTCAACTCTACAGCTGTACGTTTAATCAGCGTGTAGTTGCATATTGTGTTGTAAGTTGTAATAAACAACAGCTATTAGTGCAGCGCTTTCACGTACGAGATATTACTCAACGCCGTGGCATAGGCTTGTTTATGTTCCAGCAGCTTCTGCAGTTAGCGGCTCAAAAGGGTCTAAGCCAACTCACTTTTCCGCACAGTAACGATCCAGCCGTGCTGGCCTTTTATCAGCATCTTGGCTTAAACAATCAATTCACCTTTCAGCTATAAAAAAACCAGAGCCATGGCTCTGGTTTTTTGTACCTTTACTACCCGTATTACTACAAAATAATCGACTTCAAATCATCGTTTTTACGATCTAAATAGTGGGTTGATTGTATTTTACGAATAGTACGCGTTTTACCACGAACCAATAGCGTTTCGGTGGTGGCAATATTACCTTGGCGATTAATGCCTTCCAGTAAATCACCCTTGGTAATGCCCGTCGCCGAAAATATCACATTGTCGTTTTTGGCTAAGTCATTCAACTGCAATACGCTATTTACTTGAATATCTTCTGCTTCACAGCGACGAATCTCTTCTTCACCAATTGCGCGATTTTCCGGGGTATCTTCTTTTACCTGGTGACGTGGAATTAAACGGCCTTGCATATCACCGCCTAAAGCGCGAATTACCGCCGCCGAAATAACCCCTTCTGGCGCTCCGCCTACACAGTACATCATGTCAACTTCGCTAAGCGGCATACACGATAAAATCGATGCAGCTACATCCCCATCAGGAATCGCAAAGACTCGAACACCTAGCTTTTGCATCTCAGCAATCACTTGGTCATGACGAGGCTTAGCCAAGGTAATCACTGTCATATCGCTCAGCTCTTTGCCCAAGACCGACGCAACCATTTTAATGTTGTGCTCAAGAGGTTGGTTTAAATCGATGCAACCTTTGGCTTCCGGTCCAACTACCAACTTTTCCATGTACATATCTGGTGCACGTAAGAATGCGCCTTTTTCGCCTACAGCAAGTACGGCAACAGCATTGTTTTGACCCATTGCGGTCATGCGGGTGCCTTCAATAGGATCTACCGCAATATCTACACCTTCGCCACCGGTACCAACATGCTCGCCAATGTAAAGCATCGGTGCATCATCAATCTCGCCTTCGCCAATAACCACTTCGCCATCAATGTCGATGTCATTGAGCATGATACGCATGGCTTCAACAGCTGCGTTATCAGCAATATTTTTATCCCCACGCCCCAACCACTTATAACCAGCTAATGCTGCGGCTTCGGTCACACGGGAAAAACGAAATGCCAGATCTCTTCTCATCAGATACGCCTAATCAACTAAAAATCGTGACGAATACTAGCACAAGATTATGTTTTATTCAGCTTGAAAAGCTAAGCTAAGGCCTGCTTTACCAAGCTTAGCGCTTCGTCAGACAAATCTAGTGCAAGTGCTGCTTGCTGGCCTTGTTCAGACATTTTTGCCCAGGTTTTTTGCACAATGCTAATCACTTTCTCTTGAGCATGTTTATTAGCAAATTCAACAAAGTAGTACTTTAAGAATACCAAGCAAATAACATCTTCAAGGGCTTGAGTAAGCGGATTTCGTTTTAGCTTTTCTTTACGTAATAAACTGGCAGTAGCATCAATGAGGGTTTCATCTAAATTGTGCTTACGCATTATTTCAGCACACAACTCAGCATGCTTTTTACCTAAATCGCTGCGCCATTTTAAATAGCCAGCTCGCCCTTCTGGGTAATCACTTCGTAGTGATAGCCAACGGCCAATGTGCTGAGCTCGGGCAGCAATTTGTAATTCAGCTGGAGGTGCTAACATAAAATCATGTAAGCAATTAGACATGCGCTTACCGTACAAAAATTCTTTGGCATGCTCGGTTCCTAACTCATCTATCTCCTTATTTGGGTCATTTAAGTTAAATTGATCGATATCGTTTAAAACCTGATTCAGAATATTTTGCTGCATGATTTGCGGTTTTCCCATAACTTTGTTTTATCCTTTAACAAGGGCACAACATATCCTACCGAAAAGCCAAAAACAACACAGACGGTTACACCAAAAAACAATTGCATTATCAGCGCATTTAACTATATGTTAATAATTAGAGCGGCATATATGACCAACATATATATCTAAAAAGGAGTTAATCGCTATGCTGATTGGTGTACCTAAGGAAATAAAAAATCACGAATATCGTGTGGGAATGACACCCGCCAGTGTGAATGAGTTAATTCAACATGGCCATCAAGTCATTGTTGAGACTCAGGCCGGCGCAGGTATTGGCTTCAGTGATGCTGATTACCAAGCGGTCGGCGCGAACATCTCAAACACTGCCGCGGAAGTATTTGCCGCAGCCGAAATGATTGTGAAAGTAAAAGAACCACAAGCGGTTGAACGCGCTATGTTGCGTGAAGACCAGCTATTGTTCACTTACTTGCACCTCGCTCCCGACCCAGAACAAACTTATGATTTAATAAAATCTGGCGCAGTTTGTGTGGCTTATGAAACAGTAACTAGCCCACGTGGTGGTCTTCCTTTGCTGGCACCAATGTCAGAGGTTGCGGGCAGAATGGCGATCCAAGCAGGCGCACTTGCCTTAGAAAAATCTAAAGGCGGTCGCGGGGTATTACTGGGTGGCGTGCCAGGGGTAGAGCCTGCCAAAGTTACCGTAATTGGCGGCGGCATGGTTGGTCGTAATGCTGCACAAATGGCTGTTGGAATGGGTGCAGACGTCACCATACTCGATCGCAGCATTGATGTACTTCGCAGTGTTGATGCTGAATACCATGGCCAACTTAAAACGGTTTACTCAACGACCAGCAGTATTGAGCAGCATGTATTAGAGGCTGATTTGGTGATTGGTGGTGTATTGTTACCAGGTGCCGCTGCGCCCAAGCTTATCACTAAGGATTTGGTTAAACGCATGAAGGCTGGCAGCGCTATTGTTGATGTTGCCATCGACCAAGGCGGTTGTGCCGAAACCTCAAAGGCTACCACCCATCAAGATCCTATTTATATCGTGGATGATGTGGTGCACTACTGCGTTGCAAATATGCCAGGCGGCGTGGCTCGTACCTCTACCATGGCACTTAATAATGCAACTTTACCTTACATCATCACCCTCGCTAACAAGGGATATAAGCAAGCACTGCTAGAAGATGAACACCTACGCAATGGCTTAAACGTAATGCATGGCAAGTTAACTTGCGCCGAGGTAGGCGAAGCCCTAGGCATTGAAACGGTCGACCCTTTAGAGCTACTGGCCTAAGTCACAAAAAAGAGCGCTTAGGCGCTCTTTTTTATATCTGTCTAGTTAACCTGAACTCGGGATAAGGAACTGACGATAACTCCGCAAACCAGTACTTAATCTAATTTCATGTTTCTGGCGAGATAGTTTTGCTTAGTTCAAGGAGAAGCTGCGCGTCAATAGCTAGCCTATTGCAAGTGGCTTCAACACCGAAATAAGTAAAAATAGTCGTTAGAAACCGGTTTATTGTCCCGAGCTCAGATTAATTATTAAGCCTTAGCGCTTTTTGCCATACCCGCGATCTTTAAGGCTGCGCCCCCATTTATCTAACCAAGCATCTAAGCCACTGCGAGCATTACCAGCGATTAAGCAAGCAGCGGAGCTGGGGCTAGAGAATTGATAATCACGCATAAACTCGTAACCATCGCCTTGACGGCAAAGAACAGTATCTTCAAGTAACTGCTCGCGTAGTGCCAACACTGCCGGACGTAACGACTCCGCCCCACCACCATTGGCAGTTGAACCTTTCACTACAGTAAAGCCGGGTTTGTTTTTAGCGCCAGTAGGGTAACCATGCGCAACCGCTTGCTTAACGCTGAACGAATATTCAGCGGATATGGTGTGCTGACTGCTCTCAACCACTAGCTCACGTAAAGACAATAGCTGCTGATACAGTTCAATAGGTAAAATTGCAGCGGTTTTGCGGCCATCACCGTCAATAACAAAATTAACTTTAGAAAGTTCGAATGGACCGTCCATGTCAGACCATGTATTAGAAAGTTTGTGCAAATTTAACACAGGCAAGCGGCAGATTTGAATATAAAAAAACCTCGCTAGGCGAGGTTTTTAATAAGTTTTTATTCCATGGCTGCTTTGAGCTTCTTCATGGCATTTTTTTCTAGCTGCCTAATCCGCTCTGCAGAAACTTGGTAATGATCTGCCAATTCTTGCAAAGTGGCTTTGTCTTCATCTAACCAACGGCGCTGCACAATATGCGCATTTCGCTCGTCTAGGGTATTTAAAGCGGCTCTTAAGCGATTAGCTGCAGCAACTTCCCAGTTTTCTTTTTCAACAAACAGGGCTACATCAGAAGACTTATCTTCCAAGTACTGAATCGGCGCAAAACTGCCTTCACGCTCATCATCATCGGCGGCTAAATCAAAGGCTTGGTCTTGGGCACTCATTCGAGATTCCATTTCCAATACGTCTTTGGTGCTTACACCAAGGTTCTCAGCCACCATGTTTACTTCGTCATTACTAAACCAGCCTAAACGCTTTTTAGATTTACGAAGATTAAAGAACAACTTACGTTGTGCTTTAGTGGTAGCAATTTTAACCATACGCCAATTACGTAATACGTATTCATGAATCTCCGCTTTAATCCAATGCACAGCAAAAGATACCAAACGAACACCCACTTTAGGGTCAAAACGTTTTACGGCTTTCATTAAGCCTACGTTGCCCTCTTGAATTAAATCGGCTTGCGGCAAGCCATAACCTGCGTAATTTTTAGCGACATGCACTACAAAACGTAGGTGCGACATAACTAATTCGCGAGCTGCTGTTAAATCACCCTCGTCGTATAAACGAGTAGCAAGCTCTTTCTCACGCTCAGGCGTGAGCATATCAGCGCGATTAACTGATTGAATGTAGGCTTCAATGCTCCCTTGCGGGACTAGCGCCATAGATGCATTTACTTGATCCATTTCAACCTCTAAATATTACTCGGTCAACGAGTCTACCATAGCCAATTAGCAAGATCTAACCCCCTATATAGCAGGCTGCGCGGCTTTGCGCAGTCTCACTTGTTTCCAGATATATGACGCACTAAATCAGAGATAGTTCACATTTTTAAGCACTTTCTAGGTGCGCAATTTTACCAAATAGGTGCAAGTTATCCCTTAAGGAGTATAGACAGTTGGAGCTCAATAAAAATTTCAAAAACCTCTAACTCGTTGATAAAAAATGATTTTAATCAAGTTTTAGTGTTTTTTTTGCTACTGGCACCATGATTGCGTCATAGCTGGCATAAGTAATTGCGAGACAGTGATATGAGCATACAAAGAATTAGCCAACATCCTAAAACAAGTCAAAAGCAGCCTATTGAAACAGGCATGGTTGACTTAGTGGGTGCTGGCCCTGGCGATCCAGAGCTGCTCACCTTAAAGGCCCTACGCAGCATAGAACAAGCAGACCTTGTGTTATATGACCGCCTAGTAAGCGAAGAAATCTTAGCGCTTATTCCTAGCAACACTAAAGCTATTTACGTAGGCAAAGCCAAAGCCAATCACTGCATCCCGCAAGAACAACTTAACCTCTATATGGTAGACAAAGCTAAACAAGGTTTACGTATTTGTCGCCTTAAAGGTGGAGACCCATTTGTATTTGGTCGCGGCAGTGAAGAACTCAGTGTTTTACATGAACATGACGTTCCAGCTCGGGTTATTCCTGGTATTACTGCTGCATCTGGCTGTACTAGCTACGCGGGTATTCCGCTTACTCACCGTGGCCTAGCCACTGGTTGTAGCTTTATTACTGGCCACAAACAAGATGGCAAATTAGATATCGATTGGGCCCAACTGGCGCAACTCGACCACACCTTAGTGTTTTACATGGGGCTGAGCAGCTTGCCTGAAATCAGCCAACAGCTACAACGTTTTGGAAAGAGTGCAAAGACACCTGCCGCATTAATAGAAAAAGGCTGCCAAAGCGATCAACGCGTTGTTACCGGCCAATTAGACCAGTTACCTACGCTCGCCAGTGAACACCAATTGCAATCCCCTACATTAATTGTAATCGGTGAAGTGGTATCACTGCGCGAGCAACTCAACTGGCTAAGTAAGTTAGACGCGAACCAGAACCAATTTGAATTAGAAAATAGCGCCGCTCTAAGCGCATAGGAGAGAGTACATGGAACGTATCATCGTTGTTGGTAACGGCATGGTTGGTCACCACTTCATTGACCAATTGATACAGCAAGACAAGTTAGGCCAAGTTCAGGTAACCACTTTTAGTGAAGAGTCGCGCTTAGCATACGACCGCGTGCAATTATCAAGTTACTTCTCGGGTAAAACCGCAGACGACTTGATGATGACCTCTCCTGAATACTATGACGAACATGGCGTTCAATACTTTGTAAACGACAAAGTTGTTGAAGTATTGCCTGAAGAAAAGATTGTAGTTACCGCAAGTGGTCGCCGCGAAAGCTACGACAAACTGGTGCTAGCTACCGGTTCTTACCCATTTGTTCCGCCAATTCCTCGTCCAGACGATCAAGCGGCACAAGAAAACATCTTGGTATACCGTACCATTGAAGATTTAGAAGCCATGACTAAGTCAGGCGAAAACTCAAAAGTAGGTGTAGTTGTAGGTGGTGGTTTACTTGGCTTAGAAGCCGCTAAAGCACTTAAAGATCTTGGTATGGAAACTCACGTTGTAGAATTTGCACCTCGCCTAATGGCTGTGCAAGTGTGTGACGGTGGCGGTGCAATTCTTCGCACTAAAATAGAAGAGCTTGGCGTACAAGTTCATACCGAGAAAAATACCAAAGAAATTGTGGCAGGTGAAAACACTCGCTACCGCATGAACTTTGCAGACGGTAGCAGTTTAGATACCGACATGATTTTGTTCTCTGCAGGTATTCGCCCACAAGATCAGTTAGCACGCGAAACCGGCCTAGAGCTTGGTCCTCGTGGCGGCATAGTGATTAACAATCAATGTCAAACGTCTAACCCAGACATTTACGCGATTGGTGAATGTGCCTTATGGGAAGGCAAAATTTTTGGCCTAGTAGCCCCAGGTTACAGCATGGCTAAAGTAGCCGTCGACCATATCGCCGGTGAGCAAGCTAAAGAATTTGCCGGTGCCGACATGAGCACCAAGCTTAAGTTGATGGGTGTAGACGTAGCCAGTATTGGTGACGCACACGCTAACACCGAAGGCGCTTTAAGTTACAGCTTGAGCGACGAAGCCCGTCAAGTGTACAAAAAAGTTGTTACCAACGCCGCTGGCGACCGTTTGTTGGGCGCAGTATTGGTAGGTGATGCCGACGATTACGGCAACTGGTTACAATTGTTCTTAAACGACATGCCACTGCCAGTAGCACCAGAATACTTACTGGTACCTTCATCAGAAGAAGGTGCAGCTTCGGCGATGGGTGTTGATTCACTGCCAGACAGCGCACAAATTTGTTCATGTTTCGACGTAACCAAAGGGCAAATTTGCCAAGCAGTACGCGACGGCGCAACCAGCATGGCTGATATTAAAGCCACTACAGGTGCCGCAACCGGCTGTGGCGGCTGTAGCGCATTAGCCGTTCAAGTGATGAACGCAGAACTAGAAAACCTAGGCGTTGAAGTTAGTAATGACATTTGTGAGCACTTTGCCTATTCACGTGCCGAGCTAGCCGACATTGTACGCGTTAAGAAAATCAAAACCTTTGAACAGTTGCTTAAAGAACACGGAACCGGACATGGCTGTGAAATTTGTAAACCAGCAGTGGGTTCTATTTTAGCCACTTTCTGGAACGACTACGTTCTTACCGATGACCATATTGCTCTACAAGATACCAACGACATCTTCTTAGGCAACATGCAAAAAGATGGCACCTACTCAGTAGTACCTCGAGTAGCTGGCGGTGAAATTACTCCAGACAAGCTAATTGCCATTGGTGAAGTGGCCAAAGAGTTCGACCTATACACCAAAATTACGGGTGGCCAGCGGGTTGATTTATTTGGCGCGCAACTGCACGAACTACCGAAGATTTGGGGCAAGTTAATTGATGCGGGTTTCGAAACTGGCCACGCCTACGGTAAAGCATTACGTACCGTTAAGTCTTGTGTTGGTTCAACCTGGTGTCGTTACGGCGTGCAAGACAGTGTTGGCATGGCGATTCTGCTAGAAAACCGTTACAAGGGCCTACGCGCCCCGCACAAAATTAAGTTTGGTGTGTCAGGGTGTACTCGTGAGTGCGCTGAGGCACAGAGCAAGGATATTGGTGTTATTGCAACTGAGGGCGGTTGGGGTCTGTATGTTTGTGGTAATGGTGGTATGCGCCCTCGACACGCCGACTTATTCGCTACCGATTTAGACGACGTAACCCTAATGCGCTACATCGACCGCGTATTGATGTTCTACGTACGTACTGCCGACCGCTTACAGCGTACCTCGGTATGGTTAGAAAACCTTGAAGGCGGCCTAGATTACCTAAAAGAAGTGGTTATCGACGACAAACTCAACATTTGTGAAGAACTCGAAGCAAACATGAATCACGTAGTAGAAAGCTACCAGTGTGAGTGGAAATCTACGATTAATGACGAGAAGAAACTGCAGCGCTTCAGCCAGTTTATTAACGCCGACGAGCCAGACAACAACCTGCAATATGTTCGTGAGCGTGGCCAACGTCGCCCAGCTACCGAAGAAGAACGTATTCAAACCATCGAAATTGTAGAAGCACCATAACAAGGAGAGTGATGATGAGTGAATTAGCTACAGAAACTTGGACCGAAGTTTGTCGCAAATCGCAGCTTAGCCCAGGAACCGGTGTTTGTGCCTTAGTCAAAGGCAAACAAGTCGCCATTTTCTGGGAAGGAATTAGTGACCAAATATTCGCCATAAGTAACTACTGCCCGTTTGGCAAAGTAAACATGTTGTCTCGAGGCATTATTGGAGACTTCAAAGGCGAATTAATGGTGGCATCTCCCCTTTACAAGCAACGTTTTAGTTTAAAAACCGGCCAATGCCTAGACGACGACAGCGTCACTATTCCTACCTTCCAAGTGAAGGTAGAGGGTGACAGCATCAAAGTCGCCGCTTAATAAAAAATACTTAAAAAAATAATACTAAACCGCGCCGCTACGGCGGCGTGGTAGGAAACGCTTTAACTTTTTTAGAGACATTATGATGAGTGCAGAAAAATTTAACCTGTTTTCCTTTACCGGAAAAATGAAAATACTACACATGAGCTGGATGGCTTTTTTTATTACCTTTTTGGTGTGGTTTAACCACGCACCATTAATGGCCAGCATTGCTGCCAGCCTAGGTTTAACTTCCAGCCAAATTAAAACCCTACTTATTCTAAACGTAGCCTTAACCATTCCTGCGCGAATTGTTATTGGCATGTTTACCGACCGCTTTGGTCCACGCCTTACCTACTCTACCCTGTTGGCAGTATGTTCTATCCCTTGTTTCATGTTTGCCTTTGCTAATAGCTTTGAGCAAGCCGCTATCGCTCGTTTCTTATTGGGCTTTATTGGCGCCGGCTTTGTAGTGGGTATTCGTATGGTATCGGAGTGGTTCCCAGCTAAAGAGTTAGGTACTGCAGAAGGTATTTACGGCGGTTGGGGTAACTTTGGTAGCGCAGCTGCAGCTATGTCACTTCCTACACTAGCTATTATATTTGGCGGTGAAGACGGCTGGCGTTATGCAGTTGGCCTTACCGGTTTAATCAGCCTTGTGTTCAGTGTTATTTACTACAAAAACGTAAGCGACACGCCTAAAGGCTCTACCTACTTTAAGCCAAAAAATGTTGGCGCAATGGAAGTAACCACCAAAGGTGACTTTGTATTGCTGCTAATTATGAAGGTTCCAATGTATGCCACCCTTGCTTTGTTAGCATGGAAACTGTCTCCAGCTGGCGTAAAAATGCTAAGCCAAGAAGTGGTATATGCGTGTTACGCGGGCTTAGTTGCTTTATACGTTCTGGATTTTTGGAAAACTTACCAAGTAAACAAAAACATCTTTGTTAAGCCAGTTCCAGAAATTGAACAATACAAATTTAAGCAAGTAGCGGTATTAAACGTATTGTACTTCGCAACCTTTGGTTCAGAGCTAGCGGTAGTATCTATGTTGCCATTGTTCTTTAGCGAAGTATTCGAACTAGATATGGTTTACGCGGGCCTACTCGCCTCTGCTTATGCCTTTATGAACTTAGCTTCTCGCCCAGGCGGTGGTTGGATTTCGGATCGATTTGGCCGTAAGAAAACCCTATTAGTATTAACCGCTGGTTTAGCCTTAGGTTACTTTGGCATGGGCCAAATTGACGGAACTTGGCCACTATTCCTAGCAGTAGCAATGGCCATGGCATGTTCATTCTTTGTACAAGCTGGTGAAGGCGCAGTATTTGCCGCTGTACCGCTTATCAAGCGTCGCTTAACCGGTCAAATTGCCGGTATGACAGGTGCATACGGTAACGTAGGCGCAGTATTCTACTTAACCGTGTTAAGCCTAGTAAGCTACCAAGCGTTTTTCTACGTAATTGGTGCCACTGCGGTGTTAGGTTTTATCGCCTTATTGCTTCTAGAAGAGCCGAAGGGCACTATTGCTGAAGTAGGCCCAGATGGCGAAGTAACGCTAATCAACGTTAGCTAAGCCAGCCCCGTATAGCGGCGTGCGCCTTAATTGGCCACGCTGCTTACCTCAAGGAAGCGATCTTAGTGTTAGAAGAACAGCAAACTGCAGCGGCCACCCCAGCCAGCAGTAACCGAGTTAGTAACAGCGAAAAAGCATCCTCTGAAGCTAGCAACAAGTTGGAGGCGTCTTTTGGAGGCGCCTCCATTCCTGGTCCCAAACCAGAAAACCAAGATGCATGTGTAGCCAAAATCCCCGAGCCATGGACCCGATACTACAAAGGTGTTGTAGCAGTGCTGGCCGACGGTTTAAGCAGTGCAGAACATGCCAAAATGGCTGCTCAAATCTCGGTTACCCAATTTGTTGAAGACTACTACGCAACCCCAGAAAGCTGGTCGGTAAACAAATCTACCGCTCAAGTCGCCAAATCGCTGAACAATTGGCTATTCCAACAAGGTAAACAAACAGGCTCTTACGCCTGTACCCTATCAACACTAATTATTAAATCGCGAGTCGCCCACCTTTTTCATGTGGGTGACAGCCGCATCTATCGCTTTCGCGCGGGCAAACTACGCCAACTAACCCGTGACCATGTGCAAATTCGCGGTAAACAAAAAAACCACCTCACTCGTGCTATGGGTGTGGATTCGAGCCTCGAGTTAGATTATTCCACTCGTACCGTAGAGACTGGCGATATCTTCATGCTAACCAGCGATGGCGTGCACGATGCACTAAGCGAACAGCAACTGGTTAAGCTATTACAAGCCAAGTTTTCAAGCTTAGAAGAACAAGCCAGTGCCATTGTTAATGCTGCGGAATTAGCAGGCAGCGACGACAATATTAGCGCCATGCTAGTTAACGTTGATAACGTGCCTGAAGCCGAGCTGGATGAAAGCCGCGCACAGCTGCTGCACTTGCCTATTCCACCGGTAATGTCGGTTGGCAATAAAATCGACCAATACCGCGTTAGTGAGATCCTGCATACCAGCCCACGTAGCCATGTGTATTTAGTCGAAGAACTAGATGAACAAGGTAATAGCAATGGGCGTGTACGTATTCTTAAAGCGCCCGATGCCAGTATGGCCGACGACCAAGAATACTTTGCCGGCTTTGCCCGCGAAGAGTGGGTTGGCCGCGTGGTTAGTAATCCTTATATCATGCGCACCTTCGAGCCTATTGGTACTCGCCGCTTTCGTTACTTAATCGCCGAATACGTACCTGGCATTACCCTTCGCCAATGGATGGATAAGCACCCTCACCCACCCATTCAGCAAGTAGTACGCATGCTGCAAAAACTGGCTAAAGCCTTGCGAGCCTTACGCCGTTACGAAATGGTGCACCGCGATCTTAAACCCGAGAACATTATTATCACCGCCGACGACCAACTTAAACTGGTCGACTTTGGCACAGTGCAATCGGCCGAACAACTTGAGCAAGATGAAAAAAACACCACACCGGTTGGCTCGGTGCAATACATCGCACCAGAGTATTTAGTGGGTGAAACGGGTCGCCATCGTAGCGACATTTTCTCGTTTGCGGTGATTGCTTACGAAATGCTCTCTGGCAAGTTGCCCTACAAGCAAGCCAGCCGTGAGCAAATTGCTCAGCGAAATTACAGCGACTGGCACTATCAAAACATTCAGCATTTCCGCAATGACATGCCCGATTGGTTAGACGCCGCTTTAGAGCAAGGCTGCCATCCTAAACCACAGCAGCGTTATCAGAGCTTGTCGGAACTGATTCATGACTTACAACATGCCAATCCCAAACTTAAAGCCAGCTATCAAGCCAAACCCTTAATCGAGCGTAATCCGGTGCGTTTTTGGCAATCAACCACCTTATTTTTGCTGCTAGTGGTGATATGGCAGTGGGCCAGCCAACTTAATTAACTTTCATAAATATAAAGTTGATTTACATAAAGGCCTAGTTACTAGGAAGTGCCTAGTATAAGCGCAATTTCTTGCTAGTTTGTGGTCAGCATGTCGTCTACTACCCAGAGTAAAACCCTAAAAAAAGGACTGTTTGGAATGGCCTTGCCTATTTTTGGCGAGTTCATGCTGAACATGTCGGTACCGGTATTTGACGCGCTATTCCTTAGCCAAGTCTCTGATCAAGCCGCCGCATCGGTAGGTGCAGTGATGCCTTGGTTCTCAATGGCCATTGTATTTTTCTCGGCCACAGGCATCGCTGGCGCAAGTTTGGCATCGCAGTACATGGGCAAACAAAACTATCAACGGGCTAATTTGATTCTAGCCGGCTTGATAATACTCGGTGTACTTGCAGGGCTACTCTGCGGGCTATTCTTTGTAAGCCAAGCCAGCAACATTGGCCAATGGATGAGCCTTCCTCCAGACATGAGCCTATTAGCCGCCGAATACTTAGTGCTCGCTGGGGCGGGTGTGGGCTTTATGGGTTTACGAATGACCTTAGCCAACATCTGTAATAGCTATGGTCAATCTCATTGGAACACCATTTCGGCGGCGCTCATGCTGGTCACCAATATTATTGGCAATGGCGTGTTGGTATTGGGCTGGTTTGGCGCAACACCAATGGGCGTGACTGGGGTAGCCTTAGCCAGCTTAATTGCTTGGTTGCTAAGCCTTAGCTTTAGTTTGTTAGTGGTATTGCTGTTAATAAAAGTGAAGCTGCCCTTAGCCGAGGCGATTAAACAGCCAGCTCTTAGCCTTAAACCTATTCTAAAAATTGCCGTACCTTCTGCGCTCGAGCCCTTCTCTTACCAAAGCTTTGTGATGGTCATGAACTTAATGATTGTCCAGTTTGGCGAAACCTCGCTCACCGTGCGTATCTACGCACTAAACATCTACGTTTATTGCACCATGATGCTAGTCGCCATAGGCATTGCTAATACCATGTTAGTGACCCAACTTGCAGGTGCTGGCCACTTTGAACGTTGCCACCAACAAATGCGCCAAGGCATGCGCTGGGGCTTAATAGCGGTGGCTATTGTTGCCAGCATTATCTTTATCTTTCATCAAAGCTTACTAGGTTTATTTACCAGTAACCCTGAAGTACTCGCCCTAGGCGTGGTGGTATGTTTAATTCACAGCCTTAACGAGCCACTAAGGGCAATTAATATAATCAGCGGCAATGTATTGCGCGGTTGTGGTGACGCAGTGTTTGTTACCGGTAACGCCATTGCGGTGACTTGGCTATTCTCAGTACCACTGGCCTACTTTACCGGCGTTTACCTAGGTTATGGTTTATATGCGGTGTTACTAGCAGGCATGGTAGACGAGTTCCTACGTAGCCAAATAAACTGGCGCCGCTGGAAGAGCGATAAATGGAAGCGTAAGTTAGCACCGGACTAAACTTTAAGTTGGGTATTAAAACGAGAAGTAGTTTAAATAGCTTCTAAAATTTAAACCAATGAGACCTAATAACGCTTAACGAGTAAGAGCAGTCACCACAAAATAGTCTTCGTCAATTGTGTTGTCTAGGTTAGCCCCACAAGCACGTCGATTACTTCTATCAATAACGTACCTCATTACTCCAAGTAACTCATCAGAACGACGATCACTAATTTCAATTGTGTAATGCTTAGGCCCCGACCATTTCAACCTACGAGCCTCATACAAAGCTTGCTCTATGTTGTAATACACCAAAATATCCGCTTCTACAGCATCAACGCCAGAGTCTACAGTATTAGTTAAAGACTGAGGAGCTCCATAAAAAGGTTCTTCAAGTTTGAGAGTTACCTCTTCTACTCTAACTAAGTCCGATTCTCCTTCGCTTAATTTGAGGGTTAACTCCCTTTCGAACCGGTCTCCATAAGCCTCATATAATGTTCTTTTGAGTCTCCCCTCTTGATTCAATACTATTTCAGCATGTTTAGAATCAACGACTTCTTGATTAAGAGTGCTCAAGTAAGCAACCGAACGTACTTTGCCTGAAGGGCGAGCAAAATACTCAACACCTGTATCTTCACAGAGTTTATGGAAATCCTTATTCATCTTCCAAGATAAAGAGACCGGAGACCAAGACAGCACAGACAGCAAACTAATTAACATAAGCGTGAACAAAGGTATGGGTAGCGCCCATAATAAAATGCTCGCCGGAAAGAAAGGATCAAATATCCTTGGAGCCTGCCGAAAACTCTCAATTTCTTTTAGTACCGATGAACTACCTACAATAGTTACCAGTATTACAAACGGCAAAGCCAAGAATACTGAACCTATCATGAACAACCCACCGTGATTCATCCCTTTATATTTTAAAGCTAAGGCTTCAAAAAATAGCGCCACTATCCATATTGAAGCAATGCTCAAATGACGTCTAAAAGGCGGTGACATAATCGCCTTTCGATGAAAACTAAAGGAGATGAAGATGCCCACAATCAAAAAAGCAGGAAGCCAAATATTTACGCTGATCGCAGTTAGCATTTTTATGCCACTGGGTGTGCTAGACCAGACAGAAGGAAGAATAATGAAGTGTTTATCGATTATGAGATGAAGAAAAGAAATGTTCAGTAATATAGCAAATATGGAGAAAAGTGCCGGCAGAGCAAGTGCTAGATTAAATAACCTGAAGGCTGAGGCCGGCATGCAGAATTACTCCATTTTTGAATAACTAGCTATTTCTCATTCCGCCTAGCTTGGTTCTATTTGCTTAATATGGCGATTTACCGAGAACCACGATGCGCCTAAACCCAGTAAAGTCGCAAATAAGATTAACCAGCCAAACTCTTGAATACTTAGACCCGAAAGGTAAATGTCTTGTTGGTACAACAAACCGATTTGCTGCAGGGCGTACTCGGTCCAAATAAGCAGAATATTACACAATACCCAAGCCATTAAGCCGCCTACAATGCCAAACCAAAATCCGGTATATAAAAACGGCCGTTGAATAAAGGCGTCAGTAGCGCCGACCAATTTCATAACTTCGATTTCGTTACGACGATTGAGAATGTTTAATCGCAGAGTATTACTTACAATTAAGGCCACCGCGGTGAGCAACAATATAATCAGCAGCCAAGCGGCTTGCTGCAGCATGCTTACAATGGTGTCTAAACGTTGTAACCATTCAACATCTAAACGGCCTTCTTCAACCAAGCTATGCTCTTGCAAACTGTCGAGTAAGGTTTTTGCAGCGCTAGCGGAGCTGTACTCGGCACTTGGCAGCACCAGTAATACATCGGGCAAGGGGTTTTCTGGCAGTAAAGCGAGCACGTCTTCAAAACCGCTGTTGGCTTGGAACTCGGCCAAGCCCTGTTGCTTGGTAACCAGCCCCACAGCAGCAACTTGCTGCATACTGGATATATTTTTTTGCAATAAATCGCGCTGTTGTTCGGTAACGTTTTGTTTTAGAAACAAACTGATTTGAGCGTCGCTTTTCCAGTAGGCAGTAAGCTGTTGGACATTTTTGGTGGCCAAATAAAAGCTTGCTGGCAAAGCCAAACAAACGCCGATTACCGCTAAAGTAAGCATTGAGCTAGCAGGGGTGCGCCAAAGCTCGCCTAAGCTGGCAATGCATTGCTGTAAATGGCGTACCCAAAACATCATAAAGCGTACCGGAAACGCGACTTTCACCTGCGGTTTAGCGCCAGCCATTACTGCACCTCCTCGGCTTGTGAGGCATTAAGCAACTGACCATTTTGGAGAATAAGTCGCTGATAGTGCATTTTAGCGATTAGGCTTAAATCGTGACTTGCGATAAGCACCGCAACACCTACGCGGTTGAACTCTTCGAATAAGCGGAAAATCTCTAAGGACAATGCTGGGTCTAAGTTACCGGTTGGCTCATCGGCGATCAAAATAGCAGGTTTGTTAACTACAGCGCGCGCAATGCCTACTCGCTGCTGCTCACCACCAGAGAGAATAACCGGGGTGCAATTGGCTTTGTCTAATAGCCCCACTTTATCCAGGGCAGCGGCCACGCGGCGTTTAATATTGCCCATGCTATAGCCTTCAATGACTAAAGGCAGAGCAACATTGTCGAATACCGTACGGTCCATTAGCAGTTTGTGATCTTGAAAAATCACCCCCATTTGACGGCGAAGATAAGGGATCTTTCGATGAGTGATACGACTAATATCGTCGCCATTTACCCATACTTTACCGTCGCTGGGGCGCTCCATGGCGGTGATAAGTTTGAGCAAGGTACTTTTTCCTGCGCCAGAGTGGCCGGTTAAAAAGGCCATTTTTCCCTGTTCTAGTTGAAACGAGACTTTTTGTAAGGCTCGCTGACTACCTGGATAAATTTTACTTACTTGCTCAAACCGGATCATTCCTAGACCTTTTATACTGTTTAGGCAGCGTTTAACTACGCCTCTTCACTCTCTTCGCTGCTAAATAGCGCATCAACAAAGGGTTGTGACTCAAACTCGCGTAAATCATCAATGCCTTCACCCACACCAATATAACGAATAGGCAAAGCAAACTTGTCGGCTAAGGCAAAAATCACCCCACCTTTAGCGGTGCCATCTAACTTGGTAAGTGTTAAACCCGTTAAGCCCACTGCTTGGTTAAACAAGTTAGCTTGGCTAATGGCATTTTGGCCAGTGCTGGCATCAATAGTTAACATAATTTCATGAGGAGCGGCATCGTCGAGCTTTTTCATTACTCGTACAATTTTCTTCAACTCTTCCATTAGATGCGCTTTATTTTGCAAGCGACCTGCTGTATCGGCAATCAATACATCTACATTTCGTGACTTAGCTGCTTGAAAAGCATCGAAAATTACCGAAGCGCTGTCGGCGCCAGTGTGTTGAGCAATTACCGGGATCTCGTTACGCTCCCCCCACACTTGCAGCTGCTCTACCGCAGCGGCGCGGAAGGTATCACCCGCGGCCAACATCACCGATTTACCCTGACTTTGATATTGCTTGGCAAGCTTACCGATGGTGGTGGTTTTACCCACACCATTAACCCCAACCATTAAGATAACAAACGGTCCATCACTACTATCTAAATCTAAAGGCGCTTCAACTTGATTAAGCATGCTAGCCATATCGAGTTTTAGTTGCTGGTATAAGGCTTCACCATCTTGTAGGTCGCTACGTTTAACGTGACTGGTGAGGTTTTCGATAATTTTTAAAGTGGTATCTACGCCAACATCCGCCACCAATAACTGTTCTTCTAATTCTTCAAACAGCTCATCGTCGATCTTTCGCCCTTTAAAGAGAGAAAAGAAACCCCAACCAAAATTCTTACGGGTACGCCTTAAGCCTGCACGCAAACGGGCAAACAAGCCCATTTTTTTCACTGGCTCAGCAGCTTGCGACGCTGCGGCTAGCTCGGCTTCTTGTTCAGCCTGCGCCGCTAGTTCGGCCTCTTGTGCTGCTTGGGCCTCACGTTCTGCTTGGGCTTCACGTTCTGCTTGGGCTTCGCGTTCGGCTTGGGCTTCACGTTCTGCTTGAGCTTCACGTTCTGCTTGAGCTTCACGCTCTGCTTGAGCTTCACGTTCTGCTTGCGCTTCGCGTTCTGCTTGCGCTTCACGTTCTGCTTGCGCTTCGCGTTCTGCTTGAGCTTCGCGCTCTGCTTGCGCTTCGCGTTCTGCTTGAGCTTCACGTTCTGCTTGAGCTTCACGTTCTGCTTGTGCTTCACGTTCTGCTTGTGCTTCGCGTTCTGCTTGGGCGTCTAACTCAGCTTGCTGAGTATCTTGTTGTTCTGCGGCGGGATCGCTTGATTGTTGCTGCTCGTCATCTTTTTTTCGGCCAAACCAAGAAAATAGGCCCTTCTTTTTTGCCATTACTGCAAAACCTTTTTTACCAGTAAACGACGTTGGCTGTTACAATGCCAACGTCCAATCAATATTGCTCGGATATTATCACAGTTTCTCAATGGTCTAAGTAAATGGCACGGCTTTCCTCAAGAAAACATTCAAATCAAAGTAACAAATCTAATAATGGCAGTGGCCAGGTACGCATAATCGCTGGTCAATGGCGCGGGCGCAAGCTCAAGGTGCTGAATAGCCAAGGCTTACGCCCTACTACCGACCGAGTTAAAGAAACCGTATTTAACTGGTTAAGCCCCTATTTGCACAACAGCCACTGTTTAGATCTTTTTGCTGGAAGTGGCAGCTTAGGTTTTGAGGCCTTGTCGCGTTTTGCTAGTTTTACCACCTTTGTAGAGAAAGATGCGCAAGCCGCTAAGCAACTTAAGGCCAATTTACAAGTATTAGAGCTTAGCAGCGAGCAAGCAAAGTTAATTAACCAAGATGCCTTGCAATGGCTAAAGCAAACACCAAGCGAAGCCTACGACATTGTATTTATTGACCCGCCGTTTCGTTGCGAGCTACTAGCACCTAGCTGCGCAATGCTAAATGACAACGGCTGGTTAAAACCCGACGCACTGGTTTATCTTGAATTTGAGAACGAAGCCAACGAGCCCCAATTACCCGCAAACTGGCACTGCATAAAAGAAAAACAAGCAGGCCAAGTAAGCTACCGTTTATACCAACTAACTTAAGAGCCCTATTTATGTTTATTAAAATTGGCAAACTGTTTATGGCTGCCATGTGGTTAGCGATGCTACTCAGCCCAATTATTTTTGTTCCGCCTTACAATTGGATTTTACCGCTAGTGGGTGGTTTTTTGTTATTGCTGCACGGCGTTCAGCTGTTATCCATTCGAGGCACTTTAGTTGAAGCTGGCGTGTTGAAGAAAGGTGATAATCTACAAATTATGTTCTTTGGCTTTTTTGCTATGTGGCAAATTCACAAACGTATGACTGGGAAAGACTCTTGATTACACGCCAGTTACTATTGGCGAGCATTTGCTTTGTAAGTCTGCCTAGTTGGGCGATGAGCGTTACGGTCATTGATGATGCTAAACATCAACGCAGCGGAGCTTGGACCCAAGTATTACCCTATGCCTATTACACCGAAAACCTCCAGTGGGGCGTGGGTGTTGGCGTAGGCGCGGCAGGACATATTCAACCCAGCTCTAGCATGGTGGCAACGGCGACTGTAACCAGTAACGATAGCTGGATGGGCTTTTTGTATAGCGGTGACTATCAAATGCCTTTTGCTGATCGGATCTTTTTTGATACCACTTTGTATCAAACTAATTTTACTCGCGATCCGCAATATATTAACGGTAATTCGGATTACCCAGGAGAGCGAGCGGGTAGCAATGATTCTAGCCAAGAGAACCGTGTTTATACCCACAGCAAAGGCCAAGAGTATCGCTTTAGATTTCGCTATTTACTGCCTCTAGGCCACGGTGAAAACTCAGCAGTTCACACTTTTAGAGTAAACCGCGGTGAAGTAATGGAAGGTTACGAAGCAGGCGCTAAAGAATGGAATCCACTCACCAGCGGTCGCACCATTATTCAACTTGAACCTTTTTATTGGAAACAAGATGTTGGCGAATATAACCAACTGCAAGATTCTAATACCTCGGCGGGCCTTACCTTAGAACTCGAATACGATAATCGTAACTACCATCAAAACCCAACAGCAGGTAGCCGACAGCGCTTAAATGTAAGCCGTGATTGGGGCGATAGTGAGCGACCTTCGTGGACGATGTGGGAGCTTTCGGCCTCTAAATATATCAGTTTGCCAAAAACCTCTTGGGCACAAAGCCAAGTTTTAGCGTTTGGTTTTGCCACCTCTGATACCCCCACTTGGAACCATAGTTCTTACAACAATGGCGAACAGCAATTTCACCGCCCTGCGTGGTTTGCTGGTTCTCGTTTAGGGGGAATGGACAGGCTTAAAGGCTATGAAACTGCCCGCTATCACGACCGTTCGATGATCTATTATTCGGCAGAATACCGCTTCACACCCAACTGGAACCCACTTCCCAAAGTGCCAGTTGTAAATTGGTTTAACGTACCTGCTTGGTACTGGGTAGCCTTTGTTGAAATTGGCCGAGTGGCCGATGAATACAACTTGGCAACCTTACACCAAGATATGAAATACAGCATAGGCGGCAGTCTTAGAGTAATGATGGAAGGTGTTGTACTACGCGGTGATTTTGCTACCAGCGGCGATGACAGCATTTTTCGTTTAGGTATTAATCACCCTTACTAAGATTTGCAAGTCTTCCGTGGTTAATTTTGCTCTAAAGATCAACAGGCTTAATACACTTGCGGATTACCAGTTTAAAGCTGGAATCCGCAAGGCTAGCCATTCTGCTTATAGTGATTGCCAATAATCGGCTATTCCATCAAGGAACATTTGCACCGCAAGCATAATAAGCAACATGCCCATTAAACGCTCCATGGCTTTTAAGCCTTTCTCACCCAGCAGTTTTAAAAGCACCCCACTAAATAAGAAAATCACTACGCTAATGCCCCACGCAATGAGTAGCGCCAAAGACCAATCTAGCATCCGGCTACCATCTTGATTTGCCAGCAGCATTAACGATGCAAGTACCGAGGGGCCGGCAATCATTGGGATTGCCATCGGCACTAAAAAGGGCTCTTCACCCGCTGCAAGACCAGCAACACCACCGGGCTGAGGGAAAATCATCTTCAAGGCAATAAGGAATAGAATTATCCCGCCAGCAAGGCTTACCGCTTCTTGTCGAAGATTTAAGAAACCTAGAATTTGCTCACCAGCAAACAAAAAGGCAAACATAACAGTAAGGGCAAACACCAGCTCGCGCAGTAAAACGATTCGCCGACGTTTTGGGTCAAGATGTTTGACCATGCTAAGGAACACAGGAAGGTTTCCTAGCGGATCCATAATCAAAAACAACATCACTGCTGCTGATAACATATCCATTGGTTAACTCACTAAATAACGACTATTTTGTCTAAGAAATAAAAAAGAGCCAGAGCATAACACCCTGACTCTTTTATAGCTTAGCTTTATTTACGGTTTATAAACGACTTTTACTGCGTCAGTTACATCCGCTTCGTCAACATAGGCTATAGCAGCGGCATTGCCAGCAACTTCTGATACAGCAACTGACGGAGAAGCAGCCGTTTTAGGCGGCTTAGCTTTACCAGTGAAGATTAACTTTGACCAATAAGCTTGAAGCTGGGCTTCACTTTTACCGGTCGCAGCATCGTGAAAGCTAGCACGTAATGCGTCGCCTTCTTTATATTCAATCACCACTGGTGGTGTGCCATTAGGTAGCTTTTTAAGCTTACCTAAAAACAGCTTTTTCACTTCTGCTTTTGATAAAGCGTCTGGGCCCGCAGGGTTTGCAATCACTACCGGAGCAGCCAAGCTACTTAGACTAAATACGCTCAAAGACAGAGCCAATAATAGTTTTTTCATGACTCCTCCTAAAATACGCCGTCAAATACGATACTGTAAACTGTAGTGCTATCTTCGGTTGCACCAGCCACTTTGCTTTCAAGCAAGCCGTTAGTATCACCAAAGCCATTCACTAAAGTAGCGTCAAACTTCACTGCTAGATTAGACAGTAAGTCGTAGCGTAAACCTAAAGAGTACGAAGTACGTTTACCGCTGTAGATGAATGAAGAATCAGTAGAAACAACAGGCGGGTTAGTCGGCCCGTCTGGTAGGGTCGGGTCATAACCTGGGTTAGGCACAAAAATATTTACACGCTCGTCGTCATCCTGAGTTTTCATCCCAGCAATAGTGCCGTAAGGCATCGCCTTGCCAAAGCGGTAACCTAGAGTAAAGTAACCTGAATCAACATCTGAATAACCGCCTTCAACCGTTGCACGAGTCACCTCTGACACAACAAGCAAGGAGCCGTTATCGTAGCTAAAACCTGCACCTAAGAAGTCAGATTTGTTTTTATCGGCCAATACCTGGGCATCGGGTTGATTGCTTGGGTCAACGGTAATTTTAGTTACACCGTAAACAGCCCGAACGGTGAAATCGTCGATAGCCCAAGTAAGGTTAGCTCCTAAGATGTCATCGTAGTTTGTGCCATCTTCTTCCGACTGTCCCCAAAAGCCCTGTACCGTTAGGGTTGAGTTATCAAACTCAAAGTCGTAGCTACCATCAACACCTACAAAAGAGTTAAATGGCACAAAACCATATACTTCTTCTGGCGGGCGAGCCCACGGTTGTGCGTAACCCACTTCTAGATAATCAGAATACATATACATAGGTAAGCGAAGTTTACCGCCACGCACTGTAATGTAGTTATCAAAGGTATGCTTTAAATAAGCCCATTCAACATCTGGGCTAAAGTCATCTTCACCACGTGCCACTAACTGCACCGTTACACTGGTACTGTCAGCTAAAGCAAAGTCACCCTGTAGGCCCACCAAAGTAAGATTATTAAAATCGTACTCGTCGGTAGAACCGGCATAACCTAGGTTATTGTTAGCTTGATTAATGCCCACGCTGTAGAAACCGTTAAAGCTGATTCTATCAAAGGCATTATCCTGATTTTGTTCTCTTAGAACCTGCACCTCTTGCTCGAGATCATTTACTCGTTGCTCGAGAGCTTCGTCTGCCATTACTGCGCCACTCAATAAGCATATTGGTAACGCCTGCCACGCCCTTAAATCCATGGGGCATCTCCTTTCTTTTATAGTTTTTTTATTTACACTTTAAATTGGCTAATAACGTCACTTAATCGCTGAGTTACTTGCCTTACATCCTCGCTAACGTTGTCTATTTCGCTAGAACTTTTTGCCACCGCGAGAGATATTTGTTGAATGTCATTCACGCTGTTGTGAATAACATCTGAAGTTTTAGTTTGCTCTTCTGTTGCTGCTGCAATTTGCTCGTTCACAGCATGAATTGATTCCACCTTACCGGTGATATCCATTAGTGATTTACCCGCTTGAGCAGATTGCTCAACACTTAAACCGGCTTGTTCAATACCGCGGTTCATAGCTTCAACAGCCGATCCAGAGCCTTTTTGTAGCTCTTCTAATACTTGTTGAATTTCTTGAGTAGAGTCTTGGGTGCGCGAGGCAAGGGTGCGAACTTCATCAGCTACTACCGCAAAACCTCGTCCCTGTTCGCCGGCGCGTGCTGCTTCAATAGCAGCATTCAAGGCTAGCAAATTGGTTTGCTCTGCAATGCCTCGAATCGCATCTAAAATCACACCTACATTGCTGGTATAAGATTCAAGCTGGTTAATCGCTTGTGCAGTACCGTTCACTTCTTCAGCTAAATCGTTAATTACTGAGATGGTATTTTCTACAACTTGGTTGCCTTCTTGCGCGGAACTGTTTGCAGAAGACGCTTCTTGAGAAGCTTGCGAGGCAAAATCAGCAATATGGTGCACACTAGCGGTCATTTCTTGAATTGCCGCACTTACCGCATCTACCGAGTGATTTTGAGACTCGATACTACTCGCAGTATGTTTACTGGTTTCCATTAAGCGAGTAGACACATCTTGAAGGGCTTGCACAGTTTCGGTGGTTGTAGCAATGCTAATTTGCATCTTACTAATAAACTGATTAAACCAATGAACCAGTGTGGCTATTTCATCTTTACCGTCGTAGTCAACACGAACCGTAAGGTCCCCTTCACCTTCGGCGATTTCACGCAATGATGAAGTCACTTGGGCAATCGAATTAACAATACTGCGAGTGGTCATAATGCCGACGAAGATAACCACTACAATGGTGGCCACGCCCAAAATAATACCAGTGGTAACCGCAGACTGAGAGCTAGCAATGGTGCCATCTATGGTTTCGTTAAAGGCTTTTTCGGTGTTTACCCGCAAACTTGCCAAACCTTGAGTCAGCTCTTGCAGTACCGCGGCGGAGCGCTCAGCTTTGGCAGGTAAAGTGGCGAAGTCGGCACTGCCATCCACCAAGCTCATGGCAATGCCTCTAGCTTGGCCGTAATACTTATTTTGCAGGCTTTGCAATTGCTCTACGTCTTGCCTAGCGCTAGGCAGAATTGTAATTAGCTCATTTAGCTTATCGTTTAACAGCTGATTTTGCTCATCAGCCGCATCTAATGATTCTTCTTCACCAGTGGTTACTGCTGTTTGTAGTAGTTGGTCTACGTTATATAGGGTGTTTTGCGCAACCGTTGCGGTGTCTAAGGCTGGGAAGTACTGGTCTCTAATTTGTTCAATATTGAACTGGCTTTGTTGCTGAACTTGCATGTTGTTTACCAAGTAGATTGCAAACCCAACAACAGCAATTGCCGCCAAGATCCCAACCTTATGGCTTATTTTTAGACGTCTAGCCAAATCCATTTATACCACTCCATGTAAATACAAGTATCGATAACTTATGTATCGGCACCATCAACTGAATGTTTAAATAACTTCTCTGTTGTTAAGCAAATCCAAAACAATTAAAACACATGTTTAAATGTTGTTAGAAATCTTATTAGATTAAACCACTTATTCCGTTCCGACTAAAAGCCTAGGTGCATAAGAAATTATAGATGTTTATTCCAGATAAGATGGGGAAACAGCAAAGAAAGATGAATTAAACACTATAAGAGTGATAAATAGCAAGTAATATCAGTTATAACTAAATTATTAGTCGTTTATATATGAAAAGGGCCTGAAATGGCCCATATAAGGCAGGTTTATTTGTGAGAACAGATCTTTGATTCAGCAGTAGTAAAGCCTTGTTTTGCTTCGATGAACTTGCCACGTTCTGCTAAGAACACGATCAATTGCTGGGCGTTCATGCCTTTTTGACGACAAGTATGGTACTCACTGTCTTCACCAAATGTTTCTTTCATTAACGCCTCTAGAGACGCAGAAGTGAAACTACCACCTTGTTCTAACATCAACTGCATCACTTGATGCCCGTGAATCGACTGACTCATTATTACCTCCATTAAAAAACGGCGTTCACTTTACCAGTGCCACGCCGTTTGTTTGTTGCGTTAGAACAAGCTAGATAAGCTTCTCAATGTTCTTGGAGGCCAATTGTTGTTGGTAAGACTGAATAGAGCTTTGCAACAAGGCATCGTTTTGTGCTTGTTGCGATGTTGATTGCGCATAGTTGGTATCTAGTATGCGCGAACGCGCTGCGCTTTGTGCCTCGATGGCAGCTTGGGTAGAGCGATAAGCAGACTCTGCCGCATTACTAGAAGCGCCTAGTTCCGCTTGATTCGCATCGGTAGTTTGCTGGGCTCCCTGCAACGCAGCTTGAGCCGTGGCAGGATCGTTAAGGTCAACATTATCTACGCCAAGATCGGTGGCGTTGGGAATAGCGGCAGTGTTGGCATCAACTTGAGCTTGCAAAGCGGCAATATCGTCAGAGTTATAAATACCATTACCACTTTGTACAACCAACGCTTGGTTCTGCTGCAGTAGCTCGGTAGTGCCCTGTAGTTGAGCAGATTCAATATTGTTGAGGCTAACTTGGTTTTGATAGATATTGGCGTAAGCTTCTTGCTCGCTAATACCAGTGGTTAAGCGATTAGAGATCTGTAAGCCTGCAGGATCATCTGCGGCTGTGTTAATACGCTTACCAGAAGCAAGTTTTTCATCTTGTTCTTCTTGGCGTTTCTTCGCTTGGTCCATATAAAAATCGGACGGAGAAACGGAGCTTGAAACCTGATTGATAGCCATTGGATATCCTCAACAAAACATTTACTAGAGCAGCCATCCTAGCTGTATACTTTTTAAGCATACCACTAAGTGCCCAAAATCGCATCTTTTTGAACGCTATTTTGTGCTGTTTTCTTGCTCGCAAGACCAGCAATAATCGAAGCTTCCGGGATTAATCTCTTGGCACTTATTGCAGGTCCACTCTACAACATTATTTACTTCGTAGTCCTTTACCGCTTGCTTCGCTTTGTCCCATTGGGCTAACTCTACCATTAATGTAACTTGTACAACATCCATAGGGAGTTCACCAGCCGCCGCCATGGCATACTCACCATCTACTCGGCTCTCAATGCCCATTTTACTTAACATACCTTGCAGCAATCGCGCTTCTACAAAGTTGGCGGCTCGATAAAACTCATGCCATTGGCTCATTTATTCTCCTTATTAGCGACTACTAATGCTCAGTATAGGTGAGTTGCTTGTAGTATTGCTTGCTAACACAAAAACTTAGGCATTAACCCCTTTTTAAAAGACCTAGTGAGCAGGCATATTAGCTCAGCGCCCTTAGTTTTTTTGTTGACTAAACCTCAGCTTAAAAAGGCTCGCTTAACACTATGATGAGCCGCAACTACCGAGCACCAAAATATAGCGATACCGCACCAATTTAGAACACAGCGTATATAGATCACATAAAATACCGCACCAACTTAGAGCTAAAACTTGTAACTCTACTGTTATCATCAAGTTAAAACCCTTTTATTGCATCAACTTAGTGCTTAGTTAAGAAATTTATTCAACAAAAGGCCTGAAAATTGCTTCTTTTTGGCGCAAACCATATTAAAAGAAACAATTAGGGAGATTTTTTAATGGATAATATTAGTGACGCTATCGACGTATTGTCGCAAAGCGCAAACACTTTATTCATTCTGCTAGGTGCCATTATGGTTCTAGCCATGCACGCTGGCTTTGCCTTTTTAGAAGTAGGTACAGTTCGCCATAAAAACCAAGTAAACGCCTTAGTTAAAATTATCACCGATTTCGCATTTTCTGGTGTGGCTTACTTCGTTATTGGTTACTACTTAGCTTACGGTAGCCATTTTTTTAATAGTGCAGAAGTACTTGCTGAAGGAAACGGCTACGAGCTAGTGAAGTTTTTCTTCTTACTTACCTTTGCTGCTGCTATTCCAGCCATTGTTTCAGGCGGTATCGCAGAGCGTGGTAAGTTCTATCCATTCTTAATTGCTTCTTCATTGATTGTTGGTTTGGTATACCCGATTTTCGAAGGCATTATTTGGAACGGTAACTTCGGCTTCCAAGATTGGTTAGAAGCGCAATTTGGCGCTGCCTTCCATGATTTTGCAGGCTCGGTAGTTGTACACGCAATGGGTGGCTGGTTAGCACTGGTTGCGATTAAAGTTCTTGGCGCACGTAAGGGCAGAAAGCCAGGCGTGGCATTTGCACCTTCTAACATCCCATTCTTAGCTTTAGGTGCTTGGGTACTTACCGTTGGCTGGTTCGGCTTTAACGTAATGTCGGCCCAAACTATGGACGGCATCAGCGGTTTAGTAGCGGTTAATACCTTAATGGCAATGGTAGGCGGAACGATTGTTGCGCTAGTTGTAGGCCGTAATGACCCTGGTTTTGTTCACAATGGTCCCTTAGCTGGCTTAGTTGCTGTTTGTGCAGGTTCAGACTTAATGCATCCGATTGGCGCCTTAGTAACGGGTGGCGTAGCTGGTGCATTATTTGTTTGGGTATTCACTTGGTTACAACAACGCTCTGACTTAGACGATGTATTAGGTGTTTGGCCACTTCACGGTTTGTGTGGTGTTTGGGGTGGTGTTGCCGCAGGTATCTTCGGTAGCCAAGCATTAGGCGGTTTAGGTGGCGTATCTCTAATCAGCCAAATCATCGGTAGTCTTGCAGGTGTGGCTGTAGCGCTAATCGGTGGTGTGATTGTTTATGGCATTGTAGATAAAGTTGCAGGCTTACGTCTTTCTGAAGAAGACGAATTCCACGGCGCTGACTTAGCGATTCACAAAATTAGCGCAACCAACAAAGACCGCTAATAAAAAAGCCCGCACTGCAGTGCGGGCTTTCAATATTTGAAATGCAGTTCTGGTGAAACTCACCATTGAACTGCATTTTGCTTTTTAGAGCTCAATAATGTCTAGCTTATAATCTATCTGGCTCAAGTATTGCTGCTCATTTTCTAAATCTGCGCGGGTTAAAGGATTATTCTGCAGCCAAGTTTGATCCAACAATAAACTCATTTGCTGCCCAGCAGCTCTAAACTGTAGTTCTGGCAGTGTTTGACGACGTTTGCCACGGTTAAAAATGACTGATAAACGAATGATCAAACACGCCTTGAGCAAGTCTACGTTTTCCATCGGGAACTGCTTAACTGGGATGCGCTTACGATGCGCTAAAACTAAGGCTGCCAACTGTTGTTGCTCGATGCGGGAAAAGCCAGCAAGATCCACATGCTCCACAATATAAGCACCGTGTTTATGATAATCACTGTGTGCTACATCTAGGCCCACTAAAAATAATTGCGAAGCCCAATTTAACAGCTTGGTGGTTTCTACTTCATCCAACGACCAGGTTTCTGCCACTTGGTTTAACAATAACTGACAAGTGCTATCTACTCGGCCACTAAACTGGCTGTCTACGTGGTAACGCTCAGCTAGCTTTTGCACACTAGATGGACGAATATCACTGTGTTCTAAACGGCCTTTTAGCTCATACAATAAACCTTCGCGTAGGGCCGATTCTGCGGCGTGCATAGTATCTATGTTCAGTGCTTGGAATAAGGCTTGTAAGACGACAACCCCTCCTAAAAACACCGGCTGACGTTCTAGTGAAAGCCCCTTAAGCGGCAAGTTACATTCGCCAGCTTCAAGGTAGCGTTCAATAATGGCGTCTAGGCCTTTGAGCTGAATTTCACCATCACAAAATTGGTTTTCTAAGCAAACTTTCGCTACAGCTTTAATGGTGCCAGAAGCACCTAAACACTCATTCCAAGCATGTTCCAAGAAATCATCGGCCACAGGCAACAATTGCTGCGAACAATAGACACTGGCTTTTAATAAGCGATTTTTGGTCACTCGGCCATTTTTAAAGAAACGTTTAGTGATAGATACACAGCCCATATCTAAGCTTTCTTTAAGCTTTAGATCCATGCCTTCACCAAGGGTGACTTCGGTGCTACCACCGCCAATGTCGATGACCATACGCGGGCCATTGGTTGGCGCCATATAGTGAGCAACACCTAGGTAGATTAAACGGGCTTCTTCTTCACCGGAGATAACTTCTACTGGATGGCCAAGGCGTTGCTCGGCAGCTTGCAGGAACACATTGGAATCAATAATGCTACGTAGGGTCTTGGTGCCAACAACTCTAACGCTGCCAGGTTTAAACTCGCGAAGACGCTCACCAAAACGCTCTAAACAAGCTTGAGCGCGATTCCAAGCAGCTGCGTCGAGGCTGCCATCATCTTGCAAGCCCCAACCCAAACGCACCATTTCTTTCACTTTATCGCGAACTTTAAGTTCGCCGTCTTCCCAGTCAGCAATAATTAAATGAAAACTATTGCTGCCTAAATCCAGAGCAGCCAACTGTTGAGTTTTGGGACTCAACAAACGCGATAAATTGAACATAAACTAACCTCAGCGAATCACTCGCAAAAGACCGAGCCAAAAGGCTCTCTAATTTACTTCAATATAAAACGTTTTAACATAGTTTCTATATCATTTACCTGTTGTTGTAGCGCTTGGCTAGATTGAGCAACTCGCTCTATTTGCTCAAAATTATCTTCTGCTACCTCGGCAATCACATTCACATTACGCGTAACTTCGCTTGCAACATGATGTTGCTCTTGAGCGGCCACACTAATTTGATCGGTCATCTCGCGCATTTGGCTCATGTCGGTGCGAATAGTCATGATCGCTTCACGAGATTTCTCGGCCAGATCTTTTGACTGACTCATTTGTTCACGACTAGCGGCCATTGCATCAAATACTTGGGTTGATTCGCGTTGCAAGGTAGTAATCATTGCCCGCACTGACTCGGTGCTTTTGGTGGTTTGGCTAGCTAAGCTACGCACTTCATCGGCAACCACCGCAAAACCTCTACCTTGCTCACCGGCACGTGCCGCTTCAATGGCCGCATTTAACGCTAGCAGGTTGGTTTTCTCGGCAATACCATCGATCACTTCGATAATAGAACCAATTTGTTTACTGGCGTCTGCTAGCTTATCCACTTGGCCAGAAGTGCTCTGCAAGGCATCATCTAAACTATCGATCATTTCGATATTTTGATTCATTACCTGCTGGCCTTGATCAATATTGTTCTCAACAGACATCGACAACTCGCGGCTACTTTCGGTGTTCGAAGCCACTTCTTTAATTGCCGACTCCATTTCAGTAACAGCAGTTGCTACGCTACTCAGTTCCGCGGTTTGCTTATCAAGCTTGGTTTTTACCACGCTTGAAGCTTCGTTATTTTTAACCGATACATCGCTAAGTTGGTGAGCAGCACTTTGAATTTGGCTAAACACCTCGCGAGCTTGTTCAATCATTCGGTTAATGGCTGCCACCAGCACCGCAAATTCGCCAGAGTATTTACCATTCATGCTTTGGCTATAGTCGCCCTCAGCCAATCGTAGAATGTGGGATTGGGTATGCTCTAGCGGTTTACGAATCAAACTCGCTAACCAGTAAGCAACGGCAATAGCAAAAATAATCACCAAAGGCACAACAATAGCGGTAATAGAGCGCGCATTAAGAATTAGACTTCGGCCCTGCTCGCTGGCAACCTCACTTTGCTGGTTAGCTAAATCAACAATCTTAGTAACGGTAGAATCTAAACCAGAAAGCTGACGGTTAATTTCTACAGTTTGGATAGCGATATTAGCAATGGTTTCTTGGCTATCTACATAGCGCTCTACAATGCCGCTTGGGTCATTCACTTGACGGTTAAACTCAGCAACCAAGTCCGCGACTTGAGGATCAGCCAAGCCTTCTACTTCATCAATTAATGAAGAAAAGTCATCGTTAAATACACGGTTGTTATATTGAATCTTCTTAACCAAATCTGCGATTTTTTGCGGGTCGCGAGTATTCACCATGTTTGATAGTAAGAACTCCATCAAACCAAAACGGTCCATGACCATGGTGAGTATATCTTCAATATATGAATCTTCAGCAGCTGCAGGGCTAGCCACTTTAGTCACAATTCTTTTCAAATCAGACAAGCGAAATAGAAACTGACTTAAATCATCACGTACTTTTTCGTCTTGCTGCAGGTAAGTATTTTGTAATTGCGCTAATCGCCCACCTTGTGAGGCCAAGGTGTTTTCTACATTACTAACATCATTTAAATACTGTGAAAGCCCATTAATATTAAACTTTTGGGCATGAGCTTCTAACTCTGCCACATGACTTTCTAGATCATTTAGTGATTCATCGGCTTGGCTATTAATGCTTTGCAGCTCATCTAAGTTACTGGCATTTTCCAAACTTAACAGCAAGATACCCGCTCGAAGCGCTTGGCTGCCTACCTGGTTTGCAAGCAACTGGGTTCTTGCACTGTTGTCAGTAAGTGTATTGAAACTTGAATTGATTTGCTGGGCCAGCAAGAAAGCGGCACCACCGCCCATCGCTATCACCAAAGTGAGAACGGCAAACCCAATATATAAACGATGAACAACCGAGATTTGATTGATACTTTTTCCCAACATGCCTTGCTACCTTTTCCCAAAAGCTCGCTAATTCCCGTACTAGTAAGACTAGTAAGGATTTTGTTGATTATCTTTTTTAGTCGTTATTGTGCGATGTTCCGCACATCAAAAAACTGTAAGCCATTATTAATTTTGGCTTTTTAGCTCATTGTTCGTGCAAAAAAATGCGTAATAAAAGATTAACCTGATGTTTGTATTATTTTTTTATAAAACATCATAGCAAGGAAGCAAACATGAGCCCACGGCTGATTCTCCCCCTCTCTCTACTCTTGTTAACTAGCCCGCAAATATTAGCTAAAGATGAAGCATCTTCAGCAGCTTTGCCCTATCAAGTGTTAACAAGCATGGAAAACGGCACCGAAATCCGCAATGGTGGATACGGATCTGCAATGACCGCCCATCCGCATTTGGCCGATCACTTTTATGCCCTTACCGATCGGGGCCCCAATGCCAAATACCAAGGGCCAGAAGGCAAAGGCAAGATCTTTCCAACACCTGGGTACACACCACGCATTGGTTTATTTAGTTTTACCAATGGTGAGGTAAACCAAGTAAAAGAAATTTTGTTAAAGGACCCAAATGGCAAACTAATTTCTGGCTTACCAAACCCCAAAGGCATGGGCGATACCGGTGAAGTAGCCTACGCTAACGACAAGTCGGTACTAAAAGCCGATCCTTTTGGTTTAGATAGCGAAGGCTTAGTTGCATTAAAAGATGGCAGCTTTTGGGTGAGTGATGAATACGGTCCGCATATTGTTCATTACAGTGCCACTGGTGTAGAACTGGAGCGTATTAATCCCTTTGGCACCGGAACTGGTGGCAGAAAGCTACCTGCGGTATTGGCGAATCGTCGTGCTAATCGCGGAATGGAAGGCTTGGCAATTAGCCCAGACGAGAAAGTATTGTTTGGCATTATGCAGTCGACACTATACAACCCAAGTAAAAAAGCTATCAGCAACAAAAACCTCACTCGCATCGTAAGTTTTGATATCGCTAGTGGTAAAACTAAGCAATACCTTTACCAGCAAGAAGCAAATAACCTTTCTAACTCAGAAATTGTCGCCTTAAACCAGCAACAGTTTTTGGTCATAGAACGTGACGGCGGTTTTGCCGGTGCTAGTGGCAAAAAACAGGCGAAATACAAACGTATTTATCAAATAGATTTAAGCCAAGCCACCGATGTAAGCGGCGACGTAGATGCCGAGCTAGGATTAACCTTTTCAGGGAAAACCCTAGAGCAAATGAGCTGGCAAGAACTCGCACAACAAGGGATTAAGCCAGTAACAAAAACCTTGGTGAATGACCTATTGGTAGATTTGCCCAATCCCTACCCTCACGACAAATTGGAAGGTTTGTGGCTGCGCGCTGACAATCAGCTGGCGGTACTTAATGATGATGATTTTGCCGTAGCCGCTAAAGGCGAGCATGTTATCCAAAAGATCCTACCGGCTAATCAAGCTATCGATCGTAATACCTTATATCTATTAAAAGGCCGATAAGCCAAAGCGCCCAGAGTACCTTTATAGTGCTCTGGGTTCCTTAGCTTTAATGCTGGTTTTTTAGCCGAACAGCACCTTCTTCAGAACATTCAATTTGTATAAATAAAACAGCCATCTACACTATGGGTGTAGCAGAAAGGAATCGCTCGTTAATGGTTGTTGATGGACTCACCTATTTTATTTTAACCACTTTAGTCACCGTGGTGTCGGCAGTGGTGCTCACCCTTATTCGGGTATTTCATGGGCAAAAAACCGCGCTAGATTGTTGGATTATGGCCTCCTACACTCAAGTGTGTGCCTTGCTGGTTGTGCTACTTTCCAGACAACCCTCGGCCACGGAGTTGTTGTTACAAAATACCTTATTTGCTGGCTCATTCCTGCTTATCGTTGCGGGTCATCACCATTACTTAAAGCAGCGCTTTAACCGCAATTTTCTGTCGATAGGGCTGTTATTGTATTGCGCACTGATGTTTTATTTCATCTCGATCGAGCCTTCTAGCCAATCTCGCATTACCTTATTCTCCAGCACCCTTGCACTATGCTGTTTCTACTGCGCCTATCTGTATTTTCGCTATTGGCGACAGCAACACAATCATGCCTTGTGGCTGGTCATTGGTTTGTACTTATTCTTTGGTACTTGTTTACTACTCAGGGTTTACATCACCATGCAACATACGCCGCAAAACCAGGGTTTATTGCTTGGCGTGCCTACCTTGCTCTCGTTAGCCATTTTCGCCGGAAACGCACTGCAAACTTACGTTTTCTACTTTTTACTGCATTGGCGGCAAATCATTCAATTAGAACAGCTCGCCAATTACGATATCACCGGTGCTATGCGTCGCAGCTACTTTTTAAAACAACTAGAAAAAATGACCAAACGCGCACAATTTTCTGGTGGTGAAATTAGCGTTGTGTTTATCGATTTAGACCGTTTTAAAAGCATTAACGATGACTACGGCCACGACAACGGTGACTTAGCCTTGATGCATTTTTCAGAGATAGCCCTAGACAACCTGCGTGTCGGCGATTTATTTGGCCGTTTTGGCGGCGAGGAGTTTGTAATAGCGCTGAACGGAGCCAACGCGCAGCAGGCTAATGCACTAGCAAACCGAATCCGCATTCAACTCAATCAGCAAGCGCTAAAAACCAGCAAGGGTAAGCTCTACATGAGTGCCAGCTTTGGCGTAGCGTCAAACTTAAAAACTCAAGATTTATCCAAACTTATTAAACAAGCCGATGAAGCAATGTACCAAGCCAAACGCCAAGGCGGAAACAAGGTCAAGGTGTACGCTCTAAATGAAAGCACCTGCAGTTAGTTGAAACATTTCACTACTTTAGCTTAGCAATTCCACTTTACCCGCTAAGCATTTCGCCATACTCTTTAGCAAACCCTAGATAGCGCGACTATCTTAGCTAATCATGCAACAAGGAAAAATAATGACCATAGGGGTAGGTGGCAGTTCAGCCAGCGAGCAGTTGGCTGCATTAAGCAATATGTGTAGCGACATAAGTGGAATTAGTAAGGCCGAGTACCAACAGCGCCAGCAACGAGCATGTGAGTTAATGCAACAACAAGGCATAAGCGCTATTTACTTAAACGCCGGCACCAACTTGTATTATTTCACTGGATTAAAGTGGAGTGCCAGCGAGCGCATGGTAGGAGCGTTGTTAAGTGCCGATGGTCAATTACACTATATTGCTCCGTATTTTGAGCAAGACTCTTTAAACGACTTCATGCTTGTTGATGCCCCCTTCCATGGCTGGCATGAACACCAAAGCCCTTATCAGTTGTTTTCAACGCTATGTTCAGATTTAAAACTAAAAGGCACCATTGCAGTCGACCCTAGTGCAGCGTTCTTTTTGGTAGACGGTCTGATTAAAGCGAACCCTGAGTTAAATTTTGTAAATGGTGATGTAGTCACTCAAGCTTGTCGCGCCATAAAATCAGCCGCCGAGATTGCCTTATTGCAACGAGCCAAAGACATGACCTTGGCGGTACAAAAAGCTGCGGCTAAAATTTTGCGCCCTGGCATTAGCACTAGCGAAGTGACCGAGTTCATCCACCAAGCCCACCAAAAGGTAGGCGCTAGCGGTTCGTCTTTTTGTATTGTGTTGTTTGGCCTAGCCAGCTCATTTCCACATGGCGTAAAAGAGCCGCAAATCTTGCAAGAAAACGATTGGGTACTCATTGACACAGGCTGCCTATTGCACGGTTATAACTCAGACATAACCCGCAGCTACGCTTACGGTGAAGCCACTGAACAACAACGTAAAGCTTGGCAAAGTGAACATAAAGCGCAACAAGCCGCTTTTAATGCGGCGCAACTTGGTGCTAGCTGCGCCAGTGTAGATGCTGCAGCTCGCCAATCGCTAGAAGCGGATGGCTATGGGCCAGAATATGCGTTACCTGGCTTACCGCATCGCACAGGGCACGGTTGTGGCCTAGACATTCACGAAGGGCCTTATTTAGTAGCAAGCGATGAAACCCTGTTAGCCCCTGGCATGGTGTTTAGTAACGAGCCGATGTTGGTGATCCCCGAACACTTTGGCGTTCGCTTAGAAGATCATTTTTATATCGGCGAGTCGGGGCCAGTTTGGTTCACCCAGCCAAGCCCAAGCATTGATGACCCTTTTGGCTACCAAACAGCTTAAATAGCGCTACCAATAAACCAAGCAGTTTACCTTAGCCACTTTTAGTTTTTGGGCTAGGGTGGCTGTTACGAAAATCAGCTTCCAAAAAATTAAACATTTTGACTAGGTAGGGATCAAAAGCTTTTCCGCTCAAGTCGTTAATAATCTCCTTCGACTTCTCAAAGGAGAAAGCCGGTTTATAGGGCCGCTCCGACATTAAGGCATCAAAACAATCCACTAAACTAACGATTCTTGCCTCAATAGGAATCTCTTCACCGGCAATTTTTTGTGGGTAGCCTTGCCCATCCCAACGCTCATGGTGACCGCGAACAATGTTTTCGGCTACTGGGCTTAACTCAAATTCTCTTAATAGTTGATAACCATTATCCACGTGTTGCTTCATCACTTCCCACTCTTGCGCATCAAGCTTGCCCGGTTTGCCAAGAATCGCGTCGGGAGTAGAGATTTTGCCAATGTCATGCAAAGAGGCAAATTGATGAATATCCTCAACCAGCTGCTTATCTAAACCAACATGCTCCGCCATAAGCCGAGAATAATCGGCCACCCGTTGCACATGGCTGCCGGTTACCGCGTCGTCATTCTCATGCAAGCGCTCTAACATTTCGGTTACCCCTTCTAGCACCTTATGCATTCTGGCTTTTTGCAGGCGTTCTTCTATCCGGTTTTGCAAATGTTGGTAGGAATAGCATCCAACCAAGCATACTAAGCTCGCCACAAGCAAAGCAGCCCACCATTGGTAGCTCCTTGTTAACACGCCTAAATTAGAGATAGGCTGGGTTAAATGTGGTAAATAATTATGTTGGTAAGCCACAATAAGTTGTGCGCCCATCATTACCGGCTGAACGGGGCTATCTAGGTTTATTTCTGCGGCTAAACTATCGTCGAAATAAACCCGCTGGTGGGCCAAGCGCTGAACTTGAGATTCAATGAAAAGATCGTCACAACTCAACTCTGCACAATATAAACTCGCCGAATTTGGGTGGGCCAAAAACTGCTGGCGCTCATCTACAATGTAAAACCTTAGCTGCTCGGGTAACAAGCTAGCTAACTGTCTAAGCTCTTGTTTCACATCGTAATTAAACATCAAACTACCTAGATATTGGCCGCTATCTAAATGCCTTATCTTTTGCGCAATGCGCATCACCGGTCGATAAGGCCGCTCAATCACCCCATAATCAACGTTTAAATCCACCGGAGACAAGTAGCTATTGCCAATAGCAGTGCTACTTAATTGCTTGAAATAGTAGCGCTGAGACTTATCCTGAAGCTCTATATTGCTTAAACGCACTGGCACACCTGCGCGATTCACCAGCTTGAATACCTCTTGCCCTTCGGGGTTAAACAAACGCGTTTGCACCACGGTTGATTTACTTTGCATTAGCTTGCTAAGCAACTCCGCGACAACCTCATAGTTGCCACTATCTAAAGCTTTGGGCACCATCGAAAGTTCGGCAAAGTATTCTAGCTCTTGGCGGTGTTGCGTTTCGGTATGCTTAATTAAGGCAGCAACGGCGGCAGCGCGCTTAGCGACACTGCTGGAAAGCTGATTCACTGCTGCGTTATGTTGGCTCAGCAAGCTCATGCTGGTTAAGCCCATAACGACCCCAATAAATAAGGCACTGGCAATAAGATAAAGACTTAAGCGAGACATAATATTCCCTCCTACAACTCTTTAAACTATGGTTAATTTTTATACAAACCACCAGCAATTGATAAATTTATATTTAATTTTTCAGGTTTTTTACAAATACAATTAATTGCCGCTGCAGTAAGCTAAGTTTTTTGGCGCTAAAAGGATCCCGCTATGCAACAGCAAAGCCTACTAAAATGGCATTGTTTTGAGGTAACTCGCGAGCAACAACGTCTGCCTAATCAACTGCAAAAAACCATCACCACACTTCGCCACCCTGGTGCAGTGGTAGTGCTAGCGATTAATGATGCGGGCAATATTATTATGGAGCGCCAGTATCGTACTGCCATTCAAGACTGGTTGGTGGAACTCCCTGCGGGCACCATAGAAGCCGATGAACAAAGCGAAGATGGAATACTAGCCTGTGCTAAACGCGAGCTACAGGAAGAAGTTAATCTCGTCGCCGAGCAATGGCACAGCCTTGGTAAACTATATCCGGCGCCGGGCTTTTGTGACGAGATACAGTATTTGTTTTTGGCCAAGCAGCTTTCGCATCAAGCAGGTCAATGCGACGAAGATGAGTTTATTGAAGTATTTGAAATGAGCAGTGCAGAGTTTGAAAAAGGCATCGTTAATGGAACCATCAACGATGCCAAAACCATTGCTTGTTATAGCCGCGCTAAGCTTGCGGGTTTACTCGACTAAACGCTGGTAAGCAGTTTACTGGCTTTGTTAATTGGAAATAACTTGTCATAGGCCAGGTTATAAAAGTATGCAAAAAACAAGTAATAGATGATCATGGCTGCATCCATAATCAGCGCATCTAGCAAACTAACATTTAGCCACCAAGCCATTACTGGAATAGTGATAACTAACAGACCTAACTCAAAACCAAAGGCATGGAAGATGCGTTGCTTTTGGCTTTTATCGCTATGCCCTTGGCGTTTAAATAAAAAAATATCAAACCAGCGATTGTAGAAATAGTTCCACGCTGTAGCGATAACCGAAAAAAACAAACCCATCGCGCCAGAATGCATTGGGTCTACCCCAAATAGCACAGCCAGCAAAGGCATAGCTCCCAATAGGCCAACTAACTCAAAACCTACGGCATGGCGAATTCTATCGGATGTTTGTCTCATGCTTATCTCCAGTTCGATTCAATAAGGCTATTTTATCGGTATACGATTCCCTATACTGGAACAGAATGCATCGTATTTTCCGCAAACAGGGAAAAGTTATGGACAACTCTGATTTAGACAGCATTGCCACGGGCAGTTTTGAATTTAAAGATATAAACGAGCGCGAATATCGCTTTATGCAAATCGACCGGATCGAGTCACTGCTAGCCTATTGCAAACTTAACCGTAATCAACTGGCCAAGCTAAGCGGCATTTCAAAAAGTGCCCTTTACAACAAGCTAGATAAAGACGGCAACGCTAACTTTAGCCAGATTGAGTTATTTAAAATTGCCAAAGCGTTAGATCTGAGTGTGGTGTACTTATTGCCGCTATCTCAACATGAGCGTGATTTAGTGAAAGGGCCACCAATTCCAGCCAGCAGCCTGCGCTTTGTTGACGATATGCTGGGTGCTCGGCGCGACGATATAGAGTTTTTACACGGCGTGCATAAGCTGTTTAAGGAATACATTCAACAACGTAAAAACTAGCCAACTGTGAAACATTTAAGAATTGGAGCGCTAAGCATCAGATTTACTCACCAACAGCCAAGCGCTCTACCAAGCCCGAGCGCCGCTGGGTTTTATTCCGACATGCTGCACTTATGCTCTCGGCATCGGCATATAAACTAAAGGTAGTTTTTGCGCGGGTGATTGCGGTATACAACAACTCTCGATTTACCAACGCTTGGGTGGCAGGCGGCAGCAACATACAAACCTGTTTAAATTCGCTACCTTGGCTTTTATGTACCGTCATGGCGTAAACACTTTGGTGAGCAGGTAAGCGACTAGGCAATAACCAGCGCAAACCATTGGCAGACTCAAAAGCCACCATTAGCTGGCCATTTTCATCTTGCGCACAAATGCCAATATCGCCGTTGTACAGCTGCTGCTCGTGATCGTTTTGCTCAATCATCACTGGTCTACCGGCATACCACACGCTATCGGCATGTTTTGGCAAGGTAATAAAACCTTGCTGGTTTAGCCGTTTCTCGATGCGTTGATTAAGCCCAGTCACACCCAAATCACCATTACGAAGTGCAACTAAAAGCTGAAACTGATGAAACTCGGCAAACACCTGCTCCATCGGTAAACCTTGACGCAACGCCTCTAAATAGGGCTGGTAAGCCTTAGCGCTTTGCCCAAGCAAGTGCTGGTAACTGTCTTGATTTAGCGTTTGATAGGGTAAGTCTTCGCGGCGTAATTCCAGCAAAGCCATAGTTTGTTTAACTTGGCCTTGGTTTACCGCAGCTGCCAACAAACCGATGCCTGAATGAGCATCAAAGCGATAGCTTTTACGCAATAAACACAGCTTATCAGCTATGGGCAAAGGCTGCTTAGCTTGCCAAGCACTTAAGTTAAAACCACTACTGGCTTGCAAATTATCCAGCAAGGTTTGGCTGTAACCCTGCTCAATAAAGGCACATAAATCCCCCAATACTGCCCCCGCCTCTACCGAAGCCAGTTGGTCCTTATCTCCCAACAATATAATTCGCGCCTGTTTAGGCATGGCCGCCAATAGCTTCACCATAAGTGGCATATCAATCATCGACGCTTCATCTACAACTAATAAATCTAAAGCTAAAGGATTGTCGGCATGATGACGAAACTCCGCCCGCCCAGGTATAACACCTAACAAGCGGTGAATCGTAGAAGCTTGCTCAGGGATAGTCGCTATGGTTTGCTCGCTCGCATTAAGCTGCTGTTTTGCGCCGATAATAGATTCACTTAAGCGCGCGGCAGCTTTACCCGTTGGTGCAACCAGCTGAATGTGTAACGCCGCTTTTTCTGCACTAAGTTGTAAATCTTGTAATAAGGCGAGCAAGCGCGTCACGGTGGTGGTTTTGCCGGTGCCCGGCCCGCCACTAATCACTAGCCGAGGTTGGTAACAGGCTTGCAAGGCTGCCAGCTTCTGCCAATTTATCTTGCTAGTATTCGTAATTTTAGCGACTAGGCTTTGCAGTTCTGATACTTGTTCAATACCAGCGAGTTTGCTTAAGAACTCGGCATTATTAAGCAAGTTCGCGTCACTTACATCCAAATATTGCTGGGCATATAAAGCCATCTGTTGCGGAGTATAAGCGGCTTTAGCCTGTAATAGCATTTGCCAGTTAGGGCTAAACAATTGCTCCGCTTGCTGTTGTATTTTGGCTAAGGGGTAATCACTGGTAAGTGAGTTTTCACCGAAGTAATCGGCAATTTGCTGCTCATAGTTCCAATATCGATACAAATATAAGCGCCCATACTGCAATACCAATGGCTTAGCATCTCTGGATAATTCGGCTTGCATTACTGCCGTTGAAAACCCAAGTTGCACTTGCCAAAACTCAGGCTCTAGCGCGCCAGCAAGTGGGCAAGCGCCCAATTGTTCACAACGCTTGGCTAGGCTAGGCATATCTATACAAACATGGCCGGCTTGTAATTCATTACTTACCAGCGCGGCTGCAACCATCAAAACATCTGCCTGTTCGCTGCTTGCAAACGACTTAGCAAAGTGAAAATCTAAGGCGCTGATTTGTCCCTGTTGTTTTAACTGTTGGAGCCAATCAGTAGCGCTTAGAAGGCTGACATCATTAACCAGTAAACTAGTCATCATTCGCCTCCTCAAGATTTAGCTGCACTAATGTTTGATTAAGATCTTGCCCGGCAAATAGCTGATCAAGGTACTCAATAAATTGCGGATCTGGTCGGCTAAAATACACACCATTACGCTGCTCGTTTTGAGCGGTTTGACTAGCCATATCACCGGCCATTCCACGCAAAAATAAATAATAAACCCCGCCAAAGTGCTGCTCATAGTCGTAGTCAGGTATTCGTTGCCCCAACCAACGGTGTAAAGCCAAACTGTACAGCTGATATTGGAAATCGTAGCGATGCTCAGCCATGGCATCCATCATTGCCTGTTGTTGGTACTCACTTACTTCTGCCCCCAGGTAATTCGACTTGTAGTCCAATACGTAATAACGACCATCATGTTGATACACTAAATCGATAAAGCCCTTTAACATGCCTTGCACACTGGCAAAATCCAAAGGTTTAGCTTGGCGACTTAATGGGTCGAAATATTGAATTAGCTGATTAACTTGATTGGCTTGTAGGTCTGCAATTGGCAAGAAAAACTCCATTTCGACCAAGCGTTGCGCTGGGCTTAGTTGGCTTAAACTATATGCAGCAGCGCTCCCAGCATCATCCAAAGGCGTAGCACACACTTGTTGGAACATATCAGCCAGTGGCGCTAACCATAACAACTCGCCTTGGGCGTCCAACTGATTATAACTAGAGGCTTGCAGTAAAGGGGCAATAGCCAGCTGAATACTCGCTAAATCGGCTTGAAAATCCACTTCTTCAAACAATAAGTGCAAAAAAGTACCAGCCTCGGCACCACGAGGAAAATCAAAAATAGTCAGCGATTGCGGCTGTTCAACTTGGCTTGGCTCAGCACTTAAACCTTCTGCTTCATCTAGCCATGCCATATCACTACTTGCATCAAAGCCTGCGCCATGGCCTTGCTGGCGACTAAGCGCAGAATAACTGGTTAGCCACCAGTTTCGATTAAGCTGGGTAGTAAATTGCTTAGCAGCAAAACTTTGCTGCTCTTGGTTTAGCGGGCTATATGGCGCAAGTGTTTGCTCACTCACTGTTTGCCAACTCATACAGGGAAGCTGAGCTAAATTGTCCAAAATAGCGCTAAGCGCGCCAGCAGGTTGTGGCTGATTTTGTTGCAACAAGTAGCCTAGTGCACTTTGATGCACGTCGGTATCACCTTTTTTGGCGTTACCTTTTTTCAGATCTGCCACACCTAAATAACAGCAATACACCGCCCGAGTCACCGCCACATAAAGCAAGCGCAAGTCTTCGGCCAAACGCTCTTGGCTGGCAGCCTCCATAGCTTGCTCACTGCCATTTAAATCGAGAATAAAGCGCTCGCCTTCGTGATAAAGCGCTTCGCTCGCTTCGCGATAACCCAAAATAAACGGCAACATCACAATCGGATATTCCAAGCCCTTACTTTTGTGAATAGTGACAATTTGCACCAAGTTCGCATCACTTTCTAAGCGCAGTTGTTGGTCGTCGGCATTGCCATCGGGCTCGAGTAGTTGTTCGGCAAACCAGCGCATTAACGCAGCTTCACCATCTAACTCGGCGCTCTGGTTTTGCAGTAGCTCAGCTAAATGCATCAAGTTGGTAAGTAAGCGCTCACCATAGTTGTCGTTTTGGCTGATCCAGCGCTCGCTAATGCCACGTTGGCTCATCCAAGAATAAAACATTGCCAGTACGCCTTGCTTATACCAAAGCTGTTGGTACTCGCTGTACTCTTGGGAATAACGTTGCCAGCTGCGCTCGTCGGTATTTAGCTGGTCCAACTCGCTTAAGCCTAAACCTAGAATCTTACAGGCTAAAGCTGCGCGCAGTTTTCGATCGTTATGCGGTTCTTGGCAGGCTAATAACTGCAAATAAAATTGATAGGCTTCGGGGCTTTCAAACACACTATCGCGGTTAGACAAGCTGACACTGGCAATGTTTTGTTTAGCCAATGCTGCGGCCACTTTTTCGCCTTCACGGCGAGTGCGCACTAACACCGCGATATCGCCCGCTTGCACCGTTTTACCGCTATCACCCAGAGTTGCACGTCCTTGTTGACCGGCTTCTAACAAAGCCTGTATTTGCTGGGCACACTGTTGAGCCTGACCAACAAGATAATCTTCGCCGCGCACAAATTCTGCGTTTTGCTGATACAAAAACTGCATGGCTGCCTGTGGCTCGCCGTTTATAACTAAACCACTCAGCTCTGCTTTAGCCGCATTCACTGGGATGAATTCAATGGCATCGTCAAAAATAAATGGCCGCGAATGGCACTCAAACAACTTATTGCATGCGGTCACCATCGCGCCAGTAGAACGCCAATTGGTTGGCAGATTGTAACGTGCGGTAACCTTGTTGCGCGCTTGCATATAAGTGAAAATGTCGGCGCCGCGAAAACCATAAATCGCCTGTTTAGGGTCACCAATTAGCATTAATGCGGTATCTGGCCTATCAATATACAGCTGAGAAAAAATCTGATATTGCTGAGGGTCGGTATCTTGGAACTCATCAATCATCGCAACCGGGTAAAGCTCGGCGATTTGCTTGGCTAGAGCCTCTCCCTGAGGGGTATTTAGCGCCTTGGCCAAACCCGCCAATAAATCATCAAAACTTAACAACTGCTGTTGTTGCTTGAGTTCACTAAAACGCTGACGGATTTGCGGCAACAACTGGGCTAACAGCAAATTTTTGATGTTTTGTTCTTCTGCAAACAAGGTTTCTATCGCGTTAAACGCCGGGTGCTGTGGCGGCGTACCTTTAGCTTTTACGCCATTGGCTAGATTCTCTGGCGTGAACTTAGCCAAAGCCTCGCGCAATGGTTTGCTTAAAAAGTCACTGTCGGTCGCGGCGTCTGCAAACTGGTTAATTAAACCCAACCATTTTTCGACCGAAGCTTTACGAAACTTATTGCCATTTAATGGCGCAGTTGCAATAAGTTCGGCAATCTCTGCCGCTGCCGCTTTCCAAAGCTGTTTAAAGATATCAATGCGACTAATTTGTTGCGCAAAAAAGCGTTCTAAATCTTGCTCTTGCGGCACTCCTTGTAGCTCAAAATGGCTTTGATTTAACAAGCCGCCCAGTTCTTGATGTAAGTCGTAAGGGCTAGCCCAGCATTGTACTATTCGCCCCACTAAGGGCACCGATAAGGGATAAAAGCGCTGACGCCAACAGTCTTGCACCGCTTGCAAACGAAGATGAATTTCGTTGGTAAGAAACTCCATCTCAAAAGGCAAGCCCGATTCGAAAGCATGTTGCTTCAACATGCGTTGGCAAAAACCATGAATGGTAAACACCGCGGCCTGGTCCATGTTCTGCTCTGCCAACAACAAACGCTGCGCCGCCTGCGGGTGGTCGTTAACCTCATCGAGCAGCTGACCAATAATGAAGTCATCGCTTTGGCCTCGTAAAAAAGCAATCCGCGCTTGATGAATTTTCTCGCGAATTCGTCCTCGTAGCTCCTGCGTAGCCGCTTCGGTAAAAGTAACCACCAATATCTGTTCAATAGTGAGCGGTATGCGCTCTCCAGCTTGGCTAAAAGCTTGCTCTGGTTGACGATAATGCCCTAGCAATAAACGCAGTACCAAAGCACCAATGGTGTAGGTTTTACCGGTACCGGCACTGGCTTCAATGAGCCTAGAGCCATTTAAGGGAAAGGTGAAAACATCTAAGTTATTATTGGTCGTGCTGCTCTGCTGAGCAGCTTGGTTTAGATTAGACACCAGCAAACTCCTCTAGATGAGCTAACAAAGGGCCAAGCAAGGCTTGAGCGCTGGCTTCGAACTGCGGCCAGATAGCTTCTAAATCATTTAGCTGAGCTTGAATATAAGGATCTGCGCCTTCTGCCTGAGCAAACGGCCCTCCGTTAAACTGATTGCGTGCCGCGCGCCTTGCTTTGTCTAGATTGGCCTCGCTGTACTCAATACTGCCGGTTTTCTTGTCTTTACATTGGCTTATCCACTGCCAAGCGCTTTCGATAGGTAGCAATATCGGCTGGTGTAAACCTTGTTGTAAGTGGCTTAGCCAAAGCGCTAAATACTCTTTTGCTTGTTCTGCACTTATTGGCGAAAGCTGCCAAGCCCCTTTACGACCAAGCACATAAGAGCTGAGCGCTTGCTCTGGTAAACTAGCGTGAAACACTAAGTGCCACAGCCAAGCAGCAAGCAAATCTTTACCCCGAATACTGCCCGGTCGATAACTCACTAAACCTTGCCCATATTGGTGCTTTAACCAAGCCGATAAACGACACTGCTGCAAACCATCCTCAAGCGAATACTCTAGATCTAGGGCTAGTTGCTGGCGCTTAACTAATCCTCCCGCGAGTAAGGGAAATAGGGCATCGGCCAAAGGTTCAAGATCTTGCCATTGCTGCTCAAACGATACCTCTCCAAAACCACCATGCGGCAAGCTACCGGCAGCATGTAACAGCGCAAATTGCTGCTTTTTATCTGCGTTGTTTAGTTGCTGTTCGAGTAAATATTGCTTCATAGAGAAACCCGCTAACCCTTCTACTAAAAAGGGTTCGGTTTCTTCTAATTGCTCACTTAAGCGCGGAAAACTCACTTTTAAGCGCCGCTGATAAAAATAAGCGATGGGCGAGCGACTAAAGGCAAGCAACTCGTCCATTTCAATATCCGCTATGTAACCTTCATTGATCAGCGCTTCTTCTATAGGCTCGGGCGCTTTGCTTTGTTGCTGGGCTGCTACAGCCGGCACCCAACGCTGCGCATAACTAAACTTATCGCTTTGGCTTTGATAATACTCGCTCGAGAAGGGTTGCAAGGGATGCTCACAACTAAGATGCGTTAACAAACGCTTGGCTGATTGATCCACATTTAGTTGTTCATCACCTTGTAGCACGCAGCTTTGGCCAATGTAATCACATAGCTCTGCTACCAACACCGACGGCGTTTGTTCACTGTTATCTTTGGCACTATGGGCAATATAAGAGACATATAAAGTATCTTGAGCGGCCAGCAATGCTTCTAAGAACAAATAACGGTCGTCATCTCGGCGGCTACGGTCGCCACGTTTAGCAGGATTTTGCGCCATTAAATCAAAGCCCATGCTAGGCACCGAGCGCGGATACTCACTGTCATTCATGCCCAATAAACACACCACTTTAAATGGTATGGCGCGCATTGGCAGTAAGGTACAAAAGTTAATTTGCCCCGCCAAAAAGCGCTGACTACCACGCTGGGCATTTAGCTGATTGCGACAATAATCCAAAATAAGTTCAGGGCTGATAAGCTCCATAAAACCGCTACTGCTACATTGCTCTACGAGGGTTTCAAATAGCTTATGCAGGCGCAATTGCTCGGTTTCGTCATCACTATCAAAGCTGTAAATATTGCTGAGCAGATCTTGCAAACGCAGTCGCCATTGCTCGGCGTTAACCGCACTCAACAACTGTTGTTCTAGCAACATTAGTTGGTCTATAAAGTCTGCTAACTTGCCCACTGCTAAGGCAATTTTCCCTTGCACCTCATCATAGGCTAGCACCCCTTGATGTAAACCCGCATCACTGGGCATCGCATAACCCAGCAACATCCTCTTAAGGCCAAATAGCCAAGAGTGAGTTTCATCTTCTGGGGCCTGCCAGCGGCTGCGGTCGCTGCCATCTAGCCCCCAACGCACCCCTGCTTCTCTCACCCATTGGCGCAGCGACTTAAGTTCGTCTTCTGCCAATTCAAAACGACGCATAATCGCTGGTACTTCCAATAACGCTAAGAGCTCTGCTGCAGACTTACGTTTTTGTGGTAGCGCCAATAGCTCCAAAAAGCTTAACAACACTGGATTTTCTTGAGTGGCACTGCGATCTGAAATAGCAAAAGGCAAGCGCGTTTCAGCACTGGTGCTGCCAAACACTGCCTGAATCATTGGCCCATAACGATTTACATCGGGCACCATTACAATAATATCGCGGGGGTTTAGTTCTGGGTCTTGCTCAAACATCGCCAAGAGTTGATCGTGCAATACTTCTAGCTCTCGGCGAGGGCTATGGCAAAGATGCAGCTGAATACTGGTATCATTTAAAGCTACTGGACGTTTCTTTTCACTACTATCAAAATATGTATAGTTAATGGGGTCACGTAAATACAAGATGTCGTCTTGTATTAATTTCAATATCGGAGGAATCGGGTGTGCATTATTCTCTGGAAAATTGTCGTCAAATGAAGTGAAATCATTTTTTTCAAGCATATGCAGCATATCAATATAGTCACGGCCTAATTTCCCCATAGAAGATAACAAAGGGTTACCGACACTAAGTAACTCGGACTGCTCTTTAAGTACTGTACGAACATCTTTTATATCCCCCCAATACTCTTTTGAAGGGTTAGTTAAAAACAAGTGGATGTCAGTATGTAAGGCTAAGGCATCTAAAGCTTCAACATAAGCAGGCGGTAAAGCCGAAATACCAAAAATAAACACCTGCTCGGGCAAACCTTCAGGCACGGCACTGGCCACTCGCAACTGTTCAACAAAGTCGATATATAAGTTGCCCCGGTGATAAGGGGAGTCCATAGCGCTAACCGTGTCGTCGACCAAGTCACGCCACAAAATAGGCTGCCAAGGCTGGCTTTCGCTCACCTCGTTTAAGTCATCACCGGCTTCCCATGCACTGGTCCATTCGCTGCGATACACCAAGTATTGGTCGTAAATGTCAGCAATTTTTTGTGCCAGTTGCCAAAGCTTACGACTGTCAATGTCCTCACTATCTTGCTCACCCAACAGATAGTGTTTTAAGGCGCTAAATGCAGGTTCTTGCAAACGTTGCGGCAACAAGCGCATTAATCGCCAACTCATGGCTTCTTTATTAAAGGGACTTTGCTCGGGAACATCTTGCAGAACTAAATGAAACATTTGCCAAATAAAGCTAGCAGGCAGCGGAAACGCCACATTTGCCACAATGCCTTGTTGTTCGGCTAGCTGCAGTTTTAACCACTGCGCCATGCCAGGGCTTTGTACCAAAATCTGTTGCTGAGTAAACGGACTATCAGGAGTCTGTAAACTCATTACTGAGCTCAACATTTCCCTTAATGAACTGAGGTGATTACTTTGATAAAGATATAACAAGAAGGCTGTTCCCTTGAACGAAGCAGCCTTTATTGTGCCAGAAAAAAATGCTTAAAAAAGTGTTGCTTAAACGATTTTCACTGGATGGCAGCAGTTAGCTGAACAGCTAGCTACTTAGAGAAGATAATGCGACGCAACGCAGAATAGTCGAAACTGGTGTAACCGCCGTAACCGTTGCGTGCAACAAACATATTGTCGGCTTCGTCACCGCTAGGAAGTTTAAATTTAGCACCGCTATGAGTAACAGCTACGTACTCATTTGAAACATAATAATATTTGTTATCGGCTTGAATAAACGCCAACTCACTCAGTGGCATAAACAGCGGTTTTCCTTTGCTATCTAAGGCAACAATGCGTTGTTGTAGACTGCCATCGGAGTTTTGGATCTGTAAATCTTGCATTTGCATCCATTGCGATTCGCTACCCGACTGTAGCCAAATTCTAACATCCTGCGCATTTGCAGTACCAAACAATAGAGAAATGCCAATCACCATCCATTTCATCATAGTATTTCCTTCCTTCTTTTGAAGCGCGATAAGCTCTTTGCATACGGCTTATTCACGTGCACTTTAAGTAGCAGCTTCACCCTTGTAAACGCCTGTTTGACATTTTTTCGGTGAAAGTCATGTTTCTGACCTCACTGCCTTTATTTTTATGTTTTTTTTATTGCTCTAATCAAGCGCTAAGCGGCGCCCTTCCTAGTGAGCGCTATCTATAACTCTGTGTTTATATCCTATATTGTACTTGAAAAACATAAGCTTATGAAAACGTTATCTTCAAGTTATTCTAATAAAGTGTCAATAATTTGAACACTAACAGCTATACAATTATTGAGCCATTTTGTTGTAGCTAATTGTTTACGCTAAGGCAAAATGCCAGCGAAGCCCCGCGAGCACTGAGATAATTCGTAATCTGGTGAGTGATTTATTAATCAATAGAGAAGGGGAAACTCGACAAAATATAAACACTAGGCAGACAAACGCTTAAGTAAGCGATCCATTGCTCGATAGCTTAGTGCTTCCACAATGTCATTGCGTTGAATATCTTTTTGTTGCTTAAGATCGGCAATGGTTCTGGCTAAGCGCCAAACGCGATGAAATGCGCGAGCAGATAAACCTAATTGGCTAATACTGCTTTCTAAAAATTCACTATTTTCAAGGCTTAAACTGGCATGCTGGTGAAGCTCTTTACCAGAGAGTTGGCTATTTAACTTACCACTACGCTCCAACTGCAGCTTGCGCGCGTTAATCACCCGCTGTTTTATCTGGGCACTAGACTCCCCCTGAGCATGCTGAGTTAAGCTGCCTTTGGGTAACTCAGATACCTCAACACTTAAATCAAAGCGGTCTAAAAATGGCCCCGATAGCTTGCCAAGATATTTTAAAATTTGGTCGGGATTACTGCGTAACTGCTGACCTTGATAGTAGCCACAAGGTGAAGGGTTCATCGCCGCCACCAACTGGAAACGTGAAGGAAAGCGCACCTGCAAAGCAGCACGAGAAATATGCACCTCGCCAGACTCTAGCGGCTGGCGCAAAGCGTCTAAAGTACTGCGAGCAAACTCAGGAAGCTCATCTAAAAAAAGCACACCATGATGGGCTAAGGTTATTTCGCCGGGCTTAGGGTTTGAACCACCGCCCACCAGCGCTACCATTGAGGCGCTATGATGCGGGCTACGAAAAGGCGGAATGTACCATTGCTCTAGCTCTCGTTGCTGAGCGCTTACCGAATTTATTGCCGCCACCTCTATGGCTTGTTGCTCGGTTAAGCTAGGTAATATGCCCGGTAAGCGACTCGCCAACATAGTTTTACCGGTACCGGGAGGACCCATCATTATCAGATTATGTGCACCTGCAGCTGCCAGCTCTAGCGCGCGTTTAGCCAAATGCTGGCCTTGCACTTCGCTCATATCTAAGAGGCTTTCGTTAAACTGCGGCTCAATAACTTGAGAGTCCTTCAAGTTAAAAGCGCTTTGGCCATTGATACCTGCACTTAACTGCTGCAAGCTGGCGCTGCCATGTACTTTAGCATCTGGTACTCTTACCGCTGCGTCGGCATCTTGCTCACTAGTCACCAAGGTTAAACCCTGATGGCTTATCGATAAGGCGGTGGCAATTGCTCCGCTTACTGGACGAATTGCTCCTGATAAAGCCAGCTCACCGCAAAACGCCATGTCATTCAAACACGCTAGAGGAACATCACCAGCAGCAGCTAAAATACCAATAGCAATTGGCAGATCAAAGCGACCTCCACTTTTAGGAACATCTGCAGGCGCTAGATTTACGGTAATGCGTTTTGCTGGAAAGGAAAAGCCACTATTGAGAATGGCGCTACGAACTCTATCTTTAGCTTCTTTAACCGAGGTTTCTGGTAAACCTACAATGCTAAAAGCGGGCAAACCATTGGCTAAATGCACTTCTACAGTAACATTTAAGGCTTCCATGCCCACTAAGGTACACGTTTTAACTATCGCTAAACCCATTTGCTCTCCAGCGCTTAATAACAACTTACATACTAGTAGGCTTTTGCCAAAGTTGTTATTAAGTGACTGAAAATAGGTTTATTACTGTACGCTAAAGCACTGCTGTTGTTGCTGATGAAGCGCCGCTAATACCGCTTTGCGCTCGATTAAGCCAATCAGTTTGCCGTTTTCTAATACTGGGTAACTTTTTGGTTTGTTATCGGTCATGGTTTTTGCCAAGTCGAGTACATTCTCATTTGGGCCAACACTAAGTACTTCACTGCGCATAATGTCTTTAACCAAAGCACTTTGGTCGCAATAGTATCCGGCTTGCAGCATTTGAGTTACGCAGTCTAGCTCCGATAACCAACCAATTAATGCGCCTTTAGCGTCAACCACTGGGGCACCAAGCTGGTGTGAATTAGTCAGCAATTCGCTGGCCTCGTTAATGCTTTGCTCTTCGGTAAAACTCAAGAATTGAGCACGCATGTAGTGTCTAACATTAAGCTGTTGCATAAGACCTCCTTCAAGGGCCTTTAAGGTTACAGCTCAAATGTAATACAAGCCAAGACAGATAAGAAATGGCTTATAACTATTAGATTGATAGGTAGGGATTTTGGCGCAAAAAAAGCAGCGAATAACGCTGCTTTCAAACCCACTATATTTGCGCTTAACTGGCTTCGAGCTGGGCCAATACTTCATCGATGGTAGTAACAATAAAGTCTGCTTCTTGTTTGCTCAAAGTTAGCACCGGACACAAGCACAAGGTATTGTTTAAGCTAGCAAATGAGCGGTTAGTTCTACCAATAATTAGGCCCTTAGCCATACACATTCCCGCTACCTTAACCGCGACACTTTCATCCACTGGCGTTTTGGCGTCTTGGTCACTAACCAGCTCTATACCTAACAACAAACCTTTGCCTCGTACATCACCAATGATAGGGTGCTTGGCTTGCAAACCTATTAGCCCTTCTAGCAAATAATCGCCCATCATCTTGCTGTTATGCACCAGTTCTTCTTGCTCAAGAATGCGTAAGTTCTCTAATGCCGCAGCTGGCCCAGCAGTACAGCCGGCAAAGGTGCTAATGTCTCTAAAATAGGCTTCACGGTCACTGCTATCAGCCATAAATTCATTAAATACTTCTTCGGTTGTTACTGTGCAAGAAATGGCGGCGTAACTAGAGGCAACACCTTTGGCTAGCGTGACAATGTCGGGCTTAATGCCATAGTGTTGGTAACCAAACCATTCGCCGGTTCTGCCTAGGCCACAAACCACTTCGTCGATGTGCAGCAGTACGTCATATTTCTTACAAATCTCCATGATGGTAGGCCAGTAACCTTCGGGTGGTGTAATCACTCCGCCGCCTGCGGTAATGGGCTCTAAGATCACGGCTCCTACTGTATCTGGCCCTTCTTGCAGAATGACCTTCTCTAACTCTTTAGCCGCTCTCACTCCATAATCACTAACATCGCCAAATTGGCTACGATATTCACAACAATGTGGAAACTCTACAAAGCCAGGCGCAAAGGGGCCATATTGCTTACGGCGCTCCTCTTGGCCCGTTGCACTTAAAGCAGCGATGGTAGAACCATGATAGTCCCGCTCGCGATACAAAATTTTGTGTTTCTTTCCGCCATATTTTAGATGAGCGATTTGGCGAACAATTTTAAAGGCTTTTTCATTTGCTTCAGAACCAGAGCTTGCATAATAAACGCGGCTCATACCGGGCATTTTGGCGAGTAGCTTTTCGGCAAATTCAGCTGCTGGAACGGTACCCGCAGTACTGGCAAAAAAGTTAAGCTCTGTAAGTTGTTTGCTCACGGCTTCTGCAATTGAGCTACGCCCGTAACCAACGTTAACACACCATACTCCGCCCGATGAGGCATCTAAGTAACTGTTACCCTTGGCGTCCCACACTCGTGAGCCTTCGCCTTTTACCATAACCATTGGGTCTTGGCTTTTTAACACACTGTGTTGGTTAAGATGATGCCAAACATGCTTACGATCTTGCTCAATTACCGCCGTATTTTCTATCGACATGCCTCTACTCCCTTAAGCTAATTCAATATTGCAAAGCATGCTTACGACATTAACTCAGGGTAAAACGGGTGCTTAGGACCAGCAATTCAAATCCATGGAGCCAGATAAACCCGAGGACAAAACTCAGTGCCAAGTGGCGCTATATATACTGCTAATTGGCCCTATAGCCTTAATGTAACAGCCTGCCATATTAGCCATTTACTCAGGTTTAAGAGATAACTAAATGCTTGATAACATGGCCGTAATGGTACCCATAGTGATGTTGGCGGCCTTGGTAAGAGGCTTTAGTGGTTTTGGTTTTGCTGCCATTGCGGTGATTGGTATGAACCTGTTTTTTACGCCACAGCAAAGTGTACCGGTTATCTTAAGCTTGGATTTACTGTGTAGCGTAAACCTATGGAAACAAGCCCGCCAACAAGCCAACTACCCAATACTCAAAAAGTTAATTGCGGGCTCCTTAATAGGTATTCCCTTAGGCCTAGGACTACTCCTTTTGCTACCAGCAGAATTGCTTAAGCTAGCGATATGCTTGTTCATATTGCTGTTTTCTTTATTCCTCGCCTGCAATATGCGCCTACCTCACATGGATAAACCTTTAGCCCCAGGGCTATTTGGCTTTCTCTCAGGAGCTGGCACAGCCAGTGCCTCGGTTGGAGGGCCTATGGTAGTCGCTTACATGCTTTCTAGCCCGCTCAACCCGCAGCAACAACGTGCCACCATGATCCTATTTTTTATCGTGAGTGAATTGCTATCGGTGGGCGGATTGCTAGCAACTGGAATTTTTAGCTGGCAGTCTTTGAGCCATATTGCCGTTCTACTTATTCCCACTATGTTAGCGGTGCGCTTAGGCCAATACTTGTTTAATCGTTGGCCGCCACGTTCATTTAAGCACATCGCCTTACCCGTGATGATTACTGCGGCGTTGCTGGGAATCAACGCTTCATTAGGTAGGGTTTATTAATTGAATGAATTGTAAACTCCATTACCTCTTCCGCAGCTATAACCCGAACCATCTTAAAAAGTAAAGCTACCAATTTCCTATCAGAAGCTATATTTCACTCTCCAATGTCCATCCGCGAAAATGCCGGTTAATATAAACATCGCTATTTATTGGAGCTTATATTGTGGGAAATGAAAACGAAGATCCTGATAGTTGGTTTGATCTAAGCCAAGCGAAGAGCTTGGATAGCTTTCACAAAGTGTTTGTTAATGGCTGGGACTACCTATTGGTATCTCCACAATTTCTTATAGATGAAGATAACTGCTTTCAAGGAATAGAGGTATTAAGCACATTAGATAAGAGTAATGCAGAAGATGAGCTCCACTTTCACTTAACTATGTTTGCAGACTTTGAAGAACCTAATTGGACAGAGCAATATTCAGCCAAAAGCTTGATGCTTTCTGATAAGGAGCAATGGCAATTGGCTTACGCTGGTATGTTTTTTTACCCTACTCAAAAAGATTGGTGTGCGATATACATTGACGTTGAGTGTCAAGATGTAGTGGTACTAGGAGCGAAGAAACAGCTAATTAAAAGAATCCAAGAGACATTTCCCCCAAGCAGTATCTTAAAAATCGAGTATATAAAGCAGCTTTTTAACAGACGCTATGAAAAACAAGAATCTTGAAGATTGTCTAATATATACCAACTAAAAAAGCCCGACATTAGCCGGGCAAACAACATGCAAAGGTAGAACTTGTTGCGCTTAGTTGCATCCTTTCCAAGGTACCAATTTGCTTTCTAAGAACCGCATAAACAAATCAAAGCAATAAGCGATTATGCCTATCACCACGATGCCGGCAATAACCACATCGGTAACCAAAAACTCAGACGCATTTAGCACCATAAACCCTATGCCTCGCTCCGCGGCCACCATTTCTGCAGCTACCAGGGTTGTCCAGCCAAAGCCAATAGCAATGCGCATACCGGTTAATACATCGGGCAACGCGCCTTTGGTAATCACTTGAGATACCACCTGCCAGCGACTTGCTCCCATTGAATAAGCTACTTGAATTTGCTCAATCCGCACCGAGCTCACTCCCGCACGGGCACTCAATACAATTGGCGCCAGCATGGCTAGAAAGATTAAGGTCACTTTGCTCTCTTCATCAATACCCAGCCAAATAATCACTAATGGCAGGTAGGCTAGAGGAGGCAGCGGGCGATAAAATTCGATTATAGGGTCAAATATGCCACGCATCACTCTGCTACAGCCAATAGCGATACCAAGCGGGATACCGATGGCACAGGCCAAAGCAAACGCACCAAAAATGCGGCCTAAACTTGCACCAAGGTGTTCAAACAAGGTGGCGCCAGCAAAACCATCAATAAAAATGTCCCAAAGGCGAGCCAGCACATCAAAAGGCGATGGTAAGAACATCGGTTTAATCATGCCAGCTTCGGTTACCAGTGCCCATAAACCCAAGAAAAATACGGTAGAGCACAGTGCAATTAGTTTGCTATCACCAGCACCAGGCGTACCAAAATATTCACCACTTTGAACGGCTTTTTGCGCGGTTAATTGTTTGGTGGTACTAACCACTTTTTTGGCAAAAGGGGTCAGCTCTTTTTTATGTGCTGCTGCGCCACCAGCCTTCTCATCGGGGCTGATGGGCGGAGTTAGAGATGAGGCACTCATGGTATTGGTCGTCATAATTTGTCCTTAGGCTGCCGCCGCTTCGTCGCCATGAATAATTGCTAACACTTGCTCGCGCATAGCAATAAAGGCTTCACTCGATTTCACTTTTCTAGCGTCTCGGCAGTCTAAAAACTGCTGGTTAAAATCAATCTTAAATTCATGCGTGATCCGCCCTGGTCGCGGCGACATCACAATGAGGCGAGTAGCTAACAACAAAGCTTCATCCACACTGTGGGTGATAAAAAACATCATTTTGTTGGTTTCGCGCCATACATCCAGCAAGAGTTCTTGCAGGGATTCACGAGTAAGCGCATCCAAGGCACCTAAGGGTTCATCAAGTAACAGCATTTCAGGGTTGTTAGTAAGCGCTCGGGCAATACCAACCCGCTGCTGCATACCACCAGATAATTGGTAAACCTTGTGTTGGTGAAAATCTTCAAGGCCCACCAGTTTTAAGTAACTGGCCGCGCGCTCTCGGCGCTCTTGTTTGTCTACACCTTGCAGCTTTAAGCCAAACTCGGTGTTTTCGATTACGTTTAACCACGGCAGTAGCGCATGTTTTTGGAACACCACGCCGCGATCGGCACCAGGGCCAACAATTTCATCGCCAATATCTAAACCACAAGCTACTCTGGGATAACCTTCAATAGGGCTAGAGCCTAAAGTGAGATACCCTTTGGTGGGCGCGATAAACCCGGCAATCAAGTTTAATAATGTGGTTTTTCCGCATCCTGAAGCACCTAAGGCAACCACAAAATCGCCCTGTTCAATGTTCAAGTTCACCTCAGATAAGGCGGTGACTGGGTCACCACCTTGAGCTGCAGGATAGACTACCGATACGTCATGAATTTCGAGAGTATTCATTGTTAAGTCTCCTGGTTTAGGCTGTTAGCCAGTTACATTTCAGCGGCTGCCGCTGCATAAGCAGGGTTAACAAACTTGCTGTAATCTGGCATTAAGTCGTTGATCTTCTTCTGCTCTTTCAAGAACTCTGAAGTGGATTTAAGTGATTGGCTGGCTCCGCCTTCTGCGCCACAACCCAACCAGCTGCATGATAGCTGCGTAGTTACATCGGGGAACTCATAAAGGTCGAGCACTTCAGCTACCGTGTTTACGTCACCGCCACTCACTTTAGCAATAGACTGGGCAATTGGATTGCTGGCATCAAAGCTTGCTTTGTTGCTGCGGTAGTCTTCGTCTAAATCAATCACTACTTTAAGCATTTTGCTCACAAAATCAGGGTTAGCAGCAGCAAATTCTTTGTTCGCAACTAAGCCATCAAAAGTAGGTTTACCCCAAGCGCTTAAGGTGGCCGAAGTGATCAACACCTTGCCACTTTGCTTAATTTTGCCCAGTGCTGGATCCCAAATAAACGCGCCGTCGATGTCTCCGCGCTGCCATGCTGCGGCTATAGAGTTAGGCTGCATGTTGATTAAGCGAACATCTTTCTCGGTTAAGCCAAATTGCTCAAGTGCAAATAAGGCATGGAAGTGCGTAGTGGATACAAACGGCACCGCAATGCGCTTACCTTTTAAGTCGGCTGGAGAACTGATCCCCGAGCCATCACGCACTACCAGTGCTTCTGCATCGGCAATGTTTTCTAAAATCCATACCAATTCGATGTCTACGCCGCGGCTTACTGCACTGGCAATTGGGCTAGAGCCCGCCGAGGCTAAATCTAAAGCGCCAGAGGCCATCGCGGTCATTGCTTTAGCGCCAGAATCAAAGCGACGCCATTTGATGGTGTAGCCCGTTTCTTTTTCTACCAATTTCTCGTTAATAGCGTGCTTCCATGGATTGAACATTCCTTGGTATCCAATGGTGACCTCTTTTGCGGTAACCGCCGTGCTAATCATTAGTCCCGCCAAAGCTGCTATCGCAGTTTTCATCTTCAATTGTTTCATCGTTAACTCCTTGTTGAACCCGACACTTAGCGTGTTGTTTTAAGTTACTGCGTGCGAAAAACGAGCTATAGGGCCAATTTTTTTGAATTGCTGGTCCAGCGCAAAGCAACAAATAAAAAGCCATGTTGGCTAATAAATTGCTATTTCCAAACATGGGGAATAGAAGATATGCAAAATCTTCACCTACTTTTTGTAAGGATATGGGCATGAATGACTGCATGATGAATATTGAGTTACAAGCAGGTAGAGGCTTACAACAACAGATTAGAGAAAAGTTAGTAGAGCTGATTCAGCACGACTACTTTGGCACAAGGGCCCTGCCCTCGAGCCGCAAAATGGCGCAACTGCTTAAAGTGTCGCGTAACACAGTGGTATTGGTTTACGAAAGCATGGTGGACGATGGTTACTTAATTGCCAGAGAACGCAGCGGCTTTTTTGTAAACCCTGAATTGGACCAAGAACCAACTCTCAAGTTGGTGCAAACTCGCCCTCATCTGGACCAAAACCAGCCAAATTGGCCCCATCGTTTACGCAGCGCCCCGGCATCATTTAGCACCTTAAACAAAGATAAAGATTGGATAAATTATGCTTATCCCTTCATTTATGGCCAAATTGAGCCAAGTCACTTCCCCATTTATCAATGGCGAGAATGTTCTCGCATCGCCCAAAACCGCAATAGTGTGCATCATTGGATCGAAGATTATGTTGATGTAGATGATCCAGAATTGGTCACGCAGATTCGCCAGCAGATTTTGTCTAAACGCGGCATTACAGCCAGTAACGACGAAGTGCTAATTACCATGGGTACCCAAAATTCTTTGTACCTACTGGCTTCCTTGCTCGCGGGACAGGGAGTAAAAGTAGGGGTAGAAAACCCCGGCTATGCTGACTTAAGGCACATATTCACCCAATGTGGCTCTAAACCAGAGCCATTAGAGCTTGATCAACAGGGCCTAATACTCGGCCAGCAACTTAGCGATTGTGACTATGTATGTGTAACGCCCAGCCATCAATACCCAACTACCGTAACCATGCCTATTGAGCGACGCAAACAACTGCTCGAACAAGCCGCTACGGACGACTTTGTATTGATAGAAGACGACTATGAAAGCGAAGTGAATTTTCATGAGCAGCCATTGCCAGCACTAAAAAGCATTGACCAACATGGCCGGGTTATTTACATCGGCAGCCTGTCGAAATCGCTATCACCAGGTTTACGCATTGGTTATTTGGTAGCAAACAAGCAGCTAATTGCCGAACTACGCGCACTGCGCCGACTTATTTACCGCCACCCTCCAGCCAACAACCAACGCACCGCAGCGCTGTTTATTGCCCAAGGTTATTACGATAGCCATGTTCGTAGAATGCGCCATGTGTATGAACAAAAATGGCTGCTCATGCAACAGGGTTTACAGCGCCACCTCCATCAATGCGTGATTAACGCAACGCCAGGTAGTTTTTGTTTTTGGATAGAACTGCCTAAACATGTATGCAGTAGTGAACTGGTGACGCAAGCGGCCAAACAAGGAATATTAGTAGAATCGGGGGATACCTTGTTTGCCGAACAACAAGCACCTAAAAACTACATCCGCTTGGGGTTCTCGGCGATTGCAGAAGAAAAGATAAATGCCGGACTCGCCCTGTTAGGTAACTTAGTTAGCCAACTTTCACAGCATAGTCCTAGCGAAGCCTTACACGCCTAAACCAATAATACTGAGCAACAAACTGCTCTAGCGCAGATATTCTTCAACGCTAGAGTGGTTTGTACGTTTAGCTAAAACCCCAAATTTAATCTGGTCCCTTCGGTTCATATTTCTGGCACTACTCGCCCACAACCTCCCTTGGTTAATCTAATTTCATTCCGCTGTTAGAGGCTATGACTCTAACCAGCCGTCAAAAATTTAGTTGGTTTAACAAGGAGTTATTTATGAGCAATTGCGTATTCATTACTGGCGCAACATCGGGGTTTGGCCTTGCCAGTGCTAAGTTGTTTGCTCAGCACGGTTACAAACTTATTTTAACCGGCAGGCGCATAGAGCGTTTAGCCCAACTAGCCGATGATCTCGGCCAACAATGCCAAGTGCACTATGCCAGCCTTGATGTGCGCGATAGCCAACAAGTAGCCCAGTTAGTAGCAGCATTGCCCGAAGACTTTAAACAAGTAACAGCGCTAATTAACAATGCCGGATTAGCCCTAGGCACCGACCCTTGTGATAAGGCCAGCCTTGCTGATTGGCACACCATGATTGATACCAATGTCACCGGGCTGGTTAATGTTACCCATGCCTTATTGCCCATTCTGACTCAGCAAGCGGTTGCCTCGGTAGTGAACTTAGCCTCGATAGCTTCTAATTGGCCTTACCCTGGCAGTCATGTATATGGCGCCTCAAAGGCCTTTGTCGCCCAGTTCTCTAGAAATCTACGTTGTGACTTAGTGGGCAGCGGCGTGCGGGTTACCAGCTTAGAACCTGGTTTATCAGAGAGTGAATTTAGCTTGGTGCGTTTTGGTGGTGACCAAGAAAAGTATCAGCAGCTATACGGTAATAGCAATGCCCTACAACCAGAAGACATTGCCAACATTATTTATTGGTTAGTGGAGCAACCAGCTCACATCAACATTAATAGCTTAGAAGTCATGCCCAGCACGCAAGCTTGGAACAATTTCAATGTTGTTAAACAAGCTAACTAATTACTTTTTCATTTAAAACTTAAATCGCTAGGAGATTATTATGATTATTGGCGTACCTTCAGAAATCAAAAACCATGAATATCGCGTTGGCTTAGTGCCAGCCTCAGTTCAAGAGCTTACCGCCCGCGGCCATAAAGTTAACATTCAAGCTGGTGCAGGTTTAGGCATTAACATCGACGATGCTGCCTACCAAAAAGCTGGCGCAAACATTGTTGGCAGCGCACAAGACGTGTTTGCTGGCAGCGAGATGATCGTGAAAGTAAAAGAGCCTCTGGCTCAAGAACGCGCGATGCTAAAAGAAGACCAACTACTATTCACTTATTTACATCTGGCACCTGATGTCCCGCAAACAGATGATCTGATTGACAGCGGCGCAGTCTGTGTTGCCTATGAAACAGTCACCTCTAATACCGGGGCATTGCCGCTATTAGCGCCTATGTCTGAAGTTGCAGGCCGTATGGCAATTCAAGCTGGCGCTCATTGTTTAGAAAAATCTAACCTTGGACGTGGCATGCTGCTAGGTGGTGTAAGTGGTGTAGAGCCAGCAAAAGTAGTAATTATTGGCGGCGGCGTAGTAGGCCGAAATGCGGCCCAAATGGCGGTTGGCATGTACGCTGACGTAGCCGTGTTAGACAATAACATTGATACGCTACGCCAAATTGACGCTCAGTTTTCTAGCCGCGTTAAAACAGTATTCTCTAACCAATACAATCTAGAAAAATATGTTGCTGATGCCGACTTAGTGATTGGCGGCGTATTAATTCCAGGTGCTGCAGCGCCCAAGTTAGTTACTAGAGCAATGATCAGCGGTATGAAGCCAGGAAGTGCCATTGTTGACGTGGCCATTGACCAAGGCGGCTGTTTTGAAACATCGGTAGCAACCACTCACGCCGATCCCACCTTCATTGTTGATGACGTAGTGCACTATTGTGTTGCCAACATGCCTGGCGCAGTCGCGCGAACCTCAACATTTGCCCTCAATAACGCCACCTTACCTTTTGTATTGCAGCTCGCAAATCAAGGTTACAAACAGGCATTATTAGCTAACCCGCACTTGTTAAACGGCTTAAATGTAATTCATGGCAAACTCACCAACCAAAGCGTTGGCGAGAGCCAAGCAAAACAATACATCGAAGCACTAAGTGCAATTAAAGCCGCATAGAAAAAGCGACTAGCTAACTCAGGTTAGCTAGTCTTGGTCCTCGGGAATATCTCTCACGTATTTAGCCGGCACGCCGGCTACCACTGTATTAGCCGCCACATCTTTGTTTACCAAGGCACCAGCGGCAATTACCGCGTTATCACCAATGCTTACGCCAGGTAAAATATTCGCGCCCATACCAATCCAAACGCGGTCACCAATAGTTACAGGTAAAGCTCGCTCTAAACCCTCGGTGCGCTGCTTAACGTTTAACGGGTGAGTCGCAGTAGAAATATTCACAGCAGGAGCCAGCATCACGTCATCACCGATGGTGACAGGCGCACCATCAAGAATCACACAGTTATGGTTAGCGTAAAAATTCTTACCGGTGGTGATGTTATAGCCGTAGTCGCAGAAAAAATCTGGCTCTATCCAAGGATCGAGACTGTTTGGCAACAGCTCGGCTAAAACCTCAGCGCGTAAGTCTTCTTCGGGGTGTAACAAATTGAGTTCGTAACATAGAGACTTAGCTTGGTTACGCTCTTCAACCAACTCTCCGTCAAAGGCCAAATACAACTCTCCAGCTAACATCTTTTCTTTTTCTGTCATGCTTACCTCTTCGAGAAACTGGCCGCCACTAGGAAAAAACTGCAGCGAAATGTTTTATTTTCAGTAAGTTATTCTACAGGTTTAATCACTACTTTATCTCCGACTTGGATTGCATTTTTAGCAAACCAGCCTTGATTCATCTCCCATGCGTACATCACTTGAAAGCGCGATTTAGTTAGTTTGTCATCATTCGCTTGCATCTGAGTGATTTCGCTAATAGAGCCATCTTTGCGGATAAAAGCGACGTCTAAAGGGATCAAAGTATTTCTCATCCACATTTGAGCTTGTTTGTTGCGCTGAAAATTAAACAACATGCCGCAATCGTTACACAAGTGCAGCCGATGCATTAAACCCAAGGCGCGTTGTTGGTCACTGTAGGCATATTCTACCGTGTAGTGCTGTTGATTGACCTCCAGCGCTACCGCTGGAAATTCCTCACTTGGCGTTGCAGCCCCCACATTTTTTGTGACTACCAGTAAAACCAATAGGACGTATTTATAAACGGATACATTCAAAGTTACAGGATTCCCAGATGACTAAAACGGCGCTAAGTAAAACCGTGTCAGATATACAACTCACTAAGCAAGCCATCACTTTACCTTGCTTAAACGCAAATCAACGAAAAAAAGTGCAATAATTTTAGCCAAATGAGCAATGAACAATCTGCTGCATATGCAAAATTTATCACCACTCAAAACAAATAAAACAGAACATACAACCAACCGATAAAGAAAATACAGATTAAGAAACCTTAAATTGTTTATTAAACGTACCACAGGCAGAACAATTAGTAGCCAAAGTGGACTTGAATCACATTTTATCCTGTGATACTTGTTAGCCAATGCTTTAGGAAAGTTTTAAATATGTCTCTTTCAGTTGCTCTAATTATTAGCGTCGTCCTTGTGGTGATTATTCTATCACCTCGCGGGGATGCGTTGTTGTAACTGAAACAAGCACACAACATCAAACCCCCGCGCTGCAAAGCTCGGGGGTTTTTTGTTAACGGTGGAAAGGAAGTAGTAATGAATGGTGCGCAACAAATTGTAGCGACTCTGAAACAACAGGGCGTTGAACAAGTATTTGGTTATCCTGGCGGGGCAATTATGCCTTTATACGACGCTCTCTACGACGGTGGTGTAAAGCACATGCTTACTCGCCACGAGCAAGGTGCGGCAATGGCAGCGGTGGGTTATGCCCGCGCAGGAGCAACTTCGGGCATTAAAGTTGGTGTGTGTATCGCCACTTCTGGACCTGGCGCAACCAACCTCGTCACAGGCCTTGCCGAAGCGCAGCTAGACTCCATTCCACTTATCGCGATTACTGGACAAGTAGCCCAGCCAGTAATCGGTACTGACGCCTTCCAAGAAGTAGACGTATTAGGCATGTCGTTATCAGTCACCAAACATAGCTTTATGGTGACCGACGTTAAAGAGCTTAAACGCACCATAGAACAAGCTTTTGAGATTGCCACCAGCGGCCGCCCAGGCCCAGTGCTTATAGATGTGCCTAAAGATGTGCAATTAGCCGAAGTTGAAGAAAGCCTCGCTTACTTGGCTGCTGCCAGCGCTCCTGTAGAACCCGCGGCAGAACTAATAAGCCAAGCCAAACAACTCATCGCTAGCGCCAAACAACCTATTGTATATGTGGGTGGCGGCGTAGGCATGGCCAATGCTGTGACTGAGTTACGTGAGTTTTTAAACTACAGCAAAATCCCAAGTGTGAGCACGCTAAAAGGGATTGGGGCGATCACCGAAGAACAACCTTACTACTTAGGCATGTTAGGTATGCACGGCACTAAAGCAGCCAACCTAAGTGTTCAAGAAACTGACCTATTAGTGGTGATTGGCGCGCGCTTTGATGACCGCGTTACCGGCAAGCTTGATGAATTTGCACCAAATGCCAAAGTGATTCACCTAGATGCTGATGCCAGCGAATTTGGTAAACGCCGCACCCCAGATGTTGCACTAGACAGCGACTTAAAGCTAACCCTACCTAAGCTGCATTGCCAAACCGAGATTGATATCTGGCAAGAAAAAGTGGCACAACGGAAACATGATTTTGCTTGGCGTTATGATCACCCAGGCGGGCATATTTTTGCGCCTGCTATGCTTAGTGACTTAAGCAAGATGGTGGATAAAAACACCGTGGTAGCTTGTGATGTTGGCCAACACCAAATGTGGGTAGCCCAACATATGCAGTTTGATGGCCCAGAGAATCATTTATCAAGTGCAGGCCTAGGCACTATGGGCTTTGGTTTACCCGCAGCCATTGGCGCGCAGTTTGCGCGCCCTAACGACACCGTTATTAACGTCTCTGGTGATGGTTCATTCATGATGAATGTACAAGAACTCACCACCATTAAACGCGCTAAGCTGCCGGTAAAAATGCTGTTAATCGACAATAACCGCTTAGGCATGGTTCGCCAGTGGCAAAATTTGTTTTTTGATGGCCGCTTTAGTGAAACGATTCTTGATGACAACCCCGACTTTGTAAAAATGGCCTCGGCTTTTGATATTCCCGGCGAAACCATTGGCAACAAAGTTGATGTACACGCAGCCTTGCAACGGATGCTAGATAGCAAAGGCCCTTACCTACTGCATGTATTAATTGATGCTGAAGAAAACGTATGGCCATTAGTGCCACCCGGTGTGGCCAACGACAAAATGATGGAGGACTGCTAATGCAACATTCACTAACCATTTCTACTCGCCAGCAAGCAGATGTACTAGAACGCGTATTACGAGTGACACGTCACCGCGGTTTTTTAGTACAATCTATGCAAATTGAGCAGTTCAATGACCAAGAGCAGTCTGGATACCGTATTGAACTTAGTGTGACGAGCGAGCGTCCAATAGAGCATCTTACTAATCAATTAGTGAAATTGTTTGACGTTGAGCAAGTGCAATTAACCCAATTACAAGCAGTGGCTTCGCCAAAAGCGGCCATTGCCTAAAACAAATAGCAAACACAGATTAACGGAGTAAACCGCAATGCCTAAACTGCGAAGTGCCACCACCACCGAAGGCCGTAATATGGCTGGAGCGCGCGCCCTTTGGCGAGCAACAGGAACCAAAGAAGAAGATTTTGGCAAGCCAATTATCGCAGTGGTGAACTCATTCACCCAATTTGTACCGGGCCACGTTCACCTAAAAGATCTTGGTCAATTGGTTGCACGCTCTATTGAAGACGCAGGCGGTGTTGCTAAAGAATTTAATACCATCGCTGTAGATGATGGTATTGCCATGGGCCACGGCGGCATGCTTTACAGCCTACCTTCACGCGACCTAATTGCAGACTCCGTTGAGTACATGGTAAACGCCCACTGTGCCGACGCCATGGTGTGTATTTCTAACTGTGACAAAATCACCCCGGGAATGCTAATGGCGTCGATGCGCTTAAACATTCCAGTTATCTTTGTTTCTGGCGGCCCAATGGAAGCCGGTAAAACCAAACTTAGCGACCAAATCATTAAGCTCGACTTAGTTGACGCCATGGTAATGGGCGCCGACAAAAACGTATCCGATGAAGACAGCGACAAAGTAGAACGTAGTGCCTGCCCAACCTGTGGTTCATGTTCTGGTATGTTTACCGCAAACTCAATGAACTGTTTAACCGAAGCGCTAGGTTTAGCCCAGCCAGGTAATGGTTCAATGCTAGCGACTCACGCGGATCGTGAAAAACTGTTTGTAAACGCCGGTAAGCGCATTGTTGATTTGTGTAACCGTTACTACCAGCAAGATGACGAAAGTGTATTGCCGCGTTCAATCGCAACACACAAATCCTTTGAAAACGCCATGACCCTAGATATCGCCATGGGCGGTTCTACTAACACCGTATTACACCTTTTGGCAGCAGCCCAAGAAGCTGGCGTAGATTACAATATGGACCACATGGATGAGCTTTCTCGTAAGGTTCCTCAACTATGTAAAGTGGCGCCATCTACTAACAAATACCACATGGAAGATGTACACCGCGCAGGCGGCATCATGGGTATTTTGGGTGAATTAGACCGTGCAGGTTTACTAAACCGTAACGAACCGAATGTAATGGGCGGAACCTTGGCTGATACCTTAGCCAAGTGGGACATCATGCAAACCCAAGATCAGGCAGTAAAAGAATTTTACCGCGCTGGCCCTGCAGGTATTCGCACCACTAAAGCCTTTAGCCAAGATTGCCGCTGGGATGACCTAGACGACGATCGCGCCGAAGGTTGTATTCGCAGTTTAGACAACGCCTTTAGTTTAGAAGGTGGCCTTGCAGTACTAAAAGGTAACCTAGCGCAAGACGGCTGTATTGTTAAAACTGCCGGCGTAGACGACGATAACCTAGTATTTAAAGGCCCTGCCCGTATTTTTGAAAGCCAAGACGACGCAGTTGCCGGCATTTTAGACGGCACCGTACAAGCTGGCGAAGTAGTATTAATTCGCTACGAAGGCCCTAAAGGCGGCCCAGGCATGCAAGAGATGCTTTACCCAACCTCTTACTTAAAATCGATGGGCTTAGGTAAGAAATGTGCCTTGATTACCGATGGCCGCTTCTCTGGCGGTACCTCTGGTTTATCCATTGGCCATATTTCACCAGAAGCTGCGAGCGGCGGTGTGGTTGGCTTAGTTGAGCAAGGCGATATTATTGATATCAACATTCCTCAGCGTAGCATTGTGTTAGAAGTGAGTGATGAAGAACTGGCTAAACGTCGCGCCGCCATGGAAGCCAAAGGCAGCGATGCTTGGAGCCCAATTGGCCGAGTGCGTGAAGTAAGCACCTCGCTGAAAATGTACGCCCACTTCGCCACCAGCGCCGACAAAGGTGCGGTACGCGATAAAAGCAAGCTAGATTAAACCGCGCGTCTTGCTTGTATAAACAGCCCGGTTCGCCGGGCTTATTTTTTTATGTTGTCGCCAACATGTATAGGTAATTTATGATGCAACACTTGCCTAGTGCTAACGAATATCTTCGCCGTATATTGCTCTCGCCAGTCTACGAAATTGCTCAAGTTACCCCACTACAGGGTATGCCTAAGCTGTCGCAGCGCAGTGGCAATAATATTTTGCTGAAACGCGAAGACCGACAAAGTGTGCATTCGTTTAAATTACGCGGCGCCTACAATAAAATCGCCCAGCTCAATCAACAGCAGCGTGAGCGCGGAGTGGTTGCAGCATCGGCTGGTAATCACGCGCAAGGCGTGGCTATGTCGGCACAGCGACTTAACATTGCCGCGGTGATCGTAATGCCCACCACCACTCCCGATATTAAAGTGGATTCGGTGCGCGCCATGGGCGCTGATGTACGTTTGGTAGGCGACAGCTTCGATGAAGCCTACCAATACTGCAAACAACTGGTTGAAGAACACGGTTACACATTGATCCCTCCTTTCGATGATGTAGACGTGATAGCCGGCCAAGGCACTATTGGCAAAGAGCTACTTGAACAAGACATGCACCTAAATGCGGTATTTGTGCCGGTAGGTGGCGGCGGTATTGCCGCTGGGGTGGCGGTATACATTAAACAGCTGATGCCTCATGTAAAAGTGATAGGCGTAGAAGCCGAAGATTCTGCTTGTTTAAAAGCCGCCTTAGCTGCTGGTAAACCCACTCCCTTAGAACGGGTTGGACTATTTGCCGACGGCGTAGCGGTTAAATTAATTGGCAGCGAAACCTTTCGGCTGTGCCAGCAATACCTCGACGATGTAATAACCGTAAACTCCGATGAAATATGCGCGGCAGTAAAAGACATTTTTGAAGATACCCGCGCCATTTCTGAGCCCTCTGGTGCACTGGCTCTGGCTGGCTTAAAAGCCTACGCTCAGCAGCACAAACTAGAAGGTGAGCGCTTAGCTGCTGTGCTATCTGGCGCTAACATGAACTTTCATAACCTGCGTTATGTGTCTGAGCGCACCGAGCTTGGTGAGAAAAAAGAAGCAGTATTAGCGGTACGCATTCCCGAGCGCCAAGGCGCTTATTTAGAGTTTGTTGAACACTTGGGCGGGCGAGTCATCACTGAGTTCAACTATCGTTATGCCAGCGAGCAACAAGCCAGCATATTTGTTGGCATTAAGGTGAGCAATAGCGATAAGGAGCTACCAGCGCTGTTAGATAAGCTGGATAGCAGCGGTTATCAAGTGGCTAACTTAAGTGACGACGAGCTTGCTAAGCAACACGTGCGTTATATGGTAGGTGGGCGACCTGGCACCCAGCTCAATGAAAAGCTCTACAGTTTTGAGTTCCCAGAACAACCTGGCGCACTGCTTAAGTTTTTGCGCACCCTTGGCCCCCATTGGAATATAACCTTGTTCCATTACCGCAACCATGGTTCGGCCTATGGTCGGGTATTAGCCGGGTTTGAGTTACAAGAAAGCGACCAGCAAGCCTTTGGTAAACACCTAGAGCAGTTAGGCTTTGATTATCGTGACGAAAGCGATAACACCGCTTATCAATTCTTTCTGGCACATGACTGAGCATAGACTGAATAGATCAATTACTTCTAAATATTGAACTAAGTTATCCAGCTATAAGCGTTACTACAGAAGGTTTGCTAAAAACTTTGTTTTTCAGCAAACCACTGGAGACTCAGGTTTATGGCTAAATCATCTACTGCAATCGCCGCACTTATCACGCTTGCGAGTTTTAACCTTTCTGCCGACACCCTCACGTTAAACAATGGCAGCATCTTAGAAGGCACACTGCTGCAGCGAAATAGCCAAGAACTTCAGTTTGAAGTGGCTGGCAATACCATGACCTTTAACACCGCCGATGTGAAAGATCTGCAGCTTTCCTTTGCCAATACTCATACTGACATTAAAACCGACACCAGCTCAGCCGAAACCACTCAAGCTGTTAGCAGCATTCCTGCTGGCACCCCGCTGATGATCAGCTTAGACAGTGCAATTAGCACCCGTGAACACGCCTCTGGCCATCGCTTTAGCGCAAGCTTAGAAAGCGACTTAGCAATTAACGGCCAGCTAATCGCCAAAGCAGGTAGCCCCGTTTATGGCAAAGTATTGCAGAGTGAACAAGCGGGTCGTTTGGCCGGAAAATCTAGCCTAACAATTGCCTTAACCGACATTACCGTTAATGGCCAACGCGTTGCTATTCAAACCAATGCTTTTAATGGCTTGGGTGATGCCCAAGGCAAAAACACCGTGAAAAAAGCCGCTGGCGGCGCAGCCATTGGTGGGTTAATTAATGGTAGTGATGGCGCCAAAGACGGCGCCAAAGTAGGGGCTGGTTTAGCCATCATTACTCGCGGTGGTGCGGTACAAATTCCAGCCAATACCTTGTTAGAATTTCAAACCAGCGCACAGGTAAATATTTAAACCCTGAATAACTGGGTAGAAACGCTAATCTGCCCAGTTAAACTTAGTTTCATCAACGCCTTGTTGGGCTTCTTTTAGTCTCTCTTTGCGGGCTAGCTCTTCTTCTCGGGCGGCATCTATTTCTTGCATAATAGCTGCAATATCGGCCACAGTATCTTGTTCTACAAACTTGCCGCTAAGCTCGGTGTCAGCAGTCAGCTCTCCTTTCTCAAACAAGCTCCACATCTCTTTGGCGTATTCAGTATTGGCCAAGGCTGGCGCGAATTGGCTGTAGTAATCGCGCATGTTGTTAATGTCACGGGTCAGCATCCATTCAGCATTGTTGTTGGCGGCGGCATCTACTGCTTGGGGCAAGTCAATAATCACAGGGCCATAGGCGTCCACCAACACATTAAACTCCGACAAATCGCCATGAATAAGCCCCACACATAACATCTTCACGATGTAAGAGATGACTAGCTGATGATCTTCAAGCGCTTGCTCTTCACTCATCATCACGTCGTTTAAGCGCGGTGCCACATAGCCTTCATCATCGGTGACAAGCTCCATAAGCAATACGCCATCAAAACAGCCATAGGGCTCTGGCACTCTCACCCCAGCAGCCGCGAGCTTATACAAAGCATCTACTTCGGCGCTTTGCCACACTTTTTCTTGTTGCTCACGACCAAAGCCCGAGCCTTTTTCCATCGCCCGGGCCCTGCGGCTATTGCGAACTTTACGCCCTTCGCGATACACCACCGCTTGCTTAAAGCTGCGCTGGCTAGCCTCTTTATACACTTTTGCACAGCGGATCTCGTCGCCACAGCGCACCACGTAAACCGACGCTTCTTTGCCGCTCATTAGCTGGCTTTTCACTTCATCAACTAAGCCGTCATCAACTAAAGGCTGGATTCTTTTAGGCGTTTTCATTTATCTCATTTATTGAAAATCGATCGTTTATATAGGCATATTTGCCAAGCTACTTAGCAAAACATAAATCAAACTCTATGTTATAAAGAGGCTAGCCATTGCTTCTGTTGTGCTGGCGAATGATAAGACCACGCAACAAAGCGACTCACCTTGTTGCCTTGACCCATTTTAATGGTTTCATATTGGCTCACTTTTGCTTGTTTAAGCGATTGGTATATCGCCCTCAAGTTTACCTCTTTTGATACTAAGCTGGTAAACCACAGCACTTGTTGCGAAAACTGCTGGCTCTCTGCCACCATGTTTTTAATAAAACTCAACTCTCCACCAGGGCACCACAATTCATTGCTTTGACCACCAAAGTTTAGCTTTGATTTGTTTTTAGCATTAGCCTTTAGATTAGTTTGTTTTCTTTGGCTGCCCTTTTGGGCATCTGCAGCCGAGCGGTGAAACGGCGGGTTACACATGCTGAGCTCAAAACGCTCGTTCGCTTGCACAATGCCTTTAAATATCGCTTTTTTATCACCTTGTAAACGCAGCGTGATATTTGCCTGTAAATGCGGATTAGCCGCTAAAATACGCTCTGCTGATTGTAAAGATGCTGCTTCGATGTCACTGCCCACAAATGACCAAGCATATTCGCTAACCCCAACCAAAGGGTAAACACAATTCGCTCCCACTCCTACATCAATACAACGCACTGGGCTGTTTTTAGATAGGCTGCCACCTAAAGAATTAGCCAGTAAATCGGCCAAGTAATGAATGTAATCGACACGCCCCGGAATGGGCGGACACAAATTGTGTTTTGGAATTTCCCAACCTTTCACCCCATAAAAATGCTGTAACAGTGCCTTGTTTAAACAGCGCACCGCTTCTGGGTCAAAAAAATCTACCGATGCATCTCCATATTGGTTTTTGGCCACAAAGCGTTTTAACTCGGGACATGACGCAATAAGCGCCGGGAAATCGTAACGCTGTCGGTGTTTGTTACGCGGGTGAAGTTGGCTTTTCTCTCCCGGAGAGGTCGTTTTTTTTGCGCGCATTCGCTTGTTGTAACCAATAAGTTCTAGACAAATAGCATTATAAAGCGAAGTGGGGCTAAAGGCTGCATCTCATTGAATAAAGCATTATTGACAAAAGTGTGACTTAAATAAGTGATATATAAATCAATATAATAGAAAATATCATAATCAATTAGTACTTAATTGATTATTTATAAAGCTGTGCAAAGAAGGTGGCAATAATCAGATCACCACGGCTATAGTCGCGCTGCATAAGCTTTGTGTTAAGCAAGTTACAAGGAAAGTAAAATGAACAAACACTTGATAAGCAGTGCGCTGTCGCTTGCGATATTGGCGAGCTTAAATGGCTGTGACTCTAGCTCAGAAGCAATAACCCCTAAAGAAATCCCCGTTGGAGAAGCCAAAGCTGAAAGCCTTTTGGACATGAGCTCGGTGGCCGTGGACGATCAACCAGCATTAGCCGCAGACTGGTATAAAGGCGCGGTTTTTATGGAGATCTTTGTACGCAGTTACAAAGACTCCGATGGCGATGGGATTGGAGACTTTAAAGGTCTTACCTCCCAACTGGATTACATTGCAGACTTAGGCGTTGAAGGCATTTGGTTAATGCCCTTTAGCGAAAGCTCTGATAAAGATCACGGTTACGAGGTAGTAGATTACCGTAGCATCGAGAGCGACTACGGGACCCGAGAAGACTTTGATGAGTTTTTAGCACAAGCCCATGCTCGAGGCATTGGTGTAATTGCCGACTACCTCATCAATCACAGTTCAGGCGACAATCCAGTATTTATCGATTCAGATAACAATGCTGGCGGCAAACGCGATTGGTATATGTGGGAGTCAAGTAATCCTGGCTGGACCAACTGGTCAGGAGACCCTTCTTGGCACCAAGGTACATACGGATACTACTACGGTATCTTCCAATCCAATATGCCTGACTACAACTTTGGAAACCAAGAAGTTGTCGATTTCCACTACAACAACTTACGTTATTGGCTAAATGCTGGCATGGACGGTTTTCGCTTCGATGCAATGACTCACTTAGTTGAAAATGGTCCGAATCAGTGGTCTGGACAACCAGAAAATGCCGCCATTATGTACGGTATTCAACAGTTGGTGATGGAAGACTACAGCAATCGATTTATGATTTGTGAAGATTCAAGTGATTCTTTAGCTGCAGCACAATCAGATTTTTGTGGCTCAGCGTTTTCGTTTTATTTGAATATGGACATCATGCGAAGCGTTAATGCCGGCTCGACTTCAGGCACATACATAGTGGATTGGCTACAACAGGGTAGGCTTAGTAGCATGGGACTGCTATTAGCAAACCATGACTATTTCGCTGGTACACGAGTATTTGAGCAGTTTGCTGGAAACGAGGCTAAATACCGCTTAGCCGCTGCTACCTTGCTTACACTACCGGGACAACCTTTTGTTTATTACGGGGAAGAAGTGGGCATGGGCCACACCGCCAATAGTGGTGGTGACTACTTACTGCGAGCACCAATGAGTTGGACTGCAGAAGGCGGGTTTACCACTGGTACACCTTACCGCGCGCATGCCCACAATACAGCGGCTTATAATGCTGCTAGCCAAATGGCAGATGACAACTCTATCTACCACCATTACAAAACACTGATTCAATTACGCAAAAACACTCCTGCTTTACGCGAGGGAGATATAGAAGTGCTGCTTGATGGTGAAGTACTGGCTTATAGCCGAAGCCTAGCGGATTCAAATGTATTAGTGGTGCTTAACTACAGTGATAGTGCGCAAACGCCGGTTATTCCAGTTGGACAAGCCTCAACACTGTTAAGCCCATTGGCAAACTTTGGTAGTAACGCTGTGAGCACAACCTCATCTGGCCAACTCAACCTAAGCCTTGCGGCCCAAGAAATTCGTATTTACCAATACTAAAACCAATAAGGGCCTGACAGTTACAGACTGACAGGCCCTCATTATCTTTTTAGCGCCACCAATTACTCATTAAACTCAAGCAACCATTCGCCGCCTTGGCGAACATCTACTTGCTGAGCGGGCAATAGAAAACCACTTGCGGTTTGCTTGCCTAACTCAATAGCCTGATCATTAAAATAAGCGGCCTTTATTGTTTTAGTTTTAACTAGGTTAGCTAACTCTAGCTGATAAGACTTTACACTTGGAGCATCTTGATACTGCCCTTTGGCTGGGTGAATGCGCACTCGTAAGCTATCAGTAAGTTCAGCACTAAACTGAGTTTCCTGAATTGCTTGCTGTTGATAGGCGATAGTTACACCGTCATCTTCAATTAACTGGCCTTTGGCTTGGCCACTATCATCCAGCACCACCAGCAAATCTAGCGTTGCTTCATCCTCAACTTGTCGCGGCACTATATGACCCGCTTTAACAAACAACGGTAAGCGGTATATTTCATCAATATACAAAGGCTGCTTCAACTGCTCACCGTTACTGTTAAGCATTAGCTTGTTGCGGTAATCAAACCATTGTCCTTTGGGTAGATAAACCGAGCTTTGTTTAGCCTTATCCTTCGCTTCCAAGGCTACCAATAGTGCATCCCCAATCAACTTCATCGACCCATTAGTTCTTGCTTGCGGGTCTTCTTGATAAGCATAAACTAAAGGGGCAACAACGGCTTTTCCTTCGCCCCACGCTCTGTGTGCAAGGGTGTAATAGTATGGATTTAAGGCATAACGCTGTTTAACATTAAACAAGTTGCTGACGGTATCGCCAATTCTATCTGGCGCAGTTTCTTTGCAGTTACACAGGTTTTGGGTGTGTGGTCTTACCGGTAAATCAGTGAATAAGGCCGCAGCAAACCATTGAGTATATTGCTCATCCCAAGGGGTGCCATGAAAGCCGCCAATGTCTGAACCAAAGTAATCGATACCCGACAAACTCATGTGCATTTGCGCATTAAAGTGGCTACGTAAGTTAGCTAAATTAACCCCTATATCGCCCGACCACATCGCTACGCCATAAGCTTGGCTGCCAGCTGTACCAGAGCGGCTCATGATGAACGGGCGCTGCTGGCGCTGGTTGCGTTGATAACCTTGATAAATACTGCGACTCCACAACAGGTTATACAAATTATGTACACTTTGATGGTCATGCTTTAGTTCGCCATCAATATTCACCCCGGCATACCAAGCTTTACGGTGGTAGAGCTCGGGTTCACCTAAATCGGTCCAATGGGCGATCACGCCATCATCAATTAGTGCCTCACGGCGATAGTCATGCCAGAAGGCTGCGCCTTTCTCACTGGAGAAGTCCAGCATGCCGCCTTTACCCCACCATGGATTATCTTTTATATAAGCGGGCTCCATGCAAGGCGGCGCGCAACTGCGGGCTAATGCGCCTGCGTGAGCCAGTGAATAGTACTCATTAAGCTCACCACCAATATAAGGCTCTTCAATAGCCATTACGCCGATACCGCGCTGCTTTAATTCAGCTATTTTTTGCTGATGATTAGGGAAGTTTTTCTCATCCCAAGTAAGTGAGCCCATTTGAGTATGTTTAGAGTTTTGTTTAATACCGCCAAACCACTGCAGGTCGAGCACTACACCCGATAGCGGAAATTGTGCTTTATGTAAGCTAGCGAGTTTACTGTCTAGTTCTTGCCAATTATCAAAACCGTATTCCGACAACCACAAGCCAAACATAGCTTTTGGCGGAACCGGCGGCTTGCCGGTCAACGCTAAATAACGAGAGCGTAAATCAGCTAGGTTTTCACCGGCAATCAGGATGATTCGCGCTCGCTTACCCTTGCCTTGGATAGAATATGGCGCTTTTGTGAAATCAAATACCAAGGGCTGAACGTGATCAAAAAACAAGGCTAAGTTTTGTTTGCCCTCGCCCAATAAATACATAATCGGAATTTGGGTATTGCCTACCGCACCTTCACCCTGATACACCATGGCATTGCCCATGCGGTTGCCCGGAATACGCTTTCGGCCTACCCAATCGCCGTCGGCATTACCTTGAGTATTGTGCTGCTGCCCAAGGCCGTAAATCTGTTGAATACCGCCTTCACTTAAGCTTAACTTCCAGCGACCACTCTTTAGCGACTCGATACATAAATGACTAAGTGTTTGTTTAGAATGCGCAGCGTCACTTAAAGATAAACAGCGACCGTTTTGCTCAGGAGAGATTTTGTACCAAGGGCTGGAAGCGGGATCGATAATAGCTGATAAAGTCTGGGTATCGATTTTCGAAGCCGCTAACATTAAGCTTGGCTCAAACTGGCTAAGTGTGGCATCGCCAACCGAGAGAATAACAGTGTGCTCATCTAACACTTTACTTTGCCAAACCGCCTCTGCAGCCTGAGAAATAGCACTAGTTATCGACAACACAAAAGCAGCAGCTAGTTTCGCCGAAAGGTGTAAGCCCGTCTTCATATTTGTTCCTTCAATAAAGGCCTAATAACTAGCAAACCTTACCAGTAAACAAATTCATTAATAACTTAATTAATCAGCATCTTGTAAAAATGTGACTTAGCAAATCAAGGACTTTAATTACCATCAAAAACAGCCTTGAGAACCTTCATCACTGACGCCTTCGGCAAGCCAAAAAAATTCACACCAAACAGCATAATATTTCAGCAGCGAAAAACTAATAGAGTGAATAATCTAAAACTTTACATCTCTACCATCTTTTATAGAGCTTGTTGATAAAAATATAGTTTTACTTTAAGAGCTAAATAAAACACATTCCCCTCTCAAAATAACAGCAATAGCTGTCATAAAAATGTAAAGGATTGAAAGCATTATGAACAAATTCGCAGTACTAGGTAGCACAGCCTTAGTATCGTTAGTGTTAAGCGCTTGCGGTGGAAGTGAAAGCGGCAATGAAACCCCACCAAGTACAGACCCTGTAAGCGGCACTTTTATTGACGCCGCCGTAGAAGGATTATTCTATAAAGCGGCGCCCAGTGGATTAAGTGGCTACACCAACGCTGAAGGTACCTTTGAGGTTAAACCCGACGATGTAGTGTCGTTTTATTTGGGCGGCGAGAACGGCATGTTCATCGGTAACAGCTCTTATCGTAGCGTTGTTTCTCCCTTTGAAGTAACCGCCGATACTGGTTCTGCAATGAACTTAGCGCGAATACTGCAATCATTAGATGATGCGAGTACTGGCAGCATTGTTATTCCAGAAGATATTGCAAAGCCAGCAGCCGACAGCAATACCTTAATTGCGCTCAAGCAAGTGAAGCTAAACAACCTAGATTCTGCAGATGCGTTGCTAGAAGAAGTAAGCGCTAGCGAGTGGGTATCAGAACAAGAAGCAGCAGCGCATTTAAGCGAGTCACTAGATGGCATTGAGCGCGGCGACAGTGACGTGATTGATGCGTTTAGTAAGGGCAGTGGCGAGTACTTACGTTTATCTGAAGTAGTTATGACCGGCCAGTACGGCAATAACTCAACGGTATTTCAGAATGTTCACATGGATAGAACAATTCCTGATGAGGCATTCAAAAATGCGAGCTTTGGTATAAGCTCCGAGGTGCTGCATCTAGCCGAAGACTCTTTGGTACTTAAAGCAGGCTCTTCTGATCAACGTTATAGCTCGCAGTGGGCCAAAGAATTCATTGCCTGTGAGTTAAACGGCGGTGAATTCACCGTGAACAACAATACTCCAGAGTGTTTTAATGCTGATTCAAACACATACTCTGCCGAAGACTTTGCGATTGAACCGGGTTTCCAATTAGTGGTTAAAGATCCAAGCCAAGTTAACCACGACGATGAAGCTATAGATTACGCAGAAGTGGCTAATTTTGGTGGCTTATTTGCGTGTATGAACGAACAAAACTGTAGCCAAGCAAACTTAAGCACTTTAGGCGAAAGCGAATTTGAGGACGATGGTGAGCTTAAACAACAAACCTTTAGCACCAGCTACGACACTGCGACAGGGATTTACACAGATCAAACCATTGAAGTGACCCTTGACGGTAGCGGTAATCAACTAAGAAAAAGCACATCTACCTCATACAGCTACTTGGTTAATCCCAACGTAGACAATGGCGAGCGCTATATCGATTTTAGTGGTACTTGGTTAGCCGAAACCAACATCGCAGGCTGTAGCTTAACTGGTCAAGTTAACTACCAGTTTGGTGAAAGTGAGATTCATGTTGTAGGTAAAGAGTTACATACTCAACAAGGTGGCGAATGTACCTTGGAAGATATGGATGAAACCGTGTCTTACGCAGAGCTAGCTAACATGGCATTTTGGTGGTTTGGCGTTAATGAGGGCCAACAAACCAAAGCAACTCTTGCTCAACTAAACTCTTCTGTTCGCTGGTGTGATGACGACGAAATCGTTGAAGGACAATTATGCCAAAACCCTAAAATTGAGCAGTGGACGTATGTTGCCGCTGGCAAAAACTGGGACCAAGGTGTATTAACATCTAGCGCATTTGTGCAAGGCCAAAAAAGCTTCATCACAACATTTCGAAAAACTAATTAGATAGTTTTATCCAAAAGGCGCTTTAGAGCGCCTTTTTCTTACCACATAAATTATTGATTTAATTGCCGCTTCAAGCGCTGCACGACTTCTGCTGGTACCACCGCTTGTAACTGCAAAATACATAGCTGTGCCTTTCTATCTTTATGCCTTACCTTCATTTCGCACAAGGCAAATAAATGCTGCGGATTACGTCCGGTATCGTAGGCTTTGTTTAATACTTGCTGCGCTTTGACCAAATCAAAAGCTTCTAAGGATAAGCCGTAAACATACCAATAATGAGCATTACTTGGCTCTAGCTCTGTGGCTTGTGCAAAATAGCTCACCGCTAGCTGCGCCTTTTTTTGCCTCAATAAACTTAAACCAGTGCTATAGGGGATAGCAGCACTGGCAGGCTGGGCTAAACGCCCTTGCTTAAGTACATTAAATGCGGCCGTTTCATCGCCTAAATGGCGATATAAATCGGCTAAATTAACGTAGCTGTTGGCAAAATAAGGCTCTATTTTAATTGCTTGTAAATAGCTAGCTTCCGCCTCATTAAACTCGCCAGTAGCAAGATAAACACCGGCTAGGTTGTTCAGTGCAAAAGCACGGTCGGCATTGACTAACTGAACCTCTTGGTATTCCTTAAGTGCTGGCTTTAATTGCTGTTGCTGCTGCTCAGTTAAACTTGCCCAGCCTTTCACCAAGCTGGCAGCAGTCTCACTTCTTACTGCTAGGGTTGAGTCATCCAGTAGAGGAGACAATAAGCGCCAGCGTTCTGCTATAGGGTAATGCCGAGCGCTACTTACCGCCCCTAAACGAATCAGCTCTTGCTCGCTGCTAACAGCTTTTGCAGTGGCAATCACACTATTACGGCCAGGAAACTGCGCCAGTCGCTCTAGAGCAGAGGCGCGAATAATGCTGCTTTCTAAGGGGTTTTGCGCCACGTAAGCCAAGGCTTGTTCGGCAGAGGGTAAACCTTGGTCTGCAGCAAAAAATGCTTCAGAGAAATGATTATTATCTAAGTAGTTTGATTTAGGAAACCATTGCCGCTGCCATTGTAGCGCCCAACTATTGTCTTTATCTTGGTGGCAAGAAGTACATACATTTGGGGTGCCAATCGCCTGACTCAGATCGGGGCGCGGGACTTGCCAACTATGGTCTCGCCGTGGGTCTACCTGCATGTAAGTAGTGGCAGGCATATGACAAGAGCTGCACATGGCAGCTTCGCTACCCTCAGGGTGAAAACTATGCTTCTCTGCACTGTATTCAGAAGCTACATGGCACTGCGCGCACAGTGCAGGTTCTTCCATTTTCAATTGCCCAGAATGCACATTATGGCAATTGCTGCAGCTTACTCCAGCATGCTTCATTTTTGACTGCTGAAATGAGCCCCAAACATACACTTCATCGTATATTTGGCCATCATCATGATAGAGCTCGGCGCTTATCAAGCTGGGCTGATAGCGATCGAGCAAAGATCCCGCCACGTGATCATTGCTTTCGCTTATTTGTAAACGGCGACTATGGCACTGCGCGCAGACTTTAAGTTGCTGGCTTTGTTGGTGGCCGGCAGCGCTCAAAGTAGATTCACCAGCTTGGTAAGTCCATTCACTTACTGCCACTTGGAGAGTACGAGAAAAGCCACTGTACTGGCCTACACTGGCTAGTGCAGCTTGCTTATTGTCACTTTGAGTCCACTTGATGTGGTCGCTGGCGGGGCCGTGGCAAGCTTCGCAGCCAACGTTGATTTCAAACCAAGTGGTATTGTAGGTATTGCTGCTGCCGTCGTAGCCCTTTTGCAAATTAGTTGAATGACAGTCTGCACACATATAGTTCCAGTTTTGTCCGGTATTGGTCCAATAAAATTCATCCGTTTTTTGTTGATTGGGATATAGGTGAAACCAACGCTGGCCACCTTGTTGCTTGCTTCTAGAGTCCCAAGCAAAGGGAATGAGCTGCACTCGACCATCGGCAAATTCCACCATGTATTGCTGCAGCGGTTCAAAGCCAAAGGTGTAAGTTATTTGGTAATCGGAAAAATCACCGTTAGGCCCCTCAATATTGACCCAATATTCAGCGCCTTTACGAAAGAAGCGGTTGGTTTTACCTGCAAACTCTAGGCTGGCATTAGCGAAGTCGCCTAGTATCGATTGCTCATCGGCATGGCGCATTGCCATGTCATGATGAGAGCCCTGCCATTGTTGATATTGCGTTTGATGACACTCTATACAGTTATTGGTTCCGACATATTCAGCCGCCGATATACATAAGCTTACACCTAGCCAAACAAATACAAGCCCTAACAGCCCCTGCCTCATGCCTACCCTTCTCCAAAACTATGGATTATCCAGTCATTAAACTTTGCTAGTACCAAGCTAAAATTACTTATCAAATCAAATATCTAGCAAGGTATAACTAAAAGTGTAGCAAGTCTTGAACAAATGACCTCACAGAGAAGGGCCAAACCACAAATAACTTAAAGAGGCTTAAGGCTAGGGCCTGTTGATCTTTGGTGTTGAAATTTTATTCAAGATAAGCGGGCTTTAATCGCGGCGAACACTTTGAAACCTAGTGGGCTAAGTGAAAAGCGTTCAACGAAGAGTAAAGTTCGCTTATCTGAACCCTTCGGGCAGCATTTCTTAGCCATTTATTCAGCGTTAGCGAGTGATTATTAAGCCCACTTAACTTCACACTCACTGCCTTGCCTAAATGGCTAATAAATTGCTGTAAAAACCATCAGCAAAGATCAACAGACCCTAGATGGACGCCAAGCTTTTGCTCATAAACTTACTGTAAGGATCAAGTTGGTAGTTGGCAAAAGGGCCGCAAAACTCAAAACCAAAAGACAGGTAAAGAGCCCACGCTGGAGCAAACGCGGCCATAGAGCCAGTTTCTAAACTCAGTTGCTGATAACCACTTTCTTGGGCGTCTTTGAGAATATGTTTTAGTAACCCAGCAGCCACGCCTTTACGCAAATGTTTACTGGCAGTGCGCATAGATTTTAACTCTGCATGCTTAGCGTCAAGGTGCTTTAAGGCGCCACACCCTGCTAGCTCATCGCCCAACCAAGCACACCAAAATTTCACGCCCTCGGCCTGCAAACCGCTCACATCCAATGCATGAACACTCTCTATTGGAGAGTGGCGCAACATGTCTTGGTGGTGCTCTTCTAGCAATGCAATAACTTGCTCGCCTGTTACATCGTTTAAGCGTATATCCACTGACTATTTCCTAATAACTCAACAAGCCATTAGCATTGAATATATAGGCTTAAAATTCAATCCAATTAACAGTAAGGCGCTGCTGTTTAGCGTTCCATATAGAGGTTTGGATCTGAAATTTGGTTAAATCCAAAACCACGATATAGCTCATGTGCATCTTTAGTTGCGAGTTTGAATCGGCGTACATTTTGTAATTTAGGGTGAGCCATAATCCGGTGCATCATGGCTTTGGCTAAGCCTTTGCCTCTATGATCCTCCAATACAAAGATGTCGGCTAAATAAGCAACGGTTGAGTAGTCAGAGACAACTCTGGCAAAAGCTACTTGCTGCTGTTTAAGGTCAAAAGCGGCAAAACACATGGAATTATCAATCGACGTTTTAACAGCTCCTTTAGATATTCCCTTTGCCCAGTAAGAGCTCACCAACACCTCATGAATAAGTGCTAAATCGAGCTGTTCTTTGTTAGTACCAACATAGTATCCCTGTTGCATGCTCAGCCTTCCCTGATTAACCCACATTGATTGGCGTAAATTTAGTCAGCAATAAGCCAAGCCTCAAGCCCCTCAGGGTAACGTTTGGTAACTTTGCCATCGGCATTTGTAACAATTTAGTAACATTCATTCTAAACACTTACAACGTAAGGCTTTAGGGCATGTAAGAGAAAGATAAGCAAGATAGACCAGATACTCACTTATGCTAAAAATGTGATTTAGATTTGTACCCTGCTGCCGTTTAACATCGGTTTAATGCAACTAGCTTCGATAGCTTAAAGGCTGTAGTAAGGAACAAAAACGCTGCAGAAAGCAGCGTAAAGTAGATATTGAAGGCAAGTCGCGGCAACAGGCGACTTCAACATAAGATTTGTTAGCTTTGAGGAAGCAAATAGAAGTTTGGCTGCCAGCGCTCCATATGTATTTCTGGATGGGCTAACTCGGTAAAGCCAAACTGCTGATAAAGGCCATGTGCGTCTTGGGTCGCTAACTTAAAGCGGCGAATCCCCTGTAGCCTAGGATGGGCCATAATGCGATGCATTAGTGCCTTAGCCAAACCCTTACCCTGGTGTTCTTCTAGGACAAAAATATCGGCTAAATAGGCGAAGGTGCTGTAATCGCTAATCACCCGAGCAAAACCAACTTGCTGTTTTTGATAGTTATAAACAGCAAAACACAATGAATTATCGATGGATTGCTCAACCGTAGCGCGAGGGATACCTTTAGCCCAGTAAGACTTAGTTAATACACTATGAATCAGCGAGATATCTAACTCTGCTTGGTTAGTACTTATAAAATAATCTGGATGCATTGACGAATGTCCCCCTGATTGTTCTTGCGCGCCTTTATCTCAAATAATCTACCGATTGTATTACGCTAACACAAGGTTTTAAGGCGTATTTCTTGCGCTTTACGAAATAATCATTAGTCAATTACTAAATCACTCATAATTTTTTGAAGTGACTGTTTTAAAAGCTAAAACCTGCAGGGTATTGATGATAGCCATCAAAATTCTGCTTACTTAAAGGCATGCCCTGCTGACGTAAAATCGCATAGCTCATCGTGTAGTGAAAAAAGAAATTTGGCAGCATATATTGTTGCAGGTATTCACTTGGGCTTAGCGATAATTTAGCAAACCCAGCCTGAGTAGAAATATTGCTCGGCGTACTTTGCTCAAATTGTTCAGACTTTAACTGCTGCAAACACCTTACACTGCTGTGCAATTGCTGCTGCAAACTCTGATAAGAAATAACCTCTGGGCTAAAGTTTTCGATATCTTGGCCCGCTAAAGGTAAGCAACAACGCAGACTAAAACCAATGGCGGTGCTAACCTGTTGCCCCAATGGAAACATGTCGTCGGCAAGTTTGGCGGCCAATAATTGTGCTTCGCTTAGGCCCTGTTCCTCGGCAAATAACTGCATATCACTAAGTAATTCATCGAGCTGATTTAAATAGTGTAAAAACAGTGGTACCGATAATTGATAAAGCTTATTGGTTTTGGGATCTGTCATGCTGTTCGTCCTTAAACTAAGCCTATGTTATAACGGGTTTAGAAATGATTAATCAAGGTGAAACTCGCATTGTTGGTTTGGAATAAGGTGAAAAACGTACTAGCAAGCCTCACTGTAGAGCAACAGCGAGTATGGATTATTTCGCGTCACGATAGCTTAAGCCATCAAGATATTTATCCGCTCAGTGAATCAGACTTAGTGGGGAGAAACTGGCAACAACGTGGCTTTTCCGAACATCACGTAAACCAGATAGAAAAACTAAAGCGCGGTGCTTTAATAGAAGTACCTCAGCACACTCAATTGGTAACGATCACTCGAGTTAAATAGTCGCGTTGCCATACCAGCCAAAACAGAAAAGGGCCTTACGGCCCTTTTTTTTGTTACTCAACAACTATATTGTTATGGTGCCATAGTATCTACGTTTAGCACTAAATCACTAAAGTCATCGGTGGCTACTGCTGTGTAAACACCGCCGTTCTCAATAGTGGCCATGGTTTCAATTGCTGGGCTGTAAGTCGTATCACTGGCTAAAATAACGGCGAAGGTATAGGTGCCGCCAGCAACATTAAGTACCGCATTATCTTTAAAGTTAACCCCAGCTAACACTACGGTGTCTGCGCTAAAGTTGCCATCGGCAGAAGCATGAATATCAACTGGGCCTAAGTCACCCGCAGTTGGGCTTGCATGCACTACGCGAACCTTAGAGTAAAGCGCTACCGAGCGTAAATCTTCACTAATAACCAGTGGTTCAATGGTGCTGTCAGTAATCGAGTTTAATTTGCCTACAGCATAAATACTGGTTTCGGCTCCCGCATCCAACATCACTCCTGGGGCATCAATAACCACTAAGCTGTTGTCTGCGCTGGCGGCAACACTCAGATCATAGCTAGCTGCAGCTAAATCACCGCTGCGAAATGGTGTTTCGTTAAAAGCAATTCCGGTAAAGCCAGTTACAGGAGCGCCGCTCGCCAATACATCAACCATCGGCGCATCATCTACTGCATGCACCACTCGTACATGGCTGGTTTCTGCCATATCACGCACTACCGATACGGCACTGCCATCGGCCAACAACACATTTACTGGCGATACTGAGCCCATGTCGCTGTTAGGCACTGCTGTTAACATTAAATCGCTGCCACCAGCTAACGCCACTTCGCCGCTATCAAAAACCACGGTTTTGCTGCCGGTTCCAGTAATGCGAATTCGGTAGGTATCGGCTGGAACGGTTACCGGTAAATCTGCGCTATCAACTTTAAATTCTAAGTTAGTAATTGCCGCTGCTTCGCTCGTAATATCAGCTGCAGTGGTTAAATAGATATCCACCCCACCCACATCTGGGTGACCATGTAATACATCAAGGCGCACGCTAGCTGCATCCACCGCGTCACTGCTGCGGCTTAGCACTACTGGCTCAATTGAAGCCGCATAGTTGAGCGCAATAATGTCGTATTGCATATCCGGAGAGAACTCTAAGTTTGCAGCTATCACTTCAGCATTATCACCAGGCAAAATGGCGTCAACGCTAATATCATAACTGCCTGATGCTACCGGCACCCAAGCACTGCCTTGACGGTAATCCACCATGCTTAATCCAGCAAAGGTTTCGTCATTGGCTTTAACTTCTACCAACGGCGCGTCTGCGCTTGCATGGGTTACGCGAACTGAGGACATTGGGGTTTCAACGTGGTCGTCATCACTACCGCAGGCTGCGAGTAATACAGCGGAGCTGAGTAGTAGACCTGATTTGGCAAGTTTCATGTTCTTTTCCTTAAGTATCTCTGTAGTGGTATCAGCCATTGAAACGCCAAGGAAATAAAATAAGATCACAAGAAAAACCGCGGATTGTTTATCGGCGACAAAGAACTTAGATGTGACAGAATGAAAAACAAGCAAACAAAGTAAACCATAACGCATTGAAATAATTAAATTTAAAAATAATCCTCTTCTCAAAAAGCACAAAGCAAATTTGTAACAAAAATGTTATATTTTTATTGTTTGATTCAACAAAATACTTAAGCAATCATTCTCATTTCCTCGATTTATTCCGCCTAAGCAAACTTAGTATTTACTTATCTAATTTATTGTTGGGTTCATGAAATATTGCTCTGGATATCTTCGAATGTTAGCTAGCCCTCAAAAGCTCAAGCAACTTTCATGAAACCGCTTACTTTAAGGTGAATAAGCCACCAATTTAACTACTATAGGCTGCATAGAATGAATACTCAGCAAGCTGTGACGCTAAACCACTCACTAAAATTCTGAGTAACCAACAAATTGAAGTTAACTAGAGGAACAGCCGCATGTCGCAGCCGTATACCAATCCTTCGCTCAGCGTAGCCGAGCGAGTAGAAAACCTGTTGTCGCTAATGAGCGTGGAAGAAAAGGTGGGCCAAATGCTGCAATTGCCCGCCAACATGCCAGAAAACCTCGACAAACTTGAGAACTGGAATGTGGGCAGCTATTTGCACTGCACCGGCACAATGGTTGAAGAGCTACAACAGCGTGCCGCCAAAACTCGCCTTGGTATTCCGCTTATTTTTGGTATTGATGCTATTCATGGCCATTGTTTTGAGAACAACGGCACGGTATTTCCAACGCAATTAGCCTTGTCTTGTGCTTGGAGTAAACAACTAAGCCAAAGCATGGCGCGTATTACCGCAATTGAAACCCGCGCCTGTGGCCTACATTGGACCTTTTCACCAGTATTATGTGTAGGCCGTGATAGCCGCTGGGGCCGCATAAATGAAACCTTTGGTGAAGATCCATGGTTAATTGGAGAGCTTGCCGCTGCTGCCGTGTATGGTTACCAAGGTGATAACTTAGCTTCACAGGATACCATCTTGGCTTGTGCCAAACACTATGTTGCCTATGGCGAAGCTACCGGTGGCCGAGACGCTTATGAGGCCGAAGTCTCTCCTCGTAAACTGCTTTCATTATTCCTACCGCCCTTTGAAAAAGCGGTAAAAGAAGCCAAAGTTGCCACATTAATGGTGGGTTACCAAGCAATCGATGGCGTACCTTGTAGTGCCAACAGTTGGTTACTGCGCGAAGTGCCTAAAAACCAGTGGGGAATGGACGGCTTTATTGTTACCGATTGGGATAACATTGGTTCACTACACGACAAACAACGCGTAGCAGAAGACTTACGCCATGCTGCAAAGATCGCGGTTGAGTCGGGTAATGACATGATCATGACCACGCCGTCATTTTATCAACATACCATCGACTTAGTGAAAGATGGCGAGCTAGATATAGCCTTAATCGACGACGCAGTATCACGTATTCTTAAATACAAGTTTGAACTAGGTTTGTTTGAAGACTTCCGCTACACCGACCTAAGTAAGAAAGAACAAATATTAGGTAATGCCGATCACTGGCAAGCAGCACTAGAAGCCAGCCGCCAATCGCTAATCCTATTACAAAACAACGGCATTTTACCGCTATCAGATGCTTCTAAACCTAAGATTTTATTATGTGGCGCCAACGCCGATGATGTTGTGGCACAGCTGGGTGATTGGTCATTTGGCTCTATGCAAGCGGGCGCAGCCGATGATAGTTACCACCAAAAAGACGCCATAACCTTACGCCAAGGTTTACAAGCCGCTGCTGATTCAGGACGTTGCGAACTAAGCTACGTACGCGGTGCAGCACCAGCCGAAGCTGAGTTTGAAGAAATAAGCAGTGCAGTAAACGCTGCCAACAACAGCGACATCATCGTTGCCTGTGTTGGCGATACACTTAGCCAGCATGGCGAATTTCACGACCGCGCCGATCTAGATTTAAGTGGTCAGCAACAAGCGATGCTAGAAGCCCTTAAAGCCACTGGCAAACCGCTAGTTGTTGTATTTATGGCCTCTAAACCACTCACCATTGGCTGGGTAAAACAACACGCCGATGCCATTGTTTGTGCCTTTAACCCTGGCGCGAAAGGCGGCCAAGCGCTTAGCGAACTGCTATTTGGCGAACTAAACCCTAGCGGTAAACTCACCATTAGCTTCCCGCAACATGTGGGTCAATCGCCTGTTTACTACAACAAATATGAAGGCTGGCACGCCCGTTTATCGGAGCGCACCGATAATCAAGAACGTTATATTGATATGCCTTTATTGCCTCTATTTAGTTTTGGTGAAGGCATTAGCTACAGTGAGTTTAGCTATAGCGATCTCGCCGTTAGTACACCTTGCTTAGCGGCCAACAACGAGCTAAGCCAAGGAGAGGCATTAAAAGTGTCGGTAAACATCAGCAATATTAGCCAACGCTCAGGTGTAGAAATTGCGCAGTTATATATTCATGACTGCGCCGCTTCGGTCACTGTTCCTGTGTTACAGCTACGTGGTTTTGAGCGAGTAGAGTTAGCACCAGGAGAAACACAACGAGTGGAATTTAGCGTGCCCTTTGCTGATTTAGCCTTAATCAACGCGCAACTACAAAAAGTGGTAGAGCCTGGTGCATTTAAAGTATTTGTTGGGCCTTCGTCTAAAGCAGAAGATTTGCTCTCAGCCGACTTTAAAGTAGCGTAAATCAAAGCCAGTTAACGCAACGCCTTCAATACAAAGCCTCTTAAGCTAGCTTGAGAGGCTTTTATGCATCTGGAATCTGCAATAGTAAATCTGTCATGCCTAGGTCGATTCCACATTGACTGAGCAAGGTTGAGACTTGACCACGGTGATGGGTTTGATGATTAAAAAAGTGCAATACCAACAACTCAAAAGGCTTTTTCTGTGCCTCACCTTTGCTATTTGTGTAGCTTAATGCCTGCTGTAAATACTCGGGGCTTAGTTGCTCTGCAAAAGTTATTATCGCCATGTCCATGGCAACCCGTGCTTGCTCTAAGCTGGCGAAGTCTTCATAGATAATTTCATTTAAGGCTTTAGGGCGAGGTAATGCTGCTATGTCCGCTAAACTACTAAACCCTTTGGGATGCATAGCAAAACGCTGTAACCACAAGGTGTCGCCCACTAAAATATGGTTTAGCGTGGCAAAGATAGAGCCAAAAAATGCTTTTCTATCTTGCTTTAGTTGCTGCTCGTTAAGTTGAGCAGCGCAAGCATATAGTTGGCGATTCATTACTTGATTGTATTGCGCCATTAGCGCAAAAGCAGTGCTCATTGTTATTCCTTTAAATGGCAGCTAAGCAAACAATAGCTTTTACTCGTGATTCGCAGTGAATGTTGTCCATAAGCCTATAATGCTGACTTAGGCGCTGTTCATCAAATTCAAGGTTTGATAAACAGCGCCTAAAAACAGTCACTCAAAACTAGTGTTCCTCTTCTAACTCAGCTTCAAGCGCTTTGCTTGGTTCGTCGTCTGCAAAATAAGCCATGTCGCGGGTATTCTTTTGTACCGCAATGGCGGCAAACAAACATAAGGCGTAAGCCATGGCATAGAAGCCCTTTTCACTTAAGGCTAACGTTGCGTTGAATAGGCCAATACTTAATAGCGCAACAGCTGCAGCTAATGAGAACCAGCTTAGGCCGTAGTAAATCGCAGTTACTTTAATGCCTTCTAGCTTGTCACGTACCGATTTCTGTAAAGACACCGATGAAAACAGCCCAAATAACAACAAGGTAAAGTAGTACCCTTTTTCGTTTAGCTGCATGTCGGCATTCCACAAGCCAATAAGGTAAGCGCCTGCACCTAGCATCAACGCGGCCCAAGAGGCACCAATAAAGGCGGAGGTTGGTTTTGGTAAAGATTGCGATTTCATATCGTTATTATTCCTAAAGTTTAACGGTGCAGAATTACTATCCAATTGATTAATATAACCTAATTCTTTTTCTACTTGGTTCATATTCGTTCTCATATTGAATTTATTAAGATCTTGGTCAATCAATTACAGTAAAGGCTTATAAGCATCATGCTGATAAAGGACTACCGAGTGCTCCAATAATTTCTTCTCATCTAAGTAGCGCGCAATGCTAGTAAAAGTGGCTGTTTGCGGCGTACCATCGTGATCTTTGGTGGTCACTTCGTCTAAAAACAAACCACCCATAAATAACTTAAAACGGTTTACCTTAATCGGCTGTGGGTTAAAGTCTGATTTTGCCAACCACTTCAGCTCTTCTCGGTCAGTGGTATCAAATATGCTGGCATTCAACATATCCAAGGTGTGTTCAGTACAATTTTGAAACTGTCCGTCAAATGGGTTCGCCAATACTGAGTAATTTGGGTTGTGTACCACATGATTACCACCATTGTTTACTAGCGCTAATAAGCCAGCTTGTACTTCTTTATTTGGAATAATAATGCCAGCTTTTAAGCTGTGGGCTCCCCAGAAAAAGTCCACCGGATAATCGGTGACCAAGCTACTGTGGCCTAGATCCCCTTGGTTTTGGTACAAGTTATAAATTGCATAACCTTTGGTGGTCTCGCCAGAGTCGAGTGTAATGTTTGAGTACACGGCCAAGGCGGTGTGAGTAAATTGCACGCCTTTGGGTAAATCTTCCTGCGGGCGACCTACTCGGCCAATAATGAATACGTTGGCTCGATGTTTAGCTGCATATTTTTCTACTTCTTTAGAAAACTTAGCAATGGCTTCTGGCTGATGCTTGGCATCTTCCGCTGGCGCGCTGCCAGCGTAAGTGGCAGCACTCGTTACGGTAAAAACTGTGGCAATAATTAGTTTCTTTATAGTTTTCATGAATATATCCCTATGTTTATTATCTTGGCTTATTGAATAACGATGATGTCGCCGATTTCAAAAGGTACAGGCGCTCCTGCCTTCTCTGCTATACCTGCCGCACTCACTGTTGCAGTGCTCCCTACCACCGCAACCGATGCTGCAGGAACCGCTACGGAAGCGCCAACGGGACCACTCTCTGCGGCACTTTTACCAACTTGGCTACCAACATTTGTACTTAAGCCACCAACTAACATTACCGGCGTAGTGGCAGCACTCACGGCTACTTGACCACTGCCTTTTAGCCCTGTGGAACCGGCTAAGGCCGAATGCTTGGCTGATTGATTAAAGTTCTGGCCCGACTCGGTAGCGACAACATTTAAGCTAGTAAGGGCAATAGAGGTGATAAAAACTGATTTCCATAATTTCATTTGATAATTCCTTTGTAGTAATAACTAAGAGCAGATTAGTGGGCAGCGCCAACAATAACTTCGTCGCCAATTTCAAAAGGCACTGGCACATTAGCTTCTTCAGCAATATGTTGCGTACCACTGGCCACACCGCGGCTTACTTCTGCTACGCCACCACTTACCAACATAATCGGAGTAGCTATCGCGCTAACCGCAACTTGACCACTACCAGCTGCCCCAACTGAAGCTGCCAGTGCAGAATATTTTGCAGATTGACTTAAGTTTTCGAGAGACCCAACAGCTACAGCATTTAAGCTAGTAAGGGCGATAGAGGTGATAAAAGCTGATTTCCATAATTTCATAATAATTCCCTGCTGGTTAAGTTCGCATTAACCATAAAGTCCAGGAAATTCAGTGTAAACGGCGCTGTATTATGTTTATTATGAATAAACACTAAGTATAGTATTTGTATACCATGAGCCAGTTAAAGCAGATCCGCGACACCCTTAAACAAGTTTTTCGCCAACAAGGTTTAACCTATAAAGACGTTGCTCAGCGCTTAAATATGAGTGAAGCCAACGTAAAGCGTATGTTCTCTACCAATAGTTTCTCTTTGGAGCGTTTAGAGGAAATGTGCCACATTGTTGAACTTAACCTGATTGACTTGTTTCTACTGGCAGACCAAGAAAAAGAGAAACTTACCCATTTAACACGTGAACAAGAACAAGAGCTTATCGACGACCATAAACTGTTTTTGGTGGCGGTATGTGTAAGAGATTCTTGGACCTTCGATGAGATAATTCAGCGCTATGACTTAAGCGAACATGAATGCATTCGTTTAATGGCGCGCTTGGATAAACTTAAAATGATCCAACTGCTACCAAACAATGCCTATAAGCTACTTATCGCTCAGGATTTTCGCTGGCTGCCGAATGGCCCGTTAGAGCGCTTCATGGAACAAATTGTACTGGCCGAGTTTATGAATTCACGCTTTAACGGCGACGATAGCTTCCGCTTTTACCTACGTGGCCACTATTCACAAAGCTCTATTGAGATTATTTTACGCAAACTTAATCAACTAACTAAAGAAGCCGCTACGCTTAACCAGCAAGATGCTTCGTTACCCTTAGATAAACGCCGCCATACCGGTATGTTATTAGCGCTGCGGCCATGGGAAATTTCAATCTTTGAAAAGCTCGCCCGTGACAACAAAAACGCTAGTTAAGCCAAAAGCTTAGGCATACACTATTAATCTATATCGCGATAAGTGAACCACAATTTTAAGGATGAGTAATGCTTTGTTTAACCCACCTTTTTCGTAAACCCGCTAGTTTATTGCTAGGGGTTGTAAGCTTTGGCATTAGCTCGTTGAGCATGGCGCAAGACTCCACAGAAAACTGTGTAAACATTAACTCTCAGCAGGAGTTAATTGAGCAATACATTGAACAAGCTCCCTATCGCCAAGCTCTTCCCAGTAAAACCGCTACCTTTTCTTATTCTCAAGATCAAAGCTACCAAGCCTATTTAGATTATGCCCAGAACCTGATTGCTCAACGTAATCCACGGGCAATGATGAGCTGCCCGCTATCTAGCCAAAGCTATCAGTTACTCGCCAAGCAACAACAGTGGTTAGGCATGCCAAAAGTGGTACAGCTTATTGCCCCCTTTGAACTTAGCCACACCGATAACAGCAAAGCCGTGTTGCTCATTCACGGCTTAACCGATTCTCCATATCATTTTCACGATTTAGCCTGGCATTTTTACCAACAAGGTTACGATGTAAGAACACTACTACTTCCTGGCCATGGCACCGCGCCTTCAGATTTAGTTAACGTTACTTATAAGCAATGGCAGCAAGCGGCTGATTATGCCATTGAGCGCACCGCAAAAGATTATCAGCAGGTTTATCTAGGCGGGTTCTCTACCGGCGGAGCGCTAATTCTTAACCACCTTTTGGAACAGCCAGACAATAAACCAGCCATTAAAGGTGTGATGTTGTGGTCTCCTGCCTCCCAAGCCAGCAGCGGCGTAGCGTGGATGGCAAAATATGTTAGCTGGTTAAGCACATGGTTAGATAAAGAAGGGGACATTGATTTTGCTAAGTACGAGTCTTTTCCCTACAACGCTGGTGCTCAAGTTCATGGCTTAATGAAACGCATGAACAAACGCTTGGCTAAAGCCGATACACTGCCAGATATTCCCTTGCTAGTTGTTGCCAGCGAACACGACCAAACCATTAGCACCGCTGCCACTCTAGAACTATTAGGTCAATGGCAAAGCAAACAAACTGGCGCGGCTAAATCTGCCAATCACCTAGTTTATTATGGGGAACAAAGCAGTATTCCAGAAGCGCTAAACAGTCAGGTAATGATAGAGTTTCCGAGTTGCACAACGGCCTCTTGCTCAGCAGTAAAAGACGTTGCGCACACGGCCACTATTAATGCACCCAGTAACCCACATTATGGGGAAAATGGTCACTACCGCAATTGCAGCCATTACTTAGCCGATTTACCTAGCTACCAGCAATGCAAGCAATCTAAGAGCGTGGTGAAAGGTGAAAAAACCGAGCATAACTTAGCGCAAACCCCACATTTACAGCGTTTGAGCTACAACCCTTATTATCAGCAAATGCTTCGCAGTATTGAGCAATTCATGCAATAAGCGCTATGCCTGCACGTCTGCGGGCATTTTCATTCCTTCCGGAAGCTGGTAGTGATTGTGCAGCTGATATTGATTGCGGCCACTTCGCTTGGCAATGTATAAGGCTTTATCGGCGTACTTACACAAGGATGAAAAGTCATGATCAATTGCCGAGCTGGCAACGCCCACGCTACAAGTAAGGTACATAGAACTTAATGATTCTGGATGGGCAATATGCAGGTCCTCCAGGTGTTGCACAATTTGTTGCGCTAAATTGCTAGCCTGCTCCTCGCTCATACAGCCTGCCAATACAAACTCTTCGCCTCCCATGCGCCCTACAACGAGTTGATGGGGTTTCGCCAAGGTGTTCAATAATTCACCAAAGCGGCGTAAGGCTTGGTCTCCCATCGCATGGCCCATACTGTCGTTAAGCAACTTAAAATAATCTAAATCGCAATACAAAACCGAAAAGGCGCGCTGGCCACTTTGAGCTAACAAGGCTTCAGCTTTTTCATCAAAGGCGTGACGACGTAAACACAAACTTAGCTGATCAACCTCGGCAATATGTTTTAGCTGTCTACGTTGATTTATCAATTGGTTGAATACACCAACACGGTGACTAAACAAAATCAGCGCGACAATCGAGCTCATGCCCAAACCAAAGGCAAAATGCACTACCGTGTTAGTGTCTTGGTCCATCTGCACAACCAAGGTAGACCAGCCAGCGGCAGCCACCAACAGGGCCAGTAACAACAGGGTGCGTTCTATCATAAAGCCGCCGGTTGCAACAACGACTAACATCAAGGTACTACTTTGAATAATGTCCTCAGTGAGTGCCATATGGGTTAAGGAGTTGGCCAGCATTAATGCCACTACAACCAAATGCATCGCGGTAGTAGCTGGGTTAATAATCTTGGGTAAATAGCGAGTACTAACATAAATAAGCAAGCTAGAGACCAACGCCATACTCGCTAAAATCCAACGCTGAGTCGGCTCATCTATAACCAGAAGGTGAGAAATCCCCAAAATTAAATACACTGCACTAACCACATAAGCCAAGCGTAAGCTTTGTGGTAATGCCAGCTCTTGCTGCTGTTGATATTTGTCTTTGCTATAAGGCTGCAACAAATCTGACTTTTTGAGTTTCTCTAACAATCTCTTGACTCCGATAGCTCAATTTTTCCCTTGCTTCAAACTGTAGCAACAATTGAACTTTAAATTTGGTAAAACCTTACCACTGGTAAATTGATTCCGGAGCTTAACTGAAACACCGACTAGGCTGAACACAATCTAGTCAATAAATGAGAAAAAATATCAAATTTGGTTATAAACCCTCATTTTTTCGCTGCAGCGTCGCTTAAAAGCGACACCTTTTAAACGATAATCCTGCTACCTGAGTGGGTTGAGCAAGTTTTCGCCATACTTTTAAAAAGCCTAAGCCATGACTAAATAAACCAATGCCCATGCCTAACATTGGCCAAAAAAACCACCATGGTCCTCCGGTTAGCCAATCAATCAAAAACAACATGCAGCTAATCGAAATATAACTCCCCGCATGGATTTTAAAGGCTAACAGTTTTTTCCATTGTGCGCGTCGCAGTTGCTGCTGTTGTTGCCACAACTTGAGCGCAGCTTCGGTTTGTTTGGCATCCAATCCAGATTGCTCAGCAATATCAAATAGTTCAGACTCACTAACAAAGTTTTGCTGGTCTTGTTGCTGGCGTAAGGCCAAAGCAATAATTTGTTCTAACTGTTGCGGCGAATAACTATTGTTCATGCTGGTATCCTAGCCCATGTAACTTTAAGTAAACATAACGCGCCAACTTGTGGCTATCGATGTTTTGCGACCGAGTGTTTAAATCGCCGATAGAAGGTTATATTCAAAGATAAGCGACACTAAAAATAGCGACTGTCTACAGTCACCCAGCAGGATAAACCAAGACAAAAAAACAACAAAAACAAGTTAAACAAAGCATTAAACTGCAATTTTGTATAAAATAGGATTTATTAACTCAAATCAAAGCAAAGGGAAGCTTCATTCACTATGCTGGTTTGATAAGTTTATTTTTTGGTCACTTTAGGTGATTAACCACAACGAAACTAACTAAACCGGAGAGTTTAGAAAAACCTAGAGGTATATATGAGTTCTACCACTACCAGTGAGCCAGCCCCAAATAAGGGCGGTATCGCACGCTTCTTAGACACTATTGAGCGTGTAGGTAATAAATTGCCTGATCCAGCAATGCTATTCCTTGGATTGATGTTTTTTGTATGGCTGCTTTCCGCCGGCCTATCTTATCTAAGTTTCAGCGAAATTGATCCTCGCAGTAGCGAAACCATCGTCATTAACAACCTGCTTAGCGCCGAGTGGCTTACCACTTGGATGACCAACATGGTTAAAATCTTCACCGGTTTTGCGCCATTGGGCGTAGTGCTCGTAGCAGTATTAGGTGTAGGTGTTGCAGAGCGCTCCGGCTACATTAACGCAGCCTTAAAAGCGATGTTAAAAGTAACGCCAGCCAAAATGATTACTCCCGCAGTAGTATTGATTGGCGTTATTTCTAGCGTGGCTACCGATGCAGGTTACGTGGTAGTTATTCCTTTAGCGGGGGTAATTTTCCACGCTATGGGTCGCCACCCTATTGCAGGTATCACTGCTGCCTTTGCCGGTGTATCTGGCGGTTTTTGTGCAAACTTTATCCCTTCTGGTTTAGATCCTTTACTACAAAGCTTTACCCAAAGCTCGGCGCAACTGTCTGATCCAGACATGATGGTTAACCCGCTAAATAACTGGTTCTTTGCTTCTGCTTCTTGTTTACCTATTGTGGCTACCATTTGGTACATCACCGATAAAATCGTAGAGCCTCGGCTACAAAAAAATAGCCCGATAGCCGACGATTTAGACGTAGCTTCTGACATGCATTCTACCAGCAAGCAAGAAACCTTCGCGTTTCGTGTAGCAAGCTTAGTAATGTTAGCCTTAATCGGCTTATTGGTTGCAGCGGCATGGGGAGAAGGCTCTAGCTTACGTGACGCAGACGGCTCGCTCACCAGCTTTAGCGCACCAATGATGCAAATCATCGTGCCACTTATCTTCATCTTCTTTGTGATTCCAGGCGTGGTATTTGGCTACTTAAACGGTAGCTTCAAAAATTCTGATGACGTAGTGGCAGCCATGTCTAAAACCATGGAAACCATGGGCCACTACATTGTTATGGCCTTCTTCTGCTCGATGTTTGTATGGGCTTTTGGTCAATCTAACATTGGCGTACTTATGGCGGTAAAAGGTGCTAACTTCCTGCAAGCCATTGGTATGGGCGCGCCCGCAACCATTGTAGGCATGATTGTGTTGGTGGTGTTAATTAACTTAGCAGTGGGTTCTTCATCAGCTAAATGGGCATTAATTTCGCCAGTTCTAGTGCCAATGCTAATGCAAATGAACATCTCACCAGACTTAGTGCAGGCCGCTTACCGCGTGGGTGATTCTAGCTCTAACATCATCACTCCATTAATGCCTTACTTCCCGTTAGTAGTGGTGTACTGTCAGAAATACGTAAAAGGCACCGGCATCGGTACTTTAGTAGCTACCATGCTGCCATACTCTATTGCTCTGGCCATTTTCTGGACGATATTCCTACTGGCTTATTGGGCACTAGGTTTACCACTGGGTCTTGGCGCAAGCTACGTATACCCAGCACCTCTGTAGCAGTAAGTAATTCACTATTTGAAACTAAAAACGCGCCCATAGGCGCGTTTTTTTATGCTGCTTTAACCTTACCCCGCTAACCACATTGGCAAGGCTAAGGAGACTTGCGGAACAAATGTAGTGAGCACTAAGGCGACCAAAATAGCGATGTAAAACGGCCATATCGATTTTACTGCTGATTCCATCGGCACCTTACCCACCGCGCAGCCCACAAATAAACATGCGCCTACCGGTGGCGTGCATAAACCTAGCCCTAAGTTCATCATTAAAATCATGCCAAACTGCAAAGGGTCGATACCTAATGATTGCGCCACAGGCAAAAATATTGGCGTACAAATCAATATCAACGCTGCCATGTCCATCACCATACCTAACAGCAATAACATCAGGTTAATCAGCAAAATGATCACTATCGGGTTATCGGAAATACCACTAAGAAAATCAATCATTTTGCTCGGCACTTGGAAGTAAGTAAGCATGTAAGCAAAGGCTGCTGCGCAGGCAATTAGCACCATCACCATCGAGGTGGTTTTCACCGAGTTAACCACCGCCGTTTTAAACTTGTCCCAGGTAAGTTGACGATAAACCACTACTGTAACCACCAGCGCGTAAATAGTGCCAAAGGCGCCAGATTCAGTCACCGTAAATACGCCCGACAATACCCCGCCCACAATAATTACTGCAGTAAGCAAACCCGGTAAGGCCACGACAAAGTGAGTAAACAGCACCACAAAACCGGGGAATTTTTCCGCTGAATAGCCGCGTTTTACCGCAACGATATAAGCGGTAATTGCTAAACATACACACATTAATACGCCAGGCACGACGCCGGCTAAAAACAGCTGGGAGATAGAAATACCACCGCCGGCTGCCACTGCATACAAAATCATATTGTGGCTAGGCGGGATCATAATGCCGGCAATCGAAGACGTTACCGTTACATTCACTGCATAGTCTTCGTCGTAACCTTTCTTCTTCATTACTGGAATGAGGATCGAGCCTAATGCAGAGATATCGGCCACCGCCGAACCCGAAATGCCGCCAAATAACATTGAAGACATAACATTCACTACACCTAAGCCGCCACGCACCGCTCCAACCGCCGAAGACGCAAAACGCACTAAGCGCATGGCAATACCGCCATGAAACATCAATTCACCAGCAAAAATAAAAAACGGGATAGCCATTAAAGAAAACACGCTAATGCCAGCGGTAATCCGCTGAAACGCAATTAGCAGCGGTAATCCTTCGTAAGCAAAAGCAGAGACCGCAGCAATGCCTAAAGCAAACGCCACTGGCGTGCCAATAATCACCCCAATTACAAACACAGCCATCAAAATAACTAAACCCATAACCTAATCCTTTAGTACCGCAAGCGCATAAGGGCCGCTTTTACCCGATGAAATAAATGAATGAGATGACCAATTGAATAGAGCAACACCAAGCCGCCACACAGCATAATGGGAATTGCTCTAATCCCTTCAGGCACACCCAGCAAGGGGATGTCAGAACCCCACTTAAACAGCATTAGTTGATAACTGTTTACCATCATTACGCAGCCAAATATGGCCAGAGAAAGTTGCGAAATTAGCTGGAATAGCTGCTGCAACCAAAAGGGGCTGCGGTCGTAAAAAAAAGACACGCCCAAGTGAGTGTTTTTATGAATACCAACCGAGGCTCCTAAAAATGCAATCAGCACCACCAGCAACAGCGATAGTTGCTCTACCCAAGTGGGTGTGGAGTTAAGCACATATCGGCCAAACACCAACCAGCCAAAAGTTAGTGTTAGCACCACTAAAGCAATCCCTGCCACTAACAAGCTAAGCTGGCTTAAGTAATCAAGAAACCGATCGTAGCGCGAGCGCTTAAGCGCATCAGCTTGCTCAAACATAAGCACCTCTAAATAACAAAAAAGCACCACCCTCAATCAAATCACTGATTAAAGGTGGCGACGAGAACTCGATTACTTAGTGTTTTTAATCAACATAACCAAAGGTTTAAGCTCTGGGTTCTCACCCAAATACTTGTCATACACTGGTTGCATCGCTAATTGGAAAGGTTCTTTTTCGCTAATTTCGTTTAGCTTAACGCCAGCTTTAACGACCTTGTCTCGGCTAAATGCTTCGCGTTGCGCCCACAAATCTCGCTGCACTTGAGCAGACTCTTGCGCTGCTTCTATTAACATTTGCTGCTGCGCCTCTGGCAGACGTCGGAATGCACTGGCATTTACACATAGGCACTGGGGAATAATTAGATGTTGTGATAACGAGTAGTAACCGGCCACTTCAAAATGTCCCATCGATTCATATTCAGGCCATCCATTTTCGGCACCATCAACAACACCGGTTTTAAGCGACTGATACACTTCTGCATAAGCAATTGGAGAAGGGTTGCCACCTAGCGCCGACACCATGCCAGAATACAAATCATTGTTCATCACCCGCACTTTCATGCCGGTAATATCTGCAGGTTGAGTAATCGGTTTTTTGGAGTTATAAAACGAGCGCGCTCCTGCGTCGTACCAAGCTAAGCTAATTAAGCCTTTTTTCTCCATAGCGGCATTAATTTGATCGCCTACTGCACCGTCCATCGCTTTGTGCATATGGGCGACATCGTCAAATACAAAAGGTAGCGATAATACATTAGCCTCTTTCACTATCGGGCCAATAGGGCCAAGGCTAAAGTTGCCAATTTCTAAGCCGCCAATGCGCACTTGTTCAATAGCGTCGGGTTGATTGCCTAATACGCCAGCATGGTACATTTTAATACTAAAATCGCCGTTGGATTTCTGCTCGACCAACTCAGCAAATTTATCCATGCCCACGGTGTTTGGGTAACCCGCCTTGTGAATATTCCAGCCTTTCCACTCTGTAGCCTGTGCGCTAACACTTAAGCCTAGTGCCAAACTTAGTAAACTAGCCGAAAGTAACGCTTTGTTACGCTGTTTCATGTCCCGTCTCCAAATCATCCATAATTCACGCGCGCACAATCCAAACCTTGGAACAGCTGAGCGAGCCGCATAGATTGGCAATGCCAATCACTAGGGTCTGTTGATCTTTGCTGATGGTTTTTGCAGCAATTTATTAGCCATTTAGGCAAGGCAGTGAGTGTGCAGTTAAGTGGGCTTAATAATCACTCGCTAACGCTGAATAAATGGCTAAGAAATGCTGCCCGAAGGGTTCGAATAAGCGAACTTTACTCTTTGTTAAGCACTTCTTACTTAGCCCACTAGGCTTCTAAGTGCTCGCCGCGATTAAAGCCCGCTTATCTCGAACAAAATTTCAACACCAAAGAACAACAGACCCTGGTAATACAATATTGCTAATGATTAGATTTTAGACAAGCTGGATAGCAAATATTTATAAAGTAAATGCGAACAACACATCAAATAGACGAAAGGAGTAGAAGAGTAATAGCTAAACTAAGAGCCACGCCACAGATTAGTATTACTTTATGATGTAAAGAAATTTAATCGGCTAGTTATCGGGATACACCACCATCCCTAAACTTTCTATTAAGGCCTCCATTTGCCAGCTAAAAATCTTTACCCCAGACAAATCTACCTGGCGTATATCAATACCGGCAATATCAGCATCACGTAAATCAGCTTGAAACAACTGTAAACCTTGATACGTGCTTGGCGAAAATATGCTAGCGCTAAGATTGGCGCCCTCAAGGTTTACTCGGTTTAACACCGCTTCACTCAAGTTACAGCCATGTAAATCACACTTAGCTAAGTTAACCCCTTCAAAATCGCTCAAACTAAAGTTGCTATGGCTAAGATTGGCAGCACTAAATACTACTTTTCTGCTCACGGCCTTGGAGAAGTCGGCAAACTCAAAGCGGCAGCCTTGCGCATGACAGTGCTCAATCACAACATCAAATAACTCTGCTCGGCTAAAGTTAGCAGTAGAAATATCGCAGGCCTTAAACTCGGCTTGGCAAAGGTCTGCACCACTAAAGTCACAAGCGCGCTGGCGTTTTCGGTCGTATAAGCTGCAGTTAATAAATCGGCTTGCAGTTAAAACCGCCCCACTAAAATTACAATTAAACAGCTGGCAACGTTCTAAACTCAGCTCGGTTAAATTCGCTTCACTAAAATCGCAATCCACAAAAATACACTGGCTAAAGCTAAGGTTAGCTTGCTCAAGCATGCTCCAGTCTAATTCACAGAATTGACGATGCTCAACTAAGCCCTCGTTATCACTTGGCTCGAACAGATATTCGACAGGCTGTTTGGCTGCCAACAGGGTGGTAGGTTCTGTCATAGCGATGCTTCCTTATGCTGCAGGCTTAGCTTTGCGTGAGGTCTTTTTGGCTGAACTTCCTGCGCGCTTGGTATAGCTTCGGCTGCCGCCTTTATTGTTAGTTCGCTTTTTTCGATAAGCTTTATTGCCTGCAGGTTTAGCCAAACCCGCAAAAGCCTGTGCGTTAACACTGGCACTCTGCTCAACCAATTGGCTCAGCTGGCCTTGCATGCCTTGCATAAAACCTTGGTAACTTTGGGCTTTTTGACTAATGGCATTAAGCTGGGTTTCCCAGTGGGCGGTCATGTCTGGCCAAGTGCACAACGCAGGGAGCGCATTGATTAATGCCTTGCCACTGTCACTGGCGTGAATTTGTTTGGCTTGACGCAGTAAAAAGCCACGCTTAAATAACAGTTCAAGAATGCCTGCTCGCGTAGCTTCGGTGCCTAAGCCATCGGTATCTTTTAACACCGCTTTTAAGCTGGGATTTTGCACGTATTTAGCAATACCGGTCATAGCGGCTAGCAAGGTGGCATCGGTAAAGGCTTTTGGAGGCTGGGTTTGTTTATCTAGTACTTTAGCATCCACACACTGCAGCACTTGCCCTTGCTTTAGCGGCGGCAGAGTAGCCATGTCTTCTGCCGACTTTTTCTGCGGAAACAATGCCTTCCAACCTAGCTCTTTAATCTGGTTAGCGGTGGCTTTAAAGTGCCCATCGGCAATAACAATATTGGCCTCGGTATGGGCGTACTGATAATGCGGATAAAATTGCAGTAGATATTGGCGGGCAATCAGCTCATACACATTGCGTTCGGCCTCACCTAATTTCGCCACTGCATAACGTTTTTCGGTAGGAATAATCGCATGGTGGGCATCAACTTTAGCATCATTCCAAGCCTTGCTGCGTTTAGTTAAATCGGCGTCTACACAGGCCTTTTCTAAGTGCTGACTATTAGCCTGAATAGCAGCTACCACCTTAGGCGCTTCTGCATGATGCTGTTTGGGTAAATAACGGCTGTCGGAGCGAGGGTAAGTAATTAAGTTATGTCGTTCGTACAAACCCTGACATATATCCAAAACCTGTTTGGCGCTATAAGCAAAACGTTTGGCTGCATCAATTTGCAAACTGGATAAATTGTAAGGCAGCAGTGGCGCTTGTTGTTTATCTTGCTGTTTAAGTGATTGCACCAAGCCCGCTTGCTGATTCACTCGTTTAACCACATGCTCTGCTAAAGGCCGGCTAAGCACCCGCCCTTCATCATCTTGATAAGGTTCGCAAGCTTCACTAGGTTGCCACAGCGCGGTAAAAGCTTCTGCTTGCTCGGTGTGCAGATGGGCTTCTACTTGGTAATAGGGGCGACTAACAAATTCGGCGATCTCTTGGTCACGCCGTACCACTAAACCCAAAATAGGGGTTTGTACTCGCCCAACCGACAGAACTCCTGAGTAACCTTGCTGCTGGCCTTTTAGGGTATAGGCGCGAGTTAGGTTAATGCCATATAACCAATCGGCGCGCGAGCGGGCCAATGCAGAGGTAGAAAGTGCTGAGAACTCTTGATTGGATTTTAGCTGTTTTAAGGCGCGACTTACTGCCGCTGGGTTTAAATCACTAATCAACAAGCGCTGGCATTGCTGTTTAAGTGCCACTTTGGCTTTGCTGTGTTCAATCACTAAATCCACCAGTAATTGGCCTTCACGGTCTGGATCACCTGCATGTACAATACTGCTGGCTTGTTTCACTAAGCTTTTAATCGCTTTAAGCTGCGAAGCGGTTTTAGATTTGGCTTTCCACTGCCATTTGTCGGGGAAAATAGGTAAGTGTTCTAAGCGCCATTGCTTAAATTTGGCGTCGTAATGTTCTGGTTCGGCTTGCTCCAACAAGTGACCAATGCACCAAGTAACGCAATCGCCATTGGCCAGCTGAATATAGCCATTATGCTTTTGTTGAGGTTTAGGCAATACCGCGGCGATGGCGCGAGCAAGGCTGGGTTTTTCGGCAATATATAAACGCAATGGACTACAACAACTGTGATTTTATACAGTTATTGTAGTCACTTTTAACACTTAGCCAAGCATTTGTTGGCTAAGTTTGAGGGTAGCAGCCACATTTTTAGCAGAGACAAATAGGTTTTGCTCGGCTTCGCTTAATGCTTGAGAAAGATCGCAAGGCCCCGGCACTACCGAAAATACCGCATCAATTCCGTGTTCATGCACCACTTCATAACCGGGCAGCATCGCCCCCGCTAAAGCAATCACCGGCACCTCAAACTGCATGGCTATTTGCGCTGCGCCATAGGGGGTTTTACCGGCAATGGTTTGGCTATCAATTCGCCCTTCACCGGTGATCAATAAATCCGCCCCTTCTAAACTAGCCGCTAAGTCCACGGCTTCGGTAACAATTTGCACACCGGGGCGTAATTCAGCCTGCATAAATGCCAGTAAGGCTGCGCCCATACCACCAGCAGCGCCACTGCCAGCAACATGCATAATATCAATACCAAATTGGCTAAATACTACCGAAGAAAAGCGGCCTAAAGCGGCATCAAGCTGGCGAATCATCTCGGGGCTTGCGCCCTTTTGTGGGCCAAACACCGCACTAGCACCGTGTTCGCCACACAGTGGATTGTCTACATCACAGGCTACTTCAATGTCTACATCGGCTAAGCGAGGATCTAAGCCCGAGATATCAATGCTTTCTAAATCAATTAACTCGGCACCACCACGTTTTAAGGGCTTGTTGAATTTGTCATAGAACTGCGCGCCTAAGGCTTGCAACATACCTACACCAGCATCGTTAGTTGCACTGCCACCCAAACCAATAATTAGCTTACTTGCCCCAGCATCTAAGGCGGCGCTAATCAGCTCGCCAGTTCCATAGCTAGAGGTTTTACGCGGATCTCGCAAGGCCGGTTCAACAAGGTGCAAACCTGAGGCTGCGGCCATTTCAATTACCGCGGTTTGCTTGTCACCTAATACACCAAAAAAAGCTTCAACTTGATTACCACGTGGCCCGGCGGCCAACACTGGCATGATTTGCCCATTGGTGGCATCCACCATGGCTTGCACGGTACCTTCGCCACCATCGGCCAAAGGCACCTTGCAATATTCGGCATCGGGAAATACTTGCTGGAAGCCTTGTTCTATCATCTCGGCCGCTTCCATGGCGCTTAGGCTTTCTTTAAATGAATCGGGCGCAATTACTATCTTCATCGGCTTTCCTTTTCAATCTATAGGCTGGCTGCAAGTTACTGCTGGGGCAGACAATCTTGGGTATAACTGCGGATCTGCTCACTCAGTTGTTTCATTAACTTACCTGCTAATTGCCAGTGATGCCAGTACAACGGCACCCTAACTTGTAGGCTAGGTGTAAGGTTAATTAAACTTCCATCATCCAGATGTTTAGCCACTTGCAATCTTGAGTTAAGGCTATAGGCACCACTGGCTAAAGCCAGCTCCATAAAGGCTTCAGAAGAGCGTACTGTGTGGCAAGGGTACTGCCCTGGGCTTAAAGAAAAATGCTCTAACAAAAATTGAATATGCATATCATCGTGCTGGTCAAACGACATGCCCGGTGCATGGCTTAAGCTGTCTCTGTTCACTCCCTTTGGAAAAAATCGCTGCACAAAATCAGGTGTAGCCACACACAAATATTCCATGTAGCCCAAGAAGTGACTATCACTACCAGCAACAGGTGTTGCATGACTAGTGACACAGGCTAACACCTCACCACTGCGCATGCGTTGCCAAGTGCGCGATTCATCCTCAACGTATAAATTCATCTCTACTCGTTGCTGTTGCAAGGTAGGTGTAAGTGCCGGAATTAGCCAGCTAGCAAGGCTGTCGGCATTAACCGCTAAGGGCAAAGCCTGCACCCGAGTTTCATCTACATTAAGCTGATTAACTAGCTCAGTTTCTAGCTGTACTACGCGCTGATAATGCCCCAACAATTGCTGGCCTAACTCTGTAGGCATAAGCGGCTGAGAGCGAATTAACAAAGGTTGGCCCACTTGGCTCTCTAGCGCTTTAATCCGCTGAGAAATAGCCGACTGAGTAAGATGCAAACGTTGAGCGGCTCGTTCAAAACTCTGCTCACTTAACACCGAGTCCAAGGCTTTTAACAACTTATAATCAATATCACTCAGCTTCATTAGTAAAACTTATCTAGCATTAAAATTATTAGATATATTAAAGCAGATCTTATGGTTATAGTCCTGCCATTGTTTTTGACGAGCTTAACTAATGATTGCGACTTACTTCACCGGCCTTAGCTTAATGGCAACTCTGATCATGCCCATCGGCATGCAAAATGCGTTTGTATTAAACCAAGGCATTCGTCGTCGCCATCACTTGTTAGTGGCAAGCTTTTGCTCATTGGCCGATGTGTTTTTCATGTGTTTAGGGGTGTGGGGCGGCGCCAAACTGTTTAGCGCCTACCCTTGGTTGTTGTACACCATTAGCATACTAGGCGCTGGCTTTATGATGATGTATGGCTTTCAGTGTTTACAACGCGCTTGGCGGGGTGAAAGCAGCTTGGAGCAAGGTGAAGCTAAACATGAAGTAAAAGCGATTATTCTGGCCTGCTGCGCCTTTACCTTTTTAAACCCCCATGTCTACATCGATACAATCGTAATCTTGGGTGGATTTGCCGCTAACATTAGCGTGGAACAGCGGCCTATGTTTGTCGCCGGCGGAGTGAGTGCTTCATTTTTGTGGTTCTTTGGTTTAGCACTATTAGGAGCTAAATTAGCCCCTTGGTTAGCCAAGCCGCGCGCCCAGCAAGTTATTGACAGCTTAATTGGTTTAATGATGTTTGGTTTAGCCATTTACTTGCTCAAGTTTGTATTTGGCTAAATTTGATAGTTCTCCCGCTTGCCAATGTCGTAGTGCATTGGCTGGCGACATTTCTGGTAAGCAATATAGATAGCCAACGCTGCAATGCTCAATAACAACAAACCACGCAAGCTTAACCAAGGGCCAAAACGCAATAGGTAGTCAACAATTAACAAGCCGCCCAACCAACGTAGCCAGCCTAATTGAAAACAAAAGCTCTCTTTAAATGCCAAGGCACCTACCACCAAGTAGAAACAAGCCAGCGCGGCATGAGAAAGCACCGGCCAATGCCACAGGTAAAATGCCATTGCTAACCATAGCCCCAGCCACGCAGCCCCTTGCACCAAATAACGAATAGCTTTGCTATATAAGTGTAAATTAAAGGCTTGTAATGCAATGGCTGCAGCCAATAACCACAAGGGCTGCCACATCACACTAAGCACCAAGGCTTTATAGGCCGCAGCAGCAAAACTAAAACACAGTAATAACCAACCAACACGATAGAGGCTCACGCTAATTCTATCGATAGTATCTAGCTGTTCTTGATGCCCTACATCGGCCATGGCGTCACTCCTTTACTGCTATTAACGAGTTAGTGTGATTGGTATCAATGCCTACTTAAGTCTCTGGCTAAAATTAGCGCCAAGCCAATAATTTGCAGAAACAAAGCTAAGTTACGTAGGCTAGAGATCCAGCCCATTTGCTCGGTGTAATCATCCATCAAATCGAGATTTTGCAAATACCAATTATCAATTCGATTACGTTGTTGATCTTGGGCTTTAGCGATCTGGTCATCTAAGAGTGGAAGATTCTCTAGATCAAGAGGAGACAACGACGCCATATCTAACCAATATTTTAAATCGTTTTGCAGCAAAGCTTGAACTTGGGACGGAATGGTTTGCTGATTGTGAGCAGCACTGGTGAGTAAACTTAAAATAAGCTCACGTTTGCGTTCTAAAGCATCTATTTGCAACCAAGTTTGTCTAATTAGGTTATCGTTGGCGGTTTGTTGCTGTACCAATTTGTGGGCGTCTTGGCTGACTCGGTCGATATAAAAATTGGTCATTAGCGCAGCCACCACATTGAATAGCAATCCAATAGAAACTAACACTTGCGTACGTGTGATTGACCAAGCCATAACCCTTTCCCTTCGCCACTAAGAAGCTCACGCTAAGATACAACAAGCACCTCTGCTAGCTGCCCGCTTAGTTGCTTAGCGGCCTTGTTACTTAGAACCTATCAACTAAGACCTGCTTTAAGCGGTTTGCATTTCTTACCTTCGCTTGAGCTTAAGTATGGTTAGGGCTTTGATTTATTACTAGGGCCTGTTACTTAGCGCATTTTTGATTTACGCGCGGCAAACACTTGTCGAGGTGAAAAGCCGGTGACTAAGGCGGTCCCCAACAGAATAACCATGGTGCCCACGACTGTGCTCCAACCAATGCTTTCTTGCAAAAACACACTGCCCCAGAAAATGCCAAAAATAGGAATTAAGAAAGTAACCGTTAACGCCGACGATGCACCAACATCACTAATTAAGCGATAGTAGAGTAAGTAAGCCACCCCGCTACACACCACACCTAAAAACACTACCGACAACAACAAAGAACTGCTTGGTGTTTCAACGACCGGAAAAAACAACAAGGTGGGCAATACCAAAATGGTTGACGCCCACATGCCACCATGCGCATTGGCAAAAGGCTCAACCGATTTCGCCGAGTGTGCATAACTACTGGCAATGCCATAACACACTGCCGCGCCAATAGACGCAGCAATAGCCAATTTAGCGCCAGGCTCGAGGCTGGCATTATCAAACCCCACTAAAATAGCGACGCCCACTACACCAATCAGTAAGCCACAGACCTTTTTCACCGGTAACGCTTGGCGCAGCCATAAAGCAGAAATTATAGCCCCCCATATTGGTGCGGTGGCATTAAGAATAGACAGCAAAGAAGCCGACAAAGTTTGCGCTGCATAGGCCAGCAATAAAAATGGCAGGGCGGAGTTGAAAAAGCCCAAGATGAAGTAGTGCCGCCAGTGCTGTATAAGCTGCAGTTTCTTTTTTAAGAAATAGCCCACAACCAATAGAAACAATGCCGCAAAACCCACCCGCAACTCAATCAGCATGGCGGGGCCAAGCACTGGCGCAGCAATACGCATAAACAAAAACGAACTTCCCCAAATCGCCGAGAGCAACAACAAGCGAATAACACTGGCTAGTTCCATTTAGCTTCCCTAATCCTTAAATCAAAAATGCAGTGTGCAACAAACTAAATTAACAAGCGACCCGATAATTGCTCACAACAAAAAAAAAGCCACCCAAGGGTGGCTTTTAGCAAGTAAGCAAACAGCTTAGCGAGCGGCTTTAATATGGTCAGCAATTAAGAATGCCAATTCCAAAGCTTGGTCTGCATTTAAGCGTGGGTCACAGTAGGTGTGGTAACGCTGGGCTAAATCATGTTCAGTGATCTGGAAAGCACCACCGACACATTCGGTCACGTTGCGGCCAGTCATTTCAAAGTGAACACCACCCGCGTAGGTGCCTTCGGCTTTATGAATTTGGAAGAACTGCTGAACTTCACGTAGTACGTCATCTACGCGGCGCGTTTTGTAACCATTTGGCGCTTTAATGGTATTGCCGTGCATTGGATCTGAGCTCCACACCACGTTTTTACCTTCGCGCTCAACCGCTTGAATTAATGCAGGTAAGTGGTCTGCCACTTTATCTGCGCCCATACGTACGATTAAGTTCAAACGACCTGCTTCGTTATTCGGGTTAATAATATCGATAATGCGTAATAGCTCTTCTGGGTCAGTAGTAGGACCGGCTTTGAGGCCAATCGCATTTTCTACGCCACGTAAGAACTCGATGTGAGCATGGTCGATTTGACGAGTACGATCACCAATCCATAACATGTGCGCCGAACAGTCGTACCACTTACCAGTAAGGCTGTCACAACGTGTTAAAGCTTGCTCGTAAGGAAGCAACAAAGCTTCGTGCGAAGTGTACAAGTTGGTTTCACGCAACTGAGGCGCGGTAGCTGGGTTAATACCACAGGCGCTCATAAAGGCCAGTGACTCTTCAATGCTGCCAGCTAAAGCTTCGTAACGCTCACCTAGTGGGCTTTTCTTAATAAAGTCCAAGTTCCATTTATGTACTTGGTTTAAATCGGCTAAACCACCTTGAGCAAAGGCACGTAGCAAGTTCAAGGTTGAAGTTGATTGGTTGTAAGCTTCGATCATACGCTGCGGATCAGGCACACGACTTTTCTCGTTGAAGTCGATGGCGTTGATGATGTCACCACGGTAAGAAGGCCAGCTTTCACCATTAATGGTTTCCATGTCTTCACTACGCGGCTTAGCAAACTGGCCAGCAATACGGCCAATTTTAACCACTGGTTTTTGACCACCAAAGGTTAACACCACTGCCATTTGCATTAGCGCTTTAAAGGTATCGCGAATATGACTGGTACGGAACTCATCAAAACTCTCAGCACAATCACCACCTTGTAGTAAAAATGCTTCACCCTTGGCTACTTTGGCTAAGTCTTCACGTAAAGCGCGTGCTTCACCAGCAAAAACTAGCGGCGGCTGATCAGCCAAATACTTCTCGGTTTGTTGAAGCTTTTCTTGATCAGGGTAAGTAGGTAATTGTTTTACTGGTTTGTCTCTCCAGCTTGAGGGTGTCCATTGCGTCATGTTGCGTTCCCGAGAGTGCTCTAAAAACTCCCATAATAGGCATTCTAGAGCGCATGAAAAGCGCTAATTTTAGTTTTTTTATGCGAGCTTAATTTTTTATTACTTCAGCGCAACAATAAAACGTAAATAACAACAAAAAAAAACAACTGAAACAGCTCACATTTTCATACAAATCTACGCTTTGGCCCATAGGGAGGGCACGGCATATTTGTTAGCATGATCAACAAGATAACCACTTCTATGAAACCTATGAAACAAGCATCAGCAACCTTAAAAGACGTAGCCAAAGTAGCAGGCGTATCTCATCAAACGGTAGCTCGCGTGGTGAGAAAGTCACCCAAAGTTGCTGAAAAGACACGTATTAAAGTTGAGAAAGCCATTGCCGACTCTGGCTACTTGCCAAATCGCATGGCTCAACAATTGGCGCGTCGCAAGTCTCTCACCTTAGGATTTGTCTCAATTGATATCTCCTTACACGCTATTTCTAAAATTGCAGAAGGCATTCGTAAAGAAGCAGCGAAGCAAGGTTTCACCTTATCAATCTCAACCATGAATGAGCTAAATCCAGATGCTTGCAACCAAGCTATCGACGAACTGCTTGGTCAACAGGTTGATGGGTTGATCATCAATACTTCGGTGACCCACACGATGATCAAACAGATTCTAGAACGCGGTAATTTGCCCCCTTGCATCTTCATCGACTTTGATAAAACCAGCGAAGCCTTGCAGGTATCTCATGATCAAGTTGGCGGGGCTAGCCTCGCTGCGCAGCACCTTATCGATTTAGGCCATACTAAGATTGCCCTAATAAACGGTGCCGAAGACACCTGTGTGGCTCATTGGCGTGAAACAGGTTGGTTCAACACCTTAGAAAATGCCGGGCTTAAACCAGTACATACCATTCATGGTAAATGGAATGCTCGTAGCGGTTATCAAGCTACGATAAATTTGCTAGATGCTGGCCACGATTTTACAGCGTTACTGGTAGCTAATGATGAGATGTGTTTAGGTGTGTTACGCGCCCTCAATGAGCGCCACATTAAAGTGCCAGAAGATATATCAGTAGTGGGCTTTGATAACCACGAAGACAGTGAGTTTTACAATCCACCGCTTACCACTGTTGCGCAAGACTGCCTAGAACTGGGCGAAAAATCAGTAAGTTTATTGATGCAGCAAATGAAAGAGCAAGCACCCGAGCAAGCACAAGTGTTATTGCCAACTCACTTGGTGCAACGCCAAAGCACAGCGCCAGTTAAATCTTAAGATCTTTAGCGAAGGCCTTAGTGCTTAACTAAGGCTGTTTCATTGGCAAACGGCGGCTACGTTTTGTGTGCTCGCCATATACACGCGCCCAAACTAAGTTGTTCAAATTGAGCCTTAAACGAAGAATTTAACGGGCTACAAGCATACAAACCAAACTTGACCGAACAAGTTGCAGCAGCCGGCGGTTCGCTTTGCTCCGCTGAGGTAGCCCCAAGTTGATGCAAATGAAAAATCCGCATTTGCTGATAGTTAACTCCGTCTTTAGCGTACTCAATTAAAAAGTCTGGTCCACGACGGCTTAAGCGATACCAAATGTGTTGTGGAGTAGCGATGTCTGTCGTGGCCCAATCGGAATAACCTAAGTTAGTGACCACCGATCCCAGCCGCGATAAGTTAGCTGTTTCATACTCAATAGAAGCTTTAAACCAGTTCTCGTCGTTGAGGTAAATAATCACCCCAGCTTGGTCAAACTGAGCTTGATAATTAAAGCTTACCTTCACGCTCAGGCTAAAGTTGTCTGCTCGCTCAATCAATAGTGCCGGTGCATTGTCATTGCGAAAACCATAATAGGAGCGCTGCCAGAAATCGGTATTGGCTTCAGTTTCGATCACTAACTGGGTTTCGTCTAAAACAAATTGCTTAGGGCGGTTAATCCATTGCCCTTGTGAAAAGTCTTTCATCATTTCACTCCTGCTGGCTTAGGCCCTTGGCGAATAGCGCGCTAGCTTGTGTTGTAAGCTTCGCTTAACCGTAGGCCACTCATGATTAGTAATTGAAAACACCACCGTGTCACGATAACACCCTTGATCATCCACACTATGGTTACGCAAAACGCCATCTTGTTTCGCACCTAAACGGGCAATCGCCGCGCGCGATGCTTGGTTATGCCAGTGGGTTCTAAATTCTACTGCAATCGAATCAAGCTGCTCAAATGCGTAGCCTAACAGCAGCAACTTACATTGAGTATTTACCGCCGAACGCTGGTAACTTTTAGCGTACCAGGTATAGCCAATTTCCAAGCCTTTATTCACCACATCGGCATTGCAAAAACGGGTTGCACCAATCAATTTATTTGAGTGTTTATCCAGCACTACAAAGGGCAAAGCCACACCTTGCTGCTTTTGCAACAAAGCACTATCTAAATACGCATCAATGTTGCTGGCGTTAGGCACGCTGGTATACCACAGCTTACTCAAATTGCCATCGGCCTCGGCGCTGAGTAAGGCATCTCGATGACTTGGTAACAAAGGGCTAAGCAATACATCATCACTGGCTAACTCGGTTTCGATTAAGTAAGACTGTTGGCTCATCGCGCATTCCAAATTGGCTATTTAGTACAGCTCAGATTAATACGCAAGCAGATGAATAGAAAGCAAAAAGTGTGGTTAAAAATCAAACTACAGGCGCTGTTGTTTTGACTACACTTAAGCGTAGTGATTGCAGCACCGTTACTCTCTATTGTTGGCTGCAACAAGCAAACTTTCACAACAAACTAAGGATCATTATGGGCATCATTATTTGGTTACTGATTGGCGCGGTAGCGGGTTGGTTAGCCGGCAATATTATGAAAGGCGGCGGCTTTGGTGTAGTGGGCAATATTGTAGTGGGTATTGTTGGTTCGGTAATTGGGGGCTTTGTCTTTGGTTTACTGGGCTTTGGCAGTACCAGTATGTTGGGTTCGCTGATTACCGCAGTAGTGGGCGCAGTTATATTGCTCTACATCGTGAGTATTGTGAAAAAATAAGCCGCAAAAAATGAAACAAAAAAGCCAGCTAATAAGCTGGCTTTTTTTGTTACTTAAGACTTGATTAACCTTTCACAGCACCTGCTGTTAGGCCGTCGATCAACTTACGAGAAGTCATCACAAACAAGATCATTAATGGCACTACCGCAATCGCGGCACCGGCACAAATTGCACCCCAAGGTACCTGACCTGTACCTTGCAGCGCACGTAGTGCTAGCGGCACGGTAAACATCTTCATGTCGTTCATTACAACCAATGGGCCCATGAAGTTGTTCCACTGACCAATAAAGGTAATAAGACCAAGCGTACCAAAGGCTGGTGTAATAAGCGGAACCACTACACGCCAGTAAATAGCAAACTCGTTACAACCATCCATACGAGCCGCTTCAATAAGCTCTTTTGGAATCGCACTTGAGATGAACTGACGCATCATAAAGATACCCATTGCACCACAAGCCATTGGAATGTAAAGCGCACGTGGTTGGTTCATCCATTCCAGCTTAGACATAATCAAAGCGGTTGGAATCATGCCCAAGAATGGAGGTAATAACATGGTGCCCATAATCAAAATGAACATTAAGTTACGGCCTTTGAACTCAAACATCGCAAATGCATAACCCGCCAACGAACAGAAGAATAAGTTCAATATAGTAGTAATTAACGCTACGTAGAAACTCAAACCAATGTTGTGCCAAAAGTACGGCAATGCGTCTAACAAAATACCTACGTTGTTAATGAACTCTCCACCAAACCACACTGGGGGTGGCACCGATAGAATCGATGAGTTGGTATGCGTTGCAAATACAAACATGAAGTAGAACGGGGCCAACATGATGATTGAGCCCATCCCCACGATGAAATAAGCAATGATATGGCTTTTAGTTAATTTATTCATAATTCGGTCCTACTTCTTCTCACCGAGCAATTTATTGTTACCCCAGGTGAGGAAGGCAATCAGAGCAAACAGAATCCAAGAGATAGCTGATGCAGTACCAAAGTCACCCTCTACGAACGCGGTAATGTACATGTGCATTGCAGCTGTTTTACCTGCTTGCTCAATACCACCGGTACCGCCAGTAATAATGAATGGTTCTTCAAACAACTGCAGGTTACCAATAATGGTTAAGGTTACTGCGAAGAACATCATCGGCTTAAGCATAGGTACAGTGATGTACCAGAATTGCTGCCAACGTTTAGCACCATCTACTGTTGCCGCTTCGTATAAATCTTTTGGAATGGTTTGCATTGCAGATAAGTACAATACCGTGTTCCACCCCACGTAGCGCCAGAACACTACGAAAGCAATCATCGTTTTAGTATATTCAGGTCGGTTCCAGTCAATATTGGCGGTTGGGAATAACCAAGCCAAAGGTTGAATGTCGCCTACTGTCCAGTTACCTGCCGAAGTGAACAGCATGTTAATCATGCCGAAGTCACGCGAGAACAAGGTAGTGAATACCAAAGAAATCGCCACCGACGAGGTAATGAAAGGTAAGAAGTACATACCCACTACCGTGTTACGGCTGCGTTTAAAGCTGGTATGTAAAAAATAAGCCAGTGGTATAGCTACTACGTGCTGGGGAATACCCGCAGCCAAGGCTATCCAAATCGTGTTGTAAACAGATGTTTGGAACCAATCATCGGTTAAGGTAAAGGTAAAGTTCTCGATACCTACCCATTCCATGGCGGCTAAACCAGCTGCCGGCTCCCAGTAATGAAACGATAGAAATAAAGAAAACAGTAAGGGAAATAACCCAAACACAGCAAAAATAACAAAAAATGGACTGACAAATACGTAAGGAGCCCACTTATAGCCACTAGCATTTAGTCGCTGCTTTAGGGTCCGCTTTCTAATTTTAACTACTGGTGGTCTTACGGCAGACTCGACAGAAGACATCTTTAACTCCCGACAAAAAGAAAGAGAGGGAGGCGAGCTCCCTCAGTGTTAATATTAACGTCTAGCGCGACGTTTGATTTGTTTCGCAGCGTCAGCTAACACAGTGTCGATGTCAGCGTCACGCTCTAGTACAGCTTCTAAAGCATCATTAATGATTTGCTCAGCAACTGGATCATGCTTGTGTACGTCCATTGCTGGAATACGGTCAGCAGCTTCTTTCCACTCTACGCGAGCCACTTGGCCGCCTAAGTACTCAATTGGTTGATTAACAAAATCATCGTTTTGAGCTTCAATAAGAGCAGGGAAAGCGTCTAAATCACGGAATGCAGCAATTTGCATTTCTTTGTTCATAGTCATGAACTTAATGAATTCCCAAGCTGCTTCTTTGTTTTTAGCTTTCTTAGGAATACCGTAGAATGAACCACCCCAGCTAGCGTATGCGCCTGCAGGTAGGTGAGAAGAGCGCCATAAGCCTTTACTTTCTGGTGCAATCCAACCGTTTAAGTGACCGCCTAACCAAGCACCCATCATTTGCGAAGCGATAGTGCCGCGACGTAGACCTTCGGTCCACTCAGAGCTCCATGCGCCTACTTGAGCATCGATACCTGCTTCACGAACCGCTTTCGCTAAACGGAATGCTTCTTTAAAGCGGTCTGACTCAACAGTGATAGAGTTATCTGCATCAAAGTAGATGCCTTGGCCGTCTTTTAGGCCACTGCGAATTACGATGTCTTTGATATCTGTCGCACTTGAAACAAGGTAAGAACCTGTTGCTTCTTTAATTTTCTTACCAGCTGCAATGTAAGAGTCCCAATCTTTAGTTAGGTCTGCTTTCGTTACACCTGCTTTTTCTAAGATATCTTCACGGTAGAACAATGCACCCGGGCCAATATCGGCTGGGATAGCAGCCAAAGTACCACTACCACCGGTAGCTAGTGGAACAGTGAACTTAGAGAATAGTTTTTCGTATTGCTCTGCGCTGTAAGGAGCGGCACGCAGATCTTCTAAGCCACCAGAAGCTGCAAAGCGGCCAATGTAGCCATATTCAATACCCATTACGTCAGGCAGGTTACCGCCAGTCGCAAGAGCAGTAGTCATTGCATTGTGGTGGTCACCATATGCAAGTGAAACTAATTTAATTTCTACTTCTGGGTGAAGCTTCTTGTATAGCGGAATTGCTGAGTTTACCGCTTGGTCAAAGCTTGGGAATGAAGCAACTGTTAGGGTAGTTTTTGCCCATGCTGACGTTGCGGTTAACGCCAGCGTGGTGCCTAGGGCTAACGCTACTGTTCCAAGTTTCTTTTTATTAAACATCCTATTCTCCTAAGTACATGAACTTTATTATTATTCAATGTCGCAATTGGCTAGTGCGCCTACGCTTTTACAAGCGCTGGGAGTAACTAGTTCATTTTTGGCAAGATTGCCTTTCCGGTTTCATTGTTAAACAAGTGGATCCGCGAGATATCGAAGAACAACTCCACTTTATCGTCCATATCAGCGTTTACATCATCAGCAATTGCCACTTCAGCAATAAAACGTGCACCATCCAGCTCACACTGCACGTGGTAGGTAGAACCAAGAAGCTCGACGCCGATAACATCAGCTTTCACGCTACCAATTGTTTCTGATTCAATAGAACGTTGATGTAGATACAGGTCACTTGGACGAATGCCCAAGGTACATACTTGGTTGTCTTCGCTGTACATCGCAGGTAAGTCGATGTGTTGGTCAGAGAATACCAAGCTTGATACTGTGCCAGCTTTTTTAATAGTTGCTGGGATCATATTCATTTCTGGTGCACCAATGAATGAAGCCACAAACTTGTTAGCTGGCTCTTCAAAGATTTGTTTTGGTGTACCGACTTGCTCAATGTAACCGTCTTTAAGAATCACGATGCGATCGGCCAAGGTCATAGCTTCTACTTGGTCGTGGGTTACATAGAGAGTAGTTGTGCCTAGCTTGTCGTGCAGGGTTTTAATCTCAGCACGCATAGAGCCACGAAGTTTGGCATCTAGGTTAGATAAAGGCTCATCGAATAAGAATACTTCTGGAGTACGTACCATTGCGCGGCCCATTGCCACACGCTGACGCTGACCACCAGATAACTCTTTTGGCTTACGTTGCAGCAATGGTGTTAGCTCCAACATGTCTGCCGCGTATTTAACACGCTTAGCAATCTCATCTTTTGCTACGCCGGTCATTTTCAAACCAAAGGCAATGTTTTGCTCAACGCTCATGTGTGGGTATAGCGCATAGCTTTGGAACACCATGGCGATGTTACGTTCCATTGGGTGTAGGTCGTTAACTAATTCATCGGCGATGAAAATCTCACCGTCTGAAATATCTTCCAAGCCAGCCAACATTCTTAGCGTTGTTGATTTACCGCAACCAGAAGGGCCAAGCAAAACCACAAACTCGCCATCATTAATGTGCAAGTCGAAGCTTTTCACTACTTCCGTTTTACCAAAACGTTTTTTCAAATTATTAAATGTAACTGCTGCCATGATGTTTCATTTCCATAAGTTTTAATGTGGAGAGGCGTTAATATGAGCCAACAGATTCGCTCCGTTTCAAATCCCATGTAAGCGCTTTCTTGGAATCAACTTTAGCTAAGCCTGAAAAGGTCTTCAAACGAATAAAGGTTAAGATTTGAGGCCTGTCATAAAAAAAGCCAGTATCATGACAAATAGCAACAATTAAACTATAAAACATAATATTTACTGGCTAAAACCGCAGAACTGGCGGGAAACAGCCACCAAAAAAAACTCAATTATTTGTCTTAAGAAAGGCTTTCATAGTGTGAAAAACTATGTCAGAGGGGTATCACGCAAACTTTTGTCTGTATTGGTTGGGTGTCATCTCCATCTCCTGCCGAAACAAATAATATAAATAGTGCTGGTTAGAGAAGCCCGCGGCATCGGCGATGGCATCCACTGAAGAAGAGGTTGAAGTCAGCTGCTGCTTAGCAAATTCCATACGTACTTGGTGTAATTGCTGGTGTACCGTTTTACCAAGAACCTGTTTGAATCTTGTTTCAAGAGTTTTGCGAGATACCGCACAATAGTCGACAACTTGCTCCACTTTGATTCGGCGGTGAAAGTTGCTATTCAAAAAGAATAAGGCCTTAGTGATCAAGGGATCGGTTTGGGTAACGTTATCGGCAGAAGCGCCACTTACTAACTCAGTAGCGGGTACCAAAACTTCACGCGCTGGCTTACCTTCGATTTGTTCTTGCAGCACCGCTAAGGCCTGTTCACCTATTTGTCGAATCGGCAATACCGCAGAGCATAATGAAATGGGTGATAAAGCGCTTTCAGTAGGGTCTGCATCAATACCAATTAACGAATAGTGCTCGGGTACACTGATGTTTTGATCGTTGCATAGGCTGGCAAACTGCCTGGCCTGAGTATCAGAAGCCGCTACCACACCTACCGTGCTCTCTGGCGTCACCAATTCAGGAACGGTTAACTCTACATATTCGAGGCGATATTTAAGGGCGATTTTGGCTAGCGCAAATTTACGCTCTTTTACCCAAGGAGCGGTAAATGCTGGCACCCCGCTAAAGAAGCCAACACGACGAATACCTTTAGCCAAAAACGATTGTACGATGAGTTCTACAATGGCGAAGCTATCGGGGCTCACTCTTGCTAAATGAGCTTGAGAAGGAAGGCTTAAACGAGAACCAGAAATAGCCACTAAGGGCAGTGAAAGTTTTTCACAAAAAGCAGCCACTCCGGGCTTATCAAAATCGGCAATCACCCCACAAAAGCGATCAAGTTTCACCAAATTGGCTTCTGAAATAGTCATTACTTCAGGCTGCATCCAACGAGCCATAGGACTAGGGTTATGCGTAATGCCCTGCAATATCTCTCGGTCATAGGGATGTTTAACATCCAATAATAACAATACAGCGTTATCTTTACGCATTTAAAGGCTCCTTTGCTCCACACTAGCGGCCAATACCAGTATAAGAGTATTAGTACCTGTAACTTGGCTTAGCGGCTAGCGCTAAGCCAAGAATATTTGCAGTGGTACTAATTATTCGTTCAACCATAGGATGTTGGTCACACAGCGCGGATAATACAAACTACCAATTGGCTTACCCGAACTGAACTGATCGCAACATGCGTGTTTGCTTGCACCTAGTGTTTGCCAACGTTGGTGAGCTGCATCAGCTTCCACGCTATTGGCTAGGTCAATGTTTAATACTTTACGCGCAACGTATTGGTTTAAATAAATTTTACTTACCCAAGAATTATCTGCGGTTGATGAGAGCTTCCATGCACCATCAGGGTACAAACAATGTTCATCGTTTAATATGTATTTTAGATGAGTTTTAAGTACTTTAATGTATTCCCCATAAGGGCCTTGTTCTGACACAGCCTCTAACAAACCCATCTCATAAGGGTAAACCAGGGCTTCAATAGCTGGAATAATCGCACTGGTGGAATGACCATCAAGCACTGCAGGAATATAGCCTAGTTGCGTATCAAAGCTGTTGCTTAACTTATCGGCGCAACGTTTAGCGGCGGCGAGAGCAATCTCTGCTTGCTCACTTTCACCCAGATCTTGCAACACTTTAGCAATGGCTAGATACGCCGCCCAACTCTTACCTGCTAGGTAAATATTGCCACGCGCTTGGCCTAAACTGTGGTCGAGTGAATCGTAGGTGGTAATCTCGCCGCCTTGCTCGGTGCGAGCTGACTCAAAGCTCATGATGCCATCACGCTGCTCAGCATCTGGGTGGTCACGATTAAGCAAAGACTGCAAACAATCAATTAAAGTACCGCGCTGCTCAGTGGCAAAGTCTTGGTCATTGGTTTTGCTTAAATAAACTCCACAACACAATACCCAGTTGGTTAGCTGCTCATAGGTCATATGACTAAAGCACGCACGATCTAAACCAGCGACCTCATAAGAACTATGGCCTTTTGGACTCCAGTTATTCGATACACCCATGTCGTGAGTGAATGAGATACCGCCCTTGTGGTTTTGCTCTGGGTTAGCCGGGTCGAAGATCTCGTCATAAAAACTATATTGCTTAAGGAATTGCTCTAAGGTGTTTTTCACGGTCCACGGGTTTTGCTGCATCTCAAAAAACAGCATATCAACGGTTAGATCGAGAGTATTCATCATCAAATACTCGCCTTCATTAACCACCCAAACTGGTTCGGTGCCATCAAATAACCACTGAGTAGAGCCGTAATAACTGCGGGTAGCATGCGCTAATAAAAACTGTTGGTGGTCATTGAGTTTGCTCGCACGCAGCTGCTTGTCTGACGCTTCAGCGATAGCTGCATAGCTGTCAAAGTGCTCTAGGCCGTAAGCAAGCACATCAGTTAAGCCCGTAAAATGCTGGGTGTAGTAATATTGCATAGCGCGGTTAAAAGTAACATTTCCGCCCAAGTAAAAGCCTAGCGCTAAACGCAGCGTAACTGTTTCACCGGCTTTCACGTCAATCATTACCCCAGCAGTGGGGCCCAACATAAAGCAGTCATTATTTCCCATTTTGCTCAAGGCACTTTGCACAGAAAAGTGGCTAAAAGCACGTGCGTCCGGGCTTTGTGTAGCAATACCGATGCTGTCACGGCAAGTTACCCCTGCCATGCCATTGGCATCGCCATCTAATAGTTTGTTCCAACGTAACTCGTCACCTTGCAAGGCAAAAAAACCGGTCCAGTCTTTATCGGAAGCATTATTAAAACTCAGCTCAACATATACTGCAGGACAGCTAGCTTGCTTAAGCTTTTTGTGTTCTGCCAAGCTAGGATCAGGCACTTCAAAAAACGGACTCAACACCTTAAAAGAAATACCAGGTGCGGCAAAAGTATCGCTAGCCCAAGCATAATCACGCTGGATATCGTCAAACAAGCGTTCCGTTAAGCTAGAAGTGTCATCCTTTTGCACATAGCGTTCACTTTGATCGTTGGCGCCTTTATAAAATGGAAACGCGTTAACTACACCTTCACCGTCTTGATAACCCACAAACACGTTACCGGCAAAAGGCGCACCTAACTCCAGCCCCATTCCTCCATGCTCGCCAAACTCCCCTACTGTAAAACTCGCTAACGCGCCCATAGGCGAGTGGTGTGCATGAAAAAACTGCTGATTTTGTTCCATAATAACTCCCAAGGAATTAAGGCGCCGGCAAGCTAAACCTCACCAATTACTTTAAATAATTAGCGAAATCCACGCATTTTAGCGACCAAGATTATTCAAAACTGTTAGCGCTAACAGAGCTCCAAAACAGTGTAAGCGCTTTCATGAGATTTAATCTACCCAAGCTAGATAAGTGATTCAAAGAAATAAGCGGCAAGATTTGAGTTCTGTCATAAAAAGCTGGGGCTTTATGACATAAGGAAATAGCAGATTGAAAAAACGTAAAGGCATGTGGCAAAACAAACGCCGCAAGCGACTTCACTGTAGCCCAGAAATAAGGTGTTAAATAGTAGCTAGAGATTGCTAAGCACAGCTGACAAAGCCTTACAATAAAGCCTCTGAAGCCATAATCAAATTTCTATCAGTACTGTATATTGAAGACCTTAACCTTGCTCGGACGCATCAACAGGCTAAAAAGGATTCTGCGCCAATGCCCCTATTCAACAAATACTTATCGATAAAAATTGCTGTTAGCCTGCTAAGCGCCATAGTACTCACTGCTTGTGGCGGTGGAGGGAGCGAAGCTACGGCCCCAGAGCCTGTGGCTCAAGTGCCACAAAACATTATTAATAATGCCTATATCCTTGATACTCATCCGGATACAGGTTTGTTAAGCGGTACTATAGCCATCACGTTAAACCAGCAAACTGAAAATCCTAATGCAGCTGCAGATTCGGTGTGGGTTTATTGGGCCGACGAAAATGGACAAGCCACTGGTGAAGCATGGTTTAAAAGCAGCGCGAATAATCCCTATTCTATTGCACTACCACCACAAAGCAGTATTCCAGCAAATACCAGCGCGCTAGTATTGCACCCAGCTAATGCTCAAGGTCTGTCTGAGCAAGGCACACTTGTTCAATTTCATGACTTTAAAGGTAATGCACTATTATCCGGGCCAGGAGGGAGCTACTTAACCCCTTGGCAATATGGCGACGATCGCCCATACATTGCCGTACAACGCATTGATCATCAAGGCGGAGTATGTATTTTTGATAATGGCTTAGTCAGTGTGATTGATATGCAAAATCAAACCGACCCTCGCGCCCACGATGGCGAACCAACAGCACTCACAGCCAACGAACAAGCCTACCCGGCCTATGAGTTTTTGTGCAGCGACAATCCGGTTAATACTCACAAACCCTTGGCCGATGACCAAGGCATATGGACTTACTCGGCCATTAATGACGCCATGTTTTACGGCACAGTTGTCTACAAGGTATTCTTAGAGCAACTCAAAGAACCGCCTTTGGCAGACAAATTGCGCATTAGAGTGCATTACGGTAGCCAATCCTCCCAGTATATTTTTTGGGATGGCGCTTACGCCAACTTTAGCGATGGAGTTCCTCTGTTTCTAAATTTAGCCACTCTCGATCATATCGCCCATGAAGTAGCCCACGGGGTGTTAAATAGAATTAGCCCGCTTGATGGATTTGAGCAGAACATTAGCGTAGACGCGCAAACAGTGCATGAAGCCTTTGCCGACATATCTGGAGTCATGGTGAAACATGCCTTTAGCGGCGGTGATGATGTATGGGTTCATGGTGAAGAATCAGCCGGTTATACCCGCCAGTTAGATCAAATCGAAACAGAAGGTGGTGCTATTGCCAGTTATCTAGATTATGAGGATGCAGGAGACAACTACTACCTGCGTATTGGCATGCTAAGTTACCCCTTCTACCTTCTGGCAAATAAGTGGGGAATTGCGCCAACTTACCAAGTTTATGTGAATGCTGCTAAACATTGCTGGCAACCAAACTTAAGCCTTGAAAGCGCCGCCCACTGTATCAAGCAACAAGCACTAGCGGCAGGTTATGCTGCTGATGATGTGAATCAAGCCTTTAAAACAGTGAAGATAAAACTGTTTGATGAAGGTGTATTAAGCCACTATCGCTATCAAGCAAATGAGGAAGGCATTCAGTTTAGCGACAATAGCCGCAGCACCAGTGAGGTAGTGAGTTGGCATTGGGACTTTGGCGATGGCAGCAGCTCAAACTTGGCTAATCCTTCGCATGTGTTTGCTGAAGGCAGTTACCAAGTGGCTTTAACCGTCACGGATCAATCCAACGACCAAGACAGTTTTACCCGTACCATAGCGGTAAGCTCTAACTAAAAAAATGACCAAACGCTAATAGAAAAAACTCCCCGCAGGAAGGAGGCGGGGAGGAAACAAAGTTGTAGGCTGAACCACTGATAGAGTCACACTAACAGCGATTGTTGTTGTCGGAGTTTGCTATGGGATTATGAGCAAGGCGCCTACAGCTTGTTCAAACTTAATTCACACTCGTTAAACGAATGTTCTTAAACGTATAACTCACGCCCGGCTCTGCTCCTCCAACAAAAAACGCAAAAGCCGTTTTAGGATCAGAGTGGTCGGCGGTAAAACTAATATCAATTTGTTTGGGTGTTTTATTTACTGCAACAACTTCGGCAAAATATGTTGCGTAATCACCCGAATCTTTTTGCAACATGATAGTCAGTGGGCTTTGCTTGCTTGCGCTTACTTCAGCCACTATTTGATAAACCTGCCCTTTTGTCAGGTTTACTCTCGGACGCTTTAATTGGATCTGCCAAGGGTTACTGGCTTTATCTTCTATGGTAATAATCACGCTATTGCCGCTAAAATTAAAACGGCCAGAGCCATCGCCCCAACCATCGGTACCGGCATTTACTGGCTCCCAACGTTTACCTCCATCTAGGGCAATGTCTAAGCTTGCGGCGTAGCCCGATGTGGCCACGGTTACCAAGCCAAACGCTAAAATAAAAGGCTTTAGAAAATTCATAATTGGTTCCTTAAGTTGGGTGCCCAACGCTCTAATAAGTTGAATTAAACTTAATGTTGTTAAGGCTATAACTCACACCCGGCAGTCCTTCGCCAAACATAATCGCAAAAGCAGCATGTTTCTCGTCGTTAGGCATGGTGAATTCATAGCTATATAGTTTCTTCTCTACACCAACTAATTCAGTGCGTTGGAAGTAAGTTGTGTACTCCCCGCCATCTTGCTGTACCGTAAAACTAAGGTTGCTAGGTTCACTGGCCGAAGCCTCCACAGAGATTTCGTACGTAGTATCTTCAAACAAATACAAAGGGCGTTTAAGCTGAATATGCCAAAGATTACTGGCTTGTTTCTTTATTCGAACATTGGCCTGTTCATTAGCGAGACTAAAATCTGCAACACCATCTCCCCAACCTTGCAGGCCTGCGCTTATTTTCTCCCAGTCTTTGCCATCATTGAGGGTGTAAGTCACCATGATTGACGGAGAAATTTGTGCCTCTGGCTCTGAGGTGGTACTTGCACAAGCCGCTAAAAATACAGCGCTAACAACAGCAATAAAAACATAAAAACCTTTCATCTTCATATTCCTCTTTGTTAAACCACGCTAGCACTTTAGCTCGCGTGGTTAACTAGCAATTAGTTACTCACAAGACCACTTTAGCTCGCGTGGTTAACTAGTAATTAGTTACTCACAAGACCACTCAACCGCGCCAGCTGGCACTGTTACTGTTTTCTCAAAAGCCACTTTTCCAATTTCGTAGCTAACACTCTCGTTACCACGAATATCAAAGCTCATTAAATCGTTCACCTTTGTAATATCAAATGCACCGGTGGCGTCCTGTATCGAGAAACAGCTCATAGGTACCGCTACAGTTGTCCAGCCGTCGGCTTCAAGGTCGGCTAATTGCGCTTGGCTAAAGTAAAAGGCTTGACGATTTTTGTAGTCTTCGCCGGCATCAGTATTGGTTTGCATGAAGATCTGGTGAGAAGTTTCGCTAGTGGTAGCCACCAATACCGACAGGTCAATTAACAACAACCCATTTTGGTATTCGCTAAGATCTAGCTGGTTCTCTGCGCTACCCACAATAAAGTACACTTCCGCTGGGCCATCTTCGCCAGCCGAGAAGGTATCAACTTGCCAAGTTGCAACGCCGCCAGTTTCTTTTGCAGTTACCTGTAAAGAATCCGTTTTAGGGTAGCCTTCACCACGTGCCAATACTTGGCGGTTATAGGAATCTGAGTTTGAGCCAACCATAACAGAGAAGTTGGTGGCTGCTGTTCCATCATTAAGAATGACTAAAGCTTCACTTACAGGTGGCTCTACCGGCGTCTCATCTACTGGTGGCGCCACTGGTGTTTCTTCAATAGCATCCGTACAACCAGCCAATGCAACAGCACCCGCTAACATAGCTACTTTAAAAACTGTTTTTTTACTCATATTCATTTCCCTTTGAAATAGTTAAAGGTCAATTAGTGAATTCACCAATTGAGCCAGCGGGAGCCATGTTAACGAGGAAAATAAAATAAAAAACAGCCTAAACGCTATATGAAAAGGGATTCATAAAGAATCATAAAATAATACAAAGCGGGTCAAATAATCCAAAAAAATGTCGAGCAATAAACTCAACAAGTACTTATAGGAGTGATGTTAACCTTACCAATAACCAATAAAATCAGGCTGCAAAGAAAGCTGTAAGCCTTTGTTATTGGGTGACTAAAGCTGTTTCATAAAAAAACCCCGCAGAAGGTGCGGGGAGTAAACAAAGTTGCGAGCTAAGCAACAGCATGTAGCTAATCCAGCTGTTACTTAAGTTGTCGGAGTTTGCTTTTGGGATTATTAGCAAGGTGCCCGCAGTTTTGTTAAAAACTAATTCGCACTCTTTAGGCGAATATTTTTAAAGCTATAAGTTACACCAGGTTTTCCGCCACCTACAAAAAATGCAAAGGCCGCTTTTGAATCACTTTTAGGCGCTTTAAAAGTTAAATCAAATGTTTGAGCATTAGGGCTTACTGATAAATCTTCTGCGTAATAAGTTGCATAATCGCCGGAGTCTTTTTGCACAATAATAGTTAATGGGCTTTTCTCAGTAGCGGTTACTTCAGCAGTAATATTATAAGTTTGGCCTTTCTCTAATTTCACTCTTGGGCGCTTAAGTTGAATATGCCAAGGGTTACTGGCTTTATCATTAACGGTTACCGTAGCGGTTTCACCATTAAAACTAAAAGCACCAGAGCCATCACCCCATCCGTCGTCACCAGCATTAACCTGGTCCCATCGATTTCCACTATCCAAGCTAATATCTAAGCTTGCTGCTGTTACACCTGTTGCAACGGTAAACAAACCGGCTGCTAATGCTAAGGATTTAAGTAATGTCATGATTTATTCCTGTACTGTAAAAAGCTGTCTAATAAAAATGACTAGTAGGTGGAATTCAGTTTGATATTACTTAGGCTGTAGCTCACCCCACGGTCAGCCTCGCCAAACATAATAGAAAAAGTTCCCTTCCTCTCGTCATTGGGCATGGTGAATTCGTAGGTATACAGTTTGCTATCGGTGCCAACCAATTCCGTACGATAGAAATAAGTAATGTACTCACCGTAGTTTTGTTGAACAGCAATCACCATATTGCTTGGCTCACTGGCAGAAGCCTCAACACTTAACTCATATTTCATATCTTCTAATAAAGCCACGGGACGCTTTATTTGAATATGCCAAGGATTACTCGCTTTCTTTTTAACTCTAATATTGGCTTGTTCATTCGCTAAACTGAAATCAGCAACACCATCTCCCCAACCTTGCAAACCGGCACTTACTTTGTCCCAGCCTTTACCATTGTTAAGGGTATAGGTGACCATCATTGGAATTGCGAATTGATCATCTTCGCTGCCGCTCCCGGAGTTTTCTGTATTGGCACACGCCACTAAAAAACAACTAGCAAGGACAGTGAAAAAAACATAAAAACCTTTCATTTTCATATTCCTTATGAGCCATATATCCATAAAACGCGCACGGTAAAAATACTGTGCGCGCTCAATCTAGCTGTGATTAACTACAAGTCCACTCAACGGCACCGTCTGGGATCATTGTTTCATCAGCTTCGTACTTCACTGTGCCTAGTTCATAAGTTACTGCTTCATTTCGAATGTCTAAACGAAAGATTTCGTGAACGTTAGTAATGTCGAAGTTACCGGCATCATCAGGATTAAAACAGCTCAGCTTAACGGCAAAGGTTTTCCAACCTGCAGATTCTTCAGTCGCTAGTAGATCTTGGCCAAAGAAAAATACATTACGGTCTAAGTAGTCGGTTGCTCCGCCGTTAGTTTGCATTACAATTTGGTGGCTAGTGCTACCAGTCGCTGTTGCGTTAGTTACAGACATGTCGAATAACAGCACGCCGTTAGCGTATTCGGTCATATCCATTGGCGTATCTCCACCAACAATAAAGTATGACTCACCGTGAGAACTGTTTGTGGTTACTTCCCAAACATATTCATCACCATTAGCTGCTGGGGCAACAGAGAATCCGTCATCTGTATAAGTTTCATCTTTTGCTAAAGCATTTTTGCTGTAAGCAGGAGCATGGCCAACAAGTAGGCCCATGCCAGATGCTGTAGCGCCATCATCGATAACTACTAAGACATCACCTTCTGGTGGCTCTACTGGCGGGTCTACTGGATCTTCAATTGAATCGGTACAACCGGCTAATGCTACTGCGCCAGCTAACATCGTGATTTTAAAAATTGCGTTTTTGCTCATGCTCATCTCCCTGTGAATTTGATAAGGCAGTAGGTCCGTGTTCCTTGTTGCCTATGGAAATTATCCTAGGGTTGGCCAGCAGCCAAAAAAACGATAATGATCACAATGTAAGCGCTAACACGACATAAAATTCAATATCGATGATTACATCAACAAATAACTAAAAATAATGAATCAAATTGCAAAGCTATTACTGAAAACATAACATGCTGTTTTTAAAAAGCTTTAATTCACTCATGTAAGCGATTTCATTAACATGTTTGATATTTAATCATCAAAAACCTTGAATAAAGTAAGCATATAAATTCACAACGCATTTACTAAAAATCACAGTATTCTAGAGGGTATATTTCGCAACTTTCATAGTGTGAAAGAATTTTCATAAGCCCAAAACAAAATCAAGAAACAAAAAAGCAGAACTAATAGTTCTGCTTTATCAAAGACTTAAAAATCGCTATTTAATCTTTAGCGTTAAGTTTTTCTTCCATTTCCGCGACCTTTTGCTCCAATGCAGTTAGTTTTTCACGAGTACGTAATAACACCTGAGTCTGCACATCAAAGTCTTCGCGATTAACCACATCAAGTTGACTCAACTTTGCTTGAATCACTTGCTTTACTTTACGCTCAAACTCATCGCCGGCATTTTTCAATCCTGGCGGCACCATATCGCTAACTTGCTTAGCAATCTCTTCAATTTTGGCCGGGTTAATCATGGTTATCTCCTTTATTTGGCCTCATTGTATAGAAGCTGTTTTATTGGCTCAAGCTAGCAAGCTGACTATTAGTTCTGTTTAGCCAGCACTGCATTTATAGCAAATATATCATCGAGTACGCCTTGCTCTCGCAGGCGACTAAGAGCTGTTTGCAAACGCTTAGCTTGCTCCATTTGATTAGACGCCCGTGACCAGTACAAATTGCCGTAACGAGTAGCAAGGTGATACACCGGAGTAATGCGTTCTGGCTCAATGTAGAGCTCTTGCAAAGAATGATTGATCGAGTAATTGGTGGCTACCATTACGTCTATACGCTCCAGTAATAACATCTGAATACCTTGCGCAGTATCATTAAAGCTAACTCGTTCAATATTGGGGTTGTCGTCAATATCAGGGCCATAGGCAGCGCCACGAATCACCCCCACCTTTTTGCCATTTAGCTGTTTAATGTTATTAATTGGCTGCTCTCCGGCATTGGCAATAGCAACCACTTTCACTGTAACCACTTGACCTAAATCCACGGCAATTTGTTCAGCCTTAGGGCTAGCAAACATTACCGCAAAGTCGGCGGTGCCAGATTTAATTTCTTTAATTACTCTTGGGTAGGGCCGCATAACATTATTAAAGGGAAGCTCAGCTTCGCTGGCAAGCGCACGGGTAAACTGAACTAACAGGCCCTGTTCATGTAAATCAGTGCTTTTGTAGCCCCAAGGCTTTACTAAACTGGTCGAAAACTTGGCAGGAGCAAGATCTGCGGCCAACACATTCCAATTCACTAACAGTAGTAAGCAACACAGTAGCCGCATCCAAACCCTTAAATAGTTATATCGCCTGTTATTGGCTAAGTTTAGCAAACTGCGCTCCCAACACGGTTTGCAATACACTGGCTTTAAGTTGCAAAGACAGCCCTCGCTTACCAGCACTTACCACTACTTCAGCAAATTGCTCGGCACTACTATCAATAAACGTAGGCAATCGCTTTTTTTGACCAAAGGGGCTAATGCCTCCTTTAACGTAACCCGTGGTTCGCTCGGCAATTGGCACTTCTGCCATGCGCATCTTCTTAATGCTAGCTGCTTTCGCCAGCGCCTTTAAATCAAGTTGGCCGCTTACCGGAACTATCGCCACCACCATGTTTTTGGGGTTGCTGTCATCACAGGCCACTAAGGTTTTAAATACCAGCTCTTCGGCTAAACCCAACTTTTCGGCGCTGGCTTGGCCAAAATTGGCTTGCTGCGGGTCACTCTTGTATTCCAGCAACTGAAAATCTTGTTTAGCTTTTTTAAGTTGTTGTACTGCGGGAGTCATCGCTACTACCTTAGTTTCGTGCGGCTATTTGCCAAAATCGCTGCATCAGCGGCTCGTGCAACCTTCTTGATAACATACAGATCCCCAAATCAAAAGGTTCAAGCTCTACCCCTACTGCAATACTTTGAATACGCTCGCGAACTGGGCTGTTATCTACCACTACCTCTGGTGCAATACCCACTCCACTGCCCAAGGCCACCATGCTCACAATCGCTTCATGACCAGCAACCTTGGCATACACATTAGGCGTTATACGCATTGCCTTAAACCAATGATCAATACGTGCTCGTGCTGGGCCATGCTCCGGTAAAATAAAGGGCACTTGATCCCAAGGAATAGGGTTACGCTCTAACAACTTACGCACATTGCACGACACGGTAGGACCAATAATCGATAAAGGAATCTTACTAATACTGGCAAAGGCCATGTTTAAGGGTAGCTGCTCGGGTCGCGCCGCAATAGCAATATCGACCTCACCATTGGCTACCTTATCTACCGCCATAGCAACATCACCCGTGGCCAACTTAATATCGGCATTTGGGCAAGATAAACGGTACTTATCTAAAATGTCTGGCAAGTGGCTATAACTGGCAGTAACCGAACAATATAAGGTGAGTTCACCAGCCAGCTCGCTAGATTGCAAAGATAAATCCATTTGCAACATACGCCATTGCTCTAACCAATTTTCGGCAAAGCTACGAAAACGCTGCCCCGCTTGCGTGAGGTGCACACTACGTTTATCGCGAGTAAACAAGGCACTGCCTAATTCATCCTCAAGCCGCTGAATCACACGGCTTAAGGTAGACGCACTCACATGCATAGACTGGCTAGTTTTAGCAAAGTGCAAGCTGTGGCTTAAATGTAAAAACAGCTCTACGCTTCGAACATCCACGGCATACTCCTTAACTAACTCAGAAAATCACTATTTCACTTTCTGCAATACAATATCCCAAAATCATCATTTTACGCAATGCACCTTTCGGTTTATATTGAGCCCATCACGAGACAGGTATAAAGAAACGCGCTCATAAAAGAAGTGCATCGGGATCTCGTAAACACAACAAAACCATCATCATTTGATTAACGCTATTTTTACGGAGTCGAACATGGCTAATTATTTCAACACCCTAAGCCTACGCCAAAAGCTAGAGCAATTAGGTAAATGTCGTTTTATGGATCGCAGCGAATTTGCTGATGGTTGTAACTTTATTAAAGACTGGAACATCGTAGTTGTTGGTTGTGGTGCTCAAGGCCTAAACCAAGGTCTAAACATGCGTGATTCTGGCCTAAACATTTCTTACGCTTTACGCGATGCTGCTATTAAAGAGAAGCGTGCTTCTTTTGTTCAAGCTACCGACAACGGTTTTAAAGTAGGTACTTACGAAGAGCTTATCCCACAAGCGGATATGGTTCTTAACCTAACTCCAGACAAGCAGCACAGCAACGTTGTTGAAACTGTAATGCCACTTATGAAGCAAGGTTCTACCCTAGCATACTCGCACGGCTTCAACATTGTTGAAGAAGGCATGCAAGTACGTGAAGACATTACCGTAGTAATGGTTGCACCTAAGTGTCCAGGTACTGAAGTACGTGAAGAATACAAACGTGGTTTTGGTGTTCCAACCCTAATCGCTGTTCACCCAGAAAACGACCCTCAAGGTAACGGCCTTGCTATTGCTAAAGCTTACGCTTCTGCAACCGGTGGTGACCGCGCTGGTGTACTAGAGTCTTCTTTCGTAGCTGAAGTTAAATCTGACCTTATGGGTGAGCAAACCATCCTTTGTGGTGTGCTACAAACTGGTGCTATCTTAGGTTACGACAAAATGGTTGCCGAAGGCATTGAGCCAGGTTACGCCGCTAAACTTATCCAGTTTGGTTGGGAAACAGTAACCGAAGCCCTTAAGCACGGTGGCATTACCAACATGGTAGATCGCCTATCTAACCCAGCTAAAATCAAATGTTTCGACCTAGCCGACGAACTTAAAGACCTAATGCGCCCATTGTTTGAAAAGCACATGGACGACATCATTGAAGGTGAGTTCTCATCAACCATGATGAAAGACTGGGCCAACGACGACGTTAACTTGCTTAAGTGGCGTGAAGAAACTGGCGAAAGCGGTTTTGAAAACGCACCAGTATCTGACGTAGAAATCACTGAACAAGAATTCTTCGACAAAGGCATCATCTTAGTTGCACTAGTTAAAGCCGGTGTTGAACTAGCATTCGAAACGATGGTTGCTGCAGGCATCATCGAAGAAAGTGCTTACTACGAGTCACTACACGAGACTCCACTAATTGCTAACACCATTGCCCGTAAGCGTTTATACGAAATGAACGTAGTAATCTCTGATACTGCAGAATACGGTTGTTACCTATTCTCTCACGCTGCTGTGCCACTATTGCGCGACACCGTGAACAACATCAGCCTAGAGTACATCGGTAAAGGTTTTGAAGAGCAAAGCAACGGCGTTGATAACGCTCGCCTAATCGAAGTAAACGAAGCACTACGTAATCACCCTGTAGAAGTAGTAGGTAAGAAACTACGCGGCTACATGACTGACATGAAGAAAATCGCCGTAGGTGGTTAATCTTCTCGCTTTTGGCTAATGACGATTAGCTAATGGTGGAATTAGAAAGCCCTGAGCAATGCTCAGGGCTTTTTTGTTTTGTATTAATTGGCATTAGCTAAAAGCTTTCGCGCTCAGCGCCATTCAGCCTATCTGCAGCTAAGGCGAAACCCGCACGACCAATACGCCACGATGTGTAACCTGAGTTGCAATCTAAAAGCAGAGCTTTCGCCTGCGGCGACGTCATTAAGCTTTGAGCGAGTGAAGCTCAACGAAGCAAAAAGAAAACTCGCCCTGCATTATCTTCTCCTTGCGTTGCTCGTACCCAAGTGCGTCGAAAAACTCGCTGCGCTCAAACAGGTTTCGACTTCATCACTTGGCCACTTGCGCTACTCAGCGATAATGGAGGATCTGAGAGCAGCCCCTCAGACAATACCTAACAACAATATAAACACCTTAAACTTATGATAACTTTACTCAATAAGAGTTTACGGAGTGAGTTAAGTGGCAGATAAAAAATATAGCTTTGATTGGAGTACCCCTTTAACAAAGGAAAATGATGGAGAGTTTTCTGCCGACAAACTTAATCGTGCAACTTATGCAAATTTCCTCACGAACTTCTTAATTGCCCAAGCTAAAAGTGGCTATGTACTCAACCTCAACTCTAGCTGGGGAACAGGTAAAACCTACTTCCTAAAACGTTGGCAAGCTTCTATAGAAGAACACCACCCAACGGTTTACATAGACGCCTGGAAACAAGATTTTTCTGATGACCCAATGATGACAGTTGTGTCGTCAATTACTGCTCAACTTCGTGACCAATCACAAGATAAAGACGAGCAAGCGATTAGAAAGATAGGGAGTAAAGCGTGGGGCTTTTGCAAACATGCCGCGCCAGAGATAACCAAGGCTGTAATCAAAAAAGTTAGTGGTATAAACGTCGATGAAATACTAGAAAAAGATTCTGAAGAAGATCCGTGCAAGAGCGATGAGTTTGCAGAAGCCACCGGTAAAGTTGTCGCGGCTATGTTTAAAGACCACGAACAAAAACTTAAAAGTATTGAAGACTTTAAAAAAAGCATCACTGCTTTTATTGGTTCTGCGAAAGGCTGTTCAGGTAAACAAAACCCTACTTTTATTTTTGTAGATGAGTTAGACCGTTGCCGCCCTTCCTACGCAGTAGAAATGTTAGAGGTAATCAAACACTTCTTCGACATGCCAAACGTAATCTTTGTAGTAGCAACCGACACCGAGCAACTGCAACATGCTGTTAAAGCTGTTTATGGGAATGACTTTGACGCCAATGTCTACCTAGGGCGCTTTTTCAAACGCCGCTGCACGCTAAAAGAACAACCTCGCCTAGAGTTTATAGCAAATCATCTTTCATATTTAAGCGAAGAACAAATAGATGAGTTCTTTCCAAAAATTTGGCCTCAACTAGATAACGATAAAGGGTATTTTTTCGAGTTATTAGCGTCCATATCAGATATCTACACTTTGTCGCTACGAGAAACTGAACAGCTAGTAGATAAAATTCTCGCGATCCTAGTGAACCTTAATGAAGAAAAAATCGACTTACTACTTCTTTGCTCACTGATGATTATTCATGACAATCATTACGACTATTATGAATGTGTAATGACTAAAAAAGTACCTAACGGGGGAGCAAAATCTTACTATGACTTGCAAATTATCAATGAATACTTAGGGAAAAATCAGCTGAGGTCCTTGCTCAACATAAAAATAGAACCCGGCAACCTTATGGTTCAACAAGGTAATCTTCAACACCCCGTTAATTTTAAACACGGTAACTATGAAATCAATTACTCCATGTTGCTTTCAAAGCAATTAGAAGCAATTCATGACCCAAGCAGTTTAAAAAACCACCATAGTCAGATCTTCTCGAAAATAAACCGAAATAGGACGTCACAATTAGATCCGATAACTGTTGCTGCCTGTGAGTTTACAGATTTAGAGGCTAGTCATTCAAAGTACAAAGACTGGGTAGAGTTAGCTACCAGTTTTGAATAGCACAATAATCAAATGTTTCAATCCCCATCATCTTCGCCGAGTAGCGCAGCCAATCAGCGATTTAGCCGAGCACTGTTTGAGCGAAGCGAGTTGCGCAGGCGCGTTGCTTGATGAACAATGCAAGGTCTAAAAAGAAATTCTCAGCCAAAATAAACAGCTAGCGCTTATTAATGAAACTCTGTGGCGTTCTACCAAACTCTTGTCGAAATACCTTCACAAAACTACTGACACTTTTGTACCCCAAAGAATGGGCGACTGCGGTGCTACTTTCCCCTTTGCTAAGTAACTCTAAAGAGTTCATTAAACGAAAACGACTGCGCCACTGGCGAAAGGTCATGCCTGTTTCGGCCTTAAAGAGTCGCTCTATGGTTCGCACGCTTGCGCCAACTTGATTAGCAAGGGTAACCAGTGAAGGAGCTTGATTGGGATGTTGAACCATGTAACTAATTAGTTTCACCAAGCGTGGATCGTTACCTGATGGCAGCCTTACTTCAAAGGCTTGTAAGTGTTCTAACTCATCGATTGCAACCAAACCTAATCGCTGGGTGCTTTGCTGATCCATTAACTGCGGCTCTTGTGTTAGGCGCAACACGATTTCCCGCATTAAAGGGCTCATACTCAACATAGCCCCTTGTTGTTCATGCTTGCGAACTGGGTAAGAAGGGTCGATAAATAGGTTACATGTTGTTGCAGCGGTCTCACAACTCACTTGATGGCTTACCCCGCCAGGAATCCATACAGAATGTGTAGAGGGCACAACCCAAACAGCTTGTGCACTAGTAACACGCAATACGCCTTCTACAGCCCATAATAACTGCCCGCGAGGGTGGGAGTGTGGCACTAGCGCAGCCTCAGCAAACATACTCCTAGCATGCGTTAATACTGGCTTACTGGCATCTAACGTGAAGGCACATTCACTTGGCAGCAACATTGTCGCTTCAGGAATAGATTTTGTCACATTACTCACTTAAAACGACAGATCAAATTAGCTATCTTAGAAACCTGAACACATTAAGTTCAAGTTTTATTTCTTACTCGTTAACTGGAAAAGATAAATGGACAGTAATTTCAGTGTTAAACGAGCAGCTCTGCTGTTAGCTTTTGCTGCTGCGCTTTGGATTATGCTATTCCCCTTTGCAGGATACACCGATAAGTTTTCTTATAGCGCAGCGGTGGTAATCGTTACACTGGCCCTATGGAGCACAGGTGCTTTGCCTCCCTTTCTCGCCGGCCTACTATTTTTTGCTTTAACCACGACCTTTAAACTGCTGCCACCAGACATTTTGTTTTCGGGCTTTGGCTCTACCGCAGTATGGTTAGTGGTTTCTGGTTTTGTAATTGGCGCTGCCATTACAAGCTCAGGCTTGGGTAATAAACTAGCTTTAAGCATTGCGCCTCACATAATGTCAAGTTATACACTGCTAATCGCTGGCTTAGTTTTTAGTGCTGCCTTATTGGGTTTTGTTATGCCTTCCTCGGTTGGCCGAGCGGTGGTGCTGATTCCTATAGGAATGGCGCTTGCAGAACATGTAGGCTTTGCTCAAGGCAGCAATGGCCGCCGAGGCATTGCTACCGCTTTAGCACTCGCCTGTAACATGCCTAGCTTTGCAATTTTACCTTCTAATATTCCTAACATGATCTTAGCAGGCTCATCGGAAACGCTATTTGATATTGGTTTTAACTATACCGACTACTTACTGCTTCATTTCCCTATTCTTGGGCTTGTAAAGTCCTTGCTAATTGTGGCGTTGGTGTTGCGTATATTTCCAGCAAGCATCTCAACCAGCCCGTCATTAGATTTGCTGAAATCGGAGCATAACTTCGATAGTAAACAACAGATACGCGTTGCGGTGCTGTTAGGGATAACCTTATTGTTCTGGATTACCGACTCTGTTCACGGCATTAACCCTGCATGGGTAGGTTTATGCACGGCGGTTATTTTGCTTACGCCTCGCTGGGGAGTTGTTAGCCCAAAATTGTTTAATAGCTCGGTAGATTTTGGCACCTTAGTATTTATTGCTGCAGCCTTAGGTTTGGGGGCATTAGTAAACCACTCAGGCTTAGGCGAGCACCTAGGGCAAAGTTTTAGTTACTTACTACCAGCATCCAGTGAAAGCTCGTTTTTACACTTTATGGCGCTGTCACTGATTGCTACTTTTACTGGTTTAGTAACCACCGTTCCCGGAGTGCCTACGGTATTAGCCCCTATGGCAGCCAACTTTGCAGAAGTTAGCGGCTTTAGCATTTCGGCGGTATTAATGACTCAAGTGATTGGTTTTTCTACGGTCATTTTTCCCTATCAGGCTGCGCCGTTAATTGTGGCTATGCAATTGGCCAACGAGGGTTTAAGCGCATTGGTAAAAGTAACGGTCCCACTCACCATCATTACTTTACTTATTTTGGTTCCACTGGATTACTTGTGGTGGCTAGCCTTAGGATGGATTGCTTAAAGCCTGTTTTAGATATAGTACTAGGTGCTTAGTAAGCCTATCTAGCTAACTGAGCATCAAGGGTTATCATCTAAAACGATAGCCCTTGTGAGGAGTTAGCCAAGCAGACATTTACGCGTCAACGACTTACTAGGTAAAGAAAAAACCACACTTACGAAGAACCAAACATGCGTTACCTCTTTTTTGGATCGCGGTTTGCTAGTAATAGCTACTGGTTTAAAGCGCACTAATGATTAGGGTAAAACATTAATCCGCTCTCGCCCATTCGACAAATTCTCCACCACTACTTTCGCGCCAATTGGCTGGCGTTTAGTTTTGGTTTCCAAAATGAATTTTTCACCGTCGTCCATATGAACAACATATTGATAATGCAACTCTTCGGTTTTTGATACTTGGTGCCCAGCAGCGCCACCAGCTACCGCGCCAGCAACAGTGGCCACAGTGTTACCGCGCCCGTCGCCAACTTGGTTGCCTAACAAACCACCAATGGCTGCACCACCAACTGTCGCTAAACCGCTAGATTTAGTTTTAGAAACCGTTTGTTCGCTAATCACTTCCCCGTAAGAGGTGCGTAATACGGTAATCGGCTCAGAGGCACAACCTGCAAGAACAAAGCAGCAAAGAAGCGATAAGATTAAGTTTTTCATGGTGTTAAGAATCTCGTTTTTTTGCCGATTATACCCAAGCCAAAAACCAAGAAAGGCAAACAATAATCATATTTAGCTCACCTAAGCTCAAAACAATAGCAGGCTAGTTTTTACGGCCAATAAGCCTAGTGGTTTAGCCACTTTTTCCGTTTCAGCAAAGGCAAGTTCTATTTGATTGCACAGCGATTACCTAGCCTTTATAAGTACGCGTTTTGTTACTAAAACCCAGTTGACCCTAACTCAGTAATCACTGTCACAAATTCTGTATGACACATAGAAATTATGGGTTTATTGGTTATACCTAAAGTAAGGCTATTTAATAGCGAGACACCATTAGTGCGACTATTATCCAAACGGAAAACAATTCATCTACGCATTGCTTTGGTGTTTGTTCTCTTTAGTTTGTTAATAACATTTTTCTCATCGTTGGTTGGCTGGCATTACCAAAAACTAGCCATCTCATCACTGCTGGATGAGCGCGAGCAACTGGAAGATTTACATACCAGAGAAGCCATTGAAGACATTATCTCTAGCTTTGAAAATACCCTAATCGCTATTAGCTCAAGTGATGCCTTGGACGCGGTATTAACCGCTAACCAAGCAACCACACTTCCCCGCCTTAAACTGCGCCAGCTATTCATAGCCTTAGCCAAGGCGCGACCAGAGCTATTGCAACTGCGTTATATCGACCAGCTTGGTCATGAGCAAGTAAGAGTTAATCACTCCCCGCAAAGTCGCGACTTTCAACTGGTGCTAGATGATCAATTACAAGACAAATCTCAGCGCTATTACTTTCAAGAAACTAAGGCGCTGCTGGAAGGCGAGATTTGGCACTCTCATGTAGACCTAAATTTCGAAAACGGTGAACTACAGCGCCCTCTTCAACCAACTATGCGTGTAGCCACACCGGTTTACGTAAACCAGATGTTTCGCGGCATCATCATCTTGAATATTGACGCCGGCCCACTCATCGAAGCCTTAAAATATTCGTCGGTTTTTTTGGTTAGCCTAATCGACGCTCAAGGTGAGCTTTTAAGTCATCCCGACCCTAGCAAATCTTGGAGCGCTTATTTTCCCGAGCGTGGAGCGTTAAGCGAAGTATACCCAGAGCTAATTGGCGAACTAAGCCCTGCCTTGATGGCAGCCAAACACAGCTATCGTATGGATTTAGAAGACAGCTTTAACAACCAACAGGGTTTGTGGGTGCTTAAACAACCTAAACAACATGCGCTTGAAGAACTCTATAAAAACAGCCGTTATGCGGTGTTAACCAGTACGTTGATTATATTGGTGATAGCTTTACCTTTGGCTTGGCTGGTCTCAATCTACCCGACTAATTTGCAAACCAAGCTGGTTGACACTCTGCATGCGCTACGTGCTAGCCGCAAACTGTTAGACCAACACATTATGTCTAGTACCACAAACTCTAAAGGAGTTATCACCGAGTTTAGTAGCGCCGCAGCCAAAGCCTTTGAAGTGGACAGAAAATCGATGATTGGCAAAACTCACGCGGCAATTCGTCACCCTAGTACTTCAACCAAAGTACATCGAGATCTTTGGGACACCATATTAGCTGGCAAACCTTGGCAGGGAGAGCTAAAAAACCAAACCAGTTCAGGAAAAACCCTTTGGATAGATACCGTGATAACACCAAGAAAAGATAGCCACGGTGAGATTTACGCCTTTACTCAAATCTCTCACGACATTACTTTGCACAAAGCCATGGAAGCCTTAAGCAGCACCGATAGCCTTACCGAGACTCACAACAGAAGAAAGCTCGATCAACTGTTAGAGCAACAAGCTCAACGCTATAAGCGAGCAGATGAAGAATTTGCCATAATCATCATCGATATAGACCACTTCAAACAAATCAATGACATTTATGGCCACCAAGCTGGTGACAAGGTGTTGATAGATGTTGCCGCGAGCCTAAAAGAAACAGTTCGGCAAATAGATGAAGTTGGCCGCTGGGGAGGCGAGGAGTTTTTGGTTGTCTGCCCACTTACCGATCTTGAAGGCGCATACAAATTGGCAGAAAAACTACGCGCCGCTATCGCAACCAAATTGTTTTTACCTGATAAGCAAATCACTGCCAGTTTTGGCGTGGCTCAATACCTCTGTGACGAAGCCACCAACCACTTAGTGCATCGAGCAGATTTAGCCTTATATGAAGCTAAAAGCCAAGGACGAAATAGAGTGACGACCGCTCCACAAGAGCTTGCTGAACAAGTTCAAAACAACCGATAAACCTGCTAGTTTAGTAACGCAGGATATTGATCGGTATACAGCCAATCATTATCACGACGTGGAGCATGACAAGCTTGGCATTGAGCGCGACTTTCGCTCACGTTTACCGTTGGTGTCGCGTCAAACATCGCCCACCCCCAACCTTCACCCCAATGAGGGTTATTAGCAAAACGGCCTTGCGTATCTTTTATCATGACAAAAAATACATCGTTAGCTTGCTGGTGATATACCAAACCAGTGGTTAAACGCTCACTACTGACTAACTTCACGTCTTTCACAAATAAGGTGCCATCGGGCCATTTCCCGGTACTGTTATATGCTTCAACAGCCGCTGCTTGAGTATAAATACCATTCAAATTTTGCACACGCATGGATTCACTCATTACCGCCGTTGTACCTAAATGAACCAGGTTACGCTGAAAATCAGCTGGAAAAGCAATCTCACCCTGCGTACCAACTAACTCAGCGTATACCTGATTTAATGCATAACTATTGGCATTAGCCATTCCGCTAAAACTAATACTCAAACCCAACAGCCCACTAACTATATATTTAAACATGCTTATTCCTCGGCAGTGACCAACACCACAACGCTTAACGATGGCGCTACTATTCCACACCTACTAAAGAAGCTGTAATTATCAGCTTTAAGTTTTACTTACAGGACTGAATTAAGCAGCCCCAAAACAACGGGGCCAGATAAAACCCTCACCAGCGCATTCGTACCAAAGTACGAGAAGAATGATTAGTTAATGATGATTTAACCAGCAAGCCTGTTAGCCATTGCTATATTCAACGTGCTCGCAGCAGTATTAATGGCGAGTTCATCTCAAAAACAATCCAAGGAAGGCAATATGAAAAATAAATCACTAAAAGTGATAGCTGGTTGGGTTTTGCTCTCGGTTTTCAGCTTCGCAGCGCAAGCCGCCGAAGAAGTAAGACTAAAGCATGCTCACTTCACCCCATACTTCGAAAATGGCTTTGATAGCGCCGAATTAGAGGGCGCAATTGAGGTAAAAAACATTGGCCCCAATAAACAGGTTTGGCTGCATTACCAATCATCCAACGGAGAGTGGTTAGATCACCCGGCCTTTTATGTGGGAGCAAGCCATAGCGGCTACGAAAACTTTGCATTTAGGCTGCCACTCGCCGGATCGGTTGCCGCGACCCAATTTGCCATTAAGTATCAGGTAAATGGGCAAACCTACTGGGACAACAACCAGCAACAGAACTACCAGTTTAACGACTACCTGCAAACAAACCTCAGTCATCAAGCAATAGCACTTGATGACGCCTACCGAGCCAGCAGCTTAATCTCTGTTACAGCGCGCGCAAAATCACATAGCGAGCAAGATAAAGTGACCATGGTTTACTCTGACAACAACTGGAAAACCAGTTACCGCCGAGCGCTAAGCTTAAGTCACTTTGTGGCCGACCAACATGGCCTTAGCGGCGTATGGAGTGGCCAACAGTACATCGAATACTACCGACACCTTGAGTTTTATTTAGAGTATAACGATGGACAAAATATCCATATTGATAACTACTACGGCAAAAATTACCGACTGTTTGATACCGGGGAACAAATTGGCCAGGGCCTGCTGTTACAGCGTTACCCACAGGTATATTTTCGTGGTCAACCGAGCGGCTGGAATTCGATTCCGATGACCTTAATCGACGACTACACATGGTCTATAGTGGTGTATTTTGATGGTACCACCGACTTTAAGTTTGACGTCTACGATGACTGGTCACGTAACTTTGGAGACAACAATAACGATGGTATTGTCGACTTAAATGGCGCCAACCTAAAGGTAAACAGCGCAGGCTCTACCAGAATCACCTTTAATAGCCTCACCGGCGCTTACCAAGCAACATTGCTGTATTAATACATCGTAAGCACAAAAAAGCCTCGCTCTAGGGCGAGGCTCTATCATCACTGATTTACCTAGCTGCTAGTTATTTAGCGCTTAACTCAAACCAGTTAATGTTAAACAAATAGCCTGATGAACCTTTAAAGTTAAAGCGTAAGGTTTGCGCACCAGCTTCTAAATTAAGGGTATTTTCTAGGGTAACCCAGTTTTGCCAGCCACCAGTTCCTTTTACTTTTACCGTGGCTTTTTCAGCGTTATTAGCCAGCACAACAAAGCGCCCGCCATTAGTATCACTGGCTACTCGCGCAGAAAACGTGTATTCGCCAGCAGCTGGAACATCGATGGCGTATTCCACCCAATCACCATTTTCAATATAACCAACATTGTTTCCGCCATCGGCATCGGCCGTAGGTTCTGTTTGTACCCCTTGCTGTTGGCTAAAGTTTTCGGCTTTTACTTTAATCGCCGCATTAGCCGCTGTACTTAGGCTAGCCATGGCAACCAGGGCTGATGTCAGCAGTAGATTTTTAATATGCTTAGGTAATACGCTCATTGATTTGCTCCCTCATTATCTCTATCAAATTATGTTCTACGACCAAATATCGATATGGCTTGATACTGCGCTAAGCGGATGTTCAAAATTCGGCCTAAGGCCAAAACTACTCGCATTTATTTCATCAGTTAAATTTATTTAGCAGAGATTATGTGAACGCTCACACTAGTGGGTGATTTAGTTAACGCTTATAAAAAAACAGAACAGCTTAGCGGGATCAAAAAAGCCCCAAGTAAACTTGAGGCTTTCAATCAGATTTAATCGAGAGGAACTTAGATGCGACTACGACGACGCGACACGATGACTAAAGCTAAGCCCAAAATAAATAGCATAAAGCTTGAGCTTTCGCTTACCACTGCGGGTACTTGCGGGGGAGTCCAATCAAAACCATGGCTATGAAACTCTCTGCCACCTGTATAACTCTTGGCAGCTACACTTCCGTCAAATACTGCACCACCTGTAATATCAGCGTCTAAGGCTAGCACCGAACCTACAGTTGCTAAGTTATTGAAGTTGATTGATTCCGCTTCATAGAAGTTCCACAAAATATTCTCTGCGCCAAGGTTACCTAAACCCGCATCAATGGCAAAGCCGTTCCCGGTAAGGTTTACCCCACCAGCAATATCTACAATGCTACCAGATACGTTAATGATCACTGTTTCAGCTAAACCAGCATCTAAAGACAAAGAATTGTTTTGAGCGAAGATACTAGAAAAATCAACATCAAACACCGCCACGCTATCGCTACCGGCGTAGGACAAATGGCTGCCACTTAGTACTGCGTTACTGGTTAGGCCGGCGAAGTAAGCAGAGTCTGCTCTTAGCTCCGCTTCTACGGCAGCAAAAGTAGCCTGCATATCCAGTTGATTTTTAGCGCTGATGCTTTGAACTGCTGAGCCGCCACCGTTAAGGTTAACATTGCCATTTACATTGTAGCTGCCGCCATAACTTAAGCTGCCAGCATTAAGGTTAATATTGGTAGCGTTAACGTCACCCACAACAGTCACGGTGTCTTTATTAATAACCGTGGTTTCTCGGGTTGCAAAAGTAGGCGAATGACCTGAAGCATTTAGATTACCGCCAAGAAGAGTGCGACCTTCTACTTCTCCACCTTGGTAGTTGTAATCACCGGTAAGAATTAAGTTGTAGTCACTTAATACGCTGGCTTGAGAAGCAACAGACAAGGCCAATGAAAAGGTCACAAGCGTAAATCGACTTAACTTTGCAAAATACATAAAACATTTCCTACTACTACGGTAACGACCGAAAACTGATAACTATTTGACCAAGTTTATATTTTTCAAATACTTAGAAATACAAACTATTAAAACTGACAGCTTAGAAGCAGGAATTAGGCCAACTAACTAAAAGCGTTAATTTTCATGGCTTTATTCATGTGTATATATTATTAAACAATACAATAAGAGTTTAGTTGTAAAAAAATTCGACAAGATTGGAAAAGCAGTCTAGCGAGCAACGATACTCTGCTGGAAACCTTGCTTAAAGCTAGGCGAGAACTACGCTTAATATACGCTTTAGCTTTTTTACTCAGCTGTGTTTATTACCAATAGAGAGTTACCATTATTTATTTGTTCCGTACCCTTTTCTGTTTAAGCCTAGTGATAATCAGTAACCAGAGCGCTGCTGAAAGCATCACTATAGCCAGCGGTGAGCATCCACCCTTCACCTCTCAATACCGCGATGATGAAGGTTTAATAAATGCCATTGTTAAAGCCTCGTTTGCTGCCGTAGAAACAGAGGTGAATTTTCGTTATTTGCCCTGGCAACGCGCATTAAACTCCAGCCGAGTAGGTAGTTATGTAGCCACTTCTTATTGGGCGATTAAATCTGAACGTCAAGAGCATTTCTTTCACTCCGAGCCACTTTGGTACGGTGGAAGCGTATTAGTTAGCTTAAATTCAACTGGGGAGTTCACCAGCCTAGCCAGCTTAAAAGGCAAAGTCGTAGGCGCCGTGCGAGGTTACACCTATACCGAAGATTTTTGGCTAAATGGTGACAAAGGCCTATATGAAATCGAAGAGGTGAATTCAGACTTACAAAACCTAAAAAAGCTGTTTGCCAAACGCATCGATGCATTTTTAATTGATAGAGTCGCCGCAACTACCCTTATAAACCGTTACTTAAGTCCTCAACAGCGGGCAGTTTTGTGTATATCTAATAATGATGTAATGAGCAGTAGCGTGCATTTGCTCATATCGCGTAAAACTGAAGGCGCCGCTAAGCTGCTTAAATCATTTAATCGTGGTTTAGCAACAATAGTTAACAACGGCCAATACCAACAAATAGCCAATCGTTACCCAATGATCACCCATGGCTTCTTAAAATAGTCCTTTCTCTGTCAGCTGTCGCTAATGAGCAACAGCTTAAACCCTCATTCTCAGCCCTTAAATAATATGAGATTAAAATTGATTAAAAAAATCAATTAAAACAATTAATTACAACTTTACATATTGATAATTAATTGCTCAAATCCTCGCTGACAAAAAACATTATAAAAAGTTAATCAATTTAAATACTCAACGCTAAGTACAAACGTTACAGACCAGACGACTGGTTTATCACTGATAAAGATAAGCCTTCTTTGCACTTTGTTGATCAAACAAACACAAGGAAAATCCAGTGAAACAACATAAACACAAAGCGAGAAAGACCAAGGATTTAGTAGGCTTTTTATGCCTTGTCTTTTCTTTATTTGCCAATGCCGGAACAGGCAGCCAAGGCATCAACTTAAATCAATTGCTAGATAGCTTCAGCGCTCAGCCTGCCTCTATACAACTTACAGCGGTAAAAGGCGATGAATGTAATTTAACTTCTGAATGTAAAAGCCTTTATGGTGAAACCGCATATGACTGCGTTAACTCGCGCAGTAACCAAAGCTATTGTATGTGTGAAGACGGGATATGTGCCGATCTTCAGCCTACTGCGCCGTCAGAACCCGAATATGGCGACGAATGTGATACTACCGCCCAATGTAAAAACACCTACGGTAACATTGCCAACGACTGTGTAAATTCTCGCAGCAACCAAAGTTACTGCCAATGTGGCAGCGAAGTATGCCGGGAAATGGATAGTAACGGTGGTGACAATGGGGGCGACACTGGCGGTGACAATGGCGGTGACAATGGAGGCAACAATGGCGGTGACAACGGCGGCAGTACTCCTTCGGTAAACACCCAATACCAAGAGCTAAACGGCCTAATTGTTATTGAGGCTGAAAATACTCAGTCAGAGTTGGGCGAGTGGCAACAAAAATCTGATCTCGCTGGTTATACCGGTAACGGCTACTTAGAATTTAACGGCAATAGCTATATTTCAGGCCCGGTAAATTCACCTTTAGAGTATACCTTTACCGCAGCGCAAACCGGCACTTATCACCTACATATGTACGTGGCAAGAGAGACCATAGACAACCGCAGTGATGTAGCCAACGACGGTTATGTGCGACTAGATGGTAACTATGAAGCCGTTGCTGGCGAAGGTAATGCCACTAAAGACATTTTAAGCTCAGATACTAAGTTTTATGGTGGTGCCGATCAGCAGTTTGTGTGGGCATCAGGTAAACGTTTAGATAAAAACCACGCTAAGCATAATGCGATATACAATCTGAAAGCAGGTGAAGAATATACCTTTACTCTGTCGGGGCGTTCTAAGTTTTTTAAAGTAGACCGCATCGTTTTTCGTCATAGCTCTGTAGCTAATGGCGAAGCTCAAGATTTAGAACTGCCAGAAACGCTCGCAACTACCACAGCAAAAACCTGTGAAGTTAGCGACCAAAACCAACAATGGCATCGCGTAGAGCTTACCTGTAAAGGCTATTTTGCTGATGAAGGTAACGACGCTACCTTCACTAATCATCGTTTTAACGTGACCTTTAGCCAAGGCAATCAACGCTTCGTTGTACCTGGGCACTTTGCAGCCAACGGCAACGCAGCAGATTCTGGCGCTGGCCAAGGTGATGTTTGGCGCGCTTACTTTATGCCACCAAGCACGGGGGATTGGAACTACCAAGTATCTTTTCGCAAAGGTACTAATATCGCTGTAAGCGATCAGCTCAATGCTGGTCAGGCAATTGCTGATATTGATGGGCAACAAGGACAGTTCTCCGTTGCAGCGTCTACCGCCGATAGCCAAGACTTACGCAGCCAAGGTTTATTGCAACACTTAGACGGCGAACGTTACCAACGCTTTGCTGGTACAGGCAATATCTACATTGAAGCCGGCTTAGGTAGCCCAGAAAACCTATTAGGTTATGCTGACTTTGACAATACCGTAAAAGGCAGCGGCGGCTCTTGTAAGGGCATTTTGCACCAGTTTTCTGAGCATGAAAGTGACTGGCAAAGCGGTGACCCTAGTTGGGCCGGCGGCAAAGGCAAAGGCTTAATTGGCCTAGTTAATTACCTGGGTTCACGCAAGGTAAACAGCGCCTATATGATGCTTAACACGGTGAAAGGTGACGGTTGTGACGCTCATCCTTGGTTGGTTTACCAAGAAAATGGCAACAACAAACGCACCTTTGACGTAAGTAAGTTAGATCAATGGGAGCGCGTATTTGCACATATGACCAAGCAAGGTCTAATGCTGCATATGATGACTCAAGAAACTGAAAACGAAACCTTACTAAACAATGCCACTCTAGGTTTAGAGCGTAAGCTATATTACCGAGAGTTAATATCACGCTTTGCTCACCACCCTGCAGTTCAATGGAACCTGGGTGAAGAGCAAGATGCCACTTCAATTGCAGCGTTAAAATCTTACTCGGATTATATTCAAAATCTCGACCCTTATAATCATGGCATTACCCTACATACTTACCCAGGCCAACACGATCGTTACGATGATATGTTAGGTCACGCTAGCTTCGGCGGCCCAACCATTCAATATGGCAGCATTCCCGAGAATGCGAGCGCTACAGCCACGCGTAATTCGGTATATGGCGAAACGATTAGTTGGCTAAACAAATCCGCTGCTGCCGGTAAGCAATGGTACGTTACCTATACCGAAGCCTCGGGTAGCCATGCACCTAAACCTTATCAAGATGTAAGTTCTCGCCAGCGTATTTACTGGATGTGGGCAAGTGTTATGTCGGGCGGTGCGGGTTTCTCTTGGTACTTAAAAAATGATGGTACTCACGCTTATGACTTAGCGGTAGAAGACTTACGCGAGTTTGACCAACTATGGCAACAAACTGGCCATGTTAATTACTTCTTTAGCAATATCTTGCAACAGCAGTTGGGCTTAAACCTGCAAGATCTTCAAGTAGATAACGGTGCGACGTCAAGCACTAACGATTGGGTACTATCCGACCTACAACACAACTACATTGTTAACCTGCGTAACGGCGGAACTACCGATATTCAGCTAAACAATAACCACGTTTACCAAGTATATTGGTACAACCCTCGCAGTGGTGTATTAAGCAAAGGTTTAAGCCTGACCGGTGGTGCAAAACTCAACATTGGCACTGCGCCTAGCCAAACAAACCAAGACTGGGTTGTGCTTATTACAAACCGAGAGCTAAACGAAGATGGTCAAGGCGGTAATACACCGAACCTGCCGCCAACAAGCAAAATTAGCTTAGATATTAATAGCTTTGATATTTCACAAGTGAGCGGTTTTGTTCCAGCTTATAAAGACAATGCTAATAATGCGCTAGCGGTAAATGCAGGTGCCTATAAAGACAAGTACGCAGCGGCCCGCTATACCTTTAATAACGAAAGTGGAAACTACGATATTACCATTACTACATTGACTGAAAATGATGGTGAAAGCAGCTACCGCTTAGTGGTAAATGGCCAGCAATTAGCTGAGTACACTAATCCTAAATCAGCCAATAACTATCAAGCCACTAAACATACTTGGAGCAATATTTCTTTAACTCAAGGAGATGTGATTCAAATTGAGTTCAACTCCACGTCTAATGGTGAAGTAATCTCTAGCAACGGGCAGCCAGATTATGCTCGTGGGCGCTGGCGTTTACTTGAGCTAACAGCACAATAAAAACCAACAAGGGTTAGCTTAGCTAACCCTTTTTCATATCAACCTCAGCTAGCCTGCGCGCCAGTAAGTATTTACTCTTTTAATGTAAAAGCTAAACGGTCAATTTCTTGTCCGTTCACATGCAAAGCCACAAAGTGCTCACCAGGGTAGTATTTGCGAGTAGAGATAGCTTTGAAAGAATGGCTCTTTTCTATCGCAAACATCTCTCCTTTGTTTAAGCTAAGGTTCTTTAATTTAAAGACTTTGCTGGCGGTTTTACCGTTAGCTTTCATAAAGTGCACAGCGTAATCTAACACAAACTTTTGCTGCATTTGTTCAGCCCGCAGCGCTAACGCAAAAGTGAGTGAGTCACCCATTGTCACTTGCTGATCTAATACTGCAAATTCTTCAAGTTTTAGCTGAGGATCAGCGGTATAACCCAGTAATGGAAAGCTTTTAGGATGACCTTGTTTTACCAAACTACGCGTAGCATGTTTTATTAACCACTGTAGATCGGCATTTGCACCTTTTTGCCACACTTGGCAAAGATCCAAAACTAACTCTGGATGGTCTTTAGCGATGTCATTTAGATTATTTGCCACTGAACGACGAACATACAAACTACTATCATTTTTAAGCGCTTCGAGGATTGGTAAAATTGGTGCAGGATCCGCGATCAACTCTTTCAGTTGTGCTCCCCAAGGGAGGCGCGGCCTACAACCTTCGCTCGCTAAGCGTCGCAAGTGTTCATCATCACTGGTTGTCCAAGCAAGTAACTGCTCCCAACTTTGCTCAGGATACTTTTCAATGAATGGGCGAATAGCAAATTCCGCACTAAATAATGGGCTTAATGCAGCCAAAGCCTTAAAGGCCTGCTGAGGATGCTCTATTCCTGCCACTGCCACAAAATCGGTTACTGGCCAAATAGCAAAACCACGTAAGCTGTCGTCTGGGTCACCACGATCCCAATGCTCAGGAAGCGCAACCAGTATCTTAGCCGTTTCGGTGAAGTCTTCTGGCAGAGTTTGTTGTAATACCGCAATCAAATGCATAACCCGCTGCTTTAGCTCTAAGGCCTTCAAACCATCAAGAGCTAAATCAACAAATTGTTCACGGTCAAACTGCGGATAAACTGTCGCTATTCCTTGAGCAATACGTTGCACTGCGGGTTCGGCTAAACCATTTTTCATTAGTTCCACTCTATTCTCCCCAAGATTATTCTTCAGCAGGTATAAACGATTCTTCGTTGATTTCAATAAATCAGTAAGTATTTAAAACTAATTAACAAAACCACTATTGATACAAATCACAATTAAGGCGTAGCCAAGTATTTATATAAGATAGAAAAGAATACATTGAACAAAAAGTAACTCATCTCAAACTAGAAGGCTTTAAATGGAATTATTACCCTCTAAGCAAATGCTTACAATAGCGCTGCTATCTCTGTCGGTGATAGCTTGTGGCGGCGGTGGCTCGGCTAGCTCCCAATCGGATCAAGTAGAAGAACCGATACCAGAATTTCCTGAGATATTTGGCGAACAAAAATCAAAAAAAACCAGCGGCTTTATTTACCCAACCAACTCAATTTCAATGTATGACAGCAGTGTTTGTCGAAACTACGATGCTTACTATGAAACAGAAAACGTATTGGTATTTGGTAATAGCGGGACAAGTAAAGAGCTATTTGAACGCTTTGCCACTTGGACTGAATTTGGATTGCAGGAGCTGAAAAGGCAAATGGGGGTTGATTTAATTGCTTTTCAACAGCGTTACCCATTTAGTTTAGAAACATACTTAGTTGCTACAGATTACTTGTATGAACGCTTAAATGAAGGGGGTGGAGAAACACTGTTCATGCAAGTTACAGGCGATGAGCTCCCTACATTTTATCAAGACTTAACTACCGGCACTTCCAAACGTCATTATCTATATCAACAAATTCGCCATTTAAACCCAGAACAAATCAACAACTTAATTGCTTTAGTCCAAGCGCACTATTTGCCCAGTGAACTCTCCACCAGCTTTGGGCAAACCTTACCCGGAAAATCGTTGGTTTGCTTAAACACTGCCTTTAATAACAGTAACTTATGGGCAACAGGAAACTTAGTAGGCTATACAGCGAGAACCAACGACTCAAGACCTAGCTCAGCTTACATAGTTACACACGAACTTATGCATACTCTACAACACCAATACCTAACTTACTTAAGCCAAGTAGATCGTTGGTTTTTAGAAGGTAGTGCTGAGTATGCCATGGGCCATATTGCTAGCCCATCGAGCCACAACCAGCGTGACCCCTTAGACGATAAGTGGGAAAGCACATTAGGTGCGGTGGCCTACGGCCACTACAACATTGCAGTATCCTACTTAGAAGCAACGTCTCCGGGATTTATCATTAACGTGCTCAAACATATTGCAGATAACGGTGTGTATCATGTTGTTGATTACGCTGAATATCCTGAATATCAATACGACAGAATAAATCAACCTAACCCGGACTTTAGAAATGCTTTCAATGCTTATGCAAAACGCCCTGACGGAAGCGCCTTAACTTACCAAGATTTTGAAAGTGAGTACCACCAACTAATAGACCAATGGATAGCACAGACACCAAGTTCATTAATGCGGAAAAGTACACAAAAATTAGAACAAAAAGACTGGTTCGAATTACAACGGTAAACTGAGCGAAGTCAGCCCCTGGCTGACTTCTATTTTTACATTAAGGCACCAACCAGCGGGTTAGCGACGAGCGAGTCAGCAACCAACTCAACACAAAGGCGAGCCCCAAAGCAGCAGCGCTAATTACAACGAGCGCAATGCTAGAGTGGCCAAACCACTGATAAATGCCATAGTCGGGATTACGCACCGGAATTAAAAACAAAGGATGGACTAAATAAATCCCAAAGCTGTACTTAGAAATTGTTTTAATGAAAGGACGTGCTCCTTGAGGTATCCGCTCAGCATAAGCTTTTATCAATACAAATAAGCTCATGGCGATTACCGCAGTGTTCAAGCTTTTATAGCCCATAAATACGCTACTGTATTCCCCCTGCTGCCAAATATAAAAGGCACTGCCTAATACATTAAATGCCAGCATCGCTCCACCGGTTGCCAACCAAAACTTCAAGTGGGCTTGCTGGTCGTTATTAAACAAATACCATCCCATTACTAGGTAACCGCTATACAAAATAATGTTTTGGCGAAGTGGCGTTTCTACCTTAAGCCAGTGCATTAAAGTAAGCACTAACCAAGCCGCTAGTAGCAGCAAAATACGTTGTTTTTCCATCTTATAGAGTAAGGGAGCAAGCAAGGGAATCACGAAATAGAGAGGGATGAAGTCGTAAAAGAACCATAGGTGATACCAAGTATGCTCGTTAGGCGAATGCTCCAACAAAGTCGCGGTTGCCTCCCAAGACCAAGCCCCTTCTTGATAACCACCAACAAAGGCATAAATAACCGTCCAAGCTAAAAATGGTAAAAGCACCTTGGCAAGTCGCCTTGGTAAATAATGGGCTGCATTAAATGGCCGCTGATCCGACATCAGCAAAGCGCCACTAATCATGATAAAAATAGGCACTGCCCAGCGGCTAATAGCATTAAGAGAAATGGCTGGAAGCCACTCGTGCCAAGCCAGTTCGGGCACCAATTCGCGATAAGGGCCAAGTACGTGAATACCCACTACTGCTATGGCAGCGATAAAGCGTAAACACTCTATATAGAACAGCGACGGCTTAGCCACTTGATTATTAGCCATAGCAATATTAACCTTTTTATTATTAATGAGAAGACCAGCAGCAGTTTGGTTGCCTAAGCCTTACATTAACTTTACACTAAGATCTTGAATAAAGGCCAGTTTGCAAGGAGTGCAGGTGCCAATTTATAGCCCATGGAATGACAAACGAAAGTTTGTTTTCGGCTTATCTTTTATGCTGTTGTGTGCCTTTTGGCTAACCTCATGGTTAAGCTACCAAGTTGCACATAACTCACTAAGAGACCAAATTGAATCTAATCACCTGCCTTTAACTAGCGATACCGTTTATTCGGAAATTCAACGAGACTTATTACAACCAATCTTTATTTCATCTTTGATGGCGCAAGATACTTTTGTTCGTGATTGGGCGATTTCCGGCGAAAAAGACGCCCAGCCAATCATTCGTTATCTGGATAACATTCAACAGCGCTACCAAACCATTACTAGCTTTTTTGTCTCTAGCCACAGTGGCCGTTATTATCACCCCTCTGGCATCATCAAGACCATATCCAGTGATGAACCAGATGATGCTTGGTTTTATCGCGTCAGCCAATTACCGCCTTCCCAAGAGTACGAAATCAACATCGATTACGACACCGCAGACCAAAGCAGAACCACGGTCTTTGTTAACTACAAGGTATTCGATTTTGAAGAAAAGTTGATTGGCGTAACCGGAGTTGGGCTTAACATCGAGTTTGTAAAAGAGCTTATTCAAGTCTACCAAACACGCTATCAACGCAGCGTTTATTTCATCGATGCCTTAGGCAATGTCACCTTAAGTGGAGCTAACTTCCAAGGCCCCCGCAATATTAGTTTGCGTAAAGGTTTAGCCTCTCAAGCGGCTTCGTTGCTTAGCGCGGCCAAAAACAGCTATCGCTTTAGCGAAGACGGTCAACAACACTATTTGAATGCTCGCTATATCCCAGAGTTTAACTGGTACCTAATTGTTGAACAGCAAGATGTGCCAGCGATTCAAGATCTAAAACACACGCTTTGGATAAACTTAAGCATTAGCCTGTTAGTTACGGTTTGCATGTTAATTGTGGCTAACTTTACCCTAGGCCGCTATCAACGCCGCTTAGAAACGCTGGCATCCACCGACAAATTAACCGGTATCTATAATCGTCAAACCTTTGAAGGTCGCTTAGAGCAAGTTATAGATATTCAACACCGGGCCAATAGCCCCTGTTCCATCATCATTTTCGACATCGACCACTTTAAGCAAGTAAACGATAAGTATGGCCACTTAGTCGGTGATAAAGCCTTAAAAAAAGTGGCCGAAATAACCCGCCAATATATACGCCAATCAGACATATTATGCCGTTGGGGCGGTGAAGAATTTATTGTTTTACTGCCTAACTGCGATGCGTTAGCGGCACTAGAAGTAGCTGAAAAGATTCGTTTAGGCGTGAATCAAAGCGAACTCGATATTGATGGCAACTTACTTACCATGAGCATTAGCTGTGGCATTGCCCAAATAAAAACCCATGAGATCCTTGCCAGCCTATTGGTCGATCGCGCCGATAAAGCGATGTATCGCGCCAAGCAAAATGGCCGAAATAGAAGTGTATTGGCGGAATAAAGCTTACCCGCTAAATAAGCTATTTAGCGGGTAGTTGAATCTATTATTTAGCTTTTGGTGGGTAGTTTTCTAACATCAATGCTACTTGTTTATTGATGAACTCAGCGCGACTTTCTGGCCCCATGGTCTCACGCAGCTGGCTTTGTGAAATTGAGCGCCACACCAAGGCATTAGTTGCGGGGTCAAAAAACTCTACAACTAACTTACCGTACTTACGTTCTTTATAGCGATCAGGCGAGCTTACGCCAATTGCGCCGTGTTTGCGGCCTACGCCCACTGAGAACGAACCACCGTAGGATTCTAACTCCGTTGCTATATCGACCCGGTAGTCGACCAGCATATCGGCTTCTTCAACCGCTACCGCAGGTATACCTTTAGCCTGCAATTGGGCGGTTAATTCACGTTCAATTCGTTGACCATCAATAGTTGCCACTGCATCTTCTGGCATTGGCACAAAGGCAAAATCTTTGAATTGAGAGAAGTCTTGATCAACATTGTAATCTAGTGCTGGTTTTACCGTGCATGCGGCGGCCATAAATGACAAACACGCAATCGCAAAAATTCGAAACATAGTTCACTCCAAGTGCTTATAAGCACAAATTTCAATACCTTAAATCTAACACAAGTACGCCAATTTACCCCACCCATTATTGCTGTGACTAGGAGCTGTTGATCTTTGGTGTTGAAATTTTGTTCGAGATAAGCGGGCTTTAATCGCGGCGAGCACTTAGAAGCCTAGTGGGCTAAGCAAGAAGTGCTTAACAAAGAGTAAAGTTCGCTTATCCGAACCCTTCGGGCAGCATTTCTTAGCCATTTATTCAGCGTTAGCGAGTGATTATTAAGCCCACTTAACTGCACACTCACTGCCTTGCCTAAATGGCTAATTAATTGCTGTAAAAACCATCAGCAAAGATCAACAGACCCTAATGCTTAACCAAGTACCAAGGCTTTGCTATAATCGCCACCGTTATTTTTATAGTGGTTTATCATGTCTCAATTTGAACAACGCTTTGGCGGCATTGCGCGCCTTTATGGTCGCTCGGCGCTCAACACCTTCCAACAATCTCACGTATGTGTAATTGGCATTGGTGGCGTTGGCTCGTGGGCAGCAGAAGCTTTAGCTAGAAGTGGCATTGGTAAAATCACCCTGATAGATCTCGATGACATCTGCACCACGAATACCAATCGTCAGATCCATGCTATTGCTAACACTGTTGGTCAGTCAAAAACCGAGGTAATGCGTCAGCGTATTTTGCAGATCAACCCAGAGTGCCAATGCCTAGAAATTGAAGATTTTGTCACTAAAGATAACCTTAGCGAATACATCACCAAAGACTTTGACTATGTGATTGATGCCATTGATAGCGTAAAAGCTAAATCAGCCTTAATTGCGTACTGTAAACGCAACAAAATCAAACTCATAACGGTAGGTGGTGCAGGCGGGCAAATAGATCCTACGCAAATCCAAATTACAGATTTGGCCAAAACCATTCAAGATCCTCTAGCAGCTAAAGTCCGCAACGAGCTGCGTAGATTCTACAACTTCAGCAAAAACCCAAAACGTAAGTTTGGGGTAGATTGCGTATATTCTACCGAGCAACTCATTTACCCAAGCAGTGATGGTGAAACCTGTATGGCTAAACCCGATGCGGGCGGTACTATGCGTATGGATTGCAGCAGTGGCTTTGGTGCGGTCACTCACCTCACCGCGAGTTTTGCCTTTGCAGCCGTGTCTCGAGTGCTGAAAAAACTCGCCGTTAAAAGTAACTAAAGCGTCTAATAAATATTCACTAAGCCTTAAAAAAATAAAGGATTACCTCGTTTTTTGAGCTTGCTGTTCTATGCTTAATTCAATAGCAAAGGAGAGCAAAAATGTCTTGGGATAAAACCAGCCTACGCTTCAAAATACTGTCGGTTCTTGTTGCTTCGTTAGTGCTGCTTATGGCGGTAGCCATATACACTGCGCTGCACCTAAGAGAAACCGCAAACAGCTTTGATAAACTCACCCACAATGAAGTACATCTTGAAGAAGTGGCTCTGCTGTCCCACATCGCCTTTAAAACTCAGATCCAAGAATGGAAAAACGTGCTTCTGCGTGGTCACGACCCAGAGCAAAATAAAAAGTATTGGGATCGCTTCCAAGATAAGCAAAAAGAGGTTCAGCAACAGGTTGGCAAACTGGTCACAGAGCTAAGACAAGCCAACTACCCAGAACTGGCAAAACTTGCAGAAGAATTTTTAGCTTCACATAAACAACTCGGCACCGCTTACGCTAAAGGCAAAGCCGAATATGAAGCAGCAGGCTTTGATTTTAAAGTTGGTGATAAAGCGGTAAAAGGCATTGATAGGGCCCCCTCTAAATCCATGGCGCAGCTTAGCGACCAACTTAAATCGATAACCGCCGAGCAGGTCGAACTAAACACTGTGCGCGCCCACCAGGTGAGTAATATCAGCTTCATCATCATTGGTATTAGTGGCCTACTAGTGATTCTTGTTAGCTTCTTATTTATGGAGCGCCAATGCATTACGCCCATTAACTCTCTAGTAGAAGACATAGATGTGCTAGCCAATGGCAAACTCAATATTACCGTGCAGCTAGAGCGTGGCGATGAGTTAGGCAAGCTGGCCAATGCCACCCGCAAATTGCAGCAGTTTTTACTCAGCACCGTGTCTGATTTAAGCCAATCGGGTGAACAACTGCATAACTCATCTAACATGTTAAACAACATGTCAGAAGATCTCGCGAAAGGAACTCACCAACAACGTGAAAGCTCTGATTTAGTGGCCACTGCCATTCAGGAGATGTCGCACTCGGCCAACGAGGTATCGCAAAATGCAGCCAATACCGCCGATACCACCCACAATACCGACTTAACCGCACACAATGGCGCCGAAGCGATGAAGCAGGTTATCACCAGCATCAATACTCAAGTTGCTGATATTAGCCATGCTGGAGAAGTGGTTAAAGATTTAGCCGCCGATACCAATAATGTTGGCGCAGTATTGGATGTGATTAAAGGCATTGCCGAACAAACTAACTTGCTGGCGTTAAATGCCGCGATTGAGGCAGCGCGTGCCGGTGAACAAGGCCGAGGCTTTGCTGTGGTAGCTGATGAAGTAAGAACTTTGGCGCAAAAAACCCAACAAAGTACTAGCGAAATTCAAAACATTCTCGAGAAGATCCAAGGTGGCGCTAACAATGCAGTAACAGCCATGGAGCAAAGCCAAAGCCGAACCGACGAAGTTGTAGAACAAGTAGAAACAGCAGAAAGCCTGCTATCAGAAATTGTTACCTCTATTGGCAGCATTAATGAAATGAACTTACACATTGCCTCTGCCGCAAAAGAGCAAACCACTGTTGCTGGCGAGATTGCTTCACTGATCGAGCGCATTGCCGATGTTGCCGCGCAAAACTCTCAGCAAGTGGATGAGTCTAATCAAATTAGTGCTCAGCTTAATCAATTAGCCGATGACTTTAATCAGCAACTTAAACGCTTTGTTTATTAAGCCATTTGTATCGCGATTATAAAAAAGCCCAAGCAATTGCTTGGGCTTTTTACTAGCTACAGTATTGGCTTAGTCGGCTACCGTATCACCTACCAAGTGATCAACACTAGGAACAGGTTTATGGTTTGCACCTAGGTAAGAGTAAATCACTGGTAATACAAACAATGTAAATATTGTACCAATAGATAGACCCGCACAAATAACCATACCAATATCAAAGCGTGCTGCTGCACCTGGACCAACAGCGAGTAGCAATGGTACCAAGCCCGCAACCATAGAGATGGTGGTCATCAAAATTGCACGCAAACGAATTCGGGCAGCATGACGAATCGCGGTGATCTTATCTTCACCTTTCAAGATTTGACGCTCTTTAGCCACTTCACACATCAAAATACCGTGTTTGGTAATCAAACCGACTAAGGTAATCATACCAATCTGGGTATAAATATTGAGTGAGGCTAAGCCCCAGCCCATCATCAGCAAGGCACCACAAATCGCTAGCGGTACCGACACCATAATCACAATTGGGTCGCGTATGCTTTCAAACTGCGCAGCCAATACCAAGAAGATAATCGCCAAGGCTAAACCAAAGGTGGCATACAAGGCCGAACCTTCTTGCACAAACTGACGAGATTCACCTTTGTACTCAAAGCCATAACCCTTAGGTAAAATCTCAGCAGATTTTTGCTCTAAGAACTTAAGCGCATCACCCATAGTTTGGCCTGGCATTAAAGCACCGTTTAAGGTTACCGAGTTGGTTTGGTTCATTTGCAATAGCGAACTTGGCTGGCCGGTTAAATCCCATTCAATCAAGTTAACCAAGGGTACCGGGCTACCATCAACGGTTTTCACATAGAACTGACCAATTGCCTCAGGGCTTAAACGGTCTTCGCGCTTAACCTGAGGAATCACCTCGTAAGAGCGACCATCATAGTTAATATGGTTGATGTAACCATCGCCCATTAAAGTGCCTAATGTGCTGGCAATGTCTGCCATTTTCACCCCATAGGCACCGGCTTTATCACGGTTAACTTTAATGTCTAAGGTTGCCGTTTGGAACTTGGTGTCTAAGTCGGTAAATACAAAGTAACCACTTTGCATAGCAGCTTGTTGTAGCTCCTGCGCTAGGCTCACCAAAGTGCGGTAATCACCGGTACCTTGCAATACAAACTGCACCGGGAAACCACCACTTGCACCGGGCAGAACTGGCAAGGGGAATGAAGCGACCGATACACCAGCGATGTCGGCGGTTTCGGCTTGAATAGCTTTAACCAGCTCATCTTGGCTCATGGTGCGATCTTCCCACAAAGTGGTGTTCAAGAAACCTAAACCCTGGGTCGCACTAGGTATACCCGCTAAGGTAAATGCGCTGGCAATATCGTCTAAGGCCATGCCGCGCCGACCCACTTCGGTGGTGTATTGATCCATGTAGTCAATGTTTGCCCCAGCCGGACCATTCGCCATAATCATTGCAGCGCCTTTATCTTCGGCAGGTGCAAGTTCAGTAGGAATAATCTTCAGTAGCGGGTACAAAGAGCCCATCACAATAATGGCGAAAATCACCACCACAGGGCGGTACTTTAATACCCCGCCAACAAGTTTGTCGTAGCCGCTATCTAAACTATCTAAGAATTTATGAACGCCTACTTCAAAACGGCCCGGATTAGGGTTGTGTTTAAGCAGTACCGAACACATCACTGGCGATAAGGTTAAGGCAACAAAACCCGATACCACAACCGCGCCCGCAAGGGTAAGGGCAAACTCGGCAAACAATACGCCGGTTAACCCTTCGACCATGGCGATCGGCGAGTACACTGCTGCTAAGGTAATGGTCATCGAAATTACCGGCAAGGCAATTTCGCGGGTACCAACAATGGCAGCATCAAAGGGTTTCATCCCTTGGCGAATATGCCGGTCAACGTTTTCCACCACTACAATGGCATCGTCCACCACCAAACCAATTGCCAGCACCATCGCCAACAAGGTTAATAGGTTTAGCGAGAAACCTAAGGCTTGCATCGCCAAACACACACCAATCAGTGATAGCGGAATCGCGATAACTGGAATGAGTACTGCACGCAAGTTACCCATGAACAAGAAAATCACAACCACAACAATAATGGTGGCTTCCACAATGGTGGTAAGTACTTCATTAATCGATGATTCAATGTATTCCGTTGAATCATAAAGTACTTGCATGCCCATGCTATCTGGAAGGTTAGCTTCCAAGTCGGGTAGCATTTCCGTAATCAACTTGGCAACGGTTAGCGGGTTGGCAGTAGGCGTTGGGTCAATGGCTACCACAACCGCGGTTTGTGCATCGGCTTTCGCTCGCACAGTTTCACGTGCTGCATCCAGCTCCAGCTCAGCCACATCGTTTAAGCGCACAATGCCACTCTCGCTGCGCGCAACAATCAACTGCTCAAACTCGGCACGGGTTTTAAGATCGGTATCAGCTTCTACGTTGTAGAGGAAGAAACGGCTTTTAGCTTGACCCGGTGCCGACCTAAAGTTGTTGTTTTGCAGAGCGTTAACCACTTCTGCAGCGGTAAGTTTATGGTTCGCCAGTTTTACTGGGTCTAACCATACACGCATCGACAACTGAGGCCCGTAAACATTGGCCTTGGCAACGCCCGTTACTGTAACCATTTGCGGCTGCACGTTACGGTTTACATAATCCACAATTTGCGCCGCTTTTAGCTCATCACTGCTAAAGGCAATGTACATAATCGAAGTACTAGAACCGGTTGAGCGCGAAATGTTGGGATCTAAGGCTTCACTGGGTAACCGCGCACGTACTGCGTTTACTTTAGCCATAATCTCCGACAGTGCGGCATCTGGGTCGGCACCTGTTTTCATGTAAGCAGTAATGGTACTGCTGCCCATAGAAGAGTTAGATTCCAAGAAATCTAAGTTATCCGCCTCAGCAATCGACTGCTGCAATGGCTGGGTAATAAAACCCTGAATAACTTCTGCAGGCGCACCATAATAAGCGGTGCTCACAGTAATAACCGTGTTGGTTAGCTCTGGATACTCGCGAATTTGCAGCTTAAATACTGATTGAATACCAATAATCAGCAGCAGCAAACTTAAAGACAGCGCTAATATCGGTCGCCGAATAAAAATATCGGTAAATCTCATGACCTACGCTCCTAATCTTTTGGCAAGTTTTGGTCGCGTTGTACGAAGCTATCTTCAACAATACGAACCACAGCCCCGTTACGTAAACGCACTTGACCAGAAACTACAACTTGCTCGCCGGCGTTCACGCCTTTATCGATTACAGCAACATCGCCGCGACGTTCACCCACCGTTACTGAACGTTGCTTAGCAATTAAGGTTTCGCTGCCGTCGTCTGCGGTTTCACTTTCTAGCACGTAAATAGATTCACCGTATAAGGAAAACGAAATAGCCTGCTGTGGCACCACAATTTGATTAGGCTGCACCGCTTGCCAAATACGTACACTGGCGTACATGCCAGAACGTAAAAGCCCTTCAGCATTAGGAATGGTCGCCTGTACCTGAATTACACCACTTTGTGGGTCAACGGTAGGTTCAATGGTAGTGATTTTGCCTTTAAACCACTGCGCAGGATAAGCATCAGAGTTAAGTTCAATCTCGGTACCAACATTGATTAGCGATATGTCTTTTTGCGGCACAATAAAGCGCAGCAACATATGATCGAGGTTCTCTAAACGAGCAATGTCGTCACCCGCTTGCAAGTATTGACCAAGGTTGATTTGGCGAATGCCCATTACACCGTTAAACGGAGCGCGAATATCACGGCGCTCAATAGTGGCTTTAAGTGCTTCAATATCACTGACCAAAGCAAGGTAGTTAGCTTCCGAGTCGTCAAACTGGGTTTGCGAAACCGAACCACGATCCAGCAAGGTTTTATTGCGCTCCATTTGGCGCTTAACCGCTGGAAGCTTGGCCTTAGCACTAGCCAGGTTGGCTTTTTCAACGTCAGCTTCTAGGCTCACCAATAGTTCACCCGCTTTTACTGTGTCACCCGAAGTAAAGTGAATTTTAGTCACCAATCCAGCCACTGAGCTACTAATATTCACACCTTGGTAGGGCTCAATAAATCCAATTGATTCAATTGCTGGCTGCCAGTCTTCTGCATTAGCTGTAGCCACTTCCACAGGCATTTCTGGCACCGGACGATTAGCCATAAATTCGGCAATCATCTTTTGTTTGAATAGGTAAAAACCAAACACGCTACCAAACAGAATCACTGTTATGACTAGCATGATTGCCATCCATTTTTTCATTTCCCACTCCAATCACTAAGGGTGTATGGTAATAGCATCCCAGCTAGCTAAAAGCGCGGCATCCATGTCTTGCTTTGTAAAATTCGCTTCTCGAAGTTGAGAAAAGCGACAAATTTCGAGTATTTGGCCAAAGGCCAAGGCGTATAACATTTCGCCTGGTAAAGGTTTAAAGCAGCCTTGTTCGACACCACGGCTAAAAAAAAGTTTTACCGGTTTAAATAATTCCTGGATAAGCGCTTTGTGACGAGCATTTTTAGGCAGGGTCTCTAAATGGACCCACAAGCGTTGCACATTCACATTTTCTTGATGGTAGTGTAGTGCATTTAGCCACAAACGACTGTGGCACTCTTGTAAGCTCTGTGCCGTATTGACATCTGCCAAAAAGGCCTCGGCAAACAAACGCAAATTACGCTCATGAAGCTCCGCCATCAACTCGTCTTTATCTTTAAAATACAAATAGATGGTACCGGTAGCTACTTTTGCCTGCTTGGCCACGCGGTGAATAGACACAGCCTCAAGCCCTGATTTGTTAATCAGCGCCTCAGCAGCCATCAATATACGTACGCGTTTATCGGAAATCATAAAAATGAACATTTGTTCAGTATTTTTCGCGATTATATTCCTCATCAAAAAACAATCAATGAATAATTGTTCATTTTACGAATTCTTACCTTTGTTAAAGAATATGAAAGCGTTAAAGCGGCGTAGATCAGCCCTCTCTGATCGGCTAAAATGCACGGCCCGTTTAGAAGGAAAGCTCCGTGAAGTTAAATCCCGCACAAGATAAAGCCGTTAGTTATGTATCTGGCCCCTGCTTAGTATTAGCAGGCGCAGGCAGTGGTAAAACACGGGTTATTACCAACAAAATTGCTCATTTGATTCAAAACTGTGGCTATAAGGCAAAAAACATTGCCGCGGTAACCTTCACCAACAAAGCCGCCCGCGAGATGAAAGAACGTGTCGGCCAAACCATGGGGCGCAAAGAATCTCGGGGATTACGGGTATGTACCTTCCATACCTTGGGTTTAGACATTATTCGTCGTGAATACCGCAGCCTAAAGCTAAAACCTAACTTCTCGTTATTTGATGACCAAGACCAAATGGCCTTGCTTAAAGAGCTCACCGAAAAACAACTCGAAGGCGACAAAGACTTATTAAAGCAACTACTAAGCTGCATCTCTAACTGGAAAAATGATCTGGTGCTACCGGCGCAAGCGGTGGCAAGAGCAACCGGCCAAAGCCAGCAAGAGCAATTGTTTGCCCACATGTACGAAGCCTATCAGCGTCAGCTTACCGCCTATAACGCACTAGACTTTGATGACCTAATTTTAATGCCTACACTACTGCTCACACACGACGCAGCAGTACGTAAACGTTGGCAAGATACCATTCAATACCTATTGGTAGATGAGTATCAAGATACCAATACCAGCCAGTATCAGCTGGTAAAATTAATTACTCAGGAACGCGCCTGCTTCACCGTGGTTGGTGACGATGACCAGAGCATTTACTCTTGGCGTGGAGCGCAGCCTAAAAACCTGATGCAGCTGCAAAAAGATTTCCCTGCTTTAGAAGTGATCATGCTAGAGCAAAACTATCGCTCAACCCAGCGGATATTAAAGTGCGCCAACATCCTTATCGAAAACAATGAGCATATTTTCGAGAAATCTCTGTTCTCCGAGTTAGCCTACGGTGAACCGCTTAAGATTCTCTTTGCGAAAACCGAAGAACAAGAATCTGAGCGCGTAGTGGCCGAGTTAATTGGTCACCGCTTTATGAATAACGCCAATTACCAAGACTACGCCATTTTATACCGCGGCAATCACCAGTCCCGGCTGCTCGAAAAAACCTTAATGAACAACCGTGTTCCCTATAAAATTAGTGGCGGCACCTCGTTTTTTGCCCGTGCCGAAATCAAAGACATCATGGCCTATCTACGGGTATTGGTGAACCAAGACGATGACAACGCCTTACTGCGTATCATCAATACGCCACGTCGCGAAATTGGCCCAACTACCTTAGAAAAAGTGGGTACCTACGCCAACGAGCAACAAATCAGCTTATTTGCAGCAACTACCCACATAGCCATGACCAGCATTTTGCCCACCCGAGCACTTAATGCAGTGAATGAGTTTAGTCAGTGGTTATTGGCATTAGCCGAGCGTGTTGAGCGAGGAGATGCTCAGCAAGCTGTACGCGACATGATCCGTGATATTCACTACGAAGACTTCCTTTACGAAACCAGCCCCAGCCCTAAAGCTGCAGAAATGCGCATGAAGAATGTCTCAGAGCTATTTCGCTGGGTAAGTGGCATGCTCGAAGGTGATAACGACAACGAGCCAATGACCTTGCCACAAGTGGTTAATCGGCTGATTTTACGCGACATGATGGAACGTGGCGAAGAAGACGAAGAAAGCGATCAGGTTCAATTAATGACCTTGCATGCATCAAAAGGTTTGGAGTTTCCTTACGTCTACCTCATCGGTATGGAAGAAGGTTTATTGCCGCACCAAAGCAGCATTGATGAAGACAATGTAGAAGAAGAACGTCGCCTGGCTTATGTTGGGATTACTCGGGCCCAGCGCGAACTCACTTTCACCTTAACTAAAGAGCGTCGCCAGTTTGGCGAGCTAATCAAACCAGAACCAAGCCGGTTTTTATACGAACTGCCACAAAACGATTTAGTGTGGGAGCAACGCCGTAAAAAGGAAACCGCTGAAGAACGCCAAGAAAAAGGCAACAAAGGCATTGCTGCGTTGCGAGCCGCGCTCAACAAAAACAACAGCTAAATTTCACCATTCTTAGTTAATTAACATCATTTGGTCATATTTAAGATCAACGATCTTAAATGTGATCCTGCGCTAATTACCTTCTAAAGGCACAACATATTTGTGACCGAAACGGTTTTCATCCCATAAAAGCGCCTTACTCCAAGGTTTTATGAGAATAAACTCACAAAAAAGTAATCAAGGATGGAGAGTACTGATGAATGCATTAGTTGAACAACGTCAACAAGCTCAACTGCATTTTCAACAAGGTGAGCAGAATATTATAGTGGGTGATGCCGCTGCCTGCCCCTTGCCGCCAGAACAATTGGCTGCGCTAGACGCAGACTCTCCCTACGTAGTAGAAGTATTCGAAGGTGGTTTAACCGCTGTTGTATATCATTTGTGTATTAATGGCCGCCATTACAACCTCAAGAAACGTCGCGCTCAAGCCTTAGTGCACAATGTGGATGGTGAAACCTCTTTCCTCAACGAAGTACAACGCCGCCGAGATATCCAAGCGCTTAAAGACAAACCAAGCACAGCTAAAGCCTACCAACATATCGTAACCACCTTGTATGCCAACTATCGCCTTGGTTTTATGTTGTCACCTTGGATTGAAGGCAAACCATTATGTAGCTTTAGCCGCGAGATTTTTAGGCAGATCTTCGACACCCAATTTGCTCTAGAACAAGCAGGTTTAATGGAGTGGGATTTATCTCCTGGCAACATTATTTACGACGGCCGACAAATCCACTTGTTCGACTTTGGTTACATGTATCCTTACGATCCATTAGAGCACTTTAATAGTGATGGCTTAGCAGCACCCGATTTTCACGCAGTAGAGCGCTTAGAAACGCGCAATGTATTTGGTTACCTGCTGCGCTATCAAGACGTAATGACCGCTGCAGACCAACTCGCGATTTATCGTGAGCTAAAAGAAGCTGCCTTAGATGTTTATACCCAAAAGCTCATTTGGCTAAAACAAAACTATGCTCAGCCTGCAATTATCCAATGGCAAACAGAAATTATTGAACGCTGGGAATATGCGTTAGACAACGAGCGTTCACTGAAAAATCTATTTATTGCTGAAAGCTTCCGCTCCCACTGTTTAGACATTGCTGACGACATTAGTGGCAAGAGCTGCACCCCAATGACCTTAAAGCGCATCGACAAAGTCATCACCATGGCTGCCACTGTTTATTTACAGCTTCAAAACAACGGCGCGCTGTTGTTTGACAACGCAGAGCTCGAACAGGTCGACCTAATCAAAAAATACCAAGATTACCGTCAACTAGCGGCCCAGTACCAACAGAAATAAATCCTACAATTCAAACCGTTAAGCTTTATTTACAAAGGCATCAACTTATCTTGATGCCTTTGTGATGACAGGCTCACATTTCTGTACATTTTTTATCCTCCCTTTATGTTTTTTCTCTAACATTGCTATAGCCATGGCCAGCAGAATGATCTGCGCTGTGGTCGAACAACTATAACAATGAATAAAAACCACTAGCGTTGAGCGAATTTACAAAATTTTCGCCATAACCGGGTGGTTAAAAATACAGCAAGAAAAACAGTATAAGGAAAGGATCCATGAACAAGTTAACAATCGCTCTCGCGGGGGCGACGTTGCTGTCTGCGCCTGTGGCAGCCGAATGGAACTTTAGGGGTACGCCAAACCAATGGCAATCCACTCCCCTTGCGGTAGTTTCAGGAACCGAATACACCACTTGCCAAAGTTTTGGTAGCAATGACCCACGCTTTAAAATCGATCGCTTTGGCGACTGGAACGAAGCCTACCCTAGCGCCGATGTGCGGGTTGATGCTAACAAAAGCTATAACATTAGTTTTTTTAGCGACAGCAAAAATATAAGCACTACAGAAGTTGCAAGCTGTGGAGAGATAGAGCCACCAGATGATAGCTGGTTCTATCGCGGTACTTCCAATGGTTGGGCTTCCACAGCCATGACCAGCAGCGATAACCTAAACTTTTGTACTACCCAGAGTTTTGCTAACGATAACCCACGTTTCAAAATCGACCATTATGGCGATTGGAACGAAGCTTACCCAACAGCAGACTTTATAGTAACTGGCAATGCTAGCTACCAGATTTGTTTTAACGCCGATTCAAAACAAATCACTGCAACGCCAACCACCACAGAAGATACTCAAGCTCCTACAGTAAGCGCCAATCCTGCAGCGGGTTCTTACACCCAAGCTCAGCAAATCAGCTTAACTGTTAGCGATAATCAAGACAGTGCGCCCAATATCTACTGCACTACCGATGGCTCAATACCTACTCAAGCTTCACCGCTATGTAACAATGCAAGCTTTACTGCTAGCGATGTCGTGGCCAGCGGCGTTGATTTAAGCCTAAAAGTACTTGCGGTTGATGAAAGCGGTAACTCCGCAGTGAGTAGTTTTGATTACACCATTAGCGACGCCCCAGCAGATACTTGGTACTTCCGCGGCACACCTAATGGTTGGCAAACCACTGCAATGACCACAAGCGATGGCAACAACTATTGCACCACTCAAAGTTTTGGCAGCAATAACCCTCGCTTTAAAGTGGATCACTTTGGCGATTGGACCGAAAATTATCCAAGCGCTGATGTAACGGTTAATCCAGATACCACTTATGATATTTGTTTTGATGCCAGCAGCAAACAAATCACCACAACAGAGATTGAAGGTGAAGACACCAAAGCCCCTGTGGTTAGCGCATCTCCATCAGGCGGCCGTTACGCCACCGCGCAACAAATTAGCTTAAGTGTTAGCGACAACCAAGATCCAGCGCCTAAGCTTTATTGCACCACCGACGGCAGCATACCCACTGCTGCACTCAGTCAATGCAACCAACAGAGCTTTACCGCTGAAGATATCCTAGTTGATGGGATTGATTTGGTATTAAAAGTATTGGCTGTAGATGCCAGTGGTAATCAAGGCGTAACCACCTTTAACTACACCATCGACCCTAACATCACCAGCAGCGGCGACTTCCGTGAAGAAAATGTTTACTTCATCATGACCGACCGTTTTGCAGATGGTGATACGAGCAACAACAACATTTGGGGTGACGAGTACTTACCCAATGGTGAAGCCGATAAGTACAACACGAATACCAGCAAAACCGGTCCTTTGTCTTACTACCATGGTGGTGATTTCCAAGGCATTATCGACAACCTCGATTACATCCAAGACATGGGCTTTACCGCCATTTGGATTACCCCAGTGGTTAAACAGCCTGAAGGCCGCCGCTTTAACGCCAACGACGACTACGAGGCTTCGGCTTTCCACGGTTACTGGGGTTACGACTTCGATAAAATCGACCCACATCTACACTCTTTAGGTAAAGATAATGATGGCTGGGCAGATTTTGACGCCTTAGTGGATGCATTGCATTCGCGCGGCATGAAGATCATGCTCGACATCGTGGTAAACCACGGTCAGCCTGGCCAATCGGTAGTAGGCTCGAAGAGTAAATGGGCCGACCGAGCGCTAGAGATTAAAATGGATGGCCAAACTTGGAATTGGAAAACCAATGACCCTTACATGGATGGCGCTAAAAATGGCTTCTTTAGCTACGCCAGTACTGGGAATACCTGGTTGATCGACTTGCTCGATTTTAACGAACATGGTGACGATGACCAAAACGCGACTAAACATCTAATCAACGTGTATAAGCGCTTTATCGACCATGGCGTAGATGCTTTCCGTATTGATACGGTATCGTACATGACTGCCGATTTCTGGGAACGATTCACCCTAGAAATGGATGCTCATGCTCGTAGTTTAGGTAATGACAACTTCTACATGGCGGGCGAAGCGTGGACAGGTGATCGCAAGTCGGCGGTTGATCTAATCTACAACGGCCAAGGCAAAAAATTCCACATGTTGGACTTACATGGTTCTTCCATGGACTTCCCTGGTTGGATGGGCAAAGCCTTTAGAGGTGAAGCGGGGTTTGACGACGGCAATGGCTACGCCCGTATTGCTGGTGCCGATGGCGATGCCTCTGGCATTTACGACCCAACCTATCTAGCTACCTTTGTAGATAACCACGATGTTACCCGAGCTAACGGTGTATTGAGTGAAACGCAGTACCTCAATAACTTAAACTTTATCTACTTGTTCCGTGGCCTGCCGGTAGTGTTCTACGGCACCGAGGTGCTGTATTCAAGCTGGCCACACTACATTACCACCACTGAAAAAGATGATGTAGTAGCACGTTGGATGCTGGGTTCAGAAGGAATTAACTACGCCAAAACCAACCAGCCAACGCTCTATAAGCATTTAAAAATGCTAAATAGCCTGCGCAGCTCCTCTGAAGCCATTCAAAAAGGTCAGCAAATCGACCTATTGCTAGATGGCGATCATGCAGCATTTGCTCGTGATAATGGGGCAGCTGTAGCTTACGTAGCTCTCACTAAAGGCAGTGGCTTTAGCTACACCTTTAATAACATGGCTAATGGTAGCTATCGTTTAATAACGCCAAATACCAACGCCGCCAGCTACAACGAGCAAATCATTACTGTGAGCGGCGGCAGCCATTCAGTAACGGTGCCAGCAAATAGCTTTGTGATTTTAGACAAACTATAAATCTCAATATTCCCACCTAGCCATTTTGCTCTGTGCGGAATGGCTGGGTGGATTAACTATGGAACAGTTAATATCATGAAAAAGACAGCATTAGTCATCAGCTTATTGGCAGCAAGCTCTGCCGCTCAAGCTGATTGGTTTTATCGAGGCACCAGCAACGGCTGGGCAACTAGCGCTTTAGAGCTTGTTTCGGGCAGTGAATACCGAACTTGTCAAAGCTTTGGTGCTAACGACCCACGCTTTAAAATTGATCGCTTTGGCGATTGGAACGAAGCTTACCCAAGCGCAGATGTTCGGGTAGACGCCAATAAAAACTACGAAATTCGCTTCTTTAGCGACAACAAAAACATCACCACCACAGAAGTGGCCACTTGCGGAGATGTTGAGCCACCAAAAGATAGCTGGTTCTACCGCGGCACTTCTAATGGCTGGGCAACAACAGAAATGACCAGCACTGATAACGTCAATTTCTGTACTACTCAGAGTTTTGCCAACGACGATCCTCGCTTCAAAATCGACCACTACGGTGACTGGAACGAAGCTTATCCAAGCGCAGATTACACCGTTACCGGCAATGCCAGCTACCAAATTTGCTTTAACGCTAGCTCAAAGGCGATTACGGTAACGCCAGACGATATTACGGATACTCAAGCACCGGTGGTTACTGCTAACCCAGCAGCTGGCTCTTACACCGAGACTCAGCAAATCAGTTTGAGTGTGAGTGATAATCAAGACAGCTCACCAGCCATTTACTGCACCACCGACGGCTCTACACCAACAGCGGCTTCCAGCCCCTGTAACGATGCCAGCTTTACCGCCAGTGACGTAGTAAGCGATGGGGTAGATTTAAGCTTGAAGGTATTCGCCATAGATGCCAGCGGCAACTCTGCCTTAAGCACCTTTGACTACACCATTAGCGATGCACCGGCCGACACATGGTACTTCCGTGGAACCCCCAATGGCTGGCAAACCACCCTAATGACCAGTAGCGACGGTAATAACTACTGCACCACGCAAAGCTTTGGCAGCAACAATCCACGTTTCAAAATTGATCATTTTGGCGATTGGACTGAAAACTACCCAAGTGCAGACGTATTAGTAGACGCTAACTCTACTTACCAAATCTGTTTCAACGCAACCACCAAAGCAGTAAGCACCGTTAAACAAGGCTGCGAGCCTAACTGCGGTAGCAACAGTGAAACCTTAGGAGCGGTTTACTCCGCAGAAAGCACCACCTTTTCAATATGGTCGCCAGAACATAGCAATGTAAAAGTGGTGGTTGATGGGGTTGAACACACGCTGCAAGCAGTACCTGATTTTGCCGGTTACAGCCAAGTTTACCAAGTAACCGTTGCAGGCGACTTGCACTTAAAACCTTATACCTTCCTTATCAATGGCGTTCAGGTTCGTGACCCATACGGGAAGATGTCACAACCTGGTACTGGCGATTACGAAGCCATTAACATTGTGATGGACATGTCGCGCACCGAGCCAGTTGGCGGTTGGGCAGCACGCCCAAGCTTAGTTGAGCGTGAAGATGCCGTAATTTACGAAGTGCATGTTCGTGACTTTACTATCGACCCAAGCTCAGGGGTAAGCGCTGGCAACAACGGTAAGTTCTTAGGCATGGTTGAAACGGGCACCACAATTAATGGTGTAAAAACCGGTATTGACCACCTAAAAGAGCTAGGCGTTACCCACGTACAGCTATTGCCAGTGTACGACTTTGCCACCTGTGATGGGCTGCCAGACAGCGACCCTTGTTACAACTGGGGTTATGACCCTCGCAACTTTAACATTCCAGAAGATCGCTACTCGGCCGTTCCAACTAACTATGAAGAGCGAGCGCGTGAGTTCAAAACCATGGTGAACGAGTTCCACAAAGCTGGAATTCGAGTCATCATGGATGTGGTATACAACCACACCTATGATGATGAAATGTTTGAGAATATTTCTGGTCAATACTATACCGCCAGCGACTTATCTGGCACCGGTAACTCGATCAATGCAGATGTACCAATGGTAAGCCGTATGATCCAAGACTCCTTAGAGTATTGGGTAGACGAATACGGCATCGATGGTTTCCGCTTCGACTTAATTGGTATTTTCTCTTATCAAGAAGTTGAAAAATGGGGACGCCACTTAAACGATACTTTTGCAGACCGTAAGCTATTGATTTATGGCGAACCTTGGAACGGTTACGCAACAGATCCTCTAGAAGGTCAGCGAGTTCGTTACGGCACAACTCACCACTTAGCCGATGAAAACATTGGGGTATTTAATGGCGCTTTCCGTGAATCATTAAAAGGCTCGAATGACGATACTCGCACTGGTTACATGTTTAATAATGTAGATGCTGCTGAATCTGGCTGGGCGATTTACGATGGCTTTCAAGGTTCGCCCTACAATCCAAACGATGGTCGTAACAGCACCTGGTTCCGTAATTACGCGGCCGATCCAGAACAAAGCATCAATTACATTTCGGCCCACGATAACTTTGGTCTGTGGGACAAGGTGTATTTAAGTACTTCAAGTAATGTGCAGCAAAATAGCTCACATCAGGTGATTAGCTTTAATCCACCCAGCGATTTAACCTACCCTAAACGAGTGGTTAATTTTGGCATGGGCATGATACTTACCAGCCAAGGCATACCTTTTGTGCATGCCGGTGACGAGTTCCTGCGCACCAAAACCAATAACCAGCAAATTAGTAACCCATCAGCTTGGAACTACGGCGCCCATGGCGGAACACATAATACCTACAACGCACCAGATAGTTTCAATGCAATTCGTTGGTCTAACAAAGCAGATAACATCGCTACCTTTAACTACTTTAAACAACTTATTGAGTTGCGCCGTAAACATGCGGGCTTGCGCATGAATACCAGCCAAGAAGTTGCACAGTACTTAAATGTTAGCCGCCCAGACCAATTTGGTGGACAGGTGATAACAGGCCACATCACCGATCCTAGCGACAGCCATAACCTGTTTATTGTATATAACAGCGGTAATAACCAAACGGTAAGTTTACCTGCAGGCAACTGGACTAAGGTAGCCGATGCCAATGGAGCAGTTAACGCTGGCAACGTGTCTGGTAGCACCGTGGTAGAAGGCACCGCAGTTACCATGTTTACTCAAGCTAAATAAGTAACACTAGCCCTTATAACTCAAAGCCCAAGTGATTCACTTGGGCTTTTTACTTGCAACACTATTTGTAAAACAACGAGTCAACCTACCTACAAACATCTAAAGCAGCGTTGAATCGTTGTAAAAAATCCGGCCGCTGTTCTAGCCATTCGGCAGAGAAATAACTCGATAGATTAGCTTGGCTTAGGTGGCGGGTTTCAATGTTACGAGTTACGTGCCCGTGGCTCTGTTCATGGGCATAAATTTCATGGGGCGCCACTATCGCGTCGATACGTTCTAACTGCAATAATTCAAATAAAATATGGTAATCATAGCGGGTATGTATATTGGGGTATTCGTGCTTGGATAACCAACGGTGCATCGCCGAGCCATGCAATACACCTATTTTCAGCCCTTTCATTTCAGGGCTGTGCACTTCGGTATCAATAGTTTTCACACTAAAAAGACTGCGATAAGTAACAATCAAGGGCTCACTGGCAATGGCAAGCTGGTCTCTTTCTGCGGTACGGTTTAACACAAAAACACCATCAAATAATCCCGCCTGCAGCTCCTTAAACGCACGATTAATCGGCCTAACGTCAACCTGATAAGGCTGCCCCAATTCAATTAAACTGCATTGCATCACATCAATCGTTGAGCCACTTAAAGCATCACCATTCACCACTTGATAGGGAGGCAAGTGATGAGTAGCCAAACGCAGGGTATCCGCTTGGCTTAACGCAGAGCCAGCTAGCAACAATCCTAAGCAACACCATCCTATGCACTTAACCAAACAATCATCCTTCAAAATCCAGTTGGTAGCTCTTAAATATTAGTCGTTTAAGTAAGCACCTATGGCTTTTTTTTTAGCTCAAGGGCTTTTTTTCAGAACGTGACCGCAGACACGCTTAAAAAATCTGTTAATAGAACAACCAAGTTTCATAATTTCTTATAACAAATTTAACGAATAAGCTTTAAGCATCTTGAACATTTTTTCAGCAAATGTGAGCTGTAGGGCTGATATGTTCAAGGTAGAAGTGAACGCCGTTCTCTTCAGGCCTAGTAATGTGTCAATGCATTACTAGTAGCATTTTCCTTTCCTTTCTGGATGAATTACCAAGACCCGCCTTTTATGGCGGGATTTTTTTGCTTGAAGCACCGCTTTAATTACAATATTGTCATTATCATCTTTGAGACGCTTAACTCAGCCTTTGACAAGGAATTTAGATAAGCGTGACAGAAATAACAAATCACCAAGAAAGAGATTCTTATTCCCTTTAAAACGCGTATTTTTGAAATGGAAGTAGTTACTTAGCCGATTCAGTATGAAAAAAATCACCGATACCGAACTAATTAGAAGTGCCAATCGCCGAGACATTATTCAAACTCTGCGCCTCCATGGTGAACTGGCACGTGTAGAAATTGGCGACCACACCAAATTAAGTCCCGCGACCATCACTTCAATCACCTCTGAGCTGGTTCAACAAGGCTTAATTATTGAGCAGAATGTAGTGTTAGATCCCAGCGGTGGACGCGGTAGGCCAAAAGTAAAACTACAACTGAATAACCAAGCAGCCTTCTATCTAGCCATAAAGCTATCGATTAACGAAGTGCGCTTTATGCTGGGAGATACCTCTGGCACCATCGTTGCGCAAGCGACTCAAGCAATGTTAACTGTCACGCTAAACCAAGAACAACTGGTTGATGCCCTGTCTAAAGCCATCGAAGAGTTTATTCAGCATTATGAGGTTAAACGCAGTAAACTGCGCGGCCTTGGCTTAGCAGTGCAAGGGGTTATAGAAACACAAGGTAAGGGCATATTGTGGAGCCCGGCCATCAAGGGTAAGCAACTGGAACTGGTTGAGCAACTGCAGCTAAAAAGTCAGCTGCCAGTGTTTATTGCCAACGACGCTAATTGCCTCGCCGTTGCCTTAACTCAACTGCCTAAATACAGCAAACTGGATAATCTAGTTGCTATCCAACTCGGCTATGGGGTTGGCATGGGCTTGATTGTTAACGGCGAGCTTTATCAAGATGCTAGTGCAGCCACTACCGAATTTGGCCATACCAAATTTAGTTTAAATGGCCCGCAATGCCGTTGTGGTGGTCGAGGTTGTATCGAGGCCTATGTAGGTGATTACGCGATTTACCGCGACGCCAGTGCCATTTACAACTTGCCACCCACCGACATGCTGCACCCTTCAGAAAAACAGATGCTCGACTTAAACCAACTGACCGAGCAAGACAATCCAGCAATGGCGCAGATTTTCTCCCAAGCGGGTACCGTGTTAGGCATGGGTTTAGCCAACATAATGGCACTATTTAACCCACAAAAAATTGTTATATCGGGTCCGGGAATTCGCGCATACGAACACATGAAAGAGTCGATGCTGCGCACCTTAAACGACAACTTGTTGCCTTACCACCAAGCTGAGAACGTGGTGGAAAAACACAATTGGGACGAAGATATGGCGGGCCTTGGCATGATAACCATCATGCAGCAACATACCGACTAAGAAACATCCAATAAAAAGGGAGCATTAGGCTCCCTTTTAGTTTTAGTGGCTCTTAGTTTAAGCGCGAGAGAATAGACGTTTGCTTAAGTAATGCCCCAATAACATGCTCAACAAAAACCAATAAATAGCAACTTCTCCACGCAGCAAACTGGCCACCGCAGGCCCAGGGCAAATGCCTACCATTCCCCAACCTATGCCAAAGATAATCGAGCCAATGATCAGTTTAGGACTAATCGTCTTAAGCGTAGAGCATTGAATAGGCTCGCCATTTACTGCATGGCTTCTTGGTTTAATCAGCAAATGATAAAAAGGTACGAATACCAATAAAGCACCACCTATAACAAAGGCCAAGCTAGCATCCCAATTACCGCTTACATCTAAGAAGTTAAGCACTTTATAAGGGTTAACCATTTGCGACACATTCATGCCCAAACCAAATAATAAACCGGTGATTAAGCCAACCACTACTTTAAACATAAGCACCTCCTGCTAACCAAACCACAGCCGCAGCGCTAAGCATGAATACCATTGTGGCCACAATAGAGCGCAGCGAAAAACGACCAATCCCGCAAATGCCGTGACCACTGGTACAGCCATTTGCTAGCTGGGTACCTACGCCAACCGCAAAACCACCAGCCAGCAGCCAAGTTAATGAATAGTTGGGTAAGGCTGCTTCGCTTAAACCCAGTATGGGGTTAAACAATAAACTCGCAGCCATCGCAGCAATAAACGCGACTCGCCATGGCCATTCACTCTTCGATGCACCAAAAATCCCGCCTAATATGCCGCTAATACCACCTGTGCGGCCACTAAGTAGCATTAGTAATGATACCGACAGGCCTAACAACATTCCGCCAACTAAGGCGCTCCCAGGGCTAAATTCGGTCATTAATCTCTCCACTATTTAATCAATTACAAAATTGCTGCTGCAAACTAGCTAACAAGCTTTTCACTCGAGTGTCAGCCAAGGAATAAAACACCGTTTGCGCCTGTTTACGCGCCGCTACCAAGCCTTGTTCTCGCAGCACTTTTAAGTGCTGAGAAAAAGCAGATTGACTCTTGTTACTGTGAGCCAATAGCTCCCCTACACTCATTTCCCCATCGCACAATAAACACAAAACAACTAAACGATCTGGATGAGCAATGGTTTTGAGATAGTCGCTAACCACACTAGCTTGCTCATGCAACACTTCATGACTTTGCATACACACCTCCTCGATAGGCTGAATTATACGAGCACCGTTGAATTAGTCAAATCTAATTTAAGTAAAGCTTAATTAGATATTTGCAATTTAGTTTTATCTAATATAAATTAATAGCCAATGACTAATGAGCAAATCTGTCACTAACGATCCACATCAATAGCTTAGTGAGAGAACTTGATTAAGCTTTTGCTCATTCTCTAACAGAAAAGAGTTTTTAATACTGGAGACAAGCATGACAAAGATTTTGATCATAGGCGGAGTAGCAGGCGGTGCCTCGGCTGCAGCACGTGCAAGACGTTTAAGTGAAGACGCAGAAATCATTATGTTTGAAAGAGGTCCCTACATCTCTTTTGCTAACTGCGGTTTGCCCTACCATATTGGCGGCGACATTGAGCAACGTGATGCTTTGTTACTGCAAACTCCAGAGAGCTTTAAAGCACGATTTAATGTAGATGTGCGAGTAATGAACGAAGTGGTAAGCATTAACCGCCAAGACAAAACCCTCACTATTCGCAATTTAAATACTCAAGAAAACTACCAGGAAAGTTACGACAAATTGGTATTAAGCCCAGGCGCGTCACCCATCGTTCCGCCAATTCCTGGTATTCAAAACTCACGCACGTTCTCGCTGCGTAACATACCTGATATGGATAAAATCATAGCCAGCATCGAACATAATCAGCCAAAACATGCCACGGTAGTTGGCGGTGGATTCATTGGTATCGAAATGGCTGAAGCCCTTATTCAACGTGGCATTAACACCAGTTTGGTTGAGTTATCACAACAAGTGATGGCGCCGGTAGACAGTGAAATGGCCGCGCCTCTTCACCAAGAGATGCAACACCATGGAGTAGATTTACGCCTCGGAGTAGCGTTAGAAGCCGTGTTTCCTAGCCAACAACAAGCCGCCGATGAGCTAGCCAGTATTGACGAACAAGGTTTAGAACTGCGTTTGAGCAATGGCGACCTATTAGAAACAGAATTACTGATTATGGCCATTGGTGTAAAACCAGAAACCAGCTTAGCCCGCCAAGCTAACTTAAACATCGGCGAGTTAGGTGGAATACAGGTAAACAGCCAACTGCAGACCTCTGATCCCGATATCTACGCAGTGGGCGATGCCATTGAAGATCCAGAATTTGTTACAGGTGATGCGGCACTTATTCCTTTAGCAGGCCCAGCTAACCGCCAAGGCCGCATGGTGGCTAACAACATTTTTGGCGCAGGCGAGCATTATAAACGCAGCCAAGGTACCGCCATTTGTAAAATCTTTGATTTAGCTGTGGCTTCTACAGGCCTTAATGAGAAAACCTTAAAGCGCAAAGGCTTAGCTTATGAAAAAGTGTATGTACACGCAGCCAGTCACGCGGGCTACTACCCTGGCGCGCATCCCATCAATTTAAAGCTACTATTCAATCCAACTAGTGGTGCAATTTTGGGCGCACAAGCAGTAGGTAAAGATGGCGTAGATAAACGCATCGACGTAATCGCAGTGGCCCAGCGCGCCGGTCTTACAGTATTTGACTTGCAAGATTTAGAGCTCACTTATGCTCCTCCGTTTGGCAGTGCCAAAGATGTCGTCAATCAAGCTGGGTTTGTCGCCGCCAACAGCATTCAAGGTGATACTCGCCTTTGCCACAGCGACGAGATCAACCAACCAAGCGCAGAGCAGCTAGTGCTTGATGTACGAAATCCTGGAGAGCTAGAAAAGCTAGGAGCAATTCCTGGTGCGGTTAATATTCCAGTCGATCAACTTAGAGAGCGTATTAACGAGCTGCCTAAAGATAAAGAGATCTTGGTGTATTGCATGGTGGGTTTGCGCGGCAACGTTGCTTATCGCCAATTGGTTAATCACGGTTTTAAAGCGAAGAATCTTACTGGTGGCTATAAAACCTGGCTAGCCGCCAAGGCATAAAACCGAGTCAGCAGGTACAAAAAAGCCCGGTGTAAACCGGGCAAAAAGCTGAGACGCATAAAAACAATTTACTGCGCGTTTACCGAAATATCTTTGGTAGCGCTATTGAAGTTGATGCGATAAGTAGTGTTGTCAGACACTTGGTAATCCGCATTTGGATACGCTTCTGTCCAGTTACCACTATCTATCTTAAAGCGCGCAGGTGCTTCTTCACCATTAAAGCTTTGAACGGTGTAGTACAAGCCACTAGCACTATCGTAATCAAGTTGAGTTGTTCCCCAAGCATTTGGCGTACCGCGGAAGTACCATACTTCGTCGCCGCCGTTGTCAGGGTTTCCACCAACACAGTTCGTTGCAGCTACCCAGCTACCTTGGGCATAACACAATACATCACCCGTAGTATTTAGGTCTGCCGTTTGATTAGCGCCACTATCATTAAAGATAATGTTTAAGCTGCTTAGCTTAGTGCCAAAGTCGTGGCAGTAGTAGCCACCTTTTTGCACCATTGCCACACCTGGCCATTGCGCATTGGCAACCGAGGTTTCAGCTGAAACAGACCAGTAGTAAAGTGTTGGATTGCTAAAGCCAGCTTGGTTGTCGTAGCAAACTTCTGTGCCACCAACTGGGTCTGGATTCGTGCCGCTAATTTCAAAACCACAAGCCTCTAAACTGCTCCAGCTACCGTCTTTGTAACAACCGGCACCCGCTGCAGTTAAGTCAGCCGTTTTATTTGCACCGTTGTTGCTGAAGATAGCATTGATACTGGTAAGCGTGACACCTAGATCGTGACAATAGAAGTCGCCATTCTTCTGCATGGCGACACCAGGCCAAGTTGCATTGGCAAGGCTGCCAGCAGGCTGTGCTCCCCAGTAGTACAGAGTAGGTAGGTTTTCTGATGTACAAATAGAGCTAGCCGCTACTGGCGTAGCTGGTTCTGGGTCAGTTCCACAGTTAGAAGTACATGGGCAATCTGCACCACTACAAACATCACCAATTTTTGCACCAACATGAATTGCTGCAGCTTGGTCACCGCCCACAGTAAAGTTAGCTTGACCACCACTCACCGTAATCACCGATTGACCACTTGAATCAGCAGCAGCGTTACATTGACCAGTGCTCTCATCAAAGTTAGCTTCAATAATGTTACAGTACTGCCCGTCTGGCATGCCTGTATCAAAGCTTTGATTAATTGAGCTACCATAACGTTTGTTGATAACAACAAAACCTAAGCCGCCACGGCCGAAGGCAATTTGGTCGTTACCACCCTGCCACCAATTGGTAATACTCCACTCGCCAGCAGTATGGTTACGGAAACCCACCATGTTAGCAATGCCGCGCCACTTGTGCTCACACACCCAGTTTCCACCGTCGAAACCACAGGCATTACCAGTATGAACGCCGCTGCTAGGTGGACCTGCATCAAAGTCACCGTTGAAGTAGTAACCAGACATAATTTTTGGGTAACCATAAGGGTAGGCTAGCGCAAAAACGTTCGCTAAGAAGTAGCCGTCACCTTGAACACCATGCCAGATTGGGCCACCTGGATTATGCCGTTCTTCATCGTGGTTGGTCACAAAGGTCACCGCATCGGCGCTAGATAGCTCCATTTGGTTGCCTAAATCACGTAACCACGCGATATTGCTATCACGAAAAGCAGGGCCTAACTTACGGGCAAATTCAAACTCAGTAACATCACCAATGTAAGTATATTCGGTTGGACGAACTGGTTCTCCAGGAGCCCCTATCACTTCTTGGAAAATGTAAGGATTACCGTTTAACTTGCCTTTAATCGCAGCAATATCACCTGCCGGAATGTGCTTGGCTGCATCAATACGGAAACCTGCCACACCCATGCTTATCGCATCATTCATGTAGTCTGCGATTTTTTGGCGAACATACTCTGAGCCAGTTTTAAGGTCATTTAGGCCCACCAAATCACAGTTTTGTACCTGCCAGCGATTTCCGTAGTCGATATCACTGGTACAAGAGTTAAAGTCATTTGGTCCGTAAGGTACTTCAGGGAAGTTTCTATCGTAAGCTGCCATGTGATTAATTACGGCATCTACGTAGATATCTACCCCAACGTTTTTACAACGCTGTACCATATCTTGGAACTGACCACGGCTACCACTACGTCCTTCAAAGGAATAGCTAACCGGTTGGTAGCGGCTCCACCACGCGCCAGCGTTGTGAGATTTAGTTGGAGGTGAGACTTGCACGGCGGCAAATCCTTTAGGTCCTAGAAAGGTTTCACACTCTTGTGCAATGTCTTCCCATTTCCATTCGAAGAGGTGTACAAAGGCGGTTCTTGGAGCCGCCGTGACGCTGGACGCATAGCCCAACGCCGCACCAGCTAGCAGAGCGCTAGTGGCGAGTTTGCTAAATTTTCTCATTGTTACTTTCCCATGTAATCTTAGAGCGTCTCTTTAAGACTCAACTCATCACCACTCTTTGGTGTTTTGCGATGAGGGGCAGACTAACCACTGGAAAGAGCCACAAGTAAAACACAACCTTAACTATCCATAGTTAATTTACCGCCTTTCTAATCTACGCTTAATATTTGAACGATGAAGACAAGCGCTCACTTATTGAGCATTAGCTCACAAAGATCTTTGCTTTTGGTTGATGATGTTTGACAGCGATCAAAATTCGAACAAATACCCTAATATTTAAGCCGATAAACTCCAAACACAAATTATTTAACTGCAAACTTTAAGTTCCAGTTTCTGTTAAAACAGCCCTGAAAGGCCTATAAACAGTAGGGTTTGTAAAATTTCATGACAGTAATTACTAACTACTCTAAGCACCAAAGAGCTATTACAATGGCCTTAATTCATAGCAGTAAAAGAATTTAATCATGAACCAACAATGGTGGCATTCGGCAGTTGTTTATCAGGTTTACCCGCGTAGTTTTTGTGATAGTAGCGGTGATGGCAACGGTGATTTAAAAGGCATTATTAGCAAGCTAGATTATCTGGAAAAGCTGGGCATTGATCTTATTTGGCTATCGCCTGTTTACCTTTCTCCAATGAAAGACAATGGTTACGACATTGCCGACTATCAGACCATAGATCCGCGCTTTGGTAACATGAACGACATGCGCCAGTTAATCCATCAAGCTAAACAGCGTAACATCGGCATAATGATGGACTTGGTACTTAACCATACCTCCGACCAGCATCATTGGTTTAAGCAAGCAAAACAAAGCCGAGATAACCCCTACCGCGATTATTATATTTGGCGAGACCAAACTAATCAGATCCGCTCCATTTTTAGTGGCCCTGCCTGGCAGTATGATCCCGTCACTAGCCAGTATTACTTCCACCTGTTTGCCGATGCTCAACCCGATCTCAACTGGGAAAATCCAGCAGTAGCAAAAGAAATTCATCAAATGATTTCTTGGTGGGTAGAGCAAGGCGTGGCAGGCTTCCGTTTAGATGTGATTGATTTAATTGGCAAACAAATTGACCAAGGTATTACCGAGAATGGTCCGCGTTTACACCCGCTGTTGCAGCAAATGCATCAAGCTTGTTTCAAAGGTAAAAAGCTGGTGACCGTGGGCGAAACTTGGGGAGCCACCCCCGAGATAGCCAAGTTGTATTCCGATCCGCGTCGTGAAGAGCTGTCGATGGTATTTCAGTTCGAACACGCCGCCTTAGACTGGCACCCAGAACATGGAAAGTGGCAAGTACAAGATTTTGATTTAGTTGCCTTAAAAAAGGTGCTTAGCAAATGGCAAACCGCCTTTGATGGCGATGGCTGGAACGCCCTATTCTGGAACAATCACGACTTACCACGCATTGTTAGCCGCTGGGGTAATGATGGCGAATACCGCGAAGCCAGCGCCAAATTGTTTGCAACGCTGCTGCATGGAATGCAAGGCACACCGTACATCTACCAGGGCGAAGAAATCGCCATGACCAACGTACAATTTGCCGAGCTAAGTGATTACGATGACATAGAAATTAAAAACAGTTACCAAGAAAAAGTGGTAGAGCAGCAAAGCTTAAGTCATCAGCAATTTATGCAAGGTGTGTATCAAAGCGCCCGTGATAATGCCCGAACTCCCATGCAGTGGGATAACTCTGACAACGCTGGCTTTAGTTGTGGGCAGCCGTGGCTCAAGCTTAATCCCAACTATCAGCAAATAAATGTTGCAAATGCGCTTGCCAATCAACACTCGGTGTTTTATCACTACCAACGCTTAATCGCACTGCGAAAATCCAGCAAATTTGGCGATACCTTGGTCTATGGCAGTTACCAATTATTAATGGAAGAGCACCCTCATATATTCGCTTATATTCGCCAATATAAGGAGCAAAGGTTGCTAATTGTTGCCAATGTCAGCCAACAAACTCAAACCTTGAGTTTAGATTATAAGCTTGCAGAAGTGGTGCTGGATAACCTTCAGCCAGAGGATGAATCAGAAGTAGATTTAGCTCAGCTTAACTTAGCGCCCTACCAAGCCATTATCTATTTGCTAGCGGATTAATTAGCGATACAAAAAACCAGCTAAGCGATTGCCTTAACAATACTTAGCGCCTTACTAGGCGGTAATCTATGCGCTAAGTAGCTACAAGCTTATTCGCTAAGGGTGTATTGCTCGGATAGGCGATGACACAGCCATTTGTACAAGTTAAAAGCTTTTGGGCTATTACTTGTAGGTAATAAGTCATCGTCTAAAAAGGCTTCACCCTTAAAGGTAAGCACATCACGCTGTTGTGATACTTCGCGAACTTCTATTCCAGGAATATAGTCTTCGTGCTCGCGCAGTAGCTGATTGGCCAGATCAATCAAATCTTGTTGGCTTATTGCTTGTTTAGTCATCACACCATGAGTAATTGGGTAAATATGAATTTTAGCATACACAGATGTAGCCACTTACCCTAGCGTCAAGATCAAAACTTGTGGCGCTTTTCTCAGCTTAAAAAACTGAGATAAAACGCAATAAGCCAAGCAACTAAGTTGCCTTTTTCTTACCACGCCATTGCTGTATCAATAAGCCACTAATAATTAACACTAAACCCAAGTATGTTGCAGGTTCTATCACTTCGTTCAAAAAATAGCTGATAAAAAACAGCGACAAAAACGGGGAAATAAAAATAAGGTTACTAATACGCGCAGTGTTGTTAGTAAATTTTAATGCTAATACCCAGCACACAAAGGCAATGCCCATTTCAAACAAACCTACATAAGCCGCGCCTAACCAAGCTTTAGCGTTAAAGCTGGGTAAGCCATCACTCCACCAACAGTAAGCTAGTACCATTGGCAGGCTAAAACAAAAGGCCACCAGCAAACTCGCCACCGGATCGCCAGAGTTACGGGTATTAATAATCCAATAGCCTGCCCACAACAAGGTGCTAAACAGTGCCAACAGAACGCCTAGCACACTGTCAAATTGCATGCTGAGCAAATCACCTCGCGTCGCAATCACCAACACCCCAAAATAGCCTAAAGCCATGGCAAGCAGATCTTGCTTACGCAATTGCTGCTTTAAAAAGGGGACCGCCAGCAAAGCCAAGGTAATTGCCCAGGTATAATTAAGTGACTGAGCTTGCTGAGCCGGCAATAAGTCATAGGCTTTGAACAGTACTAAATAATAAAGGAAGGGATTTATAGCACCTACCAGCAAAAAGAAGCCGGGCCGCTGCATAGCGTAGCTTAACGCTAATGGCAGTTTGCGTTGCCATAACAACACACCACTTAACAGCAAAATTGAAGTTACTGAAGCCAGCAATACCAATTGAATGGGGCTTAACCACTGCAGCGCTAACTTAAAAGCAGTGGCCACCGTAGACCACATTAACACTGCACTTATGCCAAATGCATAGGCTTTAGTTTGTGTATTCATTATTACTTTACTATTTCCGACCAAGGGGCTCAGTGTATTCGGCATAACTGGCTAGAACAAGCCTTTAAAGTTTCAACGTGTGCGGCGAAGTGCTTGAAGAATTAAGCTTAAGCGATGCGCAAGAATGGAAAAGAAAATAACTCACAAACTGGCTAAACTGATTTGAAGTCAAGTCATTGAGTCCAACATGGCAAGCCAACAACAGCGAATCAATACGGTCAAAAGACAAGTAGAGCAAACTCTTGATAGCCAGCTGGATATTGATCAACTGGCTGCTCTAGCCTGTGTTTCACGCTTTCATTTTTGTCGGCTATTTCAAGCCTATGTAGGCGAAAGCATTTATGCTTATCGCAAGCGTTTGTTGCTAGAGCGTTCGTTAAATCACCTCAGGTTTAGTCAACAACCCTTGGTCGATATCGCCAGTCAAAGCGGCTATCAAAACCAAGCATCCTTTAACAAAGCGTTTAAACAACAGTTTGAGCAAACACCACTTCAAGTAAGAAATCAGGGCTGGCTTCCGCCTTCTTCGGCAAAATCTAACAACTTTACCCCTCAAGCTGTCTGCCAAGTTGAGGTAATAGATCTCGCACCACAAGCGGTATTATGTTCACGAGAACGAGGCCCTTATGCCCAAGCGGCCCCCAAAGCCTGGCGCCAGCTATTTAGCGCTTGCAATAAAGTGGGTTTAGATACTCAGCAAAGCACTATGATCGGTGTCTCCTACGATGATCCTAAAGTTACTCATCCGGAGCAAGTGCGTTTTGATGCGTGCCTAAGTTTGCCAATGGAGCAAACAAACCACGCCCGCTTGCCCTGCACTTCACAACTTGCCGAGCTGAGCATTCAACAACTCTCCTTAGCAGGCGGTAAGTTCGCCAAGCTGCGCCACCACGGAGGCTACGCCAGCATACCCAACAGCTATCAAGTGCTGCTGCGCGACTGGCTGCCACAGTCAAGCTATCAGCTTCGAGACGCCAATTGCTTAGAGATCTACCACAATAAAACAGCTGATAGCGTCTCGGAACAAGCCCTAATAACAGACCTTCTACTGCCCATTAACTAGCCAAAGGCAAGCACCCATGACCTCTTCAATTAATTACGCCAGTTTTAGTGAGTTTAGTGACCCCAAAAACTATTTGTCGCAACTGCCAGATTGCCAAGCGGATATTGCAAAACTGGTTAAGTGCGTGCAAAACAACTTGGTTCATCCCTATTGGTTACAACACTACCAGCTCGACCCAGATTTCACCCAGCGCCTAGACGAAATGCAAACTCGCAGCGTGCAGCAAAAGCTAAAGCGCTTAAGTAATACCGAGCGGCCGCTGCTTGCGGACAAACCAGCTAACCAAAGAATGCTTGGAAATTGCCGAGATTTTGCCTTGCTGCTCTGCACATTATTACGCGCTCAAGGCATTGCAGCGCGCTTACGCTGTGGTTTTGCCGCCTACCTCGGCATGCACCCTTACGAAGACCATTGGATATGTGAATATTGGCACAAGCAACAACAACGTTGGATAAAAGTAGACGCTCAGCTTGATACCAAGCAACAAGCGCTATTGAACATTACGTTTGATCCACTAGACTTGCCAAATGAGCAATTTATTTATGCAGGCTCTGCCTGGCAACTTTGCCGGCGAGAACCAGAACTCGCCCAGCAGTTTGGCATTTTGAGCATCACTGGCTGGCCATTGCTACAAGGCAACTTATTGCGCGACATATTTGCCCTAAGTAAAATCGAGTTGCTCGCCTGGGACAGCGGCTGGGGACTCAACAAACACTATTTTGAATACAGCCAAGCTAGGCAAGATTTACAGCTACTCGATAAACTGGCAGAGCTAAGCGCTAAGTCCTTAGCCGAGCAAGCCTTAGCACAATCGAAAGGCCAAGAGCTGGCTTTTCCCGCTAACTGGCAATGGCAGCTTGCTCCCAACATTGAAGACTTGTTGCAACAGCACAACAGTGCTGTGGAGACCGACTAAACTCTCATTGACAAACAACACTATTAAGCTATATTTCGCGCTATTAATAGAATACAAAGTAACTGCAATAATGCTCCACCACCGCAAAGCTCTTGGCCTAGTACTGTTGTTTAGCCTTAACGCTTGTAACAGCAATAAGCCGCTTACGGGCGAAGACTACACCCTCTATAGCCGCTATACCCTAGATAACCAAAGTAACTACAATCTCAACTTCAGCAGTGAGTTAAGCTCGCAAATAGAGGCGGTAGACAAGCAATTGCTCAAAGGCCAAGTCGTCTCGGGAGAACGCAAACAAATACTGGCTTTCTTTGACCTTAGCCAAGCCACTAATCCCCCTTCAAGTAGTTTTAAACAGCTACAGCTATATGCTGACTCTGGCCACGGTGAACAGCTGGTTTATCAAAAAATCGATGACGAGCACTGGCAATTGCAGCGCAGCGACAGCAATCAAGAAAACTATGTACTGACGATTATTGACGCCGATTTAAACTGGTAAATTCGCTAAAACTGAAGCTCTGAAACGCTATACTCAGGACGGTAATTTTGCTACTCTGCGCGACCTTTTTTGCAGGTATAAGGCCTTGGTTATGAATCATTCAATTGCGGGTTTCGATTTTGGAACGTCCAACTGTGCGGTTGGTGTAATACAAGGTAAACAAGCGCAACTAGTCAGGCTTCCCGAGCACGGCAATTATATGCCCTCTACCTTATTTGCCCCCCAATCAGAGATGATTTGTGCGTGGTTATATCAGCAATTAGACGCTCAAGGTAAGGCCCAGGCTTATCAGCAAGCACGTGGTAACCAACTAAGTGCCAGTTTACGCGCCTTAAAAGAACTCAAACTTGACGGCTACGACGAGCACCTAAGCTTTGGCCAACAAGCGCTAAAAGAGTACCTCGTCGACCCCGCCGATTGTTATTACGTGCGTTCCCCCAAGTCATTTTTGGGTGCTAGCGGTATTCGCGAGCGTCAACAGCAACAGTTTGAAGATATTGCCGCCGCCATGATGTGGCACATAAGCCAGCAAGTGAAACAAAGTGGTCAAGCCGAACTGGCCAAAGTGGTAATCGGTCGCCCAGTTAACTTCCAAGGTTTAAACAGCGAAGTAAGCAACCAACAAGCCATCACTATTCTTAGCAATGCAGCCCGTTTTGTAGGCTTTAAGCAGGTAGAGTTTTTGTATGAGCCGATGGCTGCTGGTTTAAGCTATCAACAGCAATTACAGCAAGAACAACGTGTATTAGTGATTGATATTGGCGGTGGAACCAGCGATGTATCGATGCTAATTATGGGGCCAAACTACCTTGCCGAGCGAGATCATCAAGACTTGGTGCTAGGTTACAACGGCGAGCGCATTGGCGGTAATGACTTCGACATAGCTTTAAATTTTGAAACCCTAATGCCCAGCCTAGGCGCCAAGCTTAATTTAGCCAGTGGCCAGCCAATGCCAATTAAGCCTTTTTGGGATGCAGCTGCAATTAATGACTTCCCAGCGCAAACCCGTTTCTACGAAAAAGATACCCGCCTGTTATTGCAGCGCTTACTGAAAGAGCCGCAATTAAGCCCACTTAAAGGTTTGCTACGCCTAAGCACAGAGCGACAAACCTACCAGCTAAGTGCCTGTGCAGAGCAAGCCAAAATTGCGTTAAGCGAAGCGAGTACGACCACTGTGGATTTGTCTTACTTACTGGAGCAACTAGAAGTAAACGTCACTCAAGAGGCTTACCAGCAGGCAGCTGAACGACTGCTTAACAGTATTGCTGCACTTAGTGACGATGTTATCGCGCAAGCAGGTTGCCAACCCGAGGCGATATTCTTAACTGGCGGTAGCGCCAATTCACCCATGGTTAAAAACTTTTTAGCCAAACGCTATCAAGCACCTTTAATTAGCGGGGATAACTTTGGTAGCGTAACCAGCGGCTTAACCTTGTGGGCCGACCATATCTTTGAATAAATACCTATAGCTCATAAACTTGCGGCGCTAATTCCACCCGGTTTTTGCCGCGCTCTTTGGCAATATATAAAGCGCTGTCGGCACGAGCAACCAGCGCTTCTGGGCTAGAATCATAGCTAGTTAACATAGCCAACCCCAAACTCACGGTGGTGCTAAATTTATGCTCATCTTTAGTCACTTCAAGCTCGGCTAAATGCTCTCGGACTCGATCGGCTATTAGTAGTGCCTGCTCTTGCACTGTATTAGGCAACAATAACAAAAACTCCTCTCCGCCCCAACGACATAAATAATCACCGTTTCGCAGCACCTTTAAGCTTTCTATGGCAAATAACCGCAAGGCTTCATCACCGGCAGAATGACCAAATCGATCATTAATTTGTTTAAAGTTATCAATGTCTAACAAGATACAACATAAGGGCTGTAGCGAGCGTTTGCTAATGGCAAACTCTTCCGTAAGGGTCTCACTCATGGAGCGCCGATTCATTAATCCAGTGAGCGGATCATGATTTGCCTGAAACTCTAAACGTCGCTGATCATGATGTTGCTGCGTCACATCCATCATCACTGACTGCACAGCAGGTTTGCCATTCCACTTCACCACCGCTTCACTAATGTGCAACCAAGCGGATGTGCCATCACGGCGAACATTTTCAGTGACAACACTATTGCTATCCACCTCACCTTGAATCAAGCGTTCATGTAATTGAATAGCTTGTTGTTGGTTTTCTTCGGGGATAATAGACAATAGGCTGTCCAACTTAAGCACTGCTTCTGGGCTGTCATAACCCAATATATTCGCCATCGCTTGGTTGCAATAAAGCGGTTCAAAAAAGCGGTGTACCATAATTCCCTGCAAAGAAGATTCTGTTAACAAACGATAACGTTGCTCACTTTGCTGTAGCTTTTTCTCCGCGGCAATTTGTGGTGAAAAATCCACTAGAGTAATTTGCAAAGCAGGTTTGCCCTGCCACTCGGTGAGGTGATCAATGGTTAACACCGAGAATTGCTCACCGTCTCGATTATAGTTTTCGTAGACCCTTACTTTTGGCCGCGCTTGGCCACTCATTACTGCCTCGTAAGCGCTAATCGCTTCGTCGCGATCATCTTCAGCAATCAGTTCCAGTAAAGAAGGCAAGGCCATAATATCTTCAGCACTATCGTAGCCGAACATCTGAGCATAGCGTTCGTCAGCGAACAGCGGTACAAAGTCCCGGTGGATCACTATTCCGTAATAAGCACTAATGTCAGAAACTTTGCCCATACTTAACCATACTTTACTTAAGGTAATTTAAGCGTAGTCAGGCACAAGGATGAACTCAACTACCGGTGACTAACTACCACTTAATTAATAGTACTGTTACATTGCTACTAGCTTTGCGATAAACCTGAGGAAAACCAATGAGAACCCTGTTAACAGCCTGCTTGTTAATACTCGGCCTAAGTAATCTCACCCTGGCCAATGCCAATGAGTCTTCAGCCATGCTTGAATCAGACTCTCCGCAACTTAATATGCAATTACAGGTAGAAGTGGTAGGGATTGATAAAGCTGCGACTCAGGCGTCACAAGCTTTGCGAGACATTGCCGATAGCGTTAATCAACTTGCTAGCAATCCAGAACTTAGCCCAGAGCAACAACAGCACTTTCAGCAAACCCTTAACGCGGTAGAGCAGCTAAGCCAACAGCTAGATAGCAGCTTAAAGCAACTGCCCGATACCGTCGCGCAAAGCACCAAACCCATTGTGAACTTAGCCGATAAGCTATCCAGTGAAGTGCAGTTTTGGGTAATGATCATCTTAATCAGTTTGGTGATAATCATTATTGTCGCTTTGTTGGCTATTTACTTTAGTGTGCTGGCACCAACTAGCCGAGCAGTGCTTAGCGCCACCGGACAACTTAACCAACTGGCATCTAGCTTAAAAACAACGGCAGAATTAGTTGAGAAAACCGCCGCTCAAAATCAACATTTGCTAGAGCACTTAAAGCCAGCACCACAGCGATTTAGTCAGCGCCAGCGGGCTAAAGCTGCTATTAAATAACTCTGAACAACAAAAAAGCCAGCATCTCTGCTGGCTTTTCAAAACTAGCTATCAGGATTAGTCACCCAAGAAACCACCAGTTTGATGCGCCCAAAGCTGACTATAAATACCGTCACCTTTGATTAACTCGGCATGGCTGCCTTGCTCTACAATCTCGCCTTTATCTAGCACAATTAAACGGTCCATGGCGGCAATCGTTGATAAGCGGTGAGCAATTGCGATCACCGTTTTACCTTCCATCAACTGATTCAAACTGGTTTGAATTGCCGCTTCTACTTCAGAATCTAGCGCCGAAGTCGCTTCGTCTAAGACTAAAATAGGCGCATCTTTTAGCAGTACTCGGGTAATCGCAATTCGCTGGCGCTGACCGCCCGAAAGCTTAACCCCGCGTTCGCCTACATGGGCGTCGTAACCAGTACGACCGTCTTGATCGCTAAGGCTTAAAATAAACTCATGGGCTTTAGCTTGCTTGGCAGCCTCAATCATTTGCTCTTCGCTTGCGTCGGGACGCCCATACAAAATATTGTCGCGCACCGAGCGATGCAGCAAGGACGTATCTTGCGTCACCATACCAATTTGCGCCCGCAGGCTATCTTGGGTCACTTGGCTAATATCTTGATCGTCGATCAAAATAGCGCCGCCTTCCACATCATGAAAACGCAGCAATAAATTAACCAAGGTGGTTTTACCGGCTCCCGAACGCCCTACTAGGCCAATCTTTTCACCCGCTTTAATTTGCAAGTTAAGCTTATCAATCACGCCACTTTGCTCACCGTAGTGAAAGCGAATATCGCGATAATGAATGCGGCTTTCAGTCACCTTAATTGGCTTGGCATCTTTTTTATCGGTAATAGTTTGCTTGGTGGTTAAGGTAGTCATGCCATCGGCCACGGTGCCAATGTTTTCAAACAAAGAACCTATTTCCCACATAATCCACTGCGCCATACCATTAAGGCGCAATACCAAGGCAATTGCTACCGCAATAGCGCCCACCGATACATCACCCAAGGTCCACAAGTAAATAGACAACGCAGCAATACCAAAGGTAAGCAGGTAATTAGACAGTTGCACCGAAAAGTTAAGGCCAGTCACCAAACGCATTTGTTTGTGCACGGTAACCAAAAAAGCATCCATCCCTTCTTGGGCATAATCGGCTTCACGTTGGCTATGCGAAAACAGCTTTACCGTAGCAATGTTGGTGTAGCTATCAACAATTCGACCACTCATCAATGAGCGGGCATTAGCCTGTTCGGTTGAAATGCGTTTTAGCTTAGGCACAAAGTACAACTGCACCCCAATATAAGCACAAAGCCATAGCAACATCGGCCATATGAGTCGAATATCGGCTTGTGCCACCAGCACCACCATGGCGGCAAAATAAACCAAGATGTACACCATCAGGTCTAGCAACTTCATCACTGTTTCGCGCACAGCTAATGAGGTTTGCATAACTTTAGTGGCTACTCGTCCGGCAAAGTCATTAGCAAAAAATGACACGCTCTGGCGCAGCAAATAACGGTGAGCCGACCAGCGAATCGCCATTGGGAAATTGCCCAACAAGGCTTGGTGAATCAACAGAGAATCCAACAAGATCAGCAGCGGCATTACCACCAACAAAGTGAGCCCCATCATCCATAAGGTTGCTGCCTCTTCGCTGAAAAAGGTAGCGGGATCTTTAGTGCCCAGCCAATCAACCAATTGCCCCATAAAACCAAACAAAGCAACTTCGCAAATAGCAATTAAGGCCGATACCACCGACATAAATAACAAAGGCTTACCCATGCCAGCACAATAGTGACGACAGAATTGATATAAACCTTTAGGTGGTTGTTTAGGCTCTTGTTTTGGAAATGGAACGGTGAGCCCTTCAAAAAAACTAAACATCTAGACATTCCTTGTAATAAATCTTGGTGTTACAACGAATTAACTCGCATTTGTACTGTAGCGTACTTTGTCAAATATGCGCAGCCTTACTGACCAATAAACGACAAATCGTTACGCACCAAGGCTTACACCAAATATTTATTTACGGAAGGCATGCACAAAGCCAATAAAAACCTAAGCACTCACCGCACTGTTGCATATAATGGAACAACCAGCAGGGTAAGGAGGCAGCGATGAATTTAGAAGACATGGAGTTATTTGTTAACTTGGCAAAACAAGGCAGTTTTACCAAGGCGGCAGACTTTACCAACATCCCCAAATCAACCATTAGTCGACGTATCACCAATCTAGAAAAACACCTTGGGGTAAAGCTGTTAGCCCGTACAACCCGCAGCTTAAGTTTGACCGAAGTAGGTATTAATTACCTAAAAGGCTGTGAAGAATTGCTAAACCAAGCTAAACAGCTAGAACAAAACACCCAACAACAAAACCAGCACCCCAGTGGCACTTTAAGCATCTTCATCCCCAATACTCTGTTACGCATTTTTTGGCCGGTAGTGATTGAGATGATCAATCAATACCCAGAGCTTAAGTTTGAAGCATACAGCAGTGAAGGGCGCCAAGAAGAGCAAACCTCAACCCGCTACGACATTATGTTTCATGTGGATGAACCTAAAGACTCTTCACTGATTGCGAGGCGAATAGCCACCATAAAATATGACTACTACGCCAGCCCCACTTACATTGCTAAAAATGGGCTACTTCAAGTACCCAGTGACGTAGATAAACACCGCATTATCTTTAACTCAGTGTCACAAGCACCCACTCACTCCTGGCGATTTGAACATAACAACGAACTAATATCACAGCCTGTCTCGCCATTTTTTAGCGTTCAAAACCCCGACCTAGGTTTAGATTTATGCTTGCAAGACAAGGGGATCGCACTGGTGCCAGATATTCTGTCAAAAGAGTTAATTAAACAAGGGCGCTTAGTTAAAGCCTATGCTCAGCCGCAACAACTTAGCGGTTACATTTACGCTATTTATCATTCGCGGCAATTTCTTCCCGCCAAAGTCGCAGTGTTTATCGACAAAGTGCAGGCCTTTTGGCAAAACAACCTTAATTAGTCCATTTGGTGAAACAATGGATTTCACCTTGGTGGATTTTTAAGCCACTTAAGCTTACCTACAATGGGCTCAACTTAACCAGTCCATTGCAGGAAACACTCAATGAAAATTAAAGCTTCCCTTTACGCACTTATCTTCGCTGGCCTTATTTCAAGTTCAGCTCATGCCGCTACGGTACAGCTAAAAGATGGTCGCTCCATCCAAGGTGCCATTGTGTCGCAAAATGCCGACGAGCTGGTTTTAGACATGCATGGTATTGAAGTAAAGCTGCCAACCGAACAGGTGCAAAATATTAGTTTTAGTGATACCCCAGAAGATGGCGCCACCATTAGTAGCTTTACCGAAACCAACCAAACTAGCGCAACTGTAAATACCGAGGCTAACCAAGAGCCTGTAACCGTGCCTGCAGGCACTATGCTAACGGTGCGTATGAGCGAAGGCGTAAATACTCGCCAACATGAAACCGGCCAGCGTTTTACTGCGGTATTAGAAGCCGACTTAATGGCCGGAGATGCCTTAGTAGCACCACGAGGTAGTACCGTTTATGGACAATTAAGTGAAGTTAAAAAAGCGGGTCGTTTGGCAGGTTCTGCCAGTATGAGCATTACCCTTACCAATATTCGCATCAACGACCAAATGCACGATATTCAAACCGATGTATTAAGTTCAAGTGGCAGTAATACCGCAGGAGATACTGTGGGAAAAACCGCACGAGCGGCAGCTATTGGTGGTTTAATTAACGGCAGCGATGGCGCTAGAAATGGTGCTAAAGTAGGTGTAGGAGCTTCGGTCATAACTCAAGGCAATGACATCGAGCTGCCTAAAGACAGCTTAATCGACTTCACCTTAACCGCGCCTATGCAGAGTTAAGTTACTCGGCAGGAGGAGTATCTCCGGCTTGTTGCAACACAAACGGACTGGTGGGCTCACTGTTATCCAACAGTGTTTCCACCTGCTTGATTTGCTCAAGCGCAGCAGAGTCTTTGCGATAACTTAGATACACAGGCCGTAGCCAAGGCTCGGCGTCTTCAACCAAACATAACTGCTGGCTATCGATAAACGGAGCCACCATCGACTCTGGCAAGTAACAAGCACCACCTTTTTCTAGAATAAAATCTAGAGCGATGCGGCCAGTGGAAGTGCGTAAGAAAGGCGGTGGCGTATTGGCATGGCGCAAGGCATGTTCAGAGGCAAACCGGCTACCCCAATCCACATATACATAGCCTTCTTCCAACGCTTGCTGCTGCAACTGCGGTGTGGTGGATACCAACAACAATGATAGTTGGGCCACTTGGCTGCTTGCCAGTTCATCAGATTTTAGGGCGTCAAAACCCACCCCAATATCTAAAGTGCGCTCTAATAATGCGCGGTGCATTTGCTCACGCCCCATGGTTTCTGCGCTAAACGCATAGCCGCTAAACACCTCGGTAACCACACTTAAGCCATGTTGCAAAAAGGCATCCCAGCTATTCGGCGTCCCCGCTAAAGCAAGTTGAATTGCATGAGCTTTGCTAAGTAATAACTCTGCTTTAGATTGCTCTAAGGTTCGCACCATATTTTCCGCGTAAGTAATTAAACGCTCACCGGAGCTGGTGAGTTTGATGGCATTGCGGTCTCGAATAAAAAGCTGGGTATCGAAATAGCTTTCTAACTGCTTAATTCGGGCGCTCACTGCCGCTTGGGTAATATACAAATTCTCTGAAGCCCGCCCAAAATGCTTTTCTTTGGCCACTTCCAAGAACGTTCGGAATACTTTTACATCCATTTACTTACGCCTCCCCAGCTAAGCTGAGGTTAACAAACAAATTTTGTTGTTACGACAAAAACAATTCGTTTTCTTGTTTCGCCAATAATCACTACCTTGCAGCCAACTTATCCCGCTGCTTAAACAGCCTTAATTCTCAGTTGGAGTGACCTCATGATTGTCGATTTTCGCTTTGGCAACAAACGTTTTTATGACGACAAACGCTTTAAACATGGCTTTCGTAAATCAGGCGATTTTACTTTGCTTGAAGCGGAGTTACTAAGCTTATACGGCGAAACCATGCGCGCCATAGATGCCGGAGAATTACTGCCAGAAGGCAACCAAGAACAGCGCTTTTTATTGGTATGTAGCCAGCAGCTAGAGCCAGAAAGCAAGCTTGAGAAGATCTGGATGAAGTACAAAAAGCTGGCACAAACTCGTCGACGTTTTCACACCTTACACAGTCGTTGTAAATCAACTACTGACAATTTTGAAAATGAAGATGAAACATTTATCACTGAAGATGATTAGCAAACAGGCTGAACTTTTAACCATTAGGACTGAACAATGCGTATAGCAATTTTATCTCGAGGCGAAAACCTCTACTCCACCCGCCGCTTAAAAGAAGCCGGTGAAGCTCGTGGGCACCAAGTAGACATTATCGATACCTTGCACTGCTATATGGACATAACCAGTAGCAAACCAACGGTACGGTATAACGGTGAAGTGCTGCCCAAGTATGATGCAGTCATTCCGCGAATTGGCTCATCAATTACCTTTTATGGCACCGCGGTAGTACGTCAATTTGAAATGATGGGCACCTTTTGCGTTAACGAGTCAGTGGCGATTAGCCGCTCGCGCGACAAACTGCGTTCGCTACAGTTATTGTCACGTAAGGGCATTGGCTTACCGCGCACTGGTTTTGCTAGCAAACCTGACAAAATTCAGGATCTAATCAAAAACGTGGGCGGTGCTCCGCTTGTGATTAAACTGCTAGAAGGCACCCAAGGTATCGGCGTAGTGTTAGCCGAAACCAACAAGGCAGCCGAAAGCGTGATCGAAGCGTTTATGGGTTTAAAAGCCAATATCTTGGTTCAGGAGTTTATTAAAGAAGCTGGCGGTGCCGACATTCGTTGTTTAGTGGTTGGCGGCAAGGTAGTCGCAGCAATGAAACGCCAAGCTGCAGAAGGCGAGTTTCGCTCAAACTTACACCGAGGCGGCGCAGCTCAGCTAGTGCGTTTAAGTAAAGAAGAACGCGCCACGGCGGTAAATGCTGCTAAAGCTATGGGCTTAAACTTATGTGGTGTAGACATTTTGCAGTCAAACAACGGGCCAGTGGTGATGGAAGTAAACTCCTCCCCTGGCTTAGAAGGCATAGAAACTGCCACCGGCAAAGATGTTGCCGGTATGGTATTTGAGTTTATCGAAAAAAACGCTAAACCTTTCGCCACTAAAACTCGTGGAAAAGGCTAAAAAGCCAAGCGTCAAACAATGAGGCAAAAAACATGATTATCGCTGGAACAGAAATAAAACCGGGAGAGCAAAAACATATCGAAATCCCAGTGGCCAAGTTATATACCGACACGAATATTTCGATTCCAGTGCTAATTACCCGTGCCAAACGACCAGGCCCAACGGTATTTGTAAGCGCCGCAGTGCATGGTGATGAGCTAAATGGCATTGAGATAATTCGCCGTTTAACCCGCTCGCCAAGCTTTAAAATCACCAAAGGCTGCTTAATTGCTGTGCCAATGGTGAATATTTATGGGGTGCTTAATCAAAGCCGTTATATGCCAGACAGGCGCGACTTAAATCGCTGCTTTCCTGGCTCAGAAAAGGGCTCGTTGGCCGGGCGTTTGGCGCATATTTTCTTAACTGAAATTGTTGCCCATTGTGACTACGGGATAGATCTACACACCGGTGCGATTCATCGCTCTAACTTGCCGCAAATTAGAGCCAACCTGAAAGACCCCGAAACCAAGTTATTGGCCGAGGCCTTTGGCGTGCCGGTATTACTTAATGCCGATTTACGTGATGGTTCATTGCGTGAAGCGGCAGTAGATAACAACACCAAGATCCTGCTTTACGAAGCTGGTGAAGCACTGCGTTTTGATGAGTTATCGATTCAAAGCGGCGTGAAAGGCATATTAAAAGTACTGTCACATTTAGGCATGGTAAAAAAACGCCGTAGCACTAAAAAAACCTCACCGTACATAGCCTATAACAGTGCATGGTTACGCGCATCTGCCAGCGGCATAGTCAGTGAAACGACCCAGCTAGGCGATTTGGTTGAAGCCGGTGATATTTTGGCCGAAATAAATAGCCCCTTTGGTGAGCTAATCAGTAAAGTGAAGGCAAAGCGCTCGGGCATTGTGATCGGCAAGCAAAATATCCCCTTAGTACAAGAGGGCGATGCGATGTATCACCTTGCCTATTTTGGGGCAGAACAAGATGAAGTTGCCGAACAGATCGAGAACTGGCAAGAGTCCATAAATCCTGTTATCAACGCTGTTCAACATCCTCAATAGGAGAAGCTAAACAATGAGTATTAATACCTTTTTACTAATCGTTGTAGCATTTGCGATTTTTTATGTCGCGCAAAGCAAAGTAAATACTTTGGTGCTTAACTACGGAGCAGCACGCAATATTGATAAAACACGGATCCACTATGTTAGTTGGGTGCTGCGTAGTGCTCTAGTATTAATACTGGCACTAGTGGTTAGCCTGATTAGCGATCTAGGCTTTAATGATTTTGGGGTATTTTTGTCCTCGGTATTTGCCGTTATTGGCGTAGCCTTGTTTGCTCAGTGGTCGATTTTAAGCAATGTCACCGCCAGCATTATTGTGTTTTTCTTTTTTCCTTACCGGGTTGGTAACCAAGTTAAGATCCTAGATGGGGATAACTCAGTTGAAGGGCGTTTAGAAGAAATCACCTTGTTCCACGTTATTTTGCTGGCTGAAAATGGCTCTAAGCTCACCTTTCCAAATGCTATGGTCTTTCAAAAAGCCGTGGTCATTGGTGAGCACCAACCTACTCGCGCTGTAGATTCCAAACCAAAAGCGCAAGGTTACGAAGAGGAAGTAAGCGGTGAATAAACTGGTAATTGGCAACTTAGAAACCTGTAACTTGCCAGACTTAGGCATTAATGATTTACCGGTTAGAGTTGATACCGGCGCAAAAACCTCGGCTTTACACGTAGATAATCTGGAGCAAATTAAAGTTAACGGCAAACCGCACATTAGCTTTGATTTGCACCCAGACATCTATAACCTGGAACAAGTTTGCCGTTGTAGTGCACCTATTTACGACACTAGGAAAATCAAGTCATCTAATGGTGACGTGGAGCAACGTTACGTTATACAAACGCGTTTTCAGCTGGGCGAACATATTTGGCCCATTGAGATAACCTTAAGTAACCGCCAAGACATGACCTACTTAATGTTGTTAGGTCGACAAGGCATGGGCGATAAAGTGTTGGTAGACCCTGCTCAAAGCTTTCTGGTAAACAGTTAACATTAACTAACCAGCGCCAAAATAAGGAATACCAGCACTTAATAAGCCGTAAACACAAGGACTTAGCCAATGACCAGCGAAAACCTAGCAAGCTCCAACCAACAAACCTTTGATGGTCATCATGATGCGGCGCTTCGCCGCGTTTTGGACGTTCTTGAACAAGAGCAGCCCGCTGCCGAGCTCAGCTTTATAAGCCAATACGACAATGCGGTATTGGCTAATTTACTTGAGTCTTTGCCCGATAACTATCGTCAACATATCTGGCCTCAGCTAGCGACCGAGCGTTACTGGGACATATTGCATCTCATGCAATATGAAACCGTTAAACACTTCTTCGAGCTATTTAATCAATCACAGCTAAACGCGCTACAGCAAACCATAAGCGATACCGAAATTGTTGAGTTTGCCGATTTTCTTCCCGAATCGATGGTGGAGGCTTATCTTGAGCAACAAGACGAGCTTAGCGCGGCACAGCTGCAAGATGCACTAAGTTACGATGATGAACAAATTGGCCGTTATGTTGATACTCACATTCTACGTGCACGCCCCAACTCAACGGTAGCCAGAATTAAGCAGCGATTGAGCGCCCAAACCGACAAGCATGTGGCGGTATACTTGGTGGATGCCCAAGGGCAGTTTCAGGGTGCTTGCAGCATGACCGACATCGCCAACTCTGCCGACAGTACTAAACTTACTGAACTTAGCCAGAACATTGAGGTATTTGACCACCAGCAAATGCTGGCCGATGTATCCTTATCATTGAATATGGTGCCAGGCCATGCTTGGAACCCAGTACAAAAAGACGGAAAAATTGTCGGGGCTATTGCCTTATCCAACATAGTGCAATGGCTACAAGAGCGCAGTTTAGATGTTGCGATTATCGATACACCATCTGATGAAGAAGATCTGTTTACCCCAGTGCCTACCGCCGCCAAAATGCGGGCGATTTGGCTAACCACCAATTTAGCCACAGCGTTTTTAGCCTCATGGGTAATTGGCTTGTTTGAAGGAGCACTCCAACAGCTAGTAGCACTGGCGATATTAATGCCGGTGGTGGCCAGCATGGGCGGTATTGCAGGCAGCCAAACCTTGGCGGTAGCCTTGCGTGGTATAGCGCTTAATCACTTACAGCAAAGTAACCTAAAGCTTCTACTTAACAAAGAGTTAAAGATTGCCGCGTTCAACGGCTTAGTCTTGGGTCTGGTTATCGCCCTAGTGGTTAGCCTGTGGTTTAAATCTGCCGCTTTAGGTGCAGTTATCTTTGTGGCCATTGTGCTCAATAGCCTGGCCGCAGCGGCATCTGCCACAATGATTCCATTTATACTTAAGAAAATGAAGATTGACCCAGCCGTTGCCGGCTCGGTAATTTTAACCACCGTGACCGACATCGTAGGTTTTGTGGCTTTTCTTGGCCTAGCCTCACTATTATTAATGGGCTAAACCTCCCACAAAAAATGCAACTAAATAGCTAAAAGGCACACAATGATTAGAACTTGGTTAAGCCATAAAGGCGAAGCGCCGCTACAGGGCGACGAGCAGCAAATTGGTCCATGGTTAGAACAAGAAGCAGGCACTATCTGGATTGATATTGACTTGCGCAGCTTTAGCCATGCCAAAGCCGAGCAATTACTTAAGCGCTTTGCGTGCCACCCTTTAGCAATAATCGATACTTTTCGCCCCCGTCACCCACCGAAAATAGAGCTGTTTGACGAACAAATATTCATGCTTTATCGAGGCATTCAGCACTGTATTGGTGATTTAAAATTTGAGCATATGCAACTGGCCATGTTTGTAGGCAAAAACTATCTCATTACTCTGCACGATGGTCAGTCGCAGGGCATAGAAAACCTATTACAACAGCCCTTTCATAAATACTTACAGCACCCATTAAGTTTAGCTAGCCGGATAATGCACAGTGCCTCAACCTTGTATTTAAACCAGTTGCTAGAGTTTGAAGACCAACTAAGTGAATTAGAAGAGCAATTAAGTAGTCACGGAGACGACCAATTACTCAGCACAATTACTCGCTACAAAACCGACATTCTTCGACTCAACCGAATTTTTAGTTACCACCTCAGCCTAAGTAAAAAGCTACTGCATCTCGAGCAAGAACAAAGTGTAAACAACATAGCGATAGACCAACCGGTGCTGCAAGACTTACACGAGCGCTTCGAACGTTTGCATAGCCTTAGCAGCATGTATTATGACATTTGCGGTGATTTAGTGGATGGTTACTTATCGATAAGTTCGCACAAACTTAACAACACCATGCGAGTATTAACCTTAATTACCGCCATCTTTGTCCCTTTAAGTTTTTTAGCCGGCATTTACGGAATGAATTTTGAAGTGATACCCGAACTTCATCACCCAAATGGCTACTTCATTTTGCTTGGCACAATGCTGCTAATTGCAGTATCACTAATTGCCGTATTTAAATGGAAGCGCTGGTTTTAAGCTGCCGTGAGCCTTAGTGCTACCATCTATTTATGTGCATCCAAATCATCTACTTACCCCAAAAGTAGCACGTCAGATTTCTTTACATCTTTTTTCTCAATCATATGTCAAATAGCATAAGATTATGAAATAAAAGTGATTTTTTATTGGCTTAAAAATTGCTATCGAAATCACATCTAAAGATGTGATTTTTAGCCAAACAAGGGATAAAGAAATTGAAAAAAGCTAAGTTAATACTATGTAGTTTAGTATTTGGATTACTTACCAACCTATCGGCGCAAGCTGGCGTGATTCTTTCGGCAGTAGATGTTAGTACTAATATGGGCACTCGCTTTGCTGGAGATATTAACAATACGATTGATCAATCGGGCCTTAATACTACCTTTGTAAGTGGTGTAACTGACTTTGATACCTACAATCCAAGTAGCCAATCGGTTATTAATACCGCACCGAACCAGTGGTGGGGCGCAACCGATACCTTAGGCTACACCGATTTTGACTTAGGTGCAGTTTATAACCTTCACCGTTTTGCACTATGGAATGCCAATTTCATCTTTGGTGTTAAAGATTTCAGAGTGTTAATTGACGATAACGCAGCGTTTTCTAGCGCGCTTGATTTAGGCTCTTTCACCGCCAACTTTGACCAAGCTACTGGTCAAGTATTTGATTTGCTAGATGGTATTGGCCGCTACGTCCGAATTGAACATCTATCTATCCACAGTAACTCAAGTAACATTAACGAAGTGGCCTTTGATGTTAGCTCATTTTCTCCTGTGACTTCGGTACCAGAACCTAGCACTTTAGCTATTTTCGGTTTAGCTTTTGCCGGTCTAATGTTTAGACGTAAACAGCGCTAAACATAACCGCTATTCACCAACAAGAAACCCGCTTCAAGGCGGGTTTCTTGTTATTTAGTTTGACGAAGCACTTACTCGCCTATTACGCTGAATTGATGCCAATACCGCACTGGCCATCACCAGTAAAACGACGACCAAAGACACTGCTGTAGGGATCGCCCATACCGTTTCAACTAAAGCCATTTTCACCCCAATAAACACCATGATTACTGCCAATGCTGGGCGTAAATATACAAACTTATCTATCATACCCTGCAATACAAAAAACAAGGAGCGCAGGCCCAACAAGGCAAATACGTTAGCGGCTAATACCAAAAATGGCTCTTGAGTCACCGCAAAAATGGCTGGTATCGAGTCCAGCGCAAACAACACATCCATCATAGCAATGGCGCTAATCACACTGGCCATAGGAGTAAACCAGCGTTTGTTATCCCGTTTCACCCACAAGGCATGGCCATGATACTGGTCGGTCACTGGCAATATCTTCGCCAGCAGCTTATTAGTTTGAGCCTTGTTATTGGAGTGCTTTTCTGGCAGGGCTAGCTGTATGCCTGTCCACACTAAAAAGGCCGCAAATACATACAATACCCAGTGAAAGCTTGCTAACAATTGGCTGCCAACGGCAATCATCACACTGCGTAACAGCAGTGCACCAATCACTCCCCACAACAAAGCACGAGGGCGCAACTCAGCGGGTACCTTGAACTGGGAAAATATCACAGTGAATACAAATAGATTATCTATGCTTAGCGACTTTTCTAATAAGTAACCGGTGCTAAAAGCAATTGCCGCCTGTTGCGGACGATATACACTGTTTGGCGCATACCACTGCCAACACCACAGTATAGAAAGGGCAAACGCCATAGCCAACGCAAACCAAAACACACTCCACAGAGCCGCTTTTTTAAAGCTGATATTGCCATTTCGAGTTTGCCAAACGTCCACTAGCACCAACACCAAAGTGGCGAGTGCAAATACAAAGTAAGTGATAGAGTTCATTACTGATCCTCAGGGGCAAAGGATCTAGTCTTTATGGGATAATGCCTAGACCTTCACAAACAAACACGCTTAACCTTTTGGCTAAGCACCTTTGTGTTGGTCTCGTCGAGATACCTCTCGGTACCTTCGCATGCCGGATAGGTAAGACACCTAACGGGATGACGACATGCAAATTTTCATCAACTACTCCCCAAGACGCCGCGATATTACGCCTAAAATTTGCCTCGCGCTAGGCTTATTTTGCTCAAAAATAATACTACAATTTAAGACTTATTTTTCATTAACTTGCAGCACATCAGATCACTAAATAGGAGCGCTTTCGCGCCGCTAAACTTAGCTATCAGCTATCCCACATAACGTCGCACTGTTTTTTAAGCGCTGAGCTGAGTAATTCAATTAAAGGTTGAGCGCGAGTACTTAAGCTAATCACAGGTTCTAATTCAGCATCAGACTCATCAGCGTTAGGTTGTTCTGCCTGAGCTTTTGCAGCAAGCTCAAGCTCAGCTTTTAACTGGCTTAATGCCTCGGCAACATCTTCGGCCCGTATCGCTCCCGGCACACTGCCACTGTGTCCCATCATTTTTAACAGCGCTAAACCAATATCGCCAAACATGGTGACATTTGCGTAAGCTTTACATCTGAATGTAATTAACATGGGTATTTACCTATTAATAAATCAACACAAGGCTAGCAGCATAAAACGAATCGCCAAGGCTTTCTTTAAGCAAAACGACATTGTTGCTTAACGCACTAAAATTAAACCCTTTGTGGTTTTGTTTTCGCACTTAGCTCATCACGATAATAATTACCTAGAGTATATTGTCCAAAAGCGGGTGCGATAGAATCTTGCCCCATCACTGTAAGAAAAAACTCTGCTGGCCCGCCCCATTTCTCAGGGAGTCGCTTAACAATACTTAGAGCAACGCGTCGGATGAAATCTGGAAGCTTAATCGATTTTGACGGCTTGTTTTGCGCTTGAAATGCCAATTGAGTCATCTGGTTCATCGACAATACTTCAGGTCCGCCTACGTCTAATTCTGATTCACTCCGAGCTATTGCATCGATGCAAAATCTTGCTAGATCTTTGCCATGAATTGGATTTGCTCTCACCTCGCCATTGCCAAACATGTACACTTTTCCGCTTGCAGCCATACGATACAATTCTGTCATATCGGAGAAAAAGCCATTTGGCCTAAGCACACAGCCTTGCAGCAATGAAGAGCTTAATAAGCGCTTGGCGAACTTCTCTTTAGCCGCCAACAAGCGCACTTGCGGATATTTTTTAGCGTTAAAAGCCGAGACATAAATGAATTTACTGACCGCCGCTTGCTCTGCTTCTAACAGAAGATTCAAGTTGGCTTGGTAATCCACATCCAAATAAGTCAGGCCATCTTGTTGTCGAGTAATACCCAAACAGGAAATAACCACATCTACATCGTCGCAGATGCCTTTTATGGCTTTTGGCTCGGTGACTTGCGTTTGAATAATTTGCTGCTCGGGTACACCTTTATCCAGCAGCTTAGTGCGGTTTCTCGCAACGGCTTTAAAATCTATGTTGTTGGCCAATAGTTGCTCAACAATGTGCAGACCTAAATAACCAGTGGCTCCAACCAGCAATACTTTTTGCTCCTTATCCATCGGTTTAATTCTCCACCTTTTGTTTAGTCTCTAAATCCGGGCGATAAGGCTCCTCTCGCAATATATGGCTAATGAGTAGTTTGAGATAAAACAAAGGCAGAAACCACGCTAATCCCGGCGGTGCATCAAACACAGCCAAGGTAAGAACTAGCGCAAACGAATACAAGATCAAGGCCACCGGACGCTGCAAATACAGCGGCGTTTTTAATACCCACGCACAAGCGAAAAGCATATAAGTACCGGTTAGCAAAACCCACCACACATCCAGCTGCAGAAAAGCCCAACTGAATAGGCTTAACTGCACAAAATGCAAAGCTATAAAACTCATATGTTGTTTAAAGCCTTGTCCATCACGATGAAACCAGCGTTTAGCACTAGAAGTAGCATTAGTAATGATGCCGCCAACAATATCAACCGCAAGCATACCCGCCACAACATACTGAAATACACTCCATCCCAGCTCGCCGTACCATGCCCACAACAGCAGAGCTGCGCTCGATATAAAAGGTACATACAGTTGCAAAGCTTTCTCCGCATCAGTAGCACCGGGACCAATAAAGCTATCAACTTTCCCCTTCACGCCTGCTCTCAATTCGGGCAGCTGCCAATCTATATTCATAACTCTCACCTTATTTAGACCAACCGGTCTTTTTAAAATAAAACCAATCCACACAAAGGTAAAGTTTTATTTTGTCCGAGTGGTCTAAAAAAATAACCCATGTTATAGTGCTAGACGTAACAAAGAGCTAGAGAATCAAATGCCAAAGCTGATAAATCACGATGAAAAGCGCAAGGAGATTGCGCTAAAAGCCACAGAGATATTTCTCGAATATGGCTACAAAAATATTGGAATGCGCCAACTGTGTGAACAGCTAGGCATGAGCAAAAGCGCTGTCTATCACTACTACAAAAGCAAAGATCAGCTTTTTATTGCAGCCACCGAAGCCATTGTAAGTGTTGATGCATCAGCGCTAATTGATGCCCCACTAGCGCCCCAGGCCAAGCTTGAACAGCGCTTAGAAAACTTTGTCATTATCTTTCGGCAAATGGCGCTGCGATTCTTCAAAGAAATGCAACTTGTTGCCGACTATATTGAAGTGATTGGTGAGGAAAATGTGGCCAGCGATCCATGCATGCAACTGGCTAATCAAAACTACTTAGAGCTTCTGGCAAGCTATGTATCAGAAGAAGCTAAAGATAGCCTTTACACGCTTATGCTGGGTTTGCTAAACCATCAAATAATGGCAGGAAAACCACTAGATAACAGCTACATAATAAAGATGGTGAGTGCGCAGTTAAGCAACTAACAAGAGCGCCAAATTAGCGCTCTTGTTAAGTGGTGTTACTCAAGCTCCAAATACACTTTATCCAGCAAGGACATGGCTAAGTCGTTATCGTAATAAGCCGCTTCGTTAATAAACGCTGGATATACTGTTTTCTCGCCTTGATAACAAATGTCTTCGCCCGTAAAGGTTCTAAAAATAGGGTCACCAGTATTAATTGGCTGGTAGTCATTGTCTTGCACATTGCTGTGCACCATCGCTAGTCGTTCACCCTTATCGTTAAGCGGTAGTTTAATGCTATCGAGATACAAAAAGGCCTCAACTTGTTTGGGTAGCTCAGGTAAATCTTGGTGGTTATGCAGCTCTACAAAATCAAGAATATGCCCAGTCATTTGCTCCATTTGCTCCAGCACATCTTGGCGCAATACCGATTGCGGCTGCGGCCCGACTTCAATTAAAACGCCATATTTACCACAGCTTGCGAGGAAGCGGTGATTACTCATATCCTCTTCTGGTTCATCGAGAAACACTACGGCTTCTGGCATCTGCATAGTGACGTAAGCGGCAAGTTGTTTGTAGAAAGGCGTTTGCTCTAACAAGATAAGGGTAGGTCCCATGTTAGAGGTGGTATTGTGCAAGTCGATAACCAAATCCATGTTAGGTTTTGATTTAGGGCCAAGTTGCTGGTGCAGCGCTTTAGCGCGTGATTGCTCATAATTGGCCAAACTAAAATCAGCCAAGTTACTGGCGCTAAATTGGCGATTTAAATCGGCATCAATGTAGCGTTTGTTTTCACCATGCGCTTTAGGGTTGGCAAATACAGTTTCTATTTTGAGGCTAGGGCGGGCAATAAGCTGAGGATGCTGCTGCCATTTATTTATTAAGTACACCCCACTAAATTCATTACCGTGGGTGCCACCTACAATGGCAACATTATTAATCTTCGACAAGTGCAGCTCTCCTTTTATACCAACCAGCAAACAGCCTTGAGCTTAAAAGGAAATGCGCTTTGACTCAAGCCAAAGCGCCGTTGCTGCTGACTATTCTTCTTGCTCTTGTTTACTAATACGGTAAGCCTTAGGCGTTAACTCAAGGTCTTTCTTAAATACCGCATACATGTATTGCAAAGAAGGGTAACCACATAGCTCCGCAATGTCGGAGGTGGAAAGCTCGGTATTACGCAACAGACTCATGGCTTGTTCTAACTTGGCGCAGTGAATTTCTTGGTGAACCGAGTGACCAATATCATCTTTAAAGCGCTTTTCTAGGTTTGAACGCGATACTTTTACATAATCTAATACTTGCTCAACCTTAATGCCTTTACAGGCGTTATGGCGAATAAAGTGCATCGCTTGAATAACGTAAGGGTCTTTTAGCGCTTTGTAATCGGTAGATTGGCGCTCAACCACTTGCTCTGGGCCTACCAGCTCACGCACTTTACGTAACTCTTGCCCTTGTAGTTGGCGGTGCAATAGCTTGGCCGCTTGGAAGCCCATTTTACGACAACCTTGCGCCACCGAACTCAAAGATACTCGGCTTAAATGGCGAGTTAAGTCTTCATCATCAATACCAATAATTGACACTTTGTCTGGCACGATGATCCCCAAGTGATCACACACCTGCAGTAAGTGGCGCGCTCGCGCATCAGATACCGCTACAATGCCTACCGGCTTAGGCATAGATTGAATCCAATCCGCTAGGCGGTTCATCGCATACTGCCAAGACTCTGGCGTAGTTTCCATGCCGCGGTAAACCGCACACTCGTAACCATCACCAGCTACCAGTTGCTGAAAAATAGCTTCACGCTCCATCGCCCAGCGGTTGCCCTCATTAGGCGGCATGCCGTAGTAAGCAAAGTACTCTAAACCCTTGGCTTTTAAGTGCTCATAGGCTGAATTAACCAAGGCGCGGTTATCGGTGGCCACGTAAGGAAAATCCGGGTATTGCTCTGGGTTTTCGTAAGAGCTGCCCACAGCCACTACTGGCACACGTAGCCCAGTTAAGGCTTTTTCAATTTCTGGGTCGTCGAAGTCGGCAATAATGCCATCGCCTACCCAATGTTGTAGTTTGCTGATCCGACAGCGAAAATCTTCCTCTAGAAATATATCCCAATCACATTGTGATGCCTGTAAGTAATCGCCAATACCTTTAATGATCTGACGGTCATAAACCTTATTTGCATTAAATAACAATGTAATTTTGAAACGTTTATCAAACATGTGGGGCTCCTAAAAGCACGGTGCCAATCAAGATTTAATTTAATATCTAAAAAAAAGGGGCCGAACGCTACTGTGAAAAATCGTAATGTGATTATGATCATGCACATTTCAAACGAAACTGTGAACTCAGGCACGCCATGGAAAAACGCTATTCCTCTGGTAATTTTCGTAATTGAGCCAAGTTTCCAATCCGCGGCAGGATGAGCTCATATTTAAAACACTTTTGCTGCCGCTTAATTACAGTGTAGTTTCGCCGAGCAGCTCGCGTCCAATAAGGAACTTCTATGTATATCGGTATTGATTTAGGCACCTCTGGAGTAAAAGTTGTGCTGCAGGCTGAAAACGGTGACATTTTAAGCCAAGCCACCGAAAGCTTAACAGTATCTCGCCCTGCACCGTTGTGGTCTGAGCAAGCTCCGCAAGACTGGTGGCAAGCCACTCAAGATGCACTTAGCGCGCTAAGCAAACAGCACTCGCTAGCAGAAGTTAAAGCGATTGGCCTAAGTGGCCAAATGCATGGCGCTACCTTACTGGATGCCCAAGGCGAAATTTTACGCCCAGCCATTTTATGGAACGACGGCCGCAGTGCGGCTCAGTGTGAAGAAATAGAGCGCGTAGTACCTAATTCTCGCAATATTGTTGGCAATCTGATGATGCCAGGTTTTACTGCGCCGAAACTACTTTGGGTTAAGCAAAACGAGCCGGAAATTTTTGCCAAGGTCGACAAAGTACTACTGCCTAAAGATTACTTGCGTTACTTGCTGTCGGGCAACTTTGCCTCTGATATGTCAGATTCGGCCGGCACCATGTGGTTAGACGTAGCCAAGCGCGACTGGAGTGATGACATTCTAGCGGCCACTGGCCTTAGCCGTGAACACATGCCTGAACTATTTGAAGGCAGTGAGGTTACCGGTAACCTTAAAGCAGAACTCGCCGAGCGCTGGGGCATGCCCGCCGTGCCATTAGTAGCAGGTGGTGGCGATAACGCAGCTGGCGCTGTAGGTGTAGGCATTACTAAGCCTGGCCAGGCGATGTTGTCTTTAGGCACCTCAGGTGTTTACTTTGCAGTAAGTGATGGTTACCTAAGCAACCCCGAATCAGCCTTACATAGCTTCTGTCACGCACTACCTGGTGCTTGGCATCAAATGTCGGTCATCCTTAGCGCCGCATCGTGTTTAGATTGGGTAGTTAACTTAACCGGCCAAGCAGACGTGCCAAGCATGTTAGCCGCCGTAGAAGCCGCACCAGAAAGTGATAACCCAGTGTACTTTTTACCTTACTTATCAGGTGAGCGTACGCCGCACAATAACCCAGAAGCCAAGGGCGTATTCTTTGGCATGACCCATTCAACTGGCCCCTTAGATTTATGTCGTGCGGTCCTAGAAGGCGTGGCTTACGCCTTTGCCGACGGCTTAGATGCATTGCATGCAACGGGCTTAAAACCAGAAGAAATCACCTTAATTGGTGGCGGTGCGCGCAGTCAGTTTTGGCGTCAAATGCTAGCCGACGTATTTGGCCAACCAGTCAGTTACCGCTTAGGCGGCGAAGTAGGCCCAGCACTAGGTGCTGCACGTTTAGCCCAACTTGGGGTAACCGAGAACCCAGATCTAGCCGCCATTTGCCCAGTGCCAGAGTTAGTTGAAGTTCACCAAGTGAATGCCGAGCGCCATGCCGTTTACGCTAAACGCCGCGAAACTTACCAAACGCTTTACCCAAAACTAGCACCACTTTTTTAAGCAATAAACCCAACGAACAGCCATAGCCTTGCTATGGCTGTTCTGCCAGCTAAGTGAACACATCTGATAAATCCGCATTTATCACATGTGCTCACCCCGGCCCATTGAACGTAGTAATACGGAAGACAAATACTATGGCAAAGAACTATCGCGTAGCGCTTCTTTTGAACGCTAACATGGCTTACGACCGAGGCATCATTACCGGCATATCATCATTTGTGAAAAATGGTGCTCCTTGGAGTTTGTTCATTGGAGAACAAAATCTATTTTCGGTAGACGATTTTAGTAAGTGGCAAGGTGACGGCGTAATTGCCGACTTTGACCACCCAGAGATTCGCGATGCGATTAAGTCTCGAAATATTCCAGTAGTGGGCATTGCCAGTAGCGAAACCGTAGCGAATACCATGCAAGATTACCCGGTGGTGATGTCTGACAATAAACAGATCATCAATATGGCGGCACGTTTCTTAAAAATGCGCCGTTATACCCATTTAGCATTTTGTGGTTACCCCAACCGTCCCTTTAATGACTGGTCGGCCAACCGTGAGCAGCTGCTGCGCGATTGGTGTGAGCGTAACCAATGCGCCTATAGCCAGTTTAGCGCTAAAGACAACATTGATACCTGGGACAGCGACTTACAGTGTTTAGTTGATTGGCTTAGCCGCCTACCTAAGCCAGTAGGGATTATTGCTGCCAACGATGTTCGCGCTCGCCAACTAAGCTACGCCTGCCAGCAGGCTAAAATAAACATCCCCGAAGAAGTCTCTATCATGGGGATAGACGATGACGAACTGAACTGCACCTTAAGCTTGCCTACGTTAACTTCGGTTCGCCAAGGTACCCGTGCCATGGGGTATTTAACCGCCTCGCTACTGCAGCCGCTAATGGATGGCAAAAACTTAGTTAAACGCCACCACTTTGTGCAACCTGAACGGGTTATTGGCCGCGATTCTACCGACTTCTTCCATTTTAAAGACAACCTAGTTCGGGGCGCGTTAAGCCTTATTCGAATTAACCAAGGCAATATTAAGGTAAAACAAATTCTGGCCGAACTAGGCTGCTCTCGTGGCGCAATCGACAACAAATTCCATGAAGAACTAGGCATGTCGCTGCACGCCTACTTGCTGGATACCCAACTTAATTTGGCGCTGGAGCTATTGGTGGATACCGAGCAAACCTTAAGTGAGATAGCTAAAGTGGTGGGCTTTAGTAGCCCGCAATATTTGTCTTGTGCAATTAAGAAACGCTGGAACATGACTCCAGGCATGTTGCGCGAACAAAAAGGTGTCACAAACCGAGAGCTAGCTCCACTTATTGAAGATACCGAAGAGTTAATCGAGCAAGCCTAGTTTCATCAAGCTGGCATAATTAGCTGCCACTATAAGCGAGTAAGCGCAGTGATAGCCTAGCTTGTTGAGTAGTTACGCTATTCCAGAGCACAACCAAGAGCTGAGGGTTTGGTAAAAACGCAACCCAACAGATCTGGTGAAGATCAAAAAAACATCATCACTGTTATTAAAACTCTGCGGTGGTGATGCGTTTCTTTTTTCAACAAATCAGCGCACCATGCAAGGGAGTGTGACAGCAACATGAAGCTTGCGTGGCCCAATTCAACAAAACGCTTAATAAAGCGTGATCTGGATCAGGGCTGCGAAAATTCAACATTAGCGCTAAAAAAAGCGTAATTGCGCTTAATTGCCAGTCTGGCACTTTAATACGGACATGAAGCTTAGCTTTGGTCAATGACCTTCAACCAATAATGAAGGCTCGCCAAACAAGCCGCACAATTAGTTTTCATTACAAGGGTCTATACATCTTATGAGTTCTCTACTTACACAGCTAAAACAATACACCACGGTTGTTGCCGATACCGGCGACTTAGACACAATGCGCAAATTCTCACCTGAAGATGCCACCACAAACCCATCGTTAATTGTTAAGGCCTTAGGTTTACCTGAGTACTCAAGCCTACTTAAAGACGTAGCCGACTGGGCTAAAACCCAATCAAACGACCAAGCCGAACAAATCGAAATGGCTGCCGACAAACTGGTAGTAACCATTGGTTGTAAGGTACTTGAGTTAGTACCGGGTCGTATTTCTACGGAAGTAGACGCACGTTTGTCATTTGACACCGAAGCCAGCATTGCTAAAGCACGCCGCTTAATTGAGCTTTACGAAGCGGCCGGCATCAACAAAGAACGTGTATTGATTAAGTTAGCCTCTACTTGGCAAGGTATTCGCGCCGCTGAGCAACTAGAGAAGGAAGGCATTAACTGTAACCTTACTTTGTTGTTCTCATTTGCCCAAGCCCGCGCTTGTGCCGAAGCTGGCGTATTCCTTATCTCACCTTTTGTAGGCCGTATTCTTGATTGGTACAAAGCTAAAGACGCTAACGCAGACTTTGCTGGCGCTAAAGATCCGGGTGTTATCTCGGTATCAGAAATCTACAGCTACTACAAAGACCACGGCTACAACACTGTAGTGATGGGCGCAAGCTTCCGTAACATTGGCGAAATCGTAGAGCTTGCCGGTTGTGACCGCCTAACCATTGGCCCTGCCTTACTTGAAGAGCTAGACCAAACCGAAGCACAACTAGACGTTCGCCTACAAGATAAAGGTGTTAGCAAAAACCGTCCTGCCGCGATGACCGAAGCAGAATTCTACTGGGCGCATAACGAAGATGCCATGGCAACTGAAAAACTGGCAGAAGGTATTCGTGCCTTTGCAGTTGACCAAGTGAAGCTAGACAACATGCTAATTGAAGCGCTAGAAGCTTAAGATTTATTAATTATTAGGAAATAGAAGATGACTCACCCTCGTCAACAATACGCTAACGCAATCCGCGCTTTAAGCATGGACGGTGTACAACAAGCTAAGTCGGGTCACCCTGGCGCACCTATGGGCATGGCAGACATTGCCGAAGTACTATGGCGCGACCATTTAGCGCATAACCCTAGCAACCCAAGCTGGAGCAACCGCGACCGCTTTATTTTGTCTAACGGCCATGGCTCTATGTTGTTGTACTCGCTACTTCACCTAAGCGGTTACGCACTGCCAATTGAAGAGCTTAAAAACTTCCGTCAGTTACACTCTAAAACGCCGGGCCACCCAGAATATGGTTACGCACCGGGCGTAGAAACCACTACCGGTCCACTAGGCCAAGGTATTGCTAATGCTGTAGGTATGGCACTAGCAGAGAAAATGTTAGCCGCGCAATTCAACCGCGACGGTCACGACATTGTTGACCACTTCACTTATGCCTTTATGGGCGACGGTTGTTTGATGGAAGGTATTTCTCACGAAGTATGTTCATTGGCCGGCACCCTAGGTTTAGGTAAGCTAATTGCGTTTTGGGATGACAATGGCATTTCTATTGACGGCCACGTTGAAGGTTGGTTTAGCGATGATACTCCGGCACGTTTTGAAGCTTACGGCTGGAACGTAGTACGCGATGTTGATGGCCACGATCCTGAACAAATTAACGCAGCAATCGCAGCCGCTAAAGCCGACATTACTAAACCTACGCTAATTTGTACTAAAACCATTATTGGTTTTGGTTCACCAAATAAGTCTGGCTCGCATGATTGTCACGGTGCACCACTAGGTGATGAAGAAATTAAAGCGGCTCGTGAATTCTTAAACTGGCCACACGCCGCGTTCGAAATCCCAGCAGATGTTTACCAAGCTTGGGATAACAAAGCTAAAGGCAGCGAGCAAGAAAACGCTTGGAACGACAAGTTTGCCGCTTACAAAAAAGCCTACCCAGAGCTAGCTGCCGAATACGCACGTCGCGTAGAAGGCCAGTTGCCAGAAAACTGGAAAGCTGAAACTCAAGCTTTATTGCAACGCTTGCAAAACGAACCAGCAAACATTGCTAGCCGCATGGCGTCTAAAAACACCCTTGATGTAATCGGTAAAATCTTACCTGAATTGCTAGGTGGTTCTGCCGACCTTGCACCATCAAACCTAACCTTCCACGCTAGCTCTAAATCAGTAAGCGCAGAAGATGCCTCAGGTAACTACTTACACTACGGTGTACGTGAATTTGGTATGTCGGCGATGCAAAATGGTATTGCTTTGCACGGCGGTTTTGTTCCTTACTCAGCCACCTTCTTAATGTTTATGGAATACGCCCGCAACGCGGTACGTATGGCAGCATTAATGAAGCAACGTTCTATTTTTGTTTACACCCACGACTCTATTGGTCTTGGCGAAGATGGTCCTACTCACCAACCGGTTGAGCAAGTGGCTAGCTTACGTTTAACACCAAACATGGAAACATGGCGTCCTTGTGACCAAGTTGAATCAGCAGCGGCTTGGATCAATGCAGTAGAACGTATTGATGGCCCGAGTTCGTTAATCTTCTCTCGCCAAAACCTTGCTCAACAAAAACGTAGCGGTGAGCAACTAGAGTTGATTAATCGCGGTGCTTACATTCTTAAAGACTGTAGTGGCACTCCAGAGCTTATTCTTATCGCCACTGGCTCAGAAGTAGAGCTGGCCGTTGAAGCCGCAGCCAAGTTAAGCGAGCAAGGTAAGCAAGTACGTGTTGTATCTATGCCTTGTACTGAGCGTTTCGACAAGCAAGATGCTGCTTACCGTGAAGCTGTACTGCCGAAAGCTGTTCGTGCTCGTGTAGCCGTTGAAGCACTACAAGCCGACTTCTGGGGCAAATACGTTGGCCTAGATGGCGTAACTGTAGGTATGACAAGCTTTGGCGAATCGGCACCTGCTGGTGAGCTATTCAAACTATTTGGCTTTACTGTAGAAAACGTAGTAGACCAAAGCTTAAGCTTGCTCAATAGCTAAGATTTTTACCTATCGAGCTAAAGGCGCTGATGATTCAGCGCCTTTTTTTCACCTTTAAATGATGTTAATTGACAAGCAAAGCCGAAAAAGTAAGACTCAACTCACCAAACCAAAGTATTTACTCTAGCTAAACCACTGATCTTAAACAGCTGTCTATACTTGTTGTTGGGGCTTGAAAAAAACTAAAAAGGACTGTTTTTGCAGCTATTCTCAAGGGTAATGATAGCGCTTATCGTAAGCTTGCTTGTTAGCCAAGTAAAAGCGGATCCCTTACGTTTAGTTTATCCAAATTTTCCTCCTTATACTTATGCCAGTGACGAGCAACCAGCTGCTGGTAATTTTCTAGTCGACAAAATCATGCAAGTGCTGGAACAGCCCTACAAAATGGCCCCGGTACCCAACTACAAACGCGCGCTTAGCGATGTGCAATACGGCGTAGCCGATGGTTTTTTCTTTGCATCTCAGAACAGCCAACGCGATGCTATCGCCGAGTTTTCTAAGCCCATTGTTTACAACAATTGGAGTTGGTTTTTCCGCTATGACAGCTATTTCGATCCAGACGCCAACAACTTTAAAACCGATGTAAAAGTAGCCTCAATTGAAGGTACCAACACCTTACGCTGGCTTAATACTCATCACTTCAAAGTGGTTGGCAAGCAAAAAAATGTCGCTAAACTTGCGCAGCTGCTGTTTGACCTAAAACGCATAGACGCCGCATTTTTGTCGGCCGATGTATTTAAAAGTAGCCATGTTCACCCCAACCTAGTAAGTGGTGAATATATTGAAGTTGTACAGCGTTCCGCCCCCTTTGGTATCTACATTTCTAAGGCTTACTTGGAACAACATCCCGGCTTTATGCAAGACCTCAACCGAGCCATTAGCGAAGTGCAAAACAAATACTTAGACAATACTTACTCGTTGTCTGGACTAAAGCGCAACACTGATTAAGTGCCCCTATACACTCAATAAATCAAACACTCGCAACGAATGGCTGCAATTAACTCATACCAGCATTTACCGCTAGGCAAACATGGGTTTCATGCCATACAAGATAAGATGAATAGCTTTTCATCCAGTGTTTACCGCTTAAAACACCACTAAATAGCATTACGAAATTTCACACACCCGCAACGTTATTGCAGATTTTTTGAAAATTCCTAAAAAAGCGCTGTTTAAAACGCGAGTTAGCGCACGAAAAGTAAATAGCTGAAAAAAGTCTGCATTTTTCATAATTGAGAGAAAGCTAAGCAAGGCTAACAATAAGCTCACAGAAGGAGATTGGTTCTCCGATGAAAACGCATTCTTTTTTAGGAGTAGTTCCATGGCTCAATATTTTGACCAGTTTGAAAAAATCGCATACGAAGGACCAGAGTCCACTAACCCACTAGCGTTCCGTCACTACGACGCGAAAAAAGTAATCATGGGTAAAACCATGGAAGAGCACCTACGTTTTGGTGCTTGTTACTGGCATAACTTCTGCTGGGATGGTTTTGATATCTTTGGTACTGGCACTTTCGACCGTCCTTGGCAGAAGCCTGGCAACGCGCTTGAAATGGCTAAGATGAAAGCTGACGTAGCCTTCGACTTCTTCTCTAAAGTAGGCACGCCTTACTACTCGTTCCACGACGTAGACGTAGCTCCAGCAGGTAACTCTATTAAAGAGTACGCTGAAAACATGAAAGTAATGATGGACGTTCTTGCTCAGAAACAAGACGAAACCGGCATGAAACTTCTTTGGGGTACAGCAAACGCATTCTCAAATGCACGTTACATGTCTGGCGCGGGCTCAAACCCTAACCCAGAAGTATTTGCTTACGCTGCGAGCCAAATCTTTACTGCTATGAACGCAACCAAAATGCTAGGTGGTGAAAACTACGTATTATGGGGCGGCCGTGAAGGTTACGAAACATTGCTAAATACCGATCTACGCCAAGAGCGCGAGCAGCTAGGCCGCTTGTTCCAAATGGTAGTAGAGCACAAACACAAAATTGGCTTTACCGGCACAATCTTAATTGAGCCAAAACCAGCTGAGCCGACTAAGCACCAATACGACTACGACACAGCTACTGTATACGGCTTCTTGAAGCAGTTCGGTCTAGAAGACGAAGTGAAAGTAAACATCGAAGTTAACCACGCAACTCTAGCGGGTCACTCTTTCCACCACGAAATTGCGACAGCTATTTCACTAGGCCTATTTGGTTCTATTGATGCTAACCGCGGTGATGCACAACTAGGTTGGGATACTGACCAATTCCCTAACAGTGTTGAAGAGTGGACGCCAGTAATGTACGACATTCTGCGCTCTGGTGGCTTTAAAGATGGTGGTTTAATGTTTGATACTAAACTACGTCGTCAAAGTATCGATCCAGCCGACTTCTTCCACGGCCACATTGGCGGAATGGACACTTGTGCATTAGCACTTGAGAAAGCAGCTAGCCTAATTGAGAGCCAAGAAATCAGCAACATCGTTGCAGATCGCTACGCTGGTTGGAGCGGTGACCTAGGTAAAGCCATTATGACTGGCGATTACAGCCTAGAGTCTTTAGCAACTCAAGCCATTGGCGACAACATTGATCCTAAACACGTATCAGGTCGTCAAGAAGAGCTAGAAAACATTGTTAACAAACACATTTTTAGCAAGTAACACCTAGTACAATTCCTTATTTGTATTAAGTTAGCCGACGCTTAGCGTCGGCTTTTTTTATTTTGGCTCAGTAGATAACTCCGCACCTTTTACCAAACTCACCGTTAAGCTCAATGGGTCGACACCTTCCAAACAACCTGCATTTACCCGAGTAAGCTCTGGCGCAGAACGAGGATTGTGGAAAGTATAAATGCCGCAGTGTTTACAAAAGTAATGCTTCGCTATTTGGGTATTCCACTGATACAAGCTTAAGGCCTGCTCACCTTGCAACAGCTCAAAACTGTTTTCTTCCGCGGTTAGCATCACAGCTCCCTTACGCTTACACAAACTGCAATTACAACGCAGTGCAGACTCTAAACTGGTGCGTAGGCTAAATTTAACCGCACCGCAGTGGCACTGGCCTTGATAATGTTGAGCCATTTTCTTCTCCTTTCTACTAAAGCCAAACATAAACCGAAGCGTTTGGGCGTAGTCACAATCGAGCCCTGAGCTGAAGGCTTTTTACAAAACACTTCTCAATGGCTCATTGTTGCAACAAATTAGCTAATAAAGCTCGACTAAATAACAACTAGCCCTAGCGACCTACCTTAAATTGCACTACCATTAATAACAATTAACTCATTACAGGTAGAACATGGATCGTTCGTTTAGCACCAAGCTTAGCCTATGTATGCTTTTTTTTAGCTCGTATCCGCTATTAGCAAAAACACCACAACCGCCAGCATTGGTATTAGCTAGTGATTACCAACAGGGCTTAGATCTCCAAGATTACTGGGTATGTGAAAAATACGATGGCGTAAGAGCGTATTGGGACGGCAAGCAATTATTTAGTCGAGCCGGCCACGTGATTAACCTTCCCAACGCCTTAAGCAAGCAACTACCAGAGGTTGCGGTAGATGGTGAGCTTTGGTTAGGCAGAGGCCAATTTAGTGATTTAGTCAGCCTAATCAAAAAACAAGATGTGAATCTAAACAAATGGCAACAAGTTCAATTTGTGGTGTTTGATTTACCCAACTATCCTGGCCCTTATCAGCAGCGCTACCGCCATTTGCAAACCCTTAGCAGCGCAAGCGACTTTATGCGCGTGCCAGTTTATCGTGCCTACCCAGGGCGACCAAAACTAGAACAACAGTTGGCTAAAATCAGTGCTGAGGGTGGTGAAGGATTAATGCTACGCGACCCCAAATCAATGTACCTTCCAACACGCAGCAATGCGCTCATTAAGTACAAAAGCTACCAAGATGCCGAGGCTAAAGTCATTGCGTATAGTGATGGTAAAGGCAAATACCGAGGTATGCTTGGAGCCTTGGTAGTTCAAGACCAACAGGGTCGGCAGTTTAAAATAGGCAGTGGTTTAAGCGATCAATTACGCGCCGATCCACCACCTATTGGCAGCTTGGTTGAGTATCGTTATAACGGTCTCACAGAACATGGTAAACCCCGCTTTGCGCGCTTTGTTAGGGTTCACCAAACCTTATAATTGTGGCTATTTCAGGTTTTTGTTGAGCTCTACATCGACCAAGTAATCACCTTCTAGCCAGTTACGGCCAATCAGCAATTTGTAATGCATTTTGCTGCGATCGCGTAAGTTAACATCTACGGTTTTTGCCTGCCCTTGCCAGGCAATCGCCAAGGCAACTTTGTAGCGAATTTCTAGACCTTGAGAATTACGCACCGCTGCAACATCGGTAATTAAGGCCTTACCTTGGTGCTTTTCACCGTGTTCGTTCTCGGTAGTAAACTGCAAATATTTACCAATGTTCTTGCGCATGAGTGGTCGCACTACCGACTTCTGTTCGGCCTCGCTGTAGTCAGCAGGGTCAATGTTTTCACCGTCGATAACTCGCATGTCTTCCGCATGCAAAGAAGTGCTAGCCGCTCCGGTATCAATTCGAGTTAAAAACCTTAAGTTGGCTTCTACTACTTTTACGTGCTCGGCGGCGCCTACTGTTTGCTTCTCGGCCATTGCGCTACTTACTACAGCAAGTACTAGCGTTACGGCTACTAGTAATTTCTTTAACACATTCCACCTCTTATATTGTCACGAAAACAGCACACTAATGGGTTAATTACGGCTGTTTAAAGTCGCATACCTTAGCATGATTCTTTATACTTTGCGGCAAGCTCAAGGATGAGGACTCAAATGAGACGACTCGCAGTTTTCTTACTAATCATCAGCTCTGGCCTGTGCCAAGCAAAAACCATCGATATACAAAGCTTTGTTTTTCCACCTTATATAATGCTCAATGCTCAAGGTAAGGCCGAAGGGATCATTGTAGAATTGATTCAACAAAGCTTTGAAAAATTAGATGTTGAAGCCAACTTTGAAATAAGTAACTGGGCCCGCGCGTTTGCTAAAGTAAAAAGCCACCAAAGCCAGGGCTTGATTCCCACTATGCGAACTCCCGACCGTGAAGCGTATTTTTATTATCCTGATACGGCGTTTTTACTGCTAGACCAGCATTTAATTGCACATAGCTCTTGGCAAGGAAATCAGTTCTCTGGTGACTATGCCGAGCTAGATGACTATCGTATAGGAAAAGTTCGCAATGCCCGCATTTCACCAAGTTTTGATGATGCGCTAAGTCAGCAAGTATTCGACGTAGAGAAACACAACAGCGTAGAAGGCTTGGTGAAATCCTTATTGCGCGGACGACTAGACATGATTGCCACCGACAGTCGCCAAGCTAAGTTAGTTGCCATGCAGGAGGGCCAAGCAGATAGTATCAAGCTGATTAAACCTGCCTTGGGACAAGTACCGGTGTATCTAGCGTTTAGTAAACAACAAGTAGACCTTGAGTTAGTAGAGCACTTTAATCAGCAACTTAAGCTACTACTAGAGCAAGGGGCACTAGAACAGCTAGAAGCTAAATACTTGCACTAGCCTAGCACCCGATCCCAGTCTTTCCACACCACTTGGTAGCCAGCTTGCTTTACTGCATCGGCGACTACTTCTGGGCGGCGTTCGTCGCTAATTTCAAACTGTTCAAGCGCTTTGGTGCTATCGTCAGCATAACCTCCTGGTTGAGTGCTCGAAAATGCACTCATGCTGGTAATGCCAAGTGGAATAGCATGATTACGGAAGTGCTCAGACTCTCGGGTAGATAGCGACAGCTCTACATCTGGGTTAAACAAACGATAAGCACAAATAAGTTGTACTAATTGTTTGTCGGTCATCACCGATTTTGGCTGAAAGCCGCCTTCACAAGGGCGCAAACGTGGAAAAGAAATTGAAAACTTACTCCGCCAATATTTGCGCTCTAAATATTGCAAATGAGCAGCCACATAAAAACAGTCACTGCGCCATTCATCCAAACCAATTAGTGCGCCAATGCCCATTTTGCGAATACCGGCTTCTCCTAAACGCTCTGGAGTTGAAAGGCGAAAATCGAAATCGCGTTTTTTACCTTTAGGGTGAACCTCGGCATAGCGGTGGCGATTATAGGTTTCTTGATAAACCATCACCGCGTCTAAGCCAAGGCTAATCAACTCCTCATACTCGTCTTGCTCAAGAGGTTGAACTTCCATAGAAACATGAGAAAAACGCGCCTTAATTCTTGGCAGAACTTCGCGAAAGTAGTCCATACCCACTTTACGTTCCGACTCACCGGTAACTAATAGAATGTGGTCAAAGCCAAGCTGCTTAATGGCTTCAAGCTCAGCGTCTAACTGCGCCATATCTAAGGTGATGCGACGAATTTTGTTGCCCATAGAAAAGCCACAATAGTCACAGACATTGCTGCACATATTGCTGAGATATAAAGGGATATAGAATTGCTGAGTTTTACCAAAACGCTGCTGGGTCAAGCGCATGCTGCGCTGCGCCATAAGCTCAATATAAGCTTCAGCAGCCGGTGAAATAAGCGCCTGAAAATCATCAAGGTCCAGCTTATCTTTGGCCAGCGCTCGCTCTACATCAGCAGCGGTTTTACTGTTTATTGCCATATGAACAGCGGTATTGTCGTAACGGGCTAATTGCTCAGCAAAACTCATGGGCTTCTCTAATTACAAAGTATCTAAAAATGCAGTGAGGGGACTCGATGCCTCGGCGTGACGCAACTCCGCGCCCAAACCTGCCAAGTAAGCACTGCGCCCAGCTTCAACCGCTTGAGCAAAGGCTTTAGCCATTGCTACCGGATCTTTAGCCACAGCCATAGCAGTATTAACCAACACTGCATCTGCGCCTAACTCCATAGCCAGTGCAGCATCTGAAGGCGCTCCAATCCCTGCATCAACCACTACCGGCACATTGGCTTGCTCAATAATAATCTCTAAGAAATCGCGGCTACGCAGCCCTTTGTTGGTACCAATAGGCGCGCCTAAGGGCATCACCGCAGCACAACCAACATCTTCAAGTCGTTTGCATAATACAGGGTCTGCATGAACATAAGGCAATACCACAAAACCTTGCTCCACTAGCTTCTCTGCTGCGGCTAAGGTTTCGATAGGATCGGGCATTAAGTACTTAGGATCTGGATGAATTTCTAATTTGAGCCAATTAGTGCCTAGAGCTTCTCGGGCTAACTGGGCGGCAAATATCGCTTCTTCTGCGTTACGTGCCCCCGAGGTATTAGGCAATAGATTCACCCCTGCTTGAATAAGCGGAGCCAGAATATCGTCTTGCTGGTCTTGCGCATCGACACGTTTCATTGCCATAGTAACTAGCTGGCTACCGCTGGCTTGAATACTTTGGCTCATTAACTGTGGGGTCGCAAATTTGCCAGTGCCGGTAAACAAACGGCTGGTAAAATTTTTATCTGCAATCTTTAACACAAGGCTTCCTCTTATCCGCCAGCAATGGCGCGAAATACTCTTACTTTGGCTTGGTCTGCCAGCTTAGTGCTTGCCCACTCGCTGCGAGTCACAATGTTGCCATTAAGCACCACCGCAATGCCTTCGGGTGCTTGCTGGTGCAATGCCAATAGTTGCTCAATGTTGAGCTCAGCATCAAGCGACTGTGCTTGACCATTAAATTCAATATTTATCATGATGTTTGTTTATCTTTTCCACATACCAGACAGTTTGCATCGGCGTTCACTTTAAGGTGAAACCATTCAAGGCTATGCGCATCAAAACTGGAAAAACGACCGCGTTGAGCAGAAGGAATGCCCGCTATCAACTTAATCGTTTCTAAAGCTTGCAAGCTACCAATGGTGCCTACAACTGGGCCAAGAATACCGGCATTACTGCAGTTGAGTTGCTGTTCACTGGCATTAGGAAATAGGCAGTGATAGCAGCCTTGTTCAGCCTGGCGAAAATCAAACACCATTAACTGTCCATCAAAGGCAACCGCAGCTCCGCTAACTAGTGGCACTTTGGCCTTAACACAAGCTTGGTTTACCGCATAACGGGTAGCGATGTTGTCACTGCAATCAAGCACTACATCGGCTTGAGCCACTTCCATGGCCAGCAACATCTCATCCATTTTACGGTTAACGGTTCGCACCTGAATGTTTGAGTTTAGAGCTTGCAAATGCTGCTTAGCCGCCACGACTTTAGGCTGTTTAATATCGTCTTCTCGGTACAAGACTTGGCGCTGTAAATTAGAGCTGTCTACTTCATCAAAATCTGCCAACACTAATTTGCCAACACCAGCCGCAGCCAAATACAAGGCTGCAGGCGCGCCCAATCCGCCCATGCCAACCAGCAATACCTGCGCACTCTTTAACTTGAGCTGCCCCGCTTCACCAACATCCTTAAGTAACAGATGACGGCTATAACGAAGAACTTCTTGATCGCTTAAGGTTGATTGCTTGCTGGTTTGGCTCATAGTGCTTCCTAATGCTGACTGGCTATTTATTGGCTGACAATGGCTTCTAGCTCAGCAACTGCCGCAACCGGATCGGCTGCTTCGGTAATTGCCCGTACCACTGCCACACTGCCCACACCACATTGCCAAACTTGTTTCGCTCGAGGCAAGTCGATGCCTCCAATGGCTACCAAGGGGTAATCTTGCATCAACTGAGCATAACGGCTGAGTTTAGCTAAACCTTGCGGCTTAGATGGCATATCCTTGGTTGTAGTAGGGAAAATGTGTCCAAGTGCAATATAACTTGGTTGCAGCTGGCTAGCACGTAGCAATTCAAAATAACCATGGGTACTAATGCCCAAACGCAAACCTGCGGCAGCAATTTGTTGCAAGTCGGCCACTTCTAAATCTTCTTGGCCTAAATGCACACCATAAGCACCATGCTTAACCGCCAGTTGCCAGTAGTCATTAATAAACAAACGCGCTTGATGTTGGTGCCCCAAATCAATGGCACGTTTAACATCAGCTTCAACCTCGGCATCGGCTTTGTCTTTAATCCGCAGCTGAATGGTTTTAATGCCCATAGTAAGCAAGCGTTCAATCCACTCAACACTATCTACAACAGGATAAACACCCAGCTTATTAGTGTCACAGCGCGCAAAAGGCACGGCCTCTGGCCAAGACTCACTTAAGCAAAATTGCTTACCCAACTCGGTTTGTGCCGACTCAACTCGTGGGAAATTTACCCGCTCTGTAGGCCACCCAAGATGGGCTAGATTGCCACGTCCAGTAACCTGTTTTAAGCCTTGATAAACATAGGCTTTAGCAATCACCAAAGCGTCTTCCATGAAAAAATCATGCGCTAATGCAGAAGCTAAGGCAGAGGCTAAAGTACAGCCGGTACCATGGGTATGCGGTGCATCAATCATGGCACTCGACAATACAATTTCACGCTGGCCGTCGGTGAAATAATCCAAAGCTACCTTGGGGGTTAACGCTAAGTGTCCACCTTTGGCCCACACCGCTTTAACGCCCTGCTTAAGCAAAACTGCGCAAGCTTGTTTTAGCTCGGCCACACTATTTAGCGCCACGCCACTTAAAGTCGCTAGCTCTGAAGCATTAGGTGTTAGCACATCGGTTTGTGCTAATAGTGCCGGTAAGGCTTGCATTAGGTCGTCCAATGCTAGGCTTGCCCCTGAACTGGCTACTAACACTGGGTCACACACCACCAACGGAGGCTCGGCCCAAGTCGCCTTATAAGTGGCAATTTTATCTGCCACAACACGCACTAATTCTGCACTGCCCAACATGCCAATCTTAATCACTTTGGCGGGGTTGGTGGCCGCAAGCGCATCTAGCTGCGCCGCTAACAATTCAGGTGAAGACGGCTGAATGGCCGTCACTCCCTTAATGTTTTGCGCAGTTATCGCTGTTACTGCGGTGGCGCACTCCACCTCAAGATCATGGGCAGTTAGCAAGTCAGCTTGCAAGCCTGCACCCGCGCAACTATCGCTACCTGCGATAGTCCAAATTTGCGGGCGCAAACCTTCAGCAGTTTCCAGCTTAAACTTCATCGCTGGTCTCGGCGCGCAGTGGCGAGTGGTAAATCTCGGCACCTTTGTTTCTAAATTCAGCAGATTTTTCTGCCATACCGTCGGCCACAAAACCTAAATCGGCCAATGGCTCGTCAATCATTTTAATTTCCAGCTCGTTGGCATAATCACGCACTTCTTGAGAGATTTTCATTGAGCAGAACTTAGGCCCACACATTGAACAAAAGTGAGCCACTTTAGCCGACTCTTGTGGTAAAGCTTCATCGTGATAGGCACGCGCAGTGTCTGGGTCTAAGGCTAGGTTGAATTGGTCTTCCCAGCGGAACTCGAAACGCGCTTTACTCATCGCATTATCCCGAATTTGCGCACCAGTATGACCTTTAGCTAAATCAGCCGCATGAGCAGCGATTTTATACGCAATCATGCCTTGCTTCACGTCTTCTTTATTAGGTAAACCTAAGTGTTCTTTAGGGGTTACGTAACACAACATGGCACAACCAAACCAACCGATCATTGCAGCACCAATACCCGATGAAAAGTGATCGTAGCCAGGAGAGATGTCGGTGATTAATGGACCAAGCGTATAGAACGGTGCTTCATGACACTCTTCTAATTGCTTCTCCATGTTCTCTTTAATCATTTGCATTGGCACATGGCCAGGGCCTTCGATAATCACTTGAACATCGTATTCCCAAGCCACTTTCGTTAGCTCACCTAAGGTTTCTAGTTCGGCAAATTGTGCTTCATCGTTGGCGTCGGCAATCGAGCCAGGACGCATGCCATCACCTAGCGACAGTGATACATCGTAGGCGGCACAAATTTCACAAATCTCACGAAAACGCTCATACAAGAAGCTTTCTTTATGGTGGGCTAAACACCACTTAGCCATAATTGAACCGCCACGCGATACAATGCCAGTAACTCGCTTCGCGGTCATTGGTACGTAACGCAGCAATACACCTGCGTGAATCGTGAAGTAATCCACCCCTTGTTCGGCTTGCTCAATCAGCGTGTCGCGGAACACTTCCCAAGTAAGGTCTTCGGCAACGCCGTTCACTTTTTCTAAGGCTTGGTAAATAGGCACAGTACCAATTGGCACAGGAGAGTTACGAATCACCCATTCGCGGGTTTCGTGAATATAACGGCCAGTAGATAAATCCATTACCGTATCGGCGCCCCAACGGCTTGCCCATACTAGCTTTTCAACTTCTTCTTCAATCGAAGAAGTTACCGCTGAGTTACCAATGTTGGCATTCACTTTAACCAAGAAGTTACGACCAATAATCATTGGCTCGGCTTCGGCGTGGTTAATGTTAGACGGAATAATCGCGCGGCCTCGTGCCACTTCATCACGAACAAACTCACCAGTGATGTGCTCTGGCAATGAGGCACCAAAGGAGTGGCCTTTTTGTTGCTCGGCTAACAACTCTTCACGGATTTTGTCGCGGCCCATGTTTTCACGAATAGCAATGTACTCCATCTCTGGGGTAACGATGCCTTGACGAGCGTAGTGCAACTGGGTGACGGTTTTGCCTAATTTAGCTTTACGTGGCGTTGGTAGGTTTTCGAAACGAATATGATCAAGGCCTTCATCTGCCAAGCGTTGCTGCGAGAAGTTAGAGCTTAAACCAGCTAACTCTTCAGTATCACCACGCTCTTCAATCCAAGCTTTACGCAATTGTGGCAAACCTTTATGAACATCTAACTCTGCGTTTTCGTCGGTGTAGATACCCGAAGTATCGTAAACACGTACCGGCTCGTTAGGCTCAAAGGTAGGTTCTTCTTTGGTGCCGCCAACTAAACTGTCAGACAGGTTAATTTGGCGCATGGCTACTTGGATATCGTCACGACTTCCCTGAATATAGATTTTTTCTGAATTTGGAAAAGGTTGGCCTTGCAGGTTATTAATGTATTGTTCTGCTGCAGCTCGAGTTTCGCGTCTTGACATGACTGGCCTCTAAATAAAAATTTAAGTAATGAGGCTTGTCGGATGTAGGAAAAGTAACCAAATATTAGACCAAGAGTGTATTTGTACACTAGTGGTAACAGAAGGAATTGGTTACTTATCTTGTTCCCTGCGCAGGCATTATCCTGATCAAGTTATACGGATCCCACACAACGTAGCTTAGCTAACCGTGGTCTCAGCCTTTCGGCACTCCGACAAGAGAGCCGAGTATAGGGCCGAAAAAGCCAAACCACAATAGTGATATTAAGAAAGCCAATGATGATATTCGCTATTTTGCTTAAAACTAGGCTAACAGATTTAGATAGGCATTTGGCGTAAGCCAACAAAGGGATTAGAAGAAACTTTGCGGAATATTAAGAACATCACCAGCAGAAACCCGGTCTTCAAGGCTTACTCGCTCGCGCTCATCGGGAGTCGCCCCTTCTGCTTGTATAGTAATTTTGCTTTTACCGGCACGCTCGGTAAAACCACCAGCAAGAGTGATAGCACGATTTACCGTTAAGCCGGGTTGATAAGGGTATGCCCCTGGGCGAGCCACTTCACCATTAATAAAAAAGGGCCGGTATTCAACCATGGTTACTTGCACCATTGGGTCAACTAAATAGTCACCTTTTAGGCCATTTTGGATCTGTAACTGCAGCTCGGTGAGGGTAAGGCCACGCACTCTTATTTCACCTAAAAACGGGTAACGAATAAACCCGTCATCAGACAAACGGGTCTCCAAGCTAAGCTCTGGCTCACCGTATACACTCACTCTAAAGCTATCGCCTGCCGCTAAACGGTAGTTGCTCACCGTTTCAGCATGCGAAGAAAAACACAGCACGCCGACTAGTAAAACTAGTCCTTTTTTAAGGCGCGCAATGTGTTTTCGCATAACTTAATCCTTGATCATAAACTCAGTCTCAACTTAAGACTGGTAACTTGCTTATCATAGGTAACGGCCTGAAGCGTAGAATCTTTATCTCTCCATAGCTGCCAAAGTGAAATTTCTAGCCAGCGACGGAATTGATAGCTCACGCCTACCCGCCCTTCATAAATTTTATCTTGCCGTTCTACACCCACATAATCGTTGTTGTCGTAACCAACCGTAAAGGTTGTAGCTAGACGTTCTTGCCAGTAATGCTCCCAGTCTAGGGTGATGTTGGTATTGTCGATAACATCACCGCCTTGCTCTGGGGCTTTAGCTTGACGACCACCTTCCACACTAAAAGTAGAGTAGGTGCGAGGCGACCAATCGGCTGCGAGCGACCAACTTAAATCGCTAAACTTTTCACGTTCACCTTCTTTAAAGTCACGCTGTTGCCAACCGATTTTAGCCCGACCTTTCGTTTTTCCAGTAATCGCCCAGTCTCCACCAACAAAGCCAAGTAAGTCGTTAAAATCGCGACTTGGCGTATTTGGTTCGATGGTTTTATAGTCACTTTTTCCGGCTTTCAGTTCAGCCAATAAACGGGTGGCCGAGGACACTCGATAAAAGAAGCGAGCACTGCCGTCAAAAGCATTGCGATCGCGATACTGAGTAACTTCGCGAAAGTTTTGGTAATCCAGCTGGCGAGCATTGGCTTCTAACTCGATCTGCGCGGTAGCGCTTCTGGCACCAAAGCCATATAAACCATGCAGCCAATGCAGGTTATATTGCACGGGCTCGTCAATCACGCCACCAACACCAGAGGAAATACCTTCACCACGTTGGTCGTGGTCACGACGAAAATCGTAACGCAATTTAGCACGTTGGCGAGCGCTAAACTCCCATTCGCCATTTACCCGTAGGTGGTGATCTAAAAAGTTGTCTTCAGAGCTGTCGAAGTACTCGCCCCACACTAAGCGATATGCCGCATAATAAGTGCTTTTCTCTTGCTCAGAAATAGCAGCAATGGCTGGAGAGACAATGGTTCCCCAAGAAGAAATTTGATCAGTATTACTGTTGGTAAGGTTGCTGTCGTATAAACCTAATACTTCAATACTAGGTACAACACCTACTCCGTCTGCACTATACCACTTGGCAGGCTGCATGTTGGCCAAACTAGGGCCTGCAATTGCTAGGGCTGGCAGCAAGATGATCCCTATCTTGCGCATCGATAATCCTCCAAAACGTCTGTAGCTACCTTAGCAAAGGCCAAGGACTAGGCTCAACGCTTTTTATCCACCTTGCGTAGATTAAATGTGAATATTGTGTGTCATTTGGCGATAAGGCTTTAGCGGCTGTTGAACTTTCTAGCTGATTTTCGCGGACAAAACTAATCCGCGAAAAGTCGGCAGCACCTAGTATTGAAACTGTAAGCCAAGGCTAAACAATAAGGCGATGAAAAAACTTAGCTTGGCGGTGAGCTGCAATTGCTTGTCCAATAACTGATGCTGGCGCGCCAGCATCACGGTTTTGGTTACCTTCATCAAGACTAAAGCAGGCAACAAACACAGCCAAGCAAAATTAGCGCTACTTTGCCAAACAATAAAGCTGGCAAATAGTAATAAAGCCAGCGCCACCAATACCAAGTGGTAACGACGGGCATTACGCTCGCCTAAGCGCACCGCCAAGGTGAGCTTTCCAGCAGCTTTATCAGGCGAAAAGTCTCGCAAATTATTAATGTTGAGCACTGCTGTCGCTAGCAAACCATTGGCTGAAGCTATCATCATGACTGGCCAACTCAGGCTCTGAGTATGTAAATAGTAAGAGCCCATCACGCCCAGCAAACCAAAGAACAAAAACACGCTAATATCACCAAAACCACGATAACCGTAAGGTCGAGAGCCCATGGTGTAGGCCATAGCCGCAACAATCGACAGCCCACCCAAGGCGATAAACCCTAACCAAGCCTTCGGATTACTGCCCAAACTTACCGCCAGTAGTGCAATACCGCTTAACACTGCCAACAGGGCAACCAGCGTAATCGCCCGAAACATTTGCTGCTTAGTCAACAATCCAGCTTGAATCGCACGAGCGGGGCCCACTCGAGTATCATCATCAACACCACTTACCGCATCGCCATAATCATTGGCTAAATTGGAAAGAATTTGCAGCAATAGGGCCGTTAGCAAAGCCAGCAGCAACACTGGCCAAGCAAAGGTTCCCTCAGAATACGCCAGTGCAGAACCTAAAATGATCGACGCGCTCGCTAAAGGCAAGGTGCGTAAACGCGCCGCATGAAGCCATGATTTCAAAGTAATATTCAACATTAAGATAAGAACTTAGCGCCTATTATTGCTCAGCATCAAGGCTGAGCCAAATCTGACTATAAACTTGTAACAAAAACAGCTACATTGAAACGGTGTAATAGAGCAGGAATAGTTAAGGTGAGACTCACTGCTAGCCAGTTTCAAAATGCCATAAACCAGCTTAGGCTCTTGCCGCAGCAGGGTTTTCAGCAGGTTTGTATAAAACTGCCAAAGCTCGATCTTCTCGCCTGGCTTAACCAGCAACAACACACCACCCGCGGTTACTGGAAAAACAAACGCCAGCAACAAGTTGCCTTTGTGGGTGCGGCTAAATCGGTGCTCGACTTAGAACAGCTGCAATCGGTGTGTGACCAATTAGACCCACGCAATAACCAACTGCGCTTTTATGGCGGCATTGCCTTTGCTCGCCAAAGTGCTCTGTGGTCAAGCTTTCCGCATCGTCGCTTTATTCTGCCGCGCTTTGAAATTCGTTGTGACGGCGAATATACCCGTTTGTTCATCAATGCTAATTTTGAACATCAACCAGAGCTAGAGTATCAGCGCATCGAAAAGGCCTTTGCCGCCTTAAAACCAGTACAAGCCCTGCAGCACACACCACTTAAAGCCTTGTCTCGCCAAGACCAACCCAGTCGCGAACAATGGCAGCACTTGGTTAAGCAAGTCACCAGCGAAGATTTTCAACAACACACCGCCAAAGTGGTGTTGTCTCGGCAAACCAATTTGCAACTAAACGCCGAAATAAACGCTTTTTCTTTGCTACAACAATGGCAACAAAAAGAACGTAACTGCTACAGCTTTTTATTTCAGTTTGATGGGGTAACTAGCTTTTTAGGCTGCAGTCCTGAGCGTTTATATTCTCGTGAAGGCAGCCAATTAGTCAGTGAAGCATTGGCCGGCACTGCGCCGCGTGGAGAAACTAGCGAGCTAGATACTCAACTGGGCGAACAGCTATTAGAAGACGCCAAAAATAAGCTAGAAAACCAACTGGTAGTGGATGATTTAACCCGCCGCTTAAAAGAGCTAAGCCTGCATGTGCGCACCTTAGATAATCTAGAATTGCTAAAGCTAGATAGAGTGCAGCACTTAAAACGCCGCATTCAAGCCCGTATTAGCCCTGCCTTAGATGACCGCTCGTTATTGCAGGCCTTACACCCCACCCCTGCAGTAGGCGGCTTGCCACGTTCTTCTGCAGTGCAATATATTCTTAAAAACGAAGGCTATGCCCGTGGCTGGTATGCTGGTGCTGTTGGCTGGTTAAGCGGCGCACAAAGCGAGTTTTCGGTGGCCATTCGTAGCGCCTTAGTTACCCCACAACATTTAAGTACGTTTGCCGGTGCAGGGATCGTGGCTGGCTCACAAGCCGAGCAAGAATGGCAAGAACTTAACCACAAAATCGCCACGGTATTGCAGCTGGTAGATAAGGACCTACTCCTTGATTAAAAACATTAACATTGCCTGGGCTGAGTGCTTAATTGAAGATTGCATTCGCCACGGCATTGAGCACTTTTGTATCGCCCCCGGCTCTCGCTCTACGCCATTAACTTTAGCGGTGGCTAAGCACCCTAAAGCCACTAGCCATTGCCACTTTGACGAACGCGGTTTAGGCTTTTTTGCTTTAGGCTTAAGTAAGGCTCGCCAGCAAACTGTAGCCATTATCACCACCTCGGGCAGTGCGGTTGCTAATCTTTACCCGGCGGTGGTTGAGGCAAAGCAGTCGAGCATTCCGTTGTTAGTGCTTAGCGCCGACCGACCACAGGAGCTTGTGGCTGTTGGTGCTAATCAAGCCATCGAACAGCAGGGGATGTTTGCCAACTACCCGGTATATAGCGGCCAACTAGCCGAACCCAGTGTTGATGCTTCACTAGCCAGTATGCTTAGCGAGCTGGGTCATGCCTTAGCGCTGCAGCAACAAACGCCTGGCCCTGTGCATTTAAATTGTCCTTACCGTGAACCCTTTTATCCTGAACAAGCTAAGCAAGATTTAACTGCGCTTTATAAGCAACTTGAAGCTTGGATAAACAGCGGATCGCCCTATTACCAACAACATCCTAATACCTCCCAGCCGGTCGTTAGTCAGCAGTGGCCAGAGCTACTCGAAAAGTCCAAAGGTTTGGTAATAATAGGTCAGCAAACAGCCGAACAAAGCCAAGCCATTATCACTTGGGCGCAGCAAGCAGGCTGGCCAGTGGTAGTCGATTGCCAAAGCCATTGGCAAACCGCTCAAGAAAGTGCAGGGCTGATTCAACACGCTGAGCTATTACTCGCCAACTCGCGATTTGCCGAACATGTACAAGCCGACCTTATAATTCAGTTTGGTGGCAAGCTGGTGTCGAAACGCCTCAACCAATGGCTGGCCAAGAGCTCAGCGAAGTACTATTTAATTGATCAATCAGCGCAGCGGGTAAACCCTGGCCAAAATATCCAGCAGCGCTGGCAATGCAGCGCCCAAGCTTGGCTACACGCTCATCCAGTTAAGACAAGCACTACTAGCCAGCAGTATTTAGAGCGATGGACCCAAGCTCAACAAGCCATTAGCGAGGAGGTTAATGCTGCCTTACTCGATTACTCTGAGCTGGCAATATGCGCACAGATTTCGGCACAGCAAAAACCGCAATCAGCGGTGTTTATGGGCAATAGCATGGTCGTGCGTTTGTTTGAACTACTTGGCCAGCCTTGCCAAGCAGAGCATTACTTTGCCAACCGAGGAGCGTCGGGCATTGATGGTTTATTAGCCACCAGTGTGGGAATTGCCGAAGGTCTGCAACAAACGTGTACTTTGGTGATTGGCGATACCTCGTTATTGCATGACTTAAACTCCTTAAGCCTTGCCGCTAATAGCCAGCAAAATTTAGTGATAGTGCTGTTTAACAATAACGGCGGCGAGATATTTAATCTGCTACCAGCACTATCAACAGGCTCCCAAGATCAACAGCTAAGCAAACAGTATTACCAGTTGCCTCATCAGGTCGACTTTGCCGCCGCCGCAGCCACCTTCAATTTAGCTTATCAACAGGTGGTAAATTTCGAACAATTCGGCCATGCTTTTGAGCGTGCACAGCAGCAAACCGGAGCCAGCTTGATTGAAGTCTGCTTTACTCCAGGCGATGCCAGTGCGCGCTATCAATCTTTAATTAGTCAGGTAGCCAGTCACGATGCACTTTAGTGTTTATGGACAAAACCAACATCCCTGTTTAGTTTTTTTGCATGGATTTCTAGGTAGCGGTAGCGACTGGCAAACGCAAATTGCGGAGCTTAGCCAGCACTACTATTGTGTAACCGTAGACATTGCCGGCCACGGCATGAGCGCCCAGCAGAGGCTTAAACCACGCAATGCCTTTAAAGATTTTAGCCACCAGCTCACCACATGCTTAAAGCGCCTTAAAATCGCCCATTACCATTTAGTGGGCTACAGCTTAGGTGGCCGCTTAGCGCTGCAACATGCTTTACTCGCCCCCAAAGGTATTGAACGATTGGTTATCGAATCAGCTAATACTGGCTTAAGTGATGAAGATGCACGCCAGCAACGTTTAGTACATGACAACCGCTGGGCAGACCGCTGGTTAACAGAGCCTCTAGATACGCTAATTAACGAATGGTACCAACAAGCGGTATTTGCCAACCTAACTAGCCAGCAGCGGCAGCAGCTTATCCAACGCCGCCAACATCAAGACCGACAAGGCATTGCCGCAACGTTGCGTGCAACCAGCTTAGGTTTGCAACAAGATCTTAGTCGGCAACTTGGTCAGTTAAAAATGCCGCTAGATTTTATTGGTGGAAGCCTAGACAATAAATACCAAGCACTAGCCAAACAGCTACAACAAGATTACCCGCGCCTTAAATGTCACATCATTGAAGGCGCGGGGCACAATTGCCATTTTGAACAACCGACACTGTTTCTCGAACAACTGTCCAGTGTCCTAAATAATGATAGAGAAGAGAATGACCCAAATTGATAGCTCAGCAGTAACTTGGCAGGATGCCGACAATGGATACGAAGATATTCGCTACCATAAGTCCGCCTGCGGCATCGCCAAGATCACCATTAACCGCCCGCAAGTTCGCAACGCATTTCGTCCTTTAACGGTTCAAGAAATGATGCATGCCTTAAACGACGCCCGCATCGACCCAGAAGTGGGTGTGATTATTCTTACTGGCGAAGGTGAGTTGGCTTTTTGTTCTGGCGGCGATCAATCGGTACGTGGTGATTACGGCGGCTATAAAGATGACCAAGGGACCCATCACCTAAATGTATTAGATTTTCAACGCCAAATTCGTACCTGCCCTAAACCCGTGGTAGCCATGGTAGCCGGTTACGCTGTAGGTGGTGGCCATGTATTACACATGATGTGTGACTTAACCATTGCCGCCGACAACGCCAAATTTGGCCAAACTGGTCCTAAAGTAGGCTCTTTTGATGGTGGCTGGGGAGCCAGTTACATGGCACGCATAGTTGGCCAGAAGAAAGCGCGCGAGATTTGGTTTTTATGCCGTATGTATGATGCAAAAGAAGCGCTTGATATGGGCTTAGTGAACACCGTAGTGCCCTATGCAGAGCTAGAAAAAGAAACCGTGCAGTGGTGTCGTGAGATGTTGCAAAACAGCCCTATGGCCCTGCGCTGTTTAAAAGCCGCGCTCAATGCTGATTGTGATGGCCAAGCAGGCTTACAAGAACTCGCTGGCAACGCCACCATGCTGTTCTACATGACAGAAGAAGGCCAAGAAGGTCGTAACGCCTTTAACGAAAAACGCCCGCCTGAGTTTAGTAAATTTAAACGTAATCCATAACGGCAATGGTGAAGGGCAGAATCCTCGTATGCTTTAGCGAGTTTTCTGTCCCACTCTTAATTTAACCTAGTCCACTCGCACCACTCAAATAGCACACTTGCACCACTCAACCAGCTTAAAAACACCCACTAAAGCATAATAATAAATCGCATATTTGCTATTGCGGCCGTTCCGTACAAAGTGATAAATTTGCAGAGTGATGAGTGCTTCATCACTTCTAGTATTTGAGAGGTCTCAGCATGCTCTGTAACTGGCAAAGTGCTACCTTAAGTCGCTATACCCAAGCATTTGTTGAACCCATACAGCTTGGCTCTTTAAAACATAACCAGCGCCAAGGTCTTTACCTCGAAATTCGCTTTCGTGATGGCCGCTTGGGACGCGGAGAAATAGCCCCACTACCCGGATTTAGCGAAGAAACATTAGCGCAAGCAGAGCAGCAAATTACCGACTACTTACAAGGGCATGTTCAGCGTAAGTTGTATCCAAGTGTTGCCTTTGGTATTGACTGCGCGATGGCAGGGTTACCACCAACTACTCCCATTGTTTCTGGCTACCCACTACTTAATGGCGACTTCGCTCACTGCCAACAAATACTGGACTCTCAATCCGGTAATCTAGCCAAGTTAAAAGTGGCTCGTCAATCCCCCAAACAAGATCTCGAACTGATTCAGCAACTACAGCACAGCTATCCTGATTTACAGCTACGTTTAGATGCAAACCGCGGCTGGATATGGAACCAAGCGATTTTTGTTTTAGAGAATATCGATCTCAGCCGCATCGACTATATTGAAGAACCGCTAATGAATAGCCAACAGTGTGAGCTGTTAGCCCAGCGCACAGGCGTAGGCATTGGCTTAGATGAAACCTTACAAGACAGTAGCTACCGCTATCATTACTTCGAAGGTTTGCGCTGCTTAGTCATTAAACCCAGTTTATTAGGCCCTTGGCGAACTTGTTCCAGCATTATCGACCAAGCACAAGCGAACCAAGTAAGTTGTGTGCTTAGCTCAGCTTACGAAAGCGAATTTGGTTTACAGTGGATCAACGCCATGGCCAAACAATATACTCCAGAGCAAGCACCGGGTTTAGATACGCTAAAGGCATTTAGTGAGCAAGCGACTCAAATTGAGTTAATCGGCGAGTTTCAACATCACAGCTAATGTGAGCTTCACCTGCGTTTTAAGTGAAACTAAAGCTTTCACTTAAATCCCTTTGTGAAAAATGACAATATCTTTATTTTCAGCAGCTTATTATAAAAATTTTAAACCTTCTTCCTCCGCTCTCTTATTAATTTTATTATCAAATTAATAAAATATAAGTAAAAGTGTGACTCAACTATAGTGCCAACTTTTAGTAATTCTTAAAAAGCTGCACCTTTGAGAAAACGTTTTCTTGAAACCCATCACAGAGTGACACTTAATGTGAATAAACATTATAGCTGTATGAAAAAGCATCATTGGTGAGTGTATCTTATAAGCCTAATCTGGTTCACGAGGAATGAGTTTTTGGGATTACCTCTACACCCTACAATTAGCTAAAAAATATAAAACAAGCTATAAAGCAAGGAGCCAAAACATGAAAAAACTGACCACTCTATTGTGCGCAGTCGCGTTAGCCGTTTCCGCCCCAGTATTTGCCAAAACCGTTAAAATTGGTATGGCCATCGATGATCTTCGCTTAGAGCGCTGGCAAAAAGACCGAGACTTTTTTGTTGAGAAAGCCGAGGAACTTGGTGCCAAAGTATATGTTCAATCGTCCAACAGTAATGAAACCGCCCAGATCTCTCAGATTGAGAACATGATTTCTCGTGGCGTAGACGTATTAGTCATTATTCCCTACAACGGCAAAGTATTGTCTAACGTGATTGCGGAAGCTAAATCTGAAGGTATTCGGGTATTAGCCTACGATCGCTTGATTAACAATGCCGATATCGATTTCTACTTGTCTTTCGACAATGAAAAAGTGGGCGAGCTACAAGCTCAAGCACTGATTGAGCGTAAAGCCGACGGAAACTTCTTCCTAATGGGCGGCTCACCGGTTGATAACAACGCTAAGTTATTCCGCCAAGGGCAGATGAACATACTGCAACCACTCATCGACAAAGGTGATATTAAAGTGGTGGGTGACCAATGGGTTGATGGTTGGTTAGCCGAGAATGCCCTAAAAATCATGGAAAATGCCTTAACTGCTAACGATAACAACATCGACGTAGTTGTTGCCTCTAACGACTCTACTGCAGGTGGTGCGATTCAAGCATTAGACGCTCAAGGTCTAGCTGGTAAGGTGCATATTTCTGGTCAAGACGCCGATTTAGCCGCTAGCCGCCGCGTGGTAGCTGGAACCCAAACCATGACCATTTACAAGCCAATTAAACTGCTCGCCACTACAGCAGCAGAGCTGGCAGTGCAAATGGGCAACGGCCAAATGCCAGAGTCGAACTCTAGCTTAAACAACGGTACTAAAGATGTACCTTCTTACCTACTTACGCCAATTCCTGTAGATAAGTCGAATATTGATCAAACAGTAATTGCCGACGGCTTCCATAGCAAAGCAGACGTATATCAATAACCAACAAGCACTATTCACTACGCAGTAAAAAAGGGTGGGGCCAACGCCTCGCCCTTTTTATTAGGAGTTAAGATGAGCCAAAGCAGCTTATTGATGATGTCTGACATCGTTAAAAAATTCTCCGGAGTGATTGCGCTTAATGGGGTTAATTTCAATTTAGAACGTGGCGAAGTTGTCTCGCTTTGCGGCGAGAACGGCTCTGGGAAGTCCACCTTAATGAAGGTGCTAACCGGCGTTCACCCCCATGGTAGTTACGAAGGACAAATCATTTATAAAGGCGAGCCGCTTGTTTCGCGCAATATTCGCGATAGCGAGGCAAAAGGCATTGCCATCATTCACCAAGAGCTAACGCTAGTTAAAGAGCTTTCTATTCTAGAAAACATTTTTCTTGGTGCCGAAATCACCAGTTACGGCGTACTGGACCACAGTGCGATGTTTAAGCAAACCGAAGACTTGCTTAAACGGGTAAAACTTGATGTTTCGCCCGACACACTTATTCGGGAATTAGGGGTTGGCCAACAACAACTGGTAGAAATTGCCAAGGCCTTATCTAAAAAAGCCGAAGTATTAGTGCTAGATGAACCAAGCGCGCCACTAACTGAATCCGAAACACGGGTACTGTTAGACATTGTTAAACAGCTACGCAGTGAAGGTGTGAGCTGTGTTTACATCTCCCACAAGCTCACCGAAGTGAAAGAAATTTCTGACCGAATCTGCATCATTCGCGATGGTGAACACATTGGAACTCAAGATGCTAAACACATGTCTACCGACGACATTATTAGCATGATGGTAGGCCGTGAGCTTAAACAGCTATTTCCCCGTGAAGAACACCCTATTGGCGATGCGATCCTCAAAGTTGGGCCGGTTAATGCCCAATTGAGCAAGTCGTCCAATCTTAAACAAGTTGACCAAGTAAGTTTTAGTCTGCGTAAGGGTGAGATTTTGGGCGTAGCTGGCTTGGTGGGTTCGGGCCGTACCGAACTTATGCAATGTTTATTTGGTTCTTACGAAGGCATTTATCAATGCCCTGTGGAGCTAGATGGAAAACCGATAAAAATTCGCCACAATCGCGATGCTTTGAATCACGGCATTGCCATGGTGCCAGAAGATCGTAAACGCCATGGCATTGTGCCAATTATGGGAGTGGGTCAAAACATTACCCTAGCCGGTTTAAACATGTTTAGTGGCTTAGGCCAAACCGTCAATGAATCTGCTGAACAAGCAGCCATAGAACAATCCATTCAACGCCTTAAGGTAAAAACAGCATCCCCAGAGTTGGCCATAAAAAGCCTCAGCGGAGGCAACCAACAAAAAGCTATTTTAGCCAAATTTTTATTATTACAACCGCGTATTTTGATCCTTGATGAACCCACAAGAGGCATCGATGTAGGGGCAAAATATGAAATTTATAAGTTGATGTATCAATTGGTTAAACAAGGGATCAGCATCATTATGGTGTCCTCCGAATTGCCGGAAGTATTAGGCATTAGTGACCGAGTATTAGTGATGCATGAAGGTAAATTGAAAGGCCTTCTAGACAATCAAAACCTGAGCCAAGAAATGGTGATGGACTGCGCGTTGGCCGAGGAGTAACAAACATGTCTAGTCAAGAAACAACTATCAGTGACACCAATACGAAGGTGGGCTTGATGAACAATTTAAAGAAAATGAAGTTACAAGTATTGGTGATGTTTGCAGCTATCGCGGTAATTATGCTGTTTTTCTACTTCGCCACCGAGGGCAGTTATCTTACCCCACGTAATATTTCTAACTTACTACGCCAAACCGCCATTACCGGCATACTTGCTATTGGCATGGTGTTTGTGATCATCTCGGCAGAGATTGATTTATCGGTTGGCTCGATGATGGGCCTATTAGGCGGCGCCGCAGCCATTATGGATGTGTGGTGGCAATTGCCTTTGCCGCTCACCATTGTGCTTACTTTAAGTGCTGGTTTTTTACTTGGCCTGTGGAATGGTTGGTGGGTAGCCTACCGCAAAGTACCATCGTTTATTGTTACGCTAGCCGGCTTACTGGCCTTTAGGGGGATTTTAATCGGCATTACTGGCGGTAGCACGGTTGCTCCAACAACCCCAGATATGGGCATTATTGGCCAAAGCTACTTACCAGACATGTTCTCACTAATCACCACTGTAGGTGCGTTAGCTGTCTTCTTTGCTTGGCAAGGCAAACTGCGTAAAACTCGCTCAGAGCACAAACTAAGCAATAACCCCGTCACTGGCGATATATTCAAGTTTGGCCTGATTGCCATCTTTGCCCTAGGCACAGTATTACTATTAAACGACTACCGCGGTGTTCCCACTCCCGTATTGTTGCTGGTTGTGCTGATGTTTGCCGCTGCCTTTATGGCCAAGAAAACCGCCTTTGGTCGCCGTATTTACGCCATTGGTGGCAATCTTGAAGCCAGCCGTTTATCTGGTATCAATGTTGAGCGCACCAAGCTATCAGTATTTGCCATTAATGGCTTATTGGTAGGCGTGGCGGGCTTAATTTTGGCTTCACGTTTAGGCGCGGGTTCTCCATCTGCTGGTAACATTGCCGAGTTAGACGCCATTGCGGCATGTGTGATTGGAGGCACCAGTTTGGCTGGCGGCGTAGGCACAGTATTTGGCGCAGTAATGGGCGCGTTTATTATGGCCAGTTTAGACAACGGCATGAGCATGATGGATGTACCAACATATTGGCAATCCATCATCAAAGGTAGCATCTTGCTATTGGCGGTTTGGATGGATGTAGCCAGTAAGAAGCGCGCTTAAACTGATAATTTACCTAATAAAAGCCAGCCCTAGCCTACAAAGCATAAGGCTGGCTTAGCTAACAATCTTGGCTAAACTTAAACATTATTAACTAGCCAAAATCTCTATGAGCACCGAACCACTTCACGGCGACTATCAGCTGTACCTACTCGACAACTTGCTAATAGCCAGCGCTCAAGGAGCGTGGAATCAAGCGGTTAGTGAACACTTTGCTGAGGACTTTAAACGTATTGGACAATCACTAGCGGCGCCATGGGCACATTTAGTATTGTTAGAACAATGGGAATTAGCCGTGCCGGAAGCAGAGCTAGCAATCAGTGAACTGCAGCAATGGTGCATTCAAACGGGAATGAGCCACGTGGCGCAAGTATTTAGTTTTTCACCACTCAAACAATACCAACTCCAGCGGATGCTACCTGCTGAACAACACTATACTAAACAGGTATTTCTTGAAGTATCTAGCGCGACTCAATGGCTAAGCCAACAAGGCTTTAAGGCAGCCAAAAGCTTCGAGCTAACAAACAATAAACCCAGTATGATTCAGCGTCATTTTGATAAGGTGGCTTAGCCTATTGCCGAAGGTACATCTAAGGCGTAGTAGCTAAATTGGTTGCGCCCTTTAGACTTAGCTTGATACATCGCCGCATCGGCATTTCGTACCAATAGTTCTGGATCATTGCCATCCGCAGGATACATGCTAATCCCTACGCTGGCGTAAACTGGCTGAATATGCACCCCTAAGCTTACTTCCTGGGCTAAACGACGCAGCACAGTATTCACTACATCATTGGCTTCTTCGGGCTCGGAAATTGACTCTAGAGCCAGCATAAATTCATCACCGGCAAAGCGTGCCACCGAATCGCCAGAACGGATTGAGTCTCGCAATACTGTTGCAACCTGCTTTAACAAGAGATCGCCAGCTTCATGGCCCAAATTGTCGTTAACCTGCTTAAAGTTATCCAAATCGATAAACACCACAGCTAGGCTATTTTGTTCGGTTTGAGCGCGGTGAATCGAGCCTCGTAGCTGCTCCAAAAACAAACTGCGGTTAGGCAAACCCGTTAAGCTATCGTGGCTAGCCATATGGCGCAGGTTAATCTCATTGTCTTTAAGCTCAACAATTTGCTTATTAATTTGCCGCGACATGGCTTTAAAGGTATTGGCCAATAAACCAATCTCATCTTTACGCTCGCTAGGTAAAAGCTGGGCAGCAGGCAATTTACCTTTAGAAAAAGAGTTTACCGCTATCATCATATTGCGAATAGGCTGGGACAAAACCTTAGCAAATAACAGGGAAGTAAGTAGCCCAACTAAACTCAGCGCTAAACAAACCTTAATCATCGACCCGGCTAACGAGTCCATAATATGGCTGAGACTAGGCAGTGGACTGGCTAAACCAAGCACCGCCATTTTTGGGCTAGATTTAGGTCCATAAAACAAGGGAGTGAAAGACACCGCTCGCTCATATTTGTAGACCGCGGAGGGGTCTAGCACAAAGGTTCTTGGCTGCAGATCATTAAACAGTACTTCCATCTGAGGGAAGTCACGTTGCATTAGATAGCGATGGCCAAAATGAAAACCAAACTGTTTATCAGGATTAGGATTAACTAAATAGTCACCTTTTTGGTTGGCTAAATAAATCGCCACACCTTCGGGCAAATCGGCCTGCATTTGGCTAAACAGACTTTCCAAACCCACATTCACCACCACCAAACCACGGGCTTTACCCTCAACATATACTGGCGAAGCAATTTTTAAGGTAGGTTGATGCTGGCCCAGCTCGACACCTTTTTCATTGTGAATATCCACATCTGACAAATAGCTCTCGCCAGCATTTAAACGTAAGGTGCGAAAAACATAAGGATAATGCGCTTTTTCTTCCAAGCTTGCGGCGGGAATAGCTATCAAGCCATCACTTAGTCTATCGACTCGAATCAACTCTCGGCCAAAATTGTCAGCACCAATAAAGCGCACTTGGAAATAAGAAGGATTTAAACTTAACTTTTGCTTAAAAATATCTTTTAGCTGCTCGGAAAGTACCAGCTTATTGTCAGCCTCGAAGTAACCGGCCGTTTGCGGAATAGAACTTAAAAACAATACATCTTTGGTAATTTCATCAATGCTACTGCTAAATTCTCGGGTAAGAATTTGAGTGGTTGTGGCTAACTCTCGCTCGGCACTTTCGGCTAACAACCCGCGGCTTTCATGATAACTAACCGCGGCGGTAACCACCGACGCCAAAATGCCAAAGCCGGCAAACCAAAGACCAAAACGAAGAGAAATGGAGTTGATCATGGCAGGCTCATCATCTGCAAGGTTTTGCCGCTAAGAATATTTTCCCAAAATTCACTGCGGCGTTGATGGTCTTCCACTTCTTCGAGCCAAATGATCTTGTCTTCAGGTAGCGAGCGAGTGTCTTGCACAATGGTATTCGCTAAGCCTTGGCGCTCGGTTAACAACTGGCTAACCCAAGGCTCTAAGGTGAAATCAATCCACTTATGGGCTAAGTCTTGGTTTTTTACACCACTCGACATTGCCCAGCAATCTAACCAAGCCAAGGCACCCTCTTGCGGGATAACATATCCAATGTCTGCGCCGGCATCTTGCAACTGTTTGAGCTGCTGAGCTCCATAGTTAGCAAACACTAACGCTACCGACTCTTGATTATAAAACTCTGAGGCTTCTTCCGGAGAGCTATAAAAGGTTAATACATTACGTCTTAAAGCCAACAGCTGCTCGGTGCTTAGTTTAAGCTGCTGGTTTGTTTGCTGAAAAGGATTCTCTACACCTAGAACCATGCCCGCTAATGTGTAGTTATGGGCACTGCCATTGTACGCAAGAATCTTCCCCTGAAACTGAGGATCCCACAATACATTCCAGCTAATAGGCGGCTGTTCAAAATAGTTTTTATTGTAGATTAAGCCCATTTCAGAATAGGTATAGGGGATTGCGTATACCTGCTCATCACGGGTAACCCCGGGGATATCCTGTAAGGATGTAAAACGAGGCAGTTGTTTGGCCATGTTGCCAATGGCTTGTGGATTTAACGGGGTAGCCAATTTGGCATCAATGTAGCGCTGTAACTCGGCAGTGTTAACCGCAAATAGATCGTAGTTAGCGCCTTGTTTATGGCCCATTCTCAGCCACATTTCATCATCATTGGTTATGTAGCTAACTTTAACTTTAACCTTATAACGCTTTTCAAATGCCGCCACCATATCTGCATCGGCATAACCCGGCCAAGCCAAAACACGTAAATCCACCGGCTCAGCAGCAGAAGCGCTGTTAAACCCAGTAAAAACCAATAAAACGATAAATAGAAGTCGCAACATTCCTTGTTCCCTAATGCCCTAGGTTCCTTGTTAACCATCCAGATAACTTATTAACAAGACCAATAAGTATACGATCCTTGTTTTATTTGTGAATAGAAAACTTATGCACCATCACACATAGATGAAACAAATCAAGCGGTGGTCATTAGATCCTGCTATTTGGACTCGAGTGCTCGACCTAATGTTTCAAAGTACAGCAAAACACGGCTACCAATTTGCGACAAATGCTGATCATCGGGATAGGCTCCCTGTTTGGCTAACTCAGTTTGTTTGGTTCCACTAACTAAATAGCTGTTTTTAATATCGTTACGACTTTGAATCCATGCTTCAAACGCTCGCGCCATCATTTCTGTAGGTAAGCTAAAATAGCGTTGCCCCAGCTGTTTATCTAAAGCGACTGACCGGCTTACATAGGGATGTAGATTTTGCCCTTGCTCACTTAAAAACACCGCAGCAAACACCTGGTCAAGCAGCTGATTTAAGGGATGGGGATATTGTTTCTCATCGGCTAACCAACGCGTAGATGCAAACTCGTTGCGCCCGGCCGGCTGGCAAAACAACTTTCCAGCCATATAGTGATCAAATGCGTGCCACCACTCATGAGCTAATGCCCCGGCACCAGCATTTTTAGCAAGCGCGAGGGTTTGACTTGCCGGCGCATAGTGAGCCTGCACATTAGTTTGCCCACCTGTACCAAAAGCCAAACTTAAGCTCCCTCTTAAACCTAAGGCAACTGGAGGTAGATTAAGCAAAAACGCCAGATCGGCTAAGGCATCAAAGATTAGCTCTGCGGCGCGTTGTTTCTCTTGTTTATTAACCCAAGCGCCAATCGCTAAACCAGCAAAGCCAAAAGTGCTCTTTATGTCAGCGAAGTCCACACTATCACCATGGCGATAATCTGGACCACGCCGATAGAATTGGCGATTTAGCCCTACACCTGTGCTTTCATTTGCATGCATTTATTGGCCAACACCACATAGTTAAAGCTAAACAGCTTGAGCTTTAGGGTTTTCCCCATAAGCATTGGCTGCACTTTCGCTGTCAGACAAAAAGAAAAATAACAGCACTAATACGCCAATAATTGGCAGGAATAATATAAACAGCCACCAACCACTGCGCCCGGTATCATGCAACCTGCGCACCGCTACCGCAATGGAAGGCAACAGCACCGCCAAGGCGTAAATGCTGCCCAATACCCCTAAGCCAGATTCAAGATTAACGGTCCCGGTAACTTGGTCAATAAAACTTAATATCACTCCGATGATGCTGTTGATAAGCACAAACATCCAATATTCTTTGCGTCGAGCGCGCCCATTAAACACCAGATATTTTTTAAGAACCGCTATATACCAACTCATCTTATTACTCCTGTGAACTTGAGATTCATTTGCAGCATAGTGCCGCGCTCAAAGCGTACTTAGATGCACCGCGCCATCGGCAAAATCGATAAAGTGTTTAATGCTAGGCAAGGCATCATCTTGATGGTGAGTAACATACACTAGCTGACTAAGATTGTGTTTAGCCACTAACTCTAAGGCTTTTAACACCGTATTACGCTGTAAAAAATCTAAGCCTTGGCAGGGCTCGTCCAGCAATAACAGTTGCGGCCCTTTCACCAAGGCGCGAGCAATAATCAACAAACGCTGTTGCCCATAAGACAAACTTTTAAAGTAGTGCTTTTCTAAGTTAGCCAGACCAAATAGTTGTAGCCATAAACGTGCTTGTTCAAGCTCAAGTTCACTGGCTTGTTGATAAACACCAATAGAGTCGTACAGACCCGACAGCACCACTTCAAGGGCACTACAGTTGACCCGATATTGTAAATGTAAGGCCGCCGAGACCATGCCAATATGCTGCTTAACTTGCCAAATACTCTCACCACTGCCACGGCGAAATCCCATAACCTCTATTTGATTACTGTAACACTGTGGGTGGTCACCAAAAATCAGATTCAACAAGGTGCTTTTTCCACAACCATTGGGGCCACGAACTTGCCAGTGCTCGCCGTAGTGTATTTGCCAATTTAAGCCACTAAACAATGTTTCACCGGCATAACTCACCGAACCTTGGGTGATAGAGAACAGTTGCGAAGCTGGCTCAGTTTGTTGAAACTCACGCAGAGCCTGCACAATAGCCAAGGATTGTTGCTCAGCTTGCTGTTCCATTTGCTGGCGCTCGGGATGCTGTAACCACTGCTCAATGGTGAGTTGCTGACTTAGGCCTTGTTCATCAAGCACCGCTACGTGACTAATTGACGCCGGCAACTCGTCATCACGTGAGCTAATGATCAATAGCTGACACTCTTTGGCTAGTTGTTCAAGCAGGGCGAGTAATTGCTGTTGGTGGCGGAGATCTAAGCCGGCAAAGGGTTCGTCTAAAATCAACAATTGTGGTTGCTTAATCAGCGCTAAAGCCAGCATCAAGCGACGCGTTTCGCCAGTTGATAACAAACGAAAGCCGCGCTTAAGTAAATGTGTTAAATCGCACTGCTGGCTCACTCGCTCAAGTAAACGCGGCTCGGAACAGTCAGCTTCAAGCAACTCAAGTACTGTGTGCCCGCTATCGATTTGATCGGTGAACTCACTGTCATCGTCAGCGAGTTCGCGCTCAAGCAAAGCCTGTTGCTGCTCTAAAGAGACTAAAGCTATGCGCTGTGGTTGTTGGCTTAAGGTGGCCCGCTCGGCTGCTAAGTCTCCCACCAACCAAGCGCCCAACAAAGATTTACCGCTACCACTATGGCCAAAGATCGCCCAGTGCTCGCCAGCTTTTAACTCCCAGCGTTTTATCGCTAGCTGATGCTGACCAGCCAGTAAGTGTAAATCTTCAATAATCATTCAGCGCAACCATCCGAAAGTCTTACATTTATTGGTAACTATTCTCGCTTAGACTGGAGCATTAATACACTGTATTGGGTTAATCAATTTGCTGAACTAGACTAAATCTAACGGAGATTGAATTATTTATCGCAATACACAGGTCTGTTAGTACAGATAAAAAGCAAAAGGAAGTGCCGTCACTGTGACTGAACAAACAAATACCAAGCCCTCTTCGCCTTACGTATCCCCCGGTATGCCGGCCCTAGATATGAACGGAAAAACCACTTCTTTCTTTGAATTTTGGCCAACTTGGGCAGTGTATATTCCAGTGGTATTTCAATGGATAGCCTTAGGCATTCGCCATCGCTCATTCACTTTACCGCTATTGGCAAACCCCAAACTCCCTTTAGCCGGCATGGTCGGTGTAGGCAAAAGCGAACTGCTGGCTCAAGCTACCGGGTCATGCGACGATGCAGTCCTTGCCTGGATGAAGGTCAATCGCACCGGCGCACCATTGGCGCGTCAAGTCGAAGACTTATTAGAGCAAATGCAACAGCGTGGCCTCGAGTTTCCAGTTGTAGGCAAGCCCGATATTGGCTGCCGTGGTGCGGGAGTAAAGTTGCTGCATAACCGCCAAGAGCTGCAAGATTGCCTAGAAAACTATCCACTCAATGCAGCCATGTTGATTCAAAAACTGGCCAGTTACGAAGCCGAGGCAGGCGTGTTCTTTGTACGCCACCCCGACCAGCCACAAGGTGAGATTATTTCTTTAGCATTAAAGTACACGCCTTATGTAGTGGGTGATGGCCAATCCACCTTAAAGCAGCTGATTCAAGCTGCCCCTCGCGCTAGCGAACTGCAACACCTGTATTTAAGTCGTCATCACGACAAACTAGACAGCATAATCGATGAAGGCCAACCCTATAAATTGGTGTTTTCGGCCAGTCATTGTCGCGGCGCTATTTTTCGCGATGCCAATGATTTAATCACTCCAGAATTAAACCAAGCGATTAACCAAATGATGGCCGATTTGCCCGAGTTCTATTACGGACGAATGGACATTAAATTCGCCGACATCACCCACTTACAACAAGGAACCAATCTGGAGATTGTCGAAATTAATAGCGCTAGCTCTGAATCGCTGCATATTTGGGATCGTAAAACTCCCTTTCGCGAAGCAATGCGCTCGTTATTATTTCAATACAAAACCTTATTTGAGCTAGGTGCTGCCAATCGCAAACGTGGTTATCGACCACCTAAATTTAAAGAGCTGCTAGTACGCTGGAAACATGAGCGTGAACTCACTGCTTGTTATCCAGAAACGGATTAAGGAGTAATCCATGCAGGAAAAAAATAATCCATTTAGGCTGAATATGCGTCCACAGTGGTTCGCGAGAGTGATAGAAAAGATCTTGGGCTTAAGCACTTTGGCCAAACACTATGATGCTGCCCCTAACTTTGTAAATGACAGCCAAACAGCACAAAAGTTTTTGCGCCATACCATGCACCGCTTAGATTTCTCGTTACTAGCCAACAATCCAGAAGCACTTAAAAATGTGCCGCAAGAAGGCCCGCTACTGATTGTGGCTAACCATCCTTTAGGCGGCTTAGAAGGCGTAGCAATGAGCGAACTATTGCTACAAGTTCGCCCCGACTTAAAAGTGCTCACAAATGAACTGTTAGCCAATATAGAAGAGTTTCAAGATCTGTTTATTGGCGTAGACGTGCTCTCTGAGCAAGCCGCCAAGAAAAATGCTCGCGGCATTCGCATGTCTTGCCAGCACTTATCTAAGGGTGGAGCATTAATGATTTACCCCGCGGGCATGGTGTCAGCCATCAATACTGAAACGGGTCAAATAGAAGATCGCCAATGGAACAATTTGGTTGGACGTTTAGCCAAACGTTATAAGGCTCACGTATTACCTTGTTTTGTTACTGGGCGTAATTCCAAATTGTTTTATCTCGCCGGTTTATTGCATCGCCGCCTACGTACTGCCCTTCTGCCAAGAGAGCTAATAAACAAACGTGGTCGTGAATTTACCATGCAAATTGGCGAAATTATTGCACCTAAAGATTATCAAGACTTAAGTGATGAACAAGCCGTTACCGATTACTTGCGGGTAGCGACTGACTTACTGAGTTTACCTAACAATAAAAAAGCTAAAGCTGCGCCCAAGCACCCGCCGCTGCACTTAGTTGAATGTTTGCCTAATGGCCGCCAAGAACTACGTAAGCAGTTAGATACTTTAGAAGACTGCATATTAGTCAGCCACCGTAACTTTAGTGTGTATTGCGCCCCCTACCCACGCTTAGGGCCGATTATGGATGAGATAGCCTTGGCACGGGAAGTCACCTTCAGAGCTGCCGGAGAGGGTACTGGCAAACACTTAGACAGCGACCAGTTCGACCCTCACTATTTGCACTTATTTGTTTGGGATAACGACGCCCATTGCTTGGTAGGAGGTTACCGCCTTGGTCATGCCAACGAAATTGTTGAGCAACACGGCATCAATGCTCTGTATAGCCGCTCACTTTACGATTTCGACCAAGCCTATTTAAAACGCATGGGCGACTGTTTAGAAATGGGCCGCTCCTTTGTGGTGCCTAAATACCAGCGCCATCCTCGAGCGCTCGATTTACTGTGGCAAGGCATTGGTCACTACGTGGCAGAAAACCCGCAGTATCACACCTTATTTGGTTGTGTGAGTATTTCCCAAGAGCATTCCGAGCTGGCTCAAGCGTTTATCTCAGATTCGATGATTTCGGCTTTTCGTGCTGAACAGCGCTACCTAAACGATGTTAAGCCTATTGTGCCCTTGAAGGTGAAAGGCAAAGTATGGTCGAGCAAGGTACTCGCGTCGCTTAGCAACATTGCCATTCTTAATAAACTGGTGGGTCAATGCGAGCCAGGTAAATCGATCCCCATTTTGCTGCGTCATTACCTAGCGCTTAATGGCCGCTTTGTCTGTTTTTCGGTGAACAACAGCTTCAATCAGTCGCTAGATGGGCTAATTATTGTTGATTTAAGAAAAACCCCTGAGAAATATTTACGTCGTTACCTCGGTCAAACTGGTAGTGAACGCTTTTTAAATAAATGGAGAAACAATGAAGCAGCTGCGTGACGCTACCGTAGAAGCACTTCAGCAAGTGCAACAATTAGTAGAAGCGAGTGATGGAGCACTCTACAACCAGCCCTCTGTTCACAGTGAATCTGGCATTGGTCGCCATGTACGACACATTCTAGATCACTTCTTAGCCCTACAACATGGTTTGGATAAAGGCAGTATTGATTACAATTCACGCCACCGAGATAGCGATATAGAAAACGATCCAAGCCTAGCCTTACAACTGATTAATCAGCTGTGTAACTGGTTCCTTCACCCACAATCCAGCATTGATGAACGCCCGATTAAGGTGGAGTCAGAGATTTCGTTAAAGCAGCAACAGAGCATGCAGTTTGATAGCAGTTTAAGCCGCGAATTATGCTATCTAATTAACCATACCGTGCACCATGTTGCTTATGCCAAATTAGTGGCAAAAGAGCTGGGCTTATCGGTAGACAATAACATGGGCATCGCACCTAGCACTGCGAGCTACCTACGCCAACAAGGCAACTAAATGTGTACTGTTAGTGTATTGCGCCTTGGCCAGCAAACCGTAATTACCATGAACCGCGATGAAGCCCGTCATCGCCATGAAGCAGGCATAAAGCAACAACGTAATGGTGATACGGTGTTGGTTTACCCCGTTGATGGGCAAGCTGGTGGTACCTGGTTTGGCTTTAACAATCATGGGGTTGTATTAGCGCTATTAAATCGTTACCAAGATCCACAGCATGCAGGTGCGCCCACTCGTGGACAAATTATTCCCCAAGCCTTGGCGTTAGGCAGCAGCCAACACCTTGAGCAACATTTAGCCAAGCAAGATTATCAGCACTTCAACCCTTTTGATTTATTAATGATATCAGCCAATGATTGCCAGCACTTTTCTTGGAGTGGCAAACAGCTTAGCCATCATCATCTTAGCGACAAGGCCATTCAGCTCAGTTCATCGGCCTTAAATACCCAACAAGTATTGGCTAGCCGAAAACGCCGTTTCCAACAATGGCTAGAGCATAAACCTAGCTCTGCCGAACAAGTACTTAGCGATATTCACCTGCAGCAATGCCAAGAGAACCGCAGCCACTCAGTGCTTATGGACAGAGATGAAGCCCACAGCAAAAGCATTTGCCAAGTGCGCCTAAGTGCCCAAGATAGCGAATTTGATTACTACCCAGAAGCTAGCCTACAAGCGTGGCGACAGCAACTTAGCCACGCTACTCAGCCCTTAGACGCCGGCTTACTAGAGAAACAACAACGCCAACTTTCCATCATCCGTTCTGATTTAATCGACGAGGTAACCCTATGAAAAAGCTAATACTCGCCTTACTGTTTGTCTCCGGATACAGCTTTGCTGCAGATCCTATCTACACCTCTTGGTTTAATAACCTAGCCATCAAAGGTTACGATAGCGTGGCTTATTTTACTGAAAACAAACCAGTAGAAGGCAAAGAGAGTTTTGAATATGAATGGCAAGGCGCTACGTGGCGGTTTAGCAGTGCAGAAAACCTAGCTATGTTTAAAGCCGAGCCAGAAAAGTTTGCGCCACAATATGGTGGATACTGCGCCTATGCGGTAGCCAAAGGCAAAACAGCCAGCATTGAACCAGAGCAGTTCACCGTGCTTGATGGCAAGCTTTACTTAAACTATAACGCCAGCGTGCAGCAAAAATGGACGGCTAATCGCGATGATTTCATTGTTAGTGCCGACAAAAACTGGCCAGCAGTGCTTAATGATTAATAACTACCGCAAGCTAGTTAACCGGCTTAGCCCTTGGCAAATCGCCTTACTGGCAGCCTTGGTTTATGGCGTTTGGGCTGCCTTTGTGAATAGCGAACACGGTAACCAAGTTGCTTTAAAAGCAGGCTTGGTTCAGGGCAGTTATGCTTTTGTATCAACCTGGTTAATTAGCTTTATTGCTAAATCAATGCTGACTTATTGGGGCTATAGCCAAGGAGTGCGTTGGTCGGCGATGTCGGTATCTTGGTTAGTGATGCTGGCGATTCCTGTCTTGTTACATACTTGGCAGCAAACACCCGATTTATTAGAAGCCATTCTGCCTGGCCTCGCTATTGGTAGCCTCTACCTTTGGAGCTATTGCCAACAACTACAAGAGCCTGCTTAACCAAACAACTTTCTCTTGTAGTTTCAGGGCTAATGGCTCTCTTTGCCTAAGTGCTCAGCATGCTGCTCATTGGTAGGCTGCACAGCGCTTAAATAAGCATAATCAATCTTATCTTGCTCTTCTTTGGCGCGACGTCGTTGTATTTGATATTGCTGCAAGCGCTTCACTTTAGTGTTTTGTGGATTGGTCCAAGCAACATAGACCAGTAAACCTAGGCTCATCATACTGGCCGCGCTAAACAAAGCCGCTATCGAAGACTCCACCAAGCTGGTTGCAAAGATCATATTTAGGATATGCACGACTGCAATCCCGGTAAGTAACAAGCGGCCATGTAAACTGTCGTGCAGCAAGGAATAACTAGCCAGCAAGCTAAGAAACAGCAGCACTAAGGCAAACTCAAACCGTAAAGGAAAGATCCACACTCGCTGGATGATATGATTATCAGAAAAGCCGCCACTAAAGGCGGTCGCCAAAAATGCCAATAAAGCACAAGCAACATAGGCACTTATCGCCAGTTTAAGCATTCTTGTATGGCTCATGTTCAAGTCCTCAATCCTTGTTAGCCATGTTTATATTATAAAACATAATTACCGACTTACTGACAAATGAACAATTAAGAATGAAGCTGGCGCAAATTATCTGGCTATTCTGTGACCTCAGCTGCGAATACCAGCAGCAACTCTGCAGCAAGCGCGGTAGAGCATAGCGCCATGCCAGCTAATACAACAATACCTAAATACTCAGGGTCTGTTGATCTTTGCTGATGGTTTTTGCAGCAATTTATTAGCCATTTAGGCAAGGCAGTGAGTGTGCGGTTAAGTGGGCTTAATAATCACTCGCTAACGCTGAATAAATGGCTAAGAAATACTGCCCGAAGGGTTCGGATAAGCGAACTTTACTCTTTGTTAAGCACTTTTTGCTTAGCCCACTAGGCTTATAAGTGCTCGCCGCGATTAAAGCCCGCTTATCTCGAACAAAATTTTAGCACCAAAGATCAACAGGCCCTAGTGAGAACAATGCTTAAAGCCAGAACGTTGAGTATGCCTTGGTTCATGGTATTTCTCCCTGCAAGCGGTCAGTACAATCACCATTGTGGAGAAAACAACCACCAATAAATGCGACCCACTTCACCGCTTTGTTGGGAGAAATTAAGATCCTCTGTAACTTTGATTAGGAACAAACCAGAGCTCGGTAACTGCCAGAAAAGCTTATATTTTTGAACTAACGCAGTACTTAAACATCCAGATCTAACACTGCTTGATTACGCCCCTGATGTTTTGCCTTATACAAACAGCTATCGGCAAGTTCTAACAGCTTGGTAGGGTCAATAACATCATCAGGTTCAATCAAAATGCCACCTACACTAATTGTTAATACCGCGCTTACTTGCGAATCCGCATGCTCAATTTGTAAGTTGGCAACTTCTTTAACCACTTGCTCAGCCATTTTGGGCAGATCTTGTTGATTAGCATCAGAGACTAAAATGGCAAACTCTTCACCGCCGACACGCGCTACACAATCTTCACTTCGCTTTACCACTTCTGTTAGGGCTTTAGCCACCAGCTTTAAAGCTTCGTCACCTTGCACATGTCCGTAGTGGTCGTTGTAAGCTTTAAAATAATCGATGTCGGCCATTAGCACTGCCAACTGGGTTTTGTGCCTTCTGGCACTGGTTACAGCACGGTTTAATTCTCGCTTAAACGGCCTACGGTTAACTAAACCGGTTAACTCGTCGGTTTCGGCTAATACCTGCAAGCGCTCATTTACCTGAAGTAACTCATTTTGCAGACGGTTCATCGCCTGATCGTTTTTTTCGTTAATTAACAGACCACTAATGGCAGCGGCAAATTGACTTAACAATACTACTTGGTAATCGTCCCAAATCGCGCAATAACTCAAGCTCACACAATTAAGTAAACCAAAGGCCTTATTGCCATCACTTAAGGGAATACCTACAAAGGACTTTATCCCGTATTGCTTGAGTAGCTGATATTCGGCGGGAGCATGCCGTTTAAGCTTTTCCACATCACTCACTACTATTGGCGCTACACTCACCAAACGCCGCTTTAGCTCACTAAGTTGGCTTAAGTCCACCGGCTCTATAGGCGCTAAATGCCCTGGCACACTCCATACATCGCGATAAATCGCTTGCTGGCGCTCAAACTCCAATACCACCACCCGCTCTATCGGGAACAAACTGCCTATGGCTGAGGTAGCTCGCTGTAGCAATGCCTTTGAATTGCTAGATGTTTGATTTAAAAAAGACAGGGAGATCTCGGATAGCAATTGATTGGCTTCAGTTTGCCAATTAAGCACCGAGGTGCGTTGTTCCACGGTTTCTTCTAACACCTGCCGGTGCTGGTGCAACTGTTGCTCGGCTTCTAAACGGGCATCTAAGCCGCGTTGCAAACGTTGTTGTAGCTGTTGCATCGAGCTGGCCACTAATCCAATTTCATCATTACGTTTTAGTAGCTTACTGGGTAACTGAACAATCTGTTGTTCTTCGGTAAATATCTGGTCGGCGGCCTCGGCTAAACGCCGTAAGTCGCCAGTCACAATCCGCCCTACAAGCAGTAAAATAATCAAACTCATTAAAAAGGTTTTTAAGCCATTAGTTAGCAATATAACTAAGGCTTGGGCTTTTATATCTTGCTTGATCAAGGATAAGTCTAGGCCAACCGTAAGTTTGCCCAGCGCAGTGCCTTGGTGGTCGAGTGAATAAACATAAAATTTCTGGCTTAAGTCAGCTTCACCAACACCCGAAGCCATGCCTTCATCGGTTGAGAAATTTACCGACGACACATATTGCTGCTGCACAAAACCTTGCAGCAAATCATCCAGCAGCTGGTAATCAATTTCCCATACTGCTCGCTCAATCGCGCTCAAGTTTGCTTGGTTATATTCATCAACCCATTGCTCAGCATTTTTAACTGCGCCAGAAAAATTGAAAGCCAGTTGCACAGCCACAGATAACAAAGCAAACAGGGTACTGGCGCTTACAATTAATATGACCAAGCGTTTGGCAATGGGAGTGCGAAGTTTAAAAGCCCCTTTCATAACAACCTACTGAGCAAACTGAAAACTAAGCGGATTGCCGGCTTCTAGCAGCATGTTCTCAAACATTACTGCATCCCATTTCTTCTGTTTTACTTTTTCAAAGGCCTCAGTCCCTGGCTGCAACATTACAAACAAGGGAGCATTCACTTTACTTGGCAGTGTTTGCCCTTGAATATGTCGATGAATCAAACTTAGTCCCCAACCCGCCGCGGTAAAGTGGCCACCCGCCAAGGCGCTAATTTCACCTTGTTCACGCAACAACAAGGCTTGTTGAGAGGTATTTACGGTGCCAACAATCACATCCCTACCTGGTTGCTTTCCTAATTCTTTAATCGCTTTAATACTGCCAAAAGCCATGTGATCGTTAGCTGTCCACAGGTATTTCAAATCGGGGTAGCGTTTCAGCAAAACTTTAGTTTGTTGGTAGCTACGCTGTTCATCCCAATGGCCATAAATAACCTGCTTTAAGTCAATACCGGCTTGGTGTTGAAAAAAATCGACAGCGCCAGCTGTGCGCTCTACTGAAGCAGGAGTGGTTTTATCTCCCGAGATAATTACCGCTTCACCAGTCACTTGTTCGGCATTTAAGTACATGGATTGGGCCGTTTGATAACCCGCCCACAAATTATTAGGCACGATGCAAGACAGCAAGTAATTTTGCCAATGAGGATTATTATTACGAAGCTGTTGCTGTTCAGCACTCACATCATTAAGCAACACCAATACATAAACCGATTGCCCTTCTAGCAGGCTAAGCATACGAGGCAAGGCTTGCTTCTCGTTCACCAGCATGAGGTAATCGGGCAGCTGCTGATTGTTGATCATCCATTCGATGTGCTTAATCATTGAGTAATGATTACGCTCTCCGTGAAAAGTACGGTAATCAAGCGCTAAACGCTTAGCGGCAGCATTAGCAAACATATCTACATCTTGCCAAAAGCTTTCTTCAGCTTTACCGGGGTTTATAAAAACCACCGACGCTTTTCCCCAAGCTAAAGGGCAAATAAACAACAGAAGTAGTAGGATCTTCACGTGATAACTACCAACGCGACTTAATTTCACTTACTTAAAACTATAAACCACCCGCCAGATTTAGCGCGTCTAGTTAGCTAAAAAAGCCGCTTAAGTGAAAATAAAACTAAAAAAGCGCCAACTAGGCGCTTTTTTCATAAATACTACAGCTAATTCAACTAGCTAATTACTGGATTCAAACCGTAAGCCACCTTTGCAAATGGCTAGCGTCATGGCCGCAAATGGCAGCGCCATTAACAAGGCAAGTTGCTCGGTATTGGCTAAACCACTTACACCTAAGATGCCCACTAAACTTGCAGAACCGGTCATTTGTACAAAGCCCAATAAAGCAGAAGCCGTGCCCGCTTTGTCACCAAAAGGCGCTAAAGCGCTGCCAGTTCCCACTGCAATTAACAGACAAAAACCAATGCTAGAAACAAATACCGGAGCCATAAACGCCAGCGGATGCAATACTTGCTGGCCTAGTACTAAGGCAATGGCCGCGCCTGCCATTAAACTTGCGCCAAGCCATAAGCCTGCTGTTTGCCCGATCTGCTTAATTACTTGAGGAGCCAAAAATGCAGCCACAATGTTAATGGCAGCGTTGCAGCCAAACCATAAGGCATAATCAGCACTAGATAGCTGCATATCCACCATTAAGCGGCCAGCAGACTGCGAAACATAGCCAATAATCATCGCCATCCCCAACATTACCAACAAGGAATAAAAACGAAAGCTGGCTACAGTAATAACCGAATAGTAACGGCTAAAAGAATACAAGCGCCCAGTAAACACGTTAGCTTGAGGTTTAGTTTCTTTTAAACCAAATAGCAGCGCCAAAAATACCACCAGCGCAAATGCCACCATAAACCAAAAGTTTGCTGCCCATGACCACCAATGGGTGAGCACGCCACCTAACAAGGGCGCTAATGCGGGAACAATGCAAATCACACCGTTTAAATAGCTAAATATATTCTTTGAACGCTCGGCACCAAATACATCACGCACCCCGGCAAACGCGGCCACCGACAAACAGCTGGCCGCAATGCCTTGAGCTAAGCGCGCTAGCATTAATAGCTCATAACTACTGGCTATCGCCGCCAAGGCAGAGCTTGCCAAATATAACAGCGCACCTACCAAAGCCACTGGCCTACGGCCATAGCGGTCGGCCAATGGGCCCACTAACAACTGGCCAATACCAAAGGAAAACAAAAACACCGGAATAGTTTGAGCAATCCACGCCACAGGCACATCAAAGGCTTGCGCCATTTGTGGAATAGCGGGTAAAAAGATATCAATCGCTAAGGGTGAGAACAGCACCATTAACATGAATAGGGGTAAAGGCTTCGACATAGCATGCTCCAAAAACAAGGTGGGCATTGTAAGTCCTGCACTTTATGAATCATAATGATAGTTTAGATTCACTCGTAGTCCTCACAGGAATATCATGTCTCAGCAATACGATCTTAATCTACTGCGAGTTTTACTCACCTTGCTTGAAGAACGCAGTGTATCCAAAGCAGCAGATAAGCTATTCCTCACCCAATCGGCAGTGAGTAAGCAATTGGCCAAATTGCGTCAGCAGCTAAACGACCCTTTATTTATCCGCCATGCCAATGGCTTGAGCCCAACGCCAAGAGTACGCAGCTTAGAACCTAAGTTGCGGCAGTGGCTGCAAAGCGCTAATGAAATGATTGAAGCAGAAGGCTTTGAGCCAGCGATTAGCCAACGTAACTTTCGCTGCTGCCTTAATGAAACCTGTTTTGCCACCTTATTACCGCGTTTTTTTGGCAAACTGATGCAACAAGCGCCCGGCCTAAAGCTGGATACTCACCGCCTAGAACCAGGCAGTATCGAAGGCCTGCAAAAAGGGGAATTTGATTTAGCTATTGTGGCTCGCGATAACGACGAACGCGCGCCTAGTCACTTTCAAGTTAAGCAAGTGCCCGCTCAAATTCGTAGCTTTGAGTTATTTAGAGACGACCATGTTTGTTTAGTGAGAAAAGACCACCCAGTGTTAAGCCAGCAATGGGATTTAGACTGCTACATGCAGCAAGCTCACCTAACCTGCGAGTGTGAAGTTGGCGATCGTTGGTTATTGCACTCGGTGCTTGCAGAACAAGGGCTGCATATTGAAAACAGCACCCTTACCGCCGATTTCTTTGCCGCGGCCTTGCTCTGTCAATCTAGCGACTTGGTGTTTACCTGCACCCGCAGCTTTGCCCAGCAAGTGATAAAAACTCACCAACTAGAGTTGCTGCCTCTGCCGATTTACATGGCCCCCTTTAGCTACTTACTCGCTTGGCCACAACACCTAGAAAACGACCCCGCACACAGCTGGCTGCGAGAGCTGATTATCGAGCATTGTCATAACACCAAGCCCTAGTGCCAGTGAATATTCGCTTAGGTTTGCCTATGATTCACCTTGATTGAGTTGAAGTTTTTTCGCCAGCGGCTCGATAGCTGCACCTTGAATAAACACCGAATAAAGCACCACAAAAAACACCATGTGCATCATCTCTAAAGCGCCTTCTACACCTGCTGCTGCAGGGATCAATGCAAATACAATGGGGGTAGCCCCTTTTAAGCCAATGGATGAAATGAACAAACGCTTCTTCCAAGTAGCTTGGCGAAATGGCAGATAACAAAGTTGCACTGCAAGAGGGCGGGCCACCAACATCAAAATAGCGCTTGGGACAATAGCCACCCACAATACATCTAGTAATTGTTGCGGGAATATTTGCAGCCCCAGAATAATAAACATCACTGCTTGGGCTAACCACGATAAGCTATTAAAAAAGTGTTTATTCACCTCTTTACCACGCTTCAAGCCATTACCAATTACCACACCGCTCACGTAACAAGCTATTAGCACGTTACCGCCAGCTAACTCACTGCCATAAGTGGCTAAGATAAAACAGGCCAATACAAACACTGGAATTAAGCCATATTCTTGCAAGCTAATTTTACTTAGCGCCAGCACACATACCTTGCCCACAATAAAGCCTATCGCCAATCCACCAATGATTTGAATCGCCAAAGTTTGGCTAATCTCCATAGCCGATACGCCGCTGTCAGGTGACAAAGACAAAGCGGTAAGTATCACCACCATAATTAGCGCCACCGGGTCATTAGTGGCTGACTCAAACTCCAACACCGTATCGGTACTTTCTTTTAGTTTGAGCTTTTTCGATTCTAAAATTGAGAACACCGCAGCGGCATCGGTAGACGACACTACCGCAGCAAACAGTAAGCAATAAACAAAGTCGTAATCAAATATTAGGTAAAAAATAGCGGCAAAAATAAACGAGGTGAACACCACCCCCAGCGAAGACAATACCCCACCTTCTTTATAAGCAACCTTAATACTTTGCAAAGGCGTATTAATACCGCCCACAAATACAATGATGTTTAAGGCAAAAGACCCCACCAGCGAAGTAACCGCCAAATTATCGTAAACAAAATTAAATTCGCCATTACCAATGGATAAACCCACCCCCATAAAAATCAGCAGCGAAGGAATACCTAAGGTGCGTGAAGGGTGATGTAATAAGATGCCAATAGCTATAAGACTAGCAAGGCCAAGTAAAATCCACTGATAGGGCATAGCGTCTCCGAATTTTTTGCCTATTTTATCATAGCTAAGACCATGAATTATTGTTGAAAAGCGTCTTTATTTTGCTATTGAGAGTGCCACCTTGCACCGCTCTGCTATGGTTTACTTTATTGTTTACTGTTTCCAAGCGGAGCCACCATGAATAGCTTAAAAATACTACTGTGCGCCAGCCTATGTATAGCAGCCTATAGCCATGCTCACGATTCCACAATTAAGCTCAGAATCATCGAAACCACTGACATTCACGCCAACATAATGGACTTTGACTATTACAAGGATAAACCCTCCGCCAAAATAGGTTTAGTGCGTACCGCTACCCTCGTAAAACAAGCCCAAGCAGAAGTGGACAATAGCGTGCTGGTAGATAATGGCGACCTTATACAAGGCAGCCCAATGGGCGACTATATTGCTGACAGAGGGTTAACTGGCCAACAAGTTCATCCAGTTTATCAAGCAATGAACAGCCTCGATTACGATGTCGGCAATATAGGTAATCATGAGTTTAATTATGGCTTAGACTTTTTAGACAAAGCATTAGCGGGCGCTACCTTTCCCTACATCAATGCTAACGTAATCCGCAGCGACAACCAGCAAAACTACTTTAGCCCTTACCTAATAAAAGACTACAGCTTTAAAGATACAGCCGGTCAAAGCCAAAACCTCAAAATTGGCTACATTGGTTTTGTTCCCCCACAAATTATGATTTGGGATAAAGCCAATTTAGAAGGCAAGGTAAGCGCACAAGACATCAAACAAAGTGCCGAACTTTGGGTGCCAAAAATGAAGGCCGAAGGCGCCGATATTATTGTTGCCATTCCCCATTCAGGCCTATCTACCGATCCTTACAAAGTCATGGCTGAAAACTCGGTTTACTATTTATCTGAAGTCGCTGGCATTGATGCCATTGCCTTTGGTCATGCGCATACAGTGTTCCCTGGTAAAGGCTTTGATAACTTGCCAGGTGTAGATAACCAAAGCGGCACCATTAATGGGGTAGCTGCAGTAATGCCGGGGCGTTGGGGCAGCCATGTTGGCATTATCGACTTAGAGCTACAGCATACCCAAGCAGGCTGGCAGGTGACTAAAAGCCAATCCACCAACCGAGCTATCTTTGACAGCGCCAATAAAAAATCTCTGGCAAAGGCTGATTCAGCCATGGTGGCCGCTGTCGCCGAAGATCACCAAGCCACCCGTGACTTTGTCAATCAGCCTTTGGGGAAATCTAGCGACGTAATGTATAGCTTTTTAGCCTTAGTTCAGGACGACCCCACCATTCAAATTGTTAACTTAGCGCAAACCGACTACGTAAAAACCTTGATTCAAGGTGACCCCGATTTAGCCGATTTACCGGTGCTATCGGCCGCTGCGCCCTTTAAAGCGGGTGGGCGTAAAAACGACCCTAGCAACTATACCGAAGTAGAAGCCGGCGAACTCACCTTTAGAAATGCCGCCGATTTATATTTGTACCCCAATACTCTGGTGGTGTTAAAAGTTACCGGTGCTGAAGTTAAAGACTGGCTAGAATGCTCGGCTGGGCAGTTCAACCAAATAGACCCAAACCAAGCCACCCCGCAAGCGTTAATCAACTGGGACGAGTTTAGAACCTATAATTTCGATGTAATCGACGGTGTTACTTACCAAATTGACGTAAGCCAAGCCGCCCGTTTTGACGCAGACTGCAAACCACTCAACCCAGAGTCTGAACGTATCAAACAACTTCACTACGCCGGAAAAGCGATTGACCCAAGCCAAGAGTTTTTAATGGCAACAAACAACTATCGCGCCTATAGCGGCGGCTTTGCCGGCACCGGCGAAGACAAAGTGGTGATTCAAGCACCGGACGAAAACCGCAGTGTATTAGCCAACTACATTAAGCGAGTAAGCAAGGAAAAAGGGCAAATTAGCCCTAGCGCCGACAACAACTGGCGCTTTAGCCCTCTTGAATCAAAAACTAAAGCCAAGTTAAACATTTTCTTTGAAACCTCACCCAGCGACAAAGCTGCCGCGTTTATCGCCGAAAAAGCCATTTATCCGATGCAGAAGCTTTCTGCCGATGATGTTGGCTTTGCCCTTTATCAAATAGATCTTCAAAGCCAGCCTTAAATATAGATTCTGCCGTTTTACTCCGCTGCTGCCTAACCAGCAGCGGAACTGTTACTTTTAACCCCATCAGGGCTAAGCAAAATGCGATGAAAGTAAAAATTTTACTTGTTGTTCAATAATATGTGAGGAAAGTTGAGCGCCAGATTCAAAAGTATGAGATTGTAGCGACAGACGGGTTCATGGAGGACAATAATGGCAACACTGTCGTTTAAATTAAAACTACTTATTAGCATCACACTATTATTTATATGCGTGCTTACTAGCATGTTGATGTTTGGTAGCGCTTCACTTAGCGCCGAACAAGCCGCTGCTGCCACTCAGCTAAATGCAACTGAACTACAAGCTCTGTTTGCAGAAACAGCAGCAGAAGCTCGCGGCACCATGATCTTAGTGTCTGCCGTTGTGGTTATCATTGCGCTGTTTATTGTGTCGCAACTGGTGCAAGGTTTCTTAGAGCCTTTAAGCCAAATCACCCGTCGGATCGGTTACCTTGCCGGAAATGATGGCGATTTAACCATGAAGCTAGATGTGCAAAAGCACCAAGAGCTGGTAGCAATGGCAACCCAATTTAACGCCTTTACCGAAAAACTACGGGTAATGGTAAATCAGCTACAACAGCAATCAAATCAACTTACCAATGGCTCACAAACTCTGGCTAAAAATGCCGAATCAGCGGGAGAAGCAAGCCGCTTACAACGCAACGACACCGACAGCGTGGCAGCCGCAGTAAATGAAATGTCATCGACTGCTAGCGACGTAGCAGAACTGGCCAATGGCACCGCAACTAACGCTCAAGAAGCTGAGAAACAGTTAAGCCAAACTCAGCAAGAGTTCCAAAGCTCTGTTGAACAAATTCGCGACATCTCTGGCAGTATGGAAGGCATTAGCGAACGAATCACTCAGGTAGCGGGTCGTAGCCAAGACATTAACAGTATCTTGGAGACCATTCGTGGTATTGCCGAGCAAACCAACTTACTGGCATTAAACGCAGCAATTGAAGCAGCGCGTGCGGGTGAACAAGGCCGAGGCTTTGCGGTAGTAGCAGACGAAGTAAGAAACCTAGCTGGCAGAACTCAAAGCTCTACCGAAGAAATTAACCAACTGATTCAAGCACTACAAAGTGATGTAAATGCCACGGTAGACTTAATTAGCACCAGCCGAGAAAAAGTGAATACCACCGCGGTAGACACCGAAGCCAGCTACGAGCAGCTGCATAAAGTGGTAGAAAGCATTTCGGTAATTAACGATAACGCAGCCCAAGTTGCTACTGCCGCACATCAACAAAGCCATGTGAGCGAAGATATTAACCGCAATATTAATGGCATTGGCGAAGCCGCAGGCGTACAGAATAGTTTGGCTCACGATATCGAAAGTATTAGCGCTGAATTGTCACAAGTAGCGCAGGCACTTGATACTCAGCTATCAACACTTAAAGCCTAATCTGCGCTTCATCTCGTCAAAGGCTGCCATGGCAGCCTTTTTTATTTCTTTCAAAACCTAAACCACTCCAACTCACGCTTATTCCATTTATTTAAAAGCCTTAAGAACTCCGTTAACTAAGCCACAAATTCACATCTGCAGCTGAACTACACTTTACCTAGGCCTTGTTTGAAGAGGGACTGATATCATGACCATGACCTTACAGTTTCTTGGTGCAGCGGAAGAAGTTACCGGCTCCTGCCACTTGCTTACGGTAAACGATAAACAAGTGCTATTAGATTGCGGGCTGATTCAAGGCAGCAAAGCCGATGCAATGCGCAACTACCAAGCGTTCCGATTTGAGCCTTCACAGATTGACGCGGTTATTCTTAGCCACGCTCACATTGACCATTCCGGCAGAATACCGCAGTTAGTAAAATCTGGCTTTAAGGGCCCTATTTATACTCATAAAGCCTCGGCAGAACTTTGCGCCATTATGCTAAAAGACGCCGCTATGCTGCAGCAGCGTGACACCGAACGGCTTAACAAAAAACGTTTAAAAAAGGGCCTTGAGCCACTGCAAGCCTTGTTTGATGAACAAGACGTAGAGCAAACTATCCAGCAATTTAAACCGCTCAACTATGGCGAAAGCATCGAGGTACTTCCTCAACTCACCCTGCAGCTCTCCGATGCTGGACATATTCTTGGCTCGGCCATTGTTGAGTTATGGATAAGTGAAATAGGCACCCGCAAAAAAATTGTCTTTAGTGGAGATTTAGGCCGCGAAGGCATGCCTATTTTGGATGATCCTGAAATTATCAAAACCGCCGATTTAGTATTGATGGAAAGCACCTACGGCAATCGCTTGCACCGCAGCTGGCAGCAAACCATCGATGAACTGGAGCAAATATTTGCAGCAGCCATTAGTGGCAGCCAAGGGAACATTTTATTACCGGCATTTTCCGTAGGTCGAGCCCAAGAACTACTCTATTTATTTCACCTCTACGCCAAGCAATGGGACCTTTCGCGCTGGAGAATTTGTTTAGATAGCCCCATGGCTATCGAAGCCACCAAGGTATATATCAACAATTACCCGGTGATGGATGACGATTTTAAGCGTTTTACTCGGCAGCATCCGGGAGAGCATCCACTGCTATCAAATGTAGAGTTTATTCAAAGCACCGAACAATCCATGGAGCTTAACGAAATAAACCAAGGCTTAATTATTATTGCTGGTAGCGGCATGTGTAATGGCGGGCGTATTCGCTGCCACCTAGAGCACAACCTATGGCGTCCTGAATGCGATGTTATTATTTGTGGTTACCAAGCCATTAGCACACCAGGTCGCATGCTAGTAGATGGGGCCGACTATCTCACTATTCGCGGCAAACCGGTTAAAGTTGCCGCCAAGCTACACACGGTTGGGGGGCTTTCCGCTCATGCCGACCAAGCCGAATTGATCCACTGGTACCAACAATTCGATAACGTTCCTCCACTAATATTGGTGCATGGAGAACAGCAAGTACAACAAGATCTACTGGCAGCTATTCAAGCTTCTTTTGCTCAACCCGCCGCAATGCTTGCGGCCAAACAAGGTGACAAATTGGATTTAAGCGCCTTGCCAGAACTGGTTTGGCTAGGAGAGTAAAATAACCTAAGTATTTGACCACCTAAGGCTTAACTGATAGAAAAGTAACTAAATGTATTTGCTTGGTACAAGCATGAAATTATCTATTTTGTTACTGCCTTTTTTATTAACCAGCGGCTTACTGCATGCCCAAGATGCAATAAATCCAGATTCGCTAATTGGTTTGTGGGGAAGCTCTGAAGATCAAGGCCAATCCATTTGGGGTTACGACCAGTACAATGCCGACGGCACCATTAACAGCTGGGGAACCTTTCCCGACAGCATTGCTGATTTTAGAATAGATGGCCGTTACGAGATTTCTGGCGATTTGGGCACGACGATTTGTTTAACCATTAGCCGAACATCCCACCCCGAAATATTGCCAGTTGGTACACAATGGTGTGACCAAATCATTTCGATTAGTGAAGATGAATTTGTGTACCAAGATCCCGATGGCGAACAACATGTGGTTTATCGCCAAAAGGTAGGCGAGGCATATTATTAATATCGAGCTGACTAAGTTAAGCGCTAAACGATATAGCCGTACACCGTAGCAAAATGGCAAGCACAACCTGCAACGACAAAAACATGCCAGATAGCATGGGTGTAAGGTTTGTGTTTGGCCACATAAAACAGCGCGCCCACGCTAAACAATACTCCTCCGGCAGCTAATAGCCACAAACCTTCGCCCGCAATATGCTGATACATGGGATAAGCTAACGCCAAAGACAACCACCCCATCGCCAAATAAGTACTCAGTGATACTTTGGGGAAACGGGTACCAGTGAGCAACTTAAAGCCCACGCCAAAAGCCGCTAGCGTCCAAATTACAATCATCGAAATGAGCGATAACCAACCGTCAAAAGACACCAGCAATATTGGTGTATAAGTGCCGGCTATTAACAGATAAATCGCAGAGTGATCAAACAGTTTTAAGCCAGCCTTCCAGGCGCTATGGCTAACCGCATGGTAAAGAGAAGAGGCCAAAAACAACAAGACTAAAGACCCGCCATAAATACTTACAGCAACCACTTCAGTTAGGCCTTCGGCTTTGCTCAGTAACATAAACAAACCCACCACAGAGATAAGCAAACCAATGAGGTGAGAAACTACATTCAGTAATTCTTCTTTCGCGCTGTAGTGCTTTGCAGCCTGCATGTTGTTACCTAAATTTAACAAGTCGCCGACCAGCTTATTATTTCAGCGTACACTTGTACACTGAAAAATTGTAATGCTTTTATTACAAGCTGGTTCACTTTAACCAAAGCAGCGCTTTTAAGGCTTAAACTCACTTTGTTAAGCCTCAGAAAGGCTTCCACTTTTAGTGTTTTACTTTCCATTTACATGCAAAGACCAAGCGCAGCCAGTTTTTGTTTCAAGCAAGCAGCATTAATCCGCGCGTCGCAAGTTCATCACCTATAATCAAATAGCCGTGCAAGTCTTACTTATTTCTTTTTGGATTAAGCAAACAAGGATCGTCAATGAGCAAACAGTTACCTCTTGCCTTAGCAAAATCGCTTGCCTTAAGTGAAGATCTTGACCAGCTTCAATTTCATCACTTACTAGAAAACATTAGCCAAGATCCACAACTAAAGCAGTTTGCTCCAGACGGCGTTTGCCAAATTGATCCACGCAACGGTAACTTAGTGATTTATAACTCTGCCCGCGCTAAAAGGGTTCACACTACAGCGCAACCTACTGCAGTTAAAGAAGATGAGCACTGCCCTATTTGTGAAGGGAAAAGCGCCGATATTCTCGATATAACCGAGCACAGCGAGGGATTTACTTTTATCAACAAAAACCTCTACCCCATTTTTCACCCTATCGAAGATATTCCTTTAGAAAACGCCGATTACTTCCTCCACCAAGACCCAGAACACCAAGGCCGTGCATCCTATGGTTTTCATCTATTGCAGTGGACTTCTTCGCTACACGATAAAGATTGGCATAACCTACCGTTTTCCGATGCGCTGATTAGCTTTCAGCGTTTAGCAAACCTAGAAAAGAATCTGTTATGCCAACCCACCGACTTTATGGCGCGCTCTGAAACCAAAGTGAATCAAGACGTAGTAAGTGGCTATGTGTCTATTATCAAAAACTTTGGCGCTACAGCTGGTGCTTCTTTAGTACATGGCCACCAGCAAATTGCCTATAGCAATATTTTGCCGCAGCACTTTTTCAATAACTTGCGCTTTAGAAAACGCCACAACAAATCCTTTAGCCGCTACATGTTAGAAGAGAACCCCAGCGAGTTATTGGTAAAAGACTATGGCGAATTGCAGCTAATCGTACCGTATTTTATGAAGCGACCTTTAGACATGCTGCTAATCGTAAAAGACAGCGACAAACGCTACTTGCATCAGCTCAACAGCATAGAGCAGCAGCAATTGGTGGAAGGGATGCAGCAAGCCATACAAGCTATTCTGCACCTCATGGAACAAATGGGCATTCCGCCTGCCTACAATATGATCATCAACAATGGGCCGGGTTGTGGGTTGTATCTTGAGTTTTTACCTAAAACTCAAATGATGGGTGGTTATGAGCAAATAGGCTTGTTTGTTTGCCAAGCAAATGCAGCCGACTCGGCTGAGTTGTTGCGTCAGCACATTTGCCCACCTAAAGATAAGTAGCAAAATTTTTCACTGTATAAATACTAATGCAGTGCTCAACAATACAGCCCTAACATCAAGAAAAAATCATATAGATCAAGGCAATGACATTTTTTTAAATATTATAATAATCTTTAGTTTAAGCGCATTGTTAGTGTAATATTCTTCCCGCAAAATCTGCATTGGTGGGCGTTTACCGTCCATATTTTGAGTTAACTAGACCAATTGCAGTAGCGAGAACAGAATGGAAACATCTCACCCAACCACCATTAGAGTGGGTAAAAATGACTATGACTTCAATATTATTTCAGTAACCAAAACCTATGGTGGTTCTAAACACTTTAGTGATGGAATCAACATATATTTAGAAGACAACAATGGCAAAGTGGAAACAATGGGCGTCGATTTTAAGCCTGATATTCCACCAACCACTCAGCATATTTCAACCCTGTGGGGCGAAGACAAAAAAACCAAGAAAACTTTTCGTTTTGGCTACTTCCTTCACTCCAATGATTTCTTGGGTTATACCACGCAATTAAACCTTCTTACGGCAGCCAAACGCATTATTCCGCTACAAGGCTTTGCCGCAAAATTAGAAAAATGGAGCCCGCTAATTACTGGCTTTTTGGCACTACTGTTTGCTTGGTGTGCATTCTGGGCGGGTTCGGGTATCAGTCGCTATGGGATCGCGTCATTCTTTCAATCAATGCCTTATATATTGCTCGACACTCCTCACTTAATTGCCAATTTTGCAGATGCAGCACGCTATAACAACGTAAGTTATGGCTGGGCGTTTATGGGCGCTATTGTCGGCTTTATTCTCAGCAAACTATTTGTTGGCATTCCTCTGGGTCGCTTACGCAATAAGATGCGCTTAGCTTTTGGCCAGACCATAAGACAACAGTTAACCACTGCCTTTGCCAATACCACCCAAGCGGCACCGTCCCCTATTTCTGGCTCTTCAAGTGCAGAACCTAAAACCGACGCCGACGGCTACCAAACTCTTATTTAAACCAAGATATCGTTTAAGGAACTAACATGTCTTTTGAACATGGCTCACTCGACTTAGGGATCCGCAATCCCTTCCGCTTTGAAGGCACGCTGCGTGCCATTCGAGGCGGCATCACAGCGCTGCTAGGTTTACTCTCTTTATTAAACGTAGCAAGTGCAGTACAAACCCACCCAATTACTGGGTGGACCTTCGCCATCATCGGCTTTGTGTTAATGGCCAACGGCCTATGGACACTAGGGCGTGGCTTAATGCAGGTAATGCGTTTTTACGTGGGACGCTCAGCGCCTACTTCACTGTCTTATAACCATGCTACCTCTGAGCAAGACAGTGCTAAGCGTGAACAACGCGATGTAGCCTACGACCAACAACAAATTGAATCGATGTTGGTGGGCAGTAAAAACTACACCTTTAAAGAACCCGTGGGTTTAGTAGCCAGAATGCTGCACACCCTATTCCCCAAAATCACTTTTGTGCCTTACCCAATTCAAAACTTGGCGCAGCGCATTGTTGGAGCACTAGTACAAACCTTAGTGGCGCTATTTGCTTTTGCCATTTTAAGCTTTGTAACGTCGGTGGGTTTAGCTGGCGATAAAGCTACTATTTTAATGCCATTTTTTGCCTTTACCTTACTCTGCTACGTAGCCTTAGTATGGTTTAAAGCTGGCCGCCCACTTAACCGCAGCTTAGGTCGTGGTATCGAAACCGTAAGCGCTTTTGGCTTTGTTAAAATGGTGGCGGTGTGTGTAAGTGTGCCAGTACTGGTTAACATGCTTCTAGGCAAACTCTTTGCTTACGAGCTAGGCCAGTACCAAGATGTTATTGCCGCTCAACTACGTGGTTTAGAGATAGAAGCAGAGCTAAGCGAAGGCATGACTTGGGCAACCCAAATGCTAGATCTGGCCTACAACAGCTATAGCAACTCTACCTGGTTAGGCTTAATTTTTGTCTTCTCTGTAATTAGCTGTGCCTTGGTATTGGGTTTAACCGCCTTGCGTGCCAAACAAGCTAACCCAACGACCGAGATCACCGACAAACTGCCTCGAACCAGCGAAGTAGGTGCTCGCCCAATGGATATATTCAACGAGTTTACCCACCAAGTGATGGAGCGTCGTCGCTACAAAAAGGTGCCAAACCGTGTTTATAAACCTTTGAGTGCTCGCCAAAATCCTAACAATGGCGAATTTGATGGTGAACTGATTCAAGAAACTCAGCCAAAAACTGTTGAGAAAAATGACGAGCCAGTAAGCAAAAAAATGCGTATTGCTTCAACCAGTTTGGCTCAGGCTTTACTGCTAATCGCCAGCTTATTGGTGTTTTACGCACTCACTCCGCTAACCACTTATACCAGCTTCTTCGACGGTGTAGTGTTTGAGCTACTGGATGATGAAACCGGACCAGCATTTGTTCAAACTACCATTGAAAGCTTCTTTACCATTCTTACCTTATTAGTTGCTGCCACTATTTGTGCCATTTTTGGCCGTTTGCTGAGCAACCTAAGCCATCCGTTTTGGAGCGAAATTCAGTTTGAATCAAGCTTGGTTTACTTCAAGTGTAAAGGCACGGTAAAAGAAGATACGCGCACCTTTGGTAAAGGGTATAACGACAGCACTAGCCTAGAAACCAGCGTGTTCACTTCAACCATTCAGCCACGTTTGTTTGTTACGCGAGTCATTAGCTCTACCTTTGCTGGCATTGGTAGCACTAACTTAATGTTCCCTCGCCATATTATGACCATGCATGGTGACGAGAACTTAGCCGACGAACTTCATCACGAACTAATGCACAGCATTGGTAACCGCGCAGGCACCGCTGCTATGAACGACGAGCAGCGTAAAGTAGTAGATGAATACAATAGCTCTAACCTGCAAATGAAAGCTGAATCGGCCCCAGAGCGCTTAGCCAACCGCAGCAGCGAACTAAGCCTAGACGCGCCCAAAGCTCAAGCCGCGCTAGCGCAAAAAGAAGACCATGAGGCAGAAACTAGCTTAGAAAATTAAGTTTATTTTGCTAAACCTAAAAGGCCGCTTTGTTTAAAGCGGCTTTTTTTGTATCTCAATAATACCAAGAGCTTTATCAACAAACCCATTAATAGCACTTAACAGGCTAATCTTCATCTTGAAAGCTTGAGTTAACGGCTAAGGTTGCGGCAAAATTGCTAACAGCATTTCATAACACCGCAGTAACAAACATTGAACACTAATAGCCAAAACCTGCAAACCCAATTTGAACGCCTTAAACGTAACAAGCTGTTTGAGTTGTTTGTAATTTCGGTGATCTTAATTTCAGCCTTACTTATTGGCGCAAAAACCTACTCGCTGCCACCTAAAGTTATTACTGCCACCATCATACTCGACTACCTCATCACCCTGTTTTTTGTGGTCGAAATTAGCATTCGCTTTATTGCCGAACCCAATAAAAAGCACTTCTTTAATAACTTCTGGAATGTCTTCGATACCCTAATTGTATTGGTAAGCCTAGTCCCTATCGAAAACTCTGAACTAGCTATAGTTGGTCGCCTAATTCGGGTATTTAGGGTACTGCGAATGGTGTCTATTATTCCCGAGCTGCGTATCTTGCTTACCTCGCTGGTTAAAGCCCTGCCGCAGCTGGGTTACGTAATGCTGTTAATGTTCATCATCTTCTACATTTACGCCGCCATTGGCAGCACCTTATTCGAAACCATTAACCCAACACTGTGGGGCGACATTGCCATTTCTATGCTCACCTTGTTCCGGGTGATGACCTTCGAAGACTGGACCGACGTAATGTACGAAACCATGCAGGTATACAGCCTAAGTTGGATTTACTTCCTTAGCTTTATCTTCCTGTCGGCGTTTGCCTTTCTTAACATGGTGATTGGCATTGTGGTAAATGTGATGGAACAAGAACACGCTAAAGTACGTGAAGAAAAAAGCCTCGCCGAAGGTACCAACGAGCCGAGTCTGCGAGAACTACAGCAAGAGCTAAGCGAAATAAAAGCGCTGCTTAAGCAGCAAAAATAGTGGCTTAACAAAAAAGCTTAAGGGCAGATAAGCCCTTAAGCTTTTTTGTTCCAAGCAGTAAAAGCGAACAAACATCAAACAAAACCTTGCTCCAAACCCAATGATAGTTAATGATAACTATTCGCAACAAGTGTTTGGACATTACCATGAAACATCACTCTTCAACATCACCAAGGATCCAGTTAAGCCTCTCGGTAGATAAGCTACAACAACTGCTTGCTCAGGGAGCCATTTGCATCAATGACTTGGCCGATATACAGCCAGAAGCCAAGCGCGTGCTATGGAAGCTTTGCCTGCAAAACTGCAAATCCGGCGCCTGTGAGCGGCGAGCAAAAGCGGTGAATGATGAAGAAAGGCTAAAGGTTAAGAATTTGGACTAGTTCAAACAACAAGCTATAAGACGATAATCAGTTAGCGTTAATTAACGTGTCAATACCCCGAAATGTCTTTCAACATTCTGGACTAGAGGAATTATTGAACCATTTTTATAGAACCAGAATAACTAGCTTTACCGGTTAGGCAGCCGCGCTAACTCATTGATTATATAATCCATTGCTGCATTGCGTGGTTTTGCCGTCAACCAACTAATCTCCGTTGACCATCGATTGGGTTTTTCTGATGCTGTAGGAGACACATACATTTCGTCAAGCTCTGCCATTTCAATATCTTGTTTACAGATAAACTCTGGCAGCATCGCCCATGCCGCTGTATGTTTTAGCAGTTCTTTAGTATTACGGAGGTTATTGCTGTAAATAGTCCGCGAGCTAAGGTTGTGAGTATCTTCGTGAGCAATCTGTTTCATAAACAAGGCTGATACCTGCAACATACCTCGCACCTCCTCCAGAGGCACAAACTTCTCCCTACAGTTTAGCTCTGGAGAAGCAACAAAAACCACGTTAAAAGAATAACCATCAGCCAATGTAAGTTCGTGGCTTCCTCGAAATAAAGCAACCCCAAAACCAATATCAGCCTGTTCATTCAATACATGACTGCGAACTTGCATTGGATCCACTGCGATAATGTTGATTTCAATCGCCGGGAACTTGGCGATCATTTTTGCGCAAATATCAGCAATATCCGCCCCCATAAGATCGTTGTCTACAGCAACAGTAAATGTTGATGGCAAGCCCTCTAACAAACTATTGGCTTTAACATCAAGCAAATCACACTCTCTAATAACGGATTGAGCGTAGCGATAAATCTCTTTTCCATGAGGAGTTATTTCTAAGGAGCGAGGCTTACGAACGAATAGCTCCATAGCTAACTCAGCTTCTAGGTTCGCTATCAGCCCGCTAACCGTTGAGGTGTGTTTACCTAACTTTATGCTGGCTTGCTTAAAACTTCCCCTATCTACCGTTTCCACAAAAGCACTAAGTTGTTCAAAGGTCATAGCCATCGATTTAGTTCCCCAAATAACATCAGTAAACCACCAATATAGCAATAGAGAGGGAAAACACCATTCTTGGCGCAGTTAAGGTTCTAATCTAATGAGCACATAATGCACTCATCAACTGGCAAGACTGCAAAGAAAACACTTTGAAGCGATGCCTAATATCTACCACTCGAATGAGTAACTTATAGTAGGAAGAACATTATGAAAAACTTCAAACTTAATAAACTAGCAGTAGCAGCAATCGCCGCAGCATCACTTGCTTCAGTTGTAACTACAGCAAATGCATGCTCACGCCTTATCATGGACGGTGGTGATACTCACGGTGTAACTGTCGCCCGTTCATTTGACTGGGGCGGTTCAGAGCTGCAATCTATCGTTAAAGCGCATCCTGCAGGCACTGCTGTTAAAGCTTACGATGTGCCTGAATACAAAAATGCAGCATCATGGACTGTAAAGCACCACACCGTAGATTATGTGGAAGTAGAAACTTTCCACGGTACTTCAGGTGAAGCTATCAATGACAAAGGTCTATCTGCTTCGCTTCTTTATCAAAACCCATCGGTTAAGTTTGTAAAAGATGCCGCAGATAACGGCGCACCAGCGATACACATGTCGCAAATCGTCAACTATCTGGTGACTCAGTTCGCTACTGTAGAAGAAGCGGTTAACGCATTCGAAGCTAATGAGTTCCAAACAGCTTGGAAAACCGGTATTGGCGGTCACCAGCACGGTTTCCACTTCTCTGTTCAAGACAAGTCTGGCGATATCGCGTTATTCCAATTGAATGAAGGCGGTAAGATGATTATTCACCGTGGTGACATCAACAGCGATCTACGTGTAATGGCTAACATGCCACTGCGCCAAGACATTCTTGCGCACGCTGAAAAGTTCGACCTAAACAAAGCTGAAGAACTGCCAAGCGATATCAGCTCTGCATCTCGCTACCTGCGTGGTTACCACGTAACAGCTAATGCCAAGCTGGACCCTAAAGCGGACTGGGTTGATACGCGCGGCAAAATGAAAGGGTTCTTTGACTTCGGTAACAAGGTGCCTCAAGACCTAATCGACCCAACTAACGCTGAGTCTTATGCGACCTGGGAAACGTTTATCTACAACCTAGAAACCGGAGACACCACCTACTACAACGAAGGTAACGGTTCGCAACTGAACATCAGCTTTGCTGAAACCAAAACGTTTACTAAACAGATGTGTGCTGACATGTTCCAACAGGCTCGCGCAGGTGAAACAATAACGTGGGGTGAATGTCAGTAATTAGAAAAAATATTTGCTCAAAAAAAAGCCGCTCTTGTGAGCGGCTATATCATTAACGCGAGTTAAGATCTAAACACTCATCCAACGTTTTACATCGGCTTCATCTACTTCGTCTTTGCTGCCCTGCAATACCACATTGCCGCGATCTAGTACGGTGTAGTTGTCGGCAAGCGCTACAGCAAAATCAAAATATTGCTCTACTAATACAATCGCCATTTCGCCGCGATCGCGCAGTAGTGCCAATACCTTTTGGATGTCTTTAATAATGGAGGGCTGAATCCCTTCGGTAGGCTCGTCTAGCATTAATAATTTAGGGCGCATGATTAAAGCACGCGCTATCGCTAATTGTTGCTGCTGACCACCCGATAAATCGCCGCCGCGGCGCGCCAGCATTTGCTTTAGCACCGGGAACAAACGAAAGATTTCGTCGGGAATAAAACGCTCCGATTTAGGCAATACCGAAAACCCAGTTTTAAGATTCTCCAGCACCGTTAGTTGACCAAATATCTCGCGCCCTTGCGGTACAATCGCAATGCCTTGTTTAGCACGTTGCGCTGCAGACATTTTGCTAATGTCTTTACCGTTAAACATAATGCTGCCGGCGCTAATGTTTTGCTGACCCGCTAGCGCTTTTAGCAGCGTGGTTTTACCCACACCGTTACGCCCGAGTACACAGCTTATTTTGCCCGGCTCGGCACTTAGGCCTACATTGTAAAGCGCTTGGCTAGCCCCGTAATGACTATCTACTTTAGAAAGTTCTAACATTCCGTCGCCTCCTAGCGCCCTAAGTAAACTTCGATGACTTGCTGATTTTGCTGCACTTGCTCAAGGGTGCCTTGGGCCAATACCGAACCTTCGTGCAATACCGTTACTGGGCAATCTAGCGCTTTTACAAAATCCATGTCGTGCTCTACCACCACTAAAGAGTGCTTTTTAGCTAGCTCTTTAAATAGCTCGGCGGTGAGGGCGGTTTCTTCGTCGGTCATACCGGCGGCGGGTTCATCAATGAGCAATAACTGTGGCTCTTGCATAATTAACATGCCAATCTCTAGCCACTGTTTTTGACCATGCGACAATGAGCCAGCTAACCATTCTTGCTTATCTGCTAAACGAATCAGCGCCAAGGTGTCGCCAATTTGCTTGTTGTCGCTAGAGGACAATTTATGCATCAAAGATTCAAACACACCACGGCGTCCGGCCAAGGCTAATTCGAGGTTTTCGAATACCGTTAGGTTTTCGATTACCGAGGGTTTTTGAAACTTACGGCCAATGCCAATGTTGGCAATTTCGGCTTCGTCGTGCTGAGTTAAATCGATATCGTTATTAAAAAATACCGTGCCTTCATCGGGGCGAAGCTTGCCAGTAATTACGTCCATCATGGTGGTTTTACCGGCACCATTGGGGCCAATAATCGCACGCATTTGCCCAGGCTCTAAAATTAACGACAAACTATTTAGGGCTTTAAAACCATCGAAGCTTTTGGTTACACCATCTACATACAAGATGGTGTCTTGAGGAATATGTACACTACGCATTTACTGCACCCTCCGCTGGATCGGCTTTATCGGCTTTTTTCTCGGTTGCTGGAGTTGGCTCAGTAACAGCAGCAGGGCTTACCTTAGTTGCTGCTCTTTCTTGCAACTTAGCTTTGATACTGCCATACAAACCCACCACGCCTTTTGGTAGCCACAAAGTCGTTACCACAAACAAAGCGCCTAAGAAGAACAACCAAAGCTCTGGGAATGCACCGGTAAACCAAGATTTACCAAAGTTAACCAGCAGCGCACCAAATACCGCACCAAACAGAGTGCCTCGGCCACCAACGGCTACCCAAACAATACTTTCGATGGAGTTAAGCGGCGCAAATTCGCCAGGGTTAATAATGCCCACTTGCGGCACATACAAAGCACCAGCTACGCCAGCCAACATGGCCGAAACCACAAACACAAACAGCTTAAAGCGCTCTACGCGGTAACCGATAAAACGGGTACGGCTTTCGCTGTCGCGCACGGCAATTAATACGCGGCCAAGTTTTGAGTTCACAATCCAGCGACACAATACATAAGCGCCTGCCAAGGCCAGTGCACTTAAGGCAAACAACACCGCACGGGTCGAGTCTGCTTGCAAGCTAAAGCCTAGAATGTCTTTAAAATCGGTTAAGCCGTTGTTACCACCAAAACCCATGTCGTTACGGAAAAACGCCAACATCAGCGCATAAGTAAGGGCTTGGGTAATAATCGACAAGTACACACCGGTGACTCGTGAGCGGAAGGCTAAGTAACCAAAGATAAAGGCCAAAATGCCCGGTGCCAAAAACACCATCAACATGGCAAAGGGGAACATATCAAAACCCAGCCAATACCAAGGTAATTCCGACCAATCGAGGAATACCATAAAGTCTGGCAATTCTGGGTTAGCGTATACACCGCGGTCGCCAATTTGGCGCATTAAGTACATGCCCATGGCATAGCCGCCCAGTGCAAAAAAAGCACCGTGACCCAGACTTAAAATACCGCAATAACCCCACACCAAATCAACGGCAATCGCCAATAGCGCGTAACACAGATATTTGCCTAACAAGGTTACCCAGTACGAGCTTAAATGCATTGGATTTTCTGGGCTTAATGCCAAGCTCATTATCGGCACTAAAATCGCTGACAATAACAAAGCCAGCAACATGGCGTTGCCCACTTTGTCTTTTACTAAAAATCGAACTAATACAGACTTAGGCATGCTTTAGTCCTCCACCGTACGACCTTTCAAGGCAAACAAGCCTCGAGGACGTTTTTGAATAAATAGAATGATGAACACTAGAACCAAGATTTTGGCTAATACGGCACCGGCAAACGGTTCCATTAGCTTGTTAGCCACACCTAAAGTAAGTGCGCCAATCACGGTGCCAAATAGGTTACCCACGCCGCCAAATACCACCACCATGAAGGAATCGATAATGTAGTTTTGGCCCAAGTTTGGTCCCACGTTGGTTAACTGACTTAAAGCCACACCGGCAATACCGGCAATGCCAGAGCCTAAACCAAAGGTCATGGCGTCTACCCAGCTTGAACGAATACCCATAGAGTTAGCCATTGGGCGATTCTGAGTTACCGCACGCATTTGCAAACCAAAGAAGGTTTTACGCAAAATGGTCCACAGTAGTGCCACTACCATAAAGCTGAAGATGATGATGTAGAGACGGTTGTAAGTAAGAGACAATACGCCGTTAATCTCTAGCGAGCCGCTCATCCATTGAGGCGTAATTACCGCTTGGTTTAGCGGACCAAAAATACTGCGAACCGCCTGCTGTAAAATAAGGCTTAAACCAAAAGTGGCTAATAGTGTTTCTAGCGGGCGACCGTATAAGAAACGAATCACACCACGCTCAATTAATACCCCCACTAAACCAGACACTAAAAAGGCGGCAGGAATTGCCACCAGCAACGACCATTCAATATTATTTGGCATTAATTGCTGCACCACATAGGTGGTGTAAGCACCCAGCATGATCATTTCGCCGTGGGCCATGTTAATCACGCCCATCACACCAAAGGTAATCGCAAGGCCTACCGCTGCCAACAACAGTACCGCACCTAAGCTCAAACCAAAGTAGATGTTCTCGGCCACGCTGTTTATTTGTAACAGCTGGTCATTGGTTGCAATGGCTTTATCAATGGCGGCTAATACTTGAGGCTCTTGCTCGCTAGCTTGCTGTTTAACTAATACGTTACGAGAGGCCGGGTCTAGTTGGCCAGCCAGTAGCTCGGCCGCAGCCAAACGCTCAGGAGTTTCGCCAAATTGCAGATTAATAATCGCCTGCATTTCTTTAAGTTTGGCAATTACCTTTTCATCTTGCTCGGCAACTAGACGTTGCTCGATAAGCGGCGTGTGAGATTGGTCAGCGGTATTCATTAATGAACGAATCGCGGCAATTCGAGCGCTAGACTCATCGGCGTTTAAACCAATTAGTGCTAAACCACTACGCAGCTGACGACGGATTTTGTTGTTAACCGAGATTTTCTTAATAAGATATTTTTTAACGCTACCTAAATCGGCGCCATCAACTACAGAACTTAAGTTATAAAGGCTGCCTTCTTTTACCGCTACTACCACTTTTTTATCTGATTTTTGGTAGTACAAATTGGCGCTTAATAAACTTTCGAAGATCAAACTGTTACGCTTGTCTCCGCTAGCAATTAGCTGTTCAATAGCTTGTTGTTTTTGACTATTTTTTTTTGCAGTTAAGGCCTGCACTGCCTGCTCCCAATCACTTGCAGCAGCTGGTAATACCCAAAGCATGAGTAAAACACCGGCCAACAAGCGTGCGAAGCGAGATATGTATATGCTCAAAACAATCCCTACTCTTGATTGATTCAATACAAAAAAGGCGCTACCGATATTACTCAGCCGCGCCTTTTAAAAAGTGCCCGTAGGCACTTAGCTGTTTACGCGTACCTAGGTTCTATTTGTCTTTTGGGCTGTTGAGCTCAAAAGCGCAACAGTTCCTTAGTAGTTTTGACCAGAACATTGGCCAGTTTTGATGTTGAAGTTGCCACACTTAATTGGGGCAGTCCAATCAGCAACAATAGTCGCAGATTCAGTTAGGTGGTCTGTCCAAGCATCACCAATTACGCCACCAGCAGTTTGCCATACAGTGTCGAATTGACCGTCAGCTTGAATCTCACCAATAAGCACTGGCTTAGTTAAGTGGTGGTTAGTGTTCATTACTGCGTAACCGCCAGTTAAGTTAGGAACAGTGATACCGTACATTGCGTCACGCACTGGGTCGGTGTCTGTAGTACCCGCTTTTTCAACTGCTTCAGCCCACATTTGGAAACCAATGTAAGTTGCTTCCATTGGGTCGTTAGTTACACGCTTGTCGTCGCCAGTGTAGGCTTTCCAAGCTGCAATAAACTCTTCGTTAGCTTCGCTGTCTGCGCTTTGGAAGTAGTTCCAAGCTGCTAAGTGACCCACTAGAGGAGCAGTATCAAAACCAGATAGCTCTTCTTCACCTACAGAGAAAGCAACTACTGGAATGTCTTCAGCCGAAATACCTTGGTTAGCTAGCTCTTTGTAGAAAGGAACGTTTGCGTCACCGTTAATGGTAGAAACAACCGCTGTTTTCTTACCTGCACCACCAAATTTCTTCACATCAGAAACGATAGTTTGCCAATCAGAGTGACCAAATGGCGTGTAGTTAATCATGATGTCGGCTTCAGCTACGCCTTTAGACTTAAGGTAAGCTTCTAAGATTTTGTTAGTGGTACGTGGGTATACGTAGTCGGTTCCGGCTAGTACCCAACGTTCTACACCTTCTTCTTCCATTAGGTAATCAACCGCTGGAATCGCTTGCTGGTTTGGCGCAGCGCCAGTGTAGAATACGTTTTTAGAGCTTTCTTCACCTTCGTACTGAACTGGGTAGAAAAGCATACCGTTTAGCTCTTCAATTACAGGAAGTACTGATTTACGAGATACCGAAGTCCAACAACCGAAGATAACGTCTACTTGCTCTTTATCTAGTAGCTCACGTGCTTTCTCGGCAAATAAAGGCCAGTTAGATGCTGGGTCAACCACTACAGGTTCTAGCTTCTTACCTAATAAACCACCCTTTTTGTTTTGCTCTTCAATCATCATAAGCACGGTGTCTTTCAGTGTTGTTTCACTGATAGCCATGGTGCCTGATAACGAGTGCAATACGCCTACTTTAATGGTTTCTGCGGCTTGGGCTGCATTCATTGAGAAGGCAAGTGCTACACCACTTGCAACCGTTGCGATCTTCTTCCATTTGCTATGTTGTGTCATTGCTATATTTCCTATTTTTTATAGTCCTTTAGAGCATGCGGTACCTCATGCAATGCTAAGGTAGCTAGAGCATCGACTATGCCAAGTAGAAAATAACAATTAAAAACAACAACTTAATGAAATTATTTATATATCATTAGTAATTCAACGCACAAAACATGAGCGTTTGCCTCAAATAAACGCACCAAAATGATCGTACAATAAACAAACACCAAACAAACGCACCAATTTGGCCAGCGCGCACCAAAATGATCCACCCCAAGCTGCTGATTTTGCGCTATTTTGAATAGGAGCCGCTCTTAGGTTAGCTCGATAAAACTGGTTTAGTTCTTGCTCTATTAAGCAGAGGAAAATTCGCTTCCAGCCATGAAAGAAGGATAACAGTGAGTCAGCAAGAGCAAACCGCATGCAGCAATTCGCACGCCCCCGTTAAGCAAGGTTGGGTAGCCACCCTTGATTTGGGCTTTGCCCCTATTGCTAATAAAACTCGCTTAACCTTAAATCAGAGCCAAGGACCCTTGCGGGTACAACGCCCTTTTCACCCAGAACTGGCTGCACCAGATTGTTGCCACGTGTATTTATTACACCCACCCGGTGGCTTGGTGGCGGGTGATCACCTGCTGATGAATGTGGAATGTTTGGCTGGCAGTAAAGTGGTACTTACTACCCCTGCGTCAGGCAAGTTATACCGCTCTAACTTGGCGCGCCAGCAGCAACGCCAAGAGCAGCGATTTCATTTACAAGACAACAGCAGCTTAGAGTGGCTGCCGCCAGAAACCATTGTATTTAATGGCGCGCAAGGTCGCTTAGACAGTCACTTCATGTTGCAAGGTAATGCTCAACTAATCGCTTGGGAAATTACTTGTTTAGGCCGCAAAGCCAGTGACGAAGACTTTGACCACGGCGAGTTGATGCAATCCATCAAGGTGTATCGCGAACAGCGCCCATTGCTGATTGAGAATACCCGCATCGATAACGCCAATACTGCTGCTAACCCAGCAGCATTGGCTGGCAAACACGTATACGCCTGCATGCTAGCCACAGTAGATTTACTCAGCGAATTAGCCCAAAAGCAGTTATTAGAAGATTTACGCGAACAACTAGCATGTGCAGAGGTGGGCATCACATTAGTGCGCGGCCTTATCATTTTGCGCTATTTAGGGGATAACGCCGAGCAAGTAAGGCAAGAGTTTGAAGCGGCCTGGGCGCTTATTCGCCCGGTTACGCTTGGTCACCCAGCGGTTCGCCCCCGAATTTGGAATACTTAATTTAATACTACGAGGCAGACATGGAATTAACCCCAAGAGAGAAAGACAAGTTATTGCTGTTCACCGCCTTTTTGGTCGCCGAGCGACGTAAAAACAAAGGGCTAAAACTTAACTACCCCGAAACCGTGGCTTATCTCTCGGCCAGCATCGTAGAAGGCGCGCGCGAAGGCCGCAGTGTTGCCGAACTAATGAGCTGGGGACGCACCTTGCTAAGCCGTGACGATGTTATGGATGGCATTGCCGAAATGGTCCACGAAGTACAGGTGGAAGCCACCTTCCCCGATGGCACCAAACTGGTCACCGTGCATAACCCAATCCCTTAGGCTACTTGTAGAGGAACAGCAAATGATACCCGGAGAACTAATCATTGATGATGGTGACATTGAGCTAAACAAAGGTTTAGCCACTGTAACTGTAGATGTTGCCAACAGCGGCGATCGCCCAGTGCAAGTAGGCTCACATTACCACTTCGCCGAAACTAACCCCGCCCTGCATTTTGACCGTAAAGCCGCTTTAGGTTTTCGCCTAAATATTGCCGCCGGCACCGCCGTACGTTTTGAGCCAGGCCAAAGCCGCCGCGTAGAACTGGTTGCCCTAAGCGGCAAGCGCGAAGTATACGGCTTTAGAGGGGAAGTAATGGGCAAACTAAGTGACGAGGAACAAGCATGAGCAAAATGGATAAACGCGCCTATGCCGAAATGTTTGGCCCAACCGTGGGTGACAAAGTACGCCTTGGCGATACCGAGCTAATCATTCAAGTAGAAAAAGACTACGCCCAATACGGCAGCGAAGTGAAATTTGGTGGTGGTAAAGTAATTCGTGATGGCATGGGGCAAAGCCAAGCCAGCTGCGCCATGGTGCCAGATACCGTGATTACCAACGCCCTTATTTTGGATCACTGGGGTATTGTAAAGGCCGACATTGCACTTAAAGACGGTCGTATTCAAGCCATTGGTAAAGCCGGTAATCCCGATATTCAAGACAACATTGATATCGAGGTTGGTGCCGGTACCGAGGTAATTGCAGGTGAAGGCCAAATAGTGACTGCCGGCGGGGTCGACTCGCACATTCACTATATTTGCCCACAGCAAATTGAAGAAGCCTTAATGTCAGGCACTACCACCATGTTAGGGGGTGGCACCGGACCCGCAACCGGAACCAATGCAACTACCTGTACGCCTGGCGCCTTTCACTTAGGCAAAATGCTGCAGTCGGCAGATTGTTTCCCAATGAACCTAGGATTTTTAGGCAAGGGCAACGCCAGCTTACCGCGCCCCTTAGAAGAACAGCTTATGGCAGGCGCCATGGGCTTAAAACTGCACGAAGATTGGGGCACCACCCCCATGTCTATCGACAACTGTTTAACTGTTGCCGAAAACTACGATGTGCAAGTGGCCATTCATACCGACACCTTAAATGAATCTGGTTTTGTAGAAGATACTATCGCCGCCTTTAAAGGCCGAGTCATTCATACCTACCACACCGAAGGCGCAGGTGGCGGCCACGCACCCGATATTATTACGGCCTGTGGTTTAGATAATGTGTTGCCATCATCTACTAACCCAACTCGCCCCTACACCATTAATACCGTAGACGAGCACTTAGACATGCTAATGGTATGTCACCACCTTGATCCGGCTATTCCCGAAGACGTTGCTTTTGCTGATTCGCGGATCCGTAAAGAAACCATCGCCGCCGAAGACATCTTGCACGATTTAGGCGCATTCTCGATGATCGCCTCAGATTCGCAAGCCATGGGCCGAGTAGGCGAAGTAATTACCCGTACTTGGCAAACCGCCCACAAAATGAAAGTACAACGCGGTTTATTGCCAGAAGATAAAGAAATCGGCTGCGATAACTTCCGTGCAAAACGTTACATTGCCAAATACACCATTAACCCGGCCATAACCCATGGTATTGCCCATGAAGTGGGCTCGGTTGAAGTGGGTAAACTGGCAGATTTAGTATTATGGAAGCCTGCCTTTTTTGGCGCTAAACCCTCGTTAATTATTAAAGGCGGCGCAATTGCAGCCGCGCCAATGGGTGACCCTAATGCGTCAATCCCCACACCACAGCCGGTACATTACCGCCCAATGTTTGGCGCTTACGGCAAGGCGATGAGCGAAACCCGCGTCACCTTTGTAAGCCAAGCAGCTTTAGATGCAAAAATTGATGAAACCCTAGGCCTAACTAGCCGCCTAGTGGCGTGTAAAAATACCCGCTGCATTAAAAAGCAAGACATGGTGCACAACCACTACCAACCGCATATGGAAGTGGATTCGCAAACCTATGAAGTGCGCGCCGATGGCCAATTGCTTGAATGTGAACCCGCTGCTGAGCTACCACTCGCTCAGCGTTACTTTTTATTTTAAGGAGAGAATGAATGTTAAAGGTGTATCAAACCCTCCATCACTACCACGGCCCAGTGCATCACCAAGTGGTGTTGAGTTACGAGTTACGTAAAAAAGCGCGCATTAAAGCGCAAACCGAAACCAAGCAAGATATCGGTTTTTTCTTAGAGCGTGGACAAGTGCTACAAAATGGCCAAATGCTCGAAGCCGATAATGGCGAAGTGGTTGAGATTAAAAGTGCCGACGAGTTGGTAACCACCGCCTATAGCGATGATCCACTAATGTTCGCCAAGGTCTGCTACCACTTAGGTAACCGCCATACACCACTGCAAATTGGTGAAGGTTGGGTGCGCTTTCAGCCAGACCATGTATTGCAAGACTTAGTAGAACTTTATGGGCTACGAGTAGAACAGCACCAGGGGCCATTTGACCCAGAAACCGGTGCTTATCACAGCCACTTGCCAGGACATAGCCACTAATGACTAGCATGGCGCAACTTCAGCTAATGCGTTTGGTTAGCCCCAGCTTACCGGTAGGTGGTTTTGCCTATTCGCAAGGCTTGGAATACGCCATAGAAAACGGCTGGGTGAATAACCCTCAGCAGCTAAAAAGCTGGATCAGCGGTTGCTTAGAGGCAGGGCTAGCCTGCCTCGACATTCCGATGCTGGCAGCACTTTATCAAGCCTGCAAAGCGCAAGACTTTGCTAAGTTTGAGAGCCTAAATTTAGAACTTATTGCCAGCCGAGAAACCCTTGAGTTAGAGCTAGAAGATGTGCAAATGGGTAACGCCTTACGCACCTTGCTTAGCCAACTCGATGAGTCAATTACCGCCCCGCTCAGCCAAGAATCGATGAGCTGGACTAGCATGTTTGCTTTGGCTGGTGTGCATTGGCAAGTAGCGCTTGATGAATTAGCCGACGGCTACCTATGGACTTGGCTAGAAAACCAATTGGCGGTAGCCGGTAAAACCCTGCCGCTTGGGCAAACGGCCTGCCAAAAACTACTTAGCGAGTTACTGCCGCTGCTGCCACCAGCACGCGAGTCGGGCTTAACTTTACCTTTTGATCAAATTAGCGGGTCGTTACCAGCATTAAGCTTGGCTAGCGCCCTTCACGAAACCCAATATTGTCGGCTGTTTCGCTCTTAGCGTAGCCACAAAAAAGAGGAACCATAATGAGCATAAAACAAACCTTACGTGTAGGTGTCGGCGGCCCGGTAGGCTCAGGCAAAACAGCCTTACTTACAGCGCTATGTCGCGAGCTAAAAGACCGTTTCAACCTAGCGGTTGTAACCAACGACATTTATACCAAAGAAGATGCCCAATTTTTGCTGCGCAATGATGCCCTCGCTGAAGACCGCATTTTGGGTGTAGAAACCGGCGGCTGCCCGCACACCGCCATTCGCGAAGATGCTTCGATGAATTTAGCGGCGATTGCCGAGCTTAATCGCCGCCATCAAGGCTTAGATTTAGTGCTAGTAGAAAGTGGCGGCGATAATCTAAGTGCTACTTTTAGTCCCGAGTTAAGTGATTTAACCCTTTACGTGATCGACGTAAGTGCTGGTGACAAAATTCCCCGTAAAGGTGGCCCAGGCATTACTAAATCTGACTTATTGATCATCAATAAAACCGATTTAGCCCCGCATGTTGGCGCCTCGCTAGAAGTCATGGATCGCGACGCGAAAAAAATGCGCGGCGAACGCCCATTTGTATTTAGTAACCTTAAAACCAGCGAAGGCTTACAAACCATTATCAACTTTATTATTGAGCAAGGCATGCTAGAAGAATCTAGCCCTGCTACTGCCAACTAGTTTTAAATTACAAGGAACCTACCATGAAAAAACTACTTACTTTGGCTGCAGGCCTACTCATTAGTTTGCCCAGCTTTGCCCACGAAGGACATCACCATGGCTTAAGTGAAGGCCTTTTACATCCACTTACTGGTTTAGACCACCTAATTGCCTTAAGCCTAATTGGTTTATTAGCTAGCCAAACTGGCAAACTTAAGTTGAGCTTGGCGCAAAGTGTATTTGCGTTGATTGTGGCAGCGGTTGTTGCCAGCATGGGTTTTGTACCACCAATGTTAGAGACAGGCTTGGCTATTTCTTTACTGGTTATGGCGGTATTAGTGGCTAAGGTATTGCCAAAAGCAGCTAGCCTAGCTGGTTTAGCAGTATGTTTAGTGGCAGCCTTACACGGCGCAGCCCATGGTAACGAAGTGCCTGCAGGCGCAGACATGAAGCTATTCTTTGCAGGCTTTATTGCTAGCTCAATTGCCCTTATTAGTGGCGGTTACTTGCTAGGTAAAGCTGTGCAAAAGTCGACTTACGGCCAAAAAATCACTCGCACTATTGCCGGTTTCGCTGGTGCCTTTGGTGTAACTGCACTGCTTGCATAAGCCTTCAAAAAACTGCGTCGCTGGCGATGTTTGCCAGCGGCGACAAGCTTCACAATTTGCGGCATAATGCTGCTATGAGCGCCCATTCTTTGTCTACCCACGCACTGCAACTGCAAAGCCAACTTCGCCCAGAACATATTGCCCTGAGCATTGGCCAACAGCAGCTTAGCTATCAACAGCTTTATGTCATGGTAAAAGCCACGGCTGAACAGTTGCGTCTGCAAGGCGTGACACAAGGCTCTAGAGTGTGCTGCTTTGGCGAAGATCCACTGCGTATGCTGCTGTTGCAGCTAGCTAGTTTGGAACTAGCCTATATCTTTTGTCCGCTTAATCATCATCACCCGCTCTCGCAATTACAGGCTTTAAGTGAAACAGTAGACTGTCAGTTTTATTGGAGTGATTTAGATTACAGCTTACAGCAAGCTAAGCGAGTAGAGTTTAACCCGCACCAAGAGCTTAGCTGCTCTGCCAGTATTGAACTCAACAGCGAAGCCCCAATGAGTATGGTGTTTACCTCTGGCAGCAGTGGCCCGCCTAAAGCCGTGGTGCACTGCTGGCGAAATCACTACTACAGTGCTCAGGGCTCGCAAGCGATGATTCCTCTCAAGCACCAAGACCAATGGTTATTGTCTTTACCGCTTTACCATATTGGCGGCCAGGCCATTGTATGGCGCTGCCTACTAGCTGGCGCGCGCATAGTTGTGGCACAAAACAAAGGGCGAGTATTTCCTGATTTACTGGGCAGCGACACCACCCATGTATCGTTGGTGCCAACTCAACTTTATAGGCTACTCACCCAAGCAAAATTTTGGGCGCATAGCCTTAAGCTCAAACACATCTTAATTGGTGGCGCAGCGTGTAACGACAGTTTATTGGAAGAAGCCATAAGCCGTGGCTTTCAAGTATATAGCTCTTATGGCAGTAGTGAAATGAGCTCGCAAATCGCTACCCGCCATCACCGCTTAGGCCAAAGTGCTTATCAGATTTTGCCGCATCGCCGCGCCAAGATACACCAAGGCGAGATTTACCTACGCGGTAAAACCTTGTTCTTGGGTTACTGGAAAAATGGCGAAATTTTAAAAGCCTGTGAGCCAGATGGCTGGTTTAACAGCGGTGATAGGGGGCTAATCGAAGGCGCACACTTACACACTCTGGGGCGTAGCAATAATATGTTTATTTGTGCCGGTGAAAACATTCAACCGGAAGAAATAGAGCTAGCACTATTGCAACACCCGATGATCAATCAGGCGGTAGTGGTGGCACAACAAAACAGTGAGTACGGCCAATGTCCGGTGGCGTTTATTAACGCAGAACAAAAGCTTAGTAAGCAGCAGCTGAATCTGTTTTTACGTCAGCAGCTTGCGGCGATCAAACTACCGATCGCCTATTTTGAATTACCGGCTCACAACTCGCTGAAACCTTCGCGCAACGAGTTGAGCACATTGGCTAATCACAAGTCTAGTTGTTGTGACCAGTGTTGAAGTTCAGAAATGCTAATCCAAGATTGTTGATAGGCGTGTTGTAAGGCACTGTGTTGCTGCTCTTTAAGGCTTAAGTGGGAATCAGGAACAAAGCAGCATGCTCCTTTAAAAAATTGTTCTCTTTCTGCTAAGTAACGGCTTAGCAACCCGGTATTTGCGAACGCTTGTTCTGTTCTCATAAGCACTCCTTACGACTAAAAATAGCTAGCGCTTAGAAGCTGAAGAGCCAAAAAAAATCACTCTCAACAACCTCATAAAGTAGCCGACCAACAATTGGAAACAACCACTTACCTTACATTTAGCACGCATTTACCCCCTCAACAAGCACTATTTCGCAGCATTTAGCTAAATTAGCTTAGCCTGTCACGATATCTGGGCAGGGCTGTCGATAAAAGCAACAGCCTAGTGGTTTACCTTGTGATGAGCTATCTCTAGAATGCTCGACAAACAATAAATGAGGTAACTATGAAAATTGCAGTATTTGGTGCTGGGGCACTTTGTTTAGTGGCATTTTCGAGCAATGCTAATCCCGAGCTTGGGGTAATGGTAGGCAGCGACAATGGTATTAGCGCTCAGTTTAACGATATTCGAGTGAACCTAGGACTTAACGACTTCTCTTTAAGTGGCGATAAAATCATTGGTTTTCCTGAGCAACAATACTTTTATTACGGCTTTGGCGGTAAATGGAGCGATCACCACCATCATAAGCTAGGTGCTCGTGCAGTGTTTGGAGCACATACTGTAGTTGATAAATTTCGATTCTTTGCCGAGCTTCAACCGATTGTGTATGTGATTGACGACCTTGAAGTGAAGCTCGAAGCCAGTGCAGGTGTTCGCTACATGTTCTAACAGCTCAGCCATTCTCTGCTAGCCTTAAAAGACACTAAGATCATGGCCTATGAGAATGCAGCACACGGATATTGGCTTGCTCAGCCGGTTTGTTAAAGCCTATGAGCAACGCCACCATTACCCAGAGATGACCAGCTCTAGTAGTAGAAGAAAGATTTTCTCCGACTTAGAGCAATCATTAAACTGCACGCTATTCGACCCCGACTACAGCCGCTTAAACGAACAAGGCCAGCAGCTTTACCAGCGCGCTAAGCAACTACAACTGCAACTAGATAACTTTCTGCAAAGCCCGGTAGATAAACCACAACCTCAACAAATCGTGATTGGTTTAGACGAATTTGTACCTAGCCAAAGCTTATTACAATGTTACCCGCGCTTTATTAGCGAGCTCTCACTGCAACAACTAAAACTGGTGCAATTAAGTAGCCGCCAACTCCAGCAGCAATTGGTTAATGGCAATATCGACATAGCACTGCGGGTGGCGCAGCAAAACAAGCCGCCTAAAACGCATTCGCGTCGCTACTGTAATTTAAGTTTGGCTCTGGCCTGCGCTGCTCGCCATAGTTTGAGCAAACATCAGCAGCTCAGCGCTGAGCAGCTACAGCGCCATCGTCAACTGTGTTTAAGCCATTTACCCTTAGAGTTACAACTTAATCGAGTAAGCTGCTGGCAGCTCAGTCACCGAGAAATGCTGCACGATTTGCTAGTACTTGGAATGGGCTGGGCCATCGCTCCACGTCATTGGTTGGAGTCCAGTTTTCGTAATGGCAGCTTAATAGAATTACACCTAAGTAATTACTTCTCACCAACCAAGTTAGAAATAGAAATCCTTTGGCTAAATAGCCAGCACGACAGCCAAGTAGCGCAGTGCTTAAACCTGTTAAGTTTGAGTGCCTATGATGGATGAACAAGCCAAACAAGCAGCCTTAGAAGCCTTTGTTTGCCTCGCCAAGCATGGCAATTTAATAAAGTGTGCTGAGCAGCTTAAGTGCACCGAAATACAGGTAATACAGCGGATTGACCAACTAGAAAAGCAACTCGCCTGCTGCTTGTTCAACCAACACGCGGCACCTTTTCCACTTAGCTCTGCTGGGCTTGCTTTAATAGAGCAGGCTGAGTTAATAGTAAGCCGCTATCACGAACTGCAGCGCCACTGCCGCCATTTACAACTAGGCAAGAGCCTCAAGTTAAGTATTAGCTATCAAGCCTGGTTTCCTAGTCCGTGGCTTACCTTGTTAGCCAACCAATTACAGCGTTTTGATCCCTTACTGGATTTGCATTTCAGCGGTAATAGTCAGCAACATGTTCACTTTAGCTTTTCGGCGCAAAGCCCACAGAACAATACTCAAGTGCTTAGTTGGCGCCCTGCCAAGTTGATAAAAGTAGCTCACCCCAAGTTGGTTAATCATCAGCAACGCTTTGATGGCCACTTAAAGCTGTTTGATATTCGCGAGCCGCAGCAAAGTAATTTGTTTATTGGAGAGACCTTGTTGCTGGATGCGTTAGAAGCCGCTTTAGGCTGGGCAATTTTGCCACAAATAAGTGTCGAATCTCGGCTCGCCGAAGGACAATTTAAAGCTTGGCCTGATTTAATCGCAGAGTTACCGACCTACTTACATTTATCTCATCACTGCCCAGAAGACATTAAGAGCTGGCTACTACAGCAACAGGCAGAGTATTGTGAATTACCCTAAACAATAGCTTATAATTGGCCCGCCTTTATTAAACTAAGAGATCAATGAGTCGAGTTCGTTGCCAGCGCTGCTTGCGCCCTCAAAGCCACTGTTTATGCGCAAACATCCCCAGTTGTTCACATCGTCACCCGGTGATTATTTTGCAGCACCCCAGCGAACAACAACACGCTAAAAGCACCGCTCACCTAGCTTGTTTAGCTCTGGATAATGCAACGATAATAGTGGGTGAAAATGCCGACGATTTTGCCGATTTAAAACAGCAAGTGGAACAAGCTCCACATCAATTTTTGCTGATTTACCCTAGCCAAAGCAGCCAAGCTTTAGAGCAGCTAAGCAATACTCAAAAAGCAGCTTACACCGCAGACTGCTCCCCCGCCACAATATTGCTACTTGACGGTACCTGGCGAAAAGCCAAAAAATTATGGCACCTCAATCCCTGGCTACAAAGTTTAGAACAATTTCATTTCGAGCACGCCCCGCAAGGGCAATATAAAATACGAAAAACCTCGATAGATAAAGGCTTATCCACCATAGAGGCTGTTGGATACACTCTAAATCAGTTAGAAATGTTTGACCCTACTCCTTTAGTGGGTATACTACGCGCCCTTGCAAACCAACAACTTTCAGCAATGCCAGCGGCGGTAAAAAAACGCTACTAAATTGCTGCTGCTCAGTGACACAGATAAGCACAAAAAACAGCCGTGAAACTGGTCAAACTTACATATCAAGACTAAGTTAAATTTATATACATAACATTAATGTAGGAGCTCTTTTGCATGTCTAAGAATAATGTGGTGGAAGACAGCCCCAGCAAAATGGATGAGTGGAAGGTATTTCTATTTATCGCCGTTGTGCTTTTTCCTATTTTGGCAGTGGTCACCGTAGGCGGTTATGGCTTTATCGTTTGGATGCTCCAGATAATGATGGGTCCGCCGGGACACGGTTAATAACTCTGCTCTTTCTTTTTTAATAATTAAATAATTCGCAGCAATGTGAGACACCACCATGAAAAATATGCTGAAGAAATTTTGGTCAATAGTGAGCAAACCAAGCGTACATTTAAGCTTTGGTTTTTTGACTATTGGCGGATTTGTTGCTGGTATCATTTTCTGGGGCGGCTTTAATACCGCACTAGAAGCCACCAATACCGAAGAGTTCTGTATTGGCTGCCACGAAATGGCCGACAACGTTTATGTAGAACTGCAAGACACGGTGCACTGGAAAAATAACTCAGGTGTACGTGCCACTTGTCCAGATTGTCACGTACCCCATAATTGGACCGACAAAATCGCTCGCAAAATGCAAGCGTCTAAAGAAGTATACGGCGCAATATTTGGCACCATTAATACCCGTGAGAAGTTCTTAGAAAAACGCGGTGAACTAGCCCAACACGAATGGGACCGTTTCACTGCCAATAATTCCTTAGAATGTAAAAACTGTCACAACTACAACAGCATGGACTTTGACTCCATGTCTGAGCGCGCCCAAGTGCAAATGAAAATGGCCGCCGAGCGCGACCAAAGCTGTATTGACTGCCACAAAGGTATTGCCCACGAACTCCCAGAAAACATGAATTCGGGCGAAGGCACCTTAGCCAAACTCGAGGAGATGGCAACATCGGGCTACAAAAAAGGCGAAACATACTACAGCGTGCGTCAACTGCCAATGTTCACCAACGCCGAACTTAGCGAAGAAGCAGGCCAACTTAATGCGGCTACTGCAGTTAAGGTTCTCGACATTAAAGGCGATGCCATTCAAGTAGAAATAGACGGCTGGCGTAAAACCAAAGGTTTTGGTCGAGTACTGTTTGAAGACTTTGCCATGAACATTAACGATGGCTTCTTAACCAAAGAAGTGGCTCAAAACGACAGCATTATGCAAAAAGGCGAAACCAAAGAAGATGACTTAACTGGTTTGCCGTGGCAGAAGGTATCAATCACGCTATGGATGCGTAACGGTTCACTGACCGACTCACGCGATACCCTCTGGCAGTTTGCCAAAACCACTTATGATACGGCATGTAGTGTATGTCATACCCAGCCTGCTGAAAATCACTTCGACACCAACACCTGGCCAGGTATGTTTAACGGTATGTTGTCGTTTGTGAATTTAGACGGTGATACTCAAGCGCTGGTATTGAAATACCTTCAAAAACATTCATCAGATTTTTCTGACGCTGGCCACTAACAAGGAGATTAACATGGCAATTACTCGTCGCGGTTTTCTCAAAGGCATTTTAGCCACCAGCGCTAGTACTTTGATCGGCCCAAGTTTATTGGCAGTGTCTAACGATGCAGCCGCTGCTGAAACAGCCGGAAGCTGGAAGGTTTCAGGCTCGCACTGGGGCGCGTTTCGTGCCCGCGTGTATGCAGGCAAAGTGCAAGAAATAAAACCCTTTGAAGCAGATAAATACCCCACCGAAATGCTCAAAGGCATTAAAGGTATTTTGTATAGTCCTTCTCGTATTCGCTACCCAATGGTGCGCTACGATTGGTACCTAAAACGCAACAAAAGTGATACCTCACAACGCGGTGATAATCGCTTTATTCGGGTCACTTGGGACGAAGCTTTAGACCTGTTCTACCAAGAGCTAGAACGCGTACAAAAAGATTATGGCCCTTGGGCCTTGCATGCCGGCCAAACCGGTTGGCGTCAAACCGGCCAAGTTCACTCCTGCGGTAACCACATGCAACGCGCAGTAGCCATGCATGGTTTCTCGGTGAATAAAGTAGGCGACTACTCTACCGGTGCAGGGCAAACCATTATGCCTTATGTACTTGGTACTACCGAGGTATACGCGCAAGGTACTTCTTGGCCCTTAATTTTAGATAACAGTAAAACAGTTGTCTTATGGGCCACCGATTTGATGAAAAACCTACAAGTAGGTTGGGCCTGCGAGACTCACGAATCCTTTGAATATTTGGAGCAACTTAAAGACAAAGTTGCTAACAAACAAATTCGGGTAATTAGTGTTGACCCAGTCCGCACTAAAACTCAAAAGTACCTCGATTGTGAGCAGCGTTACGTTAATCCACAAGCCGATGTCCCGTTTATGCTGGCCATCGCCCACACGCTTTATACCGAAGAGCTGTACGACAAGGAATTCCTCAATACCTATGCCTTAGGTTTTGAAGACTTTATTCCGTATGTAACTGGCGAATCTAAAGACAAAGTAGAAAAAACACCAGAATGGGCAGAAGCTATTTGTGGTGTACCAGCCGATGAAATTCGAGAATTTGCCCGCTTATTAGCTAGCGACCGTACCCAGCTTATTTTTGGCTGGTGTATTCAACGTCAGCAACATGGCGAGCAGCCTTATTGGATGGGCGCGGTTATCGCGGCCATGTTGGGGCAAATTGGCTTGCCAGGTGGTGGGGTTTCTTATGCTCACCACTACAGCTCTATTGGCGTACCGTCTACCGGTGCGGCAGCGCCTGGCGCGTTCCCACGTAATCCAGACAAACCTAATGAGCGGGTTCATATGAACCAAGACTTTAAAGGCTATAGCAGCACCATTCCGGTAGCGCGCTGGATTGATGCCATTATGGAACCCGGCAAAGTGATAAATGCTAATGGCGCCAAAATCACCTTACCCGACATCAAGATGATGGTGTTCTCTGGCTGTAACCCTTGGCATCATCACCAAGATCGCAACCGCATGAAGAAGGCCTTCCAAAAGCTGGAAACCGTGGTCTCGATAGATTTTACTTGGACCGCCAGTTGCCGCTTCTCAGATATTGTATTGCCAGCGTGTACCCAATGGGAGCGTAACGATTTAGATCTGTACGGTTCTTACAGCAACCGCGGCATTATTGCCATGCACAAGTTGGTTGACCCACTGTATCAATCTAAAACCGATTTTGAGATTTTCACCTTACTTACCCAACGCTTTGGTAAGAGTAAAGAATACACCCAAGGTAAATCCGAAATGGAATGGGTGAAGCAACTTTATGATGAGTGCGCCGCGGCCAACAAAGCTAAGTTTGATATGCCAGACTTCATGACCTTTTGGAAAGAAGGCTGGGTAGACTTTGGCAAAGGCAAAAACTGGACCCGCCAAGCAGACTTCAGAGAAGATCCTGAAATTAACGCTTTAGGCACGCCATCCGGCTTCATTGAGATATTTAGCCGCAAAATCGATCGCTACGGCTACGATGATTGCCAAGGCCACCCAATGTGGTTCGAAAAAGCCGAACGCTCGCACGGCGGCCCAGGCTCTGAAGAATTCCCCATTTGGCTGCAGTCTTGTCACCCCGACAAACGCCTGCACTCACAAATGTGTGACTCAGAAGAGTTTCGCGCGACCTATGCGGTGCAAGGCCGCGAGCCACTGTATATCAACCCAGAAGATGCCAAGAAGCGTGGCATTAAAGATGGCGATTTAGTTCGAGTGTTTAACAAACGTGGGCAATTGCTGGCTGGCGCGGTAGTGTCCGAAGACTATGCCAAAGGTGTTGCTCGCCTGCAAGAGGGTGCTTGGTATGGCCCTGTGGATGAAACCATTGGCGCACTAGATACCTATGGCGATCCTAATACCCTAACCATGGATATTGGCAGCTCGCAATTAGCTCAAGCCACCAGCGCTAATACCTGTTTGGTTGAATACGAGAAATTCACCGGTAAAGCACCTGCGGTAAGCTCCTTTGGCGGCCCTAAGGAGATGTCGTAGATGACAATCGCCGCTAGTGTTAGCCAAGAGAACGAAGTTCGTGCCAGCATCTATTGGTGGTTTGCAACGGTTTTTACCAAAGAGCTTGATAAGCAACAGCTTGCTTCTTATACCTCTGGTGAAGGAGCACAGCTGCTTAAGCAATTAGCAGACACAGCCGAGCTAATCTCGGCTGTTACCATGATTAAAAATCATTTGGCAAAGTTGAGCGCCTTTAAACACCCAGAGCTAGAACTAGCAGCAGATTTTTGCCAGCAGTTCTTAAGTGACAGCAAAGTAGGTGCACCACCTTATGCCTCGGTTTACCTGTCAGCCAACAAGCTGATGTTTCAAGAGCCACATGAAAAAATGCGTGCCTTGCTAGTAAGCCAAGGCCTGCAAGTTGACCCTAATTTTAATGAGCCAGCGGATCATCTTGCGATTCAGCTCGATTACCTTGGCAATTTAATTTTGCGCGATGCTCCAGCGCAGCAACAAGCTGATTTTATTAATCAGCACCTGCTGTGTTGGTTGCCACTATGGCTTGATACCTTACGCAAGGTTAGCAAAGGCGGCTTTTACCAAGGCTTTGCCGAATTACTCGTAGGCTACTTAAAATTAGAGCTAAGCGAGTTATAAGTTAAACGTGACTAGGGCCTGTTGATCTTTGGTGTTGAAATTTTATTCAAGATAAGCGGGCTTTAATCGCGGCGAGCACTTTGAAACCTAGTGGGCTAAGTGAAAAGTGTTCAACGAAGAGTATAGTTCGCTTATCTGAACCCTTCGGGCAGCATTTCTTAGCAATTTATTCAGCGTTAGCGAGTGATTATTAAGCCCACTTAACTTCACACTCACTGCCTTGCCTAAATGGCTAATAAATTGCTGTAAAAACCATCAGCAAAGATCAACAGGCCCTAGTGTCTAGCTAGTCGCTCACTTAAACCATTACTCATTATATGGCTATAGTAAGTCCTGTCGCCCGCTGTCGATATTTCATACACTTAGCCGAGCAAATGACACCAAGTTAACATTTTCACAACATTTATCTCGCATTAAAGGCAAACTATTTTATAGTTAAATTAAGTCGGTTGTCGCTTCTAGATGCCCGGGCGGTAATACCTCAACTGTTAGGCGTTACGCCCCTCCTATCTTTTAGCGGTGCCGGCTGGTCTATTTCTAACGCCCCAAAATGCAACAATCTATCTACATTCCTTTGGTTTAATACCAATCACACTAAGTAAGTGATCAGAAATATCGTAGGAAAAACACTCGAGAATAAGGCAGGTTTTTCGATAAGCAGTTATTCTACAATCAAAAATTCTAACGCAGTTATCGAGTATTTTAACCAGATAGAATGAACAGTTACTTAGTACGATTGGTATAGTTCATGACCTAAACACAAATCTGTGAAAAAATACCGCTTCTTAGCCGCAGCAGATGAGCTTTACCATGGATGATAAAAAACGCCCGCTCTATATTCCTTACGCAGGTCCAGCATTACTTGAGACCCCCTTATTAAACAAAGGCAGTGCCTTTAACCAAGAAGAGCGTATTTTCTTCAATTTAGAAGGGCTGTTGCCAGAGACCATCGAAAGCATCGATGAACAAACTGAGCGTGCTTATCTGCAATATCAAAGCTTTACTAATGACTTAGACCGCCATATTTACCTGCGCAACATTCAAGATACTAACGAAACTTTGTTTTACCGTTTAGTAGAAGATCACATCAGCGAAATGATGCCGATTATCTACACGCCTACCGTGGGTGCGGCCTGTGAGCAGTTCTCTAATATTTACCGCCGCTCACGTGGCTTATTTATTTCTTACCCTAACCGCCACCGTATCGACGAGCTGCTAAACAATGCCACTCGCCACAATGTGAAAATCATTGTAGTGACCGACGGCGAGCGGATCCTCGGCTTAGGCGACCAAGGCATCGGCGGCATGGGCATTCCTATTGGTAAACTATCACTGTACACGGCTTGTGGCGGTATCAGCCCCGCTTACACCCTGCCAATTGTGTTAGATGTAGGCACCGACAACCAGCAACTACTCAATGACCCGATGTATATGGGCTGGCGCCATCAACGAATTAGCGGCGATGAATATAGCGAATTTGTAGAATTATTCATGCAGGCGGTAAAAGTCCGCTGGCCAGATGCGCTGATTCAATTTGAAGATTTCGCCCAAAAAAATGCCATGCCTTTATTGCAGCGTTACAAAGATCAATTCTGCTGTTTTAATGATGATATTCAAGGCACCGCCGCAGTAACTGTGGGTTCTTTATTGGCAGCCTGTAAGGCAGCTGGCTCTAACTTAGCAGAGCAACGAGTTACCTTTGTTGGCTCCGGCTCAGCAGGGTGCGGTATTGCCGAGGCGATAGTGCGGGCGATGGTGGAAGAAGGCATTAGCGAAGCGCAAGCCCGCAGCCAAATCTTCATGGTTGACCGTTGGGGCTTATTGCAAGACAACATGCCTAATCTACTCGACTTCCAACAAGCTTTGGCGCAATCAGCCAATATTCAGCAAAAATGGGGACTTAATAGCGATGCTTTGTCGCTGTTAGATGTTGTGGAGCATGGCAAGCCTACGGTACTTATTGGTGTATCTGGTGCACCAGGCGTGTTTACTCAGCAAGTGATTGAAGGCATGCATCAGCACTGCAAGAAACCTATCGTATTGCCGCTATCCAATCCCACCAGCCGAGTTGAAGCCTTGCCTGAAGACATACTTCGTTGGACCAATGGCGAAGCCTTGGTCGCAACTGGTAGTCCATTCTCGCCGGTGAAGCTAGGCGAAGAGACCTTTCCTATCGCCCAGTGTAACAACAGCTATATTTTCCCAGGTATTGGCTTAGGCGTATTAGCCTGTCAGGCCACCAGAGTGAGTGACGAAATGCTCATCGCCAGCAGCCGCGCCTTAGCCGAATGCTCGCCATTAGCTAACGATGGTGAGGGAGCCTTACTGCCACCGCTTGAAGAAATTCAGCTAGTTAGCAAGCACATCGCTTACGCGGTAGCCAAAACTGCCATGCAACAAGGCTTAGCGGTAAACACCACCGACGAAGTGCTAATGCAAACTATTGAAGCCAGCTTTTGGAAACCTGAGTATCGCCACTACAAACGAACTTCTTTTTAACTACACTTAACTTCATAGTTTTCACAAAGCTACAGATTTTAAACGTATGCGCTGGCAGCAACTTAGCCAGCGTAATCATTTTAAGTTTCCATCCTATATTACTAGCGATTGCCCGTTGGCAAGCAAGGAGAGGTAATGTTCTTCAACCAACTCACTATTCGTAAAAAGCTGACGATCACCATCGTGTTAGCAGTACTAGCTTCCACCAGCATTATCGGAGTGTTCAGCCAGAATCAGGCGCAAAACATCATCGAACGCCGAATGGTTGATAAAGAACTACCCGCTCTGCTCAAGCAAATTCGCAATAGAATTGATAAAGAAGTAACAGTGTTATTGCAAGCAGCAGAGCAGCTAGCTAACAATACTTTTGTTGAAGAGCGAGTGCTGAAATCCAGTAAACCCGACTCAGAAACACAATTAATAGAATTACTTACACGCCTAAAACAACAATATGACTTAGCTGATGCGTCTGTATCTAACCGCAAAAATGCCAATTACTGGAATCAAAATGGCTTTTTAAGACAACTCTACCCCGAGCGTGATGGCTGGTTTTTTAAGTTTAGAGAATCTGGACAAGAAACCATGGTAAGTGTTTACACCTCTTCAACCGAAGAAACCAAGCTGTTTTTAAACTACCAACAGTTAAATGGCCATGTTATGTCAGGGGTGTCAAAAACCATGGAAGAGATGATCGTTTTTCTCGACAGTTTTAAAATTGAGAAGAGCGGCTTTGTATTCCTTAGTGACGGTGAGGGTGTGATTCGCCTGCATCGTAACAACGAGCTTGTTGGCAAGCTCAAACTCACAGATGAATTTGGTCAAGCCACCTCCTCGTTACTTAATAAACAAGGCTTTAACTTGGTAGAAGTAAACTACCAAGGCCAGCAATTGTTACTAAGTTCTAGCTACATCGAGTCTATGGACTGGTACTTAATTGCCCAAGTGCCAAAAGCTGAAGTATTTGAAGAACTCAATCGTTCACGCTACTACATGATTGTCACCACCTTACTGGTGATTGGCGTCTTTTTGTTAGTCGCTGTTTGGTTAGCGGGTACTATTACACGACCAATTGCTAAACTTGCCGACGTATTCCAAAACTTAGGTGAAGGAGAAGGTGATTTACGCCAACGCTTAGATACCGAAAGTAACGATGAAATGGCTAAACTCGCCAAAGGGTTTAATAGTTTTATCGAAAAAATCCATCGCTCGGTGAGTTCAGTAGCGCAAACTGGCGAAAACCTAGGAGATGCCTCACGCTCGGTCGCCAATCAATCTCAACGCACCCTAGAAAATACCCAACATCAACAAGATAGGGTAACTCAAGTAGCCACTGCAATTAACCAAATGGGCTCCACAGTTAACGAAATTGCCAGTAACGCGTCTCAAGCGGCAGATGCAGCACAAGATGCCGAACAAGAGTCTAATAAAGGCCAACAAGTGGTGCTGCGAGCGCGCGACAACATCATGCGCTTAGCCGAAGAAATGCAACAAGTAGCTACTGTGGTCTCTTCATTAGCCGAAAGTAGTCAATCAATTGGTGGCATTCTAGACGTTATTAGAGGCATCTCAGAGCAAACCAACTTGCTTGCACTTAACGCAGCCATTGAAGCAGCACGAGCCGGTGAGCAAGGCCGCGGCTTTGCGGTGGTAGCAGACGAAGTGCGTAACTTAGCGGGTAGAACTGCCGAGTCCACCGATGAAATTCAGCAGATGATTAACAACTTGCAGGAACAAGCCAGCCAAGCAGTTAGTGCCATTGAACAAAGCAGTGGCATGAGCAGCCAAGGCGCCGAAGAAGCTGGGCATGCTTATTCAGCCCTACAAGAGATCTCTAAACGAGTAACCTTGATTTCTGACATGAACATTCAAGTGGCAACGGCTACCGAAGAGCAGTCTTCAGTCGTGAGTGAGCTAAATGGCAACGTTGAAGAGATTAACTTGAGTACGCAGCAGGCTACCGATACAGCATCAGAGCTTTCTCAAGCTAGCGAGTCCTTAAAACAGCTCGCCGACAAGCTGGCAGATTTGGTGGGAACGTTTAAGCTTTAAACTAAACTCTACGCAAATAAAAAGAGGCCCTTGGGCCTCTTTGTTGTTAACTCACTATGCACTACATGCCAAAGCCGTAGAAGTCTGGGAATACCAATATCGAGGCTAATACCAATATCTGCAAAATAATAAATGGCATCACGCCTTTGTAGATATCGGTAGTTTGCACCTCGGGCGGGGCAACACCTTTGAGATAGAACAGACTAAAGCCAAAGGGCGGTGTGAGGAACGAAGTCTGCAAGTTCATAGCAATTAGAATCGCAAACCAGGTTAAATCAATGCCCAAAATCTCGGCCACTGGGTACAACATAGGCACCACAATAAATGAGATTTCAACAAAGTCGATAAAGAAGCCCAAAATCAAAATCACAATCATGGTTAAGATTAAGAAGCCCCATTTCTCACCCGGTAAGCTAGTCATCACTTCTTCAATAACTTCTTCACCACCAGTGTACGAGAAAACCATAGAGAAGGCCGTTGCACCAATGAAGATAGCAAATACCATCGAGGTAACTTTTACCGTTTCGATAGCAGCTTCGTAGATAATCTTCCAAGAAAACTGGCGATAAATAATCGATAAAAGAATTGCACCTATGCCGCCAATAGCAGAAGACTCTGTTGGCGTAGCAATACCGTAAAAAATCGAGCCAAGTACTGCAATCATTAGGGCTAAGGGTGGAGCAATGGCTTTAAAGGCATTCCAACAAGGTTGCACGCCATGGCCTGCAGCTTCATCTTTAGGTAAAGCTGGAGCGGCTTCTGGGCGAATAAACGATACGCCTAGAACATAAATGATGAAGGCACCTACCAACACTGCTCCAGGCAGTAGTGCAGCTTTAAACAAATCACCTACCGGCACGCCCATTACATCACCAAGAATGATCAAGATGATAGAGGGAGGAATAATTTGTCCAAGTGTCCCAGAGGCACAAATAACCCCGGTGGCTAAGCGCTTATCGTATTTATATTTAAGCATTACTGGCAAGGAGATAACCCCCATTGCCACTACGGAGGCACCAACCACACCGGTAGACGCAGCAAGTAGCGCGCCCACCAAAATAGTGGATACAGCCAAACCACCTCGCACCCGGCCAAACAATTGGCCCATTGCTTCGAGCAGCTGTTCAGCAAGGCGGGTTTTCTGCAATACAATGCCCATGAAAATGAACAGTGGTACGGCCATTAGTACCGAGTTTTGCATGATGCTCATTATGCGATAAGGCATAAAAGCAAATAGATCGATACCTTCGGCAAAGATACCAAATACTAGTGCAACTCCACCAAATACAAAGGCGACTGGAAAACCAGTGAGCAGCATTAGCAAGGCCACGAAAAACATGACAATCCCAATCATGACAACTTCCTTTTCTTGTTATGAGCTAGGCGTTATTTCGCAGCTGAATGAGGTTTTTGAGTAACATTCCAAAGCCGCTTATGGCGAGACATATAGCCGAAATTGGAATCATTGATTTAATTATCCAGCGGTAGGGTAAGCCACCCGGATCGCCGCTAGTTTCTCCTAAGTTGTAAGCTTCTAATGCAAAGTCGTAACCGTACCAAGCAATCAAGCCACAAAAAGGGAACAAGAAAAATACGACGCCTAGGCTGTCAATCCAAGCACGTTTACGCGCCGCTAACTTGTCGTAGATAATATCTACCCGCACATGGCCTTCGGCCTGCAGCGTAGAGGCAATTCCTAATAAAAACATGGCAGCAAACAAGTGCCATTCTAACTCTTGCATACCAATAGAACTGGAGCGAAAAAAATAACGCATGACCACGTCATAAAAAATGTTTACTAACATTAGCAGCATTAACACCGCGGTGAGGCCTGCTATACCCTTGGAAAATCCATCTACCGCTCGTTGCAAACGCAACATCCCTAGCCTCCCAAGCAAAATAATTGCTTTTTTGGTTTAGCTGATGGGGCTACAGCCACGCTGCAGCTGCAGCCCCATTCTCTACTACAAACCTTCAGTACTGTTTAAGTAACCTTGTTCTGAAATTGCTGTGTAGGCACGAACTTGTTTCATGTATTGCTGTTGTGACTCAATAATCTTAGCGGCCATTGGGTCTGCAGCAGCTTTCTCTTTTAGCAAGTCATCGTTAGCGTTTTTAAGTGCTTTGATAACTTCTGCAGGGAAAGTTTTAACCTGAATATTCGGGTATTCTTGCAACATGGTTTGCCAGTTTTTGGCGCTTTCAGCATAGGAATGAATAAACATATCGTAAGCTGCTTTACGCATCGCAACCGCTAGAATTGCCTGTAAATCTTCTGGCATTTTTTCGAGTTTTTTCTTGTTAGCAATAAACATCAACTCGGTAGCTGGCTCGTGCCAACCCATGTAGTAGTAAGGGGCGATTTTGTGAAAGCCCATGCGTAGATCTAAAGAAGGACCTACCCACTCAAGTGCGTCGATAGTATTACGCTCAAGCGCGGTATATAACTCACCTGGCGGAATGTTTACTGGCGTTGCGCCAAGCTTAGCTAATACTTCGCCGGCAAAACCTGGAATACGCATTTTTAGGTTTTGCAGGTCTTCAACTGAGTTAATCTCTTTACGGAACCAACCGCCCATTTGCACCCCAGTGTTACCGCCAGGGAAAGGTACCAGGTTATGCTCAGCGTATACTTGATTCATCAAGTCTTGTCCGCCACCATACTGCAGCCACGCGTGTTGCTCTGGTGCATTCATACCAAATGGCATGGTAGTGAAGTAAAGAGTGTTTGGCACCTTACCTTTATAGTAGTAAGACGCGGTGTGGCCTAAGTCGTACTGACCACTTTTAACCAAATCAAATACCCCAAAAGGTGCTTTGTGTTTGTTTGAAGAGTCAACGCGGATCTTTAAGCGGCCGTTAGACATCTCATCGGCCATTTTCACCATGTTTTTTACTGCATCACCGAAAACTGGGAAGTTAGGGCCCCAGGTTTCAGCCAATTTTAGTTTGTATACTTTGTCGGCAGCTACGGCAGCCGAACTAAACGCAATAATCGCAGAAGCCAGCAGGGTTTTACTGCAGAGGGACTTAAGCATGTTGTTCTCCCTTTCGTTGTTTTTTCCATTGTTGGTTAGATGTTTTAAATGTAAACCAACTGCTTAATGGTCACCTTTAATGTTAGCGAGTTGTTACAATAAAACCTATCCGGCAATACACGGTTTTTTTCTACGTAAGATCACGTACAGGCTAGACTTTGGTAGAAGCGAGAGCTAGATCACTATTTTTGAAAAATCGCATAGATTAACATATAGTTAACATTCTCTTAGTTAGGCCGTCACGAGATGTGGTCCCTCAAATTTAAAATTATCCTGTTATCTATTGTTCCTTTGCTTTGTGTTACCGCACTAATTGCCACCTTGGTTTTTAAGCAATCTTCCATCCTAACTGAGCAACAATTAGCGCTAATTAAAGAAAACATCATGCGCAGCAAAACCCTAGAGCTGCAAAACCACATTGACCAAGCTTTTGCCAGCATTCGTGACATATACGAACCTGCAGCAGCCGATGATGAGAGAGCCAAACAACAGGTAAGAGAATTGCTCAACCGTTTACGCTTTGCCGAAGACGGTTACTTCTTTGCTTACACCCTTAAAGGCGTCAACTTGGTTCACCCAATTCAGCCGGAATTAGTGGGGCAAAATTTGTGGGACTTTAAGGATTCTGAGGGCACCTACCTCATTCAAGACTTAATTGCACAAGCCAAAGCAGGCGGCGGTTTTAGTAACTATTTGTGGGAAAAACCCAGCACCGGAAAGCGAACTAAGAAACTGGGTTACGTAGTGATGCTAGATAAATGGCAATGGATGTTTGGCACCGGCGTGTACTTAGACGATGTAGATGTAGAGCTGGCAAAACTTGAAGCACAAACCCAAAACAACATTAATCGCACTTTTATTTGGTTATTCATAATTACCACCATTTCGGGGATTTTAATCGCCTTTTTGGGGGCATCTTTGAACATTTCGGAGCACAAGCTGGCCGACAAAAAGCTCAAAGAACTCACCCAACGAATTATTGATTCTCAAGAACAAGAACGCCAACGGGTATCGCGCGAACTGCATGACGGTATTAACCAATTATTGGTTTCCATTAAGTATCGCTTAGAAAGCGCCACAGAATGTAACAGCACCCCTAGCTCGGTCAGTGATAGCCTCAATCAAGGATTAGATACCATTAACGAAGCGATTGGTGAGATACGTCGTATTTCAAAAGACCTCCGCCCCAGCGTACTGGATGACTTAGGTTTAGCCGCCGCATTGGGAGGTTTTTGCCAGGAATTTGAACACCGTACAGGAATAGATGTGTTTTTAGAGTGCGACATTGATAATCTAAACCTTCCATCTACCGTGGAAACAACCTTCTATCGGATTACCCAAGAAGCCTTACAAAATGTCGAAAAACATGCGCAAGCAGATACAGTAGACATAGTGCTAAGCCAGCAAGCCAAATTGTTGGTGATGAAAATTAGGGACAATGGCACTGGTTTTGTAATGGGTAAAAAGGTGCGACGCCATTCGATAAAAGAACTTACTCGACGCCCAGAGCTGGCCAGTAGCGGTTTGGGTTTACGCAATATTTTTGAGCGGATTGCCCACATCGATGGTCAAGTAGATGTAGATAGCAAATTAGGAGAAGGGACACTGATCACCATAAAAGTACCGCTATATGAAGTAGAGAAAACTATACCCGCCACAATTCAAGAGCAAACGGTATGACCTCAATTCTATTGGTGGACGATCACCCCTTAGTACAAGATGGCCTCAAAATGCGACTGGAGGCTAACCCTGGCTTTACCGTTGTAGGTACAGCTGCTGACGGCGAGCAAGCGCTTACCATGGCGCAACAACTGAACCCAGACATAGTATTAACCGACATTAATATGCCTAAGTTAAATGGCATTCAGCTGTTAGAGGCCCTTTCCGAGCAAAGCCCTAACAGCAAAGTGGTGATGTTAAGCATGCACGACAATAAAGAATACGTGCAAAACGCCATGCGTAATGGTGCTAAGGGTTACTTGCTCAAAGATATTGCATCTAGTGAACTGATTAGCGCATTGGAAGCGATTGCCAATGGTGGACGCTACATTAGCGCAGGTGTGTCGAAGCTGTTATTTGATAACGAACCTAGTGCTAGCAAAGCCAGTTTAACCAAGCGCGAGCAGCAGGTATTACGCTTACTGGCCACCGGTTGTGGCAATAAGAAAATCGCTGATAGCCTGTCGATAAGCATTCGAACCGTAGAAACCCATACTTTAAAAATTCGTAGAAAGCTGGAATTAGATAGCAGTGCAGCCATGATTAAATACGCCATAGAACACTATGGTAGCGATAGTTAATTAAGCACTTAAAGGGGCAAGCTTGAATCAATCCGTAAAAATTAGGCCACAGTTTGAAGAGCCACCAGTTACCCAGCAGCCAAAGCAGCAAGTTCACTTCGTGAGTGGGTCTTGTAAAGCAAGCGCCAGCAATACTCTCGCTTGTGACTTTAGCGCCACCCTAGAGCTGGCTTTACGCTGTTTAGAAAAACACAAAGAGCACAACTAGCGCAGCATTACATCCAATTGGTCTACAAGTTCTGCCCAGTCAGCATCTTGCTGCACTGCTTCTAATAAAAATGCAGCCTGAGTGGGTGTCCAAAAAGCCGCTTGATGCAATGGCACTTCACTCGGTATTGGAGCACGTTCTGCCACAAACTCAGCGATGGCATTAATTGAAGGATCTAAACCAAGCTGGGCAAACAAATCACTTAAAGTGTGAATAGCAGATTCCATCACTTACTCTCCTTTCTCTTATTAAATTTAGTTGGCATTAAGATAACAAGTCATCAGCATAAGCGAACAATGCGGGTGTTCCACCAGTGTGCCAAAACAATACGTTTTGATCAGATCTATAAGCCCCTTGGCGCACTCTAGCAATTAAACCCGCCATCGCTTTAGCGGTATAAACTGGGTCTAATAAAATGCCTTCGGTTTCAGCCAACAGCATAATCGCTTCGCGTTCTGCGTCGCCAATGATGCCGTATCCTTCACCGAGGTAGTTGTCATCTAAACAAACCTCATTAGTAGTAAAACTCTTATCCAGGGCAAATTGCTTGGCCGCACTATTGGCTAAATCAGCAATAGTTTGATTAAAGCTTTGCTGCCCATGGTTTAGCTTGTCGATATTAATACCACGCAAGTTTACATCTAAACCTAACTCAGCCTTAGCCAACATTAAACCTGCGTGAGTTGCACCAGAGCTAGAAGCAAACACTATTTCATCCAGCTCATCAATTTGCTGTTGCAGCTCATGCAATGCAGCTGTAAACCCTAAGCAGCCTATGGCATCAGAGCCACCGTAAGGAACAACATAGGGCTTCATACCTTTTTGCATAAGTTGCTGTGCTAGCTCTTCAATGCCCTCGCCTTTACGTTGCTGGCCAGCCCAAATAATGGTTGCTCCGAAAAGTTTGTCTAACAACACATTACCTTGAGCGAGGGTTGGTGCACTGCCACCTAGCAACAAATAACAGGGTAAATTAAGCTTAGCCGCAGCAGCGGCCGTTTGACGACAATGATTGGATTGAGCTGCGCCTGCAGTAATTATGCAATCGGCCTTCTGCTGCATGGCATCGCCTAACAAAAACTCCAGCTTACGCACTTTGTTTCCACCCAAGGCTAGGCCACTTAAGTCATCGCGTTTTATATAGATTTGCGGACCGGCAAGATGCGCGGAGAGGTTGCTTAATGGATGAACAGGCGTGGGAAAGAAGCCTAAAGATTGTCTGGGCTGATGTTGCCAATTCATGCTATTTCCCTTTTGTTAGATTAACCTTACTTAAGCCGTTAAAAGGGAAAAGAGCAACTATTTTTTTCCGGGGGTTAAAGGCGTGAAAGTCATTTTCCCGTCTTCATATTTAGTTTCGGTTGGCCCATATTCACGGTTAGTAAATAGCTTATGACCAACTATGTCTAAGCGTACATTGGGATGCAGCTCTTTTTTAACCGTAAGCCTCGCATTAGAGAAGAACTGATCTTCCATCTGCTGGTTGTAATCGAGGGCAAAGTCTATTTGCACTAACTCTTGACGAGTATGATGCAAAGTAGCCGAGAGCTTGTCGGCCATGCCCTCTTCGCGATCTTCTTGCTTAGTTGAGCCCAACTTCATTTGAGCATCGAGTACCTTGCTCAGCTTATCATGCAAGGTGTGTTTGATATTGTTTAGGCTACGTCGCTCTTCTTGAATATCATCAAAATCACCAGAGATAGTAAGTTGCGTGGCAGTACCCGCTGTGGCGCCTAATACCACTGCGCTAATCTCTCCACCGGCATCAATTGAGCCACCAACCAAAGTGCCACGTAGGCCACTGGCATCGCTCACGGTGACTTTGCCATCGGTTTCTATTTTACTATGCAGAAGTTGGCTGGTAATAGTGACATCTTTACCTGCATCAATATGTGAATACTGAACAAAAGTAGCGTGTAACTCGCCCTTAGCATTAATGGTGCAAGAGTAATTTTCATCGCCTTCCATCAAACGATGACCAATCACTCCTTTGCCAACTACCACATCGCCACCGGCGGTAATACTAGCTGACTCTACAAAGCCATTAATGTGCACGTCGCCTGAGGCCTTTACTTTCATGCCGTCACCAACATTACCAGTAATCAACACGCTCCCGGCAAAATCAACGTGTCCGTAGCTTACATCGACACTCTTAATCGACAATACATCGTCGACTTTCATGCCATTTTCTATCTCAAGCGGTAAGCCGGTTCTATCGGCCAGCAATAAATTCGCGTCATTTACGGCAATCTTGGTGCCTTCGCCTACAGTGAAGGGCACTTCATGCCCTTGCTTAAAGGGAAGTTCCTCACCACAAACATTTTTGCCCGCCTGACCATGAGTATGAGGATGTCGACGCATTAGCTCTACATCAGGCTCTACCGTTTCCAAATTACCTAAGTCGCGCATGTCTACACGACCATCTTCGGTTTCTTTAGGTTTTAATAAACGTTCTTTAGGGGTAGCGACAAATCGTTCAAAGCGGCTGTCTTCGCCATCTACAGATTGGCGGCCAAGGGCAACCACTTTCTTAATTTTCACCCCGGGATCAGCTTGTTTGGCCGCAGCTAACAAGGCCAAGGCTCGTTTTTTTTGTAAACCAAACACCACGCCAGCTTCTTGCATGGCGCTAACTAAATCACCCTGAGAAATCGGATTACCACCATAAGCAGCAGTAATGGTGGCGCGCGCTACCATTTTATCTTCAGAAACATCGATAGTGACTTCGGCATTGCGAATGTTGGCTAACTTAACAAAAGTCTGCCCCCATTGCTCAATTAGGTCTGGAGATTCACGTAATTCAGCAAACTTAGCGACGGCGTCATCTATCGCCTCTTCATCAACTAAGTAATCACCAAAATTAGAGCGAAGAATTAAAGCTTTCACGTCGCTAACACTTACGTGTGATTCTTGAGGTGTTATCTCAATTAGTGCCGCTAATTTATCTTGGGATAAACGTAAACAGCTTAACTCCAGCATTCAATCCCCTTAACTTAATCCTTAGCTGCCAAATAATTGATTACTTAAGACAGCGCTTTCAACCTCATTATGCCTTGCAGCAGGTTGTTAACCAATACTAGCCTAAGCTTTAGTTTTCAACTAATTGAACTAGATCTGAATTTACTAATTTGAATTATCACACTACCGCAAAAATGCTCAAGCACAAACAAATTCAGTAATTTGTATGTCAAATATGATAATGAATGAGCAGGCTTGTTTATAACACCATGCAACATTACACAAATAAGCACCGGCTAGTTGGCAAAACGATAAACAGCAGCCTTGCGCACCAGAGCGCAAGGCTGCTAAGAAAAGACTATTGCTTGAGCAGCTTATAGTTTAAAACCTGGTTTGTGAGGTCTTCGGTGGTGATAGGCTCAACACTTAAACTTAAACCAGAGGTTTCTTCAGTAACCAGAATTGGCGTGACGTCGTTACGAACTGGGTAAGCCCCACATAACTCACCTTCGTCACAAATACGGTAATCATTGTCATGATCACTGCCCACTGTTAACTCATATTCACCAGAAAGCACCTCGGCGAAGCTAAAGCTAAACTCACCATTATTCATGTTCACTGATTGCTCATAGTAGGTAGAGCCTGTTTCTGGGTCGGACAACAGTACATACACTAAACCGCTGTCGCCGGCCTGAACGTTGCTCACATTCATTGAAACACCGAGATTCAGCTCACTACCATTGGATACGCTAAACACCACACTGGCGCCATAATTGCCGTCGCTTAAACCGTTACGGTTTACACTAAGTAAGTAATCTCCAACGCCGTTTGCATCTACATTTTGTGGGCTTACCGTTAACCAACTGGCATTGCTTTGGACACTGTTCACCGACAAACTCACACTGCCAATAAGCTCCACACTTACTTCAGCACTATCTTCGATAAAGCTAAGACTCACTTGATTAGTGCTCAAACTTAAGGCGCTTCTATCGGGCTGGTCAGTATCTAATTGCGAACGTACTGCTTTTTCGGCATTAATTAAGCCATAACCGTAAAGCTGATCGAAGCCATCACTTCCAATGTCATCGGTAATTTCACCCTGAGCAAGCAAATTCAGCACATCATCAGTGGTAAGCTCTGAATTAAGTTGACGCATCAAGCCGATAACACCTGCCACATGTGGCGCGGCCATACTGGTGCCGTTTAAGTACTGGTAGCTGGCAGAGTTACTGCTACCATTTTCTGCCACGTAAGTGCTATAAACGCCATCTCCGTAGCCATCACCATTTAAGTCGGCACTGCCATCACCACCCGGTGCAGCAACATCAATATATGAGCCATAATTAGAATATGAAGTGAGGTCTTTTGCGGCGTCTACCGCACTAACACCAATAACATTGGCAAATGCCGCTGGGTAACTAAACTGCGAGGTACTCTCGTTACCGGCAGCAGCAACCACAATCACACCGCTGGCTATTGCTTGCTGGGTTACCGAATCAAAGGCGCTGTCGTAACCACTTCCACCTAAGCTCATATTGATTACATCTGCGGTTTGGCTAGGCACACGATTTGAGGCATTGCTTAAGCCAGCCGCATATAAAATAGCTTGTGAGATATCCCAAGTACTACCGCCATAGCGGCCAAGCGTACGCAGATTCATAATTTTAGTATTGGGCGCTACGCCCGCGACGCCGAGGCTATTATCGGTTTGTGCCGCCACCGTACCCGCCACATGTGTACCGTGCCAAGAAGAGCCGCCACCCGGGCTAGTCAAGTCTCCAGGATCTTCGGGATTAGCATCAATACCATCGCCATCTAAGGCATTAGACGCATCGGAAATAAAGTCGTAACCGTCACTAGTTAACTGATTCCTTAAATCGGGATGATTCTGAAAAATGCCGGTATCAATAACCGCTACCACCACATCATTTAAGGTGCTGTTTTGCATGAGCTGCCAAGCATTATCTAAATTGATTTGTTCGTAGTGCCACTGGCGAGAAACCAAAGGGTCGTTAGACAAGGCAAAAGGTTGGTACAAATAGTTAGGTGAAACTGATTGTTCCACCCCGCCTAATTGGTAATGAAGGCGCTTAATCTCCAGCAAAGTACTGCGTTTGGCGGCATATTCATCACTAAACTGAGCACCTAAGCCATCTCCAGCGGTACTATTTAAGGCCACTGCTTGTTGGTCATTGCTTTGGTAAAGGCTCATGTTTGCTGACGATTGTGCTTGAGTCAGGCCTAAATCTTGAGTGCTAAGCGAAGCTGCCCGCCCAGCCAGATGCATAACCACCATTTGTTTGGCTACAAAATCTTGTTGGGTACTGAAATGCTTACTCTCAGGCAAAACAGCAGAGCTTTGACCGATCAGGCGTAAGGTGTAGTTACCTCGATATGGACCCGAATTAAAGGCGGTGTAAGCTTCCACAACAAGATAATAACTGCCAGTTTGATCAACACTTAACAACTCGGTTTTGTTAATGCCTAAAGAAGAGCTAACTTCAAACATGGTGTCTGCATTTATCAGACGTAAATCAAAATCGTTACCGCTAGTTTCCCAATCGGCAATTTCTAAAAACAAACGTTGATTAGCTTGTAAATCGACCCGATAAACATCACGTTCATCGGGTTCATTTACAAAGCGATCTTTAGCTTCACCAGTAGCATGGCTAGCTAAGTAGCCACTTACCGTGGCAATAGGTGGAAGTGGTTGAGCGTCGGCATAACTATTGTTCGTAAAATACTCATTACCAATATCATTAACATCACTATCTACCACTGTATTGACGGCGGTGGTTACCGTGCCGCTCACGGGATAGGTTTTTCCATCGAGCACTAAAACGCGAGTTTCAGCTAACTGCTCTTGGCCTTCAAAATCACGTGAAGCACGCACCATAAATACGCCTTCACTAGCGTAGGTATGCGACACAGCATTGCTGCCAAATGAAGTGGTTGAATTGCCGTCACCAAAATCCCAAGTAACTTGCACGTTAGTTAAGTCACTTGCAGTAGAGATTGCTTGAAAATTAACATCTAAGGGAGGGATGCCGGCACTTTCTGAGCTTAAAATAGTTAAGGCGGAAGCAGCGTCATTAGTAACCTGGATTACAGTGCTAGAGGTCGAGCTTAAATTATCATTATCTAAAACTGTTAAACGGACCGTATAGTTGCCTTCGCTGGCATAGCTTTTAGAAACATTGATTCCGTTTGCACCGCTACCGTCACCAAAGTCCCAAGTATAATCAACAATAGTACCGTCATCACTCGAGCCACTGCCGTCAAACTGAATAAGCTGCCCAATAACAGCTTCACTGCGACTTACACTAATGGTCGAACTCGGTGAACCGGCAGACGAGCCTGAGTCACCACCACCTCCACCACAAGCAAACAAAGCTATGCTAAGTAATACCGCTACTATCGCTTTCATATATTCCCTTACATCCACTATTTAGCGCTGTATATATACTACGCACTATATAGTCACAATTATATTAGGCTTATGTAAAGAAAGTGAAAATTTTGCCAAACCTATACGACATTGTTGTGATGAGCCAAGCAGTAACAGCGCACAATGCTAAAGTTACTTGGCAAACTTAGGTATTTGCCTTATCCCGCTTTAGTAGCTCATCATTTTGAACCGCACTGTCACCCTGCAACATAGCCTTTGGAATAGACCCTTTAGTAGGCACACTTTTGCCCTCTTGGCTAACCCCGGTTGCAGCGCTAGCAGTTTGGCTTGCCGCAGCTATTTGCTGGCTGCCTTCGGCAACAATATCAGCACTTGCTAAAGCCGCTTGCTCGGCCAGCTCTTCGGCAGTAGGTAATACTTGAGTAGCACTTGGATCACCCGACATACCAGCAACAAGAGCAGCAGCAATACCTTGGCCTAACTCCGTAAATTGCTTTTCAATATCGGCACGCAATACGCTTTGTAATAAATCAGTGCCCGCTAAGCCTGCCGCCACTGGATTGCCAGAGGCTAACCCCATGCCTATGTTCATAGCGGCGGGAGCCACATCCATAATGCCAACATCCACAGAACCCTCGGCTTTGTCGCCTGTGTTTGTAGCCGTAGCCAGCGCTTCAGTGTTTTGCTGAGTATCGCTTTTTGGGCTTAAAGCATCTTGTAGTTTTTGAGTAAAACTAGAGTCTGATTTTACTTCACTGGCTTGCTGATTGTTCACCTCAATCAACTTCGGCTTATAATCTAAGCTATTGGTTGCGAGCGGGGTGTTGCTATAAGAAGTTGTCATATTCTTCTCCTTCAATATTAATTATTGCGTGCTTTCAGTAAGGGCGAACGGATCATCTGTAACCGCCACCAATACGTCGCGAATCTGTATGTTAGCCATGTCGGAATAGCGCTCAGTCGCTAGTACCGCGCGGTCAGATTGCACCGACACTACCGTTAGCTGAGTTTGGTCTGCGTTAAATATCGGACCACGCAGTCCACCATCTAAATGCATTAAGTATTGCTGCCTAACCAGCTCAAACTTGTCACCTTTACGTACACCATTCATTTGTCCAATGTTGATTACCACTTGCCCGTTATACAGCCCAACTACCGTTGCCAAACTTTGGCGGCAATAGAGTGCATCCTCAACGTCACTAACTGATTGGTCGATGTAGGAGTCAATCAACTTGCCATACTCAGAGGACCAAAAGGTTTCACCCGTAACGTCCAACTTCATCGTCACGTCGAATGGCCATTCTCGATTAGACCCGTAATTTTTACGGAGTACCGTTTCTCCATTGATACCGTCAATCACGTAGAGTTTTATTTGAAAGTTGCGCAATTTAACGGTGTTTTTCATGCCGAGTAGGTTAGTGGTGGTTTCGTTGTAGCTCGACATGTCATTGATCTTGCCAAACAAAATATATTGCACGTCGTACTGTTGAGATAGGCTGCGTGCTACTTTGAGCATTTGCGGCTCTATATCATTGGCATAGCGACCATCAAACGCTATTTGACGAGTCATTAAGTGCCGGGCATCAACCCTTTTACTCTTTGATTTAAACCGGTGAAATAAGCGCTGCGAGACTTCTTCAGGTGTTCTATAAACCCCACCAAGCTGGGCATGTTCGCGCTTCTGCAATTGAAAAGGCCCTACAAACAAGGTTTTAGCGTAGCTATCTTTCTCGCAGGTATTTAAAGGAAATATGTCAGCGGCCACCTTCACAGTCATTTGGTCATCAATGATGGTCTCAACCAATAGCTTCATGTCATACACTTCGCCATTAGTACGCACCGTTAGTTCATCGGTTTCCAACACGCCAGACTTCACCACTTGCAGTGACTTTACACTGGCACCACCGCGATACATTAAGGTTAACAAAGCGTCTTGGATAGCCTGCTGACGAGCTTTATCTACTTGGCCGTCAACGATCTTGGCTTGGCCCTCACCCTCTAACCAAATAGCGTAACTGGGCAAAGTGATGCCCATTAACGTCAACAGACACACGCAAACTCGTAAAAATTTAGACATAATTAACGCCCTACAGTGGCCACATACTTCCGCCTAGGAATGAAGATAACCATCCTTGAGTTTGCACGTCAGCGTGATCACCAGTGCCACTAAACTCGATACGCGCATCGGCCACCTGGTAGGAACCAATCGAGTTGTCCTCTCCAACGTCTAACGGCCGCACAATACCGGTAAAGCGCATGTACTCTTTACCATTGTTGATTACTAGCCACTTTTCACCGCGTACAACCAAATTGCCGTTGTTCAGGATGTCGACCACCGAAACAGTAATCCTGCCTGACAAACGATGTCGCTGATCAGCATCTGAAGATCCGTCAAAATCTTGTTTTTGCTTCATTTCTAGCTCGACCACACGTCCGTTAATCGTTAGATTCCCGCCCGGCACAGTAACCGGATCAAGCTTATAGCTGTTCTCTTTACCAAGGTTTGAACTGGCCGATTTTGTCGCCGTGGCTTCCTCCTCCAAAAGCACTGTAATAGTGTCGCCTAGTGCAAAAGGTGGGGTATAACTATATAAGCTGCGTGAAGTATTGCTGTTAAACATTGAGCCGGTAATAATCACTTGATCCGCAGCTGGGCTAGGTTCAATAGGTGCATAAAAAGGATCATCGGGGATCGGAGAACGGCTATCGGTGCTTACTGTGACTTGGCGTTGATTGCGGTCTTCTCGCTCTTGAACGTTCTCCGCAACTTCTTCTACACCATCTACAATTGACGAACATGCTGACAGCAACAATACATTGCACAACATCACTACTCTGGTAATCATTGGTCTATTCCTACTTACGTTAGTTTCCGTTTACCGTTCTCTTTCCACTTGCTTTAACCTAGGCCCGAGCTTTTTATCTCGTTTATTGTAATTAGTTACCTAAGAAAGCCTTAGGCCACAAATAGCAAAGCAAATGCCACTAACGTCAGTAGAAACATATCCTTACGATAATCTAGCTGACAAAATCTTTACCTAACCGACAACATTCCGTCGTTTTTGCCGCTTTTAGCTAGGCACGACACAAAATGCAAATTAAATGCCACTAAATTCATAAAACTCAGTATTTTATAATGTTTATATAAATTGATATAAATTTTAATTCACTGCAGCCGATACAGCTTAGGTTGAGCAGAAAAACTAAGTTTTAGTCAAATAATCGGCAAAACTTACCTCAAGCCGGATAAAAGCTGCCTTTTTGATTTTCTATCTAGGCAAAGATTGCCTAGCAACTCTTACTGTAATTCTAGAAACCAACCAGCCTTAAAGTAAAAATCAACAAAAACAATTAGTTAAATACCGACTCAACGAACTTAACTTTTGCATCTCAATCAAGCTGGATCACTTTGCTAGGAGATGGCCTCCCAACAACTTACAAACTTCACGTTCACAAGCCTTTAGAACTGCAACCATTAAGCACGGCCAATGATGAAAGCGCTCTTTAATAAAAATGAGAGATAGGGAAGGGGATGATATGCCTGGGCGACTAAATCGCAGGCAATAAAAAAGCCCTCGTCGTTAGACGAGGGCTTAGTATGAGAGCCTGGCGGTGGTCAGGTGCGCAGCATAGGTGCTTCCGCTTCGGCCTGAAAGCGCTTCGCCCTTTCCGAGCGACCTCCGCCCTACTTTTGAAAGCAGGCCACGCTAGACACAAACAAAAAGGGCTTCCCAATCGGGAAGCCCTTTTCGATAATGAGAGCCTGGCGGTGACCTACTTTCACATGGGGAAGCCCCACACTATCATCGGCGCAGTTGCGTTTCACTTCTGAGTTCGGCATGGAGTCAGGTGGGTCCACAACGCTATTGCCACCAGGCAAAAACTGTTGTCTTTAACATTCGAAAAAGCTGAAATATCTCATGAGCACTAACAAGTATTCATGGTTTCTAAAATAAAGTATCTATAAGCAACACCCTTTAGGTGTTGTATGGTTAAGCCTCACGGGTAATTAGTACAAGTTAGCTCAATGCCTCACAGCACTTACACACCTTGCCTATCAACGTTGTAGTCTCCAACGGCCCTTCAGAGGACTTAAAGTCCTAGTGAGAATTAATCTCGAGGCCTGCTTCCCGCTTAGATGCTTTCAGCGGTTATCAGTTCCGAACGTAGCTACTGGGCAATGCTATTGGCATAACAACCCAAACACCAGCGGTTCGTCCACTCCGGTCCTCTCGTACTAGGAGCAGCTCCCCTCAATTCTCAAACGCCCACGGCAGATAGGGACCGAACTGTCTCACGACGTTCTAAACCCAGCTCGCGTACCACTTTAAATGGCGAACAGCCATACCCTTGGGACCGACTTCAGCCCCAGGATGTGATGAGCCGACATCGAGGTGCCAAACACCGCCGTCGATATGAACTCTTGGGCGGTATCAGCCTGTTATCCCCGGAGTACCTTTTATCCGTTGAGCGATGGCCCTTCCATACAGAACCACCGGATCACTATGACCTACTTTCGTACCTGCTCGACGTGTCTGTCTCGCAGTTAAGCTGGCTTATGCCATTGCACTAACCGTATGATGTCCGACCATACTTAGCCAACCTTCGTGCTCCTCCGTTACTCTTTGGGAGGAGACCGCCCCAGTCAAACTACCCACCAGACACTGTCCGCAATCCCGATAAGGGACCAACGTTAGAACATCAACACTACAAGGGTGGTATTTCAAGGTCGGCTCCACGTCATCTAGCGACAACGCTTCAAAGCCTCCCACCTATCCTACACATGTAGGGTCAATGTTCAGTGTCAAGCTGTAGTAAAGGTTCACGGGGTCTTTCCGTCTAGCCGCGGGTACACCGCATCTTCACGGCAATTTCAATTTCACTGAGTCTCGGGTGGAGACAGCTTGGCCATCATTACGCCATTCGTGCAGGTCGGAACTTACCCGACAAGGAATTTCGCTACCTTAGGACCGTTATAGTTACGGCCGCCGTTTACCGGGGCTTCGATCAATAGCTTCGCGCGAACGCTAACCACATCAATTAACCTTCCGGCACCGGGCAGGCGTCACACCGTATACGTCATCTTTCGATTTAGCACAGTGCTGTGTTTTTAATAAACAGTTGCAGCCAACTGGTATCTGCGACTCTCAGCAGCTTAGGGAGCAAGTCCCATCACCATCAAGAGCGTACCTTCTCCCGAAGTTACGGTACCATTTTGCCTAGTTCCTTCACCCGAGTTCTCTCAAGCGCCTTGGTATTCTCTACCCAACCACCTGTGTCGGTTTGGGGTACGGTTTCGTATAATCTGAAGCTTAGAGACTTTTCCTGGAAGCAGGGCATCAACCACTTCGTGTCCGTAGACACTCGTCATCAACTCTCAGCGTAATGTAAACCCGGATTTGCCTAAGTTTACCGCCTACTGCCTTTCACGTGGACAACCATCGCCACGCTGGCCTAGCCTTCTCCGTCCTCCCATCGCAATTATACGAAGTACAGGAATATTAACCTGTTTCCCATCGACTACACTTTTCAGTCTCGCCTTAGGGGCCGACTCACCCTGCCCTGATTAACATTGGACAGGAAACCTTGGTCTTTCGGCGAGGGGGCTTTTCACCCCCTTTATCGTTACTCATGTCAACATTCGCACTTCTGATACCTCCAGCAAACCTTACGATTCACCTTCAACGGCTTACAGAACGCTCCTCTACCGAGCATGCAAGCATGCTCCCGTAGCTTCGGTGGTATGTTTAGCCCCGTTACATCTTCCGCGCAGGCCGACTCGACCAGTGAGCTATTACGCTTTCTTTAAATGATGGCTGCTTCTAAGCCAACATCCTGGCTGTCTAAGCCTTCCCACATCGTTTCCCACTTAACATACACTTTGGGACCTTAGCTGACGGTCTGGGTTGTTTCCCTTTCCACGACGGACGTTAGCACCCGCCGTGTGTCTCCCGAGTAGTACTTGATGGTATTCGGAGTTTGCAAAGGGTTGGTAAGTCGGGATGACCCCCTAGCCTTAACAGTGCTCTACCCCCATCAGTATTCGCTCGAGGCGCTACCTAAATAGCTTTCGAGGAGAACCAGCTATCTCCCGGTTTGATTGGCCTTTCACCCCCAGCCACAAGTCATCCGCTAATTTTTCAACATTAGTCGGTTCGGTCCTCCAATTGGTGTTACCCAATCTTCAACCTGCCCATGGCTAGATCACCGGGTTTCGGGTCTAATCCCAGCAACTATGCGCGCAGTTAACACTCGGTTTCCCTACGGCTCCGCTATTCGCTTAACCTTGCTACTGAAATTAAGTCGTTGACCCATTATACAAAAGGTACGCAGTCACCCCACGAAGGGGCTCCCACTGCTTGTACGTATACGGTTTCAGGTTCTATTTCACTCCCCTCACAGGGGTTCTTTTCGCCTTTCCCTCACGGTACTGGTTCACTATCGGTCAGTCAGGAGTATTTAGCCTTGGAGGATGGTCCCCCCATATTCAGACAACATATCACGTGTGCCGTCCTACTCGATTTCACTTAAAGTAGATTTTCATGTACGGGGCTATCACCCTGTATCGCCATCCTTTCCAGAATGTTCCACTAATCACCTAAAAGCTTAAGGGCTAATCCGGGTTCGCTCGCCGCTACTACCAGAATCTCGGTTGATTTCTTTTCCTCCGGGTACTTAGATGTTTCAGTTCCCCGGGTTCGCCTCGCAACGCTATGTATTCACGTTACGATACTGCATAAAATGCAGTGGGTTTCCCCATTCGGAAATCCATGTCTATAACGTCTTTTATCGACTTAACATGGCTTATCGCAGATTAACACGTCCTTCATCGCCTCTGACTGCCAAGGCATCCACCGTATACGCTTAGTCACTTAACCATACAACACCTAAATGTTGTCGCTTAAATCACTTGAATGGTCAGGCTGTATAATTCCTGCCATTCGAGTACGATCACCTTATTTTTGAATACCAAGAACACTTGTTATTAAACTCATATTCTTGAGATATTTTTTTATCAGCTTTTCCAAATTGTTAAAGAGCAATTGGTTCCTTAGAAACCAAAGCTAAGCACTATATAAACAAATGCTTAGCTTTGTATTCTCAAACCAGTGAGAGAAAATGGTATCCCGTAGGGGATTTGAACCCCTGTTACCGCCGTGAAAGGGCGGTGTCCTAGGCCTCTAGACGAACGGGACACTGCAGTAGCTGTTCTCGTTGGTTCTACACCACACTAGAACTTCTCTCTTTTCTTTTTCATCAAGCAATCTGTGTGAACACGTCACAAAACCTAAGCATCATAATAAGGAGGTGATCCAGCCCCAGGTTCCCCTAGGGCTACCTTGTTACGACTTCACCCCAGTCATGAACCACAAAGTGGTGAGCGTCCTCCCGAAGGTTAAACTACCCACTTCTTTTGCAGCCCACTCCCATGGTGTGACGGGCGGTGTGTACAAGGCCCGGGAACGTATTCACCGTAGCATTCTGATCTACGATTACTAGCGATTCCGACTTCACGGAGTCGAGTTGCAGACTCCGATCCGGACTACGACATGCTTTTTGGGGTCCGCTTGCTCTCGCGAGTTCGCATCCCTCTGTACATGCCATTGTAGCACGTGTGTAGCCCTGCCCGTAAGGGCCATGATGACTTGACGTCGTCCCCACCTTCCTCCGGTTTATCACCGGCAGTCTCCCTAGAGTTCCCACCATTACGTGCTGGCAAATAAGGATAGGGGTTGCGCTCGTTGCGGGACTTAACCCAACATCTCACGACACGAGCTGACGACAGCCATGCAGCACCTGTATCTGAGTTCCCGAAGGCACCAAACCATCTCTGGTAAGTTCTCAGTATGTCAAGGGCAGGTAAGGTTCTTCGCGTTGCATCGAATTAAACCACATGCTCCACCGCTTGTGCGGGCCCCCGTCAATTCATTTGAGTTTTAACCTTGCGGCCGTACTCCCCAGGCGGTCTACTTAATGCGTTAGCTGCGTTACCCACGAGTTAAACTCACAGACAACTAGTAGACATCGTTTACGGCGTGGACTACCAGGGTATCTAATCCTGTTTGCTCCCCACGCTTTCGTACATGAGCGTCAGTTTTTGTCCAGGTGGCCGCCTTCGCCACTGGTATTCCTTCAGATCTCTACGCATTTCACCGCTACACCTGAAATTCTACCACCCTCTACAAAACTCTAGCTTGCCAGTTCCAAATGCCATTCCCAGGTTGAGCCCGGGGATTTCACATCTGGCTTAACAAGCCGCCTGCGTACGCTTTACGCCCAGTAATTCCGATTAACGCTCGGACCCTCCGTATTACCGCGGCTGCTGGCACGGAGTTAGCCGGTCCTTCTTCTGTCGCTAACGTCAAAGATATAACGTATTAAGCTATACCCCTTCCTCACGACTGAAAGTGCTTTACAACCCGAAGGCCTTCTTCACACACGCGGCATGGCTGCATCAGGCTTTCGCCCATTGTGCAATATTCCCCACTGCTGCCTCCCGTAGGAGTCTGGGCCGTGTCTCAGTCCCAGTGTGGCTGATCATCCTCTCAAACCAGCTAGGGATCGTCGCCTTGGTAAGCCATTACCTTACCAACTAGCTAATCCCACTTGGGCTAATCTTTACGCGAAAGGCTCCGAAGAGTCCCCTCCTTTGGTCCGAAGACATTATGCGGTATTAGCAGTCGTTTCCAACTGTTGTCCCCCACGTAAAGGCATATTCCCAAGCATTACTCACCCGTCCGCCGCTCGTCATCTTCTAGCAAGCTAGAAATGTTACCGCTCGACTTGCATGTGTTAAGCCTGCCGCCAGCGTTCAATCTGAGCCATGATCAAACTCTTCAATCAAAAGTTTTTTCGCTCAAAGTTAAAAACTGAAATTATTACTGTGTTTTACAGTGCAAGACTCCAGTTCACTTAAGCTTAATTTTTTCGCTTAAGGTCCCGTGAGTGCTCACACAGATTGCTTGATAAATTGTTAAAGAGCGTTGCTTCTTGCCGAAGCGAGGTGCGCATTCTACGCTTTCCTCTGTGGCTGTCAACCGCTTTTTAATATTAATTAAGAAGAAGTTTTTCAACCGGCTAACTCAGCCCTAGGCCTTGCTAACCCTGACGTAGCCTTGCTTCGCTTTAGTGCGCTGCGTGCCGTGTCAGTGGATGTGCATTATAGGGATCAGATTTTATAGCGCAAGCATTTATTACAGAAAAATTAAAATAACTGCCTTTATGAACAATATTCGCCCCAAACGCTTATTAATTACACTTTAATCGCCATATTTAGTCCCTATAGAGGTAGATAAGTGCCCCAAACATACCTTTCGTTTTCACCAATGCGCTATTTTCTATCTAATACTTTAGATAGTCATGGCTTAGCTAATTAGTCGTATTGCTGGTATTTAAGTCTATCTCACTATTTGTATTGAGGAAGGGATGTCGTAAGCTGGGTTTTATATATAAGGACCGACAGCGGAGTAAGCAATGAGTGTGAAGTCATTTTCTGGATTTAGCCCTATTTTAGGTAAAGAAGTATGGGTAGACCCCAGTGCTGTATTGTACGGTGAGATAAAACTTGGCGATGACGTAAGTATCTGGCCTATGGTAGCAGCACGCGGTGACGTGAATCATATTCAAATTGGGGCACGCTCTAACGTTCAAGACGGTAGCGTTTTGCACGTAACCCGTAAAACAGAAAACCCACCTTATGGCTACCCTTTGATTATTGGAGAGGATGTAACCGTAGGTCACAAAGCTATGCTACATGGTTGCACCATTGGGAACCGTGTATTGGTGGGCATGGGCGCAATAGTGTTAGACGGTGTGGTGGTTGAAGATGATGTAATGATCGGAGCAGGTAGCTTGGTACCGCCTCATAAACGTTTAGAGTCAGGTTACTTGTATATGGGCAGTCCGGCTAAGCAAGCTCGTCCTTTGAATGAGAAAGAGAAAGCCTTTTTAAGTGAATCGGCCGACAACTACGTGCGCCTGAAACAAAAGTACCTAGAAGAACAGGTTTAAACAATAATTTCGCCATTAGGCTCGAAGTCTTCCTGCTGTAGCTTTTGCTCTAGCAGTTCTTCGATATCAAATTGAACACTATGATAAGCCTCGAGCATTTTATCGTCGTTAGTTAGCGGTAGTCCCACCAAATGCTCGAGGGTAGTTTTACGAATAGCACATTGCACTCGCGCACCCATTACCTGAGCGCTAAATTCAACACACTGATTAACAGCCTGCCAACGTTGATCGTCACTTATTATAATGGCTTGATTCATAATTTATTTACTCCGGCAACGGACTAGTTGTTTTTTCTGCGCGCTGTTCTTAAAGTGTTGCCATTGAACCGACAAACTGCAAGTGAAAATTAGATGATAACTTGGCAATGCTTGGCCTTTAATCAACTTAATACCCTACAGCTTTATCAAATGATGATGCTGCGCGAAGAAGTGTTTGTTGTTGAACAAAATTGCCCCTATCAAGACGCCGATGGAAAAGATTTGCAGGCTAAGCATGTAATGGCCTATCAAGATACTGAACTAGTAGCTTATGCACGCATCTATACTAGTGAGCCATTAAGCGCTCATATCGGCAGAGTTGTCACCAAAGCCAGCGCAAGGAGCAAGGGGCTAGGGCAACAACTTATGCAGCAAGCTATAAGCCAATGCCAACAACACTGGCCCAACGCTACCATTCACATTTCTGCACAACGCTATCTGGAAGATTTCTATCAAGGCCTTGGTTTTGTTATCTGCAGCGAACCCTACCTTGAAGATAATATTCCACACATAGGAATGGAAATAAGGGCTAACGACTAAGGTTACGGCGTAATTCGCGTAACACCTGACGAAAACCAGGACGAATGCCGCGCCAAACAGTGAAGCTTTCGGCGGCTTGGCCCACCAGCATGCCTAAACCATCAACCACTTTTGCTGCTCCTTGCTCTACAGCCCAAGCATTAAAGGCGGTAACATCGGCAGAGTAGGTCATGTCATAACATCGAGTGGTGGCTTGAATTAACTCTGCCTTTAATGGCGGAAGCTGCCCCTTAAGGCCTGCCGAAGTAGAGTTAATGATAATATCAAACTGACCTGACAAGTCTTCGAAAGAACTACTAGAGACCTTACCAAACTCACTAAAGCGCTCGGCAAGCGCTTCGGCTTTAGCCACCGTGCGGTTAACAATTACCAGCTCGCTAATTTGCTCATCTAATAAAGGACGGATTACCCCACGCGCAGCACCGCCCGCGCCTAACAACAATACACGCAAATCTTTTAGTTCGCCGAAGTTGGCAATTAAATCTGCAACTAACCCAGCGCCGTCGGTATTATCGCCAAGAATAATACCGTCATCGGTTAACTTTAGCGTGTTCACCGCTCCAGCTAATAAAGCCCGCTCGGTATGTTGCTGTGCAGCTTGGAAAGCTTGCTCTTTAAATGGCGCAGTAACATTGCAGCCCTTCCCGCCTTCTTGCCAAAATTTAGCAAGAGCGTCTGCAAAGCCGTCTTCTGCTGGTTCAATGGCGGTATAACTTAACTGCTGCTGGGTTTGGCGAGCAAACAAAGTATGAATGAAAGGAGACTTCGACTGGCTAATTGGGTTGCCAAATACTGCGTATAAATCCATTAGGTGCGCTACTAAAACAAATAATAACGCACCTTAACAAGGCTTTAAGAAAAAGCCAAAGTACAAAGTTGAAAAATTAACTCAGTAACGGCGCAATAATTAATCTTCGTCGTCAATCTCTGGACCATCTACCTCTTCAACATCGTCATCATCGCTGTTAGCGGCTGTTTCGGTCACACTGGCTTTAGGCGGATTACTCACTAAACCATGAAATGCTTTGCGGCCAGTAAGCTTTTTATATTTAAGCCAGACCTTCTGCTCGGCGGTTTCGGGCTCGGCATCGCCACGGCATACCGATACAAAGTGAGATTCAATATCATCCACGGGCTCGCGGATAGATTCATCAAGCTCTTTAAACGCGCTACCGCAGCGCTCAAGTAACTCGGCTTCTTTAATGGTGAAGGCGCCGCTGCGAGAAAAGCCGCGGCGAAAGTTTTTATCATCTGCAAATCGGCGTTTTGCCGAAAACGATCCATTCATAGCTCAGACTCAACTAAAAAAAAATCATCAAAAGTGGGGGACTTAAAACCCAACAGTTAAAATAATTAATCCATAGTCGACATTCTTGCAAGAAAATAAGTCGGTTTTTTTACAGTGTTTAGCTCGCCATCTCTAACCAGTTTTGCGGAACCAAATAACGTTGATATAAACGCTCTTCTGGGCTACCTGATTCTGGCTGCCAGTTATACCGCCACTTCACCAAGGGCGGTAAGGACATTAAGATGGATTCGGTGCGACCACCCGACTGCAGGCCAAACAAGGTTCCGCGATCGTAAACCAAATTAAACTCAACATAGCGGCCACGACGGTACAATTGAAAATCTCGTTGTTGCTCGCTAAATGGGCTGTCTTTACGTCGCTCTACAATCGGCAAATAGGCATTTAAAAAGCCTTCGCCAACGGCTTGAGTAAAGGCAAAGCTCTGAGCAAAACCAGTTTCATTGAGATCATCAAAAAATAAGCCTCCTACACCCCGCGTTTCGTTACGATGTTTTAGGAAGAAATAACGGTCACACCAAGCTTTATATTTAGGATAAACATCCTCGCCAAAGGGTTGGCATAAATCAGCTGCGGTTTGATGCCACGAGATACAGTCTTCGTCAAAGCCGTAATACGGGGTTAAATCGAAACCACCACCAAACCACCAGATAGGCTCTTCACCTTCTTTTTCTGCCACAAAGAAGCGCACGTTAGCATGTGAAGTAGGTACCATTGGATTGTTTGGGTGAATCACCAAGGAGACCCCCATCGCTTCAAAGTGACGGCCAGCCAACTCTGGGCGCTGCGCAGTAGCGGAAGCCGGCATTTCCTTGCCACAAACGTGAGAGAAGTTGACTCCCGCTTGCTCAAATACCTTACCATTAGTAAGCACCCGAGTACGACCCTCGCCAGTTAAGCCTTTATGCTCTGCTGGGTCACGCTGCCAATCATCATGCAAAAATGTTGCTGCGCCATCTTGTAATTCCAGTTGCTGACAGATGGATTGTTGTAGCGTGAGAAAGAATTGGCGAACGGCTTCGATATCAACGTCTTGCATAAGGCTTCCTGTATTCAATCTAGGCGCGGATCACTTGCCCAGTAAAAATGTCTTTTATTTGGCTAGTTTGTTTAGCGGCGCCCAACGCCCCGTCTAATGCTAAACCCAAGCCTTGCAACTTAGCTGCTTGCTGCGCAGTTTCGGCCGGGGCTTCGCCACTGTAATTGGCCGAGGTAGACACAATTGGCTTACCTAAACCGGCACACAGCTTTGCAACAACAGGATGCTGGGTTAACCGCACCGCCACGGAGCTAAATTGCCCACTAATCCACTTTGGTGTTTTGGCAGATACTGGCACTAACCAAGTAGTTGGCCGCGCTTGAACACTCACTAACAACTGCTGCTGTTCGGCAGATAACGCAGCATAGTCGATGTAAGGCAATAAGTGCTCTAACTCGGAGGCGAGCAATATAAGCCCCTTTTCAACAGGCCGGCGTTTTATTGCCAGAATTTGTTCTACTGCCGCTTGCTTATCAGGGTCACAGCCAAGGCCGTAAACCGCTTCGGTTGGGTAGGCTAATACCAAGCCTTGCTTAAGTGTGGCAACGGCTTGCTCAATTGAATCACTTACTGGAGTAACTAAAGAGTCGGTCATTATTTTTGCACTTTAACTAAACTATGAACTAATAAAAACTGCAGCGCAGCACATACCACTACCGATGGCCCCGCTGGGGTATCTTGATACCAAGACAAACACAAACCAAGCACTACTGAGATAGCGCCAAAGGCGATGGCAAACAATGCCATTTGCTCGGGAGAGCGGCTTAAACGACGGGCCGTTGCAGCAGGAATTAATAACAGCGAACTAATAATTAATGCGCCAACTATTTTCATGGCTATTGCAATAACCACCGCCAATAATAGCAACAGCAGCGCACGCATCATGCCCACGTTTACACCCTCCACCTCGGCGATTTGCTCATTCACCGTGGCCGACAATAGCTTGTTCCACTGGCTCAGCAATAAACCAAGTACTAAGGCACCGCCGCCCCAAATCCACAATAAATCTTGTTGAGTTACCGCTAGCAAATCACCAAACAAATAGGCCATTAGATCAATGCGCACATTGTCCATTAAAGCAACCACGACTAAACCTAAAGACAAAGCCGAATGCGCCATAATCCCCAGTAAAGTATCGCTAGCTAGCTGCTTGTAGCGCTGTAGTGATAACAAAATTATAGCCAGCATAACCCCGCTAAAGACCACCGCTATCACCGGGTTGATTTGCAACCATAAACCTAGCGCTACACCTAATAACGAGGCATGCGCCAAGGTATCGCCAAAATAAGCTAAACGGCGCCACACCATAAATGAGCCCAGCGGCCCCGCTAATACCGCAATACCTAAGCCTGCCAATAAAGCATTTACTAAAAAATCGTCCATGTGCTAGTTGTTCTCTTCAGTGCTTGGCTGATGATTGTGGTTATGGTCGTGATCGTCACAAACATGGTGATGGGTATAAACGGCTAGCTGTTGGCGTTCGTTTTGCGCAAAAAGCCGCGCGAACTCTGGATGTTGAGCCACGCTCTCAGGCTCCCCATGGCAGCACACATGGTGATTTAAACAAATCACATGGTCGGTGCCCGCCATTACCAAATGCAAATCGTGAGAGACCAACAGCACCCCGCACCCCATTTGCTGAGCGATATCAGCAATCAATTGATAAAGCTCTATCTGCCCAGAGATGTCGACTCCCTGCACGGGTTCGTCTAATACCAGCAGTTGCGGCTCACCCAACAAGGCCCGCGCCAACAATACTCGCTGCATTTCGCCGCCAGACAAACGCACCATTTGCCGCTTTAGCAAGCTATCAATACTAAGCTGGCGAATAACCTTAGTTAAACCTGACTTAGAAGAATGCCGAGCTAGCTTAAGAAAGCGCTCCACGGTGAGTGGGAACGATTCATCTAAACTGATTTTTTGCGGTACGTAACCAATACGTAATTTTGAAGCACGTGTAATATCACCGGTGTCTGCAGAAATAAGGCCCAAAATAACCTTAATCAAGGTGCTTTTACCGGCACCGTTAGGGCCAATTAATGTGGTAATTTGACCACGGTTCAACTCCAACGAGACATGGTCGAGAACCATGCGCTGGTCAAAGCTAACGCAAATATTGTTAAGCGAAAGTAAAGTGGTCAATCCTGCATCCTATAGATAACTAGCTGAATAAGCCCCAGTGGCGTTTACTAGGGCGCGCTATTCTACACTAGATGTTACACTATCGTATTATTTTACCAAATCACTCTCAAAATCTTGTATGCGTAACCTGCTTTTTGTTCTGATGTTCTTCGCTATACCAAGCTGGGCCACAAGCCCAAACATCTTAGTTAGTATTAAACCTTTGCAACTCATTGTTAGTAGCTTAAGTGAAGGTGAACTCAATGTTGATTACCTAGTAAGCCCCAATTTATCGCCGCACGATTATGCGCTGCGTCCATCGGATGTGCGTGCACTGCGCCAGGCCGATTTAGTTATTTGGGTAGGTGATGAGCTAGAGCCATTCTTAAGTAAACCGCTTAGCCAAACCAGTGCCAGCCAGCTAACACTGCTAGACATACCTCAGCTAGAACTAATTGATGGCGATGAAGGCCACGATCACCACCATGGTGACCACCACCACGAAGTAGACCCGCACATTTGGTTAGGCCCCAATGAAGCTAAGCTTATTGCGGCTGCAATTACCGAGCAGTTAATTGCTAAGATGCCCGAAGACAAAGCCAAATTAGAGCAGCAGCTTGAACGCTTTAATCAAGAGCTAGCAAAGGTAGTGAGCAGCATTAATCTGCAACTCCAAGCGGTTAAACAGCAAGGCTATTTTGTTTTTCACGATGGTTATAGTTATTTTGAACGCGAGTTTGGCTTAAATCGTTTAGGTGAATTTACCATTAACCCACAGCGTCGCCCTGGCGCTAAAAGCTTGCTGAATATTCGCCAGCAGTTAGAGCAAGGCAAAGCCAAATGTATCTTTGCTGAACCACAATTTGATGGTGCATTGCTAGAAAGCATTAGCCAACACAGTGGCGCGCAAATTAGCTTGCTCGACCCTCTAGGGATTAGCGTAAGCAATGACAAAAACGGCTACTTTGAATTGCTGCAGCAACTGGCCGACTCTTACCACGAGTGTTTAAGCCACTAACAAAAAGCGGAGCCTAAGCTCCGCATTGTTATATCACTCTTGAGAATTGCTGGCGCCGCGCTTGGCTTCTAAAGTACACATCAAAGCACATGCAAATATTACGAATCAGCAAGCGTCCTTTGTTGGTCACCTGCAAGGCATCGGCACTTAAACTGACTAGACCATCTTCAACAAAAGGTTTTAGCAACTGCATATCTTCAGCAAAGTATTGCTGGAAATCTAAATCAAACTGCTGCTCTATATCTTTAAAACTCAGTTGAAAATTGCATATCAGGGTCTTAATCAATTCGCGGCGAATCAAATCATCTTGATTGAGTGCAATTCCCTTCCACTGTGCATGCCCTTGTTGGTCGATTTGCGCGTAGTAGGTTTTAAGATCTTTCTGGTTTTGGCTGTAAGCGTCACCCAACATCGAAATAGAAGACACCCCTAAGCCCAGTAAATCGGCTTCGCCTTGGGTGGTGTAGCCCTGAAAATTACGGTGTAACTCACCTTTGCTTTGAGCAATGGCAAGCTCATCATCAGGTTTAGCGAAATGATCCATGCCAATAAACTGATAGCCGTGAGTAGTTAAAAACTCGATGCTGTCACGTAAAATACCTAAGCGCTCGTCGCTGCTTGGCATGGCGCTTTCGTCTATTTTACGTTGCGCTGCAAAACGACTAGGTAGGTGGGCATAATTAAATACCGATAAACGGTCTGGATCTAAATCCAGCACGCGACTTAAGGTTTGTTGGAAACTCGCACGTGTTTGATGCGGAAGACCATAAATAAGGTCAATATTTACCGAGTTAAAACCAACTTGCTTAGCGCGCTCTACCAAGGCAAAAATAAACGCTTCGTCTTGTTCACGATTAACTGCCTGTTGCACTTGCTTGTTAAAATCTTGCACACCTAAGCTCAAACGATTGAAGCCCAGTTCGGCCAACAGGTTAATCGTAGAAAGTTCTATTTCGCGTGGGTCGACCTCAATGCTAACTTCGGCATTATCGGCAAATTCAAACTGACTAAATAGCTGAGTAGTTAGGCGCTTAAGCTGCTCTGGTTCTAGATAAGTTGGCGTACCGCCGCCCCAATGCATTTGGCTTACTTTACGTTGCTTAAAACGTGGCGCTTGCAGCTGAATTTCTTGTTCTAGGTAGTCTAAGTAAATGTCGGCCTTATGCTGATGACGGGTAATCACCTTGTTACAACCGCAGTAGTAACACAACTTATGGCAAAACGGGATGTGCACATACAGCGATAAATCGCGTTCAGGAAACTTATCACAAGCAAGGCCAAACTCTTGCTCACCAAAGTCTTCGTTAAACTCAAGGGCAGTGGGATACGAGGTGTAACGCGGGCCCGAGTAGTTATACTTCTCGATCAGTTGCTGATCCCAATCCACCATTGCTACTGACATTTACGTGCTCTCCTAGAGTGCCTCAGCACTGAGTTGTTCCAGTGCTTCAGCTTCTTGTAATATTTGTTTCTCTAAGGCTTTTTCTTCTGCTTCACGCTGCAGATCTTGGCGCATACGCTGCTGCAAAGGCAGTTTGTTGCGCGCCTCATGAGTGGGTAACTCTTTTACCGCATTATATAACTGAAAAACAGCAGGGTAGCGCTGCGCCCAATCAATTAGCTGCGGAGTTTGCAAAGCAATCAACAGATTGCTGATGCGGATCACACCCTCAGACAAACCACAACGGTCTTCCTGCATGGCTTTTGCGATGTAGCGAATATCGGTTACCAAGTTTTGATTACGCTTAGCAACCGCGTTTTTAATCACTTTTTGTTGCCCGATTAAGCGCCCTACTAATAAGGCGGCATAAATGGCTAAGGCTGAAACAATAATAACTGCGGCTACAGCTAACCAAACCATCAAGACTAATCCTTATATTGATCCAAGGAAGAACTATTTAACGAACGCCATAATTGCTCATCATCATCTAAAGCTTCCGCTTCTTCGGCTTCTTCCGACAAACCTAGTTCGGCTAGCAATTCAGCGTGACGTGCTAGTTGTTTATCCACCCACTGCTGCTCTTGTTTGCTAATTTCGCCGCCTTCATCTAACACATCGATAAGACTTTCAAGACGCGTATCAGCTTCTAACATCGCCAGTTCTTTCTCAGGAGTTAGCTCTACTTTGACTTTTGCTTTAGCGGGCTTAGCAGCAGGTTTATCTGCAGGCTTGGCAACACCGAGTACTACAGGCTCTTTACTGCCATGGCGCGGGTCTTTTTTCTGGGCATTAGCGGCTTGCTGCTGCACTAACTCTGCTTCTTGTTGACGACTGCCTGAGGCTTTTCCCTTACCAATTTTTTTACGGTCCGGCGCAGTAACACGTTTAGCTTTAAAGTCAGGGTCTTTACGCACCCCAATTAAGCCGCCTTTACGATTCTTTTTTCTAGACATTTTATTTACCTCTGTGAAATAGCGCCACGTCGGGGCCAACTATCTCCAATCTCATCTGATAATGATTAGCTAACCAAGTAAAGGTTTTATCACTGTAAAACGCTACATGGGTAGGATCATTTTTATAATGCCACTGTGGAAACACTTCCGTTCCCCAATGGCGTTTAGTCATTACGGCCAATAAACCCACTTCAGCCACTAGGCCTGTTAACAGCTTCCAAGACTGAGCTGGGTGGTTAAAATGCTCCACCACTTCGCTGCTAGTGACCAAGCGATAAGTCTCGGTTAGGCGCTGCTCATCGGGGTAATATATTGGATCATAGTTCAGTAACTGATGCCCTGCTTGCGCCAACAATTCACACAGTGCAGGCCCTGGGCCACAGCCAAAATCTAAGCCAACAACGGGCTCTGTGAGTTTGCTTAACACTGGCTCACTCAAACGCCGTAAAAAGTTTAAATAACCTTGGTCTTGCGGGTCATTATTGTGCAAGTCATATTGGGCTTTTTCAGCTTCAGTACTGAGTACATCGTCAGGGTCTACAAAGATCAAATCACACTCAGAACAATGCCAGTATTGGCAACGTTTATTGCGATAAAAATCCTTGGATGATGTGGCACTACAGAGTGGGCATTTCACCAATCAACACCTTGCCGTATTTTTTAGGGGCGCAAGTGTAACACTTAGAACGAAGATGGCGAATAATAAATCAAAAACAGCTGGGCAGCGGGCGCTGCCCAGATAAACCTTAGTGTAAGCCACCTAAGTATTGCGACAATATTTCGATATCTTTATCACTTAGTTTAGCGGCAACATCACGCATCATACCGTTTAAGTCGTTGTCACGTTCACCGCTGCGGAACATTTCCAATTGCGATTTAATGTAACCGGCATATTGCGACGAAATTCGTGGGAAGCCAGCTAAGCTTTGGCCAACACCTCGTGGGCCATGACAAGCAGTACAAGCAGCAATGCCACGCTCTAAATCGCCACCCATATAAAGTTGCTGACCTGCTTCAACATATTCTGGGGCAGTGGTATTTGGGCTCATCGCTTGGCCAGAATAATAGGCTGCTAAGTCTTCCATGTCTTGCTCAGACAATGGCAAAGCCATACCACCCATTACGGCGTTGTTGCGCCCTTCTTTACCGCCGCTAGCAGCGCCGGCTTTAAATTCTTTTAACTGTTTAACCAAGTAGCCTGCGTGTTGGCCTTCTAATTTAGGATAACCAGCAGCTTCACCTTGGTCATTGTGACAAGCTTTACAAGTTGCAGCTTTTTGCTCTCCAGCAGCAGCATCTCCCTTTGCCCAAACCGGACTGGCAACACCCGCCATTAACATTAAAACTAAGGTAAGTTTTTTCATGACATTCCATTTATTAGTATTATTCCAAACCACACACTGGTGCCCGTGATACACTTAGCGAGTCCAGTAACGGCATTATTTTACACAATTTTGCCAAAAACGTAATGTATTACCCTAATTTCCTTGTGGAGCTCAACATAACCATGGCGCAATATCATTTTCAAAACACCCACTTCATAACTAGCGCGCCTAATATTCAGGCTATGCCTGAAGATAGTGGAATTGAAATCGCCTTTGCCGGACGCTCAAACGCGGGTAAGTCTAGTGCTTTAAATACCCTTACTCGTCAAAAAAGCTTAGCACGAACCAGTAAAACACCAGGTCGAACTCAATTAATTAACGTTTTTGAAATATCCGAAGGTTTTCGCCTAATTGACTTACCTGGCTACGGTTTTGCTCAAGTACCAGAAGAAGTTAAAAAGCAGTGGCAAAAGTCACTGTCTGAATACTTACAAGATCGCCAAAGCTTAAAAGGCATCGTGGTATTAATGGATATTCGCCATCCATTCAAAGATACCGATGCCGGTCTAATCCAGTGGGCTGTAGATTGTGAACTACCAGTACTCGCGCTTTTAACTAAATCAGACAAGTTAAAACAAGGCGCGCGTAAAACAGCGATTCTGAAGGGCCGTGAGACAGCCAAGGCATTTGGTGGCAATGTTCGAGTAGAAGCTTTTTCTTCTTTGAAAAAACAAGGTTTAGACGTGCTCCAAAACACCTTAGTGGGATGGTTTGATCAACATCTAGAAAATTCCCCAAGCGACGCTGAATAAACTGACGGACTATGCTCGCGGCTTCGGCGAGCTCCTTTTCACCTTCCAACCTTTACTCCTTTTTAAAGCAAACTAGCGCATCATAGCGCGCGTCATTTATTTCATGGGGTTTCATGAAATATCCCACTGCTTGTGCACTTGATCATAGTTTAATGACAAATTGTGCTTGCGGGACAAATTTTACAATTGGGCTACCGAAGAACGTAAAACTTATCAAGTTTGAGATCGTTATACTGACGCAAAAACTTAATGAGGAAATACCATGAGCGTGAATGACGCAACGAAGACTAGGGTAGAAGAACCTAGCGAGATCAGTGATGCGGAAGCGGTAACCGCAGCAGATAAAGCACGTGCCGATCAACTAAAGCCGATTAGTGGCGCCTTAGTGACGCATATGTATACCGCCGATCCTTCAGCCCATGTATTTAACGGCAAGCTTTACGTATATCCCTCTCACGATGTAGATAACGGCCAGCCACTAAATGACAACGGCGATCACTTTGACATGCGTGATTACCATGTTTTCTCATTAGACCGTCCTTTTGGCGTAGTCACCGACCATGGTAACGCGCTAGATGTAAAAGACGTGCCTTGGGCAGAGAAACAAATGTGGGCGCCAGACGCTGCAGAAAAAGATGGCAAGTACTACTTATACTTCCCTGCGCGCAACTACGATGGCATTTTCCAAATTGGCGTAGCAGTTGGCGATCAGCCTGAAGGACCTTTCACTCCTCAAGCAGAAGCGATTAAAGGCAGCTTTAGCATCGACCCTGCAGTATTCAAAGACGAAGACGGTAGTCACTACATGTATTTTGGCGGTTTATGGGGTGGCCAATTACAAAACTGGCGCAACGGCGAGTTTGGTGAAGAGCAGTTCCCTGCCGACGACCAACCAGCGCTAAAACCCTTAGTGGCTAAAATGACTGACGATATGCTGGAGTTTGCTGAAACGCCGAAGGAAATCGAAATTGTCGATGAGAATGGCGATGTGCTATTAGCAGGTGACAACGAACGCCGCTATTTTGAAGGCCCATGGATGCACAAGCACAACGGCCGTTACTACTTCTCTTACTCTACAGGCGATACCCACAAAATTGCTTACGCGAGCAGTGATTCACCTTATGGGCCGTTCCGCTATGAAGGCGTTATTTTAGAGCCAGTGCTAGGCTGGACAACTCATCACTCTATAGTGAAGTACCAAGACAAGTGGTTCCTGTTCTACCACGACAGCACTTTATCGGCTGGTCAAACCCACTTACGCAGCATTAAGATGGCTGAACTGAACATTGACGATAACGGCAAGATTGAAGTGATTAAGCCTTACTACGAGTAAGCAAGTTATTAGCTAAATCCAAACGCCACTTTAACGTGGCGTTTTTCTATCCGAGGCCTAAACCAACACTTCTTAGCACTAAACAGCAGGCAAAAAAAAGCCCCATCGTCCGATGAGGCATGTAAGAAAAGAAATTCTTAAAAACTGAAAGCACTATTCCAATTGCACTAATTATGACTCTCTGAAAATCGATTAGTTCACAAAATTTTCTAAAAATGTGCAATTTTCTTTCATGGAAGCTTTTGTTATTCATCCAGTCCTTAGGCCAACAGCAATCAAACACCATCAAGCAGTGGCATTTTGAATACAAAATTCCCAAATATCGTAATTTAGCAACCAAATATCAGAAAATAAGAAACAACAGCTAGAGCTCCCTCTTAGACAAGGAGCATAAATAAGTTTAAAAAATGAGAGAGAAGGCAGGCAATCACTGGCATTAAGACAAAAAAACGCCCCGATGGAAACCCATCGGGGCGGCAAAATAGCCTTTTTCAACTACGTGAAATAAAGGTCTGAAAGATAGAACATCTTACCTCTGTACCCTACAAGAGTTACTCTAGAGCATCATCGATGAAAAATAAAGCACTTTTTGTAAGGGAATTTCACTTTAGAGGTATATGTTGGTTTTTAAATTACGCGAAAAGGTTTTCATAATTACCAAAATTCACAAAATCTTGAGGCAAAAAAAAGGAGGCTATCGCCTCCTTTGCTATCTTCGACTACTTAGTTCTAGTGGGCTTCATCCCAGTTTTCACCAATACCTGATTCGGCAACGAGTGGTAAATCTAGTGTCACTGCCTGTTCCATCAGCTCGGTAAGCTTCGGTACAACTTTATCCAACTCGCTTTCTAATACTTCAAACACCAGTTCATCGTGAACCTGCATTAACATCTTACAATGCTCACTGGGTTGAGTATCTAGCCATTGAGCAACCGCAATCATTGCCTTTTTAATAATGTCGGCAGCGGTTCCTTGCATTGGCGCGTTTACCGCAGCACGTTCGGCAGCTTTTTTACGCATACCGTTACGCGAGTTAATTTCGGGCAAATACAAGCGGCGGCCAAACAAGGTTTCTACATATCCGTGTTCTTGGCAGAAATCTCGGGTGCTGTCCATGTAGTCCAACACCGCAGGGTAGCGCTCAAAATAACGATTCATGTAGTTTTGCGCATCGGCTCGAGCAATGCCTAACTGCTTGGCTAAACCAAAGGCGCTCATACCGTAAATTAAGCCAAAGTTAATCGCCTTGGCACTGCGGCGCTCATCGCCACTTACTGCTTCAAGCTCTTTACCAAACACTTCTGCAGCGGTAGCTTTATGAATGTCTTCTCCGGCAGCAAAGGCTTTTAGCAAGCCAGCATCTTGAGAAAGATGCGCCATGATACGCAGCTCAATTTGTGAATAATCTATCGCGACCAGTTTGTAGCCATCGGCAGGTACAAAAGCCTGACGTACTTTACGTCCTTCTTCATGGCGAATAGGAATATTTTGCAAGTTAGGATCGGTAGATGAGAAACGCCCCGTTGCTGTTACCGCTTGATGATAAGAGGTATGCACTCTGCCAGAGCTTGGCTCTACCATTTTAGGCAGTTTGTCGGTGTAAGTAGATTTTAGTTTAGACAGGCTTCGATATTCTAAAATCACTTTTGGTAAACTGTAATCTAACGCCAGCTCTTGCAGCACTTCCTCGGCAGTAGACGGCGCACCTTTTGGGGTTTTCTTAATCACCGGCAATTCCATTTTTTCAAACAAAATGGTTTGCAGCTGCTTAGGAGAACCTAAGTTAAATGGTTCACCTGCTAGTTCATGCGCTTGCTTCTCTAAACCGTCGATACGCTCGCCTAAAGACAAACTATGCTGCGCTAAGCGTTGGCTATCAATACGCACGCCTTGACGCTCGGTTTGCGATAATACACTGACCAAAGGCAACTCGACTTCTTCGAACAAGCTTTTCAACTTTGGCTCTTTCTCTAGCTTGGCCCACAGAGTTTGGTGCAAGCGTAAGGTAACGTCTGCATCTTCTGCTGCATAAGGTGCTGCTGTTTCAAGTTCAATATGATTGAAGGTAAGTTGTTTAGCGCCTTTACCTGCGATGTCTTCAAACTTGATGGTTTTGTGTTGCAAGTACTGTAACGACAACGAGTCCATATCGTGGCGAGTAATGGTGCTATTGAGCACATACGACTCCAGCATGGTGTCGTACTTAATGCCTTTGAGCGCAATGTCGTAGCGTGCAAGCACACTGGCATCGTACTTAAGGTTTTGGCCAACTTTCGCTTTATTAGGATCTTCCAATAATGGTTTAAGCTGCGCTAATACCCAATCACGCTCTAGTTGCTCAGGCGCATCTAAATAATCGTGAGCTACCGGTAAGTAAGCCGCTTTGCCTGCTTCAACGGCAAAAGACAAACCCACTAGCTCAGCTTGCATGTAGTTAAGCGAGGTGGTTTCGGTATCAATAGCGATAAGCTCAGCGCTATTTAGGCGTTCCAACCATTCTTCAAACTGCTGCTTAGTAAGAATAGTCTCGTACTCTCCTTTAAGCTCAACAGCAGGAGCAGCCACTTCGGCCTCAGCATTTGGTTCTGCTGCGGCGCTGTTATTTGATGGGCTAAGCGCTTCACTCAGCCAGCGCTTGAACTCCAATTCACCGAATAATTTAATCAGCGCATCTTTGTCTTCTTCGGTACGCAACATGTCATCCATGCTAAAACCGACTTCAACATCACATTTAATGGTGGCTAATAAATAGGATAAACGGGCATCTTCGGCATGTTCACGCAACTTTTTAGGCATGGTTTTAGAGCCGCGAAAACCTAATGGTGCAACTGCGTCTGGGTCGGCCAATAAGTCATCCACGCCACCAATGCCTTGCAACATGGCCAAAGCAGTTTTCTCGCCCACCCCAGGTAAGCCGGGAATGTTATCTACTTTGTCGCCCATTAGCGCTAAGTAATCAATAATCAGCTCCGGCGGTACGCCAAACTTATCGATAACACCAGCACGATCCATCACCGTATCGGTCATGGTATTAATCAAGGTGATATTTTCATCCACCAGCTGTGCCATGTCTTTATCACCAGTGCTAATCACTACCGCTTTGTTCTCGGCTGAAGCTTGCTTAGCTAAGGTGCCAATAACATCATCGGCTTCAACACCTTCAATGGCTACTAAAGGCAAACCCATCGCTTTAATTACCGCGTGTAGAGGGGCGATTTGACTGCGCAAATCATCCGGCATAGAAGGGCGATTGGCTTTGTATTCTTTATAGATGTCGTCACGAAAGGTTTTACCCTTGGCATCAAACACCACCACAATGTGCTCTGGCTTAAATTGCTTAAGCAAACTGCGTAGCATGTTAACCACGCCATAAACTGCGCCGGTGGCTTCACCTTTAGAGTTAGTTAGATGAGGAGGAGCGTAGTAAGCGCGATAAAGATAAGAAGAGCCGTCAACAAGCACTAAGGGTTGGTCGGGAAGGGTTGCCATTACCGTGATCCATCGTTCAGATTTTCATTGCGCTCGATGATGCCACAGCCACCCTAAATGCACCAGAGCTAAGCGTAATAGCCTGCTACAAATTGTGGATAACTCTGTTAACAAACAGCAGCAATTCTCTCGCGAAAAATTCACAAGCTAAATAGAAAACAACAAATAAGTTTTAATTCAGTAACTTACAGATAAAGAAAGGCAAGAAATTGGAGCAGCAAACAGTTCCCTTATTGTGGAAAACATCATTCCGTGACATTGCTTTTCGCGGCCTTACGGTGAATTAATAAACAACTCAACGTTGGCAGGTGGATTAATATAGAAGATAAGCCTGCGGGAAACCTTGTAATGGATCACATTTTAATCAGCCTAAAAATATAATTTTGTTTAGTCAAAATTGGCATGATTTAAGGCAGCCAATAATGGGGCAGAGCTCGTGTGAAAATGCTCACTATTGGCGCATTCAAACCAAGCGCCCTGACTTAGTGCATCATAACGAAACCACCATAATTGTTGTTCAATATAAAAACCTAAAACTTGCCAATCGGCGCCTTGCTCAACAAAAGCTTGTTGCCATTGTTGCTGCTTTACAAACTGCTGCGCACTAGCCAAAAACTGTGATTCGGAGAATTGCTTAGCAATAGTAACTACCGCATGCTCCGATAATATTTCTACACCATTTGCTAGCTGCTGCATGATATCTCCAAGCACTTGCCCCAAGCGGGAGGTGGAGCCGCAAAATGCTGAGCATCGGCTTGCTCAGTAAACGGAGTATTAAGTACCTGATGCAGTTGGCGCAACTGTGCATAACTGCCATCTTCCGCTTGTTCTATCACTTGCTGCGCCAAGTAGTTGCGCAATACGTATAAAGGCACATGCTGCTGAATGCCCGATATTCGCTGTTGCTCATCAACATCACTTTGCTGACAGCGCTGACGGTATAACTTCAACCAAGCCTGCCAAGCATCAGGCAATTGTTTAGTTAATTGGTTTTGATCCTGCGCCAAGGCACGCAGGCTTTGGTGGTAATCGGCCTTTTGTTCGGCGATAACTTTAAGCAGCAAACCTAATAGCTGTTCATCGTCATCTTGCCACTGGCTTAAACCTAACTTATTTAGCATCAACTGCTGGTAATGTTGATTGATTTTCTGCTGGTAGCGTATCCAAAGCGGCTCGGTTTTAGCGCTGGGTACATAGTCAGACAAGGCTTGTGCCAAACGTTGTAAGTTCCATAAACCTACAGCGGGCTGCTGGTTAAAGGCATAACGCCCATAATGGTCGCTATGGTTACAAACGTGTCTAGGGTTGTAGTCATCTAAAAACCCATAAGGGCCATAATCGATGGTTAAGCCCAAAATCGACATATTGTCGGTATTCATTACGCCATGACAAAAGCCTTCGGCCTGCCACTTAGCAATCATCAACGCGGTGCTATCCACAACTTGTTCTAGCATTGCCAGCACCGGATTTTCGGCAGTTAAACAATCGCTAAAATAATGGTTTAAGCAAAAGTCGACTAAACGTTTTAATGGTTGAGTTTGTTGCTGGTAATACAGGTATTCAAAATGACCAAAACGAATATGGCTTGGCGCCATACGTAGCAGCATAGCTTCTTTTTCAAAGCGTTCACGCTGCACTAAACCGCTACCTACCGTTAAGCTTAATGCGCGGGTTGTTGCAATGCCCAAAGCGGCCATGGCTTCACTAGCTAAAAACTCGCGAATGCTAGAACGTAATACTGCTTTACCATCGCCTTGGCGAGAGAAAGGCGTTAAACCCGAGCCTTTAAGTTGCAGTTCCCAATGCTCGCCTTGTGCGTTTACTGTTTCACCAAGTAGCAAGGCTCGACCGTCCCCTAATTGCGGAGAATATCCACCAAACTGATGACCAGCGTATACCGTTGAGGCAGGCTGCATGCCTTCGATAAGTAACTTACCAGCGCTTAGGCCAAGCGCCTGCTCTCCCTGCATAAACTCACTGTCTAGGCCAATTAACTCAGCAGCGGCCTGGCTATATGCCACCAACTCTGGATCTTTTAGCGGCGTAGGCTGCTGCTGATGGCATAACTCGGGTAGTTCATTGGAAAAACGATTCACAAATTCCATCTGCGATCCTTAAATAGGGCGGCGTCTTAACTGGCCTGATACTGGTCGATTAAACCTAAAAACTGATAACCGTAGCGTTCTAGCTTCTTCAAACCAACGCCACTTATGGCTAACATCTCGTGTTGAGTTTGTGGCTGCTGCTGGGCCATTTCTATTAATGTGGCGTCGTTAAATACCACAAACGGCGGCACCGATTCTTCGTCGGCTAAACGCTTTCTTAAATTACGTAACAAAGCGAATAATCGTTTATCGTAAACACCGTAACTAGTGGCTTTTTTACTTTGCTTAGTGGTATTTAAGCGCGGTACCGCCAGTGATAAGGGCTGTTCACCTTTTAAAAATGGTCGTGCTGCTTCGGTCAATTGTAGTACCGAGCTACGCGCAATATTTTGCTGCAACAAACCTAAATGAATAAGCTGACGCAGCACACTCATCCAATGCTCGTGACTGGCGCTTTTACCAATACCATGAGTAGAAAGCTTATCATGGCCCTGTTCTAAAATACGCTGTCCCATGCTGCCACGCAGCACTTCAATCACATAACCAATACCAAAACGCTGGCCAAGCCGATAAACACAAGACAAGGCTTTTTGCGCATCTTGTAAGCCATCGTATTGCTTTGGCGGATCTAAGCATACATCACAGTTACCGCAGGGCTTGGCGAGGTATTCACCAAAGTAGTTAAGCAATACCTGACGCCGACAAGTTTGCGCCTCGGCAAAGGCGACAATAGCATTAAACTTATGACTCTCAACTTGGCGCTGTTGTTCATTCTCGTTTTCATCAATCATTCGCCGCACCCAGTTGGCATCGGCTGGATCGTACAAAAACACCGCTTCGGCTTCGGTACCATCGCGGCCCGCACGGCCGGTTTCTTGATAGTAGGCTTCTATGTTACGAGGAATGTCATAGTGAAAAACATAACGTACGTTAGGTTTGTCGATGCCCATACCAAAAGCAACGGTAGCCACAACTACCTCTACTTCATCACGCTGAAATTGCTCTTGCACTAATTGGCGCTGCTCGATAGGCAAACCAGCATGATAAGCCGCGCAACGAATACCTTCTGCACTAAGTTTTAAGGCTAATTCTTCGACCCGTTTTCGGCTACTGCAATAAACAATGCCGCTATCTTCCTTACGGCGTTTTACATAATCGCTAAGCTGCTGCCACGGGCGATACTTTTCTTGTAGGGTGTAGCGAATATTCGGTCGGTCAAAACTTGATACTAGAGTGAAGGCATCAGGCAAACCAAGCCGCTGTAATATGTCTTGGCGGGTGGTATCGTCAGCAGTAGCCGTTAAGGCCACTAAAGGCACCTCAGGAAAGTTTTGTTTTAAGCAACCAAGGGCATTATATTCTGGCCGAAAATCGTGCCCCCATTGAGAAATGCAATGCGCTTCATCGATGGCAAACATTGCCAAGGGCATCGCTTGTAAGCGCTCAATTAAATCGCCATTAATCAGCCGCTCAGGAGAGATGTATAACAGTTTTAAGTCGCCCTGCTGCAAACTACGATAAATTTGAAACTGCTGCTCACGTTCTAAGCTTGAGTTTAAATACGCGGCGCTAACACCATTGTGTTGCAAGCTATCTACTTGATCTTTCATTAAGGAGATAAGCGGCGATACCACTACGGTTAAACCTGGCTTAACCAACGCTGGGATCTGGTAACACAGTGATTTTCCGCCACCCGTTGGCATAATTGCCAAGCAATCTTTGTTAGCTAACAAGCGCTCGATCACCGCTGCCTGCCCAGTTCTAAACTCGGCAAAACCAAATACATCTTGTAAAACTTGCTGGGCGCGTTGCATTAAGGTTAGAAATCCAAAAACAGAGTGGCTAATCGGTCGCACATTGTAATCAAGCTATGGCGGCTTGTCTTGGTTTGCCTTTATTCTTTTCTCGCTATACAGTATTTAAACAAGCGTTTAAATTTGTATGGATACAGCATGACCAGCCCAAGACAACAAAAGTGGCGCCAAGCCATCGCCGACACCTTCATCAATCAAATGCCGTTTAATCAATTACTTGGCATCGAGTTAATGGATTACAGCGCGACCGGAGTAAAACTAAAACTGCCCATGGACCCAAAACTAGTGGGCAATCCGATACACGGCATCTTGCATGGTGGCGTCACCGCAACCATTTTAGATGTAGCCGGCGGAATGACCGCCGCAGCAGCGGCAGTAAAACGTTTGGAAAATCTATCTAGTAAAGAGCTGTCTGCGCGCATCTCTAAAACCGGCACCATTGATCTGCGTATCGACTATCTGCGTCCAGGTATTGGTGAAGTGTTTTACGCCTCTGCCGAAATAATCCGCTCCGGCAATAAGGTTACCGTTGCACGTATGGAGCTGCACAATCAAGAAGGCACCCACATTGCCTTTGGCACCGGTACTTACCTAGTGGGCTAGTGCAGCAAACTTGCCATCAAAAAAGGAATTTTTGTCGAAATATCAATTCAATGTTGATGGTTTCCACTCAGTTAGGGCTATACTGAATTAGGACATCGACTGCGGCACAGGCTAGTAAAATAATGAGCACAACTTACAGCTCCTCTTTGTTAATCAATACTTTAAATAGCGTGTTACTAGAAGTAAAAAAGATTAATGCCGACTTACAGCTAGAAGACTTAGACCAATGGCTCGAACACGAGCTAGAAGGTTATGGCGATTTTGCCCACTTCCCCGACTACCGCATTGTTGAATGTAAGCAGCTAGGAATATTTGAAAAACCAGAGCAAGACTTACAGCATTTCGAACAAATCCATGATGATTGCCTAAACGAGCGCGACCGCTGCCTATTGCGTTACCTTCATATCCAACAACCCTTACTAGAATGTTTGAATACTCAGGATGAAATTCAACGCCCTTGGCCAATGCGCATTTTATCTAGCTACGCCAAAGACATCATTCCCGGCTATAGCTGTGTTCGGGCTTGGCAAAGCTATCACGAGCCCTTAAACGAACGTTTTGTGCATGGTGTATTAGGTCATCTGCTCCATCTGTTGCTAGAAGCACAAAATAGCCAGAGCAAAGCCATCATTCAGAAAATCGACACATTGTGCCAAGCAGAACCGCAACTGCATAAAGTTTGGAGCAAGCTATATTGCGAAGCCGCTTCGGCTGTCTAGCTAGCTGACAAAACTTAGACCGCTAATATATGGCTGCTTAACCACCTGCCTGCTACACTACGCTGACTTTTCTTCCTTTTTCATTGTTTATGCCTAATCAAGCCACTAAACACGGCGTTATATTTGCTCTCGCCGCGTACATTATGTGGGGTTTTGCCCCTATTTATTTTAAGAGCTTAAGTGCCGTACCTGCATACGAAATTTTAGCGCATCGGGTGCTATGGTCCTGCGTTTTTGTTGCGGTAATGCTAGCCGTAGGTAAACAGTGGTCGGCGGTGAGCGCCGTAATCAAGCACCCCAAGCAATTGGCAATATTGGCACTTACCTCGGTACTAATTGGCATTAATTGGCTAATTTTTATTTGGGCAGTGAACAACGATCGTATGCTCGATGCCAGTTTAGGCTATTACATCAATCCACTATTTAACGTGATACTGGGCATGCTGTTCTTGGGCGAACGTTTTCGTCGTGCTCAATGGCTTGCCATTGGGTTAGCTTTGATTGGTGTATTAATTCAAGTAATTAGCTATGGCTCCCTACCTTGGATTGCAATCAGCCTAGCGGTAAGTTTTGGTTTATACGGCTTGTTACGCAAAAAAGTTAACTTGGGCGCTTTACCGGGGTTGTTTGTAGAAACACTATGGCTATTACCATTGGCCGCTGCGTATTTGTGGATATTTGCCGATTCTTCTACCAGTCACTTAGTTAACAACAGTTTAGGTTTAAATACGCTACTGCTTAGCGCAGGCATTGTCACTACTCTGCCGTTGTTATGTTTTGCAGCCGCAGCCACCCGTTTACGCTTATCAACCATTGGCTTTTTTCAATACATTGGCCCATCACTGATGTTTATGCTGGCCACCAGCGTTTATGGTGAACCGCTTGAGCCGATGAAACTACTCACCTTTGCCTTTATTTGGTTAGGTTTAGCGGTGTTTACTTGGGATGCTGTTGGTAACAAACGCAAACAAAAAAAGCAGCCGAGTTAGGCTGCTTGGTTCACCATTAATTGTAGGCTTAACTAAATGGCTTCTAGTCTGGCGTAAGCCAATACCAGCCATTTGGCGCCAGCTTCTTCAAACTGCACCTGCACACGACTTTGTTGCCCAGAGCCTTCGTAGTTAAGCACAATACCTGCGCCAAACTTAGGGTGCGATACACGCTGGCCTAAGCTAAAGCCACTATCATCAAAGGCGGCTTGTTGAACTTGTGAAGAAAACCGCCCTTGTTGAACCGGTCGGCTTACCGCTGTATTTAAGCGCACTTCGTCCAAACATTCGCTGGGCAACTCTCTTAAAAAACGCGACGGTGGATGAAATACTTCTTTGCCCCACAAACGGCGACTTTCGGCATGACAGAGGTAAAGCTTTTCCATAGCGCGGGTCATGCCTACATAACACAGGCGGCGCTCTTCTTCTAAGCGACCAGATTCTTCGGCCGACTGCTGGCTTGGGAACATGCCTTCCTCAACGCCCACCAAAAACACCACTGGGAATTCCAAACCTTTAGCACTGTGCAAGGTCATTAGCTGAACCGCTGCTTCGTCGGCTTCTGCTTGATTGTCGCCAGCTTCTAAAGCAGCGTGAGATAAAAAGGCTACCAAAGGAGAAAGATCTTGGTCTTCTTCCATTTGGGTAAACTGCTGAGTAGCGGTAACCAGTTCGTCTAAGTTTTCTACTCGAGCTTGCGCCTTTTCACCTTTCTCGGCTTGATACATTGCCAATAAGCCAGAGCCTTTAATCACGTAATCGGTTTGCTCACCTAAGGCCATTTCTTGAGTTTGTAGTTTTAATTGCCCTAGCAACTCAACAAACTGCTTCACCGCATTGGCTGCTCGGCCAGATAAGGCGTTGTGTTGCAAACAATAGTCTACTGCCTGCCACAAGCTAAGCTGTTGCTCACGCGCAGCTTGGCGCAGCAGCTCGATAGTACGTTGGCCAATGCCACGGGTTGGGGTATTTACCACTCGCTCAAAGGACGCGTCATCGTGGGGGTTACTAATCAACCGCAGGTAGGCGAGCGCATCTTTAATTTCTTGGCGCTCGAAGAAGCGTAAACCGCCATAAATTCGATAGGCCAAACGCTCTTGCATCAAGGCTTCTTCCAATACCCGCGACTGGGCATTATTACGATACAAAATGGCACAATCTGCCAAACTTGCGCCGTGTTGTTCTACTCGCTGTTGAATACGCGCTACCACAAATCGCGCTTCATCAATGTCATTAAAGGCGGTGTAAATCGAGATTAACTCGCCTTCTTTGTCATCGGTCCACAGGCTTTTGCCCATGCGCCCTTGGTTATTTTCGATTAGCTGATTAGAGGCTTTAAGAATATTGGCGCTGCTTCGATAGTTTTGCTCTAGGCGAATGGTATTCACCTTTGGCACATCTAATTCAAAACTTTGAATATTTTCGATTTTTGCACCACGCCAACCATAAATAGACTGGTCATCATCACCCACGATGGTGATGTTATTATGCTCGGTAACCAACATGCGCAACCAGGCATATTGAATGGTGTTGGTATCTTGAAACTCGTCTACCAAGATATGGCGAAAACGCTGTTGGTAGTGCTGCAAAATATGCGGCTGTTTTAACCACAACTCGTGAGCGCGTAGCAATAGTTCGGCAAAGTCCACCAAGCCGGAGCGGTCACAGGCTTGCTGGTAGGCTTTATAAATTTCTAGTTGCTGCCGCTCAATCGGATTATTACTGTAATCTACGTGCTCGGCGCGCTGCCCCTCGTCTTTGCGCGCATTGATATACCATTGCACTTGCTTGGCTGGCCACTGTTTTTCATCCAAATTCATGGCTTTAATTAAACGGCGTAACAGTCGGTATTGATCGTCGGAATCAATAATCTGAAAATCTTCGGGTAAACCGGCATCGCGATAATGCGCACGCAATAAGCGATGTGCCAAAGAGTGGAAGGTGCCCATCCACATACCTTGAAAGCGGCTTCCCACTAACTTCTCTACTCGCGAGCGCATTTCAGCCGCAGCTTTATTGGTAAAGGTTACCGACAAAATCGATAGCGGCGAGACATTCTCGACCTGCATTAACCACGCGATGCGGTGCACCAATACCCGCGTTTTGCCACTACCGGCACCCGCCAGCAGTAACATATTGCTTGGCGCCGCAGCAACGGCTTCACGCTGCTTTTCATTAAGGCCGTCTAACAGCTCGGAAATATCCATGGAATTCTCTTGAGGGGTAAAAACACCTGTATATTATAACAGGTGTTGCAGTTGTGCCAGTTGGCTTATTTCAATATCGGGAAGCGCTTGTAGTTTTCGCGCTTGTTGGCTGTTTTGATTCAACCAAATTGAACGATAGCCTGCTTTGGTAGCACCTGCTACATCGGTAATGCAATGGTCGCCAACGTGAGCGATTTGTTGTGGTGCAAGCTGTAATTGCTGACAAGCATACTGGTACATATCAGCTGCTGGTTTAGCTCTAAATTGGCCGCCAGCTTTAAGTTCTAATTCAAACAAACTGCCTAAGCCAATTTTAGCAATATCAACGTTGCCGTTAGTTATGGCCACCAATCGATAGCGCTGCGCCAAGGCTTGCAACAAAGCAAGACTCTCTGCAGGTACCTCAAAATCACTACGCACCGCTAAAAACTGTTGGAAAATCTTTTGAGCGAGCTGGCTAGCCTCACTGTCTGCCATGCCATGTTCGGTAAAAGCGAGGTGTAACCAAGCAACACGGCAAGCACTTACATCCCCTTTTAAACGCGGATCTCGCTTAATAACTTTTCGCTTGTAAGCTTGCCACTGACTATGCGTAAGATGCGCAGTAGCGTGTACCTGCTCTTTGAGATAGTCAGTCAACCATTGCTCGGCTCGCTTAATGTAAGGCCAGTTGTCATAAAGGGTATCGTCTAAATCAAAAGACAAAGCCTGTACTGGTGACCAACTTCGATAAAAAATCATGCTATCACTCATTTAAGGTTTACGTTTTGCTCTAGGATGGGCGGCGTCGTAACTAGTGGCTAGATGGGTAAAATCAAGATGGGTATACACTTGGGTAGTGGCTAGATTGGCGTGGCCCAATAGCTCTTGAACCACCCGCAAATCTCCACTGCTTTCTAATAAGTGAGTTGCAAAAGAATGACGTAATTTATGTGGATGCAAGGTACTAGATAACTGCATTTGTTGCGCCCAATGCTGCAAACGTTTTTGCACGGTACGATGACTAATACGCTGCTGCCTTACACTCACAAATAGTGCAGGCTCTTCTTCATCCATCACCAATAGTCGGCGTTGTTTAAGCCAGTGTTTAAGGGCCTGCTCCGCTTTGCTGCCAAAAGGCACCCAGCGCTGTTTATTGCCTTTACCCGTAACAATAACCTGCCGCTGCTTAAAATCGATATCCTGTACGTTTAGGCTTACTAACTCGGCTAAACGCATACCGCTGGCATAAAACAATTCCATCATCGCCAAATCTCGGCTAGCGACTAAATCATCTCCCTGCATTGAGAGCAGTTGGTTAAGTGAGTCAACATCAAGGTTCTTGGGTAAGGGTTTGTTTTGTTTAGGAGCGGAAACGCCAGCGACCGGATTAAGGCTCACTTTTTGTTGTTGAAGTAAATAATTAAAGAAACTGCGTAACGCCGACAGTTTATTAGCCATGGAGCGTGCCGACAAACCACTGGTTTTAAGCTTAAGTAATACACTACGCACGTTGGCACTGGTCACCTGAGGCCATGAGCTACAGCCTAGATTTTCTAGCAGCTTACTCTGTTGTAATAAACTTCGTTGGTAGGAACTTATAGTGGCAGGGCTGTAACGACGCTCCACTTCTAAATAGTGAAGGAAGCGTTCTATATCATCCTGCATCATCAGATTTTACTGCTCTGACTGAAGCGGAACTAATCGTAATAACAAACTGCTGATAACCTGGCAAAGCTGAGTAAGCAATAAACTGTCCATGCCTGCTACATAGTGGTCGGCGTCACGGCTGGCTGCCACAAAAAAGCCCAGCTCTGCGTTATTGCCCAAAGGCATTAGCGCTACCGAAGCAATGTCGTCGGTGTTATCAAATAACAACTCCAGCTCACCCTTTGTCATACGGCCAAAGTAATGTGGCTGCTGGCTTAAACGTGTCACCCTTACTCGCTCAATCTGCTCTTTCTCTAAGCCATATTCCGGCGAAAGATCTTCTAAGTTGAACTGGTGGCTTAAGCGCAGTGATACACGTTCCACACCAAGGTCATCCACTAAGGCTCGGCTTAAGCGATGCTGTAACTCAGCAAACGAATCACAAGCCATTAAGTCTGGCAGTAAATCTACATAAACATGGTAAATACGCTCATTGAGGCTGGCCACACTCATTAAATCAGTGATTTCTTGTTCTAAGCTCAGCACCTTGTCACGCAATCGCTGAACTTGCAGCTCAACCAAGGAAACCGCACCCTTTTCTTTATGCGGTAAACGCAGTTGCTTGATAAGGCTTGGATGACGCGCAAAAAAGTCGGGATTGTCGAGCAGAAACTCGACAACCAAACTTTCATCAATCAGCAGAGGCTGAGATAGATCAAACTCACTCATATATGTACCTGGCCATCAAAAACCATTGTTGCTGGTCCGGTCATTTTCACCGGTTTGCCTTCTCCAGCCCATTGAATACGCAAACGCCCACCGGGCAAGTCTACATTTACTGTCTCTGCCAACTTACCTTGTTGGCGCCCCACCACCATGGCGGCACACGCGCCAGTGCCACAGGCGAGGGTTTCACCAACACCACGCTCATAAACGCGCAGCTTAATATTTTTGTCGTCGATAATTTGACTAAAACCGACATTCACCTTTTGTGGAAAACGCTCATGCTTTTCTAAGCGCATTCCCAAGGTTTCTAGTGGCGCTTGGCTGATATCGTCGACTTCCAAGACACAGTGAGGGTTGCCCATTGAAACAGCCCCAGCAAATACTGTTTGTTCTTGGTCACGCAAAATATAGGTTTTCTCGGCTTTTTTAGCCTTAAACGGAATTTTGCTTGGCTCAAATTCTGGCACACCCATATTCACCGTCACCTGGCCGTCGTTCTCAACATGCAAAACGATTTTGCCAGACTTAGTGCTTACGCCAATACTGCGTTTATTGGTTAGCCCTTTATTTACAACAAAACGGGCAAAGCAACGTGCGCCATTGCCACATTGCTCCACTTCACTGCCATCAGCGTTAAAAATACGGTAGTGAAAATCTAATTCTGGATCGTAAGGCGGCTCAACCACCAAAAACTGGTCGAAACCAATACCAAAGTTGCGATCAGCCAAGCGGCTGATCACTTCTTGGTTAAAAAACACGTTTTGAGTGACATTGTCGATAACCACAAAGTCATTTCCCAAACCGTGCATTTTAGTAAAGTTTACTAGCATTGGCTTATCCTTCAGGCAGCAGCGTTTCGCCGGCCCAAAGTGATGCTAAAACTTCACGCTCGCGCACTAGGTGAACTTTGTCGCCATCTACCATTACTTCGGCGGCGCGACAGCGCGAGTTGTAATTAGAGCTCATGGTGAAACCGTAGGCTCCGGCAGAGCGCACTGCAATGTAATCATTAGGTTCGATGGCCAATTCGCGATCTTTACCCAAAAAGTCGCCAGTTTCACACACAGGTCCCACCACATCGTAGCTGGCCATAGCCAGTTCCGGCTTGTTAATAACAGGAACAATTCGCTGCCAAGCGCTGTATAAGGCAGGGCGCAATAAGTCATTCATTGCGGCATCAACAATGGCGAAGTTTTTACTCTCCGACATTTTTAAGAACTCAACTTTAGAGACCAAGATGCCAGCATTGGCCATGATTGCACGGCCAGGCTCAAACAATAGCTTGAGTTTACGATCGCCTAAACGCTCGGCTAAAGCACTGGCGTAATCAGCAGGCTCTGGCGGTACTTCATCATCGTAATTAACGCCTAAGCCGCCACCTACGTCTAGGTGCTCAATCACAATGCCTCGCTCGGCTAACTGGTCGATGAGGGCAAGCAACTTATCAATGGCTTCTACAAAAGGAGAAATCTCGGTGAGCTGAGAGCCAATATGACAATCTACGCCAACTAACTTCAAGCCCGGTAAACTGGCTGCATAAGCGTAGGCTTCAAGAGCGCGCTCGATGGCAATGCCAAATTTGTTTTCTTTAAGGCCGGTAGAAATATAAGGGTGAGTACCCGCGTCGATATCTGGATTAATACGCAAAGAAATTGGCGCTTGTTTGCCAAGGCTTTGGGCCACGCGACTAATACGGTCTAGCTCTGGCTCAGACTCAACGTTGAAACAGTGAATGCCGTTATTAAGTGCATCAGCGATTTCGGCTTCGGTTTTTGCCACACCAGAAAACACAACTTTACTAGGATCGCCACCAGCTTCAATCACTCGGGCTAATTCGCCGCCAGAGACAATATCGAAACCCGAACCCATGCGAGCCATAATGTTCAATACTGCAAGATTAGAGTTGGCTTTTACTGCATAACAGATCAAATGTGGACGTTCGCCCGCCGCTTTATCAAAAGCCTTCCAATGACGCTCAATAGTGGCGCGAGAATATACGTATAGAGGCGTACCATAAGTACTTGCTAAATCAGCTACCGAGCATTGTTCTGCATGTAAGTGCTCGTTTTGATAACTAAAAAAATCCAATGATCTGTCCTTAATTGTGTTGCGTTGCTTACTCGCTTGGCGTTACTTGCTCGGGAGCGCTCTCTGGCTCGGCTGGCGGGTGGACTAAAGGTCCTTTTTGACCACATCCACTTAGGCCGATGCTTAGCAAAATAACGGCAATTGCTTGTTTGTTCATGATTAAGCCATGATTCTTTTTTGAATGCCCTCTATAATCCGCATTCGAAGCAAGAAAAGCAATAGGACAGGATGATTGTGATGAATGATAGCCAATATCACCAGCTAGTAGATGATGCCTTTGAACGTATCGAGCAAACCATGGACAGTGACGACTTCGATATTGAGTGTGACATCAATGGTGGCGTGCTAACACTCGAGTTTGAAAACCGCAGTAAAATGGTGATTAACAAACAAGAGCCTTTGCATCAGCTTTGGTTAGCCACTAAGTTTGGCGGTTACCACTTTGAGTGGCATGAAGCCGAACAGCAATGGATATGTAATAGAAGTGGTAACGAGTTTTGGAGCCTGTTGGTGGAGTCTATCACCAAGCAAAGCGGTGAAGAACTGAGCTTCTAGTAGTAGGCGCTACAGCAATAAAATCAACTTGCCTCTAGCCATAGACGACAGCAAAATTGTTATGTTTAGGGATAGCGGCAAGTTAGTATTAAGCTTGATATAAAAATGAGGAAGTAAAACTTTTAACTGCTGCGGTAAGACTCAACCTGCCACTGACCATCTACAGCAACAATGTCGTAAAACTGCGGCAAATTGAAATTCACAACTTCATGACGGGTACCGTATTGCTCGCGAGAAGAGGTGTAAAAACGGTTAATGCCCTGCACCAACTCTTCTTTACTGCCTTCAAAATCTTGATACATTTCGATGCGATTATGCTCATCTACAATGTAAATATTGAAGCCAGTCGTGAGGTTTTCAAAGAAGTATTGAACCAAACCTTCACTGGCATGCGCTTCTACAACATTAGGCACTTTTTTGGTATTACCAGCGTTTAACTGCAAGGGCAAACGTTGCAATTTGTTGTTTGAAAGCTGGCGGTAAAACTCTACGCCATTTTCCAACTTTTTCACCGATACGCCACGGTCTTCAATAAACAAACCGTATTTTTCGTTACCCAATACAATGGTTTTAACAATCCGTTTATCCAAAGGCTGCAAACGGCTTTTAATGCTCTCGACCAACAGTTGCTTAAAGTTAGCCCCAATTTGCTCAGGCAAGTTTTCGCTGTAACAAAATACATCGATATGCTCGGGGATATTTGCGTCGCGGTGCATCTTGCCCAATATAGTAGTTAGCGCATCTACCACTGCACTATCACCCGAGAAGTGTAGTGTTCTAATTTCGTTCCAAGTATTGCGATAGACCAAATCTACCGACCCCACTAGGCAATCGGAATCTCGGCCAAAACTAAATACATCGGTAGAAATAGCATCAAACTCAATCACCTTACCGCCCCAGTTGGCGGTAGGATCTTTTTCAAGATTGATGAACACCCCAAGATGGCGAATTTCACAAGGCCGAGTTAAGGCTAAGTTACTGGCTGCATCCACGTTTACAGGGAAGGCTCGACGCAAATCTTCGGCAAATTGATTAAGCGTATCTAAATTTAAATCGCCCGGGTGAGTATGCAAGCTCAGCTGAGTTTGGTCAGTTTTAAGCTGATTGAAATAACTCCACGCTAATAACTTAGAAATGTAGGTGGCATGCTCTAACGGAGGCTGGCCGACAATCTCCAAGCCCGTTAACGGCTGCTTATACAAATACCAGCCTTCGGCGCAGCTGCGACCTTTACCGACATGAATAAAGCTAAGGTTCGCTTCCGATAAATCGGGAGAAATTTGCGGATTAATTAGGGTAACTTTGCCCGGCAGGCTTTCAAAGGCAGCGTAAAGCTTACGCGATAAAATGCCGATATCTTCCGGGTTAATTGACTCACTAATGTCGTTACGGCGAGCAAAGCGAATTAGGTTACGGTAGCTAAGCATCAGCGCATCAAGCAATTCGCTGTGGGCTAACCGCACATCTTGCACCTTCCAAGCACGGCGCAAGTTCAAATGCTCAATTTTTTGTTGTGGCCATTCCCACTGTTTAACCAGTTTAGCCATAAAACGCTGTTGCCAAGTTAGCGAACGAACATCTAACAGATCACTAGGCAGCGGGCTACATTCACAGTTTTTTAAGTAGAAACAACGGCGCACTAAATCAAGACGGGCATAATCTTCAATGGACTCAAGGTATTGGGTCACCTTGTTAAGCATTAAATAGTAAGCGTCTTGCTCTAAGCCAAACTCTTTGCCCTGTTGCATCAAACGCTTAGCTTCTACCGCGAGTAGGCTAGGCTTTGGATAGTCGGCGGAATAGGCTTCCATCAACATGGTTTTAAGCACCGCTTTATAAGGCGAATCAATACCCTTATATAGCTGCCACAAACCTGAACCAAAATACTCTTCGGCAGGAATGGTATCTAAGCCGCCTAAGTCGAGCCATTGCTCATGATTAAATACACCTAGCTCAAATTGCTGCTGCACAAAGCTGTCGTAGCTTTGTTCTAAATCACTGGGTACTGCAAACCACACCAGCTGCTTACCCGCTAGTGGTAGAGCGGTGCGATAAAACTCATCAAGTAACAGAAGGTGCTGGGCACTACCACAATTGTCTTTAGACAATTCGCTAATTGAACCGGTTTTAAACTGGTTCTCTTGCACCATAAAGAAGTTAAGCTCTACGCCCTGATGAGCAGCCCAAGAAGAGATTTGCTCACACTTTTCTGCCAGCAGCGCCACACGCTCTGGTGCTAGGTCGGTGTTGTGACATACCCAAATATCTAAATCGCTAGATTCAGTTTGGCCTACTGTGGCGGTGCTGCCCATAGAATACAAACCGAGAATTTCACATTGCTCAGGCTCTTCGGGACTGCATAAAAAGTGCTGCTGCAAATAAATGCCATGGCGAGCACTTGGCGCAAATTGACATACGCCGCTAGGCACGTCGCCTTCAATAAAGCCAGGGATACAAGGGTGCGAGTAATGCAACATCGAAGGCAGCAGTTCAAATACCTGCTGTACAGCGGCTGGCATTGTTTGCAATGCTAGCTGCTTTCGGTGTTGATTAGTTTGGTTAGCCTTCTCTAACAGAGTGGCAATCGTATCTCGCAAGTTTAAGTTACCTAGCTTTATCGCGTTTGTATTTAATGTAATTTAGACATCACTAAAGTGTGATCATCTTAACAGTTAGTATAATAGTGGTAAACAGATACGCACACTTTTAGTGGGTATATTTTAAGCAAGTTACCCTCACAAATACCTAAGCTAAAACAAACTTTTGGCTATTTTTAAGCCAGTAATGCTTACTTGGGCTATAAACTAACTGGTGATACTATCTCCGGATAAATAATAGAGGTAAGTGTTTGTGAATAAAGTCAGAATTGCCACGCGCAAAAGTCCATTAGCCATGTGGCAAGCCTATTTTGTGAAAGCTGAGTTAGAGCGTCACCACCCAAACATTGAAGTAGAACTTCTGCCAATGAGCACCAAAGGCGACAAAATACTCGACACCCCTCTGGCCAAAATTGGTGGTAAGGGACTATTCATTAAAGAGCTTGAAGTAGCAATGTTGGAAGGTTTGGCCGATATTGCAGTGCATTCGATGAAGGATGTGCCAATGGAATTTCCTGAAGGCTTAGGTTTGCACTGCATTTGCCAGCGCGAAGATCCACGTGATGCCTTTGTAAGCAACAATTACCAAAACCTAGCAGACTTACCTGAAGGTGCGGTTGTGGGTACGTCTAGCTTACGCCGTCAATGCCAACTTAAGGCGCAACGTCCAGATATTCAAATCAAGGACTTACGTGGCAATGTTAATACCCGATTAGCCAAACTAGATGCTGGTGAGTATGACGCAATCATCTTAGCCAGCGCAGGTTTGCTGCGCCTAGAGATGCAAGACCGCATTAAAGCCTATATCGAACCTGAGCAAATTTTACCTGCTGGGGGCCAAGGCGCTGTAGGCATAGAGTGTCGTAGCGACGACCAAGCCTTACTTGCATTGCTTGCCCCTTTGAATCACTCAGCAACAGCAGCTCGAGTGACCGCTGAACGGGCGATGAACCGCCGTTTAGAAGGCGGCTGCCAAGTACCTATTGGTTGCTACGCAGAGCTTAAAGATGATCAACTGTTTGTCCGCGGCCTAGTGGGTGCCGTTGACGGCTCGACAGTGATAGAAAAACACATTACTGGCAGCAGCCAGCAAGCGGAACAGCTTGGTTTGCAACTTGCTGAACAGCTGTTAGATGCGGGGGCAGAACCGATCCTTAAGGCGGTTTACCAACAACAATAAGAGGTAGCGGTGCAGGTACTTGTAACGCGGCCCGAGCCGCATAATCAACGGTGCGTAAGCATGTTACACGCCAATGGCTATCAAGCCATTGCTGCGCCTATGGTTAAAATAACCGCCAGTGAGCAAATCGGGGATTTACCAGCATTAGTTAAAACCGTTAACCAGCAACACTTAATCATTGCTGTTAGCCAATATGCCGTTGAAGCTTGCCAAACTTATCTTGCAGAACACGCCCTTAGTTGGCCACAAAACTGCCAATATTTAGCAGTAGGCAAAGCCACTGCCGAGTGTTGGCAGCAATATGGAGTGAAGGCCATGGTCCCTGCGCGCCAAGATAGCGAGGGCATGCTGGAGCTAATCAACAATCAACTGCAAGGTATTAAGCAAGCGCATATTCTGCGTGGCCAACAAGGCCGAGAATGGCTCGCAGAACAGCTCCAAAAACAAGCCATTCAAGTTAACTATCTCACCTGTTATCAACGCCAATTGCTGCACTATTCATCGCAACAACTTGATCAATGGCGGTCACAGATCAACACTATTGTGGCGACAAGTGGTGAAATTTTGAAACACCTTACTACCCTTATGAGTGAACCTAAGCAACTAAGGTGGCTAAAAAATACCAAACTATTGGTACCCAGCCAGCGTTTGCTTGAATACGCAAACAGCTTAGGTTTTATGCATACAGTATTGTGCGACGGCGCATCAGATAAGGCTTGCATCGACGCGTTAGCGCGAATGCAGTCATCTGCAAGGAATGAAAATGACCAAAAATAAACAATCAGATAGTCAAACAAAGGCTACCGACATTAGCGATTCTAGCAGTGCTAAAGAACAACCAACCAGCAGCGCTGTCGCTACGCCTCCCCCTAGCAACACACCATCAGCTCCCGCCAAAGGCGACAAATTAGCAAAAATATTGGCCATTATTGCCATAATTCTCAGCCTATCTATTGCAGTAGGTTTATATTGGCATGGACACCAATTTAGGGAGCACGCAGATACTCAGCTACAACTTTTAAAAACCACCTTGCAAGCTAAAGAGCAAAACCTAATTAGCGCGCAAGCTAGTAGCAATAATCAAATCAGTGAATTATCGCAAAGTGTTGCAGGGCAGAATCAAGCCATGGCGGCTTTGCAAGCTCAGCTAGAACTCACCGAGCAGAACCGCAAAACCATAGAACGCCAACTAGCCCTACTGAATATTAAAGATGCTAACCATTGGCGACTCAACGAAGCCAACTATTTATTGCAACTAGCGGCTTATAAACTGTGGCTAGAGCAAGATCCGGTTACTGCTATTGCCCTACTTACCGAGGCCGACAACAGCATAAACAATGCCGACGACCCACATTTGTTACCACTGCGGCGCGCGATTAATACCGATGTGCAATTGCTAAAAAGCATTCCATTGGTAGATAAAGAAGGCATCGCATTTCGCTTAGAAGGTATATTGCAGCAAGCAGAAAGCCTACAACTGGCGGAAATTGAACTGCCAGAAGCGGTAGCAGCACAAGACAATCAACTAAGTGCTGACAGCGCCGACTGGCAAGACAATCTAGCCAAAAGCTGGCGTAAGTTTAGCGAAAACTTTATTACTGTGCGCCGCCGCGATGGCCAAGTCGAGGCGCTTATTGAGCCACAGCACGCGTGGTACTTAAAAGAAAACCTGAAACTTCAATTACAACAAGCCGAGCAGGCATTGTTCCGCTCGCAAGGCGAACTATTTAAAGCCAAATTGCAGCGCGCCGAACAATGGGTGAGTGAATTTTTCATTCAAAACTCCCAAGCCCAAGCGATGATTGAAGACTTAAAGCAACTACAACAACTAGAAATTGTCGATAAACTGCCAGAACAATTAAGCAGCCTAGGCGCCGCCGAACAAGCAATTAAAGAGCGCCAACAACGCTTATTGCCTTCCTTAGAAGGAGCTGAGTAATGGTTAAAATCATTGTTCTTTTAGTCTGTCTCGCGCTGGGTTTAGCGCTAGGCCCGCAACTAGCGGGCAATAAGGGCTACGTACTGATTGCCTTCGATAATTACACCATTGAAATGTCGGTCACCAGTGCATTATTCCTTAGCTTTATTTGCTTTTGTGTATTGTTACTCAGCCTATGGCTAGCTCGTTGGCTGTGGTTAAGTTTCTCCCGCAGCGGCGCTTGGTGGGGTCACCGTCGTAAGCAAAAAGCTAACAGCCATACCCAGCAAGGTATGCTGGCCATGATGCGCGGCGACTATCAAAGTGCCGAAAAACTGGTGAGTAAAGCAGCCAACTTAAGCGACGCACCTGCACTAAACTATTTAACCGCAGCTGAAGCGGCGCAAGAGCAAGGCCAAGATAAAAAACGAGATAAGTACCTAGAGCAAGCAACCCGCATCACCAATAACGATGCCGCAGTATTAATCACTCAAGCTCGCCTGCAACTTAAGCAACAAAACTACAGCGCAGCATTAAGCAGCATTGAGCAACTGCCTCATGAGAACCTCAAGCAAGATGCTGTAAAACGCATGTTACTTACTATTCTTCCTGAGCTTAGCCTTTGGCAGCGCTATATCGACTTACTGCCGCTGGCCCTTAAAGCAGGCCTAATTGACAACGACCATTATCAAACACAGTTGTCTAGTGCCTACAAAAGCTTGTTTTTGGAACTAGCCAATAGCCAAGGCTCTGATGCCGTAGCCCAACACTGGAATGGCATGCCCCGTAAACAAAAGAAACAGATGGCCATTGCTGCGGCCGCTTGCCGGGCTCTAATTAGCGCTGGCGACAATGCAGCTGCTTATCAATTGCTTGGCGATCTCATCAACCGAAATCTTGATAGTGAGTTATTAGAGGTTGCAGCAGAATTACACCTGAACGACGTACACCCCTTACTTCAGCAGCTGTCTAGCTTACGCCGTAAGCACCCAGAAAATGCTGCTTTACTGCGTTTGATTGCTCAATTACACCTGCAACAACAACAGTGGGAAGAAGCAAAAGCGCTGTTTGAAGAAAGCATGAAGCTAGCGCCAAGTGCAGAGTGTTATCAAGGTTTAGCCGAGGTACACCGCCAACTAGATGAACCCGAACAGGCAATTCATTACTACCGTCAGGCACTGGCTATTTAAAAGACTAAAACTGAAAACAAAAAAGGCGAGCTTAGCTCGCCTTTTTTGTTCAAATAAAACGCTTAAATAAATTCGTAAGCATCGCCATGTAATTGTTCAATCGGCAAGCCCTGCTTAGTAAACGCAGTTCTGGCTACATCAGCCATTTCAAACCGTCCAGCAATGTATACTTCTAATCCGCTCATATCGGGGAAATCTTCTAGTACGGCTTCATGCACTAAGCCCTTTTTACCGGTCCACTGCGGCATTGCTTGCTCAAGCACCGGCACAAACTTAACCTGATCTAACTCTTCCCATTGGTAGGCCAACTCATGTAAATACAAGCCCCCTAAGTTACGCCCGCCCCAATACAAATAGATTTCGCGGTCTTGCTCGGTATCTACAAGGTGTTCGATAATGGATTTAGCATAAGAGAAACCGGTACCGCCCACCATAATCAGAATTGGCCGCTGGCTGGCCTCATCAAAGCCGGCATTACCAAATGGCATTTCAACTTCGATTTCACCACTTTTCTTTAGTTTGTCAATTACCTGCCTAGCATAGGGATTACCTTCTGGGGCACCAATATGCAACTCTAGTACATCGCTTTGCTCGGGTGAACTGGCTAGTGAAAATGGTCGTTTATCATCTTCTGCCATAACAATTTGCAGGTACTGGCCAGCTACAAAGCTCTGGCTCTCTTGTGGCTGTAATTCTACATTAAAAATATCATCTAAAATCGGCGAGACCGATGCAACCTTACAACTAATGCGCTTCATACTTTCACCCTTCTAAACTTATATTCAAATCTGATTTTGCACTGGCTAAGCAAGCTAAAAACCAACCTTTGGCTTGTTCGGCTTCACTTAGCATTGGCGCCATTCCATGGTAAATAATCTCGCCGGATTTACACCGGGCTAAGCAACTGCAGCAACCACCTTGACGGCATCGATGTGGCCAATCAATGCCCTGCGCCAAAGCGGCTTCAAGAATACTTTGCTGAGGCCCAACACTAAATTCTTGCTGCGCTAGTGTTACTCGATAATTGTTGGCCATTAGTCTATGCCTAATTGATTCCAAATACTATCTACACGCTGTTTCACTTCTGGAGCCATTTCAATTACTTCGCCCCACTCCCGATTAGTTTCACCGGGCCATTTATTGGTTGCATCCATACCCATTTTTGAGCCTAAACCGGAGACGGGTGATGCAAAATCTAAGTAATCGATGGGTGTATGATCGATTAACGTAGTATCGCGTGTTGGATCCATTCGGGTAGTAATAGCCCATATTACATCCTGCCAAGAACGGGCGTTGATATCATCATCACAAACAATGACAAACTTGGTGTACATAAACTGCCGTAAGAAAGACCACACCCCTAACATCACCCGCTTAGCATGCCCCGGGTATTGCTTTTTAATAGTGACCACCGCCATACGGTAAGAACAGCCTTCTGGTGGCAAGTAAAAATCTACAATCTCTGGGAACTGCTTTTGCAAAATAGGCACAAAAACTTCGTTCAAGGCAACGCCCAACACAGCCGGTTCATCAGGCGGACGGCCGGTATAAGTGCTGTGGTAAATAGGATCTTTACGCATTGTAATATGAGTAATAGTGAATACCGGAAACTCATCAACTTCATTGTAGTAGCCAGTATGGTCACCATAAGGACCTTCTGGAGCCGTTTCATTGGGCTCTAAATAACCTTCTAAAACTATTTCAGCACTGGCAGGCACTTCTAAGTCATTACTTATACATTGAACAGTTTCGGTTCTACCACCACGCAGTAAACCGGCAAAGGCATATTCCGATAGGGTATCTGGAACAGGTGTCACGGCGCCAAGAATGGTGGCGGGATCAGCGCCCAGCGCCACCGACACCGGATAAGGTTTACCTGGATTGAGTTCTTGGAACTCGCGAAAATCAATAGCACCGCCACGGTGCGATAACCAACGCATAATAAGCTTATTTTTGGCTAGCTTTTGCTGGCGATAAATACCTAAATTCTGGCGCTTTTTATAAGGACCCCGGGTAATAGTTAACCCCCAGGTAACCAATGGCGCAACATCCCCCGGCCAGCAGTGCTGAATCGGCAACTTGTCTAAGTCCACCTCATCACCACTCCATACAATTTCTTGGCAGGGCGCAGAACGCAGCTTTTTAGTTGGCATATTAAGCACTTGCTTAAATATGGGCAGCTTTTCCCATAACTCTTTTAGGCCTTTAGGCGGCTCAGGCTCTTTTAGATAAGATAACCAAGTGCCTACTTCACGCAAGGCAGACACTGACTCTTGTCCCATGCCTAAAGCAACACGCTCGGGGGTACCAAACAAGTTACCTAATACTGGCATTGAGTGGCCTTTAACATTCTCAAACAATAAGGCTGGACCGCCGGCTTTTAAAGTTCGGTCACAAATCTCGGTCATTTCCAGTTCGGTAGACACTTCTAAGCTGATTCGTTTGAGCTCTCCACGTTGCTCTAACAAATCAATGAAATCTCTCAAGTCTTTATATTTCATTGTAATAACCTGGTTTCTGGCTTGTGTAGTTATTGAGACTGCATCTCAATCATTACCATTGCAGCCAACTCTTGGTGTTCTGATTCTCTAAACTGCGCCAAAATAAACTGGGCAGCGGGAGGATATACTCGACCCAAACGGGCAATAGCACTGTATGAAAAATACAACAGTTCTGGATTTTCTGCTGCTCCGCGAAGCAAGTGATAGGCGCGCTCTGCCGGTAGCCGCTGAATAAGCCACTCAAGCAACGACACACTATATTGATCCATTGGCAGGCTCAGTACTTCAGCCAACGCTTCATCACTGCCAATACCAATTGCCATAGCAACTCGCACGTTATTATCTGGAAAATACAAACGATCAGGCATATGCAGTTTTACATATTCAAGCTGCTCTGGGGTTAATTGCCTAAAAGCCCGCATCACATCCAACTGTTGCGCCAATAGTAACGGATTGTTTTTTCTAAAGATCAATGACCATTGAAATTCATCTCGCAACAGTTCACTTAAATAAAGCTGTGAGCGTTCTGCAGATACTTTATTAAGAATTAAACTTCGCGCCAGAGCAGGGTAATCAAAACTAGGACGAATAACTTCATAGCCGTCGATGACTGCAGCTTCGCGCACTGTTGGTCGCTCGGAAGCCAGTTCTAGTAACCAGTTTTTTAAGGTTTGGTCTGGAATGTGATTATTTTGATGTAAATAACGCAGGCTTTCGAAAAGCAAAACCTCTCGGTCATGAGGGCGTAAATAAGGCAGTAGATCAATCACCCAAGCGGGCTGATTTTGCATTAAGGTATCAACGCTGCGCTGCAAAATCATTAGCGGCACATCTTGATAAAGTGGTTGTGAGGGCGGATTAGGACCTTGCTGCTCCGCTTGAGCAGACAGGTGAAATAATAGCCCAAGAAGTAGCAGTAAGCGTTTCATCATCCAAAACGAAACTGGCCGAATTAACGGCCAGTTTTAACTTACTTCTTCTGCGCTTTCATCGCGTCAAAGAATTCATCATTGGTTTTGGTCATAGCCAATTTATCAATTAAGAATTCCATGGCGCCAGTTTCATCCATTGGGTGGACAATTTTGCGCAAAATCCACATTTTTTGTAGTTCGTCGGCGCTAGTTAACAACTCTTCACGACGTGTGCCAGAGCGGTTAATGTCGATAGCTGGGTAAACACGTTTTTCTGCAATCTTGCGGCTTAAATGCAGTTCCATGTTACCGGTACCTTTAAACTCTTCGTAGATAACTTCGTCCATCTTTGAACCGGTATCTACAAGTGCAGTAGCAATAATAGTTAAGCTGCCACCTTCTTCTACGTTACGAGCCGCACCAAAGAAACGTTTTGGACGGTGCAATGCATTGGCGTCTACACCACCAGTTAATACCTTACCAGAAGAAGGAATTACTGTGTTGTAAGCACGCGCTAAACGAGTAATTGAATCAAGCAAGATAATCACGTCTTTCTTGTGCTCAACTAAACGCTTGGCTTTTTCAATTACCATTTCAGCCACTTGAACGTGACGGCTAGCAGGCTCATCAAAGGTAGAAGCAATCACTTCACCACGAACCAAACGTTGCATCTCGGTTACTTCTTCCGGGCGCTCATCAATTAGCAATACAATCAATTCACACTCAGGGTGGTTAAATGCCACGTTTTGCGCAATGTTTTGCAGCAACATGGTTTTACCGGCTTTTGGCGGAGCAACAATCAACCCACGTTGGCCTTTACCGATAGGTGAAGCCAAATCTAATACACGTGCAGTGATGTCTTCGGTAGCGCCATTACCACGCTCCATACGCAAGCGATCATTAGCGTGCAGCGGGGTTAAGTTTTCGAATAAGATTTTGTTACGCGAGTTTTCTGGCTTGTCGTGGTTAACGATGCCAATTTTAAGCAAAGCAAAATAACGCTCACCTTCTTTAGGTGGGCGAATCTTACCTTCTACCGTATCACCGGTACGCAAGTTAAATCGACGGATTTGACTTGGAGAAACATAAATATCGTCAGGACCAGCTAAGTAAGAGCTGTCGGCGCTACGTAAAAAGCCGAAGCCATCTTGCAAAATCTCCAGCACACCATGACCAAAAATCGCTTCGCCGCTTTTCGCGTGAGCCTTTAAGATCGAGAAGATAATGTCTTGCTTGCGTAAGCGGGCTAGATTTTCTAAGCCCATTGACTCGCCTAGCGTAATCAGTTCATGGACGGGGGTATTTTTTAGCTCAGTTAAATTCATAATGGTGAGTTTTCAATTTTTATCGAAATAGGCTGACGGCAGCATGAGTTAGGTATAGTAGAGAAGCTTACTCGACTGTTTAGTCGGCCAAGAGGTAGCCTTTATTACGGGCGTAGGAAAAATTCGAAAATAAAATTAGCACTAATGTGGGGAAAGATCCAGCAAAAGCAGGCAACGAATGTCGACCTGCTCACATTGTTACTACAGGTTTTCGTCTAAAAACGCTGTTAGTTGGGCTTTTGATAGTGCACCAACCTTGGTAGCAGCTACTTTACCGTCTTTAAACAGCAGTAACGTTGGAATTCCGCGAATACCAAACTTTGGCGGTGTACCAGCATTTTGGTCGATGTTTAGCTTACCTACCACTACTTTGCCGTCGTATTCGTCAGCAACTTCGTCAAGGATAGGTGCAATCATTTTACAAGGTCCACACCATTCAGCCCAGAAATCAACTAGTACTGGTGTGCTTGAGTTTAGTACGTCTGCCTCGAAGCTGTCATCGCTCAGCTGAACTAATTTATCGCTCATTTAATACTCCAAAATTCTATGTTATCTGTCTCGATAATTTCATGACTATTTGAAATGATCCGACCAATGAATGCAAGCCTAAGCTCATTCCAAGGGAATCTAAGCTACTACCAATTAACATAAGTGCTAGCTAATCACCCCTATGTTGGTTTTGCTCACAAAATCTCGCTAGTAAATAAAGAAAGGCAATAGACCGATATAATTACAAGTAACTAGGGTCTGCTGCGGATTCATCCATGGGAAATAACTGCAAATTCTCAGCGCTTAGATCACAGCCGCAAACAACTCAACACATTTACCAAGAATGGGTGCTGGTAGTGCCACTTAGCTGTGATATGCTTACGCAATGAGCAAAACACATTTAACAGAACTCCGATTTGCCGAGTTAGGACTGCAAGATAAGGTATTAACCGCCTTAGAGCAGCACGGCTATCACAATTGCACCCCAATCCAAGCGCAAAGCCTCCCAATCTTAACCACTGGTAAAGATATTGCGGGCCAAGCTCAGACCGGTACGGGGAAAACTCTAGCCTTTTTAGTTGCTACGTTTAATCATTTGCTAACCACAGCAGTGCCCGAAACGCGCCAACAAAATCAACCGCGTGCGATTATTCTCGCACCAACTCGCGAATTAGCTATTCAAATCCATAACGATGCTCGCTTACTTGCTAAAGCAACGGGTCTCAAGTTGGGTTTGGTCTATGGCGGCGAAGGTTATGCCAGTCAGCGTGCCACTTTAGATGAAGGTGTAGACATTCTTATCGGTACAACCGGGCGAATGATCGACTACTTCAAACAAGGTGCATTTAGCTTAAATGCCGTGCAAGCCATGGTATTAGATGAAGCTGATCGCATGTTCGACCTTGGTTTCATTAAAGACATTCGTTATTTAATGCGCCGCATGCCAGAGCCAAAAGCGCGTTTAAACATGCTGTTCTCAGCCACGCTTTCTTTTAAGGTAAAAGAATTAGCGTTTGAGCATATGAACGAACCGGAACACGTTATTGTAGAGCCCGAACAAATGACCGGCGCTCGCATTCAAGAAGAACTGTTTTACCCGTCTAACGACGACAAAATGGCCTTGTTGCAAACTCTAATAGAAGAAGAGTGGCCAGAACGCGCCATAATTTTTGCTAATACTAAACACCGTTGTGAAGACATTTGGGGCCACTTAAGTGCCGACAAACATCGCGTTGGTTTGCTAACCGGTGATATACCGCAGCGTAAGCGAGTGCAAATACTTGAACAGTTCACCGAAGGTAAACTTGACGTATTAGTCGCTACCGATGTTGCAGCCCGAGGCTTGCACATTCCGTCGGTAACTCATGTTTTCAACTATGACTTACCAGACGATGCCGAAGATTACGTGCACCGTATTGGCCGAACAGGTCGTGCTGGCGCAAGTGGCCATGCCATCAGCCTTGCCTGTGAAGAATACGTATTTAACTTACCTGCCATTGAAGAGTACATTAAGCACCCAGTGCCGGTAAGCCAATATGATACCGAGGCGCTAATGCGTGATTTACCCAAGGCAACGCGAGTCCATCGCACCAAAGGTAATAATAGCCGTGGCGGTAACCGCAAAAATAGTCGCGGTAATAGCGGTCACTCTAACCAGCGACGCCAGCGTCACTAAGCAGTAGATTCAAGGAACAGCGTGTCTAAAGTTTCACCCCTATATGCAGCCATTGATTTAGGTTCCAACAGCTTCCACATGTTAATTGTGCGGGAGCTGAGTGGAAGCGTGCAAACCATTGCCAAGGTGAAGAGAAAAGTGCGCTTAGCCGCAGGCTTAGATGCCAACGACAAGCTTGATCACGCATCCATGGTGCGTGGTTGGCAATGTTTGAGCTTGTTTGCCGAACAGCTAAGAGACATACCAGAAGCTCAAATTAAAATTGTCGCCACAGCTACTTTGCGTCGCGCGACTAATGCTGATGAGTTTTTGCTGCAAGCCGAAAAAATTCTCAACCACAAGATCCATATCATTAGCGGCGAAACCGAAGCTAAAATTATTTACCGTGGCGTGGCACATACCAGCAGCGGCAGTGGTAAGCGTTTAGTCATTGATATTGGCGGTGCCAGTACCGAGCTAGTTGTCGGCGAGCAAAGCGAAGCCTTGCTACTGAACAGCCTAGATATGGGCTGTGTTACTTGGTTAAAACGTTTCTTCCAACAAGAGCTCAGCGAAACCAACTTTGAGTTAGCCATTGATGCAGCTAAAGAAGTAATCTCCCCAGTACTTAGCGATTATCGCCGTCTAGGTTGGCAAAGCAGCGTGGGTGCTTCAGGTACTATTCAAGCACTGTTAGAAATTGTTACCGCTCAAGGTCTTGATGAACGTATTACTTACCAAAAACTAAAGGCAATTCAACGACAAGTGGTTGCTTGCGGCACGCTTGAAAAGCTTGATATTAAAGGTTTGCTAGAAGAGCGAAAACCGGTATTTGCATCTGGTTTAGCGATATTAATTGCGCTATTCGAAAGCCTGCAAATCGAGTCGCTTTCCTTGGCCGGTGGTGCCTTACGTGAAGGACTGGTATATGGCCTACTTAGCCAAAAAGATACCAGCAGTGTAAGAGCTCGCACCGTGGAAAGCTTTGTAAAACGTCATCGCATCGACAATCAACACGCCGAACGCGTAGCAAACTGCGCCTTAACGATGGCGCAACAAGTAACACCCAAGCTTAGTGATCGCGCTTTAAGCCTGTTGAAGTGGGCAGCCATGTTCCATGAGGTAGGTTTAAATATTGAGTTTAAGAAAGCGCCCCAACACGCCGCATATATTATTGATCATTCAGATTTGCCCGGTTTTACCAGCGCACAAAAACACTTTGTTTCCTGCCTCTTGTTAAACCAGCGTGGTGATTGGCAAAGCGAACTTCTTGCTCAACAAAATGCCTTAGAAAAGCCCGAAGCTTTGGTGCTGGCTAGATTATTACGCATTGCGATTATCGTGTGCATGCGCCGCACCGAAGGGAGCGTACCTAAGATAAGCGTATTTCAAGCCGAAGAGGATTGGCGGCTATGTTTTCCACCCACCTGGAATGAACAACATCCTTTACGCGCAGCCGAACTAGAACTGGAAGCAAAAGTGCAAAGCCAAGCGGGTTATCCCTTAGAGATTATTGAAGCGCTTTGTTAAGTGCTAGTTAGGTGTTGCCAACTCAATTTTTACCCGTCGGCGATAATTAAGTAAATCAAAGTCTTCTCGCCAGTATTCTTCAATCAGCTTATCCAACAAGCCACTGTCTTCAGCCTTTTTTAAAGCATCTTCAATAATGGCCGCCAGCTCTGGCTGAGAGTTACTCACGTAAAACTGAAAATCACGCTCATACTGCAAAATTAAATAGGGCTCTATCGCTAAATAAGGGTGTTGTAGTGAGTCATTAACAATCTCGGTAAATCCTCGCGAGAAGTAGTCGATACCGCGTTTATGGTTAGCCACCATTTTGTATAAACGACGCCACTCTCCATCAACTTCAACGGTTTTTAGCTGGTTGGCTTGCCATACATCTACATCAAACCAATTTTTGCCAAAACCACCGGTTTTATCCAGCTTTTGAAAGTCTTCTAGCGTATTTACAAAACGATAAGCGTCAACCTCAGAGCGCGGCACCAACAATAGTCGGTGACCAATTAAGCCGTTGGTTAAGCCCACACGAACAGGGGTGAAATTAGGGTCTTTATCACGCTCGGCCGACGCTAACAGCCACACCAAACTTAATTGGCCATTACGTAGCATCGACTCAGCCCGCTTTTGCGGCAAATTAGATGAGGGAACATCAATCACTGGCTGGTGCCCGGCTTCAAGCAGGGCTTGCTCTAATAGTTCATGATAAAAAATGTGTGAATCATCGGAATAAGCAGGCAAACGTAACTCTACGTTAGCTGCCATTAGCGGGGCACTGAGTAGAGATAAAATAACCACAAGTTTCCACATTGCTTCTCTCCTTAGAGGCTAATGAATTCTATTGTTAGCTATAGGCTACTGTACTCATTTAACAGTAGTCCAAATCTACTCAATTCGTATTGATTAAGCAGTAAACATCACAAAAATAGCAAGCACCTGAACTTTTACCCAAACAAAGCACTGTACAGCTAGAACAAAATTCGATTTTGTTGGCTAACACTGCGCTAATATTGACCTTAGCGGGTAAGGCTGGCAAACTGCGCGCGCAAATAGACAACAATTTTGTTGCCGCTAAGAAACGTGTTACCACTGTGCTATTTAAGTCGAGGAGAATACAATGCCACAACCACAAGTTGCCATCATCATGGGGTCAAAAAGTGATTGGCCAACTATGGAAAACGCCGCCGAAGTTTTACAACAATTGGGCGTTGAATTTGAGGTTGAAGTGGTTAGTGCTCACCGCACTCCCGACAAATTAATGGAATTTTCAGCCAATGCTGCCGACCGTGGTATTAAAGTGATTATTGGTGGTGCCGGCGGTGCTGCTCACTTGCCAGGCATGGTGGCGTCTAAAACACGTTTACCAGTACTTGGTGTGCCCGTTCAAAGTAAAGCCTTAAACGGTATGGATAGCTTGTTATCGATTGCCCAAATGCCAAAAGGCGTAGCAGTTGGTACTCTTGCCATTGGCACTGCTGGTGCTTATAACGCGGGATTGTTTGCTGCACAGATTTTAGCTACCACTAACCCTGAACTAGCTGAGCGTATAGAGGCTTTCCGCAGTGCCCAAACAGAATCAGTATTAGCCCACCCAGATCCTCGCGTAGCTGAGTAGTGGTAAGCAAAATGAATAAGATTTGGATTTTAGGTGCGGGCCAATTGGGAGCAATGCTAAAACACGCAGCGCAACCATTAAACATTGAGGTTCGCCCAGTAGAAACTGACGAAACTGACACCTTTGATATCGCTACCAATGACATTATTACCGTTGAGCGCGAGCACTGGCCAGTAACGCCTGCCACCGAGCAGCTTACTCAACACTCAAGCTTTCTTAACGGCCCGGCTTTAGCTCAGCTAGCTGACCGAGCAAGCCAAAAGAAATTGCTCGACAGCTTAGGCTTAGCCACCGCCCCTTGGGTAGATGTAAAACAAGGTCACAGCGCTGAACAACTGTTTGCTGAGTTAGGCGAACGAGTATTACTAAAACAGCGCTCCGGCGGCTACGACGGCAAAGGCCAGCATTGGTTAAAGCTTAGTGGCAACGCTGAACAACGAGCCATTCCTCAAGACTGGCTAGATCATTGTATTGCGGAACAAGCGATAGGCTTCGACGAAGAAGTATCACTTATTGGTATGCGCCACGCCAACGGTGACACCGCATTCTACCCACTGGCGATTAACCAGCATCATGAAGGTATTTTATTAGCCACGGTATCACCGGTTGCGAGTAAAGCGAGCCTTCAGGGCCAGGCTGAAAATATGCTTGGTAAGCTAATGGACTCGCTAGATTACGTGGGTGTAATGACCATGGAATGCTTCCAGGTTGGCGATAAGTTGCTGATTAATGAGATAGCACCTCGCGTACACAACAGCGGCCACTGGACCCAAGCAGGCTCTAGCCTTAGTCAGTTCGAGGCACATATTCGAGCCGTGGCAGATTTGCCCCTAGTGCAACCTTTGGTTAAAACCCAAAGCGTAATGCTTAATCTGATTGGTGTTGAATACAATCATCAGTGGCTATGCGTGCCAGGAGTGGAAGTATTTTGGTATGGCAAAGACGTTCGACCAGGGCGTAAAGTTGGCCACATCAACATCAGCATTGCAGAGCGTTCACAGTTACTGGCAAGTTTAGCGAATTTAGAACCGCTGATGACGCCCGTATACGCCGACGCAATAGCTTGGTTAATTAAGCACCTAGATTAAGTAACTTGGCAATGTAACCAGGGTTACATTGCCAAACTTCCGATTAAACAGTCGCGATCTAAGCTAATTCACAGTAGTTTTACTTTTTCAGGTATACAATCGTTTTTATTTGAGTATTAACTGTAAGGAACACGGTTGCTCAACAAGATACTTAACATAGGCACCAGCAAAGGAAAGCGTCACGCCGTTCGTATGACCAATCTATTTGTGGTTATAGGCCTGCCTTTACTTGCCCTAAACGTTATTGTTCAAGCGCTTGAGCACAACATTACGGCGGTTGAATTCTGGTTGGTTAATGGCTTAGTGGTATTTGCTTACACCCTAACGCTGCTGTTTAACTGGTTAAATCAAAATGATCTAGCCCGAGCCTGGCTGTTAACGGTATTTGTTCTCGATATTACTTTGGCCTCTACCCGTTGGTTTGGTATCGAGTCCTTCATTTTCTTCCATCTTATTGTTATTTATCCAGTGGCATTTTTGCTATGGCAAGAAAAGCCGTCCATTCGCAATGCCATTTTGGCCTTAATAAGCGTGGCCTTTTTTGCGGTATTCTACTGGCCAAGCGACCCTATGTTCCCCAGTGATGTAGAGCAAAAACGAAGTTCTATGGGCTTGGTGTTTATTAACTGCGCCATTCTATTAAGTATTGTGGCCAAGCTGTTTTCTATCGATACTCAGCGCGCTCATCGCCACCTTGCTGAGCAAGCGCGCATCGACCCTCTCACCAATATCTTGAACCGCCGAGAATTAGAGCGCCAGCTTGATACTCAATGTGAGTCGGTATTAAGCATGGCAGTAATGCTGTTTGATATAGACAAATTTAAACACATTAATGACCAATACGGTCATCACACCGGTGATGATGCGCTAAAACATGTTGTAGCCTGCGTAAAACAACAACTCCCTGAAGAGGCAATGTTTGCCAGATTTGGCGGCGATGAATTTTGTATATTATGGGCCAATTGCCAGCGCCAACATGCGCAAGACTTAGCCAATATCATTGTCAAACAAGTTGCCGAAAAACCTTGCTCGGTTAACGACCAACACCTCGCCATTAGCATTAGCATGGGCATTGCCTTTGAAACCCAAAGAAAAGATTTGTCCCGTTTGTTGATTGACGCCGACAATGCCATGTATGCTGCCAAACGCAAAGGTCGTAATACCTTTGTCACCACTTGGGCACAGCCAAGCCAAGCGGTACCAGCCTAAGTTAACTCAGCGTTTCACTTAGCCCTCTCTTATTGCGTTTTAGGAGCATACCTTGAGTTATGAATGGTTAGCCTTGCTGGCCGCTGCGCTTTGGGCCTGCACCAGCTTAATCTCGGTAACCCCTAGCCGAGTGATGGGCGCTTTTGCCTATAGCCGCTGGCGCATGGGTTTAGTTAGCCTAATGCTGCTTGGTGCCGCTTTATACAATAACCAATGGCAAATGATTAGCCTGTCGCAAGCGGGATTGTTTGCTTTGTCGGGCTTTATTGGCGTATTTGTTGGCGACACCGCCTTGTTTGCCTGTATGAACCGCCTAGGACCACGCCGCGCCAGCTTGTTATTTGCCTGTCACGCCGCTTTCTCTGCCTTTTTAGGGGTATGGCTATTCAATGAAGATTTGCTTGGTTGGCCGCTATTGGGCGCTGCTTGTTTGTTCTTAGGCGTGATATTAGCTGTTAGTTTTGGTCGCCGTAGTGAACAGCACAGCTGGGAAAAGATTACCGGCTCAGTCAGCATAGCGGTTGCTTTGGGGTTAACGGCCGCACTCTGCCAAAGCCTTGGAACAGTAATGTTAAAACCGCTGATGAGCGCCCCAGAATACAGTGCTATTGACCCTGTAGCGGGCTCGGCATTACGAATGCTAAGTGCTTTTTCAGCCCACTGTTTGTTATGGCTAAGCGGTTACAAGCTTGCGCGAGCACTTAAGCCGATTAACTCAAAGCTATTTGTTATGATCGCCGCCAATGGCTTTTTAGCCATGGCAGTAGGCATGACATTGATGCTGTTTGCCCTGCGATATGGCGATGTATCAGTGGTTGCCCTGTTATCATCAACTTCACCAGTGTTGGTGCTGCCGCTGTTATGGGTAGTAACCAAGCAAGCGCCTACTCGCTCGGCCTGGCTTAGCGCCGGTTTATGTGTACTAGGCAGCGCCTTGCTAGTATTTGGTTAGGGGCTGTTGATCTTCGGTGTTGAAATTTTGTTCGAGATAAGCGGGCTTTAATCGCGGCGAGCACTTAGAAGCCTAGTGGGCTAAGCAAGAAGTGATTAACAAAGAGTAAAGTTCGCTTATCCGAACCTTTCGGGCACCATTTCTTAGCCATTTATTCAGCCTTAGCGAGTGATTATTAAGCCCACTTAACTGCACACTCACTGCCTTGCCTAAATGGCTAATAAATTGCTGCAAAAATCATCAGCAAAGATCAACAGCCCCTAGTGTTCAGGGTTAAGAAAAGCCGGCAAGTGAGCGATGCGCTGGTCAATAAAAAACACTTTTTGCTGATACAACTCAGAGCCCGTAGAGCCATAAACTTGGGCAAAACTTTGCTCACTAATGCCTTCGGCTAAATCATCTATCCGTGGGAAAAATGCCTGTTCCGAACGTGCAGAGCGCATAGCAGCCAAAAACTGTTCTGCTTTATCGAGATTCTTCGCCGATTCGGCAAACTCAATGCCAGTGCGATCAGCTGCTAGATCGGCAAAACTAAAACCACTGCCGCCCTCTAAAGAATCAAATAGCTCTTTAAACTCGCCAATTGAAGCACTAAAACCTTGCTCTGCAGCCATGCTCAAGCCCGCCGAATAGACAAAGTGCAGCAGTAAGTCTCTGCGCCCTGCAAGGGTCACGTTGTTTGGGGCGGCTTCTAGGGTCAAGTCATCAGCAAAACGTTGCGCCATCACTTTTTGAAAAGTGCCTTGGCTGAAAAAAATCGCCGTTGCCCACACTAAAGCCTGTTGCTCTTGTAGAACATCGCTTTGCTCACCACGCATTGCGACATCAAAGCTCAGCGGGTACAGATAATCATATAAAGAAATGGCTTGCTGTTCGCCATACTGCTTTCTTAACTGGCTTAGCTTTTGGTAGTAAATCGCCACTGGTAAGCTGGCTAGCTGCGGATCTTTCAATTGATTGAGGTTCTTATAAGCACCAGCGACTTTTAAACCTAAATCCTCTACTGGCTCAACCTTAAACTGCACTTGCAGCTGGCTAACGTCTACTGCTTTAATGCTAGCTAATAGCTCATCGGCTTGTAACTCTGGGAACAAACGCTCTGCCAAGCGCAGCGCTATGTGTTGCGCCATGCTGCCCGGTAAGCTTAATTGGCCTATCTTCCATTGACCAAACTGCAAGCCTTGATTTGAGGAATGTAAACTAATTTCGCTGTTTACATAGCCTTGGTAGATGCTCGTAGGCAAGGTAATACTGCCACGCAGGCGTAACTCAGATTCGGCAAACGCAGCTTCAGCATCTAAGCCACTAAAAGCTGTGGAAGATAAAGCTAACAAGCCATCTAGCTGCTGTTGGCTAAGTTGAATATCAACCGATTGCTGCCCGCCACGAAAAAGCTGCAAGTTTTGTTTAAGCCAGTCTTTAGCATCGGCAACTTGCCGAGCACTCACCGAAGGAGGAGTGAGCACAGTGGCTTGCTTAGATACCATCAACGCAAAGGCGATTAATACCACCAGAACAAGCAATAAACTAAGGCTGAGTAGGGCAAACAATATTTTCTTCATATTACAATAAAGCCCCTCGGAGGGGGCTTAGCAACTACCTATTAAGGATTTATTTAGTTTCGGCTAACCACTGCGCTACGTCTTTAGCGAAGTAAGTTAAAATGCCATCGGCACCGGCACGTTTAAAGGCAAGTAAAGATTCAAGCACTACCGGGCGCTCGGCTAACCAGCCATTCTCAATGGCGGCTTTATGCATCGCATACTCGCCACTTACTTGGTAAGCAAAGGTAGGCACTGCAAAGGCATCTTTAACTTGGCGAACCACATCCAAATAGGGCATACCTGGTTTTACCATTACCATGTCGGCGCCTTCTTCGATGTCTAAAGCCACTTCGTGTAGCGCTTCTTGACCATTGGCAGGATCCATTTGGTAAGTCTTTTTATTGCCACCTTTTAGGTTACCAGAACTACCCACTGCATCGCGGAATGGTCCGTAATAACTAGAGGCATATTTTGCTGAATAAGCCATGATCATGGTGTTGTGATAACCCGCTTCTTCTAAGGCTTCTCGAATTGCGGCAATTCTGCCGTCCATCATATCCGATGGCGCAACAACATCAGCCCCTGCGGCCGCGTGAGATAAGGCTTGTTTCACCAGAATCTCGGTGGTTATATCGTTTTGCACATAACCTTCGTCATCGATAATGCCGTCTTGGCCATGAGTGGTGAACGGGTCCAATGCCACATCGGTCATCACTCCAAGCTCAGGAAAAGCTTGTTTAAGGGTACGCACCGCTCGTTGCGCTAGGGCATCGTCGGCATAGGCTTGCTCAGCCAACAGTGACTTTTGCTCAAGTGGCGTTACCGGGAACAGAGCAATCATCGGCACACCTAAGGCCACTAATTGCTCAGCTTCTTTTAACAGCAGATCAATGCTAAAACGCTTTACACCCGGCATGGACGCAACCGTTTCTGTTTGATTTTCCCCTTCAATCACAAACATTGGGTAAATCAAATCATCAACACTTAACTGGTTTTCACTGGCTAGGCGACGAGAGAAATCATGACGGCGAATTCGACGCATGCGGGTGGCAGGGAACATTCTTGATACGCTCACTCAGCGCTCCTTAATTATGTTGCTGTTAGCATCTAGCGCTACTTTAAGCGGCTAATGCTTAGCGAGCAAGTGTATGTAACAGTTTTTCTTAACAGTTTCAGAACAGCTCAAACCCTGCCACCACAGCGAAAAAAAGCATAGATAATATGTGATTACACTCGCGTTCAAAGGAAAACGTTTCCACATTTGATTTACATTTGTTAAATTATAGATACTACATCGCCTAGTCACTGGTCGTGACGCCAGCACATCTTATAGCTAGTGTTTTCAACTTAGTCACAAGCAAAACCGTTTTCTTGGAGTATAAATGGCCACAATTAAAGACGTAGCAGCTGCCGCCGGTGTTTCTGTCGCCACCGTTTCTCGGGTGGTCAATAATGGCCCCAAAGTAAGTGCCAAAAACCGCGACCTTGTAAAAAAAGTGATGTTAGAGCTAGGCTATCGGCCTAACGCCAATGCCCGCGCTCTGGTAACCCAAACCAACCCTACTTTGGGTTTAGTGTTTAGTGAGCTAACAGACCCATTTTTTGCCACGCTAGCTGGCGGGGTAGAAAAAGTAACCCGCAACAACAATATCCAGTTATTAATCAGTAACGGCTTAGTCAGTGCAGAAAGTGAAAAGCGCGCCATTGAAACGCTTTTAGAACAGCGTTGTCAGGCCTTGGTGGTGCACTCTAAAGCCTTAAGCAATCAAGCCTTAATTGACTACGCAGCAGCCGTTCCAGCTTTAGTGTTAATTAACCGCTATATCCCAGAAATAGCTCACCGCTGTGTATGGTTAGACAACCAAGCCGGCGGAGAAGCAGCCGCTCGCCACTTGTTATCATTAGGCCACAAAAACATTGCCTGCATAACAAGTAGCTACGACATCGAAGATCCACGCTTGCGTTTAGAAGGTGTTAAGTCGGTATTGAGTGAAGAAGGCATGCCCTTAGCTGAACATGCCATTGCCTCATCTGATCCTAATGAAATTGGCGGCGAGATTGCGGCGCAAAACCTATTAGCGCGCGGCTTAGATTTTACCGCCCTAATTGTTTACAACGATTCCATGGCGTCTGGCGCCATCACCGTACTTTGCGACAACGGCTATCGAGTACCCGAAGATGTATCGGTAATTGGCTTTGATGACGTATTACTCTCTCGCTACTTGCGCCCTAAACTCACCACCATGCGTTACCCTATTGAGATGATGGCGATGGAAGCCGCCGAGATGTCTTTAGCCTTGGCTAGTGGCGAAAGTGTTGCGCCTATTCATAAATACGTGCCTACGCTGGTAAAACGTGATTCGGTAAGCCAACCTAAAGACTAAGCAAGCTAAATACCTAATTTGTCTCGCAGGTTGTAATACACCGCACCCAGTGCGGTGAATGGCACCTGTAAATGCCGTCCTCCCGGGAAACGATAGTGATTAAGTGAAGCAAATACATCAAAACGCTGCGCTTGGTCACTAAGCACTTCGGCTAACAGCTTACCGGCCAAATGAGTACAGGTTAAACCATGGCCGCTGTACCCCTGCAAGTAATAAATGTTGCCATCGAGCCTGCCAAACTGAGGCATTCTCGAGTATGTAAGCAAGAAGTTTCCGGTCCAAGCGTAATCAATCGCGGTCCCTTTTAGTTGCGGGAACAGGGCCTCGAATTTAGGCCTGATTTGCTTTTCTATGGACGCCAAAGGCTTAGCGCCATAAACCACTCCTCCACCAAATAATAAACGTTTATCCGCGGTCAAACGGTAGTAATCAAGCAAGTAGTTACAATCTTCCACACAGTAGTTTTTTGGTAATAGTTGCTGACACAGCTCATCACTTAAAGGCTCGGTGGCTATTACTTGGGTGCCGCAGCGTATCGCCTTATCGCTCAGCTTTGGCTCAAGCTCACCCAAGTAGGCATTTCCGGCAAACAGTAGATAGTTGGCAGTAACGCTGCCATGTTCGGTAGTGACTTTGACAGGCTCACCCGCTTGGTAACTTAACACTGCCGATTGCTCATAAATCTCACCACCTAAACCAAGTACCGCTTCGGCTTCACCTAGAGCAAGATTAAGCGGATGAATATGCCCACCTTGCATGTCCAATAAGCCACCTTGGTAGGCAGTGGTACCTACTATTTGTTCTAACTCCGCTTTATCTAACAATTGCAATTGGTGATTGCCAAAACGCTCCCAATTGGCTTTTTGTTCCCGTAGGCCTTTAAACTGCTTAGGGTTGTTGGCGGCAAAAACACCACCGGCTTGGTAGTCACACTCAATATTATATTGGGCGATGCGAGAACGGATGATTTCTCCGCCCTCAAAGATCATTTCATTCAAGGCTTGGGCAGTATTTTTGTCATAGCGCTGCTCAATTACGTCCACATCACGACTATAACTGTTAACCACTTGTCCGCCATTGCGCCCAGTTGCGCCAAAGCCCACCTTGGCACTCTCTAACACCACCACATGGAAGCCTTTCTCGGCGAGGTGCAAGGCCGAAGACAAACCACTAAAACCAGCACCAATAATGCAAACATCACAACGAATATCTTGATTTAACTGAGGAAACTCTCGCTGGTTATTTGTGCTGGCAGCGTAATAAGACGATGTGTGTTGTTGCATGGTGCTCTCCAATGGTCTGTAAACCCTAGTAACTGCTACGCGGCACGGCGTTTTGCTGCTGCCACAAATTGGCTAAAAATGGCTTGTGATACCTTATTTTCGCTGGCTTGCCACTCGGGATGCCATTGCACAGCATAGAAAAATGGGTGTTCAGCAAGCCGAAATGCTTCTACCAAACCATCCTCTGCTTGCGCCTCAACCAACAAAGGCTCAGCGAGCCGATCAATGCCTTGATTATGTAAGGAGTTAACCTGAATCGTATCGCTATCTAACCAATCACCCAGCCAGCTGTCTTTAGCAAGCTGCAAAGAGTGCTGATCAGCATACTTTTTAGTGAAGTCTTCGGTATCGGGCTCTCGGTGTTCTACACAACCACCAAGTTGATAGACTTTGTGATGCAGGCTGCCACCTAGGGCGACATTCATCTCCTGAAAGCCGCGACAAATTCCCAAAACAGGTAAGCCATGCTGTTTAGAATATGCAACAATAGAAAATGCAAGACTATCGCGCCCTCGATCTAAGCGCGGCTCTAAATGCGTAGCGCCATATAACTCGGGGTGCACGTTAGAATGGCTACCGGTAAATAATACTCCATCTAGGCCATCTAATACCCGTTGCAAACTTCTCCCTTTTAGCTGGTGAGTCAGTAATACCGGGGCTGCGTCATAGCTTACCAAAGCGTTCAAGTAAAACTCATTAACACTTTGCACCTGATATAAACCTTGCGGTTTATGACAAGTAATAACGCCAATGAGAGCTTGTTTATGTTCCATATCCTCTGCAAAACCTCGTCAAAATTTAGCAAATTTAATTAAAGCTAAATTGGCATACAAAAGACTAAATGTAAAATATATTTAACATTTGTTATTTGGAGTCGAAGGATAAAAGCTAGATAATTCCGAAGATAAAAGAGATTTTAAGACAATATGCTGAGCTTTCTGCTTCAAGCTAACTAGAAATGAACGCTTTTACTAAACAGTAGACGGAAGGCATAACGCAACCACACAACAACAAAGACCAGATTAAAGGTAAATCAATAGCAGCTAAGGCGCATAATCGGTAAAATCGCCCAGCAGTTTTCATTGGAGTATGGGGCAAATCCTCAGTCATGGCAGAACAAGTAAGCATCAAAATACATTTCAACTCATCCGCAGACCAAGCGGCGACTATAGATAAAGTTCCCGCGCCAAAGCCACCCTTTGACTTACGCAAAGTTTTTGCCGCATTGATAGTGCTTGCCTTAGTTATATTCGCTTTGCTGCATTTAATGTGGCCAGCTAACGCAGAACCTACAGCCGAGTTGAATGCCACTACAAACCAACAAGCCAGCCAAGTTGAAAACAATTCCGATAAGGCAGAGTTACCAGCCTTGGAAGCCTCAACTGAGCAATCTCATGCCGAACAATTTGAAGAACTTACAGCTGAAAGCTCGCCTATAGCAGCTACAGAAGAGCAACAGCTGCAGCCCTCTAAAGCGGAACAGCCAGTTAATGAGCCAGTAGCTGCTGTAACAAAGAACACCCCAGAAACAAACCAAGCTCAGCCGGAAACCGATACTGCACAAGCTAAGCAGCAAGCTGATGACTTAGCCAACACCACTCCCAGCACTTCAGAACAAGCAGAGCTTGCTAACGAGCAAATAAGCACACCTGTCGCTCAAGCTAATGTTGTCGTAGAGCCAGCAGCAAGCAAGGTTGAAACAGCAACTAATGAAGAGGCCATTGCGGCCGAAAATGTTGATAGGGAGCTTGCTCACAGCGCTGAGCAAACCAATAAGGCATCGAGCCAAGTCGCTCGAGCCCAGCTAAGTTCTGCCATTAGCCAACGAGAGCCAGTGGATAACTTAACTCGGGTTGAGCTCAGTCAAATTCAGCAGGTTTATTTGTTTATGGAGTTGCGTGAGATGCAAGGTCAAAGCATTCAAGTAAACTGGTATCGCCAGCAACAACTTCAGGCATCGGTTGATTTAGACATTGGTGGCTCACGCTGGCGCACCAATGCCAGCAAACGCTTTGACTTAAACAGTCGCGGCGACTGGCAAGTCGCGATATACAATCAACAGCAAGTACGCATTTTTGAACAAAACTTTACTGTGAAATAAACCAATAGGCTTGCAGTGACACTACGCAATGGTAAATTGATTAAGTGGCTTAGTTGCTTTCAATTAATTAAAGATATGCAGGTGACGTTATGGAACTTGAGTTAATTCGCAGCGCGTTAGGCTGGGGAGCCATTATCAATATTGCGGTATTGCTGTATTGGTTTGCTTTTCTAACCCTAGCTCACGACTGGACCTACAAACTGCACTCTAAATGGTTCAACCTTAGCGTAGAGAAGTTCGACCGCTTTCATTACCTAGGCTTGGCACTGTATAAAACCGCCATTATTGCGTTTTACGTAGTGCCATATATCGCCCTAGGTATTGTGTTAGATTAATCGGTATACAACACGATCGACTCAGGTTCGCTGATTGAATAGCCAGCGGTGGCTACCCCTTCAACAGTTTGAACTTGAGTATTGATGGTTCCTTCAACCCAAACTGGTTCCCATAGGTCTTCTAGCTGTAAACCTTTTGAGTGAGTAACATAAACAATTTGGTTTGGCGGTGGTGGTGGATAATGCAAACAAGCACCAAAGTACGGCACCAATAAAAACTCCTTCACCAACTCCCCTTCGGTATCCAGCGGCACTACAAAGCCCGGAATACGGATTGGCTTGCCGTCCAACTCTTTATTTACGCTCACATTGAGATTTTGCTGACCCGCTTGGTCCAACGGTATGTTGTGATCAATTTCAGGCATCGGCATGTTGCGTTCGTTTTCTGGCAGCAACTCGTTCCAAACGTCTACGCCATTGGCCTGTAAGTTCATGCTAACCAGCAATAAACCCACTACGTAATAAGCTAGTTTCATGTTTTACCCTTACTAAATTTTTATGCTCATGCCATCGCTAAGCGAATAACGATAAGCGCGCCAAGCAGGTAGTACGCCAGCTAAAAAGCCCACCACAACTACGGCCAGCAATAAGTAGCATTGCTCTACAGTAGGCCAGTTTAACACTAAATAGAAACCAAACTGATTAAGCAGTATCGGTTTCGCTGCCCCCAAAATTAGATACATGCTGGCTAAACCAAGCAAAGCGCCTAACGCACTCAATAACAAGGCTTCAATCAGTAACAAACCAAAGATATGTCGCGGTTTAGCCCCTACCGAGCGCAAAATTGCCATCTCTCTACGGCGTTCTTTTAAGCTCACCATCAAGGTGCTTAACATGCTCATTAAGCCAGTGATAACCACACAAATGGATACCGCTAACAGAGCACTTTCGGCAATGCTTAAAATGCCCCACAGCTCTTGCAAAGCCACGCCTGGCAATATCGCTAACAGCGCTTCATTTTTGTATTGATTAATCTGCCGCTGCAAATTAAAAATTTGTAAGCGTGATTGTGTACCCAGCATCATTGCGGTGATGCTTGAAGGCGTTAACTGAGCCTCGGTAAATGGCTGTGTTTGCGGCGGCAGGTGAATCGCTTCGATGCCAGCAAGCGAGGTAATCACCGTTCGGTCTACTGGCGTACCAGTAGGTTTTAAAATGCCGCTCACTTCAAAAGGGAACTGGTCATGATTAACAAAACTTACTGCTGCAATTCCGTGTGCCACTACAATTTTGTCACCCAGTTTATAACCCAACTTACGGGCAACTTCGGCGCCTAATACCACTTCAAAGGTATCGTTTAATTGCTGGCCTTGGGCAAACTCTAAAGGCTGTTTGTTGGCGTATTGATAATGTTCAAAAAAGCTGTTGGTGGTGCCCATTACCCGATAGCCGCGATGCGAATCCCCCAAGGAAATAGGGATCGACCATTTTACCGACGACTGACCTGCAATTTCTTGGTAACTGTCCCAGCTAATATTATTGGTGGCATTACCAATGCGAAATACCGAATAAAGCAGTAATTGAGTAGGGCCACTGCGTGCACCCACAATTAAATCGGTGCCAGAAATGGTTGAGGCAAAACTCGATTTAGCTTGTGTACGCAGATTTTCCACACCTAGCAATAGGGCCACACTAAGGGCGATGGTCAATAAACTAAGTAATGCGGTACCACGCCTAGCCCACAAACTATGCCAAGCCAATTTAAGCAAGCTCATGTTGACCTCCCAAATTAAGTGCTGGCAAATCAACCACCTGATGGAAACGATTAGCTAGCTCTTGATCGTGACTCACCAATAACAAGCTGCTATCACAGTGCTCTAACTCAGACATCAACAGGTTCATAAAATGTTCGCGATTGGTTTTATCCAACGCTGAGGTGGGTTCATCGGCAATAATTAACTCTGGAGAGCCGATCATTGCGCGAGCCGCAGCCACCCGCTGTTGTTGGCCAATGCTCAACTGGCCAACTGGCTGATTAAGCTGCTTATCAGGCAACTGCAGATGCGATAATAATCGACGCGCTTCATCCAATACCGACGACGAGCGGCTTAATGCTCGCTGCCGACGTAACTTAGAGAATTGACAAGCCAAAGCGACATTCTCGAGTACCGACAAGTAGGGCAACAGGTTGAACTGCTGAAATACGTAGCCAATATGATCAGCTCGCAATTGGTCACGTTGCGCTGCTTTTAAGCTGGCACAATCTTGTCCCATGAAACTTAACTTGCCCTGTTGCGGGCTAATCACCCCAGCAATCAAGCTGAGTAACGTAGATTTACCACAGCCACTTGGCCCATGAATAAAGGTATGGCTAGCTGCAGCAATAGTTAAATGAGGAATATGAATGGCCGGGTGTGTTTCACCCGGCCACGCAAATACCACTTCTTCTAAGGCTAATAGAGAAGCAGACTGGCTCATATTATAAGTTCACCTTGTTCTGCGCTGGTGTAACATCAAATGCTACTTGGCCGCGCTCACTAGCACCTTGTACTTGGATTTTTTCCATACGAGGGAAAAGCTTAAACAACTCTAGGTCGAAGCTTTTCAGTTCATCTAAGTGATGACAGTGGAAGTGGTAAGTTAAGCGCACATCCTCGTGGCTAGCATGAGCAGCGTGGTCGTGGTCATGATCGTCATGACCTTTGTGCTCATCGTGGGCAGCATGGTCATGATCGTCATGGCCTTTGTGCTCGTCGTGTGCAGCATGGTCATGCTCATCATGGTCTTTGTGCTCATCGTGTGCAGCATGGTCATGATCGTCGTGACCTTTGTGCTCATCGTGCGCAGCATGGTCATGATCGTCATGGCCTTTATGCTCGTCGTGCGCAGCGTGGTCATGATCGTCGTGACCTTTATGCTCGTCGTGCGCAGCATGGTCATGATCGTCATGGTCTTTATGCTCTGAATCCGCTTGGTCTAAGCTTCCCCAATGCTGAGTAACTTCTTCAAGCTCACATTCGCCACCGGCAAAGCTAAACAAACTCATGCCTTGAGCTGCTTGTTTTTTTGCGTCGTCTAATATCTTGTGCTGTTGCTCGTTTACTGGAGCATGCTCAAAACCAAGAAAATTATCGGCCGGAGAATGGATTTCAATCTCTAGCTCTTCACCACTAGCAGCAAAAAAGAGCTCGGCAACACCATGTTGGTGAGCGGACTGGGCGCTAGCTGCGCAAGAAAACAGGCCAAAAACGGCCGCATATATAGGCGTTAACTTCATTATAAGTATCCATGATTTTTAAAAAGTAAGTGACTAAATCAATCAATACCAATCTAACTAAACAGGCTAACAGCAAGGAGCAAGCGTGTTTGCTTAACGCTAACCATACTCAGCTGTATTGCGAGATTCAAACCTTGTTTAGCTAAATTAGCAGCTCATGGACGGTGGAGAACGGGCACTAGCAGCGAGCGCATGCTGGCTGGTGTATAAGTAAACAGTTCTAACAAAAGCTTGGCGACGTTTAAGCAATACAATCAGCGGTACGCTGCTTACTATCGCTGTTGCCAGCTTTTCTAAATTAAAACAGAGTTGGCAATGTAGCTCGGAGTGCTCTGGATCAAGCCGTTCAACTTGATGTTCAGCCCAAGCCAAGACAAACCAAGACACTGATAAAATCAGTATGCATGTAAGTCTCTTTTGCCAAGTCTGTAAGATCATTCTGTTTCCGATACTGCTGGTAAATTGGCTTATTCAGACAATAGTTTTATTTCGTAAGAGCCAAACTTGCGAATATTTATCACACCATTGTTAAAGATTAAATACTGGCCTTTAATTCCTTGCAGCTGCCCTTCTACCAAGGGATTTTTATCTAAGTTAAAACTGCTTATTTTGCTTGGATATTGAGCAACAGGAAAATTTAAATCAATCACTTGCTCATCGGGCAACTCACTTATGGCTTCTAAGCCAAAGCGTTCTGCTAGATCGGCCAGGGCCTCACCAATTTGTGGCAACAAACGTTCACGCTCGGCTATCAAATCTAATTCTATCGCATCGCCTTTCAACATAGCTCGCCAATTGGTTTTGTCTGCCACCAGCTTAGCTAATTCTATTTCTACCAAACCAGAAAGCTGGCGCGTGGCAACTTTAAATATTGGTAGGGCTTGAGTAGCACCTTGGTCAATCCAACGTGTTGGTATTTGGCTATGGCGAGTAATGCCCACCTTTAAGCCTGACGTGTTTGCCAAGTAAACATAATGAGGAATCATGCAATTTGCTTCTCCCCACTCTGGCTCACGACAGGTGCCTTGGGCATAGTGGCAGGTTTCAGGCTTCATAATGCACATATCGCAACTGGCCAGCTTACGCATACACACAAAACAATGGCCTTGCGAGTAACTTTTCTTGGTGGCTTTACCACAGCTTCGGCAGTTTATTTTACCGGTAAACTCAAAAGCTAAAGATTCACCGATTAGTGGATTAAGATGTAACTCTTGCTCGCCAATAGGCAAATAGTACTGAACTTGTTCGCCCAGTTCTGCTCGCATTTTTGATAGATGTCCCTGCACGGTCCGCCACTCTCTGAAGTCTTATTATGGCTGAGCAGTGTAAAGCAAAGCGGGTAACTGTCCAAGCCCACAGAAGCCATAGCATCAATAGGGATAATTATCGTCGCTGCCCAGCTCTAGCAGCATTAACTGTTTTAACTCGCCACTGCTCACCAGCATAGGTATAGTTTTATCAAAACGTGTTTGTAGATAACGCCCCCGCGGATTGGCGGAAAAGCAAAAAGTAGAGCTGTAATGCAATACGTTTTCCACCAGCACATAGTCACCAGCCAATTCTGGCTTTTGCTCTAGCAGGTGATTAATGTCTTCTTGGTAATTTAATACTGCATCCACGCGCTTATGGTGCAACAACTTTATCATTTGCTCTAAGCTTGCGTACTCACGGTAATTCACTCCTTCCGGCAAAAGGTCTTGCCAATCGTAACCAAGCTGCGAGACCACTTGCTTGCCAATGAGATCTTGCGGAGAGTGATAGTGCCCAGCCAATTCGGGGCTAGTTAGCATGTCGCTACGATCAATTTCTATTGGGAAAGTTGAACAGTTAGCACGAGTAAAATCGTCCGCTGCCCCGCCAAACACAATATCTACCTGCTGCTGATCCAGCATGGCAATACTGCGTAAATAGGGCATAAACTGAACGTTGTAGGAGTGATTGGGGAAAACCCGTTGCAGCAAACCAAAGTAATAACCGCTTTGATCTTTGTTGGAATAATTTAGCCACTCATCGGTGGCTATTTTAATACTATTGCTGTCTGCAAAAGCAGAGCAATGAAGGCAGATTAACAAAAAGCAACGAAGGCCATTCATTAGGCTAAACCCTAAAAGTGGTTCACCTTCTAAGCATAGTAAATCGGCACCAAAGGGTGCAGAAAATGTTAGTTTTTACTAAAACATCCCCTCAAGGATTCCGGTCTTTTTTGCTAAACCAACCTTAGTAATGTCGTCAGATACCCGCTCGGCACCACGTAACATAGCGTCGATCAATTCACCCGCATCAAACTTGGTTAAGGCTTCATCAGCGCCCACTTGGCTAGCCCTATCAACACTAATTTCGCTAGATAACGAGGTATGTAAAATAATGTAGGCATTAGCAACACCAGGGTCACTGCGAACTTCAAAAGTGAGTTCGTAACCATCTAGGCCCGGCATTTCAATGTCACTCACCAGCACATCAATTGGCTTACCTTGAGCCGCGGCTTGCTGCATCATTTTAAATGCAGTAGCGCCATCGCTGGCCATTTGATAGTCAATTTCTATGCTATCTAGGGCACTGGCTAATTGCTTACGGGCGGTGGCCGAATCGTCCACCAGCAAAATTTTAAGCTGCGCAAGAATCGCTTGGTCTGGCAAGCTTACCGAAACACGTACTCGGTCTTCATCATCGGGGAAAACCGTGGCAATTAGCTTTTCAATATCCAATAATTGCACCAGTTTGTCATCAACCCGAGTTACTCCGGTTACATAAGCGTCTTTGCCTAAAGAGCCCGGTGGTGGATCGATATCGCGCCAGCGACATTCGGTTATTTTTTCGATGCCACGCACTAAGAAACCGACGGTTTGGCGGCTAACATCGGTAATAATGATCGAGCAAGACTCCAGCTCTTCTTCGGCAATCGGTCGGTAACCCACGGCAGCAGCCATGTCGATCACCGAAATTGTTTGGCCACGCAACGAGGCGGAACCCAGAACATATTGGTGAGAATGCGGTAGGGCGGTAAGTCGGGTATAAGGCACAATTTCACGCACCTTTAAGGTGCCAATTGCAAATAGCTGATTTAGGGACAGCCTAAAGTGCAATAAACCTTGGGTTTGACTAGTGGCGCTACTCATGAAGCATCCTTACTCTATTTAAATAACTTTCAACGTTATACCGCTTCAGCTGGCGTGTCTAATAAATAGGCATCTTGCTGGCGAAACCGCTGACAAATTTGTTTAACTGTTTCACTACTACACGCCGCGTGTGGCTGGGTGGCAGCAACAACTACAATATCAATTGCTGGCAAGGGAGGCATTGTTTTAGCGCACAATTCTTGCAATTCGCCCTTGCTAGATCGCGCCAGAGCGGCTACGGCTAACCCTTGCGAGACCAATCCATATAGGCCACTATGATTGGCACTGGTTGCGAGCAAACGATAAGGTATGTCTGCCTTATCTAATCCATCAATCGCGCTGGCGTGAAACTTACAATCAGTTTCATATAAGGCTAATGGCATAGGCCGTAATTGACTTAAATCGCGATCTTTATGGCTTACCCAAACGCCTTGGTCATGGCGCAACAAATAACCTTCATCACTATCTGGGCTGCGAGTAAGAATGGCCAAATCAAGTTCGCCTTGATCCAAACTTTCTCTTAATTTCACACTGGGCGCAGCAGACAAGCGTAAGCACAAATTGGGAATAGTTTGCTGCAATAACTCGCACAATAAAGGTAACACCGACACACTATAATCGTCTGGACAGCCAATGCGTAAGTCCACTCTATCGTGGCTGTGCTTCAACTCTGTGACAGCTTGGTCGTGCAAGCTGATAATGCGCCGCGCATAGCTCGCTAAGGCTTGACCAGCAGGGGTTAGCACTAAACTACGGCCTTCTTTTTCAAACAAAGGGCTAACACTTTCTTGCTGCAATTTTTTCATCTGTGCACTAATTGCAGACTGGGTGCGAAAGGTTTGGCTAGCCGCTCGGGTAAAACTACCGCTTTCTACAAAAGCCACTAAGCTGCGTAAAGCATCAATGTCCATTTCAACCCATCACCATCGTTAATAGTTGCCATCAAAAATAATCGTTATTCAAACTACAAGCAACTTGTCACACTAGCCACATTACCTAAGCACAAGGATTCGCTATGATTTTGCACGACTACTTACCCTCTGGAAACGGCTACAAAATTCGCTTATTGCTTAGCCTACTGGGTCAAACCTACCAACTTAAAAGCTATGACATCGTGAAAGGAGAATCACGCACCGCGGAGTTTTTAGCATTAAACCCTAACGGCAAAATACCTGTGCTTGAATTTGACGATGGACGCTGCTTGGCAGAGTCTAATGCTGTTTTGTTTTATCTAGCCCAAGGAACACCGTTTTGGCCACAAGATGCTTGGCAACAAGCTCAAGTTATAAAATGGATGAGTTTCGAGCAATATAGCCATGAGCCAAACATTGCCAGCCCCCGATTTTGGCTTACCCACGCTGGCGTAACACCAGAGCGTCAGGCTCAGTTAGCCGATAAACAACAGCAAGGCTACGCTGCATTAGCGGTGATGGAGCAGCACCTTAGCCAACATGATTATTTTGTGGCGAACACTCTTACTATTGCTGATATTGCCTTGTATGCCTATACCCACGTAGCAGAAGAAGGCGGATTTGATTTACAGAGATTCCCAGCCGTTTTGGCTTGGTTGGAGAGAGTGGCTCAAGTAAACAACTATGTCAGCATTAACGATGATTCGGCACGAGTAAGCTAGAGCAGCAAAAAAAGACCAAGCCGACAATCGGCTTGGCCAAACGCTTACAATCTAACTAGTAACTTTCCTTGGTTTTCGCCGCTAAACAGCAAATTGATACCTTCGATGGCTGAATCTAAGCCTTCTAAAACATGAACGCGATACTTTAGCTTGCCCGCTTGCAAGTAGCTGCTTACTTGCTGCATTAATTGAGGAGCCTTATCAAAGTGGTCAGGCATGGTAAAGCCTTGAATCGACAAACGCTTTTTAACAATGGGGATCCAGTTAGGGCCAGCCGAAGGCTGCTCGGTGTTGTAATCGGCAATCATTCCACACACTACGATGCGACCAAAAGCATTCATGTTATCAATGGCCACTTGCTGGATCTCACCACCGGTATTTTCGAAGTAAATATCAATACCATTGGGTGTTAGCTCAGCGACCTTTTCGGCAATGTTATCGGTTTTATAATTAACAGCGCCGTCAAAGCCTAATTCTTCTACTAGCCAGCGACATTTTTCATCGCTACCAGCCACACCAATCACACGTAAACCTTCAGCCTTGGCAATTTGCCCAACCAAAGAGCCTACCGAGCCAGCGGCTCCGCTTACCAATAAGGTTTCCCCTGTTTTTGGTTTAGCAATCTCTAACAAACCCTGAGCGGCGGTCATTCCTGGTAAGGCTAATACTGCTAACACCGCTTCCGCAGGTAAGCCTGCAGGAATGATGTTTATCCCAGCACCATTACTGACTGCTTGTTCGGTCCAGCCAAACATGCCCATTACCGTAGCACCTACCGGAAACTGCGCATTGCGAGATTCAATCACCTCAGCAATACCGCTAGCGCGCATAACATCACCTAAAGCGACCGGAGGAATGTAACTCTCGGTATCAGCGCTCATCCAGCCGCGCATTGCTGGGTCTAACGACATATGTGTTTGTTTAACCCTAAACTCGCCATCTTGCAAAGCCTCTACAGCGTGGCTGCGGCTTTCAAAGCAACTGGCTTCAATGTTAGTAACAGGGCGCTTGACCAAATGAATTGACTGATAGCTCGACATGCAGGCTTCCTTAAGTGAATAGTATTCATCATTATTTACGCTTTCATTGTAAATAGCTTTACAAATAGGAATAAATAGCCCTTTAAGCTAAACTTTATTGCCTTTTAGACAAAAGTGACCCTAATGGATAAGTTACGCGCCCTGCAATATTTTGCTCACCTTGCTGAATCTGGCAGCTTCACCAATACTGCCAATGCCTTTGATGTGCCGCCCTCCTCGGTATCACGACGGATTGCCGATTTAGAAGCCTTACTCAAACAACAATTACTGCACCGCAGCACTCGTCAGGTAAAACTCACCGAGTTGGGCGATTTATACTATCAGCAGATATTACCAGCCTTACACAGCTTAAGTGATGCAGAAGACCTGCTAAAACAACAGCAACATCACCCCAGTGGTTTACTGTCAATTAGCGCGATGCCAAGCTACGGGGAGCTATGTTTAACGCCTATTTTGAGTGAGTTTTCGCAGCGTTACCCAGATATCGTGTTAGATCTGCACTTTAGTGATCAGTTAAGTAACTTGCGCCGCGACCAAATAGATATCGCAATTCGTGGCGGCACAGCACCCGACGAACGCATTGTTGCCAAAAAGCTCTCGAATAATCATTTTGTTTTGTGTGCTTCGCCAGAATATTTAGCGCGCAATGGCCAACCACAAAGCCCTCTCGAGCTTAATCAACACCCCAGCTTACGCTATCGAAGCCCAGAAAAAGTACTGCCTTGGCTATATAAAGAACAACAAAAATGGCAAGAATTACATCCACCTATTCGCTTAATTAGCAATCATGGTACAAGCTTAGTCAACGCAGCAAAAAGTGGTGATGGCATTGCTTTACTGCCAGAGTGGGGAATTAGCCAACAACTTGCCGAAGGCAGTTTAGTGCGTTTTTCAGTAGGCCAAGATATTCGAGTATCGCCAGCTGACACCACTGGCATTTATCTTCTGTACCAAGGGCTTAAGTATCAAATCCCTAAGGTAAAGGTAGCGGTAGACTTTATCGTATCGCAACTAATGCAGCAGCCTAGTGAATACTTAGGCTAACAAACAAAGCAGCCAACAGTTAAACCCTGCTTGCTTAACTATTCAGCATATTATGCTGATGTTTACACTAAGCTGTTCAAACTTTGCACTTTTCTCTGCAAACTTGTTTGTTAAGATAATGTTACGTTCGATTCTTGATTACTTGGTCTACTTTTAGCAATAAAGCCTTAACAAAAGGAACTGTTTATGGGCGAGCCGGTCAGTGACCAACAATATGTGCGCTTTGTTGACGTTAAAAAAAGCTACGATCAACGCAGCTTAGTGGTAAAAAACTTTAATCTTGATATTCGCAAGGGTGAGTTTGTTACCTTGCTAGGTCCTTCAGGCTCTGGCAAAACCACTTGTTTAATGATGCTCGCCGGCTTTGAAGATGTCACCAGTGGTCAAATTCTAGTAAATGGCCAAGCGATTACTAATGTTGCACCTTACAATCGCAATATTGGCATGGTGTTCCAACACTACGCATTATTTCCCCACATGACAGTAGCCGAAAATCTCGCTTATCCCTTAGCGGTACGTAAACTTCCCAAAGAAGAAATTAACCGCAGAGTGGCCGACTCTTTAGCCTTGGTAGAACTAGAAAGCTTTGGCAAACGCTACCCTGGGCATTTATCTGGCGGCCAGAAACAACGGGTTGCCTTAGCGCGCTCACTTATCTTTGAGCCTTCGATTGTATTAATGGATGAACCGCTAGGTGCATTAGATAAAAACCTTCGCGAGCAAATGCAGCTGGAAATTAAACGGCTGCACGAAGCCATCGGCTTCACTGCTATTTATGTCACCCACGACCAAACCGAAGCGCTTACCATGTCAGATCGCATCGCCGTATTTAACGATGGGGTTGTGCAACAATGCGCCGCACCAGACGTGCTTTATGAGCGCCCAGAAAACGCCTTTGTCGCCGACTTTATCGGTGAAAACAATCACCTCAAAGGCAAGGTACTCAATCGTGCCCAAGGCTTAGCCAAAGTAGAGCTAAGTGATGGCAGCGTAGTGAGTGGCCAAGCCATGGATTGTCCAGAGTCTGGCAATGCTTGTGTGCTGGCTGTACGCCCAGAAAATCTATTTATAGAAAGCGACAAACATCGCTTTGATAACCGAATTGAAGCAGAGTTTATTACGCGCCTCTATGTGGGCGACTTTATTCGCTACTTCTTTAAGCTTCGTGACAAAACCGAGCTCATGGTCAAAGTGCTCAACGATCACGATGCACCACAAATTGCCGCTGGCACAATCACTAAACTAACGTGGTCCGTTAATGACGGGTTAGCTTTTAATCCACCCCCAAGCTCTTAATGGTAAAGGATGGTACCTATGAAACGTTTACTTCCAGTTCTTGCTCTCGCCTCGGTCTGTAGCATTGCCAATGCCGACCAACTCACCGCCGTATCCTTTGGTGGTGCGTATGGCGCAGCCCAGCAAAAACATATGCTAGACCCCTTCATGAAAGAAACCGGCCACAAGATTTTATTTGAAAACTACTCCGGTGGTATTGCCGAAATTAAAGCCCAAGTAGAGAGTGGTAACATTCTTTGGGACGTGATCGACGTAGAGGTGATTGATCTCGAACGCGCCTGTTCAGAAGGCCTATTAGAAGTGATTGACCACGCCAGCCTACCACCAGGTGATGACGGCGTGCCTGCCGCAGAAGACTTTAGCGAAGCAGCACTCGCCAATGAATGTGGCGTGGGTAACATTGTTTGGACGGTGCTTTATGCCTACAACAACGACACCATTAAAGGCGGCCAACCTAGCTCTATCGCCGACTTTTTCGATACCAAAACTTACCCAGGGAAACGTGCTTTACGTAAGCGCCCACAAGTAAATTTAGAATGGGCATTGATTGCCGATGGTGTACCAAAAGAGCAGGTTTATGAAGTATTAGAAACCGACGAAGGCCAAGCTCGCGCCTTTGCCAAATTAGCCACCATTGCCGACGACATCGTTTGGTTCGACAGCTGGTCACAAGCGCCGCAATTGCTCAATGATGGTGGTGCCGTGATGGTTCAATCGGCCAACGGGCGGATCTTCGACGCCATTCAAAGCGAAGGAAAACCTTTTGAGATGGTGTGGGATGCTCACTTATATGACCTGGACGTTTGGGCCATTGTAAAAGGCACCAAGAAAAAAGACTTAGCCATGGAGTTTATCCGTTTTGCCACCAGCTCAAAACCATTGAGCGGCATGCCTGAGGTGGCTTACGGCCCTACTCGTAACTCATCTTACGCGTATGTAGATAAAGCGGTTATTCCAAAACTGCCATCTTCACACCTAGATAAAGGTGTTAAAGCATCCGGTGAGTTTTGGGCTGATTATGGCGAGTCCTTAGGTGAGAAATTTAACGAGTGGCTGCTGAAATAATAGCAACGTAGTTAGAGGTGAAGATGGATAATAACAGCCTTAGCGTTGAAGAAATTCTCGAAAGCAAACGCTTGCTTAAACGCAAAAAGCGTATGCTGCTGGCATTTACCATGCCGCTGTTGATATTTGTCTTCATCACCTTTATCTCTCCCATTGCCACCATGCTATACCGCAGTGTTTACCACCCTACGGTTAGCCAGTTAATTCCTTTAAGCTTGGCAGAACTAAGCACTTGGGATGAAGCTGGCGATCAGCTTCCTAATAGCCAAGCCCTCAAGCAATTTGCCATTGAGCTACAAGGGCTCTCTAAAGAGCGCTTATCAGGCAAGCTAGCCGAAGAAGTGAATCGGCTCAAGCCTGGTAGCTCTAGTTTAATAAAATCGAGTGCCAGAAAACTTAAGAAAAAATCTCTCGAAGAATTACAGCAAAGTGGCGACACCTTGTTGCTTGGTTACTCCAAAAAATGGCAAGACATCAATTTATGGCGTGCGGTGAAACGCTCTGGGCAAGCCTTTACCGACAGCTACTACCTGACAACCTTTGATTTAAAGCGTAATCCCGCTGGAGAGATCGAGCAGCGCGATACTCAAATCTATTTAAAGCTATATTGGAAAAGCTTAAAAATAGCGCTAATTATTACCTTTTTAACCGCTTTGTTAGCCTATCCTTTGGCCTACTACTTGGCCAATGCGCCCAGTAAAATTGCTAATCGTTTAATGGTATTGGTTTTATTGCCTTTTTGGACCTCATTGCTGGTTCGCACCACCTCTTGGATAGCCATTTTGCAAACCAATGGCGTGGTTAACTCAACCCTGCAAGCCTTAGGCTTGATTGATGAACCCTTTGAAATGCTCTACACCCAATTTGCCACCATCATTGCTATGACCCATATTTTGCTGCCATTTATGATTTTGCCTTTGTATAGCGTGATGAAAAATATCGACCCGAGTTATTTTCGCGCAGCGCTGTCTTTAGGGGCAAGGCCAGTGCCGGCTTTTATCAAGATCTACCTACCAATGACCATCCCAGGGGTAAGTGCCGGCGCTTTATTGGTATTTATTATTTCTATTGGCTATTACATTACCCCAGCCATCGTGGGTGGCACCGAAGGGCAGATGATTTCTAATATTATTGCCTTCCACATGCAGTCTTCCAATAACTGGGAACTCGCAGCAGCACTGGGCTCATTATTGCTAGCCTTAATCATTGCTCTGTACTGGGTTTACGATCGCTTTGTTGGCGTAAACAATATTAAGTTGGGCTAAGCATGAAAAGTTATCCTAAATATTTCACCTTCTGGCATATCTTAGCCCACTACGGCCTGCGCTTTTGCTCGTTATTGGTGCTGGCCTTTTTGATGCTGCCAATCATGGTGATAATTCCACTCTCGTTCAACGTAGAGCCCTTTTTTAGTTTTACCGAGGGCATGTTAGCGCTAGAGCCCGAGGCCTACTCTTTGAAATGGTATGCCGAAATTTGGCACGACGATAAGTGGCTATTAGCAATTAAAAACAGCTTTTTTATTGGCATATGCGCCACTTTAATTGCTACCGTATTAGGCACCTTAGCGGCGATTGGTTTAAGCAACCCAGCGATGCCTTGGCAAAAACTTTGGATGGCAATCTTATTGTCGCCGATGATTGTGCCTCTCATTATCACAGCAGCAGGGATGTACTTTTTCTATAGCCAGCTCAACTTGGCAGGATCTTACCTAGGCGTAATTTTAGCGCACGCTGCCTTAGGCACACCTTTTGTTTTAATCACCGTAAACGCAGCTTTGTCTGGCTTTGATTATTCCTTAGTTAACGCATCACTAGGCCTTGGCGCACGCCCTCTCACTACCTTTTTTAAAGTTATAATGCCGCTCATCCGCCCTGGTGTAATATCTGGCGCCCTGTTTGCTTTCATCACTTCATTTGATGAAGTGGTGGTTGTACTGTTTTTAGCTGGGCCAGAACAGCGAACCATTCCGCGACAGATGTTCTCTGGTTTACGTGAGCAAATTAACCCCACCATTTTGGCAGTAGCCACTTTATTGATCGTAATTTCTGCCATGCTGCTATTTACCATTGAGTATCTGCGCGCCCGTAGCGAGCGAATTCAAAGTGGAGAATTAGATAGCTAAGCTATTTATTACAACAACTTACATGTGTTTGTTTTATCTTGGTTATTTCACAGATATAAATTGATCATAAACAAGCAATTCACGACTATCCTCTAATCTAACTCCCTATATTCACGTTTTAACACCTATTATTGCTGTGCTAAATCTTTGAACTTAATTTTCAATAGCAATCACCTATCGTAAAGATAGATTCAATTGCTTTTACAAATCACTGCGAAAAATTGATACTAGACCCATCAAACGAACACACCTTATTAGAGTTTACGGAGAAAGATATGTTAGAGAATCGCGAAGGCCAAAATGTACCAAGTGTTACTTTTCATACTCGTCAAAACGATGCTTGGGTAGACATTACAACAGAGCAGTTATTCAAAGATAAAACCGTGGTTGTTTTTGCCCTACCTGGTGCATTTACACCAACTTGTTCATCAACACACTTACCACGCTACAACGAGCTAGCTGGTGTTCTAAAAGAGAACGGCGTTGATGAAATTGTATGTTTAAGCGTTAACGATACTTTTGTAATGAATGCATGGTTAGCAGACCAAGAAGCTGAAAACATTACTGTAATTCCAGATGGAAACGGCGAGTTCAGCGAAGGCATGGGCATGCTAGTGGGCAAAAACGACTTAGGTTTTGGCAAACGCAGCTGGCGCTACTCTATGTTAGTGAAAAACGGCGTAATCGAAAAAATGTTTATTGAGCCAGATGTTGCAGGCGACCCGTTTGAAGTATCAGATGCCGACACCATGCTTAACTACATTAATGCCGACGCTAAAAAGCCTTCTGCAATTAGTGTATTTAGCAAGCCAGGTTGTCCTTTCTGTGCCAAAGCTAAGCAATTACTGCATGACAAAGGCATGGCTTTTGAAGAAGTAATACTAGGCACCGACGCCACCAGCGTAAGTCTTAAAGCAATTAGCGGCCGCAGCACTGTTCCACAAGTATTTGTAGACGGTAAACACATTGGCGGTAGTGAAGAGCTAGAAGCTTACTTAGCTTAAGCAATTAAAATTCAGGCGAGACGGTCTACTCGCCTGAACAACCCAATTCGCAGGTTTCAAAGGTAGTTATCATGTCAAATTCAGAAGTTAAGCAATCTGTAGATGTAGCCATTATTGGTGGCGGAACCGCAGGTTTAGCCGCATACCGCGCCGCAAAAGAGCATACCGATTCGGTATTAATGATTGAAGCAGGCCCCTATGGCACTACCTGTGCTCGGGTAGGTTGTATGCCAAGTAAATTGCTAATTGCAGCTGCTGAAAATGCCCATCAATATGAAAAGTCAGCCCAATTTGGGGTTAACTTGGGTAAGCCGCAGATTGACGGCCACGCCGTGATGCAACGGGTAAAATCTGAACGCGACCGCTTTGTGGGTTTTGTATTGGAGTCTGTAGAAGGCATCGATGCTCAGCACAAGCTAGATGGCTACGCCGAATTTGTTACTGAGAACCAACTTAACGTTAAGCATAGCGATGGTTCAAGCACTCTAGTTGAAGCTAAGCGCATTGTTATTGCTAGCGGCTCACGCCCAGCTTTTCCAGCACCTTGGGCCGAGTTAGGTGACCGCTTGTTGGTAAATGACGATATTTTTGAATGGGATACCCTACCAGAATCGATTGCGGTATTTGGCCCAGGCGTAATTGGCCTAGAGCTTGGTCAAGCCTTACATCGTTTAGGTGTAAAAGTACTAATGTTTGGTGTGGGTGGCGCAGTAGGCCCACTTACCGACCCAGCCTTAACTGATTATGCCAATACCACATACGCCGAAGAGTTTTATTTAGATTCAGACGCTAAGGTTGAGTTAATTGAGCGCAGTGAAAATGGGGTCAAGCTTCGCTATATCGATAAACAAGGTGCAACAGTTGAAACTGAAGTTGATTACCTCGTTGCTGCTACTGGGCGTAGACCTAATACCGATAAACTGGGTTTAGATAAGCTAGATATACAGCTTGATGAACGCGGTGTGCCGGTTGCCGACCACTACACTTTGCAAACATCGATAAGCCATATTTTTATTGCCGGTGACGCTAGTAACCAGATCCCTCTGCTGCACGAGGCCGCCGACCAAGGCAAAATTGCTGGCGATAACGCCGGACGTTGTAAAGAAGTTCGCGCTGGTTTACGTCGCACGCCAATAGCAGCAGTATTTAGCGATCCGCAAATTGCTATGGTGGGCGAAAGCTACCGCGATATTGAAAAACGCTTAGGCTCTTGTGGTTGCTTTGAAGTTGGCGAAGTAAGCTTTGAAAATCAAGGCCGCAGTCGAGTGATGTTAGTAAACAAAGGCATTGCTCACTTATATGGTGAACAAGGCACGGGGCGCTTTTTGGGAGCAGAAATTATCGGCCCAAATGCCGAACACTTAGCTCATTTATTGGCTTGGGCACATCAAGCTAAAATGACGGTTTCACAAATGCTGGATATGCCGTTTTATCACCCAGTGATCGAAGAAGGCGTTCGCACAGCATTACGCGACCTAAATGCTAAGTTGCACCTTGGTCCAGAAATGATTGATGCCTGCATGGAGTGTGGAGTGGGTAGCTAAGCCCTAGAAAACGCTACAAAACAAGCCCTGTGGTTAAACGCCATGGGGCTTTTTTCATTTAAGTGACTAAAAAATCAATAAATATGTTAGCATCCAACTATTGCCAACAAAGCTTATCATTACGGGTAGTTTGCTCTATGCTATTTGCAGCTTTGTTGAAACAAGGATGAACGATACAAACGCTTATGTCTGCTTTTAGATTTTTTATTAGCTTAGCTCTAACTTTATATTTGGCCTGTTATAAGCCTGCAATTGCTGCCGATTTGAATGCCAGTTCACAGCAAATCTACTTAGCAGAAGACCAACAAGTATTACCGCACCGCTACAGTGATATACCTAGCTGGCTAAATAAACTGAGCCAAGTTGATCGGGTAAAACTTAGTGGCGGCAGCTATTGGCTAGTAAAAAAAATAAATATCTCTCAACCAAATCAATGGATAGCCAGCGTAGACGGCCCAATTATCGAAAACATTGATTACTACCTTTATTCAGAAGGTAACCAAATGCGTCATCTTAGCAGTGGTTACCTACACCCTTATGAGTACTTATTTAGCTATGCCCGCCACATTGATACGCCCAGTTTAGGCGGATACTGGCTGATTACCCGCATATCTAGTCAATATTATACCGAACAACCGCAGCTCAGCTTTGGTCACAAGTCAGACTTGAGCCAGCTTTACCACTGGCGAGCGAGTGTGATTACCTTGTGCTTAGGCGGTTTACTGATTTTGGCCATCTACAACGGTGCAGTTGGCTTAGTTCAACAAGATCGCGTATTTGCTTACTTCAGCGGCTACTTATTTTCTATTACTCTAGCTTTGGCCTTGGTTTTCCATGTTGCTGCGCACTTATTGCATCTACGCATTACTCAGGTACACCTATTACCCGTGCTATTGATTCCAATCTTTAGTGTATTGTTTTACTGCCGTTTTCTCAGTTTACAGCAATATGCACCGAAGCTGTGGCTAGCAAGTCGCTACCTAATTGCATTGTGTTTACTCAGTATTCCGGTTGCGGTTATTTGGGTAAATTGGGCGGTAATTTTGGTCTACTGCGTGATCTTGCTTTGGGTAGTATTAGCGCTTTCTAGTGCTTTACAATGCTGGCGTCAAGGCTCGAAACAGGCGCAGCTTTTCATACTATCAACCCTACTATTACTAATACCCGCGTTACTGTTAGCAATGGCCGTTGTGCCTAAAAACACCACCACCTTGTTGGCGGCCGACTTATCCATTCTACTTAGCTGTATTTTTAGCACCTTGTTCATGTCACTGGCGTTGCACTACAAATTTAAGCGACTCACCTTAGAGTCCTTGTTAGTCGCCAAGCAGTTGAGTGAAGAGCGTGATGCTGCTCGTTTAGATGCCCTAACTGGCTTAAAAAACCGCTATGCCTTTAACGAGTATGTAAGCAATATTGAATTTGATGAAGAGCATCACACCAGCCTCGCCTTGGTCGACATTGATTATCTGAAAAGCATTAATGACCATGCCGGCCACCAAGAAGGCGATAAGCTAATTAAGCTGGTGGCTGAAGCGCTCAACATGGTGCTCAGCGACCAAGTTAAACTTTACCGCATTGGCGGTGATGAGTTTGCGGCCTTTTCTGACACCTTATCTTGCAGTGAGATTGACGAAAAACTAGCCATTGCCGACAAAATTATCCAACTAAATGGCACCGCGCAAAGTGGTATTAGCTTTGGCAGCGCCAGCACCGATGATTGCCAAGACGCAGAACAGTTATTTTACCGAGCAGATATGACCATGTACCAACAAAAAGCCCAACGCAAACGCAAATCCAAGCTAGTTGCGCTTAATCAACAACCCTAGGGGCTGTTTATCTTTCGAGCTGACTTTTGCAGCAATAGGAGTCGAGCAATAGCTTGATATGGTGTAACTTACTGGTCTAAGACATCCACTAAACTTGTTGCATAACTTTTCTCATGGAGTTGACCATGCTTATTTCCCCACAATTAACGGGCAATATCGCTCGCAATTGTCATCCGCCAGGCTGTAAAGCCTATTTGCAACAACAAGCGGATTATATTCAACAACAAGCGACCATAAGCGGCGCAAAAAAGGTGCTGATTTTGGGAGCCTCTTCTGGCTTTGGTTTAGCCTCTCGCTTAAGTTTAGCCTTAGCAGGAGGAGCCGATACCATTGGCGTATCCTTCGAGCGCGGCCCTAATGAAAAAGGCTTGGGCAGTGCCGGCTGGTACAATAATATTTTCTGCAAAGAACTCGCCGAGAAACAGGGTTTAGTGGCAAAAAACTTTATCGGTGATGCTTTTGATCCAGCCATGCGTAGCCAAGTGATTGAGTTCATTAAGCAAGAGTTTGGCGGCAAAGTTGATTTGGTGATTTACAGCTTGGCAACGGGTAAGCGCAAAACCGAATCAGGACAATGGCACTCGGTACTAAAAACCACCGATGCGCCGCTACATGGCTTAAGCATTAACCTAGAAACCGAACAGCTAGAACCGCAAACGGTAGAATTGGCCAATGCTGCAGAAGTGGAAGCCACCACTAAAGTCATGGGCGGCGATGAATGGCGAAACTGGATAGATGCACTGCAACAAGCCGATGTACTAGCCCAAGGCTGCAATACCATTGCTTATTCCTACGTAGGGCCAGAGCGCACCGCCGCGATTTATCGCGATGGCACCATTGGCCGAGCTAAACAGCACCTACATGTCACTGCACAAGAGCTGGATAAACAGCTGCAAACGCAGGTAAGTGGCCATGCCTACGCTTGTGTATGTAAAGCCTTGGTAACAAAAGCCAGTGTCTATATCCCGGTAATGTCGCCCTATATATCTTTACTGTACAAAGTAATGAAAGAGCAGGGCAGCCACGAAGAATGCATTGAGCAAGCTTATCGATTATTTAGCCAACACCTCTATCCACAAGATGGTCAAGTTCGATTAGACACGCTAAATCAGCTTCGTATTGACGACCTAGAGCTAAGCCCACAGGTGCAACAGCAAATAGACTTAAGATACCCCACGGTCACAGCGGATAACTTCAAACAAACCACCGATTTTGACGGTTACAAAACAGCGTTTTTACGACTAAATGGCTTTGCAGTAGCTGGGGTAGACTATCAGCAACCTTGCGATGTACAGGCTTTAAGCAAGCTCAAACCATGATAGACATTCACACAATTAGCGCTGAACAAACCCTAGCAATTCGCCAACAAGTACTATGGCCAAGCCATGATTTAGCGTTTTGCCGAGTACCTGAAGATGACACTGGTGAGCACTATGGTGCTTACCTTAATGGCCAACTCATCATGGTGGCTTCGTTATTTACTAGTGGAAACGAGATTCGGCTGCGTAAATTTGCCTGTTTGCCAGAGCACCAAGGGAAAGGATACGGAAGCAAAATGCTCAATTACATGGTTGAACAACAAGCGGGTAAACCATTAACTAGTTTTTGGTTTGACGCACGTTGCAGCGCTATTGGTTTTTATCAACGTTTAGGCTTTTTAGTGACGAGTGAAGTGTTTGATAAACACGGCGTTGACTATGTAAAAATGGCAAAAGCACTTTAGGGTCTGTTGATCTTTGGTGTTGAAATTTTGTTCGAGATAAGCGGGCTTTAATCGCGGCGAGCACTTAGAAGCCTAGTGGGCTAAGCAAGAAGTGCTTAACAAAGAGTAAAGTTCGCTTACCCGAATCCTTCGGGCAGCATTTCTTAGCCATTTATTCAGCGTTAGCGAGTGATTATTAAGCCCACTTAACTGCTCACTCACTGCCTTGCCTAAATGGCTAATAAATTGCTGCAAAAACCATCAGCAAAGCTCAATAGACCCTAGTAACAACCTCCCCACAAATTGCAGGCGAAAAAAAAGGAGAAGCAATGGCTTCTCCAATTTTTCTGTCGGTCAACAAAGGTCAGATCTTATTTCTTTCGATATCGCGCCAATCCTTGGAACGATGGAAATAGAGTAATGATAGCGTTTTCTTGATGCAAGCATTTTCCCAGTCAATCACAAGAAACTAGATCGAGCTCACTTAAATTAGAGGCATCCGTGATCTAGATCAAAGAATCGTTGCATTTGATTGCACACCAAGCCTAAGCAACTGTTTTTAATAAATAATTGCTATTTCAACTCGATAATTCCAAGTTGAAAAAAGCAGCGAATTGCGTGAAAAAAGTTGAGCAATATCAAGGGATAAAACGATTATTTAAGTGGCTTTATCACTTATCAGCTCGACAAAGCCACGGTCAGTGAGCAAGCGACTAAATCAGTGAATAAATATCGAAGCGATGGGTTTTAGTACTTAAATGATTATTGGCAACTTTACCTGCTAGAGGTTCTGCATAGCTGGGCCTTTTTACCACTACCCGTTTTTGCGCAGCTTTCAACGCTTGCTCCAACAACAAGTCTGCATCTAAGTCGGCACCTACCAGTAGCTGAAAAACTCGCATCTCTTTTTTAACTTGTGCAGATTTTTTCCGGTGAGGATACATGGGGTCTAAATAAACCACGTCGGCCTGTAATTGCTGATGAGCAAGATCATCAATACTGCTTGCGTATATCAAGCGCATTCGCTCCGTAACCCAAGAGCCAATATCGGCGTCTGCTTTAGCACGTCGTAATCCATCATCAAGTAAGGCTGCCACCCAGGGGGAGCGCTCTAACATGGTGACCTCACAACCCAGGTTGGCTAATACAAAAGCATCTCTGCCTAAACCCGCCGTGCCATCTATAACACTGGGGCGTTGACCTTTTTTAACGCCAACCGCTTTACTCACCGCTTCCGCACCACCATATTGACGGCGATGGGCAACACGGCCCGCTAGAAAGTCGACTTTAACGTCGCCCAATTTAGCCTCATCGCAGTAGCGTAAGGCTAAGCTCTCACCATCTAGCACCAAGCAAAAACCGGTTTCTGGCAGCTGTTCACATCGCTGCATAGCAAAGCGCTCTATTAAGCTATTGGCGTAGTCAGTGTCGGCGGATTGCTCACAATACAAACGTGGCTGCTGGCTGTCCAAGGCAGGGCTCCATAAAGAAATAAAACAAGTTTAACAGATGATGCTTAGTTCAGGACCAACATCTCAATAGGAACGGGCTTGCCAAAATGATAACCCTGCGCAAAATCGACTCCGATGTCGGCCAGCACCTTGTTGATAGCCTCGTTCTCAACAAACTCTGCAATGGTCTTCTTACCCATCACATGAGACATCTGATTAATGCTTTTTACAATGGCGGCATCCATATGGTCGTTTTCTAAATCACGAATGAAAATGCCATCGATTTTGAGGTAATCGATGGGCAAGTTTTTCAAGTAGCCGAAAGATGATAAACCAGAGCCAAAATCATCAAGCGCAATTTTACAGCCTAATTTACGCACCTTGTTAAAGAACTCGGTGGCAACGTCCAAATTAGCAATCGCCACGGTTTCCGTGGTCTCGAAACAGAGCTTGTTCATTGGCAGGGCACTATCTTCCAGCGTTTGCAGCAGCCAAGCAACAAACTCTGCGCTGCCTAAAGACTGCCCAGAGAGGTTCATTGAGCACATATTAAGACGGGTTAAATGCCCAGGGTTTTCCGATAGCCACTGTAATGTTTTTTGAATGACAACTCGGTCAATTTGATCAGCGAGGTTGTAGTTTTCTGCCGCAGGTAAAAATGCCCCAGGAGGCACTACTCGGCCTTCTTCATCGATCATTCTTAATAGTACTTCGTAGTGGAGGTAATCACTCTCACTCGGTTTAACCGGCACAATAGCTTGCGCGTACAATAAGAATCTTTCTTCACGTAGCGCTTTTTGAATACGGGTTACCCATTCCATCTGTCCTTGGCGCTCAAGCAACATCTGGTCGTCCATTTGATATAAATAAACGCGGCTTCGGCCTAAAGATTTTGCAGTGAAACATGCGTTATCAGCTTGGGCCAATACCTCTTGAGAAGAACCCTGCTGCTGCTGGAATAGGGTTACGCCGATACTGCAACCAAAGCTGAACATCCGCTCATCACGAACGTAGTGAGTATCGTTTAGTCGGTCAATCACCAAGTTAGCGAAATCTAAGCTACCTTGTTGCGAGCTATCTTCAAGTAAAATGGCAAACTCATCACTGCCCAAACGAGCCACCACGGCAGACTCTGGGATCATTTGTTCCAATACTCCGGCGACTTGCTTCAAGGCCTGATCGCCCGAACCATGACCAAAGGTATCGTTAATCACTTTAAACTGGGCTAAATCGATAAAGAGCAAAGCGTGTTGCTGCTCACCAGATAGCGAAGAGTTAAGTAACAACTCTAAACGTCGCTCGAAGAATCCTCGATTATAGATGCCGGTGAGCAGGTCAAAATTGGCATGAAAATCAAGCTCTTCTGCCAAGCTACGGGTAGCAGTAATGTCTTCACACACCAACATGAATAAATCTTCTTCTGCCATTCGCACAAAAGATTCTTTAAACCAAAGCTGCTTATTATCACCATTGTTATAGGCGATCTGTCGGGTAACTTTATTACTGCCAATCCCTTCAAGATATTCTAACAAGGATACTTGCTGAGACTGCTCGGCATACAAACTACGAAGCTGAGATAACTCCAATTGTTTTTTAGACATGCCAAGATGTTTAGCAGCCACTTGATTACAGCAAACAATTACCCCCAAGCGGTTCACCAACATTAACAACGCCGGGCTTTGCTCAAACAACAAACGATAGTGTTGCTCACTTTGTTTAAGCTGACGATGCTCTAACTGAATTAACTCTAAATCTCGCAACTCGAGCAATACTTGTTCAACAATACCGTTGGTGGCGCTTTGTGGAGTTAGCGCAAAATCATAAAGTACATTGCGGCTCTCAAGGTTTAGCTCCGCTTGAAATCTGACTTTTTCACCGGCTAAACTTTTAGCAATGGCATCTCGCAGCTGCTGTTTTAAAGGCACTTGATGTTGCCACACATGGCTATCAAGCAAGGAATTACCCACGATGTAATTTGCTCGCTCGCCGAGTAACTCCATCAAAGCTTGGTTTAACAACTGTACGTGACCATTTTCGTCTAACAGAGCGCTGGCTTGCTCGGTAAAAGTAAATACTGACTGAAGATTTTGCTCATGCTCCGCCAACTCTCGTTGAGTGCGGGTTAAAGCTCGCCAAACTCCGTAAATAGCCAAACTAGCAAGTAGCAAAGTGATGCCCACTAACAAAGCGCCTTGATAACGCTGTGGCAAGGTTTTATAAGCTTGCTGATTAAGAAAATGACTATTCTCGGCCAAGTTACCGCGCGATACTTTCCAACGGACTAGCTGCTTATTATCAAACAAATAGGTTTGAGGTCCACGGGCACTAATGGCGATGTCGCGTACATCAGTGCCTTGCAGCACTTGTAACACGGTGTCACCAAGTGCCTGACCCAATGGTTGCGGCAAACTAACAAAACCACCCACCGCACCATTACCTATCGCATGCTGCCATAGGCTATAAATAGGTGCTCTAGACACCATAGATAAAGACTGAACAGCTTGCTCTGTAAGCTGGGTATTACCAATTTGCGATTGCTGTAGAGCCCCCAACAATACTGCTTGCTTGGCACTGAGCAGCGAGGTTTTTGCTTTTACCTCTTCATAGTCTTGGTCTTGCCAAAGGGTATAAGGAATAGCAAATTGCTCTGCCAGCTGTACAAACTCTTTGGTGATATCACTGCTAGCTTCACTATCGTCTACTAGTAAGTAAATTGCTTCTAAATCCGGGATTAGTTGACGGATCAGCAACAGATTTTCACGCATTGGCAGCTGCTCATGAATCCCCGTTATCCGCCGCTCTCTAGGTCCCATATAAGCCGATAGGTCGGCTCCAGCAGCCACAATTGGCGCTTGAAGTATCGCTTCATCTTGCAGGGCTAAAGCAGTGTGTAGGGCTTGCTCGCCCACAGTCACCACTAAGTCAAATTGGTAATAAAGAATGATTTCATTAAGCAAATCGAATTGAGCTAAACGGTAACTAGGATCTTGCGAAGGGCTTGGCTCGATTCGGTGATTAAATAACCACACTGAACGATTACCCACTTGTTGACGCAAACCTCTGTCAAAGCTGGCATCCCACTGTAAACCTGCAGGATAAGAGTTAAGCATTAACACCCGAGCAGTGCGTGCCTCTACTTTTAACGACAATAGCGCTAAACTAAGCAACACCAGCAACAAAATTGGCTTAATCACCTGATTCAGTGAATAGACTCTTATTAATGAATTACTCACAAAAATAAACGGCCACCCTTCACATTTATCACCAATTATTAAGCCTTTATCGACCTTGACACTATCACTAGGCGTAGCCAAGTCACTTCTGTAGAATATGTTACCAAATTGCAGCAAGGTCTATCATATTTATGAATATTTTGATGGCTCTATCACAACTCGAAGTGACCGGAGCCGAAGTCTACGCTACCCAAGTTGGCGATCGACTCACTCAACGGGGTCATCAAGTATTTTACGTATCAGATACCTTAAGTTGTCCGCATAAAGGCCAGCACTTTAGCTTGCGCTTTAACAAACGTAGTCTTCCTCGCAGAGTATGGCACGTATTGTATCTTATCTATCTAATTCTTCGATATAAAATTCAACTGGTACATGCACATAGCCGTGCTTCTGGGTGGTCTTCTTATATCGCCTGTAAGCTAACTAATACGCCAATGGTTACCAGTGTGCATGGTCGCCAACCAGTGCACCGCTCACGCAAAAAGTTTCACGCCCTCGGTTATCATGCTGTCGCAGTATGTGAAAACATCGCTCAGCAAATTATTCGTGACTTAGGGGTGCCTAGCGAACAAGTAAGTGTGGTTCGCAATGGCGTTGATAGCCAACAATTTTCCCCGCTCCCCGCTGCTAATAACGATAAACCCATTATTCAAATCATCGGGCGATTAACCGGTCCCAAAGGCGAGCTTGTTTATCAATTGCTTAAACAATGCATTGATTTAGATGCCAACCAAGTACAAGTGATTAGCGGTAGTAAAGTGGAGCCACGCTTTGCTGAGTTTGAAGATAAGGTAGAATTTTGCGGATACAGCGACAACATTCGCTCGACAATTAGCCAAGCAGATTTGGTTATTGGTGCCGGGCGGGTAGCCATGGAAGCCTTGTTGTGCCAAAAGCCGGTGTTTGCAGTGGGCGAAGCTAAATCTATTGGATTAATCAACTTGGATAACCTACCTACAGCACTTAAGAGTAACTTTGGCGATATTGCTTTAGAAGGTAAAACGGAACTTGCTATAGATTATGAATCAGTCGCAAACCAGCTTAAGCAAGCAATAGTTAGTGCCGGCGTTAGCGACGAATTAGTCACAAGTATTAAAGCTGAATACGATTTAGATGAAGTATGTAAGAAGCTATTAAACGTTTACCAAAGTGCCTATGTTTACACCAAAAAGCGTGAAATACCTATCATCATGTATCACCGGGTAATAAATGATGACAGCCAACACGGGGTGTATGGCACTTACGTTACAGAAGAGCGCTTAGAAGAGCATTTTCAAACTATTAAAACTATGGGATTGACTCCAATTACTTTCAAAGAGTTAGCTAAAATAGGATTGGAACATCGCTTCGATCACGGAAAACGCTATATCATTCTCACTTTTGATGATGGCTACCAAGACAATTATGACCTGCTATTACCCTTACTCAAAAAATACCAATTTAAAGCAGTAATTTATGCGGTAAGTGGCACCGACCATAACCAATGGGACGCAAGCCACCCCATAAAACCAGATCAACGCTTTGAGTTGATGAGCCCAGAAACTATGCGCGACATAGACCGAAGTGGATTTGTAGAGATTGGTGGGCACACTCTGAATCACCCCAAACTCGCTGAACTGAGCGAGCCTGAGCAACAGCACCAAATAGAACAAAACAAAAAAGACTTAGAGACCTTGCTAGGACGTGAGCTCACTACCTTTGCGTACCCCTATGGCAATCATAGCCAGCAGACAAAGCATTTAGCTAAACAAGCTGGCTATGCTTATACTGTAGCCACGGATTCCGGTCCAATAGGCCTGCACCAAGATTTACAGCAAATTCGCCGGATTGTAATGTTCCCCAGCACCACTAAGTTTGGCTTGTGGCGCAAAATAAGAGGAAACTATACCTACCGAAAAGCCATAAACAAGAACAACTGAAGCTTACTTAGCTAGCTCTTGTAGATGGTCTATCAAACCATCTACTATCAACTCAGCCGAAGGGTGTTCTCCATCAAGCTGATAAACGACTTGATGTAAGCCGTTTATCTGTGGCCAATAGCGATGGACTGGCGTACACATAAAAATACCCAAAGTGGGTGTGTGCGTAGTAATGGCTAAGTTTCTAACACCGGTATCTGGTGAAACAAGCACATCAAGGTTCACTAGCTCTTTACGCAGCGACTCTAATGAACCAGCTTCCACTACTCGCAGGTTTTTAATACCTTCTGAGCTCAAAAAGTCCGCTTTCTCTTCTTTACCGACACCCTCATAAAAAATGATCTCGGCATCTGGGTAACGCTGATTAACCAGTTTAATTGACGCGAGACAGGTTGCACGGTCGAACTGTTTTTTTACCGTAGACGCCCCCACAAACCAACCTATCTTGGCCTGCTTGGCGCCCAACCTAGGCACTTCGTTAACCTCCAAAGCAAAATCAGGAGTAGCTAAGGGTTTATGACCAAAGACTCTGAGCTGGTCAATACAACAATTTAACTCTGTACTAAGGTCACTGCGGAAAACACAAAAGTCATGAAACACCCTTTGCTCAATAACACTATAAGGAAAGCCTACTTTGAACCGACATTGCGCAAACATTAGAAATGCTCGAGAGCGGGCGGTACACGAAAGATCAAAAACAAAATCGAATTGACCTAAACCTTGAATATCTTTCCGCGTTTTTAATAAGCTCAGTTTCTTTTCTCGTGCCGTTTCTACAACATGGATCTCATCAACAAGATCATCGGGCATACCAATTTTGTAGTGAGATAACACCGACAACACAATTTTCGCGTTTGGAAAAAGGCGCTTCGCTTCAACAATAAAAGCCCTTACCAGAATTAAATCGCCTAAAGCGGCATAGCGAATGATAGCGATACGTTCTACTTTATTAAAATCTACTCGCGCTATTTGTTGTTTGGCACTAGCTTTCGCATAACCACCACGCTCAATCCAATATTTCTTCAAAAATACTCCGCTACTTAGCTAATAAGCTAAGACTTAAATTCTCTATTTAAACAAACCTGTTTTATGCTTAAACCAATAGCAATAGTTAATCCAATTGCAGGCATATTTGTCTCTATATCTATAATATTCTCGACGAATACGTTTGATCGTGCTCAGCTTTTTTTTCTTCGTATTCTCATCTATTGTTTGCTTGATATCTGAATCTTCACCACGCTGAAACACATAGCGTGGTTCAACACCAAATTGTAAGACCTCACTCAGCTGCTCTTTATCCATGTAATCATCCACCGGATGTATCCAAGAGCTGGCATTTTTCACGAAACGTTTAGCGGCGGAGGGAGTAAGCGCATACGCATGAGCACAATCAGTTTGTCGCATATATTTTACTATCTGCAGAGGTCCAAGCGACTCTTCCTCTACAAACTCACCAACAGGCCACAAAGACCGTAATCGACCACGGCCCAGTTTAATGTATTCATAGCGTGGTAAAACCTCATCTAGCAGGGTAAACACATCGTAAAAATTATCGGGAATAAGCACATCATCTTCGAAAACAAATATGGGCTCATCAAGCTCGATGCACTTTTGCCACATCAAATAATGACTAGCAAAGCAACCTAACTCACCAGCATTAAGGCCAGCACCGCCCTGCCACTTAGCTCTTGCTTCGTCATATTTTTGAAATAGCGGGTGCTCTCCTTTAACGCCATCGACCGCATCAAAGAACTCAAAATCCAATTCCGTCTTAGCCATCTCCCTAGTGATTAGATCTCTACGTCCTGTAGAACGGGATAAACTAATTACAAATATTTTCATCTACAAACCTTGAGTTAATTATGCAAAAGCTTAACTGCTGCATCCAGCAGCTCATCGAGATCAAACTCCTCGATACTCACTTCCTCAGAACGGGTTTTCGCTGCTCGAGTAAATATAGCCTTTGTAGGCTGATAATTAGGTGACCACATAGCAAAGTTTGCTGGGTCTTGACGGTAAATAGCTACCATCGGGGTTTTAAAACAATGTGCGAGGTGCACAGTGGCTGTATCTACACTAATAAACAACTTACTATGTTTGATGAGTGCAGCATTCTGTTCGATTGACTCTGTTCCATCTAAACAAAATACCCCATCAATGGAAGCAGAGATGCTACTAACTAGTTTTTGAGTAACAGGGGAAGCCAAAGCCACAATAGGATAAGAGAAGCGAACCTTAAGCGCTAACAGAACTTCCCTCAACCTTGCTTCCGAAAATGAACGCTTAGAAGTGTTACCAAATGCATTGATCGCTATATAATGATCTTGTTTGTCACCCAAAAACGAAAGCACTTGCTCGTCGATTACGTCGGGTAGATTAAAATGATAGCTAAAGTCATTCACGGCAAAACCTAAGCTCTTTGCGGCTTCAACAAAATATTGCTGGCTATGCTGACCAGCTACCTTGCTTGCTATATTACAATTTATTAGTGCCACGTTATCCGCTACACCAACATTCGCTTTTGCATTTAAGCAACGTAACATCAAGAAATCTCGGGGTTTAAATACCTCTGCTAAAAAAACAACCGCATCATAGTCTGGCAATTCAGAGAGCAAGCTACGGACCTGCCACAACTTAGCACGTTTGGGATAACAGTGAACCTTATCGATATGTGGATCTGCGTCGAACAAATGCCGAGAGTTTGGTGTGCAAAGCACGCCGATGCTTAAATGTTGATTGTTGCTCTTTAACTCTCGATATAGAAAAGATGACACAACGCTATCACCGATCTTGCCATCACCTCGCACTACCAAAATGCTTTGAATGGAACGAGCTGCTTCTAATTTCGCTATTGGTTTATCAAATAACCATTTTCCAATGAAAAAGCTGAGTCGCTCTCTCCATTTGAGTAAACGGCCAAACGTATTATCCTTAAGCAAGTAGTTAACCTTCTCTAATAGCGCAAACTTTAATTAATCGTTGTATTATATCGCACAAGAACTCCTTAAGCCTCAGAATGAGCACTAAAAACTTAAACAGTTTCTTTTAATAAGCAGAGTGAAGCATGAAAAAGATTGGTTACACCACAGGTGTGTTTGATATGTTCCATATTGGTCACCTCAATGTATTACAACGCGCTAAGCTAGAATGTGACTATCTTATCGTTGGTGTAACTACTGACGAACTGTCGATACAAGCAAAAGGTAAGAAACCCATTATTCCGTTTCAAGAGCGACTAAAAATCGTTGAGTCGATTAAGTTTGTTGATGAAGTTGCCCCACAAGTAAACTACGACAAAATGGAAGCGTGGAACAACTTAAAGTTCGATAGAATGTTTGTTGGTGATGATTGGAAAGGCACCGAGAAGTGGACAAAACTCGAAACCTCTTTCAAAGAAATAGGCGTGGAAATTGTTTACTTTTCTTATACAGAGCACACATCAAGCTCAATCTTAAGAAAAGTATTAGAAAACATGTATAAAGAGCAAAGCTAAGATTAACCAGCGAGACTAGTCGCGCTGGTTAATCGCATTAAACACACGTTCACAGTTTTTTTGGTCCTGAAAACTAAAGTATTCTTTTATTTTTAACAGATGATCATCTTGAGGAACAAACTGGTTAGCAAACACCATTCTAATTTTCTCTTCTAACTCTGCTGGTGTATCTGCCACGTAACCTGGAAGGTCACGTCGTATATCGATAAACGCTTTGTTTTTCCTAGCTCCAATAAACTTCTCATAATCAAACTGATAAGAAATAAACGGCTTATTCATATAAACAAAGTCAAAAAACACGCTTGAATAGTCAGTTATCAATAACTTTCCCATCCTTAACAGCTCAGTCACAGAATACTGACCTTGCCTAAGAATATGAATCCGAGCAGAAGAGAATTGGTCTAAATACTTGGAACTTTGCTGAATGTTTTGATGAAGATAGATGGCGATATGGGCATCATTGTCTTCTAGGTACTGCTTAAAACTGTCACTTTGCAATAAAGCTTTGGTTTGATTAAATAGCTCTGTTTCTTGAAAAGCATCGCCTAAATTCTGTTCATCATCTCTGAATGTTGGCATATAAACGATCATATTAGGCCATTTAGCCTCTGCGCTCAAATCAGTCATGCTATCAAAGCGAGGATAGCCAGCGATAACCACCTCGCTATCTTCATACCCGTATTCTTCAGTAAAAATAGCTTTATGCTTCGGTGATAAAGCCATAATTTGAGAGTTAAGCGGAAATACGGTCTTGTGATAAAACTGCTTGCCATTTTTTAGAAACCCAACCCCATGATTAAGCATCACTCGCTTAGCTTTTAAGGTTTTTCGAGTCAGCTTTTTCAAGATGCCTAACTCATCAGGAATCATCCAAAGGCCATGCGTCGAGATAATAGCCTCGGCGTGATACATATAGAAATATTGCTTCCACGAGTCGAGTGCGAGCCACTCTTCATTCGATTGAAACTTGTTAATAGAAGGCGAATCATCTCGAATCACATAATAGGCTTCGATAGACGGCGCATTGCTTTTTATCCAACGAAATAACTCGTAACCATTTTCTTGAGCCTGAGTTTCTGTTTCACATAACAACCAAATTTTCTTCTTGAAAAATGGTTTGCTAAAAAAGTACGCAATTCTCGCAGTTTCAGCTAACAAGGTAGCCGTTGAAACTTTAGCTAAATTAGCCACACATTATCCTATAGAGTAACAATCGAGCGGTTCAAGTGAGGAAGTTTAGTTGCCCACCGCATGAAAACTATAACAAACTAAAGACTAAACACTGACCTGAAGCTCGGCGTTTAGCCGTTCTAACATAGTAAACTAAAAATTGTACGACAAACGCAACTGCAACAAGTCATAGTCTCGAATATTGAACTCACCTTCTGGGTAACCTAAGTTGTTGTCGGTATCATTTGAAGTCTCGCGATATTCAGCGCTGAGTGACCATGTGTCAGATAAGTCGTAGCGAATGTACCCACCTAATAACATGCCATAAGCTTTATTAAATCGGTTACTGTATGAACCACCCGCAAAAGCACCTATGTGGAATTGCTCATAAAATCGGTAGCGCGCATCAACAGCTTTAATATACCAATAAGAGTTCTGTGCTTCGAAGTCAGTAAGATCGCCGACAAAGCCACCACCAAAACCTAACTCAAATTTGTCTGAAAGAATACCGTGATACTCAACAGCTAAGTCACCCGCAGCAAAGTTCTCGTAACCTCGGTGATCGCCAATTTTATGCACCCCTAAGCCAACATGTACGCTCGGTAAAAACTGGGTATCTTTTATCGACAAGGGCTTGGCATTAACAGTGAATGTGGTGCTTAAGAGTACTGCAAGTACTATTTTATAAGTGATATTGTGCATACAATCGTCCATAAGAGTCTTTAGAAGTATCACGTCCAGCTAAGAACCCAGCGGTTACATTTTGACCAAATAGCTTAAACCCATACATCATGTCTAACTCGTAACCAAGGCTGTAGTCTGAATAGTGTTCTTCATTCTTGATAAAGCGAAGAGTAGAAAACAACTGTTCTTGATTACTTAATGTATATTGATACTGAAAAGAAAAAGCGTGTGCACCTGGAGCTTCATTAATATCTTTTCGGTTACCGCCCCCCCAATGCCCCATCACATTTCCATTATTGGTAAAACCATTTCGATACATCCAATGGTTGTACCACTGAGATTGCCAGCTATTCCATTCTAGACGTAAAGATGACTGCTCGGTGAGCAAAGGTAAGTAAACCCCTGCGCCAAAAGTAATATTACCTAAACGATTATCTCGCCCAATGGCAATATCTTCGCCGCCAAACTCAAAATAAATGCTCATTGGTTGGCCAACATCGACATTAAATCGACTATGAATCGCCATCTGTTGATTACCCCAAGCGTCATCCCCCGCTTTATTGTGCTGTACGCATGTTGGACAAAAAAGCGCTTCGAAAATATCACCAAAAGACCTATTTACACCATCACCACCATACTGAAAATTACGGCTAAAGCCTATCTGCCACCAATCAACAGGCATCGCAGTAATTTGATAACTAATCAATTCAGGACGGTCTTTACGGCACTCCCCTTTTACGTTGATACAATCGACTTCTTCTAACTTGCTGTAGAAGATTTCATATTGAAAACGCCAAGATGTTAGCGGTTTAGAGTTACTAAGAGTGATAGAAGGAGATACTTGTGCATGTGTACTCATCAACATCGATGAGTCATTAAAAGGGGAATACCAATGCTCACGCATCCCTACATCTAATTGCATCCAATCAAAACCCAAAGCCACAAATGTTTCAGTGGGCTTGAGCTGATTAGCTTGGGTGTAATGAGCACCTAAGGATAATGCGGCCCAATCAGTTGCTCTCCAGTGTCCTCTCAAGCTACCTTGAATATTGTCCTCAACCTTTTGCCCTCGTGCATTAGCGATACTCTGTTCACCATTGCCTACAGCTAGCTCTAAGTTAGCATCGGTTAAAGCAAGGTTTTGCTCATAACGCTTTAAATAGCTATCAATACGCTTATACAGGGCAGGATAAACCTCAGTAATCATCTCCGCATAATGCCTAACTTGAGTAACCGGGTAAGGGCGCTTCATACCTGGGGCTGATGTGATAGTGATTAGTTTTTCTATATCAGATTCTATAATCCGATTTTGATTTAGCGGTAGGTACAGGGATACTTGCGCTACCCCACCAAAACTAATTAAAGCAAGGCATCCCGCCAGAATATAGCGCCTTAAATGACTAATTTTTGAAAACAAAGGGAAATTCCTTTTTACAACCTATATGTGGAGTGCGCTTCAAAACAACAACTGCAACACCGTATATTTACCGAAGTTAATGCCTGAACCACCTTAGCAAAGAGTACAACAAACTGTCGATATGATATTTGTCACTTACCTCTAAGGAACAGTCAAGTTAGTTGTCACTTTTGTAAACATTTAGGCATTTAGCTCCAATCCAAAATAACTTTGCCACTTTGTCCTGAGCGCATCGCATCAAAACCTTGCTGAAAATCGTCAACACTATAATGATGGGTAATTATTGGGCTTAAATCGAGGCCAGATTGTACCAAAGATGCCATTTTATACCATGTTTCAAACATTTCTCGGCCATAGATTCCTTTAATCACCAAGCCTTTAAAAATTACTTGGCTCCAATCAATGCCCATATCGCTAGGGGGAATACCCAACATTGCCACTTTGCCACCATGATTCATCAGCTCTAACATAGAGCTAAAAGCACTGGGCACACCGGACATTTCTAGGCCTACATCAAAGCCTTCGGTCATGTTGAGTTCGTTCATGGTATCTTTCAACGATTGCTTGGCAACATTAACTACCCGAGTTGCTCCCATTTTTTGGGCTAGGTCCAAGCGGTAGTCATTTACATCAGTTACCACAACATGGCGCGCACCAACGTGCTTACAAATAGCCGCAGCCATTACACCAATAGGGCCGGCACCGGTAATCAATACGTCTTCACCCACTAAATTAAACGACAAGGCACTGTGAACTGCGTTACCAAAAGGGTCGAAAATAGCGGCTAAGTCGTCACTAATCTCGTCGGGTAGTTTAAAAGCGTTAACTGCAGGAATAACCAAGTATTCAGAAAAACAGCCAGTACGATTTACGCCAACTCCAACGGTATTGCGGCACAAATGAGTACGCCCGCCCCGGCAGTTGCGGCAATGGCCACAGGTGATGTGCCCTTCGCCAGAGACTCTATCACCCACCGAAAAACCACGTACTTCTTGGCCAATATCTACAACTTCTCCCGCATATTCATGGCCTATCACCATGGGGACTGGAATAGTCTTTTGTGACCACTCATCCCAGTTATAGATGTGTACATCGGTACCACAAATAGCGGTTTTGTTTATTTTAATCAGAAGATCGTTGTGACCGAGCTCAGGCATGTCGACTTGGGTCATCCAAATTCCAGGCTCTGTTTTTAACTTTGCTAAGGCTTTAATGCTCATTCAATCACCCCCAACTCTTTACCTACTTCTGTAAAGGCTGAAACAGCATGTTCTAGTTGCTCGCGTGTATGCGCTGCTGAAATTTGCGTACGGATCCTTGCTTGGCCTTTAGGTACCACAGGGAAAGAAAAGCCAATCACGTAAATGCCGCGCTCAAGTAATTTGTCGGCAAAGGTGCTGGCCAGTTTAGCGTCACCTAACATCACAGGAATGATGGCATGATCGGCGCCAGCTAAGGTAAAGCCCGCTTGGCTCATCTCAGTTCTGAAGTATTCGACGTTATCCCACAGCTGTTTACGCAGAGCATCTCCTTCAGCGAGTAATTCCAATACTTTAAGAGACGCACTAACAATGGCCGGCGCCAGCGAGTTAGAAAAGAGGTAAGGACGCGAACGTTGACGCAACCAATCAATCACTTCTTTTTTGGCTGAAGTAAAACCACCAGAAGCACCGCCCATGGCTTTACCTAAGGTGCCGGTAATAATGTCTACTCGCTCCATCACTTGATGATACTCGTGAGTGCCACGGCCATGTTCACCTACAAAGCCAACGGCGTGAGAATCATCAACCATCACCATGGCATCATACTTATCAGCTAAATCACAAATTCCTGGCAAGTTGGCAATCACGCCGTCCATGGAGAACACGCCATCGGTGGCAATCAGCTTAAAGCGCACTCCCGCTTCATCGGCGGCTTTTAAGCATTGCTCCAGCTCTGCTAAGTCGTTATTAGCATAACGAAAACGCTTTGCTTTGCACAAACGAACACCATCAATAATCGAAGCATGGTTTAGTGCATCAGAGATAATCGCATCCTCGGGACCCAATAAGGTTTCAAAAAGTCCAGCGTTGGCATCAAAGCAAGAAGAATACAAAATCGTATCTTCCATACCCAGAAACTCACTCAAGCCTTGCTCTAAACGTTTGTGAATATCTTGAGTACCACAAATAAAACGCACCGAAGCAGCACCAAAGCCGTGGCCATCTAAACCCGATTTGGCTGCCTCAATAAGAGCTGGGGAATTGGCTAAGCCCAAGTAATTGTTAGCACAAAAGTTAACAACTTGGCCTTGTTCAACAGCGATAGCGGCTTGCTGCTGAGAGTTGATTACTCGCTCATGCTTATATAAACCGTCATCTTTTACTTGTTGTAAGAGCTGAGAAATGTGTGCTGAGAAAGCGGCTGTCATGGCAAACCCTATTTAAATCCAGAATAATAGCTGAATTATAGTGTTTTATTTGGCAAATACAGCCTTAAATCTAAATTAAAAACTATTCACTGCGTTCAGCACATTTTACGTAATGTTGATGCAAATCTTGATAGATGTTTTGAGACTCATCAGTAAAGTATGGGCGCAAGGTAAACAAGATTTTAAGCACCCCTTGATACAACCGAGGTTTGGTGATTTCGCCACCTTTTAGTTGAGCACTTTGGTAGCCAATCCAAGCACCAATAATAAACTTAACGCTGTCGGCTAATTCAACCATTGTTGCATCGTCACCACTTAGAAAGCGACTCTCGCGCAACTGAAAGAGAATATCTCGGCTCCAATTAGCCAGTTCTAGCTGCAAGGCTTGGTATTTTTGTTCTAGTTCAGCATCTCGCGCCAACAGTTCTAGCAAGTTGGCGTACATAAAACGAAAACGCCACATTAGTTCAAAGCTGGCATCCAAGTACTGCGTTAAGTGTTCTAGGCTTAACCGTTGATCAGCATGAGGACGAAAGCTGCTTTCTAACTGAGCCACGTATAAATCGAAAATGCTGCGGATAATTTCTTGTTTGTTACTGAAATGGTAGTAAAGATTCCCGGGACTAATGCCCAGCTCGGCGGCGATATGATTGGTAGTGATTTGTCTTTCGCCGCGCTCGTTGAAGAGTTTGAGAGAAGTATGAATTATTTTGTCTTTAGTTTTCATTTGGCTAAAAAGTTCTCAATGATATTACGTTGATACCTGCAAACGCTGCCAAAATCCAGTTTTTATTAACTAGATTCAACTGGAAGCACAATTGCTATTCACCTCGCCACAGCATAAAATCCTTAGATTAACGACAATTTTTGGAATGGCAGTATTATGATTATCGTAACAGGTGGCGCGGGCTTTATTGGCGCAAACATTGTAAAAAGTCTCAACGAACAAGGCCATAATGACATCATTGTGGTTGATGACCTCAAAGACGGTACCAAATTCGTCAATTTGGTTGATCTAGAAATCGCTGATTACCTTGATAAAGACGACTTCATAGCCCGTATTGTTTCTGGCGAAGATATTGGCGCTGAATACGGCCAAAAAATTGAAGCCATTTTCCATGAAGGCGCTTGCTCTGCCACCACTGAGTGGGACGGCAAGTACATGATGGAAAACAACTACGAGTACTCGAAAGAGCTATTGCATTACTGCTTAGACCGTCGCATTCCGTTTTTATATGCCTCATCTGCCGCTACTTATGGTGACACAGAGATCTTCAAAGAAGAGAAGCAATACGAAGGCCCACTTAATGTATACGGTTATTCAAAGCTGCAGTTTGATAATTACGTGCGCCGTTTGTTACCCGAAATTGACTCTCAAGTTGTGGGCTTTCGCTATTTCAACGTATATGGTCCTCGCGAGCAACACAAAGGCAGCATGGCCAGTGTAGCTTTCCACTTAAATAACCAAGTAAATGACGGGCAAAACCCTAAATTATTTGAAGGTTATGACGGCTATGGCAATGGCGGACAAAGTCGTGATTTTGTTTACGTTGGCGACGTGGTAAAAGTAAACCTATGGTTCTGGAAAAACCCAGACCAAAGCGGTATTTTCAACCTAGGTACAGGCCAAGCAGAACCTTTCCGTGCGGTGGCTGAAGCGGTAATAAACTATCACCAAAAAGGTGAAATTGAGTACATACCATTCCCTGATCACCTAAAAGGTCGTTATCAAAGTTTTACCCAAGCAAATATCGACAAGCTGCGCGCAGCCGGTTACGCAGAACCATTTAAAGATGTTGCTCAAGGGGTCGCTGAATACATGGCCTGGCTAAACAAGTAACAAAAAATACTCAAGGGGCGACAGGCCCCTTTTTAACATAGGTTATGAATGAAAATTCTGGTGGTAGGCCCATCTTGGGTAGGCGACATGGTGATGTCGCAAAGCTTGTACAAAACTCTTAAACAACTGCACCCAAAGGCGCAATTGGATGTACTAGCGCCAGATTGGTGCCGCCCTATGCTAGAGCGGATGCCCGAAGTAGACAATGCACTGCGCATGCCCTTAGGCCACGGTGATTTACAGCTTACCACCCGTTGGAAGTTAGCCCGAGAGCTAAAACAAAACCACTATGATTGGGCTATTACCCAACCCAATTCTTTAAAATCAGCATTAATCCCTTGGTTTGCCGGCATTAAGCAACGTACTGGTTGGAAAGGGGAGAGCCGCTACGGCCTGCTGAACGATTTGCGCAGCAACAAACACGACTTCCCATTAATGGTGGAACGTTATGTTTCCTTGGCTCACCCTAAAGCGTCGATGCAATCAGCAGCTGATCTGCCAACTTATCTGCACCCTCAGCTACAAGCCAACCAAGCGAATCAGCAAGAGGCTTTGGCTCAGCTAGCGTTAGACACACAGCATCCTATATTAGCCTTGTGCCCTGGCGCAGAATTTGGCCCAGCAAAGCGCTGGCCAGAGCAACATTACGCTCAAGTGGCAGCCCACTGGATTAATGAACGCAAAGGTCAAGTATGGATTTTTGGCTCAGATAAAGATCAAGCCGTGGGAGCGCAAATCATTAGCCACGTCCCACAAGAGTTGCAACAGTACTGCCACAACCTTGCAGGAAAAACTAAGTTAGCTGAAGCCATCGATTTAATGGCACTAGCTACTTTGGCGGTAAGTAATGACTCAGGTTTAATGCACATCGCGGCAGCGCTAGAGTTACCGTTGATCGCTATTTATGGTTCATCTTCACCAAAATACACACCACCACTAACCGAAAATGCCGCTATCTTGCATACTGATATCGATTGTCGCCCGTGTTTTAAAAAGACTTGTCAGTTCGGCCACCTAAAATGCTTAACTGAACTAGCACCAGAGCGCGCAATTTCGTCTATTGCTGATTTATTGACTTAACTACACTTACTTTATTTAACGTTGTCGAGACTCCCTATGAGCACAAAGCCTCCGGTTATATCAATAGTTTGCCCTTGCTTTAACGAGCAAGATACAGTGGGTTTATTTATCGATACCATGCTGCCAGAACTTGAAAAAACCGAGCTTAGTTTCGAAATTATTTTTATAAACGACGGCAGTCGCGATAACACCTTAGCCGCACTCAAAGATTTGCAAAAACAACACGCTGGAATAAGAGTCATTAATCTCGCCCGCAATTTTGGTAAGGAAGCAGCACTTACCGCAGGGATAGATTTATCTAAAGGCCAAGTGATTGTTCCCATTGATGTTGATCTACAAGATCCACCCGAGCTTATTCATGACTTCATTCGGGAGTGGAACAATGGTTACGATGTTGTTGTAGCTAAACGTGTTGATAGAACCAGTGACAGTTTCGCCAAAAAGCTCAGTGCTGAATTGTTCTACAAATTTCACAATAAAATATCTCATGTGAAAATTCCGGAAAATGTCGGTGATTATCGGCTAATGACTCGCAGAGTTGTGTCTGCCATTCAACAAATGCCGGAAAATCAACGCTTTATGAAGGGTATGTTTTCATGGGTTGGTTTTAAAACGAAAACTGTAGAATACAAGCGAGACCCTCGAGTCGCAGGTGAAACCAGTTTTAATGGCTGGAAGCTGTGGAATTTCGCCCTAGAAGGCATTACCAGCTTTAGTACTGCTCCGCTGCGCATCTGGTTGTACATTGGCTTAGCTATTTCTACTTTAGCGTTTATTTATGGCAGCGCTATTGTCATTAAGACACTACTATTTGGTATCGATGCCCCTGGTTACGCTTCGTTAATAACAATAATGCTATTTTTAGGTGGGGTACAACTAATCGGTTTAGGTGTGTTAGGCGAGTATATTGGCCGTTTATTTATGGAGTCAAAACGCCGACCTATCTACATTGTCGAAGAAGACAACTAAACATGGCTCACTTAATAGCTAAGCTATTTAGTCTTCGCATCGCGCGATATGGTCTTACTGGGGTTATTGCTACAACGATTCACTTTGTTTTGGCTTTGGCGGTTTTACAGTACTGGCCGCAAGCTTTTGCTTTGGCTAACTTTGTTGGTTTTAGCTTAGCATTTGTTTTCTCCTACCTATTACAAACTTGTTGGGTATTTCAAAACCAACCTTCATTAAACAATGCCTTGCGCTTTTTTGTGGTGCAGACTTCAGCCTTGTGCTTATCTATCTTATTATCATCTTTACTTAACGATTTTTCGAATATCATTAAAGTTGCGGTAGTGATTGTTTTACTACCTCTTGTTACCTTTGTTATCCATCGCTGCTGGACATACTCCCAAGCAGAAATCCATAAACCTTAACTAACCTACAGAGCTCAATTGTGTCTTTAAACCAACAAATTGAAAAACATTTCACACTAATTTACTGGTCTATCTTTGTTAGCTCTGTTGCTTTATTACTTGTATACGCTAGCAACCAAATCCTCACCGGTGATCAAACCCAAATGCTATTAAAAGGCTACTTGGGTGCCTATCACGGAACGTGGTTAAGCTATGGTAATGCAGCCAGTGTAGTGGGTAATGTACCTGGTTCATTGTCCAGTTTATTGGTTGGTTTACCTTTACTCGTTTGGGACTCTCCTTGGTCACCAATGTTGCTGTTACCCTTTATTCGTTTAATGTCATTCTTCCTTTTCGATCATGTAATTAAGCAATGCTTTAGCCCTGTAGTGAGAATTGGCTTCGCCGTACTATACCTGTTAAGCCCATGGTTCCTATTCGACAGCATCATTTATAACCCCGCTTATTTATGTTTTTTTGCTGCCCTGCATTGCTGGACAGCATTCAATATGAGAGAGAAAAGCAGTTTTATTTCTAGCTTTTTGCATGTTGTAGCTATTGGCTTAGCCATGCAAATTCATTACTCATGGCCAATTTTAGCCGTGATGTCAGCCTACCTATATTATCGGGGTATCATTAAAGTAAGTTGGTGGGGTTTAATTGCCGGTGGCTTAGCCGTATTGGCCAGTTTGGTCCCCTATTTCATGGAAGTATTGCAGAACTCCTCAATTCAAGGCCAAGATAGCGAACGATATATTGGCTGGGGTGCGGTCAATGTTTACCCGGTACTCAAAGCCGCCTTGTATTGGCTACGCTATAGCTCTTTCTTGTTTACCAATCGCATTATTGTTGATGCTAATTTTCATTGGCTCACCGATATAGAGTGGCTAAGAATGGTTGTTGATTATATATGGCAAGCAATACTCTTTACGGTAGGCGGTATTACCGTTATATGTGCTTGGGTAGTTAACAAAAAAGCTTGGAAGGTTGTCAAACCGCATTGGCGAAGCAGACAAGCATTAAATTTAGCCTCATCTGAATGGCTAATGCATTACGCGTTTTCTGCGTTCTTAGGCATTATTATCTCGGCAATGCTATCGCCGATTATTTTCTCTTATTGGCACCTAATCATTGCCTTTGCTTTTGCCTTGCTCCCGGTGCTTTATTACGCCGAATATTGGCAAAATAAAAAACCAGAAAAACTAGCAAAGCTAACAACCATAATTGCAGCTTATTTCCTTGTAGTAAACCTTGTCGCTAGCCACGACAGCAACAAGTACTCTTATCTAATTAGCTACCAAGAGCAGGTTGATGCCTACCTAGAAGAACAAGGTTTAAGCATAGAAGACCTAATAGAAGAAAATAAAAGTAACTAAATAACCATGCGTATTTTTTATAACATCTTGCTACTTTTAGTCTTGCCCTTAGCCATGTACAAACTGTACTGGCCAAGAGCTGGTAAACCTTCGGTAGGTAAGCGTTGGCCAGAACATTTTGGTGTAAGTAAAAAAGTATCAGCGGTTGATGTATGGTTCCATGCTGTATCAGTTGGTGAAGTATTGGCGGCCATTCCTTTAATTACTCAACTAAAGCAGCAGCAACCACAATGCAAAATTTTGCTGACCACCACTACCGCTACAGGTGCTGAGCAAGCGCAATCAAAACTGGCGGATTTAGTCATTCATCGCTATGCGCCCTTTGATCTATGGCCCTGTATTCGCTGGTTTCAGCATTTACACAAACCCAAGCAGCTATGGATTATGGAAACCGAACTGTGGCCAAATTGGCTGCAGCTTTGCCAAAGCCAAAACATTCCGGTATCGCTTATCAATGCCCGTATGTCACAACGCTCTTGCCAACGCTATTTGCGATTTAAAGGCTTTAGTCAACGCTTATATGGGCAATTGGGGCAAGTATTGGCGCAACACCAAGATGACGCACAGCGCTTTAATCAATTGGGAGTTACAGCAGCCAACTTGGTGGTAACAGGTTCCATAAAATACGATCTACCCGATACCAAAAACATACAGCAACAAGCAGAACAACTTCGGCCTAGTTTGTTTGGTGAGCGCCTAATATGGATTGCCGCCAGCACCCACAAAGGCGAAGACGAGAAAGTGCTTGAGGTGATGCAACAGGTTCGTAAGCAGCTTCCCGACAGCTTACTAATATTGGTCCCCCGACACCCTGAGCGTTTCGACCAAGTGGCCGAATTAATTGCTAGCAGCGGCTTTGATTGCGCTCGTCGCAGCCAACAGCAAAGCCCTGAAGCAAAAGATGCAGTGTATTTAGCCGATACCATGGGCGAGATGCTGCTGATGTATGCTTGCTCAGATGCCGCCTTCATCGGCGGTTCTTTAGTGCCCATTGGCGGGCATAATTACTTAGAAGCAGCTGCGCTAAGATTACCCTGCGTTGCTGGCGAACATGACTTTAACTTCTCAGATATCAGCCAACAGCTCCAAGCCTGCGGCGCACTTAAACTTAGCGCCGACACCGAGCAACTGGCTAATTGGCTTAAAGCATGGTTAAGCGATGCTGAAGAGCGCAACAAAGCGGGGGACGCTGGCTTGTCTATTGTAAAGCAGAACCAAGGCGCTTTAGCGCGCAGTCTAGCGGCACTGTTGAACTAAAGGGCTTGTTGATAACAAGCAACAAAATACTGCCAGTCAGACTCTAGCCAATGGCAATAACCAGGCTTCGCCTGTTCTTTTTCTAAAGAGCGGTAGAATCGAGCAAGGTTAGCTTGCTGCCATTTCTTTCTCGGTCGACAAATACGGCCATTATCAAAGTCAATCAACCAAACCCGCTGTTGGTCATCAACCATGATGTTACGTAAGTTGAGGTCGGCATGATAAACCCCAGCCCGATGAAACTGTGCTATCGTTTCGGCAATTTTTTGCCATAGATCTAAAGGTAATCGACGCTCGCTAAGCAACTTAGCAAGATCTTTAGCGCCACTTATGCGCTCTAAAATTAAATCCGCCTGGAAGCTCAAGCCTTTGCGTTTAACCCTGCCAGCAATCGGCACAGGTGCAGGAAGCGCCAAGGTTTGTAGTTTCATCAACAGCGAGAATTCTTTCCATACTCGACTGCGCTGTAGGCTTGAATACAAATAGCGGTCATTGCTCAATTTAGCGACTAAGCCACCACGGTGATAATGGCGTAATACAAATTCTCGATGTTCAAAACGAAAAAACAGGGTCTTACCTCGGCCCATCGCTTGGCCTACCACTGCTCTATTTTGTTGCCAATGGCGGGGCTCAAAATAAGCATCACTTACCTGCTGCCACACTGCTGGATTATAAAATAGCCAGCCGTCAGCGGTTTTCTGTTTTTCAATCTGCATAGTTATCGCTTGTGAAACAAATCTCAGCAATTTTACAACGCAAGCTGCAAAAAGCATAATACTTAAGAAAATCCGCCACTTTTGCCATAATGACCAAACAGCAAACCACCTTAAAAGTCTGTATTTTACGCCTATCTGCCATCGGCGACGTCTGTAATGCTTTGGCTGTTGTTCAGCAACTTCAAAACAGTTACCCAAATGCCGATGTCACCTGGGTATGTGGCAAAGCTGAAGCACAGTTATTGGCTGCCTTCAGCAATATAAAACTAGTTGTATACAACAAAAAAGATGGCTTAAAAGGCATGCTCGCTATTAAACGAGAGCTTAAGAACCAGCAATTTGATGTATTGCTGCACATGCAAGCAGCACTGCGCGCTAGCTTGTTAAGTTGCTGCATTCGCGCAAAACGTAAAATTGGTTTTGACAAAAGCCGCGCTAAAGATGGCCAGTGGCTATTTACTAACGAGAAAATTGCTCCGGCTAATTCGGCCCATGTATTAGATGGCTTTCTGCAATTTTTATTGCCACTAGGAATAGGTATTCAGGCCCCAAGTTGGCACGTGCCACTCTCAGAAGCCGACCAAGATACCGCAAAACAATTGCTGGCCAGTTCCAGTAAGCATATCGTGATCTGTCCGGCTGCTAGCAAAGCCTATAAAAATTGGACTTTGCAAGGTTATGCAGGCATCGCCCAATACGCGCTCGAACAAGGCTACCAAGTGAGTTTAATCGGCAGCCCGGCTAGCATTGAAGTTGCGCTAAGTGAGCAAATTAACCAAGCCTGCCAAGGCAAACTGAACAACCTTTGTGGAAAAACCAACTTAAGCCAGCTTTGGGCACTCATTGCCCAAGCAGATCTGCTAATATCGCCAGATACCGGCCCTGCTCATATGGCGGTAGCGGTAAATACACCCGTTCTAGGACTATATGCTCACCACAACCCGCAACGCACCGGTCCTTATCATTATCGAGATTACGTGGTGAGCGTATGGCAAACACTGATTGAAAAAGAACAAGGCAAACCCGCAGCTCAGCTTAGTTGGCGCAGCAGAGTTAAAGATCCCAAAGCAATGCAATACATCACCCTTGACGCGGTGATTGAGATGTTTGAATTGATTAAAAAAGAGCAACAATTATGAGCGAAATGAATCAACAAGCCACAGTAACAGCTATCATTATCGCTAAAAACGAGTCGCTAAACCTTAAAGACTGTATTAACTCATTAACTTGGGCGGACACAGTGATTGTCTTTGACTCTGGCAGTACCGACAACAGTCAAGAGATTGCAGAACAGCTTGGTGCTGAGTTTCACCAAAATGTCGATTGGCAAGGTTTTGGCAACCAGCGCCAGCTAGCCCAACAAAAAGTCAGCACTGATTGGTGTTTCTGGATAGATGCCGATGAGCGGGTCACACCAGAATTAGCAAGTTCGATACAAAAGGCTTTAAAGAGCGATAACAAAACCATCTACAGTGTCGCCCGACGCTCCTGGGTATTTGGCCGATTTTTGTCTCATAGCGGCTGGTATCCCGATAAAGTACTAAGGCTTCACCCTACTCAACTAACCCAATACAACGATGCTTTAGTGCACGAAAAACTCGTTATTCCAGAAGAAAGTAAAGTTAAACATCTATCTGGCGACTTACTGCATTACACTTATGACTCAATACATCATTATTTAGTAAAATCTGCTGGTTATGCCAAAGCTTGGGCCGATCAACGAGAGGCCAAAGGCAAACGCGCAACATTAGGGCAAGGCATAACGCACGCTATAGGTTGCTTTGCAAAAATGTATTTACTCAAGCGAGGCTTTTTAGATGGTAAGGCGGGCTTTTTAATTGCAATACTGTCGGCGCATTCAACCTTTGTTAAGTACGCCGATTTATGGGCACGAGAAAACGACAGCCATTACAAAAAGTAAACTTACTGAAGTTTAAGTTCTTCCAACAATTTAGCTGCATCTATAGCAGCTAGATCAGTCACATTGACCGCATGTTCTCCTAAGCAGCCATATTGCGCCACATTGGTCACGGAAAACAACCCTACACAATAAGCGCCAGCAGAGCTTGCTAAGTGCAACGGGCCGGTGTCACCACAGAAAAACAAGGGTACTTGCTGCAAAAACGCAGCAAGCTTTCGCAAATCACTATTTGAGTATGTGAACTCCGCGTCTACTAATGGCTTGGCGACATCAGGGCTCAGAATTTCAATAACGTTTAACTCCCCACCATAATGCTTTTTGAACTTGTCTAACAAGATCTGCCAATCTTTATCAGCAATGACTTTGGCTCCCCGAGCACCTCTAAAATAAGCTAGGCAGGGTTTATTATTATGGCCTATCAACCCATTTAGCTCGTTACGAGCGTGTTGTTGTTCAAACTCACTTAACACCAAACGAGCATAATAATCACTAGGCTCCACCTGATGTAATTGCTCTAGAAGCTCCATACAACCTAAAGCATAGTGTTTATAGCGGCGCGTTTGCTTGAAAGTATGGCTACAAACGGCACCGTTAACTTTATCATCGTACCCATAAACATTTTTGGCCGTCACTAATGCTGTGACTATGCGATCGCTCGAACCGCTGTAAGGTATTAACACCACATCATAAACTTGTTTACGCAATTGGCGCATAGTGGCGAAAAAACCTGAAATAGTTTTTAAACCAAATTGCGAATAATGAATTTTACTTAAGCCTAAATTTTCGAAAACTTGGCCTTGCCAAGGATCGGTAAGTAATAGCTCCACTTCCGCATCGGGATACATTTCTATCACTTTGTTTACGTAAGGCAGTAGGAAAAACATGTTACCAATGCGCTTGTTATTTCGCACAATGAGTACTCGGTTCACCTCTTGCGGCTCAAGCATTTGCTGCTGACGCCCTTTACGGCCACCAATTAGCTTTAAAAATGCAGCCTCTAGAGCCACTGAATTATTGCGACGCTTCGCATCAAACTGTCGCAGCGCCGTTCTTATCTTTTTTAATACGCTCATCGTTTTATTCTGCTACTTCTTTTGTTTGCAGCTTTTGCCACCACAAATTAATTTTAACCGCTGAGTCACTCACATTAATCAAACTCATATCTTCTTGAGTAAGCTCACCTGCCGGCGGTGAGAAAGAAATATGTCGGCCTTGGCTATTAAGAGGCTGCCAACGCAAAGGTGTTGCACTGCGACGACTAGGGAAAAAGCCAACAGTTGGCACATCTAAAGCCCCTGCAATATGCAGCGGCCCGGTTGAACCTGCAATAAATACGTCAGCACAGGCCAATACTTCACAAAAGGTTTTTAAGCCCTCTTCTGAATAATATAGCTGACTAGACACCTCTGCAGTATCTAACTGATTTACCAACTCTTGGGCGGCGATTAACTCGCCAGGCCCTGCAGTAATCACAAAGTGTAACTCGGGCTTAAGTTTAGCCAGACAATCAATCAAACTAAAATACTGCTCAATGCTTAAGTTATTTGCCGAGCCACCACTGCCAATATGTACCATTGCTAAGGATTTAGCATCCAACTCGGCAAACTCAGCCTGCTTACGTTTAGCAATTTGCTCAGCGCTAAACTGCAAATAAGGACTAGTAGGCTCTAGCGGGTTGACTTGCAACTTAGTTAAAAAAGCGCGAGTAAGCTCTAAGTTGTATTCAAATTCAGGTTTTCGAGATTGAGAGCGGCGTTGCTTTACTCGGTGATTATACAAAAACTGAGCAAGCTTAGTGGCAGGTGCACAGCGTAATTTAATACCAGCGCGTACGCCCAACCAAGCGTTACGCATTGTCGAGAACAAGCACAAATAACCATCAAAGTGCAGTTGCTTCACCTCATTAAGTAGTGCAGCTTGCTCGCCAGCATCACCATCAGCTCCGCAATCAATAATTACCTTGTCAATCCAAGGGCAAAGCTCTGCGAGAGGAGCGGTATAGCTAGGCACCAAAGCGCTTATTTCACAATTAGGTAATGAAGCTTTTAGCAGCGCAAAGCTAGGCCATGCCAGCATAAAGTCGCCAATTTTGTCGTTTCGCACTACCAACAGTTTTTGCATGTGTTTGTCCCAATCATTAAGCCTGCGCATTGTGACCAATCTTGCACTCGGGCTCAAGAATTTTCCCCAAGCCTGTGAGCTAGTTAGCTCAAGCAGCTTAAGTAAATCTTTTCCCGAACCTTTTAACAGGATTTAGCGTGAATACCTGCATCTTCTGAAAGCTTGGGGTTATAATCCAGCTAACATTAATTTTTGGCATAGCTTCATGACAACTCGGGTAATTTATCCTGGCACCTTTGATCCAGTGACCAACGGCCATAGCGATTTAATCCAACGCGCGGCGCGTATGTTTGACACAGTAATTGTGGCGGTTGCCGCCAGCCCCAGTAAACAACCTCTGTTTAGCTTAGAAGAAAGGGTTAAGTTGCTGGAGCAAACGATTAGTGCCAATACCAATATAGAAGTGATTGGTTTTACCGGCTTATTGGTAGATTTAGCCAAACAACAAAATGCCAACGTATTATTACGAGGCTTGCGCACCGGTTCTGATTTTGAATATGAGATGCAGCTAGCCGACATGAACCGCCAACTGGATCCCAACTTAGAAAGCGTGTTTCTTACACCAGGCGAGGGGGTGAGTTTTATTTCCTCCACCCTGATTAAAGAAGTAGCCAAACATGGCGGCGAAATAGAACGCTTTGTTGCGCCACATGTCGCTCAAGCCGTCAGTAAGAAACTCGCTAAATAAAAAAGCTAGCGCTGACAGTGCGGGCAAAAGAAGGTATTGCGCTGGCCAATACGTAATGCCTTAATCAGCTCCCCGCAAGTATCGCAAGCTTCGCCTTCTCTGCCATATACCGCTAAGGTTTGCTTAAAGTAGCCAGGCTTGCCATCGGCATTGGTAAAATCTTTAAGGCTAGTGCCACCTTGTTCAATGGCTTCCGCCAACACTTGTTTGATGTTGTCGCTAAGCATCTCTAGGCGCACTTTGCTCACTTTGTTAGCAGCACGTTTAGGGTGGATGCCCGTTCTAAACAAAGCCTCGTTGGCGTAGATATTACCTACGCCAACGACCACTTTGTTATCCATGATAAATTGCTTAATCGCCACACTGCGCTTGCTGGCTTGCTCAATTAAATACTTAGCTGAGAACTCATCATGTAAGGGCTCTGGACCCAAATTAACCAATAAATTATGCTGCTCAATGGGTAGCTGACTAAACAGTACACAGCCAAAACGACGAGGATCGTTAAGCCTAAGCACTTTTCCATTTGCTAATACTATATCTACATGGTCATGTTTTTCGGCTGCTAGGCCTTGCTCAACAATTCGCAAACTACCCGACATGCCTAAGTGAATAATGATGTGGCCAGCTTCTGTTTCTAGGAGCAAATACTTAGCTCGCCGTGTTACCGACAAAATTGCTAAACCCACACAGCACTGGATCAACTCAGGCACTGGCCAGCGTAATTTAGGCTGGCGAACCACTATTTCGCTAATCACTTGTTTTTCGATATGCGGGCTAATCCCGCGGCGGCTGGTTTCTACCTCTGGTAACTCAGGCATCGGGTGAACTCATCGTTGGGAAAAGAGCATGGTAGCTATCGCTATCCACAGACAAAAGCTGGCCTTGCCAGTTAGTAAGCCAATGCTGCTCGCCCAAGCTAAATAAGGTGAGCTCAAGTGGCACGGCTGAGTTGGCTAGGTAAACCATTATGCTACGGCTAGTTGCTGCGCCACCTAAAGCATCCTGCCAAGGTTCTAGTTGAATATGTAACCATGCATCAATAACAGCTATCGAACGCTCTAGAGGGGGTTCGCTGCGCCATTGAGTGCCAACCCGCTCTATTACCACGCTCGGCAATTCAATCCGCAAAATAGTGGCTCCCTGCGGCAATAACTGACCAACCGCCATTTGCTCGCTTGGGGCGGCCTGTTCATTCATTTCTACGTATTTGAAAATCAAAATCATCGAGGCAACAGCAAATATGATGATGTTATTCCAGCCTCTGCGGCTCATTTTCATCGAGATTCTCCTTTAATTAGGAGCATCATAAGCGGGAAGTCTTTGGTGAGTAAAGGGCACTAGGTTGTTGTAGCCACTAAAAAACAGGCAAAAAAAAGCCCAGCCTAAGCTGAGCTTCTTGATTCATTAAAGCCAAAATCTATTTGATTTTGCCTTCTTTGTACATAACGTGCTTACGAACAACAGGATCAAATTTTTTGATCTCCATTTTTTCAGGCATGTTACGTTTGTTCTTATCAGTGGTGTAGAAGTGACCAGTGCCAGCTGATGAGTTCAAACGAATTTTTTCGCGAATACCTTTAGCCATTTCTTAGTTCCTTATACCTTCTCACCACGACCACGCATCTCAGCTAAAACAGCGTCGATACCTTTTTTGTCGATGATGCGCATACCTTTAGTTGATACGCGTAATTTAACAAAACGTTTCTCAGTCTCAACCCAAAAACGGTGAGATTGAAGGTTAGGCAAAAAACGACGACGAGTGCGGTTTTTTGCGTGTGATACGTTGTTACCAACAGCTGGTTTCTTACCAGTAACTTGGCATACTCTAGACATGTCAGTCTTCTCCAAATATGTACTTCTGCTCGAGCATCTGTTCATGCCCCGTTAGGCCGTCGCCCGGGACGACAGAAAGGCCGCATTTTATACAGGAAATAGAACCCTAGATCAACTAAAAATTGAACAAAGATCAGATCCAACCGCGCTCGGCGAAAGACACAGTCTCTCCACAGCCGACTACAACATGGTCTAAAACTCGCACATCAATCAGTGCTAAGGCCTTGATTAATTTGGTAGTAATTTGCTTATCAGCCAAACTTGGCTCTGCCACACCCGAGGGGTGATTATGGGCAAATATTACTGCAGCAGCATTTTTTTCTAATACTCGCTGTACCACCACCCGTGGATAAACACTGGCGGCATCAATCGTTCCGAAAAATAGCGGCGCGAATTGTACCACTCGATGCTGATTATCCAATAGCAATATTGCAAATACTTCACGTTGTTGGTGAGATAATTCCATAGAAAGGTAGTTTTTTGCCGATTCGGCGCTATCTAACACACTATTTTCACTAATATCGGCCAGCAAATAACGTCGACTCATTTCTATCGAAGCATGTAATTGTGCAAATTTTGCACTACCCAAACCTTTTTCTGCGCAAAACTGCTGATGATCGGCAGCTAATACCGCTCGCAAAGAGCCAAACTGAGCGAGTAAATGCTGAGCTAAACTCACTGCATCTAGTCCGGCACATCCTACTCGCAAAAAAATCGCCAGTAACTCAGCATCACTTAAACTTTGGGCACCACTATTTAATAACTTTTCTCTCGGCCGTTGTTCGGCCGGCCAATCACAAATTGCCATGCATTCTAATAACTAATGAATGAATCAATAAAAACAAGCGTAGTCGAAACTGCTGGCTTGTGTATGCGGAGATCTTAAGTTTTGTGATAGGCTTGCCGATATCAAACTGAGATTATCGAAGCGGTATCAGCATGTTAACGGGAAAGAAGATTCTACTCGCGATTACAGGCGGGATTGCGGCATACAAAATGCCAGAGTTGGTGCGTCGTCTAAAAGAGCAAGGCGCAGAAGTAAAAGTGGTAATGACCAACCACGCCACCCACTTTATTACTCCCTTAACGCTACAGGCAGTATCTGGCGAACCAGTAGGCTTGGAGGTAGTCGACCCTGCTCAAGAGGCATCCATGGGCCACATCGCCTATGCTAAATGGCCAGATTTAGTATTGATGGCACCTGCTACCGCCAATAGCATTGCTAAGTTTACCCATGGTTTGGCCGACGAGTTAGTAAGCACATTGATGCTAGCAACTGCCGCCCCTATTGCCATTGCGCCAGCAATGAACCAACAAATGTACCAAGCTGCTGCTACTCAGGCTAATTTAAGCCAGCTTAAGCAACGCCAAGTGCATATATGGGGCCCAGCCCAAGGCGAACAAGCCTGTGGCGATGTAGGCCCAGGTAGGATGCTTGAGCCCGCTCAGCTGCTCACTCACATTAACGAGTTTTTTGCTCCCAAATCCCCAGCGCTACTAAAAGACGTAAATGTGATGATTACCGCCGGCCCAACTCGAGAAGCGATTGATCCGGTGCGTTATATAAGCAATCACAGCTCCGGTAAAATGGGTTTTGCTTTAGCCGCTGCTGCCGAACAACTTGGCGCCAAGGTGACGGTAGTTTCAGGCCCGGTGAACTTAAATACACCAGCTGGCGTTAATAAGGTGGCGGTAAATACTGCCCAACAAATGCTCGACGCAACACTAAATCAAGTCGCAAGCTGTGATATTTTCATCGCTTGCGCAGCAGTTGCCGACTACCGAGTAGCCAATGTTGCTGAACAAAAAATCAAGAAAACCGACAACAGCGACGAAATGCAGTTACGTTTGGTGAAAAATCCAGATATTGTAGCCACCATTGCTGGATTAGCTAACAAACCCTTTACGGTGGGTTTTGCTGCTGAAACACAAGATGTAACTCATTACGCACAAGATAAAATGGCGCGAAAAAACCTAGACATGATCGCCGCCAACGACGTATCAAAGCCCGAACAAGGCTTTAATAGTGAGCAAAATGCCTTATCGGTATTTTGGCCAACTGGCCATCAGCAATTAGACCTCGCTGATAAATCAGAATTGGCACAACAATTAATGGCATTAATCGCCAAGCAGTACGCTGCACAATAATCAAAACAAAAAAATGAAACAAATAGCACTAAAAATACTAGACCAAAGAATTGGCACTACTTTTCCAATGCCAGAATACGCGACACCAGGTTCAGCAGGTATGGATTTACGCGCCTGCTTAGACCAAGCCATAACATTAGCCCCCGGCCAAACCGAGCTAATTCCTACTGGCTTAGCGATTCATATTGCCGATCCTACTCTTGCTGCCACCATTTTACCGCGTTCTGGCCTTGGCCATAAGCACGGCATTGTTCTGGGTAACCTCGTTGGACTGATCGATTCCGACTACCAAGGACAATTAATGGTGTCTTGTTGGAACCGCGGACAAACTACTTTTACCATCGAACCGGGCGAGCGCATCGCCCAGTTAGTATTTGTGCCAGTGGTACAAGCTAGCTTCGAAATAGTAGAAGATTTTGCCGCTAGCCAGCGTGGTGAAGGTGGATTTGGCCATTCCGGTACAAAGTAAACGGTTCTCAAGTAGTACGCTAATAGACTAATAAAAAGGATTACCATAACCATGGCGGGAAAACCAAAAAGCAATCGCCGCGAACAAATTCTGCAGGCGCTGGCGCGCATGTTAGAAACCAGCCACGGACAACGCATCACCACTGCAAGCCTAGCCAAAGAAGTAGGCGTATCAGAAGCTGCTTTGTATCGTCACTTTCCCAGCAAAGCTAGGATGTTTGAAGGCTTAATAGAGTTTATCGAAGAAACCTTGCTATCACGCATTAATCTGATTCAGGAAGAACAAAAAGATACCTTAAATCGCTGCCAGCACATACTCATGCTATTACTGGGTTTTGCCGAGCGCAATCCCGGCTTAAGCCGCATTTTAACTGGCGATGCCTTACAAGGTGAGCACGAGCGTTTACGCGCCAGAGTCAGCATTTTGTTCGACAAAATTGAAGTGCAACTTAAACAAGTATTACGCGAGCGTAGGCTACGTGAAGGACAAGGCTTCTTAATTGAAGAAAACAGCCTAGCTACCTTGTTACTGGCCTATACCGAAGGACGCATTAGCCAATACGTGCGCAGTGAATTTAAGCTAGAACCTACCGCCCAATTTGACACTCACTGGGGCTTTTTAAAGCAGCAGCTAGTGCAAAGCTAAGCGCTTAATAGGCCTGCTAAATTCCCCGGCAGGCCTTATACCTTTCTGTAAAAAATCTAGACACTTGTTTGTATTAAAAAAGCTGCTAAATTTGTAGCTAATTTCACTCCATAAGAAGGCTTAACACATGGACGTATTTACCGAAGGTACCAGTTGGTTTGAGAACAACCAAGACCTACTAATGCAATACGCAATCAACATTGCTGCTGCTATCGCCATTTTGTTTGTTGGTATGATCGTTGCGCGCGTAATGGCGTCAAGCGTAGAAAAACTAATGAACGCTCGCAAATTAGATACAACAATTAGTCACTTTGTTGGCTCAATGGTGAAATACATCATTATTGCCTTTGTGATTATTGCTGCGCTATCACGCATTGGTATTCAAACCGCTTCGTTTGTTGCCATTATTGGTGCCGCTGGTTTAGCTGTTGGTTTGGCCTTGCAAGGGTCATTGTCTAACTTTGCAGCAGGTGTACTTATTATTGGTTTCCGCCCATTCAAAGCCGGTGATTTTGTAGAGATTGCGGGTACAGCGGGTTCGGTAGCATCAGTGCAAATCTTCACCACCGTGTTAAAAACGCCTGACAACAAACAAATTGTTGTACCAAATGGCGCGGTCTTAGGCGGTAACATTGTTAACTACTCTACCCATCCTACCCGTCGTGTAGACTTGGTGGTTGGAGTTAGCTACAACGCCGATTTAGCTAAAACTAAAGCGATACTACGCGAAGTATGTGAAGCAGACTCTCGTGTATTAAAAGATCCAGACATCACTATTGGTGTAAGCGAATTGGCCGACAGCTCAGTGAACCTAGTCGTTCGCCCATGGGTAAATAGCGCCGATTACTGGGGAGCTTACTTTGACCTAAACGAGAACATCAAAGTGGCTCTAGATAATGCTGGCATCGAAATTCCATTCCCACAAATGGATGTTCACTTGGATAAAGTCGCCAGCTAATAGGCTGCTTTATACCAAATAAAAAGCACAGCCTAGGCTGTGCTTTTTTGTGCCCTACTTTTGACTAAATATCATCTAAGCGATGAGTGGCATGCACCATTTGCTGTTGGCGTTTTTCTTGGTGTTCAATCAAGTTAGCTAAAAACTGCCTCGCCCCTAACATGGTTAACTCATCTTTAGCTAAGCGTAATAAGCTTAAAGACTGCTCACTAAGCTCCAAGGCCAAATTGCTTACATCATCACTGCTAATATCGGCTGGTTGACTCAGCTTAGCCATATAGTCCAATAAATCTTTTTCCACGCGAATGTCGGTCCAAGTCTCTAACAACTCAGGTTTGGCCTGGCTAACAAAATCCTGTAAATGCTCAGCATTTTCTCGCTCTTGATGTTGCAAGTAAGCCAGTAACATGCGCACTCGCTCTGCATCGCTATTTAACTCCAAGCGCCGATATAGGGCCATCATTGCTTCACGGCACGATACAAAGTGCTCTAGCAGCAGTTTTAGTTGATTAAATCGCATATCTGCTCTCCCGTGTAACTGGTGATAATTACAGTGTAGAAGCTAGCTTTTCATCTGTTTTAGCTAAGCAATCTTGGCTTGATTTACATCAAAATGAACACTCAATAAACTGCATAGTTGCGAGCTATCGCAAGCTTTTGTCAGCAATAGAATAAGTAAGCAGTTCGTCAGCAAATTTGCTAAATTATTAACTAAACCATTGATATAGGTTAGCTACATGAAAAAGCTCATGGATTGGAGCGAAAAGAACAACTTCTACTTTCTTACCATTGCTTTGGTGGGTTACATCTTTCTCGCCGCGTGCTTAGATCAATTCTGGCAGGGAGACGGTTTTAGGTTTTTACAAATAGCCATGGTACTGGTGCTAGCCGCTGGAGTGTGGCAGGCCAAAGGCAAACGCTTATGGTATGTAACGGGCATCGGCTTCTTATTCACCACCTCGGTACTGGCTTTTTTTAGTTATTGGTTTGAAGCAGAAGGCTTAGTGAGTTTATATCTCACCATTGTGTTCTGTTATTTGGTATTAACTACCTGGACGGCTTTGAAACAGGTGCTATTTACCGGCCATATAGATAGCAACAAGATCGTGGGTGCAATCTGTATCTTTTTATTGATAGGCCTAGGCTGGGCGCATTTATATACCATTTTAAACTTTTGGTTAAATGACGCATTTAACGGGGTGCCCAAAGAGCATTGGAGCACCCAAATGACCGACTTCATCTACTTTAGCTTTGTTACGCTAACTACCCTAGGGTACGGCGAAATCACCCCTAATACGCCTATCTCCCGCTTTTTTACTTTTAGCGAAGCAGTGTTTGGCCAATTCTACATGGCAATATTGGTAGCAAGCTTAGTGGGCGCAAGAATGTCGGAGCGCGAGAGCGAACGAGACTAGCGAAACCAAGGCTGCTTAGGCAGAGACTAAACAACCTTTAAGTAGCCAATAAATCAGTGGCTACTTTTGTTTGGTGGCTATCATCATCGCAACAACACGTAGCGATAATGCCACCAGCATAAGAACGCTTGGCCCGCTTACCCCCTGCGCTTTAAGCAAGGTGGTATTGTTTTGAATCACCATGGTATTGCTGGTATTAGCAGTAGTAGACGCGCTTTTAGCCAAGCTTTCTATAGAGCTTAACAGCTGTTCATAAGAGCTAACCTCACCGGCTAACATATCCATCAACTCATAAGCTTTTTTGTCTTTAAACGGAGATTTAACCGACTCATCCTTAAGCTGTTTTGCAATCTTCTTCATCGCGCTGTTCACAGCCTCTTCTAAGCCATTCATATTAGCCAATTTGCTATTGGTTGATTGCTTAGCGCTAAAACGATGCTGCGGCGCAGCCTGTTTTTGTTGAGCGTTGCCAAAGTGCTGCACATTACTTTTAGATGATTTAATGGTTTTACTTAAATGCGCTAGTTTATCGGCCACCGCTTTCACTTTTTGCTCCCATTGAGCGTCGGTGTTGCGGTTTTTAATCGCGGTTAAGGCGTTTGACACGAGCAGAGAGATTTGAGTTTTTGTGGCATTTAGTTCAACAGACATGAGACTTCCTTAGTTCTCTGAATTACATGCAAATATCCTAATTAGTGGGGTATTAAACCCCAAGCCACGCTACTCTATCTTTTAAAAACAAAACCATCAATACACTAATGACAATTAACGTATTTTAGGTGCAAAAAAAGCGACTTAACAAAGCCGCCTTAGCTTTAGATATTATCAATGCTAAGCAATACCGTATTGCTCACGATAAGCGCTCACTGCCTCTAGTGCAGTTTGATTATCGCCTTGTTCTTCTAAGTAAGTGATTAAATCAGCCAACTTAACAATCGAAATAACCGTAGCGCTGTAATCGCGTTCAACTTCTTGAATTGCCGACAGCTCGCCTTTACCTTTCTCTTGGCGATCTAAGGCAATAAGCACGCCTGCTAACTCAGCGTTATGAGCATTAATAATGTCCATAGATTCACGAATCGCAGTGCCAGCAGTAATTACGTCATCCACCAACATTACTTTGCCTGCCAACTCAGAGCCAACCAAGCTGCCGCCTTCGCCATGAGTTTTAGCTTCTTTGCGATTAAAGCAGTAAGGCACATCTTTACCATGGTGCTCATCCAAGGCTACAACCGTTGTGGTAGCGATAGGAATACCTTTATACGCTGGGCCAAATACCAAGTCATAATCAATATTTGAGTCTTGTAGCGCCGCAGCGTAAAACTTGCCTAAGCGATTTAAATCTCTGCCTGTGTTAAACAAACCTGCATTAAAAAAGTACGGGCTAGTTCGGCCAGACTTTAAGGTAAATTCGCCAAACTTTAATACGCCTTTGGCTAAAGCAAATTCAATAAACTCTCGTTGATAAGCTTTCATTTTTCTCTCTCAATTACTTAGCTAGAGCTTCGCGCTGGGCAGTGTTAATTTGGCTAATACCCTCTTTAGCAAAGGCCAGCATTTCTAATAGTTCTTCATGGCTAAACGGTGCGCCCTCTGCAGTGCCTTGCACTTCAATCATGTTGCCGTCTTCACACATAACAACGTTCATGTCGGTTTCAGCTACGCTGTCTTCAGTGTATTCAAGATCACACACTACTTTGCCATCAACCACGCCTACCGATACTGCAGCAATAAGCTGCTTAAGTGGGCTAACTTTTAGTTTCTTCTGCTCCATCATCCACCAAATGGCATCTTGCAAGGCTACGCAAGCACCAGTAATAGCCGCAGTACGCGTACCGCCATCGGCCTGAATAACATCACAATCCACTACAATGGTGTATTCGCCAAGCGCTTCTAAATCAACTGCAGCACGTAGTGAGCGACCAATTAAACGTTGGATTTCTTGAGTACGACCACTTTGCTTACCACGAGCAGCTTCGCGGCCCATGCGGCTATGGGTAGAGCGCGGCAACATGCCATATTCAGCGGTAATCCAACCTTGGCCTTTACCTTTTAAGAAACGTGGCACACCATCGTCTACCGAGGCATTACATAGCACTTTAGTATCGCCAAACTCGACCAAAACAGAACCCTCGGCGTGCGCCGTGTAGTTTCGAGTAATAGTAATTGGACGCATTTGTTCAACAGCTCTTCCGTTCGGACGCATGGTAATAACCCTGTAATTTAAAATTCGCGGCTATTATATAGGCTTTTATCGTACTTGGTCACGCCTAGACTGACTAAGCGCCCAATAGCCGCTATAATCGAGCAAATTTATTAAGGGCATTCAACTATGATCCACAGCATGACAGGCTACGCACGCCACCAACTTAAAGGCGATTGGGGCAGTGCAACATGGGAAATTCGCAGCGTAAACCAACGTTACCTAGAAACTTACTGGCGCATGCCAGAACAGTTTCGCTCCCTAGAGCCAGTGCTGCGTGACAAAATCCGCAAGGCCCTACAGCGCGGTAAAGTTGAATGTAATCTGCGCTTCGAGGCCGACCAAGCCAACCGTGGCGAACTGCAGTTAAATAAAACCCTTGCCGAACAACTTATTCAAAATGCCGAATGGGTACAGCAGCAAGCGGGCGGGCAAATTAACCCAGTAGACATACTGCGCTGGCCTGGCGTAATGGAAACTCCAGAGCAAGACGCCGACGCGATTAGCAAAGAGCTACTCGCAGGCTGGCAAGAAGCGCTAACGGCGTTTATAGAAAGCCGTGCCAGCGAAGGGGCAAATACCGCAGTAATGATTACCACCCGCCTTGATAAAATTACCGAGCAAGTGGCATTTGTACGCGAGCAAATGCCAGCAGTGATGCAATGGCAGCGAGAGCGCTTAAAAACCCGTCTAGCCGATGTGATTGACGAGCTAGACCCACAGCGCATCGAGCAAGAAATGATTATGGTAGCGCAGAAAATTGATGTGGCTGAAGAGTTAGATCGCCTAGATTCACACGTAAGCGAAACGCAAAAAATCCTTAAAAAAGGCGGCGCCTGCGGCCGACGCCTCGATTTTATGATGCAAGAGTTTAACCGCGAAGCAAACACCCTAGCGTCTAAATCGATTAACGCCGAGATTACTCAAGCAGCTGTAGAGCTTAAAGTGCTAATCGAGCAAATGAGAGAACAGATCCAAAACCTCGAATAAACTAATCATAACCATAGCCTCAAAGCCTCTTACTCAAAGAGGCTTTGTTGCTTTCGACCTCGGCTATGCTGTGCTTTTGCAAACAATCTCGATTAAACCTTGCTCTATAGCCTAGAATCATTACAGTGTGCCTCCCTTTGCTACTTTCGGCAGTTTTCTAGGATTATTATGAAAAAGACTTATCCGCTTACTCACCCCAAGCTTAAATTGGCGCGCATTGTTGAAGCCGCTAAGTATGATGCTAAAAAATATATTCGCCGCGAGAAGAACAAAACCTTGCCTGCCGGTGCCGATTTTTGGGCCTTTGATTGTAAGTACGGCCCAACTCAAGAAGAAGCAGAAGAGATCCACGTTTCGCAAATTAATGCTTGTATGGATAAAGCCGAGCAGCAGCAATTGCCATCGTTTTACTTAGAGATTATGGCAAAACCCGCCAATCGCCCAGAAAAGCCAGATGTGGAAGAATCGTCAGACCTTGACGATATAATCGCTGACGCAGAGCAAGAGCTAGATAGAGACGCCGAGTAAAATTTGGCTCTCTAGAAAACGGAAATGCGGTGTTTAGTGCTTATATACGGTTAAACACAGACGCTGATACCACCGCTGTTATTGCTAATAAAAAAGCCGCTTTAAAGCGGCTTTTTTAGTTTTTACATACTAAGTACTAACGCACCGTTAGGCTTATTGCCGCTGGGTCGGAGGCATCTAACACAAAGTCATAGCTTCCTGCAGCAGCTGGAGTAAAGCTTAAGTTTGCTCCACCGTCGAACAGTTGCAGCGGTAAGTCTGGATTTACCAGCGTTTCTGTACCGCCACCCAAATTGATGCTAGTCCAATCTGGATCGGCTAACTTGAACAAGTAAGTTTGCGCGTCTAACTGCACAGTAATCTCATATTTTCCGCTACCGTGATAAAGCATTTGGCTATCTGGGCCAGCGGCCCAGCCATTCATGTCACCACGTAGGTAAACTGGCGTATATTGGTAAGGAGCATAGGCTAAATCTGCTTCTACAATCAGTACCGGATTAGCTGGATCTTTCGCATCCAAAATTAGCACTAGAGGAGTCGCCTCTGTAAGCGTAATGCTCAAATTTCCGCCACTAGCAGCAAGAGTTTTAAAGCTTGCAGCCTCCAACTCGCCGCCATCTACACCTGCACCAAAGTTGAGGTTAGCCCAATTAGCATCAGCTAACTTGAACTCGGTGGTTCCAGCAGGGAAGGTGACGCTAACATCGTAGGTATCCGCACCTTTGAACTCAAAGGCGAGGCTAGTATCCCAGCCATTTAGATCGCCACGTAGGTATACGGTTTCGCTGTAAGGCTGAGCAGGCTCTTCGCCACCCACCAATAGGAACTTAGCTTCAAATGGCGCTAGCTCTATTTCAACAATTCCAGCAGCAAATGCGTATTGCTCATTGCTTTGCAGACCTTGGAAAGTATTGTGATTACCCAGTCCCATATACTCAGGTGGCAATACAGCCAATTGAGTTGTCGCGGTCATATTGGCAATGTAGAGAACTTGCTGCCCACCGAAGCTCTTCACATCGGCGTATAGTTCGCCAACGCTCAATACACTTAGGCGCTCACCTTGGCTAAGCGCAGGATAACTTGCGCGAAGCTGCATAAGTTCGGCGATGTAGTCGCGAAGCTCAGCCTGTTGGGCATTAGCGGTAAATACTTCACCGCCTTGCTCGCTGGCTAATCCTTCCACTTTACCGCTAGAACGAGATACATGGTCATCACACAAACCTGCAATTGCTCCAACGCCGCCGTCACTCGCACAATCTAACCTTTCTGCAAAATTAGCCACTTCATCACCAATCTCATCACCGTAGTACAGTGTAATTGGGCCAGTGTACGCAGCTAAGAAGGCGTAAGCCGCTTTGTGACGTTGCCAGTACTCAGCATCACTAGGCTCGGCAATACCAGCACGTTGCAGTAAATCGCCAAAGCGAACCACATCATGATTGGTAATCATTAAGTTAGGAATGGCGTGCTCTGGGTATACTGCATGGGTATCAAATATACCTGCAAGTGTAGAGGCATCGGTAAAGAAGAAGCCATCTTCTTGAGCAGCAAAGTTTTGCACTACGCGGTAACGACCAGGGAAGTCGAAGGCGCTACATAAACCGTGTTGCTCATTGGTTCCGTAGCCGGTTTCGGCAATTTGGTCTTCGCCTGACCAGATTTCGGCAACCATGTAACCCAGTGGATTAACGGTTTCGCCATTCATCTGGTAGCTTACACCTTGCGAAGCTTCAGCCACCGCTTGGCGGATTTCGCCCCACGCACCTACCGGTACTTGATAAGCTTGGTCTAAGCGCCAGCCATCAATTTTTAGTTCTTCGATCCAGAACTTGGCGACTTCTTTAAAGAAGGCCAAATCTTCTGGATACTCAGATCGGCGGCCAAGGCTACCTTGTGCAGGCCCTGTTTCGGTAACTGCTCGGCCGTTTGGCGATGCGTAGTCTTGAGCATTTGATTTAAAGTGACCAAATACACCATCGAAGAATACATACATGCCGCGGGCGTGAGCTTCATCAACCAAGGTTTTAGCTAACTGCATATCACCAAAATTAGGGTCGATATTGAAGTAGTTAGTAGCAAAGTAACCCGTTGCATCTAAGCGATCTATCCAGTGCTCTTGGCCATCAACCGCTACTGTCTCAAACACAGGCGTGAGCCAAACGGCATTCATACCTAGTGATTGAATGTAATCTAGCGAGTCGATAATGCCTTGCAAGTCACCTTTGTGATGGCTGCTGCCATAACCAGTGCCATAATCTGCATTACTGTCACCGTCGATAAAGGCTTCGGTCATTACTTGGTAAATGCGCAAGTCGTTGAACTTAGCTTGGTCTTCGGCAGCACATTGGAAAGCAAGATAGTCATACTCTGGCTCTTCGCTATAACCTTGGAACGCTAGTTGGCGAGTAGCATATTCGCGACCATCGGCAATAACCGCAACAGCACGCTCAGGGTAGGTTGTTAGATTAAGCTGTAAATCAGCCTCTACCACCTTGTTTAACGCGCCATCTCGAATGATGTAGTTGAAACAACCGTCTAGTGTGGCTAGGTCTACTTCCCAGTAAGGGCCATATTCATCAACACCCGCGGGTGCGATGCTTTGATCGGCCCAGTCTAGTGTCATGCTTGGATCTGCTGCGCTACAGCTTGCATCATTCCAAATGTACAGTGACCAGCTAGCGTATTTAGTGGCTGGGTCAGTCACTGGCGACTCGGCATCAACAAAGCTAATTACCGCTTTTCCATCGGCCACTGCTGGCTCTGGGATCTCGGTTTTAACCGTGCCAATTTCACACACATTTAAAGTGGCTTGGTCACCCGATACATCTAGGTTAAAGGCGTAACGACCTTCACTAAGAGTAATGCTGTTATTGCTTAAGCCTGCGTCACCACTTACTGCACGGTACTCAACATCGGTTTCAAGCTCAATCAAGCTGTCGTCTTCCAACACAAAATACTGGGTGCCCCAATCGTCGGTGGCCAGCTTAAACATGAAGGTGCCGTTAAATTCAGCTACCGCCTGATAAAGACCATTACCTTTATGACTAAAGGCGTAGGCTGCGTCCCAAGCCCAATCTGAGTTTTCACCACGAATGGCTAAGGCTTCAACAAGTGGACCGTCTTCTGCCACAGTAGCTAGCTCGCTACACACTGCGCCAACATCTGCAAAACTTACCGATAGACTAGGTGCTGCAATATCAGAGGCATTAAGCGTAAAGGTATAATCTGATGATGCAGCTACGCTCAAACTTAGGTTGTCGTTGCTACCCGGTTGCAGGGTTACGCTTTCGCCACCAGCCACTAAAGCTAAATCACCGCCCAAGTTAACCGTACTCCAATCGGCACTGGCTAACTTAAAGCCATAATCACCCGCAGCAAGATTAAGGGTTTGGCTGTAAATACCACCGCCAGTGTAGCTAAATGGTAAGCTCTCGCCCCAACCATTCATGTCACCGCGCAGTAATACCGCTGTATCGCCATAGGGTGCTTCTTCAACTTGGGAAGTAATGCTTACCGTTGCGATGCTCGGATCAGCCTTGTCTACGGCAAAGCTAATCAAGTATTGGCCATCTTCTGCAATGGTCACACTTAGGTTGTCAGCACCGGTAACAATTGGCAACGAACCTTGAGCAACCACAGCACTAAAGCCACCGTAGTTAACCCCTTGCCCGCCCCAATCTGCATCGGCAAATTTAAACTCGTAGCTGCCTGCCACTAGTTCAACTAAGGCGCTGTATTCACCGGCGTAGACGTACTCTAGTGGGTTGTCGGTAGACCAACCATTCATGCCACCACGCAGGTACACCACGGTGTCACCAAAGGTAGGTTGGGCTGGGTCGTACTTATCAGTAACCGGAATACCCACTCCTTGCTCATTACCTTGCGGCAGAACAAATACTACGGTGCTGTAGGCAGGTAGGTTAATCGCAGTGCCGTTAACACTTGCCGAGGCTAGCACAGAATCAACAGACTGTGCCTGGCTAGGGTGTAGCTCTAAACCGGCAATGCCAGTATTAAAACCAACAAGATCAGCTCCCGCGTTAAAGGCAATTAAGATAGCGTCGTAGTTAGGGTCAAGATCTTCAAGCCCTGCGCCATCGTTCACCGACATAAGAATTAGACCCGGCGTTTGAGCGCTGCCCATGTTGTGGTAATCCACACGAGTATTAATCGCCTCTGCGCTACCCAAACCAATTAATGGTGTGGCGTTACGTAGTGCTAGGTACTCATTAAACACCGCTTTAGCTTGGGCAATGTCCCCAGCTGCTACATCGGTGCTTGGGTCAGCGATAATCTGGCCAATTAGTGGATAATTACCATCAAGACCATCTTTGCCATAACGTGGTAAACCCACATTCCAGTTATTGTCTTGAGCGGTGAAATCTACCTTGTTGTACCAATCACCCGAGTCGTAGCTGTCTCGCTCCATAGATTTAGAACGAAGAACATCAGAGCCCATGTGAATAAATGGTACGCCTTGGCCTAATAGCGGGAAGCTCAAAGCAAAGCTTTGCGCACGCACGCGATCGCTAGGGCTCATACCGCTTGGCAATTTGTACTGGTTAATGTCCCACAGTGTTTGGTTGTCGTGCTTAGACACGTAAGACACAGCCTCTAAAGGTGAAGCTGTGTAACCGGTAGGCTGACCGTTGTAGTCAACCTCGCTGCCTAATACCACTTGGTCATTTGCATCTATGAGTTTAAAGCTAGACAACAAGCCCGCCAGCTCTACCCGTGCAATGTCGGTATGCTGCAGCAATACTAGCTTGGTGGCATCATCGCTGGCATTTAGCTCATTGGGATCATGGAACAAACCATTGGCCAAACCTTGAGAACCGCGAATCGCTTCGGCGCTATCAAATGGGCTGCCGCCACGAACTACGTCGCGCATCCGATCGGAGAATGAGCCAATACCGGTTCCGGCTAAGTTAAGCTGAGTTGCTTGAACAAAACGAGCATCGTTTTGTACTTCACCAAAATTCCAACCTTCACCGTAGAAGTAGTTGTCTGGATCAGCCGCTTTAACCGCCGCTAAAGATTCTTCCATGGCCGCTAAAGGCTGATGACCCATGAGGTCAAAGCGGAAGGCATCGATGCCGTAATCACGCGTCCAAATGACCAAAGTGTCTTTCATCAACTTGGCCATCATGGCGTGTTCGGTGGCAGTATTGTCACAACAGGTAGAGGTTTCTACCGCACCAGTAATGGCATTGCGACGCTGGTAATAACCAGGTACCACTTTATCAAGCACTGATTTATCGTTTAGGCCAGAGGCATTAGTGTGGTTATACACCACGTCCATGGCTACCCGTAAACCCATTTCGTGCACCGACTGCACCATGGCGCGGAATTCTTTAATTCGCGCAAAACCATCTGGGTTACTGGCATAGCTGCCTTCAGGTGCGCCAAAGTGGAATGGGTCGTAACCCCAGTTAAAGCCGTCTAACCAGCGTAATGAGTCAACAATGTCGTCGGCACATTGGGTGCTAGGGTCACAGGCTTCTAATAAGTCGGCAATCACCGCACCATTAGATTCAACGCCACACAAGGCATTGTCTGGCTGAATGCTACACAACTTGCCCACGGTGTCGCTAATTTCAACACGGCGAGCTTCGTCTTCTTCAACGGTGGCGATGTCAAAAACAGGCAACAAATGTAGGTGAGTAAGGCCAGCTTGTTTTAACTCGGCAAGGTGCTGCATTGGCGCAGAATCAAGCTCGGTAAAGGCTAGGTACTTACCGCGGTTCTCTTCACTAGTTGATAGGTCATGCGCACTAAAGTCACGTACATGGGCTTCGTAAATGCTCATGTTAGTCATAGGCAGTTCGGGCACTACGTGAGAATCCCAACCGGCTGGTTTGGTTTTACGGTGTTCTAAATCAACAACTTGCGAATACAGAGAGTTAGTCGCCAAGCTTAGCGAGTAGGGGTCGGTTACCTCTAGCGTTTCTACTTCACCAGAAGCTGGGTGATAAACCTCTACCACGTAGCGATAAAATTGGCCGTGTTTAACTCGCGTATCAACTAACCAAGTACCTAAGTCTGCTTGCCACTCCATTGAGTAGGCGCGCTTAGCTTTTTTACGTTTGTTGTAAGTTTGCAGAGTTACCGATTGAGCCGTTGGTGCCCAAAGTTGGAATTGATAACCTTTTTGGCTAGGGCTTACGCCTAGCTGAACGGCATCATCATTGGCCGCGGCATATAAGCTATCTAACGCGCCAGCAAACTGCACCTCGGTAGTTTTATACACATAACCTTCGGCGGTAAGCGCCATCGCAACCACTTCGCCTTTCAGCAAGCTCTTTAGGTCTGCATCATCTGGTAGTTGATAAGCAGAGCTAAAGTCTAGGTGAGGGAAGGCGGCTTGCGCTTCATCACTCACTTGGCCCGGCTCTAACATCACCATTTGGTAAGCGCCATCTACAGTGCCATCACTATTTACCGTAAAGCTGCCATCGGCAGATGAGTACAAACGTACATAATCTGCAGCAATAGCGTCTGCCCATACCAAGGTGTTTGCATCAACCAAGTGGGCCGAGGCATTAATAATGCCCAAACCAGGAGGGTTAGTATTCCAAGCCTCTTCGCGGCTATCAAATACTTGGCTATTACCTTGAATAACGCTCACGCTGCGATCGGTGAACTGGTCAAAAGAAATAGCTAGATCGGCATCAATTAACTTAGAAAGGCTACCGTCACGAATAATCACGTTGGCACAGCCAGACTCTTTATTTAAGTCCACTTCCCAGTAGGGACCATATTGATCATAACCTGCTGGTACCAGAGATTGATCGGCCCATTCGGTATTCAATGCCGACTCAGCAATGGCATCACAAGCAGCGTTGTTCCATAAATGAAGCGACCACGAGGCGTAATCCGCAGCAGCATCTTCACGAGTGACTGCTGCTGGGTCAATATAGTTCAAACGCAGCTGATTTGGGCCAGCCAGTGCTAACTCTGTTGGCGGCGTAAGGTCAATATTGGGGTTAGCAACAGGTGGGAAATGCGGCTCCCAAGGCTTGTCGACACAGGCAACAATAAGCTGCATGTAGTCTTGTTCGGCCATCACGTCTTGTTCGGGGGTAACCGTACAAGATTGCGTCATCGGCTCGTCAACAACCGCAACGGTAAAGGCTTGCTCCGCTGGTAATTTAGTTTTAAATACAAAAGGACCATCTTGAGTGATGGCCAATGGTTTTTTCTCGTTTAACTGTAGGCTTAACTTGCCGTTTAAGCCCTCTACTTCTCCGCCAACGTTATAACACGCCGTTAAGAGAAGCGATCCAGCCACTACTGCTGAATGCTTTGTCCACCCGCTGAATAAAATCATCTACAACATATCCTTGTTGTGTTTGGTTTGCTGCCAGTAAGTCTTCCTACTACTTAATGGGCTCTGGCAGATTAGCTGCCCTAACAAGGGCAAAACGGCTCAAAGATAGTTCAGCCTGAATGAGATTTTTGTGACCTAGCGCGCCCTTTGAAACTTTGCAAAAAAGCCAGAAAATCAGCTAAATACGCCCGAGCTAGGCAGTGCCTGATAGAAAACGCTTTCAAAGCCAAGTAAGTTTTTTTTACTTTTTTTGTCAATAAACCCCCAGCAATCAAACAAAGCTGAACTCAGTTATTGATAGTTAGCTGTACGACCTAGCCGCATGCTAAATTTTGGGCTGTTTTTTTACGGTTATTTATAAGATTAAGATGTACTTAAAAACAGCCCTACGTAGCCTAGCCAGCTATGCCTTATTGTTTGCCCTTTCCTTACCTTCTCTTGCGCTTGCTAATGGCAATCAAAGCATTGAATCATTTACCACCGCCAAGCGACTTTTACTGCAACAGGTATACGCAGAGCCAAGTACCCGTAAAACACTGTATTGCGAGGCTAAGTTTGATGAGAATAAAAATGTCACACTTAATTCTGGTTTTGCTACCGGCAAATATCTTAACCGATTAAGACGTTACGAGACCGAGCACGTTGTGCCAGCAGAGAACTTTGGCCGCAACTTTACTGAGTGGCGTGAAGGCCACCCCAAATGTGTCAATTCAAAAGGCAAAGCCTACAAGGGCAGGCGCTGTGCAGAAAAAACCAATGCAGAATACCGCTTAATGCAAGCCGACATGTACAACCTGTATCCGGCTATTGGCGCGGTAAATGCGGCGCGCTCTAACTACAACTTCACTATGTTAAGTACTCAGCAATCTAGTTTTGGTAGCTGCGATATGCGTATAGAGAACCGTAAAGTACAACCGCCTGAATCCTCGCGAGGGCCAATAGCACGCAGTTATTTATACATGGATGCCACTTATAGCCGATTTACCATGAGCAGCAGTCAACGCAAGTTAATGCAAGCTTGGGACAAGCTTCATCCGGTTAGCCCTCTAGAATGCCAAAGAGCCACGCTGATTGCGCAAACTCAACAAAACAACAATCCCATTTTGGCGTCACGTTGCATAAATCTTGAGAACTAAAACCCTAAATTTGTGCTGTATATGGAATTTGCAAATAGAGATATTCTTATAATTGCGTAGTACAACCCTTTATAAAGCATGGATTTAGTGAATAATACCAAGGTAAAGTTTTTGTTCTGTCCACGCTAAAGCACACTATGAATCAGCAACAACGCGACATTTATTACCCGGTACTATTTCTGATCTCTTTGGGATTGGTGCTTTGGCAGTACCTAGGCATGGAGCGACACCTTAATTACTCACTAAACGAAGAATCCCCCATCTCTCTTTCTACTCAGCTCGCCGATGGTCGTGTTGGCAAAGGCTTGTTATTGCGCCAACAAAACAAAGCCACGCTATTTTGCAATATCTCCAATAGCCAGCAACCCGATGCCTGTGCTTTGCAGTTAAAGTTAGTGGAAAATAATCAAGCGGGCATCACTCTGGCCAACTTTGAAAACATCCAACTAAACCTGTCCTTTCAAAGCACCGCACCAGATTCCATTTGGCTACAGGTGTTTACTCAACACAATGCAAAACATTTACACCTATACCAACAAAGTATTTTGCCCAAGCAAGGGCGCGCGAGTTACAGCATAGATGTAGATAGCTTATATCAGCCCTCTTGGTGGCAGTTTGCTCAGGGTGAAAATCAACACTCGCAGCAAGATGCTAGGATCACCTACATTAGCTTGCTCACTGGTGACAATACTCTGGATAAAAATATCGAGTTATCGCTCCATTCAGTCCAGTTTTCTGGCAAATGGTTGCAAGCCAAAGATTTGTATTTAGCCTTGTTGGGGATCTGGTTAGTCAGTATTACTTACGCTTTTTTCAGTGTGACCCGTGGGGTAAAAGAGCAACACCAGCAATCAAATAAACACGCGCTAGAGCTAAATAAAATCAATAGCTACCTGAGCATTGAGCGTGATAACTACGAATTTATGGCCAAAACCGACCCGCTTACCAGCTGCTTTAATCGCGCCGGTTTAAGCAGTATTTTTGGCGACATCATTATCGAATACGCTGAAATTGGTATGCCTGCTAGTATCGTCTTATTCGACATAGACCACTTCAAAAAAATCAATGACCAATACGGCCACGACGAAGGCGACAAAGTACTGGTTAATCTAGCAAATTTGGTGCGCCAGCAAATTAGAGAAGGCGATTACTTAGCCCGCTGGGGCGGTGAAGAGTTTTTGGTGGTATGCACCCATACCCGGCTAAAAGGAGCCTGCGCACTAGCTGAACACCTTCGCCAAAGTATCGAAAACACCATCCTAAGCGAAGAAACACGCATAACCAGCTCTTTTGGCGTAGCCGAAATAAACTCTGGCTTCTTAGAGCAATGGATAAAACGTGCCGACGAAGCTTTATATCAAGCCAAAGAAGGCGGCCGCAATAAGGTAGTTGCGGCAAGTTAAGAGCTAGTACAAGTAACTAAGCTTGCTCTTTTAAGCTCTGTTTTTTGATGATATCAACCCACCTCCAATGCCTTTTCCCCTTAGTCACCGCAAAGCCATTATTTGCACAGTACCGCGCTTACACAGCTGACTCATAAGCGGATGAGCGTCAATGAACGCAATGCTGTTTGCCAATAAAAAAGGCGCTGGTGAGCGCCTTTTGTCAATCACGTGTCAACCCATATCAGGACGGGTCATATGAAACCTAAAACCTAAGGAGGACTTAACTCCAACAACTTGGCGTCGGCACTGGCTGAATCTAAGAAACCATAGAAAGTAGTATCTCCGGCATCCCAACCCGTTTTCGCTTCAAAAGAACCGTTATCCGAATCAGCAGCAGTGATTGGAATGATATTTTGGAAACCAGATTGCTTGAGGAATAAAACGCCAGCTTTCGCATGAAACTCCCAGCCATTTGGCAAGCTTGTTAAGGTAGTAGTGGTAACTTCCCAGCCTTGGTTATCAAATTCATTCACTAGATACCACGTTCGTTCTTGACCAAATTCATCAACAATAAGGCTCTCATTCAGCTGCAGATTATTATATGCATCTAAAGCTGGAATCACCGAGCTATCAATCTCAGCATAAGACTTACCCTCATCCATGGCTGCCCTCACTTTACCAGCCAAGTCAGTTACATCTTGACTATTCCACTCTCCGTAATCGTGACCAACCCAAATGCCAGTGTTGCCCTTCTCCCATACTCTTACCGATTGCCCAGCGTTATCAGCCGACAAGGTGAAGCTATAGTCATCCAAAGCAAAATGTTGATAAATGGTTCTGTTGATGGATAGCGATTCGCTTATTTGAGTCTCAGTAGATTGCCAATTATTAAACTCTATGCGCTCCCCTGAAGCGTCCAATTCTGCAGCATCTTTGCTACTGTTAATAACATAGCGTCTACCACTTTGCTCTGTAACAACTTCTCCATTTTCAACTTTCTTGGCTAGGGTATTCTCTGACCAATAGTCCGTAAGCTGCCATGGTGAGCTATAAACATAATGCGAATACTCTTCAAAGTTCTCCGTATCCGACATCAACATTGGGCCAGTAGTGCTTTCTACATTTGACAGCGTACCGTCTTCACAAGCTGAAACTGAGATAGCTCCTTTGTCCAAGTTAGCATTTAGTTCAATAGCGACTAAATAAACACCCGGAATATCGCTGTTGCCGAAAGACATTGAACTTAGTCCTTCAGGAGAAGCTAGTAAATGCAACTCAGTTTGTTCAGGGCTGCCATCTCCACGATAATCAGATGAATGAAACAGCGAAGTAAATTCTAGGTTTTCATCTAATGTAGAAATTTTAAAGTCAAAATATTGAAAAACATCAGCAAAGACTTTAGCTTGATAAGTATTGTTACCAACATAGTTCAGTTTGTGGCTATCAAGAAATGCAGTGGCATCTTCACCGCCATCAAACGTCCCTCGTATGTGCACTTCCTGTTGAAGCGGACCCAATTCATCCAATGGCTCCAAATCACAACTTGCATGGTTTACATATCGGCCAACAAAATCAACAACCTCACTATCTACGGTAGTTTCCGCTATGGCGTACTTATCACGCTCAAAGGTTAATGGACTTACAGCAAATACCGAGCCGTTTTCTTTTACTACATCAAACTCAAAACAGCCATCGCCCACTTCCGTATAAATATCAACATTGAACACTGCGCCCTGCACGTCAACCGAGCTAAGCGATATAGTCTCACCTACAGCGCTTTTGTCGGAATAAGCTTTGGTTAAGCTATTACATATGCCTGTATTTTCAACCCGCAGGCTATAGCTTGCATATAGCGCCTCTAATTCAGCTTGGTTTAAGCCAGCGGTTTGCTCGCTAGGAAGAGTAAATAACACGCTCACTTGCTCACGCGGCATCGCAGCTTCTCTGGCGATCTCTTCAGCAATAAGCGCATCTAATTTAGCTTGAGCTTCTGCTTGATCTAAATAGCCATAAAACGCTTGATTCGGATCCCAATACATTTGAGATTCGAAGTAACCCGTATCAACATCAGCATCAACCAACGGCACTGAGGTATAATTGTTACGTGAATAATCGTTACCACTGGTATCCAGCTCAACGATCATTCCACCAGGGACAACGTTAAAGCGCCAGCCGTTCGGTAGCTGTTCTAAACCTGTCTCTTGTAGCTCCCACTCCCCTTCAAACTGGTTGACTAAGAACCACGTTCTTACATCGCCATTTTCTTGGTAAACAAAACTATCGCTAAAACGCAGTACGTTATAAGCACTCAAGCCTGCAACCACACTTTCATCAATTTCAGCGTAAGATAAGCCACTATCTAAGGCGGCTTTAATTTTACTATCGAGTTCCTCGATATTCGTAGAGTTCCATTCAGGGTAGTCATGGCCAAGCCACAAACCCGAAGCTCCTTTCTCCCAAACTTTAACTGCTTGGCCAGGCTCTTCTTTAGTAAATGAATAGTTATCCAAGCCGTAGTGGTGATACTCGTTAAACTCTAAACTTAGGGTGTCAGATAGATCTGTTGTCGTATATTTCCAATCCTGAAACTTAATAGCTTGGCCATCAGAACCTAATTCAGCCATCCTGGTGTCATTGCTATATACATAACGCCCACCAGAACCTTCCGATACCTTTAAGCCATCAACTACTTTGCTTGATTCTTGGTAATCTTCCCAATAATTAGTAAGCTCACCTCGATCCCAACGGTATTGCGCATACTCTTCAAATACACCATTGATGCAACAAGTATAAACACTACCTCGCTTAGTGAACTCTCTTTCACCGTTTGGCGTTAGCGTTTCTTTGGTATAGTCATTTATCGTTCCATCTGCTGAAGAATCTCTCAGCTCCTCATTCGAAACAGAGCCGTCAGCAAAAGAGGTGGTCACTTGGGTTCTTCTAAAGTAAGGCTCTAGCTCTTCTTTATCTAAAGATTCACTGATTCTAGTTTTTACCTGTTCACCGCTTTCTAAGGTCTCAGAAGAATGTGTAACTCTTTGAACCCATTCAATTTGAGAAAGGTTTCCAGCATTAACAGCTGCTTCAATATCTATATCATCAAAGCTTTCATCATCGTCATAGCCACCTTCGTCAATTGAAGAAGACTCATCATGATATGCTAGGTATGAAAGCTGACCAGCTTCATCATGGGTTCCAACTCGATAAACTCGCCCTTTAAAAGTTCGAAGGTTGTCTTGGTTTAAATCGGTTTCCCAATAAAAATGAGCGGTATAAACCCCATCAGCTAAATAGTTTTCTGTCCAAGACTCTTTTTCATAAATCAGTGCTTCCTGATCCTCATCTAGCTTCCTTTTATAGTTAGCATCGGTGAGGTAACTAACGGACTCAGCCTCTACTTTTTTCGTACCATCGTCTAATAAGGTAGTAATTTTGCTTTGTTCAACTAGGAAGTAATCTTCTTTCCCAGTAATCCAGTTTTTTCGACTGCTTCGCTGGGTGGTAACCTCTACCGTTTGGTTATCTTCCAAATCTTGTTTAAGTTCTTGCTCTTTTTTAGCTGCTTCTTGGCGTTCGGTGGTGCGCTCTATCGCCTCTTTCGCTAAGGCTTCTTTAATCGCTTCACCAACATCATCAGACAAGAAGTCGCCTAAAATCACATCAAGGCCACCATCTAAGCCTAAGTCACCAATCACCTTGGTTTTTGCAGCCATTAGCTCCTGGTCAATTTGTTCGCTGGTTACAGAACCGCTAGCTAACAAAATTAGGCTCTCTTTTAACTCATCAACAACCAAAGAGGTAAACGGGGAAATCGCGGCTCCAGTAGGGTCAATGCTTTCATCTAAGTCAACCAATGGAGGAGCAGAAAGCACGACTGGATTTTCAGAGAAGTCTTCACCAGTATCTATATCTGTAGCTCCTTCGCCTAACAAGGCACGAATAGGCGCCGATTTTAAGCTGCTGATGTCGGAGCCTTTTAATGCCAAGGTGTAAGCACCGGTATTATCACTAATAGCGCTAGGCTCATCCTCGTCAAGTTGACCATTTAGGTTAAGGTCAAGAAAAACAACCGCACCAGCTACATAACCATCAATTACTTTACCGCTTAAGGCCATCACTCGGTTCACGGTCAATTCAAAAGAAGCCAAAGAAGCGCTTTCACTGCCATCACTTACACTAATAACAATATCTGAATAGGCGCTAATATCTGTCCGAGCGGGTGTTCCTGATAATTGACCCGTTGCTTCATCAAAGCTTGCCCAAGCAGGCTTGTTGGTAATCGAAAATGTTAGTTCATCGTTGTTTTCGTCGCTGGCAGTTGGAGTAAACGTAAATGCTACCCCCTCATCTATGCTCGTTTGCGGCGTACCACCAATATTGGGAGCTACATTTACAGGGGTTGAGTCGCCTCCACCACCTCCACCACACGCGGTTAGCGAAAGCGAGACAGCGATCAGCGAAGCCAACTTCGACTTGGCATACTTCATATTTAGAGTCCTTTCCAAAACTTGCTATTGTAAGTAGTAATTTTTATTAGAGTTTTTAGCCTAAAAAAAGGCCATTAACATCAACATGCTACAAATAAGAAATGAGTTAACAAGCATACAAAAAGGAAAAATGCTGTTATTTAGCGTTATGTCAAAAAATAAGACAAATAAACCCACAGAAAGATGATTTACCGCAATTGAGTGATTGGCAATGGTTTAAAAAAGTGCCGCTATTTAAACTAGCAGCACTTGATAAGCCTTTAAGAAAAACACGCATTAAAGCTAAAACAAATGATGAACTTACAAAGGATTATCTGGACAGTTGCCGCTAATGTACAAAGGTACGCCAATGCTGGGCTCTATGGGTATTAGCACGGAACCGTTGGTGGCTTGTGGCCCCCAATGTTCTACCGGTAAGCTTGCTTGTAAGCCTTGTGCTAAGGGGTAATCACAGAACCCACTACTGTCACTTGGCGCATTATCGCTGTAGTTGGCTAAAGTGGCGAGCGCTTCAAATAAGGCCACTCGATTTATCCAGATTTGTTTGCTCAAAAAGCTTGGGTCCGGTAGGCCTGGGTTAACGCCAATTTGCGGCTGACCAAGATGCACAGCTGTAACATCGGCACGTAAATCTTGTACAAAATTTACTGTCTCCCAACCACCAGCCGCCGCTCCAATATGTTGATAATTTGCTGTCGCGCCGCTACTAATATTTCCAGCGCCAAGTTGAACCTGAGAAAAGCGCCCGGTTGAACCTACAAATACCCGGTCGACTTTTTTCATCACTTTCACCGCCAAGCTTTGCGCTAAAAACTGTTGCGGTGAGCCCGGAAGTGCATCGGCAAAGGGACTTAACAATCGAAAGTTATGGGCGGTTTGGCCATGTAAGCAACTAACAGTGGGTAACTGCCCCAATACTTGGGCAGGTTTGATGGAGGTGAAATCTAATTGGCAGTCGGTTTTTTGTAAGTCGCCGTGTAAATCAAGAACAACTTCAGGCTGAAACGCTAATGCTGCAGCAACCATAGCTTGGCTTTCTAATGGGCGAATGGGTTTATCTAAAGTCACATGATGATAGCGGTTTAAATCGTAACCGCGACCGACAATGCCCACAAAGTCTGCTTCTGAATTATCGGCAAAGGCGCCGCCAGCCATGGGATCAACATTTTGGCGAATTAGCGCACAGTCATTATCGATCACCGTTCCCGGAATAGGATTCAAACTGCAATTATCTGGATCCGGTTCGCCGCCATCAGGGTTGGCACGCAATAAAACCAACAGATCTAAGTTAGCTAAGATGGTTTTAGTTTTGCGGCCAAAACCGGTGCTTAACCAACGAACAATGCTCAGGGCTGCTTCGGTGCCCGCCGGCTCATTGCCATGTTGCTGAGTAATCACCATCACTCGAGTACCATTAGGATTGCCCATGCGAATAGCCAACAGATCACGGCCTTGAGTGGATGCACCGACACGCTCAGGGTTAACATTGCCACGCCCACCGTCACTTACGGTACACACAACAGCTTGACGAATACTGTCGGCTTCAACTTGTTCACCACAGACCTGATAATTGATGTTTAAGTTTGCAGGAAGGGCTTGGTCAATATTTAACAAACCACCGTTGTTTCCGTTAATAATTAACGGTCCTGTTTGCATTTTCACCCTAGAAAAGTAGGGCAGGTAACTCAGCTGAAATTGCAAATCTTGATAACGAGACAGTTGCCAATAGTCTTGGCTATTTGATTGCCAGTGTAACTGTGGGGTGGCACTAATTGAGGCACTAGCTAGCCCCCCAATCAGCAAAGCCCAAAGCTTACTTTTACTTAACATCCATATCACTTCACGCATGTTCATTGATCATCCCTGATTTTTTGATGCTGGTTGTATGGTCAACATCTTGTCAAAAATTAATCATAGAGCCATACGAGCTTAATGAGAACTAAGTTAGTAAGTTCTTCTAGGCTATTTACTGTATTTTTTCCTTTGCACTAAATCACTTAGCAGATTACTCACCCGATAGCATACGTACTTCGCGTTGTGGAAAAGGTATTTGCACACCCGCTTGTTGCAAGGCATTAAACACCGCCAGATTGGCGGCAAACTTAGTTTGATGAAATAACGGTGTTGGCACCCAAAAACGATAACTAATATTAATGCCACTATCGGCAAAGGCATCAATGCCCACCTTGGTAGCAGGGGCTTGCTGAACCTCGGCAATAGCCGCCAAGGTCTCTTCGATTAGGCTAATAACTTGCTCTGGATTGCTGCCATAAGCGATCGCTACCTCGCCTTCAACTAAGCTGTTTTGTTCGGTATTTTTAAGTATTTCGCCGACAATATGGCGATTAGGAATGGTCACTCGCTCGTTATCTTCATTAATTAGCACCGTGGTAGCTAAATTAATTTCTTCAACAATGCCGGTGTAGCCCTTTACGGTAATGGTGTTTTTAAGCACAAACGGTCGCGTGAGAATAATTGCTAAACCCGCGCCGTAATTAGACAAAGTACCTTGAATCGCCAAGCCAGCACCTAGAGAAATAGCACCCAATGCGGCCACAAAGGGGGTAATACTAATACCCAGTTTGCCTAAGGCAATGATCACCGTAATGCTAATTAACAGCACTTTCACCACATTGGCAATGAAGTTGGCGAGGGTGATGTCTAAACCTTTGTGCTCTAGGGTATTAAATAACCACTTAGCGACTTTGCCGGCAAACCATAAACCCAGTACTACAATGATAATTGCACCCACCAGTTGGAAGCTATATCTCACTAAAAAGTCGACAATGGTTTGATATACCGATTCAAGTTGGGCGAGTTCTTGATCAATCATTTAGCGGTCCTTGCTATATTACAAATTCACTGAGCATAGCGCCTGAATTATCAGAAGCTTAGTTATACTCTCTCAGTTAATTGTAGCTCGAAGCGATGATTTTAGCAGCTTGAAATAAACCCGTAATTTAGTCGCTTTAGCCCAGTTAAGGCTACTTAAAACGCCAATGTGCAGGTTTAATCCCTGTAACATCTGTTTTAATTTTAGTGACGCTGTGACCCAATAAACATCCTAAAAGAATGCCATCCTTGGCAAACGCGAGAGATGAAATATTACGAAGCTGCTTAGCCGGGTTGCCATCTAAATGCGGCCTTCCCATAACATCATCCTGAAAGGCTTGCTCAACCCACCTTAGGTGCTCATCGTCGGAGTCTTCTAACCATATTTGCTGCTCACCATTTGGACTAACTCGAATCACCCGATTACTCACAATGCTGGTTACCCACAAGTTACCGCTAGTATCCATGGTTAATCCATCAGGAAAAGTCGCAGCAGAGAACTGGGTAATGACTTGTGCTTGGTGCAGCTGGTTATCTACGATTTGATACTTAATCAGCTCGCGAGAGAAGGTTGCATTTACGTATAGCTCTGTCCCCTCAGGGTTTACCCAAAGCTCATTGGTGTAGCCCAATCCGTCGGCAACAATACGAGCACCTTGCTCATCTACCAGCACAATAAAACCATCATCGCAGCTTTTACGATAAGCATCTGCTCTAGGTTGAGTGCGAGTGCTCACGGTAATCCAAATACGCCCTTGGTGATCTAGATAAACAAAATTAGTGGGAGGCAGCGCCACGCCATCCACCTCCAGCAGCCAATCATAAATTGCGTTATCTCTAGTGAGTCTAAATACTCCGCCTTGTTCGGCCCCTAAATGCGCAATAAGAAAGCTGCCATCGGCTAGCATGGCAAAGCCATTGGTTTGCAAAGGGCCAAATTCTGGGTGCGCTCCTCCCCAATAACTTTGCTCACCATTTGCTGCGATACGAGTTACACCGCCTCTAAAATCAGAAACAAATACATCGCCAAAAACGTTGGTTAATACGCATTCTGGCCGAGTTAGCTGCTGGCCCAGCTTAACTAAGGTCTGGTTAAATAGGTTAATTTGCGACATTAAATACTCACTCGCTTTTGTTGTTGATGAGACTGATAAATCGCATTCTCAATTTCGATATTTCGCAAATACTGCTGAGCGAGATTCTCTAGCTCGGTTCCGTGCTGATAATGAGCCACCACATGCTCAATAAGCTGATAAACACAATCTCCACCAAAGTTTTTCGCTTGCCATGAGTAATCAATCTGTTGTTCGTTATTGTCGCCAAAGTTGCGCAAAAATATATTGGCATCACCGTCTAAGCGCAGGCTAGCTTGGCTACCTTCAACCAGCATTTCTCCCATAGTGGTGCGCTTATTGTCAGCCTTATGGTCAAGTAAGCGATTGCCATCAAACACTGCTTGTAGCTGGCCTGTTAAACCAAACACAATCAGGCCAGCGTCTTCGCCAGCAATAACCGGATTACACTTACGCAAACTGGCATAAACGTTTTCTACTTCACCAAACAAGTAACGAAAGGTATCTACTAAGTGAATCGCCGTTTCGTGCACCAAAAACTTTTCCATTTGCTGAAAGTAAGGTTGGCGCTCTAAGTAAGCTTCCGGCCCTTGGCCATCGCCGGGGCGCAAGTTAAATTGCACATTGAGTAGCTGACCAAGCACCTTGTCATCAAGCAACTGTTTGATTTTTCGATACCAAGGCATAAACCTAAAATTCTCGTGCACAATTAGCTTGATGCCGGCTTGTTCCGCCATAACAGTGAGCTGTTTCGCTTGCGCCAAAGACTCGCCAAAAGGCTTTTGAATAATCGCATCCACACCAGCTTCACAAACAATTTCTAGCTGTTGGAGGTGAGTATGTGGCGGAGTGATAATGTCTACAATATCTGGCTGAGTTTGCTCAATAAGCTGCGCTAAGTTGTTGCTTTGCTGAGCAATGCCATAACGTTTGCCAATCTCATTTGCGGCCTCTATGTGGCGATTGCAATTTCCCACCACCTCAGCATCAGCTACCCGCTGCCAAGCCTCATAATGAAACTGGCTAAAGTAGCCCGCACCCACCGCCACAACTTTAAGATTTTTAGAGCTCATGGTTAGCCTCCCACGGCTGGTTTAAATCGGCTAAACAAACGCTGAGTGCAACGCTTTACGGGGCCAAATTGTGATAACAAGAAATACAAAATAAACAACACCAAAATTAAACATACTGGCCGTTGCAACATTGGTAAAAAACTACCGTCAGAGATCATCAAGGCACGACGTAAGCTTTCATCAGCCATTCCACCTAACACCAAGCCAATCACAAGCGGTGAAATGGGGAATTTATTCTCGCTCAACACAAAAGCCACAATGCCCACCGGCAGCATTAAATACAGATTGAACAAATTAAGACCCAAGGCGTAAGAGCCCAAAATACATAACACCCCCACAACCGGTATAAACAGTGGGCTAGGGATGCTTAAAATTTTTATCACTTGTTTAGCTAGCAGCATGCCGTTTGCCCACATAGCAAACGAAGCCATCACCATAATGGCGGTGATTTCTAGTAAAAATCCGGGATGTTCCGCTTCAATAGTAGGGCCAGGAACCACCCCATGTAACAGCAGTGCGCCCAGTAACATCGCTGCGGGCGGGCTACCCGGAATACCCAGAGTAAGCAATGGGATCAGCGCCCCACCAATGCTGGCATTATTAGCGGTTTCTGAAGAAACCAAACCCGCTGCACTGCCTTTGCCAAACTCCTCTTGTTGCTGTTTAGTGGAGGTGTTTTTTGCGGTGCTATAAGAAACCCAACCAGCAATATCCTCACCTACACCAGGTACCGAGCCAATGCCAACACCAATCATTGAGGAACGAACGATATGTTTAATATTGCGCGCAATGGTGCGAAAATCTGGCAAAATTCGACCAAATTTTTCTGCTTTTCGCAGAGTTTGTTTCTCGGCTAGCACCCTAATAATTTGCGGTATAGCAAAGGCACCAATTAACACTGGCACAATCTCCAAACCGCTATCTAGCTGGCTTTGCTCAAAGGTATAGCGGGGATAAAACTGCAGGGTATCGCGGCCGATTGTGGCCATAAACAAGCCAATAAATCCGGCTATCCAACCCTTAACCACCAAATCACTGCTGGTTAAGGTGCCGCTAATTACAATGCCAAATAACGCCAGTAAGAAGAACTCCCAAGAGGTAAATTGCAAGGCAAAACTGGCGATAAGTGGCGATAACACCACCAAACAAATAAGCCCAATTACCGTACCAATTAGCGAAGCGGTAGTGGTTAAACCTATGGCTCGCCCGCCATCACCTTTTAGCGCTAAAGGATAACCGTCCATGGCGGTTGCTGCAGCAGCAGGCGTACCAGGAATATTAATTAAAATAGCCGGATAAGAACCACCATAAATAGCGCCAACATACATGCCCAACAATGAGATAAGTGCAGTGCTGGTATCAAGGTTGTAAGTAAGTGTGGTAAGCAAAGCCACACCTAAAGTGGCCGTTAATCCCGGCATAGAGCCAAACAAAATACCGAGTAAACTTGAGCCAAACAGCACCAACAAATTGCTTGGCCTAGTGCAAAGCTCAAAGAGAATCCCAAAAAAATGTGCAAACTGGTCCATCATTATTATTGTCCTAATTAGGTGGTAGCCGTTAGCTACAGGCCTAAGAGTTCGTACCAGATAAATTCCATTGCTTTGATCACCGAGCCGTATTCCACCGGCATCGGCACTTGTAATAGAAAGTTAAAAGAAAACACCAGCAGCAAGGGCACCGCCAACACTGTAAGCAAAATATGGCGACGCTTATTTTGGCTAACTGGGCTTAAATACAAGCACAATAAACAAACGCCCACTGCGAGCACTGCACCGATATCGCTGGCCAGTATTAGCGTTTCATTTACCGTGGCATCCATGGCCAGCCAATAAAATTGCTCTGCAAACATCCAACGCATAGCAAAGATAAACAAGCCCAACGCCAAGTTAGCTTGCACAACAATGCGCGACAGCAGTGGCTCTTGAGTGTAAAAACGCAAGCACAAGCTGAGTAAAAACATCACCGTGGCTAAATAAAAGTCTAAAGATGGAACATACAAGTAGATGTATAAACAAAGCGCTGCAATCACGTACCAACGGTCGCGGTTAATACTTTTAGTGTTATCACCCAGCCAGCGCTGCAGCTTAAAAAACTCACGGTGGCCAGCACTGCGAATCGCATTCACCAGCAATATGCTGCTCGCAATGCTCAATACCAACAACAAAATAAAAGGGAACAAGGCCGGTGAAACATACCAGCGGCTATCTACACCACCAAAACTACCACTCATAGGAAATGACAAGGTCTCCCAAGCCAACAAGGCACATAGGGCCAATAAAACCAAGGCTATTTTAAAATCGGTTTGGCGCAATCGAGAGGCGGTTTCTGGCTTACTACTGTTCATCCGTGATACCTAAAAGAGTTTGAAAACCAAGTATAGTCAAATACTTAAATGTCACTACTAGGGCTCTCTTGCCAAACTTGGCAAGAGAGCAAACCCACTACAAACTTACATTTTAGGAATACCAAATTGGCTGGGCTCAACCTTCGCCGATCCTAGCTCCCACAAGGTCCATGAGAAGTTAGACTCAAGTTTAGAGAAAATGTCTTTGGCCTGAGCGCCATGCGCACCACTTAGTGAATAGAGGTTTTTATCGGCCCATTGCTTGACTGTGTCTGAGGCCATGGCCGCTTCAAACGCTTCACCTAACTTAGCTTTTACTTCTGCCGGCGCATCATCTCGGACTGCAAAACCAATGGCTTGGCTAATCGGTAAGTAGTCAGACAAGCTAGCATAACTGCTAAATGCCGAAGGAATCGTGCCTACATCAGGAATAGTAAAATCTTGCTCAACCAACATCGCTAAGGGGCGCAATTGGCCGGCGCGCAATAATGCCGCTTGCTCCGCAGCAGAGGTAACCACAACGGTGATTTCTCCAGTAGCTGCAGCAGTTTGCGAAGGAGCAGAGCCAGGGTAAGGAACAAACTTAAATGCCGCACCGGTGCCTTTTTCTAGCGCTAACAAATTAAGGTGATGAATAGAACCCGCGCCACCAGCACCCGCTTTAATCGAGCCAGGTTGCTGCTTAGCCGCATCAATTAACTCTTGCAGACTATTGTAAGGGGAGCTAGCACTCACCGAGATAAGATCAGGTGAGCCGCCAACAATAAAGGGAGACCACACATTAAAGCGCTGATTCCAACCACCATTTACCGCCGCGGTAACGTTTGACTCGGATAAGCCCACTAGGTTGTAGCCATCGGCTTTCTTGCTAAACACACTGCTCATGCCAATCGAACCAGCCACCCCGCCAGTTTTATTAGTCACCTTAATACTCACATCCAAGGCTTTGGCCATTTCAGCCATAATCATTCTGTTAATGCTGTCGGTGCCGCCGCCAGCACCCCACACCACGGTATTTGTAATGGTGCGAGATGGATAGGTTTTGGCCGCCATAACCGGCTGACTGATACTCGCCAGCACTAAAGTGGCGCTTGCCGCAAATAATGCGATTTTAGATTTATAATTAGCTTTCATGTTATGCCCTCTTCAGAATCATAGATTGTTTCTGCTTAATCGACATTCAAGGCTGATTACTACGCAGATTTGAACGTGAATTAGTTCTTTATTTTTATAAACTTAAAGTAACGCCAAACTACTAAATACTTTATTGGTGATGGCTTCTGTGCCATCGCTGCCGCCTAACTCATATGGCAGAATTTCTCCGCTGGCATAGGCCAACTCAATGGCCTTATCGATAAACTTTCCAGCCTGTTGAATATCGCTATTTTGGTGTTGCAAACCCAGCCAATTCAGCATCATCGCTGCCGACATAAACATCGCTGTGGGGTTGGCTTTGCCTTGACCGATAATGTCTGGGGCACTGCCGTGACAAGGTTGAAACACCGCATGTCGCTCGCCAATATCTGCCGATGGCGCCATGCCCATACCACCCATTAGCCCGGCACCTAAATCCGACAATATGTCGCCAAACATATTCTCGGTAACCATCACATCAAACTGCCAAGGCTGGCGCACCAACTGCAAAGCGGCAGCATCAACATAGATATGTGAAGCCGCTAAACTAGGGTGATTGGCGGCAACCTCATCAAAGATTTGTCGCATGTAATAAAACGAGCCCAATACATTGGCTTTATCGACACAAGTCACTTCGCCCTTGTAACCTAAACCCTTGCGCTGCTTGGCTAAGCTGAAGGCAAACTCAAATAGCCGCTCACAACCTTTACGGCTAATTTTTTGGGTGTCTGTGGCAAACTCTTCCGAGCCACTACCGTTAATGCTAAAGCTTTCTCGGCTCGCAAATAGGCCTTCGGTACTCTCTCTTATCAATACAAAATCCAGCTGCTTACCGCGGGCGTCTTCCAACGGCAGCGGAATACCGGGCAAGGTTTTTACCGGGCGAACGCCTGCAAATAAATCTAAGGTTTCACGCAGTTCTAACTGGGGAGCAATTTCGCGGCCATCGGGATAACGAATACTTGGCATTCCCATACACGCCAACAAGGTCGCGTCAGAATTTTTGGCGTGCTGCATGGCCTGCTCAGGAAGTGCAATGCCGTGCTGTTGGTAGTAGTTCGCACCTGCTTCAAAGCTGGTGAAGTTAAGCTTTAGCCCACCAACTTTATCAATTGCCGCCTGAATCAACGTTAAGCACGCAGGGGTAATTTCTATGCCTATGCCATCGCCAGGAAACACGGTGATTTCAAATATCTGTTTGCTCATAAGCTGCATTCACTCCTTGTGAATTGGCCAAGTGAAGTTTCTGACAACAATCAATGTATACATTAATTTGTACATAAATGTATACCGATGATTTACTTTGTCAACATTTAATTAACAAATATTTGACCAGCGAATAATGAAGCACAGCTACTGCAGCCATTAAAAAAGCCGCTAGAAGCGGCTTGGAATAACGAGCAACCCAGTGGGTCAGCTTAGATATTGGCTAAACGTAGTTTTTCTAACAGGGCGACCATGGCTTTGCCGCCTTTAATCCTATGCTCACGATGAATATCGGCTGCTTTAATTGGGTCTCGTTCGCGAATAGCCTGCACCACTTCACTATGATCTTTGGTTGAATCATGTGGCGTATCACGCAGGTGCAAGGTAACAAAGCGTACTCGGTGTGCCTGCCCCCAAAACTGCAGTACCACATCTTTTAGCCGTTGGTTGTCGGTGAGATCCAATAGGGTGTGGTGAAATTCTTCATCCGCTTCGGCCCAAGCTTCTAAGTTATCCTGCTGCAGAGCCTCGGCCATTCTTGCAGTAGTTTTTTCTAAACGTTGTAATTGTTGCTCGCTTAGACCCTTGCTCGCCAAGGTGCCAATCGCTTGCGACTCTAAAGCGGTGAGAATTTCGTAGATATCACGCATATCATCAGGAGAAATAGGCTTAACCCGAATACCATGGCGCGGCTGAATCTCAATTAAACCTTCCCGCTCTAAGCGCACGCAAGCTTCCCTCACTGGGGTTCGACTAATATTCAAACGCTCTACCAATACTTTTTCTAGGTATTGAGTTCCCACTTTAAACTCATTGTTCAAAATTAACTCGCGCAAGGTTTGATAAGCCACCTGAGCGAGCGGTAGGTCTTGGCGTTTGGTAGTTACAGACATCGATTTACTCTTCCAGTAAGTGATTAGTTAGAGCCAAATTCTCTATTGATTTTGGGATTATTACACAAATTAATGTATACATTAAGTTATTCATCAATCTATACTGCGATTAGTTTTTGTACTTAAGGGATTAAGCAATGGCAACAAAACCGCTACTCGGCGTTATTGCTGATGACTTCACCGGCGCCTCCGACATGGCCAGCTTTTTGGTGAAAGGTGGCTTAAGCTGCATTCAAATCAATGGCTTAGCCAGCATTCACAAGCAAACCCTTAACAGTGACGCGATTGTGCTAGCCTTAAAAACCCGCACCGTAGCGGTGGAACAAGCGCTCGAGCAAAGCCTGCAGGCCTTAGAGTTTTTGCTTGAACAGGGCTGCCAATACTTCTACTTTAAATATTGCTCCACCTTTGACTCCACGGCAAAAGGTAACATTGGCCCAGTCATCGATGCCCTGTTAGCGCGACTAAATTTAGCTCAAGCCATTATTTGCCCAGCCTTACCAGCGAATGGCAGAACCGTTTATCAGGGGCATTTGTTTGTTTATCAACAATTGCTTAGCGATAGCCCCTTAAAAGATCACCCGCTCACGCCAATGGCCGATTCGCGGGTAGCCGAGCTACTTCGGCCACAAGTTGCCACTGCTTATCAGCAAACCATTGAACACCTAAGTATTGATGATTTAAATGCAAAGCAACTAAACCCAAGCCAGCAACAGGCACGTTACTTAATTTGTGACTGCATCAACCAACAACATTTATCGCAAATAGCTCAACTCATTGCCCAACAACCAGCAATGCTGCTAACTGGCGGTTCTGGCTTAGCTGAATACATGGCGCAGCTATTAACAGCGCGAGGACACACGCTTTCCCAGCAACATCAGTGCGCGGTAAAACCCTTACCTCAACCAGTGCTGATAATTGCAGGCTCATGCTCCAAGGCAACTCGAGAACAAATTGCCGAGGCCAACGCTTTACCGCAATTTTGTGTTGATCCCGTCAAGCTGGCCAAAGGTGAACTTAAGCTAAAACACATATTGGACTGGATACACCAGCAACAGGCTCCAGCAGTATTGGTTTACTCCTCGCAAGCACCAGAACAAGTAAGCCAAACTCAACAGTTACTAGGCCAGCAAAACATTGCTGAGAAAATAGAGAATCTACTAGCGCAAACGGCGGTGCAATCTAAAGCAAGTAATATTGTGGTGGCAGGCGGCGAGACCTCTGGCGCAGTGGTAAGCGCCTTGAACATAAGCAGTTTTAACATAGGGCCATCCATTTGCCCGGGCGTTCCAATTATGCAGTCTAACGATCAGCGTGCTATTAGCCTTGCCTTAAAGTCTGGCAACTTTGGCGACAAACACTTCTTTAACCAAGCCGTGAGCTTAATTCAACAATTGGGAGCGCAAGCATGAACCACGCCCAGCAACTGGAGCAGGCCAAACGTTGCATTATCAAGTTTGGATTGTCGATTTTTCAACGCGGGCTTACTGGCGGCGCCTCCGCCAATATGAGCATTGCCCTAGACCAAGGTTTTGTAGTCACTCCGACTAATTCATGTTTTGGCTTTCTTGAATACGACGACTTATCAGTTTTGGATGCCAAGGGAGATTTAGTGAGTGGCAAGCCCGCATCTAAGGAGTTTTTGCTGCATCAATGTTTTTATCAACAGCAGCCCGCCATGCGCTGCGTGCTGCATCTGCACAGCACTTACGCCACGGCAGTGTCCTGCTTAAAAGGCTTAAACAAAAGTGACGCAATCCCTGCGCTTACTCCTTATTTGCGCATGCGTTTAGGTTCGATTGCTATGGTTGATTATCATCCGCCGGGCAGCTCCGATTTGGTGGATGCCCTAAAGCAACAAGCAGCTAATTACTGTGGCGTATTAATGGCCAATCACGGGCCAATAGTAGCCGCCGATAGCCCGGAAAAAGCGCTGTATGCCATGGAAGAGCTCGAAGAAAGCTGCAAACTACAACTCTTGCTGGGCCAACAGCAAGTCAATTACTTAAGCCAACAGCAAATCGAGTACTTACAAAACGCCTACAAGGGTAAGTTATAAATCAACCATCTGGAGATCAACCATGTACGTGATCACTGTGCTGTTCTTAATTAAGCCAGCATATTTAGACAAGTTCTTGCCAGAGATGCTGGCCAATGCAGCCACCTCTTTGAAACAAGAACCAGGCTGCTTGCAGTTTGATGTGTGCCAATCAACAGAGAACACCAATCATGTTTATCTCTACGAGGTTTACCAACACCAACAAGCCTTTGACGATCACCTAAACTCAGTTCACTTTTTGTCTTTCAACGAAACCACCAAAAACTGGATAGAAGACAAGCAAATAAGCAGCTACATTCAGCTAAAATAAACCAAGGCTAGCGCTTGGTTTGCCATAGCTTAGCAACGTAAGGCAGGCTAAGCTGTTGCTATTGTTACCACTTAAGCGTTGCCCATGACCGAAAAGCTCTCGCTACAACAAGCCAGAAAACTGGTTTTACACTCTCAGCGCTTGCCATCTGCTAAAACCAAAGGCTCGGCGCTTGATGCTAGCCTAGCGGCGATAGAGCAGCTAGGTTACGTGCAAATAGACACTATATCGGTCATTCAGCGCGCTCATCACCATACTTTGTGGTGCCGCAACCCTCGCTATCGGTTAAGTCATCTCGATACCCTAATGCGTAAACACCAAGTATTTGAATATTGGTCACATGCAGCGGCGTATTTGCCGATGCGAGATTATCGCTTTAGCTTGGTACGTAAACAGGCTTTTGCTAATGGCCAACAAAAGCATTGGTATCTAAAAAACCACGGCTTAATGGATGCGGTGTTAAAGCGAATTGCCGATGAAGGCCCACTCATGGCCAAAGACTTTGAACATCAAGGAAAAAAGACTGCTGATTGGGCAAGCAAACCAGCAAAACAAGCCTTGGAATGTTTGTTTATGCAAGGCGACTTAATGGTGCCTTATCGCCATAACTTTCATAAGGTTTATCAACTTACCGAAAAAGTGTTGCCAAACAACACAGATACCCGCATTCCTAGCCAGCAAGAATACTGCAGGCACTTAATCCAGCGCTACTTAAGTGCTAACGGCATTGGTCTGGTAAGCGAGATGAGCTATCTACTTAAGAACCTAAAAGGCCCCTTGAATCATTGTTTAAATGACATGTTATTAAACGGTGAGGTCATTAAAGTAGCGGTTGCTGGGCAAATTTATTACGCGCGAGAAAACAGCTTAAGCTTACTCAACAAACCGCTGGCTCGCAGCAAGCTAAAGATTTTGTCGCCCTTCGACAACCTAGTAATTCAACGTAAGCGTCTACAGCAGTTGTTTAATTTCGATTATCTTATCGAATGCTATGTGCCAAAAGCGAAGCGCCAATACGGCTATTTTTGTTTACCTATTTTGTGGGAAGGCCAACTAGTCGCAAGAATGGATTGCAAAGCCGAGCGCCAAACTCACACCTTGCACATTTACAACTTGGTATTGGAACCAAGCCTTAAAAGCATAACCAAGTTTAGCGAGGCATTAAGCAAAGAACTTAGCGCTTTTATGCAGTTTAACCAATGTGAACAAGTGGCTGTTCATCAAGTACAACCAAAGTCAGCGCTGCCAAGCATAAGCGCTCAGCTAAGCGAACTAAAACCTACGATTTAAACCAGCAATAAACTGGCGACGATCGCCACCAAAACCTACATATTCAAACATGGCTGACCAATAGGCATTAAAGTTGAAGTTAGCGCCCACTAGACCCTGCCATTTATCGGTATTTTCTTGGCGAATTTTGTAGTCGATAGAAAGATCCGTGCCGGGAATTGGCTGGTTACCGTCGATGCGTAATTCACTATCCAAATAACTTACGCCGCCATATACCGCTAAACTGCGGTCATCTTCAAACTGGAACAATTTACCAGCCCGCGGCACAGCGCTAAACACAATACCGTCGCTGTTGGTTCTGTCCATATCGGCGTAGGTAAAGGTAAGCGGCACTGCCAAAAAGTAAGAGCGCCAGCCGCCGGCTAATACCGTGCCAACACTATAGCTATAGCCGTCTACGTCTACATTCACATTAAACGGCACCGTTTCTTTACCTTCTAATACGCGACAAGCAGGGTGGCTAATAATGCCGGAACAATCTATTTCTAACTGCTCCAGTAAATCATCACCGTTAAGCGCAAAATTGACGTTGGCTTCGCCGGTAATTCGGCCAAAAGTGCCAAACACATTCATAAAAGGAAATATCCAAGCGTCCACCTTAATCTGTGGCGTTTGGGTGTGGTTATCATTATCACTAAAGGCGACAAAATCGATGGGTACATTGGCACCACTGCCACCAGCACCCACTTCTAACTCATCGAGATCCATGTGCTGATAGGTATCAACATAGATAAAACTAATGCCAATAGGCAAGGGAAGATCGTAGCCCAAATCAATCACTCGTTGCCCATAAAACGGCAATACCCGGTCCCATTTTCGTGGTGAATGCTCAGTTTGGCTGCCTGGTGATTTAGTATCACGCATGGGTAGGGTGGTTTTATTTAAGCCGCTATCGGTAAGTTCTTCATTGCGCGATAAATTCACCAATACCGCAGAGCCCGAAACATTAGCTCCGCTATCGTTCACCACGTATGCTGGAATGTTGTGTTGGTTCACTTCTATGGTACTAGCATAAGTTTGGCCGCTTTCCCCCAAACGCCATTCGGCCGACACGCCAGTGCCCCAACCACCTTGAGTAAAGGCGTCTATACTCTGCTGATCTTCGAACAAGCCAATAATGTAATAGGAGCTTAAACCCAGGCCCACGCCTACATCGTAGCGCTCCACGTCCATGTAGGTAATGCTGTCGTCTTGCTTATTGTAAAGAGCGCCCAAGCCGCTGGACTTGCCTAACACTGGTACCTTAAAGCTAGATAGCTCAGAGGAAAAGTAGCCTTCGGCTTGGTCGAGTTCTTGCTGTAGGTCGGGATTTAGTGCTACCAAGCGCTCAATAGCCGTTTTGGCTTGTTGCTCAACTTGCTGTCGCACAGCCTCTCGCTCACCACTTGGAATCACGGTTTTGCTAGAACAAGCAGCCAAGGTAAACAGGGCAAATATGCTAAGGCAAAAGCCTAGAGGATTTCTCATTACTATCCTTGTTGCGTTGAAGCTGCATCCTGCAGCCCAATTTAGTGAAGAGGCGATCTGCTAATCGCTATGAATCAACAATAAGCAATTGCTCAAATTTCTTCAATTTTAATTCGAATTACCTGCGCTTGCCCAGTTAGTTTAATTTTAGCGTCTTGGTAGCTTGGTGGGCCAAAATTCCCCTTGGGGTTATTACTCATACCAGTTGGCTCTTTGGGAATGCCAAACCAATTGGTATCAAGAACTCCGTTAGCATTTTTATCATGATAAACGTTTATCGCACACTCGACTGGGAGAGGGTCACTCACACTAATGCGTAACTCACCGTTAACCACATTTTTTACTGGCACGGTTTTACTAAAAATAGGCTGCTTTAAATAGCTTTCACTAGAGTCCCATACTCTAAGCACTATTTGCCCTTCTGCCGAACTTACCCCCACTACATCGATATGTACATCTGCAGCACATACATAGCATGGCAGTGTTGCGATGAGATACGCCCAATTCTTCATACAACGCCAACCTCTAATTAACCAACACAACATGCAGGCCATGCTCGCTTAGCTCTTTTTAACTATGGCTGATTAATCCGTTTACTCAAACGCCATGTCGCCAGTAGTAACAACAATACCATCTCATACCCACTGCTGCCTCCACCACTTTCTGAACCTTGGCTAGGCTGGTCTGGGTCTGGGTCTGGGTCTGGGTCTGGGTCTGGGTCTGGGTCTGGGTCTACAGTTTGGTCCTTAATGGTTACAACAACTGTATTATTTTCACCTAACAGTGCGTTGCTAGGTGCTTGCAAAGTTATCACCAAGGTTTCATCACCCTCAAGCAATGCATCGGCAAGAGCCTGCACCTTTAACAAACCTTCGGTTCCAGCATTAATCGTGATATCACCAGCGCTTAGGTTATGATCGTTACTGTCGGCAGTGCCGCTTAGTTGATAGGGAATCATTACCGGATAGGTGGCTGCGGCCTTAGATAGATTAAGCCTTAGCGTTATTTCTTGGCCTTCGTTAAGCTCAACATTTGAAACAACAAAGTTAACTAAAGGCAGGCTCACTTCGGGATCAAGGCAATCTTCTCCAGGCAGGCCGTAACAGCCATTACCTGTAGGGCCCAGCTTACGATCCCAATTAATACCGGCCACCCAATTAGCATTGTCGCCACCACGCTCGTAAGCGCCTACATCGGGTTTACCATCTAATACATCGTCGGTAATGCCCGATATCACCCTGCCCACATCGATGGGGCTAGCGTTAGCTTTAAGGCGAAAATCACCATTTTCATAATCCTCAAACGGCGAGTCAGCCACCGTTAGGTTATTTTGTTTATCCGATTGCGGCTCCCACGAGCTTTTATCCGACAAGTTATTCCATACATTTACATTAGAAAACTCAGTTCCCTCTTTATGCCACGCGCCCATGGTGGCACTGCCGTTCCATAAAGTATTGTTGTAAATGTTAATGTCGGTGCCATTCCAGTTAATTTGAATATTCGACCACTCGGTATTCCAAATTACGTTGTGGTGAACCTCAAAACCGGCCGCGTCGTTATCTAAATAAATACCCGCCGCTTTGCTTTTACTGCCCGATGAATAAGCATCATGCAGCCAGTTATGGTGAATTTCGCTGTTGCTTGGGCCACCCACGGTGTAAAACAAACCACAATCATCGGCAATCAAGTTACTGCGCGACACATCGTTATAGGCATACTCAGCATTGTTATTAAAAGCTTGAATCGCATCGCGCCCAGCGCGAGTAATGGTATTGTTAAGTACCTTAGTATTGTTACCACCACGGGCATTGATAATCGCGTCGTAATTACCCAAGTAATTAAAATCATGAATGTAAGAGTTAATAATTTGGGTATTTTCAGCCGAATCATAAATGCCAGTGCCCGAACCAAAACCAATTTCACTTTTTTCGATAACATTGTTTAGCGAGTTATATTTTCCCCAATCGCTACGAATATTAATACTCTGATTATTCGAAGAAAATCCACTAACCACACCCAAGGTGTAGTTACCGTACAAACTGGTTATACCGTAAATATGGTTATTGGATGCGCCATTAGTAATCTCGATAGACCCACCAAACACCGCCAAGTTTTTAATATGAATGTAACTGCGCGCAGATAAATCGATGGTTTGTTCACGTTTGCGCATCTGTACTTGGTTTTCGCTAGGCATTTCACCATTGGGTAGCTGCACATACAGCTTTTTAGTGTCAGCATCAAAGTACCATTCGTTTTGGTAATCTAAGGCTTGTTTAATCCCCTGCAGAAAAAAGTCGCCACCGTCGGCAGGGGCATGAAAAGTGCGGATCCAAGTAGGGTTTTTATCCAGTTCAAAACTCACTTGGGTAGGAGTGCTACTGGTAATAAATGCGCGCCACGTTGTCCAACCAGAGCCCGGCTTATCTCCGTAAAAATATAGCGAACCGCCTTTCGACCAATCTGCATCGGGGATGCCCGGTGCGTAATCTAGATAGGCGTTATTGGCAACATCGCTGCCGCTACCACCGGTATTTCTTAAAGAGTTTTGGGTAAAAGGGTCACCATCCACATTATTTGGCCAACGCGCCAAATCCATTGCAGTGTTGCCTTGCATAACAAAATTGGACTGGCCTAAATCCCAGCCAACGTCGGCAACGTAAATATTTTCAGCGTCTAGTGACCAACCATTCACCGCTTCCATGGCGGTAATAATCACTTTCTCATCTTGGTAAGGCTGAAATACAATCGGCTGATCAACAGTGCCAGAATGGCTAGGGCGTAATACTTCGTGGTAACTACCTGCTCTAATGTTTACCACGTCACCCGCTTGCGCCAGCTCAGCGGCTTTAGCAAGCGTTAAAAAAGGGCTGGCAAAGGTGCCCGCGTTAGCGTCGTTGCCGTTAGTAGCAACATAATAATTAGCTGCACTAAGTGGAAAACACACAGCTAATAACGCCACTAACATCCCTGTTTTTGATAAGTTCCTTTGCACCACACGCTCTCATTATTATTACTTTTAATATTAGTGAGCGGAACTCTATACTAATTAAGACAAGCGATCAATTTATTATAAAACAAAGACTTAAATTGTATTATATATATTTAGAAAGAGCCGAGAGCGTCATATTGAGAACAACTGTTAGATTGAGTTTAGGTAAAGCCTGGGGGTTAATAAGCAGGTGTTGCAAGCCATTAAACTTGGCTAAGGAAACGCAGCTTGAGATAAAGCGAAATTGGCTCCCTCACCAAACGATGTAAAGTAACTCAGATCCTTATTATTTATTCCTTTTGTTCAGAACTAGCAGCAGAACTCACCCCACCATAAACATCAATGGTTAAGCCACGCTCTTTTTCATAGTTTTTTGGCGTAAAGCCTAACTGCTTTTTGAGATGTCGAATCAAATGAGGCTGATCGCTAAAGCCAAACCTAAACGCGATATCTACCCAATCTAGCTCTGCTGATTCACGCTGGTATACATACTCCAACATCGCCTCCAAGCGATTCATCGATTGGCATTGTTTAAGCGTTAGCCCGGTTACCCGCTGAAAACTTCTCTCCAAGGTTCGCTGCGAGCAGTAAAGTTGCTCACCTAGATCTGAAATTGCGCTTTTGTCCAGATATTGCAGGGCTTTACGGGTAATTTTACTGTGCTGATCCTCATTGCCCTCTGCTAACCATGACTCAAGCAGAGAATCTAAGTGTTTACCGCACCGTTCTGCATTATCTCGCGCCAATGCAATCAATGCGTTCTCATCTAAACCTAGCAGTTTGAATAAACTTGAGCCTTTAACAGGCTCTACCTTATCAAGTGCCAACGGATGAGCAGTGAAATGAGGCACACTATATAGCGCACCAACATGAAACTTTACTCCAAGGTGAACAAAGGGTTTTGAGTGATCTAACGCCAAGGTTTGTTGGTGTGGATACAAGCAATGACTGCCTTCACCCACAGCGATACCTGGGTTTAGATCGTAATGATACGTTTGGCTCGGCGGGGAAATGATTAAATGCGCCGAAGGATCTGGATTCAGTTTAGGATACTGGTAAGCAGTAGAGTCTGGCGTTTTTTCGATTAACCAATAGCATTCAACATATTTAGCAACAATTAACGACTGTGGTGGCTGTAACCAATGAATCATGCCGCTCTCCGCCTATTTTAAGGGACTCACCACAATATAAGCTTGGTAGCCACACATCACAAATACCCTTACTAACTACCTGCAAGGGTTTGTTGGTTTACTGTTGGTCAAACTCAATTTGAATAATACGGTTTAGCGGTGTTAAGCCTGCCCGTTTAATTGCTTTTTGTGCCCCAGTATTAACACGTTCGGTGGAGCACATAGGGCTTAAACCGCGCTCATTAGCAAGCGTAACCAAGCTGCTAAGTACTTGGGTAGCAATACCTTTTCCACGCTGAGATTGAGCAACAATCATACCTAGGTCAGCATAATCAGTTTGGTATTCATCAAACAAACGACACTCACCCGTTGCCAGTAACTCACCTTCAAGCCAGTAACCAAACAGCTCATTACGCTTGATTAAGTTGCCAAAGTATCCGCTCAACCACTGTTCTGGTGCACCTATATTGCTTGCTGCAAATTCAACAAATTCATCAAGTTGCTCTGGCTGCGCCAATGTGAGCTTAAGCGCGCTCTGATTACTCCTGGAGCCTCGCTGTACTTGCTGATACATCAGCGCATTCACGGTAAATGCCGACGAGTTGTCAAAGCAAAGCGACATGTATTGAGGCTCTGCAGTACTCACAAATGCGCCTTTTACTTCACCAATTACTGCACTATTTTGCTCCGCAATTAAGGTAAATAGTTCTTTAGCATCGCTGTTAGCGTTTGGCGCCAAATAGAACTGCAGCATATAGCCTTCGCCATTAATGCAACAGTAGCCTACTAATGCCTCATGCTCATAAAACCCAAAATGAGCAGCCATAGGCGCAAAGCCAAAGTGCCACATACCATCGAGCGGAGCCGTTGATTGAGCAAAATAATCTTGCTTTAGTTTGCTAAGTTCTTGTTGGTTTTCAACTGGTTTAATTTCTAACATCGTTTTTGCCTAACGTCTGCTGATATACATGAAAGCCGCAATCCATTTCCTAAGAAATGTCTCGCTTTCGGATGCCACAAATATTAGTCATTACGGCAGAGTTAAGATTGAAAAAAAACGACAGTTTCGTGGCCAGTTACCGACCTTAGGCACGAATGGGTATTGGAAAAGGAGCGGTTCATAAGCCAGAGCAGCTTGCGCTATTTATAATAACTCTAACCTCTTTTATTCAAACTTTGGGCGAAGCGAAACCGGCACGCGTTGCGCAGGCGCTCTTAAATGCTTGATTATGTGTTTACTCTACCATCTGATAATGCCGTTCAACATTTACTGTCACTTTGCCCCAGTGAGATGCTTTCACTCTGGCTTGATGGTGCTCAAATGCAGACTTATCTCGAAACTCTTCGAAAACACCAAAGCGACGTGGCTGCACAACAATACTGATCGGCACCATGAATTTTCAAGCCAAGCCATTTTATGAACGATTTGGTTTTAAAGAATATGCACAGCATGGTGGTTATCCAAATAACCTGATCAAGCATTACCTAATTAAAACGCTTTAAACCATCGCAAGTCTCTGGTGAGATATCGTGACCGATTGCCAAAACAAGTTACATTTCACCCGTGACTTGCTTCTGCTGCACCCAACTACGCACCGCTTGATGTACCAAACCTTGAGACGCTTGGCTACGCCAAATTACGGCTGACGGTATGCTGCGTTGTAGATCTTGATGCACAGGTAAAGATACTAAACTGCCTGCATCTACCAGCGGGCGTACAAATGATAACGGCGACATAATCCAACAGGTACCGCTAGCCGCTAACTCTCCAGCAGCAAATAAGGTATCGACTTTCCATACCTTGGCAGAGATTTGTTGCGAGCTAAAGTAGCTACTGCGCGCCAGTATTCCTTGGCGATAGCGCTCTAGTTGATGTAATTGAATCGGCTTTGATTTGCCAAGAGCCAACTGCGCCAGCTCATGCTGCGGTGAAACCAAGTAATGCATCTGCACATCAGGCATTGGCATATAACTCATCAGGCTTGATACCGCCTGCTGCAGCAGGGTAAAACCGATATCGGCCTCCCCTTTGGTCACCAGCGCAACAATGTCTTGCGATAGTGCTTCGCGGATGCGTAACTCTAAATTGGGGAAATTATCAGCCAACATAGCCAACAACTCTTGCTGTTTAGGCAAGTCAAAATAATCGTCGATAGCGATAGTAAACTGGCTTTCCTGCTGTGGGTGTAATTCACTAGCCAGTTGTTCGAAATAACGGCAGTTCGCCAATATACTTTTGGCTTCGCTAAATAACACTTCACCAGCGGTTGTTAACACCGGCTCTCGCGCACTGCGGTCAAACAGCTCCTGCCCTACATCTAACTCCAAGTTAGAAATTGCCGTGCTCACTGCCGAGTGTGCTTTACGCATTTTGCGCGCAGCCGCCGAAAACGAACCAAGCTCAGCGGCAAATACAAAAGCTTGTAGTTGGTGCAAACTGAAATTCATTACGTGTCCCTCACTTGATTACGTCTTCTAAAGTAGCACAACCTGTCTGATTTTTAGAAAGGTATCTAACTTTGTATTTTCTCTAATTATTATAAATTACACATCAACGACACGGGGCAGCAACAGCGGTTACCGAGTTAAAAACCTTAAACCAAAAAAGAGAGAATGATTATGTCACAAGTTATCGATACCACTTACAACGCAGACGTTGACCCAGTGAAAACTTACGAGCGTAAAGTTGCGCCGAATGTGGCCTTCTATCAGCAAGTACGCGCTACCAAAGCCAACGACACGCGCCGTCATGTGTATGACGACATCTTGCTACCACACACTGGTAACTCGTTCTTGGTTAAAGCCGGCCAAGTGATCCGCTTTGAGCAGCGCCCAAGCTTGCACAATGGCCGCACCCAAATTATCGATGTGCACTTTGTTACCCCAGATTTGGAACAATGGGGCGACCACTTAAACACAGGCGCACTAGAAGGTTTAAATCAACGCATGTATAGCGCGGTGTGGTCGCAAAGTGGCTTCTGCCAGAAAATGGCAACCCTAGTGGAAGACGAATTCCCGTACGACAAGTTAGAAGAAGACTATAGCCATATCTTCTTCGCCGCGCACTGCTGCCCAGATTGGCTCAACATGTGTTACGGCAAAGAAGGCAATGTGAACTCATGCCAAGAGAACTTCTACCAAGCCTTTGGCCGCTTACCAGCCATTGCCAGCATAGAAGACGAAGCCGAGCGCCGTCGCATCATCAAACTATATGCTGATCGCAATGACATCAACATGTTCCAGCCACAGAAGTTCGACCAAGACGAAAACGGCATTACCCGCTGTTTATTAGCGCCAAGCCCAAGTGTCGATGATGGCGTTGGTGTGGAGTTCTACGCAGAGAAGGACATGTACTTTGTGGTGAGTAACTGCCCTTATGCCGACCAAGCTTTGCCTTACCCAGAGGCGCGCCCAAACCCTGTGTATGTGAGTGTGCACGACACAGGTATCTTGCCAGAGACAGGCCACCTAGGTGACATCGATGGTTGGGAAGAGGACATCTTTGCTCGCATCGCTACTAAAGACAACAGTGTGAAATAACACTTAAGCCAAAGCGCACATCTATCAAGGTGTGCGCTATTTTTTCTTTGATGATTAGGAGGCTATTATGCCCACCTCTACCAAACCGGTGCTCGAGACCCCGGTAACAAATTTGCAAGCGCCCCAACTGAAAGAGTTAATCAATACGCCTTGGAAGAAGCTTGCCTTCGTTGGTTTGCTTTGTAGCCAGCTGCTTATTTTTGGATTTTTAGCCGTTGCAGGTGTAATTGGCGCGGTTATCAGTTTAAGTGCGGTGCAAATTGCCAGCTTAGGCGGCGGCTTATGGGTACTGGGAGAAGTGATGTTTTTTGCTAGTATCGCCATACTCGGCAAACCAGCGTTTATTATCTTAAAAGCTCAAGCGAAAGCGTGGTTTAAATACTCTAAAACGCAGGCATAAGTGAATGAATCGGTGAGTTTTGAGTTAAGCGATACGCTTTATTACGCACTAAAATTGAAGCTAAAAGACAACTAGCTTCCAATAATAAAGGCCGCTTCAAAAAGCGGCCTTTATTGCTTAAAACTTAATTACCCTTAAACAAGAAAGAGCTTAAACATTTGATTTTACTCAACCGTTACCGATTTAGCTAAGTTCCTAGGTTGGTCTACGTCGGTGCCTTTAATCAGGGCTACGTGGTAAGACAATAGCTGCATTGGCAAGGTGTACACAATAGGCGCAATTAGCTCATCAACATGTGGAACATTAATCACGCGCATGGTTTCGTCGCTTTCAAACTTCGCGTCTTTATCAGCAAATACATACAAGATACCGCCACGAGCACGAACTTCTTCAACGTTTGATTTAAGCTTTTCTAACAGTTCGTTGTTAGGCGCTACCACAATAATTGGCATTTCTGCATCAATTAGCGCGAGTGGACCATGCTTCAACTCACCCGCGGCGTAAGCTTCGGCGTGAATGTAAGAAATCTCTTTTAGTTTAAGTGCACCTTCCATAGCAATTGGGTATTGGGTACCGCGACCAAGGAATAAGCTGTGGTGCTTGTCGGCAAAATCTTCGGCTAGTTCTTCGATGGCACCGTCTAGCGTTAAAGCTTGTTCAATTTTGGCAGGTAGCGATTGTAGTGCGCCCACAATGCGCGCTTCCAAATCTGCAGATACATCTTTATTACGACCAATCGCCGCAACCAGCATTAATAAACCAGCAAGCTGAACCGTGAAGGCTTTGGTTGAAGCAACGCCAATTTCGGTACCGGCTTTCATCAAGTAAGCCATGTCTGATTCACGCACTAAAGATGAACCATCAACATTACAAATGGTTAAGCTTGAGGTATAACCCTGTTCTTTAGCTAAGCGCAATGCTGCCAGCGTATCGGCCGTTTCACCACTTTGCGAAAGGGTAACCAGTAAGCTGTTTTTAGGCGTAAATGACCTGCGGTAACGAAACTCTGAGGCAATCTCTACGTTACATGGAATGCCAGCCAATTCTTCAAACCAATAGCGCGCTACCATGCCTGAGTTGTAAGAAGTACCACAAGCAATAATTTGCACATGCTCAATGGTAGGTAGAATCTCAGCGGCTTTAGGACCAAAAGCACTGTCTAGCACTTTGCCTGCTTGTAAGCGACCTTCTAAAGTACGTTGAATCGCAATTGGCTGCTCGTAAGTTTCTTTTAACATGTAGTGGCGATATTGGCCTTTGTCTCCGGCATCGTGTGATGCAGTAGACTCACTAATTTCGCGCTCTACCGGCTCGCCATTCTCATCAAAAATACTTACGCCTTGGCGAGTAACTTCGGCTACGTCACCTTCTTCTAAGAAGGCAAAACGGCGAGTTACCGGTAGTAATGCTAGTTGGTCAGAAGCAATGAAGTTTTCACCAACACCGTAACCAATAACCAGTGGGCTGCCAGAGCGTGCTACCACCAAACGGCTTGGGTCGCGTTTATCGGCGATCACCATACCGTAGGCACCTTCTAACTCGGCCACTGCCGATTGCACCGCTTCTACCAAACTTTGGTGATGTTTAATCTTGTGTTCAACCAAATGAACAATGACTTCGGTGTCGGTATCTGAGGCAAAGGTGTAGCCTTTGGCAATAAGCTGCTCACGAAGTTCGGCGTGGTTTTCGATGATGCCATTGTGCACAACAGCAATGGTTTCACATGAAACATGTGGGTGAGCATTACGCTCACTAGGTTCACCGTGGGTGGCCCAACGGGTATGAGCAATACCGGTGCCGCCAAGTACAGGGTTGCCTTCTAAGGCATCGGCGAGTTCTTGCACTTTACCTAAGCGGCGCACTCGACTTAATTCGCCATCGGCAGTGATGGTTGCTACACCCGATGAGTCGTAACCACGGTATTCTAGGCGGCGTAGTCCCTCAACCAAAATATCTGCTACATCACGCTGAGCTACCGCTCCTACAATTCCACACATAGTTATTTCCTTGTCGATAAAGTTATTGGGCTATTACCACATTAACGCCCTGAGCACGGATTTGCTCAGCCACGCTAGGCTCTAGCTGATTGTCTGTTACTAAAGTTGAGATCTTCGACCATGCCAACTCTAGGTTATGAATTTTTCTGCCAATTTTATTGGACTCGGCCAGTACCACGACTTCGCGGGCAACCTCGGCCATTACTTGGCTTAAACCGACTAATTCATTAAAGGTAGTCGATCCTCGTGCTACATCGATGCCATCTGCGCCAATAAACAATTGGTCGAAGTCGTAAGCACGTAATACTTGCTCGGCCACTTGGCCTTGAAACGCTTCTGAGTGAGTGTCCCAGGTGCCACCGGTCATCAAAAGTGTCGGCTCGTTTTCTAACTCTCGTAAGGCGCCAGCAATGCTTAAAGAATTTGTCATTACCACCAAACCTTCTTTTTCTGAAAGCTCTGGCAGTAGCGCAGCGGTAGTGCTGCCGCTGTCGATAATTATTCTATTATGATCACGAATTAAGCCTGCAGCAGACTGAGCAATCGCCTGTTTTTGCTTGGATACTTGCTCGTCGTGCGGTTCGTTTATCAATTCTTTAGGAATAGGCACTGCACCGCCATAACGTCTTAGTAACAAGCCGTTAGCTTCTAGACTAGCTAAATCCTTTCGAATCGTAACTTCTGAGGTTTCAAAAGCGTGAGCAAGTTCATCAACCTTCACTTCGCCGAGGTCGGCGAGGCGATCTAAGATAAGGCGACGGCGCTGCTGAGTGTTTCGTTTGATCATAATGCCATTAGCTAAGTTTCGAATCGAAACTTATTATAGTTAAGCGAAACTTAAGATCAAGCCGAGTTGTTAAAAAATTACTCTTTGCTTTGTTTGGCCGGTGGCGCAAACAATAAACGCCAGCGTTGAGCGATGCTTAAGCCCGGCGCACTGGCTTGGATAACCATGCAGCGCCACTCGCTAAAAGTAACTACGATGGGGTTAAAACTTTTCACTGGCTGAGTAATGCCGTAGTCAACGGTTTCAAGTTCTGGCTCAAAACTGCCAAACAGCCTGTCCCAGATAATTAGTACTCCCGCATAGTTTTTATCAATGTATTGCGGGTTGCGCCCATGGTGTACGCGGTGATGAGATGGAGTGTTAAATATCCACTCCAAGGGGCCCAACTTCTTAACTGCTTGAGTATGAACAAAAAATTGTAAACCCAAGTTAAGCAGCACAACAAACACGACCCAATGCGGGGCAAACCCAATAATTACCAGCGGTAACCAAAATAGCCACATTCCCGCTAGTGGGTACATTAAGCTTTGGCGAAAGGCGGTGCTAAAATTCATATTCTCGGAACTATGGTGAACCACATGGGCCGCCCACATCCAACGTACTCGATGACTAGCGCGGTGAAACCAGTAATAACAAAAATCCTGAGCGATAAATAAGCCAACAAAACTTAGCTCTGTCATATTTATATCGAACAGCCGCCAGCCAAACAGGCTTAAGTATATTTGGCTAACCAGCAAACCCATTAAAATATCACTGAGTTGATGCATGCCCGCTAGTGCAAAATTGCAGAGCAATTCCTTGGTATGATACTGAGCCGACAATGGCAACTTTTGGCGCACATTTCCCCAATACCACTCTAGCCCCATACACAACAAAAACAGTGGTGCTAAAGCCATTAACAAGTATTCGGGGTGAGCGATTAACATAGCAAAATCCATTTACTTTCCTTATATCGCTACCAACAAGCAAAGTGATCTTCGGTTAAGCCTAATACGTCTTGTAGTTGGTGTGTTTGACCATGTTGGCATACTAGCGTGCCGCTAAAATGTCCCATGTATTGCCGAAAGTTGCTCTTAAGCAACCACAGGTTTAAACGTTCTTGGCGGCAATTTAAGGGAGTAAACCTAAGATTTACTCGACCGTCGGCTGAGTAAATGTGCCAAGGCTGATGTGGCTTGCTAGTTTCACTTGCTAGGCTGCGTTTAAAGCTAAAATGCACCGGGCCAAGCAAGTGCTTCTCTCCATCAATCCATAAGGCATTTTCATTACAGCCGGTTTCGTTTACCCCTGCGGCGAGGTTTAAGCCAATGCAGGTCTGATTTAAACGAGTAGAAAAACTTGCCCAGCGCCAAGAGGTTTCTCGGCGCATATAGCCCGCCGAGAAATCATAAGCGCCTAAGGCTGTCGCCAAATTCTGTGTTTTACCGTTTACCAACAAATGGCCAGCCACCGGCAAAGCATTTTGCTTTTGGGTATAAGTCCAACCGGAGTAGCCCGTAGGGCCGCACATGGCCATGCATTGTTGCTGATTGGCTGGAGTTATTGTTAACTTGGCTTCCAAAAACGGTGTGTTGGCGCGGATGTGCCATTGCCCCTCAACGATCTGAATCTGCAGCGAATGTTTGCCTTTTAGATAAGCCAAACTATTTACCGGACTTGGCTGGGTGCCGTAACCCATGCCACAAGGCTTAAGCCAGGTGTGCTCTTGCAAGGTTTGGCTAGGGATATGAAACACGTAACAAAAGCCACTGCCTAGATAGCGAATATCTGCCAAGGCAAAGCCCAAAATGTATTCATCGCAATTAATGCTCACAAACTGAAACTGCTTGTAATGAAAATGCTTTGCCCAAAGCGACGCAGGTTTGTCCATCACATTGGTATATACAAAATTTGCTAAACCCAACTGGCTAACCGGACCGTTAAAGTGACCAAAGCTAAGTTCTCCATTCGCCGCGATTAAGCTACTAGGAGCTGAGATTAGTTGTTGGGAGTTTTGCATTTACCAAACCTTTAACGGTTACATTTTATTAACATTTATTAGCTAAGCAGAGTTTGAGTAAATATTCTAAAATGGAGTGATTGCTTTGTGAGCCAGCTTGCAAGAAAACAGCAGATACCAAGAAAACACTGTGATAAGCCTCTAAGCAGAACCCCAAATCCAGAATATCGATTCGAAAAACCAATAAAAATTAGCTAAAAACACCTAAAAATGTGATTTTGAAAACACTTTCAACCATTAACGTGATGCAGATCACTTAATTTTTGTGGATTAAATCACCTTTTGTATTCACAATCTCGGCAACTTTCAAACCATCTGGTTAGACCAGATAAAAACCCTTCTCACCATCAGGTAAGTCCATGAATACAAACAAACCAAAATTACACTTTTGGCAAATCTGGAACATGAGTTTCGGTTTCCTAGGTATTCAATTTGGCTTTGGTTTACAAAATGCCAACGTAAGTCGAATCTTTGAAACCCTAGGCGCTAGCATCGATCAAATCCCAATTTTGTGGCTAGCTGCGCCAGTAACAGGATTACTTATTCAACCGATTATCGGTTATATGAGTGATAGAACATGGAATGGTTTAGGTCGTCGTCGCCCCTACTTTTTAGCTGGCGCGATCATGTCTTCTCTCGCATTAATCATTATGCCTAACTCGCCTTACCTTTGGATGGCAGCAGGCATGTTGTGGATACTAGATGCCTCGATTAACGTTTCAATGGAGCCGTTTCGCGCTTTAGTTGCTGATAATCTTCCTTCAGAACAGCGTACTCAAGGCTTTGCGGTGCAAACCTTCTTTATTGGTGTGGGTTCAGTAATTGCTTCTGCCATGCCGTATGTACTGGCTAACTGGTTCGGCATTGCCAACACTGCCCCAGAAGGGGTTATTCCGCCATCGGTTAAAATCTCATTTTATGCTGGTGCCGTGGTGTTTTTTGGTGCTGTTTTATGGACAGTTCTCAAAACCAAAGAATACAGCCCAGAAGAAATGGAGCGCTTTGAAGGCGCAGAGCCAGAACAAGATCAAGAAACGCGCGAAGGTTTTGCCGAAGTTTGGGCCGATGTGAAGAAAATGCCTACAACCATGCGCCAATTAGCCGTAGTGCAGTTCTTCTCATGGTTTGCTCTATTTGCCATGTGGATCTACACCACCTCGGCGGTAACTAGCAGCGTTTACGGCGCCACCGACACCTCTTCAGCCCTTTATAACGAAGGTGCAGACTGGGTAGGCTTATGTTTTGCCATGTATAACGGTGTTAGTGCTTTGGCTGCCTTTGCGCTACCTTGGTTAGCTGCACGCAGCAGCCGTAAAGTAGTGCACGCCCTATGTTTAACCTTGGGCGGCGTAAGCTTAGCCGGCATGTACTTTATTAACGATCCAAAAATGTTAATGCTTAACATGGTAGGTATTGGTTTTGCCTGGGCGAGTATTTTATGTATGCCTTACGCCATTTTAGCGGGTTCTTTACCTAGCAAAAAAATGGGCTTTTTTATGGGCGTGTTTAACTTCTTCATTGTTATTCCACAAATTTTGGCGGCCGGTATCTTAGGTTACTTCACCCGCGAATTCTTTGGTGGCGACTCAATGATGGCCTTGGTATTAGGTGGTGCATCTATGGTAGTAGCGGCTTTGGTTACCTTAACCGTAACCGACCGAGACGACCCACAATTAGCTAGCCAAGACACCGAGCTAAACCAAGCACAAACCGCATAAACAAACTGTCTATGTCAAAAAGGGTGAGCCAAGGCTCGCCCTTTTTATTTGCAAAAATCACCAATACGTCGATCGAAACGTCTTATGGCAACGTTATATAAGCTGAACCTTGGAACAAGGAGTCAGCACCATGAGCCAGCATATTTTCAAAGTAGGCATGCGTTGTATTTACGACAACGGTGAAGCCCTAATAGACACCTTAGATGAAAGAAACAATGTCGCATTGGTTCGCGACCAGCATACCGGCAACTTGCATACCCGCGCCTACCACGACCTATTTCCCGATGACGAGCAGTTTCATAGCGAAAGCGATACTTACTACTAAGCCAATATTTACTCACAAAAAAGCCGAGCTAAACTCGGCTTTTTTATTTATCTGAAGACTACTCTTCGTCCCACTCAAAATCAGGGGCTTCGTCTGGATTAGCGCGGTATTTAAGCTGCATACCGTGTAAAAAGTTACGCATGATTTGATCTTTACACAGGCGGTAATGCTTATGATCGGGTTTGCGGAAAAAAGCACTTAATTCATGTTTGCTTAGCTGAAAACCGGTTAGCCCTAGTACCTCTAACATATCTTCTGCTTTAAGGTTTAAAGCAATCTTTAGCTTCATCAAAATGAGATTATTATTAAGGCGCTTTTCTGGCTCGGGTTGCGGGCCTTCGCGCTTACCGCGTCTTTCGTTAATTAAGCCATTAAGAAAAATCGCTAGGGTTTTATCATTCAAATTGCGATAAGCGGCGTCATCATCTTTTTTCAACCAATCACTCACTTCTGCGCGGCTCACTGTTAACTCAGCTTGCGCAAAAATGGCAATCATCTTGTTATCGTTAAAATTAAAACAGTAGCGAAGACGACGAAGAATATCGTTATTAGTCATGGATAAATCCCAAATAAAGTAAACCTACAGCCAACAGGCTGAAAAACCAGCAGGATTCTACGCTATCCGGCGGCAAGTAGATAGCGCCTAGCCGCTTATTTAACCTGAACTTGGGATAAGGAAGTGGCAATAACCCCGCAACCCAGTACTTAATCTAGCTTAATGGTTCTGGCGAGATAGTTTCGCTTAGTTCAAGGCGAAGCCGCGCGCCAATAGCTAGCCTATTGCAAGTAGCTTCAACACCGAAATAAGTAAAAGTAGCCGCTAGAAACCGGCTTGTTATCCCGAGCTCAGGTTATCTATTGAGCGTAGTCAAAGCCGCTAGAAGCTGCCTTTTCTAAACCAATAAAAAACGGCCTTTATGGCCGTTTTGTATTAACAAGCTGCTACCTTATGGTAAAGCAGGTACATCGCTGGCTCTAATAAGTGTCCGTATATCGGTCCATACTTCTCCTTCATCTTCACTCATGTATGGAAAGTCTTCTGCCCAAGTACTTTGTTGCGCAAAGATCTTAAGCGCCATTTCAACTCCATCGGTGGCAATGATGGTAGTGGTTTCTTCTACAGTTAAGCCAAATAGAGCTTCAGCATTCAGGCGCAAGTTTAGTTCTCCGTCCTCACTCACCTGCCATTCCATTGGTACACTAAACTCTTCAACCAGTTCGCGAAGTTCACCATTGTACCAACCGGCATTACTACTCTCTGTATCGCCGAAGATATAGTAAGCCTCTTCGTCATCATCGCTAGCAACTAACGCATTGCCCATTAAGGAATCAGCACCAAATTTGGCACTACGACCACCAATCGTTTCAATGCACTCTGCTACTGCATCTACGTAGTCGCTGAATACTTTTTCGGTGCCTTCAAACGGCACTTCGTTCTCATCATCCCAATCGGAATCACCGGTAGTGCAATAGTCCACACCTGCGTTACGCTCAAACACTTTGCCTTTGTAGTACCATGCTTCGGTGCCTATATCAGCTTCATTAGAGAATACTGCTACCGATACCTCATCTACTTCATCAAAGGCTTCTACAATCACCACCAAATCGTAGTCGTTTTCACTGTACATCAACTTAATGAAATCTTGGTCGGTTAGACTGTAGCTCAACTCGCCACTTAGCAAACCGGCTTTGTAGAAATTTACGCTTCCATCTTGATTGAACTCATAAGCGCGAGTGGTTCCATCACTACCTCTAACACGAACAATGCGCTCTTCGTATAAGTCAGGAAATGCTTGTTGCGCTGAAATATAGTTACAAGCATTAAAGAAGTTCACAAACTCTTGCTCAGTAAAGGTTTCTTGTATTTCCTCAACATCACAGGTATCTCGATCAAGTGCAGCCCCAATATCTTGAATAGCTTGCTGGTTAAACAAGTAGAAGGTAGGCATTCCAGCCTTTTCTACGTTGCCTCGACGAACCAAGCCCTCGGCTACTGTATAAAAAATCTCTAAATCATCAATCTCAGCACCATAAGCAACTAAGGCGATTGGTAGGCTTACTCTGACTAATTCCTGCCCGTTTACCGTTTGCAAAGACCAAGTGGTACTAAAGGCGAGCTTTTCTGTAGTTTGATCGTTATGGAAAATCTTATAGAAGTTAACGGTATTAGCTTCATCCTCTACGAACTCAGCTAAAACACTGGCATTACCCGACTGCGTCGGCGTCATCCAAACACCTTGCATGCTGTAATCATTGGCTTCAGCGGGTTCTGCTGAAAACAGTGCCGACAAAACTGTTGGGGCACTTTCTTCCGCACCGCCCCCCATATTGCGATAGATACGATTACAAAATTCACCTTCTTGGTCGTCACAACCCCAATTGAAGATTCGGTATCTATCTTCAGCAAGAGTCTCAGAACCAAGGTAAGCTGTTGCGCCTTCACTAAAGGTCGCACTGCTTGGAATTAACAGCAATAGCTCGCTGGCGTCTTCGGTTGCCGCAAAGGCTCGTACAGAGCTGCCTGCCAAGTCAATTTGTTTTAAGCTTGCCTCTCGATCAAGGCTAGTATCCGATTGCAAACCAGCATTGGTTAGCACAGCGGTAGTTTCTGTAGCACTGCGGAATAAGGGCATATCAAAATCTTCTAGCCAGCCTTCACTCCCCAATATCCAGCGATCAACATCATATTGAGTAGTATCTACGTTATCGATAGTGCCCGAGTAGCTTTCTTCAGGAGTGCTTAAATCTAAGGCTTCACCGCCACTAACATCCCACAAGTAAACTTGCTCAGAAGTAGTCACGCCATCAAAGCTCATTTTTCCTGCTTCAAACTCTAAGTCGCCATCATATTTGTCGGCATATACCCACCACACACCTTGTTGTAGTACTTCGGCTACATTGGTGTCAGCAGCTTCTGTTTCGGTTTCAATACGATCAACAACATTATCGGCAAGCTCTAGAATTGCCGGGTCTTCCAAAATGTCTTCTAACGTAAAATCATTGCCAGAATCAATAATTGCTTGATTGATTTCTTCACGTACTTCCTCAATCACACTGGCCACTAATTGTTGGGCAATGTCTACATTGCTGGCCAGCTCATCACCAGACGGCACTGCCGAGGCAAACTCCCCCCAGTCGGAGGCAGAGGTACTGGCAGCGGCAATTTGTTCCACCACTGCACGGTAGGCGGCTGTTGAGCTTAAATCTACTTGGAATTCCTCTGAAGTAGTTGGCGCAAACAAGTTATCGCTAGGTAGTGGCTGATTAAGCTGCAGGGCTGGTGTTCCATCAAGGTCAATCAGTACAACACAATCTAAACGCTCACCACCTGGTAAAGTAATCACATAAGTGCCATCAGGCTCTCTAGACCACTGGTCATCGGCTAGCTCTACCGTTTCAATCACATTGCCGTCTGCATCAATAATCGCTACCGCAAAGTTGTCTTTTTCTAAGTTATCAACACTGTCTGCATAGGCCTTAGAGAATAAACTAAATCCGCCAGTGCTTACTGTCACTAAACTGGGTGGGGCATCTACGCTAATAGAAAATGCGGTGGTTGGACCGGGCGCAGGAGCAGGATCTGGTGTACCAGAATCACTTGAGCCACCACAGGCATAAAGCAAACTAGTAGTACATAAAACAGCTAATGTGCTGAGTCTTCTCATAGTTAAGTTCCTTTTTTACTATTTGAGCAATGGATGTAAAGAGTATTCACATTGATAAAGTATCTTGCTTGTAAATACTGAAACCACATAACAAGCAATGGATAAGCTAACCACTTAGCCGCTCGTTAACATAACGCACAAAAATTAAACATAATATCAAATAACAACTAACGCAAACTGAACAAATGGTCAGAGTTAACTATCTCTGATTTTTTATTCCAATAGCTAAACTAATTGTGAAGCAACGGGCTTATTCAACAAAGTTGGCTTTATTGGCCATTTTTCTCGGTAAGGTCATTTGATGGCGCTCTAACTCGCTGCGGCTAAACAAATACCGGCCTTTTTCAGCGGTTTTAGGCCCAAGGGTGTGTGGCTCTACATCGGTCGTTAATATTGTATGGGCCAACTCGCCGGCAATGCGTCCTTGCTCGTAACCAAACAGTACTAAGCCGCCAATGGTTTTATCTTTGCCCACGGCAAAATCCCAAAAGCCGAAAGGAGGCAGCGGTGTATGCTGCGACGACCACTTCAATACTTCATTTGCATCTACATATTTGTTTCGCTCGTCTCTCAAGGTGTGATAAAGGCCAAAGGCTATTGCATCAAAGCCTTCATCTTTTGCAGTAATAACCGCTTGCTGCCATGTGTCCCAACGGCTAATTAATCGCAACTCTACATCAACTCCAGACACTCGCAATTGCGTATCGCCGCCAAACATCTCCTGCAGTACCGTTTTAGCGGTGGTGCCGTCATCAAACAGAATAAGCATGCGATTTAAGTCATTCGGAAATAACGGCTTAATGCTAGAGATTGAGCGCTTGATTAAGGGTCGCTCTAAAACACCGGTAATATTGTGCCGCTGATGAACGTGATAACGGCGAGGATTATTATTAATGCCTAAATACACCACCGGCACCAAGGTTTTGGCAAACCGCGAACCGAGGTACTTTAGCGCATTATCGTCACCTAAAATAACTAGATCGGGTTTTACATCTAAGTAGCGCTGCCAAGCTAACTCGCCACGACTGCGGTGACGGGTAACCGGAAGCCGCTTAGTATCCATTTGAAAATAAGTGAGTTGATAATGTTCGCCAAGTACCGACTCTAAGCCTTCTATGTAACTTTTATCCCATGCATATTCTTGGTGATAACTTTCTATCACCAGAATCTTTTGCTTGGCGAGAGCCCCAGCGGGCGCTAGCAGCAACAAAAACACACAGAAAAATCGACCTAAAATGCTCACCAACTGTCTCATTCGTAAACGCTTTGGCTAAGTATAGTCAATGCCCTTTTAAGGCACTGACTATTCACTAGAACTTGCTCAACTTAGCCACGATTATGAGGCTTGTCTAATTGTAAGATAGGACCAACAGGCACCACTCCAGTGGGGTTAATCGTACTGTGGCTTTCATAGTAGTGCCGCTTGATATGGTCAAAATGAATGGTATCTGCAACCCCTTCAATTTGATAAAGCTCGCGCATGTAGCCATCAATATTTGGGTAATCAACTATTCGCTTTAAGTTGCATTTAAAATGCCCCACATACACCGCATCAAAACGAATCAAGGTGGTGAATAAGCGCCAATCTGCCTCGGTGAGTTGTTCGCCCAATAAATAGCGATTGTTTGACAAAGTTTGCTCTAAAAAATCTAAGCTCTCAAACAAAGGAAATACGGCTTCTTCGTAGGCTTCTTGGCTAGTTGCAAAGCCCGCTTTATACACGCCATTGTTAACGGTGTCGTAAATACGCTGATTAAGAGCATCAATCTCTTCGCGCAGCGCTTCTGGGTAGTAGTCGCCTTGCTTAGCTCCTAGATCATCAAAAGCTGAGTTGAACATACGGATGATATCGGCAGACTCGTTAGACACTATGGTCTGCTGTTGCTTGTCCCATAAAATTGGCACCGTCACTCGACCTGAGTAGTTAGCATCAGCAGCGGTATACACTTGATGTAACAGCTCGGCGCTGTTAATCGGATCGGCAACCACACCTTCGCCAGGCGCGAATGTCCAGCCGTGTTCGCCCATAAACCAATGCACCACCGAGTAATCAATCATCTCTTCCAAGCCTTTAAGCTTGCGAAATATCATGGTGCGGTTGGCCCAAGGGCAAGCATGGGAAACATAAAGGTGATAGCGCCCAGACTCGGCTTTAAACCCAGCTTTGCCAGTTGGTCCGGCGCTACCGTCGGCAGTTACCCAATTACGAAACTGCGATTCGCTACGCACAAAACGGCCTTTGCTTTGCTTAGTGTCGTACCACTTGTCTTGCCATTTTCCATCAACTAATAATCCCACGGTTGCGCTCCTAAAATTTATTATTCTGAAAATCGTCAAATGCTTGTAATACTTGCTCTCGAGTATTCATAACAAAGGGGCCACCCCAAGCAATTGGCTCGTTAAGCGGCTCTCCCGTTACAACTAATACGCGGCTAGCATGCTGGCTTTGTAACAACAGTTGTTCACCTTCACTAAGCACGCCCAAGTGATAAGCAGTAATAGCCTGCGGGTTATCGGCAACCGTTACTTCCCCCTCAATCACGTAAACAAAACCTTGATGATGAGAAGGTAAATCTAGATTAACCTTTGCCCCTGCCACCAAACTAATATCTAAAAAGCTAGCTGCAGTGTGGCTAGTTTGCACCGCGCCAACCGTTCCGTTAGCCAGCTCTCCGGCAACTACTCTTATTACGTTGCCTTGCTCATCTTGGCTCAATGGTATTTGCTCGGCGCTCAGCTCTTGATAATCTGGCGCCGACATTTTGTGCTCTGCGGCTAAGTTCACCCACAGTTGAAAACCTTTCAGCAGGCCATCTTGTTGCTCGGGCATTTCTGAGTGAATCACTCCGCGCCCAGCATTCATCCATTGCACGCCACCCGCTTCGATTACGCTTTCGTGGCCAGCATTGTCTTTATGACGCATCCGGCCATTAAGAATATAAGTAACCGTTTGAAAACCACGATGCGGATGCTCCGGAAAACCCGCTAAATAATCATCGGGTTTGTCTGACTCAAAGCAATCTAACATCAAGAATGGGTCTAGATGACGTAACTGACTATTGCCTAACATCCGGGTGAGCTTTACTCCTGCTCCATCGCTGGTGGCTTGGCCAGCCACCACTTGTTGTAACTGTTTTAAGCTAGTCATGTTTGCTCCTATGCGCTGCGTTTATCGAGTGAATATGCGCCACCACCATGGGCAACCAATAATAAGAACCCACCAGCTATGGCAATGTTTTTCATCAGCATAATCATTTGCATTTGATCGCCAGGGTTGAAGTGAAACAACAAACCCGACAGCAAACTAAAGCCTGCTAGCAAAAACGCCACTGGGCGAGTTTTCCAGCCTAGTAATATTGCCAAGCCCCCTAGCAGCTCTAAGGCAATAACCAAAGGTAACAATGCACCCGGTACTCCCATGGCTTCCATATAACCTTGGGTGCCAGCGTAAGCTGCAATTTTTCCGTAACCAGAAAGAATAAAAATCAACGCTAAAAATACCCGTGCTGTAGGCTGGCTTAGTTGTTGTAGTAAATTCATTGTCATGTTCTCCATGTGTTTTTTGGCTCAAGGCCATTTGCTTAACAACAGATTAATGTTGTTATGAAGAACGATAAACCGTGCGCTTGGCAAATAATTGTTCCTATAATGGCAACAATAATCACTAGCGAACATGGAATATGGCAATGGGACAGCTCGAAGAAATGCAGATTTTTGTGCGGGTGGTCGAGGCAGGCAGCATTAGCCGTGCGGCGGAACAGTTAGGAGTCGCTAAATCGGTGGTGAGCCGGCGTTTAAGTGCCTTAGAAAAACGCCTAGGCAGCAGCCTAATGCAGCGCACCACGCGTCGCCTAAGTTTAAGCGACGCTGGCCAACAGTTTTATCAACGAAGTCTAGGTATTATTGATGAGGTTGATCAGCTAAACCAAGCCGCTAGCTGCCAAGAGCAAACCTTAACTGGCAGCTTACATATTGCAGTGCCCTTATCCTTTGGTCAGGCTCACCTAAGCAGCGCTTTTGATGCATTTATGCAGCTGCATCCTCAACTAAAACTTAAGGTAAGCTTGGCTGACAGCCAACATAATTTGGTGGCCGAAGGCATCGATTTAGCACTGCGCATTGCTGAGCTAAAAGACTCCAGCCTTAAGGCAAAAAAAATCACCCCTATCAATTTTGCCTTAGTTGCCTCTCCGGCCTACCTTGCCAAACATGGCCGTCCCACCAAGCCTGAACAACTAAGCCAACACCAAGTGCTGCATTACAGCTTACGCGGCGCTGCCAGTTGGCAATTAAGTGATAACAAGGGGAAAGTTCATCAAGTGGCTTATCAACCGCATATTAGCGCCAACAATGGTGATTTTTTACAAGACTTAGCCATTGCCGGGCACGGCATTGCCCACACTCCGAGTTTTATTGCTTGGCAAGCCATCGCAAAAGGAGAGCTAGAAATAGTGCTGCCCGAGTATAAATTACCCGCTTTGCACGCTTGGGCGGTTTACCCCAATACCCGCTATTTGCCACACCGTAGCCGCGTAATGATAGATTTTTTAGCCCAACGTTTTGGCTTAAACCCGTATTGGGATCAAGCCTTAAGCCAGCATTTAAATAGGGCTAAAGCAGATTAATAAGGTTTTCTGTAAGCCGACCCAACGGTAATCACTTATCTGTCAAAAAGCGCTGTATTCTCAAGGCTTTTTATGATTACCTTGCTGCTAAATAAAACGTCCCCAACAAATAGATATGGGTGACATATAAGCTTCGCAGCGTAACGGTATATTCGCGATACAACTTCGTTTTTAACTGGTAAGGAAAGTATTATGCCTATGATTTTTGATTATCTTCTCACCGTGCAAGTTGCGCTGTTAATTTTTGCGCTATTTGTACTTAAATCTTCCATCAAGTTTGTGCCACAAAATGAGGCTTGGGTTATTGAGCGCTTTGGTAAATACCAATCAACCAAAGAAGCGGGCTTAAATTTCCTAATTCCTATGATTGACCAAGTATCGGCGCGCCGTTCTTTAAAAGAACAAGCCTTTGACGTACCAAGCCAAGCGGCTATCACCAAAGACAACATTTCCTTGTCGGTAGATGGCGTGTTGTACTTTCGAGTACTCGACCCATACAAAGCCACTTACGGTGTAGAAGATTATGTATTTGCGGTAACTCAATTAGCGCAAACCACTATGCGTTCTGAAATTGGTAAAATTGAGCTCGATAAAACCTTCGAAGAGCGTGATGCGCTTAACGCCAAAATTGTTACTCAAATTAACGAAGCCTCTGCCTCTTGGGGAGTTGCAGTGTTGCGTTATGAAATTAAAGATATTACTCCGCCGGCTTCAATTATGGATTCGATGGAATCGCAAATGCGCGCCGAACGTGAACGTCGCGCTAAAATCCTAGAGTCTGAGGGTGAAAAAGCTGCCGCAATCAACATTGCTGAAGGTGAAAAACAAGCCCGTGTATTACAAGCAGAAGCAGAAAAGCGTGAGCAAGTACTAAGTGCAGAAGGTGAAGCAGAAGCGATTATTGCGGTTGCCGATGCGCAAGCTCAAGCCTTAACCACGGTTGGTCAATCAGCCGCAACACCAGAAGGCCAAAAAGCGGTTCAGCTAGATCTTGCGACTAAAGCGATTGAAGCTAAACACGCCATTGCCAAAGAATCGAGTGTGGTATTGTTACCCGACAGCAGCACTGAAGCAGGCTCTTTAGTTGCTCAAGCCACCACCATTTTAAATACCCTAAATAGAGGCTAGCCCTATGGCAGAACTGTTTGCTAACCACATTCCTCAGTTAATGATTGCCTCCGGCATCATCTTGCTTGCCATTGAAGTGGTGATCATCGGTTTTGCCACCTTCATCTTGTTTTTTATTGGCTTGTCCTTAGTCATTACTGGCTCATTGGTATGGTTAAATGTGCTCCCAGAAACTTGGAATAGTATTTTGTTAGCCAATGCCGTTATGAGCAGCTTACTGGCCGGTGTATTGTGGAAGCCGATGCGTAAGCTACAAAATAGTGCTGATAACAAACAAGTAAGCAGCGACTTTGATGGTCACCGTTTTTTTTGCGAACAAGACATCGATAAACGTGGTTTAAGCAGCTATAAGCACTCTGGCATTAGCTGGACCTTAAAAAGTGAGCAAACCATTGCTGCAGGTAGCGAAGTAGAAGTGATTCGCGCCGAAGTAGGCACCTTTTGGGTGGAAGCCGTAGAACCAAGCAATACTTAGAGTATTCGTTTCACAAGCCAGCGCTCTGCTGGCTTGTTCATTTTTCTAATACCAATAACACTAAGAAAGTGTTCAGAAATAACGCAGCAAAAATACTCGAGAATAAGGCAGAATTTTTCGATAAGTAGTTATTCTACAATCAAAAATCCCAGCGCAGTTATCGAGCATTTTAACCAGATAAAATGAGCAGTTGCTTGGTACGATTGGTATAACAATGCAAAGCCAAACAGATTGTGCTTAACTAGCTGTAGTTTCTTTCTCTTAGGTTTCTCATCATGCGCCAAGCACTTATTAAAACCTTAATTCTATCTGCCAGTTTATGGCTTATCGCCTGTAGCAGCATGGTTCCTAGCGACCCACCTAAAGTAAACTTGGTATCGGTAGTGCCAACAGCAGGTGACAGCATGACACCGAGCTTCGATATTAATTTACGGGTGGTTAACCCCAATAAACAAGCGCTCAGCCTAGCTGGGGCGGTATATACCTTGTCACTCAACGGCCACGAAATCGTCACTGGAGCCACCAGCGATTTACCCGAAGTGCCCGGTTATGGCGAGGCCAACTTTACCTTGCCAGCCCAAGCCAACTTAATTGCTACCTTCCGCCTGTTAAGCTCGTTTGTCGCCTTAAAAAGCCCTGAGCTAGATTATCAGGTAGATGTAAAACTGGACATTGGAAGCTTGTGGCCAGCGGTAAACCTTAGCGAGAAGGGCACATTTAAGTTAGAAGATCTTGGCCAGCAAATAAGCTCAAGTGTTCAGGCACTATAAAGTAAGCGCTGATAGGGCTGTTGCAAGGTTTTAGCTCCAGCGCTCATTCACTTTAATTAAATGAAAACCAAACTGTGTTTTAACTGGCCCTATTACTTCGTTTAAGGGTCCAGAGAACACTGCTTTATCAAAGCTTTTTACCATATCACCTTTGGCAAATTCGCCTAAATCGCCACCTTGCTTAGCAGAAGGGCATGACGAAAAACGTAACGCCATAGCCTCAAAGCTAGAGCCTTTATTAAGCTTTTCTAGTATTTCCAAGGCTTTTTTTTCTGAACTAACAATAATGTGTTGAGCGCGTGCCTGTGCTTTTGCCATTGCTGCCTCTTAAGTTTTTGCTTGTTATACACCGAACAGTAAATCAACCAAAGCCCGAGCCTAAAATTAGCAAAAAAACATAAGACAAAAGTAAAGATGCCCAAATAGCTCACATTTATTTGTCTCCAAGCAGGCTATATTTTTAGCAAGAAACAAAAGTATTTACTCACCTTTCACAGGTATAAATGGAACGATATTCATCTTCTTGGACTTGGCTGCGCAATTTTCTTTTAGCCCTTACCGTGCTAGTGCTTGTGGCTGCCCAATGGATACCTGCCAAGCGCCTTCAGATCTACCCCAGTGAAAACATGCTAGTGGATTTGTACTCCGATAAAGGACAAGGCGGCAACTCTAGTGCATATTGGCTAACCAGCAACCAAAAGTTTGTCTGTAACCTAGAAAGCAGCCATTTGCCGGCAAAGTATTGTGGTATAAGCATCAAATTCCACAAGCCAACTGACGCGGGTACCTCAGACAAATACGCGTCCTTAGAAAACATAGATTTAAGTGACTATAAACAATTGGTGGTGGACGCAGATTTCGAAGGTCCTTCTAGCGAACTACGCTTCTTTATGCGCAGCACCGAAGCAACCAGCGGCCACGATCTGTCTGATGCAAAATTTATGTTTACCTACTTTGAGAAACAAGAACTGGCAGAGCAAGAAGCGAAAGCTCAATTTAACCAATTCTCTATTCCCGCGTGGTGGCTAAATCGATATTACCAATCACGCGATGACTTCACTTTAGACTTCTCTAGAGTTAAAGAAATATCCTTTGATATTCCTTCCACCTCGTCCGATGGCGAATACACCATAACAGTGAATAAGGTTGAAGCTGAAGGGAAGTGGATCAGCAACGAAAGCTTATATGCCACTATCATTGCCGTGTGGCTTGTTTATTTTACTGCCGAGTTGATTCGCTACGTGCTGCATCAGAAAAAGAACTTAACCCAGTCTATTCATACTCTTGAGAAAGATGTAGACGAACTCAAACACACCGCCAGTAACGACCAACTTACCGGCGTACTTAACCGCCGAGGTCTATTAGACGCTCTAGAAGAGAAACCAATAAGCAACAATAACTACTACTTATTTGTTTTTGATATCGACCACTTTAAACATATTAACGATAGCTATGGCCACAACAACGGTGATGCCGTGCTGCGCTTTTTTGCTCGCCAATTAAGCTCGGTGATTCGCAGCCAAGATTTGTTTGCTCGCTGGGGCGGTGAAGAGTTTGTTTTACTTTCTGAACAGCAGCATGAAATAGATGCTTATAACTTTGCCGAGCGCTTGCGCAAACTGATCCACCAACAAGATTTCTTGCTGTCGTTTGAGGGCAAGCAACAACACATTAAGTTGAGCATGAGCATTGGCTTAACCCTGGTCGATAAAGATGAAGCCTTTAACGTTGCCTTTAATCGTGCCGACAGCGCCCTTTATTTAACCAAAGATAAAGGCCGCAATCGCACCCAACTCGCCAGTTAAAGCTGCCAATCAATAGCGGCTTTTCCTTGCTGTTCTAGCAGCTGGTTAGTTTTAGAAAAATGGCGGCAGCCTAAAAAGCCGCGATGGGCAGATAAAGGCGAGGGGTGTACCGAACATAACAAATGGTGTTTGTTAGCATCAATCACTTGGCCTTTCTTTTGCGCATGGGCTCCCCACAACAAGAACACCACACCATCACAATGTTGGCTTATGTAACTAATTACAGCCTCGGTAAAGGTTTCCCAGCCATATTTTGCATGTGAATGAGCTTTTGCTTGCTCAACGGTAAGCACCGTATTTAGTAACAACACACCTTGCTTGGCCCAGGCACTTAAATTGCCATGCTCTGGAATCACAAAGCCGTCGATGTCGGTGGCAAGTTCTTTGTAGATATTGCGCAGCGACGGTGGAATTTTAACGCCCTCTGGCACACTAAAACTTAAACCATGGGCTTGGCCTTCTCCGTGGTAAGGATCTTGACCAAGAATCACCACTTTAAGCTGATCCATCGGGCAACTGTCGAAGGCGCTAAATACCTGAGCGTCTGGTGGGTAAATCACCTTAGCAGCGCGTTGCTCTGCCACCTTGTCGATTAAACGAGGATAATATTCAAGCTGCTGTTGCTCAGCAAACAGACTTTGCCAATTTGTCACAATATCAAACCTAATAGCGGACTTAGTAGCCCGCTATTATAGCGATAAAGTTCTAGGTGCTAATATTGCTCGGGCACAAAACTTTGTTCGTTAATCGGCACGCGCACATAATCTTTCTTATCAATGTCCGGCAAAATGATTTTTTCATGCTCAAGATCTTGATAATCAATCTGCGATAAAAAGTGGCTAATGCAATTAAGCCGCGCCGCTTTTTTATTGTCGGAATTGACCACCCACCACGGCGAATGCTTGGTATCGGTGTAAGCAAACATTTCGTCTTTGGCTTGTGAATAAGCCACCCAACGTGAGCGTGACTCTAAATCCATTGGACTAAACTTCCAGCGCTTGAGAGGGTTATTAATGCGTTCTAAAAAGCGCTTTTCCTGCTCTTCGTCAGACACCGAAAACCAATATTTAATCAGAATAGTGCCAGAGCGGATCAACATTTTTTCAAACTCAGGACAAGCGCGTAAAAAATCCTGATGCTGCTCATCACTACAAAAGCCCATCACCTTTTCCACACCCGCCCGGTTATACCAAGAGCGGTCAAACAGAACTATTTCTCCAGCAGCGGGCAAATGCGCCACATACCGCTGAAAGTACCACTGGGTTTTTTCTCGTTCATTAGGTGCTGGCAGCGCAGCAATGCGACAAACCCGAGGATTTAGCTTTTCGGCAATCCGTTTAATCACGCCGCCTTTACCGGCTGCATCGCGCCCCTCAAATATCACCACCACTTTAAGACCTTTTGCTACCACCCATTGCTGCAGTTTAACTAGCTCTGTTTGCAATTCTTCTAAGCGTTTTTCATAGGTCTTTTTATCAATTTTACCCGCCATAAACGAACTCACCTTTAATGTTGATAACCACGACTAAGCAACCTGTTGAATAAAAACAAAAATGAATCAATACAATAAGTTAAATGTAGCAATAAAAACGATTGTTGCCATGAAACTGCAGGCTTGAATTGCAAAGTTGAGCAAAAACAACAAGATTAACTAAACTACAGGGATAAATTCCAAGCGCCGACTCTTTAAAAAAAGCCACAAAATGGTAACCTTAGGCGCCTTTATACATTCGCTTAGAATTCAACATGGCAATCACCGGCACTTTATACATCGTCTCTGCGCCCAGCGGCGCTGGCAAATCAAGCATGATTAATGCGTACCTTTCACGCCATCGTGCATATCCAGCTCAAGTATCGGTTTCCCATACCACTCGTGCAGCGCGCCCCGGTGAAATTGATGGTAATCACTATCACTTTGTTAGCCATGATGACTTTAAGAAACTCATTAGCGAACAAGCCTTTTTTGAATACGCCGAAGTATTTGGCAACTTTTACGGCACCTCTCGCTACACCATCGAAAAAACCCTTGCCGAAGGCATTGATGTATTTTTGGACATTGACTGGCAAGGCGCTCGCCAAGTAAAACAAATGATGCCAGAAGCGGTATCAGTATTTATTTTGCCGCCAAGTCGCGAAGAATTAGAAAACCGTTTGCACATGCGTGGCCAAGATAGCCCCGACGTTATTAAGAAACGCATGGACGAAGCAGAAAGTGAAATGTCTCATTATAATGAGTACGATTACCTAATCATTAACAGTAATTTCGACGAAGCCTTAAGCGAGCTTACCGCCATTATTACTGGGCAAAGATTACAAACCCGTCAGCAAGCTGCCAAACATCGCGACTTGTTAGATGAACTTTTATCGAAATAATCTCGCTAAGTCCTAGTAAATCTTCATAAGATCGGCTAGGATCTTGCGTCATTTTTAGTCAACGGAGCTGTGCATGGCACGAGTAACAGTAGAAGATGCAGTAGAACAAGTCGGCAACCGCTTTGATCTTGTCCTTATCGCCGCACGTCGCGCGCGTCAGATCGCAGTAGAAGGCAAAGACCCTCTAGTTGAAGAAGATAACGATAAACCAACCGTTATCGCTTTGCGTGAAATTGAAGAAGGTTTGATCACCACCGAAACAATGGATGCTCAAGACCGTCAAGAACGTCAGGAACGTGAGGCAGCCGAATTGGCAGCCGTTGCCGCTATCGCCGATAAGCGCATCTAATTCGTCCCCGTCTATAAAATTACCGTGCTGGGTTTACTCTGCACGGTAAAACTCCCATAATTCAATCATATCTATTTCTGCGCTCCTCCGCTGATGAGGTAATGTTTGTATTTATTCGAAAGCCTGCGTGAAGTCGCCTCTAGCTACCTAAGTGAAGAACACGTAAACCTATTACGTGATGCTTATATTTTGGGTAAAGATGCCCATGAAGGACAATTCCGCTCTAGCGGTGAGCCATATATTACTCACCCACTGGCTGTTGCTCGCATTCTTGCCGAGCTCAAGCTAGATAATCAAACTCTAGTAGCCGCTGTATTACACGATACTATTGAAGACACTCCGGTTACTTACGAACAACTTCAAGAACAGTTTGGCACCGAAATCGCCGACTTAGTTGAAGGCGTGAGCAAGCTAGATAAAATTAAGTTTCGCGACAAAAAAGAAGCCCAGGTAGAAAATTTTCGCAAAATGATGATGGCGATGGTGCAAGACATCCGCGTTATCCTTATTAAACTGGCCGACCGCACCCACAATATGCGCACGTTAGGTTCGTTACGCCCAGATAAGCGCCGCCGCATTGCCCGCGAAACCTTAGAGATTTACGCGCCAATTGCCAACCGCTTGGGTATTCACAGCATTAAAAACGAATTGGAAGAGCTTGGCTTTGAAGCCCTATACCCAATGCGTTATCGAGTACTTAAAGAGTCGGTAAAAAATGCCCGTGGTAACCGTAAAGAGTTAATCAACGGTATTCATCAAGAGTTGCAAGGCCGCATAGAAGAGGCGGGCATTCAAGCTTCGGTAACGGGTCGTGAAAAAAATCTCTATAGCATCTACAAAAAGATGGTAAACAAAGAGCTGCAATTCCATGAAGTTATGGATATTTACGCCTTTCGCATCATCGTAGACAGCCTTGATACCTGTTATCGAGTACTAGGCTTAAGCCACAGCCTCTACAAGCCTCGTCCTGGCCGATTTAAAGACTATGTAGCCATTCCTAAAGCAAATGGATACCAGAGCTTACATACTTCTTTAGTTGGCCCTCATGGCGTTCCTGTGGAAGTGCAAATTCGTACCGAACATATGGACCAAATGGCCGACAAGGGTGTAGCGGCACATTGGTCTTACAAACAAGCGGGCGAAAGCCCAGGCACCACCGCGCAAATTCGCGCTCAACGCTGGATGCAAAGTTTGTTAGAGCTACAGCAAAGCGCTGGCTCTTCTTTCGAATTTATCGAAAACGTAAAAACTGATCTGTTCCCCGACGAGATTTATGTGTTTACCCCAGAGGGTAAAATCATTGAACTTCCCGCTGGAGCTACTCCAGTTGATTTCGCCTACGCGGTGCATACCGATGTAGGCCATGCGTGTGTAGGCGCGCGCGTAAACCGCCACCCCTTCCCGCTGAGTAAAGCACTTAGCAATGGTAAAACCGTAGAGATTATTACAGCGCCGGGGGCTCGCCCCAATGCCGCTTGGTTAAACTTTGTGGTGACCGGTAAAGCACGCGGAAAGATTCGCCAGCTACTTAAAAACCAGCGCCGTGAAGAATCAGTGAACCTTGGCCGCCGCTTGCTTAATCATGCTTTGGGCAGCGTTAAGTTAGACGAGATTAATCCCGAATCTTTAGAACAAGTTCTTAAAGACTTAAAAGCCGAGTCACTCAACGACTTGTTAGCCGAAATTGGCTTAGGCAATGCCATGAGCATTGTGGTGGCACGCCGCCTATTAGGTAATACCGATGAACTAAGCAATGTAGAAGGCAAAGGTAAGATTGCTATTCAAGGCGCCGAAGGCTTACTACTTACTTACGCTAACTGTTGTCGCCCGATACCGGGTGACCCTGTGGTTGCCCACATTAGCCAAGGTAAAGGCTTAGTGGTGCATATGGAAGCCTGTAAAAATATTAGCGGCTACCAAAAAGAACCCGATCGCTACATTAATGTTGATTGGTCTAAAGATGCTGCCGAAGAAGCTGAATACAAAACCGAAATGCGCATTGATATGGTTAACCACCAAGGCATACTTGCTAGCCTAACCAGTGTGGTTGCCTCAACCGGCGCTAACATCGTGAATATTGTTACCGAAGAAAAAGAAGGCCGGGTTTACACCGTAGACTTATTGGTAACCACGCATAGCCGTATTCATCTTGCCGATATCATGCGAAAAATTCGCGTAATGCCAGAAGTATTACGTGTTGTTCGATTAAGAAATAAATAACGAGAAAGCCATGACTCCAGAACGCTATCAACGCATTCGTGCAATGTTAGATGCTCGCCAAACCGACCTCACCGTGTGCATGGAAAACGTGCACAAACCTCATAACTTGTCGGCCATTGTGCGTACCTGCGATGCCGTGGGTGTAGACCACGTGCATGCAGTGTGGGAAAACTATCAAGATGAGATCCGTCGTGGTACTGCTACTGGCAGCCAAAACTGGGTAAAAGTACATAATCACGAAAATATTGAAGATGCAGTAGCAGCATTACGCACCAGCGGAATGCAAATTCTAGCCACCAACTTATCTGATAGCGCGGTGGATTTTCGTGAAATAGACTACACCAAACCTACCGCCATCTTAATGGGGCAAGAGAAGTATGGCATTTCTGATAAAGCGCTTTCTCTTGCCGACCAAGACATTATTATTCCCATGGTGGGCATGGTGCAATCACTCAACGTTTCAGTGGCTAGCGCATTAATCTTATATGAAGCACAACGCCAACGTGAAATAGCCGGCATGTATCAAGCGCCCAGCATGGTTGATAAAACCGAGCAAAATCGCATCATGTTTGAAGGCGGTCACCCTATTTTTGCTAAAGCATGTAAACGCAAAGGTTTGCCTATTCCCCACATTGATGAAGAAGGCCAAATCATAGCCGACGATGAATGGTGGGCAAAAATGCAAATGAACAAAGAAGCCTGGGATAAGCTAGATCAGGAATAAATGATAAAATTAGAGTAATTGCTTTAATTTTGAGTTTTTTCCGGAATGATTATTGATCTTAATTAAACCCAAAACCTCAATATTAACTGAACATAGTTTTATTCCATTAGAGAAGTAAAACTATGTTCAATAAAATCCGAATTCCACAGCTCTTCTTATTAAGCTCACTATTGGTACTAGTAGTGGTTTCCATCCAAGCATGGAACAATACCCAGCAAATTAAAGAAACGCTGTATCAAGGTTACCAAACCCAATTAGCTAGCAACTTAGACCTAGCTACCAGCTTGGTCAATCACTACCAACAACAAGAGCAACATCTTGGTCGCGAACAAGCCCAACAACTGGCTTTAGCCGCCTTAGCCGAGCTACGCTATCAAGGTAACGAGTACTTTTGGGTAAACGATTTAGATCTTAAATTACTTATGCACCCAATTCGCCCCACCAGCATCGGTAAAGACATGACTCAAGTGCGCGATGCTAAAGGCTTAGCCCATTGGCAAGCCATGCGCGATACCGTAAAACAACAGGGCGAAGGCGCGGTGCAATACCACTTTTTACACCCACAAACCCAAGTCATGCACGCTAAGCTGTCTTACGTTAAACAAGTTAAGGGCTGGAATTGGATAATTGGAACTGGCGTTTATATCGACCAAATAGACACCCAGCTTAACAGTATCTATTTCTACACCTTGCTGCGTTTAGCATTAGCCTTTGGCTTATTTGGTTTAGTGGCGTGGCTAGTTAGCCGCAGCTTAGCCGGTCAAATGCAAGAGTTAGATAGTGCCATTAAAGGCCTAGCCAAAGGTAACTACCAACAAGCCATAAAGGTGAGTGGGCGCAATGAATTCTCTAATATTGGCCAGCAGCTTGAAAGCCTACGTCTGCAAACACAAGGTTTACTGCAAGATGTAAAACACTCAAGTGATAGCCTATTAGATGCTAACAAAGACCTAGCTTCGGCCACCCATACTACTCACAGTAATACCCAAAGACAGTTCTCGGAAATAGACCAAATAGCCTCAGCGATGACCGAAATGAACTGCACGGTAGAAGAAGTAGCCAACAACAGTGCAGAGACGGCTGAAGCCTCTAAGCAAGCCTTGGAGCTAGCAGGTACTAGCTTAAAGCAACAGCTAAACACCGTTAAAAGCTTAAGCGCACTGTCGGAGCAAATGGCCTCGGCGAAACCTGCGGTTGCAGAGCTACGAGATTGTAGCCAAAACATTGGCTCGGTGATTGATGTGATTAACGCAATTTCTGAGCAGACCAACTTATTGGCCTTAAACGCTGCCATTGAGGCCGCCCGAGCCGGCGAGCAAGGTCGAGGTTTTGCAGTGGTCGCAGACGAAGTGCGTAACTTAGCTTCACGTACTCAGCAGTCTACTGAAGAGATCATGCAAACCATTGCGCAACTGCAGCAAGTATCGCTCACTGTAGAAACCGAAATTGTTACTACTACCGAAGGTTTGGCGCAGCAGGCTGAGCAAGCTCAACAAAATATTCTACAAATTGAAAAAATTGAAAATATGGTGGGCAATTTAGAACAGCGTAATCAACAAACCGCAGTGGCCACCGAGCAGCAGCGCTTAGCGAGTGATGAGATTAACCAAAATGTGCTCACACTACGTGATGGCAGCGAAGCTAACGCCGGTGCAGCGGAGCAAGGTAAACAAGTACATAGTCACTTGTCTGGCGTAGCAGAGGCCTTGAGTATTCACCTCAAAAACCTCCGCTTCAACTAAAACCAGTTTAAGCAGGCTATTCCTCGGGAATAGCCTCTTCTTCTCTGGCTTTAGCAAACTTAAACTCGTAATCATCGGCAAACGGAGAGTTGTAACCCCATTCAGGCGACTCGCCCACCTGCTTATCAAACCAAATAATTGGCGTAACTAAAAAACGCGGCGCTTCAAATCGAATACCGTTTTCTTCGGCCTCGTAGAGTGAGCTGTTAGTTTCACACCTTACGGTTAACATCACCATCACGATGATAAATAACCACTTCCAAAAACCGTCCATAGTTTTTCCTACTGTAAATTTGCGACTAAATTACCGTTTTAATACTCAGCAACAACTTGAAAATGTGGCTGTAAAGCCTGTTGTAACTGAGCTATTTGTTGTTGTTTTTGTTGCTCACTATAAGGTTTGGCAGGAAGCTTGCCCCATATAGGCTGTGGCCACAAAGCATCGTTGTGAAAACGCACAATATGATGCACATGCAGCTGCGGAACCATATTACCAATGGCCGCCAAGTTTAGTTTATCACCTTTATAAAGGGCCATTACCGCTTCACTTAAGCGCTTAGATTCTCGCCAAAACTGCGCTTGTTGGCAACTATCTAATTGATATATATCACCAATATCATTTTGCATTGGCACCAGTACTAACCAAGGAAACTGGCTGTCGTTAATCAACAGAACCCGCGATAACTCAAAATCACCCAGCCAAATGCCATCCTTTTCTAGTTGAGGATGTAACTTAAATTCGCTCATTTTATTCTCCCTTGCGGCCTTAAACTGCAGCCAACTGACAGATACTATACAGTGGTCGGCGTTTCGCTTATCAAAAAAAGTGCTAGAATGGCGCCAACCATAATTTAAGCTGATTTAAATCTCAATAACTACCAGCCCTTGGCTGTTTAAAGAGCTATATCGACCACTATGTTACGTTTTTTCCCAGCATCCTTGTTAATGATTCTTTCTGCCAGTTTAGCCATTATGAATACCGCCATGGTGGGCTCTTTAATCATTGTTTGTGGCATCATTAAACTGTTGTTACCTAAAGGGCTTTATCCTTGGGTGGGTAAACTAACTAACTTTTTAATGTGGTGTTGGAGCGAAATGAATCGCGCCATATTTCGCTTGGTAAACAACACCGAATTTGTGATCGAAGATAATAGCCAGCTCAGCAAAAAAAGTTGGTACTTGATGATTTGTAATCATCAAAGCTGGGCCGATATCGTATTACTGTGCATGTTGTTTGGCTCACGTATTCCCATGCCTAAGTTTTTTCTCAAACAACAGCTCTTGTATGTGCCTTTTGTTGGTCTAGCCTGCTGGGCTTTAGACATGCCCTTTATGCGCAGATACTCACGCCAGTACTTGCTCAAACATCCAGAAAAGCGCGGTAAAGATTTAGAATCAACCAAACGCTCTTGTGAGAAGTTTAAAACCAACCCCACAACAGTCATTAACTTTGTAGAAGGGACCCGCTTTACCCAACAAAAGCAACAACAAAGCCACTCTAACTATCAACACTTGCTGCCGCCCAAAGCGCTGGGTATTGCTTACACCTTATCGGCTTTAGGCGAACAATTTGACCAGATTATTGATGTAACCTTGGCCTATCCCGGCACCACCGAAACACTTCCGCCTTTTAAGGCCTTATTATCAGGTAAGCTCGATAAGGTAGTGGTGAAAATCGATACCATAGCAATTAACCAAGAGTTACGCGGCGACTACCTGCAAGATAAACAATTTAAGCGCCACTTTAAGCTTTGGCTTGATGAGACTTGGCAAACTAAAGATCAATATCTACAAAGCGTACTAAAAGACTAATCCTGTTCACAATATCCAAGGCTAGATCCTGACAGCCTGATTTTACTGCTATTTTTATAGGAGTAAAAACAACGGAGAAAGGTGTTGCGGCGATCGCTTTGGATGCTTTATTGGCTAGTAGGCAGCTGCTGGGCAGAGGATTTTAGCCCTTGGCTAGAAGAATTTCAGCCGTCTAGCCTAAGCCAACAGCAACAAATCGAAGAGCTACGTTGGTTTAAACAAGCCGCTCAACCCTATCAAGGCATTACTATTCGCGCTATTTCAGAGCGCATTAATACTCACTGGTACGAAGCCACTGTTATTGCCCCCTTGTTTTACCAACTCACGGGTATCAAAGTTATCCACGAGATCAGCGGTGAAGACGACGTAGTAAAAAAGCTACAAAGCCAAATGGACTTGGGCATCAACTATTATGATATCTATGTCAGTGACAGTGATTTAATTGGTGGTCACTTTCGTTCTCGCAACATCGTTAACTTAAGCCAGTTTATGCAACATCAAGGAAAAGACGTCACCTTACCCAGCCTAGATATCAACGATTTTATTGGCTTAGCCTTTACCACCGGCCCTTACGGCGATTTGTTGCAACTCCCCGACCAGCAATTCGCCAACCTTTATTGGTACCGCCAAGACTGGTTTAAGCGCCCCGAGCTTCAGCAGCAATTTCAAACCATTTATGGCTACCCCTTAGCCGTGCCAGTTAACTGGTCGGCCTATGAAGACATCGCCGAATTTTTTACCGAGCACGTAAAAGAAATAGATGGGCAAAAAGTATATGGCCATATGGATTATGGGAAACGCGATCCCTCGTTGGGCTGGCGAATATCCGACGCTTGGCTTTCTATGGCAGGCATGGGTGATGTAGGTTTACCCAACGGCGTACCTGTGGATGAATGGGGCATACGTCGCCATGGTTGTCGCCCTGTGGGCGCAAGCATGAGACGGGGCGGCGCTCTCGACTCTCCCGCTGCCATTTATGCCATTCAAAAGTATGTAGATTGGTTAAAACGTTATGCCCCTCCAGAAGCACAAAAGATGACCTTTAGCCAAGCTGGGGCCGAAATAGCCAAAGGCCACATAGCGCAACAAATTTTTTGGTATACCGCCTTTACTGCAGATTTAAGCCAACCAGACTTAGCCGTTACCGATAAAGATGGCTTACCCTTATGGCGAGTAGCACCTTCACCGCGTGGTGCATACTGGCAACCCGGCATGAAGTCGGGCTACCAAGATGTAGGAGCTTGGACACTGGTAAAATCTACCCCTTTAAAGCGCCAACAAGCGGCATGGTTATACGCTCAATTTAATGTCGCCAAAACGGTTTCGCTGCGTAAAACCATGGTGGGTTTAACCCCTATTCGCCAAAGTGATGTGATGTCGAAACCATTTAGTGAGCGCTCAGCCGAGCTAGGCGGCTTGGTAGAGTTTTACCAAAGCAATGCGCGTAATGAATGGACGCCCACCGGGCTAAATGTGCCCAATTATCCAGCTTTATCTTCGCTGTGGTGGCAATACATTGGCCGCGCTAGCGACCATGGAGAAGCAGTTCCCCAGATAATGAAAGAATTGGCACAAAGCATGGATTTAGCACTAGCTAAAATTGGTAAAGACAACCCTGGTCCCTGCAGCCCTAAGCTCATCTCAGCACAACAAGCCTCATTATGGCTGGCTCATCCCGGTTCTCCCAAACCCAAGCTGGAAAACGAAAAACCGCCGGGTAAAACCTTAAACTACACAGAGTTAATTAAACAATGGCAACCTTAAAAGCCAGCTGCTTAAGTGCCAGCCTAGCCTTAAGCTTGCCAGCGCAAGGTGTTGAGCTGGTGTTTAATACCTATTTAGACCCGCCTTATGTCATCCAAGACCAAAGAGAGCTAGCAGGAGTTAATATAGAAGTTTATGAATTGCTAAAAAAACACAGCAATTTAGATATAAGTATCCGCTTGTTACCATTAAAACGCGCTTATTTGATGGCGCTCGAATCGCCCAATAACTGCGTTTTTGCTATAGAGCGCAGCCAAGCAAGAGAGAGCTCATTTACTTGGATAAGCCCCATGTATATTAGCCGCTATGCGATTTATCAGCCGCAACAAAGCTTTACACCTTTAAGCAGCGTTGCAGATCTACAACAGCTAAAAATAGGCAGTTATTTAGGTAGTGGGATTGGCGAGTATTTGGAAAGCCTGGGGGTTGAAGTTGATTTGGCTAAAACCAACCTTAACAGTGCAAAAAAACTACAACGCCAACGTACTCAAGCTTGGGCTAGCGATATCTTGTCCTCTGCCTATGTGCATTACCATTATTCTTTAGGCATTCAAAAACAGGGGTTTGATTTTTACAGTTCACTACGCGCCATCGCGTGTAACAAAGACAGCGATGCTGGCGCTTTACAAAAACTGCAAACCAGCCTTAATCAACTACAAAAAAGCGGGAAAATAAGCAAGATATTGGCGTCTTACGAACAACAATACCAAGTGGATTTGGGTTTATAAAAACAAAAAAAGCAGCCTATTGGCTGCTTTATTATCAGTACAAGAGACTAGCCCTTTAAATTAACCAAGTAGCTAACTAACTCATTTAGCTCTTCAATTGATTTTACTGAGCCCGTGTTAACTTGGTACTTACCATTAACCACTAAGGCCGGCACACCGCGAATCTTATAGTTCATGGTGTTCTTTTCCATTTGCGAAACCATGCCATTCACAACAAAGCTGCTGGCTGCGCTATCAAATTTCTTACCATCAACACCGTTGGCAACAAAGATGCTGCGAAGATCATCACGGCTGGTGAAGTTTTGACGTTTGTTATGGATAGAATCAAAGATAGCGTTGCTAATTGCAGGCTCTACTTCTAGCATTTCTGCTGCAGCAAAAGCGCGAACCATTTCTTCACCCATTTGGCCGCCAATAAAGCTTACGTGGTTCTTTTTGAACGCTACGCCTTCTGGTAGGGATTTTTTAATACTCTCTGCTACTGGTTCAAACTTAAAACAGTGCGGGCAGTAGTACGAGAAAAACTCGATAACTTCTGGTTTAGCGGTAGCAGTTTGCTTAATCACATCGTAATGCGTGCCTTCTTTAAAGTCAGCCGCTATTGCCATCGGCAAAGTAAGCATTGCCATTAAACCAATCAGTAGTTTTTTCATCACTCGGTATTTCCTTCCAGTGAACTTTATAAAAAACCGAGCATAATGATTAGCACCAGCTCGGTCAATCGTTGACTATGTTGTTGACACAAATTTACGTTTACCAAGATCCCATTTCAAACATTACAGTGGTATCTACATCTTGATGAATTAATACCGAATAATGTTGTTCAATTTGGTTACGTCTAATTTTTAAAGTAGGGGTAAGCAGGGCGTTATCTACGTTCCAATCCTCATTTACCACTACCACATGCGACAACTTGGCATGACTTTCTAACTGCTCATTCACCTTTTTAAGGGTGCGATTTAAGCTGGCTTCAATTTGCGCTTGCGAATGCTGTTTCATTTCAGCCGCTAACACCACCAAAGCACAAGGCTGCGTGAGGGCACTGCCCACCACACATACCTGCTCAACCATCGAATTTTCAGCCAAGCTCTGTTCAATAGGAACGGGGGCTACATATTTTCCTTTCGCCGTTTTAAAACTTTCTTTTAAACGGCCAATAATTTTAACGTAGCCATCATTATCTATTTCACCCTTGTCTCCTGTATGCAGCCAGCCATCAACAATTGACTCCTCAGTGAGATCAGCATGTTTGTAGTAGCCCTGCATCATGCCCTCGCCCTTAGCAAGGATCTCTCCTTGCTCAGAGATTTTTATTTCTACGCCAGGACCCGCTTTTCCGATGGTGCCAATTTTGTCGCTTCGAAAAGGTACATTTAAGGTGCCGTAAGCTAGGTTCTCGGTCATGCCCCAGGCTTCAGAGATATTTAAGCCAATGCTTTGATACCAGTGCAATAATGAAGGCGCTACCGGAGCACTACCACAACCTAAAATTCGCGCCTTATTTAAACCCAAGGCCTTTTTAATTTTGAGCTTTATTAAACTAGACACCAAGGGAATAGATAACAACAACTTGAGTTTTTTCGGTGGCAGTTTTTCAAATACACCTTGCTGGAAACGCGCCCACAAACGAGGTACCGAAATAAACAAAGTAGGCTGTACGCTGCGCAAGTTATCAGGGAAAGTATCTAAGGATTCAACAAACGACACACTAAATTGACCGCTAAAAATGCTGGTGCCTTGAATGTAAACTCGCTCAGTAATATGCGCCAAGGGTAAGTACGACATAACCCGGTCTTCACTGCCTGCTTGCAACACATCAATCAGCTGTTCACAGGCATAACGATAAGCCTCAAAGCTAATCTCGGCGCCTTTAGGATCTCCGGTACTGCCCGAGGTATAGATAATCGTCATAATGTCTTTTGCATCCCACAGATGATTTTTCTCAATCACCGGCATTTCCTTCAACCAATCACTCCATTGAATGTGGCAAGGCATGGTGGGATAGGGCATCGCGACAGTTTTTAAGCCAATAGGCACGGCCGAGGCTTGCTTGCCCCATTCGTCTAACTTACCCACAAACAACAGCTTAGCTTCGCTGTGTTGAAGTACAAAAGAGATGGTATCCACACTCGCGGTGGAGTAAATAGGAATGCTTACACAGCCAGCCATCATGATTGCCAGATCGGCAATAAACCATTCGGCACTATTTTTAGCTAAAATGGCCACTTTATCGCCGGGCTCTAGGCCTTGAGACAATAAGCCTTGAGCAATTTGGCCGGCTTCGCGCGCTACTACTGCCCAAGTTTTCTCATGATATACGCCATCAATAGGCTGACGTAGGTAAACGCGCTGCGGATCCTGCTTTTGCCAATGCATTAATGCATCAACGGGGGTGACAAAGTTTGTCATTCACAACCTCGTTACAAGTTATTCACCTTTTATATCAATCCTATACGGCTAGGCGCAGGATGCCAGTACAAATCGAAAATAAGCCGAAGTAATGTGAACAAACACTCTGTTTATCACCAGTTCTTGAAAGGATTTAAGCTAAGTTGAGAGTTATAGTATTTAGCTTGGCCAGTGACCTCTTGCCCCAGCCAGTCCGGCTTTGTAAAGCTTTCTTGCTCGCTGCTCAGCTCTACTTCGGCAACAATTAAGCCGAGGTTATCTCCGGCAAATACATCCACTTCAAATACATGTTGTGCAACAGGCACTAAGTAGCGAACTTTATCAATGGCGCCAGGCTCACACAGCGCTAATAGCTGCTCGGCTTCGCTCAGGGGAATTTCTTTCTCCCATTCATAGCGGCTTAAACCCGACCGATTACTTTTGCCTTTAATGGTAAGAAAACCCTGCTCACCGCGAACACGCACTCGTACCGTGCGTTGTTTATCACTGTTTAAGTAAGCCTGTACAATCCGGGTTTGCTCGCTAGCTTGCCCAATAAATGCATCGCTATTAACCAAAAACTTGCGTTCAATTTCTACACTCATAACAGTCCTCAATAACCGGGAGTTAATGACAATGGCGCTTGCTGCAGAGCCGAAAGCTGCTCTTTAAGCGCGAGTATTTGGTCTTCCCAATAACGTTGCGAGTTAAACCAAGGAAAGGCGCGTTGAAAGGCGGCATCTTGCCAGCGTCGTGCTAACCAGCCCATGTAGTGAATCATTCGCATAGCGCGCAGCGGCTCAATTAAGGCCAGCTCACTGCTATCAAATTCACAAAAGGCCTCATAGCCTTCTAATAGAACTTCTAATTGCAGGCGGCGCTCATTGTCATCTCCAGCCAGCATCATCCATAGATCTTGCACTGCAGGGCCATTACGCGCGTCATCTAAATCCACCAGCATCGGGCCATCACGCCACAATATGTTGCTAGGGTGGCAATCACCATGTAAACGAATAATGGTTTTAGGTTTATAGGCCGCCTTTGCCGCTTCGGCTACTTGCTCAGCTACGGTAAAAAATGGCAGCGCCAAGCCCTCGGGTAGCCAATCACGTAATAACTCCAACGGCTGGTCGAGCATCTCTTCGGTATTAATCGATAAGCGGTGCTCAAACAGTTTACTGCCCACTTTCTGGTGCATGCGCCCTAGGTATTGGCCAACACGCTCGATTTGGTCGAGGTTATCTACCTCAAAACCGCGTCCTCCAACACTAGGGAAAATGGTAAACAGCCAACCTTGATAATCAAACAAGCTGCGACCATCTCGCACTAGCGGTGCCACAATCGGCACATCTACTTCAGCCATCGATAAACTAAATTGATGTTCTTCGAGAATTTGCGCTTGGCTCCAACGCTCTGGCCGATAAAACTTCACCACATAACGCAGCCCATCTTCGGCTTGAAATTGATAAACACGGTTCTCGTAAGAGTTTAAAGCCAACAAACCACTACTAGGGAAAATACCTTGAGATTCAATAGCATCAAGAATAGTGTCGGGGTGTAAATCGGCAAATAGAAAGGCGCTCATGGCTCGGCAGTTTTACAAGAGGTTATCGGCGCAGTGTAGCAGTAAAACAAGTTCCCTAGCCAGCGCTAAGCAGGTAGCTGATAAAAGGCTTGAACCACAATATAAATACAGCTTAACCAAGCCACCAGCATTAGCAACGAACGCAAGGTAGCAAAGCCAAATACGTATACCCAAGGGTGCAACAAGCGGGTTGCGGTAAATAACACAGCGGCATATTGAATACGGCTAAAATCAAGCCCTGCAAGATGGGCTATTAGCAAACTGCCCGTAAACAAAGCTAAAGCTTCCCAAGCATTTTGTTGAGAAGCATAGATACGTTGGCCAAGGCTGTTTAACAATTGGGATTGTTGGCGGGGATCTTGATTATCTATAGTGCCTAACTGGCGTTTTCGCGCTGCTGAACCGAGTGCTGCCAGCAGATAAGGCAGCACTAACAACAACGCAAAACACGCCAGTACCAGTTTCAAACTTTATTCTCCAACACCCTGTTAACCGCCACTAATAAAGCGACTAGCTTGGATAAATTGGTCATCGCCACTTTCTAGTACAAACTCAATATCGGTGATCGAGCGAGGCAACAAGTAAGGGTCGCTCGCCAGTGAAATAGGCAAACTAAACACTTCGCCACCTTTCACTGTGACAATTTGCTGGCCTATCCATTCTACTTCTTCCAAACCACGCACACTTAAGTGGAATTCGCGCGCTTCAGAGGATTTGTTAATCACCTTTAAGGTGTAGGTATTTTCTACCAAACCTTCAGAGGTTTCGTTGTACAAAGAAGATCGATCACGCAACACATCTAACTGCATCGGCTTCACGTTAAGCAAGGTGAATACAAAAGCGACCAGCATGGCGCTTAACACCACCCCGTAACCAATCAGCTTAGGCCGCAGTACATCGGTTTTTTGCCCCGCCAAGTTATGCTCGGTAGTGTAGCGAATCAAACCTTTCGGGTAGTTCATACGCTCCATGGTTTGGTCACAGGCATCAATACAAGCACCACAGTTAATACATTCGTATTGCAAGCCTTCGCGAATATCAATGCCTGCAGGGCAGACCTGCACACACAGATCACAATCTACACAATCACCCAAACCCAAGGCTTTGTGGTCGGCATTGCGCTTACGTGGGCCGCGGCTTTCGCCTCTTTCAACATCATAACCCACAATAAAAGTATCTTTATCAAACATCGCCGATTGAAAACGCGCATAGGGGCACATGTGAGTACATACGATGGTGCGCATCCAACCTGCGTTGGCATAAGTTGCTACGGTAAAGAAAATCACCGAGAAGTTAACCGCACCGCTGGCATTTAGCGTGAAAAAGTCCCACCACAGCTGTTTAACGGGCACAAAGTAAGCGGCAAACGACAAAGCGGTAAATACCGACACCGCAATCCATGCGCTATGTTTGGCTGTTTTTCGCCAAATTTTGTTAAAGCTCCAGGGCGATTTATCTAGCTTTTTACGCTTATTGGCGCTGCCTTCAATCTTTTCTTCAAACCAGATAAAGATAAAAGTCCACACCGTTTGCGGACACAAGTAACCACACCATACTCGGCCTAAAAAGGTGGTAATAAAAAACAAAGCAAAGGCAGCAATAATGAAGAACCAAGCCAATAACAATAAATCTTGCGGCCACAGGGTTAAGCTAAAAAAGTGATACTGACGCGCACCCATATCTAGCAAAATTGCTTGGCGATCGCCGTAAGGAATAAACGGCACAATCACAAAAGCCGCGATAAAAAACCAGCCCATGTACTTACGCAAGCGTTGAAATACACCTTTTTGCTCACGCACATAAATTTGTTCTTGGGGGTTGTAACGATCTACCGGAGCACGTTTTTTAGCCGCGCGAGGTTTGGGGCTGACGTCTTTAACAGGAATACGTTCACTCATCACTCAATCCTTATGAGGGCAGGCACTGATGTGACTAATGCCTTTGCTTAAGCAAAAACGGCAATTGCAGACGCAATTGCCACTTAAGAAATTAAACTTTTACGCCACGTGCTTTTAATAAGGCGGTTTTAAAATCATCCTCGCAATCTTTTGCGATGCCAGGAATCATCTCGTCTTTACCAATTGTAAGCATTTTAAGTTGGTAAATAAGCACGTCATCGGTCAGTTCACTCAAGGGTTTATTGTTCCCTGCTTGGTCGGCTATTTGAGTGATAATTTCTACTAAGTTAAGCTCCGGTTGTTGTTTCCAAACCGGTGTGAGTAAATCGATTAATTCTTCAATACGATGCAACTGCATACTCATTATACTTCTCCACGGGCGGCCACTACAGCTTGGTTTCTACCTAACTGCTTGGCTCTATATAGTGCCTTATCGGCTTTATCTACGATCTCTTTGGTGCTTTGCTGAGCCACTGGAATTAAACAAGAAATACCAATGCTCACGGTCACATAACTGGCTGCGGTCGAATACTCGTGGCGCAATTTAGCCTCGGCCATTAGTGTTCTAACTCTTGCAGCAACTTGCAATGCGCCTTTGGTATCGGTGTTGGGCAATACCATTACAAACTCTTCGCCGCCATAGCGGGCAACAATGTCATCTTCACGCTGCAAGGCTTGAGTAAACAAATTAGCAACTTTGCTTAAACATTGATCGCCTGCAACATGACCGTAATGATCGTTATAAGGCTTGAAGAAATCAACATCGATCAGCAATAAACTTAAGGAAGTATTTGCTCGGCTGCTTAAACGCCAATGTAAAGCCAGTGTTTGCTCAAATATAGCCCGGTTATACAAGCCGGTGAGCGCGTCTCGCTCACTTTGATGGCGCATTAAGGCATGGCTGTCGGCCAACTCTAAAGCTTTGGCTCTATTTAGCGCACCTTCGGAAAAATTAGCCTTAACTAAGGTTTCGGCGCGGCGTAACACAATATTTAGTACTCCCCAGCTTAGCAGTAATACCAAGCAAGCCACCCACTCGGTTCGGCTAGCCCCCACCATAGAAACCAACAGCGCTAATAACAATGGAATGCTAAAACCGTTAAAGCTGCGAATACTTAGTAAGTTTGGCACCACCACCAGCGACAACAACGCGCCCACCAGCACCACCAATAATAAACGCTCGGAAGCAGGTAACACCGGCATAAATAGCAGAATACCTACCGCCCAAAGCACCCCAGAACTGGTAGCCAAACTAAAATAACGCGTTAGTTGCGGCGCCGGGACAAAGTCGTCAATCACTTCGCTTTGAATACGCGCAAAAAAGTAAAACACGGCCGATAAAGCCAACATGCAAAATAGCCACAGCAAATGCAGGCTTGAAGAAAGGCTAGGCGCAAACAAACACCACCAAATAAGGCTATACGCAACGGTCATTAACGCCACTAAACGCCCATTGTTAAGTAAATAACGGGCGTTTTCGGTGTTTACTTGTAACTGCACATTGCGCAAAAACAGATCCCTTGCAGGTGAGAGGCGAATAATTTGTGGGCATTGTAGCAACAACTTGAATAGCGAGAACAGAAAAACCCTTTGATAAAAAATGGATAAACACCAACACGGCGCGCAGTTTTAATACAAAATGGTCAAACTTAGCTAAAATAGGTCGCAAGCTTTTGCACAATATTGATCTGATTGCTTGCGTCCTTTTTCCCAGAAAGGGTAAAGTGCTACCCGCAAGTACTGGTCAATAAACTTGCAACTCGGTCAACTAGGTAAAGCATCTAAGGAACAAGGTCAATGCTGGACAATATCAATCCAACAACTACACAGGCTTGGAAAGCGTTACAAGCGCATTTTGAAGCACAAAAAGAGGTTAAACTTAGCGAGCTATTCGCCGCTGACGCAGACCGTTTCAATCGCTTCTCGGTAGAGTTTAACGAGCAAATCTTATTAGATTACTCTAAAAACTTAATCACTGAAGAAACCATGCAGCAGTTAGTTGCACTAGCTAAAGAAACCAAGCTAGATAGCGCAATTAAAGCTATGTTCTCTGGTGAGAAAATCAACCAAACAGAAGGCCGCTCGGTACTACATACCGCGCTACGTAATCGCAGCAATACCCCAGTAATGGTAGACGGCGAAGACGTAATGCCAGCAGTAAACGCTGTGCTAGAAAAAATGAAAGGCTTCTGTGAAAAAGTACATTCTGGCGAATGGAAAGGTTACACCGGCAAAGCTATTGAAAGCATTGTAAACATTGGTATTGGCGGTTCAGACCTAGGCCCAGTAATGATTACTGAAGCACTAGGCGCATACAAAGTAGAAAACATTACTACCTACTTCGTATCAAACGTAGACGGCACTCATATTGCCGAAACCCTAAAACAAGTAGACCCAGAAACTACCTTGTTCTTAGTAGCGTCTAAAACTTTCACTACCCAAGAAACCATGACTAACGCCCACAGCGCGCGCGATTGGTTCCTAGCTGCTGCTGGCGACCAAGCTCATGTAGCTAAGCACTTTGCTGCACTATCTACTAACGCTAAATCTGTTGCTGAGTTTGGTATTGATACCAACAACATGTTTGAGTTTTGGGATTGGGTAGGCGGTCGTTACTCTTCTTGGTCAGCGATTGGTTTATCGATTGCCCTTACAGTTGGCTACGACAACTTTATTGAGTTGTTAGATGGCGCACACGCTATGGACAAGCACTTCGCAGAAGCCGAGCTAGAGCAAAACCTACCGGTTATTCTTGGTTTGTTAGGCATTTGGTACAACAACTTCTTTGGTGCAGAAAGCGTATCTATTCTACCTTACGACCAATACATGCACCGCTTTGCTGCTTACTTCCAGCAAGGCGACATGGAGTCTAACGGTAAAAACGTAGACCGCAATGGCAACCCTGTTGATTACCAAACTGGCCCAATTATTTGGGGTGAACCAGGTACCAACGGCCAACACGCCTTCTACCAGCTGATTCACCAAGGCACTAAGCTAATCCCATGTGACTTTATTGCACCGGCCACTAGCCACAATCCATTATCGGATCACCACGCTAAGCTAATGTCTAACTTCTTCGCCCAAACCGAAGCCTTGGCTTTTGGTAAGTCACGCGAAACCGTAGAAGCAGAACTAGTAGCAGCTGGTAAATCAGCGGAAGAAGTAGCAGAACTAGCGCCATTTAAAGTATTCACAGGTAACAAGCCAACTAACTCTATCTTGGTTAAGAAAATCACCCCTAGCTCATTGGGTGCCATGGTTGCTATGTACGAGCACAAAATCTTCGTACAAGGCATTATCTGGAACATCTTCAGCTTCGACCAATGGGGCGTAGAACTAGGTAAGCAGCTAGCTAACCAAATTTTACCAGAGCTAAAAGATGGCAGCGAAGTAAGCAGCCACGACAGCTCAACCAATGGTTTAATTAATACCTTTAAAGCTTGGAGCTAAGCCTTACTGCTTATCTTTGCGTTAAATGTAAAAAGCTGGCCTAGGCCAGCTTTTTTTAATCCCTGAGGTAAATCAGTAAGCTGCAAAATAAAGCTCGCAAGCATTAAGATCTTGCTTGGCGCACCGTTTCCCCCGCTTGTATCTCGCGAATCACCTTAGCCGGATTGCCTCCCACTAATACGCCTGCTGGCACATCTTTAGTCACTACCGCACCAGCAGCGATAACCGAGCCATTGCCCACAGTTACACCCGCCAGAACTACTGCATGGCCGCCGATCCAAACATCGTTACCAATAGTGATGGGCGCTGGGTAATCAATCACTTCTCGCTCACCTTGCTGATTAATGTAGGTTTTGCGTAGCTCAGGATCTAAGGCGTGGTTAATCGAAAACAAACTTACGTTCGGTGCAATCATCACCCGATCACCAATAGTAATTTTTCCCGAATTCACCAAGGTAAAGTTGGTATTAATAAATACATCGTCGCCGATAAACACTGTGTCGCCATAATCCACGGTGAGTGGCGGGCAAACCTCGATGTTTTTACCTACCTTCACAAACAGCTCACGCACTAGCGCTTCGCGCTGTTGGTTTTGCTCTGGTGCAGTTTGATTAAACTTATGAGTAATTTGCCGGGTAGCTAAACGACGCTCGCCTAGGTCTTTATCCCAACGGTTAAAACTTAAACCCGCCATCATTCGCTCAAATTGACTTGTCATTCTACCACTCACTAAAAGGCTTTAGCTTAACTGTGCAGCTAAATGCCTGCACAGTCTATTAGCACCTTGGCAGAAACCACTATTCACAAATGCCTAGTTAAACAAAATAAAGATGCTGGTGGATATTAGCTATGCCACTCGGCTTTGTGCTAAGTTGCCAAGCATAATGCAGTACCGAGGGCTTACAGTGCCAAGCCAGCAGCGGCAAGGACAAGGTTTTTTACTCACCGCCAATAGTTACGATCGTCAAGGTCGGGCTTATATTCAGCTTTGGTTAGCCAGTGACCAAGGCCCGGTGTGTTTAGAGGTAAGTGACCAGCAGCCGGTATTTTTTGTGTTAAGTAGTGAACTAGATGCCGTGCTAGAAACCGTTGGTGAGCACTTGCTTAAGCACCAAGGCGTAGCGCTAAACACCTTCCAGCATCAGCCGATTACTGCCTTGTACTTTGCCAGTATCGATGCGCATTACCGCGCCGCACAAAACTTACAGCAAGCCGGATTAAGCTGCTTTGAACACGATATAAAATTACATGAACGCTTTCTTACCGAACGTTTTTGTTATGGCAGCATGGCTTTTGCGGGCACCCAAGGGAGTAATCCACGTTACCCCGCTTGGCAACAAGCCAAAATAAAAACGGCCCAATATACACCTAAGCTGTCGGTGCTATCGCTAGACATAGAATGCAGTGAAAAAGGCCAACTTTACTCGATTGGATTATACGGCGAGCACTTTCAGCAAGTGCTTATGATTGGCAGTGAACAAGCCGCTGATACGCCAATTACTTGGCTGGCTAATGAATATGCCTTACTAAAACAGCTTGAGCTAGTAATAGAAAAACTCGACCCGGACATCATAATTGGTTGGAATGTCATCAATTTTGATTTTAGGTTGCTGGTTAAACGCGCCGCTTTGCATGGGATAAAACTGGCGCTAGGCCGCCAACAAGGCGTGGCGCGTTGGCGCGAGCGTAGCGATAACGAGCAAACAGGTTTTATTAGCATTCCTGGGCGCGTAGTAGTAGACGGCATAGACGCACTAAAATCAGCCACTTACCACTTCGATAGTTTTAGCTTGGAAAACGTTGCCCAACAACTGCTTAAGCGCGGCAAATTGGTAGACGAAGTGCATGACCGTATGGCTGAAATTAACCATAACTTTGCCCACAACAAACCCCAGCTTGCCGCCTACAACCTCGAAGACTGTAAGTTAGTGTTAGACATCTTCCAGCATACGCAAATCCTTGAGTACTTATGTTTGCGCAGCCAACTTACTGGCCTAATGCTAGATAGAAGTGGTGGCTCGGTGGCCGCCTTTACCAATGTATATTTGCCTAAATTGCACCGAGCTGGCTATGTAGCGCCAAATCTTACCCGAGACTTTATCGCCGATAGCCCCGGCGGTTATGTAATGAGCTCTAAACCAGGCTTGTATAACAATGTGCTGGTACTCGATTTTAAGAGCCTGTACCCCTCTATCATTCGTACCTTTAAAATTGATCCTCTGGGCTTAATTGAAGGGCTAGCTAGCCCCGACAATGCCATTGAAGGCTTTAGAGGCGGAGTATTTAGCCGCGACAAACATTTTTTACCCGAGATCATTAATCAGCTTTGGCTGCAGCGCGATCAAGCCAAGGCCGATCATGACAGCGCTCGCTCACAGGCGATCAAAATTTTAATGAATAGCTTTTATGGAGTGCTAGGCTCTACTGGTTGTCGCTTTCACGATCCCCGCTTAGCCAGCTCAATCACTATGCGCGGCCACCAGCTAATGCAAGAAACAGCAGAGTGGATCAGCGAGCAGGGCCATGAAGTGATTTATGGTGATACCGACTCTACCTTTGTTTGGCTAAATCAAGATTTGAACGCAGAGCAAGCCAAACAAATAGGCCAACAACTGGCGCAAGGTATAAATCAATATTGGCAGCACAAGCTAGCCTCAGAAATGCAGTTAGATAGTCACCTAGAAATTGAATTTGAGACTCATTTTTCTCGCTTTTTAATGCCAACCATTCGCGGCTCTGAAACCGGCAGTAAAAAGCGTTATGCAGGTTTAACCAACGATAAGCAGTTAGTCATAAAAGGTTTAGAAACCGTACGTTCAGATTGGACAGAGATGGCGAAGATATTTCAAACCGGTTTGCTCGAGCGAGTATTTTCTGACCAAGACCCACGCCAGTTTGTTCTCGATACCGTGGATAAACTGATGGCTGGCGAGTACGACCAGCAACTTATTTACCGTAAGCGTTTACGCCGCAAGTTAGCCGAGTACGTGAAGAATGTGCCACCACAGGTGCGAGCAGCGCGGCTCGCCGACGAACATAACCAAGCTCTAGGCAAGCCACTGCAATATCAAAATAAAGGCAGTATTGCCTATTGGATGACCATAAATGGGCCCGAGCCGCTAACTAACCGAGTTAGCCAAATCGACTATCAACATTACTTAGACAAACAACTACAGCCGATTGCCGATGCTATTTTGCCCTTCATTGATTTGGATTTTGAGCAAATAACTTCTGCGCAATTAGGCTTGTTCTAGTTAACCCAGTAGAAAAGATTTTGCTTCTAAAGAGGCAGAAACCAGCAACAACAAACTGATAGAAGCAAACATGGCACGCACGACCATGGTTCGCATTTTGATAGTTTTTGTTAATTTTTCAATATGCATGTTTTTCATTTGGCGCTTAACACTCGCTGTCGTCAATGCTAACCAGGTAGTTTGACTCACTAGGGTTAAGGGTTCCTCCCGCTTCAGTGTAAGTAACAAAACATCCGCTATCATTAACATCTTTATCGCCAGAGACATAACCGATATACAGGCGCGAACTGCCATTCACAAACTGCATTTCTAAGTCAGTTTCAATCAACGACTCCATGCCAAGGTAGTCTTCACCGTGCGCCTCTGGGTAACCATCTTTTACCTCTACAATACCCAAGCTTGTTTCTACCTCTGCACGTGACTCTTGCTCTAGACCATCAATAGCCGCTTGGTTAAATACCAAGTCAGCAGAGGTTTTTACTGCAGCCGCAGCCCCCTCTAAGGTCGCTTTTTTTGCATCGCTTTGAAGATTTAGGAACTTTGGTGCAGCTACCACAGAGAGTATTCCCAAAACGATAATTACTATTACTAATTCGATGAGAGTAAAACCAGATTGCTTGTTCATATAGCGCCTAAAGTTACTTTCTAGATTGGTGAAACAGGGTGAATTAAGAGCTTGTATTATCCCTATAACGGCCAATAAAATTGACTTTTCACGAACAAAGCATTTTTTGTAACATTAGAATAAAAATCCAACCTAGCTCACTTTTATCAAACAAAAGTCCATAACTTATTAAAATAATGAAACTTTCGTTAGATACTAGCCTCAAACTAGCAAATCATAATGGCAAACAAGTCACACGGATGGAGGCAAAGAGGGCAACACAATGGCGTTTTTTTCGATGGGTGTAAGAGTACTGTTATTGGTATTAATGTTGGGTAGCGTGTTTAGCTATTCACACACTACCCATTCTTCATGGGCAAAGTTTTATTGCCCTGCACAAACTAGTAAGGCAGCGAGTTAAACTCTCTCGCTACGTTTTTCAATTTGTGGGTTGGCCACAAATACCATTACCGAACGTGCAGCCACTTTAACCGAGCCCGTTTCTAACATGGGCGCTGTTTTAAAGTCATAAACATCTTCTGGCGGTTTGGCTGCGGTATTAACAAGCTTAAACCAATGCCCTTCAATACAAGGTACTTCAAACTCTAACTCTTCCCAGTAGGAGTTAAACACCATGTATAAGCGGTCTTTTGAGTATGGATCTAACAAAGTAACCGCAATAGAGTGACTATGTTCAGACCAATCGGGCTGACCTTGATGCACACCATGCCATTCGATATTAGCATCATGAATCACATCCGACAGGCTCAAGTGGATCTTCTCTTCAAGCACATCGTCATAACGACGTAACTTAATCATCTCTTGAACAAAGCGCAGCAAGTTTTGGTTTTTATCCACCAAGCTCCAGTCAAACCAGGATAACTCGTTATCTTGGCAGTAAGCATTGTTATTACCGTTTTGAGTGCGCTTTACTTCATCGCCCATGGTAATCATTGGCGTACCTAAAGAGAGCAACAAAGTAGCAAAGAAGTTCTTCATTTGCTGTTCACGCAGATCGTTGATTTTGGGGTTTAGGGTTGGCCCCTCTACACCGTGGTTATAACTGATGTTGTGGTTATCACCATCACGGTTGTTTTCACCATTTTCTAGGTTGTGCTTGTCGTTGTAGCTCACTAGATCGTTTAAGGTGAATCCATCATGCGCAGTGACTAAGTTAACCGAGCGTTGCGGCGAGTGGTTTTCTTTATAGTAAATGTCTGGGCTACCCAATAAGCGCGAAGCAAACTTACCCGTTACACCAGAATCCCCTCTAAAGAACGAGCGCACATCATCACGGAACTTACCGTTCCATTCGTTCCAGCGATCACCTACAAACTCGCCTACTTGGTAAAGGCCAGCGGCATCCCAAGCTTCGGCAATGATTTTAGTGCCAGCTAAAGAAGGATCTGAATCAATCGACCAAAGCAGTGGTGGCTCTTTCATTACATGACCCTTAGAGTCACGCGCCAGTACCGAGGCTAAATCAAAGCGGAAGCCATCTACATGCATTTCGTTTACCCAAAAACGCAGTGCATCACGAATCATGCGGCGCATTACCGAGTGGTTAGCATTACAAGTATTACCACAACCCGAGTAGTTACTGTACCAACGCTTTTCATTTTCTAACATGTAGTAGGTATCGTTTTGCAAACCCTTCATGCTGAGCGTTGGGCCGTCGTGTCCGCCTTCGGCTGTATGGTTAAACACCACATCCAATATCACCTCAATGCCGGCTTTATGCAGCTCACGCACCATGGTTCTAAATTCGTTAAAGGCACCACAGACACTTTTATCGGAGCTGTAAGCCGTATGCGGAGAGAAGAAGTTAATTGGGCTATAACCCCAATAATTCTGCTTACCCAGCGGCGCGTCTTGTAAGTCAAACTGCTGCACCGGCATTAACTCAATAGCGGTAATGCCCAGCTCTTTTAGATAAGGAATTTTTTCGATAACGCCAGCGTAAGTACCGCGTTTATGCTCCGCTACACCCGAAGACGGGTGCTTGGTAAAACCCGCTACATGCATTTCGTAAATAACGGTATCTTGCAATGAGCGTTTAATTGGCTGAGTGCCCTGCCAATCAAAACCACGCAAATCCACCACTGCACCTTTAATACATTGGTTAGTATTTACATGACCATGGCGTGACGCTACCTGACGTAAATAGTTATCTGGGAAATGGGTGATTCTGGCGTAAGGGTCGAGCAGAACTTTGCTTGAGTCAAAGCGCAAACCGCGCTCTGGTTGCCAAGGACCGTCTACTTGAAAGCCGTAGAGCGTTCCTACTTCCAAGTCTTCAACAAAAATATGCCAGTAATGGTCTGTTTTGTTGGTATTTGGGTCTAAAGGGAACTCGGCAAATGGCTTACGAGAGTTAACTTCTTTAAATAATAGAAGGGTAACTCCCGTAGCATTTTTAGAGAAAATACTAAAATTAACGCCCTTACCTTGGTAAGTCGCGCCGAGTGGAAATGAAACACCCGCTTGAGTTTTTGTGGCCATATACTGTGCTGTCTTATTTTTGCTATTAACTGAGATGAAAAGCCTATTATTTGGCTCTTTCGCTATAGTTTATCAGTAACAGCTTATTACACAGTAAGTTTATTAATAGATAATGACTAAAATTTAGCCGAAATTGAGTGCGAACGCCCACTAGCTTGGCGTTTTCTGCGGCAATGCTGTGCGCCAAGTTGGTCAAGCTCAGATACTTCGTCAGGTAACATCAACGACAATAGCTGTTCTAATTTTTCTTGGTCAGACAATACATTGGCAATAGTTTGGCTAGTTTTTGTACGGAACATATCATACCCCTAAATTTTGATACCTAATTAGGGGTATGCACCTATAGTGCCAAAGCTATATGAACAATTTATTAACCTTATTATTCAGACAGTTGCTGTCTAGCACGAATAGGGTTTGCGTACATTTCGAACAGCTGAGATCGGACCTCTGCACTAATATCGCGAGTCTTCGCTTCAAAATAGCGCTTTGCTTCAGCTAATTCGTTAGCAGGAATTTCTTCTGGGATGGCATCACCAAGGGCAATCCAGTTGGTAGGCATAAGCTGGTAGTTGCCAATAATCGCTTTATCTAAAGCTTCTGCCACGTCTTTGGCATTTTCATATTCACCGGCCAATGGTTCTGCAAAATGCACATGCACTCGACCTTTTTGGCCAACAATACCGCGAGAGATGCTGTAAATGTCTTCATGCTCTTCTTTTTGGTATTCGCCATGTTGGTTTTGCGACACTAACTCATTAGCTTTAGCCACATCACAAGGGTCAAATTCATAAGAAATAGACACAGGAACAATGTTTAGCTCTTTAATGTAATCGGCAAATTCTTGCTGCTTAGGTTTGTTTAAAGCCAGCATAGAAATAAGTGCCGAATTAGTCAGGTCTAACCCATCTTTGGCGCGCCCCTCACGCTGAGCAATCCAAATATGGTCGCCAGTGCTCGCTAGGGTATGTTGAATATACGCAGATAACTCTTTTAAGTTAGCCAGCTTTTCACGTTTAGCTGAAGCTGAGCGCTTAACAATAAAACTGCGGTTAAGACGCATTAAGTCAGACACCCAAGGCTTACTTAATAAATTATCACCAATGGCAATTTGTACCGTGTCTTGGCCGTTTATATGCAGCAAGTAGTTCACAAAAGCAGGGTCTAGCGCAATATCGCGATGATTTGAGATAAACAAATGCGGCTTAGATAAATCTAGGCTGTCTAATCCGCTAGAGCTTAGTTGCGAAGTCGTAGTTTTGATCATGTGCGCCATATAGCGCTCTACCATTATTTGAAAGTCGTAAACACTTTTTACGTTTCTTACTTTAAATTTAAGCACTTGGCGCAAGGCAAAAGACGTTAGCGAGAGAAAGGCACCACTGGCTTTAGGGTAACGAAACTTAATTAAAGTAGTGATAAATTCGGGATCATTAATGAGGCGTTGCAGTGTACTTTTTACTTCGGAATCTTGATAAGGGCGAATACTGTCAAACTGAGACATAACTTCTCTCGCTATTAAGGAAGCCGCAATTTACCGTTTTCTGCTCTTAAAAACAACAATAATGATTAAAATTTAAACAATTGTTGGCAGTTTTTAAGGCTTAATGCAGATTCTTTCGCTTAACCTTTGAGCCACGTATACTGGAGCCTCGATTTCCCAGCTGCAAGTTAATGGAACAACAACGCCAGTATTTGCTTGATGCCCCCATCACGCCGCTTATTATCAATAAGGCCAGTCCAACCTTAGTTGGCATATTTGCGATCATCTTTTTTAACCTTGTTGATACCTTTTTTGTTGCCATGCTCGGCACCGATGCGTTGGCTGGCGTATCTTTTACTTTTCCCATTACCTTTGCCATCACCAGTGTTGCTATGGGCTTAGGCATTGGCTTGTCGTCCCATGTAGGACGGCTACTGGGGGCTCGTCAACATCAGCAAGCCGCCCAGCTCACTAGCCACAGTTTATTGTTTAGCCTACTGCTAATTATTGCTATTGCGAGCTTGGGTTATTTCAGCATTTATCCTCTTTTCAGCCACTTAGGCGCCGAATTACCAGTAATGCCCTATATTGAGCAATATATGCAAATTTGGTATCTCTCGGTTCCGCTATTAGTGATACCTATGGTGGGTAATAGCGCCATAAGAGCGAGTGGCGACAGTAAAACCCCCAGTATAGTGATGCTGGTTGCTGGTATCGTAAATGGCATATTGGACCCTATTTTTATTTTTGGCTGGGGGCCTGTGCCTGCCATGGGGGTGCAAGGTGCCGCTTTAGCCACTGCTGTAGCTTGGGCACTCACGTTTAGTGTTGCTGTTTATTTACTTAGTTTTAAATTAAAACTACTACGTTTTGAAGTTTGCACCATTCAACAGCTTTTCGCCTCTTGGAAAAAGCTGCTTAGCATCGCCATTCCGGCGGTATTTTCTCAGCTGCTTACTCCCATAGCTACCACCATTACTTTAGTAATATTGGCCAGTGCTGGCACAGCAACTGTAGCAGCCTATGGCTTTGCTACACGGGTAGAAGCCTTATTATTTATTGGAGTGATGGCGATTAACTCGGTGATTCCGATGTTAGTTGGACAAAACGTGGGAGCGGGCAAAGCACAACGCGCCCAACAAATCGTTCATCATGCCATTAGACTAGCGGTGGTTTGGCAACTATTGCTCGCTATCGCAATGTACGCCTTGGCCCCTTTAGTGAGTTATAGCTTTAATCACGATGCTGAAGTAGCAGAACTTAGCCAGTATTACTTACAGTTAGTTCCTTTTTGCTACGGCATGATGGCTGTGCCCTTATTGCTAGCCCAAACCTTAAATGCCTTAGCTAAGCCGCTGTTAGCAATGGCAATAAACCTAATTAGGTTATTTGGTTTTATGTTGCCAGCTATTTACATCGGAGCAATGTGGGGAAGTAGCAAAGTAATATTTTTAGCGATTATTATTGCTCACACCTTAGCGGGCTTAGCGAGCTTAATCATATTGATTTGGTTGATGAGCAAAAACAGCTGGTGGCAACATTCGCAATCTTAGTTTCGCAAAAATGAAAAAAGGCGACACAAATGTGTCGCCTTTTTAAGTAGTCATATTGCTCTTTTCCGTGAACAGTAATTGCTCCTTGCAATCCTTTTTGACTGTTGCACACTAATCCTTAGCGTTTCCTCTTCCCAGTTCCTTTGAGCTATCCTTTAGCCTTCTATGGCATAAATGTTCATCCTAAACACTTGCTCTCTCCGTCCTGGAGGTATCCTTTAACTTCATCCTGAAAGTTTGAGGTATTTTGCTTTCTAGCACTCCTGTGCTGACATCCTAAAGTTTATCTACCTTGATAAACCTGCTCTTCCTAAGCAATGCTTCCTAATACCTTGGCATCTTGCCCTGACTCTTCCTAAGCCTTGGCTCGTCCTGATGGTTGATACTTTACGCCGATGAGCCCTTAATCCCAGTAGCCAAGATAAAATAATTTTGGTTTTAGCTACAAAAAACCATGACAAAAAACATAAGGCATTGAAATATATAAACTTAGTTTAGTTAAGGCTTATTAAACAAGTGAAATTACCCGCTACAGCTCGGGCGGATCTCTCACACAGGCAATAGCAGATAAAGAAACTACCAGATCGAGATTAATAATATAAAAATCCAACCAATTACAGCTTATCCATTAAAAGCTCTGCAGATAGGTAATAAACCCTAACAATAAATAGCAGGCAAAGAAAAAGGGCGACACATACGTGTCGCCCTCTAGTAGTCATATCGCTCTACTCCATGAACGTTAATTGCTCCCTGCAATCCTTTTTGACTGTTTCACACTATTCCTTAGCGTTTCCTCTTCCCAGTTCCTTTGGGCTGTCCTTTAGCCTTCTATGGCATAAGCGTTCATCCTAAACACTTGCTCTCTCCGTCCTGGAGGTATCCCTATACTTCGTCCTGAAGCTATTTGGTATTTTGCTTTCTAGCAATCCTATGCTGACATCCAAACTCATCTACCTTGATAAGCCTGCTCATCCTGAGCGCTGCGTCCTAAATACCTCGGCGTCCTGCCTAATTCTTCCTGAATCTTCGTTCGTCCTGATGGTTGATACTTTACGCTCATCCCAATTAAAGCCCAGTAGGCCAGAAACAAAAACATCTAAACAAAACTATTACTTAAGAGGTAAAAACAAATAAACCATTGAATAATAAATAAAAATTTATTTATAGGCTCATAAACAAAGAGACTTATCGGCTTGTTTGAATGGTCGATCTCTCACACAGCCTTTGGTCGATCGCCAAACAAGCATCTAAATTCAGTACGCTAAAATTCTCAATCAGTCTAAATAAAGACACCTTAAAAGAATAAAAAGCTAATAAGATAGCTTTAAGCTTAATTATTCATCTAAAATCGATAGCAAAGTGCAGACAATAAAAAACCCAGCACTTGGCTGGGTTTAGAAAAAGGTCGGGGCGACACTTTCGTGTCGCCCCTAGTAGTCATATCGCTCAAATCCGTGAACGGGTAGTTGCTCCCTGCAATCCTTTTTGACTGTGTTACTACGTCCTGTAGTTATCCTTTTCTCAAATCCTTTGAGCTGTCCTTTAGCCTTCTATGGCATAACCGGTCATCCATACCAGTTGCACGTCTCCTTCCTAGGAGGTGTCCCTTGCTACTTCCTGTAGCTGTTCCTTTTTAGCTCCTGCTACGTTTCTCATCCTGATAAACGTCAGTGCCTCCGTGCACAAACAACTATACGGAATCTAAGTTTGAGAAAAAGCCGCGTAAGCAAAAAACTTTCATTTTTTTACTTACAAATTCTTACAAAAACACTAAACCATTAATTTAAAAGAAAATTTATTTTTAACAACTGTAAGCAAAGCTGCTTTTAACGCACAAGCTTGTAAGAGATATCTCACACCATCTATCGGCATTTATCGCTAACTAACGATTTTTGGCAAGCTTAGGTAGTGATAAATGGTAGCGAATGGCCACTAAACGAATTAGCAAAGCGGTCAAAATACAAGCACTTGTAGCAATAGTATCCGAAAACTGTAGGTATAAAGCAGCCACCCAAACCAGCCCACCAACAATACAAGCAGTGGCATACACCTCACGTTGCAGTACTAAAGGAACTTGATTAGCCAATACATCACGGATCATGCCTCCACCACAGGCGGTAATCACTCCCATGGTAACGGCTACAATCATTGGCGACCCATATTGATAGGCTTTGTTAGCACCAATCGCCATAAACACCGCCATACCTATAGCATCAGCTACCGGCAGTAACCAGCGAGGAGGCGTAGGAAAGTTATTAAGCAATAATACCGAGCCTAAACTAGCTCCAAGAATTACCCACAAATACAAACCGTTCTCTACCCAAAATACCGGGCTAGCACCTAAAGCCATATCGCGGATAGTACCGCCACCAATGGCGGTAACACAGGCAAGCACCAAGGCACCAAACAAATCCATTCGGCGACGACTAGCTATCAATACCCCAGAAATGGCAAATATTGCGGTACCAAATAGATCAAGACTAAATATGATGGCGTTGCCCAAAGCGAGTTCCTCTAAAAATTCGGCTGCAATTAGACAACATGTAGACTCAGCAATACAAGATGCAGATCAAACAAAGCCGAAGCCTAATCACTTCGGCTTAATTTGTTACTGTTACAGGCTTAGTCGTAAATGGTAGGAATGGCCTGACGTTTATGTTGGGTACGTTGGTAAATGCCAATAAGTTTTTGCTCGACTTCGTCGGCTACTTTCTTACCTTCCAAGAAGTCATCAATTTGGTCATAAGTAACACCTAATGCCACTTCATCGGGTAATTGCGGACGGTCTTCTTCAAGATCGGCCGTTGGCGCTTTGCCAATCAGCTTCTCTGGCGCGCCTAAATAGTCTGCAACCTGACGAACTTGGCGTTTGTTTAAACCAAAGATAGGCACTAAATCACACGCACCATCACCATGCTTGGTGTAAAAACCCGTTAGGTTTTCAGCTGAGTGATCGGTTCCAATAACCAGGCCACCACTTAAGCCAGCTATTTCATACTGGGCAATCATGCGCATTCTGGCTTTAACATTGCCTTTGGCAAAATCCACTGCAGCTTGGGCAGGTAAATCTAAACCAGCAGCCATCAAACTTTCGCTAGCACTAGTATGCAAGCCTTCGGTACCTGCTTTGATATTAGTGGTAACAATATGTGAGGGTTTAATAAACCCTAAAGCTAGTTGAGCATCGGCTTCATCTTTTTGCTCACCAAAAGGTAAACGCATAGCAATAAAGCGGTAGTCTTGACTATCACTCTCATTATTAAGCTGTTCAACTGCCAACTGCGCTAATCGACCAGTGGTTGTTGAATCAACACCGCCACTAATACCAAGTACTAGTGTTTTTAAACCAGCTTGTTTTAAACGTGCTTTTATAAAGTCGATTCGACGTTTAACTTCAAACTCTGGATCAATTTCTGGCAAAACCTTCATTTCTGCCAAGATTGCCTGTTTCATTCTGTCACCCCACAGCAAATAATATCCCTAATGCGCAATGTACTTGAGAGACAAAAAAAAACCAAGGGACAAGCTGGTTTACATATACTTAAATCAGCATCAGTGAATTCAAGCAAACATCTCATCAATTTTTTAAGGATTAGCAACATGTTAAGACGTACTAAAATAGTCACAACTTTAGGCCCCGCCACCGACCGAGACGATGTACTGGAACAACTGATATTGAGTGGTGCAAATATGGTGCGCCTTAACTTCTCACATGGAACCGCAGAAGATCATTTGGTACGCGCAGCCAAAGTGAGAGAGTTAGCCAGCAAACATAAACTACACATTGCGATACTGGGCGACTTACAAGGTCCCAAAATTCGTGTTTCCACCTTTAAAGATGGCAAAGTAAGCCTAAATGTAGGCGACAGCTTTATTTTAGATAGTGAGCTAGACAAAGGTTTAGGCGATGAAAAACAAGTAGGCCTAGATTACAAACACCTGCCTAAAGATGTTGAACCAGGTGATATCTTATTGCTCGATGATGGCCGTATTCAACTTAAAGTAACGGCGGTAAAAGACAGCCAAGTGACTACCGAAGTCACCATTGGTGGCGTTTTATCTAACAATAAAGGCATAAACAAACTCGGCGGTGGCTTATCTGCAGCTGCGCTTACTGATAAAGATAAAGCCGACATTTTAACGGCGGCCAAAATTGAAGTGGACTACCTAGCAGTATCATTCCCCAATAGTGGCGAAGACATGCATTATGCTCGTCGCCTTACTCAACAAGCAGGTTTAGCCACAAAATTAGTTGCCAAGGTAGAACGCGCCGAAACAGTAGCCACCGAAGAAGCGATGATCGATATTATTAAAGCGTCTGATGCGGTAATGGTTGCACGTGGTGATTTAGGGGTAGAAATTGGCGATGCCGAATTAGTGGGTGTACAAAAAACCCTTATTCGCCTCACTCGAAAATACAATCGAGCAGTAATTACCGCCACTCAAATGATGGAATCGATGATTAGCGCACCAATGCCAACCCGTGCTGAGGTTATGGATGTAGCCAACGCCGTGCTAGATGGTACCGATGCGGTGATGCTTTCTGGAGAAACCGCCGCAGGCCAATACCCTATCGAAACAGTACAAGCTATGGCCAGCGTATGTTTAGGGGCAGAAAAACAACGCAGCATTAACGTGTCGAAATACCGTATTAACGATACCTTCGAGAGTATTTCTGAAACAGTGGCCATGAGCACCATGTTTGCTGCCAACCACATGAAGGGCATGAAAGCTATTATTGCGTTAACCGAGTCCGGCAGCACACCACTGTTAATGTCTCGCTTAAGTAGTGGCTTACCAATATTCTCTTTGTCTCGTCATGCCAATACCTTAAGCCGCTGTGCTTTGTATCGCGGTGTATACCCAATTCACTTTGATGAGAGCAGCGAAGATATCATTAAGGTGTCAAAAATTGCGATAGAACAGCTGAAAGAACAAGGTTACTTGAGCAAGGGCGACTTGGTTATATTGACCCACGGTGACGTATTCGACCAAACCGGTCATACCAATACCAGTAAGATCCTAAAGGTAAGCTAAGTATTTGTATTCTAGCGAAGTAGAGAAGCCGCTCTAGCGCCTTCGACAGGCCGATTAACTGACAGTTTTCGGCCTTTTTTCATGCCGGTTTGAAAGTCTGGGGTAAGTTGCCCCATCGACGCTTTAATTTTAGCTTTAAAGGTTTCGCGGTCTAACTTTTCAAACATCTCATCAAGATAGTCGTCCATATGTTCATTACGACCATTAGTGGTGAGATCGGGCAGCTTTTCTAGCGCCCCTTCTAACCAACCAGCGGTGAACGAGGTAACTCGGCGCGCCACTGTTACGTTATCGATGCCCGAGCCGGCAAAGCTATTTCTAAAAGAGCCTACTTGCTGGTTCATTTCACGATAAACAATGTCAAAAGCAAAAGCCGCAAATACCGCACGATCAGCATGTCCAACAAACTCTGCGCGTTTTAAACCTTTGTGATTAACCAACACGGCTTCAACCCCAAAACGGCTATTTATGCCGCGGATAATCCGCAGAATATTTTCACTTACATTGGCAGGTAACAAGGTTTGGGTTGAGGTTTTACCCATTTGAATAAGCTCAATATCAGCTTGTTCTAAACCATGTTTAAGCATAAGCCGATGAGCCATACGAATAGCTTGAGCGGCCTCATGAACATTTGAGGAGTTACCCAACTCTAAACACTTAGCTATTTTTTCTAGGGCGCGTTGACGACTCACGAACTGCAACAACCTCTGCTCAAAAATGAAGCGCTATTTTACTTATTTTAGCCAAATTTTCCAGTTATTCAGCGGCGGTAGCCAGAATCAAAAACAATAAAGGCTTGGAAATAAAAACCAAGCCTTTGATTTTTAGCTAATGTTTTAGGCTTTGTTAATCTTTGGTGTTGAAATTTTGTTTGAGATAAGCGGGCTTTAATCGCGGCGAGCACTTAGAAGCCTAGTGGGCTAAGCAAGAAGCGCTTAACAAAGAGTAAAGTTCGCTTATCCGCCCCCTTCGGGCAGCATTTCTTAGCCATTTATTCAGCGTTAGCGAGTGATTATTAAGCCCACTTAACTGCACACTCACTGCCTTGCCTAAATGGCTAATAAATTGCTGCAAAAACCATCAGCAAAGATCAACAGACCCTAGCTATTTCTCGATTTGCGCTGCTTCGCTAGTGGCAGGATAAAAATGCACATCGCGCTGCGGGAATGGAATTGATATGCCGTCGCGGTCGAAGCGCATTTTCACTTCACGGGTAATATCCCAATATACGTCCCAATAATCATCGGTTTTAACCCAAGGGCGAACAATGAAATCAACTGAAGACTCGTTAAGTACATGCAACTTCACCGTTGGCTCTGGTTCTGGCAATACCATTGGGTGTTTTTCTAGCAGTTCATTTAATACCGCTTCAGCTTTTTCAATGTCGTCTGAGTAACCAATACCAAATACTAAGTCCACCCGACGCAGCTTTTGTGCAGTAACGTTTTTAATAACGTCACCCCAAATTTTGCTGTTGGGTATAACCAAAGTTTGGTTATCGATGGTAAGAATAGTGGTAGATACAAGGTTCATGCTTTTCACCTTACCAAATACCCCACCGCCCACTTCTACCATATCGCCTACATCGTAAGGACGATAGATCAGAATCATCAAACCTGCAGCAAAGTTACCTAGAGTATCTTGCAAAGCAAAACCAATAATGAAACCGGCCACACCTAAACCAGCCAAGATAGGTGCCAACGAAATTCCCACTTGGGCGAGCGCAAACAGTATTCCTATAATGATGACCACCCGTGCGACCGAGGAGATAATCATGTCTTTCATTAATGACGACAAGTTTAGCTTGGAAGAATCCAAACTCTTAGTCATTAGCTTACGTACTAAACGCGATAGAGAACGGAAAATGTAGTAAATAGCCACCAGCAAAAATAGCTTGAAGATCCATTCACCACCGTGTTCTACAAAGTATTCAGATAAACGTTCTAACCAACGTTTTGCTATGCCACCTAATATGTTTACATCCAGAACATCGGTAGTAATTTGGCCACCAAGCTTAAGCAAGGTTTGCTGATAGAACGACGCGTTAAAGCCCAACTGAGTAAGCAAATCTACGGTTAACTTAAAGCTTTCTCCGGCAACGGCAAGCTGCTCGGTAACAACCGCTAGTTGATCTTTAAGGCTTTGATCATCCGGCGTAATTTTAATTAGCTTGCCTAGTTCTTCACGTTTTTTACCAACTAAGCCCACCATGCCAGAGAAAGACTCGGCGCGGGTATATAGTCGGTCAATCAAATACTCTTTTTCAGTATCAACACTAAAACCTAAAGCTTGCTGATTTGATATTTGCTGCACCATGGCAGTATAGATAAGGTCTGAACTAGCGAGGTGTTCGATATAAAGTTGGAAAGCTTTAATACCATCAGCTTCTTCTTCGGCGTAAGCCTTATTAAACTCAAGCTGCTGCTTTTCGATACCATTCACTAAATCTTGGTTATTTTGGGCAATAATTTGCTCAACTTCTGCCAACACCTGCTCATCGGCCAGACCTAAGGCCTTTTGCTCAATTAAATATTGAGACAACTGATTGATGGTTTCAAAAGCATGTAAATGGCGTTCTAACAAACGGTGAGAGATAGCCGCCTGCTCAATGCTTGAGACTTGGTCGATATTGGCTTTTATTTTTTCGATTCGCTGTTGCTGGCGCTGGTATTTATCCAACAACAAGGTAGCTTGGTCACTCCCAGAATCGACTGCCATAGCCGAAGTTATTGGAGCGCAGACTAACAATGCTGCTAAACCCAGAACACCACAATAACGCGTTAATTCCTTTAACATCACTTTCTCCAACCAACAAAGTAGTAAATAAGCTGTACATGCAGACTAACTGAACGGTTTAAAATAAATCAAACCGCCCCTTAAGAATAGTGGCTTGTTTATATTTTACTATCAGATTTAAGTGCTTATACTAACTAATAGCTCACAATGAAGTGATAAATTGTAGAACAGCGCATCTGTAGCGCTGTTTTAGTACTGCGATACAAGGATAGTATATGAAAACCAAGCAGTGGCTGCCTCTTGCTGCCCTAGTAGCAAGCTTTAGCTCTACCAGTTTTGCCGGTGAATGGGTGATAAAAGCCGGTGGCTTTTGGGCGCAAACCGATTCATCTATATCAACTAAAGCATTTGATGGTAGTGACCTAAAACTGGATTTTGAAGACACCTTCAACCTTGAAGAATCTCAGTTTCTTCCTTTTTTCGAAGCCGGCTATAAGTTTAACGAACGCCACTATGTCTATGCCGATTGGCGTCGCTTACATCGACAAGCCACTACCAAATCAACCTTTGGTTATACCCTTCCTAATAATCCTGATAAAGGTATCCTGGTAGGCGCATCTATTGATACCCGCATGGACATTGACATTTTGCGCGCTGGTTATGGTTACTCTTTCTATAAAACAGAGCGTGCTGAAATAGGGGGTTCTTTAGGCTTGCACGTTATGTTCATTGAGATGGGCTTTAGCGGCGAGATAGCTGGTTGTGTTGATAATAGTGGAACCATTACTTGTGACAGCGCCAATACCAACGGAGAAGTAGTAGATGAATCAACCACTGCTCCATTGCCAGATATAGGGCTATGGGCAGATTACGACTTATCGGAAGATTGGACAATTGGCGCACATACTCAGTTCTTCTATATATCTATAGATAATACTAGTGGTTACTTAGCCGATTTAAACGCCTCTATCTCTTACCATATCAACCCAAATTGGGATGTTGAGCTAGGTTATAACTACTACCTAGTTGAAGCTGAATGGAATGAAACCACTTTAAAATATAACTACCGCGGGCCAATGCTCAACGTAGCTTATAAGTTCTAAACAAGCTTTCTCCAGGCTAAAAAAGGCCACAGGTTTTCACTTGTGGCCTTTTTGTTTACCAAGTTTTACTGCTTATAGCAGCGATTCTATTCCGTATTCTTTACCGTACTTCTCTACTACAAAGTCGATGTCTTTATCGCCTCGGCCTGACAAGTTAATCAGAATAGAGCCCTTACTACCTTGCTTAGCCAAATTGATAGCGTGAGCTACAGCATGAGCAGATTCGATTGCTGGGATAATGCCTTCTAAACGCGAGAGCTCAAAAAAAGCGTCAATGGCTTCTTTGTCGCTTACTACACCATATTGAACCCGGCCTAAGTCTTTTAAGTAGGCATGCTGTGGCCCAACCGAAGGATAATCTAAGCCACTAGCTACTGAGTAAACTTGCTCAGGCTCTCCTTGCTCATCTTTAAGCATGTAGGAATGGAAACCATGCATAGTGCCAGGTTCACCCTTGGTTAAAGTAGCTGCATGTTCACCCACTTCTTCTAAACTGCGACCGGCAGGTTCACAACCATGCATAGCTACCGCTTCATCTTCTAAAAAGGCACTAAACAGCCCCATAGCGTTAGAGCCACCACCAACACAAGCCACCAAATTGTCTGGTAGAGCTCCGGTCATTGCTTGGAACTGCTCACGCGCTTCTATGCCAATAATTGATTGGAAGTCTCGCACCATCATCGGGAAGGGGTGAGGCCCAACCACCGAACCAATGGCATAAAGCTGGCTATGAGGATCGGCCATGTAAGCTTGAAAAGCGCTATCTACAGCTTCTTTTAAGGTTTTTCTACCGTGAGTAGCGGGGATAACATTGGCACCTAAAATACGCATTCTCACAACGTTAGGATGCTCTTTAGCAATATCCACTTCACCCATGTGAATATCACATTCTAACCCTAACAAGGCAGCAGCGGTTGCTAACGCAACCCCATGCTGACCAGCGCCGGTTTCGGCAATAACTTTGGTTTTGCCCATTTTTTTAGCCAGTAGCACTTCACCTAAACAGTGATTAATCTTATGCGCGCCTGTATGGTTTAGGTCTTCACGTTTTAAATAAATATCGCAGCCATAGGTTTGCGATAAATGCTCGGCGTGGAAAATTGGGCTAGGGCGACCCACATAGTCTTGATACAAACGAGTAAGCTCTTTTACAAACTCTGGATCTTGGCGAATTTCTAAGTAAGCCTGATTAATATCATTCATTACTGTTTGAAGTTCTGGCGGAATAAAGCTTCCACCATATTCGCCAAAATAACCTTCGCTGTTTGGCAGCAGGTGTTCAAACTGTTTGTTCATGGTCTGTCCCTAAAGCAAAACCCTAGTTATACCTAATAAAAGTAGGGATTTATGTGAAAACAGTCGCTAAAACAAAAAAAGCGACCAAAGGCCGCTTTTTATAAACAATTCAAATAATTATGATTTCTTAACTGGACGTTGCCAACCTTTAATACTGCGCTGCTTGGTTCTAGATATTGCCAATACTTCAGCTTCCACATCGCCAGTAATTGTAGAACCAGCACCTACGGTTGCATTCTTACCCACGGTAACTGGAGCAACTAACTGGGTATCGCTACCAATAAAGGCACCGTCTTCAATCACAGTTTGGAATTTATTAACACCATCGTAATTACAGGTAATAGTGCCAGCACCAATATTCACTTTTTCACCTACCGTAGTATCACCTAGATAAGTTAGGTGACCAGCTTTAGAGCCTTTACCTAAAGTAGACTTCTTCATTTCTACAAAGTTACCTACATGAGCATCTTGCTCCAGCTTGGCTCCAGGGCGAAGGCGAGCAAATGGACCAGCGGAAGCATCTGCCGCTAAGCTAGCTTGTTCAATAATGCTGTTAGCTTTAATGGTGACGTTATCGCCAATCTCACAATCAATCAAAATAGCGTTAGCTTCGATAGTTGCATTGTTACCAATGGTAACTTTGCCCTTGATAATCACGTTGATATCGATGAAACAGTCGCTACCAATGCTTAACTCACCACGTAAATCAAAGCGGTTAGCATCGGCCAGACTTACGCCATCACGCAATAGCTGTTCAGCTTGGGCTTTTTGGTAAGCGCGCTCTAAACCGTTTAGTTGAACTCGGTCATTAACCCCTTGCACTTCAACAATAGAGTCGGGTTGAACCGCTTGTACCACGTTGCCTTCTTTAGTGGCCATTTCAATAATATCGGTAACGTAGTACTCGCCCTGAGCATTGTCATTGCTTAGTTTCGCTAACCAGCGGTTAAAGTCATTACTATTGGCAACCAATACACCGGTATTCACTTCTTTAATTGCTAACTGCTCTGCGGTGGCATCTTTATGTTCCACAATGGCAGCTACGCTGCCATTTTCGCGCACAATTCGCCCATAGCCTGTTGGGTCATCTTGATCTACGGTGAGTAAACCAATGCCGTTTTCTGGCAAAGCTTCAATTAAGCGCTGAATAGTTTGTTCACTAATTAAGGGGGTATCGCCGTATAACATAACTACCGGCTGATTAGGCGCAAAATGCGGTGCAGCTTGTTGCATAGCATGGCCAGTACCTAGTTGCTCAGCTTGCTCTACCCAGTTTAGACTTGGATCTTGAATTTGCTGTTTAATCAATTCACCGCCATGACCATAAATAAGGTGAATAGCTTCTGGCTTTAATGTTTTAGCGGTATCGATGACGTGCTGCACCATTGGTTTATCCGCTAACTTATGAAGTACCTTCGGCAAAGTTGAACGCATCCTTGTTCCTTTACCGGCAGCCAAAATAACAACACTGAAGTTCATTTTGTTTCCTTATTACAGGTTGATTTTCCCAATCAACCAAAATGATTATCGATAACTTAAACAAGTGTAAGCGAAACGCATCAGCTTTGGAATTATCGTTTAAACAAGCGCTTCATTGGTGAAGGAGTGTAATCCCACAGATGGTCAAACACCTGCATTAATTCAGGGTTTCCGTAACTAGATAATTTAAGCGCATGAAATCGATTTTTTTGCGCTTTTAACTGCTTGATTGCATCTAACAAATCATTAGGTGGAGCAGGGGCAATAAAATCTGACAATACCACTAAATCTGCATTTTGGTATTTATCTTCTGTCATTTGCTTAACCGCTTGCTGGAGCGCTGCGGCCATATCGGTGCCACCATGAAAACTGTAAGACAGAAAATTAAGAACTTCTCTTAAGCCATCTTTTTTAGTGAGTTCGTAAGTGATGAGCTCTGTTGAAAACATAATTACATAACAGTCACGCTGCTCAGCTAAGGCTATTTGCATTAAGCCATAGGCTAGGGCTTTAGCACACTTCTCAGGGAAGCCTTGCATAGAGCCAGAGCTATCAATGGCTAAAATGAATGGGCCCTTATCCAGCATGGTCTCGTCAGCTGCTTTTTTGTAGGTTTTCACCTTACGCAACTTGCGCTGCTTGCCCTGCATTTGATAGTTCATTAGCTGGTGGTCAACTAAGTGCTTATAAAAAATAACCTCTAATTCTGGGTAGGCTAAGAACATGGTTTCATTAGGCAGGAGTTTGGCTAAGTCATCACCTTCGTGCACTCCAACTATATCGTCGGTAACTTGTTCTAATTGCTCCTCAACCAATTGAGGTTCTTCAACCGGTGCATTGCTAGCATTTGGGTCACTCACTTGGTCGGCCATTCTGCCTAATTGCTCGGCAATTTTTTGTAGACCTTTTTGCGATTTAAGGAACACCGCAAACTGCTTAAGCAAATTAACTTCACTTTTACGCAGCTTTGCCGCCGCCATATCCCATAACCGGCCTAACTTATTTGAGTCACCCGATTCGGTCATTTCAGGCATCGCCTGCAATGTTTCAACCCGTTGATAAAGGTCGGCCAGCAAGGCTTGTTTATGCTGCTTCATTTCATCTAACTGAGCTTGATTAAGTGCCTTGGCGATGTTTTCAAACCACTGATTACAAAAGTAGCTTTGAAACATTGGGCTATAACGGTGGTGAGGATGAGCAGCCAACTCACTTGCCTTGCCATAAAAAGAAGAACAAACGCTTAACTGTATCAATAAGTCATCTAACTGTTGGCTGAATGCGGCACTATCTAATTCAATAGAACGCTGATACAGCGCTATTTCTTCGGCAAATTTTTCTTCAATGGTGATTTGACCAAGCTGAGCACGAATTTGACTTTTCCATTTGCTAACTTGGCTTTTCATGGCACTTTGAATACCAGGGCTAGACTCTGCAATCATCATCAGTTGCGGACGCATCATCACCTCGCGGACAGCTTCATCAAGCAGTCCCGACTCGGCTAACATCACACCAAATTGCAGGCTATCTAACATGTTTTAACCTAGTTAAAAAAGTCGTTTATATTGCGCATTCTATAAGCCTGTTTATCTAGCAAGCTAGCAACCCCTGATACCATCATATCCACCTCCATTAAGCTTGCTTCTATCGACTCAGGCAGTTGATTAGATATAAAGTTATGGGGCAAGGCACCGTGAAACTGAGCCCGGCTGCGTTTTAGCTCATACTCTGCTTGTTTAATACTAGTTAATACCGCATCAATTTGCTGTTGCCAGCTAGCCACTAAATCGTCATCGAGGCCTTGTTGAGTAGCAATGCCTAGTAGTAAAGGTCGATTAGCTAAATCTTTAATTACTAGCTGGTGGTTAATATCAATATCAAAGCGTAGCTGACATAACTCGGAACCTTCGTTAATCCGCCCGAGCATTTCACAATTACCGCTTTTTATTTTCTTTGAGAACTCGTTTGCATCCACATAGACCCAACGCGTTTCGCCTTTGTCTTTTTCACTCACCGATAAATTGCTTTGCAAAACCACCAGCTTAAATAGCTCACCACCGTGTTTATTGGGGTAACGTTTAGCACCGCTAAAATCGTACTTATATTGGTCTTTTCTTAAGCCTGAATCATGAGAAAACTGCAGAGTAAGCTGCTCGCAAATATCATCCACGGTGGCTTGATAATGACGCTCGGCCCCTTCGGCAAGCTCTTTTAGTTTAAGCTGATCGAATGCATGATTGACGGCATAGTCTTTAATACAAGTTTGAATAAACTGGCGGTCTTCTAGGTTATGCCAGAGGCAGTCTTGCAATAGCAGCAAGTCGAGCGGATTAATCTCTGAACGACCATTAAAAAATGCACTAGTTTGCAACAGGTGCACTGACTTCTTCCAGCGTCGGTCCGACACATAGAGATCACCAACAATGCTGCCTTCACCAGCCAAAGGCAAACCTTGCTCAACCAAGTTTTTAATTAGGTACATTTTCTCAAACACTTCGTCACTCATGGTGACTTGGCCAAGTTGCGCTTGCCATGTTTGATATTCTTCGTCACTAATCACAAGGTGTTCTGGGATCTCTTGCAGGCTTTGATTATCAAGCAGCAGGGCTTTGAAGTTGTCTTTTTGCTGAATCCTATTTACAAATACCCGTAGTAACATACGGTCATAAAGTGCTTCTAAGCCGCCATCTTCTTCGGGAAGTTCATTTGAAGCAGAAATAAGTAAGCGCATTGGTACAGGCAGGTTTTCGTAGCTATTTCGAAAAGTGCGCTCATTCACTACCGTGAGTAGGGTATTAAGAATAGCCGGACCTGCTTTCCAGATCTCATCAAGAAAAACAATATGTGCAGTGGGCAAATAGCCTTCGGTTAAACGAACGTACTTACCATTATCTTTAAGCTCTTGAATAGATAAAGGGCCAAACACTTCTTCTGGGGTAGAGAAGCGAGTCATTAGGTAATCAAAGAAGCTTTGGCTTTTAAAGGCTTTCACCAAACGTTTAGCAATCATGCTTTTGGCAATACCTGGCGGGCCTAGCAAAAATACACTTTCGCCGGCTAGAGCAGCCAAAAGGCATAACTTAAAGCTTTCTTCACGTTCGTAGATACCTGCTGATAAGGCTTTAATAAGGCCTTGAATACGCTCTGAGAGCAAGGCTTTGCTTGCTTGATTTAATGGCGAGATTGTTGCCATATCCATCCCTTGATGAGTGTTAGTTCGAAGCTAAGTTCAAACCCACTAAATGTAGTAGTTGTTAGCACGAAGCCAATCTATTTATAACTATAGTAACGGCTATAAAAATAGGTTTCGTTGATGTCAGCATCATTTTTCACAGACAAAAAAGGCGCTCTGGGAGCGCCTTTTTATTATCAAGCTAAATCTATCGGACGTTTTTTCCGAGGATTTCGATAACTTGAAGTTGAGCCATTGCTTTAGCAAGTTCAACTTGAGCTTTCGCAAAATCCACATCGCTGTTGGGATTGCTAATGCTTTCCTCTGCAGCTTGTTTAGCTTGTTGGGCCTTGGCTTTATCGAGCTCGTTGCCTCGAATCGCGGTATCTGCCAACACGGTTACATTTCCTGGTTGTACTTCCAAGAAACCACCCGAGATGTAAATCACCTCTTCGTGACCATGCTGTTTAACCATGCGAACCATACCAGGCTTAATTGGGGTTAGTAGTGGAGCATGACCATGCAATACTCCTAACTCACCCTCTTCACCGGTTACTCGTAAGTGCTCAACGCGGCCAGAGAAAATTTTCTCTTCTGCGCTCACCACATCCAAGTGAACTGTCATCGCTGCCATTTCAGCCTCCTGTTACGCCAATTGGCGAAGCTTACATATTTTTGGCGCGCTCAAGCACGTCATCAATATCGCCTGCATACAAGAACGCTTGCTCTGGAATATCATCGTAATCGCCAGCCAATAGGCCTTTAAAGCTACGGATAGTATCTTTAAGTGGGATAAGTTTACCTGGGTTACCAGTGAAAACTTCAGCTACGTGATAATCTTGAGTTAAGAATTTCTCGATCTTACGCGCACGAGCTACGGTTTGCTTGTCTTCTTCAGACAATTCATCCATACCTAGAATCGCAATAATATCTTTCAATTCTTTATAGCGTTGTAATACGCCTTGCACACCGCGAGCAACTTCATAGTGCTCTTGACCTACGATAAGAGGATCTAACTGACGAGAGTTTGAATCCAGTGGGTCAATCGCTGGGTATAAACCCATTGCTGCAATGCTACGGTTAAGCGTAACGGTTGCATCTAAGTGCGCGAAAGTGGTTGCAGGAGATGGGTCAGTCAAGTCATCCGCAGGTACATATACCGCCTGAATCGAAGTAATCGAACCAGTCTTAGTAGATGTAATACGTTCTTGAAGAACACCCATTTCTTCAGCCAAAGTAGGCTGGTAACCTACCGCTGATGGCATACGACCTAACAGTGCAGATACTTCGGTACCGGCCAAGGTGTAACGGTAAATGTTGTCGATGAACAACAATACGTCTTTACCTTCGTCACGGAACTTCTCAGCCATAGTCAAACCCGTTAACGCTACGCGTAGACGGTTTCCTGGTGGCTCGTTCATCTGACCGTAAACCATGGCTACTTTATCAAGTACCCCGGCTTCTTCCATCTCGTAGTAGAAGTCATTACCTTCACGAGTACGCTCACCAACACCAGCAAACACAGATAGACCTGAGTGAGCCTTAGCGATGTTGTTGATCAACTCCATCATGTTTACGGTTTTACCTACACCGGCACCACCGAATAGACCAATTTTACCACCCTTAGCGAATGGACAAATCAAGTCGATAACTTTTACGCCTGTCTCTAGCAATTCGCTAGAGTTAGCCTGCTCTTCATAAGTTGGAGCAGAACGGTGAATTTTGTAACGCTCTTCCGTTTCAATTTCACCTTTGTGGTCAATAGTTTGACCTAGTACGTTCATAATGCGACCTAGGGTGGCATCACCCACAGGCACTTTAATCGCGTCACCAGTATCAACCACTTCTAGGCCGCGACGTACGCCTTCCGATGCACCCATACAGATACAACGAACTACGCCACCACCAATTTGCTGTTGAACTTCAAGAACTAACTCTTCGCCTTGAACTTCTAGAGCATTGTATACCTTAGGTACACTGTCATGTGGAAATTCAACGTCCACAACAGCGCCAATTACTTGGACGATGTTACCGTTACTCATGTTGATTCCTCTAAATATATTGCTTAGTGCCTTGCCTTAAACGGCTGCAGCTCCCGCAGAAATTTCGCTCAATTCTTGAGTAATCGCTGCTTGACGCTCTTTGTTGTATACCAACTGAAGCTCATCAATCAGGTTACCCGCGTTATCGGTTGCCGCTTTCATTGCAACCATTCGTGCAGCTTGTTCGCAGGCTAGGTTTTCCACCACACCTTGATACACTTGAGATTCGATATAACGAACTAGTAGGCCGTCGAGAATTTCTTCAGCACTTGGCTCGTATAAATAATCCCAGCTGCGAGACGCAATTTCTGGATCATCTGCTTTAGGCAGCGGCAATAATTGGTCAATCGTTGGTTCTTGTACCATGGTGTTTACAAACTTGTTGTACACCACATAAATGCGATCTAGCTTGCCTTCATCGTAGGCTTCTAACATCACTTTCACGGTACCGATAAGCTCTTCAACGGTTGGGTGATCGCCCAAGCCAGAGTTTTGAGCTACCACATTACCACCGTGGCTGTTAAAGAAGGCTGTTGCTTTACCGCCAATAACGGCAAGGTCAGTTTCAACCCCTTTGTCTTTCCACTGCTGCATGTCGGTGACAACTTGCTTAAACAAGTTAATGTTTAAGCCGCCACACAAACCGCGGTCAGTAGATACCACGATATAACCTACACGCTTGGCTTCTCGTTCTACAGCATACGGATGCTTGTACTCGAGCTTACCTAGCGCGATATGACCAATTACTTTGCGCATAGCTACTGCGTAGGGACGGCTGCTTTCCATTGCGTCTTGCGAACGACGCATTTTACTTGCTGCAACCATCTCCATCGCTTTGGTAATCTTTTGGGTGTTTTTAACACTGCCAATCTTACCTTTAATCTCTTTAGCGCCGGCCATATCTATTGCTCCTATTCGTCAGGTTTGATTACCAAGATTGCGTTGATTTAAAGCTTTCAATTAAGCCTTTAATCGATGCATCAATCTCGTCGTTGTAATCGCCTTTTTCGTTAATAGTCGCTAATAGATCGGCGTACTCGTTGTTAGCGTAAGCTAGCAACGCTGCTTCAAAATCAACAATCTTATCGATTTCTACGTCAGCTAAGTAACCTTTTTCAGCGGCGTATAGACCTAGTGCTTGTTCAGCAACAGATAATGGGCTGAATTGCTTCTGCTTCATTAACTCGGTTACTTTTTGACCGTGGTCTAACTGCTTACGTGTTGCATCATCTAAGTCAGAAGCAAACTGAGCAAATGCTGCTAGTTCGCGGAACTGTGCCAATGCAGTACGAATACCACCAGACAGTTTCTTAATAATCTTAGTTTGTGCTGCACCACCTACACGCGATACAGAAATACCTGGGTCAACCGCCGGACGAGTACCAGAGTTAAACAACTGGCCTGTTAGGAAGATCTGACCATCGGTAATCGAAATTACGTTGGTTGGTACGAATGCTGATACGTCACCGGCTTGGGTTTCAATAATAGGCAATGCAGTTAATGAACCTGATTTACCTTTTACTTCACCTTTAGTGAACTCTTCTACGTACTGTTCGTTTACCTGAGAGGCACGCTCTAGTAGACGAGAGTGAAGGTAGAATACGTCACCTGGGTAAGCTTCACGGCCTGGCGGACGACGTAGTAGCAAAGAAATTTGACGATAAGCTACGGCTTGCTTAGACAAATCATCATAGATGATTAGTGCATCTTCACCGCGGTCACGGAAGTATTCACCCATGGTACAACCCGCGTAAGGCGCTAGGTATTGTAGTGCGGCTGAATCTGATGCAGAAGCTGCAACAATGGTGGTGTACTCCATTGCGCCGTATTCTTCTAGCTTACGTACTACGCTAGCGATAGTAGAGGCTTTTTGGCCAATCGCTACGTAAACACATTTAATGCCAGAGCTTTTTTGGTTTATGATGGTGTCAACAGCGATAGCTGTTTTACCAATCTGACGGTCACCAATAATCAACTCACGCTGACCACGGCCGATTGGAATCATTGAGTCAATCGCTTTAATACCTGTTTGAACAGGTTTATCTACCGATTTACGTTCCATTACGCCAGGTGCAATTACTTCGATTGGCGAGAAGCCATCGTTGTCTACTGCGCCTTTACCATCAATTGGCTCACCTAGTGTATTTAGTACACGTCCTAATAGGCCACGACCTACTGGAACTTCCAAAATACGACCAGAACTTTTTACTTTGTCACCCTCTGCTAAGTCAGCATAAGGGCCCATTACTACCGCACCTACAGAATCACGCTCTAGGTTTAATGCGATAGCATAACGGTTACCAGGAAGCTCAATCATCTCGCCTTGCATTACATCAGCAAGACCATTAATGCGAAGGATACCGTCACTTACAGAAACGATAGTACCTTCGTTACGAGCTTCACTGACAACTTCAAACTGCTCAATACGTTGCTTGATCAGTTCGCTTATTTCAGTGGAATTCAGTTGCATGCTCTATTCCCCAATTACGCTTGCAGTGTTTCAGAAAGTTTCGCCAATTGCCCTTTAACAGAGCTATCAATCACTAAATCACCGGCTTGAATAATCACACCGGCCATTAGTGAGGCGTCAACACTACAGTTAAGCTTCACTTTGCGTGCTAAACGCTGTTCCAAGGAAGCACTAATTTGCGCTTGCTGCGCGGCATCTAACTCGGTAGCGGAAACAACATCAGCGGTTATTTCCTTAGCCAATTCGGCCTTATACTCCAAGAAAAGAGCTAACACAGCAGGCAACGCATTTAAACGTCCGTTCTCAGCCATTAACTTAATTAAGTTAAGGCCATGCTCGTTAAGCTGTTCGGCGCATACTGTGGTAAACAAATTAACCAAAGTATTTGCTGACTCCCTTTTCAGTTGAACTGCAACGTGCTCATTGGCTGCCACTTCGGCAACAAATGCTAGCATCTCAGTCCACTGTTCTAAGGCTTTTTGCTCAACAGCAAAATCAAACGCAGCTTTAGCGTAGGGACGAGCAATGGTGGTTAAATCAGCCATAAGCTCTACCTTTTATCCCTTATTTCAGCTCAGCGACTAGCTTATCAACAATCTGCTTGTTGGCTTCTTTGTCGATTGAACGCTCAAGAATTTTCTCAGCGCCAGCGATGGCTAAAGCAGCTACTTGTGCACGTAACTCTTCACGAGCACGATTACGTTCAGCTTCAACTTCTGCGTTACCTTGAGCAAGAATTTTTTCTCGCTCAATGTTAGCCAGCTCTTTTGCTTCGTCGATGATTTGAATTTTGCGCTTGTTAGCTTGCTCGATAATACCAGCAGCTTCGGACTTGGCGTCTTTCATTTGCTCTGAAGCTTTCGCTTGAGCTAATTGAAGATCCTTTCCGGCACGTTCAGCGTCAGCTAAACCATCCGCAATTTTCTTTTGACGAGCTTCAATCGCATCGATTAATGGTGGCCATACGTATTTAACGCAGAACCAACAAAAAATCGCGAACGATATCGCTTGTCCAAACATGGTTGCATTGATATTCACAACGACACCTCCTATTTGTTAGGAATCGAAGGATTAACCTAACAAGGCAACGAACGGGTTAGCGAATACGAAGAATAACGCGATACCCACGGCAATCATTGAGATCGCATCTAGTAGACCAGCAATAATAAACATTTTAGTTTGTAGTGCAGGGGCTAGCTCAGGCTGACGGGCTGATGCTTCTAACAATTTACCACCTAAAAGTGCAAAACCGATAGCAGTACCAAGAGCGGCCATGCTCAGCATGATTGCAACAGCGATAATAGTTAAACCAACAACAGTTTCCATGATTTTCTCCAAATAGTATTTATTAGGTTAAAACAGTTTTTATTAAACTTAATTAGTGATCTTCATGGGCTAAAGCTAGATAAACTATCGTTAGCATCATGAAAATAAACGCCTGAAGCACAATGACCAGAATATGGAAAATTGCCCATGGCACAGATAAGGTCCATTGAGCCCATAAAGGAACAAGTGCGGCAATAAGAATAAAGATCAATTCACCTGCATACAGGTTACCGAACAGACGCAAAGCGAGTGAGAAAGGTTTAGCCAATAAGGTGACCGATTCTAACAAGAAGTTGAATGGAATCATTGACCAATGGTTGAAAGGATTAAGCGTTAGCTCTTTTGTAAACCCTTTCAGTCCTTTTACTTTAATACTGTAAAAAATGATTAAACCAAACACGGCAATAGACATGCCTAATGTAATGTTTAAATCAGTAGTTGGTACAATTTTAAAGTACTCAGCGCCCATAAGTCCGGCGACGTGGGGTATAAAGTCAACAGGGACTAGATCCATCAAGTTCATGAGGAAAATCCACACGAAGATGGTTAGACCAATTGGCGCAATAACTCGGTCGGTGCGATGGAATGCGTCACGAACGGCTCCATCAACAAACTCAACCATCATTTCAACAAAACATTGAAACTTGCCAGGTACGCCAGTTGTTGCTTTTTGCCCTGCCTTATAAAAAAGAAATAAGAACAAAGCGCCCAAGCCAACTGAAAACAGGAGTGAATCAATGTGCCAAGTCCAGAACCCTGCATCCTTACAAGCGTAATTAAATGCCAGACCGCCATCGGCCATACACATTTGAGCGTTTGTAAGGTGGTGCTGGATATAGCCTGAAACGTTACCTTCAGCAGCCATTTATCATCCTATTTTTGTTACTAAGAAAAATAGAGGCAGTCCATTGCGTCAAAGTACTAAAAACAAAGCCTAGCAATAGTGCTAAAGGCACTACATCTAGCAAGGCAAAGGCTAGTATGAACATAATGGCTGTTAGAGAAAGTTTTACGACTTCCCCGAGATAAAAGCTCAATACTACGTATTTTCGATGTCTAGCTCCCACAAACATAAATGCCATGGCAGTAAACAGCGCATTTGGTAGTAAAAAGATTATTCCTCCGAGTAACACAGAAATGGCAGTCTCTTTATCAAAAAAGAAACCACTTTTAAGTGTTAGCAGTGCGACAAACCCTGTCTGAAAGATAACAAAATATAACGCCTTAAGGCGTACTTCTGTTGTTAAAGACCCAGACATTCTCGACCTCTACTAGTTTTTACATTTAACCCATTACCTATAAGTAGGTAAAAAGGGCTTGCGAAAAAGCCTAATGATTATACGTTGAACGCGCACTTTTGCAATCAGAAGCAAAGCGGAAGTCACCAATTTGTAACAGCTTACATAAACAAATAGCGGTTATTGTTAATTTTTATGTTACAAACCAGCGATTTTGGTCATTTTTTGGTGAAAGTTAGGTAATCAAGATCAAAGAAATGTAGGTAAGAATAGTTTATAAAAACTAAAGTGTTTCATCGGAATCGATGAAGAGCGCCAAAATAGCATCTAATTCATCCAAGTTTGCATAGTCTATAACCAACTTACCTTGGCCTTTTTTGTTTTGCTGAATTTTCACACCAGCACCTAAGCGTTCGCTTATTCTTTGCTCTAACCTGTTAATATCTGGATCAACTGTAGCTGCTTGTTTAGGGGCTTTTGGGTTTAAAACTGCCTTAACCAGCTTTTCGGTATCACGCACAGTTAAGCCTTTGGCAGCAACATTACGTGCAGTTTCAGCTTGAGTTTCGCCACTTAAAGCTAGCAACGCTCGAGCATGGCCCATTTCGATATCACCATGCTCTAATAAGATTTTCACATCGTTATCAAGGCTATTTAAACGCAGTAGGTTGGTTACAGTTGTGCGAGATTTACCTACCGCTTCAGCGACTTGCTGATGAGTAAGTTCAAATTCGTTCATTAAGCGGTCAAGGGCAACCGCTTCTTCCATTGCATTAAGATCTTCACGCTGAATATTCTCAATAAGCGCAATAGCAACGGCGTTTTCATCACTCACGTTTTTGATTAAACAAGGAACATCGTGCAGATGAATTTGTTGCGAGGCGCGCCAACGGCGTTCACCGGCAATAATCTCAAATTGATTATCCCCCACTTCTCGAACCACAATGGGTTGAATAACCCCTTGTGCTTCTATCGAGTGAGCCAGTTCCTCAAGTGCTTCAGCCGACATGTCTTTACGAGGTTGGTACTTACCAGGGCGTAACCATTCGATAGGTAGCTTACGCAGTTCACCTCGGTTTTCATCAACGGTTTGCTGATTAGTATCGGCTTTAGTGTCCTCTTCAACTTGACGTTGACGAGCGTTATTACTGGTACTGAGTAATAAATCTAATCCTTTACCTAATCCACGTTTTCTCGCTGACATGTCTTTATCCGTATTCATTAATCTACGACCACCGCTTGTGCTTCTTCTTCATGGCGGCGAATAATTTCACCCGCTAAAGCAAGGTAAGCCTTAGAACCATTTGAGGTTTTATCATAATACATGGCTGGTTTACCAAAGCTAGGGGCTTCGGCTAAACGCACATTTCTTGGGATCACAGTTCGGTAGACTTTTTTACCGAAATGCTGCTTAAGCTGATCACTTACATCCGACGATAATCTATTTCGCGGATCGAACATAGTGCGCAAAATGCCTTCAACTTGCAGATCAGGATTAACCACAGAAGCCAATTTACTAATGGTATCAACTAAAGCGGTTAAGCCTTCTAAGGCGTAGTACTCACATTGCATTGGCACCAATACACTGTCGGCAGCAGCCATTGCGTTAACGGTAAGCATGTTGAGCGAAGGCGGGCAATCTATGAAAATGTAATCGTAGTAGTCACGCACTGGCGCTAATGCATTACGTAAGCGTACTTCGCGAGCGAAAAACTCCATTAATTTAATTTCGGCAGCGGTAACATCAGAGTTAGCTGCAATTAAATCGAAAAATCCGCTGGTATCTTTTACCGTTACTTGATCGATAGGTTCTTCATCAATCAGTAACTCATAGGCTGTTTTTGGAACATCGTATTTATCAACACCACTGCCCATGGTGGCATTACCTTGTGGGTCTAGGTCAATCAACAATACTTTGCGTTTAGTGGCCGCCATAGACGCCGCTAAATTTACGCTGGTTGTAGTTTTTCCTACGCCACCTTTCTGGTTGGCAACCGCAATTACTTTACCCACAATATTTTCGCCTAAGGGTTATTTTTATCAATAATAACTAGATGTCGCTGACCTTCAAGTTCGGGAACCGTTAAACTCTCGATACTGTGCAGTTTTAAGCCTTCAGGCAGGTTTTCTAGCTCTTGTTCAGGCACTAAGCCTTTTAAAGCATAGAATTTACCATTATTTGCGGGTAGGTGAGAACACCAGTTAAGCATATCCTCTAAAGAAGCGAACGCTCTGCTTATTACGCCATCAAAATCGAGGTTTTGTTGGTAGTTTTCTACTCGGCTTTGCACTGCGGTAACATTATCGAGTTTGAGTAAATGACAAACTTGGCGAATAAAAGTAATTCGTTTCCCCAAACTATCAAGCAATACAAACTGTCTATCAGGATTGATAATGGCCAAGGGAAGACCAGGTAATCCAGGCCCTGTACCAACATCAATAAAACGCTCACCTTGTAAGTAAGGACTTACCACTAAACTATCGAGAATGTGTTTTACCATCATCTCCATAGGATCTCTTACCGAGGTAAGGTTGTAAGCTTTATTCCATTTATCGAGCTGCTCAACCAAACTAACCAGTTGAGAGATTTGCAGCTCGGTAAGCTGCAAAGACGTTTGAGCCAATAAGCCCTGTAAGCGAGATTTTAACACCCGATCATCCTAAGCTGACTTGCGTGCCAAGTCGTGTTTTTTCAAATATACCAATAGCAATGATACCGCAGCTGGAGTTACTCCCGAAATACGTGCTGCTTTACCTATGGTTTCTGGTCTGGCATTGGTTAGTTTTGCAACTACTTCATTCGATAGACCGCTAATTTTAGAGTAATCCAAATCTAAAGGTAGCAAAGTATTTTCATGCTTTTGGGTTTTCTTAATTTCTTCTAATTGGCGTTTAATATAGCCATCGTATTTGATCTGGATTTCAACTTGCTCAGCGGCGGCTGGTAGTTCTAATCCAGGTCCAAAGCCATCAATTTCCATCAGTTGTTGGTAGTTAAGCTCTGGTCGGCGGATCAACTCTTCTAAAGAATGCTCGCGAGTAATTGGATTTTTCAACAATGGGTTTAGCTGATCCAATTGCTTAGAACTGGTATGAACCCAAGTGTCTTTTAAGCGTTGGCGTTCTAACTCAACTGCTTCCACTTTTTGATTAAACAACTGCCAACGATAATCGTCTACTAAACCAAGCTTACGACCTTGCTCAGTTAAACGCATATCGGCGTTGTCTTCACGTAACAATAAGCGATATTCGGCACGGCTAGTAAACATACGGTAAGGTTCTTTAGTGCCTAAAGTCGCTAAATCGTCGATCAACACGCCCATGTAAGCTTGGTCGCGTCGAGGTGCCCATGCGTCTTTGCCTTGAGCGTAAAGGGCAGCATTAGAACCAGCAATTAAACCTTGGGCACCAGCTTCTTCATAACCGGTAGTCCCGTTGATTTGTCCAGCGAAGAACAAACCTTTTAAGTATTTATTTTCAAGGCTTTGTTTTAAGTCACGAGGATCAAAGAAGTCATATTCAATGGCATAACCCGGACGGGTTATATGGGCATTCTCTAAACCTTTCATCGAGTGAACTAACTCAACCTGAACATCAAAAGGTAAGCTGGTAGAAATACCATTTGGGTACACTTCGTGAGTGGTTAAGCCTTCAGGCTCAATAAAGATCTGATGTGAGTTTTTATCGGCGAAGCGAGTTACTTTGTCTTCGATAGATGGGCAATAACGCGGCCCAATACCTTCAATCACACCGGTAAACATCGGGCTTCTGTCTAAACCATTACGAATAATGTCATGAGTAGACTCGTTGGTATGAGTGATATAACAAGGGATTTGCTGTGGATGATCGCTTTGTTTACCAATAAACGAAAATACCGGTGTAGGTGTATCACCAGGCTGTGGCTGCATTTGGCTAAAATCGATACTGCGCGCATCAATGCGAGGTGGAGTACCGGTTTTTAAGCGATCAACTCGTAACGGTAGTTCTCGAAGTCGTTGAGCTAAAGCAATTGATGGTGGATCACCAGCTCGGCCACCAGCATGGTTATTTAAACCAATGTGGATCATGCCACCAAGGAATGTTCCTACAGTGAGCACTACGCTGCGTGCACGTAACTGTAGGCCCATTTGAGTAACCACCCCTACCACTTGATCATTTTCTACGATCAAGTCGTCACAAGCTTGTTGAAAGATAGTTAGGTTGGCTTGGTTTTCTAAACGCTCACGGATCGCTGCTCGATAAAGTACTCGGTCTGCTTGCGCGCGAGTTGCACGAACTGCTGGGCCTTTAGATGAGTTTAGGGTTCTAAACTGGATCCCTGAAAGGTCGGCAGCTTGTGCCATTAAGCCACCTAAGGCGTCAATTTCTTTTACTAAGTGACCTTTACCAATACCACCAATGGCTGGGTTACAAGACATTTGACCTAAAGTCTCAATGTTATGAGTAAGCAACAAGGTATTTTGACCCATGCGTGCAGCTGCAGCTGCTGCTTCAGTACCGGCATGACCACCACCGATCACTATCACGTCATATTGTTGTTTATAGAACATTTGTTATTACCTCGAACCAGCCTAATCCCAAAAGGGTGCGACATTTTACTGGTTAAGTAGCGATAAGGGAATGCTTAGATCAGAATTAGATCTGTACTCGATCTCTTATAAATATATATAAGATCTTTTTTTAAAGATCTTTTATTAGATCTACTATTAGTAACTTGCTGATCTGTAGATAAGTGATTTTTTAGCTTTATGATCATTAACTTAATTAAGATCAGATCTTGTTAATGAAGGGCGATCTAAGCAGGGGAAAAACTGGGATCTAATTTGCTATTTATCCACAGGTGGAAATGGGTATAAGCTTATCCATAGGAATAACTATGTTAAATTAATAGCTATTCCCTAGGGTTATCCACAGTGTTTAGTTCACATTTAGCTCATTTTTCCAGCTTTCTAACCATGCAACTGCTGGTTCTTCGGGCACTGGTTCTAGATCAACATCTATTTCTAAGCGCTCTTTTAGCTTTTTGGCACCTAAATTACTCAAGGTTTGGTCGAGATCTTTACCTGCTCCACAAAAGGTATCGTAACTGCTACTACCAATAGCCACTACGCTATAAGAAACAGAAGAAAGATCTGGTTGGTTTTCGAGTAAATGTTGGAAAAATGGCTGTAGATTGTCTGGCACATCTCCTGCGCCATGAGTAGAACTGCAAATAAGCCAAAAAGCTTGCTGATTTAGCTCTTCAAACTCTGCATCTAAGTGAATTTTTACTTGATGCTGTTCTTTTAAAAGCGCTTCTAGCTCATCTGCGACGTATTCAGCCGAACCGAGGGTTGATCCCACAATGATTTCTATATCCACTTGCGATCCTGTTAAATGTAGAGTCTTGGCTATATTGTAACGTGATCTAATAGGGTTTAACTAGCTGCGAATTTATTGTGATCTAGTTGTTGATAGTTTCACGTGAAACCTCAGTAAAATTCGCTTTACCCGCCATTTAAGCTGATGATCCCATTTGTTGTGTGTGAATAAGAGTTGTGCACAAATTATCTAAATGGCTAATGGGGTTTGTTTCTAAACTCTGCTTTACACAAATTAATTAGCGCCTGTTGAGCTGGGGAAACCGTTGCTTGTTTGCTGTAAATCAAGCCAAGTTGTTCATTGGCAATGGCATCGTTATGGGCTAAGACTACTAGCTCACCCGTTTCAATATACGGATTTAGCTGCTGTTGTTGGCCGACAAAAACGCCAACACCACGTAAACAAAGTTCAATAGCCAGCGAGTGATGCTCTACTGCAATTTGTCTTTGTACTGTATCGGGATCCCACAGGTCGGTATTGGTTGAAGAAAGCACGGTTATCCAGGTATGGCTTAGCACTTGTTGAAGAGTAGTAGATGTTGCAGACGCTAATTGGTGAGTTCGTGAGCATACTGCTACTACTGGCATTTCACACAAAGGTTCTACAGTAAATTGGCTAGGAAAAGCATCTCGGTAAAAACAAACGGCTAAATCCAATGAAGGCTGTTGTTGCCAGTTGAGTAGCTGCTCATCGCGGCGTTGGTAAATATGTAAATCTACTTGTGGGTAGGCTTGGTTAAATTGGCTAAGCACCTTTGCTATAGAACTATCTTGCAAATAAGCACTTACTCCAAGGTTTAACCTTAAACAGTCCAGGTTGGCAATTTGCTCTACCTGTTCGTTTAGGTGTTGTTTTGCACTTAGTAACTGCTCACACAAGGGCAGCATTTTTAAGCCTTGTTCCGACAACACTGGCTTGTGGCCGCTCCGGGTAAACAACTCAACATTCCAATCTATTTCTAAATTACTTATCCATTGACTAAGTTGGGCGCGGTTTTTCTGCATCTTTTTGGCAGCGGCTGAAATACTGCCCAACTGATGACTTAATACAAAAGCTTGGATTGCTTGAAGATTCATTTGGGATCCTCTGTGTTAATAAAAGCTAACAGACTCTGATTTGTTAGCGCAGTGCCATCTCATCATCATAGCGGCGATGGACTGTTTTACGAGTATGTAACTGGTACTCAATGATGCACGGATGTTTTAGTAATCATCTACTGAAAGGTTCCAAAATGAAAAAAATTATCGTCGCTTCTACCGTTTCGCTTGCGCTATTTAGTCAATTTGCAGTGGCTAATGCAATTCGTGGTGAAGTTGCCGCAGAAAGTAACCGCAATGGCCCCCATCTAGGCATTTTGAAAGGCGGTTATGAGTTTGATACTGATTACGGTCAGTTTGGCTTTGATGTTGAGGCAAAAAGCCGTTTGGGTGGGCGACCTTATGGCGAAAATCAGCATGAGTCAGGTTTGCACGAAGCTACTTTTGCTGCAGATTATACCTACAAGTTCGGTAATGCTTATGTTCAGCCTAGAGTTGAATATACACGTAATGTCGCTAACGACGCCAACACCGGTAAGTTTGCGCTAAAAGGTGGCTATAACTTTGATAATGGTATTTTTGTTGCTGCACGTTACCGTTACGAAGGCACCCAAAATAACAACAGCATAAATAAAGCTGAATTAGGCGATGTAAAAACTAACCGAACCGATTTAACCGCGGGTTGGGCCGGTGATATCGTTGGTGTGTCTTTTAACTACATTCATAAAGACGCAAATGCAGAGCACAAAAACAATAACCTAAAAATCAATGAACTTGAAACTAAGGTGTTCCTTACCAATTTAGGAAGCTACCAACCTTATGTTCAATATACTCAGAAAAACTTTGATAGCAGTGGCTACAACAGCAGCCCGCTAAAAGATGATAGCCAGATAAAACTTGGCGTTAGTATGAAGTTTTAAGAGCACAAAAAAAGAGCGCCCAAAGGCGCTCTTTTAGTTGGTATAACTGTAATGTTTAGTGGTAGTTCAACGAAGTCGCTTTACCTCTAAATACCCAGTAAGAAAAGGCGGTATACATGAGGATCACCGGCACAACAATCAGGGCGCCAATTAAAATCACTATCAGTGATTCTGGCGCAGATGCCGCCTCCCAAATATCCATTTGTCCAGGCACTACATCGGGGAAGAAGCTAAAGCCCAATGCGCTAAAACACAGCAAAAATATCAGCATAACTAAGCTAAATGGTACCCAGCAGTGGCGATCGTTTTCTTTAGGTAAACGCCCTAGCAAAAAGTCGTTAAACAAAAATGCTGCAAAACACAAAGCTGGGATCAGCAATACAAACATGACCAATGGGAAGTCAAACCAGCGATCAAATACACCAGGGTTAACTAAAGGGTTAACGATAGATACCGCAATCACCCCCATGAAACAAAAACGGCCAGTGGATTTTGTCCAAGCAACAGCACGTTGCTGTAAGCTGTTTTCGGTTTTCATTACTAACCAAGCTGCACCAATATAGCTATAAGCAGCTGTTACGCCTAGGCCACTGAGCAAACCAAATAAATGGGTGCTTATGCCACCCTCAAAACCCATTACATACAAACCTAACATGTAACCTTGAGCTAGGGTGGTGAGTATAGAACCTGCTTTAAAGGTTCTGTCCCAGGCTAACTTATGGTCCACTGCTGCTTTGGCTCTAAAGTCAAAAGCTACGCCACGCATAATAAGTCCGATCAGCATAATTGCGACCGGAATATACAGGTGGTAGAGCACGATGCTATGCGCTGCTGGAAAGGCAATGAGCATGATGCCAACTGCCAGTACTAACCAAGTTTCGTTGGCATCCCAAAAAGGGCCAATAGAGGCAATCATAGTATCGCGCTGTGCTTCGTCGGCTTCGCCCATTGGCAGCAAAATACCTACACCTAAATCGTAGCCATCTAAGATTGCGTAAACAAGAACCGAAAGTCCCATTAAGCCGATAAAAATAACCGGTAACCAGTAGGCGTCCATCATGCTTTAGCACTCCCTTCAACGTTGTCTTGTGGCTGATTAACATTGGTTAAGTTGCCGTCGGGTTTGGGTTCGTTGGTTTCAAACTCTTCTTCTTTAACTGCTTTACGTGCCATTAAGAAAACCGTGTGAATGTAGGCAACTAACAAGAAGCCATAAACGATTAGGTATAGCGCTAACGAAAATGCCACGTTTGAAGCGGGTAGGCTGGTTACAGCATCTTCGGTTCTTAGTACTCCGGTTACTAACCAGGGTTGGCGGCCTATTTCGGTTACATACCAGCCGGCAAGGGTGGCTACCCAACCCGAGAAGGTTGTACCTACTAATACTTTTAGCATCCAATTTGGCATTTTGCCTTTACGCACCATGTGGTAAGAGCCAAACCAACTTAGGGCTAACATAAGTAGACCCAAGCCCACCATTACCCGGAAACTCCAAAAAACAGGTGCTACTGGCGGGTGCTCGTTTTCAAATTCGTTTAAGCCTTTAAGCTCACCATCAAGTTCGTGAGTTAAAATTAAGCTCGCTAACTTTGGAATACCAATGGCAAACTTGTTGGTTTTAGTTTCTTCATCTGGCAATGCAAATAACAGTAATGGAGCGCCTTTTTCGGTTTCCCATATACCTTCAATGGCGGCAATTTTTGCAGGTTGATGTTCAAGAGTATTTAAGCCATGAAAATCACCCACTAAAGCCTGAGTTGGCGCTAGTATCGCTGCCACTATTAGGCTTACTTTTAAGGTAAGGCGCGGAGCTTTTTTAACGTCGCCTTTTAAAATTCGATAGGCTGAAATACCGGCGATAAAAAATGATGCAGTTAGGCCTGATGCTAACAACATATGAGTTAAGCGATAAGGAAATGACGGGTTAAATACAATTGCAAACCAATCGGTTGGATAAGCAACACCATCACGCATTTCAAAACCGGTTGGGGTTTGCATCCATGAGTCTAGCGCTAAAATCCAAAATGCCGACAAACTGGTACCAATCGCTACCAATATGGTTGCTAGGGTATGTACTTTGTTTGGAACGCGTTTAATGCCAAACAGCATAATGCCCAAGAAGGTGGCTTCTAAGAAAAAGGCGGTAAGCACCTCGTAACCCAGTAAAGGACCAGCAATATTACCCACGGTTTCCATGAAACCTGGCCAGTTAGTACCAAACTGGAATGACATGGTAATGCCACTTACAACACCAATCGCGAAGGAAAGCGCAAACACCTTTACCCAAAAACGATAGGCGCGCATCCATACCGGGTTACCGGTCATATCGTGGCGAACTTTAAAAAATACTAGGAACCAACACATCGCAATGGTGATGGTGGGAAACAGGATGTGAAAGCTGATATTAGCAGCAAACTGTATCCTTGAGAGCATTAGGGCATCAAGCATGGTTAAGCCTCGTTAAGGTTGATAATCTCATTAGCTGGCGGCAGATCCCTTGTTACCAACGATTTTGTCTTTTAACTCTAAAATTCTGCTAATACCTGAGCCCATCTTCATTAAACTCTGCAGTTTGTCTGGATTCATCGTATTAAGTGCGTATGACCATTGAGTGATTAACTCTAAGAGATCGTGGATCTCTTCCATTTTTTGCTGAGTAAACTGGTCGGCTTCGTTTTCTGGTTCATCCAATAAATTAGAACGTAGTAAAGAGAGGGTTGGGTCAACTTCGCGCTTACTGCGTTCTTCAAATACAGTTCTCGCCATATCCCAAATGGACCCGGCGGCAGTAAAAAATTCTCGGCGTTGACCTGCTTGGTGGCTTAGCTTTACTAAGCGCCAAGACTGTAATTCTTTTAAACCCATGCTGACGTTGCCGCGGCTAATGCCCAGCTGTTGCATAATTTGTTCGGCGTGCAAAGGCTCTTTGTTAATCACTAACAAAGCCAATATTTGACCAACCGTTCGGTTAAAACCCCAACGGCTGCCCATTTCGCCAAAATGAAGAACAAAAGCTTGGCTCTTCTCTGATAATTGCACGCGCTAAATCCTTTTATTGAACTTTCAGAAAACAGTGAAACTTTAATTGAAAATTGATTTAAGTCAATATTTTTAGCGATAATTGATGGAGAGTGAGGAAACTGTGAGGCAGATTTAGCTTAGTTTGAGAGTGGGTTTATCTGTTAATTGAAAACCTGATAATAGCTTTATGTTTGCTTGCTGTTTATCAGGTTTTGTTGGTCTTTATGTATATTTTAAGGGTGGCTTGGTAATAGTGAACACTTACTTATTAAGCTATTTTCCGATACAGAAAGTGAAGACGCCCATAAACACAGGTGTGGTTGCACACTTGGGGGACCGATTGGGGACCAAATTGATAAATGTGCTCTCAACCCAAGTGTACTTTCCTAATAGAATATAGTTATTTGTTCGCTATATGTCTTTCAAATCTTACCGTTAAAATGACTAACTGTTTAGCCCTGTATGCATTCAGTATGAACTCTACACTTAGCCATAATGCTGTTTGACTACCAGTTTTTTCTCCCCATACTATTGCGTATATTATTCTTAAATCGGCTGCAAATACTTAAATAAACAGCGCCGCATACATGAGGTTCAAGTATTGTTATCGTTATCGATTCAAACTCTAGAGTGCTTTATCGCTGCAGCAGAGACCGGCGCATTTAGTAAAGCTGCCCGAAAAATAGGAAAATCGTCATCCTCTGTCAGTCGCTGGATATGCGAATTAGAAGATGATCTTGGCTACTTATTGTTCGAAAGGAAAAGTAACGGACTTGTCGTAGTATTAAGCCCAAAAGGTGAGGCGCTGTTACCTAAGGCTAAAATTGCAATTGATTACATGCGAAAATTGGAAGACCTTGCCTATTCAATGCACGGAGACGGCTCTCCACTTGAATTAACGATTAGTTTTAGTGAGCTGATTGACGGTGAAGGCATTGCTGAAGTTATTCAAGATCTTAAAGCTACCTGGCCAACTCTCCAAATTGCGCTTAAAAATATTGACATGGTTCATGTTCAGTTGGCTATTGACAGTAACGATGTCGATTTTGCGTTAGGCGCAGCTGCCGACTCTTTTTATCCTAATATAGGCGGGGTTGTTGTAGGCGAAGAAAATATCAGTTTAATTGCTCACCCCGATAATCCATTATGCCAAGAACCTGAAGTGCAGCTAGACATGCTAATGTCTCAAACGGCTATATGGTCTTCCCCTTATGAAAAAGCTCTGCAAGATGAGAGAGCACTTTTCAATAGCTTAGATACAATAGAATGCGGTGAAGCGAGCACAGTAGTGTCATTAGTAAAAAAGAACTTAGGGGTTGCATTACTTCCTGAGTACATAACGCATTCCGCGAGTAAGTCAGGTGAAGTGGTAGCACTTAGCTATAACCAAAGAGAGATTATCCCTTCGTTCCCTATGATGTTGTACTATCGGATGGATTACCCACACCCTGAAGTGACCGAACAAGTTATTAGCACACTAAAGAGTTGGTTCGGTTATACCAAATAGCTTATTTTTTAGCTCTTTCGCCATTCGTAACTGAAAGGTTTCGTACTGCTGTAAAGCCCTACTTTTTTAGTACATTCACTAAATTCAAGTTAGCTACTTGTCAGTTTTGTTGCTGCCACTCTTACACTATTTACAGCTCCAACCTTAATAAAAATCTCATTTATCATTTCTATCTACACTAAACATTTCTCTTTTATTATCCCAATTATGGGATGATTCGAACTACGAGTTAGACAAATTTGAGTTTATCTTGGCCTCACTGAATAAGTTCTTTAAACAAAAATACGTCCAGTTGGAGGAAACATCATGAAAAACTCAATCATCATCGCAACACTAGCAACAAGCCTATTAAGCACTTCGTTACTTGCAGCTGAACAGGAGCAAAGACAAGAACAAGACATTAACTATGGTGACCCAACAGCAGCATATTCTACCGTTGGAGTTTCACGCGCTGCTGACTCGATGATGTTAAACCTACAAGTCAACAAAGGTAACAATATCTACCAAGTTGATTACGGCTTTAATGATAAAGCGCTAGGTGATGACAAAGGCCGCGAAGGCAACCAGAACTACCGAGCTCGTATGTTTCATGTAACTGATGAGGGTTTTGGTGTATCAGCGACTCTTTTGGGGTCACACAATGCAGACAAATCTGGTAGCGATACTGCTCTTGTTGGTGCTCTTTATCGTTACGAGGTATCTGACAACGTGATGATTTTCCCGATGCTAGATGTTGGTCGTCAGTTCAGTTACTCCACCAGTGATAATGGCGCTAAGACCCGTGAAGAGTCTACTATCGTCCAACCTGGTGTGTTCTTACTGTACGCATTCGACGATGGCCACTGGTTATCTGCTAACCCTCGTGTTCAGTACAACGCTCGTCATAATGATTGGGTTGCTTCTGCTGAAATTGGCGGTGGTTATATGATCAATGACCTGTTCTCTGTTGGTTTCCGTATCGACCATAACGAAGGCACAGACCGAGTTAAAGAAGATACTAAGTTTATGCTTCAAGCTAACTACTACTTTTAATCCAAACATTATTAGCGCTTTTAAAGCCCCGATATTTGCACACCTGTTATCGGGGTAAGCATAACCAGAATACTAGAAACACTTTTTGGGATGGCTAGATTCCTCTCAGGTAAGTGTTGGTTAAAGATAACGATATAGAGAAAAAACCATGAAAACTTCATTTTTAGCCGCAGCTCTAACAGCTGTAATCGCTCTTCCCAGCTTCGCAACATCAGATGTAAACATCGTGACAAGCCTAAATGGTGTCGAAGTTGTATTACAAGGTACGCAAGCAGAACCAAACAACGTTATTGTGCAAGCTGAATTACCAGTCATTGAGTTTGATGGATTAACCTTTAAAGGCGGTCAACAAATCGTTGCGGGTTACAATGACGCATTCGGTGCCACTTACTATCAGGATTTCGCCAAACGTTACAACGATGAAATTAAAGAAGAGTTCACCGCGGAAGAAATTAAAAAGGCAGTAGCTGTTAATAATGCCTTTATTGAAGACTTTCCACGCATGAAAGCTTTCATTGAAGGTATTGCTGACGCATCAGGCGCATCAGTAGAACACATCCTGCTTGCGTTCTGGGCTGAAGATGCTTTGTTTTCTAAATCGATGCTAAGCTTCGGTGATCAACTGTTTGATGGTAAAGATTTCACTCGTCATGGTGAAGACGACAAAATAAAAGGCTGTACTGCTGTTGGTTTTACTAACGGCATATTGGGTCAAAACATGGATTTACCCCTTAACATGTCTGGTGAGTCTGCAACCTGGAAAAGTGATGAGTTGATTGCAAGTGGTCCGTCTCCGTTTCATCCGGTTATGAGCATGTCTCGCAACATGGCATCTAACACCAATACCATTGACGCATTCTCAACGGTTGCTTTAGAAAACGGTATATCAATCGGTTTAATGTACATCACCGCCATCACTCACAATGTGAGTGTTGATGAAGCTGAAGTGATGATGTCTAAATACCAAATAGCTGGTGCGGCATCTACCACCTTAGCAGATAAAAAAGGCGGACTTAAAACCTTCGAATGGCACGCTAATGGTTTCAAGACCTTTGATCAAGAAGATGGTTACATTGTTCACACCAATCACCCTCGTGACCGTGAACAAGAATTAGCCGATGTGCTTTACGATGGGGATCTTTATGAATTCAACAAAGCGATGAAAGAGACGGTCTCTCGATATGAAGTTGCGTCAGCCTATGCTAAATACGATTTAGAACGCAGCGCTGGTTCAATTAAAGACCTGCTAACACAGCGCCCTATTTTGTTAGCACCTACTGCTGATAACTACTTCATTTCTTCAATGTCGAACGTGTCAGATATTAACGCAGGTTGTCAGTATGTTGCACCGTATCGCCCAGACCTAACTGGTTTCACAGAGGTTTGTTTCGACAAATAGTATTAACCGATTTCGTCCTAATCCCGAAAACAAAGGCACTCATTACGAGTGCCTTTTTCATAAATTTCTATCTAGAAAAATCTATAAGCTTTCCGCCTAAAGCTATCAGTATAAATTTGCTGATTGCGCAATATGTTCGTTGCTTATATAGGTCTTATTCAGCCCGCTCTCTCACTTAACGAGACGTAGTCATTTGAATTATCTGTCAGATCGAAAAACGACCAATATACATAAATCGTTCATTCGCTCTAAAATACTCTTCCTTCTTAAGTGTCCCAAAAATGGGATGATTCGAACTACGAGGTAAATAAATTTAGGTTTATCTTAGACCCAACGAATTAATCCTTTGAACAAAAATACGACCCGTTGGAGAATCACCATGAAAAAACTACCTATTACATTAATCCTTATGTCTACTTTAGGACTTTCTGTACAAGCAGCCGAATTGCCTTATCAACAGCAATATGCTGACCAAATGGGAGCAGAAGCTCCACACAAAACAGATCTTACTGATGCTACGCCAAATGCAGAAGGCGGAGCGGTTTATGCTAATCGTAACTTCTCTGAGTTTTCTGTTGTATCGTGGAACTTCGCACCTTCGTCAACTCCGTTAATTTTTAATGAGAGCATTACGCCACTCAATAATGACGAAGTCTTGCACTTAGAAGGTACCAATACTGACGGTTACATTGTTGTGAAAGACGGCACCATTGTTAAAGAGTATTATGCCAAAGGCATGTATAAAACCACCAAGCACGCAGTGTACTCTGTAGGTAAATCATATACTTCTGCAACCTGGCACAATCAATTGTTGCCTGTAATGGACAAAACAGTCAGTCAAATAATTCCTGAACTTGCAGACTCTATTTACAAAGACATTACGGTTCGAGATGTTTCTGATATGCGCACTCCAACTTATTGGGCGGAAGATTTTGGCGATCCAAACAGCCCTGTAGTGCTCTCTGGTTCTGCGACAGGCTGGGATTTTAAAGATGCCCAGTATGAACAAATTAGCTTTTTAAATTCATTAACTCGTAATCCTGAATTAGCTGATGGCGATTGGTATTACGTTAGCCCTAACACACTGTTGCTCGATAATATGGGCTCAGAACTTAGTGGTAAACATGCTTATGAAGGCATGAAGGCCTTCTATGACAAACTGGGCTTTGAGTATATATCTAATACCGTTGCCAACTTACATGGACAAGTTTCAGCTGACGGTGGTCAATCTTACACTTTAAGAGACTTTGTAAAGTTACCTCATGCCATGGCTGCTGACGGTATTGTTAATGGTAAAGAAGCCATCTCTCAAACATATATTGACGACGTATTTACCTCTAATCCAGAAAAAACAGCTGCATTTAAGAACAGTGCTTATGGCAGTGCACTGCCAATGCTTAAGTTCTACAGCAACCAGTGGTATGTCGTTGATGAAGACATTGCTATTGGCATGGGCTCTTTTGGTCAATTCATCGCCTTTAATAAAGCAACAAACGTGGCAATTGCTAAGTTTTCCACCTACAAAATAGGTCAAGACTTTGAGACTGCAGCTAAAGATATCACTTGGCTAATCGAACAGGTTAAGAGCTACTAAGCTTCGCTACAAAATAATACACCTTAGTTTGACAATACGTGGCTAACTGACGTAGCCGCGTATTTTTTATTGCAAACACTTGCTCAGCCTCTAAATATCAGCTCATTTTGGCTGAGGCAAGCATAACCTTAGCGTCATCAGGTTCTCGCCTACATGCAGATTGAATGATTGGGTCTTGAGGTGGTTTGATCTTTGATATCAAGTTGCTGTTGAAAGTAGTTAACAAAACTGGCTGAGCGCTTTGTACTATCTTTAAAATCATTCTTGCTACTTGTGGTGTCGATGCAACAGCTTATACATATTTGATTAAAATAGGCCTTTGGGGGAGTAAGTAATGTTAAATGACAACACATCTCCTTCTAGGCGAGATTCTGCTGCATATTCTTTCATGTAATTTAGGGAAAAGTTCCAGTGTGGATCAAGCCAGTAACCTACTTGTAAGCCTAGTGCGTGAACCTGTGATTTTTCACCAAGTGATGTTCCGAGTAAGCGATTTAGTTGCTCATGTTTGTGACTGAGTTGGTCGCCTTGAACCTGCCATTGGCTATAACCTTTTATACCTATCTCAAGTTGTTGGGTAAGGTATTGGCTGTAGCCGTATTCTATGGTGAGGTGATCGCCAGGTGTTACTCCGGTACTGTCTACATCACCGTGAAACTCATAAGTGCTCGCTAACATTACAGCGCCTGCTTGCTCCATTACATAGTAATACCCAGATAGTTGCAGCTGGGTAGTCACCATGCCTAGACCGAGATCTTTATCGGCAGTAGGTAAATAGAAGCCAAGACCAAAATTGACATCGTATTTTGGATTAAGCCAGCCGAGCCACAATGGCTGAATGAAGGTGTCGCCAAGTCCGTAAGATTCCTCACCTGCCACATTTGCAGCAGCGAGCGAAGGATTTAGGTAAAAGCTATAGCGAGCACCAAGCAACTCTTTATCAGTTACCCACATCAGCAAGGGCGAGATAGCAGATGCTTGGTATTTATTATCTAGTGCAATGGTGTTGCCATTTGGATCGGTGTAATTACCGCTGCTGTAGTAAACATTGTACTGTTCGTAAATAAAGCCACTTTGATTAGGCATAGTCATATCTCGAATATTAGCTGCGCCGGGGGTGTAATGCCCCGCACCCAGTAATCCATCGGCAAATAAGGGCTGACTAAGACTTAATAAAGTTATGCTAAGGATCGCTTGTTGCTTTTTCATTTCTAGTTTCTCAATCAATGTCGGGTTGAATTGAATGAGAATGTAAGCCGAGTCGGATGGTGCTTAGATAAATTGGAGCGAATCTATCCGATAAGTCATTCCTAGAGCGTAATTGCTCTAATCATCACTAAGTTTGTTTATTTCTCCTTAGATTATTCTCGCTGCACCAGCAGTTTGTATTCAGCCAGCTCACGAGAATTCGTCACTCGAACCTAGTTGGTTTTCACTCATATCTAGAAACTAGAGGCACAATTATGGAACCCATAGTCATAGGGAGCTTTTTCTCTTTTACCTTAGCGATTTTTTTGTTGTTTGTTGGCAAGTGGGCATTGTCTAAAAGCGTAATGCTTAGGAACTACAGTATCCCTGAGCCGGTAATTGGTGGCTTTATGAGTGCCGTTGCAGTGGCACTTATTTATGCAACGTTGGGAAGTAAAGTGACTTTTGATGTCGCTCAGATTAGAAACATTTTGTTGCTGTATTTCTTCGCAGCAATGGGCTTGAACGCCGACGTGAAATCTCTATTAAAAGGAGGGAAACCTTTATTTTTATTGGTGATTTTAGCCACTGTGTACATGATTTTGCAAAATGCACTAGGTATGGGAGTTGCCAGCGCTTTTGGAATGGACCCGCGCGCTGGGTTGATGTCTGGATCCGTATCCTTAATAGGTGGAGTAGGAACCACTTTAGCTTGGGGGCCTACATTTGTAGAAGAGTTAGGCATCGCAAATGCTGTTGAGCTTGGAATAGCGAGTAACACCGTTGGGCTTATTTTTGCCTGTGTCATCGGCGGTCCTATAGCAAAATACTTAATGAACCGGCATTTAATTGTTGGAAGTGAAGAAAGCACGCTGGATGTTGGTCATTCTTATGCCCAACAGTCCGAGTCGATTGATAGTTACAGCTTGCTCTATTCTTGGATGCGCCTAAATCTTGCTCTTATGCTGGGTCATGGAATTAATGAGCTGCTTACGATGGTAAACATTGAGTTGCCTCTTTTTGTATCCTGTCTGCTAGCAGGGATTTTGATCGGTAATCGCTTTTATAAATTGCTCCCTAAACAGCATGTTCAAGGTAGTGACCGAGGGCTGTCACTTATTTCCGATATCTGCCTTGGTTTGTTTATTGTTATGGCACTGATGGATCTAAAAGTGTGGGAGTTACTAGGGCTTGTCAAGTATCTGTCAGTAGTTATGAGTTTACAGATCATTATGTCAATTTTGTTTTCAGTATTGGTGGTTTACCGTTTAATGGGGCGTAATTATGAGGCAACTGTGATTTGTTCGGGCTTCAGTGGTATTACACTCGGCTCCACTGCAACAGCTATTGCCAATATGACTGCGGTGACTAAACAACATGGTGCCGCACATAACGCCTTTATTGTTGTGCCACTCGTTTGCGGTTTCTTTGTTGATATTATTAACGCCATTGTAATTAACCAGCTTATTTCTCTTTAGTTCTTTATATTTTGAGCACCGCTAATGTTGAGCTTAGCGGTGTTTTTTATATTACGAAATTAGTAAACCCTCCTATCGACTGAAGCGGTGATCGACTATTTACATCTCAAATATCGCCTTTGTTATGTCATTACTCCGAATCTCCATTAACACCTACTACTTCAATTAAATTGACCTCATCGCAAACACGCAGCACTGCTTAAAGTGCACCACACGTTTATCTAGGGTCAAATAATGAACTTTTTTCAGCGCGCTCTTCCAAAAAAAACTTTGCCACTATTGGCTATTGCCGCAACCACTCTTACCACTGCTGGGTGCAGTAATTCGGAATTACTGAGTAGTGAACAAAAAGCCCAAGCAATTGATGAAATCAAAGTTGCTAGCCAACAAACTATTGAAGAGCTGGTTGAGAAAAAACCAGACATAGCCAATGAACTCGAACGAGCCAGAGGATACATGGTTGCAGAAGTATCGAGCACTAAAGTGCCTTTAGTGGGCAAAGCTAAAGGTACCGGTGCGATTTATGATAATGCAACAAACAGTATTACCTATGTTGATTTAGAGCGAGAAGATATTGGAGTTGGCTTGGGGCACAGCGAATACAAAATCGTTTCAGTTTTTGAAGATGAAGAAAGCATAGAAGTATTTAGGCGCGGAGTTAGTAGCGCCAAAGTTACAGGTGATTGGAAGTTTACAGAAGGCAACTTGTCATCCTTTGATGTCAAAACCAAAGGTAAAACCGTGCCGACTTACACCCTAAACAAAAATGGTGGAAAGGCTTCGTTAGCGGCAAGTTTTGTAGATATAAATAAGAACGAAGAGCTTACCGATACTGGCATTACAAATACTTTAACCCCTATGAAAGACAAAGCGAAAGACAAAGTATCTCCACCTAAGCACTGGGACCGAGCCCTACCTTTTTTCGGACAACGTGTGATTGAGCTGGGCCATGACTTACCACGCCCTATCGGGATTAGTTTTATTTATGCCTCTACTTCGCAAAACATGGAGCTTTATGACCTTTCAGTAAGAAATAAAGAGGGGGAATATGTGCCGATAGAATTTGTTCCGTTTGAAGACAATACCAATGAAAGTTATACCCCACAGATTAAGTTAGATGCCTGGGTTTTTCCTTTCATGAATGTATTTGGCTCCGTGGGTAAAGTATCGGGAGATGCCAATGTAAATTTCAGCCTAAATGGTGATGACTTGTTAAGCCAGCTGGGAATTGAATGTGATACTGCGCGTGGTCAAGATCGCCGTCGCTGCGACCGCTGGGAAGGTAACAATACCGATACCTATAACGTTAATGTAAGTATGGAAGGTGTGAGTTATACCTTAGGTACTGTATTAGCTGCGGGATGGAGCAATTATTTTGTCTCAGTTCCGATTTCATTTACCAAAATGACTATGGATAACCGTAGTATTGATGGCAATGTAATTGCTATATCTCCGCGTGTAGGCAAGGTTTTTCCATTCCAAAACGGTACTAGCTTAGCTGTGTATGCAGGTGCGAGCTATATGGACAATGAAGTTCATATTACGGGGCATCAGAAAGTTCCTGGGTCTGACGAAGGAATTGATTACCAAATATCTCAACGAACTGATGATCTATGGGAACCACTAATTGGTGCAAACTACAATTTTGATCAAAAGTGGTCAGCCTTCGTCGAGTGGACTGGCACCAATGAAGGGCGAAAACAGTTTACCGGAGGAATTAATCGTCGTTTCTAATACTTAGCACTGACTAATACAGTTGGCCATTTGGAATATTGGCCAATTGTTTAGAAACGAGATTTAAGGGCTTTTAGAATGCGTAGGTGAGCTCTAAGGCAGGCCCTTGTACTGCATAACGAATATTCCAATCCGTGTCACTGTCGGCTAAATCAACGTTAACTCGGTAGTATTTGTAGCTCAAGTAAGTCCAAAATTGTTCATTAAAGTTATATACAAACCCAGCATTGAGATCGACTAAGTCACCCTTAACGTCGTTAATTTCTAGAAAAAAGTATTGGGCAAAGCTTTTGAACTTCCAGTTATCGCTCAGCTGATACTTAAGTGAAAGGCCTAGATCTGGCAAGGGGGCCGCAACACTATTCATTTTGTAGCCATCTGCAAACTCTAAGGAGCTTTGGCAGTTATTGTCTACACATACTTCAAGCTCACCCTGCATTTCTAGCTTCAAGCGGGTAAGATGCAAACCAAATGTTGCTCCTAACTCCCAATTGTTGTTTTGGTAAAAGTTGTAACCATAACCAATGCGCGATATATCGAGATCCAAGCGGGTAGATATAGTACTTCCAGCCTTTACTAGATAGCGTTGCCCTGAACCAAAATCGAAATCGAATGGTCCGCGTACTTTTTCTCTAGTGCCGCTGCGATGTATGCTGCGCCAATCAAAAAATACTGCATGGCGATCATTAAACCAGTATTGAATCTCTAGGTAGGGAAGAATTACGGTTTCTTTTAGGTCAAGGTCGCTTTCGAAATCTAGGTTGAAGTGTTTATCGTGCTCAGTTGATTGAACTTCAAAACCAGAGTCTGTTTGCGAATAAAAACCACCGAGAGAAACTAGAAATTGCCCAGCAAAAGCATGACTGGGTAGGTAAAGTAAAATAGCTACAAAAAGAGTCGTGTTGGGGCGAGTCAGCATGATGTCCTTGTCATTCGGTATTGTTTATTTAAACCTATGGCTTCAACAGTCCCTATTGAAAGCCTAAAAGTGTTGTTATAAAAAATCTTCCAAATGTTGAGTATATTGCCTAGGTGTTTGCTGGTGAGCTTTTTTAAAGGCTTTACTAAAACTTTGCGGATTACTAAAACCAAGTTCACTTGCAATATCTTGTTCGCTATGGCCCCTAAGCAGCATTTCTGGTGCGAGGTTAAACAATAGCTGGTATTTAACAAGTTCAGAGAAGCTCAGTTGTTCCTTTTGTAGCTTTCTCTGCAGAGTTAACGGAGATATCATCAAAATATCAGCTATAAACTCGAGTTTGGGGTAACCAAAGGCGCGGGCGTAATTGATAAGCTCATAGGCGCAGCGCGCAAAGTCGGTTTCTTCTGGCAGATCTATATAATCTAATGAGAAGACCTGATTTGAGCGCTGGGATTTTAGAAAAGCTGGATTGATGGGAATGCAATGCTGTAGCTTCTCAGAGGGGAAATGTACTTCGGTTTGCTTGCTGTTCCAAGCAATATTACAACCAAAAATTGACTCCATTTCACCTTCTTCTCCTAGGCGAGAGCCTGGAAGCTGCAGGGTATCTGGCGCATAGTCGGCACCTAAGTAGCTGCGCAGCAGATGGATAAATAGCCAAGCGGCTACAATTCCATCTAGTAGTCGTTCAGACACCACCGGAATTTGGGTGTTATAACACCATCTGGTTTGTGTGTGGCCTATGGTTGTTCTGACTTTGCAGCCTGTTTGAATAATTCGAGCAAGAGCGGTCATTCGTCTCACCGCAGTAAATAAGGTAGGGGTTGACTGGGTGATGGCACGAAGTGGAGGAAAGTGCTGCAACTTTATATTGGCACTGGCTCTAGCAACAAACAGTGGATCATCAATGCTCTGTTCAAGTACCCCAAAATAACGGGTCATTTCACTTAATGGCATGGGGCGCATGGGGTCGATAAACAGGCTTTGGGGTAAGTTAACTTGTTGAAAAAAATTACCATAACGTTCTTCAACAGCCAGTAAGAACATATTGAATATTCCACTGCGACCAAATGCAATTGACGCTTCCTTTGCCATAGTGCTTTCCTTTTAGGCTACAACAACGATGTTACAGGGGGGGCTATAAATTTTGAAGTTATAAATACAAGTAACTCTAGAACTTATTGGCTAGCGGAAAATTAAGATAAAATTGGGCAACTCCATTGCCCATAATATGCTCTAGTTAAGAGCAGTATAACCTTGATTTTGCATGCAGTTTCGCATTACGGTTTGTAGGTTTTGAGCATTTTTCTCCTCTATATCTTTACTTTGTTTGCGGGCTGATAGCCTTCCTCCTACCACCCCCGCAGCTGCGCCTACTTTAGCGCCATCAGAGCCAGAGCCACCACTAATCGCGCCAACGGCGGCTCCTGCTAAAGCGCCTTTGGCTGCGCCTCTTGCACCCGAGCCGCGTTTGTCAGTAGTTTGCTGTTGCGAGCTTTGGGCGGCAGCTTGGCACTGGCTCAAATCGTAATGAACTTGCGATGCTTCCTGCTCGTTATAACTAAATATAAGCCCTGTAATTGGTTCAGAAATTGTTCCGCTACTGGCTAATGCTACAAATGACAAAGCCGAGCAAGCGATAGTAAGCATGTATTTCATTGGTTCTCCTTATAGAGTTAAGCTACTTTGTATTGAAGTAGTCATAGAGTTAAAGGCTAGGTCTCGGTTTTTTCGTTGAATTGAAGCTGCTCTATTTGCTTAAGTAACAGTGCTATGTGCTCTTCATGAACGTTCTCAACAAGCTGTTTAAATAAATTGACAAAACGTTCTATTACTAGCGCTTGTTGCTGTCGGTTTGGATTTCTATACTCGGCAGAATAATCACTAGCTGCTGGGCTTAGTGTTCGTTCTATGTAGAGTTTTAACTGGTAGTAATCGCATAAAACTAAGTTTGGCAGCTCACGAACCGGATGGAGTTCACTAAGCACCGCACTTACTCGCTCTAGGCGACTATAGAAACTCCCGTCACCACACAATATATGTAACGCGCTGGTAAATGTTTCTCGACTCTTTTGGTATTGCATTCGCAACTCTCCTTTAGGGTTAAAGTTTGCGTTAAGGTTTACGGGTAACTAAGTCAACGGTAAGAGTGTCAAACTCTGGCGGGCGTTTTTCCCACAATGCGCCTTGCGCCATTTTGTTGTATCCGTAATCAAATAGTTTGCGCATGTGTTCTTGGTCAAATTGTTTTTTTGATTGCTTTTTAGCGGTGAAATCTGTGTCGATATGGGCAAAGTTGAAGTCAATATCTGCTTGGGTTGCTTGGTCATAAATCCGCATTACGTCACTACGGCCTTGGTACTTAATAATGGTGTTTAAGGAGCGCGCAGATACTTCTACAACTGCAGGAGATAGGTCTTTCCACTGTGGTAAAAACTCTCCATTACGTATTACATAAAGGTTTCTCTCTTTACTTAGCGCACTGTTTTTCAAGGAGCTAGCCGAAATGGTGTCGGGTAAGAAGAAAACCTGTCGAGCTACACCGCCATCAACGTGTAATTCTTGATAATCAATATGGTTATGTTTTACATCTATTTGTACTGCTGGCATTGCGCCAGGTATTGCGGTTGAGGCAAGAATAATATTTTCAAATAGTTGCTCTGATTCTTCATTATTTTGAGCTGCTATAGCTCCCATATTCCACACCGAAAAGCGTTGGCTTTCTAAATGGGTGGTTCCTACTAATAGCAAGCGGCCGTTATTGTGCCCTTCGGCAACCATGCTTAAGAGATCGGGGGTGATGGTGTCTCTAACCATTTTTTCGTAGGGGCTAATGTTGAACATTGACATACTGCGTAATGCTGCCAATAAACCCTTTGATTGGAACAAATCTCCGTCGCTGTAGTTGGTATAGAAGTCGACAACGTAGTCGTCATACTCTTCTCCAAGGAAGGCAAATATAGCTAAGATGGCGCCGGTACTAATCCCTGTGACCATGTCAAATTCTGGACGAACGCCTGTTTCTGTCCATGCTGCAAGAATTCCGGCACCAAAAGCGCCGTTAGCACCACCGCCAGATAGAGCCAAAATATCTAGTGAGTTTTGTTCATTTTGATTTTTTACCTGGGCATTGATTACTTGCTCCAAGTATTCATAACTGAAGTTAAGTTCATTGCCCCAGTAGCGGGTGTTATCAACCCCAATAGGCTTTGCTTGCATCGCGTGGTCTTCGGCAATAGCGTTGTGTTCTGGTACGCTACTGCAACCAGTCATCACAAGCGCTAGCGTTGTACTTAATAGTAATCTTTTCATCTTCTAAGCCTGCTTGCTCGTTAGTTTGTTGTTTGGTTTCTTGGCCCTTAGCCTCAAGTTAACTCGGTCATTGCCAGTAAATTTGTTTGCTTGGTTGAAGCGGGTTGAGTGCTACTTTGTTCTACTTTTCTAAGCCGATGAGGTGAAACGAAACACTTAACCTAAATCCAGATTAGCCCTGTGTTCATTAAGAAGGTGGCATTGGATAAATCACTACATGTTTTGTGGCTGGAAGATAGCTTTGGTTAGTTACGTTGCTCCTAAGACAATCAAGTAAATTTTTCAATAGACTCGCCAACTAGTTGGTGAGTTGTTTTGTCGTAGAAAGCATGCATCTATATGAGTTAAAAAAAGCCAGCTTTACTCTATTTGCCTTGAGCTTATCGGTGAATCTATAAGCTACCCGTAAATAGAATGACCCACCCAGCTGATCGGTTGGGGGGCTTAGACAAGGTTGGAAAATAATGAACAACTTTATATTGGGTAACACCACTAAAAATAGAAGCGCTAAACCTAAGCTTAAGGAACGTATAGTTAAAAAAGGACTGCTGTTAACGACAGTTTTTGCTGCTAGCACGGCTTTTCCTTCACAGGCTGAAGATTTAGAGCTTCACCCGGTTTATCAGCGTAATAGTTATTTTTCCTTAACTGGCGGTTCTGGTGTTACACACATTGATCACGCAGAAAACTCTGAACAGAAAAAGCAACAGTTTCGCTCTTTCGATGTGCGGTTTGGCCAATATATTACTGATAGTCTGCGAGTGGATTTTGTTCATGCAAACGAGGGACACCCCTATAACCATCATCGCGATGGATTTGCTGTTCAGGCTACTTACACAAAGGCATTTACAAATAAATTTAGGTTGGAATTAGGAGCTGGACCTTACGCGTCATTCGACACAACTGTCGACCAGAATGGGACTGAGCTAAATGAAAAGCGTATGGGAGTAATGAATAGTGCAGCATTTGTATACTCTTTTAACCATTTAGGTAGTGGTGCCCATTTAAGGTTGCAATGGAATAATTACCTTATGTCTGCGAGACCTAATGGTAACTCTGTTTTGGTGGGCTTTGGTGTTGATTTCGATAATCAAACCAATCAAGCAAAGGTTGCTAGTGACTCTTTATTTAATGAGGTGTGGTTATCTTGGGCGCACACTAAAATTAACCATGGTGGGCCCGACACAACCAGTGGTTACAGTATTGAAGCGGCTCACCGTTTCTCTAACAATCTTGCATTGTCTGTGGGGTGGTTGGATGAAGGAGGGGATAATGGGAGTACCGATAGGCAAGGTATCACGGCGCAATTCTGGAGTTTTGTTCCTTTAGGTAACCATTTGGAAGGACGCTTTGGTCTAGGTCCTTATTTTGCTCAAGATAAATATGAGCACTCCAGCGCTATTGATATCAAAGGGGTGTTTACTATTGGCTTAAATTACTACCCACATTGGGTGGAAGAACAAAAGCTGTTTCTTGCAGGGAGTTTAACACGCGTAGTGGACCGAAATGGCTATGAAGATGATGCCGATGTTGCGAGATTGACCCTCGGTTATAAGTTCTGACTTAATGATTATTTTAGCTTTTAAAAGGCCTCATTAGTGAAGCCTTTTTTTTGCCTTTAATTTTTACGAATTGTTTTTGTAGTAACTAAATGTGCCTTATTTGGTCTGTTATGACCTCTAAGTTTGATTTAAATAGCTTACGCTGAGCTTTGGTATTTTTCATTTATATACTCAATTGCAGCACTATCCAGTTATTTAAAATTGATTTACTTCAACCAACCGCGTCGTTGCTATCAGCATTCACAATGCTGGAAAGTTAAGTAGAGCAATGCGTATTCAGATTTATCACCATTGTGTTGGGCGATGATTAGTTTTTTAGCTTAAGCCTTTAAAGCGGTGAGTTAAATTAGCGGCCGGTTGAATGACATATACCTAATCACTTCACCTCTAGCTATTTTACTAACTACAGTTGATTATCATGGAGGCGGATTACTAGTATGAAGGCAGCTATACAGAGCCAAACCTTTTGGCTCGTAGATTAGGCATTTGTGCGTAACCAGCCAAGTGCCGTGAAAAACATAAAACTTAAGATGACATATAGATTTGCTAAAGCAATATATAACCAGCGTTCATAGAAAGCTAAGTCCATGTTGATACCCGTCGTATTTGTTAGGTCCGTAATCAGTAATAGTAAACAGCTAAAAGCTGATGCGTATAGTGCGCCTTGCGGAGAAGTAAAAACTTTTTTGGCGAAGCTGATTGCAACTAAAAACATAAGTAACAGATAAAAGCTGCTCATTGGTACTAACACCAATAACTCATAGATAACAATTGCAAGCACTCCGCCCATTGCATTTGCAAGCAAAATGCCGATGCAAGAGCGCAGGCCTTTTGTTAAGGAAACATTTGGGGCCAGTATTCCAACATAGATAAGAGTAAGCATGGCTGCTTGATGGTCGAACATTAGAAAGAACACCAAGAGTGGAAGCACTATTACGGTGGTTAATAATGCTACCCGGTTAGCATTAGAATGTGCAGCTGGCTGTGCTTCACTTGATTGGTTGTTAATCAAGGTGTTGGGCGGAATTAAGAGGTACATGATTGCAGAAGATAACATGGCTAGTGAGTAGGCGAGGCAAACTCCTAGCGCCGTCTCCATGCTAAGTTGAATATCTAACATCGCCAAGCTGGGATAGGTGAGTACCGACATCAACAATAGCACTGTTGTTAACAAATTAGTGCCGTGAGCTGCTTTGTAGAATATCCCGTATAGTAAACCTCCCATGATAATGATGGTTACTAAAGGAAAGGGCTCCACCAAACGAACCAATATTAGCCCTATTGCCAATGAAAATAGCATCGTTCTTCCGAGCATGAGGTGGCTACGTAAGGAAAGTGGCCGGGCGTTAGGGCTAAGTAGTAGTGTTACCAAAGTAGGCGTGATGTAGGCCATTTCCCATTGAAACATGACCATTACCAAGATAGGAATGAAAACACCCAGCGCATATCTCAGTATTTGTCGCTCATATTCTCTACATAGAATAGCTGGGCACTTGCTTGCCGAGTTTGAATTAATAGACATAACTAAGCACACCCATTAACCGAATGTACAACTTACCGAGTAGCTTCATTAGTCCGCTATCTGAGGTATATACAATAACGTCAACTTGGCCTCCTTCTCGACGCACTCCTTTAGGAATATCTTCAGCAAAGTCGATAATTACTGGAAAGCGTTGCGCTTCTCTAAGCCAACCCGTTTTTTGTATAGGTGTTTGCAGGCTACCAACTTGATTAGAAGCTTCAAATTCAACGCCAAAACTAATCGATTTAACCCGCCCTTGATATATTTTTCCAGGAGCCGAATCAAATACCATTTCTACCTGGTTGCCAGGTTTTAGGTTTGATAGGCTGTTCTCTCTTAGGTAGGCCTCTAACCAAATATCTTTGGTCGAGATATAACTCATTAGTGCTTGTCCCGGGTTAACATAAACTCCAACGTCATATCGCACATTGGATATCAGCCCTAATCGAGGAGCTCTAACAGTGGTATCTTCTAGATTCACTTGGGCTTGAAGTAACTCGGTTAGTGCCTTTTTGATTCGTGGGTTTTCATCTCCACTAATACCTGCATCTAGTTTGGCTTTTTCTAGTTCAGCGGACATTTTATCAACATGCGCTTGGGCGTTACTTAGTTTGCTTGCAGCTTCGTCAATTTCTGCCTGAGATACATATCCTTTATTGCCCATCGCGAAAATGCGTTTCGATTGCACGTTGGTGAGCTTATGGCTTGTTACGGCTTCTGCTAACCGAGCTTGTGCAGTTGCAACGCTGGCTGTTTTGATGCCTATTTCTTGGCCTGCAAGTTCTAGCGATGCTTCCGCTTTATTTACCGCAAGTTGGTAGCGCTCGGGATCAATTCGAGCAACAACCTGACCTTGTTGGACGACTTGGTTGTTTTCTACCAATAAATCCACGACTCTCCCAGCTACAACAGGTGACAGTGGAACAACATAAGCTCGAGTGCGAGAGTTATCTGTGAAAGGGGTGACGCGGTCTGCAATGAGATACCATGTTAGTAAAAGTAAACATAAGCTGGCAATCACTAGGGTAAGTATTTTTAGAGGTGTTTGAGAATCGCTTTGACTTAGCTGATTGTTATTAGAGTCTGATTGCTTACTCATTATTTGCTCCCAGAATATTGGTGAAAGGGCAGGCGATGAAAATTATTGTTAAGTCATAGCCTGCATGACAAAGATAAGCGTTAGCTTTTTAGTCTTTTCTCTAGCGTCCCAACACAATCAGTGCAATTGCCTACTAGAATATTTTTGCGATGTGCGTTGTTATAGCGCATGACTTCTTCGTAAGTTTTTACAAACTCATAACTACCTGCAATGTTAATGGCGTTATACCCCTTAGCTTGCAGCATTAGCGTCATGTTGTAGCTACGTTCACCTGTGCGACAGTGCAGATAGACTGGTTTTGACTTGTTTAGTGCGTCGAGGCGCTGGCGCAAGGTACTCATAGGTATGTTTACGGCGCCTTGAATGTGGCCAGCTCTATACTCAATTTCTTCGCGCACATCAATAACCTGCTCACCAGCCTCGACTAACTGGTAAACCTCGCTGAAACGTATCTGTTTGAATGCGCCGTCATTAAGGTTTGCTCCTACATAGCCAATTTTATTGACTACATCTTTGCCAGTACCAAATGAAGGCGCGTAACAAAGCTCTAAGTCCGACAGGTCTTCTACAGTCATTTCTGCTTTGATAGCTGTTGCTACTACATCGGCGCGTTTGTCTGGAGCTCCGGTACTTGCGAATTGCGCGCCTAAGATCTTTCCGGAGGTTTTTTCAAATATGAGTTTTGAGTACACCAAGTGCATACCGGGCATAATGCCAACAATGCCAGGAGGAGCTGCATAAACAACATCGTAATCAATTTCGCTGTTGGCTAGCATCTTTTCGGATAAACCGGTACTTGCGATATTCATGTTAAACAGCTTAACTACACCACTGCCAATGTAGCCTTTGTTGTTGATTTTTTTGCCTGCAATTCTGTCGGCAATTAGTCGTCCTTGTTTATTTGCAGGGCCAGCCATTGCTAAAGGAAAACTTTGATTAGTGAGTTGATTACGAACCAAGATGGCATCACCTGCAGCATAAACATTGTTAGCGGAGGTTTGATAGTTCTGATCTACTTTGATGTACCCGCGTTCGTTTAGTTCTATTCCAGAGCCTTGAAGAAAACCTGTAGAGGGTCTTACGCCAATGGCTAAAATCACGCCATCTGTGTTAATAGTTTTACCTGACTTAAGTATGACTTTATTGGTATCTAGTGCTTCTACTTGTTCTCCTATCACTACGTCTACACCATTGTTAACTAATTCTGCTTGACCAAAGAAAGACATCTCTTTATCTACAAAGGGAATAATTTGTTCAGAGCCCTCTACCAACGTTACTTCAATGCCTCGCTCTCGAAGATTCTCGGCGGCTTCCAAACCAATAAAACCACCGCCTACAACGGTTATGTGTTTAGGTCGTTTAGTTTCGATAAAAGTCATTATTTTTGAAACGTCAGGCACCGTTTTTAAACTGTAGTGGTCCATTTTTTCTAGCCCAGGCAGATTGGGAACAATAGACCCAGCACCGGGTGATAGTACTAGGTCATCATAGGTTTCATTGCTTACCTCACCTGTTAAAATATTTTGTACTTCTACAAACTTTTCCTGAGTATTTACAGCGATAACACAGCTGTTTACTCGAGCATCTATGTTGAACCACATCTTGAATTTTTGCGGGTTCATTAATATTAAGGTTTCCTCTTTTTCAACTTGCCCTGATATGTGATAAGGCAAGCAGCAGTTCGAAAACGAGACAACTGGACCACGTTCAAACATAATAATTTCTGCATCTTCGTTAAGTCTTCTTGAGCGAGCGGCTGCTGAAGCCCCTCCTGCTACACCACCGACTACAAGTATTTTTTTAGACATATCAATATCCTCGTTTATTAAAGTAATGTTGGTAATAAAATTTTTTGATTGCCGCTAATAGCTGTTATTAAAGAGTGGGAATCACCAGCTATGGGGATGTTTATCTAGTGCAAAGTAGATGCGGCCAATAGTAATTTCTGCGAGCATTATGCTTACAATCACAGCGATAAACGCTAGCAAGCCGTTAAGTAATCCATTGAATTCAACCGCTGCCCCAAACAGCCAATCTATTGCTTCTAACATGATAATTTTTGAGCCAAACAATATTCCCCAAGTCGCTAAGATGCGTTGAACTTTGGCTATTTTGTTTTGCTTATAACGGAAGTGTTTAGCAACTATATGCTCTGCTTTAATCGATAATTTGAGCAATAGCTGCAGCAATAAGGCTGCGCAAAAGGATATAGAGAAAGATTCGATGTATACCTTGTCCCAGTATTGGGCGAAAAAGTTAAGTACCGTAAGGTCAACTAATACAGCCAAGGTATATCCAATAAATAGGCGTTGAGGGGTATTTAGCCGGTATACATTCGTTAAGCTGCTCATCATGTTTTCCAATCTCTTTTGTTTAATTAGGGCCATGAGCCCTTAGTCATCTCTTGATGATTGGAATTTTAGAGGGATTGGAAGGGGGAATGAGGATACGGATTTAAGGTATCTAAAAAGGGGTTAATTGATATAGATTTGTTCCAAGCGAATTGACTGGAGTGGGTTGGGCAATTGTTTAATGTCTTGTATCGGGGAGCTAGTCAGCACATAGAAGTGTTTGGGGGATTCGTCTCTGCATAGAATAAGCAAATACAACTCCTTTAATTTGTGGAGTCATATTTGCTTACAATCAAAAAGAAGGGCGTATCAATAACAGGGAGTCGCGTTGACTTAAATGAATTTTAACTTAGTAACTTCTCTTACTGTCGACAATAGCAATGTAGGTATCGATGCCAAAATGATAATTGATCCTAGGTGAGTTAGGCTTAAAGCTTGTGTATTGAAAATCGCTTGACCAATGTTGCTATAGATAACGGCTAGTGAAAGCCCTGCAGATCCAGCAACAGCACCTAATAGCCACTTGTTACTTAGAGGGTTTTTTCTGAACAGGCTTGCAAAGCCCCGTGCGTCGAATAAATGCCAAAGCTGGGCAAATACCAACATTGCAAAGGTGGTGCTTTGTGCGTATGCCTCACTGTAACCAGCGCTCAAAACCATAGAGAAGGCTGCAAAACTAACCCCACCGAGCGCAAGTCCCCGAATAAGTATTTTAAGTCCTAGGCCATCACTGAATATACCTTGATCCCGTTTACGGGGCTTTCTTTGCATGAGATCTTTTTCTGCAGGTTCAACACCTAAAGCAAGGGCTGGTAATCCATCTGATACTAAGTTAATCCACAGTAACATCAACGGAGTTAAGGGAAGTACCATCTCTGGACCCATCACCAAGAAGGCGATTAAAATAACTGAGACTTCACCAACATTTGCTGTTAGTGCTTGGCGAATGAACTTACGTAAGTTATCAAAAATTTGGCGCCCTTTACGAACCGCTTTGACTATCGTACTAAAGTTATCATCCAGTAATATGAGGTCCGCTGAGTCTTTCGCTACTGAAGTACCTTCAATACCCATCGCGACGCCTATGTCTGCGCGCCTTAGAGCTGGTGCGTCATTGACTCCGTCACCTGTCATTGCAGGAACTTCGTTGTTAGCTTGCTGAGCTTTTACAATTCTTAGCTTATGCTCTGGACTCACGCGAGCAAAAACTGCAACCTCGGAGCATATCTTTTTTAACTCATGGTCATCCATTTCGTCTAACTCTGCACCGGTAACCACCTTATCCTCAGCCTTACGAATGATACCGATCTCTCGTGCTACCGCTGCTGCAGTTAGCGCATGGTCGCCGGTGATCATTACCGTTCGAATACCGGCTTTATAGCATGTGTCAATTGCGGCTTTAACTTCAGGTCTTGGCGGATCCATAATGCCGAACATAGCTAGAATAGTGATATTTGATTCAAGTTCTTCTTGAGTCAGCTCTAAATCTGCTTCACTAAGTGGCTTATAGCCAACCGTTAGGGTACGTAGCGCTTTATCTGCAAAATAGTTAATAGCATTTTGATAGTCTTCAATAATATGCTCATCCAAGGCTGGCGCTAAGGCCAAGTTGTTATTACAAGCATTTTGACTAATGTTCAAATCTTTGCCGTTGACCATGAATGCAGCAGACTGGCGAAGCATTACATCTGGCGCACCTTTTACCGCGAGAAAGTGTTGGCCGGTATTACTTTTTACGATTACTGAAGCCATTTTTCGCGTTGAGTCAAAAGGAAACTTCTTGATTACGCTATATCCTTCATTGTCTAGCAGTTCGCTACGATTTAAGCCAGCCTTAGCTGCTGCCACAATCAGCGCGCCTTCAGTAGGGTTGCCGCGCACATGGTAAGAACCATTTTCCAAAAGGTGCTCTGCATCGTTGCATAGTGTTGCAATCGTTAAGCCCAGGCGCATTTCTGGACTTTCCGTTACCGAACTTTGATGTTTAATCGGAGTAAACTCACCTGCTATATCAAAGCCTTTACCACCGACACTCCAGTAACGTCCTGAGGCATCATAGGTGTTCATCACTTGCATCTGATTTTGAGTCAACGTGCCAGTTTTGTCAGAGCAAATAACAGTGGTTGAACCGAGAGTTTCTATTGCTGCTAGTTCTTTGGCTAAGGCATTGTTTTTTGCCAACTTAGTTGAGCCCAAGGTAAGTACGATCGAGACAATCGTTGGAAGACCCTCAGGAATTGCAGCAACAGATAGTGAAATGCTCGTGTTTAATATCTCTAACCATGGCATTCCATAGAACAAGCCGATACCTGCGACCACCGCGACCACCGCTAATGCAGCAATCATTAGGGTATGAGCAATCGCATCCATACGAACTTGCATTGGAGTTTTGGTCACTTCGGTGTTGTTCATCATTTCGGCTATGTGGCCAACTTCAGTTTGCATACCGGTACGTACCACCAAACCAAGGCCATTTCCTGAACTAACCAGCGTGGTCATGAATGCCATGTTATTTTGGTCACCCAGACTTATATTTCCCTCAGGTAGGGCATCAACATGCTTGTTAACTGGCTCCGACTCTCCGGTTAACGGGGCTTCATCAATATTGAGGTTATTAGCTTCGATAATTCGAATGTCTGCTGGCAAGATATCTCCGGTGTTTATCTCCAATATGTCACCCGGAACGAGCTCGCGTGCATCAATAACCTTGGATTGACCATCTCTAATTACTGTAGCCTTTGGGCTGGCCATCTCTTTTAGCGCTTCCATACCTCGTTTTGCTTTGAGCTCTTGCCAAAAAGCAATTAATGCATTGATGATGATGATCACTGAAATAGCAGTACCATCTACTATGTGACCAGTCAGATATGACACTAAGGCACCGATTGCTAGGATTAAAATCAGTGGGTTTTTAAACTGCTCTACTAAAATTCTTAGGTTACTTTTACCTTCTGCCTCTTTTAATTCATTTTTTCCTATTTCAGTTAATCGTGTCAGAGCCTCTTGCTCGTTTAAACCAAAGGCAGTTGAAGAGCATTCTTTCAGAGCTTCATCTGCTGTTTTATTATGCCAATTAGTCATGTTTTAGATTCTTTGTTTGATTCTGATAGAAGACATTGGCAGCGAGTTAATCTCTGCCAATGGAAATAATAATGATGGCGCTGAATATCAGCCGTTATTAGGAGTTAAAAACCGTAGCTGTAAGTAATTGTTGAAAGGTTATCGTTGGCGTCGTATTGGTAGCTATAAGAAATACTGTGCTTATCTTTAAAGGTATAGCCAATGCTTGCTGTTACATCCCAGTCTGAAAAGCCACGGTGTCCGCCATCGTTTAATTCAATGTCAGAAAAACTATATTTGTATTCTGGGGCTACATTTAACCAAACACCGTTAGAAGCGTTATAGATTAGGTTAGCAGTAACGGAACCGTAATTACCCTTACCTGATGCATTAGCTTGCTTGTAGCCACCAATAGCCAACTCAGGTAAGAACATAAAGCCCTGATCGCTACCCTTTGCATAATGCACTCTTATTTCGGCTTCTTCTGCTTTGACAAGCTCACCTTTATGGTGTTTGTCAAAATCATAGGCAAGAGTGACACCAAAACCATTGCTATTAATACTGCTTAAGCTAAATGCATAGTCACCAAAGTTATCATCACCTTTATAGATGCCTAGCATGCTCCAGTTATCTGAGATCTTGGCATCAAATTGCGCTGAAAAGCTTGCATCATTATCGCCATAGCCAATAGATAGCCCACTGTATAGGCTGTATGGGTTTGCGAAGTTAACTTTTTCAGCGGCGAAAGAGCCAGTTGAAATAAGAGCTGTAGTAATTAGTGCAGCCAATTTTAGAGTTTTCATTACATTTCCTAGTTAAGTGTTGTTTTAAGTTTGGCGCCGCTTATTGGCACCGGACACGAGCAATACTAAGAATGAAAAAGGTGAGCAGCGTAGATTGGATAGATAAACGCGTGACAGTGTTTAATTTGACATGATTATTCGAAGTGATTAGAGCAGCTATCGATTAAATCGACGGGCTATGCAACTGTTACGCTAGGCAATAAATGTGTGTTTGGAATAGCAGTGTATCTGGGGGCTATAGTTATAACCATGACTTATATAATCGAGCGTGAATAAGAAATGAAGTTTAGCTAGCGAAATTAAAGGAGCCTCAATGAAGTAATGCTTTGTTGGGTATTACCGTAATCATAAATAAGCCGTTAAGCTCTTGTTTGGTCTGCTCTAAGTGTACGTTTTTCAATAGAAAATAACGGAAAATGTTGATAATCAATGAATAATAAAACAACTAAATTAGTAATTTATTTGTCGTTGATTACCTTTGTTTGCCCACTTTACTTTCCGATACAGAAACTGGTGAAAATGCGGCTGAGTAAATCGTCGGAGCTGAACTCACCGGTAATTTCGCTTAAGTGTTGTTGTACCAAGCGCAGTTCTTCGGCCAACAGTTCACCTGCTTGATAAACTTCTAGTTGGCTTTTGCCATTGTCTAAGTGTTCAGCTGCAAGTTCGATGGCGTTAAGGTGGCGGCGACGCGCCATAAAGCCACCTTCCATATTGCCTTGAAAACCCATGCATTGTTTTAGGTGGTCTTTTAGCTCTGCTAGGCCTAGCTCGGTTTTAGCTGAAATCTTATAAACAGGGTGTCCGTGATCCATCACTACGTCTAAGCTTTCGCCGGTAACATCGGCTTTGTTGCGTACTACTGTCATGCCCATATTAGTGGGTAGTTTTGCCACAAATTCAGGCCAAATTTTTTGTGGGTCGAGCTCCTCGGTGGTGGTGCCATCCACCATAAACAATACCCGATCAGCATTATTGATTTCTTCCCAGGCGCGCTCTATACCTATTTGCTCAACTACGTCTGCGTCATCACGTAAACCAGCGGTATCGATGATGTGTAGTGGCATACCGTCAATATGAATATGCTCGCGTAATACGTCACGAGTGGTTCCGGCTATGTCGGTAACAATGGCGGCTTGTTTACCTGCTAGGGCGTTAAGTAGGCTTGATTTACCGGCGTTAGGGCGGCCAGCTATCACTACTCGCATGCCTTCTCGTAGCAATGAACCTTGGCGAGCTTGGCTTTGCACTAAGCCTAATTCTTCAATAATGGCGTATAAATCGGCTTGTACTTTTCCGTCGCTTAAAAAGTCGATTTCTTCTTCGGGAAAATCAATTGCGGCTTCAACGTAAATACGTAGGCGAGTAACACTTTCAACTAAGCTATGGATCTTGTTTGAAAACTCACCCTGCAGCGAATGTAAGGCACTTTTGGCTGCTTGTTCACTAGTGGCCTCAATAAGGTCGGCAATGGCCTCTGCTTGGGCTAAATCGAGCTTGTCGTTTAGAAATGCGCGCTCACTAAACTCACCTGGGCGAGCCATGCGTAAACCATCTATTTGGCAAATTTCGCGAATTAGCATGTCTATTACTACTGGGCCGCCATGACCTTGTAGTTCTAGTACATCTTCACCGGTAAAGGAATTTGGCCCTTTAAAGTACAGTGCAATACCTTGGTCAAGCGTGTCTCCGCTAAGGCTTTTAAACGGTAAGTAATCGGCATAACGAGGAGCAGGGCACTTGCCTAATAGCGTTTCGGCTACTTGCTGGGCTAAAGGGCCAGATACTCTAATTATGCCTACACCACCACGACCTGGGGCGGTAGCTTGCGCCACAATAGTATCAGTTGAATTCATGCTCACTCTCTTTGCTCATTTCTGCTGAAAATAAAAAATGCCATTCAGCCTTCACTGAATGGCATTTTAGCATTGTTGCTAAACTTTGTGCTTAGCGTTTATGCAATCCTTTTTTCTCAAGGTTACGGTAGATGATGGTTTGCTGAATCAGCGTCACCACGTTACTCATCAACCAGTAAAGTACTAGACCTGCTGGGAACCATAAGAAGAATACAGTAAAGATTACTGGCATAAACTGCATAATTTTAGCCTGCATTGGGTCGGCTACGGTGGTTGGAGACATCTTCTGAATGAAGAACATACTCACACCCATCAAAATAGGCAGAATGTAGAATGGGTCTTGTACCGATAGGTCGGTAATCCAACCAAAGAACGGTGCATGACGTAACTCTACGCTCTCCATTAACGACCAGTACAACGCAATAAAGATAGGCATTTGTAGCAAGATAGGGAAACAACCACCTAAGGGGTTTACTTTCTCTTTCTTGTACAGCTCCATCATGCCTTGCGACATTTTCTGACGGTCGTCACCGTACTTCTCGCGAAGTGCAGCCATTTTAGGTTGCAGTAAACGCATCTTCGCCATAGAGGTGTATTGCGCTTTAGTTAGCGGGTACAACAAACCTTTTACGGTGAAGGTGATAAGAATAATTGCTACACCCCAGTTACCTACAATGCTGTGGAAGAAGGTTAGTAGTTTGTACAATGGTTGGGCAATAAACCATAACCAGCCGTAGTCTACGGTTAGGTCTAGGTGTTTTGCTGATTCAGCCATTTGCTTTTGTAGTTTAGGGCCAACCCATAACGAGCTAGTTAGGGTAGCTGTATCGTTAGGCGCAATGGTTTGTAAAGGCGCTTTGTAACCCATGAATACAAAACCGTTACCGCTGTTTGAATATAGCTGGTTGGTATCGCCTTCGTTTGGCAACCAAGCGGTTACAAAGTAGTGCTGCATCATCGCAACCCAACCACCAGTAGTGGTTTCATTTAGGTTAGATTTTTTGATGTCTTTAACACTGTACTTTGAGTAACGAGTTGATTCGCTAGAGTATGCTCCACCACGATAAACCGGCATTACCATGCTAGAGCTATGCTCTTTATCAGTTTGCTTAAGCTGGCTGTATAGTTGCAAGCTTAGGTCGGAGTCACTTTTGTTGCTTACTTGAAAGTCTACGTTTACGTCGTAGCTACCACGAGTAAGGGTAAAGTTTTTAGTAAATACGTTACCGTTTTGGTCTTGGTAGTTAAGTGCTACAACCAGTTCATCGCTACCATCAGCAAGTTCAAAGCTGTTGCTAGTTACTTGGTAAACTGGGCGGCCGTTGGCGCTGGCATCTGGGCCATCACGACCAATTAAGCCGCTTTGGGCTACATAGGTAAAGTTAGGATTTTCTTCTAACAGTACAAATGGTTCTGTTGAGTCTTCTTCTATTGGGTAGGCCAATAGTTCGGCACTCACTACATCACCGCCTTGAGCGCTAATTTTAAGCTTAAGAACGTCGGTAGTAACCGTGATTAACTGACCTGCAGCGGTAGCCTGCGTTAAGTCTGAATCGTCGTGAGATGAAGCACTGGCTGGCACATCACCATTTGCAGTAGTACCAGTTGCGGTAACAGTATTGGTAGCAGTAGTTACTACAGGCTGTGGGCCGTAGTCTTTTTGCCATTGCTGATATATAAGAAAACTTACAAACAGCAACCCAATTATCAGTAAATTGCGTTGAGATTCCATAATTTTAGTTAATCACTATTGGTTTTTTTGGAACCTGGAACCGGATCATGTCCGCCAGGATGTAGAGGATGGCATTTTAATAGACGTTGGCTTGCTAACCAACTACCTTTTAACACACCATGCAAATTAATTGCTTCAATCGCGTAATCTGAACATGTTGGCGTAAACCGGCAGCGCGGACCAAGCAAAGGACTTATCACGTATTGATAAGCCTTGATTGGCATAATTGCGATTATTCGCAACGGCGCGTTAGTCTTCGCCATGATTTCTCCAGAAGCTTGGTCAGGTCTTTATTATCTAAGTCTGAAATACCGTTCTTGGAAATAACCACTATATCTACTGCGGGCAACTTGTGCTGATGTAGACGAAAGCTTTCTCTTACCAAACGTTTAATTCGATTACGACCTACCGCTAGTTTAACGCTTTTTTTAGAAACAGCTAAACCTAGACGAGGGTGTTCTAGAGTATTGGATTTGGCAAGGATAGTGAGTTGGGGGGAACCCACACGAACGGGGTTGGAGAATACATGTTTGAAATGCATGGGAGTTAACAAACGTAACTCCCTGCTAAAAGAATGTCTTTGCACTTAATTATGCAGACAGACTTGCGCGACCTTTAGCGCGACGACGTGCCAAAACTTGGCGGCCGTTTTTTGTTGCCATGCGAGCGCGGAAACCGTGGCTACGCTTGCGCTTTAGTACGCTTGGTTGAAAAGTACGTTTCATATTTATTACTCTTGCTAGCTAGTTTTTTACTGTACAGTCGGTGCAATTAACCAAAATGGTAGGCGCACCGGGTAAAAAAGAGGCGAAATTCTAATCATTCACCTCTTCTAAGTCAAACGAAAAATCGCTTAATCTTAAATACTGTTGTGGAAAAGATCCTTTGGATCTTTGGCGGCATTATAGTGCTCCTATATATAGGTGCAACTAAACAATGTAATTAGCCGTGATTACGCTTAACGATACGCGATATAAACTGTTGAGTTCGTGGATCTTTCGGCTGATTAAACAGTTCTTCTGGGCTACCTTGTTCAACAATGGTTCCATCGCTCATAAATACCACTCGGTCGGCAACTTCGCGGGCGAAGGCCATTTCATGAGTAACAATAACTAATGTTTGTTTGCGTTCGGCCAGTTTTTTGATGAGTTCAAGCACTTCGCCAACCCATTCTGGATCTAAGGCTGATGTGGGTTCATCAAACAATATAGCTTGGCTGTGAGTAGCCATAGCACGGCCAATACCTATACGTTGCTGTTGGCCACCCGATAATTGGCTAGGGTAGTGTTTGGTTTTATCCGCTAGGCCAATATCTTTAAGTATCTTTCTTGCCTCGGCTAAGGCCTTATCTTTGGGTCGCTTCCAAACTGTGATCAACGCTTCAGCTATGTTTTGCTCCGCGTTTAAGTTGGCAAACAGCGAGTAATTTTGAAAGACAAAAGATAGTTTACGGCGCAGCGCGAGCACGTCTTTTTGTTGATGGTTTTGTGCATCTACTGTTAAACCATCTACGCTAATAAGGCCTGTATCGGGTTGTTCTAAGTAATTAATACAACGTAGGAAAGTAGATTTTCCTGTTCCTGATGGGCCGATGATCGCTACAACTTCGCCCTCTTTCACTTCTAAATCGATACCGTTAAGCACATTTTGCCCATCGAAGGACTTGCTTAAATTGGAGATTTTTATCATCGTTAATAAGCCTTCGATAGTCGCTGTTCAGCAAGGTTTTGTAGCTGAGTAAATACTGCAACAACTGCCCAATAGATAAGTGCTACTGCTAAAAATGCTTCAAAGAACTTAAAGCTACTAGACGCCTCCATTTGCGCTTTAGCCATTATTTCTGCCACACCTAAGGTAAAGGCCAAAGAGGTGCTTTTAATCATATCGATAAGATAGTTCATTAAAGAAGGCAGGGCAGTGCGTAGCGCTTGTGGAAGCACTACTCTGCGCAAAGCTTGCAATCGAGTCATACCAAAGGCGTAACAAGCGTCCCACTGGCTTTTATCAATAGAGTTAATGGCCGCTCTAATACTTTCTGCTTTATAGGCAGAAAAGTGCAAACTCAAGCCGATAACCGATGCGCTAAATGCATCTAAGCCAATCAGAATTGGGAATACCTGAGGTAAGCCGTAATACAAGATAAACAGTTGTACCAGTAACGGCGTACCGCGGAAGAATGAGATAAATACCACTGCAAATTGATTAAGCAGCGGCAACTTAAATACACGAAATAGAGCCAATACTAGTGCAAGCACTAATGCAAAAACGGCTGCAACTGCAGCCATTTCCATGGTGGTTCCCAAATACTTAAACAGTATTGGGAACAGCTCTAACATGTAACCGAAGTCAAATGTAGACATTATTTGGTGATGTCTCCGTCAAACCATTTTTGAGAAATTGCGCTTAGGCTGCCATCTTGCTGCATAGCTTCTAGGCTAGCGTTAACTTTAGCTTGTAATGCTTGGCCTGCTTCGTTGTTTTTGAATGGCATCGCATTCTCGATGGTTTCGAAAGGCTGACCCGCTAGCGCTAAGGGTAGACCAGATTTCTTGATAAGTGCTAACGAAGATACACGGTCCATAACAAATGCATCTGAACGACCCAATGCAACATCTTGCTCGATGCCTGTATCATAAGTCGCTATGTTAATTTGATTATCGGTGTCGTGTTTTCTTAATAGCTGCTCAAAGTTAGAACCTAGGTTTACTGCAACCTTTTTACCTTTTAAGTCGTCAATGCTAGTAATCTCGCTATTGCCTTTACGTACAACAATTTGCGCGCCATCCACCACATAGGGGTGAGAGAATAGGTATTTAGCTTTACGTTCGTCGGTAATAGTAATTTGGTTAGAAATGGTATCTACACGACCTGTCTCTAACATGCCAAATAGGCCAGAGAAGTTCGCAGTTACAAATTCAACTTTCCAATCATTACGTTTGGCCAGTTCATTCCAAACATCAACTTCAAAGCCTTGCAGCTGATCTTGTTTTACAAAAGTGAAAGGAAAATAACGACCAGACATACCTACTTTAACGGTATCTTGTGCAAATGCTGACCAAGGACTTAGGCTAACTAGCAGTAAACCAAGTAGCAATCGTGATTTATTTAGTAGTTTCATTTCTATTCTTCTGTATCTGTAGTTGTGTATGGGTAAAAATTCTAGTTCAGCCTCAGTAAATACACAAATACGCTGTGGTTATATCAAATAACTAAGCTGTTATCTGGCTCGGCGAATTTTATTCACA